>CAVQBW010000007.1:0-1092182 GCA_963710875.1 uncultured Acidobacteriaceae bacterium | reverse complement strand
GGTTGGCGCCATCATTTGCTCGCAGCTTCGTTACGGTTCCGTCGCTGGTGTTCGATACCCAGACGTTGCTTCCATCGAAGATCGCTTCCGAAGGGTTAGTTCCCACAGGGATGCTGGCGACCAGGTTGGCTCCATACCACCGAAGAAGCGCGATCGCCATCGGGTTCGGTCCAACCGGTCCCTGCGGTCCGGCAACTCCCTGCACGCCGGCGGACCCTTGCGGCCCTGCCAGCCCTTGTATTCCAGCCGGTCCCGGAGCCCCCGCTGCGCCTTGAGGTCCCATAACACCTTGCGGTCCAACAGGCCCCTGAATTCCCTGCGGACCGGCGGGGCCTGCAGGACCAGCGAGCGTGATATCGAGTTGAGCAGGATGGCTGGACGCCGTGTTCTCCTTGCTGTCGAGATAGACCTCCATGGCCCTTCTGGAACTCGGATCGGGAAGGATTGCGATCCCGTTGTTTGCAACGGAACCGATTACCCAGCTCTTGACCAGAGGGGTCACGTCGATTCGGATAAAGGCATTAGACCCTGTCACTGGGATTGACCCCAGAACAAGGGCGCCCAGAGTCGGTTGATTTCTGCCATTCACGGTAGCTTCAGACCAAGGACCATTGACAACGTAAACGGCAATTTGTCCGGCGGACACCACCTGATTCACATAGATACGCAAGCTGGCGCTGGCAATCTCATCGGCGGTAGTTCCCGGCGGCAAACCTCCCAGATCGAATTGAAGCAGCGCCCGATCTCCGCTCGCTCCGTTGCTCACAACGATGTTTCCACGAGCACCGAAATTCGTGGTTGGATTCGCGGTGCTGACGTACGTGTCTGCGGTGAGGGGCGCATCAACGGCCCACATTACTCCGGGCAGTAGAAATGCCAGTGCGCTGATTGACAGTTTGGAGAACGAGAACATATGAATCCCTCCTTACAAGGATCGTTACCTTTGAGGCCGCCTGAACTGGGCGATGAGAGCTTCAGCTCAGGCGGCGGTTTAGGTTCACTGTGATCGGGGTCTCAGAACTGCCGATTTCTGCTCTTCCCGCGGGCGATTTGCGGCGGGGATTTACAGAATGGCCAAGCGCGCGTGCACACTCTCCAGAATGCGAACTTTAGTCAATGCAAATAATCGTCATCCCAAAGCACAAACTTGCAACAGTTAAGGGTGCAACCCTTGGCGAGCGAATGAGCCTTGCAATTACTACCCCTGATCTCCTGTAGGGCTTGCCCATGGGATCGATTTTTCGCGGGTTGGCTACCGGCTGAACCACCAAAGTGGCTCGTGCGAAATTATACCCTCTTGGCACCAAATCGTATTACCAAAGAAATGTATCATAATGTACTCTTTGGTAACCTATTCCGAGAGACCCGCCAATCTGCTTCGCTCTTCGTGCTGGATCGTAGCCAGCCCCGCGCTAGGCGCTTGCCGAGAATTACCCCCAGTCAACGCAAAATAAGAGGATCGACGATGATCTTAGGATCGTCATGATTGATCTCTGAGGGAAACCCCTGCCCCTTAGAGCCTGTTATGAACTTTCCCACGGGCGGCGCCGGGAGCCAATTTTCCCTCAGTTCGAGGAGCGAGAAGCGACGAATATGGGCTATCTTCGAGCGGCGAGTGACGAAGAAATGAGGGAAATTGGCCCCGGCCCTTCGGCTTCCACCCCAGCGCGCAGAGTTCGCGCGCCGGGGACCCCGGGTTGCGGCGCAAATGGGGCCATACTTCGTTGTCCTCCTCGACTGTGGGCCCGCCACAACCTTCGGATTCCGCCTCGTCCCCACCCCACGGACGAAGACCTGTCCGCGGGGGCCCCGGTCTGGTCCCATTTTCGCCCGCAACGCCGCTCGCGCGAAAGTTCATAACAGGCTCTAGCACGGACTCTTGATTTCGCTCGACGTTCCTCCCGCCGCGGGAATATAGCATTTCAGCGTGTAATCCATCACCATGCGGTCGGCATTGAAGCGCCAGCCCAGCGTGCGGATAGTTCGCTTCATGCGTTTGATCCAGCCGCGGGGCAGTCCGTCGCGGTCTCGGCTGTAGTAGAGCGGAATCAATTCCTCGCGTAGAACGCGGTAGAGGTCTTCGCCGTCGCGGCTGTCGTGCATATCCATGTTCGTGTGCGTTCTGCCTGTGCCGATGGCAAAGCCGTTGAGGCCGTCGTAGGCCTCCGCCCACCAGCCGTCCAAAACAGAAAGGTTCAAGCCGCCGTTCAGAACCACCTTCTGCCCGCTGGTGCCGGAGGCCTCAAGCGGACGGCGCGGATTGTTCAGCCAGACATCGACGCCCTGCACCAGATGCCGGCCGACATTGATGTCATAATCCTCGATAAAGACAAATTTCTCTCCGAACTCGGAGTTGCGCATCATCTGGGCGATCTGCTGCAGAACCGCCTTGCCCGGCTCATCGTGCGGGTGGGCCTTGCCGGCGAAGAGGAACTGCACCGGGCGCTTGGGATCGTTGACCATCGACGCCAGCCGCTGCATATCGGCCAGGATCAGATTGGCCCGCTTGTACGTGGCGAATCGCCGCGCAAAGCCGATGGTGAGCGCGTCCGGCGAGAGCACCTTGGCCAGCCTTTGCAGGGATTCATCGGCTTCGGCGCGGCGCTTTGCCTGCTCCCACGCACGGTTGCGCACAAAATCCAGAAGCTGCGACTTCAGGCTCAGGTGCGTCTCCCAAAGCTCGCCATCGTCCACGTTCTCGATCTCCTCCCAGGTTCGCGCCGATCCGCTGTGGCTCTGCCATCCGACCCCCAGATGCCGGTCGTAGAGGCGGCACATCTGCGGCGCAAGCCACGACGGAACGTGCACGCCATTGGTGATGTGGCCGATGGGCACCGCGTCTTCGCTCTTGCCGGGAAACAGCTTGTTCCACATCGACCGGGAAACCTCTCCATGAAGTGAGGAAACGGCATTGGCGCGGCGCGACAGCTTGAGTCCCAGAACCGTCATGCAGAATGGTTCCCGCTGATCGGCGGGGTTCTCGCGGCCAAAGCCCATTAGCGCCTCCTGCGAAAGCCCGAGTTCCTCGCGCAGGCATCCCAGGTGCTCCTCGATAAGATCGGAGTTGAAACGATCGTGGCCCGCCGGCACGGGAGTATGCGTGGTAAAGATCACCTCCCGCGGGATCGTACTGGCGGCGGTGCGGAAGTCCACGCCTTCTTCCTGCATGCGATTGCGAATGGCCTCGAAGACCGCAAAGCCGCTGTGCCCCTCATTCAGGTGCAGGACTCCCGGAGAGACCCCCATCGCCTTGAGCGCGCGAAAGCCGCCCACGCCCAGCAGCAGCTCCTGGCGAATGCGCGTGCGTCCGTCGCCGCCATAGAGGCGCGAGGTCAGCTCCAGATCCTCGGGCGCATTTCCCGCCACATTCGAGTCCAGCAGCAAGAGATCGCAGCGGCCAACCTTGATCTGCCAGACCTTGGCGCGGATCGAGCCGCTGCGGGTTTGAATCTCCACCACCACCGGTTCGCCGTTCTGGCCGATGGCAGGCTGCATGGGCAACTGGTTGACATCGGTTTGCAGATACTCCTCCTGCTGCCAGCCGCTCTTGTCCAGGCGCTGAAGAAAGTACCCCTGTCCGTAAAACAGCCCGATCCCGATCAGCGGTATGTCCAGGTCGGATGCGCTCTTGATGTGGTCTCCGGCCAGCACGCCCAGGCCGCCGGAATAGATGGGCAGCGATTCGTGCAGCCCGAACTCGGCGGAAAAATAGGCCACCGGTCGAGGCCGCAACACGCCCGCATGAGCCGCGCCCCAGGTTCGATCCGCGTGCAGATACTCCTGCTGCCGCCGGTAGACATAGTTGATCCGGCTATGCAAAACCAGTTCCGTGGCGCGGCGCTCGATCTCCTCCAGAGGAATCTCGCTGAGCAGCGAGATGGGATTTTGATTCAGTTGCCGCCAGCGCATCGGATTCAGATCGCGGAACAAGCTGATGCAGTCCCGGTCCCAGCTCCACCAGATATTCCGCGCCAAGGCCCACAGGCGCTCCTGGGCCGGGCCGATGAAACGATCCAGCGTGCGCGCCTCGCTGACCACCGGCGCCACCTGGTTCGCCGCTTCCACCAGCAGGCGAATCTCGTGCTCGCGAAAGATCCGCGATTCTTTGGTCTGTACCACCAGAACGCCCTGCAAGACTCCGCGGTCGATCAGCGGCACGCCCAGAAACGAGTGATACTCTTCCTCGCCTGATTCCTTGAAGTACTTGAACCGCGAGTGCGTCCTGACATCATCGACGGCCACCGGCATCACCTGCTCGGCAACCAGGCCCACGAGGCCTTCGTTGAGCGGCATGCGCAGCGTGCCGATGCAGCGCGGGTGCAGCCCGAGGGTCGCAGCCAACACCAGGTTCGATCGATCCGGCTCCAGCAGGTAAGCCGAGCAAACGTCGGTCCTGAACCGCGTCGCGATCAATGCCACAACGTTCATCAGGGTGTCGGCGGGCTTGCCTCCATCCTCGGTGAGGTGTTTGACCTCCCCGGCAGTCAAGACGCGGCCGGCGTTCGACTTCTTGGTAGGACTGGGTCATCCGTTTGCCTCCGTTTTGTCTTCAGTCTCAGGGAAACAACGTTCCGAAACATCGCCCCGGCCGCCGCTCGGACACGTCTGCCAACCCTCGACAAATCTTGCAAAGGCGCATCCGGTCCAAATGTCGTACTGCGCAACGGCTGGTAGCAGGCTGATTCAGTTAAGAGGAATATCTCGTCACCCGGAGATTCGGGATGAATAAAAAGATACCACCAATCCGCCCGCAACTGCGAGATGTTTCTAGGTTCCGAGGGCTCAGTGCTTCTCTTGAGCCTTCCATTCGATCGGGATAAGCCGGTCGAGCGAAAGATTCCAGATTGCCAGATTGCTCCCCCAGTGTCGCCGCCCTCTGCATCTTCGGCTTAGCGAATCGGTTGATTGAGTATATAATCGACCCCGTCATTGAACCAGGACGGAAAACCGGGGTGGAATGTTCGGGCGAGGCGCTGGTTTTCCAAGGACGGAGAAGATGTGGCAACTTTGAGAGCATATGCATTCGCAGGCTGCGTATTGCTGTTGGCAATCGCTGGGAAGCTCGGTGCCCAGACGCCATTCAATTACGGAGCCGATCTAGGGGTTGCCGTCGATAAGGCCGACCGCACCTGTCTCGACATCCGCAATGCAACACTTGTTCCCGGTCAAAAGATCCAGTTCGTCAACGCGGGCACACCACAAACTACGGGCGAGGCGGAGATCCTGCGCAAGGTCGAACAGGCGTGTACAGCCACGGATCAGAATCAGCCCGGACTTTATCATTACGAGTTCAAGGTGATCAGCGGTTCACTCGAGAAGTCGGCGCCAGCCTTTGCCCTGACAGATTTTGCAGGAACCTTCACCGTGGCGGAGACCGGCGTAACCGCGGATCTCGACGGCGACGGGCGCACCGAGTCTTTCCGCTCTTGCACCAGTTCTGAAGGCGTGCACCTTACGGTCTGGAAGGGAAAGCCGCTCAAGGGGCGCCGCAAATGGCACTACTATTATTACCTCGGTTACGACGTTGATCCAACCTGCACCGGGCGCGACACGAAACCCGGTAATCCCTGACATTGAATCCAGAAGTAATCCCTGACATTGAATCCAGAAGTTGAGAAGGAGCCTATGCCTAATCCCAAGACATTGAGCGGGCAATTGTGGGTCAGCAAATTTCCCAACAGCACGAGCATGGATGACCTCGTGGATCCGTTCAAATCGAACGCCAAGAAATTCATCGACGCGCTGACTGCGGCGGGGGCTACTGTTTCCGTCAATGCAACCTTGCGCCCCAAGGAACGGGCTTTCCTCATGCACTGGTCCTTCCGGGTAGCCAAGGAGAACTACGATCCCGAGCAGGTGCCGGAGATGGCCGGGGTCGACATCGACTGGGTATACAAGGACGCAAAGGGGAACAAGAACGTCAACGCCTCTAAACTCGGCGCTGGACAGATGGTCGCCGGCTACGACATCGCTTATCGTCCGGTCCTCGTCTCTCGGCATACCGAAGGCAAGGCCATCGATATGGACATCTCCTGGAGCAGTGCCGAGTTGAAGATCAAGGACGGCGGGGGCAAGGACGTGACGATCAAGACCGGGGCAAAGGACGGCAGCAATCCGTTGCTCCAGGAGGTTGGGAAATCCTATGGCGTGATTAAACTTGTTGCTGACCCGCCGCACTGGTCCAGCGACGGGCACTGAGTCCTAAAGCGGCTCCATGGTCCCGCAAAGAGAACATCTGTAATAGGATCCCTCTGTCTTCACCTGCCCCTTGTCCCTGGATTCTTGGCCAACCGGAAGCGGCCAGCGCATTTACAATGGATGCTGTGCAGCCCGAAAGCTCTTCGCCGATCATTCTTGCCGAGAATCTGACCAAGGTTTACGCAGCGGGCCGAATCCAGGTCACCGCGGTGCGCAAGGTTTCACTGGCCGTCGAGCCGGGAGAGTTTGTCGCCATCGTCGGCCCCTCGGGTTCCGGCAAATCCACGCTTTTTTATCTGCTGGGCGGGCTCACAAAAGCCACCGAGGGCCGCGTCGTCATCGACGGCGTGGACTTCGCCTCGCTCTCCGACGCCGAGCGCACACGCCTGCGCAAGCATCGCATCGGATTCGTCTTCCAGAAGTTCAACCTGCTGCCCACGCTCTCGGCCATGGGCAACATTGAGATCGCCCATGAGGTCGCCGGGCGCTCCAAAGACGGAAAAAAGACCCCGCTCGACCGCGAATATCTCGACCACCTAAGCGATCTTCTGGCGATCCGCGGACGGCTGCACCACCGCCCCAACGAGTTGAGCGGCGGCGAGCAGCAGCGCGTCGCCATCGCCCGCGCGCTGATCACCCGCCCCGCCATCGTGCTGGCCGACGAGCCCACCGGCAATCTCGACACCAAAAGCTCCGACGCCGTGCTCCACATGCTGCTCCGCTCCAACCGCGAACTGGGCCAGACGACGCTGATGATTACCCACAATCCCGAGGCGGCTTCGATCGCCAGCCGGATTCTGCATATGCGCGACGGAGAGATCGTCCACGTGGAAGACGGCTCGCGCTCCAATCTCGCGTCCTGGAACCCGGACCGGAGCGCAAGCGGAACGCCCACTGCGGTTTGACCTCATTTGGGCCGCCCGGTATACTCAATCTTGCACTAAGCGGGAGTAGCTCAGTGGTAGAGCATCGCCTTGCCAAGGCGAGGGTCGCGAGTTCAAATCTCGTCTCCCGCTCCATTCCGCCCTCCGGCGTCGGCCGGGTTGGCTACGGCGGCATGGGACATATAGATTAAGAGGCAGCCCTGCCAAGGCGCGGTACCCAAGTGGTAAGGGAGAGGTCTGCAAAACCTTTATGCGCCGGTTCGATCCCGGCCCGCGCCTCCAAACCTTCAGAACTGACTGGCCATGAAGCCGCCCTCCAAGCCAGGATGCCCGCGGGGAATGCCGCGATCCCCGGCCCACGGAGAGATGCGCTAAAGTATCTTTGACCGATCAGCCGCATTCTCATCCCCCCGATTGAGGAAACCATGCCCGAAACCACCGCCCAAATCATCGAACGCGTCGGCCTCATTCCCGTTCTCCGCGCCCGCAACGCCGCCCAGGCCCTCGCCGTCGTCAAGGCCATGATCGCCGGCGGCGTCACCGTCGTTGAAGTCACCATGACCGTCCCCGGCGCTCTGGATGTGCTGAAAGAGCTCAGGAAAGAATACGGAACGAAGCTCCTGCTCGGCTCCGGCACCGTCACCACTGCCGACGAGGCCCAGGCCACCATCGACGCTGGCGCAGAGTTCGTCGTCAGTCCCAGCTTCCACTTTGAAGTAATCGCCAAAACCCGCGACCTCGGCAAGCTCTCCATCCCCGGCGCTCTCACTCCGACCGAAGTCATCACCGCCTGGAACGCCGGCGCGGACTACGTGAAGATATTTCCCTGCTCGGCCATGGGCGGCGCAAGCTATCTCAAGTCCCTGCTGGCTCCCTTCCCGCATCTCAAACTCATCCCCACCGGCGGCGTCACCCTGCAAACCGCCGAGAGCTTCCTCCGCGCCGGCGCACGCGCCCTCGGCGTAGGCAGCGACCTGGTCAATCTGGCCGCCATCGACGCCGGAACCCCTGAAACCATCACCGAAACCTCCCGCGCCTATCTCAACGTCCTGGCGAGTTTTCGCGAAGCGCAGAGTGCCGCAAGATGAACCCAGTTCTCGGCATCGACGGCGGAGGAACCCGGACTCGCGCCTCCATCGTGGCGGGTGACCGTCTTTTGGCCCACGCTGAGAACGGCTCCATCAAGCGTCTCCGCGTTGGCTCCGAAGCCGCCGAGGCCAACCTGCGCGCGCTGCTCAAAGAGGCCTACGCCCAGGCCGGCGTCACCGGCCTCCGCGCCGCTTCGGTCGGCGTGGCCTCCGCCTCCATGCCCGGCACATCGGAGTGGATCACAGCCGTCCTGCACGACTTCTCCGTCGAGCGCTCCGAGGTCGTCGGCGACGAGATCATCGCTCTCGACGCGGCCTTCCGCGGAGGCCCCGGAATCCTCCAGATCGCCGGCACCGGCACCAACACCATCGGCCGCGCGCCCGACGGCAGCCGCGAGTCTGCCGGCGGCTGGAGTTCGCGCCTGGGCGACCGTGGCTCCGGCTACTGGATCGGCCTGCACAGCATCCGCCGCGCCCTCAACGCCTACGATCGTGAAGAACCGTCGCAGATTCTCGCGAAGGTGGGCGAGATTTGGGGAACGCCCGCCCTGGAAGACCTGGTCAACCTGGGCGACAGCACGCCCGGTCCGGACTTCGCCGCGCTCGCCCCCGCCATCTATGAGTTGGCCGAGGCCGGCGATGCGGTGGCCAGTGGAGTTCTCTCGGAGGCCGCAGCCGATCTCGTCAACTTCGTCCTGCTCGTCCGCAACAAGCTCCGCCGCAAGCACGCGATTCCCGGCGAAGTTCCGGTAGCCTGGACCGGCGGCGTCCTCTCGCAGATGACCATGGTCCGCGAAGCCTTCTTCGCCGGCCTCAAAGCCGCCGCCCCCGAGATGCCGGTGGGCCGCGAGCCGGTTGTCTCGTTAGAAGGCGCCCTCTGGCGCGCCCAGCGCCTGGCCGAAGCCGCAAGTCAGCTTTTGTAGCGCCGGCCTCTTGGCCGGCTGTATCGAGGGCCTCCCGGCCCGCGACCCGGTCCTTCGCTTGCGCAACGGAAAAGAGCACAACCCCAGGTCCCAGCCTTCGCTACACTGGTTCAGAGGCAAATCTATGGTATCGATTCAGCTTGAATACGAAGGCGATCTGCACTGCAAGGCCGTGCATGGTCCATCGGGAACCGTCCTCTCTACCGATGCGCCCAAAGACAATCAGGGGCGCGGAGAGAGTTTTTCGCCCACCGATCTAGTGGCTACCGCGCTGGGCAGTTGCATCCTGACCATCATGGGAATCATGGCGCGTACCCTCAACATCGATCTTGCCGGAACCACAGCCACCGTCGAAAAAGAGATGACCAGCACGCCCGTCCGGATGATTCAGCGTCTTTCGGTCACGATTCGCGTTCCGCACGCCGTGAGCCCCGAGAACCGGCAGAAGCTGGAACGTGCCGCCCATACCTGCCCCGTGCACCGGAGCCTCCATCCCGGCATCGAAAAGCCAATCGAATTTACCTGGGGATGATCTCGGCCTCTTGATCGCTCATGGTTGACCGGGTGAGGGTGCCACGATTCCCGACGGCCCTGAGCTTTGAAAGGGCACGGCTTCAGCCGTGCCGCAAAGTCCGAAAAATGAACCCGGGCTTCAGCCCCTGCGGAATGGCTCAATCCGGAGGGAGGCCGGGGTCCCCAGCGACGGGTCTTTGTCGCTGGGGTGGAAGAGGGGGTTTCATCCCCGCATAAATCCATCCACCAGTTTTTAGAAATCAATCCACGCGGCGAAGCCACGCTCATCCTTCGCCGTCCAACAAAAAGCTCGCTTGGGAGTCCTCTTCATCGTCCCCCGGTGCCGGGATAGAATGTTCGGCACGCGGCGCTATGTCGGTTGCGTTCATTCCGGGCTCCCGGTCCAGAAGCTCTCGAATAAAGCCGAACTCCGGAACCCGGAGAGTTTGGGCAACCTCTCGATCAATCTCGCAACGCACAGCATCCGAATTGAGCCGGGCGAGAGGTTGCAACCCTTGAGACGAAAGAGCGTCGTAGGCTGCCGCGAGACGATTGACCTGCTTCGACGAAAGCGCGCGAACATCGATGACCGGCATCGATTCCCAACCCGGCTGCTTCATCTGCATCCACGCGCTGCGCGTTACCACCCTCCGACCGAAATATAGGAGCATGGCAGGAGAGCTATTGAGCCAAATCAGGAGCGCCTTCTCTTGCTTCCTGGTCATCGACTTCGGCTTAAAGGCCCACCAAGTGTTTCCGAGCACCTCGCTATCGAACCCCACGGCAAGAACCTTGTGGGTAATCGGCCAAAGTCGCTCGACGAGGAGAATACTTCCCGCCCTTTCCCACAAATGTGCGCCATAGTTTGGGCCACGAGGGGATTCTAGCCACGCAGCAAGTCGAGCGTTCGGCTGTTGGCTAATCGTTAGAACCTTGGCTGATTCATGGCCCCAAAATGCCGGGTACGGCGTCCAATCTTCTCTAGTAACCTTGAATCCTTCGTGGATACGCTTGCGGTCGGGTCCGAGAGCCCCCAGAGTGTCAAGAGAGCATAGCGGGACAGGAACAGTAAGGCGCTGGCCCGGAACACGAAGCTCTCGCCGCTCCAAGCTCCAGCAGATTCGCAGCGAATCGCTCTGCGCGAACAGCGCTCCAGTCCAATTCTCCTTTTCGCTAGCGCTCGGCAAAGAAATCATCTCGCCAAGCTTCCCATTAGGTCCACTAATGGTGGTGAGACCATCCCCTTCCACGGTCACCGGCTCATCGGCATGGTTGATCCTGTTTGCGAGGTCAAGCGCCTCATGTATGGACCGCGGGTTGCGCCACAGGCTTATATATTTGGTTCGAGTCTTAAGTTCACCCTCCCACCTTTTCCGCGCAATAAACAGGATTTCGGAGAGATCCGTATTCTCGGAAAAATTGGGACGTTCTGCATCATGGCTCGATACGACTGTTTCAAGTTGGTAATTCTCTGCAATTAGTTTTCGCGTGTCACCCCACGCCTCGCCCGATGCGAGCGCTGCCGGAAGCACGAATGCAAGGCGTCCACCGGGTTTGAGCCACTTATCCGCCAGCGCGACAAAAACGCTCCCAAGCCCGGCAGTCGCGCTGGCTCCGATCTCTTTCACCCGCCGCTTAAGCTCCGTTTGAAGCCTGCCCCTTTCATCCGGTAAAGAACCGAAGAGAAGATTGCCGCCCACGCTGCGAACAAAGGGCGGATTCATCACGCAGAGGTCGAGGAGCGGAACGGTCGCTTTCGTTGCGACCGAAGACGCCGCTCCCTCTCGGACTGCTTCTGTGTGCGAATAGTCGAGCGCCATCTGCGTTTGAATCTCGTTGGTGCCCAGGAAATCCAGGCTGCCGAGCTTCGCAATGCCGTGGTCCATTCCAAGGGGCATCACAAACAGGCCCATGCGAACGAAAGCCACCTCGGGCGCTAACATCGCAAGAGTCGAGGCGGTTAAGTGGACCGCTGAGGGAAGAACGTCGTAACCGTGCAGAACGTTCTCCATCAAAGCGCGATGCAACGTGGACATATCCTTAACGTCAAGAGAAAGGCCGAGGTCCGCTCGCTTTCGGATATAAGCGTCCGAGATTGCTTGTGCGCTGGCCATCAATAGCGTCCCCGTGCCGCAAGCCAGGTCAGCGACCTTGAAAGATGCAAGCTCCGCAGGATCGCTAAAATCCTGGCCCCACTTTGCGGCGAATGTCAACTTCATTAAGAGGGTAGCGGCAGAAACCGAGGTATAGTAGGTTCCGAGGTATTTTGCCTCATGCAGAAGCCAGTGATAGATTCGGCCCATGAGATCGTGCCGGAGAGCCGCCTGTTGGCGGCAGATTGAAATAGCTTCCCTAAGAAGGGCTCGCGTGGCTATTGTGGAATTGATACTGCTTGGAAGCTCGTTTAGGACCCGCTCACCGAGTTGAAAAATCGGAACGTAATTGATGTTCTCCCATATCCATCTCCAATGCTTCGCCGTCGCTGTAACCGTGTCCTCATCTCTGTCCAATGCCCGCAGCGAAGAAATGCGCTTGTCGCTGCCCGCAAGCTGCTCCTGAAAAATGAACGCATTGGCAAGCACAAGGGCAGAAACCTTTGCTGCTGTTTCCCTTCGCTGCTGCGCCTTCTCCGAGGCCTCCCCTTTCGGCGGAAAGATCCCGAGAATCTCCGAAAGGCGGTCGCAAGCTCCCTTTTGGCCCATCCACAGCTTTGCCACGCCGATCATCTGCCCATGAAGTGATTTCGCCGTCTGCTCGACGATGTCGTCTTTTGTGAGGTACTCCTGCGCGTGGCGGAGCGCATCCATTAAGGACGCAGGATCGCCTTCAAACCAGTCTCCTGTCTCGTCAGTCTCGGAGACAATCCGGAACTTCAGTTGCGAAGTGCTGAGCTTTTCCAGGACCTTCGACGTTGTTGTGTTGCGCAGAGAATTCGGATAGATTGCCGCCGCCGCGATGTGAGCAATTCCGGAGCGGACCCGCTTACGGGCATCCTCAAGGACGACTTCCTCGGCGTTGGGGTGGTCAGCAAACTTGCCCTCGATGATTACACGGAGTCCTCGTAATTCAAATAGAACGTCGGGGCGTTGCTTCCCGTGAACATGAATGGTTTCCGCGTCAGCCGTTACTCCTAACCGCGAGATTAAAATGGCGAGTTGGGTATTGATGACCTCCTCGCGGTTCCTTTGCTGAGACATCTTGGGCCACTCTTTCCTTGCAGATTGTAATTGTTGCAGAGGGCGTATGAGTTGGCGAGTGTCCAGACGGGTTCCCCAGCCTACCCAAACGAGGCAAGATCGAACAGTAAAGAAGTCTCTGCACCACAGGTGCCCTCCGCCCCAGCGCAGGTGGTTGCAGATAATTCCAGTCCCCCGGCGCACAATGGAAGCAGTCAACAGGGCGCGACTTGACTGACAACTGACGGCTGACGACTGACCGCCCCCCCGTACCCCCTACCCCCCCGGGGTCCGATTCTCCTTTTGTTCTCTTTTTCTGCAAAACCCTGGACTTTACGGGCACTAGCCTTCGCCGGACGCTTGCATCGCTATACTCGATCTGAATGTCCGCCGGTCGCAAATCTGCTTATTTGTCCCTGACTCCCAAGGGCGTTTTGCTCGTCCGCCTCTGCAACTGGGTCGGTGAAGCGGTGCTCTCGCTGCCGGCCCTGCGCCGGCTGGCGGCAGGCGGCTTCGAGTTGTATCTCTATGGCAAGGCCTGGGCGCCGGCCTTGTTCGAGAGCACAGGCTGGCCCGTGACGGTACGCTCCGCCAGCCTGAATGCAACAACGGAGCGGCTTCGCAGCCTGTGCCGCACGCTCGGCTCTGCCGCGCCGCCGCCCGCGCTGCTGATGACCAACTCCTTCTCCTCTGCGCTGGAGGCGCGGCTGGGAGGCTTTTCGCCCTCGGGCTATGCCCATGAAGGCCGCAGCCTGCTGCTTCGCCACGCTTATCGTCAGCCGGGCTTCGCCCACGCGGCCGAAAGCTACTGGCATCTCGCCGGCCGCTTCCTGGGCACGGATGAGCCATTTCCCGCGGCTCTCGAATGGACTCCAAGCACAGCCCAGCGCGCGCAGGCCCAGGCGCTTCTGGACCAGCATGGACTCGCGCCGCGATCTTTCGCAATCCTCTGCCCGTTCTCCGGCCCCGACGACCGCGAGAACCAAAAGGTCTGGCCGCGATTCAAGGAACTCGCAACGGAGCTCCAGGCTGCCGGTCTGGCGATCGTTCTCTGTCCCGGCCCCGGCGAGGAGGCAGCCGCGGCCGCATTGGCAGCAACCGCCATCAGCCTGCCGGGCATCGATCTCGGCGTCTATGGCGCACTCTTTCAACTTGCGCGCTGCGTGGTGGCCAACGACACCGGCCCCGGCCATCTGGCCGCTGCCGCCGGAGCCCGCCTCATCGCCATCTACGGTCCGCGCTCCCTTGCAACCTGGACGCCGATCGGCCCCAGCGTGCAGCTCTTGCACGATCCATCGAATTGGCCAACTGTGGAAAGCGTTGCGGCGGCCGCGCTGGCCTAGCTACTTTTTCGCCCGTTTATAGAAAGGCGCCGGAACCTGCTTTGCCCTGACGCGATTGGCGCGGACCTGTACGAGCACATCCGTGCCGCTGGCAGCAACCGCGGCGGGTACGAGCGCAAACGCAATGCTCGTCTTGAGGAAAGGCGCGGGCGAACCGGAAGTCACCACGCCGATCTCGTTGCCGTCGAGATCGAGCACGGGGTACCCGTCACGGGCGATGCCGCGCTCGACCATCTGCAGAGCCACAAGCCTGCGCGCCGGACCGCCGGCCGCTTGCACGGCCAGCAGAGCCTCCCGGCCGATGAACGCGCTCTTTTCGAGCTTGAGCCAGCGCTCATGGCCGGCCTCCAAGACGTTGATCGAGTCTGAGATTTCATGGCCGTAGAGGGGCATTCCCGCCTCCAGGCGCAGCGTGTTGCGCGCGCCGAGGCCGCAAGGGCGAATCCCGAACTCCGCACCCGCCTCCAGCAGGGTGTTCCACACCTTTTCACTGGTTGCTTCGTCGGCGGGAAGATAGAGCTCAAAACCGTCCTCGCCTGTGTAGCCGCTGCGCGCAATCAACACCTGCGCCACCCCGGCCACCTCGCCCCATGTGAACCAATAATTCCGTATCGCCGCCAGATCGGCATTGGTCAGCTTTTTCAGCGTCTCCAGAGCACGCGGTCCCTGCACGGCTATCTGCGAGTAGTAGCCAGAGTAGTTGCTGACGTGAATGCCGGGCCAGCCGCCTACCCGCTCGCGAATCCAGGCGTAGTCTTTGTCCGTAGTTCCGGCGTTCACCACCAGCAGGTAGTCGTTCTCGCTAAGCCGGTGAACCAGAATGTCGTCCACGAAGGTGCCTTCCGGCGTCAGCAGCGCGGAGTACTGGGCCTGCCCGTCCTTCAGGCGCGCGGCCTCGTTCATGGTGATGTGCTCAACGGCAGCCAGCGATCCCGGCCCGCGAAACTGAATCTCGCCCATGTGGCTCACGTCGAAGAGACCCACTCCCGTTCGCACCGCCATATGCTCGGCAATCAGCCCGCCATACTCGACCGGCATCTCCCAGCCGCCAAAGTCCACCATTTTCGCCTTGAGCGCGCGGTGGGCGGCATTGAGCGCGGTCTTCTTCAGCGGAGATGCGATGGGCGGAACGGGGACGGTCATGAGTATTCCTTTCGCGTTGACTTCCCACACCCTGTTAACGATAGGGATCTGATGGCGGAGGGGTCAAACCTTGGATTGGCGCAAGGCGCAGTCTCACCGCTTCCGCGCACGCCAGAAGGAACTCACGCTGAGGTAGAGAAACACCGCCATGACCCCGGCGGTCGCCAGGAAGAGACGGTGATCGGGGCCATGGGCCCAACTGGCCCGCACGCGCCAGAGCGTCGGCGCGAAGACCACCACCGGCAGCAAGAAGAAGACGCCTGTGACCTCCAGCCAGAGAATGCCGCCCACCCGGCGGAAGGGGCGCAGGAAGCCGCCGACGCCGCGGACGACTCCCCCGGCCGCCCGGCCGCCCGTGCGGCCGTCTGCTCTCCTGACGGCTCCGATCCCGTCTAAAGTCTTAGTAGTAGGCGCCGTCGCAGCGGTGCGTGCTTCGGCAGCCCGGCCGCTTGCCGCCATGCGCTGACCGGCGATCCGCCCGGCAACCCGCAGCCCGATTCCCAACGCCCGCCCGATGCTCTGAGGTCTCATTTCGTTATGATGGTATCAGTGCCGGTAACCGCATCGAATTTTTCCGGCTTGTGTGCTGTTCGCAGTTGCCCCAGAGTGCCGATAGAAGTAAGGTAAAGAAATCCCACGCCGCTCCCCGCGCCTGGTTCCTCGCGCTGGCCGCAGCCCCTGGAGGTACAAAGTGACATCCCGACTGCGCGAACTCATTCAGCAACTGGGCGAGGCCATCCATGAGTCGGTCATCGAGAGCGAGCAGATCGCCGGCGTGGTTCAGGACATCCGCCAGCACGGTTTCGACGTGCTGCTGATGCTCGAAGCCACCATCGGCCTCAATGACGTCACCAAAGAGGACGATGAGGTGGAAGTGCCGGTTGGACAGAGCAGTTCCGATATGCCCTTTACCCAGAACGATTTGAGCTTTCTGCGTTCGCTGCGCATCTCTGTCGCGGGCGAGAAGGCCGCGGGCAAAAAGGATCACGGAGCTGAAGCTGACGGCGAATAATTCGATGCTGTAAACCCTGGAAATTGTCAGAAAAAGGGAGATTCCCGCGCGTCCGCGAGGTTAATCTCAAGGTAATTTGTTTCTGAAGATTGTTTATATTCAATTGATTAAGATGATAAAAGCGAACAAACGGTGAATCGGACCCCCAGGGGGTAGGGGGGTGGTCAGGGATCAGAGATCAGGGGTCAGGGGTCAGGGGTCAGAGAGCAGCCGTCAGTAAAGGGCCGCCCTGTTGACTGCTTCTATTGTGCGCCGGCTTGGAGTAATGATCTGCAAACGACCTTTCGACTTCGCTCAAGGCAGGCTCTGCGGCGGGGCGGAAACCGTATCGATTCCTGGAGTTGGGGGAGCGCGGAGTCTAGCCGACGGCTTTCATGATTGCCCAGCGAATCGACGAAGCGGTGCTCCGGGGGCCAGAAGCGCCGTCAGCCCGTCCACATCCTGCCGGTTGATTGCCCGGATGAATGCTCGCGCTACGGATTCTGGTGAATCGGTCATGCGGGTATTGTAAACACGGCGCGCGGCCCGATGGTGGTTCGTGGTCTCCCACCCTTCTCAAAGAAGAATGGTAGCGTTGGGTAGGCATTCGGCGCTGGGCATCCGTATTTCGGGCCATTGGCCCTCGGCTAATGCATTTTGGAATTCAGGAATCTTACCCGGTTACTTGAATATTTAATCGCGTCGAGAATAGCAAGGCAAACTGCCAGAAGAGAGTACGAGAAGCAAAAGAAGAAGATAACAAGAAACCATTTTGAATGCCATTCCGCTTTATGCGAGAATCTGAACCCGACATAGACGTACTCCGTCAATGTAACAATGAGGGAAGTGAATAAGACCATGATCGCAAATCTGAAATTCCAAACAATTTCCGTATAGGCACCTTCTTTATGCAAAAATGCTATGAACTCATTATCGCCAGCCGACATGACGATTGCCAATGCTGCGAAGAAAACTGAAAAAACTATACTGAGCACTGATATCCCCACGCCATAAAAATCCTTTGCCATTGCGATAGATATTACGGACGGGCAAAAGATAGCTGTTGCCATCGCAACCAGCATTGCGAGGATTAAGTCTGAGGAGCATGCGACCCTGCGAATTCTTTTTATCTGAATCTTCAGATCACTCATTTCTCAAATCTCCTGAGCACAGAGCGAAATGTATCAGAGAGCGCCTTTAAGACGGAAGGGCTTGCCGTTGAATCACTCGGCGCGGTCGCTGATAAGGGTAGAGATCGCGTACTAGGTCTCTGACCGCATGATTTCGGACTTTAGGGTTCGCAGTTTCCCACCCATTCGCCAGAAAAACGGCGAATGGATGGGGCACGGAGATGGTACAGAATTAAACGGTCAAAGACCTAGCAGTCCTTTTCTTCCCTTCGCGTATCCCAGTTGCCTCTACGTGCCCGTACCCATCCTCCGCCATTGCGATCTTTCGTTCTATCATCTCGTCAGCATCTGGCTTGAGTCCACGGTTTGATTGGTGTCCATTATATTCTTCCCTATAGTCTTGCGCGTTCATGGCCCGGAGCTTCTCGTCAACTGGCTCCCAAATATCCCGGCTCGACGGGTTAGAAGGGTGCAGATAAATGCTAAGGCGATCTATGCGGCTAAAGCGCCGTAATGCTTCCTTGAACGCCTCCTGTTCATTAACAGGCAGAATCTCTGCCGATATAAAGAACCTTTCGTACGCGTTCTCGACAATTTCGGCAAATCGTGCAACAAACGCGCTCCCAGAAATCACGGTTCCACTTGGATGATATGCAATAATGCCGCTCTGCACATGTAGAAAGAACCTAGAATGGGCAGCGATCAAGTTCTGAATATCCTCGTCCTCAATCACCCGCGCTTCAGTATTGACGACCTCAACCGACTCTTGATCCTTATACTTCACCAAAAACCCCTCATACATATCTCCAAGGACCTCGTCGTGAACCATCTCCACATCTGAAAAGCCCCAAGTATGAGTTTGGCGGCGCACTAGTGGGGCAGATGGACTGAACGCCTTGGAATAAATCGATCGCTTGTCCCCCTCCAGTGAAATGACGTTCAGACGGCCAAATAGGTATGTCACCGTTCTCGGCATAGAGCTCCGATCAAACCTGTGTTTAGAAATCAAGCAAGTTTAGTCCAAGTTCGAGGGTTTGTGCTGTTTTTTTGAAGTTGATCGGTTGAATGAACCCGAAAAGCAACCGCAGGTCCTTCGACTTCGCTGCGCTTCGCTCAGGATGACAGTGTTTGTGAAATGCAAGGACGCCGGAAACGCAGGTCACCTTCGACGTTGCTCAGGGCAGGCTTTCGACTCCCTTCCCTTTCGCGAGGCTCGGGGTCCGGTCGCTCAGGATGACAGTGCAGTTTGTGGATGGACTTTAGGGACAGGACAATGGCTGGGCAGTCAATCCTCCGGGGCTAAAGCCCGTCTGTTCTGTTGCGGCGTTATGCGGGGGTTGAAACCCCCGCCTGCCTCCGGAAGCCTCCGTTTGCGGCTTTAGTGCCATAACTGCATGAATCGGTAATTGGAACACGACGAGCGCGGGCGGGAACGCCCGCGCGACAGCCGGCCGGGTGGCCGGCGATCCATTTTCGCAAGGGCTGAGGCACGGCATTGTTTGGTGCGTTTGCGGCACCCTTCGGCTGCGCTCAGGGCGGGCTTTGAAGCCGTGCCCTTTCAAAAGACTGCCGGTTAATGTTCGTGGTTTCCCACCCTAGCCGCAAAAACAAAGACGCGGCGAGGATGGGGCACCCGAGGATTGTTCAGCGGTCGCGCAAAGAACAAACGCAGGTCCTTCGGCTCCCTTCCCCTTCGCAAAGCTCAGGGTCCGGTCGCTCAGGATGACGGTATTTACGAGGTGGCCGGTCGCTCAGGATGACAATGAAATCCGCGAATGAGGCTCATAGACAGGATGGCAGTGCAATCTGTGAATCAACCTTTGGGGACTGGGTTCATGGGCGGAAGATGCGCTGGGCTTGGGTCAGGCCGGATTCGTAGGCTTGGATCAGCTTGTCCCAGGTGGCGTTGGCGGGTTCGTCGATCTGCTTGCGGGCGGGGTCGGCATCGAACCAGTCGATGGTTCTCTGGATTCCCTGGGCGAAGGGAAGCGTGGCGCAGTAGCCGGGGACGAAGCGCTTGATCTTGGTGTTATCGAAGACTACGCTGACGGATTTGTCGCCGGTGAGTCCGCCGAGATCGTCGGGGATGCAGGCGAAGATAAAATCCGAAGCAACGTGAACGATCTGGGCCTCGACGCCGGCGGCCTGGGCGGTGATGCGATAGAACTGATCCCAGGTCATGACCTCGTCGGTGGTGATGTGGAAGGCGTGGCCGATGGCCTGGCGATGACCGAGGAGGCCGACGAAGCCTCGAGCGAAGTCGGTGTTGTGGGTGATGACCCAGAGCGAGGAGCCGTCGCCGGGCACGATCACCTTTTTGCCGCGGCGCATGCGGTCGACCACGGTCCACGACTTCTGCCAGGTATTGACCGCCAAGGGAATCTGCGTATCGCCAAAGGTGAGGGAGGGACGGACGATGGTGACGGGAAAAGCCTCTTCGCGATAGGCGTGCATCAGGCGCTCTTCGCAGGCGATCTTGTCGCGGGAGTACTGCCAATAGGGGTTGGCGAGCGGGGTCGATTCGGTAATCAGATAGTGGCCGACGGGCTTTTGATAGGCGCTGGCCGAACTGATGAAGATGAATTGGCCGGTGCGACCGCGAAAGAGACGGATATCGCGTTCGAGTTGGGCCGGGGTGAAGACGGTCCAGTTGACGACGGCGTCGAAGGATCGGCCGGCGAGCGCCTGGGCCGCGGCTGCTTCGTCGTTGATGTCGGCCGTGATGGTGGCGACATTGGGCGGCAGATCGACGGCGTGCTGGCCGCGCCGGAGCAGGGTCAATTCAATGCCGCGTTCGGCTGCCAATCTGGTCGAAGCCGTGCTGATAATTCCTGTGCCGCCAATGAAAAGAACCTTCATGATGCCCTCCGTAGACCATGATATGTCAGGGGGATGGAGGGCCGGCGGCGGGCGGGGCGAGTAGAAGAATTGGGCTGAAGTGCCGATGAACGGATTGCAGCAATAATGGGAGCGCGAAGTGACGCGCGGAGCATTTTCGGAAACAGTTTGAACCTAATAAGGGCGTCGTGGGCCGTCACTCCCTGTTGGTCGCGCCGGCTTTAGGTCATGGTTTCGGTTGACAGCATTTCCGAAAATGCTGTAGCCGGGCGATGCGGTGTGCCTGCAAGCGGAGGAAAGAATGGAAGGCCAATTCCAGGTGGATCGCGGCTACTCGGCAACCACGCCTGAGGGTTACGAGGCTGTAGCGACCGTCGAGACGAAACGTAGAGGCTGGCAGTTCGTTGACGAGTTTCAGCGGATGGTGGGAGAGGATTCGGAGCCGGACGTTCGCTTCTTTGTGGATAGCTGGAGATCGGGCACGGCCGCGGCTCTAGAGAACTTCGAGCAAAGACGGCAGAGAGAAGCGGAGCGCGAGTGGACGGAAGACGCGTTTTGCGAGTCCGACAGCTTCGATACGGTGTCTCTTGTGCAGGAAAGGGCGTATCGTGCCGAGATCTCCGATGCAGCCACGGCGGCCTTGAATGCGGGAGGCTCGAAGACGGACAGGCTGCCGCAGTCATGGTACGAGCCTGCCGCGCAAACGCATGAGGATGCCTCGCAGGAATGGGAGAGACTCACCGAGGAGTGCGGCGACGAATCCGGCACGATGCATCCCATGACGCAACAGTTTGCCTGCCGGCTGCTGGGGGTGACCGAGGTCAGCTCGCGGCGGCAGATCAAGGCCGCATACCGGCGCATGGTGAGCCGGTGGCATCCCGACCGGCTCGAACTCGGGACGGAAAAAATGCGCCGGCTTGCCAATGAACGGATGGCTGCAATCAATGAGGCCTACCATTTGCTGATTCGCGAATCGCGGTAGGAAGACGGCGGTTCTTTGGGGAGCCTGGCTTCTCCGGACTACGGAAAACACATTCTGATGAAGAGTTTCGCCGCGGGCACCGGGCTACGGTGCGTACGTTGATGGGAGCCATCGTCTTGTCTTAGTCTTGTGCGAGAGGCTCAGACTTTGACGGACTCGCGATCTGCCGCAGCGCCAACTGTACCCACCGATGGAAGCGCGCCGTCGCTGCTGCTGCGCGGGCTGCGGAAGGCCTTTGGCGACGTGGTTGCTGTGGACGGCCTGGACCTCGAGGTTGCGCGCGGCGAGTGCTTTGGCCTGCTGGGGCCGAATGGCGCGGGCAAGACGACCACCATCGAAATCTGCGAAGGATTGACGGCTGCCGATGCCGGGACCGTGGAGCTGCTGGGACTCGACTGGACGAAGGGCGCCGGCGAGCTACGCCAGCGGATCGGCATTCAATTGCAGGAGACACAGTTTTCTGACAAGCTGACGGTGGAGGAGACGCTGCGCCTGTTTCGCAGCTTCTACCGGCGCGGGATTCCGGTGGATGAGTCGATCCGGAAGGCGCAGCTCGAAGACAAGCGCGGCGCGCGCGTGGCCACGCTCTCCGGCGGACAGAAACAAAGACTTGCCATGGCCTGCGCGCTGGTGGGCGATCCGGAGTTGCTGTTTCTGGATGAGCCGACGACCGGACTCGATCCGCAGGCGCGACGCCACCTGTGGGATCTGGTGGACGCGCTGAAGCAGGCGGGGCGCACGATTATTCTTACGACGCACTACATGGAAGAGGCCGAGCGGCTCTGCGACCGCGTGGCCATTATCGACCACGGGCGGAGGATTGCGCTGGGAACGACGCGAGAACTCATTGCACTGGTGGGCGCGGAACACATTGTCGAATTCGCGGTGACGGAACGCGAGACGAGCGAAGTGAATGCCGCGCTGCTGACGGCGATTCCGGGGGTTCAATCGCATCGCGTGGATGCCGGACTGCATCAGCTTTCGGTGAGGGAGCTGCACACATCTGTGCCGCTCATCTTTGCCGCGCTCGACGAACAGGGACTCGATCTGAGCGAGTTTCGGACTCATTCGGCAACGCTTGAGGATGTGTTTGTGAGCCTGACGGGAAGGACGCTGCGCGATGAGTAGATTTGAAGCCAGCTCGCTGTTTCAACTCACCGCCATGCGCATCCGGCTGTTTTTGCGCGAGCCGGAGGCGATCTTCTGGACCTTCGTCTTTCCCATTCTGCTGGCGGTGGGGCTTGGCATCGCCTTTCGCAACCGGCCGGCGGATGTGCTGCAGGTGGGTGCTACGACAACGCAGCTCACTCAAGCGCTGGCCGCCGACAAGGGGCTGACCGCGACGACAATGGACGAGGCCTCCGGGACGCACAAGCTGGCGACGGGAGAGATTCTGCTGCTGGCGATTCAGAGGCCCGATGGGGTCGAGTACAAATTCGACGACACCAACCCGGATGGGCGAACGGCGCGCCTGTTGGCGGATCGGGCAATTCAGATCGCCGCGGGACGGCATGAGGCAGTGCGCATCGAGAATGAGCTGGTGCATGAGGCTGGCGCGCGCTACATCGACTTCCTGGTGCCGGGGCTGTTGGGGATGAACCTGATTGGCTCGGCGATGTGGAGCCTGGGCTTTGCCATTGTCGATGCCCGGCAGAAGAAGCTGCTCAAGCGGATGGTTGCCTCGCCCATGCCGCGCTGGCAGTATCTCGCCTCGTTTTTGTTTTCGCGGCTGGGATTGCTGGTGATCGAGGTTGGGGTTTTTCTGGGATTTGCGCGGCTGGCGTTCGGCGTGCCATTTCGCGGCTCGCTGTGGCAGTTGGGAGTGCTGTGCGTGCTCGCTTCGCTGGCCTTTTCAGCGTTGGGCCTGCTGGTCAGTTCGCGGGCCAAGACCACGGAGGCCGTCAATGGCCTGATGAACCTGGTGATGCTGCCCATGTGGATCCTCTCGGGGATCTTCTTTTCGGCGACGCGCTTTCCGGTGGCGATTCAGCCGCTGGTGCGGGCGCTTCCGCTCACCGCGGCCATCGACGCGCTGCGCGGCAACATGCTGCAAGGGATGAACCTGGGCCAGTTGGGCGCGCCGATTGCAGTGATGCTGGCGTGGCTGGTTGTGCCGTTCGTTGTGTCGCTGCGGATCTTCCGCTGGCGGTAGGAGTGTGTACGCCGGCAGCGAAGCCCGGACTGAAACTTTCCTTCATGGACCGGCATCGTCTAAATGAGATCGCCACATAGGAGGTGAGCGCATGGGTACCTTTCTTTCTCCGATCGAGAAGCCCAACGCACCTTTTATGAAGTTGGCGTATGTGATGACCCGCCGCCAATTCGGCAAGGTGATTACCCCGCTCAAAGTCTTTTGCGCGCGGTTGCCGGTCGCATTTGGCCTCTTCTACTCGAAGATCAGTCAGTTGGACAAGAAGTTGCTGCTGCCGGCAGAGACCATCATGCTGATCCGGGAAGAGGTTGCGCGGATCAACGTCTGTCTCTTCTGCATCGACATCGGGCGGTCGTTCGCAATCAAGGCTTCGATGAACGAAGCCAAGTTCGACGCATTGGAACAATACGCCACAAGCCCGCTCTTTACCGATGCGGAACGAGCAGCGCTGGACTATGTGACGGAACTGACGAGAGACAAGAAGGTCGATCCGGAGACGTTTGCGCGGCTGAAGAGCCATTACTCAGAACGCGCGATCTGCGAGATCGTCTGGCTGGTTGCCAGCGAGCATTTTTATAACATGACGAATATCGGGCTGAACATCCATTCGGATATGCTTTGCGAGATCGGCCGGAAGCGGCGATAGCCAGGCGGGATTGAGAGATTTTGTGTTCAAAACCAGTGCATTGGGGCTGAAATTGGGGCAGAAAACAGGGGCAGGGGGCGGAGGTACCGGTGGCTCCCGATCGCAGTCCGGGAGGTCGCGGCTCTCTGCGGACAGATCGCCGATGGTTTCAAGGAATTGCCGGACGAGGGAAGAGACCGAAGTACCCTGCCTGGCCGCCCACACCCGCGCTTCGAGGTAGATTTCGCCGGGGACGGTGACCGCAATATTCTTCATAATCTTCCACTCCGAAGGCGGGGATTTGACTAGAAGCTGTTTCATAGCCGATGCGATGCGCGGCGGTGCATTCCCTCAGGGGCTAAAGCCCGTGATTTTCCTGCTTCCTAGCGGCACGGCTGAAGCCGTGCCCTTTCAAAACGAGGTTATGAAACATCTTCTGACCGCCAGCCCTTTATCCTCGATTGTGCGGGAAAGAGCGGAAATTATCTTCAAAACCGGGACCTGGGACTCTGAGGAACATCTATACTCCAGCAGAGAAACGAATCAGGTTGGCCTGTGGCAGCGGTCTGCGCAAGTGCTTGAACTGAATCGTTCGTCTTCCCCAACCGCAGCGAGCAAGACTCCCCAAACCCAAATCAGGAGGTTTTATGCCCACGATCACCACGCAAGACGGAACGCAGATCTATTACAAGGACTGGGGCGCGGGTCAGCCAGTGGTCTTCAGTCATGGCTGGCCGTTGAATGCCGATGCCTTTGAGGACCAGATGGTCTTTCTGGCCTCGCACGGCTATCGCGCGATTGCGCACGACAGGAGGGGTCATGGCCGGTCCGGTCAAAGTTGGGGCGGCAACGATATGGACACCTACGCGGACGATCTGGCGGCGCTGACCGAGGCGCTCGACCTGAAAGGCGCGGTCCATGTGGGCCATTCGACCGGCGGAGGCGAGGTGGCGCGCTATATCGGCCGGCACGGGACGCGCCGCGTGGCCAAGGCTGTGCTGATCGGGGCTGTGCCGCCGCTGATGCTGAAGACTGCGGCCAATCCCCTGGGATTGCCGATCAAGGTTTTCGACGAGATCCGGGCCGGCGTTTTGGCCGACCGCTCGCAGTTTTTCAAGGACCTTTCGGCGCCATTCTATGGGGCGAACCGGCCGGGTTCGACGGTCTCAGAGGGGCTGCGGGATTCCTTCTGGCACCAGGGAATGATGGCGGGGTTGAATGCCTGCTACGACTGCGTCAAGGCCTTCTCGGAGACCGACTTCACAGAGGACCTGAAGAAGTTCGATGTGCCGACGCTGGTTCTTCACGGCGACGACGATCAGATGGTCCCCATCAACGACTCGGCGCTGCTTTCGGTGGCGCTGGTGAAGGGAGCGACGCTGAAGGTCTATCCGGGCGCGCCGCACGGGATGTGTTCGACACTCAAGGACAAGGTGAACGCGGATCTGCTGGCGTTTATTCGGGGGTAGATGGGCAGGCAACGAACGAGAGGCTGATTGGGCGACTCCCAGGTCTGAAAGGCGAGACTTGGGGCAAGTGGCGGACTTCCAGGTCCGAGAATCAGGATCGCGGAGACTGGATCGGGTTTTGTGGTATCCCACCCTTTCGCGATAAGTCTGCGAAAGGATGGGGCACCCAATCGTTTGTGGTTAATCGAGGATGGGGCACCCGTCTACGGTTGGGGTTCGTGGTATCCCACATCTGGCGCGATGGGGCTGCGCCAGATATGGGGCACCCGGCACCCGCGATCATGGTCGAGCCAGCCGCGCTCAAAGGCGGCCTGGAGTTTGAATACTCACTTATGCCTGGCGTTTTTCGGCGGGTTACTGGAGGGCGTGTTTCGACGATCTGGCCGCATGGACGGTATGGGACTCTTTGGTTCGATCGTGGGCAGCTTGGGTTCTTTCGCTGAGACAGATGGACTTGCCTTCCCCGTGCTTAAAAGAGGCCGCGATAGCCTCCGCTCGAAGAAGAACAAACCTGCGATCAGAAGGAGCGCAACTCCGCTCACGCATCGCCCCGCCACCACATCGCCGGTTGTGGTCCAATCAACCGATACATGCACATTTCCCTGCGGAACCGGTACGGCCATCAAGCCGCGGTCTCGTTCGGCCATCGCTGTGACCGGGATGCCATTCACCTTGACACCCCATGCCGGGTAATATCGCAGCCGTAGAATCAGGTACCCCGCGTGACCGGCGACTCCCGCGATCCATCTCTGTTCCGGGTTGGATCTGTCTGCCTCCGGATGAGAAGGACCGGCGGTCACGAGCAATTCGCGCCAGCCGGAACTCTTGCAACTGGCTGCTTCGCCGTGCCACGCGGGAGCTGAACCGGCGTCCCCCTGACCTGAATCGTCTGGAAGGCTATCCAGAAGGCAAGCGCCAGGCAAGCTTTGCACGATGAGATCCGCCGGATCGTCTACCAGAGGGTTCCCGTTGGAATCCACCAAAGGGTCAACGATAGGAAGTTGGGTGCCCGGCGTTCCATATTCTGGTTTTCCAAAGACGCCGATGCCCTCTCGCACCAATTCTTGCATTGAGGCGATCGACGTGCCGCATTCAACGTACCACCAGTGGGGCGCCGCGAGGCTGACCGCCGCAAACAGAGCCGCGGATGCAGCGATCAGGGGAAGACGCAGGGTCCTTCGGTCGAACCAGACGGCCGAGGCGAAAAAGAGAGCCATCGGAGCTTCCAGAACCAAGAGCCAGCGCCAGGGAAACTGCAACAGCCGCAACTCCGGCAGTAGATTCCAAATCGGTTGCGAGACCGGAAGCATCAGAAACAAGACTGCCGGCGGAATAAGAGCCAGCGGGATCGACCATCTGCGCTCTTGGGGCACGACGCCGCGAATCCAGGCAACGGCGCCTCCAGCGAAAGCGATGGCGAGCATGGCGACAGCGAGAATTGAGATCCGATGCAGCATCATGTCGTGACGCGCCAAAAGGGGATTGGCATTGCGGGCGAAGAGCCAGTTGTTTTCCACCACGTAATGCGCTTGGGTCACCGCATACTGAATGCTGGCCCAGTCCTCTTCCCAGACTGCGGGAATCAGATAAAGCGATGCCAACGCCATTCCCGCGGCGGTGCTCACGGCGGCCCGCGCCATAGGCACCCATGAACTTTCAATCAAGGCGGAGAGCAGCGCGACGGCAGCCAGCAAATAGCCGGCCATGATTCCCAGCGGGCCGTTGCTCAGCCAGATCCCAGCCACAACGAGTGCCAGCGGCGCCGCCGAACCATCGAAGGTCCGTTCCCAGAAGCTTCCCGCAGGTTTTCGCCTTCGCAGCGCAAAAAGAAGCAGCAAGGGAATCCAGAATCCCCCCATCAGCTCTGCGTAATCGCAGCGCACGTAAACGCTGAGCAACGCATAACCGAGGAAGATCGAAGCGCAACCAGCCAAGGTTGCCGGTCCATCGGACATCATCTCCCTGGCCAGCGCGCGATTGGCCATTCCGGTTGCGGCAAGACATAGAATCGTAAAGGCGAGCCGGGCGGAATTCCACGGCAAAATCATTCCCAGAAGGGCTCCCCCCATCCAGCTCAGCGGAGGATAAAAAACGAATCGAGGCTCGCCCGCTCCGAAGTTCGGACTATTGGCCCAATGGGGATAGAGCAGGCCCGTCCTGATACTTTGCTGGGCATCGATCCAGGAAACAAGGTGAAAGCCGGTGTCGGCTCCGCACGAGGGGCCGCGCCAAAAGAACGGTCCGACCGCGACAAAAGCAGCCATTAGAATGATGGCCGGCCCCATCAAGCCATTTGAGTGCGACAAGAAAATCGCCGCAGTCTTGGATTGATTTCCCCCGCGCGGTCTGCTCATGATGGGACCTCGATCACTGTTCGGCTCCATGGAGCAGGAACTGCCCTTCCGGTCCAACTGGAAATCTTAACGATGCGAAGACCCTATGTGGTCTGCCAATCGTTTTTGCGTGTCAGATTGCGAGTTTTGCGCATGGTCAGGCGAGCAGTTTGGCGGCATCTTTGGCGAAATAAGTCACGATGAAGCCGGCGCCGGCGCGGCGGATGCTTATTAGCGATTCGAGGATGGCGCGGTCATGGTCGAGCCAGCCTTTCTGAAAGGCGGCCTGGAGCATGGAGTATTCGCCGGAGACTTGGTACGCGCCGATGGGCACGTCGACAAACTCGCGGGCGGCGCGGATGACATCGAGATAGGGCATGGCGGGCTTCATGAGGATCATGTCCGCGCCTTCATCGAGGTCAAGCTCGATCTCGCGCATGGCCTCGCGCAGGTTCGCGCCGTCCATTTGATAGGTCTTGCGGTCGCCGAATTGGGGAGCAGAATCTGCGGCCTCTCGGAAGGGTCCGTAGAAGGCCGAGGCGAACTTGGAGGCGTAGCTGAGAATGGGGGTTTGCGCGAAGCCTTCGTCGTCGAGCAGACGGCGGATGGCCCCGACGCGGCCGTCCATCATGTCGCTGGGGGCGACGACGTCGGCACCGGCGCGGGCCAGGCTGACGGCGGCGTGGGCGAGCAGGTCGAGGGTGGAGTCATTCTCGACCTCGAAGCCGTCGCGGGTCTCGACGACCACGCCGCAATGGCCGTGGCTGGTGTATTCGCAGAGGCAGACGTCGGCGATGAGCACCAGTTTTTTAGAGGCGGGCGACTCTCTGAGCGCGCGCAGCCCTTGCTGGACGATTCCGTCGTCGTCGTACGCGCCGGAGCCCTGCTCGTCCTTGGCTTCGGGCAGGCCAAAGAGCAGCAGGCCGCCCAGGCCCAGGCGGACGGCTTCCTCAGCCTCGCAGACAGCTTCATCCACGGAGAGGTTGAAGACGCCGGGCATGGAGGCGATGGGGCGGCGGACGCCCTCGCCGGGACAGAGAAAGAGCGGGTAGATCAGGTCGCCGGGGTCGGTGGCGGTTTCGCGCACCAGCGCCCGCAGCGGCTCCGTGCGCCTCAGGCGGCGCATCCGGGTTTCAGGAAAACTCATGGTGTCGATTGTACTGCGAAGAGGCGAGAAGCCTTGGGAGTCATCGGGCCGTGAGCAGGAATTGTGCAAAAAGCTGCTGAAACTTCCCGAAGTGTCTTATTTCCGGACATTGAATTACCTTGGTATGACCACAAAGTAATCTGGCGCTCCGCAGAATTCTTTACTAGGATCGGCACAGATCGAAAATACTTTAGCCTTTTCAAAGGATTATTTTTGAGGGCGTGAGAGATTTCCGAGGAGCTTGCCATGTTCACCAACTGCGCAACCAGCGAGGATTTTGAGATCAGCCCCCGGTTTCGCCGGACCATCGAAGAGCGGATTGCACGGCTGGAGAAGGATGCCGAGTTCGACGAGGTGCAGGTAAACTTTCTGGTGGATGGAGACCACATTCGGAGGCAGATGCGTCTGGTGGCCATGCAGCGGGCCGAGGCTCTGCGCATGAGGCTCTTTCTGGACCGCGCCAAGACCCGGCTGCCTCGGCCGCTGATCGCGCTGTAAGAGGCAGAGGTCAGAGAACAGTGAGCAGGGATCAGAGAAGTTGTCTCCGATCCCTTTTTCGTCTTCCGCCTTTGTGAGAAACTGCATCTTCGGGCAGGTTGCTTTGGAACTGGACTATTTCATCGTCGATGTCTTTACGGAAACGGCGCTGACAGGCAACCCGCTGGCGGTGGTGATGAACACCTGCGGCCTGACGACGGAGCTCATGCAGGCGATCGCGCGGGAATTCAACCTCTCTGAAACGACATTTGTGGAGCGCAGGACGGCCGAGGTGGAACAGGCCGAGGGCGTGCGGGTACGTATCTTCACGACGCAAGAGGAGCTGAACTTTGCAGGCCATCCAACGCTAGGCACGGCCAGTGTGCTGGTCGGTATCGCGCCGAAGATCTTGCGGGATGGGGTGATTACCCTCGCCCTCAATGTGGGGCCGGTGCCGGTGCGATTTAAGCGTGACGATCAGCGTGATATTGCCGCCCTTTTCGGCGAGATGACGCAGCGCGATCCGGAGTTTGGCGCAGAGTTAGACGCCAAAGAGGTGGCTCGGCTCACCGGGTTGGAAATCGACGACCTGGACCCGGCTTTGCCGCCCCAGACCGTCTCCACGGGAACAGCCTTCGCGATTGTCGCATTGCGCTCAGTCGAAGCTTTGGCACGGCTCCGTGTGAACCAGCAAGAGGCCACTCCATGGCTGCGCGAACGCGGCGCGCGCTGGTTTTATGTGCTGGGGCCGGCTGGCGTGGAGGCGGGCGGACAGGAGGCCGAGTACCGCGCGCGCATGCAGTTTGAAAACGGCGAAGACCCGGCCACAGGCTCGGCGGCGGGATGCGCCATCAGCTACCTGGTCCAGCGCGGAGCAGTGCCCGCGGGCCAGCGAATTCACGTGCGCCAGGGCGTCGAGATCCGCCGGACGAGCGATTTGTATCTCTCTGCACGCATCGAATCGGCGAGGGTCACCGATGTGCGCGTGGCGGGCAGCACTGTTCTTGGGTCAAAAGGGAAGCTTTTCCTGCCGTAATACACACGCTATTCACAGGAATTCATCGATGCAAGTTGCGGCCTTTGTTCGATGTAGCTAATTTTCATTTGTTTCTCAAGGATTTTCAGAGAGAGATTCGCTTCATTTTCCCCCCTTTTCAGCGACGGGAAATGCTCGTAGTGTTGGCTCTCGTTGAAGGAATTGATCCGGCGCCTTAGCCGGATTTGACCCAGGCATCAAACGCAGTCTGACCCACAGCAAAAGCTAACTCCTGCGTCTATCAAGCCGGACGCCGTTTCGCGCGAATGCCGCTCCCTTATGCCGGCAATCCAAGAACAGCGATCCGAATTGCTGGACAAACCAGGAAACGGCGGCTTTGTGTCCGGTTGTTTGCCTTGGAGACTCATCTCGCGAGCCTGCCACAAGAGCGGGCCAGGGGGAAGTCGTTTGAAGTTGGCTGTAAAGAAAACTGTGCCGAGGAGCGAGCTTCGAAACCATGCGACCCAAGAAAGTTATTCTCTGCGTAGACGACAACGAACAAGAGCTTTCCGTACTCAAGTTCATGCTGGCCACCAATGGATACCGTGTAGTCTCCACCACCAACGGCCAGGAGGCGATCGGCATCTTCTCTGAGACTCAAGTGGACCTGGTTCTGGCCGACTATGCCATGCCGCAGATGAACGGCGGCCAGTTGGTGGGGCGGCTGAAGCAGATTGCGGCTCACGTGCCGATGATCCTGCTGGGCGACCCGCAGAAGATGGCAGGCGAGATGCACGCCGCCGATGCCCTGCTGGCCAAGAAGAATTGCTCGTCGCAGGAGCTGCTGGAGCGCATCAAGGTGATGAGCGCCCGCAAGCGCGGCCCGCGCAAGGGCTCGCAGCGGCTGGCTCCGATGGTGGAGCTGGCGGTCGCGTCGTAGGAGCAGGGACTAGGGACTAGGGAATAGGGACAGGCGACAGTCGTGCAGAGTCGCTTGGTCCGATGTCCCAGAACCGGCGACCTCCAAAGGCCAGGTTTTCAAATGCGCTCAGGCCGGCCGCGAACAGCAATCCTAGTCCCTAAATCCCTAGTCCCTGTTCCCTGATCCCTATTCCCTATTCCCTTTTCTTTGCTCCATCCACTTGACGACTCTGTTTGCGGGTGGGATACTCGCCAACTGTACCCGGTTTTGAGGACTTTTCTTCCCGCTGGCCGGGGGGTTGACATTTTATGGACTTGATCGTGGTTCGCTTTCTTTTTGTGGCCCTTCTCGCCGGGGTATGTTTTTTCCTTCATCCGTTCGGCATGACGCAATGGGTGAGTGCGGCCGCGGGCGCCGGAACAGCCTGCGCGGTGATCGTTTTTGAGTACCGGGTGCGGGCTCTGACGCTGCGGCGATTGGTTGGCGCCGTAGCGGGCAGCGTGCTCGGCATTCTTGGCGCAGCGTTATTCTGCCTGGTCCTGCGCGGCGCACTCCCGCCTGGGCCCAGCTCGGCCGTGCTGCAGATCTTCGTCCTGCTGCTGATGACGTATGTGGGGCTGCTGGTGGGAGCCAGCAAGGGCGACCTGCTGAACCCGGCGGCGCTGGGCACCGTCTTTGCCCCCGACCGGCCCACGCGGCGCACCGCCAAGGTGCTCGACACGAGCGTGATCATCGACGGGCGGATCGCCGACATCGCCGAGGCCGGCTTTATCGACGGCATGATGGTGGTGCCGGAGTTTGTGCTGCGCGAGCTGCAAACGGTAGCCGACTCGACCGACAGCTCGAAGCGCCAGCGAGGCCGCCGCGGCCTGGATATGCTGCAGCGCATGCAGTCGAACGCGAATATCCAGGTGCAGATCGTCCCCGACGACTTTCCTTCCATTCGCGAGGTGGATCTGAAGCTGCTCGAGCTGGCCAAGAAGTGGGAGGCCAAGGTGGTGACCAACGACTTCAACCTGAACAAGGTGGCCCACCTGCACCACGTCGAAGTGCTGAACATCAACGACCTGGCCAATGCTCTGAAGCCGGTGGTGCTGCCCGGCGAAAAGATGAATGTGCTCATCCTGAAAGAGGGCAAGGAGTTCAACCAGGGCGTGGGGTATCTCGACGACGGCACCATGGTGGTGGTCGATCACGCCCGGAAGCTGATTGGCCGGGCCGTGGAAATTACTGTAACCAGCGTGCTGCAAACCGCCAGCGGCAAGATGATCTTCGGCAAGCTGGACGAGAACGGCAAGGGCGGCGAGCCGGCCAGGCCGGGGCCGGTGGAGATTGTGCGCTAGACCCCTGCGGTGGGACCAATTGCCTTCGGCGGGATACAGGCAAGAGATTGGACGCACAGCTATTCCAGTAGGAGTGTGAGGCGCCGCTTCACCTCGGGCCAATCCTGCTGGACGATGGAGAAGCGCACAGAGTCGCGGACCGTGAAGTCGGCGGCCATGCGATGGGCGCGGAGAATGCCTTCAAACTTCCCGCCGATCCGTTCGATTGCGGCACGCGAACGCTGGTTGCGAACGTCTGTGTGCAAGCAGACACGGAGCGCTTGCCAGCTTTCAAATGCAAAGGTCAGCATGAGCAGCTTGGCTTCGGTATTCGCGGCGGTGCGGATGGCCGGCCGCGTGAGCCAGGTATAGCCGATCTCACAGACATCGGGTTCGCCGCGGCCATAACGCGCATGACCTTGCGGCCAGGCCCATCGATCAAGGTCGAAGAAGCGTGTGGAACCGACGGCGACGCCATCGCTGAGGCGAACAATAGCAAAGGGCAAGGCCTTGCCGGCCTCCCGCCAGGCCAGCGCGGTCTCAATGTAGGCTTTAGTCTGGGCGATGGCCTGCGGAACTGGACTCCACCGATAGAGCGAGGGGTCGGCGGCCGCAGCAATTGCCAGGCCGTCGGCGTGGCAGTAGTCGAGCGGCTCAAGGCGCACATGCATGCCCTCAAGAGTCAAGGAATTCATCCCCATAGTTCCAAGTATTCCATGGGTCTTCGCACTCGGCTCGCATTGTCTGCGAACAACCACAAGGAACCTCGAAATCCGCATCGCTGCAGAGGCCCCTTGATATCTGCACGCGACAAAAGCAGGAACGGCGGAGAGACGCTCTACCCCCGGCGCGGGCGGACAGCTTCCTTGGCTTCGGCGTGGCCGGCGGCAGGGGCTTCGGGGACTTCGGCCTTGGCGCTGCCGATTCCCAGCTTCTTGCGCAGCTCGGCGTCCAACTTCGCGAAGAGCTCCTTATTCTCCTTGAGGAAGGTGCGGGTGTTTTCGCGGCCCTGGCCGATGCGTTCGCCGGCGTAGGCGTACCAGGCTCCGGACTTCTCGACGATATTGTTGGCCACGGCCAGGTCCAGCACGTCGCCCTCGCGGCTGATGCCTTCGCCGTAGATGATGTCGAACTCCGCCTCGCGGAAGGGCGCGGCCACTTTGTTTTTGACGATCTTGACTTTGGTCCGGTTGCCGGTCACAGCTTCTCCGTCCTTGATGGCGGCGATGCGGCGGATGTCAACGCGGACCGACGAATAAAACTTCAGAGCCCGGCCGCCAGTGGTGGTTTCCGGGTTGCCAAACATGACGCCAATCTTCTCGCGAATCTGATTGATGAAGATCAAAGCCGTGCGGGACTTCGAAACCGTGCCGGTGAGCTTGCGCAGCGCCTGCGACATCAACCGCGCCTGCAGGCCCATGTGGGAGTCGCCCATCTCGCCGTCGAGTTCAGCCTTGGGCACCAGCGCGGCCACCGAATCGACCACCAGCACGTCGATGGCGCCGGTGCGGACGAGGGTTTCGGTAATCTCGAGCGCCTGCTCTCCGCTGTCGGGCTGCGAAACCAGCAGATTATCGATGTCCACGCCCAGTTTCTTGGCGTAGCTGGGGTCCAAAGCGTGCTCCACGTCCACAAAGGCGGCCAGACCGCCCGCCTTTTGCGCCTCGGCAATGATCTGCAAGGTGATGGTGGTCTTGCCCGAGGACTCAGGGCCGAAGACCTCCGTCACGCGGCCGCGGGGAATGCCGCCCACGCCGAGAGCCGCGTCGAAGCTGATGGAGCCGGTCGAGATGACGGCGATGGGCACCAGCGCCTCTTTGGAGCCGAGCCGGACAATCGACCCTTTGCCAAACTGTTTTTCGATCTGTGCAAGGGCAAGTTCCACGGCCTTGGCGCGATCATCGGCGATTGCCATCTTGGGGGCTCCTCAAAGAGTGCTCGTCCGCGCGGCTCCTGCTTTCCCCACAGGAAACGGCGCGTCGGCCTGGATTGGATTTCGATGGGATTGTAGCAGGGCTGGACGGCAAGATGATAGGAAAAAATAGCGAAGAGATGGTGAAGCTGGGTGGAGCGGCTGAGAATCTACCGCTCCTCTTATGATTTGCGGCGTTCTCAACCTGGATGGAATCTCATTCTGGACAGCTTCTCAGCTAGACAGAACTGAAGCTCCAGCGGGCTCAGACCGTATAAGCGCCGATGCGGGATTCGCGGGCGGTGAGCGAGTCGCAGGCGCGGTCCAGGGTTTCGTACTCCTGATCGTGGTCCTTGCGGAAGGCGCGGAAGGCCTCTTCGCTCGTCCAGCGGTCGATGGTGAGGTAGTTGCCGGGGACGTAGGCATCGCGCAGCAACTCCGTGCCCCGGTAGTCGGGCGAGGTGCGGAAGAGCTGCGCCCAGACGCCCTCGGACGCATAGGCGGCCTCAAAGCCTGCAACCTTCTCCTCGGAAATCTCAAATTGCCAGACAACGACGAACATAGGCAGCCTCGATCTTGTCTTTATGGTAGCGCAGGGGACCGCGATGGCGAAGGCGCGAGAGAGTTCCGCAGTGCAGGAGCAAATCGCGCGAAGCCCATCTTTGCTTTGGATCGGAGGACCAAGGCCGGCTATAGCAAATTCAGGGTGGCTGTACCCAAGGCCAATCAACTCAAGTGGCCTTTTCCTCAAGAAGAGGCCACCTTCCAGAATCTCTGAGAGCGTGTATCAATCCTGAATATGTTCTTGGATGCGGGTTTCAACGAGACTGACGGGCGTCACCGATCGGTTCGCATATGTCACGGATGGGAACTTTCCTAGGACTTAGTGTGAAAAGAGTTGCACATTGCCCAATCTCCATCGGAGTAAGCCACAGAATCTAAACGATCTATTTTGGCACGAAACGTGCATTTTCCATCACGGATCGGGTTGGAGCGCCCTAGCTGGGACGAGTAGGGTTGGTCCCTAATCATTTTTCTCTTGCCGTGGCTTCGATTGTGTACAATGGCACGAGGGAAGAGCGGGGACTCTTTGAGCGCTCTATCCATGCAAAGTGTTGTGAGTGCTGTGCGGCCCACCGCAATCAAGCTAGGCAGGACAGATGCCCGCGAGGGCAAACTTGGGAGGCAATGAACGATGAAAAAGCTCTGGATAGTTTCACTCGTATTTGCAACTGCTCTTGCGATAGCTCCAGCCGCGAAAGCGGATGGGTTTAATCTCACATTCGCCAGCGGTCCGACCGGCGGAGCTTCCCTCTCCGGCAACTCGATCGGTGGCGGCATGTTTGACATCACCAGCGGAAGCGTCGTAGTGAACGGCGTGAGTGGAACGCTTCTCCCGCTCACAGCCTTCGGTCCGGCTATGGTTGGCAGTGAACAGGTAAAGGTCACGGTCAGCGGCGGGGTAGCCACTTATTACTACAACTGGCCTAATGCCGGAGAAGCATTCACTTTCGATAACCTGGTCTCCTATCCTGGTCAGCCGTATTTGGACAGCAACGGATTAGCTTTCAACCTCACTGGCGGAGGTTTGTTCGATGTGTGGTACGATCCGGGCGGTTCAGACGGCGATGCTACCGGCTACTACTACAATATTTTCAGCGGTACCGTTTCCGGGGCGGATTATGGATGGGAGTTCAGTCCCACGATCGGCGCGGGAGGCGCGCCACTTACCTTCGAGAGCTTTGCGTCCACTCCAGAGCCGTCCTCGCTGCTGTTGCTCGGCACCGGGCTGCTCTTCATGGCCGGCTTTCTCTTCCGCAAGGCCAAGCCGGGCATGAGTCACTCGGCTTAATTTCTCAAAAGGTTCTGCCTACGACGGAGGGCACGGAAACGTGCCCTCCGTTTTTTGCGCTTGTGAGGGCTTGCAGCTGCGGGCTCCGATCAAGTCTTGCTTCAGCGGCAAGCATCCTTCGACGTAGCTTGAGTTTCATGGCCTAGCAAAGGGCGAAGGCAAGGCAGGTTTGCCGCTCAAAACACTGAGATGCGGCACGCAGCTTTCCTAGGGCCGAGGACCTCATATTTTTTGCAGATTGGCAAATTTTTCCATCAGCTTCTTCATCCCATGACGGGAGAAGAGGACGGTCAGCTTGGCGTCTTCGCCGTCGCCCTCGCGCATGAGAATGGTGCCTTCCCCGTATTTCGAGTGACGGACGCGCTGGCCTTTTTTGAGCTGAGCCGCACCGCTGCGCTGAGGCAAGTCCGTGGCCGCTTGAGGCGAAGCCGGACGGGGAAGCGAGCCCGGTTTGCCGCGGCCCGACTGGCTCCCGAAGAAGCGGGCGATGTTGTCGATGGAGCTTGGCGATTCCGCGCTTCCGCTTTTCAGACCAGACCCCTGGCTCGACGGGGTGGGCTTGGTGCCGGAGGTCATCCAGGGGGCGACAAAGGGCATGTCCTTGGCGCTGCCGCCGAATCGGCTGCTGGCGCCGGCGCCGGCGGGCGCGCGCGGTACTTCCTGGTTCTCGTCTTCGTAGTTGTAGTGCCGGTCGCCAAAGTCGCTTGAACCGCCCGGACGGCGTCTGGATGTATTGGGGTAGCCGGGCGTGGACCAGGACGAGGCCTGAAGCCGGCCGCCGAGGTTTTCGATCAACTGGCTGGGAACTTCTTCGAGAAATCGGGAGGGGATGCTCATCTCCGGCGCGTCGTTGCCGTACCTTCTTCTATAGTGCGCGCGGGTGAGGATCAGGGAATCCATTGCGCGGGTCATGCCGACGTAGCAGAGGCGGCGCTCTTCTTCGAGTTCGTCCGGGTTGTTGAGGGTGCGGGAGTGGGGAAAGAGACCCTCTTCGAGGCCGGCGAGGAAGACCAGCGGGAACTCCAAGCCCTTGGCGGCGTGGAGCGTCATCAGCGTGACGCGGGCATCGGGGTCGAACTGGTCGGTGTCGGAGGCCAGAGCGGCATGGTCAAGGAACTCGGCCAGAGTCTCACCGCGAGCTTCGGCGTCGTGCGCTGCGTTGGCTAGTTCCTTCAGGTTTTCAATGCGGCTGAAGGCCTCGGGCGAGCCCTCCGTTTCGAGGGCTTTGATGTAGCCGGTGCGGTCGATGAGGAACTTGATGAGTTCCGGGAGGGTGGCGGCGACGCCGGGAGCGCGGAATGCCGGCTTCTCTTCCGTTTCTTCTTTCGGTTCCGATTGAGAGTCCTGGCCGGCCATCCGCTTTGGCATGGTGAGGAAGGGACGCCTGGGCTGCGCGGCGAAGGGCGAAAAGTTGCCGGAGTCGAGAAGCGGAAGCTGGTCTTCTTTGCCGCCGAAGTCGAAATCTGTGGCGGATTCGGCGCTGGCTGAGTCGGCCGATGCAGCCCCGAAACCGAAGCCGGTATCGGCGTTGTCCTGAGATTCCGCGCTGGCGGCCACATCGGCCGCCAGCTTGCCGGCGAAATCGGGGTCCATCATCGCCTGGGCATCAAGGATGAGCTGGCGGAAGGAGTCAAGAGCCATGAGGGCGCGGGTGGGGATCAGGCGGTTGGCAATGGCGGCCGAGAGGGCATCCCATGTGGAGGCGCCGGTCTCCAGAGCCAGCCGTTCCAGGGTCTCCAGCGTAGTCTTGCCGATACCGCGCGCGGGGGTGTTGATCACCCGCTGCAGGGCCATCGAATCGTGAGGATTGCGGACGAGGCGAAGGTAGCCGAGCAAATCCTTGATCTCGGCGCGCTCGTAAAAGCTGAAGCCGCCGACCATGGTGTAGGTGATGTTGTAGCGGCGCAGCGCCTCCTCGACGAGCCGCGACTGCGAATTGGTGCGATAGAGCACCGCGCAATGTGCTTCGGCCGCGTCAGGGCTCACTGCTGCTTCGCGGAGAAACTTCTGGATGCGGTCGGCGATGAAGAGGGCCTCGTTTTCGCCGTCCGGAGCCTCGTAGAAGCCGATCAAGCCTCCGCCCTGGCGGTCGGTCCAGAGTTTCTTGCCCTTGCGTTTGAGGTTGTTTTGGACCACCGCGCCGGCGGCCTCCAAGATGACCTGAGTGGAGCGGTAGTTTTGCTCCAGCCTGACGATGCGGGCGTTGGGGAAGTCCTTTTCAAACTCGAGTATGTTGCGAATGTCGGCGCCGCGCCAGGAGTAGATGCTCTGATCCTCGTCGCCGACGGCGCAGACGTTCTTGGCTTCGCCGGCCAGCAGCTTCATCAACTCGTACTGGGGGCGGTTGGTGTCCTGGTACTCGTCGACCAGCAGATAGCGGTAGCGGCGCTGGTAGCGTTCGCGGGCATCACTGGAGACTTTGAGCAGGCGGACGGCCTCCAGCAGCAGATCGTCGAAGTCGAGGGCGTTGTTCTTGCGCAACTCGGTGCGGTAGCCCTCATAGATGTGGGCGACACGCTCGCTGTTTGGGTCTTTCGAGGCGAGGTAGTACTCCTGCGGATCGACCATGTGGTTCTTGGCCCAGGAGATGCGGCCTAATACTGTACGCGGAGTCAACTGCTTGATGTCGAGGCCCATGCGGCGCATGACCTGCTTGACGATCGCTTGCTGGTCGTTTTCGTCATAAATCGCAAACGAGCGGGTAAGGCCGTCCTTGCCCACCTTGAGAGCCTCGATGTCGCGGCGCAGGAGGCGGACGCAGAGCGAGTGGAAGGTGCAGATGAGGGGCTTCCCACCCCAACGACCAAGACCTGTCGTTGGGGGCCCCGGATTGGCCAGCGACGAGTGGTCGAGCAGCCGGTCGACTCGCTCGGCCATCTCGCTGGCGGCTTTGTTGGTGAAGGTGACGGCGAGAATCGAGTCGGGCGCGATGCCTTTCTCGCGAATGAGCCAGGCGATGCGGCTGGTGATGACGCGGGTCTTGCCCGATCCGGCCCCGGCAAGGATGAGCAAGGGGCCCTCGGTAGCCTCGACTGCGGCGCGTTGTTCGGGATTCAGGTTGAAGAGTTGCGGCGGCAAGATGCGAGTCCGGGCGGGAAGAGTCCTGGCTCTAGTGTACCGTTTGCGGGATGATCGGACCCGGTGCAAGGCTGACCAACGAATACGGCGCGACGATAGCGACTCGGCGCCTTTCTGGTTAACCTGGATAATCAGGATATTGCATATTTTATAAATTTTATAGATAATTAGGATTATGCAGACGGTCTCCGCCACCAAGGCCAGCCAGAACTTCGCCGCCATGCTCGACGCCGCACAGCGGGAGCCGGTGCGAATCCAGCGCCACGAGCGGGATATTGCCGTGCTGATTTCGGCCGAAGAGTACAACAGGCTGCACAGAGACCGGTGGTCCGAATTCAATCGACTCTCAGCGATTGCAGCCGAGCAGGCGAAGGCCAATGGCCTGACTCAGGAATCTCTAAGTGAGATTCTGGCTGACTGATGCCTGGCGCCAGACGGCTCGTCCTGGACACGAATGTGGTGTTGAGCGGCTTGCTGTTTCCGGGATCGACTCCAAGTTGGGCCTTGCTGAAGGCGCAGGATCATGAGGTGCTGGCGTCGGACGCGACTCTGTTGGAGTTGGTCGAGGTGACGAGCCGCGTTCGATTTGATCGCTATATCGATCCAGGCATCCGGCAACGGCTTGTGGCGGAGTTCGCGTATGCCTGCGAGAGAATCGAGATCCTGGCTCCCATCCGCGCCTGCCGCGATCCGAGAGACGATAAATTCCTCGAAGTCGCAGTGTATGGGCGCGCCGATCTGATCGTTTCCGGAGATGCCGACCTGCTGGCGCTCAATCCCTTCCAGGGAATTGCGGTGCTCACCCCGGTTCAATACCTCGAAATGGAATAGCTCTCTCATCGGCCAAGTTATCCTGAAGAGACCATGAGAGATTCCAATCGATTGCGACGCCGCGTGGCCGTCTACTGTGGATCGGCTGACGGAAGCAATCCAGCATATGTCGCCGAGGCTCGCGCGCTGGGGACGGCGATCGCCGCATCCGGGCTGGGGATGGTTTATGGCGGAGCGAATGTGGGGCTGATGGGCGCCGTGGCCGACTCTGCTCTGGCCGGTGGGGCCGAGGTCATTGGCGTGCTGCCCGCGGTGCTGGAAGGCCGCGAGATTGCCCACACCGGGCTGACTGCGCTTGAACTGGTTCCTACGATGCACGAGCGCAAGGCGCGCATGACCGAGCTGGCAGATGCGTTTCTGGTGCTGCCGGGCGGCTACGGCACGCTGGACGAGTTGCTTGAGGCGGTCACCTGGGCGCAACTCGGCTTGCACGCCAAACCGGTCATTCTCATCAATACTGCGGGGTACTGGGACGGGCTGCTGGCTTTTCTCGATTCCACGGTGGCGGCGGGCTTCCTGAAGCAGCAAAACCGCGAGCTGCTGCGTGTGGCTGCAAATGCTGAGGAAGCGGTGGAGATGGCGGTCGAGGGCTAGAGCTGCGGCCTTCCTCGTATACTCGACCTAGCGTATGTCTACAACCCTCGACAGAATTTTGGCGACGACGCGGGCCACAGTGGCCGCGGCGAAGGCGCGCGTTCCCGTGGCGGGGTTGGAGAGATTGGCCGCCCTGCACCAGCCGCGCGGATGGGCGGCTGCTTTGCGCAAGAAAGCCGCGACGAGCCCCGCCGTCATCGCCGAGATCAAGAAGGCGTCGCCCTCGAAGGGGATGATTCGCGCGGAGTTTGACGCGACGGAGCTCGCCCGGAGTTGCTTTTCGGGCGGCGCGGCGGCGCTTTCTGTGTTGACGGATGAGCCGTATTTTCAGGGCAGCCTGCGCAACCTGGTGCTGGCCTCGGCCGCGGTCCCGCTGCCCTGCCTGCGCAAGGACTTCACGGTGGACGAGTACCAGATCGTGGAGGCTCGCGCGCATCACGGAGACGCGATTCTGCTCATCGCCGCTGCGCTCAGCGGCGGCGAACTTAGCCGTTTCTCCCAGGCTGCACACGGCCTTGAATTGGATGTGCTGGTCGAGGTGCATACAGCCGAGGAGTTGGAACGTGTGCTCTCGACGCTTGGCGAGACCGGCGCGGACGCCATCGGCGTGAACAACCGCAACCTCAAGACATTCGAGGTGCGCCTGGAAACTTCGCTCGAACTGGTCGAGCGGATTCCGCCCGCAGCGGTGCGCGTGGCCGAGAGCGGCATCGCAACGCCCGAAGATCTGGTCCGGCTGCGCGTGGCGGGCTTCGATGCCTTCCTGATCGGCGAGAGCCTGATGCGCCAGCCCGACCCCGGCGCTGCACTGGCTTCGCTGCTGGCGGGAGCGGCCGCGAAAGGAGCAGGCGCGGCCCGATGAGCATCTGGATCAAAATCTGTGGAAACACGACGCTCAAGGATACGCTTCTGGCCGTCGAAGCCGGGGCAGACGCCGTCGGCTTCGTCTTTGCGCCCAGCCCGCGCCGGGTGACGGCGTCTCAGGTGGCTGCGATCACTCCGCACCTTCCGGCAAGCGTGGAGAAGATCGGTGTCTTCGTCGATGCCGCGCTGGAGGAGATCGTCTCGACCGTTGGCGTCTGCGGCCTGACCGGCGTTCAACTGCACTTCGACGCGGAGCCTGAGCTGCCGGCAAGACTTCACGAGTGTCTCGGGGCGGAGCTGCGCATTCTGCGCGTGATACATTTCAGCGGTGACACCGCAGGAGTGCACGGAGAGCGAATTGCCGAACACGCACGGAACCAGCACGTGGACGCGGTGCTTGTGGATTCTCGCACGGCATTGGCCGTGGGTGGCACAGGCATGACATTTGATTGGACCGAGGCGGGCAAGACGGTTTTCGGAGACGCGGGAAGTCTCAAGCTGGTGGCAGCGGGTGGGCTCAATCCTGCCAATGTGGCCGAAGCTATCGCAACTCTGCGCCCCTGGGGCGTGGATGCGGTCTCGGGTGTCGAGGCCGCTCCAGGCCGCAAGGATGCCGACATGGTGCGCGAGTTTGTGAATCGAGCGAGAGCGGCGAATCGGAGCTAGACCTTTTACGGAGTCACGCTTTCAGCCTCCGGACGAATCAGCAGAAGCAGAACGGTATCCGCGAGCCTGGCAACTGGTTTCGGCAGCATTCCGGCCAGGATATTGAAGCGGCTGCGGTCTTCCGGTTCCAATACCCGCATGGCATAGAAGAGCCCGAAGAGAACGATCAGTGAGGCGCTTCCGCCCAACAGAATGCCCCAGAGCGGATGGAAGTGCATAGCGACGTAGTGGGCCGTCAAGGAGGCAAGAATGCTGGCGAAGACGACCTTTGCAATCAGCCGCCATGCAAGTTTCACCTTGTAAAGATGAAAGCAGACAATCCACATCGCTCCGACAGCCACTAGCTGAGCCGCACCGTTGCCGATGCATGCGCCCACCGCGCCGAGCGACGGAATGAGAGTCCAGGCGACGCCTATATCGACCGTTCCCGCCAATACCGTCGCGGCAATCACATAACGCTGCCGTTCCGAGCTCTCCAGCAGATTCTGCGCGGGAGTGAGAAAGGCCTTAGAAAGACAAAGCAGCGGCGCCAGCATGAAAACGGCAGCGGCTCCCTCGTACTGACGGCCAAAGAGAAAAAGCAAGACCGGAATCGCCAGCGATGTGAAGATGAAGTGCAAGGGAATCGACGTCAGCGCAAGGTAACGGACGGCGGACGCGACTATCGAGGGAAGCCTCGACTTGTCGCGCCCATACTGCGCAAAGATCGTGGCGCTGACCGCCGACCCGAAGGTGCTTGCGCCAAGCAGCAGCCGTTCTGCCATGCTGAATGCTATCGAATAGTACGCCACCTGGCGAATATCCGGGCAGAGTCTCTTGAGAAGGACGACCTCCGAGCGATCCCAAACGATCAGCGACACCGCCAAGATGGCCACTGCCTGGCACGCGAACAACATCATTCGCTTGCGCAACCCCGGAGGATCAATATGATTTGTCTCCCATGCGAGCGATCGCTTCATCGCGGGAATGAAGCGCACGAGAAAATCTACGGATCTCATGCTCAACATGGCAGCGCCGATGCCGACTACGCCCCAATGCAGGAGCACGGTCGCCACAATCAAGAAGAAGTAGACGAGAATCGAAATGACCGAGGCCGGCATATTGGCGGCCAGATCCTCGGCAGCTGTATTCGCCTGCGCCGAGATGGAGTTGACCATCGAAGGCCAGACGCTAAGCACGATCAGCGCGGCCGCCAGCTTGTAATCTCCAGCATCCTTGAGCACCCAGACCAGAAGACCCGCAGTTACCAGCGTGGCCAGGCCCGCCTGCAGCAGCAGCGTGCGGCGATAGATGAGTCTTGCCGTACCCCGGTCGCCTTTGCCGATAAACTCGGCCATATATTTCCGTGTAGTTGCGGGGATGCCGAATCCCCCCAGGCTGCCGACCATCATCGCGATCCAGGAGACGTAGATGATGTAGCCCATCTTCGCCGGACCCAGCGTACGGGCGATCATGATCGGGGTAAACAGCCCGAGAATAAAGCCGATTCCGTTCTCCAGGCCGGACCAGCCGGTATTCCGCGCGATGGTTTTGGTGTTTGTCATAGGGATAGCAGGAACCGCGCAAGCGACTCACCCTGCGCCTCGGCGGTATAGAGTTTGCGAGCCTGCCAGGCAGCCTCGTGCAAGGACTCGATATGATCGCGATCCTCGAGTTGCCGCTTCAAGTGAGGCACGGAGTCGAACTCGATCACCGCGGGATACTCTGCGAGATACTGTTTCGAGCCGCTGTAGCCGATGGAGGGAATGGCAATCGGCACGCCGGCGGCCACGCTCGTCAGCAGGCGGTCGGGCACGGTGAGTTCCAGGCGTTCCGTTCGCCGGCAAGCAGCGGCATTGTAAGCGATCAAGCTGGCGTCATGCGCTCCCATTCTGGCGATGAGCGCGGCCTGATCGAGCGGCTCGAAGGGCCGCCGATATGGGTGCCCGTCGGAGGTTTCCGGCGACCGGACATGGTGTAACTCGATGCGATTCTCCAGAATCTCCGTCATCAAAGGCCGCAAATCGTCGGCGACATGGACGGTGCGGCCGGAAAGATCGGTGCGTCCGACATAAATCAGGTTGGGCCGGTCAAAAATCGGTCCGCCCCTCTCGGCTATTCCCTGGTAGCTGCGCGGCCAGCAGGGTTTCAGGATCGACTCTTTCAGATGCTCGCCGCGCTTGCCCAGAACCCGGCGGTGGAAGTAATCCTGCATCGCCGCATTCGGATACAGTATGCCATCCAGGCAGGGTGCCGCGTGGCGCATCAGCCAGTGCTGCCGCTTGAGCCCGATGGTGTCGAAGGCAAGCGGGAAACAGAGCACCATCAGCGCGATCTTGATCTTCGGCCGCCGGCGCTTGATGGCCGCAATATCCGCCAGGGGACCGGTGCCCCAATAGGCGACGATCACATCCGTGCGGCTCTCATCGAGATGCCGGCAGACGCGATCCAGAAAGCCCCTGTCGTGCGTGGATGTGAGCCGGTCGAAGGCGCTGCGGATGCGCTGCGCGGCGGTAAGAGTCCGGCCCGGCGACACGTTGATTGAATCGGGCAGCCATGTCAATGCCGAAACTCGGGTCGCCAGCATGGCTTCGAGACTCTTCTTGTGATCGATGCCGGGGCCCAGCAGGGTGATGGACAGGCGATGAGAAGCACTCATGTCAATCCTCCTGTCCGCAAGGGTTAAGGCCATAAGGCATGGGCTGCCTTGGGGCGGCCGAAGCAGCCGATGTGCGCAGCCGGGCTGCCTTTGAGCATTGCGCTGCGGCGGTTAGCCGAGTCCTTGCAGCGCAGCCCGCGCGTCTTTTGCCGCCTGCGAATCCGGCGCCAGCGAAATGGCCTTTTTGAGATGAATCGTCGCGTTGCTTCTATCCAGCAGTTTGCTATACACCATTCCAAGGTGATACTGCATTCCCGCGCTGTCCGGATCTTTCTTAACTGCGTCTTCCAGAAGATCGCGGGCGAACTCGTAGGTTCCCTTGTAGTAGTAGGCCCACGCCAGGGTGTCGGCGGTATTGGGCGAATTTGGCATGACTCGCCGCGCCGTTTGCGCCAAGCTAAGGGCCACATCCACGTTTTCGCCATTTTGAAGCATCAGGTAGGCAAGATTGTTGGTTGCGACAGGCTGCTCGGGCTGGATTTGAAGAGCTCTCCTGTAGTAGTCTTCAGCCTTCCGCGTATCTCCGCTCGATTCCTCCAGAGTCCCGAGAACGGCCAGGCCGCCGGCATTGCCGGGATGATCTTTCGACCATTGCTCCCAAGCGCCAATCGCATTTTGCGCCTGCCCGTTCTTCACCTGAAGCTGCGAGTAGATCGAAACCGCATCGCCGTCATCGGGATTCACCTGAATGGCTCTCTGGGCCGTGGCGGCTGCCTGGTCGAAGTTCTTGTTTTGAATCTGATACTCAGCCAGCAGATCGTAGAGCCCGCTGTTTTTGGGACTCTTCGCAATTTGCGTGTTCAGGCGAGCCAGGGCCTGCGCCGGCTGCTTTCTATAGAGATCGTAGCCGACCAGCCCGCGCAAGGCGCCGGTCGAATTGGGATCGTTCTCCAAAGCCTGCTCGAGCAGCGCCGCTCCTTCCGGATAGCGTTTCTGCGCGAAGCGAACCTGGCCTAGCATGAGATAGGCCTCCGCGCTCTTCGGGGCAACGCTCATGGCGGTCTTCAGGTCGGCCTCGGCCTTGTCCTCCGAGTTGCGCGCCAGCTCCACCGTAGCCCGCCAGACGTAGCCGCCGGCGAAACGAGGAGCGGTGGCGATGGTTTTATCCGCCACATCGGATAGAAGGCTCATATCGCCGCGCAGGCTTGCGATGCGCGCAAGTTCCTCCTGCGCCTGCAAGCCCGGCGGCTCCAGTTGCGCCGACTGGCGAAAGCTCTTCTCGGCCAAATCGCTATTGCCCGTGGCCAGCGCGGCCTTGCCCAGCCAGTACTGAATGAACGCATCCTTGGGAGCATTGTTGGCAGCATCCTGAAGGGCATTGATGGCGTCGGCCGCCTTGCCGTTGTTGAGCAGGACGACTCCGTTCAGCACGGCGACCTGGGGGTCCTTGCCGTTGTCTTTCATCAAGTTTGTCACGATGGTTTGGGCGGTTGCGAAGTCCTTGACCTGAAGAAGAATCCGTACGTATCCCTCCTGCACAGATAGATTCTTGGGATACTTTTGAGCAAGACTCACAAACTCCGCCTTGGCCTTGTCGATCTGCCCGGACCTTGCGTAGTAGTCTGCCAGCAAGCGCACTCCGCGCGGATTGTCCGCAAGCTCGTTCGCGGCCTGGCGTAGCACCTGCTCGGCTCTCGCCTGATCGCCCTCCTTCAGAATCACCTGAGCGAGGTCTTCCCGCGCGTTCAGATTCTTCGGGTCGGTCGCGACGGCTCTCCAGCAGACTTGCTCGGCATCCTGCAGGCGGTTGTTCTTGGCATAGAAGCCTGCGAGCAGCAGTTTCGCGCTTACGGACTTCGCATCGAGCGCGACGGCCCTCTTCAACTCCTCTTCAACGGAAGAAGCCTGCGTCGGATCGCCCACGATCAGCAACGCGAGAGTTTCGTGCAGCTTCGATTCGTTCGGGGCAAGTTCCAGCGCGCGATGGATCTCGGTAAGAGCGAGAGCCTTGTCTCCCCGCTTGGCCGCGATGCGCGAAAGCAGGGAGTGAACATCCGCGTCGTTCGGCTGGGCCGCCATGACCGCGGCGGCCTGGGCCTGCGCATCGTCGGTCCTGCCTCCGGCGAGAAGCATATTTCCAAGATCGAGCCGCGCCTTGTAGTTTGACGGCTGCAGAACCACGGTCCGTTGCAGCTCTCCATAGGCGGCGCTAAGTGCGCCCATATGGAGATAAGTCTGCGCTAGGGCATAGTGCGCGTCGGCAAAGTTCTTGTCGATCTTCAAGGCGTTGGAAAACTGAATGGCGGCTTCCCGATCCTTGCCCTGGGCGCTATACTTCTGTCCGCTTTCAAGATATTTATGCTTGCGCACGTTAGGATCGCGGAAGCACCCGGACAAGAGAGCGAAGGAGAGAAAGAGCATAACCGCGCCAAGAACCGCGCGCCGGCTCCACGGTCTCCCCATGCCATTGAAACCAGATTGAAGCGCTTTGCATCTGCTTTCCACTTTGTTCCATCCTTTCAGGCTGTCTCTCGAACGGCTGCGACCGGAAGCGATTGTCCGAGCTGGATTGCCATTCCGTGCCGCATCCCATGCGCTTAGTCAGGGATAAATCGCGGCAGCAAGGGAGCAAGCTGCCTGGTAAAGGCCTCGGCGCGCAGTCTTGCCGCCGTTGCGCCTTCGCTGGGGGCGATCGGCGTGATCACCCGGACCAGCGCCCCATCCGTGCGATTCATCCGTATTGCATCGGCGACCATTTGAATCTTCGCCATGTATTCATTGGCCACGCTGCGCCCATGCGCCTGGTACCAGTAGATGACGAACTGCCTTGCATCGCCATCGCTGACGATGTACTCGCCAACCCGGTGCGGCTTGCCGCCGGCATCGACCAGATTCACATAACTCGAGGACTCGAAGACCCAGCCGGCGCCGGGCAGGCAGTGCCGAGGAGAATGAATGGTCTGGCCCGTCCTCTGGGTTGGAAAATAACCGATGAAGAGGCTGACCGGCAATGTCTGCTGGCCCTTGGTATAGACGCGCGAAAGGAATTCTCCGGCCCCGAGGACCTGGAGGGTCTGCTGGTCGATTTGCAGGTCGCTTCCGGTCCAACCGCCGATGCTCAAGGGAAACTGCGACAAGGGCTCGCTGGGGGGATTGCGGTCTGCCTTGGGGCGCGTATGCAGCAGCAGCGCCGTTCCCGCCAGCAGCAGGACCGCGGTCCAGAAACGAAGGCTCTTCATATTTGCCTCCTTTTGACCGGCAAGAGAAGCATCGTGCGATGGACGAGATAGAGGCAGGCAAGCGAAACCAAAAAGATGACCCAGCCGGAAAACTCATGAAAGAAGCCCAGGGCCTTGTCGGGGTCCCAGTATTGGACGCACAATCCGGTGCCGAGAATGCGCAGCGCGTTGGCAGCAATGGCGATCGGAATGCTGGCCAGGACGAGCAAAACCCGGCGCAAGACGGACTTCTCCATAAAGTATCCATAAAAGACCGCCAGCGTGAAGAGGCTCATCAGAGAGCGGATGCCGCTGCAGGCCTCCGCCACCTCGAGCTTCATCACGGGAAGCACGATGACGTTGCCCTCGCGCAGAACCGGCACACCGAATAAAGGAAGCAGATCGCTGGCCAGCTTTGAAGCCAGCAATTGCAGCGGAAATGTAATCTGATTGAAGACGATGGCCGGAATCGGGATGGCCAGCAACAGAACCAACAGGGCGAAGCGCAGTTCCTTCAAGAGCTGACCTCCGCCAAAGCAGAGCACCAGGCCGGCCAGCAGGATGATCAGCGAAACCCGCGAGAGGAAGAGCTCGGAGCCATAGACCCCCAGGAGCAGAACCGCAAGTCCGAGGGCCATCAGGGCAATTCCGCCCCATGAGGGAGCGATTCTCGTAGCGAGCAGGACGCTTCTCTTCTCCCAAACCAGATAGGCCGCGAAGACGGGCACCAGGAAGCCGTGAGAGAAATCGGGTATCTGCCACCAGTCGGTCACCAGTTTCCCCAGCACCTGGTAATAGACCGCCGTCACCAGCAGACTGATCAACACCGATCCCAATGCCAATTGACCGTTGCGGGAGCGCCAGGAGCCCCAAGGAGCGGCTGGAGCCGGCAGGTCTTGAACCATCTTCTCCGTGATGGAATCTTCGCGCATAGGGGTCCGTACCACTTTAGACTAGCAATCGGAGTGCCGAAAGTGAAAGGGATTCAATCTTACGGGAATTGCCAATGAATATACTTTTCATTGGGAAGAAGTCTTCTCAAGCCGGTGGAAAATGCTTTCCACTCTCATGGAATGCCGATGGCACTATTCTTCCCACCAGGAGGGAATCATTCTGCTCATTTCCTGTAGGTTCACGGGAAAAGCGAGGCCTAAAGCGCCTCGCTGGCGTGGAAGACCCGCTGCCGGCTCCGCCCCTGGGGGTTTGGAAGCCGCATTGCTAACGAAAGGGTGAACCTGGATTTCTTGATGGCGAGCATGGCAACGATCGACAATGCGAAACGGCAGGCTGAACCGGTCCCTTCGATTGAGGCACGGATTCAACGCGCGATTGCCCGGATTGCGCAGAGCGAGTGCCCGGTCTTGATTATGGGCGAGCATGGCGCCGGGAAGCGAACCATTGCCGGGCAAATCCACGCGCAGTCGAGCGCTTCACGCGGCGCGTTCAAGGAGATTCGTTGCGGCGAGACGGACGCACAAGCCCTGGAGGGTGCATTTCTTACCAAAGGAACTGTCTATTTAGTTGAGATAACCGATCTTAGCCTTTCCTTGCAGGAATTCGTCATTCACAACTATTTTCGCTCGGAACAGACGCAAGCCTGCCGCCTGCTGTGCGGTTCCAGCCGTGAGCTTCAGGAAGAAGTCAAGTCCTGGCGCATGAGAGAGGACTTCTACTACCTGATCTCCGCCGTGACCCTCCGAATTCCTCCGCTGCGCTGCAGGAAGCAGGAGATTCTCTCAATTGCCGATGAGCTTCTGACCCGGTACTCGAAGCAGTTCGATCGCCCCAAGCCCGTCCTGTGCAAGGAGATCGTTGGACATTTGATGGAACACACCTGGCCCGACAATCTCTCTGAGCTTCAGACGGCGATCAAGACCTTCGTCGCCATCGGAGATCAGGCAATCTCCCTCGCTGCCATCAAAGCGGCTGCCCACTCGGGAGGACAGAACGGAAATCGCAGGCATCTCTTTCTGAAGGAAGCCACGCGCGCCTCATCGATCCAGCTCGAGCGCCAGTTGATCACCGAGGTGCTGGTTTCAACCGGCGGCAACCGGAAACGCGCCGCGGCCGACCTGGGAATCAGCTACAAGGCTCTGCTCTATAAACTCAAACAGATGGAAACGGAAAATCAATCCCTGTCGAATAAAAATGGAGCCGCACTATGAAGCTGGGAAGCCTCCTTATTATGGTATTTCTTTCTTCGGCGCTTTTTTGCCATGCTCAGGGCAAGGAGTCCGGCGGCCAGCCGGGGAAGCCGGACACAGCCAAGACGGCTGCGCCGGAGACAGCGACGCCGGCAATGCCGGACGCGGCCAAGGCGGCTCCGGGCGACAGCTATGTGATCGGCGCATCCGATGTGATTGCGGTTACCGTATTCAAGGAGCCGACCCTATCGGGCAGCTTGCTTGTCAGGCCGGACGGGATGATCTCGATGCCGCTTCTGGGCGATGTGCAGGCCTCGGGCCGGTCTCCGGAGCAGTTGGCGGGCGATATTGCGGGCAAGCTCAAGAAGTACGTACAGGATCCTAATGTCACCGTCACTCTGAGCCAGAGCAACAGCAAAATAGTCTACCTGATGGGCGAAGTGAGCAAGCCCGGGCCGGTTGGCATGACTCCCGGCATGACCCTGCTTCAGGCCATTGCCACCGGCGGCGGACTGACGCCGTACGCCAACTCGAAGAAGATTTACATCCTGCGCAACGCCAGCGGAAAGCAAGAGAAGATTCCCGTGCAATACAAGCGAGCATTGAAGGGCGACGGCTCGCTCAATCTCATTCTGGATCCGGGCGATACAATCGTCGTTCCGTAAGGCTGCATCGATGAAACCGAGTCACACAATCGTGGCGATCCTGTTCATGGCCGGCGCCGCGGCACGAGCGCAAGTCGTTCCCGCAGCGACGGGCCCCGCGGGGCTGACGCTCAGCGGCACGCTGCACTACGATCTGCGCTATTCGCAAACCGCGCAGTTCTACGGCGGAGCCGAGGGCGATGCACAGAGCAGCATTGCATCCGGAGAGTTGACCTATGGCAATCCCAAAGAAACCCGCCCGTTCAGCCTGACCTACTCTGGCGGCTACATGTGGGATATCTCCGGCAATTACGGCGAAGCCGGAGTCTTTCAGCATCTATTGGTTTCGCAAGGCCTGGTCGGCCGCAACTGGGCATTGAATCTGAGCGACGACGTCAGCTATCTGCCTCAAACAGGGATCACGGGCTTCTCGGGAATCCCCGGCGTAGGCAGCCTGCCCAGCGAGCCCGGCCAGCCGAGCCAGACCATCCTGGCGCTGAACACGCGCACGCTCGACAACTTTGCACAGATAGGTCTTGAACACAGACTCAACTATGCATGGTCTCTTAATATCGGCGGCTCTTCGAGTCAACTGCGCTTCATCGACAATGACGGCCAGAATTCGGATACTCTGATAGCCAATGCGACCATCACCCGCCGCCTTGACGCGCGCAACTCGCTTACCGGCCAGTATTCGTATTCCCGTTACAGCTACAGCAATCCCGATTTTACCGTTGGCACCAACTCGCTGCTCGTCGGATATCAGCGCCAATGGAACCGGCGATTCACCACGATCTTCTCCGCAGGACCGCTCTGGACCGCCAGTTCAGGAGCCTTCAGTACAGGAAGCTCTTCCTTGCCCAGTACGACCATGCTGGCCCTGAACGCATCGGTCGAGTACCAGTGGCTGCACGAGACGGCGGCCGTGAACTATTTTCATGGAACCAACAGCGGCTCGGGATATTTGCTCGGGGGAAAAGTCGACAACGTCAGTGCAAACATTTCGCGGGGGTTTGGCAGGAATGTGAGCGTTGGATTGACCGGTTCGTATCTGCGTACAACCTCGCTCACCGCCGCCCAACCCGAATATGGCCAGAACGGCCAAGTCACGATAGTCCCAATCAACTTTGCAGGCGTGACCGACGCGAAGTTCGGCGGCGTGCAAGCCACCAGACAGCTGGGCAGATATATGAACGCATTCGCAAGTTATACGGCAATCGGCCAGTCGTCCAGCATAGGGATTTCGACGCTGGGTTATAACGAGAACCTCCTCAACGGACTGTATCAGGTGATTGGATTCGGCATCGGGTACTCTCCGCGGGAGATGCACTTCAAAAAGTAGCTTTTCAAGGAGGCTTATGCTGGGGCATCGTGAATTGACCATGGAGGACTACGCGGGGATTCTGAAGCGGCGACTCTGGCTGATTCTGGCTTCCACGGTCCTTGTCCTGGGGATAAGTCTCGCAGTCAGCTACATTCTGCCCCCGCAGTACATGTCGCAGACGCTGGTGCTGATCGAGCAGCAGAAAGTTCCGGAGGACTACGTGAAGCCCGTGGTCGATGAAGATCTGGGCGCACGCCTGGCGTCGATGAAGGAACAGATATTGAGCCGCTCGCGCATTGAGCCGATCATCGAGCGATTCGACCTTTATTCCGGCAACGGGAACACCATGGACGACCGCGTCGACATGACGCGAAAGGCGATCGGGATCCAGCCGATCCGCTCGGAGCAATCGCATGGGATGCCGGGCTTCTTCATCTCGTTCAAGGCAAAGGACGCGCGCACGGCCCAGCAGGTATGCGGCGAGATTACTTCTCTCTTTGTCTCGGCGAATCTGAATGCGCGCGAGGAGTCTGCCGAAGGCACGACCGACTTTCTGAAGCAGCAACTGGCCGATGCGAAGAGAAGCCTCGACGAACAGGATGCCAAGCTGGCAGCCTTTGAGGAGAAGAATATCGGCAGGCTCCCAGGGCAGACGGTGCATCTGGGGGATATGAGCCTGGCCATGGGAAGCGCAAACGAAAGCACGCTTCAAGCGCTCACGACCCAGCTAAGCGCCGCGACGCAGACGGTGAACCGCCTGCAGCAGGAAGATACCTTTCTCGCGGCGATGATCGCCCAGCAGGCTGAGGACTCGCCGCACGTCGATCCGGCCACCGGGACATCGCTGGAGGCGCTCAAGACCCAACTCAAGGAGGCCTCTGAACAAGAAAAGCAATTGGAGACTGTCTACACGCCCGATTATCCCGACGTAGTCGCGAACAAGCGCAAAATCGCCAATCTGCAGGCGGAGATTGCACACGAATCGGCCGAGCCAGCCAAAGCGGCGCCCGCCCCAAAAACTCCCGACTCGCCGCAGCTTCAACAGCTCAAGGCTCAGCTTCACGCGGAACGGCAGTCGTTGGCGGCCGCCAAACAGGACCAGGCTCAAATCGAGCAGCAGGTTCGCGCCTACGAAGCGAAGATCGAAGCGAGCCCCATGATCGAGGAAGAGTACAAGGCGGTCACTCGCGACCATGACACAGCTTTGCAATTCTACAATTCTCTGCTGACCAAGATGAATGAATCCTCGATGGCAACGGCTCTCGAACACCGGCAGCAAGGCGAGCAGTTCCGCGTGATGGATGCTCCCAACCTGCCGGACGAGCCGACCTTCCCGAACCGTGTCGTCTTCGCCGGCGGCGGCCTTGCCGGCGGCCTGATTCTGGGCCTGCTTCTAGCCGCGCTGCTCGAGTATCGCGATACGTCGCTGCGCAACGAGCGCGACATTTGGGCTTTCACCAAACTGCCGACGCTGGCGGTGGTCTCTCTCATCGACGAACTGGCTCACCCTCCTTCAGCGCGCAAGCTCGCAAAGCTGCTTTCGCGAACGGCTAAACCCATTGAAAGCGTCCGCGGATAACCATGTACAAGTCCTTCTTCGGCCTTCGCGCCCTTCCTTTCGGAGCCAGTCCAGACCCGCGGTTCCTCTTCCTGCGACCGCAGATCAGGGAGGCGCTTGCCTGCCTGCAATACGGCATCGCGGCGCGCAAGGGCTTTGTGGTGATGACGGGAGAAGTGGGAACGGGAAAGACCACACTGCTCAGGGCAGTTCTGGACTCCTTCGCCAAGGGGCGCATCTCGACGGCCTTTGTCTTCAATCCGTGCCTGGATGTGCTCGACTTCTTCGACTTTGTGCTCACGGATTTTGGCACTCCGCCCAAGACGCGGACGAAATCCGGCATGCTGCTGCAGCTCAACAGCTGGCTCATCGAGCGCTTCCGCGAGCATCAATTGTGCGCCATCGTGATCGATGAGGCGCAGAATCTCTCCTGGGAGCTTCTCGAAGAGATTCGCCTGCTGACCAATCTCGAGACGTCCTCGGAGAAGCTGGTGCAGATCGTCCTCTCCGGCCAGCCTGAGCTGGAAGAAAAGCTGCACCACCCCAGCGTCCGCCAGCTTCGCCAGCGCGTTTCGCTGTGGTGCAGGACGCGGCCGCTGACGGGTGAAGAGACGCATGATTACATCGCGGAGAGATTGCGCATCGCCGGCGCCAGCCAGCCGATCCTGCTCCCCGAAGCGGCAGAGCTCGTTTATCGATACTCGAAGGGAATTCCCCGCATCATCAATCTGATCTGCGAGCATACCTTGATCAGCGCCTACGTGGAACAGATCAAGCCGATTCCAGCGCACATCGTCGAAGCGGCCGGCCTGGAACTGGATCTCGTCCAGCATCCGTTCACGATCTCACAGCCGGCAATGAATGGGTTGATGGAAGATTCCCTGCCAGCTAACATCGCCGGCGGAGTCGCGCCCAGCGCGGATTCACAAGAGGAACGTGGAATATGAGCCGTATCTACGAAGCACTGCAAAGAGCCGAGATGGAGCGGAGAGCCGCGGAACAGAAGGAAGCGACGGAAGCCGTCGAGCCGTTCGCTGTTGCCGGCGCGGGGGAACCGCCGCCGGTCAAGTCCGATGTCATGCTTGAAGACATCGCCCTGCAACCTTGGACTCCAATCATGGGCTCGCTTCCGACGCTCGGGGACAAAGGCGAAAGCATCGAACAGTTTCACGGCCTGCGGTCGCAGATCTATCAGTTTCGCGATCAGGGCCCGCTCAAGACGATTCTTATCAGCAGCGGCATGCCCGCGGAAGGCAAAACCTTTGTCGCCGCAAATCTGGCCATGAGCCTGGCACGCAACAAGAACGACAAGGTGCTGCTCATCGACGCCGACATGCGCCGTCCCGTACTCCATACCATCCTGGGCGCGCCCAATGAGCCTGGACTCACGGAGTATCTCGCGGGGGGCGCGAAGGTGAGCGAGATCCTGCAACGCAACCAGAATCCCCAAATCGTTGAATCCGGCCGCCCGCGCAATATCCCGAATCTGACGTTTATTCCCGCCGGCACGGGCGGCGAAAACTTGCTGGAACTGGTCGCCAATCACCGCATCGAAGAGCTGATCGCAACTCTTTCACCGCACTTCGACTGGATCCTGATCGACTCGCCGCCGGTTCTCGCGTTTGCAGACGGAATCGACCTGGCCCGCGCCGCCGATGCGGTGCTGCTGGTTGCCCGCGCCGCAACCACTCCTTTCGATGTTGCGCAGCGCGCGCAGGCCGCCTTTGGCAGCTCGCGCATTCTTGGCTTTGTGCTGAATGCGGTCAAGGACGCTCCACGCAACAGCTCTTACTACTATGACTACGGCAGGAAAGAAGACGGCCGCGGATCGAAAGGGCGAAAGGATAAGCGGAAAGAAGGATGATCAGGCTTTTCAACGTCTACTATCCGACGCGGACGCTGGTGCTGCTTCTTTTTGAAGCGCTCCTGGTGGGCGGCTCATTTCTGCTGGCCACGGCGTGCCTCAGCTTCATGGGGCCGGATGGGAATGTCATCCTCTTCAATACCCTGATCTACGAGAACGGCTTGCTGAAGATTGCATGCATTACCGTTCTCACCCTGCTTCTCACCTATTACTTCGATCTGTATGGACCGCGGCGCATATCGCAGAATTGGGAGATCTACTTTCGCCTGCTGCTCGTCCTCAGCGTTTTATCCTTCGTTCTCGCGGGGCTTGTCTATAGTTTTCCGGATCTGGATATCGCCCCCTATGTACTGGTGGCCGGCGTCTCCGTTCTTACCATTTTCCTGGTCGTCTGGCGTTGGGCCTATGAGCGGATCATCGGCCTTCCGATGTTCCGCGAGCGCGTCTACGTCCTAGGTTGCGGCGGGCGGGCGCGCACCGTGGTCGAAATGCTGCAATCCAACCGGGACGCTGGAATGGAGGTCGTAGGCTGGAAAGATGAAAGCGATGCCCATGAGGTGCGCGACCGCTTCACCGCGGACCTTCGCGCTCTGCGCATCCAAAAGCCCGGCATCGACCGTGTCATCGTCGCCATGGAAGACCGTCGCGAATCGATGCCCGTTCGAGAACTGCTCGAGCTTCGCATCCGCGGGGTTGTCATTGAGAATTCCAGCGCGCTGCTGGAGCGTCTCTCGGGCAAGCTGCCCCTGGACGGGCTCAATCCAAGCACCCTCATCTTCACCGATGGCTTTCGCATGAGCGCCTCGGAGCAGCTATTCCGGCGCCTGCTCTCCCTCGCGGTCTCCTTTCTTGCGCTGGTGATTTGCCTGCCGTTCCTGCCAATGATCATTCTTGCGGTGCGCCTTTCCTCGCCGGGCCCCATCCTTTTCAGCCAGACGCGCGTCGGGCGGAGCGGTCGTCCGTTTACCGCTTACAAGTTCCGCACCATGCGCCAGGGCGCCGAGGCAAACGGGGCGGTGTGGGCCAGCAAGGACGATCCGCGGGTCACTCGAATCGGCAGGTTCATGCGAAGCACCCGGCTCGACGAGATTCCACAGCTCTGGAATGTCCTCCGCGGAGACATGGCCTTTGTCGGCCCCCGTCCGGAGCGCCCGGAGTTTGTGCAGTGGCTCAGCAAGGAGATTCCCTTCTACGACCTGCGGCACATGATTCGCCCAGGAATTACAGGATGGGCACAGGTGCGCTATCGCTACGGAGCAAGCCTGGAGGAGACCAAGCGGAAGCTGGAATACGATCTTTACTACGTGAAGAACCACTCGATTGGTCTCGACTTGCTCATCATGTTTGAGACCATCAAGACCATCATTCTGCGGAGGGGCGCCCAGTGAGAATCGTCTTCTGGCTGTCGCTGATCGGCATTCTCTACACCTACGCAGGATACCCCGCCATCATGTGGCTGCTCGCGCGGCTGCGGCCACGGCCCTGGACAGCGAATCCGATCTCTCCCAGCGTAAGTATCGTGCTCGCGGTGCATAACGGCGCGCCGCTGCTCCCGCGCAAGATCGAGCACCTGCTCGGCCTCGACTACCCCCATATCAAAGAAATCATCATCGTCTCGGATGGCTCAACCGACGGCACGGCGGAGTTGCTGGCTCGCCAGCACGATCCGCGGCTTACGGCCATCGTCCTGCCGGAGCAATGCGGCAAGGCGGTCGCCGTCAATGCGGGCGTGGCGCAAGCCACCGCTGAGGTGGTTCTATTTGTCGATATCCGGCCCGAGATCGCTCCCGGCGCGATTCAACAGTTGGTTGCCAACTTCGCCGATCCGAAGGTCGGATGCGCGACCGGCGAGCTGATTCTGCGCAGGGAATGCCACGATGAGGCCTCCGCGGCTGTCAGCGGACTCTATTGGCGTTATGAGAAGTGGATCAGGACCTGCGAGTCGATCTGCGGCTCCCCGGCCGGCGTGTATGGAGGTTTCTACGCGATTCGCCGCGAACTCGCGGCGCCGCTGCCAGCCGGCATCATCCTGGATGACATGTTCCAGCCACTGTCGATCATCCGCCAGGGCTACCGGTCGGTCCTCGATTCGCGAGCCCGCGTCTACGATATCTGGCCAATGAGAATTCAAGACGAATTCCATCGCAAGGTGCGGACGCTGGCGGGAAACTTCCAGCTCTTCCATCTGGCGCCGTGGACGCTGACTCCGCGAAATCCTGTGTTCCTTCAGCTTTTCTCGCACAAGGTCATGCGCCTGATCGTGCCTTATCTAACCGTCCTTCTGCTCGTCTCCACGCTGGCGCTTTCGGGCCGTTCGCCGATCTATGCGGTATTCGGCGCTATCCAGGTCCTCTTCTGGACCATCGCTTTCGCCGCACTCCGCTTCAGAATTCCCCTGCTGCATCGTTTCGCAGCTCCGGCCAGCGCGCTGCTCGTGCTCAAGGCGGCGGCCGTCGCCGGTCTCTACAGCTTTCTCTTTACGCGCGGCCCGCTTTGGAGTATCTGGAATTCAAATCTTCCGGCCGCGCAAGGCACATCGCCCGCAACCGGGGATTCAACTCTGGCGGATCCCTACGCAACTTCCGCGGGAAATGACCGGATGTAGAATTATATTGAATGATTCGCGCCGATGAGAGGAGCATTGAGCTGTCATGATCCACAAGAGACAACTGCTCATTTCCATACTGGGAGTCGGGGCCATTGTGACTGGCTACGGCCTTCACAACCACATCGTGAAGGTGAGGGCGGCCAAGCTGGAGCACATCGCCGCGCCCGCAGCCTACTTCCCCCCCGGCTCGATCTGGACGCAGGATGTGAGCCACGCGCGCCTCGATCCCCAGTCCGGCGCTATCATTGCCTGGCTGGCGGATGCGGGCGGCTGGGGACACAACAACCGGATGCAAGTGGATTTCTCCATCCGGGTGTTACAGGCGGACGCCAAGACTCCGCATGTCTCCTTCAAAGGACCGGGGCCAGGCGCGCTCGATTCCGACCACATCACGACCATTCCGCTTCCTGCCGGAGGCGGCATGGAAGGGCAGACGGGATATCAGTGCGATATCGATCAGGGCGATTGCCACCTTATCGTGGTGGACCGCGGGCAGGGCAAACTCTACGAAGCCTACCAGGCTAACTATGCGGAGAACGCGATCACAGCTAACTTTGTTGCCGTATGGGATCTGAACCGTATCTATCCGCCGTCAGGCCGCGGAGATCAATGCACCAGCGCCGACGCCGCGGGACTCCCGATCGCTCCTCTGCTCTTCAATGCCGACGAACTCGCCTCGGGAAGCATCAATCATGCCATCCGCTTCATTCTCCCCAATTCGCGGATTCGCGCGCACGTCTATGTGCATCCGGCCACGCACGCCGGCGCTCCCCGCGGGCCGATAACCGCTCCTCCGATGGGGGCGCGCTTCCGCCTGAAGGCCTCGTTCGACATGTCGAAACTGACGCCGGCGGCACAGGTCGTCGCGCGAGCCATGCAGAAATACGGCATGTTCCTCTCAGACGGCGGCAACATCGCCCTTACCGCGCAGAACGACGCGGACACCAAGGCGAAGTACGCCGACATGGACTTCGGCCCCAGCGATCTGGCAGACCTGAAAGTAACCGATTTTGAAGTCGTCGATATGGGAACGCCAATCCGGTTGACCGATGACTGCGTGAGGAACCCGTGATCTTGGGCGGCGCGAAGCACTTGCGGCGCAGTCGTGCGTGCGATCGAAACTCTGAAGACCTTTTGCCAAACCCGATCATGCAGGCGGAGCAGACGCCCGAGGCGCATCATTCAACAAATAGCGCCTCTTTCCGGTCCGATTGCGGCAATCAATCGTCTCTGGCAATGGGCAGCAAGCACAATGGCCCTTTTGAGTGGTCGTTCTTTGGCCTGTACGCTCTCCTTTTGGCGGTGATTACGACTCGCCGTGTGTTGTGGAGCGACGAAATGCAGGCGTGGCTGATTGCCCGCGACAGCCATTCTGTCGTCGATTTATTTCATAACCTGCGGTACGAAGGGCATCCTGCGCTCTGGTACCTGCTCTTGTATATTCCCGCCCACATATCGTGGAACCCCGTGAGCATACAAGTAATCAACTACCTGTTCGCCGTGACAGAGGCGTGGCTCATTCTCTCTGCCCGCAAGCTGCATTGGACTATCCGGGCACTGACAGTCTTCTCGTTTGTCGTCTTTTACAACTATGGCCAGATAGCTAGAAGTTATATGCTTGCGACATTGCTGCTGACCGCCGCTGTCCGCTGCCTGCTGGGAGAGCGCCAGCACCGGAAGCTGGCCATTCTGTTCCTTGCGTTATCGATCAACACGCATTTCTTCGCAATCCCCATTGCGGCAACCCTTGCCCTTTGGGCGTATTGCTTCGCTAAGCTCGATCACTGGAAAGATATAGGAAAGCTATTCCGGGAGACTGAGTTCCGGGTTGCATCCCTGGTGTTGCTCACAAGTGTCGCGATCGCCTATTTTACCGTGCGCCCTCCGAGCGACTCTTACACTCCGCACTACGGCAAGGCGCCGCAATCCTTGAGTTATAACTTTCTTCTCGCGGAGGGGGGAGCCTGGAGGGCTCTTCTTCCGGCTACGCCGGCGGCCATCCCGGCTGGCATGCGTAAATGGCTTGATCCGCAGGATCATCCCTCGGCCCTGGCCTCAGGGCTTTCCCTGGCCCTATTTCTCCTGGTGGCCGGAGCATTACGCGAGAGCCAGGCCCGCCTCTTTTTCCTCGCCGCCTCGACTCTGGTCCTGATCGCCATGGCCGCCACGGTTCACGTCCCTACTTTGCACCACTTGGGGCTTATCTTTGCCATCCTTATAATTGCTTTGTTGATTGATGCCTACACAGTGCCGGAAAAGACAGTCAGGCAATGGCTCCCGCGACCGGTTGCCTCGGCTGTGATTCTTTTGATTCTCTCATTTCAGGCATTGACGGCGATCTACGCCTCCGCGTCGGCTTGGGTTCACCCTTTCTCTCATGCGAAGGAGGCAAGCTGCTGGCTAAAGCAACAGGGCCTGGACAGGAACCCGCTTGCAATCGACGGCTTTTACAGTCTCGCGGTGCTCGGATACATGGAGCGACCCTCGGCCTATCAATCGGCTTGCTCGGGCTTGTGTTCCTTCGCGGTGTGGAATTCGAAATACGATGCGGACAGAGTAACTTCCCTTAATGATCTCAGAAGAGCGCGCGGCAACTCTCGGTTCCCGGTGATTCTTGTTCATGCCGGCAACAAACTCGATCAGGCCAAAGCTCGGAACCTGGGCGTAGTCGAGATACATTCCTTTGCGCCAAAGTCAGGGGGCTCGCTAGGAACCTACACAGTTTACGAGCAGGAGCATCCATGAGCCGTTTTTCGTCCGATAGCACGAAATGCCGGAGTGACAGTCTCCTCGAGCCAAGAGTCAACCTGCGTCAGTTCTTCCAACGCGATGTTTCGCCTTCGCCCAGCAGAAGAATTTGCGGAACCATTTTCCTGGGAGCTTTCATTCGTCGTTGACCACGGGCGATTGGCGGTTCATCCGAACTCACCTGTGAAGGACGGGGCAATCTCATGAAACAAGGCACGGCGATCATCATCGGTGCAGGCCCTGCCGGACTCACCGCCGCGATCGAGTTACAGCGGACTTCGGGTATCAAGCCGATTCTGCTGGAAGCCAGCCAGGAGATCGGCGGTATCTCGCGGACCGTCCGCTATAAGGGCAACCGTATGGATATCGGCGGCCACCGCTTCTTCTCGAAGTCGGACCGCGTCATGCGCTGGTGGCTTGATCTGATGCCGGTCGAAGCCGGCACAATCCAGGACGGGGAGCTGCGCTATCAGGGGCAGAAGCGCGATCTGCCCTCATCCAACGCGGCTCGCGATCCTCAAGCCGAGGACCTTGTCATGCTGGTCCGCCAGCGCAAGAGCCGCATCTATTTCCTGCGCCGCTTCTTCGACTATCCCATCAGCCTCACTGCCGCGACCTTCAGGAACATGGGGCTGGTCCGCACCTTTCGTTGCGGTGTCAGTTATATGCGCTCGGCGCTGTTGCCTCAGCGGGAGGAGCACACACTCGAGGATTTCATCATTAATCGCTTCGGCAAACAGCTCTACCTCACCTTCTTCAAATCGTATACGGAAAAGGTCTGGGGCGTGCCCTGCCGCGAGATCAGCGCGGAGTGGGGCGCACAGCGTATCAAGGGACTTTCATTGAAGGGTGTGGTAAAGCATTTCCTCACGAAGACCTTTGGTTCGAGGAACTCCGCCGGCATCGCGCAAAAGAGAACCGAGACTTCGCTGATCGAGAGGTTCCTCTACCCCAAGTTCGGGCCTGGCCAGCTTTGGGAACATGCGGCCGATCTTGTTCGTGGCGCCGGCGGCGAGATCCACTTGGGGTGCCATATCGAGCGCGTCCATGTGGAGGGGAACAAAGTAGTTTCCGTAGAAGGCACCAGCGAAGCAGGCGAACGCGTTAGTTATGCAGGCGACTATTTCTTCTCCACCATGCCGGTCCGCGATCTGATTCGCGCTATCTCCACGCCTGTTCCCGCCGAGGTCGTCGAGGTCGCCGAAGGCCTCATGTACCGGGACTTCATTACCGTAGGCCTGCTTGCCAGCAAACTCGCTGTCGCCGAAACAGACGGCGCCCCGCTCAAGGACAACTGGATCTATATACAGGAGCCGGACGTGGTTGTCGGCCGTCTCCAGATCTTCAATAACTGGAGCCCCTGGCTGGTCGCCAGCTCCGGCAAGGTCTGGATAGGCCTGGAATACTTCTGCAATGACACCGATCCGCTCTGGAAGCTGCCAGACGAGGAGATGGCCAGGTTTGCAATCGAAGAGATCGCGAAGATTGGAATTCTCAAGGCTGAGGATGTTGAGGACGCGCACGTTGTCCATGTTCCTAAGACTTATCCGGCTTATTTCGGCAGCTATGACCGATTTGACGTAATTCGCAAGTACACCGACAGCTTCGAAAATCTATTTATGGTGGGCCGCAACGGCATGCACAAATACAACAATCAGGACCACTCCATGCTGACCGCCATGACCGCCGTCGAGAATATCGTCAACGGCGTAACCACCAAGGAAAACATCTGGGCCATCAATACCGAGATGGAGTACCACGAGGAAAAAGCGGGAAAGTGAGCGTGCCGGCCGGTATATCCTGAAGAGTTGCATCAGCCGGCCCGCCCGACTGCTGCATCCGGAGACCCCAGGAACCTTATGCCCATGAGCACGCAGACAATCGCCGTACACCTGCCCGACGGAACCATTCGCGAAGTGCCCGCCGGCACAACGCCCCTCGATATTGCCAATTCGATCTCGCCCCGTCTCGCCGCTGCATCCGTGGCGGCGCGCCTGACGCCTGTCGGCGACACAGTGAAGAAGAGCCTCGACGCCGATGCGCAATCCGAGGCAGCGATGTATGCCACCGAGGATGCGGCCGCCCCGCGCATGGTGGACCTGACTACGCCGCTCACTGCAGATGCGCGGCTTGAGCTGGTCAGGGAGCAGGACCCCGAGGCGCTGAAGGTGGTGCGCCACTCCGCTGCCCACGTGCTGGCCACGGCGGTGCTGGAGCTTTTTCCCGAGACCAAGCTGGGCCACGGACCGGCTACGGACTCTGGCTTCTTCTACGATTTTTATCGCGAGAAGCCCTTCGTCCCCGAGGATCTGGCGCTGATCGAGGCCAAGATGGCCGAGGTGGTTGCGCGCGATGAACCGTTCGTCCATGAATTTGCTCCGAGAGATAAGAGCCTGGAAGGCTTCGAACGCGACGGCGACTTTATGAAGTCCCACTTCGTGACCAAGTTTACCGTTCCCGGCGACCAGGTGAGTTTCTATCGCAACGGCAACTTTGTCGACTTTTGCCGCGGCCCGCATGTGCCATCGACGGGCCGCGTGAAGGCCATCAAGCTGACCAACCTAGCCGGCGCCTACTGGCTGGGCGACGAAAAGAATCCGCAGTTGCAGCGCATCTACGGCACAGCGTTTTTCAGCAAGAAGGACCTGGACGCCCACTTTACGCGCTTGGAAGAGGCGGCCAAGCGCGACCATCGCCTGCTGGGCAAGCAACTGGATCTCTTCAGCATTCAGGAACTGGCCGGCGCGGGGTTGATCTTCTGGCATCCCAAGGGCGCAATCATCCGCAAGGTGATGGAAGACTGGATGCGCGAAGAGTGCCTGCGCCGCGGCTATCTGCTCGTCTATACTCCGCACGTCATGCGCCGGGAGCTTTGGAAGGTCTCGGGTCACGACGGCGTCTACTCCAAGGACATGTTTCCACCGATGGAACTGGACGACGCCGAATATCGGCTGAAGCCGATGAATTGTCCCGGCCACATCCTGATCTACAAGAATTCGCCCAAGAGCTATCGGGATCTCCCGCAGCGCTACGCTGAGTTCGGCAATGTCTACCGCTACGAGCGCTCCGGCACCATGCACGGCCTGTTGCGCGTGCGCGGCTTTACGCAGGACGACGCCCACATCTTCTGTACGCCGCAACAGCTTGAAGGCGAGGTCATCGCCTGCCTCGACTTCGCTGAAGCTGTGCTCAGGACCTTCGGCTTCAACGAGTTTCGCGTCGAGCTCTCTACACGCGACCCAAACAAGGCGGGCGACTTCATTGGCACTGAGGCTGACTGGGCGAACGCCGAAGGCGCACTCAAAAACGTGCTCACCAGCCGCGGCCTGACCGTCAAGACCTTCCCTGGCGAAGCGGCCTTCTACGGCCCCAAGATCGATGTAAAGCTGGTCGATATTCTCGGCCGGCTTTGGCAGCTTTCCACGGTGCAAGTCGACTTCAACCTGCCGGCGCGCTTCGAGCTTGAATATGTCGGCGAGGATGGCGAGCGGCATCAGCCGGTGATGGTGCACCGGGCGCTCTTCGGCTCGGTCGAGCGCTTCTTTGGCGTGCTCATCGAGCACTACGCAGGAGCCTTCCCGCTGTGGCTCGCGCCGGTGCAGGTGGGTCTCGTGCCCATCAGCGAGCGGCATCATACTTATGCTCGTAAGGTCGAGCGGGAGTTAAAAGAGGCGGGCCTCCGCGTGGAAGTGGACGACCGCAACGAAAAGATGAACGGCAAGATTCGCGACTTCGCCAACCAGAAGACGCCCTACATCCTCGTCTTCGGCGACAAGGAGCAGGAGGCCGGCGCGGTCAGTGTTCGCACCCGAGGTAAGGGCGATCAGGGTTCCATGCCGCTGGCGGAGTTTATTGCCAAGGCGAAGGCGCTGGCGACGAGCCAATCGACGGAACTCTAGCAAAAGCACCGGTTTTGGAGGATACTATCTCCATGGCTACGCAGCCCGTCTTCGACCCACCTGTCTCCGTCGAGCAGTACTTATCGACGGTCTTCGAGCACGACTGCGAGTATGTGGACGGCGTCCTCGAGGAGCGCGACTTGGGCGAGTTTGAGCATGCATTTCTGCAAGGAATTTTGACGGCGATCTTCAGTAACCACCGCGCAGAATGGGGCATTATTTGTCTTCCCGAGCAGCGCGTGCAAACCCGGAGTGACCGCTTCCGCGTGCCCGACCTCACCGTCCTGCGCTCGGGCGCGCCAAGGGAACGCATACTCACGCACCCGCCGCTTCTGGTCATCGAGATTCTGTCGCCTGAAGACACGTTACGGCGCACGGCAGCCAAAGTCGCAGAGTATCTCGCTTTCGGCATCGAACATGTCTGGGTGATCGACCCCAATGCCCGGGTAGGCTATCGCGGTACAGAAGCCGGTCTGGAACTCTCGCGCTCCGGTGAACTCGCAATTCCGGAGACACCGATTCGCATTATTCTTGCCGACCTGTTTGCCGAGTTGGACCGGGTGTAGGGCTAACTCAGCAAAGACGCGCCTTGCCATGCGCACTCACTCACCCATCTTACGCGTTAATCGCCATGCCCTCTACCGCGCCATAAGCATCGAGCAGCGACTCGGCCAGCGTGGGGTGCGCGTGGATAGTGAACATCAGTTCCTCGACCGTTCCTTCCAACTCCATCACGGCGACGGCTTCGGCGATCAGCTCCGTGGCCTGGGGGCCAAGAATGTGTACGCCTAAAATCTCGCCGTACTTCGCTTCGGAGACGATCTTCACGAAGCCATCGTGGTTGCCGAGGATGGTGGCCTTGGCGTTGCCCGCAAACGGGAACTTGCCCACCTTGACCTCGTAGCCTTTTTCTTTGGCCTGCGCTTCGGTGAGGCCCGCCGACCCGATCTGCGGCTCGGTATAAGTGCAGCCGGGGATGCGGTCGCGGCGAATGGGACGGAATTTTCGGCCGGCGATCTTGGCGACGGCGACCATGCCGGCCATCCCTCCGACATGCGCCAGTTGCGGCAGGCCGGCCACAATGTCGCCGATGGCAAAGACGCCGGGTTCGGCCGTCTCCTGCGCTTCGTTGACCTTGATGAGGCCGCGTTCGAGCTCAATCCGAGTCTTTTCGACGCCAAGGTTGCCTGTCAGCCCGGCCCGTCCCACAGCGACTAAGACCTTTTCGGCCTCCTTGACTTGCGTCTTGCCGTTCGCGTCGGTAAAGGTCACGCGAACGCCGGTCTCGGTCTTTTCGACCTTTTCAACTTTGGCTCCGGTGTTGATGTCGATGCCGCGCTTCTTGAAAAGGCGCGCGATCTCCTTCGAGATCTCTTCGTCCTCGACCGGAACCACGCGTGGCAGGAACTCGACGATGGTCACCTCGGAGCCGAAGGTGCGAAAGAGCGAGGCGAACTCCATGCCCACCGCGCCCGCGCCAATGACGATGAGCGACTTGGGGACCGCGCTCAAGGCCAGGATCTCGATGTTCGTCAGAATGCGGTCATCGGCCTTGAGGCCGGGCAGCATCTTGGCCTCGGAGCCGGTGGCGAGGATGGCGTTTTTTGCCTTCACCGAACTCGTTTCGCCAGTTGCAGCTTTCACCTCGACGGTGTGAACGCCGGCTGTCGCCGGGCCGGTAAGTCGGCCAGAGGCGGTCACGACCGCGATCTTGTGCTTCTTCATCAGGAAGTCCAGGCCCTTGACGTGCTTGGTGATGATCGCGTCTTTGCGCCGGAGCACAGCGGACCAATCGAGCGTGGGCGCGCCGATGCCCCCTTCACCGAAACCGATGCCGAATTCGGCGGCGTGCTGCAGGTGGTCCCAGATCTCGGCGTTGAAGAGCAGAGCCTTGGTGGGTATGCAGCCGACGTGCAGGCAGGTTCCGCCCAGCTTGTCTGTCTTTTCAATCAGCGCGACCTTCAGCCCGTACTCCGCGCCGCGAATGGCCGCCGTGTAGCCGGCCGGCCCGCCGCCGATAATCGCCACATCGTAAGTGGTCTCTGCCGCTGTCTTTTCAGTAGTCTCTACCGCTGGGTTTTCAGTCAAGGGAAGCTCCATTTCCAGGCGCTCTCGGGTGCCGCGAACGCCGCATTCCACTGTTCAGTTTAACGGATGCGGCCTGAGATGACTTTGCATCTGGTTTTGAGCTTGATCGGAATGGAGGGTCTCGTTCCATCGATTAAAAGCAGCAGGCACGGGATCGCCCGGTCGCAGCCGGCATTTCTCTCCTGCTGATACAATGGAAGGTGCCGCAGTGTGCGGTGAAACGTCTTATTCTTGTCTTCCAACCCCATGGCCCAAGCGGCCGAACCCAAGAGAAGGAAAAAGCTCCCCTGTGACGCAGACGATACGCAATATCGCCATCATTGCCCATGTAGACCACGGTAAGACTACATTAGTTGACGCCATGCTGCGGCAGTCCGGAACGTTCCGCGCCAACGAGCAGGTGGCCGAGCGGGTGATGGACTCGAACGAACTGGAGCGGGAGCGGGGCATCACGATCCTGGCCAAAAACACGGCCATCGTCTTTGAAGGCGGCAAGATCAATATCGTGGACACGCCGGGCCACGCCGATTTCGGCGGCGAGGTCGAACGCGCGCTCAAAATGGTGGATGGCGTGATGCTGCTGGTGGACGCGGCCGAAGGCCCGCTGCCGCAGACCCGATATGTACTGGCCAAGGCTCTCGAAGCCAAGCTCAAGCCCATCGTCGTGATCAACAAAATTGACCGCCCCGACGCACGCCCTCAGGAAGTGCTCGACGAGATTTACGATCTTTTCATCGACCTCGATGCGGAGGAATCGCAACTGGATTTTCCGGTACTTTACGCGGTGGCCAAGGCGGGCACGGCGAGCCTCGATCCTGCGATTCCTGGCGTGAATCTGCAGCCGCTCTTCGAGACCATCGTCTCGACGATTCCGCCAGCGACCGGCGACGCGGAAGGCACGTTGCAGATTCTGGTCACCAATCTCGATTACTCCGATTACTTTGGCCGCATTGCCATCTGCCGGGTTTTTCAGGGCACGCTGCACGCCGGCGACGACGTGACCATCTCCAAGCGCGACGGCAGCCTGATGAAGACACGCATTACCAAATTGTTCACCTTTAGCGGCCTCAAGCGAATCGAGACCACGGAAACCACCATGGGCGACATTGTGGCCGTGGCCGGCGTCGAGGGCATCACCATCGGCGAGACCATCACCAGTGTCGAAAACCCGTCGCCGCTGCCGCTGATTGTGATCGACGAGCCGACCATTGCGATCCAGTTCAGCGTCAACAACTCGCCCTTTGCCGGCCGGGAAGGCCAGTACGTAACGAGCCGCAACCTGCGTGAGCGGCTGGAAAAAGAGCTGCTGACCAACGTCAGCATTCGCGTCGAAGATACCGGCTCGCCGGACACCTTCAAGGTACTTGGCCGCGGCGAACTGCAACTGGCGATTCTCATCGAAATGATGCGCCGCGAGGGCTTCGAGCTTTCCGCCGGCCGGCCGGAGATCGTGACAAAAACTGTGGACGGCACGCGCATGGAGCCGGTCGAGCATCTCACGATTGATGTCCCCGAGGCCTATACCGGCACGGTGATCGAGAAGCTCGGACCCCGCAAGGGCGAGATGACGAAGATGCACAATCACGGCTCTGGCCGCGTGCGCATGGAGTTTCGTGTGCCTAGCCGCGGCATCATCGGCCTGCGCAGCGAGATGCTCACCGAGACGCGCGGCACCATCGTGATGAATGCGCTCTTCGACGGCTACATCCCTTATCAGGGCGAGATTCCGCAGCGGCCCACGGGCGCCTTGATCTCCGACCGCCAGGGACTGACGACGACCTATTCGCTGAACGGCCTGCAGGAGCGCGGCATGTTGTTTGTCGGCGCGGGCGTCGAGGTCTACGAGGGCATGATCGTCGGCGAGCACTCGCGCGACAACGATCTCGACGTGAACGTGGTGCGCGAGAAGCATATGACCAACATGCGCGCCTCGAGCGCCGACGAGGCCATCCGCCTGGTGCCCTACCGTGCACTGAATCTGGAACAGGCCATCGAGTTCATCGCCGAGGACGAGGTCGTGGAAGTGACGCCCAAATCCCTCCGCCTGCGCAAGAGGGTTTTGCAGCAGAACAAGCGCCCCAAGCGCTGGGAGAAGAACGCCGAATAGGTGCTGCGACGCAACACGGCGGAGCCGGCACCTGGACAATACTACGATTCGGCCTTGTTTCTCCAAAACTCCCGGACTTGCTCGAAACGTGCAACCCTATCTCCAATCTTGGCGATTTCTTTAGGATAGAATTCGAGCATTACATCGCAGAATTCCAGCATCCATTGCTTTCTGGAGTATCCCGGGTGCACGGTTATGAAGTTGGAATTGGCTATCTGAATCTGCCCCCACCCCAGAGCCCCAATAGTCAGACAATCCCAACCAAGAAACTCTATCGGGACAAACTTCACTTCAGAAACCTTAGCGGTATTGCCCGCAACGTCATAGCTGATCATCAATATAGTGAAAAAGTTACTGTCATCCTCATAGAACCTGGATAGGCGCTCAACTGATGTCAAATTCGGCATATTGAATTTCGTATCTTCTCTATGCGTTTTGACATCGACTATGTAATAAAGGCCATCCACATCCTTGAATGCGACATCCGCCATGGCTCTTCGAGCAAAATCAGAAGAGTATTCAGAGCAAACGGGACCAAGTATTTGATCGAAAGACCTTCCAACAATGTCTTCGATGGCATCCCCGGCCGCTCTTGGGCTCCGTGCGGTGTTTTGCGACAAAAAGTCTGGATTGCCATTGATGAGGTCTCGTACTCGCGTCTGGATGGCGAGATATTCGTCCGTGTGAAACAGCTTGCTTTTCATCTCTACCTTTCAAATAGAGCATTCTGCATCGTAGCCGAAAGTTGATCGGTTGACCGTTTTTTCTGCTGAAAGGCCAGAGAGTTCCTTTCCCAGAACACCCCGCCAGAATAGCCCTGGATTGAAGTATCTTGACCCACAAGGCGAAGCCGTCTCTCAGCTAAGAGGCAGTATTCCTCTTCCATCTCTATCCCGATGAAACGGCGTCCAAGTTTCTTGGCAACAACTGAGGTTGTTCCAGATCCTAAAAAAGGATCAAGCACTATATCTCCAGGTCTTGAACTTGCGAGTATCAGCTTGGCGATAAGCTTCTCTGGCTTCTGAGTAGGGTGGTCGGTATTCTCAGGCATCGACCAAAACGGCACCGATATGTCGTTCCAAAGATTTGATGGATGCGTGACGCGGAACCCTCCGTCTTCTTCTTGATCCCAATCCTTGGGTTTTCGGTTCTCGTCCCGGTATGGGGCGATTACTCTGCGTTTTTGCTTTACTGCATCTACATCGAACCAGAAATCGTCGGATACGGTGCAAAACCAAATATCCTCTGAGCAATTCTTCCAATTATGTGTTGCGCCACGCCCTTTTTCCCGTTCCCAGGTAATCCTGTTTTGTACGTGAAAGTATTCATCGAGTACTCGCTGCACTGCTCCAGAAGACCGCCATTCGCTGCAAAGATAGATAGATGCGGTTGGTCTGAGGGTGGGAAGAGCTAGCCTGATCCAAGAATGAAGCCAAACCTCATACTCGTGGGATGAACGTTTCTTGAAATCTGTTCCATTAAACGACTTCGTCAGGTTATATGGAGGATCGACGATAAGTAAATCCACCATCTTGCGAGGAAGCAGGGGAAGAATATTGAGTGAATCCCCTAGAATTGTTCGATCGATGCAAGTCTCCAATTCGACAGGGGATTCGAACTCGAGCAATCGCGGACGCAGACAAACGTGGTCTTCGTCATTGAGGGTGAGCGTTCGATTGCGCGGGGCGCGAGAAACTGCTGGCTTCATACGAACAGTGTAGCCAATTACACCAAATCCCGCTTTTGGAAAACGGGATTCGACCATCTCCGACGCTGAGTCCCAATAAGAAGCCCGCTCAATCCGGCAGCTTCGCGTGCAACACTTCCTGCACCCCCGCAACGCGCCACGCGGCTAGCCGTTCGCAGAACGCCACCAACCCGAAAAGCAAAGATCCCTCCCTTGCCCCGGCGCCAAATGATCGCTCGCCGGTGGCGTCCGGTGCTCGGGGAGGCCCGAAGCGGCAATTGCCCCACGCGCGGCTATCGGAAGGCCGCGGCGGGAGTCAAAGATCACAGTGGTATACTTTAACCCTAAGACTGCTGTTCCGGGCCGCATCTGGCACGCGCCGGCCGCGCCGCAGTCCGGAGGTTTCTCCCGCCTATGAATGCCCGCGCCCGTCGCGCCCTCGTCAGCCTGATTCTCTTTTTCGCCGTCTGCGCCGTCACGGGCAGTGTCTTGCAGAGCAAGGTTGGGGCACAGTCCGCGACCGACGAAAGCCAGTTGCGCGACAGCCTGCGGAACTTCACCAACGTGTACGCGATTGTGGAGCAGGACTACGCCGAGCCGATCGAGGGCGACAAGGCAGACACCGCCATCTACGACGGAGCGATTCCGGGAATGTTGCGGGTGCTGGACCCGCACTCCAACTTCTACGATCCAAAGGCCTACGCCAAGATGCGCGAGGAGCAGCATGGCCGCTACTACGGCGTGGGCATGACCATCCAGCAGCAGAACAATAAGGTCTATGTCGTCTTTCCCTTCGAGGGGTCTCCGGCATTCAAGGCGGGCATTCATCCCGGCGACGTGATCGCCTCCGTGGACGGCAAGCCGGTGAGCGTGGATGGCAAGATTCCCGACAGTCTGAACTCGACCGATATGGTGGCCAATGCGCTCAAAGGCCCGAGAGGCACCCATGTGCAGGCGACCATGATCCGCGACGGGCAGCCCAAGCCGCTGGTCTTCGACCTGGTGCGAGACGAAATTCCCCACTCTTCCGTGGACATTGCCTTCGAGATCCGGCCCGGCGTGGGCTACATCCACCTGACGCAGTTCCAGGAGGACACCGCCCAGGATGTGCTCAAGGCCATCGACGGCTTTGGCAACTTGAAAGGGCTGATTTTCGACCTGCGCGGCAACCCCGGCGGCCTGCTAAGCCAGGCAGTGGAAGTATGCGACCATCTGCTGGCCAAGGGACAGGACATCGTCAGCCAGCGCGGGCGGGCGTTTCCCGATCAGAACTACACGGCGACCCACGGCAACGGCGGCAAAACCTTCCCCATCGTGGTGCTGGTCAATCATGGCACGGCATCGGCGGCAGAGATTGTCTCCGGCGCCTTGCAGGACCATGACAGAGCCCTCATTGCGGGCGAGACGACCTTTGGAAAGGGCCTGGTGCAGACGGTCTACAACCTGAGCGAAGACACCGGCCTGGCACTGACCACCTACCACTACTACACCCCTTCGGGGCGGCTGATCCAGCGCAACTACGCCGGCGTCTCCCTTTACGACTATTACAGCCAGGGCGGTGAGCAGCCGACCGATCTGCGCGACCGGGAGGTCAAGTTCACCGACGCAGGCCGCACCGTCTACGGCGGCGGCGGCATCACTCCGGATGAGAAGATTGAAGGCCCCAAGAGCAACCGCTTCCAGGATCTGCTGCTCTATAAGGATGTCTTCTTTCACTTCGCCCCACTCTATGTAGCCAACCACAACGTGGACAAGAACTTCCAGGTGGACGACGCGGTGCTGGCGGAGTTCAAGAAGTACCTCACCAGCCAGAATATTCCCTGGACCGAAGCCGACCTGAACGGCGTGATGGATTGGGTGAAGATCAACATCAAGGACAAGATCTTCATTATTCAGTTTGGCGAATCTGAAGGGCTGCGTACGATGGCCGAATGGGATCCGATGATCCAAAAGGCTCTCACCTACCTGCCCGAGGCCCAAGCCCTGGAAGACCACGCCCACAAGGTGCTGGTACAGAAGGCGGAGGCGCGGAACGAGGCGAAGTAGTCTGCGGAGCCCCTGTCGCAGCGCAAAGGCCGTCCCTCTCGCGGGATGGCCTTTCTGCTGTCCGCAAGATCAAAGCGATTTCAGGGAACAATCGACCCGCGGCCCGCGTAGTTTAAGATGGACGCGGCCAAACCAGGATCACCGCTGCGCCCCTGATTGCAAAGGAGAATGTTATGCGGTCAATCCTCAGCGTGGCCGGCCTGGCCACCATCCTCTGTCTTGCGGTTCCCGCCGGCTTCGCCAAGACGCCCGCTCACGTCTCGAAGAGCGGCGCGGGCACAATTGTGATCGTCTTCAAGGACGGCCACCGGCAGAGCTTCAATCTCGCCGACATTGCGCGCGTGGAGTTTCCCGCGGCCGGAGAGGGCGAAGGCGCGAGCATTTCCGTCAACCCGATGTGGCCGTCCCGAGGCCATTTCATTGGGAAGTGGGAAGTAGGCGATGGAAACGGACGCAACTTCTTCATCACGCTTGAGGAGAACGGCGATGCGAAGAAGTCGATGGGCGACGCGCACGGCACGTGGGTCTACGTAGACGGCGAAGCGCAAGTGAGCTGGGACGATGGCTGGAAGGATGCGATCCGCAAGGTTGGCACCGGCTACCAGAAATTCGCCTACAGTGGAGGCAAATCCTTCACCGATCCCCCTGACAATGTAACCGGCGCCCGCAGCACGACTCCGCATCCCATTTAGGGAATATCCGCCATCGCGGGAATCTCTCGAAGGTTCTTGGTCCCGACCGCATCCCATCGGGGACAACCCCGAAGCCACGATGGGCGTACCTGAGACTGCCACTCGAAGGCCCGCGTTGATTTTGCGGCATTTACGGCACGACTGAGGTCGTGTCCCGGCACAATGCACTCCAAATCCGGCTGTTGCGCTATAGCTCAAACAAACCGTCAGGTTAACCGAGGCCGGATGAGCGTGCAGCGATTGCCTTTTCGACCGGGGCGCCTTTTGAAACTCCGGATTCCGCCGGAATGCCTCCACGACCGTATGTAACCTGCATCACAGCGCGGCCCATTGCTGCCACGTAGTCTCGTGAACGGAGTTGGGGAGGTTTTCTGATGCCAGTCATTGCCGAAGAGAGTTTAGTCACCGTTCAGAACTTGTTGGCCGCATTCGAGGGCGAGTCGAATGCTCATGCCAAGTACACAGCCTTCGCCGTGAAAGCCGACGAAGAAGATTTGCACGGCGTCGCCAGCCTCTTTCGCGCCGCGGCGCGCGCCGAGCAGATTCACGCCGCCAATCACTCCCGGGTACTCCACCAGCTTGGCAGCCGCTCCGAGTGCGAGATTCATCCCGTCGAGGTGAAGAGCACCCTGGAAAACCTGAAGGCTGCTTTGAACGGCGAAAAGTACGAGATCGACACCATGTACCCCGGTTTCCTGGAAGAGGCAACGGAACACAAGAACGTGGTTGCTATCCGCACCTTCACCGGGGCGCTGGAGGCCGAAAAGACCCACGCGCGGCTCTACAGCGAGACGATTGCCCTGCTGGCGGCCGGAAAGCGGGATTCCTGGATCGCCGAGGCGCGCGACTTTTACGTCTGCCCGGTCTGCGGCTACACCTCTGAGACCGAAGAGGAGCACGAACGCTGCCCGGTCTGCAACTGCAAATGGGAAAAGTTTGAGATTATCCGGTAACTCCGGCCTCCCTGATAGAAAACGATCCCTTTTGAATGCTAGGCGATTGCTTACGGCTCGTCGTTGTAGATTTTGACTTCGAGCTTGCCGCCTTCCACCTGGCGGGCGCGGTACATGCCGGGGGTGTTGAAGCTGAAGGCGGTCTGGCCATCGGGGGTCAGGGCGATGACGCCGCCGTCGCCGTGCAGCTCTTCCAGTTCCTTGTGAATCACCTCATCGGCAGCCTGCTGCAACCTCATGCCCTTGAAGGCGACCAGATTGCAGACCTCGCGGGCCACGCCCAGGCGGATGAAGTATTCGCCAGTGCCGGTGGCGGAGACGGCGCAGGATTTGTTGGATGCGTAGGTTCCCGCGCCGATGATGGGCGAGTCGCCGACGCGGCCCGGCATTTTGGCCTGCAAACCGCCGGTCGAGGTTCCGGCTGCAATGTTGCCGGCCCGGTCGAGCGCAACCACTCCCACGGTGCCATGGCGATGCGCTGCTGGAGACTCGTCCATTGGGAGTTGAGCCACAGGCGCGGCGGGAGGCGGTGGCGCGCCGCCAGGACGAGGCGGGATCGGCCGGCCCTCTTCTTTGAGTTGTTTGACGAGCGACTGCCAGCGGGATTCAGTGAAGAAGAAGCTGGGGTCGACCTGCTCCAGGCCCACCCTAGCGGCAAATGCATCCGCACCCGCACCGATCAGGAAGACGTCCGGCGTCTTATCCATGACCGCGCGTGCCAGGCTGATGGGGTGGCGGGTGCGCGTGACGCTGGCCACCGCGCCTGCCTTCAGATTCGAGCCGTCCATGATGGAGGCGTCCAGTTCGTTGCGGCCATCGGCGGTGAAAACCGCGCCGCGGCCGGCGTTGAAGAGCGGATCGTCCTCGAGGATTTTGATGGTAGCCTCGACGGCATCGAGGGCCGTGCCGCCCCGGTCGAGAACCCTTGCCCCGGCCTCGGTGGCCTGGGAGAGCGAGGCGCGATAGGCGGCCTCGGTTTTGGCGTCCATGCCGGCGCGCTCGATGACGCCCGCGCCGCCATGCACCACGATGGCCCAATGGTGCGCGGGCGGCGGGGCCGCGGCGGAGCAGGCCCCCGCGGACGCCATCATTGCCGTAGCCAGATATCTGCTCATCTTGTGCACGCATTCCCTCGCGTTCTATCTCACATGGTATCGCGGCGAGCGCTGGCAAACGACGATTTTTGGCGCAGAGGGCTTCCATGGGTTAATCTTCAGGGCAGAATGAAAGATATCTACATCGCCGATCTGGCCAACTTCGACGAAGGCAAGCTCTTCGACGGGTTCTTCCTTGTCCTGGCCAAGCAGCAGCGCACAACCAAAAACAACAAGCCCTATCTGAGTCTGATTCTGGGCGACAAAACCGGCCAGCTCGAGGGGCGCGTCTGGGAACCGGGAGACCCGCGCATCGCGAAGGATTTCGAGCGGGGCGACGTGGTGAAGGCGCGCGGCTCGGCCTCGCGCTTCGACGACCGGCTGCAGATGAAGATCGATCAGTTGCGTGTTGCGCTGGCAACCGAGGTGGACAAGGCTGATCTGCTGCCCTCGACCACCTACGACGTGGCCGAGCTTTGGCGGCAACTGACGGGCTTTGTCGCGAGCTTCACCAACCCCGATCTCAAGCGTCTGCTCACCGCGATGCTCGACGACCCGGCTCTGGCTCAGGCCTACCGCGAAGCTCCTGCCGCCAAACAGCTTCATCATGCCTGGCTCGGCGGCCTGCTGGAGCACGTGGTCAGCCTGCTCACGCTGGCCGACCGCGTCGCGCCGCATTATCCGCTGTTGGATCGGGATTTGCTTTTGACCGGCGTCGTCCTCCACGACATCGGCAAAGTTCGCGAACTAAGTTGGGAGATCGGCTTCGAGTACACGATCGAAGGCTCGTTGCTCGGCCATATACAGATGGGGGCGGCGCTGGCCGAACGCACGATGGACAGCCTACCTGATTTTCCGCCGAAACTAAAAACGCTGGTTCTGCACATGATTCTGAGTCATCACGGCAAGCTGGAGTTCGGCTCGCCCAAACTGCCCATGATTCCCGAGGCGCTGGCACTGAGCTTCATCGACGACCTCGACGCCAAGATGCAAGCTATTCAGGGCGAATTCGACAAATGCATACGCGAGGGCAAGGGGCCGGATGAGATGACCGGCAAAGTCTGGGCCCTCGATCAGCGCCAGTTGCTCAACACCAAACGCTGGCTCGAGGAAGACAAGGGATAGGAAATAGAGGTCCGTAGCGTCGATTGTAGGAGTTTTCGTGGATCGCGAAACATTCACAGCGTTCGTGCAGAAGACACTTGAAGAAGTAGTCGAACTCGCGGAAGAGAAGGCACAAAGAACGCTCCCACGGCGACTTGCATTTCAATGGCTGGGAAAAGACAAGCCCCGTGTAACAAAAGAAATCGCAGAGTACATAGTCGAGCGTGTTTTTGTCGATGCGGAGCACATCTATCCTTGTGTGGATATTGGTGTCGGTGACCTGCTAGAAGATGAGACTGTTCTCATCGTGGGAAGTGTGGCAGGCTATGCTCCACGACCATTCGGGAAGAACTGGTCCGACCGCGAAGGTCCGTTCGTGCAAATTGTTGGAGCACCATTTCTGGCGAGGTCATCCGGGGAAAATGTCGAATGGTCACCTGAAAGCGGCGTATTCGGGTATAGCATTCCCGACATGAAGAAGCTCAAGTGAGTAGATGAGTTTGCAATCTCCTACCTGGTATCTGAAGAGATGCCAAGCTGATCATTGTTTTTCTTGGCTGCCGGAGACTCTGCGCCGATATTCTTCTGGCCTCTCGATGAGAAATGAAGTTTGTCCAGCCAGGCCCAACAGGTCTTCGTCGCCGGTGACCAGAATGCCTGCCTTGCCGATTTGCGCCAGGTCGATGAACGGTTGATCTTTGGCGTCGCGGCAAAGAACCGGACACGAATCCGCGATCTCGACTGCCTCGCAAAAAGGGATGTAGCCGTCCAAGGCTTCCAACTGTTCATCAGCGGTAAGTCGAAATTTCGGGTACGCGAGAATTCTCATCAACTCCGCTGCCGTCGCGCGCGAGACGAGGGGTACGCAAGCTTCGGCTTGCCAAGGATCAACCAGCCAGCTCAACCGGCCATGGGCAAACAGCAGCGCGGAGAGAACGACATTCGTGTCGAAGACGACTCTTGCTTTGGCGGCAGCATTCACTGGCTTTGGCGGGCCCAGGCAATGGCGTCGGTAATATCCTGCTCTGTGATGCCAAGCCGTTCGAGCTTGGCTCGCACCTCATCCAGGCGACTTGGCCGCAGAGGCTTGAGGGTGATCGCGGAGCCATCCGTGCTGACGTCGAAGTACTCGACCCCGGCGAATCGTCTGATCACGGCCTTGGGAAGGGTTAGTTGGTTTTTGACGGTCAATTTGGCCAACATGATTTGCCTCAAGCAAGGAAACAAGGAAATCTTATCACAATGTTTCCTTACTCGACAAACCAATCCCACTGCTCCTGGGTCAGCGGAACGACCGAGAGACGTCCGATAAGGACGAGCGGCGAGTTGGCAAAGAGCGGCTCGGCCTTGATGGCGGCCAGTGTCTTGGGGTGCTTGAGGCGCTTGCCCGCCTTGACCTTGACGACTGGAACCTTGGGATCGGCGGGGTCTACGCTGACCACGGTACCCGTGCCTACGGCGGTGCGTTCATCGCCGGTATGGTAGAAGATCCACATGGTTCCCGGCTTCATTTCGCGCAGGTGCTTCACTGCGGTTGGATTGGTCACGCCATCCCAGATGGTCTCCTTGTCGGCAAGGAAATTGTCGAAAGAATAAACATCGGGCTCGGTCTTGAAGAGGAAGCAGCTCATGCGCTCCATGGTAAGACAGGGAATAGGGAATAGGAAATAGGGATTAGGGATTAGGGATTAGGGATTAGGGAATAGGGATTAGGAACTCGCCGGTCCCTGGTTTACTTACTTTGCGATTGTCAGCTTTACCTCGGTGCTCTGGTCAACGCGGGTGCCTGCGGACGGCTCCTGCGCCATCACATCCCCCGGCTTCACCGGCGGCGTGGGCGGCGCATTGCCGCTTCCTATGGGCGCTACCGGCACATCGACAAAATCCGTGGTGGACTGAATGCCTACGCTGGATAGCTCGGCTTGCGCGCTGACGACGGGCAGTCCTGTGAGGTCAGGCATGACAAAGCCGTCGGGCGCGTCGTCGCTTGCGGCGGCCACCAGAAGATTGATGCTGGGCCGCGCAATGCCCTGCGCGTGGGCTGGGGGGTCCTGGGCGATGACCGTCCCCTCGGCCGCGCCGGGCCAGGGCAGATGCGCCGTCACGCCGACCTCGAGGCCTACGTGGCGCAACCGCAGCGCCGCCACGCGCTCCTCCTGGCCCACGGTCTGGGGCACTTCCACCTTCTGCGGCCCCAGGCTCTCGGCCACGAGCACGCGCCACTCGCGCCGCACCACCGCTCCCGGCTCGGGCGACTGCGTGAGGATGTGCCCGGCGGCCACGTCGCCCGAGTAGTAGCGGTTATCCACGTCGAGGTTGAGGCCCAGCCCCGAGGTCTGGCTGCGCGCCTCGGCCACGGTCATCCCCTTGAGCGCGGGCACCTGCACCTCGGCGCCGTGAATGGCGAAATGCATGGTGGCGATGGCCGAGAGCAGCGCCACGGCCACCAGCAGCATCACCAGCGACCCGACCTGGAAGAAGTTGACGACGTGGCGTTTCATGGGTTGGGGTCTCCGTCCTCGAAGACGATCTCGTACTCGATCATAGACTTCTCGCCCGTCCCAGTATCAGCTCGTTGATGAGTGTATAAAAAGTGTGTATTCTTGAAGTGGAAGGGTGTACGCGATGAACAGCCGGGAGGTCATTCGCAAGCTCAGGGGCGACGGCTGGTTCGAGGTTGCACAGGCGGGCAGCCACAAGCAATTCAAGCATCCCGTCAAGCCGGGACGCGTTACAGTCGTATACCCCCAAAGGGATGTTCCCGAGGGAACTCTCAGAAGCATCGAAAAACAATCTGGCCTCAAGCTCAGGTAAAGGAGCCGTCATGGAATACATCGCATATCTTCACAAAGACAAAAACTCGGACTACGGCGTGAGCTTCCCCGATTTTCCCGGATGTGTCACGGCCGGTTCCAGTTTAGAGGAAGCGCGCGGCATGGCGGCCGAGGCTCTGGCGTTTCATGTGGCCGGAATGCGGGAGGATGGCGAGGCGATTCCCAAGCCGTTGACCCTTGACGACCTGCGCAGCGATCCTGCGATGAAGGGTGCGGTGGCTTTTCTAACTGAAGTGCGCGAACCCGAGAAAACTGTTCGCATCAATATCACTGCACGGCAAAGCCAGATTGCGGAGATTGACCGGCGCGCCCGCGCCAAGGGACTTACGCGGTCTTCCTACATTGTGCAGAGCGCGTTGCAGAAGAAGATCGCGGCCCGCTAGCGTGGGACCAAATCCAGAAACTGAGCAAACGCCATGTACACAAACATAATTAAGACGGCAAGATTGAGACAAAGCGCGTAAGCAAAGGACGGGCCGATCGCTCCCTTCTTCATCTGTTTCCCGATCGCGAGACGCAAAGCCAGGACAATCAGTGCAGGCATTAGGACTTCAAACTGCAGTAAGGATGCTGTGAGAGCATCCGTCGAATACTTCGGCCTGATCCATAAGTGCCGGATCAGGTTGGCCTCAAAGAGGCATGCCGTTAGAAAGACCAACGCGAACATTAAGTCAGAGAGGACAAAAGCGTATTTGTGTTTGATGGGATCGTATCTGTTTGAATCATCCGCTTGCATCGATCGTTCCTTTCGGCTTCGGTTTCGAGAATTCGCGAGTAAGCGGCAAGTATACAACCTACGCGTCGCGTCCATCACCGCAGATTATCCGTCACCGGCTCGGGGTGAATCAGCACGCGGTAGACCTCGGGACACTCGAGCTTGAAGCGGTCTTCAAGCGCGGTGATGACCTCGTGCACGCGGCGCATCGTCAGGTCGTCGGGCAGGGTGCAGTGGCAGGAGAGTTGGATGTGTTCGCCGGTGCGGCCGACGATGATCTCGTGCACGTCGATGATGTCAGGCAATTGTGCAGCCGTGGCTAACATTGCCTGCTCGATGCGGCGATCTTCGGCGACTTGTTCCGCGGGCTGCTCGATGGTGGCCGGTTCGCTCTCGATGTGCGTCAGCACCGCGTCGATTTCCGGGACCTCGCGCAAAATCTCCGACTCCAGCGAGCAGACAAAGTCGTGCGCCTTGAGCAGCGGCTGCGCTTCGTCCAGTTCCAGGTGCTGCTCGACGCGGAGCCGCCCCTGGTGGGACTGTACGCTGAGTTCGTGGACGCTGACGTTGTTGCGCGCGGCCACCGCCCGCACGCGGTCGAAGATGCTCTCCGCGCGCGCCTGGCGCGGCACGGTATGGATGACCACATCGGCCTCGGGGAGCGTGCGATGCACGGCTTCGGTGGCCGAGCGCACCAGTTCGTCGGTGTGCTCGAAGGTGTAACGGCGGGGCAAGGCCAGCGTCAGGTCGGCGAAGTAGCTGGCTCCGGCGCGGCGGACGCGAGCCTGCTCGACGGAGAGCACCCCCGGCACCCGCGCAACGTCATCGATCAGCCGCAAGCGCGTTTCGACGGGAATCTGATCCAGCAGCACGCTCACTGCCTCGTGGCCCAGCCGTACCGTGAGGCGCAGAATCAGCAGCGAGACCATCACCGCCGCCAGCGGATCGGCGTATCGCAGCACGGCAATGCCGAAGTGCGCGCCTGCCCAACTGGCGCCCAGGCCCGCCAGCACGGCCAGCGACGACCAGATATCGGAGGCGAAGTGGAAGGCATCCGTGGCCAGCGCGGACGATCCAGTGCGGTCGGCCACCGCTTTTAGCCGCCGCGAGCGCCAGACGTTGACAGCGATGGAGCAGAGCACAACGGCGGCCGGCCACCCCAGTTGCTGCAGTTCCTTGCCATGGTGAAGGATGCGCTGGATCGCCTCCCAGATGATCCAGGCGCTCGATGCCGCCATCAGCAAGACCTCGCCGAAGGAGGAAAAGTTCTCGAATTTGCCGTGGCCGTAGGTATGGTCTTCGTCGGCCGGCTTGTCGCTGACCCGCACGGAGAGGAAGGTGAGCGCCGAGCCCACCATGTCGAGACCGGAGTGGGCAGCGTCAGAAAGCACGCCCAGTGAGCCGGAGAGCAGGCCCGCCGCCAGCTTGAGCACCGTCATCGCGGCAGCCGCCAACATGGAGTGCAGCGCGACCCGCCGCTTTTCAGCGGAGAAGATAGCGACAGTTGCAGCGGTGGGGGACATGACGCTCTTAGGCTACAGCGGCGCGACGGGCCGTGTACAACCCGGCGATGCCAAAAGTGTAAGGCGTCCAGGCGCACTGCGCGTATCCGGCAACTGCCATCAGCTCAAGCATGACCGGCGGCGGCGGGAAGTTGCCCACGGAAACGGGGAGATAGTTGTAGGCTCCGGCCTTGCCGCAGACGACGCGCCCGATGGCCGGGAGCACGCGGCGGAAGTAGACTGCATAGGCCCTGCCCATGAGGCCGCCGGGCTCGCTGAACTCCAGAATCCCCAACTGGCCGCCGGGTTTCAGCACGCGATGGAATTCGCGGAGGCCGGCCTCGTAGTTGGCCAGATTGCGGAAGCCGAAGGCCGAGACAATCAGATCCAGAGATGAAGAGCGCAGCGGCAGGTGCAGGGCGTCGGCTTCGAGCGGAACGGCGCCGGATTGTTGAAACTTCTTTGCTCCGCGGGCCAGCATATTTCGTGAAAAATCTGCCGCGAGGATGGGCCTTGCGCCCGCGGGGCGGCGCTTCAGCAAGGCCATGGTCATGTCGCCGGTGCCGCAGCAGACGTCGAGAATGGCCGCTTCGGGATTGGAGAGAGTCTCACGAAAGCTCCGGGCCGCACGCCGCCACCAAAGCCGGTCCACATTGGCTGAGAGCACGTGGTTGAGCAGGTCGTAACGGGGCGCAATCGCATCGAACATCTGCCGCACGGCCAGGGCCGCGCTGGCTTCGTCGCTTGCTCCCGGCGGTTTGGCTCCGGTGGTGGTCATTCAGCCTCACAGAATATCGTTTACGTTTCATCCCAAACCAGGAAGCTGGGTGCCCCGCCCTCGCCGCGTTCTTGTTTTTGCGGCTAGGGTGGGAAGCCACGAACTCTCAAGGAAGAAGATTCGACTTGCCAAGATTGCATTTGGAACAAAGCGTTTGCAGATTCTCAAGAACCGTTTCACCACCCTTGCTCCATGGATCAATATGATCTACATGAAGCTCGACACCCAAAGTGATTGCCGGACTCGCGCCACATCCGCAGCATTTGAAATTATCGCGTTGGAGCACTCTCCAGCGTAAACGAAGGGATGGATCGCGCCCCGTTGTACGCCGTCTGACCATGACTGTTTCAATATGGCTTTCAGTAGTTTCTGTAATCAGGATTTCAGGAGCTTTGGTAATCGGAGTTTCATAAGCTTCCTCAATCGTGCTTTCAATAGCTTCTGCGCCAGTTCCGTTGGCGTAATCGACGAAGGCTCTCAGCGCGTTCATCCATGAGCCAAAGCGACGGCGATACGGCTTTTCCGTGGGAATACGCGATGGCGCAGAAGCCAATTCTCTTGTACTAGGTTGACGACCATAATGCTGCCATAGCGTAAGAATATTCTCAAAGAGTTCATCGTCGGAAAAACCAGCTCTGTAAATCATGAGGCCAGCTCGACAGAGCGCGTTATTCCATGTTCCAAATCGTCTATGTTGAGTAGTATGGTTGTGTTCCCCGTATTGGTCGTATTGATTGATTGTTACATTCCCGGTCGTAAGTAATTCGGCAACACGATGCAGGTCCGCTATCAACTCCTCATCCGAAACAGGAGTATTAATTTTGAGTCCCGATCTCAAGAGTGCATTATTCCAACCACCAAATCGTTTCATTTGGGTCTTGCTGGCATATTCGCCGCGCTGTATGTATTGACTTTCTGACACCGTCTCTGTACCAAGCAATACAGCAACACGACGCAAGTCGGCTATCAGCTCCTCATCCGAAACAGGAGCATTAGAAACGCGAGAGAGCTTGAAAATTGGTTTGCTCATCGTGTGATTTGATTGAACAGTTGATTATGGTTATGCCTCAAATCATGGTAGCAGCGTCTGCTCCCACCCTAGCCGCAAAAACAAAGACGCGGCGAGGGTGGGGCACCCAGAATTGTCAACCGCTTTTGGGCGGATCAACTAACTCCGCACAGCATCCTGCTCCCCGGCGTGCGCCAGCATATATCGAACTGCGGCCTCCAACTCGGCGGGCATCACATCTTCCACCACGCCGGCGTCGCCGATGCCGATGGGGAGCACGAAGCGCCGCACGCCGCCGATGTTCTTCTTGTCGCTGCCTGCGGCCGCGACCACCCTGGCCGGACGCAGCTTGAGCGGCGGCAGCGGTCCGTAGAGATGAACCAGCCGCTCCAGCCGGTCAAACTGCGCACGCGAAATTGTGCCCCGCTCACGCGCCAGGTAGAGCGCGGCGATCATCCCCCAGCCCACTGCTTCGCCGTGCAGAAGCTTTCTGTAGCCGGTAGCCTGCTCGATTGCGTGGCCCACCGTGTGGCCGAAGTTGAGAATCATGCGCAGGCCGCTCTCGCGCTCGTCCTGGTTGACGACGCCGGCCTTCATGCGGATCGAGGCGGCAATCACTTTCTCAAGAGCTTTGGGCTCGCGGCCCAGCACCTGCTCCACGTGTTCCTCCATGAAGCGGACGAGAGAGCGGTCGCGGATGATCCCCGCCTTCACGCTTTCCATCAGACCGGCGCGCAACTCGCGGTCTGAAAGCGTGCCGAGCAAGCCGATGTCGGCAAAGACAGCCAGCGGCTGATGAAAACTGCCGACGAGATTCTTGCCCTCGGGCAGATTGACGCCGGTCTTGCCGCCGATCGACGAATCCACCTGCGCGAGAAAGGTCGTCGGAACTTGAACGTATGGGATGCCGCGCATGAAGATCGAGGCCACAAAGCCGCCGACATCTCCGACGATGCCACCGCCAAAGGCGATCAGCAGGCTTCCGCGATCGCCGCCCGCCTGGACCATCCCCCGGAGGAGAGCTTCGGCGCTCTTGAGGGTTTTGTGTTCCTCGCCGGGCGGGAGGAAGAGCGTGATCGGCGGCTCGGCGAAGGAAGCCAGAAGGCGCTCGCTCCACAACGCCCAGATGGGCGCCGAGGTCAGGACAAAGACTCGCCGCGGCAGCATGGCTGCGACCCGTTCAATGCGCATGGCCAGCGTCTCAATCAGCCCGCTGCCCGCTATCACGTCGTACTTCTCCGAAGCTGTCGCGACTCGTATCGTCTGCACGGTGATTTCATTCTAAAGGACCGGCGAACGAGCGCAGATTGGATGGCGAGTTGCGCCTGGGGTGAGACGACACAATTCTTGACTCATGCTCAATAAATCCCCGGCACCAGCCGCCAGGTCCGTGCGCAATACGCCTCGTACTCCGCGCCGAAGTGCTCGCGCAACAACCGCTCCTCGGCGCGGATGCGCGCCACCAGCGGCACCAGCAGCGAGGCAACCAGTAACACTCCCACAACGGAGCGGAACGTCAGCACCCATCCCAGCGAAGTTACCAGCATTCCCAAGTAACTCGGGTTGCGGATCAATCCGTAGATCCCGTGCGTCTCCAACGTATGCCCCGCCTGGATCGCCACCAATCCGCTGAAGCGATTCTTCAGCACATACACCGGAATAATACGCAGTAGGCCACCCGCCAGGCACACCACCACGCCCACCCAGCGCAGCGTATCGCCGTCCAGCGTCCAGAACCCGATCCGGTCTGTGTATGCGGAGAAGAACGTCATCAGCAGCGCGATCACGCTGAAGGCTCCCAGCACCCAGCGGTTACCGCGGTCTTCCTTCTCGCCCTTGCTCAAGCCGCCGCCCGATGGTACGGCCAGCGCCATCAGCACAACCGTGACTCCGACCAACGCCCGCATCTCCGGATGGGAAAAGAACGCGCTCCACCCGCCCCACCCCGCAATCGCCAGCCCAAACTGAATCACAATCGCCACAATACCGGTGATGACGATCTTCACGCTGCTCACCGCTGTCTCTCCCTATCGCTCAGCTTACAAACCCCTTCACCACCCGAGCCAGATCAGCGGCGCCAGCCCCGCAACTGCGAGCCCCACCAGCATCGCCAGGGCCTGAATGCCGGTCTTGCGGTCGGCGAGCGAGTAAGCGTAGATGCCTTTGATGAGGTTGTTCGAGGAGGCGGCGATGGCTACCGCGGCGGCCGCTTCCTTGAAGGGCGTCAGCGTGCCGGCGGCCTGCGTCAGGCCCATGATGAAGGGGTCCACGTCGCTGACTCCCATGATGGCGGCCAGGGTATTCACTCCCGCGGTTCCTAAGTAGGTGACGGCTAACTGGGTGGCTACCAGCATGACGAGAAAGAGCCCGGCAAAGACAATGGCCGTGACCAGGTCCAGCGGATTCTTCGGTTCGAACTCCCGTTGGACATCCTGCGTGTTCTTGTCTGCCCGTCGCGTCCAGAGCCATCCGCCGCCGACCGCCAGAGCGGCCACCACTAGAAAGGGGATATAAAGCAGCTGCATCAGTTGCCGGTTGAAAAGCGCCAGCAGGATGACCAGCCGCACGTACATCACGCCAGAGGCGATCAGGATGCTGCCGGCGAAGAGATGCGGCTGCTCCTCGCGCTTGGCACGGCGGGCCATCACGACCGTGGTCACCGTCGAGGAATAGGCTCCGCCCAGCAGCGCGGCCAGCGTCACTCCGCCCTGCCCCTTGGTCAGTTTTTGCAAGACATAACTGGCGTAGGAGACGGTGCTGATGGCGACTACAACAAGCCAGGTCTTGAAGGGATTGATATGGAAGCGAGTGAACTCGGTATGCGGCAGGATGGGCAGAATCACAGCGCTCAAAAACAGGAACTTGGAGAAGGTGAGGATCTCGTCGGGAGCGATGCGCGCGGCCAGTTTCTCGAGGGCTGCTTTCAAATCGAGCAGCAGCAGGCTGGCGACACCCAGCGCGGTGGCGATCCACAGATGGTTGTAACAGACCAGCGCGCCAACCAGAAAGGTGGCCAGGCCGGACATCTCGGTGGTCACTCCGGCGGTCTCGGCCGTGGAGATCTTGTGCCAGTAAGACAAAAGCAGGAATCCGGCGACGACCAGAAAGCCGATGGCCAGCGGCAGAATTTGCGGGCCTGAGATCAAAGCGGTGGAATAGCCGATGAGGCCAATGAGCGGGAAGGTGCGCACTCCTCCAAAGGAATAGGCTCCGGTTGCCGTCTTGCGTTCTTCGCGCTCCAGTCCGATGAGGAAAGAGAGAAAGAGCACCAGGACGATCTGGACGGCTTCTGGTGGTAGCTGCTTGTAAATCTCCATTCGAGTCGAGCCTCACAGAGCAATCTGCTAGTCAGATTACACTGTGCCAGGGATCGGCGTCTGGTATTTTGCACCCGAAGTTCGGAACTGTTCGTTTGGCAATCCTGCTTCCACGGCAAGCCCAGGATGCCCGCGCAACTCGTCCGGCCAACGCAAAGCGGCGGAGCCCTCAAGCTCCGCCGTTTTGCTGAATCGAATTTTGATCTCTTGATTGCCGATTGACCGCCTGCGCCGCACCTGCCGGATCAGACCATCAGCCTGCGGCGGACCATCAGGCCGCACAAGAGGATCAGCGCCGTGCCGAGCAGATAAAGGCTGGAGGGTTCGGGCGTTGGGGTTGATGCATTGGTGCTCAACGAAACATCGTCCAAATCGTAATACCCTTGCTCCTGGTAGCCCTCAAAGGTCAAGGTGTCGCTGCCAGTTCCAGATACATCGAAAGTGTAATCGGTATAGCCTAAGACGCTTGCGCCTGATATGTCCGTCAGCAGCCCGCCGTCCCACAACGCCTGAAAATCTGATTGTCCAGGAGCTGCGGTATCGTTCGCTACCCAGAAGTTGAGGATGTAACCCTGGCCCAGCGACGTGGTCATGGTCTGCGAGAGAATGCTGGGGTTGCTGGGATCGTCTGAGCCAAAAAACGCGTAATAGGTTCCGCTGTTTGGCAAATCTGGTGCATTGGCGGTTCCGACACCAAACGCGCCGCCAGCACCATAACTGACGACCGTCCAGCCGTTGAAGTTGCCCGTCTCAAAGCCGCCGTTGACAACCAGGTTATCTGCCCGCAACGCCGAAGGCGTCATCAGGCCGAGCAGAACCACGCAGGCCGCCGCCAGCGCAAGACGGTATCGAGAAGTCATGGATATTCTCCTTGAGTGCCGCTGGATCTCTTCTTCACAGGACGCCTCAGCCTCCTGCGTGGGTGGAAGAGTACTCTCCGTCAGGTACATAGCAATTCACAAACCAATCATGACGCTTCCAGGAATGGCCAAAAACCATCATACAGCGGCAGTTATAATCCAGCAACCTTCGCGTAACCTCGACGGTTGGGAAAAAATGTGCAAGAAATTGCATATGAAGGAGAATTCTCTTCCACAGGAGAACCGCCATCCATGCAAAGCGCAACTGCCTTTCTGGAGTCGCCGCAACCCCTATTCCCTCACCCCTGCTTCTCAGTGGTAGCCTAGACCCTTATGGATGGGTCCTCGCAGGTGGATTTTCTGGTGATGGGAGCTGGCGTGGCCGGGTTGCGCGCGGCGGTGGAACTGGCGCGCCATGGCGAGGTTCTGGTGGTCACCAAGGAGGCGGTGGCTGAGTCGAACACCCACTATGCGCAAGGCGGCATCGCCGTGGCCATGGAGGGCGACGCCGACGTCGCGCTGCACCTCAAAGACACGCTGAACGCGGGCGACGGGCTGGTCTATCGTCCCGCGGCCGAGGCGCTGGTGGCGGAGGGGCCGGTGCGGGTGGCGGAGCTGATCGAGTGGGGCGCGGCCTTTGACGAGAAAGACGGCGAGCTGCTGCGGACCCGCGAGGGCGCGCACTCGCGGCCGCGCATCCTGCACGCCAACGGCGACGCCACGGGCGCGGAGATCAGCCGCTCGCTGGCGGCCTTTGCCCGCGTGCACAAGCGCATCCGCTTTGCCGAGTGGACGACGATCACTGGCCTGCTGGTTGACGGCGGCCGCGTGATTGGAGCCGACCTGCTGGGCTGCGGCCGGCGGCCTGAGCGCATTCATGAGCGGGTCAGCGCGCGGGCGGTGCTGGTGGCTGCAGGCGGCGGGGGCCAAGTCTACTCCGACACCACCAACCCCACAGTGGCCACCGGCGACGGCATCGCCCTGGCTGCCGAGGCGGGCGCGGAGCTGGCGGACATGGAGTTCTATCAGTTTCATCCCACCGCGCTCTCGCTGGCAGGCGCGCCGCGCTTTCTGCTCTCTGAAGCATTAAGGGGCGAGGGCGCAATCCTGCTGAACGATCGCGGCGAACGCTTCATGGAGCGCTACCACCCGCTGCTCGAACTGGCTCCCCGCGACGTGGTGGCGCGCGCCATCACCCGCGAGGGGATGGGCGCCGCGCCGGGCGAGGCGCGTCTTGTGCATCTGGACATGCGGCACGTGAAAGAGATCGACCTGCACCGGCGTTTTCCCGGCATCAGCGCGGTTCTGGCGCGGTATGGCCTTGACCTCGCCCGGGACCTGATTCCCGTTCGCCCGGCTGCGCATTACCTGATGGGCGGCATCAGGACCGACCTCTTCGGCCGCAGCAGCTTGCCGGGGCTCTACGCCGCGGGCGAGGCAGCTTGTACCGGTGTCCACGGCGCCAACCGGCTGGCCTCGAACTCGCTGCTCGAGGGACTGGTCTTCGGCGCGCGCGCGGCCCAATCCATGCTGGACGACAGCTTGCCGCAGGAGAGGGGTTCCGATGTGTCTTTGCCGGTTTCCGCAACCATGACCGCAAGCGAGAAGACCCGGTTGGAAGAGGTGATCGGCAAGCTGCAAGCGGCCATGTGGGCCTATGCCGGGCCGCTGCGCGAGGAATCCACGCTGAAGCTGGGCTTTGCCGCGCAGAAGGCCTGCACGGACGCTCTCGCCGAGTTGGCAGCGCGAGGAAAGACCAGCCGCCGGCTGACCGAGGCGCAGGCCATGAGCCGCGTGGCGCACGCCATTCTGGCTTCGGCGCTGGCACGCACCGAGAGCCGCGGCGCACACTTCCGCAACGACTTTCCGAAGCGCGACGACGAGCGCTTTCGCAAGCACTCCGTCATCGGGCGCGATGGGCGGGTTGTCTTCGAGGAGTGGTGAAGCAGGGGTCAGAGATCAGAGATCAGGGGTCAGTCCCCTGCCTCCGGCTATCCACGAAACGACTGCGCAGACGGCCAGAATCGCGCCCATCACCGCCAGTGAGAGAGTGATCGGCACGTCGATCCAGCGGGCGGCGAACATCTTGAATGCGACAAAGGCCAGCAGCGCGCCGAGGCCGTAGTGCAGATAGCGCAGGCGGTTGAGCAGCGAGACCAGCGCAAAGTAAAGCGAGCGCAGGCCGAGGATGGCCGCGATGTTCGAGGTGTAAACCACAAAGGGATTGTGGCTGACCGCCAGCACGGCGGGGATCGAGTCTACCGCGAACAAAAGATCGGTGAATTCGACGGCCAGGATGACCGGGATGAGCGATCCTTTGGCGGGTTGCAGCTTGCGAATCCACTCTGGGATGGCCGACTTGGCCGAGCCGCCGCGGACCAGACGCCAGGACGCATAGAGCAGAATCAGGCCGAAGGCCCAGGTGATCCAATCAAAGCGTTGCAGCAACGTCACGCCCGTGGCGATGAAGAGCGCGCGCAGGACGACCGCTCCGGCCACTCCCCACAACAGGGCCGTATGCTGGCGGCGCGGCGAGATGCGGAAGCCTTCGAAGAGTACGAGGAAGATAAAGAGATTGTTGACGCTGAGCGAGATTTCGATGGTGTAGCCGGCGACGAATTCGAGCGCGGGCTGATGACCTTTGGCGACGGCGATCCATGCGGCGAAGGCGGTGGCGGCGAGGACCAGGACGCCGGTCCAGAGCCAGGCGAAGGCTTGCGGATGGTGTGTCTCGCGCCGGTGGCCGGGAAGCAGCGAGTCGGCCACCAACAATGCCGCCACCACCGCGTGAAACCCGAGCCACCAAACCCACGAAACGCCCGCGATCATAAATGAATGCTACAGGAAGGCAGGGAATAGAAAGCAAGGCGGTTGTCGGCGTCAGCCCGTTGGCTCCCCGTTGATACCGGACTTGGGGTGTATCGCAGGCAATTGCCGTAATCGCGCCACATGGAAGAGCAAGATATCTGTTTCGCTCCTAAAGCGGGAATGTACCATTTCCGCGATAGTGCGCCATAGCCGTCCCCATGCCCGGTGGTACGGAGTACCGGACGTATAGTGCGTCCACCACGTGTGCCGGTCGAGAATTAGCAGAATTCGCTCGGCATTGCCGGGGATACTTGTGCACAAAGGAGGAAAGTTCGAATCCTTGCGGAAATAGCAGCGGAGGTTCTCTCCACCATTGAAAACTCCACCATCTACCGCGCGCAGACAAGATTGACTGGCGATGGCTTCGAGCGTCTGTCTGTTGAAATACTGCAAATGCCCCTTCTGATACTCATGTCCGGGACCCTGTACGGTGGACTCAATGTTGGGGACTTCCACAACGCATAAGCCGTCCTCACGCAACCACTCCGCGCATGTTGAGAGCGCCAAGTGCGGATCGCGGAGATGCTCCAGAACGTGGTAGAGGGTAACCAGATCGAGTGTACCCGCTTGGACATTCATATCTTGAATCCGGCAGGCCGCGACCCTATAGCCTAGCAGACCGCGCGCCCACTGAATGTAATTGCTGTCCGGATCGAAACCGCGGCTATCGCAACCCACCGATGCAAGCATATAGACCAATCCGCCCGCACCGCATCCCGCATCGACCGTAAAGCGGGCCGCCGGTAGACGCGGGAGAATGTCCAAGGCTCGTTCGGCAGCGCCCGAAGCGATTCTCCAAAGGTGGCCCTTGGATGGCCGCCGCCCTTTGCCCAACTCAATGCGGTAGCGACTTTGATAATAGGCTTGAAGTTCATCTTCGCCCGGCATGGGATCGCGTCGTCCCAAGCCGCAGGAAAAGCACAGCACCGTTCGCAGTGGCTCCCCATAGCGGCATCTTTCCGCGAGATGAACTACATCCCGTGAGCCGCAGAGTGCACATGGACTTGCGGCGGCAAACCAACAATCGGCCTGGAGGCTGCACGACGCGCTGCCGGGATCCTGACGGTTTGAGATTTCTGAGAGCGGCTGTCTGTTGTCTATAGTCATCAGACAGAAGTCTATAGACTCTGGCGTCTATAGACAACAGACGAAACAATGAAAATGCATGGAAAGTCGTCTGGCTTCACGAAAAGTTGCAGAGAAATCGGCCCAATCAGCCGCCTTTGGACGTGCGCTGTACGCCTTGCGCATCAAAAAAGATCTATCTCAGGAAGAGTTGTCATTCAGAAGTGCGATTGACCGAAGCTATCTGAGCCAGATCGAACGTGGGGAGAAAGAGCCGTGCCTCGGGATCATCCTCAAGCTGTCCAGGGCGCTTGAAACCAGCCCATCAACTTTATTTCAGTCTGTCGAGCAGTTTCTGGGCAACCCAGAAATCCATCCTGTGCGCGCTCGGAATGCACGGGTCAGGTAAGACTGGCAAGGGGAAAGCACTGCCGGGGAAGATTTGCGGAATCCCGAATCTCAAAATCGAGAATCGGGTCACCCAACTGATCCCTCATAACTGCTTCACCGCAAGTCGATCAGCCGGATCGTTTCCAGGATCACGTCGCCATCGATGGTCAGGCTGTGCGCGCTGATCTTGTCCATGGTGTCTTTGTCGGTGTGGTGGTAGCTGTTGTTGGGGCCGTAGTCGAGATCGACGAGGTCGATGGAGGGGACGCCGCGCTTGACGAAGGGCAGATGATCGTCTTCGACCTCCATCTCCTGCTTGAAGAAGTATTTCTCGTAGCCGAACTTCTTCGCGGCCTGGCTGACCAGCGTAACCAGCCACTCCGCATCGCGGCTTTCGTGCTGGATGTCGAGGTCCTTGTCGCCGATCATGTCGGTCAGGATGAATGCCTTAATCTTGCCCAGGGTTCCGTCGCGGCCCCACTTGGCTGCGAGATGCCTGGTGCCATAGGTCGAGTCGGAGTCGGTCCAGCTCTGAATGGCCTCTTCGCCGTCGTCGAAGAGCAACCAGACGGAGTAGCCGTCGAGCTTCTTGCCGCCGGCTGTCTGCGCGCGCAAGCGGTCGGCGATGGCCATCAGCAGGCCGGTCGTCGAGCCGCCGTCGTTGGCGCCGACGAAGTTGATGTTTCTGAGCCAGTAGTTGGTTTCGTAATGGGTGGCAAGCACGATTGCGCCGTCCTTTTTGCCGGGAAAGCGCACGATGAAGTTGCGCATGGGGACGGGGCCGATGGGGGTATTGGCGGTGAAGGCGTCCTCTTCGAGCTGATCGTGCTTGAAGTTGCTGCGTAGAAAGGCTTCGGCTTTAGCGTGGCCGGGGCCGGTGGGCCAGCGCGGGCCGATGGAGACGAAGTCGCGGGCGTAGTCCAATGCCTTGGCCCCGTTGAAGTGGGGTTGGGCGGGGGCGGCGAGAGGTGCCATAAAAAGCAGGAGGAGCGCGAGGGACTTTATGAATAGAGCCGGCTCAGGATCGTGGTTTCCCACCCATTCGCCCGGCCACCCCACGGACGAAGACCTGTCCGCGGGGACCCCGGCAAGGCGAATGGATGGGGCACCCAGCGCGCGTATTCGCTCGGAACAATCCTCCTCGCGGGTTAGAGGGAATATCACTTTGCGGCCTCCTTGGCTTTGCGGCGGGAGGGGTGGACCCACCAAGCCACGGCGATACCGATCAGATAAAGACCCAGCATGGGAACGGCGTAGATGCACATGGTCCAGGGGTCAGGGCTGGGACAGATGACGGCCGCCACAATGAAGACCGCAAGAATTGCATAGCGGATGTTCTTCCACAGGAAGCGGGGGCTGACGATGCCAAAAAGAGCCAGAAAGAAGATCAGGATGGGCATTTCAAAGCTGATGCCCAGGCCGAGAATGATCGAGAGAAAGAAGCCGGTGTACTCCTCGATGGTGACCATGGAGGTGAAGTTATGGCCGAAGTCTACGATGAGGATTTTGAGGGCGCCGGGCAGCACATAGAAGTAGCCAAAGGCGGCGCCGGCGAGGAAGAGCCCCACGGTGGCCGCCATGAAGGGGACCACGAATCTCCTCTCCTTCTGGTAGAGCCCCGGCGCGATGAAGAGCCAGACCTGGAAGAGGATGAAGGGCGAGGCCAGAATTGCTCCGGCAACCAGCGAAACCTGGAGATCGAGGTTCAAGGGGTCCATGGGGTGGGTGAAGACCAGCGACTTGCCGATGGCCCTGAGCGGCGCCTGGATGAAGCCGACGAAGCGGTCATGGAAGGCCCAGGCCGCGAGAAAGCCCAAGGCCAGGAAGATGGCGGAGCGGACGATGCGCTTGCGCAGCTCGTCCAAGTGCTCCATGAGGCTCATGCCGGGCAGTTCCGCGCGCTGGCTTACGGCCTCCCGCGCCTTGCCGATGACGTCCGCGGGATCAACCATGGTGTTCGTGCTCCGTCACGGTTGCAGTCTCGCCGGGATGGGATTCAGCGGGAGCCTCGCCCGCCTCCGCCATGCGACTCGGAGGATCCGCTGGCACAGGCTCTCCGGTCGACGGCGGCTGAATGCGCGGATACGGCTCATCTTCGTGAAAGTCTCCAGGGGAGACCCGCGGATAGACGCCCTCTTCGGGATAGGGACTTGGAACCGGGAATTGGCCATCGGGAACGGGCGCGGGCGTTGCCGCGTCGGTGGCTGACGCAGGAGGCGACAGGGCCAGAGCGGCCAGGCGCTCTTCTTCCTTCTTGCGGCGATCAGCGTCCTCGGATTTGCGCAGCTCTTCTTCCATCTGGAATTTGAAGTCGTTGGAGGCCTTGCGGATCTCGTACATCAACTTGCCGATCTGACGGCCGATCTCGGGCAATCGCCGCGGCCCGAAGGCGACCAGCGCTATCACCATAATGATCAGCGAATCCCACATGCCGAGGTTTGCAACTTCAATTGTTTGCGCCGTCACCATGAAGACTCATGATACCCGCCCGCGCTCAGGGCAAACAAACCACTGCGTGGGGCAGGCTTATTTATAGCCTGTGAAGGCACGCCCTACTCCCTCCCGCAGCGGTATTCACGAGCATAAAGGTTCCTGCTCCCTCCGTCGCCCGCAACCCGTTTTTCGAGCATTTGGCTCCTCTGTTAACCCTGCGTTACAATGAATGCATTGGATGCGGCTTTTGCCGGGGCGGATTTTCCTCGAGTCCGCTGGCTTTGGGCCGCGTCTAACTGTTAAAGGGCTGCAACAACCCCGTGGGTGGGGGCAGCGCCGATGGGAACGGCTTGCGGGCCGGGCTTTTCAGCAATGCCAGTGCATCCACTGCAGCTTGAGTTTGTTTGCTTTCAACATCCCCGTTCGCTGCCCTGTTTTGGATTTTTTAGGGCGAGCTGGACTGAAGGCGGAATACGGTGAACCTGGTTCTCGACGATCTGACGGCGGCCTCGCCGGAGGCTGGCAGCAGCTGTAGCCTCGAAAACTATCTGGCGCTCCCTGACCATACGATGGATGAACGCATCGCGGAGGCGCGTGCGCGGCTGGGCAAGACGACCCTGCTGCTGGGACATCACTACCAACGCGACGAGGTGATCCGCTTTGCCGACGCCACGGGCGACAGCTACAAGCTCTGCAAAGTCGCCACCGAGTCGGACGCAAAGTACATTGTCTTCTGCGGCGTGCACTTCATGGCCGAGAGCGCGGACGTGCTCGGCCACGCCGGCCAGCAGGTGATCTTGCCCGATCTCAATGCGGGCTGCTCGATGGCCGATATGGCGGAGATTTCGCAGGTGGAGGCCTGCTGGGAGGCGCTCGAAGCCCTCGGCCTCGCCGGCGATATCATTCCGCTGACCTATATGAACTCGACAGCAGCGATCAAGGCCTTCTGCGGCGAACGGGGCGGCCTGGTTTGTACTTCATCCAACGCGCGCGCAGCCTTCGAGTGGGCCTTTGCGAGGGGCAAACGTATTCTATTTCTCCCCGACCAGCATCTGGGCCGCAATACCGGCTATGCAATGGGGATTCCGCTTGAGGAGATGGTGGTGTGGGATCCGTGGGCGATCCAGCTTGGCCAAAACCATGGCGGGCAGACGATGGACAAGCTGGCGGCTAGCCGGATTCTGCTGTGGAAGGGCCACTGCGCGGTGCATCAGCGCTTTCTGCCCAGCCACGTGGATCAGGTGCTGGCGAAGTATCCGGGGATTCAGGTGATCGTGCATCCGGAGTGCCGCTTCGAGGTCTGCCAGAAAGCCGATGCGCTGGGGTCGACCGAGAGGCTGATTGCGCTGGTGGAGCAGGCGCCGGAGGGGCAGATGTTTGCTGTGGGCACGGAGATTCACCTGGTGAACCGCATGGCGCGGCGTTTTGCGGCCCAGGGCAAGCGGGTGATTACGCTGGACGATACCGGCTGCCTGTGCACGACGATGTACCGCATCACACCGCAGCATTTGGCGTGGGCGCTGGAGAATCTGGTCGAGGGGCGGGTGGTGAACCGGATTCAGGTGCGGCCGGGCGTGAAGCGCTGGGCCAAGGTGGCGCTGGACCGGATGCTGGAAGTGGGGTAGCCACCTGCGGTGAGGCCAACCACCTGCGGTGGGGCCAACCACCTGCGGTGGGGCCAACTGCTCGCTCTTCGCTCGCTGGAGTTTCTTGGTATCCCAGGTCCCCAAATGCGAGGAACCTGGGGCAACCGGGAAGACCGACGCGGAACGTTGCTGAGACAATAACTACCGGTTTGCCGGTGATACTCCCGGAACCTAATTTTCGGTCGAGAGCGCATCGGCGATCTATCGCCAACTACAGGGCGTGCGTCTCCCCTCCTGAATATTTTGGCAAATCACAATGCACACATTTTTGGGCGAACATACTGTAATCCGAGAAGAATGCAAACCGCCTCCGAATGAAGAACTTGTTACCGCAGCGCGGACATCGAAAGGCTGAAAATCTCCTTGATGCAAACGCGAAGAACGCGATCCAGCAAATTGCGAACGGGAGTAAAAACCTATCGCTATGGAAAAGCTGTATTGTGACAACATAGAATACAGTGCACGCTGGTATATAGCCGAAAAACACGAAGAAGAGAAGCTTCCTACGCTTTCGATAATCTTGCCACTGCGTCACATACTCGCTCATGTTGCGTTTAGTATACCCGCTACAATTAGCAGAAAATCTCGTTTTGTTGACGACAACAGGACTTATCACTCGGTGACTCCGTTCGCGCCAGTTTGCCGCTCCGGTCGGTTGGTCTCCTACCCGGAAGTTACCATGCAGATATCCCCTCTTAAAGACTACGAAGCTGACTGACATCCGTAGATGCTCCACCCGCCTGCGAGAAGACTCGTCTTCATTTTGATGGGAAAGCCGGATTCAACTGCGCTTCGAATTAGCGGTTGAAGCGGATGAGGGCGATCCACTGGCCGTGGTCGTCCTGTTTCCAGACTAAGCTGCCGTGGAGTTGAAGGGCGATGGCTTCGGGCTGGAGGTCGTGGTGGAGGCCGAAGTACTCTTCGTCGATGGCTTCGCCTTTGGGTCCGAGGCTGAGGGGCAGTGAGGGCGGGTCGTATTTTGTGCTGAAGACCAGGGCGGCGGAGTATTTCTCGGGCTGCTGGGCGGCGCGGGCGATCTGGGGGGCGGTGAAGTCTTCGATGCGGTCAACGGCGAAGGGATGCTCGACGTAGCCTAGCTCGGGGCGAGTGAGTTCGTCGGTGACCGGCCATGCGGAGAGGACGGTAGCAACGGGATCGAGCTTCTGAAGCTCGTCGATGCCGGCCTGATGGAGGCGGATGACGCGGGCGTAGGAGAGATTGTCTTCCGGGGCAAAGCGGTAGGGCGGGTTGATGAAGAGGCCCAGGATGAAGGCAGCGGCGGAGAAGAGGGCCAGGCCCTGCCAGTAGGGAACCCGGCGATGGAGCGTGGAGACGGCGACCAGCAGCACCAGCGGATACATGGGCAGCAGATAGCGAACCAGGAGCGCGCCGCCGAGGACGCTGAAGAGCAGCGCATTGGCCAGCAGCAGGACAAAGATGCGGCGCAGTGCGGCGGGGGCGATGGCGGGGCGAAGTTGAGCGTCAATGACGGGGGTGGCGGCTGGAAGCTGATCTCTGATCTCTGATCCCTGAACCCTGTCGGGGCGAGGATCGAGCAGCAGGGAGGCGAAAGCAATCCCGACCGGGACGAAGAGATTCATGTGCGCGGTGAGATGCAGGATGCGGTATCCGAAGGCGGCCGCGATGCGGAGGGGTTCGAGGTTGGCCTGGGCGTTGTAGCGCAGAAACTCGGGATTGCCAAAGAGAAAGCCGGTTTTGGCGTAATGATAGGCGTACCATGCGGCCAGCGGCAGGATGCAACTTGAGAACCATGCGGCTTCGCGCCAGAGCCGGATGCGGGCTCTTCCGGGCGCGCGAAGGCTCTCGACCAGGCTGACGGCGGCCAGGGCGAGCGGAATGGCGATGGCCGTCTCCTTGCATAGAACCGCGGCGGCAAACCAGGCGGCGGCGGCGCCGGGCTTGCTGGGCTGATTGTTTGGCGCTCCGAGCGCTGGTAGCGCGTAGACCAGGCCCCAGAGCGAGCAGGCAGCGGCGAAGATGTCGGCCTGGGCCAGCGTGCTCTGGGCAAACCAGACGGGATAGAGCGCGGTCAGGGCGACGGTCCAGAAGGCAACCGAGGGAACGCCGGTGAGGCGCATGGAGAGGCGCCAGACCGCGACCAGTCCAAGCGAGGCCACCATGAGCACGGAGGTGCGCGTGACCTCGGGGGTAAAGCCGGAGAGCTTCCACCAAACGGCCAGGTAGATGCTGGGCAGCGGCGGATGGGCGTTGGTGAGGGTGGTGACGGGAATCAGCGAGCCCAAACGGAAGAAGTCCCAGGCCGCGGGGATGTAGTAGCCGGCCTCGTCCCAATAGTAGGGCAGGCGCAGCAGGGTGAAATGGCTGACATAAAGCACCGCAAATACCACCGGGTAGATTCTCCAGGCGGGAAAGGGCGCGTCCAAGCGCGGCTGCATGAGACTCTTCCAGCGCAAGCCTTCGCTCCTCTAATTGATGGGGCCTTGCGGGAAGCTATGGCTCTGCGGCTCGAGATTGAGCGTGCCGAAGGCCTGCTCGTACTGAGCGAGGTTCTGGCCCAGCAAATTAAACAGGGCCTTGGCCTGCTGCGGACTGAGAAAGATGGCGGTGTGATTGCGGATGGAGACCTGGTCGGGACTGTCGGCGGAGGCCAGGCCAAAGGCCAACTGGAAGTCCCAGACGCTGACGCGGATATGTACGCTGTTGGCGTAGGACTCGCGGTAGTCGGGAGCCTGAACGAAGTTCATTTGCGGCTGCTGCGCGGATGGACTCATGGTATCTCCAGATTACTCCGGCGGGGCGTGGGTCGCCGAGAGGCCGGGAGCTGGCTGGGCAGCTCGGGGACAAGGCGGGTATGTGGGATGGTGCGAAAGGGGGGACTCGAACCCCCATGGATTGCTCCGCCAGATCCTAAGTTCACCGCCAACGTAGAATCAATGATTTAGCGCGATTTGTGCGGAATCTGTTTCCCTTGTATTTATTGGTGTTTCCGTTCGCTCCATCTCAAGAGAAACAATTAGGTACAACCCGACCATGGGCACAAAATTGGACACAGTCGAATGGACACGCAGAGAGCAGCCCTTGAGCCGCCGGAGGCTCTTTGCCCGTCCGTGGGGGGCGGGGTCACTGTGCGAATTACGGTAGGCTTCCGGCACGTTCGGGGAAACTGTGCCTACTTGTTCGCTGGTGAAGGTTCCGGCAATGCCGCCTGTCCTACTTGCTGAAATGCCCGCTCTATCGCGTCCGCCTGAGGGTGAACATACCGCTGCGTGATCGTGATTGAGGAATGTCCGGCAATCCGCGCCAGCGTGAAAACGTCACAGCCGGAATTTGCGAGTTGGGTAAGGGCTGTGTGCCGCAGGATGTAAGGCTGGAAGAAAGCAATCTCTTTCACTTTGTCCGCCTTCGCCTTCGCATTGGCCCGCTCTATCCCCTTTTTATGCTGGTCCTTCACTGTGTCTTTGTTCAAGTGTCCTTCTCGCGAACCAGACGGGAACATCCAACCTTCCTCCGGCTTGCCCGCCGTTTCCCACCTTGCTTTCAGCGCGGCATAGACAGCAGGAACCATTGGCAGAAATCGACGGGCGGCCTTTGTCTTTCCATCCGTGATCTGTATAAGGCCACCCGTGCCGTTCAAGTGGATATTCTCCCACCTCAGTGCAAAGGCTTCGCCAGGGCGCATTCCTGTGCCACGAATCAGCATTGCGGCGTCCTGCCACGGTTGCGGGCAATGGGCTATGTACCGCTCCCATTCCGCGCCAGTCAGAACCCTGTCTCTTTGCTTTTCACCCTTCGCCAAGGTGATCTTTATGGGTCGCTCTAGCTTGCCCCACTCGAATGCCAGATTGAGAGCACGGCGGAGACTGCGGAGGCCGCAATTGATGCGAGATGCGGAAAGCCCTGCATACTTGGCAGCGAATTGTTGCGCGTGCTGGTCGCTGATCTTGTCCAACGGCAACGAGGAAAAATCGCACTTGCAGACCATCTTTGCGCCGTCCGTGTAGTATTCAGCGGTTGCAGGCTTGTCCGTGTGCTTCGCTTCCACGAACGGCAGAAAATCCTTGCCGAGAAAATCTGCAAGGGCTGGCGCGGTCCTTTTCTCGCGGATGCCCACCAGTCCATTGGCAAGGGCGGTCCTGTGCGCCGATTCAATATTGCGGGCCTTCTTGTCATTTCCCTGTCTTGTGGATTCGCGGATCATTTCCCCGTTCCACATGAATTTGTACCAGTAAATCCGACCACGCTTGAAAATGCTCATGGAGTCTCCTATTTGCGCTGCTTTCTGTTTGGTGCCTTCTTTGCAGCCTTACTTTTGGCTTCCGCCTTCCGTTTCCTCTCATTGCGAACGGCTACAAGGTGCGCACAATCTGAAGTGCAGTATTTCCTCTGGTGCCCACTCTCATGGTTGAAAACGACACCGCAGTCTGGCCGGTGGCACATACTTGATTTCACGTTGGCCAGTTTGTCCAAATAGATTGCCGCCAGAATTGCGTCCCGAACACACCAACAACGCAAACTAATCCTGATTGGCGATTCAAGAGGAATAAGGATGTCCTGAGCATTGAGGATGCTTGAAGTATGCCTCAGTCGCGCATAGTCCTTGGACAAGGCTTCCCAACCACTCGGCTCAGTCAATCGGCACTCTCTCAAGAGCTTCTGCCATTGAAGAAGGTCTGCAAACGACAGGGCTACCTGAAACGGGAATGAGCTTTGGTGCTCTCCACCGAAAATTCCATATTGATTGAACAAGCGCAGACCTTGCTCAGGTTCCGAAATATTGAAAAACTGTTCACGAATTTCATACACGTCAATTGGCCGAAGGTTCGCCAAATCTGTCTCGCCTTTGGCAACGGGTTTAACGGGCGGAGCTAGCATCACGGCGTTCATCTTTTTTGGCGGAGTCCAGACGAAGACCTTGTCGCTCAGCTTTTCGTTCCGGCGTCCATAAAATCGATCCGGACTCCACCTTGCCTCCCGTTGAATATCAGGAAACTGCTCGAAGGTCATCAGGGCAACAGGCAGTTGGGCGCTCCGGTAGAGGAAGGTCTCCACGGGGATTGTCGAAATCTTATGCTGTGACATAGTTTGTGCCTTGTTCATGTCTTCTGTTTTATATAGTGTCACAGGTATGGGCTTGTATGCAAGAACATTCGCTCATATTTCTTTAGAGGCAGGAGGGGGCCATGAACCCAGCAAAGCTGTACTCGGTGGAAGACGCTGCCGCATTTCTTGGCGGAATCAGCAAATGGACGGTTCACGCATGGCTGGCAAAGGGGAAGTTACGCCGGACGAAAGTTGGCAGCCGGACCATGATCCGCGAAAGTGACCTGCAAGCGTTCGTAGCCGGGTGCAACCAAGAGCCGCCAGCACAGAGCAAAGCCGCATCCTCGAAGGCGTCATGAGCCGTGCAGCGGCAAGGCGGAACAAACCGCAAGCTGACGAGCGGCCCGCACTTCATCTGGTGCCGGAGAATGATCCCGCCGTCCAATGGGCAGAATACCCGCGCATCGAGCCGGGAGCTTACCCGGCATACTGCAAGCGGGCAAAGTGGTACTGGGAACCCGGCTTCAAACGATGGACCTGCATCCTTCTATTCGACGTTTTGATAGAGGACCAAACTACTTCGCTTGGAACCATTCCGATGTGGTTCAACGGCGGTGCCGGGGAGAGGCCCAAGGCTGGCCGGCGCACACTCTACCTACCGGCATGGGTAAAGGCCAATGGAGGCCCGCCCGCTCGCAAGGATCGTCTTTCCCCATCGGTCTTCGTCCGGCGCATGGCACGGGTGAGAGTCGGGGATACAAAGGGACCGCTGCCCTACTCGGTTGTGCGGCAGATTCTCGAATGGTCCACGGGTACACCAGTCAATCCGTCACACAGTCAAGGAAGGCATCAATGAATCGCCACGCAATCAGCAGTTTGGGAAATTCGTTTGTCAATGGATGCGTCAGCATGAACGCTGCGAGGAAAGGATAGGGCCGGGGATTCGGCCCTTTGCCGGGGTCGAGGTGTAGCACTCACACCCAATCGCACACCAAGGGCGGGCGGCGCTCAAACGCTGCCCGCAAAGGCACTACGTGAATCACCTTCTTTTTCCGGGCTGGACTCTGAGGATGATTCGTTGAACATGCGGTAGACACTCTTAGATTGGAGTGTGCTCTGTTGCCGCAAGGAAGTCAATCTGTTTTCAGGATTCGCGTAGCGTTCGACATTTCATTGGGCAGTGGTATCCTTCAACGCGGAGGCACGAATATGTCATCGAATTGGGCGGCAGATGCGGCAGGAAGATTACGCAAGAGCCAAGAGACAAAGCGGCAACAAGACGATGTGATGCTTGAGAGGCGTCAACTGCTCAGGGAGCAAGGCCCTAATTTATGGGCACAGGTTCGAGAGTTCTTGAAGACGAAGGTTTTGGAGTTCAACAAGAATTATGGCCAAGTTGTTCTCCGCGCAAAGGACATAAAGGAAGGCGAGTTCGACGTGCAATTCCAGCTTGCGGGGGCTATCAATGAAATGCGGGCTAGATTTGAAGTAACATCTTCCAAGCAAGCTCTGACTTGGACTTACAACGGAGTTATCAACAGAGACGAAAAATCTGGATCGTGCTCGCTGCAAGTACACCCTCCTGCAACTGTCGCGTTTCAGGACGACACAGGCCCCCTTACACCGGAGGCCGTGGCAGACAAAATGCTAGATGGTTTGATACCGGATTAGATGTTTGTACAGGCCCCGAAGCCCCGACTAGGTCTCTGACCGCATGATTTCGGACTTTAGGGTTCGCAGTTTCCCACCCATTCGCCAGAAAAACGGCGAATGGATGGGGCACGGAGATGGTACAGAATTAAACGGTCAAAGACCTAGCATCGGGGCTTTTGATTGACGAACTAAGTGACTCCAATGCTGCAAAGCAGCGCCCGTCGCTCACGCCCTGGCCAACGACCCCGGACAGACCGCGAACGAAGCTCGAATGGACCCGGACACGGTACGGGTACGAGCTGCTTTCGATCTGCATTCGAGATTGCGCCGGGAAACGGCCCACCTAGCGCGTCAGCGTAAAGAATGGTGTATTGGCCTCGACGCTAGGCCGCTGGACCCACAAACGCCACTTCTGGCCCGCCGCAGTCGCTTGCAGGTTTCCGTGGAAACATGAAAAGCAAATGCTTTTCATAGCTGGAAAACACCCGCAGCGGAGGCATCAGTCAAGGCCGCGTCAGCGCCGCTGCAAGCGGGCGGAGCGAAGCGGAGAGCCTTTACGGATGCCGGAGCGAAGGGTACGGCGCGGAAGCGCGAAAAAGCCCGACTCGCCACGACTTTCAACGAAAAACCACGACTAAAGCCGATTAAGCCAGATAAGGCCTCACTGGCCCATCCGCCGCCACGGTATGAGGCTTTCTGAGCCTTTGTGAGCCGTTTTCGCCCCGGTTGGCCGATTTTCATTGTGCCGCACATTGCCCCCTTAAAGGTACATAGGTGCGTCACGTTTTTGCGTTGAAAATACTCACGTTACACGCCGAAAATGCCCATTGTGCCGCTGCGCTTTATGTTCCACTACTGCATTCCACCTAACAGACAGCCAACCAGCCCGCCCAGACTTGCCCCCTGGCCCGGCACTGCCGACCGCTTACCGCTGTAGAAGATCGGCGACTTTTGGAGATTCACGGCCATCGCCTCTCCCCGCGCCTCCATTCTCCAGAACTCTCCACTGTTCGCCAATGTTCGCACTGGCCTAGTGGGACGGGCTTAGTTGGATAGCATTTCTTGTTTCACCGGCGACCATCTTCTAAACGGCGTGGTCGAACCGCTCGGCTTCCGTGTTGCCGGTGACGTGGGACGCAGGAACAGGTTTCATATTCCCTCAAGTGCAACGAGGTTTGATACACTGCCGCACATGCTCACGGCTGATCCGTTGACATTTGAGAAGTTGACGGCCTCGTCCTTTCTTTCTTAGCCGAGGCGAGAGTGCCTGCGGCGAATGTCCGTATATTCTTCTTCCACTCTTCGATGGTCGCGGGCATAATCTTGCTCTTTTTCGAGAATGGCGATCGATTACTCTCAATCCAAAGTCGATCAATAAGTTTGTCAATGTCCTTGGGCACGGGTTCAGGCTTCTTTCCGGCGACGAGTAGCCGCCAGTTCCAGGCATACCCGAGTTTCTGGAGGACTTCAGTAGCGACTTTGGCGTCGAACACATCGTAGAGCACGGCAGCCAACGAATCCTCTGGATCGTAATTTGCCCAGAGCCTATGGTTTCGGGCGGTTTCGATTCCCTCACCGACTATAGCGAAGCCTTGCCAATCGTAATCATCAAATTGGCAAGGGGTGCTGACAACGAAAAGACGAGGGGTTGTGCCCTCGAATCCACAAAAGATGATTGAACAGTTCTGCTTATGCTCCAACATCTTGTCTGTAATTCTCGCAACCAGGCCGCTATCGAGCGGTTGTACATCTTTGGACCTTGACACCCAGTCATCCTTCTTCAGATGAAGAGGTATTAGAATTTGCTCTTCAAGTTCTTCCCACCAACATTGACTAAACGCACTTTTAGCAGCAGTCTCCATATCTTGAAGTGTCACAGTAGGCATATTCGACACCGCCTGCGTGACGCGACCTAATACGCGCTTTGGGAAAGTAAGGCTTTCACAGGAAAACAGGGCGCACCAATTCCCAGGCAGATCGATGATCTTTGAAACACCGCTGTCTGTTACAGAATCCGCAGCCCACCCCGTGAATGTAAGTGCCCGATCCGCGATGCAGACAATGGCTTTTGACTTGGCCGCAATCGCGGCAATGCAAACGGTCATGCTAGCAGTTCTCCGACGCACAAACGGCCTGATTGAACGATTGAGCGGCTTAGGCATCATTGGACACCACCGCCGCGCTCTTCGTAAAGGGGATCGTTTTATTGAGTGATTCTTTTAGGAGCATACCCGCCTTTCCGGCGGATATGATACTCTCCGCCTAGGCATAGATCGCCTGAGCGGGCAGGCAAAGCGGTCAGAGCGGCAACTCCGGCGGCAATCGGCCCATCGTAAGATCACAATTAGATATATCCCCGCCTCGACTGGCAGAGTGCTTCGGTACTTCTTTGCGAATCTTCGCACGGAGCCGCACTAACATGCAAGAGCCTATAAAATCTGTTTCAGAACCATCTTCTCCCTCTGCCAAACCAGGTTATGGGAGCCGCAGGGAATGGTGGGGTTCATCTTCAGTATTCTCGTTGTTATCTCGGTGGGATTTTCCATACCGCCTGTATAGATGGTATGCCGCGTTTCGCAGTTTTCGTGCCCACATTCGCATACAATCTCCCAGAATGGGTAGTTGCGTTGATCTGGGTCCGCTGGGGCTATTTCAGAATGGACTTGGTCCGAACGACAAACGCATACTGTCCCGTGTCGAAGGCATAGAAAAGTTGCAGTCCAAATGCCCGTGGGCTGACTCTGTTGATCTACGATTGTGGGCAATGGGGTTTGAGGAGGGAGAAAAATGCAACATGGCATCAGCGGATCGCCATGCAGCAAACATCCCGGAAGCACAGCAGGTAGAAGTTTAACAGTCCACACGGCGTGATTCCTCCCGGTTTAAGGTGAGGGAGAATTGTACACAATATCCCGCTGCGGCAGTCCAGGATGAAGCCTGAAACGCCAGAATTCGCCGGAACGCGCCCGCACCGCTTGTCCCGTCGATAGTGCTGGAGCCTCACCAGAGGGAAGGGTAAGCGTGACGTTCTGGCCGTCTGATGATCTTTGCACCATGCTACGGGGAAAGCGGATCGCAAAGCCAACTGATTGACCAACTTCCTTTCTCAACCAACTTTCTGTATTCATCCGCGTCCATTTGGGTAAAGTTATTGGCCGTCAGCGCAACGATTCTTGTGGAACTGTCGATCCCGTAGGAAAATGGCACGTCTATCCTGCGCAATATGAATCCATCGGCGTCGTACAAGTCCACGCTGATTACGCATTCGTGAGTGCGCTTGAGCAGCTTTTCGATGGCGTCAGGACCGTACAGCTCCGGGAAGTTCAACTGCTCATGGAGAGTAGGAGGTTTTTTGGGAGAAGCGCCTATTTTGTACCGGAACATCCCTTTGTGATCGGGGCCAGGAATCCACGAAGTCGTCAGCGTGAATACCATAACCATAGTTGAGTCTTGAAACATCCGCGCTGAATAATCGTTCCAATCGTTCGGTACGGCGAGCAGTTCGTTTTGCGTGAGTTTCTTATGCGTGTTCCCGGTTGTCGGTTCCGTGCGTCGTTCTGGAGCCTGAGCGAACGCAATGGCGGAGAACGTGAGCAGGACAAAGGCAAGCACGCGATTCATTTGGGTTTCCTTTCCTTGCGGCGCGGTTGACCTCAAACCTACCTCTGCTCCATTTCAGCAAGATCATTTCTTTTGCTTCTCGGACTTTTCAATGAACTCTTTCAAGCTCTTCGCACAAGCCTCCGCTGCTTTCTGGAACTGGTTGGAACCTGCCTTGCCTGCTGAATATGCGAACACAATCTGCGAAGATCGCGGATCGACAACAGCAATGCTCACACTGGTTGATCCAAGGGCGGCACGAGCAGCCCTTCGCTCCTTAGCCATCTCCTGACCTTGTGCGAATCCCGTCTCGAACGCATGATTCCCGCTGTCTCCTTCGTTGATAGTTGCGGTTGCGCTGTTGTTGACAATGACCCCTGGTTGGCTCGGAGTCTGATGGCTGACGTTGCTTGCGATGATGTAATCCGCCTTGCCTTTGTCTGTTACCACGGTCAGCGGAACATGCATCTTAACGATAGCGGCGGCCAGATATGTTTCGTATCCGCCCATCGGTTCAATGTAGACGGCGGACCCGCTCTTGATCTGAGGGGCTTGAGCAAAACAAGAGGCAGAGCAGGCGAGTAACAGAAACGCGTAAGAGCGGTTCACGTGATTTTCCTTTCGGGCATGAGAAGTGTTTTAGTGAAGTGGTTCTTGCTCTGCACCAGGGCTTGACCTATGGACGACTCGTTAGGGCTGGAAGCGCCATAGGTCGTTAAGTTCGCCTATCTGTGCCGCCGTTGAATCATGACCCGCGCCTCCAAAGAGCCAGAAATATCCACTGCTATCTGTCCAGCTTACGGCTGAATATCGTCCTCCGGGAACGTTCGTAGCGGCAGGCACACCCTCCGTGCCGTAAATACCGGGTTGGCCACGATCCGCCTGATATTGTGCTGCGTTCGCATACGTAGTATTAGACCCGCCCATCCATGTCCATTCTTTGGTTGTGGGGCTGAATTCCCAAAGATCATTCAGCCAGCCACCTGTTCCGGTCGAATCAAGGCCCTGCCCACCGAAAAGCCAGAGATTGCCGCTACTGTCGGTCCAACCCACCGGGTTCCATCGGCCCCCAGGGACATTACTAGGTCTCTGACTGTTTAAAGATGTATCTTTGCAGGCACTTTTATCGCGATTTGAATGGCTGCATAGTGGGGACATGCAAAGCTACCATCGGGTGCATGTTCAGTTGAAGAGTAAGGACCGTCAGCAGGTTTCCGGGATGCTGACGAAGGGGCGGGGATCGTCGCGAGTGTTGCGGCGTGCATTGGTTCTGCGCCAGCTTGACCGTGGGCAGAAGGCGGCGCAGGTGGCTGCCAGTGTGGGCGTAGCTGCGAAAACGGTGCGAGCTATTGCCCGGCGCTATGAGGAGGAAGGGCTGGAGTCGGCACTGTATGAAAGGCCGCGGCCCGGCAAACAGCGCGCACTGGACGTAGGACAGAGCCAGCGGATCATTGCCATGGTGTGCTCGCCGCCGCCACAGGGCATAGCGCGGTGGAGTGTGCGCCTGATCGCCACCGAAGCAGTGAAGCGGAAGCTGGCGCCGCAGGTGGGCCGGGAGACGATCCGCATCCTGCTTCAGAGCCACGAACTGAAGCCGTGGCGGGAAAAAAATGTGGTGCGTGGCGGAACTGAATGAAGAGTACATCGCCCGCATGGAGGACGTACTCAAGATTTACGAAAAGCCGCTATCGGAAAAGGAGCCAGTGGTCTGTGTGGATGAGAAGCCTGTGGTGCTGCACGCCGATGTCCGCCCGCCGCGGCTGATGCGGCCGGGACGGATTGCTCGGCGTGATTGCGAGTACGAGCGGCGCGGCACGGCCAACGTCTTCTGCGGTGTCCAGCCAAAGGCCGGCCGGCACTTTACCAAACCAACCGCGAACCGCTCCTCACCGCAATTCGCCGACTATCTGGTGGAGATCGTTGCCAGCTATCCGGAGGCCGAAACCATCCATCTGGTGATGGATAATCTGAGTTCACATAACCGCAAGGCGCTGGTGGACCGGTTCGGTGAAAAGATCGGCGGCCTGTTGTGGGAGCGTTTCACGGTGCATTACACCCCGAAACACGGAAGCTGGCTGAACCAGGCGGAGATCGAGATCAGCCTGTTCAGCCGCCAGTGCCTCGGCCAACGCCGTATTCCTTCACTAAGCGATCTACGACGGGAAGCCAAAGCCTGGGACCGAAAGATGAACCGCCACCACGTCACCATCAACTGGCAGTTCACGCGCAAGAAGGCACGCCAGAAGTTCGGCTACGAAAGAAACAACATCACGCGGTCAGAGACCTAGGTCTCTGACTGTTTAAAGATGTATCTTTGCAGGCACTTTTATCGCGATTTGAATGGCTGCATAGTGGGGACATGCAAAGCTACCATCGGGTGCATGTTCAGTTGAAGAGTAAGGACCGTCAGCAGGTTTCCGGGATGCTGACGAAGGGGCGGGGATCGTCGCGAGTGTTGCGGCGTGCATTGGTTCTGCGCCAGCTTGACCGTGGGCAGAAGGCGGCGCAGGTGGCTGCCAGTGTGGGCGTAGCTGCGAAAACGGTGCGAGCTATTGCCCGGCGCTATGAGGAGGAAGGGCTGGAGTCGGCACTGTATGAAAGGCCGCGGCCCGGCAAACAGCGCGCACTGGACGTAGGACAGAGCCAGCGGATCATTGCCATGGTGTGCTCGCCGCCGCCACAGGGCATAGCGCGGTGGAGTGTGCGCCTGATCGCCACCGAAGCAGTGAAGCGGAAGCTGGCGCCGCAGGTGGGCCGGGAGACGATCCGCATCCTGCTTCAGAGCCACGAACTGAAGCCGTGGCGGGAAAAAAATGTGGTGCGTGGCGGAACTGAATGAAGAGTACATCGCCCGCATGGAGGACGTACTCAAGATTTACGAAAAGCCGCTATCGGAAAAGGAGCCAGTGGTCTGTGTGGATGAGAAGCCTGTGGTGCTGCACGCCGATGTCCGCCCGCCGCGGCTGATGCGGCCGGGACGGATTGCTCGGCGTGATTGCGAGTACGAGCGGCGCGGCACGGCCAACGTCTTCTGCGGTGTCCAGCCAAAGGCCGGCCGGCACTTTACCAAACCAACCGCGAACCGCTCCTCACCGCAATTCGCCGACTATCTGGTGGAGATCGTTGCCAGCTATCCGGAGGCCGAAACCATCCATCTGGTGATGGATAATCTGAGTTCACATAACCGCAAGGCGCTGGTGGACCGGTTCGGTGAAAAGATCGGCGGCCTGTTGTGGGAGCGTTTCACGGTGCATTACACCCCGAAACACGGAAGCTGGCTGAACCAGGCGGAGATCGAGATCAGCCTGTTCAGCCGCCAGTGCCTCGGCCAACGCCGTATTCCTTCACTAAGCGATCTACGACGGGAAGCCAAAGCCTGGGACCGAAAGATGAACCGCCACCACGTCACCATCAACTGGCAGTTCACGCGCAAGAAGGCACGCCAGAAGTTCGGCTACGAAAGAAACAACATCACGCGGTCAGAGACCTAGTGGCGGCCACGCCCAGCGTTCCGTAGACGCCGCTTGCGTCTCCCGCGCTGCTTCCACTCATCCATGTCCATTCCTTATTCGTCGGACTGAATTCCCAGAGATCGTTGAGAATACCTGTCGGGCCTCCCTCTCCGCCGAATAGCCATAAGTTGCCGTTACTATCAATCCAACTAACAGCCTCTCCACGTGCGCCTGGGACATTGCTGGTAGAAGCAACACCCAGTGTGCCGTAGACTCCGGGATTGCTGCCTACAGTGTTGCTCCCGCTCACCCAAGTCCACATCGTGGTTGTGGGGTTGAACTCCCAGAGATCGTTACCGGGGCCTCCGCTACCTCCAAAGAGCCAAAAATTGCCACTGCTGTCTGTCCATGAGACCGCCAAATACCGGGCTGGTGGCACATTGGCGGCAGCGGGAACGCTTTGCGTGCCGAAGACGCCGGATGCACTTGCCGTGTTGCTGCCACTCACCCAAGTCCATTCCTTATTCGTTGGGTTGAATTTCCAGAGGTCATTGAGATTGCCCAGTGCTCCGGTTGAATCGTAGCCAGCGCCTCCGAATAGCCACAGATTTCCGCTGCTGTCCGTCCAACTGACCGGGGCGTCCCGGCCACCAGGGACATTGCCGGAGGAGGCAACACCCAGCGTCCCGTAAACGCCCGCTGTGCCGTGGGCGCTACCGGATTTAGTCCCCGTACTGCTGCCACTCATCCAAGTCCATTCTCTATTCGTGGGACTAAATTTCCAGAGGTCGTTTAGGATGCCACCTGGCCACACGCCAGTTGAATCATAGCCGTTGCCACCAAAGAGCCAGAGGTCGCCGCTACTGTCTGTCCAACTAGGTCTCTGACCGCATGATTTCGGACTTTAGGGTTCGCAGTTTCCCACCCATTCGCCAGAAAAACGGCGAATGGATGGGGCACGGAGATGGTACAGAATTAAACGGTCAAAGACCTAGTGGCCCCAATCCTTCCTCCGGGGACATTGCTGGTGGAAGCAACACCTAGCAAACCATAGACACCCGGCTGGCCACCGTTTGCACCCACAATATTGTTACCACTCACCCAGGTCCATTCGTTGGCAGTTGTGCTACCAACCGCGACCGACGCCGTGCCTGATTTTGTATTGTCCTGTGTAGATGTTGCGGTGATGGTTGCCGTCCCCGTACCAGCCGGAGTAAGAACGCCAGTACTATCGACCGTGCCAATGCTCGTGGGGCTAACGGACCATGTGACCGATGAACTGTAATTCCCGGTCCCGCTCACTGTCGAAGTGCAGGTCGAGGTTTGATTCGTATAGATCGACGCTGGAGAACAGCCCACCGCAACAGCCGTGATCGTGGGTGTCAGCGGAGCAGTGCCCCCTCCGCCCGAATTGCCTCCGCCTCCGCAAGCTGTGAGAAAAAGTGTGGCGCACAGCCCCATGAGGGCACCTTTGGCTAAAAACCGGGCAGGATCGAGAATCATAGGATTCACTGACCTCCCATTCCGACGATAGTAGGAATGCGGAGTTCATCCTAGTCCGACGATAGTAGGGATGGCAAGCGACATTTGCATCCTGCTTGGTCTGCGCATCCGCGAATTGCGGACAGTGAAGGGCTGGCGTCAAATCGACCTCGCAGAGGAAGCCGGTATCAATGAAAACTACGTTTCCGATATAGAAATTGGCAAGAAAGAAATTTGCTTGAGAACGATGCAAGCCCTTGCGGAAGCATTTGACTTGACGCTTGCTGAATTGTTGCAAGGGGTGGAAATCAAGCCTCTCTGAAATCTTCCGGCGGCTCTGAGGCTGCGTTAAGGTCCAGCGCGCACGGAACGCCTGTGAAGGGCCGGAGAAGTGGCAAGATTCGGGCGCGAAACTGAGGAAAATCATTATTCTGCGCACTGCCCAAAAAAAGTGCATACTCCTGCGCTTTTTGGCCGCTACTAATTGTGTTTTGAAATTTGAAGAATGTTTTCCGGGTGCGTAATTCTGCGCCTGCATTCCAAATCTTGCGAGAAAGTGAGCCTCTCCAACGGCTCGTTGCTTCCCCCAAACCCATTGACTAGGACAACTCGGAACCAACCCAAAAAGGCCGGGAGCCTTGCCAGCGAATCGGCCTTGGAATGCGTTTGCCGCCCCATGGAGGCTCTGGCGGGCGGGAGTGGTCCCTCCGCCTCACCGTCGCCCTGCAAGGCTCTCCTACCTCATCGCTGGTTAAATTGCGCCTTGCATTCGGGAGTGACGGGGAAAGCCGTTTGCCGCTTTCAGAGCCTTGTTGCCTCCGGGTTTGCGACGGTGTGAACTGTGTACAAATGTGTGTGTCGGTTTCGATGCTCGATTCATGCAAGCATTTGGGAAGTTCAAGCAAGCATCCGATTGTGCTTGCTCATGCGGTGATCCGGCATTGCCGGGAGCGCCTCCCCCCTCCTTTCTACCCAGCCCAAAGCTCTACCGGAGCGGAGTGACCATCGGCGTCGCTAGGCATAGCCGTCGTTCATCGCTTTTCGTGGGTGGGCACAATTTTAGGCACAGTGCGATTTGGACGATTCCAAAAATGGCTGTAAGTGATTGGTGCGAAAGGGGGGACTCGAACCCCCATGGATTGCTCCGCCAGATCCTAAGTCTGGTGCGTCTGCCAATTCCGCCACTTTCGCATGGACGCGACTCAAGTCTATTCTAGCCCGAAGGGTGCGTTTCTTAAGAGCAGCAGGATTTTGCGGAGAGTTACCCTGCGTTGGCGCACACTGGCGAAGCTCCGGGTGGGGAACGGCGGCAAGCAATCGCCGAGCGCCGCGGATTCCGATTCTGGGTCGTACGATCGCACGAACCGCAACGGACGAAAAGAAATGTGCCGCCAAAAGCGAAGCCAGCCCCCAGAGGCTGGCTTCGCACTCCGCCAAAAAAGCGGCAGCGGTCCCTATCGAATGCGCCCGTGCATCCGGGCGTTCCGTCAGGTTATTCCTTCTTGGCCTTGGCGTGCCTGTGATGCCGTTCGTGCAGGGGCTTGCGCACCTGCGGCTTCACCATGCTCTCATCCACCGGGGTTGTTCCAGTGACGTCGGCCGCGAAGTCGGCGCCCGCGGGCACCAGGTAGGCGATCACCGTCTTGGCGTCGGACGTGCCGGTTGCCACCTTGATGCGGGAGGCATCGATGCCCTTTTCGGTCACCAGGTAATCCTTGACGTTGACGGCGCGCTGGGCGGCGACGTCTTCGATCTTGGCGTGCTTCCCGTGGTGCTTGGGCAGGGTCTTCTCCATCTCAGTGGAATTGCCTACGAGCACAGCCGAGGCATCGGGCTGCTGCTGCAGGCTCAGGGCAACGGCGTCAAGCATCGCCTTGGCTTCATTGTCCACACGAGTTCGGAAGCGCCTTGTTCCCCTCGAAGCTGATCGTTGAAATCTCTTTGGTATGCGGAGTTGGAGCGACATACGGAGCCAGGATGGTTACGCTGGTGTCGGCGGTCGCAGTGTGGCCCACGTCGTCAGCCACTTTGCAGTTGATCCCAACGTTCCCGGTCGGTGCGCCGGCCGAGGAGAAGGTGGCAGTTGCTCCGCTGCCGCTGATCGAGCCGGCGGCCGCTGTGTAGGTGTAGGTGAGCGGGCGGTTCTGCGGGCTCAGGCCAGTGGCGGTGACGGTGCTGGTCTCACCGGGCTTGATGGTGCCTGGGCTGGCCGAACAGGAGAGGGTCGGCGGCTCGAATTCCTTCACCGTAAAGCTGGCCGAGCACTGGGCGGACTGGCCGGGCTTCAAGCCCTCCTTGCCCTTCTTGCCTTCCTTGACTGTCGCATTCACCGTATAGCTGCCGGGCGCCAGCGAGGCCGTAGTGACCGTAGCCGTGGTGCCGTTGCCGGTCACGCCCGTTCCCGACCAGCTGTAGATCACGTTGATGTTCTTCTTGGTATCCACAGATCCGGCGGTCGCGGTCGCTGTGACCGGGTCACCGGGGAATATGGCTGGCGGGTTGGCTTGGCAAGCCAAGGTCACCGGCGGTGGCTTCTTGCACCCCATGGGAAGCAATGCAAGAGATGCCAGAGCCGAAACCTGGCAAAAGGACCTGAAAAATCGCGAACTCATGTGCGTATCCTCCTCCTTCATAAAGCTATGGCTGCAAACCTGTTAGACGCTTGATTCTCCGGATTCGTCTCAAAAAACGAGGGGACTCGGATTTTCGGTGTGGGAAGAGCGCGGATCGCGATTCGCGTTCCGCGCGTTTGCTCAAGTGGCGCTCGGGGTACGACGGACTTACTCTTGCCGCCGATCGCTGACAGAAAAAAGCCTACCGGCTGAAGATAACATATTTGCGTCCGGCATAGAGCCGGAATCCTCCGGCCGGGCCGGCCACGACCTGCAACGGCATGGGCCGCTTCATTGCTGCATCCTCGCCTGCGTTCACTGTGAGCACGTCATGCCCGCCCACGTCGGTGACCACAAACTTGTCTCCGACAAAGCCAGCGCCGTAGAAGCCCGGAGCCAGTTTGTCCCCGCCCAGCTTGAGGGGGACCTCGGTGATGAAACAAGCCTGGTACTTCGACTGCACGCCGGTCGAGTAGCCGCTGGTGTCCACCAGGGCGGCCAGCACGTAGAAGCCGTCGGCCAGCTTCACGCCGCCGGAGTTGCGCAACTGGGTGGGCGCCGTCTGCCCGCGATAGAAGACGGTCGCCGGCATCAGCTTTTGCATCTCCGCCGGCTTGAGCACGGTATCGCCGTCCTGCGCCTGGATTGGTCCCGCCGCGATGATCGTCACGGCCAGCCCAGCGGCCGCCGCCAACTTCCAAATCCCGCTGAAACGCATCCTGAACCTCCTTGTTTCTGCCGGGTCTGAGTATAACGCACCTGCCCGGCACTGGCCGAGAGGCGCTGGCGCTCGGATAAAGGCTGAGGCACTCGTTCCCAGGCCCGGATTCGTGGCTTCCCGGTCGAGCGCCGGACCATGACCGCCGGTTGCCGCGAGTTCCCGCATCGGTTTCCCCTTGAGGGCCGGCGAGTGCGACAATCGTTGCGTCGGGGCCGACGGTCCCGGCAGGGATTCTCTCCCACGGAGGTAAATGCTTGTGAAGCGCCTTTTGATCTGTATGGGATTGCTCGCCGCCGTCACTCTCACCCTCTCCGCCCAACAAGGCCCGCCGAAGAGCCCGCCGGCCACCGCCTCGGCGACCATCGCCGGCAAAGACATCACCATCACCTATAGCTCCCCCCGCGTCAGGGAACGCACCGGCCATATCTTCGGCAAGGATGGGCTGATCGGCCACGATCCCACCTATCCGGTTTGGCGGGCCGGCGCCAATGCCGCCACCAAGCTGCACACCGATGCCAACCTGACCCTGGGCGGCCTGTCCGTCCCCAAAGGCGACTACACCCTCTATGTCGATATTGCAGATCCCGACAACTGGGTGCTGATCGTGAACAAGCAGACGGGCCAGTGGGGCACCAAATACGACAAGTCGGAGGATCTGGGCAGGGTGAAGATGAACATGAGCAAGCCGCTGACGATGGTGGAGGACCTGAAGTACACCCTCACCGATCTGGGCGGCACAACCGGAAAGCTCACGCTCGAATGGGAGAACCACTCGGCATCGGTTCTGATCGCCGTGCATTGAAGCAATGCGCCGGGCGCCCCACCCTCACCTGTCATTCTGAGCGAAGCGCAGCGAAGTCGAAGAACCTGCGTTTCGTTCCAATGCAGCCAGGGTGGGGCGCCACGCGGCGTTTTGCATAGAATTTGCCGCCCTGCCGATACAATAGGTAAAGTGCGTCATTCTTCTTGGAAGGGGTGAAGACTTTGCCGTTGTATGCGTATCGCTGCACTCAGTGCGGCCACCGCTTTGAGAAGATTCAGAACTTCAGTTCCAAGCAGGAGCTTGTATGCCCCGTGTGCCAGGGCATCCTCGAGCGCCCGCTGACCGCGCCGCGCCTGCACTTCAAGGGCGCCGGCTGGTATGTGAACGATTACGCCGCCAAGAGCAGCGAGCCCGCCGGCGAATCTGCCTCGGCCGCCGCTCCAGCCGAGGCCAAGACGCCCGCCGCATCCAAAGACAGCACTCCCGGCAACTCGCCAGCGCCCGCCGCTCCGCCCGCCGCTGCAACGAGCTAATGCCTCGTAACCAGCGCCTGCGACGCTATTTGAAAAGATAGGGGGCCAGAACGCCAACCAGTCCATCCTGCAGGAAGTGTGCGATCATGCCGGGCCGGACGCTGCTCCGCCAAGTTGCGAGCGCGCCCAGCAAACAGCCGTAGGCGGCAATGATCACCATGAACTTCCATCCCTGATTGCCGTGGAAGATGGCAAAGAGGATTCCCTGTGCCGCTACCGCGGCTCCCGCATTTCCCATCATCGCCGTAAACTGCTTTCGCAGATAGGCGCGAAAGATGATCTCTTCGCAAATGCTCGCCGTCAGGACCATCAACAGATACGACGCAGCCTCTGCTCCTCCGTGTGGAAGCATCTCGCGCACGGCACTGCCCGGATCAACCTTAAGAAACCGGACAAGAAGGCCCGAGACAATGTTGGATGCGATGAAGAAGAGAACGGCGATTCCGAGGTCGCGCAGAACTGCCTGCCAGCGATCCCAGCGCCCGCCGATCAATTCGCGCATGCTCACATTGCGCTGCCGGATCCCGAACCAGACAAGCGCCAGAATCAGCCACTCCACCGCCGCCGCGAAGATGAAACCCGCAATACGCACCTCCGGCTTGATGGGCGAGGTCATCTGCACCGAATGCGAGCCGAAGGCTGCCATGGCTGCGAATCCAAAGATGGCCAGCAGCACGAGTAGCGTATGCCAGCACGGTGCGATTAACTTGGAGCTGAGGCGTTCCTGCTGCGGATCGATTACGGCTTCCATGAGTCTTCTCCTCGAAAGTGCGAAGGGGCTGACTGCGATGTAATGCGGATTGTCAATGCGCGGGCGCAGGCTCCGTTTGAGCATCTGCGGGCAGCCTGACTGCCTTGGGCCGCAGCAGCAGCACCGCTGTGATGCCCAGCGAAACGTTCTGCGTCATAATCTCGACAATGTGCTCGTAGCGCTGCACGGCCACCATCATGGGATTAGGCACCAGCAGGGCGGCCGCTCCCCCGACGATCCATACCAGAATTCCTATGGCCAGTGCCGCTTGCCAGCGCCGAAGCCGCAACGTATAGACGATCGGAAGCACGGCCAGCGTCATCACCGTGCCGCGCGCCCACTGGTAAGGGTAGAACCACCCGTGCAGGGCTGCCACTTGTTCCAGGGCTTGCGGATAGTACCGTTGGGTGAAGTAGTGGAACGCAAGATAGCCGAAGACCTGATAGTAGAGGACGTAGGAAAGTCCGGCCAGCAAAACCAACGGAATCGCGACCCCCACCGGACGTTGGCCGACAGTCTGCTCCGCAGGCTCTGTCAGCTTCAGCACCTTCGCCAGCGCCACCAGCACTGCAGCCACAACTAAATACGAGACTGAGCCGCCAGCCAGGTCGCGAAGCACCTCCGCCTTCATAGCAGGAAAGAACAGCACACCCTCGGAGAGCGTGCAGATAAGGCCCACCACAATGAGAGCCAGCACAATTGCGCCGAACTGCGCCAGCGGATGCCGCGGCCCGAAACGCACTACCGGCACAAACGTCGCCGTCGTAAATACGCCGCTCAGCCACCACAGCCAGAAGTGGCCCATACCGAGAGCGGGAACTGCAAAACACAGCCCGCCCAGCAGACAATAGAGTCCAATCCGCCAATTGACATTCACGCTCGTTTCCTCTTTCTTTGTTCGTACAACGCAACGCATTCTCTGGCCCACCGGAGCCGCGATTCATACTCCTGAATGCCGCACTCCAGGGCCAGCCGGCTGGAGAGCGCCATTTCACCCCTGTGAACTTCGAGAAACTGCTGAAGACTTGGGATATACGCGGCCATATGCTCGGCAAACTCGCCAAGGAACTTCGCCGTTCGCTCTTCGCCGATGGTCTGGTCCATGAAGGCGAAGCGCACCATCAGATCGTGGATGCGCCGGATCACGTCGTCGCCTGTGACGGGCTTCTTCAGCCATGCCTTGAAGCCGGCCAGTCCCTTGGGTGTGATCTTGAAGACGCGCCGCTTGCGTAGGCTTGTCGACTCCCGCACTTCGCCGCGCACCAGTTCGCGCGTCTCCAGCCTGCGCAGCGCGGGATAGATCGCGCCGGGGCTGTCGCTGAAGGTGCCCCACGCCGTGGATGCAAAGATCTTGCGCAGGTCGTAGCCGGACATGGGCTGCTGGTGAATCAGTCCCAGAAGTGCAAAGCCGAGGAGGGAATCGTTTTCCATAGTATGTTTCGTATTATTACGCAACGTACTATTGTTGTCAACTGTTTTTTCCCAGGCCTGCCAGTCGAGCTGGCCGGTCTGCCGAAATGCTCTCGGCCGGAAGCATCGCTCCGAGGCCGGAGGAACTTCTTTTTATTGAGTTTTCCGCCAGGTTGACTCCGCCAGAACCACGGAGGTTTCAATTTGGCGTTCGGGGATGGTCCAATACTTCTTGAGCAGCCGATCTTTTTCCTCCGGATCGACTAATTGAAAGCCGTGCTTCAGGTAAAAGCGAATGGCCCAGACCGCATCCGCCCATGTGCCGATCAGCAGTGGGCCGCTCGCCAATTGCCGCAAGCGAGAGAGCAGCCGCCCTCCGATCCCCTGATTCCTGCTGGCGGTGCGAACATAAGCGTGGCGGATGAGGGTCACATCCTGAACCGGTTGAATGCCCATGACTCCGAGCAGAGCCCCGGCTTCCTCGCAGCCCCAGAATTCAACTCCCTCGTCGATCTCATGCCGCAGCTTCTCGACGGACATATAAGGCTCCGTCCATCGATCCGCGGGAATGATCCCTTTGTAGGCTTGAGCGCCATCGTTGATGATGGCCCAAATCGTCTCGAAATCGCTCTCGTCGCAGCGGCGAATCATGCGTCCACTGCCTCCTTGCCCGGCATCTTGAAACACATTCCAACGCAAATGAGCACGGAACTTCTCAGTTCCCGCGCAAAGTCATGGAAACACGTTCTCAGAAAACCTTCATGTGGATGACCAGGTACTTCTTGGGGTCTTCGCGGATGCTCTTCACCAATTGCTGCGCCTGATCCATGGTCTGGTCGGCATGGTCGTAGAGCGAGCGATTCTGCACAAGCTGGCCCAGCGTGCCCTTGCCCTCGTCCACGCCTTTCAGGATCGAGTCCAGCCGGGTGACGGTGTCGTCGAGCTTCTGGGCGAAGGCGGGATCTTTGGCCAGCTTGCCGAGAGTGCCCTTGCCGGCATTGATCTCGGCCACCATCTCGTTGGCATTGGCGGCGGCGGCATTCAGATTGTTGTAGAGGGTATCGTCCTTGAGAAACTTGCCGGCGCTGCCCTTGCCCTCGTCCAGGGCGATGGTGATCCTGTCGAGCCGGTCGATGGCCGAGTTGGCGCGGGTGTAGAGCGTATCGTCGTTGACCAGCTTGCCCAGAGAGCCCTTGCCATCGGCGATGGCGCCGGTAATGGTCTGCAAATCGGTGGCGATGAGCGAGATTTTTTTGGCCAGTTCGGGGTCGTTCATCAGCTCGCCCACCGTGCCGCGCCCGGAGTTGACCGAATCGACCGTGATTTCAACTTTATGCATCAGCTTGTTGAGCTCGAGGATGGACTCATCGCTGGTGCGGATCACGTCCTGGATGCTGGGCGAGCCGGTGGCCTTCAATTCCGCGTTGTTGGCCGGAGGCGGTCCGGTGGCGTTCACCGAGCTGATATCGACGAAGCTGTCGCCGAGCACCCCCGCCTGGGCGATCGAGGCGGTCGAATCGGTGTGCAGGCGGTTGCGCCACTCATAGCCCACCCGCATGATCACCTCGACCGGGGTGGGATTGCGGTTTGCAACCACGCGGACATGGATGACATTGCCGATGGTGACGCCCTCGAGCGTGACCGGCGCGCCGGCCTTGACGCCAGACGCATTCTCAAAGTAACACCGGAGAATCAGCTTGGGCGCAAACGGCCCGCCCGACGAGCCGGACATGAGCAGAATCAGCCCGACCAGGACGGCCATGGCTGCCAGCACCAAAGCTCCCACTCTCAGTTGCGCCCACTGAATCTCTTTGCGGCTTGGCACGGCACTCTCCTGCCAGAAAAGAAACCGGTTAACGCCTTGAGAATAACAGAAAGCGGGGAATCAACGCCCGTCTTCGAGAACGACGCTGGCCAAGGCGAAGGCGGCGGTGTGGGTGATGGAGAGCGCCGCGCGGGCTGCGCCAAGGCGGGCGGCAAACTCGGCGGCGCGCCCGTGAAAGTGCAAGGTGGGCCTTCCGCTGGGCTCGCGCACGACCTCGATCTCCAGCCAGCTCACTCCATGGCTGATGCCTGTTCCCAGGGCCTTGGCTCCGGCTTCCTTGGCGGCAAACCGGGCGGCCAGGCTCTCCGCGGACCTGCGCTTGCGCAGGCAATAGGCTTGCTCCGCGGCGGTGTATATGCGGTCGAGAAACCGCTTCCCGTAGCGATCCATGGACTGCTGGATGCGCCCAATCTCCACCATGTCGATTCCGGAGCCGACGATCATGCTGTCTATGAAGTTAAATCATTTGCCTTTTTCCATGCTTGCGGACGCACCGGACCCGGCTCTAATGGCCGGTGTCCCGGCGGGGGCGCTGGGTGCGCGAGTCAGCCTCCAATTACCAGAGCAAGATGCTTTCGCCTAGCTGTCGTCGCGGTTGTCTCAAAGCCGGTCACGGGCCGTTCGACTCCGGCACAACCGTTATGCTGCGCTGAAAGGCTCCGATAAGGCGGACATGAGGCTACTGACGCCAACTCAGCACGCAGAGCAGTCGATGAACATGCCGTGGGCGATTCAGATGAAGGCCATCTCCATCGAAGAGCCATCGCGTCTGGTGCAGACCCTCACCGGCGCGATCCTGGGCTGCGGCGGCTGGGTGCTCAGCCGCGGCGCAAACGATTCCGGCACGGTGAGCATGTTGTTCGAGTTTGAGCGCCAGGCCTGCGTCGATATTTACAGCCTGTTGATCGCCGCCGGCCTGGAACTGAGCCAGAGCGGGCACATTCGCTTTACCGAGCTGTGCCAATGCACCCGCAGCAACCAGCAGGATTGCGGCTCTGAGATCGCGAGCATCGACCTGGAGATTCAGACCTTCCCAGTGGAGATGATGCACAGTGCGCGTGCAACGCGAGTAGCCTGACCGGCCGATCGGAGCCGGCCGAATCTCGCTGGATGCGGCTTCAACGCAAAACCCTTCTTCCGAAGACTCCCGGCCCAGCGCCAGGACGGGAAAATGACTTGCTAATTATCCTTCGTAACTTTTTGCAGGGCATCGACGACCTTCTGGTATCGCCCGGCTGCCGTTGGATCCTGCATGCTCTTCAAAAGGGCTGGGTCGTCGAGTCCATTCTGGCGCAGGGTCTCCTCCATGCGGGAGGCCGGAATCTGGTTGACCAAATCCAGACTGACTTTCGCCAGGACCAACGGCTTCAAAGAGACGGCAGAGCCCGTCTGTCCTTCCATCGTTCCGGAGTAGTTCGGATCGGCGCCTGCATTGAGAAGAAGCTGGACCAGTTCCACATTGCCATTCCTCGCCGCGTAATGGAGCGCGCTCCAGCCGCTCGGCGACGTGCGGCTATTCACGTCGGTGCCCTTCTTAATCAGACTTCGAGCTTCTTCGGTATTGTCGGCCTTGACCGCTGTTATCAGCGATGCCGGATTGGGCTTGCAGCCGGAAACAGGAAGAAGGAGAAGTATGAGAGCAAGCAGAAAGAAGAACTTATACCTCATCTCAGCGTTGAGTCCTTTCAAAGCGTCTGCCGATCCTGCTGAGCTTTCTCTATTCCCGGCAAACAATGCGATGAGATATTCCTATAAATCCGCATGTCCTGGATGGTGGACGACTAGGGGGATGCTATCAAACGGCAGTTTGCGAGGTCAACCAACCCGCATCCCTCCGCCGCGAGGCAGCGCGTACACTTGCCGTGCTGTTTCTCGATGCTTCGCCGCTCGGAAGTCCGTGCGCCGGAAGATGAAGTCCCGGCCCGGCGGCGAAGATGCCGCCGGAGTGGGATCTGCGGCTCAAATCCGGCAAAGCGATCGGCTACGATTTTCTGCTGGCGCTTGTCAGAACGTCAACAACTTTTCTGTAGCGGTCGGTGGCGTTTGGATCTTTCAGGCTCTTCACGAGAGCCGGGTCGTTCAATCCACTCTGGCGCAATGTGCTCTCAATGTCAGTGGACGGAACCTGACTCACCAAATCCAGAGCTGCCTCGGCGACTACCAACGGCTTCACGGGTGCAGCCGAGTTCGCCTGTCCTTCCATGGTACCCAGGCAGTTGGGATCGGCGCCGGATTTGAGGAGAAGCTGGACGATCTCCGCATTGCCGTTCCTCACTGCGTAATGAAGCGCGCTCCAGCCATTCGCCGACGTGCGGCTATTTACATCGGCCCCCAGCTTAATGAGCTTTTTTGCCAATTCGGTATCGTCGGCCTTGACCGCCTTGATCAGGGACGCCCGCAAGACCTGCGATGCAAAGCCAATCTCGCTGAGATTGGTTGCCTCGCCGCCGTTGTCAAAATTGATTGCCGTTGAAAGGGATGCCCGCGAGTCGTCTGAAACAGAGCCAATCTTCTCGGGCATGGTCGCAGCTTCCACATGGCTGCCCCTGATTGCCGCCATCAGCGCTGTCCTCAGTTGTTCTGAATCCAGCTTGTACCCGAGCATGCAGGCCAGTAAGAGCGAGAAAACGGAGAGAATGAGCCACTTATGTTTCATGAGGGAGGGTCGTCCTTTCTTGCGATAGTTGGGCACTGTCGCATCTCTACCCTACGACGAATGTTACTAAAGATTTCATTCGACCCCTGTGGAAAGACTAACTTTAGTAACTATTTTCGTAAAGTGGAGATAAATAGACTGATTTAGTCCATAAGTTTGATTACTGAAGTTACCCGGCTTCAACCAATCCATAGCGGCGTTGCCAGGCATCTTTTAGCCGCGTCCATACGCGCACGCGCTCGGCTTCGGTCGCCTCGATTCCAGCAGTTGGAGCGTTGGCAAAGTGGGCAGCTTCCATCTTGGCCAACTCCAGTAACTGCCGGTCGCGCAACAGGTTGGCCACGCGAAAATCGGGCAGCCCAGCCTGCCGCGTCCCAAAGAACTCGCCCGGTCCGCGCAGCGTCAGGTCAAGCTCCGCCAACTCGAATCCATCTTGAGAGCGGACCATGGCGTTGAGCCGCTCCTCGCCTGCCGGCGAAATACGCTCTCCGGTGACGAGGATGCAAAAGCTCTTGGCCGCTCCCCGGCCCACGCGCCCGCGCAACTGATGCAACTGCGCCAGGCCGAAGCGCTCCGCGTGCTCGACCACCATCACGGTCGCGTTGGGCACATCCACGCCCACCTCGATCACCGTCGTAGCCACCAGCACGCCGATCTCCCCGCGCTGAAAGCGGCGCATGACGATCTCCTTCTCATCGGCGTCCAGCCGCCCGTGCAACAGGCCCACGCGCAGGCCGGCAAGCGGTCCGGTGCGCAGCTTCTCGTACATCTCGACCGCCGACTTCAGTCCCGACTTCGCTCCCGGATTCGCTTCCTGTGCGGCTTTGGGGAAGAGCAGCTCCGCTGTTTTTACCTTTTGGTTGAGCTTTTGTGCCCTCATGCGCGGCGGTTCAATCCCCGCCTCGGGATCGTCGTGCGAAAAGTCCAGCTCCGGCTGGTCGTCCTTGCTGCCTTCGATCACCGGATAAACGATATAAGCCTGCCGCCCCCTCGCCACCTGCTTGCGCACGAAATCCCAGACCTCATCGGCCATCTCGCCGGGCACGCGCCGGGTGACAATCGGCGTGCGCCCCGGCGGCAGCTCGTCGAGCACGCTCACGTCGAGATCGCCGTACAAACTGAGCGCAAGCGTCCGCGGAATCGGCGTGGCCGTCATGACCAGCACGTCCGGCTCAGGCTGATTGGGCTTCTTCATCAGCTTGAAGCGCTGCAAGACGCCGAAGCGATGCTGCTCGTCGACCACGACGAGGCCCAGCCGGTCAAACTCGACCTTCTCCTCGATGAGCGCATGAGTCCCGATCACCAGTTGCGCCTCGCCCCGGTTGATCTCGCCGCGGGTTGAGCGCTTGCGCTCGTCCGAGAGCGAGCCGGTCAGCAGGGCGATTCGATAGCGCCGCGAGGAATGTTCCAGCAATTTGCGAATAGCCAGAAAATGCTGGGTGGCGAGAATCTCGGTGGGGGCCATCAGCGCCGCCTGGTAGCCGTTCTCCATGGCTACCAGCATGGCCTGGAGCGCAACGATGGTCTTGCCCGAGCCTACATCGCCCTGCAGCAGCCGTCGCATGGGACTCGGGCTTCGCATATCGTTCACAATCTCGCCCAGAGCCCGCTTTTGCGCCGCCGTGGGATGAAAGGGCAAGACCTCGCGGATCGCCTCGCGGACTTTGTCCGACGTGGCGAAGCCGATTCCGGCGCGCTCTCTCATCCGACGGCGCTTGAGTTCCAGGCCCAGTTCCAGAAAGAAGAGTTCCTCGAAGATCAGCCGCCGGTGGGCCGGCGTCGAGGAGCTTTGCAACTGGGCAAAGGGCGTTCCTTCGGGGGGAAAATGCGCCTCGCGCAGCGCCGTTTCGCGATCGGGCAGCGCGAGCCGCTCGATCATCGCCCGAGGCAGACACTCCGGGACCGCGCCGCGCAGCCCTTCCAAAAGATTGAAGATCGTCTTCCGCTGCCAGCGCGAGGCCAGCCGTGCGCCGCCCAGGGATTCGTAGACGGGCGTGATGCGCCCCACTTCCAAGAGGAGCGTCTCGGCGTCGTCGGTCGCATCGGGCAGCAGCTCGAACTGCGGCTGAATCATTTTGAGATTCTGGCTGGAGCGCGACGGCTCGACCTTGCCGTAGACGGCCACCGTCTGCCCGGCGTGAAACTTGCCCTCGAGATAGCTGCCGTTGAACCAGACACACTTCAGCGCCAGCCGCCCCTGGCCCACGGTGAGTTCAAAGATGGGAGCCTTGCGGGAGCGCAGAAGCGCGGAACCACGCACCTCGGCGATCACGCTGGCCGTCTCGCCCGCCTTCAGCTCGTCCAGACTGCGCGGGTTCTGGCGGTCCTCATAGCGGAAGGGCAGGTGATAGAGCAGGTCCTCGGCGGTCTGGATGCCCTTGGCCGCGAGCAACTCCGCCACCCGAGGGCCTACGCCCTTCACATACATCACCGGAGTGTCGAGCTCGGCCACACTCCGGATGCTAAATGGCGTATCTCAAAGGGGCAAAACCGCCTGAAGGCCGGGCGAAGGAAATCGTGTGCAAAATCCACCAAATCGCGGCAGATGCGTTTCTCTGAATTCCTTATCCGCCTCAACTCTTGCCGATGACGCGAGCCAGCGTCGAGCCGATCTCTGCCGGCGAGACGACGACGTGGATGCCCGCCGCTGTCATGGCCTTCATCTTGTCGGATGCGGTGCCCTGGCCTCCGCTGATGATGGCGCCGGCGTGGCCCATGCGGCGGCCGGGAGGCGCGGTCTGCCCGGCGATGAAGCCGACGACAGGCTTCTTCACATGCTTCTTGACGAAGGCGGCTGCAGCCTCTTCCGCCGAGCCGCCGATCTCGCCAATCAGGATAATGGCTTCAGTCTCGGAATCGTTGTTGAGCAGGCGCAGTGCGTCGATGTGCGTGGTGCCGATGATGGGATCGCCGCCGATTCCGATGGCTGTCGATTGGCCGATGCCGCGCTGGGTCAGTTGATGCACGGCCTCGTAGGTCAGCGTGCCGGAGCGGGAGACGATGCCCACAGAGCCTTCCTTGTGAATGCGGCCGGGCATGATGCCGATCTTGGCCTTGCCGGGAGAGATGACGCCGGGACAATTGGGGCCGATGAGCCGCGACTTCGAGTTTTTGAGCTTGGCCCAGACCTTGACCATATCGAGCGTGGGAATGCCCTCGGTGATGGCGACGATCAGCGGAATCCCAGCGTCCTCGGCTTCGAGAATCGCATCGGCGGCGAAGGGTGGCGGCACGAAGATCATTGTTGCGTTGGCGCCGGTCGCGGCCACGGCGTCCGCCACGGTATTGAAGACCGGCCAGCCCTCGTGGGTGGTGCCGCCTTTACCCGGAGTTACGCCGCCGACAACTTTAGTGCCATACTCGGCGCAGCTCATAGCGTGAAAGGTGCCTTCCTTGCCGGTAAGGCCTTGCACGATGAGGCGAGTTTCTTTGTTTACCAGAACAGCCATTAAGATCAGCTCCTAGCTTCTCACTCCTAACAGCCTGTGGTGACTGTCAAGATTTGAAAGGGCACGACTTTAGTCGTGCCGCAAATGGTTGATATGAAATGACGGGCTTTAGCCCCTGAGGGATGGTTTTAGGTGTTTTCAACTCTCACCACAGGTTGTTGGATGCCTCTGAACAAATCTGTGGCTTTTGGAAAAACATCCCTCAGGGGCTAAAGCCCAGTCCATTTTGGGCCGCTTTCGGCACGACTAAAGTCGTGCCCTTTCAAAACATAAACGACCATTTGAATGACAGAAACCACTAGTATGTGCCTGGTCCATCAGGGCCAGATTCATCATCATAATCGTCCTCGACAGGATGTGAACCGTATGGCCCATGTTCTCGAGCTGGGTAACCAACGTTCTTGGTTGCGTCCATTCCAGGGGCGTAGCCGAAACCGATTGCGATGGACATTAATCTCTCTCTGTCCAATAGGGAATTATTCTCCAATATTTTCCTCGTGCCCTCATCAATATCGTCATTTATTTTTACTTCAAACTTATAGGCTCTGTTCCCGTGAGGACATATGTCATTCGGCCAGTGCTTAGCAATTAGTTCAACCTGTTCGAAAAAGAATTTCTGCCCAAATATATCGATTGAATCTTTCCAATCTTCTAATAGCAATCTCCTGCATTCCGGGCAATTGCTTAATAATTCGTCCGAAGCTGCCTTCACAACTAGCTCCGCTGCCTCTTTCATCGTTTCGCCGACCTGGAAGTTAAGGCCTGATTCCTTGAGAATCCGGCGGCCTTCTTCTACATTTGTGCCTTCGAGGCGCAAGACGATGGGTACCTTTATCTTGAGATTGTGAGCCGCCGCGACGACGCCGGTGGCCAGGCGGTTGACGCGCAGGATGCCGCCGAAGATGTTGATGAGGATGGCCTTCACATTGGCGTCGGAGAGCAGAATTTCAAAGGCGTGCTCGATCTGTTCCTGAGTCGCGCCGCCGCCTACATCGAGAAAGTTAGCTGGGCTGCCGCCGGCGTACTGAATGATGTCCATCGTCGCCATCGCGAGGCCCGCGCCGTTGACCATGCAGGCGATGGAGCCGTCGAGCTTGATGTAATTGAGCGCGTATTTGCTGGCCTCCACCTCGAGCGGGTCCTCTTCGGCTGTGTCGCGCAGGGCCTTGATGGCCGGATGGCGGAAGATGGCGTTGTCGTCGAAGTTGACTTTGGCGTCGAGGGCAAAGAGCTTGTCGTCTTTGGTGGTGATGAAGGGATTGATCTCAACCAGCGAGGCGTCGGTCTCAATGAAGGCTTTATACAAGCTTTGCAGGAAGGCGACGGCCGCTCCAATTTGCGTGGGCTTGAGGCCGAGAGCAAAGGCCAGCTTGCGCGCCTGCCACGCGCCGAATCCCACGGCCGGGTCGATGGTCTCTTTGAAGATGGCCTCGGGAGTCTTGGCTGCGACTTCTTCGATCTCCATGCCGCCGGCCTGCGAAGCCATGAAGACCAGCCTGCCTGCCGCGCGGTCGAGGACGATGCCGAGATAAAGCTCGCGGTCAATGGCGGCGGTTTCTTCGATGAGCAGGCGCTGGACTTTTTGACCTGCGGGGCCGGTCTGGTGAGTCACCAGCGTCATGCCGAGAATCTGCTTGGCGTAGAGTTCGGCCTCTTCGCGGGTGCGGGCCACTTTAACGCCGCCGCCCTTGCCGCGGCCGCCGGCGTGAATCTGCGCCTTGACGACGACGCCGCTTGCGCCCTCGGCAAAGAGCTTGCGCGCCACCGTCGAGGCTTCTTCGAGGTTATTGGCCACTTCGCCCCTGGGCACGGCAACGCCGTATCTTGCCAGGATTTCCTTCGCCTGATACTCGTGAATTTTCATTATTTTCAGGGACCGCCCAGTCCGCTGCATTGGGGATTCGGGATCGGCTCTGGAGGCATCCAGGGGGTCGAGACCGTGCCAGCGGTATCCAAATGGTATCGCGTGCGGCGAAGGGGGAGCAAACCACCTGCGGTGGGGCCAGCGGCCTTCGGCGATACACCGTTATGATGTAGGGATATGGCCTCTTTGAAGGAGCTACTGAAGCCGCTGGCCGAGGATGGCGGGGCATTGACTCGCGAACAGGCGGCGCGGGCGCTCGAATTGATTTTGACCGGCGAAGTGCCGGAGGTGGAGACGGCGGCGCTGCTGACCGTTCTGGCCACGCGCGGCGAGCTTGCGCCGGAGCTGGCCGGCTTTGTGCAGGTGATGCGCGAGCGTGTGACGCCGCTGCCTCTCACGGTTGCCGAGCGGGGTGAACTGGTGGACGTGGTCGGCACGGGCGGCGGGGGACCGCTGACCTTCAACATCTCCTCAGGCGCGGCGCTGGTGGCCGCGGCTGCCGGAGCCAAGGTGGCCAAGCACGGCAACCGCGCGGTGACCTCGCTCTGCGGCGCGGCCGATGTGCTGGAGGCTCTGGGCGTGCCCATTACGCTAGGACCGGAGCTGGCCGTCGAGTGCCTGCGCGAGACGGGATTCATGTTTCTCTTTGCGCCGCTCTACCATCCGGCGATGAAGGCGGTGGGACCGCTGAGGCGAGCGCTGGGCTTCAGGACGATCTTCAACCTCTGTGGCCCGCTGACGAATCCGGCCGGAGCGCGGACGCAGGTGATCGGCGTGCTTGCGCCGAGCCGCGTGCTGCTGGTGGGGCGCGCGCTGGTGGAGTTGGGAGCGAAGCGGGCATTCATCGTACATGGGACGGACGGCATCGATGAGCTAACCACCACTGGCGAATCGGTTGTGGCGCGCGTTGAGGAACCGGAGGCGGGCGGCACGCCAACGATGAGGGCCGCGCGCATCACGCCGGAGATGGCCGGGCTGCCGCGCGCTACGCTGGAACAATTCACGGGCGGCGATGTGAAGACCAACGCGGCCTTGCTTTACGACGTGCTGACCGGCGTTCCCGGCGCGCGGCGAGACATTGTTCTGCTGAACGCGGCGGCCGGTCTGGTGGCGGCGGGATTGGCGGGCGATCTGAAGGAAGGCGTTCGGCTGGGCACGGACGCAATCGACTCCGGAGAGGCGGCGGCGACGCTGGCCAAGCTGCGGCAGTTTGGAGCGAAGCACGCGCAAGCCTAGCGCAGCAGCTCGATGGTGAGCGGGTCAGGTTCGCCGTTGAAGTATTTCTTCAGCGCGTCGTTGAAATCGGTCGCGTCCATGGCTGCCTCGGCGGCGGCGCGGGCGAAGAGCGTCATCGAAGAACGAAACTTCATGTCGTCTGGGACCCCGAGAATTTGATTGATTGGGCGTCCCTCGACAAGCGTAACCAGCCGAGTGCACCGGCCCAGCCGGGGACCGAGAAGCGGATGCCGCAGATAGGCCACTGCCTCTTCCAGCGAGCCGATGCCGAAGTACATCGATTGCGAGCTGCGGCCCAGGCCCTTCATCTGCGGGAAGATAAACCAGATCCAATGCGTTCGCTTCTCGCCCGCGCGCAACTCGGCCAGAGCCTGCTCATAGACTGCGGACTGTGCGCCGGCAAAGCGTTCGAGATCGAATGGGTCTTCCATGGCGGTACCCTCGGATGGATAGCCCTTGCACCTGCAGCGGATGTGAAAAGGGGACAAACGCCAGGCAGGAATTGCAGAAAGCCGGCCGGAGCAGTTGCTTCTGCACGATTCTGCCGTCGATTCCTGTGCTTGAACGCGACGGCATCCCTATAGCACTTCTGAAGATGCAATAGGCTACAGGTTAGCAGGATGGGAGACACGATGAGCAAAACTGGCAGGGCATGGCTGGCTCTTCTAATGCACAGAGGCCCACGGCAAACCGTGGGCCTCTGTGGCTGATGTGAGCTTCACCGCGATCAGTGCTTGTGCTCTTCTCGAGGCGCTGCATGGGGCGCCGGTGCTGGATGAGGCCGCGCCTCGGGACGCGGCTTAGGAGCCGGACGCGGTGCGGGTGTGCGATGAGGCTGCACTTGGGGACGCGACTGATGCGGCTGAGGAGCCGGATGCGATGCGGGCCGGGCATTTGATTTTGCTTCAGGTCTGGCGTTCGTCTTTGGCGCGGGTCTCATGTTATTTCTGGCCGCAGGAGACGCAGCGTGCTGTGCCCCGCCCAGTGGCCTTTCAGCAACCACGTGAGCCGGGCGCCCGCCATTGCTTTTGAAGTAAGATCCCTTGTCGTTTCTGGCGGCAGCGACGTGCTTCTGCTGGACGGCCGTTCCTCCCACATGCCGCTCGTGCTCGGCCATCTGTTCCTCGTGGTTGGGTTGGTAACGGATACCGCCTGGACCGCCGCTGAAGGCAACGTGGCTGTTCCGGGCGACGAAGCCTCGATCGACACGCCCCCGGTCATTAAAGGTCAAGCCGCCGTGAAAGCCCACGTGCATGACCGCTGTGTTGTAGGCGAAGTGTCCGTGGCGCCATTCGCCGCCGGAAAAGCCGATGCCGCCGTAGCCGAAGCCGTAGTTCACGCCGCCGTAGAAGCCGACGTGCAGTCCCCAGTAGCCGGAATGGAAGACATACAGGCCATTGGACCAGCCCCAGTAGGGAGGCGTCCACAAGAAACCTGGCTGAGGCGCGGGAACCCATGCGCCGGGAACCCAATAGTAGCCGTCGGGGCCGTAGGCCCAGTAGCCCGGCGTCCACATCAGGCCGGGCTCGGGGCAGGGGGGCTGCTCATAGACCGGCAGCGGCGGCGGGGCAAAGCCAACGCTGACGAAAACGCCAGCGTGCGCGGACGCAGAGAGGACAGAGAGAAGAAGCGCCAACAGAATCCAGCGCGCTGAGCGAAGCAAATGCATTGGAAAACCCTCCCGATCATTCGTGCCTGCCCGGTAAGGTCTATTGCATTGCCTCGTGCCGGCCAGGGCGTGTTGCGGTTAAGGCTGTTAACGGCCATCTCGCGGATCGGGCCAAGATCGCGGGAGCTTCACGATGAGAACAGTCCCTGTGAGCGAGCGCCTATTCCGGCGACGACCGAAGTCCCACATTCGCGGCAAGACCGCGAAGCTCCGTTCCATTACCGATTCTAAACCCGTTTTGCCGGCCGAAGTTTCGCCCTAGCGCAGAGGCTTAATTGTTTGTGGCAGTTCAAAACCGCCCGGTCGCGGCAATCTGTTCAGGCAATCTGTTCAATAGCGGTAGCTGATTCCCATGCCGACGACGTGGCGCGCGTTGAGATTCACGGGGATGTAGACGACCGACGGTGCGGGCGCGGGCAGATAAGTCAGCGACGGAATCGAGCCGATGTTGTTGGCCACCTGGCCGATGCCGATATCGAAGGCGAAGTGGGGCTTCTCTCTCTGAGTAATTCGCACGGCGTAGTCCAGGGTGGTCGGCAGATCGGCCTTTCCGGCCACCAGAGGGACGCCGCCGGGAGGGGCCGGACCCAGATTCTTGACCGTTGGGGGCTGTTGGGTGAATCCCGCGGAAGGAACAGCCACGATGCCGTGCGTGATGGGAAGCGGAATGCCCAGGCCGCCGAAGAACCGTCCGATGAACCGGTTGCTCTGCCCGCCGATGCCATAGATGGAGGCGTTGGTCGCCTTCCATCCGAGGTTCGCCAAAAAGGGCACCGGCTTCTTGGCCCAGGTCTTTGTAACGGCAATGTAAACATCGCCGTTGTTGTAGGACTTGGCAGCCGGGACGGCCACCGGCGTGCACGAGCCGGTCTCAAGACAGAACTGATCGTAGAGTTCCACTGCTTGCTGGTAGGCCGCGCCGGAGACAAAACGATCATTGGTGCGCACGACTCCGCCAACAGCAATCCCCGGCATCCACGGGCCGAACTGCCCGTCATCGATCGCCACAACTTTGCCGTGAAAGACATTCATGCCGTTGTAGTTCCAAAGCTGGCTGAAGTTTGGCATGACTGGCACTGCGGTAGCCGCTGATGTGGATCCCAACACTGCATTGGCCAACACAGTGGTGCCCGACCCGCTATCGCCAAACTGATGCATACTGCGGGTGTAACCGGCCTCGGCGCGGCCGTAAAAGGCCTCGGTGATGCTCAGGGTTTCAATATTGCCGATGACCGCGCTTGCATCGATGAAGTGGAAGCCGACGGCCGGGTGGGAAAACTTCTCGCCCTTCTCCATATAGACGACGTAAGCGGTCGGCGTCAGGAAGCCGCCGGTCTGGCCCTCCAGCGTCAGGTACTGGGCGTTGATTTGCCGGGTGGCGAGCATGGCGACCGCGAGGAAGCCGCAAACAGCGAGTTTGTGGATGGCGCGATGATTCACTTTGTCTTGACTCCAATGGAGCGCAGTCGCCTGCCTCCGGTAACGTTCGCGATTCAACTCCTTTTAACACAACTGGAGCAGGCTCGTCTTCAACTTTGTTTGGGTGGTAGACTCAGGCCATGCCGCGCGGTCTCTTTATCACGCTCGAAGGCCTGGATGGTTCCGGCAAAACCACGCAGATCGGCCGCCTGGCCGCCTGGCTGAAAAAACGCGGCCACGCGCCCCTCGTGACCCGCCAGCCCGGCGGCACGGCTACCGGGGACCGCATTCGCGAGCTGGTTCTCGACTCGCGTTCCTCGGGGCTTGCGCCGATGACCGAGATGGCTCTGATGTTTGCCGATCGCGCCCAGGCGATTGCCGAGGCGATCCAGCCCGCTCTGGATGCGGGAAGGCTCGTGCTCTGCGACCGCTTTACGGACTCGACGGAGGCTTACCAGGGCGGCGGCCGTGAGCTGGGCTCCGCGGTCGTGCTGGAACTGCATCGTCTGGTCTGCTCAAATCTTCGGCCCGACCTGACGTTGCTGCTGCTGCCCTCGCTGGAGGCCTCGCTCGAACGCGCGCGCCACCGCAATCGGCGCACTGCTGAGGCCAACGGCATGGATGAAAGCCGTTTCGAGCAGGAGCAGGATGCGTTTTATAGCCGCGTCTGGCAGAAGTATCGCGAGATTGCCCTCCGCGAGCCGGAGCGCGTGGTGCTGATCGAAGGCGATCTGACCATCGATGAGGTCCACGAGCAGATTGTGGAAGCCGTGGCCGAGCGGCTGGCGGTGCTGGCGATTGGGGCATCAGCCTGATCGCGCTCGTCCGCGGGACGGTGGGATATAATCCCGCTCAAGCAGCAATGAATTGAATTCTTCACTCAGCGAGATCCCATGAACTCGATCCGTCGCGCTCTCTTTTTCTCTGCCGCACTTCTTCTCAGTGCGCCTCTTTTCTATGCGCAGGTCTCCGAGTCCGCCATCATAAAGCAGATCGGCACACTTCGTTCCCTCTCCGCCGAACAACGCCCGATTGCCACCATCAAGGTTGCCGCCGATATCAGCGCTCTTCCCGCCGGGCAGAAGAAGGTCGAGCTCGCCGATGCGGTGGCAAATCTGGTGACCGAAGGCGACCAGGGAGCTGCGGCTCTACAGGCTGTTGCCGATACGCTATCTCAAGCGCTGGCGCAATCGCCCGTTCCCGCAAAGAAAGATACGGTGCCGATGCCATACCATGACCTGGCCAAACTGGTCCGTTATGAAAACGTGACAGCAACACTGAACGATCCGCTCTTCGCGAAGGCTGCCCAGACACTTGCCGACAACGAAGCCGAGATCGCGAAGGCCGACTTCACCCTCAGGGATTTGCACGGTAAGAAGGTCACGCTCTCCGAGCTGCGCGGAAAGATCGTCATGGTGAATTTCTGGGCCACATGGTGCCCGCCCTGCCGGCGGGAAATGCCCGACCTAGACGCAATCTATACACACTTCCAGTCTCAGGGCCTGGTCGTCCTCTCGATCACCGACGAAGACCCCTTCAAGGTGGGGTCATTTCTGGCGCAAACGAAGTACCACCCGTCTGTTCTGCTCGACCCGGATGGCAAGGTGCATAAGCTGTTTCACGTCGATGGCCTTCCCAAGACCTTCGTCTTTGATCGGGATGGCAAGCTCGTGGCCGAAACCATCGACCAATGCACCCAACACCAGTTTCTGGTGATGCTGTCCAGGACTGATCTCCACCCGTAACCGATTCCTCGAAGACTGAACCGCCGTGAGCAACTCCGGAATAGGCCCGCGCGATTACACTTTTATCAGTGACCAGGGACGATCCATTCGCGCCTCAGCTCGACCGCAGCCCCCAGCTCGGCCTCAAGTTCGATGAACCGCGACCCTCGCGCCGCATTTGGCCGGTGCGCGAGCTGGTTGGGCAGGTGCGCGAACTGGTAGAGCAGGAGTATGGCGACGTCTGGGTCGAGGGCGAGATCTCGAACTTCCGTCCCGCTCCTTCCGGGCATGTTTATTTCACGCTGAAGGATGCCGACGCGCAACTGCCGGTGGTGCTTTTTCGCAGGCAGGCGATGCTGCTTCGCTTCCGCCCTGAAGACGGACTGTATGTGCTGGCGCGCGGCCGGGTGAGCGTCTACGAGCAGCGCGGCCAGATGCAACTGGTAGCCGAGACTATGGAGCCGGTCGGCGCGGGCTCGCTGCAACTGGCCTTCGAGCAATTGAAGGCGCGGCTCAAAGCCGAGGGCCTCTTCGACGTGGAGCGCAAGCGCCCGCTGCCCGCCTATCCGCGCGCCGTGGGCATCGTAACCTCGCCCACCGGCTCGGTGATTCGCGATTTCTTAAATATTGCCGCCCGGCGCCACTCCGGCTTGAGCGTGCTCGTTTGCCCGGTCTCGGTGCAGGGCGACTCCGCGCCGGCCGAGATCGAGAGCGCGCTGGCCGAGCTGAATGCGGCGAGTCTCACCGGTTCGGGCCTGGTGGACGTGATCGTCGTTGCGCGCGGCGGCGGATCGCTCGAAGACCTGGCGGCCTTCAACAGCGAGCGTGTGGCGCGCGCGATCGCGGCATCGCGGCTGCCGGTGGTTTCGGCGATCGGCCATGAGACCGACTTCACTATCGCCGACTTTGTCGCCGATCTGCGCGCGCCGACGCCTTCAGCCGCCGCGGAGTTGATCACCGAGGCACAGCACAAGATTGCCGAACATCTGGCTACGCAGTCGCACCGGCTGGAACGCGCCGCGCGCTTTCAACTGCTGCTGGCCCGCCAGCGGCTCACGCGCTTGCCGGTGAGCCGAGCCGAAGCGCGCATGGCCGCGTTGCTGCACCGGCAGGAGCAGCGCCTGGACGACCTCAGCTTCCGCATGGAAGCGGCGATGAGCAGCCAGCTCCGCGGGCAGCAGAGCCGGCTTGGCGAACTCGCCGCCGCCGTCCTGCGCCACGATCCGCGACAGGGGCTGGCCGAGGCGCGCGAAGTTCTCGCCGCTTGCCGGACGCGTCTTGACCGCTCGCTGGAACGAACACTTCACCGCTCCGCCACTCGCCTGAGCTCTCTCGATGCGCGGCTGCACTCACTCTCGCCGCTGGCCGTTCTGGATCGCGGCTACGCGCTGGTGATCGACGCGAAGGGTGCGCTGGTGCGCTCGACGACACAGGTTGCGCGCGGAGACAAGCTCACGACGCGCGTCTCCAACGGCGCCTTTATCAGTCGCGTGGAATCCGCGGCGTCCAATACTTCAACCAAGAAATGAGACTATGAGCACAGCAACCGCACGCAGACTCTTCGGCACCGACGGCATCCGCGCCGTCGCCGGCGAATCGCCGCTCGACGCAAACACGATCTTCGCCTGCGGGCTGGCGCTGGGCCACTCGCTGCGCAAGCTGGCCGCTGAACCCAAAGTGATTCTTGGCCGCGACACGCGCGAGTCAGGCCCCTGGATCGCCGCTACGCTCGCCGCCGGATTGCGCGAGACGGGAGTGCGCGTGGAGAGCGCGGGCGTAGTGCCGACGCCTGCCGTCGCATTTCTGACACGGAGACATGGCTTTCAGGCCGGCGTGGTGATCTCGGCGTCGCACAATCCTTGGGCTGACAACGGCATCAAGCTCTTCGGCAGCGACGGCTTCAAGCTGGCTGATGCGGTCGAGTTGGCCATGGAAGACGAGATTCTGCATCATGCTTCCACTTCCGTCGCTCCCGATCCGGCGACTTTGCTTCCGGTCGAAGACAATCCCGCGTTCCAGGCCGACTATATTCAGTTTCTCATCGACTGCGTGCCAGCACTCTCGCTGGCTGGGCTGCGCATCGTGGCCGATTGCGCGAATGGAGCCGCGGCGGCTGTCGCGCCGGAGCTCTTCCGCCGGCTGGGCGATCGAGTCACGCTGCTCAACATTGAACCGGACGGCCGCAACATCAACTTGAATTGCGGCGCGCTGCATCCCGGCTTTGTGGCTGCCGAGGTGGCGGCGCGGGGAGCGGAGCTTGGCCTCACTTTTGACGGCGACGCCGACCGCTGCATGCTGGCCGGCGCGAAGAACAATGTCATCAACGGCGATGCGATCCTGCTGATGGCCGCTCGCGACCTGAAGGCGCGCGGCCTGCTCACCGGCGATCTGGTGGTTGCCACCACCATGTCGAATATGGGCCTCGAAGCGGCGCTCAAGCGCAGCGGCATTCGCATGCTGCGCGCTCCGGTGGGCGACCGCTATGTGCTTGAAGAGATGCAGAAGCGCGGTGCGGCACTCGGCGGGGAACAATCTGGCCACATCCTGATGCCGCATCTGGCGACCACCGGCGATGGACTGCTTACCGCGCTGGTTGTCCTCGATTTGATTGCCCGCTCAAAGAAAACCATTGATGAACTAACCGAGGATTTGCGGGTCTTTCCGCAGGTCATCGTCAACATCAAGGTACGCGAGAAGCGACCGCTCGAATCGATCCCAGCGGTAGCAGCCGCCATTCGCGCCGCCGAAGAGGACCTGAAGGATTCAGGCCGCGTGATCATCCGCTACAGTGGCACCGAGGCGCTGGCGCGCGTGATGATCGAAGCCGAGAGCGAGCAGGCAATGCACCAGCACGCCAACGCTATCGCCGATGCGATTCGCGCCGACCTAGGTTTATAACGCGGAAATAGCGATGCCCATGATTTCGACGAATCGCTGATCCTCTTAAGGAAGGGAGCATTCAATGAGCGATAAGGGAAGTGATCTCCAGAAAGATATTCAAGATTCCGCGTGGACCGGCGAACCATGTCCCCATTGCGGTAGTAGCGATATTATTGCAGGATTTAAGCTTCAGGCGGTTCGTACGGAACCGGTTGGACTCAATTACAAAGCTGGCAGGTTCTTCACAGAGTCGGAGAACCTCCGAGCGGAACTCTGTCGCACCTGCGGCACAGTAGTGAGGCTCTACGTCAACAACGCAAAACGGAATTGGGTCGTCAAATGAGTTCGGAAAAGCCATCCTAAAGCCACAGGCCTTAGTAATTCTCCGCGCTTACATGTCGCGCCAGTTCGCACCAAAGGCCAGGTCAGCCACTAAAGGAACACTCAGCTGAATCACGCCCTCCATCTCCGCGCGGACTAACTCTTCTATCTCGGTGTTCTCGCTGGCGGGGACCTCGAAGAGCAATTCGTCGTGGACTTGCAGAACCATCCGGGTCTTGAGGCCGCGCTCGATGAGCTTGCGGTCGATCGCAATCATGGCCAGCTTGATGAGGTCGGCGGCGGTGCCTTGCAGCGGCGAGTTGATGGCCGTGCGCTCGGCGAATCCGCGCTGATTCGGATTGCGGCTCTCGATGTCGGGAATGGGACGAACGCGGCCAAAGAGCGTGCGCACGCTGCCTGTCTTTCTGGTCTCTTCCAGCGTTTTTTCGATAAACGCATGCACGCCCGCGTAGCGCGCAAAGTAGCGCTCGATATAAGCCTTGGCCTCGGCCTGCGGAATGCCTAACTGCGCGGCCAAGCCGAAGGGCGAGATGCCATAGACGATGCCGAAGTTCACAGCCTTGGCGCGGTTGCGCGTCTCCTTGTCCATCGTTTCCGGCGGCACGCCGAAGACTTCGCTGGCGGTGAGGGTATGAATGTCTTCGTTGTTCTGATAGGCGCGGACCAAAAGCGGATCGCCGCTGAAATGCGCGAGAAGACGCAGCTCGATCTGGGAATAATCTGCGGAAAGCAGTTGCGTGCCCGGCGCGGAAGTGAAGGCGGCGCGAATCTCGCGGCCCAGCTCGGTGCGGACGGGAATGTTCTGCAGATTGGGATTGATGGAGGAGAGTCTTCCGGTGGCCGTAGCCGCGGCCTGGAAGGTTGTGTGAACGCGCGAGTCCGCGTCGGCCAGCAGCGGCAGTGCGTCGATATAGGTCGATTTCAACTTGGATAAATGGCGAAATTCGAGGACCAGGCGAGGAACGTCGTGCTTCTCCGCCAGAAATTCGAGGACATCCTGCGCTGTGGAGACAGCCTTGCCCTTGCCGCGGCTGGCCGGCGCGGGCAGGCCTAGATGAGTAAAGAGCACCTCGCCAAGCTGCTTGGGCGAATTGATGTTGAAGCGGCGTCCGGCCAGCTCGAAGATGCGTTCGCCGACCCGCTCCAGTTCGATGGCAAAGCGTTTTGATAGGCCGTCGAGCACGCCGAGATCGATGCGCACGCCGGCCTGCTCCATGCGAAAGAGGACCGGCGCAAGCGCGAGATCCATCTCGTAGGCGCGATCGACCTGGGCCTTTTCGACGTCGGCCTTGAGCGTTGGAACCAGTGCACGAATGGCGAGCGCACCAGCGGCCAACGTGGACGGAGCCTGCTGCGAGTGGCGCGCGGCAACATCGGCCAGCGCCTGAGTGGCGTGAGTGGGATTGAGTGCGTAGGAGAGCAGCATCGTGTCGTCCACTGCACCGCGCAACGTTAGACCCTGCGGTGTGAGCAAGTGGAGACCCGACTTGCAGTCGTGCGTTTGCTTTGGAACCGCGGGATCTTCGAGCAGAGCGCGCAACTCAGCCGTGAGCGGCAGCCGCAGGGCTCTGGCTGGCTCGGCACAGACGCCAACGGAGAAGCTGGCCTGTTTCTCGGCGGCTTCGGCCACATCGAGGAGCGACATCGACTGCTGGGTTTCGTCCTCTGACTCCGGCTTGGGCGCGGCCATGTCGAGCGCAAAAGCAAACCCTCCGGCGCGCGCGGCTGCGTAGAAGGCTGCGGATTGTTCGGCGGTTGGATCATCGATGAGCTCAACCAAAGGGCTGCCGTCCGCAGGCTCAAGCTCGCGCAGCATCGAGGTGAACTCAAGCTCGGTGAAGAGCTCGCGGCAGGCTTCGAGATCGGGCGGCTGCGTCTCCATTGCGGCCAGGTCGAGCGGAAGCGGGACATGCGAGTCGATGGTGACGAGTTCCTTCGAGAGCAGAACGGCGTCGCGATTCTGCTCCAGCGACTCACGATAGCTCTTGCGCTTGACCTCGGCTGCACGGTCGAGCACGGCTTCCACGCTGCCGAATTCGAGAATCAGATCCACGCTGCCTTTGTCGCCAATGCCGGGCGCGCCGGGGACGTTATCGACCGCGTCGCCGCGCAGGGCCATCACATCGACGACCTTTTCCGGGGGCACTCCCAGCACTTCGACGACCTTGGCAGGATCGAGAATCAGATTGTCCTTCTGCGGGTTGAGAATCTTCACGGCGGGCGTGACGAGCTGCATCATATCCTTGTCGCCCGAGACGATGAAGACTTCATATTTCTGTTCGGCGGCTTCGCGGGCCAGTGTGCCGATGACATCGTCGGCCTCAAAGCCCTCGGCCTCGAGAATGGGAATTCGCAAGGCTTCGAGAGCGCGGCGAATGTAGGGAATCTGGCGGCGCAGGTCCTCTGGCATCGATGCGCGATTGGCCTTGTAGCCCTCGTAGTCCACGTCTTCAAAACTCTGCGTCTTCGAGTTCCACTTGCGCAGCGGTTTCATTGCGCGCGCACGCTCGTCGCGGAAGACCTCGCCGCTCACATCGAAGACGGCGGCAAAGTAGCGCGGCTGGAAGTCCTGGCGCAGCTTCTTGATCATGTTGACGAAGACGTAAATGGCCGCTGTGGGCAGCCCGTCGCGCGTTGACATGGGTCGCGAGCGCTGCATCGCGTGGTAGGCGCGAAAGATGAACGACATCGTGTCGAGCAGAAAGACGGGCGGCTTGGATTGATCTGTCACGCTAGAGAGTCTATCAGGGAGATGTGGCTGACGAGCATCTCAAAACGCAGGTCCTTCGACTCCGCTGCGCTCCGCTCAGGATGACAGCCGCTTTTATTCGGAACAACCGCATCAAGTTCAAGAAAGAAACATGCAATCGGCATAGCGGAAGAAGCGGTATTTTCCCTGGACGGCGGCGATAGGCGGCTCAGACTCTCTCGCGGCCGGCGAAGGCCGTAGACCTGTATATTGGGCTAACAGACAGAGCAGAGCAAGGGGCTGGCAGGAAGAGGCAATATGGCGAGATTGGAGTATACCTATTCGGTCTATGTCGATGACAACTACAGCCTCCCACCCGATGACGGACGATACAAGCTGGGTGATTTTGCCACTCTGGAGGATGCGGTTGCGGCTTGCAAACGCAAGGTAGACGGTTTTCTCGAGGTCCATCTTTCACCCGTTAAAACGGCGGCGGAACGATACGAAGAGTACACACAGGCTGGACCGGATCCATTTATCGTAACCGATGATCCGGATGCCGGGCATCCGGTATTTTCAGCTTGGAGCTATGCGAAGGAACGATGTGCGGCGGGATGATTTGGAGCGGTCAGGATAAGAACATGCAATCGCCGTAGCTGAAAAAGCGATATTTCTCCTCGACGGCATGGCGATAGGCGGCCAGAACTCTTTCGCGTCCGGCAAATGCGCTGACCAGCATGAGCAGGCTCGATTGCGGCAGATGGAAGTTGGTGAGCAGAGCGCCGACGAGGCGGAAGTCGAAGCCGGGCGAGATGAAAATCTCTGTTTCGCCGGTGTGCGGCTCAAGTGTGCTGCCCGCTGCCTGAAGCGCGCAATGTTCCAGCGTGCGAACAACAGTGGTGCCGACGGCTACGATGCGTCGGGCACTGCGTGCGGCGGTGTTGATGGCGTTTGCCGCCGACTCGCTGAGCGTGTAGCGCTCGCGATGCAGGTGAACCTCATCCACACGCTCGACTCGCAACGGCGCAAAGGTGCCGAGACCCACGTGCAGCGTGATGCGAGCGATTTCAACCCCACGCTCCGCAATCGCATCGAGAATTTGCGGAGTGAAGTGCAGGCCTGCGGTAGGCGCTGCCACCGATCCGCGTTCGCGCGAGAAGACGGTCTGATAGCGTTCGCGATCTGCCTCGGCGTCATCGCGATGAATGTAAGGCGGCAGAGGCATGTGGCCGATACGGTCGAGGACAGCGAAGAAATCGTCCACCGGCTTGAAGCGGAGCAGGCGCTCGCCAAACTCGCCCCGTTCGAGCACTTCGGCCTCAAGGGCGATGGAGCCGTCTGGCGCAGGGAAGAGGAGAATCTCGCCGATGGCGACCTTTCTGCCCGGACGGACGAGGGCGCGCCAGAGATTGTCGGCGGTTGATTGAGGATTGAGGTCCGTTGTTTCCCAGGTCCCCAAATGCGAGGGATCTCCACCCCACGGACGAAAACCTGTTCGTGGGGTCCCTGGACCTGGGGCACCCAGCGATTGAGGTTCGTCGTTACCCACCCTTTCCGCAGAAATAAGCGGAAAGGATGGGGCACCGACAGGTCCTTCTACTCGCTTCGCTCGCTCAGGATGACAGTCGGATGGGGCACCCAGAGTTTGTGGCGCGGCCGGCTCGGTGAGCATCACTTCGATCTGGCCGGTGGGCTTTTCGCGTTCGCGGCGTAGCGTGCGGCGGGCGTAGAGGCGCGCCGGGATGACGCGTGTGTCATTCAGGACGAGCAGGTCGCCGGGATGGAGCAGCGAGGGCAACTCGGCAAAGCTCGTATCGCGCAAGGCGCCGGTCCCGCGATTCATCGCTAACATGCGGCTCAGGCCGCGCTCGGCGGGCGGCTGCTGCGCGATCAGCTCCGGCGGGAGATTGTAGTCGAAGTCGGCAACAGGAAGGCCGGCTCTAGCTTCATGCTCTTCTGGCTGGCCGGTCATGCGCGCGGCTTCCTGAAGCAGTCGAGGGCTCTCTTGCGCGCTCGCTCGATGGCTGCGTTCAGTTGCTCGCGCATGGGTTCGAACTGATCGGAGGACAGATCGGCGGGCACGTGCGTTGGCCGCGCCCAACTGACACAGATGCGTGTGAAGGGCTTGGGAACCAGGAAGCGGTCCCAGGAGTTGATGACCCATGCGCGTTCCGGCTCGAGATGAAAGGCGCCGATGGGCGCGCCTGTCATTTGTGCCAGCTTGATGGGGCCCATCTTGGTTTGATAGATGGGGCCGCGCGGGCCGTCGGCGGTGAAGATGGCGGTGCGGCCGGTGTCGATGACGTGCGCCAGGCCGAGCAGCCCCTCGCGTGCGCCACGACTGCTGGAGCCGCGCACGGCATCGAAGCCAAACAGCTTAAGAATGCGCGTGATCAACTCGCCGTCGAAGCTCTGGCTGATGAGAATCACGGCGCGGGAGTGGCGGAAGTAGACGGTGCAGGGCAAGACGCACTGGTGCCAGAAGCAGAAGATTTCAGCCGGAGACTTTTCGCCCATGACCACAGGGGTTACGCCTTCCTCGGCGATGACCTCGAAGCGCCAGGTGCGGCCGACGATGGAGAAGAGGGCCCAGACTACGCGTGGGACCACGGCCAGGACAAGTCGCTGAGCAAAGGTGAAGCTGGGTTTGTCTTCGGCGGTCACTGTTTCGATTTTAGCGGAGCTAGCGGGGTGAGCGCTGCTGCCGGTCAGTCCGATGATCTGCTCGCGGGGCGTAAAGAGGTTCCGGGCAAACGCCGCCAACTCCGCTTCTCAGCTATACCGCAGCCAGCGCACGATCTCCGGCAGAGTGGCGCGCTTGCCGTACATCAGGATGCCCACGCGATAGAGGCGCGAGGAGAGCCAGAGCACGGCCCAGATGGTCAGGACCAGCAGAGCGATGGAGGCCGCAATCTGCCATATCGGCGGCATCTGCAGGCCCATGCGCGGAACCATGACATACGGAGCAGTGAAGGGAAAGATGGATGCGGCGACGACCCAGACGGAGTTCGGATCCTTGAAGACCAATGCGAGCATTCCGAAGCTGATCCAGACGGGCACAGCCGCCAGCGGCGTATACATCTGCAGCTCCTGCGAAGTCTCACAGGTGGCCGCCAGCCCGGAAAACAGCGCACTGAACAGGGCGAAGCCAAGCACGAAATAGACTGGGAAAAGAACGGCTTCAACCCAGGAGAAATGAAGAGCGAGATCTCCTGAAAGTAACGAGGCGGCCAGAGCTGAACTCATAAATACAGCTGCAAAAGCGACCCAGATGGCGATCTGAGTCAGGCCTACCGCTCCGACGCCTACCAGTTTGCCTGCCAGCAGATCGTCGGGCTTGGCTACGGCCAGCATGACCTCGAAGATACGCGAGGTCTTCTCTTCGATGATGGCGCGGGCCATATTCATTCCGTAGAGAATAATGGGCATGGAGATCAGGAAGGCCATCGCGGTGACTTTGGCGAAGACTCCTCTATCCATTGTTTTTTCGGCTTTTCCGCCCTGGTTCAACTGGAGGCTCTTCACCATCACATAGCTCTGCATGGCGTCGGCGTTGGACTGCTTGATTCCATAGGCGATCAGGCGTTCATGCACAACGGCGTGATTCACGGCAGTCCGGAGCCCCTCGCCGCTCGGCGCGTCAAGGGATTTCGAGGTGTAAGTGGCAGTGACCTTTCCGACGGGGGAGCCGTCGGAGGTATCGACAGCGAGAACTCCGTCAATTCCCTTCGTCTCGACCCTCTTCAGCAAAGCCGCACGGTCTTCCTCAGTAGCCGGAGCTACCACATCGACAGTGAACTTGATATAGCCATCCGCGAGCAACTGACGGCGAACTTCATCGGCCAAAGCAGCGTTATTTGAGGCTATCGCCAGATGGCGTCCCATTCCCTGTTTAGGAGCATTCAAATAGGAAAAGCCGACCAAGACGACAATGATCAGAGGCAAGAGTACCGTGGAGAAGACGAAGGCCCGCCCCCGTATCTGCTCCAGATATTCGCGCTTCGCGATGAGAAAAACGTTATGCATTGGCCTTGCCTCCCACGGTCTCGATGAAGATCTCTTCAAGGGAAGGCTCGACCAGTTCGAAGCGGTAGATCGCCGCCATGGCCGTCGCCTCTCGCAGCAGTTTCTGCGCATCGCCGTGCGGCTTGAGCCGGATCTCGGCGTGGCCGGAGAAGTTCTTCGCTTCCGCAATCTCTTCGCTGTTCAGGAAGGCTGAGCCGCCCTCGAACTCGACGATCACGTGGTTGCGTTCATAGCGGCTCTTGATCTCGCGCAGATTGCCCGCCAGCACGGCTTCACCATTATTGATGAGGCAAATCGAGTCGCAGAGCTTTTCCACCTGGTCCATGCGATGGGTAGAAAACAGAATCGCCCGGCCTTGCGCCTTGAGGTCGAGCAATGTCCGCTCCACAAGCACCGCATTGATCGGGTCGAGGCCGCTGAAAGGCTCGTCCATCACGATAAGGCCAGGGTCATGCAGCAGCGTTGCAATGAACTGGATTTTTTGCTGCATGCCTTTGGAAAGCTCTTCGGTCTTCTTGGCCAGCGAATCGGCGATCTCCATACGCCCGGCCCAATCGACGGCCCGCCTGCGCGCCTCTTCCGCCGCGAGCCCGTGCAACTGGCCGAAGAAGACCAACTGATCGAGGACCTTCATCTTCCTGTAGAGGCCGCGCTCCTCGGGCAGGTAGCCCACGTGCTCCAGGCTTTTGCGGACAAAGGGCTTATCGAAGAGACGAACCCGTCCCGAGTCGGGAACGGTGATTCCCATCATCATGCGGATCGAACTGGTTTTGCCCGCGCCGTTCGGCCCCAGCAGACCGAACATCTGGCCGGCCTCGATGGATAGGCTGAGGCTGCTGACGGCAACCTTGTTCTCGTAGGCCTTGGTCACTCCCGCGAGTTCGACAACTGGCATGGGTTCTCCTGCCGCTAGAACTGGTTTCCCCTTTCAGGGATGCCGGGGCGGGCCTCAACTGAAGTGTAGCAAAGCCCACACTGCGCGGAGTGCGCCTGGACCGGAAGCTGCGAAGGCTCTTGGGAAGGTTCCCGGCGGGTTGCGAGCCATGGCGGTCAAGATTGCCCTGCCACCTCATAGTTTCGCGGCGCCGGTTCGCTTTTTTGAGCGGGAACTGGATTCCCGCGAGGAATTATCTCGGGGGGAAGACCTGTGGAATTACTCGCCAAAGTGCGGCAAGGAATAGATTTCCGCACCGGCAGAAGGAGGGAAACCCGGAAGTAACTCCCGCGGCGCCGCGAAAAAGTGATCGAAGGGGAAAATAATGGTAGCCTTGTTACCGATGCCCGAATACGATTTTCTCCAAACCGAGCCCGTCCATGGGCCTGCCTACAGGCCGCAGTCGATTGAAGAAGTTGACGTGCGCCAGTCGATCCTCGAAGATATTGCGCTCAAGACGCTTTACCTGTCCGGTACGCTCTCGATTCTCGAGCTTTCGGAAAAGACCCGGCTCAGCTTCGAGGTGGCCAAGGAGATCTCCTTCCATCTGCGCACGGAGATGCTTTGCCAGGTCAATGGAATGACCGGCAACATCCCGCAGATTGCCATTACTTCCGCGGGCAGAACCAGGGCGGTGGACCTGCTGGCGCAGAGCCACTACGCAGGCCCCGCGCCGGTCTCTCTGGAGAGCTATGTCGAGCAGACGCGGAAGCAGAGCGTTCGAAAGCTGGAGGTTCATGCCGACGAGGTGAAGCGCGCCTTCGCGCATCTTGTGATCGACGGCGCGACGTTGCGTCGCTTCGGAACGGCGCTCAACTCCGGCAGTTCGATCTTCATCTACGGCCCGCCGGGAACGGGCAAGACCACCATCGCCGAAACCTTGACGAAGGTGATAGCCGACGACGAAGTCTGGATACCGAACGCGGTGGAAGTGGATGGCTCGATCATTACGGTCTTCGATCCGGCGATTCACAAGCGCGCGGCCGACCCTGGGCCCGCGAACCGGGACGAGCGCTGGGTGCTGTGCCAGCGCCCCGCGGTTCTGGTGGGCGGCGAGTTGACGGCCGAGATGCTGGACCTGCAATTCAATCCGATCACCAAGTTCTATGTCGCCCCCGCGCAGATGAAGGCCAATAACGGGGTTCTGATCATCGACGATTTCGGACGCCAGCGGCTTCGCCCGGAAGAACTTTTGAACCGCTGGGTCGTCCCGCTCGATCGCAGAATCGACTTCCTGACCCTGGCGGGAGGAAAGAAACTTGAAGTCCCATTCGAGATGCTGGTCGTCTTTGCATCGAACATGGATCCGGCAGAACTGGTAGACGAATGCTTCTTGCGCAGGATTCAAACCAAGATCAAGGTCGGCAACGTACCCGATGCGTCGTTCATCGAGATCTTTCGCCGTGTCGCCGCCGAGTATCAAGTCGGCTATGATCCAGGGGTGCCCCAGGCACTCATCGATTACATTCGCGGCACGCTGAAGCATGACTTGCGCCAGTGCTATCCGAGAGATATTGTGAACCAGGTTCTGTGGGCCGCCCGCTACGAAGGCAAAAAGCCGTATATCAATTCCACGACCCTGGGGCAGGCCGTCGAGGCGTACTTCCTGCAAAAGAGCTGACCCTACCCCGGAAGCTGGTGATAGGGCTCCATAAACTTCGCGCGTTTTGCGGAGATTATGGGGCCTTTTTTCCGCATCATGAGTGGAGATTGGGATTCTTTTCTTTCCGCTGAACGTGGCGCAATCGCGTTGCAGGCATAGACGAGCCCGATTGGCTGCTTGACGTTGAACGCTTCGCAGTCTAACCTGTTGGCATGATCCGGAGTTTCAAAGACCGCGACACGGCGGAACTGGCTCAACTCGGGACAAACCGGCGATGGCGCAGCATAGAGAGCGTAGCCCGGCGAAAACTCAACCGGATGGATGCAGCGACACGTCTGGACGATCTCCGGGAGCCGCCGGGAAATATGCTGGAACCATTGAGAGGACGGAGACGCGGTCAATATAGTATCCGCATCAACGATCAATTTCGCATTTGCTTTGTATGGAAGGAGGATGGAGCGTATGACGTTGAAATCGTCGATTACCATCGCGAACGGAAAGGCGAGAGATAGGGTGCCCCTTGTTCCATTGGTGCGCCCCGTTCGAGGTTGGAACTACCAATATGTGACCACATCGCCCGGCGAGATGCTGGCCGAGGAGTTTCTCAAGCCGCTGGGCTTGAGCCAGAACCGGCTGGCGATGAGCATTCATGTGCCCACGACGCGGATCGGCGAAATTGTTCGCGGCAAGCGCGCCATCACGCCCGACACCGCTCTGCGCCTGGCCCGATTCTTCTCCAACAGCCCCGAGTTCTGGCTCAACCTTCAGCAGATGCACGACCTGACCAAGGCTAAACTCGCGTTGGCCAAAGCTATTGAGGCCGAGGTGCCGGTCTACGAACCGAATGCGGCTTAGGGGCAGGAGATTCACGATTGAAGTTGTTACAAGGAAAACCAGGAAAGATGTGCGCCGGGACCGGTGAATTCAAACCGCCACGACCGGAAGACCTGGGTTCCTACGGACAGGCGTTCTTCCGTGGCTTCGTTCGCATGAACCTGCTTTTGCAGTCCATCATGGGGCGCTGCGGCACCCAGAGAGGATGAGAATAGGGCGGATAATTAGGTTGCTGAATTCAAGAGACTTATTATCTGTTTCCACTGCGGATTATTTCCAGCATCCTGCTACCCTGAAGCTGGGTCTGCCGTCCAGAACGGGTCGGTCCGGCTTATACACCGGGAAAAATACCCACCCACACGGGGTGCGATTCACTTTTTGTTCGCTTTTCCCTGCGGGGCTATGGATGAATTGTCTTGTTTTCAAGCAGTTGCTCTAACCTGCCAAGCAGCCAATCGATCGCGGCATCCTGCTCCTCGATCTCAATCCGCAGGCGGGCGGTTTTGAGCGGCAGAGATCGCGGCAATAAGGTAGTGAGTTTTCCCAGCCGGATCAGATCTTTTTCGGTTGTGAGAACCGCCGAAGCTCCTGCGGCGGCGGCGGCTGCTGCCAATCGTTCGAGGTCGCGGGCGGTGTAGCGGTGGTGGTCGGGGAAGGCCCGCCGGAGAGCAATTTTGAATCCGGCGGCCTCGATTCCGGCGAAAAACTGCTCCGGCCGGGCGATGCCGCAAAAGACGGCGACCAGGCCATCGACGTTGGGGATCTCCATGATGCGCCTGAGCCGCCAGACCGGCTTTTTCCAGCCCCATCTTCGCAGTTCGGCCTCGAGCGACGGCTCGTTGGCCGGGATGGCGATGACGCCGGCGCGGCGGGCGGCTCGGAGCGGTTCGCGCCGGTTGCCCGCCGGAAGCAGCCAGTCCTGCCAGTCGCGGCGGTCGAGCAGGAGGATGTCCACATCCCGCGCCAGTTGGCGATGCTGAAAGCCGTCGTCGAGAAGGTGGACGATCGGTGAATGAGCTTCTCCGGCAATTCGATCCGCTTCGGTCTCAGCCAGCAGGCCGGCGTCGTAGCGCTGGGGCGCCACGAAAACCGGAAGACGAGCCTCGCGCGCAATCAGAAGCGGCTCGTCGCCAAACTCCTCCGCGCTTCCTTGGGGATTGACCAGGGCGGCGAGCTGGCCCTCGCGGCCATAGCCTCGTGAGAGCACATCGACGCGCAGGCCGCGCCCGGCGAGCGCCTTGGCCAGCGCGATGGTCAGCGGCGTCTTGCCCGATCCGCCCGTGGAGAGGTTGCCGATGCTGACGACTGGCCAGCGCAGCCGCCGGACGGGCTCAAGGCCAAAGCGGAGCCGGAACGCGCGCAAGGCCAGCGCCGACCGGTAGAGCGGAACCAGCGGCAGGAGCAAGCGGCGCGCCGAGAAGGAGGGTTTCATGCGGATCGCTCCCTCCCATCGCGCATCGCAAGCAGTTCCTTGATTGCCTCGACGCAGAGCTCCGTTGCTCCGGCCTGGCTGGCGAAGACCTCCCTGGCCCGGTCGCCCATCTTTTTCGCTTCGCTCCGGTCGCGCAGCAAGTCAACAAGTACCTTGGCGAGCTGCTCCTTCTCAGCGTTGCAAATGGCGTCGTGAGCGATCAAGTCCTCCGTAATCGCGCGAAAGTTGGCGTAGTGCGGCCCCATGACGATCGGGACGCCGAACTGCGCCGGCTCCAGCGGGTTGTGTCCTCCGGCGGGAATCAGGCTGCCACCGACGAAGGCGACCGAGGCAAGCGAATAGACCGAGGCCAATTCGCCGATCGTGTCGAGGAAGACGATCTGGCCGGGCTTCAGCGGCTCGACCGGCCCTGAACGCCAATCCGAGCGCCGCACCCACTGAATACCGGATTTGTCCAGCAGGGCAGCAACCGCATCGAAACGTTCAGGATGGCGTGGCGCAAGAATCAAGAACAGTTGCGGATCAGCCTCAAGCAGCTGCGGCCAGGCTTCGAGGAGCGCAGCTTCCTCGCCCTCCAGCGTGCTTCCCGCGACCACCAGCCGGAGGTCGGCGGTAAGGGTCCTCAGCAGCCGTGTAGCCTCAGCCTCCTCGGCAGCCTGCACGTCGAATTTCAGATTTCCAGCAACCGAAACCCGTTCCGCCGGGCAGCCGATGGCCTTGAGCCGTTCAGCGTCAATCTGGCTCTGCGCCAGCACCCGGCTGAGGCGACTGAGGAAAGGCCGCCAGAGCCTGCGCAACCTCCGGTAGCGCGGCCACGAGCGGTCGGAGATGCGGGCATTCACAACGGCGATAGGGATTTCTCGACTGAAGCAGCTACTGAGCAGGTTGGGCCAGAACTCGGTTTCGGCCAGGATGAGCAGCCGCGGTTGGAGGGAATTTAGGTAGGCTCGAACAGCCCAAGGCAGATCGAGCGGGCAATAGAAGACGCGGTTGGCTCCAAAGCGTTCCCGGGCCAGCGCCTGGCCGGTGCGCGTGGTGGTGGAAATTGCCACAAAGTAATTGGGAAGGGCCACATCCAGCTTTCTTACTAGCCGACTGACGGCTAGAACTTCACCCACAGAGACTGCGTGGACCCAGAGAACGGGTCGATCTTTCGGCTCAAGGAAGACTTGCCCGTCGAATCTGATCCCACGGGCCTGCCCTTTGAACCGTCCATCGAGGCCAATGCGCACCCAGCCCAGTTGCTCCAGCAGCCCCTCGCGGTACTTCTGTGTGGTCGCCATGCGGAAGAGCCACCACGGCGCGCTGACCGCCAGGGCCGTAAGCAACGCCAGATTGTAGAGAAACAAAATCATTGTGACGGACGTGCCTTTCCGCAGTCCAATCTCAAATGATACAGTCGAGCACGATGAGGTTCCTGCGGGCCATTTCGTTGCTGCTGCTTTGGCTGGCGTTGCCAGCCATGGCCAGCGATCACACGCCGCCTGCCGTGCAGCCGGCTACGGCCTTTGCCGCGGTCGATGCGCACGACGATGAGAAGGTGGCCATCGCCGCCGAACCCTACGATACGCGCGAGAAGGAAGCCATCTTCCGCGTCGATTATCTCAGCCACGGCGTCATGCCGGTGCGGCTGATCGTGACGAACAACGGCGACCGGCCCATCAGCCTTCGCGACGCGCGGATTCTCTTCTACGACGCCAACGGTGACAGGATTCAGGCCGCCGAACCGGAAGATGTGGAGCGGCTGATGACCGGCAGAGAGCGCAAGGGCCGCACTATTCCGCTGCCGGGTCCGCTGCCCGGCATCAAGCTCAAGCCCAAGGCCGGCAACAAGGAGATCGAGCAGGATTTTGACACGTTCGAGTACCAGGCGCTGGTCGTCGAGCCGCACTCCACCCGCGCCGGCTTCCTCTTCTACGATGTCTCTGACCTAGACCACCCGCTTGAGGGCGCCAGCCTTCATCTGCGCGAGCTGCGCGACGCCGACGGCAAGGAGCTCTTCTCCTTCGATATTCCGTTCGACAAGTACCTGAAATCGAAGTCCAGCCAGATGAACTGAGCCATCTCTGACGCTTACTCGTAGTAGGTAGCCGTCGTCGTATCCGTCTCCCAGATCGTCGCGTCTTTCACGCGCACGCGGCCCTGGGTCATGGCGGCGAGCTGCTCGTTGGTCTGGTCATAAAAATACTTAGCCATGTTCTCCGCCGATGGGTTCAGCTCGATAAACGGATCCAGATCGTTCAGCATCCGGTGGTCGATGCGCTCGATCACGGGGCGCAGCACCTGCTTCAGCAGCTTGAAGTCCAGTAGCAGGCCAGCCTCGTCGAGAGCCGTCCCGGCCAGGGTGACGCGGACCTTGTAGTTGTGGCCGTGCGGGTTCTCGCACTTGCCCTTGTAGTTGCGGAGGTAGTGTCCGGAGGAGAAATCAGCCTCCACAGTAACTTCATACATCGGGTTCAGCTCGATTCTGTGCGGGGAAACGCCCCTCTCTCTATTCTAGCGGCTCTCTTTAGTTTGGACCGTCGCGCCGCTTCCGTCGAGCAGCTTGGCGAGCCTCTTCGCTGCGCCGGTCCACCTGCTCGAAGAGGTTGCTCATGACTCCGACGAGCGCTGCCCCAAGTCCTGCCAGCAGCAGAATGAGCGCAACCGTCCGCCAGAGAGAGGCATTCGCCGGCAGGCCGGGTTGAAAGCTCGAGGGCGCCATCGACATCACTGCCGAGAGCAGCGCGAAGAAGACCAGCGTGGCAGCGAGAATGTAGATATTGCGAGACATAGATAGCCAAGTCGGAACAGGCTCGATTCTACAGTTCCTTTGCATTCCCAGCTTGGAAAAACTTCTCCACATCCGTGATGGTTGCCGTCATCCTGTAAGGCGGCAGGCTAGCCAAGAAGGTCTGGCCATATCGTTTTGTGCAAATGCGCGGGTCAAGCAGCACTAAGACTCCACGGTCTTCAAGCGAGCGAATGAGCCGGCCGAAGCCCTGCTTGAGAGTAAGCACGGCCGAAGGAACCTGGTAGTCGAAGAAGGGCTTGCCGCCTGCCTCTTCGATGGCCTTCATACGCGCGGCAACCACCGGGTCGCTGGGCACGGCGAAGGGCAGGCGGTCGATGATCACGCAGCTCAGAGCCTCGCCTTGCACGTCCACGCCCTGCCAAAAACTGGAAGTGCCGAAGAGTACCGCATTCGGCGTCGTGCGGAACTGCTCCAGAAGCGCTTTGCGCGGCGCCGTGCCGTGCAGCAGGATGGGAAAGTCCAGCACAGGCATCAGGCGCTCGTATAAGTCGCGCATCTGGGCATAACTCGTAAAGAGACAGAAGGCGCGGCCGCGAGTGATCTCCAGCACCCTTTGAATACATCGAGCCGCGGCCTCGGGAAACTCCGGTTCGCGCGGGTCGGGCATCTCCGGCGGCAGATAGAGCAGCGCCTGTTCGTCATAGCGAAAGTGAGAAGGCACCACTAACTCGCGCGCCTCGCCGAGGCCAAGCCGCTTGCGGATGTGCTCGAAGCCGCCCTGCACGGTGAGCGTCGCTGAGGTCATCACGACGGTGGGAATCTGATCGAAGACTAACTCAGAGAGTAACTCGGAGACATCGATAGGCGTGGCTTGCAGGAATGTTGTCCGCGACGCACTGCGTACAGCGGGCCTTTGGAGGGATGTTGCGGCCGAGGCGATGCGGCGTTCCATCCAATAGACCATGTTGCTGGCGCTCGACTCGAGCAGAAACTCAAGCTCTGAACGCAGGCGGGTGACGCGCTTCCTGAGCCCCGGAGCTTCGTCCACGCCTTTCATCCCATCCATTTCTGCTTCCATACGCTGCAAAGTGGCGCGCACTGCCATGTAGAGGTCGCCCGAGATCTCGAGAAACTCTTCGCGTTCCGTGAAGGGCTGGCGGCCGTCGCCAGACATGGGCAGACCGGCAAAGAAGATGCGGGCGCGCTCGCGCAGTTGCTGCGTGAGAGCGGGCATGCTCCCAGCGCCTTCCTTGCCTCGCAGCAAAACATCGGTATCGCGCGCCAACTCCTCAAAGCGGATGTTACTGACCGAAAGGCCAAAGTAACTCGAAGCCACTTCTTCTAACTCGTGCGCTTCGTCGAAGACCACGGCCGCGGCTTCGGGCAGAACGCCAGCGTCGGGCGCGCCGGCCGCCTCGCGCTTGACCGAGAGGTCGGCGAAAAACAAATGATGGTTGACGATAATGATGTCCGATTCGAGTGCCTTGCGCCGCATCTCGGTGATGAAGCAGCGGCGATAATCGGGACAAGTTGTCCCCAGGCAAGCCTCGGCGCGGGCGTCGAGCTTCTGCCATAGCGCGCTCGACTCAGGCAGGCCGGCGATCTCCGCCCGGTCGCCTGTTTCGGTCGTCTGCTCCCACTCTGCGATCTGGCGGTACTGGTCGATCTCTTCGAGTCCCGAGAGAATGGGCTGGTTGCGCAGCGCGACCAGCTTGTGGCGGCAAAGGTAGTTGGCGCGGCCCTTCATGTAGCAAACGTGGAGGCTGCCGACCAGCGTTTCCAGAAAGGGAATGTCGCGGAAGTAGAGCTGGTCCTGCAGGGCCTTGGTGCCGGTGGAGACGATGATTCGCTTGCCGGTGCGCAGGGCGGGCAGCAGGTAGGCGAGCGTCTTGCCGGTGCCTGTGCCGGCCTCGACGATCAGGTGGCGGCGTTCTTCGAGGGCGCGCTCGACGGCCTTGGCCATCTCAAGCTGGCCGGGGCGGTACTCATAGGGCAGCGGCGAATGCGCCAGAATGCCGCCGGGCGCGAAGAACTCGTGCAGCGTGGGCAGAGCGCGGGTTGGGTTTTCGGTGGCTGGCATCGGGACCGGGCGCTCTACTTATCATAGTGATGTTTCCTGGTCCGTTTGGCTTCGCCCCTTGGACACGGCGTACTCCCTATGCAAGGTCCGGAGCTTTGACGGCGACGATTGCGGGGCGTTGCTTCTTGGTCAACGCATGGCCCCGCCCGCCGTTCATCCATTGGCCGATCGCCGATGCCTGATTCAGTCCAGCCCAGCTTCGAATGCTTGCCGCGCGCTTCACGGGTTTCTTTCGTGGCTGATTGGAGCGCCGCGCTGCAACCGTTTTCTCTGTCGCGGCGTTGTAGGGATTGACCGGGCTGCTCATTGTGGAACGGATGTCGACGCGCATTGTTGCCTCACAAAAGGGGCAAAGGGCAACTGGCGGGCCAGAATCCGGGCCATAAAGATCAGAAAGATCTCATGTGGTGGCAGATCGGCAGTCTGACCGCCGATTGGTTGTCGCGGTGAAGTTCGCTTGAGGGTTAAACCCGGAGCGTCAACCGAACTCTGAGTCTCTTCCGGCGGCGCTCGAGTGATATGGGTCCTCGCTCTGGACCTGGCTATGCCGCGAGTCGATCCACTGACCGATCAGCAGGGATTCTTCGGGGGTCGCCGCGCCCTCGATCTCCGATGCGCGCTTCAGCAGCCTTTTGCGAACATCGGCGGCCCGTTGCGCCGCGGCTGCCCTCTCGCCTTGCGCGGCGGAGTAAAAGTCGGCCGGGTTGACGGCCATGGAGTTCCCGTGAATGTGCATCGTTCCCTCCTCTGGCGCGAGAGGGCAATTCGTGGGCCAGAGTTGGGCCAAACACAGAAGTAAAACCTCATCTGGGGATGCGGCGATGCGAGATGTTCCAGTTGACACTTTATAGTGGACTAAGTAAACTTAGTCCATGGCCTATACCGTTCACCAGGCGAAGACTCACTTCTCACGGCTGCTGAAGGAAGCTGAAGCGGGGCAGGAGGTCGTGGTGATGCGCGGTAAGAAACCAGTGGCGCGGGTTGTGCCGATCAACGAGCCGACTGAGCCCAAACTCCCCTTCCGTCTTCTGGGCGCCTTTGAAGGAAAGATCCACTGGGATGAGGACGCATTCGATCCGATGACGGACGAGGAGTTGAAAGAGTCGGGCTGGGGGTGGATGTTGGATGCGCCATTACCGCCACCGGCCTCTGAGTCCGAAGTGAAATGACCTATCTGCTCGACACGCACACCTTCCTGTGGGTTTTGAATTCCCCGAAGGCAATTCCCGCTCCTGTCCAAAGCATCTGCAAGAATCGCTCCGCAACCTTGCTGGTTTCCATTGTCACCCCGTGGGAGATGGCGATCAAGAACGCTCTCGGCAAGCTGGAGGCTGCTTATGTTCTGGACAACTTTGAGACTCTGTTGGCGCAGGGTGGATATACCTTGCTGGAGACCACGGTTCAGCATGTGATTCGCGGAGGGCGTCTCCCGTCGCACCATCGCGACCCCTTCGACAGGCTGCTGGCCGCTCAGGCGCTCGACTTGAAAGTCCCGTTGCTTAGCCGCGACAAGGTATTCGATTTGTATGGCGTTAAGCGAATCTGGGACTGATGCGGCTCCGATCTCAACGCCTATAAAGGAATCCGTAAGCCGATAAAAGATTGAGAGAGCCCGTCTTGACCCAACACGGGCCTGAACGGTGATTGGAGACAAGTCTTGGCGAAGTATCGCAGATCGGTAGCGCCACAAGAACCGGGCGCCGCGGCGCTGCCGCTGGTGGCGATTGTAGGCCGGCCCAACGTGGGCAAATCCACGCTTTTCAACCGGCTTACGCGAAGCCGCCGGTCGATTGTGGGCGACGAACCCGGCATCACCCGCGACCGCATCTACGGCGAGTACGAGTGGGCGGGGCGCGAGTTCCGCGTGGTGGACACCGGCGGCATTGTGCCCGATGACGCCGAGTTGATTCCCACCGAGATCTACAACCAGGCGAAGGTGGCCCTGGAAGAGGCCGATGCGCTGGTGCTGGTGGTCGACGCGCGCACGGAATTGGCCAGTCCCGATTACGATCTTGTGCGCCTCTTGATTCGCGGCGGCAAGCCGGTCTTTCTGGCGGTGAACAAGGTCGAGGGCGAGGCCATGGCGCTGGCCGCGGAGAACTTTCGCCAACTGGGCATTCGCAACGTCTATCCCATAAGCTCCGAGCATGGCCTTGGAATCGGCGACTTGCTCGATGCCGTTGCCGAAGCGATTCCGGCGCCGCCGGAGCCTGTGCTGACCGAGGACGAACTGCTCGCAGCCCAGGAAGCCGCCCAGGTCGCGGAGAACGCCGGAGCCGAAGAGGCTGAAATCTCTGAAGGTGGTCCCGTCCCGCCGGACCCCGATGATGAGTTGCTTCATCCGCTTCACCGCACGCACGGCGAGTTTGAGCAGCATGAGACATCGGTGGCGATCATCGGCCGGCCCAATGTGGGCAAGTCCACGCTGCTGAATGCTCTGACCGGCACGAGCCGGGCCATTGTTTCGCCCATCGCAGGCACTACGCGCGACGCGGTGGATGAGGTCGTGGAGTTCGAGGGGCAGCATTTGCGATTTGTGGATACGGCCGGCATCCGGCGCAAGGGCAAGACGCACCTGATGGCCGAGAAGATGAGCGTGGTGATGGCGCGGCGGCATCTGGAGGCCGCGGATGTGGCGCTGCTGGTGATTGACGCGGTCGATGGCGTGACGGCAGCCGACGCCACCATTGGCGGCTATGCCCACGAGAGCGGGCGCAGCGTGATCATCGTCGTGAACAAATGGGACATTGTGACGACGGGCCGCACCGACGGCAAGCCGCCCGCTGACCGGGAAATTTTCGAAAAGCAACTGCGCACGGTGCTCAAGTACCTGAGCTATTCGCCGGTGGTCTTTCTTTCGGCGCTCGAAGGGACGGGTCCGGAAGCGAAGAAGATGCTCCGCGTGCTGCACGAAGTTGTAGCTGTGGCCGCCGAACGGCGCAAGCGCGTCTCGACCGGGCAGATGAATCGCTTCCTCGACAAGATCGACTTCCAGCGCGCGCCGGTGCCGATGGCCAAGCGCATTCGCATCTTCTATATGACGCAGGCAGCCGTTGCGCCGCCGACCTTTGTGCTCTTCACCGATCGACTCATCAAGCTGCACTTCTCCTTCGAGCGATTCCTTGAAAACGAGATTCGCGCGGCCTTCGGCTTCCAGGGAACGCCGATCTGGTTCAAGGTGAAAGCGCGGAATGAGAAGAAGGACGAATAGCTCGCGGGAGCGGCGCGGCTCTCATTCAGATGCGAAGACGGCTTCCTCGGCGCGATCGATGCGCGCTGACGACTTTCCAACGGCCCAACCGGCAATGAGCAGGCTTGGGGCAAGCATGGGAGCGGCATCACCCAAGCTGGCGAGCGTGGTCAACTGGATTTGCTGATCGCGCTGCGCGGCGCGCGAGACCAGCGCGCAAGGGAAGTCGCCGGGAAGGCCCTCTTCAAGCCATTGTTGCTGCAGTTGACGCAGATCGCGGCCCGGCATGTAGATCACGCGGGTCGCGTCCTCGATTCGGGGCAGCAGCGTCCACGGCGATTGGCCGTCCGCCTGCGATTGCGCACGATGGTTGGTCGAGAAGATCACATTCGACGCGCTGTTGCGGCTGGTGAGCGAGCAGCCGATGGCGGCGGCCGCGGCGAAGGCGGCGCTAATGCCGGGGACGACCTCGAAGGGCACTTCAGCTTCGGCGAGCGCGGCCAGCTCCTCGGCGGCGCGGCCGAAGAGGAGCGGGTCGCCGCTTTTCAGGCGAACCACGCTGCGCAGCGAACGCGCATGATCGACCATCAGCGCGTTGATCCGATCCTGCGTAATGTTTTTTACGCCGCATCGCTTGCCGACGTTGACGATTTCAGAGGTGGGCTTCGCCAGATCGAGAATCGCCTGCGGAACAAGATCGTCGTGGAGAATAACGTCAGCCGACTGAATCAGACGTAATGCTTTGACGGTGAGCAGGTCGGGATCTCCGGGACCGGCTCCAACCAGATAGACCTTTCCGCCCGCATCGCCGTCCCGCTTTTCGAGCGAAACACGAGCCATCTGGCGCGACGGGCAGCTTGCGGAGTCGCAGACCGGACGTTGAGCGAGTTCATGCAGCAGCAGCCTGCGCGCCTGGCTGCGGGGATGCATTGCGAGAACTTCGCGGCGCAGTTGGCCGAGCGATTCAAGCCACGGGCCGAGATCCTCGGGCAGTTGCTCGTCGATTTCGCGGCGCAGCCGCTGCGCGACGGCGGGACTCTCTCCGGCGGTAGAGATGGCGATCTGGAGCGAGCCGCGGCTCACCACCGAACCGAAGTAGAAGTCGCAATGCGGAGGATCGTCCACGCTATTGGCGAGAATTCCGCGCTCGACGGCAGCCATGTAAACCCGGGCGTTGACATCGGCGGAATCGGTCGCGGCGATCACGATGAAATTTCCATCGAGGTCGGCGATTTCAAAGGGCCGCTGAATCCATTCGAGCCTTCTTTCGATGGCCAGCCGCTTGATCTCAAGCGCCGCTTGGGGCGCAACAACACGCAGCCGCAACCCCGTCTTGAGCAGGCTGGCGACTTTTTCCACGGCAACCGCGCCCGCGCCGACCACCAGGCCGCGGCGACCTTCGAGTTTGAGAAAGACCGGCAACAGGCTCATGGTTTGCTCCTCAATCGGCGGCTAATTCGTGGGGCACGCGCCCGGTGGGCAGATCGCGCTCGACGGGAGCGAGAACCTCGCCGGCCAGATCGGTGCGCAACTCGTCGCTCGAGTAGCGGCCAAACCACGCGCGCAGATTCTCTTCGGGCTGGCGGTCGGCGAGATAGTGCCGAAGCAGCCGCTCGATCGCCTCCGGCACCAGCGTCGCGGGGCAGCGATAGCCCACTGGGCGCGCGATGGCGGCGTGCTGGCCTACCGCTCCGCCGACGCAGAAGTAATAAGCGTCGATGAGCTTGCCCTCGTGCTTGATCTTTTTGCCTTCGATGCCGATGTCGGCGATCCAGTGCTGGCCGCAGCTGTTGGGGCAGCCCGTCACGTGCAGACGCAGTTGCTGGTCAAAGCCGGGCAGCCGCTCCTCGAGCTCATCCACGATCCAGCGGGCAAAGCCCTTGGTCTCGGTGATGGCCAGCTTGCAGAACTCCGTACCGGTGCAAGCGACTGCGCCGCGCCAGAAGGGCGAACCCTCGACATGCAGGCCGAGCTTGCCCAACTCCTGCGCCAGTTCCGCTGCCTTCCGGTTGGGAATGTCGATGAACAACAGGTTTTGCGAGACGGTGGTGCGCAGCGCTCCGCTGCCGAAGCGCTCTGCAAGATCGGCGGCGGCTTCAAGCTGTTCGCCGGTCATGCGGCCGCGCAGCACCGATGCGCCGACATAACTCAAACCGAATGTGCGCTGGGGATGAATGCCTGCGTGGTCGCGGAAGATGTCGTCGGGAACTTTCTCCGGCACTGCGGGCTGCAGCGTGAAGTCGAGACGCGACTGCAATTCAGCGAGAAAGCTCTCGGCAGTCCATCCTTCCTTGAGAAAGAGGTACTTGAGGCGGGCCTCGTTGCGGTTTTCGCGCAGGCCCTGCTGTTCGCGAAAGATTTCGGCGACGGCGCGAACCACGCGCACAACCTGATCGGGAAGCACGAAGGCATCCAGACGTACGGCCAGGTGCGGTTCCTTCGAGAGGCCGCCGCCGACACGCAGCGAATAGCCGATCTGGCCGTTGTATTCGGTCGCGGTGAGGCCGATGTCGTTGATCTCAGGATGCGAGCACCATGAGGGGCAGCCGGTGACGGAGATCTTGAATTTGCGCGGAAGATTGTAGAACTCTGAGTTTCCTTTGAGCAGTTGCGAAATCTCGTCCGCGAGTGGCGAGGCATCGACCAGCTCATCGGCAGCCACACCTGCGAGCGGGCAGCCAGTCACATTGCGCACCACATCGCCGCAGGCGCCCTTTGGTGAGAGTCCGGCTGCGTCGAGCGCTTCCACAACCTCGGGGAGCGATTCAATAGTGAGCCAGTGAAGCTGAATCGCCTGACGAACGGTGATATCGGCGAGATTTCGCGCGTATTTGCGCGCCAGTCCGCCGATCACGCGAAGCTGCGCGGCGGAGACGATGCCATTGGGAATGCCGATGCGCAACATGAAATAGTCCGACGCCACGCCTTCGCCGCCCTTGCCGCCGGTCGCTCCCACGCCGTCGCCTTGCGTGTAGACGCCCCACCACTTGAAGTAGAAGTTGGCCCACTCGGGCAGTACGCTGGCGCGGCCTTCGCGCGCAAAGGAACGCACCTCATCGAAGGCCTCCCACGGATTCTTTTCGCGCTTGAGGCGTTCGGACTTTTGCGCCTTTGTCTCTTTCTCTTGAACTGCTTGAGTCATCTTTTCCTCTTCGCAAAAACAAAAATCCCGCGGCAGCTAACACTGCATCGCGGGCATTTCGGGAACCGTGGATTTCGATCTGAACTTTAGACCATGGCCTCCTGTGCCGCGCGAAGCAGCATACAGCAGCGACAACAGGGGCGACCGCTCATAAGAGGATAGTAGGTGCGAATCACGCGAAAGTCAAGCTGCTGCCGTGGAATTTGGATTGCATTTATCCAACCCTCTTGGTACTATTACCAAACACATGGTTCGCGCCTCCCAAAACCGTTCCTGTTGTCGCCTGTCGATGATCTTCGACGGGTGTTGTAGCTAATCTCTGATTCCCCATTTGCAATTCATCAGAAGACGCACCCGAGCTGAATAGCCGGCGTGCGATCGCTGCATCGGCCCTCAGCGCAATCCCCGCACTGAATGAGGTCATGCATGCCAGTCATCGAAAGCGAAATCCCTTCAGCTTCGTCTCCAATCGGCGCATCCGCTCCGCAGCGCTTGAGTCACCTGCGCCTGCTTGAGGCGGAGAGCATCCACATCCTGCGCGAAGTCGCGTCGGAGTTCGAGAGGCCGGTCATGCTTTACTCGATCGGCAAGGATTCGTCCGTGATGCTGCGGCTGGCGCAGAAGGCCTTCTACCCCGCGCCGATTCCCTTTCCGCTCTTGCATGTGGACACCGGATTCAAATTCCGCGAGATGCTCGCCTTTCGCGATGAGATGGCGCGGAGTGTCGGCGCGGAGCTGCTGGTCTGGCGCAATGAAGCCGCCATTGCAGCGGGAACGAATCCCATCGTGCTCGACACGAAACGCTGCTGCGGGCTCCTGAAGACGCAGGCCCTGCTCGACGCGCTGCGCCACTATAACTTCGATGCGGCCTTTGGCGGCGCGCGGCGCGATGAAGAAAAATCCCGCGCCAAAGAGCGCATCTACTCCTTCCGCGACTCGGCCGGCCAGTGGGACCCGAAGAATCAGCGCCCCGAGCTGTGGAATCTCTACAATGCGCGCATTCATCCGGGCGAAAGCATCCGAGTCTTTCCGCTCTCCAACTGGACGGAGATGGACGTCTGGCAATATATCCATGAAGAAAAGATTCCCGTCGTCGACCTCTACTTTGCCAAGGAGCGCCCGATGTATGTGCGCGGCGATGCGCTGCTCCCCATCGAGCAGAGTTTCGTCGCGCGCCTCGGCGAGCAGCCCCAGATGGTCAAGTCGCGGCTGCGTTCGCTGGGATGCAGCCCCTGCACCGGAGCGATCCGCTCAGACGCAGACACGATTCCCGCCATCATCGCGGAACTGGTGAGCTTCCGCGTCTCAGAGCGCGCCAACCGCGTGATCGATCACGACCAGGAAGGGTCGATGGAATTGAAGAAGCGGGAGGGCTACTTCTAAATGGCGACTCTCACCGCACAACCATTTTCGGTCGGCGAGTTCCTGGCCCAGGAGCGCCAGAAGGATCTGCTGCGTTTCTCGACAGCGGGCAGCGTGGATGACGGAAAGTCCACGCTCATCGGCCGTCTGCTCTACGACACGCAGTCGGTCTATGAAGATCAGGTGCGCTCCATCGAGGGCAAGGGAACGACGGCTCCCGGACAGATCGACTTTGCATTGCTCACCGACGGCCTGCGCGCCGAGCGCGAACAGGGCATTACGATTGATGTGGCCTATCGCTACTTTGCGACGGCGCGGCGCAAGTTCATCATTGCGGACACGCCCGGCCACGAGCAGTACACGCGCAATATGGCGACTGGCGCGTCAACCGCCGATGCCGCCGTGGTGCTGATCGACGCCAGCAAGGGCGTTCTGATTCAGTCGCGCCGTCATGCCTATATTGCCTCGCTGCTGCGCGTGCGCCACGTGATTGTTGCGGTGAACAAGATGGATCTGATCGGTTACGATGAAGGGGCCTTCCGAGCGATCGAGGCGGATTTCACCGCTGTTCTCGATCAGATTGCAATCGACACCGGCAACCCAGTCGAGGCGATCTTTGTTCCAGTCAGCGCACTGGCCGGAGATAACATCGTCCATCGTTCGCAAGCGATGCCGTGGTACGAGGGGCCATCATTGCTCGAGCTGCTGGAGTCGCTGCCCTCGTCCCTGGACACGCGGACGGCGCCCTTTCGCTTTCCCGTGCAGCGGGTTCTTCGCCCCGATCACACCTTTCGCGGATTCGCCGGCCAGATTGCCTCTGGAACCGTCGCGCAGGGCGACAAGATCACGGTTCTTCCCTCCGGCAGGAGCGCCGGGGTTGCACGTATTGTTACCTACGATGGAGACCTTGCCGAAGCCCATGCGCCGCTGTCGGTCACGCTGGTGCTGGATCGCGAACTCGACATCAGCCGCGGCGATCTGATCGTCAGCACACGAGCTCCGGCAGTAGTCTCCAAGAGCATGAAGGCCGCGCTTGTCTGGATGGATTCGCGCCCGCTCCAGCGCAATCGCCGCTATCTGCTCAAGCACACCAGCCATACCGTACCCGCATTTGTCTCCGCCATCGAACATCGCACCAACATCGCCACCCTCGTGCACGAACCCGCCGAGACGCTGGAAATGAATGGCATCGGCGTGGTCAGTATCGATCTGTTGCGGCCGATCGCGCTCGACCTCTACGGCGAGAATCGTTCCACGGGCGCATTCATATTGATCGACGCTGAAACCAACAGTACCGCCGCGGCCGGCATGATTACGGCGGCCTCTGGCCGGGCCGTGTCAGCATCGGGTTCTGTCACCGCGGAAGAAAGAGCCGCGCGCTGGGGCCATCGCGGCGGTGCTCTCGAACTGACAGGCCCGGTGGAGCTGATCGATCGCATCGAACGGTCGCTCTTTGCGCGCGGCGCCATCACGGCGCGCATTGAGGCTGATGCCGCGCCCTTTGCGATCCACCCCGGCATGGTCGATCTTTTGGTCCGGTCCAAAGTCTTATCCGGGGTGATTGCGCTGGTCGTCAACCTGACCGGCGGGGAGACTCTGATTGCGCGGATCGAGGGCGAAGAGATCCGGCTCGATGCAAACAACGCGGTTGAAGCCATCACCGCGGTGCACGAACTGCTGGGACGAAGCGGCATTCTCCTATCGGCGGGAAATGCGGACTGGGTGATCTAATACCACCCCGCCTTAGCCGCCGCTTTGAAAGGGCACGACTTGAGTCGTGCCGCAAGGGCAACGAATGAGAATCTTGGCGTAGCCCCTGAGGAAATGAATGAGTACAACAGAGATCCAATCCGAAGTGAACACCAAGCTCAATGTAGCGCGCGCCACCCTCGCTCAAGAGATTACCGGCAGTCATGACGTCTGCCTGACGTGCAGCTTCCAAGCCGAAGACGTGCTTCTCGCCAAGCTCGCCATCGACTTCGATCCGCGCATTCCGATTCTCTTTCTCGATACGGGCTACCACTTTGCCGAGACCTATGCCTATCGCGATCGCATCGTGCGGGAATGGCAGCTCAATCTGGTCAATCTCTTGCCTGAAGAGACCGTAGGCGAGCAGGAAGCTGAGTTCGGTCTCCTCTATCAGTCGGCGCCCGACCAGTGCTGCAAACTGCGCAAGGTCGAGCCGCTCTTCAAAGCGGTCGCCGAGTACCGCGTGTGGATTACCGGCCTGCGCAGAGAACAGGCAAAGAGCCGGACAAATCTTGAGGAATCGTCCCTCTTTACGCTTCCCGGAGGCAAACAAGTGCTGAAAGTGGCCCCACTGGCGGCATGGTCGACGCGCGATGTCTGGTATGCCTGCGAAGAACTCTCCATTCCCCTGCTGCCTCTTTACGCGCGCGGCTACTCCTCCATCGGTTGCGAGCCATGTACGACGCTTCCACTCGATCCCAACGATCCCCGGTCGGGACGCTGGGCCGGCCGCAAGGTTGAGTGCGGCATTCACATTGAGGCAGCACCTGCGAAATAGGGTGAGCGGGCAAGTACATTGGGGGGCTCGATGCAATACTTCATCGGATTCGTAATCGCACTCTTCATTGCGCTGACGGGAGTGGGGGCAGGCACCGTGACCGTGCCGGTGCTGGTCTTGTTTCTCGGAGTTCCCCCGGTTGAGGCGGTTGGAATCGGGCTGATGTTCTCCGCGGCGGTCAAGTTGATCCTGATTCCAGCGCAGATCGTGCGCGGTAATGTAGCATGGCGGACGCTGGGGTTCATGCTGCTGGGCGGAGTTCCGGGCGTGATTGTCGGTTCGCTCTTCCTGAAGCATCTGGTCAACGCCGGTTCGCAGAACTTGATGAATTCCTTGCTGGGAGCAATTCTTGTCACGACTGCCGGTTGGCAGATTATTTATTTCTTTCGCCCAAAGAAACACAATGAAGGCGAGCGGGATCGCAGCCCATTGCTTGCATGGCTGATGTTTCCTGTAGGCGCTGAAGTCGGCTTCTCCTCAGCCGGAGCGGGCGCTTTGGGCAGCACGGCACTGCTTGGGCTCACTCCGCTGCTGCCTGCGCAAGTGGTCGGCACGGATATCGCCTTCGGATTCTTCGTCTCGTTGATCGGCAGCGGCGCTCATTGGTTCTCGCACTCGTCCAACCCCGGCCTGCTGCTGCAACTGATTGCCGGAGGCGCTCTGGGAGCCATTGGCGGAACCCTTCTCAGCCCGCGCGTTCCCAGGCGGCCGCTGAAGTTTGCGCTTCTGGTCTGGCTGCTGATTCTCGGCTTTCAGTTCCTCTTCAACAGCTACCGGGGCTGGGCAGCGCCGCCAAAAGAACCAGTAAGCCTGATTCAAGCCGCTCATCGCAGCTAGGATGGTTTCTCTGGTTGACTAACTTCGCTCAGTACGAAAGCGCACAGCCACTGAGAGGTTAAGAGGACCTCCGAACAAGCCATTCTTGCGATCGGACCGGGAGTTTCTGAATAGCCGGATTCGCAGGACGAAGAGGTGTTTTTTGCCTTGACAAGCATCCGCCGTCCATTTCCTATACAAGCATGAATCGCTGGTTGGGCTATCGCACAAGCGGGCTTCTCAAGCATTCGCGCCTCGCTGCAATGGCGCTGATCTTGTTGCTCGCTCTTGCCGCTTCCGGCTGTCTTTCGCCTCTCGCCAAGCACTCGACCGCATTCTCGGCCACAATTGCTCCGGTCGTCGACCAGTCGACAGCCGCGTATCGCGATGCAGTGGCTCTCCATGACCGGCGCAACGACTACGAAGCGGTTGTTGCCTACGCAAGCAAGGACGCCAGTTACAATCCGCGCAATGCTCCGGTGCTACTGTCGGAGAAGGACATTCAAAGCAGGCTTGCGGTGCTGGCGGCTCTTCAGGTTTACTCCCGGTCGCTGATCGAAATTACAAAAGGCACCGACTCGCCGGAACTCGATGCGGCTTCAAAGTCCACGGGAAACAACTTGACATCGCTCGGCAACAACCTGGCGCCGTCGATTGAGAATGTGCTCGGAATCGCGGCGGCCTCGGGCGTGACCACCGAGACCACCGTGACGACGCTCTCCGGCTCGAGCAGCAAGACTACCTCGTCTACATCATCCGTTCCCGCTCCAGTGCTTTCACCAGAGATCAGGAACGGCATCAGCACCGGCTTCAATGCGCTGGGGCAGCTTCTCGTGAATCGGGTGGTCGAGAAGGAGTTGCCAGGCAAGATCGTCGAGATGGACCCCCATGTGCAGGCGCTCTGCAAGGCGCTTGCCGACGACATTCAAACGCTTCAGGGTCTTGAGGAGCGCGACTACGACCGAATTCTCAATCTCGAAAAGCAGTTCATCCTCGAGGACGAAGAGCCGGGCAAGAATGTGAATCCCGAGGAGCATCGCGCGGAGATTATGAGACTGCCCCAGATTGCCCGGCAACAGCGGGAGGCCGATGCGAAGCTCGTCGCTCTTCGCGCAGCCATCGTCAAGCTGGCGCTGACGCATCATGCGCTGGCCGCCGAGGCGCAACATAACGATCCCGAATTGTTGAAGGACAAGCTCTCGGAACTCGCCGACGCGGGAAGCAGTCTCGGCAAGTTCTACTCGTCGCTGCCTGCAAAATGATCTTCAAAGGAGCAAAGCCGTGGCCACATTGCCTATGAGCAATCTCCCCGCCGACCCCACCATTCCGCTTACGCCCGATGTGCGGGCGGCTTATCAGGATTTATATAACAAGATGCAGGCACAGCTCGACAGCACAATGGATCTGGCGGCCATCGAAGCCTTGAACACCTGGCAGCCGGAGGTGGACCAGGTACTTACCAAGGACGACGAGTACAAGCTCCGTGCGGACACGGCTGTCTTCAATGCGCTGCGGAAGCAGATCGACTTTACCAACGATGGCCTCAAGACGCTGCGCGACCAGATTTCGTCGATCGCCTCTCATTTCTCCATGGCCGGCGACATCCTTGCGGCGATCGAAAAAGTCCTTTCGCTTGTCCCTGGAGTCTGAGGGTTTTGTTTTCCTCGCCAAGGCCGGATCAGAAGCGAAGTTGTTTCTCTGTTGAGCGGTCAGAGCGGCTCCGCGCTTTCCCCCGCCCAACCCCACCCCCTACAATAAAGACGGGAAGTTGAATCCCATCGAGGGAAACCATGCCGCTCTCCGGAGAAGCCATCCGCCTGATGAATTACATTGACGATGTTGCCGTGACCCTGCGCCGGGTGCTGGCCACCGTCCCCACGCTTTCGGCCGAGGAGCGCGCGCGTGTTGCCGAACACCTGCAGCAGGCCAGCCCCAGCGCCGACGACGTGGTCCAGGCCCTGTCCGGCAAGTCCAGCGCCGGGAATATCGCTCAGGCCCTGGCGGCGAAGTCCTACGCTGAGGAAGCGGCCCAGGCCCCGGCGGCCAAGCCTTCCACACTTGCCTGAGACCGTCGCCATTATTGGAGCCGGGCCGCTGGGCCGCTGGCTTGCCCTCTCGACGGCCCGCGCCGGCTTCAGCGTGCTGCTGGAAGACGTGATGCCCGCCAATCTGCATCACGCCCAGGAGTTGCTCCGGCAGCAACTGGGTCCTGACGCCCTGCCGGAGATCACCTTCGTCTCGACGATAGAGGATGCGGTCCGCTCGGCCGATCTGGCGATCGACTGCGTACCGGATGAGTTGGAGTCGAAGCTGGAAATTCTCTGGCTGCTGGACCGCATGGCTCCGCCGCGCACGGTGCTGGCTACGCCCACGACCCGGCTCTCGATCGCCGACCTGGCCAACTGCACCTATCGTCCGGAAAGATGCATCGCCATTGCCGCCGAGGCCAGCGAATTGTCGGAAAATGCCGGGGCGGGTGCTGGAGGGCGGGAGATCGTGCTGCGGACCACGGCGATGACCAGCCACGAGAGCGAGGAGCTGTTGGAGCGGTTTTGGCGGAAGCTGGGGTTCTTGCCGGTGTTTGAGAGCGAGAACGGTGGGCAGAGCTTGTCCTAGTTTCACGAACCCCACCCTTTTCGCAAAATCGCGAAAAGGATGGGGCACCCGAGCATCTTTGAAGAACGGAAGGAAAAGCGGGTCCTTCGGCTTCGCTCAGGATGACAGACCAAATGTGACAACCCCTCTATGTTCCCGCCAGAACTGACCTCTGTTCGCTGACCCCTGATCCCTGCTTTTCCAACACCTGCTCGTAATACCGAACATAGTGGGGCACCACCAGCGACGCGCAGAAGCGCTTCTGCGCGGTTTTTCGGCCGGCGTCGCGCATGGCTTGCAGGCGGTCGCGATCCTTCAGCAGGCCGACCGCTCCGGCGGCCATCGCTTCAACATCGCCGACGGGATAGAGCAGGCCGGTGACGCCGTCGTCGATCAGCTCAGGCACCCCGCCGACGCGCGTGGCGATCGAGGGAACCTTGCAGGCCATCGCTTCCAGAGCTGCCAGGCCGAAGGACTCCAGCTCGCTCGGCATCACCATCAGATCGGCCAGCGGCAGCAGCTCGTTGACCCGCTCCTGCTTGCCCATAAAGTGAACTTTGTCATGGATCTTGAGGTCGTGAGCGAGCCACTCGGCAGCCGAGCGGTCGGGGCCGTCGCCGACCAGAACCAGCCGCGCGGGAAGCTGGCGAGCCACCAGCGCAAAGACCTTGACCACATCGACGACGCGCTTGACCGGCCGGAAATTCGATAGATGCATCAGGATCGCCTCGCCGGGACGGGCCAGGCGGCAACGCGCCGCCGCGCGGACTGCTTCATCCTTGATGGGCGTGTACTGATCGCAGTTAACGAAGTTGGGAATCACCTCGATGGGGCGTGTGATGCCAAAGTCGGTAAGAGTTTGATCCTTTAGATAGTTGGAGATGCTGGTGACGCCGTCGCTCTGCTGGATGGCGTAGCGGGTGATGGGCAGGTAGCCGCGGTCGAGGCCCACAAGGGTAATGTCGGTGCCGTGGAGGGTGGTGACGAAGGGCAGATGGCGGCCTTGAGCCGCAAGCATCTCCCGAGCCAGCAACGCGCTGACCGAGTGGGGGATGGCGTAATGCACGTGCAGCAAGTCAAGCTCATGGAATTCAGCAACTTCGGCCATCCGCGAGGCTAACGCCAGGTCGTAGGGCGGGAACTCGAAGAGGGGATAGCTGGAGACATGAACCTCGTGATATTCGATGCCGTTGTCGCGGCCGCTGAGCCGGAAGGGCTGCGAATAGGAGATGAAATGCACCTCGTGCCCGAGAGCCGCCAGCTCGATGCCCAGTTCCGTGGCCACCACGCCCGAACCGCCGTAGGTGGGATAACAGGTGATGCCGATGCGCATAAATCCTTCTCAGTCTGTAGTTTTCGTCCGGCTTTGACTTGGACGTTGCAAAGAGAGTGGAAGATGCAAATCTCTCCAGTCTGTTTTGAATCAAGAGCTTCCGGAAGTCAGCTCGTGCCCCCTATCGCGGCTCCAACGCAGCGAAGGAGATCAGTTCGAGACCGGGAACCTGTTCGATGGCGCGAAGGGCTTGCCGCTCGGTCTCCCGCGAAGCCAGCAGGCGGGTATGAGCCTGGGCCAGATCGGCGTCGTTGTAGCCCGGATGCGAGACCAGTTCCCAGGTACCGGGAGGCAGGTTTCCGATCAGGGAGGTGATCGTCGAGGCATTCAGGGTTCCGGTGGCCAATACGCCGATGGCGCCATCTGTAGTGGTAAAGCCCTCTTCGGCGACGATGCGGCGGAAGGTTGGCTCAAGCAGCCGAAGCAGGCGAACTTCGGTGCGGCGAATGAGTGGAGCGCCGGGCGTAGAGCGCAGGCTCCACGCCGGCTCAAAGGGGTTGCGAACGGCGCGAATGCCGGCCGCCCTGGCCGCGCGCAGCACCGGCCGCAGCACGGCGGGAAACATGTGGGTATGCTTGTGCGTGTCGATGTGGGTCAGGCGCAGGCCGCGGCTTTGCAGCAGGGCGATCTGCGCGGCGGTTTCGGCTTCGATCTCACGTATAGCTCTTCCATGGAAGGGCCATCGGCGATCCGAATCGCGGGAGAGCCAGTTTAAAAAACCGATCAGCGATGGCCGAAAACGACCGTCTTTCGGATTGGCGAGATGAGATATATCTTGGCGCGGCGACAGTACCGGCTCTCCATCCACCAGAACCACATGGCAGCCGACGCCCAGCGAGGGTGTGGAGCGCGCAATCTCAATTGCCTCTTCGGTGGCGGCGGCCTTGGCCATCAGGGTGGTGCTGGTCAGCAATCCGGTCCGGTGCAACTCGACGATGGCGCGGTTGACACCAGCGGTCAGTCCAAAGTCGTCGGCATTGAGGATGAGACGGCCCACGGGCTGAGTGTATCAACCCCGGCTACGACGACGGCCCGGCAGCGCCACGGCTGGGTTCGCATTCATTGCAAGCGCGCCGCTGACCGGCAAGCGAGCGCGCGGCTATGATGACAGAAGGCCGCAATGGTCTTTTCGACAGTGTGGGCGGTTAGCTCAGCTGGTTAGAGCGCCTGCCTTGCAAGCAGGAAGTCGGGGGTTCGAGTCCCTCAGTGCGCGACCATCCAACGACTGTGGCAAGGGCCGGAATGGGAATGCGAGCCGCAAAGATGCGCGAGATGGCGCCCTCCCTCAGGTCATTGAAGCGACGTTGAGTCAGAGCAACGGGGAGGTTCGGAGTCTCGAAGTGGCAGGCTTCGCGTTCAAACCCGGTTTCTTACGGTCGTCCCCGGAACGCTTCTGCGGCTAAGAGTGGTTTGTCGAAGAGAAGGACAGGGCCTGCGATTTTCGAAGCAATTTTCAGGAATTTGGGGGAATTGATGGTCAGTTTACACAATTGTTGGATTTCTCCAAATAGCACGCAAATATCCGGAAGTCTTACTCCACAGTTACCGACTTGGCCAGGTTTCTCGGTTGGTCCACATCGCAGCCGCGGCGAACCGCGATGTAGTAAGCCAGTAGTTGCAGCGGCACGATCTCGATCAGCGGCAGGAGCAGCCCGATTGCCGGGGGAATGGCTATGACGTGCTCCACCAGGCCGCCGATGGTTGTGTCGCCCTCGGTGGCCACGGCGATCACCCGGCCCGAGCGGGCAGTCACCTCCTGAATATTGGACAGTGTCTTTTCGTAGCGCAGCACTGAGTTAGGGTCGGATTCGTCACGGGTTGCGAGCACGACGACGGGCAGAGTCTCGTCGATCAGAGCATTGGGGCCGTGCTTCATTTCGCCCGCCGGGTAGCCCTCGGCGTGGATGTAAGAGATCTCCTTGAGCTTGAGCGCGCCTTCCAGAGCAATGGGGAAATGAATGCCGCGGCCCAGGTAGAGAAAATCCTGCACATTGGAAAACTCCTTGGCCAGTTGCTCGCACTGAGCAGAGCGTGAACGCAGAACCTCCTCGATCTTGACCGGAATGCGGCTCAACTGCTCGATCAACGCTACGGACTGAGCCTGGTCGAGATGGCCGCGAAGCTGGCCCAGCTTGAGCGCCAAAAGAAACAGCGCAGTGAGCTGCGCGGTGAATGCCTTGGTGGAGGCGACACCGATCTCCGGCCCTGCGTGGGTGTAAATCGCGCCGTGTGCCTCGCGGGCCACCATGGCGTCGACCACGTTGCAGATGGCCACGGTCTTCGAGCCGAGGGCGACCATCTCGCGCTGCGCGGCCAGCGTGTCGGCGGTTTCGCCGGACTGGGTGATGAGCAGTCCGAGGGCACGGGGGTCGGCAATGGGGTTGCGATAGCGGTACTCGCTGGCGTAGTCCACATCGACGGGCAGGCGGGCCAGCCGCTCGATCATGTATTTCCCTGCCAGGGCAGCGTGCCAACTGGTGCCGCAGGCGGCGATGTTGATGCGGTCGGCAACGGCCAGTTCTTCGTCGGCGATCTTCATCTCGCCCAGGAAGACCCGGCCCGAGTCGAGCGAGACGCGGCCCAGCGTGGTGTCGCGAACGGCGCGCGGCTGCTCCCAGATCTCCTTGAGCATGAAGTGCTTGTAGCCGCCTTTTTCCGCTTGGATCGGGTCCCATTGAATGCGGGTGATGGCGCGCTGGATGCGGTTGCCGTCAAAGTCGGTAAGTTCGACGCCGGCCAGAGTCAGGATTGCCATGTCGCCGTCAGCCAGAAAGTAGATGTTGCGCGTATGGTGCAGCACGCCAGGCACGTCGGAGGCGACAAAACACTCGCCCACGCCCACGCCGATGATGACCGGCGGCCCGAAGCGAGCGACCACGATCTTGTCCGGTTCGGCGGCCGATAGGACTCCCAGCGCAAAGGCTCCGGTCAGGCGTTTAACGGCGCGGCGGACGGCAACATCGAGAGCAACCGGCAGGCCGGCTGCGTCCGCGTCCTGCTGAATCTGTTCGATGAGGTGGGCGATAACCTCGGTGTCGGTCTCGGTGACGAATTTGTGGCCCTGGGCGGTGAGTTCGCGCTTCAGATCGAGATAATTCTCGACGATGCCGTTGTGGACGACTACGATGCGGCCCGTGCAGTCCCGATGCGGGTGTGCGTTCTCTTCCGTGGGCCGGCCGTGCGTTGCCCAGCGAGTGTGGCCGATGCCAAAGGTGCCATCGAGGGGATGCTCGCGCAGCACCTCCTCCAGGTTGTGCAGCTTTCCCGAAGCGCGCCTCACCTCAAGAGTAGAACTGGAAGGACTGCCCACGGCAATGCCCGCCGAGTCGTAACCGCGATATTCCAGGCGCCGCAAACCTTCGATAATGACAGGAACGACTTTTTTCGGACCGACATAACCGACAATTCCGCACATGCAAGGATTCTAAACGACCATGCCGGCGCCAAATTCTGCTCGGCGGCCGCACAGGTGCCCTCATTTCCAACTGGAACCGCGTATGAAGCGAAACGAAACCACTGGAGGTTGCAGAGGAGATCGTCTGCCGGCAGGATTCTCCCGCTTCGCCCTTGAGGAGAATGAGGCTGGCGCCGTCACGGCCGGGCGGCGCATCCGAGCGCGATCTAGTGGCCGTGGTGCTTGCGCAGCAATTCCACGATGTCCTTATTGTCTTTTTGCGCCGCGGTCTTCAAAGGCGTATTGCCGAGATTGTTTGTGGCATTGGCATCCGCCCTGGCGGCCAGCAGCAACTCCGCTACGTCCGGCTGGTCGTTGAACGCCGCCAATTGCAAGGGGGTATCGCCGTCCTTGTTCCTGGCATTGACATCGGCCTTGTGGGCCAGCAGCAGTTTCACCACATCCTTCTCGCCCATGCGCGCGGCTAAATGCAAAGGCGTATCGCCGTCATCGTTCTTGCTGTTGATCTCTGCCTTGTGGGCCAGCAGCAACTCTGCCACTTCGGTGTGGCCGTCAACCGCCGCCAGGTGCAGAGGCGTGTAGCCCGCGTCGTCTCTGGCGTTAACGTCGGCTTTGCGGGCCAACAGCAACTCAGCAACCTCCTTTTGGCCCATGCGCGCGGCTAGATGCAGAGGCGTATCGCCATTGCTGTCCTTGGCATTGACCTCGGCGCCGTGAGCTAGCAGCAACTCAGCCACATCCTTGTTGCCGCCGATCGCCGCCATGTCCAGGGGTGTTTGGCCTCCGATGTTCTTTAAATTGACCTCGGCCCCGCGGGCCAGCAGCAACTCAGCCACGTCTTTGTGGCCCATGCGCGCAGCCACATGCAAGGGCGTATCGCCGGCGTCGTCTTTGCTTAGAATCAAAGCGGAATTGCTATCGAGAAGCTCTGTGATCTTGGCCAGATCGCCTTGCTGAGCCGCCTCATGAATCGGGTCGCAGAGGCCGAAATTGCTCCAGGCCAAGACCAAAAGCAGAAAGCCTAGCCGAAAAAGAGGACAGTGAATGAATCGTGTGAGGAAAGAGCGCAAATTCATGCTTCCTCCAATTTCCGCACAGTATACCTGAATCTCGCAGAGACGTGGGAAAGAGAATACAGAGCTGAGCCTGCGGCGAGGGAATCCGCATTGCGGACTCTCCTGGTGAGCTTGCGTCACACCGGGGATCACCCGCACTCGCTATTGCTCAATCCGATAGGTAAACTCCTCGATCACCGGGTTGGTGAGCACCTCACGGGCGATGCGCTCGACCTGGGTCCGCGCCGCCTCGGCCGAGAGCTCCCCGTCCAGCGAAAGCGCGAAGTACTTGCCTTGGCGCACTGCGGTGACATCCGCAAATCCGATCTTGCGCAAGGCGTTATGGATGGTCTGGCCCTGCGGATCCAGGACCGAGGTCTTCAGCGTGACATAGACATGCGCCTTCATTATCAACGATTATAGTAGCTCCGGAGGAATTGCCGGCTGCTTACCCCAATTCCGGTTCGTTCCCCGTGCCGGAGCCACCCCCCACCGAAGGAGAAGCAAACTGGATGGTCAATTACCTGGAACTGCCGATTGGCGACCGTTCCCCCGAGGTCTTCCGCGCCGTCATCGAGATTCCGCTGGACGGAACCCAAAAGTTCGAGTACGACAAGCAGTTGCACGTCTTCAAGCTGGACCGCAACCTTCACTCGCCGGTGCACTATCCGGGCGACTACGGATTCATTCCCTCCACATTGAGCGACGACGGCGACCCGCTGGACGTGCTGGTGCTGGTTCCGGGGCCGAGCTTTCCGGGCTGCGTGCAGGAGGTGCGGCCCATCGGCCTGCTGGAGATGATGGATCAGGGAACCCTGGACGAAAAAGTGCTGGCAGTGGGCAAAAACAACCCGCGCTTTGCCAACGCATGGAACTATACCGACATTTATCCGCACGTGCTGAAGGAGATCACGCATTTTTTCTCGATCTACAAGGACTTGGAAGGAAAGCGGGTCGAGGTGAAGGGCTGGCACGACGCGGCCTATGCCCGCGACCATGTGCTGCGCTGCGCTGAGCAGTTTGAAGAGAGCAAGGCGAAGCCCGCCGCAAAGAAGGCCGGCAAGTAGCTGCCGGTCCTGACCGGGGCCTCTTTCCTCGCAAAGCCATTGCGTGAAACGGAGGCTCCAGCGCGCAGCCGGAGCGAATTCCGGTATAATCCCATGAGACGCGGAGAGATGGCCGAGTGGCTGAAGGCGGCGGTTTGCTAAACCGTTATAGGGGCTAAAACTTCTATCGGGGGTTCGAATCCCCCTCTCTCCGCCAGGAACCCTTCCCAGAACATCCAAAGACATCCAATAGAAAGACGTAAAGCCTAGCAAATGCTATGATTTACGTCTTTCTGCGTCCAGATGCATCCAGGTGCAGCCGCGTTTTGGTGGGTGTACTTTTGGGTGTATTCTGTTCTTGAAGTGGGTGTACTTTTCTTGAGCGGGGAGGAACGGGCATGGCCGGACTGACAGATACGGAGATCAAACGGGCCAAGGCGGCGGAAAAAGCATACAGCCTGGGCGATGGAGGCGGACTGTACCTCTGGGTTAAGCCGACCGGCGGGAAGCTCTGGCGCTGGTCCTATCGGTTCGACGGCAAGGAAAAGCTAATGTCCTTGGGGAAATACCCCGATGTTTCGCTGGCGCAGGCCAGAGAGCGCCACGCCGAGGCACGGAAGCTGCTGGCGACTGGCGTTGACCCGATGGCGCAACGGAAGGCCGAGAAGACCGCAGAGAAGGTAGCGGTCGAGAACTCGTTCCAGAGCGTCACTGCACAATGGCTGGAGCATTGGCAGGAGGGCAAGAGTCCGCGACATGTAGACTCGGTCCGTCGGCGCATGGCGGCTGATATTCTGCCCTGCCTCGGTGCGCGCCCCATAGCCGAGATCGAGGCGCCGGAACTGGTTGCAATGGCCAACTCAATTCAGGATCGCGGCGCACGGGATATTGCCAAACGCGCTCTGGAGACGGTGGGGCAGGTTTTTCGCTACGGCATCGCCCACGGATATGCCAAACGCAACCCAGCCACTGAGATTCGCCCCAGCGACATTCTGAAATCTGCCCCCAAAACCAACTATGCCCGCGTTGATGCCAGGGAGTTGCCAACCCTGCTCAGACGCATCGAGGTCTATCAGGGAAAGCAGGTCACACGGTTGGCAATGAAGCTAATGTCCATGACCTTTGTGCGCACCACCGAATTGATCGAAGCTAAGTGGGGGGAATTTGACCTGGAGAATGCCCGCTGGGATATACCCGCCGAGCGGATGAAGATGCGCACTCCGCACATCGTGCCGTTGGCAAGGCAGGCATTGGAAGTGCTGGAGATGTTGCGCGATTTCACCGGGAGCAATGAGTGGCTTTTCCCCGGCGACCTCAACGCTTCCCAACCGATGAGCAACAACACCATTCTGGCAGCGTTAAAGCGGATGGGCTACAAAGGGCGCATGACCGGCCACGGCTTCCGTGGTCTGGCGTCTACCATCCTGCATGAGCAGGGATACGCGCATGACCATATCGAGTTGCAGCTTGCTCACGCTCCCCGGAATGCGGTGAGCGCGGCATACAACCATGCCTTGTACCTGGAGCCACGCGCCAGGATGATGCAGGAATGGGCGGATTTTCTGGAACGGACCCAGCGCGGCGGCAAGGTATTGCCCTTCCATGGAACTGCGGCGTAGCCAGTCAGTCAACTCGGTCGGCAGAGAATCAGGCAGGTCCTGCAATCCAATCTCAGATGGATGCCAATCTCAAATCCCGCATCGGACGTCATCTCGCCGACGAACGATTCACTCCAACTCTCTGGACACAGAGTTCCCGGCTGGCCTCTATCTGGCAGGCAATCCACTCCTCGACCTCTGTTTCGATCCAGCCGACAGCCCTGGCCCCCAGCGACACCGGCCGTGGGAACTTTCCTTCGCTGACACGCTGATAAACAGTACTGCGTGAAAGACCAGTGCGATCCAATACCATTGGCAGTCTCAGAATCTTCCTCGGCATCTAATTCCCTCAGTGATTGAGTTGCATTTGCATTACGTGCGGATTTACCAAGCCCACAGAGCAAAGTGCCGTCGAAGTTGTCTACGAGCCAGCGCAGACAACTCTGATTCTCTCGGGTCCTTTGTCTGACTTTTCTCCAAAATGCCCTGCACGGTTATGTCCTTTTTGTCTGAACCAACCTCAGAGCTATCCTGCCCAAAATACGTTTGCAGTTCGTTGCGTACAAGGGAATCATTCTGCCCCTTTCTTACAGCGGTGTGTCCGGCTTCATTGCCAAGTGTTTGCAAACTTACGAACCGGGTGGCGAAGGTTGTGTTCTCCCTTTACGAATCTCGTTTGCCGACATCTTCTCAGCCTCACCGTTCAGTCTCTTCATGTAGCCCGACAAAGCTGTTGCGGTGATTCTCACGCTGTTCTCCTCAAAGATGTGAACCAGCATATTGAGCGAGTATCCCCGCTTTCGTAGCTCCCACAGTTCAGGGAATACCGCTCTTACAATCCCACCAATCGTGTACGAAGCCGGTTGCGGCGCAGGTTCATTCGCCTTTTCCTTGAGGAACGCACGAAGCTCCTCGACATTGTGCGACGAGAGTACCTGCACCCTGCGACGAGCCTCATTCTCCATACACCGGCATTTCACCATATTGACCTCAATGATGTCAAATATGTAATAATAGTATGTTGGCAAGGCTGAAAAAGCGGGTAATCATGAAGGCGAGGTAGGCGCTGTATATACCGAAACTCCCTGCGGTCGTTTTGGCATATCCACCGGTCCCAACCCAATCCGCTTCGCTACTCGGGTTTGGGCCTGCGCACCTTGCTCAGGGCTTCGCCCCGAGACCCCACAGGAGCACCAGGAGCACATAAATGGCAAGGCCAAAGCAGACAGAACATCGCCGGGGGTTCCTCATTAAACTCTTGTCCCAAGAGAAGGAAACCATTCGCCAACAAGCTCATCTCGCTGGCCTGACGGTCAGCGACTTCATTCGTAAATGCGCTCTTAATCGGCCAATACGTTCCCAAGTAAGCCGCGAAGTTGCCGCCGAACTCAGCAAGCTGTTTGGACTGCAAAAGCATCTCCTGATGGAGATAAAGGGCCTGCCCAACGAAGAAGCACTTCGCAGTGAACTCAACACCTTGCTATCGGAGTTGCACACGGCACTTGCCACCTTCAACAAGAACACAGCGGAGTGAAGATGATTGCCAAAGTGCAACCAACTCGGCAACACGCGAGCAGTTTCAAACGACTATGCAAGTACCTAACCACGGAACGTGACGCCGATACTGGGGAACCTATTTTGCGAGGAGACGCGGTATTGTCGGACAACCTTGCAGGCATGGACACGGTGGCAATACAGATGGAGGGGATTGCGTTTTTGAACCCACGCTGCAAGGATGCGCTTTGTCATTATGAACTATCCTGGCCACCAAGAGAACGTCCAACGCAACCACAATGGACAGATTGCGCGTTGCACACTCTCCGTGAACTCGGTTACCAGGATCATCAATATATGGTTGTTGCCCACGATGACAAGAAGCACTTCCACATTCACATCATGGTCAACAAGGTTCATCCGGAGACATTCAAAGCACATACACCGTATCGCAACTGGTTGACGCTTGATGCCGCAATGCGCGTCCTCGAAGCGAAATATGGCTGGACACACACGGCGGGGCCGACTCGATGGGATGAAGAATCGAAACAGGCAGTACGTGCATCACGTTCCGAACGTAACGCGCTTCGTACTGCTCGACAACAGCCGACAGGTGCGGCGACAAAGTTTGAACATTATCACGATGAAGAATCCTTGCAAACTTACATACTTCGAGAAGTTGCTCCGCTTGTACGAACGCTGCTAACTCGCCAGAATGCCTCATGGGAAGCCCTTCATACATTTCTAGCAAAGTATCATCTTCGCATTGAGAAGGGGGAATCGGGCGGATATACGGTTCTTGCTGTTGACCACAACATTCGCGTAAAAGCATCCGACGTATTCCGCAACAACTTCGCTGGGAAGATCAATCGTCAGACCACAGAATCCGTCCTTGGCCCTTGGACACCAGCCTCAACATCCATTCAACATTCCGCACCACATCTGGCACAACATGGCGAACGTAATGCCGCACAGAGGGAGGAACGTAGTGCGCAACGACGGGCTGAACGTTCCGCTCTGATGGATGAATACAATCAGTATCGTAACCGGCAACGGGAAATATGCAAGGCCTTCACAACAGACGGCAGAGAGTGCACACAATACCTCCGCGATGTTCTGCGGCAACAAAAGAAAGAGATTCGCGTATCCGCGTTGTCATGGCCAGACAAGAAAGTCCTGCTCTCCCAGGCGGCAGCCCAATCCGTACTCGAAGTTCGTGCCTTGAAGCTCTCCATCCTACACCGGCGGCAGGAGGCATTTCCGAAGAATCTCCACACATGGGTAGCAAACAAAGCTAACGAGGGAGATGCGCGGGCGGCCGCGCAGCTTCGTGGATGGCGATATGCGGATCAACGTAATCAGCGGCAACTCGATGCAAGGCTGGAAGCAAACGCGATGCACATTGGCCCACTGCCCGATCCTGACGGCAGCGCAGACTGGGCCGACCTCGCGCAACAACGGCTTGCAAGCCAACAGAAACAACAGGCGCTCGCCAATCAGATCGCCGCGACACGCATTTGGAAAATTGACCGCAAGACCGGCGATGTTTCGTACAAGCTAAATGGGAGTGTTTCCGTCATCGACCGTGGGCGCGTCGTCACTGTGCTCAACCAAGATGAAGCCGCTGTCCTCTTCGGATTGGAGATGGCCGTCCAGAAATACGGATCGCGCATCGCGTGTGACGGCAGCGTGGAGTGGAAGCGGATGGTCGTAAAGACTGCGGCGCAACACGGGATCGCCGTCCAATTCACTGATCCGGAGATGCAATACGCCATGCGTTTTCTACAACGTCTGGCGAATCCGCGCCAACGCCAGCAGGAAAGAGGGGGAAGGTAGCCCGTTGCTAAAGAAACCGCCCGTCAGCGCCCGCGACGAGCATGAGCGATATGCCATTGTCGTCGGCAGCGGGCCTTCCACGATCATCGCGTCAGTGTGGTCGCCGCATCAATATGTACTGACCGCGACTACACGGATGTGGGGCGGGTTGGCGTCTTGAGCTTATGAACGGCTGCAAAATAGGCCACCATTACGCGAAACGTCTTGGATTTGTTCACCCCACCGAGAATCTCCCCGCCCACTCTCTCCAACTCGTCGGCAATATCGTGGGTCAAAGGGAATACGAAGGAAGTGTCGATGCTCTGAAACGGAATGTCCAGCCACGAGCCGTTATAGAACGCAACAAGCTGTGCCTGAGCGGCCTTGGTTTTGAAATTCATGATGATATGTTCGGCGAGGGCGTTCTTTCGCCGGATTTTGAGCACAGCAAATAGCTGGCTGAAATGGCTCTTGGTGAATTTGGAATCGACGGTGAGCCGGATTTGAGTCCGCTTCTCTGCGGGTGCAACGATTCTGCGCTTTGGGCGGGCAGTGGCTTTCTTTGCAGTGGGCATGTGGTTTCCTTATCGTGATGTATTTTACAGCATAGGTATATTAGAGTAAAAGCCATTCGCTAACCTACTGTAGCCAAAGCGGTTAGGGTGCTAGTAAAGCAGGTAAAGTAGTGGATTCATTGCACGGAAGTAAGCGAAGCTGAATGAACCACGACAAATCTAACCGTGAAGGGGATGGAGAAAAGAGAACCCACGAGAGATTCACGGCGGCCGTTGCGGGCAACGGCAAGGCGGGTCTCAGCCTCCCTGCGGCGGTGTTGTGCAAATCACCGGCAAGGGAGCCGTGATAGTCATCAAGGTCTTGTTTCACAAGAGGGGATGTATTCAGATAGTCGTGTGTCGTCTTCTTGTGTGGACTGCGATCTCTATCGGCTTACGCAAACTGACAACCCACGCCTTGCCGCGAGCGGTCACCAACAGCCGCAAGCTGTCCCGAGTCTCTGAACTCTGAACTATCGCTTCTAAACGTACCTCTGGGGAGGAGGGCTTTTCCGCTCGCTGGCAGAGACTCTTTTCCTCGTAATCCTTGCCCAATCATCCGCTAAAACGGCTTCTTTTTCCCTCAGGACCAGCGACCACTATTGCGCTGCCTTTAGCAAAATGATCTTGCCTGCGGCGAAACTTTAGGCGGAGCTGTAGTATACTCCCTCTGTCTTTCTTTTCAAATCAAATAATTTCGGACGCCTGCGGTTCATGCAGCGCGGCCCTGTTTTGTCATGAGCCGCTGTTTATTAACTAGGTAATCAACAGCGCCGAACCGGTTCACCATCCCTCAGGAGCGAAGAGCCATGATCTCGATGCTTTTGTCCGTCAGCCCGGCGATAGACGCCGTTGCTTCTCGTCGTATTTTCAGCCGCCAGCGGAAGCAGAGCAAGACCGCCCGCTCATGCTCCGTGCGGGCGGCGCTTTCCTGCATGGTTGCTTTCCTGTTGTTTGCGATCCCTGGTTCGGCCCAACAGCAACTACTGACGCGCCATGTTCGTGAGGCAGTCCGGAACGGGTCGGCTAAGTTGGTCAGACGCCTTCCCGCCAGCCAGAGCATGCGCCTTGTGCTCACCTTGCCACTCCGCAACCGTGCAGAGTTGGACAGCTTCGTTCAGGCAGTGTCCAACCCTGCCAGTTCGTCCTACCGGCACTATCTCACTGTGGACAAATTTACGGAGGAGTACGGACCTAGCCAACAGGATTACGACGCGGTCGTCAATTTTGCGAAATCAAGCGGCCTCACCGTGGTCAGCACCTCGCGCAATCGCCTCAACGTTTACGCGGAAGGTCCGGTTGCAAACATCGAGAAGGCTCTCCATGTGACCGTGAGTTCCTATCTACATCCAACCGAAAACCGCGAATTCTATTCTATAGACAGGGAGCCGACCTTAGACCTGGGCGTTAGACTCTGGCACATCTCGGGGCTCGACAACTACTCGATTCCGCATCCGGCAATGACAAAAAGACCTGCCACGCAATCGAACGCCAGTCCCGCCGATTCTTTCATTCCCACTGGATCCGGCCCTTACGGCTATTTCTTAGGCAGCGATATGCGCGCCGCCTATTACGGCGGAACGACTCTCATCGGCGCTGGTCAATCGGTCGGCTTGTTTGCCCTCAACAACGGTGTCAATTTGGACGACCTTACTGCCTACTTCAATGGTGTTGGCCAAACCAATAATGTGCCGATTACGCAGATTTCGACGGACGGAACCCAAACCGGCTGCTCCTATAATGCCTCAACGAGTATATGTGACGATACCGAGCAGGTTCTGGATATAACGCAGGCTATAGGCATGGCGCCAGGTCTTTCCAGCGTGGTGATGTACGTCGGTTCTTCCGATGCTTCTGTTTTCAATGCAATGGCCACAGCCAGCCCACTCAACGCGCAATTGAGCTGTTCATGGCTTTGGTGGCCGTCAGACCCCAGCGCGGACGACCCGTACTTCGAGGAGTTTTCGGCGCAAGGCCAGACCCTATTCGTTGCAGCTGGAGACGATGGCGCGTGGTTTCCATGGGGCACCTACTTTGAGACCGTCTTCCCGTCGGAGGATCCTTACGTTACATCCGTTGGCGGAACCGACTTGGAAACAAGTTCGGCCGGCGGACCCTGGGCCTCGGAGACCGTATGGTCCGACACCGGCGGCGGAATCTCGCCGGATGAGTTCGCGATGCCCTACTGGCAGGCAGCGGCGGGCAGCGGCTGCGTCGATTGCTCAATGACCTATCGAAACGGTCCGGATGTCGCGGCCAATGCGAATACTTCGTTCTACGTTTGCGCAGACCAGTCAGGTTGTCTGGCCGGCTATGGTGGGACTAGTTTTGCAGCTCCGATGTGGGCCGGCTTCATGGCTTTGGTGAATCAGCAGTCGGTTGCCAACGGCGGCTCGACAGTCGGTCTCGTCAATCCTGCCCTCTATGAGATCGGAAATGGGACGAGTTATAACGCAGATTTTCACGATATCACGAGCGGTAACAACAATTGCTACGGCGTTACCCCCGGCTGCAATTCTCCACTCTGGTTTAGCGCTGCAGCGGGCTACGACCTGGTGAGCGGATTGGGCAGCCCCAATGGGTCCGCGCTGATCGACGCATTGGCGCCTCCACCGACCGCTCCAGGTTTTACTTTTTCCGTCTCTACTACTTCCTTGTCTCTGGCACCCGGCAACAACGGAGCTGCCACGGTCATTACGTCAACTCTAAATGGCTTTACTTCGGCAATTGCCTTGTCCGCGAGCGGTCAACCTGCAGGCGTCTCCGTGACTTTCAGTCCCACACCCATTGCAACGCCAGGATCCGGCACTTCTACGATGACCATTTCTATAGCCTCGAATACCGCGGCAGGCACTTACCCGATCACGGTCATCGGCACAGGAGGGGGCATCATTCATACGGTGGCGGTTTCGTTGACCGTGACAGGTCCCGGTTTCACAATCTCCACCTCGATCACCACCGGAGCCATATCGCAGGGTGGTAGCGGCTTCATCTTTACCCCTAATATCACGACCGTCACATTCGGCGGCTTCGACTCGGCGATTGCTTTGTCCGCAAGCGGCATGCCGACAGGCGTTACACCAAGTTTCACCATCTCGTCCTTCCCCGCGCCGGGCAACGGAACATCAAGTATGTCCTTTAGCGTTGCTCCAAACGCTGCTCCGGGAACTTACCCGATTACGGTAATCGGCACTGGCGGAGGGATTACGCATACGACCACGTTCTTTCTGGTCATCGAAGGTCTTGATATCTATGCCTCCAGTTCACCCAATATTCTTACCGTCACGCAAGGTTCCTCTGCCACATCCATCATTACTGTGATGCCCGTGAATGGATTCACTGGGGCGGTGCCTCTTTCCGCTTCGGGCCTGCCGGACGGGGTAACCGCATCATTCAACCCAAATCCTCTGACCGGCGGAGGCGGAAACAGCGTGCTGACGTTGACAGCCAGCGATACGGCCACGATCGGCACGACTGCGGTTGTCATAACGGCAGCAGTTCCATATCCGCCAGGGGTGACACCCATTGTTCTGCTCAATGTCGTTTCGCCTTCTGCCCCGAACTTCACTATCTCTGCGGCGCCTGCATCTGTCTCTGTAGCACAGGCCAACGCTGCCTCCGCAACAATCACAACTGCGGGAATCAACGGCTTCGACGCGCCAATTTCGTTTTCCGCGAGCGGCCAGTATTATGCGAACGGGCAGCCGATCGGAATCGATGTGAGCATGAATCCCACGTCAGTTGCCGCGCCGGGCACCGGTGCCACTACAGTCACATTTTCCGCAGGCGTAATTGTTGCGCCCGGAATATATCCCATCACTATCACAGCTACGGGCGGAGGAATCGCGCAATCTATCACGGTGATGGTCACTGTGCTCCCGCAACCGCCAAGCTTCTCCATCTTCCCCGGAGCCACCCCCATCTCCATTGCGCAGGGTGCTACGGGTTTCACACGATTTATTCAGTGATCGGAGGCGGCTTCGACTCGGATGTGGTTCTCTCTGCGAGTGGCCAGCCCAGTGGTGTCACCGTGAGCTTCACTCCCTCCTCGATTCCTGCACCGGGGTCCGGTTCATCCGTGATGGCTGTTGCTGTTGCCTCCAATGTCGTTCCGGGCACATACCCGATCACGGTAACCGGCACAGGCGGAGGCATCACCTATTCGACAACTGTTGCGTTGGAAGTCATTCAACTCAGCAACTTCGGCTCAGTAAATGTTGGGACTACGAGTTCTCCAATTCCAGTATTTCTCACCTTTGGCGCGACTGGTACGCTTGGCTCGACATCCGTCCTGACCCAGGGAGCAGCCGGACTTGATTTCAAAGATGTCGGCACGGGAAGTTGCACGGCGAATACAACCTATAATGCCGGCCAAAGCTGCACAGTGAACGTGACCTTCACACCCAGGCTGGCCGGAACCCGCAATGGCGCATTGACGCTAAGTGACAGCAATGGGAACGCCATTGCCACGGCATATCTTCAGGGAACGGGCGTGGGACCGCAGATCAACTTCCTGCCGGGCACCGAGAGCGTGCTTCCCATCAGCGGCCCGATCATTCCTCTCGGAATGGCGGTGGACGGAACTGGCAATCTCTATTTAGCTGAAATACAAAACAACGTGATTTTGAAAGAGACGTTGTCAGGAGGAACCTACACCACGAGCATCATCCCGACCAGTCAGTTGTCGGATCCTCATGGGGTTGCGGTGGATGGTGCTGGGAACCTCTACATCGCCGACAGCAGCAATTACCGAATTCTGAAAGAGGCGCCATCGGCAAACGGCTACTTGGAGAGTGTGGTGGCCAGCTTTCCATCGGACGGATCGGTCTTCCCGATGGCCTTAGCTGTGGATGGAATGGGAAATGTCTATATCTCTAGTTCATCTGGCAGCCTGTACGTGGAGTCGCTCATTGCCGGCAGTTACGTCGAGAGCACAATCAGCACGGGCACGCCCTCGCTGGCCGGCGTCGCTGTGGATGGGGCGGGAAATGTCTATGTTGTTGACGATGTGAATATCCAGATACTGAAAGAGACGCCGTTCGCCGGTAGTTATGTCCAAAGCACATTGCCCACCACCGGCTTAATTAATCCGGTGGGTATATCGGTCGATACGAGAGGCGTCATCAATATATCCGATGACGGAACCAATACGGTGTTCATTGAGACGCCAGCTAGTGGCGGCTATGTCCAGAGCACTCTATCTACCAGCCCGCTCAACGGGCCATCCGGGATCACGGTAGACGGAGCCGGAAACATCTATGCGGGCGATTCCGGTAATTCCAGAGTGTTGAAGGAAGACCTAGCGGATCCGCCGAGCCTGACTTTCGCCGGCACGGCTGTCGGCTCAACCAGCCCCGACAGTCCGCAGACGGTGACGGTCGAGAACGTCGGTAATGCTGCGCTCAGTTTTCCGGCTGCGTCAACCGGCAACAACCCAAGCATCGCAGTGAACTTCACACTCAACAGCAGCGGGGTCGCGGCTTGCCCGCTGATTAGCGCCGGCTCCTCGACGACCGGCACGCTGGCCGCTGGCGCATCCTGTATGTTGCCCATCAGTTTCACGCCAACTGCGTTGGGCGCTCTCAGCGGATCACTGGTGCTGACTGATAACAACTTGAATGCTGCCGCGCCGGGCTACGCGGTGCAAACCATCGCGTTGAACGGCACGGGCACTCAGATAACGCCAACCATTACGTGGGCAACGCCGACAGCCATCATTTATGGCGCGCCGCTGAGCCGGAGGCAGTTGGACGCCACTTCGACGGTAGCCGGAACCTTCACCTATTCACCCGCAGCCGGAACAGTGCTGACCGCCGGACAGCAGACGCTGACCGTAACCTTCACACCCACCAATACAACGGATTACACGACAGCCACAGCGACGGTAACAATTACGGTGATCCAGGCGACGCCCACTGTTATCTGGTTCACGCCGAAAGCCATCACTTACGGCACTCCGCTGGGTGCAACTCAACTGAACGCCAACGCGACCGCAGCCGGAACCTTCACCTATTCACCCGCAGCCGGCACGGTACTGAATGCGGGCACGCAGACACTCACGGCAACCTTCACACCAACCGATACCGCCGACTACACAACGGCTATGGCAAGCGTCACGCTGACGGTGAACAAGGCCGCTCTGACCATTAACTGGGCCACGCCCGCGGCGATCTCCTACGGAACGGCCTTGAGTGCAACTCAGCTGGACGCCACATCGACGGCATCCGGAACCTACGTCTATTCCCCTGCCGCCGGGACGGTGCTGGCTGTTGGGAGCCATACGCTGAATGTAACTTTCACTCCAACTAACGCAGGAAACTACACTCCATCGACAGCCACGGCCAGCGTCACGCTCACGGTGAACAAGGCCACGCCGGCAATCACATGGGCCACGCCTGCGCCAATCACATACGGTACAGCGCTGAGCGGAACTCAACTGAATGCCAGTTCCACTGTGGCCGGAAGCTTTACTTATTCGCCTGTAGCTGGAACAGTGCTGACCGCTGGTTTGCACACTCTGTCTGTTACCTTCGCCCCAACCAATACCACCGACTACACCCCAGCGAGTGCAACTGTCACGCTGACGGTGAACAAAGCGACGCCGACCATCACATGGGCCACGCCAGCGGCAATCACCTACGGCACGGCGCTGAGCGCAACGCAGTTGAATGCAAAGGCAAGCGTGCCTGGCGCGTTTGTTTATAGTCCAGCGGCGGGAACCGTGCCGGCGGTTGGCACGGATACGCTGACTGTGACCTTCACGCCCACCGATACCGCCGATTACACAACAGCGACCGGCAGCGTTCAACTGAAAGTCAATCCCGCGCCAAGCTTCACACTCGGGGCTTCGCCCGCTTCACTGACGGTAGCGCAGGGGGATTCCGGGAAATCCACCATTACTGTGACAGGCCAGAACGGATTCACCGGCAGCGTAACGCTGGCCGCCTCCGGCTTGCCCAACGGTGTCACTGCAGCGTTCGCCACCAACCCAACAACCGGAACCAGCGCACTCACCCTGACAGCCAGCAGTTCGGCCGCCCCAGGCGCCGCCACGGTGACGATCAAGGGCGCCTCCGGCAGCCTGACCGCCAGCACGACCATTGCCTTGACGATAAGCTGCACGCCCACCACGATTGTTCCGTACATTTCTGTCAACGGAGGCTCAACCTGGACGGAAGAATCCAGCGCAACCGTGAGTTCGCCCTCCACGGCAGTGGACCTAGGTCCGCAACCAACCAGCGGCGGATCATGGAGCTGGACCGGTCCCAATATGTACAAGTCCACGTCGCGTCAGATCAACAGCATTCCGTTGACTGTAGGCACCGACTCCTATGTGGCCACGTACACCAACGCCAGCGGATGCAAGAGTACGGAGACGTTTACCATCACCGTGGAGTAAGCAGATTGGCAAAGCAGCAATCCGATCCTTCCACCATATCGAGCATTCGAGCCTGTCCCTTCCGGGGCAGGCTCGATCTCGTTGGCGTGTGATACGGGGATACCAAAGGCCAAAGAGACTGTTGAGGTTGAAAGTAAAAGTTAATAGGGGGCTATGGCATGGAAGAGGTCGTCTGTTCTCTCCCAACCAGCTCCACCATTCATTCGTATCCGTCTGAGCAACGCATGCTGTTCCGTCGCTGAATTTGGTGTTGCACTGGAGTTATGAGCGAAGCGGGAGTGTTGCGGAGGCGGCGGAGCCGGGCTGAGGTGGACGCCTTGGTTGCGGAATTTGAAGCGAGCGGGTTGATGCGGGCGGCATTTTGTCAGCATCGTGGCTTGGCTGTAGGCACGCTGGATAAGTACCGTCGGCGCGTGCAAAGCAAGCCGCAATCGGGAGCGGGAACTCTACTTCCTGTGGAAGTAATCTCGTCGCCTTCGCGGCATGCTAACAGCGAGAGTCAGGACGGCGTCCTGACTGTTGAGCTGCGCAGCGGACGCCGGATCGAAGTGTATCGGGGATTCGATGCGCAGACGCTGGAGCGCTTGCTGGCTGTATTGGACAGGGCGTAGTCGGTGTTCGGGTTTGGACCGGCGACGCGGATCTATGTCGCAGCCGGCGCGACGGACATGCGGAGAAACTTCAACGGCCTATATGGGCTGGTGCGCGACCATCTGGGCTGCGATCCGGAAAGCGGCCACGTGTTCCTTTTTGCAAATGCGCGGCGCAACCGTCTGAAGCTCCTGGTATATGACGGAAGCGGGCTTTGGGTATGTGCGAAGAAGTTAGACCGGGGCTGTTTCCGGTGGCCGGATGTGGGCGGCACGGTGAAGAAAATCGTATTGAACCACGAAGAACTGGCGCTGCTTGTGGGGGGCATCGATCTGGCGCAGACGCGGCCTCGAAAGTGGTATCGGAAGCCTCCGGCGGAAGAACCAATAGAGTCACTGAAGACCGCATAAAAACTGGACATTTTGCACATTTATCCACAGGACAATCTGCTATTAAAAAGACATCTTGAGCACGCATTCCGAGCCCACTCTTGCCCCGCATCCAGAAGCCGTTCTGGCAGAGATCAACGCACAACTGAAACAGCAACTGGATGCGGCCACGAAAGAACTCGAGTATGCGCGGTTGAAGATCCAAGTTCTCGAAGAGCGTCTTCGTCTGCAGCGGATCCAAAAGTACGGGCCGGGCAGCGAGAAGTTGAGCAGTCTCCAACTGGAGCTGCTGGAACAAGAGCCCGGGGTCAGCCGGGAGGAAGTAGTCGCCGAGAGCGAGCGCAAAGCTCCGCCGCCTGTTACCGAACGGAAGAAACGCAAGCATCCCGGACGTCAGACTCTGCCCGCGAATCTTCCTCGCGTGGAACGGGTGATTGCCTGCGTTCCGGAGCAGTGCGTATGCGGCAACTGCGGCCGCGACACCGCGGTGATCGGATATGAAGTGAGCGAAGTGCTGGATGTCGAGCCGGCGCGGTATTTCGTCGCGGTGACCAAGCGCGAGAAGCGGGCCTGCAAAACCTGTCCCGAGCGGGGCGTAGCTGCTGCACCTCTTCCTGCCCGGATCATCGATAAGAGCCTGGTGTCGGACGGAGTGATCATCGACACGGTGGTGAACAAGTACTGTGATCACAGCCCACTTTATCGTCAGAGCGTTGCTTTACTGCGTGACGCGGGCATCGATATCGGCAGGGCTACGATGTGCGGTTGGGTGATGACGGTCGGCGAGTTACTAATGCCGGTAGTAAGTGCCATGCGCCGGGAGTTACTTGCCGGCGCCTACATCCAGGCGGATGAAACTCCGGTCGATGTACAGGCGCACGACCGAAGCGGCAGCAATCATCAAGCTTACCTGTGGCAGTACGGGACGCCGGGTGGCATGACGGTTTTCGATTTCCGCATGAGCCGCAAACGCGAGGGCCCACTGAGCTTCCTCGGCAACTTCGAAGGACTTCTGCAAACAGATGGCTACGCCGCATACGATCGCGTGGGCGGCGAGAAGATGGTGCATGCGGCCTGCTGGAGCCACGCCAGAAGGTACTTCGTGGATGCGGTCAAACTCAACAAGCAGGATGCCGCGTCCGTCCGCACGGTGGAACTGATCAACGAGTTGTTCGCCATCGATGCTCAGGCGCGGAACGAAAACATGGACCATACTGCACGCCATGCTCTACGCCACCAGAAAGCTCCGCCGCTGCTCGCCGATATCCGCGGTCACATCGTGGAGATGAGCAAGACGGTGCTACCCAGCAGCGCCGCCGGCCAGGCCTGCAGATACACCCTGGCTATTTGGAAAAAGCTGATCCGCTTCCTCGATCATCCCGAACTGGAGCTCAGCAACAATCTTGCCGAGAATTCGATGAGGCCCATAGCGGTCGGAAGAGGCAACTGGATCCACATCGGCAGCGAACAGGCGGGGCCGCGCGTGGCCGCCATCGTCTCCGTGATCGAAAGCTGCCGACGGCTCAAGATCCCGGTGCGCGATTACCTCGCCAATATCTTGCCGGGGCTTGCCAGCGCACCGCTGCAACGCATCGCAGAATTTACCCCTGCCGCCTGGGCGCAAAAACATCCACAGGTAACACGGCATGCGTTGGTCTGACGCTTACATTCATTCGACGCATTTTGGTGGTCATTTTGTGCATTGCTCGCGCCTGTAGGGCGCACTTGCCGGGAGGCCTGCCGGCCAATGCCGAAAGAGCTTCCTGGACATATAAGCAGGGCTTTTGTCAGATGTCGATGGGACAGACGACGTTGACTGAACATCAGTCAATTGTCGAAGGGTGTACTTTTGGGTGTATTTATTCGATGTGAATTTATATCCACTTTATTTGCAATGGTTTATGCATAGATGTGAATCCCCCTCTCACAAAAATCAATCCCTGATTCTCATTTTGCATTGACCTCGCACCACACCCGAAACTGCCTCAATGCGAAAAGATTGCTATCTGCCCTCATCACTCGGCCGCAGGCGCCGAGCCAGCGACCACTTCAGCTCTTCGATGCCTTGGCCGGTTACCGCGGAGATGGCGTGAAACTCCAGCTTTCTCCGTTTCACATGCGCCGCCAGCTTCTTGAGTTTTTCCGGATTGGCGGAGTCGATTTTGGTGGCGCAGACGATCATCGTCTTGTGGGCCAAGGGGTGATTGGGCGTTGAAGGCCCGCCGTCGTCGTCCGCGAAAGGGTCAGGCTCGCTTTGGGCCGTGCTGCTCGTAAAGCTGGCCAGTTCCTTGTTGATCACTTTGAAGTCTTCCACCGGATCGGGGCGGCCTGAGGCGTCCGACACATCGACCAGGTGAAGCAGCAGCCGCGTGCGCTCGATGTGGCGCAGAAACTGCGTTCCGAGCCCCTGTCCCAGATGCGCGCCCTCGATGAGGCCTGGCATGTCGGCGACGACGAACGACTCCTGATCCGGCTCCTCGCCCACCGTGACCACGCCGAGGTTGGGCTCGAGCGTAGTGAAGGGATAGTCCGCGATCTTGGGCCTGGCGGCGGAGATGCGCGAAATGAGCGTGGACTTGCCCGCGTTGGGGTAGCCGACCAGGCCGACATCGGCGAGCAGCTTCAACTCCAGGCGATAAAGCCTCTCCTCGCCAGCGCGCCCCAGTTCATGCTCGCGCGGCGCCTGATGGGTGCTGGTTGCGAAGTGCTGGTTGCCGCGGCCGCCGCGCCCGCCCTTGGCGATCACGAGTTGCTCGTCGGGCTCGCTGAAATCGTGAATCAGTTCGCCGGTCTCCTGATCGTAAAGGCTTGTGCCCACGGGGACTTGCAGGATGGTCGAGTGGCCGTCGAGACCGGTGCAGTTCGAGCCCATGCCGTGTTCGCCGCGTTGCGCCTTGTGCTCCGGGTTGTAGCGGAAATGGATGAGTGTGTTGTGGCGCTGCGAACTGACCATGACGACGTCGCCGCCCCGGCCGCCATCCCCGCCACTTGGACCGCCGCGGGGAACGAACTTCTCCCGCCGGAAGGCCATGCAGCCGTTGCCGCCGTCGCCGGCCTTCACGCGGATTTTCGCTTCATCGATGAACATGAACGACCAAGGAACAGGGGCCAGGGGTCAGAGACCAGAGATCAGGAAACGCAATTCGATGCCTGCGGCCCACTTGCGAACCAAAATTCGAGATACCGTCTTCCCAGTTTACCGGAGAAGGGCTTAGAATCGCTTGCAACTTCATTTTTAGAGAATTCAGGCATCTGAAATCGGGAGTTCTCCGAGGGAGCAGGTCTCGGTATCGAATCTCTTGCCTGATGGCGCGGATTTTGCCGGAGTGAAAGCCCCGGCGGTGGCCTCTCAAGGCAAGGGGGATTTCGCCAGCGAGAGCGCCCATCCGGACTCGTCGCAAGATCGGGCCGGAGTGGATGTGTTGCAGGACTTTCCCAGGGTCTGCCGCGAGTTGGGGACTCGATGGCGGGAAAAGGGCGCAATTGGACGAAGGCGCTGGCGGTAGCCGTGCTTCTGATGGGCGCGGGTAGGGTGAGTCTTGCCCAATCGGTTCAAAACGAATCAACCGGTTCCCTTGCAGGCAAGCTGACCGATCTGCACTCCAACCCGCTGGCCGGTGTCACCGTCGTCGTGCACAACCAGTCTACCGGCGCGGAGTCGCGCACCATCACCACAAAGAATGGTACTTACCTATTCAGCGGCCTGGAGCCGGCCGAATACGCGCTGGAGGCTGAGAGCCAGGAGCTGGGGCGTGGCCAGGTGGGGGAGATTGTGGTGGCCGGCGGCCACGAGACGCGAGTGCAGACGGCGATCGCGTTTGAGCCGCTTCCGCCGACTCCGGTTCTGGCAGCGGCGCGCGAGACGAAAGGACCCAAGGCCGAAGAGCAACCCAGTACGCGCCGGCCCGATCTCGAACCCGCGGCTCCGCCCGTCAGCAATCCGGCAAGGACAGTTGAGCCTCCGCAAACCTTGGCGCGGCTTGTCCCTGTTGCGGCGGTTCCGGCAGGCGCCGGACCGCCCATCGCGATTCAAGTTCAGGCCAGCGGCAAGGGCGTTGCCATCGTGGCGACCGCGGCCCAGGCGACGCTGGCGGCGGCGATGCAGATTGCGCAGGCTTCGCCCAGAACGGTTCTGGCAGCCTCTCGGGAGAGCGGCCCGGCGGGGGCCGATACCGTGAGCGCGGCGGAGTTGCAGGCTCTGCCGGTGAGCGGGCGGCACTGGCAGGATTTTGTGCTGGACAATGCGCCCTCATCCGCGACCCAAGCCGGAGGCCGTGCAGAGATCTCGCTGCGCGGCGCGAGCCAGCAAGAGGCCGGGACCGATGCGGACGGAGCCAGCCGGGGACTGGCCTTTGGCTCGACAAACCCATCTGGACAAGGCTCGTCTGGGCTGGGAGCGTTGGGCCAGGGCGGCGATGGGCCGCCCGGCATGGCGCAGGTGGGAGCTGGAGGACACGGATTTGCCGTGAGCGAGGCGGCGATTCGCGCGGTCGAGACGGAGGCCGGCAATGCAGAGGCCGTGGCAGCCAGAGCCGCGGGCGGACGCATGAGCGTGGAAACCCAGCGCGGCAGCGATCAGCTGCACGGGCAGGGGTTTCTCTTCGATCGCCAGAACAACTGGGGCGCTAAGAATCCTTTTACTCAGTGGGTACAGAATACCGGGACCGCCGTGAATCCGGTGTTTACGGCTGTTCCCTATACCCCTCCGGACCGCGAGACGGTCTGGGGCATCGGCGCAGGCAGTCGAATTCTCCGCAACAAGCTCTTCTGGTTTGCCGCTCTCGATAGTTACCAGCGGAACGATCCGGGACTGGCCATGGTGAAGCATCCATCCCTTTGCGCAAACGCCCAATGCAGCGAACAAACCGGGTTCTTTGCCCAGCCCTCGAACGACCAGATGCAGGCGCTGGCCGCGCGGCTGGGGTTGAGCGATGCCAATGCCATCGCCGAGGGTCTGGCGGCATACTGGCCGATGCTGGAAGAGGATCAACTGGGTGGGCTGCTCGGTCCTTCTCCGCGCACCTCGATGCAGTGGACCGGCTTTGGGCGGCTCGACTGGCAGGCAGCCGAGCGCCATCGGTTTACGCTGGAGGGCATCGGCGCAGATTGGAATTCGCCGGGCGGAGGGCTGACCGGGCTTTCTGAGAGCTACGGCAATCACAGCTTCGGGTCGAGCAAAGCCAGCCAGGAGTGGCTGCTGGGCCGCTGGGAGGCCTTCGTGACCCCCAATCTGCTGGCTGTGACCCAGGCCTCGGCCGGACACGAGATTCAGGAGGCGCGGCCTTCGACCCCTTCCAGCCTGGAAAAGACCTTCCTCGCCGGAAGCGCCTGGAACCAGCTACCGCAGATCGTCGTGGACAACCGCTATGGCTTCACCATCGGCAATCCCTCGCGCTTCGGAACGGGCAGCTATCCGGACGAGCGACTCTATCAGGGGCAGGAGTCGGTGGATTGGATTCGCGGCAAGCTGCTGGTCAAGGCCGGCTTCGACTTCAATCACAACTTCGATGCGATCAGCCTACTGCGCAACCAGACGGGAACGTATACCTACTCCAACGTGGAAAACTTCGTCTCCGACGCGCTGGTCTTTCAGAACTTTGGACTCTCCGGCGAACTCGATCCCATGAATCAGCGCAACTGCGACCAGACCGGCAAGGTCTGGCGCGATTCGGCGGGCAATCTGCGCGGTTTGGGCAGCCTTCCCTGCTATGCGTACTACTCGCAGACCATGGGCCCCGCCGATTGGCACTTGAGCACCAACGACTGGGCGGGATACGCGACCGCGCAGTGGCAGGCCGGCAGGCTGCTGGTGGTCTCCGCCGGGTTGCGCTGGGAGCGGGAGCAGTTGCCGCCGCCGATCTCCAGACTCGACAATCCGGAGCTGCCGCTGACTGGTAAGCTGCCCAGCCTGGGAAACAGCTGGGGTCCTCGGATCAGTCTGGCCTTGGGAGCCGGCGAGAGTCGCTGGCCTCTGCTGCGGCTGGGCTACGGCATGTACTTCGGAAGTACATCAAACTCCACGGTCGAGACGGCGCTGACCCAGACCGGCTCGCTCAACAGCGATCTGAACTTCTTCATTCGGCCCACGGACGGCTTGAACCCTCCAACCGACACCAGCAATGCTCCGCCATTCCCCTATGTCCTTCAAGGCGATCCGGCCAGTGCAATCAAGCCGGGAGCGGTAGAATTTCCATCGGAGTTTCACAACCCCGAGGTGCATCAGGGAGTTGCTGCCCTGGAAGAGGAGCTACCCGGACATGTGGAGGTGACCGCCAGTGCGATGATGAGCCTGGGCCGTCGGCTGCCGGTCTCGATTGATTCGAATCTCGCCCCGCCTGGGCCGCTCCAAACCATCACCTACGCGGTGGAGGACGCGACCGGCGCCGGACCCATCAAAGCCACCAAGATCACGGTTCCCTTTTACGCCTCCTGGCCGACGAGCGGAGGGACTACTGTGCCGAACTGCCCAAACGACCAGCAGACAAGCACAGACCTTGCCGGGCGGCCCAACCCGTGCTATCAGCAGATTACCAATATCATGAGCCGGGCCAACTCCACCTATGAGGCTGCGATGCTCAGGGTCGTCCGCAATGGCCGCCGCGGGCTGAGCCTGCGCGCCCATTACACTTACGCGCACGCCATGGACTGGAACCCCAACGAGAGCGCGCAAGCCGCCGGCAACGACGTGCTTGACCCAGGCGATTTTGGCCTGGAGTACGGAACCAGCAATCTGGACATGCGCCACTCGGCCGGCGTCACAGCGATCTTTGAATCGCCGTGGAAGCTGCATGGCATGACCGGGAGATTCGGCAATGGCTGGGCGCTCTCGGGCGTCGGACACTTCCGCGGCGGAATGCCTTACACCATGCGCACCTCGGGCTCGCTGGCCAAGGAGTTCAGCGACATTGGCTCGGCCATCGTGGCGTTGGGTCCGGGCATGAACGGCTCGGGCGGCGACAACCGGGTCTACGGCATGGGCAGCGATGACCGCTTCTACAACATCGGCCGCAACACCTACCGCTATCCGGCAACATGGAAGGCCGACCTGCGGCTGGGCAGGCGCTTCGATCTGGGGCATATGCGCGAGCTGGAACTCTTGGCCGAGAGTTTCAACCTCTTCAATCACCAGAACGTGACCGAACTGGAAACCACGGGCTATACCATCGAGTCCGGCGACTCTTCGGGCTCGCTTCCGACGCTGAATTTCCTCACCGGCCTGAAGACGAACACCAGTGCCTTCGGTCAGCCACTGAACATCAATGCAACCAACTTCTACCGGGAGCGCCAGTTCCAGTTGGGGTTGAGAATGCGGTTTTAGTTCGTCGCGGCAGGCACCGGAACAGGCACCGCGGCCGGTTGCCCCTTCGACAGGTTCCGAATGTAAATCACAAGATTCCACACCTCGTCATCCTTGGCGCGGCTCGGGTCCTCGGGAGGCATCTTGTCCTTGCCGTTACGGATGATCTTGAACAGATCCTGGTCCGATTTGGCGGCCAGCGTCTTCGGATCGGTCCAATCGTCGAGCGTCAGTTGCATACTCGTGGCCAGATCGGATTTTCCATTGCCGTTATCCCCATGGCACACAGCGCAGTCCATCGTATAGATTACCTTGGCGCGCGCCTGCGATTTTTCGGTCGGTTTGACCGGGTTCTTCTGGCCGGATGCGGCGGCTGGAGTGGAGACTTGCGGCGTGGGTCCTGAGGCGGACGAGACGGCGATTCCAAACAAGACAACTGCGGAAACAAAGAGCAGCGGCTTCAACATAACAGCCTCCTCGGTTGCACGCGCCCTAGAGGACATCTTGCAACCGAATGATTTCACGCATGGATTATAGGCCAATTGAGCGGCAATGAATGGATGGAGTTCGCGGATCAGGTTCAATTTGAAGCGTTTCGGCTGGCAGGGGAAGAGATTCCCAGCGGCCAAGACCTCGTCGGCCTCAAGGCGCAAGCCGCCAGCCGCAGGCCAGATCCGGTGTGGTGGTTTTGCCGTCGAGCCGGAAGCAGGCGGCGCCGTTGACGTCGGTCGAAAAAGTGCGAACCCGGGCCGCTTCAAGCTCTTCGAGCACCTCCATGCGGGGGTGGCCATAGCGGTTGTGCAAGCCGCAGGAGATCACCGCGCACTGCGGGGCGACGCGGGCCAGGAACTCGGGCCGCGTGGAGGTGTTGCTGCCGTGGTGGCCCACCTTGAGGAGCGTGCTGGCCAGACCGGGTTCGGCCAGCATGGCTTGCTCGATCGGAGCCTCGGCGTCGCCCTCCAGCAGAACCGAAGTCGCTCCATAAGTCACATGCAGTACCAGCGAATCATTGTTGGTCGGCTCCGCGCCGGGCTGATAGTCGCGGAAGGGCGCCAGAACTGTAACTTGGGTTGCGCCGAACGGGAGAGCGTCGCCGGCGCGCAGCGAGCGGACGCGCACATGGAGGCTGGCAGCCTCGTCGAGCAGCGCGTTGTAGGCCCCGAAGCGCGGGTTGTTGCCCACCCAAAGCTCGGCGGGATGGAAGTTGCGCAGCACGGCAGGTAGCCCGCCCATGTGGTCGGAGTGCGCGTGGCTCAGGGCCACCACATCGAGCCGGCGAATCCCGCGCGACCACAGGACCTCGCTGACGACCTCTTCGCCGATGTCATAGTCCTGGGGGGCTTGATGCGGGCCTCCTCCAAAACCGCCGCCATCCACCAGCATGGTCTTGCCGTCGGGCGTGATGAGCAGCAGGCTGTCGCCCTGGCCCACGTCGATGGCTTCCATCAGCAATGCGTCGCGGGGATGGTTGACCGGGCGGGGCAGGACGGAGACCACGGCGGCGCAGAACAACGCGGCCAGAGCGGCGCGGCGCGGCCAGTCTGCCTCCACGGCGGGCCAGCACCATGGCCGCCGCAAGCAGAGCGCAAAAAATGAGCGATTGCCAAAGCAACGGCGCGGGAATCCGGAAATCACCCCAGGCCATCGCACCAAACAGATGCACCAGCCCGATTCCGATATGGAGAAAGACGGCCACAATCATTGCCGGGACTACTGCGTAGGCCGGACCAATCAGAGCAGAGAGCAACGTAATGAGCGCGGCCGGCATCAGCATCGCCAGCAGCGGCAGAATAAAGACATTCACCGGCAAGGCAAAGACGGTGATGCGATGGAAGTAAAGCGCCATCGGCAGCGCCATGGCCAGTTCCACCACAAATGAGACCACCAGCAGCTCGATAATGCGAATCAAAATGCGGACGGTCCAGGGAAACAAGCGCCAACCGATAGACTCTGCGAAGCGACCATGAACTGCCGCTTGGGTTGCCGCGGCGACGACGCCCAGAGTCTCGCGGAACATGGTGAGTTGCGAGTGCATCTGGTCAGGAACGGCTGTGGTGTTGACAGCGGAAGATGCGGGGCGCTCACTCATCGCTCTCTGCAGCCTTCCGGCAAACATCCGCAGAAGCAATCGAAACTGCGCCAAATGCGGAGCCAACTTGACATCGAGAGCCGTGAGGCGCAGATCGCGCGTGACCTTCAGATACGGATGAATCGTACCCTGCAGCAGCGGAGCCGCGATGCCGCCGATGGCCACAACCGCCAGCAGCGTCATCTGGAAGCTGGAATCGAAGAGGCTGCGCGGACTCGCGGCCAGCAGGCAGAGCGCGGCAAAGCCGATGGTGTTCATCGCGTTGCGCTCGCGATAAACCAGCCGCCCGAGCAGATAGATGGTGATCATGAAGAGCGAACGCTCGACCGGCGTGGCGAAGCCGGTAAACAGCGCATAGGCGAAGGAGGCAAGAATCGTGACCAGCGTCGCCGGCACGCGCGGCAGCCGCAGCTTCTTTGCCACCCAGAAGATGCACCCGGCCACGATGGCCAGGTGGAAGCCCGAGACAACCAGCATGTGGAAGGAGCCGGTGCGCTCGAAGCCCACGCGCAGCGTGTGCGTGAGGTATGTGCGGTCGCCGGTGACCATGGCGGCCAGCATGATGGCGTCGTCCTGCGACAAACGCAACGGCGCGGGCAGGCGGCGCATGGCCGCGGGCAGGGCCAGCAGCCGGGCGCTTGTGGCGCGCTGCAATCTGCTCAATCGGCAGCCGAAGAACAACCCTGGGGCTCGTCCGACAGGTTCCACGCGGTCGATGCCTACCGTTGCCGTCGAGGTAATGCCTTGATCGACCAGAAACTCCTCGCGGCTCCAGACTCCGGGGTCGTGATAGACCTCGGGCGGCAGCAGGCGAACCACGGCGCGCAGGCGATCGCCGCACTGAAACGGCTGCTGGCCGGTCGCGCCTTGCGGCCAGCGGACAGTCAGCCGCACCCCGCCCTCGACCGGTGCCTGCGCGTCCTCCGCATCGGTGACCACCTCCAGGCTGGAGACGCGCAAATCAATTCTCTGCGAAGGCTGGGCCTGTTGCTCGCCGGAGACAGGCTCGTCCAGGTCCTGCTCCATCTCGCCGCGAATCGGTCCGGCATCGACGACGGTTCCTTCGACGGTGCGGAGCAGATTGTCCGAGAGCGCCGCCAGCGCGGGAGCCGGAGCCGGGTGCGGCTCCATCCAGGCGCACCATGCGCCCAGCAGAAGCCACAGCGCGGCCAACGGCAGCCAGGAGATGCGCTGGGCCTTGAAGGCCGCCACGCCGCAGACGGCGGCCTCCAGACCGAGCGCTGCAAGCACCAGGCTGGGCCGCAGCCAGAGAACCTGAGCGGCCGCAATCCCGGCGGCAAAGAGCCAGGTCGCGTGAAAGAGCGGGACCGGAGCCGGTCTGGCAGTGACTTGCCCGAGGTTGGGGGAGCCGGTTTCCATTGCGTCTGAGACTGAAAAGCTGGTCTGGCCCTCAAGCCTATCAGGCGCGGCGCAACTGGACCACTGTTTCCAGGTGAAAGGTCTGGGGAAAGAGATCGGCGAGCGTAATCGATTGAATTTGGTAGCCTGAGCCGGCGAGCGCGCGCAGGTCGCGGGCTAGTGTGGCGGGGTCGCAGGAGACACAGGTCAGCGCGGGAGCGGCGATCTCGCCCAGCAGCGCGCAGCACTCCGCTCCGAGGCCGGTGCGCGGCGGGTCAACCACGATCAGATCGGGCCGGACGTCTGTTCGGCTGCGTCTGAGAAAGGCCAGCGTCTCCGCCCTGACCGCCACGCCGGCTGTACCACGGAGATTCGCTTCCAATGCCGCCGTTGCCGCAGGAGCCGACTCTACGGCAACAACGCGGGTAAAATTGGCCGCAAGCCGCCGCGCAAACAGGCCTACACCGGCAAAGAGGTCCCAGGCCAGTTTTCCCTCGTGATCTGCAACGACCCGCGCAACGAGCGCGTCTACCAGCCATCGGTTCACTTGAAAAAATGCGCCGTGGTCAACGCGATAGTTGAATCCTGCCGCGGAATAGGCAAGCGAAGCCGCGCCCCACAGCGCGATTGTGCGCGGCTGCTGACCGGGACGCCCTTCGGCGGCCAATTCAGCGCCGGCGAGTGCGGGAATCCGCTCATGGTAAGCCCGTGCCAATTCATCGAAGCGCAGCTTTGCGGGCGATGCGGTAAAAACGCTCACCAGCAACGCGGTTGCGTCTGCATTGCAGAACAGAGAAATCTCCGTCGGCCTCAACTCTGGTGCAGTCTCGCGTGCAACGTCAGCAAACGCCAGCGCAGCCTCCACCAGCAGCGGCGCTGCGATGGGGCACTCGCGGATCGGGACAACCGCATGAGAGCGGCGCCCGCGATAGCCTGGTTCGCCCGCCGCGTCAAACGCCAGTCGAATGCGATTGCGATAGCCGAATGGCTCGCCGGACAATGCGTCGATCTCCACCGGCACAGCCACCCCGCCGCGTTCCAGGGTTTCACGCAAAATCGCCCGCTTGAAGGCCAGTTGGGTCGTGTAATCCGTGTGCTGGTAATAGCAGCCGCCGCAAGCGCCAAAGTGCGGGCAGGCAGGTGGGATGCGCTCCGGCGCGGCGCGAACGATTTCCTCCGCCTCGGCAGTCGCGTAGCCGGGCTTGCTCTGTACGATTCGCACCCGCGCCTGCTCGCCGGGCAGCGTGAGCGGGACAAAAACCGCCTTGCCCTCAAGCCGCGCCAGAAATGCGCCGCCATAAATCGCTTTCTCAATCTCAACAACTTGCGGCTCAACGGGTCTGGACGCACTGGTTGTCTGAGAATTCACTTTCGAACTCAATCCGGAGGCTCCCGAAGCGTCAGGGCACGACTTCAGTCGTGCCGCTGGAGTCCCATGATCATCGCGGGCTTTAGCCCCTGTGGCACTCTTTTCGGGCACTTTCCCAGCTTCAGTCCTCGCGGGCTTCCTGCCGGCCTGATTGCTTGCGGCCGAGTGCTTCTTCGCGGCCTGTTTGGCTCGACGCTGCATTGTGTTTTGTTTTCTGGGCGTCATTGCTGGCTCATATAAAACAGGCTTAGCCGCGGCAGGTTGTAGTGCACGAGCAGTTGCTTCTGTACAAACTGCCGCTCCACCTGTCTCAGTTGCACGGCTCCCATGCGGCTGCGATAGGGCGCCAGTTCACGTGCCGCGTGCTCCTTGAGCCCAACCAGCAACTCCTCGGGAGCCGCCGCGGTCAGCGCGGCAAAGAGCTTCTCCTCGAGCACGGTGAGCGTGCGTTCGAGGGCCTCCAAATCATGAGCCACGGCGCTATCGTGAGCTGCGGCCTTCTCCGGCTCAACGGCGCTCATCTCTGCGGCCAGTTCACGGAGCCGAGCGGCGGTTGCGGTGCAGGCCTCAGTTGCCACGGTAGCCGCATCGAGCGACGCGGCGGCAGCTTCGAGATGCGCGGCCACGCGCGCCTGCTCGAAGCCCGATTCGCGGGCAGTGGCAGTGGCGGCTGTAGCCGTTCCGGCGGCGGCCTCGCGCAGCTCCTCGGCGGCTTCCATCACCGCCTGCGCGCACCATGCCAGCCCGTTCACGCGGCGCATCCGGCCGCGCCGCTGCCGCGCCTCATATTTATCAAAGGCCGCATCGATGCCGCGCAGCACCGCTTCGAGCGGAATCCCCGCCTCGCGCCACGTCTCGATCAGCGCCCAATCCAGCGTCGAGAGCAGCAGCAGCGCCCCGCGCCGCCGCTGGAAGCGCTCCTCGATCTCGGTGAAGTAATTGAAGTAGTTCAGCACGGCCTGCGTCTCAAAGTCTCAGTGCGTTTTGCCGCGCGGCTTGGCCACACGGTTGCGCTCATAGAGGATCAGCAGGCCGTCGAGCGTCAGCATCTCGTCGATCTCGGCGATGTAGCGCGAATCCTCGGAGATCTGCCGCGCCAGCCCGCCCGTCGCAATCACCCGCGGCTTCGCGCCAAGTTCGGCGATAATCCGCTCCAGAATGCCGTCCACCAGGCCGATGTAGCCGTAGTAGAGGCCGGTCTGTAGATGCGTCACGGTGTTGGTCCCGATCACCTTGGCGGGACGTTTGATGTCCACGCGGCTCAGGCGCGCGGCATGCGAAAAGAGCGCATCGGCGCTGATGCCGAGGCCCGGCGCAATGGCTCCGCCCAGGTACTCGCCCTTTGCCGAGATCACGTCAAAGGTTGTCGCCGTGCCGAAGTCCACTACGATGCACGGCCCGCCGTAGCGCTCGAAGGCGGCGATCGCGTTCACCAGCCGGTCCGCGCCCAACTCGGTCGGGTTGTCCACCAGCACCGGCATTCCCGTCTTGATTCCCGGCTCGACAAAAATCGGCTGCAAATGAAAATACGTCTCGCAGACCTGGCGCAGCGTCCCCTCCACCGGCGGCACCACCGACGAGATGATGATGTGGTGCACCTGGCTCGGCGCCATGCCGTTCATCTCGAAGAGATTCACGAAGAGCACGCCGTACTCGTCGGCGGTCTGCGAGCGGTGCGTGGTGACGCGCCAGTGCGCAGCCAACTCGGACCTCTCGCCGTCAACCTTGTAGATGCCCAGCACCGTATTCGTATTGCCCACATCGATAGCTAGAAGCATCGTCTTCTCAGCCTATATTCGTAAAAGCCCCGTGCCCCATCCTTTCGCCTTTTTCTAGGGAAAGGGTTGAAAATCATTGGCTCAAATCGCCGCGTTGCGAATCCCGCCGGTCTGCACGGTGACCAATCCATCGCCGGTCCGCACCAGCAGAAATCCGCGTTCGTCCAGCCCCGCTGTAACTCCCGTGCAAGCCTGCGGCCCATGCACCTCGACCCGCCGCCCGCGAATCCACGTCGAGGCCGCCTCAACCCGCGCCGGAACCGTCGCCAACGCCGCCGGATCGGCCAACTCCGCCGCCTCGCGCTCCAGCGATTTTAGCAGGCAGACGAGCAAAGGCTGGCGGGAGACTCGCCGTGCGCCTTCCAAATCAAGCGAGGTGGCCGGAGTGGACAACCCGGAGTCAAATGATCGCTGATGAACGTTGATGCCAATGCCCACCACGGCAAAACCAGCCATCTCGCCCTCGATCTTCGATTCGACGAGGATGCCGCCGGCCTTGCGCTTGCCAATGAGCAAATCGTTGGGCCAGCGCAGATCGACCGTCAGACCCGTAACGGCTCGAATCGCCTCGGCGGCGGCCAATCCGGCAGCCAGCGGAAGCAGCGGCAGCCGGGCCGCGGAAATCGCCGGCCTCAATAGCACGCTCACATAAAGTCCCGCACCCGCGGCCGATTGCCACTCGTGCCCGCCGCGCCCCCGCCCAGCCAACTGCTCATCGGCAAAATAGACCGAGCCGTGCGGCGCTCCACTGCGTGCCGCAGCCTGCGCATCGGAGTTTGTGGAATCAGTCACAGGAGAGAAATGCAGCTTGCCGGCAAAGATCGTTCCGGCAATCGCGGCCTCGATCGCGGCCAGGTCGTAGAGGTCGAGCGCGGCCTCGCGCACCCTAAGCCGTCTCCGCTTCGATGCGCATCGAGATGTCGGCTGCCTTGGCCGAGTGGGTCAGCGCGCCCACGCTGATAAAGTCCACGCCGGTCTCGGCGTAGGCGCGGATGTTGTCGAGCACAATGCCGCCCGAGGCCTCGGTGGGAATCGAGCGCTCCGGCTCCCCGGCTGCCTGCAGCCCCTTGGTGTGCTGGCGAATGCGGTCTACGGACTTCTTCACCTCGGCAGGCGTCATGTTGTCCAGCAGAATCCCTTCGGCGCCAAAAACCAATGCCTCCTCGAGTTCCTTCACGGTGCGCACCTCAACCTGCACCCGCTGGCCTTGCTTGCGACCCTCCAGTGCTCGCGCCAGCACCGTAGGCAGCCCGCCGCCCAGCGAAATGTGATTGTTTTTGATAAGGATGCCGCTGGCCAGATCGAGGCGATGATTCGTCCCCCCGCCGCACTGCACGGCGTATTTTCCGAGAGCCCGCAGTCCCGGCACGGTCTTGCGCGTGTCGAGCACACGGGCGTGCGTTCCCTCAATGGCATCCACGAATCGCCGCGTCAGCGTTGCGATGCCGCTCAAGTGCTGCATCAGATTCAAAATCACCCGCTCGCAACTGAGCAACACCCGCGCATTGTGCCTGATTACCGCCAGCACCTGGCCATCGTGAACGCGTACCCCGTCGAAGATCTCCGGATGGCTGATGACCTCGAAGCGCCTCTGCGCCGGGGCGCGCTTGTCCAGGCGGGCGTAGATCTCTAGCAGGCGCGGCACCGCGCCCAGCCCGCAAACCACCATCTCCTGCCGCGCGACGATCGAGCCTGTCGCTTGCAGCGCCGCATCGATGGTCAGGTTGGTCGTGGCGTCGCTGGCGGCCTTGTCTTCGATCAAGGCTCGCTCCAGCAATCCATCGATGCTGCCGCTCTTCCAGTCCATGGTTCCTTTTTGCCGGCTCAAGGCTGCGTTTGAGGCTTCTGGCGCACAAGAAATTCATAAATTACGGTCTTGACGCTATCATCGACCTGATTGGAGATTGTGTAGAAATTAGCGCCATTGCTGCGGTCGATCTGAAGCACACAATCGGACGAGCCGGAAAGTCCTCCCACGAATCTCTGCCACCCGCTCGCCTTGCCCTGCTTGCGCTGGTCGATGAGTTTGATCTCTCCCATGTCTGTATACCAAAGCACAGAGATCATGTTACGGGAATCGCGCATCATGATCCCGCGGGACGCCAGCAACAGGAACTGCGGGAAGTCGCCGGTGCGCGAACGTCTGCCGCTGATATCGACGATCCCGTGGGCCAGGCCGAGCTTTCCCATGTGGGGGGCGACCATCTCTTTGATCTCCGAGGTGAATTGCTTCTCGGTCAGGCAGCCCGGCGCGTCGCCAAATGAGATGGCCGGCGCCTCCTCCCGTCGAGGCTGAACGACGACCTTCTCCACCTTCACTTCCGCCACAGAACCCGTGTTGTGCTCGGTCAACCCCCGGTAGGCAACCTGGATCTGCTTGAAATGCTCTTCCGCATCCGCCCGCAAGCTCGCGAAGTTCTCATAGAGGTCCGGATGCCATTGCTTGACCCCTTCCTTATAGGCCTCCTGAATCTCGGTCTCCGAGGGCACTCCGAACATGAAACCAAGCGTTTTATAGTGCTCCCGGCATTTTGCGCATTCGCAAGACATGGCTAGTTTCCCTTCTTCAGGCTCTTCAGCGCGCCGCGCGCCTTCTCCAACAGAAAAAGTGATGTTTCAAATGGGCCGTCGTCCATGGTGAACTGCGCAGCCTTGTCGCCGGCGGCCTCGTCTGCCATCAAGGCTCGCTCCGGCAATCCATCTATGATACCGCTCTTCGAGCCCATGCTTCCTGCTTTGCCCGCTTAGGGCTGCGTTTGAGACTTCTGGCGCATTAAGAACTTATAAATAACCGTCTTCACTCCGTCATCGACCGGATCTGAGAGCGAGTAGAAGCAAGCTCCATTGCGCCGGTAGATCTGAAGCGAGTAGCTCGGCCGCCTGCCCCAGATTCCCTCCACAAGTCTGTGCCATGCGCCGAGTCTTCCGCCGCTGCGCCTGTCAATGAGCTTGATTTCTCCCAAGTCAGCATACCAGAGGAGAGAGACGATACTTCGGTGGTCACGTACCATGATCCCGTGGCTGGCCAGGAGAAAGAATTGAGAGAAACCGCTGTTGTGTGGTCCGGGACCGGCAAGGTCGACAATGGCCAGAACCGTCTCAAGCGTACCCAGGCAGCCCACGATGATCTCTTCCACCGGTGAAGTGAAGTGCGGTGAAACAAGGCAGCCGGGCGCTCCGCCAAACGAGATGGAGGGTGGCGCAACAGGTGCAACAGGTCTGGTAAACGTGTCTTGAAGCGGCAGCGCCACCGGGGTTGCATTGTGCTTGCTAAGCTCCTGGTACGCAACTTGAACCTTTTTGAAATGCTCCTCCGCCTCGGCGCGCAAGTGCGGGTGTTTCTCGAAGAGGTCGGGATGCCAGAGCTTGGCTGTTTCGCGATAGGCCTTGTGGATGGCCTCTTTCGTAGGCGCACCCATGGCCAGGTTCAGCGTCCTGCAGTGCTGATGGCATTGATCGCAGTCACACGGCATGCCTAGCTTTCCTTGTTCAGGTTCTCCAGCGCAGCACGCGTCTTCTCCAACAGCAGCCGCGTCTCGGCTTCCTGCTTCTTCAACCCCTCGACCACCTTTGCCGGAGCTTTGGCCAAAAAGCTCTCGTTGCCTAACTGCCGCTCGGCAGAGATTAGACCTTTCTCATACTTGGCAATCTCTTTTGTCAAACGCTCACGCTCGGCGGCAACGTCGATGTGCGCTTCGTAGACGACCTCGCATTGGTAGTGGTTCCCAAGGTCGCGAAAAATGCCGAGTCCGTTAAGTTCGGTGTCCGAGTATGTGATTGACGAGACGCGAGCTAGTTTTTCGATTACTCTGCTACTTCCATCAAATGCGCTTTTCGCATTCGGATCGGCATGAATGCGAATTGCAACGGGCTCCTTCTCGGGCGATCCGATTTCTTTACGCCGATTCCGGACGCCGCCGATAAGATCTTGCAAAAATGACATATGCGCGCGCGTACCGTCGTCCCACGCCCGACCGTCCACTTCAGCAAATTGCGTAGCTGTAAGCATAGGATACGGCATCAGTGCGATCGATTTTGCTGGCGGACTGCCATCATATACCGCGTGCCAGAGCTCCTCAGCGAGAAAGGGCATAAACGGGGAAAGAAGCCGCAGCGTGGCCTCAAAGATCGATACCAAAAGGTTGAGGGTCGCACTTTTTTCTTCTTTGTCAGTAGATTCAGAAAAGTCTAGCCGCAGCTTCACTGTTTCGAGGTACCAATCACAGAAGTCACCCCAGAAAAACTGATAAATAAAGTTGGCGGCTTCGTCGAAACGGTAGTCTTTAAGTGATTCGTTGACTTTGGCTGAAGTGGAATGGAACTCCGCCACGATCCAGCGGTCCTCAAGCGGCACGTTTTTCGCGTTACGAGGCTTACTGCTAAGCGTTAGAGGGCCGATTTCAATGCCAATCTCAGCCGCCCGATCCACATTCATAAATAGAAATCGCGCAGCGTTCCAAATCTTGTTCGCAAAGGCGCGGTAGCCTTCGGTACGAGCCACGTTGAATGCGATGTCCGTGCCGGGCGAAGCCATCGAAGCCAGCGTGAAACGCACGGCGTCCGTTCCATAAGTCTTGACGATCTCGATCGGATCGACGACGTTGCCCTTGGTCTTCGACATCTTCTCGCGGTTGGCGTCGCGCACCAGCGCGTGAATATAGACCTCTCTGAATGGCACTGAGTCCGCAAGAGAGCGTGAGCTCCCATCCGGCATCGGCACATCGGTCGAGAACCAGCAGCCGAACATGATCATCCGCGCGACCCAGAAGAAGAGAATGTCGAAGCCGGTAACCAACAAACTCGTCGGGTAGAAGGCGTCGAAGTCGCCGCGATTCTCTTGAGTGATATTCGGCCAGCCAAAGACAGAAACCGGCAGCAGCCCAGAAGAAAACCACGTATCCAGAACGTCCGTCTCCTGCGTGATCCTCTCCGAGCCGCAATGAGCGCAAGCCGTCGGGTCCACGCGAGCAACAGTGACTTTATGGCAGTTAGCACAGTGCCATGCGGGAATCCTGTGGCCCCACCAAAGCTGGCGCGAGATGCACCAGTCGTGAATGTTCTCCATCCACTCGAGGTAAACCTTCTCGTATTGCTCGGGCACGATGCGAATCGCCTTGTTGCCCTCGGCATCCGGCTTGACTGCCGCAATGGCCTTGTCCGCCAGCGGCTGAATCTTGATGAACCACTGCGTCGAAAGCCGCGGTTCCACGACAGTCTTGCAGCGGTCGCAATGACCCACGTTGTTGGTGTGGTCCTTGATTCCGGCCAGCAGCCCCTGCTCTTCGAGATCGACGACGATCTTTTTGCGGGCAACATAGCGATCAAGGCCAGCAAACGCGCCGCCCTCGGCATTGATGCGACCCTCCGCGTCCATCACATTGATCGATGGCAGATGATGGCGCTCACCGATGGCAAAGTCATTCGGGTCGTGTGCCGGAGTTACCTTCACCGCGCCGGTGCCGAAATCGCGGCTGACCCACTCGTCGAGAATAACGGGGATCTCGCGGGCAATATTCGACGATGGCAGCGGCAGGCGCAGCTTCTTGCCGTGCAGGTGCAGATAGCGCTCGTCTTCAGGATGAATTGCGACAGCTACATCGCCCAACATCGTCTCGGGGCGAGTAGTCGCGACAGTTAGAAATTCACCTGTGTCTTTGCCGTCCGCGTTAATAACTGGGTAGCGTATCTCCCATAAGTGCCCTTTTTGTTCCTCGTGGAACACTTCTAAGTCACTGATCGCGGTCTGACAGCGCGGGCACCAGTTCACAATGTAAGCGCCGCGATAGATTAGATTCTGCTCATGCAGGCGGACGAAGGCCTCCCGCACCGCAACCGACAGCCGCTCGTCCATCGTGAAGTACTCGCGCTGCCAGTCGACCGACGCGCCAAGCCGCTTCATCTGCCCGAGGATCGCTCCGCCGTAGTGCCGTCTCCACTCCCACACGCGCTCGACAAAAGCCTCGCGTCCCAACTGCTTCCGGGATTTGCCTTCCGTGACGAGTTGGCGCTCCACCAGCATCTGGGTCGCGATGCCGGCGTGGTCCGTTCCCGGCACCCATAGCACACGATCGCCGCGCATGCGTTGCCAGCGGATGAGAATGTCGCTCTCTGTGTGCTCGAACATGTGCCCCATGTGCAGGTTTCCCGTCACGTTGGGCGGCGGCAGCAGCATGGTAAAGCTCTCGCGATCTTCAGCGGGTTCGGTGGCCGGCGTAGGCTGCGCGAAGAGCTTCTCGCGCACCCAGTATTCGGCCCAGTGATCTTCAATGGCGGCGGGGTCGTAGGCTTTTGGCAGGTCGTGAGGCATAGGGGTTCATGTATCCGAGCCCCCGAGGGTCTGCGCAAAGCCCTCTTGCAGTGAGGGTTTCGAGCGAGGGGACCACCCCTCACTTTAGCAGATGAGGGAGCGGGAAGAATCGGCGGCAAGGCAGGGAATCGGACGATCCAGGGCATTGAAAAGGCCGCGCCCGATTTGGGAGCGGCCTTTTGAAGCGGACAGCAAACCCGCTTAGAACGGGTTCAGCTTGGACAGCCCCTTCTTCTTTTTCTTTTTGCTCGAGGATTCGTCGCTGAGGTTGGCCTTCTTTTTCCTGGCATCGTTGGGATTGACAGCCGCTGTCGGGTTCGAGCCGGGCTTGACGTCGTTGACCTGGTCTGGAGCCTCGGCCGGCTTTTCCGTGGCAGGCAAGACCGTGTCGACGGAACCTACAGCCTTCACCACGGCGTTGGGGTCGGCCGCGGGCGCCGCCGGCGCGCTCACAATCTGCACGCCCACACCGGTGCCGCCCTCCTCCGGCTTTTCAAGCTGCAAGGGCGCCTGGGAGGGCTGGTCGCTGCGAGGCGGCTCATTGACGCCGGTCGGCGGGAGCACCCCGGCGGGCGAAGCGACGGGGTTGCCGGCGTTGATGGCGGCTCGGATCATCGCGGCGTTCTGCTTGGTCACGTCGGGCGCAACGGTGCGCTTGGGGTCATCGAGGCTGGGCTCGCCGACATGAACGGCCTCAACCACCGAGGGTCCGTGCCGGATGATGTCGAAGGTCTTGTCGGTAAAGCGCAGGGGCTGGCGGCTCTTCTCTTCGGCGTCGCTCTCGGCAACCGCGGCGTCGGTCGGTTCGGGAACGGGACGGTTCATCGCTACCAGCCGGTCGCGGGCATCTTCCACGTGGGGAGCCATGGGATAACGGGTAATGACCTTCGCGTAGGCCTCGGCGGCTCGGTCCAGGTAAACAGCGCGGAGCCGCTCCTTGACGGCGCCGGGAATGTTGGGTTGGTTTTCAAAGAAGCGGGCCTCGCCGGCAAAGGCATCGCCAATCCCGAGCAAAGCCTGGTCGCTCCTGGAGTAGAGCGGATAGGTATCTACCACAGTCTCTAGCCGGGCGATCGCCGCGGGGTAGTTCTCGCGGCTATCGTAATAAAGGCCGATCTCGGTCTCGCGCTCGGCCAGGACCTCCTGCACGTTGCGCAACTTCTGCTTGGCGCGGGGCACCAGCGACGAATCGGGGAACATGTTGATCATCGCCCGATACTCCCGCTCGGCGTTCTGCGCGTTGGTGTAATCGCGGTCCGGCTTCTCCATCTGCTCGTAGTAGATGTCGCCGACCTTCATCTGCGCCTCGGCGGCCTCCGGCGCATTGGGGAAGAAGGTAATGAAGTCCTTGTATTCGGCCTCGGCCTGGGTAAGAGCCGCCGTGCCGCCCTCCTTGAACCAACTGTCGCCCACGGCCAGCTTGGCGCGCATCAGGTACTCGGAGTCGGGATAGGTATTCAGCATGGTCTGCAGATCGAGCCGGCAGACGTCGTAGCGGCCCTTCTTCATGGCAATCATGGCCTTGTCGTAGAGCTCCTTGTCGGGCTGCTTGGAGTTCAACTTGGCCAGCGGGTTGGCGCTCAGGTCCTCATGCTTCTTGCGCTTGGGCTTCTTTTCCCTGGCCTGGGCCAAAACTCCGCCCAGCATCAGGACCGCCAAAGCTACCGCGGCAATCTTCAACGTCAACCGGTTCATAACCCCTCATTGCGGCTGCGGCCCGTCGACAGGCCGCAAACCTATTCCTCGATACTCTCGAATCGCATGGGCAGTTTTCTTCTACTCGCCCGCGGCCTCGCGGGCCGCCGCCAGCAGCGCGCGCGCATCCCGCTCCGGGTGGCCCGCTCCGAAGACCGCGTTGCCGGCTACCAGCAGCTCCGCTCCCGCTTGGACGATGCGCGCCACCGTATCGTGAGCCACGCCGCCGTCTACTTCGATTCTAAATGCCAGCCCCAGATCCGCGCGCATCCGGGCCAGCCGCCGGATCTTGTCCAGCGAAAATTCAATGAACTCCTGCCCGCCAAAGCCTGGATTCACGCTCATCACCAGCACATGGTGAACCATGGGGAGAATCTCCCGCAGCAACTCGACCTCGGTCGCCGGATTGACCACCACCGCCGGTTTCATGCCGTGCTGGGCAATCAATTCGAGCGAGCGGTGCAGGTGGCGGCAGGCCTCGTAGTGGACGCTCACCCAGTTGGCCCCAGCCTCGGCAAAGGCGGGGACAAACTCGTCCGGATTCTCGATCATCAGGTGGCAGTCGAGCGGCAGCGTGGTGAACTTGCGCAGCCACTTCACCACCGGCGGCCCGATCGTGATGTTGGGCACAAAATGGCCGTCCATGATGTCCACATGGATGGCCGCTCCGCCGCCCCGCTCCGCCGCGGCAACCTGATCGGCCAGATGAGCAAAATCCGCAGAAAGTATCGATGGAAGCAGTTCTACCATGGGCCTTTGGAACGCATCTCCTTGCAGGCCCAGTGTATCAGCGCGGAGGGGCGGGAGTCTGCGAAGAGCGTCTCGTTCGGCCTATGCCACAACTTGCAACCGAACCCCCTCGTGCTCCTGAAGACAAGCGATGATCTTGAAGAGATTGGACGCGGTCGGATTGCCCCTCGGACCAAACATCTGGTGCAGCGTCTTGACATGGATGCCAGTCTGCTCGGCCAGCGCGGGAAAGCCAACGGTCGCATTGATAAAATCGCGCAGAATCTCGCGCCCCAGCGGCGCTTCGCCTGCCAGCAGAGCCTCGATCGCGTCGCGCAGCAAAGCACGGCGAAACTTCTGGTCGTCGCGCACCCGCGCCTGCACCGTCTCTCGAAAATCCCGCGTCAACGCCATGGTCCATTCCTCTTTTGCAGCTTGTATTCCTGCCAGCATTCGCTGGCCAGTTCAATGTCGTCCTGCTGACGCCGCTTCGTTCCGCCGCAGAGCAGGATTACGATCCGGTCTCCATCCTTGCCGAAGTAAACCCGGTAACCCGGACCGAAGTCGATGCGGCATTCAAAGATCCCGCCGCCGACTCCCTTCACATTCGAGAAATTCCCCAATCCCAAACGATAAAGTGCGGTCGTCACCCGGCGGGCAGCTTCGGCGTTCAGCCGGTCAAACCACTCTCCGAAGAGATTTCGCCCGTCACGGCCGAGATATTCCCGGATTTCGACCATCCGCATCATGGTAACATATATTTTTCTATCAAGCCAGAAGACTCCACCGGCAATTCGTCGAGTCTACGAGCCGGGGGCCGAAGATCTGATGCCGCTCGAGGCAACTCGCCCCACCCCGCGCAGCATGGCCTTCACCGGCCACCGGCCTTCGGCGTCGGGGAAAAAGATCTCGCCGGCGCGCCGGGCTTCGGGGCGGTAATACCAGCGTTTGAGCAGCGCCATATGGCCCTGACGGAGCGTGGCTGACGGAGCTTCAGAGCGCACTTCCAGTGCGGCCAGCTCCGCTTCCATTCGGGCCTCCAAAACGCCGCGGGCAAGCTTGGCGGGCGCGGTCGGCACGGCCTCGGCATCTGGACACGCTTTCAATTCGGTCGATTCAGCAGTCGGCTCTTCCGGAATCGCCTCGATCGCTACCGGATGCGCAAAGAGCGAAGTCGAGCCCGACTGCTCATTTTGAATCCTCATGCCCAGCGTTGAAAAACCCACCGGCCCGCTTAACCGGCCATCTTCATAAAGGAAGACAGCCACCTCTCCAGGGACAGCCGCAGCCTGCAAGACCACTGCGCGAAGCTGCGAGAGCGGTCGAACCAGCTCCGGAGCCAACGCCCGCACGCTCTCGACGCGCTGCACCTGCGCGTGAAGCGCTGCGGAGGCCTCGAACTCAAGCCGCGCCGAGGTCTCGTCGCGCTCGGTGCGCAGCGTGACCAGCCGGCTCTCGCCGCGCGTGGCCAGGAATCGCTCCACCGCCGCGGACTCTTCGCCGTAGCGCTCGTCCGTACAGCCTTGATAGCAAGGCGCGAGGCACATCTTCATCTCGGAGTAGACACAGCCGGGGTGGCTGGGATGGGGGTCAAGCTCCTCCGTGCAGCGGCGCAGCAGAAACAGCTTGAGCGCCTCGTCGGCATAGCGCTCAGCTGCCGCCCGCGACTGGAATGGTCCGTAAGCCCAATCCGCCTCGCGTTGGCTAGGGCGGTGTGTCACCGTGATGCGCGGATAAGCATTGCTCCCCAGGAAGCGCACAAAGGCCGGAGCCCGCAGGTGCATCCGTTCCAAGCACTTCGTGCCGTAGACTTTCTCCAGCAGTTCAAACTGAATCAGAAGCGATTCAAACTCCGAGCCGGTGAGCCGCCAGCGGATCTGCCGCACGCGCCCGGCCAACTGCAGCCGTCGCGGATGCTTTGCGGAGGGCAGCAGAAGCCGCTCCAGCCTTCCGCGCAGATTGGGTGTGCGGCCGATGTAAGGCTCGGCGTGCGCTTCGGCGCCATAAAGCGCAAAGACCGCTGGGCTCGCGGGCAACTGGTCAAGCGCCGTCCTGGCCTCAGCCGGGTCGAAGTCGAGGGTTTCGAGCTCAATCGGCACGGCCATTTCTCCCCTCTAGGAACCCGACCGGAGAAAGTGGGCAAGGCCGCTGAGCCAGGGAACCGCAGGTCTTCTGCGAGGCGCCGCTCAAACTTATTCTCCAGGGGCTTCCGGTTCCCCCGCCGTCTCGTTTGCTGGAGCCTCCGGCGTTCCGGGCTCGTCGCGCCATAGCCAGTAGATCCACCACAGCAGCACGGCCACGTAGATCATGCTGTTGGCGTTCATCAGTCTGTCGATTAGCCCGTAGATGCGCTGCGCTTCCGCCTGGGTGGGATGATGCGCGTGCGCCGCTTGAAAGATGGACTGCACCGCAGCATGGATCGTCAGCGTGGTGATGGCCACGGTCGAGAGTCCGATGGTGATCTGCTGGGTGTGGCTTCGCCAGCCGGCTTTGAAGTGGCGGCCAAAAAGCACGACCAGCAGCCCCAGTTCCACCGTCAGCAGGGCAACCAGTGTCTCGCCCTTCATCGCCACCAACTGCATGAGCTGCAGTTTGCCCAGCAGAGATCCCCAGGCCAAATCCTTGGCTACGGGCCAGGGGTCTATCACCACCAGCACCCCGCCGGCCACAACCAGCAACCCCACGGTGTTTACGATCCACATCGAGCGTTTCGCTCCGGCAAAGGCCCGCCGCGCCACCTCCACCAGCACCAGCAGGCCCACAATCGCTCCCAGGTCACTCAAAACCAGGACGATCTCCTGAAAGGGAAGCCGCGCCATCCTGCCCGCCAGCAACTCTCCGGCCAACAGTTGCAAGGCAAAGAGCCCGATGCCGGCGGTGAACCACGGATAGCGCCGTGCACGGTCGCGGCCCAGCAGTACCACCAGCAAGACCAATTGCGCGGCAAAGTTCAGCGTCCAAAGTACCTGGTGCGTGGAGAAATCGAAATTGAAGTGCATTTCAGCCCCGTCCGGGGAGCGCGTGAAAGGCCTCGCCAGCCCCATTTCAGTCTAATCGCACTGAGCCGGAGGGCGGCACGCAAAGATGTGCCGGCTTACCGCCAGTGTCACCAATCGCGCTACTTGTTCGCGCGCGCAGTCCACTGCGCCAGGTAGATCGCCTTTGAGGGGTCGGCGGCGGCAATGGCCTGGTAGTGGGCAATCCGCTTGGCCTGGAAGGCCGCCTGAAGCGCCGCCGGATCGGCCGCATTCACCGCGGCCAGCGTCATCGGGCCCCAGCCGCCGTCCTCGGCGATCGGCGTGGCGCCCGCGGCAAGCAGACTGTTCACGGCCTGCTGCAGGCAGCGTACAGAGGTGCCGCTGCCGCCGTTCACCGCAAAGTCGAAGATCCGCTTGCAGACCTCGTCCGCGACCATCTGGGCGTACCACGTGTTCCAGAAGTGATTCTGATAGAACTGCTGGACCAGCGGCTCGCGCTGCGCCGGGGCAAGCGCCGCGATGGGGGCGAACTCTACCGGCCAAGCGCCCGAGTTGATGCCGCAGATGGCATAGCAGGGACCGGCGACTCCGCTCGGGGCAGCGTCCGGAACCTGCGCGCACGCGCGAGGAGCGTCCTCGAAGTCCATCATCCAGTTGTAAGCAGTGTTCCAGTCTGCCATAGGCCCTCTTTTCCAAAAAATGAGGTGAAAACGGGTCGAGCAGGTGGCTTGTTTGAAGGGGGTTTATGGTGCGCCCGGAGAGATTCGAACTCCCGACCTAACGCTCCGGAGGCGTTCGCTCTATCCAGCTCGAGCTACGGGCGCGCACTACCAGCATATCGTACTTTCCATTCTACCGGAGGCAATCAACCCGGCGGGCAGTGGTGCGGCTTCTGGATCGCCGACAAACCACCAAGTGCAAAGCCTTGCGATGAGATTATGACACTTCGTTTGGTCTTTGGACCCCCGGACTTGGATATACTCTCGTTGAAGTTCTTAAGGGTGAGAAGATTGCGCTATTTCCTAACGGCTCGCGTCTTTGCCAGGATTCTGCTCTTTTCCATGGCTGCACTGCTTGCACTGGGCTGTGTCGGCTTTGCCGTGGGCTTCCAAAGCTTGGATGATGTGCTTGGCTTTGTGCTCCGCGATGCTTCTGGGAGCGGCAATCTAGCTGAAGTCAAATGGCTGCTCAAGGGCCATCCAAATCTGGTTTTCAACAAAAGCAATCGAGGGTGGACGGCCTTGTATTGCGCAGTGGTTTCTGGTCACAAGGACGTTGTGGAGTTCTTGCTGGCTAACAAGGCTGACGTCAACAGCAGGAACGATAACACGTGGACCCTATTGCACACCGCGGCTTATTCCGGTGACAAGGAGATGACGGAATTGCTGCTGGCGCACGGTGCTGACATCAACGCCACGGACAGCCGAGGAGGTACGCCTTTGATGGTGGCAAAATCAAGCGTGGTAGAAATGCTGCTGGCGCATGGCGCCAATGTCAACGCAAGCGACAGAATTGGTGAAACGCCATTACATCATGCGGCGGCTGGATGCAATAAGGCGAAGGCCGAGCTATTAGTGGCGCATGGGGCCGATGTGAACGCCAGGGACCATTTCTTCGGCGATACGCCGTTGCTCTCTGCGGCCCAGGGCTGCACGGATGTGACCGAGCTTCTCCTGGCCCACGGTGCAGATATCAATGCCACACAATTCGATGGCACCACGCCTTTGGACCTGGCAGCGATGATGGGCTACGGAAACGAAGCGGAGTTCCTGGTGGCCCACGGTGCCGATGTCAATGCCAGAGACAAGAAAGGCACAACGGCTTTGAGCTGGGCGGTGCAGGATGGCCACAAGGAACTAGCCGCCATGCTGCGTCAGCACGGCGGCCATGAATAGGCATCAAGATGCGCAGGTTTACAACCGATCCGTGAAGCCCCAGTTCATCTCGCTGTGCCTGTATTACCGGCTAACCGGAAACTACTCCACTACCATCAGGCAGCGAACCATCCCTCCGCGCGCCTTCCCGCTGAACGCGCAGCTCCTCCATCACCGACTGGATCAGCGCCTTGGCGCCCTCCAGGCCGCCAAGAATCTCCTGCAGATCGAGAGCCGGCTTGTTTGGATTGCGGCTCGAGGCGCAGTAGACTCCGTGCTGGCCCACCAGAATCAGCGAGTCAGTCACCAGATCCAGCGCCACCGCCAGCCTGCCCCGCTCCACGCCCATCATGAACTCGTACCGCTCCAACTCCCCGCGCTTCTCGTCAAAGATGCTCATCTGCCCAGCCTACTCTTCATGCGGCTCGTCTTCGAGGTTGTCTAAAGCTGCCAGAGCCTCCTCGGGCACATCCCATTGCCGCAGAATCTTGTAAATCACGCCGGTCGAAAAGCCTGCGGCCACCAGCCGCCGCATGATCCGGGCGGTCTCCTTCTCGTTCTCCGGCTTGCGCAGCCGCTTGCGTTCGAGATGCTGGCGGGCCAGCGCCTCTTCGTTGGTCTGGCCGTAGCGGGCTTCGAGGGTCTCGGCGATCAGCGCCGCGCCGACGCCCTTCTGCTGCAAGTCCTGGCGAACCCGGCGCACGCCCAGCTTTTCGTTTTCCTGGCGCAGGCGTGCGTAGGTCTCGGCAAAGGCAGCGTCGTCCAGATAGCCATGTTCGCGGAGACGGGCCACAACCGCCGCGATGGCGGCATCGCCCCGTTCTCCCGGCTCGACGCGGCTCTTCATCAGCCGCCGCAGATCGGCCTCCGAGCGCATGGCTCTGCCCAGCGTCTTCACGGCGTAGCCGTAGAGGCCGGGCTCGTTGAGGAACGCGCGCGGCTTGGCGGATTTGCGTTGAAAAGCCACCTTCTAGCCTCTAGCTTCTAGCCGTGGCTGCTGAAGCAGAAACTGCCGGGGACAATACTGACCACTGTTCACGGATCACTGTTCGCTGCTTTTCGTCCACTCGTCAACCCAGTCGTTCACCGTCTTGTACCACAGGCGCGAGTTCTGCGGCTTCAGCACCCAGTGGCCCTCGTCGGGGAAGTAGAGCATCTTGCTCGGCACCTTGAGCCGTTGGAGCGTGGTGAAGAGCTGGAGGCCCTCGCTCAAATCCAGCCTGTAATCGAGCTGGCCGTGGATCACCAGCGTCGGGGTCATGAAGTTTTTGGCCGAGAGCGCAGGCGACCACCTGCGGTAAGGGTTCTGGGCGTCCGGCTTGCCGTAGTAGTCCCAGGGCCTACCCTTGAACTCCCATTCGTTGAACCACAGTTCGTCCGTCGTCCCGTAGGCCGATTCGGGGTTAAACATTCCGTCATGGCTGACGATGCACTTGAAGCGGTTGGTGTGGCCGAGAATCCAGTTCGCCATGTAGCCACCATAGCTCCCGCCCAGGGCGCACTCGCGCGTCCTGTCGACGAAAGGATAGTGCTGCTCCACGTAGTCCAGGCCGGTCATCAGGTCGGTGTAGGGCTTGCCGCCCCAGTCGCCGTTGACGGCATCGATGAAGGCCTGCCCGAAGCCGATCGAGCCGCGGGGATCGATCATCACCACCACGTAGCCGTTGGCGGCGAATAGCTCCGGGTTCCAGCGGTAGCTCCAGGAATCGTCCCATGCGCCCTGCGGGCCGCCGTGGATGAGAAATTTGACCGGATACGTCTTAGCCGGGTCGAAGTCCGGCGGCTTGATCAGGAATCCCTTCACGTCGGTGTGGTCGGTGGACGTGAACCAGAAGGACTCCATTTCGGGCAGATCGAGCTGGGCAAGGATGGCATCGTTCAAGTGAGTGATGGAATAGTCCTTTTCGCTCAAATCGTTGGTAACGATGTCGTAGCCTGGTACAGCGTGGGAGTACCAGGTGTATTCAATCCGGATAATCTCGGCCGGCCGTTGAACCCTCGAAACGGAAGCCAGAAGAGCTTTTCCCTCGTCCACCGGGTGCAGATCGCTGAACTGTCCATCGTAGGCAAACTCATGAAAGACGCCGTTCAGGTTGGTGATGAAAATCGGCACTTCGCCCTTTTTGTCTTCGGTGAACAGCAGATTCTTCGAGTCCGGCGTCCAGGCGAACTCCTCCACCCAGTTGTCCAGACGGGCAGGCAGCAGATCCTTGATCTTCTTCGTCCGCCGGTCGTAGAGCACCAGCCGGAATCTGTCGCTCTCGTAGCCGGCGCGGGCCTGGGAGCGCCAGGCCAGGTAGTTGCCGTCGGGTGAGTAGGCAGGATTGAAGTCGCCGCCGGGCGATGTGCTTACCTTCTCCGGTTTCGCTGTCGGATCGGTAAGGCTCAAGGTAAAGATGTCGCCATTGACGCTGATTGCCGGCTCTTCGTCGAGGTTCTCCGTAAAGGCCAGCTCCTTCGAATCGGGCGAAAAAGCGCATCCGCAGCCCTGTTCGACCGAGGGATATGCGGGCGGGACGTTGCGGGGATTGTTGGGCGTCAGATCGCGCATCGCCCCGGTCTCCACCGTTGCCAGGAACAGATGGCTGCGCTTGTCGCCGGTGTAGTGGTCCCAGTGGCGGAAGAGCAGGTGGGTAAAGACCATCGCCTTGACCTTGCTCGAGGCCAGCGCCGCATCCCGATCGGCATTGCATTTGTCGCCTGTCGCCGCGCTGGCTGCCGTGATCGCGGGACAATCCGGATAGACAGCGGAGGTAAAAACCACGGAGTGGCTGTCGGGGGACCAGATGGCGTTGTCGGCCTCGGTCGAGATCGCGGTCAGCTTCTTCGGGTTGCTCGTCGAGCCGTCTGAAGAGTTGAAATCGGCCACCCAGACCTGCTGCGAGCCATCACGGCTGCTGAGAAAGAGAATGTGCTTGTCGTCGGGAGAGAACTGCGGCCCGCGATCGCCGGGCTGGGCCACGGGGAGCGGTTTTGGCTCACCGCCGCCGATGAACTGGATGAACAGATTCGTTGTTTCGGTGTTTTGCTCCAGGTTCACCGTGGTCGCGGCATAGGCCAGCCATCTGCTGTCGGGAGAGACGGCGGTCTCGCCCAGCCGCTTCATCTGCATCATGTCCTCGAAGGTCATGGGACGCTTGGCGGCTGCGGAAGCAGTCTGCGCCGTTTGGGCGGGGCTGGAAGAGGCCAGGATGGAGGCAAGAGCGAGGGGGAGAAAAAAGATGGATTTGCGCATGATGCCTTCCTGTTCGCGCGGGGCAAGCTGGAGATTCGGCGCGAAGGAAAAGTGTACACCGGCGATGGGCGTATCGAGCAGGGGGTTCTTCGCTTGTCACGATTGCCGCGAACCGGGATCGGCAACAGCTCCTCGCCGCGGGCTGTGGCGGCTCGTGGCGACGATTGACGACGGCAAGATGAATCGGCTACTCTTGGCCCGAATTCGTCCGGGTTTCGATTTAAGATCGAAGGGGGTCTCACCATGAAAATTGTGGCGTCTGCTGCCATACTGCTCTTCGCCTCGGCCCTGGCTTATGCGGAAGGACCAAAGCCCTGTGAAGAGCTCAAGTCTGAGATCGCAAAGAAGCTGGATGCAAACGGCGCGAAAGCCTACACACTCGAGATCGTCGCGAAGGACAAAGACGCGGAAGGCAAGGTGGTCGGCAGTTGCGGGGGCGGAACGATGAAAATCGTCTACCGCAAGGCCTCAGCCGCGCCGAAGACTCCGGCGCCTACGGCAAATAAGCCCAAATCCTAAAACGGCTCACAGCGCAGCGAACACGGGTTGGCCTGGGTGGGGAATTTCTTTGCCTCAGAGGCGCGCCAGCTTGCCAGCCACAATCGCCTCCGTGGCGGCGACAACCTCGTCCAGCGTCATGCGGGTTGAATCCAGCAGCACGGCGTCCGGGGCCGGCTTGAGGGGCGAGTCCGCGCGATTGCGGTCGCGCTCGTCGCGCGCGCGCAGGTCGCGGATCACCTCTTCCGGCTGCTGGACGGGCTCCGCGCCCAGTTGCTCGTAGCGCCTCATGCCCCGCACCTCGGGAGCGGCATCGAGGAAGATCTTCACCTGGGCGTGGGGAAAGACGACGGTGCCGATGTCGCGGCCCTCCATCACCACTCCGCCCTGGGCGCCCACCTGCTGCTGCAGGCGCACCATCCAGGCGCGAATGGCGGGAAAGACGCTGACGCGGGAGGCGGCGTCGGTGACTGCTTGAGTGCGAATCAGGCCACTCACGTCCTCGCCGTCGAGCAGGACGCGATTCTCCGTTTCGGCGGATTCAAGGCGGATGGCGGTTTCAGCGGCAAGAGCTTCCAGGCTGGCGCTTTCGTCCAACGGCAGCTTTGCCCGCAGTGCCTTGAGGGCGAAGGCGCGGTACATGGCCCCGGTTTCCAGGTTCAAAAGACCGAAATACCGGGCCAGGTGGCGGGCGATAGTGCTCTTTCCCGCTCCGGCAGGGCCGTCAATGGCGACGATGATCTTTTGGGCGGGATCGAGCGGGCTGAGTGAGCTTTCGTCCGCACTCATCCGCGCTTCTTCGTCCCCTGCTTGGGCCGGGCTGTAAAGCCAAACCTCTTGCTGTTTCCGGCCTTTGCGCCTGCGGTCAGAGTGGGCCTGCGACTGCCGGTGCGAGTGGCGCTGACTGCCCGAACCGGGCTGCTGCCGCCCTTGCGCGCGGTTGCGCTGGGCTTGCCGGCGGTCTTGGCGCCGTTGGAGTGGACCTTGTGCTGGTTGCCATTCCGCTGGTTCCATGCGGGCTTGGAGGACTTGGCTACGTGTGTGCCGGAGGCACCATTGGATGGGCGTGCCGCGGGCCTGCCTTTCCCGTGGGAGCCGTTTCCGTTGGCCGGAGCAGTGCCTGCATGGGCGCCGTTGCGCTTGCCGTTTGCGCCGGCAGCTGCCTTGGGGCTCCAGCGAGCGCCGTTGGCCGTGCGGGAGCTGACTGGACGGGACTCACCACTCGCACGCCGGGATTGCACCGGCTTGCGGTCGCGGGGATTTGCGGCCGGACGGCTGAAGTGGGGCCTTGCGGCGGCAGATTTTCCGCTCGCGGCCGGCTTGCGGGCAGCGGCGCGGGGAGCGTGGGTCTCGGCAGGCTTGCGCGGAGGCAACGGAGCCGACGCTGCCAAGGAACTCTCTTTCGCGGCGACGGGTTCCGGCAATTCCTCCTCGTGGTCTTGGTTGCGCATGAAATACGCCGAGGCCGGGATCGACGCGCTGGCGTAGATTGTTGGAGGCGCAGTGAACTCCGGCAGTGTGCCGGCTACATAGAACAGGGGCGCATGGCCCAGCGAAATGGTGTGGACCTGGCGCGTGGCGACCAGACCTCGCAACACCTCGCGCACCTTGCTGCGGGCGGTGAGCGGAGCCAGAAAGAGCTCGACCTCTTCCATGCTGGCGGCGATCACCGCTTGCAGGTAGATTGAGGCGAGCACCGAAATGGCTGTCACCTGCGAGGTGGAGGCGCCTTCGGCAATGGCCTTCTGGAAGCGCAGCCGGAGCAGTTGCCACTGGGCAACCGCGCCTGGAGCCGACACGACCGGAATGATGCGGAGCTGCTGCCAAAGTTCGGTAATTGCCCTTAGAACGGCGGCTTCTGTAACCTCCCGGCCCAGCGCGCGCGTGAGCTTGGGAATCGTCGTGTCGCCCGCCTCCAGCAGCTTGTAGGCCTCGATGGCCAGTTGCGAAACCTGGCGCGAGCCGGTCAGTTGCGGAGTGCGGCGCCAGTCGCGGTCGCCGCGCAGGGCATAAACGTAAGGCAAAACCCAGCTGGCCACCACAAAGTCGGGCCGTTCGCCGGGCAGGCCCAGCAGGTTCAGGCGCACTGCCACGCCCTCCATCTCCAGACGGACCAGCAACTCTTCGGCTACGGCAATCTGCTCAGCGTTTGGTGCAGTGTCGCGCTTGCCGACGACTGCTTCGATAAAAGATGGCGCAATCGAGGAGGAAAACTGCCGCTTGGGCAGGAAGAGACACAATCCGGTCTCCTCAATCCACACCCGGGCGTCCTCCAGAGTGAGAGCTCCGTTTCCGTTCAGGCGCATCCTCTCGGCGCGCGACGCTTCCAATTGCTCTAATGTCAAAGAAAAACCTCACTTCCAGGCTGGCGTTCAGGCCGGGCTGCCCTGTCCCCTAAGAGGAGGGCTGCCACCTTCCACTAGCTTTCAAATCCGATGGAAGGCCCGCTGGATCTCCTTCCAAGAATACATCAAAGCTATTGGACGTCCATGGGGACAGTTGGTTGGGTGGCTTGTTCTTGCCAACTCCAACAGTAACCATTCCATACGTGCGAGGTCAAGAGCCGTATTGACCTTGATCGCCGAATGACAGGCGATGGAGGCGGCAATTCGTGTGCGCAATGCGGTAAGATCCTGATTCTGCGTTGGTTCGTCCGAATCACCGCCGGATTGCTCGATTACCTCGCCCAGCATCCGTTCCAGAGCCACCCCCTCCAGCCCGACTGGAGAGGACTTGACCGCAAGTGTATGAGGGCCAAATGGTTCCACCTCGAATCCGTTCCGTTCCAGCTCCTCGGCGATGCGCGCGAAGACCACCATCTGCGATGCTTTGAGTTCTACCAGCAGGGGCATCAGTAATCTCTGGCGCTGCACCTTTTCCACCTGGCGGTCGCGAAGAATTTTTTCAAAAAGTATTCGTTCGTGCGCCACATGCTGGTCGATGATCCACAATCCGTTCTCGCCGGTGGCCAGAATGAACGACTCGCGCAACTGCCCCAGCGGGCGCAGGGAACCCAGTTGATTGAGGTTGTCGGCGGCCTGCTCGGCCTCCACCTGAGCCGTCTCCGCCGCGGGATTCAGGCCGTTTGCGTCTCCCAGCCCAGGCGAGCAGTCGCCCGCCGCCGGAAGGCTGGCCGGCTGGAAGAGCGTTGCGGCGGCCTCGCCCCAGGCCTTCAGATCCTGCCCGCCACTCGGCCAGCCGCCAGCCTGCAAGTCATTGACCGCAAAGGGTAGTTTGCCCGGAATGGGCGTAGGGTGCAGCGGCGTCAGCTCAAAGGGCTCGGCGTTTGCGCGGGCGGCCCGCATCGCGGCCGGATCGGAGTCGGGCATGGGCGGAATCGGCCCGGAATCCGGCGAACCCGGCAATGGCGATGCGGCCGGAGGCATCAGCGAGGGGCTGGCGGCGGGCGCCGAGTCCAGAGCGGCCAGAAAGCCGGCGGCGGGCCGCGCCTTGATGAGCGCCGTCCTCAGGCTGTCGCGCACAAAATCGTGAACCAGGCTCTGTTGGCGAAAGCGCACCTCGGTCTTCGCCGGATGGACGTTCACGTCCACTTCCTCCGGCGGCATCTCCACAAAAAGCAGCACCACCGGGAAGCTGGTCGGAGGAATCACGTTGCGGTAGGCTTCGGTGATCGCGTGCAGCAGCAGCCGGTCGCGGATAAGCCGCTTGTTAACAAATATATAGATTGAGTTTCGATTGAGCTTTTGCAGCTCCGGCTTGGAGTAGAAGCCGGTCAGCCGCAGTGCGCCGGGCAGGCGGACAGGCTCGGCCGGATCTCGTTTCCAGGGCGGCGGCTCGGGCAGCCCGGCGCGCTCCAGCGGAATCTCGGCGGCCACGGGGAGCAGTTGAGCCAGCGTGTCCTTGCCGAAGATCTGGTAAATTCGCTCGGCGGTCCGCGCCACCGGCGGCGCGGAGACGACCGTGTGCGTTGCCGAGACCAGCTCGAAGTGCTTCTCCGGGTGGGCCAGGGCGTAGTGGGTCACAAGCGCCGTCACATGAGCCAGTTCAGTCGATTCGGCACGGAGAAACTTACGCCGCGCCGGTGTATTGAAGAAGAGATCGGCGACGGCCAGCGTCGTGCCGCGCGGCAGGGCTGCGTCGTCCACATGCAGAATCTTGCCCCCCGCAATCTCCAGTCTCGTCCCCGCCGATTCCTCTCCCGTAGCCGTCTCCAGCGTCACGCGAGCCACGGAAGCGATCGAGGGCAGCGCTTCGCCGCGAAATCCAAGCGTCGCAATCGAGAGCAGGTCGTCGGCCGTGCGCAGCTTCGAGGTGGCGTGCCGCTCGAAGGCCAGCAGCGCATCGTCGCGATTCATCCCCTGGCCGTCGTCCGCGACACGGATCAACCTGCGCCCGCCCGCCTCGACCTCGACGCGGATGCGGCTCGCTCCGGCGTCCAGCGCGTTCTCCAGCAGCTCTTTAACCACCGAAGCTGGCCGGTCCACTACCTCGCCGGCGGCGATCTGGTTGGCAACCTGATCGGGAAGTACGCGGATGCGGCCCATAGCTCCCTAGGGTAACGCAGCCAAAGGCGGAACAGCACAAGTAGACAGAGAAGCAAGAAAATCAAACCACAGAAGGAGGGTATGAAATGAGTTAAAAATAATCTATTGCGCTCATTTCATACTCATGTCATACTCATATCAGATTCGTTGCAACTCCGCCAAGGATCAAATGGATGAGGAGGAAAATGGGATGATTTTTCAAGCGAGTAATGTTTCGAGATCGGGACGTTCTCGAAGCCGAGGAGCAATATGCGGCCAGTCAACTCCACAAGAACAACTGCATTCTCCGACACCTCCATTGAGGAAGTTGATAGCATAACTTCCCTGGGGTTTGGACAACTTGACGAGCAAGCAACTCTGATTGCGAGTTTCAAGCAACCGTTCCCCATACAGGAACGCGCTAGATCCGTCGTGGACGGAGAAATGGATGCATATGGCTAAGACACGGCTGCAATTTGATTTTACGGATGACGCACTGGGCGAATTGGATGAGCTCAAGGGCGCTACTGGCGCCACGAACCGCGCGGAGGTGATTCGCCAAGCATTGCGACTCCTCCAGTGGACGATCGAGCAAACGCAGGACGAAAAAGCCACCGTGTTGGTGGAGAAGAATGGGAGACAACGTGAGGTGATTTTCCCCTACTTGTCGAACCGAAACACGGTGAAAACAGGGGCTCGCGCCAATGGCTGAACCTCCGCAAGCCGACCCGGAAAGCCCACTTAAGGCTGCGGAGGCCGTTGTCGCTCATTCTGACGATGAAGTCGAGTACCTGATCAATTTTGCCGCTAGCGCAGGGCTGCGTTGATGCTTCTCCTCGGTACTGAAGCATTCTCATGCCTCTACCCTGCTCACTGCGCCGGATTCACCCCGCCATGTACGACAAATCTCTCCAGATAATCGTGCAGCAGTTGCCGGTGCTCCTTGCGGTAGCCGTCGTAGTCCTGTGCGATGCCGTCATCCGCCCCGCTGATCAGAATCCAGCAATCCAGCATTCCGGCGTCGTTCAGCTCGACTAGGTTGCGCAGGCTCTCGTCGAGATCTGCCGCCTTGATCCCCTGATTCTTGATGCCCTCGGCAACGCCGCCCAGTGCCGCATCTTCCTCCTTCAGCGTGTGCCGGTATTCCTTTTCGTTTGGAAAGTTCTTCTTGAACTCATCGCCGCGATAACCTGCGCGAATCAACGAATACATCACCCATGCCGAAGCCCCTGGATGCTTCTTGTCATCGGTCGCATCGGCATCGAGGGTGATGTTGATGTTATTCGGTTTCTTCGTGTCCACCACCGGAGCCGCCGGCCGGTCGATCTTCGGCGCCAGCACTGTGGCCTTTTCAATCTGCGCCCATTGTGTTATTCCCTGCCAGGCGAATTTGCTATACGGCTCGGCCACAATGGCATCGATGAACTTTTCCCGCGCTGCCGCCGGGTCGTCGCCATATTTGAGAATCGCGTCGCCCCAGTAGCGGTAGGCCGTCTCGCGGTCCGGATCCACCCCAATGGCCCGCGCAAACCAGATGGCCGCGGTCTTCGGATCTCCCTCTACGTAGGCTGTATCGCCGGCAAAGAGCGGAGCCTCGTAGAGCTTGGGATCGGCCTCCGCGGCGGCCGTGTACTTGGCCATCGCCGCCGGAAAATCTCCCGCCGTATATGCCTTCTCCGCCTCCGCCAGCAGAGCCTTGCCCGCACCGGCGATTCCGGAATAGAGCGGCTGGTCAGGGTCGATGTCGGCCATGCTCTTCACGTACACGGCCGTATCGCCCAGCTCGACAGCCCGTTTAGCCGCGTCCCGCTCCCGCGTCCGCACCGCCTTGATCTGGGCAGGGTCGCTTAATTGGGCGGCCTCGGCGCCCAGGCAGTCGGCCAGCCGCTCGGCGTACACCATCTCGTTGGGATGCGCCTTGGCCAGATCCTCATAGAGCGGCAGAGCCTCCGGCCTCTTGCCCGCTTTGTAGAGCGCATTCGCCCTGGCTGCCTCATCGTCCTGAGCCATTCCCGCCGTGACGACAAGGCACAGGCAAACTCCCGCAATCCATCTCAGCATGGCTAGCCCCTTTCGCGCGAAATCTTCGGTCGTCTAACAGCTTAGACAACGCCAGCCCGCGCTTTGTTCCCGTTCCCGGCGAGAATCCCCGCGACCCTCCATGCTACTCTGAGCTTTCAGCCCCTGGAGTCTTCATTTGCAACAGACCGCACTGATTGTCGCCGTCTTCGAGTTCGTGATTCTCCTCTTTTCGCTCTGCGTCCATGAGTGCGCGCATGCCTGGATGGCCTCGCGGCTGGGCGATCAGACCGCCCGCCTGGAAGGCCGCATTACGCTCAATCCCATGTACCACATCGACCCCATCGGCTCGCTTCTCTTTCCGGCGATTGTGATCTTCGGACCCCTCATCGGGTTCAACATGTTTGGCGGGATGCTGGTGGGATGGGCCAAGCCTACCCCGGTCATCACCCGCAACTTCCGCAAGATCGTCCGCGACGACAATCTGACCACCCTGGCCGGTCCGGCCTCGAATCTGCTGCTGGTGCTCGTCGCCTTCATCATTCTGCTGATCGACGCGAAGGTGGTTCCCAACGGCAGAAGCGTGGTTTTCAGCTCCTTCATCGCCGCTCTTGAACCGGCCGGGCCCGTCACCCCGCAGCCGCTGGTCCTGCTCTGCGCGCTCACCATCCTGATCAACCTGATGCTTTGCGTCTTCAACCTCTTCCCCATCCCGCCGCTCGACGGCAGCCGCCTGGTGCGCAACATGCTGCCCTATAACGCCGTGCAGGTCTACGACAGAGTTCCCTTCTGGGTCAGCTACCTGCTGATGATCTTTGTCGGCGGCACGATCATCAGCGCCTTCGTCGGACCCGCGATCAGACTGGTGCTCTGGGGGCTGGTGCACCTGTAGGGTCTCGCCGGAAACAAAATCTTCCCAAGCTCATCCCGGAAAGCTCAGCCCGCCCGACTATAATCTGGTCTCTGAGGCGGAAAGACCATGTCCTCGGTAACGGAAGAAAGCAAGAAGAGCGTCAGCCAGGCTTCCCAGCCGCGGCTAAGTTGGAGTTTTCAACTGATGGTCGCGATCGCGGGAGCGGCCCTTTCCTTCTGGCTGGCAAGCCGCCAGAATGTACACAACCTGCCTCCGCTACCCACATTCCATGAGCGCTTTCGGATGGTGGCGCCTACTCTCCTTTTGGGTGCCGCGGGACTCCTCTTTTTGATTTGGATCGGGCTTCTCTTCCGCGAGGCTGGAGAGCGCGCCAAGCCCAAGCTCATCTCCAGCGCGTCTTTGGACGAGGCCAAGAAGAAGAAACGCTGGACGGCAGTTAAAACGGCGCTCTTTGTGGTCTATATCTTGGTGACGATCCCGTTTGTTGGCGGGGCATACTTCCAGTATCTTTGGCCAGGGTACCCGCAATGGATCTCGCACGCGGCCCGGCCCGTCTTCGACGGCCTCACCCTCTTAGGCGCCTTCGTTGGGTCGACCCGGAAAAGGAGAAACCAGAAGGCGGAGCCGGGTACAGGCTATGGCGACGAGAAAGGGCCGTGGCTCGACGACCGGCAAAAGACCTTTATCGCTGTCGCCCTCATTGGCGCTGCTGCCGTTTTCCTCATTCATCACGCCGCAAGGAATCTTCCGCCTTCCAGGGTCGCGCAGATCACCATGATCAGCGGTCTGGTTGTGGCTGTCATTCTCGTCGCGATCTTGCAGACCTCCAAAAAGCAAGAACAGAATGCTCCGCAGTCAGATATTCAGCAGAGAAGTCTGGTCGCTGGAGATGGAGAGCGAACGCGGCGAAAATGGTCGGGCAAGGTGGCAATCTTGATTCTTGTCACCGTCTGTATGGCGGTGCTGTTCCTTCCGGTGCCACGTCAGATCAAGACCGCCGCAATCTTCGCACCGATCGTGATTCTGGTGATATGGGGCGTCGCAGTTGCGAAGTTGAAGATGTGGACCTATAATCTCACCCGGCAGGGCGAGACCGACCGGGCACTCGCGATGGACAGGCGGCTTTCACGGATTCCCGGATATGGCAGCTCGCTGGCCGGACCGATCCTCTTCAATGCCGGACGCTACGCTGAAACGCGTGACCTTGTGAAGCCTCTCGCATTCGATCAGCAGGGAAAGCCGCGCCTGACCAGCATGGAACTCTATACCTATGCCTTGGCGTTGGAGAATGACGGAATGCTGGCCGAGGCGCAGAAGCTGCTGGAAGCCGCAGTCGATGTGCCACAGCGGACAACGGGATTTCATGTTGCCCTTGCTACCTGCCTGCTGGATCAGAAGAAGGATGCCGAACGCGCCCGCGAGCTGTTGGAGCTGGCGATGGCTACTCCAGACACGCAATCGACTGGCTACGGGCGGACATCCGATCATCTGACGAGGCTTGCGCGGTATGCGTGGGCGCTGGCGGCCTGCGGGCGGCGCGAGCAGGCAGAGGCGCAGCTCGAAAAAGCCTTTGTGGGCTCAAGCGTGCTAAAGGATCGCGATCTGGCGGGACTGCACTACTTCGCCGGAGAAGCCTGGCGCTCGCTGCGAGAGTGGAAAAAGGCGCGGGCGGCGTTTGATGAAGCATTGAGGCTTAGTCCCGACGGCCCCGCCGCAACGGGAACAAAGAAAGCGATGGCAAAGATGCGCGAGGAGGCTCAGGCTTGAGGTCACTGGCATGGGTTGATTGATCCGGCATTGAATCTACCCTGCCCATCGCCTCCCGCTACAATGGAATAAGCCGTTTCTCCATCATTTTCCGAAGACCGGCCACATTCTCTCGGCATCACACCGGAATCGATACGCCTCATGCTTGAATCCGTACCCTCATCCTTTCCGCACACATCGGACCATCCGCGCGCTTCGAGCGCCGCAGGCACAGCTGGTCCCACCGCAGGTGGCCGTCCGCGCGTCTTGAGCGGCATGCGGCCCACCGGCAAGCTCCACCTGGGCAACTACATGGGTGCCCTGGCCAACTGGGTCAAGCTGCAAGACTCGTACGAGTGCTACTTTTTCATCGCCGATCTGCACGCGCTGACGACCGACTATGCCGACACATCGAACATCGCGCCCAATACCCTCGAAGTGACGCTGGACTTCCTGGGCGCCGGCCTCGACCCGGAGCGCTCCACTATTTTTGTGCAGAGCCATGTGAAGCAGCACTACGAGTTGCCCCTCCTGCTGGGCATGATAACGCCGCTCGGCTGGCTGGAGCGCGTTCCCAGTTACAAGGAGATGCAGGAAAACCTCGCCAACAAGGACCTGACGACGTACGGATTCTTGGGCTACCCAGTCTTGATGGCCTCGGATATTTTGCTCTACCAGCCGCAGTTCGTACCCGTGGGCCAGGACCAGCAGGCGCACGTCGAGCTGACCCGCGAAGTGGCGCGGCGCTTCAACCAGTTCTACAAGATCAACGGCGCTGAGGTCCTGCCAGAACCGAAGGTGCTCTTGACGCCTTCGCCCAAGCTGCCCGGTACCGACGGCCGCAAGATGTCCAAGAGCTATGGCAACACCATCATGCTGACCGACCCGGAGCCGGTGGTCCGCCAGAAGCTCAAGACCATGGTCACCGATCCGGCCCGCGTCCGCCGCACCGACCCCGGCGACCCCGACAAGTGCCCGGTGGGCGACCTGCACAAGGTCTTCTCGACGCCCGAGACGATGGCCAAGGTGTACGACGGCTGCCGCTCGGCCGGCATCGGCTGTATCGAGTGCAAGGGATGGGCCGCGGATGCTCTTGTACAAGTCCTGCTACCGATTCAAGCCCGCCGAGCCAGCTTCACCACGGCCCAGGTGGTTGACATTCTTGAGGACGGCTCCAATCGCGCTCGCCTGCGCGCCGAGCAGACGATGGTCCAGGTCCGCGCCGCCATGCAGATGAACCTGAGCGACAAGTAGGCAAGGCAAGCAGCTTGCAGTGGCAAAATAGACCTATGCCGCAGCCGGAACCAATCCTCAATGTCCCGATCGTTCTTTCTCCTGCCCAGGCACGCGTGCTGGGCGCGCTGCTGGAAAAGGAAGTCACCACCCCGGAGTACTACCCGCTCTCGCTCAACGCGCTCATCAACGCCTGCAATCAGCGCTCGAATCGCGAACCGGTGATGGATCTCGATGAAGAGGCAGTGCGTTTGGCGCTGCATCGCCTCGAGGATCTGAAGCTGGCCGGCCGCTCCCGCTCCTCCGAAGGCCGCGTCGCAAAATACGAGCATTGGCTGGGCGAGCGGTTCAACTTCAGCCGCGCCGAGACGGCGCTGATCTGCGTCCTGCTGCTGCGCGGGCCGCAGACACCGGGCGAACTGCGCGGACGCATGGAGCGGATGCATCGCTTCGAGGAGATCGGCGAGGTGCTGGCGGGGCTGCAAAAACTGATGGAGCGCGAGCCGCCTCTGGCAGCCGTCTTGCCGCGCCAGCCGGGGACCAAGGAGTCGCGCTATGCGCATCTGCTCTCGGGCGGGGTGGAATCGATTGCGTCGCCGCTAGCCGCCGAGCCCGCCTTCGCGCGCCGCGACTCCGGCGAGGACGCGGGCGCCTCTACGGATCAGGCCGAGCGCATCGCGCGGCTGGAAGCGGCGATAGTCGAGTTGCGCCACGAGATGGCCGCGCTGCGCCAGAAGATCGACGATCTGTTTGGCGATGGATAGTTGCGTCCCAGGCTTTTATCGCCGACAATGTTTGCGATTCAAAAGAAAGGAGCGAACCATGCTGAAAGTCAGGCTAGCTGGAGCGACGCTTGGAATTGCGATGATCTTTTGTACAATCCCTGCATTGCGGGCGCAGGCGCCAACAGCGCCGATCCCCGCGCAGATCCTCACAGCGAAGAAGGTCTTTATCTCCAACGCTGGTGGTGGATTGGATCCGAAACTTTGGAGTGGAGGGCCTGCTCAACCCTACAACGAGCTTTACGCGGCCATCAGGAGCTCAGGGCAATACCAGCTTGTTGCTACTCCAGCCGAGGCCGACCTGGTTCTACAAATCAGTTACGCTGACCCACTCACGGACGTAGGCGGCTCAAAAGAGTCGGGCAGCGTTTCCTCCACCACGCCGCAGCTCAAGCTGGTGTTGCTAGACCCGAAGACGAGCATCGCGCTGTGGACCCTCAACGGGAAGACTTCGACGACGCATATGCAAAAGGGCCGCGACCAAGCCTTGTCGGACTCAATCGGCACACTCGTCGATAATCTGAAGGCACTGACCGCCCCGCCTAAGGTCGCTGCTAAGTAGCTTGGACCACCTGGTTCGCGGATATGGGCCTCTAAATCAGCTCGTACCCCGCGAACCAGTAGCCGATCTCGAAGGCCGCCGTCTCCTCGGCGTCAGAGCCGTGGATGGCGTTCTCCTGGATCGAGCCGGCAAACTTCTTGCGAATGGTGCCCTCTTCGGCATGGGCTGGGTTGGTGGCGCCCATCAGCTTGCGCAGATCGGCAATTGCGTTTTCCTTCTCCAGAACCATCAGCACGAGCGGCCCCGAAGACATGAAATCGCAAAGCCCGTCGAAGAACGGTCTCCCGGCGTGGACGGCATAGAAGCCCTTGGCCTGCTCTTTTGAAATGGCCTGTTTCTTGATGGCCACGATCTGGAAGCCGGCCCGCTCGATCTCCGCCAGAATTGCCCCGGTGAAGCCTTTGCGAACCGCGTCCGGCTTGACGATGCTGAAGGTGCGTTGCGCCACTCGATGTGCTCCTTAAGAGGCTCTGCGCCTGCGATTTCATTGTAATAGCCGGCCTCCGCGGCTGCTCTTTGCCAGGGCCTCGCTTCCAAGGCAATTGCATGGACGCATGAACCCTGTCTGAGGTCTGACAGAGAAAAGCGAACAAACGGAAAATCGGACCCCGGGGGGGTGGGTATTTTTCCCGGTGGTGTAGAAGCCGAGCCGGCCCATTCTGGAGGGCCTACCCAGCTTCAGGTTAGCAGAATGCCGGAAATCATCTGCAAAACAGGTTCATGCAGTTGCCATGCTCGGCTGGTTAGGGTTCGCTCCGGCGCACGCGCCTCTGTGAGAAAATCAGAGCTTGCTGACCGAGTCCAACTTTCGCTTGCTTGTGGTCCGATTGGGCGCGATGGGGGACATTCTGCACGCGCTACCGGCAGTGACGGCTCTGCGGCAGGCTCATCCGGAGTGGGTGATCGACTGGGTGGTCGAGCCGCGCTGGAGCGCGTTGTCGAGCGCCGAAGATGCGTCTTCTCCTCTTTCTTCTTCCTCGCCGGAGCCTCTTTCCGGGGCTAAAGCCCGCATTGATCCTGTTGATGTTATGCGGGGGTTGAAATCCCCGCCTCCCTCCGGATCGAGTCTCTCCGCAGCCAGTGATACCGCGTCCTTTCAAAGCACCCGAAACTCTGCTCGGCCACTGGTTGACCACCTGCATTTTGCCCCGACCAAGGAGTGGCGGAAAGCTCCATTCAGCCGCAAGACCCTGCATGAAATCAAGGTATTGCGCGCGGCGCTTCGGGCCGGCGATTACGACGCCGTGATCGACTTGCAGGGAGCGATCCGCTCGGCGGTGGTGGCGAGACTGGCTGGCTGCCGGAGGGTCATTGGCGAGGCCAATCCGCGCGAACTGCCGGCGCGCTGGCTCTTTCGAGAGCGCGTGGCCACCCACGGCGCGCATGTCGTCGAGCAGGATGTGGAGCTGGCCGCGGCCATTGCCGGGGACAAGCTGACCCCGGTCTCGCCGCTGCTGCCCGTCGATCCGGCCGCCGAGGCCTGGGCTGCCGAAATCCTGCCCGCAAACGCGGGCGCGCGAGGTGGAAGCCAGCCCTCCGTGCTGATCAATCCCGGCGCGGGCTGGGGCGCCAAGCGATGGCCGGTGCAGCGCTACGACGCCGTGGCCCAGGGGTTCATCGACCTTGGCTTCCGCATTCTGGTGAATGCCGGGCCGGGCGAAGAGAAGCTGGCCGAGGTCATCGCCCGCGGAACCGGCGGCGCGGCCATCCCGCTGGCCTGCACTCTGGCCCAGCTCATCGCCGTCACGCGACGGGTTGCCCTGGTCGTTGCCGGCGACACTGGCCCGCTGCACCTGGCCTGCGCTCTGGGCCGGCCGGTGGTGGGAATCTATGGCCCGACCGACCCCAGCCGCAATGGGCCCTTCGGGACGAGTTTTCGAGTCCTCCGCAGCCCGCAAAGCCGCCGCGACCACAGCCGCCACGAGTCGCCGGAGACAGGATTGCTCACCATCCAGCCGGACGACGTGCTGCGCGCGGCCGAGGCCTTGCTTTATCCTGAGACCGGTCTCGAAGCCGACGAATGAACCAGCCCGCATCCACACAATTCGACTTTCGGCAACCGGACTGGATCGCTCGCTGGCAGGGCGTTGCCCGGCGCATTCGCGTGCCGCTGGGCTTTCTTGCGGCGGCACTCTACCTCTTCGAGCTCTGGAGGCGGGCGCCCCGGCCGGCCGCCGTGGCCTGGAGCCTGGCGCTGGTCGTGCCTGGACTCTGGCTCCGCGCCTACGCCGCCGGATATGTAAAGAAGAATCGCGAACTGACGGTGACCGGCCCCTACGCGCACGTTCGCAACCCGCTCTATCTGGGCTCGATGCTGATTGCCGCCGGCTTCGCGGTGGCGCTGCTCAGTTGGCCGGTGGCGCTGGCGCTGGCCGTGGGCTTTACGGTGATCTACGTTCCGGTCATCGCCTCGGAGGAGCGGTTTCTGCGGGCTGCCTTCCCCGGCTTCGACGAGTATTGCCGGCAGGTGCCGCGGCTGATTCCCAGGTTTGCGGCGGCGAGGATTGCGGGAAGGGAAGGCGCGCGAGGCGGCTTTTCTCTTTCGCTTTACATGCGTCACCGCGAGTACAATGCAGGGATAGGGGCCACTCTGCTTTACCTCAGCCTTTTTCTTCTGCGGCCGGCGCTTGCCGCATTTGTGAATGTGCCTCGATGAGCGGTTTTTTGCGGCCGGGAAGTTCATTCAAAGAGGAGCGAGACCCGAGGTGAAGACGCGCATAACTGGAACAGCGATACTCTGCGCGCTCATGCTGGCCGCGGGGGCTCCCACGATACTTGCCCAGCAGGCGCCGCAGCTGCCGCCTCCGCGCGCCGGCTACAGCTTCCCGCAAAAGCAGACGCTCACTTACTCGGTGGACTGGCGCGTCTTTCCCGCGGGGCTGGCGGTGGTGCGCTTCGAGGCTGCCGATACACGCGAGAATATCACCGCCAGCGCGGACACCAGCGGCGCCATCAATCTGCTCTTTCATGTCAGCGACCGCTTCCAGTCGAGCTTTGACCGGACGCGGGGCTGCACCGACGACTTCAACAAGCAGACGGTCGAGGGGCGGCGGCAGAAGATTTCGACGCTCCATGTGGACTATGCGCAGAACCGGTCGATTCTGAATGAGAGAAATCCGGTCACCGGGCAGACCCAGCACATCGAATCGCCCGTCTCCGGCTGCGTGACCGATCTGCTCACGGGCATCTTCTACGCCTCCTCGCAACCGATCGTGCTGGGGCACAACTTCGTGCTTCCGGTGGTGGACGCGATGCGCATCGTGCAGGTGACCATGAAGGTGGAAGGCCGCGAGGAGATCAAGACGCCGCTGGGCACGTTCAAAACCCTCCGCGTGCAGCCCACCGCCGATGCAGGCGTGGTGAAGAATCGCGGCAACATCTGGATCTGGTACACCGACGACGAGCGCCACCTGCCGGTGCAGATGCGCGCCCGCCTCTTCTGGGGCACGATCACTTTTCGCCTCACCGGCAACGAGAACAAGTAGGCGCCTGCTTGGACGTTCAATTTCGTGGCGGTGAAGAGCGATGGAAGGCATTTGCCGGAATTTCAAGCTGATTTGTGGATTAACAGCCCCCAAATTTGTCGCAAAGATGAGCTTTTGAATTAGTTTGAAAGAAACCCTGAAGAAGAAGCAGCTTTGACCGATCCGTCTCCTCAATCCGAAATCGATCTCGCCGCCGCGCATGCCAACCAGGCAGAGCCGGTGGCCGAGCCCGCCCAGGAACCCTCGGGCCAGTTGGTGCTGCACACCCAGCCGACGGCGGAGGAGAAGGCCGCGGCAAAGCAGGCCGCCCGGCAAAAAAAGCTGGACGAGAGTGCCGAGCAATCGCCTTTTTCAGTGATCGTGGGCCAGGTGTATGACGGGCCGCTCGACCTGCTGCTGGACCTGATTCGCAAGCAGGACATCGACATCTACGATATTCCCATCGCCAAGATCACGGCCCAGTTCCTGGCCTACGTCAACCAGCTCAAGGCGGGAGACATGGACGTGGCGGGCGAGTTCATCTATACCGCTTCGCTGCTGATCCACATCAAGAGCAAGATGCTGCTGCCGCGCACGGCTTCGGAGCAGGAAGAGGCCGACGAGGATCCCCGGCGCGAGCTGGTGGAGCGGCTGCTGGAGCACGAGCGCTTCAAGAACGCCGCCCAGATGCTGCAACAGAAGCAGATGCTCGAAGCCGCCACCTGGACCAATCCCGGCCTGCGCGAGTTCAAGGACGACGAGGCCGCCGAGCCGGAGATCGCCGCCGACACCGACGATCTGGTGCGCATCTTCCGCGACATTCTGGAGCGCGCCCGAAGCCGTCCGGTTCTCGATGTCACGGAGGACTCGGTCACCGTCGGCCAGATGATCCAGTTCCTCGCGCGCCGCCTGGCCATGGACGACAAGCCGGTGGCCCTGCGCCGCCTGTTGAGCCATACACACTCGGAGCGGGCGCTGATCGCCATGTTTCTGGCGCTGCTGGAAATGGTCCGGCTGCAGGCGATCCTGCTGCGCCAGGACCGCCAGTTCAGCGAGATCTTCATCAAGAAACACTCGGGCTTCGACGCCGCCATGAGCGAAGGCCTGATAAACGCCCGGGATGATTGGCGGTAGGGGAATGATTTATGCAGTTTCGGGAGCGGTGTAGATGCGCTTCCCAGTTTTACGTACGAACTTCAACGGAATCTTGGGATTATTGATGTCCTTATTACCGTCCTCGGCCCACTTCCTAGCCCACTTGGCGAAGTAAGGCTCGATCTGTGCGGGAGTCATAAGATAAATCTCAATCAGCTCGATTCCGTTGTACACAGCAAAAATCCAATCCACTTGCCGGTATTTCGCGATAATGTGCGGATTCATGTGGTGGTGAGTGGAAAAGCCCTGTGTCAGCCGCTCATTTATCGACTTCATTTCGTATTCCCGGCCGCTCTCGTCCCGGGCGTCGTTTCCCTCACGCCCTGGTATGATCCTCAGCCCTGTGCATAGCAAGACTTGGAGTATTTTGCCGCCATTGTCCTGAAATATGTCGTCTATTCCATGTGTGGATGCCAGTTCTTGTAGATGCCGGACGCTCGGCCACAGCTTACGGAATTTCGCGTGATCGGGATGTGGCTTCATGTTTGCTCCCGCGCCAGGAGGTCCACAACATCTACACCCAGGACAATCGCAAGCCGTTCCATACTGTCGATGGATATGTTTTTCTCGTTTCGCTCAACGCTCCCGATGTAGTTCCGATGCAGGCCAGCTCGTGCCGCCAATTCCTCTTGTGAAAGACCACGCGCCAATCGCGCCGATCTCAAGTTGACAGCAAACCTCGCACGAGCGGTAATCTGAGATTTCGAGGGTTTCATCGTCTTTCATGCTCGACCCGTGCTAAGCTGAAATCTACAGTCTATAGACTGTATGAGGTAACGATGTTGGCTACCCGCGATTCCGTGAAACCCGCGTACACGACACAACTCGGTTCGGCGTATGTCGGCGACTCGCTCAAATTGCTCGAGGATTTGCCCGACGGCTCCGTCAACTTGGTCATTACCAGTCCTCCTTTCGCTCTCCAGCGGCAAAAGGAATATGGCAATCTCGACGAGAGTGAATATGTGGATTGGTTGCTGGAGTTTGGGCGGACAGTGTACCGAAAGCTACGCGAGGATGGTAGTTTTGTCCTGGATCTTGGGGGAGCCTATCGGAAGGGTGTTCCGGTTCGCAGCCTCTATCAGTTTCGGACTCTGCTGCGATTCTGTGACGAACTTAGGTTCCATCTGGCGCAGGAGTTCTTCTGGCACAACCCTTCCAAGCTGCCCAGTCCCATCGAGTGGGTGAACAAACGAAAACTGCGGGCTAAGGATACGGTCAATACGCTCTGGTGGTTTTCGCGCTCAGAATGGCCAAAGGCGAACGTTTCCAACGTGTTGACTGAGTACAGCCCACGAATGAAGAAGTTGCTGGAGGACCCGACTGCCTTTTACACCCCCAAACAACGGCCCTCCGGACATGAGATTGGTCTTGCTTTCGCGACTGACAACGGGGGTGCCATTCCTTCAAACCTATTGCAGATTCCGAACTCCGAAAGCAACGGCGTGTACCTTGGTGCTTGCAAGGAAATAGGGGTTAAGGGGCATCCAGCGCGGTTTCCTTCGAAACTGCCTGAGTTCTTCGTTCGCATGCTGACCGACCCCGGCGACCTCGTCGTGGACATATTCGCCGGCTCCAATACGACGGGCATGGTAGCTGAAGCTGAGGGGCGTCGCTGGCTCGCCTTTGAAGTGAATCGCGAGTATGTTGCCGCTTCGCTGCTCAGGTTCATGCCCAAGGGACTCCCTGTGTCACGAATGAGGGAGCTGCACGATGCCGTCCTTCGTGGTGAACCGATCTCAATCGAGGAAGAGACCGGATTTCAACCACAACTGCTTGCCGTCTAGAAACGGCGTCGTGAAGCCTTGGAGGAGGTTACGTGAATGGAAGAAAAGACGAAGAAGGATAATAATCCTCGCAGCTCTCGCTGGGCAGACCTTGAGGAAATGGCCAATAGCGACCCCGAACTCACGAAGAAACTAGAGACCGCGAAACGCATAATTGATAGATACCATGACGCCTTGGAGCGGCTTGCGGATTCCTGATCCCACAGTTTCCTGGGCGGGAAGGATTTCCACCGCCGTACCATTCCTGTCTTCCCAGGCTCCCCCCTGGCCGGTATAGAATTGTTGCAGTCAGGTTAATTTCATGATCTGGCGACGCAATCAACTGCGCGAGACTGCGGTTGTTGGGGTTTTATGGACGCCCATTTATCCGGCTCTTCTCTCTCCCGCCACAAGCGATCCCCTTTTTATTTGCTATTGAATGTTGTTGAGTCTCGACTCAGGAGGCCCAGGCGTGTCCGGAATCTCTCCGGCCGCATTGGTGAACTCTGATGGCCGAGATGGCTACCACGGTGAGTGCGGCGGCATCGGGCGTATCCCTGCTTGACCGGAAGCTGATCAAGGCGCCCAGCCGCGCGGGCATCGCAGTGTTCCTGCTGGCCCTGGCCGGCGGCCTCTGCTACATCGCCTACCACGTGGCCGAAGACCTCGATACGGTCACCATCACAAGCATCTGGCCTTATATGCTGCTCGGCCTTGCGCTGATGATCGCGCTTGGCTTCGAGTTTGTGAACGGCTTCCACGACACGGCCAACGCAGTCGCCACGGTCATCTATACACACTCGCTCGAGCCCAGCATTGCCGTGGTCTGGTCCGGACTCTGCAACCTGGCCGGGGTGCTCTTCTCGTCCGGCACGGTCGCCTTCGCCGTCATCACGCTGCTGCCTGTCGAGTTGATCCTTCAGGTCAGCTCCGGCGCAGGCTTCGCCATGGTCTTTGCCCTGCTGATCGCCGCCATTCTTTGGAACCTGAGCACCTGGTGGTTCGGGCTCCCGGCCTCGAGCTCGCACACCATGGTCGGCTCGATCATCGGCGTGGGCATCGCCAACCAACTGATGCACGCGCGCACGGGAACCTCAGGCGTGGACTGGGAACAGGCCACCAAGGTTCTCAAGGCGCTGCTGATTTCGCCGATCGTCGGCTTTATCTGCGCCGGACTGTTGCTCTACATCTCCAAGCGGCTGATCAAGTACCCCTCGCTCTATGAGGCACCTAAAGACAATCAGCCGCCGCCGTGGCCAATTCGCGCGCTGATGGTGCTCACCTGCACCGGCGTGAGCTTCTTTCACGGCTCGAATGACGGACAGAAGGGCATGGGCCTGATCATGCTGATCCTGATCGGCACCGTCCCTACCGCTTACGCCCTGAACCACGCCGTCACGGCCAGCGACGTACAGCAGTTCATCGCCGCCAGCGAGCAGGCCGGGCGGATCCTCGACCGGCATGTGGACAAGAGCGGCATTCTCGGCCCCGACGCCCGCGGCGATGTCACTGAATACATCCGCACCAAGCAACTGCAGCCGGACACAATTCTCGCGCTGCGGGAGCTGGTCGAGGACGTGAGCCATGAAGTAGCCCTCTACAAGGTCTTCAATTCGGTACCGGCGCAGGACCAGGCCAATGTCCGCAACGACATGTACGTGGCCAGCGAAGCCATCCGGCTGATGCAAAAGAACAACGACCCAGCCTTTACGCCCGCCGAGAACGCCTCCCTCAAGAACTACAAGAGCACGGTGGACAAAGCCACCCGATTCATTCCCGACTGGGTCAAAGTAGCCGTGGCGCTGGCTCTCGGCCTGGGCACGATGGTCGGCTGGAAACGGGTCGTGATCACCGTGGGCGAGAAGATCGGCAAGCAGGACCTGACCTACGCACAAGGCGCCGCCGCCGGACTGGTGGCCATGGGGACCATCTTCGCCGCCGACAGATTCGGCCTTCCGGTTTCGACGACGCACATTCTCAGCTCCGGCGTGGCCGGGACGATGAGCGCCAACGGCAGCGGCCTGCGCTGGTCCACCATTCGGAACATCGCCGCCGGCTGGGTCTTCACGCTGCCGGCGGCCGCGCTGCTCTCCGGCCTGCTTTACTGGCTCTTCCGCGCGATCGGTTGAGCGGCTTCCAAACCGGGCATCATCGCCAGCGGCCGCTTGCGATCGGTCCGAAGCGTCGGCACGGCGGCCAGCAGGCTGCGCGTGTAGGCATGCTCGGGCGCGGTCAAGATGCGCGCCGAGGGGCCTTGCTCGACGATCTGGCCTGCGCGCATCACCGCAACCCGGCCGGCCACCTGGCCCACCACCGCCAAGTCATGCGAGATAAAGAGCATCGCCAGCCCGTGCTGGCGCTGCAAGTCGCGGAGCAGCTCCAGCACCTGCGCCTGCACCGTGACATCGAGCGCCGTCGTCGGCTCGTCGGCGATCAAGAGGCGCGGACGGTTGATCAGCGCCATGGCAATCAGGATTCGCTGCCGCTGCCCGCCCGAAAACTGATGCGGATAATCCCCATAGCGCCGCGCAGCCTCGGGGATGGAGACCGCCTCCAGGGCTGCGAGGGCCTTTTTTTTGGCCTCTCTGCCGGTCCAGGTAGGGAAATGGGCCTGGGCGCATTCGGCCACCTGGCGGCCAATTTGCATGACCGGATTCAGCGCCGTCATGGGCTCCTGGAAGATCATGGCGATCTCGCGGCCCCGCAACCGCCGCAAGCCCGGCTCAGGCTGCTTGAGAAGGTCAATCGTTGGGAGCTTACCCAAGGAGGTATCGCCAGCTTCGGCCCTCCGCCACAGAATTTGCCCCGCAACTTGCGCAGCCGGTCCCAGGAGGCCCATTGTCGCCAACGCGGTAACGCTTTTGCCCGAACCCGACTCGCCCACCAGCCCGAGGACCTCGCCCTCGTCGAGGCTCAGGCTGACGCCGCGCACTGCTTCAGCCGCGCCAAAGCGAATTTGCAAACCGTGGATCTCCAGGAGCGCCGCCATGATGCCATCGTAGTCCATTGCAGCGCGTAGCCGAGCCGCCGGACTGACGAACGCGGCAACCGGGCGCGGGCCATTTTCGCGGCCGATGGCTGCGCCGAATTCACTCGAGATGGGGCAAAAGTGTCGATAAAATTCCCATTCACTGCGCAACGAATTGCACAGTTGCATTTTGGTAATCAAACAACCTAAAGATTCTAAAGCGATTCATTCGGCATTGAAATTGCAGTAACACTAGCCGTAACCAATGTTATGAATTGTGGTAACCGGTAGGGGCAGACCTTCGTGACGGCGCTAGCAGGCTCCGCGTCCAACGCAGTACAACCGAATGGTCCCTCACGGAACCACCTGGGAACGCAATCCTCCTGTTCCCTGGAGGCACGATTCATCCTGATGCGCAGTTCGGTATGTCGCTGGGTTGGGAAGGAAACCAATGACTGGCAAACCACAACGGATAAACGACCGGCGGGAAGGGCAGCGCTTCGGGCTTAACGCGCCCCTGACGGTGTTCGTAGGAAAGCGGGGGATTCCGGGCTTTACTCGCGACTTGAGCAACCTTGGAGTGTATTTCTATCTGGACATGACGGACAGCACGCCAATCCGCGGCGATTTTGAATTTCTGCTCGAACTGCCTCCGGAGATCACCCTCTCAACCAGTCTGTATGGTCCGGTGCCAGGGTCGCGTGCTCCGCACGGACGATGATACAGCGCAACTGACGGGGATAGCGGCCAGAATTCTGGATTACTCCATTGAAAGGGAGGCAGCGCTCAGCGCCTAGAGCTTGCGCATGCCCAGGACGCGATGGTCGGCGAGCCAGCTCTTCCGCACATACACGAGCCTGTTGTTGCTGTCAGGATCGGTGGGCAGCAGAAAAAAGCCCGGATCGACGAGATAGCGGATGGAGTTGTAGACGATCCCCTCCATGACTTCTCCGTCGCTAAATTGCAACCGCACCCAAATCCCATGGACGATGGGCGCGCGGGAATGGAAGTTGAGATTCTGGTGTTCCGAGTCTCCTTCGAAGCTGTTGACATAGAAGATAGCCTTGACATCCCTGGCTGATACCTCTTCGACGAGATTCGATTCGAGACGGCGAACCCGGAAGCTCTCAGGCGAGCTTTGGGGAGCGCGGCTGAGCAACTCCTCCATCGTGTTCCAAGCCGGGGAGTCGAGATAGCCCCTGATGGTCCCTGAACCCAACTGGATGACAACCTTTTCCGATTTCGTTGAATTGAGGCGATCTTCAGGCGGGATCACGCCTTGTGTTCCGGCTTCGGATCGAACTGCTTCTGGGGAGGAACCAGATTGTACTGCTTGATCTTGTAGAGCAGTGCCTTGTAGCTGATTTGCAGATCGCTTGCGGCTGCTTTGCGGTTCCATCCCGTACCCTCCAACGTTCTTGCGATGGCGGCAGACTCCGCCCCGCCCTTCAAGTTCCGGACGAGGTGCTTCAGACTTCCGTTGTCGCCGTTGACTTGTCCGTCAAATGCCAACGATTCCGCGCTTTGCCGGGGAATCAACTCGTCCATGATAGCCCGTTCATCGCCCAGGATGAGGTAACGCTTGATGGTGTTCTCCAATTCGCGAAGGTTGCCGGGCCAGGAGTGACTGCCGAGAACGCTCATGAGCTCAGGCGAAATCGGCAAGGGATCGCGCTCGTATTTCTCCGCCACCTTGCGCATAAAATGGCGGGCCAGGATGGGAATCTCTTCACGGCGCTCGCGCAACGGAGGCATCTTGAGGGTAAAACCGTTCAGGCGATAGTAGAGATCCTCGCGAAACGTCTTGCGCGCGATGGCCGCCTTGATGTCGATGTTGGTCGCGGCGATTACGCGTACATCGACCTTGACGCTGGAACGGCTGCCCAGGCGTGAAAAACTGCCGTCCTGAAGAACCTGGAGCAGCTTGGCCTGCAATACGGCCGGCATTTCGCCTATTTCATCCAGGAAGATGGTGCCGTTGTTGCAAATCTCGAACTTGCCGGGCTTGGATTTGACCGCTCCGGTGAACGCGCCCGGCTCATAGCCGAAGAGTTCGCTCTCCAGCAGATCGGCCGGCATGGCAGCGCAATTGACCTTCATGAAGCTGCGCTGGCTGCGGGCCGACATCTTGTGGATGAACAAGGTGGCGACTTCCTTGCCGGTGCCGCTCTCACCCAGGACCAGGACCGGAATGTCGGCGCGGGCCACCAGCCTGCATTGGGACTCGATCTCCCTCATGCGCTTGCAGGAGATGACAAAGGATGTGTTCTCGTCGAGGGGGATTTCCTTGATCTCGTCTTCGCCGCCGGCCGTCTGTTTGCCGGAATCCTTGAGACATTCCTGCACGGCCAGATCGATGTCGGCCTTACGAAAGGGCTTGAGAATGACATCAGTGGCGCCCATGCGAGTGGCTTTCACGACATCCTTTAGTTCGGCTGTACATGCCAGCAGAACGATCGGAAGCGCCGGATGGGAGGCGCGAAGCTCCGTGAGCAGTCCGAGCGAGTTTCCCGCGGCGCCGTCTTCGGCTGTGTGCCAGTCCATCAGGAGCAGGTCGGAGGCGGGAGGTTCTTTCAGGCTCCGGGTCAACTCCGAGGCCTCGGTGAAGAGGCTCAAGCTGAAGCGGTCCGCGAGGATGCGGTGAAGGTATTTCAGGATTGCAGGATCCGGATCGAGAACTGAGATGTGAGGACCGCGCTTGCTCTTCGTCTTCATTGGCGCTCCAGACAAACTGCTCACATCGCGGTTCCTGCCAATGCCGTCAAACCGTGCATGGAAGATCCGATTTCTCGCCATAGATGCCGGGCAAGGATTGGTGAACGATCCCGCTGCATCTTGCAGGGGAGTGCAGGCCTGACTCCGCCGGCCGACGGGCTTCAATTCCACAAAAAGGAAGGGGGATTTGCTTCCGGTGGATGCAAAACCTTGTCACTTGTTGACCATAGTAGCACCTAAAAGTGGTAATTCATTCGCCATATTGTGCAAAATTTTACACATATAAAGGAGTGAATCGATGGGCACCGGTTCGAGAGCTTTCTAGCATTACCACGACCTTCATTTCGAGGTTACATGTGTTCTTTCTATCAGTTACGGTTCGGTAGATTGAGTTTGGCCGGCAAGTTGCATGCAAACGGGAAGAAATCTGCCTCTGAACCTGGATCGGCTATGCCTCTGTCGCACACAACCGAATCAATCGATCTCCGGGATCTCCCTCCAATCGGTGTGATCTTCGGCCAAACCTCCCTGATGGCCGTTGCCCGGGAGAAGCTGGAACGGGTTGCCGAGACGACCGTTCCGGTCCTGTTGCAGGGCGAGAGCGGGACGGGCAAGGAGATCTTTGCCAGATTGCTGCATTCCTACTCGAATCGCTCGAAGGGCGCCTGGGTAAAGGTGGCCTGCCCCTCGATTCCCCACTCTCTGATCGAGTCGGAGCTCTTCGGTTATGAAAAGGGCGCATTCACCGGGGCCTATGCCACCAAGCGCGGCCGGGTGGAGTTGGCTCACATGGGAACATTGTTCCTGGATGAAATTGGCGATCTGGAGATGTCATTGCAGGCGAAATTGCTGCAATTACTCCAGGATGGCAGCTTCACGCGCGTTGGAGGCCAGGAGTCGCGAACAGTCAATACGCGGCTGGTCAGCGCAGCCAGCGAAAATCTGCGGCAACAGGCCGAAGAGGGGGGCTTTCGGCTGGACTTCCTATTTCGCATCAACGCCGTAACTATCGAACTGCCGCCGTTGCGTCAACGGACGGTGGATCTGCCGATGCTGATTGACTTCTTTCTGGACCGGTATTCCAAGACCTTTCGCCGCAACACCAAGCCGCTTTCGCGCGAGGTAACGCGCTTGATGCAGCGGTACGAATGGCCTGGGAATATACGGCAACTTGAAAACATGATTCGAGGCTACGTGCTGATCGGCAGCGAAGAGGCCTTGGCGGCGGATCTGGCTCCTCCGGCACTGGCCAGCCCGGCCAAGCTGAATACCGAGATCGATCTGTCGGGCCCCATCTCGCTGAAAGAGATCACCAAGGCCGCCACACAGGATCTGGAGCGGCAGATCATTCTGAAGGTGCTGGAGGCGAATGGCTGGAGCCGGCGGAAGACCGCCAAATGGCTCAACATCAGCTACAGATCGCTGCTCTATAAGCTGCAAGATTCGCAAGCCGGCGGGTCTTCGGAGACGCTGCCCAAGGCAAGAAGAGCGGCATCGTCGATGGGCCCAGCCCAGGCCCCGGCGGCGCCGAACGAGAACCAGCCGGTGTGGACTGGAAGCGCGTCGAGCTGAAGGCAGCGATCCCCTAAACCTCAAACTACCAGTCATGACCCGCCGACGCGCGCCGGGAAACGACCCCTTGAAAGACTTCGAGCACTTCTGCCGCGACGTCCTCCCAGCTTCGGCTGCATTGCGCGGAGATGGCATTGGCGTCCCATGAGCTGTCGAGGACCGATGCGAGAGCCTCAGCCAGCGCACGGGAATCCCGTGGGGGCACAAGCCGTCCGCATTTGCCGGGCGTGATTTCCGGGATGCCGCCGACGTTTGTGGCGACGACGGGCCGGCCGCTGGCCAGCGCCTCGATCACCACGTTGGGGCAGCCTTCCATGTAGCTCGGCAGAGTCACCAGATCCGACGCACCCATCCAGACGGCCACCTCGTCGAAGCTGCAGCCGGGCGGTGTGTGGATAAATGCGGCAGCGTTGGCAAGCTGAATGGCGCTTTCGATCAGGCTCCTGTCCGGACCCTCGCCGACCAGATAAACGTGCAGCTTCGGGCGCTCCGGATGAAGCGAAGCCGCTGCTGCTACGAGTTCGCGAAGACCTTTCCTCACGTCCATGCGCCCCAGGTAAACAATGGCCTGGGCGGCAGGGTCGATACCGAGCTTCCGTCTCGCCTCAAGACGGTCCCCGACGTGGAAGACCGAGGGATCGCAGCCGTTGACGATGGCGCGGGACTTCTCCGGGGGGGCGCCCATGGCAACAGCCTTGTTGCGCAGATCGCTACTGACCGTGATCAAGAAATCGGTCTCGTGTAAAACAGTGCGAGTGTGCATCGCCGAGATGGGATCGCCAATCCTGTTGATGTCGGAGCCAATGCTCTTGACGACAACAGGAACTCCGAGAGCTTTGCCGATCTGGAGAGCGGCATATCCCTCGGGGTAAAGAAAGTAGGCGTAAATGAGATCGGGGCCAAAGCCGCGTATGTGCGGCAGCAATGCGCGGGCTGCCATCCATCCGTTGAACGCGCGGGAGAGCAGGGGCAGCGCGGGATAGTCATAGTAACTCACCCCCACACCGGGCGGGCTGTAGGAGGGGTCAAGCTTGTCGTAGCTTCGACTGCCCGGTTTGAGCAGGGACGGATAGCTAGCGTTGGGATAGAAGACCCGCAGGTTGGTCTGGCGGGAAAGAACCCGCAGAACCTGATAGGCCGACCGGCCCTGCGAGGGCTCCGCCGAACTGGGAAAATACCGGGTTACGACCGCGATCTTGAGCAAGGCTATTCTCCGAACCCGATCACTGCGGCAACGAAGAGGATTGCATCGATTGCGAAGGCTCGAAGGTCCGCCGCAATCCTTGGGCTGCACCCACGCGAGGCGTCCATCCCAGCAGTTCCCGCACGGCAGTCAGATCGAAGTTGCCGAGGGGGCGAATGGAGCGGATGCGGTATCTCGACAGAGGAACGTTGCGTTTGAGCAGGTGTCCGAGCGCTTCGATGCCAACCGCGGCGATCATCAGCACGGGCCTGGGAACGTACCAGACTTTCAGTTTCGGTTGGGCGGCTTGCGCGATGCGGACGAATTCGCGCTGTGTGACCCCGGCTGGATCAACGAGGTTGACCAGCGCTCCTTCCAGACCGGGGCGGGAGACGCCGAGCAGAAGCGCATCGACAACGTCATCCACATAGACCAGCGGCAGCGGCAACGATCCGTTTCCGACAACAATCCAGCGGCCGAAGATGGCAAAACTGCCGGCGGGGCAGCTGGGTTCGACTCCGGGACCGAATATTACTCCGGGACGGACCACGAATGCGGGCAAGCCCTGTTCCCGGGCAGCCGCCAACACCATCCGTTCGGCCTCGAGCTTGGTCTGCGTATAGGCACCTCTTAGATCGGCGTGAGGCTCAAGCGGCCAACTCTCGGTGACCCTGCCTCCTCGATGCCCTGCGTGCTCGAGCACGCTCAGGGAGCTGACGTAGACCACGCGCTGGACACGGTGCGCGAGAGACGCATCAATTACGTTTTTGGTTCCGACAACCGTGCCCCGCTGAAAGTCGGCATTTCCCCCTTTCATGGCAGCTCCAACATGGAAGACGTTGTCCACCCCAGCGACCATGTTATCCACATAATCCGGATCGCCGAGATCGCCGGCTACATAATCGACTTCCGGAATCGGATCCTTGGGAACCCGACGAACGGCCGCGCGCACTCTTGCGCCCTCCTGAACCAATCGGCGCAATAGCCTGCCGCCGAGGAATCCGCCTGCCCCGGTCACGAGCACGTCGGCGGGTGGACGGGGCGTCAACTGCTCCTGCCGAAGAACATTGCGCTGCCGGTCAGCTCTCTCACAGGCCGGCGCCATCGCGCTGACCAGGCGCAGGCCTTCTTCAGGGGTCACGGGCAAGGCCGCGCCCTGTCCCAGCGCAGCGTAAAACTCGCGGATGTTCTGGTGGATGCCGGGCGCTCCAGGCAGGCGCTTGGTCATGAATCGCAATACATTGCGCGGCACTTCGTAAAGGCTCGTGACGGCATTGCGCATGGCACAGATCACGGGAGAGGCAAACTTCGGCCCTGGAAGCAATTTGGTCACATAACAGGTCTGCAAGAAGCAGTCGATCTGCATGACGCCGCGCGTGCCATGCACGATCACCTGGCTTCGAATCGGGCGCACGTTCCAGGAGAGATACAGGCGAGCCTGGCCCCGCTCGCAGTTGACCATTCCCGTCCACTCGTCGAAGAGCAGATTGGTATCCAACCCGGTGGAGCGGAAATCGATCTCAGCCGATTTGACCTGACCCAAGAATGCCTCGGCTATGGCCAAGCCATGCACGCCGAGGTCTTGAAAGGGGTAAGAGCCTTGGCGGTACTGGGGCGGCAGCTTGCCGCCTCCGGGCCACGCCGGATAGTCCGAACTGCGATGAAAGTCAATGGAAACAACTTCGCCGATTCCGCCGTCACGAGCGATTCTCACTCCCCGCCGCACAATGGGGTCGAGTCTTGCGGAGTGAACGATGCCCAGAGAGCGCCCACCGATCCTGGCGGCGGCCATCATCTGTTCGCACTGTTCCGAAGTTTCAGCCATCGGCTTTTCGACGAGCACATGCGCGCCAGACTGAAGGGCTTGGATGGCGAGCTTCGCATGGGAAGCGGGCGGAGTCAGCACGTGGATAACATCCACCCCGGATGCCAGTAATTCTTCGACACTTCCATAGGCGCCCGGCAGTTGAAACATCTTGGCAACCACCTTCGCCTTGTCGAGGTCGAGATCGGCTATCCCAACGACCTGAACCGACGGAATCGACTTCAAGGCACGAAGATGGTGCGCACTGACATATCCTGCGCCGATGATTCCAACTTTAAACTTGCTCATAGCGATTGAAATATACCTCAAGCCCAGTAAAGACCTTACCTTAGCAGTGTATCGCGTAAGGATTATGATACTACTGGAGTGACATTGTATTGGAGTATTGATGGATTTTCTCCCGAGATCGAAGGGGCAGAGATCATGAGCCGCTTCCCAAGAGGATGTCAATGGAATTCATTTATTTTGGGAATGACTGGTTCGCCGAGAATCGGACAAGCAGCCACCACATTGCGAAGCGGCTGGGCGCAAAGTACCCGATTCTGTATGTTGAGGTGCCGGGATTGCGAGCGCCTAAGGCGAACGCCCGAGATTTTCGCAAGTTACTGAAGAAGCTCCGCCTGACCTTCCAGCCGCCGCAACTGGTCGCACCTCACTTCTGGCGCATGACGTTGCCGCAAGTTCCGTTTCGCCGCTTCGCGGCCGTTCGCGCACTGAACCGGGCCTTCTCACGGATGCTCATTCGCAAGGCGATTCGCCGGCTTGGTTTCAACGATACGGTCGCCTGGTTTCATGTGCCGCATCCTGGATTCCTGGCCAAGCACCTCGGAGAAGAACTGACTGTCTTCTATTGCATCGACGAATACTCCAAGCTGCCGGATGTTGACGGAGTTGCGGTGCAGGCGATGGATGACAAACTCACAGAGGCTGCAGACATCGTCTTCGCCTGCAATCAAAAGCTGATTGATGCCCGGCGAGCAATCAACGCCAACATCCATCTTTCGCCACACGGCGTGGACACAGAGCTGTTCGCAATGGCCAATTCGCCCCTGACCCAAATCCCCGATGAAGTGAAAGACCTGTCACGGCCGATCATCGGCTCGTGGGGTCTGCTCGATCAACGAATGGATCTTGGAATTCTGGAACATATTGCTCGCGCACGACCGGGCTGGACGATTCTGCTCATTGGACACGTAACCCTGGATGCTTCCGCACTGAGAGAAATGTCGAATGTGATCTTTGCCGGAGTCAAGCCGTATGCCGAGCTGCCTAAGTGGGCAAAGGCAATCGACGTATGCCTTCTTCCCTACACCCAGAATTCTCTGAATTCGCTGTCGAGCCCATTGAAGCTGCGCGAGTACCTGGCCTCGGGAAAACCGATCGTAGCGGTTCCGCTGCCAGAGGCGAAGCTGCTCGGCGACGCCCTGCAAACGGCCGTGGATGGGCCTGCGTTCGTCCGCGCCATCGAAGCGGCGCTTGCCACGGACACGCCCGAGCTGGTCGCGCTTCGCCAGAAAGCCGTCGCGAGCAACACATGGGACGTAACGGTGGCGAATGTGTTGGGAATACTGGAGAAAGAGCTGTCGTTGCGCCGTGAAGCGAGCGACCCGCTCAAGGGGCATCGGAGTTAGCCGTTTGATTCTGTGGCAAGAGCGGCCGAAGCTGACACGGACTGTCGGCCATGAATCAGCGCGTCGGCAGCGCGATACATTTGCCAGGCCGTGGCCCAGTGGAGTTCGATGCCTCTCCGGTCAGTCTCTTCCGCGATCCAGTGGAAGAGGCTGGCAAGGCTTCCGTTGAGCAACGGCTCGAAGTTTCTCTCCTGGGCGCCGTGGGTATAGAGCTTCAGAAAGAGCTCGTCTCCGATGGCCGGAGCCAGATCGAACCACTGGCGCACGCGCGAAGGCGCCGGCAGATCGTAACCGGCGATCTCGCCGGTTTCCAGGCGAGGCAAGAGCCGGGTGCCGAAGCGCACGCCGACCGGCCCGGTCATCATCAGCAGGTCACCGCGCCTACCGCCGCCAACGGTGGCTTCGATTCCGCGATCGAAAGACCTTGGACGATTGCCGGAGTTATTCGTGCACCAATAGATTTGATTGACGACGCGCCCCTGGGTTGGGGAGGGAAGCGACGGCATGGTGAAGTCGGCGTAGCAGCCCAGGTCGCGCAGCAAGGCTATCTCGCCTGGGAGGCCGCACCACTTGCCATCCGGCCGCGAGTTATCGAGCGCCCAGTTGCCATGGATGAAGCCGAAGACTGTGCGACCGTCCTGCTGGCGCAGCAGACCGTGGTCGCCTGTCAGGCGCCGGCAGTATTCAGTGACTTTCAAGATGAAGGAATCGCGCTGCTCCTTGTCGTGATGCAGATGCACTTCCACGTCGCCGATGCCCAGGCGCACGATCTCCGCTATGCCGTAGAGCAGGTCCCGCCGGTACTCTTCCTGAGGATAAAAGAAGCTGTACTGGGGACACTGGCCGGCGGCGTCCCGAGGAGCGTCACTGGCAATTCGCGGCAATTTGCCGCGCCACCGCGCGACGCGGCCGAGCGCGGTTTCAATCGATGCGCCACCGCACAGCGGCTCGTAATGATCGGTAATGGCAACCCAGGCACGCTTCGGCTTCACGGGCCGCAAGCTCTTCCGCAGGCGGTCTTTCAGATACGGCAGAAGCCAGATTTCCGCGTGTCGAGGGAGCTTCATGGAATGGACTTTACCTTTGTTCGCCTTGGCCGCCCGCGGCGGATGCGCAACAACCAAGAACAGCCTGCTCAAAGTATCGAGTACGCTTCTTTTGTCTGTCAAAACCTCCAATTACCAAGATCCATCACTGGCAACCTGCAATAATGTTCTTGGAATTCCGGGAGAGCTCAGGGTGAGAGGCAGCGCCGACTTCAGCAGAAACAACCTGGATTGCCTGCGCTTGATTTTGGCGTCCATCGTAGCATTGTTTCATATTTACGCGCTGACAGGAATCTCTGCCTTCTCTGCATTTGGAACGTACCTTTCTCCGCATCTTGCAGTCAGGTCGTTCTTTGTTATCAGCGGACTGCTTATTTATCGCAGTTATACACGGTCTTCGTCCATTGGCTCGTATTTTGAAAAGAGAGTCAGGCGCATTTATCCGGCCTATTTTACTATCGTGGTATTGGCGGCCGTGGCACTGAGTCTATTGAGCTCTCTGCCTTTTTCGCAATACTTTGGAGCGGGGTTCTGGAAGTATCTTGGCGCGAATCTTCTGTTTCTCAATTTTCTTGCGCCCTCGCTTCCAGGCGTGTTCACATCGAATGTTATACCGGCTGTAAATGGCGCCCTCTGGACACTCAAGATTGAGGTTGCCTTCTATCTATTTGTTCCCTTTATGCACTATCTGTGCATCCGGTTTGGCGCCAGAAGAGTTATTGGAACGATCTTCTGCTTTTCATGTATTTGGAAGTACGGATTTGCGTTGATGGACTCGATTTATAGCCCGCGCGGGATCTTTTCACTGGATAGTTCGCGGAGCCTTTATTCCCAACTAGGTGCGCAGTTTCCAGCGCAGCTTGTTTATTTTAGCGCCGGCGTACTGCTTCTGCTGTATTTCGATTGGTTAAAACTTCATTTCCGGAGCATCTCCTGCATTACAGCTTGTCTATTTCTTCTCGACCACTGGGTTACGGGAGGCGTTCTCGACGTATTGTGGATATCGGGTTTAGTTTTCGTTTTTGGTTTCTGGCGCTATTTTGGAAACTTCTCAAGATATGGAGATTTTTCATACGGTATATATATCATCCATTTTCCCATATTGCAGGTCCTAATCGTACTTGGGCTCGGAAGGCTGAATCCACCCATTTTCCTGCTTATCAGCCTGTTTCTCATCGGTCTCGGAGGGTTGCTCATGTGGCATCTGGTCGAGAGCAGGTTTTTAGCGCATAGTTCCCATTATCGCCAAGTCTCAGAGAAGACGCCGGTGTAAACTTTGCCAATTTGAATGGCGGCAGTTCTTTCAGTGCCGGGGAGATTGCCCGGCCGTTGAACGCTGGCCGCATCAATTACCGAAATACATCTCGGCGCCGCATGTTTAGCCGCTTTTGGGCGTTGCTATCGCGAATTCGGATCTGCAATTTGGTTTATGCTGAAAGGACTGCAATCTTCGGTCAGTCCGTTTCTTATGGGTTTTGCTTTAAGCGTTCTCTATTTCGTTACGTACTACCTTACGCCCGCCACCATCCTCGGGCCGCTTGCGGCGATTCGCGTTGAGCTGATTCTTGCCGTGTTGTTGCTTTTGATCTCCATTCCAGCGCTGGTGAAGTCATTCGCACTGAAGACACCTCAGTCGCTGGCTTTGATCGGGCTGGCATTTGCGACGTTTTTATCTGTACTCATCGAAGCGCGCTGGCCCGGAGGCGCGGTGCAGGCGCTTCTGGGGTTTATTCCGAATGTTTATGCATTCTTCCTTGTGTGTTTTCACTTCAACTCGAAGAAAAGGTTGCAGGCTATCGTTTTTGTGCTGCTCATGGTCTGTGTTTTCGTGATTGCGCAGGGGAGCATGGCTCTTCTTCATGGAGTTCCATCGGCTCCCCAACACGACATGGATTCCCAGGAAGACGCGCCTCTCCCTCAAGAGGCGACAACGATCCCCTATCTTCTTGCCATGCGGAGCGATGCAGGCGTTTTGTTTTACCGTCTGCGGGGACTGGGAGAGATCAACGACCCGAACGATCTGGGCCAGTTGATGATCTGCGTGATTCCACTGGTATTCATTTTTTGGAAGCCCAAGAGGTTTCCCCGGAACTTCGTGTTCGTAATACTGCCGGTTTGCGCGCTGCTCTACGGGACGTTCCTGACGCACTCACGCGGAGCATTGCTGGCGTTGGTGGCAGTGGCGGTCGTCGCGGCCCGGCGCCGCATTGGGACAGTCCCCGCACTGCTGATTGCGTGCGCAGTCTTTGGCGCGGCGATGGCTCTGCACTTCACGGGCGGGCGAGAGATTTCCGTCGACGCGGGGTTGGACCGCACCGAACTTTGGAGCGACGGCCTGCAACTGCTGAAGTCTCATCCGTTGTTCGGGGTGGGCCTTGGCAGAATGTCGGATTTCACAGATTCCCATCATACCGCCCACAACTCGGTGCTAGTCTGCGCGGCTGAACTTGGCGTCTTCGGGTTGTACTTCTGGTGCCTGTTCCTGTTTTCCACTTTGAGAGACGCCCTGGCGATTTCTTCGCCGGGGAAGGTCAGTGAAGGAGAGCCGATGCCGCCCGAGAATGCGCCGTTTCCGCTGGCGACGAAGACGATTGCGGCAGTCGACAAGGCGGAGATCAACAGTCTCGGACGATTGCTGGTCTTGTCATTGACGGGGTTCCTGGCTGCCGGGTGGTTTCTGTCTCGGGCTTTTGTCATGACGCTTTTTCTCTTGGGCGGCATGGTTGAGGTGGTGTACGAGATGGCTCTCGAGCGAGGGATGATTGCTCCCCGCATGCGGCTGACGCGCGTGCTGCCTTATGCCGGCGGCTTGGCGGTTTCGCTGGTGCTTGTCATGTACATCACGCTTCGGGTTCTGAACCTGGTGCACTAGACTACGCGATCGGCAACTTGCCGCGATCGATCGAAAGAAGCGAGGATAGACCGGTAGCATGCCGTCGGAGGCTCCGCCAACCTGTATGAGAATCGCGCACGTGGTCGACTCGATGGAGGTGGGTGGCGCGGAGACGCTGGTGGCGCAGATGTGCCGCCTGCAGCGTGAACAGAGCCACGAACCGTCCGTTTATGCAGTGGGGACTCTGGGCCCGCTCGGCGAGCGGATGCGGGCAGAAGGCTTCTCCGTGCAGTCGAACGTGGGCCGGCATCTGCCGGACGCCCTGCGGACTTTCTTCCGCATCTTCAAAGAATCGCATCCCGACGTGGTTCATCTTCATAACCCGACGCCCACGGTTTATGCGGCCATGGCGGCCAGAATGGCAGGCGTGCCCAGCATCGTTTCGACCCGGCATAGCCTGGTGGCCCCGCCGCGACGGCTGGTTGTGGAGTTGAAGTACGCATGCGCGGCTACATGCTGCGACTGGGTGGCCGGCATCTGCGATGCGACCACAAGCAATATAAAAAGCCTTCACAGCGTGCCGGCGCGCAAGATTGTGCGCGTTTACAATGGAGCGGTTCCGCTCGAGCGGGCAGCGAAGAGCCAGTGGCCCGCGAAGACCGGGTTCACGCTGGTTTACGTGGGCAGGCTTGCGCCCGTCAAGAATCACGCGCTGTTGCTGAAGGCATTTCAGACCGCGCTTTCGCCCATGCCGGATCTGCGGCTCTGGATGGTGGGCGATGGAAGCGAACGCGAGAGGCTGGAGAGCCTGGCAGCGGAATTGAATCTGTCCGAGCGAGTGAGATTCTGGGGACAGCAACTGGACGTGTCGCCGTTTCTCTCCGCGGCCGATGCCTTTGTCATGTCGTCGAAGTCGGAGGGGCTGCCCATGTCGCTGTTGCAGGCATTCTCGCTGGGAGTGCCGTCGATTGTGACCGACGTGGGCGGAATGGCGGAGGTTGTACGGCTGTCGAAGGCGGGAATTGCGGTATCGGCGACCGATCCTGCCGGGATGGCCGCCGGGATTCTGCGGATGGCGGGCAGCGGCGCGGAACGGGCCCAGTTCTCGACGAACGCGCTGGAGGCGTTTCACTCGCGCTTCACATTACAGACAATGGTCGATGCTTACATGGAGCTCTATCGCAATTCTCCGCGAGCCCTTGGCCAACTCCCGGCGAACAAACGGTGAATCGACCCCTAGGGGGCGATTCAGTGAATGAGCGTAGCGCGGTTCGGCGCAACGATACCTTGCTGCACCTGCACCGCCTGGAACGCCGCCTGCGCGGCTGCCAGCTCCGCCCGGCAGGCGGTCAACTGAGCCGTGAGGTGGGCAAACTGCGACTCCAGATGCAGGCGCAACTCTTCGATGGCATTTTCCAGCCGGTCATTCGCCGCAATCTGCTCTGCCTGGCTGACCTGCACGACCTGAAGATTTGGCAGGATCACGTCGGTGAGGACCCGTGTGAGGGAAACCATGGGATCGTCCATGAAAGAATTCTAACCACAAATGGAAAAATCCGCCTCATTACGAGCAAAACCTCTTTGGTAATGGGCGACGGTTACGCAGTTGAGCGGATTACACTGTTGGCATGACAAAACGGATCGGGGTACATCTGGGCACAACGGGTGGCGCATCGAACGCCGTCGAGGTGGCGCAGGAGATTGGCGCCAACACCTTTCAGATCTTTTCATCGAGTCCGCGGATGTGGCGCGCGCCCAAGGTGGACCCGAAACAGGCCGCCCGTATGAAAGCACTTCGTGCCGCTCTCGATGTGGGGCCATTAGTTATCCATACAAGTTACCTGGTCAACGTCTGCAGCCAGTCGGACGAGGTGCGCGAGAAGAGCGTCGGGGCCTTTCGCGGCGAGATCGAGCGGGCGTTGGCGCTGGGCGCCGAATACCTGGTGCTGCACCCCGGTTCGTGGAAGGGACTGACGCGCGACCAGGGCCTGAAGCTGGCCGCCGACTCGATTACGAGAGCCATCGACGGCATCCCGTGGCAGGCGACTCCCTTTCAAATCCTGATTGAAAACACGGCCGGGGCGGAGTTCTCGCTGGGTGGCAGCTTTGAGCAGGTGGCCGAGCTGGTCGAGCGGCTCAAGCCGTCGGCTCCGGTGGGCGTTTGCCTCGACACCTGCCATACCCATGTGGCTGGTTACGACCTGGTGACCGCCGAGGGCTACGGCGAGACGATGCGGCAGGTTGGGGCGACGGTTGGCTTCGACGCGGTGCGCGTCTGGCACTGCAACGACGCCAAGGCCGCGCGCGGCTCGAAGCTCGATCGCCACGAGCAGATCGGCAAGGGCACCATCGGCGTCGAGCCTTTCCGGCGTCTGCTGAACGACGAGCGCTTTGCGCATTCCGCCTTCATTGCCGAAACTCCGGTGGATGAGCCGGGCGACGAGGAGCGGAATGTGAAGGTGCTGAAGAGCCTGGTGAAATAAGATTGTGGTCTGCGCCACGGAACGGACTTGCAAGCGGGCACTTCAGTGCGCGGGAAATTCGCGCAGATGCGTCGGGTTTGGTCACTAGACTGTGTGCAATTTGGGAGGATGTTTGAAGCAAAAACAGAGAAAGGGGCCAAAATGCCAGAAGAAGAGTCAAGGGAGATTAAGAAGATTCTGGAACAGCTAATGCGCTCAGAATCTAAGCTATTTCCCTGCCGTAGAGGACACCTTGATGCACCTCATGGAAAGGGAGTTTACATTATCTTTTCGCCTGAGGGCAAAGTTTGCCATGTTGGGAGCACTCCTCGTGGACAATATGGGTTGGCCAATCGCTTGAGCGACCATCTAAATGGCAGGTCATCCTTTACCGAAAAGGTGTTTAACGGAAAAGGGTCCCGTCTCAGAGACGGATACTCATTTCGGTGCCTAGGTCTCTGACCGCATGATTTCGGACTTTAGGGTTCGCAGTTTCCCACCCATTCGCCAGAAAAACGGCGAATGGATGGGGCACGGAGATGGTACAGAATTAAACGGTCAAAGACCTAGTTGTCGATGATGCTCGTCGGCGCGCACTCGTAGAGGCTCTGGGAATAGGTCTGCTCTGCCCAGTACACGTTGGAAGTGGACTCAATAACTGAAGATCGCTGTGAACAAACCGTACCCTTGCCACCAATCCCACTGCGCTTTGCGGTTTACACTGAAAAGTTATGGCGGAAGACAACGAACTGCGTTACGACCCGGCGGCAATTGAACCTAAATGGCAGCAGCGGTGGGCCGCGGAGCCCGCTTTGTATGCGGCCGAGCCTGCCTCTTGCGGAAAACCTAAATACTACGTGCTGGAGATGCTTCCCTACCCGAGCGGCCAGTTGCACATGGGGCATGTGCGCAACTACTCGATCGGCGACGCGCTGGCGCGGCACATGTGGATGCGGGGCTATAACGTGCTGCATCCGATGGGCTGGGATGCCTTCGGACTGCCGGCGGAGAACGCCGCGCTCAAGAACAATACGCCCCCGCGCGAGTGGACGCAGGCCAACATCGCCGCCATGAAGCGTCAGATGGAGCGGCTGGGGCTGGGCTACGACTGGGCGACGGAAGTGACCACGTGCCTGCCGGAGTACTACCGCTGGAACCAGTGGTTTTTCCTGCGCATGTACGAAAAGGGGCTTGCTTATCGCAAGAAGAGCAAGGTGAACTGGTGCCCGGAGTGCGCCACCGTGCTGGCCAACGAGCAGGTGGTCGATGGCTGCTGCTGGCGGCATGAGACGACACGGGTGGAGCAGCGCGACCTGGTGCAGTGGTTCCTGCGCATCACTGCTTACGCGCAGGAACTGCTCGACGGGCTGGACAAGCTCGACGGCTGGCCGGAAAAAGTGCGCACCATGCAGCGCAACTGGATTGGACGCAGCGAAGGATCCGATGTCGACTTTTTCCTGGCGGAAAAAGCCGACGAGGGAGCAGGGAACAGGGATCAGGGATCAGAAAGGACGAGGATTCGCGTTTTTACTACGCGGGTGGACACGATCTTCGGCGCGACGAGCGTGCAGCTTGCGCCGCAACATGCGCTGGTCGCGGAGTTCACGGGGGCCGATGCGAAATTGAAGGCGCAGGTTGACGAGTTGCTGGAGCAGCAGAAGAAGGCGCGCGAGGCGGGCGACCTGGGCGCGATCGAGAAGCACGGCATTCCGACCGGGCACTTTGCCGTGAATCCCTATAACGGCCAGCGTGTGCCGATCTGGGTGGCCAACTACATTCTGGCCGACTATGGGACCGGCGCGATCATGAGCGTTCCGGCGCACGACGAGCGCGACTTCGAGTTTGCCAACAAGTACGGTTTGCCGATCGTTCAGGTGATCAAGCCATCCGGAGCGGGCGTAGATGAGACGCTTCCGTTTTGTTCCGAAGAAGGCGTGATGATGAACTCGGGCGAGTATGACGGTTTAAGCTGCGTCGAAGGTCAGAAGAAGCTTCAGGAGATTGCTGCGGCTAAGGGATTCGGCGAGGCTACGGTTACCTTCCGGTTGAAAGATTGGGGCGTGAGCCGCCAGCGCTACTGGGGCGCGCCGATTCCCATGATTCACTGCGAAAAAGACGGATTGGTGCAAGTGCCGGACGAGCAGTTGCCGGTGGTGCTGCCCGCGCAGATCGAGATCACGCAGCAAGGCGGCTCGCCGCTGAGCCGCGTGCCGGAGTTTGTCAACGTCACATGCCCCAAATGCGGCGGCCCGGCCAAGCGCGAAACCGACACGATGGATACCTTCGTTGACTCGAGTTGGTACTTCTACCGTTACACTGACTCGAAAAACTCGAAAGCTCCCTTCGATTCTGCGATCGCGAAGTATTGGTTCCCCATCGATCAGTACATCGGCGGCGTGGAGCACGCGATTCTGCATCTCATCTACTCGCGCTTCTGGACGAAGGTCATGCGCGACCTGGGGCTGATTGAGAACGACGAGCCTGCGCGGCGGCTCTTCACGCAGGGCATGGTGATCAAAGACGGCGCCAAGATGTCCAAGTCGAAGGGTAACGTGGTCTCGCCCGACGAGATGGTGGGCCGCTACGGCGCCGACGCTGCAAGGATGTATTCGCTCTTTGCCGCGCCGCCCGACCGCGATCTGGACTGGCAGGAGGACGGCGTCGCCGGGGTGAGCCGCTTTCTGGGCCGCGTTTGGAGGCTGACCACAAAGTATGCGCCTCTGGCACGGGCTGGGCGCGGCGAGAGCATAAAGGCTCCCACCGGGCTTTCGCTCAAGCTGCTGCGTAAGCTGCACCAGACGATTGCGAAGATCACGCTGGACTTCGAGGGCCGCTGGCACTTCAACACTTGCGTGGCGGCGATCATGGAACTGGTCAACGAGATCCAGGCAGCCGACGCGCAACTGGCGGCGGGAGAGGTTCCCGCACCGGCGATGTTGGAGCTGCTGCGGTCACTGGTGCTGCTGCTGGCGCCGTTTGCTCCGCATCTTGCGGCGGAACTGTGGGAGGATCTTGGCGAAAAGGGCTCGATCCTACGCGCCCCATGGCCGGTTAGCGATCCCGTTCTGGCCAAAGAAGATGAAATCGAAATCCCAGTGCAGATCAACGGCAAACTGGTGACATTGGTCCGCGTGCCAGCTGATGCCGATACCAAGGTGATTGAGGCTGCCGCACTTGCCAACGAAAAGGTTCTGTCGCGAACGGCAGGCAAGACCGTTTGCAAAATCATCGTTGTGCCGGGCAGGACCGCGAACCTGGTGGTGAAGTGAAAGCCTCCGCGCCGTTGCGCGGGACCCAGTCGCTGGTCGGCCAGATGGGCTGGGTCTTCGGGCGGCCGTCGCTCACCGCGCTTGAAATTGCTTGGCGCTGGCTCTTTGGCATGCCGTTTCTCTTCGTTTGCTGGCGTCAGGCACAGCAGATTCTTGCGGCGCTTCCGCCTGAATCCGCAGGACTGACCTCTCTCGATTCGCAGAACCCCTGGGTGGCCGTCGTGCAGTTGAGCAACGCCTGGGCGCTCTACCAGCCTCATGTCTTCGCCGTGCTGCGTTGGCTTCTGCCGGTTGCCGGGCTTGCGTGGGCAGTCGTCTCCGGGCTGGGCCGAGGGCTGGTGCTGAAACGCATGGAAGCGCGGGTGCGCTTTCGGCCCTTCGCGATGATCGGCTTGCAGGCTGCCTGGCTGGCGCTCTTTGCCGTCACTTGCTGGGGCTGGTTTTGCGCTGTCGCCTGGGCGGCGGCCACGCACGTTCGAGCAGCTGGCGAGCCGGATCTGGTGGGCTTCTCGATTTGGGTGATCTTCCTCTCGCTGGGGTTCTTCACGGCCTGGGCGCTGGTCAGTTGGGCGGTCTCGATTGCGCCGCTGCTGATGCTGCTCGAAGAGCGTACCGCGGTTTCCTCGCTTCGCGAGAGTCTCAGACTGGGAAGGGCTTTTACAGCGAAGCTGGCCGAGATCAACCTAGTGATGGGCATCGTCAAACTGGCGCTGATTGTGCTGGCGATGGTGCTTTCGGCGGCACCGCTGCCCTTCAGCGACCAGTTGGGTCCGGACACAATGCACTTTGTGTGGGGCGCGGCGGGGGTCTTTTACCTGTTCGCCAGCGACTACTTCCATGTAGTCCGGCTCAAAGGTTTTCTGGAGTTTTGGAAGATGTTTCGCGGCGCTCAGGCAGGCTGGGTGGCGAAGTAATCGGCGACCTGCTGCCAGTTGTTGACGCGCAGGAAACCGGTGGCGGCCAAGTTGTGCGGAGCGGTGTAGAGCAGGCCCTGACCCTCGAAGCGGACGAGGTTCTTGGGCTGGTCGTCGATGAGATAGTCGGCGCGGAGGATGGATTTGTTGCCGCAGAAGACGTAGTGGCTGGGCGGGATGAAGGGAAAGTGGCGCTGCAGCCAGCGGTACTTTGGGCCGAGGGAGTTGGGAACGGCCATGGCCTGCGTGGCGATGAAGATTTCAAAGCGGGCCGAGAGCTGTTGAAGGACCTCCTGCGCGCCGGGCATGAGAGCCAGGTCCTCGAAGAAATCCTCGGCGTCGAGGAAGGCGCGAAGCTGCTGCTGGCGGTTGACTGGCGCAATCTCCCATAGGCCTTTTCCGGCAAGATCGTCGGGGGTTACCTCTTCGTCGAAGGTCTGGTTGTAGCGGCGGAGGTGCTCGGCGAGAGTATCCGCCATGACCTCATCCATGTTGACACAGATGCGCGGCACGGCTTGCTCCTTGAATGACTAGATTGGGCTGGGAAGGCCCTACTAGACAAGGGTAGCAGCCGGGGGGCGCGAGGCTCCAAATCGCGGTGCGGGCGAGGCACCCAGGGGTTCGTGGTATCCCACATCTGGCACGATGAAGCTGCGCCAGATATGGGGCACCCGCAATGGTTACGACTGCCGGCTAGAACCAACCGCCCGGGTGCAGGGCGACCGTCTGCGCCACAATGGTGGGTGTGTTGACCGGGTTGGCTGCCATGCTATTGGGCGGGAAGAGCCAGCCGTTGACGGAGACCCAATCGTTGAGAGCAACGCCGGAGAGATCGTCTGGCGTAAATCCCTGATAGGTGGTCTGCGAGGTTGTATCCACGTTGAGCGGCACCGCTGCGATGACGTTGCAAGTTACGACGTCCCCTGGGCGCCAGCACGGCGAGTAGATATATTCGAGCGTAAAGCCCGATGAACCGATCACCGAGACGGTTCCCGTCAACTGACTGGGTTCCAATTGCAGGTTGCTGGCGGTGAAAGAGAACTGTGGCGGCGGTCCCCAGCCGCCAAGTGATGTAGTAGGTGCAGCGGGAAGTTGCAGTGAGCCTAAAGCAAGGGTGACCTGGACGGTTTGGCCGACGGCGAGGTCGTTGGAGGACGCAAAGGTATAACCGGAGGGGATGGTGAAGCCATCAGCGTCGATGGAGAAGGTCGTAGGGGTGTTTGAGCCCGATCCTGGCGCCCAGACGGCAACATTGGCAATGCCGCCGAGAGGAATGCCGGAGATGGCGGCCGGGTTCTGGTGGAGAACGAGTTCGATGATGGTTTCACCTGCGGGCAGCGGGAGGGGTGGAATGCCAACAATCGTGCCGACGACGGTCTGCTGGCTGGCTGCCTGGATGTAAGTGATCTGAGCTGCGAGCAGGTCTCCATCGCTCTCCACGCTAGCCACCTGGACGCGGACAATCTGCCCGTCACCCATGCCGCAAGGGAAGCTGCCGGCGCAGGCGTTACTGACACTCGCGGGGAAATCGCTATAGGTGGTGCTGCTATTGGAGTCGATGGTGAAGGTTCTTCCCCACGCCGTCTGCAAGGTGAACTGGTTCTGACTGGCGTCGACACTTTGCACGGTTCCTGTCAGGAAGCCGAAGTGCGGAGGCGCCGAAGGAGTCACGGGAGGCAACTGCGAGAGTGTGACGCCGTTTGCGACACCGAGATTCACCGAAAGGTCGGACTGGATGATCGTGTTCAGGTGGAAGTCGATCAGGAATCCGAGCGGCGAGCCCGCGGTCAGATTCACCGGAAACGGAGCACCTGAGACGGCGACGGTCGCGGAGTTATCGATGGTGGGCGTGAGTTGGCAGATGGAGCCGACGGCGCAGGTGGAGGCAATGGACTGGTCCGAGTTATTGACGATCACCAGTTGCGGATTGGCGAAGGTCAGGCTCAGGCTGCTGTAGCTCGCGGCGGGCACGTTGGCGGTCGAGAGAAAGGCCGAGAGCGCCTGAAGCTGGGTAACGTCCACCTCGATTGGGGTGGTGATGAGGGAGACGGGTGTTGTCGATGCGGATGTGGATGCGGGTGTGAGGGAAGCGGCCGTGAGGCTGACCTGGAAGAAGAGCACAGAGACGCCGGCCGGCGGATCGTCTGTCATGCTGATCGAGACGGGAACCGTCTGTGTGGATTGCATGGTAGAGGTGAGTGAATTCGAGCTGCATCCGGCGAACAGAAGCGAAACTACGGACGAAGCAAAGGGTATGATTAATGCTTTTCGCATTCCAAGCCTCCCAACTGTGAGCGGATCCGTTTCGGATCGAACGCTCTCCTGAATTCGATCGAGCGTGGAAGGTGCAACCCGGCTCAGGCCAGCCGCACTGCTTCAGGCGCATAGAGCGTGTAAGGCGTCCGGGATGGAAGCGCCGGCACAGATCTCCTAACTCTCCCGCGCTGGCTAGGTAGACGCGAATTCCCGGGATTGGTTGTGCCTCGATCAAGAAAAGATGATTCAAATCTCTTCGGCGGCCGCCGCTTTAGGGGCTCTCTTGCGAACGGCGCGGCCTGCGCTGGCGGCCGCCGGAGGCGGTTGCGGCAACGGAGGCGCCATGGACGGGTCCCAATAAAGGTAGCGAGAGCAACTGTCGCAGATGAGCAGTTCGCCTTCGCGGAGCTGGTTCCAGGTCTGGGGCCGAACGCCCATGCGGCAGCCCGTACACTGCTGATTTTCAACGCGGGCAAGGCCGGTGCCGCGGGAGCCGCAGAGGCGGTCGAAGCGAGTAAGCACATCGGGCTCGATGAGCGGGCGGAGGGCCTCGCGCTGGACGGTTAGCTCAGCCTGTTCGCGGTCGAATTCGGCCTGGCGAAGGGCGATGCGCTCACAGGTCTCTTCGAGGGCGGCGGCGTGGGACTCGACCTGGGCGCGGGAGGCGGCCAAGGCTGCCTCCTGGGCCTCCGTGCGCTCAAGGCTGGCAAACTCTTCGTTTTCAAGGCGTTCGGCCTCGGCCTCGGCGAAGCGAAGCTCGTGCTCGACGGCGCTGGCCTGTTCGGGGGTGGTGAGGGAGTCCTGCTGGGCGCGGTAACGCGCGGCCTTTTTGCGGAGGGCGTCGATCTCGCGTTCGAGGCGGGTGCGGAGCGAGTCCTCGCGGCTGAGCGCAGCAGAGGCCTCGGCAGCCTGGCTCTCGGCAGCAGCCAAGGTGGCCTTTGCCTGGGCGATCTCTGCGGGAAGGGCGCGCGCGGCCTGGGTGAGGCGGGTTCGCTCCAACTCCACCGCTTGCAGCTTTACGAGGTTTTCAATCAGCTCTTGCATCCGTGCTATGAAGTCTACGGCATTTGCCTTCTATTCAGAAAACGTGGGGCCGGGATAGCGGGTCAACCAGTCACCGAGTCAGCGGTTGTGGCAATGCGCTCTGCGAGAATGGAAACGAATCGGAGGCGGGAGTGGCGGAGGTACGGAAATTGTTCTGGCGCAGGCGGCGGTGGCTTAAGTGGGTTGCGGGAGGGTTGCTGGCAGCGCTGGCGATCGCTGCCGTGGTTGTGGACCTCGGGCTGCGCCGGGCGGAGCCATTTCTGCGGGCACGCATTGTGGAGGAGCTGGAAGATCATTTTCATGCGCGGGTGGAACTGGACAGCTTTCAAGTGTCGCTGGTGAGGGGGCTGTGGGCTGAAGGCAAGGGGCTGCGTATCTGGCCGCCGGCTAGTCACCCCAAGGACGAAGACCTGTCCTTGGGGACCCCGACGGGAGTGGCGGGAGTGGGGATTCCGGCGGGTGAGGGCAAGCCGCTGATTCGTGTCGAGGAGTTTCGCTTTCATGCACCACTGCGCTATGCGCCGGGCAAACCAATTCGTGTCTCCGTGGTGGAGTTGAAGGGCCTGACGGTCGATCTGCCGCCGAGGTCGCACTTTGAAGGTGTGACGGGCGATTCAAGCAATGCGGGCAAACCCAGGAGCGCGATGGCTGGCACGGTGAGCTTTGAGGCGGACACACTGGAATGCAGCGGCGCAGAACTGGTGGTGGAGACCAGCAAGCCGGGCAAGCTTCCGCTTGATTTTCAGATTATGCATTTGAAACTGAGCGGCATTGCATCGGGCGAAGCGATCCACCCCAAGGACAAAAGCCCGTCCTTGGGGACCCCGGCGATGGGGTTTGACGCCGAACTTGCCAACCCCCAGCCGCGCGGGACGATCAAGTCCACAGGGCGCTTTGGCCCTTGGCACACAGCAGATCCTGGCGAGACCCCGGTCCAGGGGGACTACAGATTTGAGCACGCGGATCTGGCCAGCTTCAAGGGAATTGCGGGGATTCTCTCTTCGACCGGGCGCTACGTGGGCACACTGCGCAAGCTTGTCGTTGACGGGCAGACGGAGACGCCGGATTTCCGTCTGACGCACTTTGGGAATGCACTGCCACTCACCACGCACTTTCATGCGCGAGTGGACGGAACCAATGGAGATACATGGCTCGAGCCGGTGGATGCAACGCTGGGCCACTCGCACTTTACCGCGACGGGCCAGATTGTGCGCGCGATGGCGGAGGAGGCTGATGGAGCGCCACACAGCATCGGCCACGATATTGATTTGAAGGTCGATGTGGACAAGGGGCGGATCGAGGATTTTCTGCGGCTGGCGAGCCACTCGGAGACGATGCTGATGACCGGCGATGTGAGGGCGAAGACGACGCTGCACATTCCGCCGGGGCCGGCGCCGGTGCATGAACGGCTGAAGCTGGACGGCTGGTTTTCGCTGGACAAGGCGTTGTTTACCAGCGAAAAGATGCAGAGGCGGATCGCGGAGTTGAGCCTGCGCGGCCAAGGGCGGCCGGATGACTTGAAGACTGCCGATCCGGCTAGCATCCTGTCCGAGATGCAAGGCGGTTTCCAGATGGAGGGCGGGGTGATTACGCTTCCTGCGCTCGACTTTACCGTGCCGGGAGCGAAGATCGAACTCAAGGGCACATATGCGCTAGAGGGCAGCGCGCTAGCTTTTGATGGAAGCGCGAAACTGGAGGCAACTCTGTCGAAGATGGTCGGCGGATGGAAGGGATTGCTGCTTTCGCCGGCCGACCGCTATTTCAAGAAAGACGGAGTAGGGACCGAGGTTCCGATTCATGTTGGGGGAACGCGGGAGGCGCCGAAGTTTGAGATTGAATTTGAAAAGATCAAGCTGGAGGAGAAGCCGGGAGAGAAGCAGCAATAGAGTTGGGGTTCGTGGCTTCCCACCCATGCGCCAGAAAAAAGGCCCATGGATGGGGCACGGAGCATTTTGGGCAAAAAGTGGAGAGCACAGCCGTCTCATCCAGCAGTCTTGGCTGTCGCGTATAATTCTCCGTTGCTTCTAAATGAGGCAGCGGAGGAAATGAATGGACCCGATTTACATGTTGATTCCACTGGGGGTAGTGGCTCTCTTTCTACTCATTCTCTTTCTGAGCAGCTTCTTCACAGTACGCACGGCTGAGGTGGCGGTGATTACGCACTTTGGCGAATTCAAGCGGGTTGCGCAGCCCGGATTGAACTGGAAGATGCCGTTCTTCGACAGCGTGGCAGGCATGGTGAGCCTGCGCGTGAACCAGATTTCTCTGACCATGGAGACCAAGACCAAGGACAACGTTTTCGTCACCATTCCAATCTCGGTGCAGAATCGCGTGCGTCCGGAGAAGGTCTATGACGCTTTTTACAAGCTCTCCGACCCGACGGCGCAGATCAAGAGCTACGTGGAGCAGGTGATTCTGGGCCATGTGCCCGGCATGACGCTGGATGAAGTCTTTGCCTCGCAGTCGTCGATCGCCGCGGCGGTGAAACAGGAACTCGATGCGGATATGGCGACCTTCGGCTTCGAGATTGTGAATGTGCTGGTGACCGACATCGTGCCCGATCAGAAGGTGAAGTCGGCGATGAACGACATCAACGCCGCGCAGCGCGAGCAGGTTGCCGCGAACGCGCGAGGCGAGGCCGAGAAGATTCTGGTCGTGAAAAGGGCCGAGGCCGAGGCGGAGAGCAAGGCTCTGCAAGGCCAAGGCATTGCCAACCAGCGGAAGGCGATCATCGAGGGCTTGCAGCTTTCGGTCGAGCAGTTCCAGAAGGCGGTCGAAGGCGCGTCTTCGAAGGAAGTGATGCAATTGGTGCTGGTTACGCAGTACTTTGACACACTGAAGTCGATCGGCGAGAGCGACAAGACGAACACGCTGTTCCTAGCCCATTCGCCGGCTGCCGTCAAGGATGTTTCGGACCAGATTCTGGAGTCGATGCTGGTGGCGGGGAGTGCGAGGGGCTGACCACCTGCGGTTGGGCAGACGCTCGCTCAACGCTCGCATTGTGTTCGTGGTTTCCCAGGTCTCAAAGTCGAGGCCTGGGGGCTCGCCTTACCCGTTGTTTGAAGTTACGGGGCAGTTTGAAGAACCAATCCCTCAGCGGCTAGAGCCCCGACGATTTTTGTAATCGAATGTGCGGGCTGAGGCCCCTACCTTTCAAAGTGGCCCCGCCCAGAATCGAGTTGCGGGCACACATCCTCAGATGGCGCTGGTCAAGATCTCCCACACCTCAGAATCGAGATGCGGGGCACCCGCGCCCACGAGGGAATTGTTCAGAACAGGCGAGGCTTTTCTATGAGGCCATTTTGAGCAGTTCCTGCTCTGCCCGCAGCCAATCCTGCTCCGCGGATCCATCCTGGTAGCCGCGCGCAGCCCAATAGCTCCGCGCGAGCCGCTCGATCTCGTCGCGGGAGGGCATCGTCGGCTTGGACGCTCCAGCAACTTTTCCTTTCTTCGCTGTGGTCGTGCGGGGCTTCGGGGTTGCCTTTGTCTTCTTGACTGTATCTGCCATATCAATCTCCTCGGTTGGGTTGGGTTGGGGTTGGCCGCCAACGTGCGGGCATCCTCTATAGGATACAGAAACTCCCCCCGTTCACGCTATCGAGAATTCGGCTGGGCGTATCTCATGGCTCAACATGCGACTGCACGGTGAGCGCGGCGTGGTCTAAAACGTATATCCGCGAAAGAGATAGACCAGCTCGACGACCAGAATAATGACGACGGTCAGCTCCATGAAGAAAGCCCGGCTCTGGTTGAACTGATCCACCATGAAACGGTATAACTCTTCCGCTGTGCGCACCTTGCGGGTGACCAGGTCCTTGTAGTCGGGCACGCCGACCTTCAACGCCGCCAGTTTGTAGAGGCGCGCGACAAACATGTCGCTGAGGAATTTGATCGCGTTGTCGGCGTGTTCGGTCAGCTCCGCCACATCGAGAAGGACCGTATGCAGCCGCGTGGCCGAGCGCGCCAGCCGCCATCGCGCCAACATGCCGGTGCCTTTATCGAGCAGGGTGTAAACGCGTTCCAGTTCCTCGGTGAGCAGATCGTCATAGTAGCGGAATTCGAGCAACTGCGAGTTGGCGTACTCGAGCAACTGCACTGCCATCTCCGCGCCGGTGGTGCTGTCATAGAGAAAGGCCGCGTTCCAACCGATGACCGCCAGGTCGTTGGCATAGTAGGAGATGCGCGATTGCAGCACTTCATTGCACTCGCTCTCGGCCAGTTGCCCGGTGTCTCCGCGAACGACCTGGGCGATGCGGGCGCCGTGCTGGTGAATCAGCTCGGTGACAGAGGGCGAACCGGCGATCTCGCGCACATGAAAGATGAGATAGTCTTCGCTGAGCCACTCGTCGTAGGGCTTGATGAGCGCGGGCGCGGCGCGTTTTAGGCTGGCGCGGACAATGGCCGTGGCCTGAGCCGCAAAGTCCACATCCCAAACCCAGCGGCTCGCCAGGCCAGCCAGCTTTTCCCAGTCGCCGGCAAAGGGCAACTCGAAGATCACGCTAAGCACGCCGTAGTCGTAGTACTTGATCTCGCCCTGCAGGCGCTCGCCGCTTTCGAGCACCAGCGGATCAGCGGGCACGACGACTGGCGGCCTCTGGTAGCGCACATAACCCGGCGCGGGATGCTTCATGCTTGGCTTGTCGACCTTGCGGGCGCTGACCAGCTCCTGCAGCTTGTCGAGGCGAATCGCCTCGCAGACGTCGAATTGCAGCAGCACAAGCACCGACCCGCTCAGCGGGGCTTCGCCGAATTGGCTTCCTGGTCCGGGCATGATGGGTCTATCTTAACTTGCCCGTTGCAGGTTGCGCGTGATTGACTGGGGTCCGAAGGCGGAAGGCTACCGATGAACACCATTCTTGCACTGGACCAGGGAACGACCAGCTCCCGCGCGATCTTGTTCGATGAGGCGGGGAGGATTGTTGCCGTGGCGCAGCATGAGTTCGAGCAGTTCTACCCTCGGGCAGGATGGGTGGAGCACGATCCGACGGCAATCTTGACTAGCCAACTGGCCTGCGCGGTGGAGGCGCTGGGAAGGGCCGGGGCGGTGCCCAAGGATGTGGCAGCGATAGGCATTACCAACCAGCGCGAGACGGTGATTGTTTGGGACAGGGCGACGGGGAAGGCGATCTACCCGGCGATTGTGTGGCAGGACCGGCGGACGGCGGCGCAGTGCAGCGCTTTGGTTGAGAGCGGGGTCGAGGAGACGGTTTCAGCGAAGACCGGGCTGGTGCTGGACCCGTATTTTTCTGCGACGAAGGTGGCCTGGATTCTGGACAACGTGCCGGGTGCGCGGGCGCGGGCCGAGCGTGGCGAGCTGGCCTTTGGGACGGTGGACAGTTGGCTGATCTGGCATCTGACGACTGGGGCGCGGCATGTGACGGACGTGACCAATGCTTCGCGGACGATGCTCTTCAACATCGTCAAGGGTGAATGGGATGCGGAATTGCTGCGCATCTTCAACATTCCCGAGAGCTTGTTGCCGGAGGTGGTTTGGTCGAGCGAGCGGGTGGGCGAGGTGACGACCACGCTGGGGCTGGGCGGGGTGGAGATTGCGGGGATTGCCGGGGACCAGCAGGCGGCGCTCTTTGGCCAGTTGTGCTGGCGGGCGGGCGAGGCCAAGAACACCTATGGGACGGGCTGCTTTCTGTTGCAGCATATCGGGACCGGAGCGGATGGGAACGGGACGGGATTTGTGCGTTCGAAACACCGGCTCATCACAACGCTGGCCGCGAGCGCGCAGAGGCGACTGGAATATGCGCTGGAGGGGAGCATCTTCATCGGCGGAGCGGTGGTGCAGTGGCTCAGGGACAACCTCAAACTCATTGGCTCGTCGGCTGAGGTGGAGGCGCTGGCGGCGAGCGTACCGGACTCGGGCGGGGTGGTCTTTGTGCCTGCGTTTGTGGGGCTGGGCGCGCCGCACTGGGACCCGCACGCCAGCGGAATGCTGATCGGGCTGCGGCGGGGCACCAGGCCGGGAGAGATTGCGCGGGCGGCTCTGGAGTCGATCGCCTTCCAGGTGGCCGATGTGCTGGAGGCCGTCCAGAGCGAGACGACGCCGCTGGGGGCGCTGCGCGTGGATGGCGGAGCGGCGGTGAACAATCTGCTGATGCAGTTCCAGGCGGATGTGCTGGGCGTTCCGGTGGTGCGGCCGCAGGTGACGGAGACGACGGCGATGGGCGCGGCCTATCTGGCTGGGCTGGCGACGGGTTTCTGGGCTGGGCCGGAGGAGTTGCGGGCCAAGCGGCAGGGCGATGTGCGCTTTGAGCCGAGGATGGATGCGAATGAGCGGGCCGAGCGGCGGGGGCTTTGGCGGCGGGCTGTCGAGCGGGCCAAGGGGTGGGCCGGCTGAGCGGCGGTCGCGGGTTGAGGTTCGTGGTTTCACTCATCTCAGAATCGAGGTCTGGGGCAACCAGCATAAGAGCGGCGCTTTGCTTTATACTCGTGGACCGGGAAGCGAAGAATGGAAACTCGGTTCGAGAGATCTATGTCGGCTGGGCGCGTATTGATATTGGCCGGCGTGATGGTGCTGTTTGCGAGTTGCGGTGCGGGTTCCGAGCTTTTTGTCCTCAAATATGGACGCCTGGCCGCATCGGGCGTGGTACTCCCCTTGTCCTTTCCCCTGTTGTGTGCGCTTCTGTTGACCCGGACGCGCAAAGCACTTCTTGTTTTCCCCCTTATGATTGCGGCTGAGCTGGTTGCGGCCACATTAACCGCGTATTTGATACTCGCAACACTGATGTTCCACATCTCAAGCTTGGTCATCCCTGTGTTCCTGGGCGGCGCGGTCTGCGGGGCCGGAGTGACGGCGTCCTGTGCAGTCCAATACAGGCAGTTGCTCTCTCGCTCCCGGCTGCTCGGCGCTGCTCTGGTTGGAGGCTTGGCTGCACTGCCCTTCTCGCCGTTGGTGGCACCGTTCGGCCGGCCTGATCCACGTTTAGTCGCTCTCGCTTTTGCCATCTGGGAAGCAGCCGTTGGCACATACTTATACGCGATGTGCACGAGCACTCGCAAAGAGCCCTGCGATTCCGGCATCTCTGCATAGCAAGGTCCCCAGTTTCGACACTGGCTCCGTCGTTTCCCATGTCTGAGAATCGAGATGTGAGGCGCTCGTATTCTGCGAAAAGGCGGGCATTTTTTGCTAGAAACGGCGCATTTTGGAATGAAAAAGGGACAAAATGCGGGGTTTGCGGTTACCGATCCGTCAACAGGAAAAACCTGCAAAGCATCTATTCAGTTAAAGTTGCAGGCAATCCGAGGGGCAAAATCCGGCCTCCACAGGGGGGGAGGGGGTGGGGGGTACCCTCGCAGGGATCGGGGAACAGGGGTCAGAGATCAGTAAGGACTCGTTCTCTTTGTTGCTATCCATTCCATGATTGTGCACCGCCGGAGGGTTATTATCTGCAAACCCCTGTGTGGGGCGGACGGAGTTCGGCAGAGCGGGCTCAGGATCGAATACTCGGTTGGTTGACGTTCGTCGTTTCCCTCATCTCAAATCGAGATGCGGGGCACCCGGCGGTTGACAACTAGCCGAAGAGTTCGCTGTGAGTGCCGAGACGAGCTAAACGCAATGCCTCCGCGTTTGGTTTCTTATAGATCAGCAGCAGGTCGGGCTTGATGTGACACTCACGATAGCCAGCCCAATCGCCGCTCAGTTCATGGTCGAGGTGCTTGGATCCCAAAGGTACATCATTCGCCAATGCAGCGAGGACGGAAACAAGAGCGGTTTCGAGCGTTGCACAGTACCGGCCCTTTGATTCGCGCTTGTAATCGCGCTTGAATGTAGAGGAGCGCTCAATCGTCCGCATGCAAATCCGCCATCAGTGCGTCCACGGTGGCAAAACGCTTGCCCCTGCCGGCCTCAAGCTCGGCGATTGCCTTGCGGGTGGCGGCATTGGGGACCTTGACCTCGAAGGGCAGGCGGCGCTCGTCGGCAATGCGCAGCATGAGCAGGCGGATGGCATCGGAGATGGAGAGGCCCATGGCCTCCAGCGCGTCAGCGGCACGGTTCTTGGTCTTTGTGTCGATGCGGGCGCGGACGTAGGTGTCAGTGATCATCGGGCCTCCAGCGGCTCTAATAGCCAAGTTCAATTGTAGTCACAGTGGGACTACAATGCAAGCGAGTGTCTGCAACTGGGGCACCCACACTTCTCAGGGCAGGCTTTTGGCAGAGCGGGGTCGGGATCGAACTGTTGGTTGAGGTTCATGGATTCCCAGGTCCCCAAATGCGAGGGACCTGGGGCACCCGGCCCTGATACAAGGCGGGTGTCAGACAGAGGCACGAGAAGCAACCGCAGGTCCTTCGGCTTCGCTACGCTCCGCTCAGGATGACAGGCCATTTATTTGCTCATCGCAACTATGCAGAGATTGGACCGCGGAGCTAGTTGCCTACGCTAACTCCACTTCGATTTTTTTGGAGGCGGGGTCCAGGCTTGTGATCTTGAAGGTGCGGATCTGGCCTTCGGTTACTGGGTCGGGCTTCTTGGAGGCTGGTGGGGTGTTGCCCTTCCAGCGGCTCTTCAACTGCGAGGTGAGCGAGGAAAGATCTAGCTTGCTTGCGGGCTTTGTATCCGGAGAGGCTTGGGCAGCGGAGGCGGTTTTGGGCGCTGGGCTGGCCGAACAGAGGCGGCAGATGGCTCGGATGCCGTCGCCCAGTTCGACGTGGATGAGGCTGGGGGATTGCTCGACGATGCGGCCGGAGACCTGGTCGCCGACCTTGTGTTCGGCGATGTATTCGTCGATCTCGGTGGGGATGAGCTGCTTGATGGAGAGCTTGATCTGGCGCTTTTCTTGGTCGATGGCGAGGATTTGGGCTTTGACGATCTGGCCGGCGCGAAGCACGTCGGAGGGGTGGCCGAGGCGACGGTCGGCGGTGATTTCGCTGATGTGAACGAGGCCTTCGATGCCTTCGGCGATCTGCACGAAGGCTCCGAAGTTCATGAGCTTCGTGACAGGGCCCTCGATCTGCGAGCCGAGGGGGAAGTTGCGGGAGACCTCGGTCCAGGGGTCGGCGAGGGTCTGCTTGAGTCCGAGAGAGATGCGGCGCTCCTCGGGCTTGATGCCGAGAACGACGGCATCGACGCGGTCGCCGGGCTTGAGCATGTCGCTAGGGTGGCGGAGCTTTTTGCCGTAGGACATTTCGGAAATATGTATCAAGCCTTCGACGCCGGGCTCGATCTCGACAAATGCACCGAAGTCCATGAGGCGGGTGACGGTGCCGGTGATGCGCTGGCCGGCGGCGAGCGAGACGGTCTGCCAGGGTTCGGCCTGTAGCTGCTTGAGGCCGAGGGAGATTTTCTTGGTTTCCGTATCGACTCTCAGGATTCTTAGCTGGAGTTCCTGGCCGACAGTGAGAACATCGTCGGGCTTGGCGAGGCGGGTGTGAGAGATGTCGGAGATGTGGAGAAGGCCGTCGATGCCGCCGAGGTCGACGAATGCGCCATAGGGCATGAGGGTGCGGACCGTTCCGGTGACGAGGTCGCCCTCTTTCATGGCGTCGCGGCGGATGGCAGTGAGGCCGCGGGCTTGCTCTTCGAGGACGACGCGGCGATCGACGACGACATCTTCATCGGCAATGTCGAGCTTGGTGATGCGGCAGTTGATCTCGGTGCCGACCAGCTTTTCGAGCTCGGCTGCATCTTTGGTGCCGCTGCGGCTGGCGGGCATGAAGGCGCGGACGCCGACGTTGACGCGGACGCCGCCTTTGACCACTTCAGTGACGGTGCCGACGATGGCGGTTTTGTCGGCGAAGGCGGCTTCGAGGGCGGACCAGTCGCGGGGCTGGGCGACTTTGAAGCGGGAGAGCTCGTAGTAGTGCTCTTGGTTGCGGCCGGTGACGGAGACGGGGAAGGTGTCGCCGGGCTTGACGGCCTCGGCGTTGCGCTCGAAGGCCGAGCGGGGTAAGACGCCTTCAGTTTTGTAGCCGATGTCGAGGAAGACCTGATCGGCGGAGAGGGAGACGACGACGCCTTGAAGCTGGCGCTGGCCGGGCTGGCCCTTGTGAGAGTGGCTGCGCTCGAAGGCGGAGAGCAGGTCGGCGAAGGATTCTTGAGGCTCGGGAGGCTCGGAAGGCTCGTCGATTGGGAGCTCGGCGACCGGCTCGGGGGCTGGCTGCGGCTTCTCTTCAGGGGCGGGTTGAGATTCTTCGAGGTTGTCGTTGTCGTTGGTCATGATGGTTTACTTATTCATTGTCCCATGAATCGGGGGAGTGGTGGCTTGGGCGTGTGGTTTGCGAACAAGATTGGCGAGTTAGCACCGCTGCGCGGAGTCTGCTAGTTGGCGAGTTGGCGAGATTTGTGACGGTTCGGGCTATTTAGACAATGTCGGAGCGATGGGTGCCAGATTGCGTTATCGATCACGGCATCGGTGGACAGACGGAAGGGTAGGGAGCGAGAATTGTGCACGCGCAGGAGAAAGACATGATGAAGGCGACCTCGATGACAAGACGGGATTTTGTGCGTTTGGGGGCAGGCGCGGTAGTAGCGGGAACAGCGGTGAAGGCGACGGCGCTGGAGCCGGCGCTGCTGGCGGCCGAAGAGCCGGCAGCCGGGCGCAAGATCCGGTTTGCGTCGATTGGCACGGGGATTCGCGGCTGCGATCTGCTGCGCTCGGCACGGAAGCTGCCCAATGCGGTTCTGGTGGGGACAGCGGATTTGTATGACATGCACCAGAGGGCGGGGATCGAGGCCTGGGGCGCGGATGTGCCGAGTTCGCGGGACTATCGCGGGCTGCTGGACCGCAAGGACGTGGATGCGGTGATCGTAGCGGTGGCGGATTTTCAGCACCGGAGGGTGGTGCTGGACGCGATTGCGGCCGGCAAGGATGTCTATTGCGAGAAGCCGATGAGCCACAACGTCACCGACGGGCTGGCGATGGTGGAGGCGGTCGAGGCGGGCAAGAGGATTTTTCAGGCCGGCAGCCAGCGGGTGAGCAATATCGTCTACAAGAAGGCGGCGGAGATTTATGCGTCGGGACGGCTGGGCGAGGTGCACCTGATCGAGGGGCACTCGGATCGCAATTCGCCTTCGGGGGCATGGGTCTATCCGATTGCGCCAGACGCGAGCCCGGAGACAATCGACTGGAAGGCGTGGCTGCGCGATGCGCCTTCTATTCCATTTGACGCGGCGCGCTTCTTTCGCTGGCGCTGCTTCAAGGATTACGGCGAGGGCGTGGCGGGCGATTTGTATGTACACCTGCTTTCGGGGATGCAGTGCATCAGCGGAATCAATGCGATTCCCAGCCGCGCCTACTCGACGGGCAGCCTGACGCACTTCAACGACGGGCGCGATTTTCCCGACTTGCTGGCGACGCTCTACGACTATGCGGGCGTGACGGTGAGCCTGCACTGCAACCAGAACAACGAGGCCGGCGAGCCGATCATCTTCCGCGGCAGGGAAGCCACGATGACGATCAACGGCAATACGCTCACTGTGGCTCCGCAGGATACGAACCCGCAACCGGAGGGCTACTCGCTGAACGGCTGGACCGCGGAGGCGAAGAAGCAGTATCTGGACGAGTGGCACGAGGCGCACCCCGCGCCCGCCGCCAAGCTGGGCGAGGTGGAGAGTTATGCGGCGCCGGCGGGCTATGACGACACGGCCGACCACATCGCCAGCTTTTTCCGCGCTGTCGAGACGCGGGAGCATGTCGTGGAAGACGAGGTCTTCGGCAACAACGCGGCCATCGCCTGCCACATGGCGAATCATTCTTACTTCAACCGCACCGTGGCTACGTGGGATGCGGCGGGGAAGACGATCAAGGGATAAGGCAGGGAGAGTTCAGGAGAGCGAGAGAATGAGCAAGACTACACGGAGGAGTTTCTTGAAGACGACGGCGGCGGTTGCGGCGGTGGCTGGCACGGGAGCTTTGCGCTTGGCGGCCAAGCCACTGGGACTGCCCATCGGGTTGCAACTTTATAGCGTGCGCAACCTGCTGCCCAAGGACTTTGATGGGACGCTGGCCCAGGTGCGGGCCGCGGGGTATACGGAGGTCGAGGCGGCAGGCTACTACGACAAGACGGCGGTGGATTTTCGCAAGGCGATGGACAAGGCGGGACTGCGCTGCACGAGCACGCATCACACATTGGCCTTGCTGCTGGCGCAACAGGATGAACTGATCGAATATGGCCGTGCGCTGGGACTGGACTACATCATTTGTCCATGGCCGAGACGGCGCGATCCGGCTTTGACTGGGGCGCTTACTCTGGACGACTGGCGCTGGGTGGCGGGTGAACTGAACCGGATCGGCGAGAAGGTGAAGGCCGCGGGAATGAGCTTCGGCTACCACAATCACGGGCCGGAGTTTGGCGTCGAGAACGGGGTGGTCTTCTACGACGAGCTGCTGCGGCTGACCGACCCGAAGCTGGTCTGCTTCGAGATGGATTGCGGATGGGTGGCCGCGGCCGGGCGCAACCCGGTGGACTATCTCAGCAAAACGCCGGAGCGCTTCCCGCTGCTGCATGTGAAGGATATGGTGAAGGGCGCGAATGGCCAGTACCACTCGACTGTGATGGGCCGGGGGGTGGTGAACTATAAGCCGATTTTGCGCGCCGCGACGGGGTTGAAGCACTACTACATCGAGCAGGAGGAGTTCGATATGGACCCCATCGAGGCTCTTCGGCTGGATGCGGAGTATATGAAAAAGCTGGAGCTGTAGGGGGAGATTCTGTTTGCCGATAGCGGGCGGAATTCGTTCCGTCCCTACGGGACTGGGGTTCCTGAGGGGATTGGGATCCCAGGGCTGCGCTTTGCTTGCTCTACCACCCCACGGACGAGGACCTGTCCGTGGGGACCCCTTCCCTGGGCTATTTTCGGCCCTCCCTCCGGGAGGAGTTTCCTTGTCCAGACGCGTCGAAGCCGGACTCAAGCCCATTGCCAATCGTCATCGGCGGCGATTCCAGATCGCATCCCGGTGCGTGGCTGCACGTCTGCCAATTACACTGATAAAGATATGGAAATTCGCCCAGAAAACGAAATGACGGGTAACAAGATTCGCGAACTTTTTCTGCGCTTTTTTGAGACGAAGGGACACCGCCGGGTGCACTCCTCTTCGCTGGTGCCTGCCAACGACCCGACGCTGCTCTTTACCAACGCAGGGATGAACCAGTTCAAGGACCTGTTCCTCGGGGCCGAGCGGCGCGAGTACTCGCGGGCGACGACCTCGCAAAAATGTGTCCGCGCGGGCGGCAAGCACAACGATCTCGAAAACGTGGGCTTCACGCGGCGGCATCATACGTTCTTTGAGATGCTGGGGAACTTCTCGTTTGGAGACTATTTCAAAAAAGATGCGATCAACTTTGCATGGGAGCTGGTGACCAGTTCGGAGTGGTTTGGGATTCCCAAGGACCGGCTCTATGTGACGATCTTCGAGGGCGCCGACGGTGTTCCGCGCGATGACGAGGCCGAGGAGTACTGGATCGAGGCGGGCGTTCCGAAGGAGCGGGTCTTTGAGTTTGGGTTGAAGGACAACTTCTGGCAGATGGGCGAGACGGGGCCGTGCGGGCCGTGTTCGGAGATCTTCTATGACATGGGGATCGAAGCCGCCGAGACGCCGGGCGTCGATTTGCCTTTTGGAAAAGACGAGGCGCGGTATGTCGAGATCTGGAATCTGGTCTTCATGCAGTTTGACCGGGCCGCTGTCGTTAACCCGGCGACTAAGAAGACGAGTTATACACTGACGCCATTACCCAAGCCTTCGATTGATACCGGCGCGGGGCTGGAGCGGCTGGCGGCTGTGCTGCAGGGGAAGGTTAGTAACTTCGAGACGGATTTGTTTACTCCGTTGATTGAGCGGGCGGCGGAGTTGACGGGGTTAAGAGTTGGCGAGTTGGCGAGTTCGCAAGTTAGCGAGTTAGCGGGGTTCGTTGGGAATGCGAGCTTGAGAATCATCTCGGACCATGCGCGCGCGGCTACCTTTCTTATTAATGATGGGGTGTTGCCTTCGAATGAGGGGCGCGGGTATGTGCTGCGAAAGATTCTGCGGCGGGGGATTCGGCACGGGCGGCTGCTCGGACAGGAACAGCCGTTTCTTTACCAGATGGTTTTTGCTGTGCGGGACTTGATGCAGGGGGCCTATCCGGAGCTGATTGATTCGGCTGCTCGCGTGGCGAAAGTTGTCGAGGCGGAGGAGAAGCAATTTGATCGCGTGCTGAAGTATGGCCTCGCAAAACTCGACGAGATGATTGCATCCAAAGCAGAATCCAAATTTGGCGAAGTAATAGAGGAAATGCAAGATGCGAAAAAAGCTAACAGGCAAGCGCTGTTGGCTGCAGGGTTGGGGCTTGATGCATATCGCTTTCAACAAGGCTTACCAGGAGATCAGGCCTTCCACCTTTATGAGACTTACGGTCTCCCGCTCGACTTCATGGAGGAAGCGGCACGAGATGCTGGCTTCTATATAGACCTTGAAGGCTTCGAGCGTGCCAAGGAGGAAGAGCAAGCCCGCGCGCGGGCTTCGTGGAAGGGTGGAAGCCAGAAATCTGCTAGCCCGGCTTATCGTGAGTTGGCTAAGACTGAGTTTCTAGGTTATAAGTCGCTCACTGCTTCGGGCGCTGAGGTATTAGCGATTGTTAAGGATGGAGTGGGCGTTCCGGCGGCGGCGGCTGGGGAATTGGTCGATGTTGTGCTCGACCAGACAAGCTTCTATGGCGACTCGGGCGGGCAGACTGGCGATACCGGCTGGTTCACTTCAGCCGATGGAAATGCGACTGTTGCCGAGATCGAGGGCTGCGTGCTGCCTGTCCAGGGCGTCCGTGCGCACAAGGCTCTGCTCAAGGAATCGTTGGCTGTTGGCGATCACGTTCGCACAGTTGTCGATCAAGAGCGGCGCGACGCGATCCGGCGCAACCACACAGGCACACACCTGCTTCATGCTGCGCTGCGGCAGGTGCTCGGGACGCATGTGAAGCAGGCTGGGTCGGCGGTGCATCCGGATCGGCTGCGGTTTGATTTTTCGCACTTTGCGCAGGTGGCCGACGAGGAGTTGGAAGAGATCGAGTCCATTGTGAATCGTGAAGTGCTGGCCGATGCGCGGGTCGAGACACTGGAAGACGTTCCGATCGATGTGGCCGTGAATGAGTACCACGCGATGGCGCTCTTTGGCGAAAAGTACGGCGACAAGGTCAGGGTGGTGAAGCTGTCGGATGGATTTTCGACGGAGCTTTGCGGCGGGACACATACAAAGGCCACGGGCGAGATCGGGCTGATCAAGATCGTCAGCGAGGGATCGGTTTCATCGGGCGTCCGGCGGCTGGAGGCGATCACCGGGATGGGCGCACTCGACGCCTTTAGGCAGGATTTTGCCGTCTCGCAGATCGTGACGCAACTGGCTCCTCCGACGGAGGGGAGCAGCCTTTCGGATTCGTTCCGGGCAAAATTGGCTTCGCAGGAAAGCGAGCTGAAGCAACTGCGGCGGGAGTTGGAAGAGGCGCGGATGAAGTCGGCTGCCGGGGCGTTGGATGAGGCGCTTGCGCGGGGAGTGGATGTGAAAGGCGTGCGTCTGGTGACTTTGCGGGCCGACTCGCTGGAACGCGGGCAGTTGCGGACGCTGGTCGATAATTTGAAGCAGAAGCTGGGCGAGGGCGTGGTGGTGCTGGCTTCGGCACAGCCCGAAGGTAAGGTCGCGCTGATCGCAGGAGTGACGGCGGGGCTGACCAAACGGATTCAGGCGGGGAAATTAGTCGGCGCGGTGGCCAAGCTGGTGGGCGGATCGGGCGGCGGGAAGCCGGAGATCGCCGAGGCCGGGGGGAAAGACCAGTCAGGGATCGATGCGGCGCTGAAGGCGTCGGCGGGGATTGTTGAGGAACTGCTGGGCTGATGTTGGTGGTTGGGGTTCGTGGTATCCCACCCTTGCGACAAGAACAAGAACGTCGCAAGGATGGGGCACCCAGAGATTCAGGCGTTGGCGCTCTCGCTGCGCCCCTACGGGGCTCAACTCTCTGATGACGGGCATTCCCAGCATTCCGCTTCGCTCCATGCTGGGCTATTTTCATGACCTCCCTACGGGAGGAAGCGCAGCCGTTCTTCCCTCGGCCTTCATCCGGCTTCTCTTGGGTCATCATCCTGCCGCTCCTCGGCCTTCATCCGGTTCTGCTGGGCTTTCATCCAGCTTCTCTTGCGGGGCACCCGATTTCGATTCGCAAGCGTCTTATCTTCTGGGTATTCTGTCGGCATGAGGCATTGCATGCAGCGGAGTTTTGGATTGGGAGTCTTGCTGGGAGTTGGGGTTGGGATGAGCGGGCTGGCACAGACGATTCATGGCCGCGGAGGGATCACTCTGCCGCCGCCGCCGCCTGCCGCGGAGATCAAGCCGGTCGTCGATAACTACTTCGGGATCAAGATCACGGACAACTACCGCTGGCTGGAAGACAGGAAGAGCCTGGAGGCGCAGGCCTTTATCGACGCGGAGAACGCCTACACGGACCACTACCTGAAGCAGGCGCGGATACGGCCGCAGTTGCTGGACAACCTGGATGGTCTGGAGCGCGTCTCCCGGTGGTCGCTGCCGATGGAGCGGGGCGGGAGCTACTTTTTCAGCAAGCGGCTGGCGGGCGAGGATCAGGCCTCGATCTATGTGCGGCGCGGGTGGACGGCGAAGGATGAGAGACTGGTGGACCCGGCCGCTCTGAGCCGCGATCCGAATACGTCGGTGAGCCTGGCGGATGTCTCGCGCGACGGATCGCTGGTGGCCTACCGGCTGCGGCAGGGCGGTGCGGATGAGACGAGCATTCGCGTGCTCAATGTGAAGACCGGCAAGACGCTGGAGGATGCGCTGCCGAGCGCGCGCTACGAGAGCGTGACGTTTGCGCCGGATGGGGCGAGCTTCTACTATGCGCGCGTCGACAAGGCGGGAACGCTGCTCTATCAGCACCGGCTGGGCACGCGCAACGCGGAGGACAAGCTCGTCTTCGGGCGCGAGTTTCACGACGAGCTGCTGGGTCCGGACGATCTCTTCAGCGCGGAGTTGACCGACGACGGGCGCTATCTGGTGATCGAGATCGACCGGGGCGTGCCTGCGCGGCGCGTGGATATTGTCTTCCGCGACCTGAGCAGGTCGGGCTCCTATTTCGCGATTCTGGTCTGGGGGCTGGACTCGCGCTTCCAAGCGATCTACGCCAAGGGCGCGTGGTATGTGAAGACGGACTATCAGGCGCCCATGGGACGGATTTTAAGGGCCGATCCCGGCATCATGCCCGACGTTTGGAAGACCGTCGTGCCCGAGGGGCCGGATGCGATCCAGGACTTCTCGATTGTGGGCGGGAATATTTATGTCGAGCGGCTGAAGGATGTACAGTCGGAGACCGCGGTCTACACGCTCGATGGCAAGCCGGCCGGAAAGATCGACTATGACGGCATCGGGTCGGCCTCGATCGTCGTCGGCCGCGTCAGCGACCGTTACGGCTTCTTCAGCTTCCAGTCGTTCATTCAGCCGCCTGTGCTCTACCGGCTGGATACGGAGACGGGCAAGCGGGAGATCTTCGCGCAGCCGAAGATTCCCTTCGATACGAGCCAATACGAATTGAAGCAGGTGTTCTTCAAGTCGAAGGACGGGACGCGGATTCCGATGTTCATCGCCGGAAGGAAGGGGCTGAAACAGGACGGGACGGAGCGGCTTTTGATGACCGGCTACGGCGGCTTCGACATCAGCGAGACTCCGGTCTGGAATCCGGCGTGGGGATGGTGGATGGAAGAGGGTGGCTGGTTCGCGCTGCCCAATCTGCGCGGCGGCGGGGAGTATGGCGAGAGCTGGCACGAGCAGGGGATGTTCGAAAAGAAGCAGAATGTCTTCGACGACTGGTTTGCCGCGGCCGAGTACCTGATCGCCAACAAATACACCTCGGCGGCGCACTTCGCGATCACGGGCCGTTCGAATGGCGGGCTGCTGATGGGCGCCTCGATCACGCAGCGGCCGGAGCTGTTTTCGGCGGTGCTGTGTGGCTATCCGCTGCTGGACATGCTGCGCTACCAGAAGTTTCTTGTGGGTTCTTACTGGAAGACGGAGTATGGCTCGTCGGAGGACGAAAAGCAGTTCTTCTATCTGCTCAAGTACTCGCCTTACCAGAATGTCAAGGCCGGCACTGCCTACCCGGCAGTGATGTTCTTCACCGGAGACAACGACACGCGCGTGGACCCGCTTCATGCGCGCAAGATGACGGCCGAGTTGCAGGCGGACTCCTCGAGCGGGCGGCCGATTCTGCTGCATTACAGTCTCTCCGGCGGGCACTCGGCCGGGGTCGGCGTGGATCAGCAGATCCAGGACGATGCCGACCAGCTCAGCTTCCTGTGGACTGAAACGGGTCAGCCCGCAGCCCGAAAATGACGCACAATTCGCTGGAACGGTACTCTGCGTTGGCGTTCCGCCGTAACCTCATGCCCTGAGTCATGCTCTCCGATAAAGAAGAAGAGGGAGTTGCCGGACCTTCTCGCGGGCATGCTTCGTCTTTTCAGACCGAGCAGATCGAATGCAAAGCCGGCCGGGAAGGCCGCGATTCCTTCTATCCGCAGCCTGAAGCACTCGCGGGGCAGCCGCCAGCCAAGAACCGGCTGCCGGAACGCCGTGAAGGCAGGAGTCAAGATGCCACCGATCGAAGTGGAGATTGACGGAGTTGAGATTGACGGGGCTGAGATTGGCCAAGTTGAAGTTGACCGGATGAACCGGCAGGACGAAGATGCCCGGTTGGCCGCGCTGCTTTCGACCGAGATTCTGGATACCCCGCCCGAGCCTTCCTACGATGCGATTACCCGGCTGGCCGCCGAATATTTCCAGGCCGATTCGGTGGGGCTCTCCTTTGCCGACGAAAGCCGCGTTTGGTTGAAGTCGTGCTGGCGGCAGGTGGCTCGCGAACTGCCGCGCAAGAACTCGATCTTCGACATGGTCCTTGAAGAGGACGGCCCGGTGATTGTACCGGACATCTCCAAGCATTGCCGGCGCGATTCGCTGTTGCCGCGCCTCAAACAACTCGCCGCGGCAGGATTTGCCAGCGTTCCGGTGCGCTCATCCTGTGGGAGGATTATCGGAGTCCTGACCATTCTCCACAGCGAGCCCAGGGAAGAGATGGAGGCGGAGGCGATTCGCACGCTGGAGAGCCTGGCCGACCTGGTCTCGAGCCAACTGGAATTGCGCAGGCTGCGGAATACTTTCAGCAGGAACGGGCCTGGACTTAGGCACACCCGCGCCGTCGAGAGCTCGAAGGGAGACTGGCCGAGCATGGCCGATCTGCGCCAGGCGCTCGACCAAGGGCAATTCGTGCTTTATTACCAGCCGGAGGTAGAACTCAAGACGCGCAAGATTGTGGGGCTTGAGGCGCTGATCCGCTGGGCGCATCCGGAGCGGGGATTGATTCCGCCGATGGATTTCATTCCGCTGGCCGAAGAATGCGGGTTGATCCTGCCGATCGGCGACTGGGGACTGGCCGAGACCTGCAGCCAGATTCAAAAGTGGTGCCATGAGGACCCGCGCCATCTTTCGCTGCGGGTGGGGGTGAACCTCTCGGCGCGCCAATTCTCGCGTCAGGGCCTGGCGGACCATGTGGAGGGCCTGCTGATGCAATCCGGCATTTCGAGCCGCCAACTTGGCCTGGAGATGACCGAATCGAGTCTCATCCCCAATGTGAACACCGCGCTGGGAGTGCTTGGCGGACTGCGCAGGCTGGGCGTTTCCCTGCTCATGGACGACTTTGGCACCGGCTACAGCTCTTTGAGTCATCTTCATTCGTTTCCCTTCGACGTTTTGAAGATCGACCGCTCCTTCGTGACCCGCATGATCGAGGGGGATCAACCGCTGCAGATCGTACGCACCATCATCGAACTGGCGCGGGTGATGGGGATGGACGTGGTGGCCGAGGGGATTGAAACCCTCGAGCAATATCGCCTGTTGAGCGAGTTGGGCTGCCGCTATGGCCAGGGCTATCTGTTCGCGCGCCCCATGAGTGCCGAGGCGGTCACCGAACTGCTGAGGCTCCCCGGCCGGGTGCTGCCCGACCCGGAAAAATCCGAGTTTGCCTGCGACTGATCGCATTGAGGTCTGTTACGTCTCCGGGCGGTTGAGAGTTTTCTCATGCGAGGTCGGGCATGTGTGTTCCATTTCAGGACAGGCAGCAGGCTTGTCCGCTTCTGGAATCCGTCGCCCCTTCGCATGGGGATTTCCGCTCATGTGCAGGCTGGCCGCACGGTAAGCTCAATGGCATGCAGCAACCGGTCGCAACCACGACCACACCGCCCTCCCCCAGCTTTGCGGGTCTGTTGGCTGCGTTTGCCGCGCCCGCGCAGCGACCCGATGCTTATGGCGGCGGGTCGTTGCCGGCGGGGCGAAGGTCCGCGCCGGGCTGGAGCGACGACGGCCTCGAGGACGACATCGCAACGCTGAGCTACGAGCGTGCCCTGCGGACTCATGCCCGCTATCGCAGCACGGATCAGACGTTTGCTCAGAGCGCCGGTGCGGGGCCGGTCCGTCTCGACGAGCCGCTTCCGGCTGCCTCAATGGCAGCTCCGCGAGCGGCGGCTGGTTCCGCAGCAAGCCCGAAGCTCGCGGCGAGCCTCGATGGCATTGCGGGTGTGGAGCCGGACGCGAACGGCTTTCGGAAGACGCCGTACGAACAGAATCTGAAGTCCGCCAGCATCACCATTCGCATGAGCAAGGCGGAGTGCGCGCAACTGCACAGGCGCGCATCCGAGGCCGGGCTCACCGTCTCGGCGTATCTGCGCTCGTGCACCTTTGAAGCCGAATCGTTGCGGGCGATGGTCCGGGACACGCTGGCCCAGTTGCGTTCGGCCAAGGCGCAGGCTAAGCCCGAGGAGCCCGCGCCGGCTCGCCGCACCTGGCTTGGCGTCTGGCTGGCCCGGCTGCTAACTCCCTGGCATGGCAGCCAGCGCGTTGCGCGAGCGTGAAACAGTTGTGGGAGAAGTCAAGATTCAGGGCAAAGTGGACGAAGGACATGCCGCAGGGGCTAAAGCCTATGTCGATTTTTCGACACGTGCGGCACGACTGAAGTCGTGCCCTTTCAAAGCGGCAATTCGTTCAGAAGTTGATTGGATCGCCCTACTCGACTTCGAGCACCAGGCATTTGAGATATTCGGTCTCTGGCAGGTTGAGGACCACGGGGTGATCGGGGGCGGCTCCGCGGCGCTCGCGCAGTCGCACGCGCCGATGCGCATCGGCTGCGGCTGAGGCTACGCTGGCTTCCAGGTCTGCCCAACTGACGTGATGCGAGCAGGAGCAGGTGACGAGCAGGCCGCCAGAGCGCAGCATCTTGAGGGCTCTCAGGTTCAGTTCCTTGTAGCCGCGCAGAGCGCCTTCGACGGCGCGCTGGCTTTTGGCAAATGCGGGCGGGTCGAGGACGATGGTATCGAACTTTTCGCCTGCCTCAGACCAATCGCGCAGGATCTCGAAGGCGTCAGCCTCGACCCAGTCCACTTCGCCGGCGATTTGCGTCCGATTTGCTTCCAGATTGCGTTCGGCCACCTCGAGAGACGCTCGGGAGCTGTCAATACCTGTCACGCGCTTGCAGACCCGCGCCAGGTGCAGGGCGAAGCCGCCCTGGTAGGTGCAGACATCGAGGGCGCGGCCGCCCGGAGTTAGCAGCCATGCGTATTTCTGGGTAACTGAGTAGTTGGCGCACTGGTCGAGGAAAGCGCCGGTCTTCTGGCCGGAGTTGGCGTCATAGTGGAACACCAGACCGTTAAGGTGAAACTGCGTGCTGGTGAGGGGGTCGGCAGGGTTTTCTGCCCAGAGAGGCGCCGGATCAGGCGCAGGCAGGCCTTCGATTTCACGGATGCGTGGATCGGGGCGCTCTAGAATTGTTACGGGTTCCAGTAGGTCGCGTAGCACACGCACGCAGACTTCGACCACGGCGGGTGTATGCAGTCCCCTGGCTAGTCTTTGCACAATAATCAGCGGTCCATACTTGTCGATGATTAGACCAGGAATTTCGTCGGCCTCGCTGAAGCAAAGACGAGAAGAGTCGGTTTTGGAATCTTTGGACCTGAGCGGGAGGAGGCGCCGAATGATCGATGCGCGCAGCCGGACGGCCAGCAATTCAGGCCAGCCAGCCTCATCGATCGCCTCGCGCGAGACCAGCCGAAGGGCAATCTGCGAGGCTGGGCTATAGAGCGCGGTTCCCAAGAGCAAACCGCGGCTGTCGGCCACGGGCAGAAGCGCGGGTGGGTTGCCTTCGGGTAATTCAAGGGACTCGATGTCGGAGGCGTAGACCCACAAATGGCCCGAACGCAGCCGGTCGGCGGCGCGGCGGCTGATTTTGACGCCGGGAGCCCGGAGTGTGGGTGCGGCAGGCCGGGCAGGCTTTGGGGCCACCTTGCTAGCGGCAGGTCGGGCGGTGCGCGGCTTGGTCATGGGCTCCCTGGTTTGGTTCGTGTTCCTCACCAATCCTATCTTCCCGCACTATTGAAGGGCGAACCGCAGGGCCGGCTTTGTGGAAGGCAGCATTTCCAGACGCTAGTGTCCTGATTTGAATGTGATGTTTGCTCTAGTCATGGTGGAAATAGAAGAGGTTCCCGTCCAGATCCTCTACGGTGAATTGCCGTAATCCCCAAGGCTTCTTTTCCAGAGGATCCACGATGTTCGCACCTAACGACTTCAGTTCCTGATACGACGCGTCGATATCTTCGGCAAATACCCAGTGAATGGCGGGTTCGAATGGTGGCTTCCTCCTCCGAAAAAATATCGTCACATGACCACGCGACACGGCCCCGATTTCTTTGCCTGGGTAAAGCCATCCGATCTCAAAGCCGAGTGCATCTCTGTAATGCTGTTGCGCGCGTTCGACATCGGAGACCGGCAACTCCGGCACTGGCTGGCCAATTGAGCTCATCTTCTCTTTTGCGCTCATAGAGCTCTCCTTCTGCTCTCCTTTATGCAACAAGAGCGCCCACGCGTCAAATCAGGACACTACCTTCCTGCGGCAGTTGATGCGCGGCAAACACGAACGGCCTATAATGAAGCATGGCGACTGTCCACCAGTCCAACCCGGCAGAGAGTTCCGGCGCGCCTGCGGCTTCCTCGAAGAAGACGCTGCTTGCCGTGTCAGAGGCCGATCAGCAGGCCATTGACCGGCGGATCGAGGCTCTGCTCAAACTGGTTCACAAGAATCGCCCCAGCGAAGACATCTCATTGATTCGCAAGGCATGGGAGTTCTGCGTCCGGCATCATGAGGGACAGATGCGGGCCTCGGGTGAGCCCTACATTGTCCACCCGCTCGAGGTGGCCGAGGTGCTGGCGGAGATGAAGATGGATTCGACGGCCATTGCCGCCGGCCTCTTGCACGACTCGGTCGAGGACACGCCGGCCACGAGCGAGGAGATCGAGGCCGAGTTCGGCGACCAGGTGGCCCACATCGTCGAGGGCGTCACCAATATCGACAAGATCCAGTTTGCCAATCGCGAGGACCGTCAGGCGGAGAACGTGCGCAAGATGCTGCTGGCGATGGTCTCGGATGTGCGCGTGGTGCTGATCAAGCTGGCCGACCGGCTGCACAATATGCGGACGCTGGAGCATCTGAGGCCGGAGCGCCAGGAGGCTATCGCGCGGGAGACGCTGGACATCTACGCGCCGCTGGCTCACCGGCTGGGGATGGGCAAGGTGCGCGGCGAGCTGGAGGATCTGGCCTTCCGCTATACCGACCCAGTCAGCTATGAGCAAGTCTCGGCGGCTGTGGAGTCGCGGCGCGTCGAGGGCGAGCAGTTTCTGCGCGGCGTGGAAGACACGCTCAACGAGCAACTGCGCGAGAACAATATCCAGGCGAGGGTGGAGTGGCGCATCAAGCGCATCTATTCGATCTATCAGAAGCTCGAACGCTCGAAGGTGTCATTCGATCAGGTCTACGATCTGCTCGCCATCCGCGTGATTACGCAGGACGTGGCGGCCTGTTATGCGGTCTTCGGGCTGATTCATACGCTGTGGCGGCCGGTGCCGGGGCGCATCAAGGACTTTATCGCAATGCCGCGCGCCAACCGCTACCAGTCGCTGCACACGACGGTGATGGGAGCGAGCGGGCATCAGTTCGAGGTGCAGATCCGCACCGAGGAGATGCATCGGATCGCCGAGGAGGGCATCGCCGCGCACTGGAAGTACAAGGCCGGCGGGGGCGCTGCAGTGACGGCTCGCGACGAGGAGCGGCTGAATTGGATTCGGCAGCTTGTCGAGTGGCAAAAGGAGATGACCGACCCGAACGAGTTCCTCTCCAGCTTGAAGATGGATCTTTATCCCGACGAGACCTACACCTTCACGCCGAAGGGGAAGGTGGTGGTGGTCCCGGCCGACGGAACACCGGTCGATTTTGCTTACACGATCCACACCGAGGTCGGCAACACCTGCGTAGGGGCCAAGGTCAACGGGCGCATGGCTCCGCTGCGGACCAAGTTGCGCACCGGCGACATTGTGGAGATCGTTACCCAGAAGGACCACAAGCCGAGCCGGGACTGGCTCAGCTTCGTCAAGAGCCCGCGCGCGCGCAACAAGATCAAGCACTGGCTCAACGAAGACCATCGGCGCCGGGCCGTCGAGATCGGCCGCAAGCTGCTGGAGCGCGAGGCGCGCAAGTTCAAAGTGCCTCTGAGCCAGATTGGCGACCAGGATCTGAGCCGCATTGCCAAGGAGTATAGCGTAGCTACGGCCGCCGACCTGCTGGCCGCGCTGGGGCTGGGCAAGCACTCCGCGCGCCAGGTGCTGAACAAGCTGGCTCCCGGCAGCACGACTCAGCCGGAGGCCGAGGCTACGCCGGAGATCAAGCCCGCGACCGCCGAGTCGGCGATGTCGGACGCAGTGCGCAAACTGCACCTGACGGGCTCGGATTCGCTGCAGGTGGAGGGGCAGAACGACATGCTCGTCTACCGGGCGCGCTGTTGCAACCCGATTCGCGGTGAGGAGATTGTCGGCTACGTCACCCGCGGCAAGGGCGTGGCCGTTCATGCGCGCAGTTGCCCGAATGTGCAGAACTTGCTCTACGAGAGCGACCGGCGCATTGCGGTCGAGTGGTCCCGGACGAGCGCACTGGCGCCAGGCCAGCCGCAGCGCTACCCGGTGAAGATCACCGTCTCCTGCGACGACCGCACCGGGATGCTGAAGGAACTGATCGCCGTCATCTCGGACGACAACTCGAATATCAGCGGCGTGGATATTCGCAAGGACGAGAACGGCGAAGCCATCGTCGAACTGGTGGCCGAAGCCGAGGACGTTCACCATCTGAACCGCATGGTTCTCGGCCTGCGCCGGGTCAACGGCGTCCGCGCCGTGCAGAGGGCGCAAAAGCTGTAGAAGCGGCGATTGGTCTAAACGGCACAGACTGTTGCCGCGCGCGATGCGATTCTGTGTCAGCGTGCGAATGATTGCGCGCCGAAGCCGGGCGACCCCATCCCACATCAAGACAGCTTGGATGGAAGTGACCGGCAACTGGACCGCTGACCCGGCAAGGAGTACGTATGTCGTTCGGAATATATGCTATGGGATTCTCTATCATGATCGGCGGACTGGCTTACGCCGCGCACCTGGTGCATCTGCCAACGCACTGGATTGCAGTGGGCGTCATCGTGATGATCGGCGTCGGTATTCTCTCCGCTGTAAAGGCCACACGCCAGAAAGACCCCACCAACTAGGTTTGATCTTGGGAATCAGGCCTGCCGCTGCCCGACCTCTCGGGCAGGCGCAGCCGCATGGGATTTGCCGGGACCCCGGCTTTCTTTTCGTGTGCGGATCAACTTTTGCGATGCGTTCCCGTCTATACAGGCTGATCGTTTTCTCTGTTTCGAGCTGAAGGAGGCTTTTCCCCGCCCCCAAGCGAAGCCGCCCATTATGATGACCTTGGAGCTCAGGTTGGTTTGGGAGCCGCCGCAGGTAGTTCCTCCCGGAGTGTTTTCAATTGCAACCGCAACTTTATGTGTTTTCGGGGGTTCAACCCCCGAAGGAAGGCGAAGGAAAGCCACTATGCGCACTATGAGTTCCATCCCCCATTGCGTGTTGGCCGGTGCGATGCTCTGCTCGACGGCCCTGGTTTGCAGTCCGGCATTAGAGGCGCAGGGAGTTGCGCCGAAGATACGGATCGTCAACCGGATCGACGAAAGCAACCTGGTGACGCTCAGGGGCAATACGCACCCTGGGGCAAACGCCAAGAACGATCGGGGCCGGGTGAGCCCGGATCTTCCCATGACCGATCTGATCCTGGTACTGAGCCGGAGCCCGGAGCAGCAGGCGGCCTTTGAAACGTTTGTCGCCGGCCAATACGACCCGGAGTCGCCCGACTTCCACCACTGGCTGACGCCGGCCGAGGTGGGCCAGAACTTCGGTCCCTCTGAAACCGACATCGCGACCATCTCCAACTGGCTGACCGGGCATGGACTTTCGGTGGATGAGGTGACGAACGATCGCATGTCGATCCGTTTCTCTGGAACGGCTGCGCAGGTGGAGAGCACGTTTCACACCGAGATTCACAATCTTCTGGTGAAAAACGTCGCGCACATTGCCAATATGAGCGATCCTCAGATTCCGGCCGCGCTAACTCCGGTGGTGGTGGGCGTGAAGGCGCTGCACAACTTCTTCCCGCGTCCCCTGCACCGGATGGGCAGCCAGGTTACGCGAGACGCGGCGACCGGCCAGTGGAAGCGGCCCGCTGCATCCTCGGGAGCCGGAACCTCCTCCGAGGTCAAGAGCGGCGGCGTTCGCCCGGAGTTTGGCATCAATGTTCCTGGCAGCGTCCAGAACGAGACGATCCCCTATACGGTCGAGGATGTGACGCCGTATGATTTTGCCACGATCTATAACGTACTGCCGCTGTGGAATGCCGGTATCGACGGGACCGGCCAGACCATCGCCATCGCCGGTACCAGCGACATCAACCTTACCGATGTTGCAACCTTCCGCACCTTCTTCGGCCTGCCGACGAGCAACGCGGCCAACACACCGATCCGGATCTCCGGCAACAGCCAGCCTCTCACGGTTTGCACAACCAGTCTCTCGGGTGTGCCGTATCCAGACGAACCGTGCGGCATCGACGACCTGATCGAGAACTCGCTGGATGTGGAGTGGTCGGGAGCGGTTGCCAAGAACGCGCAGATCGTGCTCGTCGCCTCTTATCCAGCCTCTAATTCGGACGACAATCTCTACGATTCCGAGAGTTACATCGTCAACCATCTTACCGCTCGCATCATGAACGTGAGTTACGGCGAATGCGAGCTGGGGAACGGCACGGCGGGAAACGTCGAGTACTACGATCTCTGGCAGACCGCCGCTGCGGAGGGAATCGCCGTATTTGTGGCGTCGGGAGACGCGGGGGCGGCCAGTTGCGACGATGGCGGGGACGCCAACGGGACGCCCTACGTCGCCGAGTATGGGCTTTCGGTGAGCGGTCTTGCCTCGACCCCATTCGACACTGCAGTCGGCGGCACAGATTTCAACTGGTGCCCGGCGACGACAATCTATAACGAGCAAATCTCAACGAGCAGCACTCCGCCAGTATGCTCCCCAGCGCCCTATTGGAACTCGGCGAACAGCGGGACTGGGGCCAGCGTCAGCGCCTCCGGCCCTCAAGCGGGTTACGTGCCCGAGGTTCCGTGGAACGAAACCTGCACCAGTCCGCTTGCTCTGGGATACCTGGAGGACTGGGCGAACAACCAGACGTACTTTGGCATCTCCGGCGTCCACGATGCAGAGACGGCGTGCAATTTCGCGCTTGACTCTTACGGGGGTCAGGTAGATCTTTCTTACTTAATCGATACTGTGGGCGGAGGCGGGGGTGCAAGCGGGTGCGTGGTCAGCAGTTCCAGCGGCGTGTGCAGCTCTGGATCGACCAGCACCGGCGCCACCACCAACCCCGACACGGGGACTGCGCAGGCTTCGATTAGTCTTTACAACAATGGGTGGATCAAACCCTCCTGGCAGATGCAAAGCAACAACGACGTGCCCGGCCTGACCACGGATGGCGTTCGCGACATTCCGGACGTGAGCTTTTTCTCCTCCGACGGCCTGCTTTCCGAGAGCGCCTACCTGATCTGCGTCCAGGAGGCCGGAGTGAACGGAGACCAGCCCTGCACCTATGCCACCAATGCTGAGCCGTTTGCCTCGGAGGTGGGCGGAACCTCGGCCTCTACCCCGGCGATGGCCGGGGTGATGGCGCTGATCAACCAGAAGGCGGGCGCCGCCCAGGGAAATCCCAACGCCGAACTCTACAAGCTGGCCGCCCAGCAGACGTATTCCAGTTGCAGCGCCGAAACGGTCAAGGCCAGCAGCACCGCTTGCTACTTCAACGACATCGACGCCGGCACCAACGCCATGCCCTGCGATTACGGCGCGAACATTGGCATCTCTCCCAATTGCACGGCCACCGAGAAGCTGGGCGGCTATGCCGACGATGTGGGCATTCTCACGCTGCCTGGCGTAACTCCACCGACCCCGGGCTACAACGCGACCCAAGGCTACGACCGGGCTACCGGGCTGGGATCGCTGAATGTGGCTAATGTGGTGAATGAATGGCCCGCAGAGGCTCCGAACCCAGTCACGGGCGCTCTGGGCACCTCGGCGGCGAAAGTGTCAGTGGTACCCGCGTCAACAAGCGTTGTTTTGACCCAGAGCCTGAGCGTGACGGGCGCGGTGGCGAGTTCTCCCGCCGGCGGGACAGCTCCGACCGGAACTGTAACGCTGACGGCCGGCAGTTATTCTTTTTCAGCCTCACTTTCGGCTGGAGGCTATTCCTTCACGGTCCCGGCCAATAGTTTGGCCTGCGGGATCAGCACCATTAATGTGGCATATGGCGGAGATGCAACCTACAGTTCCGCGAGCGGTCAGGCATTCGTGACGGGGACGGGGTTATGCCCCACGGTCAGTCTGACCCAGCCTGCGATTGTCGTCACTCCGAGCAGCGTCACTCCCGGAGCAAACGCAACGGCAACTGTCATGGTGTCATCAGTAGACGGTTATGCGGGAACGGTCACTCTGACCTGCCAATTCCTGAGCACTACGGCGACCGGAGGGGATGGAGCCACCTGCACGGGCGGAGGAGGGGCGGGCATCAGCCTCAGTTCCACCACAACGTCCGGGACCGCGGTTTTCACGGTGAGCACATCGGCGCCCCTCGCCGCCGCGCTCGCTTATCCCAGACTTCCCGGCAAGGGCCGGGGGTGGGAAAGCGCAGGCGGCGCGGTTCTGGCGCTGCTGATCTTCCTTGGGATTCCAGCCCGGCGGCGCAGTTGGCGGTCGATGCTGGGCGTCCTGGTCGTGATGGCTGCGCTGGGCAGCCTGAGTGCCTGCGGCGGCGGTGGCGGTGGGACGACGCCTCCACAGAACGATCCGGGTACGACTAAGGGGGTCTACACCTTCACGGTTCAGGCGACTGGCAATCCATCGGTCACACCGGCGGTTTCAACGACATTTGCGGTTACCGTGAACTAGGTAGACCTGCAAGCCCAGCGCATCGGCCCTTCCTTCGGAAAGGGCCGATGTATTTTGGAGGGCTTGCTGGGGTTGGTTGGTGCGGGATATGAGGGTCAGCACTTTCCGTCTTCCGCGCTGACCAGCCTGAGTCGAGCGGTTCCCCTGTGCGGCGCGATGAAGCGTTTGGCGCGCCAGGCGATGGCCAGCTTTTCGCGGTCGAGCAGCTTGCGAATCTGGCCGCGGGCGTGCTCGGCCCAGGGACCGCTCTTGTCCAGCCGCAGATAGGCCTGCCAATGGCGCAGCGCGGGACGCTCCTCGCCCCTGCGTTCATGGGCCAGGGCCAGATTGTAGTGGGCGTCTGCGTAGCGGGGAGCCAGAGCGATCGCGGCCCTATATGCGGTGATTGACTCATCCAGCCGCTGCAACTCGTCGAGCACGTTGCCCAGGTCGAAGAAGGCCAGCACGTAGGTTGGATCGATCTCCGTCGCGCGGCGGTAGAGCTGCTCGGCCCAGCCGAACTCGCGCAGATGGAAGTGGATCGTTCCCAGGTTGATCCATGCCGGGGCGAAGTTGGGATGGCGCTCCATGATCTGCTGGTAGAGTTTGATGGCGCGGATCTTCTCGCCCGTCTCCTCGGCCTGCACCGCCGCCAAAAACAGCTCCTGGACGCCGTGCGCGCCGTTGGGGCCCGGCTTGCGCAGCAGCAGCGCCTCCGAGCCGGCCGAAGGCCCATAGCCCTGTTCGAGACGCTCGAAGTCGAAGAGCAACTGGCCGGTGATGGGGTCAACGACCGTTCCTTCGTGACGGAAGGCCAGGCGCGCCCCGCTCCTGACCAGGCTCGCCTCAAGCAGGGGATTGGTCATTCCCGCGACGGCCTTCATGGCCACAATCGACTGGCGGATTGCTGCTGCGGAAACGGCTTCCTGGCGCAGGACGCGCAGGGTGCGTAACTGCCCAAGATCCTGAAAGGAGTAGCTTTGGAGCTGGGCGATCAGGCCCGCTCGCTCCCACGCCTGCAACTGGCGGGAGCCGATCTGCAGGATGCGCAACACGTCCTGGCGGCTATAGCTGGTCACTCTTCCGTGCTCCCTTGGTGGTTCCGGCAAGGCTTCGGAACCCGAACTCGACTTTTGACTTCGGGACTTCGACTCCTACCTCCTGAACTCGGCACTTGGAACAGTACCTGAGGAACCGCTCTTGCTGCGATTATGACAAGACTCTACGTGGATAAGCGGACGCGAACTACCGGCGCAACAAAAAAAGAGTGGATATTTGGTGATTATCTTGGTTCAGTTTTTCCTGGAATCGGCTGTCCTGTGGAAAACCGAGGAGAAATGCATCCATTCCAGACAAAACCGGAGCTAACCGGCGAATTCGCGGCTCAAGCGGTGGGGTCCAGGAGGTTTTGCTGACTGAGAAGAAGGCTAGGACCTAGAGAGAGCACAGCTTTACGTGCTGTCATACTCACTCCACGGCCAGGTTGTCGAGGAAGAAGCCAAAGTCCCTCATGGCTCCTTATCAATTGGGCGCGCCGGGGGTCTCATCGGCTGCGAAGGTGCATTCGGGGCACTGGCAGGCACGGCGCAGGTACTCCCAGGAGTAGATGCCGCTGGAGTGGCCATCTTGCCAGTTGAACTGGATGGCATAGCGGCCGACGGCGTGGGCGCTGGCGGGCTTGGGCGGCGGCGTATACATGGGCAGGAGGTTGGCCGGTTTGGGTTGGGGCTGGCCGGGTTTGCGGCCCTCGGACTTGCGTACGTCGATGCAGGTGGCGCAGGGGCAGGCCTCGCGCAGCCACGGAAAGCTCCAGGAGCTGCGGTGACCGTCGGCCCAATCGATCTCCATGCCCTTGCCCTCGGTGATCAGGACGCGGACCTTCTCTGGGGTGACGGCGATGCGGGGCAGCGGGCGGAGCTCCTCGTCTTCGTGGTCTTCATGCTCCTTGGCGGCGATGCGGATGCCTTCGTGGCTCATGAATACAGTCTACAGAGATCAGAGAACAGAGATCAGGGGTCAAAGATCAAGGAATCGTTGACGGGGTTTCGTCCTCTTTCGCCGGTCTTCTGTCGTAGCGGAGTTTGAGCGCCAAAATGGCCAGCGCCAGAGCCAGAGTCACGACATTGGCGGCGATGATGGGCAGTGAGCCGATGCCAATGCCATAGACCAGCCAGCAGGCCAGGCCAAAGCTGAAGAGCAGGAACATGGTCAGCGAGATGTCGCGGGCGCTCTTGCGCTGCCAGACGCGAAACAACTGCGGCAGGAACGGGACGGTGGTCGAGAGAGCGGCGGCGGAGCCGATCAGGTCGAGAGGCCAGTGCGAAAAAGGACTGATAGGGGCGATCACTAAGGATTTCTCCAGAAGAACCAGGCGGCCATCGCAAGGCCGATCGAGACAACCGTCCAGCGCAGGACGGGTTGAGGAATGCGCTTGGCCAGCCGGGCCGAGGCGTATCCGCCGATGGCACAGACGGCCATGGCCAGCAGGCAGTAGCGCCAAACGATCTGGCCGCCTGCAGCGAAGATTACGCAGGCGATACCGTTGGCTGGGGTGGTTGCGGAGACCTTGAGGGCGTTGATCTCGTGCAGGTCCTGGAGTCCAAAGAGCGAGAAAAGGGTGATGAGCAGGAAGCCCGCTCCGGCGCCGAAGTAGCCGATGTAAAAGCAGACGGCCGTCGTGGCCAGAAGCATCGAGAAGCGGCGCGGCGGATGGGGATGGCCGGCTATGGCGATCTTGCGGGCCTCGAGCCAGCGCGAAACGGGGCCACTGACGGCAAAGATGGAGGCGGAGCCCAGCAGCAGCCATGGCACAAGGTGCAGAAAGGTCATTTGCGGCGTGTTGAGCAGGACCAAGGCTCCAATCGTTCCGCCGATCAGGCCGGCCAGGCTCATGAGCAAGGCAAGGCGCGGATTCTTCCGGATGTCGTCGCGGTAAGCTGCGACAGAGGTGAGCTGGCCGGGCCAAAGAGCCACGGTGTTGGTGGCGTTGGCCTGGACTGGTAAGACCTTCATTCCCAGCATCGCCGGGAAGGAGAGAAAAGAGCCGCCCCCGGCCACGGCGTTCAGCACCCCGGCCAGAAACGAGGCGACGATGAGCCAGAGCCAGTGCCAGTCGATGGGGATGGAGAGGGCGAAAAGATGCTGCATCTGGCTCTATTGTAGAGGGCGGCTCGGCCTGAAAGGGATCAGGGGAGAGAGGTCAGGGATCGGGAATGAGCGGGCGTTAGGGAACCGAGGATTCCCACCCTTTCGCCAGAAAAAAGCAAAAGGATGGGGCACGGAGCTTGGTTGATGGTCTGACTTTCTCTTCTCAGTCTGGTATTTCTGTTTCGTAAACCAATGATATTTAATACTTTATCTATAGAACTTGAATATGAGTGTACATTGCGCATATTTTATGAATCTGTTGTGCTATACTTGTATCAGATTTGTTGAGCGGCTTGGACTCAGGTCTCAAGTCCCAACCAATCTCAAAACATCTGGAGGTAGACTCTCATGACAATTGCTCGTTGGGACCCTTATCGGGAAGTCGTAGCATTGCAGAACCGCGTCAATTCGCTTTTCCGCGACATGAACGGTGAAGATGATCCGGTGGCGGCAGCCAGCTTTGTGCCGGCGGTCGATATCTATGAAGATGCGCAGAAGGTGATGTTGAAGCTCGAAGTGCCGGGCATCGACCAGAAGGACCTGGACGTGCGCGTCGAGAACCATACACTGACAGTCAAGGGCGAGCGCAAGTTCGAAGCCGAGGAGAAGGAGCAGAACTTCCATCGCATCGAGCGGCGCTACGGCAGCTTCTATCGGGCTTTCACGCTGCCCTCGACGGTTGACCCAGAAAACGTGGCAGCCAGCTACAATGCGGGTGTGCTCAAGCTGGAGCTGAAGAAGAAGGCAGAGGCCCAGCCCAAGCAGATCGAAATCAAGGTAGCCGCGTAACGGCAGTTTTCAGTTCCCAGTTCTCAGTTTCCAAACCTGAGAACTGGGAACTTTGCTTAGGGCAGGCTCCGGGCACCCGGCATCGTTCCCAAATTGAAATTGCCCAAATGCGAGAGTGCAAAAGGCTCGAGGGCAGATTCATTCTCGAAGTACAATATAGGTATGGGTAAGGTTCTTCGGTTGTTCCCGGATTTCGAAGACGAGCGACAGCCTGATTGTTCACAGAATCCTCGCAATCTTTGCGAGGTTTTGGTGGGCGACGCGAGCCGTATCCTAACCGGCTTCCCAGAGGGCTTGTTCCAAACTGTTGTTACCTCTCCGCCATATTGGGGGCTCCGCGACTATGGTGTGCAAGGCCAGATTGGCGCGGAGATGGATGTGAATGAGTACATCGCGAACCTTGTTGCTGTTTTTAGGGAAGTACGCCGAACTCTCGCAGTCGATGGAACGCTGTGGTTAAATATCGGCGACAGTTATACGAGCGGTGGAAGAACTTGGCGAGATGACGATGCGAAAAACAAGGGCCGCGGAATGTCCTACCGCGCGCCAACGCCCAACGGGCTCAAACCAAAAGACCTTATTGGGGTGCCATGGCGAGTCGCCTTTGCATTGCAGGCTGATGGCTGGTACCTGCGATCGGATATGGTCTGGAATAAGCCCAATTGCCAGCCCGAATCGGTAAAAGATCGTCCGACGCGTTCACACGAATATGTATTTCTATTCTCGAAGTCGGAAAAATACTTTTATGATCACGAGTCCATTCAGGAGCCCACTGAAGACCACAGTCAGAGGCGAAAGAACAGACGTAGCGTTTGGAATATCAACACTGAGCCATATGCAGGCTCGCATTTTGCCGTTTTTCCAAGGTCATTGGTGCGGCTCTGTGTAGCAGCGGGATCAGAAGTCGGCGACAGGGTACTTGATCCATTTTTCGGCTCCGGTACAACCGGTGTCGTGTGCAACGACCTTGAGCGCCAGTGCACAGGCATTGAGATCAGCGAAGAATATGCAAGTTTAGCTCGGAATCGACTGCTCAAGGGGCGTTGACTCAAATTGCCAGGTCGCGTGAACGATGCACAGATCCTTTCTAATCGACTTGATTTGCAATTTTCGTTCCGTGCCACCATCGAAGTAGAGAGCAAACTTCAACTTGCCGTCCGCGTCGTAGACATAGCCGTACCCTGGCTGCGGAGTCTGACGACTGCGTGTCTGCGTAACCAACTGTGCATTTGCACCCTCCATCAGTAGACATTTTGGGATTTCCACGAGCTCATAAAGGTGCGAAATCGGTCCCGGCAACAGACAGCGGAACTGGAAAATTCGCTCGTAGCCGCGCATGTTCGCCAGAAACATGTCGCGGAGGAGCGGTAACTCCCAAGGCCCTTTACCAAGCTCCATGAATTTGCTGATGTGCAACGAGTTGATTCGGATGTGTGAGTCGGCTTGTGTCTTGAGACTCACCGGAATTCCACCTATCGTTATGTCGTGGCCTCTATTCGTCCTGTTCTCGACAAGTTCCGCTTGAATTCCTGAGCGGTTCAGCGATCTCTCCAAAGCGAACTCAAAACGGTCCTTGCTCAAAGCCTGCCGGCTGAACGCATGATGAATACGGAGCGCGTCCCCCAACCTTTCGAGGACGGCCGGGGTGACAAAATCGGAATCTTCATTGCTGACAAACTCATGGGGAAGATCAAACTGACGGATTACCGCCGTGACCAGCTCGATCTGAGACGGCGTGAGTGCTGCGAGGGCTTTTGCTAGAGAGCTAACAAGATCAGAGCGAGCGATCATAGCAGTCCATTGTAGTGTCCAGAAATGGGACAGTCCCTCCGAATCGCGAGACTGAACCTGACGAGACACGTTTCCAAATACGATTTCGATCGCCCGATCTCCCCGAGGCGACGTACGGCAAGTTAGCCCCCGCTGCGCGGGGTTAGCAAATTTGGCGGGTTGGCGGCAAAGGCCTGCGCCGCCGACACTAACCCGCGCAGAATCAATTGCCTCTCCCTTACAACTCCCAGAGACCACGCAATCGCTTCATCGCAGCATTGCGGGAAGCTTGGGGAAATTCATGGAATCCGCGGTGCGCTCCGCGTATACTGTCGGCAAGGCGGCGCACGGCGAGTTGCGCCAACTTTATGTGAGGTGCGTCTTCCGCAGGGACTCCGGTTCGCTGACGTTCGACGTTCCACCCTCTGAGACTTCCCGCTGGCGCGCTGTCGCCCGCGTACTGCGAAGTCCCATGGACGCCGTGAGTTGCGCCCTCTTTCCCTCCTGCTGTGCCCTCTGCGGCTCCCTTCTGCCGCATCTCTCTCTCGTGCCAATTTGCGAAGTTTGCTGGAGCGAGTTTTCCGCCCAGAGCGGAGACGTGTGCGTGCGCTGCGGCGAGCCGCTTGACACTCCGATGCTTGCTGGGCCGATTTCGGCTACGGGGGCGCGCCGTGGGCTTTGCCGAAGCTGCCGGTTGGCTCCGCCTCCGTTTGAAAAAGCAGTATCTTACGGGCCGTATGAGGAGCGCATGAGGGCGGCGATTCATGCGCTGAAGTATGACCGGCTGCACGGGGCGGCCAAGCGGCTGGGCCGGATGCTGGCCGCGGCGATTGCGCAGCTTGCGGCCGAGGCGCCGGGGGAGATGCTGGTGGTTCCCGTGCCGCTGCACCGGAGCAAACACTCTGAGCGCGGTTTCAATCAGGCGCGGTCTCTGGCGGTGAGCGCGCTGGCAGCGCTGGCCAAATCGCATCCGGAGTGGCGGCTGAGGCTGGCTTCGAAGACGCTGATGCGGCTGCGCGCTACCCAGAGCCAGGCGGGGCTGACACCTCGCCAACGGCGGCTGAATGTGCGCCGAGCCTTCACCGTTTCAGAGCCGGATGCGGTGATGGGGAAGCATGTGCTGGTGATCGACGATATTTTCACGACCGGCGCGACGGCGCGCTCCGCGGCCAAGACGCTCCTGGATGCGGGAGCGGCATCGGTTTGGGTGGCTACGCTGGCTAGGGCGCGGATGCGGGAGCAGCGTCGAGTGACCTTGGCGCGGTATGACGAGGCGGAAGAGACGGACCGGGATAGAGTTGAGAACCGCGAAGGAACGAAAAGCGGGTCCTTCGACTGCGCTGCGCTCCGCTCAGGATGACAGGCGAGGTGTGGGGCACCCAGGAGATTTGCAACGAGCAAGCATTTTTTCATCGCAGGACCAATCATCTTTTTGACGAGGGGAAAAAGGATGTCGCTGGGAAAAGCCATGATTCACGCGCGCAAGCAGAAGTCGATCGCCAGGGCCGCGGCCTTCGCCGGGGAAAAGGCCAGTCTACAGTCGGCCCACATCCTGCAGATGCCGGTGCTGGTGCTCAACGCATCGTATGAGCCCATCAACATCTGCGGCGCGCGGCGGGCGCTGGTGCTGGTGCTGAAGGGCATTGCGCGCACCGAAGAGGAACATGGGCTGATGCTGCACGCGCAGCGCAGCAGGATCGCCATGCCGTCGGTGATTCGATTGCTGGAGTATCGCCGCATTCCGTACCAGACGCGCGCCCTCTCGCGGAAGAACATCCTGCTGCGCGACCGCAACACCTGCCAGTACTGCGGCGAGAGCTTCCAGCCCAGCGACCTGACGCTGGACCACGTGATTCCCCGCTCCCGCGGAGGCAACTCGACCTGGGAGAACCTGGTGGCCTGCTGCCACTCGTGCAACCGCCAGAAGGGCAACCGCATGTTGCACGAGATCGACGACATGATCCTGCTGCGCGAGCCAAGGCCGTTTTCGCTGCACACCAGCAGGCAGATCATGCGGATGTTGGGCCGTGGCGACGATCGCTGGCGGAAGTATCTGTTTTATTGAGCGAATTATTTCTTTGGCTGTGCCGGCTCTGGCTGTTTGGCCGGCGGCGTGATGTTCTGCCCTTCGTAAATAATCGTGGATGTCGAGCCGAATCGCTTGTAGTCGGTGTACTTGACGGTGTCGCGGATGTGCACGTCCTGGGCCATGTAGCCCGAGCCGCCGCTGAAGTGCAGGATGCCCTCGCCTTTGGTGTAGACAGGGAACCAGTAGTGGCCGTCAACCTGCTGACGCCAGGTCATGAAGGGCGGATGCAGATCCTCACTGCCCTTGCGTGTGTCGTCGGGAACCATGCGTCCGTCGGTGACCACGATCTGCAGGTCGGTCGCGTCCACCCAGATGCGGCCATCGAAGTAGCGATGCTTCTTCTCGATGATCTTGGGTTCTACATCGAAAACGTAGCAGTCGATGTCGTTGACCTTTTGCCGGCCCACGTACTTCAGATTGTATTGGCCGATCTCCTCGGTGGTCAGGACGAAGGGGTAGCCGCGCTGGATGTCCTGGAGATCGGAGGGCGACATCATGACCCGCTGCAAGGTGCTCTCGGGCGCGAAGACCGTCTTCTCGGTGCGGCTGCCGGAAAGATCGAAGATGACGTCGTCCACCTCGTACCATTCGCCGTCGACCTTGTTGTCGTCATCTATGGTTTGCACGCGGGCGTAGCGGCGGTAGGTGTAGTGGTTCAGCGCCTCCTGGAACTCGGTCTCTTTGGCGGCAAATTGCTTGATGATCTGTTCGGGCGGGATCGACGGCTCCGAGAGGTCCATCCTCCCGAAGCCGGAGTCGAGCGCCATGGGCGTAAAGCTGTCTTTGTCCTGCGCCGCCGCGGCCAGCGACAGCCCCGTTGCCAGGAGCAACACCTGAGTCCATCGAGCTTTCATCGTTTTTATTCTCCCGCGAGCGGTCTATCTACTAGATTAGACGCAGCGAGGGGGCTACCGTATGGCCGCCATCTGTTGTTTGTCTTCTTCCTTTTCTCGCAAATGCAGACCCTTCTGCTCCGCTCAGGATGCATATCCTTAGCATGTGCCGGCAAAGCTGCGGAAGATTCGCACAATCCGTAGAATAGCGAAAGATGGCATTTACCGAACAATACGATGTGGTGGTGGTGGGCGCAGGCCACGCCGGGTGCGAGGCGGCGATGGCAGCGGCGCGCATGGGGATGAAGACGGCCCTGATCACCATGAACCTGGACCTGATCGCGCAGATGAGCTGCAATCCGGCAGTCGGCGGAGTGGCCAAAGGGCACCTCGTGCGCGAGGTGGACGCGCTGGGCGGAATTATGGGAGAGGTCGCCGACGCGGTGGGGATTCAGTTCCGGCTGCTTAATTCATCCCGTGGCCCGGCAGTTTGGAGTCCCCGTGCGCAGTGCGACAAGCAGCTTTACCGGGTGAAGATGCGCGAGGTGCTCGAATCGCAGCCGGGACTGCATATCCGGCAGGCGGAGGTGGTGGGGCTGGTGATCGACGAGGGAATACAAGAAGCAGGTCCTTCGACTGCGCTGCGCTCCGCTCAGGATGACAGTCTTTTTGCTGGGCGCTCCGCTCAGGATGACAGTCGTATTGCTGGGCGGAGACGCGTGCGGGGCTTGATGCTGCGGGATGGGCGCCGGCTTATGGCCGGGGCCACGATTATCACCACCGGCACGTTTCTGAATGGGCTGATCCACTGCGGCGAGGAGCAATATCCGGCGGGCCGGAGCGGGGAGCCAGCCTCGGTGCTGCTGGGGGAGGCGCTGCGCGCGCTGGGGCTGCGCACCTGCCGGCTCAAGACCGGAACGCCGCCTCGCCTCGATGGACGGACGATCCGCTGGGAGGCCTTCGAGGAGCAGGCGGGCGACGAGGAGCCGACGCCCTTCAGCTTCAGGACGAAAAAAATCGCCCAGCCGCAGATCAGTTGCCATATCGCCTTCACCACGCCGGAGACGCTCCGCATCATACGCGAGAATGTGCATCGCTCGGCGATGTATTCGGGACGGATCGAGGGGATCGGACCGCGCTATTGCCCGTCGATCGAGGACAAGATCGTCAAGTTTCCCGACAAGACCCAGCACCAGTTCTTCCTGGAACCCGAAGGGCTGCACACACACGAGGTCTACGTCAACGGCATGTCAACCTCGCTACCAATGGAGGTACAGTGGCGGATCGTGCGCTCGATTCCGGGGCTTGACCAGGCGGAGATGCTGCGCCCAGGCTATGCGATCGAATACGACAGCATCGACGCCACCGAACTAGACCGCGCCCTGCGCGTGAAGAGCATGGAAGGGCTTTATCTGGCCGGGCAGATCAACGGCACAAGCGGCTATGAAGAGGCCGCCTGCCAGGGCATCATGGCCGGCATCAACGCGGCGTTGTGGCTCAAAGGGGAGCCGCCCTTCACGCTGGACCGCAGCGAAGGCTATACGGGCGTTTTGATCGACGACCTGATCTCGAAGGGAATCAATGAGCCTTACCGCATGTTCACCTCGCGGGCCGAGTTCCGGCTGCATCTGCGTATCGACAACGCGGACCGGCGGCTGACGCCGCACGGGCGGCGGCTGGGGCTGATCGGCGACGAGGCCTGGGCGGAGTTCGAGAAGAAACAGGCAAGAATGAGTGCGCTCGCAGCCCTGTTGAGCACCACAAAAGCAGATCCCGAACGGCTGGGCGTGGCGGGCCTGGGCGCGCTGACGGCGACGGCCGGCTTGACCTGGGCGCAACTGCTCAAGCGGCCGGAGGTGGAGATTGAAGCGGTGCTGGGCGCATTGCGCGATGAGCTTGGCCGCTCGGAAGACCCGCTGCTGGCCGGGATGGCCGCTGCACTGAGCCAAAAAGCTGAAGCGGGGAACGGGATTGTACGCAGCAGTTTCCGCAACGAGGCTCGCGCCGTCGAGACCGAGATCAAGTTTGCCGGCTATCTGGAGCAGCAAAGGAAATCGATCGGCAAACTGAAATCCGCCGAAGCCGTCGCCATTCCGGATTGGCTGGAGTACGGCGGCATCAGCGGGCTCTCGCGCGAGATGCGCGAAAAGCTGGAGCGGGTGCGGCCTGCCACGATTGGCCAGGCCAGCCGCATTCCCGGCGTCACGCCGGCGGCGCTGAGCCTGGTGCATGTGTCGATCCGGCTGCAAGGGGCGAGGCGGCTGGCGGGTTAAGGTATCTTCGGGTTCCTGCAATACAGGTTCGTGGTATCCCACCCTAGCCGCAACAACAAAGGCGCGGCGAGGGTGGGGCACCCGCAGCCTCATGCGATCAGAGAAAATGCTTTAGAGCATTTTTGCAAATAGTGTAGCCGGAATCTTGTTGGTATCCCACCCATTCCGCAGAAAAACACGGAATGGATGGGGCACGGAGGTCCGCAGTAAAAGCAAAAATGCTCTAGCCGGCGATGGCCTACTGGGGATTCTTGTCGCCTCTGGAGAACAGGGGGATGTGGAAGGGCATCTCGGCGTTGGATTGCCTTTTGGGCTTGGCGTTGGAGTCTTCGCGGAGCAGGGTGCGCTGGGAGTTGATGCACAGCCAGCCGCTGTGCGCGCGCTCGAAGACGTGGGTGAAGACGCCTTTTTCGTCCACCTGGGCCGATCCGGCCTTGCGGTGCAGCACATAGGTGCCGTTGGCCACCGCAATGTCGCCCAGCATGCGCACGGTGATCACCCGCTGTTCGAGATGCAGGGTCTTGTCTTCGCCGGTGATCAACTGGGCCAGTTGCTGGTTGCGGGTGGTGATGTCGCCGCTGGCGGCAACGTCCACAAATAAAGGCGACAGAACCAGCTCCAGAGCATACTGGTCGCGCTGATTGATGGCGTCAGCCCAAGCGTCTTCAATCTTCTGAAACTCGCGCTTCTCGGGGCTCTCGGCCGAGGTGACGGCGGTTTGGGCCGTGGCCGAAGCCGGCGCCGGAGCCGGATTCTGAGCGAACGCAACGCTGGACGAAAGCAGGAAAACAGACAAACCACTTACAAGACGGGTCATACGCGCCATGAACTCCCCTTACACGATGATAGCCCTTGGACTTGGCCGCTGGGCATTGGGAGAGCATGAAAAAGTGCGCGGAAGGCCTAGCTGAGAGTTTGCAGCTCTTCGGGGTGGTGGAGAGTGACAAGGGAATCTTCGATGGAGATCCAGCCGTCCTTGCGGAACTGGCCGAGGGTGCGAGTGACGGTCTCGCGGGTGGTGCAGGCCATGGAGGCCATCTCCTCGTGGGTGAGCAGCAGCGGGAAGCGGAAGCCGCCTCCGTCAAGATGCTCGCCGATCTGGTGGGCCAGCTCGAGCAGCAGGCGGCCCAGGCGGGCGGCGACGGTATCGGCCAGGGCGATGCGGCAGGCGTCCTGCAATGCGAAGCGGTACTCCTGGCAGATGCACTGGACGGCGCGCATCTGGGCCTCCTTGTGGCCGCGGAGGAAGGTGAGGAAGCTCTCGCGCTCGACCGGCCGCAACTGCGCGGCGGTGAGCGTCTCGGCCGAAACCTCGTAGACGCCGTGGGAGAGCACGGCGTAGAGGCCCAGCATCGAGCCGGGACCGGCCACCCGGACGATCATCTGGCGGTCGTGAGGATTGCCCGCTGTGAGCTTGAGATAGCCGCCGCAGATCAGGTAGAGGCAGCGCGCATCCTCGCCCTGGTTGAAGAGCGATGCCTGCGCAGGGAGCGAGATGGTGCTGGTGACCAGTTCAAGATCTGCCAGCACGGCGCTGCCCAGCGAGCAGAACCAGCCAGGGCGGCGATTGGAGCAAGCCGCGCATCCCACCGGAACCTGCCGGGCAATGTGCTTTTGCCGGGCTGGAGCCACTGCCGAGTTCTCTGTCTGCGCCATGGTCTTGCGCCGCCCGCCGCCAGTTCAAGATCTCCGCCTCGCCAAGGGCGAATCCCGCGCACTGGCGCAAGGGCCGATGCGAGACGAAAATGCTCTGGCCTCCAGGGGAAGAGACTCGTGCCTTAAAAGAGTTTGCCGGAGCCGGCGCGGTATGAATGTGATGGGCCTCACGCCTATACAAAGGCCGGCATTGGAGATGCCCCGATGAGCCTTCGAGTAAGAGGTCAGTTTATAGGACATTTTCACTCCAGAGACTCGCCTTTGAGGGGAAAGTGATCCGTTTTGCACAGCAGCCAAGCCGAAATCCTGTTGTTCTTGCCAGAGAGTGTCTCTCTTATCCGGGTGATTCGGTTTTTCGGAAGAGGCCGCGTACTGCCCGGGCAATAGAACCTCTCTGGCTTCTTGCTGTGCTCGTGGTGCAAAATGGAATCCATGTCACCGCAAAGCAAGAAACGCAAGCCTGAGATAAAGACCTCTATCGCGTGTGACGAGCGTCACCGTTTAATGATGAAACGGGACGCTAGGATGCAACGAATGAAGTGATGCTCCGCACAAAAAAGCCTTCCGTGCAAGTACGATCGGTTTTTCGGCAGCAGGCGAGCCGCCCCGAAGGGGTTAGTTGGCTTGAGCTGGCGAAGTCCGGATTTGTTGTTTGCGGAAGTGACAACGAGATCAACCAAGGCGGTAATCGATGCATAGAGATGGGCCAGTGATGCAATTGTCGATTGATGCGGTTCCGGGCAGGAAGCCGGGACTGCGAGCTTGTTTGCTTCTGCTGCTGGGCGCGGGCATGTTGTGCGTTCCGATGCTGGCAGCTCCGGCGCCGGTCGACAAGCCGGTCACGGCGCAGGTCAAGGACACCGCTCCCGGCGATTATGTGGGCTCCGAGACCTGTGCAACTTGCCACGCGGGCGTGGCCAAGGGATTCGCAGACAATCCACACACCAGAATGGCCCTGATGCACGGCAGCACAGGGATAACCTGCGAGAACTGCCACGGAGCAGGCAAGGCGCATGTGGAGGGAGGCGGCGACGTCACGAAGATCTTCAATCCCGCCACCGCGCAGGCCAAGGATGTGAATGCCACGTGCCTGAACTGCCACGCCGGAGCGCATCCCGACTTCCTGCGCTCGCCGCACGCCAAGGCGGGGGTTGGCTGCATCAGCTGCCACAGCATCCACGCCAGCACCACGCCGGATCGTCTGCTGAAGGCGGCTCAGCCCGCATTGTGCTTCCAATGCCACGCCGATGTGAAGCCGTCGTTCGATATGCCGTTCCATCATAAGGTGAACGAGGGACTGGTGCAGTGCAGCGACTGCCATGACGTTCACGGCACGTTTGGGAACAACAACCTGAGGTCCACGGCGGACCAGAGCGCGGTCTGCACCAAGTGCCATACGGAAGTCCGCGGGCCTTTTGTGTACGAGCACGCCCCGGTCAAGGCGGAGGGGTGCATGGCGTGCCACACGCCCCATGGATCGCAAAACGCCCGGCTGCTGAATATGCCGACCATCAACACGCTCTGCAATCAGTGCCACAGCCGGGTGGCGAACGCCACGGTTCACGGGATGGGTGCTGGATCGGACGAGTTGCAGCCATGCACGAGCTGCCACACCTACATTCACGGTTCCAACATCAATGCGGCGTTCCTGCGGTGATGGAGCCGGGCCGCGCCTGCCCGCCACAGCGGAAGGCGCGGCCCGGATCGCGAATGAGTTTGACGCAAGGATTCAAGGATTCGATTGTTAGCAACAAGGCTATTTTGTGAGGCTTCATATGGAAAAGATAGGCTGGTTCGTTCGTCTGTCCAATCAACTGCACTCCAGCGCAACGATCCGGCGCATCGCCGGGGGCATTGGAGTCGCCGCATTGCTCATGGCGGCAGGCATCGCCGGCGCACAAAATCCGGCGTCTGACGCCGCGCTTCCGGCACCGGATACACGGATGTCCACCCCGAACGGGTTTACGATCCATCAGAGTGTGGATCTGGGCGGGCGGATGACCGGGTCTTCGGGCAGCGGGGCCATGTACGACTCGCTGGTCAACCTGCAGTCGGGGCCGCGCGTGCTTGGCGAAACATTTCGCATGGATGTGCTGCCGGGCAAAAAGGGCACCCTTGTCGATTCCATCAGCGCCATCGGCAGCGGCTTTGGCGGCGATCCGAACAACTTCGCCAAGCTGGATTTCTCGAAAGGGAAGTACTATGAGTTCTCGGGATTGTTCCGGCGCGACCGCCAGTACTTCGATTACGATCTGCTGGGCAACCCGAATATTCCTTCGGGGCAGTCGATTCCCGTCTCCGGATCTGCCACCCCGTATGCCTGGTCACAGGTCGACCAATCGCCATTTTTGTTTAACACCGTGCGCCGCATGACGGATACCAATCTCACAATCCTTCCACTCTCGAAGGTGACCTTCCGGGCCGGATACTCGCAGAATATCTTCCAGGGGCCGAGCCTGAGCCCGAGCGGTTATCAAATCGCGAGTTCCTACGATCTACTGCTTCAGGAGATGCAACGCAACAGCACGGACGATTTCACGGGCGGGGTCAACTGGAAGCCGGTGCAGGGGACGAAGTTGACCTTTGAAGAGCAGGTGGACCACTACAAGGGCGACTCCTACTTCGCCATGGATCCCAATTACCTCGCCGTGCAGGAGGCGGACGGAACGAAGGCTGCCCTGCTTGCGAACTACGATAGCCTGACGCCCTACGCAGCCAGTGCCTGCAATGCAAACAGTATCGGCACCACCCCCGTGCTCTCCGCGCCGATTACTCCGGGCGGCCTGCCGGTCGTCAACCCCGCCTGCGCGGTTATGACCAGCTACCTGCGCACGCAGCCGACGCGCATTCTTTATCCGACCGAGATCTTCCGGTTTCAAAGCACCAGCATCAAGAATGTCTCGATGAACGGCGATGTGCGCTACACCAGCGCCAACATGAACCTGCCCAACTACTACGAGAATTTCAACGGCCTGACCAAGACAACCCGTTCGCTCTTCTATACGGGCGCCGCAAGCGCCGAGCGGAAGGTGATGGCCATCGACTACGGCGTTGTGTGGCAGGTCGCAAAGGCATTCGCAGTTGAAGATCAGCTTACGTTCTCGAACGTTCAGCAGCCCGGAACCACGACGATGACGAGTCTGACCACCGTGGCGACGCCCGCGACCGCCAACAATGAAACCATCAACTACCTGACACCGACTACCACGGTGGTGAACACTCCCACGACCCCAGCCACCGGCACCTTTGAGGGCAGCGGCTCGATTGGAGTCCCGTCGCCGGACTTCTTTGGCCAGAAGAGGGTGAACAACGACTTCACGCTCTCCTGGGAAGCCACCCCGCGCACAACGTTTTCCCTCACCTATCGTTATGGCACGCACACCATTGCCGAAGGCCTTCCTCACAACACGCCATTAGCCGTGAATGCAACGTCGAATGGAACGGTCTCGATCAATGAAAACGGCGGGATCTTCAACGCCGCCCTGCGCCCCGCCGCGAATTGGACCATCAACGGCAGCATCGAGATGCTCTACAACGACAACGCCTTTACCCCCATGACCCCGCGGCAGACCAGGCAGTACCGGGTCCATACGATGTTCAGGCCAAAATCCTGGGCTGTGGTCACGGGCTCCTACAACGACCTGGAACACCACAACAACACCAACAACGATCAGGCTGCGGTGACGGCAGGCGACGTCACCTACGCCGGTCCGCTCGATCACGTGGACTATAGCCGCGTCGCGGGCCTGGGCGCGGAGCTGTTCCCGAACGATCACTACGGCGTCGACTTCAACTACGCCTACAGCGACGTATACATGGCGGACAACATCTGCTACCTCGGAGGCGCCTCGGCTGCATTGCCTGTTGCCGCCTCGACCCCCAGCGGCACGTCGTGCCCGGCTACGGCAGCCGGCAGGTCGGGCTACGATTTCGGGCCCGCCCTGGACTTCATGCATGCTCCCACGCAATCCGGATCGGTGGCCCTGGCCTTGTCGCCGGTCAAGACCGTCAAATCCCGCATCGGCTACAACATCAATTCGGTGAACGGCAGCCGCTTCTATAACGATCCTCGCGACGTCGCCGGCTCCCTGGTGTCCACGTATGAGTCTCCCTTTGTGAATTTCGCATGGACCTCGCGTCCCGGATTGACCTGGAAGGCTGAGTACAACTTCTACGGCTACGGCGAAGGCGGTCCTTCGGGTGCGGCGCTGTGCAGCACCGCGAACCCCACGCCCACGGCTCCTGTAACGCCGGTGGCCTGTTCGACTCTGCCCAACCAGACGGGCATGAACATATCGCCAGCCGGCGAGACGGCGCCGCGTAACTTCCACGCGAACAACGTGACCCTCGGATTGCATTACGATTTCTGATTCCGTAGATCGATCGAGCAAGCGACAATCGGCGCGGTTCCCTTGAGAAAAAGGGGGATTGCGCCGGCTTGCAGCCGACGAGATTCAGCTGCCAAACCGGTTGCGGCCCCGACCAAGTAGAATTGCAGCCAGGGTTGAAGCAAGAAGAAGGCGTTCGACAGGGGCCAGTTCTCTGACCGCGTGACTTCGCAGTTTAGGGTTCGCGGTTTCCCACCCTTTCGCCAGAGGACGAGAAGCTGATCCCCTTCGGCTTCGCTCAGGGCAAGCTTTCGACTCGCGTTGCTCGCTCAGAATGATGGAAAGGGCGGGGGACGGTGCTGGAAGAAAACCGAGTGGCCGGAGACGTGGTTCCGCGCGACCGGACCGGCGGAAACCGGCTGACAGACTGAAAAAGGAGTCTTCAATGACAAAGACGATTCGCTCTCAGGTGGTGCTGGCCTCAGTTCTGTTCGTGGCCAGCGCCATGTGCTTCGCGGAATCCGGCGAAGCGACCTACAAAGCCAAGTGCGCAATGTGCCACGGCGCCACCGGCACGCCCAGCGCGGGGATGGCCAAGATGATGGGCATCAAGCCGGTCTCCGATCCGGAGATCAAGAAGCTTACGGTGGAGCAGATGATCGCCGCCGTCAAGAACGGCAAGGGAAAAATGAAGCCGGTCGCGGGACTGAGCGATGCGCAGATCAAGGAAGCGGTGATGTACTACAGGGGTCTGAAGTAAGAAGTACAATTGGGCTGGGTTGGACCATCAGGCCCGCCGACCTCGGCGGGCCGTCCATTTGAGGGGGGACAAGGCGCCAATGTTCGATCGATTCCGTGAAGGCTGGGTGCGCCCGGCGCTGTTTTTCGGGAACAATCCCATCAGCCTTGCCGGCGGCGCCATCACCACCGCTTCCGGCGTCACCATGATCGGCTATTGGATGGTGGAGATTCTCGGCCAGTCCAACAGCAACCCCTATCTCGGCATCATCTTCTTTCTGATTCTGCCGGCGCTCTTTGTGGCCGGATTGCTGCTGATTCCGGTGGGCGTCTTCGTGCGGCACAGAAAGCTGCAGCGGGCCGGCCAGATTCCCGCCGCATATCCCAAGATCGATCTGAACGACCGCATCTTCCGCCACGGCCTGGACATCGTGCTGGTGACCACGATCGTCAATCTGCTGGTGGTGGCGGTGGCGAGCTATCGCGGCGCGGCCTACATGGATTCGCCGCAGTTCTGCGGTCAGAGCTGCCATGTGATGCACCCCGAGTACACGGCCTACAAGATTGCGGCGCACTCCCATGTGGCCTGCGTGGATTGCCACATCGGTCCCGGCGCGGAATCGTTCTTTGCCGCCAAGGTGAACGGCACCAAGCAGCTACTCGAGGTCAGCTTCGATCGCTACCCCACGCCGATTCCGTCCCCGGTGACCAGTTTGCGCCCGGCGCGGGAGATCTGCGAGGGCTGCCACACGCCGGCGCGGTTTGTGGGGGAAAGACTGCTGGTCAAGTCGAGCTTTGCCGACGACGAGAAGAATACCGAGACGCAGACCGTGGTCGTCTTGCACCTGGGCGGATTGGATGGTCTCTCGCACCTGACCGGCATTCACGGCGTGCACCTGGGCCATATTGAGTATGTGGCAACGGATGAAAGCCGCACCACGATTCCTTGGGTGGAGAGGCGGAACCCAGACGGCTCCGAGACGGTCTTCAGTTCCTTGGCGGCGGGCAGCGGAGTGCCGCAAGGCGAGCGGCGAGTGATGGACTGCATCGACTGCCACAATCGCGCGGCGCATCCCTTTGTCACCGCGGAGGAGGCGATCAACCAGGCCATGTCCGACGGGCCGGTAAGTCCTGAACTGCCCTGGATTCACAAGGAAGGGCTGCAACTGCTCAACGCCAACTACGCCAGCCAAGCCGAGGCGCGGGTGAAGATTCCCATGCAGCTTGAAGCCTTCTATCGAGACAAATACCCCCACGTGATGGCCACGAAGGGCGACCTTGTGAAGAAAGCCGGCAACGGACTGGTGACCGTTTACTGCCAGAACGTCTTTCCGTTTATGAAGCTGACCTGGGGAACGCATCCCAACCATATCGGCCACATGAGCTATCCGGGCTGCTTTCGCTGCCACGACGGCGCGCACGCGGCCAAGGACGGCACGGCCATCCCGCAAGATTGTTCGGTCTGCCACAATCTGCTGGCCGTCGATGAGACCAAGCCAAAGGTGCTGGCCGATCTGGGAATTCAGCAATAAGAACAACGAACAAACGAGCTCTCCGGGCGGCCCAATGTTGGCTGCCAGGCTTTTTCACGCTTCGACTCACCCCGGCGTGATAGGCTGGCTCTTCAGTCCCCCAAGGGCCAATCGTAAGAGCGAAGTTCTTCAAGTGGAGAAACTGTATGACCCGGTTTCGAATTCATGCTCTCTCTGTGACAGCAGTCTTGATGTTCGCCGCCAACTGCATTTTTCTTGACGCCCAGGCCGCCTTACCGGCCAGCCAATCGGCTTCGATCACGGTAAGCATTACGCTCGAAAAGGATATTGTTCCCGTGGGCCAGAAGCCCGTGGCCATCTTAACAATTAGGAACATAAGCCATCACGTAGTTGGCTTTTCACCTGCATCAGAACTTTGTCGAGTTCACGTAGAGGGGAAAGATGGAGAACCGGCTAAAACGGAATGGAATCGCCACCTCCACGGCGATTATCGTCCCGGCGATGGGCCATATCTCGTGGATGGTCCAGTCGTGACTATGGAGGTCGCCCCCGGATCATCAGATTTCCGAAAATACAATTTGTCTGATTATTACGATCTCAGCGCGCCTGGCAAATACAGCGTCTACATAGAATTCTATGATCCCTCGGGACCTCCGAATGGATCGGGGCTATGGCTGCGTACAAAGACGGCTCACTTCGAAATTCGGCCACTGAATCAATAGTTCCAACTTTTGCTTTGATTGATCTTCATCTGAAGGAGCCAAATCCCGATGTCATCCAGTCATCCTTTTCACTTCAATCTTGTCGCCGCGGCCCACGCCGCCATGATCGAACACGGCTTCCAGCCCGATTTTCCCGCCGGAACCGACACCGAAGTCAGCGCGATCCAGGCCCATCCTGCGCCGCCCGCCGCCCCGGAGGCGCAGGATCTGCGCAAGCTGCTGTGGTCTTCGATCGACAACGATACTTCCAAAGATTTAGACCAGATCGAGTGGGCCGAGCCGCTGCCCGATGGCCGCATTCGCGTGCTGATCGGAGTGGCCGACGTCGATGCGCGCGTCGCCTCAGGTTCGATCATCGACGGACACGCCAAGAGCGAGACGACCTCGGTCTACACCGGCGTCAAAGTCTTTCCGATGCTGCCGGCCGTGCTCTCAGAGGGGATCACTTCGCTGAACGAGGACGAGGATCGGGTTGCGCTGGTGATTGAGTACACTGTGGACCAAGCCGGCACGTCGGCGGATGGAAAAGCCTATCGCGCGCTGGTACACAACCGCGCGCAGTTGGCCTATAACGCTGTCGGCGCGTGGCTCGAAGGCAGAGGCCCCGCGCCGGCCAAGGTGGCAGCCAACGCCGATCTGGCCGGGCAATTAAAACTTCAAGACGCGGCGGCGCAGCGCATGGTCGGCGGGCGCTTCCAGCACGGCGCGCTCGATCTGGAGACGATCGAGACGCGGCCGGTGATGCTGGACGATCAGGCGGTCGAGATTGCGCGGCTGGAGAAGAATCGGGCTACATCGCTCATAGAGGAGTTCATGGTGGCGGCCAACGGCGTGATCGCGCGAACCTTTGAAGCGGCCGGCGTGGCCTCGATCCGCCGCATCGTGCGCACGCCCAAGCGCTGGGACCGCATCGTCGAAGTGGCCCAGGGGCTGGGGACAACGCTGCCCGCTGAGCCGGACTCGAAGGCGCTGAACGATTTCCTGCTGGCGCAGAAACAGAAGGACCCCGACCATTTTCCCGACCTTTCGCTGGCGGTGGTGAAGCTGATGGGGCCCGGCGAATACGTGCTGGTGAAGCCGAATGAGGTTTCGCCGGGACACTTCGGACTGGCGGTGCAGGACTACACGCATTCGACCGCGCCCAACCGGCGCTTTCCGGATGTGGTGACGCAGCGGTTGCTGAAGGCGTGGCTGGCCAAGGCGCAACAACCTTACAGCGCGGATGATCTGACGGCCATCGCCGCGCACTGCACGCTGATGGAGGACAACGCGCGCAAGGTGGAGCGCGAGATGCAAAAGCGCATTGCTGCCGTAGTGCTGCACCCGCGCATCGGGCAAAGCTTTCGCGGCATCATTACCGGCGTGAACAACTACGGGACGTTTGTGCGCACGCTCGATCCGCATGTGGATGGGATGGTCGTAAGCGGCGGCAAGGGGTTGGATGTGGGCGACAAGGTGACGGTGAAGCTGGTCTCCACCGATCCGCAGCGGGGATTTATTGATTTTGCGGTGTAGCGGAGAAATTCAGAGCTGCGAGCTTTTCAAGACCCGTCAACCTCTCACAACAATTGTTTAGGCGCAGGGGAGTTGACGGTGGCATAATTGGAGCCATCATGTTCATGGAATTGTGGGAAAGCCTATGCGGTTACGACAAGTGGACGCCGACCGAAGCGACCGTTGAGTCGTCCAACTATTCGGATCGGGAAGTTATAGATGGGTACAACACGCAAGCTGTGGACGGGCTGACCAGGCCCGAGACTACGACAGTGAGTCGGTCGACCAGCCTCATCACCTGGACCGATGAGTCGGGAAAATTGTACAAGAGCCAATACACAGTTACCAAGCCCTCTCCACTCTTCGAGATGTACGGTGGAGAGAAACTCGCTATTCGCTATAACCCTGCCAACCCGCGAGACTTTTATTTGCGCGAATTGCGCCAGGGCGAGATGTACTCGATGTTCAGGAAGGTGCTTTATGTAATTCTGGCAGTCGCGGCCGGTATCTATTGGTACATGCGGCACATGAACTGATTTCTGTTCGTTGGCTGACAGATCGCCGGGTGCCCCAAGTCCGGATTTTCAAACCTGGGAGACCAATAACCTCAACCACCCATCCTATAATCCTTCCTTCCATGCCGTTTACACCAACTCTTGCGCCGGGTTGATAATAGCCAGAGGAGATCGCATGGGCATTCTTAGAGGTTGTCGATTCGTATTTGCAGTTTTGGTTGGCCTTGCAATTCTCGGTCAGGGCAATTGCATTCAGGCACAGTCGGCCGGCAGCAGCGCGCTGCCGCCCGCGCCGCACGTCAAGGAGGTTCGCATGATGCATGTGCTGGTGATTGGCCAGACCAAGGATTGGGAGCACGACTCGGTTTCGGATGCGATGGCTTGCGTCTACAACATGGGCCAGGAGAGCGGCCTGTGGGACACGACGATGCGCACCGACACCAAGCTGCTCACGAAAAAAGAGCTGACGAGAAACGCGAAGAACCTCAACTACTTTGACCTGATCGTCTTTGCCAACACCAGCGGCGAGCTGGAGATGGACGCCAGCCAGAAGCAGGACATGATGTCGTTTATCAAAGACGACGGCAAGGGCTTTGTCGGGATCCACGCCGCGCTCGACACGAACCACGACTGGCCGGAGTACGGCGAGATGCTGGGCGGCTGGTTCGACGAGCACCCATGGATGACCTTTGAAGCGCCGATTGTCGTCGAAGATCCGAGCTTCCCGGCGGTGCGCCACTTCCCCGCTGCATTCGTGAAGTACGACGAGATCTATCAGCCGAAGGACTGGTCGCGCGACAAGGTGAATGTGCTGCTCAGTCTCGATCCGTCCAAGCTGGACTACAGCAACAACCCGAAGATTCACCGCGCCGACCATGACTTTCCCGTGGCATGGAGCAAGATGTACGGCAAAGGCCGCGTCTTCTATTCGACGCTCGGCCACACTGAGGAGTCTTGGCAGGATCCCGACATTCGCAAGATGTACTTTGAAGCGATCAAGTGGGCGCTGCGGATGACCGAAGGAAGCACAACGCCTCACCCGCGGCCGGTTGCGGTCACTGCAAGCCATTGAGCGGAGAGCAGCCTATATCCTGCCTGGCCCTTGCACGAGGCCTATCAGATGGCCTTCGGGATCGAGGAAGCCGGCGATAATGCCGCCATCGGGGATCGGATGCGGCCCGAATGCCTTCTTTCCACCCTTACTTTCGATGAGCGCAAGCGCTTCGGCCACATCGTCAACCGCGACGTAAAACGTCACGTGCTCGCGGCCTTCGCCCATGGCGCCAATACCGCCGCCGATGCCGGAGCCGGGCTTGACCAACGAATAGCCCTCCCCGGCGGGCGTAATCTCCCAGTCGAAGACGCTTTTGTAGAACTCCTCCAGCAGCTTCTGGTCTTTGCCGAGAATCTCAAAGTGGACGACGGGATGGGACATGGGTGCGGCCTCCTTGCGGTGAGATGTGAAAGCTAGTTTGGAGTATTTTCACCGCTGTTCAAATGTGAGCGTCGTGGTATCCCACCTTAGCCACAAGATGCCAAGAAGCAGGTCCTTCGACTCCGCTGCGCTCCGCTCAGGATGACAGCGGCGAGGGTGGGGCACCCATCTCTTTATACGATCCATGAAAATGCTCCAGACTATCACGCTGCTGCTTCGACCGGGTCAGCAAGGGCTCAATAAGTTTCCACTATTGCCGGCCGGTCGGCCTTCAGCGGGATGAGGAAGCAGGCCTCGCATCATGCGGTTGCTCAAGCCCCTCGGGCGTGAAGAGCTTTTCATCCATGCTTAGGTTGAATTTGACGTCTTCGATCACCAGCACGGTCCTGGTTCCGGTCTGCACGGAGGCCATCTCTGTCCGGCGCGCTCCGTAGATGCCTGAGACCCGCTTGATCTGGCTGGCATGGAGCACGCGCACTTCACGGCCCTGCGCATCGTACATCTCGGCATGAAGGATGACGGGAACGTCCTGGGCAACCCAGTCATAAATGTACTTATATTGCGATCGGGATGAATCGATGGGCGCAGCTTCGATCTTCCAGGTCTTATGCCCTTCGATGGTCTCGGCCTCGCCGATCAGACGATATGTGAAGTCATCGAGGTCGGGTTCCGCAATATCCTCGAAGGTAAAGTCGGTGCCGATAAAGCGCGCGGAGCGCTCCTGAGGCGCGACGAGGCGAACGCGCTGGGTGGCGGGGATATAGATATATTGACGATCGCTCGCTCCGCGCTGGTTGATCGACAAGAGCGCGACGCCGCGAATCTCCTGCGGAGCGGTAAAAACTACGAGTGTCTTGCTGTCTCCGGGAGAACCGATCCGGCGGTAAGTGAATTCCTTCTTTGCGACGTGTCCCTGCTTGTCAAAGACCTCAAAGCTGGCGCGCATGAATGTGCTGCGGCTTGTGTTCTGCCGGTAGACATCCTCGATGATCTTGCGGGCATCGGGCGGCGCGCCGAATGCAGTGACGCTCGCGAGACAGACGATCGAGGAGCAAAACACCGCTTGCCATACGATCCGCATGCGAACTCCTGGATGGTTATTCATATCCGATTGCCTCGATCACCGATATTTGCATCGCGTGGCGCGCGGGAATCCAAGCCGCGAGCAGCGACACAGCGACCACGGCGGGAAGGGTCTCAAGAATCAGCAGCCATGGGAAGTAGAATGGAACATCGTAACCCGCCAAAACCGTGGAAACCGTACGCGACAAGAATTGTATATTGAAGACCGCGGCCAGCGCACCCACCATGACACCGACAATCGAGATGGCAACTGCTTCCAACAACACCATCTTTCGAATCTGGGAACGGTAACCGCCAATGGCCCGGACAATGGCGAACTCGCGGCGGCGGTCCATGACGGAAACAATCAGCGTGTTCACAATTCCCACAACCGCGACGATTACCGCGACGACGAGCTGCATGTAATTCAACAGAAAGAATTGATCGACCAGGCTTCCGATCCATTGCCTGAACTCGGCGTTGGTGTAGACCAGCGCATGGTCCGTGCCGTAGGTGAGGCGTTCGATCTCGTGCTTCACTTGGGTTGCATCGCCTCCGGGCTTCAGGTTGACATCGAAAAAATCCACCGCGTCGTCTTTCCAATACTTTTTGTAGAGCGCTCTGTCGAGGAAGACCGATCCTTTATCGGAGCGGTAATCTTCGACGATCCCGAGGATAGGCAGGTCCAGAACTCCGGTCGGAGAGTCGAGGCGCACGCGGCCGCCAACACGGCATTTCCATCGTGCGGCAAAGTTTTTGGAGACCAGTACGCCTTCCCCGCGCGCCAATCGCTCGCGAATATCTTTGACATTGGCGCCCTCGACGGCATCCGGCGCGCGGGCCAGGAAGCTGTCCATCTCGATCGCATTGAGGGCCGCTGTGTCTCCCTGAAAAGGGATAAGCGTGAAGCGAACGCCATCCACGTTCTTCACCTCGGGCAGCGCGGAGATGCGGAGCCCCAGATCTTCGCTGAAGTGATAGGAGGTTGAGCGCAACAGCGCAGAGGTAGATACAACCAGGTCGGCATTCAACATGCGCTGAGTCCAGCGGGCGATCATGTGCTTGAAACTCTGGATGTAAGCTCCGGTGGAGAAGACAAACATCAGGCCGACCATCAGCGCGCCGACGGTTGCCGCGCTGCGCCTGGGCGAGCGGATCATAGCGTCCACCGCCAGCGCTCCCTCAGAACCTCCGGCCCAATCCATCGCCGGACGAATCATGCGCGCGATCCATTGCACCAGCCTGGGCAGGAGCATGGTCAGGCCAAGCAGCGTGAGAGCCACATAAAACAGTTGAACCGTCATTCCCACGCGAGACGGGGAGAACTGAATCAGCAGCGAGGTGAGCAGGACCAGCGCAGCGCCGAGCGCGATGCGCTTCCATCCAAGAGACGATTCCTGCTGGCGCGACTCAATGTTATGCAGCGCCAGGATGGGGTCGAGCGAAGAGGCGGCGCGAGCAGGGAACCATGCGCCGATGAGTGAAGCGGCGACGCCCAGACCGAGCGAGATGAGCGCTGCGCCAGGATGCAGCTTTGGCGCCACCTCCGTAGAGATCATGCCGTAAACAGAGGCGGCGATGGAACCCATGACTTTAGCGGCCAGCGCCGCCAAGTAGAAGCCTCCGGCGATTCCAGCCACCGAGCCGATCACGCCCATGAGCAAAGCTTCGCCGAGAAACATGGCGCTGACATTTCCGCGCTCGACGCCGAGCGCGCGCAGAATGCCGATCTCTTTCCATCGCTGGTTCACGGCAATCGTGAAGGAGTTGAAGATGATGTAGACACCCACGAGCAAGGCGATAAAACTGGTAATCAGCATTCCCAGCCGCATGGCCGTCACGGCATTTTCCAGCGCCTGACCGCGCATCCGCGGGCGAGCGGTTTCAAGTCCGGCAGGCAGGCGCGCTTGCAGGCGCCGTTGAAGCTCATCCACCGTAACGTCCGGCGAATTCATCAGGTCGATGCGATCGAAGTTATGTCCGCGATTGAATACGACCTGCGCCGAGTACACATCCATCACCGCGATATTGCCGCCGAAGACCGCTCCCACTCCGACAGGCTTGAAGAGTCCTTGAACGGTGAAGTCCTTGCGCCCATTAGCGGTGAAGATGGGAATACGATCTCCGATTTGCAGGTTATGGCGCTCGGCGAAGGAGCGGGAAAGCAGGATCGAGTCAGGCTGCGCCAGATAAGTCAGCGGATCGGCGATCTCGGTCTGCGAGCGGTCAAACTCGTATTGTCGTAACTGCTGGTCGCCTGTCGTATCCACTCCCAAGATCAGGAGATTGCCTTCGTCCGCGAAGGCGGTATGGACAATGACCTCAATCACGGGCTCGGCCAGCGCAACGCCTGGGGTTGCCTGCACTGTGTCGAGAACACCCTCGGGGAATCCAGTTTCGCCGGAGGTGACTTCGAGCGTGGACTTTCCCGCCAGCCGCTCGACGGTTGCCGAAAGAGAGTCGAGCAAAGCCGCGTTGGCGGTGCGAACCGCGAAGAAAACAGCCACCCCAAGGGCGACGCCCAAAGTCGTCATGACGACGCGAAGGCCATGGGTTCGCCATTGCCGCGAGGAGATCTGCCAAAGCGCCGGAATCATCATCGGCCGCTCGCCGGGAGATGCTTAGGCCGCTCATCCCGGACGATCCGGCCATCATGCAGAGTAATGATCCGGTTGCAGAAACACGCCGCCTCCGCGTTATGCGTCACCATGAGAAATGTGCTGCCGTATTCCTGCTGGAGCTTGTCGAGAAGGCGAAGGATCTCCTCTCCGGAGGCGGAGTCGAGATTGCCCGTGGGCTCGTCGCCCAGAAGCAAAGGAGGACGAAAGATCAGCGCGCGCGCGATGGCGACTCGCTGGCGCTCTCCGCCGGAGAGTTCATCGGGACGGTGCGCTGCCCGTTCTTTCAACCCTACGTGCTCCAGCATGGACGTGGCGCGATCTTCGGCCTCCCTTTTTGCGCGGCCTTGCAGGCGAAGCGGGAAGGCCACGTTTTCGAGAGCTGTAAGTGTCGGCAAGAGGTTGAACGTCTGAAAGATCATTCCAATCTTTTCCCGCCGCAGACGGGTGCGGGCATCGTCACTGAGTTTGGATAACTCCATGCCATCGACCTTGACCGATCCCGATGTAGGCTCATCGAGGCCGCAGATCAGATTCAAGAGAGTCGACTTGCCGGAGCCGGAAGGCCCCATCACCGCGACGCGCTCCGCCGGTCCGATTTGCAAACTGACATTGTCTACGGCCTGGACGACTTTCCCCATCCCGTAGCTTTTTGACACGCCGGTCAACTTTATCACAGAAAAATGGCCTCCAGTACATCCGACACGATCCTTCGCGCAGGCCCGTCGTTGAGCCCGAAGGGGTCGCCTGACTTGCGCTGATGCGATAACGCGAACTCGCCGGTAAGACGATCATATATCTCAGCAATCGGGGATTTCACCATGACCTCCCCTGGCACACCGGAGCCAAGGCCGAAACGGGCTCTTCGATCATTCCGGCCTGCGATGTTTCCTTGCCCAGATGGCCAGTGGATTGTAGTAAAGTGGCCGCATGAATGCACAGAGGTTTCGTGTTGGTTTCGCCGTTTGGGTGGCTTGTGCCGGTGTTTGCGTTATCTTTTTGGCGGTAGCCTTGGCGCGGGCTGTTCAGCAGCCTGCCGCGCCGCAGAGGGCCGATTCGATTCTGATTCTGAAGAAGGATCATGTGATGGAGTTGCTGGCCGGGGGCAAGGTGATTCGGACATATAAGGTGGCGCTGGGACAGGGCGGGCTTGCGCCCAAGGAGCGCGAAGGCGACGGGCGCACGCCGGAGGGCCGCTACACCATCGACGCGAAGTACGCTGTGAGCCACTATCACAAGGCTCTGCATGTCTCGTATCCCAATGGCGAGGACCGCAAGCGGGCGGCGAAGCTGGGCGTCTCGCCGGGCGGTGCGATCATGATTCACGGCCTGCCCAACGGCAAGGGCTGGATTGGCGCGGGGCACCGGCTCTACGACTGGACGCTGGGCTGCATCGCCGTGACCGACGAGGAGATCGACGAGGTCTGGGAGCTGGTTCCGGTGGGGACGCCGGTGGAGATACGGCCGTAGAATCGGAAGATGTCCTAATTTATGCAATAAGGGTGAGAGAAATGGCCATGGTCACTGATTTTCGATGCGTGGATGAAAACGGCCAGGATGTTCCTTGCGACGCATTTGGAAACAACGTCGCACTCAGTTGTCCAAAGTGCGGCCATCCGGTGCTCGCGATCATGAGGGAGCACCAACGGGGATCGGCTCCAAGCAATCTGGCTGCATGTCGCAAAAAGGATTGGAAAGGTTGGCTGATTGTGGACAGCGAAAAAGGCCTGTTGAGGCTTCAATCTTCAAGTTACGAAACTACCTAGAATCGCCATGCGTTGGGCCACGCTGATGGCTCTGCGAGAATAGTAGGGAGTGATTTCCCTGCAAAATGCCGGCAAGCGGTTTGGGCCGCGAGTGCTCTTCCTTGAGGCCAACTGGCTGATCCGGGCGCGGGAGAAGACTGCGCTGGTGGGCGCGAACGGAACCGGGAAATCGACGATCATGAAGGTGCTGGCCGGCCTGGAGACGCTGGACTACGGCCAGGTGCAGCAGACACGCGGGATGAGCATCGGCTACCTGCCGCAGGAAGGGCTGGCGCTGGCCGGGCGAAGCGTCTTCGAGGAGTGCCTGACTGTATTTGATGAACTGCGCGATATGGAGCGCGAGGTTGAACGGCTCGGCGGGCAACTGGCGGAGCTCGATCACGAAGGGCCGGAGTATGAGGCTACGGCGGAGCGCTACTCGATGCTGCAGGAGCGCTTTCACGCGCTGGACGGGTACGCGCTGGACGCGCAGGTGGGCAGCGTGCTCACCGGATTGGGCTTTGGAAAGGAAGACTGGACGCGGCAGACGGATGAATTCTCTGGCGGCTGGCAGATGCGGATTGCGCTGGCGAAGTTGCTGCTGGCCAAGCCGAATCTGCTGCTGCTGGACGAGCCGACCAACCATCTGGATCTGGAGACGCGCAACTGGCTGGAAGACTATCTCAAGAGTTATCCGTTCGGCTACATTCTCATCTCGCACGACCGCTATTTTTTGGATGTGACCATTGATCGCACGATCGAGATTTGGAATAAAAGGCTGAATATCTATCAGGGAAATTACACGAAATATCTAAGTCAAAAGGATGAGCGGCGAACGCAGTTGCTTGCGGCCTATAGCAACCAGCGGCAGCAGATCGAACACCTGGAGGCCTTCATCAATCGCTTTCGCGCGCAGGCAACCAAGGCGAAGCAGGTGCAGAGCCGCATCAAGGAGCTGGAAAAGATCGAACGGATCGAGATTCCCGAAGAGGAGCAGGCAATTCACTTCAAGTTTCCTCAGCCGCCGCCCTCGGGACGGATGGTTGCGGAGGCTGAAGGGCTATCGAAGAGTTACGGCGCGAAACAGGTGTTGAACGGCGTGCGTTTCAAGATCGAGCGCGGTGACCGTGTGGCGCTGGTGGGCGTGAATGGAGCGGGCAAGTCTACGCTGATTCGATTGCTGACTGGCGACGAGGCGCCGACGGCAGGACAGGTGAAGCTGGGGCACAACGTGGTGAGCGAGTACTTTGCGCAGGACCAGTACAAGGTGCTGGACGGCGAGGCGCGGATGCTGGACGACATCAGCGGGGCGGCGCTGAAGACGCCGGAGGTCGAGCTGCGTTCGCTGCTGGGCTGCTTTCTTTTTCGCGGGGACGATGTCTTCAAGACGCTGGGCGTACTGTCGGGCGGCGAGCGCAACCGCTACGCACTGGCGCGGATTCTGGTTTCGCCGTCGAATTTTCTGCTGCTCGACGAGCCGACGAATCACCTGGATATGCGGGCCAAGGATGTATTGCTCGATGCTCTGGCGGCTTTCAGCGGCACGGTGGTTTTTGTCTCGCACGACCGGTATTTCATCGATCGGCTGGCTACGCGCGTGCTGGAAGTGGAGAACGGCAATGTGACCAGCCACGAAGGCAATTATGAAGATTACTTGCGCTGGAAAGGGCTTGCAGCCGGCAGCCCTTTGGTTGAGATCCCAGCGAAGGGAAGTCAGACGGAGACCGTTGAGCCTTCGAACGGCAGCTCGGCGAACGATGCGGAGCCGGAGGCTGCTAAGGAGCGCACGCGGCGGCTGAATCCGATCAAGCAGAAGCAGATGGAGGAGCGGTGCGCGTTTTTGGAAGAGGAAGTTCCGCGCATCGAGGCGGCGATTGCGCACACCGAGGAGCAGTTGGGTGTTTATGTTTCGGCGGCCGAGACGCAGAGGTTGAGTGAGCTTGCGGCGGAGTTGCGGGAACAGCTTGCCGCCTTCACCGCTGAGTGGGAAGAGCTGATGGGGCAGTTGGAAGGGGCTTGAAGCTGCGCGGTTCAGAACGATGAAGAAGCGAGAACTTTGACCGGACGGTGGGGGTTCGTGGTCTCCCAGGTCCCCAAGAGCGAGGGACCTGGGGCACCCGGCAAAGAACGGGGAAAGATCTTCGTTTCCCACCCTTGAATCAAAAAACGATTCAAGGATGGGGCACCCGGGGCCCAGAGTCAGTGGGAGAACTCGCAGAGCCCGGCAGCCGTGCCTTCCGCCATTCGAGGATGAGATTGGTGAACTTTTCGCAAGTTAGCCCCGCTTCGCGGGGTGGCGAGTTAGCAAGTTGGCGGCGGCTGATTCCAAATGTTGAGCATTGTGCCGGAGTGGGTGGTGAGGACAGCAAGTTGGCTGGCTTGGATGACAGAATCTTGTGAGCGAACCTCTTCATTCGATTGGCGTGAACAAAGAAGCCTCTGTTGGCCATCGTGCATAATGATAAGCACGATGAGTCTATTGTGGAATCCCGAGAGTTGGTCGCAGAGGCTGGCGGAGCTGGAGGCGCAGACGGGGGAGCTGAAGGAGGCTCCGCTGCGGCGCGATGTGCGTTCGCTGGGGATGCTGCTGGGCGAGGTGCTGCGCGAGCAGGCGGGCGAGGATCTCTTCGAGCATGTGGAGGCGCTGCGGCAGGGCACGATCCGGCGGCGAGACGAGGAGGCTCGGGGAGAGCATGAAGAGGCCGCGCGCCATGCGGCTAAGGCGCTCGAACTGGTGCACTCGCTGCCGGTGGAGCGGGCGATTCTGCTGACGCGGGCCTTTGCGTTCTATTTCGAGCTGATCAACCTGGCGGAGACCAACCACCGCAAGCGGCGGCGCATGGCGCTGCATATGAGCGGGCAGGGAGGGCGGCAGCGCGGGAGCTTGCTGGGGACTTTGCTGGAGATGCGGCGCGTCGGGATCGGCGCGGAAGAGGCGCTGGATTGGCTGCGGCGCGTGCTGATTGTGCCGGTCTTTACGGCGCACCCCACGGAGGTCGCGCGGCGGTCGGTGATGTTCAAGCGGCGGCGGATCGGGGAGTTTCTCGCCGGGCTCGATCGGATTCCGGTGCCGGAACAGGAGATGGCGCGCCTCGAAGATGCGATCCGCGCAGAGATTACCAGCCTGTGGCAGACCGACGAGGTGAGATCGCGGCGGCCAACGGTTTACGACGAAGTGAAGATGGGGCTGGACTATTATGACGTCTCGATCTTTGCCACGCTGCCCAGCCTCTATCGCGAGATTGCCGAGGCGCTGAAGGCATCTTACGGACTTGAGATCGAGACGCTCGAGCTGCCGCAGGTGCTGATGTTTGGCTCGTGGATCGGCGGTGACAGGGATGGCAATCCATTTGTAACGCCGGCTGTGACGCGCGACTCGATCCGGCTGGCGCGGGGGCATCTGCTGCTTCATTATCAGCGGCAACTCGATGAGATTATCGACCTGCTGACGACGAGCGCGCAGCAGATCGGGGTGAGCGGCGCGCTGCTGAAGCGGCTTGAGGCCTATGTCGCGCTGGTGCACACGCCAGAGGCGCAGGCCTTTGAACAGCAGTATGAGTTTGAGTATTACCGGCGATTTGCAATCTGCCTGAAGGCGCGGTTGCGGCGCACGATGGATAAGGCGGCGGAGCAGCAGGGTACGGCGGCTGCGGCTCTGCCGGTGATGCCCTACACACTGGCGCGGGTCGACGACACGCTGGGCAAGCTGGCGAACGCGATGCCGGCGTATTGTTCGGTGCTGGATTTCATCGACGATCTTGAAGTGCTGAGGGGGTCGCTCGCTGCCAATCGCGGGATACGCATCGCACGGACGCTGGTCGATCCGCTGATCTTGCAGGTGCGGACCTTTGGGCTGCATCTGCACACGCTGGACATCCGGCAACATGCGCGGGTTCATGCGGCGGCCTTGCAGGAGACGATTGCCGACACCGCCGCGGAGTCGCTGCCGGGGGGGCTTTCGGATGAAACTTCGAGCGTGCTGGAGACCTTTCGCGTGGTGGCGGAGATCAAGGAGGGCTGCTCACCGGAGGCGATTCGGCAGTACGTGATCAGCGGGGCCTCGACGGTGGAGGACGTGCTGGCCGTGGTGCGGCTGGCGCGGCTGGGCGGAGTAAGGGTCGAGGGGGCGGGGCGCGACCCCGGTCTGATGCCGGTGCCGCTCTTTGAGTCGATCGAGGATTTGCGGCGGGCTCCGGCGGTGTGCCGCGAGCTATGGAGCCGGGCGGATTATCGCAAGCTGATGGCGACGTGGGACAACTGGCAAGAGGTGATGCTGGGCTATTCGGATTCGAATAAAGACGGCGGCATGCTGACCTCGACGTGGGAGATCTTTCGCGCGCATCGCGATCTGCATGTGGTGGCGCGAGAAGCTGGCGTGAAGCTGCGGCTCTTTCATGGACGGGGCGGGACGGTGGGGCGCGGCGGAGGACCGACGCATCGCGCCATCTTTGCGCAGCCGATGAATTCCTTCGACGGGCAGTTGCGGATTACGGAGCAGGGCGAGGTGCTGAACTTCAAGTATGCCGACGAGGTGCTTGCGGAGCGGAATCTGGAGCTGATGATCGCAGCTTCGCTGGACGCACTGGCGCGGCCCAATGCGCGGGACCCGGAGGGCCACTTTACCGGAGTTTTGAAGCCGGAGTGGGAGGCGGCGCTGGACGAGTTATCGGGGATTGCGTTTGGATATTATCGCAAGCACATTCTCGACGACCCGGATGTGGTGACTTACTTTGAGCAATCGACGCCGGTGGGCGAGCTGGAGCAGGCCAAGATCGGGTCGCGGCCTTCGCGGCGGAATGCTTCGCCGAAGCTGAGCGACCTGCGGGCGATTCCGTGGGTGTTTGGATGGACGCAGTCGCGGCTGCTGGCGCCGGCGTGGTTTGGCGTGGGCTATGCGATGGAGGAGTATCTGGCGCGGCCGGGGGCGCTGGAGCTGCTGCGGACGATGACGCACGAGCTGCCGCTCTTCATCGACCTGCTGCGCAATGTGGAGCTGGCGCTGGGCAAGGTGGATCTGGCGACGGCGCGCCTCTATTCCGAACTGGTGGAGGATGGGGCGCTGCGGGAGCGCGTCTATTGCTTGCTGGAGGGGGAGTTTCATCGGACGGTGAGGGCGGTGCTGGCGGTGACCGGACAGAAGGAGCTTCTGGAGTCAAATCCGGTGCTGGCTCACTCGATCCGGCTGCGCAATCCTTATGTCGATCCGATGCATTTGATCCAGGTGGACATGCTGCGGCGAAAGAGAGCCGGGGAGAATACGCCGGAGGTGAACCGGGCGATTGCGGCGACAATCAGCGGGATCGCCGCGGGGCTGCGGAATACGGGGTAAGGTAAGACTTAGCCTCATCCGGCAGGTTTCGAGTGAAGTTGGCAAAGTGTAATCGATCAATTACACCTTGTTTATGATCTCGGTAAGGCCGCTCCCGGAGTTTACCGCATGGCTTGATGTTCTTGGCGATAAAACCGTTCGCGGATTGAATGCAGCCAGGATCAAGCGGCTCGCATTTGGATTGATGGGAGAGGTTCAGCCTGTTGGCTGAGGCATCTCGAAACTACGCATACACGTTTGCGCGGGCTGGCGCTTGTACTTTACCCGGCGTGGCGCGGAGTTGATTGTGTTGCTTGCCGGCGGTTCCAAATGTACGCAAAAGAGAGATATTCCGAGCGCCAAGAGACTGGCTGCGCTGCTGGACGACGGAGGCGAGAACGATGGTTAAGAGGATCAAAGCAGGGAAACTTCCCGAGTTCGATGCGGCGCCTTATCTGGATAGCGAGGAAGTGGTCGCCGCATACCTGACCGATATTCTCGAGGCGAACGACGCGGCGCTGCTGGCGGCGGCTCTGGGCGATATTACCCGCGCACGAGGAATGACGGAGATCGCAAAAACGACGGGGATAGCGCGCGAGGCTCTCTATAAAGCTCTGCGTCCGGAGAGCGCCCCGCGTTTTGACACGGTAAGCCGTGTTTGCGCGGCACTCGGCGTGCGTCTTGTCGCGCAGCCGGTACATTCCTAAGTCTCTGACCGCGTGATTTCGCACTCCGAGCCGATCAGACGGAAGTTCGAGTCTTGGGTCAGGCGTTGGGCATCGTTCACGTCTTCGTATCCGGCCACGCGGCTGGACACCGATTGGCGCAGCAGATCAGCAATCGGCAACTGTGGTGCTTCGCTTGCGTGTCAGTAAGGGATTCAGCTGCAAATTCGCCGAAGCCCAATTGCTGGTCCAACTCACGCACCAAAATTAGCCCGCCGTCAGAAGTGACGCGGGAGCTCTGGAAATCGAGCCTGAGAGAAGCGTTGAAGGAAAGCTGAAAGGGTTGTTTTTGTATCTCATCCATTGGGTCCCGATCTCCGGGGCGCCTGGATTGCCCTTGCACCCTCATAAACATTGACGATGGCGGTGCTACGTGGTTTCACAATCGCCGGTCAAGATGGAAATCCGGGTGGAAGTCATTCGATTGCTCTGCTGGCGCCGGCTAATTCCGAGTGAAGGAGGTGCTTAAAAGATGTGCCGGAATATCAAAATGCTTTTCAACTTCGATCCTCCGGTGACGGAGGAGGAGATTCGGGCGGCGTCGCTGCAATTCGTGCGCAAGGTCAGCGGCTTCAACAAGCCGTCGAAGGCTAACGAAGCGGCGTTTCTGACCGCGGTCGATGAGATTGCCGCATCGTCGGCCAGGTTGCTTGGTGCGCTCGAAACCAATGCGCCGCCAAGGAGCCGTGAAGAAGAGGCAGCCAAAGCGAAGGCGCGCGGGGCGGAGAGATTTCGCGATGCGCCCGAAGCGCAGAGTCTTCCTGATGGGAGGAACGCGGCATGAAAGAGATCGTGGCCGTGATTTTTGGATTGGGCCTCGGCTGCAACGCGGTGCTGTTTGTGCCGCAGGTGCTGGCGGTCTGGCGGAAGAAGAGCGATGAGGGAATCTCGCTGATCACCTTCGGCGGCTTCAGCGTGCTGCAGATGGTGGGGATTGTGCATGGGGTTTATCAGCGGGATCTCTCGCTGATTCTGGGCATGGCGGCGAGTTTGATGACTTGCGGATCGGTGACCGCTTTAACGATCTTCTACAGAATTAGAAGGTTGCGGGCTGGCCTGGCGTGTTGAGTTTGTGGCTTCTCACACTTGCCGCAAAGATCCGCCGCGCCGGACGGCAAGGGAGGTGACAACCGCAAAAGACGGCTACTTCAGCGCGAATTTTGCCAGCACCAATCCACCGACGGCAGCCTGGATGAAGTGGGCTGCCATGCCGGGCCGCAGGCTCTTGCGCCACCACGTAAGCACGCCGAACATGCAGCCAAATACGGCGATCACGATGACCATCGTCAGGCCCTGGTAGGCGTGAGCAATCCCAAAGACGATCCCTTGCAGTGCGATTCCAACTGCCGCGCTACCGGTCCACACGGTGAACTGCCGTTGCATGTAGCCGCGAAAGATCATCTCTTCGCAGATGCCTGCGGTAAGCGCCACAAGCAGCCAGACCGCAGTCTCCAAACCGGTGTGTGGAAGCATATTTTTGAGAATATTGTTCACATCGGAATGGATGAAATGCCCGACAATTCCCGTAACCGCGCCAAGAATGATCTGTGCAACAACCAGGTAGGCGATGGCGATGCCCAGGTCGCGGAGTACGGAGCGCCATGTCGGCGCAAATGCTCCCGCCAATGTACGCAGCGATGCGCCGCCAAATCGTGCGCCCCATGCAATGAAAGCCACCATCAACCATTCGAAAGCCATGGTCTCCAGGTAACCAAGCACCCGGTGGTTTCCTTGCGCGGCATGGTCTAAACCGCGCGCATACAGGGCGAGAGCCCCCCAGCCCGCCAGGAGCAGCAGAAGGACGGTCGCGTGCCAGGGAGGTGCAATGGCGTTGGATTGAGAGCGGGGTTGAGACGCCGCAGTAACAGTCTGGTCTCCTGGCATAATTGTCCCTTTCCGGAAATATGCAATTCATCTACGAAGATTGTGGGCAATCAGTTCCAGGAGAGGGATGATCGGACCCAGAACTGTGTGGGGCGCCCCGTCTTGGCTCTGTCATAATTCGGTACTTAATTCTTCTTGCGCGGTCTTACCCCAAAAACATTCCGGCAATGGAGGCTGAAATCAAGTTAGCCATGGTCCCGGCTAACATGGCGCGGACGCCTAACCTGGCTAACTCGTTGCGCCGTTCGGGGATCAGCGCGCCGATGCCGCCGATCTGGATTCCTATCGAGCTGAGATTGGCAAAGCCACAGAGCGCGAAGGTTGCGATGATGAAGGAGCGCGGCAGCAGGACGGCCTTTTGCGCGCCGAGCGCGATGTAGGCGATCACTTCGTTGAGCGCCATGCGCGTGCCCAGCAGGTTGCCGATGGCCGGGCAGTCGCGCCAGGGAACGCCGATGAGCCAGGCGACGGGAGCGAAGAGGAAGCCGAGAATCTGGCCCAGCGAGCCGGGAACCCAGTGCATGTAGGCGAGCGAGTGGGTCCAGCCGAGCAGTCCGTCGAGCAGCGCCACGAGCGCGAGGAAGCTGACGAGCATGATGGCCACGTTGAAGGCGAGCTTGCCGCCGTCGATGGTGCCGCGGGCGATGGCTCCGATGAGGTTCTCTTCCTTGTGCAGTTCGTCCTTGGGCATGACGACGCGGCCCTCGGTGGCGGGCGTTGCGGTTTCGGGCACGAGCATCTTGGCGACGAGAATGGTGCCCGGCGAGGTCATGATGACGGCGGCCAGCAGGTGCTCGGGCGCGACGCCCTGCGCGATGTACATGGCCATGATGCCGCCGGAGACGTGGGCCATGCCGCTGGTCATGATGGTCATCAGTTCACTGCGCGTCGCGCCGGCCAGAAACGGACGGATCGTCAGCGGCGCTTCGGTCTGGCCCATGAAGATCGAGGCCGCCACATTCATGCTTTCGGCGCCAGAGATGCGCATCGTCTTCAGCATCACCCAGGCCAGTGCGCGGATGACGATCTGCATAACTCCAATGTGATAGAGCACGGCAAAGAATGCTGAGATGAAGATGATGGTGGGCAGCACCTGAAAGGCAAAGATGGAACCCATGGAGCCTGTGGGAACGCCCAGCGGGCCGAAGAGAACCTTGGTCCCGGCATAGGTGGTTGCAAGCATGGTTTTGACCAGGTTGCCCGTCCATAAGAGTGCCTGTTCGCCATAAGAGAAGCGCAGCACCACGAAGGCAAAGACCAACTGCAGGCCCAGCCCCCAGGCGACGGTGCGCCAGCGGATGCGCTTGCGGTCGGTCGAGCCCAGCCATGCGGCAGCGAGTACGGCCAGAACTCCCAGCACTCCGGTAAATCGATCCAAGACGAACTCCCTCAATCTCTGGGAACTATCTTACAGCATTGCGCAGATGGGCTTCCGCGGTTTCGCGGGTGAAGGTACGGCTGACAAGAGGAACTCCGATTGGCGGAGTCGCGGAGAAGCGAATGGCCTTTCTGAGCATTGCGATCGGCTCGGCCAGACGAGCCGCGGTCGTGGCGTAGAGAGTAGCCAGCGGCTGGCCCTTCTCGACGCGAGCGCCGCGGCGGGCGTGGAACTCGATTCCGGCGTGGGGATCGACGGGCTCGCCAGCCTTCTCGCGGCCGGCACCGAGCCGCTGTACAGCCCAGCCGAGGGCGGTTGTATCCATCTCGGAGACGAAGCCACCCTTCGAGGCTTTGAGCAAATGTGTTGCGCCAGGCTTGTGAAAGCTCGCCGGATTTTCGAAAACAGAGACGTCGCCGCCCTGTGCTTCGACCATTGCGAAAAAGACGCTCATTGCTGAGCCGCTCTGCAGTGCTGACTCGGCGTGCTGGTAACCTGCCTCCGGCGACTCCGCCTGGCCACCCTGATAGATCATCCATCCGGCCAGAATGAGCGAGAGTTCGCGGAGGTCTTCGCTTTGGGGCGGGCGATGGCCGCGCAACAATTCGACCGCCTCAATCAGCTCGATCCAATTGCCGGCCGCATGGCCCAGCGGCTGCGACATATCGGTCAGCAGGGCGACGGTGCGGGTTCCGGCGGCCTCGGCGGTCGCCACCATCAACGCGGCCAGGTACTCGGCCTCTTTTCGGTCTCTGAGGAATGCGCCGGAGCCGGTCTTCACGTCGAGGACGAGCGCGTCGAGGCCAGCGGCGAGCTTCTTGCTCAATATGGACGCGCAAATCAGGCCGGGGCTTTCGACCGTGCCGGTGCGGTCGCGGAGGGCATAGAGCGCGCGGTCGGCGGGAACCAGCCGTGGTGTTTGGCTGACGATTGATGCTCCGCAGCGGTCGAGGACAGCCTCGAACTCGGCGAGCGAGAGGGCGGTGCGGTAGCCGGGGATGGCTTCCAACTTATCCAGTGTCCCGCCGGTGTGGCCGAGGGCGCGACCGCTGATCATGGGCACGGCCAGGCCGCAGGCCGCGGCGATGGGGGCAACGAGGAAGCTGGTCTTGTCTCCCACGCCGCCGGTCGAGTGCTTGTTGACAGCCACCTTGCCAAGACGCGCGGGGGAGAACTTTTCGCCGGAGTCGCGCATGGCGAGGGTGAGGGCGCGAGTTTCGTCGCGCGAGAGGCCGCGCAGATAGGCGGCCATCAGCCAGGCCGAGAGCTGTTCCGGAGGGATGGAACCGGAGGCCGCGCCGGAGACGAGGAAGCCGATCTCGCGCGCGTCGAGGGAGCCGCCGTCGCGCTTTTTGCGGATCAGGTCGATGATGTGGAGCGGGGCGGGAGCAGAAGCGGTCATGGCGAGCAGAGCCTCGAATTTCTGACTGCTGAGATTATCGCAAGCGGTGGCGATGGTGGGACGTCGGGTTTTGATTGAGCTGGTTTAGGGGAGGGAAGGCTGCAATCGTGAACGGACCTATTGAGGGAAGCACAATCCTGGGTACGTGATCCTCCAAGTGACACGAACATTTGATGGGCTTCATCCTTCGTTTCCTGTCCAAAGTCGCGGTATGATGAAAGGTAGTCCGCCAAGGGGTGCAATCCGCATGAAGGAACTCGTCTTTGAAGTGATGCAGGAGGCCGATGGCGGCTACACCGCTGAAGCCCTCGGCGAGAGCATCTTCACCCAGGCCGATAACTGGGATGAGTTGAAAGTCAACGTCCGCGAGGCTGTGCGGGCCTTCTACTTCGACTCTGCCGCACCGTCCTCCATTCGCCTCCATCTGATTCGCGATGAGGTGTTGGCCGTCGCATGAAACTCCCACGCGATCTGAGCGGAGAAGAGCTGGTCAGGCACCTCTCGAAGCGCTGGGATTACGTGAAGATCCATCAGGTCGGCAGCCACATTGATCCTGCAAACCCAGCATCCTGCGCCCCACCGCATAGCGGTTCCGGAGCATACGCCTTTAAGAATCGGAACTCTGAACGCGATACTCTCCAGCGTTGCCGCCCACAAGGGCGTCTCCAAAGAAGAGATCCTCAAAGACATTTAATTCTCTACCATCGATTTCGGCCGGTTTGCAATTCGCGGGCCGTTTGGATATGATTCATAGGTGTGTCCGGGGGAGATCTCTGGACTGTCAATAGCACCACGGTTTCTGGGCCTGTTCAAGTGTTCGCACCGGCAACGAAAAAACGTTGCCTCGGCGGCGAGCCGCAGGCACTCCGCAAAGCGGGGCTGGCAGGGGCGGTGGGAGACGAGGGAAGAATGGGAAAAGACAGCAAAAACATTGTGAAGGCGCGCGCGGCTGTGTCCAAGCCCGCTTATGCCCTGCCTGAGGCGGTTACGCTGCTGAAGCAGGTGAAGTACGCCAAGTTCGACGAGACCGTCGACCTGACGATGCGCCTGGGTGTGGACACGCGCCATGCCGACCAGATGGTGCGCGGGACTGTCGTTCTGCCGCACGGCCTGGGCAAGACCAAGACCGTGGCCGTGATTGCGACGGGCGACCGCCAGAAGGAAGCGACCGAAGCCGGCGCGGACTTTGTGGGCGGCGAAGAGATGGTGGAGAAGATTCAGAAGGAAAACTGGACCGCCTTCGACGCTCTGATCGCCACGCCGGACATGATGAAGGTGGTGGGCCGGCTGGGCAAGGTCCTGGGCCCCAAGGGTCTGATGCCGAACCCGAAGACCGGAACCGTGACCATGGATGTGGCCGCGGCGGTGAAAGAGATCAAGGCCGGCAAGGTGGAATATCGCGCCGACAAGACCAGCCTGGTGCATGTGCCGGTGGGCAAGCTGAGCTTCGAGCCGCAAAAGTTGATCGACAATGCGACGACGGTGATCGGGGCGATTGTGCGCAGCAAGCCCTCGGCGGCCAAGGGCAAATACATCAAGAGCGTGACGTTGAGCTCGACGATGGGTCCCGGAGTGCCGCTGGATTCGGCGGTTGCGGACGCGGCGGGCAAGCACTAATCAGAGATCAGGGGTCAGAGATCAGAGATCAGTTGGTTCAATGATCTGATCGGCGATTGCGCCTGACCTGGAGAAATTGGAAGAAGGATTTGCGACAGAGCGCCCGCTGGCGGGCGAGAAGAGAGATTAGGAAGCAGCGGACAAGGATCGGTTTCATATGTGCCGATCTCTGATCTCTGACCCCTGATCTCTGTACCGGAGCGAAGACAATGGCGATTTCTAGGGCGAAGAAGACGGAGAAGGTTCAGTTGCTGGCCAAGGAGCTGGAAAGCTCGACGACGGCGATTATCGGCACATTTGCCAAGCTGACCGTGGCCAAGGATTTTCAACTGCGCAAGGTCATCCGCGAGGCGGGCGGCAAGTACCGCGTGGTGAAGAACAAGCTGGCGGCGGTTTCCGGCCAGGGCACGAAGGTCGAGTCCGCGCTGAAGGGGCTCAAGGGCGTCAACTCAGTGGCGTTCACGGCGGGCGATCCGGTGGCGCTGGCCAAGGTCTTTGCCAAGTGGGCCGGGGAAAACGCGGAGTTCCAGTTCAAGCTGGGCATCGTGGACGGCAAGCTGCTGAATGTGGACGAGGTGAAGGCGCTGGCGACGATGCCGGGCAAGGAAGAACTCTTTGCCAAGCTGCTCTTCCTGATCAATGCTCCGGCGCAGCGTCTGGCCACGGTAATCAATGCCACGGGCCACGATCTGGCGGTGGTGCTGGGCCAGGGCGTGGAGAAGGAAAAGTTTGCCGCGTAGTTTTTGGCGATAGGATTTCATGGTTTCCCAGGTCCCCAAGTGCGAGGGACCTGGGGCACCCAGGGTTCGTGGTAACCCACCCTAGCCACAAAAACAAAGACGTGGCGAGGGTGGGGCACCCGCAGAGTTTTGGGGTGAGGCACCCGTAGAGTTTTTTCACAAGATTTGGCTGTTGAGGCAGGCGGGAAGGGCGCGGGTCTGGCGCATCGGAAACTTTCAGCCTGGGTTAACGGCCGGGAACAACAATTTCAAACGGTTCGGAATGGAGAAGAAGATGGCGGATCTAGCGCAGTTGGAAGAGCAGATTGTGGCATTGAGCCTGCTGGAAGCGGCGGCTCTGGTGAAGAAGCTGGAAGAGCGGCTTGGCGTTTCAGCGGCGGCGGCGGCCCCGGTCGCGGTGGCGGCAGCGGGCGCGGCGGCTCCGGCGGTCGAGGAGAAGACCGAGTTCCAGGTGATCCTGAAGGACTTCGGCGCCAACAAGATCAACACGATCAAGGCCGTGCGCGAGGTGACCTCGCTGGGTCTGAAGGAAGCCAAGGACCTGGTCGATGGCGCCCCCAAGGCGATCAAGGAGAGCGCGACCAAGGACGAGGCTGAGGCGATCCGGAAGAAGTTCGAAGGCATCGCGACGATCGAAATCAAGTAATTTCAATCGAGTGGCCCGGCTCAACGGCCGGGCGGCTTGCAAGGCTGGCCGAGACGCGCTACGATAATGATTGCGCGTCTTTTCGGCTCACTCCGTTTTTTCCAGGGAATGAGACGGGTTTTTGGCTGGCGCATCTTCTGATTTGGGGATAGGCACGAAAGCCTCCGCGGGCCAGGGCGGGGTCAGGCCCTTCAATACCGGGGTCAATGTTCTTCTTAAGTGCCTTAGGGTCAACAGTTTACTTAGGCGGCAGGCTGGGTTTCGGTTGACGGTTGGCGAGTGGCTGGCGAGCGAGCGGCAGAAGCGAGCTTTGGCATCGGCGAGAGCAACGCAAGAGAATTCGGATGGGAGCACAGGCCATGGGCCGCGCTCGTGAGGCATTGTGTCCTCGCGGGCTTTTCTTGTCTCCCGGTTTTGGCGGGGTGAATCCTTGAAAAAATTACCCCATGTGCACCAGATTTGTAAACGCACCAGAATCGTAAGCAGGTTCAACCATCGCGGTTGCTTCCTCGATTGTGCGCAGTCTAGCGCACCTACCGGATGTGCGGCAATGGCAATCACGCGTTTTTGATCGAATTCTCACTGAGAGATGCATGGCACGGGAGATCGATGGCCCTGGGAGAATTCCCGGCGTGTATGCGCGGCCTGTCTCCGGTTTTGGCGTGAGGGCCTGCCGAAGGCTTTAGGGATAGGGACTGGAGACAAGCTGTGCGCCAGTCCGGTTTTTTTGAATTACTTACCGTAATCAGCCGTCGCCGACAAGACTCGGGCGCCGGCCCGGGCCAGATTTGGCGCCGGAACGACCAGGGTCAGGAGTGAACATGCCCAACGAGAAGCGCGCGATTCGCAGCCGGCTCGATTTTTCAAAGATTCCCACCGCAACCCAGATTCCCAACCTGATTGAAGTGCAGCGGCGCTCCTATGAGCGATTTCTGCAGATGGACAAGCTGCCCAACGAGCGCGACGACGCTGGTTTGCAGTCGGTCTTTGTCTCGGTATTTCCTATTACCGACTTCCGCGGCATCTCGCAGTTGGACTTTGTGGATTTCTCGATCGGCAACTGGGAGTGCAAGTGCGGCCACTTGAAAGGGCTGCATCACCTGAGGACTGCTTGCGTGCATTGCGGGTCGATGGTCATTACCGACCCCTTCCATCCCGGCGATGTGCTCTGCCAGAAGTGCGGCACGTACAACAAGAACACGCCAGACTTCTGCAACAAATGCGGCGACCCGGTGAGCTTGCAGTTGAAGTACGACCAGCAGGAGTGCGAGGAGCGTGGCATGACCTTCTCGGCGCCGCTGCGCGTGACGGTGCGGCTGACCATCTACGACAAGGACGCCGAGACCGGCAACAAGACGATTCGCGACATTAAAGAGCAAGAGGTGTTTTTCGGCGACATTCCGCTGATGACGCCGAACGGCACCTTCATTGTGAACGGCACCGAGCGGGTGATCGTCTCGCAGTTGCACCGGTCGCCTGGCGTGTTTTTTGAGACTGCCAACAACCACACCTACTTTTTGGGAAAGATCATTCCCTATCGCGGCTCTTGGGTTGAATTCGAATACGACCAGAAGAACACGCTGTATGTGCGCATCGACCGCAAGCGCAAGTTCCTGGGGACGATCTTTCTGCGCGCGCTGGGGCTGCGTTCGGACGAGGAGATACTGAAAACCTTCTATACCGTGGACCGGGTGCACATCGCCGACGGCAAGCTGCTCTGGGCGGTTCCCGAGAACGTGCAGGCCAACACGCACCTGGTGGGCGCCAAGCCCGCGCACGCGGTGGTGGTTGGCGGCCAGGAGATCGCATTCTCCGGGCGCAAGATCACGCTCCACGCGCTCAAGGCGATTCGCGCGGCGGCGATCGACAAGATCGAGGTGGAAGCGGCCGAGATGGATGGTGCGCTGACCGCGGCCGACGTGGTGGATCTGGGTACCGGCGAAGTGGTGGTGGAGGCCAACGTCGAGCTGACCGCCGACCGGCTGCACAAGATCATGGCCAGTGGGGCATCGAGCTTCGAGGTCTTCTTCCCCGAGCGCGACGACGTGGGCAACATCATCACCAACACGCTGAAGCGCGACTCGATCCGCAAGCCGGAGGAGGCTCTGATCGAGATCTACCGCAAGCTGCGGCCGGGCGATCCGCCGACGCTGGACACGGCAACTGCGCTCTTCGAGGGCATGTTCTTCGACCCGCGCAAGTACGATTTCTCGCGCGTGGGAAGGCTGAAGTTCAACATCAAGTTGTATGAGAACCAGGACGCCACGAAGCTGGATCATCGCACGCTGACGCCTGAGGACTTCTACGCGACCATCCGCTATCTGCTCAAGCTGCGCAAGAACATCGGCATGGTGGACGACATTGATCACCTGGGCAACCGCCGCGTGAGGGCCGTGGGCGAGCTGATGGAGAATCAATTCAGAATTGGTTTAGTGCGCATGGAGCGGGCCATCAAGGAGAAGATGAGCGTCTATCAGGAGCTTTCGACGGCCATGCCGCACGACCTGATCAACGCCAAGCCGGTGATGGCGGCGATTCGCGAGTTCTTCGGTTCGTCGCAGCTGTCGCAGTTCATGGACCAGACCAATCCGCTCAGTGAGATTACGCACAAGCGGCGTTTGTCGGCCCTGGGACCGGGCGGCTTGAGCCGCGAGCGCGCGGGATTTGAAGTGCGCGACGTGCATACGACGCACTACGGCCGCATCTGTCCGATTGAGACGCCGGAAGGTCCGAACATCGGCCTGATCAGTTCGCTCAGTTGCTTTGCGCGCATCAACGAGTACGGTTTCATCGAGTCGCCATATCGCAAGGTCAAGGACTCGCGGATTCTGGACTTCGTCGAGATTGCCAACGCCGGCGAGAGCGGCCTGCGCGTGGGCGACCACATCGAGAAGGAAGAGGCGGCAAAGCTGAACGCCCAACTGAAGAAGGCGGGCAAGCGGCAGATCGATCATATCCCGTTCAGCTTCTATCTCTCGGCATGGGAAGAGGACAAGCACACGATCGCGCAGGCCAACATCGACTTCAACGACAAGGGCGAGATCACCGAGGACCTAGTCAACGCGCGGCGCATGGGGAACTTCGTCCTGGTGAACCGCGCCGATGTGGACTACATCGACGTGAGCCCCAAGCAGTTGGTCTCGGTGGCCGCCTCGCTGGTGCCGTTCCTGGAGCACGACGACGCCAACCGCGCGCTGATGGGCGCGAACATGCAACGGCAGTCGGTTCCGCTGCTGGTGGCCGAGGCTCCGCTGGTGGGCACGGGCATGGAGGGCGTGACGGCGCGCGACTCCGGCGCCGTGATTCTGGCCAAGCGCAACGGCATTGTGGATTCGGTCAACTCGCAGCGCATCATCGTGCGCGTCGAGGGCGAGCATCATCCCACGCAGCTCTCGCGCGAGGTGGGCTCCGACATTTACACGCTGATCAAGTTCAAGCGCTCGAACCAGAACACCTGCATCAATCAAAAGCCCGTTGTTCGCGAGGGCGAACGCGTGGTCAAGGGCCAGGTGATTGCCGACGGCCCCTGCACCGAGCAGGGCGAGCTGGCGCTGGGCCGCAACGTGCTGGTGGCCTTCATGCCGTGGAGGGGCTACAACTTCGAGGACGCGATTCTAATCTCGGAAAAACTGGTGCGGGAGGACTACTACACCTCGGTGCACATCGAGGAATTTGAAATCGAAGCTCGCGATACCAAGCTCGGACCCGAAGAGATCACTCGCGATATTCCCAATGTCAGCGAGCATGCGCTGCGGGATCTCGACGAAAGCGGCGTGATCCGCATCGGCGCACAGATCAAGCACGGCGACATCCTGGTGGGCAAGGTCACGCCAAAAGGCGAGACGCAACTGACGCCGGAAGAGAAGCTGCTCAGGGCCATCTTTGGCGAAAAGGCCGGCGATGTGCGCGACGCATCGCTCACCTGCCCTCCGGGCATCGAGGGCACGGTGGTCGATGTGCGCATCTTCAGCCGCAAGGGCCAGGAGAAAGATGAGCGCGCCAAGCAGATCGAGGGCGAGTATGTGGCCAAGCTCGAAAAGAACCTGGGCGACGAGATCCGCATTTTGACCGACGAGCGCCTGAAGCGGCTCGACGGCATCCTGGGCGGCAAGGAGGTGCTGGCCGATCTGCACGACGAGCGGACCAACAAGCGCCTGCTGACCAAGGCGGCGATTCTTGACCGCGAAACGATCGAGCGCATTTCGACCAAGAACTTGAAGCGCATCCGTTATAACGACAAGGATCCGCGGGTCAACGAACAGATCGACGAGATCGAGGAAATGACCTCGCGTCAGATCGAAGTGCTGCGCAAGATCACCAATGAAAAGGTGGCCAAGCTGCAAAAGGGCGATGAGCTGCCGCCGGGCGTGATCAAGCTGGTCAAGGTTTATGTAGCCATGAAGCGCAAGCTCTCGGTGGGCGACAAGATGGCCGGCCGGCATGGCAACAAGGGCGTGATCGCGCGCATCTTGCCGGAAGAAGACATGCCGTATCTGCCGGATGGAACGCCCGTCGAGATTGTTCTCAATCCGCTCGGCGTGCCCTCCCGTATGAATGTGGGTCAGATTCTGGAGACGCACCTGGGCTGGGCCGCTCATGTACTGGGCAAAAAGATTGCCGATCTTATCCAGGCCAACACCGATGCGGCGTACACGCGCGAACTGATGAAGAGGGAGTTCGCCGGGACGGCGACGCTGCGCCAGTTGCTCGAGCTCGACGACGAGATGCTGCTTCGCGTCGGAGCCGGTATGCGGCGTGGAATCTGGTTCGGAACCGCGGTCTTCGACGGCGCGCGGGAAGAAGAGATCAAGGCGCTGCTGGCCTCGGCCGGCCTGCCTTCCTCGGGCAAGACGGCTCTCTACGACGGCATGACCGGCGAGCAGTTCGAGCAGCCGGTGACGGTGGGCTACATCTACATGCTCAAGCTCTCGCATCTGGTGGACGACAAGATTCACGCGCGTTCGATCGGGCCGTACTCGCTGATCACCCAGCAGCCGCTGGGCGGCAAGGCGCAGTTTGGCGGGCAGCGTTTCGGCGAGATGGAAGTGTGGGCGCTGGAGGCGTATGGCGCGGCGTACATTCTGCAAGAGCTGCTGACCGCGAAGTCGGACGACGTCTATGGCCGAACAAAAATTTACGAGGCCATTGTGAAGGGCGAGGCGGCCATCGAGCCGGGTGTGCCGGAGTCGTTCAACGTGCTGATCCGCGAGTTGCAATCGCTCTGCCTGGACGTGGAGTTGATCAAGCGCGCGGACCTCATCAAGAAGTTGCCCGCGCCTGAAGTGGCGGCGGTAGCGGACTAAGTTCGAGGTATCCCAGGTCTCAAAATCGAGACCTGGGGCACCCAGCTGAAAGAGATGAAGTTCAGGGTTCTTCTTGAAAGCGGCAAACACCGCTTCCCGGGAAGGAAGAATCCATCAGGAATCCCGGGAAAAGCCAAGGCAGGCGCCGATGAGGCCCGCCAAGGAGGGTCGCCTTGTTCCGCTCAAATCCCTTTGAACTCTCGAGTCCGATTACCGATTTCGACGCAATCCGCATCATGCTGGCATCGCCGGAGAAGATCCGCAGTTGGTCGCACGGCGAGGTCACCAAGCCGGAGACCATCAACTACCGCACCTTCAAGCCCGAGCGCGACGGACTCTTCTGCGCGCGCATCTTTGGGCCGGTCACCGACTGGGAGTGCCTCTGCGGCAAGTACAAGCGCATGAAGCACCGCGGCGTCATCTGCGACAAGTGCGGCGTGGAAGTGACGGTGAGCAAGGTCCGCCGCGAGCGCATGGGCCACATCGAGCTTGCGTCTCCGTGTTCGCACGTCTGGTTTTTCAAGGGACTGCCCTCGAGGATCGGGCACCTGCTGGACATCTCCTTGCGCGACCTGGAAGGGATTCTCTACTTCGAATCCTATGTGGTGGTCGATCCCGGCGACTCAGGATTGAAGGACCGCGAGATCATCAAGGACGAGACCAAGTACCGCGAGCTGGATCAGCAGTTCCGCCCCTCGGGCTTCAAGGCCATGATGGGCGCGGAAGCCATCAAGGAACTGCTCAAGCGCGTGCAGATCGACGAGCTGGGCATCGAGCTGCGCGAGCGCATGAAGACCGAAACCTCCGCGCAGAAGAAGCTGAAGTATGCCAAGCGGCTGAAGGTCGTCGAGGCCTTCCGCAAGAGCGACAACAAGCCGCAGTGGATGATTCTGGACGTGCTGCCGGTGATTCCTCCCGAGCTGCGCCCCCTGGTGCCGCTGGATGGCGGACGCTTCGCGACCTCCGATTTGAACGATCTCTATCGCCGCGTCATCAACCGCAATAACCGGTTGAAGAAGCTGATGGACCTGCACGCGCCGGAAGTGATTGTGCGCAACGAGAAGCGCATGTTGCAGGAAGCCGTCGACGCGCTGTTCGACAACGGCCGTCGCGGCCGTGTGCTGCGCGGAGCCAACAACCGCCCGCTGAAGTCGCTGTCCGATACTTTGAAGGGCAAGCAGGGCCGCTTCCGTCAGAACTTGCTCGGCAAGCGTGTCAACTACTCGGGCCGCTCTGTCATTGTCGTCGGGCCTGAATTGAAATTGCATCAGTGCGGACTGCCCAAGAAGATGGCGCTCGAGCTTTTCAAGCCGTTCATCTATCATCGCCTCGAGCAGACGGGCCACTGCACCACCATCAAGCAAGCGAAAGAAATGGTGGAGATGCAGGAGCCGGTGGTTTGGGACATTCTTGAAGAGGTCATCAAAGACCACCCGGTGCTGTTGAACCGCGCTCCCACGCTTCACAGGCTGGGCATTCAGGCCTTTGAGCCGGTGCTGGTCGAGGGCAAGGCGATCAAGATTCACCCGCTGGTCTGCACGGCCTTCAATGCCGACTTCGACGGCGATCAGATGGCGGTACATATTCCTCTGTCGCCTGAGGCGCAGATCGAAGCCAGCGTCCTGATGCTGGCGTCGCACAATATTCTCTCGCCAGCCTCCGGCCAGCCCATCACCGTGCCCTCGCAGGATATGGTGCTCGGCCTCTACTACCTGACCAAGGCGAAGAAGAACGCCAAGGGCGAGGGGCGCGTCTTCGCCAACACGGAAGAGATCCTGATGGCTCTCGAAGCCAAGGAAGTGGAGACTCTTTCGCCCATCCGCCTGCGCTACACGGGCAAGATGCTGGACTTGACGACGGCCTACGACGATCAGGATCTGACGCACATCGAGCCGGTCGATTTCAACAAGCAGTACATTTCGACAACAGTCGGCCGCGTAATTCTGAACGACTCTCTGCCGCCGGGGATGCCGTTCATTAACGGCCTGCTGAAGAAAAAGGGAATCGGACAACTGGTGAACTATTGCAACCAGAACCTGGGCCTGGAAGTCACAGTGGGGATGCTCGACAAGATAAAGGAGCTTGGCTTCCACTACGCCACGCGCTCCGGTTTGTCGGTCGGTCTGGACGACATGGTGATTCCGGACAGCAAATACACGGTTGTGCATGACGCCGATCTGAAGGTGATCGAGGTCCAGAAGCAGTACATGGACGGCGCCATCACCAACGGCGAACGCTCGAACAAGGTCATCCAGATGTGGTCGGCGGTCACCGACAAGGTGGCCGACGAGATGTTCGGCAACATGAAGCGGGCCGACGAAGAGGGCGCGATGAACCCGATCTACATCATGGCCGACTCGGGCGCGCGCGGATCGAAGCAGCAGATTCGCCAGCTCTCGGGCATGAGAGGCCTGATGGCCAAGCCTTCGGGCGAAGTGATCGAAACGCCCATCACGGCGAACTTCCGCGAAGGGCTGACGGTGCTCGAATACTTCATCTCGACGCACGGCGCGCGCAAGGGACTGGCCGACACGGCGCTGAAGACGGCCGACTCCGGCTACCTGACCCGCCGCCTGGTGGACGTGGCCCAGGACGTGATCGTGACCGAGTACGACTGCGGCACGGTGGAAGGCATCTACGTCGGTTCGATCGTCGAGTCGGGCGAGATCATCGAAGAGCTGCGCGATCGCATCATCGGCCGCGTGTCACTGGAAAGAATCAAGGACTACGACGGCAACATCGTGGTGGATGTGAACCAGGGCATCGACGAGGACATCGCCTCGGCGATTCAGGCCGCGGGCAAGGAGAAGGTGAAGATCCGCTCGGTGCTCACCTGCGAGTCGCGGCGCGGCGTCTGCGCGTTGTGCTACGGGCGCAACCTGGGCTCGGGGCGCATGGTGGAGCTGGGCGAGACCTGCGGCGTGATTGCGGCGCAGTCGATCGGCGAGCCGGGAACGCAGTTGACAATGCGTACCTTCCACGTCGGAGGCACGGCCAGCCGCGTGCAAGACAAGTCGCGCCTCGACGCCAAGAACAACGGCTTCGTGCGCTTCATCAACCTCAACTATGTCGAGAGCAAGGACGGCACGCTGGTGGCCATGAATCGCTCCGGTTCGGTGGCCATTCAGGACGAGCGCGGCCGCGAGAAAGAGCGCTACCAGGTGGTTTACGGCGCCCGCCTGCGGGTCAAGGACGGCGAGCAGGTGAAGCTGGGCCAGTTGCTGGCCGAGTGGGATCCGTATACGTACGCCATTCTCACCGAGATCGGCGGCACGGTGACGTTCAAGGACCTGCAGGAAGGCATCACGCTCAACGAAGAGGTGGACGAAGTAACCGGCCTCTCGCGCTGGGTGGTGGCCGACGCTCCCGACGAGAAGCGCCAGCCGGCCTTCCTGGTGAAGAACGCCAAGGGGCACAAGCGTTACCTGTTGCCGCGCGGCGCTCACCTGATGGTTGAAGACGGGGCCGAGGTGGGACCGGGCGACGTGCTGGCAAAGATTCCCAAGGAGAGCACGCGCACCAAGGACATTACCGGCGGCCTGCCGCGCGTGGTCGAGCTCTTCGAGGCACGCAAGCCGCGTGAGACGGCTACGATCAGCGAGATCGATGGCGTGGTTCGATTCGGTGAGGTAGCCAAGGGCCAGCGCAAGATCTACGTGACCGCGGACAACGGAGACGAGAAGGAGTACTCGGTGCAGCGCGGCATTCACGTCAATGTCCAGGAGGGCGAGCGGCTCAGCGCCGGCGATCCGCTGATGGATGGCCCCTTGAATCCGCACGACATTTTGGCCGTCCTGGGCGAAAAGGCTCTGCAGGCCTACTTGGTGAACGAGATCCAGGAGGTCTATCGGCTGCAGGGCGTGGCCATCAGCGACAAGCACATTGAAGTGATCGTCCGGCAGATGCTGCGCTGGGTCAGGATCGACGATATCGGCGATACGAACTTCCTGCTGGAGCAGCAAGTGGACCGCTTCCGCTTCCGCGAGGAGAACGAGAGGGTGCTGGCCACTGGAGGCCGTCCGGCGATCGGGCGTCCGCTGCTGCTGGGCATCACCAAGGCGTCGCTCTCGACCGACAGCTTCATCTCCGCGGCCAGCTTCCAGGAGACGACGCGCGTACTGACCGAAGCCAGCATCAATGGGGCTATCGACAACCTGCGCGGGCTGAAGGAGAACGTGATCGTTGGACGCCTCATCCCCGCCGGCACGGGCCTGGAGTACTACCGCAACGTTCAGCTCTCACCGGAGCTGGAGGAAGCGGCGGCCCGCGTGCAGCAGGAAGTCACGGCCGAGATCGAAGCGGCCGAGCGCGAACTGGAGCTGATGCGCCAGGAGGGCGAGGCCGAGGAGATGGCTGCGGAATAGTCACCTGCGGTGCGGCCAGCGGCCTGCGGCAAGATGCGGACGTTGGTGCACGAGTCTTGTTCCGTTGGACAATCAAACTGAAAGGCCTGGCGCAAGCCGGGCCTTTTCTATGCGCGTCTTTCGCGTGGGGGTTCTGGATGCGGGCTCTCAGCCAGACTTTTATCCATTTCGCGCTTCCTGTTCTTCACCACGTACATCGCGGCGTCGGCGGCATTCAGCAGCTGGTCTTTTGTTTTGCCGTCATCCGGGTAAAGAGCAACGCCGACGCTGGCAGCACCATATAACTCGTATCCCTCCGCGACGAATGGACGGTCGAAGCAGCGTTCCAGCCGCAAAGCGATCTCCTCGACGCCAGCGCGGCTGCGCGCCATCGAAACCAGCGCGGCAAATTCGTCCCCGCCCAGCCGCGCCAGTATGTCGGCGCCGCGCAATTGCCGCTTCATGCGCCGAGCCACCTCCTCCAGGTACAGGTCGCCAACGTGGTGCCCGTAGCGATCGTTGATTGGCTTGAACTTGTCGAGATCGATGCAGATCAACCCGAAAATGCCGGCGTTCCGATGTGCCTCTTCGATGAGAATGTCAAGACGCCTGTGCAGGGAAAAACGGTTGTGAGTATCGGTGAGCAGGTCGAACTCCGAGCGGTGGCGCAGATCGGAGTAGAGGTGACAAGTCTCGATGGCGAGGGTGGCCAGTTCCGTGCCCATGGAGAGGACCTCAGCCATGTGGGTCTGGGCTTCCGCGGACGGATCGAGAGCGACGATAAGCGTTCCAAGCGGCGGACCGGAACGGGCCGGGATCTCCGCGCGAACGATGCGCAGTCCGTCTGCCCTGGAAGGAAGATCTCCGAGTTGTGCCCCATCTTTGATCTCGCACCAGCAGGCTGCGCCGTTGAGCGTAAAGGAGACCAGCCTGGCGATCTCTTCGATGACTTCGGCGAGAGGGCGCGATCTGTTGATTTCCTCGAGAATGCGGCTGCGGCGCCGCTCCAGCTCGGCCTCAGCCTCTGTGCGAGCGGACATCGCAGCAGTCTGTCGGCGCACCTTGCGTTCGAGGACCCATCCATAGGCGCCCGCAATCGCAACGACCACCAGCAGCAATCCGACAAGGAAGATCAGGTTGCGAATGCTCAGCACGGGGGGGCCGGCAGTGACCGTTACGTCGTTGAAGGAGCGCAGCAGGATTTCGAAGGGAATTGTGCGATTGATTGGGTTGTAATCGTCGGCAGTGCAGATTCCGACGACCCGCACTGTGGATCCCAATGGAATCTGCTTCATGCTGGGGATTGGCCCGTTGGGGTGGCGGTAGATGGCGGAGAAGGGGTGACCGTCCGCCACGAGAACGTATTCGTCCTGTCCGGCTTCGCGCCCCGCCATCACGACCTGTCCTTCGATGGAGACCAGATCGTAGTGATGTCCGGTAGGAAGGTTGTCGCTGACGGCCAGTTGCCGCCAGGAGACGGGGAGCGGCGTGGCGGGCGCCTGCACCTGGGTATCCCTGATTTCGCCGCGCGTCAGGGTCAGGAATCCATCGTACACATCGGGAAAACCCGAAGCGTCGGCCAGATCGCCGATGCGCAGCGGGCTAAGGGTAAGGGTCCTGATCCACAGGCTCCTGTTTCCATTCTGGAGTACCACTGCCGAGCCGGGCTGATAGTAGGTGATTGTCCCTTGGACCCGGATCCTCTGCGTGAAATCCTGGACACGATAACCGGCGAGGATTTCGTTCATGGGCGTGACCGGCGCGGCCCAAATGTCGGCGCTGGCACGCTTATCGATCTTTACTCCTGCCAAGGTGGGAACATGAATAAGGACCCCGGTCAGCTGCGACTTGGCGTCGAATCTTCCTCCGGCAACTCCGACGACCTCGACCTCGGCATCCAGCAGGCCGTTGAGCGCGTCCGCATTGTCGCTATCGACAATGATCTCGACGTAACCGCCATCGGTGAGCAACTGCAAAGTCGTGCTGAGTACGGGCGATACAGGACTGGTAGCCAGGTCGGCGGCACGAACCACGCCGTGAACTGCCACCAGCAGGCAATCGCGCTGGCCGGCAATCAACTCACCGAAGCTGACAGGAAGGGGCTTGGGCAGAGCGCCGTGGCTCATCAGAGTTACGTTATCGCTCACGACAATGGGATGGAAGCTGCCCCGCGTTGTTCCATTTATCAGAACGCGATCGCCGGGAAGCAGTTTCAGATCGGTTGAGGCGAGCACAAAAAGGGGAATGTCGCCATCCTGCACGAAGAGCGACTTTTCATAGTTACGGAAGTAGGTAACTGTTGCTTCGAAGGCAGCCGGCAGCTTGCGGCTGGCCTCGGCATTGGTCAGGGCGTGGATGGCACTCAGGGTGGTGAGCGGGGCTGGCTCAGCTGCGCTGGTGGCCGAGGCCGCGCCACAAACAATCGCAACAGCCAAAATCAGTCTCTTCACCGGAAAGAACCCCGTTGAACGGGCACCGTTTTGCTCGTTCTGTAAGTCTACATCGGCAGTTCTGGGAAGGTTGAGCAGTTTCGGGGGTCAACCGTCGAACAGTCCGGCCCGTCGAGTTGTCCTGCTGAGACTCACAAACTCGTTGAAGTTGAATCAAGGGCCGCTCCGAATGCGGCACCCTTCTCAAGCGCGACATTAGTTTGCAGGCGCGGGTCCCTCGGTTCCGGCCGCTTTGGCAGCGGCCTTCGTGCGGAGGTTCTTGACTACATACATGGCGGCGTCGGCGGCGTTGAGCAGGGTATCTTTTGTGGTCCCGTTCTCAGGGTAGAGAGCGACGCCGATGCTGGCCGAACCCTTGATAACATGCCCTTCGATGACAAAGGGGGAGTCGAAGCAGCCTTCCAGCCGGGCGACGATCTTGTTCAGGTCGGAGCGGCCACGTTGCAGCGCGACCAGGGCGGCGAATTCGTCTCCGCCGAGCCGGGCCAGCATATCGCCGCCAAGTAACTGGTTATTCATGCGCGCGGCTACTTCCTGAAGATAAACGTCTCCCACGTGATGGCCGAAGGTGTCGTTGATCGGCTTAAACCGGTCGAGGTCGATATAGATCAGCCCGAAGATGCCGCTCTGGCCAGCCTCTTGAATCAGGACGTCAAGGCGCTTGTGCAGGGAGAAGCGGTTGTAAATATCGGTGAGCAGATCGAACTCCGAGCGGCGGCGCAGATCGGAGTAGAGCCGCCGGGTTTCGATGGCCAGCGTGGCCAGTCTCGCCCCATTGGAGAGAGCGTCAGTTTCCCGGGCGGCAGGCGGAGTCTCCGGAGCGAGTGCGGCAAAGATGGCACCCAGAGCCGGGCCGGAGCGGGCATCGATGTTCACATGGACGATGCGCAGGCCGTGCGGCTCTGGCGGACAATTTCCCAGCATCGCTCCATCGGCGACTTCGCACCAGCATGGGGCTCCATCCAAGCTGAAGGAGACCATCTCCGCGACCTTTTCGAGGATGGTGGCCAGAGGCTGCGATCCGTTGATATCCTCGAGGATGCGGCTGCGCATCTGTTCGAGCAGGGCCGAGCGCCGTTCCAAAGCGGCCTCTGCCTCGATTCTGGTTGCCAAAGCGGCGGTTTTTTGCCGCACCTTGCGCTCCAGGGCCCAGCCCCTGGCCCCAACCACAGCGACGACCACCAGCAGCAGGCCGACCATGATCACAAGGTTGCGAACATTCAGCAGGGAGGGCCGCTTGACGACCTCAATGTCATCGAAGGAACGAAGCAGGATATCGAAGGGCACCTCGCCGCTGAATGGGTTAGAGTCTTCGAGAATACAGATACCGGCAACGCGGACTCTGGCGCCCAGCGGAATCTGCTTCATGGGCGGGATCGTGTCTTCCGGGTGGCGATAGATCGCCGTGAACATTTGACCGCCGGTGTTGAGGACATACTCGTCCTGCGAGGCCTCGCGGACTGCCTCAACCACCTGGCCTTCGATGGAAACCAGATCGTAGAGATTGCCGCTCGCCGTTAGCTGCTTCCAGGTCACCGGCAGTGGCTGGATGGGCGCCTGCATGTGGCTATCCTGGATCTCGGCATAGGTCAGCGCCAGGAGACCGTTATGAGCCTCGGGGAATCCGACGGCGTCCACTCGATCGCCAACCTGCAGGGCGCCGCGCGTCTGCGTCGTGATCCACATACTCCTGGCGCCGTCCTGGATCACAACGGCCGAGCCTGGCTGGTAATAGGTGATGGTTCCATGAATTCTGATCCTGGAGGTGAGATCGCGCACATGAAAGCCGGTGAGAACCCGGTTCATCGGCGTGACGGGTAGAGACCAAGGGCTGACCTCGGCACGTTTGAGGACCTTCACATCCGCCAGGCTGGAGACGTAGAGCTGGACACCTGTCGGCTGCATCTTGCCGTCGAAACTCTGTCCGGCAGTGCCATTGACCTCGACCTCGGCGTCCAGCAGGCCGGAGAGCGCGGCTGCATCGGCGCCGTCAATGAATGCTTCGATGTAGCCGCCATCCATGAGCAACTGGGCGCGGGCGACGGGGTGCATCGGCAGTTTGGAGTCGCGCGTATCCGATCGCATGTGCAGGTCGGCGGTGCGAATCACGGCATGCACGGTAACAAACTTGCAATCGTGCTGGGTCTTGATCAATTCATCGAAAGTTGCCGGAATGGGCTTGGGCAATGCGCCGTGGCGGAGCACGACCACGCGATCTCCGATGACATCGGTACTGAATTCGGCCTGCGTTCTTCCAACCACAAGGACGCGATCGCCGGGAAGGAGCTTGGCATTCACTGGAGCATTTACATAGATTGCCTGGTTGCCATCCTGAACAAACAGCATTCTCTCAGACAAACGGGCAAAGGTAACCGTGGCTTCGAAGGCGACCGGAAGCGCCTGGGCGGCCTGGGCATTGCTGAGATCGCGAATCGCACGCAGGGTGGTGAGCGGCGCAGGCGGCGCGGCCCAGGCAGCCGAGGCCCAGCCAAGGATGATCGCAACCGCTGGAATCAGTCTCTTCACCGGACAACATCCTGCCGAACGGGCACTCTAAAGTCTGTACCTGTAAGTCTACATCGGCTTTGCCTGGACAAAAAAACAGTTTCGCGGGAAGAAAAGGCCGTCGATCCACCTCAGACAGTCACACGAAGCGGAGTTGGACGGAAAGCGGCGCATCTCCTCGTTCAACGACTCCGTAGGCGCCCAGCCACACCGGCGGGCTCGAAGCCACGGCGGGATTCAAGCTCCGGTACCCTCCCGGCGAGCCAGTCCGATCAGGAGGATGAATCGCCGGTTGTCGAATGAAAGCCGCTGCCGGATGCCGGGCCTTTCTTACCGGGGAGCCTGGTCGGCGGGCGTCGATCCCTCGATTTCGGCCTTCTGGGCGGCAAACTGCTTCCGGAGGTTCTTGGCCGCATACATGGCGGCGTCGGCGGCGCTGAGCAGGCTGTCCTTGGTGACGCCGTCTTCGGGATAGATGGAGTAGCCGAAGCTGGCCGCGCCCTGGATGAGATTTCCGTCGATGGGAAACGGCTCTTTGAAGCAATGTTCCAGACGCAGGGCGATCTCCTCGATGCGCGTGCGGTTGCGCACCATGGGGAGCAGCACGGCAAACTCGTCGCCGCCCAGCCGCGCCAGCAGGTCATGGGAGCGGAGCTGCTGCTTCATGCGGTTCGCAACCTCCTGAAGGAAGAGGTCTCCGACGTGATGGCCGTAGCGGTCGTTGATCGGCTTGAACCTGTCCAGGTCGATGTAGATCAGGCCAAAGATGCTGGCATTCTGGCGCGCCTCTTCGATCAGGGCGTCCAGGCGCTCTCCCAGCGAACGGCGATTGTGGACATTGGTGAGCAGGTTGACCTCGGAGCGCTGCCGCAGATCGGAGTAAAGCCTGCGGGCTTCCATGGCCAGCATGGCCAGCCTGGCTCCCCCGGCGAGCGCCTCTCTCTCGCGATCGAAGGTGCGGCGGACGCCGGGGAAGGCCCCGGAATCGAAGCCGGCACAGAGGGTTCCCAGCGGCGGGCCGGAGCGGGCCGGGATCTCTTCCCGGAGGATACGCAGCCGTTTTTGATCCGCGGGGCAGTTGCCGAGCTGTGCTCCATCCATGACGTCGCACCAGCAGGGAGCGCCATCGAGCATGAAGGAGACCATCTCCGTGATCTTCTCGATGATTTCCACCAGAGGTTTTCGAGCTGTTGAGGTCGGCGAGAATGCGGGTGCGGCGCTGCTCAAGATAGGCCATTGTGGCCAGTTTGCCCTTTTGACGGCGCACTTTGGCCTGAAGGGAAAATGCCCACGCGCTCACGGCAATCACCGCCAACAGCATCAGGCCGAACGTTATAGAGGAGTTGCGAATGGCCAGCAGGCCGGGAACGGCGCGCCACCCAGCCGGCGTGACGCATTGCGCTGAACAGGCAGCCGAGGCCCAGCCAAGGATGAATGCAGCCGCTGGAATCAGTCTTTTCACCGCGCAGAATGCTGTCAAACTGGCGCCGCTTTGCCTTTCGATTTCAGTCTATATCGCTGTTCGGACGGAGGAACAAGCGCGGGGAACGAATTGGCCGCATCCCCGCGCACAAAAGTAACAGAGATTGACACCAATGATCGCTGGGGGGCATAACCGTTCGCCGGACATCCCGGCTGAGCTTCAATGCATTGGCAACTGGCGGCGGCAAATTGCCGAGCAAGGAGAATCCCGTGGAGGTTTTTCATGGAGCGCGAGAGGATACTGTGTCGTTTATACGCGACTTCCGGCGGGAGAGACGGGGCTTTTGCCTTCGGCCAATTCGCCGCCTGTCTTCTTGCGGGAGTTCTTGGCCGCGTACATCGCGGTGTCGGCGGCGTTCAGCAGGTTGTCTCTGGTGGCGCCGTCCTCGGGGTAGAGGGCTATGCCGAAGCTGGCCGAGCCGTGCAGGGTATGCGCATCGAGAACGAACGGATCGCTGAAGGTGTGTTCCAGGCGCTGCGCGATCTCCTCGACGCCGGCGCGGTTGCGCACCAGCGGAAGCAGCACGGCGAACTCATCGCCGCCGAGCCGCGCCAGCAGGTCGTGGGAGCGCAATTGCTGCTTCATCCGCCGCGCCACCTCCTGCAGATAGAGATCTCCGATGTAATGGCCGTAGAGGTCGTTGACCTGCTTGAATCCATCGAGGTCGATGTAGATCAGTCCGAAGATGCCGGCATTCTCGCGCGCCTCTTCGATCTGGGCGTCCAGGCGCTTGCCCAGCGAGAAGCGGTTGTGAATGTCGGTGAGCTGGTCGAACTCCGAGCGGTGCAGCAGATCGGTATAGAGGCGGCGGGTCTCGATGGCCAGCGTGGCCAGCTTCGCCCCCACGGAGAGGGCCTCGCTCTCATGGGCGGAAGCCTGGGGGGTGTCCGGCACAGCCGCGGAATCGAGGGCAACGTAGAGAGCGCCCAACGGCGGCCCGGAGCGGGCGGGAATCTCCGCACGGACGACACGCAGGTCATTTGCCAGAGGCTGAAAATCTCCCAGCCGCGCCCCATTGGTCACCTCGCACCAGCAGGGAGCGTCGTTGAGCGCGAAGGAGACCAGTTCCATGATCTCTTCAAGGATTTCGGCCAGGGGCCGCGAGCCGTTGATGTCCTCGAGGATGCGGCTGCGTTTTTGCTCGAGCTGGGCCATGCGCCGCTCGTAGGCGGCCTCGGCCTCGATGCGTTTGGCCATCGCGGCGGTCTGGCGGCGCACCTTTCTGTTCAGCGTCGCGCCCCAGGCGCCCACCGCAATCACGATCAGCACCAGCGCGATAGCGATGCGAATCATGTTGCTGATGTTCAGCCATGAAGGCCTGGCGATCACCTCAATATCGTCGAAAGAGCGCAGCAGGATATTGAACGGAACCTCACCTCCGGGATTGATCGCGTTGACATCCATGACGGTGCAGATTCCCGTGACGCGGACCCTGGAGCCTTGTGGAGCCTGCACCATCCGCGGAAGCGCCGTCAGCGTGGGCGGATGACGGTAGATGGCGGTAAACATGCGGCCGTCGGCGGTGAGAAGATACTCGTCCTGCGCGGCCTCACGGACCTCCGTCACCACCTGGCCTTCGATGGAGACGAGGTCGTTCTGGTGACCGTCGGGCCGGTTCGGGCTCCAGAAGCCCAACTGGCGCCAGGTCGCGAGCAGCGGCGTGACGGGCCGAAAGACGTGGCTGTCCTGGATGGAAGCGTCGGTCAGGGTCAGGAGACGGTTGTGGGCATCGGGGAAACCGGTTGCGTCCGCCAGATCGCCGATCTGCAAGGGTTCGCGATCGTTGGTTTCGATCCACAGGCTCCTCTTGCCGTTTTGCAGCACAATCGCGGAGCCTGGCTGGTAGTAGGTGATCGCACCCTGCACGTGAATCCTCGGCGTCAGGTCTTCCAATCGATAGTCGAGGAGAATCCGGTCCATGGGCGTGACCGGGAGGGACCAGGGATCGGCTTGGGCGCGCTTGAGAACCTTGATGTCCGCCAATGAGGAAACATAGAGCACGACCCCGGTCTGCTGCATCTTGTTGTCGAACTTTCCGGCGGCGACTCCTGTGATCTCGACCCCGGCGTCCAGCAGATCCTTGATGGCTTCTTCATCGGTGCTGTCGAGATTGGCCTCGAAGTGGCCGCCCTCGGTAAGCAATTGCAGGCGGGTGCTGCGCACTGGGGCCGAGGTGCTCGTTACCAAATCCGCGGCGCGGATGACGGCATGGACGGTCACCAGCCGGGAGTCGTACCGGGCGCGAATCAGCTCCTCGAAGGTAGCCGGCACGGGCTCGGGCCGTGCGCCATGATGGAGCACCGTTACGGTAGTGCCGACGACAAGCGGGTGGAAGCTCGCCTGCATGGTTCCGCGCACCAGGATGCGATCCCCTGGAGTCAGGGTCGCGGTGGTTGGAGGGCGTACAAAGATTGCATCGTCGCCGTCCTGGACAAACAGAATACTCTCATAGCCGCGCGAGTAGACGACCGTCGCTTCAAAGTTGACAGGCTGCGCTTCTCTGGCTTGCTCGTTGGTCAAGGCGTGGATGGCGTGCAGCGTGGTGAGCGCGGCGGGCTTGGCTGCCCAGGCCGTGGAGGCGAGAGCGAAGAGAACTGCAGCCGCTGAAATCGACCTCTTCTTCGAGAAGACCCGGTGATCGCTTCCTTGTTTCATTCGGCTGCCGACAACTCCTGCCGGCAGGACTCAACTTGCCGGTCCATCCACGATCGATTCCTATCCGGGCGCCCGCGAACACGGGAGATCTGCCCGAAACGAATCTGCGTCTATCTTACTCCCACGCGCATGAATCTGATCTAATGGCTCTTTTGGGCCATTGCGGTTGCATTGTGCCGGTACCAATTTCAGTTAGACGCGGCACGGGCTGTTTTGTGGTTCCGCCTCCGGCATCTGCGCACCACGTATGTATATCGGTTAGTTGCCGCCGCAAGGAGATGATTGCATGTCGAATTATGCCGAAGTACCCGGTTCTGCCTCCTCGACGCCGATCCGCGGCGCGCAGGCGCAGCCCACTCGACACATCCGCGTCCTCGGCGTTCCTCTCGATCTGGGCGCCAGCCGCCGCGGCGTGGACATGGGGCCCTCGGCCGTGCGCGTGGCCGGGCTCGAGGCGCGGCTGGAAGCGCTTGGCCATCAGGTTACCGACGGGGGCAACATTCGCGTCGAGATCGCCGAGACGCAGGCCGCGGGCAGCGAGAATGCGCGCTACCTCAAGCAGATCGCCGAGACCTGCACGCGCACCGCCGAGGCCGTGGTCAAAACTCTGGAAGACGGGATGACGCCGCTGCTGCTGGGCGGCGACCACTCGCTGGCCGCCGGTTCTGTCTCCGGCGTCGCGCACTTCTATCGCCGCCAGAGCCAGCAGATCGGCGTTGTGTGGATCGACGCGCACTCCGACATCAACACGCCCGAGAGCACGCCCTCGGGCAACGTGCACGGGATGCCGCTGGCCGCTCTGCTGGGCCTGGGGCCGGAGCCGCTGGCCAACATCTTCGGCTACGCGCCCAAGATCGCGCCCGAGAATACCGTGCTGGTCGGGCTGCGCGACATCGACGCTGGCGAGCGGGAGAATCTTCGCCGCGCCGGAGTGACTGAGGTCTACACCATGCGCGACATCGACGAGCGCGGCATGAGAGCGGTGATGGAAGAGGCCCTGCGCGCGGCCGGGCGCGGGACGGTGGGTTATCATGTTTCGCTCGACATGGACTGGATCGACCCGGAGGACGCGCCCGGAGTGGGCACGCCGGTGCGAGGCGGCGCGACCTACCGCGAGGCGCATCTGGCCATGGAGATCATCGCCGACCACGGACGCCTGCTGAGCTTCGAGATCGTCGAGGTCAACCCGGTGATCGACGAGCACAACCGCACGGCGGACCTGGCCGTCGAGCTGGCCTGCTCGGCATTTGGGAAGAAGATACTGTGAGGGGTTCTACGCCAAAATCGGTAAAAGTTCCGGTCGAGATGAGGCGTATCCCTCTTGAATCTCCCTTGCCCACCTCAAGGCCGTCGCGACGGGGGAAACCGGATTATTGACCCGACGAGGAAACCCATCGTAGGTCTGTCCGTCCAGCTCCCGGCCTGCGAGCTTCTTCCGAACGCCGCCCCATTGTTTGAAGAAGAAGGGCACGCCGGCATCTACGCATTGATCGCGGATTGAAGTGACCCACTCTTTCTTCAAGGGCCGCGCGCCATGGCCGCTCTCTCCCCCCACGATGACCCAATGGATGCCCTTCAGGTTCAGTCGTCCTAACCCCTCAAGAAGTGGTTCGATGGACAGGAACCTGACCGAGACAGGCGATTTTTGCAGATCGCGAAGGCGCGGGAGGCCGTACTCCTTGTTCTCAAGGCTCACTCCCCACCAGATGTGCGGATTCTCAGCTGCAAAGCGCAGACGTCCGCTTAGAAGGCTTGCCATACGGGCCGAGCGTTTCGTGAGTATTTGGTAGGTGTGCCACTCGGCCTTCACCATCACTCTGGCAACCGCCTCAATGTAATCATCCGGGACCTTGTCGTGGAAGAGGTCGCTCATGGAGTTGACGAAGATCATCCTTGGCGTCTGCCAGCGCAGAGGCTCGGCTAACTTCTCCGGAACCAGCCGAAGATCAAAGCCTTGCTCGTAGGGGTGCCCCGGAACGCCGCGAAACCGCTCGGCAAAGACCTCGGCGTAACAATGCTTGCATCCTGGGCTGATTTTGGTGCAACCGCGCACGGGATTCCAGGTTGCGTCGGTCCATTCGATTGTCGAGTGCTCAGCCATATCAAACCCCTCCGCGATCTCTGTATTTGGCGAAGATGTCTTTCACAATCTTGTCTGCAGTTGGTTGTTGAGCTGCAAAGAAGAGGAAATACACGATAGCTCCTTTGGTGTTGCGCATCGGCATCGGCTCTGGAACATGCTTGAAGCCTGCGCTTTTCCTCAGGCGGTCCCTGAATGCGTCAACCACGGGGTCTATAGAGTTTTTCTCCTGCATCTCACCGAATAATCCCTGTTCCGTCCTGTACGCCGCTTTTTCCCACGAGCCGTCTCCCCAAAACCTTGTCATCCGCTCTCTGTGGGATTCTGAAACGCGCTCTGAGTTGTGCCATAGGACGTTCATATTCATGTCCATGACGGGAAAATTCAGAAAGATTTCAATGACCTTGGACTGGCCTGCTGCATGGATTGTTTCCCAGTTCAGATGCAGTCCGTAGGGGTCAAGGATGCAAAGCGCCCGCTGGCGGTTTGCCCAGCTGATTTTTGGAAATACTTGCCTTACAAGAACGTCGTTACAGTCCCCGTGGTGTACACAAACGTTTGGGCGTTCTGCCGACAGCCTCTTCAACTCCGAGGCACGAGCGCCATCAATATCTACGAAGTGGAGAAAATCGAAGGGAGGATCTATCGTGAGAGCTCGTGCCGGACTTCCTTCGATAATCCTACCGGAACCCTTTGCTTTGTGGTGTCCTGCTCCAGCAAACCCGTCTATGTAGATAGGGCGTAGCTGGTGAGACAAAAGGATTTGGTTGTAGGGCCTAGCATACTCTTCAAGGATCGAAAGCTTTACCTCCGACCAATAGCCAATTTCGTCGATCTTCAGGTCTGAGTTCATCTTACAATGATTTTCGCCATTTCTTCACCGCGGGTCAACTGCTCACGCGTTAAATTCGGATGCCGGTAATCTTCATAAACAACAGTGCTATCGCTCCCGCGAAATAGAATCGAAGATGACATGACAAGAAAACTACGCGTTGGAGTTGTATTTGGCGGGCGGAGCGGCGAGCATGAGGTCTCGCTTCTCTCGGCTGCCTCGATTTTGAAGGCGATCGACCGGCGGAAGTTCGATGTGGTGCCGATCGGCATCAACAAGGCCGGGCACTGGCTGACGGAGCGTGCGGCCGAGGGGCTGCTCGAAGGCACTCGACCGGCGGAGTTGGCCGAGGGTGAGCCGGGCGAGACGAAACCACAGGCGACGGCCCACGCGGAGGCCAGTCCAAAATCAGAAAAAAAGCTGCGGGCCGGCGATCCGGCGGCGACGCCGGGGGCGCGTGTGCTGGCCGAGGGGCAGCCGGCGCTGCTAGCGCCGGAGCCGGAAAAGCCTGCGGCAAACTCCGCGCTGGCTCACGGCGATGCCGCGGCTCTCGACAGCCATGCGGCGCTGGGTGGGCAATCGCTTGACGTGGTTTTTCCCGTGCTGCACGGAACCTTTGGCGAGGATGGAACCATCCAGGGGCTCTTCGAGCTGGCGGGAATCGCTTATGTCGGCTCAGGCGTTCTCGGCTCGGCCGTCGGCATGGACAAAGACGTAATGAAGCGCCTCTTCGCGCAGGCCGGGCTGCCCATGGTCAAGCACGTCACTCTGCTGCGGGCCGAGTGGGAACAGTCGCCCAAGAAGGCCACCGCCCAGATCGAAGCGGCGCTCAAGTACCCGGTCTTTGTGAAGCCGGCGAATCTGGGCTCGTCGGTGGGCATCTCGAAGGCGCACAACCGCAAGGAGCTTGCGCCGGCGCTCGATCTGGCCGCCAAGTACGACCGCAAGCTGGTCATCGAGCAGGGCGTGGGCGGCAAAAAGCTAAAGGCCCGCGAGCTGGAGGTTGCCGTGCTGGGCAATGACACGCCCCAGGCAAGCGTGGTCGGCGAGATCATTCCCGGCAAGGAGTTTTACGACTACGAGGCCAAGTATCTCTCCGAAGGCTCGACGGCGGTGATTCCAGCGAAGTTGAGCAAGGCCGAGACGAAGCGGATCAGGGAGCTGGCCGTCGCCGCCTTCCTGGCTTGCGATTTGTCGGGGCTGGCGCGCGTGGACTTCCTGATGGAACCGGAGGGCAAGCGGCGCATCTATCTGAACGAGGTGAACACGCTGCCGGGCTTCACCAGCATCAGCATGTACCCCAAGCTGTGGGAGGCCAGCGGAATCGGCTACAGGGATCTGATTACGCGGCTGATCGAGCTGGCGCTGGAACGCCAGGCGGAGAAGAGCCGCACGAGCTACAGCCGGGAAGAGTGAGAGAAGCAGGGAAGAGGGACTAGGGAATAGGGAATAGGGAATAGGGAACAGAAGGCTCGGAGGCGGTGTCTAATCGTTCAGGGGTGGGACAGTTTTGAAAGAGACGAGTCGAGGAGGACAAACAGCTCAATACTTCCGATGACCGGATTCCTAGTCCCTTAGTCCCTAGTCCCTCCCTAGCCGTATCCTAAGTTCAAGGACCAAAACGATGACCTTGCTCGACGCTCCAGCATATGACGAAGCCCATGACCGGCGCCGGCGCACGATTCTGCTGAGCGCGGCGGGGGCGCTGTTTGTGCTCCTTGTGGGCTGGTGGCTGGTGGCTGGCCGGCCGGTGGACTGGCCCTGGAACTGGAATACCCACATGCGGGGAAGGATGACGGTGAGCGCCTTCTTCGACGCGCTCGAAAAGAACGATCTGCCCGCTGCCTACGCCATCTGGACTCACGATCCCGACTGGCGGCAGCATCCCGCGCAGCACGCCGGATACCCCTTCGATCGCTTCGAGAAGGACTGGAGCCCGGCCAGCCCGGATAACGATTACGGCGCGATTCACAGCCACAGGGTCGCCGCTACGCGCATCATCGGCAACGTGCTGCAGACGGGAACCTTCGTGAACGGGCGCAAGAGCAAGGCGATCAATCTGGACTACGACCCGAAGGAGCACACGCTGCAGTTTTCGCCCGAGGATGTGCAGTTTCTGGAGGGGCCGGGAGGCATCTCTTAGGGAAACTACTTGGACTCCCTGCGGTGCCTTGACTCAGGAAGTTGAGTTGCCATGCGAGCAAAGAAGACGGACAAGAAGATCGTTGAGGCATACATGCTTTCGGCTGCGCGGAAGGCTGGAATGCCCATACCTGTAGGCGAAATGCCCGGTGAAGAACCGGATTTTCGGTTTGCAACGGACGCCGGACCGCTCGGAATCGAGTTGAGCGAGGTGTTGCGGCCCGCCAGCACCAACAATGGCATTGTGCCGGTTGAGCAGGAGGCCTTTCATGAGGAAATCATGGAAGCGGCGCAAAAAGCCTATTATAAGAGTCCCCAAGCCCGGCCAGTGGAAGTGCAGGTCTACTTCGCCGATGCCAGAGGAAAGAAGCAGGACAAAGATGCAATGGCACGGGCGCTCGCCGATCTAGTCGCAGGGAATGCCCATCGGGCAAATCCCCTCGTTTCCTTTCAAGAATGGGGATCACTGCCTGATGGATTTTCCTCGGTCGTAATCGATTCTCTAGTGGAAGGGGATTGGTGGAGCGGCGAAGTTGGTGGCTATAATGTTCTGACCGACACTCGCAGCCAACTAACCGAACGGATCAGTTCCAAGGACAAGCTCCTACCAACCTATCGGGCGAACTTGGGAGACAGTGCACGCGTTTGGCTATTGCTTTACACTGGCGTCACGGTTGCACGTAGCATGGTGATTCCGGCTTGCGCACAAGAATGGAAATTCCCGTTCTCCTTTGATCGCGTGTTTTGGTTTGCATCGTTGGAAAATGAATTCGTAGAAATTAAGCGTGGGGAAACTCTTGGCACACATGGTGCAAGACCAGTTGCCACAGCGTCCTAGAATTAGAGTCGCAGATCCAAGATTTCGGAGGGAGAAGAGGGCTTACGTCGCTGCCTCGGCGGCTTTCAGCTCGGTCAGCGTCTTCTCCAGGCTGGCGATGTCTTCCACATTCAGCGATTTTTGCTCCGGATCGATCTGCTTGAGCAGGCCGCAGAGCACCTTGCCGGGTGCTACCTCGATGTAGGTCTGCGTCCCTTCGGCGATCAGCGTCTTCACGCAATCTACCCAACGCACCGTGCCGGTGACCTGGCGAGTGAGCGCGTCGAAGACCTCTCCGGCGGTGTGGACCATTCCGCCGGTCACGTTGGAGGCGACGGGAAAGCGCGGATCGGCCAGCGTGAGGGAGCCGAGCACGCGCGCTACTTCTTCCTGGGCGGGCTGCATCAGCGCGCAGTGGAAGGGAGCGCTGACGGGAAGCATGACGGCGCGGCGCGCGCCTTTGGCCTTGGCAATTGCGGCGGCCTTCTCGACCGCGGCCAGCGCGCCGGAGATGACCGTCTGGCCGGGCGAGTTGAAGTTGGCGGCAGAGACGGTGAGGCCGGTCTCCGCCGCGGCCTCCGTGCAGGCCTCGGCCACCTGTTCGGGAGTGAGCGAGAGGATGGCTGCCATCCCGCCCTGGCCTGCGGGAAAGGCCAGTTGCATGGCCTTTCCGCGCGCCTTGACGAAGCGCACGGCGTCGGCGAAGCTGTAGGTTCCGGCGGCCACATGAGCGGACCACTCGCCCAGCGAGTGTCCAGCGGCCAGAGCCGGCTCGATGCCATGGAGGGCCAGCACGCGCAGGCTGGCCACGCTCACCGTCAGGATGGCCGGCTGGGTATTCTCCGTCAGCCGGAGTTCCTCTTCAGGCCCCTCGAAGATCAGCTTGGAGAGCGGGAAGCCGGCGGCTTCGTCTGCCTCGGCGAAGGTCTCGCGGGCAACGGGAAAACGCTCGGCCAATTCGCGGCCCATGCCGACAGCCTGCGAACCCTGCCCTGGAAAGAGAAATGCAAGTTTGTTGGACATGCCAGAGAAGATTGTAACGCCTCGCGCCTCGCATCCCGCAGCCGCGGAGGCGAATGCCAGGGCAATTGCATGAACGCATGACCACTGTCTGAGGTCTGGGAGGAAAAAGCGAACAAACGGAGAATCGGACCCCCGGGGGGTAGGGGGGTGGTCTGGGGAGTATATAAGCGGGACCGGCCGTTTTGGAGGGCCGACCCAGTCTCAGGGTGGCAGGATGCCGGAAATCATCTGCAAAACAGGCTCATGCGACTGCACTGGAACCTCTCAGCCGCCCGGTTCCCTCACGCCGCCGTCATCTCCTGTCCCCTGGCTTCGCGGCCCAGCATCGCCAGCCCGGCCAGCGCCAGCGCCACGACGATCACCGTAATCGCCAGCACCAACGGGTAGTTGCCGGTCCGCTCGGCGATGAGGGCTTGCGCTCTTCCATTCCAGGAGGTGACAAGCCCGCCCAACTGGTAGGCCAGCCCCGGCGCCGTGGCCCGCACCGGAGCCGGCGAAAGCTCGGTGAGATAAGCCGGCACCACTCCCCACGCCCCTTGCACCATGAACTGCATCAGCACCGCGCCGATGCCCAGCGTGACCGCCGAGTGGCCGTAGGCGTAGAGCGGAATCACCGGGATCGCCAGCAGCGCCGCCGCCACGATGGCCCGCTTGCGCCCCCATCGCTCAGAGAACGCCCCGAAGACAAAGCCGCCGACGATGGAGCCGAAGCCGTAGAGCACGCCGATCAGCCCGACGGTCCGCGGCGAGAGCCGGGCCTGAGTTGCGAGAAAGGTCGGGTACACGTCCTGCGTGCCGTGCGAGAAGCTCATAAAGGCGGTCATCAGCAGCACCAGGAAGAGAAAGGTGGGCAGGAAGGCCAGCAGGCGGGCCAGTTCGCCGGCCTTGGCGCCGCGGGCGTCGATGGCAGAGCGCGCCAGCCGTTTTTTCCTGCCTTCCAGCCATACGGGCGACTCCGCCACGCGCGCCTGCACATAGAAGACCAGCAGGGCCGGCATGGCGCCCAGGATGAAAAGCCCCCGCCAGCCAATCGAATGGAAGAGGAGTGCGAAAGCTCCCGCGGCCAGAATCGAGCCCATCGCGTACCCCTCCTGCAAAAGGCCGGAGAAGGCGCCGCGGCCCTCCGCGGGCAGCGTCTCGAAGGTGAGCGCCGCGCCCACGCCCCACTCGCCGCCCATCGCCAGTCCAAAGAGCCCGCGCAACGCCAGCAGCGCCCCCAGCGAAGGCGCAAAGCCGCAGGCCAGTTCGATCGCCGAGAAGCTCAGAATATTCACCATCAGCACCGGCCGCCGGCCATAACGGTCGGCCAGCATTCCAAAGACGACCGCCCCCACCGGACGGAAGGCCAGCGTGAGGAAGACCGCGCCCATCACCGCCGAGGGCCTCGCGCGAAACTCGGCCGCAATGGCCGGAGCGCAAAGAATCAGGATGAAGTAGTCGAGCGAATCCATCGTCCAACCCAGGAAGGCAGCCAGGAAGGTGTGCCGCTGGGAGCGTGTTAGCCGCTGGAAGTCGTTCAGCACCGACATAGACGGGAGCATAGCAGACGTGTAGCGCAATTCGTAGCCGGCTCGACGGCAACTTCCACGCCGGCCGCGCGCAGGCACTGAAGGCAATGCGTGGAGTGCCAGCCCTTGTGGCGCTATCGCGTCAGCCATCCCCGCGCCCGCACCGTGAGCACCGCCCAGGGGAAGATCCAGAATAAGAAGAAGAATGAAAAGTATTCATAGAGAACGCCATAGATCATATTGAACGACCGCTCGCTGCGCAGGTAGTAAAGAGAATAGAAGAAGGAGGTCAATCCAATAGCCACAAGCACTCTGGGCAAGACTCTCATATCGGTCACGAACGCCGTTCCCAGCAGAACAAGCGTCAACAGCGTCACCGGATAGCGCAAGTTGGTGATGGTTGCATCGCACAGCGCGATGAAACGGGCAAGCGGAGGGCGCTTCCAGACAATGACGGAAAAGCGCAGTTCCTCGCGAATAAAGCTCCTGTTCCAGCGCAGAAGCATCCGGTAAAGCTGCTTGTATGTTGTCGGGACAACAGTGAATACGATCGCCTCCCGTTGATAGACGCTGTCATAGCCAAGGCGCATGATGTCGTTGGTCAACGCGCGGTCCTCGCCGATGGTCGCCGGAGAGCCAAGAAAGGTTTGATTCAACCACGGCTCCAGCACGGCCTTGACCGCGCTCGCGCGATACGCCGATAGGGCGCCTGGACTGCAATAGACGGTTCCAAATGTCGATTGGTACGCTCTCAGGAAATCGAACGACAGCATGAATCGCACATGAAGCATGCGCGGAATGATCCCTTCGCGCCGGTTGTAGACCAGAATCTTGCCGGCGACGACGCCGATCCGTTCCGAGGCAAATGGTCCTGCCAGTGCGAGCAGCGCATTGGGCACGATCGCGCTATCGGAATCCACAGTCACGAATATCTCTCCGCTGCCCAGCCGAAAGCCAGCCGCGAGCGCGGCGCGCTTTCCGCCGTTGCGTTCCAGCCGAACCGTCCGGATTCGCTCCCCGTGCCGGGCGGCGGCGCGTTGAATGTGCACCCATGTGTCGTCTGTGCTGCCATCGTCCACGACGATGATCTCCAGCCGGTCGCGAGGATAATCCGCATTCGCAAGCGAGTCGATCGCCAAGGAAACCATGGAGCCCTCGTTGTACGCGGGCACTACTACGGTCATGCGCGGCGCCGATTGCTTCGCCGCCGGAGGATGAGACCTGTATGTGAACCAGAGGAGCGTGCGGAACACCAGTAAGACCGTCCCCATGGCGAACCACATGATGCTTGGCCGCAACAGGGTGGAGCTGATTCCATGCGCCTCGGCCATGCGGAAAAGCGGACCGAAAACCTGGGCGCGGATACTCACGAAAACCAGTATGCTGAGGCCCGAAATGATCACCAGCTTCAGCAACTGGTCCCAGGCGTCCGAAGTTGACGCTGGCGAGAATTCAACCCCGTGCGGCATTCGCATTTGAGTTTCATTCGTGGACATCAATAGTATTGAACCGCTTTCTGAGCGAACTCAATTCATATATTTTGCCGCCTGTGCTAACAGCAGACCAGGTCGTCTGGGCTCGGCGCGGTAAGTGCCCTGCATGAGCCAATGATACACGATAGGCGGGTGGCGGGACCGGCCCAGCCGGAGCCGGCTTTAGCGTTTGATGGGAGCCTTCGGTTCGATCGCACCGGCCGTTTGGCGCCGATGGTCCGCAGTTGGAGCGGGGCACCGAACAAGTTCTTCACGATGGCTCTCCGCGCCATGATATTTGTTGCAACGAATACCCCGCCGGCGTCATCTACCATGCGTAAGAAGATTTAGTGCGGAAGATGCCGGGGTCTCCTCGGCCCGGCGAACGTCCCGGCGAGCGCTTCTCGAAGGCTCGGCCGGCAACCCCCAACGGCCCCACGGCCCGCTACCGGAAGAGAGACTCTTGCAATGAAGCGTTTGGCATTTGTAACCGGCATTCTGGCGCTGGCGGCTCCGCTGGCGACGGCGCAGTACTCGACCTGGACCTCCGATCCGGCTCACAGCGAAGTCGACTTCAGCATCCGGCACATGAGCGTTTCCAACGTGCACGGCCAGTTCGGCAAGGTCGCGGCCACCATCCTGTTGAACGAGGCGGACATCGCCAAGTCCACCGTCACGGCCACCATCGGCACGGCGACCATCGACACCGGCGTGCCCTCGCGCGACGCCGATCTGAAGTCGGACTCCTTCTTTGACGTGGACAAATTCCCCACCGCCTCCTTTACCAGTACCAGTGTGGTCAAGAATGGCAACAGACTGACCGTGACCGGCAACTTTACCCTCCACGGAATCACCAAGCCCGTGGTGCTGGATGTGGAAGGCCCCAGCGGTCCGGTGCCAGGGATGATGGACCACAAGCCGCACTCCGGCTTCTCGGCCACCACCACTCTCAGCCGGAGCGCCTTCGGCATCGGAACCAAGTATCCGCCGGCTATCGTGGGCGACGAGGTCAAGCTCACCATCGATCTGGAGGTGGTGAAGCAGTAAGCGCAACCAGGAGCCGTTGAAAGGGCGCGGGCTACGTTCCGGGCTCTTCGATCGATTCTCATGCAACAGTTCAAGACCGATTCGAGAAAGACCGCTCATGGCAGGACTGAAGAAGGAAATCGCGCAGGAGCGCCCCTTTGCGAGCCTGGAGGAAGAGGCATTGCTCAGCCTGCTGCGCACCTCCGATTGCCTCAACCGCGCCGTCCACCTGAAGACCCGCGAGTGGGGCGTGACATCGACGCAGTACAACGTGCTCAGGATTCTGCGCGGCGCGCACCCCAAAGAGCTGACCTGCGCCGCCATCCGCAGCCGGATGATCGCGGCCGAGCCGGACATCACGCGGCTGCTGGCGCGGCTCAAGGCGCTCAAGCTCGTGCGGCAGCGGCGCGGCGACCGGGATCGGCGCTCGGTGTGGACAGCGATCTCCAAGGCCGGGCTTGAGCTGCTCAGGAAGATGGACCCGGCGATTCATCGCCTGCCGGGAGAACTGCTGGGGCATCTGGACCGGGCAGAGCTGGCAGAGTTGATTCGCTTGCTCGAACTGGCCCGCGAGGGCAATGATGCGCCGCCGGCGAAGCTCTAGGTACTTGTTGCATGGACGGTGTTTTGAAAGGGCACGACTTGAGCCGTGCCGCAATACAAGCAATAGAATTACGGGCTTTAGCCCCTGAGGGATGTTTTTCGGCCGCCTTGATGGGGTTTATGCAACCAGCTCTAGGAGCTACTGGCCCAACAGCTTCTGAGCCACCAATACCTCATCCTCATCGTTCTGAATAATCTTGTTATGCAGGCAATAGAGGGCAAGTTCGAGCCGGTCGCTGACGCCCAGCTTGTCGTAGATCTTGCGCAGATAATTCTTGATCACCTGTTCGGTGGTTCCCAACTGGAAGGCGATTTCCTTGTTGCGCTTGCCCTGGGTGATGCAGGTAATGATGGCCATCTCCTTGGGCGAGAGCTTGGGCTGGGTGCGCGGGTTGACCAGCGCGGCAGCCTGGGCGCGATAGGCTTCGATGACCCAGCTGACCGATTGATTGTCGATCCACGTCTCGCCGGCTGCGATGCGGCGCACACACCTGACCAGCAGGTCGGGCGAGATCGAGCGGCTGACGATGCCGCGAACGCCGCGCCGGTAAAGCTCGACGGTCTGGCTCTCGTCGGCTGCCACGGTCTGCACAATCAACTTCACGTCGGGGGCCATGCGCAGCAGGTCGGGAATGACGTTGGCCGTTCCTGCCAGCAAACTCCCCTCCATGAGGACCACGTCTGTCGGATAGCGCTCGATGGCAGCGCGCAGGTTGTCCAAAGAATCGGCTTGGGCCACGACGCGAAGATCGTCTTCTATCGCGAAGATTTTGCGGATACCTACGCGATAAATCGCCTGCGAATCCGCAAGAATCACCCGAACCGACCCCGGCTTCACCGAAGCGTCGAGAACCTCACCGTCAGCAGAATCGTCTAATGGGTCCATAGTTCTTCTTGCCAGGCCACAAGTGTCTGTTGCCAAGGCTGCTCCCGCTCTCACTGCTCCGCGAACTGATACTCGTCAATGGTGGCGGCAGCCTGATAGTTACTTTTGTTCTTTGAGCAGCGTACCACACGACCTTGGCAATTGACCAGAACGTCATGAGGAGTACCCAAAACAGCTCCTGGCATTCGCAGGGAAAAGCGGATTTCCAGCCCTGCCTGCACCGGACTCTCCAGTTCAAAGACTACACCGCTGGCCGAGACATTCGTTGTCAGAGCGGCGATCTCCTCCTTGCCGGAGGACAAGACCACGGGCAGCGCAATGGGGAAACGCACGGCGCAACGTACTTCCTGGCGCTCAAATGCCGGTCGAGAGCGCGCAGGTGCAAACGGTAATGCGGATTTCGAAGCATCCATGGAAAGCACCCCCCGAACCCAAAGTGGGCCAAATTCAGTCTAACGGAGTTTCCCTGCAAGACCATGGCACCAAAGTTTCCAAGAAAGTAACGTGCCAATGCAAACCATCTGACCCTGAGAAAAACTCCTTGAACGAGGAACACACACGGTGAATACAAATCATTCATGCAATACGACTTGCACTCGACATTATCCTCGAGAGCTTCCGACGCGTTGCTTGGATGACATGCAGGATAGTGGCGAACTTTGGATTTCCGTTTCAGCGGAACGCGCAATCTGCAAACTCTTTCTCATCCAGCATCATCGTTTAAACCGCCAGCGCCAAAGCCTCTGCATCTCCGCTCACGCCTCGACAACCAACTCTGCCGGCTTCGGCTTCGCCGTAGCGGCCTTCGCCTGATTCCTTGCAGCCAGAGTCTTCTTCGCAGTTCTTCCTGAGGGCGCGCCGCCCAGAAACGCCGGCCAGAGCAACTCTGGAGCTCGCAGCGCGGTCCTGGCCCTGGCGATGGCCAGCTCCGCGACCTCCTTGACGATCCAGTCGAAGTTGGCCTGGCCTACCGAGCTCATGTCGGCGTCCGGCACGGGGTTCATGAAGTCGATGGCGTAGGGAATGCCCTGCTCGACGGCAAACTCGACGGTGTTGAAGTCGTAGCCGAGGGCATCGCAGAGCTTGAGCGCGTCCTTCCTCATGCGCTTGACGAGTCCCCGGGCGGCGGGCGCCGGGTTCTCGGCGTAGCGCTCCGAGTGCGGCCTGCGCGGATCGTAGGCCATGATGCGGACCTTCTTCCCGCCCACCACATAGCAGCGGAAATACTCGCTGAAATCGACCGCCTTCTGATAGACCATGCACAGGTCGCGGGACTGGTCGTAGGCGCGGAAGAACTCGGCACGATTGTGGACCCGATGCACGTCGCGCCAGCCTCCGCCATCGATGGGCTTGAGGAAGCCGTCTTCGCCCGCATAGGAAAAAACCGCCTCCCAATCGAGCGGAAATTCCAGATTCCGCATCGACCGGTCGGTCGCGCCCTCGGGCAGCTGCTTGTGCGGCAGGATGACCGTCGGAGGCACGGCCACGCCCAGCTTTTTGGCCAGCGTGTAGTTGAAGAATTTGTCGTCGGCCGATGCCCAGAAGGGATTGTTGATGACCGCCGTTCCATGCAGCGCCGCGTGCTTCAGAAAGGCGCGGTAAAAAGGGACGGCGTGGGAGATGCGGTCCACGATCACGGCGTAGCGAGGCGGCCTGTCAATCTGAGCGGCGCCGGTCAAGACAAACTCGGCCCGGATGCCGTCGATGTTGCGGGCGTTGATCTGCTCCACCAGCGCGCTGGGAAAGCTGTTCTCAACGCCAAACAGGATGCCGATCTTCTTCACGTCCCACCCTCCTGGAGCTGCCCCTCGCGCGCCTTGCCTGCCGGCGCGGAAATCCACGCATCCAGTGTACGGCAGACAAGTTGCGGCTCACCGGCTCAAGGCTCGGCAAGAACTGGAAAGAACGCCTTGAGAAGAGTAACCTTGAGTGGGGAGTTTTTTGTGGAGGGGGACGTGAATTACCGCGTAATCACAGTCAACAGGGAGTTCGGCAGCGGCGGGGGCCGCATCGCGCAAACCATTGCCGAGTGGCTCGGATGGAAGCTGCTGGACCGCGACATCATCGACGCCATCGCCTATGCCGCGCACGTCGATGCGAGCGTCGTGCAGCACTACGATGAGCACGTGGATTCATGGCTGCGGCGCATCAACCAGCAGACCATGCGCTCGGCCGCCCTGGCCGCCGGCCTGGAACTCGGCGAGAACTCGGTCTTCGATTGCGATGAAATGGTGAAAATCTCGCGCAAGATCATCGAGCAGGCCTATTCCGAGGGCAACTGCGTCATCGTGGGCCGCGGCGCGCAGTGCATTCTGCAGCACAAGCCCGACGTCTACCACGTCTTCATCTACGCGCCGTACCTCGACCGGCTCGAGCGCTTGCGCGGCCGCCTCGACAAGGGCGTCCACGCCGAGCAGCGCATCCGCATCGTGGACGAGGAGCGCGCCAAGTACCTGCAGCAGTACTACGGCAAGAGCTGGTGCAATCCCCACCTCTACGATCTGATGATCGGCTCCCGCCCCGATGAGGACTTCACCGCGCGGGCCATTCTCTTTGCGATGAACGGAGATCTGGTGGGAATAGGAAACAGGGAACAGGGAACCGCCGCCAGCGTCTAGCCCTGCTCACGATCGTCTTCAAATCGCGCCCAGTCAAATCCTCCGTGCCCCATCTGTCCCGTGCCCCATCTGTCCCGTGCCCCATCTGTCCCGTGCCCCATCTGTCCGGTGCCCCATCCATTCCGCGTCTTTTTGCGGAATGGGTGGGAAACTGATGCAGCTCGGAATTCGCGCCTTTGCTTTTCCCTAGCCCCTAGGTCTCTGACTGTTTAAAGATGTATCTTTGCAGGCACTTTTATCGCGATTTGAATGGCTGCATAGTGGGGACATGCAAAGCTACCATCGGGTGCATGTTCAGTTGAAGAGTAAGGACCGTCAGCAGGTTTCCGGGATGCTGACGAAGGGGCGGGGATCGTCGCGAGTGTTGCGGCGTGCATTGGTTCTGCGCCAGCTTGACCGTGGGCAGAAGGCGGCGCAGGTGGCTGCCAGTGTGGGCGTAGCTGCGAAAACGGTGCGAGCTATTGCCCGGCGCTATGAGGAGGAAGGGCTGGAGTCGGCACTGTATGAAAGGCCGCGGCCCGGCAAACAGCGCGCACTGGACGTAGGACAGAGCCAGCGGATCATTGCCATGGTGTGCTCGCCGCCGCCACAGGGCATAGCGCGGTGGAGTGTGCGCCTGATCGCCACCGAAGCAGTGAAGCGGAAGCTGGCGCCGCAGGTGGGCCGGGAGACGATCCGCATCCTGCTTCAGAGCCACGAACTGAAGCCGTGGCGGGAAAAAAATGTGGTGCGTGGCGGAACTGAATGAAGAGTACATCGCCCGCATGGAGGACGTACTCAAGATTTACGAAAAGCCGCTATCGGAAAAGGAGCCAGTGGTCTGTGTGGATGAGAAGCCTGTGGTGCTGCACGCCGATGTCCGCCCGCCGCGGCTGATGCGGCCGGGACGGATTGCTCGGCGTGATTGCGAGTACGAGCGGCGCGGCACGGCCAACGTCTTCTGCGGTGTCCAGCCAAAGGCCGGCCGGCACTTTACCAAACCAACCGCGAACCGCTCCTCACCGCAATTCGCCGACTATCTGGTGGAGATCGTTGCCAGCTATCCGGAGGCCGAAACCATCCATCTGGTGATGGATAATCTGAGTTCACATAACCGCAAGGCGCTGGTGGACCGGTTCGGTGAAAAGATCGGCGGCCTGTTGTGGGAGCGTTTCACGGTGCATTACACCCCGAAACACGGAAGCTGGCTGAACCAGGCGGAGATCGAGATCAGCCTGTTCAGCCGCCAGTGCCTCGGCCAACGCCGTATTCCTTCACTAAGCGATCTACGACGGGAAGCCAAAGCCTGGGACCGAAAGATGAACCGCCACCACGTCACCATCAACTGGCAGTTCACGCGCAAGAAGGCACGCCAGAAGTTCGGCTACGAAAGAAACAACATCACGCGGTCAGAGACCTAGTCCCTAATCCCTAGTCCCTATTCCCTGCCTTTCACATCCCAATCGAAGCTGATCTGAGAGATCAGCTCATTCAGCTTTTCGGTCGCGGCTTTCTTCTGCGCTTCTAGATCGGCGGTCTGCTTGCGCGTGGACTGCAAGAGGTCTTCGGCGCGGTTCAGCTCGTCGACAAAGCGCCTGGCGGCATCGTTGCCCTTGAGCGCAGTGAGGTTGTCGCGGTCGCGCGCCTCGTCGGCTGAGGCGGTCTCTTCCGTCTGCTTGGATTCCTCGATGCGGCGATTGAGGTCAACGAGAGCCACCTGCGCGTCGATCACCGGCTTCAGCTTGTCGAGCGCATCCGGCACGCGCTTGACCAGGTCGAGCAGATAGGTTGTCTGGTCCTGATTGGCGTTCAGGTAGACGTAGTTGTCCTCCGGCCCGCGCTCGCGCACCTCGAGCTTGGCGGTCGTGTGCGCGGCGACCGGCACCTTGAAGCGATAGAGGTTAGGCGTGGTTTCAGCCGCGTTCTGGTCGTCGTCGAGAGACCAGCCGTTTTCGTGGCGCGGGTGCTCGACGAGAACCACGCGGTCCTCGTCGCCGGAGTTGACGGCCGCGTAGGTGACCGAGGCAACATCCATATGGGTCTCAACAATCACTCCCTTGCGGATCCAGATGTGATGCAGGGTGCGCTGGCTGTTTTGGTCTGTCACCTTGACGCGCACGGCCTGGTCGGCGGCATAGGAGAGCAGCCGCTTTTCGCCGGGGTGAATCGGATCGAGCAGGCCCTCGCCGGCAAACTCGCCGGACTCGAAGATGGAGAAGCTCCCGGAGTCGAGCGTCAGTTTGGATTTGTTTTCCAGCCACACCGCGCGCAGCGGCGTGGGGCTCTTCTCACTCCACAATGTGACGTGCTCGGCGGGAAGCTCCTGTTGCAAAATCGGCACCATTGCCGACTCGTTCTTGTGGATGGTGACCGGCGCGGTGAGCGCGTACTCGAAGAAGTCATCGAAGGCGTTGGTCGAGACGTCACCCGCTTTGTAGGCGTCGCTGGCGCGGTCAACGCCGCCGATTTGGTAATTGCCTCCGCCAATATTGCCGCCTGAGCCGGGGCCGTAGCCATTGCCGGAGCCCATGCCACCGGCCACTCCAGGGGAAATTCTCGCAAGTTCACTTACATTGCGTCCGTTGATTGACAGACTCTGTAAATCCTGCCCCGAAATCAATTTCTTGTCACTCGGAATGCGTTGCGGAACAGTGAGTTGATTGCTTAACATCTCCGATTTACCGCCCTCGTCCGCCGCCTCATGCGTCTGCGGCGTCAGCTCCGCCTCGGTGGCAATTGGAATCTCAACGCGCCGCATATAGAGCGGCTGCGACAACGGCTGAATGAAGCTCTGCGGCGCTCCGGCGACCAGCGAAAGCTGCACGTTGTCCCAGTCCGCGCCGACGGTGTTATCGACGACCGCCCAGCCCTGCATCGTTGCGCTTCCATTGGGCGTGCGCGGGAAGACGATCCGATACGTCGACTTCCAGACCGGAACCTCGCTGATGTAGCTCACCCGCAGTTCGCGCTGGCCTACCCCAAGCGCGTCCAGAGTCAGATGACGCAGCCCGGTGGAGTGGGTCGTCGAGAGTAGCTCCAGATAGCGGTCGAGCTGGCCCTGCAGATTCGCGTCCAGCGGGCGCACGCTCAGCGCCGGCGTCAGCTCGATCACCCGCACCGCGCCAGAATTGGCGATCCCAGCCCCGGCAATCAGCGTGAGATAGAACTTGTTGACGGTCGCAGCATCGTCGCCGCCATTGGTCTTCTCCGTGCGCGTCTCGATCGACATCAGCCGCCCAGTGATCGTCCCGCCCGGCCCGCCGGTCACCTCGACCCGCTGGCCGCGCAGCGCCTGAAACAACTCTGTCGAGGTCGGATCGTCGCTCATGCCCAGCGAGAGCGATTTAAGCTGCTCGGCCAGTGGCGTCGTCGAGTTGTAGTTGACCCCCGCGATGCGCCCGCCGCCCTCGTCGAGCACGGTCAGAGATTGCAGCACGTCGTTCAACTGCGGCGAGGTGAAGTCGATGGCCACGCGCTGGTTGCCGTTGACCGTTCCGGCGTGCTCGAAGTAGCCTACGCCGTTCTTGTAGAGCACAACCTTGCGGACCGGCAGGTCTTTCGCCGCTTGCGGTGGGGCCATCTGCGCCTTCGGCGCCACCTGCGATGCGGCCAGCGGCGCCTTTGGCGCGGTTCGATCGGGTTTTGCAACAGGCCCTGCGGGTATTTGGGCGGTGAGAGAAACTGCGATGGGAAGGACGAACAGACATAAGACGGCGGGAATTCGGCGCACAAAGCCTCCTCGAAGCAACCAACAAGAAACTCTACTCTCTTGGACCCCGGCGAAGGCAAAATGGTTCCCCAAAAACCGAAATATCGCCGCTGTCCACTTCCTTTGAACGGAGCAGGGCGAAATCTTGCGCAGTCTGCCTCAGGTTTTTTCAAGAGAATACAGACCGGCGATGGCCAGCGCCGATGCGGCCGGAGGGATGGGTGGCGCCCGCGCCCCAGGATCCATCTTCTACGGCAGGAGCTGCGGTACAGCGCATGGGATGCGCTGGATAGCGCCGCCCGGCGCGCCTAGCTCAAACATAAAGCTGCATTGCAGGTTGGAGTTCCCCGTCGTCGCTCCCTGGTAGATATATACGGTTTTCTTCCCCGGTTGGTAGACCAGCAGTGAACTGTGCTCGTTCACGCCAGCAAGTTGAAACTGCACATCGCCGGCATTTGTGGAGTAGCTCGACGCCTTCACCGCGCCCCCTGCGCCAAACCAGTACCCCAGCGCCAGCACTCCCGCCAGCGCCAATCCATTTCGCGCCCACAGTGATAGCTTTTCCATCGTTCCTCCGGAAGACAACTGCTTTTCTCACAAGACGCAGCGGCTTTCGCGTCTGCTCGGAAACGCCGCATCGCCGGAGCTGCATGGCTGGCTGGCGAAGGGCCGCGCGTGGAAAGCGACGCCGCCAAAGGAGCACAATAGAGGGTTGGGAATCACGGCCGCGCGGCCGTAGTGGCGGCTGGCCGGCAAACGGAGAGACTGACTCATGAACGGGACTCATGCCAAAGTTGTCGCATTGAACGGAAGCGCCCGCAAGGGCGGAAACACGGCCATTTTGCTCAAATACGTTTTGAAGGAGCTTGAAAACGAAGGGATCGAAACCGAGCTGATCGAGCTGAGCGGGGCCAGGATTCACGGCTGCCTGGCCTGCCGCGAGTGTTCAAAAAACAAGGACCGCCGCTGCGCGCAGAAGAGCGACATGGGCAACGCCCTGATCGAGAAGATGGAGGAGGCCGACGGCATCCTGCTCGGCTCGCCGACCTATGTAGCCGACATCTCCCCGGAGATCAAGGCCCTGATGGACCGGGCCTGCCTGGTGGCCAAGGCCAATGGCGGCATCTTCCGCCGCAAAGTGGGCGCTGCGGTCGTTTCGGTGCGCCGCGCCGGAGCGATCCATGCCTTCGACTCGCTGAACCATTTCTTCCTGATCAACGAGATGATCGTCCCCGGCTCCTCCTACTGGAATATCGGCTTCGGCCATGAGCCGGGCGACGTGGAGCGCGACGAGGAGGGCATCCGAACGATGAAGACCCTGGGCCAGAACCTGGCCTGGCTGCTGAAAAAGCTCAAAGATTAAGAGCCTATCTGTTAATAGGTAGCGCCGACCTCCAGGTCGGCTGTTCTGTGGGTCTCCAGACCCGCAGGCGATATCTGGCGGCGTGGACGCCGCCAGTACAGCCGGTCAGGAGACCGGCGCTACACTCCTTCCTCAATATAAGAATAAGTTCTAATGCAATCTCCGCGAACAGAAGACCGCGCTCAGGCTGAATGCGCTGCATCCGCCAGTTTCTGCAACTGTGCCAGGTGATTGAGGTCGTGGCCGGCCATCGTCTCGACGATGGTCAGGAAGGTCATCGTTCCTCGTTCGGGGTGGGTGACCGGCCTGTCTGCCGCAACGGGTAGAGCGGCGCCAATCAGCCGCAGATTCCACTCGCGAAGGGCTGAGAATGCGGCCAAAGCCTGGTCAGCGGCGATGCCGGGATAGGTAGCGGCCCACTTGTCCTGATCGAAGGGCTGGATGGTCGGTGCATCTTCGGCGAGAGTCTGGCGCAGACGAAAGCCGAAGACCAGTTCGCAGTCGGCCAGATGGCAGACGATTTCAGCCGGGCTCCATTTGCCGGGCGCGGGCGATATGGCAGCCTTGTCCGGTCCAATGATCTCGATATATGCGGCGATCTCCGCGGCCGTTGAGGCAAGAATAGTCTCCACCGCCCGGCCTTCCAGGAAGCCCGCGTAGGGGTTCAGTTCGCTCATTGAATTGACCTCCGTTGCTTTTTGATCTTCACCGGGCGCATTTGGTCGCTTGTAATCTGTTCTCTGTTCCCTGTTCTCTGATCTCTGTTCTCTGATCTCTGTTCTCTGATCTCTGTTACAGATACTCCTGCGCCATCCGCTGCCAGGTGGGCCAATCGTGCGAGTTCTCCGCATCCCAGACGTGGAGCTGGTGGGGAATGCCCTTCTCGTTCATGATCTGGTCGAGATGCTGGTTCTGGCGCAGGCACTGATCGTCCCAGCCGGTGGCCAGCACGTAGCTGTTTTGGCGAAAGCGGTCGAGGAACCAGGAATCGCTCAGGTTGGGCAGGTAGTGCGTCGGCAGGTTGTAGTAGCAGTCCTGGTCGTAATAGCCATGGAGAAAGCCTGTCAGGTCGAATGCGCCGGAAAGCGAGACAAAGCCGGTGAAATGCTCCGGATGGCGTAGCGCGATATTCACGGCGTGATAGCCGCCGAAGCTGCAGCCGAATGCCGTCAGACGCGGATCGGGATTCTGCTGGCGGATCAGCGGAACCAGTTCGTTGATGAGGGATTTTTCGTAGCGCATCTGGCGGGCAATGCGCCAGCGCGGAGCGACCTTGCGGTTATACCAGCTTTCGGCATCCACCGAATCCACGCAGAAGAGTTGCAACCGGCCAGAGTCGATCTTGGCGGCCAGGGCGGCCACCATGCCACGGTCCTCGAAGTCGTAGAAGCGCCCGCAGGAGGTGGGAAAGACCACGACAGGCAGCCCGGCATGGCCGAAGACGAGCATCTCCATCTCTTGGCCCAGGCGGCTGGAATAACTCTTGCGGTACTCACGAACCATGGTGAGCGTGCCTCCGCGGTGGAAAATGAAAGTTGCACCGACTCGTGTCCATGGTACAGTGATGGGGCAAAACTGCGCGGGTATAGAATCGACAGCATGAAATCGCCCATTCGATTTGCGTTCTTCATGGCGATGCCGATCGAAGCGGCGAACATCTACTTCAGGGACTCCTCCTTCGATGCCGGATTCTCGGTTGGCGGACTGACCCTGGAAAAGTTGATGGGCTACCAATTTAAGATCATCCATTGGCCGGGGCTCTATGCGTCCGAGTGGGTCGATCGCATTCACTTTCCAACGCTCGGCGATTTGGTCATCGTGGCCAGCGGCTACTTCGACACGGTCCTACTGCTGATTGCGGTCATTTTTCTCTTCAGATGGTTCCGTCCTCGGAGTGCGAAGCGTTCCTCTCGTCCGAATGATCCAACGGAGAGCTGAGAATCGATTTGCCTCAACTGCCCACTTTCGGCGATACTTAGGTGTTGTGTCTTGCGCGGCTGGGCGCGCCCGCCCGGCCCCATTTGACCGGTATCACCGAATTCGCCGGGAAAGACCCCAAGAATCGCAACAGAGCACAGAAGTCTGAAAGGAAACGTATAACCGTGGTGATGATTCGTCTGGCGCGTTTTGGCGCCCGCAAGCAACCCTACTACCGCATCGTGGTCATCGAGAAGGACCGCGCCCGCAACGGCCGTTCGATCGAGGTCGTCGGCACCTACAACCCCCGCACCAACCCGGCCACAGTCGACCTGAAGCGCGAGCGCATCGCCTATTGGCGCGGCATGGGCGCACAGTTGTCGTCCAGGGTGGAGACGATTCTCGCCAAGAATCCTGCTCCGGCCGCCGAGCCAGCCGCGGCTTGAACTTCTTCTCCTTCCCTGACGGCGCTCCCATCCAGGGCCCGGGGCGCGTACAATTGCTGACGGCGATGGGTGCGGGCTGATAGGATGCGCGCATCGATCCAAATGCTTCATTTTTGGCCGCCAATTCTGGTTTCCGATTCTTGAACGCATCCGGTCAGGGGTAAGATCATGACCCAAAACGGTATGGTTGAAGTGGATGAGCTGGTCCGCGAGATTGCGCGGGCCTTGGTGGACGAGCCGACAGCGGTTGAGGTGGAGAGCGTGGGCCGCGACGAAAACACGGTCCTCAAGCTCCGCGTGGCGCCGGCGGACGTGGGCAAGGTCATCGGCAAGCAGGGACGCACAGCCCGCTCGATGCGCACCATCCTGGGCGCAGTGAGCATGAAGATGCATCACCGCTATACGCTCGACATTCTGGAAGAAGACGAACCCTGAGAGGGCTGCCGATTGATCCAGCCCCCCACGGGAGGCAGCCATGACTACGCCCGATGACTGGACTTGGCTGGCTCGGATTCGCCGCCCGCAGGGACGCAAGGGCGAGGTCTTCGCCGATCTTCTCACCGATTTCCCTGAAATGTTTGCCCAACGCCGGCAGCTCTGGCTGTTGCCGGAGCCCGCGCATGCAAAATCGGTCAAGCCTGCAACCAACGCTGCTCCGCGCGAGGTCGAACTCATCGCCCATTGGCTGCACAAGGGCGGCATCGTACTGCATTTTGCCGGAGTCGATTCAATCTCCGCGGCGGAGGTCCTCAAGGGCCTGATCGTCGCCATCCCGCGCGCTGAACGGGCCGCTCTCGCCGAAGACGAGGTCTACATCGGCGACCTGATCGGCTGCACGCTCGTTGACGTGGCCCCAGCCAATCCAGTCACCGTCGGCGCAATCGAAGACATGGACCGGACCTCCGGGCCGGTGGCTCTGCTGGTGGTGCGCGGCGCAACAGGCGAGGTTCTCATCCCCTTTGCCAAAAGCTACCTGCACAAGATCGATCTGGATGCAAAGCGCGTAGAAATGGCGCTGCCCGAAGGATTGGTGGATCTTAATCCGCCGGGAAGAACTCCGGGCGAATAGAGCCGACTCACAATCCATTCGCAAGCTCGAGGAATTCCAGCCTATTCCGTGATCGTTGAGCCATAGTTGGCCGGTTGCGAAGCCGCACCGCGAATCTGCTCAATAAAGAGCGGCACCTCTTCTTCGATTAACAGCGAGCTGTCAATTTGAACATAGTGCGAACTGCCCTTGGCGATAATTCTGCGGCTGCGCGTCGAGAGCTTCTTCAAATTCTCCTGCATTTGGTTCCAGGCATTCGCCACATCCGCCGACATGCCGTTCTGCATCTTGGCCGTGTCCTGGGAGAAGATCAAAATCGGAAGCGCGCCGTAGGGACCGGTATTGACAGTCTCCTTGCCGGACCGGTTGAAACTGTCCATTTCCGCGGCCATTGCGCCGATGTGTAGCCGACAAAGATCCTCCGCCTGCATTTGCGATGCGTGGGCCTCAAAGCGTGGCATCCTCTGCGAACACATCCCGATGAGGCGCGGCAAGCCGGCGGCCAACGCGGCCCTTTGAAGCAGAACCGAGAGCCACTGAGGCGGTCGTTTGGCGCTCATGGCCTTCATAGCATGATTCTCGTCCTGCAAAGGCGTGGAGCCATCCACAAAGACGATCCCTGCAATTCCCGCCGGATAGCGCGTGACGTAATCGCGAATGTAGATACCGGCGATCGAATGGCCCATCAGGACGATAGGGCCGGAAACCTTTGCCTGAAGGAGAAGTTCGTGCAACTCAGCGGCGATATGGTCGGCGTCGCGCGGAGGCGGCAGTGCGTCGCTCCAGCCAAATCCGGCCCGGTCATAGGAGCAGACGCGTGTGGTTCTGGAGAGCTCCGGCTGCACCCCACCCCACACCAGCGCGTCGTTTCCCAGCCCCGCTTCCAGCACGATGGTCGGTGAGCCGCTTCCTGTGCAGTTGATGTGCATCCTGTGGTCGTTGACGGAGTAGAAAGCGCCGGGAGGCGGATTCACCGCCCAGAACCGGTGAAGAGCAATCGCGTTGAACGCACTGCTGCCGGCCACGACAGCCACCAAGAGAACCACAACCGACAGAACAGTGCGCTCGAGAACCTTGCGCCACGTGCGATAACTCTTGGTGGAAAGCGAGAAAAAACGGCGAACGCACAAAGCTATAATCAAAATCCCAATCAGCAGAATGATTGCCGGCAGGACAACATAATCGAGGTCCACAAATCACCCATGTCTTTCCGAAGCAGATGATCCTTTGAACTGCAGGATAGACGCTCAGCCCCTTGGTTCGCTTACTTCAATCGCCGCCGTTGCTCGATCACATTGATTCGGCTTCCCCCGGATCGCATCGAGCAGTTGGCGGTCCTCGTCGCTGAGCGTGGCGCCCCCCAGCAAATCTGGCCGGTTGGCCAGCGTCTTGCGCAATGCTGCTCGCGCCGCCCAGGAATGAGCAGAAAAGACCATACAATTGTCTCGGTTTTCGACGATTCTGCGAGAAGCATGTTGTACAATTCGCTTGAATACGGAGTGGTGAATGTCTGGAACCGGAGGCAGGCCAGAGGCTCAGCATATTCGCGCCGATCACCAGTTGATCCCGCCTACTCCTTGGTACCGGAGGCGCTGGTTCCTCTGGACCTGCGGGCTTTTGCTGCTGATTCTCGCCGCCATAGCTCTCTGGGTCATCCACACTAACGATGCCAAGGCCGCGGCCGCGAAACGCGCACTTGCCGCGATAAAGCCCACTGTCACGATCACTGCCGCCACTGCCACCAAGGGCCAGATTGGCGTTTACCTGGATGCAATCGGCACTGTAACTCCGGTCTACACAACCGCCATTACCGCGCAGGCAAGCGGAGTCCTGGCCGCAGTGCATTACAGCGAGGGTCAATCCGTCAAAAAGGGGGATGCGCTGATCGACATCGATCCGCGTCCTTACCAGGCGCAACTATTGCAGGCAGAGGGTGCACTGGAACGCGACACGAATGTCTTGGCGCAGGCGCGGATGGACCTGGACCGCTATCGCACGGCGTGGGCAGGAAATGGAATTCCCAAGCAGCTACTGGATGACCAGGAAAAGATTGTGTCGGCGGACCAAGGCACGGTGAAAAACGATCAAGGCACCGTGAATTATGACCAGGTTCAGCTCAGCTATTGCCACATTACCGCGCCGATCGCGGGCCGGGTTGGTCTTCGCCTTGTGGACCCCGGAAACGTAGTGCAGGCAGGCGGAGGCACAACTCTGGCGGTCATTACACAAATGCAGCCCACCACGGTGATCTTCACGATATCGGAGGACAGCCTGGAACAGGTGCAGACGCGGTTGCGGAAACTGCATGCGCTGCCCGTCGATGCGATGGACCGGGCACAGACCACAACACTCGCGACCGGTAAGTTGTTCACCATCGACAACCAAATCGACACCACGACGGGAACGGTCAAGCTGCGCGCCCTCTTCGATAACAAGAATGGATCTCTGTTTCCCAACCAGTTTGTCAATACAAGGTTGCTGGTGAATACGTTCAACGGAGTCACTCTGGTTCCTACTGCGGCCATTCAGCACAATGGGCAAGTAGCCTTCCTCTATGTGATTACGAACGGATTGGCGAGCATCCGCAACATCACGCCAGGGGTTGCGGAAGGCGGCATGACAGCCGTGGAGGGAATCAACCCCGGCGAAGTCGTAGCGACCAGCAGCTTTGACAAGTTACAGAACGGGAGTAAAGCCGTTCTTGCAAAGCCATCGTCTTCGGCTAACCGAGCCACGAGCAGTACCCCGTGAACCCCTCCGGGCCCTTCATCCAGCGACCCGTTGCGACCTCGCTGCTGATGGCCGCAATCCTGCTGGTGGGTGTCGTCGCGTACACCCAGTCTGCCGATCTCCGCCTTGCCGGAAGTTGACTACCCCACCATCCAGATCCTTACGTTCTATCCTGGCGCCAGTCCCGATGTGATGGCCACCACGGTTACCGCCCCACTGGAACGCCAGTTCGGCCAGTTGCAGGGGCTGAGCCAGATGACCTCGACCAGTTCCGGCGGATCCTCTGTCATTGTGCTGCAGTTCGCCCTGAGCCTGAATATCGATATCGCCGAAGAAGAGGTCCAGTCATCCATTAACGCCGCGCAGAGTTTTCTGCCGTCGAATCTTCCTTCGCCGCCGGTTTATAGCAAGACAAATCCGGCGGATGCTCCTGTGCTTACGCTTGCCATCACATCCAACTCCATTCCGCTCTCGCAGGTCGAGGATCTGGTGGATACGCGTCTTGCACCCAAGCTCTCGCAGTTGAGCGGGGTTGGCCTGGTGAGTATCAGCGGTGGCCAAAAGCCGGCAGTACGCATTCAGGCCAATCCGACAGCTCTTTCGTCTTACGGACTCAACCTCGAAGACCTGCGCACGGCACTTGTCCAGACCAGCGTCAATGCAGCCAAGGGAAACTTCGATGGGCCTCATCAGGATTATCAGATCAACGCCAACGATCAGTTGGTGACCAGCGACGACTATCGCAAGGTTGTGGTTGCCTACCGCAATGGCGCGCCCATCATGCTGCGGGATGTGGCGCAGGTGGTGGACGGCATTGAAAACAACAAGCAGGCAGCGTGGATGAACGAGACCCCGGCGGTCATCCTCAACATTCAAAGACAGCCCGGAGCCAACACCATCAGCGTGGTGAAGGCCGTCAAAGCGATTCTGCCCCAGCTTGAGGCGAACCTGCCGGCTTCGATTCAAGTGACGCCGCTGACCGATCTCACCACGGCGATCAACGCCTCTGTCTCCGATGTCGAGTTTGAATTGATGCTGACCGTTGCGCTGGTGGTGATGGTCATTTTCCTCTTCCTGCGCAATCTGTACGCCACCATCATCCCCAGCATTGCCGTCCCGGTCTCATTGGTGGGTACCTTCGGCGTCATGTACGTATTGGGCTATAGCCTGGACAATCTTTCTCTGATGGCGCTCACCATCTCTACTGGCTTTGTGGTGGATGACGCAATCGTGATGATCGAGAACATCACACGCTTTCTTGAGGCCGGAGACACGCCGATGGAAGCTGCCATGAAAGGCGCAGAACAGATCGGCTTCACGATCATCTCTCTCACCGTCTCACTTATCGCCGTACTTATCCCGCTGCTCTTTATGGGGGATGTTGTCGGCCGGCTCTTCCGCGAATTCGCGGTTACCCTGGCCGTCACTATCATCCTGTCCGCCGTAGTCTCCCTCACGCTGACGCCGATGATGTGCTCGCGGATTCTGCGCCACACACCCAAAGAGCAGCAGGGCCGCTTTTACAGGGCTTCCGAGCGCGTTTTCGAAAGCATGATTGCCTTTTACGGCAGAACGCTTAAGTTTGTTCTCAGGTACCAGACCATCACGCTGATCGTGGCTGCCGCGACGCTGGTGCTGACCGTTGTGCTTTACATCGTCATTCCCAAAGGATTCTTCCCCACGCAGGACACGGGTGAAATTCAGGGCATCTCGCAGGCGCCGGCGACCATCTCCTTTGCTGCCATGGAGCAGAAGCAGCAACAATTAGCAGCCGTCATTCTCAAGGATCCGGCGGTCGAGAGCCTGTCTTCCTTTATCGGCGCGGATGGAACGAACACCACGCTCAACAGCGGACGAATGTCCATCAACCTGAAGCCGCTGAACGAGCGCGACATGAACGCCTCCGAGGTGATTCGCAGGCTGCAGAAGAGCCTGAAACAGGTAGACGGCATCGAGCTTTTCATGGAACCAGTGCAGAACATCACGGTGGACGATCGCGTCAGCCGCACCCAGTACCAGTACACACTTGAGGATCCAGACGCGGATGAGTTGAACCTATGGACCGGCCGGCTGGTCGACAAGATGAAAGAGTTGCCTCAACTTGCCGATGTTGCCACCGACCAGCAAACCGGAGGCCTCGCCGTATCGCTGGTTATCGATCGCGCCACCGCGTCGCGACTGGGCATTGCGCCGTCCACCGTCGACAGCACGCTTTATGACGCATATGGGCAGCGTCAGATCAGCACCATGTACACGCAGTTGAACCAGTACCACGTGATCCTTGAAGCGGCTCCGAATTCTCAGCAATCGCCAGGCAAGCTTCAGGATCTATATATCCAGACCAACGCCTCCGCTGGAGCTTCCGGGCCTGGAGCGTCTTCATCCTTCGCATCCTCCGGCTCCTCTTCCGCCGGTTCCAATGCAACGACGACTTCTGTGAAATACACGCCTTCGTCCATGACGCTCAGCGCGCCCTCGAATGCCATCACGTCAAGTGTAGGCGCAAGCAGCACTGCGTCAACCGCAAATGCGGCGACTGGCTCCGCTGCACCCGGCGCTGTGCCACTGAGCGCGTTTACGCATATTGAGAGAGCTATCGAGCCGCTCTCGATCAATCACCAGGGGCAATTCCCGGCAGTGACCGTGTCGTTCAATCTCGCACCCAATGCCGCGCTGGGAGGCGCTATCACGGCCATCGAAAAGGTTCAGAAGGATCTGAACATGCCGCCCAGCGTGCAGTATGGTTTTCAGGGCACAGCGGCTTCTTTTCAAGGCTCGCTCTCCAATGAAGGCCTGCTGATTCTCGCTGCGCTGGCTGCGGTCTACATCGTGCTCGGCATCCTGTACGAGAGCTTCATTCACCCCATTACGATTCTTTCCACATTGCCCTCTGCCGGCGTTGGCGCATTGCTGGCTCTCATCATCTTCAAGCAGGACCTCAGCGTCGTCGCCATCATCGGCATCATCCTGCTGATCGGCATTGTCAAAAAGAACGGCATCATGATGGTCGACTTTGCAATGGAGGGAGAGCGCGAGCACGGGAAGAGCGCGACAGATGCGATTTACGATGCATGTCTTCTGCGGTTCCGGCCCATCATGATGACGACGATGGCCGCGCTGCTGGCGGGTCTTCCGCTGGCGCTGGGCCAGGGAATGGGTTCGGAGTTGCGGCGTCCCCTGGGCATAGCCATGGTGGGCGGACTGCTGCTGAGCCAGGTGCTCACGTTGTATACGACGCCGGTAATCTATATATTCTTCGATCGTCTCGGCCATCGTTTTGCCCGTGCGCCGAAGACGATGGGACCCGGCACCGAGCCGCAGCCCGCGGAGGAAACATGAACATCTCCGCCCCCTTTATCCGCCGGCCGGTAGCCACCACCTTGCTTACGGCGGGCATAACGCTGGTCGGGGCCATCGCATTTAATGTCTTGCCCGTTTCTCCATTGCCACAAGTCGATTTCCCGACGATCTCTGTCTCGGCCAGCTTGCCGGGCGGGAGTCCTGCGATCACCGCCTCTTCCATTGCAACTCCGCTGGAGCGCCAATTCAGCCACATCGCCGGCGTAACCGAGATGACCTCATCGAGTTCGCTGGGCAGCACTTCGATCACACTGCAATTCGACCTGAGCCGCGACATCGACGGAGCGGCGCGAGATGTGGAGGCGGCGATCAACGCGGCGCGCACTTATCTGCCGGCGAACCTGCCCGCCAATCCGACTTATCGCAAGGTGAACCCCGCAGATGCTCCCATTATCATTTTGGGACTTACCTCGGATAAATACGACAAACCGACGCTCTATGATGAGGCGTCCTCCGTCATTGCGCAGAAGCTCTCGCAGATCGAGGGTGTCGGACAGGTGTCAGTCGGAGGAGGCGCAGGCCCTTCCGTTCGCGTGGAAGTGAATCCCACACTGCTCAACAGCCATGGACTCACAATCCAGAATATTCAGTCGGTACTGACTCAGCAGAATGCTCACGAGCCGGCAGGTCAAATCTCAGACGGAACTACGACCGCGGATATTGTCACCAACGACCAAATCTCTCGTGCGGATCAATACAAACCGCTCATCGTCGGTTACAACAACGGAGCGGCAATCAGGCTTGCCGATGTAGCCGACGTTTCGGATTCGACGCAAAACATTCGCACGGCAGGATACCTGAACGGGACACCGTCAATCACCGTCATGATCTTCCGCCAGCCCGGCGCCAACATCATCGATACCGTCGATCTTGTCCGCGCAGAATTGCCGTCGATTGAAGCGTCGATTCCGCAGGGTATCAAGACGACCATCGTTCTCGACCGCACAACCACCATCCGCGCCTCTGTCAGCGATGTGGAGCGGACTCTGATCCTCTCCGTCGTCCTGGTGATTCTTGTCGTCTTCATGTTTCTGCGCAACTGGCGAGCCACGCTCATTCCCGCCGTCGCGGTTCCCGCTTCACTGATTGGCACCTTCGCTGTCATGTACCTGTTTGGCTTCAGTATCGACAATCTCTCGCTCATGGCATTGACGATCTCGACAGGCTTCGTCGTCGACGATGCAATTGTGGTCATGGAGAATATTTCCCGTCTTCGTGAAACAGGCATGACACCCATGAAGGCCGCCTTTCAAGGTTCCAGCGAGATAGGATTTACCATCCTGTCGATTAGCTTGTCGCTGATTGCGGTATTCATTCCGATTCTGCTCATGGCCGGAATTGTCGGCCGCCTGTTCCGCGAATTTGCCATCACGCTGTCGACGGCCATTGTTATCTCAATGCTGATCTCGCTGACCACCACGCCCATGATGTGCGCCTATCTTCTCAAGGATGAGAGGGCAGTCAAGCACGGCCGCGCGTATCAGATAAGCGAGAAGGGATTTACATGGATGCTGTCCGGATACAGCCGTTCGCTGACGTGGGTGTTGAAGCATCCCGCTCCCATGTTGACTCTGCTGTTGCTCATTATTGCGTTGAACTTCTATCTCATCGACATCATCCCCAAGGGCTTCTTTCCACAGCAGGATACCGGGGCGATTACAGGCAGTGTGAGGGGGCCGGAGGACGCGTCGTTTCCCGTGATGAACAACTCGATTCTACAGTTGGAGAATGTTATCAAAGCCGACCCGGCCGTCGAGAACGTGATCGCGTATACGGGCGGCGGTGGCTCATCGAATGGAGGGTTCGTTTATATTGCGTTGAAGCCGTTGAATGTCCGCAAGGTTGGCGCGCCGGCCATTATCGATCGCTTGCGTCCCAAACTGAACCGGCTTCCGGTTGCTTCGGCCTTTCTTCAGGCGGCGCAGGATCTGCGCATTGGAGGGCGAGCCAGCAATGCGATGTACCAATACACGATTCAGTCGGACAATGTGGCTGACCTGGCGCACTGGGGCCCCATCCTGTTAGCCGGTATGCAAAAGATTCCCGGCTTCCAGGATGTGAACAGCGACGCACAGAACAGCGGTCTCGAAGAACTGATGAGCTATGATCGCCCTACTGCCGCGCGGCTCGGCATTACCCCGCAGTCTCTGGATACGTCCCTCTACAGCGCATTCGGGCAGTCGGAAGTCTCCATCGTCTACTCACAACTGAACCAGTATTACGTTGTACTGGAGGTAGCGCCGCAGTACTGGCAGAGCCCCGATGGATTGAAGGACATTTACCTGAATACCACGGGCAGCGGTGTCGTCCCACTTTCCACGGTCACCTCGGCCGAGGCGAGTACTACCCCGCTGACAATCAATCACACCAGTTCGTTCCCATCCGTCACGGTGTCGTTCAACCTTGCGGAGGGCATGTCGTTGAGCGATGCCACCCGCCTGGTGAGCCAGATGCAGACGCGGTTGAATATGCCGCAGACCGTTCGCGGCTTTTTTGCCGGGACGGCGTCGGCGTATCAAACTTCGCTTGACAGTGAACCTATTCTCATAGGAACCGCGTTACTCGCTGTCTACATTGTCCTCGGCATTCTTTACGAAAGCCTGATCCATCCCTTGACCATCATCTCCACTCTACCGTCGGCAAGCGTAGGAGCCATGCTCGCACTCATGCTCTTCAAGGTGGACCTCAACGTCATCTCGATCATTGGCATTATCCTGCTGATCGGCATTGTGAAGAAGAACGCAATCATGATGATTGACTTCGCTCTGGTTGCAGAGCGCGAACGCGGCAAGACCACCACCGAAGCCATCTTTGAGGCTTGCCAGCTTCGCTTTCGTCCCATCCTGATGACCACGATGGCCGCCTTGTTTGGCGCGCTTCCGCTGGCATTCGGGACCGGAACCGGCTCCGAACTCAGGAGCCCGCTTGGTATCACCATCGTCGGCGGATTGATCGTGAGCCAGATGCTGACTCTTTACACCACGCCCGTTGTCTATCTGTTCTTCGATCGCTTGCGCCTCCGCTTCCGGGGCAAACAACCGGCCACCCTCAACCATGGAAGCGCGGATGCGTCCTGACGATGATTTTTTTGGAGTGTTCTTTATGAAGAAGTCGATCATACAATCGCGAAGACTGTTTGCGGCGTTGTTTGCAATGCCTGTCGCTGCGTTCTGTGCGATGCTGGCGGGGTGCAACGTTGGACCAAAATATCTTCCACCGGTGATGACGGCGCCGCCGTCCTTCAAAGAATCGCCGGCACAATTCAACGAGGCCGGCGGCTGGACCGTGGCGCAACCCCAGGACGCGGCTCTTCGCGGCAAATGGTGGGAGATCTACAATGACCCCGATTTGAATTCGCTCGAAGACGAACTCAATATCGACAATCAGAATATCCGCCAGGCCTTCGAGAACTTCATGCAAGCACGAGCCTTGGTGCGTGAGGCGCGGTCTCAGTACTTCCCCACAGTGAGTGTCGGCGGATCCTATACGCGGTCACAGAGTTCTGCCAACCTATCTTCCTCGGCAGCCAGTGGCTCATCAGGCGGAAAACAGACGCAGGTGTTTTCTCTTCCCGCCGATGTGTCGTGGGAGCCTGACCTCTGGGGAAAGGTGCGGAACTCTGTGCGCGCCAGTCAGTACACTGCCCAACTGACCGCAGCCGATCTTGAGAATGAGCGGCTGACGGAGCAAGCCAGCCTAGCTGAGTACTTCTTTGAGATTCGCGGCCAGGACGCACTGCAAAAGTTACTCAATGACACAGTCGAAGCCGACAGGAAAGCACTCGACGCTGTGAGGGCTGCCTATAACACTGGCGTTGGCGATCAGATCTCGGTCGTCGAGGCGCAGACAACCTTCGAGAGCGCGCAGTCAGCGTCAATCAATCTCGGAATTGCACGAGCACAGTTTGAACATGCGATTGCCCTGCTCGTTGGGAAACCAGCCTCAACCTTCTCCATTCCCGTGGAACCGAGGACGAGCGCGCCTCCACCGATACCCGTTGGCTTGCCTTCGCAACTTCTCGAGCGGCGTCCAGACATAGCTGCCGCGGAGCGAAACATGGCCGCCGCAAATGCGCAGATTGGGGTCGCTCGTGCCGCCTTTTATCCTGTCTTAACACTCTCCGCCACCGGAGGCGTGGAGAGCGAAGCCATCAAGAACCTCCTCGACTGGCCCAGCCGCTTCTGGTCCGTCGGTCCATCGATCTCCGAGACCGTCTACGATGGTGGCCTGCGCCGCGCGACCGTGAATCAGTACATCGCGATATACAACGAAAATGTCGCCGCGTATCGCCAATCGGTGCTGGTTGCCTTTGAGCAGGTGGAAGACTCGCTCGCGGCGGTTCGAATTCTATCGCAACAGATTCTGCGCCAGCAGGAAGCCGTCAACTCATCCAGGACGTTTCTGCAACTTGAGTTGACGCGCTACGATGCCGGCATCGATCCTTACATCGACGTGGTCACTGCGCAAACCACCTTGCTTTCCAATCAGCAATCGCTGACGAATCTGCAGGTTCAGGAGATGGCGGCGTCGGTCCAACTGATTGCAGCCTTGGGGGGAGGCTGGGACCGGTCACAATTGCCGACACCTGCGGAAGTCACGAAAGCACCTTCAAAGGCAGCGACCAAGATGTCAGGAACTACGATTCAGCAGTAAGTACCACCAGAACCAAATAGGCGTTAACCTAACGGGCAGAGCAAATTGCTTCTGTTTGTGCGGCGAAGCAGCAAGAAGCCAGTTAATTTGGCCTTATTGGGCGGAACCAGGAGTAACTTAGCCGATCATGAAAGATCTATTAACTATATATGGAATGAATCATATATATCGCTCATGCATGCTATTGCTATCTCAGGCAGGACCTCAATTTGCCACATAACCGGGGGAAAAACATGCGCCCGAAGAGAGAGCAGGATCAGCCTCCGCGTGAGTTGTTCCAAGTCCGCCAGGTGCGCATTTGGGGCTGGATTCCGGCCCCACAAGAGACCCTCCGCTTTCAAACTCAGTCTGCAAGTGTCTGAGAGCAACTTTTTCAGGATCGACTCGCTACCGGGCCGCTAACTTCCGAGGGCGAAGCGGCGCGCCGACTCCAGCAGCTTGGCCACCGACTCCTTGGAGCAGGACTCGGTATAGATCCGCAGCAGGGGCTCGGTGCCGCTGGCGCGCAGCAGCAGCCAGGTCTCGGCGGCTCTTGGCTTGTTCATGGCTTCAGCGTTGTCGAGGTAGAACTTGACGCCGTCGAGCGTCTCCTGGCAGTAGATGGGCATTCCGGCGAAGACCGGGTCGCCGGGCTCGAGCCCTCTTGCCCGCGCGATTGCCGCGTTCTTGATCTCGTCCGGGATGTGCAGATCGATGCGGCCATACTGGTGCTCGCCGTACTCGGCTTGCAGGTCGGAGACGAGGTGGCCCAGGGTCTTGCCCTCCTCGGCCATCACGTTGGCCAGCAGCAGCGAGTTGAGCAGGCCGTCGCGCTCGGGCAGGTGGCGCTGGAAGCCGATGCCGCCCGACTCCTCGCCGCCCATGACGATCTCGCGTTCCAGCATGTAGTCGCAGACGAATTTGAAGCCGATGCCGTGCTCGATCAGCTCGCGGCCATACTTGAGGCAGATGCGGTCGAGCATCTTGGTGGTGTTGAAGGCGCGGGTGACGGCGCCGGGCCAGCCTTTGCGCTTGAGCACCCAGCTCAGCAGGACGCAGAATATCTTGTGCGGATCGACAAAGTTGCCATGCTCGTCGGTGGCTCCGATGCGGTCGGCGTCGCCATCGGTGCAGAGGCCGGCCTGGCAGCGGTTGGCGACAACCGCCTCGCCGAGGGCGCGGATGTGCGGCTCGATGGGTTCGGGGTTGATGCCGGGAAAGAGCGGGTCGGGGTTACTGCGAATCTGCACGTGAGAGACGCCCAGGCGGGTGAAGATGTCGGAGATGTAAGTGAGGCCGGCGCCGTACATGGAGTCGAGACCGAATTTCATGCCGGATTTGGCCAGCGCGTCGAGGCTGGTGAAGCTCTCGATGGCCGCGAGGTAGGGCGGCAGGAAATCGACCTCTTCAATGGCGGCTGGCCGCAGCGAGCGGGGGACGGGTTGGCCGAGGAAGGACTCGATCTCGGCAATCATCGAGGGCTTGCCGGAGCCGCCGTACCAGCCCTTGTACTTGACGCCGTTCCATTGCGCCGGATTGTGCGAGGAGGTGATCATGATGCCGCCGGCGGCCTTGCGGTGTAGAACTGCGTAGCTCAAGGCCGGGGTGGGTGTGATGCCGCCGGCCAGCTCGACCGGAATGCCGGTCGAGGCGACGACCTCGGCGCATGTGCGCGCAAAGGCTTTGGAACCGAAGCGGGTGTCGTAACCGATGCACAGGCCCTTGGCGGGGTCCTCTTTGGCATGAACGTAAGCGGCGATGGCCTCGGCGGCGATGCGCACATTGGCGAAGGTGAAGCCGTCGGCGATGACCGCGCGCCAGCCGTCGGTGCCGAATTTGATCTGAGGGTAGGACATGGTTGGGTTGTCGTGCTCCCTGAATTCTAGGGTATAGGATTCCGGAGGCGATCACGGACCTGCGCAAAGACATCGCCCTCGGCAACGCCGCTCGCATCCCCTTTGTCGATGGCCGCGCGCACAGCTTCCAATTTCGCCTCATAGAGTCGCTCCTCGCGCTCCAGGGTGCGCAGCGCGGCACGCACCACCTCGCTGGCGTTCTCGAAGCGCCCGCTCTCAACGCGCGCCAGAACGAAACGATCAAGTTCCTGGGTCAAATTTACGTTACGAGTCGGCATGGGCGCTGCTCCTTGTCCTCCTATCGAACCAGGGAACTGATAGCAAGAGTAGCATGATTAGCAATCTTTGCTAACTGCATTCCTCTCGGCTTGGCTGGCCCAAATCGTCTTTGCAACCTATCTGAATGTAACGCCGAGCCTGGTCAGCAAATGGGAGCGGGGAGAAAAAACATCCCCAGGGCACCTCGCTCAAAACTGCTGTCGCTGGTGGAAATGAAGGGGCTGGAGATCGTGGCGTGAGGGAGATCGACCCCAAAGTCCGAAAATCCGGACCTGGAGCACCCGGCATTCCGGGGCCGGAATGATAGCTAGATGTAGGGATCGGGTGTTAGGGAAAATGAATTGAAGATGGAGAGGGTGCCAGACTGGCCGTTCTTGTCGTGAATTGTCCACGTGACCTTGAAGAGCAGATCTTCGCCGCCATCGTGTTTGATAGTCTCGCGCGCTTCTTCAAAATTGACGACCACACGAGAGATGTGTTGGGGCGGGCCGACAGGCTCAGCAGATTGCACCTTATTCTTTACTGCAGGTACCGCGACAACCAAGGGAACATCTTCAATGACCTTGGTGTAGAGGTGCAAAAAATGAACCCACCCATCATTACGATGCAATGTTATTGGCGGCAAGCCGTAGACGTTGAGGAAATTACCGAGTTCTGTCTCGAAGGAGTGCATTTGAGAAATGCGGTCAATCTCGGAGCGAAGCGGCCGAGGCAAATTGTGGAGTTCGATATTGTTTTGAAGTAGCGCATGTGCGGCGTCGAATTGCCGTAACACCTTTTTTGCTGCGGCGCGATCCATACTTGAATGGAGCGCCCAATCGCAGTGAAACTTTAGGTCGGGGTATTGACCGCCGATATTATCCCGCTCGATGATCTTGCGAATTCCGGCCAGCATATAAACAACCTGGACTTCAGTTGTGATACCGGCTTTGAGTTCTGCGGTCAGCTTACGAATTATGTCTGGAGTCATTGTGAAGCGCTCCTAGAGCCGGGTGCCCCAGGTCTCAATCCCGATACCGGGCCTTCGCTCAGATCAGCTCGGTGCGGCCGGAGAGGTCGAGCTCCTTGACGATTTTGCCTACATCCTGGGAGTGGTCGCGGTGGACGATCAGCAGGGCGTCTTCTGTATCGACGACGACCAGATTCTTGACGCCGACCATGGCGACAAACTTGCGCGGGCTGTAGATGTAGTTGTTGCTAGCATCGAGAGCCGTGTGGCCGGCGCTCTCGGTGACGTTGCCGTCGCCGTCTCCGCGCAGGCGGGTGTCAAGCTGGTACTCGTAGAGCGAGGCCCAGGAGCCAAGGTCGTTCCAACTGAACTCGGCGGGGATGCAGTAGAGATGAGACGAGTGCTCGCCCTTGGCCGAGCGCGGCTCCAGGACGGCGTAGTCCACGGAGATGTTTTCGCACTTGGGATAAGCCGCTTCGAAGACTTCGTCGAATTGGGCCGTGCCGTAGGCCGCGGCGATGGCTTCGAGCAGCGGAGCGGTCTCCGGCAGATGCTCGCGGACGGCATTGGCGAGGGTGCGCGCCGACCACAGGAAGATGCCCGAGTTCCAGTAGTAGTTGCCGGCGGCGATGAACTCTTCGGCACGGTTCTGGTTGGGCTTCTCAATAAAGCGCCGGACATGGGTGGCCGTGTCGTCTGCGGCAAAGTCGCCGGTCTCGATGTAGCCGTAGCCGGTTTCGGGGCGGGTAGGCTCGATGCCCAGCACCACCATGTTGTCTGCGGCGGCGGCCACGGCAATACCCTTTTGCATCGCCTTGAGGAAGCGCGGCTCGTCGGCAATCACGTGATCGGAGGGGAAGACGCCCAGCACCGCATGGGGGTTCTGGCGCTCGATGAGGAAGGCGGCAAGGCCGCAGGCCGGGGCGGTGTTGCGGCCGACCGGCTCCTGGACGATCTGGTCCTTGGGCACGCCCTGCAACTGGTCGGCGATCTCGGCGGCCAGATACTGGTTGGTGATGACCCAGGTTTGGCCCGGCGTGGCCAGCGGCTTGAGCCGCTCGACGGTTTGCTGAATCATGGAGCGCTCGCCGTCCAGCGCCAGAACCTGCTTGGCGCGGGCGCGGCGGGAACGGGGCCAGAAACGGGTGCCGCTGCCTCCGGCAAGTATCACAGGGCGAAAATCGATCGGCTTTGACATTGAAGTCACATCCTACCGGACGAACGCTAGGTTTGCACAGTGGGAAGTGAACCTTTTTCTCCTGCTGACAAGACGCGCTGCGCTGCGTCGCCGTTGCAGGAGAGGGCTTTACGCATCCCACATTGCAAAACAGCGCGTCGCAACGCAGCCCGCAAGCCTTGGGCAGGCGAGATTACAGAGCTCCGGCTACGCCAGCCCCGTCAGGAAATCCTTCATCCGCCGGGTGCCCTCGTCGATGTTCTGCTTGGTCACCGGATAGGAGATGCGAATGTGTTCCGACGTGCCGAAGGCCTCGCCGGGCACGCTGACGACGTGGGCCTCGTGAAGCAGGCGGGTGGCCAGCTCGGTCGCCGTCTTGATTCCGCCCTTGCCGATGTAGGCCGAGATGTTCGGGTAGACATAGAAGGCGCCCTCGGGCTTGGTGCAGGTGATGCCGGGAATCTCAGCTAGCTTGGCCAGCATATAGTCGCGCAGATCGATGAACTCGGCGCGGAATTGGCTGACGCACTCCTGCGAGCCGGTGAGAGCGGCGACTGCGGCCTTCTGCACAAAGCTGGTGGCGTTGGAGGTCGATTGCGACTGGAGCTTGCTCAAGTTGGCGACGATGGACTTGGGCGCAAGCGCGAAGCCGGCGCGCCAGCCGGTCATGGCGTAAGTCTTCGAGAGCGAGCCGAGGATGACGATGTGCTCCTTGGCCCAGGTGAAGGAGCCTCCGGAGACCGGTTTGCCGGCATAGTTCAGATAGACGTAACACTCGTCCAAAAGCAGGAAAATGCCGCGCTCATGGGCGACGCGCACGATGCGCTCCAGGTCTTCGGCCGAGACGACCGAGCCGGACGGGTTGGAGGGCGAGTTGAGGATGATCGCCTTGGTCCGGGGCGTGATGGCATTCTCGATGGCATCGGCCGTGATGCGGAAGCTTTCGGCCTCCTGCGTCTCGAGGAAGACGACCTTGCCGCCGGCGTATTGGATGATGTCTTTGAAGCTGACCCAATAAGGGACGGGCAGGATGATTTCGTCGCCGTGATCGACGAGGATCTGGATGGCGTTGAAGAGGGCCAGCTTGCCGCCGGTGGTGAAGATGGCCTCGTCGACGGTGTAGTCGGAGCCGAAGTCGCAGGCGTGGCGTTCGACGATGGCCTTGCGCACGTCGGGGATGCCGGGGACGACCGTGTAGCGCGAGAAGTTGGCCTCGATGGCGGCGATGGCCGCGTCCTTGATGTGGCGTGGGGTGGGGAAGTGCGGCTCGCCGGCGCCGAAATCGACGAGATTGGCGCCCTGGTTACGCAGCTTGGCGGCCTCCGCGGCCACGGCCATGGTTGCGGAGACCTCGATCCGGCCGATGCGGCCGGCAAAGACTTGGGAAGGTGTGGAGACTGTCATAGCAACTTCTATCTTGACAGATTTTTGGGCTGGGGCAAAATCCTACGTTAAAATCTCCCCAGAAGCAGAAACTATCGCCGTAAGTTATGGAGAATCTGCGATGGCGCTAAGAATGTCTGACGCCTTCGAGACCGCCCCGGGGATGTGGCTCGACTTGTGGCAGCAGTAGATCTGTGCCATGCGTCGCAGCGCAACCGGCCCAAGGTGGAGAGATGTTACGGGGCTGCATTAAGTTCCGGGATCGGATTCGAGTTTTAGGGAGACCGCGAACTATCATGAGAAGAAGTGTCAAGAAACGACAAGGAGAATACGATTGAAGAGCAAGATGAGACTGTTGGTCTTCTGTGTTTTGACGAGTGCGGCGGCATGGGAGGCTGGGGCGACGGCATTGCCTTCAGCGTGCGGAGATGACGAGGTCCAATTTAACGTGAAGACGCAAAAGGCGGTGGAGGCCTCACTCATTCCTGAACCGGGGAAGGCTCTGGTTGTTTTTGTCGAAACGATGGATGGTCCGTTTCCGCCGTGGGATATTCCCTCGACACGCTTTGCAATCGATGGCAGTTGGGTGGGAGCTAACCGAGGAAACTCATACTTTGTGATCTCTGTCGCTCCTGGGGAGCACAACGTGTGCTCGGGCTGGCAAGGAACTTTGAGTGAGCAGAGAGATCGTTCGGACATGAGTCCTCTGGCCGCTGAAGCGGGGAAGGTGTACTTCTTTGAAGCCAAGGTCAAGGGGACAGGTCAATCCACTTCGGAAGGGGCTTTTCGATTCAAGCAGATAACCGACGAGCAGGGGCGATTTCGCGTGAAGGCATCGAAGCTCAGCAGTTGGACTCCGAAGATGTAGGGGCTCTTGAGCGAACATGCGCCCATGCGGCTGCGGAGGCGTCTAGGACGCTGGGCGGGACGAAGGAGTTGTCGGCTCAGCAGCATCATCCAGGCTGACGGTCACCTTTTGGCCAAGCGTTGAGGCGATGTTCACCAGGGCGTCGAGCGAGAAACGCGAGATGCGTCCGCGTAGCAGGTCGTTGATGCGCGGTTGTGTTACTCCGCAGCGCTTCGCAGCCTCGGCTTGCGTCCAGCCGCTCTTTTTGATCAATTCCTCGATCTTAATCATGAGATCAGACCGCAAACTGAGGTTAGCAGCCTCTTCCGGAGTGTCTTCAATCGCATCCCATACATTAGCGAATTCTTCGTACTCCAGCTTCTTCATCATCTGCCTCGCATCAACTGCTGGAAGCGCTCCCGCGCAATTTCAATATCACGCGAAGAAGTGGCTCTGGTCTTCTTTTGAAAGGCATGAAGCACATATACAGTGTCAGCAAGGCGAGCTGTGTAAACAACTCTGTAAGTGCCCGATGCCTCCCAGACTCGAATCTCCTCAACACCTTTGCCGATGGATGGCATCGGCTTGAAATCATCTGCCGGGAGTCCCATTTGCACACGATCTAGCTGGTGTCCGGCCTCGCGGCGAGCATCATTCGGAAATCCTCGCAGCGCCTTTCGAGAATCGCCGAGAAAGCGAACCGGCTTCATGGGTAAATTATATCCACTTGAATATAAAATACAACTGCAATCTTGAGACTCTGGATTCAGCCTTTGCTCGCGGAAGGCGGTCCGTCGCTTAGACGCACGGAACCTCTCCGGAATGGAAGATAGAGCAGCATAAAGACGAGCCACGCAACGGCTTCGGCAGACAGGATGTACCAGGGCCAGGGCCCGAGAAAATCGAGCAGCGACGCACACTGAGGCTTGGCGCGGAGGTACATGTGGTTCGTTTTGAAGATAAAATCGAAGGCGCCGACGATTGCGGCATAGATGTTCAGCCAGAGCATCGCCCTGCCTACGGATCCCGGCCGCGGCCGCGCTTGTCTGGACCAGATGAGATAGAGAGCCGCGGTGACAATGAGGCCATGAGCGATAAAAAACTGAATCGTTGAGAAGGAAGGAAAAGGCTCCCACAGGTTCGGCGTGAGCAGCGCCATCGAAGCTCCGGCCAATGCGCCGTAGTAAGCCAGATCGAAGATTGTTTTATTCAGCGTGAACAATGCGATGAGGACAAGGCAGAGCGAGGCGTCGCAGAGTTCCAGGGGAAGCTGACCGGGAAAGACGAGTTGGCCGTGCCAGGCCAGAAATCCGTAAAAAAGACCCGCGTCCAACAGCATGATGGAAGCCAGGCCAAGCCGCAGCCAACGCGCTCCCGGCGGGAGTCTAAGCTGGACGGCCGCGAGAATCGCAGCGAGAGCGGGAACCGCGCCGAGGATGAAAAGGTGCGCTGGGCCGAGAAGATGAAAGTTCGTCATGCTTCACGATCGTTTGCCTGATGCCAGCCCTAGCTGGCGGCCATGCGGGCGCGGAGGCGCTTGAGGACGTTGGGCGGGACCAGGCCGCTTACGTCGCCGCCGAAGGCGAAAACTTCCTTCAACATGCGCGAGCTGACGAAGGAGTAGCGGCCGGCGGGCTGCAGGAAGACCGTCTCGATCTCGGGGGCCAGGCGGCGGTTCATCAGGGCCATCTGGAACTCGTATTCGTAGTCGGAGATGGCGCGGATGCCGCGCAGGACCGCCTTGGCTCCCTTTTGGCGGGCGAACTCAACCATGAGGCCATCAAAGGTGGCCACGGAGACGTTGCCCAGTGCAGCGGTCGATTCCTTGAGCATTTCGACGCGCTCCTCGACGGTGAAGAGAGGATCCTTGACTGGATTGTTGAGAATGGCGACGGTGAGGTGTTCAAACAGTTTTGCCCCGCGCTGGATCAGGTCGATATGCCCGTTGGTCGGCGGGTCGAATGTGCCGGGATAGAGGGCGCTTACGCTCATGGTGGCTCCCCAGCGATTCTAGCAGCGGAGGGAAGCGGCCGTGAAAGCGGAGAATCCGAAGCGCCTTCTATTTGCGGCCCATGCAAAAGTCCACATAGAGGAGATGAGCTTTGATCTGGCCGTCCGCCCGGTACTGCGGCAGACGCGCCATCTGGAGCATTTGCAGGATGGCGCCGGGGTTTCCGCCGCTCCACTCGACCAGCGCGGGCAGGACCGCTTGCAGATTGGAGGCGCAAAGCCGGCTTCTTTCCGCCTCGCGCCGCGCAAACTCCAGCGCGATGTTGAGCGGCCAGTTCTTCACTTCGATGCGCTCGGACTTATTGGCGCAAAGCGGGCCGAGAGCGCCGATGTCTTCCATGTGCGGCGAGCGGGATGCGAAGATCAGCGGGGTGCGCCCGTAATAATGCAGATCTTTGAGGATGCCGGTTAGAACGCGGGAGGGCGCATCGAGTTGATCGAGCGCCAACAGGAATGCGCGCCGGTCAAGCGCACGGTGGGCGATGCCCTTCAAGGAGGAGGTGGAAATGCCTTTGACGTTTGCGGGAACCGCGATCTCCTTGTCCGCCTCATGCAATGCGCTCAGCAATGCGAGAAGCAATTCGCGCGGCGAACGCACCTGGGCGACCATGAGCGCCGGCGGCTGGCTGCCGGCGAATGCGCGCAACAATCGCGATTTGCCCACGCCACTGGGGCCGAAGATCAGCATGTTTTTTCGCATCTTCGCCTGGTTCTGAAGGCGGGCCAATTCCTCTTCGCGTTCCACCGATCTGAGATATTCGCGGGGCGGCTCACATTCGGCGAAGGGTAAAGGCATCGCGGCGAATTCTCCTTTCACAAGCCGGATTCATCCCGGTCTTGCCGACAAACGCCCTACGCGGCCAGGCCGCCTAACCGGAAACCGCAGCACGCGAGCGCCGTCATGGCCTGGCATCCGATTCCGGATTCGCGTTCGATATGCCGTGAAGATAGCTTCTCATCTTCGTGACCAGGCCGCGAAGATCGTGGATCGCTCCATTGAGCTCATCGACCGCATCCGGCGGGACGGGTCCGCATCCGCGCAGATAAACCGGCTTGATCTCCTCGATGGCGTTATCGACAAAGGACAGATCGGTCAGTATGGATCGCGTGACAGGAATCTCCGGCGGCTCGGGCTTCAAGTGCTGCCAGTCCATCACCCGAAGCAGTTCCGAGCGGAGCCGCCGGATATGGCCCTCGATCTCCAGCGCTTGTGCAGCAGTTACATCCACGACATAGCGGAGAAACGGAGATTCCGATGCGGCGGCATGAAGGGCGTGCTCGATCTCACAGAGCAAACCATCGATGTATTTGCAGGTGATGCTCAGCCGTCTTTGCTGGGGCTCGTTCAGTTCCCCAGCGCGTCGCTCCCTCGCCATTTCGATCTCCGGTTCGTGCATGGCGCCTCTGGGCACTTGCTGCTTTGAGGAGCCACGCATGCTCAAAGCGAGGTCAGTGATATTCGATCGGGAAACTGGCCGGGACATGACTCCGCAACAGGTTTCCCTGTCAGGAGTCATCATCTGTCCGGTGCATTGGAGGGACAGCGGTTAAAGGTGAACTCCCTCACCGTAACCAACGCTCTACGAATACTCCAGGGAGCGCCCGTTGTCAATCGCCGCCGGGGACGATTCGCTATCGCTGGAGCAGGTCGATGGGCTGGGTGAAGTCAGTGACGCGAATGTGACTGGCGAGGGCGGGATGCCGGCGGCTGAGGGCTTGAAACATCTCCCAGGCGACGCGGCGATAACTGAAGTGGCCGGCGGGGCCGCTACGCAGTTCGATGATGTATTGGGCTTCGGCATAGTCCATCTTGAAGAGCGAGCGAATGCGGGTGGCCAGCGGCAGCAGGTAGAGGGCGGATTGGGCGGCTTCGGGGGCTTGGCTGGCCGCGATTTGGGCGCTGGCCCGATGGGCTTGCTCGATATCGGATTGAAAGTCGGCAAGGACGCCGGCTTCGGCAAGAATGTTCACCTCCGGACCAAGGTCGCCGCAGGTGGGCGTCTCGAAGCCGTGCACGGCAGTGAAGGACTGGATAATCTGGGTGCAGCGGCGATGGCGGTGCATGTCGCGGAAGCCGCCGATGTCCATGAGGATGTCGAAGCGGAGAGCCGCTCCGGCGTGGAAGGCGCGAAGAACTTCGTCGTGCTTGCCGCGATGACGCAGACCCAGCTCGATGATCTTGGCGATGTTGGATTCAGGCAGTGCTGCGGCCAGGTCGCGAATCTGGCGGTAGGGGTGGTGGCTGACGGAGTAGACGAGCGTCGCAGCCAGTTCGACTTCGAGGGTTTCGGTGGGCTCGACCAGGTCAACCACCGGCGCGGCGGCGATGGGGTGGTTGGAGAGGAGCTCTTTGGCGGCTTGTTCCAACTCGGCGCGGGTCTGGAGCTCGTAGTCGTTGGCCTGGGCGTATTTGACGAGCGTGGGAGCGGTGCGGACCTCGGCGGTGAGGAAGTTGGCGGCTTCGGTGGCCAGAGCTGGGTCGGCTGCGGAGATCTTTTCAACGAGCGCGGCGCCGGCGTGGGCGTTGACGTTCCAGGCGGGTCCGGTAGCGGCTTCGCGGAGCTTGACGCCCAGATCGCGCACCTCGGCGGCGGGATGGCTGAGCAGGCGGGAGACCTGGGTTTCCAGGGTGCGGGCGTTCACGATCTGGCCGAGCGAGGTGTTGGTGGCGAGAGGAAGCAGGTAGCGGGCCACGTCGAATGCGCGGGCCTTGAGGGTGCGCTCGTAGGCCTCGGGCTTCATGGCTTCGGGACAGGTGACGCGGCGGCGCAGGGCATCGAGAACGGCCGCGGTGGTGCGCTGGTAAGCGTCGAAGAGGCTCGTAATGGTCTCGGAATAAAGCTCTGCCGAGGCAGAATCCGGGCCAAAATCCGGAAAAAACCAGCCGGATTTGAGGAAGTTTTGGTAGCGGGTAGATCGCTCCTGGCCGTCCCACCTCTGCTCGTCAACCAGCACGATGGCGGCCAGCAGGCTGAGCCGCTCGACGGCGAAGGCGACATGGGCCAGGTCGGCGATAGAGCGGTGGCCGTATTGAAAATAAAAGGTGTTGAGGAACTGCTCGGCTCTCTGGCGGTTGATCTCGGCCAGCGATTCGCGCATCGAAAGCGCGGAGCGGGAGTACTTGGCCATGGCGTAGGCCAGGACCTCGGGGTCGGCGCCGTGGACGGCGAAGACTTCGGTTTGGTTGCGTGCGCCGGGAGGCATAAAAGATTTACTGGACATTGCTGAGGGCTCGCGAACAGAATACGACATTGGGGTGGATTGGGGTGCGCGTCCCGCAAACCCAGTCAGTGCGTCCATCTGTACAGGCGAAGCTAGAGCGGCAACTCACAGGAGCAATCGGGCCATGCTGAAGTATCAGATTCGCACATCGCACAAGCCGCGCCCCCTGCCGCCGGGCCGCTGGCTGATGAGACAGCGCTGGAACGACCTGCTCTTTGCGCACTGGCAGGTTCCGGCCTCTGCGATTGCGCTGCTGGTGCCCGAGGGCCTGCAAGTCGATACCTTCCAGGGCTCGGCATGGCTGGGGGCGATGCCCTTCTGGATGGACCGGATCAAGATGCGCGGCGTGCCGCCGATTCCGGGAGCGAGGAGCTTCCCTGACCTGATCTTTCGGACTTATGTGCGGGAGGAGCGGACGGGAACGCCGGGGGTCTACTGCCTCTCGGTGGATTCGAGCAATCTGCTGGCGGTGGCGGCGGGGCGCGCGTTCTTTCACCTGCCCTATCACTCGGCGGAGATGCGCCTGGAGATGCGGACGGAGCGGGAGTTTTCGTTCTATAGCCGCAGGCGGTTTGCTTCGGAGCCGGTGCTCTTCAGGGCGCGCTATCGCGGGCTGGGGCCGTCGCAGAGGCTGGTGGAGTTGCGGCCGGGCACGCTCGAGCATTTTCTAATGGAGCGCTCCTGTCTGTTTTCGCGCAACCGGTCCGGGCAGCCCATCCGCGCGAACCTGCACCAGGCTTCCTGGTCGCTGGAAGAAGCCGAGGCAGAGATCGAACAGAACGATCTGGCGGCGGCGATAGGGATTAAGGTGCCTGACCAGGAACCGGTGCTGCACTACTCGCGGCGGCTGGCGGTCTATGTGTGGCCGGCTGAGCTGGTGCGGCCGGCGCTGGTCTCGCGGCCGGTGACGGTAGCGGTGACGCCATCGGGGTGAAAAAGACAGGGACCAGGGAATAGGATTTGGCGGTGCGGGCTTGGTAGGCTCCCCGTTTCTTAGTGGCAGGCTGTGGTAGGGTTTGCGCATAGGCGGCAAGCCGTCTGGAATTCAGAATCGCTGGCGGCACTCGGGTTGGAAACTCGGTTTGGCGTTGTTTTAGTCAATTGACCTTTTAACCCTCCCAGGACTGAGAATCCGGACCAGAGCACCCCTATCTTGGTTCTTTTGCGTCCTGGAGGACCTAGCCGCCCGTCAATTACTTGGAAACACCGCAGAGAAGCGACCCTAAACTCCCGTTAAAAAGGAGTGACGTTATGCTGCTTTTGGACTCGAGGCGGAAGCACCAATTGAACCGGGCCCGACTCTGCGCTGCAATCCTCAGCTTTGCAGTTCTGCTTGGCTCCGGCTGCGGCGGAAATCCGGCTCGTCCATCTTCGATAACAGCTCCTGCCGCATGTGTGCCTGCACCACATCCGGAAGCGTCGTATGTCTTGACAGGTTATGCGGTGTTCATGTTCACAGTCGACTCCTGCACCGGCCAGTTCACCGCGATGACGCCGGCCTCCGTCGCAACCGGGTATGCGTCGCCCCAACAGGGCGCGGAGGAAATGGTCGTCGATCCTCTCGGCAGGTTTGCCTATGTGGCTAACCTTGTCTCCAACGCGTCCGACCTGTCCACCATCTCGATGTACACCATCAACTCCGCCACCGGAGTGCTCAGCCCGACCACACCGGCCACTGTCCCCACCGGATGGTTTCCCCAGGAAATCGCGATCGACCCGCTCGGACGATTCGTCTATACCGCCAACAGCGACGACAGTTCGGTCTCCATGTTCGCCATCAACCAGACCACGGGCGTTCTGAGTCCGACGACGCCTGCCTCAGTGTCAACTTTGATCCCCGGCGAGCTCTTATCGGACCCCAACTTTTTGACCGTTGACCCTAGAGGCATGTTCCTCTATGTAACCGTGTCCCTTAGCGACGGCCCCGCGGTCTTCATTTACGCCATCAACCAGACAACAGGAGTTCTCACACCGACCTCGCCCGCGACGGTACTTACCGAAGGAATCCCGTGGCAGATCGTCGTCGCCCCCTCTGGCAAGTTTGCCTACGTTGTGAGTAACCTCTCAGGCGGCGATTACGCAGATGGCGTTTCGCAATATACCGTCAACTCCGCCACCGGAGTCCTGACGCAGAGCACTCCGGCAGCCGTCGCGGCCGGCAACGCGCCCACAGAGATAGCCGTCGATCCGACCAGCAGATTTGCCTATGTCGTCAACCGCCTCGATAGCACGGTCTCGATGTTCACCATCGATCCCACCACCGGCAACCTTGCGCTGAATTCAACCGCAACCAACCCGACGGCCACCATCGCGACCGGCACGGAGCCGTTTCGCATCGAGTTCGACCCAACAGGCAAATTCGTCTACGTGACCAACGAGGGCAGCGCCGATTCCATTTACACAGTCAACAGCGATGGAACCTTGACCAACGTGGGGATGACCGGAGTAGCAGCCGGCGACCTATCCACGGTCTTCGCAGTCTTTAGCAAGTAGACGATGGCTCGCTTCCCGACGGCTTGAGGTCAAGAACAACTCCGTGCCGGGGACTACGGAATTGCGTAAATATGTCTCGATAGCCTGCCCCGTGGCCTTATCTTTCCAGGTATCCCAAAGGCCAGCGAACGCGAACAGTGAATCATCCTGTTGGGAGATGGCGTACGGCTAGTTTGTCTTCGCATCGAGCTTCTCCCACTCCCAGAATAGGCCGGCAGGAACCAGGCAGCGGCGGCGCTTCATCGGCTCCCGGAAGACCGGACTCGTGACGACAGGTTCCTCGCGGGCATTGATCGTCGAATAGGCGATCTTGGCATCCTTCGCGAAGAACGGAATCAGGTCCCATCGCATGATCTTCAGCTCACACTCGCCCGTCTCGCCATTCAGTCTGACCACGGGCTGCAGGCTTTGCGGAGCGACATTGCAGGACGGCGCCAAATACGAATTGGCGCACAGCGGAGTTCTCATTTCGCGCCCGCGGGGATCTCCCGTGGCAGCAGCGGTTTGGTTCTGGGAAGGCCCGGCGGCCTGCTGCCCTGGTGCAGGAAGATGCCGTCCTGCTCCAGCAGAGCATCGTAGACCGGGGTGTGGCGCCAGTGGCGGGCCAGCGCGAAGGCGCTCATGTTGGCGATCATCAGCGGCAGTACCAGTCCATAGCCGGCGGTCATCTCGAAGATGATGAGAATCGACGTCATGGGGGCGCGGACGATTCCGGCAAAGACCGCGCCCATGCCGACCACGGCAAAGGCGCCGATGGAGTCGGCGGGGTGGTGAAAGACGGTCACGTCGATGTAGCCGACAGCGCCGCCCAGCATTCCGCCCATGTAAAGCGCCGGCGCAAAGATGCCGCCTGCGCCGCCGCTGGAGTAAGAAGTGACGGTGGCAGCCAGTTTGAGCAGGCATAAGACAACCATCGCAGTGACGGTCAGGCCGGGGGCGCCGGTGAGGGCCATGGTGAGCGTCTTGTAGGGATCGCCGGCAATGCCGTTGACGTGAAAGAAGCCGATCGCTATCAAGGCAAAGCTGCCGGTGGCCGCGCCGCCGATGGCCGGATGCACCCACGAAGGCACCGCTGTAAGCCGCTTGAACCAGGCGCGCAGCCAGAGCAGCGAATCGGTGAACGCAACTGAGACAAAGGCCGCCAGCAGACCCAGCAGCGCATACCAGACCAGCGACGATGAATTCCCCAGTTCGTAATGCTTCGGCACATGAAAGATAGGGTTAGCGCCGAGAACCCGATTTTCGACCATGGCAGCCAGGGCGGCGGCCACGATGACGCCGGTGAGCATCGTCTGATCCAGGCTGCCGATCAGCTCTTCCAATGTAAACGTGATGGCGGCGATCGGCGCATTGAAGGCCGCGGCGATGCCGGCCGCCATGCCCACCGATGTCAGCCTCTTGCAGTTCTTAGGACTCAGCTTGGCTGCCTTGGCCAGCATGCTGCTGACGCCGGAGCAGATGTGAACCGTCGGACCCTCCACTCCCAGCGAAGCTCCGACTCCGAGCTGGAGCACGCAGAGAATGAACTTGCCGACCGTCTCCTTGATGGTGATGCTGCCGGAGCGGACGGTGTAGGCCACTTTGACCTGGGGAATGCCGCTGCCGGCCGCTGCCGGAACCCAGAACTTGAGGCCGATGCCGGCCACGAGGCCGCCCAGAGCGGGGGTGAGAATCGTCCACCAGATCCAACTGTGCCCAGGGGCAGCAGTTGCGGGGTTGATGCACAGGGATTCCACGAACCCAGTACTGATATGAAAGCTCACCGCCGCCAGACCGCACAAGCCGCCGGCCACGATGGTGATCGCGAACAGGCGCTGCCCCTCGTTGGGCATGCGCCGCATCACCAAGGCGACAAAGCGGGAATAGAGATCGGGAAGCCTGGCCCAAGATTTCAGTTTTGGTGGATTCTCGTTATCCGAAGCCTTCACAACTTCAGTATAGATGCGGGGCTATCGGTGCGCCCGCGGAAGTGCGGCATTCGACGACGGGGCCTTCGTTTCCGGCGCGTCCCCAAAAGGCAGGAAGACGGAGAAAGCCGTCCCGCCGCCTGCCGTGCCTTGCCTGCTCCACACCCGCACGTCCCCGTGGCGCCGCTCCACCAATTGCGCCACAACCCATAGGCCAAGCCCGGTTCCGGTCTCCGTCTTGGTGGTGAAGAACGGCTCGAAGGCGCGCCGCATCGTCGCCCGGTTCATGCCCATGCCCGTATCGGAAAAGGTCACCCTCATTCCGGCCGTCCTGCCATCCCGCCAGTCGTGAGAAGGCCGCAGCCGGACCACCAGCTCCCCGCCCTGCGGCATGGCGTCGATCGCATTCGAAACCAGGTTGGCGAAGATCTGGTGCATCTCGCTGGGCATGCACGCCACCTCTTCCTCCCGCACAGCCCGCACATGCGCCGCGATCCCGGCGCTGCGCAGCTTGGAGCGGAAGAGCGCCAGCACTGCTGCCACGACCTCCGAGAGCCGGGTGACGGCGGGCGCGCCTGGCTGGCGATGGAACTTCAGCGTCTGCTGGGCGATCAGCGAGATGCGCATCAGTTCGTCAAGCGCCTGTCGGGCATGCAACCGTGCGGCTCCAACGGTTTCTGCCGTGGAAACCAGATAGAGCAGATTCCCCACCGCCTCCAGCGGGTTGTTGATCTCGTGCGCTACCGAGGCCGCAAGCCGTCCGGCAACGGCCAGCTTTTCAGTGCGCAGCATGGCCTCTTCGGTCAGCTTGCGGTGGGTTACGTCGGCGAGAACGCCCACCATGCGCTTCACCTGGCCTCCACTGTCGTGCTGGCATTTGCCTTGCGATTCCAGCCAGCGCACCGATCCGTCAGGCCACAGAAGGCGATATTGCTGGTGGTAATCCTTTCCGCCCTCGTGGGCCTGGGCCAATGCTCCCTTCACCCCCTCTGCGTCCTCCGGGTGAAGCCACTCGAACCAGGCGCCGGAGGCGGGATCGATGGACCCGGGTTCGCGGCCGGCGATGCGGTACATCTCGTTGGACCAGTGCGTCGTGCCTTGCTCGAAGTCCAGCACCCACAACCCCATGCCGTTGCTCTCAAGCGCGGTTTGCAGCAATTCATCGCGCTCCCGCAATGCCTCGCTGATGTGGGCGCGCTCCTCCGCCAGTTGGTGCTCGGCTTGGGCGACGATCAGCCGCTGTTGCAGCTCCTGGGTTCTCAGTTGAGTGCGCTGCTGCGCCAGCCGCCGTATTGTCCAGCCAAGAAAAACCGAAATCACGAGAAAGATCGCCAGCGGCACTCCCTCGGGTATGTTTCCACTGGGGAATCGCCCCTTTGTTCTGGCCAGAGACATCCCGATCAGAACTGCCTCGGCAAGCGTGCATGCCGCTCCGCCCCACATCCCCAGAAACCAGGCGCTCAGAATGATTGCCGGAAATGCGAGAGCTACTGGAAAGGCGCGCAACGGCAGGACCGCATCGGTCACGATCTGGGCGGTGCAGGCCGCAAGGCATCCCATCAAGCCACGGACGATCCATGGCCAGCGTTCTGCCGCGGCGGGGTTGGGGATTCTCAGGGCTTTCATAGGGTCGTTGCCTGCCCGTTGCGGTCGCGCGATGCGCGGAAGCCGCAGCCGGACCCGACTCTTGACGATAGCCGTCTCTGCGAAAAAAAGAAAGTTGAAACAAGAAAATGATAAGATGCGAACGCAAACTGGTCCGAGCTTCTCTAACGCCCATCCAAAGAAAATCGCTCGCGGATCTCGTAGCGCGAGCCGGTCGGGCCGAGGAAGCTCTCGTAGAGCCGGAACTCGACGGCGGCAGAGCCGGTGAAGGTTGGGGATCGTCCCATTTTGGCTTTGAGTTGGCTCAGGTCTTTGCCTTTGCCGCGCGCCAGCGTGATGTGAGGGTGGAAGGGGCGAGACTCGGAGACAAAACCGCAAGGCGCCGTCGCCGCGGTAACGCGCTGCTGAAGCAAGAGCAGCTCCGGCGAGACTCTGACGCCGGCAAAGACAACCCCGGTGCGATCGAAACAGCCCAATTCCTCGAGCCGGATCGGAACCGGCGGCAGATGCAGCTTGTGCAATTGCGCCACGAGGCACTTGGATTGCTCCGGGCCCGCATTGCCCAGAAACTGCAGCGTGATGTGCCACGATTCGGGCGCGGTCCAGCGCAGCCCATCCTCGCCGGATCGAAGCCGCGCCGCTGTTGCCGAGAGTTCGCCGATCGCCGACGCCGCCAACGGTATCGCAACAAAGAGACGCATGAAGAGATTATCCGGTGCGCGGGCAGCTTCACCCAACCTGCAAGGGCGGAAAAAACAGCGCCGGAGCCTGTCGATCGCGGCTCCGGCGCATGGTTTGGTTCAACGTGCGTGCTTCAATCGAGCTCGTCCACGTAGTGCCCTATCAGCACGGGCTGCCCTGAGACATTCAGCAGCAGGCCGACTACGCGAACATTTTCGCCCACTTGCAGATCACTCATGGCGGTCAGGCCATATCGCCACGCACAGTCGGGCACGATATAGACCGTCACCGTCTGCGGCACCAGCACGCCGGCAAAGCCATTGATCTTCATCTGGAAGGCGCCGTCAACTCCGGCGGCCGAAACGGCCACGCTCTTCGCGACGACCGTTCCGTCGAAGCCCCATTCCCGCAGTACAACCCGCTTTGCGGTCACATCGCTGGCATTGGCCGCGCCGCTGGCCGGTCCGCCGATCGAAACATGCTGGCCCGGCATCATATTGCTCGAGTTGAAGAGAAGTTCCGACAGCGGATTGTGCATCCAACGGATGAAGAACTTCGGATTGTTGCTCAGATCGACCGTTGCAATCTGCCCCAGTGTGAGCCCGGTCGTGGTGGGCAGCAGGCCGCGCACATAGAGATCGAAGCTGGTGTCGGTAGGCTGGCACGGCGTACAGGTTGGCGTCACCGCGCTCACATAAGTCACCTGGCCGCCCGCGTAGAAGCCATCCTGAGAGAGGATCGCCACATCGTCGGCGTCCAGCGTGGCATCGGCTCTATCGAGTGTGCCGGAGAGCTCGACGATGCTGCTTCCCGCAACGAGCGAACTGATACTCTCGCCGTTCTCCCACTGGGTCGTCCCGCTGACGTCAATGGTGAACTGGCGGCCGTGCGGTCCCTGCACCGTGAACGAGGTCGTTCCCGCGCTGACCACGCTTGCGACGAAGGTGTCGATATATGCGCCGGCATCGTTCGGTCCCACCGCTTTCACGTCGAAGGTCGGCGTCACGGTCCCGGTGATATTGCCGCTCCCGTCCACGCCGATGGATTTGCGCAGATCGAAGTCCACGCGCAGGCCAACCGGCGCACTCGATGACGCGACAACCAGCGGCGTGGCCAAATTGGCCGTGTAGGTGCATGAGGTTGTTGAAGTGCAGGAGGAGGCATAGGTTGACGCCTCAGTCTGGATGGCCGGAGGAGTTTGGGTCGTGTCCAGGTAGCCGATGGTAGCCGCGCCCAGCGTGATCTGAATTTGGGTGTAGGTGCCGGTCTGGATGTCGTTCATATCCAGCAGGGTTTGCAGTCCGTTAAACCGGGCAAAATCGACAGTAGGCGTACCGCTGATCATCGACACGCACTTTGAAAGGCCGGTTGTGGAGTCGGTGGTGACTCCGCAGATGTTTTCGATCGGCACCGTAAACGAGACAACGCTCGCCATCGGCGCATCGGTGCCCACCACAAAAGACGACCCTGTTGTCGTCTGCGGGGGTGGGACGTTGGTTGCGGTCGATCCGCTGCCGCAGCCTGCGATTAGCAGCGCGGCGGCTGCAAGCGAAACGATTACGATCGGCAAACGCTTGCCGTGCGATCTGGTGTCCATATCAGATGCCTCTCATTCTCAGCGAATTCATCTCTTGGAAGGTTCCTTGCCGAATGTCGAATCGAGCGCCATAATTCGCAGCCTGGCCAGGCAGCCACTCTGCACTTAGGGCCTCTTGCCGCCCTGCACGGAGAAAACACGGCCATCGATAGGAAGTTGCGGGTTCTCACATTTATTTTTCCCATCCTGTGTTTGATCCGGATCACGATTCTCGAATATCAACGTCGCACTGGCCTGCGATTCTCGCGGCGTCCGGGTCGCGCGTCAGTTCACTTTTCTATCCATTTCGCGCTAAAATCTAGGCGTATCTATGCGCCGTCCCTCCGCCATCCCGGTAAAAGAAACGCCTCTGCTCAAGCGCTTTCGCCGCAGGCGGCCCGACCGTGGACGACGCTCCGGCCGCTGAGTAATCTATCTTCGATGATGTGGTTTTTAGGGCTCTTGGAGTTGAGAGCCGCGCCCAGCCGCATCGAGCTTCCCATACGATCTTTCTCAGCGCATCCGCCCGCGTGCGGATAGAAAGGCCAAAGGCCTCTTATGATGAATAGCTTTGCCAGCCGGGCCACGCTTACCTCCGGCAACCGGACCTATACAATCTTCAGTCTTCCCGCTCTCACCGCGCGCGGCTTCAACCTGAGCCGCCTTCCCTTCAGCCTGAAGATCCTGCTCGAAAACCTCCTCCGCCGCGAGGATGGCGTCAACGTCACCGCTAGCGACATCGAGTTCCTGGCCAACTGGGACGCCAGCGCCGAACCAAGTCGCGAGATCGCCTACATGCCAGCCCGCGTGCTGATGCAAGATTTCACAGGTGTGCCCGCGGTCGTCGATCTGGCCGCGATGCGCGATGCGATCAAGACCCTGGGCGGCGATCCAGAGCGGGTCAATCCGCTGGCTCCGGCCGAGCTGGTCATCGACCATTCCGTCCAGGTGGATGAATTCGGCACGCCCGCGGCCTTCAATGCCAACACCCTGCTCGAGTTCGAGCGCAACCGCGAGCGCTACGCATTTCTCAAGTGGGGCCAGACGGCGTTTCGCAATTTCTCGGCCGTTCCGCCCGGCATGGGCATCTGCCACCAGGTCAATCTCGAGTACTTGGCGCGAGTGGTTTTTACTTCCGAGATCGACGGCGACACACTTGCTTACCCCGACACATTGGTCGGCACCGACTCACACACCACCATGATCAACGGCCTCGGCGTGCTGGGCTGGGGCGTGGGCGGCATCGAGGCCGAGGCGGCGATGCTGGGCCAGGCTGTCTCCATGTTGATTCCGCAGGTTGTTGGCTTCAAACTGACCGGCAAGCTGCGCGAGGGCGCGACCGCGACTGACTTGGTGCTGACCGTCACGCAGGCGCTGCGCAAGCTGGGCGTGGTGGGCAAGTTCGTCGAGTTCTTTGGCCCCGGCGTGGCGGAGTTGGCGCTGGCCGACCGGGCGACGATCAGCAACATGGCTCCCGAGTACGGCGCCACTTGCGGCATCTTCCCTGTCGACGCCGAGACGCTGCGCTACCTGCGCCTCACCGGCCGCGGCGAAGAACAAATTGCGCTGGTCGAGGCGTATTACATGCAGCAAGGTCTCTTCCACACGGCCTCGACGCAGGAGGCCGAGTACACCCAGACGCTCGAACTCGATCTGGCCACGGTCGAGCCAAGCGTCGCCGGACCCAAACGTCCGCAGGATCGCGTACTGTTGAAGGACGCCGCGGCCAGCTTTGCGCAGCAGTTGCCGAATCTTCTTGCTCCGACGGCCAAGCCGCTGGGAACGCGCACCGCGGCAGCCTGGCAGCGAAGCGCGGTGACCGATACCGCTGTTGCCGAGAAGCCTCCGTTGCATGTGACGACAACCGTCAAGGAGCGCTTTGGCGTCGATCCGGACCAGTATCTCGATCATGGCTCGGTCGTAATTGCAGCCATCACCAGTTGCACCAACACCTCCAATCCTTCGGTGATGGTGGCCGCGGGAATCCTGGCGAAAAAAGCCGTCGAAAAGGGCCTCACCATTCCGCCCTGGGTGAAGACCTCGCTCGCGCCAGGCTCGCGCGTTGTTACCGACTACTACGCCAAGGCGGGCCTGCTGCCTTATCTTGAAAAGCTGCGCTTCAACGTCGTGGGCTACGGATGCACGACTTGCATCGGTAACTCGGGACCGCTTCCCGCCGATGTGTCAAAGAGTATCGACGAGCACGGCCTCGTCGCCGTCAGCGTGCTGAGCGGCAATCGTAACTTCGAGGGCAGAGTGAACGTCGATGTGCGGGCAAATTATCTGATGAGTCCTCCGCTTGTGGTGGCTTATGCACTGGCAGGACGCATCGGGCATAACTTCGAGACGGATTCGCTGGGCATGGACCAGGCCGGGCAGCCGGTCTATCTCCGCGACATCTGGCCCACGCAAGCCGAGGTGGCCGAGGCGATCGAAAAAGGTCTCTCCAGTGAAGGTTTCCGCCGGGAATACGCCAACGTGAGCCTGGGCGACGCAAACTGGCAGGGCCTCAAATTCCCCACCGGAGACGTTTATAAGTGGGAACCGGATTCGACTTATATCCGCAAAGCCCCGTACTTTGACGGAATCACTTCGACTCCTGCGCCAGTTACCGACATCTTAGGCGCGCGAGTTTTGGCCGTGTTAGGCGACTCGGTGACGACCGACCATATTTCTCCGGCGGGCAGCATCAAGGCCAACGGGCCTGCGGGCAAGTATCTCGCCGAGCATGGAGTGAAGCCGGCGGACTTTAACTCGTATGGATCTCGCCGCGGCAATCACGAAGTCATGGTCCGCGGCACCTTCGCCAATGTACGGCTGCGCAACAAGCTCGCTCCGGGAACCGAGGGCGGCGTCACGCGTCTGCTGCCCGAGGGCGAGCAGATGTCCATCTTCGACGCCAGCGTGAAATATGCCGAGCGCGGCGTGCGGCTGATCATCCTCGCCGGCAAAGAATACGGCTCCGGCAGCTCGCGCGACTGGGCGGCCAAGGGGCCGAAGCTGCTGGGCGTGCGGGCGGTCATCGCCGAGAGCTTCGAGCGCATTCACCGGTCGAATCTGGTTGGAATGGGAATTCTTCCCCTGCAATTTGCCGATGGCCAGAATGTTGAATCGCTAGGCCTCACCGGCGAAGAGGTCTACGATTTCGCTGGACTCTCCGAGCTTCTGGCAACCCGCTTCGCCTCCGGCAAAATACTTCCGGTAAAGGCCACATCCGCCGATGGCACGGTGCAGCAATTCACTGCCAACGTCCGCATCGACACGCCGCAGGAGATCGAGTATTTCGAGCACGGCGGCATTTTGCAGTATGTGCTGCGGCAGTTGGCGGCGAAGTAGCACCGGCTGCCAAGCAACGACCCAGGCGGGGTAGAGGAGAACTTTACCCCGCCTGTCAGTCACCCAAATTGGAAGCTGGTCTATACTCGTTTCATGCGGAATGAATTCACAGCGGTGATTGAGCGCGACGGCGAATGGTTTGTCGGCTGGTCTCCCGAGATTCCAGGCGCCAACGGACAGGGGCACACCATGGAAGAGTGCCGTGAAAGCCTTGGCGCAGCCATCCAACTGATTCTGGAAGACCGCCGCGAGGACGGACTTCGCGGCGCGCCGCCCGACGCTCTGCGCGAGACGGTCACGATCCAGTGAAGCGCGAATCGCTCCTGCGCCATTTGCGCTTACATGGGTGTTATCTCAAGCGCGAAGGCGGCTCTCACTCTTTGTGGTGCAATCCGGAGACCGGACAAACGGAGGCCGTTCCTCGCCACACCGAACTCGCCGACTTACTTGCGCGGAAGATTTGCCGAGGCTTGTCGATTCCGGAGATCGTAAGATAAATGCGCCGGGGGATCACTCTGTTTTCTTGCCCCGCGCCAGAGCCTTTTTGCTTGCCTTGGTGGCAGAGCGTGCAGGCATCGCCGCGGGCGCTCCAAGATCCTCCGGCTTTCCGCCCTCGTCGGCCACAGCCTCCGGCGCAGGCTCCTCCGCCTTCGGCGTTAAGAAGCGCGCGCCCTCCAGATTGCGTTCGCCCATCATATGCAGGCGCAGGAAATTGGTCGAGCCGGACTTGGTGCGCGTGCCGGCGACGATGGCGATGACCTCGCGGGGCTTGATGTAGCCGCCCTGTTCGAGCAGGCTCTCGGCGCAATCGACCATCGCGTCGGTGGTGTTGACCTTGGGACAGCGGATGGGCGTCGCGCCCCACAGCAGGCTCAGGCGATTGACAGTGATCTCGATCGGGCTCAGTGCGAAGATGGGCGAGGGGGGGTGGTACTTCGAGAGTTGGCGGGCGGTCTGTCCCGACTCGGTGAAGACCGCGATGCCGCGCAGGTCAAGATCGTCGGCGGCATGCGCAGTGGCCTCGCAGATGGTCTCGGCAATCGACAGGTGGATGTGCTGGTGCTGCCGGCGTTCTGCCCTCAGTTCCTTGATGTTCCGTTCGGCATCGGCCACGATGCGCGCCATCATGGAGACAGCCTCGACCGGATACTTGCCGATGGCCGACTCGCCGGAGAGCATCACGGCGTCTGTCCCGTCGTAGACCGCGTTGGCCACGTCGGAGACCTCGGCGCGAGTGGGACGGGGGTTCTCGATCATCGACTCCAGCATCTGCGTCGCGGTGATCACCGGCTTGCGAAACTCGGAGGCGCGGCGGATGATGTGCTTCTGAATGGCGGGAACCTGCTCGGGGGGCAGCTCGACGCCCAGGTCGCCGCGGGCCACCATGATGGCGTCCGAGGCATTGAGGATGGCGTCCAAATCCTCGATGGCCTGGGGCTTCTCCAGTTTGGCGATAATCCAGGTTTCGTAGCCCAGGGCCGCGACGCGGTTGCGGACCAGGCGAACGTCTTCGGCTGTGCGGACGAAGGAGACGGCGATGGCGTCCACTCCGTTCTTGAGCGCAAACTCAAGATCCTCGGCGTCTTTTTCGGTCAGGGACGGAACGCGCACCGGAATACCGGGCAGGTTGATGCCCTTGCTCTCGCCCAGCATGCCGCCGTTAACGATCTCGCAGACCACATCGCCGTCGACCACCTGGTGGACGCGCAGCTCGATGAGGCCGTCGGAGAGCAGAATGCGAGAGCCTTGTTCGACGTTTTCTGCGAGGGTCTTGAATGTGGTGCCCACCAACTGGGCCGTGCCCGGAACTTCGCGCGGGGTAATCACCAGCCGCCCGCCTTCCTTGAGAAGCACGGGCTGGTGATCCTTCAGTTCGGAGGTGCGAATCTTGGGTCCCTGCAGATCGCCGAGCATACAGATGGGCTTGCGCTCCTCGCGGCTGATCTTACGGACGAGTTGCATGACCGCCAGCTTCCGCTCGTAGGAGCCATGAGAGAAGTTCAGCCGGACCACGTCCATGCCCGCGCGCACGAGGTTCCGGATCACAGGCTCGGTGTTGGTGGATGGGCCGAGCGTAGCCACGATCTTGGCGCGGCGACGGGTCGAGGAATCGTTCAAACTCAATGGTGCGAATGACATGGGCTGCTCCAGAGGAAGATCGATTTGGTTGAGGGACCAGATGGATGAGCGGCTCGCTGCACTTTGCCTTGCAAATGGGAGCACAGCACCCCTTCACTCATTATGCGGGAGACCAGGCACGATGGTATGTGAAAACTGTCACTGACTTTAGAGGTCCGGATGAGAGCCTGCGAAGGCAGACGCCCGCTCCTGGCGCGCGCGAAAGAGCACACCGTTCAACTCCGCGCCCAGCAGCGCGCTGAATGTGGTGATGTAGAGCCAGACCAGCGTGGCGATGCCAGCGCCGAAGGAGCCGTAGATCAGCGAATAGTCAGCGATCCGGGTGACGTACCACCCGTAGGCCAGGGTGGCCGGGAACCAGACCAGCGTGGCGGCCAGGGCGCCCGGTCCCACCCAGGCCCAGTGCTCCTTGCGCCGCGTGCCAAAGTGATAGAGGGCGCCGAGAACGCTGACGGCAGTGACCAGCGCAACCGTCCAGCGCGCCAGCCGCCAGACAAGGAGTACAAAATGCCGCAGCTCGTGGCCGGCGTTTTCGATCATCCACGCCTCGATCTGGCGGCCGAAGACCAGCACCAAGGTGGCCAGCGAGAGCGGAACCAGCACGATGGGCACCAGCAGCAGAGCCCTGGCCCGCCGCTGCCAGAATCCCCAATCGCCGAGCGGAAGCTGGTAGGCGCGGCGAAAGCCCTCCATCAACGAGAGCATCAGGCCCAGGCTGGCGAAGACCGAGAGGCTGGCGGCGGAGAAGATCAACGGCGCGGAGTGGAGCCGGCGGGCCTGCATCGTGGACTGAAGCAGGGACATCGAGTCGGGCGGCAGAAACTGCTCGAAGGAGGCGCGAAACTCGCCTACCAGCGAGTTCCCTTCGGGCACCTGGGCCAGCAGTGCGGTCAGCACCACCAGCGCCGGGAAGAGCGCCAGAATTCCAGAGTAGGCTGCAGCCTTGGCCGTATTGAGCAGGTCGTGCTCAAGAGCCAGCCAGATGGCTTTGCGGAATTGGCGAACGAACAGGCGCATACACCTTACAGGCAAGAGTAGAGCATTTCGGTGGGCTGCTGCGAGAGCCTTTCATTAATACGCTGTTCGAGTTGCGATTTTCCGGCAATGTGACTCGAAATTTTGCGGCGCATGGCGGCGTACGGTGGGGATGCCGGCGCATGTGTGATCTCGAATGCTGATCGACCATCGCCCAACCGTTTATCATGAGCGAGTCATGAAGATTTACTCAAATCGCCCTTTTCGGAAGCTGCTGCCGCTCCTTGTAGCGGCCAGTCTCGCTGCGCTTCCTATCGCGGCCCAGACGGCGCCGGCCTCCAATGCTCAACTGGCCTCGCCCGCATTGAATCTGAGCGTCGAGGCTCTGCTGAAGAAGATGACGCTCGAGGAGAAGATCGGGCAGTTGGCGCAGTTCTCGGCTGGGTATGCCACCGGACCCGGCGCATCCAATCTCAAGTGGGACGAACTGGCGGCCAAGGGCCAGATTGGATCGTTTATCAACGTGGTGGGCGCCGAGGCGACCAATCACTATCAGCATCTTGCCGTGGAGAAAACGCGGCTTCACATCCCCATCCTCTTCGGCCAGGACGTGATTCACGGCCACCGAACCACCTTTCCCGTGCCGCTGGCGGTGGCGGCAAGCTGGGACCCGGCAGCCGCCGAGACGGTGGCGCGCTTTGGCGCGACCGAAGCCCGTGCCGACGGCATCCGCTGGGTCTTCTCGCCGATGGTCGATATTGCCCGCGACCCGCGCTGGGGACGCATCGTCGAGTCGAACGGCGAAGATCCTTACCTGAGCTCGGCCATGGCCCGTGCCTGGGTCAAAGGCTATCAGCAAGGCGATCTCTCCAAACCCGGCTCGGTCGCGGTGAGCGTGAAGCACTTTGCCGCCTACGGCGCGGCCATCGCCGGACGCGACTACAACGCCGCGGACATGAGCCAGATCACGCTGCGGCAGATCTACCTGGAGCCTTATCGCGCCGCGGTCGAGGCGGGCGCGGCCACGGTGATGAGTTCCTTCAACTCCATCAACGGCATTCCGGCCACCGCCGATCCCTTCACGCTGACCCAGATTCTGCGCAAGGAGTGGGGCTTCAATGGCTTTGTCGTCTCCGACTGGGGTGCGGTGGAGGAGTTGGTCGACCACTCCATCGGCGATGGTCCTACCGTGGCCCGCAAGGCTCTTGAGGCCGGCGTGGACATGGATATGGAGGGCAACCTCTACGGCACGGTCATTGCGGATCAGGTCCGCGCGGGCCGGATTCCCGAGAGTGTGGTGGACGAGGCGGTGCGGCGCATTCTGCGGGTCAAATTCGCGCTGGGGCTCTTCGACCATCCCTACACGGCCGTCGGTCCAGCCTATGAACCCACGCCCGAAGACCGCGCAGCGGCACGCAAAGTGGCCAATGAGACCCTGGTGCTGCTCAAGAACGATCCGGTCGAAGGCATGGGAGCGCTGCTGCCGCTCGCCGCCGGCGCGAAGAAGGTGGCTCTGATCGGTCCCATGGCCGACAACCAGCGCGAGATGCTGGGCGCATGGGCGGTCACCGGCGATCCAAAATACGTGGTCACGCTGAAGGCCGCTCTGGCCGAGCGGTTGGGCGACCGGCTGCTCTACTCCGAGGGCTGCGGCCTGTTGAGCGGCGAGGATGCGAACGTGCTCAAACGGCTGAACTTTACCGGCCCGCTTGGCGAGGACGATCACGCTCCGATCCCCGATGACGCCAAAACCATCGCCGAGGCGGTTGGGACGGCAAAGCAGGCGGACGTGGCGATTCTGGCCCTCGGCGAGCCGGCCAACTGGATGGAGGGTGAGGCCTCGAGCCGCGTGCATCTCGGGTTTACCGGCGCGCAGGAGCAGCTTCTCGAGGCCGTCGCCGCCACCGGCAAGCCGGTCATTCTGGTCGTGCTGGCCGCTCGTCCGTTTGCGTTGAAGTGGGCTGGGGACCATGTGCCCGCGATCCTCGAGGCCTGGAGCCCCGGCATCGAAGCCGGGCACGCCGTGGCCGATGTGCTCTTTGGCGACGTGAACCCCTCCGGCAAGCTGCCGGCCAGCCTGCCCAGGGCCGTTGGCCAGGAGCCGCTCTACTATGCGCAATTGCCCACCGGTCGGCCTGCGCACGGCGACCTGAGCCATATGCCCTGGAACGTCGGCGAGAAGTTCATGTCGCGTTACGTGGACGAGGAGAACTCGGCGCTTTATCCCTTCGGCTGGGGCTTGAGCTATGCGAGCTTCAGTTACTCTTCGCCGACCGTCAGCCGCGCCGAGGTTCCGGTGAGCGAAGTGCGGGCATCGGGGCATCGCTCGGTTGTCACAGTAAGCGTGGATGTGAAAAACACCGGCAGCGTCGCGGGAACCGAGGTCGTTCAGCTCTACATCCGCAACACAGACGCGAGCGTCGAGCAGCCGGTGCGCGAGCTGAAGGGCTTCGCCCGCGTCACCTTGGCTCCCGGCGAAGCCAGGCACGTCGAGTTCCCGCTGGGCTTCGACGAGTTGAGCTTTTACAACGTCGAGATCAAACGCACGGTCGAGCCGACGACCTACAACATCTGGGTCGGCGGTAGCTCGCTGGCCGACGCCGAGATCAGCTTGAAGGTGGTTGAGTAAAAAACAGCGTTCGCAGGAACTGGTTTCGATCGCAGGCATTCCCTATCCAAAAAAGGGGAGACAAGGAATGCCTGCGATGAGCCGGTCATGGGAAGCCGCATCCGGACGAGACGGTAAATGTCCATTCACTCACAAATATGTGAATGAATGGACATTTTTGATTAGTTAACGATCGTGAAGTAGACCACACTCGATCCGCCGGTTGTTGTAACCGTCACAGGATATGTACCTGCTTGGTAATTCGCCGGTATCGAGTAGTAGACGTTGACCTGCGTTGGCGATTGATAAGTGACGGACCATGTCACGCCGGGCGCGCCGATCGACGAGGTCGTGTTCCCCTCGCAGTTGGATAGATTCTCTCCGTAAATCGAGACATAGCCTGAGGTTCCCGCGTTCGCGTCGTAGGGTGAAATCCCGCCGGAGTTAATGACCGGAGGCTGCGCGGCGCTCGTAACGGCTACTGCCCCTGAAGCGGTTCCTGCGGGTGCCTGAACCGTGACGGTTTCTGTACCGCTGGAGCCGCATGTCAGCGTGTAGTAGACATTGATCTGCGTTGGTGAGATGTAGGTGGGAGTCAAAGAAGAAAACGGGCCGCTTCCATACACCTGCGTCGCTCCCTGAGAACTCGACAGATTCGTTCCGTAAATCGTCAGGTCACCGGAGGCCACCGACGAAGAAACAGTCGAAGGTGAAATCGAAATGGTAGGAGCAGGGCAACTGGCCGATCCGGAACCGCCATATCCCGGAAAGAAAGTGATGGTGCTGCATTGGCTACCGGCCGGAAGACTGATGGGCTCAGAGGACGGCTGCGCGCCGTTGGGCGGGCAACCTTCATTCGTGCCTGGAGAGTTGAAGTAAGCAGCGCCCGCACCTACCGAGTAGTTGGTGCCACCGTAGTTGAACTTGAATGAGCTGAAGTTCCACTCTGTGTACGACAAGCCGTATGGACCGCAACGCCCCGAGGATTGCGTTACCGTCCAGCTTAAGACTCCGCCGTCAACGCTGGTGCTCTGTGCCCGCGCAGCGGTGAGGCCGGAAGCAAGCACCACGAGCGCGATAAGGCAGGCAAGTTTTCTCAAAATCGGGGGGATGGAAATCATTTTGAGTGTCTCCTTTGGTACTTCGGTAATGGTTCAATTGAGGTCGATAGACGGATTTCGGACCGAAATGCCGTCCACTTGTTGCACGCATGCACAGTAAACCAGTAGATTTTGTTCGTCAAGTGAAATATCCGTGATTTTTAGGCGTGGATGGATTGCTTTGAGCGGTCACAAAGGTCATTATGAAGATGGTTACTATAGTTTCTATGGTTTTCCAACATCTCCAGGAATCAGGGCCAGTTGGCAACCCCTTCCGCCTCTCTTTCCAAATGAAGGGAAAAGACACGACCTCGTAGCACCTCGATTTTTTAATGCTGATCTTCTCCGTTGGACAGGTACACTGTCCACGAAAGGAAGGTCACCCCATGCGGACCCAGATTCAGGGCACGACCATGCCTGTGCTCGATGTGCAGCTTGAACCCAACGAGAGCGTATTCTCAGAGAGCGGCGAGCTCTCGTGGATGACGGCTTCGATCCAGATGACCACCCACACGCAGATGGGCGGGGGCGGCGGCCTCTTTGGCGTGCTCAAGCGGGTGGCCGGCGGCGGCAGCCTCTTCATGACCGAGTATCGCGCCTATGGAGCCGCGGGCGTGGTTTCGTTCGCCACCAAGGTGCCGGGGCATATCGTGCCCATCGAGGTTTCGCCCGGCAATGAATTCATGATCCACCGGCACGGCTTTCTCTGCGCCACCACGCAGGTGACCATCGGCGTCGGCTTCCAGCAGTCGCTTGGCGCGGGCATCTTTGGCGGAGACGGATTTCTGCTGCAGAAGGTCGGCGGGCAGGGGACGGCGTGGCTGGAGCTCTCGGGCGAGTTGATCCTGAAAAACCTGGCGCCGGGTGAGGTTCTGCGTGTGCATCCGGGACATGTGGGCGCATTCCAGGCCTCCGTCGGATTCAATATCACCACGGTTCCTGGGATCAAGAACGCGATCTTCGGCGGAGATGGAATCTTTCTCGCCATGCTGCAAGGGCCGGGCACGGTGTGGCTGCAAACGCTGCCCATCTCGCGCCTAGCCCACCAGATTGCCGAGTACCTGCCGCGCACCGAAAACCGGCAGGTGGGGAATGCAGCCGGCGGAGCGCTGCTGGGCGGGATTGTAGGTTCGATCCTGAGCGGGGACCGGTAAGCTGCGCCGGACAATTCAAACCCGGGCTTGCTGGAGCCTCACGCATGACTGAGCCGTCGGGTAGCCCCCGCGATCTTCGTCGCGACATCGTCTTCGCCTTTGCCCTTGGCCTGGCCTGCTACCTCGCCTGGCTGATTCGCGATGTGCTTGTGATGCTCTACGTGAGCGCACTGTTTGCCGTCGTGCTCACCCCGATGGTGCGATTTACCTCCCAGCTCCGCATCGGCCGCTGGCAACCCTTCAAGGGTTCAGCGGTATTTTTCCTCCTGTTCGTTGTGGCCTGTGCGTTTACGGCCTTCGGGTTCCTCGCTCTGCCGCCGGTCATCGGCGACCTGCAGGGCTTCGCCCAGGAGATGCCATCACGCTTGCCTGCACTCTTTGAGAGACTAAAGAGTGTTCCCTTGGCTAAACACCTGGATACCGCGGATCTCAGTTCCCGGCTTCAGGGTTTTGTTAGCCAGGCGGCCACTTATCTGCTGTTCTCGATCAGCGACTGGGCGGGCAAGTTATTCGATATCGTCATGGGCTTCGTTCTCACCATTTATTTCATTCTGGAAGGCGATCAAGCCTATCGCTGGTTTCTCTCCTTCTTCCCGCCAGGACACCGCGAACGGCTCGACGCGACCCTCCAGCGGGCTGAGGTCCGCATGGGTAAATGGCTGCTTGGCCAAGGCAGCCTGATGCTCATTCTGGGAGTCATTAGCACGATCGTCTATCTATCTCTTCATGTTCGATATGCCTATGCGCTCGGCGTGCTTACAGGCTTGCTCAACATCATTCCAGTGCTGGGAGCCGCGGTCTGCGTCGCACTGGCGCTGCTTGTTGCGGCCATTGACTCATGGGGCCGCGTGCTCGGTGTGGCTATCTTTTATTTGATCTATCTACAGGTTGAAAACTCCTACCTCACACCCCGCATTATGAGAGATAGAGTGGGCTTGCCGGGCCTGGCCATCCTCGTGGCCCTGATCCTCGGCTCAGCGCTTGAAGGCGTTCTCGGGGCCATGGTCTCAGTCCCGACGGCTGTGCTGGTGGCTGTACTCCTCGACGAGTATCTCGTCAGCAAAGATGCGGAGCAAACCAGCTTATAGTCGAGCCTTGCTCTACCGTCCAGCCTGCATCGCGCCTTCAACCGCCGCCTTCATCACGCCGCAACTGGAGAGAAAATGGACCAGGTTGCCGGTCAGCGGCTCCAGGCTCTCAGTCCTGACCGGCCGCGCGGCCTGAGCGAGGCGCATCTCGCCGGTTCCCTGCGCGTCGAGGATCAGCGCGGTGAGCTTGCGCGCCAGATCGAGCGGGAAGCTCTCGGCGACGAAGACCATCTTGCCGCGGGTGGTGATGACGACCGGGCCTTCGTTCGTCGAGTAGAGTTGCTCTCCAGGCACTGAAGCTGCGTCTGAGGCCGCGGAATCCGCGGATTCGCCGGAGGATGGCGCGGGGGGCGGGAAGACGGAGTACCCCGGCAAATGACTGGCCTGTGCGCCGCTCCCGGAGTCCGATTCGAGCTTGACCCCGGAGTATTGGCGGCCCAGCTCATCGGCGTAGAGCCGAGCGAAGGCCTGTGCCGAGGCTGCGTTCTTCCACAGAGACAGATAGAAGAGGGCGATGGAGTTGGTACTCGCCTTTTCAGCCGGCGTAATGGCGCTCAACCGCTGGCCGGCCCAATAGAGGCCTCCGTCCCAAGCGGGGGTCAGGTCGGCCGCGGCCTGCTCGCCGCCGAAGATCCCGGCGAGGATATGCACGTCGAGCTGGCCCATTTGGCCAATGTCGTAGGGCTTGTAGAGCTTGTCGACCAGCGCATGAATATCGGGAAGCAAGGGTATGGGCGGCACGTCCTTCTTTTCGTATTCGCGCGGGTTGATAATCTCCCAGCTCGAGGTGGGCGGACGGTCAAGGGTTCCGGTAAAGGCTGCCGTCTGGCCCTGGTCCATCCACACGTCCTGTTCGAAGCTGACGCCCTCGCGATATGGGAAGAGAAGCGACTCGGAGAGCAGCAGCGGCGCGCGCGCCAGCACGGGAGAGTCCTGAGAGCCCGACATCCCCTGCTTCACCACGTCGATCAGCTCCGGATCTTTCACCAGGCTCTTGCCTAGCGGCTTGAGGGTATAGTCGATCATGACGGCCGTGGCCTGGCCCTCCTCGACTGCTTCGCGCGCCGTATCCATCTCATCTTTCGCCAGATGGTCGGTATCGCCAGCTGAGTTGAGCGAGACATCGTCGGGGGTCTGGTCGTTCCACTTTGTCAGATCGGAGTGCTGGTCCTGCAAGGCGTGGGTCAGCTCGTGGGCCAGCACCGGCTTCTGCTCCTCGATGCCCACCCAGTCCAGCATGTAGACGGTCTTGGTCTTGAAGTCGTAGTAGGCCTCGATCTGCTCCTTGAGAAGCGCCAGCAGAAAGGGCTTGAGGTCGAAGTCGCGGTCCAGCAAGCCGAACTTCTTCAGCACGATCTCCCCGCGCTGCATGCGCCGGGCGCTCTCGTCCTCTTGAAACTTGGCATTCAGGTAGCTCTCGACGGCGTCGCGGGAGATGATCTGGCGTTTCACCTGGCTCTTGATGGGCAAGCCGGTCTCCTCGGAGGAGAACTTTATGAGCTGATCCACCAGGGCGAAGAGCTGTTTCGCCTGTTCGGGGGTGATGCGGACGCTGGGCTTCTTCTCGCGGCCTTCCGGGGCCTGGCTCCGCGCGCTGGTCTGCGGAGCGTTTGCGGCGGGCGGAGCCGATTGCTGCGCGGACGCCGTTGCCGCAAGACAGAGTGCCGCCGCCAGAATCCATCCGCGCCATTCTCTTCCCGTGCTCTCATGCCGCTCGCTCATCGCGCTCCTTTGCCGCTGCTCTCCGTGCCTCAGGCAACAGTCTCCTCTTTCAAGGCTATAATCAGGATGCAGCAGGACACGCTATCTTCGCTCAACAATCTGCGCGCGAACCGGCGAAAAAGATCCCCTATGACGGAAAATGCCATCTCCCAAGCCGCACCGGCTGTCCACTCCGCGAACGGGACGCTGCCGATGGAGGTGCGGCCCACTCCGCTGGCATCGCTGCTGGCTCCAACTCCCGCGGGGGGGCCTGAACTGGCCGCCTATCGCGGCGTGCTGACCCCTCGGAAGTTGGACGCGCCAGAGAGCGAAACAGCGGCGCTGCTCTCAGCGGTTGCGGTCCACGACCTGGGCTGGCTGCGGCGCCTGGCGGTGCGCGGAGAAGACCGCTTCCGCTGGCTCAGCGGTATGGTCACCAATACCGTCAACGATCTTGGCAGCGACACCGGCGCATGGAACCTGGTGCTCAACGCGCAGGGACGCATCCAGGGCGACCTCCACGTTTGGCGCGAGGGCGATGCCCTCCATCTTGAGATTGCCGCCGATCAGTACGACCGTCTGCTGGCCCACCTTCATCACTTCATCATCATGGACGATGTGGAACTGCTCCCGCTGAGTCTGGATTCTACCGGCGAGTTGACCGGCGAGACCGCGCTTGGGCTCGCAGGCCCGCAGGCCGCCAGTCTTCTCGCTCGCCTGGGTCTGCCCACACTGAGTGAAGATCAAACCAGCGCGCGCGCTGTCTGGAATGGCTTTGAAATCCTTGTCGTCCGCGCCTACGGCCTGCTCACGCAGCATTACGAAGTTTGGGTGAGCGTGGACCGGATTCCAGCCCTGTGGCAGGCGCTGATCGACGCCGGCGCAACTGCTGCAGGCGCGGCCTCTCTGGAGGCTCTTCGCATCGCCGAGGCAATTCCCGCCTACGGCATCGACATCGCCGAGCGCGACCTCCCGCAGGAGACCTCGCAGATGCGGGCGCTTCATTTCAGCAAGGGCTGTTATCTGGGCCAGGAGATCGTCGAGCGTATCCATTCCCGCGGCAGTGTGCACCGGCACCTGCGGCCGCTCGAAATCTTTGGCCCCGTCCCCGCCCCCGGCGCCGAGCTGACCCTCCAAGACGGTGCGGTTGCCGGGCGGATCACCAGCGCGACTGAGCTGCCGTTCACAGACGGCCGCCGCGTCTTTGCCCTGGGCATGATGCGCGGTGAGGCTGAACTGCGCAGCCAGTCCTTCGCCTACGCCGCCGGAGAGGCTGCGGGTCGAGCTCGCATTTTGGCGGGACCGCCGGAACTCAAAGCGGGTTAGCGGAGTTGACGAAGTGATCGGAGTTGGCGAGTTAGTGGCCGGCAGGATGGATAGGAAACGGAAAAACATGAGCGAAACCCCCAAGTTCACCGTGATCGACCGCCGCAAGATCAAGGCGGACGAAGAGCATGAGAGCCAGCAGCAATCCGCGACACCCGCGGAATCCGCGCCATCGCCGGTTGAATCGGGCGGCGGGCCGCGGCTGGTCGTCAACGAACCCAGGCCCGAGGCCCGGCCTGGGTCTCCGTCCACGCCAGAGTCAGCCGCCGAAGTTGAAGCCGAGCTTCCCCCCGCGCCCACAGCCGAGGAGAGCCACGAACAGAAGGTGGCCTACGACGCCTCGGCACAGCGCCTCGAAGACCTGGTGCGGGCGCAAAACCCCGCCCTCGGCGAGCAGCCGCCCATCACCTTCGAACACCTGGTGCAGCAGTTTTACGTCTCCGCCATGATCCAGATGGGCGCCGGCGCCCAGGAGGGCCAGCGCCCGAGGGTAGACATTCTGGGCGCACGGACCACGATCGACTTGTTGGGCGTGCTGGCGGAGAAGACGCGCGGCAACCTGACCACGGCGGAAGACAATACGCTGCAGACAGTGCTGTTTGAGGTGCGGATGGCCTTCCTCGAACTGAGCAACATGATCAGCGTGCAGGCCATGCAGCCGCCTCCCACGCCGCCGCAGGCTAAGCGCTAGGTCACCCCAGCGAGCAAAGACCGCTCGCCGGGGACCCCGGCAGGGGTCAGGGATCAGAGATCAGTTACAGCGAGAGTCATGGACGGTTTGCTCACATTTCTGGGAACGGGAACTTCGATGGGGGTTCCCACGCTGGGATGCGACTGCCCGGTCTGCACCTCGACCGACCCGCGCGACCGCCGCCTGCGCCCGTCCGTGCTTTTGCGCTGGCGCGAGCCGGGCCAGGCACGCGAGCGCGTCGTCGTCATCGATACCGGCCCCGACTTCCGGGAACAGGCCTTGCGCAACGGCCTCACCCGCGTGGACGCGGTCTTCTACACCCACTCCCACGCCGACCACATCATGGGCATGGACGATCTGCGCCCGCTCAGCTTTACGGTCTTTCGCGAGGGCGGACCCATCCCGCTCTATGCCAGCACGGAGGCCACAAAGGTTCTGGAGCGCATCTTCGACTACACCTTTTCGCCGCGCTCGACTTATCCCACGCGCGCACGGGTCCAACTCGAGCCGCTGGCCGAGCGGACTCTGGTTCACGGCGTCGAATTCCTGCGTGTGCCGCTGCTCCACGGCGAGATGGAGATCGCCGGCTTTCGCTTTGGCCGGGCCGCCTACCTGACCGACGTGAGCGCCATTCCCGAATCGAGCTTTGCGCTGCTCGAAGGGCTGGACCTCCTGATTGTCTCGGCGCTGCGCCACAAGCCGCACCCCAGCCATGCCACCGTCGAGCAGGCGGTTGGCTGGGCCAGGCGCATCGGCGCGCGCCAGACCTGGCTCACCCACATTGCCCACGAATTGGGCCATGAAGAGACCAATGGCACGCTGCCCGACGGCATTCGCCTGGCTTACGACGGCCTCAGTCTGCCTGTGAACCTGGAGCCTGCCCCTCGATGAGCGACAGCGCGGCTCCCATTCATCGCAACCCCATCGTCTTTCGCTCGGTCGCGGAGATTCCCGCCAACTTCGGCCCCACCGTGGCCTCCATCGGCAATTTCGACGGCGTGCATCTGGGGCACCAGCGGATTCTCTCCGCGGTGGCAGCCGAGGCGCGTGCGATTGGCGCGCAGGCCGCCGCAGTCACTTTTGAACCGCACCCGGAGCAGTTTCTGCGTCCTGCCCAGGCCCCGCGCCTGCTCACGCCGCTCGACGAGCGTCTGCGCCTGCTGGCTCTCACGGGCATCGACGCAGTCGTCGTCCTGCCCTTCGATGCGGCGCTGGCCACGCTGCCTGCCCGCGAATTTGTGCGGAGCATTCTCATGGGCGCTCTCGGCCTTCGCAGCCTCCATGAAGGCGGCAACTTCCGCTTCGGCCACAACGCCGAGGCCGGCGTGGCGGAACTGAACGACCTCGCCGCCGAGTTCGGCTTCAGTCTCCACATTCACTCCCCGGTCACCGTGCATGGCCTCGAAGTCTCCAGTTCCGCCATCCGCGAGCGCATCGCCGGCGGCGACATGACCCGCGCCCGCTGGATGCTGGGCAGGCCCTTTGAGGTGCGCTCCACCCAGGCCCGTGGCCGCGGCATCGGCACGCGCCTGCTGGTGCCCACGGTCAATCTCGCGCCCTACGACGGGCTGCTCCCCGCCTTCGGCGTCTACGTCACGCAGCTCACCGTGGCTGGGCGCAGCTTCCAGGCCGTGACCAACGTCGGCAACCGCCCCACCTTTGGAGAAGCGTCCTTTGCCGTCGAATCGCACATCCTCAACTTTGAACCCATCGAGATCGACGAGCAGACGCCGATTCAGCTGGAGTTCCTTCTCCGCCTGCGCGGCGAAGTCGAGTGGCCCTCGCCCGATGCCCTCAAAGCGCAGATCTTCAAGGATGTGGACAAGGCGAAGCGCTATTTCAGGCTGACGCGGGGGCGTCCTTAGCGTGAATTCATCGGCTTTACGGGATTGAACGCAGTTTTCAGAGTAGGCTTGACCGCGCCCGCGGGCTTGGCTGGAAGAGGCTGCGAAGGCAAGGCTGGCTTCACCACCGGCTTAGCCCCGGCGGCTGGCTGCACCTGCGGTTTCGCGGCGGGCAGCGCTGGCGGCTCGGCTGGAGCAAAGACCTTCGCGGCCACGGCGGGTGAGCGAATCGCTCCGGGCTTCGCTGGCGGTTCGGCTGAGGCCTTCGATGTCGAATCGTCCGCCTCATCGCCGAGAAACTGTTCGTTGTCTTTGCCGGCGATGGCCTGGCGCATGAGGGTCATCCAGATGGGCAGCGCGGCCCGCGCGCCGGTCTCCTTTTCGCCCAGCGACTCGCGGCTGTCGAAGCCCACCCAAACGCCGCAGGTGACCGAAGGCGAGAAGCCCAGGAACCAGGCGTCGGTGTAGTCGCTGGTGGTTCCGGTCTTGCCTCCCAGCGGATGGTTGAGCTGCGCCGCGGCCTGGCCGGTGCCGTGCTGGACGACGGCGCGCAGCAGGGTCATCATGGTGCGCGCGGTCTGCTGGTCGATGACATCGCCGACGGTGGGCGGATCCTCCCACAGCGTGATGCCGTCGGCATTCTCCACCTTGCGAATCAGCCGCGGTTTCACGCGCAGCCCGTCGTTGGGAAAGACCGAGTAGCTGGCCACCTGCTCTTCGAGCGTGATCTCGACCGCGCCGATCGCAATCGGCAAATAGGCGGGAATACTCGAGGTGACGCCAAAGCGGTGGGCCACGTCGATGACCTTGTGAATGCCCACGCGCGCCGCCAGCTTGAGTGCAGGAATGTTGCGCGACTCGGCAAAGGCGTTGGTCAGCGTCATCGCGCCCTTGTAGTCGTTTTCGTAATTGTGCGGCGTGTATCCTCCTGCGAAGCTGACCGGCCCGTCAACGACGATGTCGTCGGGCTTGGCGCCGTCCTCGATGGCCGCGGTGTAGTCGTAGATCTTGAAGCTGGAGCCGGTCTGCCGCTCGGCCTGGGTGGCCCGGTTGAACTGGCTGACCGCATAGTCCCGCCCGCCCACCATGGCCAGCACGTCGCCCGTAGTATTGTCCATCGCCATCAGAGATGCCTGCGCGCCCGAGTCCTGTTCCAGGGCAGCCCGGCGCGTCTTGCCCTCCATCGCGTCGCTCAGGTGCACGTAGATCACGTCGCCGGGCTTGATCAGGGCATCGCCAAAGCGCTGTCCGGTCCACTTCCAGTCGTCCGGCATCAGCACGATCTCATTGGAGCCCACGCGTGCGTGAATCTCCAGGGGAAGCACCCTGGTGACGACCGCATGAACGTAATCGCCGGGCCCGGTCTTGGTCGCCCAGTCGGGATGCTTGTAATCCTCGATGGTGCTGCCGTTGGCGAGGACATTATCCAGCTTGCCCGGCTGGCTATGACCAATCCAGCCGCGCCGACGCTCATAGGCGGCCAGGCCATCCAGAACTGCTCGATTGGCCGTCTTTTGCAGGTCCAGGTCGAGCGTGGTTTCCACCTTCAGGCCGGCTTCGTGCACCTCTTCCGTGCCAAAGCGCTTTTCCAGCTCCTGCCGGACCTCCTCCTGGAACCAGGGGGCGACCGACATCTCCGGCTGGGCAATGTGCAGACCCAGCGGGGCGTTGCGGGCCTGGTCGGCCTGCGCATGGGAGATGACCTTGTCGTGCTCCATCTCAGTCAGCACCAGATTGCGCCGGTGCAGCGCCTTCTCGGGATTGAGGATTGGCGAGTAGGCCACCGGCCCCTTGGGCAGGCCGGCCAGCAGAGCCGCTTCAGTGAGTGTCAGATCGCGGGCATGTTTGGAGAAGTAATACTGCGAGGCCGCCTCGAAGCCATACATTCCGCTGCCCAGATAGATCTGATTGCCGTAGAGGGTGAAGATCTGCTCCTTGGTGAAGGCGCGCTCGATCTGGATGGCCAGATATGCCTCCTGCACCTTGCGGGTGACGGTGCGGTCGGAGGAGAGAAACAGGTTGCGGGCCAATTGCATGGTCAGCGTGGACGCGCCCTGAGCGCGCCCGTGGCTGCGCAGGTCGTGCCAGAGCGCCCCAACAATGCGAAAAACATTGATGCCCCAGTGCGACTCGAAGCTCTTGTCTTCAATGGAGATCACCGCCTGGCGCAGCACGGGCGCGAAGTCGTCGTAGTTGACCACCTCGCGCTGCTCCAGCGCAAAAGAGCCGATGATGCGGCCCTTCTGGTCGTAGAGATCGGTCGTGGTGGAGGGCCGGTAGCGCTCCAGATCGTGAATCTGAGGCAGATCGACGGAGTAGACCAGGGTCAGCCCGGCCAGCGAGCCGGTAATCACAGCCAGAGTGAGCAGCGAGACGAGCGCAAACTTGCCGGCCAGCTTGCGCCGCCGATGCTCGGGCACCGGCTCGGCCTGAATCCTGCGGGGCCGGGCAAGGCCTCGGGGTTCGGCAGGCTGAATGGGGTTGATCGCCAAACGGTTCAGGCCTCGATGGCAATTCTCCTGCGTGGGGTGGAGAAACACCTCAGCCCAAGCCTAGCACGGGGGCGCTTGAAGAGTGCGCCCGGAGGGGCCGTTCGTACCATGCAGTGCAAGAGTGGAGACGCTGGCAGTCCGTCTGCTAACTCCCGCAAATCTGATCTTCTTAAGCAAACGAAGGCACGGACCGAGGCCCGTACCTTCCGATAATCGAGATTGATTGGCGTTCAATGGCTGGGTTGCCGGCGCCGGCTTCTCCCAATCAGCCGTTCTTGGCCTTCAGCAGGTCGAGCGCCTTGTCGAGCGCCGGGTCGCCCTTTGCCGGAGCGACTTCCTCGTCTTCTTGATCGAGCGTCGATGCCACGAGCACGTTGGGCGTCACGGCTTCGTCCTGAATCTTCTTGCCGTCGGGGGCCTCGAACTTGGCCACGGTCAGCAGCAGAGCGGCGCCATCGGGCAGGTTGATGGTCTTTTGAACGGAGCCTTCGCCGAAGGTCCGTTCGCCCACCACGTCGCCGCGCTTCAAGTCCTCGATGGCGGCGGCCGTCAACTCGGCAGGGCCGTAAGTGCCGCGGTTCACCAGCACGGCCAGCGGCGCGTCTGTGAGAAATTTCGCGGGGTCGGCGGTGAAGGTCTGGCCGGGATATTTCTGGCCTTCCAGCGTGGCCAGCGTGCCTTGTTTGATGAAGAAGTTGGCCAGCCGCAGGCCCTGCTGTTCGTCGCCTCCGGAGGAGTCGCGCAAATCCAGCAGCACCTTGCGGCCCTTGGCGGACTTGATGGCGGCGGCCATCTCATCGACGCGGCCGGCGGTCAGCGCACCGGGCTTGAGATAGAGGATGGTCGCGTCATCGTACTCCTGCTCGCCGAGCGCGGGCTCGGCAGCGATGGAGCGGGTCAACGTCAGCTTGTCGGGCTCCGCCTTGAGCGGCCGCACCACCGAAAGAGTCACCGTGCTCCCCGGCTTGCCTTCCAGCAACAGCCGGATGACCGCCAGCGACATCTCGCGCGTGGATTGGTCGCCAATGGACTCGATCACGTCGCCGTCGGCCAGGTGCTCCTTGTCGGCGGCCGAACCGGGCAGCACGCTGACCACGATGGCATAGCCAAAGCGCTTGGAGACGGTGAGGCCGACCTGTGCAACGCCCGCCGGCGGACGGTCTTTGTAATTCTTGTACTCGGCCGGGGTCAGGTAGCTGGAGTCGGCGTCAAGGGACCCCAGCAGGCCGCGCAGCGCGCCCGTGGTCACGGCGCCGATGTTGGGCTCGGTCACGTAGTCTGTCTGGACCCTCTTAAGCACCTCGGCGTAGACGCGCATCTGATTGTAGGCGCCATCCTGCTGCCCGCCGGCATGGACACCCAAGTACCCGAACTCGCCCAGGACAAAGCCCAGGCCGAGGGCGGCAAAGACCGCCAGGGAAATCACGAAGATAAACCTCTGAAAGAATCGAGACACGCGCACCACCGGAGCGGCCCTAAGGGGAAACAGGCCGCTCACCCTTTAGACGCAATGATAGCGCAAGAGGCACCGGCGCGGATTTTTCGCGCGGATTTGAAGGACCAACCCGGAGTTGGATGGAAGATGCCGGCGAAGACGGCCCTTCCGGCAGCCGCTTGGGGAATCGGGCGAGGAATCTGTCCTTGCGGCGCGCCTGCCGGAAAGGGACGGCCTCCCTCACCGGAAGAGTCTAAACCCCTTTTTTTTAGCTGGGAGAGCGGGCTGGCCGGTCATCGATCCGGTCAGCTCGCGGATCGCCCGCGAAATCTCGGAATCGTCCTGCATGAGCGAGACCGCTGTGTTCTGCATCCGCCGCACCGCGGCATAGTTGTTGGGAATCTTCCACTCAGCCGGCCGGGTGAGGGCCTTCGTAATATGCTCTTCGGCGATTTCCAGGCTCCGAGGATCGTATCGGTTGAGAATAATCTCGAGTTTCGGGCCGCCGGCAGAGGAGAGCCGCGCAATCAGGCGATTTGAGTTGCGCAGTTCGGCAATGCCGATCTGCGTGACCAGATAGAGGTTGGCGGATCGGTCGAAGAGGCGCGTGCTCTGCAGGTCGAGTCTCGATCCGGCATCGACCACCACATAATCGAAGTCCTGGCGGGCGACTTCCAGCAGCCTGTCGATGGCGTCGTCGGAGACATGCGTGGGAGCCAGTTCACTGGGGGCCGCGAGCACGGATAATCCTGAGCCATGCTGTTTCAGCAAGCTGGATAGATAATTCGAATCGAGCCGCTTGAAGTTCTCAAGCGCGTTGACAACCGAGTGCTCGGCTTTGATTCCGAGATTGATCGCCGCGTCTCCCAGCGGGAGATTGAGATCGATCAACAAGGTCTTTTGTCCGGAATCCTGGGCCAGCGAGACCGCGGAATTGCAGGCCAGGGTGGTGACTCCGGAACCGCCTTTGGCGCTGAGAAACACGAGCAGCCTGCCCTCCGTCCTTTTCGCTGGGCGAACTGCCGAACGGAGTGCCGAAGCCCGTCCTAAGGCTTCGGCCATGGTGCCGGGGTCGAAGGGCAAGGTGAGATATTCGCGGGCGCCGGCACGCATGGAACTGAGCAGCAGGTCCGGATCGGTCCGCTGCGAATAGACGATGACGGTTGCCGAGCCGTTGATACAAACGCTTCTGACCAGATTGAGGGCGTAATCCGGATCGCTGTCCAGGTCGACGATGATTACGTCGAAGTCCCGGGTCAGCATCTGGGGCACGTCGTCGAGGTTGGGAGGATAGGAAGTGAATTCCCGGATTGGACCGCTCTGGCATTCGCTCAGTGCGGCGATTGCGGCATTGCGGCGCTGATTGTCCGGGCTGATGACCGCAACCGACAATATGCCCGCGCCAAGCAGGAGAGGATGGACCCCGTCCGTGGCTCTGGCCTTGGTCTGGCTGCCGCTCATATCCCGCGCCTCCAGCCGCTTGCCCCCCCCCGCGAGGGTTCGTCGATCACTCTTCCCGGCTTGAGGCATCCAGGGATCGCGCTCCGCCTCACGGCTTCCGGTCCAGGAAGACGCATCGAGGATCGTCGCATCCGCATGGGGACTGGTCGAGATGCGGATGCCCTGTGCGTTCAGATGACGGGTCACGATGTCCAGCATCTCTCCGTCCAGATTGTTCTCTTCCACCAACCGGCAAAAATCGTGGATCGCCATCTCGTCCGGTGTGGCCGCCGCGCTCAGTTCGACTCTCGCGAAGCGGCGCAGCGCGGGCGACTCATAAAGTGCTTCTTCCGCAGCCGAATCCGAGAGGTTGAACCAGTGCTGCAGAAAGTAGGTTCGAAGCAGAGTCGACAGCCCGAACCGAGATCGATCGCCTGCTGCCGCCGGATCATACGGCTCCAACAGAGCCATCAACTCTTCCCACGGCATCATCTGCTCCATCCGGTCTAAATACAGTTCCCGCTCGCTCTTCCTGCCAAACTTCTCGGAACTTGTCTGTGGCGCCATTGCTTCGTGCCCCCCTTGCCTCATCATTTACCGATCATCTTCGGCGGATGAACGGGACTTCTGCCGTGTTTCCTGGGGCGATTCCGTATCCGTTGGAACCAGCCCACGCCAGAGTCTGCGGAAACGGGGGAATCTCCGCGCCTCTGAATCGAGTGCTTGCGTCAAACGAGGCCGAACCCGGAAGATGCGCCGGCTCCGTCCCGCTTGTGTGAAGATACCTCAAAACCAGAAACCTCATCGGAAGAGGCTGAACCCCTTCTTCTTTTCCGGGACGGCAGGCAGGCCGGTGATGGATCTGGTCATTTGCCGGATCGCCCGCGAAATCTCCGAGTCATCCTGCGTGAGCGGGGTAGCCGTGTTCTGCATCCGCCGCACAGCGGCATAGTTGTTGGGAATCTTCCATTCGGCCGGCCGGGTCAGAGCCTTCGTAATATACTCTTCGGCGATTTCCGTGTTGCGAGGTTCGTATCGGTTGATCACGATCTCGAGTTTGGGGCTGGCGGCTGTGGAGAACTTTGAAATCAGGCGATTGGAGTTGCGCAGTTCGGGAATGCCGATCTGCGTGACCAGGTAGATGGTGGCGGATCGATCAAAGAGATGGGTGTGCTGCAGTTCGAGTCTCGATCCGGCATCGACGACCACATAATCGAACTCCTGACGGGCGACATCGAGCAGCTTGTCGATGGCGTCATCGGAGAAATGGGTGGTGGCCAATTCGGTGGGAGCAGCGAGTACGCTCAACCCGGAATCGTGCTTGACCAGCATCGTGGCAAGAAAACTCGAGTCCAGCCGGCTGGAATTCTGAAGCGCGTTTACCGTCGAGTATTCGGCCCTGATTCCGAGGTCGATCGCCGCATCGCCCAGCGGGAAGTTGAGATCGATCAACAAGGTCTTCTGTTCGGAATCCTGGGCCAGCGAGACCGCATAATTGCAGGCCAGGGTGGTGACGCCGGAGCCGCCTTTGGCGCTGAGAAAGACCAGCAATCTGCCGTCGGCCTTCTTCGCGGGACGAACGGTCGAACGGAGGGCCGAGGCACGAACCAGAGCCTCGCCCATCGTTCCAGGGCTGAAGGGCATCCTGAGAAACTCGCGGGCGCCGGCATGCATGGATCTGAGCAGCAGGCTCGGGTTGTCCTCCGCCGAATAGACCATGGCGGTTGCCAGTTCATGAGTACAGATGCTTTCCACCAGATCGAAGGCAGATTCCGGATCGCTGTCCAGGTCGACGATCACAACGTCGAAGTCATGCCCCAGCATCCCCGAGACATCGTTCAGGTCGGGCGGATAGGATGTGAACTCCCGGATTTGGCTGGTCTGGCATTCGCCCAGCGCGCCAACTGCGGCGTTGCGGCGTTGCTCGTCCGGGCTGATGACCGCAACGGACAATGCACTTGCGCTCAAGGCATCGGTCGTTTGAGTAGAGCCTGGCATCGTTAAGTTTCTGCTCCCCATTTTGTGGTCTGCTTCTGCGGGTTCCCGCCCTCAGGTTGTCGCTTGCGCCTCGTCTCCTCAAAAGAGCCAGGCAAGTTCACCTTGCCCCCGGAAGCTTGACAACCGTTCATTCAGTTTATCGGCAGAATGAAGATCGATGGCCACGTCTTTAAGAATATCTTCGCTGGAGCGCACGAAGATCGTCCTCTTCTGCTCATCTTCCGCCTGTTCCATCTCACAGAAGGGAATTCCATATCAGAGCTTGACATAGCATCCCAAACTGAAGAGACTGATATTGAGATCATTGGGTGAAATGGAGAACCGCAATGCGAGATGCAACTCCGAAAGGCACCTACAAAGTACAGGCCCTGGACCGGGCATTTGCCCTTCTGGATCTGCTGGGCGAGAGCGACACGCCGCTGGGCCTGGCGCAGGTTGCCGCGTCGCTCCAGTTGCACAAAAGCACCGCCCACCGCTTTCTGATGGTTCTGGAGAGGCACCGCATGGTCGAGCGCACGGCCAACGGAAAGTTTCGCCTGGGGCTGAGGCTTTTTGATTTGGGCAACCGCGCCATTGAGCAATACGACCTGCGCGACCGAGCACAGCCGCACCTGCGCCGCCTGGTGGCCGAGACCGAAGAGACGGCGCACCTGTGCATTCTGGAGGGCGCGCACGTGATCTATATCGACAAGATCGAGCCGGCCCGCTCGGTGCGCATGATTACCCGCATCGGCGCCAGCAACCCGGTACATTGCACGTCGGTGGGCAAGGCCATTCTGGCATTCCTGCCCGAGGAGCGTTTCGCCGATATTCTGCGCCGTATCCGCTTCGAGCGATTCACGCACCGCACCATCTCCACGGCTGAGGCCTTGCGCGTGGAGATCGAGAAGACGCGCCGTCGCGGCTACGCAGTGGACGACGAGGAGTTGGAAGAGGGGCTGCGCTGCATCGCCGTGCCGGTGCTGGATGCGCAGCGGCTCCCGGTCGCGGCGGTGAGCGTCTCCGGGCCGTCGTTCCGTGTCACGGCGCAGAAGCTGCCCTCGATCGCCAACCACCTGCTGAAGTGCGTGCGCGGAATCTCGGTTGATATGGGCTTCGTTGCCAGCGGCCGCGGCAATCGCGCACTCTGGTCGGCCTAGGGTCAAGGTTTTGCGGGAGCGGTTGGAGGCCGCCGCGAACGCCGGACTCTTTTCAACTATTCCTGCGAGCGCACCCGCGGTGACTGAAACCTGATGACCGCAGCCGATGCACTGACGACGCCCGGAACGCAGTGGCCAAGCCTTGGCCGCGCCGCAACGCGGACAGCGGAATCCCTGCGGCCAGCGCCGTTGAAACAATTAATCGCGACAGACCTCTTCGCTGCTGAAACGCGCTTCCAGCTCAGCCAATGTGCGGGGATAATCCTCATTCTCCATCCTGCAAAACACAACAGGTTGGGACTACCTGAGTCAAATGGATAACGACCCAAAACATAATCGAAGTCCACGCATCACACCGGAGTTTCCAAAGACGGAGACATGCTGGCCCGGACAAAATTTTGTGGCGATTATACTCGATCCTTTATTCACTCTGCGGTGATGAGGAACCTTCCCCCCGTATCGTCTCCAGCAGCACGCGGTCTTCGTCGCTCAGGGCGGCGCCCTCCAGCAAATCCGGGCGGTTGGCAAGGGTCTTGCGTAACTGCTTTTCGCGACGCCAGCGGCGAATCTCGGCGTGGTCGCCGTTCATCAGCACCTCGGGCGCACGTAATCCACCGAACTCCGCAGGCCGTGTGTAGTGCGGGTAATCGAGCAGGCCGCCGGCACCGTACTGCGAACGCGGTACGCCGTCCTCGGCGGCTGCAATCTCGGCGTCGGCCACGCCAAAGCTCTCAAACTCCCCCGACGCCTCGTTGCCGAGCACGCCGGGGATCAGGCGCATTGTCGCGTCCACCACCACGGCAGCAGCCAGTTCGCCCCCGCTCAGCACATAGTCGCCGATCGACAGCTCCATGTCGCAATAGATCTCGTTGATGCGCTCGTCCACGCCCTCATAGCGGCCGCAGATCAGCACAACGCGTTCCCGCGTGGCCAGCTCCCGCGCCATCGCCTGAGTAAAACGGCGCCCTTGCGCCGACAGCAAAATCACCCGCGCCTGCGACGGATGGCTGACTGGCTGACTCGCTGTCTCCCGCTCCGTCTTCGGCTCGATCCCCAGTGCCCCCAGCGCCTCGGCCAGCGGCTCGGGCTTCAGCACCATCCCTTCGCCGCCGCCAAATGGGCGGTCGTCCACCGTGCGATGCCGGTCGTGGGTGAAGGCGCGCAGATCGTGCACCCCGATCGTCACCAGCTCCTCGGCCAGCGCGCGGCGCAGGATTCCGTTCTCGAAGATGCCGGCAAAGAAGCCGGGAAAGATGGTGACGATCTCGAAGCGCATACTCTTTAGATGATATAGGCATAAATTTCCGCACCCGAAACGCTCCGGATGTGCTTTACTGTTGGGCAACAGCTATGGCGGACTTTGAATCGTTGCTAAATCGCTGGCAGACGGCCGGCGTCCTGGATGCGGAGACGGCCGGCCGCATCCGCGCCCATGAAGCCGATCGGAAGAAGCCCGCCGGCTTGCGCTGGCAGGGGCTGGTCGCCCTGATCCTCGGCGCGATCCTGCTGGCCTGCGGCGTGGCCCTCTTCGTCTCGGCCCACTGGGACCAGATCGGCCCCGGCGCGCGCTTTGCCGTGGTGCTCGGCATGGTCAGCCTCTTCCACCTCGGCGGAGCCTTCACTCGCAAGAGCTATCACGGCCTCGGCACGGCCCTCCACGCCGTGGGAACGCTCTCGACCGGCGCGGCCATCGCCTTGGTCGGCCAGATCTTCAACATTCAGGAGCACTGGCCGGCGGCCGTGCTGCTGTGGGCCGTCGCCGCGCTCTTTGGATGGATGCTGCTGCACGACGAGGCGCAGCAGACGCTCTCGCTGCTGCTCGTCCCGGCATGGATTCTCTCAGAGTTTTCCTATGCCGCCGACGGCCACATCGGCGAATGGGTCTATGTCGGCCGCTTTCTGGTCGTCTGGGCGACTCTTTACCTAACGTTCTTCCTCGGCTCCAGGCGCAAGATTGTCCAGGGGATTCTCTTTGCGGTCGCGGCGATCTTCTCAGTGGTTGGAATTGTCAACCTGCTCGATGGATGGAGTTCCTGGGGCAGCCAGGCCTATCTGCCGCTCGGGCTTCGCACCTGGGGCTGGGTGGACATTGCGGTCGTGCCGCTCTTCTTTGCCCTCTTCAAGATCCGCAAGAGCGCCATACCGGTGATGATCGCGCTGGCCTTCTCGACGGCGCTGCCCTGGTGCCAGCGAATCTGGACGCAGACGTACGACTACGGCAGCCAGGACCGCGGCTCCTACGTGCGCAGCGAGCCGAACCTCGCCGCCCACGCGCTGGTCGCGGCCTTCTGCGTTTTCATCATCTGGTGGGGCGTGCGGCAGGCCAGCAAAGCCCTGGTCAACCTGGGCGTCGTAGGTTTTGCGATTGTCGTCGCCTGGTTCTACTTCAGCGACATCATGGACAAGCTGGGCCGCTCGCTGGGGCTGATCGGGCTGGGCATTCTCTTCCTCGCCGGCGGATGGGCTCTCGAACGAGCCCGGCGCAAGCTGATGGCCGGTCTGGAAAATGCGGAAACCTCCGCCGGGGAGGCAAAATGAAGCTCTCCAAAGCCTCTGTCGCTTTGCTTGTGATCCAATTGGCGCTGGTCTCGTCGATCGCGGCCAAGTATCTTTATCAGCGCGCGCGCTGCCCGCGCGTCTGGACGCGCGCCGCGGCCTACGATCCAAATCTCGTGATGCGCGGCCGCTACCTGAGCCTGCAACTGACGGTGAACGGCTGCCAGAGCACGCTGCCCAGCGCCTTCGACGCCGCCTTCCCGCGCAACAGCGACGGAACCACAAGGCCGAGCGGCTTCATGGTCAAATCGCAGTTGCCCTTTCACTTCCGCGCCAAGCTCAAGGTGCATGACAACAAGCTGATAGCGATCCGGATTCCCGAGGCCGACCTTGTCTCGAAAGGCGTGAATGTGTGGGCCAGGCCGGGAGACTCCTGCGACGCGCTGCACATAGAAGAACCGGTGGACTTCTACATCGCCGAGCACGCGGCCGACCCGACTCCCTTGAAACCCGGCCAGGAGCTTTGGATCGAGGTGACCGTTCCCCGCAAAGGCCCGCCCCGGCCGATTCAATTAGCGCTGAAGCAGAACGGCGCATGGAGGCCGCTGGCATTTCAGTAAAGCGGTCGTGGGATCTCGGCGGCATCCGTTTCCGGGGCAGAGCGATTCTGAGGCTCTCAGGAACCTGTTGGATAACTCTGGTTTGTATCAGGGCACGATTTCAGTCGTGCTGTAAAGGGCGCAAAATCGACGCGCGCTTTAGCCCGTATGCACAGAAACGCAGCTTCGAGTTTGTTTTTCAACAACTTCCCATGGCAATAATATGCGGAGATTTGCCAAGAATTCATCGGCGTCTCACAGTCCTTTCTTAAATTTCGCCCAGAATCTCCCGTAAGCATCATCTGTTTCACACACCCTGGGCGAACGACCCAAGAGTCCAACTGTATCTTGAGCCCGACCCTGGCGAATCCATGCCGGGCGGGCATCGGGGAGCCTTTGCCGCCAAAGGCATCGGCTTCCCCTCAATCGCGCTCCGCCGCATTGTGCGGTGGCGCATTCCATGAAAGGTGAATTCATGATTCGAGGCCATCTCTTTTCCAGTCTTGTGTTGTCGGCGCTCTTCGCGGCCGCGGTTGCCGCGGCTCAGGGGCCATCTACTGCAGCTCCCGCGGCGCCTGCCCCGGAGCAGCCGGTCATCACTACAACCGAGACCGTCGTCGTCACCGCGCCTGGCGAGTTTCGCGTCGAGCAGGAATTGCAAGCCCCGGCGCTGATCGAGGAGGCGCCCGGAACCAGCCCCATCCAGAGCATCGCGCAGCTTCCCAGCGTCAACTTCCAGGCCGCCGATCCCTACGGCTCCTACGAGTGGGCAGTCCGCATCTCGGTGCGCGGCTTCAATCAGAACCAGCTCGGCTTCACGCTCGACGACATTCCGCTGGGGGACATGTCCTACGGCAACTGGAACGGCCTGCACATCAGCCGCGCCATCACCGACGAAAACGTAGGCCGCATCGTTCTCTCGCAGGGCACCGGCGCGCTGGAGACAGCCTCCACCAGCAACCTGGGCGGAACCCTCCAGTTCTACTCCGCCGACCCCTCCGACACGCGCAGCTTTCAGGTGAATCAGGCTTTCGGCAGTTGGAGCGCGGCCCGCACTTTTGCCCGCTTCGAGAGCGGCCTGCTGCCCGATCACACCAAGTTCTATCTCACCGGCGTCTACAATCTCTCCGATAAGTGGAGAGGCCACGGCCAGATCGGCCAAAACTACTGGCAGCTCAACGGCAAGCTGGTCCACTATGTCGGCAACAACGGCGTGCTCTCGGTCTTCGCCGACGTCTCCGACCGCCGCGAAGTCGATTACCAGGACGTAAACAAGATCTGGACTCAAAAGCTGGGCTATAGCTGGGATAACTACGGAAACTGGGCGGAGTCGGTGCAGGCCGCCTATGCCTGCGATGGGTTCCCGGGCGTTAGCTATCCATCGCCCGTGAATACTCTCGCCGCGAATGAGGACCCCTGCGACGCCGGTTACTACGGCGGTTCGGGATTGCGCAAAGACACCATCGGCGGCGTCAGCTACAAACAGGCGCTCACCGATCATCTGACATTCAAGATCACCGGCTACGGCCACCACGACGATGGACGCGGCCTCTGGTTCACGCCCTACCTGCCTACCTATCAGAACATCTATGCCCCCAGCGTTGCGACCATCGTCTCTCCCATCTCGCTGCGCACCTCCGAATACGGCATCAACCGCGCCGGCTTCCTGACATCGCTGGCTTATGAGAATGGCCGCAACAAGGTCGAGGGCGGCGTGTGGTTTGAGGGAGAGAAGTGGAATCTGGCTCGCCGCTTCTACGCCACCGGCGCGACCAGCCCGCTCCACTCGCTCTATTCCTTCCCGTCCAACCCCTTCTATACACAGTGGGAGTATGTCTTTAACACCACGGTATATGACATTCATCTCCAAGACATTTACAAGGTCAACGACAAGCTGGCGCTCTCGGCCGGCTTCAAGACCGAGGAGACCACCACCGACGGCGAACTCTCCAAGACCTTCCAGTCCAGTCAGGGCTTTACGCCAGGCGCTTATGCGCAAGGTTCGCTGACCTCCGGCAAGCCCTTCCTGCCCCAGTTTGGCGCCAACTACAAGCTGGACAAGAACAACGAAATCTTCGGCGACGCGGCTTACAACGTCCGCTCTTACCAGCCCGGCGGCTACGGCTTTGGCAACTCGCCCTGGGGCACCACGCAGGCCGCCTTCGACACCTTGAACTCCACGCTCCACCCCGAGACCTCCTGGACCGAGGAAGGTGGCTTCCGATCCTCCTCCAAGCTCTACTCGGCGCAGGCCAGCTTCTTCCATGTCAACTTCTCGAACCGCCTGCTGGCCTTCGCCAACGGCAAGGGCATTCAAGGCAATCCCTCGCTGCTGAACAATGTGGGCGGAGTTACAACCAATGGCATCGATGGCGCGGTCACCTTCAACCTGGGTTCGATGTTTACGCTCTACAACGGCGCCACCTGGAACAAATCCACCTTCGACAGCAACGTCGTCACGGCCGATGGCTCCTGCCTCTACACCGACGTCAACGGCAATTGCATGTCCATCAAGGGCAAGATCATGGTCGACACGCCCGAAGGCCTCTACAAGACCTCGCTCGATTGGAACAAGTCCGGCGGCTTCATCAATCTGGGCGCCGATTACATGTCCACCCGCTACTTCACTTACACCAACGACGGCAGCGTCGGCGGCCGCTTCCTGGCCGAGTTCGGCGCCGGCTACAAGCGCGAGGAAGTGGGAGCCTTCAAGGAGTTGAAGGCCCAGCTCAACGTCTACAACCTCATGAACTCGGCCTACTACGCCTCGATGGGAACCAACGGCTTCGTAGGCAGCGATCCGCTGTCGTTAGCCGACAACACGCTGCAAGTCGGTTCGCCGCGAACCGTCGTCGGCGTCATGTCTGTGCGCTTCTAACGCTGATTCTCCCGTACGGCCCGAGGGCGCGGATTCTTCCGCGCCCTCTTTTTCTTGAGCTGCGGCGACTGTGATAGCCTGAACTTTCCGTTTTTTCAGCGGCGTACCTGTTGAGATTCGCTGCTGAAGCGGCTTATCGCATTGACTGGAGAGATTTCGCATGAAGCGCCTGCTTGCATTCGTAAGCGTCTTTGCATTTTCCTGCTGCCTGCAAGCTCAGGCGGTCGATACAACCGTCTGCGACATTCTCAAGAATCCGCAGTCGTTCAACGGCAAGTTCGTTCGCGTCAAAGGCACAGTCAGCGCGAGCTTCGACCAGTTCGTGCTGCAGGGCGCGGGCTGCGGCCAGCGGGTGAACGACATCTGGCTTGCGTATCCCGAAGGGACCAAGGCCAAGGCGGGCGCTGCGCTGGTGCTCGAGATGCAGCCGGCGAAGAACTTTGCCGGGACAGTCGCCGCACCCGAAAAACAAGCGGCGGTGACGCTGGAAAAGAACAAGGATTTCAAGCAATTCGATTCCTGGCTCTCCGCTGCGTACAAAGGCGACGGGGTGTGCATTGGCTGCGGGCGGTATACGGTGACGGCGACACTGGCCGGGCGGTTGGACGGGGCGGCGACCAGCTTGAAGCGTGACAAGGCGGGCAAGATCACGGCCATGAGCGGCTTCGGAAACCTGAACATGTATAGCGCGCGGCTGGTGCTGCAATCGGTCTCCGATGTCGCTTCGCAGGAGATCGACTACTCCAGGAGCAGCGCGGTCACCAAGGGAGAGATTGTGCCGCCCTCCAGCGCCTCCGACGCTCTGGCAGAGGGACATAAGGTGGCCAAGGTCTTCGGCGACGGCAATCCGCTGGGAGCGCGGCTGGAACGCGCCGCCGCGGCCTTCGGCAAGCCCGGCGAAGATAATGGCGTGTGGCTGAGCTTTGGCACGCAAAACCAGGCCATTGCGAAGGACGAGGGAAAGGGCGACAAGGACTCGCCGGACGGCGTCTTGTACAACTGCAAGATGAATACCGACCGCCTGCACGGCGCAATGATGTCGATCGCGATTGCTTACGCGGGAACGGTGATTGCCGACCTGCGCGACCCGGAGTCGGTGGCCAAGATCGAGGGGAGTTACGACCTGGAGTATTACGCGTGGCAAACGGCTGCGCTGGGAGCGATCGGCAACCGTCTCAAGACGCTGGCGCTGCCCGGCGGCTACATCATCTGGAACAGCAGTTGGGCGGCGGCGGATCAGGAAAGCTCTTTGGACGACGGGATCAAGGGATTTCTCGCCAACGAAGAGCTGCTGAAGCGGCAATAAGCAGACAGTCTGAAATCGCCGTCCGCGGGCGAAACGGCTCCTGTCAGGCTCCGATCGCTGGCCAAGCGGATTTCCCCTTGCGGCACAAAACTGTTGAACACGATTTGCAGATGATTTCCTGCATTCTGCTAACCTGAGGCTGGATCGGCCCTCTCGAGTGGGCCGATCCGCACCCCAAAAAGGTACACCCACCCCCTCCCCCCTCTCCAGCCTCTGCTTTTCAACCTCAGATTCATGGTAAATAATTCATAATAAACTGTTTATTCTCTATCTCTAGGCGCTTATCGGCATACGAAACTGCCCGATTTTTGCCCGATTTTGGCTCAAAAATCCCCTTTTCTGCACCAAATCTCTCAAAATCCTATCGGTGCCCGAAGCGCGTATTCTTATAATCGTTGCACCACTCTCATCCAAGACAAGGAAGTCAAATGGCGGATACTGCCGTTGAGATCACCGAAGTAGCCTCTGCGCAACTGCCCAACATCCGCGTAGCCGTTCTCGGCGCGGGCAAGATGGGCGGAATTCTGTTGCAGGCCTTTCTGAAGCAGCGCCTGTTCGCTCCCGATCAGATTCATGCCACCGTCGGCCACGCAGAGCGCGCTCTCGCCCTCAGCACACAATGGGGCGTGGACGTCTCGACCAACAATCTGGAAGCGGTGCGCAACTCCGATCTGATCCTGCTCGGCGTCAAGCCCTTCCAGGTGCCGGACGTGATCGCCGAGATTCGCCCGGCGCTGACCAAGGCCAAGACTCTCATCTCCTTCGCCGCCTCGGTCAAGACGCGCGCCATCGAAGAGGCCGCGGGGATGGAGATCGCCGTGATCCGCGCCATGCCCAATACTCCCTCGGCGCTCGGAGCAGGAGCTGCCGCTCTCTGCCGCGGTCGCTTCGTCTCGCCGCAGCAGATGGAGATGGCCGAGCGCATCTTCGAGACCGTGGGCCGCACCGTTACAGTCGACGAGAAGCATATGGACGCCGTCACCGGCCTCTCGGCCTCCGGGCCGGCCTACATCTACATCATCATCGAGGCCCTGGCCGAGGCGGGCGTCAAGGTGGGCCTATCGCGCGACGTGGCCACGCAACTGGCCGCGCAAACTACCCTGGGCGCCGCCAAGATGGTGCTTGAAACCGGCTATCACCCGGCCATGCTCAAGGATGCGGTAACTACCCCCGCCGGCTGCACCATCGACGGCATATTGGAACTTGAAGAGGGCGGCCTGCGCGTCACCCTCATCAAGGCCGTGATGCGCGCGACCCAGCGGGCCAAAGAACTGGCCGCGGGATAAGGTCCGCAGTTTCCCATCCTGGCCGCAAGAACAAGGACGCGGCGAGGGTGGGGCACTCAGGCTGACTCGCTTACTCAATCCCTTGCCCATTCAACGCCCAACCTGGCTCCCAAAATTCGTGCCGGAACTCGACGGCCTGCGCGGCCTCGCGGTTCTCGGCGTGATCTTCTACCACTGCCATCCGCGCTTTGAAGGTACCCCACTTCACTACGCTTCGTTGTGGGGATGGGCGGGCGTGAATCTCTTCTTTGTCCTCTCCGGCTTCCTGATTACTTCCATACTTTTGGAGTCGCGCGAGAAGCCTCGTTACTTCCACAACTTCTACGGGCGGCGGGCTCTGCGCATCCTGCCGGTTTACGTTCTGGTATTGGCAGTTGTCTATGCGCAGTCCGACTGGTTCATCGGACCAAAGCCGCTGGACGCCATCAAGGCAGCTCCATGGTTCGCCTATATCTTTTTCGTGCAGAATCTTTTTCACCTGGCCTTGCCTCCGGCCATCGGACCTACGTGGTCGCTGGCTATCGAGCAGCAGTACTACCTGCTCTGGGCGCCGCTGGTGCGCATCCTGCGCAGGCCGTGGATGATGCTGGCGGTGCTAGCCGCCGCTCTGGTTTGCTCGCCGCTGCTGCGCCACCTGAATCCCGTATGGCTCTGGGGGCTGCCCACGCACACGCTGATCAAGTTCGATGGAATCGCCATCGGAAGTCTCCTGGCGCTGGGGTTGTACACGCTCGCGCTGAGCCGCCGCACATGGCTCTGGATCGGACTCGGCGCATTTGTTCTGGGCCTGGCAGCCTCGGCTACGGTAGCCGGCGGAACTTCGCTGCTCGATTCCGCGCTGGCCACCTGCTTTGGCGGCGCTGTGCTGGCTTCGCTCGCCTCCACCGGAGCACGCAATCCCATCAACGCCATGTTGCGCCGCGGACCGCTTGCCTTCTATGGCCGCATCAGCTACGGCCTCTACATGATCCACGTCATGGTCTTCGTCTACCTGGGTTCCTTCGATGCGCACATGAATTCCTACGGCATCCCCGGCAACATGGCCGTCGTCGCCGTCCGCCTGGCCGTTTCCACCGCGGCAGCCGCCGCGCTGTGGTACGGCTTCGAGTCGCAAATCCTCAAGCTGAAGCGCTATTTTTGAGGCGGATTTCCGCCGGCTTCGCCAAAGCCGATCGAGAACGCTGATAATAGTTCTCGAAAGGGCTTCTCATGCATCCGCTTCGCCTGATCGTCCTTCTTGGGTCTTCGTTTCTGCTGATTCCGGCATCCGCGACATCGGGCGAGTCTTCCGCAGCCCAGACTCCGGCGCTCCCGGCGCAGCAACCAGCGCCAGCCGCGAGCGCCCCGGCCCCAGCAGGCAGCGCGCCGGCGACTGTTCTGCACGCCAACGTAAATCTCGTCCTGGTGGATGTGGTTGTAACCGACCACGACAAACCCGTGCATGGCCTGCAGCAGCAGCGCTTCCACGTCTTCGAGGATGGGCGCGAGCAGGCCATTGCCTCCTTTGACGAGCACCGCGCGCCCGAAGCCGGCGCCGTGCCCCGCATGAAGCAAGCCGCACTGCCTCCGCACACTTATACCAACATCCCCGACTATCCAGAGGCGGGCGCGGTCAACGTCTTGCTGCTTGACCGGCTGAATACGGCCTTTCTCGATCAGGCGTATGTGCGCTATAAGATGATCCAGTACATGGGCAAGATCAAGCCGGGCACCGAGTTGGCGATCTTTGTCCTCTCTTCGCGGCTGGGGATGATCGCGGGCTTTTCGACCGATCTGGCCGCGTTGACCGCGGCGTTGAAAAGCTCCAAGACCGCGGCCCAGCAATCGGCGTTGATTGACCCGGACAACGTCGTGCAGGACGTGGGCATCTCGCCCTCCAGCCAAGGGGCTGCGATCGCAGGCTCAAACGGCAGCGCCCCCGGCACGCCCAGTGAGATTCCGAGTGGCGGCCCGATGGATGCAGACGCAGCCGTGCAGGAGTTCCAGGCCCAAATTGCGGCGGGGCTGATCGACCAGCGGGTGCAAATCACGCTCGATGCCATGCAGCAGTTGGCACGATACCTGAGCGCCATTCCTGGGCGTAAAAACGTGATCTGGTTTTCCGGTTCGTTTCCCTCCCTGATCCCGCCCGATGAATCGCAGGGTCTCCAGGCCTTCACAACCACCTACAGTTACACGGACGAGGTTCGCGAGACGGCCAAGATGCTCTCGGATGCCCGAATCTCCGTTTATCCGATCGACGCGCGAGGACTCATGGTGTCCTCCGTATTCAGTGCAGGCTACCACCTTCAATCGGGCTTGACGCCAACCCAAAGCGCCTCCGCCCCAATGGCGCAAGCACGCCAGGAACGCGATGAGATCGTGCGCGAGCAGGCCACGATGCAGCAAATGGCCCAGGACACAGGAGGCAAGGCTTTCTTAGACTCCAACGACTTCGCGGGTGACGTGGCAGAGGTGGTCGAGAACGGCTCGAGCTATTACACCATCGGCTATGTGCCGGACCGGAAGGAGTTCGACGGACGATTCCACAAATTCAAAGTCCGCCTGGACGACGCCGGATACAAGCTCGCGTACCGTAGCGGCTACTACGCCGACCCTCCCGGCCAACCCTCCCCGCATCACCCCAACGTAGCCAGCATCATGTCGTCCGCAGCCATGCACGGTACGCCGCCGGCCACGCAGATCTCATTTGTTGCGCGAGTGCTGCCTGCGAGCGACCCGTTGTTCCAGGGGGTGAAGCTGACCGAAGGACCCGTAGGCCAGATGACCGCATCCATCAAAGGGCCGGTCCACCGCTACGTCGTGGACATGGTCCTCGACCTGCATGGACTCGTCTTCACCACCTTACCCAACGGGTCGCGCCAGGCCAGCATCGAATTCGCTTTGGTGGCGTATAACGAGGAGGGCGAGCGCGTGAACTACCTCGAACACGCCTTCCAGATGACGCTGACGGCCGATCGGTACCCAAAGGTGATGGCGACGGGCGTTCCTCTTCGCGCGGAGCTCGATCTTCCGGGGGGGCCAGGCACGATCCGCATCGCGATTCACGACATCGCCGGAGGCCGCACCGGGTCGCTGGAGGTCCCGGTCACGGTCGCGGCCCAATAGTGCGCCATTTGCGTTCGACTCTCGCAGCGCGGAGCCGTCATTCCGCATCCGGCGCCGCTGCGCAACCGTTCCCATGATGTGAGCCGGCGTCTCAGCCGCATGTGACATTAATCACCCTTTGCTGCAACCACCGGCTGCTAGGCTCTAAGCTATCAGCGGAAGTTTCCGGAGGTGGACTTGTGAGCGAAGCAACGAGCAAAGGCCCCCTTAGCCCGGAGCAGTTGGCCAAGATGAACGCCTATTGGCGCGCCGCCAACTATCTCTCCGTCGGCCAGATCTATCTGAAAGACAATCCGCTGCTGGAGCGTCCGCTGACCTTGGACGACGTGAAGCCGCGCCTGCTGGGCCACTGGGGCACAACCCCTGGGCTCAACTTCCTTTATGTGCATTGGAATCGCCTGATCCGCGAGCGCGACCTGAACATGATGTACATCATCGGCCCAGGGCACGGCGGGCCGGGGCTGGTCGCCAATACCTACCTGGAAGGCTCATACTCCGAAATCTATCCTCATATCGAGCAGAATAAGGACGGCATCAAGCGGCTCTTCCGCCAATTCAGTTGGCCCTACGGCATTCCCAGCCACGTTGCGCCGGAGACTCCAGGCTCGATCCACGAGGGCGGCGAGCTGGGCTACTCGCTGGTTCATGCCTACGGTGCGGCCTTCGACAATCCCGACCTGATCGTGGCCTGCGTGGTAGGCGATGGCGAGGCCGAGACCGGCCCACTGGCCACAAGCTGGCACTCGAACAAGTTTCTCAATCCGGCAACCGACGGCGCGGTGCTGCCCATTCTTCATCTGAATGGCTACAAGATCGCCAACCCGACGGTGCTGGCGCGCATTCCCCATGCCGAATTGGAAGACCTGATGCGCGGTTACGGCTATGAACCCTTCACGCTGGAGGGCGACGATCCTGAAACGATGCACCAGCAGGCCGCGACGGTCTTCGATACCATGCTGGACCGCATCGCGGAAATTCAGAAGAAGGCCCGTGAAGCCGCTGGGCCGATCGAGCGCCCGGCCTGGCCGATGCTGATCATGCGCACGCCGAAGGGCTGGACCGGACCGAAGTTTGTGGACGGCAAGCCGGTCGAAAACACCTGGCGCGCCCATCAGGTTCCCTTCAGCGAGCTGCGCGAAAAGCCCGAGCACATGCGCCTGCTCGAGGAGTGGATGCGCAGCTACAAACCCGAGGAGCTCTTTGACGAAAAGGGCGCCTTCCGGGTGGAATTTGCCGAGATTGCGCCCAAGGGCCGGCGGCGCATGGGCATGAACGCCCACTCGAACGGCGGCTTGCTGCTCCAACCGTTGAAGATCCCCAACTTCCGCGATTTTGCGGTCAAGATCGAAGGCCGCGGGCAGAAAGACGTTGAGTCCACGCGCATCCTGGGGCAATTGCTGCATGCCGTCATGGAGGCCAATAAGGCACAGAAAAACTTCCGTGTCTTCGGACCGGACGAGACGGCCTCTAACCGCCTCGGCGACGCAATTATCGGAACCGGCAAGGAGTGGATGGCTGAGACTCTGCCGGTGGACGAGAATCTCTCGCAGACTGGCCGCGTCATGGAAATCCTCAGTGAGCATATGTGCCAGGGTTGGCTCGAGGGCTATCTGCTCACCGGCCGCCACGGCTTTTTCAGCTGCTACGAGGCCTTCATCCACATCATTGACTCGATGGCCAATCAGCACGCCAAGTGGCTGAAGGTGACGCGCGGGATTCCTTGGCGCAAGCCTATCGCGTCTCTCAACTATCTCTTGAGCTCGCTCGTCTGGCGGCAGGACCACAACGGCTTCAGCCACCAGGACCCCGGCTTCATCGATCATCTCGTTAATAAAAAAGCCGAGGTGGTGCGCGTCTATCTGCCTCCCGACGCAAATACGTTGCTCTCCGTCTCCGACCACTGCCTGCGCAGCAAGAACTACATCAACCTCATCGTCGCCGGCAAGCAGCCCGCGCCCCAGTGGCTCACCATCGACGAGGCCGTGGCACACTGTACAACCGGACTGGGAACTTGGAAGTGGGCCTCGAACGACGACGGAAATCCAGATGTCGTGATGGCCTGCTCTGGCGACGTGCCCACGCTGGAGGCGCTGGCCGCCGTGATTCTGCTGCGCTCGCTGGCTCCCGATCTCAAAGTCCGAGTCGTCAACGTGGTGGATTTGATGGCGCTGCAACCGCCCTCCGAGCATCCGCACGGGCTGCCCGATGAGGATTATGACCAGCTCTTCCCGCCCAAGGTGCCGACCGTCTTCGCCTTCCACGGCTATCCGTGGCTGATTCACCGGCTCACCTACCGGCGGCATAACCACGACAATCTTCACGTGCGCGGCTACAAGGAAGAGGGCACAACGACTACGCCCTTCGACATGTGCGTGCTCAACAACATCGACCGCTTCCAGCTTGCCCTGGACGCAATCAAGCGCGTGCCTCGGCTCGCCGGACAGGCCGACGCCGCCGAACAGTGGTACTCCGAGGCGATTCAAAGGCACAAACTTTATGTAGCGGAAAACGGCGACGACCTGCCCGAAATCCGCAACTGGCGCTGGCCGAAGGACTAGGGCACACGTAGGAGGGGTCTGGAATTATGTTGCTGATTCCCCTATAGTGGTACCGCCATGACCAGGAGGAGAATCGCTTGACAGATGCAGTCGACAGAGCATTTGCGTCCTTTCAGGGCCTTCGAGAGGAAGCTTTCATCCGCCGCAATTTGCCCTCTGACGTGATTGAATCCATTGAACGATTAGCTGACGCTTTTGCCTGCTCCGATCCTGAGGAACGAGAGGAAATGGTGGGGCAAGTGGAAGCTTCATTTCGTTTCATCTTTGAGGGCTACGCATTTCATGCTGCTCAGGAAGCTATCCGTCGGAATGATCCTGGCTTGGTGAAACGGGGGCTGATCGCCTTAGCAATCGAAAACACGTCTCGCGATTGGCGCGATATTATTCCGCCTCTGGCGTTACTTTACAGAAGCGCCGGCAAGCTGAATATGGATGCCTCGGAACTCTTTTACGAAGTTGCGCAGATTGCATTCCCGCCCTTTCGCAAATTGATCGAGGGCTATGATGGGGGACGCGTACGAGGATTCCGCCCAATCGAATCCTTCCACTACAAGGAAACGGGCGAAGGGGATACTTTTGCTTACGTGGGCGTTGAGCCGCCCTACCACCGGCCCTCGAAGGCGAAGCTAAGGTTAGAACGGCTCCTTCGGCGGCTGAGAAACCTCTTCCCCGGAATTACGGGGTCCGGGTGACCCAAGTCTACGCGGATGAAGAGCAGTTACTTCGAGATTTCGATTCTGGAGTGTTCGCCGCAAAAGTTCACATACGCGCCGGGTGCCCCAGGTCTCGCTTTTGAGACCTGGGATGTCTATAACTTACTAACCCGCTGACTCATTCAGCACTAACCTCAGAGGTTTTCATTCATGCCTTCTTTGCCCGTCCTGGTTTTGAATAGCGGTTCCTCTTCCATCAAGTTTTCAGTCTACGAGGCCGGCGACGGCCAGCGCGCCAAGCTCCACGAGGGCGCGGTTGACGGCATCGGCACCGATCTGGGCAAGTTCTGGATCAAGGATGCCGAGGGCAAGAAGCTGGTCGATCAAACTCCGGCTCTGCCCACGCGCGCCGTGGCATTCAAGCTAGTCGCCGACGCGCTCCACTCCGGCGATTTTCCCGCGCCAGTCGCCATCGGCCATCGCATGGTCTGCGGCGGCCCTACCGTTCAGGAGAACCAGCTCATCACCCCTGAGCTAATCGATGAGATGGAGCGCTACACGGCCTTCGCGCCACTGCACACGCCCATTGCCGTCTACATCATGCGCGAGTCGCTGCGCCTTTTTCCCGGCGTGCCCAACTTCGTCTGCCTTGACTCCTACTTCCATCGCACGATGCCCGAGGTGGTCACGCACATGCCCATCCCTGAGGAGTATTCGGCGATGGGCGTGCGCCGCTATGGCGCGCACGGCATCTCTTACGAGTCGATCGTCTTCCAGTTGCAGCCCAACGTGCCCAAGAGGCTGATTGTCGCTCATCTCGGCAACGGCGCCTCCATCTCCGCGATTCGCGACGGCAAGTGCCTGGATACTTCGATGGGCCTCACGCCTACCGGCGGCATCATCAGCGGCACGCGCACGGGCGACATCGATCCCGGCGTGCTGCTGTTCATCCTGCGCAAGATCGCCGAGACCGCCGAGAGCGCCACCGCCGCTGCCGATCAGCTCGAGGTCGTCGCGAGCAAGAAAGCAGGCTTGCTTGGCGTGAGCAATCTCTCCAACGATATGCGCGACCTGCGCGAAGCCATCAAGGAGGGCAACGCCAAGGCGCGTCTGGCCGTCGATAAATTCAACTGGACCATCGCCAAGTGGATCGGAAGTTATGTGGCAGAGTTGGGCGGGCTGGACATGCTGGCCTTCACCGGCGGCATCGGGGAAAACGACATCGCCGCCCGCGCCGAGATCTGCTCAGGGCTCAGCGCTTTGGGCATCATTCTCGATCCCGCGCGCAACAACGTGCGCGGCGAGGCCGTGATTTCGTCAGAACACTCGCCGGTCATCGTGCGCGTCATCCCGCCTGCTGAGGATTTGATCATCGTCAACCACGTGGTGAGGCTACTGGCGAATTAGCGATCGAATTGGGCTGACGGTTACAGCCAAGCCATGCGCGCGTCCTGCGCGTGGTCTACACTGGTAGGTTCCATCAGGAGCCCTGCACAATGCCTGCAACCGTCGTTCCCGTCTCTTGTCGAACGCTGCCATCGCCTTCCTTGCGCCGCTTTGCCTGGGGCGTGCTGGCCTACTTCATCGCCGTCATCCTGTGGGGCACTCTGGTACGCGCCACCGGCTCGGGCGCGGGCTGCGGCAACCACTGGCCGCTCTGCAACGGCACCGTCCTGCAACACTCGGCCAGCGTGAATACGATGATCGAGTTCACGCATCGCGTGACTAGCGGCTTGTCGTTCTTCGCGGTCGTTGGACTCATGGCGTGGATCTTTGCCGGAACCGCCCGCAGTCATCTGGCGCGCGCGGCTGCAGTCGCTTCCGTCGCCTTCACGCTGATTGAAGCGATCCTCGGCGCGCTGCTGGTCAAGCTGGGACTGACGGCGCAGAGCCAGTCGCCGCTGCGCCCCGCCTATCTCGCGCTGCACCTCACCAACACGCTCCTGCTGCTGGCCGCGCTCACCCTGACCGCGCACCTGCTCAGCCGTCGCAAGGGCTATCTGCGCGGCAGCGTGCGCGTGGTGGCGCCCTTTGGAGCCGTCGCCTGCATTCTTGTTGTCATGGTCGTTGGCGTCACCGGTTCGCTGGCCGCGCTCGGCGACACGCTCTTTCCGGCCACTTCGCTGGGCCTGGCGCTGGCCCAGGATTTTTCTCCGACGAGCGGCTGGCTGGTGCGCTGGCGCTGGATGCATCCGACGGTCGCCTTCGTAGCCAGCATCTTTCTCATCTGGCTGCTGGTGCGCGCGGCGCGGCGCCGGACCCACTGGGACAATCGCGGCCTCTCCGCGCTGGTGCTGCTGCTGCTGGCCGCGGTCTATATTCTCGGCTTGACGGACGTGATCCTGCTGGCCCCGCTCTGGGTGCAAGTGGCTCATCTGCTCGGCGCGGATACGCTGTGGGCAGCGCTGGTCGTGCTCACGGCAAGGTTGACGCTGGAACCGCTAGAGGCAGGGAACAGGGAATAGGGAACAGGCCGAGCAAAACAACTCCGTGCCCAATCCTTGCGGTTCTTTACTGCCGCAAGGGTGGGAGACAAGTAACCGGAACCGGCGAAATTATTCTATTCCCTGTTCCCTGTTCCCTATTCCCTAGTCCCTGCTTTAAGGGCACTCTTGTTCCCAAACCCGCACCATCAAATCGCCGCTCGCGTGGCGGAAGGCCACCACCAGCGAGTCCTCGGTCTGCGGCGGCCCGCAGAAGCCTTCGGCCTCGACGACGGACTCTGGAACGTTCATGGTGCAAGGCCGGGGCAGCGAGGACTTGATGGTTCCGGCGATCATATTCGCGATCTCCTTGGCGGCGTCCAGCGCATCGGCCTCGCCCACCGTCTCCACCGGCTGCATCATCATCGCCGCAGTCGCGTGGTAAGCCAGTCCCTCGGCCAGCCGCACCTCTATGCGGCCTTTCCACACGCCGCCCAGATCGACGCTGCCCAGCATGTGTCCGGCTCCGACACAGAACTCACCCGGAGCCGCCAGCGGAGCCAGCGTCATGGCCAGCATCTGCTCCCAGAACTGGGAGTTGGCTTTGATCACGCATTCCTGGTCAACTTGGGCCCGCATCTGCCGCTCCCTGGGCTGAACCGCTCGCAATTCTGAGGTGCTGCTAACTTTATCGTGCGATTTTCAGAACCCGTTAATGCAAATGCGGCGCGAAGACCATTCCGGGGGCCTTGAAATTGCCCCATCGAGTCGCCCAACGCCTTCGTCTCTAAAAACCTGCTCTTCCAAATTACTTTTGGCCGTGATCTTGCGCGCATCTCCCGCTCGCTTGTGGCGCGGCCAGGAGAATGAGGAACCTGTTAAAATCCTCTCAAGTTCCATGGCGTCAAAAGGTTGGCTTGACTGATGATCTCCTTTTGAATTGGTGCCGGGCCTGGGAGTTTGAACGGCGGCGGGGCGAATGAGCCATCCACGATTTTCCCATCGAAGCGCTGGTCTCTTCTGGAATCCCATTCCAATGAATGGTGGTTGATCTCTTGTTTTTGAGCTACAGTGCTATCGGTTCCGTCTTCGGCGCGTGGCGTTCGCGCGGCGCCGGATCGCGGGGGATTCTGTTCATCCTGGAGTGCGCGCTGGGGGTGGTGGCCGTCGTGCTCGTCTCGGCGCTTGCGCATTGGGCCGGGTGGCTGCTTCCCGTGGCGTTGCTGCTTTATCTGCTGATCGTGGTGCCCACCGCTTTGCTCTACGGATTCTGGCAGGCGGTCATCGTCTCACTCTCGGTGGTCTTCACCCACGGCTACTTCACTACGCATCAGGCGCAAGCCAATCTGGCGGCCGATCCTGCCAACTCGGTGATGCTGCTGGTCTTCGTGCTGGTCTCGCTGGTGGTCAGCCGGCTCTCGGCGCGCGTCAACCGGAACGCCAAGGAGGCCGAGTCCTGGGGCGGGCAGATGCACGATCTCTACGAATTCACCCGGCGCACCCTGGAGATGAATCTGCATCTCGAGCCGGGGCCGCAGTTGGCCGAGCTGGTCCATGAGATCTTCGCGCTGGAGGCCGTTGCGGTCTTCGACGCGGACCTGCACGAAGTCTATGCGGCCGGCAATTGGAGCACGGATCCGCGGGAGCTGGCGCAGAACGTCTACTACTTCGAGACCACCGACGACGATGCGGAGACCGGAGTGGGACGGCGCGTCGTTCGCCTGGGAACGGTGCCTGTCGGAAGCCTGGTGGTGCGCGGCGACACCAGCCCCTTGACCAACAACGCGATTGCGTCTCTGATCGCGATTACCTTTGACCGCTACCGCGCCTTTGCCAACGAGAGCCGCATCGAGACCGAACGCCGCACGGAGCAGTTGCGCTCGACCGTGCTCGACAGTCTGGCCCACGCCTACAAGACGCCGTTGACGGCCATCCGCGCGGCCTCGACGGGGTTGGGCGAGATGGGCCACCTGTCGGCGGCGCAGGCGGATCTGGTGGCCCTCATCGATGAGCAGGCCGGTCTGCTCGGCAGCCTGACCACGCGCCTGCTGACCACCGCGCGCCTGGATGCCGGCGAGGTCGCCGTTCATCTCAAGCCGGTCGGCGTGGCTTCGCTGATTGAAGAGGTTGTGGCCAGCCTCAGCGACAGGCTGGCCAGCATGAAGGTGGCCATCGATCTGCCCGATGACGGCCTGGTTCTCAATTGCGACCGGCAGTTGATGGTCATGCTGCTCACGCAATACATTGACAATGCCTGCAAGTACTCGATCTTCGGCACCACCATCACCATTCGCGCGGCGCGAACCAACGCGGAGATCATCTTTTCAGTGCATGGCTTCGGGCCGGTGGTTCCCATTGCCGACCGGGAGCGCATCTTCAACCGCTACTATCGTTCCTCCTCCCACTCCAACCGCGCCGCGGGCACCGGGATCGGTCTTTCGGTCGCCAAGCGCGTCGCCGTCATCCATGGCGGATACGTCTGGGTGACCAGCGATGAGTTGGAGGGGACCGCATTCTTTGCCGCAATACCTGTCTCCACGCAGAAGAGGAGTTCCTGATGAACAAGACGGTGATTCGCATTCTACTCGTCGACGATGAATCGGCCATTCGCAGAGCGCTGCGGCCGCCGCTCGTCGAGCTTGGCTTTCAGGTGGTCGAGGCTTCGCGCGGCGAAGAGGCTCTGCAGATGCTGCGCGCGGGCGGCTTCGACGTCATCCTGCTCGATGTGAACATGCCGGGCATCGGCGGCATAGAAACCCTGCGCCGCATGAGGGCCCTGGCGCCCCGGCTGCCCATTCTTATGCTGACGGTCCGCGACGGAGAAGAAGACAAGGTCGAGGCGCTGGAGCTGGGCGCCGACGACTATGTCACCAAGCCCTTCAGCACGCGCGAACTGATCGCCCGCATCCGCACGGCCATCCGCCGCGTCCAGGCGCCGGCCCGCGCCGAAGACGCGCCCATCGAGATTGGCGAGCTGCGCCTCGATCCGGTCAAGCGCTCGGTGACCAAGCGCGGCCAGCCGGTGCATCTCACCCGCAAAGAGTTCGACATCCTTCACTGCCTGATGAGCAGGGCGGGGCGCGTGATTACTTATGCTCGATTGCTCACCGCCGTCTGGGGCGCCGACAGCCGCGAAGAGGTCGAGTACCTGCGCACCTTCGTCCGCCAGTTGCGCAAGAAGATCGAGGACGACCCCGCCAATCCGATGTATCTGCTGACGGATGTTTACGTAGGCTATCGCTTCGCCGACTCCCAGATGTTTGCCGAAGAGAGCGAGGCCGCATCCGATCCTGGGATTCCGGAAGAAACGCCGGAAGAAGCCTCTTAGAGCGGTTCTCCAATTCATATACCCTTACTGACGTTCCCAGAGGGTGGCTTTTTCTTGAGGAAAAATCCACTTGAGGACAATGGTTTCGGGGTACACCTATTGGAGAACCGCTTTAGCGTCGCAATCCCCGCTGCTCGAAGCGCACTACTCGTCGTAGTGCAGCAGGCTGAAAACGTCGTATTCAGTGAAGCGGTCGCGGCCCTTCAAGAAGTCGAGTTCGACGGCAAAGGCCAGTCCCGCAATCTCGCCGCCCAATTGCTTGACCAGCTTGATGGTCGCTTCCATTGTGCCGCCGGTGGCCAGCAGATCATCGACCAGCACCACGCGCTGGCCGGGCTGGATCGCGTCCATGTGAATCTCTAATGTGTCAGACCCGTACTCGAGGTCATAGGTCACGCGCGCCACGGCAGCCGGCAATTTACGCGGCTTGCGCACCGGCACAAAGCCGGCATTAAGGCGGTAGGCCAGCGCCGGCCCAAAGATGAATCCCCGCGCCTCAATGCCCAGCACCAGGTCGATCTTCTGTTCCAGATAGTGCGCCGCCATGGCGTCGATCAGCCGGGCAAAGCCGGTCTTGTCTTTGAGCAGCGTGGTGATGTCGTAGAAGAGAATCCCCGGCTTGGGAAAATCGGGCACCGTGCGCACCAGCGCCTTGAGAGCTTCCACATCAATGGGCTTGATTGCTTCGGGCATGAGGCGAGTCCCTTCCTGGTTTAGGCTTGAAAAATCTCTGAGGAAGAGAACGGGCGGTTGCGGTTCGGCTTCCCCAACAGATTATAGCGGGCAGGGAACCAAAAACAGGGAACAGGAGAGTGGCGTGCACTTTTCAGGATTGTCAATCACCAATTGAGCGACTGGTGAGAATCATTCAACCTGGTACCCGCTGAGGCAGATTGCAATTCCCTATTCCCTAATCCCTAATCCCTATTCCCTAATCCCTAATCCCTAATCCCTAGTCCCTATTCCTCGCACTTCTCACATCTTGTCCATATGGCGGAAGCCTCCCGAGGCGATCAATGCGGTGGAGAAGAGGATGAAGTTGTAGACGGCATGGACCAGCGTGCTGGAGGCCAGCGAGCGGGTCTTGAGGCGAACCGCGCAGAGAATCAGGCTGACGGACATCAACAGAAGAAACGGGCCCTCGGACCAGCCGGTCTGCTGGGCGTGCAACAGGGCGAAGGGAACGCTGGTGGCTATGGAGGCGGCCACCATGGCGGAGACGGACCACTGTGGATGGCCGTTGGCGTCGAGGGGGCGCGCCGGCCGGCCGGTGCTCTTTTCGACGACCCAATCCCAGGCCGTTGCCAGAGCGGGCAGCAGGAAGCCGCGGAAGGCGGTCTCCTCAAAGAAGGGCGCAAAGGTGATGCCGAAGCCGAACATCAGCCACGCGGCGCCGGGAGAGCGGAACATATCGTCGATGGGCGCGTTGGGCGGTCCGGGCATCAGCTTGTCGTCGACCACTGCGAGAATGATGCAGACCAGGGCAACCGCGATCAACTGCCGGAAAAGCCGGAGAGCCGTCGCGCCGCGCCAATGAACGCCGTCAAGAAAGCTCTTGTTCCAGACCAAGGGAAAGACGGTGAAGCTGAGGGCCAGAGTGACGAGATAGAGGATCGCTTCGCTGCCCAGGATGTAATCGACATTGGCCTTGATGCTATCCAATGTCGTGACGCGCTCGAAATGGAAGTAGGCGGCGATCAGGATCAGAACCGTCATGCATGAAAAGCCGATGAGCAGGAACGCCCCAAACAGCGCGAGATGGCCCAGATGCGGAATGCGACTGGGCGGAACAGCCTCGGGCCTTGACCAGGACTGAAACAGTTCGACCGGCGCATCGGGCGCCTGCATGTCTGGCGGCTGGGGCTGCTCCGGCGCGGGCGATGGCTCGGGTTCCGGTTCGCGCGGCGTGAAATCGAGGTCGCTCATGGCAATACCGTCTTCTTTCTGCGGGGGGCGTATTTCCTTTTGGCGGTCTTGTTTTGGGCTGTGCTTTTGCCGAGGGAGTGGCCGTTTGATTTGGATTTTACGGATGCCCGTTTGGGTTCATCGTCTCCCACCCATTCCGCGGAAAGCTGCGGAATGGATGGGGCACCCTCAGGTGGCTCGGCGGGGACGGATTCGTCAAGATCGACGGCAGATAAATGGCCGTTGGCCGAGGTGTAATAGCGCTTGAGGAACTGTCCGGTATAGGAGCCGGGCGTGGCGGCGATCTTCGCCGGGCGGCCTTCGCCGACGATGCGGCCGCCCTCTTCGCCGCCCTCGGGACCCAGATCGAGAATCCAGTCGGCGTTGCGGATCACGTCCAGGTTGTGTTCGATGATGATCACCGAGTTGCCCAGGTCGGTGAGCCGGTGCAGCACCTCGAGCAGCTTGCGCACATCGTCGAAGTGCAGGCCGGTGGTGGGCTCGTCGAGCAGATAGAGTGTGCGCCCCGTCTGGCGCTTCGAGAGCTCGCGCGCCAGCTTCATACGCTGCGCCTCGCCGCCGGAGAGCGTGGTCGCGCTCTGCCCGAGGTGGACGTACCCCAGGCCGACATCCACCAGGGTTTGCAGCTTCTGGCGCACCTGCGGCACGTCGGCCAGCACGGCGAGCGCGTCTTCGATGGTCAGGTCGAGAATGTCGGCGATGGAGTGCGAGTGAAATTTGACGGTCAGCGTCTCCTGATTGTAGCGGCGTCCGTTGCAGACCTCGCATTGAACGTAGACGTCGGGCATGAAGTTCATCTCGATGCGGCGCTGCCCATCGCCCTGGCAAGTCTCGCATCGCCCGCCCGTCACGTTGAAGCTGAAGCGGCCTGCCTTGTAGCCGCGTTCGCGCGCCTCGGGCAGCATGGAGAAGAGATCGCGGATGGGCGCAAATACCTGGGTGTAAGTCGCCGGGTTGGAGCGCGGAGTGCGGCCGATCGGCGACTGATCGATGCGCACCACCTTGTCGATCTGCTCGGCGCCGGTGAGCGACTCATGCGCACCGGGGTCTTCGCGCGAGCCGTAGATGGTCTGCGCCAGCGAGCGATACAGAATGTCGTTGATCAGCGTGCTTTTACCCGAGCCGCTGACGCCGGTCACCACGGTCATCACGCCCAGCGGAATGCGAATGTCGATGTCCTGGAGATTGTGCTCGCGCGCGCCGGTCACGGTGAGCCACTTGCCGGTCAGCTTCCGCGGATGTTCGCGCTGCAGCATCTGGGAAACTCCGGACAGATAGCGCCCGGTGAGCGACTCCGGGCAGGCCATGATCTCGGCCGGCGTGCCCTGGGCAACCACCTGGCCGCCCAGACGGCCCGCGCCGGGGCCGAGGTCGAGGACGTAGTCGGCGTGGCGGATCGTCTCTTCGTCGTGTTCGACGACCAGCACGGTATTGCCAAGGTCGCGCAGTTTTTCCAGAGCCTCGATGAGCCGGTTATTGTCGCGCTGGTGAAGGCCGATCGAGGGCTCATCGAGAACATAGAGCACGCCGCGCAGCCGTGAACCGATCTGCGTGGCCAGCCGGATGCGCTGCCCTTCGCCGCCCGAGAGCGTGGCGGCGTTGCGGTCGAGCGAAAGGTAATTGAGGCCGACGGCGCAGAGGAACTCGAGGCGCTCGGCGATCTCGTGGCGGATGCGCTCGGCCACCAAGGCTTCACGAGAGGAGAAGTTGAGGTTGATGGCCGCCGAGAGCGCGCGATTCAAAGGCAGGGCGGTGAAATCGGCGATCGAGAGGCCGCCGATCTTGACCGCCAGCGACTCCGGGCGCAGGCGCTTGCCGCGGCAGACCGGGCAGGGCGTGGCCGACATGTAGCTCATCATCGACTCGCGATAAGCATCGCTGTGCGCCTCTTCGATCGAGTCGCGCAGAAACGCGAGAATGCCGTGGAAGCCGGTCCGCGGGGCCTCGCCCTTGGGCGGTCCGTAGACCAGCAGATGCTGCTGGCGCGGGGGCAGCTCCTCGAAGGGAAGTTTGAGATCGATCTTGTAGCGAACAGCGGCGAGGTTGATGAGCCGCAGCAGATATTGCGAGGTGGAACCGGGGCCGAGGCCGTCCAGCAGCGGCTTGGACCAGTCGGTGATCACCTTGGCGGGATCGAGGTCGTAGAGCGAGCCCAGTCCGTGGCACTCCGGGCAGGCGCCGAAGGCGGAGTTGAAGCTGAAGCTGCGCGGCTCGAGCTTGGGCACGTCGAGGCCGCAGTCGGGGCAGGCCATCGAACTCGAGAGCAACTGCTCCTGAGGCTGCGGGCCGCCCGAGACGGCAGCCAGCACCAGGCCGTTGGCCAGTTGCAGAGCCTTGGCCACGGCGGCTTCGAGGCGCTTTTCGATCGAAGGCTTGCCGGCCGGCAGCGGCGGTGAGTCGGCAGGAGGATTCTTGAGCAGGATGCGGTCGACGACCGCCTCGATGGTGTGGTTCTTGCGCCGGTCCAGGTTCAGCGGCTCAGACAGGTCCATCATCTCGCCGTCCACCCTCGCCCGGAAGCCCTGGCGGTCGAGCTGGTCGAGCAGCTCCTTGAACTCGCCCTTGCGCCCGCGAACCACAGGCGCCATTACGGTGACGCGCTCGCCCATGCCGAGTTCGAGAATGCGCTGGACGATCTGGTCCGCGCTCTGGCGCGAGATGGGGCGGCCGCAGTTGGGGCAGTGGGGCGTACCCACTGAAGCATAGAGGAGGCGCAGGTAGTCGTAGATCTCGGTAATGGTGCCGACGGTCGAGCGCGGACTGCGGCTGGTGGTCTTTTGCTCGATGGAGATGGCCGGGCTAAGTCCCTCGATCGAATCCACATCGGGCCGCTCGATCTGGTCGAGAAACTGCCGCGCGTAGGCCGAGAGGGTCTCGACGTAGCGCCGCTGGCCCTCGGCGTAAATCGTGTCGAATGCAAGCGAACTCTTGCCCGAGCCGGAGAGGCCCGTGACCACCGTCAGTGTATTGCGCGGGATGCGCACGTTGATGTCGCGCAGATTGTGCTGGCGCGCCCCGCGTACCGAAATGGCTGTGATGGGCATGATGAGAATCGAAATCTGTTTCCCATCCTTCGCATTCTTTCCACCCCAGCGACGAAGACCTGTCGCTGGGGGCTCGGCTTGCGAAGGGTGGGATCGCGCCTTAGAGCTTGCTGTGGGTGCCGTCGCAGAAAACAGGAGTCGCCGTGTGCTTGCAACCGCAGAAGTAAACGGTCTTGGATTCGGTGGCATCGTATTTTACGGGCGCAAACCCGCTGCCCTGGTGGCTGCCGTCGCAGAAGGGCTGGCTGGCGCTTCGGCCGCAGGCGCACCAGTAGTAGCTCTTGCCGGCTTCCAAAGCAACCGGATACGGACCCTTCTGAGCGATCGTCGGTTCTGGCATGGGTAACTCTCCTTGAATGGCAATCGAGAGATCGTTGCCGAAAAGGTGAAGGGCCGCACAATTCCAAAGGAAAGCGGCCCGCGATCACGGTTCTATCTTCTTTGAAATCCGATGAAAAGATGGGCCAATCCGCCGCGAGTGACCGGCTACGAGGGCAATGTGAGGCAGATCACCGCATCGCAACACCCTGAGGGTATTCTATTGGTCAATAGAAACAAGGGTCAACGCGGCCCGTCTTCTGCGACAATCGCAGAGAGCGATTCCTGGGCCGATGGACCGGGTCTTTTTACGGCCTGAGAGCGGGAACGCAAAGGGTTCCGGACCCCGGAATAGGAGCGAAGGCACCAGCAATGGCGGATGTGTTGAATTTGGCTTTGTTGATCGCGGCGTCGGTTGGCTCGCTGGCCTTCGGCATCCTGGCGGCTTATGGAACTCTGCGTGTCGCTTTCGCGCTGATGCGTCCGCAGATGCGGCCCACGCGCGTCGAAGCGCAGCGGGAAGCAGCGCGGGTGCTCTGACCCCCGATCTCTATCCCCTGACCCCTGATCTCTATTGTTGTTGCTGTTGCTGCTCGCGCATCTGCTGCTGACGCCGTTCTATCTCCTGCTGGCGCTGCAGCATCTCCTGCTGAATCTCCTGCGGAGAGCGCGCGCCGGGCCCGAAGCCCTGCCGGAAGGGTGGCGGCTGGGGCTGCTGCGGCTGCGGCTGATCGTCCGCGCTGCTGTCGTCTTCGTCGCTGGCCGGTGCGGGATTGGCGCCCGCCGTTGTGCTGCTGGCGGCGTGGCGGGAGCTGAGCACGATCTCCCGCGGAGTTCCCTGGCCCTGGTCTCCGACCAGGAGGACGTTGTAGCCGGTGCCGAGCAAAAGCTGGGAGAGCACGTCGCGGGCGTTCCCGGGGCCGTAGACGCCGAAGATACGCTCGTCGGCGTCCAATCCTTCCACCGTCGCGCCGGTCTTAGTGGCTACTTCTTTCAAAATCTCGTCCAGGCTGGAGTTGACCGCGCTGATGCGCAGACCCTGGCTGTCCCATGTAACTGTAGCCTCGAGGGGCTTCTCGTTGGCCGGCCAAAGCGGCATCTCGGGAGCGGGAGGCGTCGCCGGAAGAGCCGCTGCCTGAGGCGCCGTTTGATGCGCCCCGGCCGCGGCAGTGCTCTTGTGCCGATGAGCCGCCCTGTGGACCGCGGCCGGCGGGGGCGCGATGGCCGGTGTCTGCGCGGGCAGCATCTGCGTCCAACAGAGAGCCGCGGCAAGAAGCGCCGGCGGGGCAAACAGGCGCGGGCTAAGGGCCTGGAAGGAAATCGGCGAATTGAGCCCGAGGTTGGTGCGCATGAGAATCGGTTCCTGGGTGCAGTGGCGGCTTTGCTCCGGTAAAGGCCCGAAAGCGCCCTCCGGGGGCGGCATTCCGTCCCCGCTCTACTGTACTAGACTAACAGTGGCCCACGGACGCTCACACAAGAGATTCCGCGCACCGATGGAGTTTCGGAGAGATGGTCCGGAAAGGATGCACGCGATGCGCCTCTGCTTGAAGGTTTTTGCCGCGCCGGCGCTCCTCGGGGCGTTGCTGGCCGCGCCGGGGCCGCTGCGCGCCGCCAGTTGCACCACACAGGCCGAGCTGCTGCCCCAGGATCGCGATGCTTTGGCGGCGGCCGGAAACGCGCTGGCCAGGGCCGTCGCCGGTCAGGATATGGCTACCCTGAAGGCCGCTCTGCTGCCGGCCGTGGCAAATCAGTGGGATGGCATCAGCGCGGTGGTGCAGGATGCCGCGCCGCTGATGAAGGGCGGGCAGGTCGAGCTGCGCAGCCTCTACCTGCTGGATGCAACCAGCCTGACCGCGCCCGCCGACACGCAGTTCTTCTGCACCAGCGCCAGCGGAGCGCTGACCGTGACCCTGACCATGCGCGCGCTGCCGCCGGGCCGCTACGCCGTGGTGCTGGCCGACGCCGTTGGAGCGCCCTATGCCGGCCAGTTGGGCTTCATCCTGGCCTGGGCCGGTGCGGCCAACGGCTGGAAGCTGGGCGGCCTGACCGTGCGCCCCGGCGCCCTCGACGGCCACGACGGCGTCTGGTGGTGGACCCACGCCCGCGAACTGGTCGCGGCCGGCCAGCCGTGGAGCGCCTGGTTCTCCTATGAGACCGCGCGGTCGCTCCTTCTGCCGGTTGATTTTCTCTCCTCGCCGAATCTTGAGAAGCTCGGAACCGAGCAGGCGGCGATCAAGAACTCTCCGCAGGACGCCTTCCCTCTGACGCTCCTGGCCGGCGATCGCACCTGGAAGATCGATGCCATCCACCCGGACGCGACGCTGCTGCACGCCGATCTGGGCGTAGTCTACGAGTCGACCGGAGTCACCGACCCGGCCGCCCAGCGCACCGAGGCGATTGCCGTCTTCAGCACGCTCCTCAAGGCCCAGCCGGGATTGCGCGAGAATTTCCACGGCCTCTGGGCTTACGCCGTAAAGGACGGCAAGAGGACGCCGGTGTTGGAACTGCCGATGTCGCAGATACCGTAGAGGCAGGGAATAGGGATTAGGGATTAGGACCTAAGGATTGGAATTGCCAATTGCCGTGCGAGGATTCGTTGGAGCTTTGAAAGGGCACGACTTCAGTCGTGCCAAAAGAGACTCCAAAACACAAGGGCTTTAGCCGGGTGCCCCATCCTTTCCGCGTTTTGTGCGGAAAGGGTGGGAAACCACGAACCTGTGAATGACTATGCACTCGCGTTGGAACCACCAAAAGTTAGAAAGGGAATAAGCTAATGCCAGCCATCATCGACTTGCGTTCAGACACAGTGACACGCCCTACGCCGGAGATGCGCGCGGCAATGGCAGGGGCCGAGGTCGGCGACGATGTCTACGGCGAGGACCCCACCGTCAACCTGCTGGAGAGCCGTGCGGCGGCCACCTTTGGCCGCGAGGCTGCACTCTTCGTCCCCACCGGTACCATGGGCAACCAGATCGGCATTCGTCTGCACACCCAGCCGGGCCAGGAGGTGATCGCCGAATCGCGCGCGCACATCCTCGATTGGGAGATGGCTACGACAGCGGTCTTCTCCGGCTGCCTGGTGCGCGCCGTCCCGGCCGAGCGCGGCATTCTCACCTGGCGACACATCGTCCCGGCGATCTACGAGCGCGGAGCCTTTCGCGCCGCGACTGGTTTGATCGAGATCGAGAACACCGCGAATCTTGCGGGCGGCACCGTAACGCCGCTGCCGGTCCTCGAAGAGATCTGGACGAACGCAAAGGAGCGCAAGCTGCCTGTCCATTTAGACGGCGCGCGCATCTTCAATGCCGCGACGGCGCTCGGCGTGGATGTGAAGGTGCTCACCCGCGGCTTCGACACGGTCATGTTCTGCCTCTCCAAAGGTCTGGGCGCGCCGGTTGGTTCGATGCTGGTCGGCTCGGCGGAGCTGATGGCGCGGGCAAGGCTCTATCGCAAGGCCCTGGGCGGCGGAATGCGCCAGGCAGGCGTGCTGGCCGCTGCGGGATTGATTGCTCTGGAGCAGGGGCCGGGGCGGCTGCATGAGGACCACGCCAACGCACGCCTGCTGGCTGAGGCGCTCGCCAATATCGAGAGCGTCGAGATCGATCTCGATGCCGTCGAGACCAACATCGTCATCTTTCGCCTCGCAGGCGGGCTCAGCGCGGCGGACGTTGTCGCGCGGCTCAAGTTGCATAACATCCTCGCCAGCGCCGTTGCGCCGGATGCGATTCGGCTCGTGACGCATCTCGACGTGGATCGCGCGGCCTGCGTCACAGCAGCCCAAGCGCTGACCGAAGAGATCGAGGCGGCGGCATAGAGAGAGCAATCCGGTAAATCGAAACCAAAACCAGGAAGAGTAAAAGGAAAATGGGTGCGGCTCGCACTCTTTGCGCAACTATTTCCGCCGCGCAACGTTGAAACAATCAACAATCCGGAACGCTGAACAAAGCCCGGAAAGACACAACCCCTGGAGAATTCGATTTATGGTGAAGAAGATTGCACTGGCACTGTTGTTTGCTCTCACTCTCTGCCCTGCGGCATCGTTTGCGCAGGTTGTCATTCGCATCGGTCCGCCGGCTCCCATCGTCGAGACCCGGGGCGTTCCTCCCGAGCGCGGATTCGTTTGGATCGACGGCTATCACCGCTGGGATGGCGCCCGCTATGTCTGGACTCCCGGCCGCTGGGAGCGCCCGCCCCATCCCGGCGCGCATTGGGTCGCCCACAAGTGGGTCCATCGCCATGGCGGATGGGTGCTGGTCGAAGGGCACTGGCGGTAGATCAATGGTGACCCACAAGAAAAGCGGGGCAATCGCTCCGCTTTTCTTGTCGATCTGGAGTTACTCGGGAGCTATCGACGAGTTACTCAGGAAACGATCCTTGCTTGAAAATACGCTTGGCTTGAAAATGCGCATGGAATTTACAGGCCGGTAACATAAGAAACATAAAATCTCGATCATGAAAATCTTCAATCTGTTTTTTGGCGCAATTTTGCTTGTGCTGCCCTTGTCAAGTGTGGCAGTGTCTGCCCAGGGTGTTTGCAACCGGCTTACCGAGGCGGAGGTCTCCGCCGCCGTTGGCGCGCAGCTCAAACGCAGCCCCACCGATCCCTGCCGCTTCGGTCACGCATTCAAGTCATTCAGCATCATCGTTCACTCCGGCGACGGCCCGCGCTTCGGCGATTACGCAGCCAACGCCCGCCGGGAGTTCAAGGATGCGCAAGCCGTTCCCGGCATCGGCTCCGACGCAATTTTCTTCGCAAGCCAATTGGCGGTGAAGGCCAAGGGAGACGTGATCGTAATCTCGATGTATCTCGGCAAATCACCGGCCGAGAAGATCGCTCTGGCCAAGGCCGTGGCGCAGAAACTGATCGCACATTATTGAGGCCGCGCATTCTCTTCGGCGCAACGGCTCTTTGAGGCCGCGCCTTTTCACTGGCGCGGCCCGGCCGAAGGCGGCTGCCCCACCGCAGGTGGTTATTTGATCTCGATCACGTTGGTTGCAGCGGCGGCAGCGGCTTCGGCGCGCTCCATCAGCTTCTTCGCCACGCCGTAGAACTCGGCAGCTTGCGGGCTCTTGGGTCCGGCCAGCGCAATCGGCAGTCCGCGGTCGCCGCCCTCGCGGATCGCGGGCACCAACTCGATCGATCCCAGAAAAGGCACGTTGAACTGACGTGCCGTACGCTCGGCGCCGCCCCTGGAAAAAATGTCGATCTCCTGGTGGCAATGCGGGCATGTGAAGTGGCTCATGTTCTCCACGATGCCCAACACCTCGACGTTGACCTGGCCGAACATCTCCAGCGCCTTGCGCGCATCTTGCAGGGCCACGTCGCTCGGCGTCGAGACAACGACCGCACCCGTCAGCGGCACCGTCTGAACCAGCGAGATCACCACGTCGCCCGTGCCTGGAGGCAGATCCACGACCAGGTAATCCAGTTCGCCCCAATCCACCTGCTGCAAAAACTGGCGGATGATCTGGTGCAGCATCGGTCCGCGCATCACCATTGGCTTGTCGCCGGGAGAGATGTAGCCGATGGAGATGGTCTTGATGCCGTGCGTCAGGTTGGGTTGGATCGTATTGCCTTCGCCCACCTTGGGTTGCTGCGCCGAGCCCATCATCATGGGAACGTTGGGGCCGTAGATGTCCGCGTCGATCAAGCCCACGCGCTGCCCGAGTTTGCTGAGCGCGATGGCCAGGTTGACGGCGACCGTGGTTTTGCCCACGCCGCCTTTGCCGGATCCGATGGCGATAATCTTCGATACGCCCGGCAAAGCGACCGGCGCGGGCATGGCAGGTGAATGAGCCATAGTAGTTAGCTGCTCCTTATTTTGCGAACGTGTCGTTGATGAGATGCGTTTCACTTCGCTTGCGATTCCGAGGCCTCCGCGGCTTCCTGTGCGGCATGGGCCGCTTTTTCCAGTTTGCGGCGCGCTTGCTCGGCCTCGCGATGCTCCCGGCGCAGCAGCGCGTCGGCGTAGTGGCGCTTCTCTTCCGGCGTCTCCGGAACCGCGGCCGGCACGCGCACGCGGCGGCCCTCCTTGTCGATGGCGACAAAGATAAGAAAGGCGCTGGCGACATGAGTCACCTTGCCGGTCTGGGTGTCTTCGGCCCACACCTTCACGCCTACCTCCATCGAGGTGTTGAAGGCGCGGTTGACGCTGGACTTGAGCGTGACGAGATTGCCGAGATGCACCGGCTGGATGAAGTCGATGTGGTCCATGGCCGCGGTCACAATGTAGGTGCGCGCGTGCCGGTAGGCGGCCATCGCGCCGGTCATATCGATGAAGTGCATCAGGCGCCCGCCCAGCAGATTGCCCAGCGTGTTGGTATCGTTCGGCAGCACAAGCTCGGTCATCTCAGACTGCGTGCTGGCCACGGTGCGGGCTGCGGGGTTGGTCCGAGGATCGGTCCCGGAGTTGATCTCGGTCGTACTCATGGTCGGTCTCCTCCATTCCCATCTGCGCCGCACAACCGTCCCGCTGCCAGGTAGAATTGAGCAGACGGCTCGATCTGCGCACGAGCGCACACTTCCAGTGTCGGCAATCGCAGCCAATTACGCAAATCCTCCGCGGCCAGATTGTAAAAGGATGCGGCCGCATTCGAGCAAAATGGACAAGATCGCAAGCCTCAAAGAGATTCTGGCGCAGGATGAGAAGAACAGCTTCGCCCGCTACGGACTGGCCATGGAACTGGCCGGCCGCGGAGCGACACCTGAGGCCCTCGCCGAGTTCGACACGCTGCTGGTCAACGACCCCGGCTATACCGCCGGCTATTTTATGTCCGCGCAGACGCTGGCAGCGGCCGGCCGCACCGAGGAGGCCATCGCCCGGCTCAAGACCGGCATCGAGAGCGCCCAGCGTAGCGGCAACCGTCACGCCGCCAGCGAGATGCAGGCCATGCTCGACGAACTGGACCGCTAGGCGCTTCTGGCTGCGCCTTATGAGTTTGTACATTCAAGCGCAAACGGGTATCACTTCCGGCACGAGGCTTCGCTTCGTTTTCACTTTGATCGCGTCTATACTACTGCTATGCCCAAGTATTCAATTGTCGTTCCTTTTCACAATGAAGAGGAGAATGTCACCGTCCTCTACGCGCGCCTCAAGCAGGTGATGGAGCAGGTGGGCGACAGCTTTGAGCTGGTGCTCGTCGACGATGGCTCGAGCGACCGCACCTACCGGCTGATGGAAGAGATTGCCGCTGTCGATAGCCGCGTGCTGGTCATCAAGCTGCGCCGCAACTTTGGCCAGACTTCGGCCCTGGCGGCGGGCTTCGACCATGCCTCGGGCGAGTTCATCCTGGCCATGGACGGCGACCTGCAGCACGACCCCGCCGAGATTCCCAACTTTATCGAGAAGCTCGAAGAAGGCTACGACGTCGTCTCCGGCTGGCGCAAGGAACGCGTCGACAACTTCATCATGCGCCGCCTTCCCTCGCGCTGCGCCAACTGGCTCATGGCCAGGCTCTCCGGCGTCGACATTCACGACTTCGGAACCACCTTCAAGGCATACCGCCGCGAAGTCATCAAGAATATTCCCCTCTACGGCGAGATGCACCGCTTCATTCCCGCGCTGGCCGCCTGGTATGGCGCCGCCATCTGCGAGGTTCCCATCAAGAACGTGCATCGCGAGCGGGGCAAGAGCCACTACGGCATCGGGCGCACCTTCCGCGTCTTCTTCGACCTGTTGACCATTCGCTTCCTGCTCAAGTACATGGGTCGGCCGCTGCACTTCTTCGGCGGCCTGGGAGCCCTGGGCATGCTGGCGGGCAGCGCCATCGGGGCCTCGATGCTGGTGCTCAAGGTCCTCCACCCCCACCAGAACGTAATGGACGTGCACGGCCCGCTCTTTGTGGTCGGCGGCGTGCTGATCGTCTCCGGCATTCAGTTGCTGGCCATCGGCCTGCTGGGCGAGCTCCAGGTGCGCCACTACTTCACCAGCCAGCATCCCACGCCCTATACCATCGACCGCATGGTGCGCCTGCGCGCGCCCAAAGAGCCGAGCATCCTGCCGGAGCGGTAAAGGCAGGGGCCAAGGAGTAGGGAATAGAACTGTTGCATAAACCAGGTTTTGAAAGGGCACGGCTTTAGCCGTGCCGAAAAGGGCGCTTAAAATCTGGGGCTTTAGCCCCTGAGGGATGCTTTGTACCGCTCGGCCAGCATTTGTGCAGCCAGTTCTAGAAAGCATCGAGCCCCGCTCGGGCATTGCCTGAGTGGGGCTTGATGTTTTGCTTGCTGGCCCCAATTCGGGCTTTGCTCAGTACGAATGAAGTATGTGCAAATGTTTGAGAGGAAAGAAAATGAAATCATCACTGAAGCCGATTCCGCTGCTTGTGTTCACTTCTTTAGTCTTGTGCGTCCTCCCCCTCCGGGCGCAAAGCGTTGAGCCGGAAAACATCCCTCTGGGTGTTAGCGAAGCTGTAGAAACCCGGCACTTCACTGAAGCGTACAAACTTGATGGAAGTATGAATCCATTCTATTTGCGCGGCGACTTCGACGGCGATGGAAAGCCCGATTACGCGTTTTGGATTAAGGCAAAAGCTGGCGGGGCGACGGGGATCGCAATCTGGCTGAGCAGTCGGCAGAAACTCATCATCCTCGGCGCTGGGGTTCCGTTTGGGTTTAGTGGATCGACGCGGTCTGACTTCGGTGGCAAGAATATTGTTTGGCAAGTGTACGGCAAACGTCCTGTCGAACAAGGGGAGGATGGGGGGACACCGCCAACATTGGTAGGCGAGGCGATTTGGCTGGGCACAAAAGGGATCGCAAGTGGGTTGATCTATTGGGACGGAGAATCCTTCAAGTGGTATCAGCAAGGCGATTGACCTTTTTTAAATCATTTGCGTCTCCTTGCGCCCATCCCCCCTCAAGGTGCATCCTTGCCATGAGATGAAAGCCATTCAGATTCACGAGACAGGCGGGCCGGTCGTTCTGAAGCTGGCCGAGTTGCCCATTCCCCAGCCGGGGCAGGGGCAAGTGTTGATTCGCGTCGAAGCTGTCGGCGTCAACTTCATCGAGATCTACTTTCGCAAGGGCGTCTACAAGGCGTCCCTGCCGCTCATTCCCGGCAGCGAAGCCGCGGGCACGGTGGAGAAGCTAGGTCCGGGCGTCACGGGATTCGCCGAGGGCGATGCAGTGGCTTCGGTCGGCGTGCTGGGCAGCTATGCCGAGTACGCGCTGGTTCCCGCGGCGCAACTTGTGAAGGTTCCCGCCGGCCTCGCTCCGGAAAAGGCTGCCGCGGCCATGCTGCAGGGCATGACGGCGCACTACCTGTCTTACTCCACCTTTCCGCTCAAGGCCGGCGACACGGTGCTGGTTCACGCCGGAGCCGGCGGCGTGGGTCTACTGCTCACGCAGATGGCCACGCGGCTGGGAGCGCGCGTCATCTCCACCGTTTCGACGCCAGCCAAGGCGGGGCTCTCGCGCGAGGCCGGCGCCTCCGATGCGATTCTCTACACCGAAGAGGATTTTGTGGCCGAGGTCAAGCGCCTCACTGGCGGCAAGGGCGTGGATGTGGTCTACGACTCGGTGGGCAAGACCACCTTTGAAGGCAGCCTCGATTGCCTGCGTCCGCGCGGCCTGCTTGCCCTTTTTGGCGCATCCAGCGGCTCGGTGCCACCCTTCGACCTGATTCAGCTCAGCGGCAAGGGCTCGCTCTTCATCACCCGCCCCACGCTCTGGCATCATGTGGCCACGCGGGCGGAGCTGGAGTGGCGCTCCGGCGATGTGCTGGGCTGGGCCGCCAACGGCGAACTCAATCTGCGCACCGAGCACATGTATCCGCTGGCCGAGGCCGGGCAGGCGCAGACCGACCTCGAAGCCCGCAAGACGACGGGGAAGATTCTGCTCGAACCATAGAAGAGCCGCGACCTTTCGATTGAAGAGTTTTGATACATTTTCGCCCCATTCATCGCTAATGTATTCGTGTATAAATGCTGGGTGCCCCACCCTCGCCGCGTCTTTGTTTTTGCGGCTAAGGTGGAACACATCGATCCCCGGCCGCTCCGCTTATCAGGAGGAAGAACATGGCAACGATTTCGATTGCTCCCGAAGACCATCTCTTCGTGCTCACCGGCGCGGGCATCAGCGCGGAGAGCGGACTGCCCACCTTTCGCGGCTCCAACGGCCTGTGGGCCGGCCATAAGGTCACCGATGTCTGCACTCCGGAGGCCTGGCAGCGCAATCCCGCTCTGGTCTGGGAGTTCTATTCCGGCCGCCGCGCCGCAGGTGAACTGGCCAAGCCGAATCCCGGCCACATCGCCATCGCCGAGTTGGAGGCGCAACTGGGCGACCGCTTCTTTCTCTGCACGCAAAACGTGGACGACCTGCACGAGCGGGCCGGCTCCCGGCGCATGGTGCATATGCACGGCGAACTGGCCAAAGCTCACTGCGAGGCCGATTGCGGCCAGCCGCCGGTCGAGGATCGCAAGATTTATCGCAGCCTGAACGAGGTCGGCCGTTGCTCCTGCGGCGCGCGCCTCCGTCCCCACATCGTCTTCTTCGGCGAGATTCCCCTCGAGATGGGCCGCATCCAGCGGGAGATCCGGAAGGCGACGCTGATGCTGGTCGTCGGTACTTCAGGCTCGGTCTATCCGGCGGCCAACTTTGTCCACTGGGCGCGAGAGCACGGCGGCCGCGCCGTCTACGTAGGCCCCGAGCTGCCGCAGAACGCCGACGCCTTCACCCACATCGTCGAAGGCAACGCAGGAGAAACGCTGCCAGGCTTGTTTGGCGTGCAATAGGACTCTTCGCTTCGAGGCTGTTTCATAACCCGGCCTTGAAAGGGCACGGCTTCAGCCGTGCCGCCTGGAAGCAGGGAAATCACGGGCTTTAGCCCCTGAGGGAGTGCCCTGAAGCGCACTACACCGGTGATGAAACAGCTTCTCGGCGTAAGTGTGGATCCCACCGCATTCGATTCAGTAGCTACTTCGTCCGCGCCTTGATGTGCTTCACTTGCCGGGAGCGCATCTCCAGCCAATCCCGGTCGATCGCCGCGGCGCGTAACCGCAGTGCAATAAGGGAGCCTGACCGATGCCACAGAGTGCGGACGCTTGCACGGTTTGGCTCCCTCATTGGTTTGCTCACTCATTCAACGAATTATTTGACGTTGACGATTCCTTCAAACGGATCGCGGGGCGATCGGCGCTCCGTCAACGTCGGCGGTTTGGCCTCGCCTCAATTCCCTCCTCCACTGGCCTTTGACGACGCTGCAACCGGCATCGCCATGAGCATGGTCTTTGAAGCGGGCGACTTGGCCCGAACCGGGGCCGCGTCTTCAGCAATTGCCGGATGCGCGGAGATGGGGATGTTCTGCGCGGCCGGAGCAGGGACAACCTGGATGATATTCATCATGCCCAGGTCCTCATGGCCAAGGATGTGGCAGTGGAAGACGAAGCTCCCGATGTCCTGTCCGCGGAAATCAACCAGCAGCGAGACGCTGGGGTACGGGTGTGCGGGGTTTCCATCCCAGGCCGGCACTTCGATCATATCCAGGTATTGACCCGTGTCAGCCGGAGACTGTGGCTGGCCGTTGATGGCAAAGTTGTTTTGTGATTGAACCAAAAAGTGGACTTGGTGAAGGTGGAACTCGTGGTTTTCCAGCGCCCGGTTCTGCACCGTCCACTGTTCCACGGTTCCCTGCGTTGCGGTGATGGCCGGCGGCATGTTGGGGTTGAAGACGGCTGGCGTTTGCGGAAACACCGTCATATAAAACTCAGTCTGATCCGAGTTCTCAGAGAAGTACAGCAAGCGCGTTTGCGCAATGGGCGCCGCAGCCAGACCTGCGAAACGCTGCATCGCCGCCGCGCTCACTTTCGAGGGAACAGCATCCGCGGTGCTGTCGTTGCTTGGAGTATTGCCAGTGGTGGCGATGTTGAAGATCGGCCGGCTTGGATCGCAATCGCCATTCACGCCGGTCGTGATTGCGGTCGTCACAAATTGCGCCGTCCTGACTTTGGCAGTCGGTGTAGTGACGATGAACTCGACGCGCGCGGCCGGCGGCAAGCGGAAGTGAGTGACCGGAATCAGGCTCGGCGTGGTTGTGCCGTCCTGAGAGTTCACCGGAACTCCGTCAATACCCACCAGTTCGAGCGTCTGCGCCACCCCGTTGTATTGCACTTGCAGGTCCATGATGGTATCCGCAGAGGAGTTGGTCACGCGCCAGAACTGTTTTTGCCCAGGGTTCACGCTGAGTACGGCGGGCGTGAAGGTGACCGGGCCATTTGGCGGGTTGGCCTGGTTCGAATCGATCGGTACATTGTTGACGGTGATGTCCTGGAAGGGAACGCCGTTGACGCAACCGCCCGGCCCCTCTGCAAGGCCATTAAGCTGAGGTTGATCGCGAATCACCAGGACCTGTTGAGGAAGTCCCGCCACGGCAGGCTGCACATTCTGAATTCCGTCCACCACGATGGCGCCGGACGCACCCCCAAGCACAGCGGCCTCTGCAATGCCGTGGATGTGAGGATGGTACCAGTAAAGTCCCGGCGGCTCATTCGAGGGAAAGGCCACATTGTATTGGAAGGTTTGTCCGGTGTTGATGACGGTCTTGATGACTTCATCCTGACCGCAGGTGGGCGATGTATTCGTTCCGTGGTAGTGAATGTTCACGGAAGAAGAGTCCATCGTCGTGGCGCCGCAGTTCGGTGGATTCAGTACCATCGGATTCATGCCCGCCTGAGTATTGTTGGTGATCGTGATGACCAGGTGATCGCCGGGAAACACATGCAGGGTGGGGTTCTCAAGGCCGCTGGGCGTCATGAAGCAATAGAGGGTGCGGCCCTCGTCGTCGGTTCTCGATTGATAGGAGAAATTGACGGCGAGGATTCCGTGCGAGCTGAAGAGCCCGACGGGATTCACAACCGTACTGCCCGCGGTGAATCGAGGACAAGGGTTGGGAACGGGAGCTACGGCTGGGGGAGTAAAGGTCGTCTGTGCAACGGCGCAAACCGGCAGCAGAGCGAACAAAGCAAGGGCCATCAGCGCCTTGCCACGACGAAGCGAGACCAATGTGGGGATCATTAGTTTCTCCTTTTGATTTTTGGTTGGCGTTCCCCGGACACCGCCCGTGACTCCGGGAGGGGTCATCCTCGGCGTCTCGTTGGGGAATGCGGTTTGTGAGGAATGGTGTCGGCCTGATAAGAGGGGGAAGTGGCCCGACGTACTAAGAATGGAAAGAGACTAGCTCACAGAACTGAGGACGTTCAACAAGAAATGTATAGATTTGCACAGTACTAAAGTAATAGAAAGTAACCGTGCCCATTAGCTCATCCATGGAACCGATTCTCCACACGTTGCCGAGTCTTCCAATACGCCGTTTTTTCCGGGATCGTGACCAGCCGGTTCCTTCGCTTCCAGCTCTGTGACCAGAACTTGGTGTTCCAGGGTCAGGTATCATCGATAGTTGCACCGTCCTATTCAATCCAAAGAGGAAACCACCGTGTCCACATCGAATCCCTCCGCGCATCCTAGTGAACTTTCAGCCGGTAGCACCCGTTTACAGCACCCATTGCGCATTGCGCTTTTCGGTTTTGGGACGGTGGCCAGTTCTGTGGCGCGAATTCTGGTCGATTCCAAGCCCGAAGGCCTCGAACTGACCCACGTCTACGCCCGCAGCCTGGCGCGGCGGCGCGTTGACTGGGTACCTTCGAATGTCATCTGGACCGAGGACGCCGATGCGCTGCTCGCCTCGGACGATGTCGATGTCGTGGTCGAGCTGGCCGGCGGCCTCGAGCCGGCCGGTGGCTGGGTGCGGCACGCGCTCCGCGAAGGCAAGAGCGTGGTCACGGCGAACAAAAAGCTCATTGCCGCTCACGGCTCGGAACTGGAGCGGCTGGCCGCGGCCTCCGGCGGACACCTGAAGTACGGCGCGGCGGTGGCCGGCGGAGTTCCCGTGATTCCCGGCCTCGAACAGGGACTGGCCGGCGACCGCATCGAGCGCATCGAAGGCATCCTGAACGGCACCTGCAACTTCATCCTGAGCAAGATGCAGGAGGGCGCGGAGTACGCGCCGGTGCTGGCCGATGCGCAGGCCAGGGGCTATGCCGAGGCCGATCCCACCGAGGATGTGGGCGGTTTTGACGCGCGCGCCAAGCTGGCCATTCTCATGCGCCTGGCCTTGCGCGTCGAGGTGAACCCGGAGGAGATCGCGCCGCAGCCCATCACGAAGATCGCCGCCGTCGACTTCAGCTACGCGCGCGACCTCAACTGCACCATCCGGCAGATTGCGCGGGCCGACCATGCCCAGGGCAGGATCGCGGCCACCGTCGGACCGATGCTGGTGGACCTGCACTCGCCGCTGGCCTGGTCGCGCGGCACCGAGAACATGGTGATCTTCAGCGGCAAGTATGGCGGCGATGTGGTTTTCTCGGGCCACGGCGCAGGCGGCCATCCCACGGCAGTCGCCGTGGTCAGCGACCTGCTGGCCCTGGCGCACGGCTCGCGGAGAGTCAAGGTTCCCGCGGCCCCGGCTGGGTTGAGCGCCGAGTTCGAAGTGCCGCATTACATCCGCTTCATGGTCAACGACAAGCCGGGCATCATCGCCGACATCACCGTCGCGCTGGCCAGCGAGAGCATCAACATCCGCGCCATCGTGCAGAAGCCCGGCTTCCCCTCGCACGCCCTGCCCTTCGTGATGACCGTCGAGCCCTGCAAATCCTCCGCGCTCAAGCGCGCCCTCGAATGCCTCCGCGGCAAGGACTATCTGCTCGAAGAGCCGCTGGATTTGCAAATGCTGGAGTAGCAGAGGCCAGGGAAGAGAAGCACTCTGAGGTCTGACAGGGAGAAGCGAACAAACGGAGAATCGGACCGGGGGGTGGGTATTTTCCCCGATGTACATGCCGGACCGGACTGTTCCGGACGGCCGACTCAACTTCAGGCTAGCAGGATGCCGTAAATAATCTGCAAAAGAGTTTGATGCGATTACCCCGGCTTGCAGCGTTCCGCGCTCCTTCGCCTGCATTGATTGTGTATAATTCTAGCTGTCTCCATCCAAGCCGTCGAAAGGTTGCCAAATGTCCAGGCCAAGATCCCTCCTTTCTGGTCTAAGCACCAGTGTGCCCGCAAGTCTCTTCGTTATCACGATGATCGCTCTTCTCGGCCTCTCGGGATGCGGCAGCGGCGGCAGTACCCCCCAACAATCTCCCATCGGCGTCTCGGTTGCCGCGTCCTCGACATCCGTGAATGGAAATGGGAAGGTAACGCTGACTGCGACCGTATCGAACGACAGCAGCAACGCCGGAGTCGCCTGGACCACACCGGCAATTGGATCGCTCTCCAGCTTGACGGCGGCCTCGACGGCGTATACCGCGCCCGCATCCACCAGTTCATCTCAGTCGGTAACACTCACGGCGACCTCTGTAGCCGACAAGACCAAATCCGGCTCAGTGACGCTGACCATCGATCCGTCCATCGGCGTCTCGGTGACCGCGTTGTTGACCACGATCGACGGAACCGACTCGACCACGCTGACCGCGGCCGTGACCGACGACGCCAGCAACGCCGGAGTGACCTGGTCCGCGCCTTCCGCCGGCTCTCTCTCCAGTTCGACGGCGGCCTCGCCGACTTACACGGCGCCTGCAGCTACCGGCTCCCAGCAGACAGTGACTCTCACAGCGACTTCAGTGGCCGATACGACCAAATCCGGCTCCGTGACGGTGACGATTCCAGCCGAGCCAGAGAATCCTCACCGGCTCGCTGCCTTTGTTCATCCCAGGAGTAGCTGCCTCGGCGACGTTGGTCGGATCGGGTGGCATTTCACCTTACACATGGAAGCTCACCAGCGGCACGCTGCCAACCGGCGTGACCTTCCAAACAAACGGAGTACTTTCTGCGGCCAGTTCGGCCACGGCTGCGCAACCCACCTCTCTCACGTTCCAGATGACTGACTCCGGTACGCCCAACGCTCTGTCCACGACGGCGACAATGAGTCTGAGCATCAACACGCCAAGCATCACCGGCAACGTCTTGTTTGGCAGCGCTGCCACTTCTTCGAACCCCGCCCCAGCGTTTTCGTCCTCCGCTAAAAAGACTCCCTTGTCTGTCAGAGCCGCTGCGTCTTCCAGTCCTACGGTGTCCTTGCCAACGGTCCAGGTCTCAATCAGCACCAATCCCGTCCAGACCGTGGACACCGACAGTAACGGAAGCTTCTCGTTCGGGGGCGTTCCCAACGGCACCTATACCATTACCCCCTCGCTTGCCAATGCCATCTTCACGCCCGCAACCCAGAGCGTAACCGTTAATAACAACACGCCGCAGGCCAGCTTCTCGGCCGCAGTCGGTTACTCAATTACTGGCACGGTCACCTATTCCGGAAGCGCGACGGGGCCGATCTATCTGGTTGCGGTTGGCGACGGCGGAGTTCCCATGCAAGGCACCAGCATCACGGGACCGGGGTCGTTCACTATCAATGGCGTACAGCCCGGCAACTACACTATTGTCGCGTGGAGAGATGCACTGGGCTACGGGGCGCCCAATGCATCGGATCCCACGAGTAGCGCAGCCGCCGACATCGGCGCCACCGGCAACCTGGCTGGTATCACCGTCGCTCTGACCGATCCCGCGCCGGTTGCGTTCAACTCCGCTCTCAATCCCACCCTTACGGTGACGACATTCGATCAAGGCGTTGTTTTGAGTGCCCAGTCGCTCCTTGATATCTTCGATACAAGTTCGGTCTTTAACGACTTGGGTCTCGCTGCGGAAGTGGCCACGTCCTACACAGCTCAATGGTGTGCAGACTCCGCCTGTGCCACCGTGGTCGGAAGTCAGCGCTTCCCGGCGACCATCGGCCAGGGAACGAACACATGGTTTTTGAGCGGTCTTTCAGACAGCACAGCTTACTACTTCCGCTATCAAGGTGTGGCGGGCAGTGCGACCAGCTCTTGGTCGCCGGTGGTTGGCCCCGTCACCCCTGGCCAGCCTGCGGGCAGCGTCACGGTAACCGGCACTGTCACCCTTCCCGCCGCATCCACCCACCCTCTGTATATTGCCTTTCAGAACCAGGCCCCGAACACACCGATTTACTACATGCGCATTGCAGACCCGGAGGCTTCGCAATCCTATAGCATTCAGCTTCCCTCTGGAACGTATGAGTACTCTGCATTCGTTGACCAGAACAACAGCGGAGTTGAAGTCAATGGGGATCTTCAAACAGCGCCAGGAACAAATCTTCCCGTTCTGACCGTGACGGACAGCCCAGTGACCCAGAATATGACCTTGGTAAACGGCGGCGAAAGCTACGTGACTTGGACGACGCAGAACGCTCAGACAGTCGGCGCCTCTTCAAACTCAACGCAACAATACTCGATCCAATTCGAGGCCATTGACGGGACCAAGCACCTGATTGGCGCAGAACTCCAATCAGGGCCCAATGCGATCACCAAGCAGGACATCCTGCGCGGCTTTGAAAATCCCGGATTTTCGTTCTACTCGAGTATCAATCTCTATAACACGCCACAAACCAACGATTCCTACTCGCTTGTGCTCACCTATAGCGATGGAAGCCAGCAAACCCTGAGCGAAAAGTTGACTGGCGTTGTGGGCAACTTTGGAGCCAATCCCTCTCCAGCGGGCGTAGGTACAAACCTGACTCCAAACTTTAATTGGACCAACCCTGCAATTACTGACGGCATCGGTTACAACTATTTCCTCTTGTACCCGACCTCCCTTCCGAGTCAGAGCGACACGTATTTTTATTGGGGAGGGTACCTGTCAAGCAGCGTCGAATCAATAACCTGGGGCAGTAATCCTTTCGCGGGCGGCCCTGCACTCCCATCGTCCATGATCGATGGAGGAGCGTACAAGTGGCTTATTGCGACCGCGGACAGCAATGGCAATGGCTCTAACCTGCTCGTGTACTACGATCCGGGCTATACGGGCGTGTGGCTCCCCTCAACCAATCCCAGCACACTGGCAGCGACGGCAACCGTTGGTCAAGGCTATTCGGGAACGATCACCGCTACGGGTGGAAAAAGTCCCTACACTTTTACGGTTTATGGACCGGGCGACGGATTGAGTTCTTCCATCAGCGGTGGAACCGTGACTATCAGCGGAACGCCCTTAGTGGTCGGCCAGGTCACCTTTGAGGTGAACGTGCAGGATAGTACCGGCACTTTCTGGTGGGCCGTCTACACCATCAACGTTGCCAATTAGCAAGATTCACGCTTGGTATGCCAAAATCCCAGGTCTCGATTCAGAGGCCTGGGATTGGAATGCCCTCACTGTAGAGTTTTTTACCGCAGACTTCCGTGCCCCAACCATTCCGCGTTTTTCTGTGGAATGGTTGGGATACCGACAAGGCTCCCGTCCATTCAATCTGCGAAACTGCTCTAAGACGGCAGATCCGCCAGCGGATTCACCACCTGAACCGCGCCATACCGCTCTCCCGTTGCCAGGTGCTCGGAGTAGAGAACCGCTGCGCCGCAGCGTTCGGCGGCCTCGAGAATCATCGCGTCCCAGAAGTGAACCCGGTGGCGCATCACGATCTCCAGCGCCTCCAGCACCGATGCGGGAGTATTCGGAACCACCTCCCAGGCTGAATAGTCGCGGATCAGCAGCCGCACCTCCTCCACCGGCATCGGATTGTCTGCATTGCGGCAAAGCTGAATGCATAGTTCGTGCAGAACCTGCGTGCTCAATGCGCCCCAGCCGGAGCCCCAAAGCTGCTCCAGCAGCATCTGGGCGCGCATGTGCTTCACTCCGGCGGAACGGTCGTGCGCGTAGACCAGAATGTCAGTATCGACGAAGCACTTACCGCTCATGGATCTCACCCCGCGAGCGGCTTGGAATCCAATGCAGGTCGAAGCCCGACCGCAGCCTTGCCAGGGCGCTCCGTCGCGCCTGGTTGTATCCCTTGCGCTCGCGCACGGCCTCCTCCAACCGGGTGGCCAGCAAGGCGCTGATAGAAGAGCCTTCTCCCGCAGCAAGAACGCGGGTCTCCTGAAGCAGATCAGCCTCAATCTTCAACGTGACGTTGGTCTTCATAGCGGCACCTGTTTTTGTGTAGCACTATTCTACGTGCTTGCGCTCGCGATCCGCAAGAGAAGATTTTCACGGCGTCTGAATTCGGTTGACTCCGGGCTTGAGCGGCCAGCTTCTGCCCTTGAAGATGAATTTGCCGGTCAGTCTGCCGGGCAAGGTGATGGTTGCGTTCACTCCGGAGCCCCGGCGTTGATACGCGACCTCAATCAATCCCTGAGGATGCGGATAGCTTGCCTGGAGCGCGGGCAGCGCGCCCAGATGGGGCGCAATGCGGACCGTGGCAAAGCCGGGGCTGGCCGGCTCGATGCCCGCCACCATCGTAAGCAGGTCGTAGATGGGGTGAGCGCTCCAGGCGTGCGAGTCGGAGCGGGTGTTGCCGGGAGTCTCCGGCCAGGTGCTGAAGTGCAGAGGCAGCAGCTTGCGCCAAGGTTCGATCGAGTCGAGATACTGGTCCGCCATTCCTGCATGGTCCAGCGCGCGAGCAAGATAGAAGCGAAAGTAGTAGGATGCGCCCAGGATGCCGCCGGGCGCGGTTCCGGGCTCGATCTTCAGCATCTGGCTCAAAACCTCTTGCCGGTGCGCCTTGGGAACCACATCGTAGAGGACAGCGAGGATGTTGGCCTGCTGGCTGAAGTTCTTCTGATCGGGGTTGTCGGCAATCAGGCCGCGCGATCGATTCCAGCATTTGCCAAAGATTCCGGCGCGAACGTGAGCAGCGCGAGCCTTGTATCCTGCGGCGAACTTCCGGTCGCCCAAGCTCTTCTCCAGATCGGCGGCCTCATCGAGCGCACCCAGATACTCAAGCGTGGTCACGCACGACTCGCCATTCGCATCGTAAGTGGGAATCTCGCCGGAGGAAACCCAATCGACGAAGCTCCACCATGGCAGCTTTCCGAGCAGGCCATCGGGTTGCTCATGCGAGGCGAACCAGGTCAGGACAGTACGCGTTCCGGGAAGCGCGGCGCGAACCGGTCCAGGATCGGGCCGATATTGCCAGTAGTCGTGGACCATGCCGACCCAAAGCAGCGAAAAAGTAGGAATGATCTGCCGCAGCGAACTGGGATAGCGGCTTTGCGTCAGACCCTCCGGAATTCGCGAGTCGTCAAAGGCGCGCAGCGCCTGGCGGGCCAGCCGGTCATCGCCGGTTACCGCATAGGAGATGAGCATCTGAATGCGCGTGTCGCCGGCGTACTGCAACTGCTCGTAATAGGGCGTGTCCATGTAGGTCTCATGGGCGTCGAGCCTCGCGGTCCGCCAACTGATCTCGTCGATCTTGTCCAGCTCCGCATCGCCGGAGTGGAAGCTCGAGCGCTGCACGAAGGGGTAGGCGGTGAAGCTGGCAGTGAGCGACTCAAGCGTGAGCGGCTCGCTGCCGGTCTCAACGTCGATGTCGAGATAGCGCCAGGTCCGCCACCACAGAGGTTCAAAGGAGCGATGCTTGCCGCCATCGGGAAGAAAGCTGTCGCTGATGCCGAGAGCACTGCGGTTGTCGATCGCGTCGCGGTCGCCCTTGTGCCCGTCCTTGTCGAAGAGGGCCTCGGCGTAAGTGAGCCGGATCTTCGCGCCTTTGCCGCCGGAGACGGTCAGCCGCGGGTAAGCGGTGGTGAGGGTGTCGCGGTCGAGGAGGAGATGAATATGTCTATTCGCATCCAATTGAACAGGGAATCTTGGATATTCACCTGAATCTTCCCACCTACCGATGCCTTTCTTTCTGCGATCATCACATCCAATCCTGTTGCCGGAAGACTCGATACACACTACGTTGCCAACAGTTGTTGGCGAATACTCCATCGCCGGCAGCTCATCGGGTACCAGCGCCCAGGCGTTGGGCGAGTCGGAGTCTCCGGCGGAGTGGGCCTTGTTCGTACCGGGCAAAACGCTCCCGCGCATGGGCGAAGTGGCGGGAAGCCAGGACGGACCATTGGCCGCGGGGTCGTTCCAGCTCCAGTCGTAGAGCGACGCGTCGATCTCTTCGCCGAAACCGGAGGCGTAATAGGTCTTAAAACTGATGGACGCGGGACCGAGGGGGTGCTCGCCAAGTTCCTGCTCGACCTGCCAGCCCTCGGGAGTGCTGATCGAGTTGGCTCCGTCGGCCTCGCTCTCCAGCAGGAAAGCGGTGCGGTCGCTGATCTGCGCCAGGGGCGCATAGACGCCGAAGTTCCACACCGTAGCAGTAATCAGGTTTTGGCCGGCGTGCAGCAGAGGCGCAAGATCGAAGCGCTCGTAACGCCAATGCGCCAGATCGCCGCGCGCCGGCCCGTCACCCGCCCGGTGGCCGTTCACGTAAAGAGTGAAGCGGTTATCGGCGCTGACTCGTACCGGATAGCTCGCCGGAACAGCAGCCATTCTGAGGTTGCGGCGGAAGTGAAGCACCAATGGCTCCCGCAGCGGGGCTGTGGGATGGGTGATCCACGAGGCCTTCCACTCGCGGTGGCTCGGCTCCGGTTGAGGCTGAACCGGCGGGCTATCCTGGGCGCGAGGGGCGAGGGTGGCAAGCATAACGACAAAATAGGCTAAGATAGATCGCATCGGCCGGACCTTCGGATCTCAGCCTCTCATCTTAATGGAAGATCGAAGCGTATGTAGAAGGAAACCGAGTTGGATCGAAGCGGCGCCGTTTCCCGTGGCCAGACGGGTTTTTACCGCGTATGCGCTTGATTTTGCTCTCTTTGTAACCTTCTATTCACATTGACCGGCTAGCCTGATCTAGGTGATAGTCCCAGTGCCAGAGATTCGTATCTCCCAAGCGAAATTTCAGCCAGAGCCCAGCGCTCCAGACGAGCAATCTGCGGCTGCGGCCGCTCCGCGCGAGATCTCCGCGATTCGGTCGTACCTGCTGTCGCGCGGCAACTCGGCGGTCGCCGACCGCGGCTTCCAGTGGCTGATGGTGCTGTGTGCTTTGAGCATCTTCGTCATCGTGGTGCTGATTGCCTGGCAGTTGGTGCTGCGTTCACAGTTGACCTGGCACATGTTCGGGCTGCGTTTCTTCTATCAGTCCTTCACCAGTCCAGATACCAACGGGCCGATGTACTGGGATCCGGTGAATTCGCGTTTCAGCGCCCTGCCGTTCATCTACGGTACGCTGGTTTCCTCGTTCCTGGCGCTGCTGTTGGCTGTGCCGCTGGCCGTCGGGCTGGCCATTTTCCTCACCGAGATGTGTCCGCAGATCTTGCGCGGCCCGCTGGCTTTCCTGACCGAGTTGCTGGCGGCCATTCCCAGCATCATCTACGGGCTTTGGGCGGTTTTTGTGCTGGTGCCCCTGCTCAGGGTATACGTCAATCCGGTTCTCATCCGGACCTTCGGCTGGTCAGGCCTGTTCAACGACGAGAACCCCACGGGGCTGGGTTATGTTGCGGCTGGCGTGATTCTGGCCATCATGATCCTGCCCATTATCTCTTCGCTGACGCGAGAGGTAATGACCGCGGTGCCCTATTCGCAGCGCGAGGCAGTGCTGGCGCTGGGCGCCACGCGCTGGGAGATGATCCGCACCGGCGTGCTGCGCAATGCGCGCATCGGCATTGTCGGCGCCGTCATTCTCGGCCTAGGGCGCGCGTTGGGAGAGACCATGGCCGTCACCATGGTGATCGGCAATACGCCTGAAATTCATCGCTCGCTGCTTTCCAACGGAACGTCGATGTCCGCCGTGATTGCCAATGAATTCACCGAAGCGGTTGACAACGTGCATTTGAGTGCGCTGATCGAGATTGGGCTGGCGCTGTTCATCGTGACCATCATCGTCAACGCCCTGGCGCAGTTGCTGGTCTGGGCGGTCACGCGGGGAACGCCGGCGCAGGCACGGTGAGGAGATTCTGGTGAGCGTGAATCAATTCGCATTTCGGTCCCGGATGAGGACGCTGACCGACGGCGCGGTCACGGTCCTGGCCATCCTGGCTACGGTGATCGTCGTAACGCCGCTGGTGGCCATCTTCGCCTATCTCATTTTCAAAGGAGCCAGTTCGCTGAACCTGGCCTTCTTTACCCAGATTCCCAAGCCGCCGGGCGAGCCGGGGGGCGGCATGGCCAACTCCATTCTGGGCTCCGCAATCTTGCTTGCGGTCGCGAGTGCGATCGGCGTTCCGATGGGGATTGGGGGCGGCATCTTTTTGGCCGAGTTCGGACGCGGAACCAAACTGGCCAACGCGATCCGCTTTACCGCCGATGTGCTCAACGGCGTTCCCTCCATCGTGATGGGCCTGGCGGCCTACTCGCTGGTGGTGATTCCGGAAAAGCACTTCTCCGCCCTGTCGGGAGGCGTGGCCCTGGGCATCATGATGATTCCCACCGTCTGCCGGACCACCGAAGAGATGCTGCTGATGGTGCCCAACATCGTGCGCGAGGCGGCGCTGGGCCTGGGCATTCCCAACTGGCGGTCGGTGCTTTCGATCACCGTGAAGACGGCTTCGCCGGGCATTATCACCGGCTGCATGCTGGCCTTTGCCCGCGTGGCCGGCGAAACGGCGCCGCTGCTCTTTACGGCGCTCGGCAATGCGTTCTGGAGCACCAGCCTCGATCAACCCATCGCAGCGCTGCCGCTGCAAATCTATGTCTTCGCGATCTCCCCTTACGACGACTGGCACCGGCTGGCATGGGCTGGATCGCTGGTCTTGATTATCTTGATTGTGCTTGCAGTGGCCCTGGTGCGATTCGTGACCAGCCGCGGCGTTTTGAAGGGAGCGAGCTAAGTGGGCGTCGGCATCGAGGTAACTAACCTGAACGCATGGTACGGCACCAACCACACCTTGCAGGACATCAATCTGCAAATTCCCGCCAACCATGCGACGGCGCTCATCGGCCCCTCGGGCTGCGGCAAGAGCACCTTCGTCCGCTGCATCAATCGCATGCACGAAACCAATCCCGTCGCGCGCGTCACCGGCACGGTGCTCATCGGCGGGCTCGACATCTACGCCGACGCTAAGCCGGTCGAGATTCGCCGCCGCGTGGGCATGGTCTTCCAGCGCCCCAATCCCTTTCCCACCATGTCCATCTACGACAACGTGGCCGCGGGGCTCAAGCTGAACGGCTACAGCAACCGGCGCGCCCTCGACGAAATCGTCGAAAAATCGCTGAAAAACTCCGCTCTCTGGGACGAGGTGAAGGACGACTTGAAAAAGAAATCCGGCGCCAGCCTCTCCGGCGGCCAGCAGCAGCGGCTGTGCATCGCCCGCGCCCTGGCCGTGGACCCCGAGGTCCTGCTGATGGACGAGCCGGCCTCGGCTCTCGACCCCGTCTCAACTTCCAAGATCGAAGACCTTATCTTCCAGTTGAAATCGCAGTACACTATTGTGATTGTGACCCACAACATGCAGCAGGCGGCCCGCGTCGCCGAAAAGACCGGTTTCTTCCTCAACGGCCGCATGGTCGAGTTCGACTCGACCCACAAGATCTTCACCAATCCCAGCGACAAGCGCACTGAGGATTACATCACGGGCAGGTTCGGATGACGCGCATACGCTTTCAACAAAGCCTGGAAGACCTCAAGGAGCAGTTACTGGTGATGGCGGGCCTCGCCGAGCAAGCCATACAGCGCGCCATCGAGGCCTATCGCGTGCGCGACCTGTCGATCTGCGACCTGGTCAACCGCTCCGAGATCGCCATCAATCGCCTGGAGCGCGACATCGACCAGGCGGCTCTCGACCTGCTGGCCATGGAGCAGCCCATGGCCATCGACCTGCGCTTCATCTTGAGTGTCATCAAGATCAACGCCGATCTGGAGCGAGTGGGCGACGGGGCCAAGGCCATCAGCGACCGCGTGCGCAGCATGGAGCAGATGGCCCAGGTCGATCTGCCCGTCGATATTCCGCGCATGGCGGCCCTGGCCGCGGAGATGGTGCGCAAGAGCCTTCAATCGTTCATCGAGGCCGACTCCGAGATGGCGCGCGCGGTGCTCACCATGGACGACGCCGTGGATGCCATGAACCGCGCCGCCTACAAATCGCTGACCAAGGTGATGGAAGACGAGAGCCATCTGGCCCCGCAGGCCCTGAACGCGCTGATGATCGCCCGCGCCCTCGAGCGCGTCGCAGACCACGCCACCAACATCGCCGAAGACGTGATCTTCTGGGTCCAGGGCGACGACGTCCGCCACTTCAAAGCCATGAAAACCGTCCCCGACCCCCACGCGATGGAGTAGATGAGTGTTTGTAGAGTCGCGCTGCCCGGCGGGTCCAAACTCTTCACTGCGCCTACCAATACGCCCGCACCGCCGCTAATCTGTCATCCTGAGCGACCGTAGCGAAGCGCAGCGAGTCGAAGGACCTGCGGTTGCTTTTCGCGGGTGGCGTATGAACTGCGACTATCACGGCCTGACGCAGCGAACACCCTGGCAACTGACGACTGGCTGAAAGGTTGAAGGGCTGGTTGACAGAATCTCCAAAATGTACGGGCCAAACGCGTTCGAGAGATTTTCAAACGTTGTACCTCTTGTGACCGAGATTATTCCGCCTCCCTCTGGATAAACACGCAGGTAGGCGACAGGCCCAGAAGCTGAAACGTAGAGCGAAGGTACTGAACCGCTCAGTGTTATGCGCCATTTTGAGACATAGGCCGTGTCAAACCCGCTGTGGGGCGATTGCATCATCTCATTTGATGAAATCTGCACGATTTCCACTCGCACAGCATTGGCATCTCTCACTTCCGTGAAGAGCGCATCCAGCTTTTCGGAGATTTCCTTTAGCGATCTGTCGTCCCGTTTGGAATCGGCGACAAGTTGTCCTATTTGATCGGCCAACTTTCTGTCAACGTTGTAACAGGTTAGGGTCACGGTATTCCCATCTCCCGAAAGGACGGGGCTACATTGCCCCTTTGTCTCGACTGTTCCTGAGGAGGCTGATTGACCACAACAGGGCATACCCACCAGCAATGTTAGGATTACGAAGAATTTCATGATTTCTCCTTCATTTCGGTGGCTTTGGTCCTTTATCCTCTTGCGATGGTCGATCGTAAGTTACGCTGTTACCGCTGCCGGTGATAACGGGACTTTTGTCTCCAGAGGTTGTTATTGGACCTGCCGAGATAGGGGCAGAAGTTGAAGTCCGCTTTTCCTTTTCAACTTGGTTGCCAAGGACCCGCCACCCGCCTGCGGCAATAAGGCCGCCCAGGATGAAGACGACAACAAGGGAAATTCGCGGATAGGGCACCCCGTAGGCCTCGTAGATAGCTTTCATCCACTGCATCAGGTTTGCCACGATTTCCTCCGGCTTTGGGCTAGGATCAAACAGAGAGAAACCGGTAAGGAATGACACCGTGACTATACATCGCGTATCGTATTGATCGCAACACCTGTTGAGACAAGCGAAGGCAGCCTGCGCTCGATTCTGGGATATGGAATCCGGTAGGCAGTGGACTCCACTCCTTGGAATCCCTCGAAGAACTCGCCATCCGTAAACTATAGCGTTATACTTAACGGATGATTAAGTCCTTCCGCCATGCCGAATGAGGAGACGATATGCCCACTGAAATGCACAATCCGGCGCATCCCGGCCAGGTCCTTCAGGAATACCTTGAAGGGATGAACATTACTCACGTAGCGAAACACCTTCACGTTTCGCGGGTAACTCTCTCCAAGATTCTCAATTGCCGCGCAGGCATCTCCGCGGAGATGTCGCTGCGCCTCTCGGCAGCGCTCGGAACGCATCCCAGCTTCTGGTTCGATATGCAATCTTCCTATGAGTTTGCTCAGGCCAGGCGAAAGAAGATGCCGAAGATTGCGCCATTCGATAAAGCCGCATAGGCTAGTGGTAAAGGTCTCGCGCTTGAGACTCGGAAGTTCGGCTGGCCGCAGCTAGGCTGCTTGCGCCGATTCCCGTCGGACAATTGTGCTCTTGATCTTCTTGCCGGTCTTCTGTTCGGCAAGGCGCAGTTCGTAGAGCTTTTGCAGATTGAGCCACATCTCCGCCGACGTGCCCAGCCACTGGCTCAAGCGCAAGGCCGTATCGGCGGTCAAGGCTCGCTGCCCTTTCAGAAGCTGATAGATTCTGTTGGCAGGAACGTGCAACACCTCGGCTACTTCGGGGACGCTCATGCCCAGGGCATCAAGTTCGTCGGCCAGAAACCTGCCCGGATGGATTGGATCGCGCGCCATCGTCGTTCCCTCAAGAGTGGTAATCGCAGATTTCGATATTGCAAGGCCGTTTCTGCTCCTCCGGCCATTCAAAACACACTCGCCATTGTTGGTTGATGCGAATGCTGAACTGCCCTTTCCGGTCGCCGCCCAACGCCTCAAAGCGATTGCTGGGCAAATGCATCAGGTCGGTTCGATCCACCGCCGTCTCCAGAATATCCAGACGGTGCTCAGCCTGATCCTTGAATGCCTCAAACTCCTTAACGCGTTCCCCGGCGGCGAATCGCTCCGTGCGCCGGTCGCGGTACTTATTCGGAGCGGCTCGCCTTACAATCTCCGCCATGAGCAACTATGGCAAAAATGACGCGCCGCGTCAAGGATTCGAGACCACAGACTTCGACCCGCGCGTATCCCACCGCAGACATTTGCAGATAATTCCCCTCCCGGCGCACACCATGGAGGAATGTCTGCTCCGGCCGGTCCAATCTGTCAGATATGTGCCCGGTCCGTACCACCCCCCCGGAGACCACCCCCCCTACCCCCCGGGGGTCCGATTCACTCTTTGTTCGCTTTCCTTCAGTGAAGTGCTTGGCAGATCAAGAGATAATGCAGGTCAATCGCAGACTCAAGAGCGCGCAAACCGGCTCAAAACCTGCTTATTGTCCCAGCGCAAGCACGCCCAGCAACAAAAGCCAGGCGAGGCTCATGGTGTGCCAGTACCAGGCGGTCGAGTCCACGGCGATCTGGCGGAACTCGACGCGCTTGAGCCAGCCCAGCGTGCACAGGCAAATCGCGAGCGCCAGCACGCCCAGCAGCAGGTGTAGCGCGTGCAGGCCGGTAATGAGGTAGAAGAAGTAGCTGGCCGGCGTCGCATGTCGATCGAAGGCAAAGCCCTGCGCCGTCAACTGCCTCCAGGCGATCCATTGCCCGCCAAGAAACATCGCGCCCAGCGCCAGCGTCGCGCCCAGCCAGGGCAGCGCGCGATGCAGCGCCGGCCGGCCCAGCCCCAGCCACTCCTCCAGGACATCGATCTCGCGGAAGATGTTGCGCCGGGCAAACTCCATGGTGAGGCCGCTCAACAGCAGCACTGCCGTATTGAGATAGAGGATGGGAGGCAGCATCACCGGATGCCAGTCGCCGATCTGCTCGTGGGTGAGGGGGTCCATGTGGGTCCCCGCCTGCCGTGCAAAGAAGATCGCCACCAGCACCGCAAAGAAGAGCATATCCGCCGCCAGCGCGGAGAAGACGAAGAAACGGACGCGCAGCAGCAACTCCCGCGGGCCGCCGCGCTCGTTTTTCCAGTTGTCGCCTCCGCCGTCTCCCCCGTCGCCATCGCCGCCGGTGGGCCGCCGCACCACCGGCGGGATGCCGCCTGCGCCCGGTTCTCTCCGTTTCTTTTTTGCCGGTCTGTGGGTAAAAGTCGCGGGCATCGGAACCCCTGTGAGCTAGAGATTACTCTCACTTTGGATTGGACGCATCCGGAATTCGATCGATTATTTCAATCCGGTGATCGGGCGGCTACCGGAAACAAGGTTGGGGCCATGCAACGGCCTCTGCCGCTTTGCTTTGACGGTCTTTTACCGCCTGGCCGCCGTGACGGCCTCGACGAAGAGCCGGTGCACCCGCCGGTCTGCCGAGAGTTCGGGATGGAAGGTGGCGGCCAGGACCTGGCCTTGCCGGACCAGCGCCGGGAAGCCCTCGCGCCGGGCCAGCACTTCGACACCTGCCCCGGTCTCCACAATCCGCGGCGCGCGAATGAAGACCATCTCCAGCGGCCCGCCGGGCAGAGCGGTCTGGGCGGTCACGATGGCCGAGTCGATCTGGCGGCCGTAGGCGTTGCGCTCGACGACGGCATCGAGCACCCCCAGCGAGCGCTGCGCCGGATTGAGAACCTCGCGCGCCAGCAGGATCGCTCCCGCGCAGGTGCCGAAGATTGGTTTCTTCCCACAAAACTCCTGCAAGGCTTCAAAGAAGCGGTGCTTTTCGAGAAAACGGAGGATCGTGGTGGACTCACCACCCGGCAAGATCAGTCCGTCCAGCCCGGCAAGCTCGCCCGGCTTGCGGATCTCGACCGGGTCGGCGCCGGCCTCGGTGAGTGCGTTCGCGTGGCTGGCGAAGTTGCCTTGAATGGCGAGTACGCCGATGCGCGGACGATCCGGCGCTGGTCGGGCGTTTTCGTGGGACTTCGGTTGCTTCTCTGTCTTCGTCAGGCTGAATCTTCCGCCTTTAGCAGGGGTTATTCGACTTGATCTTCGCCTGCAAATTAGGCCACCTGAAAACAATTCTATTCGCCACCACCCGCCGTTGACTCGCGGAAGAAACCGTCACGGCTTGCCGGCCTTGCGACCAAGTGCATGAGAAGGTCAGAATGGCGGTCTTCGCTCAGAATTGCAACGGAACAGGTCTTTCTGAAGTGATTGTTTCTTAACGGGATCACAAAGCTTCTTCCACTTGGTCCATCTCTCTGAAGCCCAGGATTGCTTCCTGCATCTCACACGAGAGAGAGGAGGGCGTTTTCATGGACAGATTTGCATTGTTAGTGATTCTGCATGCGAAACCTGGGAAAGAAAGTGCGGTTGAGGAATTCCTGATCTCTGCGCGGCCACTTGTGATGCAGGAGATGGGAACAACGAGTTGGTATGCGATCAAGCTTGACTCTTCCCGCTACGGAATCTTCGATACCTTTCCGGACGAGAACGCCAGAAACGCCCATCTGAATGGTGAGGTGGCGAAGCTTTTGTTTGCGAAGGCGAGTGAATTGTTTGCTCAGGCTCCGGTCGTGGAGCGGCCGCAGATTTTGGCTTCGAAGGCGGCAAAGGGATGAATTTCCGTTGATAAGGGAAAGACGAACCTTTATCGAGAAAATGCGAAAGATGGGAAGCCCGGTCCCCTGCGGTGGGGCCAGCGGCCTTGGCAATGGCTTATTGAGAGTAGTGGTTTCCCACCCTTTTCTAGAAAAAAGCGAAGGATGGGGCACCCGGCAAGCCCTTTAAAGTCGAAGATTGAAGTTATGAATATTTGATTTTGGGGTCATTGACAGTTATTCAAACCTTATTCTCGTGAATGCTGGTGATGAGGAGCCACGCGGCTGAAATGAAAAAAGCGAATGAGAGCACCATAGCTACCGAGGCCACATAAAGTCCGGCAACATATCCTGATATAAGCAAGACAGAACCTATGATCTGAGCTACGTAACAAGTTGTGCCCACGATGAAGCGACCAATGCTGAGCCCCACGGAGCTTCTGCCGATTTTTGTAGCCTGGACGTAGACTCGTATGTAAGTAATCGTCGGAACGAGCGTGACTACCAACCATTCAACGCCGATCGATCGATAGCTTTGATTTCCAATGAGGGCGAATCCACAGATCATGAAGACGGCAGTGAAGCCCGTCAATGTTGCTATGGCGCGATTCTTATGGGTTGCATCCCGGGTGATGATCGAGAGATTGATCGACATGGCTATAAAGACCAGGCCCGTGAGAGCTGCCGCTCCGCTACCTACCATCACGAAGAAATTTTGCCATTGGTCGATGCCCATTGCACTTTATGGTACTAGAAAAATAGAAATCGGCTATTTTCTCCGTTCGGTCTGAAGACCGAATCTTTTGAAGCTTACGAGTGGGCATTTGAGGCTCCGCTCGTCGAGCGTCCGCAGATTCTCGCTTCGAAAGCTCCCAAGGCTTGAATTGCGCTTAGTCGAGGAAAGATTGGGAGTGGCTTTCCATCCTTCGCTAGAAGAAAACGGGGGATGGGGCACCGCCGAGTTTCTTCGTCTCCCACATCTCAAAGTCGAGATGTAGGCCACCCGCCCATCGCTAGAAGAAAGCGATGGATGGGGCACCCGGCACCCGGCTCGGTGGTATCCCCAGTCCGTAACGCTGCCCATCTCGCTTGCGAGGACCGAAAATAAAGTGCGGCGGCAGTGTCGCAGAATTAATATTTATAGTTTGCGTGCCGTTTTCGATTTATAGTGGAGGAGTGTCAGTGCTTACCTCCAAACTCGTGCCTGTCGAGCAAATGATGCCTTCCGCTGCTCCGAACGACTCGCAACTCAAAAAGTGGGGCGTTGCTGGCCGAGCAGGGTTTCAGGTCGTACCAAACGTCCTCTTCCGGGCGCAGCAGTACCTAGGGCTTGATTCCACGGACGTTGTCATTTTGTTGAATCTCTCTCTCCACTGGTGGGGGCCCTACAACCTACCGTTTCCTTCGCCGGCATTGATCTCCCAGCGAATGGGGGTCACCCGACGCACCATTGAAAGGCGGCTGGAAGCACTGGAGAGGAAGGGCTTCATAAGGCGATTGAAGCCTAGCGCGCCTGCTGAAGGTAAGCCCAAAGTTCGTAAGTTTGAACTGACTGGACTCGTCGAAAAGCTGGAAATCGCGGCACAACAGGGTTTATCTCAAAGAGAGTTCGTCAAAAGGCAGAAACAGGAGCGTTTGACAACAGGATCACCGGGTAGCTCAGTCCGGATAGAGCGCCACAAGCAACAGAGGCCAAGTCTCCCTGCCAAGGAAGATAACCTGGCCCGAGTCGAGGTGGGGGTCGGAGGTTCGAGTCCTCCCCCGGTGTCCATATCATATTCCAGCACAGCAGTGGGTGGGGCCAAAACACCGGCCTTGGTCAACGATTCGGACATACCTTTTTAGGGGCTTGCTCGTGGGTTTGTCTTTAGTTCTGGCGCGGGATGGGAAGTAACGAACCTCATGCGAGCGAATAGCGAGCGTTTGGCCGCACCGCAGGTGCCCGGCAGGCTGGTCAAGCGCTGATATGATGATGACAGGACGCATTGGTCTTCCCACCTCGTGTGGGCGGTTAGCTCAGCTGGTTAGAGCGCCTGCCTTACAAGCAGGAAGTCGGGGGTTCGAGTCCCTCACTGCCCATTTTCAGTGTCCTTTTCACATGAGACAAGTTGCTTTTGATTTCATTGATAAGAGATTTATTCTGTTTCTCGTGTCCTCCATATTTCCCCGGCAACGAAAGGAGAATCTATGTCTGAAAGGTTCCTCAGACTCGCTGAAGTACAGAGGCGTGTTCCGCATAGCCGGTTTTCCATCTACCTGAAAGTTTCTAGCGGGGAGTTTCCGTCTCCCATCGATCTTGGGGCACGGGCCGTGGCTTGGCTCGAATCTGATGTTGACGAATGGATTGAATCGAGAATTGCCAAGAGCCGAGGTGTTGCTCGCATGGTACGAGCATGGGCGAGTCGCAAAGAACATGCGCAGGGATCTGCATAAGTTTGGCTTCTGAGCTATCGAAAAGGCCCGCCTATTTGTAAGGGCTGGGGTCCCCAGGCAAGCAGTCATTGCGTGTTGGGGCGGCAGGGTAAAGCGAAGCATAACCCTGTGTTAACGGCCCCTCCCAAGCCAACTCGTCCCGTAGCGATGGAGTGAAGTCACATCGGACGCAATCAGCAATGATCGAGCGAGCCATGCCAAAGGCCGCTGGCCCCGCCGCAGGTGTTCACCAGCCGCGGGTCTGTAACAACTGAGACTCATCGAGGCTGGCTGCGGCCAGGCCCTTCATTGTGCCGGTAACCTGCTCGGCGACTTCGGCGAGGAGCTTGGGGTCGTTGAAGTGCGTCGTCGCCATGACAATGGCCTTGGCGCGTGAGACGGCCTCTTCGCGCTCCTTGGGGTCGTTCTCGACATCCAGAGGCGTGGCTCGCTCCTTCATGAAGATACCTGACCCGACGAAGATGGCCTCGGCGCCTAACTGCATCATGAGAGACGCATCGGCGGGTGTCGCAATGCCGCCTGCGGAGAAGTTCGGCACGGGCAGCTTGCCAGTCTGGGCGACCATGCGAATCAGTTCATAGGGTGCCTGATGGTCTTTCGCGGCGGCGTAGAGCTCCTGTTCGCTGAGGACGGTCAGGGCGCGCATCTCGCGGGTAATCTGGCGCATGTGCTGCACGGCGTGGACGACGTCGCCGGTGCCCGCCTCGCCCTTGGTGCGGATCATGGCCGCGCCTTCGGCGATGCGGCGCAGAGCCTCGCCCAGGTTGCGTGCGCCGCAGACGAAGGGCGTCGTGAAGGCGTGCTTGTCAATGTGATGGGCCTCGTCGGCCGGGGTAAGGACCTCGCTCTCGTCGATGAAGTCGACGCCCAGCTCCTGCAAAATCTGCGCCTCGGCGAAGTGGCCGATGCGGGCCTTGGCCATCACGGGAATCGAGACCGCCTGGATGATCTGTTTGATCAGCGAGGGCTTGGCCATGCGGGCCACTCCGCCCTCGGCGCGAATCATCGCCGGCACGCGCTCCAGAGCCATGACCGAGGTGGCGCCGGCCTCCTCGGCGATGCGCGCCTGCTCGACGTTCATCACATCCATGATGACGCCGCCTTTAAGCATCTCGGCCAGACCGACTTTCAGGCGTAGGCTGACGGCGGTAATGCGGTTCTCCTCATTCGATTCGGGCATGAACTTCGACCTCGTTTTGAAGCGGATTCCGGGCGCGATGGCGGCGCCGAAGCCGCGGATGATCCCTCATTCAGTGTAGCAGCGATGGGATTGGAAGGTTTCAACGGGCAGGGCGAGGCGAGCGCTGGGCGGCCTCATTCTTAACTCTTCCCAATCCTACTGTCCCGCTTCTGGTCATCTTTCTGCTTCATTTCTCACCGAATGGCCACCGCACAAGCAATGCCGCCGCAGACTGTCGCGCCGCCGCGTCCGCCCGTTCCGGCGCCAGCGGCCGAGGGGAAGGCCGAGCAGGCGCTGGTGACGTCGCCGCATCCACCGGCGGAGGGGACGGGGATTGCGCTCTACGGGCCGGTGGCGCGGCTGCCGGTGGAGCTCGATGTGGCCGTGCCGGTGCGGGAGTTTCGCGTGAGGAACCTGCTGGCTCTCGAGCCGGGCCAGGTGATCGAGACCCAATGGGCGCATGGCGAGGATCTGCCGCTGGCCGCGGGCGATGTGCAGTTGGCCTGGAGCGAGTTCGAGGTGGTCGATTCGCAGTTGGCGGTGCGCGTGACACGGATGGTGTGAAGCGAAGGGACTAGGGACTAGGGACTGAGGGACTAGGTGCTGGGAGAGGTCGATCGATGAAAGTAAGCGAGAAGAAGGCGGCCGTGGGCGGATGGGTCGGATGGTTGCTCTGCCGGCTGCGGCCCGGAGGGCGCGCACGGCCACGGCTCGAACTTGTGGAGCGCATCGCGCTGGCTCCGCGCCAGTCGCTCTCGCTGGTCGAGGCGGAGGGGCGGAGATTTTTGGTTGTCACATCGCCGGAGGGCTCGCCGGCATTTTACGCGCTCGATGAGCGGCCGATTCAGACGCGAAACAATCGCAATGTCGTCCGCATCGACGGCGAGGCGCGGCCGGCCGCGAAGCTCGCCGCGAGGGTCTCATGGTAGCTCTCCTGATGCTGGCCGCGCCGGCGGCCGTTCCTATGTTGCCCGACCTCAATGCACGGCTCCATCCCTCGGACTCGACGCCGTGGACGATTCTTCTTGTTCTCACGCTGATCACGCTGCTGCCCGCGATTCTGATGGCCATGACGCCTCTGGTGCGGCTGCTGGTGGTCTTCCACTTTCTGCGCCAAGCGCTGGGCACGCAGACCGCGCCCTCGAATCCCACGCTGATGGGCCTGGCCCTGATGATGACCTGGTTTCTGATGACTCCGGTGTTGAATCAGGTGGACCAGCAGGCGGTCGAGCCCTATCGCGCGGGACAGATTACGGGCATCGAGGCGATCGACCGCGGAGCCCAGCCGGTGAAGCATTTCCTGCTGCGCTACGCGCGGGAGAAGGACCTGGCGCTGTTTACCTCGGCCGGCCAGATTCCGCGGCCCGACAAGCCGGACGACCTGCCGATGCGGGTGGTCGTTCCGGCCTACATTCTCTCCGAGCTGAAGGCCGGCTTTGCCATCGGCGCGGTCTTGTTTCTGCCATTTTTGCTGATCGACATGGTGACGGCGGCGATCACCACCTCGATTGGCATGTTCCAGTTGCCGCCGGTGGTGGTCTCGACGCCGTTGAAGATTCTGCTGTTTGTGATGGTGGACGGCTGGAACCTGCTGGCCAGTTCGCTGTTGAAGAGCTTTTAGGGGGGAGACCGATGACACCCGACCTGGTTGCCGAACTGCTGCGCCAACTGATGAAGGAGGCGCTGATTCTTGCCGCGCCCCTGCTGATCGCGACCGCCCTGCTGAGCTTCGTGTTGAGCCTCATTCAGACCCTGACCAGCCTGCAGGAGCAGTCGCTGACCTCGGTGCCGCGGCTGGGGGCCATCGCCATGATTCTGCTGGTGGGGATGCCGTGGTTTCTGGCCCGGATGGCGGCGTATACGCGGCTGCTGCTGACCGATCTGCACCGTTATTTGGGGTAGAGGCAACGCCTCGCTGAAAGGAATGAGAAAATGCCGCACCCAGGCCCGCTGGATTGGAGCAACTTTCTTTGCGCCATGACGCTGGCCCTGGTGCGGGTGAGCGGGATGGTGGCCTTCGCGCCCTTCTTCTCCTCGACCGCGCTTCCCTTGCGTGCGAAGGCTGTTTTTGTGGGAGCGGTGGCGTTTCTGCTGGCTCCGCTGGTGGCCGCGCTGCCGGGGGCCCAGGTCTCTCTTGGTTTCTCTGCCCTGCTGGGCGAGCTGGCGATTGGGCTGGTCTATGGTCTGACGCTGACGCTGCTGAACGAGATGCTGCTCTTTGCCGGCCAGATCGCGGGGCTGCAATTCAGCTTCTCGCTGGTCAACCTGCTGGACCCCGCCTCGACGATCCAGACGCCCCTGCTGGGCGAGCTCTTTCAGTTGATGGGAACGCTGGTGGTGATCGGAGCCGGCCTGGACCGGATTCTGCTCGCCTCGATGGTGCGCAGTTTTCGCGTGGCGCCGCTGGGCAGCTACGCCCTGGCCCCCGCCTCGGCTCTGGGGATCGTGCGCACGGCCGGAGGCATCTTTCTTGCCGCCGTCGAGCTGGCCGCGCCGGTGCTGGCCGCTACGCTACTGGTCGAGGTGGCCGTGTCTCTGCTTGGCAAGCTCAGCCCGCAGTTGCCGGTGATGAGCCTGACCGTACCCCTGAAGACGCTGACCGGCTTCGCTCTGCTCACCGGCTCGCTGGCCTTGTGGCCGCGCTTCATCGAGGCCCGCTTCAGCGGCCTCCTGGACCTGGCCGAGCGGCTGATTGCCCTGCCTGTGGCGAAAGGATAGCCGATGGCCGGAGAGCGCACCGAGCAGGCAACGCAGCATCGGAGGGATAAGGCGCGCCGGGAGGGCGACATCCTGCACAGCCGCGAGCTCTCGGCCGCTGCGGGAACCCTGGCGGGAGTGATGGTGCTGGGCGCGATGGGCAGCCGGCTTCTCATCGTCTGGCGAGCGAGCTTTGCCGGCTTTCTCGATCTGGGTCTTCCCGGCCGCTGGGAGCCGGCCGAAGTCGAGCCCACGCTGCTGTCCATTCGCCGCCTGAGCCTGGAGGTCCTGGGCCCGCCGGCGGTGATGATGGCCGCGGTGGCCGCGGCCGCTCTGGGCGCGGGACTCCTGCAGACCGGCGGCGTCAGCTTTCATGCCGGGGCGGTGGGTTTCAAGCTGGACCGCATCAATCCGGTCTCGAACGTTAAGAATCTCTTCTCATTGCGCGCGGCTGCGCGGCTGGCCAAGTCGCTGATCCCGGCCGGCCTGCTGGGGGTCTTCGCGGTGCAGCGCATCGCCCGGCAGTTGGCCATGCCGCCGTTCTCCATGACCCGGCTGGAGATGCTCGGCTCGGATGTCTACGGAATGCTGCTGGCCGCCGCCTGGCTGCTCTTCGCCTGGTCGGCGATCGACTACCTGGTCGAGTGGCAGAGCCGCGAGTCCCGATTGAAGATGAGCCGCGAGGATCTGCGCGACGAGTTCAAGGAGACCGAGGGCAATCCGCAGATTCGCGGCCGCATTCGCAACCTGCAGCGTCAGGCGCGGCGGCGCAAGGTGAAAGACGACGTCTCGAAAGCCGCCGTCGTGCTGACCAATCCCACCCACTATGCCGTAGCCCTGGGCTTCGATTTTGTCACCATGGAGGCGCCCAAGGTGCTGGCCAAGGGCCGCAACCTGCTGGCCGAGGAGATCAAGGCCGAGGCCCGTTGGGCGGGGGTGCCGATCATCGAAAACCCGCCGCTGGCCCGTTCGCTCTACCGCTCGGTCGAGGTCGGCCAGGCCATCCCGGCCGATCTCTATGCCGCCGTTGCGGCCATCCTGGCCTATCTCTACCGCCAGCGCGTCGAGGCAGAGTTGCGCGAGCGGCGCGTCCGCGAGGCTAACGCACGGGCCGCCGCGCAATCTAGCTCCGGACCCGGTTCCGGCCGTCCACCCTTTGCGGGAGGTTCCCAATGAGCACCGCCGCCCTTGCCGCCAATACCTTGCCCGCCGGTTCGATTCTCCAGCGGCTGCGCGAGTACGTCCTGCCGCTGGTGGCCATCAGCGTGATCTTCGTCATGCTGGTGCCGCTGCCGGCCTTCGGCCTGGACTTTCTGCTGTCGATCTCGATGGCCGCCTCGATCGTCGTCTTTCTCTCCTCGGTGCAGATCCGGCGGGCCGTCGAGTTGAGCGTCTTTCCGACTTTATTGTTGTTGCTGACCCTCTTCCGCCTGGCCCTGAACATCGCCTCCAGCCGCCGCATTCTGCTGCACGGCCAGGAGGGCACGGCTGCGGCCGGCAAGGTCATCGAGGCCTTCGGGCAGTTCGTCGTCGGCGGGAATTATGTCGTCGGCTTCGTGCTCTTCCTGGCGCTGATCGCCATCCAGTTCTTAGTGGTCTCTCATGGCGCGGTGCGCACCGCCGAGGTCACTGCCCGCTTCACCCTCGATGCGCTGCCGGGCAAGCAGATGGCCATCGACGCGGATATGAACGCCGGGCTGATCGACGAGGCCGAGGCTCGCAGGCGCCGCCAGGCGATCGCCCGCGAGGCCGAGTTCTATGGCGCGATGGACGGCGCGGCGCGCTTCAACCAGCGCGATTCGCTGGCCACGATTTTAATTACCGGCATCAACATCATCGCCGGCCTGCTGATTGGAACGCTCCAACAAGGCATCGAGCTAGGTGAGGCCGCGCGGACTTATACAGTGCTGACTGTGGGCGATGGGCTGGTGACGCTCATTCCTTCTCTTCTGGTCTCGGTCGCCGGGGGCATCACGCTGACCCGCGCCAACTCGGCGGGCCTGCTGGGCGGCGAGCTCCGCCAGCAGCTACTGGCCAAGCCGGTCACGCTCTACCTGGCAGCCCTGGTCTCCGGGGCCATGTGCCTGATTCCGGGACTGCCCAAGATTCCCTTCCTGATGGTGGCCGGAGCTCTCTACCTGGCCGGACGGCACGTCGCGGCCAGCCCTCCGGCGGCCCCGCCGGCCGAGCTTGCGGTGAGCGAGAAGAAGAAGGCCGGCGAGGCGGCCAGCTCCGATCTGGCGCAACTGCTGCGCCTGGAGGAGCTGACCCTGGAGATCGGCTTTCAACTGATTCCGCTGGTGGACGAGAAGCAGGGCGGCCAACTGCTCAACCGTGTCCGCTCGCTGCGCCGCCATCTCTCCTCGGAGATGGGCTTTCTGGTGCCCCCGGTGCATATCTCCGACAATCTGCGCCTCAAGCCGCGCGAATACCTCTTCAGCCTGCGCGGCATGGAGATCGGCCGCTGGCAGACGGAGGGGCCGCAACTGCTGGCCGTCTCGGGCGATCCGAATCGCCGCCCGCTGGCCGGAAAGGAGGCGCGGGAGCCGGCCTTCGGGGTGCCCGCGATCTGGATCGCTCCGGCTCTCGAGGACCAGGCGATCGCCGCCGGCTACTCGGTGGTGGACGCGGTCACGGTGATCACCACGCATCTGGGCGAACTGATCCGCCGCCACGCCCACGAGCTGCTGGGCCGGGCCGAGACCAAGCGGCTGGTGGACGCGCTCAACGAGAGCCATCCCAAACTGATGGAAGAACTGGTCCCCAAGCTGCTCTCGCTGGGCGAGGTCGGCCATGTGCTCGAACAGTTGCTGCGCGAGCGGGTCTCGATCCGCGACCTGGGCACGATCCTCGAAGCGCTGCTTGAGACCGCGCCGGTGAACAAGAGCCTGGTTGCCCTGGTCGAGGCCGCGCGCCAGGCGCTGGGGCGGAGGCTGATTCAGCCGCTGCTCGACCCGGAGGGCCAACTGCCAGTGCTGCTTCTCGACGGAGCGCTCGAAGAGGAGATTCTGGCCACGCTTTCTCCAGAGACCGGGCAGAGGATGCTCTCCTCTGGCGGCGCTGCGGGCACGCCGGTCCTGCGCCGCCTGACCGATTCTTTGAGGCGGCTTATCCCCGCCTCCTCCGCCGCGGCACTCCCCGTGCTCCTAGCCCCTAGTCCTGCCCGCTATCACATCAAGCGCTGGCTGGAGCCGGTCTTGCCCCGGCTGGCCGTGGTGGCCGCCGCCGAGATCCCGGCCGAGATTCGCCTGCGCCCGGTGGGAACGGTGCGATGAGGGAACAGGGACTAGGGAACAGGGACTAGGGAACAGGGAATAGGGAACAGGGAACAGGGAATAGCGAACCTGAAACCGTCGGGAGTTCGTTGAAGGGGTTGGCCATGGGAATCGAAGCCGCGCAGGGGGCGAAGAGCCCAGCGATGCCGCGACGCAGCGCTCAGGGGGACGGCTATCCGCCCGGAGGCGCCGAGCTTCCGGTGCTGACCGGCGAGCAGGAGCGGGTTCTGCTCGATCACCTGCCGATCGTGCGCTTTCTGGCTCGCCGCATCCATGAGCGGCTGCCGCAGCATGTGGAGATCGAGGACCTGGTCTCGGCCGGAGTGGTGGGGCTGATGGACGCCTTCTCGAAGTTTGACCCGGACAAGAAGGTCCAGTTCCGCAGCTATGCCCAGTTCCGCATCCGGGGCGCGATCCTGGACAGCCTGCGCACCCTCGACTGGAGCCCGCGCGAGCTGCGCCGGAAGGGCCGCGCCGTCGAGGAGTCGATCCGGGTGCTGACGGCCCGGCTGGGCCACGCGCCGAACGAGGCCGAGGTGGCGCAGGAGATGGCTCTCGCACTGGAGGAGTATCAGCAGCTGCTGGGCGACCTGAAGGGCCTGGAGATCGGCACGCTGCACATGGAGCGCAATGAAGATTCAGGCGAGGAAGAACTGGCCTATGTGCCGGGAAGACCGGAGGAGGACCCGCTCTTCCGCTGCCTGCGCGGCGAGCTCGAGGAGCGGCTGGCCGAGGCGATTCAGAATCTGCCCGACCGGGAGCGGCTGGTGATGAGCCTCTACTACTACGAGGAGATGACCATGCGCGAGATCGGCCTCGCGCTGGGGGTGGTCGAGTCGCGGGTCTCGCAGGTGCACGCCTCGGCGGTGGTGCATCTGAGGTCCGCGCTCAAGGATTTGGCGGCGCGCGGAGCCTTCGACCGCCTGCGGGCGCGCAAGCCGGTCGAGCGGGTGCGCCGCTGAGCGCCGAGCAGCCATGAATGAGTCGTAGGGAGCGAGGGATTCCACAAGGAGAGAGCAGGGAATGGAAAAGACACTCAAACAGGACGAGATAGACGCCCTCTTTCAGGCCGCACGCAGCACCGCGCCCGAGGCGCAGCAGGCCGGCGCGAAGACCCGGGTGACGCCCTACAACTTCTCTTTGGCGGGTCAGATCTCGAACGACCAGTTACGCGCCATCAGCATGTTGAACGACCTGTTCGCCCGCAACCTGACGCACAACCTGGCCGCCTGGCTGCGCACCCGCTTCCAGGTCAACCTGGTTTCGGCCGAACAGATCCCTTTCAACGAGTTTCTCTTGCGAATTCCCGAGATCAGCTACGTAGCCTCGGTCCGCATGGAGCCCCTGGGCGCGCTGGCCGTGCTGCAACTGGATCTGGCTCTGGCCCCTCCCATTATTGATCTCTTACTCGGCGGCGAGGGACGGGATGGGCCCTTGCGCGAGCTGACCGACATCGAGGAGTCGATCCTGGCCTCTGTGGTCGAGATCGTCTGCCGCGAGCTGACCGCGGCCTGGCAGCCCGTGGGGCTGAGCTTCAACTTCGAGCGCCGCCAGATGCAGACCCAGGTGGCGCGCATCATGTCGGTGGCCGAGAAGACCCTCTGCCTGAGTTTTGAGATTCGCATGCCGCACAGCTCGGGGCTACTGAATCTGGCCTTTCCGGCGGTGGTAGCGAACACCATCCTGCGCCGGCTGACCTCGGAATGGGCCCGGCGGCGCCGCCACGGCGGCGAGACGCGGGAGCGCATGGAGGCCGCGGCGCGCCGCATTCGCTTCGGTGGCAGCCTGCAACTGCCCACGGTGCGGCTGATGGCCAGCGTCATCGAGAATCTTGAGGCGGGCGCGGTTCTGCCCTTGGGCCTTGCCGCCAACACCTTGCCCGAGTGGCGGGTCGGCGGCCAGACGCTGGCGACGGCGCAGCCCATCCGCCAGGGAAGCTTTCGCGCCGCCCGCATCGAGCGGCGGGTCGCCGAGGCTGAACGATGAAGACCTATCTTGATTGCTGGACCTCAGTTGCCGCCGCGCTCTTCTCCCAGGCGCTGGCCGGAGAGCCGGAGCTCGTTGAGTCGCTGCCCAAGCCCATGGCGGCTGGAGCATTTGGATTTGCCGCCACCTTGGCCGGAGACGAGGAGGGCCGCTTCTCGGTCATCCTCGATCCCGCTCTTCTGGAGTCGCCGCTGGTGGGCGAGGGCGTGGACCAGAAGGCCGGCTGGGGCGAGATTCTGAAAGAGGTGGCCGAGGCCGCCGCCGGAGAGCTGCTGGCCAAGACGGGCAGGAAATGCCGCGTAACCAAGTTTGAGGAGATCGCCGGAGAGAGCAAGGTCTCCCGCGCCTTCCAGTTGAAATCCGGCGAGCGCGCCTGGGCGATTCTGGTGCGCGACGAGGTGCGCGCTCCCCGGCCGGCGGCCCAATCGCCCAGTCTCCCGGAGCCCGCCGCCGCTAACGCAAAGGCTCCGCCGCCGGGCTTCAGCGCGGGCATCGACCTGCTGCTCGATGTCGAGCTTGAGGCCGCGCTGCGCTTCGGCTGCAAGGAGCTGCCTCTGGGCGAGATTCTTGACCTCGGCCCCGGCGACGTGGTGCAACTGGATCGCAACGTGGCCGACCCGGTGGATCTGATCGTCGCCGACAAGATCGTGGCGCGCGGCGAGGTGGTGCTGGTCAACGGCAACTTTGGCCTGCGGATCACGGAGGTAGCCGCGCCCAGAAAGCGTCTGGAGAGCATACGATGCCTATTCTGAGCTGGAACCGGGGCAGGAATTCCTTGAACTCGGCAACGGCGGCGCGGCTTGCTGCGGTTCTCGACGACCAGCCGGCGCGGGAAGCCCCGGAAATGGGAGCGCTGGGCGCCGGGGCGCAGGCCCGGGCGCGCGGCGCGCTCTTCGAGAGCTGCGCCAACCCCGGCTGCGGCTCCGGCTGGTTGCACCTCTGGCGCAGCCGCCAGGCGCCGGTCTTTGAAGGGGGATGGAGCTGTTCGGCGGCCTGTACGGCGGCGCGAGTCTCCGCGGCCGTGCGCCGCGAGCTGGACGGAAGGGGAATGGCGCAGGAGAGCCATCGCCATCGCGTTCCGCTTGGGCTTCTGATGCTCGAACAGGGTTGGGTCACCAGCGGCCAGTTGCGCCAGGCGCTGGAGGCGCAGAAGACGGCCGGAGGCGGGCGGCTGGGAAGCTGGCTGGTGCGCCAGCAGGGAGTGAACGAGCAACTGGTGACCCGGGCGCTGGGGGTGCAGTGGAGCTGCCCGGTGCTGCCCCTGGAGTTTCACGACGCCGAGGCGCTCGCCCCGCTGCTGCCGCGCCTGTTTGTGGACGCCTTTGGCGCGCTTCCTCTGCGGGTGGCCGCGGGCAAGCTGCTCTACCTCGGTTTTGAAGACCGGCTGGACCCGGTCGTGGCCCTGGCCGTCGAGCGGATGAGCGGCCTGCGCGTCGAGAGCGGATTGGTGCAGGAGTCGCTCTTCGGCCCGGCGCATGCCCGTATGCTGGGCGCGAGGTTTTCCCCGGTGGAGTTGATCGAGGCTGCCTCGGAGCCGGCCGCGGTTCATGCGCTTGCCCGGTCGATCGAACGGGTGCGCCCTGTCCAGTCGCGGCTGGTCAGGGTGCACGAGTGCCTGTGGCTGCGCATGTGGCGCAAGCCTCAGAGCGGGCCGATGCCGGAGCGGGGCTCGACCCAGGATCTGATCTGCTCGATCGGAAGCCATTGAAGACCGGAAGGCATTGAGAAGAAACGACGGGCGGCGCGAGCCGAATCGCCTCTCAAGGATTGACCGCCGGGGCCGATAGAAACAAGAGAAGAGGAGCCTGGGCATGAGTGAAGTGAGAACCCTGATCGTCAACGATTCCTCGGTGATGCGCAAGATTGTGGAGCGTTCGCTCCGCCAGGCGGGGCTGGACCCCTTGGTGATTTTCGAGGCCGGCAGCGGCACCGACGGGCTGGAGTTGTTGAAGGCCCAGAAGGTGGACCTGATTCTCTCCGACATCAACATGCCTTCGATGGACGGGCTGGAGTTTCTGCGCCAGCTCAGGGCGCAGAATCTGGCTCCCGGCGTCCCGGTGGTGATGATCACCACCGAATCCAGCGAGGAGCATGTCAAGCAGGCCATCCTCTCCGGAGCGCAGGGATACATCCGCAAGCCGTTCACGGCCGAGCAGGTGAAGGAGCGGGTGCTGCCTCTCTTGAATGCGGCGTAGCCGGGAGGCATCGCTGTCGAGGTCAACGGAGAGTGAGCGCGGTCGGCCTGGGGCGGCAGCGCCCAGGGAGCAAGAAGGAAATGGAGCGGGCGATGACGCTATCGTTGCGGGAGTCGGTGCATTTGATCTCCGACCCGAAAAACCTGGATGCCAGCGTTGAAGAGGTCTTTCAGTTGATGCTGGGTGTCAACAGCCGGCGCGACTCGGGACCGGTGGAGACCGGCGAGCCGGAGTCGGTGACCGCGGTGGTTGGCTTTGGCGGCCTGTTGAGCGGGGCCTGCGTCTTCCGCAGCGGAGCCTCGGCGGCCATCAAGATCGCCGCGCACATGACGGGCATGGAGTTTGCCGAGGTTGACGATACGGTCAAGGACGGGATCGGCGAGATCTGCAATATGCTGGCCGGAGCCTGGAAGGGCAAGGTGCCGGATCTGGCGGCCAACACCGGCCTCTCGGTTCCCGCCGTGATCACCGGGCGGGATTACAGGATTCACGTGCAGGCGCCGGAGTTCCAGCTTCACCACACCTATCGCTTCGACGACGCCAGCTTCGAGGTCACCATCATCTGCGACGGCCTGCAATGAAACAGGGACTAGGGACTAGGGAATAGGGAACAGGATGCGGTCGCCGGCCCTGGTTCGTCGATTCCCACCCTTGCGGCAGAAGGAATCCGCAAGGATGATTGCATGACAGCGTCGGCTCCCTCGACCTGAGTAGACTGGTTGCGGCTAAACGACCACGAAGCTCGGGAGGAAAGGAGCCGAGCATGATGATTATAGGCTGTGATTTTCATCCGCGGTTTCAGCAGATCTCCTTTTTGCTGGAGGAGACCGGCGAGTGCGGGCAGCGGCGCTTGATGCACACGGCGGAGGCGGAACAGTACTATCGCTCGCTGTGCGGATCGAAGGTGCGAGTTGGCATCGAGGCCACAGGGAGCTATGGCTGGTTTCGACGCCTGCTGAGCGAACTGGGCCATGAGCTTCTGGTGGGCGATGCAACCCAGGTTCGCGCTTCGAACCCGCGCAGGCAGAAGACCGACAAGCGGGATGCGGAGCATATCTTGGGTTTGCTGATGGCGGATCGTTTCCCCGCCATCTGGCAGCCGCCGGCAGAGAACGAACAACTGCGCCAACTACTGTTGCATCGCAGCCGCCTGGTCAGGTTGCGCACGCGAGTGACCAACCAGTTGGATGGGATAGCCAAGAACGAAGGGCTATTGGTTCCAGGCGGGTGGAGCGGAAAGCGCCGCAAGGGGATCGAAGCATTACCGCTGCCGGGCTGGTATGGCGAACGGCGCAAGGACCTGCTGGGACTGCTGGACCGGCTTGAGGAACGGATTGCGCCCTTGAACAAGGCGGTCAGCCAGGCTGCGGCCAACAATGCCGAGGCTTGCCTGCTGATGACGCATCCGGGCGTGGGTCCGGTGGTCTCACTGGCCTATGTGCTGACGATCGGCAACTGGCAGAGATTTCCGCGCGGCAAGCAGGTGGGGAGTTACTTGGGTCTGATTCCGTCTGAGGATTCCAGCTCCGACAAGCGCCGTCTGGGACACATCAGCAAGCAGGGCAACACGCTCGTGCGCTGGCTGCTGGTGGAGGCGGCGAGCACGGCGCAGAGGTACGATCCGAGCTGGCATCGGCAGTATTTGCGCCTGTCGATGACGAAACATCACGGCGTGGCCAAGGTGGCGATTGCGCATAAGCTGGCGGTGAGGTTGTATTGGATGTTGCGCTCCGGGGAAGATTATCAGCATGTCAGGGAGCGCGGTTCTCATGCGAGGCAGTCCGAGTGCCCCAGTGGTCGCGAAATGCGGCCGATTGAATGATTGGACGCCTCGACTCTTCCCGTGAGGGGAGAGTTTGAACAGGAAATCATGGGGTAAGTCCGACCCGTATACATGGTTGGTGGAACCTGATGTCCATCGAGAATGATTGGTTCAACACGCGAGCTTGGGGTCGTTGATGCCGATAGACCGGTTTTTTCAGGGAGGGAACGAAGCTCAGAAAAGAACTCTGATCTTCGTTCCCAATTCGATTGTGGCAGTGGCCGGGACGGCGTCAAGGGTCAAGATAAACGCCAAAGTACGGCGCCCTTGACTCCGTCCCGGCCACCCATGGGAGAGTTTGCGCCCAAATGAAAAAAACGCGCTTGACAGACGCCGACACTGTCATACATGGGGCACGGTGCATCCTTAGAAATCTTCTGGAGTCCCGGCAATCGGCTGTTCCCTGTTCCCTAGTCCCTGCTCTTCCCCAATTCTGATGTCCTTCTAATCTCTTCTGTCTCCCTTCCGGTCTTCCACCTGCATCCTCTCCATCCGTTGGAGGAGAGTTGCCCGATGGACAGCGGATACTATGCGGCGATGACCGGCCTGGTGGCGCGCACTCAGGCGCTGGACATCGCCGCCGCCAATCTGGCCAATGCCGGAACCCCCGGTTACCGCGCCGAGCAGGAGTACTTCCGCTCGGTGCTCCTGGGGCCGGACGCGGAGGACTCGCAGTTGGGGCGGACGGTGAACAACTACGGCCTGTTGGGCGGCGACCGGCTCAACCTGGCCCAGGGCGCGATCGAGCAGACCGGCAATCCGCTGGATCTGGCGATCGAGGGCCAGGGATTCTTCATGGTGCAGACCGCCAACGGCCCGCGCTACACCCGCGACGGCGCCTTTCATCGCACTCCAAGCGGACAACTGGCGACGGCCGCGGGCGAACCGGTGCTCTCGTCAACCGGGCAGGTGATTCCCGTTCCACCCGGCGAGGTCTCGGTGGGCGCGGACGGAGCCTTGTCGGTGGCCGGCGGCGTGGTTGCCACGGTGGGCGTCTTCACCTTTCCCAAAGGCGCGCAGTTGACCGCCGAGGGCACGAACCGCTATCTGGCCCCGCCGGGCGTGAAGCCCGTGCTCTCGACCGATGCCGCGATCCATCAGGGCGCGATCGAGGGCGCGAACCAGGACGTGATCAAGGGAACGATGAATCTCATCCTGGTGCAGCGCGAGGCGGAGATGATGCAGCGGGCGCTGACCGTCTTCCACACCGAGTTCAACAAGATCGCGACAGAAGACCTGCCGAGAGTGTGAATGGCAGTGGTCAGTGAACAGTGGTCAGTTGTCAGTCGTTGCAAGCCAGTCGTCAACGAGAGCGGAGTCGGAGATGGTTCGTCAGCAGATTTGGCTTTCAAGAAAACTGATCACTGACCACTGTTCACTGTCCACTGGCGACTGAAAGGAGCCAAGATGATTCGAGCCTTGTACACCGCGGCCAGCGGCATGAGCGCGCAGCAGATGAACCTGGACACGATCGCCAACAATCTGGCCAACTCCTCGACCACCGGCTTTCGCCAGTTGCGCCTGGAGTTTCAGGACATGGTTTACCAGAATTTAGTCACGCCGGGGGCGGCGCAAAGCCAGTTAACGGTCTCGGCGGGGCTGCAGATCGGGCTGGGCACGAAGTCGGCGGCCACCGAGGTGATTCAGACGCAGGGCTCGCTGAATCAGACCTCCAATCCGCTGGACGTGGCTATTGAAGGAAGCGGCTTCTTTCAGGTGCAGCGGCCCGACGGCTCGATTGCTTACACCCGCGCCGGGCAATTTCAGCTCAACAATCAGGGAACGATCGTCACCACCGACGGTGACCCGATCATTCCCACCATCACCATTCCCGCCAATGCGACGGCGGTGACGATTACGCAATACGGCGTGGTGAACGCCACCTTGCCTGGCCAGCAGAACCCCTCGCAGTTGGGACAGATTCAGTTGGCAACCTTTCCCAACCCCGGGGGCCTGGAGAGCATGGGATCGAACCTCCTTCAGGCCACGCTCAACTCGGGCGACCCGGTCTTGGGCAACCCCGGAGGAACCGAAGGGCTGGGGACGCTGCAACAGGGGTATCTCGAGAACTCGAATGTGGACGTGGTCACCATGTTTGTGCAGATGGTGCTGGCGCAGCGGGCCTACGAATCGAACTCCAAGGTCATCAAGGCCGCCGACGACATGTACTCGCAGGTCAATAATATGACGCACTAAAAAGCAGGGAACAGAGATCAGAGATCAGGGATCAAGGGACAGAGATCAGGGCTCGGCGGATGGCGGGGAGGATGGGATGAGAACGGTGCTGGGAGTTGCGGGAGGAGTCGCGATGCTGGCTTTTGCATCGTCGGCCTGCGCTCAATCGTCCGCCTTCCGCAGTGCTCCAGGCGAGATCGTCCGCGAGATCGATGATCCGCACACCGGCGACCGCTGGCTGCTGCTGCGCAATGACGCGAGTCCGGGCGGTCCGGGAAGGCTGGTGCTGGTTGCGGCTAATCGGAGCGAGATGCCCGGTCCATTTGAGCGGCAAGCGAACCAGCCACTGCTTGCGAACCAGCACGACGAAGCTCGATTTCATCCCATGATTCACGCCGGCGACCGGCTCATCGTCGAGGAGCACACAGCGGTCGCGGATGCGACTCTGGAGGCGCGCGCACTGAATCCCGCCGCTCTGGGCTCGACGCTCGAAGTGCGCCTCGCGATCGGCGGTAGAGTGGTGCGCGCCGTGGCCCTGGGGCCGGGCCGCGCGGTCTTCGAGCGCGAGATTGGGGGACGGCCATGAGACGGAAGATGCCGGGAACGGCGATGGTCTTCGTTCTGCTGGCGCTCGTGCCTGTTTTGCCGGCTCATGCCATTGGAGGCAAGAAGACAGCCCCGCCCGCCGCGGACAAGGCGACTCCGCCCGAGACGGCTCTCCGCGCCTACATCGAGCGGGTACGGGCGCAGCAGGCGGCGGAGGTGCTGACGCCGGGTTCGATCTGGAGCCCGGAGGGCCGGCTGGTCCGGCTGGGCACCGACGCCAAGGCTGTCCGGCTGCACGATGTGGTTTCGATTGTGGTAACTGAGAGCCTGGCGGCCTCGACCGACGGCCAGGTGAAGAACTCGCGGGCCTCGAACGCCAGCTCGGCGTTGACTTCGCTCTTCGGCAAGCTGAAGGCCTCGAATGCCTTGCAGAACCTGGTGGGCATGAACGCGGCTTCGGGGCTGTCGGCGCAGGGCCAGAGCACGACCAATTCGAGCCTGACGACGACCTTCGGTGCCGAGGTGATCGATGTGCTGCCCAACGGAATGCTGGTGGTGCAGGCCACGCGGCAGTTGACCTTTTCGCAGCAGACACAGTTGATCAAGCTGCGCGGGCTGGTGCGCCCGGAGGATGTCAGCGCGCAAAACGAGGTGCTGTCGACGGCCATGACCGATCTTGAATTGGAGGTGACGGGCAAGGGCATCGTCAACGACTCCACCTACCGGCAGAACCCGCTGGTGCGCCTCCTCGAGCGGCTGGTGGTGTTCTAGCAGCAGGGAACAGGGAATAGGGACTAGGGAAATAGGCGGCGGATGCGGGTTGCGAAAAGAAGAACGGCGAGGCTCACGAGCTTTGCAGGCAGGCTGGCATTGGCTTGGGCGCTGGTGGCGGCCTCTGTGCCGGCCGGGGCCGAGGACGCCGGCCGCCTGGCGCGGATCAAGGATGTCGCGACCATCGAAGGGATTCGGGACAATCAACTGGTGGGCTACGGGCTGGTGGTGGGGCTGAGGGGCACCGGGGACAGCTCGCAGACCGTCTTTCCTGCGCAGACGCTGATCTCGACGCTGGAGCGGATGGGCATCACGGTTCCCCAGACCGGAGCCAACAGCGCCAGCAACATGCAGGTGAAAAACATGGCCGCGGTCTTTGTGGTGGCCACGCTGCCGCCCTTCAGCACGCCCGGCTACAAGGTGGATATTACGGTCTCCTCGGCGGGCGATGCGCGCTCGCTCGAAGGGGGCATTCTGCTGATGACCCCGCTCTACGGCCCGGACGGGCAGATCTATGCCCAGGCGCAGGGAGCGCTGGTGCTGGGCGGCTACATGGCCTCGGCCGGAGGCAACACCAAGCTCTCCAACCATCCGACCACCGGGCGGATTCCCGGCGGGGCGCTGGTCGAGCGGCCCGTGCCCTTCGACCTCAAGCAGATGCACGTGGTCGGCGTGGTGTTGAACGACGCGGACTTTCATACCGCCGAGCGCATGGCCGCGGCCATCAACGAGTCGCTCGGCGCGCGGCGGGCCCATGCGGTCGACAGCCGCCGCGTGGAGATTGCCTGCGCGCCGGGCGAGGATGTGGCGGCTCTGCTCGACAAGGTGGAGGGCGTCGAGGTGGACGTCTATCCGCGGGCGCGGGTGGTGGTGAATGAGCGAACCGGAACGGTGGTGATCGGGGGTACGGTCCGGCTGCAGCCGGTCTCGATTCTGCATGGAGGGTTGAGCGTGAATATCCTCTCCCAGACCGAGGTCTCGCAGCCCGGCCCGCTCTCCTCGGGAACCACGCAGGTGGTCCAGCAGACCACCGTGCAGGCCACCGACAAGCCGGTGAACCGCATCGAGTTGAAGGAAGGCGCGACGGTCGAGGATCTGGTCGAGGAGCTGCAGCGGACCGGCGCCGGGGCGCGGGATGTGATCTCGATCTTGCAGGCGATGAAGGCAGCCGGCGCTCTGGAGGCCGACCTGGAGGTTCTCTAAGTCTTGGAGTTTTTCAAGGAGGGTCGAAGATGCATTCGATATTGACGGCAACTGCGGCAGGCACGGGGCAAAGCGCCTCTCAGGCCGCGCCGCAGCCCAGGCTGGTTCATGCGGCGCATGAGTTCGAGGCGCAGATGATGCAGGAGTTGCTGAAGCCGATGACCGCCGGCAATGGGCTGGATGGAGAGGACGGCGCGGCCACCGGCTCGGGCGCGGCGCTGGGGGAGTTTGCCTCGGAGGCGCTGGGAAAGGCATTGAGCGAACGGGGAGGCTTCGGGATTGCCACCGGCATCGTGCGCGAGCTTTCCCATTCCGGTAACAAGCCCGCAACCGCACAGGTAACAAGAGATTTGCATGGCAATACCGTCATGAACGCTTTCAAATGACTAATGTGATTAGTAGGTGCGCCGATGAACGGGGCAGGGAGTAGAGATTTATGGACATTCGCAGCAGTCTTGAAGGATTGAGGTCGCTTCTGGGAACGCCGGCGGCCGCTCCGGCCGCCTCGCAGCAGCCCAGGAGCCCCGGCGCGGCGGCGGGCAGCGCGCTGGGCAGCGACCGGGCGACATTCAGCAGCGCGGCGAGCGAGGTTTCGCAGACGGCCGGGGACGCCAGTGTCCGGATGGACAAGGTGGCCGGGATTCAGGCCGCGCTGGCGGCGGGAAGCTACAACGTCTCCGCGGGCGCCGTCGCCTCCAAGGTGGTGGATTCGATGCTGGGCGGCCCATCGTAATCCGGGCTTGAATCCGGGGTCGGCGGAGACGCGAAGGGCATAAGCGAAGGGAGCGATTGCGTTGCGGGAGCTTGGGGAGAGCCGGGGGCATCCGAAACTCAGGGAGCTGGTGGTTGAGGCCTCGCGGGCGCTGGCGCGGCTGGATGCCGAGCGGCTGGAGGAGCTGGCGCTCTCGTGCCAGGCCCTGAACCGGGATCTGGCCGAAGCAGACCGGGACGCACGCTCTGCGCTGGCCGCCGAGTCCAGGGAGGCCGTGGGCGATATGGCGGTCTTTGCCCGGGTGCTCGATGCGACGCGGGCCAACCTGCATGTGATGAACCGCTTGTGCGAGTTGCGCGAGGGCCGTTTGGAGTATGGCGGGCCGCAGGCGCAGCCGTGGCGGCGGACGGAGAGCGGACAGGGGAGCGGGCATGGGAACAATTAGCGCCGCGCTCGGCATCATCTCGGGGGCCTTGGACGCCGATCAGCAGGCTCTGAATGTCGTGGCCAACAATGTGGCCAATGCCAACACTCCCGGTTACACGGAGGAAAAGCCCGACTGGCAGGAGAATCAGCCGCTCGAAATCGGCGGAATCTCCTACGGGCAGGGGGTGACGGAGACCGGCGCCACCTCGCAGCGGGACCGCGTGCTGGAGGAGCGGCTGGACCAGCAGCAGCAGTTGGCCTCCTCTTCCGGCTCGAGGCTGACGGCGCTCAATACGCTTCAGGCTCTCTTCACGCCGGACTCGGGTTCGTCCAGTTCGGAGGCGGGAGATATCGGCAGCGACATTACCGGATTTTTCGACTCGTTTGCGTCGTTGGAGGCCAATCCCACCGATAACGCGCTGCGCCAGAACGTGCTTTCGACGGCCGGGACGTTGGCTGGCGACATCTCCAATGCCGCGGCCAGCTTGAACTCCCAGAGGTCGGCACTGGACCAGGAGGCAGCCGGGGTGACCAGCCAGGTGAACTCGCTCACCGGCGCCATCGCCCAGCTCAACCAGCAGATCATGTCCACCTCGCCGAACGCCGATGCGGGCACGCTCGAAGACCAGCGCCAGTTGGATTTGAGCCAGCTTTCGCAGTTGATCGGGATCAACCAGGTTACGACCGAGAACAACGGCCTTGCCATCACGACGACCTCGGGCCAGTTGCTGCTTTCGGAGGGGACGAGCTACCAGTTGACCACCGGCATGGTGAACGGCGTGAGCAGCTTCTTTCTGGGCGGCACGGATATTACCTCGCAGTTGGCCTCGGGGGGCGGCTCGCTGGGCGGTGATCTGACGGCGCGCGACAGCGACATTCCCGGCGCACTCAATCAGCTCGATCAACTGGCCTACAGCATCTCCACGGCGGTCAACGCGCAGAACAACTCGGGAACGGACCTGGATGGACTGAATGGCACGGTAGCCAATCCCCTGAACATCTTCAGCCAGCCCGCGGCCGTGGCCGGCAGCGCGCTCGGCATGAGTGTGGCGATGAGCGACCCGAACCAGATTGCCGCCGCGGGCCTGGGAGACGGGACGGGCGACAACTCGAATGCCGCGGCCATGGCGGCCATGGACAACCAAGGGATTGTGAGCGGGCAGACGCCCACAAACTTCTACTCGAACTTTGTGACCACGCTGGGCTCGACAGTCTCCACCGTGCAAACGGAGAATACCGCGCAGAATGCCTCGGTGACCCAGTTGCAGACCCAGAACGATGCGCTCTCCGGCGTGAATCTGAACGATGAAGCCTCTGCCATGACCACCCTGGAGCGGAGTTATCAAGCGGCCTCCCAGGTCTTCGCGATGCTCAACACGGTCATGGCCTCGGCGTTGAACCTGGGAGATCAAACGGCGGTTTCATAAAGACAGGGAACAGGGAACAGGGAATAGAGACTTAGGTTGCAGGAGCAGCTTTTTCGTTCAGACTCGATGTGCTGCGATGAGGAAACAAGTGAGAGTTTTTCCTTGACATTCCGCCGATTGCCGCAATGCTCTTTTCTATTCCCTGTTTCCGATTCCCTGTTATGACCGGAGGATGGCCATGCGCGTGGATCCCTTTTTCGTTACGAATCTGGTGGGCTCGCTCGATCAGGCCCAGTCGAACCAGCAGCAGTTGTCCTCGGAGTTATCGAGCGGCGTGAGCATCAACTCCCTGAGCCAGAATCCGGTGGGCGCGGGGCAGAATGTCCTGCTGCTCAACCAGATTCAGCAGGACGATTCTTTCACGCAAAGTTCCAACCTGGTCACGGGGCAGTTGCAAGTATCCGATTCCGCCCTGGGAAGCGTTGTATCCAATCTGACGCAGGCCATCTCGCTGGCCACCAGTGCCAATAACGGCACCATGAACCCGAGCGACGTGAAATCCATCGCCAATCAGATCTCCGGCATTCTGAACGAGGTGCAGTCGCTGGCCAACACCAGCTATCAGGGCCAGTACATCTTTGCCGGCGGCCAGACTTCCACGGCTCCCTTCTCCACTTCGACAGCCACATCGCCGGCTGTCACCACCTACAACGGCGACCTGGGCGTGAACTATCTTCAGTCGCCCAACGGGCAAAAAATCCAACTGAATGTGCCGGGCAGCGAGATCTTCCTGGGCGCCGGGACGAACAGCGTCTTCGGGGCGCTGAACAGCCTGATCGCCGACTATTCCAGCGGCACGGTGAACACAACTCAGGCGGTGAACGATACGACGGCGCTGGGCACCGCGCTGAATTACGTCTCCCAGCAGCGGGTCACCATCGACAACTCGATGACCCAGCTCACGGCCGCCTCCGACGCCGTAACCAACGTGCAAATGCAACTGACAACGGCGCAGACCGACCTGATGCAGGCCGACATTCCCACGGTCTCCACGCAGCTTTCGCTCTCCGAAACCCAGCAGACGGCGCTCGAAGATGTGATCGCGCAGTTGAATTCGACCTCGAACGACCTCTTCAGCAAGCTGCCTGACTGACCGTCACCTGCGGTGAGGCCAGACGCTCGCTTTTCGCTCGCATGGGGTTATCAATCTATACTCAGGTTAATGAGACTCGCTGTATTCGCTCCGATACGATTCTTGTGGAATGCAACGCGCGGACACCGGTTGGCCCCGTGGCGCAGCGAGTTCTTTCGCTGGCGGGTCGAAACCTACTCCGGCATGAAGGCGGAGACGCTGACGGCCAGAGACATCTTCAGTTTTGTCTGGAACTCCCGCTGGGAGTTGCTGGCCTTCCTGGCCTGGATTGGCCGCCTGGACCGCGAAGTGCACAAACGGGCGTGAGCCAGGGAACAGGGAACAGGGGGAATTATGCAATTGAATAGAGCGCGTCAAGGTAATTTATCACTCCTCTACCACTCCTGTTTTCTCTAGGTACATTGACCCTCCAACCGGAAGACAGACCACTGTCCCCTGTAAACTGTTCACTGTATGAGATTCGGCTTATTCCGCCTTGTTTGCTTTGCCATTGCGGCAATGCTCGTTCCGGTCATCGCCGGCGCGCAGCAGTTGCCTCCCCCATTACCTCCCATTGAGCCGCCGCAACCGCTGCCGGGCGCGCACACGGATCTTCCACCGGCGGCGGCCACTTTGCACATCACGGCCAACGAGGTGCTTGTGCCTACGCTGGTCGAGAAGCCGGGCGGCGGCGTTGTCTACGGGCTCAAAGCGAGCGATTTTGTTCTGGAAGACAACGGCGTGCCGCAGAAGATTCGCGTGCAGGAGGAGATGGACACGGCGCCGGTGGCGCTGGTGGTCGCGGTCGAGGAGGGCGGCGTCAGCGTGCTTGAATTCGACAAGCTGGCCAAACTGGGCCCTCTGCTCGACCTCTTCCTCGCCGACGGCAAAGGCCAGGCGGCGCTGGTGGGCTTCGATTCCAGACCACACTTGATTCACGACTTCACGCACACCAGCGAGGAGATCAATCAGGCGCTCAAGGAACTGGAGCCGGGCAACGGCGGCGACGCCATTCTCGACACGGTCAGCTATGCCGTCGATCTGCTGCAAATGCAACCCAAGCAGTACCGCCGCGTGCTCTTGCTCATCTCGGAGGAGCGCGACCACGGCAGCAAGCACACCAAGCCCGCGCAACTGGTGCGCAAGATCGGCCAATCGGATGTGCTGGTGTTAAGCGTTTCGTTTTCGCCGGTGAAGGCCGAACTGCTGCACGACATCAAGGACTCGGGCGACGACCGGATGATGGATCCGGTCTCGACGCTCTTCATGGTGGTGCAGGCCTTCAAGAAGAACGTGACCAAAGAGGTGGCGCACATGAGTGGCGGCGAGTACAACACCTTCACGGCCGACAAGGCCTTCGAGGCGAGGGTGGTGGAGTCGGCCAAGCACGCCCGCAACCGGTATCTCATCACCTTCAGCCCTTCGGACCCCACTCCGGGCCTGCATACGATTCGCGTGCGCCTGGCGCAGGACTACGGCGCACACGTTGTCGCGCGCGCGAACTATTGGAAGGAGCAGGAACAGTAGAAGCAGCCTCTCGCCGGCCGCACTAGAGCATTTTCACCGTTGGTGCAATGTGGGCATCGCGGTATCCCACCCTAGCCGCAAAAACAAGAACGCGGCGAGGATGGGGCACCCATCTCCTAATACGATCCATGAAAATGCTCTAGCGCGCTTTGAGGGGCTGCGCCGGGGCGGGCTGGTCTGCACCCACTTGGCCTGCTTCGATCCCGGCGACATAGAAGTTCTCCCCATGTATGGGGCTGCCGGAGAGACGGCGCAGCATGGCCAACTGGCCCACATGGGTGAGCGCGTCGGCGATGGGACCCTGGAAGAGCCGCTCGGCCGGGGCGCGCAGCGGCTGATCCGAGGCTAGAAAGGCATCGAGGGTTTGCAGCGACTGAAAGAACCTCTGCTGTTCCTCGGCCCAGGCGCGCGGCTGCGTGGCGTGCCAGCGCTCCTGGCCGATGGCCACGCTCAGCGCCCAGTCGAAGAGATCGCCCATGTGGGCCAGAATCTGCACGGGCATGCGGCCCGCGCCGGCAAATCCGGCAAAGTGGTCGGGAGCGCCTTCGAGAGCGCGGGCGGCCCTGTAGGCGACAGTGGCCAGCGTGTGGCGGAGCAATTCGCGTTTCTCATCCATACCGGGAACTATAGCGCAGGAGGCTCCTCGGTGGCACCGGTGTTGTTTCCGGCTTGTCGTCAAGACACTCGGGACCATCAATCAGCTTCGCCGTGTAGAATCGCTTCTTATCAATGCTTCCGATCCGACCGCGAGGGCCCCTGATGTCACGATATCCTTCTCTCCCAGACCACGTCCGAGAAGCATTGGGCGGTATTGTCCCCAGCGGGGACGACGAGTTGTGGTACTTCCCCTGCCGCGTCACACTAAGGGATGGCAGGATTATCGACACCGTGTACATCGAGCCCGAAATGCCTTACTTGCGGTGGTGGGGTGTATATCCGGAGGATGATCGAGGCAAGAGATTCGTCAAGATTGAGGATGTGGTGAAGGTAGAGGACAGTCCGACGAGGCTACCTGTCCGATTTGCGAACCAGATTTACGACCATGGCGAGTCAGGTATGGGATACACGATCTTCACGGTGGTCTTCTCCGATGGAGAGCGGCAAGCCTACGGCACTGGCAACGCAGTGGATTTCATCCGGTACCCGAATGGGAGGGGACCCAACGACGTAGCGGCTGTGCTCCCCCACGAGGGCAGGAATGCGCAGCCGGTTGCAGCTCCAGACTGGTATTGGTGCCTCTATTCAGGGGAACCTCTCCGCCCGACTCGCACGGCATGGCAAGTGTCCGGAGGGCTCGGCTCGATCACGGAAACCCTCACAGTTGAAAATCACGTCATCCTGTACAACATGCATTGGCGGATTTTCAAACGTCGGCTGGATAATCTAATTCGAAATGGAGTCGCGAGGCTAGTTCCGCCACCAGCCGGGATCGATGGGCAAGGTTTTGAATGGTATCTCGATGTCGCAACCGGTGACATCTACCGCTACGGCCCCCCTGTTCCTTCTGTGTTCGATGAGTGGATGAGGGTCGACCCGCACAAAATCAACCCAGAAAAACTTGGCCGCTGGGAGCGAGTATTGCCGGGAGATCACACGTAGACGACTCAATGGGCAAAAACGTCATTCGGTGACTCGGGCGCATCGCCGGCGGGCTTGGCTGGTCGGCTCCCAGAAACAGCGCATCTCTCCCCCCCGGCACGAACCCCGCCTTTTGTAGTAAACTTAAAGTTCTGAATCCATCAGCAGGAAAACACCATGTCTATTCATCCCGTAATGCAGCGTTTGGCAGACAAGCTCAAGCGCACCGATCTTCCCGAGTTTGTACCCGGCGACCAGGTTCGCGTCCAGGTAAAGATCAAGGAAGGCGATAAGGAACGCTTGCAGGCCTTCGAGGGCCTGGTCATCGCCATCAACAAAGGGCCGCAGGGCACCTTTACCGTGCGCAAGATGAGCTTTGGCCAGGGCGTGGAGCGCATCTTCCCGTTCAACTCCAAGGTGATCGAGAAGATCGAGAAGGTTCGCAGCTACAAGGTGCGGCGCGCCAAGCTCTTCTACCTCCGCGGACTGCGCGGCAAGGCTGCCCGCCTGAAGGAAGTGGGCCGCGTGGTGGCCAAAGAGGCTTAGGCGGCACGAGATCTTTTGGTTTTTGAGACAGCCCCGGCTCCGGCCGGGGTTGTTTTTGCGATGGACGCGGAAGACGGGGACGGCGGGCGAATCCGCAACTCGCGGCCGGTCCGGCGCGATTATAGTCTTTCTATGCGTTCGCGACTGGTTTCGATAGCTCTGTTTGTCGTTGTTTGCCTACTGCCCGGCGTCTCTTCGCCGCAATCCGCAAAGTCACCGATCACCTTCGACGAATATCTGAATACGACCGCGATCAGCGAGGCCCGCATTGCGCCCGACGGCTCGGCGGCGGTGATCGGCACCGAAAGCCCGGACTGGAAGAACAGCATCTATCGCCACGACCTGTGGCTGTGGACGGCGCAGACGGGGCTGCGGCCGCTGACCCACTCCGGCAGCGAAGAGAAGGCCGCGTGGAGTCCGGACGGCAAGTGGATCGCCTTTGTGACGGATCGCGCGCTGCCCGGCGAGGCGGCCGACGAGGACGGCGAAGCGGAGAGCAGCGAGGCCAAGGCCGACCGGATCTGGGTGATTTCGGTTGCGGGCGGCGAGGCGCTGCCGCTCTATCGGGAGAAGCTCGACACACATGCCTTTGCCTGGTCGCCGGATGGCGCGGCGATCTACTACGCGGTGACCGAGCCCATGAGCCACGCACAGCAAGAGGCGCAGAAGGACGAGTGGAAGGATGTGATCCGCTGGCGGGAGCAGTATCGCGGCGACCTGCTGGTGATAGAGGCGGTGGCTCCGGCGCTGGCCCGTGACGTTGCCGTGGAGCCTCCGCCAGCCAAAACGACGGCAGACGGCAAGGCCGCGGGTAAAGAGGATGCGGCGACGCTGCCGGCCGGCGCGGAGACCATCGCAAAAAGCAACTTGGCCATCGCCGAGATCGCTCCCTCGCCCGACGGGAAGACCATCGCCTTCACGACCGAGCCGGCTCATCACAGGGTCGAGAATATCGGCGACTATGAGATCTTTGTGGTGGCCGCGAAGGGCGGCGAGGCGCGGCAGGCGACGCACAACGAGGGCATCGAGTCGGATCTGCGCTGGTCGCCGGATTCGCGCTGGCTGCACTTTGCGGTGAAGGCCGCGGCTGGCTCGGTGGAGGGCAAGTACCGGGACGTGCAAGGGCGGCTCTACCGGATGGACACGGCCAGCGAGAAGATCGAGCGGCTGGGCGCGGAGTTTGACGGGTCTTTTGAGGAGTACACGCTGCTGGCCGATGGGCGCGTGCTGGCGCTGGGCCTGAAGGGGACCGAGGAGCAGGTCTACCAGGTCGAGGGCGACCGGGCCGCCAAACTGCCGGGGTTGGCCGGAAGCTATGCCGGGCTGGACGCCGCGCGAACCGGGAGCGCGATTCTTCTCCGCTACTCGACAATCGACGAGCCGGCGCAGGTTTATCTGGCCGCCGACCCGCTGCATCCCGAGCAACTCAAGGCTCTGACCGCGTTCAATCCCATCTTTGCCGAGCGGGCGCAGCCGGAGTGGCGGAGCTACACCTGGAAAGCCGACGATGGGCGCATGATCGAAGGCGTGCTCGTCTTCCCGCCGGGCAAGAAGGACGTCAAACATCTGCGCATGTTGACGCTGATCCACGGCGGCCCGGCGGATGCGGACGGAAATCGCTTCGGGGCCGACTGGTACGACTGGGCCACGCTGGCCGCGGCGAAGGGCTGGCTGGTCTTCCGGCCCAACTATCGCGGCTCGTCGGGCTACGGCGACGACTTCATGCTGGAGATCGCGCCACACCTGGTCTCTAAGCCGGGGCGGGACATTTTGTCTGGAATCGACGCGCTGGTGAAGGACGGCTACGCCGATCCCGATCACCTGGCCATCGGCGGCTACAGCTACGGCGGCTACATGACCAACTGGCTGATCACGCAGACCACGCGCTTCAGGTCAGCGGTGACCGGGGCCGGAGCCGTGGAGCACGCCGCCAACTGGGGCAACGACGACCTGACGCGGGACGACGCCTGGTACCTGGGCGGACGGCCGTGGGAGGATCCCGAGCTTTACCAGAGCGAGGCCGCGCTCTTCCGCTTCGACAAAGTGAAGACACCCACTCACCTGGTGCAGGGCGGGGCGGATGTTCGGGTGAGCTATCTGGAGGGAGTCACGATGGAACGGGCCCTTGAGGCTCTCGGCATTCCGCACAGCTTCCTGGTCCTTCCCGGCGAAGGGCACAGCCTGGCGAAGAACCCCTGGCACGGCTACATCAAGCTGCGAGAAGAGCTGAAGTGGCTGGAGAAGTACGACAGACAATGAACGGTGGACAGTAACCCGACCACTGTAAGCTGTTAAAGGAAGCGATGACTCCTACCGAATATGCCAACCGCCGCAGCTTTGAGCAGACTCTGCTGAGCGCTCGCCGCACCATGGTGCTGAGCGAGATCCTGAAGCTGGCGGTGGACAGCTTTCGCTTGAGCAAGGTGCGCTTTGCGATGACCGCGCTGGGCATGGTCCTCGGCACGGCATCGGTGATCTGGGTGGTGACGATTGGGTTGACCGGAAAGCAATTCATTCTGAATGAGATTCAGAAGATTGGCACCAACTCGGTGGAGCTCGAGTACCTGGGCGGCGGAGCCAACGGCAGCGAGCGCACGACCTACGACGACTCGCTGACCCGTGAGGACGAGAAGGCCGTGGTGGCGCAGTTGCCCAACGTGATGTACTCCTCGCCGGTGGTGGAGATGCACTCCCGCATCAGCTTTGGATCGGGCGTGGTCAGGGACACGCTGGTGCTGGGCGTGAGTCCTCAGTATCTCCACATCCGCAACCTGCTGGTGCCCGTGGGCCGCTTTTTCGATGAGACCGACGATGCAGCTCATATCAAGTGCGCGGTGGTCTCGGAGTTGTTCGCCAGCGATCGCTACGGGAGCGCAGATTCGGCCGTCGGCCAGAGCTTCGAAATCAGCGGCATTCCGTTCACGATCATTGGCGTCTTCAAAGAGAGCGTGGACGATTTTGGCGAGTCGGAGATCGCCGACCAGACGATCCTGATTCCCTACTCGGTGGCCCGCTACTTTACCGGAACCGAGAATGTGAAACAGATCTATTTTTCGATGCGCACCATGGACGAAGTGCCCGAAGCCAGCCGCGAGATTGAGCGCATCGTCAGCACGCGCCACCGGCCCAACTCGGTTTACAAGGCGACGAATTTGAAGGAACTGCTGACGATGGCCGCCACGATCGCCAACGCTCTGACGCTGGTGCTGCTGGCCGTGGCCGCCGTGACACTGGCGGTGGGCGGGGTGGGCATCATGAACATCATGCTGGCCAACGTGCGCTCCCGCATCCGCGAGATCGGCATCCGCAAGGCTCTGGGCGCCACCTACCGCGAGATCAAGTACCAGTTTCTGGCCGAGGCGATCATCATCTCGCTGACTGGCGGTATCGTGGGCATCCTTGTGGGACTCTCCGTGCCGCTTTCGATCCGCTTCTTCACCAGCTTCCCGCTGCCAATTTCGGGCTGGTCGGTGGTTATCGCCCTGACAGCGGCCACCGTTGTGGGCGTGGTCTTCGGCACCATTCCGGCCAGCCGTGCCGCGCAAATGGACCCGGTGGAGTCGCTGAAGTATGAATGAGCCGGAGATTCTGCCGCCTGGCTCCGATGCCGGTCAGCGGGAGCCGCAACCCAAGGGACCCAGCCTGGCGCTGCTCTATGGGCTGGTCGCTTTGGCGCTGGCCGCGGCCATCGGCCTTGCCCTGCTGATCGTGCTGCCGTTTTATCGGCGGCGCTGATGAACTTTCTTGGCACCTTGCGCGACACTGGTAACCCGCGAAAATTGCGGAACCGGCCTCGCGAAGGCGCTGGTATAAACTGCTTGAAACTGTTCCCGGAAAATTGACGTCGATGAGTAAACTCCGATGAGTTGCATAGAAAAACCCACTGGATTGCAATATCGTGCAACGGATGCATCGGTGCATTTAGATGCGATACGCGGAATTGCTGCGGTTTGGGTGTTGGTGGGCCACAGCCGCTCATTACTTATCAAGACGGCTTTCAGCGCTTTTCTCACCGGAGAGTATGCGGACTCTACCTCCTCTGCCGTTCAAAAAACTGAATCCATATTAACCAAGCACCTGCGAATCGGCCAACTCCTGATCGGGAGACCGATTCTTAGCCGCATGGCTGTGATAGCCTTCTTCGTATTAAGTGGGTACCTCGTCGGCGGCAGCGTCCTGCGCGCCATGCGCAGCGGTTCATTCTCCTGGAAACGATACCTGCTGCAGCGCCTGACGCGGCTATGGATCGTTCTGATTCCAGCCCTGCTCCTGGGAGCGGTTTTCGACGCGTCCAGTTTATACCTGCTGCGCAGCCACATGAGCGTCCATAGAGTCATCGCGCCAGGGGCGAGCGGCTCGTTGACCCTAAGCACCTTTTTCGGAAATGTATTCTTTCTGCAAGGCATTGTCACCTCTTGCTTTGGCTCCAATGGCGCTTTATGGAGTCTCTCCTACGAGTTCTGGTACTATATCTTCTTTCCTTTGCTTGTCACCGCTCTATTGGCGTCGATCCACACAAGGGTCCGAGTTGGCGCCGGCCTGCTTCTGTCGCTGCTGGTAGTCCTGTGCGGATGGACGATCGGCGCCTATTTTCTCATTTGGCTCATGGGCGTGGGGGTAGCCTGCCTTCCCCTGCGAATCCCCACCCATCTGAGGAAGGCGTTTACCAGCGCAACCGGACTCATGCTCTTCCTTGCGATGGGCGTGGAGCTTAAGTTTCCCATGCCTATAACTGGATTCTTCGCACCGGACTTCGTTATCGGCATCTTTTTTTCGCTCTTTCTCTGGGCCGTGCTCCATGCACGGGGAATCAGTGTCCATTCGTTCTACCGCACCGCAGCTCATACTCTTTCAGGGATGTCTTACACTCTCTATTTGGTCCATTACCCCATGCTTGTATTTATCGCCACCTTGGTTCTTCCGGCAGACGCACTTTGGGCATTCTCGCTCCAGTCCCTATTCAAGCTCTTTGTGATCCTTGTGATTGTGCTTGCCGCATCCTGGCTGGTGTATTACTGCTTCGAGCGCAATACACCACGAGTACGCATCTGGTTGATGCGGCGCGTTGAGGTGGTGGCGTAGTTTTCGCGTGAATAGGCAGGAAGACGAAAGCTGTCAGGAACGATTCACGCTATCATTCCGGATTCTCCCGCCCGGCGATCAGCACCGGAATTCCATCCACGATGGGGTAAGCGCGGCGGCAGGCGGCGCAGAGCAGGCGTGTCTCTTCAAGCCGAAGCTCGCCCAAACAGGCTGGACAGGCGAGTTGGTCGAGCACGGAGGGGTCAAAGGCGGGAAGAGCGTTGGAATCGGCTGGCATCGGGCCTTATTGGATGGTGGCGTCGGGCTTGGGGGCCGATGCGGCTGCTGCGGGAGTGGCGCGCCTGGGCTGGCTGGCGAAGCCGGCTTCGATGCGCTGGTTGGTGCCGGCCTTGGCGGATTCGTAGGCCACGCGAATGCCGTTGAAGATGGCGCGATCATTGGAGGAGCCATGGCCGATGATGCAAACGCCGCGTACGCCGAGCAGATGCGCGCCGCCGTACTCGCGGTAGTCTAGGCGGTGACGGAATTCATTGAAGGCCTGGCGCGAAAGCAGCGCGCCGACCTTGGCGGTGACGGTGCGGGTGAGCGAGGCGCGCAGCACGTCGCGCACAAAGCGGCCGACGCCCTCGCTGGTCTTGAGCGCCACGTTGCCCACAAAGCCGTCGCAGACGATCACGTCCGCCAGGCCGGAAAAGATGTCGCGCCCCTCGACATTGCCGATGAAGCGGATGGGCAGGGCCTTGAGCAGCGGATAGGCCTCGTGGGTGAGGTCGTTTCCCTTGGTCTCTTCTTCTCCAATGGAGAGCAGGCCGACGCGCGGAGATTCGATCTTGAGCACGCTGCGGGCGTAGATCTCGCCCATCACGGCAAACTGCGCCAGGTTGCTGGCTTTGCAATCGACGTTGGCGCCGACATCGAGCAGGACGCAAGGATTTCCAGTGGAACTGGGCATGGGAGTCGCCAAGGCCGGACGGTCGACGCCGGGCAGAGCGCCCAGCACCATCTTGGCCGTGGCCATAGCCGCGCCGGTGTTGCCGGCGGTGACAAAGCCGGCGGCCGCACCCTCGCGGACCAGTTTGAGGCCGACACGCATCGAGCTGTCCTTCTTGGTGCGGACCGCGTGCGCCGCCTTCTCCTCCATGCCGATGCGCTCGGAGGCATGGTGGATGACGATGGGAAGGTCTTCGTTTCCCAGGTATTCATCGAGGATGTCGCGCAACTCCGCCTCCGGTCCAACCAAGTGGACCCGGACAGGCAAAGCCTTGCAGGCGAGGATAGCTCCGCGAATCTCCGACTCCGGAGCTTTGTCGGTGCCTACGGCGTCAAGCGCAATGTCGATGAGCATGGGCTCTGGAGGCTACTTGGCTGCTTCCTTGACATCGAGAACAGCGCGGCCCTTGTACTCGCCGCACTTGGGGCAGGCGCGATGGGGCAGCTTCTTCTCGTGGCAGGCGGGGCATTCCGAGACCCCGACGGCGGTCAGAAAATCGTGAGAGCGGCGAAGTGCGGTGCGGCGCGTTGAGTGGCGCCTCTTCGGATTCGGCATGATGAAAAATTCCTTTCGTTTCCCGGCCCGCTTCAGGGGTCCCGATCTGCTCCTGGCCCCATTCAGGCCACACAACATCTTGGCTGCCTTCTTGACTGCTCTACGGCACAGGCTTCGGGCATCCTGAATTGATCCAGATCATCCCTGGGGGCTGTTTTCCTTGGACTCGATCCGGCTGCGGAGGCCGGCCAGCGCCTCCCAGCGGGGGTCGTTCCCGGCGCAGGTACAGGGCTGGCTGTTGCGGTCTGCACCGCAGTTCGGGCAAAGTCCCTTACAGTCGGGCTTGCAAAGCGTCCTGACCGGCAGGGACAAAAGCACCTGCTCCCGCAGCACATCCTCAAGCGCAAGGCTGTCCCTTTGATAATACCCGATTTCGGTCTCCGGTGCTGTAATCGAGCGTTCCGTGGCCTCCGAATCGGCCGCCGCGGGGCGGAAGATGAGGTCGAAGTCGGCGGCCAGGGGAATCTCGACCGGCTCGACGCAACGGGCGCAGGGAACCTGGAAGTTGCCGGCAAACCGGCCCCGGAGCCGGATGTCGGCGACAATATCCTTGGGTCCCCGGTGCTCATGCAGCACCTCTGCCCGGCCGGCGGCGGCCAGCGGCCCGCGCTGCTCGGCCTCCACACCCAAATCGACCGCGCCGGGAAGCACTTCCAGGTCAAATTCGATGGGGTCTTTTTCCAACTCGCTGATCTTGAATTCCATAAGATGAGCCTACGGCGCGGAGTTGACGGCAGTCAAACAATACAGGAATCCTGGCCTGTCAATTCCCGGGAGATGCCTTCGACGCCGCAATTGCCTTTTCGACTGCGGCTTTCAATGGCGGCAGATCATCCTGGATCGTATTCCAGATTGTCTCGATTTCCACCCGGTCATATTGGTGGCGCAGCCAATTTCCGATTCCGCGAATCTCGCGCCAAGGCACTCCTGGACACAGAGCTTCGGCATCGTCCTTCAGCCGGATAGCGGCCTCGCTGATGATAAGCATTTTCCGCTCGACGGCGGCTTGCGTCCGATCGTCGCTGACGTACTCTTCCAGATTCATACCGCTCACGAATTGCTCGATAAGCCGGACGCCTTCAAGTATGTCGCCGAGTGACGACCTTGCATCCTCAAAAGGCATCGACGGCCTCGCGGACCGCTCTTGCGCGCACTGTCTCGCGCATCGAATCGCAGGGCGCCAGATCGACTTTGGTGCCGAGCAGGTCGCTAAGCTGATTCTCCAGGCGCACCATCGTCACAAGCGTCAGGCGCTTCGACCGGTCAAAGTCAGCCATCAAATCGACGTCGGAGTGGACCGTGGATTCACCACGCGCAACCGAGCCGAACAGACGCAAATGCAGGATGCCGGCAGCTCGCAGTTCCTGTTCATGCATCCGCAATGTCTGGATGACATTCCTCTTGTCCATATTGGAACTCTGCCACAGATTGCATTGGGAATTCAATAGCTTCCATGACGATCGGCTCCAGTTTTGGCTCCGTCGCCCCTATTTCCGTCGCGCAGGCCTTGGGCGCTAAAATCGGATGACGGGGTAAAGGCCGCCGGATCACGGCGCCGATTCTTTGCCCCGCAAGATGCCATGGCACAGAACACAACTCCCACCTCCGATCTCAAATCGACCCTTATGGTCCGCCTGGCCACCGATGCCGACAAAACCCGCCTGAATCAGTTGGTCAACACCGCCTTTTCGATCGAAACCTTCCTCGACGGCACGCGCACCAGCGAAGAGAGCCTGGCCGCCATGATGCGCAAGGGCGCGATCGTGCTGGCGGAGGACGGCGAGGGCCGGCTGATCGGATGCGTCTACACCGAGGTGCGCGGCGAGCGCGGCTATCTCGGAATGCTGACGGTCGATCCGGCGCGGCAGGGCAAAGGTTTGGGAACCCGCATCATGAGATCGGCCGAAGAGCATCTGCGCAGCCACGGATGCGTGGCCGCGGAGATCATCGTCCTGAGTTTGCGAACTGAGTTGCCGCCGATCTATCGCCGCTACGGCTTCGTCGAGACCGGCAAAAAGCCCTACGACCTGAACCGCACCATCACGACGGGCGAGGACTGCCATTTCATCGTCATGTCCAAGGATCTGTGAGCGGGCCGCGGAAAGCATCTGGCGATTGTCTTGCAGCCTGTAACCCTGAGGCCGAACGGCCGGATGTTTCACTTGTGTAAACCTGGAGCCGCCGATCTCCGTCCATCCTCACGGGGGGAATCTTGGGGACTCGCTTTCGCTGCCCATGCTGCGGACTGAAGACGCTGGATGCTCCCGGCGCGCTGGCGCTGTGCCCGGTCTGCTGGTGGGAGGACGACGGCCAGGAAGATGGCGACGCCTCCGAGGTTCGCCTGACGGTGAACGGCGAACTCAGCCTGGAAGAGGCGCGTGCGTACTACGCGCGGTACGGGGCGGCGCATCCCCGGTTTCTGCCGTATGTTCGCAAGCCCCAGGTCACTGAGCAGTAACGTGCCTTTCGCGGTGCTCTCCGGCGCGGAAAGCCTTCCTTCCGGTTTGACCCTGCTAGCAAACCCCCTTACCATGGGACGAGGGCTTTCCCTGCCTGCACGCGCCGGTTTGGACGGAGCGGAGCCGGGAACAGCGGCCTGTGGCAGGACTGGGCGGTTTGAGGCCCAGAACGGCGGTTTTTGAGCCGGAAGCAGGGAGTGTGCAGCCCACTCTTTAGAGTTTGTTCGGCGCGTTGCGCCTGGAAGGCAAAACCTTGAGTTCTACCGACACCGTCGAGAACAACACACCACCTGAATCGGCCGAAGAGGCGCACCTGCACCCGGAAGACGGCCACGATCATGAAGGCCACGATCACGAACTTGGCCACCAGCACGGGCCGGTGCTGAACCCGGAGTGCACCAAAGAACTGGTGCTGGATATCCCAGCCGAGGAGGTCTCGAAAGCCTATCGGAAGGTAACCGGCAACTACAAGAAATACGCCAAGATCCCCGGCTTCCGCGCCGGCCATGTGCCGGAGACGGTCCTGCGGCGGCGCTTTGCCGACGGCATCCGCAAGGACGTGATCGACGGCCTGCTCCCCGAGCGCTTCAACAAGGCAGTGGTCGAACTGGGCGTCAAGCCGGTGGGAGAACCGCGCGTGACGGAGATGACGGTCGAGGATGGCCTGCCGCTGCACGTCAAGGCGGTCTTCGAGTATGTTCCGGAGTTCTCGATCGAGGGCTATGAGAAGGTGGCTGTCGAGAAGCCGAGGATCGAAATCACCGAGGAGGAGTTCCGGCGCGAGCTTGAGCAGTTGCGCTCCGCCCACGCCACCATTGAGCCGGTCGAGGAAGAGCGCGCCTTGGCGGACGGCGACTGGGCGCAGATTACTTACAGCGGGCAGATCGAGGGCGACGAGCAGGCTGCCCCGGTCACGGGCGAGGACACGCTGGTCGAAGTGGGCGGCAAGGACACGATGGAGGCTTTCACGACCGCTCTGCGCGGCGCCAAGGTCGGCCAGGGGCTGAAGGCCGAGGTGATCTACCCGGCGGACTACGCCGAGCCCAAGCTGGCCGGCAAGACCGTGGCGTACAACGTCGAGGTGAAGGCGATCAAGAAGCGCACCCTGCCGGAGCTGGACGACGACTTTGCAAAAGAAGTGGGCCAATACGAGAGCATGGCGGAGCTGGAGACCCGCATCCGCGAGCACATGACCAGCCGCATGCGCCGCGGCGTGGAGAGCGAGACCAAGGACCGGCTCTTCGCCGCGCTGACTGAGCGCTACCCGTTTGCGGTGCCGGAGTCGCTGGTGCAGCAGCAGATCGACGCGCGCCTGGAGCGGGGCCTGCGCGCCCTGGCGGCCCAGGGGATGAACACGGATCAAATGCGCAAGCTGGACTTCGCCCGCCTGCGCGCCGCCCAGCGCGACAGCGCCGTGGCCGAGGTCAAGACGAACATCCTGCTGGATCGCATCGCGGCCGAGGAAAACATCGGCATCAGCGACGAGGAGATGGACCGGGAGATGCAGATGGCCGCACTGCAGTCCAGGGAGCCAGTCGAGGCCCTGAAAGCGCGCCTGGCGGAAGACGGCGGACTGGTTAGAATCCGGGAGCAATTGCGGCGCGAGAAGACGGCAAGCCTGCTCTATGAACGGCTACCCTCGTAGGGCGGTGCGGCTGGAAGCAGAGTGCGGTCCGGCACAGACATGATACGGACCGGATGAGCAGACATAAAAGGGGAGAAAGAGTCCCCAGCGAGAGAGAAGAAGATCCAATGGCATTGGTTCCCATGGTGGTTGAGCAGACGAGCCGGGGCGAGCGCGCCTACGACATTTACTCCCGTCTGCTGCGCGACAACATTATCTTTCTTGGTACGCCCATCGACGACCAGGTGGCTAACCTGATCGTGGCGCAGATGCTCTTTCTCTCCGGCGAAGATCCGGAGAAGGACGTCCATCTCTATATCAACTCCCCCGGCGGCTCGATCACCGCGGGACTGGCCATCTACGACACCATGCAATTCATCAAGAACAAGGTCGAGACGATCTGCATCGGCCAGGCGGCCTCGATGGGCGCTTTTCTGCTGCTGGCGGGCACCAAGGGCAAGCGTTTTGCCCTGCCCAACTCGAGAATTCTGATCCATCAGCCGTCGATGGGCGGATTGAGCGGCCAGGCGACGGACATCGACATCCATGCCCGCGAGATTCTGCGCATCCGCGAGATTACCAACAATCTCATCGCCCGGCACACCGACCAGCCATTGGAGCGGATCGAGCGGGACGTCGAGCGGGACTTTATCATGAACGCGGAACAGGCCAAGGAGTACGGCATCGTCGACGAAATCATCGACCGGCCACGAACGTAACCGGCAAGCTGCGCGTACGTAACCGGCGCGCTGGCGGATGCCAGCCAGCCGGCCTCGAAACCTGCTAAACTGACCGGGACGCAGGAGCAGTACGGGAAATAGCTCGTCCGAAGGGGAGCCGTATGATGAAAACGCGTGTGGGACCCGAGGAGGCGTTGCGCTGCTCGTTCTGTCACAAGTCGCAGGACGCCGTAGCCAAGCTGATCTCTTCGCCCAGCGACTACCCTCGCGCCTACATCTGCGATGAGTGCGTGGCCGTCTGCAACTCGATTCTCGAGGACGACCGCGGCGCCGATGCCGCCCATCCGGCCAACGCCGCCGGCCACCTGCCCAAGCCGCAAGAGGTGAAGGGCTTTCTCGACGACTACGTGATCGGCCAGGATCAGACCAAGAAGAAACTCGCCGTCGCGGTCTACAACCACTACAAGCGCATACAGATGAATCGCATGCGCAACAACGAAGTGGAGCTGACCAAGTCGAACATTCTGCTCATCGGACCGACTGGATCGGGCAAGACGCTGCTGGCTCACACGCTGGCCAAGATGCTCGACGTGCCCTTCGCCATCGTGGACGCGACGACCCTGACCGAGGCCGGCTACGTGGGCGAGGATGTGGAGAACATCATCCTCAAGCTGCTGCAAGCCGCCGATGGCGACGTAACGCGCGCCCAGCAAGGCATCATCTACATCGACGAGATCGACAAGATTGGCCGCAAGGACGAGAACCCTTCCATCACCCGCGATGTCTCGGGTGAGGGCGTGCAGCAGGCGCTGCTCAAGATTCTCGAAGGCACCGTGGCCAACGTGCCGCCGCAGGGCGGACGCAAGCATCCGCACCAGGAGTTCACCGCCGTCGATACCACCAACATCCTGTTCATCTGCGGCGGGGCCTTTGTGGGCCTGGAGCGCGTGGTGGGCCGCCGCGTGGGCAAGAAGGCGCTGGGCTTCAAGTCCATCGACGCCGCCGAAGGGGATGCGGCAACAAGCCGTTCGCATCGCGACACTGAGTTGCTGCGCCGGACAGAGCCTCAGGATCTGATCAAGTATGGCCTGATTCCCGAGTTTGTCGGCCGCCTGCCGGTGATGGGCGTCCTGGACGAGCTGGACGAAGAGGCGCTGATTGAGATTCTATCGAAGCCCCGCAACGCGATTCTCAAGCAGTACCAACGGCTCTTTGAGTTCGAGAATGTCCGCCTGCACTTTACGCAGGAGGCCATCGGCGCAGTGGCCCGCGAGGCTTTGGCCCGCAAGGTGGGCGCGCGCGGCCTGCGCATGATCCTGGAAGAGCTGATGCTCGACCTGATGTACCACCTGCCCAACAACAAGCGCATCCGCGATATGGAAATCACCAAGGACATGGTCGAGCGCCGCGATCTGTCGCTCTGCCTGCTGGAAAAGGCCGGATAAATTTCTTCCACATGTCTAAGGGCGCTCCTATGGGGGCGCTCTCCTTTTGTGGCTCAACGCGCATTTCGCTGTACAATCCAACCATGAGCTTTCGACCGAGCCGCGCATCTTGGGCTATCTTCGCGCGTCCAATACTTAAGAGGTCCCTATGACCGCATCCCGCGAAAAGACCGAAGCGCGCAAGCTGCCCATGATGCCCATACGGGACATGGTGATCTTTCCCTATATGATGACGCCCTTCGTGGTGGGGCGCGAGTCGAGCGTGCGCGCGCTCGAAGAGGCGCTCACCGGCGACCGCAAGATCTTTCTCGCCACGCAACACGATGCCTCGATCGACGAGCCCAAGGCCAAGGAGATTTATCAGGTCGGCTCGATTTGCAACATCGTGCAGAGCGTGAAGATGCCCGACGGCAATATCAAGGTGCTCGTCGAGGGCGTGGAGCGCGCCAAGTCCATCGAGGTGAACGACCGCGACGGATTCTTCGTGGCCACGGTGCGCGTGGGCAAGAGCCAGTTCGAGATGACAGCGGCCGTCGAGCAACTGATGACGCGCGTGACCGGGCTCTTCGAGCAATATGTGAAGCTGCAGCAGTCGCTCAACTACGAAACGATCATCGCCACGGTGCGCATGGACGAGCCGGCCAAGCTCAGCGACACCATCGCCGCCAACCTGCAACTGGGCATCGAAGAGAAGCAGGAGCTGCTGGCCATCTTCGATCCGGCAATTCGCCTCGCGCGCATCGCCGACGTGCTGGACGTTGAGATTGAAAAGCTCGATCTCGACCGCAATATCCAGTCGCGCGTCAAGCGGCAGATGGAGCGCGCGCAAAAAGAGTATTACCTGAACGAAAAGATCAAGGCCATCCAGAAGGAACTGGGCCGCGGCGAGAAGAGCGAGTTCGATGAGCTGCGCAAGAAGATCGAGGCCGCCGGAATGCCCAAGGATGTTCTCGACAAGGCCATCCAGGAACTGAAAAAGCTCGAAGCCATGCCGCCGATGTCGGCCGAATCGACCGTGAGCCGCAACTACATCGACTGGCTGCTGGCCGTGCCGTGGAAGAAACGCTCGAAGGAGACGCGGTCCATTGATTTTGCTGAGAAGGTGCTGAACGCGGACCACTACGGCCTGGAAAAGATCAAGGAGCGCATTCTTGAGTTCCTCGCCGTCCGCCAACTGGTGAAGAATCCCAAAGGCTCGATTCTGTGTTTCGCGGGACCTCCTGGCGTGGGCAAGACCTCGCTGGGCATGTCCATCGCCAAGGCCACGGGCCGCAAGTTTGTGCGGCTCTCGCTGGGCGGCGTGCGCGACGAGGCGGAGATTCGCGGCCATCGCCGTACTTACATTGGCGCACTGCCCGGCCAGATCATTCAGCACATGAAGCGGGCCGGAACGAAGAACCCGGTCTTTCTGCTGGACGAAGTGGACAAGATGGCCTCGGACTTCAGAGGCGACCCGGCGTCGGCGCTGCTGGAAGTGCTGGACCCGGAGCAGAACATCGCCTTCCAGGACCACTACCTGGACGTGGACTACGATCTTTCGCAGGTGCTCTTTGTAGCCACGGCCAACGTGATGCACACCGTTCCGGCGGCCTTGCAGGATCGCATGGAAGTTCTGCGCCTGCAAGGCTACACCGAGCAGGAGAAGCTGGAGATCGCCAAGCAGTACCTGGTGAAGAAGCAGCGCCAGCAGACCGGCCTGAGCGAGAAGAACATCGTCTTCAAGGACGATGCGATCGTCGAGATCATCCGCAATTACACGCGCGAGGCGGGCGTCAGGAATCTCGAGCGCGAGATCGGCAATGTCTGCCGCAAGGTGGCGCGCAAGGTGGTCAAGGCCGGCGCAAAGCACAAGGAAGAGCTGACGGCGCAGAATATCCACGAGTTTCTCGGCGTGGCCAAGTACCGCGACTCCGAGGTGCATGAGAAGAGCGAGATCGGCCTGGTGACCGGCCTGGCCTGGACCGAGGTGGGCGGCAGCATTCTGACGACGGAAGTGCAGGTGCTGGACGGCAAGGGCAAGCTCACCATCACCGGCCAGTTGGGCGACGTGATGCAGGAGTCGGCGCAGGCCGCGCTGAGCTACATTCGCGGACGCGCGCAGGCGCTGGGGCTGAGCCGCGAGTTTTATCGCAACGTCGATCTGCATCTGCACGTACCGGAGGGCGCCATTCCCAAGGACGGTCCCTCGGCCGGCATCACCATGGCCACGGCTCTGGCCAGCGCGCTGGCCAAGATTCCCGTGCGGCGCGACATCGCCATGACCGGCGAGATCACGCTGCGGGGTAAGGTGCTGGCCATCGGAGGATTGAAGGAAAAACTGCTCGCCGCATTGCGCGCCGGCATCTTTGAAGTGATACTCCCGCGCGCCAACGAGAAGGACATCGCCGAACTGCCGGACAACATCAAGAACTCCATCAAGCTGCACTTTGTCGACAATATGGACGAGGTGCTGGCGCTGGCTCTTGAAGGCCCGCTGCCGACCGCGCTGCCCGCCGCGACAGAAGTGCTGACGGTTGTGCCGCCGCCCGAGTTGGGCACAGGCGTTCAGGCGCAATAAAATAACTTGTTTGAGCCTGCTACGGCTCGCGCACGCAGGTGTAACCCAAATGCAGGATTTTCTTGCCTGCGGCTGCCGCGCTTTCTGGATCAAATCCGGCTCGATCAATTACTTGGGGCTTTGCCTCCGGTGTTCCGAAGGCCTTATCCACGGCAAAGCCATCCGCGCAATCGCCGTACAGGACGAACCCCCCTGTCAGCAGGTAACTCGCATACGCCTGCCAGGGATGCAATTGTTTTCCGGCTACTGTGACTCGAAATTGAATCGGATGATCGCCGGGCTCGTAATCAACCGTCATATCGACGCGATATTTGCGGACTGATTCGTCAGGCTTTGCTTCTGAATAGTCGGGAAACGGCGGCTGCTTCGTACACTTGCCAACCGGTTCGATCTCCTCCACGGCTTGATAGAGATCGAGTGAGTAGTAACCCGTGCTCGGGAGGTCGAGAACCCCTTTTGTGCGGACGCGGCAACCTCGTAGTGTCTCCAGCGAGGAAGGATACCCTGGTGCAAATGCACCGTCTGACTGTAGCAACTGGACGGATTGCTGCCCGCACTCGGGCCGGTCCAGTTTCAGCTCGAACCATTGACGAATCCCATCGTGGTAGATGAGTTGACCCTCTAGCTTTCGTGCCTCCGATGGCTGGCTGGGGCCGTCTTTAACCTCTTTCGGACATTGCTGGCCGCGAGCAGGAAGATCAACGCAGACAAACAAGAGCGACGCAACTGCAATCAATCCGGCAGGAGATTTCATGGTTGACATCATATGCCTTGCCGCCCGATTGCCCGCAATTAGTTGTGAGCGCTTGTTGCATTGCCGAGTCAAGAGCAATATGCCCTGTCCTGTATCGTTAAACTTGATGCGTTATACGACTCAATTCCTGCTTTCGGCGATGGCGGCGGAGCAGTTCCCTGCCCCGGATGTGCCGGAGATCGCTTTTCTGGGCCGCTCGAATGTGGGCAAATCGAGCTTGTTGAATACGCTTGTAGGCGACAAGGCGGCCAAGGTCTCCTCGACGCCGGGGCGCACGCGAGCGATCAACTTTTTTGCTCTTCTCGACGCGAGCCAGCGGCGGAGATTGATCTTCGCCGATCTGCCGGGCTACGGCTACGCGAAGATTTCCAAGTCCATCTCGGCCGGCTGGCCAGCCTTCATCGAGCCTTATCTGGCGATCCGTTCCACTCTGAAGTTATGCATCTGTTTGGTGGACTCGAACGTGCCGCCGCAGGAGAGTGACCGGCAGTTGATCGGCTGGCTGCGCGCCGCGGGACGCGAGTTTGCCGTGGCGGCCACCAAGATCGACCGGCTGAGCGGCAACGAGCGCGCGCGCAACCTGACCGCGCTCAAGCAGGGCCTGGAACTCGATGAGGTTCTGGCCGTCTCCGCCAAGACCGGCTACGGCGTCAAGGAGCTTTGGGCCCGGATCGAGGCTGCTGGCGGCCAGCCGGAGTGAGGCTCCGCGGCGCTTCATCATCCTGCGGCGGGATGAAGCGATGCAGCCCGGAATCGCCCTGGCCGTCGAGCCGAATCTCAACCGCAACGGCAATCTCGCCGCTCGCCACCTGTTCGCGGGCCCGCTCGACAAAATCGAGCGCCGTATCCGTTGGGCAGCGCAGCAGGCGCACTCCCTGCGCCATCCGGCCAAGATAGCGTGGGGCGAGGCGGAGCCAGCGCCGGGCTGCAAAGGCCTCGGGGCTTTGCGACCGCTCAAGACATTCGCGGGCTACGGCATCCAGCCGGGGCAGCCAGTGAGCCGGCCGATCGGCCACGCTCCAGGTCAGCACGGTCTCGCCTTTCTTCGCGGCGACGGCTTCAATCTGCCGCGCTCCCTGAGCGAGGAACGCCTCGAAGCGCGCTGCATTCTCTGCGGCCGGCGGCAGCAAATCGGGCAACACTCCGCGCTCTGCCATCTCGCGTTCGATCTCTTCCGGCGCCTTGCCAACGCAGACCGCGACGGTTTCTCCTTTGCGCAGCTCGTTCTTCAGGATGCGCAGAGCCTCGTCGAGCGAGGTCACGAGGAAGTCAACGACTCCGTCGCGAATGGCCTGCTTCTGCGTGGCAATCTCTGCCGAGGCGGTCAGCGTCGCAGCGCCGGCGATGTTGGCCGCCACCACCAGCGCGCAGCCGGCGCCAGCGAGATCTCCGGCATAGAAGAGCTTCCCGCCCAATCTCCGTTCGCCGTCCGGGGCGGAGTCCGGCTCCGCCTCTTGCATCATCCCCGCATAGAGACAATCGACCATAGAGGCGAACGAAGGGGAGAGGCTTGCATCGATGGTCATCGCGGGATCTCCGTCGAGCGGCTTCCGATCTGGTTTGAAGAACATCTCATTCGCAGCGATTCGGAGCGAATGCGCTGCTACTCCCGCCATCGCTCGCGCGTGGTCATCCGCCGGACGAAGAAGACAAACTCGCTAGGCTTGGCGACGGGCTTGAGTTTAGGGGCCATGCCGGGCTTGACGCAACCGTCGGGGGTTACGATGCCCGAGGCGACGATCTCCGAGATCGCGTACCAACGGTTGACGGGGTTCGTTTTTTCGGAGGCGGAGTCGCAGTTGACGTAGGTCAGCGTGGAGTCGTCGTAGGTCCCGTGAATCGAGAGCTGCGTTGCTCCCTGGGGCAGGGTCAGCTTGCCGGTGCCGTCCTCATTCTGCTCGACCCAATTGGCATGGACCGTTGTTTCATGGTCGATGCGAACCAGAAAACCCGAGGCCGGAAGGGGTTTGCCGGTCTTGCCATCCAGGACGCGAATGGTGACGGTCTTTTTCGTTTGGGCGCATAAGCAACCGCAAAGCGCGGCCACGCAGACTAGGAGGGCGAGCCCTCGCTGGATTCGTTGAACCATTTTCCCGCCTCTGCCGTCTCCTCAGAGCCTACCATGTGGAGTAGGACTGGCCGTCAGTGCCGAGCTCCTGCGAGCCGGAGTGGACGTCGTCAATGCCAGGGTCGGTCTGGTCCACGGAGTACAACGAATCGCTGCTATCGGTGACCCAGGAATCCTTGGCGCGGGTGAAGGGATCCTCGGGTATGGCCCTCAGGTAGCCTTCCGTGACCAGGTCGTCGAGCGACTGCGGCGCCTTCTGCTTGTCCATGGTGTAGGAGTCGATGGCGGCGCGCATCACATGCAGGTCTTCCTTGAGCGCCGCCTCCTTGGCCTGGCGAATGGCGCCAACGAAGCTGGGGATGGCCACCACCGCGAGCACGCCGATGATCGCCATGACGATCATCAGCTCGATCAGCGTAAAGCCCGCATTCTGTTTGCGTGTGCCGCTCACTGCACCCTTTCGTGTCTCGTAGTAGCGGATTTCGCGGTGTACGCCGCGTTTCGCGCGTATTAGCGGTGTTTAACTTCGCGAGCCTTGCTAACCCCGCTGACTCCGCCACCTCTACTGAACGCCCTACCAGTCAGAGTATTTGGTTCCGTCCAGGGCCGTTCCCGTGGACTTGGAGTAGACGTCGAAGACGCTCTGCCCACCATAGGATTGCGAGTCGGGATCGTCCTGCATCGAGCGCAATCCCCACTCGGCGTTGCCGGTCATCGGGTCGATGGGAATCCTGCGCAAGAACCTTACTTTCTTGGTCTGCACCTCCACGCCGTTGACCAGCGTCTCCAGATCGGGCGGATAGTTCTGGCTGTCCACCTTGGTTTGGAAGGCGCCCTTGTCGGCGGCGTCCTTGTACTTGTCGATGGCGTCGCGCATCATCCACAGGTCGTAGCGAAGGATGCGCTCGTTTTGGCGCTTGACCTGGAAGCGCGCAACGGGAAACGCCGCGCCGGCAAGAATCGAGAGAATCGCCGCGGTGACGATCAATTCGACCAGCGTAAGTCCTCGCTCGCGAGGACTGTCGATCCGAATTGGCTGAGCCTCATTCATCGATTCGTCCTCATCGGTGCGGCTCTCATAGGCGAAACCTCATCAATTCAGCGCACCTGAACGGTGACTTGCGATCCCTTGGCCGGGAGTTGCTTCATTGCGCTGGTGGTCACCCCCGAGCCGGTAATGGCGATAATGCTTTCACCGGCGGCCTTGGCCTGGAAACTAAGGACGCAGACGACGCCCGCTCCGCTCATGCCGGGTGCTCCCGGCGGCCGCGCGTTATTGACGGTTATCAAACCGGAGCCATCGTCGGTGTGGAGCAGCGTTACGGGCTTCCCGTCACGGCCCAGAAAATCCCCCTGGTCGACGTTGACCAGCGAGAGATTGGCTGTATCGTACTGAATCTTCAAAGGCACGGAGGCGATATCCGTTCCGCCGGTGAGCACGACCGGGAGCTGGAATGTGGCTCCCACGGCCACCGGACCGGAGAGCGGATTGAGCATGAGGCTTACGCTCTCTGCCTGCGGCGGGGCAGGCGCGGGCGTGGGCGCGGGGGTAGGCGGCAGGGCTGGCGGCTTCGTAACAGCAGGCATGGGCGCCGGTACAGCAGCCGGCACAGGCGCGGGGGCAGGTGCGGGCGTGGGCGGCGGGGCTGGCGGCAGGGCTGCCGCGTGGTTTCCATTCGCCTCGGCGGCCTCGCTCAACTGGGCCATGGCCGCCGGGGCCGCGGCTATCGCGCTTTGGCCGGGAACCGTGCCCAGGTTGGGCCGCGAGCTGGCCGGCGGGCGTCTCTGATCCGGCGGCGGGCTTGAGACTGGATTCGAGACAGGGCTTCCTTCGATGGGAACTTGGCGAAGATCGATCGACGTGCCAACGCCGGTATCGACCTCGCGCAGATTCACCGGCTCGATCGATTGAGACCGGACGACGTGCGGCACCACCAAGAAGACCAGCTCGTCGTCGTTGATTATGTGATCCTTGGAGCCGAAGAGATACCTGAGGATTGGAATCGAGCTCAACCCTGGGATGCCGTTCCACGATTCTGTGATGTTTTTTTCGTCAATGCCGCCGAGAATGCTGGCCTCTCCCTCGCGCAGGCGGATCACCTGGTCCACGACGCGCTGGCTGATGATCGGTTCGGTTACTCCGCTGATGCTCACCGAACCGCTCTGCGTTGTGACCTCGATCTTGATCTTGAGCGTCACATCGCGGTCGAAGTGGACGGAGGGCGTCATCTCGATATTCACGCCCACGTCCTGGTACTGGAACTGCGTTTCAGCCAGCGGGCTGACCCCCACGCCAACCGAACCCACGCCAGACTGGAAAGAGCCGGTGGCGATCGGGATCTTGGAGCCGATCTTCATGGTCGCCTTCTGCGCGTCGGTGGCCCGGATGCGGGGATTCTGCAGGATCTTGGTATCCGTGTCGGTGAGCAGCAGGTTGGCCTGGACCCCGCTGATCGTCACGGCAAAATCCGAGGCCTTGAGGTGGGAAAGATCGTAGAGCGACGGAGCAATCGTGGTCCCGGTCGTGCCCGTCGTCCCGGTCGTGCCGGTGGTGTTCGATGTGCTGTTGGGCGCCTGGAGCGCGACTCCCACGTTGTTGGGCCAGGCGATGCCCAGCGTCCTCTCCCAGTTCTTGCTTACCTCGAGGATGGCGATGTCCACCACCACCTCGGGGCGCGCCTTGTCGAGGTCGTTGATCAGCTTTTGCGCCAGCAGCAGCTCGTCGGGTGTGGCTCTCATCACGATGGCGTTTTGGCTGGGCACGGCATAGATCTTGACGTTGGTCAGTACGTTGCGAATGGCCGTCTGCACGTCGGTCAAGTCGATTGCCTGCCATGCGTTCGACAGATAGAAGGTCTGGACGGCCTCCTCATCCAACTCGGTGCGCTTTGACCTGGTGTTCGCGGCGACGAAGATCGTGTTGCTGGTGACCGGCCGCCAGAAGGTGTTGGAGACGGTGCCCACAATGCGCAGCGCGTCCAGCAGCGAGACGTTGTTCAGGTCCACCTGAATGCGCTTGGAGGTCAGGTCGGGGTCGAAGAGAACATTGACTCCGGCGGCTTTGCCGACAGCCTGATAGATCACCTTGGTGTCTTCGGTCATGTGCAAGGTCACGGGCTCGTTCGAGACCGGCTTGAGGACAGCCGGAGCACCCATCGACTCGAGTTCCTCTTCAGTTCCCGCCGGTTCGGCGATACTCGTCTCGCCCTCGGGCGAGACCTCGCCTTCCTTATTTCGCACCTTGGCAATGGCCTGCTGCGCGGCCTCGTTGCCGGGGTCGATCTCGGCAGCGTGGAGAAACTCCGCCAGCGCCTCCTGATCGTTACCCGCATTCAGCAGCTTGTAGCCATTGGTCAGGTGCACCGATGAATCGGTAAGGCGCACCCGGACGAGCGCGGTCCGGAGTTCCCAGCTCTTGGGATCCTTGGCGCAGGCCTTCTGATAGTTGTCGAAGGCTGCGTCGTAGTTCTGACTGGCCTCGGCGTCCTTGCCGCGCTTGTAGAAGGTGCTGGCCGACTGGGCATGGAGCAGGGCGCTCGGCAGGCCAAAGGCGGCCACGACGGCAAAGAGCGCAATCCGAAAAGCGGCTCCCCTGAGAATGGATCTGGAAAAAACGGGTTTGAAGGCAGCCTGACCATCAACGCGGCGGTTCATCGAACTCCCAGGCGTCTTCGCCGGCCCGCAATGCTCGTGGGACCCTTGCGGGCTGCCTTGGCCGCCCCAGACGCAATTCTTTTTGCAATTCCTGTGGGTGAAGCTTCCCATTCTAACGATGCCCCATTTTAGCAAAGCCACGCTGCGACGCGGTTCAAATCGCTTTGAATGCTAGGATTGAGATTCGAGGATACTTCCCGATGGCCCGCCAAAGCAGCCATGTGATCGTTCAGCAGGTGACGCCCGGCCCGCAAAAGCCGGCACGGCCCCGCGACCCGGTGGCCAGCGGCGAGCGCGACGCCGCGCACAATCGCACCGCCAGCCACAACTACTTTCTTCTCGAGAAGTTTGAAGCCGGCGTCAGCCTGCGCGGGACGGAAGTGAAATCCATCCGCGAGGGCAAGGCCAACCTCAGAGACTCCTATGGCCTCGTCCAGAACGGCGAGGCGTTTCTGCTGAATCTGCATATCGGCCCCTACTCCCACGGAAATATGGCGAACCACGACGAGACGCGCACACGGAAGCTGCTGCTGCACCAGGACGAAATCCGCAAGCTACTATCGAAGACGCAGATCAAGGGCCACACGCTCATCCCCACGCGGCTTTACTTCCGCAATGGGCGGGTCAAGTGCGAGCTGGCCTTAGCCAAGGGCAAGCAGGACTGGGACAAGCGGGAGACCGAGAAGCGCCGCGAAGCCGACCGCGAAGCCCGCGCCGCCGTCAACTTGAGCAAGCACCGCGGGGGACGGTGAGGGGAACTCCTGTCAGCCGTTACTCTTCTCTTCAATCTCTTTGGGGATTCCAGGGATTTCCGCTTCGCGAAGTGACCTCTTATCTTCGCGGTAGATATTTACTGCGCTCAACGCATATATCAACGCTACGATTAACACACATGGGGAGAGAACCAACAGCACCCAGGAGCCCAGATCCCTTTTTAACATATAGTCCCAGCCCATAGTCCAAGCGAGAATCGCTGTGCTTGCAAACACCAGGCTCCAACAAGCCTCGTCGAATGTCTTGCTTCGGCCTTTGTAGATTGCAGGCGCCGCCAAAGCTAGAAGCCAAACCAACCAACAGACGACATGCAATGCCGAGTATCCGGAGTGAAACCAGCTCCAGATCATCGGAACGGACAAAAAGCAAAGCAAGAGCAGAGCAACTTGCCGGCGAAGCTTCCCATCCCACTTCCCCATCCGACCCTCCTCACAGGAACCAGAACCCACAATCGCCATCCGCGCAATTATAGGCCGGCGATCACCGAATCACCTCAATTTCAATCCCCAGCGAGAGATTCTTCCATGCGCGATCCGTTGTGTAGACGGTAGCCTTGCGCTGGATGGCGAGAGCCAGACACGCGCGGTCGCCCAGAGATAGTCCGAACGGTCGGGTGGCGAGCCTCAGTTCCGCAGCAACTCGTGCGTGGACATCGGCAAAGAAGCAGACCTCGCATTCCAATCCGGCGATCCAGTTCCACGCCTGCTGAAGCGACGCGCCACGATCCAGCATGCGGGTATGAACCTCGGTGAGGTTGACAGTACTGAGCAGCGCGCCCTGCAGGATGGGAAGGACGATTTCCTCTCCTGGCTCGTTGAAGAACACAGCAAGAATAGCGGAAGAGTCGAATACAGCAAGGTCAGGCAACTCGATCCACCTTGGGCCAGCCCGCGCGGCGTGCGGCCTCATCGCGCTCAATTTCCTCTTCTTCCCGGCGCGCTTCTTCTCGCCGCTCGGCGATCAGTTCGTCCGAAGCCAGAATTCCGGGATTGGCGAACTGGGCGATCTCGCGCTGAATCCGGCGAATGCGAGCGCGGTAGGACTCAATGCGCAGAACACCGTCCTCTACATCCATCAAGAGCGTATCTCCGGGCGCAAAGCCCATCTCTTCGCGGATCGCCGCTGGAATGACAATGCGCCCATTGGCGCTGAGTGGAGCTCTGGCATGAAGCGAATCTTTGACAACCATGACCATACTTGTCACCTGTTTGATATTATGACATATTATCGCAATAATGACAACTCCATGCTCCATGTCATTTGTGTTGTTCGGTACATTCTCAAGCGCGTCATATGGCTAATTCGCTCTGATGATATTGAGTTGCCACAATCCGCCCCTTGGATGACAGAATAGAAGCCATGAAGACTCAACTGTCTTTTGCACCTCTTGCCGGAATCGGGACCGAACTGCTGGCCGTTTTGGCCGCCGACACGCAAACCTCGAAGGCCCCGGACGCCAAGCCCGCCCCCGTGCTGCTGACCGCCGACCTTTCGGTTCGCTCTGCCGCCGAAGCCGCGCTGGCCAGCGGCGAATTCAAGGCAGGCGCCAACGAGACGCTGCTGCTGCACGCGCCCGCAGGCCTGGCCGCCAAGCGCCTGCTGCTGGTCGGCCTGGGCAAACAGTCCAAGGCCACGGTCCACTCCGTGCGAAGCGCTGCCGGAACCGCCGTCCGCTTCACCAAGCCGCGCGGCATTCGCGAGCTGGCCTTCGCATTGCCACAACCCGGCCTTGCCGGGCCGGAACTGGAATCGCTTCTCGTCGCACCCTGTACCCGCGCCGCCGTCGAGGGCGCGCTGGTGGGCGACTACGACCCCGACACCTATCGCAGCGACCGCAAGGACCAGAGCGTCCAGTCCTTCACCCTTGTCGCGCTGGTTGCGGCCGAGCCGGTTGCCGCTCCGCCTGCCGAAGGGGCCAAAGACAAATCCTCCGATTCGGACAAGGCCGATGCGAAAAAGGCCGACGCCGACAAGGCGGATGCGGACAAAACCGATGCAAAAAAAGCTGACGCGGAAAAGGCCGTTGCCGACAAGGCCATTGCACAAAAGGCTGAGGCGGATAGAGCCCTCAAAGAAAAAGAGGAGAAGGCCGCGCTCGAAGCCGCCTTGGCCGAGGGCGTCATCATTGGCGAGAGCCAGAACTTCGCCCGCTCGCTGGTCAACGAGCCCGGCAACAAGCTCACCCCCACCATCCTCGGCCAGCGCGCCGGTCAGATGGCGGAGTCGGTCGGCCTCAATTGGAGAAACTTCTCGACAGAGATGCTGCACGACCTGAAGATGGGCGCATTCTGGAGCGTCTCGCAAGGTTCGGCGGAGCCGCCCGCGCTCATCGTTATGCGCTATGAGCCCAAAGGAGTGACCGAAGGCCCGGTGCTCGGGCTGGTCGGCAAGGGCATCACCTTCGACTCCGGCGGCATCTCCATCAAGCCCAGCGATAACATGGAAAAGATGAAGTACGACATGGCCGGGGGCGCGGCGATGATCGGCGCGATGCGGGCGATTGCGCTCCTGAAGCCAAAGGTGCGAGTCATCGCCATCGTCTGCGCGGCGGAGAACATGCCCTCCGGCACCGCACAGAAGCCCGGCGACGTGCAGACCGCGATGCCGCTATCGCCCGACAAGCCCGGCAAGACCATCGAGATCATCAACACCGACGCGGAGGGCCGGCTGGTGCTGGCCGATGGACTGACGTACGCCCGCCGGCTCGGCGCGACCCATCTGATCGACGCGGCAACGCTGACCGGCGCCTGCGTCGTCGCTCTGGGCTATGTGAATGCGGGCGCCTTCTCGAACGACGATGCGACGTACGCAAAGTTCGACGCGGCGCTCGCCACCACGGGAGAAAAGTTCTGGCGTTTGCCTCTGGGCGAGGAGTACGCCGAGATGATCAAGTCCGACATCGGCGACATCAAGAACACCGGCGGACGCTGGGGCGGAGCCAGTACGGCAGCCGAGTTTCTCAAGGTCTTCGTCGAGGACACTCCATGGATTCACCTCGACATCGCCGGCATGGCCTGGGTGGAGGACTCAAAGCCTTACATCGCCAAAGGCCCTAGCGGCGTCGCGGTACGCTCGATCCTTGAGTGGGTCAGAAGCTATTAGACGCCAGTTTCTAGCTCTTAGCCTTTAGCTTTTCGAAAACCGGAACCAAGGAAACTGCTCCGTGCCCCATCCTTTCGCCTTCTTTCTGGCGAAAGGGTGGGAAACCACGAACCTCATCCGGCGATCTGCCGAGCGGCGACCCTGCGGGAACCCCATCACACGCCGGTGATATTTCCGTCGTCATCCACGTCGATCGTAAAGGCGCGCGGCGTGCTCGGCAGACCGGGCATCAGCATCATGTTGCCGGAGACGGCGACCACAAAACCCGCGCCGGCTGAGAGCGAAGCATCTGTAATCTTCAGCGTCCATCCGGCGGGCGCTCCCATCAGCTTAGGATTGTCAGAGAGCGAATACTGCGTCTTGGCGATGCAGACCGGCAGCCGCGCAAAGCCCCATTCGGCATAACGCTCCAGTTGTACGCGAGCCCGGTCGCTCAGGGCTACATCCGCCGCGCCGTAAACCTTCGTGGCGATCTTGCGGATCTTCTCTGCGAGCGAGTCTTCAAGCTCATAACTCGGATGAATCTCCGGCGAGGGACTGGCCTCGATAACTGAGACAACCTTCTCCGCCAAATCAAGGGCGCCATGTCCGCCTTTGGCAAAGGCTTCGACGAAGGAACAGGCGACGTCGTGGCGATGGCACTCCGTGGCAATTGCGTCGAGGTCATCCTGCGCGTCGCCGGGAAAGCGATTGAGGCCGACAACGACCGGAACGCCGAAGTTATGCAGAGTCCGAATGTGGTGGGCAAGGTTCGAGAAACCCGCATTGAGCGATCCCTCTCCCTGCGCGCGCAGGCTCCTCACGGTTGTCACCAGCACGGCGGCAGCGGGCTGGATGCCCGAGGCGCGTCTCACGATGTCGATGTATTTTTCCGCGCCCAGCTCGGAGGCGAAGCCAACCTCATTGACGACGAAGTCGGCCAGCCGCACGGCCATCTGATGCGAGAGAACGCTCGATGTGCCGTGGGCGATATTGGCGAAAGGGCCGCAGTGCACCAGCGCCGGCGTGCCTTCGGTGGTCTGCACCAGGTTCGGCAGAATGGCTTCGTTAAGCAGGGCCGCCATCGCGCCCGATGCGCCCAGATCGCGGGCGGTGACGGGGCGGCCGGAGCGATTGACGCCGGCGATGATCGCATCGAGACGGCGGCGAAGATCGGCGCGGCTCGGGGCCAGCGCGAGCACGGCCATGATCTCCGAGGCCGCGGTAATCACGAAGCCCGCCTCGCGGCTGGCCCCGTCGTGCTTCGAGCCTAGATTGACCGCGATGTGGCGCAGGGCGCGGTCGTTTACATCCAAGGTCCGCGGCCAGGCGATCTGCGCGGGATCGAACTCCAGTGCGTTGCCGTGAAAGAGATGCGAGTCGAACCAGGGCGGAGAGCAGATTGTGCGCGGCGGTGATGGCGTGAAAGTCGCCATGGAAGTGGAGATTGATCTTCTGGCTCGGTTCCACCTGCGAGAGTCCGCCGCCCGCGCCGCCGCCCTTCATTCCGAAGACCGGGCCAAGCGAAGGCTCCCGCGACGTAACAATGGCACTGCGCCCGATGCGTTCCAGGCCCTGGGCCAGCCCGATGGAGACTACAGACTTGCCTTCGCCGGAGGTGGTCGGCGTGGTGGCCGTGACCAGAATGAACTTGCCGCGGACGGGAAAGGCCGGATCGGCAAGCAGATCGAGCTTGAGCTTGGCGCCGTGAACGCCAATGGATTCATAGTGAGCCGGCGAAAGCGCAAGCTTCCGCGCGATCTCCTGAATAGGTAACATGGATGACTCCGTGAGAACTTCAACCATTCTAATCAAAGCGACGAACCGGAGGATGTGACGGCCGCACGCTCTGGGTCTATGGCCAGACCGCCTCTACATTGCCTCCGGGCTTTCAATGCCCAGCCAACTGAGCGCCAGCACCAGCTCGCGCAGGGCAACCGCCGCGGTCGCCAGCAGAAACGTCTTACGCGCGGGGTCCTCTTCGCTGAGGATGTGGTGCTTGTGATAGAAGTTGTTGAACTCCTGGGCTAACTGAAAGGCATGTTTGGCGAGATAGGCTGGCTCCGACGTAGTAATACACTGATCCAGCACCAGCGTGCGCCGCGCGGCGCGAAGCCAGAGCGACCAGATGTCTTCGTCTCGAAGGTAGGCGTCTAACTCGGCTAACTTCGCAAACTTGGCTAACACCGCTTCCGGCGTTGTTTCCCCCTTGCGGAAGATATTGCGCGCGCGCACTACGGCATATTGAATGTAGGGGCCGGTCTCTCCCTCGAAACTCAGCGCATCCTTGAAGTCGAAAGCGATCACCGAGTTGCGCGTGTACTTGAGCATGAAATAACGCAGCGCGCCGATGGCAATCTGTTCAGCGATGCGCTGACGCTCGGTTTCGCCGCTGACTGTCTGGCGCGCATCGACTTCGGCGCGCGTGGCGGCGATGAGCTTGTCGATCAAATCATCGGCCTTGACGCCAAAGCCCTTGCGCCCGCTCACTTCGATATAAGGCCGCGCAAGATCCTCCTCAGAAACGTCATAACCTAATTCAACGGCGCATCGCGGCGTGAGTGCAACCATCTCATAACTGAAATGCGTATAGCGGTCGGCCTGTTCGGTGTATCCCATGCCGCGCAAGGCTTGGATCACATTGGCCTGCGGATCGCTCTGGCGCGCGTCGATCACGTTATAAATCGCCTGCGCCCCGCCGAAGTGCGGGTGCGGCTCGTCGCCCACTTCGGCCGAGATCCAGCATTCGTGGTTTGGGTAAGTGAAGAACGGCTTGTAGCCAAAGTCCTTGCCCAGCAGGCCAAACTTCCATAAGTGATAGGCAATATCTTTACCAACATAAGTTACCGTTCCGTTGGAGCGCACAATAACTTTCGCGTCTTCATTGGTCTCATCTTCAGTAACTTCGGCGCCGGGCCGTGTCATCACCCAGCAGCCTTTGTTCTTGCCTTCGCTCTCGAAGTAGAGGACGCCAGTTTGCTTGAGCTGATCGAAGGCCGCTTCCCAGAACTTGAGGTGCAGAATCTCGCTTTCGCGCGGCAGAAAATCGTACTCGATGCCGAGCCGCTGCATGGTTTCCAGATGGCGGCGAAGGACTGCGGTCGAGATCAACTCAGCTGCGGAGGCTACGTCGTTATTCCCTTCCTCGATTTCATGCAGGTATTCGGCTCGAAGATTTTTCCAAAGCGCGCCTTGTTTTGTCGCACCCTCGTTTTCGTATTCCCGAGATATTTGCGCGTATAGGTCCCAACATTCGTAGTCAATACGCTTCCCGCTACTTTCGACCTCCTCAATCCAGGCCGCTATTTTGGAAGTCGGTTCTAAGTGCTTGATCTTGTTAAGGGCGAGCACCACATCCGCCACCTGCACGCCGGTGTTGTCGATGTAGTTCTGCACATCGACCTTTTGCCCGGCGGCGCGCAGCAGGCGTACAAACGTGTCGCCCAGGATTGCGTTGCGCAGATGGCCGACGTGCGCGGCCTTGTTGGGATTGATGCTGGTGTGCTCGACGAGCGAGTGAATGGGTGCCCCTGGTCCGGGGTCCCAACGGTCGGGTCCATGACCGTGGGATGGAGGTCCTTCGCTTTTTGGGACCTGGGAATCCTCCACCCCAACCATAAGTCGCACTGCAGCAGCCCGGTCCAGCCGCGCATTGATGTAACCCGCGCCGGCCACATCAAAGGAAGAAAAACCATCGAGATGGCCGAGCGCGGCCACGATCTCCTGTGCGATGATCCTGGGAGCCTTGTGCAGCTTGCGGGCCAGCTCGAAGGCAATGGGCGTGGCCAGCTCGCCGAACTTCAGATCGGGCGGGATTTCGAGCGGAATGGTGTCAAGCTGAAGATTGTACTTCGCCGCCATGACCGCGCGAAGATGGTCGCCAAGCCGTTTCTCGAATTCCAAAATCACGTCGATATGCCTCAGAAATCCTTGATTTTCAAGGTGATTTTAACAGACCGCAGCAACAAGACCTACCGTTCTGCCCCAAATGCCAGGGACCATCTCCTAGGGACTCCGGCTTCGAGAAGCCCGGCAGATCGTCACGCGCCGGCCGGGGGCGCCAACTCAAGACGAGTGGTTTGAACTGAGGCGACGGAGTTTGCGTTGAAGTTAATAGGGAATGGAGCGTTTGCAAGAGCCGTCCTGTTCATTAGCGGACATCCAACAACGATAATGGACAGACGCATCGGCGCCAGCGTGCCAGGCAAGGTAAGCAAGATGCTTTGTTATCATGAGGTTGAAGTTCCCCCTCGTTTGGTTCTTAAAATGCTTTCTTCCAGGCAGGGCCGCCGCCCGGAGATGGATCATGACCAGCTTGCTGAAGGACTTGCAAATTGCCCTGCGCCAGTTGCGCCGTTCGCCCAGCTTCACGATTACCGCCGTGTTGACGCTGGCCCTGGCCATCGGCGCAAATGCCGTCGTCTTCGGATTGATGGATGGCCTAATCCTTCGCCCGCTGAATGTCCCTCAAGCGGAAAGCCTCTATGGAACATCGTATGGAGACGGTTCCGGATTTCAGTCGTATCCAAACTATCTCGATCTGCGCGATCGTAACCGGAGCTTCGAGGACCTGGCAGCTTTCAACTTTGCCTTTGTGGGGCTGGATACGGGCAACGATCCATCGCTGTGCACGGGATTTGCGGTAACGGGAAATTATTTTGACGTGCTCAAGATCCAGCCATATCTTGGCCGGTTCTTTCATAGTTCAGATGTGCGCGGAGTCGACAGCGCTCCTTTCGTCGTGCTGACCTACGCCTATTGGCACACGCGGTTTCACGATGACCGCGGTGTGGTGGGCCGAGCGATTCAGATCGACAAGCATCCGTTCACGGTGATCGGCGTCGCGCCGCCCGGATTCCAGGGTACCTTGATGTTTGTCTCTCCCGATTTTATTGCTCCGATTGTCAACCTAGAACCAGCGGCTGCGTTTCAGGGGCGTGAGAACACGTGGGGGCTTTTTGAGGTCTTCGGCCATCTGAAACCGGGAGTCGGTCCGGCTCAGGCTGCCGCCGACGTCAATGCCGTGGGCGTATCACTGGAGAAGAGCTATCCCAGACAGGTGGTACACAAAAACTCTCAACTGAATCGCCCAGGGCTCACTCTTTTTGGCGGAGCGGTGAAGGCCTTCGTTGCGGGATTGACGCTGCTTGCGGGCTTGATCCTGCTTGCCGCATGCGCCAATCTGGGCAGCCTGTTTGCGGCTCACGCTGCCGACCATTCCAAAGAAATCGCCTTGCGGCTCGCGCTTGGCTCGAGCAGGGCGCGCATTCTGAGGCACCTGCTGAGCGAGGCGCTGCTGATCTCTCTTGCCGGCGGCGCGATTGGACTGGAGGTCAGTATGGTTCTGTTGCGCAAGCTGGCTACGTGGCAGCCGTTTACCAGCGCGCCGGTCCATCTGCCTGTAACTCCCGACGCAAGTCTCTATTTGATTGCTCTGGTCTTGGTGTTAGTGAGCGGACTCCTTTTCTCGATCGTTCCAGTGCGCCAGGTCTTCAGGGCCAATCCGTATGAGATTGTGAAAGCGGGATCGACAGGCAGGATGGGGCGGCGGATTACGATGCGCGACGCACTGCTTGTGGTCCAGATTGCACTTTGCGCCGTTCTCGTGACTTCTTCGATGGTAGCCGTGCGCGGGCTGGAGCGCTCGCTGCATAGCAACTTCGGCTTTGAACCGCGCGACACGATGCTCGCGAGCGCGAACCTGGCGACGGTTGGCTATACCGGTAACGATGTGCTGCCCACGCAAAAGCGGTTGATTGATGCGATGGAGACCATTCCCGGCGTCGAGCATGTGGGCCTGGTCAATGGCTATCCGCCATTGGTCTATGCCTCGGGCGCGAGAGTGAATGTCTTCAAGGACGAGACCAGGGATTTGATCGAAGCAAATATTGCAGGCGAGCCCTATAAGTACGAAGTATCGCCGGGATATTTTGGCGCGGCCGGCACGGCGCTGCTGGCAGGCAGAGACTTCGCCTGGAATGACACCAAGGAAGCGCCGGGCGTGGCGGTCGTGAATCGGGAGTTTGCCCGAAGGATCTTCGGATCGGTGACCGGCTCGGTCGGCGGCTTTTTGAGGACGCAGGATGGAAAGCGCCTCCAGGTCGTGGGCGTCGTCGAAGATGGAAAGTATTTGAGCCTGAATGAAGATCAACAGCCGGCGATCTTTCTCACGTCTTTGCAATCGCCCCAGACCCTGGCGTACCTGGCGGTGCGCTCGCGTCGCGATCCGCAGGAACTCGCGGCACTGATGAGGAACAAAGTTCGCGAAGTGGAACCGGCGCTGCCCACGAGCATCGAGACGTGGAACTCATTGCTGGGCACGGCGCTGTTTCCATCCAGGATGGCCACACTGGCGCTGGGCGTGCTGGGCGCGTTGGGCGCGGTGCTGTCGATCACCGGCATCTTTGGCATGGCCGCGTACTCGGTGAGCAAGCGCCTGCGCGAGCTGGGTATCCGCATCGCCCTTGGGGCAAAGCGCAAGGAAGTCTTGCAGGCCGCGCTGGGACGCGCATTCAAGCTGCTCGCGATTGGCTCGGCAGCGGGCTTGCTGCTGGGAGTGCTGGCCGCGCGTGTGCTGGCCTTCATTGTGTATCAGGCGACGCCGCGCGATCCGCTGGTGCTTTGCGGGGTGGTTGTTGCGATGGCCCTGCTCGGCCTCGTGGCGACCTGGATTCCGGCGCAGCGAGCGTTGTCGGTTGATCCTTTGATTCTACTGCGCGAGGAGTGAGGCGAAGGTTCTGCGCGGAGGTGTTCCCAGGTCTCAAGGGCGAGACCTGGGGTACGCGGCAACTCCATTGATCCTGCTGCTAGGTCTCTGACCGCATGATTTCGGACTTTAGGGTTCGCAGTTTCCCACCCATTCGCCAGAAAAACGGCGAATGGATGGGGCACGGAGATGGTACAGAATTAAACGGTCAAAGACCTAGAAAGAAAGTTTGAGCGCCAACTGAAGCGATCGCGGCCCTCCGCCCGCGTACAGCGGACTCAGCGCGCCACCCTCGTTGTTCAGCGAGCCGGAGGCAACTCCGAATTGCCCCATACCGTCCGTCCAGTTCCCGTCGATGGCGCCCATCTGGGGATGATTGAAGGCGTTGAAGGCTTCGGCCTTGAATTGCAGCTTCAGCTTCTCGACGATGGAGAAGTCGCGCCGCACCCCCATGTCGAACTGGATGGCACCGAAGCCGCGCATGAAGTTGCGCGGGACGTTGCCGTTCACATCTGCGACTCCATTCGCATCCAGAGCCTGTTGAAATGCAAAGTAGTTGAAGCATCGGCCTCCTGGGCAAGGGGCGTATTGAATGTTCCCGTTCTGGTCAATATACGGGTATGTGGAGGAATATATTGGCTTTCCAGGCATGAAACTGGGTTCAAAATTCAGGCTTGCATCGGTGATCGGATCGATGGTCTGGTTGCCCGACAGGTCAACCGGAAGACCCGAACGGGCGGAGATGCGGCTGTCCAGGCCCCAGCCCTTCAGCAGGCCTGCCAGAACCGGATTCGAGTAACGGCCCGGCACGGCGTAGGTCAATGCCGCCTGGAAGTTATGGCGGATGTCGAAATCCGAATTCGCGCGCAGCAGCTCCAACAGAGTAAAGTTACTCGAAGCGTTGTCGATCGAGTGCGACCATGTGTAGGCGCTAAGCACTTGCAGGCCATGGGAGAGATCGCGCTGGAACTTCACTTGCAGCGAATCGTAGGCCGAACTCGCCCGGTTCGCCACCACGTCGGCAACCGTCCCCACAGCGAAATTGGCGTTACCCGTACCATCGGGGTTCGGCGTGTATTCCAACTCCGCCAACTGATCCTGGCCGCGCGAAGCCACATAGCTTGCCGTCAGGCTCTGGTTCCTTCCCAGTTGCCGCTCGATGGCGACATTCCAGTGCAGCGTATACGGGAGCTGTAGATTCGGATCGAAGGCCAGCACGCCTTCGGTGTAGGGCGGCGCCGTGTTCACCGCGGGCAGAGTCATCTGCGCGGGCGTAAGCGGAAAGGGGTAGAGGATCGGATCATTGGGGTGGTCTTCGATATCGTTCTTATACTTTGCGATGGTATCGAAGCCCATGTAAGTGGAGAAGCCTTCCGAGGTATAGACGCTGCCCAGGTCGTAGAAGAGGCCTATGCCGGCCCGCAACACCGTCTCGCGCCCCGAGCTCTGGCCAAGCCGGTAGGCCAGGCCGATGCGCGGCGCAAAGCCGTGCCAATCGGTCTTCCACAGAGGCGTATTTTTGGGCGCCAAGGACGCGGTGGCAAGGTCTGAGATCTCGTTCAGCGTGTAGGGCAGGTAGCCGATCGCGTTGCCGGGGGGCGGATTTACATCCCAGCGCAGTCCCAGCGAGAGCGACAGACGCCGCGTGGCCCGCCACTCGTCCTGCGCGAAGGCCGAAAAATTGTTGAAAAACGGCTCCGATTTAAGAATCGAATGGGGAACATTCTCAATCACGCCGGGAGCGTTCTCGAGCACTTCCTGTTCGCTGGCATACTCAACTTCTTCCTTGTTGATGCTCGGAATGGCATAGGTGGAGATGTAGCGCCAGTCAACTCCGAACTTGAAGGCGTGCGCTCCATGGGTCCAGTAGTGGGTATCGGTGATGTTGTACTGGTGCTGCTGGTAGTCGTTGCCCTCCAGCTCGAATTCGGCCTTGCCGCCGGTCGTGAAGTAGGTGCGGAAGGTCAATTGAGAGCCGATGGGCGTGAGGGGCTGTCCATCCGGCCCGTCAACGATGCCGACGCCGATCGGGACAGCGCCTCCAAAGTTCGAGGCGAGTTCGAATTCCCCGGAATCGTTGTATGTATGGTTAAAGCGCAGCTCATTGGTCTGGGTGGGAGAGATCGTGGCGGTCGCCCCGAGGGTGGCCGACCACACATTTGCCCTGATGTTGTCGTGGATCGGCAGGTCGTTGAAGTACCATCCGCCCGAAGGCGTGTCGGCATAGCGGCCGAAGATCTTCAGCTTGTCGCCGAAGCTGTGATCGATTCGAACGCTTGTCGAATCCAGGTGCGAGGGCTCCGAATAAACCAGATTGTAGTAGGCCAGTCCGGGGCTTTGCGTCAATTCGGCTCCGTTCTGAATCGCATAGGCGTTCAGAAACGGCTGCAGGACCGCCGGCGCAGCCAGCCGCATGGCCTTGTCGGGAACCACCCACGTCGAGGGCGGCACCGGCTGAATCAACTGTAACCCCTCGTAGGAGACGAAGAAGAAGGTCCTGTCCTTGCCGTTGTAGAGATGCGGAATCCTGACCGGGCCTCCCAGCGTGCCGCCGAAGTCATTCTGTTTTTCCGCGCCCTTGGGAAAGGGAACAAAACCCACGCAAGCATTGCCATCCGTATCGGGGTTGCAGGAGCTGTCGAACCAGTTGCCCGCGTCCAGGTCATCGTTGCGGAAATACTCCGAGAGCGTGCCGTGCCAGTCATTCGTGCCGCCGCGGGTGGTGAAGGCAAACTGGCCGCCGGGCGTGCGCCCCTGGTCGGCCGAATAGGTGGACGTGGCGGCGCGGAACTCCTCCAGGTCGTCGAGCGAAACCATGCTCTGCGTGGTGCCGTTGATCGTCATGCCGGGAGTGGCTCCGGAGTAACCGGCGCCGCCGGTCTCGTTGTCGATCTTGGCGCCGCTGTTGGCGCTGACCCCATCCACGGTAAAGTAGTTGGACTCGGTGCGCTGCCCGTCCACGGTGATCTCGCCCGCGTAGCCCACCTGACCGGACCCAGGCACGGTGGCAACACCCGGCACCAGGGTCAGCAGGCTCTGCAGGGTGCGCCCGTTCAGCGGAATATTGTCCACGAATTGCCGCTCCACGATCGTGCCCACCGTCGCATCCTCGGTGTTGATCTCGATCCCGGAACCATTCACGGTTACCGATTCCGAGGCCGCTCCCACCTCCAAATGGAAGTTGCGGCTGATCGTATCCTGCGTATGCAATTCCAGGTCGGTGAGAATAGCCTGCTTGAAGCCGGGCTTCGCCACGGCAACCCGATAGTGGCCGGCGGGCAGAGCCGGAAGAACGTAAATCCCCGCGGCGTTTGTCTTTGTGGCGTAGTTGGCGCTGGTGTCGATATTCGTGGCGTTTACAGTCGCATCAGGAACGACACTGCCCGCCGGGTCCAGTACGGAGCCGGAGAGAGATGCGCTCGTAGTCTGCGCTTGAAGCTGCACATAGGAGGAAGCCAGTATGAAAAGACAGACAAGAATGGAAAAACGCACCACATAGCGGACGCACCAGGCTTGAGATATAGAAAACATTCGACAACTCCTCTACTTGTTGAGATTGGACAGGTCGATCTTGCGCCCCACTCTACAGCATCTCGTTGAGATTATTTCGCTGCGAACCATGAAAAATCGGTTAAATAAGGGGGAGAACGCAGGAAACCTCTTGTTGACGATGCTCGCGGCTGGAGATCTCAAGTGATGCGAGATCGGCTTGGCTGAATTCAAGCCATGAACGACAAAGGCCGTTCCCGACTGGGAACGGCCTTTGTGCGGCTTGAACCAAGGCAAGTGAGTTAGTCGCCGGCGACTAGCTCGGATTCCTTCTTTCTCTACCGGCTTGGCCGGGACGATGGAGTTGAGGCTTACCAGGCCCTCGACCGGCTTCTCGCCTAACACATGCTCGCGGTAGAGCTTGGCCATGGGGGTGCTGGCCTTCATCGTCTATCAGGCGACGCCGCGTGACCCGGTGGTGCTGGGCGGCGTGGTGGCGGCGATGGCTCTGCTGGGCCTGGTGGCGACCTGGAATCCGGCGCAGAGGGCACTGTCGGTCGCCCCGTTGATTTCGCTGCGGGAGGAGTAGCGGAGAGGACTCCCGTTGCCGAGGTTCGTGGTTTCCCAGGTCCCAAAATCGGTATCCTTCGGCAAGCTCACGACAGGCTCTTGGGTACCCGGCAGCGATTCATCTTGCATCACTTAGATTTCCATCATACATTTTGATAAGAGTTGTTAGTTTTTCCGAAACCCCCGATTGAGGTCTGGGAACAGTGGCTAATTGCGCCAGGTTCGCACTCCAGCGCATTGAGCCTGAAACCCCCAGGCATCACGGCAAAGACCGAGGGCAATATCGATGAAGAACCTTCTCCTGACCTTGTGTATTTCCCTTTTTCTTCCCTCTCTGATCGCCCTAGGTCTCTGACCGCGTGATGTTGTTTCTTTCGTAGCCGAACTTCTGGCGTGCCTTCTTGCGCGTGAACTGCCAGTTGATGGTGACGTGGTGGCGGTTCATCTTTCGGTCCCAGGCTTTGGCTTCCCGTCGTAGATCGCTTAGTGAAGGAATACGGCGTTGGCCGAGGCACTGGCGGCTGAACAGGCTGATCTCGATCTCCGCCTGGTTCAGCCAGCTTCCGTGTTTCGGGGTGTAATGCACCGTGAAACGCTCCCACAACAGGCCGCCGATCTTTTCACCGAACCGGTCCACCAGCGCCTTGCGGTTATGTGAACTCAGATTATCCATCACCAGATGGATGGTTTCGGCCTCCGGATAGCTGGCAACGATCTCCACCAGATAGTCGGCGAATTGCGGTGAGGAGCGGTTCGCGGTTGGTTTGGTAAAGTGCCGGCCGGCCTTTGGCTGGACACCGCAGAAGACGTTGGCCGTGCCGCGCCGCTCGTACTCGCAATCACGCCGAGCAATCCGTCCCGGCCGCATCAGCCGCGGCGGGCGGACATCGGCGTGCAGCACCACAGGCTTCTCATCCACACAGACCACTGGCTCCTTTTCCGATAGCGGCTTTTCGTAAATCTTGAGTACGTCCTCCATGCGGGCGATGTACTCTTCATTCAGTTCCGCCACGCACCACATTTTTTTCCCGCCACGGCTTCAGTTCGTGGCTCTGAAGCAGGATGCGGATCGTCTCCCGGCCCACCTGCGGCGCCAGCTTCCGCTTCACTGCTTCGGTGGCGATCAGGCGCACACTCCACCGCGCTATGCCCTGTGGCGGCGGCGAGCACACCATGGCAATGATCCGCTGGCTCTGTCCTACGTCCAGTGCGCGCTGTTTGCCGGGCCGCGGCCTTTCATACAGTGCCGACTCCAGCCCTTCCTCCTCATAGCGCCGGGCAATAGCTCGCACCGTTTTCGCAGCTACGCCCACACTGGCAGCCACCTGCGCCGCCTTCTGCCCACGGTCAAGCTGGCGCAGAACCAATGCACGCCGCAACACTCGCGACGATCCCCGCCCCTTCGTCAGCATCCCGGAAACCTGCTGACGGTCCTTACTCTTCAACTGAACATGCACCCGATGGTAGCTTTGCATGTCCCCACTATGCAGCCATTCAAATCGCGATAAAAGTGCCTGCAAAGATACATCTTTAAACAGTCAGAGACCTAGGTCTCTGACCGCGTGATGTTGTTTCTTTCGTAGCCGAACTTCTGGCGTGCCTTCTTGCGCGTGAACTGCCAGTTGATGGTGACGTGGTGGCGGTTCATCTTTCGGTCCCAGGCTTTGGCTTCCCGTCGTAGATCGCTTAGTGAAGGAATACGGCGTTGGCCGAGGCACTGGCGGCTGAACAGGCTGATCTCGATCTCCGCCTGGTTCAGCCAGCTTCCGTGTTTCGGGGTGTAATGCACCGTGAAACGCTCCCACAACAGGCCGCCGATCTTTTCACCGAACCGGTCCACCAGCGCCTTGCGGTTATGTGAACTCAGATTATCCATCACCAGATGGATGGTTTCGGCCTCCGGATAGCTGGCAACGATCTCCACCAGATAGTCGGCGAATTGCGGTGAGGAGCGGTTCGCGGTTGGTTTGGTAAAGTGCCGGCCGGCCTTTGGCTGGACACCGCAGAAGACGTTGGCCGTGCCGCGCCGCTCGTACTCGCAATCACGCCGAGCAATCCGTCCCGGCCGCATCAGCCGCGGCGGGCGGACATCGGCGTGCAGCACCACAGGCTTCTCATCCACACAGACCACTGGCTCCTTTTCCGATAGCGGCTTTTCGTAAATCTTGAGTACGTCCTCCATGCGGGCGATGTACTCTTCATTCAGTTCCGCCACGCACCACATTTTTTTCCCGCCACGGCTTCAGTTCGTGGCTCTGAAGCAGGATGCGGATCGTCTCCCGGCCCACCTGCGGCGCCAGCTTCCGCTTCACTGCTTCGGTGGCGATCAGGCGCACACTCCACCGCGCTATGCCCTGTGGCGGCGGCGAGCACACCATGGCAATGATCCGCTGGCTCTGTCCTACGTCCAGTGCGCGCTGTTTGCCGGGCCGCGGCCTTTCATACAGTGCCGACTCCAGCCCTTCCTCCTCATAGCGCCGGGCAATAGCTCGCACCGTTTTCGCAGCTACGCCCACACTGGCAGCCACCTGCGCCGCCTTCTGCCCACGGTCAAGCTGGCGCAGAACCAATGCACGCCGCAACACTCGCGACGATCCCCGCCCCTTCGTCAGCATCCCGGAAACCTGCTGACGGTCCTTACTCTTCAACTGAACATGCACCCGATGGTAGCTTTGCATGTCCCCACTATGCAGCCATTCAAATCGCGATAAAAGTGCCTGCAAAGATACATCTTTAAACAGTCAGAGACCTAGCCCAGGGAGCCGACGACAACCACAAAAATGGCCCAAGCGTGATCATTGACATCGGCAGGCCCCACGCGTGGACGCTGGAGGAGGCCCGTTACCTGCTCGAACGGAACCGGCAGCGCGACCTGGGCCTGCAAGAGAAGGATCCAAGCCCGCTGGACCCGAACGACACTGTGGGTGTGCGGGCGAACGCGTTTCGAACGCTGTTGTCGGGAAGCGTGCAGTTTGACCAGTCTGTGGGCGCAAAGAACCGTGCGGCTAGCACGCAATATGCGAAGGACATCGCGCGCTATAACTCGCTGCGGAACCAACTGACAGGATTGATTGCAAAGCAAGCCAACGTGACCACCCAACTGAGCGCAGCGCAGGCGCAACTGACTGCATTGAACAATACCAACCCACAGAACACGGCCGAGATCGCCGCGCAGACGAACCTGGTGAACCAGTTGACTGCCGACAACGCTACGCTGACGACGGAGATCAGCACGATTCAAACGGCAACGGCCACCGAACCGGCACTGAACGTATCGACGAGTATCCCGAGTGACGAGACAACGCAGTCGGCTCTGGGCGACGATCCGGCGTTCGATGCCATGCTGAAGGGCTTTGCTCCAGGCGCGGGCACGAGCAAGCTGGCTGCATCAATTCAGCTCGATAACTACATCAATATGCAATATGAGATGGTGGCCAAGCAGTTGACGCTGCTGCGGGATCAGGCCGGACCAACGAGCCGCGTATTGATTGTGGAGCTGCCGCATTCGATTTACTCCACCAGCAAGCTGCATTTATGGCCGGACTTTGGCACGATGTGGGGCAACTTCATCGTGCAGAGTTGGTGGAAGATCGACGCGACCATCTCATGCCAACCGATCGATCCAAACCCGAGGGATCTGCCACCGCCTTACAGGTGCCCTGATTCCGAGGAGTTGCTGCAACTGCAGCGGGGATTTAATACATATAGGGATGCTGGCGACGCGATGCTACCCGGAACCGAATCCCACAAGGCGAATGCCGATGACGCCAAAGCAATAGCGAATGCAGCCAAGGCGAATGCCGATGACGCCAATGCAATAGCGAATGAAGCCCAGGCCAATGCCGATGACGCCAATGCAATAGCTGATAAAGCCTTAGCGATTGCAGATGAAGCCCTAGCGAAAGCTAAGAGAGCCAAAGCCAATGGCGAAGTCAAAGCCAATGCCGATAGAGCCAAAGCGAAAGCCGATGAAGCTAAAACCAATGCCGATAGAGCCCAGGCGAGAGCCGATGAAGCTAAAGCCAATGCCGATAGGGCCCAAGCGATTGCCGATAAAGCCAAAGCAGAGATGGCTCTGGTAGTTTTCCCGTCCAGTTCCGCAACCGCACTAGGTCTTTGACCGTTTAATTCTGTACCATCTCCGTGCCCCATCCATTCGCCGTTTTTCTGGCGAATGGGTGGGAAACTGCGAACCCTAAAGTCCGAAATCATGCGGTCAGAGACCTAGATTCCTTCTTCTGCGCGGGGAGTGATTGGCAGTCCGCCTGCCAGTGGGGCAATCAGACCAGCGCGAATACCTCTGGGAAGAAAACAAGCGGCAACAACGGCTTGAAGAAGGTGAATGTTCCCAACCAGACCAGTATGAACCTGATACCGCCCGCACCATTGACCGGCTCTGCTCATGAGGAAGCGGCGACGTCCACCCATAGCGACTACGACAATCTTGTGTCCTGGTCAACAAAGTGGCTCTTTCAACTCTCCGCGCAGAACCAGGGTCCAACGGCCAAATCCACGGTGACGGCTTACACGCTTGATCTGATCCCGCGCCAAAGCACTTTGAATGTGGCCGAGGCGCACAGTTCGACGGGGCAAGTCGGCTTCGCGGGACTCTTTGGCTGGCTCAGCGGTCTGGGCGCTCGCGGAAGATTCGAGAGGCAGCATCAGGAGTTTGACCAGTTCACACAGCAGGAGGCGTACGCTTCGGGCTTCGGCAAAGGCGATTACATTTTTGGCTGGACCTTCGGCGCGCAACCGGGCACGAAGCAATTGAACGAAGGTCTGCGCACGACCTATGCGGTGATTGTGGTGCCCATCACCACGACGGCGCTGCGACTGGAGGCAACCGGCTGCGGGTACCGGCGTCGCGTGGTGCCGGACAATCCGTTTGCTCCTGCGAACTCCAGCGAGACGAACCATGCCGGGCAACACAAGCTGGGGAGCGAAGATTGCGGCGCGGCCCAAACCTTCTATCTCAGCGTTTCTCCAACCGATGACAGCGTATGGGTGGACGAAATCCGCTACAAACCTGTGCCCGCGGGGCTGCGCCAGACTGTGACTATCGATGGGCAACTGGGCCGCGAGGTTGGCGTGCTGATCAATGGAACGCCGCTGCAGGCCGTGCCGTCAGTGACACAGCCGCTGCTGACGCCGGCGGGTTACTCGGTGCCAGCGAACGGGGGCGATAGCGGCGTTCAAGGCGTCTTCGAGAATATCCAAGGCAAGCATCTGGTTCTGAGTTTCATCATGCCGCCAACGTTTGTTGGCACGCCAACGATCGCACTGGTCAGCGTGGGGCAAGAGAAGACGGTGAACAACTATACGGTTTGGCCAAACGGCGAGAAAATGCCGTCAGCAAATGACGGCAAGGACTGCGACAAATCAATCAGCAAATTGGAATGTCCAGGGGTTGCCCCGATGTTTATTCAGAACCCTGCGATCACGGGCATCTCGGCCACTTACTCCACAGAAGCCGACAAAGATCATCCCGCGACGGCCACGCTTACCATCATCGGTCAGGGATTCAAGAAGCCCGTAAAGCCTGGGGATGCGATGCTGTTGATCTCCGGCCACGTCCTTCAACCCGCAAATGATGCGAGCAATCCGCACACAAACGAATATGTCTGGCAAAACAGCAGTGTGCTCACAACCACAATTGACCGCAATACGTTCTTCCCGCACTGGAACCTGGTCTATGCGCTGCCGCAAATCGCGCAGACATTCACCGCCAGCTTTACGCAGGACGACGGCGGACCTGCGGTCTTTACGAATACCGACACCTGCACCTATGAGGTGAACAGCTCTGCGAAGACATTGCACTTTGTTTTGACGGGTGACTTCTTCTCGGCCAGCAACACGGCCACTGTTCTGCAGAATTCAACGGATTTGAAACCCACGACGACCTTCATCAAGAAGACAGAGTGGGATATGGATGTTGCCCAACCCAGCGATATGACCAATCTCGTCGCGCAGGTGCAGACCGCGAATGACAAGACGCACGGCCCGGCCTGCAATCCAAAGCCAGCAGCGAAGAAGCCACCGGCGAAGACACCGGCAAAAGCGAAGAGCTCCCCAGTAGCCGCCTCAGTTCCTGCTCAGAAGTGATCGTCTGAACGACATTGAGGCACGCAACGCACAAAGGCCGTTCCCTCGGGAACGGCCTTTGTCATTGTGAGAACCAAGGTGAAAAGAATCAGTCTCCGGCGACCAGCTCGGATTCTTTCTTCTCGACGGGCTTGGCGGGGGCGATCGAACCGAGACTTACCAAGCCCTCGACTGGCTTTTCGCCGAGGACGTGCTCGCGGTAGAGTTTGGCCATGCGGGCATTTTCGGCAGCGTCTAACTGCTTGCCGTCGCGGGCGCGAATCTTTTCTTCGCGGGCGTTCTTGGCGATGCCCAACTCGTCGAGCGTGTGATTGGCATCGGAGTTGACGTGCTCCATGTTGAGCGTGAGGTCGTGGCCCACATGAGTCATGCCGACCTTTTTGCCGCCGGCGAAGATCTCGTGGCGCCCGTGCTCCTCATACCATTTCGTGAGCGTCGCGGTCATGTGCATCTTCTCGATGATGTTCCGCCAGCCGATGCCCGTGTTGTAGGCGCAGAAGCTGATCTCGCCCTCTTGCGTGGCGTAAGGGATAATACATTGTTCTGTCCGGCGGAAGTCGTAGTTGAACAGATCCTGGAACCACATGCCGGCGATGAAGAGGAAGTTCCAGCGATCCTGGCGGCGGAGCTTGATGTCTTCCATGGTGCGGTCGCCCTTGACGCTGCCGTAGTTTTTTCCGGTGGCGTTGAAGGTCTTGTCCATCTTCTTCATCATGTCGGTGATCTTGAAGTGGGTGGGCGACTTGAAGGGATCGTAGTTGCGCAGCAGAGCCAGGCCGAAGCCGATGACCGAGAGCCACTTGCCGCGGGCCGCGTCGTTGACCTTGGCCAGATCCTTGGCCACCTTGCCCATGTCGAGGAAGGCGGTAACCGGCGCGGATTCCTTGGTTTCCTTGTCGATCATCACGGCCATGCCGATGCCGCAGTTGGGGTGACAACCGCAGACTGAGCTGGCCCCACTCGGCAGATGGCCCGTGAATCAGGTCGGCCCAGTCGGAGAAGGTGCTCATGAAGCTGATGGGGAACCAGTCGCGTTCCGGCTCGCCGATGCCGCACTGCTTTTTGACATCGTGCGCCATGTGCGAGAGCGTATAGCGCTGCGCGATGCGGCGCTCATCGCTGATGTCCTCGTCGCGGCCCGTGAAGCTGACCGGCTGGAAGCTGAGGAAGCTGATCTTCTTCGGGTTGTCGAGGGCGAACTGAATGATGCGGCCGACTTGTTCGTTATTAATACCATTGATGATGGTGGTAACCGGGACAATCTCCACGCCGGCTTCGTGCAGATTGTTGATGGCCTGCAGCTTTACGTCGAAGAGGTTGCCCACCTTGCGATGCGAGTTGGCTGCGTTGCCGATGCCGTCAAACTGAAGATAAACGTAGCGCAGTCCGGCTTCGGCAGCGGCGCGGCAGAGCTCTTTGCTCTTGGCGAATTCGATGCCATTGGATGCGGCCTGCACCGAGTTATACCCAACCTTGCGGCAGTAAGCGATGGCGTCAAGGAAGTAAGGCGAGAGCGTGGGCTCGCCGCCGGAGAATTGCACGCTCATCTGCCGGCGGGGCTTGAGGGTGATGGCGTTGTCCAGCATGGTCTTGATTTCGTCCCAGGTAAGTTCGTGGACAAAGCCGACCTGATTGGCATCCATGAAGCAGGGATCGCACATCATGTTGCAGCGGTTGGTGAGGTCGATGGTGAGCACTGAGCCGCGGCCGTGGGTCATGGTCGAGGTGCCGTGGTGGTGCAGGCGCTTGTCGTTGTGCGCCCTGACATCGCGTCCTGGGAAGCTTTCCTCTAGATGTTTAAAGAAGGCCGTGTCGATGGACATGAGATCTTCAAAGTGGCCGTGCTTGGCGCAATCCTTGACCATCAGGATCTTGCCGTCGCGCTCGATGATCTGCGCCTTGATCTCGCCCACCTTTTCGTTGAGCAGAATCTCGTAAGGCAGCTTGCCGTCAAGGATCTGCTTGCGAATCTCGGGCACGCACTTGGGACACAATGAATCTGTCGTCCGCGGCCAGCCTAGCGGCGGCTTCTCTTTCTCGTAGCTCTTCTGCAGGGGCTTGTCACTCCATTTCGGAGTAAACGACGGGTTCGGGCTGATGCGGTTGAGCCGCTCAAAAACGACCCATGCGCCCTTGGCCGCATAGACGACGGCTTTCTCGGCGTACTTGACTGCTTTGGACATAGATTGCGGTCTCCTCGAAGAAATTGGTCTGCTGCGGTTTGCCCGGCCTCACCCTTGGGCTGCCGAAAAGTGAGGGCAGCCGAGGGACTGAAGATGCAATTTCAGAGTAATTGCCGGGGCCGGTCAACCCAAAGCCGTTGCAGCGAATGGTGAACTTCGGCAGTAAACGGTAGCCAGTGTGGGCCGAACGGCTCATCCCAGTTGCCTGGGACGAGCCGTACTTTGAACGGGAGGGCTCAGTTCACCGTCAGCGTGAAGGTGGTTGAGTGTGACAACGAGCCTGACGTTGCGGTCACAGTGACTGTCGATGTGACCGGTTGATGTTGCTGCACGGTGGTGGCAGAACCGCCGCAGCCAGTGAGCATGCCTAAGGCGACGATGCTCACCGCTAAAATCAGAAGCATCTGCAAACGCCGACGCTTCTTCCAGCCCAGGCAGCAGATCGCAAACGCTAGAGTCGATGCTGGAAGCAGAGGGCGGGAATTGCGGCGAAGAGTGGCTGCTGCCGAAGTCGTGGATACAGTCAATGTCGAGTACGAGACGCCTGCAGGCGTCGGCACAGTCAGGGTTGAAAAGGTGCATGCATCCCCTATAGGCAACCCCGAACAGGCGAAGGAGACGTTGGAATTGAAGCCACCCTTATCCTGCACCGTGATGGTAGTCGAACCGGGCTGTCCGGCTTGAACTGAGATGGATGCCGGATTGATGGCGACGGTGAAGTCGGGTGGGATCGTGTAGGTCGCGCTGGCAAGGGCGCTATAGCTGAAGCCAGGAGCGACGGCGATGGCCTGAATAGTTTCGGTGCTCGACACCAGGATTGGGGTACCGCTGTTGAACTGGGTCGAATTGATTGTCGGCGTGGTAACCCCGTCAGTGGTGTAGTAAATCGTAGCTCCGGTGGTGGTATCCGAGAGTGATACTGCTTGCTGCGATGCATACGTACCGCCAGGAATCGAGAACGTGGGCGTCGCGGCGGGCAGATCAATCTCCGTTCCGGTAACCGTGATCTCTTGCGTGGCCGGGCTGGCGTTCGTGGTTATGTCTACGCTCTCGTTCAGCACCTGCGATGTACTGCTGCCGAGCGTCGCGATCGGTGTGAAATCTATGTTGATGGAGCAAATGGTGGTGGGCGTTAGGGTGAGTCCGACTGTGCAGCTCCCCGATTCCGCCGGTTCAGGGAAGTCCGCTGGGAAACTTATGGTCGATATCGTTAGTGGAGCGTTGCCAATGTTAATAATCTCAACGTTTTTCGGGCTGTCCAGGCTCGTCACTCCCTCGGACGTGGGTTCAAAGCTGACGGGTGGAGAATCGCTCGCATCCAATTTATATACACCAGCATCTCCATATGCCATGTACATATTCCCGCCGGCATCTACATCAATTTCCCAAACGGGGCCAGTAATTGCCGGTAATATCGGCCATAGTGATGAATTGCCGTTAGCATATCCCGCCGGCATATATTCGACTAAATTTACGAGTTGGCCGTAACTTTCTGGCCACCAGTAGATATTTCCTAACGCGTCCGCCTCAACTTCCATTTGCGGATAATAAGTTTCATCCTTTACACCATCCCCACCTATGCCGAAACTGGACGGCACATAGGAGCCAGACGATAAAGTTTCCTCAAATACCCACGGGTAGACAGTTGGCATATATCCGTTGTACATATTATCGACGGTGTAATAAGCGCTAATATACAGGTTTCCGCTTCCGTCCGCAGTGATTGCATCAAGGGTGTCGAGAGTGCCTCCATTAGGTATAGTCGGTAACGTCACCGGGGTGCTTTGATAGCTGCCGTCCGACTGAAGAATCGCAGCGAATACGCTCGAACTGGCAATACCAGAGATATTTCCGCTCCCATCCACTGCTATATACGATCCTGCTATCCCGGCATTAATCGTTGTCTCTGTGTATCCACCATTAAATGGAGTCTCCTTGTAGATAGCTGCATTGACCGGTCCACAACTGTTACCCGATTGTGTTCCTGAATCGCTGATGTAAACATTACCGGCACCATCCACTGCTAGATAGCTTGGGAAGCCCAAGCCGGTACGGATTATGCTTTGCGTGTATTGGCCATCCGAAAGCGTTTCTTTCAGAACACGCGCCTCACCCGTTGAACAGCCAGTGGGTGAATCGCCAATATATACGTTGCCACTCCCATCCACAGCGACCGATACGGCCGAATATGTGAGGCTGGCTGGTATGGTTGTGGTTTGGAGGGATTGGAGATTGTAGGCTAGATCGAAGGCTATTTGTGGCCCAACTCCTGTGCCCTGAAGATAAACCGTAGCGACAACACCGCTGGCATCCGACAAAACCACTGCGCCGTTGCGTGCTCCCGCAAACTTTGGCGTAAATGTCACATTGACCGTGCAACTAGGTCTCTGACTGTTTAAAGATGTATCTTTGCAGGCACTTTTATCGCGATTTGAATGGCTGCATAGTGGGGACATGCAAAGCTACCATCGGGTGCATGTTCAGTTGAAGAGTAAGGACCGTCAGCAGGTTTCCGGGATGCTGACGAAGGGGCGGGGATCGTCGCGAGTGTTGCGGCGTGCATTGGTTCTGCGCCAGCTTGACCGTGGGCAGAAGGCGGCGCAGGTGGCTGCCAGTGTGGGCGTAGCTGCGAAAACGGTGCGAGCTATTGCCCGGCGCTATGAGGAGGAAGGGCTGGAGTCGGCACTGTATGAAAGGCCGCGGCCCGGCAAACAGCGCGCACTGGACGTAGGACAGAGCCAGCGGATCATTGCCATGGTGTGCTCGCCGCCGCCACAGGGCATAGCGCGGTGGAGTGTGCGCCTGATCGCCACCGAAGCAGTGAAGCGGAAGCTGGCGCCGCAGGTGGGCCGGGAGACGATCCGCATCCTGCTTCAGAGCCACGAACTGAAGCCGTGGCGGGAAAAAAATGTGGTGCGTGGCGGAACTGAATGAAGAGTACATCGCCCGCATGGAGGACGTACTCAAGATTTACGAAAAGCCGCTATCGGAAAAGGAGCCAGTGGTCTGTGTGGATGAGAAGCCTGTGGTGCTGCACGCCGATGTCCGCCCGCCGCGGCTGATGCGGCCGGGACGGATTGCTCGGCGTGATTGCGAGTACGAGCGGCGCGGCACGGCCAACGTCTTCTGCGGTGTCCAGCCAAAGGCCGGCCGGCACTTTACCAAACCAACCGCGAACCGCTCCTCACCGCAATTCGCCGACTATCTGGTGGAGATCGTTGCCAGCTATCCGGAGGCCGAAACCATCCATCTGGTGATGGATAATCTGAGTTCACATAACCGCAAGGCGCTGGTGGACCGGTTCGGTGAAAAGATCGGCGGCCTGTTGTGGGAGCGTTTCACGGTGCATTACACCCCGAAACACGGAAGCTGGCTGAACCAGGCGGAGATCGAGATCAGCCTGTTCAGCCGCCAGTGCCTCGGCCAACGCCGTATTCCTTCACTAAGCGATCTACGACGGGAAGCCAAAGCCTGGGACCGAAAGATGAACCGCCACCACGTCACCATCAACTGGCAGTTCACGCGCAAGAAGGCACGCCAGAAGTTCGGCTACGAAAGAAACAACATCACGCGGTCAGAGACCTAGAGACGCTGTCTCCAACATTACAGGTTCCCCCACCTGCATCGGTGAAGTCCAGATTGGGTACACCTTTGGTGACAACGGAGACGCTGCTCAATGTCACACTGTTTGGGAGGTTTACTGTAACGGTGGTGGTCGAGCTGCTGCCGAGGTTGACCGAACCGAAGTTGGCCTGCGCCGCGGCAGAGATTGGAAGCGAAACAATGACGACAAGAAGGCCCAACAGAGAACCCATCAACAGACGACGTTCGCTTATTCGCACAATATTATCCTCAGAAAGTTGATTTCCTGGGATTGTACAGCTTTTCGGGCGATTTTGAATATGACGAAATGTCTCTCGCCTTTTCCGCGGGAGCTTAAGCGCTCTTTCGTCGCAGCTTACGGCGTTCCGCCGCCTTCGGATCGGGCTACTTGGTCGATGATCCTTTGGATCAGGACCACGCGGACGTGAATGTGGCTGGCTACATCTGGGACAAACTCGGTGATGAAGTTGTCGATGGGTGCTGTGCCAAGGCTGGTGGCGTAGCGCTCGGCGCTGGCCGGCACGTTGGTCTCGCGTCCCGGCACGTAGAGGTTGCTGATCTCGTCGCCGATGGCGTAGCCGAAGAGGTTGGCGTAGTTCGGCATCCCCTTGCCGTTGTCGCCCTGGGTCCAGAGCACTTGAAGGATGGCGTGACCGATGCGATGGCGGATCGAGGCGGTGGGTTCACGGTGGTAGTGCGGGTCCTGGTGGGCGAGCGAGCAGATCAGAAAGGTGCCGACGAACTCGGCGGTCATGTCCTGGGCATAGCTGACGCCGACATACTTTCCGAAGCCGTTCATCCCTGGGCCGTACGGAGAGTCCGCGTCCGAACCCACGGCGATCGCTGAACTGCCCAGGATGGTGATGGCGTTGAAGGGGTCCACAACGTTGCGAATCGCCAGCCAGCCCTTCTCTTTGGGCGTGAGCGGCTTGACCTGCGGGCCGTTTGTGAAGCGCGCATACCAGTTGATGAGCGGAGTCAAAGGCGGGCAGGGCTTCGGCTGGATGACAGACTGCGGATCGACGCCGGCCGCAGCATTGCCGGCTCCGGAAGCCGCTCCTACACCAGCCGCCTGCGCCGCCGCGGCGACAGAGCGGCCAGCCTGGCAGGGTCCCGGCATGGGGGGCTTGGCGTGTGCGGGAAGTTGCACTTGAGGCGCATCGGGCAGCGATGGGACGGCAACAGGATCGAGCGGCTGCGCGGCAATAGCTGGCATGGGAGCGAGAAGCAAAGCCGGTCCGAGCAGCGCCAGCAAGGCGCGGCGCTTCATCCGCACTGGCCACGATCTCCATCGGCCGGCGTGAGATTGCATTGCGGTCTTCTCACTCGAACAACTTACCAAGATAGACACGTCCTCGCTGACAGTAGAGTTGGCCGCGCCGGCTATCAAGCAAAACCCTATCCGCGCCCCGCGCATCTACCCAGAGTAACGCGCGACCGGAGACGCGGCCTCCTCATCGCACGCTACCAAAGTCTGACGCATTTTTTCCATGAAATGTCACGGGCAAAGGAATAAATGACGGGCTGATTCAGCGCCGGGAATTCAGTTCCGGTATTGATCATTGCGGCACCTTTGGGCCTTCGGCGATTGACGCGCCGCCCGGCGCAACCGAGACTGAGGAAGAGATTGCTGGCAGAGACTTCAAGCGCGAGGTGATCCACTATGAGTACGAATCCTCCTCCGGGTTACGGTCCCGGTCCGGGCGGCGTTGGAAGCCGCATCGAAGAGGCTGTCGAGCTGATCGAGATGGAACTGCGCCACGCCGTCGCCTACGTGAACGACGCGGTGGTTCCGCAGGTGCGGAAGGAATCGATCTCCGCGCTGCGCACCGTGGCCGATAAGCTGCGCGAGCTGGCCGACCGCTTTGAGCAGGGCGGGAGTTCGCGGCGTTGATGAGCTTACGCCAATTGAGGGTTGTGGTCTCACACCCTTTCCGCGGAAAAAAGCGGAAAGGATGGGGCACGGAGCACTTGTGGCATATCTGGGTTGGGTTGGCTCTCATGCTTGGGTTTGCATCCGGCTGCGGACACAAGGAAGCGCTTGCTCCGCTGCCTGCGCCACAGGCTGCGCCGCCGCCGGTTCAGGAGCAGAGCGTTCCGCCTGCCTCGGGAAATGCGCCGCCGGCGCGCATTGCGCCCACCCCCGCGCCGCCAGGCGGGATCAGCGATGAAGACCTGGACTACATCAACACCCACAAGCCGATTCTCATCGAGGAGGGTCTGGCGACTTGGTACACCGCGCCCTACAAGGGCCGCAGAACCGCCAATGGCCAGGTCTTCAGCGACCACGCGCTGACCGCGGCTAACCGCACGCTGCCCATGGGAACGCTGATCGTCGTGACCAACCTCGCGACCGGCCAGTCGAGCCCCATGCGCATCACCGATCGCGGCCCGTTTGCCGAGGACCGGATTCTCGATCTGACGATCGCCTCGGCCAAGGCCACAGGCATCTACCGGAGCGGCCTGGCGCGCGTGCGGATGGAGGTCTACCGGAGCCCCAAGTCGATCAATAGCGGCGGGCGCTGGTGCGTACAGATCGGCGCATTCAAAAGCGAGCACAAAGCCAAAAAGCTCAAGGAACAACTCGCGCGCAAGTACCCCGAGGCCAGCGTGATCGAGTTTCCCGGCGAGGCGAGCTACTGGGTTCGGATTCGCCCCCAGGACGACGACCGCGAGCGGGCCACGCTGATCGCGCGCCGCCTGCATCCGGCCGAGGGCGAGGCCTACTTGACGCGGCTGGATTGAGGCGCCGACTTCTGCGCTAAGGCCAGTTCGGCAGGAGATTCACCTGGGCTGGTTCAAAATCTTTAATTTCTTCAAAAACAACTTCGTTGTTCTCCACCCTGTAGGGCATGCTTAGACAACAAGCTCCCATGTCCGGTCCAGTAACGGTTAAGGTCAACGCCCGCCCGCACCCTTCAGATGCCAGCTTGCCCCACCAATAATGGTCCAGGTCTTCGTTATCTGCCAAGCTCTTTTGGCGGCTTGTATTTATCGTGACAATTGCAACAGCGTTTTGTTCCTTTGCTCGTTCGACGACGTGGGCATACGCCGCAGTCATTTCCTCTTCGTTATTGAATGTCACTTCTTCCCAATAACGGCCCTCCGGAGTGACGATGACAACGACCGCTACGGAATACTCGTCCTTTTCTTCCATCAAGACAAGCTTCTCGATTTCAAGCAATTCAAGTGCGAGTTGTTTAGGGTCTCTCATGCGCACATCCCAATCGCCACGGCCGCCTTACTCCGGCGGAGGATAGAAGGGCAGCTTGTCGTTCTTCTCGTTGGCGCGGCGGATGGTCACGTCATCAAGCAGCAGGGCCGGGGCCAGCACCGTCTGGGGCACGTCGCCGAAGTAGTTGGCGACCCACAGATCCTTGCCCGCGGCCACGACGCTCGAGCGCAGCGCGCGCTGGTCCAGGTCATCGAAGGCAGCGCCGCGCACCAGCTCGCGCTTGCCGTCCAGACCGACGCGGTAGAGCAGCCGCGGCGTCAGTTCCGGACCCATGGTGGAGACAAAATCGACATCCTTCAGCCCGCGTTCCTTTGCCAGGTCGAGGAGCTTGCTTTTCAGCTCTTCGTCCGTCAGCCCATCCTTGGCCGTAACCCGGAAGACGCCGATCGACGGCGCCGGCGGCCCGGCCAGGCCAGCGCGTCCGTGGCCGTTGGAGTGAGGAAAGTCGCGCACCGGCTCGCGCCCAATCAAGTAGTTCTCCAGCTTGCCGGCGACGACCAGCTTGACAGCCCGCTCCGGAACGCCCTCGTCGTCCACATCGTAGGCGCCGAGCAGGCCCTTGCCATGGTAGCTCTTCAGGCCGGGGTCATCGACCACGTCAAAAGAATCGGGAAGCACGCGCGCATGATAGCTGGAAGCAAACGGTCCGTTGGTGCGCGCCTCGGTGCCCAGCTTGGGGCGCGTCGCCGTCACACCGCTGGCCACCAGCGCACGCAGCGTGTCGGAGCCGGCGTCGGAGCTGAGCAGCAAGGGGCCGTGATACTCCTCCTCGACCAGCGGGGCCTTGCGCAGCTCAGTGAGCGAGGCGATCAGGCCAACCGTGTGTTTGCGAAAGTCTTCGGGCGAATCCAGGTCCGAGAGCGCGGTTCCGCTGGTCGCATAGGAGCGGTCCAGGCTCATGCCGTCCGCCGCCTGCGCGCCCACGGCAATGCCCTCCTGGTAGTAGGCCGCCGACTTGCGCACGATGGTTCCTTCGCTGTTGACCAGATAGGTGGTCGTGACCCGCGCGGTAAAGCTGCCCGCGGAGTAGCGCACCTCGCGCTGGCTTTCCTTGACGGTGGCGTCGGTCCGGTAGAGGCCGGTGTCGCGCGCCACGCGGATCTCCCATGCAGCTTGGTCCACCTTCAGCTTCGGCGGCTCGGCCAGGGAGATGAGCGGCGTCTCGCGGCTGAAGTCGTCGGCCTGCGGCGGCGTCTCCACTTGCTTGAGTTCGGCCTGCTTCTGCGCATGGGCCTTGAGAGCGTTCTTGTACGCGATGTCGGTTGCGGCCCAGAGCGCCGAGCGAATGGCGATCGGGTCGTCTTCCAGAGTCACGATTTCAACCGCGCCGTCGCCACGGCCTCCGGAGCTATCGGTCTTGTAGTCGCCCACGCGCACCGTAACGCGCGCCACGCGGCCGCGTTCGCGCTGGGAGCTGCTGACGGCCCCAAACTCCGCCTTGATCTCCAGGTTGTCAACCTCTTCGATGCGGTACTGGATGAAAAAGGGCTTGGCGAAGTCCTTCAACTGGAGATCGGTCTTGCTGCGGTCAAGCTCGGTAAACATCGCCTTGAGGACGGGGTCTTTTTCGGCGTCGGCGCGGGTGGGCTGGGGCGCGGCTTGCGCGAGGGCGACACCCGAGAACATAGCAACCAAGCCCGCTCCAGCAAAGATCAAAACCGGACGAATCAGATTCATTGCGCCTCCACTCCTCATCGAAACCATCGTCTATGAAATCTGGGACCATGATCCCTTTCGGAATCGAAAACAATCGACGGAATCAACTCAAGGAAGCTCTTCTCGACTTCTCCATCCGCTTGCCCGTCCGGTCTCACTTTTTGTCCCTTGAGGGCCAGAAATTCTCTTGAGAAGACTACGCCGCCTTCGCCAACGCGCCTCCAAGTGCCTTGCGCACGTTCAACCTTTCCTTCGCGCGTCACTTCTTGCTGAAAGGTCTGATCCTTCTTCAGAATCAGGGTTGATCTTTCCCCGTCCGATCGAAAAGCGTATGTGCCAGCCACAGCGCCGTAGCTGTAGTCCGCTGCCACCATATACCAAATCCAAAAAACGGCGAATGATAGAAAAATCCATCCGATCATTCGTGGGGACTTGGGTACCTTCATAACTACTTCCTCTGGTATTCCCTCAGGGGCTAAAGCCCAAAATTTTTGGCTGCATTTGCGGCACGACTAAAGTCGTGCCCTGTTACAGTGCGTCTGATCCATCCCGGATCGGCAAATCCAGCCAACAACTGTTCTTTTGTTCACTGACCACTATTCATGTGTTCAAGGTTTAACTCCCGGAATCGGCAATATCGGCGGCCTGGCCGTGCCCTGCGCCTGTTTCTGCGTTTCTATCGTGCTGACGAGCATCGCCGGCGCCACCGCGCTGACCGGAACAGTGCCCGACTCCGCGCCGCACTCGCCGTTGAAGACCTCGCGGGTGTCGCTGGTGGCCAGAATGCTCTTGAGCGCCGCCTGCGGCGTGCCCACAATGCTGACGCCTTGCACTAGCTCATCCGGCCGCCCATCGACATACACGCGCCAAACGACTAATGGAATGACCTGAAAAGCCTGCGGCGAACTGCGCGTAGTGACCGCGAATCCCGATGAGATGTCCTCGAAGTAGAGGCCGTAGGACTTGCCCTGCTTTTTCGCCTCCTCGATCAACTGCTTGCGCAGCGCGGCGTCGGACTCAGTCTTGGTCGAGGTCACAATCAGGTTGCCTTGCCGCCCGGTGGGCATCTTGCCGGTTTGCGCGCGTCCGTGGCCATTCGAATGGGAGAAGTTGGCGATTGGCAGCCGCGACATCAGGAAGTTCTTCAAGACGCCGTCCTGAATCAACTCCACGCGGCGCGCCTTCTGGCCCTCGTCGTCGTATTCATAGCTGCCGCTGAGCCAGGTTCTGCCGAACCGGGTCAGGGTCGGATCGTCGGCCACCGAGAGGAAGCTCGGCAGCACTTCCTTACCCACATCTTTGGTAAAGGTCTGGCCCTCTTCGTCGCCTCGCTGGCGCTGGCCCTCGAGCCGGTGGCCCAGCACTTCGTGAAAGAAGACCGCCGCGGCACGGCCGGAGAGGATCGCAGGGCCGTTGAATGGCTCGGTGACCGGCGCCTTGCGCAAGGCCTCCACACTCTTGGCCAGTGCGCGCACCGCGGCTTCCATCACTGCCTGGGCAGGCAGACCTTCCACTGTCTCCGCCTCAAAAGTCTGTTCCCGGAACAAATCCATTCCATCGTCGGCGCGGGTGACCGCAAAGACGACCAGGCGGGCTTGCAGGTGCGGAGTCACCACCCTCGAACCCTCCGACGAGGCAAAGTAGTCGGTCTCGTTCTGCACCGAGAGCATCACCATGTTCCTGTTCACGTCCGGATAGTCGCGGAAGAGCCGCGAGAGCGCCCGCACCCGCTGCTCCCAGGCGGCGCGGTCCACCTTCACCGGCGGCGCGGGTTTGCCGAGATAGACCTGCGGCGGCTCCTGGCTGAAGTCGGGCGAGGTGTCCTCTTCCTTGGCGCGAACCTCGGCCTCGGTCTTCACGCGCAGATAATTGTCGAGCGCGTTGCCGTAACCAGTGTTCGTGGCCAGCCAGAGCGAACGCGCAAGAGCCTCCCGGTCGTCGCTCAACGGCAGCGCGGCGCTCGTCACCGCGGAGCTGCGATGGGCGCCGTGGGTGTTGTCCAGCTTTGGATCGCCGAGACGCATCTGCACGTCGGCCACCCGCACATGATTGGCCGAGCTGCTCACCAACGCCCCGAACTGCGCGCTGACCGAGACCATGCTGGCGTCGCTTACCGAATAGCTCAAGAAATAGGGAGGCAACTGCTTGTCGTCCCCCTGCTTGCCCAGCGACGTGAAGGCGCGATGGAGCTCGGTGGCCATGGTGTCCAGCAAGACTGGAGCTGCCTGCTGGGCGGCTGCGGCAGCGGGCAAAACCGCCAGTGCGAAACCAACAAGAAGAGCGAGGAACCAGAAGATGCGGGCGGGCCGCCTTCCGGCGGTGAGAAAATGATGGGGCATAGGTTGGTATCGCTCGGGTGAAACGATCTGCAAGCTCGATTGTCGCAGAGTGAACTGCCAATCAGGAAGAATCGCATGGGATTTGCGCATCGATGGCTGCTCGCCTTTGGCTGCATTGTGCTTCTCGCCGCCGTGGCGCCTCGCCTTGGCCCCGGCCCGCGAATTACGATTCCGCCGCATCGAATCCTGCCCGCATCAGCCTCGACCCCAAACCCACCGGCTCCGGCGCAGCCAGCCCAGCAGACCTACACGCTGCCGCCGGACAAGCTGGCCAAGGCCATTGCCCTCAGCCGCATCGAAACCGCGCTCGACATCGCCGGCTCGCTCTGGGGCCTGGCCGTTCTCTGGCTGATGCTGGCCTCCCGCTGGGCCGCCCGGCTGGCTGCGTGGACCGAACACCTGCTGCGCCGCCGCTGGATGCAGGGGCTGCTCTTCTTCGCCGTCTTCGTGGTGGCGATCACGCTGGCCGGCCTGCCCCTGGACCTGATCGGCCACATGGTCAGCCGCCACTACGGCATCAGCGTGCAGGGCTGGGCAAGCTGGTTCGGCGACCTGGCGAAGGCGCTGGGGCTTTCGCTGCTTTTGGGCGCTCCGATTCTGCTCCTCTTCAACTGGATCGTCCGCGTCTCGCCGCGCCGCTACTGGCTGTGGGCCTGGCTGATCTCGATTCCGCTGATCGTGGCCTCCGTCTTTGCGGCTCCGCTGCTCGACCCCATCTTCAACAAGTTCGAGCCGCTTGCCAAAACGCATCCAGCGCTGGTGGCCAGGCTGGAGGCCGTCGTCGCGCGAACGGGGACGCATATTCCCCCCGATCGCATGTTTCTGATGAAGGCCAGCGCGAAGAGCAACGGCATCAACGCCTATGTGACCGGCATCGGGACCACCAAGCGCTTCGTCATTTGGGACACGACAATCGACCGCCTTCCCGACGACGAAATCCTCTTCATCTTCGGCCATGAGTGCGGCCACTATGTGCTCAACCACATTCCCAAAGGGATCGCCGTCAGCGCCGCCGCCCTGTTCTTTGTCTTCTGGGGCTGCGCCGGGTTCGCCCGCTGGATGGCGCGCCGATACGGCGGTCGCTGGCGGTTGGGCGGGATCGAGACTGGCCAGAACGCGCTAGCCAGCCGTCCGGGATTCCTGGTGCTTCTCTTCGCTCTCTCGATCGCAGGATTTCTGTTGCAACCGGCCAGCAATACCTACAGCCGCCACATCGAGCACGAAGCCGACATCTACGGCCAGGAAGCCATCCACGGCATCGTTGCCGACCCGCAAAAGACAGCCGTCGGCGCCTTTAACCACCTCGGCGAAGCCTGGCTCGAAGACCCCAACCCCAGCCCGTTCATCGAGTTCTGGGAGTACAACCACCCGAGCGTGCAGAACCGCGCCAACTTTGCCGCGCACTACGATCCGTGGGCGAATGGCGGCCATGGCAAGTTCTTTGCAAGATAGGGAACGGGGCCTATTCCCTGTTCCCTGCCTTTACAATTCTTCCATGCAGTTTCTAACGCTCTCCCGCCGCCGGGTTGACGCCTTTCCGCCCGAAGCCTTCACGAAAGAACTGATGGCCCGCGAAACCCTGCGCGCCAAGGAACTCTACGCCTCCGGCCTGCTGCGCCAGATCTGGAAGCGTGGTGATATTCCCGGCGCGGCGATCCTCTGGGAGGCGGGCGGCGAGGCCGAGGTCCGCGCCGCTCTTGACTCCCTGCCGATCTTTCAGGCCGGAATGCTGGAGATCCTGGCCATTGTGCCCCTTGAACCCTATCCTGGCTTCGGTCCGGCAAAGTAGCGCACCCAAATCGGGCTGGCGGCAATTCACCCTCGGAATCCACAGGTACTCTCGCCCCCCGCCGCGCCGTACACTACTCTTTTGCCGCGCTCTTCACCGGGCGCGGATCGAGAAGGAGCGGACTCGTCATGGCCTACCCTGCAAATTACCGCTATACCCGCGAACATGAGTGGATCGAGCTTGCGGGCTCGATCGGCGCCGTCGGCATCACCGATTACGCGCAGAACTCCCTGGGCGACATTGTCTACGTGGATATGCCCAAGATCGGCGACCCGGTTACCGCCAACGCGACCTTCGGGTCGGTCGAGAGCGTGAAGGCGGTCAGCGACCTCTACTCGCCCGTCACCGGCACTGTGACTGCGATCAACGAGGAACTGACCTCGGCGCCCGACAAGATCAACGAGGCACCCCACGAGACATGGATCATCAAAGTCGAGCTCGCCGACCCCGCGCAGTTCAATACCCTGCTCGACGCCGCGGCATACGAGGCATTCATCGCGGAAGAGAGCTAGAAGCAAGCTATTAGCTCTTAGCCTCTAGCATCCGGCTTGTTCCTGGGAGTTAGAGGCAGCGGCAACTTACCATGTGCTTTCTCGGCAGGCTTACGCTGCCTGTCTCACGAGCTTTTAGCTGAAAGCTAGAGGCTAGAGGCTAGAAGCTGATTTATGCGCTATCTACCCAAATCTCCCGCCGAACGCGAAAAGATGCTGGCCGAGATCGGCGCAGCTTCGATCGACGACTTATTCGCCGTTATTCCCGCCGATGAACGCCTCACGCGCGATCTGAATGTGCCGCGCCAGCACGCGGAGAGCGAGATCATCGACTACTTTCGCGCGGCAGGCCGCAAGAATGCGACAAATTACGCCAGCTTTCTCGGCGCAGGATGTTATCGCCACTACCGGCCGGTCATTATCGACTCATTGGTGCAGCGCGGCGAGTTTCTTACGAGTTATACGCCCTATCAGGCCGAGATCGCACAAGGCACGCTGCAGGCCATCTTCGAGTTTCAGACCATGATTGCCGAGCTGACCGGCATGGACGTGGCCAACGCCAGCATGTACGACGGCTCGACGGGCGCGGCCGAGGCTATGAGGATGGCCATGCGCATCACCGGCCGGGAGAAGGCTGTCGTGGCCGCAACCGTTCATCCCGAATATCGCGAGGTGATGGCGACTTACTCGAAGCATCAGGGATTGCCGATCACTGTTGTTGGTTACGATAACGAAACTGGCCGCGTCGATCTGGCCGCGCTGGGAGCCGAAGTTACAGAAGAAACCGCCGCGGTTCTCGTGCAAAGCCCTAACTTCTTCGGAGTGATCGAAGATATTCCGGCGATAGCGGAGATAGCTCACTCCAAAGGGGCGTTGCTGATCGTATCGATTGCCGAGGCGGTTTCGCTGGGCATCGTGCGGCCTCCGGCCGAAGCGGATATCGTCAGCATGGAGGCGCAGTCCTTTGGCGTGGCGCTGAGTTATGGCGGCCCGTTCTGCGGAGTCATCGCGGCCAAGGAGAAGTACGTTCGCCAGATGCCAGGAAGGCTGGTTGGCCAGACCGTCGATAGTTCGGGCTATCGCGGCTTTGTGCTGACTTTGGCTACGCGCGAGCAGCACATCCGGCGCGAAAAGGCGACCTCGAACATCTGTACCAATCAGGCGTTGGTCGCACTGATGACGACAATTTTCCTGAGCGTCTACGGCAAGGAAGGAATCCGCGAGTTAGCCGAGCATAACCTGGCGAAGGCGAGTTATGCCGCGCAGGCTCTTTCATCGCAGCCGGACGCAAAACTTCGCTTCCATGGCGCGCCATGCTTCAATGAGTTTGTCTTGCAGACTGAAGAAGCTCCGGCACAATGGAGCCAGCGGCTACTTGATGCAAAGATCGTCGGCGGAATTGATTTGAGCCGCTGGTATCCCGAGCTGCGGAACTGCACGCTTTGGTGTGCGACTGAAGTTATTACTCGCGCCAGCATCGACACTGCGGCAAGCGTGCTGGCAGCTAAACCTTTGGAGGCATAGGAGACGACTATGGCTAAGCAGACCTATCCGCCGCGGATTATGTACATCGAATGCAAAGGCGATGGCTTGCATGGCTCTGCCCGAATCGGGAGGGTAACCTTCAGCCGTACTGGAGCGACCCTTCACTACGGTGACAAGTCGTTTGGACGGTTAGGTGGCAGTGGTTTCAAGGCAAACTATGTCGAGATCGGAAGCGGAGTGCAATATTGGATTTCGGGACCAAGGAGAGATGGGACTGACCGGCTTTACAAGAGCGACTTGCCGGTCGAGATCGATGAAGATGTGCGCGAGGAGTATTGGACTGAGATTCGCAAAAAGCCAGAATGGAAGACAAAATCACGAACATCCTTGTCAACTACGAGCAGACCAAATGCGACTTCGTTGACGCGGGAGTGATGGTTTGGATTTGGGGCTTCGGCCCCCGAAGGAACTCAATTGGCGACCACTGAAACCACATTTCACAAGACGCTCGGCAAAGTCCGTTCGCATCAGACGCAAAACGAGGCTCTGCTCTTTGAGAAGTCTTCGCCGGGGAAGCGCGCTTACAAGCTGCCGCCGCTCGATGTGCCTTCGGTTGACGCGGCAGCGCTGCTGGGCGAGGCGCACCGGAAGGTGGCTGGAGAGCTGCCGGAACTGAGCGAGATTGAGATCGTTCGGCACTTCACGCGCCTCTCGACGTGGAACTACGCCATCGACCTCGGCATGTATCCGCTAGGCTCTTGCACGATGAAGTATAACCCGAGAGTGAATGAGTGGGTGGCCAGAATCGAGGGCCTTGCGGATGCGCATCCTTACCGGCCCGAATCGCTGGCTCAAGGGATTCTGGAAATTATCGACAACCTTCAGCGTTGCCTGCTGGAGATTACAGGGATGGACGCGATCACGCTGCAACCAGCGGCGGGTGCGCATGGCGAGTTCACGGGTATTCTACTGGTTCGCGCGTGGCATGAGTCGCAGGGCAATCCGCGCAAAAAGATTCTTATCCCCGACTCGGCGCATGGGACCAATCCGGCGACCGCGGCGATCTGCGGCTACTCGGTTGAGAATCTGAAATCTAACTTAGAGGGCGGAATTGACCTAGACGCACTTACTCGTCAGGTGGACGAAGAGACCGCCGCGCTGATGATTACCAACCCCTCGACGATTGGAGTCTTCGAGAGCCAGATCGCTCAGATTGCCGACATTCTTCACGCGAAGGGCGCGCTGCTCTATATGGACGGCGCGAATATGAATGCGCTAGTGGGCAAGGCGCGGCCGGGCGACTTCGGCGTGGACGTGATGCATCTGAATCTGCACAAAACCTTTTCGACACCCCATGGCGGCGGCGGTCCCGGCTCCGGGCCCGTAGCCTGCAAGGCGTTTCTTGAGCCGTTCTTACCGACGCCGGTGTTAGTCCAGGATGAGAACGGCGCGAAGCACTGGAGTTATGATCGGCCTCACTCCGTTGGACGTGTACGAGCCTTCTACGGCAATGTGGGCATGTTCATTCGCGCACTGGCATACATTCTGGCGAACGGCCCGGACGGCTTGCGCCAAACCACCGAAGACGCCGTGCTCAACGCTAACTACATTCGCGCCAAGTTAGAAGACATCTATGAGCTGCCTTATAAGACTGCCTCAATGCACGAGGTGGTCTTCAGCGACAAGTTTCAAGCGGCGAAGGGCGTCAAGACCGGCGATATCGCCAAGCGTCTCATAGACTATGGCTTCCATCCTTACACGGTCAGCTTCCCGATGATCGTAGCCGGAGCAATGATGATCGAGCCGACCGAGAGCGAGTCTCTGGAGGAACTGGACTTATTCATCGACGCCATGCGCGCGATTGCGCGGGAGGTCGAGGAGACGCCGGAGTTAGTCAAGACAGCGCCGCACTCGACGCGGGTCTCGCGGCTGGATGAGGTGCAGGCTGCGCGGAAACCGATTCTGCGCTGGCGTCCTTAGCACTTACTCCGGTATAGCTTTTCCAGCGCGTCGCAGGCCGTGCGGACGCCGTTCTCGTGGCTCAGGCGTCTGGCTACGCTCTCGGCCCGCTTGGCCAACAGTGGGTTCGCCAGCATCGCCTTCACGCGGCGGGCTACGCGAAAGGGCGTGTAGTTGCCGCGCTGGATCACTCGCGCCACCTTGAGCCGCAACATGCGACGGCCATTGTCCGGCTGGTCGTGCGAGAAAGGCATGATGAGCATCGGCTTGCCGGCCCGCAAGCACTGCGCGGTGGTGCCGACTCCGCCCTGGTGCACCACCATGGCCGCGCGGTTGAAGAGCTCGGAGTAGGGCGCGTACTCGGCCACGCAGATCGACTCCGGTAGCGCGGTATGCAGGCGGTTGCGCGGATCGGTTCCGATCAAGAGCACCGCGCGAATCCCCAGCCGGATGGCCGCCCGCGCGGAAAACTCATAGAATTTTCCGGCAGCCAGCACAGCGGCGGAGCCCAGCGTGAAGACCACCGGGGGCGCGCCTTCGGCCAGGAATTTTTCCAGATGAGGCGGCAGAGCCTGATTGCCCGCGTCGGCGTCGTAGTAGCAGAAGCCAGTGATCAGCGTGTGCTCCGGCCAATCCTTTTGCTCGACGCCGAGCACGCGGGAAAACAGGGCCAGCACCAGATGGGGCGAGTGCTTGGCGTCGAAGAGGGGATTCGCGCCTTTGGGCAGTCCCAGCTCGCGGCGTAGCTGGTAGATAGGCTCGGGCCACTTGCGGCTGACGAAGCGCGCCACACGCTTGATGACGCGCCCGAAGCCCGGCACCGCCCGGTCGGCGCGCGCCAGCCGGGGATACGGCGGCAGCACAGGCGGGTCGAAGGCGGAAAAGAACGAGAGCGGCGCGAGCACGTAGCTGGCCCAGGGAATCCCCGTGATCTCGGCGACCAGCGGACCGGCGTAGTTCAATTCGCCCAGCAGCAGCAGGTCGGCGCGCGCGGGATTGGTCGCCGCGTCAAGCAGATCGTCGTAGCTCTGGCGCAGCGCGGGAAAGAGAAAATCGCGCAGTCCCCGCTCCGTGCCGTGTTTCACGTCGTAGATCATCTCGACGAGAATCGTATTGGTGGGGTCGATGTCTGGGCGAACGGCGTGGAATTCGAGGCCGAGCGGGCGGATCTTCGGCTCATAGATGGCCGGCAGGGCCATCACGGGCGTGTGGCCGCGGCGTTTGAGCTCCAGAGCGATGGCGATCAGCGGATTGGTGTCGCCGTAGGTGCCGATATTCGAGAGTACGATGCGCAAAAAGAAGCCCCCGAGCCGTTTTGGTCCAACCTTATGAGGGTAATGCATGGAGGCCGGGGCGGGCGTTCCCCTTCATCGCGCTTTGAACCGGAGATGGTATTCTTGCCGAGTTTGAGAAGCCCCAGGAGATTCCCATGCCCAATCGGCTCAGCTTTCGTTTTTTGAGTTCAGGATTTTTTGCAGCCGTCTTGTTGTGCTGCCTGCTTACCGCCGCGGCGCCTCTCACCGCGCAAAAGCCCTACCACATTGTCGACCGCTGGAAGGTGGGCGGCGAGGGCGGCTGGGATTACCTGCGGGCCGACCCCGGAGCCCACAGGCTCTATCTGGCCCATGGCGCTCGCGTGGATGTGCTCGATACGCAGACCGGGAAGGTGGTGGGCTCGATCAGCGGCCTGCAAGGCACTCATGGCGTCGCGCTGGATGGCGCCGGCAAGTTCGGCTATATCTCCGACGGCAGAGGGAACGCAGTGGTGGTCTTCGACCGCGCCACTCTGGCGACGGTGGCTACGATTCCAGTGGGGCAAAACCCCGACGCTATCCTCTTTGAGCCGGAGACGCAGACCGTCTGGACCTTCGATGGCCGCAGCCAGGAAGCGAGCGTGATCGATGCCGCCACGCGCAAGGTGATCGCCACCATCCCGCTGCCGGGCAAGCCGGAGTTTGCCGTCGCCGATGGCAAGGGAACGATCTTCGACAATATCGAAGACAAGGGCGAGATCGTCCGCCTGGACGCCAAGACGAAGAAGCTGACCGCCGAGTGGCCGCTCGCGAACTGCGAATCGCCCTCCGGCCTCGCTTTCGACATCGCAGGCGGACGACTCTTCTCGGTCTGCGACGGCAAGAAGATGGCTGTCACCGACGCGAAGACCGGCAAGCAATTGGCGACCGCCGAGATTGGCGACGGCCCCGACGCGGCCCGTTGGGATGCCGCGCACAAGCTGGCCTTCGCCTCCTGCGGCGAGGGAGTCCTCTCGGTGATTGACGCCGGCGCTCCCGGCTATCCCAGCATCGAGAGCCTGCCCACTCAGCGCGGCGCGCGCACCATGGCCTACGACCCGCAAGCCGACCGCATCTACACCGTTACGGCCGAGTTCGGCCCACGCCCCGCGCCTACGGCCGAGAACCCCCGCCCGCGCCCGCCGGTCATCCCCGGCAGTTTTACTGTGCTAGTGATCGGGCGCTGAGCCCCCCTACAACCTTCATTCCCCATAGGTTTCTCGGTTCTCGATTCCAGGCTGTGGAGATAGCATATACAATATCATCAAATGATGCTATTATTGTATGCATGGAGGAAATATGAGGACCACGCTTGCTCTGGATGACGATCTGGTGCGTACTGCTCAGGAGTTCACGGGGGTCACCGAGAAAACGGCTCTGGTTCGGGAAGCACTTCGGTCTCTCATCGAGCGGGAAAGCTCGCGCAGGCTGGCCGCGCTTGGGGGCACGATGCCGGAGTTGGAAGATATTCCGCGCAGGCGGGTGGAGTAAGCCGTGATTCTCGCGGATACCTCTTTATGGGTGGAGCATTTCCGGTCAGGCAATGAAGAGCTTCGCAGCCAGCTTGGCGAGAGAAATGTCGCGATGCATCCCTTCATCGTTGCGGAACTTGCCTTGTGCTCACTGCGGGAGCGCGCGAAGACGCTGGCATTTCTGGACTGGCTGCCGCGGGTGCGGATGGCGCGGCTCGACGAGGTGCGGCAGATGGTCGAGGGGCGCGCTCTCTATAGCCGGGGCATCGGCTTGATCGATGCTCACCTGATCGCCTCGTGCCTGATCAATCCTCCTACATTATTGTGGACTAGGGACAAGTGCCTCCGCGAGATTGCCGAGGCGCTTGGCGTTCATGCGAATCTGCCCTGAATGAGCCGGCACTGTCGAAACATCTCAGTTTTAATTCAAATTCATGCCAGACATTCCCGCGCAGCTAAGACCGCGGTTTTTTCGGTGTATTCCGGCGTTTCAAGAAACTTCTTGCGAAAAGCGGGCTGCGGGAGGATGATTTTGTTGCCATTTATTCACAGTTTCGGCGGTTTTGAAAGATAAGGAGAAGGACCCGTGCGCAAGAATATTTTCGCAATCGCATTGCTAGCAATCTGTTCTGTCGTCACCGCGCAGCAAGCGCTCGACAACGAAGCTATCATCAAACTGGTCAAAGCCGGCTTGTCGGACGATCTGATCGTCTCAACCATCAACGCGCAGCCAGGAAGCTATGACACATCGACCGATGGGCTCATAGCCCTCAAGACCGCAAATATCAGCGACAAAGTGGTTGCGGCGATTGTGGCAAAGGCCGCGGCGCCGGCGCCTGCCGCTCGAGCAGCATCTTCTCCGGCCTCTGCGCCCACGCCTGCCGCGGACGACCCAGATGATCCTGCCGCACCACATGAAGCGGGCATTTACATCTACAACGACAGCGCTCCCGCAGGATCGAAGATGACCATGCTAGATCCGTCGATCTATACGCAAGGCAAGACCGGCGGCATGTTCGCCTCTGCGATGACCTACGGAATTGCCAAGGTCAAGGTCAAGGCAGTGATCCGTGGCGCACGCTCGAACGTGCGGATAAACTCGGAAAAACCTGTTTTCTATTTCTATTTTGAACAGCACAGTGCCGGGTTGAGTTATGGCTCGTCATTCGGAGGAACCAGTACGCCCAATGAATACACACTACTCAAGTTCGATGTAAAAGGGAATACAAGAGAAACAGTCACCACTTCGGCGAACGCCTTTGGCGCTTCAAGTGGAACCGATGACAAGGCTCTTACTGGGTTCACTTTTACAAAGCTGCGGCCAGGCGCGTACAAGGTTGTTCTGAGCGCACCTCTACAGTCGGGCGAGTATGGATTCGTCGTCACAGCCTACAGCAGAGTCTTCGACTTCGGCAAAGATTAGTGCATTTTCGCTTTTCCTCTAATACGGGCTTGTTCGTATCCCACCCAAGCCGCAGAAACAGAAGCGCGGTGAGGGTGGTGCACCCAGTACGCAGAATGGCGACACCTACATCGTTTACGACTTTGGAGTCGATGGCAGGTAGCCAAGCGCCAGAGAGTATGAAGCGAAGAAGCCCGCCCAGGCAAGCTGGACGGGCTTCTTCGCGTTTCGGGCGCCAAACAGCTAGAGAGACGCGATCTGGCCGGAAGAGCATTCCAATCGCCCGATCAAGAGCTTTGCAACGGCCTAATGTTTTCTGCGCGTTACAAGAGGAACTTGCGAAAAGCTGGGATTGGGTGGATCATTCTGTTGCCATCCATTCACAGTTTTGGCGGTTTTGAATCGTAAGGAAAAGACTCCTGAGCGAGGACTCTTTGGCAGTTTTGTTTCTAGCATTCTGCCCCTTGTCTTTGAGCAGCAGGCTCTTAAGGTGAACCAATCATCCGATTGAAAGGTGGAAGTATGAGGAGAATTCTGGCACTTTTGTTATGCGTTTTATTTCCAATGAGCGCTTTTGCTGGCGAAAACGGTTACAAGATCATCTATGACGGCGGATCCATACCAGATGCCAAGGCCGGAACCGACATGAAGTTGGTCCTGGACGGCAGCAACATCCGGATCAAGAAGGGCGACACAGACATTGTGGTTATTCCTGCAGCAGCGGTCACGGAAATCAGCTATGGACAAGATGTTCACCGGCGCGTGGGAGCAGCTATCGGTATTGGAGTCTTCACTTTGGGCCTCGGAGCTTTGATGCTGTTAGCCAAATCGAAGAAGCATTTCGTAGGTCTCACCTGGGATGACGGCGGCAAAAAGGGAGGGCTCGCACTCCAGGCCGATAAGAGCGACTACCGGGGCCTGTTGGCCGGGCTTGAGGGCATTACCGGCAAGAAAGCAGTTGACTCAGACACCATGACTGTAAAAAACTGAGGCTAGAGGGTCGTCAAATCTCCAACCATTCCGCCCGGAGTGATAGGGTTTTTCTGACGGCCCTTGATGAACAGCGCACTCGCAAACCGTTCCGGTTCCCTGCCGAGGGACTGGGGTGAGGATCGTCTCGATATCGCAAGGGACGAGACGTCCGGCTTCCGGCTGGCTTAGGATCTGATCCGGAACCGTTCGTTCGCCCTCCGGGACCTGATAAGATTTTTCCAGCCAAGAAGAGGAGATCCTTATGAAGCGATTCGTGATTGCGATTCTTTTGTTGACTGTTTCTTTACCGGCATTCGCTTCGACCCACAAGGAAATGTACGGTGTCTCTTGCAACGAATTGTGGCGGGCGTTGAAAGACACCCTAAGAAACTCAGGAAAGTACGGGATCATCTCGATTGCCGACTCCGAGATGACGGCCTCGTATAACATCGGCGGTAACCTGACGGGAAAGCGCGTCAATTCCGCCGTTCTTAACAGCAAGGACGATGGGAAGGGCTGCGAATTACAGATTCAGACCGCATTCAGCGGATTGGCCAACGACGATGCGGGCGATCTGAAGAAGCGGGTCGACGAGTCGCTGGCCAAACTCAAGTCCGTGCCCCTTGCCGCCGCGATTCCGCCCGGGCAGCCCGGAGTTCCGCCTGCTGCTGCTCAAGCCGCACTGTCCGTAGATTCGACCCCGGCCGGGGCCGACATTGAGATCGACGGCGCATTCGTTGGCAACACGCCTTCCACGCTCACGATCGCTCTGGGCAGCCACAAGATTGCCGTCAGGAAAAAGGGCTTCGCGGACTGGACCAGGACCTTGAATGTCACCGGCGGAACGGTTCACTTGAATGCGGAACTGGAGCAGGAACCGGCGAAGTAACAAACCGAGGGCCGTCAGCGGGGTATCCCAACCCGCCCGGGGTGATAGGGTATTTCTGACGGCCCTCGATGAACAGACGGACGCGTAGAACGCTGTGGATTGTGGCCGCGGTGCTTGCTTTTATGGCCGCGGCGATCTTCCTGCGCTCGAAGGCTCCGCCGGAGGCCGCGCGCCTGCTGCCCGAGTCCGACGGCATCATTTACATCAACCTCAAGCCGATGCGCGCCTATTTTCATAAGGAGCTGAAGCCGCCCCAGCATGTGCCCGAGTACCAGCAGTTCATCGACGCCACGGGCATCGACTGGGAGCGGGATCTCGATGAGGCGGCCATCGCGCTGCACCGGATGGCCAACCCGAACGGTCCCAATGGGCCGGTTGCCTATTCGATGGTGCTGGTGGGCAAGATCACCGGCAAGAAGCTGAACGCCTGGCTGGACGCCCACGCCACCAGCCGCGAATTGTACGCCGGGCACACGATCTACAGCATTCCGTCGGAGGGCCGGACCGTCCGGGCAGCGCAGATCGGCTACAACATGGTGGCCGTGTCGAACACGCCCACGCCGGAGCAGATTCACTCGATGCTCGACCGGCACGCGACGGCGGCCTGGCCCTTTGCCGGCTCGACGCTGCTGCGCGAGCACTACCACGAGGTGCCGCTGCTGGCGATGGCCTGGGGCGTGGGCCAGATCGGGCTGCCCTTCTCGGATGGCTGCGATGGCGGGTCCGGCGATCAAAACGCTGCAGATCGCGGGGATCAGCTCGGGCTGCCCGTGCCCAAGAGCTGCACCATCAGCGTTCTTGGCATTCCGCTGCCGCTCAAAGCCGATTCGACGATTGTGGCCAGCATTGCGCCGGCGCTGGTCGGCTCACTGCGCCTGCGGGTGGAGGAAGAAACTCCCAGCGACGCGGCAGCCGCCAAGGAAGCCGCCTCGCTGAACTTGCTCTTCTTCATGGGCCGGAGCTTTACCGCCCCGCTGGCCGGCAACGCCGCCAACCGCAGCCTGCAAGAACTGCTTAAGACTGCCGAGGTGACGCAAAAACGCAACCGGGTGGTGGTGACTGCCCGGCTCTCGCCCTCGCTGTTCAGCAGCCTCGATGGCGCCTTGGGCACTCCGCCTGAGTCCCCTTCGAGCCCAGCTGCGTCCAAGTAGTAGAGAGGTTCCGCTTTCATTCCTAGGGCGAAGTGCGCGGCTGTCCGCCCCCAGTTCTTGTTCGAGCAAGAGAAACCCATCATCCCCGTGGAGGTTTCATGAATCGCTCTCCCCGTTCTTCGAGAGCCGTGGCCTTGTTATGTACATTGGGCTTTCTGTCTTATCTTGGCCTGCAGATCGGCGAACGGCCGGCCAGGGCCGCGCACCGGCATATGGTTCTCACCGGCCAAGCCGCGTTCACCGACGCGTTGCACGAGTACCCCGGCGTCCGGCGCCTGCTGACCGTGGCCGACCTACCCGCGCCGGCGCCTGAACAATCCGTCGACAACGGCCCCACCCTGGTTCCGCGGCCCGCCAATGCCTGGCCCATGGCGCCCGAGGGCTTCAAGGTGGAACTCTACGCGACCGGCCTCGACAACCCCCGCCTGCTGCGCACCGCCCCCAACGGCGACCTCTTCCTGGCCGAAAGCGCGACGGGCAAGATCAAAGTCTTCCGCGGCGTGGGCAAGGACGGAAAGGCCAGCCAGGTTTCGGTCTTCGCCGAAGGCCTGCATCAGCCCTTCGGCATCGCCTTCTATCCTGAGGGCGCCAATCCCGCCTGGGTCTACATCGGCGACACTGACGGCATCGTCCGCTTCCCTTACAAGAATGGCGACTTGAAGGCGCGCGGCCCCGATGAGCAACTGGCCGACCTGCCCGGCGGCGGACGGCTGCGCGGCGGCGGCCACTGGACTCGCGACCTTGTCTTCTCGAAAGACGGCACCAAGCTCTTCGTTTCCGTCGGGTCGCATTCCAACGTGGACGATCCCGATACGCATCCGGAGGAGTTTCATCGCGCCGATGTGCTGGAGTTCACGCCGGAAGGCAAATTCGTCAAGGTTTACGCATCGGGGATCAGAAACTGCGTCGGCGAAGCCATCAACCCGATCACCGGCGATCTTTGGTGCTCGACTAACGAACGGGATGGCCTGGGAAATAATCTGGTTCCCGACTACATTACCCACGTGCAGGAGGGCGGCTTCTATGGCTGGCCGTGGTTTTACTTCGGACCGGCCGGCGGCCTGCAGGACCCGCGGCTTCCCGGCACGCATCCCGAACTGCAATCCAAGGTCATCACGCCGGACATCCTGCTGACCCCGCACTTCGCCTCGCTGGAGATGCTGTTTTACGAGGGATCGCAGTTTCCCAAGCGGTTCAAGGGCGACGGCTTCGCCGCCGAGCACGGCTCGTGGAACCGCGCGCAGCGCGCGGGATACGAGGTCATCCGCCTGCCCATGAGAGACGGCCATGCCACAGGCGAGTACGAGGATTTCCTCACCGGCTTCGTTCTGCCCGACGGAAAGGTCTGGGGCCGGCCGGTAGGCGTAGCCGTGGCCCAGGACGGCTCACTGTTCGTCTCCGACGACGGCTCACGCTCCATCTGGCACGTGATCTACACCGGCAAGTGAGCCGGTCTTCTCTGAAGAACTCCGCCTGCAAAAACAGCATCGGCTCCCGTGCCCCGGGAGCCGATGCCGGTTGGGAGGAATCTCTTATTTTGCCTGCGAAGCGGAGTCGCCGGAGCCGCTGAAGGCAACCTGCTCGTAGGTGGTGCGCAGGTACTTGTGCGGATTGACCGGGACATTATGGACGCGCACCTCATAGTGCAGGTGCGGGCCGGTCGCGCGGCCCGACTGACCCACGTATCCAATGACCTGGCCTCGGGTGACATGCTGGCCGGGCACCACCGCTGTCGCGGAAAGATGACCGTAAAGAGTGGTCACATCGTGTCCGTGATCGAGCACGATCTGGCGGCCGTAACCAGCGCCCATGTTCTGTCCCGTGACCTCCCCGTCGGCCGCGGCACGCACCGGCGTTCCGTAGGGCGCGTCAATGTCGATGCCGGTATGGAAGGCGCCTTCGCCGTTGATCGGATCCTGGCGCACGCCGAAGCCCGATCCCACGCGGCCTTCCAGGGGCCACATCGATGGCGCATCAGCCAGCTCCGTCCAGTCCCCGGTAAAGCTGGGCGACAGGCCGCCCTCCAAAGCGAGGGAGACCCGGCCAGAGAGCGCCAGGGAACGCAGCGCATAAAACTGGTCGATGGAGAGCTTTACCTGCTGCGAGTCTACGTCGTCGGTCAAGGCCAGGCTAGGAGGGGTGGGCCCTGCCTCCGCTACGCGCGCCGCAGCCGAGGACTTGCTCATCGCCAGCTTGTTCTGGCGCAATCCGTAAAGCGCGGTCACCTCATTTGCCAAGGCGCCCAGGGAGGCCACCTGCACATTGCGGTCGTGCGCGACCTGCGCCATTTGCTTGTAGTCCCTGCGCAGCGTCTCTCGCTCCCGGCGGACCTGGTTGAAGTTTTCGGTCTTGAGTAACATGCGGGTATAGGAGCCGGCCAGTCCCACGATGGTGAACGCTCCTACCAGCGCGGCGGCCACGAACCCATAGGCATAGTGCAGGGGCAGGGGAATCTTGCGAATCCGGCCGTCTTCATCTCGGGCGACAAAAAGAATGTAATAGCGCTTGCGCAGCATACTCGCCTTTCATCCCCGCAATGCGCAGGGCCGCAACTCGCCGTGTAACTTGACTAAAGCCCAAGGCATCGAGGCCTTCCCGCCCCAAAATAACGAATGCACCTCTACGGGTGCGTTTCTCAGAATATCCGTCAAGGTTACCAAAGCGTTTGCGGTTTGGTCAATGAAATTGATGCCGTCATTCGTGCCCACTTTGATGCAAGATCGGAGCAAAATCGTCATTTCGTGAGGCTTAACATACTGAAATCCCGCTGGCTTAGCCTATCCTCATGGTGTGCGCTTGAAGCAGACCCATTCTGGAACTGGCGGCGGCGAACTGGCGCTGCTCGGCGAGATTCGCCAGCGGACAGCCCAGGGTCGCGGTCAGGAGCACTTCGGAGGCTTGCACCTGGGGATCGGCGACGACTGCGCGTTGCTGGCTCCGCGCCGCGGCGAAGTGCTGGCGGTGACGACAGATCTTTCGATCGCCGGACGCCACTTCAGGCTCGACTGGCACCCGCCTGAAGCCATCGGCCACCGCGCTCTGGCGCGCGGGTTGAGCGACCTCGCGGCCATGGGAGCCCGGCCTGTAGCGGCCTTTCTTTCGCTGGGCTTGCCGCGAGAACTGACGGCAGAGGCTCGCCGGGGCCAGGCTTCGCGCAAATCCTGGGTTCAGCGCTTTCTTGACGGCCTGCTGGCCCTGGCCGAGGCCTACAAGACCCCGCTGGCCGGCGGCGATCTGGCCGAATCACCGCTGGCGGTGGCCGACATTGTCTTGGTCGGGGCTGTGCCGCACGGTCGGGCGCTTCTACGCTCGGGCGCGCGAGCTGGCGATCTGCTTTATGTCACAGGCGCCCTGGGAGGAGCCGCTGCCGGACTTGCCCACCTGGCCGAGCTGGCCTCGCCCGGCGCTGCCAATCCGCCGCGCATCCCCAAAAGACTGGATTCCTTGCTCGCCCCGCACCTCTATCCCCACCCGCGGATTGCGCAGGGGCTGTGGCTGCAGCGCCGCGGTTTGGCCTCGGCTGCCATCGACCTCAGCGACGGCCTTTCTACGGATTTGGCTCATCTCTGCGAGGAGTCCGGCGTCTCCGCGGAGGTCGATGCGGGGCTGCTGCCCCTTGGTTTGGGAGCCAGCCTGCCCCAGGCTCTTCATGGCGGCGAGGACTACGAGCTGCTTTTCACGGCTCCGGCTGCCGCCCGCCTGCCACGCGCCATCGCCGGCGTTCCCGTGACCAGAATCGGCCGCATCGCGAAGGCCCGCAAAGGCCAGCCCGCTGTCACGCTGCATACGGCGCCTGGCGCGCAGCCTCTGGAGGCGCAGGGGTGGGAGCATTTCTCGTGAGATTGGTGTAGATCACACGTGAAAGGAAAGCACCTCGGGAAGAGCTTCCAGGCGATTCAGCCAGTCGTTGAAATGAGGGCATTCACGCCGGATCGCGGGGAGCCCAATTCCAATAGCTGCAAGAACGCCAAACAGTGGTTTCTCATATCTTGGGAACAGGTTCTCAATCCTCTTGGATGGAGCGGTTTCCGGCGAATCGTTAATGTCTTCGGGAGTCTGGAATTCCTCGCGGATTGCACGGAATCTGTCCGATAGATCCGCTCTTTGAATCTCTTGGGCAAACCGATCCGGGTCGCTGAAGAGCAACGCCTCAAACTCGTGCATCATGACCAGCGGAACGAATCGCCTCGTGTCAAGTTGCGGCCCTATCGCCCCCTCTATGTCGGCAAGCATCGCTGCTTCAACATGTTGCGCCTTTTCGCGGGTCGATGTCTTTGTTGGCGCATCTGTTCGGCCGGGCCAGTCTTGCGGCAGACCATAATAGTCAACCATTGTGGCGTTGAGTGCTGCACGATCTGACTTCAAATGCCGCACGACGTCCCATTTTGCGCTTTGCCAAGATCGAATACCGCCACGTTGCCGGCGGGGATTGCCAAGCCTTCGCGCGCCGACCGAGATGAATCCAGAGCGAATCAGATGTTCGCTCAGGACCTCGTTTACGAAGCTCTCTTCGGTCTGTCCTTCAACATGAATGAGTAGCCGCAGCATCGCTACTCTTTCCCCGGTCTTCCAGCCAGCTCACCCTTTTCCCAGAGCTGGCCAAGACTGTATTCCTTCAGCCATTCGGCCAGTTGCTCCGATTGCAGCCGCCGAATCTCGGTTGCTCCGTTAACTCGATCGGCCACGAGCACATCTTCGGGATCGAATTGATCCAGAAGCAGCGAAGACTGGGTTGCGGCGATTACCTGCGTCTCTTTGGAGGCTTGGCGAATCATCGATGCAAGCAATTCGATGGCGTACGGATGCAATCCCAGTTCCGGTTCATCGACGAGGATCAGGGACGGACGCAACTCAACTGGCTGCAAGAATAGAGTTGCGAGAGCAATGAATCGAAGTGTTCCATCCGAAAGCGATGAAGCATCGAAGTACCCCTCCGAATTTACGTGTCGCCACTCCAATTTGATCGTGTTGCGATTCAGCTCAAGCGGCTCTAGTCGGAAATCTTGAAAGAATGGTGCCACCTGCTGCACGGTTCTTCTAATTAGGTCGTACGATTCCTTGTGATTCAGCTTTAGCCGGTAGAGAAAGGCGGCAAGATTTCCGCCAAGGCGAGTCAACGAACGGTTGTTGTGCAGGTCATTGGTCGTCTTGAGAGGTGAGCTCTCGCCAGTGTCCGCAAATCGAAACCGATTGAAGGTTGGACCATTGATTAGAGACTCCCCCCACAACCCACCCTTTGTTACCACGCCAGCCAAACTATCGTCAGCAGTGTGAAGATAGTGAGCAATCACGTTATAACCGCCGGAACACTCCGCGAGAATATAGATTTCCTGAGTTGTTTTTGATCCGAAATACAGCTGTTTGTCGGCTCCGCCGTAGCGCTTGACATACGAATCGACTTCGCCTGCGTCAGCCGCGCCAAGAAACACAAACGCCTCAAGAAAATTTGATTTGCCCGAGCCATTTGCTCCAATAAGCAGATTGAGAGGACGCAGATAAAGATCCTCGATCGAGTGAATGCTCTTAAAGCCTTTAATCGTGATGGAACGGAACGCATCCGAGGCCATAACTTTCCCCAAACTTGAGACGCAAGGTGTGGGCGCAGCTTCCCGCATAGCTATCGTTAGAATAGCGCGGTACACCCTTCCACAGGCTATCATCAATACTGTGACGACCGCCCCCACTCCCCGGGTCCGCTTTGCCCCGTCGCCGACGGGATTGCTGCATGTGGGCAACGCGCGGACCGCGCTCTACAACTGGCTCTTTGCGCGGCGCAACGGCGGCAAGTTGATTCTGCGCATCGAGGATACGGACCTGGAACGCTCCGAAAGCCGCTACGAGGCGCAGCTCATCGAGGATCTGCGCTGGCTGGGTCTCGATTGGGACGAAGGCCCGTCCGGGACTGGCAGTCCAGACGGGCTTTCCGAGGAAGAAACAGGCGCCTATGGCCCTTATCGCCAATCCAAGCGGCTGGAGATCTATGCCGCGCACACGGGGCAACTGCTGGCCGAGGGCAAGGCCTACCGCTGCTTCTGTACCGCGGAAGAACTTGAAGCCGAGCGCATGAAGGCTGTGGCCGAGAGCCGCACGCAAGTCTATTCGGGCCGCTGCCGGGCCTTGCTGCCGGCGGAGATTGAAAAGAATCTGGCTGCCGGCAAGCCCTTTGCGGTGCGCCTCAGAATTGGCATGGAGCCGCTGCGCTTTCACGATCTGGTTCGCGGCGAGGTCGAGTTTGCCGCCGAGACGGTTTCGGACCCGATCCTCGTCCGCTCGGCAAGTAGCGTCTCGACGGGCGTTCCGGTTTACAACTACGTGGTGACGGTGGACGACGCGCTGATGCAGATCACCCATGTGATCCGCGGCGACGACCACATCTCCAACACGCCCAAGCAGGTGGCCATCTACCAGGCCCTGGGCTGGACGGTGCCGGAGTTTGCGCATCTGTCTACGATCTTGGGGCCGGACCGCGAGCGGCTCTCCAAGCGCCATGGAGCAACGTCGATCTCCACTTTCCGCGAGATGGGCTACCTGCCCGAGGCGCTGGCCAACTACCTGGCGCTGCTTGGTTGGGGCGCGGAGGACGGCAAGACGGAGACCTTCACGCTGGACGAGCTGACGAAGGCGTTTTCTTTGGAGCGCGTCACGACTTCGCCGGCCATCTTCGACTTCGAAAAGCTGAACTGGCTCAATCGCCACTATCTGAAGCAGGCGGCGCCGGATCGGCTCTCGGCGCTTGCCTGGGGCTACTTTGCCGATCGCCTGCCTGCTGCCGGGACCGCGCCTGAGCCGGTGAGGAGCTGGTTCTCGCGGCTGCTTGCCTTGCTGATTCCGGCCGTCGATCGCCTCGATCAACTTCCGGCCAAGGCCGTGCCTGTCTTCGCTTTCGATCCGGAAGCCGCCCGCGTCAACGAGGAAAACGCCGCCATCCTGGCCGCCGACTCCGCCCGCACCGTGCTGGGGGAGCTGGCCAGCCGTGTCCGCGCCCACTCCGGCCGCGTCACGCCGGAGATCTTCAAAGCCTGGATGAAAGAGATCGAGGCCGCCACCGGCGCCAAAGGCAAGGATCTCTTCCATCCCGTCCGCATTGCCCTGACCGGCGCGCACTCCGGCCGGGAGCTCGACAAGCTGATTCCGCTGATAGAAGAGGGCGCGGAACTTAGCCGGAGTTGGGGCCTCGGCGTCCTCAGCATCCGCGAACGCGTCGTACACTTTGTGGGGGTTTGAGCGCCATGGCCCGCGTCTTTTGGATCTCTCGCGATCGGCAGCCGCCGCTTGCCGTCCTGCTCTGCCCGCACGGCGGCAGAGAGCTGCGCGACGAATTGCGCGAGTTCCAGCGCGAGGGCATCCAGACTTTGGTTTCGCTGCTGGAATCAGAGCAGGTGGAGCGTCTCGACCTGGCGGATGAAGGCATCGATGCCGGGATGATAGGAATGCAGTTTATCTATCACCCCTTGCCCGACCACAGCCTTCCGCCCGACGAAGCCGGCTTCCGCGATCTGGTCAGCGGGCTGGCCAAGCGGCTGCGCGATGGAGAGAGCGTCGGCATTCATTGCTGGGCAAGCATCGGCCGCGCCACCATGGCCGCCGCATGCACGCTCATCCATCTCGGCTGGGACCCCAACACGGCGCTGAATGCCGTTGAAGCCGCCCGCGGCTGCCCGGTGCCCGATACCGCGGAGCAAGAGGAGTGGATTCTCAACTACAATCCGGCCGCGGCTGCTCCGTCTTCCATTCGCCATCCGGCCGCGACCTCTGCACAGGCTGACGCTGCGAATCTTGAACCGGCTATGGACCTCAGCTTTCAGCACGCCTGGCATGCCAAGATCCTCGCCGATACGCCCAACACCCTGCCCTCGCGCCAGTTCATCTATCCCGTCCAGGCCGAAGAGGTCGAGAGCGGCGCTCTGGAGGTGCTGATCCGGCCAATCGCCGGGAAAGCCCTGCCCTTCCTGGCGACCTGTGCGCTGGGCTTCCGCGACCCGGCGGTGCCGACCGGGCTCTGGTCCTGTCCGAGGCGAGAGGAGATCTGCCTGGTCTCCGGCGGCTATGCTTACGTGATCGACACCAACGAGCCGGAGAACTTTACCCTGGTCCCGCTCCGGCCGGTGATGGAGATTCGCCCGCTGGTGGCGCTGGGATTGATGCTCTTCATCGGCCATCACGGGATTGTCGCCTGGGGAGCCGACGGCCGGGCCTGGGAGTCGGAAAAGGTTTCTGACGAGGGAATCAAGATCACCGACATTGCGGGCGGCATTCTTTACGGCATGGGATGGGAGATGAAGACCGACCGGGAGACTGCCTTTGCGCTGGACCTGATGACGGGCGTGCGCATGCCGACAAGGGAGTAATCTGAACTCAAACAGTTGCGAGATTCAACCGCGAGCAATCCCAACAAGGCACTGAACCAGCCCTGCGGGGTCTTCCCGGAATCGGGGCCGGAGTGCTGCGAAAGAGCGGACTTCAGGAGAAACACGATGGCGGAAGGCAAGACAGCCTGGATCTACGTTGAATTGACAACCAGCCAACAGGACGGCGAGCTGCAGTTCCAGGTCGAGCGCAAGTTCGGCTCGTTTTTTCTAAGGATTTACCCGGCCATCTGTTTTGTCCTCATGATTCTCTGCTCGGCCGTCGCGCTGACCGAGGAGTATCCTCCCGACTGGAGCGTCGGCATCGGGATTGGCGCCGCGTTCAATCTTGTGGCCCTGCCAATCATTATTTTCTTTGCACGGAAGAACCGAATGACGAAGCTATCGGTGACCCGCCTGCAACTCACAGCCTCCGGGCGCGGAGTGGGCATGAGTCCCTGGCGTTCGGCCACAATCACCGTGCCGGTAGCGGAGTACGACTGGGTCGGATATGTGCCGGGCGATGTTCCAGGGTTGTACCTGAGCCGCGGTTTGATAGACAGCAAGTGCATCCTGCCGGGATTGACCCGCGAGCAAGCGGGTTCTGTGACCGATGCTATTGTGCGGCGTTTTCCGGAACTGCGCGCGAAGTTCGAGCCCAAGCGCTGAGCTTGTTGGGATGGGCACGCGTTGCGGTCTTGCGCTCGCGTGATCGTTTTAACGGATGTTCATCCGTTCGCCGCGGCGGCCGATTTAGCATGGACGACGGATGGTCGAATGGCCACGTGTGACTCGATGAACGCCTTCGGACAGACCGAAGTGACCTCCAAGGAAATCACCGGCGGACTCGAATTTCAGGTGGACCACGAACATGGCTGGTTTCCGCTGCTGGCTTTCCTCGCGATCCCGGTCGTCTTTCTGGGCTTCTCCCTGGCGGTTTCAGTTCCCACGCTCCGCGCCGTCTTCTCGCTGGTCTCGCTGGGTTTTCTGGTGTGGATTGGGCTCACGGTGTGGAAGAAATGGAACCGGGTCGATACGACCGTGCTGTCGGTTACAGGCCAGGGCTTCAGGGCGTCCGGAGCGGGGCTGGCATTCTTCGATTCCCATGCCGTTGAGACTGTGCCGCTCTCCGAGGTCACATCCGTCGGATATATGATGGGCGGCGACAACGATCCTTCGGGGCTCTATGTAGGCTGCGGCTCTTGGAAGAGCAAGTGCCTCTTGCCGGGGTTGAACCGCGCGCAGGCGACGGCGATCGCGGTGGCCATTACGCGGCGATTCCCCGAGATCGGGGCCAAGAGGAAATAACGAGACCGACTCTCCACGGTTAGACGTATTTCTATCCTGCCGCCTGCTGCCGTGCGGGTAGGATCGTCTCGTAGGCCGCATAGACGCCTTCAAAGACCGAGTCCCAACTCATGGTGAGCGCATAACTCCGTGCGGCTTCGCGCATCCGGGCGTGTTTTGCCGGGTCGGCGATAATTGTGGCGATCGCGGCGGTGAACTCGGCATCGGGAGCGACGCGGCCGGTGAGGCCGTCGCGGACGATGGTGGGCGGGCCGCCGTCGGGAGTGACAATGGCCGGAACGCCGCTGGCCAGGGCCTCAAGCACCACGTTGCCAAGGTGTTGGTGTGCGAGGGGAAGACGAAGAGATCCATATTTGCGTAAGCTTCAGACAGCGGCTCGCCTTTGAGCACTCCGGTAAACTCGGCGTGCGGAAGCTGTTCACGCAGCCAGACCTCGTCGCCGCCGTGGCCGACAACGACAAAGCGGAAGTTCGTCACTCCCATCCGCTCCAACTCGCCCTGCACCTGGACCAGCAGAGCTATGTTCTTTTCGACGGAGAGGCGGCCGACAAAGCCGAGAACGAAGTCGCGATCCTCGGGATTGCGTTTGCGTTTGGCCGGATGAAAGATCTCGGCATCGACGCCGCGCGGCATCAGACGGCAGGGCCGGCCGGTGGTCCGCTCGAGAAGCGCGCAGAGCTCTGGGTTGGGTGCGAAGAGCACACGCGCCGCCGAATAGAACTTGGCTGCGATAGCCATGGCCAGGTCTTCGATCTTCTGGCCTGTTGCCGCCGATGGTCTTTTAGGCAGGCGGCGCAGAAACCAATTGGAACGCCGCGCAAGGTATTCGTGAACATTGGTGTGCCAACTGGCGGCCAGCGGCAGACAGCGATGGTGAGCCAGCCCCGCGCCGAGCATTCCCACCTCGCTGGGGCCGGTGATGTGAATCAGGTCGGGCTTGAAGCGCTCCAACACCTCGCCGATGAGCGGAATGTGGCGCAGGAACGCGGGGTCGAAGCGCAGGTCTTTTTCCAGGGCAAAAGACAGGAAGCCGCGCGGCAGTTCGAGGGTCCATACGTTGCCGTCTTCGAGGACGGCCTGGGCGCGGTCTCCGGCGCGGACGCAGAGAAAGGGCAGGTTGCGCCGGCGGGCGAAGGCCTCGAAGTGGCGGCTGGTGTGCGCCACCCCGTTGACCTCGTGGAAGGAATCGGGGAAATAGGCTACGCGGGGGGGAGTTGGCGGAGTTGGCGAAGTGAGCGGAGCTGTCATGCTTTCATCTTGCCGCGCCGGTTCCGGAAACATCCAATCCCTCAGTGGCTAAAGCCCCGCGTCTATTATGCAGCATTTGCTGTACGGCTGAAGCCGTGCCCTGATACAGAGCTGGCTTCGAATGAGTGCTTTCGATGCCAGAAGAATCGTGTCCTCATACAAAGCCGATGTTTGAAGCGCGCGAAAACAACGATCACTCAGCTGAAAGCGATCACTCCGCGAACTTTGCACTACTCGCCTAGCGCCATGCGCAGCTCGCTCTCCTGGCTCCAGACCATGCGCAGGCCGCTGGAGACCGGGGCCGCACCCATCAACTGCACCATGCCGAGCAGCCAACTGATCGCAACAGGCGGCGCGCCCTTGGGCCACAGCTCGCTGAGCGGCCGGACGACTCCGCTTGCATCCGGATGATAAACGCGCTCGTCCCAGGTGCGCGAGCCCTGCGGAAACTCCGGGTAGTGGCGGATGGCGTCGAGGGTCGATTGCAGAATGCGGTGCTTCCAGGGCTGGGCGTACTGCGGCATGAAGAGCATATCGCTTCTCTTTTCCCGCCGGATCTCGTGCACGAATTCTGTAAAACTAGCCGCGTTGGTCAGGTTGATGTTGGCGTTGGGCTCGACGCCGTGGCGGTCGCCACCGGAGATGAGCAGCATGTTCCACTTTTCGGCCAGCCGCCGCACCGCGCGGTTCTCGTCCCAATTGCGCAGCCCGTTCAGTTCCAATGCGTGAAGGTAATTGCCGTTCTTCTGCAGGAACTCGCCGACCAGGAACTCGTGCTTTTCTTTGCCGATGAGGTAGAGGTCCCACAAGGGGTGATTGAAGACCACCAGCACATTCGGTTCGTTGTGGAGGGCGCGCAGGATCTGGGTCAGCTTCGCATCGCCGGGTTTGGCCGTGAACTCGGCCAGCGTATTCATCCACCCCGTGGCCCTGGCGCTGGGCAGGTTGTGAATGCCCAGGTGGAAGGACTGCGTGCCATAGGGAGCGGTCCACTCGACGGAAACCGGAATCTGCCGCGCGCTGGGGACGGTGCGCAGCAGCATGGGCGCATGGATGTTGTCGTGATCGGTGATGGAGACCATGGGCGCCAGATCCAGATTCTCCACCTGGCGGCTCTCGAGATCGAAGGCCAGCTTGGGCGTCATCGGCGGCGTCCAGTAGCTGTTCGCGTAATCGACGCGTACCCCGTGCATTCGCTTGGAGCGCTGCTCCAGGCGCGAGAGCAGAGGACGCATCCAGGGGTACTGGTTGCCGAAGTTCGCCAGAAAATCCAGAGTCTCGTGCGACTGGTTGGTGTGACTGTGTATTGAAACGCCGGTGCGAAAGCCCTTGTGCGCCTTTTCGTCACGCCACAGGTACGAGATGGTCGATTGGCCCATTTCAGCTCCTGAGTTCAACGTGCGGATTCCGCTCGCGAGCCGGAATCTCTGGAGCCAGTTTGCAGGACCGACTATCAATGGAGGATGAATGGAGTGAGAACACAGCTTCAATTAGCGAAGGAATCAAGAAAGTCACCGGAAGCGCGGAAAAAACCGAAGATTCCGCCGAACAAACAGGAAATAAAACAGCCGGCGGAATGGGCCATCCGGGCGAAGGCCCAGATAGGCAAACCTCGTCAAAGACTCCTCAGACGTCCTGTTCGCCCAGGGACAAAGCCAATTGGCGCGACTCGCTCCACATCACGCGCAGGCTGCTGGAGACCAAGCCTCTACCCATCAGTTGAACCAAGCTTATCCCAAAGCGCATTAACCATGGCGCCGATCCGTCGGGCCACAGCTGGTTCAGCGGCCGCGCCACCCCCTGCGCATCGGGATGATAGACGCGCTCGTCCCAGGTGCGCGAGCCTTGCGGGAAATCGGGATAGTGCCGCACCGCATCGATGGCCGATTGAAGAATGCGATGTTTCCATGGCTCCGCATACTGTGGCATGAACAGCACGTTGCTCTTCTTCTCCCCGCGCACCTCATGCACAAATTCGGTAAAGCTGGTCGCGTTGGTCAAGTTGATGTTGGCGTTGGGCTCCACTCCGTGGCGGTCGCCGCCGGAGATCAACAGCATGTTCCACCGCTCCGCCAGTCGCCGCACCGCCCGGTTCTCGTCCCAGTTGCGCAACCCGTTCAGCTCCAGGGCATGCAGATAGTTTCCGTTCTTCTGCAGGAATTCGTTGACAAGAAACGCGTGCTTCCCCTTGCCTATCAGGTAGAGATCCCACATGGGATGGTTGAAGACCACCAGCACATTCGGCTCGCCGTGCAGCGCGGCCAGAATCCCGGTCAGCCTAACGTCGCTCGGGTTGGCGGTGAAATCGGCCAGCCTCGCCATCCATTCGCCTGCCTTGGCGCTGGGCAGGTTATGCACACCCAGATGGAAGGCCTGCTCACCGTACGGAGCTGTCCACTCCACTGAAACCGGAATCCGCCGCGCTCGGGGGACCGTTCGCAGCAGCATCGGCGCCGTAATGTTGTTGTGGTCGGTGAGGGAGACCATCGGCTCCAAGTCCAGCTCCTCGATCTGCCGGCTTTCAAGATCGAAGGCCAGCTTGGGGGTCGCCGGCGGCGTCCAGTAGCTGTCTGCGTAGTTCACCTTCATCCCGTGGTTGGCCTCCGCCCGCCGCTCCAACCGCGACATCAGTGGACGCATCACCGGGTACTGGTTGCCAAATTTGGCCAAAGAAGCCAGTGTCTCCCTGGACTGGTTGGTGTGACTGTGCAGGGAAATTCCCGACCGAAAGCCTTGTGATGCCTTCTTGTCGCACCACAGGTACGAGATGGTCGAAAGGGCCATTTCTGCTCCTTCTCCGTGATCGTGCCCAGACCTCCAAATCAGTTTACATCGCCAACTATCAACGGCCGGGTAACACGGTTCAAACTGGCCATTAACTCAGGGAGCGAATCGATAGAGTTACGATGCTTGCCGCGCTATCAGAATGTTCTTCTGGAGATTCCAGGGCAAATCCCCGGAATCCTGGGCGAAAACGGCTCACTTTCCGGTCCTGGCGATCTCCGGGCCGAGAAAGTCTTCGATCGTCAACCCGGACATCAGATCCTCGTCGTTGGCCGTCGCCGGGCTCTCGGCAGGCGTGCCCGCGGCGGCCTCGGCAGCCAGGTAGTTCTCCGTCAGCCCCTTGCGCAGCAGCTCGAAGGCTTGCTCCGGCGTATCGGCAAACTGGAAGAGTTCGATGTCTTTGGGAGAGATTGCTCCGGTATCGACAAGAGCGTCCAGATTGAAGACCTTCTTCCAATACTCCGAGCCGTAGATGACCACGGTGATCTTCTTGGCCATTTTGTGAGTCTGGGCCAGGGTGAGGATCTCGAACATCTCGTCCAGGGTGCCGAAGCCGCCGGGAAAGACCACCAAGGCCTTGGCCAGGTAAGCGAACCACAGCTTGCGCATGAAGAAGTAGTGGAACTCGAAGTTGAGCGAGGGCGTGATGTAGGGGTTGGGATGCTGCTCGAAGGGCAGGCGGATGTTCATTCCGATGGTCTTGCCGCCAGCCTCGAAGGCGCCGCGGTTGGCGGCTTCCATGATGCCTGGCCCTCCGCCGGAGGTGACCACGAACCTGCGCCGCCGCGAGGGAATCTCTTTGGCCCATTGGGTCAGCAGAAAGGCGAGTTTGCGCGCATCCTCATAGTAGCGGGCCATCTCGACGGCTGCGACGGCACGCTTGCGCTGCAAGTCGGTCGCCTTGCCTTCCGCGATCTCCGTCGGCTTGGCCGGCTGCTCGTGGCTGGGGGCGGGACGCGCGGAGCCGGTGTTTTCCAGCAGTTCAAGGGCGTGTCCGGCCTCCTCGCGGCCGCGAAAGCGCGCCGAGCCGAAGAAGACCACCGTGTCCTGAATCTGCTCGTGGCGGAAGCGCGCCAGCGGCTCCATGTATTCGGAGACGATGCGAATCAGCCGTCCGTCGGCGCTGTTCAGGAAGCCGGAGTTCTCATAGGCCAAGGGAGCGGCGGCGAGCGGCTGCGGCGTGCCGTTGCCGGGAATGACCGCTGCTTGGGCTGATTTCTGATTCCGGATTCCCGATTCCTGCTTCTCGTCGCTCATGGCTCACTTATCCCAATGGTGGAACGCGCCGTTAAGCGTAATCCACAAATTCAGAAGCCCCAACCCCGACACAACCCCCCGCACCGCTCCGTTGGACGAGTAGTGTGCGATCACGGGAAAGTATTGAATCAGGGCGTTCTGGTCCCACAGATAGCGCCAGGTGGGCAAGAACCAAAGCAGGTCGCCCAACCATCGCACAATGTCGCCCGACCATGGCGCAATAACGATTACAAGGCTGATGAAGGTCAGCAGAAAGACGCGCAAAAACAATTCAGCGCGCACCAGCCAGGGCGGAATCCGCTGCGGTGCGCGAGACGGGATCTCCTCCTGCGCCGGGTCGATTTCAGGTGCGGAAACGGGTGCAAATGCCGGCGCCGGCCCAGGCGCGGGGGCCGGGTTCGGGGCAACAGAGGTCGAGGTCAGTTCCGGCTGCTGGGGCATTCTATGGCTTCGCCGCCGCCGCTGATATTCGCTCGATTTCGAGCATTTGTCCTGAGGCCCATTCAAGGCCCCGGCTCAGAGACGCCGTACTGCAACGGTAACATAGTGGCCGCCCCAGGCGCGGCCTGCGGCAACGCCCGGCGCGGCCGGTTTTCGTCGAGATTCGACGACCGCTTCCGGATGGTTTTATGCGTTGACCTCAGGCCTCATTCGACTCGATCTGGTAGGTTCCGTAGTCGATGGTGAAGACTGCCGTTCCGCCGAAGCGCACTTTGGTCTCGCTGCGGTTCTGCTCGGGCAGCCAGAAGTCGCCGGTCTTGGCGAAGGATTGTTTGATTTGCGTTCGAGCAATCCAGAACGAGGGGCTCTTGGCCGGCTCCGCTTCAAACTTCACCAGCGCAAACTCCGCGGCATCCACCCAGATCTTGCCCCTATAGAGGAACTTGCTTGCCACGATTGGCTGGACATCGAGAACATAAGCCGGTCGCCCTGCCAGGCTCTCGCTCCCGAGAAGGCGGAAGTTGTAATTCGCCGCCGACAGGGCCGTCGAGCCTGTCACCCGCGAGGCTTCCTTTTCGCTGTCCACCGCGCGTTTCAGGACCTTCTCCAAGAGAAACTTCGATCCGCTTTGGGTCACGATGCGAAAGCTCTTCCCGGATGCGGCGTCGTAGGTGTATTCAACTTCCATCTGGGCCACGAGGTCGGCGGAAAATCCCTTGTATTCGACTTTGTAACGGCGGATCGACGTAAGGTGCTTCAGCTTCTCGGTACGCGCCTGGTTGTGGCGCTGCATCTTGACGACAATCTGCGCGGCGGTCAGCGCCGAGGGCGAAGGCGTTGGTGTGTTTTCCGGGCAGATTCCAATTGTCATGAAGACGAAGAGGATCGCTAAAGCCAGGTTTCTGCCTCGATGGAAAGACATGGAGGCATCCTACTCCGCTCCATTGGGTTCTGGAAAGCCCGCGGGCGCGGAGCGAATCGGATGAATGGCGGAACTCCTTTGCTTGCCGCTCAGAAGCGGAAGTAGGCTCCGATCATCGGCTCGGCGGTGTGCATAAAGGTTCCGGTCGAGGTGAAGAGCGTGGTGAGGTTTGGCGCCTTGTAGAGGTTGCCTCGATATTGGAGGCGCAGTCCGATGTGCGGCAAAAGTCCCCAATCCACGCCTCCGCCGTAGACAAAGACTGGCTTGGTGGTGCTGCTGGCGCTACTCTGCCGGCTGACGGGCGCATCGAATAGGATGCCTCCGCCAGTCAGTGCGAAGGGGCGAAGATTTCTGACCTTCAGTGACGCCACCCAATCGCCGGTCACCTCATGCGCATCGGCGGAAACTGCCGCCGGTGTTGGAATATTACAAGGAATTATTCCACCAGCTGGGCAGGCGGTGACGATAGAGGAGTACGTCTCATTGGCGCGGTTGAAGGCGTAGGTGCCTTCATAGCCTAGCCATGCATGAGCAATGTGTCGCACTTCCAACAGGCCGCCGGCCGCGTTCGATGGACTCTGCGCGGTGCCATTTCCATTGCTGGTTCCGCTGAAGGCTCCGTAAAGGCTTGCCGCTATATCCGTTTGCGCATACGCCGCTGCGTTGGCCAACGCAGCCATTCCAACCACCAGAAAAGCTCTCTGCATCGATCTCGTTCGCATTGCGTTCTCCTGAGTTGATTTCGGTTAACTTGAGTCCTGAGGAGCCGGCTCGCTCCGTTTCTTCCCGCAGGCATAAACGCGGAAGGAGAATCTTTGTTGATCTGCCGATGGATTCTAGCAGCTTCGCCCCGCCGGCCATCGCCGCTTCGAATTGAGGAGAGTCTGACCGGATCGCCGCGTGCATTCATGGGGATAGCGCCGCTTTTTGTCGAAAAAGTGTGCAATATTGTACTTTTTTTCCACACCACTTTGTGGATACTTCACAGTACGCGATTCGCCAACTGCTCCGCGAGAGAGCAAGAAGAAGACAACTCAAGGCCTGAGCCTCCGCCCGCTCCATGGGCGTCTTGCACCGCGTTCATCTTCCCGGAACCTGTGCGGCAGCGTTGTTGGCTCCTCTGGAAGCGCTCGAGCAAAACCAGGATGCAATCGCCTGATTCGAATCGGAGAAAGCAGCAGTTCACACCGCCCCAGCGACGAAGATCGGTTGCGCCGTCTTGAGTCCGCGGCTCCGGCATACGACCTCACTTTTTCTTCTCGTTTTATTTGTCCGAATTTGCCTTTGTGAACTCGAATTGATCGCCCAATTACGGAAGAAGCAGTCCAGGAGGTATCCATGGCTACCGCTATCAAGCCGGGTTGGAGCAAGCCCGCCACGATTCTCTTCGCATCCGAGTTCCCGGTCAATGAAAAGGCCTTTGGGGTTGCGCTGGCCGAGGCCATCGAGTTCAGCGCCGATCTTGTTGTTTTTCACGTCTATGACAGCCCGCCCGCGGCTGCATTGCGCGGTGCCGGCCCGCGACTGTCGACCTATGAGATTTCCCGCGCCCAAAAGGAGCGCTTCGAACCGTTTGCCCAGCGCGCCAGAAACCTTGGCGTCCGCTGCAGGATCGTGGTTCGCCCTGGGCACGCCGCAGACCAGATCCTCACCCTGCTGCGTGAGCGGAAGATCGACCGCGTCGTGATGGGCGCTCGCACGCCGGGTCCCATCGGCAAGCTGCTGGTGGGTTCGGTGGCCGAGGCCGTGCTGCGCAACGCCAGCGTGCCGGTCAACATCGTCGGTCCCTATGTGGTTGACGACGCCTATCGGAACCTGGCCGGCCGCACCATTCTGTGCTCGACCTGCGCGCTAAGATCCAGTTGTGTCGTGGCCCGGTTTGCGGCGGAATTGGCCGCAAAACACAAGGCCAGCCTGATCCTGCAGCATGTGATTCCGCCCCAGGAGAGCGCCGAGGTTCTCGCCGGCCGGACGCTCGGCGAGATGGAGACCGAATTATTCTCCTTCATTCCCTTCGAATTGCTGGGGAAGATCGACGTGCAAGCCAGGGCGGCGGTGGGCGACCCGACAGAAGACCTGCTCTACCAGGGCCGGTCCCAGCGCGCCAATCTCATTGTCATGGGGGCGCAGGGCGCGTCGAAGTTTTCCGCCGTCACCCGCGCCGGCATCGTCTACAAGGTGCTGGCCTACGCCCAATGTCCGGTGATCACTCTGTCCCCCATCGTGCTAGCCGAGTGCGGCGCCAGCGAGGATCAGCCGGGCGAGTCTGAGGCCTGCATGGCCGGCGTATTCTAGAGAGGTTTTTCCGTGGATTGGGCGGAAGAAGCTCGCACACTTTTTCACTCAGAGTCATGGAAATCGCGCTTATACTTTTCTCACGAGTTCTACGTCGAAGAGTAGAGGCATTTCCATGAACCGCATTCTCCTTCCGAAACGTGACCTGTTGCGCGTTGGCCGGGGTACGACGCGCTTTGCATGGCTGATCGCGGCACTGTCGCTGGCGATTCTCGCTCCCGGCGCACGGGCTCAGGGAACGGCGCGATCCAGCACACAACGGCCGTCCGGGCTGGATGCCCGTGAAGAAAAAGGACTGACGCCGCTGATTGCTGCCGCATCCGCAGGCCAGGCCGCTACCGTCAAATCGCTTTTGGCGCAGGGCGCGGGCATCAATGCGACCGCGGCCGACGGACGAACGGCGCTCATCGCCGCAGTCCAAAACAATCGTATCGAGGTTGTACAAGCCCTTATCTCTGCCGGGGCCGACCTCAACCGGGCGACGCGCTTCACGGGAACGGCTCTAAACCTGGCGGAGAACAAGGGTGAGACCGGGATTGAGGCGCTGCTGCTCGCAGCCGGGGCGCGCTCAACTGGGAAATCCGTAGGGGACACGGTCTGCGTTCGCCCCTGGGGTGGCGATGGATTTTGTGGAACGGTGAAATCCTTCAGCATCCCCTCCGTACAGATTCAGGTGACGAAGATTATAGGATGCGAAAGCGGCTGCCCGGCCAAGCCGGAGTGTTCCGCGTCGAAACCGGTTGGCGGCGCAGACGGCCTTCAGGAAGGGAATCAGATTGCGGTTCCGAGCTGGTGCCTGACGCAGACCGGGGTGAAGCCATGAAGCTTGCACGACGTGTTTCCTTTTGCACCGCCCGCAGGTCTGCTGTTCTAGGTGTTCTGGCGGGGCTTGTCCTTTGCGGCGCCGTTCCCACGGCGTTTGCGCAGAGCAAGACCGGATTCACTTACAACGGCATGGCGTACACCTCCTATTGGTATAACGAGTATCAAGACACGCCCCAAGGTCCACAAGGAACTGCCGCCATGGCTGCGGCTGGTGTCGATTACGCCACGGTGCTGGTCACCCAGTATGTCACTGACCCTACCGCGACGACGATTGCGCCCTCAACGATGAATTCTCCTGGCTATCCTGACATTCCCACGACTCCAACCGACGACGCGGTCGTCGCTGCCATCACGAATCTGCAGGCCCAGGGAATCAAGGTCGTGCTCAAGCCGCATGTGGACTCGTTCGACGGAACATGGAGGGGTGAATTTGCGCCGCCTGGCAGCGATACTCCCGCCGAAGCTACTGCCTGGGCGGATGCGTGGTTCTCGAGCTATCAGACCTTCATTCTTCATTACGCGGCCATCGCGGCGGAGAACAACGTCGATACCTTCGTGATTGGCTGCGAACTCAAAGACCTCTCGGGATCGGCTTACCAGAGCTACTGGGACAGCATCATCGCGCAGATCCGGACAAGTTATCCCTCTCTGACGCTTACCTATGCCGCCAACGCGACGAGCGCTGGCGACGAATTCACGAGCGTGTCTTTCTGGGACGATCTCGACATGATTGGCGTGGACGGCTATTTTCCGCTCACCAACCACGCCGATCCGACGGTGGCTCAACTGGTAAGCGCCTGGACGACAGCGGCGGGGAACGTGAACCACTTCGCTCCGGAGACAGCTCTCAAAAACCTGCAACTGGCCCACCCAAGCATGCCACTGATCTTCACCGAGATTGGCTATCCCAGCGCGGCGGGTTCAAACGAAGCGCCCTATAACTACACCCCCACTGGCAGTTACGATCCAACCGAGCAACAGGATTGCTACGAGGCCTACTTTGAGGTCTTCAGCCTGGATGCTTCCTGGATGAAGGGTGTCTTCTGGTGGGCCTGGTCCGTTTCGCCTCCGGGAGCGAACGATACCGGATACTCGCCGCAGAACAAGCCCGCTGGAGACGTGACGCTTCCCCAGTGGTACGGAGCGTCGCTGCCAAACTTCAGGATTACTCCGGTCAGCTCAACGATCACTCTAGTCCAGGGTCTCAGCACCAACGATACCGTAGTTGTGACGGAATTGGGCGGGATGACCGGCGGCGTGACGCTCTCCGCCAGCGGTCTGCCCACCGGAGTTACCGCGAGCTTCGCAACCAATCCAACCACCGGCGCGAGCGTGATGACTCTTACAGCCGGCAGCACGGCCACCACCGGAACTGCGACGGTCACGATTAACGGCGTTTCCGGTTCGCTGACGGGATCGGCGACTATCGCGCTCACGATCAGTCAGGCGCCGGGCTTTACACTCACTCCCGTGATTCCAGCGTTTACGGTGAATCCGGGCGGCAGCGTTGGCGACAACATCACGATCACTGACCTGGGCGGATTCACAGGGAGTGTATCTCTTGCCGCAACTGGCCTGCCCAGCGGAGTTACCGCCGCGTGGAGCACGAACCCGGCTACCAGCGCGAGTACGCTGACGCTGACAGCCGCCAGCACCGCTCCGCTGGCAGGACCGTTCACGGTCACCATTACCGGAAGTTCTATTTCGACGTGCGGCCTGCCATGCACCTTGACCGCGTCCACCAGCATCGCCGTTACCGTCGATGTGCCGCCGAGCTTCACGCTCTCGGCTTCGCCGGCCAGCCTGACGGTGCTCCAGGGCGGCAGCGGAACCAGCACGATCTTCGCGACGTTAGTGGGCGGTCTTACCAGCCCCGTGTTTCTGACTGCATCCGGCCTGCCGACAGGCGTTACCGCAAACTCCTGCTCAACCCAGCCCGGCGCTATTGCGTCGCCTGGATCTGAGCAGATCACAGGCTGTCAGTTGACATTCACGGCCAGCAGCACAGCCGCCTCCGGAGGTCCGGTGACAGTGACGATTAATGGAAGCGCTCTTCCCGGAGGCCCGATCACCTGCGGCATCCCATGCGAACTGACAGCATCCACCACGTTAGCCCTCACCGTCGCTGTGCCGCCGAGCTTCACTCTGGCTCCTTCTGCGCCTACGCTGGCTGTAACTCAAGGGAGCAGCGCAACCGATACCATTACGGTCACCGGGGCAGGCGGATTCAGCGGCCCCGTAGCTCTAAGCGCGGCTGGCCTGCCCAGCGGCGTAACTGCCTCGTTCGCCCCCGGAACAGGTTCCGGTACCCAGGTGCTGACGCTGACGGCCAGCAGCACGGCCACGGTTGGGGGACCGGTTACGGTGACCGTCAATGGGACTACCTTGTACCCTAGCGGCCCGCCCTCCTGCGGTATTCCATGCAACCTGACCGCCTCCACCACCATCGCACTCACGGTGAATGCCGCTCCGGTCCCGAGCTTCGCGCTTTCAGCGTCGCCAGCCAGCCTTACAGTGACTGCGGGCAGCGGCGGGGCCAGCACGATTACCGTGACGCCGTCAGGGGGATTCACCGGCAGCGTAGATTTGACGGCTGCCATCACGGCGGGTCCGGCGAACGCCATGAATCCGCCAACCTGGAGCTTTGCGACCAGTCCGGTGAGCATCACAGGAGCCAGCGCCGGAATGGCGACTCTCAATCTGTTCAACCACTGCTGCCAGCGGAGGCTGTACCGCTGCCAATCCAATGCAACGTGAAGTTCCCTGGTCTATGGGTGGTGGAGCGGCGCTGGCTTGCATCCTGCTTTTCGGGATTCCGGCGCGGCGGCGGCACTGGCGGAAGGTACTCGGCGCGTTGGTACTCCTCGTGGCTCTCGCCGGGGGAGTGACTGCCTGCGGCGGCAGCGGCAGCAAGGCCTGCGGCACTGCGTTTCGTCCCGCCACTACGTCGGGCGCGTATACCATCACGGTCACGGCCAGTTCAGGCACCCTGACGCCAGCAACGACGACAGTGACCCTCAACGTGCAATAGCCGATCCCCAGGAGTGTGCGGAGAGCATGGTTTTCTCTGCACCCTCCCAGGGAATTCACCATGTGCCATCACCCCATCCGCGATCCATTATCCTAATGGATGGAGCCTCCCGCACAAACGGACCGCACATCACCCAGCCCTTTGGCCGCTGCTGCGGTGACTCTGTGCGGCGTCTGCGCCTTTCTGGAGCTCTATTGCACGCAGCCGCTGCTGCCGCTGCTGACGCGGCTCTTCCATGCCTCGAAGACCGGCGCGGGCATGACCGTCTCCGCCGCGACGCTGGGCGTGGCCCTGTCAGCGCCCTTCTTCGGCGCGCTGGCTGAACGGCTGCCGCGCAAGCGGGTCATCGTCGGCTCGCTGGTAGGCATCGCCCTGCCCACGCTGCTGGCCGCCACCTCCACCTCGCTTGCCCAGCTCATCTTCTGGCGCTTTCTTCAGGGCATCACCGTGCCCGGCATCATCGCCCTGGTCATCACGTACATCGGCGAGGAGTGGCCGCCCGAGCGCCTGGCCCTCATCATGAGCTTTTATGTCAGCGGAACCGCGCTGGGCGGCTTCATCGGCCGCATCTCCTCGGGCTACCTGGCTGACTGGTTCAGTTGGCGGGTGAGCTTCCTCGCGCTGGGAACGGCCGCTCTGGCCGGGGCTGGAGCCGTGGCCGTCTGGCTGCCTCACGGACGCCTCCACCCCACGCCGCCCGCCGCCGCCGTCTCGCGCTTCGCCTTCCCTGATGCCGCAATGCTACGCAAGTTTCGTGCGCTCTTTTGGCGGCGCCGCCTGGTGGCGACTTTTGCCGTGGGCTTCAACGTGCTCTTCTCGCTGGTGGGCGTCTTTACCTGGATCACCTTCCACCTGGCCGCAGCGCCCTTCAACCTCTCGACCGCGGGGCTCAGCTCGCTCTTTTTCGTCTACCTGATCGGCCTCGTGGTCACGCCGGCCTCCGGCTATCTCATCACACGGGTCGGCCTGCGCGCGGGGATCAGCGGGGCAATTCTCTGCTCGATGGCTGGCGTTCTGCTTACGCTTGCGCCCTCGCTGCCGGTGATCGTTGTGGGATTGGCTCTGGTCTCCTCGGGCGTCTTCATCTCCCAGACCGCCTCGCAGAGCCATCTGCGCGTGGCGGCTCCGCCGGAGGCGAGGGTCACCGCGGCTGGCCTTTACCTGACCTGCTACTACATCGGGGGCACTGCCGCGGGGGTCGTTCCGGGAGCCTTCTGGGCGCTGGGCAAGTGGCCGGCCTGTGTAGCCTTCATCGTGGCGATCCAGGCCGTGGCGCTCATCGTTGCGTTGCTGGGTTGGCGCGAACCGAAGGCCGAGTAGGATGAACCCCGGCGATGGCTGAACGAATCTAACTGTTAAGGCCCAGTCTGAGATGCCAGATGGCATGAGGGCCTCGCGGCTCGAGTAAACAGCGCCGTACTTCCCCGGCCCATAAGAAAGCAGTCGAGCAGTCAGAACAAAGTTGACAAGGAGCAGTTTTGCCCGATTTCGAGAATGAGACGGCTGGCAAAGCCGGCCCAGCGGAGCCGCCCAGGCCTACCCAAATTCAGGACGCGCAGTGGAAGCCCCGCGTCAATCCGTGGATTATTGCCGCCACTGTGGCGCTGGCCGCCTTCATGGAGGTGCTCGACACCTCCATCGCCAACGTGGCGCTGCCCCACATCGCCGGCTCGCTGGGCGCTTCGACCGACCAGGGCACCTGGGTGCTGACCAGCTACCTTGTCTCGAATGCGATCGTGCTGCCCATCGGCGCGTGGGCCTCGAGCGTAATGGGCCGGCGCAATTTCTTCGTCCTGTGCATTGTGATCTTCACCGTCTCCAGCTTTCTCTGCGGCGCGGCGCCCTCGCTGACCCTGCTGCTGCTCTTTCGCGTTTTGCAGGGCGTCGGCGGCGGCGGAATGCAGCCTATGGCCCAGGCCATCATGGCCGACAGCTTCGAGCCGCAGAAGCGCGGCCAGGCCTTTGCTCTCTACGGACTGGTCGCCGTGCTCGCGCCTTCCATCGGCCCCACGCTGGGCGGCTGGATCACCGACAACTTCACCTGGCGCTGGATCTTCTTCATCAACATTCCGGTGGGCATTGTGGCCTTCATTCTCGTCACCCGGCTGGTGGACGATCCGCCGTGGATCAAGGCCGACCGCTCGCGCCTGCGCCAGATCGACTACCTGGGGCTGAGCTTTCTCGCCATCGCCATGGGCGGCCTGCAGATCATGCTCGACAAGGGCGAGGAGAACGACTGGTTCTCCTCCGGCTTCATCCGCTTCTTCGCCTTCCTCTTTGTCGGCGGCATCGTGGCGCTGATCTGGTGGGAGTGGCGGCACAAGAATCCGATCGTCAATATCAAGCTCTTCCGCTACAAGAACTTCGCCATCTGCTGCTTCCTCATGGCGCTGGTGGGCGGCGTGCTCAACGCCAACACCGTCCTGCAGCCGCAGTTCATGCAGCACCTGCTGGGCTGGAACGCGACCACCGCCGGCCTGGCGCTGACCGCGGGCGGCGTGATGCTCGTCTTTATGATGCCTCTGGCCGGCTACGCCACCGGCAAGGTGGCCGCGCGCTACCTGGCGATGGGCGGCTTCACGCTGTTTGTGATCACCTTCCGCTACGCGGCCGACGTGACCACGCTGGGGATGAGCTTCCCGATGGCCTCTTGGCTGCGCGTCGTGCAGATGATGCCCTTGCCCTTCTGTTTCATCTCCATCACCACGGCGGCTTACGTGGGCATGCCCAAGGAGGAGAGCAATCAAGTGGCGGGGCTGATCAACTTCGTGCGCAATGTCGGCGGCAGCATTCTGATCGCGGTGACCAACGCGCAAGTAACCAGCCGCAGTCTGTGGCACGAGCAGCACCTGCAGAGCGCCATGAATTCGGCCAACCTCGCCTTCCAGCAGCATCAGCAGGCGCTCGCCGGATTCTTCGCAGGCAGCTTCGGCGGGCCGGCCGGAAACGGAATGGCGCTGGCCTCGATCTACAACCAGCTCAACCAGCAGGCGCAGACGCAGGGCTATCAGGACGTTTATATGGAGCTGTCGTGGATGTCGGTTGGGTTGATCGCCCTGGCCCTGCTGCTGAGCAAGAACAAGCCGGGCGCGGGCGCCGCCGCGGAGGCGATACATTAAAACATGCCTTAAGACACATCGTTCAGTTGGGATTGCCTGGGGATCGCGCCTGTTACAAGCGGCATCGCGCTCCACTCCCTGATCGAAATACTGAAGGGGTCCTTCGGCATCCAGTTCGTAACCATGAATCCGGCTTAATGAGATTGGACCTGAAACAATTCACCTGAGATGGAAGTCTCGCCCAACCGCGTATCTTTCATCGTGGCGGGTCCATTCGAGTTGTAGTAGGTATCGTGGATCATGCCCCTGGTGCCATCGATGAAGAAACCGCCCAGCCCAGCGCGCCGCGGGGTGGCGCTCGCTACCCAGCCGGTCCCGGCAAGCGTCACTGTGTACTTGTAATTCGAGTCGCGAGCCGGATCGTACTTCAGCCTCCCGATGTGCCAACTTTGCCCTATTGGACCTGCAACCAGTTCAGCGAGCGAGCATTTCCGGTTAAGGTGAAGGTCGCACCCATTCTCCAGTGAGCCGATGGCCTCGATGAACATAAAAGCGATCTTCTCCTCCTGCTTGAGCGGGATTTGAACGTCGTGCTCATCCTTGACCACGACCTCGGCGTGGGTGGTGATGGGGCCGGAGCTCGCAACATTGCCGGCCGGGTGCGCTGCCCCGCCAGCAGAGGCTGGGACGGTGCTAAAGCTGATGTCGTCGAGCATGAAATCGTTCCAGGCGGAGTCTGTGTTCTGGTCAAATATGGCCAGGTCCGCGCTTTGGCTGGAACCCGAGTTCCACGTGAAGCTGTAGCTTTGCCACTGTCCGCCGTTGTCGGGACTATACTCCGGGAAGATGCTGTTTCCAATCACCCTGCCGTTGATCCTGACCAACAGATGGGGAAAGGAGTTGCTGTCGTGATCGACCTCGGCTCCCCAGTAGGAAAAGGTATAGCTCGTGGACGGCGCGACGGATACAGTCTGCTCCCAGACGGGCCACGTGGCGGTGGCGGCTCCATTCACAATCATCATGTTTCCATTTCCCGTCGTATGGTCGCCGCAGTTGCACCAATCCCCATTGGCTCCCTCTGCGGTCGAGGGGTTCGGTCCGATGAAGTACGTACCCGGGCCGGATAAATTGCCGAAGGCGTATCCTGTGGTGAAGCCGCTGTTGCCGCTTTCAAAATCGCCGTTGACGACCAGGTTCTGGCCGGTCTCGGCTTCCACGGTCAGGGCCGTCGCCATCAACCCAACCGCCGCGATGACGCTGCACGCTGTCCATCCCAGATGAGATTTCATCTTCCCCTCGCTTTCGATTGAAACGTTCCTTCAGGCCTGTGCGAAGCGTGCAGCCGCGCGTGGCACTCCGCACCGCGCAACAGTTGCAGCACCTAACTCTGCGTGCCTGCTCGACCGCAACGAGCCAGTGTAGCTTCGAATCGGGATCTGCTTTGAATGACGCCGGGGAAAAGGAATGAACCGGAATCTCGTTCTTCGGCACCGGTTGCATGGAATTGTATCGCTGCTTGATGCAGTTTGCGAGACCAAAAAGGCGTTTGGTCCGAAAAACAGCGTTTGCGGAAAAAACCGGGCGATTCGCGGCCGTCCTTGCCTCGCCCGCCCGGTCTAAAATTGAAGCAGGGATCGACGATTCACGCAAACTGCACGGGCAATGGAATTGCCGGCAGTTGCAAAAGGGAGAAGATTCAATGGCACTGATGAAGACATCCAATCCGGTACTGGGCGACAAGACGTTTGAGAACCTCTCCGGCGCGCGGTATGGCGGCATCATCGATGAATCCAGCCAGATGACGCTGAACGGCACGGTGAACAAGACGGGCATTCTGCTGGTCTGCGCCATCGCGACTGCGGCCTGGACGTGGCACAGCTTCCTTCAGTCGCGCAATTTCGCGGATGTGTCGCTGCCGATGATGGTTGGAGCCTTCGGCGGATTCATCCTGGCCATGGTGACCGTCTTCAAGAAAGAGTGGTCTCCGGTCACCGCGCCTATCTATGCGCTTCTCGAAGGCCTGTTTCTCGGTGGCCTGTCGGCCCTCATCGACCTGCGCTATCCGGGCATCGCCATGCAGGCCGTGGGCCTCACCTTCGGCACGCTCTTCGTGATGCTGCTGGCCTATCGCTCGGGCCTGATTCCGGTCACGGCGAAGCTGCGCATGGGGATCGTCGCAGCAACCGGCGGCATCGCGCTCCTCTATCTGCTCGAGATCGTGCTAGGCTTCTTCGGAATTCAATTCGCTGCCATCAACGGCAGCGGGTTCATCGGGATCGCCTTCAGCCTCTTCGTCGTAGCCATCGCGGCATTGAACCTTGTGCTGGACTTCGACTTCATCGAGAGAGGCGTGCAATATGGCGCTCCCAAATATATGGAGTGGTACGGCGCCTTCGGAATCATCGTCACGCTGGTCTGGCTCTATCTGGAGATTCTGCGGCTGCTCTCGAAGTTGAACAGGAGAAACTAGCCACCTGCGGTGGGACCAACTGCTCGCTCATCGCTCGCGAGAGGTTCGTGGTCTCCGATGCGTTGGAGATCCAATGCTGCGGATTGGGTTCATCGTCTCCCACGGCGCTGGGATCTTCACTTCCCTAGTGACCGGCCAATCGACTGCCCATGTTTCTGACACATTATCGAGCTGCCGGCTGCCCGCTCGTCGATGGCCGCTCGAAGACAACCCACCCCGGCAATTCGGGATCGGTGACCTGGGGCCAGCCGGCCATATAGTCCATCAGCGTTTTCGAGATGTGCTGGTCCTTTGGCAGGGCAATCAAGGCGGCATCGCCTGGGACTCCGTCAGCGAGCTGCGCCCGGCCGATTCCATAACCGGCAAGCTCCCGGTCGATCAAAGCTCCGTCATAGTGGTAAAAGCGATGCTGCGCGAAGAACTCCGCCAGAGGATTGCGGGGAAAGTACGCTCTTCCCGGATGCTTCAGGGCATACTCATAGGCAACGTTAACATCGGGAACCTGGCGGCTTTTCTTAACCGCCGAGTCGAACACAGTCCCGATCGCTCCGGGCAGGCTCAAGACAATCAGGACCGCGGCCAGCAGCTTTGCGGCGGCCGCTTTTGCTTGAGAGCTCTCATCTTTCATGAACCGGCACAACCCGAGGGTCGTGCCGAGGGTGAGAAAGAAGCAGGCCATGCCGATGTGATTCAGATCCGCGCCGGCCGTCAACTGAGCCTTGATGCACACGGGAACCATAAGAAGCCCGATGAGAGGGAAGACGAGCCAGCGCTCGACGGAAACGAGCTTTCGCCACCCATGCTCCCTATCGCGCTCATAAAAGTACCAATAAAGCGTGAAGAACAGAAGACAGAATATAACCGGAATGCCTTCCAACGTTGAGTCTGTAAATATCTGGCGGAGTGTGGCGATGAGGGGGCTCTTGTAAGGGCGGTGCGCCGCGAGCGTAACAATATTGAAGAGCATCTCCTGCGCGGAGGGAAACAAGCAGGCCAGCAGCGAGGCGAGAGCGAGGCCGCTCCCGAGCAGGCAGAGCGCATAGCGAAGAACGGTACGCAATCCGTCGGCAATCCATAAAAAGAGGCATAACGCCACTAGCACAGGCGCCATGGTCTGCTTCGACCCCACCGACAATACCGCAAACGCCGAGGAGAGCAGCAAACGGCCCCATCCGGGGTTGAACTTCGCCAGGTAAAGCACTCCGCCAGCCAGGGCCGCGAAGCAGATCGCGGGCGCATCGGCGTGAACATGAAAAGCGAGGGCTCTCATTCCGCCCGATGTGTCGTCCCGGAAAAGAATGCACGCGCAGGCGATTAGGGCATAAGAGGAAAACAGGAGATTGTGGGGGTGGATTGGGGTTCGGGGCCAATGAAGCCAAACGAGCGCCCCGAGGACGAGTCCGAAGGCGATAGTGGAAGCAATGCAGATCGCGGAAACAGGTGTCGGGGCAAAGATTGCCGGCCAGTAGAGAATATGACTTACAGGGGTGTGAAGGGTTCCAACGATGGGGCCGGTTGCATTCGCGCCGGGATAGAGCTTGGTTCCATGGAAGAGCGCAAAGGTCCGGGCGAGCCTGACGCCATTCATGCCAAAGAGAGGCTCGGTGAGGATATTCAGCACGATCTCGATTCCCAGCAGGGCCGCCAGCGCAGGCAGGACCGCGGCGATCGCTCGATCGATCGGCTCAAGCTCGCGGCATCTTCTGAAGACCGCCCAACTAAAAACGACGGCTGCCAGCAAAATCAATCCGAGCAGGAAGATCATCGGCGCGCCTTTCTCCATGCATTGCGCAGGCGAAAAAGTTGCAGGGCAAAATCCAGCGACCGGGCGCCGGTGGCCTTGCTCTCGCCTCGCGTCCGCGACTGCATCCGGTAGGGGAACTCCGCGATAGTTTTTACTCTTCCACGCGCCAGAACTTCGATCAGGCTCTTGTAGCCGAGGGGATTCAACTCCACCCCCGTCAGCGCCTCGCGCCGCACCATGAAGCAGCCGCTGAGCGGGTCGGTAACTCGACGGAAGACCTGCGGCAAGATCATGACCCCGAGCAGTTGAGCACCGCGCGAGAACAGGCGCCTCGGCAACGGCCAATCGCCGACGCTGCCCCCTTTGCCATAGCGGCTGGCGACGACCAGATCCGCGCTTTGAACCAGATTCCACATGTCAACGACGATCTCGGGCGGATGCTGAAAGTCGGCGTTGATGGTCGCCAAGATTCTGCCTTGGGCGAGCTGCCAGCCGCGAATCACGGCGGTTGCCAGTTCGCGCCGCGCCCGGCGTTTGACGAGGCGTATCTGCGGATGCTCGGCCGCGACCCTCGCCGCAATCTCCAGGGTGCCATCGGGGCTATCGTCGTCCACGACAACGATCTCGTAGGATCCGGGCAGAACCGGATCGAGAGCCACGCATAGGGCTGCTAGAAACAGGCCGATATTCGCCGATTCCTGGAAGGTTGGCACGACCACCGACAACGCTGTCCGGGCCGCTATCGGTTGCACAATCAGCGGACCCTCGGGCGCAGCCGCGATCGCCGCCTCAATCACGCTTCGATCACCAGAGGCGCTTGCCTCGCCGAAGACGATCGCCAGAGATCAAGCACCGCAAGGCCGCTTGCCTCGATCCGTGTCATCGTCTCCCGGTCAACCGAATGAGTCAGGACAACGCAGTCAACTTCATGGAGCCATTTGTCGAACTCCGATATCATGCAGTTCTGGATCTCCTCCGCGACCGCAACCCCTTCGGAGTTGGCCGGGGAAGCACTGACCGACGGATCGAAGATTCGCACACGAATTCCTCGTCCAATCAGTTCCTGAACCAGGGCGAGACCGGGGCTTTCGCGCAGATCGCCGGTGCCCCCTTTGAACGAGATGCCATAGACTCCGACGCGGTGCAGCCCGAGTTCCATCACCGAGTCCACCGCTCGCCGCAGATGCTCCGCGTTGCTGGGCAGGATTGCGCGGAGCAAGGGAAGATCCACGCCGAGATTGAGCGCGCAAGCATTCAGGGCTCTGGCATCTTTCGGCAAACAGTAGCCGCCAAAGGCAAAGCCTGGCTTCAGGTAGGCGGGGGAGGCATTGAGCTTTGCATCGTCGCGGAGAACCTGCATCACCCGTTCGCCATCGACGCCCATGGCGCCGCACAGGCCGCCAATCTCATTGGCAAACGCGATCTTCAGCGCATGAAAAACATTGCAGGCGTACTTGATGAACTCTGCCTCGCGAAAGCCCACGACGCTGATGCTTTGATGCAGGGAAGCGTAAAGATCGGAGACGGATTGGATCGCCTCCGCATCTTCTCCGCCGATGACAATCATCGAAGGGTCCATGAAGTCCTTCACTGCCGAGCCTTCCCGCAAAAACTCCGGATTCGAAACCAGCGGCAGGCCGGATGAGCGCAGGATCGGCATCAACAGCCGATCGCATGTGCCGGGAGGCACGGTGCTGCGAATAACAATGGTCCCATTGAATGACCCCGCGCGCCGCGCTTCGACGATCAGGTCGATCACTTGCACGAGTCCTGAGAGATCGACAACGCCCTCGGGCGACGAATCCGCATTGACGCAAATCATCGCCATCGACGATTGCGCCAAAGCCTGCTGAAGATCGGCGGTCGCGGACAATCTGCCGCCGGCAACGGCTCTTTGAATGGTCGATTGCAACTGGTCTTCGTAGAAAGGCGAAGAGCCAGCCGCGACGGAGGCAACCTTCGCTCCATCAACATCCACACCCCAGACTCGATGGCCCAGCTCCGCCAGGCATGCGGCCGTGACGCACCCAATGCGCCCGAGTCCAACGACAGTAATCGTGTGGGGCACAGTTCCCTTTCAATCCTGATTCCTCAGAATTGTAGCACTTAAGAAACCGCATCGAAGGACGCAAGCCGCGTCTGAAGCCGGGAATCGTAACGATCCTGCGGCGCATCGGTAACGTTCGTGCGGGAAGCCGGCTTACCAGATCGCGATTGTGATCTGAAAGCGTACAGCCTCGCCCGGTCAGGCCCTGGCAAACATCTGCTTGATGCCGCGCAGGGCCTGCCGCGTGCGTTCTTCATTTTCGATCAGCGAAAAGCGGACGTGGCCGTCGCCGTAGTCGCCGAATCCGATCCCCGGCGAGACGGCGGTCTTTGCTTCGGTCAACAGCAGCTTGGCAAATTCAAGAGAGCCGAGTTTGCGGTAGGCCTCTGGTATCTGCGCCCAAACGAACATCGTCGCCTTGGGCAACGCGACCGGCCAGCCTAACTTGTTCAGTCCCTCGACTAACACGTCGCGGCGTTTGCGGTAGTTTTCGCAGATTTGATGAACGCACTCCTGCGGCCCCTCGAGAGCGTGAATGGAAGCCACCTGAATGGGAGTAAACGTCCCGTAGTCGAAGTAGCTCTTGAGGCGGGCGAGGGCGGCGACGAGCACCGGATTGCCTACCATGAAGCCGACGCGCCAGCCGGGCATGTTGTAACTCTTCGAGAGAGTGAAGAACTCGACGGCAACATCCTTTGCGCCGGGTACCTGCAAGACGCTCGGCGGCTTGTAGCCGTCGAAAGCAATGTCGGCGTAGGCAAGGTCCTGGATGAGGTGGAAGCCGTATTCCTTGGCCAATTGGACTAGGCGGGCCAGGAAGGGCAGGTCCACGCATTCAGTCGTTGGATTCGACGGGAAGTTGACGATCAGAGCTTTGGGGCGCGGGACCATGCGCGGGATCAGATCCTCAAGCTGGGCGAGGAATTCTTCCTGGTCATGGACTGGCACGCTGACCACGTGCGCACCTGCGATGACCGGGCCGTAGATGTGAATCGGGTAGCTGGGGTTGGGCACCAGTACCGTGTCGTTCGAGTCGAGGATCGCCAGGCAGAGGTGTGCGATGCCCTCTTTGGAGCCAATGGTGACGATGGCCTCGGTCTCCGGGTCGAGATCGACGTCGTAGCGCGTCTTGTACCAGTTGCAGATGGCCTTGCGCAGGCGCGGGATGCCGCGCGAGACCGAGTAGCGATGGGTGGGCGGCTTGAGCGCCGCCTCGACCAGCTTGTCGACGATGTGCTTGGGAGTGGCCCCGTCGGGATTGCCCATGCCGAAGTCGATGATGTCCTCGCCGGCGTGGCGGGCGGACTTCTTCATGGCGTCGGTAATGTTGAAGACGTAAGGCGGCAGGCGCTGAATACGGCTGAACTCTTCCATCGATTTAGTTTAAGGCAAAGGGGGCGGGATGTGCAGCATGAGCATTATGAGGGCATCGGGCAGTGTTCGGATTGTCCGTCTTTAAGTGCAATTCAAAAAGCTCTCGCCCAGAGAGCACCGATTCCCAGCAGATGGCGTAGAATGTTGCCATGCAATTCATGACGCAATTGCTTCGTGTTGATCAAAATACCGCGTGTTCCGCTAGATACTGCCTGATGCTGACGCAAAAGCCTGATGATGGCCGCATGGAAGCGCGCGGTTTCGTCGAAGGTTTTCATATGTGCTATGGGAGCTCAGATGCGCTTGTGGCGGCCTTTAGGCAGGCTAAACTGGACGAAGAGACGATCAAATTATTGCGTGACGCTCTTGAGCGCAAATTGAATCTGGACTCCGTTGGAGTATTGACTCTAAATGTCCAGAATCTTCATATGCTGGGGTTCGAGACACTCGCGAAAATAGTAGATGCTCGCCGCGCCTGACCGTGCAAAATCACTGCTGTCCGGCTATAAGCTGAACAGATTCAGTTGGTTGGAAGAGCAGGGTAAATCTTCCTGGGAGTCGATCTGCTGAAGTGCCCGTAAAATGGGGGTTTTCTCGAATTGAGTTAGGCTGAGCACCTGTAGGATTTGGTAGAGACTGTTCTCCAGTTCGAGCCGTTTGCGTACGATGGCCACCAGCACATAAACCGAGACGGCGATCCAGATTTGAGCCTTGACGGCGTTTTCGCTGGTTCCGTAGAAGGCTTTGATGCGCAGGTGCTGCTTGATCCATTTGAAGAACAGTTCCACTTGCCAGCGTTGCTTGTAGATCGCGGCGATGGTTGCCGCGGGCAACGCGAAGTTGTTGGTCAAGAAGACCAGCCGCTTTCCGGTTTCCGCATCGACATAGGCAACCTTGCGCAGCGCATCGGGATAGGCCGAAGCTGATTGCAACGACGCGAGAACGACGGTCTGATCCGAGCGCACACCGGAGTCTTTCTCCACGCGATGCGAGTAGCGGCGCTGGAGAAGCACGTTGGACTTGGTGCGCACGACGAAGAAGGCCGACTCCAGCGTGAAGCGGTAGAGCCGCTCGAAGTCGATATAACCGCGATCCATCACGTAGAACGCTCCGGCTTCGGGCAGGATCAGATCGAGCACGTTCACATCGTGGACCTTGCCGTCGGTGATGTGGATAAAGGTCGGGATGTTGCCGCGCAGATCAAGCAGAGTGTGCATTTTGACGGCGGCTTTCTGGCGACGAAAACGCGCCCACGGAAACAGGCTCAGGCATAAGTCGATGGTCGATGAATCCAGCGCGTAGAGGCTTTGATCGAGTTCGATGCCCATCGCTTCGGTGGCGTAAAGCAGCCGCGCTTGGGCGATCAGTACTTGCGCAAAGTCGGCGTAGATGCGCCAGTCGTGCGTATCGTTGGCGTCGGCCAGCGTCGATTTGCGCACGCGACCGCGAAAGCCCATATGGTAGAGCTTTGGCTGCATGGCACCGAGGCAGGCCTCGATGTCGCGCAGACTTTCGCGATAGGTCAACTGCGCGAAAATCATGGCCAAATATTGGTCCCGGCAAGTAAAGCCTCGTGGGTTCGAGTCGCCACGATAGCGGGCAACGCACTTTTGAAATTCTTTGTGCGGCAGGAATTCGATCAGTTGCGCGAAAATGGTGCGGCCAGCGTTCATGCACCATTGTTTCGCCACCACCGCGAGGCGGGAAATCGGGTTTGAATTTCAAATCGTTCCCGATACGAGTGGCCGCATCATGTTGCTATGTGTGGCGTTACGCAATTTTCTCGAAAAATAGCCGGACAGTAGTGGTGCAAAATATGTATCCCGGGGGCTTACTTTGTGCGGTTGGCAAAATTAATTTCGGAATCGTAATTACGTCCTCTGTACCTCAAGGAGGGTTTGATGGCTAACCTGCTTAGGGGCCTCGCAACTGGCATACAGCGCAGCATTACTGCCTTAGGGGGCACGCCCTCAGATGATGATGTGACACAGGATCTCTTGCCCGAGAAGATAGACAGTATTGAGGGAAAGAGGGAGTTTTTTATTGGTCTACAGTCAAAGGCCAGGGCAGGGGATACTCAATCAATGTTCTTTCTGGCCATGGATTACCGGCAAGGTGGGGAACTAAGAACTGATCCTGTGAAGGCGGCGAAGTGGATGGGAAAGGCGGCCCAGCTAGGCGACGCGGCAGCACAAATGATATTTGCTTACATGTTTTGGGCTGGGGAGGGAGTTCCTCAGAATTACACGGAAGCGGCCAGATGGTACCACGCGTCCGCCCAGCAAGGGAATTCAACTGCGGCGCATGAGCTTGCGATGTTATATTATGCGGGAAATGGCGTCCGACAGGATTTTAAGCAAGCAGCCTATTGGAACGTAAAGGCCGCTCTCGCTGGGAACGTTGCGGCGCAGAATAACTTAGGCGTCAGGCTTATGCGCGGGGAAGGTATGGAAAAGGACTACCATGCCGCGAAGTGGTGGTTAGAGAAGGCTGCTGAACAGGGCCACGCGGAGTCCCAATACAATCTCGGGATTTGTCATGACAAGGGTCAGGGTGTTCCGCGGGACGAAGGACAAGCTGTGGCTTGGTATCGCAAAGCTGCTGACCAAGGACATATCAATGCTCAAGTCAACCTGGGATTCTCTTACGCCCGGGGACAGGGGGTAAAGCAAGACTATACACAAGCGGCCATTTGGTTCCTTAAAGCCGCTGAACAGGGACATTCTGGCGCACAAGCTAATCTCGGAGTCTTTTACCACAACGGTTGGGGTGTACCGCAGAATGATATAGAAGCGATGACATGGATTCGCAAAGCCGCCGCACAAGGTAACGCCGATGCCCTGAAGTACCTTAAACAGCGTTAGAGTGACCGGATGGAGCAGGCTCGGATTCTCGCAATGCCGCCCTCACCTAGCCCGGAATTTATACTCGAATACAAGATGAGCAATTTCTTACCCGTAGACGAACAGATGGACCTGCTCCAGAAGGGCGCGTCGGAGATTATCCGCGTCAGCGACCTGCGCGAACGCCTGGAAGAGAGCCGCAAAACCGGACGGCCGCTGCGCATCAAGGTCGGCTTCGACCCTACTTCGCCCGACCTGCACCTGGGCCACACGGTGCTGATGCGCAAGCTGCGCCACTTTCAGGTGCTGGGGCATACGGTCATTTTTCTGGTGGGCGACTATACCTCGCTGATTGGCGATCCAACGGGCCGCAACGTGACGCGCAAGCCGCTCACGCGCGAACAGATCAGCGAAAATGCCAAAACCTACACCGACCAGGCCTTCAAGATTCTCGACCGCAGCGTCACCGAGATCCGATACAACTCCGAATGGCTGGGCAAGCTCGGCTACGAGGACATCGTTCGCCTCGCCGCCCGTTTTACCGTTTCGCAGATGCTGGAGCGCGACGACTTCCACAAGCGCTACGAGGCCGAGCAGCCCATCAGCCTCCACGAGTTTCTCTATCCGGTGATGCAGGGCTACGACTCGGTCTGCCTGGAGTCCGATGTCGAGCTGGGCGGGACGGACCAGAAGTTCAACCTGCTGTGCGGGCGCGAGCTGCAGCGCCAATATGGCCAGAAGCCGCAGATCGTGCTGATGACGCCGATTTTGGAAGGCTTGGACGGCGTGCAAAAAATGTCGAAATCGCTCGGCAACGCGATCGGCATCAGCGAACCGCCTGCCGAGATGTATGGGAAACTGATGTCGATCTCGGACGAGTTGATGTGGAAGTATTGGGTCTTCCTGACCGACCTGAAGCAATCAGAGGTCAATGTGCTGCGTGCTGAGGTCGCTGCCGGTAAAGTCCATCCCATGGACCTGAAGAAGCGGCTCGCACGGTCGATTGCGGCGGACTTTCACGGTGCGGAATCCGCGCAGAGTGCGGACGAAAACTGGGCGCGCATGTTCCAGCAGAAGGGTGCTGCCGAAGACCTCGAAGAGGTAGCCGTCTCATTCGCCGACGTGGCCGGTCCGGAGCCGAACCAGATCCGTCTGCCCAAGCTGCTGGTGCATCTCGGACTGGCTGCCAGTGGCGCCGAAGCCAATCGCAAGATCGCAGAAAAGGCCGTCAAGCTGGATGGGGAAGTCATTGCCGCCGCGCTTGTCTCGCTCCCTGCGCTGCCTGCGCGGCTGGTGGTTCGCCTCGGCAAGCGTGCCAAGGTTGCCGTGGTGGCCTGAGTCCGCGCAACGAGGATTTGAGATCATTCGCAGGAGGGTGTTCAATGGATCGTCGCCGCTTCCTGTTCCAGGCGAGCGCAATCGCAGTGGCCACTGGCGGCAGCTTATCCAGGGCGCAGTCCCTGCCGGCTGTCTCCTCGGAATTGACTCTGCAAGAAGCGCCCGCGACGCCGCATGTTCCTTTGAATTACGTGGGCTTGAGCTATGAGCTGGCTCAATTGACCGATCCCAGTTTCTTCTCCGCTTCCAATCGCGATCTGGTCGCATACTTCCGTCTTCTCAGCCCGCATGGAGTCTTGCGCGTCGGCGGCAATACCAGCGAATTCTGCTGGTTCAAGGCGGATGCGTCCACGTCAGCGCCTCAGTTGCATCTTCCCTCCGGCAACATCGACACCAACTGGATGCCGCATAGGCTTTTTGCAATCACCCCGGAGGCGATCGATGAGCTGGCGGGCTTCCTCGAAGCAACGGGATGGCGGCTGATCTATGGCCTCAACTTCGGCCACAGCACGCCGGAACGCGCTGCCGGCGAAGCGGCCTATGTGGCGCGCAAGGCCGGCGGCCGTCTGGAGTTCTTTCAGATCGGCAATGAGCCCGATTTCTATTCCAACGGCAACAACCTCACGCGTCCGCCTGGCTGGGGCTTTACTGAATATTTGAAAGAATGGACGGCCTTTGCCGAGGCCATTGCCGCCAGGGTGCCCGATGCGCGCTTTGGCGGGCCCGACGTGGGCGCTTCTTCCGATTGGGTGACCCGGTTCGGGGAGCAATTGCCGGCAACGATCCGTCCCCGGCTGGCAGCGCTCACTGGGCACTATTATGCCGAGGGTCCGCCGGACGATCCGCGGGTGACGGCGAAGCGGCTGCTCGCCGGCAATCCCAACATTCCCATCGAAATGAAGCGCATTGAAGCGGTGGCCCTCGCGCATTCATTGATCTATCGCATGACCGAGGGCAACTCCTGCTATCGCGGCGGAAAACCGGGCATGAGCAACGCCTTTGCCTCCGCGCTGTGGGCCGGGGATTACATGCTGTTGCTCGCCAGCCTCGGATGCGCCGGGGTGAACTTGCATGGTGGTAGCAGCGCCTTTCTCACCGCCGGTCTTGGCGATCATACGCCGGGCATGAATGTTGCAAAGACTCCGCAAACTAAGCGCAGCGGATTCTATACGCCCATCCAGGCCGAGCCGGGCAACGACGTGAAGGCCATGCCGGTCTTTTATGGCATGTTGCTCGCAGGCCAGTTTGCGGGGCTCGACCTGCTTCGTGTGGACGCCGACATGCATGGCGTGAATGCCACAGCCTACGCCGCGCGGCACAAACAAGGATTCAAGGTGGCTGTCTTCAACAAGGACGAGTCGCGGGCGATTGACTTGCGGATCAAAGCGCCGCGGCGCGTAGAGAGCGCAACCGCGTGGAGACTGCAGGCGCCCGCGCTGGACTCGACCGATGGAGTGACGCTGGCCGGCGCCGAGATTGATGCTCACGCGCAATGGAGCGCGAAGGCGGTCGAGCGTGTAGAAACCAAGCACGGAGTTCCACGCATCCGCGTTCCCGCTGGCAGCGCCGCACTGTTGTTTCTGTCCTGAGGCGCGTTCTTTTCAGACAGAACTCGCGCGGCTGAATTAGCGAGCTATTGCGGTTCCTCCATGTCGGGCTCGGTCCAGAGCAGGATGGTCTGGGGAAGGATAAAACCAAGAACGTAGGAAGCAATCAACATTCCATAGATCGCCTCGTCAAATGGAAAAGAGGGTTTGTGAAAGCTGTAGAATTCCACATTTTTTAGGTAGGCGATTATGAATGTAAATCCTATCAGGCCGCTAAGTTTTCGGTAAGCAATCCAATGTGCTCTGTCTCGCTGACGTAATTCACGTTCATCGTTGCAGAGCACGCGTCTGTTGGAAATCCATGGCATTCGCCAAGTCATGATTTGGGAACTGAGTCTTTTGGGGTTCTTGGCAAAATGCGAGTACACTTCATTACCGTCAAAGGGTTTCACTAGGTCTCTGACTGTTTAAAGATGTATCTTTGCAGGCACTTTTATCGCGATTTGAATGGCTGCATAGTGGGGACATGCAAAGCTACCATCGGGTGCATGTTCAGTTGAAGAGTAAGGACCGTCAGCAGGTTTCCGGGATGCTGACGAAGGGGCGGGGATCGTCGCGAGTGTTGCGGCGTGCATTGGTTCTGCGCCAGCTTGACCGTGGGCAGAAGGCGGCGCAGGTGGCTGCCAGTGTGGGCGTAGCTGCGAAAACGGTGCGAGCTATTGCCCGGCGCTATGAGGAGGAAGGGCTGGAGTCGGCACTGTATGAAAGGCCGCGGCCCGGCAAACAGCGCGCACTGGACGTAGGACAGAGCCAGCGGATCATTGCCATGGTGTGCTCGCCGCCGCCACAGGGCATAGCGCGGTGGAGTGTGCGCCTGATCGCCACCGAAGCAGTGAAGCGGAAGCTGGCGCCGCAGGTGGGCCGGGAGACGATCCGCATCCTGCTTCAGAGCCACGAACTGAAGCCGTGGCGGGAAAAAAATGTGGTGCGTGGCGGAACTGAATGAAGAGTACATCGCCCGCATGGAGGACGTACTCAAGATTTACGAAAAGCCGCTATCGGAAAAGGAGCCAGTGGTCTGTGTGGATGAGAAGCCTGTGGTGCTGCACGCCGATGTCCGCCCGCCGCGGCTGATGCGGCCGGGACGGATTGCTCGGCGTGATTGCGAGTACGAGCGGCGCGGCACGGCCAACGTCTTCTGCGGTGTCCAGCCAAAGGCCGGCCGGCACTTTACCAAACCAACCGCGAACCGCTCCTCACCGCAATTCGCCGACTATCTGGTGGAGATCGTTGCCAGCTATCCGGAGGCCGAAACCATCCATCTGGTGATGGATAATCTGAGTTCACATAACCGCAAGGCGCTGGTGGACCGGTTCGGTGAAAAGATCGGCGGCCTGTTGTGGGAGCGTTTCACGGTGCATTACACCCCGAAACACGGAAGCTGGCTGAACCAGGCGGAGATCGAGATCAGCCTGTTCAGCCGCCAGTGCCTCGGCCAACGCCGTATTCCTTCACTAAGCGATCTACGACGGGAAGCCAAAGCCTGGGACCGAAAGATGAACCGCCACCACGTCACCATCAACTGGCAGTTCACGCGCAAGAAGGCACGCCAGAAGTTCGGCTACGAAAGAAACAACATCACGCGGTCAGAGACCTAGTCCATCGCATTCAAGATCGTATCCACCAAAAACTATCTTGTTTACAAAAACAGGAGCGAATACAAGACAAACTATGCTTAGACCATGCCAGCGATCTACGAGCCAGGAGCCACCAATCAAGGCAGCCAATCCGGCATAGACTAGTGCTACCAGCCAGCGTCAACGACGGCGAGAGGTCATGTTGAAATGCCTGCCAAAGAGAACAAGTTCATTCTTCATTGCGGTTCCTCCATGTCGGGCTCGGTCCAGAGAATGATGGCTTGGGGCAGGGTTAGAGCAGCCATCAGGATTACCATTACTGCGCCGAAGAGCACCAGATTCGCGCTCATCGGCCCCCAGTCCAACCGGCGTGGCGATAAAAGCGCCCAAATTGCCACAAGCCACAGCATCGAAATCCCAGCGATCAGTGCGCGGTAAGCTCCATAATGGGCATGGTCGCGCCGATGAAGTTCACGCTCATCGTTGCGATTATCCTCCACGTTGAACTTCGGCACCGGCCGCAGACCCCACCGCAGCAACCGCACAGCGGGCGGGTTATGAATAAAGGGACGAGACTTATCGTTGAATGGCCTGATCAGCCCACCAAACCCAATCCCTCCGAAAAAGACGCTGTTGGCAAGGCTCGCGGTGCAATACAGTAAGATGACGCTCAGCCCTTGCCAATGATCGAAGAACCAGCAACCCGCCATGATCACGGCCATTCCGATATAAACCAGGGCCACCAGCCAACGGCGGCGGGCGCGCGAGGCCATATCGATGCACCTGCCAAGCAACACAAATTCTGTTCTCATAGCGGCTCCTCCATGTCGGGCTCGGTCCAGAGCAGGATGGCCCTGGGCAAGGTGATGTAGAGGATTCCCGCCGCCATGAGCAGCACGTAAGGTAACTGAGTGAAGAAGTCGCGCAGGGCCGAGGGCAGGAGTGACGTGATCGGGTTCGGTCCTCTGAAATAGGCAGCAAACAACGCTGCGATGAGTACTGGCGCGAGGGAACGGTAGGCCACGAAGTGCTCGTGGTCACGCCGACACACCTCGCGTTCGTCGCCACGTTCGCGGGTATCGTCTACAAGAATCGAGAAGGCGATAAGGAGCGGTGTGGCGAATATGAGGCACCAACTCAGCACCTTCCAGAGGTTGTAAGACCAGGCAACAACAAACGGTACTATGCCCATATACACCACCGCGACAAGCCAACGGCGCCGCGCGCGGCTGGCCATATTCAAGTGTTTTCCCAAAAGAACAAGCTGTGTCTTCATTCTGTTTCCTCATCTCTGCGGATTGGCCGTGCCGGGAATTCACGCCGCGCCGTCGCGTAAAGCTGCTGGCTAAGCGGCTGCAAGGGCTGCTTGGAGAAAATTGCCTCGACCGGCAGCCCGAAGTACTCACCCAGCGAAAGGGCCAACTTGAGGCTGGGACTGTAGTCGCCGCGCTCGAGAAAGCCGATTGTCTGGTAGTTCACTTCCATGGCGTCGGCCAACTGCTGGCGGCTGATGCCCCGCTCGGCGCGCAGGACGGCGATGCGGTTGTAAAGGCCGCTCTCACCGGGAGCTTTTTGGTCGCCTATGCTCATTTTCCAGAATATATTGTTATGCAATGCAAATATTTTGTCAAATATAAAAACACTGAGACAGGTTTTGGATTGTGCTTTATGGAGTAGTTGGTCGTTTTCGAGATTGACCTCTGCTTTTCTTACACCGGCGGCGGATTCCGCTCCGGTTGGTCTCGCTGGTGCCAGTAGGGATAGACCGTCCTCGTTGCGCTGGCCTTGTCGAGCCTCGCCATCTGCCCCGGAGTCAAATTCCAACCCACCGCGGCGAGGTTCTGTTTGAGCTGCTCCTCGGTTCGCGCGCCAACAATCACCGACGAAACCGTGGGCCGCTGCAGCAGCCAGTTCAACGCCACCTGGGGAACGGTCTTGCCGGTCTCGGCGGCCACGGCATCCAGCGCATCCACGACTTGATAGAGGTACTCGTCCGGCATCTGCGGGCCGACGTTGCCGGACTTGTGCAGGCGGCTCACCTCGGGCAGCGGATGGCCACGGCGAATCTTGCCCGTGAGCCGTCCCCAGCCCAGCGGACTCCATACCAGCGCTCCAACTCTCTGGTCGAGGCCGAGCGGCATCAACTCCCACTCGTATTCACGGCCGATCAGCGAGTAGTAGACCTGATGCGCCACAAAGCGCGTCCAGCCGTAGCGGTCGGCCACGGCCAGTGACTTCATCAGGTGCCAGCCGGAGAAGTTCGAGCAGGCGATGTAGCGCACTTTGCCCTCGCGGACAAAGGTGTTAAGCGTATCCTGCACCTCCTCGATGGGCGTCAGCGCGTCGAAACCGTGCAGGTGGTAGATGTCCACATAGTCGGTGCCCAGCCGGCGCAGGCTGCCCTCAATCGATCGCCGCAGGTGATAGCGGGAGCTGCCCCGGTCGTTGGGCCCGTCGCCGGTAGGAAAATAAGACTTGGTCGAGATGAGCGCCTGGTCGCGCCTGCCCTCGAGCGCCTTGCCGAGGATCTGTTCGGAGAGCCCGTCGGAGTAGCCATCGGCCGTATCAAAGAGGTTGACCCCGGCCTCCAGGCAGATGTCGACAAGCCGCCGCGCCTCGGCGACGTCTGTCTCGCCCCAGGCTTTGAAGAACTCATTGCCGCCGCCAAAGGTCGCGGTGCCAAAACTGAGTGCGGAAACCTTGAGGCCTGAGCCTCCCAGAAGTCGATATTCCATAGTGGCTTCGATGCTAACAAAGACGGCAGGATGCATCGAGGAGCAGTCTGGGATTGGACGTGGATCGATTGGAGACCTCACGCCGCTTCCGAATAAGCGGGTGTGAACATTTAGACTTAACTAGTTATGACTACACTGAAAGCCGTTCGCGGGACGCGGGATCTTTTGCCGCCGGAGACCACGCTTTGGAACCGCATCGAGGCTACCGCACGCGACGTTTTTGCCCGCTACAACTTCGGCGAGATTCGCACGCCGGTCTTTGAGGACACCGCTCTCTTTGCCCGTGGCGTGGGCGAGGAGACCGACATCGTTTCCAAGGAGATGTACACCTGGGAGGATCGCGCGCGGGCGCAGTCCGAGAAAACTCAAACGCTGACCCTGCGGCCTGAGAATACCGCCGGGGTAGTCCGCGCCTATATCGAGCACCAGTTGGGCGAGACCGGCCAGTTGCAGAAGCTCTATTACATCGGTCCGCAGTTCCGCCGCGAGAGGCCGCAAAAGGGCCGCTACCGGCAGTTTTCGCAGATCGGCGCGGAGGTGATTGGGCCTCCGTCGGCGGGCAGCGAAAGCCCTCTACGCGACGCCGAAGTCCTGGAAATGCTGGCCACGCTGCTCGATGAACTAGGCATCACAGGCTGGACGCTGGAGCTGAACTCCGTTGGCTCACCTGCCGATCGCGCCCGCTATAACGACGCCCTTCGGGCCGCTCTTGTTCCCGTTGTTTCACAGATGTGTGCGGATTGCCAGCGTCGCGCCGTGACCAATCCGCTGCGCGTGCTGGATTGCAAGGTGCCCGCCGACCAGCCGATCATCGAGAAACTGCCGGTGATCGCCGACTCGCTCGACGAGGCTTCGCGGGCACACTTTGCCGCGGTGACGGCGGCGCTGGATGCGGCGAGCGTTCCTTATACGCGCAACCACCGTCTGGTCCGGGGCCTGGACTATTACACGCGGACCACCTTCGAGTTCACCCACGGCGGCCTCGGCGCGCAGAACGCGCTACTCGGCGGCGGACGCTACGACGGGCTCAGCGAGGCCATCGGCGGACCGCGGGCACCCGGCATCGGCTTTGCCATGGGCGAGGACCGGCTCGTCTTAACGATACAAGCCCAAGAGGCTGCCGCAGCGCAGTCGCCGCAGGTGGCCGATGCGTTTATCGCGCCGCTGGGCGACGCCAAGGATGAGGTCAAGCTGGCTCAGATGAACGCCGCCGCCCTGGTCCTGGCCCGCGAGTTGCGCCACGCCGGGCTCTGGATCGAGCTGGGCGAGGGCAGCTTCCGCCTCAAAAAATCCTTCGAAGCCGCCGACAAGTGCGCCCGCCAGATAGTCATTCTCGGCGAAAACGAACTCAAATCCGGTATTCTGACGGTGAAGAACTTCTCGACCGGCAACCAGACAAAGGTTCCACGCGCGGAGTTGGCGGTCTTTCTTTCCAGTTGAAGTGCGGGTTGAGGTTCATGGTTTCCCACCCTTTTCGCAAAAGAGCGCGAAAAGGATGGGGCACCCAGCTGAATCAGTGGGCCGTTTTTGACGTTTGGCAACCATTCTGTTCTTTTCGGTCCTGGTTTTTGGGAGAAATCGAGAGATGAAACTACCAAAGATAATTTTTCGTAATCCAGGAATCTACGTTCTTATCGCCGTTTTTTTGGCGCGTGCGATTTGGCAATTCTACTTAGACCATGACATTCATAGCTTTCTCGTGGTGTGCATTGCTGTACCTGTCTTCCTTGTATTATTCATAGCCCTGATGTCATGGGTTTTCAAAAAAATTGATAGCAGCCAGAATTTCATGATGGTTGTTATCATTTTCTCAACTGCGGTATGGGCCGATTTCTGCTGGAAAAGTTTTTCAAAGACATTAGCTATTGTTCTCGCATTGATTGGAGTGTTTTTTACAGTCGGCCTGATTGTGCATTTGGTTGCTCCAGACAGCGAGGAACGCAGACAAGCAAAGCGAATAAGGACTGAGAATCTCCTTGCCGATCGGGCTGCGTTTGAGAGGAATTGGCAACGGAGAATCAAGATCACAGAGGGAATTCTTCTACTGTTTTGCGCTTTACTATGCGTCCTTTGCTGGACAACACTCTTCAGAATTCTTGCTCTAGTACCGGCGTTGTTGGGAGTGCTTTTCCTGATCGGTTTATTCGCCAGTTTGACTCCGATGAGCGACGAGAAGTTCGAGAAGCAATTGGCCAAAGCCAAGGCTCGTCATGAGCACGCCGAAGCCCGCCGCGCCAAGTTTGCTATTCGCAGAGCCGAACGCGCGAAGCGGCAGGAAGAGCGGAAGAAGCAACAAAAGCCGAGCAGCCCTGCGATGAAGAGTTTCCACTCGTTTGTTTATTGGTCTGTGATACTTTGTTTCTTCTGGTTTATGCATCGGTCCAGCTTGAGAAAGCCAGATTTAATCTTTTGCACGATCCCGGTCTGGTATCTGATTCGAGCGGTCTATTTTTTTATCAGGCAAAAGGATCAACCCAAGGGACTTGAGGCTCCGTTTGTATTGGGGCCCCCACCATCCAGATGATAGGGAACGCACACGCTCTAGGTCTCTGACTGTTTAAAGATGTATCTTTGCAGGCACTTTTATCGCGATTTGAATGGCTGCATAGTGGGGACATGCAAAGCTACCATCGGGTGCATGTTCAGTTGAAGAGTAAGGACCGTCAGCAGGTTTCCGGGATGCTGACGAAGGGGCGGGGATCGTCGCGAGTGTTGCGGCGTGCATTGGTTCTGCGCCAGCTTGACCGTGGGCAGAAGGCGGCGCAGGTGGCTGCCAGTGTGGGCGTAGCTGCGAAAACGGTGCGAGCTATTGCCCGGCGCTATGAGGAGGAAGGGCTGGAGTCGGCACTGTATGAAAGGCCGCGGCCCGGCAAACAGCGCGCACTGGACGTAGGACAGAGCCAGCGGATCATTGCCATGGTGTGCTCGCCGCCGCCACAGGGCATAGCGCGGTGGAGTGTGCGCCTGATCGCCACCGAAGCAGTGAAGCGGAAGCTGGCGCCGCAGGTGGGCCGGGAGACGATCCGCATCCTGCTTCAGAGCCACGAACTGAAGCCGTGGCGGGAAAAAAATGTGGTGCGTGGCGGAACTGAATGAAGAGTACATCGCCCGCATGGAGGACGTACTCAAGATTTACGAAAAGCCGCTATCGGAAAAGGAGCCAGTGGTCTGTGTGGATGAGAAGCCTGTGGTGCTGCACGCCGATGTCCGCCCGCCGCGGCTGATGCGGCCGGGACGGATTGCTCGGCGTGATTGCGAGTACGAGCGGCGCGGCACGGCCAACGTCTTCTGCGGTGTCCAGCCAAAGGCCGGCCGGCACTTTACCAAACCAACCGCGAACCGCTCCTCACCGCAATTCGCCGACTATCTGGTGGAGATCGTTGCCAGCTATCCGGAGGCCGAAACCATCCATCTGGTGATGGATAATCTGAGTTCACATAACCGCAAGGCGCTGGTGGACCGGTTCGGTGAAAAGATCGGCGGCCTGTTGTGGGAGCGTTTCACGGTGCATTACACCCCGAAACACGGAAGCTGGCTGAACCAGGCGGAGATCGAGATCAGCCTGTTCAGCCGCCAGTGCCTCGGCCAACGCCGTATTCCTTCACTAAGCGATCTACGACGGGAAGCCAAAGCCTGGGACCGAAAGATGAACCGCCACCACGTCACCATCAACTGGCAGTTCACGCGCAAGAAGGCACGCCAGAAGTTCGGCTACGAAAGAAACAACATCACGCGGTCAGAGACCTAGCGATGCCTAAATTCCTTCCATTACAATTAGAAAGCTATGTCTCTCGATTTCTTAGGTACTCTCGAACGAACGCATCATTGCGGCGAATTGCGCGCCGCTCACGCTGGCCAGACGGTTGTTTTGATGGGCTGGGTCAACCGCCGCCGCGATCACGGCAACCTGATCTTTCTCGATCTGCGCGACCGCAGCGGTATCAGCCAGATCGTGCTCGACAAGGAACTGACCCCCGAAGGCCACGCCAAGGGTGAGATGGTGAGGCCGGAGTACGTCGTCGCCGCCGTTGGCAAGGTGAGGCTGCGCGATGCGGATGCGATCAACCCAAAGATGCCCACCGGCGAAATCGAGATCGAAGCGACACAGCTGCTCGTCTTGAACGACACGCGCCTGGCGCCGTTTTCGCCCTCTGAGGAAGCGATTCAGAACGAGGAGGTACGGCTCAAGTACCGCTACGTCGACCTGCGGCGGCCTGAGATGCAGCGCAACTTCCGCCTGCGGCACGACATCGTGATTGCCATCCGCGACAACCTCAGCCAGCAGGGCTTTCTTGAGATCGAAACACCCATCCTCACCAAGTCCACACCCGAGGGCGCGCGCGATTTTCTCGTCCCCAGCCGCGTGCATCCGGGCGAGTTTTATGCGCTGCCGCAGTCGCCGCAGATCTTCAAGCAGATTCTGATGATCTCGGGCTTCGACAAATATTTTCAAATTGCCCGCTGCTTCCGCGACGAGGACCTGCGCGCCGACCGCCAGCTTGAGTTCACGCAGGTCGATCTGGAGATGAGCTTTCCGCAGCAGGAGACAGTCTTTACCGTCGTGGAGAGTTTCATGGCGGCGGGCTTTGCAGCGGCCGGCGTGACCTTGCCCACGCCCTTCCGCAAGATCACCTACGACGATGCGATGCGGCAGTTCGGCTCCGACAAACCCGACCTGCGCCTGCCTGGATTGACCGATGCGCGCCCGGCCTTCAGCGACGAAAACCTGGCCGCGCTGCAGATCGATCCGGCGCTGCCCGTGGTGGCCTTCCGCATTCCTAACGTCGGAGAGCTGAGCCGCAAGGAGAGAGAGGACAACCATCCGTCGTTCGACCTGAAGAAGGGCGCCAAGTTTATCGACGACTTCAAGCGGCTGGCCAAGGGATTTCCCGAAGCAGCCGTCAAGGTGCGCGAACTGGTTGGCGCGGCAGAGGGCGACTTTGTGATCATTGTGGCCGGCGACCCGGCTCATCACATCAAAGCCAGCGATACGAAGTTCGAAGGCCGGCTCAGCGAGCGCGAGATCAACGTCTATTCCGCTGCGGGCAACTTCCGCACCGAGCTGGCAAAGAAGTACGCCGACCGGCATGGGGCCTTTGGCATAACGGAGAAGGTTGTACAGGATGCCGCTGCACGGAATGGCGCTGGCGCGGTTCTTGATGGCGCGGCGGCCTTCCAACCGATCTGGATTACCGACTTTCCCATGTTCGAGTACGATGCGGCGCTGGCCAAGTGGATGCCGGCGCATCACCCGTTCACATCGCCGCACGAGGCCGACATGGCCAACCTGCTCACCGATCCGGCCTCTGTGCGCGCCAACTGCTACGACCTGGCGATGAACGGCCTGGAGCTTGGCTCGGGCTCGATCCGCATCCATCGAAAAGATGTCCAGCAGCAGATCTTCCAGTCGCTGGGCATCAGCGACGAAGAGGCGCACGCGCGCTTTGGCTTTTTCCTTGAAGCGCTGGAGTACGGCACCCCGCCCCATGGCGGCATCGCGCTCGGCGTGGACCGCATCGTGATGCTGCTGGCCGGCGCGCCGAGTTTGCGCGAGGTGATCGCCTTCCCCAAGACGGCCAAGGCCATCGACTTGATGGTGGACGCGCCAACGACCGTGACCGAACAGCAGTTGAAGGAACTGCACATCCGGGTGGCGCTGAAGAGCTAAGATTCACTAGCCTTCCCAGCCCTCAAGCCAGTTCGATGCCGGCAATCTCGGCTTCCAGGCCGCCGTAGTCCGGGTGCTCGTTTTCGCGAATGCGATAGGCAAGGTCGATGAGGCTTCCCTGCGCGAGGCCGAGTTGCGCAGCGCGGGCGGCCAGACTCCAGCCGACGGCGCGCACTGCGCCGCTCGAGCCGGGCAAGGGACGCGGCTGAACGGAATCCTGCGCCAACTCCAATCTCAGATGGCGCTCCTTCATCACGCGCGGCGCGGCGAGCAGACGCACTGCGCGCGCGACGAATACCGGCTCGGGATTGCCGTGGCCAAAGGGCTCGAGTTTGCGCAGCCAGCCTGCCAACACGGGCGTAATGCGGTCCAGCGGCAGCTCGGCATGGATCTTGAGCAGGCACTCGGGCTCGCGGCTTGCCAAATGCTCCTGGGCGTAGAGGCGAAGGCGGCGCTTGAGTTCGGGAAGCGCGGCGGCAGGCAGTGCAAATCCCACAGCGAAGGCGTGGCCGCCGAAGCGCGTAAAGAGATCGGCGCAGCTCTCGATCGCGTTCAGTAACTGGAAGCCATCGACAGAGCGGCCGGAGCCGTGAGCCACGCCGTCCTCGACGCTGACGACAATGGCCGGCTTGGCGGTGCGCTCGACCACGCGCGAGGCCAGAATGCCGATGACGCCGCGGTGCCAGCCTTCGCCTTCGATGATCAGCAGGCGGTCTGCAGCCAATTCTGAATCGGCGCCCAACCTCGTTTCGATAGCGGTGAGGGCTGTGGCTTCGGTTTCGCGGCGCTCGCGGTTGAGCCGTTCTAGCTTGGCCGCCAACTCGGCGGCGCGGGCCCCATCGCGTGTGGTGAAGAGCTCGATGACCTCCGAGGCTACGTCCATGCGGCCGGCTGCGTTGATGCGCGGGGCCAGGCGAAAGGCAACATCGAAGGCCGTAATAGCCTTCGCCGCTGGATCGAGAGCCGCGGCGGCGAAGAGCGCGCGCAGGCCTGCCCCGGCGGGACGGCGCAGCTCCTTCAATCCCAAAGCCGCAATGACGCGATTCTCGCCCTTGAGCGGGACGGCGTCGGCGATGGTGGCCATGGCGGCCATCTTCAAGAAACTCGGCAGAGTCTTTTCGCGTGTGCGAGCCAGGTCGCGGCGCTCCAGCAGAGCCTGCGCCAATTTCAGCGCAATGGCCGCGCCGCAGAGAAACTTTTCAGGATAAGAGCAGGCCGGCTGGTTGGGGTTGAGAATGGCCAGCGCCGGAGGCACGGTATTGCCGGCCTCAAGCAGGTGATGGTCGGTGATGATCAGATCCAGGCCCAGACGGCGAGCGGTCTCCGCCTCGGCGAATGCCCTCATGCCGGTGTCAACGGTAATGACCAGCCGGACGCCTTCGGCGGCTGCGGCTTCAAGCACGCTCGATTGCAGGCCGTAGCCCTCGTGAAGCCGATGCGGCACATGGAAGCGGGCAACGCCGCCGAGCATCTCGATGGCCGTCTTGAGCAGAACGACGGCTGTCGTTCCGTCCACATCGTAGTCGCCATAGAGCAGCACTGGCTCGCGCTGAGCGATGGCCAGCTCGAGCCGGGCGACGGCTTCAGACATACCCAGCATCAAAAAGGGATCGTGGAGGTGAGCGGCTTCAGGATTGAGGAAGGCGAAGGCATCGGAGGGCTGGACAATGCCGCGAGCCACCAGCAACTCGGCCAGGACATGGGGCAGGCGCGCTTCTTGGGCCAGTGCGGCGGCCTCGGCAGGATGCGGCTCGACGAAGCTCCAGCGCTGGCGGGGAAGCTTCCGCTCCTCTCCTCGCGGCGGGCAGGAGGGCGCGGCGTTCCCGTTGGCTTCAACGCCCGCCAAGCTCACCGGGATTACTCGTCCTCGTCGTCGTGTTCGTGATCGTCGATAACGATGTCCTGGAAGGTTTCGACATCCTCCAGCAGCGCCTGGAAGCGCTCGTACCATTCAGTGGTTGTCTCGTGCAGAAAGACCAGCCCCTGATAGACGAAGCCGAGCTGGATGTAGCCGAGGTTGCCGGCGTACTTGCGCAGCCATTGCGCTTCCACCAACTCCGTGGCCTCTTCGTCGGGGAAGTTCATCTCCCCCGCCTCCTCGATCAGCGCATCCAGTTCCTCGCGTTCCAGCGTCATCTCGCTGAAGGTCACGAAGGGAGCGCCGACCAGCTTGGCCATCTCCACAAAGTCCTTCCATGCGTCGGGGTTGCCGTGGCCCTCCCACACAATGGAGGGAATCTCCTCGGCGATGTAGCCGGGCAAGCGTTTGAGGCCGTGGCCTTCGATAAAGGCCACCATGTCGTCTTTCAGCGAGAGTAGGTTGTCGATGGTCATAGTCAAGTTCCCATTTTCGCAGATGGGGGCGGGAGTGCGCCGCTCGATCAAAAAAACTTCGCAGCGGGGGGCCAGGCGTTAACCTGAATCAATATCGGAATTGGGATGAACCGGGCGCCCCACCTTCGGCGCGTCTCAAGTTTTTTTCGCAAGGTCCGTCAGGAGGATCTCCCACTTGCCCGCATTTGAGCGCCACGTCTTTGTCTGCCAGAATGTGCGGCCCGAGGGTGCGCCGCGTCCCTCCTGCACAGCCAACGGAACCAGCGAGTTGCACGCGCGGTTGCAGCAACTAACCAAAACCGCCGGGCTGGCAGGCAAGGTGCGCATCAACAAATCCGGCTGCCTCGACCAGTGCGAACACGGCCCGACGGTCGTGGTTTACCCCGAGGCGGTCTGGTACGGCCACGTCCAGCCCGAGGACGCGGCGGAGATTGTCGCCGAGCACCTGGCCGCCGGCCGCCCGGTCGAGCGTCTGCGCCTGCCCGAAGGTTGCCTGAACACCAAAACCTGCCCGCACCGCCCATAAGCGCGAGCCGGGCAATGCGTCGAAAGACTCCTGAAGTTCATCCGGGCCAAATATACTCCGCCGCGAGGCCGGTGTATCCTGCTTCTGTCTGTGACAGACAGAAAATTGAGCGCCGCCGCACCCAGCGCTCAACAGGAGACTCCCCAACATGAAACAAACCAGCGTAATCGGCGTGACAGTCTTGTCGTTGCTCTTCGCAGCCGCGGCCGTTGCCACCGCACAGAACGACCACCAGGGCAATCAGCGAGAGAAATCGAAGCCGGCACAGCAATCTCAACCGGCGCACGCCGCGCAGCCAACCCATCAGCAGCCGTCGCATCAACAGCCTGCAGGCAGGCCATCGCAAGCTCAGCCCAGACCGCAGCAGAGCTACGGCGGCGGCTATCACGGCGGCGTGCAATCGAATGGCCCGACTCACGGCGGCGTTCACCACAGCGGCGTGCCGCAACAACAGGAACAGGTGCGCAGCGGCTTTGTCCAGTCGCGCGCCAAGTCGTGGAAGGACGAGCATCGGACCTGGGCTCAGCGCGGCGGCTATCACGGCTACCGGATTCCCGACGCACGCTTCCGGCTCTATTTCGGCCGCGATCACTTCTTCCGCATCAACGGTCTTCCCTTGTATTTCGTCGGCGGGCAGCCGCGCTTCCAGTACGACGGCTATTGGGTGACCATCGTCGATCCCTGGCCGGAAAGCTGGGGTCCGAACTGGTACGAAACCGACGACGTCTATCTCGACAACACTGGCGATGGGTACTATCTGTACGACCGCAATTACCCCGACTATCCAATCGCCGTCACGGTTTCGTTTTAGCCGGTTTGAGGATTCGAACAGGGTGAATAACCAGCCCGGCGATCCGAGCCGAGTTGACCCTCTCGATCCGGAGACAGTAGCAGATAAGGATCCGTCCACAAAGAGAATCGGGGCTTGCCGGCCAAGCCCTGATTCCCCAGTATTCTACCCGTGTTTTGGCCTCCCAACGCCTTCTCGGCGATCTGTCAGGTGAGGCGATTCTCCTGACTTTCGTAATACACTTTCCTTCACATTACCGCGCAAGCTGCCGATAGGGAGTTATGGAGAACTCCCATGGCGCGAATCCGTACTCCCTTGCTGCTCTGCGTTGCGTTGCTGACCTCAGCTTCCGCGCCGGCCGCTGGCGTCCCGGAGCTGCGCGGCAGCTCATTCGCAGTGACCGGAGTCTACTCGCTGACCTTCCATGTGAACCTCGCTACGCAGTTGCCCGCGGGAACCACGATCACCTGCCGCGCGCGGGTTATGCCCAACCAGGGCGGTGTTGACCTCCAGGGTCCGCAGTCTGCCTCGACTCCGGTGGGAACCGTGACAGGGGTTGCCGCGATGAACGGTTCGACGGCAACCTGTGCCGAGGAGATCCCGTTCTCATGGACGGTGATCAACCCACGGAGCGGTGTCGTGATCAGCTACGAAATCGACGCGATAAGCAACTCCGGTTCGATCCCCCTGCTGGTCAGAAGCAGCGGGCAGCAAAACATCGGCGTGGCGTTTCCTGACTTTGGAGGAAGCGCGAGCCTGAACTTCAACCTGACCTTTTGAAGGCCTCTCCGGATCTCATTGCACCGCCGTTGTACACAGGCGGGGCCGATGCGGTATCCTGAACGTTAATCCATGATCTTTTCCCGCGACTACATCGGGTATCTGGCCCGCCGCACCGTCAAACACCTCATCGACGCCAAGATGATCACCACCAGCGACATAAAGGTGGTCGAAGCGCGCGTTACAGAGGGATTGATCGATGAACTGTCCCTCGAAGACCGCATCAACGAGGAGGTGCGCGTGATTCTCGACGCCTACTCCGAGGAGATGCGCAAAACCGGCGCGCAGTATGCCGAGATGTTCAAAAAGGTGAAGACCGAGCTGACCAAGAAGTACAAGGCGGTGCTATGAGGATCAGCCCCGACAAGCTCAACAAGCTGGCCCACACAGTGGCCGACACGCTGGCCGAGATCGACGAGGTCGGCTTCCTCGAAGACCGCAACACCATCCGCCAGGAGGCGCGCAAGGCGCTCACCACACTTCTTGCCCAGGAGGCGGCCATCGACACCGCCGCCCGCACCAAGATCGCCAACCAGCGCAAGATCATCCTCGAGGGCTCGCAGGAGTGGGAGATCCTCTACCGCAAGTACTACAACGACGAAGTCCGCAAGCTGGGAATCTAAGGCGACTCCGCCGGATTCATATACTGCCCCTCCGCATAGTTCTCCTGTTGACTTAACGTATATACGTTTGATATACATTGAGTAATGGACGCGCATTTCCTCTACGCAGGCCAGCGATTTCGCTGGGATATGCAGAAGGCGCGTCTCAATCTCGCTAAACACGGAGTGAGTTTCGAGCAGGCCTGCGAGGTCTTTCTCGATCCGCTTGTGAAGTTTCTGGATGCGACCGCCGAGGACGAAGCGCGCGAGGCGGTTCTTGGGCTAACCGAAGATTGGACCCTTCTTTTCGTAGTTCACGTTGTCTGGGAGCCTGGAGCGATTCGCATCATCTCTGCGCGGCAAGCCACCCGCGCGGAAAGGAGTGCCTATGAAGACCAATCCTGAACGCATTGCGCAACGGCTGCGGGCCGACCGGCCCATGGCCACCATCAGCATGAGGATTCCCGAGGACGTGATCGACGACCTCAAAGAAGTGGCGCCGAAGCTGGGCTTCTCCGGCTACCAGCCCCTGATGCGCGCATACATTGGTCAAGGCTTGCGCAAGGATCTCGCCCGTCTTGAGAATCCAGGCGTGCAGGCGCTCGAGGAGAGCCTTCGCAGGCATGGAGTAGGCGATGAAGTGATCTCGGCTGTGCTTGAAGAAACCGTGCATCGGAGCGCGTAGGTGGCCCAATGACCTTGCCCGTGCAAAACGTATCCCTTAGCAAGCTGTTCTAATGCGAAAGGGTAGCGAAGATGACGAAGTCGAAGCGAGGACGTTACACGCTTGAGTTCAAGCAAGAGGCGGCGCGACTAGTCGAGTCGGGCCAGAGCCAGGCGGCGGCAGCGCGCAGCCTGGGGGTGGTTGAGCAGACCTTGGGCAACTGGGTCAAGGCGCATCGAGCTGGAACCTTGAAGGGCGCCATCGGTAAGCCGCATGTGACCGCCGAGCAGATGGAGAACAGCCGTTTGCGAGCTGAGTTGGCGCGTGTGACGATGGAGCGCGACATTCTGGGAAAAGCGACGGCGTACTTTGCGAAGTGCCAGAAATGAAGTACGCCTTTATTCAACGCAACAGGCTTGTCTGGCCGATCTCGGTGCAGTGCCGGGTGCTGCTGGTGAGCGTCTCTGGCTACCATGAACACCTGGCGCGGCGCGTGGATATTGCCCGGCGCCGCCACCTCAGCGACGAAGCACTGCTGGTTCACATCAGCGCCGTCTATGCGGAGAATCGCGGGGCCTACGGTTGGCCGCGCATCTGGCGTCAACTGAGTGCTCAAGGCATTCGCGTGGGCAAGCAGCGGGTGCAGCGGCTGATGCAGCGGCACGGCATTCAGGCGCGCGGCAAGCGACGCTTCCGCGTTGTCACCACCGACAGCAAGCACGGTCTTCCGATTGCGCCCAACGTGCTTGATCGCAAGTTCACTCCTGCCGCGCCCAATCAGGCGTGGGTTGGTGATTTCACGTATATCGCAACCGAGGAAGGTTGGCTGTTTCTGGCCGTGGTGATCGACTTATTCAGCCGCAAGGTGGTGGGCTGGTCGATGCGGCCTGACATGCATCGCGATCTAGTCATCGATGCGCTGGAGATGGCCTGGTTCAAGCGTTCGCCAGGCAAGCAGGCAGGACTGATCTTCCACAGCGATCGCGGTAGCCAGTATGCAAGTGAGGACTTCGGAAAGGTGCTTGAACACTGCACAATCACGCCATCGATGAGCCGCAAGGGTAACTGCTGGGATAACGCTTGCGCGGAGACGCTGTTCGGTTCGCTGAAGGTTGAGAGGCTCCACGGGCAGCGCTTTGAAACGATCCGCGAGGCCAAGGATGAGACCATCGCATGGCTGCTCTGGTATAACCAATCACGGATGCACTCGACGCTCGGCTACCTCAGCCCCGTCGAGTTCGAGCAACAATGGCTAGAGACATCCGAGAAGATCGCTGCATGAAATTCTGCGGCGACATGGGCAGGCCGTGGAAATGACGATCTGTGGAAAGCATGGAAAAACGATGAAGCCGTTTTCCCACCCTTCCCACAGCCCTTGGAAATCGCTGCGGCGATTCCCACATTCCCACCGCCACGACGACCACGAGGATGAATTTGATCCTCAAAACCCGGCCCGTTAAGAGATACGCGTTCTGAGGGCAAGGTCAGGCACGGTCTGACGCGCCCTTTGGCAGCGGCCCGGATTCTTGTTAGACTAACCAAGTGGCCGGCGACGGCCTCCCCGCAAGAGTGTGGCGCTATCGTCTAGGGGTTAGGACGTGAGATTCTCAATCTTAAAACCCGGGTTCGATTCCCGGTAGCGCTACCAAGTCACCTTCCGAAGAAGTCCAATACAGTCCAGTGAAAAGATTAAGTGATTTATTTTCAATAGAGCTGTTCCCGCAAGGTCTAAGTGCGTTTATTGACAGCCAGGGGCATCTGGGGGCAACATTGGGGGCAACTATGGAGCAGCTACCGAATAGTTGCCCCCAACCCATCTCAGAGAATCCAAAATGCCCCTTACGGAACTGCAAATCAAAAATGTCAGGCCCCAGCCGGGGAAGACTGTCCGGCTGTTCGACGCGCGCGGCCTATACCTTGAAATCTCCGAAACAGGAAGAAAATGGTGGCGGTTGAAGTATCGCTATGCGGGGAAGGAGAAGCGGCTATCCCTTGGCGTATACCCGGAGACGAGCTTGAAAGTGGCCCGAGCGCGCTGCGATGAGGCCCGCAAGCTCCTGAGCGATGGGGTTGACCCATCCCAGCAGCGTAAAGTGGACAGGCTGGTGCGCGCTGAACGTTCAGAGGATACATTCGAGAAGATCGGCCGTGAGTGGTACGCAAAGCAATCTGAAGTTTGGGTTCCAGAACACGCTGCGCGGATATTGAGCCGCTTAGAGCGCGATATTTTCCCGTTCCTTGGCGCGCGCCCGATCACAGCCATTGAAACGCCCGAATTGTTGAGCGTTCTTCGGCGTATCGAAGCGCGAGGAGTGCGCGAGACCGTTCGCCGTGCACGACAGGATTGTGAACAGATTTTCGCCTTCGCTATTGCTGCCGGAAAGTGCAAGCGGAATCCGGCTGCCGGTCTAAGCAGGGCTCTCGCGCCGAAGACAAAGACGGTCCACTTTCCTGCGATCACGGACCCGCAGAAGTTTGGTGAGTTGCTCCGCACGATGGATGGATACCAAGGCACTTTTACGGTTTGTTGTGCGCTGCGTCTTGCTCCTCTTTTTGCTGTGCGTCCTGGTGAGTTGAGGAAGGCGAAATGGACAGAGTTCGATTTGCACGACGCAGAGTGGCGTTTTGTTGCCAGCAAAACGTACCCGGATCATATCGTTCCGCTTTCACGGCAAGCTCTTGCGATTCTTCGGGAACTGCACCAACTCACCGGAGCAGGTCAGTATGTATTCCCCAGTGCGCGCAGCGCAAAACGGCCAATGTCGGATAATGCCGTGCTCGCTGCGCTTCGCACAATGGGGATTCCCGCAGATGTTATGACTGGACATGGTTTTCGCGCTTCGTTTAGAACCATCGGGGATGAAGTCTTGAAATTTCGAGTTGACCTCCTCGAACACCAGATTGCACACGAAGTCAAAGATCCGAACGGCCGCGCGTACAACCGCACTGCGTTCTTGCCTGAACGCAAGCGGATGATGCAGCGTTGGAGTGATTACTTGGACCGTTTGAAATCAGGTGCGGGTCGGGAAGTCGTCGAGATGCAGAAGCGTGCTTAGACGGCTTGCCGTGCTGCTACGCGTCCTACCGTGACGCACGTATGCGCTCTAAAGCCCATTGTCTGACCTCAGATCTCACCCACGCTACTGTGCGTGCTCCAAGCCGAATGGGCGCGGGAAAGCGCTTCTCTCCAATCAGCGCGTAGAGGCTCGACTTTGAAAGACCAGTGATCTCCTTGACTCCAGGCAGACGCAAGAATGTCACTTCATCAAGATTGCTTGTGATTCCATTCTGACCAGTTTCCGCGGATCTCCGGGGATAGAGCCCTCGCGTGATGGCTTGGGGCGAGGAAGATGGAAACGACTGATCATCATTCGTGATGTCAGACGGGCTAGGAATTGTCGTGTTTCTGGTAAGAGCGCTCGGCATGGTTCACCTCTTTGGTTGCTGGCCAGCTTGCACGGTTTCATGTGAGAGAGCGACGCCTTCGAATCTCAAGAATTTCATCGGAATCGAGCTCGAGGTCCGCACTCCTTGTCACGGCGTTGCGGCGTGATCCCCAATGATGTCGGTACTTAATCTCCACATTGGGCATGAATCACCGCAGTGTTTGCGATTTCAATTCCCTCAGGTATAGAAGCCTTGGAGTCGGTGCTCCAATTCGTGACAAAGGTTTAGCTGAGCTCCGAAACTCGGTCAAATTGAAGGCGGCTCTCTATGCAAAAAAGCATCCATGAAAGCGAAAAAAGTTTTCCTTGTTCGGTATTCAGTGGAGGCTCCTCCCCTTTGTCAGAGCAACTCTGCTTCTGCAAATTTGACCGAGATCAGGTTCCATTGCAAGATGCAGAACGTTCTACACCGCTGCATTGCAGTGGATTTATCCATCGGAGGAAATATGGCAACCATGTTCACGAAAGATGATGCTCAAACCTGCTGCGGATGCGACTCGAAGAATCCTTCATTCCGGCTAATCTCGCTTCAATTGGAGCCGAACAATGCAAGAGGCCTCGTTCCGAAATGCATTGCCACGCTGCTTTGCCAGGATTGCTTGAAGCTCGAATTGGACGATTTTCATAACAGCTTGGATCAAATCAAGAAGCCCGTTGAGGAATGGGAATCATCGGAGGAACGCCATCTATCCCGTGAGTATGGAGTAGTGGTTGTTCCTTTAAAACTCACCTACAGCGAGTCCCAGCTTCTGATCGAAGAACTTGGGACGGATGGACTGGAGCGATTTTTAATTTAGGAGTCTGCGGCAAAGAGAGGGGGTAGAATGGCTGAAAATACACAGTGCAAACCGTTGACGTGGCTTCCAAGAAGAGAGAATTCGGCTGTTAACCGAAGGGTTGTAGGTTCGAGTCCTACCTGAGGAGCCAATCAAATCAAAAACTTAGAGCAGTTGAGAGCAGCAGAAAGACACGAAATTGGCCGGATTGTAGTCAATTTTGTCGTCACTCACTTTCAAAACGGGTGCTAACCCATAGCAACCGAGCTCAGTTGTAGCTCTTCTCGATTGATCGACTCCAAACCTCCAGCCCTCACGTCCTGAACCACGCCTTCGCGTGGCATCGGGACTCCTGAAATTTGATCGAGTTTCGCCTTCGCCTGAACCTTCAGTCGCGCGCCCACATCGGCGCGCTCACCGACAGGACAGGAGTTCCGAATGGCAACTTATCAGAGAGGAAAATACTGGTGGTACAGGTTTCGCTTCGCCGGAGAACGAATCGACGAACCGACAAAATCCACATCGCGAACCGTCGCAAAAGACGCTGAACGGCAACACCGGAAAATACTCGAAGCTGGCTACAACAACTTTGAAGAGGTTCGGCAGAACCGTGGTCCACACCCGGTCAATGCGAGAATCGCACGTATGAGTGGCATGTCCAATGTGCTGCCGATCAATAGAAAAACGCCGTTTTAGCAGGCTGTTACGAAACGGGCGATTGAGGTAGACGAGAAGCGGTGTTCGGGTTGGCCGGACATCGCTTTTTGTTTTGGATGAGGTGTTTTCCGAGCAAGATCGGATCGGTTAAGTGGCGCGGCCGTGGATGGAGGTATTCAGCAAGCCAGCGCCGCGGCCAGCTTGTGAACTCCGAGGACATTGACCATGCGTTTCAGGTTGTATGCCATGGTTGCCAGACCGATCTCGGTTTGTGCTCCTCCAAGTCCACGCAGCAGGAATCGCGGGTTTCCGAAGATGCGATATTTGAGGGTTGCGAAGGGATGTTCTACGATGCATCGCCGTAGCCGCATGGCCTCAGGCGTGGCTCGTTGTTGCATGCGCGTGAGCGCTCCTTCATGCATGTGGCGGGTAATCCAGCGACGCGATGCGGTAGTGCAATCGGTCCTGATCGCACAGGCTTGGCATGTTTCGGCTTCGGCGGCATACATTATGCAGCGGTCCCTGCGCGACAGTTGTATGCGTACCAGCGTCTCGCCATTGGGACAGCGGAAGGTGTCCGTTTTCTCGTCGTAATGGAACCGGCTGCGGTCGAACAGCGTGCCGTCGCCCTTGTTGTTGACGGAGCGGTTGGCTGGCACGTGTGGCACGATGCCTCGTTGCTCGCATCGTTCGGCCTGCTCGCCGTTGGAATAACCGGCGTCGGCAACCACGTGAAGAGAGTCCGGTGCGCCCACCGCCTGGCTGGCCGCTTCGGCCATGGGCAGCAGGCTGCGGTTGTCGGTCGCCTCCGTGGTCACCTGCTGGGCCACGATCAGCGCATGTTCGGCATCCACAGCGGTCTGCACGTTATAGGCTGGCGCGGGCGCACGGCCATGGCCTATGCGCATCAAGTGCGCCTCCGGCTCCGGATGCCTGTTCAGCTTCTCCAGTGCCGTCGCCACGGCATCTGGATCGATGACCATTTCATCCCCTTCATCGGCTTGCTCAAGCTGCTCCAGATAACGCTTCACCGCCTCGCGCTCGTGCACACTGCGAGCGCTGCTGGCGGCCTGGAACTTGGAACCATCGATGGCTATCCACTCACCCCGTACCAGGCCCACCGAGCGCGCAAAGCCAACCAGCGCGGCCCCCGCCTTGGTGACCGCTTCACGGTGCATGCGCCGGAATTCGGCGATGCTCTTGTAATCGGGAGCCAGACGGCCCAGCAACCACATCACTTCCACGTTGCGCCTGCACTCGGCCTCCAAACGCCGTGAGGAGCGGATCTGCTGCAGGTAGCCGTAGAGATAAAGCTTTAAAAGATCGCGCGGATCGTAACCAGGCCGTCCCGTTTCCGCCGGCTCGGAACGCTCGAACCCGAGTTCGCTCATCTCCAGCCGCGCAACGAAAGCGTCGATCACCCGACAGACGTGATCGCCCGGGACAAGATCGTCCAGCACCACAGGAAACAATGTGCCTTGGGTTCGTCCCTCACCTTGAATGAAGCCCACAGAAAATGCCCTCGCTCACCACGAGGGCATTTTCCCATGATTTCCCCGGTTCATTCAGACTTTCGTAACAGCCTGTTTAGCCCGGACCTTGTAACTGGAGTCCCCATTTATCTTCACGGCGCAACTGCGAACGGCGCCCCCGGAGACTGGAGGCTAAATGTCCTGAACAATCCAAGAAAGTACGCTGGGAAGGCCAGTCTCGAATCTTTTTTCGATTTGGGGGCAACAATGGGGGCAAGTATTCAGATGACCGAATCACATGTATATTTGAATCAAGAACATAAGTTGGTATTTCGGTAGCCGGTAGCGCTACCAAATTCCTCTCCCTCTTCCCAATAAATCCTTGATCTTTGATTCCCAAATCAGCAACGGCCTAGTCTTGCCGCTCTGAACTGGCGTCGCAGACTTTTATCGCTTGGAATCTCTGTCTGGAACAAGGATCAGTCAACAGTCCGCATTGACTCTCGTCTAACGCAATGAAGGTGTGTACCCTTTGACCCCTATGCGAATCCGATCCGATTTTCCCCTTGTTGTTTCGATGCTGGCCCTCGCCTGCCTGCCCGCCAGCCATGCCCAGCAACCTGCCTCCGGCCAGCCTGCCGCCAAGTTGAAGGCTCAGGCGCGCGAAGTTGTGCTGCCGGTCACCGTGCGCGACAAAAAAGGCGATCTAGTCTCAAGCATCAAGATCGGCGACTTTACCCTGACCGAAGACGGTCGCCCCCAGACCATCCAAAGCTTCACGCGTGAGAGCAACCTGCCCTTTCGCCTGGGCCTGCTGGTGGATACCAGCCGCGGCGTCTCCGGGGCGATGGAGGAGGAGCGCAAGGCGGCGGGTAAGTTTGTGGATACGATGCTTCCCGAGAAGCAGAACTCCACTCCGGACCAGGCCTTTCTCATCCACTTCGACCGCGAGGTAGAGCTGCTCGAGGACTTCACCGCCTCGCGCGACAAGCTGCACCGCGAACTGGAGGAGATGGGGCCAACCCGGCGAGAGCAGGACGACTCCCAGGGTCCGGAGACCGCCGGAGACGATCGCGACACCAGCCATTCACACGGCAGCCGCGGCGGAACGCAGCTTTACGATGCGATCTTTCTGGCCTCCGATGAGCTGATGAAGCCCAAGGACGGCCATAAGGCGCTCATCGTCTTCTCCGACGGCGTGGACCGCGGCAGCAAGGAGACGCTGAACGATGCTGTCGATGCGGCAGACCGGGCTGGCGTAACCATCTACACCATCTACTTCAAGGGCGAGCAGGAGCGCAGCGAGAGCGGCTTTCCAGGCGGTGGCGGACACCATGGCGGCGGCGGCTGGCCGGGCGGCGGCGGTGGCGGTTATCCCGGTGGTGGTGGTGGCTACCCAGGTGGCGGCGGAAGGCATGGCGGAGGCGGTCAGGGCGAGCCGGGAGTGGACGGAAGGAAGATCATGGAGAGGATCGCCACTCGCACCGGAGGCCGCTACTTCGAGGCCAAAAAGAAGGACAATCTGGACGAGATCTACGGCCAGATCGCCGAGGAGCTTCGTGGCCAGTACCTCTTAACTTACGCGCCCGACATGGTGGACAACGAAGGTGGCTTCCACAAGATCGCCCTTAAGGCCAACAGGGGCGACCTGACTGTCGTTACGCGCGAAGGCTACTATGCTCCGGGCGGGGATGCAAAGTAAGGATCTGCTCCGGATTTTGCAGAAGAATACCATTCGTTGGCGCACACTGTAGATAGCTTCGAGCGGGCAAAGAGAGGTCGAGTGCGGAAGACGGTCGAGTGCCAGTGGGCAAGCCCGCCTCTCCCCAGCCCATCCCGAGCCTGATAAATACCCACCCCCCGGGGTCCGCTTCTCCGTTTGTTCGCTTATCGCTGCGAAGCTGTGAAACTCATCGCACTTCAAGGCCGCGATCGACGGCGATCCGGGCACGGTAGCCTTGGTTGGACCATGGTCCTCGAAAAGTGACAATTTGGGACGGCTCCTGCGTAAAATTCTCATAGAGTGCAGATTCCAGGCGCCGGGGTTCATCCTCATTCCGGGAGATGAAGCGAGATTAGAACTCCCGTGCTATCGTAAATCGGGATCCCTTTGCATGCCACGCTTGCGGCGCAGCTAGCTGAACCTCCGTTCATCTGGCTCCCGGATATCGACGCATGCGGGATTGGCGCCGGCAGACAGATAAACTGAGGGAAGAGTTTACCTGGGGGTTGGGAGCGAAATGTTGTCTGAGACTGCAGACCGGAACACCATTCTTATTGCGGATGGACCTCAAACAGGTTGCCCGCCGGAGATGCAGTTCGCGCCGAGTTGGTTCGCCGTCTACACCTCGCCCCGCCACGAGAAGCGCGTGGATCGGTACATGAGCCTGAGGGGAATTGAGCACTATCTGCCGCTCTACCATCCGCGGCGCAGATGGAGCGACGGCTCGACGGTCACCCTGGATCTGCCGCTGTTTCCCGGCTACATCTTCGTTCGCATCGACCGGAGCGAGCGCGTTCGGGTGCTGGAAGTGCCCGGAGTTCTGACCGTTGTGGGCGGCCCTGGGCGCCAGCCGGCTCCGCTGCCGGAGGCGGAGATCGAAGCCCTGCGCGCCGGCCTTCACCTTCGCCGAGCCGCGCCGCACCCTTTGCTCACCGTGGGACAGCGGGCCAGGATTCGATCGGGCGCACTTGCCGGAATGGAGGGCGTCGTGGTGCGTCAGAAGGGCAGCCTGCGCGTGGTTCTGACGGTGAACCTCATCCTGCAGAGCGTGGCCGTCGAGGTGGATGGAACGGAACTGGAGCCCATGGATTCCGGGGTTCCCGCCACTGTAAAGAGCTGCGCGGCCTGGCCCGGCCTTCGCACGGCCGGAGACTCATACAGCAGGAACGGAAGACTCGCCTGGTCGTAGTGCCGGCTGCCCCGCGCCGGCCTCCCACAACTTGCCGGAGCATGATTTGAGCCAAATCTCCTCCCGGCTTATCCCTCCATTTTCACCCCTCGTCCGCTTTTTCGACCCTTCGTCCGGAACCCCGCGCGCGTCCGGCGCCGTCCGGTCTACCTTTCAAAAAGATTCAGAAACGCGGAAAGGGAACGGCCCATGGAAGAAATCGTCAACGTCGAGGCAGTCAGCCGAAGATTCTCTCTGGACGATGGTTCACCCCACCACCCGGCCCACAGTTTTGTAAGCGCCCTCTCAAACGCCAGCTTGCATGTTATCGCGGGCGAATTCCTGGCCATCTCCGGACCCAGCGGAAGCGGCAAGACGACCCTGCTCAACCTGATCGGCTGCATCGATCAGCCCACCTCCGGCCGAATTCTGGTCGATGGCGTCGCCACCTCGCAATTGAAGCCGGGCAGCATGGCCACGCTGCGCCGCGAAAGGATCGGCTTCGTCTTCCAGACCTTTAACCTCATCCCCGTTTTCACAGCCGCCGAAAATGTCGAGTATCCGCTGCTGATCCAGGGCGTTGGCAGCCGGGAGCGCCGTTCGCGAGTGGCTGAGGCTCTCGATAGTGTCGGTCTCTCGGCCCGCGCCCAACAACGTCCCGACCTGCTCTCCGGCGGCGAACGCCAGCGTGTAGCGGTAGCCCGCGCCATCGTCCATCGCCCCGCCCTGGTGCTGGCCGATGAGCCCACCGCCAACCTCGACACGCACAACGCCACCCAGCTTATCGACCTCATGCACGGCCTCAACCGCCGCCTCGGCCTCACCTTCATCTTCTCCACGCACGATGCTCGCCTGCTCGAACATACCGAGCGTATCGTCCGGCTCTGCGACGGCGAAGTGGTTTCCGATAACTCGACCGAAGGAGGCAGCCGTGGGTAAGTTCCTGCTTCTCGCATTCAGAAACATCTTCCGCAATCGCCGCCGCACGCTGATGACTCTCTTCATGGTTGGCGGAGGCGTCGCAGGGTTGCTGCTGGTCGGCGGATACTTCGCCTTCATGACGCACAACCTCCGGGAAAGCACCATCAATAACGGCCTCGGCCATATGCAGATCTTCACCGCCGACCACTTCAACCGCGACGAAGTCCGCGTTCTCGACACCGGCATCGACAACTGGCGTCAGGTGGCTACAACCGTCAAAACCGGCGGCCATGTGCGCGGCGTCGCCCCTCGCATCGACTTCTATGGCATGGTCTCCAACGGAACCAAGGCCGCGGGATTCATGGGCAGCGCAGTCGATCCAGAGGCCGAAAAAGGCCTCGGATTTGCCTCCCGCATCTCCAGTGGACGCGACCTCGACGCCAAGCCCGGCGGGGAGGTCGAGGCGCTCATTGGCGCCGGTTTGGCCAAGTCGATGAACGTTAATGTTGGCGACGGGTTGACCATTCTGGCCATGACCTCCGACGGAGCGCTCAACGGCGTCGATGTCCAAATCGTGGGGATTGTAAACTCCGGTATCGCAGATCTGGATGCGCGCTATCTTCGCATCACTCTGCCGGCCGCGCAGCGCCTGCTGCAGAGCGATCGAGTTACCAACCTTGTGGTAGGCCTCGATTCCACGGAAAACACCGGCCGGGCCTACGACGAATTGATTCCGCGTCTCGATGGCCTGCCGCAGCAGATGGTCCTTAAGAAATGGATTGACCTGGCGACTTATTACAAGCAGGTAAACACCATGTTCAACGGCATCTTCCTCTTCATGGGCATCATCGTCTTCTTCATGGTTCTCATGTCCAGCGTCAACACGCTCCTGATGACCATGTTCGAGCGCACCCGCGAGATCGGCACCATGCTGGCCATGGGAACGCCCCGAACCTGGATCGTGGTCCTGTTCATGCTCGAGGCCACGCTGCTCGGAACCATGGGCGCAATCGCCGGCGTGGCGGGGGGCAACCTGCTCGGCGCGCTTTTGAACGTTTCAGGACTGCATTTACCGCCGCCGCCGGGTTACACGCTCCCTATGCCCTTCATGGTTCTTCACGTGCCCGCGCAGATGATCGGCTCCTCATTGCTGGTCATTGTCTCGCTGGCCCTCGCGTCCATCCTCCCGGCGATCCGCGCATCCCGGCTGCCCATTGCGGAGGCTTTGGCTCATGTCTAAGATCAACTGCGTTTTGCGAAAACTCCAGGCGCTCTTTCTCTTCGGCTTTCTCCTCGCGTGCGTACTCGTGAGCTACGCCGCAACCCCGGAAGTTCCCGAGGCCGAAGCCCTGCTCAAACACTCCGACATCTATCGCAATGGATGGCCCTCTTATGTGACTCGGGTCAAGATCACCAACTACGAATCCGGCAAAGAGGACGAGGAAAAACTCTACGAAGTCTCGCAGAAGGGAACGGAGAAGACCTATGTCGAGTTTCTAAGCCCTCGCGAAAAGGGCCAGCATCTGCTGATGCTGGGCGACGATATGTGGGTCTATCTGCCCGACACCAGCCGGCCCATCCGCATCACCCCGCTTGAACGCCTCTCTGGCGACGCATCGAACGGAGACGTGGCGCGCACCAACTACGCTGTTGACTACACGGCTGTGTATCTGCGCACCGAGAAGGTGGGCGCGGAAAATTGCTACGTCCTCGATCTGACCGCCAGGCGCAAAGGATCGACCTATCAGCGCATTCTCTACTGGTTGCGAATCCAGGACGCGCGCCCGGTCAGGGCCGAGTTCTATCTCACATCGGGCAAGCACATCAAGTCGGCAACCTTCGACGAATACATACAGGTGGAAGGCAAGACGCTGCTGCACAAGCTGACCCTCTACGACGAAATCCGGCATAACTCGCATAGCGTGCTAGAGTACTCCAGCATAACCCCGCGCAATCTGCCCGACAAGCTCTTCTACCAGGGCCGCACGGATAGGTTCTGAAGCACATGGCAGGTTTCCTATCTGTGCGTTTCTCGCGTGGCGCATGGATGGAAAGCCACAACTTCTATCAGCGTCCTCCGGGGTCACCGAGAACGCGCAGGACCGGCCGAATGAGACTTGCACTTTTAATTCCGCCCCTAACTCTACTCGTCGCCGCAGTTTTCGCCGCCGCGCAGGACGACGCGCCGCCGGGACCCCGTCGCGACTTCCGCTACACCATTTCGGCTATTAACGATGCAACGTTTTACAGCAGCCTTCAGCCGCCGTTGCCTGCATCTGCGAGTATGTTGAAGGAGCCCTCTGTCACCCTGCTTCAGAATCAGTTGCTTCTCGAGCCGTCTTTTACTCTTCGCTACCGGTCTCGTTGGACCCTTGCATCGAGCGTAGTCGGACTGGCTGATTCTTTTCACGGCCTCTCTGCCGCGGAATTCGATCTTCCGCCGGATAACATCGCTGGCTCCTCCGAATTTAACGCTGCGATTGAACCCTACAGCGGCACGCACACCCAGTTACTCGTCAAAGAGTCTTATGGCGGCCTTTCTGCCGGGGACTTCGACTTCATGCTAGGCCGAAGAATCGTGCGCTGGGGAACGGGCTATGCATTCACTCCGGCTGGAGTATTGGATCCGCCCCGCGATCCCGCCAATCCCACCGACCGCCTCAACCTGAACCGGGGGCGCGACATGGTCAAGGCGGACTATGTGCATGGTCCGCACGCTTTTTCGCTCGCCTGGTCCTCCGCCGCGCTCGCCCCCGCGCAGTCAAGCCTGCACGATACCACCGCTTTCCGGTATAACATTCTGGTGCGTGGATGGGACACTTCGATGATCGCCGGCGACGACCACGGTGGGGACGCCTTTGGTGGTCTCACATTTACCCGCGTCTTCGGCGAGGCGTGGGAGTTGCATGGCGAAGGCGCGTGGCGCGAGCAAGGCGCATTGCTGCTTGGCGCAAAATACACTACGCCCATCGGCATTTCTTTCATCGGCGAGTTCTACACACCGCCCAACATCCCGTACTATCGGGACATGGCAATCTCTCCACTCGCGGGAAGGCAGCACCATGCGTTTGTCTATGCCGGCAAATCGCGCCTGCGCGAGTTACCGGGATGGAAGCAATGGGACCTCAGCGGATCGATTGTCATGAATCTCGACGATCGAAGTTACATCGCTATCCTTGACACTACCAGGCGATTCGGCAATCACATTTCTTCTTATCTGCACCTGGAGATCCCGCAAGGCAGCAAAACCTCGGATTACGGTGCGACTCCATACACTGCAGCTACTTCAGTGGGGCTTCGTTTTCAGCTATGATTTGCGAGAACAATCCGCTCTCACCAGGTTCCTCCGAGGACGACAAGCAAACCCGCGGTTACGCGGCGCGCATCCTCAGGGTTATCTCGTTTGTGGCTGGCGCCACACTGCTGATTGTTGTGCTCTTTCTCTCACTGGGCAAGATTCACCTGCCTGAAACAGGCCGCACGCTCATAATCGCATTTGTTTATTGCACTCTGATTTCCTTGCCATCCATTGCTCTTCTTACCCGGCTATCTCATCGCTATTCTGAGAGATTCCCTCGGCTGGTCGTTCTTATCCAGGCTGTTGTTCTGGTTGGCACTGCGGTTGTGGGCAGCTTTGCTGCTGGCCTCGTCTTTCAGATCATCGGTCTTGTTCCGCGCAGTTGGTATTGGATTGAACTTCGCGGGGTTCTTCCCTTCAGCATTGTGATCACGCTCATGTTTGGGATGAGCATGACCATCTTTGAGACCTTGCGCTACAAACTCCAGGCAACCGCGCTCGAACTGCGCACCAGACAAGTTGAGCAGGAGCGCGCCTACAAGTTATTGGCCGAGGCCCGGCTCTCCTCGCTCGAATCGCGCATTCATCCCCACTTTCTCTTCAACACCCTCAACTCTATCGCGGCGCTTATCCCCAGGGATCCACAGTTAGCCGAAGATACGGTCGGCAAACTTGCTTCATTGCTTCGCTTCTCGCTCAATGCAAACCACAGCGGCCTGGTTCCTCTCAGCCAGGAGCTCAAGATCGTGCGCGATTACCTTGAAATCGAGAAGACTCGATTTGCCGCGCGTCTACGCTATGAGATCGCAGTCCCCGCATCCATGGAAGACGTAAAAGTTCCTCCGCTCGCGCTGCAATCCCTGGTCGAGAATTCGGTGAAACACGTCGCATCCCAGCGCAGCCAGGGCGCCACAATTCAGATAACCGGGTCGAGAGATTCCGGCAGCACTCGCCTCGAAGTCATCGACGACGGCCCCGGTTTCTCGCTCGATGCCATCACGCCGGAACACGGCCTTGGGAACCTTATCGCGCGCCTTGAACTTTTGTTTGGCTCCGACGGTCGCCTTGAAGTAACTCGTCACGACAACAAGACAAAGGTCCGCATTACATTTCCCTCATCGTAGGAAAGCTTATGGATGACTCCACGCTCCGCGCCTATCTCGTCGATGATGAACCGCTGGCCATCGAGCGGCTCGAACGCCTGCTGGCGAGCGCCGGCGGCCTGCGCATTACCGGCAGCGCCACTGATCCGGCTCAAGCCCTGGAGTTCCTGAACGGTGACTCCGGTGAAGCTATCGATGTCCTTTTTCTCGATATTCAGATGCCCTTTCTGAACGGCTTCGACCTGCTCTCCCGGCTCACCCGGCAGCCCTTCGTTATCTTCACTACTGCTTACGACGAATATGCGCTGAGAGCTTTTGAAGTTAACTCCATTGACTACCTGATGAAGCCCATCGAGCCCGAGCAGTTAGCGCGCGCGCTGAAGAAGCTCGACCGGCTTTGCCCAACCATCAAACCGGATTGGCAGCGCAACCCAGACTTACCTGCGCTCCTCAAGGAACTGGCGGCATCGCTGCGCGGAGAGCGGCGCGACTATCCGCTCCGCATCGCCTCGCGCGTTGGTGAGCGCATTGTGTTTTTGGACCTCGATTCTGTCACTCATTTCCTGGCCCAGGATAAGCTTACCTACGCTGTGGTAGCTGGACGCAGGCACTGTGTCGATCAGACGATCGCCGAACTCGAGCGGCGGCTCGATCCGGCAAAGTTCCTGCGCGTTCACCGTTCGGCGCTCGTGAATATGGACTGGATTCACGAGGTGAACTCATGGTTTGCCGGCAAGGTCCTCCTCTCCCTCAAAGATCCCCAGCGCACGTCGATTCCCGTCGCCCGCGATCGCGTCCGCTCACTGAAATCGCGATTGGGAATCTAAGATCTTATCCGTAAATAGTATCAATTGTTGTTCTCGATGACAGACAGCACGGATTGAGCGAGTCTCCTGCGCAAGCAAGGCGAAGGCGTCAAAATCGTCCAGGAGTTGCTTCGGCACGCAACTTCTCGTATAACGCTTGATGTCTACCAGCAAGGTGCCACCGAAGCCAAGCGCTTGGCACTAAACCGGGTTACCGGAATCTTCGCGGACTCCACCCAGAACCCTAAAAATGGGGGGACGTTCTCTTTGACGTGGTAGATCTGCGGCAAGATCGGGCCGCATGAGCAATCCCATGATGTGAGGGCCTATCGAACTTTCCAGGAACCCATCTGCCCTCAGTGAGTGCCTCGGCCAAATATCCCAGAACACTGGGCGACTTCACATTACTTATCGACTAATGCAACTAGCGGCTAGAGCTAGGTAGGTCGTTTGGACAGATGTGCAAAACCCATGCAACTTATTCGGAAACGGTCAGGGACTTTTTAATCTTCTGAGATTTCTTAGGTCCTCTGCACGTCTCGACAAACAGCTGACCGTAGGTCGTAAAGACGTAGTTGTAGTGAAGCTCGCGTCTATCCTCGTTAACCCCGCCAGAATCGTTGAGGAGATACTCAGAGTTCCATTCGGCCTCATCCGGAACCTGATAGGTTCCGACTTCGGGCTGACTCAGGTCAAAGCGCCTCCGCGTAATACCTAATCGCTCGAACGTTTCCATGGCTGGGCGCTGGGCGGCCTTGTACCAGAGGTTTTTGACAAATCCTTTCAAGGCTTGCACGCTCGCTTCATCGAAAAGATCTGACAAAACCTTCGCCTCTTTCGGAGTGAGCTGTTTCAATGTTTCTATGAGAGAGGGTGAGAGTTGGTCGGACTGCTCAGAAGCACTGGCGAGAAGTCCCGCCCAGAGGTCCTGCAGCGTTTCATCGCTTTCAACGCTGGACGCTTCAATGATTGGCAGAAGCAAGCGTGGGGGTACCGCGTTTGGTTTTACTTTTGAGTTGGCAAGTATCTTCTTGGTCTTCTCTGCGACGCGAAGCCAGTTCTTGAGTCGGTACGCCTTGATCGAATCGGCGAGCATCAATCCGACTTCCTCGGCCATGGGGCCTGCGAGCTTATGAATCAGGTCTGCGAGTTTGTCCGCGGCACCAGATTTGACAATTTCGCCAACGTCGGTCATCGGGTCCTCCGGAGCAACTAAGTATACCGAAGTCGGGAGACAATGGAGCCTGTCACTATGTGCTGAACATGACGTCGTTCTGATCTCATTCTGTGATAACGATTAGCCTCTCTAAAACCCGGTAGCGCCGAGCCATCCTGCCATTCCTGATGCATCCGACAGAGTCCATGGCACTTGCCGACACGCATGAAGCAAGCTGCGTCGATGAGTTGGTTGACAATCCATCACGAAACGCCCGAAGAACAGGCTTGTGCTGGCCGCTCCCTGCACTCGTGCTTACACTAGATCCATGGCCGAAAATGCACTTGAACTACATGGCGTCGGCCCGAGCAGGGCCAATGGCGATGGACAGTTCTTCTTCGCATCTGCGCAATTCACAAAAAGGCCGAGGAATTGTATGCTTTGCCGCATTTGGGCTTTCGAAAGCCAGACTTTGTTCGCACCGTGATAACATTTGATGCCGCCCGTGGGCAAGAGCCTGTTTGGCCGCTCGTCGGGTCCGCGTTTCAGGCATCTGGGACCGATGTGCAGAAGGCTGCCGCGCAGATTACGTCTGCTTCGAGCCCGCGCTTTTGTTGCAACTCTTTGCCGATCCCAATGTTCAACGGAGTGAATCAAGATCAGTCCTGCTAAACGCCCTTGCGTTCTCGATTTGATATTGGCGAAGCGTCGGTCGCTTTAAGTTCCGAAAGCAGAAGAGGCTCCCACCGGTCGGGAGCCTCTTGTCGTCTTTTGACTTTTTGTCCAGTTGGCCCCATCAGTGCTCGATATTCCGTTGTTGTACCTTTTTGTACCTTGATGTCACATGCCAGATTGGACTTAAGTCATTTGGAATCTGGCGTGGACGACGTGGCTCGAACCCGCGACCTCTGCCGTGGCAGCGAGTCGGAAACGAGTAACTGATTGAAAACTAAACACCACTGTTGGCCTGTTTTGGCGCTAAATGGAGGGGTAAGGAAGCCTTATTGGACCCTTAACGGACCCGCGACCTCTGCCCCAACGACTTCTGCCCTTTCCCGATTTCCTGGGCAATTCCTGGCCGTTTTCCGATTGACCTGGAGAGAAGATATGACGAAAATAAAGAGAAGATAGTAGTGAAGCTTCTGCCGCAGATCGGCAGAGGACATGGGTTCGAATTGGAAGGCGACTGCGCACACGACAAGTGGCTAGCGAAGCCGCAATTGGCAAGGGAGACGTAGGGCCCGCGTTCCAGCACGATGATTTCCGCTTCCTCGTCCAACCGCCGAAGACGTGCCGCACAGGTAGCTCCGCCAGCAACTCCTCCAACAATGACTGCCCTTTTCTTCGCCATATTCTCTCCCGAACCCTATTCCAAGCCGCCAGACTCAGTGAGTGCAGACGTGCTCACAGAGATGTTCGACCGACACCAGCGATCCCTCCAGATACCTGCGAACCAGAGTAGCAACACTTTCAGCGGGCGCACCAGTGATGACCTCAATTGAAGCCTCCTGAAACAGAGAGAGGGCGCGCGCTCCCATGCCGCCGGCGATGACGACGGTCACCCCGCGCTCCTGAAGCCATCGAGGCAGCAATCCTGGTTGGTGCTCCGGGGCCGGGGCTTCTGTTGTGGCAATGACCTCTTTGGTTTTGGAATCAACCTCGACAAAAGCGAACTTCTCACAATGTCCAAAGTGTGGATTGAGGCTGTCTCCCGTGACGGGAATGGCGATCTTCATATGTGCACTACCTTTCTTCGGCTAGCCACTGGGTGCGAGATACACCTATATACTACCCATTTCCCTAGTGTCCGGCAAGTGGGTGGGCGGTTCATTCAGGTGTAGTTCGCATCTATCTGTGTGATGTGATAGTGTGAAGCCGTTGACCTTCCTTGATGCCAGGCGGCGAGGAGGACAGTAGTGCCACGAAAGGTATGTGCGCGTCACGGTGAGGATTATCCCTGTTCCTGCGGCATGGGCAATCTCTATCGCTTTGTGGAGCCGGGTGTTTTGCTGCTTCTCAAGCAGAAGGGCCATTCCTATGGCTATGACCTCTGTGCGCAGTTGCAGGATCACGCTCTCACCGATGCGATGATCGAGAAGGCCGCTCTCTACAGGACTCTTCGGCAACTGGAGGCCAACGGAAATGTCAGTTCCGAGTGGGAGACGAACAAATCCGGTCCAGCGCGCCGAGTTTACAAGATCACAAAGCAAGGTGAAAAACACCTCGAAGAGTGGGCGTCGGTTTTGGAGCACCTCTCAAAATCGATGGCTCACTTCGTGCGCGATACGCGAAGGTCTTTACAAGTGCCGGTTACCAGGAAACCCCGATCCACATCCTAGGCGGGCCAGGGTCCAAGGAAAGCATACTTACAGAAACACTACCTGCTTCGACTCGTTGATCATTTGGATGAAACTGCCTACTCCCACATAGTCGATTCCAGGATAGTCAATCATCTCCTCCTCTTTCAGTCCCATGACGCCCATCGACATTTCACAGACATGGATGCGGACCCCGAATTCGCCGGCTTCCTTCATCAGTTGCTCCAGTGATTTGACTCCATGAGCACTCATCACGGAGCGAATCATCTTGGGACCGATACCTGCCATTTGCATCTTGGAAAGAGGCAGTGCGTGGGAACTGCGCGGCAGCATCCAGCCGAACATCTTATCCATGAATTTCTTGGGCGGGGATTTCTTGGGATCGCGCAAAGCAGCGGTGGCCCAGAAGGTGAAGAACATATCCACCTCCATGTCATAGGCTATGGCTCCTAATGCAATGATGAAAGCAGCGATAGTCGTGTCGAGGTTGCCGCTCATCACGCCTATTGACAGGCGGCCATTGCCCGCGGAGACTTCGAGCGCATTGACGCGCTCCGTCAGTTGCTGAATCGCTTTCTGGAGATCCGTTTCGGTCGCGGTGCTGGTCATGGATGTGTTCCTTTCAAAGCTGAAATCGTGAGCTAGAGCTGAGCGTCCGCGGCAACCGCTTCCGCGGCCGGCGCGTGACGCCATGCAAATAGAACAAGGGCAAGGGTACGGTAAAGTGCATGAGCAAACTTTGTGAGCGGCAGCAAGGCAACGAGGTCCATGGCCAAGACCACATGGATAAAGAAAACGGCGTGCCCCGCGGTGTTCATCGGTAGGTAGACAGCGATTTCCGTGAATAGGCCTGTGATCACCGTAGCCGCAAGAATGACGGGAAAGAACCAATCGGAGAATGCGCTCTTGCGCCAGGGTGCTTCGGCCCCGCGCAGGCGGCGAATGAGGGCGATGGTCAATCCGTAAAGACAGACGATGCCCCCAGCGGCTCCCAGCAGGCGCATCGGGTGCCAGGGAGGAGCCGGAGAGCCGATGGGTTTGAGAAGGAAATCGAGCGTTGTGGCCAGGAGCATGGCCAGAAAGCCGCCCATCACCGTGGCATGAATGAACCACGGGCGCCGATGAAGTGGCTCAGATAACTTGTCAGCAGAATCGCACTCACGAAAGCGGCGATGGAGCAACGCGTCAGAGATAGCGGTGACAATCGCCCCCGGAAGCGCCGCAATTTGAAGGGTTAATCCCTCGCGGCGGCGCTCGACCCAGAAGCGTACAAACATTGAAGCCGCGCCCAAGGCCGCGCTGAGGCCGACTACGGCAAAAAGGACCACACCAATGCCGTGAATCCACTCTCCTGGCAAGAAATCAAACAGAGGGATTTGCCCGCCAGCGGGCCCTTCCCTGACCATCAGCAGCAAGCTGAAGAAGGCGGAGAAGACAGCAAAGACGAGTAGATTGCTGACAGCAGATCGGCTGGCCAAACCGGCCAGCCCAGTGAAATCATATCGGGCAATTGCATAGCTGCGGGCGGCTGCCATGAACTCGGCAGGATCTGCTTCGCGAGGACATGTCTGAGTGCATTCACCGCAGGCATAGCAGCGCCATAGGTCTTCAGAGGCCAATAGCTCCCTCTCCATTCCCACCTGAGCCATGCGAATCATGCGCCGGGGAAATCCAGCCGACTCCTGCGCCAAAGGGCAGACAGCCGTGCAGTTGCCACAGTTGAAACAGGCGCTCACGTCCAGCGTTTTGCCGGCTCCATGCCGTTTGATCTTTCGCAAAAGAGATACGTCCACTACTCGCGCCATCGAAATGCCCTTCCAGATGCTAGTGTGCGACTGCTGCCTTTTCTCCAACAATCACCAGGGAGAAAAGTGGATAGTCGCCCTCTTCGCCAACTTCAGTAACGTCTCCATACTTCCGCATTCCTGTCACATGCCAAAGAGCTTCGTCGGCCGGCATATTCAAAGCCTCGGCAATAGCTGGAACCGTGGCAGGTTCCGTTTCGAGCAGCTTGCGAATCGACTTCCGTGCGGCAAGCAGATGCTTCTGAGCTTGCCGCTTCTGCTCGCTGATGCCGCCGAGGCTTGCGCGCAGCCTTGCCAGCGCCTGCTTTTGTTCAGAGGTGAGTATTTTCATCGCCACGGTTCGATTCCTCTCTGCTTTTTTTGGATCGCCTCTACTGAATGCTGACCAGATCGGGTTTGCATTCGCTGTGCGGAATATCAGCCGCCAGCCCGGCGACCATTGCCTCGAACTGGTCCAGCCGCCAGCCGTTAAGGTCAATAGCTCTATGCGGACATACGGCCACGCAGGCGCCGCATCCAACGCAGAGACCGGCATTAACCTGCGCGCGCTCGACCATCCTGCCTTCCACTTCCACCTGAATCATTCGCAACGCGCCCTCATAGTCGCATTGCGTGACGCACTGGGCCTCTCCACTGCAGCGCGTCAGATCGACCGCGGCCGCATAGGGATTCAGCTCGACCTCTTCCGTGGCAAACATGGCCGCCACTTTGACGGCTGCTGCTCCTGCCGCGGCCAGCGTCTCCTGCACGTTCATCGGCCCCTGGGCCGTGCCCGCCAGCAGTATGCCGTTCACGGCAAGCTCGACCGGCCGAAGCTTTGGGTGCACTTCCTGCAGGAAACCATCCTCGCCGGTCGCAAGCTTCATGGCATCGATTAAGTCATCGATTTGCCCCGGCATCATTCCCGTTCCAAGCACAACCATGTCAACGCCGAGCGAGAGTTCTTCGCCCCAGGTAAGCGCATCCTTCACCGTAACCCGCAGCGCACCATCCTTGCTGCGGCCGGCCGGAGTTGCTTCTACTCTCGGCGGCTCTTCCCCGTTGTAGCGAAAGAAGACGACTCCGGCTTTGCTTGCCTCGGTATAGTAGTCTTCCTCGCCTCGGCCATAAGTGCGGATATCCTGATTGAAATCGAAGACGCCAATCTGCGGGAATCTCCTGCATACGGCAAGAGCCTGCTGAAGAATGGTCGTACAACAAGTTCGCGAGCAGTGTGTGTTGAGGTTCTTGCCCGGAGGAGGCTCGTGAACGCCATCCAGTTGCCGGCTGCCGACACAGTGCAGAAATGCGATGTTGCGGATCGTTCGGCCTTGAAAGGTGAGTTGTCTTTCTTCAGCATTCAAGGTCTGCATATGCCGGATAAACTCCGGCATCGTCAAAACGCATGGGTCGGATCGATAAAGGAATTCGCCATCCTGGGGCAGATAGGGACGGAAGCCGGTTGCCATAACGATGGCGCCGACAGTTGCTTCGATCCTCGAAGCGGCGGTCTTAACCGACTGTTGAGACTCAACCACGACCTTGAAGTTTCCAATGAAGCCATTCACTTCGGTCACCTTGCTGCCAAGAAGAAGTTCGATGTTTGGATTCCCGAGTACTTGCTGCGACAGTTCGGTGACCAGTTCTTCGGCGGCGCGCTCGCTTGGATAAATCCGGCCCCAATCGTTGAGATGGCCTCCGAGCCGATTCGAAAGCTCGACAAGGAGTACGTGAATTCCCCGGCCCGCAAGGTCGGCGGCCGCCTTCATGCCCGCAATGCCCCCTCCAATCACCAGCGCGCGGCGATGGTTAGGCAGCTTGATCTGATCGAGAGGCTGGGCATGGCGCAATCTTCCCACTGCCGCGGCAATCATGCGAATCGACTTCGAGGTTGCGCCTGCTGGATCGTGCTTGTGCGCCCAGGATGCCTGTTCGCGGATGTTTACATGCTCATAGAGATAGGGATTCAATCCGCCGCGAGTTATGGCGCCTCGAAAGGTCTGTTCATGCAAAAAAGGCGAGCAGGAAGCTACCACCACACGATCGAGATTCTCTTGAAGGATGTCGTTGCTGATGAGTTGCTGCCCCGGATCGGAGCACACGAAGGTGTGGACCTTGGCAATTGCGACACCGGGAATGAGGCGCGCGATCTCGGCCACATGCTCGACATCCACTACGTCGGAAATGTTTCCACCGCAACGGCAGACATAGACGCCAACTCTCGGCTCGTTCGCGTTGTCTTCCTTATCTCCGCCCTGATTGTTCATTGCTTCCCTCTTGAAACTCGTTATCGAGATAAGCCCTCAGCCGACGAGGACGGCGGCGCGCCTCTGGTGGAGATACTGGCTGACCTGCATCGCCGCAGCGCCGGCCTCCGCAATGGTATCGACAATGTCCTTCGGTCCCGCGGCAGTTCCCGCAACAAAGATTCCTGGCGCGGTTGTGCAGGTGGGAGCGGCCAGCAGCGGCGTCGCCACAAAGCCATCGCTTGCGCAAGCAACTGGCGTCGATGCGGAGGGGTTCCAACCCGCAATCATGCCTTGCGCCAGCACCACCAGATCGTGACGATGCTCTTGCAGTGGATTCAAGGCATCTTCGGTGCTTTCTACATGCACTGAAAGATCGCCGCCTTCGACCGGATCGATCCGCGCCACCTTGCCTCGCACGAAGCTGATGCCCATGGCCTTGGCGTTCTGAAAGAACTGCTCGTAGCCTTTTCCGAAGGCACGAATGTCCATGTAGTAGATCGTGATATCGGCCAGGGGAAGGGAACCGGAGAGCAGCATGGCCTGCTTGATCGAGTACATGCAGCAAACCCGCGAGCAGTAGGGCACGCCAATCGACTCATCTCGCGATCCCGCGCACTGCACAAAGGCGACCGAGGATGGAATCTTGCCATCGGAGGGCCGGAGCACACGGCCGTACGGGCCATGCGGCGCCAGCAGGCGCTCCAGCGTCAGCGGCGCGATGATGTTCTTACTGCGTTGAGCATTGTATTGCGGTTTCAAAGTCACCGCATTCAATTGGAACCCGGATGCGACGATCACGGCATCGGTGCGAATCGTAAGGCTGCGCGGCTGCTGATCGAATTCAATGGCGTCGGTGGGACAGACCCGAGCACATGTTCCGCAGGTTCCGCAATGCTCTGCGTCGAGAACAGCCTTTTGCGGTATGGCGTTGGTAAACGGGACGGCAATCGCCCTGACCGTGCCCAGCCCCTCTTCGAAGGGATCGGGGTACTCCGTGTCGCAGGCATACTCGCAGAGACGGCACCCAATGCACTTGTCGAAGTTCACATAGGTAGGCTTCTGCAACAAGCGAATCTTGTGCGATCCATCCTTGGACTCGATCGCCTGGACCTCGGTATTGGTGAGGATCGTGATATTCGCGTGATGCGCCGCCGCGGACATCTTCGGCGTGGTGATGCAACTTGCGCAATCCAGTGTTGGATACACTTTGCTGAGGGCAATCATGTGCCCCCCGATGCTGGATTGGCGTTCGACAACCAGGACCTTCAGGCCTTGGTCCGCAAGATCCAGCGCCGATTGCAGGCCCGCGATGCCGCCGCCAACAATCACCGCATCCGGTGTATAGTCCGAGTTGATCTGGGTGTTCATCGCAGGCTACCCTCGATCACCGCGGCAGGATGCGGGAAGCGAACTGATGCTTGCAGACGAACCACTGACTCAAGACGCAACCGCTCAGCCAACTGGGTATCAACCGGGCCGAGGCGCTGAAGGTGATCGCCCAGAAGTGCGACCTCCTTGAGGAAGGCCTTGATGCATACCGTGCAGATGGCTGTCAGGCGGATGCGTTCGAAGCCCAGTCCGCCAGCACTCATTCGTGAAGTGAGTTGATCGATGCGTGCCGCCAACCTGTCATAGGCCCCATGATAGGGACAATCCGAACCGCAGGCGGCAATCAGGATACCGTCAATTCCCTCCGCGTAAGATTTGAAATAGAAATCCTCGGGAAAGAGCACCGGAGAAAGCACCCGCAAGATATAAACATTGGACGGATACTCCTGGTGCGCTTTGCCGACCGCATCGGCTCCCGGATAGGCGCACTTCTCCGTCGCCAAAACCAATATCTTTGGAACGAACTGTTCGCTCATGCCGTACCTCGCGCCACCAACGCCTCCAAATCGAGGCATCGGGCTTCCTGCCGTCGTGGATTGACCGCGTCACATTTCCATAGTTAGGAAAGGGTTACTTCTTGCGACGCACCAACAGGCGATCATGTCCCTCGGCCTCGATCAAGCCGAGAAACTCATGGCCCATTTTTCCGGACCAGGCGGCGATATCCTTCCGTGAGCCCTTGTCGTTCGATCTGATCTCGATGATCTGGCCCACCTTCACAGCGCCAATAGCTTTCTTGGCTTCCAAAAGCGGGCCTGGGCAAGCAGTACCGCGAGCGTCAATTACCTTGTCGGCTGTGAGTGTTTCGAGTGCTTCGGTCATATGATCTCCTGATAAACCTTCTGATTCTGGGGCTTCCAACATCAAGCGGTTTGAAGAACATTGGTTCGTCTCCGGCGCGGCGCGGACGCCGATATTCCTTTTGCCTCCTGTTGCATCCTCTCCAACAATGCTTCGCGAATCAGGAGCATTGCCTGTGCAAACCGAGGGTCGGCAATCCGGTAGTAGACGCTTTGCGCACGCTTCTCCGCGACCACGGCGCCCCGGTCTCTCATCAGGCGAAGATGCTGCGAAGTATTGGTAACTGACACCCCCGCGCGGTTGGCAATCTCGGTAACGGTCCGGGGCTCCTTTTGAAGCGCACAGAGGATGCGCATACGCGTGGCATGGGCGAAGATCGTAAAGAAGCCGCCTAGCAACTCGCAGGATGCATCGCTCATCGCATGATTCATCTGGCACCCTCCATCTTCGTATTTGCGTATATACGCAAATACGAAGATGGAACGAGTGTAGCCTGCTCGTTCCTTGCTCACTGTGATGGTTGTCACGGTCATCCGATCGCCCACGCAACTTTACCGCAGGCGCAGTCTTTCCAACGGTTTCTCAAAAGCTTCGTGCCATTCCGACGGTCAGCGAGTTTTCCGACATTCTGCTGGTCACCGAGGTGCCGGGAACTGCGCCCTGCGGCGAGAGCCACGGACCGGTAAGCGAGTTGCGGAAGGCATGATAGTAGGTGGCGTTGAGATCCCATCCGTTGTGCAGTGTCTCGACGATTCCGCCGCCCAAGTGATGCTGCACGATGGCAGGAGCCGGCATGTTCAGGAACGCATACATGGCCGGAACCGGGTTTTGCGAGAAATTGTATCCACCAATCAACTTGATGGTAGCGCTGACTTGCTGCTCCACACCGCCGCCCACTGCCCAGATGTTGTTCCACCCGAATCCGGCAACAGATCCGTCGGCATTGAAGCCCGTCTTTGCAAAACCCGCTGTGTTTGCATAATTGAACCATCGTGCATCGACGCCGATGTGGGTCTTCTTCGCGGGTGAGAGGCCTATTCCCATGCTCAGGAACTGAGGCAGATTCATCTGAAACTTCAGCTCGTGCGAGACCCCACTCAGATCCTTGCGATTCCAGGTGAACTGCTGGAACCAGACCGGCGTGTGATAGGAAAGACCTACGCTGGCAAGCTGGTTGATCCGATAGTGCAACCCCGCGCTGGCGCCCATTCCGAGAGCAGGTGCGTTATAGCCGGCCGACAGGTAATAGGGCATTGTGCTTCCCGCGGTCACGGGAGCGGCAAATGGCGCTGGGATCACTTGCAACATGGAGAACGCCGGCGCGATGGAGGCTCCGGCCGATAGATTCTTCGATAGCTGCCGCGACATGCCAATCGGAATCTCAAGCAGTGAATAATTCGACCGTATCCTGCCAAAGCCGAAGCCGTTCGGCGGCTGAGGCGTGAGAATGGGATTGGAGAAATTCGTGTTCTGGTTGTAATCCACGCCGAAGCCGCTGACGGCGAGCATGGCAACGTGGTATGCGTTCCGGCTTCCCTGCGGGTGGTAGATGAAGGCCATCCCCGGCATGAAGGAGGCATCGCGGTGGCTGACCGTCGTGCCTGAGAGTGTAGCTTCCGGAACGCCAGGACCGAAGGCGTTGGCATCCACTGTGCTGGAGAGGTCTCTCCATGCCGCGAAACCTGTTCCATGAAACTCGAAGCGCCGGCCTTTGAACTCGACTGAGCAAGCGGGATTCCAGGCAATCGAGCCGGTGGCGTCAAGGCAGATGCCAGTATCGGCGCCTCCCATGGCTTCATTGACCGGACCGGCTCCGTGCAGAAAATGCCCGTCAGTGGCGTGAAGGCCGAGTGGAGATAACAGCAAAAACAATAAAGCGGCCAAGAGGTTAAAAACTGATCCAAACCATTGATTCTTCGTTCTTTTCATTCAGATGTCCCCGCGAGACCGTGTGGAGTGCGCCGCTTTGCTTCCCCTGCGGCGGGAACGGAATCTCGACAGGCGGGAACAGCACTTCTCTCGCCAAAGGAGTCAACATTTAGAATGAATAGCTTCAGTGGAAATCAGGACGGAAGCGCATCAATACGTTGCATCATATCGTTGCACTTTGAAACAAAGTGCTGCTCTCAATTTTCAACTACGCTAAATGCAGCTCCCGCATCCGCCGCCACAAGGTAGCTCGGCTCATGCCTAGGGCTAAGGCAGTGTCAGCTCTCTTCCAGTGATGCGCATCGAGGGTCGAGCGCAAGCGGACAGCCTCGGGATCTGGAAGCCGCGGAATGGCTGGACCCTGCTCATCGTTGGCAATCGTCTGCAACCCGTTTCCAGGCGCGCGCGAAGTTCCAACGCCTGGAACAACAGATGGCTCGCGTATCTCGGCTGGAAGGTCCTCTGGCAGGATTGTCTCCATTCTGGCGACTGCCACGGCATACTCGATTGCGTTGGCCAGTTCGCGAACGTTGCCTGGCCAGCAATAGTCGAGTAGAAGCCGCATAGCCTGAGGCGAAACTCTGCGCACAAGTCCATGCTGGGCCGTGACACGATTGAGCAAATGGATTGCAAGCGGCGGAATATCTTCCCGGCGCTCGCGTAGCGGTGGCACTTCGATGGGCACCACACACAACCTGTAATAGAGGTCTGGCCGCAGTCGGCCTTGTTGCAACGCCTCACGCAGATCAATATTGGTGGCTGAGATGATTCGGGCCTTCGAGGTTCGGGTCACGCTTTCGCCGACACGTTCATACTGGCGCTCTTGCAAAACGCGCAACAACTTCACCTGAAGCTGAGGCGGTAGCTCGCCGATCTCATCCAGGAAGAGGGTGCCTTGTGAGGCCAACTCGAAACGGCCGATGCGGTCCCGGACGGCGCCAGTGAATGCGCCGCGGATATGCCCGAAAAGCTCCGACTCCAGAAGGTCTGGCGGCAGTGCGCAGCAATTTACCGCGACAAACGGTCCGCTGTAGCGCGTTGAGTTTTGATGGATAGCGCGAGCAACCACCTCTTTCCCTGATCCGCTTTCGCCGGTGATGAGCACGCTGGCTTCGCTATCCTGCAGAGTCTCCACCAGCCTGAAGATGCGATGCATCGGTGGCGAACAGGCGACCGCGCCAGAACAAAATGCGGGAGCGTCGGAGCAGACTTCCTCTTCCGCTGCCGGCCGGAGAAGAATCAGGTATCTTACCCGCGGGTCACAGATCGCGGAGTGGTCCGAAAATCATTGGGGCGACCGTAATTGAGACCAAGCGTGGGGCAGAATTGCCGAACCTCAGTGTGGCGCGCCATCCCTCGCGCATTTGCCCGTCGAGCAGAGCCTGGCGGAGAGGCCCGCGTGGACCGAACAGGTCTTCTCCGAGCAACTCCTCTATAGGCTGTCCTCGAAGAGCAAGGGTGCCGTTGCCATCCAGAAGCGGGCCGAGTAGCTCGGAGACGTGCAGTATCCGAAACGAAGGGTCAAGGCAAATGAAAGCCCGTCCCACTGAGGCCAGCGCGCGTGTAATCCCATGCAGCGCGGCCTCTGTAAGGTTGTTCATTGAAGGCTCGGAAACAAGCACAGGAAGCGTATCTGAGTTGGGGGCCATAACCAATGCTCCTTCCAGTGCAGAATACCAAGCCGGAAAACTCAGATTGTAGACCGCAGCCGGCCCTCAATTCAATCTATGCAAAGGGAACGGCTGGGAAAGCGCTACTCCATCGAGCTCGAATCAGGATCGAAAGACCCTTGGAATTCTGCCGTTTCGATGCCTAAATGCCGACTCGAATGCCGGAATGCCTTGAACCAAGAAGGCGATAGCGGAGAAGTGTCGCTGAATCTCTCTAGCTCTACGCGGCGGTGTTCTAATCGTCTTATGGCAAGTCTCGATAATTTTCGCCTGGTTGTCTTCCGGACCGTCGCTGAACAGTGTAGCTTCCGCAAGGCCGCTGAAGAGCTGTATCTGACGCAACCCGCAGTCAGCTTCCAGATCAAGGCGCTTGAGGAGGATATTGGCGTTCAACTCTTCGATCGGACTGGAGCGCACATTGCGTTGACCGAGGCCGGCAACCTTCTCATGGGATACTCTCAGCAGGTGAACGCGCTCTTGGTCAGGGCTGAACATGAGATTGCCGCGCTGAGCGGGGATCACGCTGGGCAACTGGCCATTGGGGCATCTACGACCATTGCCCAGTATGTCTTGCCCCGTCTGCTGGGCAGTTTCTTGCGGGAGCATCCGCGCGTTCACCCCACCATGATCAGCGCCAATACTGAACATATCGTGGAGGCGATCGAAACGCGGAAGATCGCGCTGGGGTTGATTGAGGGGCCTGCGCGAAGCCGCGCCATCAAGTCCGAGCCGTTTCTGGAGGACGAGCTTGTCCTGATCGTATCTGCCGGGCACGAGTGGGCTGAGTTGGAGTCGATCTCTCCTTCGGAAATCGCCACAGCATCCTTGCTAATGCGAGAGCGTGGCTCCGGCACGCACCGGGTAGTTGAGATGGCGCTGGAACGGCAGGGGCTCAAGCAGAATTCAATGAGGATCGTGATGGAACTGGACTCAACCGAGGCCATCAAGTCCGCTGTCGAAGCTGGACTTGGTGTAGGGTTCGTGTCCCGTTGGGCGATAGCAAAGGATCTGCGGCTTGGTATGCATTTCAAAATTGTGGAAGTCGCGGGCCTACGCATCAAACGGGACTTTTCTGTCGCGTACGCCTCCGGCGCCGAGCCGCGGGGATTGGCCAATGAATTTCGGAAGTTTCTTTTTGCCAGTGCAGGCATGCAGAGAACATCGATTCAGCTTCTGCGATCAGCGCCTCCGACCGCTCATAAAAAACACAAATAGGACATAAGTCCTTCTGCTTGGACGCGACCACGATATTAAGAAATACTTGGATCATGTCCAAGAACATCTTTTTTGCTGGATTGATCTTAGCGGCTAGTGGCTATCTATCGCCGGCAATAGCACTAGCTCTCGGCATCGTTTACGGTTTCAGCTTTGTTCATCCCTATCATCTCGATGCCAAGCGTTTGTCGAAACTTCTCCTTCAGGTTTCCGTCGTAGGTCTGGGCTTCGGCATGGACCTTGAACAGGTGATTCGCGTTGGACGGTCTGGATTCATCTATACGGCGATCAGCATCAGCTTCGCGATGCTGTTGGGCTGGGCTTTGGGAAGAGTGCTCGCCGTGAAGCAAGGAACCTCGTTTCTCATCTCCGCGGGTACGGCCATCTGCGGCGGCAGCGCCATCGCCGCAGTTGCACCCATCACCAACGCGAGCGAAGAGGAGATTGCTGTCTCCCTCGGAACGGTATTCGTTCTGAACGCGGTTGCATTGCTTGCGTTTCCGGCGATTGGAACAGCGTTGCACCTGACGCAGACGCAATTCGGGCTCTGGGCGGCGCTGGCCATTCACGACACAAGTTCCGTGGTCGGCGCGTCGGCAAAGTTCGGCGTAGTGGCGCTTACTGTTGGTACAACGGTCAAGTTGGCGCGCGCATTATGGATCGTACCCGTGTCGATCGGGACCGCTCTGGTCAAGAAAAGCAAAACGAGCATTCACTGGCCCTGGTTTATTCTGTTCTTCTGTTTGGCGGCAGTGGCCAATACATACCTACACCCATTCCGGGCAATCTACCCAGATCTCAAGCATCTCGGCGTTGTTGGCCTCACCGTCACCCTGTTCCTGGTTGGAACCGGACTATCCAAGAAGACACTTCATGAGGTTGGCGTACGGCCATTGCTGCAAGGTGTCTCTCTTTGGATCGTTGTCGCAATTGGATCGCTGGCGCTGATTCGTAGCGGTTGGATTCACCTGTGACAGGCTCAGGGTGGATCCTCTGTTCAGGTTTCGTTAAGGCAAAGTGCTCGATGCATGGACGGGGGATGCAGCAGGAAGGGCGGCATAACGTGTCGCGAGCAGCCCGGTAGTCTCTGCCGGTGGACATCCAACATGGTTTACGTCTTCGCAAGTCCGACGATGAGGGGCGCGCAGCCCTACTGGCCGGACAATCTCATGAAGCGCCACATACTACCGGTCGCACGTGAAGCCGGCATTCACAAGAACATCGGCTGACATACTTTCCGGCACTCCTTCGCCACGTTGTTGAAGGCTAATGGAGAGGATGTCAAGACCGTTTAGGAGCTTTTGCGTCACGCTACCAGCAGGATCACGCTCGACGTTTACGCGCAGGCAGTGAACTCAACAAAGCGAGCCGCACAGAGCAAGGTTGTCAGGATGATGGTGTCAGATGTGGGTCAGAAGAGCGATGAAAAACACCCGCAATCTGTCCAGTAGCGGGCTTATTGGACCCTTATCGGACCCTGATGGGCTGTCACTTTTAATCGCCATTCACTCTTACGTACTTTGGAATGATGGCGGGGACGACGGGGCTCGAACCCGCGACCTCTGCCGTGACAGCGCTCCACTTCTAGGTTTTTCAACGACTTACAAACACGTGGGGAACGCCTAAGATCACCGAAGTCGTAGAAGACCTAACTTTTTGTGGATCAGATTGTGGATCAGAAATCTGAAGCTTTCGAGGGACCACCCTGTCGCTCGGCACCCTGGCCTGTTATCTGGCCATTGTCTGTCAACTGCTTACTCGTCGCAAGGCGAGCAAGATAGGACAAGCCGTACGAGAGGCCGTTCAGTCGCGATGCTCCATCCGATAATCAAGCCAAAGAACCTGGGCCTTGATCTGTTCAACATAGTCCTGTCCAAGACCATCCATGCGGATGATCAGCGCTTTCTAGATCTCCGACAATCTGAATTTGCTCTTTGAAATCCGTGCTATCCCACCCTTTCGTCAGAAGAAAGGCGAAAGGATGGGGCACGAAGATGGTACAAGATCAAACGGTCAGAGACCTTGCGCGCAGGAACCGGCTTGCCACCAAATCGTTAATAGCTCCCGGCTTTCGACGGAAATCGGATATTCAAATCAGTTGTGTCCGGCGCGCATGTCGCCTATGCTGAATCGGCCGTAGGAGAATGCCATGCCTGTGATCTCGTTGAAAGAGATATTAGGAGATGCCTTTCGCCGCCGCTATGGGGTAGGAGCGTTCAACATTGTCAATGATCTGACGATGGAGGCCGTGCTGGCGGCAGCCGAGGAAACCGGGTCGCCGGTCATCATTCAGGTATCGGTAAAGACCGTCAAGCAGATGGGCGCGCGGCTCATTCGCATCCTGTTCGAGGAGATGGCGAACCGGGTTTCCATTCCCGCGACGCTGCATCTCGACCACTGCCCCGACCGCAAGGTCATCGAAGAGTGCGTTGCTTTCCGCTGGAACTCGGTCCTGTTCGATGCCTCCGGCCTCAGTTATGAGGACAATCTGGCGCAGACCAGCGAAGTGGTGGCTCTGGCGCACAGCCATCGTGTCGAGGTCGAAGGTGAGTTGGAGGCCATCAAGGGCGTGGAAGACGGCGTGGGCAGCGAATACGGCGGCGCAGTGGTCACCCTGGACCGAGCCCTCCGGTTCATGCGCGAAACCGGCATCGACTGCTTCGCGCCTGCCATCGGGACGGCGCATGGAGTGTACAAAGGCGAGCCAAAGATCAATTTCGAACGCGTATCGGAGATCGTGGCTGCCGAGCCTATGCCGCTCGTTGTGCACGGCGGCACCGGGCTCAGTGACCCGGTCTTTCAGGAACTGATTGCCCGCGGCGCGGTCAAGGTCAATATTTCGACCCAGCTCAAGATCACCTTTGCCGACAGCTTCCGCACCTACCTGGCGGAGCGGCCAACCGAATACGATCCGCTGAAGCTGCTGGCGGCGGTGAAAAAGAATGTTCAGGCCATGGCCGCCAACTACATGCGCGTCTTTGGCAGCGCGGGGAGGGCCTGATGAGTCGGGCGCTGATCTTCGATTGCGACGGAGTCCTGGCCGACACCGAGCAATTCGGCCATTTGCCTGCCTTCAACCAGATGTGGCGCGAGTTCGGCGTTCCGTGGCAGTGGAGCGTTGAGGAGTATGGGCGCAAACTCAAGATCGGCGGCGGCAAGGAACGCATGGCCAGCCTGTTCAGCGAAGATGCTTTTCTCAAGAAATACTCGCCGCCAAAGGATGAACTGGGACGCGGTGAACTCATCGCGGTATGGCACAAGCGCAAGAGCGCTATTTACAAGGAGATGGTCAACACAGGGCAACTTCCCGCGCGGCCGGGCGTGCGGCGCCTGGCAGAGGAAGCGCTCGCGGATGGTTGGACGCTGGCGGTCGCCTCGACGTCGGCACAGGAGTCAGTGGAGGCCGTGCTGCACCACGCCATGGGAGCTGAAACCGCCGCGCGCTTCGCACTGATGATGGCCGGCGATGTGGTCAAGGTCAAGAAGCCCGCGCCCGATATTTACTTGCTGACTTCCGAGCGGCTGGGCATTGCGCCCCGCGACTGCATAGTCGTCGAGGACTCAAACAACGGAGTGCTTGCGGCCGTGGCTGCGGGCATGCGTTGCGTGGTTACCGTCAGCGGGTACACCAGGGAGGAAGATTTTTCGCGCGCCGCAATCGTTTTGACCTGCCTCGGTGATCCCGGCGGCGAACTGTGCAAGGTGCTCGCCAACCGTTCCGCGGCCCGTCGTGGCGCCTATTTCACGATTCGGGATCTGCGCGCGATTCTGGCCGAGTAACCTCAGCGGCGCAGATTCGCGACATTGCTTGCCGTTGCCAGTTGCGGCGGCTTCCGAATAGCCGATTTGGCAGTTTTCATTTGATTCTTTTTGGACATCGAATGGCGTTGACCGTCCCGGCGCGTCACCCTACGCTTGAGAGGAAGGACACATTGGGAGGCGTGTCGGCCTGCGTGGGCAGGAATACGCGAAGGGCCTTCCCGTCGCCAGCGCTTCATTCTTTCTGAGAGGATCACATGACGTCCAAAGACAAATTGCTCTTTACACCAGGTCCGTTCAATACCAGTAGAACCATCAAACAAACGATGCTGCGCGACCTGGGCTCGCGCGATTTCGAGTTTATCGGCATCGTCAAGGAGATCCGCCAGTGCCTGCTGGCGCTGGCCGGCGTGAGCGATGAGGAATATGCCTGTGTCCCCATGCAAGGCAGCGGCACTTATTCCGTTGAGGCCGTCGTCTCCTCGACGGTGCCGGCCAACGGCAAGATCCTTGTGATTGTCAACGGCGCGTACGGGCGGCGCATTGTGCAGATCGCCTCCGCGCTGAAGATTCCCGTTGAAACCATCACCTATCCCGACAATGTCAAGCCACATCCTGAAAAGGAAGTCGCGGCCAGGCTCCAGCAGGATCCTGCCATCACCCACGTCGCCATCATCCATTGCGAGACCACCACGGGACTCATCAATCCCGTGGAAGAAGTCGGAAAGGTGGTGCAGGATTTCGGGCGCAGCTATTTTGTCGATGCCATGAGCAGCTTTGGAGCCGTCCCCTTGAATGTGAAGGAAGCCGGCATCGACTACATGGTTTCCTCGGCCAACAAGTGCATTGAAGGCGTGCCCGGCTTTGGATTCGTGATTGCGCACCGAAAGAAACTTGAAGCCTCGGCGGGTTCGGCGCGAAGCGTGAGCCTGGATATTCTGGCGCAATTGAAGGGTCTTGAGAAGGATGGGCAGTTCCGATTCACGCCGCCTACGCACGTGCTGTGCGCTTTTCGTCAGGGCCTGCTGGAACTGGAGATGGAGGGCGGTGTTGCGGCCCGCGGGGCGCGCTACCAAAAAAACTACGAGACGCTGATGCGTGCCATGCGTGCCATGGGTTTCGCCGAATACCTGAAGCCGGAAGATCAGAGCTGCATCATCACGTCGTTCCGCTATCCCGAGCATCCGAATTTCAAGTTCGAGGAGTTTTACCGCCGCCTGAACGAAAAAGGCTATGTCATTTATCCCGGCAAAGTGGGCGACGCGGATTGCTTCCGCATCGGGACGATCGGGCGTATCTTTCCGAGCGACCTGGAAGACCTTACCGCGGCCGTCGGAAGGGTAATGGCCGAGATGGGCGTTCCGACTCTGCAACCGGCGCTGGTGTAAGCACATTCCAATTGCATGGGCAGACGGCCGCGCTGGCGACGAGCCGTCTGCCGTGTCAAATCCTGTTAAGCAACTTCGGTGAGTTTCGGGCCTTGCGTCTGCAGGTTAGGCCGCAATGGCTGCGGCGGCAGTCCTTCGCTTAGCGCTCTCTGGCGATAGTTCAGCGGAGTGGTTCCGAACTCGCGGCGGAATGCAACCACAAAATGGCTGGCCGTCTTGAAGCCGAGCATGTAGCCGATCTCCTTTACCGAAAGCGACTTTTCACACAGAAGCGTACTGCCCCGATAAAGAAGGATGTGATTGAAGAAACTGGCGGGGCTCTCATTTGCAGAGGCGCGAAACAGGCGCGCAAAGCGCGCTTCGCTGCTGCCCAGCATGCGGCTGAGGTGGTCGAGCCGGAAGTCGTCTTTTCGGCACCAGCGCATAAACTCGTAGGCGCGCACAAAGTCGCGGCGAGGCAGGCGTGGCGTCCAATCCACCTCGCACTGCTCAATGCGCCTCACCGGCCAGGCGCGCAGTGTCTCAATGAGCATACGCATCGCCAGCCCCTCCACGACGAGGCCATAACCGGGCCTGCGCTCGTTCAACTCATTCACGACATCGCGAGCACAAGCGTACAACACCGGCGAGTCAATGCGGCCGAGGAGGACGGGAACGCGGTGTCCCTCCCCCTCGATGAGTTCGTAGTCCGGCACGAGGCGAGAAAGGATGCGCCGGTCCACAGTGAGACTTACAGAATCGCTCCCGCTGTTCGCCCGTTCATAGCTGCTCGCATGCTCCACGCCGAAGTTCCCCACCATCGATTCGCCGGCTTCGATCACATGGTTCTCGCCCATCTGCGATTTAGAGACCGCGCCTCCCAGGCAAACCACAATGTTGTACTCGGAGTGAGTGTGAGGAGGATAACTGACCATCTGCGACGGATAGAAATGCTGTAGAAAGATCTTTCCGTCCGGTCGCGACCAATAGGCGCACTCACGATCCAGGTCAGGCAGAGCCCGGCCGGCGTCGAACAGTTGAGAAACCGATTCGGAGTACATACGCAGAGAATACCCCTGCTTTGTGATTTTTTCGTTAATACGGATGCTCACCGCGGGCGATTCGGGATGTGATGTCGTCAATGACCGGCATCAGATCGGCGACGCCTTCAATGACGTAGTGAGGACCGCATGCGGCCAGGCGCGCCCGCGCCGCGGCAATGCGCTCCTTCTGTGTGTCGGGACTGAGAGCCGCCAGTTCTGCCTGCGAGAGGCCCACTTCGTTGCCCGTCCGCGTAATGGAAACTGCCCACATTCCGGCGGCGTGCGCCTCGGCCACATCGGCGGGCGTGTCACCCACCTTGACGAAGGCAGACATCGGGTAAACATCCAGCTTTTGTGCGGCATAGAACGCCATCCAGGGCGCCGGCCGACCTTTAGCGACCAGATCGGGGCTAACCCAGAGATCGGGAGTGTAACCGCCCTGGGCCGCCAGTGGAATCAGGTCGACCATCATGCCCGTGTCGAATCCGGTGGTATTCGCAATCTTGATGCCGCGGCGGCGCAATTCGGCTGCAACCTCCGGCACGCCGGGGAGCACGTCGCAGTGCCTCTTCAGTACCTCCATCTGGATGGCCGTGAACTCGCCGTACAGGGCGTCCACATTCTCCTTCGTGGGCAGGCTGCCGTTGGCCCTCTTCCAGCGTTCGGCGATCTCCGGCTCGTTCATCATGGCCCAGATGTGGTCTTTCTTGTGTGTGCCCATCGGCTTGCGCGCTTCCTCAGCAGAAACCGTTACGCCGTAACGTGAGAAAAGCTCGACAAACGCCAAAACCGGCCCCCGGCTCCCGTAATCGAGAACGGTTCCCGAAATATCGAAAATGACTGCGCGAACACCTTGCTTCGCGTTACTTACATGGCTCATGTTCTCTCCTCAGATGGTGTGTTTTTATTTCACGGAACCAATGCAACCCGTGGGGGATGTTCTTTTTCGGCAAAGGCAATTGCAGCGTTGACTTCGTGCAACGAAAATTTCGCTCCCACAAGTTCCTCAAAGGGATACCGCCCCGCAACCTTGGCGAGAAAGTCGAGCGCAAACTCAAGATCCTCGGGGTTGTAGTTGTAGACGCCTTGCAGTTGAATCATGCGCCGCACCAGTTGCTCGGCTGCGATCTGCGCGGGACGGCTGGGGAACGTGGCTCCGGCCATGACGAACCGTCCGCCCATGCCGAGCAGGTTCAAGCCCAACTCGATGGACTCGGGATAGCCCGCGAATTCCAAACCCGCGTCCGCGCCGCGGCCCCCGCTCAGTTCTTTCACCCGAGCCAGGATCTCTGCCGGCGCCAGCGTGCTATCAAGCGCGAGGCTGGCCCCGAACTTCAACGCTGCTTCGCGGCGGCGCGGATCGGGCTCGAGGGCGACGACCTGCGCGGCACCCGCAGAAGCTGCCATGGCGCACGCGGTCAGTCCCAGCATTCCAGCGCCATGGACAACAACAACCTCGTCCTTCATTGTCCCGGCGTAGCGAAACACGGCGGCAACCGTGGCGGTGGCGCAGTTGGCGGGGCTGGCCACGGTGTCCGGCACGTCCTCGGGCACACGAAAGATCGCCGTGCCCTCAGGCAGCCAGCAGTGCTCGGCCATGCCGCCAATCAACGAGCGCTCGGCAGTGATTTCCTCGTGACCGAACTTGAAAAGGCGTTCACACTTGGGCCGCAAGCCGCGACGGCAGTAAAAACACTCGCCGCAACTCCACACCATCGACCAGGTCACGCGATCGCCGATCTGAAGCGGAGCGCCGTGAAAATCTCCGGCGCCTTTGGGTCCGATGGCCGAAATCTCACCCACCATCTCGTGGCCAAGCACGCTGGGTATCGGCGAATGACGGCGGCCAAAATAAGAATGAAGATCGCTTCCGCAAATTGTCGCGCAACGAACGCGAACCAGCACCTCGCTGCCCCTCAAATCCGGTAAAGGAAACCGCTTAAGGGTCAGGGGCTCGCCGACCGCGGTAAACACAGCCGCAAGAGATGTTGTTGCGCCGCCGGTCATGCTTCCTTCCTTGCGCAACCCGCGAAATTGGTTTCAATCATGGTTCTTCACAGGCGCCTTTCTCTAATCCAGAGCCAGAATAGGAATCATGCCGCTTCATTTCAACTGATTTTGATATCCGATTTCGCGCAATTCTCTTCGGGATCGCGGCGCTTCGCAGGACAAACGTGCGGCGAGTGGACAGAGCCCACTCGCCATCTGATGATCTGCAGTGTGATTAGAAGTCCAGCCGCGCCGCAATCTGAGCGCTACGACCTCCAAGTCCCGCCGTGATAACGCCGAAGCTGGCGCTCGATGGATTCAGGTTGAGGTCTTTCTCGTTTAATTCGGTGTGGTTCGTCACGTTCATGAAAGTTGCCTCAATTCGGAGTTTAAAACTCTCATGGAGCGAGAAGATCTTCGCCAGACCGCTGTTCAGCTGGATATAGCCAGGGCCTTCTATTGTGCCGACTCCGCTATTGCCAAAGCGGCCGATCGGGAGGGCAGGACCGTGGGTGGAGACCGGCGTTCCGTTCGCTTTGTAGCCGGCGCCGGTAGCGCAGGTTTCGCCCGGTTGCCACCCCGACCAGCCGGGACAGGCAAAGTGTGCAGGGTTGATCCAATTCGATCGACCTTGGTGCGCAGGCCTCCAGCTTGTGCCAGGTACGAGGTCCGGGTGCTGCGCAGCGCCGGTGGGAACCCACCCAGCCAGAGACGCATCGAGTCCGGAACCAGTGCCGGACGGGTCGCCTTCTCCACCGGAGAAGCTCGGCGTAAGATAGGAGCCGGTTTGCCAGGTAAAGATGTTGCTTAGCTGCCAGCCGCCGACGACGGCATCGATAGCCCTCGGCATGTTTGAGCCGAATAGCTGGCCACGGCCCACGGGGAGATCGTAGATCGCGGTGTTCAGCCAATGCAGGCGTCGCAGACCTGCCATCCTACCGTAGTCCAGTCGTTTGTCAAATACCCAGGAGGAAAACACACTGCCGCCGCGCTCCCAAGCGAAATGGCTGGTGTTGGCGCCCTGGTCATCCCCGAAAGCCGCGGCCCAGTCAAATGTAGAGTCGAACTGAAGACCGTGCTGCATGCGGTGCGTGCCTTCAACCTCAAGTGCGTTGTAATTCGAGGTGGCTTGGGAGGCGTAGTTCATCAAAATGCCCCAGTTGGGGAAACGACGAGCGCTGAACGGTTGATTGTAGGCTGAAACGGTGCTCGATAGCGGTATCGTGTTCTGATCTTGCTTCAAATTCAGGTGGGCCGTTTCGGAACCGGTGTACGACGCGCGCAACCCATAGCCCCGGCCAAGGTCATGTTCCAGGTTCAAAGTCCAGTGAGCTGTCTCGGGATCGTGAAAATGTACGTCAATGCTGGCGTTCATTTCATCCGTGCCATAGCAGGTGGTGCAGGCGGCGCCTCCCGAGCTCAGGCCGATCTCCGGCCATGCGAATAGCGGCTGGCCTGTGCTTGGATTGGACGCGTTCGTGTACCCGTACTCGGTGCCCTGCATACCGTTTCCCGTCAGAGAGTGGGCAGTTTGGCCCAGGACACTGACGTTGTACAATCCGAAACCCGCGCTCACAACCCACCTGCTGTCGTTCGTCAAGCGATATGCAAAACCCACGCGGGGCAGGACGCGATTCGTATCAAAGGTGCGCAGGGCTTTGGGCAAGCCTGCTTCAGTGTTGCTGACAACGGGCATGCATGGTGCGCCGTTCACAGTCGCGCTGTTCGTGTTGGTGACACCGTCCGGGTCGCAGGCATTGGCGGACTCAAGGTTGACTGACGACTGTAGCCAGGGTTGCGGAATTGCCGGATAGATCATCTTGGCCGAGAGCGGCACACTGTAATCCATGTTGCTAAAGAAGCCATGCTTGTCATAGAAGCCCGGGCGAACTTCATAGCGCACGCCGAGGTCAATTGACAGTCTTGGCGCGACCCTCCAATGGTCCTGGGCGTAAGCGTGGTACTCCGCACTTGACATGTCATCGCCAGTGGTTATGTCGTCATAATATGTCGAGTCGGGAATACCTACCAAGAAATCGGCAAAATCGACTCCCGTGAAGGTGCCCGCAGCGTCGCCTGTATTGCTAAAGTAAAAGTTTCCGTAATTATCTCCGTTGGTGATGCCGGTTGAGGTGATGTATACGTAAGTGCGAACATCGCCGCCGAACTTAAGGTCATGGCGTCCCTTAGTCCATGACAAGTTTTCGATATAAGAGTAGGTGTTCTGTTGCTGGGGAGTGTTAAACATCCCGTTCGGTAGACTCGTGATGTTGCTGAAAGAAATGTATGGAAGCCCATTATACCACAAATCATTTAACCCTTGCAAACCCAAGCCCTGCGTGAAACTTAGGCCATTGAAAGCATTGCTTTCCGCATTGTTCCAGCGGCTGAAGCCATAGACAAAAACGTTAAGCAGGTTCGGCTTAATCGTCCAGCTCAGGCTGGCGGAAAGATTCTGATTCGCGTTGGCTTCGATCTGGTTGGGAAAGGGTGTGGATTGTGCCTCAACAGTCGGGAAGTGCAACTGGCTATAGCGGCCCCACAGCAGAAACTTCTGGTTCGAGCCGAAGTATTGGTCGCCGCGGACGTCAACTTGGTTCGATGAAAGGGGTGTGGACACATTGCTGTAGTAGTTTGGCGACTCTCCGTTCACATACGAGGTCGTGGGTACCGTGGCGCCGTTTGCTATTGCCGCTACATTTGGGGTGGGGTAAAGCGTCAAAAACTGTTTCGCAACCGAACTTATGGCCGTGGTTGGAATTGTATTGCCCCAACTAGCGCCCGTATAAGGGTCTGTTAAGCCGGTGTAGGTTGCGGAGGGGTTCGAGTAGTTTGTAAAATCGCCTTCCGTCATCGCCTTTGTGGGCACTGTGGCCTCTTCGGTCACACTCTCCGGAAGACGGAAACCCTCGTAATCGACGAAAAAGAAGCTCTTACGGTTGCGGCCATTATATAGGTGAGGAATCATCACCGGTCCGCCCAGCTTACCGCCAAAAGTGTTTGCCACCATATGCGGCTTAACAATGGACCCGAAGGTATTCGCGTTCATGCCCGAGTTTTGGTGATATTCCCATGCGGCGCCATGAAACGTAGCTGTCCCTGCTATGGTGGTAATCGTCACCTGGCCAGGGTCGCCAAACTCGGCATTGGTCAGTACGCCGGACAGACGAAACGAAGCCACATCGTCAGCAGAGGGTTGGATTAGAGAATTGGCCTCGCCTCCACTGATTTGAGCCGTGGTGATTCCATCCACGGTAGTGTCCGATTCGAACGGCAGGTTTCCCTCAACAGCATATTGTCCCGAATCCGCCTGCACACCGGGCATGGCGGCCTCAGCGCCTAGAACCGACGTACCTGACGAACTGGCGCGGAAGTTTGAGGGAAGGTTCAGCACATCCTGAGCGTTGAATGTGGTCGTGATATTCGCCGACTCCGTCTCGATCACACCGGTGTTTTCGCCCGAGACTTGCACGGTTTCCGATGCACTGCCAACGAGCAGCATCGCATCGACACGCAGGGTTTGCAGAGTATTCAACTGTATTCCTGTCGTCGACCATTTCTTAAACCCATGAGCCTCGACCTGCACTTTATAGTGGTCCGCCTGGGCATCTAGAAACTGATAGTCGCCGATAGCGCTGGTGGTCGTAGTGCGCACGACGCCCTTATCGGTGTCAGTCAGGATTACGGTGGCGCCTGAAACTACGGCGCCCGTAGCATCTGTTACCGAACCGATAATCGCTCCATGGACGGATTGTGCGCTGGCTGGAAGAACTACTGACAACAGACCCAGCAGAAGGCCTGCTACTGAAAAGACACTCTTGCATCGCCTCAAATTCTTGCCGATTTTCATTTTTGTCAACCCTCCTATATGTTGCTCAGAGTCAATCGGAGGAGACCGCCAGATCTCATCCGCACTGTCCTCTCTTTCAGATCGCCAAGTTGAACCCTGTCCGACTGGAAACGGATATAAAATCGCAAAGTGCTTCTGCACTTTACGCCTCCATAACCAACTGAGACGACTTGCTGCGATGGGAATAGTATGTGGTGGTCTGGTGGACAGGCTGATGACGGCCTAATAAATTCGATGTCCGATTCCAGTCAAAGATATGGAACTCGCCACAATCGACAGGACATCGATTTTGCAGGTCCTTAATATCGTGACCGCTTCTTTGCAGTAGACTCGCCTCAATCACCGAGGGAATTCGCCATGCGTGTTATATTCCTGGCCTGCGTTTTGTGCCCAGCCCTTTTGCCGCTTGGCGTTGTGCTCGCACAAGATAACGTGGCCGCCGTGCTCCCTAATGGGCGTGAAATTCGCCCCGCAGGAAGCTGGATACCGCTTGCCCCCTACCCATTCGCACTTTCCGTGCGGCCCGACGGCCGGCAGATCTCCGTTCCCTCGATTGGGTTTCCGTTCGCTCTGAATGTCATCGCCGATCCGGCAGGTATGGCGCCTACGGTCCAGCGCATGCCAGCGGAGATCCACGTTGCGTCTGGAATCAAGAGACCACATTCTGAAAATGATCCATCCATAGAGGTCCACGCGGGTCTCGCTTATTCACCTGACGGAGCATTGCTCTATGTCGCCACCGGCGACTCGGGGAAGATTCGCGCTTATCGGACCAGCGACTGGAAGCCGGCCGGCGAGGTTTCGCTCGACGGTCCTATGGCGGGAAAGATTTGGCAGGGTAGTTTTGCGGCCACGGTAGTAGCTTCTGCCGATGGCAAGACTCTCTACGCGATCGATCAGGGCAACTGGAGAGTCGTCATTGTCGATGCGCGCACACTGACCCGAGTGAGTCAGGTCCCGACCGGCGCTTACCCCTTTGGCCTCGCCTTGTCGCCGGATGGAGGGAAACTGTACGTCACCAATACAGGCCTGTTCGAGTACTCCACCGTGCCCGGATACGACGAGGACGACAAGTTGAATACGGGTCTCCGTTTTCCGGCCTTCGGATATCCGTCAAAGGCCGCCCGCGAAGGAGCTACGGTCGAAGGCAAGAAGATTCCCGGGTTGGGCGATGAAAACTCTGTTCGCGGCAGCTCTCTATGGACCTACGATGTGCGCGACCGCATGCATCCTTCAGTCACAGCGAAGCTGCGGCTTGGAGCAAAAATCGAGGAAGACAGCGGAGGAGTCGTAGGCGGTGCGGCGCCTACCGGTGTGGTTGCCGATGGCCATGCGGTATATGTATCGCTGGCGCATCAAGATGAAGTGGTGAAGATCAGCGCCGACGGAACCCGCCTTCTCGGGCGATCCGATCTTTCGCCGTTTGCAGGCAGCCGCTTTCAGGATCGCGCGGGCCGGCCACTGCGCGGCATTATGCCCAGCGGTTTGGCGTTGCGTGAGAACCGGCTTTACGTTGCGGAGTCGGGAATCAATGCCGTCGGCGTTCTCGATGCCGCAAGCCTGCGGGTGATCGAGCATATTCCGGTGGGATGGAATCCCTCGGCGGTGGCGTTTTCGCCCGACGGCAAGATCCTTTATGTTGTGAATACCAAGGGCAAGGGTACGGGACCGAACGGCGGAACAAACCACAATCCCGAGATGCCCGCATACATCGGGTCACTCGAATTCGGCAGCTTGAGCATCATTCCTGTCGATAGCTTGCCACCGGCTGATTCCCTCACGGCAACGGTGATCGCCACCAACACGGCAGCCATCACAGACAATCTCTCACTCCCGCATCTCCAGCATTGCTTCCTTGTGATCCGCGAAAACCGCACCTACGACGAGGTGCTCGGCGACGTTGCCGGCGCCAATGGCGATCCCGCGCTGGCGCGCTTCGGCATGGACGGCTGGGCCCAGGAAAACAAAACCGCCACGCATTTGCGCGTCACTCCGAATCTGCACGCTCTGGTCGCACAGTTCGCCATGAGCGACAACTTTTTTTTGGATGGCGATGTGTCGAACGACGGGCATCGATTTCTGATGGGCATGATGCCAACTCCCTTTTTCAACACCGCATGGACCTCAGGGTACGGCGGCCGCCGCACCCAATCTCCCGTGGCCGCGCAGCCCGGTCGCAGAGCCATGTTTGGCGGGGCCGATGCCCCCATGCCCGAGGACGAGCCCGAGTTTGGCTCCCTCTGGGAGCACGTTGCCGCGAGCGGCAAGGGCATTCTCAATTATGGGGAGGGCCTGGAGCTGGAAGGCAATGAAGAGATCCCCGGCGCGGAGCCCGAGGGCCAGCGCCTCGCTCTCAATTCACCCGTGCCAGAGCCGGTCTTCGAGGAAACCGATCGCAACTTTCCCACGTTCAATCTAGGCATTCCCGACCAACTCCGCGTGGACGAGTTCGCGCGCGACTTCCAGGCCAGGATCGATGCAGGCAAGGTTCCGGCATTGATCGTGATCCGTCTGCCCAACGACCACCTCATGCGGACGCGTCCAGCCGATGGCTATCCATACCGGGCTTCTTACGTTGCCGATAACGATCTTGCGACAGGACGCATCGTCGCTTTCCTGTCAAAGACTTCCATCTGGAAGGACTCCGCGCTCTTTGTTACCGAAGATGACCCGCAAGGCGGTGTTGACCACGTCGATGCGCACCGCAGCATCCTGTTCGTGGCCAGTCCCTGGGTGATTCCCGGCGCGGTCTCTCATCAGCACACAAGCACGGGATCTATCATCCGCACCATCGACGAGCTGCTGGGACTGGAGCCGCTGAATCTCGAAGACGCGCTTGCCGCGCAAATCACCGGCATCTTCGATACCACTCTCCATCTGGAACCATTCACCGTTCGCCCCTCGGACACAAACGTCTTCGATCCCTCCAAAGCGCGGGTGGCCCAGCCAAAAACCAAAGCGCAGGCGGCCGCACTGCACAACGTGGACGATGCCAACCAAATCCGCAAGGAAATCACGACCTCCACTTCCCAGGGCACTCTCAGCAAACCAAATCACGACCAGTAGCAGGACGGCTCCTGGCAACGCATAAACGATTGGTACACTCCGCAGTGACGATCTCGATATTGCGCTTGGCGGCCATCTGCCGCAGGTCGAAAAGCGGCGTCTCGGTATGCCGATACACGCCAATCCGCCGATCTTTCATGAATCATTCACATCTCATCGTGAGAATGAACAACACGGGTTTCTATCAAGATGATGACAACGATCCTTTTCTTTTCCAGGCATTACGCCATCCGGCGCGTCTCTGTGCGCACTCTTGCCCTGCTGAATCTGGTTGCCATTTCAGATCTTGTCTGGAGTGCCGCGAAGCAGCCAGTGACAAGCGAGGCAAGCGCTCGCAAGCCCTTTGTTTCGCCGGAAGGCTCCACGCTGGACGCGCTGGCCCTCGGCGATGAGCGCAAGCTTCTCTGCACTGCCAATGCGGAAAACAATTCGCTGGCGGTGGCGAACATTGAGAACCGCGCGCACTCCACGGCGGAAGGATTCATTCCGCTGGGATGGCGCTTCTCGGAGCTTCCATGAACCTGTCCAGCGGTCAGCGCCGAATTTTTGCGATTACCTGGCTCACTTACGCGGGTTTCTACCTCTGCCGGAAAAACCTGAGCGTGGCGCTGCCGCTGCTGAACCATGTTTCGGGCCTGCGCAGCATCGACCTGGCAAATATCGTCGGCGGCTACAGCCTGCTGTATGCGGTTGGCCAATTTGGTTGCGGTCCGCTCTCCGATCGTGTCGGGGCCAAGCGCGTGGTCGGCGCGGGGTTGCTGGTAGTGGTGGCCAGCAACATCCTGATGGGCGTGCATGCTTCGCTGTTATGGCTGCTGGTATTCGCATGTCTGAATGGCGCGGGGCAGTCCAGCGGCTGGTCGGGCCTGGTAAAGACAATGGCCATCTGGTTCCGCGGCGCAAATCGCGGCATTGTGATGGCTTGGTGGAGCACAAATTACGTTCTCGGAGGATCTCTCGCGACCGCCTTCGCGACCTGGGCGGTGGTGCAGCCGTGGCTGCTGCCGGATCTGGGATGGCGGCGAGGGTTCCTGCTGCCAGCATTGCTGCTGCTGACCATTACAGCGCTCTTTCTGATGGGCGCAAAGGAGACGCCGGACGCGGCGGATCTCCCGCCGGAGATGCAACACAGTGCGGTCGCAATCCATACTGTGCGCTCCAACTGGAGCGCACTTTCCGCTCTCTTGCGCAAGCCATCGTTGTGGCTGATGAGTATCTCTTACTTCTTTCTGGAGTTGTGCCGCTACACGCTGATGTTCTGGCTGCCGTTTTACATGGTCAATCGGCTCAAGTACGGCTTGCAAACTTCGGGGTATCTGTCGTCGCTCTATGAACTCATCGGAATTCTCGGCGCGGTAGCGGCGGGTTATATCTCCGATCGTTTCCACCAGTCGCGCCGCGCGCCGGTATCGGTGATCATGCTCTGTGGATTTGGCGTCGTTCTGCTGCTGGAACCGGCATTATCGAAGTTTGGACTGATCGGGACGGCATTGGCCATCTCGTGCGCCGGCATTTTTTCTTTCGGTCCGGATACTTTGCTTTCCGGCGCGGGCGCGCAGGACATCGGAGAGCCCCAGGCCGCGGCCACCGCCGCCGCGCTGGTGGACGGCATTGGCCATCTGGGCGCCATCTTCTCGCCGTTCGTGGTGGTTTTCGTAAGCGAGCGTTACGGATGGGACAGCCTCTTCTTTCTCCTCGGCGGCGCGGCGTTTCTGGCCGGCGGGGTGCTGATACCGATCTGGAATCTCAAACCCTCCCATGCCATCGCCGTTGCGATCGAAAAACCCGCCTTGGAACCGGCGACCTGCGTTGCCGTTGAATAAGCAATGTCGAAAGGCTTCGATCCCCAGGCACACATTATTCTGAATGGCTCATTGCGTCCCAGGTAATGCTGCTTGGCCACGACCACCGCGAGTCTTTTGGTGCCAGATCTCAACGCTCGAAAAGCTCGATCGCAGCCGGCTTTGATGACCTTCGGCCAACTTTGCAGTCATTTTGAGCAGAGCGAATTGTGCCTGTCCAACGCCTGGCGAAGCTATTCGACAAAGTACATCTATAAAGTCTACCTGCGAAAATGGGTCGTTCCAAAATGGAGTGAATACCGGTTGAGCGACCTCCGGGCCATTGAAGTAGAGTCGTAGCTCCACAGCCTATCCATTGCTAGGAGCAGTTGTGCGAAGATTCGCAACGTCATGTCGGTGCTGTTCAATCATGCCTGTCGGTACGAATTCTTCGACCGGAATCCCATTCGGCTCGTGCGTCAAAGTGCAAAGCGGCGATCACCGCCCGTGGTGCTAACTCCCAAGGAAATCAGAACTCTATTGCAAGGACTGAAGACACGCGAGAAAACCTTGGTTCTCATAGCGGCGTCGACCGGCATTCGACAAAGCGAACTGTTCGCTCTAAAGTGGGGCGACATAAACTTCTCAGCAGGAACAATGAACGTAGCGCGCTCAATAGTCCATGGCTTTGTCGGCCCTTGCAAAACAGAATCCTCTCAGAGACCTGTACCGATCCACCAAAGCTGCCGAGGCTCTGGTCATGTGGAGGGAACAGTCCTCGTATCGCGATCCGCAGGACTGGGTTTTTGCAAGCCGGCATAACCACGGCAAAAAGCCTTATTGGGGAGAAGCAATACTGCAGAAATATCTGAGACCAGCCGCCCGGGAAATGGGCATTGAAACACGCTTTGGACGGCACACATTCCGCCACACCTACTCCACACTCCTGAGAAGTGTCGGCACCGAGTTTAAGGTGATGCAGGAGCTTTTGCGTCACGCCACCATGCGATCAACGCTCGACGTCTACACTCAAGCCATTACGCCTGCCAAACAGAATGCCCAAGCAGCCGTGATGTCCCTAGTTTTCTCTTCCCAGTGGTGTCTCAACATGTCCTACTTATGGCGAGCGTTCTGAAAGTTCGGTTGGCGGCTCGGTTTGCGGTGCAATCTGGGTGCAAAATACACCCAGATTGCACTCAAGTTCGTCGGATTTCTAAGGCCAAAACACTCCGTAAGTCATTTGGAATGAATGGCGGGGACGACGGGGCTCGAACCCGCGACCTCTGCCGTGACAGGGCAGCGCTCTAACCAACTGAGCTACGTCCCCACTTTCTTTTCTTCGACTTACGCTAAGTCTAAGAATCTGCTGTCTTTCGCTGCTGTCTATCTTTCTCCCGCTTCCACTCTTTCCACGGAATCTAACTGATTTCCGCGATGAATGGACAGCATGGACGGCATGAAACCTTGCCGTCAATGCCGCTGCAGGCGACTCGCAACCCAGAACATCTGTCCATGTCCCGTGATTCAAATTGTACCAAACAAATCCGGCTCGGAGGGGGATGGCGAAGGCTCTCCGAAAACGGTTGTTCCGCGAATAATATCCGAATGACCGGGTTGGCCGCTAGCCGCGAGTTGGATGCGCGTTGCCAGCAGGAGCGTGACCGGTGCCTTGGCGTGCCGGCTCTCAATCTCGCACCAGGTCAGTTGCAGAAAGCCGTTGTGCGTCTCCGGGAATCCGGTGGCGTCGCCCACGTCACCTCTGTTGACGGCCGGGTTCGCATTTACAAACACGTTGTGCGATGGGTCGACCCATGGAACGCGGTTATATCGACTTCGAGCGCCCCTATCGCTTCACGCTGGAATCAGCCTTGGTGGTGCGCACCAAAACCAAGGTGCTCTTGCGGCGGCGTTACTCGCATCCTGTCGATCCCGCGACCGGCATGCGTCCGGATCAGACGGTCGTCCTCGCCATGCCGACCAACTGAATCTGCTCAGCAAGCCGGACAGCAGGGAGTCCAAGCATAAATACCGGTCATCACATCTCTCGCGATCACCACTTCTTCATTCAGGTTCATTTTTATGCGAATATGAGTTATTGGATGATCGTTGTAACATATTGAATTTGCTTTACTTATTCTAAACTAATTACAATTTCGAGCCTATCCACTGGCAAGATCGGAATTAGTTTGAGTAATGTGCAATTACGTTACTTAAGTATTATGGACATTCGTAACTTGACACTCTCCAGCTTAAACGTTTTATTTGGACACTGCAATCGTAACAAATGCGAGCTTCGCCTGCAAGTGGCCTCATAAATGCGTACTCCGCTTTGCCTGCGGTTTTGGCTCGTATTGATCGCGGCTTCATACATTTCGTTGTCTTGAGAGTATCACACAAGTTGAGAGCGCATTTCGAATGTAATTGCGTCACTTTGCTCTCATTAGACACCGTTCGCGCATTTTCGCAAGGAAGATGATTCTTCCTCTCTTGTTTCCATTTCATAGCAACTTACAACTCGCACTAGCTCAGACCACGGGACAGGAGAGCATCGTCTCGATTCGCGAAACTGTGACTTAAAATGCCGGCATCTTGTATTGAAAAGCCGCTCATCCATTTGATTTGGTTGGGCTATGCACAAGGAGAAACCATGTTTCAGCATCTCAATTCCACCCGCGGGCGTTTATACGTTCGGCGATCGAGCGCGTACGTCACCGTACTCGCGGCTCTGTTTCTAACCCTTGTTGCGCCAGGCGCATTCGCGCAAACCCACGTCAGCAATCCATACGTCGGCGCAAAGGTGTACGTCAGCACGGACTGGACCAACGAAGTCGGCACCGCGGTCGCGGCTGAACCTGCCGGCTCTACGCTCGCTAGTCAGATGTCTGTAGTCGGGAACACCCCGACCTTCGTCTGGATGGACCACATCGGCGCGATCTACGGCGGCGCGGCGGGCGGCGGAAGGCTGAGCCTCGCGCAGCATATCGCCGCGGCAGCCGCCCAAGCCAACGGCGCGGAGATCGTCGTCCAGCTCGTCATTTACGATCTTCCCGATCGCGACTGCGCGGCTTTGGCCTCGAACGGCGAGTTGAGCATTGCCGGAAGCGACACGGTTACCGGCCCCACCGGAGCCAAGGAAACGTTAACCGGTTTGACCGGCCTGCAGGAGTACGAGCAATATTACATCACCCCCATCTACGACGCCCTGGCGGCGGCGCCTTCGAATGTCCGCTTTGTGCTGGTGATCGAAGACGACTCGCTGCCCAATATCGTTACCAACACCGGCTATAGCTATTCGCTGCCCAACTGCGTCTTGGCGAACGGCGGTGAGAGTTATCCGACCTACTCTACGACCGGCGTGTATGTGCAGGGAATTCAGTATGCACTCAATACATTCCATGCCCTCCCCAATGCTTATAACTACCTCGATATCGGCCACCATGGATGGCTCGGATGGACTGAGGGCGCCGGCCTTGCATTCCCCTTCTACGCCTCTGTGGTAGAGGGAACGACGGCCAAATTCGCCAGCCTTGATGGAATTATCACCAATACGGCCAACTACGGCCCGACCAAAGAGCCGTTTATGACCGCGACCGAAGAGATCGGCGGCAACGAAGTCGAATCCGCCACCTTCTATTCGTACGATCCTGAAATCGACGAGGCAGACTACGCCCAGGAGTTTTATACGGGCCTGACAGGCGCCGGTTTCCCCTCCACGATCGGATTCCTGATCGACACCTCGCGCAATGGCTGGGGCGGACCCCTCCGTCCGACCGCTGCAAGCACCAGCACCGTGCTGGACACCTTCGTCGATGCCACCAAGATCGACGAGCGCGACGACATGGGCCAATGGTGCAACCAGGAGAATCAGGGAATCGGCTCGTTCCCGACGGTGAACCCTGGAGGCGCCACCAATCTGCTGGCCTATGTCTGGGTCAAGCCTCCGGGAGAATCGGACGGCGACTATCCTGACGGCGATACAAACGCACAGCACCTCGCCCTTGGGGCCACCCATGGCGATGAGAACTGCGACCCGGCGCATGACAATACGCTGGCCAACGGCCTAGCCGTTAACTCGATTCCAAACTCGCCTCCGGCCGGCACCTTCTGGCTCACCGAGTTCCTTCAGGACGTACAGAATGCCTATCCGCCGATTCCAGTCGGCAACGGCTTCTCAATCACAACCACCCCGACGACTGTGGTGCAGGCAGCGACCGCCACAAGCAGCGTCACCGTCAGTGAATTTGGAACCTTTAGCGGCACCATCGCATTGACTATCAGCGGTCTGCCGACAGGTGTCACCGCGGCCTTCAGCCCTGCTTCGGTCACCGGTTCTGCGGGCAGCACGCTCACCTTTACGGCTTCCGCCACGGCCGTTCCGGGAACGTATCCTTTGACAGTGACCGGGACCAGCGGCTCAACCGTCGAGACCGCCAGCCTCAGCCTTGTTGTGGCTTACTCGCCCCAATTCACGATCACTGCCTCTTCGTCGACTGTTTCCTTGCCGATCGGAACGAACCCCACCGACACTTTCACCGTTACCTTTTTGGGCGGACTCACGGGGAGCGTATCGGTGAGTGCTACCGGCCTGCCATCAGGCATGCAAGCCAACTTCTCTCCCTCCTCGGTGAATGCGCCAGGCGGGACCATCGTTGCGAACTTCAGCGCGCAGTCCAGCACACCGGCTGGATCTTATGCCGTTAAAATTGTGGGAACCAACGGCACAGTCACAAATTCCGTCACCATCACCATCACCATTCCGGCGACGGGCTTCACCCTCGCGGCATCGCCAACCACCCTCTCGGTAACCCAAGGCACCAGCGGCACCGACGCCATCACGGTAACGGACCTGGCCGGATTCACGGGCACCGTTTCGTTTACAGCAACCGGCATGCCGAGCGGAGTGACCGCTTCGTTCAGCCCGGCGTCCTCCACAACCTCCAGCGTTCTCACGTTGACGGCCAGCACCACGGCCACGCTTGGCGCATTCACAGTAACCGTGACCGGAACCTCAGGGAGTAATACCGCAACGGTTCCCATAACACTGAACGTCGTCTCTGGGACCGGGAGCTTCACGCTGAAGCCGTCGGCGACCACACTGTCGGTTGCTCAAGGCGCCAGCGGGACAGACACGATTACGGTAACGGACGTGAGCCCCTTCACGGGTAGCGTAGCGTTTGCCGCAACCGGCATGCCCACCGGCGTCACCGCTGCATTCAGCCCGACATCCTCCGCCACTTCCAGCGTTCTCACGCTGACGGCCAGCAGCACGGCCGCGGCCGGAACCTACACGATCACGGTCACCGGAACCTCCGGGACGCTGACTGCAACGACCACCGTAACACTCACTGTGACTTCGGTGACCGGGAGCTTCACGCTGAAGCCGTCGGCGGCCACACTGTCGGTTGCTCAAGGCGCCAGCGGGACAGACACGATTACGGTAACGGACGTGAGCCCCTTCACGGGTAGCGTAGCGTTTGCCGCAACCGGCATGCCCACCGGCGTCACCGCTGCATTCAGCCCGGCATCCTCCGCCACCTCCAGCGTTCTCACGCTGACGGCCAGCAGCACGGCCGCGGCCGGAACCTACACGATCACGGTCACCGGAACCTCCGGGACGCTGACTGCAACGACCACCGTAACACTCACTGTGACTTCGGTGACCGGGAGCTTCACGCTGAAGCCGTCGGCGACCACACTGTCGGTTGCTCAAGGCGCCAGCGGGACAGACACGATTACGGTAACAGACGTAAGCCCCTTCACGGGTAGCGTAGCGTTTGCCGCAACCGGCATGCCCACCGGCGTCACCGCTGCATTCAGCCCGGCATCCTCCACCACCTCCAGCGTTCTGACGCTGACGGCCAGCAGCACGGCCGCGGCCGGAACCTACACGATCACGGTCACCGGAACCTCCGGGACGCTGACTGCAACGACCACCGTAACACTCACTGTGACTTCGGTGACCGGGAGCTTCACGCTGAAGCCGTCGGCGACCACACTGTCGGTTGCTCAAGGCGCCAGCGGGACAGACACGATTACGGTAACGGACGTGAGTCCCTTCACGGGCAGCGTAACGTTTGCCGCAACCGGCATGCCCACCGGCGTCACCGCTGCATTCAGCCCGGCATCCTCCACCACCTCCAGCGTTCTCACGCTGACTGCCAGTAGCACGGCCGCGGCCGGAACCTACACGATCACGGTCACCGGAACCTCCGGGACGCTGACTGCAACGACCACCGTAACACTCACTGTGACTTCGGTGACCGGGAGCTTCACGCTGAAGCCGTCGGCGACCACACTGTCGGTTGCTCAAGGCGCCAGCGGGACAGACACGATTACGGTAACAGACGTAAGCCCCTTCACGGGTAGCGTAGCGTTTGCCGCAACCGGCATGCCGACAGGCGTAACTGCCTCGTTCAGCCCGACATCCTCAACCACCTCCAGCGTTCTGACACTGGCGGTTGCTAGCACGACCGTAGCCGGAACCTACACGATCACCGTCACCGGAACCTCAGGGACGCTGACCGCAACGACCACCATCGCACTCACTGTGACTGGCACTGCGCCCAAGTGCACGGTTGACTACGCGATCTCCAGCCAATGGCCGGGAGGCTTTGGGGCAGCTCTCACCATCGTCGACAACGGCTCTACAGCCCTCACAAGCTGGACGCTGACCTGGTCGTTTGCCAATGGCCAGACCATCACCCAGCTTTGGAATGGCGCAGAGACGCAGAGCGGCGCGAACGTGACGGTGACCAATCTGAGTTACAACGGCAGCATCCCCGCCGGAGGCACCCTCGCCGGCGTTGGATTCAACGGCAGCTGGAACAACACCACCAACGCAATACCCACGGCGATTTCGCTCAACGGAACCGCCTGCACAGTCAATTAACGAGCAACCGCGACGTTGCGGAGCAGGTCCATTGCCCTGCTCCGCACGTTGCAATAAACCAGATCCCAGTCAACGCGGGGAGATAAGCAATGGCTCCCTCGGCATCAGCATAAGATAACCATGCGAAAGCGAGGAATGTGATGCACCTTTCAGTTAAAGGAGTAGTTCAAAGAACGGCTTCACTGCCCATGATCGTCTTATGCGCATTTGCATTCACAATATTTAGCACCACTACATTTGGACAAGCCAACGCAGCGGGATACACATGGGACAATGTTTACACCGGCGCCGGCGGCGGTTACATTCCCAACATTATCTTCAACCCGTCACAACAGAATCTTGTTTATGCCCGCACCGACATCGGCGGCGCCTATAAGTGGAATTCCACAACAGGCCTCTGGACCCCGTTGATGGATTTCACGACCTTTGCCAATTGGGACCATCTGGGGGTGGAAAGCCTTGCCACCGATCCGGTGAACCCGAACAACCTCTACATCATGACCGGCATGTATACCAACGCCTGGGACCCAAACGATGCCGCGCTGTTGATCTCGAACAATCAGGGAAGCACCTTTGCTACTACTGTGACCATGCCGTTCAAAGCGGGAGGCAACATGCCAGCCCGCAACATGGGCGAGCGCCTGGCAATCGATCCCAACGACAACAGCATTCTGTTTTTTGCCGCGCGAAGCGGAAACGGCCTTTGGGAGAGCACTAACTCCGGACTTGCCTGGAGCCAGGTAACCAGCTTTCCGCAGCCCGGCACGTATGCGGTTTTACCAGGCGATATCTATGAAGGAGACATCATTGGACCGGCGTGGATTGTCTTCGACCCCCGGACTGGATCTTCCGGAAAGGCTACACAGACTATCTACGTCGGCGTTGCGCAACCCGATGGCACGAATATCTACGTCACCACCAACGGTGGATCGACCTGGGCTCCGTTGGCCGGCCAACCGACTTGCACGCTAACGGGAACCCAGACGACCGGGACCGCAGCTTGCACCAATGGCGCCACGTGGTCGGTAGCTTCCGACGCACCTGCCCCTGGCTTCCTGCCCCAGCGCGCGGTTCTGGACTCGGTGAATGGCCTCCTCTACATCACTTACAGCAACGGAGCCGGTCCTTACGACGGCATCATGGGAGACGTGCAAAAGTACAACACGGCAACCGGCGTGTGGACTGAGATAGCACCAGTTGTTCCAACCACCACCAGTGGCGCAGACTACTTCGGCTACTGCGGGCTGACGATCGATAAACAAGTTCCGACCACGCTCATGGTCTCGGCATTCAACTCCTGGTGGCCCGACACCATCATCTGGCGCAGCACCAATTCTGGCGCTACCTGGTCCCAAATCTGGACCTGGACGAGTTACCCGAGCCGTGACTTGCTGTACACGCTCAACGACTCGGCCGCGCCATGGCTGAATGAGGGCGATACCAACCCCGTGGCGCCCATCATGGCGCCCGAACTCGGCTGGATGGTCTCCGGCCTGGCCATCGATCCGTTCAACTCTAATCACTTGTTCTATGGGACCGGCATGACGATGTGGGGCACAACCAATCTCACCGAATGGGGCTCGGGTACTGACTTTACCCTCTCGGATGCGTCGATGGGGATTGAAGAAACCTCCGTGCTCGGCTTGGTCAGCCCGCCATCTGGAGGCGGCGCGCATCTGTACAGCGCCATGGGAGACATCGGTGGATTCATTCACACCAGCATGACTACGGCGCCCACCTTCCCCTATGCGATTCCATTCTTTGGGACCCGCACCAGCATCGACTTCGCCCAGTTGGATCCGATGGACATGGTTCTGGTAGGCGATGGGAGCCCGACCGCGAGCCCAGTGGTAACAAGCTCTGCTTTTACCACTTCCGGCGGCACAAGCGAGACCAGTTGGTTTGCAGGATCCGTCGATCCGGCCGGCATGACCGCTGGTGGTGGCACCGTGGCAATGGCTGCGAACGCCAGTTCGGTCGTGTGGGCTCCTCCCAGCATGGTGCCGTTCTATTCCACCACCTATGGCTCCAGTTGGACAGCATCAGCGGGCGCTCCCGCGGGAGGTGTTATCGCATCGGACCGTGTGAACCCTCAGTATTACTACTATTACGCGGCCGGCCAATTCTATGTCAGCACGAACGGCGGAGTGAGCTTTACCGCTACGGCTGCATCCGGCTTGCCGGTGTCGGGAGATCCGGTTGTCGTGAAAGCCGTGCCTGGAATCGCGGGCGATGTTTGGGTTGTCGGAGGCAGCGTTGCCAACACTATTTACGGCATGTGGCATTCCACCAATTACGGTGCAAGCTTCACCAAACTGGCCAACGTGACTCAGGCCGATGTCATTGGCTTCGGCAAGGCTGGCCCAGGAGCGAGCTATCAAACAATTTTCACCAATGCTGAGATCGGCGGCGTGCGCGGCATCTTCGCTTCCACCAACGAAGGCGTCACCTGGCAACAGATCAACGACGCAGCGCATGAGTATGCCGCCGCGGACCAGGCCATGACCGGTGACCCGCAGGTCTTTGGAACCGTCTATATCGGAACCAACGGCCGCGGAATCGTCATGGGGACTGGTTCACCGACCGTTTCGTCGTCGGGGACCTTCACGCTGAAGCCGTCGGCGGCCACACTGTCGGTTGCTCAGGGCGCCAGCGGGACAGACACGATTACGGTAACGGACGTGAGCCCCTTCACGGGCAGCGTAGCGCTTGCCGCAACCGGCATGCCGACAGGCGTAACTGCCTCGTTCAGCCCGACATCCTCCGCCACCTCCAGCGTTCTCACGCTGACGGCCAGCAGCACGGCCGCGGCCGGAACCTACACGATCACGGTCACCGGAACCTCCGGGACGCTGACTGCAACAACCACCGTAACACTCACTGTGACTTCGGTGACCGGGAGCTTCACGCTGAAGCCGTCGGCGACCACACTGTCGGTTGCTCAAGGCGCCAGCGGGACAGACACGATTACGGTAACGGACGTGAGTCCCTTCACGGGCAGCGTAACGTTTGCCGCAACCGGCATGCCCACCGGCGTCACCGCTGCATTCAGCCCGGCATCCTCCACCACCTCCAGCGTTCTCACGCTGACTGCCAGTAGCACGGCCGCGGCCGGAACCTACACGATCACGGTCACCGGAACCTCCGGGACGCTGACTGCAACGACCACCGTAACACTCACTGTGACTTCGGTGACCGGGAGCTTCACGCTGAAGCCGTCGGCGACCACACTGTCGGTTGCTCAAGGCGCCAGCGGGACAGACACGATTACGGTAACAGACGTAAGCCCCTTCACGGGTAGCGTAGCGTTTGCCGCAACCGGCATGCCGACAGGCGTAACTGCCTCGTTCAGCCCGACATCCTCAACCACCTCCAGCGTTCTGACACTGGCGGTTGCTAGCACGACCGTAGCCGGAACCTACACGATCACCGTCACCGGAACCTCAGGGACGCTGACCGCAACGACCACCATCGCACTCACTGTGACTGGCACTGCGCCCAAGTGCACGGTTGACTACGCGATCTCCAGCCAATGGCCGGGAGGCTTTGGGGCAGCTCTCACCATCGTCAACAACGGCTCTACAGCCCTCACAAGCTGGACGCTGACCTGGTCGTTTGCCAATGGCCAGACCATCACCCAGCTTTGGAATGGCGCAGAGACGCAGAGCGGAGCCAACGTGACGGTAACCAACCTGAGTTACAACGGCAGCATCCCCGCCGGAGGCACCCTCGCCGGCGTTGGATTCAACGGCAGCTGGAACAACACCACCAACGCAATACCCACGGCGATTTCGCTCAACGGAACCGCCTGCACAGTCAATTAACGAGCAACCGCTACGTTGCGGTCGCTTCAACCGGAACGGGGCGGGAACGGGTCATTTGACCTGTTCCGCCCGCAACCGGCCGCAATTCACGCAACCTGAAGCTTATAAGTGGAGGATCGTCGATGCACTTCGCAGTCTCAAGATCGCACAAGCAGACACGCACCGGTCAGCGGGTGGTGCAGGGCGCACTTCTATTCGCGGCACTGTTGCTGACTATCATAGCGCCCAGCGCATGGGCCCAAGGAACAGGTTACTGGCATACAAGCGGAAACAAAATCCTAGACTCCAGCGGCACGGAAGTACGCATGGCCGGCATTAACTGGTACGGATTTGAGACCCCCGACTATCTTGTTCACGGACTCTGGGCACAGGACTATCACACAGTTTTGAACACAATCAAAAGCCTTGGCTATAACGTGATTCGCATCCCGTTTTCCAACCAGATGGTTGAGAGCAATCCGGTTGCCACTAACTACACTACTTATGCGGATGGCGGCCCCGTCAACCAGGCTCTCTACGGACAGACTGCGCTCGCGGATCTGGACACGATTGTCGCTTATGCCGGGTCGATCGGACTGCGCGTGATTCTCGATAACCACCGTTCCGAGGCCGGAGAGACCAACGAGGCCAACGGCCTGTGGTACACCAGCGCGTATCCCCAGGCAAACTGGATCGCCGACTGGCGGACCATGGCCACTCGTTACAGCGCCAGCCAGTTCACCTTCAACGGCAACCCAACGGTCATTGGCATGGACCTGCGCAATGAGCCGCACCTGTCCGGGACTGGCGCCACGACCGGCTCTTGTTGGACCGGGGACACAGCGACCGGTGGCTGCCCCACGAGCCTCACCACACAGAATTGGCCCGTGGCAGCTGAAGCCGCAGGGAATGCGATCCTGGCCATCAATCCCAAGCTGCTCATTTTTGTTGAGGGCAATGACTGTTATAGCGGTGTTTGCGGCTGGCAAGGCGGTAACTTGATCGGCGTCGCGACCAATCCCGTCACGCTGAGCGTCGCCAACCAGCTGGTCTACTCCGCGCACGATTACGGCCCGAACCTATATCAGCAGACCTGGTTCAACAGCAGCACGACCACTGCCAGTTTGGATGCGGTCTGGAATAAATATTGGGGATATATCAGCGCCAACGGCACAGCGCCGGTCTGGCTGGGTGAATTTGGCACGGACAACACCAGCACGGACATCGAAAGCACGGCTGCCGGCAGCCAGGGACAGTGGTTCCAAAGCCTGGTCGGTTATCTGCAAAACAACTCTGCAATCAACTGGACCTACTGGGCGCTCAATGGCGAGGACACCTATGGCTTGCTCGACGGCAGCTATGATGCCACGCCACCGAGCTCATTGAAGCAATCCCTGCTGGCAAGCATCCAGTTCCCGCTGGGCGGGACTCCTTCACCGAGCTTCACGATCAAGTCGTCGGCATCGGCGCTGACGATTGCCCAAGGCGGCAGCGGTACCGACACCATCTCAGTGGTTGACGCTGGTGGCTTCACAGGCAGTGTCACACTTGCCGCCACCGGCCTGCCAAGCGGTGTAACTGCCGCGTTTGGCACGAACCCTGCTACCGGAACCAGCGTACTCACACTCACGGCCAGCGCCACGGCTCCTCAAGGAAGCGCCACGATAACGATCACCGGAAGCTCCGGCGCTCTGACTCCTGCGACCACCACAATCGCACTCACCGTCGGACCCTCGAACACGGGCAGCTTCACGCTTTCGGCGTCGCCGACGAGTCTGTCGATTGTTCAAGGTGCCAGCGCCACGGACACGATCACTGTAACTGATACCGGCGGATTCACCGGGACCGTAACGATTGGTACCGTGACTGGCATTCCCAGCGGCGTGAGTGTCTCCGGCTGCACCACTCCCATCACCGGCAACGGGAGTTGCGTGCTCACGCTGACAGCCAGCAGCACCGCCCCCGCCAGCTCCTCTACGGTCACCATCACTGGAACCTCCGGCAGTCTGAGTGCCTCCGTCAATATCGCGGTCAGTGTCACTCTCAAGACGACACCGGGCTTCACCCTAGCGGCATCGCCAACCAGCCTTTCAGTAACTCAGGGCAGCAGCGCCACCGACACGATCACGGTCACGGACACAGGCGGCTTCACCGGGACCGTAGCCTTCACCGCATCCGGATTGCCCAGTGGAGTGACGGCTGCCTTCAGTCCAACATCGTCTGCGACCTCGAGCGTGCTCACGCTGACGGCCAGCACTTCAGCCACCGCTGGCGCCTACACGGTGACCATCACCGGGACCTCCGGAAGTACGACCGCCAGCACCACCATTACTCTTTCCGTCGGTCCTGCCGGCGGCGCCTGCACGGTTGACTACACAATTTCGCCGCAAAACAACAGCCAGTTCGGAGCGGCCATCAGCATTAAGAACGGTTCGACCGCCGTTACCAGTTGGACGCTGACCTGGACCTTCGCCAATGGACAGACGGTCTCCGAGCTCTGGAACGGCATTGAAACCCAGAGCGGCGCGAACGTGACAGTCAAGAACGAGCCCTATAACGGCAGCATCGCCGCCAATGCCACACTCTCAGGCATCGGATTCAACGGCACCTGGAACGGAACCACCAACGCAATCCCCACGGCCATCTCGCTCAACGGGACGGCCTGCACGGTCAACTAGCAAGCTAACGCAACGCGGGCGGAGCGGGTCTTATGACCCGCTCCACACAACGTACAAAGACTTCACTGCGATGAACGGGCACTTCTTCACGCAGCCAGTGGAGCGCAGTAAGGACGGTTTCTCCTCCGAGAACGGTGCGAGCCGAATCGGAGACCCTGGATGGAAGAAGAGTGATGAATCGCGGTTTTTTGGTCACGCCAATGGGTAGAAGCTTCCAGCGCGGCAGCGACGTGCAAGAGGATCGAATTGTGCTTATAAGTAGTTATGTGCCCGGATTTCGCGTCGCCTCCACCCACAGCCTGCAAAGGAGTGGGTTGATGATGAGATTCCGAAGGACTTGGATCGCAGCATCGACATTCGTACTCGCTGTTTTGATGCTTGGCAGCGCGCTGCAGCCGGCTCACGCACAACTCACGATTAGCACCACGACCTCAACCGACTGGAAGATATCCAACGGCGCTATTTCGCTGGACTGGAACTCCACCACGGGTAACGTCTGGAGCATGTACCTTGCCAGTTTTCCCAGCGACGATCTTGTCGATACGACCACGACCAGCAACGGCCATCCGAGCGGCCTGTACATGGACAACGACGGCACGGACATGTCCAACGGAGGAATCGGCAATGACAGTGAAACGGGCACGGCGGGCTATAGCCTGATCAGCGGCAGCTACCTGGACTGGTGGATCTCCTGGGCGGCCAGCGGCTCGAACGTGTTCACGGTGACGGAGCACTTCATCCTCCAGCCGAACGATCCCACCCTGTACTCCTATTACGTAGTGAACCATTCCTCGTCGGCCGCCACCGGCGACTTCGGCCAGATACAGTATGTCTACCGAATCAACCTCACAGACTTCGTCAACACCTATTCGGTCAACTCAGGCCTTAACAACCTGGGCGCAACCTCGATCGCGCTCCCCAGCGAGGCGGATATGAACACCACCGATCCCGGCCGCGCCGTGCAGAATGCGGTCGTGGATCTCCACGGTTTTTCGCTCCCCTCCGGCTTCGGCCGCGAGTTCTATACCAAATACGATTACTCGTCCTATGAGTATCTGCATCGGGCGCACGGAGTTTACGGTTCCATCTTCGGTGCCTGGACGATCATCCCCAGCACGGAAACCTTTGTGGGCGGCCCGAGCAAGCAGGACCTCATCTTCACCGGGAATATTCTTATGGGTGAGATTCTCTCCAACCATCTCGACAATGAACTCGGCTATACCCCGCACCAGGGCAGCAATGTGACACGCCTCTACGGCCCCTTGGGATTCCACTTCAACGCCTTCAACTCAACCATAACCACGCCGGTCGGAATGTATCAGGACGCGCTGAATACGATTCCTTCCGCCCTGACTCTCTTTGCCAAAGACAGTGAGTTGCTATCGAACGGCTATATTCCGGATGGCGGCGGACGCGGAACTGTTAACGCTACGATCAGCGGCGGCGGCTCCAGCACGGCGAACACCGCGTGGACCGTCCTCAGCGACCCGGAAACGAATATGCAGTATTCGACCCAGGGATACGAGTATTGGCAGAGCAACAACTCCAGCGGCAACGCGGTCTTCACCAATGTCGTCCCAGGAACCTACCGGATGAGCACGTACGTTCTAGGCGAATGGGGCCAGTTGCGCGAAGACGGCGTCACGGTCACGGCCGGCGGGACAACGACCGCGAACCTCACCTTCACGCCAGAGAACTTCAGCCCCAGCGGCGATGCTCCCATCTGGACCATCGGCACTCCCGACCGCTCCGCGCATGAGTTCCTGCACGGCGAGAACAACTACGGCGGTGTTGGCTCCTGCTCCGGCTGCGACGACCGGGAGTTTTACGGTAACTGGAATTATTGGAGCGATTTCGCGGCCAACCACGGAGCTGCGGTCTACTACGCGACCGCCGTGGGTTCTACCCCTGCAACCAACAATCTCGCCGAATGGAATTATGTGCAGTGGGGAGAGTTCGATCCCGGTTTGTACGCCGGCATCTATAACTCCTCCGACGACACCACAGATGGCTACGAGTACATTATTCCCAGCTACGTCACGACTCTCTCCGGCGAAAGCGGGACCGACGGAGTTACCACATCCGTGCCGGCCTGGACGGTTCATTTCGCTACCACGGCAGCGCAGGTGGCGCAAGGAAGTTACGTCGATCTGTCGGTCGGTCTGGCCGCCGCGGAGGGCAGCCTGACCGCAACGTTGAACGGGCACGCGGCTACCTGGCATTACATCAATGCCAGCGATGCCTGCGCCCGCAGCGGCCTCTCCGGCTACTACCAGTGGATTGTCTTCGAATTCCCCACATCCGATCTGCTTGCCTCCGGCGATAACAACGTTCTGACCTTCAGCGTCAGCAAGTCGGATGGCGTTATGTACGATGCGCTGCGCATGGAGATTTCTAGCAAGGGCGCCAATCCCTCCACAACAGGCTGGCATGACTATGAGTACGTAACCCCAAGCGTCTACACCGCAGCCGACGATGCCGTATCGAGCAACAACACAGGAACAGTAGCCACCGGGTTGACGCCGAGCTTCACGCTTTCGTCTTCGTCCTCCAGTCTTTTGGTCGCCCAGAGCAGCAGCGGCACCGACACCATCTCGGTAGCCGATGCGGACGGATTCACCGGCAGTGTAACTCTTGCCGCATCCGGCCTTCCCAGCGGCGTAACTGCCGCGCTCGGCACCAATCCCACCACCGGAACAAGCGTGCTGACCTTTACGGCCAGCAACTCGGCCACGGCTGGAACCTCCAACGTCACCATCACCGGAACCTCCGGCACTCTGACTGCAGGCATCACCATCGCACTTACCGTTAGCCCGGCCTCCAGCTTCACGATCGCGCCCTCGGCCAGCACACTGTCCGTTACGCAAGGCAGCAGTGGCACCGACACCATCACGGTAACAGACACCGGCGGATTCACCGGCAGTGTAACTCTTGCCGCATCCGGGCTGCCCAGCGGCGTAACTGCCGCGCTCGGCACCAATCCAACCACCGGAACAAGCGTGCTCACCTTCACGGCCAGCGCCGCGGCCACGGCCGGAGCCTCGACGGTCACCATCACTGGAACATCAGGCAGCCTGACCGCGACCACCACGATCGCCCTTACCGTCAATCCCTCAACTTCCGCCTCCGCGTGCACCATCGGCTACACGATCGGTAACCAATGGCAGGGCGGCTTTGGAGTGGCCATCACCATCGACAACACAGGAACAACCGCCCTGACCAGTTGGACGCTGACCTGGTCCTTTGCCAATGGGCAGACGATTACGCAGCTCTGGAATGGGGTTGAAACGCAGAGCGGCGTCAACGTGACGGTGAAGAACGAAAGTTATAACGGCAGCATTCCCGCCGGAGGGAGTTACACCGGGATGGGATTCAACGGAACATGGACAGGCACCAACGCAATTCCTACGGCGATCTCGCTCAACGGGACGGCGTGCACAGTCAACTAGCAAGCTAACGCCTGCGGAGCGGACCTTTGACCCGCTCCTCCAGGCGTTAATTGAACAGCACCCTCCCATCGAATATGGGCGGACTAGGCAATGTACGAGGAGAAATCATGTCTCAGCAACTCAATTCCTCCCGCTTGCGCAGATGCGCACGCCGATTGAGCGGATACTTCGTGGTACTCGCGGCACTGCTTCTAACCTCCGCTGCACCGTGCGCTCGCGCTCAGGCAGCGTGCAATGTTATCTACACGATTTCCAGTCAATGGACCGGCGGCTTCGGCGCGGGCATCACCATCCAAAACACAGGTACAACGGCATGGACGAGTTGGACGCTGACATGGACCTTCGCCAACGGCCAGACAATTTCACAGCTTTGGAACGGAACGGAAACCCAGAGCGGCGCAAACGTCACAGTGAAGAGTCTGAGTTACAACGGAAGCATTCCGGCTGGCGGCAGTTATAACGGAATGGGATTCAACGGCACGTGGAGCGGAACCAATGCCGTGCCTACGTCGTTCGCAGTGAATGGAACGACCTGCGGCGCCTCGGTGGGAAGCTTTTCGCTCAAGCCTTCGTCTTCAACGCTCTCGATCGGACGAAGCACCAGCGGCACAGACACGATTGCGGTCACAGATGTCAGTCCGTTCTCTGGTGCCGTAACTTTCTCTGCCACCGGATTGCCCACCGGCGTAACCGCATCATTCAGTCCAGCTTCATCTACTAGCTCAAGCGTGGTCACGTTTACGGCCAGCAGCACAGCCACTGCGGGAACCTCCACGGTCACTATCACCGGCACCTCCGGGACGCTGACCGCAACGACCACCATCGCACTCACCGTGACTTCCACCTCAACCGGGAGCTTCACGCTGAAGCCTTCGGCGACCACACTGTCGGTTGCTCAAGGCGCCAGCGGGACAGACACGATTACGGCAACGGACGTGAGCCCCTTCACCGGCGCCGTAACGTTTACAGCATCCGGCGTGCCCAGCGGAGTCACCGCTTCGTTCAGCCCGGCATCCTCCACCACCTCCAGCGTTCTGACGCTGACGGCCAGCAGCACGGCCACTGCGGGAACTTCCACGATCACGGTCACCGGCACCTCCGGGACGCTGATCGCAACGACCACCATCGCACTCACCGTGACTGGCACGGGGAGTTTTACTCTGACGCGATCGGCGTCCACTCTCTCAATAGCTCAGGGGAGCAGCGGCACTGACACCATCACAGTGACCGACGTGGGCGGATTCACTGGCAGCGTAACTCTGACGGCATCTGGTCTTCCCAGCGGCATGACCGCTGCGTTCAGCCCCAGCGTCACGACCGGGAGCAGCGTGCTCACGCTGACATCCAGTTGCGCGTCCGCTGCCGGCTCGGCGACGATCACGATCACGGGAACCTCCGGCACTCTGAGCGCGACCACCACTATTACTCTCGCCATCGCCGTGCCAGCGTCGTCGGGCTTCACGATTGGAGTCTCACCGGCCACCTTGGTTCTAAGTCAGGGCAAAACCGCCACCGAAACCATTACGCCGACGGACGAAGGTTGCTTCTCAGGCAGCGTGAATTACAGCGTATCCGGTCTGCCTGCCGGTGTTACTGGTGCCTTCGCCCCCAACCCGGCCACGAGTGGTAGCGTGCTGACGCTGACGGCAAGCACAGCGGCCGTCAACGGGACGTCGATCGTAACCGTCACCGGAGTTTCCGGCACGCTAGTAGTTTCCACGACTTTCACTTTGACTATCAATTCCTCTGGAACGGGGAGCTTCACCCTTGCGCCCTCGGCGTCCTCATTGACAATCAACTTGGATGCCGGCGGTACCGACACGATCAATGTAACCGACGTGGGCGGATTCTCGGGCCCTGTAACTCTTACAGCGTCCGGAATGCCCAGCGGAGTTACTGCCGCCTTCGGCACCAACCCGACCACTGGCAGCAGCTTGCTCACATTGACGGCCAGCAGTTCGGCCACTACTGGTGCGGCTACGATCACCATCCAGGGAACCTCTACAGGGACCGCATCTGGCACTCTCTCTGCGACCACCACCATTGCTCTCACTGTCAGTTCAACTCCATCGGTGCAGATAGCATGGCTCAGCCCGGCTGCCGGGGTAGCTGGCAGCACTTTCACAATCATGCCTGGTGTCGGAGCGTCCTTTGCCGAGACGCAGGGATCGAGCGTCATTCACTTCGGAACAACGGCAGCCACTGTTACCACCTGGGCAATCGACTCGGTTGCTGTTACGGTTCCGAGCATTGCGGTTGGCACTTACAACGTGACTGCTGTCGTGGGTGGCGTGACCAGCAATGCGGTTCCATTCACAATAACGAGCGCGACACCCTCCCCCGAGGTTTACACGGGAAACTCCACTTGGTTTAGTGCGCTTGGCGGTCCGTATGGCGGCTGCGGCGTGCCGCAAGCGAACATCGACTCGCAAAACTTCGTTGCGCTCAATGTCCAGAACGATCCCGGTAACTACACCCTAACACTGTCTCGTCCTATCGCCACCACTGGGCCGGACGCCGGCGACATCGGCATGTGGAACAACGGCCTGAACTGCGGCCGGTGGGTGCATATTACGATGGGAAGCAATTGCAATGGCACGAACGATGGCAATCAGGACGAGTCGTTCTGCCGCGGCGGTCTGGGATGGGTCCCCGACCAATTCAACGGCGCCGAAATCGATTCCGTCGTTGCGGACAGTTGCCAGGACGAAAACTCCTGGTGCCGCGACGATCCCTATCATCTTGACCAGGCGCAGGCACAACTGGGTAACTACACTCTGAATGGCGAGCCTGCCGGCGCTATCTATCCGAATTTCTGGAACAATCGGCAAATCAGTTGGTATTTCGAGCCGGCGCCGAATTACACGGGAGATATCAACATTGGCTTCCTCAACGGCGCTAACGCTTATTGGTCGGCGATTTCCATCACGCATCTGCCAAATGGAATTCATGGAGTGCAGTACATGCTCAACGGAGTGTGGACAACGGCTGTGATGGATGCCGATCTGGGTGACGACTATATTGCCCTCCCCACAGTGGCTGGCGGAACGCAGTATGAGATACAAGTGTTCGATGTGACCAATACATTGATCAACAGCGGACGCATTTACTCGTTCTCCTATCCCGCAAGCTGCGGATCCAGCTGCACACCGGCGCTAACACCTATAACTTATACGACATCGCAATAAACCGTATGACAGAGGTTAGTCCGGAATCGAGGGCATTTTCTTCGATTCCGGGCTAACCTCATGACTTAGCTGCGTCTTTGACATAACCGCGGATGGTGTCAAGAGTGAGCCGGCCGCTCAACCGAAGCAATGGATATGATCTCGATCAAGTCATTCCAGGAGATGTATTCACTAACAAGCTGCGCCATCGGCTTTAACCAATAGCGTGCAGGGTGCCCAGCCGGGTACACCTCCGAACGTTGGGGCGGGGCCTCTAGCGTCAGACAAAAGGAGTGCACCATGAAACACCGAATCATTCGGGCGTTCGGAATAATCCTGGCAGCAGTGATTGTTCTGGCAACCACTGGAACAGCACAAACCGCGTGTAATGTTGTATACACGATCTCGCCGCAAAACACGAGCGCCTTTGGGGCGGCCATCACGATTCAAAACACGGGCACCACGGCGTGGAGCAGTTGGTCGCTGACCTGGGCCTTTGCCAATGGGCAGACGGTTTCTTCTCTCTGGAACGGCATTGAGAGCCAGAGCGGCGCCAACGTGACGGTAGCTAACGAGCCCTATAACGGCAGCGTTGCCGCCGGCGGCAATGTCTCCGGGGTCGGATTCAACGGCACCTGGAACGGCACCACCAACGCAGTGCCCACGTCCTTCGCGGTCAATGGGACGACCTGCGGAGTCCCAATTTCCGGCTTCACGCTCACACCTTCGGCGACGGCATTGTCTATTGCCCTGGGCGCCAGCGGCACCGACACCATTACAGTGAAAGATACGGGCACGTTCACCGGCAGTGTGGCGTTTACCGCCTCCGGCATGCCCACCGGCGTAACTGCTTCGTTCAGCCCGACTGCATCCGCGACCTCAAGCGTGCTCACATTGGCAGTCGCATCCACGACAGTAGCTGGAACGTATCCGATTACCATCACCGGGACCTCCGGCACACTTACTCCTGTTACCACTACAGTTACACTCACTGTGCCCCCCGCGTCCGGCTTCACGCTGACGCCATCGGCGACGGCGCTGTCGATTGCCCAAGGCTCCAGCGGCACCGACACGATTACAGTAAAAGATACCGGAACATTCACCGGCAGTGTATCGTTTACCGTAACCGGCATGCCCACCGGCGTAACTGCTTCGTTCAGCCCGACTGCATCCGCGACCTCAAGCGTGCTCACATTGGCAGTCGCATCCACGACAGTAGCTGGAACGTATCCGATTACCATCACCGGGACCTCCGGCACACTGACCGCGACCACCAGCATCTCGCTCACTGTAACTCCTGTAACAGGGAGCTTCACGCTGAAACCCTCGGCGGCCACTCTGTCGATTGCTCAAGGCGCGAGCGGAACCGACACGATTACGGTAACCGACGTGAGCCCATTCACGGGCAGCGTATCGTTTGCCGCATCGGGAATGCCGGCCGGCGTAACTGCCGCGTTCAACCCGACATCCTCCACAACTTCAAGTGTGCTGACATTTACAGTAGCTGCTTCGACCGTAGCTGGAACTTATCCGATCACAATCGCCGGAACTTCCGGCACACTTTCCGCTACCACCTCCATCTCACTTACAGTAACTGGCCTCGGGAGCTTTAGCCTTTCAGCCTCGCCCACAAGCCTAACTGTAGCTCCAGGCGCCAGCGGGACTGACACCATCACAGTAAAGGATGTTAGTCCGTTCGCCGGCAGCGTAACTTTTGCAGCATCGGGCCTGCCAACCGGCGTAACTGCTGCGTTCAGCCCAGCTTCGTCCACGACTTCAAGCGTAGTCACGTTCACGGCAGCTTCCACGGCCGCTGCCGGCCTGTCCACGGTCACCATCACCGGAACCTCGGGCACGCTGACCGCAACCACCACCATTGCGCTCACTGTGGGCGGGGGCACCGGCGCTTGCCAAGTGATCTACACAATTTCTCCACAGAACTCAACTGCTTTTGGTGCGGCCCTCACCATCGAGAACACCAGCACGACGCCCCTGAGCAGCTGGACGCTGACCTGGACCTTCGCCAACGGGCAGACGGTTTCGTCTCTCTGGAACGGCATTGAAACCCAGAGCGGCGCCAACGTGACGGTGAAAAACGAGTCCTACAACGGCAGCATTCCCGCCGGCGGCAGCGCGACCGGCATCGGATTCAACGGTACCTGGAACGGCTCCGCCAACGCAGTGCCCACGAACTTCGCGATCAACGGGACAGCTTGCGGCGGCACTTCGCCGGGCAGCTTCACGCTCAAGCCTTCGGCGGCCACTCTGTCGGTTGCTCCGGGCGCCAGCGGGACCGACACCATCACAGTCACCGATGTAAGCCCGTTCACCGGCAGCGTAGCCTTTGCCGCTTCGGGAATGCCGACCGGCGTAACTGCTACGTTCGCTCCGACATCCTCGACGACATCGAGCGTGCTTACACTCACGGTAGCTTCTACGACCGTAGCCGGGACGTATCCAATCACCATCACTGGAACCTCGGGCACGCTGACTCCAGTGACGACTTCAGTCAGTCTCACGGTAAGTGGGAGCGGCAGCTTCACGCTGAAGCCTTCGGCAACGACTCTGTCGGTTGCCCCAGGAGCCAGCGGGACCGACACCATCACGGTAACTGACGTCAGCCCGTTCACCGGGACTGTCGCGTTCACCGCAACCGGAATGCCGACCGGCGTAACTGCTACGTTCGCTCCGACATCCTCGACGACATCGAGCGTGCTTACGTTCGCAGTCGCTTCGACCACTCTAGCTGGAAGTTATCCGATCACCATCACCGGCACCTCCGGCACGCTGACACCAGTTACCACCTCCATCACACTCACGGTAACCGGGACGCCCAACTTTACCCTGTCAGCTTCGCCCGCATCGCTCACAGTGGCTCTAGGAGGTACCGGAACCAGCACCATCACGGTAGGGGACGAGAACGGCTTCGCCGGCAGCGTAACGTTTGCTGCTTCTGGGCTGCCGACCGGCGTAACTGCTGCGTTCGTCCCAACCTCATCCGCGACCTCAAGCGTGGTCACCTTCACGGCAGCTACCACCGCCGCTGCCGGTTCTTCAACAATCACCATCACCGGGACTTCCGGGACGCTGACGCCGGTCACGACCACCATCGCACTCAAGGTAGGCACCGGCTACACAACCTTCCAGCAGCATTTTGTCGACCTTTACACCGACATTCACACCTCCTCGAACGGGTACTTTGGGACCGCAACCAGCGGTGACCAGATTCCCTACCACTCGGTAGAAACCCTCATGGGCGAGGCTCCGGATTACGGCCACGAAACGTCATCGGAGACTTACAGCTACTGGATCTGGCTGGAAACGCTCTACGGTGGCCTGACCGCAAACTGGACGGGACTGCAAACTGCCTGGACGAGCATGCAAGACAATATGATCCCCAGTGCGACACTGCAACCGACCAATAGTGGCTATAACGCCTCTGCACCCGCCACATATGCACCTGAGCATCCATTGCCCAGCGCCTATCCATCGGTGTTGACCAGCTCGGTCTCTGTGGGCACCGATCCGTTGGCGAGCCAACTCAGCGCGACCTACGGCAACGACAACATGTACTCCATGCACTGGATTATTGACACCGACAACTTTTACGGTTTTGGCCAACAGGAAGACGGCGTGACGAAGCCCTCGTGCATGAACACCTTCCAGCGCGGCGCAAACGAATCGGTGTGGCTGACCGTTCCGCAGCCTTGCTGGGATGCCTTGAAGTACGGCAGCGCAAGCAACGGCTACCTTGATCTGTTCACTGCTCCTTCTCCTTACACGGCGCAGTGGAAGTACACCGACGCACCGGACGCCGATGCCCGCACCGTACAGGTCATGTATTGGGCGGAACAGTACGCAAACGCGCAGGGCGGAAGCAGCATTGTCACAGGCTTGCTACCCAAGGCCGCTGAGCTGGGCGACTACCTGCGCTACTCGTTCTTTGACAAGTACTTCAAGGCCATCGGCTGCACTGGCGCGAGCGCGAGTGCAACAAGCTGCCCGGCCGGCAGCGGCTACAATTCCGCGCATTATCTGCTCGGATGGTACTTTGCCTGGGGCGGTGCACTGCCAGCGGATGGAAGCTGGGCATGGCGCATCGGAGACGGAACCACGCACTTTGGCTACCAAAACCCAGTGGCGGCCTACGCCCTGTCGAAGGATGCGGGCATCAGCGGCAAACTTCCCGCGCAGAGCGTTACCGACTGGACCACCAGCCTGGAGCGTCAGCTTGAGTTCTACCGCTGGTTGCAATCGGATGAAGGCGCCATCGCTGGCGGCGCAACCAACAGTTGGGAAGGCTCCTACTCCCCGACTCCTACCGGTGACTCCACCTTCTACAACATGGCTTACGATTGGGAGCCTGTCTATCACAACCCGCCGAGCAACCAGTGGTTCGGTATGCAGGTCTGGTCCATGGAGCGTCTGGCTGAGTACTACTACATCACCGGCGATTCCAAGGCCGCAATCGTCCTGAATAGCTGGATCCCCTGGGTGGAGAAGGTCACCACGGTCAACTCCAACGGAACCTTCACCCTGCCCGGTTCGCTCTGCTGGGACAACTCCCCCGGCCAGAGCGACACGACGAACCCCTGGAACGACTCGACCTGCGGCCTCGTCAACTCGAGTACAGCGAACGCGCCTGCAACCAACTGGAGCGCCACCACGCAAGACTGGACTACTGTTCCGCTTAACCCGAACCTTCACGTCAGGGTTACGGGCACTGCAACGGACATAGGCGAAGCCGGCTCGCTGGCTAAGGCCCTGGCCTACTACAGCGCCGCAGTTGGCAAGTACGTTACTGTCGGTACGCCCGATGCAACCTCTGCGGCGTTGGCCAAGAGCCTGCTGACCGGCATCTGGACCAACTACCGCGATACCATCGGAATCTCGGTGGCCGAGACGCGCGGCGACTATTGCACCAGCACGACCAGCAGCAGCACCGAGGGGGGTACCACCCTCAACGGCGGATTCGGCGCCACTGTGTATGTGCCTTCCGATTGGGTACCGGGCACCATGCCGGCTGGCGAAGACGTCACTGTCAGCCCGCAGCCAACATTCCTGAGCCTGCGTCCCAAGTACACTGAAGACCCCAGCTACCCGCTCGTTCAGTCGGGTTGCGCGGCAGGGGGAGCGGGTCCAACCTTCAACTATCACCGTTTCTGGGCGCAGGTGGATATAGCGTCAGCGTATTTCGTCTACGCAAATCTCTTCCCAGGTAACTAAAGAACCACTCTCAACCAAGGGCGCCGCTGGTAACAGCAGCGCCCTTGCAGCATGTCACTTGGAGCGAGCATTCGAAGCATGCCTGCCGAGCGTGCGCAAGAGATTTGCGCAGCCGCCCTGTAGCAATACCGGAGACTCAACACATCCGATTACGAACGAGCATGGGAGGAGTCCTGATGCACCGCACTCTGCGCTTATGGGGATTGGTCCCGTCCAGCCTGACATGGACCGGTCAGCCGTCTCGCAACTGGAATGCGACCACCCAGGATTGGCCTGCTCCAGTATTCAAATTCCACCGCCTCTGGGCTGAGACAGATGTCGCCACGGCCTATGCGGTGTACCGCCTGTTGTTCCCGAACGACTAAGGGAACAGCGCTTCTAACCCGCTAACTCGTGTACTCATTAGAGTAACTTCGCGTATTGACGGTTGTATTGGAAAGAGGCCGTGGTTTCGTGCATCCCTTCGTTGTGAATGCACGAAATCACCGGCCTCTCAACCTTTCTGAAGAAACGCAGAAAGGAGATGTGCAAAGGAGAAATCATGCTTCACGTGTTCAACGCCCTCTGTGAGCGGTCGTGCATTCGCCGACTCAGCGCGTACTTTGCGGTACTTCCAGCTCTATTGCTAGCTATAAGTTTGATCGGGCCGCGGGCTCAGGCACAAACCGCGTGTAATGTTGTTTACACGATCTCGCCGCAGAACTCGAGCGCTTTCGGAGCGGCGATCACGATCCAGAACACGGGAACGACGGCCTTATCCAATTGGACGCTGACCTGGACCTTTGCCAACGGGCAGACAGTTGCCTCTCTCTGGAACGGCATTGAAACCCAGAGCGGCGCCAACGTGACGGTGACCAACGAGCCCTACAACGGCAGCATCGCCGCCGGCGGCAGCCTCTCCGGCATCGGATTCAACGGCACCTGGAACGGAGTCACCAACGCAGTGCCCACGTCCTTTGCAATCAACGGAACAACCTGCGGAGCCTCGCTGGGCAGCTTCAAGCTTGCGCCTTCTGCGTCTACTCTGACGGTTGCCCTGGGCGCTAGCGGCACCGATACCATCACGGTAACGGACGTCAGCCCATTCACCGGCAGTGTGGCGTTTACCGCAACCGGCATGCCCACTGGCGTTACTGCTTCGTTCAGTCCGACTGCATCCGCGACCTCAAGCGTGCTCACATTGGCAGTCGCATCCACGACCGTAGCTGGAACCTATCCGATTACCATCACCGGGACCTCCGGCACGTTGACTCCAGTGACCACCACGATCACGCTCACCGTGCCCCCCGCGTCCGGCTTCACGCTGACGCCATCGGCTTCGGCGCTGTCGATTGCCCAAGGCTCCAGCGGCACCGACTCGATTACAGTAAAAGATACCGGCACATTCACCGGCAGTGTGGCGTTTACCGCCTCCGGCATGCCCACCGGCGTAACTGCCTCGTTCAACCCGGCATCCTCCGCGACATCGAGCGTGCTTACGCTCGCAGTAGCCTCAACAACTGTAGCTGGAACTTATCCGATCACAATCGCCGGAACTTCCGGCACACTTTCCGCTACCACCTCCATCTCACTTACAGTAACTGGCCTCGGGAGCTTTAGCCTTTCAGCCTCGCCCACAAGCCTAACTGTAGCTCCAGGCGCCAGCGGGACTGACACCATCACAGTAAAGGATGTTAGTCCGTTCGCCGGCAGCGTAACTTTTGCAGCATCGGGCCTGCCAACCGGCGTAACTGCTGCGTTCAGCCCAGCTTCGTCCACGACTTCAAGCGTAGTCACGTTCACGGCAGCTTCCACGGCCGCTGCCGGCCTATCCACAGTCACCATCACCGGAACCTCGGGCACGCTGACCGCAACCACCACCATTGCGCTGACTGTGGGTGGGGGCATCGGCGCTTGCCAGGTCGTCTACACGATCTCGCCGCAAAGCTCGACCGCCTTCGGAGCGGCCCTCACCATCGAGAACACCAGCACGACGCCCCTGAGCAGCTGGACGCTGACCTGGACCTTCGCCAACGGGCAGACGGTTTCGTCTCTCTGGAACGGCATTGAAACCCAGAGCGGCGCCAACGTGACGGTGAAAAACGAGTCCTACAACGGCAGCATTCCCGCCGGCGGCAGCGCGACCGGCATCGGATTCAACGGCACCTGGAACGGCTCCGCCAACGCAGTGCCCACGAACTTCGCGATCAACGGGACAGCTTGCGGCGGCACTTCGCCGGGCAGCTTCACGCTCAAGCCTTCGGCGGCCACTCTGTCGGTTGCTCCGGGCGCCAGCGGGACCGACACCATCACAGTCACCGATGTAAGCCCGTTCACCGGCAGCGTAGCCTTTGCCGCTTCGGGAATGCCGACCGGCGTAACTGCTACGTTCGCTCCGACATCCTCGACGACATCGAGCGTGCTTACACTCACGGTAGCTTCTACGACCGTAGCCGGGACGTATCCAATCACCATCACTGGAACCTCGGGCACGCTGACTCCAGTGACGACTTCAGTCAGTCTCACGGTAAGTGGGAGCGGCAGCTTCACGCTGAAGCCTTCGGCAACGACTCTGTCGGTTGCCCCAGGAGCCAGCGGGACCGACACCATCACGGTAACTGACGTCAGCCCGTTCACCGGGACTGTCGCGTTCACCGCAACCGGAATGCCGACCGGCGTAACTGCTACGTTCGCTCCGACATCCTCGACGACATCGAGCGTGCTTACACTCACGGTAGCTTCTACGACCGTAGCTGGGACCTATCCGATCACCATCACCGGCACCTCCGGCACGCTGACACCAGTTACCACCTCCATCACACTCACGGTAACTTCCGCGGGCTTTACACTTTCGTCGACCTGCGGCAGCGGATCCCCAGTTCCGGTAACGCAAGGCAGCAGCGGCACATGCACCATCACGGTGATGGGAGCCACAGGCACCGGAAGTATTTCCGCCTCTGGCCTGCCCTCCGGCGTTACTGCCTCTTCCACCAATCCAACTGCCACAACTTTCGTGATCACGCTTTCGGCCAGCAGCACGGCTACAGTCGGAACCGACACGATCACCGTCACGGCAACCTTCGGCGGAGTGTCCGAATCCATCACCATTTCTATGACGATCACCGCCGCGATTACAGCCAATGCCACCGTCAGAGTGAACCAATCAAGCGCCGGCGTAGCCGTCAGCGACATGATTCTGGGCATGAATCTGGCCAGTTGGTACGACGTGATCGCGAATGACGCCGGCATTCTGAACGGCTTCGAGTCGGCGGGCACTAAGGCAGTTCGCTGGCCTGGCGGATCGTGGTCCGACATTTATCACTGGTCCACCAATACCAATTGCTTCAGCTCCACCGACGGTGCTCCCGCTACGAATGACACGTTCGCGAATTTTGTCAGCGACATCGTTACTCCTGGCGGGCTGGACGTATCCCTCACGGCGGATTACGGAACAGATGCCGCCTGCACAGGCGGAGGGGATCCAACCGAAGCGGCTGCCTGGGCCGCCGAAGCTGTGAGCCTCGGTGCCAACGTTAGCCACATTACCGTCGGCAATGAGGAGTACGGAACATGGGAAGAGGATCTGCACCCCATTGAGCACGACCCCACCACCTACGCCAATGCAGTGGCGACGGGTTACTATCCGGACATCAAGGCCTCCAGCCCGAACGTGCTTGTGGGCGTCGTCGTGAACCCCGGCAACTCACCCGCATGGGATCCGATCGTACTCGCCGACGCGAAATACGATTTCGTTGAGTACCACTACTATCCCGAAGCACCGGGAAGTGAAAACGACACAACCCTCATCCAGCAGGATGCGCAGGCGTTAACCACAAACATCAACACGATCAAGTCGGAGCTGGCGGCGGCTGGCCATTCCGGCACACCCATTTATGTCGGAGAAATCGGGGCGACGTATAGCAACCCTGGAAAACAAAGCTGGTCGATTACCCAGGGCCTCTATGCCGGCCAGGTGCTGGGCGAGATGATGAACGATGGAGTGACGCGCCTGACCTGGTGGATTGGATACGGCAACTGCAACGGTCAAGCCGGAAACGTCGGTTCCTCGGTCTATGGATGGCAGAACTTCGGAGCCTACAATGTCTTCTCCGACGGGCCGAACGATCCAACCTGTCCCACCGGCAGCACCGCTCCGGATTGGGGTCCAATCGGGACCATGTCTCCCACCGGGCGGGCCTTCCAGCTCTTCAGCCAGGTTGCCGTCAACGGCGAATTAGTGCTGACACCAACCGTCACCGGCGATACGACGGATGTGGTTGCCTACGCGGCAACTCACAGCGGCGGCACCGCCCTGATGCTGTTCAACCGGAACGAAACAACAAGCGAAACGGTTTCGATCAGCCTGTCGGCGCAAACTACCGCAAGTACGGTTACCGTCGAAACCTACAATAAGGCGCTCTATGACGAGACGGATGCGACGACTCCCGTTTGGGCTGCCCCTACCACAACCAGTATGGGAGCGCAGAGCCTGCCGCTGACTCTTACTCTAACTCCCTGGAGTATGAACGTGGTTATCATCCACTAAAGCACGCAGCAAGACTGCATCCTCTAAGTCCAACCCAACCGAATGCCCCAGACCTTACAAGGCCTGGGGCATTTCATATTGTCCCGGATTGCCCCTAAGATCCAAAAGGGAAACATACAGTGTGGAAGCCTCATAAGCGGCAAGCCCGCGCCCTTCCTCTTTGGACTGGGCATGAGTTACGATGCAACGGCATCGTGGAAAGGTCATCTCTATCAGCCATGGATTTTCAGAAAAGTTGCCGTCCGCACGATTGGCGTGGATGCCTCGCAAGCCGTTCCGGGAGTTACTTTCCCGGCGCCGGCAGCTTGGTGGTCGCCTGGATACCATGGCCCTCGACGACGGTGTAAATGGCGTCGGCGGGAACGTCTTTCAGATCTTCTACCAAACCGCTGGGCCATTGAATCCGGATGCGCTTCATGACCGCATCGGAGCCAAGTCCGAAGTGCAAGCGTTGATCATTGCACGACAAATAACTGCCTCCGCCGCGCACCTCATCCATTTGTTCCATCGACGAAGTAGAGACGATAACCCGCGCTCCGATTGCGGCTTTGTTGCTCTTTGTTCCTACTAAGTGAAATAGAACGCGGTGATTCGAGTTCTTTGTCTCGTTGAGAAAGAGCGAGGGTGGTCCACCAGCGTTGTAGACCACCACATCGATGTTCCCGTTGTTGCCGATATCTCCGAAGGCTGTGCCCCGGCGAGACTGCAAGGGACCCCGATTGAGGCCAGACAGGCTCGAAACATCGGTAAAGGTGTGGCCTCCGTTGTTGCGGAAAAGTTGAAGCGGCTCGCGATACTTGAGCTCATGCGGAAGTGAATCGGCCAGTGAGGTGACATTTCCATTCGCCACAAAGATATCCGGCCAGCCATCATTATCGAAATCGGCAAACCCGCCTCCCCAGCGCACAGGAGAGTATGGATCGCGGCCGAGCCCTGAGTCCGAGGTAACATCCTTGAATCCCTCGGACTGCCTATTCAAGTAAAGGCTCATGGGTTGATAGCCAAAGCGGGTGACTAATAGATCGAAGTTTCCGTCGTGGTCGATGTCGGCAAAATCACCAGCCATGTTTCCCATGGACCTGCCATCCGCGCTCAAGGCGGTTCCGGAAATCAGGCCGACATCCTCAAACGTGCCGTCGTGTTTGTTGTGGTAGAGGAAATTCGGACCCACGTCGTTTGCTACATAGAGGTCGGGCCAGTTGTCGTTATCGTAGTCGCACCAAACAACGCCCATTCCAAGCCGCTTATCCGGATTGCTAACTCCCGCTTTTACCGACGTGTCTTCAAATGTGCCATCGCCGCGATTGTGGTAGAGGATATCTGTTTGCCCCTCCAGCGAATCCATTTGCCGGCCCTGGTAAGTGAACCCATTGGAGCCGGGCTGAGGTAAATGATGAATATCCACATTGACATAGCGTGATACAAACAGGTCGAGATAGCCATCGCGATCGTAATCGGCCCACGCGGCGCCTACGCTGAATCCTCCACCCTGCACATGCGCCCGTTCGGTCACATCCTGAAACTTGCAGCCGCCAAGGTTTCGATAAAGAACATTGTGGCCGTATCCCGTCACGTAGATGTCGGGAAGGCCATCGTTGTCGAAATCTCCTATGGCGACACCCATTCCCCAACCTAAGGTAGTAAGTCCGGCCTGCTGCGTTACATCCGTGAAATGCAGGTTGGCGTCCTGGTGGTAGAGGGTCACCATTGGATCGCCTCCCCGCAGATATCGGTTGACAGTCGAGTCATTAACCACAAGAATGTCTAGCTTGCCATCGTTATCGCAATCGAACAGTGCAACGCCTCCCCCCATCATCTCGACAAGATAGCGCTTTTCCAACGATGAGCGCGGGACCGTGGTAAGACCTGCCTCTTTGCCGATGTCGCGAAATTGAATCGGTGCCGGGTTAGGTGTCTGTGCAATAGCAAAGTGGCTAATCCCTGCGAACAAGAAGCACGCGCTCGAGAGCTTCCGCCAACTGCAAAATCGGCCATTGGTCATGGCCGTGTGCCGCCGTCCCACGTTTGCCGCAAAGTTGAGAGGCGCCTTGACTGCGCCCGCAAGTTTAATTCTCATGCGACGACCCAATCGTGGGTCCGTGCGAGGTGTGGAGTGCCTCAGCTTGCGTCATCTCGCGTTCTGCGTCTTCGGGTCTGGAATCCATTCGATAGGCTGCCGCCAGCGCCCGATGTATCAACTCGCTTCCGGGGCTCAATACGGCCGCTTCCTGCAGACTCAGGATCGCCGACTTGGCATCAGATTGTTCAAGTTCTAACTTGCCTAACTGATAGTAGACATCGGGGTTCTTCGACCCGGATTGAGCCATCTTCTCAAGAAGATCCTGCGCGGGCTTGGCTTGCCGTAGTTGGATGAAAGTAAGCGCGAGATAGTATTGCGACTCCGTGTCCGAAGAGTCGATTTGGAGCGATGTCTTAAATTCCTCAGCCTGCGCCGGAATAGTCTTGCTTGTGTGCCAAGGCTTCTCCAAGGGCGCGATGATAAGTAACTCTCCGTGGATCGCTTGCGATCAGCGCCCTTAGTCGTGCGATTCCGCTGTCGTATTCTTTTGTCTCCACCAGCGACCGGGCATACAGAAATGCGAGGGTAGGCGCCACATCGGATCTAGACGCAATCGGTTCCAGCGCCTTCACGGCGCGGTCATAATCGTGGACAAGAAACAAGCTCATCCCCAAAGCAGAGCGCATGGAGACATCGTCCGGATGAGATTGAACATACCGGCCGAGCGGCCCCACGGCCTTGGAGTAGAGGTGGCCGGAATAGGCAGCCCTGCCCCAGTTATAGTCGAGACCGTCGAGCGTGGGGTTCCATCGTGAGGCTTTCTCAAAGAAATCGGATGCAGCCGCGAAGTCGTTACCTGTGGCTGCAATGACTCCCATGTTGTTATAGCTGTCGGCGATGGCGGAGCTCATCTGCTTCTCATCGGCTTCGGTGCCGGTCAAGGCTCGCGGATCAAGCTGCGTAACATTCTTGCCGCTTCTCCATGAGACAGCGTCGTCCAATTCGTTCTTCGGCATTGCGTGTGACTGCTCCCGATGTTGGGAGGCGCTTAGCGATAACAGGTCCTGTGAAATCTGCATCTCCCGCTTGCCCTCGTCAGTGCGGCTGGTCTGCAACAGGATCCGTGCCAGTACATAATGCGCGCGCTGTACCTGGTAGTGATTGTGAGAAACGTCGGAGGTCAATGCAATAGACTTGCGCAGCGCTGCTTCGGCGTCGGCGTTCCGGCTGGTTTCGGAATAGAGCTGTCCCAACAACATATACACATCCGGGTTTGCGGGATTCAATGCGGCCGCCCGGCTGAGTTCGCGCTCCGCATCCTGCGGACGATGCTGACTCAGAGCGACATACCCAAGCTGCTCGTGGGATAGAAAATCATCGGGATTGATCTCCAATTCCTTGCGAAACTCCGCTTCGGCACGGTTAAAGTCCACTTCGCCCAAGGTTGACAAGTACGAAGCTCCGAGCGAATAGTGCGCGCCGGGAAACTTCGCATCTTCTTCTATCGTTTTCTGAAATTCTCGAATAGCCTCATCGGAAAAACCTGCCTCTCCATATGCAAGGCCAAATTGCATGTGAATCGCGGCCTTGTCTCCAAACGACGCCTGCATTTCACGAAAGATTCCGGCTGCGTGCACTATATCCTTAAGGGCCAGATAGGCAGAGGCCAAGGCCAAGCCATTCGTGAAATCAGGCTCGATGGCTATTGCCTTTTCTAACTCCTTCGTCGCCTGCTCATTGTATCCGTTTTGCAAAAGGGCGCGGCCTAGAATCCGGTGTGCCCGGGCATCTCCCGGTTCGACCGATACGGCCCTTTCGGCCAGAAGCTTTGCGCGGGGTGAGTCCATTGACGCCAATGCCTCTTCCGCGGAATCAAGCAGCAGGCCGTGATTGTTAGGATCGAGGAGTAATGCCTCACTGAAAAGCGCGGAAGATTTGGCGTAGTCGCCCCTACTCGCGCGAGCGGCCGCCAGACGATCCAGAGCGTTGGCTATAAACAGCTTGTACTGCAAACGAGCTTGCTCAAAGTCGCTGTTGGCCTGAAAGGTCTGTGCCGCGTCGTAGTAGGCCTGCAAGTCTGGTTTCGGCGAGGGCGGGCCTGTGGGGATCTGCGCTTGAGACAATAGCGCGCTCAAGGCAATCACGACTACAGGAAGCCTCACCCGCATGGTAAGTTTATGCCCGCGGATTCGCGCTTGTACTCCGGAGCTGACTCTTGTGCGTACCGGTTCGAAGGGGGCGACTCCGCATGCTATATGTGCCATAGTAATCCATTTTATCGTTTGAGCCGTCGACTTGAGGAAGATATTCATTCGACTGACGTTAACTCATTGCGAATGAGAAAAGGGCGCCTCGATTGAGACGCCCCCCTCACTGCTGCAAGGGTTAGAAGTTATACTTCAACGCCAGTTCAACGATGCGCCTGGTATCGCCGCCGGTCTTGCTGTCGGTGACGCCGTAGGTCGATGAAACGCCCGCAAGTGTTGCTGCTTTCGAGGTGTAATCGGTGTTGTACTTCAGTTGCAACTGGTTGCTGCTGCTGAAGGTGGCCAGCGGGTGGTTGAGCCAGTTGAACGCATTTGCGCGGAAAGTAACGACGTGATTCTCGGTGATGTGAAAGGTTTTTTGCAGGGCCAAGTCAGCATTCGTGTACGACGGCCCGGAGAGATACGGGAAATCGCGGGCGCCGTACGCGCCGATTGCCGGAGCCGCAAAGCAGGTGGCCTTTGCGTGCTGGCTGCCGGACAATCCCGATCCAGGATTACAGGTCAACGCAGGTTGGACGGTCATGCTGCCGGCCGTGGTGCCATAGTAGGTCGGCACGCCATAGCCGGGGTTGACGCCGGCTGGCAAGGTGCCTGTATAGTTGAGCGACATGGAAAAATTCGGGTTGTCCTGCGCCTGAAGATTCCCGCCGCCTTGCCAGGTGGTGATGCCGGAGATCATCCAGTCATTGATCACGCCCCCGATGACTTTTTCGGATCCGTGGTACATTCTCCTAACATTGTAGGAGTAGGACGTGTTGATGACGTTGGGACGATCGATCTGTTCCACGCCATAATTGCCACGCAGGGAGAACGGGTTTTCGTTGAGGTCGGTTCCCAGAGTCTTCGACCGTGTGTAATTCACATTGAAGGTTAAATGATCCGACCGCTTCACAACGGCCAACTGGAAGCCATTGTAACTGGTATAACCGGTGTGGCTGAGAACAGCGATGCCGTTGGTTCCATAGGCATAACCATACGGCTGGTAGTCCGCGAGCGCATTCCCTGTCTTGGTTCCATCCAGGTACTCAGTGACATTTTCCGGGTTTGGAGAGATCACTCCGGTTTTCGGGTCCGCGATGAACAACGCACCCAGGGGCACCTTGTTCACGTCGAGGTAGCTGCCGGCGCCCGTGCCGTTCAGCGCCGCGGAGTTGCCGCCGCCAATAAGCACGTTGGACGAATTGCTGCCCACATAGGCTACTTCCACCGTCGTCTTCCAGGGCAACTGCTGGTCGATGGTGAAGTTGTAGCTTACGGTTGTCGGAGTGGCGTGGTCGTCTGGGTTCACCGCAACGATTCCTCCAGCGCAACAACTACCGGTTGTGGCTTGAGCAGGCGGCGTCAATCCAGGGAGCCCTGATCCCACCTGACTCAAGGCGGGGGTAGTGGTATTGAACGCGTTCAACAACACGGTTGTGCTGCCGGGAAGGCTGAAACCCCGGACGCCCTGCGCTTCGCCGACTGCGCTGCTGAAATCGTTCCACTGATCGCCCCAGCGGTAGACGCCCCAGCCGCCGCGAGCTACCGTTTTGCCAGTGCCAAAGATGTCATACGACAGCCCAAATCGCGGCGAGAAGAGGAGGAACGTAGAGTTCACGCCGCTCTTCGGCAGACCGGGGTTGTTTGCATGGAAGGAGAGACCCGGATACTGCTTTCCGGCGCCGAAATCCGAAAGCACATTGTCTGCGTTGAAGACGGGAACGCCCGATGCTCCCCGGTCATACCAGCGGCCCAGATGATCGAAGCGGACGCCGTACTCGGCGGTGAAGCGGCTTGTAATCCTGAACGTGTCGTCGCCATAGAAGGAGATGGTCCTGTAGGCCAAATCCTGGGCTGGATTGTAGTTTTGCTCCGAATAGGCGGTTGCGTTGCCCATGACAAAGTTTGCGGTTGGGTTTTGGGGCGATCCGGTCTCATTCCCGGTCACGACGTTGGGCGACGCCCCGGTGTTGAAGCTGTAGATTCCGTTCGGGGCATTGGAACTGGCCTGATGGTTGTTGACCAACTCGTAGAAGATGCCCGTCTTGATCGTGTGCCTGCCCGCTACCTTGATCAGATTGTCATAAGCCGAAGGAGCTTCCTTGAGCGTTGGATAGTTGCCGCCAGTGAAGAAATCCGATGTCGAGAAGTCGGGATACGAGAGGGTGTTGGCGGTGTAATACGACGGCATCCAGAGATCCCCTGTGTTGAAGACCGTTCCTCCGTTGAAGCCAACGGTGGACTTGTAAACGGCGGCGGGATCGGGAACCGTGATCGGATTGTTGCCATAGCCGACGGCTCCGACCATTTCGTTGGTGAGGGTGTCGTTGAAGGTGTGGGTGAAGTGACCGCTTAAAACCTTCGTGGTTTCAGTTTGCAGCATGGAACCGCCGGGGAATGGAATTGCGTTACCCGGAACGTACCAGAGGTGTGCGCCGCCTCCGCCTGCCAGCTGGGTGTCGTTACCGTACTGGTAAGAGACATACACCTTGCTGTTATCGCTGAAGTTATAGTCGAGGCGGGCGCGCCACATGTAGCCATCGTGTATGGCCGGAATGGCCTGGAAATAGTTCGCATCTCCATTGGACTGCGACGGAGTGGCATTGGCCGACGGCCAGATTTTAGCCAAAGCCGCTGAGTTTGCAGAGATATATTGAGATGGAATTTGGCTCCCGGTAATAAGGGTGCCATCCGGCAGGTAGGTGTTTTCCAGTGGGTCGCAATAGGTGCCGTCAGCGTTATTCTTATTGTTGGCAAGATAATCCGAGCAAAGCGCGGTATTTGCCGTGGTTGGCCCGAAGTTGCCGCTCATCATGTCCGAGGTGGGAATGTGCGATGAAACCGTTGTCGAGCTGCCGAGGTTCTGGATGAACTTCTCATATCCGAACCATCCCAGCAGTTTCTTGTGCGTGAAGGGAATCGGTCCGCCTACATTGCCGCCGGGATAGTAGTATTTCGCACCACCCTCTGGTGTTCCCTGGTTATTGTTGAGCCATGAGTTTGCATTCATCACGTCGTTGCGCGCGTAGAGGTAACCCTCGCCGTGATATTTTGCGGTACCGGCCTTGCTGATGCTGTTCACGATCGTGGGGCCGTGGGAGACCTCGGCGCCAAAGTTGGACGCCTGGTAAGCGACCTCCTGCGTCCAGTCCGGAAGGACCGTGGCGATCGACCAGCAATTGCAGCCCGGATCGGTGATATTGACCCCGTCGAGCAGATCGCCGGTGCCGCCGCGATTGGGAGCGCCGTTTGTGGCCAGCCCAACGCCGACCGGACTGCCTTCAGTTGAAGCATTGAGGAAGTCGAAGCCCAGACCGTTGCTCAGGCTATTGGCAGTAGACGTAACGCCCGGCAATACCTTCAACAACTCCAGTGTGGTGCGGCTGACAAGCGCAAGGTTGTTAATGTCCTGGGTCTCGAGGACCGCGCCGACTTGCCCGTTTTCCGTCTGCAGAACCTGCTCCTCACCCGAGGACACGGTGACGGTTATAGCAGCGCTTCCGACAGCGAGAACGGCCGTAGGCGCCTTGACGACAACTCCCGCGGTGAGAACAATGCCCGTCTCTTTCGCTGATTCAAAACCCTTTGCCTGAACGCTCAGGGTATACGTGCCTGGAAGAAGCACGGGGAAGGTGAATGTCCCCGCGCCGCCGCTAACGGTGTCGGTTTTGGCTAGCGTCGCTTCGTTGATGGCTGATACGCGGGCGCCAGGAATAACCGCTCCAGAGGGGTCCGTGACCGTGCCCGAGAGCGAAGCGGTGGTCTGAGCATGAAGTGAGGGTATCGCGATCAGCATGAGCGCAAATGCCACAACTGCCCAGAGGGTTTGCTTGAGGGCCTTGCTCTTGAAACATGCCGAAACCTTAGCCTGCAGCTGGGAAACGTTAAGAAACGGATCGGGCCGCGAAGCCCCGATCTCCGACATTGGTTTGAAGTGATGCATTCTCGTGCCTCCTAAAGTGAATCGATGGTGTGTGGACATTCGCTCTGTTTCCCCTAATTGCGTTGGCGCGGAGCCAAAGCGGATGCGTCATTTGAACTCCTGTGGGGGGCTGCCTTGATCGCTTGAAGCGCTTTTTAACTTCCTTGGCCGTGGCTTTGCAGAGAAAACCAACAGGTCCCTCTCCTCAATGAAACCGTTTTCATTCGTTTGGATCATACTCTCTAAGGAGCAATTGCCCCCCTCCGCCAAGGCTTTTCTTATCAAGTGGTTTCTTCTGTCACTCGGCTTGATGACCGTACAAATCTATGGTAGGCGCCATTCGAAGCGAAAGGTTAATAATGTACGAAGATGTTAAGGTTCGCTGGTATGGATTGTACAATTGTACGTCATTGAGTACATTGACGATATAGACAACACGCGACCCTGCTGTAACACTGTTGCAAACACCAGCTGAGCATTGTATCATCCAGAACGTTGAGCCTGCCGCTACAGCCAAGGAGCTTCATGCAAGAGAATTCCGATCAAGCTGCCAAGCAAGCGGAACGCCTCGAAGTCGAAGCGGTGGCTGAGGCGTTTGGCCGATCCTCCCGGCTTGCCAATCTCCTACGTTATATCGGAGAAAAGCATTTTGCAGGCGAAGGAGGTCAGCTCAGCGAGTACAACATTGCCACAGAGGTCTTTGGCCGCGCCAAAACAGCCTTCGACGCCGGTGAGGACGCCATTGCACGTGTTGAGGCGCATCGTCTGCGCAAACGGCTGAAGGATTTCTACGAAGGCGCGGGCAAAGATCACCCCGTGCAATTGTCCATCCCGCCTGGATCGTACGTCCCGGTTTTTACGCACCGCGCGGTCGAGGCTACACCCTCGATGTCATCGGATGTCCATGGAACGCCCGCTGCGGGTAGCATCGTCATTCCTGGTACGTCTGCCGCGCAATCGGAGACGTCCATTCTTGGCGGGAGCACCAGAAGCGCCGTCTCCCAACTCAACAAAAAGAGCACCCGGCTAATTTCATTGCTGGCGATAGGATTGGCTTGTTCGGCGGTGGCCGTTGTCTATTTGCTTTTTCATTTCCATCCCAAACCGATTGTCGCCGCTGCGGGCGGAGCCTTTGCTCCTGCGACCTCCGGGCGGCAGATGGCGGCAACCGCCCCGGCCTCTGTGCCTCTTCGCCTCTTGGCGGGCTACAGCGGAGAGCCTCAAACGGATAGCGCGGGGGCCGTTTGGGTCGCCGATGAATTCGTACATGGAGGGGGGCCATGGCGGCGTCCCGAAACGCTCATTGCGAGGACGAGCGATCCCATGCTCTTTCGACAATGGCGAACCGGGGACTTCGAGTACGACATACCTCTTCAGCCTGGCGTTTACGAACTGCACCTCTATTTCGTCACAACCGATCGTACCAGCGACGATCTCTCTACCTTTAACGTCAGGATCAACGGAGATTTGTTTTTGCGGGGGTTCGACGTAAATTCGGACGCCCTTGGGGATAACATTGCCGATGAGCGAGTCTTCCGGGACATCTCTCCCGATAAGCATGGAATACTTCACCTGAGTTTTGCGACCGAACGAGGGGCTCCGCAACTGAACGCTCTTGAAGTGCTGCCGGGAATTCCACACAAACAGCTTCCCATCCGGATAATCACTCAACTGACATCGTTTACCGATCATAGCGGCCAGGTCTGGCATCCAGACACCTACTACATGAACGGGCGCCTGTCGACTCAATTGCAGCCGATTGCGGATTCGCCGGATCCCGACTTGTTTGCGGCTGAACGATACGGGCATTTCACATACGCCATCCCGGTGGATACGCGCGACCGGTATACACTGGTGCTCCATTTTGCCGAGTTTTACTACGGTCCACAAGCAGCGGGTGGCGGCGGAACTGGGAACCGCCTATTTCGCGTGATGTGCAATGGCGTTATGCTGCTCGACGACTTTGACATTTTCAAGGAAGCCGGCAGCTTGCATTCCATTTCGAAGACGTTTTACCACTTGAAGCCGACGATGCAAGGAAAACTGAACCTCACCTTCGAGCCGATTTCAAATAACGCGACAGTTTCCGGGATTGAAGTTCTGGATGAATCCCAATGAATCGAACGAGCAATTTCTCCAGCCTTCGCGGATCCACTACCGCTGAGAAACATCGAATTCGCCCGAGCGATGATTGTCCGGGTATCCAGATTTGCGTCTTTGCGGCGTTTTCGCTGATTTTGTAGAAGGCCTTGATGCGCAGGTGCTCTTTGATCCATTTGAAGAACAGCTCCACCTGCCAGCGCTGTTTGTAAATCGCAGCGATGGTTGCGGCGGGCGGGGAGAAGTTGTTGGTCAGCAAAACCAGGCTCTTGCCGGTTTCAGAATCCACGAAGCTGACTTTGCGCAGCGCATCAGGATAAGCCGAAGCAGAGGCCATCGACGCAAGGATGGCCGTCTGGTCCGAACGCACACCGGCGGCCGGATGCGAGTAGCGGCGTTGAAGCAGGACGTCGGTCTTGGCGCGCACCACGAAGAGGGCCAACTCCAGAGTGAAGCGATAGAGCCGCTGGAAATCGATATAGCCGCGATCCATCACATAAAACGCGCCCGCCTCGGGTAGGAACTTATTGAGCACGTTTACGTCAGCCACATTGCCGTTGGTAACATGCATGGAGGTTGGGATGTTGTCGCGCAGACCTCACACGCCATGTTTGACGATGCAACTGCCGATGTCGGCTGCCTGGCCAATGATCTGCGGACGCTTGGTATGTTTCTTATCGTTGGACTGAACCATGCGGGGTTGTAGGTGATGACACAGGCTCTAGCGCGCATGAGTGAGAATGGATCCAGCAATTGAGATCAAGGGCAACACCTTGTCCACGCTATTCAGCTTGATGGCCTCTTTGGGCATTCCAAAGACAACGCAAGTGGCCTCGTCCTGAGCGATATTAATGGCTCCGGCTTGCTTCATCTCCAGCATTCCGCGGGCACCGTCGTCGCCCATCCCGGTTAGGATGACACCCACTGCGTTCCTCCCGGCATAACGGGCCGCCGAGCGGAACAGTACGTCAACCGAAGGCCGGTGACGGCACACCAGTGGCCCATCCTTGATCTCGACGTAATAGCGCGCCCCGCTGCGCTTGAGAAGCATATGATGGTTCCCCGGCGCAATCAGCGCCCGCCCGCGAATCACGGTGTCATTGGTCTCGGCCTCCTTGACCGTGATTGCGCAGAGGCCGTCGAGGCGCTGAGCGAAGGCGCGCGTGAAAAGCTCCGGCATGTGCTGCACGATCACGATGCCGGGCGTATCGGCGGGCAGCGCTTCGAGCACCGTCTTCAGCGCCTCGGTGCCCCCAGTCGATGCGCCGATGGCCACCACTTTCTCCGTTGTTTCGGCCATGGCGTGAGTGGCCTGCGAGAGAATGCAATCGGCGTTCAACTTGGGTTCGACCGTGTGGCTGGGCGTCAAGTTGCGCAGCCGTGCGCCTGCTGCTGCCTTAACCGCATTGCAGATTTCGATTCGCGAGTCCTCCAGAAACTGCTTGGTGCCCATCTTGGGCTTGGTGATAATCTCCACCGCGCCATACTCAAGCGCTCTAAAGGTGCTTTGCGCGCCCTCTTCAGCCAAACTCGAACAGATCACCACAGGGATCGGATGCTGGCTCATGAGCTTCTTGAGGAAGGTAAGCCCGTCCATGCGCGGCATCTCGATATCGAGCGTGATGACGTCCGGCACCTGCTCGCTGATGCGGTCGGCGGCCACAAACGGATCGCCGGCTGTGGCAATCACCTCGATCTCCGGATCGGACTCCAGTACCTCGCGCAGTGTCTGGCGAACCACGGCGGAGTCGTCCACGACGAGAACGCCAATCTTCTTTGTGTCTTTCATCCGGACCTCATTGCTTTCTTGCATCTGTGCAGGCCGTCCGCTGGTCCTGGGTTGCAAGCCGGGTTTCAAGTGTGGCGCTGCAGCAGCACTTCCCCGGTCTTCGTATTGAAGTAGATGTTCACGCCGCGTTTCCCTCCCAACGAAGAAGCCATGATGGCAAAGCCTTCGTCGGCCAGCACCCGCACAGCCGTCTCGATGTTCAATTTGCCCACCGTGGGCCGCGCCGAATCAGTCGCCATCGACAACACGTCTCCGCCCCCGAAGATCTTTACCTCGACCTCGCCTCGCCTTGCGCCCAGCTCATCGAGCTGCTTGGCCATATCCCAAATTGCGTAATCCACGTAGCGGCGCCCGGCGGAACGGCTCAGAGGTGCTGCCGGCCTTGAAGGATAGCGCGGCAGCATAGGGTGGCAGAGCGCGCCCACATCCAGCCGCGGTACCCGGAACGCAATGCCTACGCAAGATCCGAGCAATGTCCGTAGAATCGCCGCCTGCCTGACCAGATGCGACTCTCCCGGCTGCACGTAGACTTCGCGCAACTCCTCATTCGTCTTTGGATCAGCCCCGGCCATCGGCCCTCCTATAGAGAGCCGGAGCCACCGGCACAAGCGGCAGATTCATATCGTGCAGGGTCTCGGCGTGACCCACAAACATGTATCCGCCGGGAAGCAGGCAGTTGGCCAGCTTGCAGAGAATGCGTTCCTGCGTGGGCCGGTCAAAGTAGATAATCACATTGCGGCAAAAGATCGCATCGACCTTCTCCGGGACGCCGTAATCGGCATCCATGAAGTTCAAGCGGCGAAACTCGACGAGCCGTCGCAGCTCCGGCACGACACGCACCTGCTCGGAGCCGGGCGCGCGGCTGCGCATGAAGTATTTGCGCCGCAGCGCGGGCGCCACCGGAGCCACAATCTCGCCTGTGTAAATGCCCAACTCGGCTTTGGCGAGAACGATGTTGGAGATGTCTGTTGCCAGAATGCGGAAGCGGAAGCCGGAGTGGCTGAGCGCGTACTCGCTCAAGACGATGGCCATGGTGTAGGGCTCCTCGCCGGAGGAGCAGCCCGCGCTCCAGATGGTGAACTGGCGGCCGGCGATGCGCTCGGCCAGTTCAGGCAGCGCCCTCTCAACCAGAAAATCAAAGTGCTTCGGCTCGCGAAAAAAGTCTGTCTTGTTGGTCGTCACCACGTCGATCAGATGAACAATCTCGTCCCTGATTCCATCGTGGAGCCCGTTCTGCCCGAAGAGGGTATCGCAATACTCGTCATAGGAGTGAAGGTTGAGAGTCTTGAGGCGCCGCTTGACGCGGCCCTCGAGCATCGTTTTCTTCTCCTGGTTCAGGGATATTCCCGCCTCGGCGTAAATCAGCTTGCAGAGACGCGCATAATCCCTTCCGGACATCGATTCGTCGTGTGCACTCATCGTGCGAACGGGGCGGTGCGAGCCGCCCCATTCCCTCCCTTACGCGGCCGCTCCCACAAGCTGGCGGCCGGCAACCGGTTTGTCCGCGGGCTGCTTGTCCGCGAGTTGTTTTGCCGCTTCCTGTCCGCGGACCAGGGCAAGCTCCTCGGCCGAAAAAACGCGGTCGATGTCCAGGATCATGATGAACTGCGTGTCGCGCTTTCCCATCCCCTTGATGAAGTCCGTCCGGATCTGGGTGCCGATGCGCGGCGCGGGCTGAATCTGCTCCGGCTCGAGGTCGATCACCTCTTCGACCGAATCGGTCAGCGCGCCAATGACGGTCGGCTCGTTGTCCAGCATCACCTCGACGACGACGATGCAGGTGTTGCGCGTGCTCTCGGTCTTCGACATCTCAAAGCACAGCCTGAGATCGACGACCGGGACCACGCTGCCCCGCAGGTTGATGACCCCGGCCATGAACTCCGGCGTCCGGGGGATTTGCGTGATGGTGGTCAGATCGAGCACCTCTCTCACCTTCGCCACGTCGGTGGCGAAGATCTCGTTGCCGAGTTTGAAGGTAAGGTACTGCCTGGTCTCCGTGATTTCACTGACGCTCATACTCGAACTCCTCTCTCACTCCTGAAGACTGTGTGCCCGCCGCAGGGGCGCGTTGCTCACGCGGCAGGCACAGGCCGGTACCTAGTAGCGCTCAAACTCCCCATCCAGCTCGTCGTGCTTGTCCTTGAGCCGGAGATTGACTCCGCCGGCCTTTGCTCCGGGTGCTGCATGAACAGCCGGTTTCGACCCATGCGCCGGAGCCTGCGCAGGCCTCGCGGCCTTCGCGCCTCCGCCCTTGCGTCCGCCTTCGTCTCCGGTGTGGAAGAAGCCCAGCGCGCTGACCAGTTGATCGGACTGCCCGGTCAACTCCTCAGTCGTTGAAGCCATCTCCTCGCTGGCGGAGGCATTCTGCTGAATCACCTTCTCCAGTTGTTGCAGCGCCTTGTTGATCTGTTCGGCGCCGGTGTCCTGCTCTTTGCTGGCTGCGGAAATCTCCTGCACCAACTCCGCCGTGCGCTGAATGTCGGGCACCAGCTTGTCCAGCATCTCGCCCGACTTCTCCGAGACCCGCAGCGTAGTCGAGGAGAGCTGGTTGATCTCCGCCGCCGCCTTCTGGCTGCGCTCGGCCAGCTTGCGCACTTCGGCCGCAACCACCGCAAAGCCCTTGCCATGCTCTCCGGCGCGCGCCGCTTCAATCGCGGCGTTCAACGCCAGCAGGTTGGTCTGGCGCGCTATCTCCTCGATGATCGAGATCTTGTTGGCAATCTCCTTCATCGCGGAAACGGCTTCCAGGACGCTCTTGCCGCTCTCCTGCGCATCGCGCGCCGATTTGTTGGCAATCTTGTCGGTCTGCGATGCGTTGTCGGCGTTCTGCTTGATGTTCGAGACCATCTCCTCCATCGAGGACGAAGCCTCTTCGGCGGCCGCAGCCTGTGCGCTGGCGCCCTTGGAGACTTGAATGGATGCAGTCGAAATCGACTGGCTGGCAGCCGCCACCTCGCCTGCGATTCCGCGAATGTCGGTGACGGTCCTGGTCAGCCCGCCGACCATCGCCGAGAGCGCCTGCATCAGCTTGTCCTGCGCAGAGCGCTCGCGGATATCCACGGTCAGGTTGCCGTTGGCGATCTCCTCGGCGGCGGAGGTAATATCGTTCATCGCCGCCACCAGCGCGTTCAGATTGTTCTTGATCAGGTTGAAATCGCCATGGTATGTGTCGGTAATCGGGGGCGGATTGTCTCCCTTGCTGATCAGCTCCACATACTTGGCGGAGACATTCAGCGGGTTGATTACCGCATCCAGAACGGCATTCACGCCGCGCACGATCTCCGCGTACGCGCCCTGGAATTGGTCGTGCTTGCCGCGCTCGGAGAGCTGACCCGCCTTGGATGCGTCGGTCAGCCGCGCCAATTCTTTCTGGAGACCCTGCAGCACGATGGCCACATTATTGATCGCCTGCTTCATCTTTTCGTGGTCGCCCTTGTAGGTTTGAGCGATCAGCTCGTCGATCTTGCCGTTGGAGACCTGGATGAGAACGCGGTTGCCCTCGCCGATAGGCAGCAGAATCGCGTCCAGCATGACGTTCATGCCGCGCACAATCTCGGCATACGCGCCCTGAAACTGCTCCGGCTTGCCGCGCTCGGAAAGTTGCCCTTCTCGTGACGCGACTTCCAACCTAGCCAGCTCTTTTTGAAGGCTTTGCAGCACGATGGCCACATTGTTGATCGCCTGCTTCATCTTCTCGTGATCGCCTTTGTAGGTTTGAGCGATCAACTCGTCGATCTTGCCGACCGAGACTTGCGCCAAGATGCGGTTGCCTTCCCCGATCGGCAAGAGAATCGCGTCCAGCATGGTATTGACACCGCGGACGATCTCCGCGTATGCGCCCTGGAACTGCTCAGGCTTGCCGCGGTCGGAGAGCTGCCCTTCCTTCGAAGCCTCGATCAGCCGCGCCAGTTCGATCTTCAAGCCTTGCAGCACCTGGGCCACGTTGTTGACGGCCAGCTTCATCTTCTCGTGATCGCCCTTGTAGTTCTGCGTGATCAGCTCGTCGATCTTGCCGCTTGAGATCTGCGCCAGGACGCGGTTGCCCTCGCCGATGGGCAGCAGGATCGCGTCCAGCATCTCGTTGACGCCCTGAATGATCTCGCGTTCGGTGCCGTTGAAAAGCGTTGCCTTGCCGCGCTCGTTGAGGCGTCCCTCCTTGGAGGCGTCCACCAGGCGCATGATCTCCTGCAAGACCAGCATCGAGTCGTCTTCTTCCACTCGATGCGCCTTCTCGCTCACGCGGTCGCGGCCCCCGTGACCGTTTCCGTCGTGGCCGTTGCCACCGTTTCCAGAGCCCGCGCCATGCAGTCTCCGGCCTTCACTCGCCAATGCAGTTGGCATGAAATCCGCCCCTTTCCTTTGCTCAAATCTCTTCTCTTGCCTTCCTTCGCCACTAGAGCTGGAACGCGAAGAGCGCGAGACTCGGCTGGTTGAATCGTTGATTGACGGGCGCTGGCGTTCGTTTCCAGCGCCGACGATGCCTTAAGAAGCTCTTGACGGCGGGGCCTTCCTTTCCCCTCCGGACGGCTTCGCCGTTGCCGCCGCCGGATGTCCGCGCGCGCTGTGCGCGATCGAGCGCACTGCCTCCTGCGCCAGCCTCTCCGCATCGAGAATCAGCGCCACCCGGCCGCTGCCCAGGATGGTCGCTCCGGAGACTACCTGCACATGGCGGTAGAAACGGCCCAGGTTCTTGATCACCGTCTGGCAATCGCCCAGCACCCGGTCCACCACGAAGCCATAGCGCCCCTGCCCGGTTTCGACGAGCATGATCTGCTCGATCGCGGGGCGATCGGCCAGGATGCCGAAGTACTCGCGCAGGCGAATGTAAGGGATCAGCTCCCCGCGTACATTGGCCAAATGCTTGCCGTTGGCCGCCGCCACATCGGCCTGCGTCAGCTCGATGCACTCCTGCGCGTTGGCCAGAGGCAGCACAAAGTAGGCCTCTCCGATGGTCACCAGAAGGCCGTCGATGATGGCCAGGGTGAGCGGCAGGCGCAGTGTCACGCTGGTACCCTGTGCGGGCGTGCTGGCCACGTCGATCGATCCCCGCAGGCTGTCAACGCGCTGCCGCACCACATCCATGCCCACGCCGCGGCCGGAGACATCGGTGACCTGCTTGGCGGTCGAAAAACCGGGTTGAAGGATCAAAGAATAGATCTCGCTCTCGCTCAGCTCGGCTCCGGCGGCCACCAGGCCCCGCTCGACGGCCCGGCTGCGAACCGCCTCGGCGTCGATGCCTCCGCCGTCGTCGCTGACCGCGATCAGCACGCTCGCTCCGGAATGCTTCGCCGAGAGATGAATCGTTGCCGTTGCGCGCTTTCCGCTGGCCTTGCGGAGATCGGGAGCCTCGATGCCGTGGTCCATGCTGTTGCGGATCAGGTGCATCAGCGGGTCGCTCAACTGATCGATCACCGTCTTGTCCAGCTCCGTATCCGCGCCCTCGATGGTCAGTTCCACGTTCTTGCCGAGATCGCGCGCCAGGTCGTGCACCAGGCGGCGGAACTTTTCAAAGGTAGCCCGGATCGGCAGCATGCGGATATTCATCGAATTCTCGCGCAGCGACGAAGTCAGCCGCTCGATCTCTTCCGATACCGCGGCCACCTCCGGATCGTCGTGCCGCGCGGCAATCTCGCTCAACCGCGCCTGCACCGTCACCAACTCGCCCACCAGGTTCACAAACTGATCCAGTTTGGCGGCCGGCACCCGTAGGCTCGAGGCGTTGTCGGGCGCGTCATAGGTGCGCCGGCCGCCGGATGTGGCGCGTGGCTCGTTGAGCGCACGCACCGTCCGGTCGGCAGCATCCGCCGTGGCTGAAGTGGCCTCGGCGGAGCCTTCGGCGAGGCTCGATGCCGGTTCAATGCTCAGTTCGCAGCTATCCTCGACGAAGATAAAGACATCGCGAATCGCATCGCGCCCTGCCGCGGTTGCCAGCACCATCTCCCAACTTACATAGCAGCGCTCCGGGTCCAATTCGGCAAGGGGCGGAATGGCCGCCATCGACGCCTTGACGGAAAGACCGCCCAGTTGCCTCAATTCGCGCAGCAGCAACAGGGGATTGGCGCCGCAGCGCATCAGCTCGGCGCCGGGCGCGAAGCGGATGAACCACTCACGCATCCGATCCGCGGCGGGCTGCGAAGATGTGGGCTCGGCCGCCGCAACTTTCCCCGCATGGCTGGCCTCCGGCTTGCCCGTCAGATGCCGAACCTGAACCAGAATCTCCGCGCAAACACCTGCATCCGCCAGCGGCGCCCCGCCAGCGCCCTCTTCGAGCATCGCCCGGATTTGATCGAGCGCTGAAAGCGTCAGATCAATCAGCTCCGAGCTGACCTCAAGCCTCCCGTTGCGCACCTCGTCGAAGGCGTTCTCCAGATTGTGAGTAAATGTTGCCAGATCTTCGAAGCCGAACATCGCCCCCGAGCCCTTGATGGTGTGCAGGGCGCGAAAGACGCGGCCCACCAGATCGAGATCGCTCCGGTTGTTATGCAGCTCCAGCAGAGCCGCTTCCAGCTCCACAAGAATCTCGCGCGCCTCCTCGCGGAAGCTCTGCTTGAACTGGTCGGCATGCACTGCATTGGACAACGACCCACCCCGCTCTACTGGGTTTCACCGCTTGCTGCAAAGTTTTCAAAGCCCGCCTCGGCAAGCGCCGCCGATACCGGCTTCGGCGCCTGCCCCTCGAAGGCAAACGCCACAGAAGCCGCATTTGCCTCGCGCCTTGCGGCCCACAGCAGCTCGACCGCGGTCACATCCAGATCGGTCGCACCCTGGAGCGTTATCCGCACCTCCCTGCCCGGCTCAAGCGCCCTCAGCAGCAGCGCCTTCAACTCTCCTGCCGAATCGATGCCGACCGCGCCCTCCAGCCGAATGGTGCTCACTTCCTCGTTCTGTTCCAGAGTGACCGGCACACGATGCTCCTTTTCGACGCCCAGCTGTTACGCCACTTGCCTGCCCTTTGCGATCCCCGGTTGGAAGGGAGATGCCGGCAGGCCAGAGGAATCATTCATTTGTTAGAAAACTCTCAAATGGTTGGGGCCGGCAAAAAACAGACACGATCAATCCATGCCGGCAATTGCACTTGCGTTAGCTTCCATCTCTTGCTCAAGACCAGGCGGGCCATGCTCAGCCCGTCCGGGCGTAACTCCACATCATCGACACACAGCGTGCAATTCCTGAGTACCATTTACAGGAATGAACATGGACTGTTTTTAATGCGCCGCCTGCGCTGTCATCAGGAAAGATCCTCTGGACACTCTATCGACGCACGTCCCGTTGAAAACCGCCGATCGAAGACCGAGCTTGAAAGTCTCTCGTTTATTTCCCAAATACGAATCTTGTATCCCGATAGGGGAAACTGCGCACTCCCCCGTCAATGTCTTCTCACTCGGCGCCGGTCGCTGGTCCTTTCCGCAATGCGGCCGATACATTCATTGCCGTACACGATTCAACGGGAGATGCCTGATGGCCTTGATGACATGGAGCAGCAAGTATTCAGTCGGCGTGGAAGGTATCGACAATCAACACAAAGCCTTGATGAACGTTCTGAACGAGCTTCATGCGGCATCGATGAGAGGCAAAGCGCAGGAGGTTGCCGGCCCGCTAATCCAGCAGATCGTTTCAGTGGCGAAAGAGCATTTTGCGACCGAGGAGAGGCTGATGGAGTCCATCGGGTTCCCTGGGCTGGCCGCGCACCGCGCAAAACACCAGGAGTTGTCTGCAAAGTTCCGGGAGCTCGTCTCCCGCCACGAAAAGGGCGACGCCTCCGTGTACATCCAATTGCTCTACTTCGTGCGGGACTGGCAAACCAAGCACATGCAAACCGAAGATCAGGAATATGCCGGATGGATCAGCTCGCACCGCGTCCTGCGATAGGTCTCGCGAACCGCGTGAGCGGACCTCCGGCTGCCACTCACATTCCGGCGGTTGCCGCCGATGAACACACTGCGCCTTCGAATCAGACGGGCGACAGAATCCGGGTTGCGCCGCAGGCCGGCGAGCGCCCGGCAATCAGCGCCGCAAGGAAGCTCCGATGGCAATGAAGGTTCTTGTCGTTGACGATTCAGTCACCATGGTGATGAGCCTGAAGACCACTCTGACCATGAACGGGCTCGAGGTCGAGACCGCGGGCAACGGCCAGGCCGCGCTGGACAAGTTGAATGCGGGCCTGAGGCCCAATCTGCTTCTCACCGACATCAATATGCCGGTTATGGGCGGGTTGGAGTTGATAGGCAAAGTGCGCGCAATGCCGGGGCTGAAGTTCATTCCGATCCTGACTCTGACCACGGAAAGCGACACCGCCAAGCGCGACGAGGGCAAGCGTGCCGGGGCCACCGGATGGATCGTCAAGCCGGTATCGGGCGATGACCTGATCCGAGTCATCAAGAAAGTCTTGCCGGGAGCGTGAGGGCATGGCGTCTGCGGCCTATCGAGGGTTCGAGCGAACTTCTCCCGCGCCCGCCGGCCAGGGATCTGGTCAAACCAGGGCCGCCGACGAACTGATCGTTGTCGTCAAACAGGGGTTGCCAGGGCGTAGAGAATGAACCAGGCCGGCGGCAAAAAGCAAATCGATCTCTCTATCGCATCCGATCGCTACGGCGAGCAGAACGGAGAGTTGCGCAAGCAAACCGGGTTTCGTTTGCGCGCAGCCTTCAGGCGCCTGATTTACGCCCTGGCTTTCAATGCAGCGTGCATATTTGCGCTTTGGCTTGTCGGCGCCCATCCATTTTCATGGTATCCCGCCCATCCCACGATCTATGTCGCGGCAATGTGCTTCCTGCTGGTCCTGATGCCACAGATTCTCCTCGCGCTGCTGAACTGGGCCCAGGCCCGCAAGGGCATTGCCGACCTGGGAATCATCGGCACCTTGAGCAAGGCCGAATTGGCGGGTGTGACCATGCGGCGCAGGGCCATGAGAGACGAGTTGAGAGACTCCAAGTCGTACATCGACGTCATGCACCGCCAGGTTGGCGATTCGCTGGCCGAATCCGAGCGCGAAGTGGTCAAGGTGATCGAGCAGATCGGCATCCTGAATGCGAAGGCCACCGAGCAGAGAGAGCGCATCGCTCACTCCATTAGTAGTAGCAGGGATCTGACGGAGAGCACCCATCTTCGGGTCGAGAACAACAGGCAAGTTATTGCCGCCATCGATATGCAGTTGGAAGTGCAGACCGATGAGTTCAGGAGCAACTTCGAGCGCATCCAGGGACTGGCCGGCGAAATCAGCGCGTTGACGCCATTAATCAAGGTCATCACATCCATCGCACAACAGACCAATCTCCTGGCACTGAATGCGGAGATCGAGGCTGCGCGCGCGGGCAATGCCGGTCGCGGCTTTGCCGTCGTGGCCTTTGAGGTGAGAAAACTGGCTGTCTCATCCACCAAGGCCGCCGCCGACATTGCCGCCAAGATCAACGCCACCTGCAAGAGAGTGGACGAGGAGTTGGTTGAGGCCAGAGAATCGCTGGAACAGCACGAGGCAAGCAACGCGATGAGCCAACTGGTAGCTGATCTGGGCGAGATGCAATCGGAGTTTGCCGGTAACAGCCAGTTGCTTCTCGATGTCATTACCGGCGTCGATCAAAGCTACGAGGAGAGCGTGAACCGCCTGACGCAAGCGCTGGGGCACATCCAGTTTCAGGACGTGATGCGGCAGAGAATGGAGCATGTGCAGGAAGCGCTGGTCGAGATGCGCGACCATCTGCAGCATATGTCTGAGAAGGCTTCCGATTTCGCCTGGGAAGGCGAATTCGACCGCCACTTCAAACAGATGCTGGAGGCACATAAGGATAAATACAGAATGGCCAGCCAGACCGTCACCCACCTCAATGTGGCTGGGGGCGGAAACAATCAGGATCACAGCCGGCCAGCCATCGAACTGTTTTGATCGCTCACAACTTCACATCCTCTCCGGAGGCATGGCAAAGCCGATCCCGAGCCCAAGGCAACGCCGTTGCTGCTTGCCCACTCGTATCTTGACTTTGGGTTCCGGGCGGTCGAGTAGCCCTGGGAAGTTTCACCCCGAGCCCCTCACAGAGCGTACGTGACACTTTCGCGCCGTACGGTTTTTCACAGCCGTAGCTTGTCTCTTGCGAGAGCAGGCCTTCTCTGGAGATGGAGGCTCCTCCTGGTTGCCCAGTTGGCCAAACCCTCCATCGAGTCATGTCATCCTCTCGGCTCCCCGTCCATTACAAACGCTTCATCGCTCGGGCAGATAGAGCCGGTACATAGCGGGAATGCCGGCCTCTTCGGTGGCCAGCGAAACACTGACCGCCACGCGGCAGTTGTCCTGTTTGCCCAACCGGCCGCACTCCGGGGTCTCCACCCGGCGATGGTTGCCGGATGGGGTGGAGTCCTGGCGCGCCGCCATCGGCTCCGCCAGCGTACTACGCCACAAGATCCCGGCCAGGCGAACCGATCCTAAGGTATCTACTTTATAACGCAGTAGTACTAGAATCCTTCCAGCACATCGGCCACCAACTGCCGCGCAAACTCCCGCGAGAGCCGCTGGACGGCCGCCGGGTTTTCCAGAAAAAACGTTGGCAGATTGGTAGTGGACTGGTACTGCTGGCGGAAGACGTAATTCTTGTTCTCGTAGAGAACCTTGCCATCCCGCCCGGTGAGCTGAACCGAAACCACCATGGTGATCAGGAAGCTCGACGACTGTTGTGTCGAGGTGTTGTAGGTGAGCGGCGCCACGATCTCCTTGAGAATCGTCCCATGCAGCACCGCGTCCGAATCCTCGCCTTCCGCCGGAGTCACCCGCAGCCGTGTGCGCGTCAAAAACTCGCGGATCACCGCCTCGGTCATCAGCGTTTCGCTTCGATAGCTCTCGGTTTGCGTGGCAAACTCTGGCACGGCGAGTGTGCGAATGCCGGGCGGCAGATGGGTGGCCGCTCCCAGCGCGTGATAACCGCAGCCGGAGAGCCCGAGCAGGACAGCCGCGATGGGCAGGATGGCGAAGAAACGCATGATTTATCTTATCGCGCGGCCCGCTCAGAAGCAGCGGCCATGAATGCTCGCAGGGCATACGAATCGCCTACTCGCCAATCGCCAACTCGCCATCCCCGCGAAGCGGGGCCAACTCGCCGCCTTTGTCAAAACCTGTATTCATTGCACCTGCTCAAAGCTCCCGTTTCTTCCACGAAGAAGGCAGAAGCGTAGCCGGCCAGCGCGACCTAGTTCCGGTCGGCGCACTCAAACCCACGCCGTCGCCAGCATCCCCAGCTTCACCGCGGACAGCTTGAGGCCATCGGCGCGGTTCTTGAAGTAGATCTCGTTGAGTTGCTCTGAATCCAACTGCTCGATGCAATGAAATCCCGCGCGGCTAAGTTCAGTCGCCATCGTCTGCGGCGTGAAGAAAAGCTGAAACGGCTCTCCCGCCGCGGCCACGCGCCCGGCCAGCGCGTCGAAGGCCGTGCGGCCCACCTTGCTCAGCGTCTCCGGCGCAAGCGCATAGTCAAAGCTCACGGCGCTGCCTGCGGGCAGTTTCGCAATGGTCTCGAGCGTGGCGCGAAAGGCAGCCAGCGTCAGATAAGGCACCACCCCCAGCCAGCCGAAGAAGGCCGGCGCGCTGCTCAGAAATCCCGCCTCGGCCAGCCCCGCGGCCAGCGTCTTGTGCTCAAAATCCAGCCCCACAAAGGTCACGTTGTCAGGCACGGCGATGGCGGCCTCGTCGAGCATCGCCCGCTTCCACTCCTGCGTCGCGGGAAAATCCACCTCGAAGACACGCAGCGAAGGAAATGGATTCCGATAGGCGAAGGTGTCCAGGCCCGCGCCGAGAATGACGTACTGCGTAACTCCCTTCGCAATAGCCTCTGCCAGCCGGTCCTCCGCATAGCGGCTGCGCACTGCCATGAAGGCGCGAAAATCCCGCGCGACCTTGTGACTCGCGCGCTCCAGATCCCGCGCGTAGGCCGGGCCGATCAGCCGCACCGCAATCGGATCGTCCAGAATCCGGGGCTGCTCCATCAACTGGTGCGCCGCGCGACGAATCGCTACGCGAAGGGCTGTCTTGCTGGCTTTGCCGGTCTCCATCACTTCCAGTTTATTGTTCCACCCCTGATTCTCCGTGTGTCCCACCCTCGCCGCGTAGTTGTTTTTGCGGCTAGGGTGGGTTAGCTGTTCCGGTCCAATGGCGCCGGAGCAACAACCCGAAGTTGGCGATGCCGGCGTACCATAATCCCCATGACCTGGATCGGATGGGCGCTCCTCTCCGCCGTCTTTGCCGCCGCCACCGCACTGCTCGCCAAGGTGGGCGTGGCGCATGTGGATTCGAATCTCGCCACGGCCCTGCGCACCAGTGTGGTCGTGGTTTTTGCCTGGGCGATCGTCTTCGCGCTGGCCAAACCCGGCATCGGCGGCTTGGCTGAGATTCGTGCGCTCGACCGCCGCACCTGCCTCTTTCTCGCGCTCTCCGGCCTCGCCACCGGCCTCTCCTGGCTCTGCTACTTCCGCGCCCTGCAACTCGGTCCGGCCTCGCGCGTAGCGCCTATCGATAAGTTGAGCGTGCCGTTGGTCATCGTCTTCGCCTGGCTGCTGCTCGGCGAAAAACTCAACGCGCCCGCCGTCATTGGCGGCGTTCTCATTACCGCCGGAGCCGTGGTGATCGCGCTGGGGTAAGCGGAGCGACTCCCGGTTTTGTGTCCATATACTGTAAGGAGCGCACGCGGTTCTTGAAGCCGCACGATGCATCCATGACCGCTAACGCCCAATCCGAAGCTCAAGCCGCCCGGCCAAACCGCATCGTCCTCACCGGCTTCATGGGCTCGGGCAAGACGACCGTCGGCCCGCTCGTGGCCGCGCGCCTGGGCTGGAAGTTCCTCGATGCGGATGACGTGATCGAGGCCGAGGCCGGCATGACCGTCGCCGAGATCTTCGTCCGCCATGGCGAGGCGGCCTTTCGCGAGCGCGAGCACGCGACCATCGCCCGCCTCGCTCAAACCGGCGCGCTGGTCCTCGCCCTCGGCGGCGGAGCAATCGAAGACCCAGCCACGCGCGATCTGCTGCTGGCCGCGCCCGGCACGCTGCTGGTTCATCTTGAAGTGGAGTTAGCCACCACGCTGAAGCGTTGCAGCGGCACGGAACAGGCCCGCCCCATCCTGGCCGACCAGGCCAACCTCGCCAGCCGCTACCAGCGCCGTCTGCCGCTCTATCGCATGGCGCACGTCTCAATCAAAGTGGACGCGCTCACCCCAGAGCAAGTCGCAGAAGCGATCCTGATCGCAGCCCAACTGACCCCTGATCTCTGATCTCTGACCCCTGATCCCTGACCCTTGTTACGCCAGTATCGGAATCCCCGCGATCCGCCTCTGCCACTCCGCCGGGCCGGTCTGGTGAACGCTCGTTCCCTTCGAGTCCACGGCCACCGTCACCGGCATATCGCGTACGTCGAATTCATAAATCGCTTCCATCCCCAGATCGGCAAAGGCCACCACGCGCGCCCCGTAGATCGCCTTCGAGACCAGATAAGCCGCGCCTCCCACCGCCATCAGATAGACCGCCCCAAACTCGCGGATCGCCTCGATCGCCGCCGGCCCGCGCTCGGCCTTGCCCACCATCCCCAGCAGTCCCGTCTCGGCCAGCATCTGCCGCGTGAACTTGTCCATGCGCGTCGCCGTCGTCGGCCCCGCCGGCCCCATCACCTCTTCGCGGACCGGGTCCACCGGCCCCACATAGTAGATGAACCGCCCGCGGAAGTCCACCGGCAGCTTCTCGCCACGGTCGAGCATCTGCGTCATGCGCACATGCGCCGCGTCGCGGCCCGTCAGCAGCTTGCCCGTCAGCAGCAGCACCTCGCCCGGCTTCCAGGTTGCAGCCTCTTCGCGCGTCACCGTGTCGAGATTCACGCGGCGCGCCGCTGACACGTCATAAGCCAGCTTCGGCCACTCGTCCAGGTTCGGCGGATCGAGATAGACCGGCCCCGCGCCGTCCAGCACAAAGTGCGCGTGCCGCGTTGCAGCGCAGTTGGGAATCATCGCCACCGGCAGGTTGGCCGCGTGCGTCGGATAGTCGCGCACCTTCACGTCCAGCACGGTGGTCAGCCCGCCCAGCCCCTGCGCGCCAATCCCCAGCCGGTTCACCTTGTCGTAAAGCTCGAGGCGCAGCTCCTCGGCGCGATTCTTCGCCCCCCGCGCCTTCAGCTCTTGAATGTCGATCGGGTCCATCAGCGATTCCTTGGCCAGCAGCATCGCCTTCTCCGCCGTCCCGCCAATGCCAATCCCCAGCATCCCCGGCGGACACCACCCCGCGCCCATCGTCGGCACCGTCTTGAGCACCCATTCGACGACCGAATCCGATGGGTTCAGCATGATGAATTTGGCTTTGGCCTCCGACCCTCCGCCCTTGGCCGCCACCGTCACATCCACCGTCGCACCCTTCACCAGCTCCACCGTCACGCAGGCCGGCGTATTGTCTTTGGTATTCTTCCGCGCCCCCGCCGGATCGGCCAGAATCGAAGCCCGCAACTTGTTATCCGGATCGAGATACGCCCGCCGCACGCCCTCATCCACGAGTGTTTGGATGTCCTTGCGCTCCTCGCCGGGAGCAGCCTCAAAGGTCACATCCATCCCCACCTTGAGAAACGCCGTCACAATCCCCGTATCCTGGCAGATGGGTCTGTGCCCCTCGGCGCACATCCGGCTATTGACGAGAATCTGCGCAATCGCATCCCGCGCCGCCGGCGACTCCTCCCGCTCATAAGCATTCGCCAGGCTGGTGATGTAGTCCACCGGGTGGTAGTAGCTGATGTACTGCAACGCGCCCGCAATGCTAGCAACAAAATCTTCCTGCCGGATAACGGTCATGGGAACTCCTTCGCCGGTTTCAGGATACCGCGTTGGGACACGCGGGGAAATTTGGGCTAAACTCATGCATCCACTTGCAATATGGAGCCAAGTAGGAGTTCAAGTCCTGTGTAAAACTAGGCACCATCTCTCTATTCTAGCGGATAATGTTATTTGATCTACGTTTTATGTAGACATGGAAGCAATTCAACGTTATATTTTGTTAGAAAAAATGAATCAGCCCGCCACAATCAAGGAATCCGTATTGCGAGGGTTGATTCATGCTGGCGGGGCGGTCCATGCGACCATTGCTGGCCGCCCGAAGGGTTTTTCGGTGATGTTTAAGGTTGGAGCCGGAGAGATGGCTCTTGCAACGTCCAAGGGTCAAATCAGGCTGTTCGCTTCGCTTGATACAGCCGGGGGATTCATTCAGGGCCATTTGGGGCTTCCCCGATTTGAAGTTGATATGACCCACCATGAACCTGGTCTCCTGCGCAAACCTCGGCCGGACAGGGCAGAAGCGCTCAGGCACACTCGTACACGTATGCAACAACAATTATTGGAGTTCTCCAATGCAGAAGCAACCCGCATCTGAAGTGGCCATGGACCTCTTGACCTTCCTCGACGGCAGAAAGTTCGGCACGATTCTCGCTGATCCGCCATGGCAATTTCAGAACAGGACAGGAAAGATCGCGCCCGAACATAAGAGGCTTTCGCGATACGGCACAATGACGCTCCAGCGGATCAAGGAACTCCCGGTAGCGAATGCTGCGGCCGATATGGCCCATCTCTATCTCTGGGTTCCGAATGCGCTATTGCCGGAAGGCCTGGCGGTCATGCAGGCCTGGGGATTCCAGTACAAGAGCAACATTATCTGGCACAAAATCAGGAAGGATGGCGGATCCGATGGGCGGGGAGTCGGCTTCTATTTTCGCAATGTGACAGAGATCCTCTTATTTGGGGTTCGCGGGAAGAATGCTCGCACTTTGCAGCCGGGGCGTACTCAAGTGAACTACATGAGCAGTCGAAAGAGGGAACACTCACGGAAACCCGACGAGCAGTACGACCTAATCGAAGCGTGCAGTGCAGGGCCATTTCTTGAACTTTTCGCGCGTGGGAGCCGCCGTAGGTGGACAATGTGGGGGAATCAGGCCGACGACTCGTATGAGCCAACTTGGAGCACCTACTCCAATCACACGTGCAGCATGCCGGACCTATTTGCAGGGGCTGATTAGACATCAAAACCTCTAGTCGCGGTTTCCAAGGATTGCCTCAACTACGCCAGGCGTTATCACGGGAGCTGTCTCTTCAAACGTAACGATGGAAGCGGGGAGCCCAATGAGCAGCAGCGGACATGGGTTCCCGACGCCCCTGGCAACGCGGTCCATTAGCTTGCGCCAATGAGTGGTTGCCTCTCCGAATTTATCCGCTACGAACATATGCGCCCAAGCGCTCGGGAAATCGACTGGATTCTTCTCACGTTCGACATGCCGAATGACGGCATTGCGTTGCCGCTCGGTCGGGGTTAGACCTATTCGGTGCAGATCCTCGAACGAATTGATTCGCTGCTCTTGGGCAAAACGAAGTACAAATTCCTGCATGCTCTCGTGGAGCGAGGAGTGCCGAGTGATGATAATACCTACGCTTATCGCTCCCTCCGCATGGAGGCGCTTAAAATTCTCGAGGTCTCGATCAAAAAAAGGATCCTTGTTATTCCACTCTATCTCCAAGGCTAGATGTCCCTTTTCAAACTGCTTGACGTGATCGACTTCATGAGAAATTGATTCCCGCTCCTCGCCATTGATGGTTTTCTTAATCTCGAAATTTGTTTTAGTCCAACCTAAATCAGCGAGCGATTTACGTATTCGCTGAGTCCCTTTTGTCTCACCACCGCCGGACCCAATAATTTCGGCGATCGGTACGCTGACATCGACAAGTGCCCTATCCAACTCATCGAGAGCTTCTGGAAAATCCATCTCCAGTATTGCTGCGGCATGCGACACAAGCTGAGTGGCAAATCCTTTCGTTGATAACCGCTCTAGCATTTTCAATGCCTCAGTGAAAAAGAGAGAATAGCACTTGTGAACACGATTGCCTACATCTGAAAGCATCAAATTCCTGCAGGAGAATCGATCCCTACGCCCCCCGCAAATCCGTATGCCCAAAATCATCGCCCTTCCACTGCACCGGTTCGCGCTTCTCTCGGGCCAGGACGCGTGTAACGAAAATTGCCTCTCGATCAAGAGAGGCAATTTACCACATAACACATTTTGTTTTCTTACGGTTGAGATGGAGCCGAAAGTCGGACTCGAACCGACGACCTGCTGATTACGAATCAGCTGCTCTACCAACTGAGCTACTTCGGCCTTCCTCTTGCGATTGTATCCTTGCGCCCGGTTTCGGTAAAGCTCCGCGTTCGGATCAGCCTGCCAGAGCCAGCAGCAGGAGGCAGGTGATGTTGTCCACGCCGCCGCGCTGCTTGGCCACCTCGATCAGGCTGGCGCAGACCGACTCGAAGGGCGTTGCGCCGAGCAGGTCGGCGATCTCTTCCTGACTGAGGTAGCGCGTGAGGCCGTCGGTGGCGAGCAGAACAGAGGTTCCGGGCTTGAGATCGATCGAGTAAAAGTCGGGCTGAACCTCCGGAGCCACGCCGACCGCGCGGGTGATGACGGACTCCATGCCCTTGAGGTCGGCCGTCTGTGCGCTCTCGACGGTCAGCGTGCCGTTGCGGATGAGTTCGTTGATGTAAGAATGATCGACGGTGAGTTGTCCGCACTGGCCGTCCTGGATGATATAGGCGCGGCTGTCGCCGACGTTGCCCAGGATGAGCTTCTCCCCCTCCAGCGCGGCGGCAATGGCGGTGGTTCCCATTCCCCGGTGTTCGGGGATCTGCGCGTGTTCCCACACATCCTGATTGGCGGCGTTGAGGGCCGCGAGAAGCCGGGTGCTGACGGGCGCCCCCGAGGCGGCCGATTCGGCATAGCTGTTCACCACCGCTGCCACCGCGTGGGCGCTGGCCACTTCGCCGCTGGCCATGCCTCCCATGCCGTCGCAAACCACATAAATTCCCAGCATCTCGTCGTAGCCGAAGGCGTCTTCGTTGTTGGTCCGAACGCAGCCCACGTCACTGAGCGCCGAGACGGCGATGCGCGGCGGCGAGGGCGCGGCGGGGCCTTGCGCGGCTCCGGATGGTTCTCCGGCAAGTGCGTCAGCGCGTGCAAGCTCGTTTCTGGATTCTTCGGTCATCGTCGCGTCTCGTTTGATCCAATGAAAAACGATCAAGAAACTGAAGAGAGTACATGATAGTGGCTTCGCCCGCCCATTTTGTGACGCATAGGCGGATTGGCGCTCAAATACCTCTTCGATCCGCCGCGCCTTAGCGAGCTACATTCGAGACGCAGCGGAACCCCTTCATAAACTCCGGATTGAGCAAGGCCGCTCCGGGGCCGGAGGCGTCAAAGAGCACCACCTCGGGCGTCTGATTGTTGAAGCTGAAGAAGAACTTCAGGCGGTTGGGCGAGACCTGCGGGGCGGCAAAGCCAAAGTGGAAGACCGACCACGGGCCAGTCATGGGCGGCGCGGTGTTCTTTCGGGTGGCCAGGGTGATGGTGCTCGAGGGTTGAGAAGCCCAGTGGAAGGAGGCCGTTTGACCGCCCGATTTGATCTGCTTGCCGTCGATATTGAGCACCGCATCGGCTATGCCCGGCCCTTTCACTTCATTGAGGGTGAACTCCAGCGACGGCTGGCTTCCGCCGGATGCGAAGAGGGTGGAAGAGATCTTCTGCGCGTGCGATAGAAAGGCCAGGAATGAGGGATTGATGCGCACCGCCGAGCCGGGAGCAGGCACGAACTCGGAGCCCTCCTGGACCACAAGCGCGTGCAAGGATACGCTGAACTGCGCAAACGAGCCCGATCCGGGAGCGAAGACCTGGGCGGCTTCTTCGGTGGAGGCCTCGGTGCTCGACTGAGGGTTGAACGGAAACTTGGCCAGCATCGGCGCGATCTGCGCGCAGAAGGCCTTCGCTCCGCCGCCGGCTGCGTTGGCCGGCGCCTGGGCAGCCAGATTCTTGGCTGACTCGATCGGCGCTTCCAGCAGGTTGAATGTGGTCTTGTCCATGCCGCCCGTGGGGTCCGGAACAAAGCTGTTGCGAAGAGTTTCGGCGCTCTGCTCGGCGGCCAGCGCTGCCTGCGTTACGGGCGCGGCCGCGGTGGGGTCGTTTGCGCTGGTGGCGTTCAGGGTCAGATTCTTGACCGCCCCTTCGAGGCCTTGCAAGGACTGGATGTAGCCCTGGTTCGCGGCGTCAATCAGGCGATCGCCGGGATTGGAGGGCGGAACGACGGACTGCGGAGCCTGGAACGCGGACGCGATCTCCGGCGCGGCAACGCCCGTGTTGAGCGAGACGAGCGAAAAGAGTTCGAGCAACGCGGAGGTGTTCGAGTCGAGCGCGCCGAGCTTCTTGCCCGCGTCGGCAAAGTTCCGGTAGGAAATGAACTGCGCCTTGGTGAGGTAGCTCCGCCAGGTCTGGAGGTAGTCGGCGATATACGCCTGCCTCAACTGAGTGGAAAGCGCGGCCCGGTCGATGGGCGGCCCGGACGAGGGGCCGAGAACCCATTCTTCTCCGCGGAAGTAGGGGTCGGGATGCAGGATCGCGTCCTGCATGAAGGCGAAGCCATCCTTGCTGAATGCGCCCTGCACCGAGTAATTGTCAAGGATGTACTGCGACGAGCCGGGGAACTTGCCGTTGAAATCGAAGGCCGGGTACTTGTGGTTGGCGGCGGCCAGCATGCTCTGGTAGACGTGCTGGAAACCCTGGAAGCCGTTGAGGTAGAAGCGGGCGTGCGCCACAACCACATCGTTGGCGACGCCGCCGGCATTGGCCATGCAGGAGGATGGCTCGGCCAGCAGGCTGGCATAGAACGCAAACTCGGTCTGGGCCAGATGCGCGAGGTTAGGATCGGGCGAGGCGCTGCCGGACCATTCAGCCAAAAGCGTCGAAGGAAGGAAATCCAGCGTATCCGGCGCCGAGTCGGGATTGGGATTGGAGACCGTAATCAGGTACGCCTTCAGCGGCCGGTAGGTCGCGCTGTAGTCGGAGTCGGGCGTGGGAGCCGGCGGCAGTGCGCGCAGCTTGGTGAGCGTGTTCTCCTGCGTCGGAGCCAGCAGAAGGCTGCTGAATCTCTTCGCATAGGCCTGGCAGGCAACCGGATAGAGTGCCTCGCCGCGATAGAGCCCCATGCGATCCATCAGCGGCGGGCCGTCTTTGCGATAGCCACGCAGCTCTTCCAGAACCGCTCGCAGATTGTCGAGGGTCTGCAAGTCGCCCTGCGAAGCGAAGCTCCCCGAGAAGACAGGCGAGACCGGCACTGCGGCCGCCGCTGCGACACGCCGCTCCAGCGCGTGATTCTTGAAGAACGAGACCGTGGCCAGCACCAGCATGAGCAGGACAACGCAGCTGGCGGTGGCCAGCATTGCCCGTTTGAGAAAGCTGGTCCTGGTGCTGGCGCGGCTGGTCTCGAGGGCCGATTTGTCGGCCAGCAGAATCTGGGAAAACAGATGCGGCAGGAAGACCCATTGCGCGACCTTGCGCGTGCCGCCTCGGCGGGTCTGCGGCGCGGGCTGCTGCTGCTGGGCTGCGGCGATCGAAAAGATGCGCGTGGCTCCGGCCTCGATCGGCGCGGCGGACTGCTGCGGCTGCGCCGGGCCGACATCGAGGATGTCCTCGACGATGTGAGCGCGCATGCCCGCAAAGAAGAATCCGCGCAGGAAAGGGTTGACCCCGATCTGGCTGGGCCGCGCGACTTCAGCCAGAAAAGACACGATGCCCGCCCTCAGCTTCCTCAGGTCGCGGGGAAACTCATAGGCCCGGGCCAGGTCCTGCAACTCGCCGCCGCGAGAGAGAATGTCGAGCCGGAACTCCGAGAGCGCGTAAAGAAGCTGGTCGAAGCGGCTGCCGATCTGCGCCGTGGCTTGCTCCGTATAGAGCCCCGAACCGGAGGCCAGAGTCGATAGCAATGACCCGATCGGCAGCTTGACCTCCTCCTCCGAGAGCCGGTTCACGTAGTCGGCAAAGGGCGCGACGTTGTCCAGCTTGGTAAACAAGACATAGATGGGCAGAGAGATGCCCAGCGTCTGCGAGAGCTGGCGGAGGCGCTCGTTCAGATTCTGAGCCAATGCCCGAATCTGCTCGCTGGTATTCGGCGCCATGATGCGCTCGATGCTGACGCACACAACGACAGACCGCGCGGGCAACCGGCTGTCGCGCGAAAAGACCGAGCCGAGCCGCGCCGGAAGTGTGGCTTTGATGAGCCGCAGCCAGAGCGGAGGCTGGCGCAGCAGCGACCCACCGGCCTCGACTAGCACGCAGTTGCCGGCCAGCCAGAGATTGGCCAGTTGCGTGGGAACGACGGCCCCGTCGCGAAAGACGTTGCCTGCAATCAGCTCCGGATCGAGGCCGGACTGCAGCACGGTCTGCGTCTTGGCCGAGTTTTCATCGCCGATCAGATAGATCAGCGGCAGCGCGGCCAGAGATTTTGCTCCCGCTCGGTTGGCCTGGTGTACCCTCGCATCGGCCTCGCGCAGCAGTGTCCCCAGATTGACCGCGTCGGGCGTCTCGGGCCCGGCTGCCACTCCGGCGGCAACATCCAGCTTGTGCAGATACCACAGGACGAAGATCGTCGTCAGCGCGCCCAGCAGGCCCAGAATCACGCAGAAGAGCACTAGTTTTGTGCCCTCGAAGTGCAGAGCAAACGCCCCCCAGATCACCAGGGCCAGATAGAGAACGAAGATCAGTATCCCAATCAGGATGCGTTTCATAGCAAACTCTCCGAAAGGCTTGTTGCGCCGTTAAAAGCCAATGTTGCGGGAGATTCTGCGCCATTCCGCGCGCTTGCGGGCATTTGCTGGCCAAGGACCAGCACGTATCCGGCATAAGCCAGCAGGGTCAGCACAATGAGAGCGACGGTCGTGATGGCCAGGCGGCGCACCCAGGCGTCGCGCTTGGCGGCTGGCGGCGCGGCCGGCGTCTCGGCCGGGCGGAAGAGCGCATAAGCGCCCCGGATGCGGTTGATCTTCTCGCGGATGCGGCTGAGAATGCTGTGAATCTCCGAGGTCTCTCCGAAGGCGAAGCGGCCGCGATAGCCCAGCAGAAGGCAGAGGGCATGCAGCTCCAGCACATCGGCAACTTCGGCGGATTCGGGGCGATTCAGCAGCTCGGTTACGTTGCGAAAGAAGTATTCGCCGGCGAAGTGTCCACCGAACATCTCTTCTTGCAGCGGCCGCCGCGCCCAGTCCGCAAAGGTCGGGTCTTTTGAATTGAGCACGCTCTCGTCGAGAAACCCGATCATGGCGTAAATCGCCATCTTTGACGCTTCGTCGCTGTAGCCCATCGCCGAGGCGTCCTTCACCGCGGCGGAGATCATCTTGCGCAAAGTGGCGCGGAACGATTCGGCATTTTCAACGCGCTGCACGAAAAATCGCGTGCGCAAAATGACCGTGAAGACTTCCTGGAAGGCCAGGGCCAGATTGTTGGTCTTCATCTCCGGAAGAACGGAAGCTGGAGCGGCAGTCATTGCGAGGCCTCCATGATGACGGTCAGATCGAAGGTTGCGTCGCCCAGGTCGCCGGGCAGATAGACTCCCACCTGTTTGGTCTGGAGAATATGCTGCCAGCAGGCGCCGCTGAGGGAGACGGAGAAGTAGTGCATGTCCGCTTGCGCATGAAGCGCTGCCGGCGGAACGGAAAGATGCATCAGCTCCAGGCCCGGCAACGCGCGCTGCACCAGCTTGACCACACCCTCGGCGGAGCAGACTTTGACCAGCGCAGGCGTCTGGCGCAGGATCACCGAGTCGGTGAGCGGGGAGCGCACGCCCAGGATCCATCGCGCGCGCCGCAGGCAGCGTTCGTCCTTGACCTCGGCCGCGAAGATGTAACGGTCGGCTTTGCGGAACTGAAGCATTACGGTGTTCGACGGGGCCACAATCTCGAGGAATCGCCGGATGAGCGAGTCCATCTCCTTAAAAGTGGCCGTCAGATCCCGATGCCGGTATGCCGGGATCTCATCGCGGCTAGCTTCGAGGGAGAAAGTGCTTAGCGCGCCAGCCAGCCGGGCAAGATCCCGGTAGACCTCCTCGGGGTGGCTTCGGCGATCCTGCAAATGCTCGCGTAGAGCCGGCAGCGCGGAGCAGAGCGCGTGAAGGAACCAGTAGTTGGCCACGTCGAGAGCCGAGGTTCCCAGTTCGAAGCCGCTGGAGCCGCTCCTCAGGTTGCGGGTGGAGACGATCTTCTCTTCGATCGCCTGGGCCAGCCGGTGGAGCAGAAGTACCAGTCCTTCGCAGGCGGCAATGCGCAGGCAGGGGGGAATGAAGCCGGGGTCGCTGGCAAATCCGCCCTTGCCGTCGCGGAAGATGCGGGCGATGGGAAAGGAGACGGTGTCCGCGGAGATCTGGGCCTGGCCCTGCAGAACCAGATTCTTCCGGGCGAAGGAGACGCTGGATTCCCCCAGGCCAATGGCATCGTCCCGCAGCGTGCGCTGCACGGCTCCATACCGGGCGCTGGCGCCGCCTGCAAGGTCGCAGTCCAGGCCCTGGTCCTGGCGCGGCGGAATCGCCAGGTGAAGGATGATCTCGCTGTCGGTCGACGCGAAGAGCTCGCTCAGTTGTGCTGGCTCCGGCGCTGCGTCGCAATCGGGCACGTCGAAGATGAGTCCGTCGGGCAGGATGCCGGAGGCGAAGCTGAGAATGGCAAGACCGTTGCTCAAGGCCTCCGTATCGAGGGAAAAATGAAGAAAACCCCACGGCTCCTGGCGCAGATTGGAGTTGAGAAACCAGAGCGTGTCTTCAAAATAGCGGCTCTGCGTCTGGAAGTGGTGGGGGCCAAGATGCATTCCTTCCGACCAGACGACCCGCGACAGGAACTTCATAGCAGGACACCACCATGGGCAAAAGTTGGAGACGGGTTGGGTTGCTGATCGATGGAAAGGCAAGCCCCGCGACGGCAGCTTGACCTTCATCGACACTACAGGCGCTCCCTCCGGAGAATGCGGCCCAGAGGTTGCGCTAAAACCTTCGCTGAGTTTATTCGTCCGGCGTGGCAGGGTGCAACCGCATTCTGGCAAATTCTTTTTGAGGAAACAAACGGATAGGGCGCGACCGAATGATTTATGCTACCCGCATCGCACCGGAGGCCTGAAGGCATGGACAAACCGACGACACCTGCTGGACCCAACGCGACTCCGTGGCCGGAGGACTCCGGCTCTGAACAGGACTTCGGCGCGACAGGTGTCTTCGGGGTGGTGAAGCCGCCGGAACCGGCGAAAAAGCCCGAACCGGGCTGGGGAGCAGCCCCTGCCGTCCAGGCAAACCCGGCTGCCGAGGCCGCAAAACCACAGCCCCTGCCACCGCCCGTTCAGCAGCCCCTTGCTCCGCCGGAACCGGTGGTCCACAAGGTGGTCTTCGGCGGCGGCGCTGCCGCCAGTTCCCCGGAATTGCTCGATCGGATGAGGGCGGCATCGGCTGAGAGAGCGCCCGTTCAGCAGCCCGCGCCTGCCGCCGAGCCGGCCGCGCCGCGAGCGCCGGCTCCGCAGGACCCATCGCCCGGCGGCCCAGGCAGCGGTGGATTTACCCAACTGCTGCGCACTCTCGAAATGGATCTGCCGCCGCAGCAGCCTCCGGCAGCCACGCCCGCGCCGACTGCGCGGCCTCCCCTCAATGAAAAGGGACTCACGGGTGTGCTGCAGACGCTGGGCATGCTCGCGCCAACTGAAGCTCCGGCGCAGGGGATGCAGCCTGCCGCCCCGCCGATTCCGGAAGCGCCCCCCGCGGCTCCAGCGCCCGGCGGGTTTACGGAATTGTTGCAAACCATGCCCAGCGGAGCGACCGAACCTGGCCGTGCACAGGCTCAATATCCGGGAGCGGGTCAAGCGCCGGCTGCCGATTGGTCGGCCAAACCCCCTCCGCCTCCTCCCGCGAGCAAACCGGGAACCTTCACGCAGTTGTTCGGCACTCTTGAAGGCGCCGGGACGACGCCGCCTGAGCCGCCGCGACAGGGAGCAGGGGCTTCCTCTGCCAGTACCTCCGGCTCCTTTACGCAGATGCTGTCGCTGGACCAGCATTCCGCTCCTGCCGCGTCTCCTTTTCCCGCGGTGCCCTATTACGAGGAGCGCAAGCCTGCCTCGGGCAGCCTGGATTACGGCGCAACTCCTCAAGCAGCGAGGCCGGCCGAGGCCAGCCGCGATCCATTCTCTCCCGCGCCGCTGCCGGAGACGCCGCCGGCCCAGCCTGCGGCAGGAGTCGGCATCACGCGGCTGATCCGAATGCTGGATGAGCCGGGAACGCAGCCGCCCCCGATCGAAGCCGCGCCCGCTCCACGCAGCGCAGAACCCGGCATCTGGACGCAGACCTTCGCGACCTTGAATACGCCCGAGCAGCCTCCCGCGCCCAAAGCGCCGGAGTGGGCTCCGCCACCGCCTCCGGTCGCGCCCGCGCCCAACCTTCCAGCCGCAAACTACGGCGCGCCTCCTCCATCGGCCGGACCGAGCGAGTTTACCCGGATTCTCGACGCCTCGCGGATGCGCGAACTGGCCATGAAGGGCAACCAGCCTCCCAGCGCGCCGCCCCCGCCCCAGGCCCCGCCTCCGCGGAGCTTTGCGCCTACCGCCCCGCCCCCGGTTCCGAGTTATCAGCCACCGGCCCCGCCGCCCGTGGGAGGAATGCCGGGCTATGGCGGATTTCCGCCCCCATCGCCTCCGCAGCCCCCTGCTTATCCCATGAGTTATTCGCCGCCGCACGCCGGGGCGATGCCACCACCCGCCATGAATATGCCGCCCGCGCCGGGAATGTACGCCCCGGCTCCGCCGCCGATGCCAGCGCCAGCACGGCCAGCGCCGCCGGCTCAGCCCGCGGGCGGAAAGCTACAGCAATTGGTGCCCATCCTGCTGGTTGTGGCTATTGTTTTGCTGGTCGCGCTGCTAGTGACGCTGATTTTTGTGATGAAGCACTGAATCTGCCCCTCCCCTCTTGGAAAGAGGGAACGAAAATAGCCCATGGATGGAGCGAAGCGCAATCCTGGGAAAGCTGTCAAATAAAGGGTCCCGCCCTGTAGGGGTGGTGCGAAATCCGTTGCAACTTCATTGACCGAACTACGCGATTGCCGAACTACACCGCCTGCGCCAGCAGAATAATCAGCTCCATCTGCGGATTGAGCAGCTCAGCCGGAGCGTAAACGGCGAAATTCCGCGCCCTCTGCACCGACTCCCAAACCTGCCCGCCTGCTTCGATGGCAAAGTACTGGTGGCGCAGTTTCACCGGAATCGACCGCGGCGGCGTGGGGACGTGCGTCAGGCGCAATCCCGGCAGGGCGTTGCGAATGAGAGTTTCAAGCTGCGTCGCCGAACAGGCCTTCAGCAGCTTCGGCGTCCGGTCGATCAACTCCGCGTCGCGAATATCCGCCGAGATGGCCAGATAGAAGCGCGAACCCTCGAAGTAGGCGTCCTTCTCGATCGATGTCGCATAGATCGTGTCCCGGACCATCTTGAGCGGCAGGGCAACGAAGTTGCTCGGGACCACCGTCTCCAGCATCACGCGGATCAGCCGGTCCAGTTCCCCAAAGCAGACGCCAAGCTGCTCGTGGTTATAGAGGGGCAGATCCCTGGGCGCGATCTTGCTCGAGAATGCCGTCAAAGCTCCCGCCAGCCCGGAGAGTTCGTTGAAGAGATCCTCGGGCAGCACATTGCTCGATTCGAGGAAGTGGCGCAGCAGCGGCAGATGGCTGTTGATGGTATAGAGAAGCCAGAAGTTGGCCACGTCGGAGGCGGTGAAGTCGGCCAGAGACTGGTTTTTCTGGCGACGGCCGCCGGAGAGCTGGCTGCTTCGCGCCACCAGCAGCTCGACCATGTTGCTGAGGATCCGCTTGAGCGCCGGGTGAGCGTGAATGTCAATCAGCGGCGGGATATAAGCAGGATCGACCTGATAAATCCCCGTCTCCGATCGCAGAATCCGGATGCAGCCCAGCACGACAGACCCCTCGCGGCTCTCGCCTTCGGCAAGAATTTGCAGATTCTTGCGCGCCACCTGGACCGGCTTCTCGCCGCTCCCTGTGTTTTCGTCGCGAACCATCAGCAGTTGAGCCAGGAAGCGTGTGCTGACGCGCCCACGATCGACCGAAACGTTCATGCCCCCTTGCAGGTACTCGGGCACGGCGAGATAGAAGATGCAGCTTGGCCGTCCATCCTGGAAACACTCGTCGAGATTCCGCGCCGGCGGCGGATACTCCGAGGCTGGAATGTCGAGCGGAAGCGCATCGGGGAAGATGCCCGAGGCCTGCGTGATCGCCAGACGGCCCTCGGAGAGAGCCTTGGTGTCGATCTGAATCTCGCGAAAGCCCCAGGAGCGCGCATTCAGCGAATCCAGGTAGAATCGGGCGCTGTCTTCGACGAAGCGCTCCTGCGCCTGCAAGTGCTGCGGCGAGAGAAAGGTGCCTTTGGACCAGATGACGGGTTGAAGCTGTCGCATGATCTTCATCAACCTCGAAGTTAGATTCTGATGTTACCGCCTAAGTCGAGAGCGTGTCCAAACCAGATACCGCGGAGTGCTCTTTACGGATTCACGGTAATGAAATCTCTCCCCATTCGAGCGGGCCCGACTGCCTGAACCTCATCCGGTTCTCCCCTTTGATACATATTGCTGTAAAGAAATGGCGAAGAAAAAGAGAAATGCGGATATTTCAGTTTTATCCTCGCACAGCGCTGCAATTTTTTGCTAAATAATTCGCCAGGTTAATCTTAGCTAGGCCAGAACTGAGGTATGATTGCCCTGTCCAAAATTCTTATGGACAGCCGTTCCCCTTTTGTGCTTTCTTTTGTGTTATCTGAAGTACCCGCATTTCCCCGAAATCCAGGAGCGTTATGGCTAGAGAGAGTTCACAGCAGAAACTGAGTCGCGTCCGGGCTCCCCGGGTGCAGATCACTTACGACGTAGAGGTCGGAAACGCCATCGAGTTGAAGGAGCTGCCCTTCGTGATGGGTGTGCTGGGCGATCTGACCGGCCAGCCCGAAAAGCCCCTTGCCGCCTTGAAGGATCGCAAGTTCGTCGAGATCAACCCCGATAACTTCGACAACGTGCTCAAGGGGATGGCGCCCCATCTGAAGTTTTCCGTGGAGAACAAGCTGAGTTCCGATCCCAGGGCGGGGCAGGTCGGCGTCGATCTGCACTTCGAGAGTTTCGAGGACTTTTCACCCGCAAAAGTGGCCGAACAGGTGGGTCCGATCAAGGAGTTGCTCGACCTGCGAACCAGACTCTCGAACCTGCGGGGAAGCCTGCAGGGCAACGATCAGCTCGATCAGGCGCTCTTCGACGCGGTTTCAAAGACCGAAGAGCTCAAGAAGCTGAAGGCCGAGCTTGGCCCCAAGGCGGAGGGAGACAAACATGAGTAGCCCAGCCAATGAGTTGGCGGCCCAGGCCGCCGTCGCACAGACCACCGAGGTGTCGCTGCTGGATCAGATCGTCTCCCAGGGGCGCTTCGGCTCGGACACCATTGCCCAGGAGCGCGGCAAGGACATGGTGAAGGAGTTCATCAACCAGGTTCTAGAGGGCAAGATGACCCTCAGCCGCGATGCCGAAGCGACCATCGGCGCGCGCGTTGCCGAGATCGACCGCCTGGTCTCTCTGCAACTGAACGAGGTCCTGCACAATCCCGCCTTTCAGAAGCTGGAAGCCACTTGGCGCGGGATCCATCACCTGGTCACGCAGAGCGAAACCAGCGAGATGCTCAAGATCAAGCTGCTGAACGTCTCCAAGCGCGATCTGCTCCGCGATCTGCAGCGCGCGCTGGATTTCGATCAGAGCGCCTTCTTCAAAAAGGTTTATGAAGAGGAGTTCGGCGTCTTCGGCGGCGCGCCCTTTGCGGCATTGCTGGGCGACTATGAGTTCGGCCGCAGCGGAGAGGACATCGAGCTTCTGGAAAAGGTCTCCCAGGTTGCCTCCGCGGCTCATGCGCCTTTCCTCTCGGCAGCCTCGCCAGAGATGATCAACCTCTCCGAATACTCCCAACTAGGGGGAATTCGCGATGTTTCAAAGGTCTTCGACAGCACCGAGTACGCGCGGTGGAAGGGATTCCGGGCTTCAGACGACTCCCGTTACGTGGCTCTCACTCTGCCGCATGTTCTGATGCGCGAGCCCTACGGCAAAGATACGAGACAGATCGACGAGTTCGCCTACGAAGAGGGTGTCGACGGCAAGGATCACTCGAAGTATCTGTGGGGCAACGCCGCCTATTCCCTGGCCGGAAGGCTGACCAACTCCTTTGCCCGCTTCGGCTGGTGCGCCTCGATTCGCGGCGTCGAAAACGGCGGACTGGTCGAGGCGCTGGCCACGCATAACTTCCGCACCGATGAGGGCGACGTGGCGCTGAAATGCCCCACCGAAGTCGCCATCACCGACCGCCGCGAAAAGGAGCTTGCCGACCAGGGCCTTGTGCCGCTGGTGCACTGCAAGGGTACCGACTATGCGGCCTTCTTCAGCGTGCAGACATGCAACAAGCCCAAGCTCTACGACAAGCCCGAGGCCAACGCCAACGCCAGGCTCTCGGCCCAGTTGCCTTACATGCTGGCCATGTCCCGTTTCGCGCATTATCTCAAGGCCATGATGCGCGACAAGCTCGGCAGCACGATGAGCCGCTCGCAGGCCGAGCTTTTCCTCAATCAGTGGATCGCCAATTATGTCATCGCGGACGACAACGCGTCGCCCGCCGCCAAGGCCGAACGTCCCTTGCGCGAGGCCCGTATCGAGGTAATGGAAGTGCCCGGAAAGCCAGGAGCGTTGCGCGCCGTTGCCTTCCTGCGTCCCCACTTCCAACTGGATGAACTCACGGTTTCCCTGAGGCTGGTAGCGGATCTACCTCAACCGGCAGGCAAATAGCCCGACCGCTTCCTGTCTCTTGAATCCGATTCCCTCAACCGGCCTTCGAACAAGGCCTAACACGAAAGGACTCCGACATGGCAGTTGATTTCTATTTGAAGCTGGACAGCATTCAAGGTGAGGCCGCCGACGCGAACCACAAGGACGAGATTCAGCTTCTCTCCTTCAGTTGGGGAGGCAGCCAGACCACTTCGGTAGCCGGAACCGGCGGCTCCGGCGCTGGCAAGGTCGATCTCTCGGAACTGAGCATCATGAAGCACATGGACAAGTCAAGCCCGGCCTTGTTCAAGGCGATCGTCTCCGGAACGCACATCAAGACCGGCGTCTTGAGCGCGGTGAAGGCAGGCGCCGGCGGCAAGCCATTCCTCAAAATCTCCCTTGGCGAGCTGTTTGTAACCTCGCTGCAAAACTCCGCGTCGAGCGAGGTCCCAACCGAAAGCGTCTCCTTCAGCTACAACACGATCAAGTATGAGTACTCGACTCAGAACGAACAGGGCATCCTCACGGCCGTTGGGGCGGTCTCCTACGACACGAAACAAAACAAGGTCAGCTAAGGGATAATGACACCACTTGCGCTCTACCGCGAAGGAAGACTGCGGGAGGCCATCAAGGCGCTTGGCGACGAGTTGAGGTCCAATCCTCTCGACGCCAGGCGCCGCACGTTCCTGTTCGAGCTTCTGATCTTTGCCGGCGAATACGACCGGGCAGAGAAGCAGTTGGATCTGCTGGCGGGAGCGAATGCCGGGGCTGCCGCGGGAACTCTGCTCTATCGAAGCGCTCTGCACGCCGAGCGCACCAGGCAAGCCATGTTTTCGAACCGCGAGACGCCTCCCCTCGCGGATGAAGCCGTTCACGGCGGAGCGTGGAATGGAAAGCCCTTCCGCGAGTTCAGCGACGCGGACCCGCGCATCGGCGCGAATCTTGAAGTATTCATAGCCGGCAGTTATACCTGGATTCCCATCCATTATCTCCGCAAGCTCGAAATTGATCCTCCCGCTAATCTGCGCGACCTGATGTGGGCGCGCGCTCGCGTCGAGACGAGCTCCGACTTCCGCTTGCAGGAGCTTGGTGAAGTGCTGCTTCCCGCCCTCTGCCCGCTCTCTTCCCGCCATGCGGATGAGTCCGTCCACCTGGGCCGCGAATCGGCCTGGGAGCCGGACAACGCCCATGGTGAAATCCCCTACGGCGCGAAGCTGGCCCTCATCGATGGCGTCGAGGTTCCATTGCTTGAGATTCGCAGCGTCGCGTGGTCTGCTCCCGAAAAGGAGTCTCAAGATGCCTCTGCATGAGGATTTGCTTGCGCCGATTGCAGGAGATAACCCTTCAGGCGTAGACCTCTACTACGACAAGGTCTTCAATGAGATCAGGGAAGCGCGCAGGGAGGATGACGAGAGTCTGCCGGAAGGGGACATGGTCCTGGCCCAGAAGAAGAAGGCCGACCATCGCACGGTGATCAAGCTGGCCGGCGAGGCCCTGGTCAAAAAAAGCAAGGATCTTCGCTTGGCCGGATGGCTTGTGGAGTCGCATCTCAGGGTGGAGAGCCTTCCCGTCCTGGCCCCCGGCATCGAGCTGATCCGCGCCATTCAGGAGAGCTTCTGGCCCACGTTCTATCCGTTGATCGAGGAAGGCGAAGACCTCGAGCTGCGCATGCTCACGGTCGAGGCGGTTGCCAGCCTCATTGCCGTGGCCGCGCGCAAAGCGCCTCTCACCAAAAGCGGCTTGAGCTTCGACGATTATCTGGCCGCGCACGTCGTCGGCTATGAGAAAGATGCGACGACGGACGCCAAGCAGCAAGCGCGCAAGGATGCCATCGATCACGGCCGGCTGACCGCCGAGGACTTCGATCTTGCCTTTGCGGCTACTCCCAAAAGCTTCTACGTGGATGCGGTCGCGGCGCTTGCCGAGTCGCTCCAGGCAATCGAGCGCCTCGACGAGTTTCAGCAGCAGAAATACGGAGACAACGCTCCCAATCTCGCCCGGCTGCGCACCGCCCTGGAGGAGATTCACCGGCTGGCGGAATCGCTGCTCAACGAGCGGCGCAAGACCGACCCCGATCCCGTGCCGGTTGCCGAAAAGGCGGAGCCCGGCGCAGGCGGCGAAGAGGGTGAGACCGGACAGGGAGCCGATGGAGAGACCGCGGGCGAGCCCATTCGGCGAAGGGTCGCGTCTGGCCAGTTAGCCAAGCCAGCCGATGCCTACGCGCTGGTAGTCGAGAGCGCGGAGTTTCTCTTTAGTCGCGATCCCAAGTCTCCCGTGCCCTATCTTGTCTGTGCCGGCCTGCGCCTGGGCGAGACCCGCATGCAGGGCCCGGTCCCGGCGCCGGGCTTTGCCGTGGGGCCAACTCCCGAGATCAGGCAGACGCTGCGCAGCCTGGCCAACAAGGATGCGTGGCAGGAGCTGCTGCGCGCCTCGCTCCCGATTCTGGCCAGCGAATGCGCCAGGGCCTGGCTCGATCTGCATCGCTATATCTGGCGCGCGGCACAGGAGACCGGCGCGGATGCGATCTCCGCCGCCGTCGCCGGTACGGTCAGAAGCCTCCTCATCGTCCGGCCCGAGCTGCGCTACTGGACTCTCGAAGACGATACGGGAGCCGCCAATCCCGAGACGCAGCAGTGGCTCGACGCAACCGTTCTGCAATAGTGTTGGTTGCATAAATGAGTTTTGAAAGGGCACGGCTTTAGCCACATTGCAAACTTGGCGTTCCGCATGTTTTGAAAGGGCACGGCTTTAGCCGTGTCGCAAAGAATGCAATCGTATTGCGGGCTTTAGCCCCTGAGGGATGCCTTTCAGCTACGTCGATTGAGTTGATGCAAGCAGTTCTAGCGCATTCGCGGTGATTCCGGGAGGGATCGGTTGGCCAGGACCAAGTCTGAAATTCTCGTCACGCAATCGCTGATCGATCGCCTGGCCGATCGGGAGCAGTGGCCGGAGACCCGCGCCGCATCGATCGCCATGTACCGGGAGTCGCTCAAGCGCGATATGGAGTGGCTCTTGAATACCCGCCAGCCCGTCATCCCCGAGTTGGAGTCCTATCCCGCCACCGCCGCATCGGTGCTGAACTTCGGATTGCCCGACATTCGCAGCTTCGACGGCTCCGCGGGCAAGGAGCAGAATGCCCTCACCGCCGCCCTGGAAAAGTGCATCCGGATCTTTGAGCCGAGGATCATTCAGCCGCATGTCTATCTTACCCGCTCCGATCTTCTGAGCCGCAGCCTGAAGTTCCATATCGAGGGGCAGATACGCTACGAGAACATGGATGAGGAGATCAAATTCGACACCGTGCTGGACCCGATCAGCGGCGAGTACGAGGTAAAGTAGAGCCATGCGCGAGGAAATGCTCGAATACTATGAGCGTGAATTGACCTATCTGCGCCAGATGGGCGGCGAGTTTGCGCGAAAGTATCCCAAGGTCGCCGGAAGGCTCCTGCTCGATCCGGATCGCTGCGACGATCCCCACGTCAATCGCCTTCTCGAAGGCTTCGCGTTTCTTGCCGCCCGTGTGCACCGCAGAATCGACGACGACTTTCCCGAGATCAGTGAGGCGCTCACCCGAATCATCCATCCGGGCTATCTCCGGCCCATTCCTTCAATGACCGTTGTGGAGTGCCAGCCGGACCCGGCTCAGGGAAAAAAGACGGCCGGGATGCGCATTCCGCGAGGGACGCCTCTGGTGACGAAAGCGACCGTCGAGGGACTGCCGTGCCGCTTTCAAACCGCCTATGACGTGGATCTCTGGCCGTTCTCGGTCGCCGCGGCGGAGTGGCGCCAGCCGGAACGGATGAAGCGGCCTCCCCGCGCCACCGTCGGAGTGCAGGCAATGGCGGCGGCCCGCTTGCTGCTTCGTTGTCAGCGCGATGTGGTCTTCACCGGGCTCCCGCTCTCGCGCCTGCGTTTTCATCTGGCGGGGGATGCGAGCGTCGTCTATTCGCTCTATGAGCTGTTTTCCGAAAAATGCATCGAAATCCAGCTTCGCGACCCAAAAGATGAAAGAAAACTCATCAGCCTCGACCCGGCTCGCCTGAGCATGGTCGGCTTCGACGCCGCGGAGAGCCTGCTGCCCTTCGTGCGGCGCTCCATGGATGGCCACCGGCTTCTCCAGGAGTATTTCGCGCTGCCTGAGAAGTTTCTGTTCTTCGACCTTGAGGGCCTGGAGCCGTTGGCGCAGGCCGGTTTTGGCGATGAGGCCGAGATCGTCTTTCTCTTTTCCAGCTTCGAGCGCGCTGAGCGGCAGCAGGTCATGGAGCTCGGCGTCAACGAGCGGACCTTCCGCCTCAGTTGCACTCCGGCCATCAATCTCTTCCCCCAGATGTGCGAGCCGATCCTTCTCACGCAGACGCGCCACGATTACACCATCGTTCCGGATAACCGCCATTCAACGGTCATGGAGATCTTCAGCATCGAGGAGGTGGTCGCAACCAATCCGAGATTGCGCCAATCCGTCGTGCTGGAACCGATGCATGCCTACCGCCATCAAACCCGCGACCGCGAGAATCTCGCCTTCTGGGCTGCCAGCCGGCACCTGAACGAATTTGGCGAGCGGGAACCCTCGACCATGACCATCTCCGTGGTCGATCTTACGGGCAATTTCACCGATCCCGAGGCGGACGTGCTCATGGTGCGCGCCCTCTGCACGAACTTCGATCTGCCCTCCCGCTTTCAGTTTGGATCCGAAGCCGGCGACTTTGAAGCCGCCGGTTATGCGGCGGCCAAGACAGTTACCGCCTTGCGCCGCCCGACAGCGAGCATCAGTCCATCCGGCGGGCAGGGTCATCTGTGGCGGCTCATCTCGCTGCTCTCGCTCAACTATCTTTCGCTCAACGAAGAGGGCCGCGCCGCCATGCAGGAGATACTCCGCCTGCATAACCCGGCCGGCACGGCGGCCAGCGACAACGAAGTGGGATCGATCTTGAAGATGCACTCTTCTCCCGCTTTTGCGCTGGTCGACTCGGCCTATGGACTGATCCCCGCGCGGGGAACCCAGGTCGAGATGGAGTTTGACGAGCAGCAGTTCGCCGGCAGCGGGGCCTATCTGTTTGCCGCCGTCCTCGACCGGTTCCTGGCCGGTTATGCCTCGATGAACAGCTTCTCGCAACTGACTGCGCGCAGCACTCTGCGAAAGGAGGCGATGGGAAAATGGCCGCCGAGAGCCGGGACTCAAGCACTCCTCTAACCGGGCAGATGCAAATCGACGAAGCCGCCTTCGGCAATCTTCGCAAGATGCTCGAAGATGAGCCCTTCCGCGTGCATTTCTTTCAGGCTGTGCGCATGATCCAGAGGATGGAGCGCGATCGCAAGCCGGTGGGATACTTCATCACGCCGCAGGGAGAGACCATCCGCTTTTCGGCGCGAACTTCGCTGGCCTTTCCGCCCAGCGAGATCTACGATCTGCGGCGCAATGAGAACGGCCAGATGAGCATGACCGTCGAATTCATGGGTCTTTGCGCCGCGATTTCCGTTATGCCGGCTCCTTATACCGAGTTTCTGCTGGCGCGTGCTCGGGAAAAAGACCATGCCATGGAAGACTTTCTTAACATCTTCAACCATCGCATGATCTCATTCTTTTACCGGGGCTGGGAAAAGTATCGCTTCTTCATCGAGTACGAAAAATCCAGAGACGACAGGCTTTCCGCGCGCCTGCTCGACCTGTTGGGGCTTGGCGCCGAGGGCTTGAGAGACCGCGGTGGAATCCCGGATGACGCCTATCTGAATTACGTGGGCCTATTGGCCCGGCATGTGCGTTCAGCGGCTTCGCTCGAGCAGATTCTCGAGGACTACTTCGGCGTCAACGTGCATATCCAGCAGTTTGCCGGCGCCTGGCGCACGCTGAGTTCCGAAAACCAAACCTGCTTCTCCGGCCTGGGTGGCGACAGTGAACGGCTTGGCGTGGGGGTCGTCGCAGGCAACGAAGTCTGGGACCATCATGGAAGAATCCGCATCTCGCTTGGTCCCATGCGCTTCGAGCAGTATCTCAGGTTTCTTCCCGGCAAGGATGCCTATCATGAGCTGGTCGCATGGCTCAGGTTTTACTCCAATGGAAATTATGAAACGGAAGTGCAGTTAGTGCTGGCGCGGAAAGACGCCCCGTCCTGCGAGCTGGGGTCAAGTGGAGAAATGCGCCCGCAACTGGGGCTGGTGAGCTGGCTGAAAACTAAGCCGCTCGATCGCGATCCCGCCGACGCGACTTATCTGGTGCAGTGACAACAATCAAATTCAGATGAAAGGCAAGACCGTGAGCACAAACCTGAAAGCATTGATCGATAAGCTGAACGATACAACGCGCCGGGCGCTCGAAGCCGCGGCTGGCCTCTGCGTCGCGCGGACGCACTATGACATCGAGATCGAGCACTATCTCTTGAAAACGCTCGATAGCAGCGACAACGATATCGCCGCGATTCTCAAGCACTTTGGGGTCGACCGCTCTCGATTGACCAAGGAACTGGAGCGCAGCCTCGATTCGCTGAAGAGCGGCAATGCGCGCTCGCCGGCCTTCAGCCCAACCGTGGTAAAAATGCTCTCCGAAGCGTGGACGGTCGCCAGCATCGACTTCAATGCGGCGAATATCCGCACCGGCTTCACGCTGCTTGCGCTGCTGGGCCACGACGAGCTGGCGCGCATCGTAAAGGACATCAGCAAGGAGCTGCAACTGATCAACGTAGATGGCCTGCGAAGCGCTTTCTACGACATCGTGGCTAAGTCGAATGAGGAACAAGCCAGCCTGGCCGCGGCCGGTGAAGGAAGAGCAGAGCGCGCCTCCGCGGGTGAAGGCGCCGCTCCCGCCGCCAGGGGCAAGACGCCTCATCTCGATCAATACACCGTGAACCTGACCGCCAACGCCAAGGCCGGCAAGATTGATCCGGTCCTGGGTCGCGACCAGGAGGTTCGCCAGATGATCGATATTCTGATGCGCCGCCGTCAGAACAATCCCATTCTGACCGGAGAAGCCGGCGTCGGCAAGACTGCTGTCGTCGAGGGCTTCGCCAATCGCGTCGTCAGCGGCGACGTGCCGCCGGCCTTGCAGGGAATTCATATTCACTCGCTCGATCTGGCCTTGTTGCAGGCCGGCGCGGGCGTGAAGGGCGAGTTTGAAAACCGGCTCAAGGGATTGATCAATGAAGTCAAGTCTTCAACCGAGAAAATCATTCTCTTCATCGACGAAGCTCACACCATGATCGGCGCCGGCGGCCAGGCGGGACAGAACGACGCGGCAAATCTTCTCAAGCCCGCGCTGGCCCGCGGCGAGCTGCGCACCATCGCCGCAACCACATGGTCCGAGTACAAGAAGTACTTCGAGAAGGACCCGGCACTAGCCAGAAGGTTCCAGGTCGTCAAGGTCGAAGAGCCGACCGAAGAGGTTGCCTGCACCATGCTGCGCGGCATCAAGGCATCGCTCGAGAAGCACCACAACCTGCGCATCCTCGATGAGGCAGTTACAGCGACAGTGAAGTTATCGCATCGCTATATCGCCGGCCGCCAACTGCCCGACAAGGCAGTGAGTGTATTGGACACGGCTTGCGCGCGCCTCTCCCTCGGCCAAAACTCGACGCCTCCACGCCTGGAGGATATTCTGCGCCGCATCGACGCGCTCGAAGTGCAGAAGCGCGTGCTCGAACGCGAGACCAAGATCGGCGCGGATCACGCCGAAAAGTTGCTTGAGATAGAAACTCAGATTGCCGCCGCAACTGAGGAGCGTGACACTCTCAACGAGCAATGGGAAAAGGAGAAGACCCTGACGGGAAAGATTCGCGAACTGCAGGAGAAACTCGAATCGCCTGATAAGAAGGAGTCGAAGACATCTGCCAAGGAGAGCGAAGTGAGAGCCGAACTCGCCCAGCTTGAAGCCGAGCTTGCCAAACTTCAGGGTGAGCGCGGCATGATGCGCGTCTCCGTCGATGCGCAGATCGTCGGTGAAGTTATCTCCGCCTGGACGGGAATCCCTCTCGGCAAAATGGTCCGCAACGAGATCGAAACCGTACTTGCGCTCGACCAGCATTTGAAAAAGCGCGTCATCGGCCAGGATCACGCGCTCGCCGCCATCGCGCAGAGAATTCTCACCTCGCGCGCCAACCTCGACGATCCAGTCAAGCCGGTCGGGGTCTTTCTCCTCGTTGGACCCAGCGGAGTTGGAAAAACGGAGACGGCCATCGCGCTTGCCGACGTTCTCTACGGCGGAGAACGCAACATGATCACCATTAACATGTCGGAGTTCCAGGAAGCACACACAGTCTCAACTCTGAAAGGCTCGCCTCCGGGGTATGTGGGCTATGGCGAAGGCGGCGTGCTGACTGAAGCCGTCCGCCGCAGGCCTTATTCGGTTGTGCTGCTCGACGAGGTCGAGAAGGCACACCCCGATGTTCTGGAGCTCTTCTTTCAAGTCTTCGATAAAGGCAGAATGGAAGACGGGGAAGGCCGCGAGATCGACTTCCGCAACACCATCATTTTGCTCACGAGCAACGCTGCAACGGACACGGTGATGAAACTCACCGCCGATCCTGAGACCACGCCTGACAGCCTCGGGATGGTCCAGGCCCTCAAGCCGGAACTGAACAAAATATTCAAGCCGGCATTTTTGGGCAGGCTCATGATCGTGCCCTACTTCCCGATCCGGGATGAGGCTCTCAAGCAGATCATCCGGTTGAAGCTCGCGAAGATTCAACGGCGCCTGGCGGAGACGCATAAGATCGCTCTCGAGTATGACGATGTGCTTTTGAACGAAGTGGCAGGGCGCTGCACCGAAGTCGAGAGCGGGGCCAGAAACGTCGATAACATCCTGTCCAACACTATGCTGCCCGATCTCTCGCGCCAGATTCTGTCGCGGATCGCCGAAGGAGCCATTGCGGACAGGGTAAGTGTTTCCGTCAAGGATGGAGCGCTGACTTATGCCTGGGATCGAGCTTCCTAGCGCAAACAGCGCCCCGTCCGGGGCATTTCAGATCGTCTTTCCGGAAGTTACGGCAAAGAACAGGTAGGACTGGCATGGCAACTCTGAAACAGGCAGACCGGTTGATGCAGTTTTCCAGCCCCTTGGGCAAGGACGTGCTGCTGATTGAGTCGCTCGAGGGTGCGGAAGGTATCTCGCGCCTCTTCGACTATCATGTCGAATTGCTCGCAACCTTGGATACCAAAATCGATCCCAAGTCGATCGTCGGCGCCAAGGTCGCGGTTGCAATCTCCCTGAACGATGCCCAGGGATCGAGATGGATCAATGGCATGGTTGCGTCCTTCGAGCAGTGCGCGGGCGACGATGAGTTCGATGTCTACAAGGCGCGAATTGTGCCATCCATGTGGCAACTTACCTTGAGCTCTAACTGTCGCGTCTTCCAGGACAAAACAGTTACGGATATTGTCAAGGCGGTCTTCGCCGAGTACGGATTGTCGGTATCCGATCAGACGAGCAGTTCCTACCAGAAACTAGAGTATTGCACTCAATACTCCGAGTCGGATTTTCATTTCGTCTCGCGATTGTTGGAGCAGAGCGGAATCTTCTATTGGTTCGAACATTCGGATCAGGACAACAAAATCGTATTGGGCGATGGACGAAATGCCTATCAGGACTGCCCGTTGTCGTCATCCTTTCCTTATGCCTTGACTAAGAGAGGAGCCGAGGGAGCATACGGTGCAAGGGTGATTGAATTTAGTTCCACGGCCACGATGGTTTCCGGAAAGCACTCGACGGCGGATTATGACTTCCGCACTTACAAGCGCCTGGATGTTCCGGACAAAAACAGCGCCAGCACATATGGCAAAAATGCCTTTGACTCCTATCTTTACCCGGCGGGAGAAGAAGGCTACCTCAAGGAAGCCGCCACGCAATCGACCACCAAGTTCGAGACCTTGTTTCTCGATACGCGGGCGCTGGCCGCCGATTCCATGGCGGAGATCTTTCGCGGCGACGCCAATGCGCGCTCCTTGTGCGCGGGCTATACCTTCAGCCTTACCGAACACCCCCGGAGCGAGTGGAACAAGAAGTACCTGCTGACCGCCGTGACTCATCATGCAACCCAGCTCCCGCCCTATCGGGCAACCGGCAAAGAACAGGGGTCCGGATACAGCAACCAATTCACGGCGGTCCTATCGACCACTGCCTTCAAGCCGGAGCAGACAGTCGTGAAGCCCAGAATCTACGGCCCGCAGACGGCTTTTGTCGTAGCGCCCAGCGGCGAGGAAATGTATATCGATAAATATGGGCGGGTGTGCATCCAGTTTTTTTGGGATAAGTTGAGACAGCCAAACACCGTGGACAATACATGGGTGCGCGTGGCGCAGAGCTGGGCAGGGAATGGATGGGGATCGTACTTCTGGCCGCGGCTGAAAGATGAGGTCGTGGTTCAGTTCCTCGATGGAGATCCCGACAACCCGGTGATTGTAGGCTCGGTCTATAACGGTGTGAACGTGCCCAAATACGCCTTGCCTGATCACAGCACCCGCTCCGGTCTGGTTACGCGGAGCAGCAAGGGCGGTTCGGCGCAAAATGCGAATGAGCTGCGCTTTGAAGACAAGACGGGCAGCGAGCAGATCTTTCTCAACGCCGAGAAGGACATGGACCATCGGACCGAGAACGACCATCGGCGCTTCGTCGGCGGAAAGGACTCGCTGATCGTTAACGGCGGGCAGTATGAGCAGATCGGCGCCGACTTCAACAAGGAAGTCAAGGCAAACTCAGTGGAAAAGATCGCGTCAAATGCGGATATTGAAATCGGAGCCAATCTCACTGAGAAGGTGGGCGGGAATTATTCGATGAAGATTGGCGCCAATCAGGCGGATAAAATCGGAACGAATTACTCGATGGACGCCGGCATGGAAGTCTATATCAAGGGAGGCATGTCCGTGGTAATCGAGAGCGGATTGGAGCTGACGCTGAAAGGAGCGGGAGGCTTTATCAACATCGGGCCCGCGGGAATTGCGATTTCCGGCACAATGGTGATGATCAACAGCGGCGGAGCGGCCGGTTCGGGCACCGCTGGGTCGGTAACCGACCCTCAGGCGCCAACCGCACCCGACGAGGCGGACGATGGCACCAAGGGCGGCGCCATGTAGTGACGGGCGCACAAGCCCGGAAATGAAGCTAACATCGCTCCACGAAACGATTGGGGATGTTTGACGCAGACATCGGCACAACCCGGCGCAGTTGACCAATTCCCTTCCGTTGGAAGATGGAGTGTTACGGCAATGCCCGGAGGCTGGCTTTATATCGCGAATTTCGGAATACGCAAGATGGAATTGGAAGCGGGACCGGTGGGCGCAAGCGTGGGCCTGGGACAAGACACGCTTGGTTCGGAGAACGGTCTCGCCGACTATATCGAGCGGCAGAAGAAGCTGATCGGGAGCCAACTGAGCGAAGCGAAGTTCGCCGGGCCCCAGGCAACCGCTTTTACGGGCGCCGATGAAGCTCAACTTCTTTTTGTTCGCCACAGCGTTTCTTCTGTGGGGAGCATCTTGCATGCCCAGACTTATGTGCGCATGGGCCATTGGCTCGGCATAGTTACCTTGACGGTGCCGGAGGCTCAACTAAGAACCGTGCGTCCGGATTACGAGGCATTTCTGAAAGGATTGCGCATCGGCCCGGAACGAGCAAGCTGACACCGAAAGTGGAGAGAATCTCATGCCGCCGGCTGCAAGAGTTACCGACATGCACACCTGCCCAATGGTGACGGGCGTCGTGCCTCATGTGGGCGGGCCAATCCTGCCCCCCGGCGCGCCGACGGTGCTCATCGATTTTCTTCCAGCCGCCACTCTAACTACCATGGCGACCTGCGTGGGTCCTCCGGATATGATCGTCATGGGATCGACGGGGGTTTTGATCAATTTCCTTCCCGCTGCGAGGCTGGGCGATCCCACCGTGCACGGCGGAGTAATCGTGATGGGCTCTCCCACCTGCATTATCGGCGAGATGGGAGCGCCGTCGCCGGGGGCGGGAGGAATGGGCGGCGTGGCGGCCGGCCTGGCCGCGAGCGGAGTAACTCAGTTGCAGCAAAACCCGTCGGCTTATTCCACTGCGGGAAGCGGCGGACCCGGTGCGAACGGTTCTCCAACTCCGGCGACAGACACACCTAAGGCAAAGATGCAGATAGCCCAGGCTTTCTATAGTCAGACCGGGTGGTCGCAGGACAAGATCGCCAGCCATCTTCGCTGCATCGATTTCAATCAACCGGTAGAGGTTGTCACTCTCAAGCCCGGAGACGTAGTCAAGCAGTGGGTAAACCCCAAATACGGCGCGGGTAACTATTTCGATGCGGACTCGTCCCCGGAAGAACTCGGAATTTATCCAACTAGCATCGAGCACCGCGAATTGCAATCCTTCACTGTAACCAAGGAGATGCAAGTGCTGAAGTCAACAGCTAAGGGGGTTAACATCGACTGGGTAAAGAAGGCGCCGCCTATGTTTGTCAAGGGGGGAGCGACACAATACTTTGCGCTTCCCAGGGATAAGTCCAACTTCCTGCAGGGCGGAGTAAAACCATGACCAACGCAGACCGTATCAGTCTCTTCCAGCAGGCGGTTTTGGCAATCGAAAAGCTGGAGCGCGAATTTCCCTCTTATCCGCCATTCGAGTCGATTCACAACCAACTGCTCTTCTTGCTCGACCAAGCCTCAGGGCGGGCCAGGGACCGCGACGGCCTGGCCCGGATCAACCTCGGCGAAATCACGGTGCGCGAAGTCGAGCCAATGGACGACGCGGCAGCCGATCTCTTCTATCTCGTAGCGTCTGAAGCAAATAAGATGCTGAATGAGGCCTGACGTAACGCTCGTCCCCTGAAAGTATCACGAACTGCGCAAGTCAAGGAGATGATTCGCGAAGCATCGAGAGCGTCTTGATGTTACTGCGCGGTCGAGTCCCAAATCTTCAGCAAGGCGGGAGATACATAGGCCCGCGCCGGGCTGTAGTTAGCCTTTCGGGCCTCCCGGAATGCCGACAATGCGTCCGGCGAAGGCCCCTGCCACTGCGTCTGCGGAGTACGCAGCATCGACCGTTCGATCAGGGTCGCTCCCAGGTAGAAGTCGGCCACCCCTGGGCTCTTGGCGGTCTGCGGGGCCTCCAGGTAGTTCATCAGCGCGCGATGCGCATCGTCGAACTGCGAATGGTAGAAATAACGGATCGCAGAGATCAGTTCGTTTCTGGCAGCCGCCGGATCGTTCTTGATCGTCTGCTCGATTCTCGCCATATTGCTCTGCGCGTCCTGATTGCCGGGCTGGAGCTTTAGCACCTGTCCATAGTGGTTGAGAGCATCTTGCAGGTCGCCCCGCTTTTCCGCGTCCCGCGCATCATCGAGCGCAAAGCTCACTTTCTTGGCGATATCCGCGCTCGATTCGCCTGTGGGTTTGGGAGCCGGAGCGCTCTTGGCCTGCATGGCTTTTTCGAGCTCCGCGATCTTTCCCGCGGGATCGTCGGGTCCATTGGGGTTCAGGTTCTTCGCCAAAGTCAGTTGTTGGATCGCCTGCTGGGGATTGGAGCTCTCCATCTTCTGGGCTTGATCGATGTATCCCTTGTAGACGTTGACGTTGCTCGTGTACTGATTCGCCGCCGCCTTGATGTCGGTTTCGGTAATGGCTTGCGCCAGCGTGTTAACAGCCTGAAAGTCTCCTCGTGTCCAGGCGGCCTGCACCTGGCTGAGAAGTTTCTCGTTCTTTACCCTGTTCAGCAGGAAGTTGGCTTGGCCGGATAACTTGGGGTCATAACTTGAAACAAGCTGGGCCTGGGATTCGGCCCTGTCTAGGTCATGAGTTCTATAGGCCGCGATGGCGCTTGCCAGCCAGGCGGTATCGTCCTGCAGCAAGCCCGTGCGAAAGCTGTTGCAGGTGTCGGCGTATTGTCTGTTCTTGGGTTCCAATTGCGCCGCCGTGCAGTAATCCCGGACCTGCTGGGCGCGGTCGCTGCCTTCGCCTTTCGCTTTTTCATTCAGGTCTCTTGCTTGTTGCTTTGGCTTCTCCTCGGCATTCAGCGCCAGCGTGCCGCATAGGAGGAGGCAGAAGATGCAACCGGCTCGCCGCAGGATCATTTTGCTCCTCCTATGATCTCCTCGATGGCCTGATCGTCGATCGGCTTCATCTCGATCTCGCAAACCTGCTCGATTTGAGTTACGTCGCATTGTTGCATCTCGATAACTCCATCGGCCCCCTTGAAGCTTACGGCATATCTGCCGGCGGGAATCCCGTCGAGGCGCAACGGAGTCCAATGATCCCCGGCGGGAAGGGGAATACTCTTGCCTTGGCCCGAGGTCACGCTTACCACCTCGGCATAAGGCACGGCGTTGAGTTCGAGAACTCCCATCGCCGGAGCAGGCGCGGGGCGCAGGTACCTGTACCAATAAGCCGCGCCGGCAACCGCGAGCACGAGGATTACGATGCATCCAATCAAAATGGGAACCAGCGCGCCGTGCCCGCCTTTCGCGAGCTGTGGAAGTGGCTTGGCCGGTGCACTGGAAGGCACTTGCGCTACAGGCGCTTGCTGGACGGGGAGGTCGGCGGATCTCCGATCGGCCTTGGCTGCTTTTTCCTTTAGGGCGTCCAGCTTGGCGCGCAATTCGCGCACGCGCGGATGCTGCTGAATCTCCGGGGGCTGGCTCGACAGCAGTTGCAATGCCTGTTCGGCATTGCTTTCGCTCATCGCCTGCGCGCGGCTTGCGAGTGCGTCGATGCGCCGGTTCAACTCGGCAAGGCTGGCGGTCGCCTGACGCAGCAACTGCTCGACGGAGGCATCCCCGGTCTCTGATGCGGCGCGTTGCAAAAGTGCGATGGCAGCTTCCAGGTTGCCGGCCGCGATCAGTTCCTGCGCCTCGCGAATGGCGTCCGTTGCTGCCCTGCTAACTTCGATCTTCCGCTTCTGCTCTCTCGCATAGGTCAGCAAGGAAGCAATCTCCGGAGCATCGGCATACTCGATCGCCGCCGTTTCCAGAATCTGCACCGCCTGGTCGAATTGTTTTTGGTCGAGAGCAGCTTGCGCCTGCTTCATGGATTGAGCTTTGCGCTCACCAGCGGTCGCCTTCCTCAGTTGCTCGGCTGCCTTTTCCTCGAGGGCAATCAGCCTGGTGTCTCCCGGTACCTGCTCGAGCGCTTTGCGAACTACGCCAAGAGCCTCCTGCGGATCGGTTGGGAAAAGATCGTAGACCCGCAGCGACGTCTCATCCACCAGCTTCTTCGCTGCCTTCTCCCGCTGCCTGGTCTCCGCATCGGCTTTCAACTGCAGCAGCACGGCCTCTCCGGGCAGACGCTCTTGCGCGCGCTGGATCAGCGTCAGCGCGCGCTCGTATTGTTCGCCCGAGATGCACTCGGAGATCTCGGCGACAATCTGCTCGATGATCTTGCGCCGCCGCTGCTCGTCCTGGCGTTCGAGCGCGCTCTGGTAGAGTTGCTGCGTTTCGCTGTCGGTCGGATCGATCTCCAGCGCCGCGCGCAAGCTCTTGATGGCTTCGGTGTATTGCCGGGCGGCAAGCTGGCCCCGCGCGGCCTCGCTGAACTCCCGGCGCGCGCGCTCCCTGGATGCCCGCTCCGACTCTTGAACGATCCTTGCCCGCTCGTTGCGAAGATCCGTATTGCGCTCGTCGAGTTGAAGGGCCTTGTCGATCAGCTCGCTCGCCGCCGCGAAGTTGCTGCGTCTGCGCGCTTCTCGCGCCTGCTCCAGAAGAGAGACCACTTTGTCGGCCTTCTCCTTCAATCCGCGAACGTGTTCGATCTTTAGCGGAAGTTCGGAATTTGTGCGATCGATCCCGGCGGCTTGATTGTAGAACTCGAGCGCATCGGCGTAACGCTGCGTGAGAACCGCCTCCTCGGCCTCTCCCAGCAATTGTTGAAGCTGCATCGTCTTCTGCTGGCGCGTGATCTTCTCCTGCACCTCGCGGAGCAGCTTCTTGACTTCGGTATTCTGCGGATTGTGGCGCTGCAGGTCGAGCAGCACGGGCCGGACGCTTGTCCACTGCTCCTGCTCCATCAACTGCTTGACGCTGCCCAACGCCTCATCCACATGCTCGCGCTTCAGATCGTCGTTGATCGCCTCGATATCCGCGGCCATCTCCTCGGCAGTCTCGTACCGGTCGATGGGATCCTTGGCCAGCGCACGGTCCACCAGGTGGTCGAGGGCCGGCGGATAATCCGCGTGGCTCTTCGATACCGGTTCATGCGCTTCCCGGATGACCCTGTGCAGAGTGGCGGGATCGTCGCCGGGAAACGGCAGCCGCCCGGTCAGCAACTGGTAGAGGATGATGCCCGCCGACCAGATATCGGCCCTGCCGTCGGCCGTCTTGCCCAGCAGCCTCTCCGGCGAGATGTAGTGGAAGGTGCCGATCACCATGCCGGCCTGCGTGTGTCCCGACTGGCTCTCCAGCCGGGCCACGCCAAAGTCAACAATCTTGATGTTTCCGTCCGGCTGCACCATGATGTTGGCCGGCTTGATATCCCGGTGGATCACCCCATGCTGGTGCGCATAGCCCAATCCCAGGCAGAGCTGGCGAATGATCTCCAGCTTCTCGATCAGCGACAGCGGCCGTCCGTCGCGAAGCAAATGCTCCAGCGAGTCTCCCTTGACGAACTCCATCACGATGTACGGGCTGCCATCCTGCTCGCCGAAGTCGTAGATGGTGACGATGTTGGGATGATTCAGGACTCCCGAGCGAGCCTCCAGCAAAAAGCGCTGGCGAAGCTCCTCGGTCGCCTCGGTTAGCGTTTTGATCGCCACCTCGCGCCCCATGGACTTGTCCAGTCCACGGTAAACGACGCCCATGCCGCCGACGCCCAGAATGCCCAGGACCTGGTACTTGCCGATTTGTGTGACTGTCGTTCCGGAATCCATGGCAACACCCGATCAAAACAGTCTTCAAGCCGTCAACAAGGCAAAATTCCGACGAATCCGCGCCAGCGTGGCAAATCTCAAAATGATGCGAATGTCCGATCTCCAAAGTTCATCCATAAATGCTGTCATCCTGAGCGACCGGACCCTGAGCTTCGCGAAGGGGAAGGGAGTCGAAGGACCTGCGGTTCGGATACTTCACTAGGCCAAAACGACCTCCGGAAAATGCAACGAGCTTCAGAGACACCACGCTACGAGGGCTTGTTGGTTGTCGTATGGATGATGGCGATCTTCGTCTTCCCGTCATTCTCCGACGCCTTGGAGCTGACCGTCACCATGACCGATTCCTGTTCGCCCTTCTTCAGTGTCAGCATTGCGGCGTCCTCGGTATCCATGACCGATGCGGCGTCGCCAAACTTGCTCTTGTAGAAATTGACCACCTGGTCCTTCGAATCCGGCGTGACAAAAACGCCGGACACCATCGTACCAGTAGGCAGGCTCACCTTCATGCCTCCCTTGATGGACTGGGCGCCGGGGTAGATCTCCGTGCCCAGATCCGATGCGGTGTACGTCTGCTCGGCGTTGAGGTTGACCGTGCCATTTGGCGTGCTCATCGTCAACCGGTCGCCATTGCTGCTCATGCGAACCGCATGCGCAACGCGCCAGATTCCGTACCCGACGACGCCAGCTCCGAGAAGACCAATCCCCACAAATATCGCGACGACGATCAGGATGATCTTGAGCGCGCTGCCGCCGGACTTTGCCGGCGGCGGAGCGATTGGCTGGGCAGTGCCCGCAACCGCGGCGCCGGCGACCGTAGGCGCGCCACATGCCGCACAGAATGGATTGTCGGGGGATACCGCAGTACCGCATTTTGCGCAGTAGCTTGCCATGACGATCTCCTTGCCTAGGGCTCCGCGGACGGGGACTTCCATGCTGCTTGTCGCGGCTACGAGCCAATATACCTCAAGAAGCTAACGACATGTAACCCTTTTCCAGCGCTTTCTGTCCCGTGAACCCGTGAATATCTAAGCCGGGGGGGGGCCCGGATGACAAACGCCGGTTCTCGCCCCGCTCTCCGGCGAGTTCTCCACAGGAAAAACTCCGGGGAATTCCGCAAGGTTGATCGAGCGGCCAAGGTGAGCCAGCCGTCTTCCGCCCTCGCCGCGGATCTGGTTCGGAGCAGAACCGGGAGCAGGCGCGGGCGGAGCGCTCGATGAGATCCAAAGCAAACGAGGGCGGGGATCGCTCCCTGCCCTCGCTCGTGTCTGCTCGATTCTGCCGGAATCCGGCCTACAGGTTTAGAGCGGCTGCACGTCGGCAGCCTGCCAGCCTTTCGGCCCCTTCACCACGTTGAACTGCACCGCCTGACCTTCCTGCAAGCTCTTGAATCCACTTGAGTTGATCGCGGAGTAGTGCACAAACACATCTTCGCCGTTCTGCCGCGAAATGAAGCCGAAGCCCTTCGCGTCATTGAACCACTTCACAGTTCCTTGTTCCATTTTGCTCGTGTTTCCTGGCTTTGAATTGCGCTGGATGAATCGGAGCGACCACTGGCAGAATCTTGCTTGGTTGGGCGAGTGCTGCTCACGCCCGGTTCGGCTCTAACGCTGCAGACAGTGTAGCATCCTTCTAAAGATTGCGACGCTGAAATTGTCGCATTTTGCTCACTTTCGCCTTTCCCATTTCTGGAACCTGTTGATGCATAGGGTTTTATAATGGAACCTCAACCTGTGATACGGTGAAAGGTCCTCATGCCCAGGGATCAGGTACCCCATCTGTTGTCGTGCGCCACAGAGCTTCTTGAGGCGCAGTTTGCTGCCTTGCCGGCCTTTGAACCGGCTCCCGAGTCCGCCGCGGCCCCGGAGGCAATCGACCGGGTTCTGGCGGATGTGGCCCGCCGGATGGGCGACAACTACCCCTACTTCCACCCCCTTTATGCCGGGCAGATGCTCAAGCCGCCGCATCCGGTGGCGCGGGCCGCCTATGCGCTGGCCATGACCGTCAATCCCGACAACCACGCCCGCGACGGCGGCCGGGCCAGCTCGGAGATGGAGATCGAGGCCGTCCAGGCGATCGCTGGCCTCTTCGGATGGACCGAGTTTCTGGGCCACCTGACCTCGAGTGGCACAATGGCCAACCTCGAGGCCCTGTGGGTCGCCGGGCAGCTCGCCCCAGGAAAGCGCATCGTCGGCTCCGATCAGGCCCACTACACCCACAGCCGCATCTCCGCCGTTCTCAAGCTCGGCTATACGGCCATCTCATCCGACAGCCGCGGGCGAATGAATATGGAAGCCCTGGAGGCAGAACTGCGCAAGGGCGATGTGGGCACCGTCGTGGTCACGCTCGGCACCACGGCCATTGGCGCGGTGGACCCGCTCGACGAGATCCTTGCGTTGCGTGAGCGCTACGGCTTCCGCGTGCATGTGGACGCGGCCTACGGCGGCTACTTCCGGCTGATTTTGAACGAGTTGGCCGAGCCGGCCCGCCGGGCCTACGCCGCCATCGGCCAGGCCGATTCGATCGTCGTCGATCCGCACAAGCACGGCCTGCAGCCCTACGGCTGCGGCTGCGTGCTCTTTCACTCGTCCGCAGTGGGCCGCTTCTACAAGCACGACTCCCCATATACCTACTTCACTTCAAAGCAGTTGCATCTGGGCGAAATCAGCCTGGAGTGCTCCCGTGCAGGGGCGGCTGCAGTGGCCTTGTGGGCCACCCAGCGGCTTCTGCCGCCTGTGCCGGGCGGCGACTTTGCCCACGGCTTGGCTCGCGGAAGAGCCGCGGCGCTGGAGCTCGACCGGCGGCTGCGGGCAGATCGGGCCGGGCGCTTCCAGCCTCTCGCAGCCGGGGCTCCGGAGCTGGACATCGTGGTTTGGAAGCTCAATGCCGGGACGCCAGAACTTTCCTCCAAACTGGCCCAGAAAGTCTTCGACGCCTGCGCCGCCAGGGACTTGCATCTGGCCCTCGCGCAACTGCCGGCCGCGTGGTTCGACCCAGGGAATCGTTCAGCCGGCGGTGCCGCGGGACATGTAACCTGCCTGCGCTCGGTGCTGATGAAGCCCGAGCACGAGGCCTGGCTGGACAGGATTTGGGAGAGATTGACTGCGGCCTGCGACGGTGTCATCTGAAAGAAAAGCGAAGCACGGATGGCGTGCAGAATCCAGACTGGCGCCGGGAAGAAAACGTTATCATATGATCAAGGAATCTGTTCTTCAGCCAAATTGTGGGTGCTCCACCCTCGCCACGGTCTTGTTTTGCGGCTAGAGTGGGTTCCCGAGAACCTCAACCGATCGAATCGACAAGGAGAATGAACTGAGATGCATGACCCAGCCCTCTTCCGTTCCATGCACCTCGCCCGCTTCCACGCCGAGCCGGCTATCTTCGCCGCTCCGGGCCGAGTCAACCTCATCGGCGAGCACACCGATTATGCCGAGGGCTTCGTCATGCCCGCAGCCATCGACTTTGCCACCCTGGCCGGCATCTCGCCGCGCGCCGACGGCAAGATCGTCCTCTACTCCGAAAATCTCGGCGAAGAGCGGAGCTTCGAGACGGCAGCCCTGCCCGCCAAAGCCAGCAAACATTGGTCCGACTACCCCCTCGGAGTGGTTTCAATTCTGCTGGCAGAAGGCCACGCGATTCCGCCCTTCAGCCTGAGCCTCTGGGGCGACATTCCATTGGGCTCGGGTCTGTCGAGTTCGGCCGCTCTCGAAGTGGCGACGGCGCTGGCCGTGCTCTCGCTCACCAGCGCAAGCGTTTCCGGTCCCGCGCTCGCCCGCCTCTGCCAGCGCGCCGAAAACGAGTTCGTCGGCGCAAGCTGCGGCATCATGGACCAATTCATCTCCGTCAACGGCAAAGCCAACCACGCCCTGCTGCTCGATTGCCGCGATCTCAGCTTCAAACTGGCGCCGATCCCCGCCAACGTCGCTCTCGTCATCGCCAATACCATGGTCAGGCATTCCATCGCCGGAGGCGACTACAAGACTCGCCGCGCCGAGTCCGAGGCCGCATGCGCCGTCATCGCCAGCCATCGCCCAGGAGTCCCGTTTCTCCGCGATGCGACGCTTGAGGATCTTGAAAGATGGGGCAGCGAGATGGCCCCCAAATCCCTCCTGCGCGCCCGCCACATCATCGGCGAGAACCTGCGCACGATTGCCGCCGCCGAAGCTCTAGCCAAAGGCGATCTGAGCGAACTGGGCCGCCTTATGGCCGAGGCCCACCGCAGTTACAGCCAGGACTTCGAGGGCAGTTGCGCCGAGGCCGACGCCATGGTTGCCATGGCCCAGGATCTGCCCGGCCTCATCGGCGCGCGCCTCACCGGCGGCGGCTTCGGTGGCTGCACCATCAATCTCGTTGAACAAAACCACGCCCAGACGTTTGCCGAATCTCTGGCCCTGCGCTACGCCGCCAAATTCGGCATTCAGCCCCAAATTCACATCTGCCACGCCTCGGACGGCGCTCACCGGCTGGCATAGGGTCCCACAACGCTTGTCAAGCGTTCCTTGTTAGAATCGAGGGAACCCCTGACACGATGACGATCGGGAGGGATTGCTATCGTCCGTTCAGCATCCGGGGAGTTCTTTTTCCAGAGCGTCGCTTTCAATTCCGGGGACGCCGTGGGGACACCAGAACGATGCAACCGACTTCATCCAAGCCATTTTCCTACGAAACTTTTCCGGCTTCAGGCCTCGTCGCATACTTCTCGATGGAGATTGCGATCAACCCCGCCATGCCCACCTACTCCGGCGGCCTGGGCGTGCTGGCCGGAGACACGCTGCGCTCCACCGCCGACCTGGGCGTTCCCCTGATGGCCTTTTCGCTCGTTCATCGCAAGGGCTACTTTCAACAGCATCTCGACGAGACCGGCATGCAGACCGAGGATATCCAGCCCTGGAATCCGGCGGACTTCTGCACCGAGGAGAAGGCGCGGGTTACGGTTTCGGTCGAAGACCGCATTGTGACGATGCGCTGCTGGCGCTATGACCTGGTGGGCCGCTACGGCCATGTGGTGCCCATCTACCTGCTGGACACGGACCTGGACGAAAACTCCGGCTGGGATCGCGGCCTCACCGATCACCTCTATGGCGGCGATACCAACTACCGCCTGCAGCAGGAGATTGTTCTGGGCATGGGTGGGGTGCGCATGGCCCACGCCCTCGGCCACCGTGTAAATGTTTACCACATGAACGAGGGCCATGCGGCGCTGCTCACGCTTGCCTTGCTGGAGCGCCAGTTGGGCGGTGGACCGCTGGGCGCAGCCACTGAAACCGACATGGAGCAGGTGCGCAAGAAATGCGTCTTCACCACCCACACGCCGGTGCCGGCCGGCCATGACCGCTTCTCCACCGAGCAGGCCATTCGCATCCTGGGCGGCGACCGCACGGCGCGCCTGGAAAGGCTGGGCTGCTTTCGCGATGGAATGCTGAATATGACTCTGCTCGCGCTGCGCTTCTCCCGCTATGCCAATGGCGTGGCCATGCAACATGCCAAGGTCTCCCGCGAGATGTTCCCGGAGTTCCAGATCGACTCCATCACCAATGGCGTTCACGCGCCCACCTGGGTCTCCGAGCCCATCCAGAAGATGCTCGATGAGAAACTCTCCTCGTGGCGCCGCGACACCCTTTATCTGCGCAACGCCATCGACCTCCCTGAGCAGGATATTTTGGCGGCTCATGCAAGCAACAAGCAGGCTTTGCTCGCCGAGGTGGCCGCGCGAAACCGCGTCGAGCTCAATCCCAAGGTGCTCACCCTGGGCTTTGCCCGCCGCGTTGCCACTTACAAGCGCGCCACGCTGCTCTTTACCGATCCCGTGCGGCTGGCCCAGATCGCCGCCAAGGCCGGCGGCTTGCAGATTCTCTACGCCGGCAAAGCCCATCCCCAGGACGAGCCCGGCAAGGCGCTTATTCAGCAGGTCGTCGAGGATGCGGCAAAGCTCTCCAGCGATCGCCTGCGCATCGTCTATCTCGAGAATTACGACTGGAATCTCGGCGCGCTGCTCACCGCGGGCGTCGATGTCTGGATCAACACTCCGCGCCGCCCTTACGAGGCCTCCGGCACTAGCGGCATGAAGGCCGCCCTCAACGGCGTTCCCAGCCTGTCGATCTTGGACGGCTGGTGGATCGAGGGCTGCATCGAAGGCTTCACCGGCTGGGCCATCGAAGACGGCGCAAGCGATGCCGAGGAGGCCAACTCGCTCTACCACAAACTCGAATCGGCTGTGGTTCCGCTCTTCCTGGAGGCGCCGGAGCGGTGGGCTCGCCTCATGCGCAACACCGTCTCCATCAACGGCTCCTATTTCAACACCAACCGCATGGTCAGGCAGTACACCCGCAACTCCTACTATCCAGTGAAACTGATCGAGCGCGCCAAGCCGCGAAGCTAATAGCTAAAAGCTGCACTCAATCTCCCGGCGCCTCTTCCAACTCCGCGCCAAGCCGGTGCAGCTTCATCACCCTCCATTGCAGCCGGTCAAAGAAGAGATAGACCACCGGCGTCGAGAACAGCGTTAGCATCTGCGACACGATCAGTCCGCCGACGATGGTGATTCCCAGCGGCTGGCGCAGCTCCGAGCCCACGCCCATGCCGATCGCCAGCGGCAGTCCGCCGAAGAGCGCGGCCATTGTCGTCATCATGATCGGCCGGAAGCGCAGCAGGCAGGCCTGGTAGATCGCCTCGACCGGCGGCAGACCCTGCTCGCGCTCGGCCTGCAGGGCAAAGTCGATCATCATGATGGCGTTCTTCTTCACGATGCCGATCAGCAGAATGATGCCGATCAGCGCGATGATGCTCAAGTCGGTCCCGGTAAGCATCAGCGCCAGGATGGCGCCCACGCCCGCCGGGGGCAGCGTGGAGAGAATCGTCAGCGGATGGATCAGGCTCTCATAAAGAATGCCGAGCACGATGTAGACAGCGACCAGCGCGGCGAGAATCAGCCATTTCTCGTTCTTGAGCGAATCCTGAAAGGCTTGCGCGGTTCCCTGAAACGTTGCGTGAATGCCGGAGGGCATGCCCATCTCGTTCTGGACTTTTTCGAGAGCGGTGACCGCATCGCCCAAAGCCACGTTGGGCGCCAGGTTGAAGGTGAGCGTGATGGCCGGGTACTGGCCCTGATGATTGACGGCCAGCGCGGTCCGCTGCTCTTCAAAGTGCGCGATCGTCAACAGCGGCGCCATCGCCCCGGTCGAGGACTTGATGAAGATGCCGTTCAGCGCGTCGGGGCTCTGCTGATAGATGGGGTCAACCTCCATCACCACGAAGTACTGGTTGAGCCCGGTGTACATGGTGGAGACCTCGCGCTGGCCAAAGGCGTCGTAGAGCACGTTGTCGATGGCGGCGGCCGAGATGCCCAGCCGTGAAGCGGCGTCGCGGTCGATGACCAGATTGACGGCCAGGCCCTGATCCTGCTGGTCGGTCGAGACATCGCGCAGCTCGGGCATGGTCTTCGCCCGTGCCTCTAGCCGCGGCGCCCAGGCGTTCAGTTCGTTCAGATTCTCGTCCGCGAGCGTGTATTGGTACTGCGCCGCGCTGCTTCGGCCCCCCACCTGCAGATCCTGAAAAGTGTGCAGATAGAGCGTCGCGCCGGGAACGCTGCTCAGCCGGGCGCGCAGGCCATTGACCACATCGGCGGCGGAAACGTGGTCGGGATGGAGATGCAGCATCTTGCGCAGGCGGCCGACCCAGTCATTGGTGTAGGGGCGATAAGGGCGCTTGTCAAGATCCTTCAGGCCCACGAACATGAAGCCTACGTTGTTGCTGTTGCGCCCGCCGCCGGCAAATGCCGTCACCGAACGCACCGCCGGATCGTCCAGCGTCATCTGCGCCAGTTGGCGCTGCTTGTCGCGCATGGCGGAAAAACTGATGTCCTGCGCCGCCATGGTCTGCCCGCCCAGCCGCCCCGTGTCCTGCTCCGGAAAGAATCCCTTGGGCACAATGATGTAGAGGTAGATGTTCAGCGCAAAGGTTCCGATCAGCGCCAACAGCATCGGCCACTGGTGGCGCAGCACCCAGCGCAGACCCAGCGCGTATTCGTTGTGCAGCCAGTTGAAGGCGCCTTCGCTGGCGCGATAAAAGCGGCCGTGGCGGCTCTCGTCCCGCGACTTGAGAAACTTGGCGCAGAGCATCGGCGTCGTGGTCAGCGAGACCAGCAGCGAAACTGCAATCGCGACAGAAAGCGTTACGGCGAACTCGCGGAAGAGCTTGCCCACGATGCCGCCCATCAGCAGAATCGGTATGAAGACGGCAATTAATGACGTGCTCATTGACAGCACCGTAAAGCCGATTTCCTTGGACCCCTTCATCGCCGCATCGAAGGGATTCATGCCCATCTCGAGATAGCGAGTGATGTTCTCGATCACCACGATGGCGTCGTCCACCACAAAGCCGGTCGCGATGGTCAGAGCCATCAGCGACAGGTTGTCGATCGTGTAGCCCAGCAGGTACATCACGCCGAAGGTGCCCACCAGCGAGAGCGGCACGGCAATCGACGGAATGATCGTGGCCCACACCTCGCGCAGAAAAAGAAAGACCACCAGCACCACCAGGCAGACGCTGATCATCAGCGAGATCTCTACGTCGCGCACGCTGGAGCGAATGGTTTCGGTGCGGTCCACGGCCACGTTGATCTGGATGGTGGGCGGAATGGCGGCCTGCAGGCGCGGCATCTCCGCCATCACATTGTCCACGGTCGAGATCACGTTGGCGCCCGGTATCTTGAAGATGATGATCAGCACCGCGCTCTTCAGTTGCGCCGGCGGGCCCTTGTCCGGATTGATGCCCGACACCCCGGCCGTGTGGATGTCGGCGATGCTGTCGGCAACCTTGCCGATGTCGGTGACGCGCACCGGCGCTCCGGTCTGCTGGTTATAGCCGGCGATGATCGGCGCGTAGTCCTTGGCCTTGAATATCTGGTCGTTGTCGGTGATCTGCCAGCGATGGTCCGCGTCCTGGAATGCCCCCTTGGGCCGGTTGGCGTTGGCTCCTGCCAGCGCCGTGCGCACTGCCTCCAGGCCCACGCCGTTGTTGCCCAGTTCCATCGGATTCAGCTCGACGCGCACCGCCGGGCTTGAGCTGCCGCCGACAAAGACCTGGCCCACACCCTGGATCTGCGAGATCCTCTGCGCCAGAATCGAGTCGGCCAGATCGTAAATCTGCGGCTTGGGCACCACGTCCGAGGTCAGCGTCAGAATCAGGATGGGAGAATCGGCTGGATTGGCCTTGCGATAGCCCGGATTCTGCGGAAGGTAAGAGGGCAACTGGCTGCGCGCCGCGTTGATCGCCGCCTGCACGTCGCGCGCCGCGGCGTCGATGTTGCGATTGATGTCGAATTGCAGAACCACCGAAGCCGCGCCCAGAGAACTCGTCGAGGTCATCTGGTTGACCCCGGCGATCCGCCCGAACTGGCGTTCGAGCGGGGTAGCCACTGAAGAGGCCATGGTCTCGGGACTGGCGCCGGGCAGCCCCGCGCTCACCCCGATCACAGGAAAGTCAACGTCGGGCAGCGAGGCCACCGGCAGGATCGAGTAGGCCGCCGACCCGGCCAGCAGCAGGGCCAGCGAGAGCAGCGAAGTGGCTACCGGGCGCCGGATGAATATCGCGGAAAGATGCATCGCTCGCATTTCCTGACGGGTAACGGTTGATGTTCATGGCGTCCCAGCTCTCAAAATCGAGCCCTGGACCGCCCGGCTAAACGCTGATCTCTGTTCTCTGATCTCCAATCTCTGTCTTCGGCTTCATGCGCTGCGCCAGCTTGTCAAAGTAGAGATACGTCACCGGAACCGTGTAAAGCGTGAGCAACTGCGACAGGATCAATCCGCCGACGATCGTCACCCCCAGCGGCATGCGCAGCTCCGCGCCCACGCCGCCGCCCAAAGCCAGCGGCAGGCCGCCCAGCATGGCGGCCATCGTAGTCATCAGAATCGGCCTGAAGCGCAGCAGGCAGGCCTGGAAGATCGCAGCCTCGGCCGGTTTGCCCTCGAGCCGCTCGGCCTGCAGGGCAAAATCGATCATCATGATGGCGTTCTTCTGCACGATGCCGATCAGCAGAATGATGCCGATCAGCGCAATCACGCTGAACTCGGTGCGCGTAATCAGCAAGGCAAGCAGCGCGCCCACGCCCGCCGTGGGCAGCGAAGAGATGATGGTGATGGGGTGGATGTAGCTCTCGTAGAGCACGCCCAGAACAATGTAAACGGTGACCAGCGCGGCCAGAATCAGCAGCGGCTCGTTGGCCAATGAAGTCTCAAAGGCGGCGGCCGTGCCCTGGAAGCTGGCGTTGATCGAGGCCGGCATCTTGATCTGCTGCTCGATGCGGTTGACGGCTTTGACGGCGTCACCCAGCGACTTGCCCGGCGCCAGGTTGAAGCTGACCACCGTCGAGGGGAACTGCCCCTGGTGGCCGATGGCGAGCTGGGCCGTGGTCTGCTCCCAGTGGGCCAACTGGCTGAGCGGAATCTGCGTGCCGTTGGACGATTTGACGTAGAGGTTGTTCAGCGTCGAGGGATTGGTCTGGAAGTTCGGCTCCACCTCCATGACCACGTGGTACTGGTTGAGCTGCGTGAAGATGGTGGAGACCTGCCGCTGCCCAAAAGCGTCGTAGAGCGTGTTGTCCACGTCGGCCATGGCCACCCCCAGCCGGGCTGCGGTGTCGCGATCGATCGCCAATTGCGCGCCCAGACCGTTGGCTTGCAGATCGCTGGCCACATCGGTGACCACCGGCTCCTTGCCCAGTTCGCTGACCATCATGCGCGTGTATTTGCCCAGCTCGGCCTGATCCGGATCTTCCAGCGAATACTGAAACTCGGTGCGGCTGACGCGATCTTCCACCGTCAGATCCTGCAGCGGCTGCAGGAAGAGCTGAATGCTCTCCGCGCTTTCCACGCCGGCCAGGCTGGACTGCAGCCGGCGAATCACCTCAGTGGCCGAAATCTTGCGCACATCCAGCGGCTTCAGGGTGATCTGGATGCGCCCCGAGTTGAGTGTGGTGTTGGTTCCATCCACTCCGATGAACGAAGAAATGTTGTCCACTGCCGGATCCTGCAACAGAACGTCCACGAGTTTCTGCTGGCGCTCGGCCATCGAGGTGAAACTAACCGTCTGGGGCGCTTCGCTGATGCCCAGGATCACGCCCGTATCCTGCACCGGGAAGAAGCCCTTGGGAATCACGAGGAACAGCAGCACAGTGGCCACAAACGTGGCGATCGTAACCATCAAAGTGATGAAGCGGTAGCGCAGCACCACCTGCAGCGTGCGTCCGTAAAAGGCAATCACTCGGTTGAACACATCTTCCGACCAGTGGTAGAAGCGGGTCTGCCGGGCGACCTTCTTGTCTTTCAGAATTCGCGAGCACATCATCGGCGTCAGCGTCAGCGAGACCACGGCCGAAACCAGAATGGTGACGGCCAGCGTGATGGCGAACTCGCGGAAGAGCCGCCCCACCACGTCGCTCATAAATAAGAGCGGTATCAGCACCGCGATCAGCGAGACCGTCAGCGACATGATGGTGAACCCGATCTGCTCGCTGCCCTTGAGCGCCGCCTGCATCGGGCTCAGGCCCTCTTCGATGAAGCGCGAGATATTCTCGATCATGACGATGGCGTCGTCCACCACGAAGCCCGTCGAAATGGTCAGCGCCATCAGCGTCAGGTTATTCAGCGAGTAGCCCAGCAGGTACATCACGCCAAAGGTTCCGACGATCGATAGCGGCACCGCGACCGAAGGAATGATCGTCGCCGCCAGGTTGCGCAGGAAGAGGAAGATCACCATCACCACCAGCGCGACGGTGAGCATCAGCTCATATTCCACGTCCCGCACCGAGGCGCGGATGGTGATCGTGCGGTCGGTCAGCACCTTCACCTGCACCGAGGCCGGCAGGCTGGTCTGCAACTGCGGCAGCAGCGCCTTGATGCGGTCCACCACGGCGATGATATTCGCGCCCGGCTGGCGCTGGATGTTGACGATCACCGCCGGCTGGCGGTTCATCCACGCCGCCTGCTGCGAGTTCTCGGCGGCGTCGACGATGGTGGCCACATCGGAGGCGCGAACCGCTGCTCCGTTGCGATAGGCGATGATCACCGGCTTGTAGTCGCTGCTTGAGATGAGTTGGTCGTTGGCGCCGATGGTGTAGGACTGGCGCGAGCCGTTCAACGTGCCTTTGGCCTGGTCCACGTTGGCCGCGGCCAGCGCGGTGCGCAGGTCCTCCAGGCTCAGGTCGTAGGCGGCCAGTTGCGCCGGATTCGCCTGAATCCGCACCGAGGGCTTTTGCCCGCCGGCGATCGAAACCAGTCCCACACCGGTCACCTGCGAGATCTTCTGCGCCATGTTGGTGTCGGCCGCGTCTTCGATCTTGTCCAGGGGCAGCGAATCCGAGGTCAGCGCCAGCGTCATGATCGGCGCATCGGCCGGGTTGACCTTGCTGTAGATGGGCGGGTTGGGCAGATCGGTAGGCAAAAAGCTGGTGGCCGCGTTGATGGCCGCCTGCACCTCCTGCTCGGCCACGTCGATGTTTTCATCCAGACCGAATTCGAGCGTAATCACCGAGCCGCCGCCCGAGCTGACCGAGGTCATCTGCTTCAGCCCCGGCATCTGGCCAAACTGCCGCTCCAGGGGCGCGGTCACCGACGAGGCCATCACCTCCGGCCCGGCGCCCGGATAGAAGGTGAGTACCTGGATGATCGGATAATCCACCTCCGGCAGCGCGGAGACCGGCAACTGCTGGTAGCCCACGAAGCCCGCCAGCAGAATCGCCGCCATCAGCAGCGAGGTCGCCACCGGGCGCAGAATGAATGGCCGGGAAGGACTCACTGCTTATTCCCCTGACTTCCCGTCTGTCCGGATCTTCCGTGGCCGCCGCCTGCGCCCTGGCCGCTCGCCTGTCCGCCATGCAGGCGCGGCGCGCTGATCGTCACAAGCTGTCCGGCGCGCAGCTTGTCCGCGCCATCCACCACCACCTGCTGGCCCGCTTCGGGGCCGCTGTCCAGGATCGTCACTTGTCCCTCGGCGAGGGCGATCTTGACCGCCTGGATTCTGGCATTCGAAGTCTTCTTCACCGGGTCGGTATCGACCACCCACACATACGAGCCCTCATTGCCGCTCTGAATCGCCGCCGACGGCACCACCAGCGCGTTGGGCCGGTTTTCCATGATCAGATGTATATTCACGAATTGGTTGGGATAGAGCGCCTGGTCCCGGTTGTCGAAGACCGCCTTCAGCTTCCCTGTCCCAGTGGTCGTGTCGATCTGGTTGTCCGCGGTGAGCAGAGTGCCGCTGGCCAGCTTCACCGTATCCCCCTGGTTGTAGGCCTCTACGGGCATTCGCTTATCCGCCCGCAGCTTCTGCAGTACTGCGGGAAGCTGATCCTCGGGCAGCGTAAAGTCCACCGCGATCGGCTCAAGTTGATTGATCACCACCAGGTTGGTGGTGTTGGCCGCGATGAGGTTGCCGGGGTCCACCAGCCGCAGGCCGATCTTGCCGTCGATGGGCGATTGAATCGTGCACCAGCCGAGCTGCAACTGGGCGGTCTCGATGGCCGCCTTGTCGGAGACGATGGCCCCCTGGTACTGGCCTTCGGCTGCCTCATCGGCGTCCAGCGTCTCCTTGGAAACCACGCCTGCGGCGTAAAGCGCCTTGTAGCGCGCATACTCCGCCTGCGCGTCCTTCAGCAAGGCTTCGTCGTGGGCCAATGTGCCCTTGGCCTGGTCCAGCGCGGCCTGGTAAGGCCGGGGGTCGATCACCAGGATCGTCTCGCCCCGCTTCACCTGCTGGCCTTCTGTGAACTTCACCGGCAGCAGCTCGCCGCTCACACGCGCCTTGACCGTCACGCTCATGTAGGGCGTTACCGTGCCCAGCGCCGTCAGGTAGACGGGCATCGGCTTCTCTTCCGTTGCGGCCACTTGCACCGGAACCGGCCGGCTCAGCAGCGCCTCCGCCTGTTTGGCGCTCGAGGCCGCGGTCTGCTTCTGGTTCAGGTAGATCTTCCAGACGATCAAGCCCAATGCCGCGACCAGCACCAGATAGACGGCAATGCGCACCCATGAGCTTTTGTGGGCTGTCGGTGGCTGTCGCAGGCCGTTAGCGGCCAGAGGGGACTCCGGAGTGCCTTGGTAGGACATGGTGTCGATTCCCGCCCTTTTCTCGTGAGTGAATGCCCGCGCAACGGGCAGCAGTAGGTCCATTCCGGGCAAAAGGCAATCTGCCCGGATTCATTTCTACGGACGCTTGAGTTTCCTGAAAGGTTTCGTCCGTGCGGGACCATCCCTTGCCATGCGGGATGACCGATTCAGTTGGGAAACAAAGACTTCGTGGAGAAGAGACGGGACTATTGTAAGCCAATCGAGCCCCTCCTGGGCAATGGCTTACCGCCTCGGCCAACTGCCATTTGACGGTATACTTGACGCAGAGTTTACCCGCTGCTGCGTTTGGCTTGCGTTCCGCCGCTCTTGCCTTGCATGGGCACTCTCCCGCGGCCCTGCCGGCGCCGCCAGCTTCACGAGGACGCCTTGCTCCAGAATCTCGAGATCGCCGAGCCTGTCGAGCGCGAAGCTCAGTCGCGCCCGCTCTGCGTCGATCTGGACGGCACCTTGATCAAGTCCGACTCGCTCTTCGATGCGCTCTGCCAGTTCCTCCATCGCAATCCCGCCCGCTTCTGGCAGCTCCCCGTTTGGCTGGCCGCCGGTCGCGCCCGCCTCAAGGCAGAGGTGGCGCGCCGCGCGCCGCTCGACGCCGCCCGCCTCCCTTACAACACCGGACTGCTCGGCTATCTGCGAACCGAGCGCCGCGAGGGCCGCCAGATCTACCTCACCACCGGCGCCGATGGCCCGCTCGCCGAGCGCGTGGCCGCGCATCTGGGAATCTTTGACGGCGTGCTCGCCTCCGACGGCGTCACCAACCTCACCAGCGGGAAAAAGTTGGCCATCCTCAAGGCCCGTTTCGGCGAATTCGACTACATCGGCAACTCCCGCGCCGACCTGCCGCTGCTGGCTGGCGCGCGCCAGGCGATCGTCGCCAATCCCACCCTCGGCCTGCGTATCGCGCTGGGTCTGCGGCGAATCCCGGTGGCCCGGACCTTCCTCGACCGCCGTCCATTGCCCCGCACCCTGCTCAAGGCCATCCGCGTCCACCAGTGGGCCAAAAATGTACTCCTGCTGGCGCCGCTCGCGCTTTCGCACAACCTCAATGCAGCCTCCATCGGCGCCGTCGCCGCCGCCTTCTTCTGCTTCAGCTTCATGGCCTCGGCCAACTATCTTGTCAACGATCTGCTCGACATCGACAGCGACCGCCACGATCCGGTCAAGCGCTTCCGCCCCTTTGCCGCGGGCGACCTGCCGGTTGCCGGCGGTGTCGCCTTGGCCCTCGCGCTCATCGCCGCCTCGCTGGCCATTCTGCCCTGGCTGCCCCGGCCTTTCGCGCTCTGGCTGGCGGTCTATATCGTGGCCACCACCGCTTACTCCTTCTATCTCAAGCAGGTGGCCCTGGTGGACGTGCTGATGCTCTCCGGCCTCTATACCCTGCGCCTGCTGGCCGGCGGCGCGGCCACCGGAACCCAGATATCTCCCTGGCTGGCCGGCTTCTCCATCTTCCTCTTCCTCTCCCTCGCCATGGTCAAGCGCTTCAGCGAACTTGAAAACCTGCGCGAGCGCGGCGTCGCCGCATCCCATGGACGGGGCTATCTGACCACCGATCTCGAGCAGATTCGCGCCTTCGGAACCTCCAGCGCCACCGCCGCCGTAGTCGTCTTCACCCTCTATATCTCGCGCCCCGACGTCGCGGCTCTCTACAAGCACGCAGGCCGCCTCTGGCTGATCGTCCCGCTGATGCTCTACTGGCTTTACCGGGTCTGGCTTCTGGGCTCGCGCGGCGAAATGGACGGCGATCCGGTCATCTTCGCCCTCCGCGACCGCCTCAGCCTGCTGGTGGGTGCCTGCGTGGTCGCCGTAGCCGTCTCCGCGCTTTGATGAGGCGGAGCTTTCTACCCCCGCATACGGCCAGCAAAATCAACGCGGGCTCAGCCCCGGAGGGATTGCCTGCCGCCTCTCCATGAATCCTTTGCCCCCGCTCGCACGTCTCAAAATCAGCGCGCGGAACCATTTTTCTGCCGTGCGCGCCGTCTTCGCAGGCGTCTTCGTCTACCATTGTAATTTCAACTAGTTGTTGGCACGGACCTGGGCGGAATGTGCCCTCCCGTTCCCGAAACCATTGAGCCGGTCGTGACCGGGCCAGGGCCATTGAGGCTCCTTTCGAGTCCACCTTGGCTGCGCGCAGCCCCCCAGACCAAAAGCCGGCTCAGGAACGAGTACCTGCCTTATGTGGATCGTCCGGCTTGCATTGCGGAGGCCTTACACCTTTGCCGTTTTCGCGCTCTTGATTCTGCTCCTCGGCATCTTCAGCATCGAGACGATGCCCACCGACATCTTCCCCAACATCGACATCCCCGTGGTCACCGTGGTGTGGAACTTCAACGGCCTCTCCGCGGACCAGATGTCCACCCGCATCGTCTCCAATAGCGAGCGCGGCATGACCACCACGGTCAACGACATCGAGCACATCGAATCGCAATCGCTCAACGGCATCGCCATTATCAAAATCTTCTTCCAGCCCACGGTCAACATCGGGGTGGCCGTCTCCCAGGTCACCGCCATCTGCCAGGTGCAGTTGCGTTCTCTGCCGCCCGGCTCGGTGCCGCCCTTCATCATTCAATACAACGCCTCCAGCGTGCCCGTGCTGCAGTTGGGACTCTCCGGCCAGGGCCTCAACGAGCAGCAGTTGAACGACCTGGCCACCAACAACATCCGCACCCAGCTGGCCACCATCGAGGGCGCCCAGACGCCTTATCCCTACGGCGGCAAGCAGCGCGAGATCATGGTGGACATCAACCTGCCCGCCTTGCAGGCCAAGGGGCTTTCTCCCGTCGATGTGGTCAACGCCATCTCCGCGCAGAACATCATCGCGCCCTCCGGCACCATGAAGATCGACCGCTTCGAGTATGCGGTTGAAACCAACTCCGCCCCCAGCGTCCTCAACGACCTGAACAACCTGCCCATCAAGGCCGTCAACGGCGCGGTCATCTACATCCGCGACGTGGCCCACGTCCGCGACGGCTACCCGCCCCAGACCAACATCGTCCGCGTTAACGGCAAGCGCGCCATCCTGATGAACGTGCTCAAGACCGGCTCCGCCTCCACCCTCGACATCATCGCCGGCGTTCGCGCCAAGCTCGCCTACATCAAAGGCCAGTTGCCGCCGCAGTTGCGCATCGATGCGCTCTCCGACCAGTCGATCTTTGTCCGCAGCGCCATCGACGGCGTGGTCCGCGAGGCCATCGTCGCCGCCTGCCTCACCGCCATCATGATCCTGGTCTTCCTGGGCAGTTTCCGCTCCACGGTCATCATCGCGGTCTCCATTCCGCTTTCCATTCTCTGCTCGCTCAGCGTCCTCGCCATGCTGCACGAGACCATCAACATCATGACGCTGGGCGGCATGGCGCTAGCTGTCGGCATCCTGGTGGACGACGCCACCGTGGCCATCGAAAACATCAACCGCAATCTCGAAGCCGGCAAGGAACTCGAACAGTCCATCCTCGACGGTTCGGCGCAGATTGCCGTTCCCGCCCTGGTCTCCACCCTGGCCATCTGCATCGTCTTCGTTCCCATGTTTTTCCTGAACGGCGTGGCCCGCTACCTCTTCGTTCCCATGGCCGAGGCGGTTGTCTTTGCCATGCTGGCCAGCTATCTGCTCTCCCGAACGCTGGTCCCCACCATGGCCAAGTACCTGCTCCATGAGCACGACGACGCCGAGACCGCCCGCAAGCTCTCCAGCCGCAATCCCCTGGTCCGCTTTCAACTTGGCTTCGAGGACGCCTTCGACGGCTTCCGCCGCGGCTATCTGCGCCTGCTCGCCTTGTGCGTCGATCACGCCGGCGTCTTTATCCTTCTCTTCCTGGTCTTCACCGTCGGCTCGATCGCCCTGCTCGAGCCATGGCTCGGTCAGGACTTCTTCCCCTCCGTCGACGCCGGCCAGTTCAAGATTCACGTCCGCGCCCGCACCGGAACGCGCATTGAAGAAACCGCCGCGCTTTGCGACCACATCGACTCGACCATCCGCGAAAATATTCCCCCCGGCGAGATCGTGACCATCGTCGATAACATCGGCCTGCCCTACTCCGGCCTCAATCTTTCTTACTCCACTTCAGCGCCCATCGGCCCGGCCGACGCCGACATCCAGGTGCAGTTGAGCAAGCATCACCGCCCCACGGCGCAGTATGTCGAGCGCCTCCGCCCGGTGCTCGCCCGCCAGTATCCCGGCGTCACGTTCTATGCCCTGCCGGTGGACATCGTGACCCAGATTCTCAACTTCGGCCTCTCCGCGCCCATCGACATCCAGATCGTCGGGCCGAATCTCAACGGCAACCGGGCTCTCGCCGAGCGCATGGCCGATGAGGTCCGCTACATTCCCGGCGCGGCCGACGTGCGCATCCAGCAGCCCTTCGATTACCCCAACTTCACGGTGGACGTGGACCGCACCCGCGCCCAGACCATCGGTCTCACCCAGCAGAACGTGGCGCAAAGCCTGCTGATCGCGCTCAGCGGCAGCTTCCAGACCACTCCCAGCTTCTATCTCGATCCCAGGAACGGCGTTAGCTACAACGTCGCCATCCAGGCTCCGCAATATGGGATCGACTCGCTGGCCGCCCTCGAAAGCCTGCCCGTCACCGGCAATTCCACGGCCCTGCCTCCCGGCGGCTCAGCTGCCAACGGCGCGCCCGGCGCGCAGCCCCCGGTCCAGGTGCTGGGCAGTCTGGCCTCCATCACCCCCGGCGCCGAAATGGGCACCGTCAGCCACTACGACATTCAGCCCGTCCTCGACATCTACGCCAACGTCGATGGAACCGACCTGGGCACAGTGACCAAAGCCGTGGAAGAGAAGATCGCCCTCCACCAGAAGAACGGCGATCTGCCCCGCGGCTCCCACTTCGACCTGCGCGGCCAGAGCGAGACCATGAAGAAGTCCTACGCCGGACTGCTAGGCGGCCTGGTCGTTTCCATCCTCCTGGTCTACCTGCTCATCGTGGTCAACTTCCAGTCCTGGCTCGATCCCTTTCTCATCGTTGCCGCGCTGCCCGCCGCGCTGGCCGGCATCGTCTGGTTCCTCTTCCTTACCAACACCCGCCTCAGCGTGCCCGCTCTCACCGGCGCAATCATGTGCATGGGCGTCGCCACGGCCAACTCGATTCTGGTCGTGAGCTTCGCCCGCGAACAGCTTGAAGTCCTGGTCGGCGACGCCCGCCGGGCCGCCCTCAATGCCGGCTTTGTCCGCCTGCGCCCCGTCCTGATGACCGCCCTGGCCATGATCATCGGCATGGTGCCCATGGCCCTCGGCCTGGGCGACGGCGGCGAGCAAAATGCCCCTCTGGGACGCGCCGTTATCGGCGGCCTGCTGCTGGCCACCGTGGCCACGCTCCTCTTTGTGCCCGCATCCTTCTCTCTGATCCACGGCTGGCTCGAAGCCCGCCGCAAAACGCCTCACGGCCTTCAACCCGCCGGAGTTCCAGACGAGTTTGACGAGATTTCGGAGTAATGATTATGTCCAACCAACCTGATCCGAACCAGCCTGCGGCCAGCCAGCACGAGACCGCCCCCGAGCAGGAGCCCCTCTCGCCGCGCAAAGCCGTAGTTGGCGTGGCGCTGATCCTCATCGTGCTCGCCTGCCTGGCAGGCTACGGCAAACTGCGCCGCAACAGCGCAGACAAAGTGCTCGCCGACACCACCCGGCAGCTTGCCGCGCCCACGGTGATCGTCGCCGCGCCCAAACCTGGCGCGCCGGTCGAGAACCTCGTCCTCCCCGGCAACGTCACCTCCTTCACTGACTCGCCTATCTACGCCCGCACCGCCGGCTATCTGACGCGCTGGTACTTCGACATCGGCGCGCATGTGAAGAAGGGCGCTCTGCTGGCCGAGATCTCGACCCCAGAGGTGGACCAGCAATTGGCCCAGGCCGAGGCCGACCTCAATACCGCCAAGGCCAACGCCAATAACGCCCGCATCCAGGCCGAGCGCTACACCGGCCTCGTCCAATCCAACGCCGTCTCCCGCCAGGACACCGACACCTTCGTCAATCAGGCCGCCTCCACCTCCGCGCAGGTCCGCTCCGCCCAGGCCAATGTCCAGCGCCTCCGCGAGTTGCAGTCCTTTGAAAAGATCTATGCCCCCTTCGACGGCGTCGTCACCGCCCGCAACATCGATACCGGCCAGTTGATCGACCCCGGCGCGGGCAAGGAACTCTTTCACATGCAGGCCATTCAAACCCTGCGCGTCTACGCCAACCTGCCGCAGCTCTACTCGGCAAACGTCAGGCGCGGCGCCAAGATCGGCCTCACCTTCGCCGAGTACGTCGGCAAGACCTACCAGGGCACGCTGGTCCGCACCGCCGACGCCATCGATCCGGCCAGCCGCACCCTGCTGGTCGAGATCGACGTTGACAACCGTGCCGGCGAACTGCTGCCCGGCTCGCTCGCCGAGGTCCACTTCAAGACGCCGCCCTCGAGCCCCGCCTTCATCGTCCCCGCCGCCGCGCTCATCTTCCGCAAGGAAGGCCTGCGTGTGGGAACTGTCGTCCAGGGCGAGGGAGTCAACGGAACCGTAGCCCATCTTGTGCCCGTGATCATCGGCGAGGACGACGGCGCCAATGTGCAGATCGTCTCCGGCCTCGGCCCCAACGATCGGGTCATCCAGGACCCGCCCGACTCGCTCATCGAGGGCGAAAAGCTGCGGGTGGTCATCCCATCCAGCGCCGGAGGCAAGTGACCATGCTTGCGCCTCTTGCCGCGGATAGAGTCCTTGAAGCCGCCACCTCGCCAACTCGCCATCGCCGCGAAGCGGCGGCGAACTTGCCAGGCGCCCCACCTCTGGCGGGTGCCACATCCTTCGCGCTTTTTGCGAAGGGTGGGAAACCACGAACCCAGACAGCCCAAACTCAAACGGGACCACGATCCCCGGGTGCCCCATCCTTCGCGCTCTTTGCGAAGGGTGGGAAACCACGAACCCCAACCATCTCCGCCCTCAGATCCCTTCTTTTTCTCACCCTCCTCACCGCCTGCAAGCCCGTAGGCCCCAACTACAACCGCCCCGCCTATCAGGCCCCACCAACCTATAAGGAAACCGGCGCATCCACAGTCGTTCCGCCGCCCAACCCCGCCGGTGGCGCATGGCAGCCCGCCAATCCCTCCGACGGCATGTTGCGCGGCAACTGGTGGGAGATCTATCGGGACCCGCAGCTCAACCAGCTCGAAGAGCGCATCGACCCCAACAATCAGACCTTGCGCCAGGCTCTCGAAACCTACCTCGCCGCCCGCGATCAGGTCGCCGCCGCCCGCTCCGCGCTCTTTCCCACGCTCTCGGCCGATCCTTCTGTCCAACGCGAGAGAGTCTCCAAGAACGGACCCAACTACGCGGCCGGCAAGTCCCCCACCTATAACGACTTCGTGATCGCCGGCCAGGCCAGTTGGGAGCCGGACCTCTGGGGCCGCATCCGACGTACCATCGAGGCCGCCCGTTCCAGCGCCCAGGCCAGCGCCGCCGACCAGGCTAACATCGACCTCAGCCTTCACGCCGAGATGGCCGCCGACTACTTCCAGCTCCGCGGCCTCGATGCCGAGAGCAAGCTGCTCGAAGCGACCGTCGCCGACCTCGAACATCAGTTCGACCTCACCCAGCGCCTCCTGGCCGGCGGCATCGGCACCGAAGCCGACGTCGCCCAGGCCCAAACCCAGCTTGAGACCGTACGCGCCCAGCTCGTCGACGTCGGCGTCGCCCGAGCCCAGTTCGAACACGCCATCGGCACCATCGCCAACCTCGATCTCTCCAACTTCAGCATTCCGCCCTCGCCGCTCAATCTCGCTCTGCCCAAGGTCCCCGTCGGTGTCCCTTCGCAGCTCCTCGAGCGCCGTCCCGACATCGCCGCCGCCGAGCGCAGCGCCGCCGCAGCCAACGCCCAGATAGGCATAGCAGTCAGCGCCTTCTATCCCACCATCTCTCTCAACGGCACAGGCGGCTTTGAAAGCGAGCACGGCGGCACGTGGATTCAAGGTCCAAGCGCGTTGTGGAGTTTAGGAGCGCAGGCAACGGAGTTGCTCTTCGACGCCGGCCAGCGCCACGCCCTCACCGATGCGGCTCGCCACACCTACGAAGCTCAGGCCGCCGCCTACAAAGCCGCCGTCCTCGCGGCCTTCAACGACGTCGAAGACCAGCTCTCCAGCCTCAGAATTCTCGAAGAAGAATCGCGCGCCGAGCAGCGAGCGGTCGATTCCGCCCAGCATTCTTACGATCTCTCGAACCAGCGCTACAAAGGCGGCGTCACCAGCTATCTCGAAGTCCTCACCGCCGAGTCCGCCCTGCTCCAGAATCAGCGCACCTCGATCGACCTCCAAACCCGCCAATTCGTAGCCAGCGTAGGCTTGGTCCGCGCCCTCGGCGGCAGCTGGGATGTCTCGCAGCTACCGAAGTAGCGCCGGGTGCCCCATCCTTCGCGCCCTTTGCGAAGGGTGGGAAACCACGAACCTCAACCGCCCAATCTCAAACGGCACTGCAACCCTTGGGTGCCCCATCCTTCGTGCACTTTGCAAAGGGTGGGAGTCCACGAACCTCAACCAGCGAGTCTTTTCTGTTCCCTATTCCCTATTCCCTGCTTTTATCGCGTCCACCCGCAAATGGCTATAAGCCGCCGGCGGCACGTCCGTCAGCGGCAGCCCTGGCCCCTCCCATAGCAGCCGCGGCGAGCCCTGGCTCACCGAGTGCAACCCCTCCAGATGAAAAATGTGCCTGCCCGCCCGCAGCCCCAGTGAGCCGCGATCGTAGCGCATCGCATTTCCCGGCGCTCCGCAGACCTGCGCGAAGGGTGGCCCCGTCTTCGCCACTTCCACGCCGTCGATCTCGAGCCGCGCGCCGTCGCGGTCCAGCAGATAAAACGTGTATCCCCCATCGGCCGGAATGTCGATGAAGCCGTCCCACGCCGCTGCATAGCGCGTAAAGCCCTGCGGGTCCGCGTGCAGGTTCGGCCCTTCGCCGGTGAAGATCGCATGTTCGGACACCAGCTTCGGCAGCTCGGTCCACACGCCGGGATAGATCTGCCATGCAAGCCCCGGCAGCGTGGCTCCGGCGATGCTCGCGGCGTCGTGCCAGTGCGCCACGGCCACCACATCCTGCGCCGCCCAATCCTGATTGGCTGAATCGGGGCTGCCATCGCCCGCTTCCACATGCAGCAGAACCCTGAAGCGCCCCGCTCCATTCGCTGCCCCGTCCAACTCGGTCCCCGCGGCATCCGGAAAGCGATGCCGAACGCTGCGTCCAGTCGCCTGCGTCCCATCGCCAAAGAGCCATGTGTAGCGCGCGCCGCGCACCGGCTGCGCCGTGAATGTCACCCTCTCTCCGGGCGCAAAGACGGGCGGGCCCACAGTGAACGCCGCAACCGGCCCATGCGGAGCAACAAACTCCGCCGCCTGCGCGCCTGCCGAGACCGTCAGAGGAACGTCGGCATTGCCCTCCACGCGCCTCTGCCCATACTTCACGTTGTCAAAGCTCACGCCCGCCACGTCGCCCGTGATCGTCGATTCGGCCAGCGGCGGCTGATCCAGCGCCCAGATATTGCGGAAGGTGACTCCGTGCACGCCAGGCTCCTCCTGCTCCAGTTGCGCCAGCGAGTACCAGTCGTCCAAAAACAAATTCTCAAAATTGAAATCCGAGTGGTCTCCCCGTGCGCCATTCGCGCCCCAGAAGCCGAGCAGCCCAAAGCTCTGTCCGCATGCCCCGATGCCGCCGTGCAGAATGTCCGAGTCGCGCAGCGTAAATCCCTTCGAGTTGAAGATCTTCCGCGGCCAGCCCGCGCGCACGATATTTGAAATACTTGTCGACAGCACGCTGTGCTCGATAAGGATGTTGTTCACATCGTGCCCCGGCCGCACCATATCCTCGTCCTTGTAGCCGTCCCAGTTGCCCTCCATGGCAAAAACATCGTCCGACGCGCGCAAAAACGAGTCCCGCACAATCGTGTCGCCGCCGCCCAGCCAGTCCATGCCGTCCTGGTTGGCGTTGGCCGTGTTGCCGCCGATCAGCCGCAGGTCGTCGAAACGAAATCCAAAGCTATCCTTCATCTGGATCGACCAGCTCCGCGACCTCACGATGCAGGTCAGCCCGTCGATCTCCACGTTTCGCGCTTCAAGCGCCCCGATGCAGTGCCAGTCCGGCTTCTGCATCCAGCCTTCGTCGGCGTTCGGGTCCTGCGGGCCTTCATAAACGATGGTCCCCCGCCCCAGCACCTTCACATTCGCGACCTTCCACAGGTTCAGGCTGCCATAAAAATACGACCCGGGAGAGAGATAGACCGTCTCGCCGCTCTTCGGATTGAGGCTTCCGTGATAGACCCCCGGCATATACACGCTGATGGCCTGCTTGCGCGGCATCGGAGGCGGCGGCGTTCCGGCAAAGAGAAACAGGATCTTGGCGTAGTTCAGAAAGTCGCCCGGCCGCGAGATCGAGAGCTTGGCCGGCCCTTGCAGCCGGAAGCGAATCGTCTGCCCTTGCCGGATCGGCCGCAAACCCAGCCGCCAAGGCTGAATGTCCACGCCCTTATCCCAGAAGCCCGCCTCGGCAGCGGTGATCTCCACAGTCACCGGGCCGGTGATGTCGAAGCTCACATAGTCGTAACTCGCCGCCGCGTGCGCCACGTCCACGGCCTTGCCATTCACCGTAACGGCAAAGGCCGTCGAGCGCATCTCCGGCGGAACCGGCGCAGACTCGACCCGCGCGGCCGCGTGTGCGGCGACAGGCAACGCAAGAAGTGCCGCGAACAGTGGACGAATACCCAGCAAAAAAGCCAACTCCGGCAACAGAGTGGAGATGAAACCACTCTAGCACCGGACAGCAAGTCGCATTGCACTCTGATACATAAGACCGCGTTTGGCGAGTGCCAAATTGATTGGCGATTGTGTCCGTCGTCCACCGGTTTCGCCGGCCCAAGGAAGGATGCCTACCTATGCGATTCGCGAACTTGCTAACTCGCCATCCCCCGCGCAGCGGGGGCTAACTCGCTGCATTTGAATCAAGATGCCTTACTACCATTTTCTTTAGATCGTCCAACTTGCAGAACAGCTAATAATCTGTTTTTTCTTCGGGCACAACTTCAAAACCTGTCCTGAGCGACGCCGAAGGATGCACTAAAGGTCGCAAAGTTAACGCAGGCTCTTACCCCTGCGAACCGAAACTCAGCTTCAAGTTCAAATTTTCAGATTCCTTCGCCCATCGAAACGTACTGCCTCTGTTCCAGCTCCGCGCGATACGCCGTACGCTCGGCCTCTTCGGCGGTGAACTGCTCTGCCGGCCTGTGCTCGCCGCCCAGCCGCTCCTCCAGTTCATCCACGCGCGCCGACAGCGCAATCAGCGAATCCGAGAGCGGGTCTTTAATATCGTGCGGATCGGTGATCAGCACCCGCTCGCCGTTGCGATAGACGATGTGCGCCGGCACGCCCACCACTGTCGAATTCGGCGGTACGTCAGACAGCACCACCGACCCCGCACCCACGCGCGAGTTCTCGCCGATCGTGATATTGCCCAGCAGGTTGGCGTTGTTGCCCACAAACACGCCGTCGCAAAGCGTCGGATGCCGCTTGCCGTGCTGCTTGCCGGTGCCGCCCAGCGTGACGCCCTGGTACATCGTCACGTCGCTGCCTACAATCGCGGTCTCGCCGATCACCACGCCGGTCGCGTGATCGATAAACAGCCGCCGCCCCAGCAGCGCGCCGGGATGAATGTCCACGCCCGTGTAAAAGCGGCCCACCTGGGATAGCATCCGCGCCGGAAGGCGCAGTTGCCAGCCCCACAAAACATGCGAGACGCGGTGAATCCACACCGCCCACAGCCCCGGATAGCAGAGAAAAACCTCCAGCCGCGAGCGCGCAGCCGGGTCGCGCTCCAGCACGGAGTCGATGTCTTCCCGAATTCGTGCAAAAAACTCCATGGCTAACCGAACTACAGTTCCAAATTCACCAGCGCTCGTTTCGCCAACCGGCAAAGGCCAAAGCCCGAATCCAATCGGCAACGGCGAAGCGATCTCAACAGGCTTCCAAAAATCAATCGGAGCCATGTAAAGTGTCAGGGCACGACTTCAGTCGTGCCGCTAGCGCACAAGAAAACATAGGGCTTTAGCCCCTGCGGGAAATCTCAACTCCGCCGACCGGCCAAAGCCATTTGCACGATTCGCTTGAAATGGACGGGCTTAACCCCGTCCCCTTCAAAGCATACCGCCTCCGCCAACGCGCCTATACCGCAAGCGCCTCCACCGGCTGGGCCAGCGCCTGTTGCCGCAGCGAGTCGAAGAGCACGCTGGTCAAATACCGCTCGCCAAAATCAGGCAGCACCACCACGATCAGCTTGCCGGCATTCTCCGGCCGCGCGGCCACCTTCAGCGCAGCGGCCACCGCCGCCCCCGAGCTGATGCCCACAAAGAGGCCTTCCTCAAGCGGCAAGCGGCGAGCCATTGCAATCGACTCGTCATTCGTCACCTGGACGATCTCGTCCACGATCTTCGTATCCAGCACGCCGGGCACAAAGCCCGCTCCCAGCCCCTGAATCTTGTGCGGCCCAGGCTTGCCGCCGGAAAGCACCGCGCTGTCGGCCGGTTCCACCGCAATCGCCTTGAATGACGGCTTGCGCTCCTTGATGTACTTGCTCGCACCGGTGATCGTGCCGCCCGTGCCCACGCCTGAGATGAGAATGTCCACCTTCCCGTCCGTATCGTTCCAGATTTCCGGACCGGTAGTCGCATAGTGAACCGCGGGGTTAGCCGGGTTATCAAACTGTTGCAGGATGAACCCGTTCGGAGTCTCCTTCAGCAATTCGTTGGCTCTGGCGATCGCGCCCTTCATGCCGCCGGGGCCCGGTGTGAGCACAATCTCCGCGCCAAAGGCCAGCAGCAGCACGCGCCGCTCCAGGCTCATTGTCTCCGGCAGCGTCAGGATCAGCCGGTAGCCCTTGACCGCCGCCACAAAGGCCAGCGCGATGCCGGTATTGCCGCTCGTCGGCTCAATCAGCACAGTCTTGCCGGGCGTAATCTTGCCCGCCTTCTCGGCGGCCTCGATCATTGCCAGCCCAATGCGGTCCTTCACGCTCGAAACCGGGTTCTGGCTCTCCAGCTTCGCAACGACGGTCGCAGGCAATCCGGCCGCCACTCTGTTCAGCCGCACTAGGGGGGTGTGGCCGATCAATTCAGTTACATTCGCAGCAATGTGCGCCATGATGATCTCCTTTTTCCGGGATTCGCACCCGGCATTCGCTTCATTTTTGGGGGTTTCGTCAAACTGTCAGGCGGGGAAGTCTGTGCGCGAACCTGCGCGCACGTCTTCGTCGCAACTGGCACCAGGGCGGTGTTAGCGACATCGACGCATGTCAAGAGCATAGTACCAAAGATCCGCCCTTTGCAAGCGAGACTCGATTCAGTTTCGTATGATCTCCTTGCCGAAAAGCAAGCCGTCAGGGCTTTCCTCTGGCGAAAGGGTGGGAGACCGCAAACTCACTTTTGCAGATGATTTCCCTCATCCTGCTAACTTGAACCTGGGTCGGAGGCTGAGCAAGGACCGGCCCGGTTCGGTACCCCCACAGCCTGACCCCCTACCCCCCGGGGGTGCGATTCTCCTTTTGTTCGCTTTTTCCCTGAAAAGATGAATGAATTGTGCTGCTTTCTCTCGTTTGCGTGGGTCAGTTGCTGTCGCAGGTTTGCGAATTCGCTCACTTGAGCGACAATCGATAACGAGATGAGCATCCGATTCGCAATCCCCTCTGAACTGAGCGGCGCAGTGGACCTGGCCCTCGCCGACTGGACCGCCAACAACAACGTCGCCCGCTTCTGGCAGCGCGACCCGAGCCTGTGGACTCGCGACGGCGAGGAAAAATGGCTTGGCTGGATCGACATCGTCGAGCGCCAGCAGGCAGATCTGGCCACGTATGCCGCGCTCGGCGCCGAGGTCGAGACCTCTGACTTCCAGAGCGTGCTGCTGCTGGGCATGGGCGGCTCCAGCCTCTGCCCCGAGGTGCTTTCTATGACCTTTGGCCAGCAAGCCGGCTTTCCCGCGCTTCATATCGTCGATTCCACCGATCCGGAGCAGGTGTGGACGGCCCGCAACGATGTGAACCTGGCCACTACGCTGGTCGTGGTGGCCAGCAAATCCGGTTCGACGCTGGAGCCGAATATCCTGAAGCAGTATTTCTTCAACGAAATAAAAGAGGCCGTGGGCGCGGAAGAGGCGGGCAGCCACTTCATCGCGATCACCGACCCCGGCTCCAAGATGGAGCAGGTGGCCAAGGCCGACGGCTTCCGATCCATCTTCTATGGCGACCCCGCCATCGGCGGCCGCTTCTCGGCGCTTTCACCCTTTGGCGTGGTGGCCGCGACCGTTGCCGGCCTGGACACGGAGAAGCTGCTGGCCGAGGCGGCCAAGGCCGTTGCGTCGGCCAAGCTCCAGCCGGCTGAAAATCCCGGCGTCGAGCTGGGCCTGCTGCTGGGCACCGCTGCCAACGCCGGACGCGACAAAATTACCATCTTCACCTCGCCGGAGATTTACGACCTGGGAGCGTGGATGGAGCAGTTGATCGCCGAATCGACCGGCAAGCTCGGCAAGGGCATCACGCCCGTGGACCGCGAGTTCATCGGCGCGCCTGAGGTCTATGGCTCCGACCGCATCTTCGCCTACATCCGCCTTGCCGGAACGGCCGACGAGAGTCAGGACGCCAAGGTCGCCGCCATCGAGGCTGCCGGCCATCCGGTCGTTCACATCGAGATCGCGGACCGCTACGAGATCTTCGGCCAGTTCTTCACCTGGGAGATCGCGACCGCCGTGGCCGGCTCGGTGATGGGCATCAATCCCTTCAATCAACCGGATGTCGAGTCGGCCAAGATCGAGACCCGCGCCCTCACAGCCGCCTACGAGCAGACCGGCAAGCTGGCGCAGCGCGAACCGGTTCTCTCGGACGCGGGCGTCAAGATCTACGCTACCGAGAGTTATGCCGCCACGCTCAAGAAGGCCGCGCCCAGTGAATCCCTTGCCGGTTATCTGCGCGCCCATCTCGACCAGATTCACCCCGGCGACTACTTTGCCGCGTTGGCCTTCCTGCCCATGTTCCCCGAGCACGAGGCGGCGCTCCAGGGCATACGCCACAAGGTGCGCGACGCCAAGCGGGTAGCCACCTGCCTGGGCTTCGGCCCGCGCTTCCTCCACTCCACCGGCCAGGATTACAAAGGCGGACCAAACACCGGCGTCTTTCTTCAGATCACCGCCGATCACAAAACCGATCTGGCGATTCCGGGGCAGAAACTAACTTTTGGCATCGTGATCGACGCCCAGGCCGCGGGCGACCTGGCGGTGCTCGAGTCGCGCGGACGGCGTGCCTTGCGGATTCACCTGGGAGCCGATATAGCCGCTGGATTGGAAACTCTGGCCGCTGCCGTGGATGCGGCGCTCAGGTAAGAGACAGCCGGCGCGAACTCAAAGGTGCCGCACGGCCAGCCAGACTCCCGCCGCCACGGTCAGCAGCAGAAGGATCGCGCCGATCCAGCGCAGGCGAGATCCCCAGGTGCTGTGGTGCTGCGTGCGTTGCTTGCCCACATTCGAAGCGAAGTTGATCCAGTCGCGATCGTCGTCGATCATCTGGCCCGAGGCGATATACGCTTTGAGAAACCGCTCCGTCCAGTCGCTCTGGTCCAGTCCAACGGCTCCGGCATAGCCGCGCACGATCCCTTTATTCAGAATGCCGCCGGGAAGCAGACGGAACCTCTCCTGCTCCAGCGCCTCCAAATGCCGGGTGCTGATCTTGGTGATCGCCGTGATCTCTTCCAGCGCAATGCCGCGGGACAACCGCTCCATGCGCAGGTCTTCTCCAAACGTGCTCATCGCGTACCAGAAAACGATTCGAGTTGCCGAAAGTTTCCACACCCACGATAGTCCCGTTTCCTGCTCGCGTCAAAGAGCTTATTGTTATTCTCCATTCATTTCAGGAAGCAGCAGTCTTTCGGACCGAATCGGTCCAATGGTTTTGCAGGCTTGCGGTTTTTCGCTCAAGCATGTGCGTTGAACTTCGAGGGAGAGTTCTTCGGGGGAGGGGACCGTGGTAGACTTCCGGCGATGTCGGATTGGGGCGGAATGAAGCCCTGAAACGACTTCGTTCTTGGAGACGCAAGATGAAGAAGCAATTTGCATTCCTGGTTTTGATTCTGATGTGCAGCACCGCGGCCGTGGCGCGCGTGCGTCATTACAACGTGCGGCAGCTCTACAGCGGACAGGCAAAGCCGCGCGCGGAAGTCGCCTGGGTATGGCTGGATTGGGGCGTCAGGATTACTGATGTCGACGGTGTGCCCGTCGCACGGACGGCAAAGCCTGTGAATGAGATGTCCAGGTCCGAGCTTCACTGTTTGAACGGCAATCACTTGACTATCGTGGAACTGCTCCCAGGCAATCACGAAATCTGGGTGGCGTACAACGACAGCGATGGCCATTACTCCAGATACAAACTGCCCTTGAAAGTCCCCTCCCAGGCCGGAGAAAACTATCAGGTTTTGGCGAATTTCAAGGTCAAGTGGAAGGGGGACGATAACTGGAACCCAACCATCGCCCTGTTCACTCCCGATATGGCGAAGGTCGAAATCGTGGCGGAGTGCCGTCAATGACGGAGACGGCCCCGCCGGCCCTGGGCTGATACCCTGAAAGCGAGGAGCCTTTCAAGCGTCTTCGCGCCTCTTGGGAGCCACGGCCGGGAATGAACAAGCTCATCTTCGCCAATCTGCTGCACCGTCCGCTGCGTTCCATCATCAGCGTCTTCGCGGTGGCCATTGAAGTGGTCATGATCCTGTCCATCGTCGCCATCTTCATGGGCATGTTGAACGACCAGAAGGCGCGCACCAACGGCATCGGGGCCGACCTGGTCGTGCGCCCCTCCAATGCCAGCTTCATGAACGGCGTGGGTGGCGCGCCGATGCCCGCCCGGATGGCCGAGGTCTTCCGCCGCATGCCTCACGTCGCCGTGGCCTCGCCGGTCATTACCGACTTCTCGATGTCCGGCTCGGTGGAGATTCTCTATGGCATCGATTACCCCAGCTACAACGCCCTCAAGCCCTTCATCTGGGTCGCTGGCGGGCCGTTTCAGGGGCCCTACGACGTGATTGTGGACGATGTTTATGCGCGCACCGGCAATGTCCACCACGTCGGAGATACGATCACTGTTCTCAACCACCCCTTCCGCATCTGCGGCATCGTGGAAAGCGGCAAGGGCGGCCGCAGGCTGGTGCCCATCGAAACGCTGGGCGAACTAATGGGCGCCGACGGCAAGGCCTCGGTCATCTACATCAAAAGCGACGATCCCGCCAACGACGGCGCGATCCGGCGGGAGATCGCCGCCACTAAGGGCCTGGAAGGCTACAACGTGCAGAGCATGGAAGACCTGATCTCGCTCTATACGCCGTCGAAGTTTCCCGGCTTCGATCTGGCATTGAACGTAGTGATCACCATCGCCGTCATTGTGGGCTTCCTGGTGATCTTCCAGACGATGTATACGGCGGTGCTTGAGCGAACGCGCGAGATCGGGATTCTGAAGTCGATGGGCGCCTCCCGGCCGGCCATCGTGGGCGTGGTGCTGCGCGAGTGCGCCGTGCTGGCCGTCGCCGGAGTGCTGGTGGGCATCGCGGCCACCTTCGGCGTTCGCGAGCTGCTGAACCTGAGGTTTCCCGCCTTCAGCTTCGAACTAACCGCGCTCTGGATGGCCAGGGGAGCCGGCATCGCCTTTGTCGGGGCCGTTTGCGGCGCCCTCTACCCGGCCTGGATGGCCGCTCGCAAAGATCCCATCGACGCCCTGGCCTACGAATAGGATTCTCTGCGGGAACAATGACGCTACTCCCCCGCCCGGTCGAGACCGCGCCGGAGCCGCCCTTGTACACTGGAATCGTTCGTTTAGGATTCCCCAATGAAGAAACTCGCCATCGGCCTCTATGCCGCAATCACCGTTGCCCTCATGATCTGGGGCTTCTACCAGGCCATCTACGTCGCCCCCGACGAACAGACCATGCACGAGATCCAGCGCATCTTCTACTATCACGTCCCCTCGGCCATGGTCGCCTTCCTGTTCTTCTTCATCAGTCTGGCAGGTTCTATTGCATTTCTGGCCTTTCGCCGCAACCGTCCTGAGTGGGCGCAGATCTCCGACGCCTGGGCGCTGGCCGGCGCCGAGGTGGGCGTCGTTTTCTGCACGGTCGTGCTCATCACGGGACCGATCTGGGGCCGCCGCGCCTGGGGCATCTGGTGGACCTGGGATGCGCGGCTGACCACCACCCTCGTTCTGTGGCTGATTTATGTCAGCTACCTGCTGCTGCGCCGCTTTGCCGCCGGTCCCCAGGTGCAGACGCTGGCCGCGGTGCTCGGCATCTTCGGCGCGCTCGATGTGCCGATCGTTTATATGTCCAACCGCTGGTGGCGCACGCAGCACCCAGCGCCCGTCTTCGGCGGCGGGCCTGACTCCGGCATCAAAGACCCCAAAATGCTGGCTGCCTTCGGCTGGAATGTCCTGGCCTGGCTGGCCTGGGGCATTCTCATCCTCGCTCTCCGGTATCATGTCGAGCGGCAGCGCCAGAGGAACGCCGCGGCGGAGGCCGAAGAAGCATTGAACGCCTATTCGCAGCCGGGAGTCTAGCCCTCAGCGAGGAAAACACATGGATCAAACCGCACTCATCGATCACCACTTCACCGTCGCCGCCTACGCCATCACCTGGGCCATCCAACTGGGCTACCTGGCCTGGCTCGGCCTGAAATGGCGCGCACTGAAGCGCCATGCCGCCCGCTCGCTCCGCAATCCGCGTTGAACTGTTTCCACCCCATTTGAGTCGCTCACGGATGCGGCGTCTTCCCCAGTGCCTGCCCCGCCGGCTGGTCTCCGCCGCCGGAGTCGATCCCCGCTGCTCGCAGGTTCCTCCCGCATTGCTCGGGCAATTGAAGTTCGGAGGCCTCGCTGCGGCGAAGAAGCCTCCATCCCCATTAGATATTTCTTATTTTGCCCACTGAATCTTTGGCACAGGACATGCCACAAGTAGCTGGGGAATCGGTTTCTGGATGCTATCGGCTGTTGCCCGAAGCGCCACGGAGCCGTAGGCCTGACCGGCCCAATCCCTGCCCGGAAGACCGGGAGAAGGGAATCGCCCATGCCCGCCAACTTCGGAGAGATCGCCAGCTACCACAACCGATTAGCCGCCCAGTACCTTGCGCTTGCGCAGGCCGCGTACAACGAGGGAGATCTCTCTTTGGCCGACTACAACACCCAGATGGCCGCGCGGTACATCGTCACAGCCGAGGAGCAGAGAACGGCGATGAGCGAGCTTCCCGGCTGCCCCGGGGCTCACCCAGCGCCGCGCCCCTGGGTTCCCGAGCCCAGGCGAGCTCCGTTAGCTGCCGCCTGCCTTTCGGCCATTTGCCGCGGCGCGGGTTCGATCGCCGCCGCCCTCCACCAATCCATCTCCCGGCGCAGCACTCCTATCCAGAGCCTGTCGCTCCATTGAGAATGAAGTGCGGGCGCTGCTCAGAGCAGCTTGAAGGCCTTCACTACAATTGCGTTGGGGGCGCGGCCGGCGGGCAGCAGCGTGAAGAGGGAGCGCGAGGCGGTGCGGACCACCGCGATGTCGCCCGAGCGGGTATCGACGGCGAAGAGCAGCAGACCGGAGCCGGAAAACGCCAGCGCCGAGGGCCCGTCGCCCACCTGCACCGAGCCGATGCGCTTGCCGTCGTCGATCGAGTAGACGGTCACGCCCTGAGAGCGGAAGTTCGCCACGTAGAGCAGCGTATTGTCGGCCGAGACCAGGCCGCAAACGGGATCTTCTCCAATCATGGTCGCGCCGCCGACGTCGTCGGTGTTGGTCACCACCTCAGAGATCGAGTTCGACAAGGAGTTCAAGACAAAGAGCTCGCCGCCGTCCGGCTTGAGAGCCAACTGCAGCGGCGCCTGGCCCACGTCGAGCAGCGCCTCCAGACGGTCGGGCCGCGGTGCGGAGCCAGCCTGAGCCGGACCGGCTTGGACCGAATGCGTCTCCGCGCGGGCCAGCGCGATGGCCATGATCTGATGGCCGGCCGAGCAGGCCACAAAAGCCTGGGAGGAATCGGGGAGAATGACGGCGTCGCTGGCGCCAGGGCAACCCTCGAAGACCTGGCGGACGCGGCGCGCCGCGAGGTCAATTACGCTGACCGAGTTGGATCGGCGATTGGCCACCAACAGGGTCTTTGCGTCGGCCGAGATGCGGACTCCCACCGGTTCCTCGCCCACGCCGATGGCCCCGATCTCGCGGCGCGCCTTCAGGTCCACCACCGAAATGGTGTTCGAGCCGGACTCGGCTACGTAGGCCACATCCCCCTTGGGATCGACCTCGATGGAGGCCGGCTGGCGGTGGAGGGCGATGGTCGCCGCGACGGTGTTTTTCTCCGCGTCGATCACCGAAAGTGAACCGTCCCGGCCTGCCGAGCCGGAGTTGACTACGTAGACTTCGTTGCGCGTGGGGCTGACAGCCACGGCGACAGGGTTCTCTCCGACCGCGATCTCCCGCTCCAGGCGCACATCCACCACGTCGACCACCGTCACGGTGTTGCTGCCGCCGTTGGTTATATAGGCGTATTCGCGGTAGTTGGGCGGGTACTGCGGGAAGTCGTGCGGGCGGCAGCCGGTGAGGGCCAGGACCAGCACTACAGCGACTGAGAGACGAGTAACTGAGAATTGCAACGGGCTCATGGAATGGGTCTGGCTTTCAAATGCTGATCCTATCGAACTTCGCCAAATGGCTCCTCAAATTGAAGCATAGGGTTAAGGAACGATATTGAGCACAACGGTATTCGACAGCATCGTGCCGGTGTGACCAATGCGGTGATCTACTAGAGTAACTGAGTATTGCCCAGGGGGAGCAATATCATAAAGACGACCAACTTCGATCCGATAAACGCGGCTTTCGCCAGGGTGCAAAGGAATGCACCCTCCGCTACCATTCATCGGCGTTTCCTTCGTGAAGTATTTAGGATTGTGATAGCCTCTCATCGCCAACATATAATGTCCCTCTGGTCGCACTTTTCCATCTTTGTCCCTCACCTCAATTGGGAAGATAAGGCCGCCTGGATCGTTGGTATTCTCTATCCAGATCATCACCGTATGGTCCGAGACATTTGTCTCCGTCAATGTTATTAGAGCCTTTGTGCCGCTCTTTACATCTGCTGCCGGAGCGGACAGATGGAAGGATACCTCATCCTTCCCGACATCTGTTCCGCACATCGAGGTCTGAGCGCCAGCATTAGCACACAATGCTGTGCTTAGAAGAAGCAATACGAGCTTTGCTCTATGTGGCATTCGATCCCCCTCCATGGATACCCTTCATTTCAATCGGCATTTTGATCTCGATTTAACCGCGTCTTGAAAGTGGATCGTGCTGCAGGTCTACAAGGCAAGAGCTGAGGCACCTTGATTCAAGGCGTTTCAGCCCCAATTCGAATCCCGCGGGGCAGCGAGCGGCCCACCACCGGGGCGATCTGTTCGAGTTCATCCATCATGGCGGCGAACTGGGTAGGAAGGATGGACTGCGGACCGTCGGAGAGCGCTTTTTCGGGATGGTTGTGGACCTCGACCAGGATGCCGTCGGTGCCCGCGGCCACGGCGGCGCGGGCCATCGGCAGAACGCTGTCGCGGCGGCCGGTGGCGTGGCTGGGATCGACCAGGATCGGCAGGTGGCTGAGCCGCTGGATGGCGGGAACGATGCTCAGGTCGAGGGTGTTGCGCGCGTGGTCGGCAAAGGTGCGCACGCCGCGCTCGCACAAAATCACTTCATAATTGCCCTCGCTCATCACGTACTCGGCGGCCATCAAAAACTCTTCCAGCGTTGCCGAGAGGCCGCGCTTGATGAGCACCGGCTTGCGCAGCCGTCCGGCGCGCTTCAGCAGGGAGAAGTTTTGCATGTTGCGCGCGCCGATCTGCACCACGTCTGCCCATTCGGCCACCAGGTCGAGGCTCTCGTTGTCGATGGCCTCGGTGACGATGCGCAGCCCGAAGCGCTCGCGAATCTCGGCCATGATGCGCAGCGCCTCCAGGCCGAGGCCCTGAAACGCATAAGGCGATGTGCGCGGCTTGTAGGCCCCGCCGCGGAAGAACTGCGCGCCGGAGGCGGCTACCCCTTCGGCGATCGCGAAGGCCTGGTCATGACTCTCAATGGAACACGGCCCGGCGATGATGGCCAGCGCAGCCCCGCCGATGGCGGCGTCGGTTCCGGCGAAGCGGACAACGGTGTCTTCTTCCTTCACATCGCGGCTGGCCAGCTTATAAGCCTTAGACACGCGGATGACTTCGGCCACGCCCGCGAGTTCCTCCAGGTTGCCGCGCTCCACCTCGCCCTGGTTACCGGTGATGCCGATGGCGGTGCGCTGGGCTCCGGGAAGCGGATGGGCGCGGAAGCCCAACTGCTCGATGTATTCGCAAACCGCCTGGATCTGCTCCGGCGTAGCCTGCGCCTTCATAACAACCAACATGGCTGGCCCCTCGAACCCTAAGTCTAACGGCTGCGAGGGCGAAGGGCAATTGTTCCGAGACCGAAGGCTCCGCCAAATCGGCTTGAGATCCGGCGGAACTTTTTCCCGGCGGCCGGGTTCTCATCCATGACAGCTTCCGGAATCCTCCGTCTAATGAGGGTGAACCGGGAGCAGGAATTCAGGCGGAGGAGAGTAAAAATGGATCGGCCAATGCTCAAAAAGTTCTTCTTCCAAGCCTTGTTGTGGACCGGGCTGGTTGCCCTTTGCGGCGTGTTTGCACTGGCCAACAAGCCGGGCGCTGCCTTAGCCCAGGCCACGGCGCCTGCCGCTGAATCGCGGACGGATGGCCAGATCGAGATGGACGTGGTGCACGCCCTCGACGCCTCCCAGGCGCTGAAGAACGACTTGATTACCGCGGCCACCATTCAGAGCGAGGTCACGCTCTCGGGAACCGTGTCGAGCGCGGCCAATCGCGCATTGGCCGAGTCGATTGCCGCTCATGTGCCAGGCGTAACCAAGGTGAACAACAACCTCACGGTGGGCAATCCGCAGGCCGCGGCCAACGCCGCCAACCTGCCGATGAGCGGCAACGAGTCGGACGACTCGATGGCGCCCATTCCGCCACCCCCTCCCGCGGAGGGACCGCAGGCCACTGCCGGGCAGTCTCCTTACCCGAGTCAGCCACAGGCCCAGCCTGGCCAGCCGCAGTACGGTACGGCGAATCCTCAAATCACCCGGATGAGGCCTCGGGCATATGAGACTCCCACCGGCCCGGTGACCGTTGTCCAGGGAACGCTGTTGCAGTTGCGGACCAGCGAACCGGTCTCGAGCAAGCGAGCCAAGGATGGCACCCCGGTCCAGTTCACCGTGATCCGCGGCGTGGCCGTCGGCGGCGTGCTGGCGATTCCCCGCGGGGCGACCGTCCACGGAGTCGTCACCGAGGTCAAGAAGGCAGGCCAATTGACCGGAAGCCCCGAATTGGCGCTCACACTCACCTCGCTCGATCTGGGCGGTCAGAGCTATCCGCTTCAAACCAACCTGTTCAAGGTCAAGGGGCCAGGGAAAGGCGCAGAGACAGCCCATGACACGATAGGCGGCGCGATGCTGGGCACGATTATCGGCTGCATTGCCGGGCGTGGCGCAGGCTGTGCGATCGGCGCCGGGGCAGGCGCGGCCGCGGGCATGGCAGCTTCAGCAGCCTCTCACGGGCCGGGGGTCTGGATCCCCTCCGAGGCGCGGGTAGACTTTCATCTGGCCGCTCCGCTCACAGTCAAGCCGGTCAGCGCGCAAGAGGCAGCCCGCCTGGCGCAGGGGCTTTATTCCGGCGGTCCCACTCTCTACCGGCGGCCCGGCTATTACCCCTATGCCAGCCCCTATGTTGGCTATCCCTACGGCTATCCGCCGGTCTATTACCGGCCGTATTACGCGGTCGGCGGATATTATTACTGGCGATAAATGTAGTTAATCCGGCCAGAAATGCGGCGGGCATCCGGTTTTGCGAAGATCTGCCGTGTCTCAGCGCAATCGCATGTATGCAGGAACACTTGGTTTAGAGATAGCAAAGCGAACAAACGGAGAATCGGACCCCCGGGGGGTAGGGAGTACCCCTTCGGTGGTATAAGCCGAACCGGCCCGTTCTGGACGGCCGACCCAACCTCAGGCTAGCAGGATGCCGGAAATAATCCGCAAAAACAGGTTCGTGCGATTGCAGTGCGTTGTGTCTTTAAGAACGCCCGCGCCCGGTCCCCGCTCGTCTATAATTGCAGTGAATCGCGCCAAGCTGGAAATGCGCGACAATTGCGCATTCAGTCGAATGCCTGTCCTTGAGCCGCCATGCCGCGCAGGGTCGCGTTCGGTCTGCCTGCGCTTAGAGAGTTGAAGGTCCGAGTCCATCCATGATCCGTTTCCTGCAGAGAGACAATCGCATAACCAAGGCATTCTTCGTTGTCGTCATCGCCGCCGCATCGGTGGGCATGGTGGTGTACCTGATTCCCGGCCTCACCGGCATGGGAGCCTCAACCGCCGACACTTACGCCGTGGTCTACCCCCACTGGTATAGCCGTTTGCTCTCTTCCGGCATGACGGTCAGCGAGCAACGGGTTAGCCAGGTTGCCCGCCAGCAGATGCAGCGCAATCGCTACCCCGACAACCCGGCGATCGAGCGCATCATCGAGCAGCAGGTCGGCCAGCAACTTGTGCAGCAGCAGATCCTGATTGACGAGGCCGAAAAGCTGGGCATCACCGCCACGGACGGCGATGTGAGCGATTTCCTGCACCAGGGCCAGTTTGGCGAGTACCTTTTTCCCAGCGGCAATTACATCGGCGACGATCGCTATGCCGCCTTTGTCGCCAATCAGTTCAACATGTCGGTCCCGGAGTTTGAGCAAGAGGTAAAGCAGAGCATCCTCATTCGCCGTCTGCGGACGATGATCACCGCCGGGGTCACGGTGAGCGACCAGGAAGCGCGCGACGATTATCGCAAGAAGAACATCAAGATCAAGTTCGACTATGCGGTCATCTCCTCCGACGACCTGCGCAAGCAGATCAATCCCTCGGATGCCGACCTTCAGGCCTTCTTCAAGAAAAACGCCGCGCGCTATGCCACGGCCGTGCCCGAGCAGCGCAGGATCACTTACTTCGCCTTCACCCCCGATCAACTGCCGGGCGGGGTTCCTCAGCCCAGCCAGCAGGAGATTCAGCAATACTTCACCGCGCACCAGGACGATTACTCGGTACCGGAGCAGGCCCGTGCCCGCCACATCCTGATCAAGGTGGCGCCGGGCGCCGACGCCAAGACCGATGCCGCGGCCAAGGCCAAGGCCGAGGATCTGCTCAAGCAGCTTCAGGCCGGCGCCAACTTCGCCGAACTGGCCAAGAAATATTCCGACGATCCCGGCAGCAAGGATAAGGGCGGCGAGTTGGGCTTTGCCCGTCGCGGCACCATGGTGCCGGAGTTCGACAAGGCCATCTTTAGCCAGAAGATCGGCGACATCGAGATTGTCAAAACCCAGTTCGGCTATCACATCGTGCAGGTCGAGGAGCGGCAGCAGGCGCACACCCAGCAGCTCAGCGAAGTTCTTCCCACCATCCAGGCCACGCTGGTTCGCCAGCAGGAGGCCAAGGCCGAGCAGGACTACGCGCAGGCGCTCACCTCGGAGGCCATCAAGGACGGCCTGGAGAAGACCGCCGCCGCCCATCATCTGCAAGTGGCGACCACGCCGCTGCTCGGCGAGAAGGATATGATTGCCGCGCTGCCCGACTCCTCGCAGATTATGGCGAAGGCCTTCGAGGCCAAACAGGGCGACCCGCCGCAGTTTGCCAGCACCGGCGAGGGCTACGCCATCTTCCAGGTCACCGGAGTCACTCCGGCGCACGCGCCCGACTTTGCCGCCTGGAAGAGCCACGTAGCCGATGACTATCGCAACGAGCAACTCCCCCGCCTGCTCAGCCAGAAGACCCAGGAGCTGGCCCAAAAGGCAAAGGCCCTAAACGACCTGGCCAGGGCCGCCACGGAAATGGGCGCAACCCTCAAGACCAGCGACATGGTCGGCGAGACCAGCCAGGTGCCCGATTTCGGCCAGGTAGGCCAGGTAGCGCCGCAGCTCTTTGACCTCGCGGTGGGCAACTTCAGCGGACCCATCAGTGCAGGGAGAACCGGCGTAGTGGTGAAGATCCTGGACAAACAGGAGCCCAGCGCCGCGGAGATCGCCAAGAACCTCGATCAAACCAAGGACGAGCTTCTCAATCAGCGCCGCGAGGATGCCTTCAATGTCTTCTTGAACACCATCATGGAAAACTACAAGAAACACAATCGCATCCAGTATTCCAAGCAGGCGGGGCCGGCGCTTCCCGGCATGTAACCGGCGATCCATCCGGCAACTCGAAGGCCCGCGAGCAACGCTTGCGGGCCTTTCCCGTCTTTGCTGCAAACGGGGCTCAACGCAATCCAACTGTCTGGAAGGGCAGCCCGGGCGCCGGCCAATGATCGGGCTGGGCGTCGAGATTGGGCTCGATCTCGACATCGTGCAGGTTGGCCGGCGCCACCGTCACATTCCACCCATCCACCGTCACCAGGGGGTCGTCGCCCTTGAAGGCGCTCAAATCGGCCTCAATGATGATCGTTTTGAACTCGTTCGCCGTCAGCGAAACGTAATTGTCGCTGTAAAAGACCGGCAGCACGCGCTCGCCGGAGTGCTGGCGGCGCAGTTGCAAATGAGCCATCAATGCAATGTTCGCGGTTGGGTTGTGCAGGGTCAGGGTCAACACTCGCTTGCTGTCCGCGTCCTCGCGTTGAACCTGAAACTCGATGGGAACGGCGGGCATTTTGGCAAGATCGGTGAGAACGTCCGGATAGCCCGGCTCTCCGCGCCAGTAGAAATTCGAGGAAACGGCCTTTCCCTGGGCGTCGTCGAGTTCCAGCTTGAGAAAGTGCGTCGAGGCGAGCAGTTCGGGAAACTTCACCGGCCCAAGGCTGGTGGCGGAGCTGGCCTCGGCCGTCACCTTCGTCTCGTATTGCGCAGCCAGCGATCCATCCAGAAGATAAACCGAGACGCGCGCCACGGCATCGGCCAGCGGCTGAGGAAGATTGTTGATGACCTCCAGGCCGCCGTTGGCCTCGTTGAACTGAATATGCACCGGCTCGCATGCGCTTTGGACCGCAAAGAACGACGAGTTCGGTTCCAGGTCGTAGCCGTAGAGCTGCCAGACGAAGCTCGGATGCGCCGGGTTGCTCATCCACGTAATGATGCCGGTGGTGGGATGAAAGAGCTGCGCGTTTCGCCCCTCGTACATCGCGCGGAAGGCCTCGTAATTCATCATCTGCGCCTTGCGTGCGAAGTCGGCCAGGTTGGCGATCTTGCCATAGCGGGCGGCCAGTTCTTCGGGGTAGATGTCTCCGCGCTGCGCGCCCTTCGCCAGATCGTGTTCGGCCCAGTCGTCGTCGATCGTCTCCCAATCCTTCTTGGGCATCATGCCGTGGATCGATTCGAGCGTCGGCACCGACACGCTGCCTGTCTCGGTCTTGAAGTAATCGTCGGTCACGGTATAGAACTCGCGCGGAGCCCGCCAGTAGTAGGGGCCATGCGAACGAACCCCGGCTCCATCTGTCGAACTGGGCTGGTAAAGCCGCGTTGGTTCCAGCTCGGCCATCAGCTTGCGCAGCTCCGCGTCGATCTCCGGCGGCGGGAATCCTTCGTTGCGCGCGCACCAGAGGGCAATCGAGGGATGGTTTCGGAAGCGCAGAATCTTCTCCCGCACGTTGGCGATGTAGGTGTCGATGTCGGTGGGATCGGGGCCGTCGTGCGGATTGGGCTGGAAGAACTCGTCCCACACCAGAATGCCGTACTTGTCGCACAGCTCGTAGAAGTCCTCGCCGGTGCTTTGGCCCACCCAGTTGCGGATCAGGTTCAGATTGGCCAGTTGATGCAGGTGAATCTCGGCGTCAAGCCGCTCGCGCGGAATGCGCTTCATGCCCTCATCCATTCCCCAATTGCCGCCGCGAATGAAGATTGGAACTCCATTGACCGAAATGGTGAGCGTGTCCGTGCCGGGAACGCTGTAGGCGATCTTCCTGACGCCGAAGGTCACGTCCTGCGCATCGGATTCCTTGTCGTCGACCTTGAAGCTGAGATGCAGCTTGTAGAGATTCTGCGCGCCATAGCCGTTAGGCCACCACAGCCGCGGATGCTCGATGTGCAGCGCCGGAGTATTTCTTACATCGAAGCTCACAATTTGCTTGGTGTGCGGAGCCAGAGTGACGGGCTGTTCAAAGGAGATTTCTTCAATATTCCCCGCAAGCACACCGGTGACCGGCTTGTCGCCGACATTCTCGACAGTAGCCTGGACGGCCACGTCTGCCGAATCCGTCCTGGGCAAGGGAAGATCGGTCGTTACCAGCGAGTCCTTCACCACCACCGGACCGGTCGCCGAGAGAAAGACCTTTTGCCAGATGCCCGTGTCGCGGTCGCGAATCGCGGGAATCCAATCCCATCCGATGGTCGAGAGAAAGGTCGGCCCGTCGATCGCCGTGATACCGCCGTTCTTTCCCATGCCGTCGCGCAAGGTGTGTTCGTGCGGGATTCCGGGGTGCGGCTCGGGCGCCACAAGCACGGCCACCACGGCCTGCTTGCCAGGCTTCACATTGTCCGTGATGTCGAAGTTGCCGCGCACGAACCCCCCGCGCATTGTGCCCACCTGCGCGCCATTCACCCAGACGGTTGCCGAATAGTTGATGCCATCGAAGTTCAGCCAGACCTGCTTTCCATCGTAGGATTTGGGAATATCGACCAGCGTCCGGTACCAATACGAACTGCGCGCAAGGCTCTCCGGAATCACTTCGGGCCGGTCATTCTCCCCGTAGAGCGGCTCGGGATAGACGTGATTGTTTACCAGGGTTGTCAGCACCGTGCCAGGAACCGTGGCCGCGTACCAGTCCGCAGTCGAGAAGCCCAAAGTCGAGACCGCAGCGCCGGCTTGCGGCACCTTGGCCGCATCCTGCAACTGCCAGCCACCACCCAGCACAATCGGTGCGGCAGGCTCCGACTTCTTCGGGAGCAGAGCAGAGAGCCGAGCGGGAAGCGTCCATGCGAGCGGCGCCAATGCCAGCCATGCCAACGATGAAATAGAAATCAGGCGGAATCGATTTTGCAAGGGACTCGCTCCTCGGGGATTTTCCAGATAGCCGGAGGGATTTTTCTCTGCCGGACAGTGGGATTATAGCCGCCGGGCCTGCACCGGTGATCGTTTACCTCCTCCCGGCGATAATGAAGATATGCAATTCAAGCGATCCTCCGGAGTTCTGCTCCATATCAGCTCGCTGCCCTCCAAGGGGGGCATCGGCGACCTTGGCCCTGCCGCACACGAGTTTCTCGCCTTTCTCGCCGCCGCCAGGCAGCACGTCTGGCAGGTTCTGCCGCTCTGCCCCACCGGCTACGGCAATTCGCCCTACGCGTGCGTCTCGGCCTTCGCGGGCAATCCCTTCCTCATCAGCCTCGAACTCCTCGCCGAGTGGGGCTGGATCGCTCCAGAACGCATCGCCGGCCTGGGCGGATGCGCCGGCGCCGTCAACTTCGAGGAAATCGAGGAGCGCAAGGGGGAGCTGCTCGATGAAGCCGCGGGAAACTTCCTCGACCGCGCACCAGCGGCAACCAGTAGCGAGCCGCATTTGGCCTTGCAGTGGACCCAGTATGAAAAGTTCTGCCGCGCCGAGGGGGGCTGGCTCGCCGACTACGCCCTTTACGCCGAGCTGCGCCGCCAATTCAATACAGGAGCCTGGACCGTCTGGCCGGAGCCCGTGCGCCGCCGCCAGCCGGAGGCTCTGGCTCATGCCGCCGCCACTCATGCCCGCCGCGTGGCCGAGGAGCAGGTTCTGCAATTCGCCTTCTGGCTCCAGTGGAACAGCCTCCGCGAGGCCGCCGACGAGCACGGAATCCGCATCATGGGCGATCTGCCCATCTTCGTCAGCATGGATTCGGCCGACGTCTGGGTTCATCCTGAGATCTTCGAGCTGGACCAGGAGTTCCAGCCCATCCGCATCGCCGGCGTCCCGCCCGACTACTTTTCCCCCACCGGCCAGCGCTGGGGCAACCCCCTCTATCGCTGGGATCTGCTTGCCGAGCAGGGCTTCCAGTGGTGGATCGATCGCATTCGCCGCGCCTGCCAGCTTTACAATATTGTCCGCCTCGACCACTTCCGCGGCTTCGAGGCCTACTGGGCTATTCCTGCCGCCGAGGAGACGGCCATCAACGGCAAATGGATCAAGGCGCCGGGCCTTGAGCTCTTCCGCGCGCTCGAGGAGGCGCTAGGGCCGCTGCCGCTGGTCGCCGAGGACCTGGGGCTCATCACCCCCGAGGTCGATGCGCTGCGGCAGGAGCTTGGCCTGCCGGGGATGAAGGTTCTCCAGTTCGGCTTCAGCGACAAGGGCGCGCACATCCACCTGCCCCACCGCTTCGCGCCAGGCACCGTGGCCTACACTGGGACACATGACAACTCGACCACACTTGGCTGGTGGCAGACGGTGAGCAAAGCCGAGCGGGAAGCCGTCAAGACTTACGTGGGGCCGGTCGACAGCAACCCGGTCTGGCCGCTCATTCGCGCCTTGGAGTCCAGCGTGGCCGAGATAGCCCTCGTTCCCGCGCAGGACATTCTCGAACTCGGCGCCGAAGCCCGCATGAACACACCCGCAGTAGCCGCGGGCAATTGGAGCTGGCGCGCCCCCGAGGCAGCCTGGACCCCCGAGTTGGCCGCGGAGCTGGCTGCCTTGGCCGAAGTCACCGACCGCGACAACGACCCGCTGGGCGAAGCTGAGGAAGAGCCGCCAAGTTAGAGCAAATCTCCTCTTGGTGTAGAGTTGTTTGGTTCGTTTCGCCGCGCCCCTCCGGGGTGCAGAGGTTTTTGAAGGCAGCGTCCCCAGGGTTTCGCTACGCTCCACCCTGGGCTATTGTCGATAGCCCCTCCGGGGCAGGTGAGACGAATCCGCCGGATCGCCGCGCTATGCCAAGAGGAGAGATGCTCTAGTCCCTGCGGGAACCACTCTTCTGGCTTACCGCTGCCTTGTACGCCGGCATCCATTCGGGAAACACGAAGACCTCCATCATCTTTGAAATTAACGCTGCGGCCTCAGCCTCGGTGAGCCTTGAACCAATTGTCCATGTCCCAGAAGTGGTATCGATCTCCACTTGGATTTGGTCACGGAATTCTTTTCCCATCAAGGAAACGCGCGGATTTGAACGCAGGTTCCAAATGGTGTGGGTCAACTGCGTGCGACCCCTCTCGCAGGGGTGGGATGTCGTCACGGTGAGGGCGGCAGAGGTCAGAGTCACAAGTTTTTTACGTTCCACAAGCTCTTTGCTGAGTGGTACAGTCAGCAGCAACGACACCGCACCAGCCATCGCCCAACCCCAGCTTCCTTCAGACCCGTACGAGCCTCCCAAAAAGCCGAAAACAGCGAACGGAAGCGCAGCCGCAATGACAATCGCTAGGATGTCTGCGAAGGAAGCCGGTTCAGGAATCACCACACGAATGCCGCCTCCTGTTCGTTCCCACTTGAGTCTTCCCACCAGCGTTTCGAGCATCGTGCGCTCCAGTTGTCTTTTTGATGTTATCGCATCGGTTCTTTCGGGAAGTTATTAACTTCCCTCTACTTTGCGGGCTTCTGGCTGGCGATCCAGGCGTCGATGCGGTTGCTCAACAGATCGAGCGGGAGTGCGCCGGAGTCGAGCACCTCATCGTGGAAGGCGCGAATGTCGAATTTGTCGCCGAGTGCTTGTTTGGCGCGGGCGCGCAGTTCGAGGATTTTGAGCTGGCCGATCTTGTAGGCCAAGGCCTGGCTGGGCCAGGCGATATAGCGGTCCACCTCGGTCTGGACGGTGGGTTCGTCGATGTTCGAGTGGTCGTGGAAGTAATCGACCATCTGCTGGCGGGTCCAGTGCTGGGAGTGGACGCCGGTATCGACGACCAGGCGGATGGCGCGCCAGATGTCGGCATCCAGGCGGCCATAGTCCGAGTATGGATCCTGATAGAAGCCCACTTCCTTGCCCAACCGCTCGGCGTAGAACGCCCAGCCTTCGGTGTAGGCCGTGTAGTCGCCGTACTTGCGGAAGGTGGGCACACCTTCGAGCTCCTGGGCGATGGAGATTTGCAGATGATGGCCGGGAATGCCTTCGTGGTAGGCGATGGCTTCGACCGAGTCGAGGTTGCGGCTGGTGGCGTTGTACTCATTGACGAAGAGGCGGCCGGGACGGCTGCCGTCGGGCGCGCCGGGATCGTAATAGGCCGGGTACGTGGTCTTTTCCAGGTAATCCGGGACGGGCGCTACTTCAAGCCGCGCCTTGGGCAGGCGGCCGAAGAGCTCGGGCAGTTTGGCCCGCATGGGGTCGATGTAGCCGCGATAGGCGTCCAGCAGAGCCTGGCCCGAGGCCGGATGCAGTTTGGAATTGGTCTTCAAGCTGGCCTGGAAGCTCTTCAGATCCTTGAAGCCGAGCTTCTGCGCGATGAGCAGCATCTCGGCCTCGTCGCGCTTGACCTCGTCGATGCCGATCTGGTGAATCTGGTCGCCGGTCAGATCGGTGGTGGTGGAGCGGCGAATGAGGAACTGATAGTACTTCGCTCCGCCGGGCAATGCCGAGAGGCCAGGCTCATCGCGGCCTGCGGGAATGTAGCTGACCTCAAGAAAGCGCGCAAAACGCACGTAGGCGGGCTGGACTTGTTTGGCGATGGCGGCCAGCATCTCAGTCTTGATGCGCTCCTGCTCGGCGGGCTTGATGGAGGCGGGGAAGCTTTTGAGCGGCAAGGCGAACGGGGAGTCGTCCGGCTTTTGATTGGCGAGCTGCTTGACCTGATCGAGGACCTTGCCCAGGATGTATTTGGGCGGGACGCGATGGTCTTCCATCCCGATGGACATGTTGGTGGTGACCTGGTCGAAGGCGGTGGGGATGGCGCGCAGCCGGGCGATCCAGTCGTCGTAGTCCTTGACGGTTGTGAAGCTGAGCTCGGCGACCAGTTGCGGATAGGTGGTTTGGATGCCGCCCAACTGGTTCACGGGCATCTCCCACTCCTTGAAGCTGGCGGCCTCCTGGTCTTCGGCAAACTTGCGCATGAGCAGTTCGCGGCTGGTCTCTTCCTCGTCCGTGAGGCCGGTGGAGTCGATGGCGGCCAGTTGCATGAGGTAGTTTTCTTCGCGGGCCAGCCCGTCGTTGAAGGCTTTCACAGAGTAGTCGGTGATCTGGTCGTTGTAGCGCTTGTCGCCCAACTCGGAGGCGAACTCGGGATTGTGCTTGAGCTGGTCCTGCCAATAGTCCTCGAAGAGAGCGTTGAGAGCTTTGCGATTTGCCTCGATGGAGGCCGGGGTTGCCGGAGGGTTGGCCGGGGGCTGCGCGGGCAGCGCGGGAACGAGTGTAAGCAGCACAAACGCGGCGGCGGCCAAGGCAGAGAGCGGGAGTCTTTTCAAGGGAGTGGACCTCGGTGTGAAAACTTGCCTTCCCGTCGAGTGTAGAGCAAGAGGGCAGGGGTCAGAGATCAGAGAACAGAGAACAGGGAACAGGATTCTGGTGCGATTGAAAGTGCGACCCTTCAGGACGCCGACTTGTTGGGGAATAGCTTCGATCGAGCTGTTGTTGCGTTCAGGCCGGGTTGAGCGCGCGGGGAACAGGAAATGCAGTAAGCTACAGCTATGCCTAGCCTTCGTCAAGGATCGATCCATCTGTTTCGCGTCGCGGGGATCGATCTGTATCTGCATTGGTCGTGGTTTCTGGTGGCGGCGTTCGAGATGCAGAACTGGCACGGCCGGTACTCCTCTGTCGTCTGGAGCGCGTTGGAGTATCTGGCGCTGTTTCTGATTGTGCTGCTGCACGAGTTCGGGCACGCGCTGGCGTGCCGGCAGGTGGGAGGGACGGCAAACCAGATATTGTTGTGGCCCTTCGGCGGGGTAGCGTATGTGAATCCGCCGCAACGGCCGGGGGCGACGCTGTGGAGCATTGCGGCGGGGCCGCTGGTGAACGTGGCGCTGCTGCCGGTGCTGTACGTGGCAATGAAGACGGGCCAGTCGATGGGATGGGAGCAGACGATGCCCGATGCCTACGCCTTGCTGGGGTGGGTTTCGTGGATTAACCTGCGGCTTCTGCTATTTAACATCCTGCCTATCTATCCGCTGGACGGCGGCCAGATTCTGCGCTCGCTGCTGTGGGTTGTGCTGGGACGGGCCCGCAGCCTGATGGTGGCCACAGCCCTCGGATTGCTAGGGATTATCGGATTCTTCGGCCTGGCCGCGTATTGGCATTCGGTCTGGATTGCGGCGATTTCCGTCTTCCTGCTGATGAATTGCTGGAGCGGGCTGCGGCACGCACAGCATCTCTTGCGGCTTGCCAAGCTGCCGCGACGGCCAGGGTATGCCTGCCCGAGCTGCCGGACGGCGCCGCCGGTCGGGGCTTACTGGGGATGCGGTCAATGCCGGCAGCCCTTCGACACCTTCGAGACACGGGGAGCTTGTCCGAAATGCGGGGCGCAGTATCTTAAGACGGCATGCCTGGACTGCGGAGAACAGCATCCCATGAGCGAGTGGATTGTTGGGGCAACTGCGGGGCTTGGGGTCATAAACGGCGGAATTCCGGCGAAATAGGTTGTCTTGCAAGTTCAAGAATCGAAGCGATAGGGCGGAAAACCTCGGTGGATTCAACTCGGCGGGTTATTGGCTCCTGCATAAATGATGTCCTTGCGCCGTCCCTACGGGACTCTGTAACAGACATATGGAATCCCATTTCCCCACGCTGAACGCGGGGCTAACTAACTGTGCGCCTCCGGCGCGCTAGCACTCCTTATGCAGTATTCAATAGCCTGATCTGTGCGGAGTTGGCGAGTTGGCGGGGGAGATCGGCCCAGGGGCGCGGTGGTTAGTGCGACAGGATGGTCTCGTTGCCCAGGATGCGGTAGAGGGTGGAGCGGCTGATGCCGAGCTGGCGTGCGGCGCGGAGCTTGTTGCCGCGGTTCAGGTCCAGGACATACTGGACGTGATGCTGGATGACCGCATCGAGATTGAGACTATCGGATTGCGTCGCCGGACGCTGCTCCTGCGGGGTCTCGAAGCCGGTGGGCAGGGCAAGGTCGTCGGGGCGGATGACGCCGTTTACGGCTTCGAGGAGCGCGGTTTCAAGAACGGCGGCCAGCTCGCGGACGTTTCCCGGCCAATTGTGCTGGAGGAGGCGGGCGAGCGTGCCGGGGCCGAGGATGACGGGGCGCTGCTGATAGAGGGTGCAGATGCGATCGAGCAGCGATTGGGCGAGCACCGTGATGTCTTCGCGGCGCTGGCGCAGCGGGGGAATGGCAAAGCGGACTGCGGTGAGTCGGAAGGCCAGGTCGGGCAGCAAGAGGCCCTGAGCGGCCATCTGGCGCAACGAAGTCTGGGAAGAGGCCAGCATGACGAAGCGTCCGGGCGGGCGGTCCTGGAGCGCTTTGAGCACGCCCAGCAGCAGACCCTGGCCCGGCGGCGCGAGCAGGTCCACGCGATCGAGATAGGTGAAGCCGGCGAGGGTGGCCGGATCGGCGTCGGTGACAAGCCACTCGCGGGCGTCGCGGCGCTGAAAGGCTGCGCCGGAGAGCGGGGAGCGGCTGAAGAGATAGCGGGCCAGGGTATGCTTGCCGGAGCCGTGTTCTCCCTCGATGGTCGCCACCTGCACATAGGGCGCGGCCATCTCTGCCTGCATCAGCAATTTACGCCAGGCGGCGCTCACCCCGACGGGCTGCGCTTCAGGGGGCGATTCCACTTCAACGAGGGTCAAGCCGGAGGCAGAAGGCTTGGGCAGAGGCTGGTACTGAGCGGCGTTGTGCATGGCTCTCAACGTGCCTCGCCTCCGTGGCCCAACCGACAACTCCAAGGCCGACAGAGGTTTCATCGGCGAAGGCGGAAAAAACATGAACCGGAAGGACAGGGCGTCTTTCCGGTTCGGGAGGGTCGAGGATTCGGATCTTGTTTTCGCGGGACGGACGGTCTTAGCGGAAGCGCTTGGAAGGCTCGTCGGAGTAGATTTGTCCGTCGCGGATATGCACTACGCGATGGGCGTACTCGGCGATGTCCGGCTCGTGGGTGACCAGCACAATGGTATTGCCATTGGCGTGCAGCGTATCGAAGAGGGCCATGATCTCCAGGCCGGTCTTGGAGTCCAGATTGCCGGTGGGTTCGTCGGCGAGGATGATGGAGGGCCGGTTGACGAGCGCACGGGCAACGGCCACGCGCTGGCGCTGGCCGCCGGAGAGCTCGTTGGGCTTGTGGTACATGCGCTCCTCGAGGCCGACGCTGGCGAGCGATTCCTTGGCTCTCTCGATGCGCTCCGCCGCGGGGGTGCCGTTATAGATCAGGGGCAGTTCGACGTTGTGCAGGGCGGTGGAGCGCGCCAGAAGATTGAAGGTCTGGAAGACGAAGCCAATCTCCTTGTTGCGGATGCGCGCCAACTGGTCGTCGTCCAGCTCGCTGACCAACTGGCCATTGAGCCAGTAGCGGCCCTTGGAGGGCGTGTCGAGGCAGCCGATCAAGTTCATCAAGGTGGATTTGCCGGAGCCGGAGGGACCCATGATGGCCACATACTCGTTCTGCTTGATGTGCAGGGAGACGCCTCTCAGCGCCTGCACTTGCTGTTCCGAGCCCATGTCGTAGGTGCGCCACAGGTCCTCGACGACGATCATGTCGCGATTTGGCCCAACCGACTGTTTCACGTCGTCCTCGGTACTGATGCTGTGTGAAGCCATTCGAGTCTCATCCTTTGCCAGTGGCAAGATTTTCTTCAGCCTTTGAGGCCCGACCTTCGCGCAATCACGGCCACTTCCCGATTCTTGCCGTCTGTTTCAAAGATGGATCAATCGGTTTGGCCTGTCATCCCCCGGTGGCTGGAGATCCTTTGTTTTCGGACTTCTTTCGGTACGGCTCAAGTGGTGCGCCGATATAAAGCCCCTTTTGAAACACGCGCTAAGAGCTTGCATCCACCGGAACAACCGGCTTGGCGGTGTCCCGCTTGACCAGCGCGTTGCCTTTAAGAACGCGCAGCGTCTTGTAGGGCCCGATAACGATCTCGTCGCCCTGCTTCAACCCACTGAGCACCTCGATGTCGGTGGCCCCGGTAATGCCGGTGGTGACGGGCACGAATATAGCCCGCAGCTTGCTGCTCTTATCCTTGTTCACCACAAAGACGCCCTGCACGGGGACGCTTTTTGCATTGCTGGAGGAGGTGGATGCCGCTTGCACTCCGCCCTTGGGCTTGTCGTCTTCCGGGTTGTGCATGGTGAGAGCCTGAATGGGCAGCGAGAGCACATTCGACCTGTGCGCCGTGGTGATTTTGGCGGTGCAGGCTGAGTCCGGGGCGCAGATCGCTGGTGGGGTCGTCCAGGGTGATAACGACTTTGAAGTCCTTGGCCTCCTCGGTGCCGGTGGTGGATTGCGAGGTGGCGACGCCGGTGGAGCGCAGCAGGGCCTGATCGCCGGCGAGGGTTACATGTCCCTTTAAGACTTTGCCGGGCAGGGCATCGACGGTCACGTCGGCCGGCTGGCCGATCCGGATATTGACGATGTCGGTCTCGTCCACTTTGACCTCGGCGGTGATGACGCTCATGTCGGCCAAGGTCATCAGCGTAGAACCCTCGGCATTCTGGATGCCTTCCACCACGGTTTCGCCCTCGCGGACAGGCTCGTTGGTGACGATGCCGTCAAACGGCGCGACAGCCATGGTAAGATCGAGCGCATTCTGGCCGGCACGCAGACTCGCGATCTGCATCTGCAAATGCCCGCGCAGCGATTCGGTCTGCGCCTTGGCTTGATTGACGGCGGCCACGGCCTGGTCCAACGCAGCCACGTCGGTGTCGTAGGCTGCCTTCTTGGCGTCGAAATCCTGCTTGGCCAGGATGCCGTTCTTGTACAGGCTCTGGGCGCGCTGCCAGTCCAGCCTCTTTTGCTCAAGATCGGCCTTGGCCTTCTCGACGTTGGCCTGGGCGGTCTTTTCCGCGGCAATATCGGCGGCAATATCGGTCTTGGCCGCCTCGATGGCAGCCTGCTGGCTGGCGACGTTGGCTTCCTGCTGCACGTTCTCGATGCTCGCCACCGTCTGGCCCTTTTTAACCAAATCCCCCTCCTTGACATAGAGGTGGGTGATGCGGCCCATCGCGGTAGCGCCCAGAACCACATAAGTCTTGGGCTTGATCTGGCCGGTGCCGCTGACGACCGTAGCCAGATCCTGGCGCTCAATCTTCGCGGTCAGGACCTTGGTGTAGCCGGACTGCTGCCGCCAAATGAATACGGCCACAAGTACAACGACAGCTACGACGGCGAGAAGGATGAGAATGATCTTTTTCATGCGGTGTGCGTGCTCCGGATCTCTCCTGTTTCAGTGTACGCAATTGGCATCGGTCTGGTTCCGAATCGTTGCAAAAGGGGTCCGCCGCACCCGGACAATTGCTGCCGACCGGTCTTGCGCCGACCGAGCGAAGGGTTGGGATCATGCCGCCCGTACTCTCCAAGGAGGAGAACAGATGCAATGTCAACGGGGGACAAAAGGGAGCAAATCGAACCTGCTGTCCTTTTGGACGGGTGGGAAGCCCAAGTGGTCTCAAGGCCCTTGGCTCACAAGCAGTCCTAACGGGAGGGTGCGAGAGAGGCCCGATAAGGCTTGAAGATCATTGAGAATTCTATTGACATGCTTGTCGAAAGTGAGTATACAACAGGCAATCCGTGAAACGCGGAGTGCATGCGTGGGCCCCAATTATCCCCCAATCAGAGGGTCGCGTGCTGGGACTGCAAGCTAGCTGCTCGATGCAGCATCTTCCTTTTTATGGCCGCGGTTTTCCTCACAGGAATCCTTTCTCGCCGACAACCCGACGGTGGGAAGGGGAGGCATCGGCCACTCATCGATTGAACGTCTTTGGATAGTACCCATTGCTGATGGGCGCGGATGTCACGGCACCAACGCCGTGCATTTGCGCGGCGGTAGGTCTGGTGCGTTTCGACCTACCCACTTCTAACGGACATGGCTAAATCGGCGCCAGAGTTGCGCATTCGCGCGGCTAGGTCTCTGACCGCATGATTTCGGACTTTAGGGTTCGCAGTTTCCCACCCATTCGCCAGAAAAACGGCGAATGGATGGGGCACGGAGATGGTACAGAATTAAACGGTCAAAGACCTAGAGGCTTTGTGCGCTTCAACCGAGTCTCAGATCTGCACCCGAACAAACCCGGAAGACACAACGAGGAGGAATCGTAATGAAGACACCAAAACTCACGTTAGGTCTGGCTTCGGCGATGATTATCTTCGCCGGAATGGCAATCGCTCAACAAGACCCTGGAGTGCAAAGCGCCAATCGCGGCACAGGCGCAACCATCATCAACCCGAGCAACGACCCGAACGGCTTCACAGCCTTTTTCGAGGACGGTCTTAGCCGTTTTCAGGAAGTGGAAGACGTTTCCAACGCCGATAACGTCGGCTTGGGACCGAGGTTCAACTCGAATCAGTGCGCTTCGTGCCACTCGCAACCTGCCATCGGCGGAACGGGAGCGGCCGTCAATCCCCAGTTCGAATTTGCTTCCAACGGGGTTGCGCCCGGCAATACCATCCCCACGTTCATTACCGCGACTGGTCCAACCCGTGAAGTCCGCTTCCCGTTTTTGCTGAACGCCAACGGCACGGTCAACACCAGCGTTCCCAGCGGCGCAGTGGAAGACATCTTCACCGTTGCGGGCCGCTCGGACAGAGGCACCTGCACCAGCCTGGCGCAACCTAACTTCACTGCCGCCCAGAACGACGGCGACATCATCTTCCGGATTCCCACGCCGGTATTTGGCCTGGGGCTCGTCGAGAACCTGGACGACTCAACCCTGCTGAAGGATCGGCAGGCCAACCTCAGCAACAGCTTTGGAATCTCCGGCACTTTCAACTTCAGCGGCAACGACAACACCATCACCAAGTTCGGTTGGAAGGCGCAGAACAAGTCAGGGCACATCTTTGCCGGTGAGGCCTACAACGTGGAGATGGGCATTACCAACCTGTTGTTCACTAATGAAAAAGCACTGCCAGAAGAAGAATTCGCGGGCACTGGGTTGCCGGCAAGCTGCCTGAATCTTTCGGGAAATGGGTATCCGGAAGACGCATCCAACCCAAACTCTTTGCCGAACGCAGCGGTTCTGGACGATGTGTCGGCATTTGCCAACTTCATGCGGTTCCTGGCTCCGCCTCCGCCGGGCGGGGTCATTCTGAACGGACAACCAGTTCCTGCGGCCACGATCGCTGCCGGCAAGGCCGTGTTCACTTCAATCGGCTGCGCAACCTGCCATAGCCCGAACCTGGGCAACACGCAGAAATCGAACCTCGTTCCCGCGTTGAGCAATCAACCGGTGCCCGCGTTCTCCGATTTTGAGCTTCACCACATGGGTACGGGTTTGGCGGACAACGTTTCGCAAGGCGGCGCGGGCGGCGACCAGTTCCGCACGGCCCCGCTGTGGGGATTGGGACAACGGATATTCCTGCTTCATGACGGCCGCGATTTGAGCGTCCCCGCGTCCATTCAAAATCACCAAAGCAATGGCAGCGAAGCCAACACCGTGATCACGAATTTCAACAACCTCAGTTCGACGGCGAAGCAGGAGCTGGTTGACTTCCTGCGCTCACTCTAAATCGCGACTCTTGCTGGCGAGACCGGAATAAGTGTCTCGCCAGCTTCCTTCTTTTATCTTCAGCAAGGGTTGTGGCGGATCGGCTGCTGCAACTGGTCTGAAGTTGCTCATTCCCCGGAGAAGAAAGACATGCACACCCGATCGATCTCTTTTCTGGCCGCTTGCGCCTTGTGCGCGCCATTGCTCGCCTGGGGGCAAGCCTCAGGGTTGCAAGAGCCTCCCAAGGATGGCGTGGGCAGCTCCAACGACCCGCGACACATGACAAAGGTGCCTCAAGGAGTCATTTTGGTCAAGGGCGCCTGGTCGAGTGCGAGCGATTCCGTAACTCCTATGCCGGAGGACGGAAAGGTAACCGACAATGTCTTCAACGACCGGTATTTTGGAATGACCTGGGCCCTCCCCCCCGATTGGACGGAAGGATACAAAGGGCCGCCTCCGTCCGACACCGGACGCTATGTGCTGGCTGAGATCGTCCCCGCGAATACCTTCAAAGGGCCGGCTCGCGGAAGTATCCTGATCACCGCCGACGATCTGTTTTTTACGCCGTTGCCCGTGGCTAACTCAGTGGAATTGATCAGCTTTACCAAGGAGAATTTGCAGGCCGACTATAAGGTGGAGCGATCGCCTACGCAAATCACGATCGGCGGCCGGCCCTTCACCTTCTTCGCCTACTGGTCTCCGGCAGCGGGGTTGCATTGGTATGTTCTGGCCACCGAAATCCGCTGCCATACGGTGGAGGTGGTGCTGAGCAGCAGCGACACTAAGATGCTGGATGAATTGATGCAGGAGTTCAACAGGATGAAGTTGCCCGCGGAGGAAAGCCTGACAGGCAGCGATGCGGTTCCTGTGTGCATCAAGGATTACGCGCGCGACGAAAACGTGCTTGAGCGTGTCGATCCCGTCTTCATCGAGCGCCGCTTCAATGCGGTTCCGGTCAGGATCATCATCGACAAAGAGGGCAAAATCAAGCACATTCATTTTCTCAGCGCATTTCCCGATCAGGCAAGGGTCATCTCCGATGCACTGGGGCAATGGAAGTTCAAGCCGTTCATGAGGAATGGAGAACCGGTTGAGGTGGAGACGGGCATCATGTTCGGGTATGCGCCTCGTCCGGCGGTCTCCGCGGCCAAAGGGCCGGCGCCAAAGTAGATAGGGTAAGAGGAGAGCAGCGATGCATGATCACGGCGGAAGATCCTGGAAACCGAAGATCGTCCGGGGCGCCGGCATTCTCGCGGTGTTTTGCTTCCCGGCGCTACTTGCAGCCGGGTCAATCGCGGGCGTAGTCCGCAACCAGACCCTCGACCGGCCGGCGGCTGGCGACGAGGTAATTCTTCTCGGAGTCGGCCAGGGCGCGCAGGAGGAGGCGCACACCACGACCGACCCGCAGGGAGCCTTCGTTTTCGATTTGCTCCATTCCGACAAACCCCACATGGTGCGCGTGATTCACCAAGGCGTTCACTACGACCGGCAGGTTTCAGGAGGCAATGCTCTCTTGATCGAAGTGGCCGATGCTGCGGCGAAGGTGAGGGGCATTAGCGGCGGCATCGAGATCATTCGTGCGGGCACTCGCGGAAACCTGCTGCATGTCTCCGACATGGTTGAGATCGGGAATCTTTCGACCCCGCCGATGACTCAGGCGAGCGAACGGAGCTTTGAAGTCTACCTGCCAGGCGATGCCAGGATCGATTCGGTGCTGGCTGCCGGTCCGGACAACATCGGTGAGATGATCTCCGCCACTCCAGTTCACGATGAGCCTGGGCACTATACGGTGAACTTTCCCTTGCGGCCCGGCGCAACGAAGTTCGCGTTTAACTACGATCTGCCCTACAACGGCCGCATCACGTTTCGTGCGAAGACCATGTATCCGCTGCATGAGTTGGCCATCATGATTCCGCCGACGATGAGATTTACGTCGCGCTCCCCCGCCTTTCGAATTCTACCGGTAGGGAATGACAGATATCAGGTGGAGGCGGCCGAGCAAGTCAACGCGAGAGAGGAACTGGAGTTTGAAATCTCAGGAGCCGGCGCGCTTCCGCCGATGCAGGCTCAGGTTCATGTTCCACCGAAAACGACGGCCGGCGCTCCAACGTCTCCTTCGTTTGCCACGCGTGATGGTCTCGAAAGGCCGGCTCAGGGCGGGAAGACACCAGCGACAGCGCCCGTCTCTAAGCCTCCCGCTTCAAAGTCGCGGCCGCAATGGTGGATCCTCTGCGCCAGCGCCGTTTCGATGCTTGCAGTGTGCGGAATACTCGTCTTGCGCAGCAAGCAAGCGTTTACCAAAGCAGGCGCGGAGGCGGTATCCGTAGCCGGAGATGCTGAATGGCCATCGGCGTCGCTGGTGGAGGGATTGAAGGATAGGCTGTTTCAACTGGAGACCGACCGGTTGCAAGGCTCCATCCGAAAAGAGGAGTATGCCGTGGCCAGGCGAGCTCTGGAGGGCTCAATCGAGTGGGCTTTGGGGCGGGCTGGGAGTCGCGGAAGAGCCAATCACCTCCCTTCGGGCCATGACGGTTAGAGCGGCTCTCCAATTCATATGAATTGGGGTCCTTTGATGCGAGCTGGAGAACGTTGTTGCAGCTTTTTTATCTTATTCTGGCTCACCCCGGCCCCTTTTGGCCGTCGAATATACGGCAAACTCCCTACGGGATCTTGCCCAGCCCTTTTCGGACCCGTAGAATAAAGGATCGCAGGAGTTTTCAAGGCAAATGACTCTTAACCGCTATCGTCTTTTCTTCGTCGCACTGAGTTGCGGCCTGGTATTCGCGCCCGCCGCAGGTCTCAAAGCCCAGCAGACGGACAATCCGCCCACGCAGGCGCAATCGTCCAACGATCAGAATCAGGGAGGGGACGAGGAACCGAACCCGCTCAAGCGCAAGCGCTCCGACAAGGAGCAGTGGAAGGCTCAAAAGGAACTGAGATCCGAGCTTTCGGACACGTACAAGAGCTGGCTCAATCAGGACGTGGCCTACATCATCTCCGACGAAGAGCGCGCCGCCTTCAAGAACCTGAGCAACGACGAGGAGCGGGACGCCTTCATCGAGAACTTCTGGCTGCGGCGCAATCCCAATCCGGATTCGCCGGAGAACGAGTTCCGGGAAGAGCACTACCGGCGAATCGCCTACGCCAACGAGCATTTTGCCGCCGGCAAGCCCGGCTGGAAGACCGACCGCGGCCACATCTATATCTCCTTCGGTCCACCCGACTCGATCGATTCCCACCCCTCTGGCGGCCTGTACAACAGGCCCATGGATGAAGGCGGCGGCCAAACCTCGACCTTTCCCTTCGAGATCTGGCATTACCGGTATCTCGAAGGCGTCGGCGATAACATCGATATCGAGTTTGTCGATAGCTGCATGTGCGGCGACTACCACTTCACCATCGACCGCGGCGAGAAGGACGCACTGCTGCATGTGCCCGGCGCCGGCCTGACCCAAGGGGAAGAGATGGGCATGACCAAGAAGGCCGACCGCTTCAAGGACGGTCTCGAGAACGTCAACGCTGGCCCGTGGGGAGCCGGACAGCAGTCCAAGGAGTTCGATCGTATCGAACTGGCCGCCAAGCTGTTTGCGCCGCCGCCGATCCAGTTCAAGGATCTTGACTCCTTCATGTCCGAACATAAACTGCTCTCCGGGCCGGTCTTCCCCTTCGATGTACGCACGGACTTCCTCAAGGTGACTGAAGGCACTGTGCTGGTTCCGATTACTCTGCAGATGAAGAATCGCGACATCACCTTTGTCACCAAGGACGGCGTGGCCAAGGGTGTGGTGAACATTCTGGGCAAGGTCACGACTCTCACCCATAAGACGGTGCAGACCTTCGAGGATACGGTTGAGGTGGAGCAGCCGGCCGAGTTGCTGGAAAAGACACTCGATCGCCAGTCGGTTTACTGGAAGGCCCTGCCTCTGCAGCCTGGACTCTACCGGCTGGATATTGCCATCAAGGATGTGAACAATCCCGACCACATGGGGTACTATGGCCGCAGCCTCGATGTGCCTGCCTATCACGACGAGAAGCTGGGCACCTCCTCGCTGATCCTGGCCGATCAGATGAACACGGTCTCCTCGCACGAGATCGGGAGCGGCAACTTCATTATCGGGAACACCTTCATTCGGCCTCGCGTGAGCACTTCCACCCCGTCCAATCCGAATCCTCCGGCAAAATTCACGCGCAACCAGCAGTTCAGCTTCTGGATGCAGGTCTACAATCTGGGAATCGACGAGGCCACCAAAAGCAACCAGGCTACGGTGACCTACGAGATTACCGATACGACTACGAACGCGGTGGATCTAGAGGAACAACTGAAGTCAAAGGATTTAGGAGCGCACAGCGACCAATTGACTGTGGCGAAAACTTTATCCCTGGTGGGACTACAACCAGGAAAATATAAGGTGACGATCAAAATAAATGACGCAATCTCGAAACAGGAGATTGCGCAGTCGGCGCCTTTTGTCGTGGAATAGTATGTATCTCACGCGGCAAGCCCACCGGACTCCAGATTCGGAGAGCCGCGAGAGTTCGATTTGCAGGAGTTTAGCCAGGGATGCCGCCAGGTCACACGCAACAGTGATAATGCGCAGGCTCCAATTCGCTCTCTTCAGCGTGCTCATCGCCGCGGGGTCCGCTCCGCTCTACGGGGCCGGCTCCGGGTCGGTTTCCGGCATGGTGCGCGATTCGGCCGGCGTTCCGCAGATAGGCGCCGAGGTCCAGTTGTTGCGATCCGATCTGACGGTTATCGCCAGCGTCTACACCAACTCAAGCGGCCGCTTTGTCATCTCCTCGGTCCAGCCCGGCCGGTATGCGGTCAAGGCGATGGGCGCTTGGTTTCTTCCCTCGCTCCGCGAAGATGTTCGCGTCCGAGCCAACACCGTCGTCAACCTTACACTGAACACCCTGTACGAGGCGATGCAGTGGCTGCCGGCTGAACCGCGCGCCGGCAATGCGCGGAAGGACGACTGGGCGTGGACGCTGCGCTCGGCCGCCAATCGCCCTCTGCTGCGCTGGCTGGAGGACGGTCCGCTGGTGGTCGTCTCCGACAGCTCCGGGTCGCATCGCCGGCTGAAGGCCCGGCTGATGGCCACCGGGCAGGCAGGTGTCTTCGGCGAGAGCGGCGAGCGTATCTCCGCCGCAGTCGAAGAGACGCCATCCAATAGCAGGGAGTTGCTGGCCCACGTCGATTTTGCGCCCGGCAGCGATGCCGGCATGGAGTCCATGCTCGGGTTCCGCCAGGATCTGGGCTTTGCAGGATCCGTGCAGTCGGTGGCTGCGGTGGCGGTGCATCCGGAGATAACCGCAGCCGATGCCAACGGGCTGGACGAGGCCGCCGTTCGCAGTTGGGAGACGATCCATCTCGGGGATGAGTTCGATGCCGAAGTCGGCTCCAATGAAGTGCTGGCCAGGCTTTCCTCAACCTCTCCCAACACGGTGGCCGCCATGCTGCCTTTTGCCTCGGTGGGATGGCTGGATGGCAACAACGCAATTCGCTACCGCATGACCACCCTGCTCTCCAGCGCCAACAATGCCGATGGCACGGACGAGACCGAGGCCCAAACGTGGCTGCCTGCTCTCTCTGCCCGCAATGGATCTCTGGCCATCGAAGATGGCCGGCACCAGGAGTTTGGCTGGGAGCGGCGAACCGATCGATCTGGCGCTTCCATGATGGTCTACGCCGACAGCATCAACAACCCGGTTATCGAGGCCATGAGCCACTTTAAAGCCGGCAATCCCGAAGCCGCAACGGTGCTGCTGGATCCCTTGAGCGGGTTGCTCCACGCGGCCGGCCCGGAGTTCTCTACCGCCGGACTGACGGCCACTTTCGAGCACAGCCTGCCTCGCGGCAATCATTTCCGCCTTAGCTACGCCGACGGCGGCGCTCTTGTATTTGCTGACTTGCCGGCTGCATCCAGATCTTCGCCGCCGCCAACCTCCCTGGCCCTGGTGCTGGCCAGCGCCCATCCCCGTCGCGCGCAGATGTACGCGCTTTCACTCTCCGGCACCATCGAGGGCACCAAAACCCGTTGGCAGGCCAGCTACCGCTGGCAGCCGGAAGATACCGTCACTCGGGTCGCGCCCTTTGCGGCGAATGCTGCCGAGCCCTACCTCAACCTGCACATTGGCCAGCCGATTCATCTGCGCAGCGACGGATCGGGCGGCTTCGAGGCGGTGCTTGATGTGCGCAACCTGCTTGCCCAAGGCTGCTGTCCGTATCAGTTGAGCGATGGCTCTCTGCTGATCTTCGCCCAGGATCAGCGCGCCATCCGCGCCGGCCTCGCCTTCAATTTCTAGCTTCCTAGCCTGGCAACCGCCTCTCTTCCGCGCTTTGAGGGGATCCCGCAACTGTGTTATATTTTTCAAGTGACGACAGGGAATCCTATGCACTCAAACCGTGTGTAAGCCCTGCCATTGCGGGGTTCTCCCGATAGCACGGACGCGTAGCTCAACTGGCAGAGCATTCGGCTCTTAACCGACAGGTTGTAGGTTCGATTCCTACCGCGTCCACCATAGAATCAATAACTTAGAAGCACTTCCTCTTCGAGCTTCGCCGAACTTCGCCGAATTGCTTCAGACCCCCTCGGATTTCTTCCTTTCAATGTCAGAGTTCCAACCGGCGCCGTCCAGCCTCTGAGCACCGCTGCCGTGCGCGAATTCACGGCATCGAGAACACTCTGCTCGATGGTCTGCACGTACACGTCTCCGGTCGTCTGGATGCTGGCGTGCCGCAACATGCTTTGGGTGTCCTTCATCGTTCCGTGCTTCTGCATATCGGTTCCCAAAGTCCGCCGCATCACTTGGAAGGTGACAAGGCGATCAGGAATTCCACACCGTCTGGCAATGGGGACAATTCTCCACTTGAGAAAGTTCTTGCCCCAGCGCGGCACCGCCTGGCCCTTTCGTTCCCCACGCCCGAAGGTCGGGAACATCAAGGCTTCCGGCGAGGAGTCATTGCAAAGCCTGCGCCACGTCTCAATGACCGGCCGCACCTGCTCCGGAACCGGAATAGGCGCCTTGCTCTGCCGTGTCTTGAGCCTGCCGTTGTAGAACTTCCCTTCGTAAGCCGTACCGTGAGGAACAAGCACCTCACCAGTCCAGCACTTCCATTGCAGCCCCATGATTTCGCTGGCACGCAGTCCACAGAAGATGCCCACGTGCAACAGGCACAGGTCATGCACATCCTCGATAGCACCGATGAGCGCCAATATCTGTTCCCGCGCCATCACGGGCCTTTCAATCGGCTTGGTCTGAGGCATGGTCACGTCCTCTCCGGGATCTTCAGCCAGGTACTTCTGCTTCTTGGCCAGGTGCGTAATCGCCCGCATATTAGAAAAGCACTGGTGAACAACGGTTTGCGAATAACCCTTGTCCGCCATTCCGTTCAACCAAATCTGGATTCCAAAGGCATCCAGCTTGCGGAGCGGAATATCTCCAAACTGCGAGACCAGGTAATGTTCAAGGCCATAGGTGTTTGTCTTGCGGTAAGCTGGACTCCATTTGCCTTGCCGCATTGGAATGTACCGCTCAGTGACGAACCATCGGAAGGTCACTGAATCATCCGCTGGAAGAGTTCGAGGCGAGAGCGTTGCTCCTACCTCTTTCAGGATGATCTCCCGCAGCAATTGCTCGGCCTTCCACTTGGGCGTATTTGCCTTCGGGCAGATCCGAACATTGCGATGCCTGCGAACCTCCTTTCCATCCTGATCTCTGCCGTAGATGAGGTACTTGCCGTACCACATCTTCACCTTCTCCCCGCAAAGGTAGACGGTGCCCTTCTGATACTTCATTGCCATACACGTTCTCCGTTTCTGCTTCCGGTCCTGGTCGTGGAGAACACTTCTTTCATACACCAAATCGGAGGCTGCGGGAAGAGGGTTGTGCATCCAACTCTTGCATAAACGCTTCAACGTCGGCTCGCCGGTAACGCATCAGCATTCCCATCTTGATGCCGCGAATGCGAGGATTGCGCCGCGTGGTATGATCACGGACCCAGCGTTCGGAGACGCCGAGCTTGTGGGCTACTTGGCGCGCGTTCAAGAGACGCTCATCGTCGTGGTTCGGCAGTGCCGCATCATCGTCTGTCTGGTAGAGGTCACTGCTTACGCTTTGCACTCCGAATTTGGCCAAAGACCGACTAGGGGATTCAACCACAGATAGATTGCCGGCACTGTGGTTCACAGACTGTTTGCGGTAAAGGTCATCTTTCCTGATCGTGGCAGGGGACATATCTCACCTCACGGGGGATCGCTCGGTATCCGCTTTTCTTGATCTCTAAGTGTGCTGCAACCCAATGGCTGCGCGCAGCTCAGCGTATACCCCAGCCTCCGGCGAATCCGTCGTCTTGTCCAATACTTTTCATTTATCAGGTGATAGCTCGCAGCTATCACCTCGCGTGAAACAAAACACAAAAAGCGAGCGCAATTGTTAAGAATGTGTTAAAACCTTTACTTTGGCGAAAACATCTGTTGAAAACTGGTGCGCTTTCGGGTAGAAGTTCTTTACGACGTTAGGGTTCGATCCTCCGATCTTTGAACAATTTGGCTGCCTTTGGTTCTCTCGCACTCCATCCCCCAGGAGCAAAGCGTTATGAACAATTCGGCTGAGTTTCGACACTTCAAGTACCTGCTGGCGATTGTGGAGCACCTGGGATTCCGGGCCGCGGCGGAGCACTTACGCACAGCCCAGCCGAACCTCAGTGTTCAAGCAAAACAGTTTCAAGAAACCTTTGCGATCAAGCTATTTCGCAAAGCCAAAAATGGGCGCATCCAACTCACCGAGACCGGCATCGCCTTCAAGGCGATTGCCCAGGGAGTGCTGGATGCGCGTGATGAAGCCCTGGCCGCGTTGACCGCCATTGAACGCGGCGAAATCCGTACGCTTAACCTCGGCTGTGCCCCCTTTGTCGATCCAGAGCTGTTTCAGACGGTCTGTGATATGCACAAGGAAATCGTGCCAGGTTGCTCGATCAGGCCGACGCATGGCGATCCTCTTCAGCTCATCGAAGAACTCGCCTTGGGAATGATCGACGCGGCGATGATGACGCTACCCATCAACGACCCACGTCTCATCATTGAAGCCATTCGCCGCGACCGCCTCGTGGCGTGCCTCCGCGCCGACCACCCTCTTGCCGGCAAAACGACGCTCCGGCCCGCAGACCTCCAAAACAACCTTGCGGTCTTGTACGACCCGCAACGGCATCCAGAAGCCCATGCACAGCTTTTGGAGTGGCTCAGAAATGGCGGAGTCCAGGTCGGAGAATTCTCGCGGGCCTCGCACCCTATCGAGATGCAGACTCTCGTCAAAGCGGGATATGGCCTTGCTCTCATCCGCGATGGAACGGTCTTGGATGGCGGATTGACGACCCGGCCCGTCGCCGGAGTGGATTGGACCGTTGATACAGCGTTCGTCTACAACAGGAAGATTCATCCCAAAACGATTCCGGTACTCGTGCGCAATCTGAAGAGGCGGTTGGCTGCTCAGTCAATCAAAGGCGGTTCAACTGCGGCTAGTGCTTCGCTGAATGTAGGGAATGGCAGCGCCAAACTCCCGCCCAGGTCTGAAGACGACGGAGAGAGCCAAGATCGCTGTCGGCCACCACGGATGGCACTTTCTGGCTTTTCAGTTTCCGGTGATTGGACCGAAGAACTCTCCCGGAATGCACAATGGGTCCCCGCCCCAATTGCTGCATAAGCCTGTCCGTCTACCAAGCAGCGCAATTAACCCGATTCACATTTCCGGACGCTGGCCGCTACTTATGACTTGGATCGGCATCGAGGAGGTGGAGATTGCTCCGCTTCGCCTGTGGGGATAACAGGCATTCCCGGCTTGTGAGCCCACGGAAAGCAGGCACTGCGGCTCACGGCCTTCCTATGCTGTCCTGTGTAGTTCTGCCCGCCGTCGCTGCTCACGGCCATGCATTCATCGGCGACTGTCCTCGGGCGGGTTCGCCGCTCCGGACTTGAAGAGGAACTCTGCTGTGGCTCGACTTGCACTGATTGCGGGGACTCTTCTTGAATCTTGAAGCAACACAGTGAGCGATTTCACGCCAGTAGGTGTACACTACGGGCAACTCCTCCTGCGGCATCGGACGCACTGGCAGTCTTTTTCCTTTTTGCGCGACTCTCCGCTCGGATGCGCTACCCGAGAGAACTGGAGACCGCCTCCGATCACGCCGAAGCTGAATTGGCAGCACTCACCAGAATCCCTGAAAAACTAGGGACAGCCTGAAGCTCAGGGCACAGAATTCAACGAATGAAGAAGCGGGTGCTGATTCTTGCCTCGGATCGTTGAAGCAAACAACGTGGCCCATCTCCCAGATTCAGAGCAACAGTCAGCCCGAAGATATGTGAGCTTACCTCGCCGTCGCGGTTGAGGAGCCTTCGAGGAAACGCGAATTTACACCTCGCTTCTTGATGTTGAACGCACATTACCACGGGAAGCAAGAACGGAGATTGTCATGAAGATCAAGTCACCCTCCCGGTTTTTCAACTCTGCGGTCCAGTTGATGCCCTTCTTTGGCGGTGCATGGAAGACAAACGCCGCGGCTAAGGCCGCCGCTCAGGAATGCAGCCTATGCGGGGGCTTTGGGGGCGGAAACCGGCCTTTACCCTGTGGAAGCATAAGAGGGGCGATCAAATGGCTTCAGTTACTCGCATTCATAACTCTCGCCTTCGGTGCCAATTCCGTTACGGCGTCTGCGCAGAATTCACCGCCGAGCAGGCCCATTCTCTTTGTTCACGGCTGGTGCGGGAGCGCCTACGACTGGGCACCGCTATACAACTCTCTATTTCAGACATTTCCAACCAGTATGTATCCCAACCAAGCGGTTTTTCTCGTCCAGTATAACAGCGTTACCAATACCATTAGCTTCTGGACTGAAAATGACCCATCTGCAGGAGCTAACAGCGTGCTTACCCCTATTGGCGGCGTTGGTGAGAACCCAATACCACCGAGCGCACGCTTCTTTGCGCTCCAATTAATCGACCCTAACTCGCAGGGAACAGAGACAACAGATCCTGTAAATGTGACGAAGATATCCATATTAAACAAAGCTTATGAAATTTCACAGGTGATCGCGCGCATCACGTCCATTACTGGAATCCCACAGGTAAATATTGTTGCTCACAGCATGGGCGGTCTGGATGCTCGTGCCTATGTGGAAAATCTGGCTTCGCCTGGTGCGTGCTACAACTATCAGGAAAATACTCCACTTTATGTTAGCCCTTGCGATCCTGGTTCAGCTAACGGATCCTACGTTAACGATGTGGCAAACATTATTACCGTTGACACGCCACACGCTGGATCCCCGATGGCCCAGCTAAATTTACAGAGTTTTGCATCAGAACTGGGTGCATGCATTGCGAACCCTTCAACAAATCAGACGGAACTCATACCTACAACCGACAATGGTGGATGGAGCTTTGTGGAAAGGCTTAACTATTCGGGGTTCCCTTTCAATAGCGCCTTGCCCTCCGTTAATAACGTGCCAATCCAGGCGGTTGAGGACTATTTTTCTGATGTAACAACAGCGTGGGACGGTCTAACCGGAGAATCTGATGATATTGTTCAAAGAGACAGTCAGGCAATTACTTCGGATAGTCAGACAGTCACCGCAAATATTCCTGGACCCGACACTACAGCAATCCTTTTGAATCTGCCAATTCCTTACACCGACAGTCCCAATAATATTGATCCTTATGTCGCAAACACACCAGCTTGCTGGCCAGTGGGAAATTCCGCAATAAACACGCCAATTCTCCATTATATGACATGTCTCGGGGCGCTGCCAGCCACCCAAATCGTGATTGCTGCACAACTGATAAGCGACACAGTACCCTGGATTTCCTCTTGGACCGTGACACCAACGACATTGTCGCTCGGCGGTAGTGTCACAATTGGCTATAGTGCATCTGATTTGAGCACATCCACGCTCTCTCGTGCCGAACTCTGGAGGGCGCCCGACGCTAACGGTGTACCGGGTATGTGGACGGAGGTTGAATCACCGCAAACGCCCTCCGGGAATGGTCCAACTCTGATTACATTCACGGATTCACCGACGGCTGTCGGGAAGTATTGGTATGGAACCCACTTGTTTGACAGCGCAGGCAATGAGGCCACGGAACCGTCCCCAACGCAGGTGACGGTAGGGGCGGCCGCACAAGCCCCAACCGTGACTATTCAGGCATCACCCACGCAGGTGACTCAAGGGTCCAATGTCACCCTCAGTGCAACCGTGCAATCCAGTATCGCTACCCCGACCGGCACCGTAACCTTCTATGACGGCAGCAGCGCTCTAAGCCCTGCCATTGCCCTCAACAACGTGGGGGCTGCCGCATATAGCACGAATGTGCTGAGTCTTGGGTCTCACTCGATTACCGCGCGATACAGTGGCAGTACAAGTTTCTCCTCTTCGACATCAACGCCAATTACCGTCACCGTAACCATCGTGTATCCACAATTGAGCGTATCTCCATCAACTGGCGTTCCAGGCGTCACGGCATTTGTAAAGTCAGACACAGGTTTTACTCCGTCTGGACTTATTACCCACACTGCCACTTTCCCTGACAATAGTGTGAGCGTCCTACAGACCTACGCAGATGTAAATGGAAATTACAGTTATAGCAGGACGTATTCGATGGTAGGGCCTTACAGTCAGATCGATACAGATGGAACCACCGGCAAGACAACCACTTCAGTACCCTGGACAGTTTCGGCGGTTGTGGCGAACGATTTTTCGCTCCAGATGTCTCCATCGACACAGACTGTGAATCAGGGTGCCACGGTCACTTATACTGTAATCACCTCTACGACGAGCGGCTCCAGCCAGAGCATTGCGCTCAGTGCTTCAAATCTGCCCACTGGAGTCACTGCCTCCTTCAGTCCTAGCACGGTCACATCAGGTAGCCAATCGATTCTTACCCTCTCGGCAACCTCTGCTGCGGCGACCGGCACCTACTCGTTGACGCTCGTCGGCGTTGGAATTAGCGCGTCCCACACGATTCCATTTTCTGCCACAGTTGCGCAAGCCACAACAAGCGGCGCGTTGCTTACCGCTTCACCGCTGAGTTTCGCCTTCAACTCCCAGACCGTCGATACGGCAAGTGCCCCGTTTGTCTTTTCTCTCGTTAATACCGGTGGAACCGCACTCACTATCAGCTCCGTCATAGAGTCGCCTCAATTCTTCGCGTCTTTTCAAAACGGTCAGGGGTTACCTCTGACGCTCCAGCCGAACGGCGGCTACGCAAATATGCAGGTCGTCTTCGTTCCAAACGCAATTGGCCAACAAACCGGAACTATCAAGCTCTTCAATAGTACGAATGCTAGCCCACTAACTCTCAACGTCTCAGGGATGGGCGTGGCTGCGCCGGTGACCACCGGCACCATCCAGATCAATGCGACCTTCAACGGCGAGCCGTGGTCGGGCGGGCTCTATTACAGCCTGAGCGGACCGGAATCCTACAACGGAGGGACCGCGCCCAACACATACTTCAACATGGCGCCGGGAACATACAATATCTCGTACACGGCGGGCGGCCCCGGCGGCGTGACCTTCAATGGCATTACCCCTTCGACGCAGCAGCAGGTTTCTGTCGGGTCGACCACTACTTTTACTTTCAACTTCACGGGCGCGAACACATTTTCAATGGGCGATCCGTCGCCGCTCGCCGCAGTGGTGGGCGCCGGTTCCAGTACACAGATTCAGTTGGGAGCTTGTATCGAGACTGGGGCCACGCAGACGGTGACCCTGTCGGCTTCTGCGCTTCCGCCGGGAGCCAGCGTTTCGTACTCGGTCAACCCGATCAGCGCGGGATGCAGCGCCACATCCTCGGTGGCGACCATCTCCACCAGCGCTTCGACTCCGGCTGGTGTTTATCCCATCGTTTTTAGCGGCACCAATGAAGACGGCTACGTCAGCACCTTCTACCTTCCCGTGGAGTTGACGGTCGCCCTGCCACCTCCGGCGGCTGGTCAGATAGTCAGCGTCTCCAGCAGCGGCGTTCAGGGCAACAATATGAGCGGGGCAAGCAATCCCAACTTCGTCTTCACCGTGAATCCGGTCAGTGGGGATGGCCGATTTCTCGCTTTTGAGTCCCTGGCGACCAACCTGACCTCAAACGACAGCAGCGGGTGGGCGCAGTTATTCATCCGAGACACGCAGGCCGGGACAACGGCGATGATCAGCGCCGCTGCCGATGGCACGCCGGCCGACCAGGGTGCAAACCAGCCGTCGATGAGCCAGGATGGACGCTTCGTCGTCTTCGCATCGTCCTCGGGCAACCTGACAAGCCAGTCCCAGGATGGCTCTTATGGAATCTACCTCTACGACCAGACTTCAGGAGCAATCCGGCGCATCGATCTTGCTCCCGATGGAACCGCGGCTAATGGCTCTGTTGCCTATCCAGCGATCAGCGCGGATGGACGCTTTATCGCGTTTTCCTCCTGGGCGACCAATCTGATTCCAGGAGCCGCCTCCGGCAGCGTCTACGTTGCCGATACCACGAGCGGCCAACTGAAGCTGGCCAGCCTTTCCTCGGATGGCTCAGTCCAGGCCGGCGGCTCCTTTCCGCAAATCAGCGCGGATGGACGCTACGTCGCCTTTATCTCGACGGCATCGAATCTTGTTCCCAACGATACAAGTGGAACGGAGAACGCCTTTGTCCACGACTTTGCGACCGGGGAAACCACGCTCGTCAACGTCGCAACAGACGGGACACAGGACAACTGCGGCGTCATGTATTCATCGACGATTCCTTTGTCGATGAGTGCGGATGGCCGCTACGTCGCCTTCGTCACCTGTGGCCAGACGCTGGCGCCAAGTTATCCGAACCCGTACAGCTACGATTCCGCCTATCTGCACGACATGACCACGGGTGAAACGACCCCCCTCTTCGTTGACGGGCAAAATAACATAGTGCCCGTAGGGTTCGTCGGCTCCATCAGCCCCGATGGCCGGTTCGTGACCCTCGGCAGCGACATTTCCGGAGATTTTCACACATCCGGGATCCCGGACAGGTACGACACGTACCTGGTGGACCTGACGGCAGGGCAGGTCAGCGATCTCAACGTAGCTTCGGATGGATCGGCCGGGAACGGCAGTGCGGGACCGGCAATCGGCTCCGCCAACGGCGGCAGCGTCGTCTTTTCCTCGCTTTCCTCCAACCTGGTCGCCAACGACACCAACGGCACCACCGACGTCTTCGAGTTCGCCAACCCCTTCGCCGAGAGTCCGCGGCTTACAGCGGTTTCGCTGGCAAACACTCAAACATCGGGAGGTGTCTATGTTTCTGGCTCAGTTACCTTGAATGCCCCTGCGCCCGCCGGCGGAGCCACTGTGGCAGTTTGGTCGAATAATCTCGCGGCACAACCGCCAGCGACAGTAGTGGTTCCCGCTGGTGCAACGAGCGCGCCGGTCACGATACCAACTTCTCTGGTTTCCTCCGAAACTGTCATGACTATCATCGCTTCCTATAACGGCGGCTCCGGTGTTGCATTATTGACATTGGAACCGGCTCCCGAATTGGCTGTGAGCCCTACAGCCTGGGATTATGGTTACCAGCCAGTTGGAACGACCAGTGCAGTAGAAAGTCTCGCACTTACCAATTCAGGCACAGCTGCTCTCACTATTAACTCTGTGCAACTTACCTCCGGTCAAGTGTTCAACATCATAGCGAACACTTGTGGATCGGGCATTGCAGCGGGAGGCAGTTGCTCTATTTCCGTTACCTTTAGCCCCAACGGATCGGGGTCCGCATCGGATGCTGTCCAGATAAGCTATGGAAGTCCAGCAGCAATTCAATCGATCACTTTGACAGGCAATGGTGCAACGCCGGTCGCAGCGCTGTCTCCGATCCCGCTCAACTTCGGAAACCAGACAATGCCCGGAAGCGCAACTGCGATTGCAACCCTCTCGAACAGTGGAAACGCTTCTCTGACTGGTATTTCGGCGAGTATTTCTGGGACAAACGAGGGCGATTATGCAATATCCAGTGACGGTTGTAGCGGGGTGATTCTCCCCGCGAACAGCAACTGCAACATTTCGATTGCTTTTACCCCGAAAGCCAAGGGAAGCCGACAAGCGACACTTTCGATTGCAGACAGTGCGTCTGGCAGCCCGCAAACGATCAGCTTGACGGGAACTGGTGTGCAGTCGGTACCCACCTTGCTTTGGAACCCGTCCGCTGCGGCGCTTACTTATGGGACACCGCTGGGCTCCGGTGTGCTGGATGCAACAGCAAACCAGAGTGGCAGCAATCTTGAGGGCAGCTTTGCCTATACCGCAACCGTGAATGGCGGCGCGCCCCAGGTCGTGACCCAAGCTACTGTACTCGGGGCGGGAATGTATACGCTCACAGCGACCTTTACTCCGAAGGATACGACCGACTACACGACGGTTACTGCGACGGTCTCCATCACGATCAACCCGGCCACGCCCACAGTGATGGTGTCGCCGTCCGCATCAATCATCACAACGGCACAGGCGTTGACGGTGACGGTTGTCGTCAGCGATGGAACCGGGAATCTCATGCCTACAGGTTCGGTGACGTTGAGCGGGGGCGGGTATACGTCCTCTGCAACAACTCTCAGCAGCGGCAGCACGTCTATCAACATTCCCGCCGGATCGCTGGCCATGGGCAGCGACATGCTGACAGCCAGCTACACGCCCGATACAGCCAGTTCTTCGACCTATAACAGCGCCACCGGATCGGCCCCCGTTGCGGTCACCAATCCGGCGAAGACTACTCCCTTGGTGACGGTGACGCCGAGTTCGTCGAGCATCACCACGGCACAGGCTCTATCGGTGACGGTTGCCGTCAGCGGCGGCACGGGCAACCCGACGCCGACCGGAGCGGTGACGCTGGCCGGCGGAGGCTTTTCGTCGGCGGCTGCGACTCTCAGCAGCGGCAGCGCGACAATTAGCATTCCCGCCGGATCGCTGACTAACGGCTCCGATACGCTCACGGTCATCTACACGCCTGACTCCAATAGCTCCTCGATTTACAACAGCGCCACTGGATCGAATTCGGTGACGGTGACCACTCCAGCAAAAACAACCCCAACGGTCACTGTGACGCCGTCCGCATCGAGCATTACGCCAGCGCAGTCGTTGACGGTGACAGTGGCCGTTAGCGGCGAAACCGGCAGTCCCACGCCGACCGGCTCCGTAACTCTGAGTAGCGGCAGCTATAGCGTGCAACAGACATTGGCCAGCGGCGCGGCCAGCTTCACAATTGCAGCCGGAACGCTCGGCAACGGCGCGAATACTTTGACAGCCAGTTACTCAGGAGACGCAACGTATGCGCTTGGCAGCTCGACGACCACCGTCACAGTCGAGCCGATTTCGATCACGTCAACGACGCCAGCACCGATAGATCCAGGGAGCAGCGCAACCTCAAATATAACGTTGACCGGAAGCAGCACTTACTCTGGAACCTTGAACCTAACCTGCAAGTTAACCACATCGCCGTCGGGCGCTCAAAATGCTCCCACTTGTTCTCTAAATCCGGCGAGTGTCACCCTCACCTCCGGTGGCAGCGGAACGTCGACGCTGACAGTGAATACGACGGCAGCCTCGACCACTGCTCTGGGATGGCCAACTGACCAGCACTTGTGGAAGCTGGGTGGCGGAGGCACGGTGTTAGTGGCATTGCTGCTCTTCGGCATCCCGTTTCGGCACCGCCACTGGACATCGATGCTGCCTCTGCTGTTGTTGGTTGCCGCTGTCGGGGCAATCGGTTGCGGCGGGAAAGGGGGAACAAGCGGCGGGGGTGGAGGCAGCTCAAGCATACCTGGAACAACCGCTGGTAACTATTCATTCACCGTAACCGCAACGGACTCGGCCAATGCCACGATTACGGCTTCGACAACAATTACTGTCACCGTGGAGTAAGAAGGATTCTCAGAAACCCTGAGGCTTGGAGTTGACGAACGTTCGCACCAACGTCCCCAGCCTCAGTCTTTGCGAAATCGAGGTGGCTCCGAGACAAGCGACATATCTTCCGAATCGCGGCAAGCGGAAGATTACGCTCCGCAGTAGTCTGTAGTTCTTGCTTCACAACCTTCGCGTAACGCCAATACGTTGAGAATACTCCTTTTGACGGCAGGTGATAGCTACCAGATATCACCCGATAAATAGAAAGTATTGGACGGCGGAATTGAGTCGTCATACGCTCACGGCATATCGCGGCCCGATCTGGGCCGCTGGAGGTGCCGATGATCGCTACGCTCATCCCCAATCGCCACCGGCTGGTTGCTCTCAGGGGCGGCCTGTACCGGATTCGTCCCAGCCTTAGCCTCTTCACTCTGCTTTTCCTCTTCCCTGCATTTGCCGTCGCGCAGTCGCCGTTCGATACCGGCTTCACCGCCATGCAAACCCTCTTCACCGGCACGGTTGCGAAGGTTGCCAGTTTGATTGCAATTGTCGTCGGCGGGTACCAATTCGCTCACGGCGAACCGGGGGCCAAAAAGACTTTGGCTGGTGTAGCAGCCGGCACAGGGATCGCCGTGCTCGCCACCAATGTTCTCACGTGGCTTTGGGGTGTGTAAGCGGACGCTTCACGCCAACCTCGACAACGAAAGCTCAACCAGTTCTCAAGCTGTGAGGGGTGACGATGCAGACACACAATTCAACCCGTCGGAGGAACCGGGTTTACAAAAGCCTGCACAAGCCCCTCACGTACCTCGGGGTTGAGAGGACACTGTTCTACTTCGTCTGCGTTGGGGCCGTAGGTGTCTTCAATCTCTTCAATAGCCTGATTGCCGGGGTCGCTGTTTTCGTTGGCGGCTTCGCATTCGGCCATTGGGTCACCAATACCGACCCGGCGTTTCTTCGCATCCTGGCTAAATCGGAGCGTTACAACGTGCGCTACGACGCCGCCAAGCAAAGCGTCCCCCGCGTGGAGGTGATCTGATGCTAAGACTCGACAAGGTCATCAAGCCGTGGAAGGAGACGGCCGCGCTCAACGACCACATCAACCTGTATGGTTTCTGGAATGAGACCTCGTTTCTCACCAAGAGCGGCGACGTGGGGATGGTGTTGCACTTCTCCGGCGTGGACTACGAAAGCCTCGACCATGGAGAACAGGAGTATGCCGTCAAGCGGCTGGAGTCGGCTCTCAAAGCCTTCGGACCCGGCTTCCACGTCTATCAACACCTGTTCAAACAGAACCGGCCCGAGATTCCGTTCGCCCACTATGACGACCCCGTTGTAGAAACCGCAAACAACCAACGGCGGAAGTTCTTTGAGGCCAAGCGCGACCGGCTTTATCAAATCGAAATCTTCTACTGCATCGTTCTCGAAGGCGCGCGGTCGAAGACTGGCATCGTAGCCGCGCTGGCGCGCTTGTTCCGCGACCCCGCCGGAGCGATCGACGAGCTAAAAGCGCAGTTCAGCAATAGCACCATGAAGAAGCTGCTGCGGACGCAGATCGAGGGCGACATTGCGAAACTTGAGCAGCGCGTCCAGGCATTCAAACGCCAACTCAGCGATTTCATCGAAATCGAGGTTTTGAATCAGCAGGGACAGTTCAGGTTTCTTCGGCGGCTCGTCAACTACGATGACTGGCGGATTGCGGGCAAGCCGCAATCGACGCAGTTTCTCGACTACCAGGTTGTGAACTCCGACATCGAAGCCGAGCGCGACCATCTGCGTGTCGGCGACCACTTCATCCGTGTGCTAACCATGAAAGAGGCCGTCGCAGAGACGCGGCCTCTTGTGCTCGATTCATTGCTCAAGGTTCCAGCAAACTTCTATGTGGTCACGGAATGGATACCCATGACCACCGAGCAAGCCCGCAAGGAGGTCAACAAGCGCCGCCGCCACTTCAATGTCTCGAAGACCGGCTTCATATCTCAAATGGGTAACGACGCGACCAAGACCAATCCACGGGATGTATTGGTCGATGAATCGAAACAGGCCGACATCGAGAATCTTGGCGACTGCCTGCGTGCCTTGGGCGACGGGCAGCAGCTTGGCGATTTCTCGCTGACCATCGTTCTCTATGGGCAATCAAAACAGGAGCTAGAACAGCTTGTAGGCGAATTCGCCGGCGTCTTCTCAAACCTCGACGGCAGTCTCTTCGTCGAGACCTACAACCAGCTCAACGCATATTTCGCCACTGTCCCCGGCAACTATGCCATGAATCTGCGCAGGCTGTATCTGCTCAACACGAACTATGCAGACCTGAGCTTTCTCTTTACGATCCTGCCTGGCGAGAAGACGAATGCGCATCTCGGCTCGGAGTACCTCGCCGCTCTCGAAACGGACAACAGCACGCCATACTACCTCAACCTGCACAACGGCGAAGTTGCGCACACGTTGATCCTCGGAATGACAGGCTCGGGTAAATCGTATTTCTGCAACTTCATCGTTCAGAATGCCCAGAAGTATGCACCCCTGACATTCATCTTCGACATCGGCGGAAGCTTCCAATCGCTCACTTCGATCTTTGGCGGGTCATACCTCAATGTCGGCCAGGAGGCGCGCGATTTTACCATCAACCCGTTCTCGCTTCCGCCGACCAAAGAAAATTTGCAATTTCTGTTCAGCTTCTTCCGCGTGCTCATCGAGGGCAATGAGCAGCGTTACCGGATCGACTTCAAGGAGGAGCGCAAGCTCTGGGATGCAATCGAGCGGGTCTACGTGCTGGAGCCAGCACAGCGAACCGTTTCCAACTTTGCCGACATCATCGGCGAACTGAAGGAGCGCCTGCATCGCTGGACGCGCGGCGGCCAACATGGATTCCTCTTCGACAATGCCGAGGACACGCTCTCCTTCAGCCGCTTTCAGACTTTCAACTTCGCAGGCTGGGGCGATGCACCCGACGTGCTGGAGCCATTGCTCTTCTATGTACTGCATCGTGCGAGTAACGAGATCGCCGACGCAAAGAAGCTGGCAACCTTCAAAATGTTCCTGCTCGATGAAGCGTGGCTATTCATCAAGAACGAGACTATCCGTAGCTACATCGTTTCCGCACAGAAGACCTGGCGCAAGCACAACGCCGCGATGATTCTGGCCACGCAATCCATCAAAGAGCTTCAAGAGTCCGGTATGTTGCAGATTGTCTCCGAGAGCTGCCCGACCAAGATATTTCTGGCAAACCCGGAGATGAACCGCGATGTGTACCGCGAAGCGTTCCACTTGAACGACACCGACCTGATTGCCGGTCTCGTTCCACCAGGCCAAATGCTTATCCGCAAGGCGCAATCGTCGAAGAAGGTTCATTTGAATGTCGATTCGGTTTCGCACTGGATGGCCACCAACAACGCCCGCGACAACCTGAAGAAGCGCGATTACTTCGAGCGTTTCGGCATTGCCGACGGCCTGCGTCGGCTCGCCGAGGACTTCCCCTTCCGGCCCCGCACACAAGCGGGCGCCGTCACTCCCACCCCCCAAGGAGTCGCTGCATGAATCTCAAACGTATCTGCATCGCCGGGCTTGCCCTGGTTCTCTCTTCCGTTGCAGCCGTCGCGCAGGATGCGTCGGCGCGCAGTGTCCAGTACCACTCTCAGGACATCATCCCCATCCACGCGAAACTGAAGTACACGACGTTGATCGAGGTTCCGACCACCGAGAAGATCATGGAGGCCGCGACCGGCGACAAGGATTTCTGGATTGTGGATGTGGTGGGCAACTTCTGCTTTGTCCATCCTGCCAAAGCCGGCATCAGTTCCAACCTCAACCTCATCACCGACAAGGGCAATATCTATTCGTTCACCTTGCAAGACGTTTCCGGCACGCCCGCCACTCCGGACTTGAAGGTGTTAATCGAACCTGCCGACCGCTCCTCTATCGTCGCGGCCAGCGGACCCCCGCAGTTCGTTCCCGCCGCCCAACTGGAGCAGACCAGGCAACAGCTCGCCGCTCTTCAGTCTCACGTCGAACAGGCCGTCGATGAGTACAAGAGCGCATACCCGGTCGAATTGAAGTTCGACTACACCTACAAGGCGAATGAGGCGCCCTTCGATATTCAGTCGATCTATCACGACGACAAATTCACCTATATCAAGACGAATGCGCCGGAGAAGTTCAGCGTGTACGAGATGAAGGACGGCAAACCCAACCTCATTAACTACGACCTTCGGGATGGGACGTACATCATCCCGAAGGTGATGGACTCGGGTTATGTCGAGCTTGGCAAGAAGCGGATGGACTTCGCACGGAAGGGGTAACAGCCATGGCCGAGAGCAACTTCATTCCGCCACCGGAGGTGCCGGCAGAGCCCCGCACCGAGCCAATGCTGCGCCGGGTAGTGCTCGATCCCAAGGGCGTCTTGCAGAAGAACCTCAAGACCATCGTGTATCTCGGCGCGGCCTTGCTCGTCATCGCGGCGGCGCTCTTCAGTTCAACCACCAAAAAGACGCCCGCGCAACAGGCGGCGAAGGGACAGCCGCCACAGCCTGTGCTCCAGGACAACACCGACAACAACGTACAGGACTTGAAGAACCAGCTCAAGGCTCAACGCGAGAAGGACCAGCAGCAAGCGGCAGGCGCAGCCACCGGCGGCGATCCCGCGCTCACGGCAAATTCAGGACTCACCGCTGCGACGCCAGCTCAGCAAGCAACCGCCGCGTCCTATGGGCCGACCGGCGTTGCCGCGCCTTGTGTCCCCGGCCAGCCCTGCCCGCAAGCGGGCTATGGGCAGTCGGGGAATGCACAGTCCCAACTCAGCCCGGAGCAACAGCAGGCACAGCTTATCGCCGCAAAGGAGCGTGAGCGAACCGACGAGTCCCGGTTCGCTTCCAACCTTGTGTACTCATATCCTTCCGATCCGCCACAGCAGCAAGCGCCGCAACAGTCTGCGGCTGCTCAGCGGCAGGAGAACTCCAGCCTTGTCCCGCCGCGAGCCGCGGGAGAATCGCAAGAGACTGCCGGGGGATATAAACGTCCAGTGGAAGCAGATATTGATTCCGCAGTCGGTCAGCCCTATCTTGTCTATGAGGGCTCGGTTCTCGACACGGTATTGATGAATCGCCTGGACGGAGACGCGGCCGGACCCGTCAAGGTTCTGGTATCGAATCCGCTGTATTCGCACGACCACCAGCATGTCATCATCCCGGAGGGAACAGTCGTTCTCGGCGAGGCAAAGAAGATTGGATCTGCCGGCTTCGGGCAACAGCGGCGCATGGCTGTCGTCTTTCATCGGCTGATTATGCCGGACGGCTATTCGGTCGATCTTGACCAGCTCCACGGTCTTGATCAGATCGGCGAAGAAGGACTGAAAGACAAGGTAAACAATCACTACTTTGAAATCTTTGGAGCATCTATCGCTTTAGGTGTGATTGCCGGAGCGGGCGAGATTACCCAGGGCGGCGGCACCATCAGCACCAGCGGTTCTCAGGCATTCACAACTGGCACCGCGGGCAGCGTTTCGCAATCGGCAAACACCATCCTGGACCGATTCATGCAGATTCCGCCGACCATCACGATCCGGGAAGGTCATCGCGTGAAGATCTATTTTACGCAGGATATGCTCCTGCCTGCTTACAGCAACCACACCATACCCCAGACGTTTTGAGGAGGTTCCCCATGCGATTCACGCCTCTGTTGCTCCTGCTTACTCTCTCCCTCGCGGGCTGCGAGAGCAAAGCCAAGAAGGTACAGCGATTGCAGGAGCAGTACAACGCCGAATACCCCGCATATGCCAAGGACTGCCTCGACGTAGAGACTGCGGGGTCCGCCAGAATGCTGACGGGAGAAAAGCTCACCACAGAGGAAATGGCAACTCTTGAAGCCAAGAAGAAGGATCGGGATGCACGGTGCAAGCCGCAGACCGATCATCTCGCCGAGCTTCAGCAAGAGATTCTTGCGGCGCAGCAGTAATTCTCGATAGCCGTTTTGACAACCAAAACCTTCAACAGAAAACGAGAGGAGAACCCCGTGAAAAAACTGATCTTCACCACGCTCGCCATTGGACTCGCAACATCGTTGCAGCCCTCCGCGCACGCACAGTTCGGCTCCGGCGTTGTCTTTGACCCCACTCAATCCGGCCACGCCATCGTGCAAATCGAACATGAAGAACAATCGCTTGCCAATGAAGCCCAGCAGATCGAGAACGGAACAAAGATCTTTACCAACACCGTGAAGATCGCCACGACGGCCCTGCAAACCTACAACACCGTGCAGCAGCAATACAACCTCTATCGCCAAATGATCAAATCGCCCACGATGCTTTATCAGCGGTTTCTTTCGCCCCGCAGCGACCTGATGCTGATGCAGCAGATTTCCAGCACATACGGCAATTCGATGGGATGGCTGAATGCATCGAATACAGGAGCCGGGGCCTCGGCTTCGTATCAGCAAGCGGTCGTGCCCCGCACTACCAATATGGTCCCCGGATACGGCACGGCGAGCTACGCCGGCCAGCAGCAAATTGCCGCGCAGGGGGCCACCATCGACATTGGCGATTCGGTGATGACCACCAACCTGCAAGCTCTTGGAACGATCCGCGCAAACCAGGTTGCAAGACAAACGGACATCGCAAATCTGGAAGCCGCAACGCAGAGCCAGGACGCCTCGCAACAGACCATCATGGCAACCCTACAGCGTATCAACCTCGCCTTGCTTTTGGAACTGCGTAACCAGCAGGACGCGAACCAGATCGCCGCCAACTTTGCCCTGCAACAGATGATTGCCCAAAAACAACAGCAAGACTCGATGAAGTCGGCGTTCCGCGATTCCGCGGGATATGAGAGCTACTACAACGCCAACATCACCACGACGAGCAGCGGTGCGGCAAATCTGCTGACACAAGCATACTGAGCAGCCCCGCTAAGAATCACATGAGGTGCTGAGATGGGTCTCTTCGAGATTATCGCCCAGGGGTGCCAGTCCCTTGCTGCAACGGCGGCACCCTCTATTACCGCGATGGGGATTCATATCGTAGTTGCGCTTGCCACAATCATGCTGGTGTGGTTCGGTGTGCAAGAGGCGCTCGCTTCGGCACAGGGCAGTGCCGGGTTCAACATAGGAAGATTCATCAGCCTCTTCATGCTTCTCACTTTTGCTTACGCGATGGTGAATTACTACGACAGTTCGATCCCCGGACTCGGCTTCTCCATCAAGGGATTCATCGACGGCGGGACCGCCAATCTTGTGAATCTCATCGGGGCTGACGGCTCCGCCACGATGCTGAACGACATCCACGCTGCTTCCTCCAAGACCGGACCGTCGATGCTGACCAGCATCATGTCGCCATACTATGCAATCGTCTACTTCGTCGTGCAATTCCTGCTTGGCGCTCTGGCGGCGATTGTCTCCGCGATTCTGGCCTATGGCGCAATTGCATCTACGATTATCGGACTGCTCGGACCTATCTTTATTCCGTTTCTCGTATTCGACAAGCTCGATTGGCTGTTTTGGGGATGGCTCAAAGCATACCTTGGATTCAGCTTTTACAAGGTCGTAGCCGCCGCCGCAATGAATGTCCTATCCCACGTTCTGACCAATTACTACATCCAACTCGGACAGAGCGTTTCGGATCCATCAACCATTGTCCAGACGTTGCCGCTTCTCATTCTATTGGTGCTCGTCAATATCTATATCCTGTTCAAGATTCCAACCATGACACAGGCCCTCTTCAGCGGTCACACCAGCGGAGGCGGCGGTGGTATCGGGATGGCAGCAATGCTGGCGCTACGCGCCTTCATCTAGAAAAAGCTAAAGGAGCTGAAACATGAACACACAGACAAAAGCAACACCGGAGATCACACGAGCCGCCGAACGGTACCTCGAACAGTGTGGCGACCCACTCGTAATGAATACCTACCTGAAGGTGACGATTCTCGTGCTTGCTGTAATCTGTCTCGCGCTCGCCGGCCTCGTCTTCAAGAGCCAGCGGGCGCTTGCCAATATGCACCCCATGATCGTCCGAATTAACGACGTGGGCCGGGCGGAAGCGATCGACTATCGCAACTTCAACTATCGCCCGCAGGAAGCGGAGAACAAGTATTACCTGAGTCAATGGGCAGAGTTGTACTTCAGCCGCAATCGGTTCACCATCGAGCGCGACCAAACCAACGCGCTCTATTTCCTCAACAGCGACGTTCAGCGTGCTGTCATCGACCAGGAACGCAAGGACAACATCATCCCGACCTACATTAAGGACAGCTCGCTTCCATATGTCGATATCGAAGTGAAAGAGGTCGTCCTGGATGACTTGCGGCAGTCGCCCTATTCGGCGCGGATTGAATTCTTGAAAGTCTTCACGAATCCTGCGGATCATACCGAACTCAAGCGCGAGCGTTGGACAGCCAGCGTCACCTATGTCTTCCGAGAAACCGTGAAGAACAGCGAGCTGGATGTGAATCCTCTCGGATTGACCATCGTCCGCTTCCGGGCAGACCAGGCGTTCGAGTAGTCGAACCCACAACCCATACGAGGCTTTTTCCATGTCCTTTCGCGGTCACAAATCGCGACAGATAGGCCCTTCGTTTCTTCGCAGACGGAGAAGCGTGTCCAAACCGGCAATGCGGAGCCGTCGCCATTCGCTTCAGTCTGGGTTTGAACGCGCGGCAAACAAGAGGTTCAGCAGGTTGGGGCGCGGGCGCAGCACGCCGAGAATGCCTCGGTCGATGCAGATCATGAAGCGTTCGTCTCTGGGGTTTCTCCCTTGCTTGTTCGGTCACACGCTTCGGGCCTCTTCCGGCGCCCGGCGGCACGTCGCCGCTCTGCTTTCCGGACTCCTCTCCCAAAGCAAGTTTGGGTCCCTGCTCCAGAATGCACGGCTTGGCACTTGGGAGCCGGGCCTCTCGCTCAGGCTTCGCCAATGGGTGACCCGGCCAATCCGGGAATTCAACTTAGGAGACTTCACCATGTATCAGAACCGCATAACGCTTATCGGATTCCTCGGGCAAGACGCCACGACCCACACCGCCAACAGCGCCAGCTTCACCGTGCTCTCGCTTGCAACCAAGAGTTCGTACAAGGATAAGAAGAGCGGCGAGTACAAGGGCCACACCGAGTGGCATCGCTGCATCGTCTGGGGCCGACTTGCCGACTACGCGAAGACGCTTGCGAAGGGCACGCATCTGTCCGTCGAAGGCGAGCTTCGCAGCCGCGAACAGACGAGCAAGAAGACCAACGCCAAACAGCGCGTATGGGAAGTGCGCGTCTCTTCGATTTTGAAGCTCGACCGTGCCGAGAAGGCCAGTCCGGAAGAGGAAGAGCGCGAGGACATCAACCTGGAGGAAGAGGCCGCATAGGCCCTCTCTCCACATTTGCGGAAGCCTGGCGGTGCGCTGGGCTTCCTTCGCTGTGAGGCGCGCATGAGCTTCGATCTGATACTCCCGTTTCTGCGACCCATCGAGCCGTTGCTGCTCGACGAGGAAGTGAGCGAGATCATGGGCAATCCCGACTCAACATGGTGGTATGAGCGTGACGGAAACATCACGCAGGACAAGAGCGTTCAGTTCGACGCAGAGCGTCTTCGGACCGGGCTTGAAGTCGTCGCCAACAAGCTCGGCAAAAAGCTCGACGAAGACAACCCGCTGCTTAACGCGCAGCTCCCTGATGGGAGCCGCCTTGCGGCGGTGATTCCACCCGTCGTACGCAACGCTCCTGGATTGGTTATTCGCAAGTTCACCAGCCGCCATTTCACCATCGAGGACCTTATTGCCCGCGGGACGCTCACGCGTCCGCTTGCGGACTTTCTGGCCGAGCAAATCGAGCGCGGCCAGACCATTCTTATCAGTGGAGGCACCGGCACGGGCAAGACGACGTTGCTCAACATTTTGGGACAGGCGATCCCAGACCATGAGCGCATCGTCGTCATTGAAGATACATCGGAGCTATCGATCGACAAGCCGAACATCCTGCCTACCGAATGCCAGACCGATACGCACCGCAAACCGGTCACCTTTGACGACCTTTTGAAGGCCGCTCTTCGCTGGCGGCCAGACCGGATCATCCTCGGCGAGGTTCGGGGAATCGAGGCGCGCACGCTGCTCGATTCCTTCAATACCGGCCACTCCGGTTCGCTCGCCACGATCCACGCCAACTCGGCTGCAAAGGCGCTTCGCCGCTTTGCAAACCTCGTGCTGCGCAGCCACTCCCAGGCGACGTTTGAGGATGTGGAGGCTGAGATCGGCGAGGCCGTTGATCTCGTCATTCACGTAGAGCGCGAACCAGGGCGCAGAGTTATCCGCGAAGTGCTGCGATTGAACGGCTACAACCGTGGCTCACAGACGTTCCAAACAGAGTATGTCTACCAAGCCGGAAGCCACAACATTGGGGAGGTCAAGCCATGCTGAAAGCCATCCGTAAACCAGCAGCTTCCGCGAATGACCCCATCGCCCACACGCGCCGGATGGCAGATACTGCCTCGGCTCGCCTTTGGCTGGCCGAAGGCTTGCCTATTGCGGACATTCTCACCATGCTCGAAGTCCGCCGCAGCTTCGAGTTCTACCCCGGCGATTGCCGCATCTACGCAATCGAGATTCTCTCGACTGCAAGGGCGGAGATTGACCGCACTAACCAGATTCAATTCAACCACCGAAAGGAGATGCAAAATGCCGCTGCTTGAGATCGTTCAAACCCGCCAAGTTTCCGCCACGATCCGCCTCGATCGGAACACAGCCGAGCAGATCGACCAGTACGCCGCCTTTCTCCACGCCTCCGCCGATGAGGTCGTGGACAAGGCCCTGGCCTACGTCTTTGCCAAGGACCGCGACTTTCAGGAGTACCTCCGGTCCCCGGAAGCCGCCCGCTCCGCTCAGAGCCTTCGTATTCGTCGTTCACCCCAGAATGGAGATGATGCAGAACCTCAGCCGCGTCCTGCCAAGGCTGCAAGAGGGGTAGGAACCGCCAACGATTCGCGTCCGCGCAGCAGGGATGGAGCAGCCTGATGCCCGTTCGGTGCTTCGCACCGGCTGTATCTCGACACTCCATCCCTGAAAGGGTTGCGTTTGCACCCAAGTTGGTTCCATTTGGGATCACGCAGAAAGATCAGCACTTATGCGCTTTGTGTGTTTCTCTGTGGTTCCATCGGGAACCACAACTGCCGGCGCGAAATGGAGGTAAGAAATGTCCACCGAAACACTCGACCTCGAAAGCCGACTCGCGCGGATCAGGGGCCGGGAAAGCCGTACCCAAAGTGTCGCCACCCGATTCACACGGGCGGAAGAGAAAGCCCTGTTAAAGAAGGCAGAAGCGAGCGGCCAGAACCTCCGCGAATGGGCACGGGATGTGCTGTTGCGCAGCGAGCCTGCCGGCAGCCGGGGAGGTCTGGAGATGCATATCTTCACCGAACTTGTCGGCATCCAGATGCTCTTAATGAGCACGCTCGAACCACTCTTGCGCGGCGACAAGATGGCCCAGGATCAGCTCAACATGCTCTTCCGCCAGGTGCAGACAACCAAGGCCGCAAAGGCTCAGGAACTTCTCGCCAAACGCAGCCAGAAACAGGAGAAATAGCTTATGCCAACCGTTCAGCTATGGGGTCGCAGGGAGTCCTTCATCTGGCCGCCGCGCCACTATATCTACACGCTCGGAGCGTTCTTTCTCGCTTGCGTTGCGACGGGATTCTTTGTTTATCTGCGCTTGCAATTTGGCCTGCCGCCGCTTCAACGCTACTACATTCCGTACTACCTGCGGACCGAAGCAGCGGGCATCACGCATTCTGTAAACAAGTATCAAATGCTCTATGTGACCGACGGCGAGACGCCGGGCAGAATCGCTCTTGAAGCCGATGTACAGCCTGGTTCCACTCCGCAATTCGGGGGCCAGCCATTGCCGATGACACTTACCCCGCAGACCGCAGTCCATAGCCTCTACTACCTTGCACGAGAAGATCCGCGCAACTATCAAAACAAGGTGCTTCACGCATGGATAGCACACTGGATTTACGGCGACATTCCACTCTACAAGCTCTTCAATATGCAGTTTGTCTTTGGACTCGCGGCACTCATCCTGCAACTTCCATTCTCGATACGGAAGGACATTCAGCGCATCAAGCAATTGCGCTACGGCCGCCGTCTCAAAGGCCCGGTTCTTGGAAACGCGAAGGAGTTCACTACGGCCGTATCCGGCAACGGCATTGGCATCACGACCGACGATTCCAAGCTGCCGTTGCGCATCCCGCGCAACGCCGAAAACAAGCATTTTCTCATCGTCGGCGACACCGGATCAGGGAAGTCGAGCATCATTCGCCAGATGCTCTATCAGGTCGATGCGCGAGGCGACAGCGCCATTGTCTATGATCCGGCCTGCGAGTTTGTGAAGCAGTTCTACGATCCACATCGCGGCGATATTGTGCTCAATCCGCTCGACGCCCGTATGCCGTACTGGAATCCGTCAAAGGAATTGCGCCGAAAGGCCGAAGCCAAGGCATTGGCAGTGTCGCTCTATCAGCCAGAGGGCGTGACGAATCGCTTTTTCGTCGAGGCTCCGCAGAAGATATTCGCGCATCTTCTCAGCTATCTGCCTACGCCGGAAGACCTGATTAAATGGATGTCCGATCCCGACGAAATCGACCGCCGAGTCAGGAAAACAGAATATTGGGCACTGATTGATCCGAAAGCGCCGCAGCAAAGAACCGGCGTCCTTGGCTCCCTCAATATGAGCGCGGACAGCTTTCGGCTACTTCCCAAAGAAGACGAGACAACCTCAGTCTGGACAGCCACCAAATGGGCCGAGACGCGGCGCGGTTGGATCTTCATCACATCGCGCCCGACTATGCGCGAAGCATTGCGCCCGCTCATCAGTTTGTGGATCGACACGCTCGTCTTGCGCCTCTTGAACGAGCCAATGCCGGACCAGAAGCCGGTGTGGTTTGTGATTGACGAGTTGGCCAGCCTGCAACGGTTGCCCCAGCTCCACACAGCGATTACCGAGAATCGCAAATCGCAGAACCCGGTCATCCTGGGATTCCAGGGACGCAGCCAGATGGAGGCAAGGTACGGTGAGGATTCCGAGGCCATGTTGTCGCAACCAGCGACAAAGATCTTTCTTCGGACGACGGAGCCGCGCGCCGCGAAGTGGGTTAGCGAGGCCATAGGTGAGGTAGAAATCGAACGGCTCCGCGAGACGCACTATGACGGCACACGCCGAGGGCGCAACTTTATGCTCGACCGACAGACCGAGCCGCTCGTTCTGCCGTCTGAGGTCTCAGGCCTCGACGATCTGCGCGGCTTCCTGAAGTACGGCAATCACGTTGCGCGGTTTACCTTCCCGTTCATTGCACTTGAAGAGAAGAGCCCCGGATTCGATGAGCGCCAAATGGATGACCTGATTGTTCCAACCACGCTTCTTCCGGCAGAGCCACAAGAAATTCAAGGCAATCTTCAGTTCCCTGAGTATGAGATTCAACACGGCGGACACCAGATGGAGTAAACGGCGATGCTGACCATTTCCAAGGCACTCTCCGCAGGCCAAGCGGGAATCTACCACGCGAAAGAATTTACAGCCAAGGAGCAGAACTATTGGTCCCAGCGTGGGGTGATTCAAGGCGAATGGCAAGGCCGGCTTACTTCGCACTTCGGCCTTACCGGTGCCGTCTCCGCCGAGGATTTCGCCAAGCTCAGCCAGGGCCAGCATCCGCAGACCGGCGAACAGCTCGTTCGCCAGCGTGCATCGTATGAATACCAAAATGCAGATGGCAGGACCGTAAGGACGATGGACCATCGCGCCGGTTGGGACGCAACCTTCTCAGCTCCCAAATCTGTCTCTATCACTGCGCTGGTTGGCAGCGACCCCAATGTGCGATTAGCCCACCGCGAAAGTGTCCGTGTCGCGCTTGAGCAGCTTGAAAACTACACCCAGGCTCGGATCGGAGGCAACCACGCGCCGGAGGCCACAGCCAAATTCATTGCCGCGAAGTTCGAGCACGACACCGCCCGCCCAGTCGATGGTTACGTCGCGCCGCAGCTCCACACGCATGCGGTCGTCTTCAACCTCACCGAACGCGACAACGGTCAATGCCGCGCTCTTCAGGAGCGCGGGCTCTTTCAATCGCAGCAATTCGCAACGGCCATCTATCAATCGGAACTGACCTACCGGCTCCGTCAGCTTGGGTATGAAATCACCGTTGGCCGGAGCGGCGCGCCTGAGATCAAGGGCTACACGCAGGAGTATCTTGACGCATCCAGCCCTCGCAGCCAGCAGATTCGCTCCTATCTGGAGCGCACCGGGCACACTGGATCGGAAGCAGCAGAAATCGCCGCTCACTCGACGCGCGACCGCAAGGGGATTCATTCTCCCGGCGAAGTCATGGCAGCGCATCGCAAGCTCGCAGCCGACTTCGGCCACCAGGCTGAGGCCGTTGTCCGTGCCGCGCACGAGCGGCTTCAACATCAGGAGAAGCCCGTCAATTCGGTTGATCGTGTGCGGGAGTCGCTTACGTTTTCACGCGACAAGAACTTCGAGCGCGAGGCTGTGGTCGATGAGCGTGCGTTGATCCGCGATGGTCTCCGTCGCGGCATGGGCGAAGTCACCTATTCCCAGGTGCGCGGTAACTTGGATGCCCGTCTTGCTTCCGGCGAATTTCGGATTGTTGATCGTTCGCAAAGCCAGCCTGCGCGCCAGTTCACCACCGCCAAGACCATCGAGGCCGAGCACGAAATCGTCCGCCGCGTGCGTGAAGGACAGAATCAGGTGGAGCCAGTTCTCTCGCGGATGCAGGCCATCACAGTTGCCAACCAGCATCCGCATCTCAACCGTGCCCAGCAAAGCGTGGTTGAAGATGTACTCAGTTCTCCCGATCGCACCCAAGGTATTCAAGGGTTCGCCGGCGCGGGGAAAACGACTACCCTTTCCGTTGTCCGCGACACTGCTGAATTGCATGGCTACGCGGTCGAAGGCTTCGCCCCGACCTCCCGCGCCGCTCGCCAGCTTAAAGAGGCTGGCATCGAGTCAGGAACCTTACAAGGGTTCCTGGCCCGCTCGCCCAACGCTGCCAGTCTGGAGCAACGGCACTTCTATTTTGTCGATGAGACCAGCCTCGCCAGCACCAACCAAATGCGCGAGTTCCTGGCGCGGCTCGGCCCGAATGACCGCGTGCTCTTGATCGGTGATACTCGCCAGCATCAGGGTGTCGAAGCCGGTCGTCCCTTCGAACAGTTACAGGAAGCAGGAATGCGCACGGCCAAGCTCGACGAGATCGTTCGCCAGAAAGACCCGGCGCTCAAATCCGCGATTGAGTTGCTAGCCAAAGGCCAAGTCTCATCCGCCCTTGAATCTCTCCAGCAGCAGGGCCGCGTGAAAGAGATCTCCGGCACGGAAGAGCGCATTCAGGCTATCGCCAGGAGCTATGTCGAGTCGCCCGAGAAGACCCTGATCGTCTCGCCGGACAACGCCTCTCGGCGCGAATTGAACGTCGCCGTCCGGCAGGAACTCAAGGCCAACGGAACCGTTGCGCCAGAGGACTACACCTTCCGCGTCCTTGTTCAGCGCCAGGACATGACTGGCGCCGAACGCTCCTGGGCCAGCCATTACGAGATCAACGATGTGATCCGCTATGCGCGCGGCAGCAGGACCACCGGAGTCGAAGCCGGAACTTACGGCGCAGTTGTGGCCATCAACCCCGCCGCCAACCTCCTCACGGTCGAGAAGTCCTCCGGCGAAGAGGCGACCTATGACCCGCGCCGCCTGACCGGCGTCAGCGTCTACCGCGAGATCGACCGCGAGTTCTCGGTAGGTGACCGCATCCAGTTCACCGCGCCCGACAAGTCGCTTGGCGTCGCCAATCGCGATCTAGCCGGCATAGAGTCCATCGCGCCGGACGGCCGCATTTCTGCCCGTCTCGACAGCAATCGTCAGGTCGAATTCAACGCCATGGAACACCGGCACTTTGACCACGGCTACGCTGTGACCAGCCACAGTGCCCAGGGCCTCACCGCTGAGCGCGTCCTCGTGAACGCCGATACCGGCGTCCACCCGGACCTGCTCAACTCCCGCTTCGGCTACGTCTCCATCTCCCGCGCCAGCCACGAAGCAACCCTGTTCACCGACGACATGACCAAGCTCAGCCCGCAACTCAGCGCCGATGTCTCCAAGACCTCTGCGCTGGAAATCGGCCAGAGCACGTCATTGGCCCAGGAAATTGCCATCACCTGATTTTTCAGAGAGCGTTTGAAAAATCCAAATCAGCGCAACAAAATTCAGCCAATACTCCAGACGCATCCGGCGAATTCTTTCGACGCTGTCGAAAGAATTCAGAGTCCATTAACCACCATCTATTGAGCAGGATATGAAAGCACGCCGAACTAAACTCAATAGTTATACTTGACAGAACTGTCATACTAGGCTATTTTGCCTAGAGAAGGGTTTTCTGTATGCCAGTCATTCCTCCCTTCGACAGCGACGGCCTTTTACCGCCAGGAGACTACGAGCTTTCCTTCGATGAATTGCGCCAATCGGGACTCGTGCGCGGCGGCAGAAAGCAGAACACCGACTCGACTTGGGATGCCGCCTGGCGCGAACAACTTGTCGGCGGATTGGAGATTCTCGCCCGCCAGCTTTGGCAAGTTGGCATCCGCGAAATATTCGCCGACGGCTCGTTCGTGGAGGACAAGGACCATCCCAACGACATCGACGGATACTTCGTATGCGACCTGAAATCGCTCGCGTCCGGAGTGCTGGCGCAGCAGCTCAATCGCCTCGATCCGTACAAGGTTTGGACTTGGGACCCGGCCTCGCGCCGCCCTTATCGTGGCTATCCCAAACGCCAGCTTCCCATGTGGCATCGCTATCGGGTCGAACTGTACCCGCATGTGCCCGGACTTGGCCTCGGCAGCGGCATCCGCGACAAGTTCGGCCATGAACTTGAGTTTCCTTCCGCCTTCCGCCAGTCGCGCCGGGACGGCGAGCCGCGGGGCATCGTAAAGATCAAATATGGGGGACCGTCATGATTCGCAACGAAGCTGAATACCAACTCGCAACCACTCGTCTTGAGGAAGAGCGCGGCCGGCTCGCCGAGCATCGGGATCGGCTCAGGGCCACGGGTTTGTCCGACGACGAGATCAAGCGCGTCATCGATCCCATCGAGTCCTTTCATCTGCAACTGAAAGAGGAAGTAGAGAGCTACGAACGGCTGAAGCGGGGTAAGTTTGACGAGTTGGAGAACCTCCGCGGACTTGGGCGTTTGCTAATTTCACTGCGCATTGCCCAGGGAATCTCGCAGCGCGATTTGGCCAAGCGGCTCGGCGTTCACGAGTCGCAGGTTTCACGTGACGAGCGCAATGATTACTTCGGCATCACACTGGAACGTGCGATCCGTATACTGGATGCGCTCAATGTGCGGCTGCGCACGAAAGTTAAAATTGAACCTGACAAACAGGAGATGGCTGTCACGTGATTCAAGGCGATAATTCGCAAAGAAACCAGCGTTGCCGATACCTATCCAACTTGGCCTGCGGAAACATTCTGATTGATCACCTCGGCTTACGATCACCACATCCTAGACCGTCGGTTCACTACAAATCCCCATGATCAACACCGATTAGACCCTCCACTGCACATTGCACGCTTGGGCTGAAAAGTGAGCGATCTCTTGCATCCCTCTAACGAACGCCTGCTAACAGACTGCCACGTTTCTTCTCAAGATACTCCTTTTCAACTGCAACCATGGAATCATCTGGGTGTTCACGCTCCCAACGATCAAGCCAGCGATTCCTTTCTCTGAACTCATTCAACATGTCGAGACAAATAACCATAGTGTAGTACATTGATGCGTTCAATTGTCGCGAACCGGAAGCGAGAGTTTCCGGAGACTTCATGGATCTGGCAATTTCTTCAACTGCCTCGATCCACATTTTCGCAGCCTTCTCTGAATGAAGTCCGCGATGAAGGTCGAAACCAGCTTGGCGCAACGCGTAAACCTTCCTCTCGATTATCTCGTAGGCGTCTGGAACCATCTTTAGCGCCTGATTTGCCACGCCTATTGCCTTCGACCATTCTCTTTCAGAAATCTCCATCTTAATCCACTGAAGGTATGTTTCCGGATTCTTCGACTTCAACTTGTACGCGGCTTCAAAATGGGTCGTCGCGTCGGCGACACGTCCCATGCGTCTGTACATGAAACCGAGCACGCCGTGCAAGTCCGCAGCGTTTGGATACTTCTCAATTGCACCCAAAAGGATCGATTCAGCGTCACCTTGTTGTCCTGAATTGAACCGCAGCATGGCCTGCCTAATTAGCGATGCCACCAATCCATGCTGAACCGTCGGGAGCTTTCCAGCGAGGGCTTTGCTCTGATTCTCGATGCGCGCATAGAACTCGTTCGAGCCCTCGACGAGCCTAACGAGCTTTTTCGTATTCAAGTTGATTTGATAACGCTGTTCACCTTCGACAACAGGAGCCTTCGGAAAGAGAAAGAGCGTTTGAAGTTCAATGAGAGCTGAGAGAAGCCTCTCTTCAGAAAACTCGAGAATATTCGTCATCTCCGCAAATGATATCGGCTCCTCTTGAACAGCAGCGGCTACGAGCACCTTGCGCCCGTCCAAAGAAAGCTTTTCGATTTCCCTTTGCAGTGCGTACTTCCTAGCTTCATCTCCCCCCTTTTCCGTCCAAATAGATATCGCCTGGTTGACATCGAGAATCTTTGCAAGTCGAAGTAGGTCATCCATGTAGAGAGGTGAGCCGTCGGTACAAGCGACGATCTTCTTTATCGCGGCTCCTGATAACGACTTCTTGTCAAGACCGTAGAGCCGAATCCTAGTTTCTATGAACTCTTCTGCTTCTGATTGATCAAAACCGCAAACCGTGAATGTTCGGATCCCAGGGATTGAACGCCGGGACGTCAAAAGAACTGTTGAACGAGTGTGAGGAACTTCGTGTGTAAATAGTCCAACTACATCGTCATCTTCGAGAACGGAATCGATGTCATCGGCGACAATGAAGGCAGGAAAATCATCCAGATATTCGAAGAGTAGTTTCTTCCTTGAGTTAAAATCTTTTTTCATGTCGTCTAATGTGGCACCGTATTCATTCAAAATCCGGTCGACTGCCTCCTCCACGTTTGTGAAATCCGGAGTTTCGATTTTTGTTGCCACTCCTTCACGAAACCTTCTCCTTTTCGCGCTGAGCCACAAGATGACAGAATACTCTCCAGCCGAAGCAGGAAGATGCTGGACAAATCTGAACGCGGCTGCTGATTTTCCTTTACCCCCATCGCCCGCCAGCAAGCATCTCTTGTTCATAGGATTGGCAAAACATTCGGACAAATCACGCAAAAGCGAGTTGCGTCCAACGAACTCAAGGTAAATGCTGTCCTCACTTGGAAGTCGGCGTAATTGCGGTTGTTCGTCTGCGTCCGCTCCAACCAATCGATTGCCTAATAGAGCAAGCTCCTTGGCTTCGTTAATGCAATCGATCCATTTCAGAATCTCTTGGGCGCAATACAGAAGATGCTGTGCCTCCTGTAGGGGCACCTCTTCCTCCACTGGATGCGACAACGGATCTCTACAGTCCTTAATGGCTTTCAAATTGCCCATGAATCTAGCTTTCACTGGTTTCATTGCATCCGCGCGGTGTCCAGCTTCCACTGTAAACAGTTTGTCAAAGTGGATATCAAAGACGTTGTAGAAGTGATTCGTTCCCAAGAGATCGAAGTCATCATGAACCATCGTTGTAGTGCCGAGGTTGGCTCTTGAGAGATTCGCGTTTGATTCGGCTTTTGTCCATTCATCTCCAAAAGGCTTCTTCAGCCGGCTTGACCAGTCCTTTGGAAAAGCGCGAGTCATCCGATCTCTTAAGAACGACACAACGGCGTTGCGAAAAACTCGCTGAATGCCCTGGTAGCAAATTGCGTTACATTCAAGCCGAGATTCATCATCGATTAGAATTTCAGGGGTTGTTGTAACTACTGGTGTCACCGGAGCATTGCCAATATGCGCAGTTTGAGATGAATCCTTGTCAGTCGCCACGTCACCAGGCAGCACATTCGCCTTCTCCTTCTGTGTATTCTCCAATGTGGCTAGTTGCTCACCGAATGCAACGATTTGCGAAGAGCGCCTTGATACTGACTCGTCACTCGCCTCAATTTCGGCCTGAATCTTTGCTTCTCGAGCTGAGAGGTTGTCTTTCCTCACAGAGATAGCTTTAGCCAGCCCCTTAAGTCTCTTAACTAATGCGTCGTAGCCCTCCTTCGCCTTGTTCTTTTCTTCCTTAGTACGTTCCAACTGCGCAGTAAGCTCGTTGATCAACTTGTCGAACTGTTCGGCTTCGGAAGAGACGCGTTCATGCTCTTTGTTGAGATCATCGAGTTCCGTCAAAGCCTGCTTTCGCTCTCCCTCTAGTTGCCGCTGCAATTGCAGTCTCAGTGCCTCCAACCTCTCGACATCGGCATGTGCCGCTTCACGGGCCTCAAGAATCTTGTTCTTACGCAATGAAGGGTCAGCGGCAACTCCATCGAGTTCGTCAAGTACTGCCCTGCGAAGGCACTCCTGGTCTTTCCCATACCCTACTATGGAGAAAAATATCTGTATTTGTTCATTTGGGTACCGATCAGCAACGGAGTGCACCGCCGTTCTTATCAGGTTTTCCCAGGAACTCTGTTCGAGAGATTGATGTACTGCACCGATCCATGAGCGAGCGTCTTCGGGAGTCTTAGTCTCGACGCCGAGCAACAATAAAACGTCTTTGGCAAGAGAGGAGTGTTTTCTGATCCAGAGGGTGCAAAGAAAAGACGCGAGATCGCCATCCTTGCGATCGACAATTTCTCTCTTGAATACCGTAGTCATTTGCCGATGGGTCGGCAAAGTCTTTGTCACTCGAAACCCAGGAAAAGTCCTGTTGCGAAGAGACTCGCTTTTTCTTAGCCGCTCGCGAAGCTGTATCTCTGGAATATCCTCCATGAACGCTTCGCACAGTTGTACATCACGGAAATGAAATACCGCATCGTAAGGAGAATCCTTCTCTTCCATCGATCCCACCTGTTTTTCGGGATTTTAGCACATGGATCACCATGCGTGCATTCAGGTTTGAGAGGTTCAAGACCTCTCAAACGAATCCAAAGCAACCTGATGCAGGGCTGCCACTCCTATCCCTGGCGGGGCCACTGTGTCCGTAACAGGCTATTCCTTCGATTGCAATGCGAGCTTCGAAAGCAGGGCTCTAACATGATCTGCTATACGCTAAACGTGCCTTCTTCTACAGCTAGGTCTCTGACCGCATGATTTCGGACTTTAGGGTTCGCAGTTTCCCACCCATTCGCCAGAAAAACGGCGAATGGATGGGGCACGGAGATGGTACAGAATTAAACGGTCAAAGACCTAGTAGCATACTCCTAGGTCTCTGACTGTTTAAAGATGTATCTTTGCAGGCACTTTTATCGCGATTTGAATGGCTGCATAGTGGGGACATGCAAAGCTACCATCGGGTGCATGTTCAGTTGAAGAGTAAGGACCGTCAGCAGGTTTCCGGGATGCTGACGAAGGGGCGGGGATCGTCGCGAGTGTTGCGGCGTGCATTGGTTCTGCGCCAGCTTGACCGTGGGCAGAAGGCGGCGCAGGTGGCTGCCAGTGTGGGCGTAGCTGCGAAAACGGTGCGAGCTATTGCCCGGCGCTATGAGGAGGAAGGGCTGGAGTCGGCACTGTATGAAAGGCCGCGGCCCGGCAAACAGCGCGCACTGGACGTAGGACAGAGCCAGCGGATCATTGCCATGGTGTGCTCGCCGCCGCCACAGGGCATAGCGCGGTGGAGTGTGCGCCTGATCGCCACCGAAGCAGTGAAGCGGAAGCTGGCGCCGCAGGTGGGCCGGGAGACGATCCGCATCCTGCTTCAGAGCCACGAACTGAAGCCGTGGCGGGAAAAAAATGTGGTGCGTGGCGGAACTGAATGAAGAGTACATCGCCCGCATGGAGGACGTACTCAAGATTTACGAAAAGCCGCTATCGGAAAAGGAGCCAGTGGTCTGTGTGGATGAGAAGCCTGTGGTGCTGCACGCCGATGTCCGCCCGCCGCGGCTGATGCGGCCGGGACGGATTGCTCGGCGTGATTGCGAGTACGAGCGGCGCGGCACGGCCAACGTCTTCTGCGGTGTCCAGCCAAAGGCCGGCCGGCACTTTACCAAACCAACCGCGAACCGCTCCTCACCGCAATTCGCCGACTATCTGGTGGAGATCGTTGCCAGCTATCCGGAGGCCGAAACCATCCATCTGGTGATGGATAATCTGAGTTCACATAACCGCAAGGCGCTGGTGGACCGGTTCGGTGAAAAGATCGGCGGCCTGTTGTGGGAGCGTTTCACGGTGCATTACACCCCGAAACACGGAAGCTGGCTGAACCAGGCGGAGATCGAGATCAGCCTGTTCAGCCGCCAGTGCCTCGGCCAACGCCGTATTCCTTCACTAAGCGATCTACGACGGGAAGCCAAAGCCTGGGACCGAAAGATGAACCGCCACCACGTCACCATCAACTGGCAGTTCACGCGCAAGAAGGCACGCCAGAAGTTCGGCTACGAAAGAAACAACATCACGCGGTCAGAGACCTAGACCTACCCGCCGCAAAACTCTGCAATCAAAAACGATTCTTTCACGGGAAGGATGCTGCGCCCTTCCCCCGCTTCGAACGCCGGTAAAACTGGCGTTCTACGCTTCCCATCCATGCGGGCCTGTGTCCTGCCCGCAACGCCGACCCTGAAAAGCAATGCGGTGCAGCCTTCGGCTGGTCCACGCCTTCGACATTCGTTTCCCGGCGAACTCTAGGCTCCGTTCGGCTCCTTCTGTCAACTCCGCTTGTGCAGCTCCGCGCGGCATAAAAACCGCCGTGCTCGCTTCCGCGCCCCTTGCGGGCTTCGGGAGTTGACAGCGCCTCACTGCGCCCAATTCGCCAGTCATGAAACGAATGTCTTTTTTTAGCCCTCCCAGGGCTGAAAAACGGCAAATCCCACTCCGAAGGAGCCGAAAATCATGACCTACGCAGCTACCAGCACCAACAACAACGCCGCCGCCGCCGCGCCGCACAGAACAAATGCGGCGCAGCGCACCGAGCGCAGCACGTCCCCTTATCAGCAGCGCACCAGCCAGAAGGACAACCCCGCGCAGCTTGTCATCAAGCAGGCCGTGGATTTTCTCATTCAGCAGCTTGAGGCGGGCAAGAGCGAGACCTTGACCGCGTACCTCGGCGCAATGGCCCGCTTCCACAAATACAGCTTTGGCAACATCCTTGCCATTGCACGGCAGCGCCCCACGGCCTCGCACGTTGCGGGCATCCGGGCATGGAACGAGCTTGGACGTTTTGTGAAGAGGGGCGAGAAGGGCATCCAGATTCTCGCCCCCATGATCGGATACCGGCGCAGGAGAGACACGGAAGAGCAGGAGCCGAGCAACAACACGGACGGCAAGCCCGCACCGATGCTGATTGGTTTTCGTGCCGTTTACGTCTTCGACATCGGCCAGACCGAAGGCGCGGACCTGCCGGAGTTTGACCGCACCATTACCGGCGAAGTCGGCGGGCAGCGCGACCGGCTGATTGCGTTTCTTGCCGCGCAGAACATCAAGCTGGAATTCAACGAGAAGATTGCCCCGGCTTTGGGCGTCAGCTACGGCGGCAAGATCGCCATTCTTCCCGGCCAGTCGAAGGCCGAGGAGTTCACCACGCTGGTACACGAAACGGCGCATTTATGTTGCGTCGGAAGTTATGTTGCGTAGCAGCGTCGAGGGCGGTAACCATGCGGATGTGTGGCGTTGCTAACGCAACATAAGTAATCAGAGTGAGCGGAGGAAGGCCGTCAGGGACGGGTTGGCTTTCCATGACCGCTTTGGAGCAGCAGGCGTGGAAAGAGCATTGGTGTGATTCAGCATCTGCGCCTTGCGTTCCAGATCGACTTCGGCATAGATGTTGGTGGTGTCGATGGAGACGTGCCCGAGCCAGGCGCGGATGGTGTTGATGTCCACGCCGGCCCGGAGCAGGTGTGTGGCGGTGGTATGCCGAATGATGTGCGGGCTAATGCGTTTGTGCGCGAGAGACGGGCAAGCGGCTGTAGCCTTGGGGAGATATTTGCGGATGAGGCGATGAATGCCGTGGCGGGTGATAGCTTGGCCGCGGTGATTCAGGAACACAGGCGCATCGGGCGAGCGATTGCGCGCGAGTTCGAGCAGTTCTGCGCCAGTGGCTGGCCACAAGGGGCAACGGCGGGTTTTGCGGCCCTTGCCGCATATCTCAACGTCACTCATCGTGCTGGGCCGCAGGTGCAGGTTTTCGATCTGCAGGCCGGCCGCTTCCGAAGCGCGGGCGCCGGAGTTGTACAGAAACTGGAGCAACGCATGATCGCGCCGGCCCAGGGCGGTGTGGCAGTCGGGCGCGGCGAGCAGAGCATCCATCTCCGGCTTTTCCAGATAGGTGAGTTCGTTGCGATGAAAGCGCTTGAACGGCACGGCACGAATCGAAGCGCACCATGCAACGTCCTCCGGGCTATGTTCGGCAACGAAGTGAGCCAGGGCGTGGATAGCTGCCAGACGCTGGTTGCGGGAACGGATCGCGCACTTGCGCTCCTGTTCCAAGTGATCGAGAAAGTGCTTGAGGGTGTCGGCGGAAAAATCGGCCACACACAGTCGGTCGATGGGTTTTCTTTTGCGGGTACTGACAAATGGCAGCAGAAGCGCGAATGTGTCCCGATAGCTGCGCTGAGTGTTCCGGGAGAGGTTGCGCTCCGCCACCACGTGCTCCAGGAGAAACCGCCGCACCCAAACGCCGAGCAGTCGATGGTCAGACACGGGGCACCTCCGGGCGGGCATAACGCTCGAAGCACAGGCTGGCTTGCTGGAGCAGTTCTGTTGTCATCGAGAGATAGCGCGCGGTGTCTTGAATTCTGCCGTGCCCCAGATAGGTAGTCAGGTGCGGCAGCAGACGTTGCACGTTCTTGCCTTCGCGATACCAGGTGACAAGCCGGACCACGGCAAAGGTATGACGGAAATCGTGCAGCCGCGGCTGAAATCGCGCTGATGTGGAGCGATGGACGCCGGCTTCTTCGCGCAGCCGCTTGTAGACCAGTTCCGCGGTCTGGCGCAGAATGCGCTCGTTCTTGATGGTCCCGAGCAGTGGTGTAGTCTCCGTGCGCAGAACTGGCGGCCAATGCTGATCGATATACGCTTCCAGGACGCGGCGCAGGTCGGGACCAATGGGAACCAGTCGGCTCTTGAAGAACTTGGTCTCGCGAATGGTGAGCACAGCGGAGTCGCGATCGAAGTCTCCGAGGTTCAGGCTCAATGCTTCGCTGATCCTGAGCCCTGTGCCGTACAACAGCAACAAGAGGGTGCGGACGGTATCTGGCGTCAGAAGCCAGACGAAACGGTGACGCGAATCGGCAGCGTCGATGAGCTTCCGCATCTCGTCGTTGCTGTAGATGTAGGGTTGGAACTTCTCGGGCGCCTGCGGCTTGCTGCGTGGCAAGGGGCTCTTCTGGACATAATGGCGGGCCACAGCGTAGCGGTAAAAGGCTGCCAGGGTGTGATACTTCGCAAACCAGAACGAAGTCACTCGCCCATTTCCGTCCAAATACCGGCGGACGGCCTGCGGACGAACCTGCCGTATATCGCCGTCGCCCACACTCTTGATGAAGGCGCGCAAGATGACGGCCTCGCTGCGGAAGCCCATGCCGAGAGAACGCTTGTATGCGATGTACACTTCGATCGCCGGGGAAAGCTTCATAGCAGACCTCCGAGACTGATCGCGGCTACGGCCTGAAGTGCTTCCATGCTGCCTCTGGGATAGATCGGAGTGGCGAGATGTGCGCTGCGCTCGGCATAGGCGGCCAGATTGCTCAAGTCGAGTTGCCCCACTTCGCGCAGTGCGGTGATGTCTACCTTGGCGTACATCTGTGTGGCCGCCAGAGAGACGTGGCCGAGATGGTCGGCAATATCCTTCATCGAAAAACCTTCGGCCAGCAGATGAGTGGCGCAGGAGTGCCGAAGCCCATGCGGGCCATAACAAGGTGGTACGAGTCCCAACCTCACAAACCGCTTCCGCACCTTCGTACCGAAGCCGGCCGCCGTGAGTGGCCGGAATGGCTGAACCTGCGTGAGAAACACTTCACGGCGCGGGCATCGCGGGCGCACTTCACGCAGATAACGCAGTATCGCTTCTCCCACGGCCGCCACCAGGGGATAACGCTGGGTCTTGCGCTGCTTGGAGCGGTGAACGCGGATCACTTCCTGTTCCCAGTCGATGTCGTCCATGCGGAGTTGCCGCACCTCGCCGCTGCGAAGCCCATAGACGGTAATGAACAACAGCATGGCGTAGTCGCGAATATCTCCTGGACTGTCGCCGGAGGATGCCTCCAGAAGGCGTTTCACATCGCCCCACGGCGGTCCTTGCGGCAGGCCTTCAAGCTTGTAAATGCGCGGCGCATCGATGGTGTCAACCAGCCCCGCTGCGCACCAGCGCCTGGTCTGCGCAAAGCGTATGAAGTTGCGCAATACCGAGACATGCGCCACGATAGTGGTCCGCTTCCAGCGGTGCTGTGCTGACATCGTGGAGATATACGAAGAGATGTCTTCTGGCGTCATTGCGCGCATAGTCTTATGCCTACCGGCAATCCAACTAAGGAACATGGTCAAAGAATGCTTCACGCGCGCGATGGTTGCTGGTGCGAACCCGCGCTCCTGTTCTTCGAAACAAAGAAACTCATCCAACTCAGAGGCAAAGACCTGCTTGATCAGCGGCACCTGCAAGCGGCCTAAGAATCGCATCCAGTTGGTCGCGTGAAAGACAAACCATCTCTCCATGTTGTGCCGGTAGCTCTCACAGCCGCCGAGCGTGGTGCTCCACTGCTTGGCAGCAGCTTCAATCTGCACTGGCGTGACTGTTTCACGATGAAGTGGAAGGCGCTCTGCCATGTAATAGAGCAGGTTCGTGACCGCCCTCAAACAAGATCTGGAACGGCCCTCTGCAATCAGAGATGACAAATAGCGGTCGCGCTCTACGGCATACGGCCCGGTGCAGTGGCGGTTGATATGGAAGCGTCGTGATAGTGTCTGTTCGGACAATGGTGGATCTCCCTTCTGTGAAGTCGATCCGCCAAGTATCCGCTATATGTTATGTTGCGCACAAAGTGCGTTCCGTCCAGTAAATACGCATCTGCCCCAGGCCAACGCAACATAACTTATGACGCAACATAAATGAGCCAGTTCATGGGCCAGTGTCCCGCATTTTGCGGCCGTGGAAAGGGTCGCGTTGACTACGACCTTTCCACCCTCGCTCCAGCCGTTCGGGGAACCTGTCTCCTCGCGGTACTCGATCACGATTCCCATCGCGGCGGCTGCGGACTCAAGGCGGGGCAGAAGCGTCTCGCCTCCGGCCTGGGCGCGGTGGTCGAGTTCGGGAAGCGGCTTGCCTTCGGTGTCGGCGATGTCGAAGACGTGGGTGACGCGGAATCCGCACAGCCTCATCTCGGAGACTCTCTCGCCTTTCCGCTGCTTGTCGGCTTCCTCGGCGGTCTTCTTGCGGACGCACGGAGCAAGGATCGCAATCCCCTTCGTTCCCTTCTTTACGTTGCGGCCCAAAGACTTCCATGTATGGAAACCGGCGACACGCTCGGCCTGGGGCCGCTGAAGGAGGACCAGCAATTGGTTGTTGAACGAGTAGTGATGGAACCGGGAGACGGCGCGAAGCCAAGTCTTGAACAGGTCCGATTTTGCAGTCGCATCGGTCATGGTGGCGAGGGTGTTGATACTGTCGGTGATGGAGTCGATGAGGGCCTTTGATCTGTCGTTTTGCATTTTCCTATCTCCCTGAATTGCTTGACCTTACTCTTCAATAATAATACATATCTGATGTATTTGTCAAGCACTAACGCCTTTATTTGCCGTTCTTTAGAGACATTTTTCGTGCAATAAATACACATCCCTAAACCCCTTACGAAGCCTCCGCAGAGAGCCTTTCTCCCGCGCCCTTTTTTCTCAGGCCAGAGCCGCGCGACGGTTACGCTTTTTCTCGCCTTGTGGAATCAAGACGCTCGTCCGAGCGCATTTCCTTTCAAAGTGTGAGGGGGCGTTGCGGGGATTTCTCCCCGCTGGGGTGGGTAGCGGAGAACCTGAAGGGGTCGAAGCGAGGGAGGGACGCCAAGCGCCCCTCCCTACAAATCGGAAGGAAGCTAACGGGAGAGCAAAGCAAGGTGGCGGGTGGGTTGAGAAGTGCAGGTGAATCCGTTCTGTTTCAAGGCTTTCTTAACGGTGCGGTCGATGTAGGCATCTTGATCTCGTTGAGAGCGGTTTACGAACGCGGATGTAGAGGTATGGGCACGGATGGTATCGCTGATTTCGGATTCGGAGACGCCTCTTTGCAGTCCGTAGGTGGCATAGGAAAGATCTGCTTTGTGCCGTTCGCCTTGAGCGAGAAACAAGTTGGCGAAGTGGGAGTATTCGAGAAGTTGAGATTCAGGCCGTGGATATTTCTGAAAGCCGATGCGTGTTTCAGTAGACCTCTTCACTTCCTTCAACTGCTCTAGCAGCCGGTCCTCGACTTGGGAGAGCACCTCGTGGGTCTTCTCATAGATAGTGCCTTTGGAAAGAGCGAATTTGAGTTGCGAGTAGGGAAAGAGCCCATTGGGGAGGCGGTATTGAGATTTTGGGTTGGTAAAGCCGGCCAGGCGGCCGAAGTGCCGCCAGTCTGCTGAGTTGGGGTCTCCTCCAAATCGTTCCGCCAGTATCTTGGCGGCGACGGTGCCCTCTTCACTGTTGAGTATCCAAGCGTGTTTGAGCCAAGCCTGGAAGTTTCCGGGGGAGGTTTCGACGACGCAGGCCGGGGTGTACCCGGTATTGAGGAGCGTGTCGAGGCTTTTGCGGCTCAGATCGTCGATCAGGGTGAGCTGGCTTGGCCCGGAGGGGCGGATGTAAATGTGGTGGCCTTTGGCATTCTCCGCGGCGCACCAATCGAGCTTATCGAAAACCTCACCGATGGTAAGGCCAATGTCGTTCTGGCCGTTGCGCAGCTTCATGAGCGATTTGCCGTCTTCGGATTTCTCCGGGGGAACCCGGACACCCAACTCGTAGCGGTCTGCGCCCATTGCTTGAAGTTGGAGTTGAACGGCCTTGAGTGCGATTGGGAGCATTTGCGCCTCCTTCTGGATATGAAAGTCGTGCTATTGAGCCAGCGCCCGGTTTACCGGGTGCTGAGTCCCGAGAGACCACTTGACAAAGGGTATCATCTTTATTACAGTTCTGCTTTACATGCTCCGTATGCTTGAAGTTGTATAGTGTCGCACTGTGATTCAAATAGCAGATTTGCGCTGTTTCGGGAGAAAATTCTGATGGCTGTTCAGGCAGAGATTATCGAAAATCAGAGGCTCGACTCGGAGAACGAGAGCGAGTATCGCAAGCGGTACAAGCTGATGACCGAACTGGGTCCAGAGATCGTGTATGCGCTGATGAAGGACAGGACTGCCGAGGACGTTGTCGTGAATCCGGACGGGCGGGTCTGGATTATGCGGCAGGGCAAGCCGTTTGAAGTGCTGACGGAGATCTCGCCGCTCAGGGCCGTTGGAGCCACGATGAGCATTGCAGAGGGCTTCGGGCTGGTGGCTACCCACAACAGTCCGGTCGTCAGCGGGAATGTTCCCTATCTGAATTGCCGGGTGGAAGCTCTGGTCGCTCCGGTGGTGCCGATAGGCACGGCCTCTCTCTCGTTCCGCAAAAAGGGCGAGAAGAAGCCCAGCCTGTACGATTACGCCGCCAGCGGAATCCTGACCAATAAGGACGATCCGCTGAACGGCCTCCAGAGCATCGACCCATTCGAGCAGGCGCTTCACAGTGCGACGAATCACGCCGATGTGCTGTTCACGGCCATCGAGCACCATAAAAACATTCTGGTAGTCGGCGGCACGGGGTCTGGCAAAACGACACTGCTTGACGCTTTGAATCAGGGCATAGCGGAGCGGACTCCGCATGACCGGGTTCTGATTCTCGAAGACCTGCCAGAGTTGCGCGTGGCCATCGAGAACTATGTGCAGCTCACCGCCTGCAAGGCGGTCCCGATGGACGATCTGATTCGTTCCTGCCTGCGCATGAAGCCTCACCGAATATTGGTTGGCGAGGTTCGCGGGACCGAAGCGTTAACCGCAATGGAAGCGTGGAATACAGGGCATCCTGGCGGGTCGATGACCATCCACGCGAACAATGCGATGGAAGGTTTGAACAGGATTGTATTCCTTTGCCAGAAGACGGCGAATCCATTCCCAACTCACATTTTGGCAAGGATCGTCGCGGAGACGATTCATCTGGTTGTCTACATCGAAGCCGGGCGTCAGTTTCCGTGCGGACGAAAGGTGAAAGAGGTTTGTTTGGTAAAGGGGCACGACGGAGAACGCTTCGAGATTGAACAGCTTTAAGCGTTTCCTGTTGCTGCATGACAAGGATATTCAACCGGAAAGAAGGAGATGAGCATGGCGAAAAAGATGCGGAAGATGGCTGGAAGGCTGGTTGATCTTGTGACCGGCAAACGGTTTTTGACAATGGCGGGCTTGGCATTGGTCTCGAATGCCCTGGCCTTTGCTTCAACGAGCACGACAGGCTTGCCCTGGGAGACGCCGTTGCAGACGGTGCAACAGTCGCTGACCGGGCCAGTGGCGGCAGGAATTTCTGTAGTGGGCATCGCTGCCGGAGGCATGGCGCTGGTATTTGGCGGCGAGCTGTCTGAATTCGCCAAGCGGTCCTGCTACGCGGTAATTGCAACCGGCGTGATTGTCGGGGCAGGCACGATCATGAGCACCTTGTTTTCCAGTTCCAGTGCCGTTATCGGATTGCTGTGACCGTGCGCCGTCAGGTTCTGAGGGCAAGCATTCAACCGGGCCGAGGGATTTAACGATTAGCTTTCGGTCCAGAACACGGAGGAAACATGTTGAAGAGTATGCGGAGAGTGGCCGGGAAGTTCGTTGAGGTTCTGACCGGCCGAACCTTTTTGATGATGGCGGGATGGGCGCTCGTTTCGAGCGCCGTCTCATATGCGTCAACCAGCACCACGGGGTTGCCTTGGGAAACCCCATTGCAAACGGTGAAACAGTCGCTCACCGGGCCGGTGGCGGCGGGCATTTCAGTGGTAGGCATCGCTGCCGGTGGCATGGCTCTGGTTTTTGGCGGTGAGCTGTCTGAATTCGCCAAACGATCCTGCTATGCGGTGATCGCGACGGGCGCGATTGTCGGGGCGGGCACAATCATGAGCACCTTGTTCGCCAGCTCCAGTGCCGTGATTGCGATGACAGGAGGATTTTGAGATGCACGGGCCGAGAGAGACGGTATTCCATCCGTCGATCAACCGCCCCAATCTTCTCATGGGCGGCGACCGGGAACTTGTACTCGGCGCCGCCATGATCTCCGCGCTGTTCATCTTTGCGTTGATGACATGGTGGAGCATTTTGATCGGCCTTGCCTTCTGGCCTTTGGCTACTTCGATGCTGGTTCGCGTGGCGAAGGTCGATCCGAGGATGCGCGATGTGGCCACGCGCAGCTTCCAATACAAGGCGTATTACCCGGCCAAATCCCGATTGTCGAGCCGGAGTACAGGCCAGCGGCGGGCATGGAAGTAAAGGAGATGGTGGGCACGATGATTTCTGGACTGGTGTTTGTGGTGATAGGGTGTGCGGCTGCATTGGCGTGTGTCTTGATCGCTTGGGCGGCTCGTGGCGCAAAAGCTGAGGAGGGCCGGAAGTGGGTGGCCGGCCTTCCCGATTTATTGCTTTATGCGTCGATGATCGACGATGGCATCCTGCTCCTTCAGGATGGAGCATTGATGGCGACCTGGCGTTATGCCGGTCCCGATCTCGGCTCCGCCACTCACGAAGAGATGGCCGCTCTTGCTGATCGATTGAATTCTGTCTTGAAGCTCGGTTCTGGATGGCTGGTGCATTGCGATGCGATTCGCTGCGAGGTCAACGAATACGCCAAGCAGGGAGCCTTCCCCGACTCGGTAACGAGTTTGATCGACGATGAGCGCAGAGCGCAGTTCAAAGCCGAAGGCCGGCACTATGAGAGCACCTATTACATATCGCTGACCTACCTTCCTCCGATGCAGAGCGAGGAGAAGGTCAAGGGGTTCCTCTTCAAAGGGGGCGCCGGGGACAACAAGACTGCTGGCGAGACCGCCCTCATATTCTTCAAAGATCGTCTCGGGCTGTTCCACGATGTCCTGAGTTCGCAGGTGCGCGTAGAGCGCCTCCTGGGACACCGCGTCGTTGGAGACGATGGATCGGAAACGGAGTGGATCAGTTGCGATCTGGCGCGGTATGTGCGCCGTTGCGTCACTGGCGAGGACTATCCCTTCATCCTTCCGGCCATCCCAGTTTTCCTGCATGACTTGATCGGCTGCGTGAGCTTCAAGACCGGCATTGAGCCGGTGGTCGGCAGCAAGCATATTCAGGTCGTGGCCATCGACGGATTTCCGGCGACAAGTTTCCCTGGGATTTTGTCCGCTCTGGACACGCTGCCATTCGAGTACAGGTGGAACACGCGGGCAATCCTGCTCGACCCGGAAGAGGCGAAGAAGATCATCACCGACGCCTTGAAGAAGTGGACGGCGAAGGCGCGCGGCTTCATCGACCAGCTCATGGGCAAGCCGCCCAAGCGTATCGACCCATTCGCATTGAAGATGATGGAAGATGCGACGGTCGCAATCGGCGAAGCCTCCAGCGGCGATGTGCAATTCTGCCTTTACTCAGGAAACATCATCTTGATGGATGAGGACAGCGAGAGCGTAAAGGACCGCGCTCGGCAGGTTGCGAAGATCGTCAAGAATCTTGGATTCGGAGCGCGCCTGGAAACCTTCAATGCGGTGGAAGCATGGCGCGGAACGCTGCCGGGAGATGGGTATCGCAACGTGCGCCGTATCATCCTGCATACGTTGAATCTGGCCGATTGTATGCCGATTGCGGCGATCTGGACCGGGGACCGCGTGAACTCTTCGGCGTTGATGCCGAAAAACAGTGAGCCGTTGATGTATGCCACAAGTACTGGATCGACGGTGTTCCGTTTCAATTTGCACGTTGGGGACCTGGCGCACACGCTGGTCGTCGGGCCTCCGGGCGCGGGCAAGAGTACTTTGTTGTGCGGCATTGAAGCGCAATTCTTCCGTTATCCGAATGCACAGGTCTTCGTTTTCGACAAAGGGTACTCGGCCTGGGCTTTGAATCAGGCCGCGGGCGGAGAGTTCTACAACCTCGGCGCTGAAGACGGCGGCATGAGCTTCGCGCCCTTCGCGGAACTCGACACGCCTGGGGATATCGCATGGGCCTCGCAGTACATCGAGCAACTCTGCGCCTTGGCAGGCCACATGGTCGTGCCTGCCGAACGCAAAGAGATATTGAAGGCGCTACAACTCCTCGTCCAATCGAAGACACGAACCTTCACGGAGCTACTGGTGAACTTGCAGAACCTGGCTCTGCGGGATGCGCTGCGGGTGTACACGCTGGAGGGCTCGCTCGGCGGTCTGCTGGAGGCCAAAGCGAATCAGAGTGTGCTTGGCCAAGGCCGGTTCATGGTCTTCGAGATGGAGCACTTAATGGGAATGGGTGAGCGGGCAGTAGTTTCGGTCCTGCTCTTTCTATTCCATCAAATCGAGAAACGCCTCGATGGTTCTCCGACGGCGATTGTGCTCGATGAAGCGTGGGTCTTCTTGAAGCATGAACTCTTCAAGGAGTTCATCCGCGATTGGGCGAAGACACTGCGGAAGGCAAATGCGGCGCTGATGCTATCGACGCAGAATTGGTCGGACATCTTCAATTCCTCGCTCAAAGACGTATTGATCGAGACCTGCCCCAACAAGCTTTTCCTTCCCAACCCGGAGGCCACGAGCGAGACGGTGCGCGTGTACTACGAGATGTTGGGAGTCAACTCTCGTGAGATCGAGATGATTTCTCGCGCCATGCCCAAGCGCGAGTATTACCAGCGAACGCCGAACGGACGCCGGCTCTTCAATATCGGCTTCGGTCCAGTTGCGCTGGCGTTCGTGGGCGTAAGCGGTCCAGAGGTGCGCGCTCGCATCGGCGAGATCCGCAAAACGCACGGCGCAGAGTGGGTCTCGGAATGGCTACGTGTGCGCGGTGTAGCTAACTGGGCGGAATACTTCGATACGAAATATGGAGCGAAGAAGTCCGTCCTCAAACTTGTGTCGTAAAGGGAGGAACGCATGAAAAAGATGTTCTTGCGCGTAGGTATCGTCATGGCTGCATTCATGTTCACAATGGGCGTGAATGTGGATGAAGCTCATGCCGGAGTGGTTGCTGGGATTGCCACGGAGTGGACCCAGATCATGAACAACATCCAGCTCATTCTGCATTATGAAACGCAGATTCAACAGTACGCAACTCAGTTGCAACAGGCGCAAATGCAAATCCAGCACCTGGAGCAGGCATACAAGCAAACGACGGCGATGGTGCAAGGAATTGGCAACGGCAATTTCAATTTTAGCGCCATTGCCAACGATCTGTCGGCGTTGAACGGCGCTGTGCAATACGGAAACGGCCTGGCCTACTCTATGGCCAATCTGGACGACGAGTTCAATGCGCGTTTCCCCGGTTATGGAAGCGCGAACCCAACAAATTACGCGGGCATGTATCGAAACTGGTACAAAACCAATCTCGATACGGCTCACTCGGCGTTGAAGGTTGCGGGGCTTCAATACTCGCAGTTGAACAACGATGCTGCCCTGGTGCAGACGTTGCAGCAGCAGTCTCAGAATTCGACGACGCTGTTGCAGACGCTTCAGGTTGGCAACTCACTTGCCGCGCAGGAACTGGCCGAAATGGAAAAACTGCGCCAGTTGATGCTCACGGACATTACGTCCAAGGCGACGTATCAGGCACAGCAGGCGTCATCCGCGCAGGCTGACGGCGATATGAACGATACGTTCTTTACGGTCCCTACCGGATCGAATACGGACAGTCGGACGTATTCGCCGGTTCCACAGCAGTAGCACGGGGTGATTGAGATGAAGCTGAAACACAGGTCGTTGTTGTTGTTGGGTGCATTGGTGATTGCAACAGGAGTACTTGCCTATGGGCAAACTCCGGCTCCTCAGTCCGGGCCGTCAGATTTGCTCGATGTCTACAAGAACGCGACGACGACCTGGGTTTCAACTTCGTTCGGCTATGCGAATAAGTTGTTCGGCCTTCTTGCCGTCATCGACTTTACATGGGCAATGATCGTTCTTTTCCTGGAACGGCATGAATTGGAGGGATGGATAGCGGGCTTCTTGAAAAAGTTGATGACCATCAGCTTCTTCTACGCGCTGCTCATCAATCAATCGACATGGTTCCCTGCGATCATCAATAGCTTCGTCCAGATCGGTCAACAGGCTGGAGGGGTGTCGGGGTATCTGAATCCATCGTCAATCCTGTGGACGGGAGTTCAAATCAGCGGAGCGATTTTGGCTGCGTGTCTGCCAAGCGCCACGACAGGCACAACCGCTGGGGGCATATTGGGAGTCATCGTTCCCGGCGCGGGGGCCGCTCTGACGGCCGCTTCCCTGATCCCGGCGCTGGTTGCGCTATTTTGCGCGCTGTTGATCTTCCTCGCCTATGTGGTCATTACGTTGACGTTCATCATGGCGACGGTCGAGAGCTATGTGGTGATGTCTGCCGGGTTAATCTTCCTCGGCTTCGGCGCGTCCCGCTGGACGGTTCCCTATACGGAACGTTATATCTCCCTGGTCGTATCGACGGGAGTGCGACTGATGGTCCTCTACATGATTATCGGTCTGGGCCAGACCTTATCGAACACCTGGGTACAAGAAGCCTCGCAGATCGCATTGAGTACGGCTGGGCTTCAGTCGCTCTTTGGATTGCTGGCCAGCGTCATCGTGTTCATGGCGCTCGCGTGGCAGGTGCCGAAGCTCGCCAGCAGCGTCCTGCAAGGTTCGCTGCAAATGGGGAGTTCCGATCTGATAGCTCCGGCAATGTCCGCCGCTGTTGTTGCCGGTACGATCGGCGCGGTTGCGACAGCAGGTGTCGGAGCCGTGGCGGGGGGCGTGGGATTGTTGGGCGCCGGTGGCGCGGCTGCTGGTGGTGGAGCGGGCGCGGCAGGCGGTGCCAGTGGGGTTGGCGGAAGTTTCATGCCCGGAGCTGGGGGCCTGATGCCCGGCATGGGAACCACAATGGCTGGCGGCGGAGGTAGCGGTGCCGCGCCGGGTGTTGAGGGCGCGATGAACAGTGTGCCGCCGCCTGCGGCCAGTAGCGGCGGTGGGAGTGTCGCCGTAGACCCGCCTCCTATCTCCGTTGCGGCTGACAGTTCGCCTACACCGGGGCAGAGTGCTGAAGGATCGTCTGCTGGCACGGGTGTCGGAGAGAGCGCGACCACGGGCAGTTCGGTAACCGTGCCAACGCAGGGGAAAACAACCCGCGTCGCAGATGCGGGTGAGGCGATTTCGGCTGGCGGCGATTCCACGAGTGGGCCGGTCGCGGACGGGAGTGTTTCCGGCAGCGGTGCAACGCCGACCGGGGTTCCGGTAAGCGAAGGCGGTAGCAGCGCAGCTATGGGTGAAGCTAGTCTTTCGGGTGAATCACCGACTGCATCGCCGGGTGTAGTGACGGAAGCTCCTCTCGACACTGCGAGCGCAGCTCAAGAGGAAGCGTCGAGCGCGAGGAGTAGATCGGATGGCCGCTCATTAGGCGAGAAGATCTCTGGACTTCACAATGCCGCGGCACAGGCACATCAACATCTACCGCAGGATTCGGCGACTGTGTCGGCGCCGACTCTGAACATTCAACACGGAGAGTAGGAGCGCACGAAGAAATGGAGCAAATGATGAGTGAAACGCAGGCAATAGAGGAAGAGAAAGGTCCGGGCAAGAGTCCGTACCTGGCAGCTCGCGACGAGTGGAACGAGCGGTATCGGGATTTGATTGTGGCCGCGCGTAATTGGCGGCTTCTGGCGGTGACAACCAGCGCAGTTGCACTGGTGGCCGTCTTGGGCTTGATCGTGATCGGGACCAAACCCAAGGTCATTCCCTATATCGTCGCGGTGGACAACCTGGGCAAGGTGGTGAGCCAGGGAACGGCGGTTCAAGCCTCCGTTGCCGACGACCGTTTGAAACGGGCGGCGTTGTGGTCCTGGGTCCAGGATTGGCGAATGGTCTCCTCGGACGCAACGGTCGAAAAGAACGCAGTCGAACGGGTGTATGCCGAGATTGGCAACGGAACTCCCGCTGCAATCAAGATCAGCGATGGGTACCGCGATGGGTCGCCGTTGAAGCTGGCGCAGACGGAGACGGTTTCCGTCAATGTCCGCGCTCTCTATGCGTCCTCGAAGGACAGCTATGAGGTCGAGTGGACAGAGACGGCCTTCGACCTGAAGGGCGAGCAAACCGGCTCTCAAAACTACAAGGGAGTCATCACATATTCCATTCATCCGCCCGCGGATGAGGCTTTGGCGCGCGTAAATCCACTGGGGATTTATGTCACGAATGTGAGCTGGTCGAAGGTTCTGTAATTCAACCGAGAAAGGCGAGGGTATGAAAACGATTCGAGTGTTGGTGTTGTTTGTGATGGGTGCGAACGCCTTCTCTGTGTTCGCGCAAGATGGCGCGTCGAGTTTGGGTGTGGGTGCGGGCGCGCCGGCTGGTAACGCGGTGGTGTTAAATCGGAAGGCCGCGCCGACGAAACAAGAGGTTGTTCCCACGGACAAGTATCCGTTTGCGGCGCTTCAGAAAGCCCTGGAGAAAGGTCCCGGAACTGATATTAGTTCGGAGATTGGCTCGGCAGCCGCGAGCGTAGGACTTGGAGTGAAAGTTCCTCCGGGCTGGGAGCCGTCGAAGGATGTGGCTCTGTCGGAGACGGCCCGCGAGGCCGTTGCTCTCTCGGCAAAGCTCACGAATGAGCAGAACAATCCGGTTCCTGGCCCGGATGGGCGCGTGGTTTACACCTTTGGGGTTGGCCAGCCAACGTTGGTTGCCACTCCGCTTCGCGTGAGTTCTATCGAGTTGCAAGCGGGCGAGAAAATTCTGGGCGAGCCTCAAATTGGAGATTCGGTTCGTTGGGTGGTGACGCCAATCTCTTCGGGGTCCGGTGATGCGACTACGCCGATTCTGGTTGTGAAGCCCAAAGTGACGGGCCTCGATACGACCATGATTGTCGCCACGGACAGGAGAACCTACTACCTTCGGCTCGTTTCAAAGCCAGGTGAATACATATCGCGGGTCGCGTTCCTTTACCCCGACGATCAGCCGTTGCAATGGAAGCTCTTCCTGGAGCAGCAGGCGAAGGAACACAAAGAGCACGTCGATTTCTCGCGCATTTCGCAAACCGGCAATGCGGCTGTTGACAAGCTCTACTTCGATTACACCTTCAAGGTGAAGTCGGGCGCGGACTCTATCAAGCCGGTGCGGGTTCTGGATGACGGAGAGAAAACCTACATCGAGATGCCGAGCGTGACGGCGTTTCAGGAGCTGCCGACTTTGGTTGTCGAAGGCCCGGAGGGCAATGAGATGGTCAACTTCCGCGTGAAGGGCACGACCTTCGTGGTGGACCGTCTCTTTGTGAAGGCTGCCCTGCTGCTTGGTGTGGGCAAGCATCAGGAGTTGGTCGAGATCGAGCGCAAGGATGCGCTTACACCGCATACGCCAACGGCAACGCATGGAGGTGAAGTGATGGCGGACGAAAACAAAGTTGATGGCAACGGGCGCGAAGAGGTTGTGTTGTCTCCGAAGGTCGAGGGCGAGAGTCCAACGCGCAGTAAGCAGCCTTTGAAGCTGCGCTTCTGGCCCACGGACGGAAAGCATTTGAATCCGGCCGTGCGAGGGGTGTTGTTTGTTGTCGTCCTGGGATTCCTCGTCGTGATGGTCTATGGGGTGATGTCTCGGGGTGGAAAGAAGAAGGCAGCGGACGCCGCCAAGGATGACCAGTCGATTTCGGATGCGCAATCGACCGGGACGAAGGTCTGGAAGGATCTCGAAGAGCAGCGGAAGCTTGACGCAAGAAAGGAAGCGCAGAATCAGGCTCAGCCTGCGCCGAGTACGCCGGATGTGATTCAGGACCATGTGCAGAGTGCCGGGGTTCCGGCTGATCTGGTAGCTCCTTCCCGTTACTCGAAAGATGCTCTGGTTCCTCCTCTTGAAGCTCGTCAGATTGCTGCCTCTGGGCGACCTTCACCGGCAAGGCCCACGAACACGAACGGCAGGGTCGCGCTGAATCAGCAGCAGGTGGGCACTCAAGCAGAAGCGCCTCAAGGACGGAGCGCGGCGGACGAATTGCGCGAGGAGATGTACAAAAGCGATCTTGAAGCGCGCACGGCGGGTACTTCGATTTCGAGCGGGATGAATAGCGGCAAGGGGTTGGGTGCTCTGAGTGAACTTGGGGCCGCGCCTGTCGAGGGCGTGAGTTCGCTGCTTCAACAGCTCGCCGGCGCATATCCGAAATCCGTTTCCGCTGGGAATGCTGGAGTACCGAGTCCGTCATCATTGTCCGCAAATGCAGGCTCTGGAGATCAGAGCGATGCGAACCTACAGGAGCATAAAGAGAACTTCATCGACAAGGCTAGGCAGGCCAGGGATGAGCGGGATTATTCGTCCGCAACGCGAGCGCCTGCGCTCTCGAAGTATGAAATCAAATCTGGCTGGGACATTCCGGCGACGCTTGAGAGTGAAGTGAACACCGATCTGCCGGGCGAGGTAAAGGCCGTAGTGCGCGAGAATGTGTACGACACGGCGTCGGGCCAGTATTTATTGATTCCGCAAGGATCGCGCCTGATTGGCCAATACGACAACCGAGTCTCGTATGGCCAGAGTCGCGCAATCGTCGTTTGGTCGCGGCTGATCTTCCCAGATGGCTCCAGCGTGGATCTCGATGGCATGGTGGGGCACGACGCCTCTGGAGCGGCGGGATTCCACGACCAGGTGGACAACCACTTCGTGCGGCTTGTCTCGATGGCTTTGATGCTGAGTGCATTCACGGCCGGAGTTGAAATGTCGCAGCCTCAATCGTCGTCAGCGTCCGGTGTTTTGTCGCCGAGCGCGGCTGCAACTCAAGCCCTTGGCCAGCAGTTCGGGCAGTTGGGCATGGAGGTGACGCGGAAGAACCTGAATATCCAGCCCACGGTGAAGATTCGACCTGGCTATCGATTCAATGTACGCGTGAATCGTGACATCGCGTTCACGGAACCGTATGGAGATTTGAGGGCGGGAGAATAGGAGCCGACGATGCAGATTGTCTACCGCAATATTCGTTTTAGTGCAAAGGTTGATCGCTGCCTGCGCCGGCGCTGGAGAATGCACGGCGATTTGTCGATTCGCGTCCGCGAGGCTCTGGATGGCGTGAATCTACTTGATGTGGAGCTTCTCGATGTGGATTCGCGCCGGGTCCATGCAACGCAGGTTGGTGTATTCCAGGCTGTGTGGAGCGCCGTCCATGAGGCGGCGCGGGCGCGCGGATGCTCTTTGAACACGCTTGTGAATAGTGCGGTTTGGGCAGCTTTCGGCGCGCAGAGGTCGGGCCAGCGTGGCCGACCTCGCAGCCGGAGTCGGCGGGACGCCGGTTCCTGAGACGTGTTTGGGTCAGGCGTAAGGTGGCAGGCGTCTGAGTACCTGATAACGCGCGACCCGAAAGTTGACTGATCGCTAGGCGATTTTACTTCTCGTTTCTAATTAGGGGTCAGAATGTGCCTGAATATCTTGAACGCGTCGGATTCACCCCGTACTCCGGCAACCAGATTTCCAACCAAACATTCCTTACCCCTCGGCATCGCCTGCGTTTCCGCGAATCCGCTGAGCCTCCGACCCTATCGCACCTCAATCCTGACCAAGCTTGGGGATTTATGCGGCTGAGAAGAGTGTTCTAAAGGCGCGGTTGCGATGACCTCCATAGCTGTATCACTTGCGGTTGCACTTGGCGGAGAGTGGGGATGAAGGGCGATAATAGCGCAAGTCGGAAAATACTTTGGAACGGGGACGCTCAATGAAAGACCTGGTTAAGTTCGAGGCCCAGTATGACAGTTCGCATGAAGATACGGCACTTCAGACTCGTGGTTTGTTCCTCCGGAAGTTTCCCCTTCATTCCCTGAATAAGATGACACTCGATGAATATGTAGTCGGGTATAGCGAGCCCAGCTTCTGCAACCTGGTGGAGTCTGGCACAAAGGCTTGGGCCAATATTCAGGGCGCTACCTCGTTCAAGTTCGGGATTTACTTCGGCAAGACAAAGAGCGATCCCACGCGCAAATATCGCTTCACGGAGAAGTTTGGTACCAATGAGAAAGACGCGTTTACGGCGGTAAAGACCGCGTTGCTCGATCTGGTCGCGCTTGGTGCCGCGTCAGATCCCGACTTTGCGCAGATCGACGCCAATCCCTTGTCTCAGATGTTTAAAGCAAAGATTTTGAGCCTATATTACTCGGACCGCTTCCTCGCAGTGTGCAGCTCAGAGCATCTGGACATGCTTGGCGAGATCATGGGGTTTGATGCAAATCTGCCCCGCAGCCAGTATCAGAATCTGCTGCTTAAGGCGAAGCGCGGCAACACTACGACTGCGAAGTGGAGTGAGCCAAAGTTCATGGCCTATCTGTACAAGGTTTATGTGCGAGGGGACCGGGCGATTGAATCACCTATAGAAAAGCCGCGAGTGAAGAAACATCGCCGGATTGACTTCGAGGACATGCAGAAGCAACGGTCGGAGATCGGTCTGATTGCGGAGGAATATGCGCTCACGTGGGAAAAAGAGCGGCTTGCCGGTGCCCGACTCGAACATCGGGTAAAGGACATCGAGGACCGCCGTGACCGGCCTGGATATGGCCATGATTTCCTCTCGTTCAGTGGTGAAACTGAGCATCGTTATATCGAAGTGAAGTGCGTCGCGAGACTGAGCGATGGACACCGGTTCTTTCTCTCCGACAACGAGCACCAAACATCGCTGACCAAGGAACATCGCCAGGGGTATTATTTTTATCTGGTGTTTTTCGGTGCTGACGGCAAACCAGCAGAACTGCTTGCGGTGCTCGCTGAGCAACTCTACCCAAAAGCGGAGATGACACCGTCTTCGTATGAAGTGCGGTTTGACCGAAGGGAGTTTCACAAGACCGCAGAATGAGTAGTGCGGCTATAAAGACGGGGTGAAGCCAACCGACACCGAAAACTGAACCAGCTCGATATGCGGTGATCTCTTGCTATCCCTACGCACCTCGGCGCTCAATTTGCGCGCTCCTCCGTGTACAAGAATGCCTCGAATGTTTTTCCCGATCTTGAGACCAGTCCTCAACCTCTCGGCGTTCCGCATATAGCCCCTAAGTTGTTCAAGATTCTGAAGGGCGGGTGCGCCCTGTTTGCATTCGACGATGACAACATCATTGTTTCTATCGAGCAGCAGAACGTCAAGCCTAGTGCGATCCGGAAAAACCAGCTCACGCGCAGATGCGGAGGGATAGGGAACCAATCCGTCCTCCAGAAGATGCGGCAAAGCGGTGATGTATTCCGACAGTGCGCGTTCGCTGGCAAAACCGGGCACAAGGCTCACCCAGTTACGCTCGTCGTGGAAGGCTTTCTCCATTGCCTTGAACGCGGTGTCGGGAACCTGGCTGAGAGTGAGCCGCCAGATACGAGGATTGGGACGCGCTTCCGGTGGAAGCTCAACTATGAAATCCGGCGTAAGCCTGCCTGTCGTCAAATCCCACCGCACCTGAACACGTCTGCCCATTTCACCGGAATTGCCTTCCTGACTGGGGACGCTGGGATTCCATTCGCCATCCTCGATCTCCTTGCTGAGCACCGTTCCGATGCGCCCGACACGCCAGTTCTTCAGTTGTACGACCACTTTGTCCCCCGCAGACATTTGCATGAGGTAGCGGCGTGCGAGCGACCAGTCATGTTTCTCTTTGGGTGCCCGAAGGCCAAACTCAGGAGGCGGCCAACCCACAGCTACGATCTGTTCCCTGAACCAAGTGTGCCAAAGGCCAGGGTAGCTGTCCTCCATGCAGTTGATCTTCCAGTTGGCCATGTATATTGCTCCCTCTGTTCATCAGCATTACTCATTGTGCCTGCCGCATCTCTCATTGGCAAGAACGGTATCGAGGATCTAATCGTTCGGTACTGGGATACGCCGATGTCACCAACTACATTGGAACAAATCGCTCGGACGGTTGTGTATGGCACATTGCCGATGTCAACGATTCTTGAATCGAGCCCTTGCCGTGTGCAATCTCTGGAGGGCCTTCTGGTGGACGAACGATCTCACCTGCCGGACTCAAAGCGGAATTGTGCTTTCCAATCTGTTTCCTCGCCCAGAGTCAGGTACGCCTCGAAGGGTTTGCCCTGTTTGGAGATGAAGCCTTTGAGCAAAGCAGTCTTGCCCTTCGTGCAGAGCGTCTCGATCTGTTTCGGGGTCAAGGTCTTCTTCGCAATGGTTTCGCTGATGCTGAAGTTGCAGCCCTCGCGGTAGCGGCTGCAACCGTAGAAGTTCTGCCCGTTGGGCTTCTTGACGATCCCTTGCTTGCATCTTGGGCACACGAGCGATCCAGGCGGCGGGGCTGTGCCAGTCTTTGCCGACGCTGAACCGTTCGACGCCTGGGCAGGCTGCGGCGCGATGTGCAACTGCGCCAGTTCCTTCTTGAGCTGGCCGTCTATGCTGGAGACCACGTTGAGATACTGGGCCTTGCCTTCGGCAATATCGTCGAGCTGCTGCTCAAGGGATCGCGTGTAGTCGTACTCAAGAAAGGCGAAGTGGCCTTTGAGCGCATCGATGAGCAGGATGCCGAGGTCCGTGGCCCGCAATATCTTTTTGGAATCGTCGATGTAGTTGCGGGTAATGATGTTCTTGAGAATCGCCGGGTAGGTTGATGGCCGTCCGATTCCTTCATGCTCCAGCTTCTTGATGAGGCTTGCCTGGGTGTAGCCGTTCGGCGGGCGCGTCTGCTTGTTCAACACGCGGGCGCTGTCGGCGCGAATCTGGGTGCCGCGCCCGAGCGCGGGAACGCGGCCATTCTCGTCCGATTGCTTCTCAGAGTCCTCAGTGTCGTTCGGATCGGGTTCCTCGGCGGCATCCTTGGCCGTCAGAGTGCGCCAGCCGGGCTTGATGAGGGTTCGGCCCATAGCTTTGAAGACGAAGGGCTGCGAGCCGTCCTGCGCCGCCAGCGTGAGGGTGTTTACGCTGTATTCGGCATCCGCAAGCTGGGAAGCCACAGCGCGGGTCCATATAAGGTCGTAGAGTTTCTTCTGCTCGTCGTCCGCCCCGGCATTGCGTTGTTCCAGGTGGGTGGGGCGGATTGCTTCGTGAGCCTCCTGGGCGCTCTCTTTGGACTTCCAGGTACGCGCCTTGGGCGGCAACGGCAGGTTGTTGCTGGCCGCGTAGGCCCGAATCTCGGCCAGAGCCTCGGCGGAGAAGTTCTGGCTGTCGGTACGGTGGTAGGTGATCAACCCTTCTTCAAATAGCCGCTGGGCAATCTGGGCAGTCTGCTCCGGCTTGTATCCGAGCGTTACGCTCGCCGCTTGAAGCAACGTGGCCGTTGTGAAGGGCGGCGGCGGGGCCTTGGACGCCGGCTTGGTCGCCGCGGCGGTCACGGCAAAGAGTCTGCATTTCGCGGCTTCTTCCGCCAGCGCGGCGTCGAGGATGTATTCCTCGTCCTCCTTGAGAAAGGGGGCTGTATCCCACTGGGCGCGCCATCTCCCGCCGTCGAAGATCGCTTCGGCGCCAAAGTGCTTTGTCTCTTTGAATGCGTCGATCTCACGTTGCCGATCAACGACGAGGCGGAGAGCAACACTTTGAACGCGTCCGGCACTGAGCCGCGGAATGCCTGTTTGGTTCGAGAGAGCAGGCGACACCTGATACCCGACGAGCCGGTCAGCGCCTCGTCGGGCCTCCTGCGCATGAACAAGGTTGGTGTTGAGTTGTCGCGGTGCTTTGAGCGCAGCACGGATCACGTTTTCAGTGATTGCATCGAAGGTGACGCGCTCGTACCGGCGAAGGTTGAGAACTTGTTGCAGGTGCCATGCAATAGCTTCTCCCTCGCGGTCGGGGTCGGTAGCGAGGTAAACCTGTTCGGAGCGGGCGGCGCGCTGTCGGAGTTGTGAAACGACAGATTCGCTCCGTTCGAGGATCTGGTATTCAAGCCTGTAGGTGTTCGGCTCTATGCCCAGGCTCTTCACCGGGAGATCCCGAATATGTCCGACGCTTGCTGCAACATCCCAACCGCTGCCGAGAATTGCCTTGATCTTCTTGATCTTGTTTGGACTCTCGACAATCATCAGCTTCATGCGGTTGCCTCTTGCCCGACGATCTTCCGACAGGATTATGCGCCGGTGGTAAAGGTTGGACTCTTTAGCTTGTAGATGGAAGCAAAGGAGGCCACCATCACGCGAAATGCCTTGGAGCGATTCACTCCACCAAGAACCTCTCCTCCAACTCTTTCCAGTTCATCCGCTATCTCGTAGGTCAGAGGGAACACGAAGGCGGTGTCGATCGCTTGAAATGGGATGTTCAGCCACGGGCCGTTGTAGAACGCAACAAGTTGCGCCTGAGCGACCTTAGTCTTGAAGTTCATGATGATGTGCTCTGCGAGAGCGTTCTTTTTGCGAATTCCGAGTGCGGCAAAGAGCTGATTGAAGTGTGCTTTGGTGAATCTGGAGTCTATAGTGAGCCGGAGTTGTGTCCGCTTTTCAAGCGGCGCGACGATTCGGCGCTTCGGTCGGATTGCTGTCTTCTTCGGAGTGGTCATGTCGCCACCTTTCTGTGATGTATTATAGAGCATATCTGTACGAGTTTGGAAAGATAATAACGCTAAATTGCAGCAATTAAAGCAGGTTTTACACAGCGAATGGTAGGGGCGGTAGTGGGTTTATTGCACGGGGAGCGTTTTCGACGCATCCCCGTGCGCACTCTTCACCGGAGGTCTCTTGCGGTCGATGGCGTACTGAGCGAAGTAATCTTCTTGGAGCCGGACCCACGTGGCGAAAATCCTGACTTCTGTGGGCGATACGCCAAGCATATCTCCGTAAGACGATTCACCACGCCCTTTGGTCCCAACCCGCCGGTGTCCGCCTGTGCGCGGCGTACCGACTGGTGGATTTGTGGCCGTTCAACGATATTGCTCAGATGGAGGGCCGTCCGAATGGCAATGTTGCGCTCATTTGAGAATGGAATGCTGTCCAGGCGGAGCAGACAGACAACAATCTCCGAAAATTCAGGACATTTGACCCGTTTGAGCCGAGTGTCGAACGTTGGGGTCTCGCGAATGGCTGCGGGGACCGCAACGGCCAGTTGTTCGATAGAAGCGCTGCGGATGAGGTGCGCTGCGGTGATGATTGCGGAGTTCTGATTTTGATCGAAAACCGTGTCGTCGATCATGTCGAGAAGAGTCCCTGCAAAGGAAGCTAGAGACCTGTGAGCCTGTTGTCGTGCCCTTTGAATGATCCGATTGCAGCGAGCCATTTGTGCTTCACACTTCTCCCGCTGGGCTGGTGAAATCTCGCTGGACGCAAGGTTTCGTGTGAGTGCTTCGATTTTTTCCTCAGCTTCTGCGACTGTCATACCTTACCCTTTCCAAATCGATTGATTTCACCAAGGGAAAACACTACAGTTACATTTGTTTAGACACCCGGTTGCGCTTCAGTGTTCCCTGTTGCGGTACTGAAGTGTCACTTCTCGTTAGCAGAAGAATCCACTTCGTCAACTGCGGTTCCCAGACTTGTGAAGCACTACACAACTGCTGTAGTAGATGTAGTGCTACCGTTTTGCTACTAGACTTTGGACGCCTATTCATGGCCGCGGATAGCAAAAGTTACACAACTTCTTTAGGCTCAGGAACTTTTCGTGGAGTTCGGTTTACGAAAAGGAAAAACCCGTGTGGTTACGTTCGTCGGCGCGGGAGAGTTAACGGGCACTGGAGAATAGAAAACGTCAAAGCTGGCCGCGTGATCCCCATCACAATTAGCTCGCGTTAAATCCTGAGACGCCTTGGATGCAATGGTTCATTACGAACATGATCCTGCTACTCATCGAGTTACTTCTCCTTGTTGAGTGTGGTTACCAACAAACCAAAGGCCGCAGCCCCTTTCCCGTGCTGAAGGGCAACCAGAATGGATTGTCATCATGAAGCTCGGAACTTTGGTCGGCGTCCACGGCGACCGTGCCGTCGCCGTCGTCAGGATTTGGCGCGGATTCGCCAGTCTGGAACGTCGGTTGCCGGTTTGATTCCGATACTATTCAGCATCACGGTGTATTCACGCCAAGCGGTGGCCTCGACGGCCATTGGCGAGGGCAAGGCATCTCTGGACGTGCAATCCAACACCTGAGAGATCGCCCCATCGATTCGTAGTGCGCCAAGCATGGCGCGTAGCACGTCAGCGCAACCGCAGTGGCTACTATCGAGGGAGGACTGGGGCAACCTCGACGACGCACTGTATCGTGGCGTCCAGCCCGGTGAGACGGCGGGTTCCCAGAAATTGAAGCCTTACCCACCCGTTGGGACGTTGGACTACAATCGCAAGTGATACCATGGCTACCGCTCCTCAAGTACTAGCGACTCTACCTTCGATCTTTTCCGTCTGCAAGCCCAAGGACGACGTTCTCCAAGGCACAATGGCGGACGCGGAGTTTGCCGCTGACCTGGCACAGGTTCTCCGGGGCAATGCTCCAGCTCAGTATGCGGACCCTGCGCGCTTCTTTTCCAACACCTATCCAACCCGTGGATTGAAAGACCTGCTTTTGAACGTCTGTGGCCGGTTGAGTAGCGGTAAGGGGGTTGCATCGATCTTCCGCTTGGACACCTCCTATGGCGGTGGTAAAACGCACGGCCTGATCGCTCTGGTCCATGCAGTTCGAAGCGGCCGGACCGTTCCCAACATCAGCGAGTTCGTAGACCCGTCGCTGCTGCCCGCTGGAAACGTCCGCATTGCCGCTTACGACGGCGAGAACGCCGACCCGTCCAATGGGCGGAGGATGCCGTCCGGCATTTTGGCGTATACCCCCTGGGGAGAACTTGCAGAACAGTTGGCTGGCTCTGCGGGTTATGAGCGTATCCGCAGGAGCGATGAATCTCGTACCGCCCCCGGCTCCGAGACTCTTCAAGAACTTTTCGGCGGAGATCCCACGCTGATCCTTCTCGACGAACTGTCTGTGTACCTGCGCAAGGTCCAGAGTATGCCGGCAGCGCGGGACCAGTTGACGGCTTTCCTGACTGCCTTATTTAAGGCGGTCGAGAGTACTCCTAATGCGGTACTTGTTTACACATTAGCGGTCGGTCGGGACGGCAAGGCGCAGGACGCCTACACCCAGGAGAACCAGTTCCTGGCAGAGAAGATGGCTGAGGCGGAGAGCGTTTCTGCCCGAAAAGCCACGCTCCTCAACCCAACGGAGGATGATGAGACCGTTCTGGTCTTGCGTCGCCGCCTCTTTGAGTCCATCGATGAGAACCTCGCCACCCAGGTCGTTGACGCTTACCGCGCGTTGTGGTCTGCCCAGCGCGATTCGATCCCTGACGAAGCCATGAAGCCAGAGATCGTTGAATCTTTTCGCCGGTCCTATCCATTTCACCCGGAGGTTCTCGACACTCTCACCGGCAAGACTGCGACGTTGGCGAATTTTCAGAGAGTGCGTGGGATGCTCCGTCTCCTCGCCCGCACAGTGGGCCATCTCTGGGAAAAGGGCAATCAGCCTTCTGATGCAACCGCGATCCACGTTCACCACATTGACCCCGGCTTCGGACCCATTCACCAGGAGTTCGTGACCCGGCTCAACCTGCAAATCTACAACCCAGCCATCCGCAACGATATATCTGGTGAGGGCAACCGCACCGCTTTGGCCCAGGAGATCGATTCCAGCTTCTATCGCGGCCTACCGCCCTACGCCACCTACGTGGCACGAACCGTCTTTCTCCATTCCCTCGGATTTCCTTCTCAGATCCAGGGGATTGCTCCCGACCATTTGCGATACAGCATTCTGGCTCCGTCGCTGGACATTGGGTTCATAGAGGACGCTCGGAAGCGCTTCCAAGAACGCTCGGCCTACCTTGATGACAAGCCAGGCGCCCCGCTCCGTTTTCTCACGGATGCGAACCTCACGCAGATCGTCGAGCGGCAGATTCAACTCTGCGACCCCGGCGAGGTTCGATCTGAATTGTCCTCTCGGATTCGTTTCCTCTATCTCCAGGGAGAGTTTCAGCTTATTCCGTTCCCAGCAGCCCCGGTCGATGTTCCCGACGAGATTGGGAGCGGCAAGCCCCTCCTTGCGCTCATGTCGTACGACAGCGTTTCCGTCGGCACAGCAGTGGACGCGGTGCCCGAATTGATCGCCCGTATCCACAAAAACGTGGGGTCTGACGGGGCAGGCTTCCGCAAGTTGCGCAACAATTTGATCTTCGTCGTTGCGGAAGAGGCCAAAATCAACGAGATGCGCCGGGAAATGGCCCGTTACCTGGCTTTGCAGGAGTTGATTAAGCCCCAGCGCATGAACGAACTGGCACAGCACCAGCAAAACACTTTGCTGGAGTGGTCTCGCAAGGCGGGCGGACGGGTGAATACGGCAATTCAGCTCTGCTACCGTCACATCTTCTATCCTTCTCGCCAGCCACTTTCGCCCGACACGGAACTGGCGCATTCGGCCATCGAAGTCACCCAGAACGACACACTCGACAATGGTCAGCGTCCCCCCACACAGGTACTTCGTGAGACGAACAAGCTGCGACTTCCCGAAGACGCTCCCGATTCACCCAGCTTTGTTCGCGACAGGACGCCGCTGCGCAAGGGGCAGATCAGCACCTTCGATCTCCGTGCTGAATTCCGGCGCGACCCCGCTCTGCCCATTCTTGTGGGCGATATGCCTTTCACACGAGGCATCCAGAACGGTGTAGAACGCGGCGAGTACGTGTACCGCTTCCGGGAACTGCTCTTTGGACCGGGTGACCCCTTCACCCACATCACGATCAGCGACGACGCCTTTGTCTTCACGATGACGTATGCCCGTGAGCACGGCATCTGGCCGCGTCCCAAGCCGGTTGCTCCCGAACCTCCGCTGTTCAAAGGACCGACCGGGCCAGTGACGCAGTTCCCTTCGACCGCTGGAACAGAGCCAACTCCGTTTACTCCGGGGGTCATCCCACCGACACAAACCAGCGGTGCGACTGCCGGACCTGGCTCGTTTACCCACGAAGGCGTACTGCGCGAAGCCCTGAGAATTCTCTGGGAAAAGACGCGCTCATCTGGGGTCAAGCAGATTCGACTGCTCACAATCCGGCCGTTCGAGCAGGTGGACGCCTTCAAGATGCTGGCTTTGGTGGGCGGCATCCCCGGCGCCAAGGTCAAGGTCGAGTTTGAGGGTGAGTACGGCACAGAGGCCGGAGGCGAATTCCGGTTTACATTCCAGGGGCCGGTCGAAGATGCACTCCCCGTCAAGGATTTCCTCGGACCACAGTATCGTGCAGCGGTGGACCGCGGCTTGGTTGCCACCTTCAATCTCAGCTTTGCTAACGGGCTTTCGCTGGATGGAGACGCAGCCGATAAACTGACCGAGAGGCTCACCCAGCAGTCCATGGGCGCAGCCTACGTCACAGCATCAGCAGAGGCACAGCCATGAACAACACCGCCAGGATTCCCCGCCTTCGCTTGATCGAAACGCCAAAATCCGTGCCACAGTACGAGGTTCGCATCCGCCATCACGGCCTGGGCGATACCGAGATCGAGGTCTGGCGTATGCCTTCGCCGGCCACGCCGCAGCTCACCAGCCCAACACGGCTGGCCGGGTTGCGTGGGGAAGCCTTGGAACTTGTCGAGCATCGTGTCTTTAAACAGATGCAACGCGCAGGACTGCGCATTTCTTCGTTGCGTCCGGTGCCTGCCCGGAAGCAGGTCGAACGGCAAGTGCAGGGATACAACATTCCCGAAGAACTGGCGCTGACCTTGGGGCTGTTGTTCCGGGTGTTGGCGCCGATGCGCAGCCGCCCTCGGATGCGTCAGGTTGCCGAGGGCGTCGAGGCCATGGAGAAAGAGGAGGCCAGCTACTGGCTCAGTATGGCCATTCATCGCAAGAACCCAAGGCGTGTTCTGACCGCGCTGCGTTATCTTTTGACCGATCCACTGCGCTAGGGCGCGAGCTGGCGACAGGAAGAACTAGAACTGATGAGCGAAAGACGATTGATTGAAGAGTGGCTACCGATCGCGGAACTGGGCATTGAGAGCCTCCGCGAGCGCGTACCCATGACTCCTTTTCCTGCGCCAAATCGCCTGCATGTATGGTGGGCTCGAAGACCGTTGGTAGCATCGCGGGCCGCCATTTTGGCGTCTCTGCTCCCTGCCGATGCCGATCACGGCAAGTTCCTCCACTCGATTGGGATTCTTGGAGATCCCGTTGAGGCGAAGAAGCGGATGGCAATTGCTGATCGCACAGGTGAACGACTCGGTGCAAGCGCATACGGTTATAAGCGCGCATTTACCAATGCACCCACCAGAGCCGAGACTGAATGGGCACAAGCGCAATTCAACACGGCCACCCCATCAGTCCTTGATCCTACATCTGGTGGGGGAAGCATTCCCTTTCGAATCTGTCCGTCTTGGAATCTCGACTCAGGCAAATGATCTGAACCCAGTCGCAGCGTTGATCCTTGCGGCGACGATTCAATATCCTGTCCAAATCGGCAGTCCATTAGCTGCAGAATTTGAATATCTCAGCTCTCGTTTCGTGCTTGAAGTTCGCAGGAGGCTTGAGGGCGTTTTCCCGATTGAGCCAGTTGATAGGCGCCCAGATGGCTACCTTTTCGCGCGTACCATCCGTTGCCCATATTGTGATGGGCTGATCCCGTTATCGCCGAACTGGAAATTATCGCCGAATGGAACTGGAGTTAAACTCCTGCCCGAGCAAGCATCCGGGCCGCTGACGCACGGTCGTGTGTGCCGCTTTGAGATCGTGAGCAAATTCGAGGAACACTCAGAAGGCACGGTCAACGATGGAGATGCTCGTTGCCCATATCCAGACTGCGCCCGCGTGGTCGATGGCGATGAAGTGAAGCGTCAGGCACAAGCAGGCGGCATGGGGGATCAACTCTACACAATTGTGTACAAACAGCGCATTGAAACTCGAACGAAGACCGGCAAGCTAAAGGAAAAATGGGAACGCGGCTTCCGTGCTCCACGGGACGAGGACAATAACAGCGCCTTCATTGCAGAGCGCCTTGCTACAAAGGTTCCCGAATGGGAGGCAAATGACATTGTGCCAACAGAAGAATATGGACTCATGTATTGCGATAGGTCCAAGATCTACGGGGTTGATTTCTGGCGCGATTTGTTCTCTCCTCGCCAGTTTCTTTGTCACGGCACCAGCGTGGAAGTCTACCGAGAATTACTGGACGAAGACCGCTCAAATGGCGTTCTGACTGATGTACGAAAAGCGTCATACGTGTACCTCGCGCTGAGTCTGGATAAGCTGCGTGACTATAATTCGCGGATGACTCACTGGCACGCGACTCGCGAAGTAATTGCAGGTACATTCGACCGTCATGATTTTTCCTTTAAGTGGTCCTATGTCGAAATGGCACCGCTCATTGCAGGCCTCGGATTCGATTGGGCCGTAGACCAGACTGGGAAGTGCATAGAAGAACTCATTGAGATGGTCCGCCCTGAAGAAGCCGCGGCTGCCAAGGTTGCAGCTAAGGCAACCAAGCGCAGCGCAAAGGGCGAAGAGCTTTTCTTTGTCGATGAGGATGCAGCTCCTCCAGCAGCTTATGTACCGCCGCCAGTGACCATCACTTGCAAGTCCGGCGACCACCTCGACCACATCGATGACAACACCATCGACGTGGTAGTCATGGACCCGCCTTACTACGACAACGTGATGTATGCAGAGTTGTCGGACTTCTTCTACGTCTGGCTCAAGCGCACGGCAGGCTATGTGGAGCCGAGTCTCTTCCGCCGTCTTCTTACCGACAAGGATCACGAAGCGGTCGCCAACCCTGCTCGCTTCAAAGGTCAGAAGGGCGCGAAGGTGCTCGCTGGTCGCGACTACCAGGAACGCATGGCGGCGATCTTTACCGAATGCCGCCGCGTGTTGAAGCCGAATGGCGTACTGACGCTGATGTTCACCCACAAAGCCACCGGGGCGTGGGATGCGCTGACCACCGGCCTGATGAAGGCCGGATTTACGATCACCGCCTCCTGGCCGATCAACACCGAGGCCGAAGGCAGCTTGCACATCAAGGATAAGTCTGCGGCCAACAGCACCATCTTCCTGGCCTGCCGCCCTCGACCAGAAAAGGCCGCTACATCGGAGAAGAAGTACTGGGAAGATGTGGAACCGCTGGTTGCAAAAGCGGTTCGCGAGCGCGTGCAGAAGTTCCAGGATGCCGGAATCACCGGAGTCGATCTCTATCTCGCGAGCTTTGGACCGGCGTTGGAGAAGTTCTCCGAGTTTTGGCCGCTGGAGCGTGGCACACCACGCCCGCAAGTGGAGCTAGAGAAAAAGCGCAAGAAGCAGGCTGAACTCTTCCCGGAAGAGATTGATCCTTATGCGGTGACGCCGGAAGATGCGCTTACGGCAGCCCGGCGCGAGGTTAAGAGCTGGCGATTGGAGCAACTGACGCATCGCAAGGCCCGCACCGATATGGACCCCGTGACTGCGTGGTTTGTGCTGGCATGGGACGCATTCGAGGCGCCTGTCTTCCCCTACGACGAAGCTCTGCGCCTGGCGCGGGCCGTTGGCGTCGATCTGGACAAAGAGATTGTGGGCCGGTTGGCAACCAAAAAGTCCAGCGACATTGTTTTGCTGGACAGCCAGCAACGGGCGGCCAAGATGTTCTTGGGGCCAGCGGATGGCTCACGGGCCATGCTCGATGTTCTCCATCACGCAGCCCACGCGGCGCGCGCTCGCAGCCTGGAGGCTGCCCGCGAGTTGCTGGAAAAGGGCGGTTGGCTCACTGATCCGGGATTCCACACCGCTCTACAGGCCGTGCTGGAAGTGCTGCCCGTCTCGGCGACGTTCTCCAAGGTCGAGTTGACACCGGCGCTCTCCGGCTTCGGTAGCGACTTCGAGGCCCTTGAGAATCTGCGGCGGTTGGCGTTTACTGAACAAGTGGATGAACCGACGCTCCTGTCGAAGCTGCGTATCGAGGAGGCGCTTGTAATCTAATGAGCCTGCTGCCGGATTTCAAATGGAAGCTGAAATACACACCAGAGGATGGCAATCTGGTGCAGTGCTTCTATGTTCCGGCACTCCGATGCGCGAATCGGTACGACCGCTCGACGGGATTTTTCTCGGCAACTGCGCTGACCCTGGCGGCGCGCGGCATTGAGGGGCTTGTTCGCAACGATGGACACATGCGGCTCATCGTGGGTTGCACCCTCCATGAAGAGGAAGTCGAGGCGATCCGTAAGGGTGAAGAGCTTCGGACCACTGTCGAAGCGCATATCGGCAATATGCCGCTCCAAGCCGACAATCCTGACGAACACGATGCGCTCGAACTGTTGGCATGGATGGTGGCCAAGGGAATTCTCGACGTGCGCGTAGCTGTGCCCTGTGACCTGAAACGGCAACCGGTCGCAAGCAATGGAATCTTTCACGAGAAGGCCGGCATCGTCGAGGACAAAGCCGGTCATCGCCTGGCATGGAACGGCAGCCTGAATGAAACGGTCTACGGCTGGCGGGAGAACTGGGAGAGCATCAACGTCTTTCAGTCTTGGGAACAAGATACGCGCCGGGTGGATGAGGAGGAACAGAACTTTGCGCGCATCTGGTCGGGCACCAGCCCGCGCCTCATCACATTGGATGTAACTTCGGCAATCGAGCAGAACCTGCTGCGCTTCTTGCCGGAGAATGATATGCCAGCTCGTCTTGAGAAGGCGGACGCGGTCGATCACCAGATCAAGGCTCCTGTCTTTTCTCAAGACGGCGGGCTTGATCCCTCTGAACTGCGCCGGATGTTGTGGGGTTACATCAAATACGCACCTTCCTTTGACGGACCGGCGGCGGAACGTGTGGGAGAAGCCACGGCCGCTATCGAGCCATGGCCTCATCAGATCAAAGCTTTCGAGCGTATGTATCGCCAGTGGCCACCCAAGCTCTTGATTGCTGACGAAGTAGGACTGGGAAAGACGATTGAGGCTGGACTATTGCTGCGTCAGGCATGGCTGTCTGGACGTGCCAAGCGGATTATGATTCTCGCTCCGAAGGGGGTGCTGAAGCAGTGGCAACTGGAACTCCGAGAGAAGTTCAACCTGAATTGGCCGATCTATGACGGGCATCGCTTGGAGTGGTATGAGTCGCCGGCGCTTCGGGGCAAGAATGTAAAGAGTGTCGATCCAGACAAGTGGCACGATGAACCCATTGTTCTGGCTTCCAGCCAACTGATGCGGCGAACCGAGCGTGCGCGAGAGATTCTGGATCAAGCAATGCCTTGGGATTTGGTTATCCTCGACGAGGCGCACCACGCGCGGCGCAAGTCTCCTGGCTTGGCAAAGAGCCGGGGGCCAAACGCCCTATTGCGTCTGATGCTGGGACTACGCGGAAAAACCCAGGGGCTTGTGCTTCTGACGGCGACTCCTCTGCAAGTTCACCCCGTAGAGGTCTGGGATCTGTTGAACTTGCTGGGTATGCCGCCAGAGTGGACGGATCAAGCATTTGTCAGCTTCTACGATGCGTTGGCAAAGCCCTCGCCATCGCATGAAGAATTTGAATCATTAGCCAGGCTGTTCCGAGTGTTTGAGGGGCGGTACGGTGAGGTCACGGCGGAGACGGTCCAGGCTGCGACGCAGATTACTCGACTTACAGCCGTGCGGCTGTTGCGAAGCCTTCGCGATGAGGCAACAATGCCTCGCAGATCTCTCTCAGCAAGGGATCGCGATACCGCTCTGCGCATTCTTCGTCAGAATTCGCCGGTTGGCAGGTTGATCTCCAGGAACACCCGTGACCTCCTACGCAGGTACTACAAAGAGGGCCGCATCTCCACGCCAATTGCCGACCGCGAAGTGGATGACCGCTTCCTGAATATGAGCGATGACGAGCGCCATATCTACGAATTGGTCGAGGTCTATATTCGTGAGACGTACAACAAGGCTTCGGCATCAACGAAAACCGCCGTCGGCTTTGTGATGACGATCTATCGCAAGCGCCTGGCCAGCAGCTTCTATGCCCTGACCAAGACGTTGGAAAAACGGCTGGCGGCGATCAAGAAAGGGGATGGATCTATCTCCGGCACAACGGATGAGGATTTGCCAGACGACGATCTCGCGGAGGAATTGCTCGACACTGACGAGGTCACGGAGATGGAGCGCGAGGCGCTGAACTTCGAGGAGCGTTCTTCGATTGAAGATTTGCTTCTTCGCGTAAGCAGCCTTCCACCCGATACCAAGGCGCGTGAACTTCGGACCGTGATTGATGAACTGCGAGCCAGCGGCTACAACCAGGTGATGGTCTTCACGCAGTTCACGGATACGATGGATTTCTTGCGAGATCAACTGCGGACCACGCCGGGATTGAAGATGATGTGCTATTCGGGAAGGGGCGGAGAGATTCCGATCAGTGACTCTGAGTGGGAGCAGATACCGCGGGACCAGGCAAAGCGCAGGTTCAAGAACGGAGATGCCGACGTTCTGCTGTGCACCGACGCCGCCGCCGAGGGCTTGAACTTCCAATTCTGTGGGGCGCTCATCAACTATGACCTGCCGTGGAACCCGATGCGCGTTGAACAGCGAATCGGCAGAATAGATCGCGTCGGACAGAAGTACCCAAAGATTCGGATCGTGAATCTACAATACGATGACACCATCGAGACCGCTGTATACCGGGTGCTTCAGGAGCGGATAGGATTCTTCACGTCCGTTGTGGGCAAGCTCCAGCCGATTCTTTCCAGCTTGCCCCAAAGAATCGCGGCGGCTGTTTTGGGTACTGATGCCGCATCTGGCGATAACCGCCTCGTAAGCGATATTGAAGAAGCTATTGCAACTACGGAAGGAACTTCGTTTGATCTCGACAGTTTGGTAGTCTCTGAGCTCGAAATGGACCAACGCCCGGAAGCTCTGTATGGTTTGGGAAACCTCCGCGACGTTCTCGCTCGCAATGAAGTATTCCTTCCCGATGTCAAAGTGGAAGCGACACACAGCAGTGAATTTCAATACGTTTCTCCTGGAATGAAGAAGCTTCGCATCACAGTCAGCCCGGAGTACTTCGACACACACGCAGGGGATGTTGAACTCTGGTCGCCAGGCAGTCCGGCGTTCCCAGAACCAATCGACGTAGTAGATCGCGAAGCGGCTGGTGAGGTTGATCTTGCTTCACTGCTTCCTTAGCGATTCAAAGCGAACGAACAGAGGACGCCGGCTTCCGAGTACGCGCATTTCTACTGAATCTTGCCTTGACGCCTGACTACAGCGAATCCCTTGTCAACAGAGTGAGCTGGTCTTCTCTTGCGATTGGCGGATTCTGTTGGCAATCGCCGCCGGGTTTCGCCGGATCATTCATGGCAGGATTCCAGCAAGCAAGTCGCTTCGGTTCCTTGAGATTATGGATGAAGGCAAGATAGGCCACGATCACGCGAAATGCTTTGGAGTGATTGACTCCTCCGAGAACCTCTCCTCCGACTCTGTCCAGTTCGTCGCGAATCTTGTTCGTCAAAGGAAATACGAAAGCGATGTCGATTTCCGGAAACGGAATATCCTGCCACTCATTCTTGTAAAACGCCTGAAGTCTTGCTTGAGCGGCCTTGGTTTTGAAATTCATGATGATGTGCTCGGCGACGGCGTTCCTCTTTTGGATCTTGAACACGGAAATGAGTCGGTCGAAATAATATTGGGTGAACCGGGTATCGATTGTGAGCCGGACCTGAGCCCGCTCCCCTTTGGGAGAGACGACTCTGCGTTTCGACGGGTATAGAGCTGCGTTCTGGGCGGGCATGTGGCTGTCTCCTTTTGCTGCATTGTGCAATAGATGTGTATGTTGCGTAAGACATCCGATCGATGAACGCAACTCAATAGTCGTTGAGGCCCATTGCCATGGGCCTTGGAACCGGATCATGGCCGGATTTCATCAGGCAACCCGTTTCGGCTTCTTCAGCTTGTGGACAAAGGCCAAATAGTTCACGATTATGCGAAATGTCTTGGACTTGCTCACTCCGCCGAGAACTTCTCCGCCGATTCTCTCAAGTTCATCCCTGATTTCGCGGGACGCTGAAATGACGAGCGAGGTGTCAATTCTTTGCATCGGGATGTCCAGCCACTCGTTTTTGTAAAATGCCCGAAGGCTTTCTTGAGCGGATCGATTTTCGAAGATGGCGATGATGTGTCCAGCAAGCGCGATATTGTTGCGGAGTCCGAACACAGCAAAAAGCTGCTCGAAATGGTATATGGTGAATTTGGAATCGACGGTGAGCCGGAGTTGAACGCGATTCGCAGCAGGGACAATGATTCTGCGATTCGCTATACGGTCTGTGTGGTGGTCGGGTTCGTTCAGGACAGTCATTGTATATTCTCCTTATGGTGTAGTATACAGCATATATGTATGTTGTCAACAGGTCATCCGCTGAACGCAGGCGTCCCCTTGATCCTTGAGTCCCCAGCAGGGCTTTCCCAACGGCTTGTTCGTAGGCGTCTTTTTTGATGTGACCGGACCGACACTCCGGCTCAAGGATGTCGGCGGTTTCGAGTGTAGAGTCTACTTGGCGGCAGCCTTTTTCTTCGCTGCCCAGCGCTTTTTGGCGGCTGCGGCAATGCGGGCGCGCCCTTCAGGCGAGAGAACCCGCTTTTTCTTTTGTGGTGAGGCTATTGGAGAGGTGGCAGTCACCTTGGGTGGCCGACCGGCCTTCCGCTTAGCTACGGTGACCGCAGATCCGGCCGCAAGGAGAGCGCGGGCTTGTTTGAGCGTCGCAATCTCCGCATCAATGGTAGAAATAATGTCCGTGAGTGCCATGCAGAAATTATAGCGCCGTCCCAGTTAGCCGGTCCCTGGCCGGAAAGCGCAACTAGGTCTCTGACCGCATGATTTCGGACTTTAGGGTTCGCAGTTTCCCACCCATTCGCCAGAAAAACGGCGAATGGATGGGGCACGGAGATGGTACAGAATTAAACGGTCAAAGACCTAGCCTCGGCACGTTCTCTTTTCAAGCCTCCCCAACGGTTAAGGTCTTGATGGAAAGCGCAGCGCCGGCTTTGGCGTTTTCTCGAAATGTGTGGGGGCGTTGCGGGGCTTTCGTCCCGCTGGGGTGGGTAGAGGAGGACACACAGTGGCCGCAACGAGGGAGGGTGGCTCCCTCCCAACGCAGCCGGAAAATGGTTTGTGGATTGGATATTGTCTTTGAGGCGGTAATGCAAGGCAGGGAAACTTAGTAGTAGTTGTTGAGAAGAACCAAGTAGCGAAGGATACATCCGGCAAGGATGAGAACCAAACCGGCAATGGACAGGATGAGCGGAGTGAAGAAGATTGGATTGAACCAGAGAAAGCTGATACCGACAAGGCAGGCGAGAAGCAAAAGCATGGTGCCTGTAATGAAGCGTGTTTGAATCAGGTAGACAATCAAACCAACGGAGATGAGTGCAATGGCGGGGATTTGCGGGCGGTTTCCGGACAGTAGCGGCTGACTTTGGCAGTAAATGGCGAGACCAATACCGGAGGTCAGGAGGATCATGCAAAAGGTTCCGAATCCTCTACGCAAACGCGGATAGAGATAGACGGCGGAGCAGATCAGGGTGAGAGCCACAATTCGTGCGACGGTGTTGAGTTGAAAGGTGGTATCACGCCACATACACATCCAAAGGGCGACTGTGGCCGAAATGATGCCGGAGTAGACGATGAAGCAAGCGGCGAAGGCAGCGCGTCTTGCCTTGGCAAAGCCGTAGGCCAGTGGATTCGATGCGGCGAGCATATTGAGCATGTTTCGCGGTTGTAGCGCGAGCATCGCGAGCCTCTTTCATGGTTTGGCGTTTTTGAGAATGCGATCAACGTAGCCGTTGTAAAAGCCGAAGTTTGCAGTTCCGCTGTTGTAGATGGAGAGCGCGTGGAGCAGCGCATCGGGGTCGTTGGGTGCCGCCTGCACTTGGGCGGCATAGGCTTCGGCAAGGAGGTTGGCGCCAACGGCGATGTTGGTGCAGGGGTCGAAGAGTTGTTCTGGCTTGAGGTGAAATCGAGCTGCATTTTCAGTGCTGACCTGGAGGAGGCCGACCGAGACGGAGATACGATGCCGGAGGAGCCAGCGCATCCAGAGAATTGCCTCCAGCTTGGAGTTCGGTTGTCTGGCAAGCTCGATTGCCTGGTTGTTGAGTCCAATGCTGCTGGCGATTTGTTGAGGTCTGTTGACGCTGATAGCGTAGGGGTGAAAGTCGGACTCCGTTGTTGCGACGGCAAGCATGGTATTGAGCGCCGCGTGTGGAGCGCAGCTTTTGAGCAGAACGATCATTTGGTTTTGTGAATAGCGGACATTCGATTCCAGATATGTGGCCGTAGAGTCCTGCGCTTGAGCGGAGGCCGCGGCTACACTGAAAAGAATTGCGAGGATGGATAGATGCTTTTTCATCTGTTCGTTGCACTCACCACTGGAATCCAGAACAGGCGCGACCATGCGTCGATGGCGGATTGCTGAATCTCGGCGATGTACGTGCCTTTCGTCCAATAGTCGTTTGCGACGGATACGATCACGTCGGGATTGTGTTCAATGGAGATTAGGATGGGAGCGACTAGGAGTTGTTCGTAGCAGATGATGGGCGCAGCGCGCCTGGGGCCGACGGAGAGAATCGACGGGCCGAAATAGTGCATGGGGACGCCGATGTTGTCCCAAGGTCTCCACATCGCGTATGGAATCGGAACCCGCTGCTGGAATGTTGCGGTGTATTGGCCGCGCAGGAGAAGTTCGTTTCGATATTGTCCGCCGTGAGGTCCGTACTCTTCCGCGCCGAAGAGAATCGACTGATGGTTTCGTTGCAGCTCGGAGTAGGTCGATTGCCAGAATCCTTCGGCGGTAGGTGTCCAGTGATTGATGATTCCTTCAGGAAAGACTTGGATTAGGGCGTTTGAGTCGAACGAGGTCTCCTGAACATAGACGACGGCCTTATAGAGCGCCATCGGCGTTTGTTTGGATAGTTCGGAACCTCCAAGTTCGGTGTCGTGGCCTTGCCAGGTCGGGGGAAAGGTTGGTATGCCTGGGTGCGACACATAGCAAATTGCGGCAAGCATCGCAGCCGACAGAATCGAATAGAGCCTGAACTTCGACAGGGTTCCAAACAGAATGATTGTGGCGATCAGGCCGGCCCAGCCAAGTCCGGGAAACAGGACACCGGCGACGGTCAGAGGATTGACGACGCCGGTCGGTAGCAGGGCTGTGAGGCACAGGCCGATAGGCAGCGCCCATTCGGCTTTGATGCCGGGCGTGAGGAGTAACCAGACCCAAGGGAGGGTCAGGACAAGCGAGGATACGAGCCATAGGATCAGAATCGAGAGCGGGTGCAATCCAGCGTTGTCGCCGAAGAATTGAGTTGCTCCAGGCATGACCGGCCAGATGGATGCCGCGTAGTAACAACCGAGAATTGTCAGGCGCTGCGCCGGGGCCTTGGCGCACTTGAACACCATCGGCAATACGAGCAGCGCGAGCAACGTGAAGAGGTGGCCGGACCAAGCAACTGCGCCGATGGTCATAGCGGCCAAGCCGGCCATGACGGTAGCTTTAGAAGAGCCAGAATGGCTTTGCATATTGAACCCTTTCATCGAGATGGATTGCGCCGAAGTAGCGGCTATCGAAGCTGAAGCGGTTGTAGGAAGAAATGACCCAGACAGTCCCAGGGAGTACCGCATAGGTTCCGAGCGGGATCAGCGGCATGGGCCGCCCTATTCCATCCTTGGGGTATTGTTTTGAATTCGGCAGGAGTTTTCCATTGACGGCTACTCCGGCCTCGCTCACGGTGACGGTATCTCCCGCTCGTGCAGCGATTGGCTTGAGCAACGGGGCGTATCCGTCGCCGCATCCGAAGCTCTTTACCCGGTACTCTCTTTCGACTGAGACCTTCTCAGCGATTCCGGTAGGACAGATAAGAAGATCACTTCCGTTCCCTGGCTGAACGATCCGGTAAAGCCCCGGAGCGAGAGAATTGGAAGCGATGTTGAGCCGGATGCCGACGAAGCCGAGCATCAGGACGATATTGAAAACAGCGATGGCCAGTGCGACCGATATAAAGACGAAACGCCTAGCGTTCATTGGCGGCGGCTCCTGTGTTCCTCTGAAGTTCGGAGACGTGGAAGTTCTTATCCATCTCTTCCATGCCTTCGTCGAGCTGGGCGAATATCTCCTGCATCTCATCGGTTATCGCCGACACCTGAGAAGCGGCGGGCACGGCCACTGCTTGTTCTTCCATTTCGTTTTTTCCATTCTCGAAAACCTGGGGCGTAGTAGGGATCTGCTTGTCGGAAGAGATGTTGTTCTGCGGTCCCCCAGTGGCTGATGGAGCGGCTGCGACAGTGGGAGGGATAATAAGTTGAGCGTCGGATTGAACGTGAATAGGAGTTTGGAGCAAGCCGCGTGTGGACTTTGAGGTTTCTGAGCGGTAGAGCTTTCCCGGCGAAAGGATATTGCCGTCGTGCTCGATGGTGAAGAGAGTATGCGGCGGCTTGATCGCCGATCTTTTTTGGAGTACCGGGTCCTGAAAATAGAGAAGCTGCTTGCCGAATATCGGCGATTGTCCGGCGATGAATATGAGCATTGCGCCCGGCGCTGTGATGCGCTGGGCTTCGCCCTGGCCTTCCTTGAGGGGGCCTGGAAGGCGCATGAGTTCATCGACAGTGATGAGAGGCCGGGAGATGTGGTCTACGTTGGTCGAGACGTTTGTTGCGAGCGGGCTTGTACGCGAGCCGCTGTAGCTGACCGCCGCTCTGAGGATCGTGGCCGTTCCCGCCATTTTGGAAAGTGCTTCCGCGGTCTCGGTCTTATTGGGCGCAAACGCGATTCGAATATGGCAGTTTGAGATGATGCTCTCATGGTTGCCATAGGTGTCTTTCATCTGTTCGATGTCTTGTGTAATCAGGTACGCCTTGATGCCATAACCGGCGATGTAGGCAAAAGCCGTCTGGAAAATAGGCATCTTTCCCAATGTTGGGAATTCGTCGATGAGAAGCAATATGCGGTGGTCTGGGCGGGCCTTGAATGTCTCGCCAGGCTTGAGGTCTTGTTGCAGCCTGGAGTTCCGTACTTCTTCGAGTTCCTCCGTTAATCGGTTCACCGTCATGGTGAAGATAAGCCTGAGCAGCGGCTTCAGGCGCTCGATGTCGCTTGGCGGCACAACAAGATAGAGGCTCACGGGGTATTTGAAGTGTTTAAGGTCGTTGATCGTGAAGTCGCTTTCTTCGATACTGCGTTGAACGAGTGGATCGCTGTAAAGAATGAGTGTTGTCTTTGCGGTGGACAATACGCCGGAAAACTCCTTGTCCTCTCTGTTGAGCATCTCCTGCATTTTTTCCATGACGACAGGATGCACAAGCGATTTTTGGCCGTCACGGAGATTCCAATAGTTGGTGGAATCGACGTGAGGGGTGCTCATGACTTGGGTAAAGTATTCGCGGGCGACGTTGGGCTGTTGATTGTCCATTCCTTCGAGGTCGATTGGCATCGTCAGATCGGACATCAGCGGTGTGAGTGAGTTGGAAAGTTCGGTAAGTGTAGCGAAACGGTTCTTGCGGCGAGCCGTATAGCAGAGATGAAGGATAAGTCCCGTTACAAGGCTGGTTGCTGATTTGATCCAATGTTCATCCTGGGCGCTTTCTTTGCCGCTTCTGCAAAGCATCTCCGCGATGTTCTGAGCGTCAGATACTTCGCGGAGCGTACCGATACGCACTTCGGCAAGCGGATTGAAACGCGCGCTATGCTCTTCCACCGGCGCAAAGCGAAAGCAGACCTGTCCAGCGGCAACCCGATAGCCAGCGGTGCGGTCCCAGTTCTCTCCTTTGATGTCGAAGATCACCGCGCTTTCCTGCCACGCTAACAGTGTCGGAATCACGAGGCCGACGCCTTTGCCAGACCGCGTTGGTGCGAAGGCCAGAATGTGCTCTGGTCCAGCGTGTTTCAGGTATTCGAGGCGCTGCGTTTTTTCGTCCTGCCACGCCCCGATGTAGACGCCGTGCTTTTGATTGGTCAAGCCGGACTGTCCTATCTCTGTCGCGTTCGCCCATCGGGCACTTCCATGCAGATCTTCGGTGTTTTGAGTGAGCTTTCTGTTTTGGTGTATGTTGAGCAGGGCGACAACGAAAAGTGTTGCTGCAAACCCAGTCGCCGTAATCAGGGTCGAGGCCAGGAGAGGTTGTCGGATAGCAGGATTCAGCGAGTTTCCGAATCGGAGTATCCAGACAAACCACTTGTAAGGTGCATAGACCCTGATGGACGAGAGCTGAAAGAGAGGCGCGCCCAAGGCGGGCTGGTAATCAAAGTGCGCGGCGATGTGTTGCGTGGCGATGATGTTGGTTGCGATGAAGAGAAGTAGGCCGAGCAGGGTTGACCGCCAGTTGTAGGTTCCCAAGTACCCAGGCATCATCGGCTTCCGATAGAGAGGAGTGCTTGTGCTCATTGTTTATCGCTCCAGTTGGGCAGGTTGCCGGGTAAGCAGCGGAATGTTGCGGGAGTGCGCTTCAGCCCGTTCGTGGCTGTATGCCGCGGTGGCTTTGAGAAGTCTTGCTGTTTCCATCTCCCGCCCTGGAAGTGGCAGGATCGAATACGTGACTGTCTGGTCGTATTCCGAACATCCGGCTGTCATCATGAAGAGCCCGCGGACTGTTTGAGATCGCTCTTCGCCGGGCATCATCCCTGCCGACAGTTCCAAGACAGCGTGCTTGCCTGCCGGGTATCCATAGACTGAGTTCATGAGCGTGGTTGCGAGTGTGATGTCGTTTGTCGTGATCGGATCGGGACCGCCGTGTCTTTGTTGGTGTTGCGGCGTCATCGAGAGTTCGATGTGTTCAGCCATCCGATGAAAGCGTCCTGCATGTCCGTTGTAGATTTCAGATTGCTTCATGTCGATCCTCCAGTTGTTACTCCGGTGCGTTGAGCGCGAGGAGCGGCTTCTTCTGTCTCTGCGTGAAAGTCAGTGGGATGGCCGGCACCTTCGTTGTGGCGGCCATCCCAGGTTGTGAATTGCGAGTACCCACGCGCGAGGGCCGGCGATCAGCGGTCAAGTTCCTGCGCGGTCTTGGTCCGTGCGGCGCGGCGCTGTTCCCGTTCTTCCGGGGTTCTGCCGGACTGGTTGGAGTGATACCAGGCGCACTTGCCAAAGATGGCGGCCAGTTCCTGGCGCTTTTCTGGAAGCGGCTCGGCGGCGATGCGAAGGTTTTGGTTGGGAGCACCGTTTGGAGGCCGCTCAATGCAGAGGGCGAACGTGTTGTTGAACTCCTTGGTCGCGGAGCCGCCGTTTTCGACGCTTGCCGAGAGCGCGGAGAACTCCCTCAAAGCCGCCTTCTTCGAGGCCGCAAACACGTCCTTGTCGAAGGATGTAAGGCCCTTCGCTGCTGAGGCGTTGTGGTAGAAGGCCGTGGCCAGGAACTCCTTTGCAACGTCGGGACTCCGCAGTGAAAAGGAGTTCCTGGGATACTCGGAGTTGAGGCAGTTGATCTTCGAGGCCAACATGACTTTTGCCATTTCACGGTGATGAGCAGTGTGCTCCTGGCGGGCGGCACAATACTCTTCCTTGGCCCTCTGAATGGCGTCTTGCCTGGTTTCGCCCTCCTTGACATCGATTGGGCGCGTGAGCCGGTCGAGGTAGGACTCGAAATCCTTGTCGCAAACTGCTCTTTGCTCTGGAGAGAGAGCATTGTATCCGTCTTTCTCCCGCAGATACGACCCGCGCACGGGCGCCTCCGCCTGGTGCTCCAGAGTGTCAAGCTCCTGTTGTGGGTCCGCTTCCTGGCCAGCGTAAGGGAAGTCGGTATCGGATGGAGCCACTTGTTCCGGCTGGTGTTCCTTGGTTTTGGAGCTGCGGCGCCCTGGTTTTGCGCTTGGCGCAAGGGCTTCGAGAGGACTGACTTGGGTTGCCATACTCTTGGCTTCGCTTTCTGTGCGCGACTAGTGCGCACGGTTTGGGTTGTCGGTGTGCTCGATGGAATGTCGAGCAGATTGAACCAGTTCGGCCTGCCCTCGGGTTGTCTCAATACCGCAGGCATGGCCCTAGCTTTATGTAAGAATACCATATTGATGTCAGAACTGTAATACGATGTGGCGAAGCGCCGGTTATCCTGTGAAATGATGTGGCTTGGGGGATTATCAGGAGAAATCAGACTGGATTCTGGGCTGGCGTAAGGTGTCGGGCAGAGTCTTGGAAGGGGAGCAAGTGGCTGTGAAGAAGGTGGCGAAGAAGCCAATCACGAAGACAGCACGGTAGGTAAACCGCGAGGGGCAGCGGTGGACGAACAGCCGTCCGGGCATGACGCTGCGCCTCCCAATTGATCTGCGCGAAGCATTCACCGAGGAGTCTCGCGTAATGGGCGATCTTGCAAGAATCGTCCTTTTTGCTTTAGGCCACGTTGATCGCGAAAAAGTGGAAATCATGCAGACCCGCAAGGCCGGCATGGAGCTTTCCAACCCTCAACTCCTCCACGTCGGCGCGGAGGCCCGACTGACGCTCAAAGAGTGGGCCCAAGCCGAAGGCGTCAGCGTGAATGCGATTGTGGTCAAGCTCTGAACCAGTTGGCAGTGTGGCTAGGACTCTTATTCGTCGCCTTCGACACGCCATCCCAGGTTCGTCAAGACCATCACTGTTTCGCCTTTATGGTTCCCTTCAGGAGCTTCACCCTTCAATTCCCGCGCATATTTCGTATCGAGAAAGCGCTTATCCACAATGAGGTTGTCAGCCCATGCGGGAATGTTGGTCAGTGTCCAGGTATAGGTTACAGTTGACTCATTCACGCCCTGGATGCCCTGGACAGGCTCGGTAAAATTTAAGATCTTGCCGACCCTCTTCGTTCCGTAACAAATTGCGGATGGATTTTTTGGCGAGGCGGCTGCATGACCGGAAGGTGTCAGACTGTAGATCAACACTTTGTGGCCCCAGGCGATTGGGGGAGCATCGGTCTTCGCTACCAGGCCGGCGGAGACGAATGCTTCAAGAACAGAATCGTAAAGATCGGTTTTAGTCGGGAACGTGTACGTGCTCATGCATTCCGGATTCGCCTGAAAGTAATGGTTAAGGCCGTCTTCGAAGTTGGGCGCTGTGGCGGCATTCTTATCGCATCCAAGAGTTGCGAAGAGAACAAATACGGACAGCAGCGCGGAACAAATTGCGATCTTTCTCGTCATTTTGGTCATCTCCACGAAAGTTTGACGCAAAATAGGTGCGAAAGCCAGCCCCCCACTCGTTGGCAAGCTCCCGACAGATCGGAGAATTACTTCGCACACTACACTCGCGCTTGCGGACCTGTGTAAACTATTATGCCGTGTGCTCGGACCGGCGCCTTAAAACACCTATAGCTTCAGAATCTCAACAACTGTCTCGCCGCCTTGTTATATTGTTCGACAGCGTCAAGCAGTTCCTTCTTCGCCAGCTTCTCAAAGGGCGTGCGGGCTCGTCCGTCCCTCAGAACGTTCTGGGTTGCTATTTGGACTATTGATCGCCTTCCACACGCCAGCCTAGGTGCGTTAAGATCATCTCGCTCTGACTTGTACGATTGCCTTCCGGAGCCCCGCCTCTTATCTCCTTCCCAATTCCCATTTTTGAAAAGAACTTGTCCTCGCTAAGCTTGTTCGCCCAATCAGGAATGTTAGTGAGCGTCCACGTGTAAGTTACAGTGGAATTCCTCGTGCCCTGGATGCCTTCTCCTGGCTCGGTAAAATTCAATATCTTTTCGACTCTCTTCGTCCCGTAACAAAGCGTTGCGCGATCACCGAGTACGGATGGTCTTGTGGAGGAGGCAAATGCATGGCCCTTAGGGGCAATGTTAAAGACCATCACTCTGTTGCCCCAAGAATTGATGGAGTCAGTCTCCGACAGCACGCCGTCTGCGGCCAACATTTTAAGACCGGGAAGGAACGAATCGGTTTGTAACGCAGTTGTATAAGGAAGATCAGGAACATCCATGCATTCCGGGTGCGCGTGGAAAAAATGGTTCAGGCCATTTTCAAAATTGGAAGCAGTGGCAGACTTCTCGTCGCATCCAAGAGTTGCGGAGAAAAGGCTTACCGATAGGATTGCCGAAAAGAACGCGACCTTTCTTGCCATTTCAATCGTCTCCACAAAGTTTGATACATGAATGTTTCCGATTTTCCGTAATAGTTCTACTGGGACTACATCAGTCGGTTCGACCGTTTACCCTTTGTCATACGAAGCCTGCCGGAACGAGAACTTAATCGGGGTTCGCTCAAGCTTCTATCTTACCTGGGATGCGCAGCAAGCCAGGTCGCAGCGCGGTTCTGTGCCTCAGATAGCTCAGCCGGGGTCAGCTTAGCAGCGATCGAATCGCGAGCCTTTGCAACCCCCTTCCATTTGAGAGCTACTACGGAATCAAAATGGCAGTCTGTGTCCGAGGTCACAGGGCAAGGGTGCACAGCGATACCCTTCACCGTTGAGCGATAGGGCACTCATGCAAGGTGTTCAAGCCCGTCAGGTGGTCCAAACCAAGTCTGGCGAGTGGCGGCAGCACATCACAAGGCGGGAAGAGGAGCGAAATGCAACGAAGCCTGAGATGCTCGTCAGGGCAAGGCATACCAAGACCCCTTGCCGGTTCCGTGGCGGGTGAGATGTTGCTTTTCCAGCAGGCTGCGGAAATGGTCCTTCAACGTGTTGCGGCTGGCGCCGGTTACGCAGACCATGTCGGCCATCGTGCCGCGGCCGTGCTGGCGGACGTAGTCGATGATCTGGAGGTCCAGTTCGGGTAGAGCGGCAATCACAACCCGCTCGCGCTCCACCTTGGCCGCCAGCCGCCGCTCCTGCTGCTGCAAGGCCCGCAGAAAAAAGATCAGCCACGGCTGCCATTTCGGCTCAGCGGTGCGGAGAGTGCCCTGCGTCTGGCGCAGCGTCAGGTAGTACCCCTCTTTGCTGTTCTCGATCACGCCTTCCAGCGAACTGTAGGGCACGTAGGCATACCCGGCCTTTAGCAGAAGGAGCGTGGTGAGGACACGGCTCAAGCGGCCGTTGCCGTCCTGAAAGGGGTGGATTTCAAGAAAGACAACCGTAAAGATGGCGATGACGAGCAGCGGATGAAGCCGCTTCAACTCCTGGGCCTCTCGGAGCCAAGCAACAAGTTCGGCCATCAGTCGGGGCGTGTCGAAGGGCGAGGCGGTCTCGAAGACGACGGCAATCTGCTGGCCGTCCTCGCCAAAGGCGGCGACGCTGTTCGGCAACGTCTTGTACTCGCCGCGGTGCCGGTCGTCCTTCTCGCTGTACTGCAAAAGATCGCGGTGGAGCTGCTTGATGTGGTTCTCCGTGACCGGAATCTCCGGCCACGCATGGAAGATCGTCTCCATGACCTCGGCGTAGCCGGCGACCTCCTGCTCGTCGCAGGTGGCGAAGGATTTGATCTCCAGATTGGCGAGCAGGCGCTCCACGTCGCGGTCGGAGAGTTTGCTGCCCTCGATGCGCGTGGAGGAGCCGATACTCTCAATGGTCGCCACGCGGCGCAGGGCGCTCAGGCGCTCGGGAGCCAGGGTTCCCAGCGCGCGCCATGCCCCTTTGAACTCGTCGATCTCGGCGATCAGCGTGAGCACTTCGGGGGTAATCGGGATGTCGGCGGTCTCGAACATCTGGCCCTCACACCCATATATACACCCATAAGCACCCATAAATCCACTCCAAATGCTCTGACGAAGGTATTGAAGCTGGCTCGGCAGGCTGGGGTCGGCATGGCGCGAAGCGGCAGCACATCAGTGGGCAACGGGCTGTTGATAATTTAACGGACTGAAAGTGAACAGATCAAATTAGAATGGAACCGATCCGAGTATTCAGATGATTGAGCACTGGCCTCCGCCGACCAATCCTATTGCTTTCGAGTCTTTATGCGCGGATCTCTGGGGGGCGATCTGGGGTGAATCCGCGCTAAAGAACGGGCGAAATGGCCAACCCCAGGCAGGGGTCGATATCTACGGGAGGCACGGGGACAAATGGATTGGCGTCCAGTGCAAGCAAAAGGATGAGCTTCTAAGAAGCAAGTTAACAGCCACGGAACTCGCCGAGGAAGTGTCGGCCGCGTGTCGCTTTGTGCCGCCCCTAAGTCGCTTTATTCTCGCCACGACTGGTCCTGCCGATGCAACCATTCAGGAAGTCGCCCGCAGTCTGACTGAAGAACACAGCCGGCAAGGATTGTTTGAAGTTGAGGTATGGAGTTGGACCGAAATCTGGGCCGAACTCAACCGCAGGCCGGGCCTACTCCATGTGGTGGGCCCCGTATATTGGCCAAGGCTCTTCTTCGTCGCGACTGAGCAAAAGAATCAGGATCAGACAGAACAGCTTCTTGAAGCCATCCAATCCCCTCTGCTTCCGTGCGGACTCTTTCTCACACTTAAGATTGAGGCAACAGACGAGGATCTCAGGCGAGTCTACGGCGATCAAGCCGGATATCATAGATTGCCTTCGCCCCTATCGCCAGCGGATGGCCGTCATTTTTTGGGTGATTGCTATCTCGATGTGCATAATGGCGTGGTCGATGCAGCTGGTTTTTTTCGAATTAAGCATCAAGGTTACAACGCATTCCATCGGAATATAAAGCATACCGTCTCTCGATTCAATCCGGCAAAGTGCCAAAAAACGCTTTCAGAGAATGAGCCGTTGTTCTTCTCACCTCATGTGACACTAGACCTGTACCGTGAAGGCAGGCCGCGTTCCACCGACACGCAACCGACGCTCGTCCTTAAGAGCGATTTCGACTCTGTTAGCCTGATTGGGTCGTGTGCTTTAGACAATACCGTGTTGGTCGATTACGAATATCCGCAGTTGGCTGTGTCTCCTCCCTATGCGGCGGGATTCAGCGTCACTAGCCTGCGCGGTTCATTTATCCGGCTAACCCTTGATTTCTTCTACATTAGGTCAATAGCGTGTCTGCCAGAGCAGAGCTGGCCACAATTGCACAACTTTCAGCTCTTACTTGGCTCTCGACGTAACGCGCTGACATTCTCACTCGATGACCTTAGTAAACAAATCATCCGCGTCAATCCGAACCCAATCGCCAGGGGCGACGCTGTTATGCCCCAGATCATCTTCGAGTGTGAGATAGACCCCAATAGATTTGAGAAACACCTTGTGACTGTCGTAATGGATCATCCTCATCAATCAGTTCTGAATCAACGATCGTCTGCGACGGCTGAGTTCCCGTCAGGACTGAAGCTAGATTCACGATGGCTCAACGTCGGACCAACCACGAAGGAGGTCGTCTCGCGAGGTACTCAGATTCTTGCAGCTTGCAGACTTTGCGAGCAGAGAGTGGCGATCGATCTACGTCCTGTCGTGCCGGAATACCTCTTTCCTGAACATCCAGCGATTCCGAAAGAGTATCTACTCTGTTCCACGTGTGCTGAGAAAATAGCAGTGTGGGACGAGTATGGCAGAAGAGTCATGCTGGCCCTTCCAGAAGACCTTGTGGGCCTCACTGGCCGCGGTTTGAAGTTCGAAGCCGACTATGGCCACCTGCGGCTGTGGTTGCTTTCACTGCTTTGGCGGATGTCTATCGCCAAAGGTCCAGCCTGGCTCGACGTAGACCTCGCCAACGATGCCAACGGGGTTCGTGAACTCTTGGTTCGTGGAGATCCGGGTGCGCTTGGCCAGTACCCGGTTGGATGTGTCCTTCCTAGCTTCGACGGCCAACACCTCCACGGATTCTCGTTTCAGCCCGACTGTGTGGAGCAGGCAAGCGGCCGGTTAGTCAGGGCTGCGTTCGGAGGAGTTCTGTTCTTCTTCTCCATCAGGGAAGGTGCAAAGGGCGATGAACTAGATCCGTTTTACATTCGACCTGACGAGGCCTGGATTGTGCCAGTCGTTAACTGGAAAGATATTGACTTCCTCCGATACTGGGTCGAAGGATTGCGAGATGAGAAACACATGCCCAAGGAGAATAACTGAAGATAGAACATGCTGTTTCTCTGGTCCAAGTCCTGATTGGCATGAATACAGTTTTGCCGAGTTCTTCGTGTCGCGTCCGAAAAGGCCGCGTGTAATACCACAGTGCGGACCCAAGTTTTGGATGGTCGGCAAGACGGAAGTCAGCCCGTGTCCTGATGGAATCACTCGGCGCGAAACTGCCTTCCCGCTCAGGGAACCTTCCTGGAGCTGTGGATTGAGTGAACAGGGGAACAGGTTCTCGTTTATCCAGAACGGGTATCCTCTCCGGTCCTGGGCTACCTGCCCTCTCGCTCATGCCTGGGCGTTTTGAATCTGTCGCGCAACGCCCAATGTGCCGACTGACGGACCTGTTCAACTCGTTCGAGGACGTGTTTGCGCTTCCCTTCGTCAATCGACACCCGGAAGGATTGCCGACCGTCCGGGGTTTTGATGACCGCAACCGTCAGATTGCCGCCGACGTTTGCCTTCGGTTCTGGTGCTTGAGACGCCTTCAGAATTTGGAGAAGTTGTTGGGAGTGGGCAGCAGGCTGGAGGCACGAAAGCAGCAGGTGTACGTCGGCTTCATTCGTGAAGAGCAGTTCGCTCGTTCTCTCGCTTTGCAATCTGGTTTCAAGGGCATGGAGGCGAGCAGCTTTGATTTGGAGAGGATTCGCCAGGAGTTGGTGTTGGTAAAGGGCGTCTCGCATCTCCGGGTCTGTGAACTCAACGAAGATGCCGTTCTGGACGGCCACTTTGACTACCTGTCGCTTCCAATCGTCGCCTCCAGAGCAGGCGATGCGCGATCTGTACTTCTGGACGGCCATCTCCAGGCCAAAGACGATTGCGGCCTCGTTCTGGTTGAGCACAGTCACGCGCCGTCCGCGGTCGATGACCGACAGCTTGCCATTGAGCGTGTACGAGACATCCCCTGTGGTCCGGTTGATCGTCCATATCCGGGCTGTGGCAATCTGGCCGGCGAGATTCTCCGCCCGCTGTTGAGCTGCGAGCCGCTGTTCGATGAATTCGGACCAATCCGACTTTTCTTCATCCGTCTCCGGGCCAAGATGCAGCGCATTGGTTTCGAGTCTGGCATCCAGGCGCCGCTGATTTCGCTGATCCGCGTAGCGCCATCCGCGCAATTGAGCCGCCGCCCGCGCATCGCCCTCGGCGGCGCACTCTGCAACCCATGTGCGCAGGTTCTTCGGAAACTGTGCTTGGCGCGTTTTCTGCGTGAACGATTTGAGCGTTCGCAGCTCGATGACGGACGCGGCCACAGCCTCCGAGAGCAGGATCTTCTTCGCGGGCCACGGCAGCGCCAATGCGCGAATCTCCTTCTTTCTCTGGCGGAGATTCATAATCAGGTTCTGACGTGCTTCTCTTCCCTGTGTGGTCACACCCTTGCACACTTCCCGTTGTCGATTACGATACTGGTTATAATCGGCCATCAGGGAAACTCGGTCGGAAAGTCGCTTCGCTTTCCGTTCTTCCCTCAGTGCGCTATTACGAACGGGAGTATGAACGATATGTTGAGCGGCCTCATAGCCGGATGTTGAGGCAGGTGTCCAGACCCCAAGTGCCGCCTCAGTGTTCTGACGGTTGATCTTTCCTGCGAAGTTGTTGCGGAATACGTCGGATGCCTTTACCCGGATGTTGTGGTCGATGGCAAGGATGGTGTATCCGCCAGTCTCTCTCTTTTCAAGCCGGAGTTGAGCCTTGGCGAGAAGGCGATGGAGGTCATCCCACGAAACATTACGTCGGGTAATCAGTTTGGATACGCTCGGAGCAACCTCCCGCCGCACGTAAGATTGGAACGATTCCTGATCCTGGTAATGTTCAAATTGTGCAGCGGCTCCAGTCGGGTGTTGTCGCGCACATCGAGAAGCATTACGTTCGCTTCGTGATGTTGGTACAGCTTGTTCGGTGTCGGCATCCCAACGTGCAAGGCCAGGAGTATGAGCCCAGTTGTATTTAGTTTCGAGTTGGCGAGCTGCGGTGTGTAGAAGAGTATGGGACTGATGTGGTGTTGTTGCTCTGAGGGTCTCTGGGTGTACCTTGTTCACCATTACATGGATATGAAAATGCTTTTTGTCGTCGTGCGCGACGATCATATATTGATGGTCTTTGTATCCGAGTGCTTTCAGTGTGTGCACTGCTGCGTCTGTCCATTGTGGTCGAGTCGGACGTTCTCCTGGCGGCCATGCCAGTTCATAGTGGCATAGCGCATCCTTGCAACGATCATTGAGAGATGCAACCCCTAGCATTTCTCCTGCCGCTGTGTCGAAGCTCAGAAGATTCTCCGACATGACCACATCTCCTCGCAAACGAAGTTCTCCAGTGTCGGCATCATGCTCTTGTGTGAGGTATTCATGAAGCCGCTTGAAGCTGCTGGAGTGTTTTCGAGATGGCTGTACCTTGACGATCATGTTCACTTCCCCACGGCAGCATTGAGCCTGCTTACTGCGCTAAGCACTGCGGACAACGTCGAATTCAGTTCCTTCCGAAGAACTTCTTCGTATGGAAGACCTTTGATCTGCTTGAGCAGGTGCTTTTGAAGTCCACCGAGTCTTGCAAGTTCTCCTAAAGCCTTTTGGTCCATCTTTGAAATGATCCGCTTGTTGAACGCGATCCTTCGCATGTACTCGCTCATGGTCAGGCCGGCTATCTTCGCCTGGTCCCTGATGTTGGCTTTCTCTGCATCGGTGATTCTGATGAATATCCGGCGTGTGGCGACTTCATTCTGTTTAGTTCTTGCCATTGTCTTCTCCTATTCTGTGGGGTCTCGGGGCGTAGCCCTGAGCAAGATGCGCAACCATTTCTCCGAGTAGCCGCAGGCGGATTGGAGAAATGGTGGTGGGCGCGCGGAACCCCGACAGGGGTTTCGTGCGCACAGCGCCCATCTTGCCGTCTCTCTCAAGCATTCCGATTTCATTATACTATACAAATGGTGTATTATCTATGGTATTGTTGTGATGTGCCGTTCATGAGGACGGAGATGGGGAAAAGGTATGGAGAAAGCGCGACGTAAAGCTCAAACGTTCACAGCAGAACAATTCGATGCCTTTCGCACTCGCCTGAATGAGAGAGAGAATGTAGCTCCCCCACAACCCGAGTCATACATGATAGGGGAGATCATTCGGGGCGTGTACCCTCAGTTGAAAAAGCTGCGGGAGAACGGCTACACGCTGAAGATGTTGGTCCGTGTTTTTGAAGAGAGCGGGATTGTAATCTCAGCCAACGCCCTCTCGACCTACCTGTCTAAACTGGCGCCAACAAGAGAAGAAGCGCAACCAAGATCGGTTCGTAAGGTGAGCCCTGTGGTGTCGTCAATTGTTGAGGGAAGGCGTGGACAATTCCAGATGAAACCGGACGTAACGCTGTAAGAGAGGAGAGATGTATGGCACGGGTATTCTTCGTAACAGGCAGCAAAGGTGGTGTTGGGAAGTCTGTGGGGGCGATTGCACTTCTCGACTACTTTGAGATGAGGAATCGAAAGGTCTCGCTGGTAGAGACCGATACAGCAAACCCAGATGTTGGCAAAGCATACCAGAAGGATGTCAAGTCGTTCTCGCTTGTAAACCTGGATGAGAACGAAGGCTGGCTTGATCTTCTCGACATAGTGGATGCGAGCAAAGACGATGATGTTGTCGTCAATACCGCCGCACGAAACAATGAAGGGGTCAATCGTTACGGCTCAATGTTCGATGAAAAGCTGCATGAATTCGATTGGCCTTTCATCTCGTTGTTCCTCATCAACCAGCAACGAGATAGTTGCGAGATGCTGACCGAATACATGAGCGTGGTGAAACACGGCACAATTCATGTCGTTCGTAATCGGTTCTTCGGCTTGGCACCATCGCTCTTCGAGTTGTATGACACATCGGCTCTGCGGCAGACGGTGGAGGCAAGGGATGGATTGTCGTTGTACCTTCCGCAATTGGCTACGCGCGTCACCAATCTCGTACAAAGTAGCCGACTGACACTCGAAAAGGCGCGGGAATCTGCAACGCTTGGTAGCCGCGCAGAGATTGAACGGTGGCGTCGCGAATGTGCTCTGAACATCTTCGATAAGGTCTGTGGCAATGATCTCAACAAATGATGATCTGTACAGCGTGTTTCTTGCGGATCTGTCGGAGAAAGAGCGTGACCGAGTTCGGCGTTACGCAGACAGATTTGGAATTGAGCCTACAGATGCCGTGTGGGCTTTGATGATCGTGCTGGGCTGGTATGGCGACCTGTATGAGGCAGTACCGCAAAAGATCAACGTAACCGTGCAGGGCATCCTGGAGAAAATTCAGTTGGCCGCCGCGGCTGAAGCTGAGTCTTCGAGGGTTCGCTTGCAGGCGTCTTTAACGGATGCCGTAGTTGGTGCTGCCGAGTCCGTGGCGGCCAGGAATGGCCGCCGCGAACTGGTGAAGTGGATAGCCATTGCGTCCACGGCAGCGGTGTTCATGCTCGCCTGCGTTTTTGGTTGTGGGTATTGGCTCGGCTTCGATCACGGGCGCGCTCGCGGCTTCAATGCTGGTGTCGAGGGTCATCTTGCGGCGTCGTGGGCGCAGTCCGTAGATGGTTTGCGGGCATACGAACTTTGGAAAGCCGGCGACCTGGAGCATTTGGGCGCTTGCGACCGGCCCGGCTGGAAATTGGAATCCGGCGTCTGCTACCCCAAGGCTGACGAAGGGAAGCTGTATGGTTGGCGCGTTCGGTGAAACCGAGCGTAAATCTGGTGCAACTCAACAAACGGGAAAGGTGAAGGACTCATTATGGAATTGTCTCCGCGTTCTCAATCAAATGCCGACAAGAAACCTGAAATTCGCGCTGAAGAGAAGTTTCTCCTGAGTCGGCGTGAGGCTGCGCAGGTTCTCTCTATCAGCCAGCGTGCGCTGGATTACTTGGTAGCGACTCAGCGCCTGCCGACCAGAAGAATTGGTAAACGTGTCTTGATCCCAGTAGCAGACCTGCGGAAGTACGCCCGCGCCGACCACCCAGAACCAATTGCGGGTTGATCTTTGCTCGGCGCATGGGGAGCAAGATAAATGCTCTCTTTTGCCTCTCAATCGGTGTGTTTCAGAACCAATATAGATATTTACATCTATATTGAATATGGTACACTTCCTACATGGAGACGAACATGGATCGCCTACTGAAGTACGCTGGCCAGCAGACCGTCATACGGCCGCGTGATCTGGTCAGGCTCCACATACCGCGCAACTACCTGGGCCGGCTGGTCCGAGCAGGGAAGCTCGAACGGGTTGGCAAGGGACTCTATTCTTCGAGCGAGAACCCGCCCACGGAGAATCGGACGCTGGTGGAGGTCTGCCGCAAAGTGCCACAGGCCGTCGTCTGCCTCTCGTCCGCGCTGCGCTTCCATGAACTCACGACCGAGAATCCATTTGAGGTTTGGATCGCCCTCAAGCAGGGAGCCTGGACGCCCAGCTTTGAGTATCCTCCCATTCGCGTCGTGCGCTTCTCAGGCCCGTCCCTCATCTTTGGCGCAGTGGAGCATACGATCGAGGGTGCCAAGATAAAGGTCTACAGCCCAGCAAAAACGGTTGCCGACTGTTTCAAGTTCCGGTCGAAGGTAGGAACGGAACTTGCGATTCAAGCCCTTCGGGAATGCTTCCGCGAGAAAAAGGCGTCGATGGACGAACTCTGGGAAGCAGCGAAGATTTGCCGGGTCGCCAACATCATGCGTCCTTATATGGAGTCCCTGCCTTGACCAAGAATGTCACCAATCTCGCGGCTTCTGTCCGGCAACGCCTGGCGAATCTTGCGCGACAGCGGAATGAGGATTTTGGGCTGCTTCTGACGAAATATGCCCTGGAGCGCCTTCTCTTCCGCATCAGCCAGTCGGAATACCAGAAGATTTTCGTTCTTAAGGGCGCACTGCTTTTTGAACTCTGGACAGAGCAAGCCCACCGGCCGACTCGGGACGCCGATTTTCTCTCCAATGGCGACAACGATCCGAGCCGATTTGAAACCATCTTCAAGGAGATCTGTGCTCTTCCTGTGGATGAAGACGGTCTCCAGTTTGATGCGGCGAGCGTCAAGGCGCAGCGCATCAAGGAGGATGCGGATTACGAAGGGGTCCGTGTCACCTTCCTTAGCTATTTGGAGCGGGCGCGGATTCCCATGCAGATCGATATTGGGTTCGGAGACACCATTACACCTCCGCCGGTTGAGACATCGTTTCCAACGATCCTCAACGGGCCGGCGCCGTTGCTGCTCGCCTATCCCAAGGAGACTGTGGTCGCCGAGAAGTTTGAGGCGATGGTGAAGCTCGGCATGGCGAACAGCCGCATGAAGGACTTCCACGATCTGCGCGCCCTCTCTCAACTCTTTCCGTTCGATGGAGAGGTTCTTGCTGAGGCGGTCATGAGGACATTTGAACGACGGAAGACAGCGATTCCCACCGTCGCAGCGCCGCCGCGAGCGTTCACCGCCGAATTCTTTGAAGATGAATCGAAGCAACGCCAGTGGGCTGCGTTCAACACGAAGAACCGGCTCTACATCGAGGCTATCCCTCTACAACGCGTCGTGGTGGACATCGAGCGGTTTCTCATGCCGCTCGTGATTGGGATGACGACCGACGGGGATTGGAACAACTCATGGCCAGCGGGAGGCCCTTGGCAGGATTGACCAACTCTATAGTCGTCACGAAGCTGGCGTTCTAAGAATAGCCGCCGCCCTCAATGAGTTCACCGGCGATTTGGCACGAACCGACACAGCGGCGGTCCACCGGTCTCTAGTTGACCTGAAGGGTCTTTAGGTATCGGATTAAATTGCTGATCCTGAGCTGTTTGACTTGGGGATTCACCGTCTCCATCTTGCCAAAGATCGGTCCCCATACGGGCATTTCGACCGAGCCGTGCGACGGAAACTCCACGCCATACTGCAACACGGTGACGATGTGCGTTTCCGGGAACACACCATGGTTGTTCTTGCTCAAAACCGTCAAATCGGTCGGCGGTATCCTGAGCGCGGCGGCAGCGGGGCCATTGCCCCTGCCGTCCACGCCATGGCATGGCGCGCAATAGTTGATATACATCTGCTTGCCGCTGGTGGCAGTGGACTTGTTTACCGCAATGGCCCCGTTCGTGTTGGACTGCGTGTAGCCCAAGCCCACAAAAAGTGCAGCGGCCAGGACTGGAAGCAAGAGGCTTTTCAGCATGAGATCCTCCGTTTTGGATTCCCGATCATTTTGCAATGCGCGCATTTCTCCGGCCACAGTCTGAAAACTCAGAATTCGATCCTGCCTTGGAAAGCAATCATGCGCGGTGAACTATCTCCGCCGAGGCCGACGCCCAGCAAACCAGTGGGCGGCGAAATGGTGCTTGTCAGCGCGCCAAAGCCTGTTTGAGTTGCCGGTTTCCCCGGAGTGCCGGCCTGATTGCTTGGGAGTGCAAAGTTCGGATGGTTGAAGACGTTGAAGAACTGTGTGTCCAGCCGAAAGCTTACGCGCTCCGTGATGGGAATCTTTTTCGTCAGATACATCTCGGCGTAGGTGAAATGAGGCCCGCGGAAATTGTTGCGACCGGAGTTTCCGAATTGGCAGATGGCGGGCGAATCCGGATTGGTTGCAGAGGCACCGGCACAGTCGCCGGTGCTGGGATCGACGACCGAGGCGAAGGCATCGGGGTTGAGCCACTGCCGGCCTCCGGGCGGAGTTACGCCGGGGATCGAACTCTTGAGATAGAGCGGAACGTCGGGGACACGATTCGCATACTGCGGACCGCTGCCTTGAAAGATGCCTTTGTTGTTGGCCGTGTAGGGCGCGCTGATCACGCTGAAGGGCAATCCACTATGCAGGAAGGCTGTCTGTGAAATCTGCCAACCGCCCAGCGCCTCCCGCAGCAGCCGATAGCTGGAGTGAAAGGGAATCTTATAAATCCCGAATGCTGACAGGTTGTGGCGCACGTCATAGTCGCAGTTGCCATATTCCTTGCGCAGGCTACCCGGCAGCGGAGAGAGAATGCCGAGCGAGGAAAATGGAAGCAATCCGCCGTTGGAGACTTCGTCGATGCAATGGCTGTACGTGTAGTTGCCGCGCAAGGTCAGTCCGCCAAATTGCTTGCCGGCGCTGGCTTGCAGGCCGCTATAGTGGCTGCCCGCGCCGGTGCGGAATTCGTTCACATTGCCAAAGCGCCGATCAAACGGCTGGTTGTAGGCGAAGGGCGCGAAGCAGCCATCGCAGACCGTCTGATAGCCGTTCAATTGCACCTGATAAGGTTCCTGGACGGCCCGCGTGCCGACGTAATCCACGCGCAGCGAGCCGCGAGCGCCCAACTCACGCTCCACTCCCAGGCTCCATTGCAGAAAGTACGGCGTCTTCAGCTTGCCGCTGGGAAAGGTGTTCAGATTCACGGCATAAGGCGTTGCGGTTCCCGCCGAGAACGCCGTCTGAAAAGATCGGTTGGCCGCAGCCGTTGCATCCACGGCGCTGTTTGCAACTCCGGGCGCAATGCCGACGCCGCCCACTTGCCCGTTGATGCCGCCCACAAAGACCGGCGCATACGGAGCGTTTGTCGCACCCAGGTCGGCAATCTGCGCGGGGATGATGTCGTTGAAGACGCCGCCTCCGGCGTGCAGCGCCATCTTATCCGACAGTTTGTATGCCGCCGAAGCACGTGGCTGCCAACTGAAAAGTGGCGTGCCGGGGAACAGGGAGCGGACATTGGTCTGAATCGCCTGATTCAGCGGCTGATCGATGGCGTGCACCATATCGAGGAACGATCCCGCAGGCCGTGCGAACAAGCCGTGCTGGTTGACCGGATTCGTGTTCCACGTTGCGCGCAATCCGGCCATCAGCGTCCATCTTTGGCCAGCCTTGACGGTGTCCATTGCGTACAGGTCGAGATTGCCGAGTGCGATGCGCTCTTTCTGCGTAACCGGGAAGGCCGCCGTAGCCGTGGACGCGGCGCCATAAGTGAACTGCGCCAGATCGTTGTAAACCACGGTGGGCACCACCCCTTCGCCCAGATCGTAATCGCTCACGTCGAGTCTGCGCGAATTCTCGCCGAACTTGAAGGTATGGCGTTCATGGATCCATACGAGGTTGTCGTTGATCTGCCACTGCGTCACCTTTCGCCCCTGTGTGTAGGTCTGATCGTTGCCGCCAACCGTGGTAAACGGTGCATTGGAACTGCCTCCGGCCAGCACAATCGGAAAAGTATTGAGCACCTGCGCGAAATTGTTTGGCAGAAACAGGCTCGAATACCAGCTCACGCCAGGGTTGAACTGATTGACCACATTCGGCGTGAGAACGCGCGTGTACCCGAGCACCAACGTCCGCTGCGGTTGCGGCGAATACGCATTGAAGATCGGATTGATCGGATCGGTGTAGGCCGCCTGCAAGCCGGTATCCTGCTGGAAGCGGTACCAGACGCTATTGTTTGCATTAATGGTGTGATCGATTTTGACGACGATCAGGTTTTCGCTGTCGCTATTGTTCATTGACTGAGTGCGAATGTTCGCACAACCTGTGCCGTTGAGGAGATTGGTTGCGGTTTGGGTACCCGGCAGTAGCGCGCCGCTCTCATCCAGCGGGCAGGTCAGCACAGGAGTCGGCGTGCCTGCCGTATTGCGATAGAGCGCGAACATCTTTTTGTAGAACGCAACTTCCTGGGGTTGCGCTGGCAGCACGGTCCCATTGATAGGATCGGTCCCACCCAGCGGCAGTTGCTGCAATACAAACTGCTGAAACGCCGGCGTAGGCACCGTGGTTCGAGCCACCAGCGGAAGCGCAATTCGGATGCCTTCAAAATGCGTAAAGAAGAAAAGCCTGTCTTTCAGAATCGGACCGCCCACGCTGACTCCGAATTCGTTCACGGTCGAGCGTGGTTTCTTCGCAATATTCCCCGTTGTGTCGTTGGCATGAAGAAAATAATCCGTTCCGTTCAATAGCGATCCATTCCAAATCTCGTAAAGATCCCCGTGAAACCGGTTCGTTCCAGACTTGGTGAAGTAGTTGACCTGCGAGGCTCCATAGCGTCCCAGATCAACCGCATAAGAGTTGGTATTCACGGTCGCTTCCTGCAAGGCATCCAGACCGATGACCAGGTTCGTGGAAAGTCCGATATTCAGCCCAAGAAAGGGATCATTGGCATCGAATCCATCCAAAATGTATCCATTCGAGGTTGCGGGCAGTCCGTTGAATTCGACGTTGCCGTAGCCGCCCGCGGCCTTTGCGTCATTCGACGATCCGGCCGTATTCATCAACGCGCCGGGAGCAAACTGCGCCACATAGGTCAGATCCTGGCCGGGGTTGGGCAAGTTCTTGATAGCCTCGGCTTCGATCGTCGTGGAGGTATTCGGGTTCTCCAGGCTCATCAGCCCGGATTGTGCAGTCACTTGCACGGTTTGCACGGTCGTCTCCGGAGAGAGCGAGAAGTTGACTGTCGCTGTCTGGCCCACCGAAACACTTGTGGGTTGCGACTGTGCCGGGCCGAATCCCTGAGCATGAACCTCGATCCGGTAGGTTCCAGGGTTCACTTGACTGAAGAGGAAGCGTCCATCAGGGTTGCTCTGAACGGCGCGGACCGCCCCGGTATTGATTTCTGTTGCCTTGACTTGGGCACTGGAAATTACGGCGCCACTCTTGTCCGAAACCGTCCCCGCCAAAGCACTGCTCGTGCCGCTTTGCGCCAACAAATAAATAGAGTTAACCATAGTTAACAATGAGGCCAGGGCGAGAATCTTTAGGTTTCGGTTGTGTGTCATTTGGACCTCCGGTTGTCGGTTGGGGCTTCCCGACGGGCATCGTAGTGCGCTTGAAGCGGGAATAGAAAAAATGAATGCAAACCGCAAATTTAGGCTTGCCTAATTCTTAGATTCACCTAAAATCGAAAGTGTGTCAAGTTTTTGGAGGACAAGCACGATCATGGCAAAACGCCGCCAAACCAATCCGCATTCCGAATCGGTAGACGATTATTTGAAGGCCATTCTCGCCCTGGAGGGGACAGAGGAGCGGCGCGCCATGAGCACGGCGCTGGCGGACTGGCTGGGAGTTGCCCCGGCATCGGTGACCAATATGCTGCAAAAACTCGCGGCTTTACCCAGGCCGCTGGTCGAGTACGAACGGCACCGGGGGGCGCGGCTATCGCAGGCCGGAAGAAGGCGCGCACTGGAAGTTTTGCGTCACCATCGTCTCATCGAGACATTTCTCTACAAAGTACTCGATTACCCGCTTGAAGAAGTCCATGAAGAGGCGGAGCGGCTGGAACACTTCATCTCGGAACGGTTCGAGGAGCGAATCGCCGCCAAGCTCGGAAACCCGACGACCGATCCGCATGGGCATTGCATTCCTGCAATGAACGGGAAAATGGCTAAGAAGAATTCCGTTCTACTGACCGAAGTGATTGGCGAAGGAACTTTTGAAGTGGACAGCATCTCCGACCGCGATGCTGCCACAGTGAAGTTACTCAGCACGAGCGGCATTGCGCACGGCGTCCAACTGCGGGTCAGACTTCGGCACGCTGATGACGGCTATGCTGTGAGTGTAGGAGGATCTAATAAGGTTCTACATCTCTCACGCGGGGCCGCGGATACGATCAGAGTCCATCCTTCACATTAAGCCGGCCCGAATCGCTGACAAATCCGACATTTGGATGTCAATTGTCGGTTAACAGCCCTTCCCGCTCATGGAGCGTTCGAAGAGAGTGAAAAACTAAAGTGTTTAGTGGTCACGCTGCTGCGAGAGCGAACTTTGTTGTCTCTTGGCGTTTAGCCCCTTCCTGTTCTCGGCGGTAGTCGGCTAGTCTATCTACCGCCGCCAGCTTATGCGCCGGCGCAAGGTGCGCATAGCGAACGGTCATCTTGATGTCCTTGTGACCGGCAAGCTCTTGTACGGTTCTCAAATCGACACCGGCCATCACTAGGCGAGAGATATACGTGTGCCGGAAAATGTGCCAGGTAACGTCCCGAAGCGAACTGTTCTTCTTCACGGCTTCCTGCATGACCAGCTCAAACCAGGCGCGGGGGGAGATCATTGGTTCGCCATAGCGTGTGAGGCACACATGGGGCGAAGTCGAGCTGCGGCGCTGCCATAGCTCTTTGAGGGCGCTGACTGCTGCCTCGGTGAGAATCACCACGCGGGCCGTTCCGTTCTTGGTTCTCAGTAGGATCAACTGCCTGCGCTCCAGATCGACACGGTCCCAATCGAGCGAGTACAGTTCGCCCAGCCGCATTCCTGTTTCGAGGGCCAAGGTCAACTCGGGTTCATGGATTGGGCACCTCTCGCGAATGATGGCACGGATGGTCGCCTCTTCCTCATAGGAGATAAACCGGACTCTGCCGTTCTCCTCCTTGTAAAGGCGGACCAGTCTCGCCGGGTTGGCCGTCGCTTTGCCGTTGCGGATAGCCTCCTGAAAGATCATCGATAATGTCCCGCGATAGCGGTTGATCGTCGTCTTCTTCAGATCGTCCCGCGTGTCCAGGTAGGCTTTGATCGTCTGTGGCGTGATCTCATTTATGGGAGTCTTGCCAAAGACCGGCAGGAGCTTGACGACCGTTGCGCGGTCACCGCGGTACGAGGCTTTATGCTCCTTCGAGTAAACGAGGGCATCCGCCGCGATCTCCTCGAAGAGCACAGCGCGGCGAGGACGGATCTCTGGCATTTTGATTCCCATTCGGGCGTCGGTCTTCCGGCGTTGATAAAGGGCGATTGCGTCGGAACGGCGCCCGACCTTCTCACGATGCCGCTTGCCTTCGACGTAGTAGAGAACCCACCAGATGCCGCTCTTTGGAGGCTGTTCAAAGACACCCTTCACTTGCTTTGCCATGCGTAAACCCTTCCTGTACATGTAAAATGTTATCAAATCTGATGGCTGTTTTGGTGGCTGTTCGGATTGGATTTTGGGGCATTTGTATGCGAGTCGATGCAAAGGAAAAGTCTATTATCTTGTTTAGAATGAATAGTTATGCGACATGATGCAATTCCGTGCAAATGGCCAAAATTCCCCTCTTAACCGACAGGTTGTAGGTTCGATTCCTACCGCGTCCACCATAGAATCAACATCTTAGCTAGATTCGCGCTCTGCTTGCGCTCCGTTTATCTGGAATGCAAGTTCAGCAACCCTCAAGCCCGCCGTGCTCATCTCATCCGTGACCACATCCCCGTAAATGTTCATGGTTGTGCGGATGTCCGTGTGCCGCATCATCTTCTGTTGCACGGCAATCGGCGTTTTCACAGCGTCCAGCCAAGAGCGGTAGGTGTGCCGGAATGCGTGTGAACTGATGTGCCCGATTCCAGCGGCCTTCGATGCCCGCTCCAGCTCTTGCCGTGTGCCGGTGTAGGAGTAAGGAAGTCGCCCGAGTTTGAATGGACTGGCAAAAATCCAATCCTCTGGTCCCGAAAATTGGGAAGACTGTTTCCAGGACTTCAGGCGCTCCAGCAATTCGCTCGCAAGGTTGAATGTCTTTGCGGACCCCTGCGTCTTCACATCGCCTACAATCTGATTCACGATGCCACGCCGGATGCTCAGCTTTGAGCCTAGCCAATCCACATCACTCCATCTAAGCGCAAGCGCCTCACTAAAGCGAAGGCCCAAGCACACGGAAAGCAGCGCCATGGTTGCGAATGGCTCTTGCAGTTCTTTCAGCAGAGCGTGAAACTGCTCCGCTGTGAGGCTCCGGGCCTTCCGCACCTTCCGCGTTGCCCCAATGTTGCGGACAAGCGAGACGGGATTGCGGCTGATGTCCAACAGGCCGGACCACATCGCAAACTCCACAAGCCCGTGCATGAGCGACCGCACGTGCGTTTTGGACTTTGGCGACAAGTGCAATTCACGGAGCCACAGTTCAACCGGGCGCGGCTGTACGTCCTGAATCCGCGTATCCGCCCACTTCGGCAGAACGTGGTTATTCAGGAAAGAGCGATACACCCGCGCCGTCGATTGACGTGAAGGCATCCGCTCCGTTTCATACCGCGCAACCACACTCCGCAACGTGTCTCCTTTGTCTCCGTCCGGTGGCTTCGCCTGGATTTCAAGACTTTCGACTTTCTTCCATGCGGCGGCCTTGGTTGGAAATTCCTGCTTCGTCCCAATTCGCTTTGACCGTCGAGTTGGGCCGTCATACCAGAGGTAATTCCAGGTCTTGCGCCGTTTGTCATAGCGCACAGACCCGCTTGCGTGTCGCTGGACCCTCATTGCTGCCTCCTCTCAGCAGGGTCAGCGGATGACGAACACAGAATAGCATCAAGCTCATGCTTGCGGAATCTCCAAACACACCGCCTCACGCCGGACAGCCGGTGCGCGGGAATCTTCCTTTCCCGTACCCACTGGAGCAGTGTGCGCGGCCTCACCTTCAGGTATTGGGCAGCCTCATTTGCGGTAAGCCATTCGGTTTCCATGTCAACCTGTTTTCTCATTCCGGCAACGCAGGAAGCCGGAGGTTGCGTGGACGGTTATGTCGTGTCTTGAGCCGGAAACGAACGCGGTTCCTCCGTATGGTTGCCGCGATCATCTCCACAGACCTTCTCGAAGATATGCCGAGAACATTGCCGGAATCACCAATCGATTTCCGCAGGGTGCTCCGATGTTGCAGACAGCCAACCAGCCCAGCACTGCCCGTTACAAAGAAAACTCTTGCCATTTACATCTCTCCTTTCTTACAGCGTTACGTCTGGTTTCATCTGAAATTGTCCAGGCCTTACTTCAACGGTTGATGACCCCACCGTGCCCTTACTGGCCGCTTTTGTTGGAGCGTGTTCCTTTGGTAGTGCCAGGTTCTTCAAGTAGGTCGAAAGGGCGTGGATTGTGATTGTGACGCCGTTCTCTTCAAAAACACGGACCAGCATCCTCAGCGTGTAGCCGTTCTCCCGCAACTTTTTCAACTGAGGATAGACGCCCCGCACGATCTCCCCCATCATGTAGGACTCGGGTTGCGGGGGAGGTTCATTCCCCCTCTCATCCAGGCGAGTGCGAAAGACCTCGAATTGTTCTACGGTGAGCGTTTGCGGTTTACGTCGCTCTTTCCCCATCCCTTTTCCCATCTTTATCCTCACGAACGGCACATGTGGATAATAGCATAGAACAACGCGTAGAAATGTAATATACTGGAAGTCGAAATCGTTAAGAGGCGCGGCAAGAAATGCGCTGTGCGCACAAAACCCCTACGGGGTTCCGCGCGCCCACCACCATTTTCCCAATCCGCCTGTGGCTACTCGGAAAAATGGTTGCGCATCTTGCTCAGGGCTACGCCCCGAGACCCCACAGAACAGGAGAGGGCCATGGCAAGACCCAAGGGAACCGAAGGCGCCACGCGCCGGCTCTTCATCAGAATCACCGTTGGAGAGAAAGCCATCATCAAGGACCAGGCCAAGAGAGCAGGCCTGACCATGAGCGAGTACATGCGACGGACTTCGCTCCACAAGCGAATCGTTTCAAAGATGGACCAGAAGGCTTTAGGAGAGCTTGCAAGACTCGGTGGACTTCAAAAGCACCTGCTCAAGCAGATCAAAGGTCTCCCGGATGAGGAAAGTCTGCGGAAGGGACTGAATTCAACGTTGTCCGCTGTTCTTAGCGCAGTGAAAACGCTCAACACCGCCGAGGTGAAGTAAACATGATCGTTAAGATGCAACCATCTCGCAAACACTCCAGCTTCAAGCGGCTTCGTGAATACCTTACGCAAGAGCGTGACGCCGACACCGGAGAACTTCTTTTGCGAGGAGATGTTGTCATGTCGGAGAATCTTCTAAGCTTCGACACGGCAGCGGGAGAGATGCAAGGTGTTGCGTCTCTCAATGATCGTTGCAAGGATGCGCTTTGCCATTATGAACTGGCATGGCCCCCAGGAGAACGTCCGACTCGACCGCAATGGACAGACGCAGCGTTGCACACACTGAAAGCACTCGGATACAGAGACCACCAATATATGATCGTCGCGCACGACGACAAAAAGCATTTTCATATACACATCATGCTCAACAAGGTTCACCCGGAGACTCTCAGGGCGCACACGCCATATCGCAACTGGCTCGCTCTCGATGCCGCTGCACGTTTTCTCGAAGCGAAGCATGGTTGGTCTCACACGCCCGGCATGACACGATGGGATGAGGAATCTAAACAGGCTGTACCGATGTCGCGATCCGAGCGCAATGCGTATCGATCTGCCCAACAACATCCGACTGGAGCCGCTGCACAATTTGAACATTACCAGGATCAGGAATCATTCCAAACCTATGTGCGGCGGGAGATTGCTCCGCGCGTTTGCACACTTCTCACCCGACAGAATGCCAGGTGGGATGACCTCCATCGTCTTCTATCGAAGGCACATCTCAGACTTGAGAAAGGTGAGTCGGGCGGATATACGGTCCTTGCCATTGACCACAACATCCGGGTGAAGGCATCCGATGTGTTCCGCAACAATTTTGCAGGAAAGATCAACCGTCAGGCTACTGAAACCGCTCTTGGTCCGTGGACACTGCCCTCATCATCCGGCTATGAGGCCGATCAACAGGCCGCACAACATAGCGTTCGACATGATGCTCGTAATAGCGCACTGAGAGAAGAACGGAAAGTACAGCGACACGCCGAACGTAGCTCTCTGATGGCCGATTTTAACCAGTACCGGAGCCAGCAGAGGGCAGTATGCAAGAGCGTCACAGCAGAGGGCAGAGAGGCGCGCCAACATCTCATGGTGTCGCTCCGGCAAAAGAAGAAGGAGATTCGCGCGTCGGCTCTGTCATGGCAAGACAAGAAAATCTTACTCTCACAGGCAGCGGCCCAAACTGTTATCGAAATACGCGCTCTGAAGCTGGCCGTTCAACAGCGCCGGCAAGAAGCATTTCCCAAAAACCAGCGCACATGGGTTGCGGACCGCGCCGCCGAGGGCGATGCGCGGGCAGCGGCACAATTGCGTGGCTGGCGCTATGCGGATCAGCGAAACCAGCGGCGGCTCGATGCAAGGCTAGAAGCGAACGCGATCCACATCGGCCCACCGCCCGATCCTGACGGCAGCTCCGACTGGGCCGACCTCGCGCAACAGCGGCTTGCAAGCCAACAGAAGGTGCAGGCGCTGACCAATCAGATCGCCGCGACTCGAATCTGGAAAATTGACCGCAAGACCGGAGATGTGTCCTACGCACTCAACGGGCAGGTTTCCGTCATCGACCGCGGACGCATCGTCACCGTTCTCAACCGGGATAAAGCCGCCGTCCTCTTCGGATTGGAGATGGCCGTCCAGAAATACGGATCGCGTATCGCGTGTGACGGCAGCGTGGAGTGGAAGCGGATGGTCACGAATGTTGCGGCACAACAAGGCATCTCCGTCCAATTCACTGACCCGGAGATGCAATACGCCATGCGTCTTATACAACGTCTAGCGAATCCGCGCCAACGCCAGCAGGAAAGAGACGGCAGGTAGTTCACGATCGCGGATATGCGGCCACTGTCAGTAAAATGACCTGACGGGACTATGCGAAGGTGGATTGAACTGGAGTCTTGAGTTTGTGGACTGCTGCAAAATAGGCCACCATCACGCGAAATGTCTTTGACCGATTTACTCCGCCGAGAATCTCGCCACCAACTCGATCCAGCTCATCGGCTATCTCGTGTGTCAAAGGAAACACGAACGCGGTGTCGATGCTCTGAAAGGGAATGTTCAGCCACGGGCCGTTATAGAACGCAACTAGGTCTCTGACCGCGTGATGTTGTTTCTTTCGTAGCCGAACTTCTGGCGTGCCTTCTTGCGCGTGAACTGCCAGTTGATGGTGACGTGGTGGCGGTTCATCTTTCGGTCCCAGGCTTTGGCTTCCCGTCGTAGATCGCTTAGTGAAGGAATACGGCGTTGGCCGAGGCACTGGCGGCTGAACAGGCTGATCTCGATCTCCGCCTGGTTCAGCCAGCTTCCGTGTTTCGGGGTGTAATGCACCGTGAAACGCTCCCACAACAGGCCGCCGATCTTTTCACCGAACCGGTCCACCAGCGCCTTGCGGTTATGTGAACTCAGATTATCCATCACCAGATGGATGGTTTCGGCCTCCGGATAGCTGGCAACGATCTCCACCAGATAGTCGGCGAATTGCGGTGAGGAGCGGTTCGCGGTTGGTTTGGTAAAGTGCCGGCCGGCCTTTGGCTGGACACCGCAGAAGACGTTGGCCGTGCCGCGCCGCTCGTACTCGCAATCACGCCGAGCAATCCGTCCCGGCCGCATCAGCCGCGGCGGGCGGACATCGGCGTGCAGCACCACAGGCTTCTCATCCACACAGACCACTGGCTCCTTTTCCGATAGCGGCTTTTCGTAAATCTTGAGTACGTCCTCCATGCGGGCGATGTACTCTTCATTCAGTTCCGCCACGCACCACATTTTTTTCCCGCCACGGCTTCAGTTCGTGGCTCTGAAGCAGGATGCGGATCGTCTCCCGGCCCACCTGCGGCGCCAGCTTCCGCTTCACTGCTTCGGTGGCGATCAGGCGCACACTCCACCGCGCTATGCCCTGTGGCGGCGGCGAGCACACCATGGCAATGATCCGCTGGCTCTGTCCTACGTCCAGTGCGCGCTGTTTGCCGGGCCGCGGCCTTTCATACAGTGCCGACTCCAGCCCTTCCTCCTCATAGCGCCGGGCAATAGCTCGCACCGTTTTCGCAGCTACGCCCACACTGGCAGCCACCTGCGCCGCCTTCTGCCCACGGTCAAGCTGGCGCAGAACCAATGCACGCCGCAACACTCGCGACGATCCCCGCCCCTTCGTCAGCATCCCGGAAACCTGCTGACGGTCCTTACTCTTCAACTGAACATGCACCCGATGGTAGCTTTGCATGTCCCCACTATGCAGCCATTCAAATCGCGATAAAAGTGCCTGCAAAGATACATCTTTAAACAGTCAGAGACCTAGGCTACGCTGGAGAGGCAGGGATGCTAAGCAACGCTGGTGTTGCAACGGTCCCATTCTTCTGAGGAGTATTCTGAGGGTGAATGAAATGGAATCGGGCCATAGTAGACGCAGGTACGGTGGGAGAATTCTCCTCCGTCTGTTTAAGTTGTTATTACTTTGTTTGTCTCCAATTATAGGGCCGTGGGCGGCTGTTACTGGACGGAATAAGAATGCGAAATTGCGTCAAGATGTTCTTGATAATATGAAATGGACCATATCTAATCTTCATCCAGACATTTTGTTGGTAGGAGATAAACTAGCGATGGGTCGATTTGCCACAATAACTCTTCGATCTCAATACTACACGATAAAAATCACGAGGGAGTACTATTATGGAGGCGATGATTTTGGGGCGGAAATTGCATCTTCGTGCCATCCAAACAAATACTTCAGCATTGGCGCCGCGGCGAGGGTTATCGACAGCGAGAAGTATGCACAAGAGAAGAAGGAACCGTGGATGCTTCTTAGAACGCTTAACGACCTTGATTCCTTTATTCGCTCTTTCGATACTGTATTGAGGGATCGCCTGTCGGCGGGGAAGTACGAACATACAAGTAGGGCAATTGAAGACTACATTTGGCGAGAATGGCATGCCCCCAATCAACCGAAAACTTGAGTGGACGGGTGGCTCGGTTCCGAGGAAGGAAAACTTACGATGCGGAGGGGTACATCACCAAGGAGTGGGCGTTCTACAGATCGGTCCGGCAACGCCTATGTAGCAGGGTTCTTGGTTGATGCCAAATTGCAGAAGCGGAATCCACACCGTGCACGGCGAATTCCCGGATACTGGGCGAAACTCGGGCTAGGCAGAAGTAGTCTCAAAAACTGGTTACTTCCCAATCGGCGACAGTAGGAAAAGGATTCGACGAGGTTATACTACGAATCAAAAGAGAGGAGCATTGAATGGTATCTCTGCCAAAGACATTCATTGCAGGTGTTGCCTTGGTGTTCTCGATAACTGCTATCTCATCGGCTCAAGATGCCGATTCCCTGCGACATCGCGTACTACAGATGAGCCATGCGACGCGGATCAACGAGCCTTGGGAAAAGCCTTGGCACATGAGGGTCAATTTTCAGCTCTACGACGAAAAGGGGAAAGCGTCGGAATCGGGGGAACTGGAGGAATGGTGGGCGGGACTACAGCTTTGGAAGATCACAATCCAAAGCCCGTCCTATTCAGGAACCACGCTTGAAAATCAGGATGGCGACTTCCGCACAACAGCAGCAGGGTTGATTCCCGTCCGCATCCGAGCACTGGAAGCATACCTCGTATACCCGGCACCTATGACTGAAGACCTCAGTGGGTTGACGCCCCATCTCCACCACCTGCAATCGGAGTCAGCGGAGCTGGATTGCATTCAACTTACCCAGCCAGTTCCTCCCGGTATCCCGATATACTTTGCCAACTACTGCCTTGATTCCAAGGACGATAGCTTGAAGGAAATTTACAGCGACAAGCCTTGGAGAATGATTCGGAGCCAGCTCACCAACTTTCGGGGACAGTCGCTAGCATTTTCGATCAAGATACAGTCGGGAAAACTTATCACGGAATCGGCCGATATCGAGAATTTGGCCGATCTCGTTGTAGAATCGGGACTGTTTACGCCCACTTCGGATATGACGAGTGTGACGGATTTGCACAGGGTACGCGTCGTCAGGGTGCCGTGATTTAACAGAAGCTGACTCTCGCTGGAGAATCACCGCCCATGCGGAAATTCCTCTTTGAGCAAAAGGCGATGCGTAGTGTTGTCGAAAAGGTAGATTCAGGCTTGCGGACCACCACACGCTAGAGCGCGTTTACGCCGCGGTTCAAAACGTCAAAGAAGGCAAGGAGTGCCATGAACTTCGAGCCAGACCACGCGACTTGGCCATATTTCCGCTCGCATCGGAGGACTCCCCCGACAATTAATCCGCCACATAATCCGAACTTCTGAGTCAGGCCACAAGAGTTAAAGCAGCTCCCAATTTCAGAAGAGGCTACAAGAAGTGGGTTTGAATGTTCGAATGCGGGCATCGGATTGGGCTGCCTTGGCGCTTTTGGCCTTTGAGGTTCCGTCGCTTTGGTTCTCACAGGATCGCGCCAACAGCATCGGTGCCGCTGAGGTCGTGGCTCTGTCGGTTTTGCTTTACTTCGCCTTGCGGCTCCTGATTTGTGGTCCGCTTCGGGCAGTATGGCTTGCCGCGCCCGTGGGCCTTGGCGGCGCTTGGCTGGCGTCTATGGGTATCAATCAGTTTGCGAACGGTGCCGGGCAGCTTGCCGCGGTCGGTCTAAAGGACCTGGTAGCGTTCCGCTCGCGCTTCATCCATCCGATTCCCGGATGGGTTCCCGGCGAATGCTTCACCGCCCTCCTGCTCACGCTGCCGTTTGCTTGTGCGGCTGGAGTGTACACCTGGAAGAAAAGACGGTCTAGTTTGGCCCTCCTCGCGCTTTTGCCAGCAGCGACGATCGCTGCGGCGCTGCTGCTGAGCTTATCGCGTGCCGTTTTGTGGAGCACGATCTTCTTCTTCGCAACCGTTTGCGTCTTGATGGCCGCGTACAGAGTGGTCAAACTGCGAACCGCATTGTTCCTGCTTGCGGGAACCTTCGGCGTGCTGTTGCTTATCGTTGCCTGCGAAACTCCGTTGTATCCGGGCATCCTTCGAGCCTACGCCGGCAGCCACGTCTCCCAGGTGCGCAGCACGGAAGGACGCATCGACGTTTGGACCCGGTCTCTGGAATTGATGCGCGGCCATCGCCGGTGGGGAGTGGGATCGTCGAACGCAGCACTCTTCTTGCTTTCTTCCGCAGACCAGGAGGAGACGACGGGCTTCGCCAGCCGCGCGTTCAGCCTGCCGATTCAGGTGCTGGCGGAGAAAGGGCTGATAGGTTTTGCCTGCTACTCGGCATTTCTATTGCTTCTGGGCTGGGAATTTCATCATAGAATGCGATCGACTATGCTGCAGGCGGCCGGAGGGAACTCGGCTCCCGCCAGCGGCAAGTGGAAAAAGACCGGCCGCGGCAGCAACGAAGAACGGGCAAGGTTGCAGACCGAGAACGCCCACCGGGCGATGAAATGCTGTTTTGCGGCAGGACTGGCGGCCGTGCTGATTCGAGAGCTAACGTACTCTTCCTTGTTGGAACATACGCTGACATTGGCGTTGGCTCTCGCTTTGGCCGCTTTGATGTGTGCACCAGGCCACCCGAACAATCTGAAGATAGGACCCATGACAATAGCTGTGGCTCTGGTTGCTCTCGTTTTCCAGTGGCCCTATTGGAGATTTGCCCAGGCAAACGCGAAGCTGAGCGCATTCTATGTGCAGGTCGCCTCTGCGAATTTCATTGCCGCAAGGGAAAGCATCGACGAAGCGATCCATCTGTGGCCATGGAATGCCAGATACTTCGGATGGCGCGCCTACGTCGCGAGTCAGGAACTTCCTTCCCAGTGTCCAAGGCACTCCGGGGATGGCGCGGCTGATCTCAGTCACCGCGACATAAATGCTGTCCAAGGCGCCGCCGATGGCTACCGTCACGCGTTAATATTGAATGGCCGCGACGCCGTAGCTCGTCATAATCTTGCTTGGCTAGGTCTCTGACTGTTTAAAGATGTATCTTTGCAGGCACTTTTATCGCGATTTGAATGGCTGCATAGTGGGGACATGCAAAGCTACCATCGGGTGCATGTTCAGTTGAAGAGTAAGGACCGTCAGCAGGTTTCCGGGATGCTGACGAAGGGGCGGGGATCGTCGCGAGTGTTGCGGCGTGCATTGGTTCTGCGCCAGCTTGACCGTGGGCAGAAGGCGGCGCAGGTGGCTGCCAGTGTGGGCGTAGCTGCGAAAACGGTGCGAGCTATTGCCCGGCGCTATGAGGAGGAAGGGCTGGAGTCGGCACTGTATGAAAGGCCGCGGCCCGGCAAACAGCGCGCACTGGACGTAGGACAGAGCCAGCGGATCATTGCCATGGTGTGCTCGCCGCCGCCACAGGGCATAGCGCGGTGGAGTGTGCGCCTGATCGCCACCGAAGCAGTGAAGCGGAAGCTGGCGCCGCAGGTGGGCCGGGAGACGATCCGCATCCTGCTTCAGAGCCACGAACTGAAGCCGTGGCGGGAAAAAAATGTGGTGCGTGGCGGAACTGAATGAAGAGTACATCGCCCGCATGGAGGACGTACTCAAGATTTACGAAAAGCCGCTATCGGAAAAGGAGCCAGTGGTCTGTGTGGATGAGAAGCCTGTGGTGCTGCACGCCGATGTCCGCCCGCCGCGGCTGATGCGGCCGGGACGGATTGCTCGGCGTGATTGCGAGTACGAGCGGCGCGGCACGGCCAACGTCTTCTGCGGTGTCCAGCCAAAGGCCGGCCGGCACTTTACCAAACCAACCGCGAACCGCTCCTCACCGCAATTCGCCGACTATCTGGTGGAGATCGTTGCCAGCTATCCGGAGGCCGAAACCATCCATCTGGTGATGGATAATCTGAGTTCACATAACCGCAAGGCGCTGGTGGACCGGTTCGGTGAAAAGATCGGCGGCCTGTTGTGGGAGCGTTTCACGGTGCATTACACCCCGAAACACGGAAGCTGGCTGAACCAGGCGGAGATCGAGATCAGCCTGTTCAGCCGCCAGTGCCTCGGCCAACGCCGTATTCCTTCACTAAGCGATCTACGACGGGAAGCCAAAGCCTGGGACCGAAAGATGAACCGCCACCACGTCACCATCAACTGGCAGTTCACGCGCAAGAAGGCACGCCAGAAGTTCGGCTACGAAAGAAACAACATCACGCGGTCAGAGACCTAGAGCATCTTCTCGGAGACGATGGTGCTGCCGCACGAGACTGGAAGGAATCTGTTGACATCGATCCGGATAATCCGGCGTTTCATCTTAGCTACGGAATGTTTTTGGAAGAGAGCGGTTCTCGTGAGGCTGCGCAGGTACAGTATGAGTCTGCGATTGACCTGACACCGTCGGTAGTGGATTCGCCTTTCTTTACGCATTATCGAAGTCGGTCACCGGAGGCCGCGGAATCGATTGTGAAAGAAGCCATAGCCAAGTTGGAAGGCGGGCTCGCGCAAGGAAATGACCCGATTATGGAAGCGAGGCTGGGCAAACTCTATCTGTTTACGGGAGACTTGGGGCGCGCTGGAAGTTTGCTGGAAGATGCCGCGCAACAACTGCCGAATCTGCCGCTGGTATGGTTTAACCTGGGCGAGGTTTACGAGGCACGGGGCGACTACGAACAAGCGCGGGCCTGCTACGAGAAGGCGCGCGCAATCGACTCATCGCTCGCAGGACCCTATCTCCGAATCGGCGAACTCAGCCTGCGGGCGGGCGACAAAGAAGTCGCGGTTCATGACCTGGGTCAGGCAGTACAGCGATGGCAACGCGTTAACCCGATCACCTCGGCACACAACAACCGCCTGTATGGTGGACCCCGGCAGACGATCGACGACCTGTTGCCTACGACGCTGGTCTGGTACATCTCGTCGTGTGAGGCATCGGAAGCATGGAGCGCGCTTTCGCAGTTATACCCGCAGAATGCCGGATACGCACAAAGGAGAAGAACGTGCGAAGAGCTTCCTGCCCCGCATGCGGAACTTCAATGAGGTCTGAGACTATGCGAATGAGGATTGAGATTCTGATGAAGAAGTGGCTGATGGTTTCACAACTTGGCTTGGCGCTGCTGACGATTGTCATGGCCTTTGTGCTCTTGCCCGCTGCAGTCGCCATTGCGCAAGTGCCAGTCGTTCGAGCCGATTTCGCCAACGTAGATACCGAGATCCCGATCACACAGTGGCAGCTCCTGGGTCCATTTCGATTTGATAAGAAGGATCTTGACGCACCTGACGCCGAGCAAAAACCCGTCGGCCTGAGCCGTGACTATTTGCAGGACTTTGACTTGAACGAATCTTCCGTTGACGCCACGACATTCGCTATGGCGAAAACTCCGAAGCCGGGCATCGTGCTCGATAAACAATTCGTCAACGCGCTAATTGCTACGCGGCCCAAGACCAACATCTTGGAGCTTGCCGTGCATCAACGACAATTCGACTACGCTGTTGCCTATGTGTCCGCTCTCATTGAGAGCCCACGCGATCAGGAAATTGTCATTGCGGCCGGTGCAGACGATAACATTCGGGTCTGGCTCAATCATGAGCTTTTGTTTGCCGACTTCAACACGAAAGGGCATTCACTCACGAAATTCCAACGATTGATCGGTGCGAAGCTTAAACAGGGGAACAACCTCCTGGTCGTGAAGGTGGGTAACCTAACGGGAGACTGGCGATTGTTTTTCACTTTGTTTCGGCGCGAAAGAGCGTTGACTCTGGCTCGAGAGAACGCCGTGAATCCCATCCTGGTCTCGAGTATTGTGCCTGTCGGAACTCCGCTCCAGGTGAGGACCGATCTTTTGGCATCATCTGCGGACAATCAATTAGAGATCGTCGATTCTCAGCACATTCCTCTGGAGACGCGGAAAATCAGCCTCTACCGTAACTTCAATTGGGACCTGGAAAAGCTAAAAGAGAATCGGCTGTACTACTGTCGTATGTTGACACCCCAAGGTGGTATCGAAAAAGCGTTCTACTATGGTGATTTGGAAGCAGCGTACGGAGAACTGTCGCGGGCAGTTGAGGCTCGGCGAAAGATGGATGAGTCGATCATGATCGACCTGCAAGCACAACTTGCGCGACTTAAGCATCTGCTACTGCCCGAAAGTCGTAAAAGCGAGTTTTGGGATCAAAAGGTTGTTGCCTCGGTAGCAGAGATCGAAGAGAGTCTTTCCCTTGTGAGCCAAAGCGCAGACGCATTCCGACATGCTGCTGGCACCCATATCCGAGGATATCGGTCGGCTGTAGATGGCCAGATTCAGCACTACTGGTTGCACGTTCCGCAAAACGCATTGAAGTCTGGAAAGCCCATCCCCCTCGTCATCGCACTGCCCTATATCACTGGGCAGAACCTGCCATTTCTTGAGAGCTACTTTCTTGCCGCTTTCGATGAAACAGAGCGTTATCGTATCCTAGGGGACCAATACGGATACGCCGTGTTGCAGTTGTGGGGTCGAGGCAATTTCATGGGTGGTACCGCGGTCGGCACTCGCGATGTGTTCGAGGCACTGGATGCGGTGCGGAAAGACTACCCTATGGATCCCGACAGGATTTACCTTGTCGGTTACTGCGAGGGGGGCGAATCGCATTATTGCTTGGTGAAAGATATCCGGATCGTTTCGCCGCGATTTCTGTGGAAGCACCTATCACTTTTTTGCATCGCAATGCAGGACCCGGCGACCTGTGGGCTCAATATGGAAGCCCAATTAGTGCGGCAGGTAGTCTTGTCAACACACCTGTGTTCGTGACCCACGATGAGGGAGACGATTCCCCGCCGATCCAGAATTCGGAGCTTTTTGTTGAACGATGCCGCGAAGCGGGCATACAGATTACATTCGAACGTAGACAGGGGGGACTACACGGGATCTATCAGAACCCAATGGCAACAAAACAAGCACTTTTCGAGTTTTTCAGCGGAAAACGACGAAGCTCAACCCCTCGTACTGTAGCTACGATCCCAGCGTTGCGGCGCTTTGGCGTTGGTAATGGTCCCATTGAAGATGCATTCGGGAGCCCCATTTTAATTGTCGAAGGAACAACCGGTAGCGCTGACGAGCGGACAGTGGTTCACGATCTCGCAGAAGAACTTGAAAATGAATGGCGGCAAGCTTACTTTGTTGAATGCCCGGTGAAACTCGACACGCAAATCACCGACAGTGATCTGCAACAACACAACCTTGTTATTGTGGGTACCGAAGCAACTAACCTTAGAGCCGGTTCAGCAAATTCGGACAGGGGTATAAGTGGAAGTTCTGCTCGCTTGCGGCCTTAAGATGGCTGTGAAGAGGAGAACGGATGAGCAGACGTCCCCGCAGGAATCACACAGCGGCGTTCAAGGCGAAGGTGGCCCTGGCCGCCGTCAAGGGTGAGAAGACGCTGGCCGAGTTGGCCGAGCAGTTCGACATCCATCCCAACCAGATTACGCAGTGGAAGAGCCAGTTGCAGGAGGGCGCCGCGGGCGTCTTCGGCGAGGCCAGAGCGGAGCAGGCCGCGCCGGTTGACCTCAAGGCGCTGCACGCCAAGATCGGCGAACTGACGCTGGAGAACGATTTTTTAGAAGGGGCGCTCACAAAAGCGGGTCTTCTGAGCGCAAAGCGATGATCGATCCCGAGCATGACCTTCCCATTCAGAGACAGGCTGAAGTGCTTGAAATCAGCCGCAGCAGCGTCTACTATCAGCCGCGACCGGTCTCACAGTCGGAACTGTGGCTGATGCGGCGCATCGATGAGCTGCACTTGAATTACCCGTTTGCCGGCAGCCGGATGTTGCGCGATCTGCTCTGGCAACAAGGGCTCACGGTCGGTCGCAGGCATATCCGGACGCTGATGCGGAAGATGGCGATCGAGGCCATCTATCGCCGGCCCAATACGTCCAAACCCGCGCCAGGACACAGGATTTACCCCTACCTGCTGCGCGGCATGAGTATCACGCGGCCCAATCAGGTCTGGGCCATGGACATCACCTACATCCCGATGGCGCGCGGCTTCATCTATCTGGCGGCGGTGGTGGACTGGTTCAGTCGCCGCGTTCTTGCCTGGAAGCTGTCGATCACCATGGAGACTTCCTTCTGCATCGAGGCGCTCGATGAAGCCCTTTCCAAAAATGAAAAACCAGAGATCTTCAACACCGATCAGGGCAGCCAATTTACCAGCGAGGCCTTCACCGGGCGGCTAAAAGAAGAAGGGATCAGGATCAGCATGGACGGCAAGGGCCGCTGGCGCGACAACGTTTTCGTTGAACGGATCTGGCGCTCGATCAAGTACGAGGAGGTCTACCTGCACGCCTACACCTCGGTCAGCGAAGCCAGGCAGTCGATCGGCCGCTACATCGACTTCTACAACACCACCCGGCCACACTCCAGCCTGAAAGCGCAAACGCCCGATCAGGTATACTTCAACCGCCTGCCAGAATCCATGGCAGCCTAAAAACAAAAGCAAGAACTTCCACTAAGGAAAAAGCAAAAACTGTCCGAAAGACCGGGACCACATCACTTGTGGCACAACGCTTGAAGGAAGGTCTGCCCTTGCAGGAGAAGACGGACGGCATTGTACTTGCGGGGAAAGAGTATCGTGGCGACCAACTCGGCTATGAATTCGTCGCTCCCAATCCATTAAATCCGCACAAGTACGTCGTGGTCATAGGGATGACTAAGTGGCATCCGGTTACTGCGTGGAGACTGCACCCTTCGCGGGACGGAATATACGACTACATCGTATTTGACTTGCAGAATTCAGGCGCTCGCATTGTCGGCACAGGCTATTTTGACCCTTCTCAATGGGGGGCTGCAGGTTGACGGTATCCGTCAGAGCAACGCACCTGTTTGGCAGTCAGTATTCTGTGATGGACTGGCGGCATGAGCGATGGGACGACTCAGGTCCAACTTGGGTCCATTCACTGCCGAAAACCAGGTATTTGGAACAACCTAGACGCACTACCATCCTAAACGAATCAACAGCTTAGCAAATCGTTTGTTGGTTCGGGACCAGGAGATCGGAGGTTCAAATCCTCTCTTCCCACAGTGGCCTCAGCACCTTGTCCATTCCCAGGGACTTACCCAGGAATCGGAGCGATTGGAATAGCGGCCCATCTCGGACGGCCCTTCGCGCGAAGCCGAAACGGATTGCAGGGAAATAGGTGGCAAACCTACAGCAGATAGAATGCGAAAACGCGCTCTATCTGCGCTCTGTTTATCGGATTATGGCTGCTTTGCATGGTCTAAGGTGTCATCCGCTGACCTGCATGTTGTTGAAAATACGTTTGATTGAAAATTCGATTCCTACCGCGTCCACCATATAATCAATTAGTTAGGACGATTCACTGCAAGATCACTTTCCGATACCGGGGAAAATACCGGGGACTCCGCTTCAATTCTGCTTCCGTTGATGCTTTCAACCGCGCCTCTCAGATCGTCCAGAGAGAAGTGCCCGTATCGCTTCGCCATGAGTACCATCGTGGACGAACTCCAGCCCACGATTTTGGCAACCTTGGCAATCGGGATTCCCGCGTTCAGCATCCGAGAAACTGCCGTGTGTCTCAGGTTATGGAAGCGGCAAGCCAACGGAATGACCTTCTCTTCCGAGTCTGTTCCCGGCGTCTCGCCTTTCAGAATCTTGGCAGCCCTCAGTCTCGCTGCTTCCCACGCTTCTTTGATGCTCCCAATGGGCTTGGAAGGGTTCACGTCGTAAGCCTTCGCACAGAACTTGTCACCAGCCGCGCCGTACCGCTCTGCCGGGAAGACGTAATGCTCCGGTCTGCGATCTGGGAAGTGTGTTGCCCAAAAACTCAGGGTGGCCATTGCCCGCTGACTCAGGGGAATGATGCGGCCCGTTCCCGCAGCAGTCTTATCCTTGCCCCATTTCAGGCAGCGATTCTCAAAGTCCACACAGCCCCATTTCAGCGTCCGAATCGTGCCGTACCGCGCCCCGGTCTCAATTGCCAGGGTGACAAACGGAACCAGAGAACGGGAGTGGGATTTCCCGCAAGCCTCTAGCAGCGCCGATTCCTCTTCCGGCGTGACTGCCCGTCCAATATCATCCCGCGTCGCCAGCATCTTCACATCGGGCTGCAACCGCGCCCATTGGCCGAATCGCTTCAGAATCGCCCGCAAGGTTCCAATCTCCAAATTTACCGTCTTCGGGGAAGCGCCTTCCCCAACCCTTTTTTGCTGGTATCGGGAAATGTCCCGCGCTTCCATGTCGCAAACCAACTTGCGGCCCAACTCCGGGAGCAGATGGGCAAGGTTGGCTTTTTCAATAATCACGGAACGCGGCGCAAGCGTGGCCTTTTTCATTTCCAGCCATTCCTCTGCCGCAACAGAGAGTAAGCGCGGCTGCTGTTGCTTTCTGATACCAGCCGCGCCCTCTTCCAATTCTCGGCGTCGCTTGTCTTCGCTCTTCCCCGCAAGCGTCTTGGAAGAGGTCCCCGTGCTCTCCCGGATACGCTGCCCGTGGAAAATGAAATCCATCGTCCAAACCTTGCTGCCCTTGTAGCGAAACACTGACATGGTTATTTCCCTTTCCCTTCCGCGCGCTCTTGTGCGCGCTTCCTGCTATTTCGCACGGCAACCAAGTGAGCACAATCGGTGCTGCAATAGATTTTTTGCCGCGCTTCGACTCGGAACGGTGCGCTCTTGCAGTCATGCCGGGCGCAGACTCGAAACTCTGCCCCCTGCAAAGCGTCAACTTGAATCGTTGCGATAATCGCTGTAAGCGAATCTGGCAAAACCACCTTCGCCGCCGGAACATCTCCCCGCCAATCGAAGACAATTCGCAAAGAGCCGGTGAGTGTTAAGACTTTCTCCGTCGCGAATTGCCCGGCGAGCGACTTCCAGTCTTTCGCTTGGCGCACAAGCGCCTCTCTCAATAGCTGCTGCCACTCGGCAAAATCGCTTTGGGTGATGAAGCGAGAACCGGACCATCTCCCGGCCATAAAGAAGAAACCCTGCCAGTCTTCAATCCTCCAGCCAAGAAAATCGTCCCGCAATTGCCACGGATCAAAGGGATCACACTTCTTTTCCGTTTGCACGAATCGATAGCGAAGCGTCGTTGATGCGGGGCTTTCAAAGAACTCGCGCTTGGAAACAGGTTTGAGGTCCGCTTGTTTCCAAACAAGAGGAATAAGGCTGATCGGCAATGAGATATTCTGTGACATAAACTGTTACTTGTGCATGTCTCTTGATTGCTATATTGTCACAGGAGTTGGCAGTAGTCAAGCGCTATGTGGAGGAAGAATGAGAAAACTATTGAGCGTGACTGAGTTCGCAGAAGCGGTTGGTCTCTCGCCCAAAACAATCCGCCAATGGGTCTGGATGCGGCGCGTGCCTTACGTGCGGGTGGGTCGTGCCATCCGCTTCCGGCAAGAGACGGCGGAGGAAATCCTTAATCGCGGCACAGTTCCCGCATTGGAGCGGCGGTGATGGCCGCCGCGAAACTGATCTTATATGCCTCGCAGATGTGGAAGCGCGGCGCGTGGAGTGGTTGTGGGAGCCTTTCATTCCGGCGCGAATGTTATCCATGCTCAGCGGTGATCCGGGCGCTGGGAAATCGTTTATCGCTCTCGCCGTGGCCGCCGAACTTTCGCAAGGCAGACTGTGCGATTCACGAATAGTAGACCCTGCCGACACGCTCTATCTGACCTGTGAGAATCCAATTGCGGAGTGCATCCGTCCCCGCTTCGATCTACTTGGCGGCGACCCGGCGAAGCTGCATATACTCCGGGGAACTCGTTACACGGTCAATGGGGAAGAGCAACTCGGAGCGGTGTCTCTGGCCGATGTGAGCACTCTTGACGCGGCAATTGTGCAGACCCAAGCGCGCCTTGTGATTGTGGACCCGATTCAGAGCTATTTTGGCGCAAGCGTAGACTTACACCGTTCCAACGAGACTCGGCCAGTCATGGACGGGCTGGCAAAGCTCGCAGAATCGCACGGCTGCGCGATCATGCTTCTTCGCCACCTTTCAAAACAGGGTGGGGGCAAAGCAATTCACAGGGGCTTGGGTAGCATCGATTTGACTGGAGCGGTTCGCTCTGAAATGCTCGCCGGTTCGCTCCTGGATGATCCCGAGGCTCGCGCGCTGGTGCATATCAAGTCAAATGTTGGCCGTCTGGGGCGGGCGCTCGGCTATTCCATCGACAGCCTAGGGCGCTTCACATGGACTGGTGAAAGCGGGATAACGGCTGCGGACTTGTTGGCCGCACCAGCGGGGCCAGGAGATCACAAACTGGCCGAGGCTTCCCAATGGCTCACGGAACTACTTCGGCCAGGTGAGCGGGAACAGAAAGAGGTCCGCAAACTGGCGGAGGCCGCTGGTATCAGCATTGCCACGCTTCGTCGCTCAAAGAACGCGCTCCGGGTTCAATCCGTCAAAGCCGGAATGTCCGGCCCGTGGATGTGGTCCCTGCCCGAAGGTGCTCACGATTCCCCCGAAGATGCTCAAGAAAACGGTGTGAGCACCTTCGCAGAATTGAGCGCCTTCGACGATGAATGCGGAGGGCCGCTCCAATGATCGCGGGGGGCATTGGAGCGTAAGGGCAGCAATTGTACTAGGGATGGTTTTGGGAATACAGTAGAGACGGCAAAGGCCAGATCGGTAGTCTGGCCCTTCCTTGACATCGTGCCGAATGACGCGGCTCTGTGAGTACAGCATATCACGGAGGACCTTAAGTCATGCGCGATTTTTTCATCCCCGTTGTTGAAGAGAATCAACCCATGACATTCCAGATTGGTATAGTGACCACCCATGGCGTCCCTTTTGGCAAGCGACCGCAAGATGATTGCGGGACCTGTTTTCAGGTTCTCAATCCAAGCTATGAGCGCCGGAGTGAAAATAGGCCACAGAACGCTGCGTGAGCGGTGTTTTGCGGCGGAGTAAAAGTTTGCCACCGCCGGATCTTGTTTTCGTGAGCTGTTGCCTTGATGGCATGGTTCATGGAACACCGGAGGGATGTACGAGGTGGAGATATACGGGCGTGTGCGGCGGGCGGTTCGTGTCGAGGGCCGGAGTCAGCGAGCGGTAGCCAGGGAGTTCGGGCTTTCGCGAGATACGGTACGGAAGATGTTGCAGTACGCGGTGCCGCCAGGCTACCAGCGACAGCAACCGATCAAGCGGCCGAAACTGGGACCGTGGCTGGGCGTGATTGACGCCATTCTGAACGACGACAAGCAGAAGCCGGCCAAGCAACGGCACACTGCGAAGCGGATCTTCGAGCGGCTAAAAGAAGAACATCAGTTCACGGGCGGCTACACGATCGTGAAGGACTACGTGCGGTCGGCGATGTTGCGCGGCCGGGAGATGTTCGTGCCGCTGACGCATGCGCCGGGCGAGGCGCAGGCGGACTTCGGCGAAGCGCTGGTGATGATTGCCGGCGTGAAGCAGAAGGCGCACTACCTGGCGATGGACTTGCCACACTCCGACGATTGCTTCGTGGTTGCGTTTCCGGCCGAGACGACAGAGGCATTTCTTGAAGGCCACGTGCGAGCCTTTGCGTACTTCGGCGGCGTTCCCACGCGGATCCTTTACGACAACACCAAGATCGCGGTGGCCAAGATCCTGGGCGGCGAGCAGCGGCAGCGGACGCGGGCGTTCTCCGAGTTACAGAGTTACTATTTGTTCGCCGATAAGTTCGGCCGTCCGGCCAGGGGCAACGATAAGGGCAAGGTCGAAGGCATCGTCGGCTATTCCCGGCGCAACTTCATGGTGCCGATTCCGCGTGCGAGCAGTTGGGAAGAACTGAACCTGCAACTCGAAGCTGATTGCCGGAAGCGACGCGAGCGCAGGTTGCGTGGGCATGCTGAGACCATCGGAGAGAGGTTCGAGCGCGACCGTGCCGCACTGCAGCCGTTACCGGCGGCGCCCTACGAGGCCTGCGAGAAGATCTCCGCACGAGTCAGTTCGCTGTCGCTGGTCCGCTATCGTGGTAACGATTATTCAGTGCCAACCGAGTACGGACATCGCCAAGTATGGGTGAAGGGCTACGTGCACCAGGTGGTGATCGCCTGCGCCAGCGAAGTGATTGCCCGGCATCAGCGCAGCTATGAACGCGAGGCGGTCGTCTTCGATCCGCTGCATTACCTGGCGCTGCTCGAACAGAAGACTCGGGCGCTGGATCAGGCAGCGCCGCTCGCCGGCTGGCAGTTGCCGGAGTGCTTTGCGCAACTGCGGCGTCTGCTCGAAGCGCGACTCAAGAAGCACGGCAGTCGCGAGTATGTGCAGGTGCTGCGTCTGATGGAGACCTTCGCCCTTAAGGAAGTCACTCACGCTGTCGAAGATGCCCTGCTGATGGGCGCGATCAGCTTCGACGCCGTTCGTCATCTGCTGCTGTGCCGCATCGAGCGAAGGCCGCCGCGGCTGGATATGGACAACTACCCGCATCTGCCGCCGGCGCATGTGCGCGCCACGCAGGCCGCCGACTACATGAGCTTGCTTGTGGAGGTGTGCGCATGAGCGGCCTCGAAGCTTCCGCATCGAACACCGCAACTCACACAGCCGATACGCCACAGTTGCTGCTCGAGCATCACCTGAAGAAACTGCGGCTGCCCACCATCCTGCGCGAGTACGACAAGGTGGCACGGCAGTGCGCAGTCGAACAGATGGACTATCAGCACTACCTGCTGCGCATCACTGAACTGGAACTGCTGGATCGCGAGCGCCGCGCCACGGAACGCCGCATCCGTCAGGCGAAGTTCCCGGTCGTCAAGACCATGGACAGCTTCGACTTCCTGGCTATGCCCTCGGTGAACAAGACCCTGGTGCTGGAACTGGCGCGATGCGAGTTCCTCGCCCGCCGCGAAAACGTGCTGCTGCTGGGCAACAGCGGCACGGGCAAGACGCACATCGCCCTGGCTCTGGGTCTGGCTGCCTGCCAGCGCGGCCATCGCGTGCGTTTTACCACCACCGCTGCGCTCGTCAGTGAACTGATCGAAGCCCGCGACGAGAAGAAGCTGCTTCGCTTCCAGAAGCTGATCGCCAGCTACGAGCTGCTCATCGTCGATGAACTGGGCTTCGTGCCCCTATCCAAGACCGGCGCCGAGCTGCTTTTCGAAATGCTCAGCCAGCGCTACGAACGCGGATCAACGATGGTGACCAGCAATCTGCCCTTCCAGGAATGGACCGAAGTCCTGGGCTCGGAACGGTTGACCGGAGCCTTGCTCGACCGGCTCACCCATCACGTCCACATCCTGGAGATGAACGGCGACAGCTACCGTCTCAAGCAGAGTCGCCGCAAACGCACGCCATCTGCCGAACGCGCCGCGGGGCAGAAGGGCCTCTTCCGCTACGCTCCAGAGGCCCTTCTACCCCGCGATCCCACAACAACTTCATAGCTATCTACTGGCCTACTTTTACTCCGCCCTTGACAGACCCTCTCGAAGATGTGTCGAGGACACTGCCGGAACCACAATCGATTTCCGCAGGATGCTCCGATGTTGCAGATAGCCAACCAGTCCAGCCTTGCCAGTTACAAAGAAAACTCTCGCCATTTACGTCAGCCCTTTCTTACATTGTTACGTCCGATTTCATTTGGAATTGCCCGCGCCTTACTTCAACGCTTGCTGACCCCTCCGTGCCCTTACCGGCCGCTTTTACTGGAGCTTGTTCCTTTGGTTGCGCCAGGTTCTTCAGGTAGGTCGAAAGGGCGTGGATTGTGATTGTGACGCCGTTCTCTTCAAAAACACGGACCAGCATCTTCAGCGTGTAGCCGTTCCCTCGCAACCTTTTCAACTGAGGATAGACGCCCCGCACGATCTCCCCCATCATGTAGGACTCGGGTTGCGGGGGAGGTTCATTCCCCCTCTCATCCAGGCGAGTGCGAAAGACCTCGAATTGTTCCACGGTGAGCGTTTGCGGTTTACGTCGCTCTTTTCCCATCCCTTTTCCCATCACTATCCTCACAAACGGTACATGTAGATAAGAACATATAACTGACCGTAGAAGTATAATATACTGGAAGCAGGAATCGTTAGGAGGCGCGGCGAGGTGCGCGCTGTAGCCACAAAACCCCTGCGGGGTTTCGCGTCTCCACCACCATTTCTCCAATCCGCCTGCGGCTACTCGGAGAAATGGTTGCGCATCTCGCTCAGGGCTACGCCCCGAGACCCCACGGAAAGGACAATGCACAATGCCACGACCGAAACGAGCGCAAGGCGTCACATCGGAAATCCACATTCGTCTCACGAGTGACGAAAAGGAAATCTTGCATACACAAGCGCAGAAGGCCGGACTCACCGTGAGCGAATACCTGAGAAGATGTTCGCTCAACAAACGACTTCACTCGCGAGTAAGCGACAAGGCGGTCGCACGCCTGAGCAGCTTGTGCGGCCTGCAAAAACATCTGCTCATGCAAATAACCGGCCTTCCACAAGAAGGCACACTTCGCAGTGAACTGAATTCGGTTCTTGCAGGGATCACCGCAACACTACGGACCGTTGTCAGGAATGACGAGGATTCAGAATGATCGCCAAAGTCCAACCGAGCAAGCGGAAGTCGGGAAGTAGTTTCAAGCGACTGCTGAATTACCTCACAATGGAACGCGACCCGGAAACCGGAGAGACTCTTCTCCGTGGAGATGTCGTAATGTCGCACAACCTCGTCGGTATCGACACAGCGGCAGCCGAGATGAAAGGAGTTGAATCCCTGAACCCACGCTGCAACGATGCAGTCTTCCACTATGAACTTGCATGGCCTCCAGGCGAACGTCCATCGCGGGCAGAGTGGGTTGATTCCGCCTTGTACACGCTGAACCAACTTGGCTTCAAGGAACACCAGTACGTCCTCGTTGCCCACGATGACAAGAAGCATTTTCATATTCACGCTATGGTAAACAAGATTCACCCTGAAACCTACAGAGCGCATACTCCAACCTATAGTTGGCTCACACTGGACGGCGCAGTACGTCATCTTGAAGCCAAGTATGGCTGGTCACACACGGCTGGTCCAATGCGATGGGACGAGGCCACTCAGAAAGCTGTGCGGACATTCAGATCCGAGCGCAATAAGTCCCGGTCCATTGAAGACCAGGCGATTGGTGCCGACGCACAGTACGAGCATTACCACGATGAAGAGTCCCTGCAATCCTACATACGTCGAGAAGTTGCTCCGCATGTACGAACGCTGCTAGCTCGCCCGAGCACCTCGTGGGAATCCCTCCATACACTCCTTGCGAAGTTTCATCTCCGGCTTGAGAAGGCGGAATCAGGCGGGTACACCGTCCTCGCAATCGACCACACCATCCGCGTGAAAGCATCCGATGTATTCCGTCATAACTTTGCTGGTAAAGAGAATCGTAAGACGACAGAGCGGCAGCTTGGCCCGTGGAGAGAACCCGCAACTTCGCTTCCACCTCCCCCAACACAAACGGGACGTACTACCGGTCGTAATCATGCGCTACGCGATGAACGAAGAGAGCAGCGACTCCGGGAGAGAAACGCTCTCATTGCCGAATACAATCAATACCGAAATCAGCAACGCGCGGTCTGCAAGGGCATTACGGCGAAGGGCAGAGAGGACCGCCAACAAAGCCTCACCCGGCTGAAGCAACGCAAGAAGGAAATCCGCGCATTGGCGCAACCGTGGCCCGCCAAGAAGATATTGCTCTCGGAGGCTGTAGCCGCGTCCGTCATCAAGCTGCGAACGCTGAAAATGTCAACACAGAAGACGCGCCAGGCGCAGTTTCCGCAGAACCTGCGAACATGGATTGCCGAACGCGCCGCCGCGGGCGATGCGCGGGCAGCGGCACAATTGCGTGGCTGGCGCTATACGGATCAACGCAATCAGCGGCGGCTCGATGCAAGGCTGGAAGCGAACGCGATGCACATCGGCCCACCGCCCGATTATGACGGCAGCACAGACTGGGCCGACCTTGCGCAACAACACCTTGCGGCCCAACAAAAGCAACAGGCCCTTGCCAATCAGATCGCCGCGACTCGCGTCTGGGCAATTGACCGTAAGACCGGCGACGTGTCCTACGCACTCAACGGGCAAGTTTCCGTCATCGACCGCGGACGCATCGTCACCGTTCACAACCAGGATAAGGCTGCCGTCCTCTTTGGATTGGAGATGGCCGTCCAGAAATACGGATCGCGCATCGCGTGTGACGGCAGCGTGGAGTGGAAGCGGATGGTCGTAAAGACTGCGGCGCAACACGGGATCGCCGTCCAATTCACTGATCCGGAGATGCAATACGCCATGCGTTTTCTACAACGTCTGGCGAATCCGCGCCAACGCCAGCAGGAAAGAGGCGGCAGGTAGCACAGGATCACGGATATGCGGCCGCCGTCAGCAAGATGCCCTGACGATACTATGCGATTGTGGGATGAACTGGAGTCTTGAGCTTGTGGACGGCTGCAAAATAGGCCACCATCACGCGAAATGTCTTGGACCGGTTCACTCCGCCGAGAATTTCGCCGCCAACTCGATCCAACTCGTCGGCTATATCGTGTGTCAAAGGAAACACGAATGCCGTGTCAATGCTCTGAAATGGAATGTTCAGCCACGGTCCGTTATAGAACACAACAAGATTTGCCTGCGCAGTCTTGGTTTTGAAGTTCATGATGATGTGTTCCGCGAGGGCATTCTTTCTGCGGATTTTGAGCACAGCAAAAAGCTGGCTGAAATGGCTCTTGGTGAATTTGGAATCGACGGTGAGCCGGAGTTGAGTGCGCGTCTCCACGGGAGCAACAACTCTGCGCTTCGGTCGGGCAGTGGCTTTCTTCGCAGTGGGCATGTGGTTTCCTTGTTCGGATATATCTTACAGCATATGTATATGCGTTTGGAAGACCATGCTCTATCCGATTGTTACCAAAGGAGTTCGCGTGAAGCGAACGCCGGGGTAGTAGTGGATTCATTGCATGAAGAGGAAAGAGAGATTCAATCAGAATGAACTACAACGGACCTAACCGTGAGAGGGAAAGAGAAAAGAAGACAGGCAAAAGGTGCACATCGCTTGAAAGTTGGAGCAGATTGTGCGGCAATCGGGAGGTTGTAGCGCGTCGATCGTTTGGTTCGCACCATGAGCGGTCAAAATTCGAAGACTTCAAATGAAATGACACTTCTGAACTTCAGACAAGTCTGTCGCCCGCCATGCGCATGTCGTAGCCGACGCAGGCTTCCACCTCGCGCCGGTACGCAGCTCGACCGAGCGTCTCGATCAGTGCCTGTAAAGGCGGGAGCGTAAGATGCGCTCGGCGGAGCACTAGGAGGTAGGGCTTCTCTGCGAGTGGGAGGAAGGCCAGGCCCATGGAAGCCGCAGCGGCTTGTGTGCCGATGCAACAGTCCACCTCTCCACTCTGAACCAGACGTGCGGCGGGGAGTTGTCCCAGCGTGATTCGGTCGTAGCCTCTGACTTTGTTACTCGCAATTCGATTCTTCCGCAGCAGGTCGTCCAACAAGCGGCGGCAGCCTGCACCTGGTTCACGATTTGTGATGTGAATGTCCTTTCGTGATAAGTCTTCAATGCCCCGTATCTTCTTAGGGTTATCCTGAGCGACAATCAGTCCTTCCTTCCACATCGCATAGGAGAGAACGGCGATAGAATTACGAGGAAACATCTTACTGATTGGCAACAGATCGGCCTTGTCGCTCGCCTTCTCAGCCAAATGTGTGCCGGCGACATGAACCAGTCCCTTGTGCAACAAGTCAAGAGCTTGCGAACTGTTTTCATAGGCAATGACCAATTCAAAACCCTGTCGTTCAAGCGAGTGCGCGAGCAGCGATGCACTGGGATCGCAACCAGCGAGAAGGATGCGTCCTGGGTTCTTCCAGCCATTGCCGAGGAGCCGAACCTTCGCATTGACGCCGCTGTCTCCGGCACGGATGGGCGCAAGAAGAACGGCATCAGTTGGCTGTAGGCCCCAACTCGCCGGATCGGGCGGCACGGCGATCAAATGGTCATTGACGCTTGCCACTCTCAGCGGTTGCCCCTTCGGCGGCGAAGCCACCTCTCCGAGAATGAAGACCTCAGCAGTCTCCTCAATCACTTCCCGCTCCGGTTCGAGCTGAAACAATTCCTCAACTGTTGTCCCGAGGATGCGAGCAAGCTTTAGACTCACCGCCGTGTTCGGGACATAGAGTCCAGCTTCGATGGCATGAATCGTCTGGCGGCTGATGCCTGCATCCGCCGCCAAATTCGCCGCGGAGATCGCTCTTTTGGCTCTCAATTGTGCAAGATTCGTTAGTACTTCGATTGATTGCATTCGTGCCTCATGGCAAAATAGCCTGTACTGTATACGCGACTCATGATACGGATACGAGGGAAGATGCACAAGAGCGAACAGCGGACTCGCGAAGAGAATGGGGTAGTAGCACCCATTGGCCTGATTCACACGCCCTTCAAACATGCTCAAGGAACTCCGATTCAGGGCATCGCTGGCACGCACGCAGAAGGTGTCGTCGATGTGCTTCCAGATCTGATCGAAGGGCTGCGTGACCTCGAAGGCTTTGAGCGGCTGTGGTTGATCTATCAGTTTAATCGCGCATCAGAAGCGCGGTTGGTTGTTCGCCCTTATCTGGACACGATCGAGCGAGGCGTCTTCGCCACACGCTCTCCAGTCCGGCCCAATCACATTGGCATGTCTGTGGTCCGACTACTGTATATCGAACAGAACCGTTTGTATGTCGCGGACGTGGACATGCTGGACGAAACTCCGCTACTCGACATCAAACCTTACGTCCCGGCTTTCGATTCTTTTGAGCAATCCAGTGCTGGCTGGTTGAATGGCAAGTCAGCATCGGAAGTGGTGGCCGATGGCCGCTTTGAAGCAGGAAATGAGGGCACTGAGTAAGCGAGGCAAACCCGTGCAGCTTATGCAGTGTATGTTACAGTTGATTCCACTAACGGCAGCACGTTGCTCTGCGCCGCCAACCCTGCAATCGACCGGAGGAGAGGAATGAAGATCAGTGCGAGGAATGTGTTTGAGGGTAAGGTGCAAAAGGTCACCAAGGGAGCTGTCAACGCTGAGGTCACTCTTGCCTTGACGGGTGGGGAGCACATCGTCTCTGTTATTACGAACTCCAGCATTGATTCATTGGGCTTGGTGGAGGGCAAAAGTGCCTACGCGATCATTAAGGCCAACGAGGTGATTGTCGGCAAAGGCGTGGATGGCTCCAAGCTGAGTGCTCGCAACGTGCTGGCAGGCGAGGTGATCAGTTCCCATGACGGGGCGGTCAACAGCGAGGTCGCCATCAAACTGGCTGGCGGCGCTACCGTCATTGCGTCGATCACCAAGGAAAGCGCACATGCTCTCGGTCTGATGAAAGGCGACAAAGTCAGCGCAATTGTGAAGGCGTCCAACGTGATGATAGGTGTTTGAAGTGCGTCTCGACCGACGCAATTGAGTGCGCGCTTCTTGAATTGTCAAAACCCTCGGAGCGGATCAATTCATCATCGTATTCGGCCGGCAAAGCTCCGATTCCGGGCCTTGTCATCGTCATCGATCCCAACGCATTCCCCCCTACATTGAGACGGTTAATTTCTTCTTTGTTTGCGATAGTCTTGCATACACGACAGAGTCGTGTATAGTTATATCAATCACTGCCCGTCGCTCAGCCCCACTCAGTTCTCTTCCATGCGTGCATCGCTTGCGACGATGCAGGACGGCGAAGCTCCATAAATCGGACACGAGGTAGCAATTCCTGGGAGGAAAAATGAAAAAGAATCATTATCATCTTTTTTTTGTGTGCCTTGGAACGATCGGAACAACGGTTTCGCTCTTTGGCCAGGCAACATCGTTCATTGAGCGCCACCAGGCGCGGGTCAGCGCGACGCAGGCTGAACAGCCACATTGGGTCACTCCACTCGTCACAGTAACACCGCGTCTGGAACAGGAGCTTCGCGCCGACTTCGTTCACCAATACAACACTAAGGGCTTCACCACATGGAACTACGGGAATGGCAAGGGGTTGGAGTTGATTCCTGAACGGCACACGGAGATCATCTTCAATGTTCCTCCTTTTTTCAATCGTTCCAATGGTGCGTCGGACGGTTTTGGCGACGTTTCTTTTCTAGCGAAGTACCGGTTCTACGCTCGCAACGAGGAGCATGGCAATGCGATTGTGACCGCGTTTGTGGCTGGATCGATCCCCACCGGCAAGAGCGCAAACGGAAGCTGCTGTGCCATTGTTACGCCTACGCTTGCTGTCGGAAAGGGCTTCGGACAGTTCGCTCTCACTTCGACGGCGGGTGGTTCGCTTCCCGCAAGCAATGCGAAGGGGTTGGGGCACACGATAACCTGGAATAACACTGTTCAATATCGCATCGCAAAGGCAGGGTTGGCCCGTTTCTTCTGGCCTGAAGCCGAAATCAACTCCGGCTTCTACAAAGGCGGATCGAACGACGGGAAGATCGCAACATTTGCCACACCGGGCCTGATCGTTGGCAGGATTCCACTCACTCATAGCGCTTCAGGCAAACCGGGCCGATTGGGCCTGACCTTTGGAGCGGGTCAGCAAATTGCGCTGACGCATTTCCACACTTACAATCACGCAACCGTCATTACGGTGCGTATGCCGTTCTAGGCAATGGCGCAATAGCACGGCCCGAATGAGTCGGGCCGTGCCACACGCGAAAACCAGATGGCGGCTGAAGAGATGGCCCGCAAATTGCCCGTGGTTTCGAGGCAGAAGATCTGCAAAGGAGAGAGCGTGAGTTCTGAGATCCAAACCGCTAGACGCTGTCTAGTCCGTTGCCGCATTGCGGCAATCGTTGCACTGGTGGCTTCGCCCGGGAGTTATTGCAGTCAGGCGCAGACAACCCTAACTGTCTCGGCGGCTGCTAGCTTGAAGGATGCGATTGTTGAGACGGAGGCGGCCTATAAGCCGGGCCACGCCTATATTTCCTTTGCCAATAATTTTGGGTCTTCCGGAACTTTGGGGGCACAGATCGATCAGGGCGCACCGGTGGACATTTTCATATCGGCCGCAGCAAAGCCGATGGATGACCTTGCTGCCAACGGGCTGATCGTTACAGGCACGCGTCGCAATCTGCTGCGAAACACGCTGGTCCTCATTGCTCCGCTCGATTCGAAGCTCCGTGATTTTCAGGGGCTGAAGGACAAATCGATCCGTTTGATTGCACTGGGCGACCCGGCGAGCGTTCCGGCAGGCCAGTATGGCAAGCAGACACTCTCGACTCTTCATCTTTGGGATCAACTCAGCGCAAAGATTGTGCTGGGCAAGGACGTCCGCCAGGTTCTGACGTATGTAGAAACCGGCAACGCCGATGCGGGCCTGGTCTATGCAACGGACGCGATGACGACCAGTCAGGTTCGCGTGATAGCCTCAGCTCCGGAATCGACGCACGAGCCCATCGTCTATCCAGCTGCGGTGGTGAAAGGAAGCCGCAACGAAAGAGCTGCGCGCGCGTTCATTGAGTATCTCGCCGGCCCGGCCGCACGAGCTGTATTTCAAAGCCGCGGATTTACAATGGCAACACCGTGACGCTGCCCATCGACTACTCGCCGCTGTGGATATCCTTGGCCACCACCTGCGTGGCGACTGTGGCGACGTTCTTTATCGGATTGCTGGCTGCAAGGCTGATGTACGATGTGCGCGGCAGCCTCCGCGCATGGATCGACGGCCTACTGACGCTTCCTCTGGTACTGCCTCCCACAGTGGTCGGGTTCTTTCTTCTTCTGCTGTTGGGAAGGCGCAGCTTGATCGGCCAGGCACTCGAACAGATCGGAATCGTCATTGTCTTCTCATGGCCTGCAACCGTCATCGCCGCGACCGTCGTGGCCTTTCCGCTGATGTATCGCACTACGCTGGGCGCGTTTGAACAGGTCAATCCCAATCTTCTCGATGCTGCGCGGACCCTTGGTGCTTCGGAGTGGAAGGTTTTTCGTCGAGTGCTGCTGGCGCAGGCTGCCCCCGGCGTGCTCGCAGGGACGGTTCTGGCCTTTGCGCGAGCGATGGGCGAGTTTGGCGCGACGCTGATGCTGGCCGGCAACATTCCCGGACGCACACAGACGATGCCGATCGCTATCTTCTCCGCAGCCGAAGGCGGCGACATGCACTTGGCTTTCTTGTGGGTGAGTCTGATCGTTGTTCTGTCGCTGGCCATCATTCGCCTGCTTCACTGGGAGAGAAGAACTCGAAAGGCAATTCCGGATCAGAGGGTTTCTCCTTTGGGTCCCGCTCTTGCTTCGCAAATGCAGATTCCACGCAACGCAATCGAGGCCGTGAATTGCGCACCGCTTGAGATGAGCGTTGAGAAAACACTGAAGACCTTCAAACTCAAAGTTGGGTTGAGTGCAGGCCGCGGCGCGCTTGGGTTGCTTGGAGCCTCCGGCTCTGGCAAATCCATGACGCTCCGCATGATCGCAGGCATCGTCACTCCAGATCGGGGACGCATCGTTCTCAATGGCCGCGTGCTTTATGACAGTGCAACGGGCGAAAGAATCTCCGCAACGAAGCGAAAGATCGGGGTCGTCTTTCAGGACTACGCTCTATTCCCACGGATGACGGTCGCCGAGAACGTTGGCTTCGGATTGGGAAAGCTGAAAGAACAGGATCGCCTGGCGCGCGTTCAGCGGCAGCTTGAAAGGATGCACATTGCAGAGCTTGCCAATCGTTATCCGGCGGAGATTTCAGGTGGGCAGCGGCAACGCGTAGCTATTGCGCGGTGCATGGCTATCGAGCCTGACGCGCTGCTCTTCGATGAGCCGTTTGCAGCACTTGATCCGCATCTTCGGCGGCAAACTGAGGAGCAGCTTCGCGAAACGCTGGCCGACTACAACGGCGCGGTGATCTTTGTGACGCACGACATGGAGGAAGCCTTCCGCTTTTGCAGCGATCTGCTGGTGCTGGACAGGGGCAAAGTGATTGCCAGCGGCCCTAAACATCAGCTCTTCGAGCGTCCTAAGACTGTTGTGGCCGCGCAGTTAACTGGCTGCAAGAACATTGTTCCGGCTCGCCGCGTTGCTCAAGATCGGGTTACCGTGGATGCATGGAACTGTGAATTGCGATCGGCCCACCCCGTTCCCGCTGCGTTGACCCACATCGGAATCCGCTCGCATCAAGTTGTGTTTCATTTTGCTGCGAACGAGGGAAACACGTTTCCCTGTTGGCTGCTTGCTAACAGCGAAGCGCCGCATGAGATGACGCTTTATCTGCGATTGCATGCAGCGCCTCAACCTGGCGATTCGCCACATTTGCAGGCCGACGTAACCAAGGATCTTTGGCATACGCTCGGTGCCATCTCGCAGCCGTGGCAGGTGTGGCTCAATCCAGCAAAGCTTTTGCTGCTTGAAGGTTAGAGGTTCGCGACCCGACATCAGCGACTTGAGAATCGTGCTGCTTAGAGGCTGACTGTTCCAGATTTCAATGCTTTCCTTATGCGGTCTTCATTGACCGAGCATGAAATCTCTGCCAAAATATCCCTACGAACCGGAGCGTTGCAAACGTAATGGCATCTGGCACGCAAAGCTAGATGCGGGTGGACGATTCTCTAATTCCCGTGTTTCGGCAATTCAACTCCGCATTGCAGATTCAGTCAGCCATCTTTTTCCCTTCGCAGAGAGGAGGCGAGACGTGTCGAGCCAGGACGAAGCCTCCAGTCACGAACGTGCGATGCAATCGAGCAGTCGTGCAAATTCCGCGCTGATGGGAATTTACGAGATCTCGAAGCTGCTGACGCGTCCGGCTCGTCTGGAGATGGCGCTCTCCGGAGTCATCAATCTTCTAGCCAGTTTCTTGGATATGAACAACGGCCTGATTGCGTTGCTTGATGAAGAGGACCGGACATCCATGGTCGTTGGTGCCGGATGGAGCGAGGCGACAGCTAGGGAGCATTTTGAACGGCTCCCTGAACAGGCGGTGGGCCAGATCGTTGTCTCGGGGATGCCTCTGGTTGTGCGCAACATCGCAGGAAGTCCGCTCTTCGCGGATTGGGGCGAGTTGAACTCTGGCGATCCTTCCGTTCAAAGATCCTTTGTGGGCGTTCCGATTAAGGGCGACAGCCGCACGGTTGGCACCATCATGATTGAAAGGCTTGACGGTAACTCTTCTCCGCATACGCTTGATGAAGATGTGCGATTTCTGACCATGGTGGCCAACCTTGTGGGGCAATCCGTTGCTCTGCAAACGCTGGTTGCCCGCGATCGCGAACGGCTGATGACCAATAGTCACCGGCTTGAAAAAGAGTTGGAGCAGCGCACCGAGTCCAAGCATGACGGAATCGACTGGATCATCGGCGAAAGCGCGGCCATTCGCGAAGTGGTTGAAAAGATACAGCAAGTTGCGCGATGCAATCTTCCAGTACTGCTCTGCGGAGAATCGGGTACCGGCAAAGAACTGTTTGCGCGCGCCATTCACGAGTATTCTCCACGCAACGAGAAGCCTTACATCCGAGTCAATTGCGCGGCGCTGTCTGAGACAGTGCTGGAATCGGAGTTGTTTGGTCACGAGCGCGGGGCATTTACTGGAGCAATCGGACTGCGTAAAGGCCGCTTCGAGTTGGCTGACGGAGGAACTCTCTTCCTTGATGAGATCGGAGAGATTTCGGGTGCGTTTCAAGCCAAGCTGCTGCGCGTGCTGCAAGAGGGCGAGTTCGAGCGCGTTGGTGGGAGCCGCACCATCAAGGTCGATGTGCGGCTTGTGGCGGCAACCAACCGGAATCTGGAAGCAGCAGTGCTCGCAGGTCAATTTCGCTCCGACCTCTACTATCGCATTAGTGTGGTGCCCATCTTTCTTCCGCCTTTACGAGAGAGGCGCGAGGACGTGGGGATGCTTGCTAAAGAGTTTTTGCGCCGTTTCAACGAGGAACACGGCGTATCTCTCACTCTCTCCAAACGCGCAATGGATGTGCTGAGCGCTTGCGACTTCCCTGGCAACGTTCGAGAGTTGGAGAGCTGTGTAAAGCGCACGGCGGCGCTGGCAAAAGACTCTGTGATCGTGGTGGAAGACTTTGCCTGCAGCAATGAAAGCTGCCTTTCGCTCGTGATGGGCAAGTCCATGAACAAGATGCAGCAACAACAGGCAGGCTATGTGCCACTGCCGGTCTTCTCGCCGAAACAAGAACGCACCTGGCCGGTACACAGGATTGCGGATCGCTCGAGCGTTGCTGCCGATAACGATGTCGAAAATCAAAAGCCTTCGCAGAGCTCGAACGGCACGCCAGAAGACGCGACTGAACGTCAGCGACTGGTCGATGCCATGGAGAAATCCGGTTGGGTTCAAGCCAAAGCGGCACGGATACTCGGCTTGACGTCACGTCAAATGGGTTACGCGCTTCGAAAGCACAGCGTGGAGATCAAACGGTTCTGATCTCTCTCTAAACTTTTGACGATTCTTCCTCGGGCAAATTCCATCGTTCGATTGCATTGAAATTCCGCCCCAATTTGCTAGTTGCGATGGCCGATTTGCGACAAAACCGTTGTGTATCTCGTCTTGTGTCAGGAATATGACACAAACAAAACACCCGTAAGGCACGCAGTATCTGCAACATCCACTTTGGCGGTTGAGTTGCAATAGATCCAAGCAGCACCCGCAGTCCGGGGGCACTCCGACACAATGGGGGATGCAATGGAGCTTGGCACTCGAAAGGCAATCGCACAGTTGCTCGTGATGCAGCCAACTCCTTTGAGCAGCGGACAGAAAGGCTGCGGTTCAAAGGGCGTAAGCGGCAAATCCAGTTGTGGCTCGGCCGCGGGACAAGGCGATCTGTCTCCGGAGATTTGGGAGAAGGTAAAGAACCACCCCTGCTACAGCGAAGAAGCGCATCATCACTATGCGCGAATGCATGTGGCCGTGGCGCCAGCCTGTAATATCCAATGCAACTACTGCAACCGCAAGTACGATTGTTCGAATGAATCCCGGCCAGGTGTTGTGAGTGAACGGCTGACTCCGGAACAGGCAGCCAGGAAAGTGCTTGCTGTGGCCTCGAATATCCCACAAATGACCGTTCTCGGTATTGCTGGTCCCGGCGACCCGTTAGCTAATCCCGAGAAGACTTTTAAGACCTTCGAGCTTGTGACCCAGACGGCTCCCGACATCAAGCTTTGTCTTTCGACTAACGGACTCATGCTCCCCGAATACGTCGATAGAATCCAGACGCTCAACATCGATCATGTGACGATCACTATTAACATGATTGATCCAGAGGTCGGCGCAAAGATCTATCCCTGGATCTATTTCAACAAGAGACGGTACGAGGGAGTAGAAGCGGCCAGGATTCTGAGCGAGCGTCAACTGCTGGGCCTGGAGATGCTGACCGAGCGCGGCATTCTTTGCAAGGTGAATTCGGTGATGATACCCGGCATTAACGATCATCACCTGGCAGAGGTCAACAAGGCAGTCAAGTCTCGCGGCGCCTTCCTGCATAACATCATGCCCCTAATCTCCGCACCAGAACACGGAACGGTCTTCGGACTCAACGGAACACGCGGGCCGACCGCGCAAGAGCTAAAGGCATTGCAGGATTCGTGCGAGGGCGAGATGAACATGATGCGCCATTGTCGTCAGTGCCGTGCGGATGCAGTGGGTCTGCTCGGTGAGGACCGCAGCAATGAGTTCACAACTGAAAAAATTATGGAGATGGACGTTCACTACGATCTGGAGATCCGTCAAGCGTATCAGGAGGATGTGGAACGGCAACGCGCGGCGGTGGTTGCGGCTCGAAATGAAGAACTGAAGACGCTCGCAGGCACAGAAAGCAATATCTCCATTCTGATCGCTGTCGCAAGCAAGGGGGGAGGACGAATCAACCAGCATTTCGGTCACGCCAAAGAGTTCCAGGTTTATGAGGTTGGCACTACCGGAGCGAAGTTTGTTGGTCATCGCAGAGTGGATAACTACTGTCAGGGCGGCTTCGGAGAAGAGGAAAGTCTGGAGACCGTGGTTCGCGCCATCAACGACTGTGCTGCCGTATTCATCTCCAGAATTGGCAACTGCCCCCGTGAAGGGTTGCTGAAGGCAGGCATCGAGCCGGTGGATCGATTTGCGCTGGAGTACATCGAGCAGTCTGCACTCACTTATTTCAGAGAGTATTTGGAGCGAGTGCAGCGCGGAGAGATCGAACATAAAAAGCGTGGCGACGCCGATATACGGCAAGGCGCACTGATCGCAACCTAAACGTGCAGAAAAGGAGGGTCCACAATGGCATACATGATCAAGGAGTCAAACTGCACGGGATGTTCGGCTTGTCAGAATGAATGTCCTAATGACGCAATCTTCGAGAAGAACTTTGCCTTTTTTATTGACCCAGCAAAGTGCACCGAATGCATTGGCTTCTTTGATGAGCCTCAGTGTGCTGCAATTTGCCCGATGCCCAAGACATGCATCTTCAACCCAGATGTACCTCGATTTGCTGCGGCGGTGTAGATGAGCGAGGCAAAGCAAATATCCATGGAGTTGACGCCGGCGGCGGAGAAGTTCATTCGTCGCATGATGCGGTGTTCCTCTAACTCAGGATTCAGGCTCAAGGTCCGGCCAGGCGGGTGCTCCGGTCTTGCCGTCGAGTTCGATCTCGCTGCTGAGCCAGGAGCCAACGAGGTGGTTTGGACTCATTCGGCACTGCGTATCTTTCTCGATAGCGCGAGCTGTCTTTTACTGAATGGAGCGGTCGTAGACTTTATCGACAGCCGTTCGCTCACAGGATTTGTTATTACTACGCCGGGGGGAACCGCACATGCATGTGCACCCGACTCGACGCTGGTGCCGGTGGATGCACTCGTCAGGCGCTGAGGCATTCGAGAGGAGGGACGCATGTTGCTGCGCAAACCGGAAAAGGCGCTGGACTGGCAAGGACGCGAAGTGTGCTGCACCGGCTGCGTTCACCGGGAACTGATTCACGAAGACCGCTGCCGGCAGAAGCACGTCTGCGTCCAGGATCGCTCGCCCTCGCGCATCGAGGAGTTCTTCAAGACAAACCCTGGCCTGGCCAACGATTTTCTTTCCCATCCCTACTTTGAGGTGCGTGCGGCAGCGGCCAAATATGCCGATGTCTTCCGGCTGACTGCCCTGCTCAACGATGAAGACGAATCCGTGCGCTGGAATGCAGCCCTGCGGCTTCCCCGCCGTTTCCTCTTGCGGTTGCGCGACGATCCCCATCGCGAGGTGCGGATTCGCATTGCCTCGCATCTTGAAGGTGAAGAGCTGATGCCGATGATGTCGGACCCAGACTACTTTGTGCGCCAGATCGTTGCGCAGCGCATTGGAGTGCCGCAACTTAAATACATGACCGACGATCCAGACCCTGAAGTGCGGCGCGCCGTCGCGCAGCGAATCCCTCCCGAGTGGCTTTTTCAGATGGTGGAAGATCTCGACGCTTCGGTTTGTCTCGCGGTTGCCGAGCGACTGACACCTACACAGTTGTTGGCACTACGCTTTCATTCCGACATTCGCGTTCGTTACGAAGCAGCCGGACGGGTTCCTGTCAGCGCTCTTGATGCTATGCGCAAGGATGCAGATCCGCTCATCCGCGAGCGGGTTAATGAGAGATTGATTGCGGCCAGGAATCCGCTCGTAGACGACCATGCCGTTCTTCAGATGAAATCGACGAACTGTGAGGAAAGGAGGCGCTGATATGTCAAAGATCGTGCGCGATGGCTGGGTTGTGGAGTTGGACGGACCTCCGCAGTTTGAGTACGGACAAAAGGTCCGGTCGAAATTCATGGTGCGCAACGATGGAACATTTCCAGGAAAGGACATCGGCGATGTTCTCGTCAAGAAGGGCGAGGAAGGCTACGTCATCTCGATCGGAACTTTTCTTCAGCAATACTATATCTACGGTGTCGAGTTTCTAGAAAGCGGCTTCCGTGTGGGAATGAAGCGAAGAGAGCTTGAGCCGGCAGAGCTTCTTGTTGCTGGGGGTGGAGCATGACGGAAACAAGTGTGCCACGCTATGAATGGGGTCAGCGCGTGCAGGCCGCCGCGGACCTGATCAACGACGGATCTTATCCAGAGCAGCCGGCTGACGCGCTGCTGGTTCAAAACGGCGAAGCTGGAGAAGTTGTGCAAGTGGGCCATCACAACGACTCGGGAACAATTGTTTATATGGTTGAGTTCGCGCTCAATCGAATCGTGGGATGCTTCGAGCAGGAGCTAGAGCCCTGGCAATCGTATGGAGGAGCGCAATGAAGGTCATGATCCGTAGAAGTAGCTCTGGTGTGCTTTCGGCTTATGTAGCCAAGAAAGACCTGGAAGAACCAATCGTTGAAGTCGAGAAGCCGGAAATGTGGGGAGGCTTGATCACGCTCGCCAATGGATGGCGGCTGGAACTGCCGGCAATGGATGCGGCAACAACATTGCCAATCACCGTAGAAGCGCGAAAGATGTTGGAAGATGAGGTGCCGGCTTGAATGTCAACCCGCTGGATTCGATTGCAGAAGCATTCGACGGCGGCAACGCGATTCCCTTTCTTGGACCGGGAGTATTATCCTTTGACAAGGAAGGGGGACAATTACCTGATTCACATAAGGCTCTTGTCGGGCATTTGACATCGAAGAGCAGTGTGCCCCACAAAGTCAGAAATAATCTAGGCGCCGCGGCACAATTCATTGAGAACTTCAAGCATCGCAGTACGGTGACCAATGCGATGACAGAAGCATTCAGTCCGGATGCACAGCCCACTTCGCTGCACACGGTGCTGATGAGTCTGCCCGCGCTGCCATTGGTTGTTCACGCCTGGTACGACAATCTTCCTCAAAAGGCTATGCGCTCGCGCCCCGGTTGGGGTATGGCGCAAGGTGTGAGCCAGTCGGAACATTTCGGCGACTGGATCTACTTTTACAACTCAGATGGAACGTACGCTGGAGTGGAGGCTGACCGAGGTTATGTTGACTGGAAGACTCTTCTGTACCAGCCATTCGGCTCCGTATGGCCCGCTCGAAATTACCTGGTCTCCGACTCAGACTTTGTTGAAGTACTAACAGAGATCGATATTCAGACTCCGATTCCGGCTTGCGTGCAGGAGATACGGAAAGGGAGAAACTTCCTCTTCCTAGGCTGCAGGTTTTCAACGCAACTGGAGAGGCTCTTTGCGCACCAGATCATGAAGCGTTCATCCGAGAAGCATTGGGCCATCCTGTGCGAGGAGCCGACACGCAACGAGGCGCACTTTCTTGAAGAGCACAACATAGAACGCATTTCGATGACCCTGGATGAATTCGTTACTGAACTGTCAAAGAAACAGCAATCCGAATGAAGGCGTTCGTCGCTGATCCGTCGCATTCACTACAAAGAAACCGCCGATTGTCGCATTCGACACAGAAATCAAAAAACAAGTAAACCGCTCATAATGGACGCCTTAGTTAAATATTTGGTTTGGCACCGGGATTGCTTATGGATAAGCGTACACCGGAGCGCAAGGATGCACATCGACATTTAGCAACCTTGATCCGACAGTCATCTGGTCACTGCTTTGCTGTAAGCAGATGAAGACGCAGGTGAGAGATTTTGAGAATCAGGAACGAATCACAGAACCGAGGAGGGTACGATGGCTAAACTGCGGCAGATTGCTTTTTACGGCAAGGGCGGAATCGGAAAGTCCACCACATCGCAAAACACATTGGCGGCGCTGGCAGAGATGGGGCAGAAGATTCTCATCGTCGGCTGCGATCCGAAAGCAGATTCAACGCGCCTGATCCTGCACGCGAAGGCCCAAAACAGCATTCTCAGCCTGGCGGCGGAGAAGGGCACGATCGAGGATATCGAGCTCGAAGAGGTCATGAAGTACGGATACCAGAAGATTCGCTGCGTTGAATCCGGCGGCCCTGAACCGGGTGTAGGATGTGCCGGCCGCGGCGTGATTACGGCCATTAACTTCCTCGAAGAAAATGGCGCATATGAAAACCTCGACTACGTCTCATACGATGTACTCGGCGACGTTGTCTGCGGCGGTTTCGCGATGCCTATCCGCGAGAATAAGGCGCAAGAGATCTACATCGTTATGTCCGGCGAGATGATGGCCATGTACGCGGCCAACAACATCTCCAAAGGTATTTTGAAGTACGCCAACTCGGGCGGTGTGCGCCTGGGCGGTCTCATCTGCAACGAGCGCCAGACTGACAAGGAACTGGAACTGGCCGAGAACATGGCCAAAAAGCTGGGCAGCAAGCTGATTTACTTTGTTCCCCGCGACAATGTTGTCCAGCACGCCGAGCTTCGCCGCATGACGGTGATTGAGTATGCGCCTGATTCCGCGCAGGCCGAGCACTATCGCACCCTGGCGAAGAAGATCCACGAGAATGGCGGACAGGGTGTTATTCCTACGCCGATCACCATGGACGAACTTGAAGAGATGCTGATGGAACACGGCATCATCAAGAACATCGACGAGTCGCTGGTCGGCAAGAAAGCTACTGAAGTCGCGGCGTAAGATCCCCTCCTTCCGCGGGCGCCATCATCGCGATGCGAATGGCGCCCGTTTCAACAAATACTCCCAAGTGAGGTTCATCATGAGCGATAACGCTGGCGTTGAAGAGATCAAAGAACGCAACAAGCAGATGATCGGCGAGGTTCTCACGGCCTATCCGGAGAAGACGGCAAAGAAGCGCGCCAAGCACCTTGGAACCTTTGAAGAGGGCAAGAGCGACTGCGGAGTCAAGTCCAATCTCAAGACCATTCCGGGCGTGATGACCATTCGCGGCTGCGCTTATGCCGGCTCAAAAGGCGTGGTGTGGGGCCCGATCAAGGACATGGTTCACATCAGTCATGGTCCGGTTGGTTGCGGACAATACTCATGGGCTTCACGGCGCAACTACTTCATAGGCACCACAGGTGTGGATTCGTTCGGCACGATGCAGTTCACTTCGGATTTTCAAGAGAACGATATCGTCTTTGGCGGCGACAAGAAGCTGGCCAGGGTTATCGATGAGATTCAGACTCTGTTCCCGCTGAACAAAGGCATCTCAATCCAGTCGGAGTGTCCGGTCGGCCTGATCGGCGACGATATTGAAGGCGTCAGCAAAGCCAAGGCCAAGCAGTACGCGAAAACTATTGTTCCCGTTCGCTGCGAGGGCTTCCGTGGCATCTCGCAGTCGCTTGGGCACCATATTGCCAACGACTCGATTCGCGACTTTGTTTTTGACAAGTTGGGGGACAAGCCGGCGCGCTTTGAAAGTACGCCCTACGACGTCACGATAATCGGCGACTACAACATCGGCGGCGATGCGTGGGCTTCCCGCATTCTGCTCGAAGAGATGGGCCTCCGCGTAATAGCCCAGTGGTCGGGTGACGGAACGCTGGCAGAGCTCGAATCTACGCCTCATGCCAAGCTCAATCTCATTCACTGCTACCGCTCGATGAACTACATCTCCCGCCACATGGAAGAGAAGTATGGGATACCTTGGTTCGAATACAATTTCTTTGGACCGACCAAAATCGTCTCATCGTTGCGCGCCATCGCTGAGCACTTCGACGACAAGATCAAGGAAGGAGCCGAGCGCGTCATTGCCAAGTATCAGGCACTGACAGACGCCATTGTTGCGAAATATCGTCCACGCCTGGAAGGCAAGAAAGTAATGCTCTTTGTCGGCGGCCTGCGCCCGCGCCACGTCATCGGCGCATACGAGGATCTGGGCATGGAAATCGTTGGCACCGGCTATGAATTTGGTCACAACGACGACTATCAGCGCACCACACAATACGTAAAAGATGGCACGTTGATTTACGACGATGTGACCAGCTTCGAGTTCGAAAAGTTTGTCGAGAGAGTAAAGCCCGACCTGGTCGGCTCCGGCATCAAGGAGAAGTACATCTTTCAGAAGATGGGCGTTCCCTTCCGGCAGATGCACTCCTGGGACTATTCCGGTCCCTACCATGGATACGACGGTTTTGCCATCTTCGCCCGCGATATGGATATGGCCATCAACGCGCCTGTTTGGCGTATGACCAAGTCCCCCTTCTAAATCAAGCGGAAACCTGAGAGGAGAAATCAGATCATGAGTCAAAACGCAGAGAAGGTGATCGACCACTTTGAGTTGTTCCGCGGCCCCGAGTACACCGAGATGCTTGCGAACAAAAAGTGTATGTTCGAGGATCCCGTCCCGGCCGAAGAACTTGCCCGGGTGAGTGAGTGGACCAAGAGCACGGAGTATCGCGAGAAGAACTTCGCCCGTGAATCTCTAACAATCAATCCAGCAAAGGCATGTCAGCCGCTGGGAGCGGTCTTCGCCGCACTCGGGTTCGAAGGGACTTTGCCCTTCGTTCATGGATCTCAAGGCTGTGTCGCGTACTATCGCAGTCATTTTTCACGCCACTTCAAGGAGCCGACCGCGGCTGTCTCATCGTCCATGACTGAGGATGCCGCAGTTCTCGGCGGCCTGGCCAATATGATCGATGGCCTCGCCAATGCCTACAGTCTATACAAGCCGAAGATGATTCACGTATCGACGACCTGCATGGCCGAGGTGATTGGCGACGATCTGAACGGGTTCATCAAGAACGCGAAGGAAAAAGGATCGGTGCCAATGGAATTCGATGTACCCTTCGCACATACACCGGCATTCGTGGGCAGCCATGTGACCGGCTACGACAACGCGCTCAAGGGAATTATCGAGCACTTCTGGAACGGCAAGGCCGGCACTGTGCCCAAGCTGGAACGTCAGGCCAACGGCAAGTTGAATTTCATTGGCGGCTTTGACGGCTACACCGTCGGCAACATGCGCGAGGTCAAGCGTCTCTTCGACCTGATGGGCGTTGAGTACACGATCCTCGGCGACAACAGCGACGTCTGGGATACGCCAAGCGACGGCGAGTTCCGCATGTACGATGGCGGAACTACGTTGGAGGATGCAGCCAACGCGATCCATGCCAGCGCCACGATCTCCATGCAGGAGTTCTGCACGGAGAAGACGCTGGAGGTCATCGAAGCATCTGGTCAAGAAACGGTTGCCTTCAATCATCCCATCGGAGTGGAAGCGACAGATCGATTCCTCATGGAGGTTGCGCGCCTGACGGGCAAAACCATCCCCGATGCGATCCGGAAGGAGCGCGGCAGGCTCGTAGATGCTATCGCCGATTCGAGCGCGCACATCCACGGCAAGAAGTTTGCTCTCTATGGAGATCCCGATTTGACGCTCGGTCTGACAGGTTTCCTGCTGGAATTGGGAGCTGAACCGGTACACATTCTTTCCACCAATGGAGGCCCCGCTTGGCGGGAGAAAGTGGAGGCGTTGCTGGCCGCATCTCCATTCGGCAAGGGATGTCACGTGTATGCAGGCAAGGACCTTTGGCATATGCGTTCGCTTCTCTTCACCGAACCCGTTGACTATCTCGTTGGCAACACCTACGGAAAGTTCCTGGAGCGCGACACCAAGACACCATTGATTCGTCTCGGCTTCCCAATCTTCGACCGTCATCACCATCATCGTTATCCGGTCTGGGGCTATCAAGGAGGACTCAATGTCCTTGTGAAGATTCTCGATCGGATCTTCGATCACATGGACCAAACAACCAACGAAATTGCAAAGACGGATTATAGCTTCGACATTATCCGTTAGCATCTTGCTGTGGCGTCCCCGATACCGTCGCACGGCGAATCAAAACAGGATCGCCGCACGACGCAGTTTTCAAGGGCTATGAAGAAAGACTTCTCCAATGCACGTCGGCAGCGTAGAGGGGAGCGGCGATGGGTACTCTTGGCTCAAAGGTTCAGCAGGTATTGAACGAGCCGGGTTGCGCCACAAACCAGGCCAAGCCGAGCTTCGATCGAAAGAAGGGTTGCAATCGTCTACTCGCGCCCGGCGCCGCTGCCGGCGGCTGCGCCTTCGACGGCGCAAAGATTGCTCTTCAGCCCATTACTGATGTTGTGCATCTGATTCATGGACCAATCAACTGTGAGGGACACTCCTGGGATGGACGAGGCGCGAAGTCGTCTGGATCAAACCTTTATCGCACGAGCTTTACCACGGCAATGACCGAGCAAGACATCATCTTTGGCGGCGAGAAGCATCTTTATAAGGCCATCAAAGAAGCTGTTACGAGATACAATCCGCCAGCGGTTTTTGTTTACCAGACCTGTGTTCCAGCGATGATCGGCGACGATCTGGAGGCAGTTTGCAAGGCTGCCGCCAAGAAGCTAAGCAAGCCTGTGATTCCCGTCAATGTGCCTGGATTTGTGGGATCGAAGAACCTGGGAAACAAGCTCGCCGGCGAGGCTCTTCTCGACTATGTGATCGGAACGGAAGAGCCTGTGGAAACGACTCCGTACGACATCAACATCATCGGTGAATACAACCTCTCTGGTGAGCTCTGGCAGGTAAAGCCTCTGCTCGATGAGCTGAGAATTCGCATTCTAGCCTGCATCTCCGGCGATGCGAAGTATCACGAGGTGGCGCGCTCACACCGAGCTCGTGCGGCAATGATGGTCTGCTCAAAAGCCATGATCAATGTTGCGCGGAAGATGGAAGAGCGATATGGAATACCCTACTTCGAAGGCTCTTTTTACGGCATAGGCGATATGAGCGATGCCTTGCGCAGAATCGCCCAATTGCTCGTTGACCGTGGCGCTCCCGAAGAACTGCTTGGACGTACCGAAGCCGTCATCGAAAGAGAAGAAGCACGCGCTTGGGAACGAATCGCTCCCTTCAAAGCTCGCTTTGCTGGCAAGAGGGCACTGCTCTTCACAGGAGGGGTAAAGTCATGGTCTGTCGTGGCAGCCATGCAGGAAGCAGGCCTTATCGTCACTGGCACCAGCGTCAAGAAATCCACGCCCGACGACAAAGAGCGTATCAAGGAAATAATGAGAGACGATGCGCATATGTTCGACGACCTGAAGCCGCGTGAGATGTACAAAATGCTGAAGGAGGCGCGAGCCGACATCATGCTCTCGGGCGGACGCACACAATTTGTCGCCCTGAAAGCAAAGATGCCATGGCTCGATATCAACCAGGAACGGCATCATGCCTATGCCGGGTATGAGGGCATGGTCGCGCTTGTCAGCGAGATCGATAAGGCACTCTCGAACCCCATCTGGGAGCAAATCCGCAAGCCTGCTCCATGGGAGTCGTCTATCGCTCAGAACGAGTTTTCAATTCACGTTGCATAGGACGGGCATATGGCGCGAGTGACGATCAGCGACAAATACTGCACGGTAAATCCGCTCAAGATGAGTCCGTCCATTGGCGCGGCGCTAGCCTTCTTGGGAGTCGATAACTCGATGCCGTTGCTTCATGGTTCCCAGGGTTGCACCTCCTTTGGGCTTGTGTTGTTCGTGCGTCATTTCCGCGAGGCGATCCCAATGCAGACGACGGCGATGAGCGAAGTTGCCACTGTTCTGGGAGGCTTTGACAACTTGGAACAGGCGTTGGTCAATATCGCTGAGCGCACCCATCCGACGTTGATAGGAATCTGCACGACAGGAATCTCCGAGATTAAGGGAGATGACCTAACAGGTTTTCTTAAGCTGATTCGCGCCAACAACCCAAAGCTCAATGGTATCGCTCTCGTCGATGTCTCCACACCTGATTTTCAAGGGACGTTTCAGGAAGGATGGGCTGCGGCGGTTACACGCATGTTTGAAGAGCTTGTTGAGGTTCCACAGTTCGAGGCCAGAGTTTCGCGGCGCATCAATGTGCTGCCTGGTTGCCACATTACTCCGGGCGATATCGATGAACTTCGGGACATCTTCGAGGCATTTAGTCTCGATCCTGTTTTCTTGCCCGATCTTTCTGGCTCACTCGATGGACATATTCCAACTGAGTTCACGCCAACATCTCTAGGTGGAATCTCAGTCGAACAGATTCGGAGAATGAGTTCTGCTTGCTGGACGGTTGCCATCGGTGAACAGATGCGCGGAGCAGCAATCACCCTGGAACATCACACAGGCGTTCCTTACAAGCTCTTCGGCCGGCTCACGGGACTAGCTGCCAACGATGAACTGATGGGATTCTTGTCGGAGATTAGCGGCGTCCCCGTTCCGAGGAAGTACCGGCGCCAACGCAGCCAGTTGATCGATGCGATGCTAGACGGGCACTTCTATTTCGGCGGGAAACGAGTCGCTATTGCTGCTGAACCAGACCTGCTATTCGCAATGTCGCATTGGCTTCATGAAATGGGTTGTAAGATTCAGACGGCAGTGACCACGGCAGAATCGCCTGTGCTTGAAACCATTCCAGTTGACGAGGTCTTGCTGGGCGATTTGGAAGATCTCGAAATGCGCTCTGTTGGAGCTGATCTGATTGTGACGCATTCACATGGCAGGCAAGCCGCTGAGCGTCTCCAGATTCCATTGTTTCGTATTGGTATTCCGGTCTTTGATCGTCTTGGCGCCGGCCAGCAGGTAACAATTGGCTATCGAGGAACGCGGAACTTGATCTTCGATGTGGGCAATCTTCTCATGGAAAATGCTCACGAGCCGACGCCAGAGACATGGATTCAAGAGCGTCAACAATCTCACGATCTAGTGCAACTTGTGCAGTAAGTGCTTTGTGCTTTTAGGAGGACTATGAAAGTCGCCTTTGCAACTGAGGACGGACAACACGTCAATGCACACTTTGGATGGGCAAAGAAGATTACGATTTACGACATCAATCCAGATGACTGCCGTTTTGTCAATTGTGTTGAATTCATCGGTAATCTGGAAGAGGACGGCAACGAAGACAAGCTTGCGCCCAAGCTTGAAGCAATTAAGGACTGCGCGATTCTCTACGTTGCGGCAATCGGTGGCTCAGCTGCCGCTCGCGTGGTGGCAAAGAACGTCCACCCGATCAAGGTTGCTGAAACCCAGGCAATTGAAGATTCATTGCAGCAACTGCAGAAAGTGCTAAACGGTAACCCGCCGCCGTGGATACGCAAGGCGCTGAACAAGGGCAAAGAGCGCACTCTCGACTTCGAAGATGAGGTGATCTATGGCTGAAAACGCAGCGGAAGTCGTCGCCCCGCCAACACGGGGCCTCCTCAGTGAATTGATCAAGCAATGGCGGGCTCAGGATCTGCATGGGTCATGGGATGCGAAAAGCGATCGTGATCTGCTGGAACCATACATCATGACACGCGAAAAGCGACTTCAGATTCCAATCATGAGCGATCCTGATCCGGAAACGCTGTGGCGCATGGAACTGTTTTATAACGCTGTCGGACTGACCATAGAGCGCGTTACTGGCGTGATGGTGTCGCCACTGATGAAGTTGCACCACGAAGGGTTTGGCCGCCTCGTACTTACTGCGGGCCGGTTGATCGTCTTCAACAAGCACTTGCGCGACGTACATCGGTTTGGATTTGACAGTCTGGAGAAGCTGGAATCGGAAGGCGAAAGAATTGTTGCCGATGCAATTGAGTGGATTGAAAAATACCCGGAAGTTGCGCGCTACTGAAAGATGCGGAGGCATAAATGGAAGCGGAGCAAATTGAAACACAAGCAGTGACGCGTGATGGAAGAGCGTGGCAACCCTCTTATCTTCTGGACATTGATCAGGAGGTTTGTATTGGTTGTGGCCGTTGCTTTAAAGTCTGCGGTTGTTCCGTAATGACGTTACAGGGAATCACTGAAGATGGCGATCTCGTCGGGCTTGATGACGACGAGGAGATATTGCGTAAGGTAATGACCGTCACCGATCCAGGTGCCTGCATTGGCTGCGGAGCATGTGGACGGGTATGCGGGAAGAACTGTCAAAAACACGGTCCATCCTAGGGGGCTGACGATGACGCCACAAGCTACGTACACGTATCTAATCGAGGCAAACGCGGCCACCGCGTGCGATCCATTCGATGGGCATGTACTGGCGTGCGTCTTTGCCGTGGCTGTGAATGAATGCCGTGCCGGCGTTTTATTCACCGACGCTCTCGGCATTTGTGGTTCAGCACTCCGCGGCAATATTGACAAATACTTTCCGGGAACATTGGAACGCCTGGAGATGTTCAAGCTCGATGTCGAGCCGACAGTCAACGAAGATGAGAAGTGCTTACGAGAGTTATTGTGGCGCTTCCGCACAGCTTCATCTCCCATCAATTCACTGTTGGCCCTTCTCGTAGCCCGCCGAGCCACACGGCCAGATCATTTATGGCAGGATCTTGGACTGGCAAATCGAGGTGAGTTATCCAAGCTCATGTTGCGTCACTTTGCCGCACTGGCGCGTCGCAACGATCAGGATATGAAGTGGAAGAAATTCTTCTATCGAATGATCTGCCGCGATGATGGATTCAATATGTGCGTTGCGCCATGCTGTTCTGAGTGTGGGGATTTCAATGCATGTTTTGGCACCGAATCGGGCGAGAGCCTCTTGGCGCGGACACACTTTCATGGTGAGTCTTCGAGGTTGATTGGCATCGACTCCGCTTTCGCACAATGACCGGGATTCGACATGTCGAGAATGCGACAAATCCCTCGTTTTCTCACCATAAGCAGGTCTAAGTATATCTATTTTCAGCAAACTCCGATTGGCGCCAAACGTGCTCTATATCAAGCAGCGTCAGTTAAGGAGGTCACGATGATTCAACTGACTGAAGCTGCTGCTGGAGCTTTGCAATCAGCTATCGCTACAGTTCCCAGATCGATTGCGGGACTGCGATTAATGGTGCGGTCAGGCGGTTGTGCGGGACTCCAATACGAGATGGGCCTGGTGGAAAACGCAGGACCGGAGGACATTTCCTGCGAGAGCCGTGGAGTGAAGATACTGATCGATCCATCCTCGGTTGCTTTAATATCCGGCACCACGATTGATTTTGTTGACGGTCAGGAGGGCACAGGCTTCTCGTTCGACAATCCCCATGCCCAAACCAAAAGTGGCTGCAGCAAATCATGCTGTTGAAGGACGTTGTCTGAGGAAACTGGCTATGACAGAAATGCGTGGACAAAGGCCATGGGTTTATCTGGACAATAACGCGACAACGCGCACGGATCCGCGTGTTGTTGACGCAATGCTGCCATTTCTTCGCGATGAGTTTGCAAATCCATCTTCGCTGCATGATCTGGGTATTACTGCGAAAGACACCGTAAGCGCGGCGCGAGGCCAGGTTTGCGCGTTAATCGGCGCAGAGCGTGATAGTGAGGTTGTCTTTACTTCAGGAGGGAGCGAATCGAATAACACAGCAATCCTCTCGGCTCTCGAAACACAGGAGGAACGGAACGAGATTATTACTTCAGCCGTTGAACACGCGGCTGTCCTTGCATTGTGCGCGCATTTGGAGAAGACAGGGAGGGCTAAGGTTCATCGCATTCCGGTCGACGGCCAAGGGAACCTTATTCTCGACGCATATCGGAAGGCTCTAAGTGAGCGGACAGCCCTTGTCACCTTCCAATGGGCCAACAATGAAACTGGAGTTGTGTTTCCCGTTGAGATGCTTGCGTCCATGGCGCATGCGTCCGGAGCCTTGTTTCACTGCGACGCTGTTCAGGCCGCGGGAAGAGTCGAAATCAAAGCGAATAGAACTGAGATCGATATGCTTTCGATTTCGGCGCACAAAATGCACGGCCCTAAAGGAATCGGCGCTCTCTATGTGCGCAGCGGACTGAAGTTGGCGCCGCTCATTTATGGCGGACGTCAGGAACGTGGAAGGCGCGCAGGAACGGAGAACACTCCTGCAATCGTTGGCTTCGGAGTGGCCGCTAAGCTTGCAACTCAAACATTACGGCAGGATATGAATAGGGTTTCTCTGATGCGCGACCACCTGGAACGGGAGATTCTGCGCCTTGTTCCATTTGCGATTCGTGTAGGAGACCGTCATCACCGGCTGTCCAACACACTCAACGTTGCCTTTGAGAATATCGAGGCAGACTCGATTCTGCTTATGTTGAATCGGGAGTCAATTGCTGCATCCTCCGGATCGGCCTGCGCATCAGGTTCGCTCAATCCATCTCATGTTTTGATTGCAATGAAGATTCCATTCAGTCATCTGCGCGGGGCGGTGCGCTTCTCGCTCTCGCGCGAAACAACAGACTCCGAAGTGGATCGGGTGATCGAAGTGCTCGGGCGTGCATTGAGCGATCTGCAAGCCGGCTTTGTTTTCATGGAGACTGCGTATGCCTAATGTGTCTCCCGTTGTAATGAACGACTCGACGCTCAGAGACGGGGAACAGGCTCCCGGGGTTGCCTTCACGCTAGAAGAGAAGCTGGCGATTGCCCTCGCGCTGGAAGACGCTGGTGTGGACGAGATAGAGGCGGGTACTCCAGCAATTGGAGACAGAGAGATCGAAGAGATCGCGGCCATTGGTGTCGCATTGAGCAAGACCGAGCCAATTGCCTGGTGTCGCATGACACGCACGGATGTCGATGCTGCGCGGAAGACCGGATTAAAGCGGGTGAATCTTTCCATTCCGGTCTCGGATATTCAAATGCGAGCCAAGTTGAATCTGGATCGTGCAGGCGTGCTGAGCCGAATCCGTGATGTGATTGCTTATGCTGTCGATTGCGGATTGCGCGTGGCCATGGGAGGCGAAGACTCCAGCCGCGCCGACATGGACTTTCTGCTTCTCGCAGTGGAAGCAGCCGCAAGCACGGGCGCTCATCGCTTCCGTTACGCGGACACACTCGGCAACATGGAGCCATTTTCGGTTTACGAGGCATTGTCACGGCTTGAACGTGCGACCGGCGTCGAGTTGGAGTTCCATGGTCACGATGATCTGGGCTTGGCCACGGCGAATACACTTGCGGCAATTCGAGGGGGAGCAACTCATGCCAGCGTTTGTGTGCTCGGCCTCGGAGAGCGTGCCGGTAATGCGGCTCTTGAAGAAGTTGCTGCGTGCCTGAATCGTTTCCATAGTGCCGGCAGCAATGTGAATCTTGTGCAGTTGCCGCGACTTGCAGAAATTGTCGCCAGAGCGGCACGCCGACCTATACCCGTTGGGAAAGCGATCGTTGGCGCAAATGCCTTCACACATGAATCAGGCATTCATGTCGATGGACTGCAGAAGGATCCAGCTACTTATGAGGAACTGTCTCCGCGAACCTTTGGCCGTGTGCGTCAGATTGTTCTGGGAAAGCACTCCGGATTGGCCTCGGTCGCAGGCGCATTGCAATCTCTTGGACTGATTACGGACAGAGTTCGCACGCAATCGGTGTTGGATCAAGTACGGCAGCGATCCATGCAGGCAAAGCGCGTAGTCAGCTCAGAAGAGCTGATGGACTTCTACCGGCGCGCCACTGATACCTCAATATCCTTGCATACCCCACTGGAGATGAAATATGACTGTGCTTGAACAACTGGCGAAGCTTTCGTCCGCTGAGGACTACTTTCGATTTCTTGGCGTCTCCTATGACCCTGCTGTGTTGAATGTGGCACGGCTGCACATACTTCGACGCATGGGAGACAATCTTCGCGAGACCGGGATGGAACCGGACGAAGAGAAAGCTCGATCCTACTTTCGCGCGCATCTGGAGCGGGCCTATCAGGATTTTGTAGTGTCCACTCCTATAAAGGAGCGAGTTTTCAAGGTTCACAAAGACGCGATCCGCTCCACAGTTTCGCCACTTGTGCGTCTAGCAATTCCAGGAAATGGACCAGAAGCGCATTAGAGTCTGGTTCATGGCGGCTTTGTTCGCCCTTCATTTCGGTTTCCTCATTTCATCCTTATCTCTTCAGCTTTAGCCTCAGATAAACCATTCAGATTTGTTGTATCGCCTCGGCCAGCGAATCGCAGGCGAGTGAGCCGCAAGGATGACCGGGGTCTAGAAGCCGGGAGCAGCCGAAAAACATCACATTCAGGAGAATGTTCATGGCAGATCAAAAGGCACCTCAGATGCAGGCCACTCTGGGCCTAACCGGACTAACCAGCAATGCAATGGCCCTCATCGCCCCCGGCGCCTTTCTTTGGCTCACCTTCTTCATCCAGGCAACCACGGGAACTACGGCGCCAGCTATGTGGATCGGAATCTTCGCCGCGCTCCTGCTCTGTCTTGCTACTGCCATTGCCTACGCTGAAATTTCAAAACTCTACCCCGGAACGGGCTCCAGCTACTACTATGCCGAGCAGGCCCTTTTGTCCAAGGACAGATTCTTCAAGTATGCCCGCGTGGCCAAGTTCATCGTCGGTTGGGGCTCGCATCTTTACTACTGGGTCTATCCGGGCGTGATGGTGGCCGTTACCGGCGTTTTTGTGGGTTATATAGTCGGCTTTCTTTACCCCAACTTCATGAGCGGCTCGAACCCCGGCCCCATCTTCATGGCGCTGGTTGCCGTGGTCTTTTCGATCTTTGTCGGCTGGATCGCTTCGAAGGGCGCGGGCGCTTCCACGGCCGTCAACCTGGCGATCAACATCGTCCAGATCTCCGCGCTATTGGTCTTCAGTGTACTCGCCATCGGCTATCGTACAAGCCATCCCGCAGGTTCGCCGGCCTTCCAGTATGACGGACAAACGTTGGCAACTTACACCTACCAGTTCGCCACAGCCAAGGATGGCTCGATAGTCCGCGACGCCACCGGCGCTCCAGTACCTCTGCGGGACTCGGCAGGCAAGCCGGTTCCTTTCACGATCGACTATCCGGAGAAGGACTCCACTGGAACCTTCCTCACCCACCCCAACGCAATGTCAGTCATTGCGCCGCATAAGTTCAGCTACCTGTTCATTCAAGCCACGGTCGCAATCTTGATCCTAGGTCTCTGACCGCATGATTTCGGACTTTAGGGTTCGCAGTTTCCCACCCATTCGCCAGAAAAACGGCGAATGGATGGGGCACGGAGATGGTACAGAATTAAACGGTCAAAGACCTAGTCGGCTTCGAATCGGTTACGTCGATGGGAGGCGAAGCCAAAAACCCGACCAAGCATATTCCCATCGCCGTCATATCCTCGCTACTGATTCAGGGCCTGGTGTGTTATCTGATCGAATATTTCGCGGCGAACTACTTCCTCAACTCCGGGTATACCATGGCAAGCGCCGCCAGTTCCGCGGCACCTATCGGCGACATGATGATTATTGTTGGCGACGGTTTGCTGGGGCATGGCAATGGGCATTACTTCATGCTGGCTGAGGCCTTCACCGTATTCCTGGCGCTGATCGGGACCACATTGAGCTGCATGAACACAGGCGCACGCGTCACTTACGCCATGGGCAAGGATGATGAGGCCCCTGAGCACTTTGGCATTTTGCACGCTGAATCACTCAGCCCCCGCAAGGCCATCTGGACGTTGGTGGTGATCTCGGCGATTATTGGCGTTATCGGTGTGTCGCTTGTATTTGGTGACGCGGGTGCTCCGACCGATGCAGCGATTGCAGCATTGCCCCACGGCATCTTCTCCAACGTCGGCTATCTCTCGCACGATCAGTTAGCCGCGCTGCCAAACTCGCTGCTAACGGTGACACTCACATCCAACTTCGGCACCTTTATCTTGTATGCACTGAGCTGCTTGCTTTGCATCATTGCCTACCACAGGCGCCATGACTACAGCGTAGTTCGCCACCTGCTCATCCCTGGCTTCGGTCTGCTGGCCAACATTGTCTGCATGGCCTTCTACTTGATCAGTCCGGTCTTTGGCTTGGGAACATTCAAGGAACCGCTATTGGCATTGGCGATCTCCGCAGCCTGGGGCGTCTATGGAGCTTTCTACTTCATCCGCTCCTCGAAGGCCAAAGGCAAGGCCGTTCTGCTTACAGTCAAGTAAACCCAACAATCAGAAACATGACCAAACAGCATTCCCCAGGAGGCATCTCCGCTCCATCTCTGTGCTAAGACGAGAGAGATATTGTCACCTGTGGTGTCGGGCTCGACTTTTCATCGACGGCGGTACGACGTGACTGTGCCGCAGCAACCCGCCGGTCGGAAACACCCAGCGGGAATTCTGCTGCGCCTGTGTCAGAGGAACTATTGACGAGTGCCAACCCAGCAATAGCGGCTATACAGAGTTTGGGTTTGACCGACGCTGTGAATCGCCGGTCCAAATCGAGGTCCAGTAATTTGTCCCGTATGCTCTATAAAGGACTTTTTGCTCCTTTCCGGACCCTAAAATTACCAATAACTCTATGATTCATTTAGAGATAGAATTCTGTCACAGCAGAGGTTGTGCTGAGAACGAACTCTGACGGACGGAGATTTTAGGCGGGAAGCTTTCATCACAAAGGACGCGAAAGTGCGCTCCATTTGCGCTCCGTTTACCGGATTTATGCTGATTTCCACGGTCTAAGGTGTCATCCGCTGACCTGCATGTTGTTGAAAATACGTTAGGTTGAAAATTCGATTCCTACCGCGTCCACCAATTAAATCAAGAAGATTATCGGCCGTTCCGGCATTCCTGAACGGCAGCCAGGCCGCCCATGATCAGAAGATAAGGAAGAATCATTGCTCCATTGAGCAGGTTGTCGATGGCGACCATGAGAATGAGAGCGGCCATCGCCAGCCGGAGACTTGACTCGAGGGGAGCGTTACCTCCCGCGGGAGGCCAGACCGCGCGTAGGACCGGCAGGAGCATTATCGTGCCGAACGCAATCAGTCCAACCAATCCATACATGCCGAAGACAAGCAGCCACAGGCTCCAAGGCCGGGAATCGCCGTTCTGCCACCAGTTCCATTGCCCGGACCCGAGGAGGGGCTTCTGAAGCGCTACGCTGATGTGGTTCTCATCCCGAGCAAAGCGCCAGACGAGCGAGTGCCGGCCCATGCTTGTCAGGTCGGCCGAAAGAGAATGGGCCAGCCCATTCCGCTGCTCCAGCGCGCGCAGGGAGACGAGGTTCGTCATGCGGAAGAACGCGACTGCCAGAATTCCTAGAACTAAAGCAGCAACAAACGCTCGCAGGACAGAGCGCCGCTTCAACAGCGTCAAAGGCAGCAGGAACAGAAGCAATAGGATACTGCCCGCGGACTGGCAGAGCAGCGTGACACCAGCCAACCCGGCTGCGACCCAGCCAATGGGCATGCCGAGAATGCGGCCCGCCAACCGATGCAGAGAGAGGAATACGGCAAGCAGGGTAGCCGCTGCCATCCAAATGCCCAGTTGATTTCCATCCTCCAAAAATCCGATGGGACGAAAGCCCACATAACGCGCCGCGCCGACCCAGCGGTAGGGCTGATAACCATAGAGGAAGGCATAGAGCTGCGGTCCTGCCCAAATCTCGAAGAGACAGATTGGCACGTAGCAGACTCCCGCGACGACGCATGCTTTGGCGGCGAGGAGCAGCGAGCCTTCGTCGGAAAAGTAGATGCGGCCAAGGAGCCAGGGCACGCCCCAGGCGATGGTCTGGTAGGTAGCGCCGAAGAGAGCCTCATGAAGCGTGTCCCAATGCGCGGCCGCCGACAGCAGAGGCACTGAGCACCATACAGCCATGGGAAGATCGCAGATGGCCGGCCTGAATCTTCTCAAATCCGCAGAATGAAATAGAAGAACTCCCGCCAAGGCGGCCAGTCCAGTGACCGTGGCCTTGGTGAGAAGATAACCGGACGGCAGACAGACGCCGAGAATCCAATAAGGAAATGCAGCGGTCGTCGCCTGGTAGTTCGCGCCGGGCAGAATCGCCCAGCCGCCGAGAAAGTTCGCTAGAATTGCAATGCGAACCGGAAAACGGCGGAAGAGATACGCGCCGGCAGGGATCCAACCGAGAAGGACGACGAGCGGGGAGATATGCATGGAGTTCTCGGAGTGCCTCCTTACGGCGTTTTCAGAACCATTGTGGCGCTTTGAAGGTTGTGTGAAATTGCCGCTCCCATGCCGCCCATTGGATTTTCCTGTCACACAAGGAACACCATGAATGAGGGCCTTCCACTTGGTACACTGCCGGCACCCGGGATCATCGAAGTCTGGATGATCGATCTGGACAGGCCGTTGAATCCAGGAGCGAATCTCGATGAGATCCTGTCAGTCGAAGAGCGAAACCGCGCGGAACGCTATCTTTCTTCGAGAGACGCGATCCGCTTCAGGCTTTGCCGGGCCATGCTCAGGCTCGGGTTGGCCGGGTATCTGGAAAAGGCTCCGCAGAAGATCGCACTGGTAACCAATCGCCACGGCAAGCCATGCATTGCCGAAAGCTCCGCGCTGCATTTCAATGTATCTCATTCCGGCGGGCTGGGAGCGATCGCCTTTACAACTGCTGGAGAAGTCGGCATCGACGTGGAGGCAATCCGATGCGATGTCGGCGCCCTCGAAATCGCCTCCGCGCATTTCACGCGGATCGAAGCGGCGATGATTGCGGCAGCGGCTACCGCACAGGAACAGGCCGGCGTTTTTTTGCGACTCTGGACGAGGAAAGAGGCCGTGTTGAAGGCCGCCGGTTGCGGTCTGCTGGGCGGATTGGAGGGGGTTGACGTCTCGCATGAGCCTTTGGATCAGGTAAGGTTGTGTGGGGCGACGAGCGATAGCGCCGAATCCTACTGGCGCATACAGGATCTCGAAGCGATCGACGGCTTCGCCGGAGCTGTTGCAGCGCCAGCAGGAGATTGGTCGATCCATCAACTTCCCGTGGGCTGCGAAGAGGCAATTGGAGCGCTTGCCGGGTTGTTGTGAGCTGGCGGCAGTGCCCCACATCGCGCAATCAAGAAGGACGGATTGAGAAGGGTTCTTGGACGAGGGGTAGCCGAAGGTTCGCTCATCCCAAAGAGAGAATCCGACAATTCACTGGCGGGAAGGTTCAACTATTCAAAGGCCGATCGTGCGAGGCAGGAAGTTGACGAAGTGGCCGATTCATAAGGTTTTTATAGAGATGGCTTGCTTCGATGAGCTGACAGAGTGGAAGGATAAACTATTTTATTTCTAATAATTAACTGGATTCAATGGCGTGTGATTGTGCTAGTGTGATACCGAAGATACACGTCCAGATTACCAAAGATTTGTGGCAAAAACTTGTCGTTTCCCATACGCTTGGGTTACTGCAAGTCTAGCGGTGGCGAATCAGCCTCGCTGTGACAGCCGACACACATGTTTTGAGGCGGCTTTTCCAGTCAACCTAACTGAGCGCCATCCAGCAGAGAAGGAGCGAACTATTTACCCCAATCTCAAGCTGCGAATGTACACGACCGGCATGCGCCAAAATCGGTTGGCCAAGCTGGTGGGCATCGATGAGGCGTATCTGAGCCGCATCATCAACGGTGTTCGTGTGCCCCGGCAGCAAATGCGACAAGAGATCGCTACGGTGTTGGGGTGCGATGCGGATTGGCTCTTTGAAACGGTAATGAAGGAAACCGGCACTATAAGGACAGACGTGGGAGCCGGCGAAAACCTTCTCCACCAATAACTGATCGATTGGCTGTACTTGATGTTGTTGCTTTGGTGTCAGGAGCGAACCGCTCTTGCACATCTCTTCCATTTCATTTTGGACAAATCTAATCCAATTGTCAGCACTCTAATGGGGGTGACATGGGCGAAGCCTGCTTTGGAGCGGAAAATCGGATGGGGGAGATGTCTCATGCGGAGAATCCCAATCAAGCCTGGTACGGGGTGCAGACCGCCTACCGCTGTGAGCAGCGCGTGGCGTCGGGGCTGACCGCAAAGGGATTCAGAACCTATCTTCCATTGCTGAAGGAAGTCCATCAATGGAAGGATCGCCGAAAGATGATTGAGGTGCCGGCTTTCAGCGGCTACCTGTTTCTTCACTATGAACCCAGTTTGCGCAACCGGGTGAAGGTGCTGGAGACGAACGGCATTGTTCGCCTCCTGGGCGGCAATCATGCGCCCAGCCAGATCTCCGATGTCGAAATCGAAGCGGTTCGCCGGACTCTCGGCAGCAGCGTGCCCTGCGACCGTTGCGACGCGCTGACGCCAGGCACGCTGGTGCAGGTTACGCGGGGACCCCTGGCCGGCGTGCAGGGACGCCTGGCGCGAATCAAGAACAACCTTCGCCTGATTGTTACGATCTCAGTATTCTCCCAGGCCATCTCGGCCGAACTGAGCCTGACCGACGTGGAAGCCGTTCAGGAGCGATCCAGATCAAACTGAATCATTGACTCCGCCCCTGAAACGCAATCGCCGGGAATGACACTCATAGGACAAACCGGGACGCGGCAAGAGCAGGGCGACAGTTCCGGGGATGCCCGTCCATCGCGTCATAAAGGATTCATCATCTGCTGTTGCAAACGGCGGCGCTCTCAGCCTTTCCCCAGAATGCAGCCACCGGGATAGGGGCACCTTCCCGGAGAGAGCGCCGCTCGAATTCGTTCCTATCTGTCTTCAACGATCATGAGACCGCCGTAACCTCGTTATCTTCCCTATAGCGGGCTCGACCCGCTCTTTCGATCAAGCCGAAGAGAGCCGGGCGACCCGCAACTGAACGAAGTATCGTGGAGCGATCACCATGGCAAAATCCAAGGATTCCCGTGTTGCCATCCTGGGTGTAGCTGTTGACAACCTGACGATGGAAGAAGTTCTGGACGCCGTGGAGGCCGACATTGCAGACGGAGGCTTCCATCAAATTGCAACTGCAAATGTCGATTTCCTCATGAAATCAATCCATGACGAGGAACTCTACGAGACGCTCGCCAGTTGCGATCTGGTCCTGGCTGACGGCGCACCGCTGGTGTGGGCATCGCGTCTAATGGGCTCGGGACTGAAGGAGCGGGTGGCGGGAGCCGATCTTGTGCCGCAACTGGCGAGATTGTCGGCTGAACGCGGCTACCGGCTCTTCCTGCTGGGAGCCGAAGAAGAGAGTTCCGCCGGCACGGCGGCCTGGATGGAAAAGAATCATCCTGGCGTCTGCATTGCCGGACGCTACAGTCCGAAGCATCGGCCATTGGAAGAGATGGATCACGAGGAGATCCTCAAAAGGATCGAGGCCGCGCGGCCGGACATACTTCTGGTGGCCTTTGGAAATCCCAAGCAGGAAAAATGGCTGGCCATGCACCGGCACCGGCTGGAGGTGCCTGTCTGCATCGGAGTCGGCGGCTCATTCGATTTTCTGAGCGGCCGGATTCCTCGCGCGCCTTTATGGATGCAACAAAGCGGCATGGAGTGGCTCTACCGCACGATCCAGGAGCCATCTCGTCTCGCGAAGCGCTATATCAGCAACGCGGCGGGTCTGCTGCGCTATCTGCCAGTGCAACTGGCAGCGATGGCGATGCAGGGGAAACGGCGCCAACAGACGCGGATTTCGCAAGAGATGATTGGCTCGGCCCTGGTTCTGCGGATTGACGGCGATTTCACCGGAGCACTGCTGGCGCGGTTTGAATCCGACGTTCGCAGCGCAGTTCTTGCCGGTTCTCATGTGGTGCTCGATATGAGCAACACTGCATATATCGGGGCGGACGCTCTGGCCTCGCTGATCTACGTCATGAATACGGCCCGCTGCTGGAGGCGCGAACTGTGGCTGGCTGGGCTGGATCGCCTTCTGGCGCGCGTTGTGGGCGCCTCACGGCTGCGGCTCTTCTTTCGCGTGGCTCCCAAGGTCGCGGAGGCATTGCGGCGCATCCAGCCGGAGATGGCGCCGGTTCCGCAATTCGGAAAGGACTGGGCTTTCTGCCGCATTGGCGGCCAGTCGATTCCTATTCACGTCCAGGACGTTCCCGCCGTGTACCGTCAGGTGCAGCAATTGCTCAGCCGGCAACTTGCGGTCGAACCCATGGCGGTCATGTCGCAAAGCGGCCATCAGATGGACGGAATGATGCAGGATCTGGCTCCTGCCGATGCCGCATGAAGCTGGAATAGGCACATCGATCGGAGATCAATCGCATGTTCTTATCGCAAATGCTCGAAATCGCCGGGATTGTGCTGGTGCTGGCTTCGCTGCCGCTGCTCGTGGAACTGCTGGCGCTGACGGCCGCATCGTTGCTGCCTTCCGCGCGGGCAAAGGAGCAAGGCGGCGCAACGGAGGATTTTCCGTTGACCGTCGTGGTTCCGGCCCACAATGAGGAGGCGCTTATCGGACGCTGCATTCGCAGCATCGCGTCCTCGGCGGGGCCAGGCGTGGACCTGGTGGCGATCGCACATAACTGCACGGATGCGACGGCGGCAGAGGCCGAGGCTGCCGGAGCAAGGGTTCTGGTGCTGAACGATCCCCATCGGAAGGGCAAGGGCTGCGCGCTGAGTTATGGCTTCGCCGCGGCTTTGGCCGGGCCGTCGCGGGCAGTACTGGTCATCGATGCGGACTCGGTCGTCAGCCCCGGCCTTATCGCGGCGGTGCGGCAGAGGTTTCTGGCGGGCGCGCAGGCCGTGCAATGCCGTTATGAAGTCTACAACTCCGAGGAGAACGATCGCACCAGGCTGATGGCGCTTGCCTTTCAAGGATTCAACGTGATTCGTCCGCGCGGCCGAGAGCGCCTGGGGCTTTCGGCGGGGATCCTGGGCAATGGCTTCGCTCTTTGCCGGGATGTGTTGACGCGGATTCCATACGGAGCCTATTCGGTCGTCGAAGACCTGGAATATCATCTCGCCCTGGTTCGAGCCGGCATTCGCGTGGAGTTTGTAGACACGGCCGCGGTCAGCGGCGAGATGCCGCGTTCCGATCGTGGCGCTCGCACGCAGCGCGCTCGATGGGAAGGCGGACGGAGACGGATCACAAGACAATGGGTTCCCAGGTTGATGGGGGACCTGCTGCGCGGACGAGCACGGGTCATGGAGCCGCTTCTCGATCTGCTGGCCGCGCCCATCGCCACGGAGGCGTGCCTGCTGCTGATCGCCGCCTGCCTGCCTATTCCGTGGCTCAGGCTGTATGCGCTGGGAGGGTTTCTCGTGCTCGCTTTGCATGTAATGGCGGCTGGCGCGTGCGGTTCCGGCTGGCGGGGAACGATGAGAGTCCTGGCAACTGCTCCGGGCTATATGTTTTGGAAGTTGCGGTTGCTGCCTGAGGTCTGGCGCGCTTCCCGCGCGGGCTCCGCCTGGGTGCGCACCGCCCGCGACATTCCGGGAGACGGCCAATGAATCAAAGTGAGAAGCGGCACATGCTATCGAATCAACAACCCGCCCTTGCGGCGCCACTCGCCGCTCGCTTCTCGAAGCGAAGCGCCGCACAACCGCTGAAGGAGCTATCCGTGAAGCTGCCGAGTCAACGTCTTGCACTCACACTATGCTGCCTTGCCGTTCTGGCGCTCGGCGCGGTCTATGCGCGGCCGGCCGGAGCCGTGCAACCGGACGACCGGCCGGCGGCCAAGGATACACAGGGAAGCGTTCAGGCAACTGGCGAATCCAGCCAGGAGAACCTGCCCGATCCAAAGCTGAAATTGAGCCCGCTTGAGGCATTGCGCAAGTTCGAACCGTCGGCGGATGAGGAATACACACTGGGGGCGGGGGACGAGATCTCCATCCAGTTTCCCGGTCGGCCCGATTTGACCAGCAAGGATGTGATTGGTCCCGACGGGCGCGTGACGCTGCCGCTTGCTGGGCCGATCAAGCTGGCCGACCTCACTCGCGAGGCGGCGGGACAGAAGATCGTCGAGGCGATGTCGCCTTACTATACAAAGCTTTCAGCGACGGTCGAGGTGGAGAAATACGGTTCAAACCATGTCACTCTGCTGGGAGACGTGAAGAATCCTGGGATCGTGGATTTTGAACAGACGCCGACCTTACTCGAGGTGCTCTCCAAAGGCGGCATCGAGGCGCGTCCCGATGGCAGCATGCCAGAGCAATGCGTAATCTACCGGGGAGATCAGGTGTACTGGGTTGAACTGCAGGAACTGCTGACAACGGGCAGCCCGCTGGCGGATCTTAGGCTGCGCCGCAACGACGTGGTGTTTGTGCCCGCCTTGTCGACAAGAACCATCACGATCATGGGACAGGTGCAGCATCCGGGGCCAATTGCGCTGAAGCACGACTCTACGCTCGCTTCAGTTCTGGGTGAGGCAGGCGGGGTGAGCGACGAAGCCGGTGGTAATCCGGAGATTCAGATTGTTCATCGTTCCAAGGGAGATAAGACTCAGTACATCCGCTTCAAAGATCTCCTAAAGCCAAATGGCGGCATGGAAGTCTCGCTCTATCCCGGCGACATCGTATATGTGCCCAAGAGCGGATTTTCCAGAATGGGCTTTGTGATGCAGCAACTGGCGCCATTCGTGAGCATGGCGGGTTTTGCGGCATTGGCCGTTCACTGACTTGGAAAGGCTGGTCATGATCAATTCAACGTCCGACAATTCGCTTCCCGGAAGCTCCAAGAACCTGCCATCGGCGCCGCTGCGCCGGACTGGGAGTTCTTCTGAAGGGCCGGGCCCGGCAATCAATGTGGCTGGAAGTTTTCGCCGCCACTGGTATGTCGCCGCGATGGTGTTTCTTGTTCTTGTCGGCTGCGGCGCTTTCGTTCTCTGGAAGAAGGACAAGCCGAATTACGAGTCGCACAGTGTGGTCTATCTTTCGCCGAAGTTTCCCAAGATGCTGGCCGGCGACACCGAGGTTGAACTTCCCTACGACTCGTATGTTCAGGACCAGATCCAGACGGTGACGCGGCGCGACATCATCGCGGATTCCATCTCGAAGCTGCCTTACGCCGTGCGGTACAGGAGAGGCTTAACGCCGTCCTATCGGGGTCCGGCGCTGCCCTATGAGATTGAGGTCTTGCAGCAGGCGCTTGATGTCAAGAGGATCGGTTCGAGTTATGAGGTGTCTATCGGACTGCGTGGCGCCTCGCCCAAAGATCTCGCTGAGATTGTGAACACGGTCACCGACACCTATGTGGAGCGCATGAAGAACGAGGAGTTCTACGGACTGGATGATCGCCTGGATACCCTCCGGCAGGAAAAGGTCCGGCTGCAGAAGGAGATGGACGATGAAATGGGGGAGCAGGCGCAACTGATGCAGGAGCTTGGCGTGGCCACGCTTTCATCCAAAGAGGGCGGAAACGACGTTTATGATTCAACGCTGCAGAAACTGAGCGACGAGCTCGTCACCGCGCGCATGCAGCGGGAAGCGGCAGAAGCGCAATTGGCCGCCGAAGTGAAGGGAAGCGGCTCTGGAGGAGCGACCGTGACGGAAGCCGATGAAGACCAGGCAATCGCCGCAGACCCAGGGCTATCCGGAGTGAGAACTTCGCTGAACAGCCGAAGAACCGTGTTGATGGAAGAAATGAGCGGCCTGCGGCCGGATCATCCGATCTACCAGAAAGACAAGGAAGAATTGGATTCGATCGATAAGCTGATGAACAACGTGCGACATGAGGCAGGCGAACACCTGCAGGACAGGCTGCGCCAGGAAGTGGCGCGCACGCGCATGGTTGAACTCCAATTAACCCAGGAACTGGCGCAAAGGACGCACTCGGCCACCTCGGCAGCTCCTAAATTCCAACGAGCAGCGGAGCTTGGACCGGAGATCGACAGCCTGCAAAAAGCATACAGCGCGATCGACGACCGCATCCGCGACCTCGAGCTTGAAAGCAACTCTCCTGGGTCTATCCATGTATCGTCGATGGCGCTGACTCCACTGAACCAGGAGCCGAGCAAACTGAAGATCTACCTGCTTGCCCTGATACTGCTCAGTCTCGGCTGCGCCATTGCCGCTCCGGTTGCGATGGATCTGCTGGACAACCGGATATTCACGGCGCAGGATGTCGAGCAGGTCATGGGCTTTCATCCGCTTGGAGTGCTGCTTGACAATTGCGAGTTCCGCCGCGAAATTGCCGGCGAATACTATATGCGGTTGGCCGCGGGCATCGATCATGCGGTGAGGAACTCGGGAGCGAGAGTTTTTCTGTTTACATCCCCGTCGCATGGCAGCGGAACCAGCACCGTGGTGAGAGAACTGAGCGATAAGCTGCGCCGTCTCGATCTGAGAACGCAGACGATCATTGCATCGGCATCCGAGGGGCTGGAAGTTACCACCGGCAACGTTTCATGGCGGTCTCAACTGCTTCTGCAAAGGCGGAACAAGACCGATGAGATCCGGCTCGCCGCCCTTGCGCCGATTACCGCGGCTCGCAGCCGCCCGGAATACGGCATGGGACAAGAAGCGCCAACGCTGAATTCAGTAAGACAGGGCATGCATCATGCGAGCGAACAATACGATGCAATCCTGATCGATGCGAGTCCCTTGCCTATTTCCGCGCACACCGAGTACCTGGCAAGGGTTTCCGATGTCACCGTTCTTGTGGTGAAGTCCAGCGCGACCACCAAGCAGGAACTGGATCGGGCCGCGCGGCTGCTCGAACGCCTCGATGTCGCCGGCGTGGCGGTGGTTCTGAACAAAATGAGTCTGGAACGAGCGGATCGCGCCTTGAAGAACGAACTGAACCGCTATGAACAATCGTTCCGGCAACGCCGCGCAACGTCGGCGAAGGACCCCGCGCGGCGGGAACGGGCCCGCGCCTGAGAGCTGGAACCGGAACGAATCCGGTTCACTGCAAGTGATCCCGGAGGAAGGCAATCCCGCGGCAATAAACTCGCGGTCAAGCTATGCGCCCACTCGAAGTTTCCCTCGTTTTTCTGCTCGCCGGCGTGGCGATTTGCCTTCTCACGGGCCGCTGGCCGCGAATTGTCCGTCTGTTGATGGCCGCCGCCCTGCTGGACCTGGCGGCGCACGCAGTTTTCGAGGGTGCTCATTGGCAGATGTTTCCCGCATATGCAGCCGCCGCAATTCTCTGCCTGGCGGCCTGGAAGCCGGGTGGAAGTAAAAGCCGACTTCGGAGATTCACGGCATGGCCGGCGCTGCTGCTCGCTTCGGTGAGCGTCCTATTCTCTCTCGTCTTGCCGATGTTTAGCCTGCCCGAACCCACGGGGCCCTATCCGGTCGGCACATCGATTCTGTACCTCAAAGACTCCACTCGCACCGAAGATGCATCGCCGGCCGCCGGTTCCGCTCGGCAACTGATGGTGCAGCTTTGGTATCCGGCCCAGCCATCGCACAATCGCTTCGCCCGCTACCGTGAACCGCGGGAGACCGACGCCCTGAGTTCCTACCAGAGCGAGATACTGACCCATTCGCGGCTGGATGCTCCGGTTGCGCTGGCGGGAGCGCCGTTTCCGGTGATCCTCTTTAACCATGCCTGGGGCGGCAGGCGGACCAACGACACCTTTCTGACCGAGGAACTGGCGAGTCACGGCTATATCGTGGCAAGCATCGATCACACCTACAATGCGAGACTGGTTGCATTTCCAGATGGGCGGGTCGTGCGTGGAATTGCAGCAAGCGACATCGATGCTCCGGATAGCAGTACGCCGGACCGGGTGAGGGCAATCTGGGACAAGGAGTTAGCCAAGTGGGTGGCAGATCAGCGGTTCGTTCTCGATCGCCTGGAAGCCATGAACCGTGCCGCCGGCTCACCTTGGTCCGGGCGCTTGGACACCGATCATGCCGGGGCCATCGGTCACTCGTTTGGCGGAGCGGCGGCGACCGCGGTGTGCGCCCTTGACCGGAGGGTTCACGCAGCGGTCAACATGGACGGGTGGTTCTTCGAAGCTATTCACGAGCGAGGTCCAAACCAGCCATTGCTGGTCATCGATGCAGTCACCGGCCAGGAGAGCGGAACTCCCAGCTCGAATGCGATGGTGGGCGCCGTTCTCGACGCCACAGACGGGGCCGACACGGAGGCTTCGCTGCGCAGATACGGCGGGTATCTGCTCTCGGTGAAGGGCGCCGAGCATGAGGACTTTACGGATCAGCCTCTGGTCTCGCCCCTGCGCATCGTCTCCCATTGCGGAGCGATTCCGGCGCGGCGAATTCAGAAGATCGTCCGGACCTATGTGGTTGCTTTCTTCGGCAAGACGCTTCGCGGTGAAGACCCAGGAGTCCTTAGCGCGCACACAGGCCCCTATGCCGAGGTTTCGCTTGAGATGTGGCCGGCAAGCAAGGGAATAGTCGACTCCTCGACGGCTTCTGGCGGCCAATGATACGCTGAACCGCCTTGCCCGATTGCTCCTGGATTTCGTTCCGCCGCATCTTCCATTTGCATCGCGCGACCGCAGCATGTTTACCTTGCAGCCGCGAGCCCAGTGCCAGAATGAAACCGAGTGTCTCAAACTCCGAACCGATTCTCCAGACCGTCATGGGGAGGGAAGGCCAAATGCCTGTAGCTTCCGATCGCATTCTCCAGTGCGCACCCGGCGTCTTTGCGGACAATCTGAACCGGCTGCCTTACGAATTTGCCCACACTCTTGCCGGAGACCCGCTCTTCGAGCTTTCCCGGCTTGTGGACCTGGCCGAGAGGGTGGCAACGCGCCGTACCCCGCATCTGGCCGGAGGGGACGTGTATTTCAACGATGGGCTGATCGAACCCGGCGAGAAGCCGCTGCGCCCGGATTTGCCGCGAACGGCTGTCGCCGATTTCATCCGCAAGATCGATACCGCGCAGGCATGGATCATCCTGAAGCATGTGGAGCGCGAGCCGGGCTATCGCGAAGTGCTGGAACGCTGCATTCGCGACATTCTTCAACTCTCCGGTCCGGCGCTTCTGCGCAAGATCAAATGGTTCGAGGCGATTCTCTTCATCACGTCGCCGAATCGCGTCACAGAGTATCACCTGGACCGCGAGGTTTCCTGGATTCTTCAGCTACGGGGCGACAAGGAGATTCATGTCTTCGACCGCGCCGACAAAGACATCGTCCCCGACCAGGAACTGGAAGTCTACTGGACTGCCGACAATCGCGCGGCGCGCTATAAGCCGGAGTATGAGTCCAGAGCCATGGTGTATCAAATGCGCCCCGGAACCGGCGTGCATATTCCCATCAATTCCCCGCACTGGCTGCGCAACGGAAACAACATTTCTGTAACTTTGAATGTCAATTTCCAGTTCTACGACCGGCACTGGGCGAACTTGTACCGAGCCAATTACTATCTTCGCCAGGCGGGCATTGTGCCGCATCCGCCCGGCGCCCATCCTCTGTCAGACCATCTCAAAAGCGCGGCCTTTACCGTCATGCAGAGGGCGAAGCAGGCCGTGAAAGGGCGGCCGCGCATCCCGGCGGAAGCGCGCGAGCAAAACAGAAGGATCGCCCAATTAGCGGGAATAAGCTGAGCGCGGCGCGGCAGGCGCCTGGATGCTCGGCAAACACCGTCCCCTGCTCTTAACGATTGATCGGACAACTTCTGGAGCACGCATGCTTTTCTGGAAGCGCGATGAGTTGAGTATTGCTCTTAGCTGGATATTGGTAAGTCTCTTGGGAGCTGTCGAAGGAGTCTATGGGCGGACCCAATACCTCGGCGACTGGATTTCTTACCTGAATGTCAGCCAAGCCGTTTCCAGCCATGACTGGAAAGGCATCTTCGACCCAATGTGGACTGCCGGCTATCCGGCGTTGGTCGCGCTGGCGCGCAGCCTGGCTCCCCGAACAGCCGAGGGCGAGTGGTACGCCATCACGGTATTGAACTGGATCATCTTCCTGGCAGAATATGCTTCTGTGCGGTACCTGATCCGGCAGGCTGCCGCGCATTACGGTCACTCCGCCACGAGGGAAGTTTGCCGGCCGATTGTGACCTGGACGGTATGCAGCGTTTTTCTGAGCTATGGACTCTGCTTCGATAATGTGTCGCGCGTAGCCCCCGACCTTCTGGTTTCCGTGTTGTTGATTCTCGGCGCGGCGCAGGTTTTGCGCGTACTTCGCCTCCACTCCGCCCCGGCTGCCGCGACATTGGGGTTGATCCTGGGCCTGGGATGCTGGGTCAAAGGCGTCTTCCTCTGCAACGCGGTAATCCTGCTTCTGATTCTTCTGCTGGTGCGATTTGCCGGGAAGATCCCGTTGCGCACTTTCGCCATCTGCGCTTCGGTCTATCTTGTGCTCTTCATTCCCTTTGTTGCCGGCATCTCCTGGTCTTACGGCCAGTTCACCCTGGGCTCTTCGGGAGAGCTGAATTATGCGCTTCATGTGAACCATCTGCCTCACTGGACAAACTGGCAGGGAGGTCCGCGCGAGTTTGGCAGACCGCTTCATTCTTCTGTGCAGTTGCTGAACGATCTTCCGGTTTTTGGGTTTCGCGAACCGTTTGCGAGCACCTATCCGCCTTATAACAATCTGGCCTATTGGTATCGCGGATTCCACCATTTCTTCAGCATCGGCAATCAATTATCGGCGGCCCTCAAAGGTTGTTACCGTCTGGTGGAGATCGTGAAAACTAACCAGATTCTATGGGCATTTCTGGCCGTGATGCTTGGCTTGACATGGAAGCGCGATTGGCGAATGGCTGCCCTGCAAAGCTTGAGAACTCTGTGGCCCATTCTCGTGCTTCCCGTTCTGGCCCTGCTTCCGTATCTGCTGGTTCACTTGGAAGGGCGCTACCTTGGCGGGATTCTGCTGCTGCTGACTCTGCTTCCTCTAGCGTTCGCGCTCGACCCAAAGTTCACGGCAAGGCGATCTTTCCTCGTATTTGTACTCGCGGCCTATATCGCCGGCGCCTTCGCGGAGTTGGATCGGTACGACGGCTGGACAATCCAGGCCGCGCTAACTGGCCAGGATTTTCATCGCGATCCGCAATGGAGGTTGGCTGAAACTCTATCGTCGCATGGACTTCGACCGGGAGACACCGTGGCCCTGATTGGCCGTGCGGGCTTCAACATCCGTTGCAGCTGGGCTTACATTGCGCACGTTCGAGTGGTTGCGGAGTTCGGCTCGTTGCCGTGGAGCATTGAGCCGTGGGACCGCACGCCGTTTGACCATTCCCAGGCAGAGGAGGCAGACAAAGACTGGGGAGTTGTTTTTTGGCAACTGCCGCAGCAGCAACGCGAGCGAGTCATCAACGCATTTCGAGGAACCGGGGCCCGGGCGGTTATCTCCCTGGCTCAGCCCGGAGCCGGTTCGAGCGGATGGATCTTTCTGCCAGGCACCGGTGCGTGGATCTACAGTTTCGATCCACAACTGACAGCATCGCTTGCCGCAATGCAACATGCAGCTTAGATCACCGCGCAGCGCATCCGCTCTGAAGACTCAAGTGGGTCAAGGTTGCGGAGATCATCTGAAGCAAGGGGCGCTGGGGATAAAAATGGCCTCCTGGAAGGACCTGCACGGCGAAGCGGCGCTGGCTCGTGTGACGCTTCCAGGCTAGCAATTGATCCCAGGTTACGCTGGCATCGTTCATTCCAGAGAAGACTGTGATCGGACAGTCGAGCGATTCGTCCTCCTGGAAGCTATAACTCTCGACCACTGCAATATCGGCGCGCAGAATCGGCAGAAAGACATCCATGAGAGTCTCATTTCCCAGAAACTCCTGCGGAATTCCGTCGTAGAGGCGAGTTAGTTCTTTCACCAGCTCGCGGTCGGGAAGCGAGTGCAAGAGATGGGAATCGCCCGGCGCATCCGGCGCGCGACGGCCGGAGAGAAAGAGCCAGACAGGCATGGACGACCCCTCTCGCCGCAGCCTGCGCACCCACTCAAAGGCCAGCAACGCACCCATGCTGTGTCCGAAGACCGCGTAAGGAATGTCCAGCCATGGCCGGAGTTCCCGATCCATGGCTTCCAGGAGCGAATCCATCCGGGTGTAAAGAGGCTCGGAGAGACGCGTCTCCCGGCCGGGCAGAAGAACCGGACATATCTCGACAAAAGCAGGCAACTCGGCGCTCCAGGAACGATATGCAGTGGCGCCGCCTCCCGCGTGAGGAAGACAGAACAGGCGCATGCGCGGATTCCCAGGCGCCGGGCGAGGCTGAAGCCAGAGCGTACTTCTACTCAATACGGCATTCCTCCGGGTTTGATTCTACCTGATGCATGCACGGCCTTTGGACCGTCGGAGGAGTCATGAGAGATCGTCCGATGGAGGAAGGGAAAGTCCAGTCATGTACTTGAAAACGATTTGAAACGATGCGAAGCTCCGGACCACTATCGGAGGCGATTCTAACCTCTCCGAACTGGATGCTCTTCCGGAAATCATTGCCCAACTTTTCCCCTGAATCTTCGAATATGCGAGGTCTTCGAAACGAATATGGCGACAACGGGGTTTTGGCAAAAGGTCACTGCAAACATATCTCCCTCCCGGCAATGGGCGGAAAGGCCGGCGGCAGGCGCCTCGCGCAATTCGCGAGGCATGGTTGCGCTGTGGATGGTCCTGGATGGGATCACGGTCCTGGCATCCGCGGCGCTCGTCACGCTCTACGAAAAGAACACCGGAGCGCCAGAAAGCGCAAAGATTCTCTGGCATGGAGACCTCATTCAAGGCCCCTCCATGGGAATCCTGCTGGCGGCGCTGTGCGGGTTTGCCGTCTCGCTGATGATCACCAGCCGGCGGTTGCATTTGTATACGCCCACACGCCTGAGCGGCTTTCTGCATGAACAAAACCTGAGTATGCAGGCCTGCCTCATCTCAGGGCTGCTGCTTACCGGAGCGCTCTTTCTGGTTCACGCTGTAGATATTCCCCGCAGCATCGTGGTCATCACAATCCTGCTGGTCACCATTGGGCTCAGCGTGCGCCGGTTCGCTTATCGCTTCCTGCTCTACCACCGCCTTGAACGCGGCATCGGCAGCCGCAACGTGCTCATCGTCGGAACCGGGCCCGAGGCTCATGCTCTCCGCAATCATCTGGATAGCATCCGGCATCTTGGCTACAACTTCAAGGGCTTCATCGCGTTTCCCGGCGGCTGCCCCCGTTTTGGCGACCGCTCCAGCGACGTAGTGGGCACGCTCGACACGCTCTTCCAGCATACCCGCAAGCATTTTGTGGACGAAGTATTCTTCACCGCGCCCTGCGAGCAGCGCGGCGTCGTCAAGGACATGCTGGAGCAGTCCCGCGTCCACGGCGTGGACATGCGCGTGGTTCCCGACATGTACGATGGGCTGGTCTGGGACAGCCCCATCGAATATATCGGCCAGTTTCCGACCATTCCGCTGCACCACGGCCAAGTGCCGGAGATCGCTCTCTTGCTCAAGCGGCTTGTCGATATCATGCTCTCCGGTCTGATATTGATCGCCATTTCTCCGGTGTTGCTGGCCATCGCCATCGCCATCAAGATCGATTCGGCCGGTCCGGTCTTCTATCTCTCGGAACGCATCGGGAAGAAGGGCCGTGTCTTCGGATGCATAAAATTCCGCACCATGGTCAGCGATGCGGAGAAGCGGCGCGCCGAGATCATGCACATGAACGAACGCGACGGCGTGCTGTTCAAAATCACCAACGACCCCCGCATTACCAGGCTGGGCCGCTTTCTCCGCAAGTACTCCCTCGACGAGTTGCCCCAGTTCTTCAACGTACTGCACGGCGACATGAGCATTGTCGGTCCCCGTCCTCCGCTGGCCAGCGAGGTGCAGGAGTACAAGCTCAGCCAACTGCGCCGTCTCGATGTAACTCCCGGCATCACAGGGTTGTGGCAGGTGCAGTCGCGCCAGGATCCTTCCTTCGACAGTTATATCTCCCTGGATGTGACCTACATCGAGAACTGGAGCGTCTGGCTGGACTTCAAGATCATTCTGCGCACCATCGGCGTGGTCATTGCCGGAACCGGTTCTTGAGTCCATCTGCTTCAGCCCATCCTAATCCGTGCTTCAGGACGGATCGTCGAGTACCCAGGCATCCGATACAGGAGTAACCATTGAGCATGAACCGAAATCAGCTTAAGACGAAAGTGACAATTCTTTGCAACCATCGATTGCTACTCACATCCAATTTGCTATGACAAAGTTATCTTCACCCCGGCTGCTGGGAGTGATATGGGCGAAGCCTGCCCGCGGCGGCAACCTGATGCCGCTCGCAGAATAAAAGACCGCTTTCGCGGCGATTTCCGGACCCCTGATGCGCTCTCGCGCGAAGGTCCTCATCACAATCCAGCGCGGCAGAGGCAGGCTGGAGCACTACTGTCTCTGTCTTCCGCAATCTCCCTAGGCACTCCATCAGGGCACGGATAGGAGGATGTTCCATGGCTACAGCGATCCATCCAGCAGAGGCATCGGGAGTATTTCGCCACGATGCCGAAACGGGCAGCCTTTTTGCCGCCAACTTCGACCACCGCCCGTTTCAGTTTAGCCACGCTCTCAACAGGATGGAGATCTTTCAGATGCCGGCGCTGCTGAACCTGGCCGAACGCTGCATGCGCAAGCGCCAGTATAAGAGCCACTACGAAACTGGCGAGCCTGTAGTTGACGGCACCTTCGGCAACAAGCCCGCGGATATGACATTGGTCCAGGCGTTGGAGCGGATCGGGGAAGGCAAAAACTGGATCATTTTGAAGCGCATTCACGAAGAGCCGGAGTACCGTGCGGCTCTGGAGTTGTTCATTTCGGAGCTGTCGGAGCTTACTGGCGCGAATTTGCGGCGCCGGTATCGCGATCCGATTCTGACGATCTTCATCACTTCGCCCAACCGCATCACGCCCTACCATCTGGATGGCGAGGCCAATTTTCTGGCGCAGGTGCAGGGCACGAAATCCGTGTTTCTCTACAATGCGCACGATCCTCGCATCCTGACTCCAGAGGAGATGGAGCGGTACTGGACAGGACACCTGCTGGCCCCCAGATGGCACGACGAATTTTCAGAGGGGCAGTGGCGCTACGATGTATCCCCCGGCCTGGGCGTCTTCAACCCCGCCACATTCCCGCACTGGGTCAAGAACAACGACAATGTTTCAGTATCCGTCAGCATCAATTTCAAGCGGGTGCGAAACGACGCGATTGGAGCATACCGGGCAAATTACTATGCGCGAAAGATAGGCTTGCATCCTACCGTGCCTGGGCGAAGCCCGGCTATCGATCGCGTGAAGAACCTGACCTTCGGCAAACTGTACGAAGGCGCCCACGCGGCGCGACATGCACTCCGGTTGCGCTTCGGAATCTAGAACACCGTCTGGCTGAGATGCAAACCCCAGGATCTTGAGAGCGGGTCCATCGAAGATCCTCCGGCGCAGTCGCGGAGACAGTTACTCTGTCATGAGGTAAGGAATGCCGACCATAAATAACGGAAGCCGCCACGCCGACAATAGCTTCGACACGCTGCGTCTGGTCTTTGCGGTGCTGGTGATCTTATCGCATAGCTATGCGCTGGGCCGCGGCTCCAACGACACCGAACCTCTCTTTGTACTGACTCATGGGCAGATTACTTTTGGAAATCTGAGCGTGTGGGCTTTCTTTGTGATCAGCGGATTCCTTATCGCGCAAAGCTGGACGCGCTCTCCCAATCCATTGAGGTTCCTCAAGCGGCGCATCGCGCGCATTTACCCAGGATTCATTGTTGTCGCATTGCTCACGGCGCTGTTCGTTGTTCCCATTGCGGCGGATCCGGCAACGCGGCGCCCGATTGCGATAGGGAACTTTCTGTTGCAGACGCTGAGACTGCAGGTTTTCGACGTTTCGCCTGTGTTTATCCACAACGCTCAGCCCAATGCACTGAACGGTTCTCTTTGGTCGGTGCCCTTTGAATTCTGGTGCTACATCGGGATTCTGCTGCTGGGAGTTGCGGGGATGCTGCGGCGCCGCTGGCTGGTGGCGGCGGTCTTCGTGGCGGCGATTGCATGGCATCTCTATTTGTCCATTACGGGATGGGCGCCAGGAGGCAAGATTCTGGGGGTGATCTTTGGCTTTCCACTGTTCTGGGCGATCGTTCTCCCCTTCTTTCTGGCGGGGTCTCTCTTTCATCTTTTTGGCGGCACGGTGTTGCTGCGCAAGCCTCTGATGATTGCGGCCCTGGCGATTCTTGTCGCATCGGATTTCATCCCCAACGGGCTTATCGTTACACTTCCAATTTGCGGCGCATATCTTCTCCTGGGCCTCGCCTATCTGCCCATGCTGCGTCCGCTGAACCTGGGCCGCTTCGGGGACTTCTCTTATGGCACCTATCTCTATGCCTATCCGATTCAACAGTTAATTGTGAAATACGGAGGGGGAACGATGGCGCCGATGAAGCTCTTCCTGCTGGCCGCTCCAGTCTCAGTGGGGGTGGGCGCTCTTTCCTGGTTCCTTGTCGAGCGGCATTTCCTGGCCCGCGAACCCGTTCTGAAGCAATTGGCTTCTCAGGTTCATAGGGCTGCCACAGGTTTAGCTTCCATGTGGAGAGCGGGACGGAACTTCGCGGGAGCCGGATCGAAGATTCCCACGGGCCGGCCGGTTGAACAAGAAATGCCATCCGAGGCGGCCTCCCAAAGCGCGGAGTGATCCGCAATAGTCTTGGGCGGAGCGCCATTGAAGCATCGCAATTGTTCCGATCGCCGGACCAGGGCCTGACGATTCATACGCATTCTTCCATGGCGTCGCCCTGCTTCAATCCGATCCGCAAGATAAGAAAGACAACCCAATACTACGGAAATCATTTGGAATCTGACCTCACAATTTCGACGATCGAGTTCCCCGAACCGGAAACGGTGGAGGCAAGCAGCGCGAGAGAGGGCGTTCGGGCCCGGAAAGTGCTGGAATCGACGGCCGTCCGGGCCACGTTCTGGACCGTGATGGACTATGGGTGTTCGATGGCGCTGCGCGTCGTCAATAGCCTGGTCCTCACTCGCCTGCTGATGCCGGAGTCTTTCGGCCTGATGACGCTGGTGACGACGCTGGTGGTCGGAATCAGCCTGATCTCAGATATAGGCCTGGGCCCAAGCGTGATTCAAAACCCCCGCGGGGACGAGCCCGCGCTTTTGAATACCGTCTGGACCTTGCAGGTGCTTCGCGGCCTGGGCATCTTCGCCGTCTCCCTGATCCTGGCCTGGCCGATGGAGCTGATCTACCATGAGCCGCGGCTGTTGGCGCTAATACCCGCGCTGGGCCTCAATATTCTCATTAGTTCCTTCAACAGCACCAATCTGCTTTCGATGTCGCGGCACATGGGCGTGCGCAGGGTGTTTCTGCTCGACACTGCCACCCAGATATTCACGCTGATGGTCACGGCCAGTTGCGCTTTGGTTTACCGGTCAGTGTGGGCACTGGTCATCGGAGCGATTCTAAGCTCGATCTTCCGGCTCGTGTTCAGCTTTTACCGGAGGCTGATTCCCGGCATACGGAATTCCTTCTGCTGGGATCGCGAGAGCCTGCATGGCCTGGTTCACTTCGGCAAATGGATTCTGATGTCAACGGCCTTCTTCTTCTTTGCGTCGCAGGCAGACCGGCTGATTCTTGGCAGACTGATCAGCTTCAGCCTGCTGGGGGTTTACGGCATCGCGTACTCGGTTTCGGATATACCGCGGGCAATCATCTATGCGTTCTCCAATCGAGTCGGCTTTCCGTTCATCGCGAAGATGGTTCATTTGCCGATCACTGAATTCCGGAAGGTGTTTTTGCAGTATCGTCTTCGCACTCTGCTGGCGGGTGCGGTGATGCTATGCCTGATGGTGCACCTCGGCGGCTTCCTGGTTACACACATGTACGATCGCCGCTATCATGCCGCTGCGTGGATGGTGCCGGTTCTGGCGCTTGGCCTGTGGCACACGATGATGTATGCGACGACCATGCCGGCGCTGCTGTCTCTCGGCAAGTCGCAGTACCAGGCGATCGGCAACGCAGCCTATTGCGCCGCGGTGGTAACTGCCATACCTTTGGCGTTCCATTTCTACGGGATGTTCGGCGCCGTTGTTGCCGTGGCCGCCGGCGATCTGCCTTTTTATTTTGTATTGGTGGCTGCGGCGAGCCGCGAGGGCGTCTCGACCTGGCGACAGGACCTGCAGGCAACGGGAATCTTTTTGTTGCTTTTGGGACTGGGCTTGGCCATACGCAAAGCCATCCTCGGGTAGCGCGCTTTGTTGCAGCACATCAACCCACTGAGTCGTTTCATCCACCGTAAGCCTCATTCCATTTGAACCACTTTCGAATTTGTTGCCTTGCCATGACCATTGCGACTGAAACAACACGGAGCATATTGGAGATCGCCCCGGGAGCAGCGGGACGGCCAGACGGACGCAGGGCTTCGCCCGCACGGAAGCCTTTGTGGCAAATCTTCGATGAAGTCGCGACACAACACGCCGGACGAACGGCGGTGACCTTCGGCGACCGGCAGCTCACTTACCGCGAGCTTCAAGCACAGGCCAGTCAACTCGCGCGCCGCTTGCGCGACCTGGGCGTAGGCCCGGATTCGCTGGTGGGCGTGTTTCTGGAGCGCTCGGCTCAAGCAATCGTTGTGCTTCTGGCTGTCGTGAAAGCCGGTGGAGCTTATTTGCCGCTCGATCCGGCCTATCCAAGCGAGCGCATAGCCACCATCCTCGACGATGCAAGGCCAAAAGTACTGCTGACCGAAGAGCATCTTCTCGACCGGCTGCCTTCGCATAGCGCCTATACGATCTGCCTGGATTGCGAACCGGCGGCGGATTCTTCTCCGGAGGATGCCGGATTCGAGCCGGGCGCAGGCGAGGAGAATCTGGCGTATGTCATCTACACCTCGGGATCGACGGGAAAACCCAAGGGCGTGATGGTGACGCACGGCAATGTCGCGCGTCTGCTGAGCGCGACGGCGGGGTGGTTTCACTTCAACGAACGCGATGTCTGGACGCTCTTTCATTCCCTGGCCTTCGATTTTTCGGTCTGGGAGATATGGGGCTGCCTGCTGCACGGTGGAAGACTGGTCATCGTTCCCTTCACTGTCTCCCGTTCGCCGGAGGATTTTCATGAACTATTGGCGAAGGAACAGGTGACTGTCCTGAACCAGACGCCATCCGCGTTCTATCAACTGATGACGGTTGACCAGGCGCGACGTTCGCCGGGGCTGGCATTGCGGCTGGTCATCTTTGGCGGCGAGGCGTTGAACTTCAAGACGCTGCAGCCGTGGTTTGAAACGCATGATGACCGGCATCCACTATTGATCAATATGTATGGCATCACAGAGACCACCGTGCATGTGACCTATCGAGAAGTAACTGCGAGCGATGCCGCCGGGGGCGCGCGCAGTCTGATTGGCGTCCCGATTCCGGATATGCAACTCTACCTGCTTGACGACGACAGGCGGCCTGTGCCGGCCGGAGAAGCGGGTGAGATCTGTGTCGGCGGAGCGGGCGTGGCGCGCGGATACCTGAACCGTCCCGAGCTCAACGCCGAGCGCTTTGTGCCCGATCCGTTTTCCGGGATTCCGGGTGCGCGGATGTACCGATCCGGCGATCTGGCCCGTCTGCTGCCGGACGGAGAAGTGGAATATCTTGGCCGCGGCGACGCTCAGGTGAAGATTCAAGGATTTCGCATCGAACTCGGCGAGATCGAGGCCGTGATCGCTGAGCACGCGCGGATACGAGAGGCGCGAGTGGTAGCCCATACAGATGAAGTGGGAACAAAACGGCTGGCGGCTTACTACGTGACGCGCGGGGAGGCGGCGCTTCCGGCGCGCGAGTTGAGCGAGTATCTGAGCCAAAAGCTGCCGCCGTGGATGTTGCCATCTGTCTATCTGCCCATCGCGGGCTTTCCGCTCACTCCCCACGGCAAGGTGGATTATGCGCGGTTGCCGGCGCCGATGGCTGGATCGGCCCACAGCGGCGCGGAAGCCGGGGGCACGGATCTCGAACAGGAAGTTGCAGGCGCGTGGCGGACGGTGCTGGGCGCCGATCACGTCGGTCTGGACGACAACTTTTTCGACATTGGCGGAAACTCGCTGCTTCTGGTATCGGTACACGCGAAGCTGCAAGCGATGCTCAACAAGAAGATTCCCGTTGCTGAGCTCTTTGCACACACGACGGTTCGCGCGCTTTCGGAGAGGCTGGGAGGTTCAATGCAGGATTCCGCATCGCGGCATTCGGCGCAAGACCGGAGACAGGATCAGGCTCAGAAACAGCGGGCGGCGTTTGCGCGCGCCCGTGCGGCGAGAAAGGCGGCCCTATGAGCAGCCCCGAAAACGAGAACCGGCTGGAAGGCGTTGCGATCATCGGCATGTCGGGCAAGTTCCCCGGCGCACCGGACCTGGAGACGTTCTGGGCAAACATTGCCGCGGGCAAGGATACGATCACTCACTTCTCGCGCGCAGAACTGGAAGCGAGAGACCGCGCGTCTTTGGAGTTTGGTCCCGACTACGTGGCCGCCCACGGCGTTCTGGAGGGGGCCGAATTGTTCGATGCCGGTTTCTTCGGCATTCCACCCCGCGAGGCCGACTTTCTCGATCCGCAGCACCGGCTGTTTCTGGAGACGTGCAGGAATGCGCTCGAAGACGGCGGTTACGATCCGGCTCAGTTCTCCGGTCAGATCGGCGTCTTTGGCGGATGCAGCCTGAACACCTATCTGCTGGCGAACCTGAGCGCAAGCCGGGAGTTTATCGACGAACTGACGGGCAACTATCAGGTGGGCGAGCTGCAGGCGACGCTGGGCAACGACAAGGACTTTCTCTGTTCACGCGTGGCCTACAAGCTGAATCTGCGCGGACCGTGCATGACGGTGCAGGGTGCATGCGCGACGTCGCTGGTGGCGATCTGCCAGGCGTGCCAGAATCTGTTGACCTATCAGTGCGACATGGCATTGGCCGGAGGCGTTTCGGTCACATTTCCGCAGCATCGCGGCCATGTCTTTCAGGAAGGCAGCATGGGATCGCGCGACGGGCATTGCCGTCCCTTCGACGCAGACGCGACCGGCACGGTCTTTGGTCACGGCGTGGGAGTGGTGCTGCTGAAGCGGCTGGAAGACGCGCTGGCCGACGGCGACCGGATCGACGCCGTGATTCGCGGCTTTGCGGTCACCAACGACGGCGCCGCAAAGGTCAGCTACATGGCTCCGGGCGTGGATGGTCAAGCAGCGGCTATCGCGGCCGCCCAGGCCATGGCGGGAGTCAGCGCGGACGCGATCACATACATTGAGGCACACGGCACGGCAACGCCGCTTGGCGATCCTGTCGAGGTTGCAGCGCTCACTCGCGCCTTCCGCCAGACGACGCAACGCAACGGCTTCTGCGCGCTGGGCAGCACCAAAGCGAACATCGGCCATCTGGACGCAGCGGCAGGAGTCAGCGGCTTGATCAAGACCGTGCTCGCCATGCGGCACAGGACGATTCCACCGGTGGCCAACTTCCGCCAGCCGAATCCGCATATCGATTTCGCGAGCACGCCTTTTCATGTGAGCGGCGAAGCCTCGCCGTGGCAGCCCGGCGGTCCGCGCATGGCCGGCGTGAGCGCCTTCGGCGTGGGAGGCGTGAATGCGCATGTGGTGCTCGAAGAGGGTCCGCAACCCTCGCCGGAAACCTCCTTGCGCCCTGCCCAACTGCTTTGTGTTTCCGCCCGTTCAGAGGCTGCGCTCGATGCGGCATTGGAAAACCTTGGCCGCCATCTCAAGGAGCATCCGGAGTCGAATCTGGCGGACGTTTCCTATACGCTCCAGACCGGGCGGCACGGATTCGATCGTCGCGCCTCGGTGGCATGCTCCAGCGTGGACGAAGCTGCGCGGATGCTTGCAGAACCCGCGAAGCGGCAGATTCACAGGTCCGTGGGCGTCCTTGCTCGGCCCCAGCCGGTCTTTCTCTTCACCGGCCAAGGCGCGCAGTTTCCAGGAATGGGCCGCGCGCTCTACCAGACGGAGCCTGTCTATCGAAAGCAGATCGACGAATGCGCGGAGATTTTGCGGCCCTTGCTGGATCTCGACCTGCGAACAATACTTTTTCCGAAGGATGCGAACGGCGCGGCATCCGCCGAGGCCTTGACGGAAACGCGATTGGCGCAACCGGCACTCTTCGTCACCGAGCTGGCGATGACCAGACTGTGGATGGAGTGGGGGATCGAGCCGAAGGCCATGACAGGGCACAGCCTGGGAGAATTTGTCGCTGCCGTAATGGCAGGTGTGATGAGCCGCGAAGATGGGCTTAGGCTGGTGGCGGCGCGCGGACTGCTGATGCAGCAGATGAAGCGCGGAGCGATGCTCTCGGTGCGACTCGGCGAAGAGCGGGTCAGTGCCTTGCTCGGCAAGCAGCTTTCGATTGCCGGACTGAACAGCCCGTCGCTGAGCGTGGTATCCGGGCCGATGGATGCCATCGAGAAACTGGAGAAGCTGCTCAAGGAGGAACAGGTCGAATGCAAGCGGCTGCGGACCTCCCATGCCTTCCACTCCGCCATGATGGATCCGATGCTGGAGGCCTTCGAGGATGAGGTTCGCCGGGTCAGCCTTCATGCGCCATCGATTCCTTACGTCTCCGGAGTGACGGGTACGTGGATCAAAGCGGATGAAGCGATCACGCCGCGCTATTGGCGGGACCATTGCCGCAAGCCCGTGCGTTTCGCGGATGCGGCCGGGCTCTTGCTCGATCTGCCCGAAGCGGTGCTGCTGGAAGTGGGGCCTGGGCAGTCTCTGACCATCCTTGCGCGCCAGCAGCGCGGCAATCGCGCCGTGCCGATCGTGGCTTCGATGCCGGAGCGCACCGCCGATGCGGGTGACGCGGGAACCATGCTGGAAGCGCTGGGCCGGCTGTGGACGGCCGGCGTTCAGCCGGATTGGAAGCGCGTCTGGAGCCATGAGAGCAGGCGGCGCGTCTCGCTTCCCACCTATCCATTCGAGCGCAAGAAACACTGGATCGATCCGCCGGCTCATGCGGTCGCGGCCAAAACCCCTGGGCAAGCCGCGGTTGCACCACAAAAGACGGAAACACAAATTGAGGGAGAAGGCAGAATGACCCTTGATGCAAATGCAATCGCCCCTGAACGCCGGCTCAGGCTACAGCCTGTCGTGGCAAGCCTCTTTGAAGAACTGAGCGGAATTGCCGCTGGCCCTGAGTCCTTCGATACTTCGTTCATGGAACTCGGATTCGATTCTCTGTTTCTGACTCAGGCGACGCAGGCCGTGCAGCGTCGCTTCGGCGTGAAGGTGACCTTCCGGCAGATCGTGGAACAGTATTCGAGCATTCGCATGCTCGCCGAGCGTCTGGATTCGATTCTGCCCGCGGATGCCTTCCCTCCGGAGCAGCCGCAGCCTGCCGCGGCTTTGACGGTGGCTGCTCCCGTCCCGGTCGCTGCGCCGTCATCCGCCGCAGTTGGCTCGCCGCTCGAAGATCTGCTCCGAGCGCAGATGCAGGCCATGTCCCAGCTCTTCGAGCAGCAACTTGCTGCTGTGCGCGGAGCGGTGCCTGCCGCCGAAGCGCCGCGTTCCGCTGTGCAGCCAACGAGCCCCGTGCCAGTCGCAGCGAAGAACACCTCCGCGAACGAAGCCGCTCCAGCCGCGTCTTCCAGCGGATTCAAGACGCATGGGCCGTTCAAGCCGGTGCAGGCGGGCACCAAAGACGGCCTGACCGAAGAGCAGCGCGAGTACATTCAATCGCTCGTTGCTCGATACACGAGCCGCACCGGAAAGTCGAAGGAGTATACACAGACGCACAGGCCGCATCTTACCGATCCTCGCGCCGTCGCGGGCTTCCGGTCGCTATGGAAGGAGATGGTCTATCCGCTGGTGACCAACCGCTCCAAGGGCTCTCGCATCTGGGATTCTTGACGGCAACGAGTACATCGACATCGTCAACGGCTTCGGCGCGATCATGTTCGGTCATGGTCCGGAGTTTGTGACTGAGGCGGTACACAAGCAAGTCGATCTGGGGGTTGAGATCGGCCCGCAGAGTTCGCTGGCCGGTGAGGTCGCGGCTTTGATCTGCGAACTGACGGGCATGGAGCGCGCCGCGTTCTGCAACACCGGCTCCGAAGCGGTGATGGCGGCGCTGCGCGTGGCTCGCACCGTCACCGCGCGCGACAAAATCGTCTACTTCACCGGCGACTATCACGGCACCTTCGACGAGGTTCTGCTGCGCGCCACTCCGCACGGTGCTGCACCGATCGCCCCCGGCATTATGGCGGGAAGCTCGAACAACGCGGTGGTGTTGGAGTATGGCGCTGAGGCATCGTTGGAGTTCATTCGCACACACGGCAGCGAGATCGCCGCCGTTCTGGTCGAGCCCATCCAGAGCCGTCACCCGGAGGTGCAGCCGCGAGAGTTTCTGCATGAATTGCGCAGGATCACAACGCAATCGGGAACGGCACTGATCTTCGACGAAGTGGTGACCGGCTTCCGCGTGGCCTTAGGCGGGGCGCAGGAGTACTACGGAATTCGCGCCGATCTGGCCACCTATGGGAAGGTGATCGGCGGCGGCTATCCGATCGGCGTGGTGGCGGGAAAGGCAGAGTATCTGGACACGCTCGACGGCGGCGCATGGCAATATGGCGACGATTCGGCGCCGGAGGTTGGGATGACGTTTTTTGCGGGAACGTTCGTGCGTCATCCTCTTGCGCTGGCGGCGGCCAAAGCTGTCCTGCACCATCTGAAGGATGCAGGGCCGGAGCTGCAGGAAGCGTTGAGCAGCAAGGTGGCCAGTGCCGCGCGTGCCGTGGAAGAGAGTTTTCGCGATGCCGGGCTCGATGTCGGCGTGCATCCGTGCGGCGCGTGGTTCAGCTTCAGCCTTCCCACGGAGGCCCGCTTCGGCAGTCTCCTCTATTACCACATGCGCGAGAAGGGCATTCATATCCTCGAGAGCTACCCATGTTTCTTTACCACCGCGCACTCGGAAGAGGACTTTGCCCGCGTAGTTGACGGCTTTCGCGAATCGATTCAGGAGATGCGCCGGGGCGGCATGTTGCCGGCCGCAACAGCGCGGGAGATTTCCGCACCGGACGCAGCATCCTTGCCCGAACTGCATCCTTCCTCGGACAGCGAGACCCCAGTCTATGAAGCTCCGGCCAAAGCGCCTCTCACCGAGTCGCAGCGGGAGATCTGGCTGGCCGCCGCGCGGGGCAACGATGCCAATTGCGCCTTCAATGAATCGCTGACGCTTCGCCTGCAGGGACGAGCCCATGAGGATGAAGTGCTCCATGCGCTCGAAGCGGCGATTGCCCGCCACGACGCCCTGCGTTCGACGATCGATCCGGACGAGGAATGCATGAGGATCGCGCCCGCTTTCACCGGCCAAATTCCGTTCGTTGACTTGAGCGCGCTTTCCGCGGAAGAACGCGGGGCATTTTTAGACGCGAGGATCGCGGAAGAAGGATGCACACCTTTCGATCTGACGCAAGGCCCGCTGCTGCGCGCAACGCTCTTCCGCACCGCGCCCGACGAACTGGCGCTGCTCGCGACCGGACATCATATCGTGCTGGACGGGTGGTCTTCGAATCAACTGCTGGAGGATATGGGCAAAATTTACAGCGCGTCAAAAACAAGGTCCAAACCGGGCCTGGCGCAGCTGATGCCCTTCAGCAGCTACGCGCTGAAGGAGCAGGAAGAGGCGCAAGCGGGCGCCTACGCCGAGAACGAGCGCTATTGGGTGGAGGTTTTCACCGGGCATACGCCGGTGCTGGATCTGCCGACGGACCGGCCGCGCCCGGCGATGAAGACTTACAACGGCGCCACGCTGAACGCCTCTCTGGGCGCGGAGCTATCGGTGGAGTTGAAACATGCCAGCTCCCGGATGGGTTGCACGCTCTACGTTACGCTGCTTTCGGCTTTTCAGATTCTGCTGCACAGATTCACGCGGCAATCCGAGGTGGTGGTGGGCATCTCATCCGCGGGGCAGGCCCTCTTCGATGACACAAGCCTGGTTGGGCATTGCGTGCATTTTCTGCCCATGTTGAGCGTGCTCCCTCAGGTCTGCACCGTTAAGGAACATCTGGCGGCCACGCGCGGACAGCTTCTCGACGCCTACGATCATCAGGAATTCACCTACGGCACGCTGCTGCGCAAGCTGCCGATTCAGCGCGATTCAGGCCGCTTGCCGTTGATCGAGGTTCAGTTCAATCTGGAAAAGCTGGGGACAAATCTCCACTTCGAGGGACTGCGGACCGAAGTCCGTGCCAATCCGAAGAAATTCGTAAACACGGACCTGTTCCTGAACATCGTCGAAACCGGCGACGATCTTCTGTTGAATTGCGACTACAACACGGACCTGATCGACCGTAGCACTCTTGAGCGGTGGCTGGCCTCGTATGCGACGATCCTGCGCGGGATTGCAGCGGACGCAAGCCGGGAAGTCGAAGATATCGAGATCCTCGAAGAGAACGAGCGAAAGCTGGTCCTCGACGATTGGAACCGGACCACAGTGGACTTCGGCGCTTTCGAGCCGGTCTATCGAATCATTGAGCGGCAAGCCGCGCAGACACCCAATCGGGTTGCGGTAATCTGCGACGGAGCGGAGTGGACCTATCGCCAACTGAACGAGTACGGCAACCAGTTGGCGCGGCACCTGCGCCGCCAGGGAATTCGGGAAGGCTCGCTTGTGGGTGTGTGCGTGGAGCGCTCCTTCCAGATGCTGGGCGCGGTTCTGGGCGTACTCAAAGCGGGCGCGGCGTATCTGCCCCTGGACCCCAGCCATCCGGCCAGCCGTCTGGAACTGGTCCTCTCCGACGCGCAACTGTCGCTGCTGCTTACCCAGGAGCATCTGGCTTCGCGCCTGCAAACCAGCGCGCGGGTGGTTTGCCTGGATAGCGAGCAGACACTGTGGGCGCGGGAGAGCGTCGCGGACCTGGCGACAAAGAGCGCTGCGGATTCGCTGGCGTATGTGATCTACACCTCCGGCTCCACGGGACGGCCCAAGGGGGTAGCCATCGAACACGGCGCGCTGACCAACCTGCTGCGCAGTATGGAGCGGGAGCCGGGCATGAGCGCTACGGACACGCTGGTCTCTGTCACAACCTTGTCGTTCGATATTGCGGCTCTTGAACTTTTCCTCCCTCTGATGACTGGGGCCAGACTTGCGATCGCTACCAAAGAGCAGGTCCTTGATGGCTACCGTTTGCTGAAACTTCTGGAGGAATGCCAGGCCACCGTGATGCAGGCCACTCCGGCGGGCTGGCGAATTCTTCTGGAGGCGGGATGGAAGAGCCGGCCGCGGCTGAAAGTGCTCTGCGGCGGCGAGGCTCTGCCTCGCGATCTAGCCGATTCGCTGCTGGATTGCAGTGCAGATGTATGGAACGTCTACGGGCCGACGGAGACCACGATCTGGTCTTCGGCAACCCGGCTTGAAAAGCAGACAGGCCCCGTCCCGATTGGACCTCCCATCGCCAATACACAGTTCTACGTGCTCGACGATCGCCTGCAACCTGTACCGTTGGGCGTGACAGGCGAATTGTTCATCGGGGGCGGGGGTTTGGCGCGCGGCTACTGGAACAGGCCCGAACTGACAGCCGAGAAGTTTTTGCCCAATCCCTTTGGTAGTGGGCGAATCTATCGCACCGGAGATCGGGCTCGGTGGCTGCGGGACGGTCACATCGAGCTGCTGGGCCGGACCGATTTCCAGGTGAAGGTGCGGGGTTTCCGCATTGAACTGGGAGAGATCGAGGCTGCCTTGGCCAGCCATCCGGCGGTGCGGGACGCGGTGGCAACGGCCGTCGAAGTGAGGTCCGGCGACACGCGGCTGGCGGCCTGGGTGGATTCGGCATTGGCCCAGCCGCCGGCAGATCTGGACGCGCAACTGCACGCCCTGCTGACTGCCAAGCTGCCCGAGTACATGCACCCGGCCATCATCACTGTGCTGCCCTCGCTGCCCCGGACCGCGAACGGCAAGATCGATCGCAAATCCCTGCCCGAGGCGGCCTTTGGCGGACAGACGAAGGCGCGGCCATTTACCCCCGCTGCAACGCCGCAGCAAGAGAAGCTGGCTGCCATCTGGGCAGATATTCTGAAACTCGATCGCGTCAGCATCACCGACAGCATCTTCGAGTTGGGAGCCGATTCGCTGCTGATCTTCCGCATCTCGGCGCGTGCCGGGCAGGAAGGCCTGCCCATCCAACCCGCGCAGATCTTTCAGCACCGCACCATTGCCAGTTTGTCGACCGTTCTTGGGGAAGCCCGAATCTCGAACCCGGAAGATAAGCCTGCCAAACCCTCCATTGCTGCTGTATCGAGGGAAAAGTTTCGGAGAACGAAAGCCTGATGAAAAGCTCACCGGACAAGACCATCCCCTCTCAGGAGGGTGAGAGCCGGGCGGCTGGGACGGAACCGGATGTCTTCGTGATGCCGGCGACACCGAGCCAGGCGCGCTTCTGGTTGCTGCACCAGATGCACTCCGGCAATCACGCTCTGAACATGCCCATCGCCTGGACCTGCCGTGGAACTTTCTCTCCCGAAGTGGCGGCTGCGGCGCTGACGGAACTGGTGCGCCGCCATGAATCCCTGCGCACCACCTTCGAGGCGGTGGATGGCCATCTCTCGCAGGTGATTCATGCGCCCATCGAAGTATCCCTGCCGGTAGAGGACTTGAGGCCCCTGACGAAAGATGCGCGGCGGCGGCGAGCCGACGAGATCATCCATCGGCAAGCGCGTATCCCGATCGATATGGAGAAGGGTCCGCTGCTCTTTGCCCAGGCGGTCCGGATGGGAGCCGACGAGCATATCCTGCTGGTCACGATTCATCACAGCGTTTGCGACGGATGGTCGAATGGAGTGGTTCTTCGGGACTTTGCCGAAATCTACGACGGCCTGATGCGCAACCTTCCCTTTGGGCTGCCGGAGCTGCCCATTCAGTTCGGCGATTTCGCAGTTTGGCTCGACCAGTGGAGGAAGGGAAAAGAGTCGGTCGAGTCTCTCGATTACTGGCGCAACACCCTGGGCGGAAACTTCACGCCGCTGAGAATCCCGCGGGATTTTCGCGGCGGCGGCGAAGAGCAGGGCGACATCGAGACTCTTCTGCTGGCTCCCGATCTGGTGCGGCAGGCGCGAGATTTCTGCGCGGCCCGCGGGGTGACGCTCTATATGCTGCTGTTGTCGGCCTACGCCGCAATGCTGCACCGGCTCACTGGCCAGGGAGACATCCTGATCGGCACGCCCTGCGCCAACCGGCGCCCGGAGACGGTAGACCTGATCGGCCCCTTTTCGAATCCCCAGGTCATCCGCGTCAAGATCGAGGAGGGAGATACTCTCGGCTCGATCGTCGAAAGTGTTCGTGACTGGACATTGGGCGCGGTGGCTCATCAGGATCTGCCCTTCGAGGATCTGAACGACGACGAGTTCTTCTGCAGCAACAAGAATCAGCTCTCGCTTCAGGTGTACTTCATCTATCAAAAGGCTTTCATGCAGGTCCAGAAGACGCCGTCTTTGGAGATCGTTCCCCTGCGCTCGGTCAGTCCGGGAACCATGTTCGACCTATTGCTGAGCATCGTGGAGCGCGCCGAAGGCCCTCGCCTCCAGTTGGAATACAATCCAGGGTTCTTCCGCGTTTCCACCATCCAGCGAATCCTCAATCTCTATGTGCGGGTACTCGAAACCCTGCTGATGAGCGTGGAAAGTCCTGCGAGAGAAGCGGCGAAGGAGGGATTCGGCCGCCAGCTTCTGGCGGGCTCGCACGGGGCGGCTGAACACGGAACCGATGAAGAGGCCGTCCATCGGAATGGACATCTGAGCGCCGGCATGAGCCAGGGAACTGCGGCCAGTGGCAAGCAGAGCGAGGAATATCTTGCGCCCCGCGATGCGCTCGAGGCGCAGATCGCTAAAATATGGGAAACAGCGATAGGAGTTACAAATCTGGGCGTTCGGGACAGCTTTTTCGATCTCGGCGGGCGGTCGCTGGCCGCAATGCAAATTGTCTCCCGGATCAACAAGACTTATTCGCTCAGTTTCGGTCTGGCCTCCCTGTTTTCCGGGCACACGGTCGAGCGGATGGCAGAGTTGGTTACGCAGCGTCTATCCGCAAACGGCAGCTCCTCGATAGTGCCTATGAAGCCGGAAGGAACGGCAGCTCCTCTGTTTATCATTCATGGCGCGGGAGGGAATGTCATCCGCTTCTACCAGCTCGCCATGCTGGTCGGTACGAACCATCCGGTCTATGGCATACAAGCGCAGTCGCTGCTAGCCGGCCAGCCGGCGCTCCTTCGCCTGGAAGATCAGGCAGCGTTTTATCTGGACGAAATTCGGGAGATCCAGCCAAAGGGTCCGTACTATTTTCTGGGATACTCCTACGGCGGCACGATTGCGCTTGAAATCGCGCATCGGCTGCGCGCCATGGGAGAGCGGGTAGAGCTGCTTGGCATGCTCGATAGCCGCCAACGCGATTGCATCGTTGTGGCGCAGCAAAATGATTCCATGCGGGTACAGCTCGACCGGCGCATCGTGCGCTTTCTGGGAAATCTCTCCGATCTCTCGATGAAGGAAAAGATCGATTATCTGCGGACGAAACTGTTTACGCGAACTCTGCGCCGGATATACTCGCTCGCGGTTGCGCTCGGCTTTCGTACCGTGCCCTCCTTCATGAAAAGCACCGACGATATTACCTGGGTGGCGGCGATGAACCACCAGCCTCGGCCTTGGCCGGGACAGGTGACACTCTTCCGCACTGCCGTCCAGCCTGATCCCCGGCTGCCAATGGATCTGGGGTGGACGGCTCTTGCACAGGGCGGAGTCGAGATTTATGAACTTCCGGGCGATCACGACCTGGTATTCAGGGAACCAAACATTCAGGTTTTGGCCGCGCAATTGCGGGCCCGCCTGGAGCATTGCGATACGACCGAACCTCATGTGAGCGAAACGGCAGCCTGCGCCGATTGACAAGTTGTCTTTTTGTCTGGCCCAACTTCCAATTCTGAGAACTAGGTCTTTGACCGTTTAATTCTGTACCATCTCCGTGCCCCATCCATTCGCCGTTTTTCTGGCGAATGGGTGGGAAACTGCGAACCCTAAAGTCCGAAATCATGCGGTCAGAGACCTAGGATGGGACGGCGCTCAATCGCAAAACAATTAAGCCGCAGTTAGAGACTGAGGATGCAGCCCAATGACCATTCGCCACGTGTATATGGTGCTTTCGCCGCGCTCCCTGAGCTATGCCAGGGATGCGCTGGAAAGTTTGTTCGCCAATTGTGTCGAGGATCTTCACCTGCGTCTCATCACCGATTCCGAACAAGACAAGGAAGAGTTGACTGCGGCGCTGGAGGCAATCGATTCAAAGACGCATCGATGGACGGTCTACTCGGAGCACGATCTGGTTGAGCGGGAGGAAGCGCTCTTCGCCGGGCATGATAACCTGCGCGCATTCCGCCGCGGCCATCCCTGCTGGCGCAAGATCACCGATCCTCTGCTGCTGAGCGATCCTGGTCAGGAATTGGTTCTTCTCGACCCGGATCTCTACTTTCCCAATCGCTTTCAGTTTGAGGCAACGCCCGAGAACGGCCTGCTGCTGATGTGGCAGCAGCCGAACTGTCTCTTTCCGCCCGAGGTGGTCAAGACTGCGATCGGCCATGGCATCCGGCTCGCTCACCACGTGGACATCGGGGTGGCGCACTGGCGTGCCTCAGCCGATCTGGACTGGCTCGACTCTCTGATAGGCAGGCTAGGCGGGACAAAACTGCCGCGCATCATGCATGTGGAAGCGATAGTGTGGTCGGCTCTGGCCATGCGGATTGGAGGAGGATATCTGGACCCTGTGTTCTGGAAATGCTGGCGCCGGTCACAGGCAAAGCGAGTGATGGCCAAGATGGGTGTGAGCGGCACGCACATTCTGAAATCGGAATCTTGGCACAGCCTGAAGTGTTTTCACGCAGGCGGCGAGGCAAAGTGGTGGCTGCACAAAGCTCGCGAATCGGGCTTGCTGAACGGGCGGTCTACACTCCGCGAGCCGGGACGCGCGCTTGCTTTCGAGGAATTGACACCGGCGCAATACGCGCGGGAACTGGCGTTCAAGCGTATGCTGCAGGCGATGGGATACTACCAAATCTTCCGTACGGCGTGAGCGTTTATGCGAATCTGCATTGTTGCCGAAAACGCCTCGGCGCGCTTCGGCGGCGAGGCCATCCTTCCGGTGCACTACTTTCGTCTGCTGCGATCTCGCGGCATCGAATGCTGGATGGTTGTCCACTCGCGAACCGCAAGCGAAGCGAGGGAGCTGTTCCCGAATGAGTTCGACCGCATTCTGTTTGTTCCAGATCTATGGATTCACAAGCTCGTTTTCTCTCTGAGCCGCTATCTCCCCAGGCGGCTGTCAGAAGCCACGCTGGGGCTTTTCAACCAGCTCATCACCCAAGTGTGTCAACGCTCCCTCGTGCGCGGGTTGATTCGCGACCAGCGCGTCGACGTGATCCACCAGCCCATTCCGGTCGCTCCGCGCTTTCCTTCGGCAATGTTCGGACTTGGAGTCCCGGTGGTGATTGGTCCGCTGAACGGAGGGATGGAATACCCTCCGGCCTTTCGCCGCTCCGAATCGTGGATGAGCCGCGCGGCGCTTGCCTTTGCCCGCCTCTTCACCGACGCCGGCAACGCGCTGCTGCCAGGCAAGAAGCATGCAAGCGTGGTGCTGGTGGCCAACGAGCGAACGCGCCGGGCGCTGCCTCCCGGAATTCGCGGTAAGGTGATCGAGTTAGTGGAGAATGGGATCGATATTGGCATTTGGCAAGGCGCGCAGATCGCACCGGTAAATGCTATTCCACGCTTTGTTTTTATTGGACGCTTGGTGGATTGGAAGACAGTGGATGTTGCGATTCGGGCGCTCGAGCGGGTTCCATCCGCCGAACTCGATATTGTTGGCGACGGCCCCATGCTGGAAGCATGGCGTTCCCTGGCCGCAGAAATCGGGTTGAAGGATCGAGTCCACTTTGCAGGCTGGCTGACGCAAAGCGAATGCGCCGATCGCCTGCTGAACTCCGTCGCGCTGCTTCTGCCCAGCCTGTATGAATGTGGTGGCGCCGTTGTGCTTGAAGCCATGGCCATGGGCAAGCCTGTGATCGCCACCCGCTGGGGCGGTCCTGCAGATTATATCGACGCAACCTGCGGAGTGCTCGTGGAGCCGGAGACTTATGCGGGTCTGGTGGCCGGATTTGCCGAAGCGATGCAGAGGATGCTCGACTCTCCCGGTCTTGCCAGGTCCATGGGCACCGCGGGGCGCGAGCGGGCGATTCGCGATTTCGACTGGCAGAAGAAGATCGATCGGGTGATCGGCATCTTTCGTTCCGTTGCAGAGAATTCGGAGTTTCCCCAAGAGTTGAAGTCAACCGCGGCTTCTCCCGCCGCCGCTTCCGAACCCAACTGACGTCAGCTTCGATAGAGCATTTGGACGCGAATCTCAACAATTGCAAGTCGCAAGCCGGGGGTCGAACCATGTCGAATGTGGAATCGAGAACAGAGTTCGGGCCTGCTCCGGAGGTCTTGACGGCTAAGATCCCGGATGCTCCGCCGCCGCGGCTTCTCTATCTCTTGAGCCGCTATCCGGCCGTCTCGCACACCTTCTTTCTGAATGAGATTCTGGAACTTAGAAAGCGCGGCTTCGCCGTCGAGGCCGCCTCGATCAACCAGCCGGATCGTTCACGCTCGTCGATGCCCGCGATTGAAGTCGAGGAAGCGGAGAAGACGTTTTACATCAAGTCCACGGGAGCCGTGAGGGCAGCGGAGGTCGCGGCCAAAACACTTTTGTTCAGGCCAGGAGTCTTTTTCCGCGGATTGGGGGCCGCGTTGTGCTTGGGACAGTGGAATCCAGGCGCAACTCTCTACGCGATCTTTTACCTTGCTGAGGCTCTGATTCTGGGCGACTGGATGCGTTCGCACGGTCACCGTCATCTACACATCCATTTCTGCGGTCCGGTGGCGACGGTCGGTATGCTGGCGTCGATAGCCTGGGGATTCTCCTACTCGATGACCGTGCATGGCCCAGACGAATTCTATGACGTGGAGAAGTTCTATCTTCGCCAGAAGGTCGAAGGGGCAAAGTTCATCCTGTGCATCAGCGACTTTTGCCGTAGCCAACTGATGCGCATTGCGGCTCCGGAACACTGGGACAAGATGCACGTGGCGCGCCTGGGCGTGGATCTGGATGTATTCTTGCCGGTGAGCGAGCAGCCCAAGCCGGATCACGTACTGGAGATTCTCTGCGTGGGCCGGCTGGTTCCATCGAAGGGCCAGCTTATTCTGTTGCGCGCCTGCGCCATCCTGCACGGAAAGGGCTGTCCGGTCCGGGTGCGTCTGGTGGGCGATGGGCCGGATCGCAAGCATTTGGAGGCGTTCGCGGGACGGGAGAAGCTCCCGGTCATTTTTGAAGGAGCGAAGACCCACGACGAGACGCGGCAGTTGCTCGGGCAGGCGAACATCTTCGCCCTGGCCAGTTTCGCCGAGGGAGTGCCGGTTGCGTTGATGGAGGCGATGGCGATGGAGGTGCCATGCGTGAGCACCGCCATTGCCGGAATTCCGGAGCTGATTCGCGATGGGCTCGATGGCTTGCTTGTTCCCGCATCTTCGGCCGAGCTGCTGGCCGCGGCGCTCGAACGCCTCGCCGAAGACCCGCTCCTGCGGCGCAGTCTTGGGGCAGCAGGCCGCAAGCGTGTGCTCGGGCTCTACAACCTGCCGCAAAATGTTGGTTCGCTGGCGCGAATACTCCGCGAGCTTGCGTCCAATGACCTCTAACGCGTCTCTCGCTGAAGAATCGCTTGTACGCTCTGACCGGCAACTGGTATCGAATTTGAGTCAGGCAGAACGCGATATGTAAGGCGGACGCTCTTCTCCGAAGCACTCAGATGAAGGGCATTCGCATGGAAGACGAAGATCGATTTGCCGGGAAACTCTATGCGCCGCAAGCTCAAATCATCGCTAACATCGCTCTTATCGTCGCTTTACCGGGCAACCTCCGGCTTGCGCAAGAACCTGCTCCGGATACGAAGCCACGCCGCACTTTCGTCCAGCCTGGCGACGCCGCTCGATGCTTCGGTAGTAGTGCTGGGTCCGCCGGAAGTGCATGGCACAGGTATGATTCGCTTTGGACGGGACGTGCTCTTGTATCCTGCGCTCTATCTTGAAACAGAAGAGGATGGGTCGATCGAGATAGGCGACGGAGTCGTGCTTTCGCGCGGAGTGCACATTGTTGCGCGAGACACAATCACGATTGGCGACGGCACGATGATTGGCGAGTACTCCAGCATTCGCGACGCAAACCACGTTCGTGTGCCGGGTCTCACGTTGCGCGATTCCGGCCACATCGCCCGCCCCATCGAGATTGGCAACGAGGTGTGGATCGGCCGCGGCGTGACCGTGCTCGGCGGCGTCACGATAGGAGACGGTGCAACCGTGGGCGCCAACGCGGTGGTCACTCGCAACGTGGCGGCGGGAGAAACGGTTGTGGGTGTGCCCGCGCGCGAGATCGGTGTGAGCCGAACACACTAGGTCTCTGACTGTTTAAAGATGTATCTTTGCAGGCACTTTTATCGCGATTTGAATGGCTGCATAGTGGGGACATGCAAAGCTACCATCGGGTGCATGTTCAGTTGAAGAGTAAGGACCGTCAGCAGGTTTCCGGGATGCTGACGAAGGGGCGGGGATCGTCGCGAGTGTTGCGGCGTGCATTGGTTCTGCGCCAGCTTGACCGTGGGCAGAAGGCGGCGCAGGTGGCTGCCAGTGTGGGCGTAGCTGCGAAAACGGTGCGAGCTATTGCCCGGCGCTATGAGGAGGAAGGGCTGGAGTCGGCACTGTATGAAAGGCCGCGGCCCGGCAAACAGCGCGCACTGGACGTAGGACAGAGCCAGCGGATCATTGCCATGGTGTGCTCGCCGCCGCCACAGGGCATAGCGCGGTGGAGTGTGCGCCTGATCGCCACCGAAGCAGTGAAGCGGAAGCTGGCGCCGCAGGTGGGCCGGGAGACGATCCGCATCCTGCTTCAGAGCCACGAACTGAAGCCGTGGCGGGAAAAAAATGTGGTGCGTGGCGGAACTGAATGAAGAGTACATCGCCCGCATGGAGGACGTACTCAAGATTTACGAAAAGCCGCTATCGGAAAAGGAGCCAGTGGTCTGTGTGGATGAGAAGCCTGTGGTGCTGCACGCCGATGTCCGCCCGCCGCGGCTGATGCGGCCGGGACGGATTGCTCGGCGTGATTGCGAGTACGAGCGGCGCGGCACGGCCAACGTCTTCTGCGGTGTCCAGCCAAAGGCCGGCCGGCACTTTACCAAACCAACCGCGAACCGCTCCTCACCGCAATTCGCCGACTATCTGGTGGAGATCGTTGCCAGCTATCCGGAGGCCGAAACCATCCATCTGGTGATGGATAATCTGAGTTCACATAACCGCAAGGCGCTGGTGGACCGGTTCGGTGAAAAGATCGGCGGCCTGTTGTGGGAGCGTTTCACGGTGCATTACACCCCGAAACACGGAAGCTGGCTGAACCAGGCGGAGATCGAGATCAGCCTGTTCAGCCGCCAGTGCCTCGGCCAACGCCGTATTCCTTCACTAAGCGATCTACGACGGGAAGCCAAAGCCTGGGACCGAAAGATGAACCGCCACCACGTCACCATCAACTGGCAGTTCACGCGCAAGAAGGCACGCCAGAAGTTCGGCTACGAAAGAAACAACATCACGCGGTCAGAGACCTAGGCTGGGTCTGAGTGCTGGAAAAGACATCGGCTTGCGAACCCGGATCGGAACTCAGCATGACTGCTGGAAGCTGCGAACCGAGCGCGGGCTGTGTGGATTGAAAGAACCTCCAGTCCAGGACAGGAAATGCAAACAGAGTATGGAGATGTTTTACCAGGCATAGGAGGCTGGATACCGCATGGTCTTATCGCATACTGAAGTTAATTCGGAGACCTACGACGGCGTCAACAAGGACCGGCGGAGCACTGTCCAGTCGCGGAGATTGCGGGTTTTGTACGTCTTAGGTCCGGGCGATATTGTGAAGATGTACAGGGAATTGCTCGATGGCATTGAGTCGTCGGTGCAAATGCACCAGGATTTCTCAAAGCTGTTTCTCGATTGGTGCGACGAGACCGGTACAAGAGCTCATCTCGTGTCGTGGCATTCCCACCGCGAAAAGCTCGATGACGGCCCCTATAAAATGGAGAATAGACCAAAGCCCTCCCTTTACTATCGCAGAGGCTTGCTGCACCATATCGGCCAATTCATATATGGAATGGGCATTGTTTCGACTGCGGTTCGCGAGCACGCCAATGTTGTGATTGCCGACTCGGGCACCGCGCATTGGATCGTGTTGTCGCTTCTTCCCGTCTTCGGCATCCCCGTGATTGCGGTCATGCATAACTCGCTCTGGGCCGCGGGATTTCCACCCAAGCGGCTCCCACACCGGCTGTTGCTTTCATTGGATGGATTCTTTTTTCGACACTCTGCTGGGGCTACGGTTTGTGTATCTCCAGAGTGTGAGCGCCAGGTGCGTAAATTGGCGGGGACTCCGAAAGGGCCTGTTTATCAATGCCGCGCACAATATCGATTGGGGTTTCTCGACCATGTGAATCCGGTTCCACCTCATAGTTTGAGGCCCTTCCGAGTCATGTTTCTTGGCCGGATCGAGGAGTTCAAGGGTGTATTCATGATTCTTTCTATAGCTGAACGCCTCGAGAAAGAATTCCCTGGCCAATTCGTATGGAAGATTGTTGGTGGCGGACCTGCGCTGGAACCACTAAGAGAGCAGGCTAAGGATCGAAAGTTGACCCAGGTTGAGATTACGGGCAGAGTCCCCAATGCGGAGTTGATCGAGGCGCTCGGTTGGGCGCATGCAATCGTAGTGCCAACAACTTCAGGCTTTTGTGAGGGCCTCGCCATGACCGCTGCCGAGGGAGTGCTTGCAGGCCGGCCCGTGGTGGTGAGCACCGTAGTTCCCGCTTGGGAAGTTCTGGGCGACGCTGCTATCGTAGCCCAGGCCGAAAACGTCGACAGTTTTGTGGATGCCTTCCGCAGGCTTCTGCTGGAGCCCGATTACTACGAGAAGTGCCAGCGAGCGACGGTGGAGGCGCAAGCGCAGTTCTATCATGAGCCTGAAGGTTTGGGCGCCGTGCTTGGACGCGCCATCTCGGACCTGGTCTGAGCGAGGCACTGAGTTTCAGATCATTCTTGATGTGGTCAATCAGCACGTAGGTGGCAACTGCGGAAAAGGAACGAATCATGCGCGACCGTCTAGGCAGAATTGGAACCCCACCTGACCTTATTGAATTTCCGCGGCAGGCGGAAGACCGCACCGCGGCGCATTTTGCCTTGATGCTTGGATCGTTCGCGGCAATCTATCTCATCTCCTGGCCGGTCGTATTCTCGTTGGATCTTTGGATACTCAAGGACCGGGGCAGCTTTCTGAATCTGGATTACCTCCTGGACCAGCATCTCCGGCTGGGCGTCAACACCTTCTATTCCTACGGCCTGCTGCCTGTTTCTATCCAGCACTGGCTTTTCGTCCTGTTTGGCAGAGGCTACTGGCCGTTGCTCGGATGCGCAGTCGCTACCATGGTCCTGATGGCCCTGTTCTGCGCTCTCTTTCTGCGCTATCTCCCCAGAGAAACGATATGGCTGGTGGCGTTGCTGGCGATGAGCCGGCTACTAAATCCGGTCAATCCCAATCTTCCCTATTCACTCGTTCAGTTGTCTCTTCTGTTTGCGCTGCTCTTTGTGCTGTTGGGACGGTTGGACATTGGCCTGGCTTTCTCCGCGATCGGCTGTTGGAGCGTGCCGTCGCTACCGCTGGTGATGACGGCCGCGCTGGCGGCACTTCTGTTCATCGACTGGCTCCTCAAGCCTTCTCGTTCCCTGTCGAGCCTGCTTCGCTCGTTTGCCCCAGGAGTGCTGACTTACCTGGCGCTGGGCGTGCTGCTCGCCTTTGAGTTCGGATGGGCTTCAGTCTTCGCGACGGCGACGCCTATGGCGGGAATGCACTTTTATAAACAGATCCACTACGGATCGGGACAGGCGCTAATGGAGTTTCTCCACCCCTGGGGCTTCAGATCCTTCCATTATGTTTCTTACATTCTCTTCACTCCGGCTGGCTGGTGGGTCCTGAGCACGGTGAGCATCACCGTCTTCGGCATACTGGCGGCGCGAAGAATGGCGATCCGGCGAGCGCTGGCGCCCAAAGACATGGCAATCGTTCTCTGTGCGCTGATCCAGGCTGTGTTCGTGAGCGTCGCCTACGGAGCGCCGCACCAGCACTACCTCTTCGACCCGATCCTGGTGGTGGGAATGCTGCTTGGGCTATCGGCACTGTCCAAGGGAATCGCGCGGAACGCGTGGCTGACGCTGTTTCTCGGACTTGGAATCGCAGGCCAGGCAACCCTTGCTCGCGCCGTCTGGCAGGGATGGAAGGAGATCAAGTCTCCCACTGCGACCGCAAACCTATATGCCAATGCGGGCTGGGTGGCCGAATGGAGGAATATCCTGGAACTCTCGACCCGCGAAAACCTGCTGCTTCTTTCGTATAGCACGGGTGCGCATCACTATTTTCCAACCGTTCATTCCCCGGATGCATGGACGCTGCAGGAGGGACAACTGCTTCCCGCCGACAAGGCGCGCGTGATGGAACAGCTCGACGATGCCGGCGTGGTGGTGCTGGACCTGACCAGCCCGACGGACCTTGTGGACATGGACGCCGATTTCCGGCGGCATCTCGATTCACTCTGCCTGACGCAATCCACGACCTATTTTCAAGTCTGGTGGCGGCGTTCACAGAAATCTGCAAACCTGCCGTGCATCGCCAATCCGCGGAGTTAAGACACTTCGCTGCGCTGCACCGGCGCCCCCACTGCTCCAACCCCAATCGAAAGGAGATTGCAATGAAGGAATTGCTGAGTAGCGAGAACATCCAGAAGCTCGAAGTTCTCGGAAAACAGAAGGCCGAAGAATATAAGAACAACAAGCCGTTTCCGCACATCTATTTTGATCACTTTCTGCCCGAGGCGGCAGCGGAAGCCGCGTTGAGGGATTTTCCTGAACCCAAGCAACTGGCATGGAGCGAATTCAATTCGCCCACGGAGCGAAAGCTGGCCTTCGATGTCGTGGAGAAGCTTCCCTCCGCCGCGCGCGATGTGCTCTACTTTCTGAACAGCCGGCCGATGCTTAAGTTTCTTGAAGATCTCACCGGTATTCAGGGCGTGATCCCCGACCCGTACTATGTCGGCGGGGGATTGCACCAGATCAAGCCGGGAGGCAATCTCGAGGTTCATGCGGACTTCAACTATCACGAGAAGCTCAAACTCGACCGCCGCATCAATGTGCTGATCTATCTGAACAAGGATTGGAAAGAAGAGTATGGCGGGCATTTTGAACTTTGGAATCGCGACATGACGCGCGCCGAACAGAAGATTCTGCCGCTCTTCAATCGTTGCGCCATCTTCAGCACAACCAGCCATTCCTACCATGGGCATCCAACGCCGCTTGCCTGCCCGCCGGGACGGACGCGCAAGTCCATCGCCACCTATTATTATTCCAATGGCCGTCCCGAGGAGGAGATCGCCGAATCCCACTCCACGCTGTTTCAGCACCGTCCAGGGGCCGAGCGGCGCGAACAAAATCCGATCAGCAGGGTTTTCCATGCCATTACACCTCCGATTGTCGTGGACACAATCAGGCGGATTCGCGCCTGAGGATTGAGATCGGCGCCAATCCTCGATGGCCTACGTCGCCGGAGATGCGCTATCGCCGAATGAGTGATTGCTTCAAGGCGATCGTGGAAGGCAAATCATCGCGATCTCATCTGCCCTGGAGGCTTCGATTGTTTGACAATATCCGTGAGGACTGGCGCACCTACGACCGGCAACTCTCCCGTCAGGGTTTGTGGGCCATGGCCGTGTACCGTTATGGACGCTGGCGCTACACCATTCGCTGGCGTTGGCTGCGGATGCCTTTCTCACTTGTCTATAAGTTGCTGAAGCCTGTCTCCGAGGTGCTGACAGGCATCGAGCTTCCTTGCGAAACAACGCTGGGCCGGCGATTCCGAATCGACCATTTTGGAGGGATTGTCATCAGCGGAGACGCCGTCTTCGGCGACGACTGCGTGATTCGTAACGGGGTTACGGTGGGTTTGAAACACACCGGTCACCGTGGCGCGCCAATTCTGGGTAACCGCGTGGATATAGGCGCCGGAGCCAAGGTTCTGGGAGCGATTCATATAGGGGACGATGTGCTGATCGGAGCCAATGCGGTGGTGCTCACCGATGTACCGTCCAACTGCATTGCTGTAGGAGTTCCGGCGCGGGTGCTTCCGCGAAAGACCGTGGCGGCGGCAAGCGAGGAACCAGTGGATGCTGAGACAGCGCAAGAGCGGAGTGTACATGCGGGAAGGGTCTGAAGGCACTTCGAGTCATTGCTCGGTCGCTGCTCTGCCGGCGCTTTCGATTGTCGTGATCGGACGCAATGAGGGAACTCGGCTGGCGAGATGCCTGGAGTCCATTCGGGAAGTTCGTGATGTGCACCTGAAGGAGGTCGTCTACGTCGACAGCGGTTCGGCCGATGGAAGTCCGCAGTATGCGGCATCCATGGGCTGCCAGGTGGTGGAACTTGATCCTTCACGGCCGTTCAGCGCAGCGCGCGCGCGCAATGAAGGTTATGCCTGGATCATGAAACACGATCCGGATGTGCCGTTCATACAGTTTCTGGATGGCGACTGCGATCTGGTGGAGAACTGGCTCGAACGGGGTTTGTCCGCGTTGATTGAGCGGCCGGATGTAGGCGTGGTCTGCGGCCATGTTCGCGAACTTTATCCTTTGGCAAGCGTCTACAACCAGCTATGCGATCTGGAATGGCAACAGACGCCGGGGGAGATACGGTCCTCGGGCGGCCGCTTTTTGATTCGAGCGGAGGTTTTCCGGGCAGCCGGTGGCTTCAGACCCGATGTGATTGCCGCCGAAGATGATGAATTCTGCGTGCGCGTGCGCCGAACGGGAGCAAAGATACTCCAGGTGGACGCGGAGATGGCACGGCACGATCTGGCCATGACCCGATTCAGCCAGTGGTGGCGACGGTCAAAGCGGACGGGACATGCATTCGCACATGTATCGGCATTGCATGGCCGCAGCGAGGATCGGTACTTTGTCGCCGATTGCCGCCGAATTTGGGTCTGGGCTCTTCTGCTGCCGGCAATCGCGTTAGCTCTTGCCCCCTTCACCTACGGCGTGTCCGTCCTTTTGCTGGCTTGCGCCTATGGCCTTCAATTCTCCCGCACCTACATTCGCGGTCGCCAGCGAGGATGGTCGGCTCGCCAAGCCGCGATTTACTCCTTCTTCACCTTTCTCTTCAAGTTTCCCGCGCTGACCGGCTTGCTGGAGTTCTATTGGCGGCAGTGGCGTGGACACGTTCTCACGATTATCGAATACAAAGGAACCCCATAGCCTATGACCCAACTCTACTCAGCACCAACAATGGAGCCTATCGAGAGCGCTCCATCTTCTCGTTCGGCCAGCCCCAACCCATTCCGGGATACGAAGCGGCGAGTGGGTTTTCTGGGTACCGGCTATATCGCCGATTGGCATGCTCAGGCCATTGCCAAGGTCAGCGGCGTCGAGCTGGTTGCGGTCTGCGATCATATTCTGCCCAAAGCGCAGGCTCTGGCCCGGAAGTTCGGCGTGCCCAAATCCTATGGCTCGCTCAAGGAGATGCTTGCGGAGGAGAGATTGGACGCCGTGCATGTCTTGCTGCCGCCAGACAGGCATTTCGAGGCGGCGCGCACATTGCTCGAAGCCGGCGTCAATGTCTTTCTGGAAAAGCCCATGTGCGATCGTGCAGCCGACTGCGAGACTCTGGCGCGGATTGCGGACGAGGGCGGATTGCGCGTCGGCGTGGGGCACAACTTTCTCTTCTCCCGCCAATATGAGCAGTTACGGCAGGATGTGCGCAGCGGAGCTCTTGGACTGATCGACGACATCACGATCACCTGGCACCGCCCCTTGCCGCCGACGGTCTACGGTCCATTCAACATCTGGATGCTGCGCGATCCACGCAATATCATGCTGGAGATCGGTTCGCACTCCGTAGCCCACATGATCGACCTGACCGGCGAGCCGGATGAGATGCAGGTTCATGCCAGCAACCCCATCGACCTTCCCACCGGCCGCAAGTTCTACCGTCGCTGGCAAGTGAACGCCTTCAAAGGGCGGACTGCGATTGAGATGCGTTTCTCCTTCGTACCGGCATTTTCCGAATACACGATTCACGTCCGGGGTTCGCTGGCCTCCGCTACGGTCGATTTTGAGCGCAGCACCTACACACGCCATGAGCATCGCCCCATCGATCCGGATTTCGATGCTCATGCAATGGTTGTAAACACAGCCCGCAGCTTGAAAAAGCAGGCCCGGCAGACGCTGCTGCGCTACTTCCGTTCCAAACTTGACCTTGGCACTCGCGGCAACCCTTATGGCGCTACGATCGCCAGCGCCATGGATGCCTTTTATGGCTCACCCGGCACTCCGCTCGATACGCGCATCGATGCGCGGACGGGAGCCAGGGTGATACGGATATGCGAGCAGATCGGCTCGCTGGCTAATCTACCCACCGAAGCGCTTGAGGCGAAATCGTTGCCGGCTCGGACCGCTGCATCTCCTGCTCCGCGCATTCTGGTGCTTGGCGCTACCGGCTTCATCGGCAAGGAACTGGTCCGGCAGTTGGTCGCGGCCGGCCACGGCGTCCGGCTGCTGGTCCGTAACGCCGCCAACCTACCTCCGCACATGCAGGTCCCGTCGGTGGACTGTCAGTCCGGGGACCTGATGAACATTGCGGACGTCCGCAGGGCAATGAAAGGAATCGACTGCGTCGTCCATCTGGCGCGGTCGAATGTGAAGACTTGGGCGGAGTATCGAGAGTTTGAGATCGGCGCGACCCGTCAGATCGCCGAATGCGCGCTCGAAGCGGGCGTCAATCGACTCGTCTACACAGGCACGATCGCCTCGTACTATCAGGGCGCAAAGGCCGGCACGATCGGCGAAGAAACCCCGCTGGATCCGAGGATCGCTCGCGGCAACCTGTACGCGCGGGCAAAGACAGCCTCTGAAGAGTTGCTGTTGAAGATGCACAAAGATCAAGGCCTGCCGGTCGTGATTCTCCGGCCGGGCGTTGTCATTGGGCGCGGAGGCAGTCCCTTCCATTGGGGGGTGGCCATGTGGTGGCACGATGCCGTCTGTCAGACTTGGGGAGCAGGCAAAAACAAGCTGCCTCTGGTTCTGGTCGAGGATGTGGCATCGGGACTGATTGGCGCCATGAATACACCGGGAATCGAAGGCCGCTCGTTCAATCTGGTCGGCGAGGCCTGCCTCAGCGCACAGGAGTATCTTGACGAACTGGACCGCTGCGGTGGTTTCCGGGTTCAACGCCACGCAACGCCGATCCTCAAGTTCTATCTGATTGACCTGATGAAGTGGGCGGCGAAGTTTGCGCTGCGCGTTCCCGGCCGGCAGTTTCCGCATTATCGGGACTGGGAGACCCGCACGCTGAAGGCGCCGTTTGATTGCAAAGCGGCAAAAACCGCGCTGGACTGGAAGCCGGTGGCGGATCGCGATGAATTTGTGCGCAAGGGCATCGCTGAACCGGTGATCGAATTCACGTCATAGAGCGGAAGGCGCGGGAAGATCTACCAGGGAGTGGGAGGGCTTACCCGTCCGCCTTGCGTATCCTTCCACGCCTGCCGCATCAGATTCGCCATCAGCAATGACTCCTCGGCGCGCTGGCGGCGGACAGGGTCTCCGCTGTTGCGATGGCGTATCCAGAGCGCCGTGTAGAGACCCCGCTCCAACCACTGAGCCAGCCAGGCCTGCCAGCCGTGGTGCTTGCGGTAGTAGAGCAGCGTGGACCTCATGCGCCACAACTGCACACGCGATGCGGCCTTGGAGGCTGTCAGCGAGCGCAGTTGCTTTCCCGACTCACCCCCAATGTGAGTCACCACCACATCCGGCCAATATAAAACCTGATAGCCCGCGGCCTTCACGCGGCGGCAAAGATCCGTCTCCTCGTAATAGAGAAAGAAACGCGGATCAAAGATGCCGACCTTTTGAAGCGCCTCGCGCCGCATGATCATAAAGGCGCCGGGGACCCAATCGACCTCGGCGGCGATATTCGGGTCGGCCCAGGTCCGGTCGGGCGCTCCAAAGATCTTCGATTTTGGATGCTTCGCAGAGATGCCCGTCAGCGTAATGGCATCGTTCCAGATGGAGTGAAAACTGCGGCCCGAAGGCTGCAATGCACCATCGCGGCCAACCAGCTTGGCTCCGCCGAATCCCGTGGCGGGGCTGGATTCGATATGCTCCAGGGCAAGGTTCAGTGCCCCGGTATGCAGAAAGGCGTCGGAGTTGAGCAGGACGATGTAGCGTCCCTGGGCCTGCTCCATGGCCAGATTGTTGGCCGCGCCAAAGCCCAGATTCACGGCGCTGCGGATGAGCCGGACCGGCGAGTCTGCGCCGGCGAACTCGCGCTCCACCATCTCCGGGGAGCCGTCCTTGGAGTCGTTATCCACCACCAGAATCTCAGCCTTCATGCCCTCGGGCAGGCGGGCACACTCCTTTAGAAATGATTCCAGGCATTCCCGCAATAACTCGCGGGTATTGAATGAAATCACAATTCCCGAGATGGCGTAGGGGTAGGACTGAAGGAGTTTCACGCTTGCCTGGCCTCCCGAGTCGGAATGTGGCATGCAAAGCGGAACGCTTCACGGGAAAGGGCCGGCCAGGATTGAGCACGATTTTCCAAACCAATATCAATATACATGAGCCGCGCTTCGTAAAAATGACGGCGCAGCCGTCGGCGAACGAAGTTCCGCCGTCGCGGAATCGCCAGGACATTGGACGACAATCCAGGCGCAAGGCAAGGATTGTTCTGGCTGCCCTTGAATCGCAGGCCGCGCTCTCGATGGAGCTACTCCTTCGTAGGATGGCGGCTATGCAGAGGTACATGCATAGACTGCTGAGTGGCGCGCTGGTGTTAGTCATGGCGGCGGCAACTCCATTGCAGCTCGGGGCCCAGGCGAATTTCACGCTGGCTGTGGAAGATAGCCGGGGAGCCGCGCTGCCAGGCGCGACGGTCGAGGATGCCGCCGGCCACAGACTGGGCCGCACCGGCGGCACGGGCCGGTTGACTTTCCAGTGTGCGGCGCCGTGCAGCGTGCGAGTAGCCGCTTCAGGGTTTCGCGAGGCGCGTTTGCAGATCAGCGCCGATGCGACCGTTCAGCTGCAACCTGCCTCAATCAGCGAAGAGGTGACGGTTACAGCCTATCGCGCCCCGCTTGGCGCGCTGGAGAGCCCGGCCGACTCTCGGCTGCTCTCGCAGACTGCCCTGGAAACCACTCCGGCGATTACCCTGGATGGCGAAATCCGCCAACTTCCTGGCGTCGAGTTGTTTCGCCGCTCCAGTTCTCTGGTGGCAAATCCCTCCTCGCAGGGAGTCAGCCTGCGCGGTCTGGGTTCCACTTCGGCGAGCCGCACGCTGGTCACCGAGGACGATATTCCGCTCAACGACGCCTTTGGCGGATGGATTCACTGGGAGGAGCAGCCCGAGCTATCGATACAGAGCATAGAATTGGTGCGCGGCGGAGCCAGCGACCTCTATGGATCCAGCGCCATCGGCGGCGTGATCGGCCTGACGCCGGTGCGGCCAGCCTCCGATCTGGCCGAGCTGAGGACCAGCTACGGAGCCGAAGGAACCTATGACGATAGCCTGCGTCTCCAGGCCAAGCGCGGCCCCTGGGGCGTAATGGCGAGCGGCGGCGCGCTCGGTACCGACGGTTTTATTCAGGAGGCTCCCTGGCAGCGCGGGCCGGTGGACATCGCCTCCAATGTGCATAGTCAGAATGGCGTGATCCTGGCCGAACATGACGCTGGCCCGCTGCGCCTCTTTGTGCGCGGCAGCGGCTTCAACGAAGCGCGCAACAATGGAACGCCCTTGCAGACCAATGGAACCCGCCTGTGGCGCTACGCGACTGGAGGCGACTGGCAAGGCCCGCATGGAGGCACGCTTGTCACCCGGATTTATGGCTCGACCGAACACTACCGGCAGACCTTTTCGAATATCTCCAATCTGCCTAACTCTGGCGACCCAGATTGCTCCTTTCGCTGCGGTGAGACACTTACAAAGTTTTCGCTGACCCCTGACAACGAGCTGGGCGCGGCAGCCCATTGGAATCAGCCGCTCGGAGCCGGACTGCTCCTGGTTACCGGGGCCGACAGCCACGACGTGCGCGTGTGGGACCGTGAGATGAGCTATGCAAATTCCACTCTGACCAATCTGCACGATCATCAGCGGGACTCCGCGGCTTATGCCGAGCTGATGTGGGTTCACCACGCCTGGACGATGACCGCTTCCAGCCGCATGGACTGGTTCCAAAACTACGACGGCCAACAGCTATCGTGGAGCGGGTCAAGTTGGTCGCCATCTGCCACTCAGCCTCCGCAATTTGACCAGAGGGTTTTCGATCCCCGTCTAGGTGTTGCGCGCAAGCTCTGGAATCACTGGGCCATCTCCGGGTCCGGCTTCCGCGCATTCCGCGCACCCACGCCCAACGAACTCTACCGCTCCACCCAGGTGGGCAACCAGCTTACTACCCCCAACGGCTCATTGCTCAGCGAGCGCGCCACCGGCTGGGAGGCGGGGCTAGCGACAGAGTGGCGATGGGGCACTATTCGCTCCAGCTACTTCCTCACCCAGGTGAACCGCCCCATCACCGCGGTCATCATCAACGCGGCGTCTTCTCCAATCCTGCTCAAGCGCGAGAATCTTGGCCAGATCGAGAGCCGCGGCGTTTCGCTGGACTTTACACTTGCGCCCCGCCGTTGGCTTGCCGTTGACGGCGGCTACCAATATGCCCATGCCACGGTGACGAAGTACAAGGTTGACCCTGCGCTTGTTGGCAACTGGATTCCCGAGGTTGCACGTAACATGGGGACGCTGAACATCCGCGCCAGCAGGCCGCGGATTGGATTGCTCAACCTGCAAGGCCGGTTGAGCGGCCGGCAGTTTGATGATGCAGCCAACACGCTCCTCTTGCACGGATATTTTCGCCTGGACGCCTATGCATCGCACGACTTCGGCAAGCGTATCGTAGTGTTCACGGCCGGCGAAAACCTGCTCAATCGCCAAGTCGAGGTCGCCAAGAGTCCCACGACCACGACTCCCACGACTACCCTGTCCACGCCCCGCGTGGCGCGGGTAGGCTTCCAGGTGCGGCTGGGCGGCGAAGGCAGATAAGCCATAGCGTCATTCCCGAAGAACCCGCTGGATTATTCTTGAGTTGCGTGGCGACAATTCGGATCGCGCCAGGATGGTCTCGTTGACAGCGCCGGCTGGCCAATCACTATGAGTGAACATTGGTTTCTCTTGAAGAGATCTTTGCGCTGATTTGAATCAAATCTGCGAAGTCTTCGATATGCTATTTATCAATTTAGCGGGAAATTAGCCGAGAATCCATCGTCATGACCTTTTCGGGTCATGTCTGGAGGGAGATATAGAACACTTAAATCAATCCTGCTCTTCGATTCTGTTTGGCGACTTCATTGTTTGACCATCAGCGTAAACGTGGTTGACTCCGATAGCATGCCCGAGGTTCCGGTCACGGTTACCGTGTAGGTTTGGGTTTGCTGTGTTGGACTGACGATGCTATTGGTCGATCCGCAACCGCTGAGCCCAGGCACGGCGATCATAGCCGCGGCGAGTAGCAACAACGCGGAGGCCGCGCGTCCCAATCGCTTGCCGGCATTGCGCAGCCTGCCCGCAAAAGGTAGCAGAAGGAGCCCGAGCGCAAGTGGGGCCATCCGGGAAGTGAGCTTTTCACCGATGCCGCCAGGCGGTTCCTTGTCCGACGCGGTTTGCGGCAATTGGACCCTCAAGGTTACCGCGGTAGCGCCCGCGCCCTCCGCTACCGTGGCCGGCGAAAAGCTATATATCGCACCGGCAGGCAACCCGCTGGCCGACAGGTTGACCGCGGCCGGAAACGTCGTTTCTGGAGACAGCGGAGTTACCGTAAAGGCAAAAGCTGCCGAGCCTCCCGGCGCCGCGTTTGCCGAAGTACTCGACGCATTGATACTGAAGTTCGCCCCCCCGGCGAGCGCGACATTGATGGTGTAAGCCGCTGTCGCCACAGCGCTGTTGGTATATCCCGTCTCGACCGCAATCGCTTCCAGCGTCTCCGTCGCGCTGACCGTGATCGCGCCTGCGTACACAGTTGACGAGGTTGTGGGTGTCGTCCCGTTGGTGGTGTAGTAGATCGTTGTGCCCGCTGTCGCGTCGCCGATGGTCACCGACTGCGACGTGGTGTAAGTTCCGGCCGCAATCGAGAAGGAGGGCGCGGGCAGCAGCGGGTTGATGGTGTAAGCCGCCGTGCCCACTGAGCTGTTGGAATAGCCGGTCTCGACCGCGATGGCCTGCAGCGTATGTGTTTTACTCATCCAGATCGCGCCGCTGTACACTGTCGACGAGGTTGTTGGCGTGGCTCCGTTGGTGGTGTAGTAGATCGTCGTGCCCGCCGTCGCATCGCTGATCGTCACCGACTGCGAGGTGGTGTAAGTTCCAGCCGCGGGAGAGAACGTCGGCGTTGGCAGCACCGGATCGATAGTGTAAGCGGCTGTAGCCACAGCGCTGTTGGTATATCCGGTCTCAACCGCGATGGCCTCCAGCGTCTCCGTCGCGCTCACCGTGATCGCACCCGTGTACTTGGTCGATGACGTGGTGGGCGTTGTTCCGTTGGTGGTGTAGTAGATCGTCGTGCCCGCCGTCGCATCGCTGATCGTCACCGGCTGCGAGGTGGTGTAAGTTCCAGCCGCGGGAGAGAACGTCGGCGTTGGCAGCACCGGATCGATAGTGTAAGCGGCCGTTGCCGCAGCGCTGTTGGTGTACCCGGTCTCAACCGCAATTGCTTCCAGTGTCTCCGTCGCGCTCACCGTAATTGCGCCAGTGTATTTGGCCGATGACGTTGTCGGCGTTGTTCCGTTGGTTGTGTAGTAGATGGTGGTCCCGCCGGTTGCTTCGCCGATCGTCACCGACTGCGAGGTGGTGTACGTGCCGGCCGCAATCGAGAACGTCGGCGCGGGCAGCACCGGATCGATGGTGTAAGCGGCTGTAGCCGCAGCGCTGTTGGTGTAACCCGTCTCCACCGCGATGGCTTCCAGCGTCTCCGTCGCGCTCACCGTAATTGCGCCAGTGTATTTGGCCGATGACGTTGTCGGCGTGCTGCCGTTGGTTGTGTAGTAGATGGTGGTCCCGCCGGTTGCTTCGCCGATCGTCACCGGCTGCGAGGTGGTGTAAGTTCCAGCCGCGGGAGAGAACGTCGGCGTTGGCAGCACCGGATCGATAGTGTAAGCGGCTGTAGCCACAGCGCTGTTGGTGTATCCGGTCTCAACCGCGATCGCCTCCAGCGTCTCCGTCGCGCTCACCGTAATTGCGCCAGTGTATTTGGCCGATGACGTTGTCGGCGTGCTGCCGTTGGTTGTGTAGTAGATGGTGGTCCCGCCGGTTGCTTCGCCGATCGTCACCGGCTGCGAGGTGGTGTAAGTTCCAGCCGCGGGAGAGAACGTCGGCGCGGGCAGCACCGGATCGATGGTGTAAGCGGCTGTAGCCACAGCGCTGTTGGTATATCCGGTCTCAACCGCGATGGCCTCCAGCGTCTCTGTAGCGCTCACTGTGATCGCACCCGAGTACTTGGTCGATGACGTGGTGGGCGTTGTCCCGTTGGTGGTGTAGTAGATCGTCGTGCCCGCCGTCGCGTCGCTGATGGTCACCGTCTGCGACGTGGTGTAAGTGCCGGCCGCAATCGAGAAGGAGGGCGCGGGCAGCACCGGATCGATGGTGTAAGCGGCTGTAGCCACAGCGCTGTTGGTATATCCGGTCTCAACCGCGATGGCCTCCAGCGTCTCTGTAGCGCTCACTGTGATCGCACCCGAGTACTTGGTCGATGACGTTGTCGGCGTTGTCCCGTTGGTGGTGTAGTAGATCGTCGTGCCCGCCGTCGCGTCGCCGATCGTCACCGACTGCGAGGTGGTGTAAGTTCCAGCCGCGGGAGAGAACGTCGGCGTTGGCAGCACCGGATCGATAGTGTAAGCGGCTGTAGCCACAGCGCTGTTGGTATATCCGGTCTCAACCGCAATCGCTTCCAGTGTCTCCGTCGCGCTCACCGTGATCGCACCCGAGTACTTGGTCGATGACGTTGTCGGCGTTGTTCCGTTGGTGGTGTAGTAGATCGTCGTGCCCGCCGTCGCGTCGCTGATGGTCACCGTCTGCGACGTGGTGTAAGTGCCGGCCGCAATCGAGAAGGAGGGCGTTGGCAGCACCGGATCGATAGTGTAAGCGGCTGTAGCCACAGCGCTGTTGGTGTATCCGGTCTCAACCGCGATCGCCTCCAGCGTCTCCGTCGCGCTCACCGTGATCGCACCCGAGTACTTGGCCGATGACGTTGTCGGCGTTGTCCCGTTGGTGGTGTAGTAGATCGTCGTGCCCGCCGTCGCGTCGCCGATCGTCACCGACTGCGAGGTGGTGTAAGTTCCAGCCGCGGGAGAGAACGTAGGCGCCGCAGCGGATTGTCCTGCCGGACTCACATAGGTCCACGACAATACATTCTGTGTAGAGGTCGTACCGCCCGTGCCGCCAGTGAATCCCACAAAGGCCGTACTGCTGCCGACGGTGCTGGGGATATTCACCGGGAAGACCTCAGTCACTGTGGCATTGGTAACCGTGTCGGTCAGCGTCATGGTCAAATTGGTCCCGTCATAGACCAGTTGCGCGGCCATGATGTCCCCGCTGTGAAGGTTAATCCCCGTCGAACTCAGATCGATTGCTGGCACCGTCGGCGCCGCCCCGTCGGTATACAGCCCTGTGGAGTCGATGCCTTCGCCGGCGTTGTTGTACAAATCGAATTTTACTGCCACACTGTTAGCAATCCCCTCGTATCCCAGCCCTCCACCGGAGTCGCCCACTGACCAGATACTATTGCCCTGAATTGCAAACGTCATGCCGTCTGCCGTGGCATTCAACTGCTGGAAGGTAAAGTTGGTAATGAAGCTCTGTACCGGAACCTCCGTCGCGAACCACGCGGATCGTGCTTCCGCGGTCCCCCCGTCGGTCAGTTGCAACATTCCGCCGGTCACCGTCGCGCCCATGTCCAGTGCCAAAGCACTGGACGTGAATCCGTTGGCCGGGTAGTTGATGTAGGTAGTGCCTGACGAGCTGATCGTGTAGACCGCTGTAGCCACAGGACTATTGGTGCAGCCGGTCTCAACCGCAATCGCTTCCAGCGTCTCCGTCGCGCTCACCGTGATTGCGCCCATGTACTTGGTCGAAGATGCCGTGGGCGTGGTTCCGTTGGTGGTGTAGTAGATGGTTGTGCCCGCCGTCGCGTCGCTGATGGTTACCGGCTGCGGCGTGGTGTACGTCCCGGCCGCCGGCGAAAACGTCGGTGCTGGCAGCGTAGTGCTGCTGATGGTGTAAGCAGCAGTTGCCGCAGGGCTGTTGGTGTAACCCGTCTCCACCGCGATGGCTTCCAGCGTCTCTGTCGCACTCACCGTGATTGGACCGCTGTAGACGCTGGATGACGTCGTGGGCACAGTGCCGTTGGTGGTGTAGTAGATGGTGGTCCCAGCCGTGGCATCGCTGATGGTCACCGCCTGCGACGTAGCGTACGTCCCGGCCGCCGGCGAGAACGAGGGCGCGGGCAACACCAGATCGATGGTGTAAGCTGCCGTTGCAACAGAGCTGTTGGTGTAGCTAGTCTCAACCGCTATGGCTTCCAACGTCTCCGTCGCGCTTACCGTGATAGCCCCGCTGTACACGCTGGATGACGTCGTGGGCGCAGTGCCGTTGGTGGTGTAGTAGATGGTTGTGCCCGCCGTAGCGTCGCTGATGGTCACCGACTGCGAAGTGCTATAAGTTCCCGCCGCCGGGCTGAAGGTTGGCTCCGCCGCGGCTGTCACACCCCCCGCGGTGTAATCCAGCGCAGTGGCTGAATAAGGCGGCAGAGTGATCGAGCCTGGACTGGAAAGAGTAGATGTTTCGATCGCAACCGTAGCCGGCGCCAGATTGGTGAGAACCCCGGTAGCCGTTTCGTTCATGTCGTCCAGCGCCGCGGGAGCATACTGCCTTTGCGTCACCGTTCCCTGCGGAGGATTGGTTCCGGAGAAACTAATGGCGTGGCTGCTGGAAAGATCGGTGTTGATCAAAACCAGGGAGCGCTTGGTTCCGTTTTCGAAGCAGAATGCATAGAGATAGGGAACATTGTTAAGCGCAGGCAAGGGAGAAAGCCCGTTCGGCGAACCCGCGAAGTTATATGTCGGGTTACTTGCAATCGGGCAGGAGTACATGGAGCCGATGATCGATTGGTTCACAAGTTGCACGCCCAGAAACTCCGGGCGAACGTTGTTCGTCGCGCCCCCCATGTTGACGACATTGCCCCACAGTTTGTTTACCAAACCATTTCGAAGCACCGTTCCTGAACTCGGTCAGCGAAAAGAACGATTGAGGGCGAATGCCGTAGTACTGAAGATTGAGCAGTGGCTGCAGGGCCATTACCACGCCCTCTCCGGCTCCGGCATTGATGTAGTCCATGTGCGTCTGGTCGATGCTGCCGCCGGTTGTGCCCTGACCCCACTCGTACATGTTGACATTGCAGGCTGCCGTGCCCGACGCTCCGCAGGTCTTCTGCGACTGATAGTCGTGGACGGATTGATAGAAGTTATAAATATCCGAAGGATTGGTCACCTTCTCGTAGGGTTCGACCATCGCCGGCTGCCACAGAGCCGTGTCGGTGGCGAAACTGTTCACTGTCGAATACGTGTAGCCCTCGATCTCGATCGAGTCGGGATGGGCCCTTGCAATCGCTGTGTCCATCGAGTAATTGGTGGCCGTCTGCGCATTCATCACCAGATCGAATGGAGCTTGCGAATAATAGCTGTCGGCGCGCATTGCGGCAAGGATGTCCCGCGCGCGCACGCTGTAGTCGTAATAGTACTCTGAGTTAGGTGCGCTGGAGCGGTCGGCAAGCGACTGGCCGGAAAAGGATCCCCCGTTCCAGCATTCATTGCAGAAGGAAAGATGAATCTGGGTGAACATGCTGGTCCAGGGATCTTCCTGGCCCAGAGCTGCGCGCCGGGCGCCGTAGGTTGTTGTTGACGGGCTGGCCAGAAACTCGATCAGATTCGCCGCGTCCGCCGTGGAGAAGGTCACTGGAACTTCCAGATAGGGTTCCGCATTGAGCAGTTGGCAGATAATCAGGTAGTCCTCGAGGGAGAGATTCTCCGACCCCGATCCACTTGGACCCACAAAATATCCCGCTCCGCTGGTGGTTGGCGCATGCGCGTAGTCGGGCTGCGTCCAATTGCTCATCGTTTCCCCGTTTTGATTTACCCAATAGCGGAACATGCCGGGATTGCTGCCGATCGACGGGCCATAGTAGTTCTGCAGCGTCTCAATCACTTCATCGCGCAGAACTGTGGTATTGCTGGGATTCGTGCCGGTCTTCTCGAAGCTCGCATTGTCGAGATAAACCGATCCTCCCTTGACGTTAATGACCACCTGGGCAATGCCCGGCGATGTGGCGCCCTGCGATTCAGAGGCCGTGCAATCAAAAGTGTATTGCGCCCAGCTCGAGCTCAATTTCGGGGTGTATGTACCGCAATTGAATCCTCCCGTCGAAAGCCGGCTGGCGGAAGCTGTCAGCACCGGCGTGCCTGAGGCCGCCTTGGCCCAGAAGGAGAGCTGATAGCTGCCATTCATCAAAACGAAAATATCATTGGTGTCGCAGCTGTCAAAGTACCAGGATGCGGTCGCAGAGGATCCGCTCGTTGTAGCGTTCATGTTGAGGGATTGCGTGCCGCAGGTCGCGCAGAGGTCGGTGGTGTCGGTGAGCAGTTGAGCGCCTCCCGATACCGATCCCCACATTCCTCCCTGCGACCCCTCCCACCAAGACTCAGGTGTGGGATATCCAGACATGCTCATGATAACGGTGTCGCCCACGCTGAACGGAGCGTTGCACGCTGTCGAAACCGTGATCGCCGGCGCGGTGTAAGTCGACTGGTTGCTGAGAGGATAATTCGGGCCGGTGTTCGAGGCAATCGTGCCCGTGCAGCCAAGCTCCGCACCACCCGATTGCGACTCGACTACGGTAAAAGTGCCGCCTGCCCAGTAGTTCGGCGGAACGCCATCGTATTGATCCGGAATCGTGTAGGTGGTGGTAGTCCCGGCTGTCGTCAGGGCCCATATTTGCTTATCCTGCAAAGGCTCGAATCCCGGATTGAGGGACCCAATAAGGTTCTTGAGAACCTGACCGCTATCGTAATACTCGATGGCTCCAATGTTCAGTCCCATGCGATTCGTGTTGCTCTGAACGATGGATCCATCATTGAGTGACAACGTCTGTGCCGAAGCGGTTATAGAAAAAAAAGCAAGAATTGCTAAGACTGAGGTTACAACGGCACAGAATGCATACCTTTTCATGATTACTGCTCCTGGATGTGGGCCGCAGGGAAGCGGGTTGCGGATGCAGTTCAACATGCATCCTCCCAGAGTTTCGCTTCGTGACGTTGCAGGCCGCGCAGAGATTGTTTGGCCACGCCCTAGCGCACGCGGGTCTTTCAACTTCGAGCCATGGCAATCGCAGTGGAGTAAATCCAGAGTAGAATCAATGTTTGGCCATAGCCAAACAGCAATATCGACATAATCGGCCACTTATTCAGACCTATTCAGTTACCAAAGTGTCCCAGAGCCGTTTGTCGTACAAACTCACTGTGCTTGGAGATTTCGCGAGAAGAACTCTATCGATAACTACGAGAGCGTCCATCTCCGCATCCTCTCCAATACCTGGCTCTTGACGGGACCTTCCCAGCGATGGGATGCCTTCGATGTCCTGCCTAGGTGCGGCCTTTATCTTGCCTTGCGGGTCGCGAAAGCGGACGTAAAGAGCACAAGCGAACTAAGATACCTCTGAGAGCAAGATGAAACGGAGCCAGACTTCCGGCGTCTTTACGTTCCACCCTCCAAACGGCATAATTGCCCCCTTGCCTGATGGGTACTATGCCAGCAGCGCCGCGGGCTTGCCGGCTGCCTTCAAGCAGGAACTCTCAGATTCTCTGAATCCTTGAATGCATCTTCTGCCGCGACTTGTTGCCAGGCAGTGATGCTGATCACACTCGGCACTCTCGTTTGATCTTGTTTTTGATTATTGTCTTGGAAGAAACAGTACATTAGTAATCACTGAAGCAACATAATTTGGTCGCTCACGAGCTCGATGTGATTGCCTAACCGACTGTCTGCACATCATCCGCACTGTATTATGGGTCACAATCACTTCTTTTAAGGAACTTTTGATTCAACCATAGCGCTGGCAAGTTTGAACCCCAAATGAGCTCGCCGCGCAACGATCCCATGAATTGGTCCTTGATTCAGTGGACCGTCAGCCTTCATAGGCTGCGTCAGATGTGTGAGCGGGGCGAACCCTCTGGACACGCGACGGCAGGTTCCGCGTTCTCGAGTAGGCAGGAAATTGCGCCTAACTGAATATCCGTCTGAAGCTGAACCGGGGGCGCAATCTACCCTCCGGCACGGCTACCGGCCTCGTGGAAACTGGCGAGACAGACTGACTCCAGCCGATCAGCAAGAAGGCGATCTGCGGCGTTTGCTCACCCATGAACACCGTGGAGATCGATATCCAGAAGACCGCCATGGCCGCCAGAAGGGCAACTGCAAAGGCTTGATCCTCAGGCGCCTCAAGTCTCCATGAGCGCATAATCAGCCGCCGAAACGTTTCCACGGCGATAAGTACAAAAAGGATATACCCAGAGTTCCCATAGGAAAGATGAACGAGCAAGAACTCGTTATCTATAGAGAACATGCCGGGAAGGACCGGACGGCTTAGCACGCCCCAGCCGAGGAAGCCGCCCGCTTTCACGATGGGTTGGTAAAGTTCGTTCATCTGACGCCTGTAGAGGGCACTTCCTTGCTGCTCATTCACAACGGAGTTTGGGTCGGAGACGTTTGTATAGTGAGAGAAATACTGATAGGTGCCCAAAGCGGCCACGGCAATCAGAATGGCCACCAGAGCGGTTGCGGCCTTTTTATTCTTGAATTTGGGAATTTGAAGGATTAGGTAAGCAACGCCGACGGCGAGCAAAGGTCCGCGGGATTGCGTGAGATAGATGTACAGCAAGAGCAACAGGCCTGGAATGTGATAGTTCTCAAGCCACCCAAGCGACCTGCCGAGATGCGCCGCGGAACCACGCCATTTGTTTAAGTAAACCAGCCATACATTCAAAGCAGCAGTCATCCCAAAGACGACTCCCGCCAACTCGGCATCATTGAAGGAGACCGCCATTCTTCCGTGTCCGGATCTCATTTGAATGAACGTCCGGACACTGTCCAGATTGAAGATCCTCTGTCCTACGATGCCATAGAGACTCTGTCCCATGCGCCATTCGTAGAGGCCTAGAGGACCCAGCAACAGAATCAGAATCACAAAGCGCCGGACGGTAGCCAGGCGGAGGCCGGGCTCGATGATCATGCGCCCTGCCGCATAGGCGAGGAAGATCGATATGAAGGAGATCATGGCGGCGAAGATGCCGTCGTTCATCACCCGTTCGCGAAGAACCTCGCTTAAGGTGGAACTGAAGATGAACAATGTCACCAGAATATCCATTAGCGAGGGAATGCCGTTGCGCAAGAGGCGATACAACGCCACCGCGCCTATCGGGATCAACGCCGACTGGGCCGCGGAGATTGCAGGAAAATGAGGGAATCTGAGCGCGTATCCGTCGGGGAGCAACAAGAGTGCGGGAAGGTACACGGAAAGAAACGCCGTCTCGATTCGTCCGCGGATCACAAGATAGAGCGAAAGCAGACCCGGCAAAAGGAATATCGCGCTCATGAAAATAGGTTAGCCTATTCAAGCGGTCTGCACGATGACAAATAATAGTGTATGAAGCAAGATTGGATCCCGGAACTGCTCAAAGAAAATCATGACCGCGCATTCGGTCCCGGCGGCCTCCCCGAGAGCGCGACGCCAGCGAGCATGAAAGAGCCGGTTTTGCGGCCGAGTCAGCCGCAAGCATCCGCTCGGCTTTCTTCGTCCATGTATATTCCGTTCTTCGCGTTTTGTTCAACATTTTCGAAGAAGGTCTTTGAACTCGCTGGAGATTGAAAAGACTGGACAAATCTACCCTGAGGGGAGTATTCAGACTGGCAGAGCACACTATTCACGCTCTCAGAGTCTCGGTGAGCTGTCCACAATTGAGTTCTTCAATCGTTGCCACAGATCGACAGCCCAATCACAGAGGCCTGCTCTCTATGAAGAAATCCTTGGCTCTTTTCGTCTTTTTTGCCATCCCGCTGATTTGCCAAACAAATCAGGGAGAATTGCGCCTCAAAGTGATCGATCCAGCCGGTCTAGGCGTGAAGACAACGGTTCTGATCGTCAGCAGAGCGAATCAATATCACAATGCTCTCGCGACCAGCGACCAGGGATACCTTGATGTGCAGCGCCTTCCATTCGGCCTATACCAGCTCGAAATCAACCGGCCGGGCTTCGCGGCAAAATCGGAATCGATCGAGATTCGCTCGTCGTTGCCAGTTGCGGTGAGTATTCAACTCCAACTGCCTCAGGCGAATGAATCGATAACCGTTCGTGCAACCAACACACTCAACGATCCTGACGAGGCAGGCTCAGTGAGTCAGGTAGGCTCGGAGGTTATCCAAAACCGGCTCAGTTCAGTTCCCGGCCGCGATCTTCAAGATTTGATAAACTCGCAGCCTGGCTGGCTCTATGAAGGCAATGCCGTGCTGCATCCCCGCGGCTCGGAATATCAGACGCAGTTTGTGGTTGATGGAATACCCTTGACGGACAATCGCTCTCCGAGCTTCGGACCGGAGATTGAAGCCGACGATCTCGAATCGATGAGCATCTACACCGCTGGCATTCCCGCGGAGTACGGACGGAAGATGGGAGGCGTGGTCGAACTCAACACTGTTCAAGACTCTCAGCAGGGCTTCCATGGTCAGATCGTTCTTTCCAGTGGCAGCTATGATTCGGACGGTGCGTTTGGGAAGGGACAGTACGTCCGGGGCAAAAATACATTCGGCGGAAGTGCAAGCGGAAGCATGACGGAACATTATTTGAACCCTGTGGTTCCCCAGAATTATTCGAATACCGGAACAGTGGGCGATTTCTCCGTGGATTACGCGCGCGACCCGACGCCGAGCGATCGCGTCCGATTCATCGTGCGTCATGAACTCGCACGCTATGAGATCCCGAACGAAATGGTGCAGCAGACGGCAGGGCAACGCCAAAACGCCGGCAACTTTGAAACCATGGGGTCCGCCTCCTACCAGCACATATTTTCGTCTTGCGCCACAGGCGATCTGCGCGGGATGGTTCGCGCCAACTCGAATGACTTCTACTCCAACCCCGAGTCGACGCCGGTCATTGTCCTTCAGCACAACTGGTTTCGCGAGGGATACTTCAAAGCCAGCGCGACCATCGATCACGGCCGGAATGAATGGAAGGCAGGCGTCGAGTCGGACAACATTTTTCTGAATGAGATGTTGAACTTGAGCATCACCGACCCTGCGCAATTCGACCCCGGCTCGCCGTTGAGTTTTGCATATCAGGCCAATCGTCCAGACCTGGAGCAGTCAGTCTTTGTGCAGGATCTGATCCGGCTGCACAACTGGACCATGAATGCCGGCCTGCGCTGGGACCACTATCAACTGCTTCTTAACCAGCAAGCCTTCGAGCCGCGTCTTGCCATTTCACATTACTTTCTAACGGCAAACACCGTCTTGCATTTCTCCTACGACCGGATATTTCAAACCCCATCGTTCGAGAACATCCTGCTGTCGAGTTCGCCGTTGGTTGCAAGCTTCGATCCAAAAGGCTTCCTGAATCTGCCCGTTCGGCCATCGCACGGAGATTACTACGAAGCTGGTGTGAGCAAGGTATTCTTGGGGCATCTGAAGCTGGGAAGCAATTACTTCAGAAGAGTTGTCGATAACTACGCCGATGATAGTCAGATATTTAACACCACAATCAGCTTTCCTATCTCCTTCCGGAAAGCGATCCTTTACGGCGCTGAAGGGAAGATTGAGATTCCCGACTGGCATCGTTTCTCCGGCTTTGGAAGTTATTCCTACATTGTCGGCAACGCCTGGTTTCCGGTGACCGGCGGGCTCTTCTTCGGCTCTGGCGCCAGTCTGGCCGCGTCGCGGTTGACCGGTCACGCGCCTGATTCGCAGGACCAGCGCAATTCCGTTCGCGGTCGCATTCGCTTTCAGCTAACACCGCGCTTGTGGGCTGCGTTTGGCGTGCAATATGACAGCGGGCTGCCTTTCGACTTTGACGGCGATCCATCCACCGTTTTGGCCCAGTATGGTCAGCAGGTGCTGGATCGCATCAACTTCGCTCGTGGCCGAATCTATCCTGCCTTTCAGGCAAACGCTTCAGCGGGCGTGGACATCTACAAATCGGACCGCGTGAAGATGCGCTTCCAGGCGGATGGCCAAAACCTGAATAACGTGCTGAACGTGATTGATTTCGGCGGCCTGTTTTCCGGCAATGCCATTGGGCCATCAAGAAGCTTTGCCCTGCGCATCACAAACACATTCTAAGGACAGGATACGCAGTGTCGAGCGTTGAGCTGTCTCTTTGTTGCTCTCGAGTGGCCGACGGTCCTGCCCCGTCCGGCAGATTATGCCCACCCGCTATCGAAGCCGTCCCAAAACCCTGTCGCAATACATCATCACCACCTCCCTGCCGGAACGGCACTCATAACGAACTACGGAGCTGAGTATGTCCACGACAGCACATTCTGTGTTGCAGACAGGCCGCCCGTGGCGCCTGTAAATCCGACATAAGCCGTGCTGCCTGCCACTATGCTGGGGATATTCACCGGGAAGACCTCCGTCACTGTGGCGTTGGTCACCGTGTCGGTCAGCGTCATGGTCAGATTGGTCCCGTCATAGACCAGTTGCGCGGCCATGATGTCCCCGCTGTGAAGGTTGATCCCCGTCGAACTCAGATCGATTGCGGGCACCGTCGGCGCCGCGCCGCCGGTATACAGCCCAGTGGAGTCGATGCCCTCACCGGCGTTGTTGTACAGATCGAACTTGACCGCCACGCTGTCGGCAATCCCCTCATAGCCCAGCCCGCCGCCGGGATCGCCCAGCGCCCAGATGCCGCCGCTCTGAATCGCAAAAGTCATTCCGTCCGCTGTGGCATTCAACTGCTGGAACGTGAAGTTGGTAGTGAAGCTCTGCACCGGAACCTCGGTCGCGAACCAGGCAGATCGATCTTCTCCTGTTCCTCCGTCGGTCAGTTGCAGCAATCCTCCGGTCACCGTCGCCCCGTTGTCCAACGCCAAAGCGCTGGCATTGAATTCGCTGGCCACATAGTTGATATAGGTGGTTACCTCGCCAATCGTGTAAGCCGCCGTCGCAGTCGCGCTGTTGGTGTAGCCCGTCTCGACTGCAATCGCTTCCAGCGTCTCTGTCGCGCTTACCGTGATCGCTCCCGTGTATTTGGTTGACGACGTCGTGGGCGTCGTCCCGTTGGTGGTGTAGTAGATCGTGGTCCCGGATGTGGAGTCGCTGATGGTCACCGACTGCGACGTGGTGTACGTCCCGGCAGCGGGCGAGAACGTGGGCGCGGGAAGCACAGGAGTGATGGTATAAGCCGCCGTGGCCACAGCGCTATTGGTGTAGCCCGTCTCCACCGCCATGGCCTCCAGCGTCTCGGTTGCGCTTACCGTGATCGCGCCGGTGTATTTGGTTGACGAGGTGGTAGGCGTAGTCCCATTGGTCGTGTAGTAGATCGTGGTCCCCGCCGTCGCGTCGCCGATGGTCACCGACTGCGACGTGGTGTAGCTGCCCGCAGCGGGCGTAAATGCAGGAGTTGGCAATACCGGATTGATATTGAAGACCGCCGTTGCTACTGCGCTGTTGGTGTAGCCCGTCTCGATCGCCATGGCCTCCAGCGTCTCCGTCGCGCTCACCGTGATCGCGCCCGTGTATTTGGTTGACGAGGTGGTAGGCGTAGTCCCATTGGTCGTGTAGTAGATCGTGGTGCCCGCCGTCGCGTCGCCGATCGTCACTGACTGCGACGTGGTGTACGTTCCGGCAATTGGCGAAAACGTCGGTGCTGGAAGCGCCGTGCTGCTGATGGTGTAAGCTGCCGTGGCTACCGCGCTGTTGTTATAGCCCGTCTCAACCGCGATGGCTTCCAGCGTCTCCGTCGTGCTTACCGTAATTGGGCCGCTGTACACGGTCGATGACGTCGTGGGCATGGTCCCGTTGGTGGTGTAGTAAATCGTGGCTCCAGCCGTCGCGTCGCTGATCGTCACTGTCTGCGGCGTCGGGTAACTCCCGGCCGCAACCGAGAACGTCGGCGTAGCGGCAAACTGTCCCGCCGGACTCACATACGTCCACGACAATACATTCTGTGTCACCGCCGAGCCTCCCGTGGCGCCGGTGAATCCGACGAATGCCGTATCGCCTCCCACCATGCTGGGGATGTTCACCGGGAAGACCTCCGTCACCGTCGCGTTGGTCACTGTGTCGGTCAGCGTCATGGTCAGATTGGTCCCGTTATAGACCATTTGCGCGGCCATGATGTCCCCGCTGTGAAGGTTGATCCCCGTCGAACTCAGATCGATTGCGGGCACTGTCGGAGCCGCGCCGCCGGTATACAGCCCCGTCGAATCGGGCCCCTCGCCGGCGTTGTCGTACAGATCGAACTTCACCGCCACGCTGTCGGCAATGCCCTCATAACCCAGACCGCCGCCGGGATCGCCCAGCGCCCAGACGCCGCCGCTCTGAATCGCAAAGGTCATGCCGTCCGCGGCGGCGTTCAACTGCTCGAAGGTGAAGTTGGTGATGAAGCTCTGCACCGGTACCTCGGTCGCAAACCAGGCAGATCGATCTTCCCCCACTCCTCCGTCGGTCAGTTGCAGCATCCCGCCGGTCACCGTCGCGCCATTGTTCAGGTTCAAAGCGCTGGTATTGAATTCGTTGGCCACATAGTTGATGTAGGTGGTGCCCGGCAAGCTGATCGTGTAGACCGCTGTTGCCACAGGGCTGTTGGCATAGCCCGTCTCCACCGCCATGGCTTCCAGCGTCTCGGTTGCGCTCACCGTGATCGCCCCGCTGTAGACGCTGGACGACGTAGTAGGCGTGGTCCCATTGGTGGTGTAGTAGATGATCGTGCCCGATGTCGCATCGCTGATCGCCACCGACTGCGACGTGGTGTAGGTGCCCGCAGCGGGCGAGAATGTGGGCGCGGGAAGCACTGTGCCAATCGTATAAGCCGCCGTCGCAGTCGCGCTGTTGGTGTAGCCCGTCTCGACTGCAATCGCTTCCAGCGTCTCTGTCGCGCTTACCGTGATCGCACCCGTGTATTTGGTTGACGAGGTGGTAGGCGTAGTCCCGTTGGTGGTGTAGTAGATCGTGGTCCCGGATGTGGAGTCGCTGATGGTCACCGACTGCGACGTGGTGTAGCTGCCCGCAGCGGGCGAGAAGGTGGGCGCGGGAAGCGCCGGAGCGATGGTGTAAGCCGCCGTCGCAGTCGCGCTGTTGGTGTAGCCCGTCTCGACTGCAATCGCTTCCAGCGTCTCTGTCGCGCTTACCGTGATCGCTCCCGTGTATTTGGTTGACGACGTCGTGGGCGTCGTCCCGTTGGTGGTGTAGTAGATCGTGGTCCCGGATGTGGAGTCGCTGATGGTCACCGACTGCGACGTGGTGTACGTCCCGGCAGCGGGCGAGAACGTGGGCGCGGGAAGCACAGGAGTGATGGTATAAGCCGCCGTGGCCACAGCGCTATTGGTGTAGCCCGTCTCCACCGCCATGGCCTCCAGCGTCTCGGTTGCGCTTACCGTGATCGCGCCGGTGTATTTGGTTGACGAGGTGGTAGGCGTAGTCCCATTGGTCGTGTAGTAGATCGTGGTCCCCGCCGTCGCGTCGCCGATGGTCACCGACTGCGACGTGGTGTAGCTGCCCGCAGCGGGCGTAAATGCAGGAGTTGGCAATACCGGATTGATATTGAAGACCGCCGTTGCTACTGCGCTGTTGGTGTAGCCCGTCTCGATCGCCATGGCCTCCAGCGTCTCCGTCGCGCTCACCGTGATCGCGCCCGTGTATTTGGTTGACGAGGTGGTAGGCGTAGTCCCATTGGTCGTGTAGTAGATCGTGGTGCCCGCCGTCGCGTCGCCGATCGTCACTGACTGCGACGTGGTGTACGTTCCGGCAATTGGCGAAAACGTCGGTGCTGGAAGCGCCGTGCTGCTGATGGTGTAAGCTGCCGTGGCTACCGCGCTGTTGTTATAGCCCGTCTCAACCGCGATGGCTTCCAGCGTCTCCGTCGTGCTTACCGTAATTGGGCCGCTGTACACGGTCGATGACGTCGTGGGCATGGTCCCGTTGGTGGTGTAGTAAATCGTGGCTCCAGCCGTCGCGTCGCTGATCGTCACTGTCTGCGGCGTCGGGTAACTCCCGGCCGCAACCGAGAACGTCGGCGTAGCGGCAAACTGTCCCGCCGGACTCACATACGTCCACGACAATACATTCTGTGTCACCGCCGAGCCTCCCGTGGCGCCGGTGAATCCGACGAATGCCGTATCGCCTCCCACCATGCTGGGGATGTTCACCGGGAAGACCTCCGTCACCGTCGCGTTGGTCACTGTGTCGGTCAGCGTCATGGTCAGATTGGTCCCGTTATAGACCATTTGCGCGGCCATGATGTCCCCGCTGTGAAGGTTGATCCCCGTCGAACTCAGATCGATTGCGGGCACTGTCGGAGCCGCGCCGCCGGTATACAGCCCCGTCGAATCGGGCCCCTCGCCGGCGTTGTCGTACAGATCGAACTTCACCGCCACGCTGTCGGCAATGCCCTCATAACCCAGACCGCCGCCGGGATCGCCCAGCGCCCAGACGCCGCCGCTCTGAATCGCAAAGGTCATGCCGTCCGCGGCGGCGTTCAACTGCTCGAAGGTGAAGTTGGTGATGAAGCTCTGCACCGGTACCTCGGTCGCAAACCAGGCAGATCGATCTTCCCCCACTCCTCCGTCGGTCAGTTGCAGCATCCCGCCGGTCACCGTCGCGCCATTGTTCAGGTTCAAAGCGCTGGTATTGAATTCGTTGGCCACATAGTTGATGTAGGTGGTGCCCGGCAAGCTGATCGTGTAGACCGCTGTTGCCACAGGGCTGTTGGCATAGCCCGTCTCCACCGCCATGGCTTCCAGCGTCTCGGTTGCGCTCACCGTGATCGCCCCGCTGTAGACGCTGGACGACGTAGTAGGCGTGGTCCCATTGGTGGTGTAGTAGATGATCGTGCCCGATGTCGCATCGCTGATCGCCACCGACTGCGACGTGGTGTACGTCCCGGACGCCAGCGAGAACGTGGGCGGGGGAAGCACGGCCGCGATGGTGTACGTGCCGCCTGCAATCGGGCTGTTGCTGTAGCCTGTTTCCGCCGCTATGGCCTGAACAGTCTCACTCGCGCTCACTGCGATCGGGCCGCTATAAGGGTTGGACGAGGTGGTCGGCGTGGTCCCATCATTGGTGTAGTAGATGGATGCTCCGGTCTTGGTATCGCTGATGGCCACCGTCTGCGCTGTGGCGTAAGTGCCCGGCGACGGAGATAGAACCGGCGCAGGCAGGGTGGGGGCGATCGTATAGGTCGCGGTTCCCAGCGCACTGGGACCATAGCCGGAAGCAACGGCGATTGCATTCAATGTTTCACTCGCGCTCACCGTGATTGGACCGCTGTACAGCGTCGATGAGGTCGTTGGAGTCGTTCCGTTGCTTGTGTAATAGATCGCCGCGCCCCCGGACCCGCTGCTGATGCTCACTGACTGAGACGCGTTATATGCTCCGCCGGGAGGGCTGAAGATCGGCGAGGTCGTAACCGGCAAGCTGTTGGAAATGGTTGTGTAGACCCACGTCAAAATCTTTTGGCTCGATGCAAGTCCGCCCGTGCTTCCCGTAAATCCGGCATAGGAAGTATCGCCTCCCACGATTGAAGGGATATTCACTGTCCAGCTTGTGGAATAGGCAGCGCCGGTCACTATGTCCGTCATGATCATCGACAGAATGGTGCCGTTGTAGGTCAGAGTTACATCCATCGTGTCGCCGCTGTGCAGGTCGATGCCGGTTGTGCTCAAGTCGATGGCGGGAACCGTGGGGCTGGCGCCATTAACATACAGGCCGGTTGAATCCGGACCCTCACCCGCTGCGTTATCGAGATCGAACTTGACCGCGATGCTATTGGGGATCCCTTGATAGCCCAGCCCCGATCCGGCCTCGCCTAGAGCGGTGTTGCTGTTCCCCTGGATTGCGAAGGTTATCCCCTCTCCGGCTGGATTGGATAACTGGAAACTGAATTCGGTCGTGAATGCCTGGACATTTACCGGCTGGTAGTACCATGCCGACGAGGCTTCGCCCGTTGCTCCATTCGTCAGTTGCAGACGGGAGTCGTCGAGGTCGGTATTGCCATTCAGTATCATGATTCCTGCGGTCGAAGCAAACCCCACCGGAAAGTCGATCCCCGTCTGTCCCGTGTTGATTGTGTAAGTCGCGCTCGCCACATCGCTGTTGACAAAGCCCGAAGCTACGGCGATCGCGTTCAGGGTCTCGGTGGCACTCACAGTCACCGCTCCGGTGTACTGCGTCGAGGCGGTCGTCGGCGTCGTCCCGTCGGTTGTGTAGTAGATCGTCGCTCCAGGAGTGGCATCGCCGATGGTCACCGAAACCGCTTGCGTGAAGGTGCCGGGACCAGGACTAAAGGTCGGTGTACTCACTTGCGACGTATTGACATATGTCCCAGAACTTACCCCGCTCTGAAGGTAGCCGGGAGCGCTCGCCATCGCTTGAATCGTTGTTGTTGCCGAAAGGGTGATCGGGGCTGCGTATGCCTGCGACGTGACCGTCGGCGTCGTGCCATTGAGGGTATAGTAGATCGTCGCTCCAGGCGTTGCATCCGTCATACTCACCGTGAGGCTGCCGCTGAAGCTCTCTGCCGACGGACTGAGCACCGGATCCGCTGCCGTTGGTTCTCCATTCAGCAGTCCATACACGCTCAACTCGTACTGTGAGCCGACATATACCTTCCCGTTTACCACGGTCGGCACAGTGAACTTGACCGCGTTGCCTGGCCTGTCGCGTGTGGGGTTTGTGGCGCTTGAATAGAGAGTGGTCGAGATTTCGCTTGCCAGATGCGCCGTCAGCACCGCGGGGAGGGAAGTCATATATCCGTCGGTCTCGAGCGCCCAGACGATTCCCTGCGCGTTACCGCTCGCCGATATCACCGGATTCGCCCCGGGATAGACATACGACTCGGAGGAGGTCGCGGTAGGGCCGGTAAGCAGTCCATTGACCAGGGGAAATGCCTTCATCGTGTCATACTCGCCCCAATAGTAGACCGTTCCGTTAAAATAGGCTGGCGAATTCCAGGTACCCACATTCCCGACCGCATACGGAAGCTCCTGTACGACCTGGTCGGCGGTGGTGTTGTATCCCCCGAGATTCTGTCGATTGAGCAGGTAGACTTCACCCGTCTTTCCTGCCTGCACCAGCAGGTAGGGGTAACTGCCAGTGGTCTGAGTCGGCACAATCATCACGCCCGCGGATCCCTGATCCGCATCCCCGGCGTCATCTTGAGCCTGACCCATCGGCGTGAAATCATCCTGGATCGTCGGCACGCCGTTCGTCAGGTCCAGATTGAGAATGCTGTCGCCGTAGTCCATGCCGGCGGCATACGGCGTGGTCGCCGTGAAGTCGCCATTTCCCGTGGCCAGGAAGATGCGTCCATACGGATGATTGATGGGGTCGAGCACATCGGCTGCCAGCCCGGCGCCACCCATCCATACGCCGGCGCCAACACCGTTCGGAGAGGTGCAGAACGCCCCGGTCTGCTTCAAGGTCTGTTCGTTATATCCCAGGATCCAGCCATGCCAGGGGCCGTTGTCGCCGTGGGAACTGAAAGCGATCCAGACGATGCCGTTGAGCAGCAGCAGGCCGGGCCGCTGGTTCTCCCACTCGGGGTCCAAGGTCAGCGTGCCGCCTGAGCTGCCGTTTCCCGTACCGGGAACCGTTGCGGTGATAACCACCGGTCCACCATACTTCTCCGCTCCGGAAGTCACGTCCAGGGCGTGCAGCCGCAGAAAGTAGTTGCTGCCTTCCAGGGTAAAGCTCACAACATACAGCGTGCCAGTCGCCGGATCGATGACCGGGGTTCCTGTGATCCCCAACTCCGGAATGATATCGGTTCCTATGGTATTCGAGGAAGCTGTAGTGGCCCCGGCCGCGGCTCCGTGTGCCGTGCTTAACATCGAGGCAAACCAGAGTGGGTTAGCGTTGGCGCCGCCGTTACTGTCCGCATCGAAGGCATAGACGCTGTCATGCTCGGTCGCAACGAATACCACATTGTGCGACTGCCCGCCGATGGTCACGCCGGGTAGATAGAGCGGCTCCGCGTAGACGTATCCGTCCACCGCTTGCGAGAAGAGCATGCCAAACTGCGTGGGGTTCACATTGGAGGGCGTCAGGATAGTCTCATTCAGGTTCTGCCCGGTTCGTCCAATGTCATAGCGCCAGGTAGTTACACTGACCTGAGCATTCATCGCTAAACTGCCAGCCACCAGAAGAAGCCCGGTTCCGAGCAACGCCCGCAGGCCGCTGCCACCCTTCGCCGCTGCCCGGCGCACTTCGTGCAAACTTGACATGAACGACCCCCTCTTGCAAGTTCACGTTTCATTCGAGCGAGGGTCGCACCCCTCTACCCCAATACTTCATTGCAATGTGCCAGTCCAAGGACTTCCTCTTTCTGCTTCTGCTTGCCCATGGCTGGCCATATAGACACTCCGCCTCTCGAGCGAAATGGAACGAGTCAGAAGAAGGAGCGGTCCAAAGGCCAGGGATATAACTCCCCTTGCTTTGCAGAGCCCGTCACTTCCTTGCCGGGTCCACACACGAATATCCGCTCGACCGGAAACGCAGGGAATTGGCCCGAAACAGCTTCTGTTTTTGTGTTGTTGACCGACGTTGTCTGAAATTTTGGGGAACCCAGACATATATATTGTAGAACGAAAACACAAATTGGCAACCCGAACATTAGTAACTCTTTATGGTTACCAAACAGGCTGCGACAAAAGCTAATACAAAAGGTCTAGGTCGCGGACGCAGGATGTCTTGAAGATACCCTCCTGGTGCCACGGAAGATTCGGGGCCTTGTCTTCTCGAGGTTCGGTAAAGACAGCCGGAAAATTGAGATCAACGGCGGCCGGATCCATCTCGGTTGACCGTACAAGAACAATCTGCTTGCTACAATTCGCAGAGGTGCAAGCTAATCGAAGGAGGATCGGCATCGGCATGGTGGACGGGAAGACCTCGCGGCTATTGACTCTCACATTGACCTCGCTCACTTTGGCGGCGATGGCTGGAAGACTGGCCGCGCAGCCCCCGCCGGTGACCGGACCCCTCGCCATCGAGCGCATAGCGGAGGAGCGTGAACTGGACAAAGCTCTGCCTGCAAATCTGGCCTGGAGTCCTTCCGGCAAGAGTCTGAGCTTTACTCGGATAACTCCAAGGCTGGGCAATTCCATGGACCGTTCCCCGGGCATCGAGATCTGGAGCGTCGATGCAGCGGCCGGCGGGCAAAAGCTGCTTGTTTCCGATAGCGAGATCGCCGCCGCTTTCGGCGCCGATCGCTTGCATCGCGCGCCAGGCGGCGACGAGGCCGAAGCCGGGAAACAGCTTGAGACCTATGCCTGGGCTCCCGGCGGCAACGCTCTGTTGCTTGCCGGCAGCGATGGACTCGCCTGGTTTGACCTCAATACTCGTTCTTCCCGGCTCCTTGTGAAAGGTCGATCCGGTCTCGCCAATCCCCAGATCGGCCCGGACGGGCGTTTCGTCAGCTTTCTTGAGGACCATACCCTTTGGCTGGCGGATGCCGCAAACGGCGCGGCGCACGCCTTTGCGCCTGCGGGAAGCAGCGATCTGCGAGAGGGCGAACCGGACTGGGTCTATTCTCATGAACTGGGATTGCAGTCTGCATATTGGTGGTCGCCTGATTCGTCCTCCATCGCCTGGATGGAGACGGACGATCGCGCGGTGAACAAATACACGCTCCGCGGTTCCGATGGCGATGAGCGCTCGATCGCCTATCCTAAGCCAGGCGGGGCGATTCCCGCGATTCGTCTCTTCGTGAAAGCGCTGTCTGGCCGCAAGACGATCCGGATCGACCTCGGCAGCGACACAAACGTATACATCCCGCGGGTGCAGTGGCTGCCGGACGGCAAGCATCTTGCCATCGAGCGTCTCAGCCGCGACCAGAAGACTCTCGATCTTCTCCTGGCGGACGCAGACACGGGAAAGACGCGCGCGATCCTTACCGAGAAAGATGCTTATTGGATCAATCTGAGCAACGGCCTGCATTTTCTCAAAGATTCGCGCCGCTTTCTCTGGTCGAGCGAGCGCTCGGGTTATCGCCATCTCTATCTTTTCGACCTATCGGGCCGCGAACTCGTCCAACTTACAAAGGGAAACTGGGAAGTTACTTCGCTGGTTGGAGTCGACGAGACTGCCGGCGTTGTCTACTTTACGGCAACCGAAGCGAGCGTCCTCGAGCGCCAACTCTATTGCGTAAATCTTGACGGAACGGGATTCAAGCGCATCACGCGGCAGAAGGGCACTCACAACCCGGTATTGTCGCCTTCCGGCGATGCTCTGGCGGATACCTGGTCGAACCACGCCACGCCACCCCGCCAAGACCTGATTCGTACCGACGGAAGCACGATTGCAACTCTGAGCGGAAAGGAGAGCGCCGGCTGGGCAGAGAGCCCGATCAACTCCATGGAGTTCCTTTCCGTGAAGACACACCTGGGCACGGATATGAATGCCTGGATGATGAAGCCTCCGGACTTCAATGCCGCGCGGAAATACCCGGTGATCGTCTACGTTGCCGGCGAACCTGGCGAGCAGATCGTGCGTGAAGCATGGGGCGGGGATATTTCCTTATGGTTCGCTCTGATGGCGCAGAACGGTTATATCGTCTTCGCTGTCGATAACCGCGGCTCCGCCGGGCGAGGCCATCTGTTTGAGGAGCCGGTGCACTTGCGATTTTCCGCGGCGGAGTTGGCCGACGTGCGAGACGAAGTCTTCTATCTGCGCTCTCTGTCTTGGGTCGACAAGACGCGCATCGGCATCTGCGGATGGGGATACGGAGGATTCCTGGCGCTCCATGGCTTGTTTGACCGTCCTTTGCTTTTCAAGGCGGGGTTTGCTGGTTCCCCGATTACGGATTGGCATCTTTACGACGCGGTCTTTGCCGAGCGTTACCTGGAAGACCCGATACGCAATCAGGACGGCTGGCTATCCTCTTCTCCCCTGGAGAATGCCAAGAATCTCAGTGTGCCGCTCTTGCTCGCACAGGCGACGCTGGACGACAGAGTGCATATGGAGAATTCCTTCATGCTGCTGGATGAGCTCTTGAACAGGGGAAAATATGCCGATATTCTGCTCTTTCCCGGCCGGCGCGACTTGTTCCAGGATCGCGGGGCACGCCTGATCCTCTTCGAGAGGCTCACCGGCTTCTTTCTCAAGAATCTGTGAGAGAAGACGGCGGCGACCCTGGGGAGTTGGCGCCCTGGCGCGCATTGGCACGGCCCGCACGCGCATCCCACAGAATGCCCAGACCGGTCATCAAGGAGCATGTGACCCAGCACAGGCTCACCAGCATGACTCCGTCAACGGTGTGGTAAAACACTTTGTCAGTAGCGTGCAGGGAAATCACTTCGACACACCAGAAGCCTAAGGAGAGAATGGCGCCGCAGGCCGCCATCATTGCGCCGGTTCTGCCGCGAAGACGCTGAAAGGCCAGGCCTATGCCGGCTGCCGCGGCTGCGCCCAAAAGCCCCAGCGCCGCAAGCTGCGGGCCGGAGCGTTGGGCGTACAGATTCTCCCGGATCGCTTCGCCTTCCAGCAGGTCATGCAGTTGCCATCGGATGCTGAACGCCAGGTCCAGAAACAGTCCCGCATCCATAATTGCAAGAACCGCGGCGAGGCGGCTCCCGCGCGCAGTCTTGCGGTTTTTGCCCCACGCAATGCCGCAGCAAATAGCGGCAAAAGCGTAGGAAACCAATCCGATGAATCGCGTGGGGTTCAGCCATCCGGCGAGAGACGTCATGGCCGCCGGTCCGGCGTTTTTGCAGTCTGCTTGCAGCGAGGTCGCAACCAGGACGGAGGCGAATCGCTTCGTCTCCGCAAGATCGAATCGCACGGGGGTCTATGCCGGGGAGCAACCTGCATCTGTCGCAATGGTTTCGTCCTGGTTGTTAGGTCAAGGCCTGGACGGCGGAGCGGATATGGTCATTCCAGTGTAGCCGGGCATGCCCGCCAGTTGTTCCTGCCGCACCACCACCGGGCGCGCAAGGACCATTTCCAGCGTGGTCCCCTCAGGAAACACGATATCGTTGCCGCGCGTGAACAGGGTGGTCAGAACGCCCACCGCCGCTCCGGCGCCCGCGCCAACCCCGGTTGCCATCCCAACATTCCCTGTCCCCAATCCAACAAGCCCGCCTACGCCCGCGCCCTCCACGGTGTTGCCGGTGATCGTTTGCGCATCGTGCCCCACGGATCCGGCTTGTTCGACGGTACCCTCGGAGTTCTTGACCTTTGCCCCCGTCGAGCCGGGAATATTGTTGACCGGGCCGGGAACCGCAATCTCCACACCGTTGGGAAAGATCATCGACGTAAGGTGCATTTGAAGCTGCGCGCGTCCCTTAACTCTACCGGGCCGCTGCACGCGGTCGATGACTCCTCTGACGTACATGCCGGCGGGGATGACCACCGCCCCGTCTTCAACCACCGGAAAATCGGAGATGAGATACACCGTGTCGCCGGGCCTTGCGACCCGTGTGCTGATCTCGTGCTTCAGTGAAAGCAGAATCCTGGTCCCGGCAGGAACGGTGTAGGCCTTCGACGCGCTGTCCGCAACCGGGGTGGCCGCGGTCCCGCCTGCCAATGACACTGCCGGGACCGGCGTCTGCGCCCCCAGGCCTGGAACTATGCAAACCGACAGAACGAAGCAAATCGCAGAGCAACGCGCCATTGAATCCCTCCTATGCAAACCCGGATGCCCATGAGGATCGTGCGCCGGGCAATCGCATGAACCCGTCTTTGCAGATTATTTCCGGAATCCTTCTAGATTGAAATTGGGCCGGCCGTCCAGAACGGACCGGTCCGGCTTATACGGCGGGGACCCCCCTACCCCCTGGGGGTCCGATTCTCCGTTTGTTCCCTTTTGCATCTCTAACCTCAGTGTTCCTGCGTACATGCGATTGCCCTGGACCGTCCGCCAGTTGCGGGTTCGTATGCAATTTTCAACATTTTCGCGGGTAACCGGCCACAATATCTTCGATTCCAGTGACTAAAGAAACGATGCAGCGAATTGGCTTCTTCCTCACCGGGGTTACCGGCAACCGGCCCTGCTCGCCGGTGCCGCATCGAGGGTTGGGTCGGAGGCTCTGTATGCTATCGACGTAACTCCGCTAACTCGATGCACAGTTCCCTGTGAGTCGAATTATGGTCGGGGCGCGAAGCGCTGGAATAGAGTCGCTTCGGGCGCACATCTTATCTGGCGTGATAGTCGACCGTGAAAGCGCAGGACTCCGAGCCGTCGTCGATCCAGTCCGGAGTGTCGATAAATCCAACCTTTTTGACAACGACCGTTTCGCCGGTACGATGGATGTCCACGCTTTCGGGATCCAGGTCCCAGATAAAAGTCTTGGTCTTGTGGGTCTCCAGGCCCTCTCGATACGTCAGGTCGTCCGGATAGGGCCGCGCATTGCCGCTCGCATCGAGCACATACATACCAAATGTGACGTTCGAGATCTTCCTGCCGGCATGATTGACAAAGGCTACCCTGAGTTGCGGCTTCGACTCCCCGCCCTGGTGGTTGTAACTCAACTCCACGCTGTCGATGACAACAGGACATTTGCGCTGCGGGTCCCCGGCCTCCGCGCGCATACTTCCGCAAGCCAGGCTTAACGCCACAACAAGCAATACGATTTTTGTTCTCATAAGCATTTACTAAGTAGATTCGCGTGCCCGGCTTGCTGCGCTTCCAAGGTCTATAGTTCGCATACTGGCGAGTCCGTTGTCAACGAGATAAACACCGCACTTGTCGGTCGGCAATGGCCGATTCTCCTGGCCGGAAAGGGAAGAAGCAACGGGCTCGCGCCGGCGTGGAGACATTCGTCGGGTACAATTTGCGGCGATCTTGCCGCGCACCGCGATGTAAGAGTGTCTGAGAGATCGGCCAACGACGCTTCCCATTGGGCGGTTGCGTCCAGAACGGATGGATCGACCTCGGATGAAAAATGCGCCGTGGGTATTGCAATTTTCGTCGGACGCTGTACAATCCGATACAGACATTAACCGCATGGACTGATTGGTCGGATTGGTCCGCACTTGAAGAAGTGGCGAAATTGTGTGCTGCCGGTGTAGTTTCCCTACAGGTAATAGGGTAACGATGTACACCGGGCGTAGAGCGTAAAGATGCCCGAAGATCGGCTCCGCTTCTGCACCCAGCATGAAGTGTCCGCTTACTCGCAAGCTTCAAGCCAGCTTTCGCGGAATGTAAGAGAAGATAGACACGACCGTTGAAGCATTTTGTTCTTCATGGAGAATTCCCCAGTTTGGCTGCGACCGAACAAAGATTCTTGTGTGGATTTGACCTTTTGCAATTGCCAAGGTTGACGGCAAGGCTAGCCCTCGCGAGGACTGGCCAGGAATCACCGTCGAAGAAAAACCAAAGAGCTGCAGAAGGGATTTGTTCATGAAGGGTAATTTCGCTGTTTTTGTGTCCTATGTTCTGGCTTTTTGTTCCGTTTCGTCATTGGCTCAAACGTTAACGCTCAACGATGGGTCGATTGTGCAGGGCAATACAAGTCGCATAGGAGTGAATATCGGGGCCATCGATTATTACGATAACGGTCAGATTCTCAAGAACCTGATCGGGTCCCTCAATCCGGGCTTCGAGCCGTTGCAGAACCGGCAAATATGGGCTTTGACGGCGGCCGGAACCTCGGTTACTTTCACCATTCCGGATCAATACGATGGCGTTCCGCCGAACTACTGGGTAGGCGGCACATTTACCGTCGTCGAGTCGCAATCGGGCGGCGCCGAGCTTGGCTGCACGGGCGCTATTGCCTCAAACACCGGCCCGAATTATCCCCTCGTAGGCCAATTGATTTATTTGGCTCCGGTGATCACGGTTTCGACTCCGTGCAACGCTCCGTTCAGCGTGGGCGACACCGTTGTCCTGAGCAAGTCAACCTTTCCCACGCCTGAGTCGTGGTGGGAAGGGTCGCAGGGAGGAATGTGGGGATCGGTATCGGGAGGCGCTCAACTGCTTTCGGATACCACAGATCTCTGCGCGACCTGCGGCACTCAAGCCCTCAACATGAGCGCCATTGCAAGCGGATCTTCCGCGACCGCGTCCTGGTATTTTGACAGCGGTGACACCGATGATATTTTCGTCTTGATGAATGGCGCCTATCAGCTCTCATTCTGGGCCAAATTGGCCTCAGGGACTCCCGTATTGTCTGCTTCGGCCCGTAGGCTTTCGCAGGGGGGATTCCAATGCAGCTCATACACACCGAATCTAACGTCGAGCTGGGCACAATACACCTATACCTGCACGGCGGCGGAAACGGCAGCCAGCACAGCGCCCGGCATAGCCCAGGTGGCCATTAACGTCAAGGGAGGATCGGTTTATCTCGACAATGTGAGCTTCGAGAAAACCGCCACGAATCCCAGCAATACAACGGTTCTGCGCGATGAAGTGATTGAGACGCTGCAGAACTACTACGGCCCGTCGATCGGCAACAATCCCGGCATGTTCCGCTACTGGGTGAACCAGAATGGGGAGTCCATGAGCAATTGGACACAGCCCGATTATGCGCATGCGCCAACCGGCGGGGGAACGGGACCTTTCGTCGGTCCGGGCGGATCGGGTGTGGTGAGTCTTTCGCTTGAGGACTATCTGGTGATCTGCCAACTGCTGAACGCGGAGCCCTATCTGGAAGTTCCGGTGAGCTTCTCTACGGCGGACGCGGCGGATCTGATCGAGTTTCTCGCCAGTCCGTCAACAACCACCTACGGCGCACGGCGCGCAGCTCTGGGCCAGGAAGATCCCTGGACCAGCATGTTCACCCAGATTCATCTTTCCTTCTGCAATGAATGCTGGAATGGGCGGTCCTTTTCAGGCCAGTCGCTTCCCGACCGCTCCGGCGCACCTAACTCAGAGTACTATTACGACTACAGCGTGCGCGCGCGGGACATCCTTGCCGCGATGCGCGCCGACAGCTATTATTCGCAAGCTCCATTCGATCTGGTGATGAATGCGCAGACGGCCACCAATTACTCGATGGACACAGCGATTGCAAGGGCCCATCCCGACTCGATCGAGATCGAGGGCTACACGTATTCGACAGTGAACAGCTTCGCCACCGACACGGCTCTGTGGCAGCCGGCGATGGTCGAACCCTACGAGAAGGTGACCAATCCTTCGGATATTTATAACTTCTATCAATCCGTCCACGACTATCAGTCGCAGAAGACCTGCGGAGCGTCGGGCACGGCAGCCTGCAATGTCAACATGTACGAGTGGGGTCAGGGCACAACCGGCGGCAGCATCGACCAGACGCACATGGACTACATCAATGCCGGAGCCGGAGAGGGCGTGGTAATGGCCCTGCAGCCACTGCTCAATCTTCAGTACTACGGCATTCGCCCTCAATCGTTCTTTTCGCTGACCGAGTTCAGGAACGGTGCTTCGAATGGTTTGGTAAACAAACTGTGGGGCAATGTCGTCGACATGGGGGGCGCGACGAACAACGTTCGCCCGGAGTTTCTGGGCGTGCAACTTGTGAACCAATCGATCATCGGCTCCATGTACTCCTGCCCGATTGCAAGTAACCCGACATATAACTTCGCGGGTTCGCCGAACGGGCTTTCTCCCTTGCCTGCGCTTAACAATGTTCCCTATCTCTATGCGTTTTGCTTTGAGAACGGAACCAAGCGCTCCCTGGTTTTGATCAACACCGATCTTTCCAGCAGCCACGCCATTAGTTTCTCCGGAACCAACCCTCCGCAGGGAACGGTGACGCAAAGGCAGTATGCTCCCGCGGCGCTGGACGACATGAACGAAACGGCTACCGGGGTTCTCACCAACCTGGCGCCGGCTACGGTTGCGATCGAAACATCTACTCTTTCCAGTCCAGGCTCGATCACTCTGCCGCCTTATTCAGCCACTGCGCTGGATTACACCGCGGGGGGTGTGACAGCCGCGGCGGAGCCAACCTTCAGCCCGGCGGCGGGAACTTATAGCACTTCGCAGTCGGTGACCATCAGCGACGCTACGGCGGGCACAACCATTTACTACACCACCAACGGCACTGCGCCCACGACGTCATCCAGCGTCTACAGCGGTCCAATCACTGTGAGCGCAACAGAAACGCTGGAAGCTATAGCGGTTGAGACTAGCTACACCAACAGCTCTGTTGCAACGGCAGCTTACACCATCGATCTGGTGTTGCCCGCGCCCTCGTTCTCGCCGGCGGCCGGGACGTACGCTACGTCGCAGGCGGTGACCATCAGCGATGCCACGGCTGGGACCACCATCTACTACACCACCAACGGCACTGTGCCCACGACGTCATCCAGCGTCTACAGCGGTCCAATCACTGTGAGCGCAACAGAAACGCTGGAAGCCATCGCGGTGGAGACGGGCTACACCAACAGCCCTGCGGCAACTGCTGCTTACACCATCAGCAGCACTACGCTGCCAGCACCGACGTTTTCGCCGGCGGCCGGGACGTACACCACGCCGCAGCCGGTAACCATCAGCGACGCAACGGCGGGCACGACCATCTACTACACCACCAACGGGACCACGCCTACTACGTCGTCCAGTGTATACAGCGGGGCGATCACGGTAAGCGCGACGGAGACGCTGCAGGCCATCGCGGTGGAGACGGGTTACACCAACAGCCCTGTGGCAACCTCTGTTTACACGATCAGCAGCACTACGCTGCCAGCACCGACGTTTTCGCCGGCGGCCGGGACGTACACCACGTCGCAGCCGGTAACCATCAGCGACGCCACGGCGGGCACCACCATCTACTACACCACCAACGGGACCACGCCGACCACGTCGTCAACCAAATACGCGGGCGCGATCACGGTGAGCGCGACAGAGACGCTGGAAGCTATCGCGGTTGAGACTAGCTACACCAACAGTTCTGTTGCAACGGCAGCTTACACCATCAGCAACACGCCGCTTCCCGCACCAACGTTCTCGCTCGCGGCCGGCACGTACACCACTTCGCAGTCGGTGACCATCAGCGACGCAACGGCGGGCACAACCATTTACTACACCACCAACGGGACCACGCCCACCACATCGTCGACCAAGTACGCGGGCGCGATCACTGTAAGCGCAACAGAAACGCTGGAAGCAATTGCGGTCGAGACCGGATATACCAACAGCGCTGTGGCTGCGGCGGCTTACACCATCAGCAGCACTACGCTGCCAGCACCGACGTTCTCGCTCGCGGCCGGCACGTACACCACTTCGCAGTCGGTGACCATCAGCGACGCAACTGCGGGCACAACCATTTACTACACCACCAACGGGACCACGCCTACGACCTCGTCCAGCGTGTACAGCGGGGCGATCACTGTGAGCGCGACAGAGACGCTGGAAGCAATTGCGGTTGAGACCGGGTACACCAACAGCGCTGCGGCAACGGCCGCTTACACCATCAGCAGCACTACGCTGCCAGCACCGACGTTCTCGCTCGCGGCCGGCACGTACACCACGTCGCAGTCGGTGACCATCGGCGATGCCACGGCGGGCACGACGATCTACTACACCACTAACGGAACCACGCCCATAGCGTCTTCGACCAAGTACACTGGCGCGATTACGGTCAGCGCGACAGAGACGCTGGAGGCCATCGCGGTTGAGACGGGTTACACCAACAGCGCTGTCGCTTCGGCAGCCTATAACATTTCGTCCATTTCGCCGGACTTCAGTATCTCGCTCACCCCCAGTTCACTTTCATTCGCGGGTGGACAGTCGGCGACAAGCACGGTCAGAATCGACCCGGTTAACGGATCCGATCAGGCTGTATCTTTCGCATGCACCGGACTCCCCGCAGGGTTATCGTGCCTCTTTTCTCCTTCGTCTGTTACAACGGGCGGAAGATCGGTGACTGCCACTCTCACCGTTGCAGCCAATACCAGTATGGCGATTCGTCGGGGAATTTCGCCGCTGATTCCAATCAGTACTGCGGCATTCTTTTTCTGCGCGATCGGATTCCGCAAGCGCCGCAAACTTCATTCCTGGCTCCTCATCGCCGGACTCGTTCTGGGAGTGACGATGGCGAGCGGATGCAGCGGTCTTCAAGGCATAAAGCCTCCGGCCTCATTCGCCTCGACCATTACGGTGACAGCAACTGCCGGGTCAACGCAACGGACGGCCCCCCTGACGGTAACTGTGAATTGAGCAACGAAGATAAGGGAATCGAATTCCCGTACCTCTCCAAAGTCGCGTCCTGAAACACTTCGATGCGTTGTGTCGGCCGGTTGTCTTCTTGGTCCTCTGCATCACCGTGTCAATCACATCGGCGTTGATGAACGGGGTGCGCACATGCTGGGCAGACCTTTGAGCAGTCTCTCGATGCCGCACGACGGTCTGCGGACATTGGAGACACCAACCTGACCCGTCAAATCCGGTCCGCTGTTCAAAAGTGGAAACGGTAGCGCAGTTCGGCCGCAATCAGCCGCGGATCGTTGTAGTGGAAGCCGCCGATGGTGATCGAGTTGTCTTCGAGCACGCGGTGGTTGGTGACGTTGACGACCGAGGCCGACAGCTTCCAACTCTCGCCCAGCGCATGGCCCGCCGAGACGTCGAAGGTGGTGTGGACGGGCAGATACGGGCCCAGATAGGGGCTAGTGTCATTGGGGCAGGAAGATAGATCCGAACATGCCAGGCCATTCGAGAACCCCGACCCGTAGTAGACGTTGGTGGAGAACCACGTGTGCAGTGGAAGGTCTGCCGTGAAGCCGGTGTTCAGCGTGTCGCGCTGGTCGTGATCGACGGGGGTGTAGCTGAAGTCCGGCGGATAGCAGGCCGGATCTCCAAGAATCGAACAGGTAAATCCGCCGATGATGGCTCCGCGCTGTTCGGCGATCTGGTTCGAGTAGCTGAGGTGGAACTGGCCAAGGCGCGCCAGTTGCGGCGAGCGCAGCGTCATCTCCCAGGCGCGCACCAGCGCTCCATCGACGGCGATGGGAAAGTACATGTTCGATTCGCCGAGGTTCGAGTGATCGAGGAAATTGTTGACGCGATTCTTGAAGGTGTCCACATCGAGCAACCAGCCCTTGTAGGGGATTTGCAGGCCGAATTGGTGCTCCTCGTCGCGCTCAGAGGGAATCAAAGTGAAGGCGTTCTCGCCTCCGCCCAGACTTGAAGCGTAGTTCAGCACAGAGCTGGAGACGGTGAGCAGTGGTGCGGGCTGGAAAAAGTGACCGTAGAAGCCCCGCAAAACCCAGCCCAAGCGGGGGATTTTAACTGTTGCGCCAATGCGGGGATAAGTCGCAGACTCGCTGTCTTCGCCGACAGGTTGCTCGTTCACGTGGTAGATCGAGAAGCGTTCGCCGCCGAGCAGAGTGATGTATCGGCCAAGGCGCAGGTGGTCGGCGAGATAAAACTCAACCAAACCGGCGTTGGCACTGCCAGGTTTGTTGGGCTGGGAAGTCGCGCCCTCGCTAAGCAGGGTAGGGTCGTTGATCAGTACGCCGAAGAGATCGTTCTCTGCCTGATAAAAGGAGTAAAGTCCGGCAGAAAAGCTGTTCGGACCCACGTCCAGATGCCCATCGGCCTGCCCGCCCACATAATTCGAGGTCTGATGCCATGTTGTTGACACGGGCTGGTCGGTTGGCAACGAGTCGTAGTCGGCCTGGTTCAAGTGATAGAAGGGCGCGACGGTAAAGAGCGCCTTGGGCGAGACGGTGTGGACCCAGTTGGCAATCACAAACGAGTCGCGCTCGGTCTGGGCGTCGCGCAGGCCGGTGGAACAGTAGTAGCCGGTCGCGCACTCGTAGTCGTTGGCGTCGGGGTCGTATGGCACATCGAAGTAATCCTGGCGGAATTGCGCGTCCAGGCGCAATTGGTCCTTGGGCGTCTGGTTGCGAATCAGGGAGACGAAGCCGCTCTCGGAGTTGGTTGCATCGTGGTAGATGGAGGCGACCGGTGTGGCCAGCCCGTAGTTGGAGCGGGAGCCGGTGAGGCTGGCGTACCATGCGGTCGCGGCGGAGTGGTCGCCGAACGAGAGCTGGGCTTCGCCTGTGTAAAGGTTTCCGGCCGAGAGCAGCAGCTCGCCCTCGTGGTCGCGCTCGAAGCCGTTGCGCGGCAGCACGTCGAAGACGCCATAAGTCCGGTCGCCCACGTCCGAGGCATAACTGCCGCGCTGGGTCTCGACCTCGTCGATGTCCTTGGGATCGATCTGCGGGCCGACGTTGGAGGCGATCTTGGTGTTGGGAATTGCAATTCCATCGATCAGCCAACTGGTCTGGTGGCCTCCGCGCATGTGCAGCATGTCGTGAGTCATGTAGGCGCCGGGAACGTAGTCGGTAATCATCTCCATGCCGATGGTGCGGTCCGCGCCAGGGGTCTCATCGATGTCCTCGCGGGTGATGAGCGTCGTAGGCGTCACCGAATCGACAGCCAGATTGGAGTCGGCCGATCCATTGACGACGACAGACTCAGTGGCCGCCGCGACCGGCAGCGCAATGTGCAGGATGGGGCTTGTCCCCGAGGCGAGAGTGAGCGGCTGAGTGACGGTGGCGAATCCAGGGGCGGAGATGGTCAGGTGGTAAACGCCGATGGGCGCCTGAGGCAACTCGAAGGCTCCAGCGGAGTCCGTGGCTGCGTCCAAGGCAAATGCGGAATCGGCAGCCTGAAGTGCGACCTTGGCATTGGCGATGGGCCGATGCTGTTGATCGTGAACGACGCCGTGCACCGTAGCGAAGACGGTGGCAAACGCGGGGAAAGAAGCAGCGAATAGGAACGCGAGGGGAAGGCGAGACGAAATACGCATGGTACCAACCTCCGGATAACGTCGCAGACGGTTCTGATGGCGCGGGGAAGTGCAGCGCAAGCGGCAACCAATTTGTTGAGGGGATTCGTTGAAGGCAGGCTGACTTGAGAGAAAGTTACATCTTTACTGATAGAAGGTTTCTGGCGGCCGGTACAGACCCCGGAAGGAGTGAGGCTTTTCTCTCAAATGCAATGATGCTTTCAACCGGATGCTCAACCGATGCTGGAGGCTGGGGGACCGCGATTGGCGCGGGTGCGGAGTACGATCCGGCGGGCCGCGGCCCGAATGTCCGCAGGCGAATGAGCCCTGGCAAGCAGAGCAGGGAGACGGGCCGGGGATGCGGCCAGAGCCTTAACCGGTCCGGTGGACGTAACCATGCAGCATGGGTATTTGGAGCAGTGCGCGGGAGCGTTCAGCGCGGGAGCGGAACCGAAGGATGTCTTGTCGGACATCGAGCAATGGTGAGCCCCATGGCGGCGGCAGCAAGCCGGCAGGCGCGACTCTGCGTTAGCCGGAAGAAGCGCCGCAAACGGCCCCAGCCAGAAGACAGCAATCAACAAAATGGCAAGCGCACGCCTCACAATCCTAGGATGCGGCTCGATGTGGCTTCGCTGCAGAAATTTGGCAGATTGCTGTCTTACAGAACTTCAGTCGCTGATATTGGCCCGGTGCCGTTCTTTGCTGGCTGCCCTCCGATCGAACGGTACGGCGGTGCCGGCGTCAAAAAGGGCGCCCCATCCTTCGCATACCTGGCGGAAGATGGGGTATTCGAACAGACGGAGGACCAAAGTCGGCAAGCAGGAAGATCAGGGGCAGTGAATCGTCCTCATCCGCTTCAACTGGGGATTTCAGGCAAGACTGAAGCACCGGCATGACGGAGAACTCCATTCAAATTGTTCCGGAATACTGCGAGGGCGATTTTGGGCCTGGAGCGTGATTCGTGCCGTATCCGCAAAGCGGCCGCAATCAGTGCCGCAGCAGTAGCGATGCCGAGGACGAGCGGCGGCAGAAAAGGCACGAAAAGACCTCTTTGCCACAGGTAAACCACGATCGTCACCAACGGACGGTGATAGAGGTAGAGAGGAAAACTGACCGATCCAATCAAGGCAAGCGCACCTGCAAGGCGAGTCCTGTGGAAGACGCTCCAGGCCAGCAAGACCGCCGCGCCGGTCACGACTCCGATCGCCGTGTCATGAACGGGATAGACGGCCTTGAAAGTCTCGGATAGGACGAGCAGGAGCACGGCGATCAGCGTTGTACCCGTCACCGCCCCAACCGGCAAAGAGATCTCTCCGTCTCGCCGCAGCTTGCAGCCGATCCAAATCCCAAGACCGAAGACAGCCAGCCAGTTGAGCCCGAAGACATGGCCAAAATACATATTCCAGCGCAGGACCGGCGGAGCGCTCATCGCCCACCGTGCGATGAATGCAATCGCCGCCAGCAATACAAGGATGCGCGGCCCGTAACGGTTAATCAGCCACCGCAGCGGAAGGAACAAGAGATAAAGCTGGATAAACACGGCCAAACACCAAAGCGGCGTGTCGAAGCCGAAGAAGTGGCGCTGATCGAATATAGTCAGCAGCAACGCGCGCTCGACTATATATCTTACTGTAATGGGATATCCGATTCCCGCAGCCAGGAGAGCGAAAAGGGCAACGGCCGTCCAGAACGGCGGAACAATCTTGCGGAGGCGGCGTTTCATAAATGGGCCGAACACGGCCTTCTCCGGCGTGCCCAGAGCGAGTCCCAGGCCGCTCATGAGCACGAACAGATGCACCCCCACATACCCGAACTGCGCCGATAGGCGGAGAAACAGATCCGAGAAGTGGCGCGCGCGCGCAGCCGCGGCGAGGAGTCCAAAATCCTCTCCTGCCGGATTGAAGTTCCATTGCTGCAGGACGGGAATCTGCAATCCGGGCGAAAGCCACACGGATCGGGAAAAGTGGTGAAGAATGATGAGAAGGATTGCGATGCCCTTGGAAAACTCCAACAGGCCACCTGTGTCCTGCTTTTTCAGGCTGAATTGGACTGGCATGTCATCCCGCCTTCGGTCTCAAGTTGAGTAGAGGCCCCAAAACAATGTCCGGTATTTTGGAATCAGTATAGCGGATTTTTGGAGAAATATGTAACTTTTGTACTGAGAACAGCGAACTAAGGTTTTCTCCAATCCCGCCTTGCACCGAAGGCCTGTCATCAACACCTCGGACGGTCTGCCCGTCTTCAGGCATTCGCCCATCGACTTCGGCCAGCGAAAGCTCCGCAATTCTGCCCGGTGTGGCGCGAATGGTACACTCGTTGCAATCTCCTCCATGCTTTTCAAGGCTCACAGCGCGGCTGTCTACGGGATCGACGCCAACCTCATCGATGTCGAGGTGGACTATAGCGGCGTGGTGGCGGAGAAGGACGTCTTCCACACCGTGGGCCTGCCGGACGCCGCGGTGCGCGAGAGCCGTGACCGGGTGCGGGCGGCCATCAAGAACTCCGGCTACCTGATTCCTCCGACGCACATCACCATCAACCTGGCGCCGGCCGATCTGAAAAAAGAGGGCTCGGGCTTCGATCTGCCCATCGCCGTCGGCATTCTCGGCGCTTACGGCGCGCTGCACACCAACGACCTGAGCCGCTTTCTGCTGGTGGGCGAGCTGGGCCTCGACGGCTCCATGCGCGCCGTGCCGGGCATGTTGCCGGTGGCGATTCTGGCGCGGGAAAAGAACATTCCCAACCTGATTCTTCCCGCCGCCAACGCAGCCGAGGCCGCGGTCGTCGAGGGTGTGAACGTCTATCCAGCCAGCTCGCTGCTGGACGTGCTGGAGCTGCTCAACACCATGGTCGTCGGCGTCGTTCAGCGCGAACCTTATCGCGTGTCTACTGAAGAACTATTAGGCGAGTTGCAGCACTTTGCCGTGGACTTCAAGGATGTGCGCGGGCAGCAGACGGCCAAGCGGGCTCTGGAAGTGGCCGCGGCCGGCAGCCATAACATTCTCATGATCGGTCCGCCCGGCTCGGGTAAAACGATGCTGGCTAAGCGCTTGCCCTCGATCCTGGCGCCGCTTTCCTTCGAGGAGGCTCTGGAGACGACCAAGATTCACTCGGTTGCCGGCGTGCTGGATGCTGCGGCTGGCCTGGTGACGCAAAGGCCCTTCCGTTCGCCGCACCACACCATCTCCGACGCCGGCCTGATCGGCGGCGGCATCGTGCCGCGGCCGGGCGAGGTTTCGCTGGCGCACAATGGGCTGCTGTTTTTGGACGAGCTGCCGGAGTTTCCCCGCAACGTGCTGGAAGTGATGCGCCAGCCTCTCGAAGACCACACGGTGACCATCGCGCGGGCCTCGATGTCGCTCAGCTTTCCGGCGCGCTTCATGCTGGCGGCGGCGATGAACCCCTGCCCCTGCGGCTACTTCAACGACAAGTCGCGCGAGTGCATGTGCACGCCGCCGATGATCCAGCGCTATGTGGCCAAGATCTCCGGCCCGCTTCTCGACCGTATCGACATTCACATCGAGGTTCCGGCGGTGAAATATAAGGAGTTGCGCGGCGGCGCGGCGGCCGAAGGCTCGGCCGAGATTCGCGGGCGGGTCCTGGCCGCGCGGGAACGCCAGCAGCAGCGATTCAGGAAGCACGGCGAAAAGATCTACTCGAATGCGCAGATGACCACCCGCCAGATTCGTGCCTACTGCGAGCTGGGCGCCGATGCCGAGCGCCTGCTGGAGCGGGCCATGCAGCAGCAGGGGCTGACTGCCCGCGCCCATGACCGCATCCTTAAAGTCGCCCGGACGATCGCCGATCTGGAAGGCGCCGAGCATCTGGCCGTGACCCATCTGGCCGAGGCCATCCAGTACCGGACGCTCGACCGCAGCTACTGGGCTTAACAGAGATCAGAGATCAGGGGGCAGATAACAGGGATCAGAGAACTTTGAGGTGAACACAGTGCAAAGAACCATGAATTGGCTTGGGGTACTACCGCTGGCAATATGCAGAACCGTGTACTGTTGGTTCTTCTGTTTTATCTTCTGTATCGGGATCTATGCAGCAAGTACGAGCATTCTAGGGGCGGTGCGATCGCATGCAAGATGGAACGTCTATTATGGCCACACAATCATTGCGATCTATTCTGTCGTCTGGGGTATGGCATGGTGGATGATCTTTAGGGGTAAATCTGCGTCAAAGCGATGGGCGATAGCGGCAAACCTCATTTTAATCTTTAACTATCTTCCTGCGCTTGCAACTGGGACTTGGCGAGACGTTTTGAAGGCGGAACTCGCCTGGTGGCCAGTTATATCAATAGGAGTCTTTGGAATCATCATCTTTAGCATCCCGTATCACGGGTGGCGGCATAAGTCGCAAATCCGGGCGCAGATCGCGGTGAAGTGACTTTCACAAAACACTCCGGGGACCTCTGGTATGGCAGATCGGCGGGGGGTGCAGGTCTGCCTCAAATAGCGAGGGATTAAGGGGCTGAGGTCTGGGGATGGAAGAGCGGCGACCGTTCCCTGGCCCCTACCGAAGGTAACGGCAGAGGTTCCTCCGGCGGCGGTTTTGTGGCTTTCAGGGACCGACAGACGCTGGCGAAGTGGCAAATCTGTGCGGAAATATCTGTCTATCTTATTGATTATAAATAAGTTTATTGTTTTTATTCCAGAGGCATTACGGGCTCCGCACGACGGAGGCGCATGCTCCGAAAAAACTATTGACCGGATTGCCAACTCGTTATACATTCATGGAAGCCATCCACAAAGGGCAGATTGCAGAGTGCGATTTTGTGCTCATCTGCTGCTTTCCACATCAGTTCTGAGCTCAGGCTCATCCTTTGATGATCCGGTGTTTTGCTGTCTACCGGAACGGGAATGCAGGACGGATGGTCCCCCAGGCGGAACCCTGTATCCCCGATACGGCTTGAAGCCTGTTCCACAATGTGCGAAAGTGCGTCATGATTCTGAACTCTACGCTCACTTCGCGCGTCTAAAACTCGGGAGTGGTAGTATTTGGGGCTATCCGCGTTGCGCTGGCGCCCCTACCGCACTGCCGGCGCCGGTTGAGTTCCGGCTGGCAGGGATTTTTTTGAAGGAGGAACACGTGATGCGTTCCGATCTGGTTTTTGGGGCACTTTCTCATGTCTCCAATCGCTACCAGTTGTGTCAACTGGCAAGCAAGGCAACCCGCAAGCTGCACAAGCCGAACACACGGCTGCAGGATACAACCAATGAAGTCCTGGGCCGCTTTCAAACCACCAACCCCGGCACCGCGGCGTCCGTCGAGGCGTCCGCGGACCAACCGGTCGAAACCCGCCGCGCTGCTTGATTGCGCCCCGGAAAGGTATACTTGACTCAGGCAGCGGTTTCAGGCGGCATGCCGTTCCAGGCAGCCGCGCCTCCCAGTCCTCGATGCTACGCTTGAATTCGGGAGAGGCTTCCAATGCGGTGCAGGCCGGCCGCAGGCTTTGAACTCCCACACTTTTCTTCCCCGGAGCACGTCCCCCTTCTGGATCCTCCCAGTCCCATCCTCTCTAATTGCAGGTGAAAATGACTATCGCTGAACTCAAAGAAAAAAACATCACTGAACTGAGCCGCATCGCGCGCACCCTGGAGATCCCGGGCACCAGCGGCCTTCGCAAGCAGGATTTGATCTTCAAGATTCTTCAGGCGCAAAGCGAAAAGGAAGGCCACATCTTTGCCGAGGGCGTGTTGGAGATTTTGCCCGACGGCTACGGCTTCCTGCGCTCGCCGGATTACAACTACCTGCCCGGCCCCGACGACATTTACGTCTCACCCTCGCAGATTCGCAAATTCGATCTGAAGACCGGCGACTCGATCAGCGGCAACGTCCGTCCGCCGCACGAGGGCGAAAAGTACTTTGCCCTGGTGAAGATCGAAGCCATCAACTTCGAATCCCCCGAGGAGACGCGCAACAAGATTCTCTTCGACAACCTGACCCCGCTTTATCCCCAGGACCGCATCAAGCTGGAGACGGTTCGCGAGGCCATCAGCGGCCGCGTCATGGACTTGCTAACCCCCATCGGCCGGGGACAGCGCGGCCTGATCGTCGCCCCGCCCCGCACCGGCAAGACCATGCTCTTGCAGGCGCTGGCCAACTCGATCTCCACCAACCACCCCGATGTGGTCCTCATTGTCCTGCTGATCGACGAGCGGCCCGAGGAAGTCACGGACATGCAACGCTCGGTAAAGGGCGAGGTGATCAGTTCCACCTTCGACGAGCCGGCAGCCCGCCACGTGCAGGTGGCCGAAATGGTCATCGAGAAGGCCAAGCGGCTGGTCGAGCACAAGCGCGACGTGGTAATTCTGCTGGATTCCATTACCCGTCTCGCGCGCGCCTACAACACCATCGTGCCTCCGTCGGGCAAAGTGCTCTCAGGCGGCGTCGACTCGAATGCCCTGCAGCGGCCGAAAAGGTTCTTCGGCGCGGCGAGAAATATCGAAGAGGGCGGGTCTTTGACCATCATTTCCACGGCGCTGATCGATACCGGCTCGCGCATGGACGAAGTGATTTTTGAGGAGTTCAAGGGCACCGGCAACATGGAAATCATCCTGGACCGCAAGCTGGTCGACAAGCGCGTCTTCCCGGCCATCGACATCCAGCGCTCCGGCACCCGCAAGGAAGAGCTGCTCATTCCCAAGGAGGATTTGCAGCGCATCTGGATTCTGCGCAAGGTGCTAAATCCGCTCTCGCCGGTCGAGGCGATGGAGTTGCTGATTAGCCGTCTGGAAAAGGTACGCAACAACGCCGAGTTCCTGGCCAATATGAACCAGTTGTAGTCGGGTTGCAGCATGGCCAAAGCCGGGGCATGAGCCCCGGCCGTTGCTTTTTGGCGGAATCTGCGAAAAAGCGAGAGTATTCCGTCTGCGATCCTTCGCGGCCTGCGGCCGAACCACAACGGCGCCTCTGGCTCCGGTTGCTTGAGCCGCGCGGCCATGTCATGCTCAAATCATGAAGCCTGCGATCTTCTTCTGCGGTACCGCAATCTTGCTCCTGGCTTGCTCTCTCAACGGAGCTGCGCAGATCAAGGGTTATTGGCGCGCAGCGAGCAATACAGCGGGAAGCATCACAGGCGATCTTACAATCTCCGATTCAAAGCTGATGATCGACTTCACAGCATTCCCGATTACGCCGATTCGCAGTCTCAAGCCAGCCGAAGTGAGCGCAGCCTTCGATGTGGACCTAAACGCCAGCGGTACGGGAACCCTGTTTCGGCTTACGGTACCCGCGGCCAAGCGCTTCCTCCATCACAACACGCTCTGTGGGACCGAAGACACGCAATGGATGGCCACGTTCGTCTTAGGCAAAACACTGCAAGTCGCATTCTTCTCGGGAGCCGAGGCGCCAGAGTTCACCATGGACGCTCTGGCGAAGTCGGCTGACCTGTGCGGTACATACACTTACGTACGTTGACCGTGCCGAAAAGCCATCCAAACCGCCGAGTTCCCGCAACGCTCACTGGACGGCCCGGCTCTTCCACGAACGATCAATCGCTGGTAAGATAAGGAAGTCGTGGGGCTGTAGCTCAGCTGGGAGAGCGCCTCGTTCGCAACGAGGAGGCCAGCGGTTCGATCCCGCTCAGCTCCACCAAACCCTCCGCCACATTTTCGTTCTGGCTCCGAATGAAGGTTCGAGCGGCCTCGCCGCATCGCTACTTCTTCAGTCCCAGCGCCTCGACCGTTGCCGGATCGGGCCTGTCCGGCTTTCCCTCTTCCTTGATGGCCACCCCAAAGTCGCTGTGATAGTCCCACATCGCCCAGCCGATGCCGTCGGCTTCCAGAGCCGTTCGCACATCGTGTATCCACGCATTGCGCGAGGCGGGGTCGGCCACCCTGCGGTAGACTCCGAACTCGTTGCAGATCAGCGGCACATGGTTGGCCTGGCCCCAGGCGGCAGCCTCGTCGATGAGGAGTTGGATGCGGTGAGCGTCCCAGTGGTCCAGCCAATACTGCTCGACCTGGTAGCGGCCAACCGCGTCGGGAACCTGAGCGACCGACTCCTTCATCGTGCTCTCTGTGGGCGGATACGGAATGCCGTGCTCGTAGATCCACCAGCTCGAACCCCACATTGCCCCCTGGTGCGTGAACTCGTGCGGGTCGTAGAAGTGGAAGTTGTAGATCACGTTGCCGTCGGCGAGCGGATGCTGCGCGAGCAGGTCCGCAATGTTGGACCAGTTTCCCCCGGTTGCAATGATGGTGTTTTTGGGCGCGGCCTCGCAGATGGCCGCGGCGACGCGGGCCTGGATGCCGGCCCAGCGGTAGGGATCGGTCTCTTCCGGCTCGTTCATGATCTCGAAGAAGACCCGATCCGGATCGCGGTCGGCATAGTGCGCGGCCAGCGCGCGCCAAAGCGCGGTCAGCCGGTCCACGGCCTCGTCGCTGGTGCGCAACTGCTGCTTGTAGGGCTCCTCGGGGTGCAGGTCGATCTGGACCGCAAGGCCATCGGCCAGCATGGTGTCCACGGCGTGGTCCAGCCGGGTCATGAACTCGGAGTTGTGTCCCGGCGGGGCCCAGAGCCCCCGTTCGAGAGGCGTCGCGTCGATGCTGAGGCGCACATTGTCAAAGCCCAGCCGCGCGATGAGAGCAAGATCGTCGTCGGTGGTCTCGCTGTCGAGGTGCTTGGCCGAGTAGTCCTGGGCATGCTGCGAGAACCAGTGGGAGACGTTGATGCCCCGCCTGAGGTGCTGGGCGCGCGCAAAGGCCGTCTGCTCGCCGGTCGAGCGGTCCTGAGCCTGGCCGAGCGAGAAATCGGGCAGGGCAATCACGATAAGCAGTGCAAGAGTACGCGCCAGCAAACGCATTGAATGGGCTCCCGAAGGGTGTTTTTTTCCTGACAACCATAGCACGCGGAAGCCGCGAGGCGGCCCGCGCACACCCTTATATCGGCACAACGAAGAGAGTGATCGATTGCGCCGGGAAAGTGTAGCTGGCGATGGTGCTGGGCGCGCCTCCCGATCCCGGCGTTATGGTCACCGCCGGTTGCGCGACGATGGCATTCAAGTTGGCGTTGCTGTAGAGGTAGGCCTGTCCGCTGGTAGCTGTGGCCGGCAGGCCCGCAAGCGAGACCGTGCTGGTCAGGTCGCCATAGGTCTTGTTGATCACCATAACGGTCAACGTGTTGTCGGCAGTGCGCAGTGCGCCATAGACCGATAGTTGGCCCTGGTTGGCGCTGGTCGAAGCCAGGGCCATGTCGCCGAAGGTCGAATTCTTTCCGTCGTAGTTGCGATAGATCTCGTAGGCCATCAGGCCGGGGACCTGGCTCGATGGGTCGGGAGGCCCCCACAGAGTGGCCATATCGAGGCCGTAGGCGCCGAAGATGCCCAGAATGTCGGCCTGCGTCAGTGCGCCGTTAATGTGCTCCAGCCCGCCCCAGTTGTATTCGGTGAAGGCCACCTTGGTGCCGGGGTAGTCCTTTGCGACCCAGCCTTGCGCCATCGGAATCAGCTGCGGAGCTTGCAGCGGAACATTGCAGCTCGTCGTGTACTTCGCGTCAGTGGGGTAATTCGGCTGCGGATAATTGGGATCGGTATACGTTGGATCCCAGAAGACGCGCGTGGAATTGAGCCGCGCCTGCTGCGCACCGGTGTCTCCCGCGGTTGCGAATCCGAGTCCGCTGCCGTTATAGGTGGGCGCGAAATAAGTATGCAGATCGAGGTAATCCAGGAGCCGGAGATTGTGCGCGGTCTGATAAGCGGCAAATTGCTGCAAATAGTACTCGATGAAGGGAACGCCGCCATGCGCATTGCGATCCACCGGATTGCTCCAGGGTTGCCAGCAGGAGGGGTAAGCGCTGCCCCATCCGGCCTCAATGTCTTTTTTGGAATAGAAATAATTCCACCAGTAGTCGATCACCGGACCGTTCACCGCGGCTGTCGGATCGGCGGTCTTGATGGCCAGCGCGGTAGCGATGCCGTTGTTGGTCACCTCGTCATAAGTTGAAGCTACGGGATGCACGTCGCGATGGACGGCGTCCCACCAGGCGGGTTCGTTGTCCAGGTCGTAGAAGGCGACGCCGCCATTTGCCGCTGTGCCGAATTTGCTCACCAGATATGCCACCCAACCACCCGCCCATGAGGGGCCGACCGCGGTGCTGGTCACGGTGGGATCGTTGCCGGTGATGTCGGCTTGGGTGGAGGTTTCTCCGTCGCCGCAGTTGGCGTTATAGGGATCGTGGGCATACTGGTTGGGATAAGTCGATTCCGGGAAGCTGCACGATGTTCCGTTCTTTGCGACCCAGCCGAGCACATCCACCGTGCCCAGGGTCTTGGCCCCGATGGCGGCATCATTGGCGACCTGGGTGTTGAACTCGCTGGTCTCCTGCTGGCCGGTAGCCCCGGTGCCGTTTTCAAAGTACCAGTCGCTGGCCGAGTTGGTGACGTCCAACTGGTAGTTGTAGCGAGAGGTGGCGTCTCCGCCAAAGCGATCGACGGTGATGTTGGCTGCCTTGGCCGAGGAGGTAATCAGCGAATAGGCGTTCCAGCCGTAGATGTACGGGTTGATGGCGTGAGTCTGGTCGGATGTATCGACTGTGAGGGCGGGGCCGGATGTTGCTGCCGGGGCGCTGAGGGTGACAACCACACTCCCGCTGTTGGCCTTGTTCGCTGTGCTGGTGGCTGTCACCGTTACAGTGGCCGGAGCCGGATAGGGAGTTGTAAAGAGGCCCGTTGAGCTGACGGTGCCGGGGCTCAAGCTGCTGCCCGAAGGCGCGGCTACCGACCAAGTGACCGCCGAGCTGACTGTGCCATTCACCTTGGCCGTGAACTGCAGAGTGCCGCCGATGATCGCGGTCGCGGGATTGGGGAGGACGGCGACTGCGGGCACGACGTAGTTGGCCGTGACGGTTGTGTTGGCGTTCAGCGTGACATTGCAGTTGACGGTGCTGGTAGTTGTGCAACCGGTCCAGGATGAAAAAGTGTTGCCGCCTGTTGTTGCCGGCGCCGCAATTACGAGGTTTTCGCCGGGTTCGCCGTTCACTGTAAAGCTCGTGGTGCCTTGGGTGGCGAGCGTGGTAGGGGGATAGGTCACGGTCATCGTCACGCCGCTGGAGGGATTTGTCGAGTTCACCGTGAGCACGTAAGCATAGTTGGCGGTGACGGTGGTATTGCCGTTCAGCGTGACTGTACAGGTGACAGTGCTGGCGCTGGTGCAGCCGGTCCACGAGAGGAAAACAGTGCTACCGCCCGAACTGGCCGGCGCGGTCAGCGTAACCGAAGTCCCCGCGTTATAGGTGAGCGTGAACCCCGTCGTTCCGTTGGCCGTGCCGTTCAAGTCCGCGGGAGCCGCGCCGATGGCGACGCCACTGGCCGGGTTGACCGAGTTCACAGTCAGGGCGTAGGCCGTTGGAGGTGGCGTAGCATAGTTGGCAGTCACTGTCATATTGGCGTTCAGCGTCACGCTGCAGCCTGCGCCAGTTGCGCTTGTGCAGCCACTCCATGAGGCAAAGTTATTGCCTCCAGCCGTTGCCGGAGCGGTCAGGTTGAGCGTCGTTCCGGCCGGCTCGGTTGCCGTAAAGCTCGTCACGCCGGGAATGATGACGTTGTTCAATGGGTTGTCGTAATCGATCGTCACACCACTGGCGGGATTCGTCGAGTTTACCGTCAAAGTATAGGTCGGCACGGGCGTGGCGTAGTTGGCGGTCACGGTCATATTGGCGTTCAGCGTCACGCTGCAGCCTGCGCCAGTTGCGCTTGTGCAGCCACTCCATGAGGCAAAGTTATTGCCGGCAGCCGTTGCCGGAGCGGTCAGGTTGAGCGTCGTTCCGGCCGGCTCGGTTGCCGTAAAGCTCGTTACGCCGGGAATGATGACGTTGTTCAATGGGTTGTCGTAATCGATCGTCACGCCGCTGGCGGGATTCGTCGAGTTTACCGTCAAAGTATAGGTCGGCACGGGCGTGGCGTAGTTGGCGGTCACGGTTGCATCGGCGTTCATCGCGACCGTGCAAGTAACCGTGCTGGCGCTTGTGCATCCTGTCCACGAGGAAAATGTGTTGCTGCCCGACATAGCCGGCGCGGTCAGCGTGACGGATGTCCCAGAATCATAGGTTCGTGTGAAGCTCGTCGTTCCGTTGGCCGCGCCGTTCAAGTCCGCCGGAGAGACCGTAATCGCAACGCCGCTGGCGGGGTTGGCCGAAGCTACGGTCAAGCCGTAAGTAGAAACATGGGTAGGGTGAGGAGCGCCCCCACCGCAGGCTGTAATTGAAATGCTGAGTCCAACTGCAAGAAACGATGCCGTATTCCGTACCAGGCTATTCATGCCCATTCCCCCATCCCCCTCAAAGCTTACTGTCCTTATCGGGTCACTCGCGCAAGCCGTTCTCTCGATGGCAACCCTTCAATTCCGTTCGATCGCTCCGCCCGGAATCTTTTGAATCTAGGGATTGCGGGAGATGCCGGGGTCTCTCCAGGGGAGGCCCGGTAGCATTGTACAGCGGTTGAGATGCTGCTGGACTCCTGCGCCTGTAAGACGTGCTGAATCAAGGGGCCATTTCCGGACGGCTTTGGCGCGAAATTCCACGGTACCCCGACAAAGGATGTTATAGTGGGGGCGCATGTCCAAACGAGCAAGACCAGGGACCAAACCGCAGCCGGGACAAGCTGTCAGCCTGCGCACGCTGGGCGACTACCTGAATCTATCTCCGGCCACCATCTCGCTGGTGCTGAATAACGCGCCGGGAGTGCGCTCGATTCCGCAGGAGACCCGCGACCGGGTAATCGCGGCGGCAACCAAATTCGAGTACCGGCCCAGCTTTTATGCGCGCTCTCTGCGCAAGAAGCAGACCTTCTCAGTGGGCGTGCTGGTTCCGGACCTGAATGACCACTATGTGGCGCAGGTGCTGTCTGGCGTGGAGGAGTATCTGGTGGAGGAAGGCTACTTCTACCTGACGGCCTGCCATCGCCGCAAGCCGGATCTTATTGAGGAATACCCGCGCCTGCTGTTGGACCGCTCGGTGGAAGGGCTGATCGTGATCGACACCGTGCTGACGCACAAGATGAATCTGCCTGTGGTGGCAGTGGCCGGGCATCGCACCATCGAAGGCGTCACCAATGTGGTGCTGGATCAGCGTCGAGCGGCGGAGTTGTTGCTGCGGCATCTTTACCAGTTAGGGCATCGCAAGATCGCGTTTATGCGCGGCGGCAGCCACAGCTCGGATGCAGACGACCGCTGGAAATGCTTGACAGCGGTAGCCAGGGAGTTGAATCTCGAAGTTCTGCCAGAGTTGACCATGCAACTGATGATCCTGGCCTCGACGCCGGAGTTGGGATATGTTCCGGCTCGCGAGCTGCTCAGCCGCGGGCTTCATTTCACAGCCCTGGTCTGCTTTAACGATGTGGCGGCTATCGGCGCGATCCGGGCCATTATGGACCATGGCCTGCGGGTGCCGCAGGACATCTCCGTAGTGGGATTCGACGATATCGAGGGCGCGTCGTACCACAATCCCAGCCTGACCACCATTCGCCAGCCGCTGAATCAAATCGGCGTGGTGGCCTCGCGCATCCTGCTGCAGCGGATTCGCGGGCAAGCCACATTCCCGGATTCGGTGCCGATCCAGCCGGAACTGGTGGTTAGGGAGTCAACCTCTGCGCCCGGTTCCCGAAGCGTACGTTGGAAGCGGAGTTAGAGACTCCCATATAAACCTGAAGGCTGAATGAGATACCCTTTTCCGGTTCTGAACGACGTTAAGAACTCCTCTGCTCAATCGCTTCTTCCCTTGGGCGCGGTCTGCTTGCTGCCGGTTCTGTTTTGCTGCGTTCTGAGCTCCTTCGCTCAGGCGCCCGCGCCGGACTCACCGGCTATTGAGGCGCAGGCCCACGCTGTGGTGGCCAAGCTCACTCTTGAGCAGAAGATCGAACTTCTGGGCGGCGAAGACACCATGTTCACCCGCCCCATTCCGGCCATCGGCCTGCCGCGCTTCAAGATGTCCGACGGCCCGGTAGGAATCAAGTCATGGGGACCGTCCACAGCCTTTGCTGGCGGGGTGGCGTTGGCCGCAAGTTGGGACCCGGCGCTGGCTCTCAAGATCGGCCAGGGCCTGGGTCGCGATGCCCGCGCCCGTGGCGTCAATTTCCTGCTCGGACCCGGCGTCAACATCGCGCGCTCGCCGCTCGACGGCCGCAACTTCGAGTATTTTTCCGAGGACCCCTTCCTGAACAGCGCCATTGTCGCCGGATACATCGAGGGCGTCCAGTCGCAGGGGGTTGTCGCCACGGTCAAGCACTATGCCCTCAACAATGAAGAGTACAACCGGCACAACGTAAGCGTAAATGTCGACGAGCGGACGATGCGCGAGATCTATCTGCCCTCCTTCGAAGCTGCCGTCACCAAGGCCCACGTGGACGCGGTGATGGATTCCTATAGTTTGATTAACGGCGTCCACGCCACGCAGAACGAGTTCCTCAACCTCAAGGTGCTCAAGGGCGAGTGGGGTTTCCAGGGCATTCTCATGTCCGATTGGGATGCGACCTATGACGGCGTGGCTGCTGCAAACAACGGCCTGGACCTCGAGATGCCTTCGGCGCGCTTCATGAACGCTCAAACTCTGCTGCCCGCGGTCAAGGCCGGCTCGGTGACAGAAGCCACCATCGACGACAAGGTGCTGCGGCTCATTCGCACGGAGTTGCGCTACGGCTTTCTCGACCGGCCGCAACTGGATCTGACCCGCTCTACCTACTCTGTGGCCGATCGCGCTGTTGCCTTGGACGGCGCTCTGGAAGGCCTGACATTATTGAAGAACGAAGGCGCTCTGCTGCCGATTGATCCATCAAAAATCAAGACCATTGCCGTCATCGGCCCTGACGCATATCCGGCGGTGACCAGCGGAGGCGGGGCGGCGGAGACGCAGGCATTCGAGCCGGTCAGCATCGTCACCGGCATCGCCAACCTGCTCGGGCCCGGCGTCAGCGTGCTTTATAGCCGCGGTCTGCCCGACAGGATGGATGTCTTCAAAAATACAAAGTGGCAGGGCGACGTAAAAGTCTCCACTTACCCGAGCAAGGACTTGACCGGCAAGCCTGAAGTGATCTCTTTGCCGAATATTGCCGACAGGAACGATCGATCGTGGCAGCCTGATGCCAAGGCGCCGCGCAGCGTGCGGTACGAAGCCAGCTACAAGGCAGCCAAGACGGGAAAATATCTGGTTCTGGCGTTCTCGGATAACTGGGGCGGCGGCGACTACAAGGTGATAATCGACGGCAGCCAGGTGATGGACTTGGCCAAAATCGAGGGCCAGGTACCGAAATCGGCGACCATCGATCTCGATGCCGGCCAGACGATGAATGTCGTGGCTGAGTATATGCCCAATGGCGGCGACGGAGTTCGCTATGGCCTTGGGATCGCGTATGAGCCGGATCTGATTGCCGCCGAGGCAAAGACCATGGCGGCGGCCGCGGACGTGGTTGTTGTGGCGACCGGCTTCACGGCGGAATCAGAGCGCGAAGGCGCTGATCGGAGCTTCTCGCTGCCGTGGGGTCAGGACGCGCTGATCGAAACGATTTCGGCCATCAACCCCCGCACCATCGTCACCCTGACCGCAGGCGGCGGCGTGGATACGCGGCCCTGGCTCAGCAAGGTCCCCGTGCTGCTCGACACTTATTATCCCGGCCAGGAGGGCGGCACGGCCGTCGCCGAGGTCCTCTTCGGCAAGCATAACCCCGAGGGCAAGCTGCCGGTGAGCTTCGACCGCAGTTGGGGTGAGAATCCGTCAGCGCCGTACTACTACCCCATCAAGGGAGCCGATACAAAGCTCCACGTCACTGAAAGCGGCAAGCCCCCGGTGGATTATGTGATTCCTCATGTGAAATACGGCGACCGCCTGATGGTGGGCTACCGTTACTGGACCACGACCGGCAAGCATCCGCTGTTTCCGTTCGGCTTTGGCCTCAGCTACACCACCTTCAGCTTCGCCAACCTGCGAGCCCCCGCCTCGGCTGCCTCCGGTGCAACCGTTCCAGTCAGCTTCGACGTGACCAACACCGGCAATGTGGCCGGGGCTGAGGTAGCCCAGCTCTACGTCTCCGATCCTTCAGCCAGGATCGACCGCCCCGAGCGCGAATTGAAGGGCTTTGAGAAGGTCCGCCTGGCTCCCGGCGAGACCAGGCAGGTAACCATCAACCTCGACGCCCGGTCCTTTAGCTATTGGGATGCGGCCGCCCACAAGTGGACCATCGATCCCGGTGAATTCGTCATCCGAGTCGGCGACTCCAGCGAAAATACCCCGCTCAGCGCGAACATTACTCTGAACTAACTGTTCCTGCGACTTCGGGTGCCCCATCCTTCGCGGCTTTTCGAGGAAGAAGTTGCGAAGGGTGGGAGCCAGGGATAAGATTTCGACGGGAGAACCTCATCATGCGCATTGGAGTCTTCACGCCGCTGCTCTCGCAGCTTCCGCTCGCCTCCGTTCTCGATAAACTCAAATCCCTCGGCATCGACACGGTTGAGCTGGGCACGGGCAACTATCCCGGTGACGCGCACTGCAAACTCTCGATGCTCGACGACGGCGCCGCCCTGGCTGAGTTTCAAAAGGTGTTGGCCGATCATGGCGCATCCATCAGCGCGCTCAGTTGCCACGGCAACTCGCTGCATCCCGACAGGGCCCACGCGCAGCACGATCGCGAGGTGAGCCGCAAGACCATTCTGCTGGCTGAAAAACTCGGCATCCCGGTGGTGGTCGATTTCTCCGGCTGCCCCGGCGACTCGCCCAGCTCGACGGCTCCTAACTGGGTTACCTGCCCCTGGCCTCCCGACTACCTCAAAGTTCTCGACTGGCAATGGAACGAAGTGGTGACACCCTACTGGGCCGGGCACGGCAAATTCGCAGCCGACCATGGCGTCAAGATCGCCATCGAGATGCATCCCGGCTTTGTGGTCTACAGCCCGGAGACGATGCTCCGGCTGCGCAAAATCGCAGGCCCGAGTGTGGGCGCCAACCTCGATCCAAGTCATTTATTCTGGCAGGCGATCGATCCCATCGCCGCCATTCGCGTGTTGGGCGAAGCGATCTTTTACGTTCACGCCAAAGACACGCAGATCTACAAGGCCAATCTGCCCCTCACCGGCGTCCTCGATACCAAGCCCTACACCGACGAGCGCAATCGCGGATGGATCTTCCGCACCTGTGGTTATGGGCACGGCGCGGAGTGGTGGACCGAGTTCATCTCCACGCTGCGCATCTACGGCTACGATTATGTGCTCTCCATCGAGCATGAAGACAGCTTGCTTGCGCCGGAAGAGGGCCTGACCAAGGCGGCCAACTTCCTCAATGGGATTGTGATCCGCGAGAAGGCGGGCGCTGCCTGGTGGGTCTGATGCATTCTGGAATGGTCCTGCGTTTTGTGTCAGGGCACGACTTCAGTCGTGCCGAAAATGCCGCATAATCAACCGGGGCTTTAGCCCCTGAGAAAAATGCCGGTTCTACAAAAGAACTTATACTCCGCGGAGAAGCAATACGATGGAACCAATCAAGACGGCAATCTTCGGCACCGGCTTCATGGGCCGCGTTCACCTGGATGCGCTGCGGCGGCTGGAAACCGTCGAAGTGGTTGCGATTGCAAGCAGGAATCTGGAGGTCGCGCGGAAGTTGGGTGCAGGCTTTGCGATTCCCGCGATTACTACCGACTACCGTGAGATTCTCCGCGACCCGGCCGTCGATGCAGTCCACATCCTCACGCCCAACGCATTGCACTTTCCGATGGCCAAAGAGGCGCTCGAAGCAGGAAAGCATGTAGCCTGTGAAAAACCTCTGACCACAACGGTTGAAGAGGCTCAGAAACTCGTTGCCTTGGCCACGAAAAAGGGCCTGCGCAACTGCGTCTGCCACAACCTGCGCTACTACCCCATGGTGCAGCAGTTGCGCCGCATGAGAGAGGCCGGCGAACTGGGCGAGATTCTCTCCCTTCAGGGCGGCTATTCGCAGGACTGGCTGCTCTACGACACCGATTGGAATTGGCGCATCGACGCGCAGGCTGGCGGTGCATCGCGCTGCATGGCCGACATCGGCTCGCACTGGTTCGACATGGCCGAGCACGTCACCGGCCTGCGCGTCACCTCGCTGGTCGCCGATCTCAAAACTTTTCACACGACGCGCAAAGAGCCGAAGCACTCTGTCGAGAGCTTCGCCAACAAATTGATGGGGCCTAAGGACTATATCGAACGCGCGGTGGAGACGGAAGACTTCGGCACGGTCCTCTTTCATATGGGCTCTCGCGCACGCGGAAGCATGGTTGCCAGCCAGGTCTCGGCTGGCCGCAAAAATCGCCTCTCCATCGAGGTCTATGGCAGCAAGGCCGGGGCCGCGTGGGATCAGGAGCGGCCCAATGAACTTTGGATTGGCCACCGCGATACGGGCAACGAGATCATCCTCAAAGACCCGGCGCTGCTCAAGCCCGAGGCGCGCGGCTATGCCGATCTGCCCGGCGGCCACGCGGAGGGCTACGACGACAGCCACAAACAGTTGCTGCGCCGCTTCTATGCTTCGATTGCCGATCCCAGCTTCACGCCCGAATACCCGCAGTTCGCCGACGGGCTGCGCCAACTGACGATTCTCAAAGCCGAGCTCGAAAGCCACAAAACGCGCGGCTGGATCGATGTACCCGCACGCTGAACCGGCAACCGAAAGAAAGGCAGCCGCATGTTGATCTTCGCCGCCATCGTCGCCATCTTCGTCTACGGAATGATTGCCGCCATGCTGGGCACCATTCTGCCCAACCTGTCGGATCGTTTCCATCTCACTCCTACGCAGAACGGCACCATCGCCTTCGCCCAAGCTCTAGGCCTGATCATTGCCTCGGTCGCCGTGGGCCCGCTGCTCGATAGCGAAGGCAAGAAGATCGGCCTGATTCTGGGCCTCGCTCTCATCGCCATTGCGCTCTACGCCCTGCCGCGCTCGACAGGCTTCCGCGGCATTCTCTTCCTTCTGTTCCTGCTCGGGGTCGGCGGCGGCATCGTGGTGACTGGCGCCAACGCGCTTGCCAGCGACGCCGGCGGCGCGCATCGCGCCACCGCGATGAACCTGGTCAACCTCTTCTTCGGCCTGGGCGGACTGGCCACGCCCTTCATCTCCGCCAATCTCTTCAAGAGCAACTGGGTTCGCCTCTGCTACACCGTCGCGACGCTCACGGTTGTCGCGCTTGCGGTGCAAGCCGTTACAGCCATGCCTCCGCCCTCCGGCGAAGCGCGCTTCCTTTTTGCAAATGCGGGGCCAGTCCTCGGCCAGCCGCTGCTCTTCATGCTCGGACTCTTCCTCTTTCTCTACATCACCTGCGAAGTGGGTGTGTGGAACTGGCTGCCTCGTCACCTGATCGCCCAGGGAATTCCAGAGTCGCGCGCGCTCAACATTCTTTCGCTGGGATTTGCGCTCGGCCTGCTCATCGGCCGCGTCGGCGTTTCGCCTATTCTGATGAGCGTCTCTCCGATCGATGTCACGCTGACCGCATCGGCCGCCATGGCGGTGACCACCTATCTGATGCTTCGGACCAGCAAGGCAGTTACCGCCGCGGCCCTGGTCTTTATCGCCGGAGTCTCCATGGCTCCTGTCTTTCCCACCACCCTGGCCATCGTTGGCAGTGCCTTCCCGCGCATGACCAGTACTGCAATGGGCATCGTCATCACCTGCGGATGGGTTGGCCTGGCCGTCAGCTCGCGCATCATCGGCGCCATCGCCGGCCCCGATCCGCGGCGGCTGAGGAAGGCTCTGCTGGTGATTCCCGCTTCGGCCGTTCTGATGGTGGGATTGAATCTGGCGATCCGGAGCTCGTTGCGGTAGAGGCCGTTCTCGTCTCTCCGGCGAAATCTCCGAAAGGGAAGAGGGAAGGGAAGAGTCCAAAAGCGGACCATCGCACCGGCGCAGCCGTGAGCTATTGCACGTTGAGGGTGACTGTGCCGGCTGCTGTGATCGCGCCTGAAGTGCCGGTTATCCGTGGGCGACGGCGTAGCGCAGCAGCATCCAGGCAATCTGGAGAATCCGCGTGGCTATGTCGGAGGCCCCACGGATTTCAATTCCCTTGGCATGCTCGATCAGCTCCGTTCGACTCGATCTCGGCAATAGGCCGCGCCCCAAGAGCGGGGTAGACGTTCGCCCTGTGCCGGTTCCTGGTCGTTGCCGCGTGACGTGCGCTCTTGTTTCCCCGCCAATGCTCCAGCCATTGCTCGGCGATCTTCTCGAAGGTAAATTCCGTGGCGACTATGACAGCGGTCTTCTCGGCCTTGCGCTCGGCCATAGGATCGATGCTTTTGGCCAGTTGCTTCCGGGCGCGTCGCGGCGTTCGCGGGCGTCGGCCAGCGTGATTTCGGGGTAAAGGCCCAGCGCCAGAGCTTGCCGCCGATCGGAGTGACTATCAGGTGAAGGCCGCCGCCGTCTGACAGTTTGTATGGTTTATCTTCGGGCTTGGAGCGCCGGATTTCGGTATCAATGAGCGCCATCGGGAATCCATCCCCAATACACCGAAAGTGGAAATACCCCCACCTCCAGAAAATCTACCCCATCTATACCCCCACGGGAGCGTGGCTTCCACGATGCGCCTCTGGACGTATAAAGACTACAAGCCGCTTATTTCTCAGCGGCTTATTGGTTCTTCTTGGATGTCTTCGGATGTCTCTAAGCTTAATCTT
>CAVQBW010000006.1:0-1169626 GCA_963710875.1 uncultured Acidobacteriaceae bacterium | reverse complement strand
GATCCGCGGGCTCGGCCCCAGGTTCATTAGCTGCGGCGTCGGAGAGTTTTTCGAGCACCTGGTCGACCGAGAGCTGCAACTCCGCGCAAGCCTGTTTGAGCGATTCGTCGGCGCGCGAACAGAGGTCGATGTCAAAACGCTGCAAAACGGCCGCTGCGGATGACTGGTTCGAAACAATATCCCGGATGGACTGTGTCAAGGTTGGCATAAACACTCTCCACCTTTAAGGAACCTCTGATCAAGCCATCGAATTCCTGCGCATGAAGAAAAATATCATCGATGCGGCGATTTCCTGCGCGCCGGGCACTATTTTTCCGGCTTTACTTTGTGCTGTATGCCTCGTTTTTCGTCTCCGCAGGCCGTTTTGCGGCCCGCAGAGACACTACGCCCCGCACGGGGCCAGCGTGGGCAGCGCCTTCAACAGCCGCTTACGGTGCTGGTACACATTGACCAGCGCAAAGGCCGCCAGGTGCCAGTGCTGGTTTTTCACCAAGCCCCGATAACGCACCTTGGTGTAACCAAAGACCCGCTTCAAGATGCGAAAGGGCCACTCGACCTTCGCCCGCACACGCGACTTATTGCGATTCTTGCGCCGCTCCTCTTCCCTCACTTCGCCCTTGTGATTCTTTGCGCGCCGGTTGGTCATATCCTGCGCCGCGGGCGCCGCCTCGCGGATCACTTCCGTCTGTCCCTGATAGCCGCCATCGCCCCAGACTTTCTTCTCATCGCCGTGCAGTAAGTCGGGCAACATATGCACGTCAGAAACGCTCGCCGCCGAGGTGCAGACCGAATGCACCACGCCGGACTTACTATCGACTCCGATATGCGCCTTCGCGCCGAAGTACCACTGATTGCCTTTGCGCGTCTGATGCATCTCGGGGTCACGCTCTTTCTTTTCGTTCTTGGTCGAACTCGGCGCAGCGATGATTGTCGCATCGACGATCGTGCCGGTCGTAATGCGCAGCCCCTTCGAGGCCAGATCGTGATTCACCACGTCCAGCATTTCACCGCATAAATCGTGGCCTTCAAGCAGATGACGGAAGTTGAGAATCGTCGTTTCATCGGGCACCGGCGCGCGTCCAAGATCGATGCCGCAGAAGCCGCGCAACACCGGCGACTCATAGAGCGCGTCCTCAGCGCCGGGATCGGAGAGCGCGAACCAGTGCTGCAAAAAGTAAATCCGCAACATAACACTGAGGCCGACCGGCTGACGTCCCTTGCCCGCCTTGGGATAGTGTGGCGCAATGCGCTCTTCAAGCTCGGCCCAAGGGATGATGGCTTGCATGGTGGAAAGAAACTCTTCGCGGCGGCTCTTGCGAGCGTACTTTTCAAAACTCGGCTGTGTGGCGAATGTGAGTTGGCGCATTGCGTTTTATCTCCACCTATACGATTAGACGCAATCGACGCACGTAGAGGACTTGATCAGAGGTTCCTTAACGGTAGAGAATGGCGTGAACAGGCGCAGTAACTTATGTCACTGGGTGGCAAGATCGTCTATGAATTCGACTCGAGTAGCGCGCTTAAGCCCTTCATGTCCTTGACCACAATCTGCCTGGCGTCCACGTCCAATAATCCCTCCGCCTGGAGCCGCATGAGGTTCCGGGAGATCAGTTCGCGGACCGTTCCAAGCTGATTAGCGAGTTCCTGATGGGTTGTCGGCAGTTGAAACTCGATTCCGAGAGAGCTCTGCTTGCCCTCGCATTGCGCGAGTTTGAGAAGTGCCGATATGAGACGCTGGCGGATCGTCGTAAATGACAATTCCTCGATAATCCCCACTAGCCGCCGCAGCCGGGCTCCAACCACTTGCAGTACCTTGAGTGCGACCTCAGGGTGCTCCATGCAATACGCCTGAAAATCGCGCCGCGAGATGAACGCGATTTCTGCATCCTCGATCGCAACCGCGGAAGCCGGAAATGGGCCGCCATCGAATACCGGCAATTCCGCGACTGATTCGCCCGGAACGTTTACCGCGAGAACCTGCTCACGGCCGCTGATGGATGACTTGAAAATGCGGACTTTGCCCTGTGCGATGATGTGCAACCCGTTGCACGGCTCGCCTTCTGAAAAGAGCAACTCTCCGGTGCTGAACAGTTTACGGACAGTACGCGCAGCCAGCATCTTCAACTCCGTCGGCGTGAGACTCGACAAGAGTGCGGTTTTCCCGAGTGCTGTAGCGAGATCGGTGCGTTCAGCAGTCACTCGGGAATTCTAGCAGCCTGGGACTTTGGTCACTGCATCTGCCCGTATCAGGCTGTCTCATAGGTGCATGAACCCGCAAATCAACACGACCGACTTCAATGAACGGCCCTTCATCGCCATCTGGGAAGTGACCCAGGCATGCGACCTCGCCTGTGTGCATTGCCGCGCATCCGCACAACCGGACCGCAGCCCCCTGGAACTCAGCACAGATGAGGGCAAACTTCTGATAGACGAGATCGCCGCCTTGAAGGTTCCGGTCTTTGTATTGACGGGCGGCGACCCGATTAAACGGCCTGATCTTTTTGAAATCATCGCTCATGCTCGCTCGGTTGGAGTCAGAGTTTCTCTGACTCCAAGCGCCACGCCCTTGCTGACGAAGGACGTCGTTGTCAGACTCAAAGAGGCTGGCCTTGCCAGGTTGGCCGTGAGCATGGATGGCGCCAGTGCCGAAACTCACGACGCATTTCGCGGGATGAGCGGGTCATTCGCGCGAACGCTCGATGCAGTGCGCTGGGCAAATGAAATCGGGTTACCGGTGCAGATCAATACCACCTTCAGCCGTAGGAACATCAACGAGATTGACAGCATCGTTGCGTTAATGGAAAAGCTGAAGATCACGCTTTGGAGTGTTTTCTTCCTCGTTCCTACCGGACGCGGGAAGCTGAACGATCTACTGAATGCGGAGGAGTTCGAATCGGTCTTTGCGAAGGTTTACAGTCTGTCCAAGAACGCTAGCTTCGACATCAAGACGACCGAGGCGCAGCATTACAGGCGCTATCTTTTGCAGCAACGGGTCGCTGAACGTAAGTTGGGAATCGACGTTGCCTCACAGCACGAGAGGGCCGTTGACGCGATTGGGCGCGCACCGCGCGGTCTCAACGACGGGAAGGGATTTGTCTTTATCTCGCACAAAGGAGAAGTGTTCCCAAGCGGTTTCCTCCCTCTCTCGGCCGGCAGTATCCGCGATCAGGAATTGGCCGCTATCTATCGCGACTCGCCCCTGTTCCGCGATTTGCGCGACACATCGAAGCTAGAGGGGAAGTGCGGTTCCTGCGAATTCAAAGAAATCTGCGGTGGATCGCGCGCCCGCGCACATGCTCTGACTGGAAACCCACACGCTGAAGAGCCCTGCTGCTCCTATATTCCAAAGGGCTACATGCAGCCGGCACCGCAACTGAAGGCTGCAACAACCCTTCATGTTCTTCAAGGCGCATGAGCACAATCGCCGCCGAATGGGCGACAATCAATCAAAACGGAAGAAGTACAAGTGGAGCAACATGGCAATTCAGATTGGCGCAAAGCCCGACAGCGGCTTTGACGACCCGATTGGCATGCTCAAGGACTGCCACAGAAGGATAGAGAGCTTCCTGGGCATTATTTGTGTGGTGGTTGATCGAGCACGAGGCAGGAGCCTTACCGGCGAGGAACGCGATGCGGTCAACGCTGCGCTCGAGTACTTCCGAACCGGCGGACAACGCCACACTGCGGATGAGGAGGAATCACTCTTTCCGCGATTGCGAAAGTCCGACACGAAATCCTTCGAGGAGATTGACCGGCTTGAGGGCGATCATCACGAGGCAAACGAATTGCATGGATCGATCGAGCGGCTCTATTCAGCCTGGATTGAATCGGGCCGGCTGGGAATAGAAGATGACACAACTGCTGCTCTCCCAAACCGCGCGTCTCAAGCGACTCTACTCCGACCATATTCAAGTCGAGGAAACGATTGTTTTTGCTCGCGCGAGTCAAGTGCTGGACAGCCACGCGATTGAGGCAATCGGGACCGAGTTTCGTTTCCGACGGAAGTAGCTCCCTGCGGCATAGATGTCATGCCGACTGATTCCGCAAACTCGCCGACAGCTCCCTGCAGTCCACTGTGCGTCCGTTTGGCTCCTTACATGCCAGGGTGACTGGCCTCTCTCGCATGGGAAATCAGATCCATGTATACGTCGCGTGGCAGATTCGTCTGCCAATGCCCAGTAGCCTTTGCCACTATGACCATGCCGAGGAAAATACAAGTGAGAACTGCTGCAACCGCAATGGGTGAGAGTGCGCGGCGACGCCATCTCTCCACCGGCGTTGCCGCCTTTCTCGGCACCAACGAGAATTGCAGGGCATTCTCGGCCGGGCACGCTGCAACACACGCCATACACGCCGTGCATTCAACGGATCGAATTTGTACGAGCTGGTCAACGGCCAGGCTGGAAGGACAGGCTCGCGCGCATTTTCCGCAATCGATGCAGGCCTCGGCGTCGCGGCGGATCTTTACCGGACTGAGCAGCGATGTGATTCCCAGCAGCGCTCCATAGGGACAGAGATGCCGGCACCAAAAGTTCTGGATCAGCATGGACAGCAGAATCAGCAAGCCGATGACGATGGCCGCTGTTTGCCCGATGTCCCGGAAGAAATTCAGCATCTTGACGTCGGCGACCAGACCGTACGGTGTGGACATGAAATCGCGGATTGCCTCGGCGGACATGGCGCCGATCAGGAAGACAAAGAAGCCAAGGAGCAAGTACTTCAGCCCTCGCAATGGGATATCCAACCATTTTGGTGGATGCAGATTACGGCCGAATACGCGTCTTCCAAGCCTCCAGAGATGCTCCGACAGTGTTCCAACGGGGCAAAGCCAGGAACAGAAGGCTTTCTTGAGCAGCAGGCTCATCAGCATGAAGGCAATAAACAGGACCATGGCCGCGGGATGGATTGCTGGCACGTGTCCTGTCAGCATGAAATACCTCGTATTCATCAAGCCAGCGATGGGCAGCCAGCCTTCGGCCCCTGCGGGCCGTGGCACGTCCCATCCAACGCCGCGCTCACAGTAACGAACCCAGAGAAGGAATTGGATTCCCAGCCAGCCGTTCAGAGCTACGAACAGCCACTGAACGATTCGTCTGATCCTTTGTGAACCATCCGAGCTGGACCTGCGGACAAGTTTCTTCTTTCCTTCCTGCTTGTGGATTGAAGCGATGACTGCTGTGCCCATTTCGAGTTGACCCTCTGTCTACTAAGCGCAAGACTAGGCGAACAGAACGGAGATCTCAGCGACTTTGGTCACACAGATACCTCCAACAGTTCTTGTCATATTCAGCCTCCCAGTGACCAAAGTCGCTGTGGCGGACATTGCGATGTCTGTAGGTTGGGTTTCAAGGAGATCGAAATGACCGCAACAACGCAAACCGTCCGCGAAATCGCGCTGGAACAACCCACTGCAATCCGTGTCTTTGAACAATTTGGAATCGACTACTGCTGCGGGGGGCGTAAGCCTCTGGCAGAGGCATGTGCTGCTGGAAACCTGGAAATTGATTCGGTTCTTGCAGCATTGGAAGCGGCGGAGAAGAAGCCTGGGACTGAGGTCGAGAGCTGGGCTGAGAAATCGTTGGAGAGCTTGGGCTCGTACATCGTAACGAAACATCACGCATACGTGAAAGGTGAGCTGCCGGGGCTGGCCCAGCTGGCTCAAAAGGTCGTGAATCGTCACGGCTCCGCAAAGCCGGAGTTGCCGGTGATTGCAGCCACTCTCATGCAATTGGACGAAGAACTCACCCAACATCTGGCAAAGGAAGAAGCCGTCCTCTTTCCGTATATTGCGGCACTGGAGAGGTCTGTCACCATTGGAACCCATAAGCCCCGTAGCTGCTTCGGCACGATTGCGAATCCGATCGCGATGATGACGCAGGAACACGATGCTGCGGGTGCCCTGATTGCTGAAATCCGCCGTCTGAGCGGAAATTTCACCACCCCAGAGGATGCTTGCCCGACTTTTCACGCATTCTATGACGGTTTGAGGGAATTCGAGCAGGACCTCCATCAACACATCCATCTTGAGAACAATATCCTCTTCCCTCGTGCCATTGCGCTGGAGGCATCTGCCAGTTGAGAAAGAACCTGAGTCGCAAAATCTTCAGAGAAGATCCTGAAATAGAGGCGATTCATGTGGCGTGTGAGCCTACCGAGCAATCCCATTCGCTTTGGTATTGACCATCGAGGGATTGCCTGTGCGAGATGAGAACTCAACGCGCCTCCGGTACCTGAATCATCCCGCCTCTTCCTCCTGGGGTGTCCCATCCTGGTGGCGCGGCCGAATTTAGTGGGCCCTCACTTCCGGGCTAAGGAAGTTCCTGGACTCCAAGCTCCTCAAGGTCTGCCGCCTCATTTATGTTTGGCGGCGATTCGTTTCGCTTGGTCGATCACCTGTTGTTCGTTTTTCAGGGCCAGCATCTTGCGGCTGCTGTTGGCGAGATACCGGCTGCCGCCTAAACCAGCCGAAGACTAAAATTTACCTTGGTTCAAAATATCCAGTCCCGATCAACCTACATCAAGCGCGGCTGCATCTTGGTCATTCTCAAGATGGGGCAGAGCCCAATCTTCCCTCGGCCGGTCAACTACTCATTGAAAGCCATAGGAGAACGTATGAGCAGATTTCAACAAGGAAGTCTCTTTAAGTTAGAGCGCAAAAGCCGCCCGGACGTGTGGGTTTTCAGATGGTATGACAATACCTCGGGAAAGCGAACATACAAAAAGAAAATCATTGGGAGCGTGGCCCAGCTACGGAATCGTCGAGAAGCGGAAAAGGCTGTCGTTGCACTTCGTAGTTCAATTAATGTGGATGCCGGAACACCGCAAAACATCTGTGATCTTGCGGCTCACTATCGAGTGCACGAACTGACTGAAGAGAAGAAGTCATTCTCAACAATCGATAATCATCGGCATTTATTCAAGCGCTACATCGAACCCCGTTGGGGATATCATCGGCTCGGCGCGGTTCGCACCATAGAGGTCGAGGAGTGGTTGCACTCGCTTCCGTTAGCTCCCAGTTCAAGGGCCAAGCTGAAGTGCGTCCTGTCAACGCTATATAACCATGCAATTCGCTACGAATGGCTCACGTTCAATCCGATCAGCCGAGTGAGAACGTCTCAGAAGCGCCTTCGCGACAAAGACGTTCTCACTCCCGACGAGTTTCAGAAGTTAGTGAAAGACCTCTCTGTCCGCGATCGCGCCATGGTTTTGCTGATCGGCAGCACTGGCCTTCGTCGATCAGAAATGATTGCGTTGACGTGGTCCGACCTGAACCTCCGAACGATGGAAGTCAATGTTCTGAGGTCCTGTGTCCGAAACCGAATCGGAAAGACGAAAACCGAGTCGTCGTGCCGTCCCGTGCCTCTCCATCCTGTTGTGCTCAGCGCCCTCTTGGAATGGAGAAGGCGATCGCACTATGCAAGCGACGTAGATTTCCTGTTCCCCTCAATTTGGCACAAAGGGAAGAAACCACTCAGTCCAGACAGCATTTTGGAGAAGAGCATTCGGCCGGCGCTTGCCAAGGAAGGCATCGTTGGCAAGCGAATCGGCTGGCACAGTTTTCGTCATTCACTTGCAACAAATCTGAGATCACTCGGCGTCGATATCAAGGTGGCTCAGGAATTGATGCGGCATGCCAGTTGCCGCACAACCCTTGATGTTTACACTCGCGCGGTGGACCAGCAAAAACGCGAAGCGAGCCGTAGAGTCTTGGAATTGATGCTTCCGCTGGAGATGAGAAGACTTCAGCACCCCTCAGCACCCTCGGAAAGCGAGACGTCCATTCGCCGGTGCCGGCAAATATATCGTAAGAAAGGGGATATTGGTGGACCTGGTCGGGATCGAACCGACGACCTCTTCCATGCCATGGAAGTTCCAAGATGGTGTTTTGTTGACGGCAAAGGACTTATGAGTCGTCTGAGTCGGCAAAACCGGCCCAATGGGCGCTAAATGCTACCAATTCGCTACCAAATCTCTAACCGAGCGGGCTCGGGCTGACCTGTGGGGGATCAGCCCGATTCTCCTTTCTTGCTTCCGTGGTTCATGGCCGCTTTCGGAGTTGGCATCCTCAGCGTGGCGGCTTCCTTCGCTGTAGTCTTCGTCGCCACGGTGTACCCACCCCCATCCATGACTTTGCACATTCGCATCAACCGGCACAGCATCCGCAACTATTCCTGGCGAAGCGCCACAATAAATTCCACCCACACTGGCGTCCTCGCCGAAATCGGCGTTACCGCCAGAGCAAAAAGGACAAAAACAGCCGACCATATTCCGCTTCGCGGCTTGCGACGCTTCTGCTACAACTAGCCCATGCTCCGTTCGTTGAAGCTCTTGTTCGATCTGATCGTTCAGTCTTGCTGTTCTCGCCGCGACATCCTCTTGGAAAATCTGGCTCTTCGGCAACAGCTCGCGGTTTTGAAACGGCGGCATCCTCAACCGCGATTTGCAGCTCCCGACAAAATGTTCTGGGTGATCCTGCGGCGGCTTTGGCCTGGATGGAAGACGGCATTGATTCTCGTCCAACCGGAGACCGTTGTTCGTTGGCATCGGGCAGGTTTCAAGTTGTATTGGACGTGGCTCTCGCGTCATCGGAACCGTGTGGGAAGAAAGTGCGTGAGCCGGGAATTGCGCGAACTGATCTTCCGCATGGTCGCCGAGAACCCGACCTGGGGCGCGCCGCGGATTCACGGCGAAATAAAGATGCTCGGATTCAACATCTCCGAGCGCACTGTGCTGCGTTGGATGCGAAAAGCTCCTCGAAATCCCGAGCCGGCAAAACGGTGGGCGTCTTTTCTGAGCAACCATCGTGAAGCCATCGCGGGAATGGACTTCTTCACCGTGCCGACGCTCACCTTCGGCGTTCTGTACTGCTTCTTCGTCATTGCGCATGACCGGCGGCGTCTCCTTCACTGCAATGTGACAAAGCATCCGACGAGCGCCTGGGTCATCCAGCAGTTGCGCGAGGCATTCCCATACGACTCCGCCCCCGGCTATCTGATCTTTGATCGCGGCGCACAGTTCAATGAGGAAGTGATCGACGCCATGAAAAGCTTCGGCATCCAGCCAAAGCGGACCAGTTTCCGAAGTCCGTGGCAGAACGGCGTTGCCGAGCGTTGGGTCGGCAACTGCCGCCGCGATCTGCTCGACCATGTGATCGTTCTCAATGAACGGCATCTGAAACGCTTGATGAATGATTACATCCGGTATTATCACGAGGACCGCACGCACCTTGGCTTGGCGAAGCAAACCCCATCGGGCCGTGAAGCGGCGATGGATTCCGATGCTGGCAGCCGGGTCGTTGCCATGCCAAGGCTCGACGGTCTGCATCATCGCTATGATCTGGCTGCCTGAGTTTCTGTTGCGAACATTTCGCCTCGGAGTCGAAGAAACCCTGCGGGAGAAGTCTGTCCCATGACCTTTCGCTGCCGACTTGAAAGTGTCTTCATCGCTGTATGCGGTCACGGAACGCTCCTCCCCTCAGCCCAAAATTGCCTCCTACACAACCGTTCAGACCAGAATCTACCCCCCGTTCCGACTGGATGACAAATTGGCGAGACACATCTTGATCTTTTTTTCGCACCCTCTCAGTGTAAGACACTATAGAGCATAATACTCTATACTGGAAACCGGGAGGTCCCCCTTTGCAGACAACCCACCGTTACACTCAGGTCATGCCCACGAGGTCCAAGCTGAAGCTCAAGCCGGTCGATATGGGCGAGGAGTCTCTCGGACAGCGCCTCGCTCGCCTGCGCAAGGAACGCGGATGGACACAGAAGCAGATTGCCGAGAGAACCGGCCTCATCCAGGAGTTGGTTTCCAACTACGAAACGGACAAGCTGCGCCTCAACGCCGACATGATTCTGCGCTTCGCCGAGGTCTACAACGTCTCCGCCGACGAGCTGCTGCGGGGCAGCAAGAGCACGCTGGCAACTAAGAAGCAGCCCAGCATCAAGCTCGTCCGCCGCATGGAACAGATCGAGGGCTTGCCTCTCTATGAGCAGCGTGCCCTGCTGACCACGATTGATAAATTTCTCGCCGCAGCGCAGAGTAATTGAGAGGATTCCCGATGGCTTACGCCGCAACCAACCCGAAGCAGCAGGCACACGAACTCATCAACCGCCTCTCCACCGGGCAGGCCTCCGCCGCCGTCATCTTCATCAACGCGATGCTCGATCCGGTGGACCGCGCCATCGCCAACGCCCCCTTTGAGGATGAAGAGATCAGTGAGGAAGAGACCCGCGCCGTCGCCGCTTCCAAGGCGTGGCTCAAGGATCATGAGCCGATCTCGAACGACGAAGTCCTCGCCGAGTTCGGCCTGACCGCCGAAGACTTCGAGCGCATGGGCCGCACCCCGCTCGAACCTGAACCGCACCACCCCGGACAGTGAGCATGGATAAGAAGAGCGTTGCCTGGACCGACCAGGCCAAGGCCGACCTGCGCGCCATCGACAAGCCCACGGCGCTGCGCATCCTGCACACCGTCGCCCGCTATCTGGCCAGCGGCGAAGGCGACGTAAAACGCCTCCAGGACATCGAGCCGCCCGAGATGCGCCTCCGCGTCGGCGACTACCGCGTCCGCTTCTATGACCACGGCGATTCCATCCTCGTCCTCGCCATCAAGCACCGCCGCGAAGTCTATCGCTGACGCCGAACAGACCTCGAACCCATCACGAACAAGGCCGGACAGTGTCCGGCCCCCATCCGATTCCAGCTCGTTCCGCGTTCGATCTTCGGGCCGCTCGCGGCCACGCTAAGCCGTCAGGCTTAGGGATGGTGTCTACGCTCCAACACTCGGCCATGAGCGCCGCACAAGCCCGACAGCGCTCCGGCGCTGCACGCTTCGCCGTCAGCCCTTGCGGGCGAAGTGGCGCTCGAACAGTTCACGCGATAGACGCTCGCCTTCTTCGCTCAGCACGACAGACTTCGCCTTGCTCTTCGGATCGGAGATATAACCCTTGGCGTGCAGCCGGTCCATCGCAACCCAGTCGTGGCCCTTCCACGTGCGGCCATCGCCGGTCTGCGTCAGCCACAGCAGAGCCAGCACCATCTCGTCTACTTTGTCCTGGTCGTAATCCATCCCATGCCCCTCACGGATGAGCACGATGCTATCACCGGCCCGCCGTGGGCCCGCCACTGCCGCCGGTCCCGTCGCCCTTGGTCATGTGGAACATGAGAAAAAGACATTTTTCTCATTGCTGAAAAACACCCGCAGCGAGGACGGCAGTCAAGGGCGGGCGTTCTATGCCCGTCGCGCCGGCGCGAGCGAAGCCCCTTGACGGCTGCCGCAGCGGAGGGTACGCGGCCTCAGCCGCGACGGGAAGCACTTTCAGCTTCGATCCTTTGCTTTCAACACGTTAACGCCGCAGCAACCGCAGGTTACTCCCGCAGGAACCGCGAGCCGCACATCTTCCCCTTAGCCGCTTTATTTTCAAGATGTTTACGCGCGTAAACACGGAAACGCCAGTGTTCGCGCGGTCGCCGCGTGCATCGCATTGGCGCTGCTCACGTTAACGCCGGAGCAACCGTAGGTTGCTCCACAGCAACCCGCTGGGGCTGACGTGTCCGCCTACTACCGATGCCGACAGGCAGCGTGCACTTCAGTGGATCGCCTCACTTCTGTTTACAGACGTAAACACGGCAAGGCCGCCCCTGAGGACGGCCCGCTGCGCTTCGATTCGCATCGATGGGCTTCTCCGCAGCCCATCTCTGAAAAGCCAGATATAGGAGACCCATTCATTTTGGATCGGTCTGACCTGCGTCACTCGTCAATTGTTCGGTTTACATCAATTCGGCCTAAACCCACTGCTTGTCTCGGAGAGAGCATTGGGAAGTATTTCCCTTGCGTCTGAACAGCCTCCTATTCGGGTTAAGCAACTGAAATTCATACTCCAGTCCGCATTTCGTTGGCCATTTCCATTGTTATCTTCAATATCGACGGATATCGATCTTACGTTTTTCTCAGAGTTGCGATTGAATGCAATCTGGTGAGACGAGGTGTTCGAAGTATCTCGTCCGACTGCTGATCCGGATTCCCTCCTGCGCTCTGTAACTGTTCCACCTATCCCCAATGAGTTGACTAGGATGACAGTTTTCTTGCGCACAATCCCATCCTTAAAATCGAGAATAGCGTAAAAAGACGAGCAGGGTGCGAGATGCAGTCTACACAGCCCATTGTTGTTGACGAAGAAGGTCAATTCAAGAGGATTCCCTCCTCCAGGTTCAACTCTGTGGGCCTCGAACTGTTTGGTTAGCACTTCTGTTCTAGTGAGGTCTGTAACCCCGACCTGAACCTCGCCAAATGCCGCCATCAATGCCTCGGTATGCCGTCGCTCTAGATTGGCATCAATCACTTCGACAGTACCGATCAAGATGAGCAAGACTAAACCGACTCCGCAAACGGGCAATACGATTTGCACCAACTTCATTCTCATGTTGGCATCCCTCTCATGGTAGGTTTGTCCAGACCGGCACTGGACAATAGTTGTTTACCAACACGGGATCCCCCGCGCCTCTTTGGTAGAGCACCTGGGACCCAAAACTCATACCGTTCGGCCACATGACAATGGTGGGGGACTGATAGCTCGCTCCATACGTTTGGTCGTCAGAATAGGTAAAGGTTTGGGTAGAGTATAAGGCGCCCACAGACGTGGTCAAAGTATCCCGAAAAATATTCGGTTCGTCTTCAACGAGTGGTGATACGTTGTCGTTCTGACCAACCCTCTTTCGTCCTCCACCACCTGAAGTTTGATGCTCAAATACGTAATAGCTTCCATCTGGAGCTGTATGGTCAGCCCGCTTCCTGAGTTTATAGACGATTTCCCAATCGAGCCCTGAAACCGACACCGGGAAGAGCGCGAGACTATCTGGCGGGTCCGACTTTGGCGGGTGCTTCTTATGTGGTACGCCGCCGCACGTAGGAAGATAGCTACCCATCGGACCCGGTGTGTTCGTGCACCAAGATGGGACAGGAACGAAAGCCGCAGCGCAGCAAAGCGGCCAGTAGCTCGCGAGAACGAATCTTCCGGATGGGTCAGACCGGCTGATGGGATTAGCCGCAGCGTATTCGTACCTTCGTTGCCCCTGGCCAGCCAACGGGTCAACATTGAGGAAGCGCCCGGTGGCGGGATTGTAGTAGCGAGCACGCAGATAATACAGGCCTAAATCGGCGTCGTATTGTTCGCCGCGATAAAGGTAGTTATTCGGCGTTGTGCCGGTCGAGTTGACCTTGTTGCCGAATGCATCGTAATCGTAGGTATCCGTCACCCCATCCGCTGCGTTCGTCAACTGGCGAACGCTGCCCGAGCCATCCTGCCCGTAGAAGCTCGGCGTCCACACGCTGTTGATCAACTGGTTCTCGCTGATTAGTCCGAGTCCGTAGGTGTAGCGCCGAACGACGGTACCAGATCCCGATCCGGTCAGCTCTTCGACCACCTGCGGGTAGCCGGTCGGGTTCAGGTCATCGACAAGATAGCGGGTCGTGACATTGTTCACCGTCTTCGCCACGCGGTTTCCGTCGCCGTCGTAGAGCATGGTGACCGTGCCGTTCATCGACATCAGATGGTTCTGGGAGTCGAAGATATAGCTGTTGACGCCGGAGTGCGTCGTGTTCCCGTTGTTGTCGTAGCTGTCGCTTTCTCCCGTCAAAAACTCGTCGTCGGTGTTATATGTGAATGTACCGCCGGAGTTGACGCCGCTGAGCGAGGAGGTGATCGACTTTCGGTTGCCGACGGGGTCCAGGCTATACGTGACGCTGCCATCCTTGTTCGCAGGGTCAGAGCCGATGGTCTCATTCGTCAGCCGGTAGATGCCGTCATAGTTCCACGCAACCGTTCGAGTAGTCCCTTCCGTTACGCCGGTGCGATTGCCTGTCAACCCCAACTGGTAGCTGTAGCTCGAAACAGGAGTTGAAAGTCCGGTGAGCCGGTTCAGGCTGTCGTAGGTGAAAGTGGATTGCTCATTGCTGGGATAGTTCGGATAGGCGGCCGTCTTCAGGTTGCTGCCCGCGTCGTAGGTGTAGGTTGTCGTGTTGTTGCCGGTGAGGCGATTATCCACGACCGTCCAGAGCCGGCCCAGATCATCGTAGGTGTACGACACATTGACGCCGTTCGTGTTGGAAGAGAGGATCGATGCCACGTTGCCCGCCGCGTCGTAAGTATAGCTCAGAGTCCTTCGCCTGATGTGCCGAAAGGCCGGACGCAAGCCCCAGATACAAGCGAGCCACCCCAGAGGACGGCTCGCTGCTCTTCAAAACGTATCGATGGGCCTCGCGGTCGCCCACCTCTGAAAACCAGACATAGAGCAATCATTCATTTTGGGGCGGTCAGACCTGCGCCACCCGCCATTCCCACAGATCGCAGGATGGTGGCCACAGCGTCGGACTTAGCCACCCCGAGAGCCGTCCTGCCTTCGTTGTCTTTCGCATTCACGTCTGCTCCAGCGGCGACGAGTAACTTAACCCGGTCTGCCTTCCCGGACCTCGCGGCGAGCCACAGCGCCGTGCGGCCCAGGTTGTCCTTCGCGTTCAAGTCGACATGAGCGGCGATGAGTGCCTTGAGGTAGCACGTTTCATCGTGGCCGGAACACACTTGGAAGGGCGATGTGTCATTGAGGTAATGCACATAGTCCGCCTCCGAACCCTTTTGAAGCGCAGTCGTTCCATCCTCATCCTTCGCATTTACGTCTGCTCCGGCGGCAATCAGGGCCTCGGCGCAGTTCGCGCATCCAGACCCGGCAGCATTCAGTAATGCCGTGTCGCCATGAGCGGTCCGAAGCCTCACGTTCGCGCCAGCGCCGATCAGTGCTCTCAGATCGCTCACGTTTCTCGCACCCGCTGCGTACATGAGCGCGGTCATGCCGTCGTTGGCCGCGGCATTCACATCCGCGCCAGCAGCGATTAGCGCTTTGAGCCGGATCAAGTTTCCGGCAGAGCCCTTCAACTCTTTGGCACTGTCATACCAAAGCTCACCCGCTGCGTACATGAGCGCCGACCGTCCATCGTCGTCCTTTGCGTTCACGTCGGCATGAGCGGCGATAAGAGCATTGACGCAGACCGTGCAATCCATGGTGACAGCCTCAATCAGCGCAGTCGTGTTACCCAACCCCCTAGCATTCACGTCCGCACCGTTCGCGATCAGCGCCTTGACGCGGTCAGCTCTCTCAGCGCGTATAGCAACCATGAGCCGCGTGAAACCCTCGTCGTTCTTCGCGTTTAGATCAGTTTGCGCCTGGGTTGGAATGCATAAGTACATTGGAAACGTCACAGCCAACGCGACACATCGAAGCATCTTTTTCATGGCGGCCTCCTTTACTCATTGCCTCAATCTCCGACGACTGCGATCTAATAGTTGAACGAGGAATACCAAGAGTAGGATTCGCCAAGATGACTCCAATACAATTTCGGCCAGATAATTCCTGGAGGAGCAAAGAACGCTCCCTGAATATTGCCTTTCGTGAGCACGCTCTCAACAAACATCGCGCAGTTTCTGAAACAGACGTTGTAGCTCCCGGGGTTATTGGCTCGGTTGTCGATCGCTTGTTGCATCGCATCAGCTCCCGCGGCATCAGTTGGAATACGCATATAGTCAACGGCCTTAAACGGATATGTGTCCTGATCGTGCTTAATCGTACCCGCTTCGTTTATGCACGCATGTTCTTTCTTACTAGACTTCTGATTCAACGTAGCAAATCCCCATGTGAATTCATTGAAATCAGGGCTATCAACCCCTACGCCAACGTGCCCGTTACCAGCTGCTGCATATGGCCAGAATGAAACCGTAACCTCATGTTGGTGAGAGCACTCGTCACTGGGAAGGCAATCAGGCCTGCACCCAGGGAGAAGACCACCCATCGGACCGCCCATCGCTTCCGTGCACCAAGGCAAGGACGGGGTCAAGATCGGAGGACCCTTAGCACAGCAGAGCGGACGGTACTCAACCAAATCCGCGTTCCCTGTTGGGTCCATCCCATTGACAGGATCAGCCGCAGCGTACTGATAGCGTCGCTGCCCATCGCCTGCCATCGGATCAACATTCAGGAAGCGTCCGGTAACTGGGTTGTAGTAACGCGCACGAAGATAGTAGAGGCCTAAGTCCGGGTCATACTGTTCGCCGCGATAGAGATAGTTGTTCAATTGCGGCCAGTCAACAACCTTTTGCTCGTATCACACCCGAACCATGAGGTGAAACACGAGGTTGAAATGTGTTTCAAATCCTGAGGATTCACTTGGTGTAATGCCCTGCTCTCAGGCCATTGAGCCCACTCCGAATGCGGGATCAGGCCCTCCAACATATTTGGCGGAGGGTCCAACTCGTTCTCTAGCGTCACCAACGCTTTCTTGTTGTATACGGTAACATTCCAGTCGTGAGCAATGCCATTCGAATCAAAGAAAACTGAAATTGAGACACTTGTACGAGGAAACATTGAGTACTTTCCAATAACGAGATTGCTAACATAGTACTCGACGCCTCTATAAGTCGTGTTAGTCCTATACGAAGAGATATCCACTGATGATTTATACTTGCTAAACCTTGCCATGCGATCGAGAAAGTCATTCTTTGTTGTGATTCCAAGCCGTACGTCAGCCAAAGTGATCAAGATAGCCTTCGCTTCGTTTTGCTTTTGAAGCGTGCAGAAGTATGCGACTGCTAAAGCAGTCGCACATATGCCAACGATTGTCAAAAGGATTACTCTTCGACTCATTGTGCCCCCTTGCAGGTTGCTCCGAGCTGAGTGGAACCTCCCCAAACCAAATGAATAGAATCACCGCAATATTCAGTTTCGCCTATTCGAATTGGAACGTGCATCGCATTAGCCGCCCACCCGTCATAGTTTGGATGTGACAGAGAAATCTGAAATGACTGGAGGCTATCAACAGGTGCATACCCGACAAAAGTTTGGATGGTATCGTCGAATGTATTCGGGTAGTCGTATGATCTTCCGCTGGGACTTATAGTGCCATCTTGTCTGTGTGCCAACCATTTCACACTTTGTTGTTCCATGACATAATAGTGGTCCGGCAAAACTGAAGATCCGTCATTGTACCTCAAGGTCCAAATCACATGGAGACCCTGGGCGGGCTGCTCAAATGTTGTACGGTCAAGAACCAAATGCTTTTTTGGCGGTGGTGGAGGGCCAGGAGGGTCATCAGGCGGACTGTCACAGAATGGGAGCAGCCCTGCAATTGGACCCAGGATCGATCCAATCTGGTCGCAGAAATGAGGAATTGGAATTGGAATACCCTGAGCACAGCAAAGCGGCCGATAGCTCTCAAGAACGAAGTTCCCGGATGGGTCCATGCCGTTGACCGGATCAGCCGCAGCGTACTGATAGCGCCGTTCACCTTCACCCGCCATCGGGTCGACGTTGAGGAAGCGTCCGGTAACTGGGTTGTAGTAGCGGGCACGCAGATAGTAGAGGCCTAAGTCGGAGTCGTATTGTTCGCCGCGATACAAGTAGTTGTTCGGTGTCGAGCCGGTCGAGTTGACCTTGTTGCCGAAGGCATCGTAATCGTCGGTGTCGGTGATCTGCCCGGTAGCGTAGCTGGTCAGTTGGCGCACGCTGCCTGAGCCGTCATAGCCATAGAAACTCGGCACCCAGGTATTGTTGACCCACTGGTTCTCGCTGATCCGTTCCAGACCATAGGTGTACTGCCGCACGACCGTACCCGACCCTGATCCGGTCAGCTCCTCAACCACCTGCGGATAGCCGGTGGGGTTGAGATCGTCGACCAAATAGTGCGTCATGGCATTATTCACAGTCTTCACCACGCGATTGCCATCGCCGTCGTAGAGAATGATCATTTTTCATTCTGCTTAGAACAAAAGGCACCAAACTCCTGTTCATCTATCACGTATGGATAGGTCCTCTTGTACTTGCTTTCATGATCACAGAATGCCTTTCTAAAAAGTGACTCATTTCCATAAGCCCTTATTCCTCTTTGAAGTGCGTCTTTATCAAGACTCCTGAGAATCCATTCTTCATGAGCGGAGCGCAATACGTAGTGGAAGTCTCCTGGATTGTCTGCGATCTCGGGCGCATTCTGACCTGGTATTTGCTCAACAGTCCCTGTTTCAAGATATCCATCCTTCGGTGGAATACCACTGTAAGCCCATTGACTGTCGCCATCAACGCAAGTTCCATTGTTCACTAATATGATCGCTATAGCTGCGTCATCATCTACTCGAGGATCGATCAATGCAGTCACATAGTAATCCGCACTTCCAGAACGAACATGAGCATAAATTGCTTGAGGTTTGTAATTATGCTTCGGGCATATCTTGCGGAACTCATACGATACCATTTCGTAATGAACGACCAGCGGGTCGTAGGCAATACCAAGCACGGGGTTCTCTACGAGTTCTGACATTGGCTTCTTACTGTGTTTTGCCTGCGCTCCAAGTGCGATACATGATAAAAGAAGCGTTGTAAGACCGGCACCCATGTGACTTTTTGCATTCATGATTCATCCTCCAATGATTCTCGTTGACCTTCATCCCCCGACTGCTAAAACTCAGGGCATTTACTCCGATAGATTATTGAATAGCCGGATGTACTTGGATCACGATACGGATTGTAATGTAGCTGAAAGTGATCTGACACCCATTTGTTTCCATCGAACCCCTCGATATGACCGTCCTTATGTATGGCTGTCCGGTCAAACACGGCTACATCTCCGACCTGAGGAGAAAAGTTGGTTAGATCGACTAACCCACCCCACCGTTCGAGCACTTCCTCAAATCCTGCTTGAAGTAGTTGTGGCCCATATAGATACGCAGACCCAAGGCGTTGAACATTCGCCCCGCCTGCGATCAAGGCTTCTGTGACATAACGAGCGCAACGAGAGATCCCGGTTGAGGAGTCGTCATAAATCGCATTCCCATCCAGGGCAAAAGCAAAGGCGTCAACGAAGAACGGCTGACCACACGGGGGATGATTATGTGGCTTTTGAGGTTTAGGCGGTAGGGGGCAATAAGGAAGGCTCTCTGTAACTTTCTGCTTGTTCACTTCTCCTTGCACCTTGCACCAAGAAAACGGCGGAAAATGGACGGTCAAGGGCGCCATGAGTGGACGGTACTCTTCAAGAACGCTGTTTCCCGAAGGGTCCATGCCATTCACAGGATTAGCCGCAGCATACTCGTACCGTCTTTGCCCCTGGCCTGCCATCGGGTCCACATTCAGGAAGCGTCCGGTGGCGGGATTGTAGTAGCGCGCACGCAGATAGTAGAGGCCTAAGTCGGGGTCGTATTGTTCGCCGCTACAGCGCGACCTGACGCGGTTCCGATGCTCGGCTGTCCGCAAGCCTAATGCGGTTTTTGAGTTGCAGCGCCTGTGCACCCGATATGGTGCAGGATTTTTGCTCCGAAGCCCCTGATGCGGTTTTTCGCCTCGCAGACGCAACGCAAGGACGTGCGGCTGGGTAGACGGCGTGCTTGGAGCTGGCTGCATAGTTGCACCGATTGTACGGCTTGCGAGCCGGTTTGCGAGCACATTTTTGATTGGGATTGGAACGCGGATCGGAGACGGATTCCCGGCTGGAAGGTGCGGCGGATTCCGGACATAGGTCATTCATCTTTAGCTGTAAATAACACAGCTAAAGGGGGGGCGGATTTCAGTTTGTTTTGCATGGCTCTATCCGGACTGTTTCGCGTGGCTCTAACGGGACGGATTCGGGAGCTATTCGTCCGGCTCTTCGCGGTCCTCATCGGCCTCCGCTTCGAGTGTAGAGAACAGGGCCTCGGCGTCGTCTGGATCGCCAACCTTAGGCGATGGGCCTTCGCCTGGCTCAAGCATCGCCGCCGGATGGGTTGCGGCATGGACCTGTTGCAGGGTTCGGATCGCAACCTGCGTGTAAATCTGCGTGGTCTTCAAGTCCTCATGGCCAAGCATCTGCTGGATGAAACGGATGTCGGCTCCGTTCTCGTGCATCAGCGTGGCCATCGTGTGGCGGAAGAGATGGCAGGAGCCGGTCTTGCCCAGCTTGGCTGCGTCGATGCGTTCACGGACCGCATAACTCAGATGGCCGCGGCTGAACGGCTCGCCCTGGGCCGTGAGGAACACCGTCATGTCGTCCGGCTCGATGGCCAGTTGCGGACGGCTCTCCCGGATATACTTTTCCAGCCACGCGATCGCGCGCTCTCCGATCGGCACGTAACGGTCCTTGTTGCCCTTGCCCTGGCGAACCAGGATCAGGCCCCGGTCGAACTCCAGATCGTAGAGCTTCAACGCGATCATCTCCATACGGCGCAGGCCGGTCGAGTAGAGCACTTCGAGGATGGCGCGGTCGCGCAGGCCGATGGGATCGGTCACGTCGCAGAGCTGCATAATCTGCTCGACCTCTTGAGCCGAGAAGATGTTCTTGGGCAGAGAGCGGCCCAGCTTGGGCAGCTCGATCTCCGAAGCCGGATTGTGCAGGATGTGATTCTGCCTGGTCATCCATCGGAACCACACGCGAAGCGGCACAAGCCGCGTGTGCTGGCTGCGGAAGGTCAGCGGCTCGCCGTTCTTCTTGCGGTAAAAGAACAGGTAACGCTGATAGCGTTCGAGCACGGGCCGCGTGACTTCGATGGGTTCGCGCAAGCCGTGTTCATAGGCCCATTCGATGAAGAAGCCAAGATAGACACGGCGGCTGCGTATCGTGTTCTCGGAGTAGCCGCGCACCCTGAGCGCGTTCAGGTGCTCGCGCATGAACAGTTCCATCGGAGTCTTCGCCGCTGCCTCCGGCTTGCGCTTTCTCTCTACGCGGGCCATGCGCTGCCCCCTGTTCTGCCGTTGGGCTTCGTCATGGGTACGACTACGATGGGAGTTTGTTGAAGTCCATTGGCCTCGGCTCCCCTATGTGCGTTTTTTGCGCTTTTATCGGAAAAATCGTCTTCCGCCCGCGTCGTTGCTGGCGATTTCGCATCGTGACCACCCCGTGACACCCCCATGACATCCCCGTGTCCGGAGGGTGACACCCCAGCCTCGAAGTGTGACACCCCATCCTCAGACCGTGACCGCTTCGCGCCGTAACTCAACCCCGGCAGCACCGGCCTGCCGTTGGAGTCCATCTCGAAGTTGAGCGCATAGACGAAGCTCTGGCCCAGTGTGCCGCGATGCAGCGCGAGATATTCAAGGTCTTCAAGGCGCGAGAGATGTTTCTTTAGCTGTGAGTCTCCCCAGCCCGTGCGCTGCCGCACCGTGGCCCGCGTGAAGCGGTAGTCCAGCCGCTCGATTTCGAGCCGCTCGCACTCCTCGGTCACCATCTTGTCGATCAGCAGCAACAGGCGGCGCGTCTGCGGCGGCACGTCGTCGAGCGAACGCATCAGCACATGGCTGGCAAGCTCCCAGGCCAGCTTTACGTCGGCCTCGGTGGCCTCGATGTATTCGAGCCGCTCGCCGTCCTCGCTGCTGATTTTGATCTCGCGCTGATGCTGGTACAAGAGCGTGATCGCCTGGATCAGCGTAAGGAACTTCATGTGATCGCGCCGCGTGCGCGTCATCGCGTCGGGGAAGCTATGGTCTTTCAGGTGCTCGATGACTACCTGCAACGGGCGCAGGAGCCGCTGCGCGTTGCGGTGCAGGCCCACGATCTTGTTCTGCCGCATCCGCGCTTTGAGACCCTCAAGCGTCTGCGCTTCACGCTGCTTGCGATGGATCGCCCGCGTCTGCTCGCGGTCCTCGTTGACCGTCAGCACAAGACAGCGGTTCATCAGCTCTTCGTCCACGTCGTGCGCCGTCGTCGTGAGGAAGATCATCACCGGCCCTTCCACGGTGTACTCGTGCGTAACATGCTTGCCGCTCACCGGGTCCTTGCCCGTCGATGCGATATTCAGCTTGCCCTCCGACTGCAACAGCTTGAGCGGATAGCTCGCGGCCTCGGCTCCCTGCTGCTCGGCGATGGCAAGGATTTTGTGCTTGAGATTCTTTTGCCCCATGTAGAAGAGCGCCTGGCCGGTCATGGCCGTGTAACTCTCCCGATGTTCCTCCGGCATGAAGTCAAGCACTGCTTCCATCAGCGAACTCTTGCCCGCAGACGATGACGACTGCACCACGACGGCCAGAGGCTTTGCCAGCAGGCGCGACACGGCGGCAAGATAACTTACCTTCTTGTTGGTCTCTTCGCCCACCGCGCCGCATCGCTCGAAGTCGGCCAGCACGCGGTCCAACAGATGCGGATCGCGCAGCAGCTCCAGCGCGGCCGCCCGCTCCTCGGCCGTCATGATGGATGTCTCCTCCGGCGGCGCGAGGATCTTCGCGATGCGCTCCCGCTGCAACTCCGCAAGCGCCGTCCACAACTGGCCCACCTCCCGGTGGACCGTCTCTTCCCTGGCAGCAAGCTCATACGCGGCCTGCTTGACGAACGCCGCCCGCTGCCGCGCCGACTCCATGTCCAGCGTGTCGCCGTGATAGCAGAACTCGCCGCGCACATTGTTCCCCGACACCTTCACGTTCACTCGCATCTGGCCACGGCTCGTGCATTTCTCCAGGCCAAGCACGCGATAGATGCGCCCGCTCGTGGCCGTCACCCGCACTTCGTCGGCGTCGATCTCGACCGTCGGCTCGGCGGGTACAGCAAGCGGCATGGGCCGCGCGGCGGGCTCTTCCGAAGGCACGGCATTTACAGCTAAAGAAAAATCCTCTTCTGTCCGTGGCTCCGGCGGCGGCTCTGGCATGGGCTCCTCGATGATTTTTTCTTTAGCTGTGTCTTTGGCTTCCGCTGGCGCCGCTGCTGCTGGCGGCTCTGCGATTGGCTCTGGCTCGATCACCGGCACGGCCACGCGATGCGCTGGCTGCTGGCCTTTTCCCAGCCATGCCGCACGGTTCAACAGCACGCCGAGACTCTTCGACGCTGGCGTAACTTTCAGCGCGTATTCGTTCGCGTCGATGCCCTTGGGGAACTGCACGCGGAAGCATTCGATGCCCGTCTCGATCAGCTCTCCGGCCAGCTTCGCGGCGGCTTTGTCGCCCGCCTCGTCGCGGTCGTAGGCGATGCACACGCGCTTGATGCCGTGCCTCTCGAACGCGGCGCGATGGTCGGCTGTGAAGCCGTTTACTCCATAACTCGCTGTGACATTCCGGTAGCCTGCAACCCAGAACGTAAGCGCATCGATCAGCGCTTCGCACAGGATGATTTCCTTCGATGCGATCAGCGCCTCTTCGTTCCACACGCCCCGGTGCTGGCCTTTGAGGTACAGATGGTAGTCCGTCCCTTCGCGCAGACGGTCGTTGATCTTCCGCCCGTACATCTCCGTCACGTCACCGGCTGGCGTAATGATCGGGATAACCAGCGAGCCGTTGAAGTGCTCGTGGCCGCTCTCCCGCAAGACACCCAACGCCTGCAACCGCTTCCGAACGGCTTCGCCGGCGACGCGGTTTTTAAACGGCAGGCGCAGCCCCAGCGTCCGGTTGGCGAAGCCAAGACGGAATCGCTCGACCATCTCCGAAGACTTCAACCCCCGGCTCTCCAGATACCGCTGCGCCTCCGGCGACTGCTTGAACGCCTCCTGATAAAAGCCAACGATCTTCAGCAGCAGCTCGCGGTCCCCGGCCTCCGCCGTCACCGGCGCGGGCAGCTTCCGCACCGTGCTCTGCTTCACCGGCTGAATCGGCCCTGCAGCTAATGAAAAATGATCCCTCTTCAACAACTCCAGCGCATGATGGAAGCTCACTCCCTCGGCCCGCATCACCCACAGGATCACGTCGCCACCCTCGCCGCAAGCGCCCTTGCAACTCCACACATTCTTTGCCGGGTCGATATTCAGGCTCGGGTTGTGGTCGTCGTGGAACGGACACAGCCCGATCAGCTCCTTGCCGCTGCGCACGAGCTTGATCCCCCGCGCCTCGGCCAACCGCTGCACGGAGACTTCCCGCTTGATCCGCTCCTTCAACTCCGGGGGAACATAGGGCATCCCGTGAACCCTCCTTTTTTCGGCGTTTCTGCAAAAAACCTGTCAAGAGGGTCTTGATCTTTTTTTCGCACCCTCTCAGTGTAAGACACTATAGAGCATAATACTCTATACTGGAAACCGGGAGGTCCCCCTTTGCAGACAACCCACCGTTACACTCAGGTCATGCCCACGAGGTCCAAGCTGAAGCTCAAGCCGGTCGATATGGGCGAGGAGTCTCTCGGACAGCGCCTCGCTCGCCTGCGCAAGGAACGCGGATGGACACAGAAGCAGATTGCCGAGAGAACCGGCCTCATCCAGGAGTTGGTCTCCAACTACGAAACCGACAAGCTGCGCCTCAACGCCGACATGATCCTGCGCTTCGCCGAGGTCTACAACGTCTCCGCCGACGAGCTGCTGCGAGGCAGCAAGAGCACGCTGGCAACCAAGAAGCAGCCCAGCATCAAGCTCGTCCGCCGCATGGAGCAAATCGAGGGCTTGCCCCTCTATGAGCAGCGCGCCCTGCTGACCACGATTGATAAATTTCTCGCCGCAGCGCAGAGTAATTGAGAGGATTCCCCGATGGCATACGCCGCAACCAACCCGAAGCAGCAGGCACACGAACTCATCAACCGCCTCTCCACCGGGCAGGCCTCCGCCGCCGTCATCTTCATCAACGCGATGCTCGATCCGGTGGACCGCGCCATCGCCAACGCCCCCTTTGAGGATGAAGAGATCAGCGAGGAAGAGACCCGCGCCGTCGCTGCTTCCAAGGCTTGGCTCAAGGATCACGAGCCGATTCCCAACGAGGACGTGCTCGCCGAGTTCGGCCTCACCGCTGAAGACTTCGAGCGCATGGGCCGTACGCCCCTCGAACCTGAACCGCACCACCCCGGACAGTGAGCATGGATAAGAAGAGCGTTGCCTGGACCGACCAGGCCAAGGCCGACCTGCGCGCCATCGACCAGCCCACGGCGCTGCGCATCCTGCACACCGTCGCCCGCTATCTGGCCAGCGGCGAAGGCGACGTAAAACGCCTCCAGGACATCGAGCCGCCCGAGATGCGGCTGCGCGTCGGCGACTACCGTATGCGCTTCCACGACCACGGCGATTCCATCCTCGTCCTCGCCATCAAGCACCGCCGCGAAGCCTACCGCTGAACAGACCTCGAACCCAACATGAACAAGGCCGGACAGCGTCCGGCCCCCATCCGATTCCAGTTCGTTCCGCGTTCGATCTTCGGGCCGCTGTCGGCCAAGCTAAGCCGTCAGGCTTAGGGATGGTGTCTTGGCTCCAACACATCGCCATGAGCGCGACGGATGCCCGAGAGCGCCCCGCCGCTGCACGCTTCGCCGTCAGCCCTTGCGGGCGAAGTGGCGCTCGAAGAGTTCACGCGATAGACGCTCGCCTTCTTCGCTCAGCACGACAGACTTCGCCTTGCTCTTCGGGTCGGAGATATACCCTTTGGCGTGCAGCCGGTCCATCGCAACCCAGTCGTGGCCCTTCCACGCGCGGCCATCGCCGGTCTGCGTCAGCAACAACAGCGCCAGCACCATCTCGTCTACTTTGTCCTGGTCGTAGTCCATCCCATGCCCCCCACGGATGAGCACGATGCTATCACCGCGCCGCCGATGGCCGGGAGCCGTGGCCCTAGTCATGTGGAACATGAGAAAAAGACATTTTTCTCATTGCTGAAAAACACCCGCAGCGAGGACGGCAGTCAAGGGCGCACGCTCTGTGTGCGTCGCGCTGGCGCGAGCGAAGCCCCTTGACGGTCGCCGCAGCGGAGGGTACTAGCGCGAAGCGCGCCGGGAAGCCCATTCCGCCCCGATCCTTTGTCTTCAACACGTTAACGCCGCAGCAACCCACGGTTACTCCTGCAGGAACCGCAAGCCGCACATTTTCCCCTTAGCCGCTTTGTTTTCAACATGTTTACGCACCTAAACATGTAAACGCCTTATTTTTCGCGCTCGATGACTGTAAGCCGCTGATGCCGTTGTGGTTCCCGCAGAGTTACCGCACGGTATCCCTGCAGCAACCCGCTGGGGGTGACGTGTCCGCCTACTGCCGATGCCGTAGGCAGCGCGCTCTTCGGCCCGATCTGCTGAGGACCTTGGACGCAAGCCCCAGGCACAAGCAAGCCGCCCCGCAGGACGGCTCGCTGCTCTTCGACACGCTTCGATGGGCTTCTTGATCGCTCATCTCTGGAAACCCAGACATAGGGCACACGGCATCGTAGGTGCTACAGATTCGCTCCAAATCCAAATTGCGACATAAGTGCAAACAGTTTGTCATCGGTTGGTCTATTTGGCAGTGGAATTGTTGCGCCCCATACGCCCGCTCCCTGAGACTGAAGCTGGATTGGGACGGGCTCCGGAAACATCGCTGGCGCAGGTGTCACACGGGTGTCTGAGCTGAATACCTGTATCCGCCCATCCTTCTTCTGATTATCTACATAAAAAGTAAGCGCGATAATGCCGAGCGTTTTTGCTTGCCCTCCATCGGGTTTCAGGTTGGCAACCGATTCACTGCGGAATGATCGATAAGCCCAGTATTCTTGTGTCCTGAGAGTTTCCCAACCCTTTGTGTGAATTGGCGCGGGCTTAGAGGCCGTCGTGGATGCCAACGCATTCGCTGTTTCCTCAAAAGCTTGCCGGTCATTCGATATCAGGAAGTACAAGTCAGTAACCTGAACGGCGAACCACTGATCTGGCCCTTTCGGTCCTTCTTCCGATGGCACGGGCCAAGTCCAAACAATCCTTCCTCCTATTGAGGTATGAGACGCCTTGCGGAAATCGGATTCCATGTTCGGCTTGGCGCTGCCCGCCGAAACGCCAATGTAGCATTTGTGAGATCTCTCTGCCCCAAGACCTTGTGGACCATTTGGTTCATAGCCGAAGTCTCGGGCGCCGACAAGAATCGTTCCATAATTTCTCTCAAGATCTCTTTCTGCGCTCGGATCAAGAGCACGAAGCCCGCTGCCTAGATCAAAAAACGGGGCGGCAAGCGAAGCCATGCTTTCGCTGACGTTGGCAGGGATGTCCTCTCCTTTAGTTAAGAAGGCCATCACCGGGGCAATCATTTTTGTCTTCGTATACACAACTGTCTCGAAGTTTCTCAAAAGCACGGACTCCGCGCACAATTCATAGTTGGAGCTCGCACGGACAAATGGAGTTTCATGCGCGCACAACGAAATCGAAACAACCACCGCGAATGCCAATCCGACAAGAGCTAGCCATCCACTCTTAATACACATTTCTTCTGCTACACCAGCTATAGTTCTCATCGCGAGCCACTTGACCTTTCCTGACAAGTTGTCATTTTCAGGAAGTACACGATATCTCCGTCCGCTTCATGGACAGGTAGTTCGTCCCGTGCTAGGGTAATCCCAACCTGCGCTGTTATAGGGAGGATGGGTTACATTAGTGAATCCTGCGTCGTCTCCCATGCAATGCGCGAACGTATTGCTGTTCCATGCCCCAGCTCTTACGTACGGGATAGTTCCGTTCGGCCAATTATCCGCAGCAAATAACAGGCTGGCGATTTGGCTCCAAAGCTGAGGCGTACTCGGTGCGGTCCATACCAGGGGAGCATTGCGATTGTCCACGTCGTAGTGTCCATGCGTCGGCGGGTTCCCCCGAAGATTAAAGGGCGGCCAATCATTCAGCCAGTCGCACTTGTGACTCAAACCGCAGTTTTCGTCCGACGGCCCAGCGTCGATTATGTATGTGTTTGACGTAGCATCAACAACATACCAGAACGCGTGTTTACCCAGCCTAAGAGTGCCAGGTACGGACCGAGAGTGCAGTTCAGCAAGGCATTGCGGGCAACAATTGGTCGTGTTCCTGTCGCAAGGAGGTGGTGGTGGTGCACACGCAGGAAGAAGTCTGCCGAACAGACCGCCTGATTCATTCGAGCACCAAGTCGACGGCCATGTTCCGAATCCGACAAGTAAGGGCGCATGGAGCGGCCAGTAGCTCTCAAGCACGAAGTTCCCCGACGGGTCAGCGCCGTCCACGGGATCTGCGCCAGCGTACTGATAGCGACGCTGTCCGTCGCCAGCCATTGGGTCAACATTCAGGAAGCGTCCAGTGGCGGGGTTATAGTCGCGCGCCCGCAGATAGTAGAGGCCTAAGTCCGAGTCGTATTGTTCGCCGCGATACAAGTAGTTGTTTGGTGTCGAGCCGGTCGAGTTGACCTTGTTGCCGAAGGCATCGTAATCGTAGGTGTCGGTGATCTGCCCGGTGGCGTAGTTGGTCAGTTGCCGTACGCTGCCCGCGCCGTCGTACCCGTAGAAGGTCGGCACCCAGACACCATTGCCGTTAACCACGTTCTCGCTGATCCGTTCCAGACCGTAGGTGTACTGCCGAACGACGGTACCAGATCCCGATCCGGTCAGCTCCTCCACCACTTGCGGGTAGCCCGTCGGGTTCAAGTCATCGACAAGATAGCGCGTGGTGACGCCGCCAACCGTCTTCGCCACGCGGTTTCCGTCGCCGTCGTAAAGCATTGCGACCGTGCCGTTCATCGTCATCAGATGGTTTTCCGAGTCGTAGGTGTAGCTGTTGGCGCCGGAGTGCGTCGTGTTCCCGTTGTTGTCGTAGCTGTCGCCTTCGCCCGGCGAAAGCTCGTCGTCGGTGGTGTAGGTGAATGTGCCGCCGGAGTTGACGCCGCTGAGTGAGGAGGCGATCGTCTTCCGGTTGCCGACGGGGTCCAGGCTATACGTGACGCTGCCGTCCTTGTTCGCAGGGTCGTCGGTAACGGCTTCTTGCGTCAGCCGGTAGATGTTGTCGTACGTCCAGTTGACCGCCCGATTGGTTCCCTCCGTCACACTCTTACGATTCCCCGTTGCTCCCAACTGGTAACTGTAACTCGAGACCGGAGTCGAGAGCCCGGTGAGCCGGTTCAGGCTGTCGTAGGTGAAAGTGGATGGGTCGTTGGCGGGACTGTTGGGATAGGCGGCCGTCTTCAGATTGCTGCCCGCGTCGTAGGTGTAGGTTGTCGTGTTGTTGCCGGTGAGGCGATTATCCACGACCGTCCAGAGCCGGCCCAACTCGTCGTAGGTGTACGAGACATTGATGCCGTTCGTGTTGGAGGAAACGATCGAAGCCACGTTACCCGCCGCGTCGTAAGTATAGCTCAGAGTCCCCTCCGGCGTTTGTTTGGTATCCCACGGCAACCTATACGAAGTAGTGTGCCATTCAGCCGATCTGCTGACGACTTTGGGAGGAAGCCCCAGACCCGAGCAAGCCGCCCCGAAGGACGGCTCGCTGCTCTTGGAAACACATCGATGGGCGCGGGATTCACGGTGCTGGGCTTCATTTGGGCATCCTCTCGTGATACCCTCCACGCATCTCCTGAAAATCAAAGATTTGGACTTTGTTCTTCTCAAACGAGATGACGACTGCCTTGCTCAAATCAAAGTGATCAGGGAGATTAGGTGAAAACCAACCACTGTCTTCATAGACCGTGCCCTCATAGACAATGACTACTTCGGGCTTGGTCACGCTCTTACCTTTCCACCGCTGCTCTTTCCAGTCTGCCGTCGTTATGATTAGCTCATTCCTGTCGTTACTGGAGGATCTCACAACTACATCGAGATGCTCGTTAATCGTCACCATGCCCCCTTTCTGGAACAACCTTACCATCGGGGTACACATTTTGTCCTCCATTGGAGCTCCAGGTTTCTTGGCGCTCTGAGTGATCCCTTGTGCGCAAAGTAGATTGGCCGTAACCAACATTGATACTGCACAGGCAACGATTCTCATTTTTTCTCCTTCTCAATTGTTACGGTCTTGGAAAAGTGCTCATGCTCACGACCTGCCCTGAACCATACGTTGCGGTCATCTGCTGATTCAACGTGTAGGGGTTCGCAACGTTACCGGCACCCCATACTGATCCAACGCCATTGGGGAGGTTGACACCGATCTGTGCGGCCATAGAGACAGCTGCCGTGGTGCAATTAAAACTCTTTGTGTAGTAGGGCGGAGATGCCTTGAAGTTGGATATATCTTGCTCTCCGGCACTCAGTTGCTGAGGCGAGATATAGGTTTCCCACGTATTCGCATTAGCATCTTCAAGACGGTGTCTGCCAGTGCCAGGAAACTTACCTTGATCAAACAGAGAGGGGTTAAACATAACATTATATGTCGGTCCAAAACTCATAATGGAAACAACCGTATTTGATGCATCCTTGAGATAGACAAAAGTATGTCCTGGATCTACAGAAGGATCAAGCCTATTAAAAATCACTGCGCGTGATATTGGCACTTGGACACCTATGCCCAGCTTATCTTGTTTGCACTTGCTGCCTGTGCAGGGTGGGGGTGGTGCACACGGAGGAAGAAGTCTGCCGAACAGACCGCCTGACCCGTTCGAGCACCAACTCGGTGACCATGTTCCGAATCCGATGAGCAAGGGCGCATGGAGCGGCCAGTAACTTTCGAGAACGAAGTTTCCCGAGGGATCCATGCCGTTGACCGGATCAGCCGCAGCGTACTGATAGCGCCGCTGTCCGTCGCCTGCCATCGGGTCAACATTCAGGAAGCGTCCGGTAGCTGGGTTGTAGTAGCGCGCACGTAGATAGTAAAGGCCCAAGTCTGAGTCATATTGTTCGCCGCGATAAAGGTAGTTATTCGGCGTTGTGCCGGTCGAGTTGACCTTGTTGCCGAATGCATCGTAATCGTAGGTATCCGTCACCCCATCCGCTGCGTTCGTCAACTGGCGAACGCTGCCCGAGCCATCCTGCCCGTAGAAGCTCGGCGTCCAGGTGCTATTGACGAACTGGTTCTCGCTGATCCTCTCCAGGCCGTAGGTATACTGCCGCTGGACGGTGTTATTGACTAACTCCTCGACCACCTGCGGGTAGCCCGTCGGGTTCAAGTCATCGACAAGATAGCGCGTCGTGACGTTATTCACCGTCTTGGCCACGCGGTTGCCGTCGCCGTCGTAGAGCATCGCGACCGTGCCATTCATCGAGATCAGATGGTTCTGGGAGTCGTAGTTGTAGCTGTTAACGCCGGAGTGCGTCGTGTTCCCGTTGTTATCGTAGCTGTCTGTCGTCAACTCGTCGTCGGTCGAGTAAGTGAACGACTCGGGACTCACGCCGCTCAGTGTCGAGGTTGACGACTTGCGATTGCCCACCGGGTCGAGGCTGTAGCTGACGTAGCCGTCCTTGTTCGCCGGATCGTTGCTGACGGTTTCGCTCGTCAGCCGGTAGATGTTGTCGTATGTCCAGTTCAGCGTGCGGCCTGTTCCCTCCGTCACGCTCTTGCGATTTCCGGTCAGACTCAACTGATAGCTGTAACTAGAAACAGGGGTTGAAACTCCGGTGAGCCGGTCGAGCGAGTCGTAGGCGAAAGCGGATGGGTCGTTGCTGGGATAGTTGGGATAGGTGGCCGTCTTCAGGTTGCTGCCCGCGTCGTAGCTGTAGGTTGTGGTGTTGTTGCCTGTAAGGCGGTTGTCCACGACTGTTTGAAGGCGGCCCAGGTCGTCGTAGGTGTACGAGACATTGATGCCCATCGTGTTGGAGGAGACGATCGAAGCCACGTTGCCCGCCGCGTCATAAGTATAGCTCAGAGTTCCCTCCGGCGTAACCTTCGAGGTCAGCCGGTCCAGACTGTCGTAGCTGTAAGTCGTGGTCCCGCTGGCGTCCGTCATCGTGTGGCGCTGGCCGGTGAGGGTATAGGTGAAGCTCACCGTGGGCTCGTTGAGGCTCGGGTCGGGCGTGCGGCTGAGCAGCCGGTTGAGAGCGTCGTAGGCGAAGGTCGTGGTCTTGCCGTTGAAGTCGGTGAGCGAGGTCAGATTGCCCGCCGCGTCGTAGAGCCGCGATTCATTCAGCGAGCCGTCGGGCAGGGTTGTGGACCGCAGCCGGTTGAGCGCGTCATAGGCGCTCTGCGTCGTGTGGCCATTCTCGTCGGTCACAGCGGTCTGGTTGCCGTCGTTGTCGTAGGCGTATGTGGTGGTGTTGTATGGCGCACTGTTGGGGGAATCGACCTGAACCACGCTGGTCAACTGGTTCGCCGCATCGTAGTTGCTCTGGACGACGTTGTTTGCCTGATCGGTAACCGAGATCACGTTGCCCGCCGCGTCGTAGGCGTTCTTGACCGAGGTGCCATCGGGATAGTCCGCCGTGGCCGGATAGTCGGTCTCGATGAGGCGCTTGCGGGCGTCGTACTGGTAATGCGTGGTGTTGCCTTTGGGATCTGTGCTGGAGATCTGGTTGCCGGCGTCGTCGTAGACATACTGCGTGCTGCCCGCCGCGTCGGTGACGGTAATGAGGCGTCCGGCGTTGTCGTAGTAGTTGGTCGTGGTGTGGCCGAGCGCATCGATGGGCTTCGTGGTCTTCCATCTCCGAAAATCCAGACATGGGCCACACGATCATTTTGGTTTAGTCGGAACTGTGCCGCCCGTCCATTTCCTCGTGACCGAAAGAATTATTATGCCGGTGCCAGCCACAATCACTGCCCAGAGACTAGCTAAAGGGTAATATCCCTCTCCTATGTCAAGCGACACCTCTGGCACCTCGATTTGCAGTCTCGGATTCCCGTCAGTTCCTTGAACGTCATGGTGGATGTTCACGATGATTCTCTGTCGCAGGCCTCGCTTCGGTCGATATACTCCGAGCCCCACAACGTTGGCGCGCCCCATTCGATTGTTGTAGTTTCCCTGTTGGATCACCGATCCGTCTATATCGACAATCCTCCAGTCCAGGTCCACCTCCGTCTGCGGGTCCGGCGACTGAGGCCAAGATAAGTCAACCTGATAAGCATCATCTAGGTCAGTTGTGAAGTACGGTGACGTGTATTCGCCGCGCTTGAGCGAAAGTTGTACTGACAGCGGCTCCAGATTATGGGCCAGGGGCCACAATACCAAGTAGGCATAAGGTGCCAGGCCGATAGCAATTAGCGACCAGGCAACTCTGGCAAGAATCAATTTCAGAGATGATTGAGTCACGCCCTGTTCCTCCCGAAGAAAAACCTCATTCTTACCAGTTTCGGCAGTACGTGGTCTCAATTGTCGCCCGGTACTGGTGGCACCACCCTCGTATCCCAGGCCTGCGACCCCGGAGGCCGTGTTGTAGCGAAGCCAGCCTTGTTGCCAATATAGTGTGCAAAGCTATTGCTATTCGGTCCCATTACCGGGTGATACCAGATTCCCCCTACCGTCGGTGGCCAATCGTCAGCAGCGTCTAACAAGTCGTTCAACTCGGCTACAAACCTGACACGAGACACCGCTATCGAACCAAGTACCAGATGTTTCGGCGTTGTCTTCTGGATACTTTCTGCTCACATATCCCTCCGTCTTCCAGTTGACCAGAAATCCAAAAACAGGCGCGGGCAATGCTGGACCGCCATCAATCACATACCATTTGCTGTTCCTATCTTGCACCCACCAAAAGGCGTGGGTTTTACCGGTATTCCCGACGGGCCTATACTTCAATTGCGCGAAGCACTCCGGTCTGCACCCGGGGCCTGTGCACGGAGGCGGCGGCGCTGGCGGAGGACCGCCGCACGCAGGGAGATTTCTCGCCCAAGAATTACCTCCAGCAATGAGCTGTTGACACCAATTTGGAGGCGGAATACGGATGAGCAGGGGCGCCATAAGCGGCCAATAGCTTTCCAGAACGAAGTTTCCCGACGGGTCAGCGCCGTCCACCGGATCAGCCGCAGCGTACTCGTACCTCCGTTGACCTTGGCCCGCTAGCGGGTCCACGTTGAGGAAGCGCCCGGTGGCGGGATTGTAGTAGCGCGCACGCAGATAGTAGAGGCCTAAGTCGGGGTCGTATTGTTCGCCGCGATAAAGGTAGTTATTCGGCGTTGTGCCGGTCGAGTTGACCTTGTTGCCGAATGCATCGTAATCGTAGGTATCCGTCACCCCATCCGCTGCGTTCGTCAACTGGCGAACGCTGCCCGAGCCATCCTGCCCGTAGAAGCTCGGCGTCCAGGTGCTATTGACGAACTGGTTCTCGCTGATCCTCTCCAGGCCGTAGGTATACTGCCGCTGGACGGTGTTATTGACTAACTCCTCGACCACCTGCGGGTAGCCCGTCGGGTTCAAGTCATCGACAAGATAGCGCGTCGTGACGTTATTCACCGTCTTGGCCACGCGGTTGCCGTCGCCGTCGTAGAGCATCGCGACCGTGCCATTCATCGAGATCAGATGGTTCTGGGAGTCGTAGTTGTAGCTGTTAACGCCGGAGTGCGTCGTGTTCCCGTTGTTATCGTAGCTGTCTGTCGTCAACTCGTCGTCGGTCGAGTAAGTGAACGACTCGGGACTCACGCCGCTCAGTGTCGAGGTTGACGACTTGCGATTGCCCACCGGGTCGAGGCTGTAGCTGACGTAGCCGTCCTTGTTCGCCGGATCGTTGCTGACGGTTTCGCTCGTCAGCCGGTAGATGTTGTCGTATGTCCAGTTCAGCGTGCGGCCTGTTCCCTCCGTCACGCTCTTGCGATTTCCGGTCAGACTCAACTGATAGCTGTAACTAGAAACAGGGGTTGAAACTCCGGTGAGCCGGTCGAGCGAGTCGTAGGCGAAAGCGGATGGGTCGTTGCCGGGGTTGTTGGGATAAGCCGCCGTCGCCAGATTGCTGTCCGCGTCATAGGTGTAGGTCGTGGTGTTATTGCCGGTGAGGCGGTTATCGACGACCGTCCAAAGCCGGCCCATGTCGTCGTAAGTGTACGAGACATTGATGCCGTTCGTGTTGGAGGAAACGATCGAAGCCACGTTGCCCGCCGCGTCGTAAGTATAGCTCAGAGTTCCCTCCGGAGTCACCTTGGAGGTCAGCCGGTCCAGAGCGTCGTAAGAATACGTCGTGGTCCCGCTGGCGTCCGTCATCGTGTGGCGCTTGCCGGTGAGCGTGTAGGTGAAGCTCATCGCGGTCTCGTTGAGGCTCGGGTCGGGCGTACGGCTGAGGAGCCGGTTGAGGGCATCGTAGGCATAGATCGTCGTCTTGCCGTTGAAGTGAGTCAGCGAGGTCAGGTTGCCCGCCGCATCGTACTGCCGCGATTCGGCCAGCGAGCCGTCGGGGAGGGTTGTGGACTTCAGCCGGGAGAGCGCGTCATAGGCGCTCTGCGTCGTGTGGCCGTTCTCGTCGGTCACGCCGGTCTGGTTGCCGTCACCGTCGTATGCGCGTCGGCTATTTAGGCACCGTCGAGCAGAATGCGCCAAGCTCCTGCTCCAAGATTGAATTCGGATAGGCAAATCTCTCTTTTGACACATCTGGAGGACAGACTTGTTTTCTAAAAATCGCGTCACCGCCGTAGGCTCTAGTTCCCCTTTGAATCGCATCTCGAATGAGGGTCCTCAGAAGTTCTTCCTCATGGGCAGACCGAAACTCGTAATGAAAATTGCCGGTACCCGGCGGATCAGAAACCTTTACATCATCGCCAAAACCAGGCATCTTATCTAATACTCTGTTCCCAGATTCTGCGTATCCATTCTTAGGGCGGTACCCGTTAAGAAGCCAATCCGAGTCGGCCGTACTACACTTAACCCCATCAATCCAGATGGCTAACCCAAACGCATATTCGTTGTCAGAGGCACCTAGGCCTGAGACGATATAGAGATCGGAATCCCCTTCCTTTACATGAGCATACACTCTCATGTCACTATATAGGTCTCGGTGCCGGCAGAGACCTTCAATTTTCGCAGGAGCTAAATCATAATGCGCTGCGGAAGGGTTGAATTCTAGATAGAATACTGGATTCATCAGCTCCTCAGGCGGATGAGGCTTCTTTGCCTGTCCTGTCATATCAGCACAACTCATAAGCAATGCAGTACAACACAAGAAGTGAGCGATTCGTCGAAGCATGTTTTGTATCCTCCATTTCCATTTAGCCGAGTGGCATTCAGATCACTGCCCGCAAGGGCATTTGCTACGATAAATCGTCGCTGGGCCAGCCGGGAATTGCTTCGACAAGGGTGCTTTCGGATTGTAGCTGTATGGATACCAGCGTTGTTGCTGCCAATAGGATACCCAACCCTTCCCATCGAATCCCTCGATGTGCCCGATATTATGCTTTGTGGTCTTTCCAAATACAGTTATATCCCCTTGTCTTGCATTTCCTATTACGCTGCTTTGACGCGGAAACTGAATTGTAGCTATTGCGCTAAACTCGTGACCTTCAAGGAATGGTCCGTAATCCCCTGCGTAATTAGGACGTCCAGAAATGTTCACTCCTCCAGCTTGAAGACCGAGGCTAACATACGCTGCACAGTAAGTACCAGTGCAGGTCGGACAGCTTGGCTTTCCCGTAGTTTGCGGATTGTTTCCAGCAGTAAGCGAATCCATTGTCTGAGCAAATGCGGATGTGTTGAAGCATTTCTTGCAATGGAAAGGAGGTAATGGGCATGGAGGAAGTAGTTCGTTATTCATATTGCTTGGCAAGATAACCGGAATGTCGCACCAATTTAGATGTGGCTGCCAAGGTATAGGGATGGGGACAAGCGGCCAGTAACTTTCAAGAACAAAGTTCCCCGATGGGTCCATGCCATTGACTGGGTCAGCCGCAGCGTACTGATAGCGTCGCTGGCCGTCGCCCGCCATCGGGTCCACGTTGAGGAAGCGTCCGGTGGCTGGGTTGTAGTAGCGAGCACGCAGGTAATAAAGGCCTAAATCGGGGTCGTATTGTTCGCCGCATTTCACTTTGTCTCGAGTCTTTTAGCTCCGGGAAGAATTCTGTAAACTGTGGCGCAGTCCGTGAAGGATGTAAAGCACCCAAGATTGTAGTCAAATGCTGAGTTCCGATCTACCTCTGAAGCTCGCGTATCAAGAAACACGTCGAGTTTCACAAGCGGATCGGTTTCCCAAACGTCCACACCAAGAGGTTTCTGATCAAGGGATTGATCTCGCGATACGCCTCGAATCGTCTCGGTCGAGGTTACTTGATAAAACGGCCCCCGAAAGAAGTAGACGCTCTTTTTGATTACGATTCCGTCCCGGAATGTCACCGTTGCGCCAAGCGCAGCAGTATGAAGAATCCCGAGTAGATGGGTGCCACTGTTGCGGATCAGATAGGAATATGTAGTGCAACTTTTCCCGGCGAATATCACCGTTCCTATCGTTTGAAAAGGGCGGAATGGCTCCATGGATTTGTCTACACCTTGCGATGTGCTTGTGCCCACCTGGATTTGTTTAATCGAATCCAGGCACGCTTCTGCTTGGCCCCGAACGTGAAATGTGTACAGAGTGGATGCCAATACTCCAATGACGAACACTATGCCAAGAACGACTCCAGAAAAGGTGATTCGCGCTTGTTGACTCATCATGGCCTGCTATCCTCCTTATCAGCTTCAAGACGCATTATGGTATTACCGGTAGCACCTCGAGGCCATTAATTGTCACATTAGGTGGGGTAACCCCAATGCGAATATCCAGAGTTGGATAGTCCTCTCCTCCATAACGGACAAGAATGCTCTCCGAGGCGGCAGGATATAACCCAGGCGCGGTCGATACGACGAACGATTGAGCATAGTGGGCACCTGAAAGGGCTAACTTATTTCCAAGTCCATCGTGCCATTGATTTGGGCGGCTCGACGGCGACGCTGAGGTGTAATATCCGTCTCCCACGGGTTTAGTACCCAGCGGAGGAACCCCCGAAATAGGCTTGATCATTTCATTTACCCAAAGTGGCGGGTCTGAATAGAGCCTCTGATCTAAATATCTAATCTTGTAATCGATATCCCGCACCGCCATCCCGTCCCCTGGCATCTGATCATAGCTCGGCACCAGTCGAATATCCGAAGGAGGAGGCAGAGGCTTAGGCCTGTGATAGGGGGGGATGCACGAAGAACCAAATAGCCCTTGGAGGCTCGCAGGTACGTTTCCGCACCATGATGGGATCGCGAGATGGAATCCGACAAGTAACGGCGCATGAAGCGGCCAGTAGCTCTCCAGAACAAAGTTCCCAGACGGGTCCTTGCCATTCACCGGATCAGCCGCAGCATATTCGTACCGTCGTTGCCCCTGTCCTGCCATCGGGTCTACGTTGAGGAAGCGTCCGGTAACTGGGTTGTAGTAGCGAGCACGCAGATAGTAGAGGCCTAAGTCGGAGTCGTATTGTTCGCCGCGATAAAGGTAGTTATTCGGCGTTGTGCCGGTCGAGTTGACCTTGTTGCCGAATGCATCGTAATCGTAGGTATCCGTCACCCCATCCGCTGCGTTCGTCAACTGGCGAACGCTGCCCGAGCCATCCTGCCCGTAGAAGCTCGGCGTCCAGGTGCTATTGACGAACTGGTTCTCGCTGATCCTCTCCAGGCCGTAGGTATACTGCCGCTGGACGGTGTTATTGACTAACTCCTCGACCACCTGCGGGTAGCCCGTCGGGTTCAAGTCATCGACAAGATAGCGCGTCGTGACGTTATTCACCGTCTTGGCCACGCGGTTGCCGTCGCCGTCGTAGAGCATCGCGACCGTGCCATTCATCGAGATCAGATGGTTCTGGGAGTCGTAGTTGTAGCTGTTAACGCCGGAGTGCGTCGTGTTCCCGTTGTTATCGTAGCTGTCTGTCGTCAACTCGTCGTCGGTCGAGTAAGTGAACGACTCGGGACTCACGCCGCTCAGTGTCGAGGTTGACGACTTGCGATTGCCCACCGGGTCGAGGCTGTAGCTGACGTAGCCGTCCTTGTTCGCCGGATCGTTGCTGACGGTTTCGCTCGTCAGCCGGTAGATGTTGTCGTATGTCCAGTTCAGCGTGCGGCCTGTTCCCTCCGTCACGCTCTTGCGATTTCCGGTCAGACTCAACTGATAGCTGTAACTAGAAACAGGGGTTGAAACTCCGGTGAGCCGGTCGAGCGAGTCGTAGGCGAAAGCGGATGGGTCGTTGCTGGGATAGTTGGGATAGGTGGCCGTCTTCAGGTTGCTGCCCGCGTCGTAGCTGTAGGTTGTGGTGTTGTTGCCTGTAAGGCGGTTGTCCACGACTGTTTGAAGGCGGCCCAGGTCGTCGTAGGTGTACGAGACATTGATGCCCATCGTGTTGGAGGAGACGATCGAAGCCACGTTGCCCGCCGCGTCATAAGTATAGCTCAGAGTTCCCTCCGGCGTAACCTTCGAGGTCAGCCGGTCCAGACTGTCGTAGCTGTAAGTCGTGGTCCCGCTGGCGTCCGTCATCGTGTGGCGCTGGCCGGTGAGGGTATAGGTGAAGCTCACCGTGGGCTCGTTGAGGCTCGGGTCGGGCGTGCGGCTGAGCAGCCGGTTGAGAGCGTCGTAGGCGAAGGTCGTGGTCTTGCCGTTGAAGTCGGTGAGCGAGGTCAGATTGCCCGCCGCGTCGTAGAGCCGCGATTCATTCAGCGAGCCGTCGGGCAGGGTTGTGGACCGCAGCCGGTTGAGCGCGTCATAGGCGCTCTGCGTCGTGTGGCCATTCTCGTCGGTCACAGCGGTCTGGTTGCCGTCGTTGTCGTAGGCGTATGTGGTGGTGTTGTATGGCGCACTGTTGGGGGAATCGACCTGAACCACGCTGGTCAACTGGTTCGCCGCATCGTAGTTGCTCTGGACGACGTTGTTTGCCTGATCGGTAACCGAGATCACGTTGCCCGCCGCGTCGTAGGCGTTCTTGACCGAGGTGCCATCGGGATAGTCCGCCGTGGCCGGATAGTCGGTCTCGATGAGGCGCTTGCGGGCGTCGTACTGGTAATGCGTGGTGTTGCCTTTGGGATCTGTGCTGGAGATCTGGTTGCCGGCGTCGTCGTAGACATACTGCGTGCTGCCCGCCGCGTCGGTGACGGTAATGAGGCGTCCGGCGTTGTCGTAGTAGTTGGTCGTGGTGTGGCCGAGCGCATCGGTCTCGGTCCATTTGCGGCCGTCGGCGTAGTAGGTGTACGAGGTGGTGCTGGGAGTGGCGCTGCCGTAGCCGCGGGTGACCGAGATCAAGCGGCCGGCCTTATCGTAGGTGTTGAGCGTGACGTTGCCGGCCTGATCGGTCGAGGTGATCACATTGTTGCGGAAATCGTAGGTCTTGGTGGTCCTGGACGCCGGTGTCGTTGAATTCGACGGATAATCGACCTCGATGAGCCGGTCAAGCGCGTCGTACTTGTAGGTCGTGACGTTGCCATCCGGGTCGGTGGACGAGGTTCTGTTGCCGTTGGCGTCATACAGCGAAGTGGTCACGTTCCCCAGCGGCACGTTGGTCTGGACCAGGTTGCCCACGGCGTCGTACTGGTAGGTTGTGGTTGAGCCTGCGGTGCTGCCATTCGGAGGCGGCAGGGTCATGGAAGTTTTCTGGCCCAGCGAGTTGTAGGTGTGGGTGGTCGTGCGTCCCAGCGCGTCGGTGCTGCTGATCAGGCTGCCGTACGCGTCGTAGCTAAACTGCGATGCCCTGGCCGGCTGCGCGGCGAGGTCATAACCGACCGCCCCTGCCTGCAGCGTGCCGTTGGCGCTGAAGAGGAAGCTGGCCACAACTCCCAGGCTGTCGGTCGTGCTCTGCGGATTGTAGTTGGCGTCGTAGTTGAAGGTCCGCACATTGCCCAACTCGTCGGTCGCCGATGTCTGTTCGCTGTATTGGTTGTAGGTGGAGGTGCTCGTCGTGTTGACGCTGGTTGAAGTGGCCGGGGAGGTGGTAGAGGTCCGGTTCCCGTTGGCATCGTAGGTGTAGGTCGTTGTGTGGCTCAGCGGGTCGGTCGTCGATGTCAGGTTGTGGTTGGCGTCGTAGGCATTCGAGGTGATGTTTCCCAGCGGATCGACGTGGCTGAGTACCATGCCGTAGCTGTCGTACACCCACGTCTCCGTGCTGCTGTTGCCATTTGCGTCCTGCGGGTTGGTAACGGTGGTGGTGTTCGTGGTCAGGTCGTAGGTGTAGCTGGTGATCTCGCCCAGGGCGTCGGTCACGTTCTTGAGACGGTTGTTCAGCTGCAATCCGTTGGGATCGCAGTCGCCTTGACATTCACCGCTCGAATCGATGGTGGACTGATAGTACTGTGTGATAGGCAATGGATACCCCAGAGCATCTGTGCCGCCCCTGTAGAGGTGGTTGGCATCGTAGGTGTAGGTTCTGGGTGTTGTGCTGTTGGGATAAGTTACGGAGGCAAGATTCCCGTTGGTGTCGTAGGAGTACGAATAGATGTTGCCCTGGGGATCGGTGATCTGCGTGATGCGATTCTGCGAATCGCGCACAAAGGGTACGGAGAGGCCGGTTGAGCTGATAATGCCATTGGGAGTGACGGTCAGGCCGTTGCCGTTTTTGTCCTGAATGGACTGTAATGCGCCTCCAGCGCCGATTGTGTACGCGGTGCCGTTGGGATCGGTGTAGATGTATACAGTCGGAGTGAATTGGCCTCCGCCCTGACAGAGCCACAGTGAGCCGTCGGGAACTAGCATGTCTAAGCCGGGGCAGCCCATTCCGGAATCGGTGAGCGTTCCATGAAGGCCCGGTTCAGGAGTGTAGACCGGCCAGTAGTACGGGAATAGGCAACCCAGAAGCGGCGAGCAGCCTGTCATCTGTGGCGTAAGATTGAAGGTCCTGCGCTGTCCGCCCAGCGTAAAGGTCACATTGCCCGCGGGATCGACAACAAGATTCGTATTGATGCCGAGCGACCAGCCATAGCCGAAATCGCTGCTTGTGCCGGCATTCAGGCTGTCGTACTGCCGTTGGATGTTAATGGGGATCCCCGCGGCAGGAACAACTAGTTCCGTGGCGACTGTTGTGAGGCGGCCAGGTTTGTAATTGCCGACAACTGTGACCTGCACGAGACTGTACTGCTGAGCCCCACTCGTATCGGAGGCGTTGAGTTGAATGAAGTACGTTCCATTGACCAACGTTGTCGTGTCCAACGAGCTGATCGTGTTCGATTGAGCAATTAGTGGAAGAGGAGTGACGTTGCTTGGATTGTTCGCTGGATAATAGATCAGAGTTTCACTTTGACTGGGTTGGAGAGTTATCCCTGAGGCGAGCGTGATGGGGACGATTCCGGTAACGGCTGAGCCGTATACCGGAGTTTCGATCCAGCCCTGGGACTCTGAGGCCGTCAACGGTTGTGTCACGGTAACCGAAGACTGCGCCCATCCGGAATTAACACCATCGAACGCTGAAAGCTGGAGGACATAGGTGCCAACCTGGCTGAATATTGCTGTGGTTATAGGATTGCTGGGATCAGCAAATGTGACTGTGCCCGGACCACTGACCTCGGTCCAAGTATCCGTAGTTGTTGTCGAACTACTGTCGGTTACGCTTCCGTTGAGCTGGAGTGGATTTGGCATTGTTACCGTAGTGCCGGCAGAGATGCCTACTGTGATAGTGCCGCCCTTACAGGTTGGGCACGGAGTGCTTGGCGGCACAACCCAATTGCCGTTGTACGCGGGCGTGACGATGACATTGCGGCCGATAGAATCAACTGCAATGACTTTATAATTTCCTGCTTGCAAATGGTAATAAGCGAACGCGCTTTCGCCGATGTCATTTGTGGTTCCGGAAGTCTGGAAGCTATCAACGCCCGTGACATAATAACCGACATTCACGTTGGGGAATGCATTTCCATTTGCATCTTTCGCATAGGAAACAAAAGATTGTGAGTTGACGTTGGTACCAATCTCATAAAGTCCTAATGTGCCGACTTGGGGCGGCGGCTGGTACAGCGCCCAGTTGATGTTGCTAAGGGAAGAGCTGACGCTTGCGTCGCCGGTGAGAACGGCCTCAGCCTGAAGCGTGTCGATTCCGGCGTACTGGCCGGCATAGGAGAATGCGGCCGTTCCCGTCGCGTCGCTAATTGCTTGATAGGTTCCTGGATTGGCCCCATTCACGGAAAGTGTCACCTGAACGTTCGGTACAGGTGCTCCACTCGCATCTGTTACAACTGCAGAAACTGTTATCGGCAATCCTTCGGGATAAGATGTCGCCGTTGTGTACATTGTGGGGAAATAGGCTCCCTGCCACAACTTCGTTCCGCTAATGAAGGTTTGCTCACCACCAGCATCTACCAGCGGACGACTTGGTGAATCGGTCGAGACGGTCCCGCTCTGATAGGCAACCGTGATGTCCTGTCCGGCGATAAGGTCCGTTGCAGCAAGAAGAGGATCCGTCCCGTCATTAATGCCATATTGGTAGTTATTATTCAACCCGCCGGTCTTCCATTTCCATGGCATCGCGGTTGGCGGCACGGGTTTCGTCATTGGTATGCCATTTATCGCAACGACAAAGCCAGAGCCTCCATTGTCTTCATAATAATTATCATCGATTCCCAATTGCAGTTGCGTGGCTCCGGCTGGGACCACAAAGGTCCTGGCAGCGGCGCCTATCGCGAGGGGTTCGATCACTGTTCCGCTGCTATCCGTAAAGGCTCCGACCAGCCCGCCGCGTCCGAGCGTTGGCTGAGGAAGAAGAGTGATGCTTGCCACCGCGATTGGCGGCGTCTGAACAGTCCATAAAGCTGTTATAGTGCTTGACGATTGCAACTGATCATTGATGATCGCGGTGGCCTGAATCGTATCGGTCCCGATATTGGCCCCGGTATACGTGTATGAAGCAGTGCCGTCGTTCCCTGTGATGGCGCTGCCAACTGTGCTGTTGGCGCCCAAGACCGTGAACGTTACGGTCACAGCCGATTCAGGGATCCCGTTCTGATCCTGCAAAGTCGCTACGAACGTCTGAGCTGTTCCGGAGGCATAGGGCGGAGCGACCGGGGCGGCAAGACGAATGGGAGTTGGTGAAGGCAGTAGGTCAACGACTGCGGAGCCTATGTCTGTTCCATTTTGTCCGGTGGCAGTGACCGTGACGATCTGTTGCGTGGCGATGCTCTCTGGAGCCGTGTAGAGACCGCTCGGTGTCAGGGTGCCCTGTGCTCCTGATGGCATCGTCCATGTGAGATCAGCGTTGCAGGTGGCCGATGCAGCAAACTGCTGGCTCTGTGTTGGGAACAGGGCCGCCACGGGTGGGACAGCCTTCACCGAAGTAAGAGAGGAAAGCGAGTAGAACGTCGAAGGTGAAGCCTGATTGTTGTACCCGGCTTGAATCCAATCGCCGGAGCGCGCGACATTCGAGACGCTGATGTCGTCAATCTCTCCGTTCAAATAGATCCAGGGACGCTGGTCGAGTGTCGAATCGTCCGTGGCAGGATATTCGGTACCGACAAAATACGCGTAGCTTGAGTCAAACCCAAACGTCACGTCGTTTCCGGTTTCCACCAACTGCCCGTCCGCATAGAGCTTATTGACGCCATTCTCAAAGGTCACGACAGCGAAATGCCAGTGGTTATCGTTATAAGCCTGCGTAGTCGGGTTGATGCCTCTGCCTTCCAGACTTCCGTTCCAATTGATGTCCAGCATTGAACCCCAAGAGCCGTCAGGCTGATCACCCGGTTCCTCGGGGCTTGTCATGACGCAAAAGCCGCCTCCGCACGTCTGGCCAGCCGTTTGGTCCAGAAGTCCTCCCCACGATGCCGTCTTAAACCAAATGCCAAAGGACGCAGAGAAGCCATTACTGTTTTGGTACTGTTCGATACCCAGGTAGTCATATGCGCCCGCGGGGTAGGATGGGAAGGCCGTTGATGGAATCTGCAGATAGCTTGACGCGCCGTTCAGGGCAGCGGCTCCGTCAATTTGGCCCGTAGCGGTCGATATCGAGGACAGCATTCCGATATTGCCGTAAGCAGTGGAATCCGCGGCGTTGCTCGTAGTGATGTTTGCCAAGTGATAGACGGCTTCGTAATTGCTGTCCCACACTCCCTGAGGATTCTGAAGGGGAGACATGATACTTGGATTGCCGTAGAACAGGTAAAGAACCGTGTCTGTGGTGTGGGACAGAGTCGGTATACGAACCCAAGCGATCAGTTGTCCGGTTCCAGGATTGTACTCTTCGATCTCATGATCCAGCTTCGTCAAGCCATTCGGATCCAGACTGAAGTAGATGTCGTCGCCAGTGGCGCTAACTACGCTACCTCCATTGGCCGTAGTGGCCAGATCCGTATCGACAGTATTAAAGAGGAACGGGAAGTTGCTCTGATCCGTGTTTGGAACCTTTGTGTGGTCGATCACGATGACGCGTTGAGAAGTTGATCCACTTGATCCGCATTGCGGTGAAGACGGCGGAATTGGGGTGATAGGAGCCGGAGAGAGCGTAATTGTGGCTGAGGCCGATTGAACAGGATCAGCCTGACTTGTCGCCGTGATCGTAACCGTTTGCAATGCGGTTAGACTGGCGGGTGCAGTATAGAGACCCGCTCTATTCATTGTCCCTGCATTAGCGGGGCTGATCGTCCATCCAACCGTTTTGTTACTCGTGTTGCTGACCAGTGCTGTGAATTGCTGTGACTGGCCCGAAGTCAAAGACAAGTTTGGTGGAGTCACGCTGATCGTTACTTTGGGCAACAATGTGACAGTCGCGGCGATGGTCGCGGACGTAACGCCCAGTGTAGTTGCGGCAATCGTGACCGTTTGCTGGGTTTCGATCGTCGGAGGCGCAGTATACCGACCATCGGAACTTAAAGCGCCAAGACTGCCTGTCGGCATCGACCAGGCGGCGCCGCTAGAGCCGCAGATGGCCTGGTCAAAAACCGTGAACTGCTGACTTTGCCCGGCGTAAAGACTTGTTGCCAAAGGATTCAGACTGATACCGCCGCTGACCTCCGGCGATAGCGCCGAATAAGTTGCCGGCGAACTCTGGTTGAAGTATTCGGTTTGTAGCCAATCGCCCGAGCGCGCGATCGTGGAGACCTCGATTTCTTCCAAAGTCCCATTGAGGTAGTGCCATCCCGTAGCTAGATTGACGCCTTGGTAGACCGCGCTGTAACCCGTTCCCACTAAGTATGAATACGGCGAGTAATATGAGTTTCCCGACTCAACCGTGTTTTGATCGAAACCAATGATCTGGCCATCCACATAGAGAGTCTCGGTGCCGTTATCATAGGTCAGTGCTGCAAGGTGCCATTGGTTGTCGTTAAAGGCTGTCTGCGTCACCAGTTGCGGTGCACTGGCATTGCCATCATAAACACTGAAGAACGATCCTCTGAGGTTACCGGAGCTATCCACCCACAAAGCGGGAGTATTACCCCCGAGCCCTTCGCCAGGCTCCACTGTACCTGTTGCCTGCTCCAGAATCATACCTTCCGAAGAGGTCTTAAACCATACGCCGAACGAAGCAGCGAAATTGTTGGTGTTCAGGTATCCTGGCGGATAGGAAGCAAAGTCAGCAGACGGAAGCTCAAAGTAGCTTGTCGCTCCGTTGAAGCCAGCGGCGACATCGAAATCTCCCTGAGCGCTCGTTAGCCCGTTGGTTGGGATGTTGTTACCGTACCCTGTCGAATCTGCGGCGATACCCGAGCCGGCGTCGGCTAAATGATAAACGGACTGATAACCGTTTTCCCACACTCCAGCAGGATTCTGCTGCGCAGCGGTCACGCTCGAGTTGCCGTAGAACATGTAGATTACAGTGTCCGTGGCGTGCGCGAGCGTGGGGATGCGCACCCAAGCAATTATCTGTCCGGTGGCTGGGTTGTACTCTTCGATTTCGTAGTCAAGCCGGTTCATTCCGCCGCTGTCGCTGCTGAAGAGAATGTCGTCGCCGCTCGGACTCGTAACGTGACCGCCGTTGGCGACCGATGCGAATGCCGGATCCATGGCGCTGAAAAGGAAGGGGAAGTTTGTCTGGTCGGTATTAGGTACCTTTGTGTGGTCGATCGCGATCGAGCGCATATAGCCGTACGCTTTACCGGCGCATTGGGTCGGCGAGAGAGTGATCACGGCCGAAGCAGATAGGCTCGGGATTGCCTGGCTGGTCGCCGTGATAGTCACAGTTTGTTGTGCGGTTAGTCCGATGGGTGCTTTATACACCCCTGAAGCGCTGATGCTCCCAGCTCCTACAGGGGCCATTGACCAATTCACCGCGGTGCTGGAGCTGTTGGTCATTGGAGCGAAGAACTGTTCCGATTCTCCGCTATAAAGAGTTAGGGAAGAAGGAGTGACGGTGAGTGCCGGGGGAACCAAGGTTAAGGTAGTAGATAGCGTCACGCCGGGATCTGAGAGGTCGGAAGCGGTTATGACGACTGTTTGTGAAGTAACGACGGTCGCGGGTGCGGTATACAAGCCAGATGAACTGATCGTTCCAGTTCCTGCGGGGCTTATAGACCATGTAGCCACCGAGGGATCGCATTGCATATTAGTAGCGGAAGTGGCCATGCAGACATCAAACGGCATTGTCTGCCCGCCAATAAGCGTCGCATTGAGAGGTGTGAGGGAAGAAGCCGGTAGACCCACATTGACTTGCACCGTTGCAACAGCATTTGGATCGACAAGGCTGGTTGCCGTTATGGTTACCAGTTGAATTGATGGAATATTGGTTGACGCGGTAAAGAGCCCTGAAGCAGAGATCGTTCCGGCGCCGGCTGGGCTCGCTGACCAACTCACCGGAAGGTTGGCCGTATACTGCTGGCTGAATCCACCCCAAATAAGACTCCATGAATAGTTGGGAGTCACCATGACCGGCATGAGCGTTAGCGTCGCCGAAGCCGATTGGGTCGAATCCGCCTGGCTGGTTGCAGTTATCGTTACTGTTTGTGGATTGTTGAACCGTGGCGCGGTGTAAATCCCTGTCACATCAATTGTGCCTAGTCCCGAGGGAGTGATGCTCCAGGTCACGGCGGTGTTCGTGGCATTGACCACGCTCGCCGTTAATTGCTCTGTCTCGTAAGAAGCGTATAGAGTCGGAGCGGACGGGCTGATGTTGACTGTCACCGGCGGCATCAAGGTCACAGTCGCCGAGCCAACTGTTGAGCCGTCTGCCTGACTCGTAGCGGTTACTGTGAATGTTTGCTGGCTGGCAATGCTGGACGGAGCCGCATATAGCCCTGACGCGCTGATCGTGTTAGGGGCATCGGGGCTTGCCGTCCAAGTCACAGCTACAGAGTTGCATGTGCCCGCAACCGAGAATTGCTGGCTCTGCGAGGCGTAGAGACTTAAAGCGGCCGGAACAACCTCAACAGTGTTTTCTGGATAGAGGGCGTAGAACGCGGAGGGCGAGCTTTGATTGTTGTACTCGGCAGCGATCCAATCGGCTGACCGAACAGTGTTTGAGATTCTGAACTCGTCTGTCGATCCTGTCAGCCCCTGAGCCAGAGTTACGATTCCGCCGGAATCATCGGGAGCTTTTCCATTCACTCCCGAAGTGGTTCCGCTTAACATACCATTGATGTAGATATTGGCTTGACCGTTTTGCGGCGCGTTCTGGTCTATCGTGACTGCCACATAGGACCAGGCACCACTGATCGTCGGCTGCTCACCCGATAGTGAAAAGCCGTCGAATCGAGTGCCGACGACAAACGTGGCTGTGTTGTAATCCAGATCAAATGACCATCCAGGGGCGAATTCGTTCTCTTGATTGGCGATTATCGTGCCGTAATTGTCGGGTGCTGTATTGACCCAGGCAGAGAAGGTGGCATTCCCTTGTGCCAAGTTTGTTAAGCCGGCCGAATTCCCGACGGTCGCGTATGCACTGCCGTCGGTTACCATGCCGCCATCGATCTGGCCGGCGGTTGCAGTCGCTCCATTGTTTGTGGCGTTGTTTCCGTTGCTGGTGCTGTCGGCAAGAGAGAGAGCGCCTCCAGGGTTGGCAACATGCCAGACGCCCATGTAACTGTTGTCCCAGACACCTGTCGGGTTCTGTTGCGGGGAAGCAATGCTGGAATTTCCATAGAACACATACAGAATTGTGTCGGACGTGTGAGAAAGGATCGGAATGCGCACCCAAGCGATCACCTGGCCTGTGACAGGGTTGTATTCCTCCAGTTCGTGATCCAGTTTCGTAAGGCCGCTTGGATCAGTGCTGAAGATAATGTCGTTCCCATTAAAGTTAGTAACATGGCCGCCGTTGGCGGTCGTGGCAAATGCCGGATCCGTGGTGTTGAACAGGAATGGGAAGTTGGTCTGATCTGTATGTGGAACCTGCGTATGGTCGATTGAGATTGCGCGCTGGTAACTATATCCGTTCGACCCGCATTGCGGCGGAGGTAGTTCGGCGGGAGAGAGCGTAATCGTGGCTGAGTCCGACTTGGTCGTGTCGAATTGACTGGTCGCCGTAATCGTCACGGTTTGCTCGCCGGTAAAGCTCGGCGGCGCAACGTAGAGGCCATTTGCATCGATCGAGCCCATGCCCGCTGGGCTAATCGTCCAGGTTATCTGAGTATTGACGGAATTGATCACATTGGCGGTAAACTGCTGCGGCTGACTGCCGTTCGAGAGCGTCACACCCGCCGGAGACACGTGCACAGCCACCGGCGGCATCAGTGTAACAATCGCTGATGCCCATTTGGTTGAATCTCCCGCGATGGTAGCGGTGATGGTCACCGTTTGTTGCTCGTCGATGTTTGTAGGAGCCGTATAGAATCCACTTGCTGTGAGTGTGCCTAACCCAGCCGGAGTTTGAGACCAGTTGACCGATGTGTAGCAAGTGCTCAAAGGTATCGCTGTGAATTGTTGGCCTTGTCCGCCGTAGAGGATTGTGGAGACTGGATTGATGGCGACATTTTCCGTAGAAACTACATAGAATGCTGAGGGCGTGCTTTGATTTGTGTACTCGGTGGCAATCCAATCGGACGAGCGAATCGTGTTGGAGATTCTGAACTCGTCCGACAGGCCCTGCAGTGGCCAAGACCAGCTTGCGTTGCCTAGGTATGCCGTTTGAGCAGAGTCGTCGCCGGCTGGACCTGATCCGCTACTTGTGGTGCCGCTGGGCACGCCGTTGATATAGACTGTGGCCTGCCCACCCTGCGTTGGGCTGCCTGCCAGCGTAACAACCACATATGACCAGATGCCGTCGCCTGTTGGCGTTGAACTCGCGAGTTCTAAATCCTGATCGCTATAGATGCTTTCAAAATAAATGGTGTTTTGCGAGGTCCACAGCGCCCACCCTGCGCTGGAGTAATCAGGATCCTCCTTGCCCATAATGACGCCGCCGTTGCCGGCAACCGCTGTATTGACCCACGCGGAGAACGTTGCGTTGCCCTGAGGCAGATTCGCTAAACTGGTCGGTGTGCCGATAGTCGCGTAGGTCGTGCCGTCGGTTGACATGCCGCCATCGATCTGTCCGGCGGTTGCGGTCGCACCATCGTTCGTGGCGCTGTCTCCGTAGCTGGCGCTGTCGGCGAGGGAGAGAACTCCTCCGTGGTTGGCAACGTGCCATACGCCCATGTAATTGCTGTCCCAAACACCGGTCGGGTTCTGCTGCGAAGCGATAACATTGGAGTTTCCATAGAACACATAGACCACGGTGTCTGAAGTATGCGATAAGGTCGGGATTTGGATCCATGCAATCACCTGCCCGTGGACGGGATCGTACTCCTCCATTTCAAAATTCAGGATGTTCTGCCCGGCCGGATCAGAAGTGAAGATGATGTCATACCCGTTGGGGTTCGCAACATGGCCGCCATTGGCGGTCGTCGCCAGCAGCGGATCGGTCGTGTTGAACAGGAACGGAAAGTTGGTTTGATCCGTATTTGGAACCTTCGTATGATCGATGGTGATTGCACGTTCGTAGCTGTATCCGCTCGAAGTGCATGGCGTTGAAGACGTCACCGTTAGCGTGCCGGCCACGAAGCTGAAGCTGTAGTTGGCCGCCGACAGCGTGCCCGCGGCCGCCGTGATCGGATACGTCCCCGCCGCCGAGCTGGCCGTCGCCGCCGTCGTCAGGCTGGCCGCCCCGCTCATCACGCTCGCCGTGTCGCCGTTCACGAAGCCGGTAATGGTGTCGGTAAAGACAGGGTTGGCCGCACCGTAGACCCGGATCGCGTTCGCCGCCGTCACCGTCAGCACCGCCGGGTTCACCACCACGCTCGCGGTTGCCTGCGCCGCCGCCGCGTATTCGCCGTTGCCCGCCTGGTTCGCGGCCACCACCACCGTGCCCGCGCCCGTGATCGTCAGCGTGCTGCCGGAGATCGAACCTGGCCCGGAGACCACGCTGAAGCTGACCGGCAAGCCGGAGCTGGCCGTCGCCGACAGCGCGACCGGAACGACTCCATACGTCACCGGAGAGGCCGGCGCGGTGAAGCTGATCGTCTGCGCCGCAGTGCTCACCGTAAGCGTGCCGGCCACGAAGCTGAAGCTGTAGTTGGCCGCCGAAAGCGTGCCCATGGCCGCCGCGATCGGATAACTCCCCGCCGCCGAGCCGGCCGTCGCCGTCGTCGTCAGGCTGGCCGCGCCGCTCACCACGCTCGCCGTGTCGCCGTTCACGAAGCCGGTAATGGTGTCGGTAAAGACCGGGTTGGCCGCGCCGTAGGCCCGGATCGCGTTCGCCGCCGTCACCGTCAGCACCGCCGGGTTCACCACCACGCTCGCAGTCGCCTGCGCCGCCGCCGCGTAGCCGGAGTTGCCCGCCTGGTTCGCAGCCACCACCACCGTGCTCGCGCCCGTAATCGTCAGCGTGCTGCCGGAGATCGCGCCCGGCCCGGAGAGCACGCTGAAGCTGACCGGCAAGCCGGAGCTGGCCGTCGCCGTCAGCGCGACCGGCGCGACTCCATACGTCACCGGCGATGCCGGCGCGGTGAAGCTGATCGTCTGGCCTGCGCCGTTGACCGGGAAGCTTTGCGGGACCATCGTCGCGCTCGCATAGCTGCTGTTGCCCGCCTGATTCGCGTCGATGGTGCAAGTGCCGGTTGCCAGGAATGTCGCTGTCGTGCCGCTGACCGTGCACACCGCGGGTGTTGTCGATGCGAAGCTCACCGGCAAGTTGGAACTGGCTGTCGCCGTCAGCGTCAACGGTTTGCCCACCGTCTGCGCCGTGATCGCCGGGAAGCTGATCGTCTGCGCTTCACCATTCACAGGGAAGCTCTGCATAACCGGCACAGCAGCAGCGTAAGTGGTGTTGCCCGCCTGAGATGCGGTGATCGTGCAACTCCCAGACGAAACAAACGTCGCCGCCGTGCCGCTGACCGTGCATACCGCAGCCGTTGTCGAAGCAAAGCTCACCGGCAGGCCCGATGTAGCCGTGGCCGTCAGTGTCGACGGTCTGCCCACCGTCTGCGCTCCGGGGTTGGCGAAGCTGATCGTCTGCGGCGTCAGGGTGACGGCCAAAGTGACTGTCGCCGTGGCCGACTTCGCATTATCCGCCTGGCTGGTCGCCGTGATCGTCACGGTTTGCTGCGCAACCACGGTGGAAGGGGCCGCGTAGAGCCCCGAGGAACTGATGCTTCCCACTCCCGCCGGGCTGATCGTCCACGTGACGGCTGGGTTGGCGTTGTTGCTTACAGTCGCCGTAAACTGCTGCGTCTGGCTGGCGAACAGCGTGGCTGCCGCGGGCGAGACATTCACTGTAATTCCATCGAACGGGTTGCCGTTGTTGCCAATCGTCGAGGTGCCGTTGATGTAGATCTTGTCCGCCACCAGCATCATGTAGCCGCTGGCGTTGCTGCCGGTGATCTCGATCTCGTCGCTGGCAAAATACAGAGCGCCATTCAAGATCGCCGTAGATCCGCCGTTGATCTGGTCAATGCACGAACCCTTCGTCGAGCAGCCTGTGCGATTGCCGAAGAACAGGATCCCGTCGAAGGCGCCGCTCGTTGGCGCCGACAACGTCGCAGTCACCTGCCCGCTGATCGTAATCGGCTTGTAGCTATAACTGCTGGAGCAGCCCCAGCCCGCACTCGATGTGTTGTAGACAGTGACGCCAGTGCCCTTGACCACCGCTTGCGAGTTCAGAGTGAGACCGCCGCCGGCCATGATGTATACGCCTGGACTCAAGGTGAAAGCTGTGCCGTTTGTATTTCCGATCGTGAGGCCGCCGCAATATACGCCCGGCGAAAGCGTGTTATTCGCCGGCTTGGAATTCATATCGAAATAGGCAGGACTCTTGCTGACGACCGTGCCAGACGCGGGCAGGGCAATCGAGGCCAACGGATCGCCGGGATTGGAGACCTTCACCGCTTGTACCTGCTTGTTGCCGATCGTGTCCCACAGATAAGTCTGCCCGTTGAGCTGTGCGCCGCCCACAACGCTCACCTGCGCATGATTCTGTAGGTAGAGAGTCTCCGCGCCTTCCATTTCAAAGCCATCGTTAGCGCTCGACTCGGAGACAACTCCGCACGCGGAATACACCGACTGCGCGCCCGCGATCTGAAATGCGCGGTCGGCTGTTGGATCGAGAGCATAGAGACACGCGCCCGGCGGCACAGTGGCCGCCGAGGCCATGAACTTATCTGTCTGGAAGAGAAGGAAGGCAAGAAACAAGAGGGCAAAACGGGCAAAACGATAGGCTTTCATTCGATCCTCGTACCTTAAATGTTGAAAAACTACTTAACTTGTAAGACAGCGTCTGGCTTGACGAAATCTATGCGCATGGGACTGCAAATCTTGGTTCCCTCGCACTGCGGTGTTGCTTCATCCGCATTCAATCCTTTTCGGACAAGAGAATGCTTCAGGGCCCAATCAATCAAGAAGAATCTTTCCAGGGAAAAAGCGGCGAGTCTTGACACAATAACTGCCAAAACTTGATTCCGAAGCAGAGGTAGTGAAAGGAAAGACAGTAGCTCCTTATTTCACAGGAGACGCTTCGAGGTCAAATGAAATGATTACCCGCGTGATGCGTATCACATGGGTAACCAAATGTATTAACTCTTGAGTCAACACAGAGATCTCCAGCCAGCAGCGGTTGAAGGCGATTGTAAGTCGTTTATATTGCGTGACTTCGTGTGCGCCAACATCTTCACCTCAAGCATCCGAGCCGATCCAGATCCCGTACAGCTTTGAGGCGCTACACGACTTCTGACCGGTGACCTTTTCTCCATCCCATTCACGGTTCGATTTGTTCTGGTGCACTCAGCTTGAATTCCTCGCCTCTTCAAGCAATGAATCCACTATCCGCCGGCGATTCTTTCAAGCGAACTCCTTTGGCGACAGTCGGTTAAAGTATGGTCTTCCAAACGCATATACATATGCTGTAAGATATATCGGAACAAGGAAACCATATGCCCACTGCGAAGAAAGCCACTGCCCGACCGAAACACAGAGTCGTTGCTCCCGTGGAGACGCGCACTCAACTCCGGCTTACCGTCGATTCCAAATTCACCAAGAGCCATTTCAGCCAACTGTTTGCCGTGCTCAAAATCCGCAGAAAGAACGCCCTCGCCGAACACATCATCATGAGTTTCAAAACCAAGGCCGCGCAGGCACAGCTTGTTGCGTTCTATAACGGACCGTGGCTGAACATTCCATTTCAGAGCATTGACACGGCATTCGTGTTTCCTTTGACACACGATATAGCCGACGAGTTGGATCGAGTTGGCGGCGAGATTCTCGGCGGCGTGAACCGGTCCAAGACATTTCGCGTGATGGTGGCCTATTTTGCAGCCGTCCACAAACTAAAGACTCCGGTTCAATCTACATTCGCATAGTCTCGTCAGAGCATCTTGCCGACGGCGGCCGAATATCCGCAATCATGAGCTACCTACCGCCTCTTTCCTGCTGACGTTGGCGCGGATTCGCCAGAAGTTGTAGAAGACGCATGGCGTGTTGCATCTCCGGGTCAGTGAATTGGACGGAGATTCCTTGTTGCGCCGCAACCTTCGTAACCATCCGCTTCCACTCCACGCTGCCGTCACACGCGATGCGCGAACCGTATTTCTGGATGGCCATTTCCAATCCGAAGAGGACGGCGGCTTTATTCTGGTTGAGAACGGTGACGATACACCCTCGGTCGATGACGGAAACCTGCCCGTTGAGTGCGTAGGACACGTCGCCGGTCTTACGGTCAATTGCCCAGACGCGTGTCGCGGCGATCTGATTGGCGAGCGCCTGCTCCTTCTGTTGGCTTGCAAGTCTCTGTTGTGCGAGGTCGGCCCAGTCGGTGCTGCCGTCAGGATCGGGCGGTGGGCCAATATGCAGTCCGTTTGCTTCCAGCCTTGCATCGAGCCGCCGCTGGTTTCGCTGATCCGCATAGCGCCATCCGCGCAATTGTGCCGCCGCACGCGCATCGCCTTCGGCGGCGCGCTCGGCAACCCATGTGCGGAGGTTCTTCGGAAACTGCGCCTGGCGCGTCTTCTGCGTGGACATTTTGAGCGTCCGCAACTCGATGACGGAGGCGGCTACAGCCTCCGACAGCCATATTTTCTTGGCGGGCCACGGTTGCGCCAGTGCGCGGATCTGCTTTTTGCGTTGCTTCAGCCAGGTGAGGCTTTGTTGGCGGTCCTCTCTGCCCTTCGTCGTGATGCCCTTGCAGACTGCGCGTTGCTGATTCCGGTATTGATTGAATTCAAACAAGAGAGCGTTTCTCTCCCGGAGTCGTTGCTCTCTTCGTTCGTCGCGTATCACCTGATTACGAACGGTAGTACGTCTCGTTTGTGTTGGGGGAGGTGGAAGCGAAGTTGCGGGTTCTCTCCACGGGCCAAGCTGCTGTTCTGTCGCCTTACGATTCTCTTTACCGGCAAAGTTATGACGGAATACATCGGATGCTTTCACGCGGATGCTGTGGTCGATTGCGAGGATTGTGTACCCGCCCGCTTCGCCCTTCTCCATGCGTAGATGATATTTCGCAAGCAGCGTACGAAGGGCTTCCCAAGAGCCATACTGGCGGGTTAGCAGCGTTCGTACATGCGGAGCAACTTCTCGACGTATGTAGGATTGCAGGGACTCTTCATCGTGGTAATGCTCGTACTGTGCGTCGGCACCAATCGCCTGGTCTTCAATGGACCGGGACTTATTGCGCTCGGATCTGAATGTCCGCACAGCTTTCTGAGTGGCCTCGTCCCATCGCATTGGACCAGCCGTGTGTGACCAGCCATACTTGGCTTCAAGATGACGTACTGCGCCGTCCAGTGTGAGCCAACTATAGGTTGGAGTATGCGCTCTGTAGGTTTCAGGGTGAATCTTGTTTACCATAGCGTGAATATGAAAATGCTTCTTGTCATCGTGGGCAACGAGGACGTACTGGTGTTCCTTGAAGCCAAGTTGGTTCAGCGTGTACAAGGCGGAATCAACCCACTCTGCCCGCGATGGACGTTCGCCTGGAGGCCATGCAAGTTCATAGTGGAAGACTGCATCGTTGCAGCGTGGGTTCAGGGATTCAACTCCTTTCATCTCGGCTGCCGCTGTGTCGATACCGACGAGGTTGTGCGACATTACGACATCTCCACGGAGAAGAGTCTCTCCGGTTTCCGGGTCGCGTTCCATTGTGAGGTAATTCAGCAGTCGCTTGAAACTACTTCCCGACTTCCGCTTGCTCGGTTGGACTTTGGCGATCATTCTGAATCCTCGTCATTCCTGACAACGGTCCGTAGTGTTGCGGTGATCCCTGCAAGAACCGAATTCAGTTCACTGCGAAGTGTGCCTTCTTGTGGAAGGCCGGTTATTTGCATGAGCAGATGTTTTTGCAGGCCGCACAAGCTGCTCAGGCGTGCGACCGCCTTGTCGCTTACTCGCGAGTGAAGTCGTTTGTTGAGCGAACATCTTCTCAGGTATTCGCTCACGGTGAGTCCGGCCTTCTGCGCTTGTGTATGCAAGATTTCCTTTTCGTCACTCGTGAGACGAATGTGGATTTCCGATGTGACGCCTTGCGCTCGTTTCGGTCGTGGCATTGTGCATTGTCCTTTCCGTGGGGTCTCGGGGCGTAGCCCTGAGCGAGATGCGCAACCATTTCTCCGAGTAGCCGCAGGCGGATTGGAGAAATGGTGGTGGAGACGCGAAACCCCGCAGGGGTTTTGTGGCTACAGCGCGCACCTCGCCGCGCCTCCTAACGATTCCTGCTTCCAGTATATTATACTTCTACGGTCAGTTATATGTTCTTATCTACATGTACCGTTTGTGAGGATAGTGATGGGAAAAGGGATGGGAAAAGAGCGACGTAAACCGCAAACGCTCACCGTGGAACAATTCGAGGTCTTTCGCACTCGCCTGGATGAGAGGGGGAATGAACCTCCCCCGCAACCCGAGTCCTACATGATGGGGGAGATCGTGCGGGGCGTCTATCCTCAGTTGAAAAGGTTGCGAGGGAACGGCTACACGCTGAAGATGCTGGTCCGTGTTTTTGAAGAGAACGGCGTCACAATCACAATCCACGCCCTTTCGACCTACCTGAAGAACCTGGCGCAACCAAAGGAACAAGCTCCAGTAAAAGCGGCCGGTAAGGGCACGGAGGGGTCAGCAAGCGTTGAAGTAAGGCGCGGGCAATTCCAAATGAAATCGGACGTAACAATGTAAGAAAGGGCTGACGTAAATGGCGAGAGTTTTCTTTGTAACTGGCAAGGCTGGACTGGTTGGCTATCTGCAACATCGAGATGTCCTGCGGAAGTCGATTGGTTGTTCCCGGATTGTGCTCACTCGTCGCTGATGAGTTCTGTAACAATGACCCCGCCGAGTGACGACTTGCACAACGTCCTTCTTGCGGACAGGCCTGACGCTATTCCAGACGAGAACAACATAACCGTGCAGGGAATCCTGGAGAAAAGTTCGACTACAGCCGCATCCGAGTTCATGGAAGCCTGAAGGGAGACGAGAGTATGGCGCAAGTCAACATGATCGGTCGGCCACAGAACGCCGATCCTCTGCTTACGGCCGAAGATGTTGCCGAACGACTGAATGTCACCAAGGACTGGGTTTGGGATCACTCATCCAGAAAATTGCCCTATTTGCCTGTGATCCGCATGAGCGATGGAACGCTTCGCTATCGGGCAAGCCAGATCGAAGAGTTTGTAAGCGAACGGGAGCGCCTCTCTGCATTACGCCGGAAACGCCGGTAAAATAGAGGAAGCCCGCTCGTTCCCCCACAGAAATTGAGGAATCGATGGGCAAGTCGTACCAGAAGGGATGGGTCGTCGCGCGCGGGAAGAAGTGGTACGGGTACTTTCGCCGGACCGTGCTTGATCCCACGAGCAGCCAACCCAAGAGCAGCATTGTTCCAGTCGTTCTCGGCCCCAAAGTGCAACTCACGAAATTTGAAGCGCGGGAGGCACTGGAGCGGGAGATTTCCAAACTGACCGGACAATCCGCCGGTAGCAGAGCCATGAATGACGGTTCCGTTACCTTCGGATGGTTCGTTCGCAACCGCTTCTTTCCGCTGAAGGAAGCGCACTGGAAAGAAGAAACTGCGAAGGTGAAAAAGCTGTTGATCCAGCAGGACCTCATCGAAGAATTCGAAAATGTCCCGTTGGAGAACTTCGACAAATTCACTTTGCAGGTCCACCTCAACAAACTGGCGAAAACCCGATCCAAGGACAGAGTGCTTCAGATGCGGGCCTACATGCGAGACATCTTCGCCGAAGCAGCCGATCAGGACTTTCTTGCGAAAGACCCTGGGCGTAAGGTGAGGGTTCCCACTCAACTGCGGGAAACCGACAAGACGACCTTGACATGGAATCAGTTGAGGAAGGCACTGTCGGAGTTGAACATTCGGGACCGTCTTCTGCTCGAACTTGACATGACAAACGCACTCCGTCCCAGCGAACTGTTCGGACTCAAGTGGAAATGCTTCAACCAGGAGGCTTCTTCCATGAAGGTCACGGAAACTGTCTACAAGGGGAAGATCCGTCCCTGGGGCAAGACCAAACGAAGCCTCGCTACAGTCCATCTGCCGAAGGATCTGGCAGCGGGACTCGCCGGGTGGAGACAGCAGTCTCCTGATCCGTCTCCGGATGCCTTCATCTTCCCGAATCAAAATGGAGGCTTTCTGGACACAGACAACTATCGCAAGCGGGTACTGCACAAGCTGGCTCGCGACCTGGAACTGCCGAAACTGACTTTCCAGGTAATACGGAGAACGATTGCGACGCTGGCCCAGAAGAAGGGCACAGTAAAGGACGTGCAGGGTGTGCTTCGGCATTCCCGTACAGCGACCACGGCCGATGTCTACATGCAGGAAATTCCGGCGAGCGTGCAGGCGACGGTCAATTCGATCCATCGCGAGCTGAAGGCGAAGGTCAAGTTTTTGGCCGGCGACGGAGCAGAATCCTCGGTGGCGAAGCGCGGCACACGCGCGTCGATCACCGCGAGAGCCGGATTGTCGGTTCCCGCCGAAGTCGCAGCCGTAGAAGCCCCTGTTGTAAGCCGGGAGAGAGGAGGAAAACGAACGGTGCTTGCACCGGTCTTGGAAATAAGTTTTGGGAATTTGCTACCAAATGCTACCAAGGCTGGGGATGGAACTTCTGTAAGCTATTGATTTAATTGGTGGACCTGATCGGGATCGAACCGATGACCTCTTCCATGCCATGGAAGCGCGCTCCCAGCTGCGCCACAGGCCCACATGCTGCAGGGATGCAACCCTTCTATTGTCTCTGGACGGGCGGGATTCGTCAAACCCTGCCTTCGCCGCAAGGTGCATAGGGCCTTCAATCCCGTTCCCGGATGTGGAACGGAATCCTTCCAGGCGCAACGGCCGGAGAAACGCCCACCGGCCGGAACGGTCCGGGGGGGGGCCTGGCCCAAAAAACCTTCGTGACTGGGAACACTTGCATGGGGGTCCGGTGTCTAAGACAATAGAGAGCGCGGGACATTTGGTCCACAAGCCAGTGCCCGTTTCCCGCGCACTCCAAGGCAGTTTTGGATTTCCAACGGCGCTTTTGAGCCGTTTGGGGCGAGTGGCAGCAACCGGAAGCCAGTCTTTTTCACCCGGCGCAGATTTGCAAGCGCCAAATGGGCTCAAGTTGCGGTAAAGTGGGAGGACTCTGAATGCAGGTGGACCTCACCATGGGCAATCTTGCCAGCGCGTTGACCTTTCAAACCCAAGAGGCGGCTCTGATTGCGGAACTTCAGGCCGGCTCAGAGGAAGCCTTTGCGGGTCTGATCGCGCGCTACCACCAGCCCATCTTCTCGCTCCTGGCACGCACCGTGCAAGACCGCGACGCCGCTGCCGACCTGACCCAGGAGGTCTTCGTCAAGGTCTTCCGCGGAGTGGGCAGCTTTCACGGCGAGTCGTCGCTGCGGACCTGGATCTATCGCATCGCCCTGCGCGAGGCCTCGAACCAGCGGCGCTGGTGGATGCGCCACAAGCAGGCGGAGATTCCCATCGAGCAGGAGGTCGCCGAGACCGAATCCGGGCAGCCGGTGCGGCTGAAAGAGACGCTGGTCGACCCGGCCGAGTCGCCCTTTGAGACGGCTGTGCACGAGGAGAATCGGGCGCGTGTCGAGGCTGCCTTGAGCCAGGTGCCGGAGCCTTTCCGCACCACCCTCATCCTGCGCGACATCGAGGGTTTCGTTTACGAGGAAGTGGCGGAGATGCAGGGCGTGAATCTGGGCACCGTTAAATCGCGGCTGGTGCGCGGGCGCGCTGCCTTGAAGGCGATTCTGACGGCTCCAGCGCAAAACGCCCCTTCCCCGGCGCGCGCGGGATATGAGATGCCCCTGGGAGAGGAGGCGCAATGAACGAATGCATGGCAGTGCAAACCAAGTTTACGGAATACCTTGACGGCTGTCTGAGCGGACGCGAGATGCAGGGTATCGCCGCCCACCTTGAGGATTGCGGGGAGTGCGCCGGCGAGTGGAAGTCGATCGAGCGGACGCAGTCTTCGCTGGCCGCGCTGGGCCCGGTCCCCGAGCCCGAGGACCTTCCGTTGCGCATTCGCGTAGCCATCAGCCACGAAAGGGCGCGCAGCCGCCAGGGCCCCTTCCACGCCTTGAGTCTGGCTTGGAGAAACACTCTTGGTCCTTTCCTTCTGCAGGCCGCGGGCGGTTTTGCTTCCGCGGTGTTATTGATGGGTTCGGTCATCCTGCTGGTGGGCATGTTTACCCAGCCGGAGACCGCGCAGGCCTCGGCGGACGAGCCGCTGGGAATGGCCACCGCTCCGCGCTTCCTCTATCTGTCGAGTGTGGTTGATGGGAACGAAATTGGAGCTGTCTCCGGTCCGGTAGTCGTCGAGGCCTATGTCAACGGCGAGGGGCAGGTCTATGACTACCGCATTGTCTCCGGACCCACCGACGATGCCACCCGCTCGCAGGTCGAGAACATGCTCTTGTGGAGCCGGTTTGAGCCGGCTCGCCGCTTTGGCCAGCCGGTCCCCGGCTTGGCGGTGCTCTCTTTCTCCGGCGTCTCGGTGCGCGGATAGCGGCTTTTTACCCCCGCCGGCGTGCCGTATCCCAGAATCTGGGATTTCCACCCTGAGCCTTGTCTGGACCTGGCCCGAGCGCCCGTTGTATAAACTGCGTCTGGGGAGATCGATCTCGCTGCCATGCACGGTTTCCGGTCAGGCCGGGATGACGATGATTGCTGCTTCTCGCTCCTCCTTTCCAACATTTTTTGACTTTGTCTCATTTTCCTCTTTCAAGATGGCAAAGAATGGGTCTACGCTCATCTTGCGCACCTTATTGCGCCAGAAAGAGGAGATCCCCCGATGATGAAGACCCTTCGTGTCGTTCCGGTTGCCGTCTTGTTTGCGTTTTCCGCGGCCATCGTTCTTGCCGCCCCGACGAACCCGTTTCCGCAGCCCAGGTCGGGTATGGCCCTGACCGCTCCAACGAACCCGTTTCCGCAGCCCAGGTCAGGACTGGCGCTGACCGCTCCAACGAACCCGTTTCCGCAGCCCAGGTCAGGACTGGCGCTGACCGCTCCGACGAACCCGTTTCCGCAGCCCAGGTCGGGTATGGCGCTGACTGCTCCGACAAACCCATTTCCGCAGCCGAGATCGGGAATGGCGCTGACTGCACCGACGAATCCGTTTCCGCAGCCGAGGTCGGGACTGGCTCTGACGGCTCCAACGAACCCGTTTCCGCAGCCCAGGTCGGGAATGGCGCTGACGGCTCCGACGAACCCGTTTCCGCAGCCCAGGTCGGGTATGGCTCTGACGGCTCCGACAAACCCGTTCCCGCAGCCAAGGTCGGGAATGGCGCTGACCGCACCAACGAACCCGTTTCCGCAGCCGAGGTCAGGTATGGCGCTGACCGCATAGATTAACCCGTTCCCGAATTCTCGGGAGTCGTAATTAGCGAGCCAGATTCTGTAGTTCTCTCTGTTTTCGGCCGATGGAATCGGAGAGAATAGAACCGGTGAGGTGGAATGAACCTGTCGGCACTCGATTGGCTATTGGTTGCGGCTACCTTACTGGGCAATACGGCCCTTCTTGCGGTTCTGATTGTCCGCAGAAGGTGGAAAGACTTTCCTGTCTTCACCACCTACATGGCCTTTGATACTTTGCTCCTGCCGCTACTGTCTGTAATCGTCCGGTACGGTTCGCAGAGGTTGTATTCGCGTGTCTACTGGGCTTCGGTCCTTATCGAGTTTGTCCTGCAACTCGGCGTGATCTGGGAGATTGCGCTCATCGTGATGCGGCCGACTGGAAGCTGGGTCCGGGATGCGAAAAAGCAGTTCATCCTCTGGGGCGCCGCCGGCATCCTGCTGGCCGCCGCGCTCCCGTGGCTGGTTTCGCCTCCCGGTGCGACTCTGCTCGCGCGCCTCGAGGTGCGGGGAAATCTCTTCACCAGCCTGGTGATCTGCGAACTGATCGCCGTGGTGACGCGGACCTCGAAGAGCCTGGGACTGGGCTGGCGAAACCATGTAATGGCGCTGGGAAACGGGTGGACGGCCTGGGCCGTGACTGCGATCCTGGTAGGTGGATTGCACAGCTACTTCGGCGCGGATCGCTACTTCGTCGTCTTGGAACACGTCAGGATGTTCGCCTACCTGGCAGCTCTCGGTTACTGGATGGTTCAATTCTGGCTGGAGGAGCCGGTTCGGCAGCCAATTTCGCCAGAGTTAAACAATTACATCCAAGCTTTGCACAGGCGAATAAAATTGGATCTTGACACGCTGGACGCACAGAGGTAACATTCTTGTGATGACCTTTGCGCTCTCCTATCTCGTATTTGGAGGCCTCCTCTGCGGTTTCGCAGGAGTGGTCATCGTGGATCTGTTCGCTTCTCGCAAACGCGCGCAGCGGGATTGGCACGATCTTGTCGCCAGCCTGCGCCGCGTCGATTTTGCGGGTGTTTCCACGGTCGCGGTCGATTATCTTACCCCGCGCCGCGGTCAGATCGAATTGGAACCGGACAAGATTTGGGAGTCCCTCGGCGGGTATGAAGGCCTGAGAAGGATGCGGGAGAACGCCGAGATCATGCTCGCACTGGCCGCCTATGCGCAGCAGTGGAACTTCGAGGAGGCCGTGATCGTGACCGAGCGCATGAGGAACGATGCGGCATTGTTGCGCCGTGCCGTCCACCGCGTCGAACTAGGCCTCGTTCCGGTCCGGTTGCTGCGCCGTTACCGCTTTACCCTCCCCCTCCACGCCCAGGAGGCATGTTCGGCCTATTACCTGATGCGGCAGCGCCTGCTCTCCCTTTACGAGACCAGCCACGTGTGCCGCTATCCCGCTCTCGCGGCTTCCCTGTAAGGCGCATCGGTATCGGCGGGCGCCAGACCTTCCGCTCCCCTATCGTTTGACCCTGCCGGTGCGTCTAGAATTAGACAGGGTTCTTTCATGACATTTAGAGCATATCCGACTTCCGCCATCCTTCCGGTTGCCATTCTTTGCCTGCTGGCCGTTCTTCCGCCTGCCGCAGGCGCCCAGTCCTCCAGCAACAGTTCGGCCATGCCGCCCGCAAGGGGCCAGAGCTCGTCTTCCGCGCAGGGGTTTGTGCAGGAGAAGGCGCCGTCGCTGGTCGATCCCGCCGGCCCCACCATCTCTCTGGTCAGCTCTGAGCCGGTCTTCGTGATGGCCGCGGCTCTGAATGCCTGCGGCTACGACGAGGGCCTCGACAAGAGCGCGCCGGTCCGCAAGCGGGTCCGGGACGAGATCAACCTGGCGCTTACTACTAGCGAAAACGCCCGCGCCAAGCGAGACAAGCTCTGCCTCTACATCGCCCAGCACCGCATGACAGGCGGAGAGCGCGACATCGCGCAATACATCTCGCTGGCTCTTTATCTGACTCCTCCGCCGGAGTTGGAGATCTCGACCGAGCTGACCGAGATGCCGCCCGACTCCACCCAGGTGGTCGAGATTGTGCCCCTGCTGCGCGATTTTGCAGCCGCGGTTGACCTGCACGGCATCTGGCTGACGGTGCACCACATCTACGACGCTGAGATCGACCGGCTCCACGATCCGCTCTCCAGCATGATCGTCTCCACCGACCTCTACCTCAAGATGCCGGCCGAAACCTACAGCGGGCGGAGGTTCACTGTCGTCATCGAGCCCATGCTCTCGCCGCGCATGGTCAATGCCCGCATCTACGGCGCTGATTACGTGGTCGTGGTTTCGCCGGTCAACGGAACCATCCCCATGAACGATGTGCGCCACGTTTACCTGCACTACGTGATCGAGCCGCTGCTGCTTGTTCGGTCCAACGCCGTGGACCGCATGCAGCCGATCCTCAAGGAGGTGCGCGAGGCCCCTCTTGAATACCGCTACCGCTCCGACACCTTGCCCCTGGCCATCGAATGCCTCATCAAAGCCATCGAGGCGCGCACCATGGACACCGGCATTCCCGAGTACAAGATCCCAGCGAACGCGGACCGGTCGCAGATGCCGCGCTACGAGCATGAGCGCCAGTTGGTTCAGCAGAAGATGGAGGCGGTGCGCCTCGCCGCCATGCGCCACGACATGAATCAGGGATATGTGCTGACCCAATACTTCTTTGAGCAGTTGATCGAGTTTGAGAAGGACCCTGCCAGCCTCCGCGACACCATCGGCGAAATAGTCTACAGCATGGACGTGGACCAGCAGGTGCACCGCGCCCGCCAGATTGAGTTCGACAAGGAAGCCGACGAAGACGTACTCACGCGCAGCCAGCCGCGCAAATTGACGGGTTTGGATCTGGCCGAAGCGCGCCTCGCGGCCGGCGATGTGGCCACGGCCAGCGCCATGGCCCGCCAGGCCCTCACCATGCACTCGGATTCCTCCAACTATCTGGAGGAGGCCGCCAATAGCTCCCGCGCCGAATTCATCCTGGCCAGGGCGGCCATCCTCACCGGCCACCCTGGCGAGGCCATCGACAGATTCCAGAAGACTCTGGCCACCAGCAAGGACCCGCGTTTGGTCTCCTGGTCCCACATCTTCCTGGGCCGCATGCTGGACCTGGACTGCAAACGCGACCAGGCCGTCGCCGAGTATCAGGAAGCCTTGAAGCTGCGCGACGGGCAGCAGGATACCCGGCTAGCCGCCGAGCGCGGCATCAAGACTGCCTATGCCGTCAGGGGTCACAGTTGCGACGAGGACACCGGCGATGATGCTCCCGCTCCCGCGCCGGAGAAGCCCAAGCCTTTGGGGGACAAGCCCGAAGCACCTTGGCCGAATGGGACGGTCAATCCCCGATAATCTCGCTCAGGTAGCCCGCGAAAGAGCGCCAATCGTCCAATAATGGGATAGGGGGCCTCTCGCGGGCCGTAAACTCCGTTTGGAGCAGGCGCTCCCCGGGGCTAACGAGTCAAGGAATCGGATCGAGGAGCATGTGGAAGCTGTTCTTGCAGAACTGGAAGCCGCACTGGAGCATCGCTTTGCGCGCCCCGAGCTGCTGGTGCGCGCGCTGACGCACCGGTCCCTGGCCAATGAGCGGGCAGCGCATGAGCAGGCCCTCGGTGAGCGGCTCCCCGCCAACGGCAAGCAGGAAGCCGGGGAGACTGGCGACAATGAGCGCCTCGAGTTCCTCGGCGACGCCGTACTGGGACTGGTAACGGCCGAAGCCCTCTTCCTGCTTCACCCGGAGTGGCATGAAGGTGAACTGACACGCGTTCGCGCACTGCTGGTGAGCCGCAAGCATATGGCCGAGGTGGCTGCGGCCATCGGCTTGGGCGGCCACCTCCTCCTCAGCCGCGGCGAGGAGCATAGCGGGCTGCGGCGCAAGGCGACCGTGCTCTCCAATACCATGGAGGCCGTGCTGGGCGCGCTCCTTCTGGACGGCGGCCTGGAGCCGGTCAGAGCCTTTGTCCGCCGTTGGGTAATCGGCGAAACCGCCGATCAGTTGGCCCGGGAGTTGAGCTCCGGAGAGGCGTTGGGCAACTATAAATCGGCGTTGCAGGAGCACTTGCAGGCCTCGCGCGCCGGGTCGCCGGTCTACCGCGTCAAGAGCGAAAGCGGCCCCGACCACCGCAAGCGCTTTCTGGTCGAAGTCCGGCTCATGGTGGCGGATGGAGAGCCGGGAAAGCCTCTGGCCCGCGGTATGGGAAGCACCAAGAAGAATGCCGAGCAGGACGCCGCGCGGCGAGCCCTCGAGCGGTTGCAGGCAGCGCAAGTGAAGGCCGGAGCATCGCTCTCGGCTAAACCGCCTGCCGAAGAGGAGGAACCGGCGGAGCAATGAGCATCCCCACTCATGGCCCTGGCGCATTCCTTCGGTGGCTTGCGTTGTTGCGGCTTCATTTGCCTACCGTGCCCGAGGCTCTTGCCTCGCTCCTGCGCACGGTGGTGGTGGCCCTGTTCCTGCTCTCCTTTGTGCTGCAGCCCTACCTCATCCCCTCCGAGAGCATGGAACATACCCTGCTGGTGGGCGACTTCCTGCTGGTCAACAAACAGGTCTATGCCCCGGCCGGCGCCCTGTCCCGCTGGATCATGCCCTATCGAGAGGTTCGACGCGGCGATATTGTCTTCTTCTACCACTCTCAGCCGCCTTTTCTGGTTAAGCGGGTGGTGGGAGTTCCCGGCGACCGGCTGCGCATCGCCGATGGCCGTGTCACGGTCAACGGCAAGGTTCTCCTCGAACCCTACGCCACCTTTGAACCCGCCGCCAGCGATCCCTTCCGCGACGACTTTCCCGCGAAGGTCTATACCGACCCCAACGTCGAGCCGGTCTGGTGGGTGCAGATGCAGAGCCTCACCCGCGACGGTGAACTGGTGGTGCCCCACGGCGAGTACTTCGTGCTAGGCGACAACCGCAACTACAGCAAGGATTCCCGCTTCTGGGGCTTCGTATCGCGGCAGCAGATCGTCGCCCGGCCGCTGGTCATTTACTTCTCGCTCTCCCGGCCCTCCGCCACCGATGCGCAAGAGGCCTCGGATGATAGACTCGGACACGACAGGCAGCTTTCGGCCAGAATCTCCGGTTTCGCCCGCTGGAAGCGCATCTTCCACGTAGTGCATTGAAAACAGAAAAAAGAGAACAAGGAACAGAGATCAGAGATCGGACAGCAGTGGTTAGTTGTCAGGATGCAGGAGTCATGGGTCAGGCGCCGGGTGTTTTCTCTGATCTCTGACCCTGATCTCCGACACGAGCGATAGGATGACGAAGAAAAAGACGCCCAGATCCAAAACGCCCCCCGAGTCCAAGCCAGCTCCCGAGCCTGTGGAGGAGCGGGTGGAAGAGACGCCCTTCGAGGCTGTAGCCAGCATCTGCTCCATCCTGGTCATTGGCCTCTTCATCCTCTATTTTGTGGCACAGAACTTCGTCATCCCCTCCGGCTCGATGGAGAAGACGCTGCTGGTGGGCGACCACCTGGTGGTGGACCGCATCACCCTCGCGCCACCCGCGAAGTGGATGCCCCTGGTTCACTACCGCGAGCCTCGGCGTGGCGACATCGTGGTCTTTATCAAGCCCGTGCCAGACCTGGATGCCGAGGGTAATCCTCAATACCTGATCCTGGTGAAGCGTCTGATCGGCGTCCCCGGCGACCACATTCATCTGCACAACGGCGTCGTGATCCTCAATGGTGTGGCCCAGCCGCTGCCGCCGGATGCGGACAATTCTCCCGGCAATCCCAGCGAGAGGGAGTATCTCGACGAGTTTCCGTCCATTCCGCCGGCCATGAATCCAAGCGCCACCGAAGCCTGGGCCGTTGACTTTCCCAATCACTTCGAGAACGGCGATCTGGTGGTCCCGCCCGGCAAATACTTCATGATGGGCGATCACCGGCACAACAGCCTCGACTCGCGCTACTGGGGCTTTGTGCCCAGGCAGAACATCATGGGCCGGCCGCTCTTCAACTACTGGTCCTTTGTCACCCCGGAAGACCAGAACAATCAGACCGGGATCGCCAACAACCTGACCTGGATGGGCCACGTCGCGCTGCACTTCTTTACCGAGACCCGCTGGAGCCGGACCCTCCATTTGGTGCGCTGAGCGGCCGCAGAGCCTGTTGCAAGAGGACGGATATGTGCTTTTCGATGAAGAACGAAGTTGCGCCGAAGGAAGAGTCCAGACTTGCTCAAAACAGGCCGAAAGAGTCGCCTTACGAGACGTTGGCAGGCTATTGCGTGTTTGTCGTGATTTGGTTCTTCGCCACCACCCTCATGGGCCAGCCCATGGTCATCCCCTCCGGCTCGATGGAAAAGACGCTGCTGGTGGGCGATCACCTGCTGGTGGATCGCATCACCCTCGCCCCACCCACACAATCGATCCCACTGGTTCGCTATCGCGAGCCAAAGCGCGGCGACATCGTCGTCTTCATCAAGCCCGTGCCGGACTTGGATGCGGAAGGAAATCCTCAGTACCCGACTCTGGTCAAGCGGTTGATTGGCGTGCCCGGCGACCGTATCCGCTTGCACAACGGCATAGTAAGCATCAACGGCGTGGCTCTGAGCCAGCCCCACGCGCAGCCCACAACGCCGGAAAACCATCAGGACTTTCTCGACGAGTTTCCCTCCGTTCCGCCGTCAACAGAGATGGGCGCTACTGAGGCCTGGTCTGTGGATTTCCCCAATCACATCGAGAATGGCGACCTGGTGGTCCCTCCGGGCCAGTACTTCATGATGGGCGACAACCGGCACAACAGTCTCGACTCGCGCTACTGGGGCTTTGTTCCCCGGCAGAACATCATGGGACGGCCGCTGTTCAATTACTGGTCGTTTGTGACCCCGGATGGCCAGTTGGAACAGACCGGCATCGGCAACTCTCTGGCCTGGATGGGTCACGTTGCGTCGCACTTCTTTACCGAGACCCGCTGGAGCCGGACCTTCCATCGGGTGAGATGACAGTGAACAGTGGTCAGTGATCGGGGGTTAGTTAATAATGCCCGGATGCCCGTTCAATAGCCGATGGAGTTCGACCGCAACCACTGAGCACTGTTCACTGACCGCTGTCCACTGTTGCTAGCATGATCGACGAAACTCAACTCCGGCAACGAAAGCGCAAGCGGCTTTGGCTTGCCCTGGCGGCGCTGGCGGTCATCCTGGCAGTCGTCTTTGTGCCTCCCTTCGTCAGCGTGAGCCGCTACAAGAGCCGCATCGCCCAACTGATCTCCGCCTCGCTGGGACACCCGGTGCGCATCTCCTCTGTCGAGGTGCGCCTGCTGCCCCGGCCCGGCTTTCTGCTTACCGACCTCACCGTCGAGGAAAACCCCGCGTACGGCGCCGAGCCTGTGCTCCACGCCAACTCGGTCACAGCCTCGATTCGCCTGCTCTCGCTGTGGCGCGGACGCCTGGAGATCGACACCATCAGCGTGGACGAGGCCAGCCTGAATCTGGTGCGCATCCCGGATGGCCGCTGGAACCTCGACTCGCTGCTGCTTCCGGCCACCTCCCAGAGGCAATCCGAGACGGGCGGCGCCGGACCGGGCAAACCAAAGAAGCCCTTCAAACTGCCTTACCTCGAGGCCACAAACTCCCGCATCAACATTATGAGCGGCGTGGAAAAGCTGCCGTTTTCCCTGCTGGACGCCGACCTTTCCTTCTGGCAGCAGAGTCCCGGCGACTGGCGGCTTCGCTTGCGCGGCCAGCCTGTTCGCACCGACCTCAGCCTCGAAGAGGGCGACACCGGGGTCGTCCGCATCGAGGCTGAGCTGCGGCGCGCGCCGCAATTGCGCCAGATGCCGGTGCATCTTGACCTGGAATGGCGCCAGGCGCAACTCGGCCAGCTCACCCGCTTGCTCTTCGGCTCCGACGCCGGTTGGCGCGGCGACCTTACCGGCGAACTTCACATGGATGGCACCGCCGATGCCGCCCAGCTCCAAACCCGGCTGCGCGCAACCGGCGTCCACAGGGCCGAGTTTGCCCCCGCCGAGCCCATGGACTTCGACGCCAACTGCACGCTTGTCGCCCACTTCTCCGCCCGCGCCATCGACAACCTGGTCTGCAATTCTCCGCTCGGCGACGGCCACATCCGCCTGACCGGGAATCTGCCTGGAAATCTGGCCGCCCAGGGTGACCAGACGCGCTTCTCCGCGGAGTTGGACCACGTTCCAGTTGCCATTGGCCTGGAAGCCTTGCGCACGGTTCGCAGCGGTCTGGCTCCCAGTCTCGTAGCCGCCGGCTCGGCAACGGGCAAACTCATCTACTCTCCCAACACGGAAAACAACACTGCCCCCAACCGCGTCCCGCCAAAGCCGTCTGTCCGCCATGGCCACGCCCGTTCCGCCAAAGCCCCTCCGGCGGAGCGGGCGGCAATTCAGGGCCCGCTCACCGGCAGCATCGTCATCGAGGGCTTCCAACTCAGCAGCAACGGCCTCAGCACGCCCATTCGCGTTGCCAAAGTGCTTTTAGAGCCCGCGCCTGTAATGGCAAACCCGGAACCAGGCGAATCCCAGGCGTTGGCGGCTACAGTCGCCATCCCCTCAGGCGGTGAAAGCCCGCTCACGGTCTCCACACGCCTCGCGCTCTCCGGCTACTGGGTCTCGCTGCGCGGCCAGACCTCCATCGGCCGGGTCAGGGAACTGGCACAGATGGCCGGGTTTGCCAATACCGGCATTCTGGACGCGCTGGCCGGCGATCCCGTCACCCTGGAGCTGACCGCCGATGGCCCCTGGATGCCGATTCCCCCGCCGCTCCTGGCGTTTTCATCCGGCGGAGCCACGCCCGCGGCCGCAGCCGACAAGCTCACCGGAACCGTAACCCTGCGCAACGCCAACTGGAAGGCCGGTTATCTGGCCAGCCACGTCGTAATCTCCCAGGCCACGCTCCACCTGGCCGCGGACCAACTGAGCTGGAACCCGGTGGTCTTCTCCTACGGCCCCTTGAAGGGAACTGCCACCCTCTCGCTGCCCACCGTGTGCAGCGAGCCCGAGCCCTGCGCGCCACAATTTGAGGTCCAGTTTGGCGCGCTCGACGCGGCCGTGATTCAGACGGCAATCCTGGGCGCGCATGAGCGGAGCACTCTGCTCTCCACCCTCATCGATCGCCTCCGCTTCTCGACTCCTCCAACCTGGCCGCGCCTGGAAGGCACGGTCAAGGCTGAATCGCTCATCCTCGGCCCGGTCACGCTCCACGAGCCTGCGGCCACCATCGAGACGCTTGCCAACGGAGCCAAGATCACCGCCTTCGACGCTGCGCTGCTCGGCGGCCGAGTCCAAGGGACCGGCACGCTTCACACCGCTGCCTCCGCTCAGGACAAACCGTCCTATGACTTTGAAGGCCAGTTTGAAAAACTCAGTCCGCAGACGGTCGGCGAGTTGCTCGGGTTGCGCTTCTCGGGCGGTGTCTTCGGCGGCAACGGCAAGATCGAACTCGCCGGCTACACGGGCAAGGACCTGGCCGCATCGGCCAATGGCACTCTCCACTTCGCGTGGCAGCATGGGACAGTCGCAGCATCCCCCGGTGCGAGCCTGCTTCCTCCAACCCTGGCCCATTTCGACCTCTGGACCGCCGACGCCGGGATCGCCAACGGACTCCTCAGGCTGAAAGACAATCGAGTCAAGCGCGGCGCCCGCACGGTCTCCATTCAGGCCACGGTCACCCTCGCCCTCCCGCCGAAAAGCGCCGTTTCCGCACCCAAGACAGTCCGGGCAAAGCGATAGCCGTCTTCAACGCTGCTGGAATGCGGGTGCCCCATCCTTTCGCGTTTTTTTGGCGAAAGGGCGGGAAGCCAAGCCCACTCTCACTTCTTTGTTTGCTCCATCGCCTTCAGCGACTCGCCAAACGGCGCGCGGAGCACCCCGCGCTCGGTCACGATGGCTGCGATGTACTTGGCCGGAGTGACATCGAATGCCGGGTTGCAGATGCCCACGCCATTCGGTGTGAGCTGCCTGCCGCCGTGATGCGTCACTTCGACTGCCGGCCTTTCTTCGATGGGAATCCCTTCGCCGGTCGCCGTCGCCAGATCGATGGTGGACCACGGCGCGGCCACATAAAACGGAATCCCGTGCTCATGCGCCAGAATCGCCACGTTGTAGGTGCCGATCTTGTTGGCCGTGTCTCCATTGGCCGCAATGCGGTCCGCGCCCACGACCACGGCCTGAATCCGCCCGGCCCGCATCAGGCTGGCGGCCATATTGTCGCAGATCACGGTGGTGGGAATGCCGTCGGCCATCAGTTCCCAGGCCGTCAGCCGCGCGCCTTGCAGAAAGGGCCGCGTCTCGTCCGCGTAAACGTGAATCCGCTTGCCCCGCTCGACTGCCGAGCGAATGACGCCCAGAGCCGTGCCATACCCGCAGGTCGCCAAAGCTCCGGCGTTGCAGTGCGTCAGAACTCCGCCCTCCTCCGGCAGCAGCGCCCCGCCGTACGCTCCCATGCGCTTGCAGGCCGCGATGTCCGCCTCGTACATCGCGTGCGCCTCGGCCAGCAGGATTCCCTTGATCTGGTCGAGGGTAGCGCCTTTCGCCATCAACCCCGCAAAAACCTGCTTCATGCGGTCGATAGCCCAGAAGAGATTCACCGCCGTGGGCCGCGTCCCGGCCAGCCGCGCGCAGATCCGCTCGAACTCCGGCGCAAACTCCTCAGCCGTCGCGGCCTTCGTGCGCAGTGCGCCCAGAGCGACGCCGTAGGCAGCCGAGACGCCAATGGCCGGCGCGCCGCGAACGACCATGGTTTCGATGACCTCGGCCACTTGTTCATAAGTAGCAGCGAGTACGAAGCTCTCCTCCAGCGGGAGCTTGGTCTGATCGATAAAACGGACGCCTTCCGGAGTCCATTGAAGGGTGGAAATCATGGAACTCCAGTGTAAACTGCGAGGCGTTGGGGCAGCCAAGCGGGCGGCGTTGAAAACATTTTCATGATTCGCTTTACTCGACCCCGCCCCACTGCGTAAAGTGGTCTCTGGCGCTTCTGAACATCCTTGAATCACGCCATGACCCGTCCAAGCCCAAGGAGCCCTTCGTGCTGAATCTTACTGCCGTTGACTGGCTGATCATGCTGCTCTACTTCGTCTTTGTCCTGGGCATCGGCTTTGCCCTCAAGCGCTCGATGAAGACCAGCAAGGACTTCTTCCAGGCCGGCCGCGCGCTGCCGGCCTGGATCTGCGGCTTGGCCTTCATCAGCGCCAATCTCGGCGCGCAAGAGGTCATCGGCATGGGCGCGTCCGGCGCCAAGTACGGCCTCGAGACGGCTCACTTCTACGGCATCGGCGCAATTCCGGCAATGATATTCGTGGGCATCTTCATGATGCCCTTCTACTACGGCTCCAAGGCGCGCAGCGTCCCCGAGTTTCTCCGCATGAGGTTCGACGAGAAGACCCGCGCGCTCAACGCCTGCTCCTTCGCCGTGATGACCGTCTTCAGCTCCGGCATCTCGATGTACGCCATGGCGCGGCTCATCCAGGCGCTTCATGTCTTTGACGGCCTCTTCCGCGCGCTCGGCCTCGCGCCGCAGGGTATCTTTACGTTCTCGATCGTCCTGTCGGCGGCGATCGTATTGCTCTACATCTTTCTCGGCGGACTCACCAGCGCCATCTACAACGAGGTCCTGCAGTTTTTCCTCATCATTGCCGGCTTCCTGCCGCTGGTGCTCATTGGGCTGCGTAATATCGGCGGCTGGAGCGGCCTCAAAGCCTCCGTCCCCATGGCCTACATGCACGAGTGGAAGGGCGTGGCCCACGCCTCTACCAACCCCATGGGCATCGAGATCATCGGCCTCGGCATGGGGCTGGGCTTCGTGCTTGGCTCCGGCTACTGGTGCACCGACTTCCTCGTCATCCAGACGGCCATGGCATCGAAGAACATGGAGTCGGCGCGCCGCGTGCCGCTGATCGCCGCCGTGCCCAAGATGCTCTTTCCGTTTCTGGTGATCTTGCCCGGCATTCTGGCCATCGGCCTGCCCACGCCGCACACCACGACTGTCGTCAGCCGCGGCGCCGATGGCGCCATCATCCACCAGACCACGGTGGTTTCTCCGCAGGTGGCCGAGGGCCGCGGCCTGGTTCCCGCCAAGGTCAACCCGGTCACCGGCAAGCCCATGTTGACCGCCAGCGGCCAGCCGCTGCTTGACTACGACATGGCCACGCCCAACATGCTGCTGCACTTCTTCCCGACGGGCATTCTCGGCCTCGGCCTCACGGCGCTGCTGGCCAGTTTCATGAGCGGCATGGCCGGCAACGTGACGGCTTTCAACACCGTCTTCACCTACGATCTTTACCAGTCCTACATTCACAAGGGCGCCAGCGACCGGCATTACATGGCGGTCGGCCGATGGGCCACGGTCGGCGGCGTTCTGCTGTCGATCGGGACAGCGTACGCGGCCATCAACTTCAACAACATCATGGACACGCTGCAACTGGTCTTCAGCTTCGTCAACGCCCCGCTCTTTGCGACCTTCCTTCTGGGCATGTTCTGGAAGCGCGCCACCGGCCACGGCGCATTTGCCGGCCTGATCGCGGGCACTGCGGCGGCCATGCTGCACCATGGGCTGAGCTTGCCCATCGAGGCGAACCCCGGCATCCACGGCGGGTGGATCGCCGTCCTGCACCACTATCCCAGCGACATGGCGCAGAACTTCTGGGGCGCCATCTTCGCCTTCAGTACCAACTTCATCGTCGCGGTCGTGGTGAGTCTCGCCACCAAGCCGCGCCCCGAAGCAGAACTGGTGGGCCTGGTTCACTCGCTCACGCCCAAGCCCTCGCGCGCGCACATCGTCTGGTGGAAGCGCCCTGAGGCGTTAGCTGTCGCCGTCCTCGTCGGCGCCATCGCCATCAACATTTTCTTTTACTGAGGCGTACCAAGAGAGATGAACCACGACAACACTGTCATCCTGAGCGAGCGGAGCGAGTCGAAAGCCTGCCCTGAGCGAAGTCGAAGGGGACCTGCTGTTGTTTTTGTCGTTGTTTTAGGCCGGGTGCCCCGCTTTCGCCGCGTCTTTGTTTTTGCGGCCAGGGTGGGATCGGTTGCAGTCGCACCGAAAGTGAAATGAGGGAAAAACGATGATTCTCGATCTGCGAATTCCGTTGGGATTGATGTTCACGCTGACCGGCCTGACCCTCACCCTCTTCGGCCTCAAGACAACTGGGAACGCAGCTCTCTACGCCCGCTGCCTCGGCATCGACGCGAATCTCTGGTGGGGCCTGGTGCTCCTGGCCTTCGGCCTGACCATGCTCATCCTGGGCCTCCGCGGCCAAAAGCGCCTGAAACAGCAACCACTCGACCCGCCGGAGGATGACCGGCCGCGCAGCGGACACTGAAACCCTAGAGCAGAGATATCTATTCGTTGCGAGGGCAAAAACATACTTAACTCATCATGGCAAGAATGCAGATGAAGTCAAGACGGCAATGGTCTGCCTGACTGATTGCTTGGATTGCTGCAGATGTTGGAGAGCTAAGAACCGAAGAACAGACCCTCTAACGCCATCTTGCGAACCTGCCACTGTTCAAATTCTTGGCCGTTCTCTCTTAGCGTGCACCGTGCGGTCGTTCCTTGCGCCATGGAGAGCCAGCAAGTACACTGATTCGGGGTTGCCAAGCTGCGGGATTTCGAGGCTGCGCAGCGCTTTGATGGGGTGTGGAAGGTTCTTGTTGAAGGCATTTGCTGGCGGGCGACAGCAACACATGAAGCGGACTTCATGCACTCCGGGATGCGGGATTGAAGGTAACTTCGGATTGGACCGGGGGCCAGAAGATTGCGAGTTGGATTGTTCACGCGCGAGTATCCTCCCCTGGTGTACGGCGGCGCCGGGGTGCATGTCGAATATCTGAGCCGCGAGCTGGCCAAAGAGATTGAAGTGGAAGTGCACTGCTGGGGCCCGCAGCAGGCCGACCAGGGCAGGCTGCACGTGCGCGGCGCGGAGCCATGGGCCGAGATTTCCCAGGGGACCGAGGGCAAGTTCAAAGGCGCTCTCGAGGCTCTGAGCCTGAACCTGACGCAGGTCAAGGCGCTCGAGGGAATCGACGTGGTCCATACGCACACGTGGTACGTGTCGATGGCCGGCTACCTTGCCAAAAAGCTTTATGGAGTGCCTTTTCTGCTCACCACGCACTCGCTGGAGCCGCTGCGCGCGTGGAAAGCCGAGCAACTGGGCAGCGGCTACGCGATGAGTTCCTGGATGGAGCGCACGGCGATTCTGGATGCGGACGCGGTGATTGCCGTCTCGCAAGGGACCAAGGCGGACATTCTGCGCGCCTATCCTGAAGCCGATCCGGAGCGCATTCATGTGATCTATAACGGCATCGATCTCACCGAATACCGGAAGACGCATGAGACCAAGGCGCTTACCGATAACGGAGTGGACCCGGCCCGGCCTTATCTTCTGTTTGTCGGGCGCATCACCAGGCAGAAGGGCGTTACGCACCTGGTGGACGCGATCGGCCACCTGCCGCCGGAGACGCAGGTGGTGCTGTGCGCCGGAGCGCCGGACACGCCGCAGATTGCCGCGGAGATGCGCGGGAAGGTGGAAGAGGCACGGCGGCGGCATCCGCGCATTGTGTGGATTGAAAAGAAGATCAGCAGGCAGGAGGCGATCCAGCTCTACAGCAACGCGCGCCTGTTCTGCTGCCCATCGGTGTACGAGCCCTTCGGCATTATCAACCTGGAGGCCATGGCGTGCGGCGCGCCGGTTGTCGCCAGCGCTACCGGAGGCATCAAAGAGGTTGTCGTGGATGGAGAGACAGGCTGCCTGGTGGAGTTCGATCAGGACCCGGTGACCGGCTTTCCGCGCGATCCGGAGAGGTTTGCACGGGATCTGGCGGCGCGCATTCAAGAGTTGATCACCGATCCGGAAAAATGCCGGCGCTATGGCGAGGCGGGGCGGCGGCGCGTGGAAGAGACCTTCAGTTGGACGGCAATCGGTCATCAGACGATCGCGTTGTATGAGCGCCTGATCGAAGAACGGAAGGCGGGCGCGCGGCAACGCTGACCGGCGCTTTCGCACATCGGAATGCGATGCGCGCGGCTAACCTTGATAATGAAGACTCACGAGGAATGTGATCCTACGATGACAGTGATACGAACGGATGGACGCAAGCGCATCGTGATTGAAGGCATTACTCCGGCGGTGGATGGCGGACGCTTTCCCGCCAAGCGCACGGTGGGCGATCAGGTGCGCGTGGAGGCCGACATCTTTACCGATGGGCACGACGCCCTGTCGGCCTCGCTTCTGGCGCATCGCGAAGGTTCGGAGGACTGGACCGAGATTCCCATGCGTCCCTTGGTGAACGACCGGTGGACGGCGGCGTTTCGCGTGGGCCAGTTGGGCCGCTATGGCTTCAAGGTGCGGGGCTGGGTGGATCACTTCGAGACCTGGCGGCGCGATCTGCTGAAGCGCATTGAAGCGGAGAGCGACGCGACAGTCGATTATTTGATCGGCGCCGATCTGGTGGCGGAGGCCGCGGGCCGTGCCGCGGGCGGCGACGCTGTGTGGCTGCTGGAGCGGGCAGAGGTGCTGCGTGCAGCGAAAGAGCCGGAGGAGATGCGGACAAACGCAACCGATCCGAAGTTGCGCGAGCTGGTTCTACGCTACCCGGACTTGCGCTTCGCAACGGAGTCGGAAGGCGAGCTGAGCGTGGTTGTGGATCCGGTGCGGGCGCGATTCAGCGCATGGTACGAGCTGTTTCCGCGCTCGACGGCCGAGGAGCCGGGCAAGCACGGCACCTTCGCCGACTGCGAGAAGCGTCTCGAATATATCGCCGGGATGGGCTTCAACGTGGTTTATCTGCCGCCGATTCATCCCATCGGGCGCCTCTTCCGCAAGGGTCGCAACAACACGGCGGAGGCACAGCCGGGCGATTGCGGAAGCCCGTGGGCCATCGGCTCGGCGGAGGGCGGACACAAGGCGATTCACAGCGAGCTGGGAACGATCGAGGACTTCCGGCACTTTGTGGCCAGGGCCGGCGAACTGGGCCTGTCGGTGGCGCTGGACATCGCGTTCCAGACGGCGCCGGATCATCCTTATGTGAGCGAACATGAATCGTGGTTCCGCAAGCGGCCGGATGGAACGATTCAATATGCTGAGAACCCTCCGAAGAAGTATCAGGACATTTACCCTCTGGATTTTGAGAGCGAAGACTGGGCCGCGATGTGGGAGGAGTTGAAAAGCGTGTTTCTCTACTGGCTTGACCAGGGAGTGACGATCTTCCGCGTTGACAATCCACATACCAAGCCGTTTTCGTTCTGGGAGTGGGTGATTGCGGAGATCAAGCGCGATCGTCCGCAGGCGCTGTTTCTTTCCGAGGCGTTCACGCGGCCCAAGGTGATGTACCGGCTGGCCAAGGCCGGCTTCAGCCAGTCGTACACCTACTTTCCATGGCGCAACGGGAAAGACGAGATTGCGGCCTACATGACGGAGCTGACCCAGACGCCGGTGCGCGAGTTTTTCAGGCCGAACCAGTGGACCAACACGCCCGACATTCTTACCGAGTTTCTGCAGATTGGCGGCAGGGCGGCCTTTGCGATTCGTCTGCTGCTGGCGGCCACCTTGGGCGCCAGCTACGGCGTGTACGGGCCGGCCTTCGAGCTGCTTGAGAATCGTCCCATTCGACCCGGAAGCGAAGAGTATCTCCACTCGGAGAAGTACGAGATCCGCCACTGGGATCTGGAGAAGCCGGAGAGCCTGCGCCCGCTGATGACGCGCGTGAACGAGATACGCAACGGCAACCCGGCGCTTGAAAACGACTGGTCAATCAGGTTCCACGCGGTCGACAACGACCAACTGCTGTGCTACAGCAAGGAGTCGGAGGACCGCTCGAACCTGCTGCTGATGGCGGTGAATCTGGATCCGCACCATACGCAGGCCGGGTCTGTGACGCTGCCGCTGGACGATCTCGATATACCGCGCGACAGCGCCTACGAAGTCGAGGATTTATTGACCGGCGAGCGTTACCTTTGGCGCGGAGAACGAAACTATCTGGAGTTGAATCCCGCACGGCAGTCCGGCCATATTCTGAAGATCCATCGCAAGATCAAGGTGGAGACGGATTTCGAGTACTTCCTCTGACGGCGGGATTGCGCGGCAGCAGCCGGTCAAACGCAAGAGCCGGCTCACGGGACAGGCGATGGCGGCCGAATCTTCGCTTCCTTGCCGGTACAAAGGGATTGCCCGTTCGTCGAAGAGATGAAAGCGCATCGAAACCATCCCTGGGAGTGCAGGAGTGAAAAAGCAGTCGAGCGTCACCGACCCGCTCTGGTACAAAGACGCGATCATCTACGAATTGCACGTGCGGGCGTTTGCCGACTCGAACGGCGACGGCATCGGCGACTTTCCGGGATTGCTCTCGCGGCTGGACTATCTTCAGGACCTGGGGATCACGTGCATCTGGCTCCTGCCGTTCTTTCCATCGCCGCTGCGCGACGACGGCTACGATATTTCGAACTATGTGGATGTGAATCCGTCCTACGGGACGCTGAGCGACTTCAAGGCAGTGCTGGACGCGGCGCACCAGCGGAACATGCAGGTGATGATCGAGCTGGTCATCAATCACACCAGCGATCAGCACCCGTGGTTCAAAGCGGCGCGGCTGGCGCAGCCAGGGTCTCCCGCACGCGAGATGTATGTGTGGTCCGAAAGCGACCAGCTCTTCAAAGATGCGCGCATCATCTTCACGGACACGCAAAAATCGAACTGGACATGGGATGAGACGGCCAGGGCGTACTATTGGCACCGATTCTTTTCGCACCAGCCGGACCTGAACTTCGACAATCCGCTGGTGGTCGAAGAAGTGGTCAAGGCGATGCGCTTCTGGCTCGACATGGGCGTGGACGCGCTGCGCATGGACGCGATTCCCTATCTGGTGGAGCGCGACGGCACCTCATGCGAAAACCTGCCCGAAACTCATGCGGTGATCAAGAAGCTGCGCGCGGCCATTGACGAAGAGTGGGCCAACCGCTTCATCCTGGCCGAGGCCAACCAGTGGCCGGCCGATGTGCGGCCCTACTTTGGCCAGGGCGACGAGTGCCACATGGCCTTCCACTTTCCGCTGATGCCGCGCATCTATATGGCGCTGCGACAGGAGGACCGGCTGCCAATTACCGACATCATGGCGCAGACGCCGCCGATTCCGGAGAACTGCCAGTGGGGATTGTTCCTTCGCAATCACGACGAACTGACGCTGGAGATGGTGACCGACGACGAGCGGGATTACATGTACTTTGCCTACTCGGCCGATCCGCGGATGCGGGTGAACGTGGGAATCCGGCGCAGGCTGGCGCCGCTGGTGGACAACAACCGCAAACGCATCGAACTGCTGAACTCGCTGCTGTTGAGCTTTCCCGGCACTCCGATTCTCTACTATGGCGACGAACTGGGCATGGGCGACAACATCTATCTCGGCGATCGCAACGGCGTGCGCACGCCGATGCAGTGGACCTCGGACCGCAACGCAGGATTTTCAAGATGCGACCCGGCGCGGCTTTACTTTCCGGTGATCATGGATCCCATCTACGGATACCAGGCGGTGAATGTGGAGGCGCAGCTCAGCGATCAGTCGAGTCTTCTGCACTGGACGCGGAACATGATCGCGCTGCGCAAGCTCTTCCAGGTCTTTGGCCGCGGCACGCTGAGGTTTTTGAACCCGGCAAACCGCAAGATCCTGGCTTATCTGCGCAATCTCGATCGCGGCAACGGCAGCAGCGAGACGGTGCTCTGCGTGGCAAACCTGAGCCGCTTTGCGCAGCCCGTGTCGCTCGATCTGGCCGAATACGCGGGAATGAAACCAGTCGAGATGCTGGGCTACGTGTCCTTCCCCGTCATCATGGATGCTCCCTATCCGCTGACGCTTGCGCCGTACTCGTTTCTGTGGCTTGAACTGCAGCCTGCCGCCCCGGCGCCGGAGCCGCTTTCGCCGGAGCAGTTGGAAGCTGCCGAAACGCCGGCCGAGATCGCGCCGGACGAGGCGGTGTCGCCCGAGGCGCTGAGCCAGGGCTGGCCGGGGCTGCTGGCCACGCACTGCCGGGAGCTGATGGAAAGCGCGCTGCCAGGGTGGCTGCAGCGGCAGCGGTGGTTTGGCGCCAAGAGCAGCAGCATTCAATCGGTCAGCGTTCTGGACTGGGTGGAGCTTCCGCTCGCTGAAGCGGCCGGCAGTGCGAATGCGCCGGAAGGCAACGATTCCAGAGCCAGGGCGATTCCCCCGGCGCTTTTCTTTATTGAGATTGCTTATGCTGGGAACCCCGCGGACGTCTACCAGCTTCCGCTCGCTTTCAGCACGGGCGCGGAGGCCGAGGAGATCGTCGCGAGTGCTCCGCAGAGTGTGCTTGCTACGCTCGCCTTTCCGATGGGACCAGCAGTTTTGCACGATGCCACGATCAAGGAGGATGTTCGCCAGTGCCTGCTGAGGCTGATTGAGCGGAACGCGACGCTTGCGCTGGCAAGCGCGGCGGGCGGCGCTTCCGGCGCGGCGATCGCGGCCGAAGCCGAGGCGCCAGCCGAGTCCGCGGATCCGGGCAAAGGCGATGGCTCGGCATCGAAACACCACTTGCAGCCGCGGGAGTCTCCCTCGGCCGGCGGCGCCTTTCCGCTGCACGGGCAGATCGACGCTCATGCTTCGAGCGCATTTTCAGGCGTGGAAGGCTCACAGGTTCTTGCCTCGCGTGTCGGCTCCGCCGAACAATCGAACACATCGATCCTCTACGGAGATCGGCTGATTCTGAAACTCTTCCGGCGGCTTCAACCGGGAGAGAATCCCGACGTGGAGATGGGGCGCTTCCTGACCGAGGCCGCGCGCTTCCCGCACATTCCGCCCTTCCTGGGCGAGATCACCGTGACCCAGCCCAGCGGAAAGACGGCCACGGCGGCGATGCTGCAAGGGCTGGTGGCCAATCAGGGCGACGGCTGGCAGTGGTTTCTCGGGCAGCTCGCGGAGTTTTTCTCTGCGGTAACCACGCTGCCAGCACCACCCGCGTTACCGGCGCCCAGCTTTGGCGAAGAGGACGAGCCGCCTGGCGAGATCAGGCAACGCTCGGGAACGTCTGTTCGGGCTGCGGCGCTGCTTGGCCGCCGGACCGGCGAGCTGCATCTTGCGCTGTCCAGCCCAACCGACGATCCGGCCTTCGCAGCCGAACTGTTCACGGCGGAGGATCTGGCGCAGGATGCAGGCCGCATCGAAGCGCAGATTGTCTCCGCTCTGGGAGCGCTCAAGCTGAAGATTGCAACTCTCGACGACCCCCTCACAGACGATGCGGCACGGGTCCTGTCGCGGCGCGCGGAGTTGCTGGGCCGCGCCCGTGCGATTACCAGCTTGAGCGCAGCCGGGCAACGCATCCGCATTCACGGCGATTATCATCTTGGACAGACGCTTTGCACGCACGGACCGGAGACGGAAGGCGGGGCAGAGCCGGGCGACTTCGTACTGCTCGATTTTGAGGGCGAGCCGGCACGGCCGCTGGCCGAACGCCGCCGGAAGCAGTCGCCCCTGATAGATGTGGCCGGCATGTTGCGCTCGTTTTCTTACGCCGCGTTTTCCGGCCTCGATCAGTACCTGAAGCAGAATTCCGGCGCGGCGGGCAACCTAGAACGGCTCTCTGCGTGGTCGGTTTGCTGGCAGCGCTCGGTTTCCGGCGAATTTCTTCGCGCTTATCGCCAGACTGTGGCCGCCCAGCCGGAGCTTCTGCCCTCACCGCAGCATGCACGGTCTTTGCTCGGCGCTTACCTGTTCGAGAAGGCGCTCTATGAGCTACTCTACGAACTCAACAATCGCCCCGCCTGGTTGCGGATTCCACTGGCGGGGATTCTAGCTTTGTAAACGCTCATGCCTCACAGAGAACGGAACGATGGCGACAACGAACCCTATTCCCGGCGCAATCTCGCATTCCGAGCGAACCGGCAGCAGTCTGCTGGTGCTGCTCGCCGCCTTGCCGCCAGAGCAAATGGAAGATGTAATCGCAAAACTGACCTCGGCCTTTCCGCCAGAGGATCTGGTCTTCGCCACCGGGGATCCCTCGGCAGCGGAAGCTCATCCGGATCTGAAGATTATCGTCAATCCCGCCGTCAACGCATCCTGGGTGCTCTCCGCGGCCGATTTTGTGAACGGCTACCGGCTTGCGCAGGAGAATGGGGCGCGCGCCATCCTGATGCTGGGGCCAGAGGCAGGCTCGCTGGGGCTGCCCGCGCTGCGAGAACTGGGGCTCGCTGTTACCGCAAACTCCACGGACCTGGCGGTACCGCGCTACGATCTGCCGCCGCGCGCCGGACTGGTCAACTCGGCGATTCTCTATCCGTTGAGCCGCGCGTTGTTCGCTTCGCCGGTGCGTTATCCGCTGGCTATCGATCTTGGCCTCTCTTCGCGGATGGCTGAGCGGCTGGCAGGCGCGGGCCAGCGCTTCACGGCGATGAATCAGGCGGACGCGCCTCTCTGGACGGTGAGCGAGGCAGCGGTTGCGGGATTTGCGATCGCTGAGGTCGAAGTGGGCTCTCGCAATCTGCCGCAGCCGGCCGAGCCTGACTTGAACACGATTCTTCCCCGCGTGACGGGATCTCTTTTCGCCGACATCGAGGCCAAGGCGGCATTCTGGCAGCGGGCCCGGCAGGCGCCGCAAGCACGGGATTCCACGCACGACGGGCATGCGCACTTGAGCGATGCGGCGGTGGATATTGCTCCCATGCTGCAGGCTTTTCAACTCGCCTATACGAACCTGAGGGAGATCTGGTCGCTGGTGTTGCCGCCGAACACGCTGCTCGGGCTGAAGCGGCTTTCGCTTGCCGGCGGCGCGGCGTTCCGCATGCCCGAAAGCTTGTGGGCGCGCATCGTTTACGACTTTCTTCTCGCCTACCGGCTGCGCACCATCAACCGCGGCCATTTGCTCGGCGCTCTGATTCCGCTTTATCTCGCATGGGTGGCAAGCCACATCAACGTGGTGGCTTCGGGCGTGAACCACGAGCGGCAAATCGAGACGGTGGCCGCTGCATTTGAAGCCGAAAAGTCCTATATCGTCTCTCGCTGGCGCTGGCCAGACAGGTTCAATCCATGAAGAAGCTCATCAATCCGCGGCGTTCCCGATGCTCTCCGGCGGGCAAGGCCGGCCGAGCGAAGCCGTACGGCACACCGGCCGCGAAAGCCCCTGCGGAGAGGGCCGATTGCGCTGGGACGCGCGCCTCGAATAAAGAAGCGATAACCAAGGAGTGAGTCCGATGCTAACAATCCTTGTTGCCATGAATCAGTCAATTCCCCTCCAGGCAGCGCAGCCGCCCTACGTGGACGACGCCACGATCTGGCGTCATATGTCCGATGCGCTGCATCAGTCGATTTACCGCGTGCTGTCGCTGCTCATCGCCATTCTGCCTGGCATCCTTGCTTTCTTTGTTGCCTTGTTGATCTTCACGATTATCGGCTGGGTGCTTTCCGCGCTGCTGCGGCGGGGACTCGCCGTTGCCAAATTTGACGAGCGGTTTGCGCGCAGCCGCCCGGATGCAGGCTGGGCTCCTTCCACCTCGCCCACAGCGCTTGCGGGGCGCGCAGCGTTCTGGGGCTGCCTGCTTCTCGGACTGCTGATCGGGGTCTCTGCCTTCGACACGTCGTTTGCCACCGCGGGAACCCTGCCCATCTCTCTGCTGCCCTATCTAACTCACGCAGTGGGCGCGATTTTCCTGCTGATCGCCGGCAATCTGATTGCGCGCTTTCTGGCTCGGTCGGTGCTGATCGGCGCGGTGAACGCGCAGCTCCAATACGCGCGTTTCCTGTCGCTAGGCGTGAAGTGGCTGGTGCTGGTCCTGACCGCGGTGATGGTGCTGGAACACCTCGAGATTGGCGGCGTGGTGGTTGAGCTGGCCTTTGGGATTCTCTTCGGGGGCATTGTACTCACGCTCTCGCTTGCGGTGGGCCTTGGTTCGCGGGAACTGGTGAGCCGCTCGCTGGAGAGCCACGTCGAGCGCTCGGGGGAACATGAGACGGAACCCGCGCCCACCACCCCGGATGATTCGATTCGCCACTTCTAGAGCAGCGCTTCCAGCAGCTTGCGCCGGTTCCGAGAATCAACTCCACAGCGTTCTGGAGGTAGCCGGGCGGCAGGGGGCCGAGGAGTGCCTGAACTCGAAGAGCTGCCCTCACTCCGGTTGAGCGCGAACGAATTGGGTACTGCGGCGAGGGTGAGAGCGCTAGTTGCGAATTCCGGCCAGTAGCCCATCAATCTCTGTTTTTTCAGCCGCAGTGAGCGGCAGCAAAGGCGCGCGGGCGCGGCCTCCATAGTAGCCGTTGAAGTCGCATGCGTATTTCACGCCCGCAATCCCCAACTCGCCGACGACGCGCTGGCTGGGCGCGGCGAGGCGTTCCTGCTTTTCTTTCGCGAGTCTCAGGTCATGGTCCTTCCAGGCAAGATAAACCTCCTGGCAGGCCTGCGGAGCGAAGACGGCAAGAGCCAGAATGGCGCCGGATGCGCCGGCCTCAAGAGATTCGAGCAGCGTTCCGGATGAACCGACGAGCACCTGGAAGCCGACCTCTTTACTTCGTGTCTTGATGTGCGGAGGCGCCGGTGAGGTAGCAACAGCCGCGCCGCCCGCGAGGTCGCCTGCGGAGACGAAGGTTGCGGCGGCTTCTGGACTGGGCGTCAGCATTCGTCCCGTAACCGCCTCGAAGATGGGTGTCACGGTCACGCTACGCCGGGGCGCTGCGCTGGTTCGCTCGACAAGGTCGCGGATCCGCTCGACGCTGCCGCTGGAGTCCTTGATCGCGAGAATGTTGGGGTGCTGGGCCAGTTCGGCGATCACTTCGATGGGAATGTTATAGGGCGCGAACTGGGGAATGTTGTAGATAATCACCGGCAGCGGAGACCGGTCGGCCACGCTGCGGTAGTAGTGAAGCACGGCTGCGGCCGGCATCTGGTTGGCAAAGTAAGTGGGCGTGCGCAACAGCACGGCGTCATAGCGAAACTCAGCCGCAGCCTCGGCCAGCGCGACCGTGGCCTTTACGCTCTCGCGCGCCACACCGGCGATAAGAATCTTCTCCGGCGCGGTGGCTTCGGAGGCTACGCGAAGCACGTCGCGGCTCTCGACCTCGTCGAGCATCACAGCCTCGCCCGTGGAGCCCAGCACCAGCATTCCGGCAAGCAGGCTGCGGGAGTAGTGGGCCATATTGGCTTCGAGTTTGCGGAAGTAGACCCGCTCGTCCGGATAAAACGGCGTGGTTATGGCGGCGAAGATGCCTTCGAGCAACATGGACTCATTGTAAGACCTTTGTCGTATCTCCAGAGTTGGTGGTTGTTCCGCCCGCCAAGCGCCACGCGGTTTGAAGCGCGTCGTTCAGTGCAACAGAACCCTCACGGAACCTGTACAACTTAATAGGCCTTCCTTGCTTCCTCGCGATCACTACAGATGCCCAAACGTTGCCACGGCTATACACATCCTTGAGCCCGATTCCGCTGATGGTGCTAAAGGAAAAGATTCGCTCCCAGCCTAGATATTTCACAACGACCGCGTTTGTCTCAATCACTACACTTATGGGGTCAAACATTGTGGCGCCCAGCAGGAACGCTGCAAATCCTATGAGAAAAAGCAACGGCTCCGGCTGACATTGCTGACGGTTTAGCCATGCAAAGAGCAGAAACAGGACGGCACCACCCAGCAGAATTCCCTTGTTTATCCAGGTCCGGTGAAAGACATTCGCGCCGACTGCATTCATGAGCGTTTGCTTAACAGTGTGACACAGAACAAAATCGCGGAGCTTTCCAAAATCCTCCAGCTGATATTCCAGCTTGATCGTCCTTCGACCAACGCCGTCAACCAACACGAGCCTTTGTTGAGTATCGTTGACCTTTACGCTCGCAACATCGCGCCACGCTATGAAGGTAGGCGTACCTTTCCGCGCCATATACCAGATGCCCTCTGAGTTGACCGCTACTCTGTCCCGAACTCGAGCATAAGATCGCAGACTGAATGTAGCAAATGATCCAAAAACCAACGCACCCAGCAGGGCAATCAAGAGCGAATCATTACGTGGTTCGATTAGTGGAAGAGCGAGCGCAAAACCTGCAAATCCAATGAACAAGCACGAAGCCCCGAGCATCATCCATGCCAAGCTCGATGAAAACTTGAAAACTAACGCATCGACCGGAACTGGCGATGCGTATTCGGGCGATTCTTCGCTTCGTTTGCTCTCATCCAATGCTCAGCCTCTTTCTCGGAACAGACAGTCATGACTTGCATTCAGGCGCAGGTCACGGCGTGCAGTTGTTGCAAATCATAGACCGTGATATTGCGGCGCTGCATGGCGGCGATACCCTCGACCGCTGCCTGTGCTGCGGCAATAGTCGTAATGGTGGGAATATGCGCTACGACCGCGGCCCGGCGAATCGCCTTCTCGTCGAAGAAGGTGTCCTGGCCGCGCGGCGTGTTGACGATGAGCTGGATGCGGTCGCCCTTGATCAGGTCAACGACGTTGGGACGGCCCTCCTTGACCTTGAAGACGCGCTCGACTACCAGGCCCGACTTCTCCAGCACATTGGCCGTGCCCTCGGTGGCGACGATCTTGAAGCCCAGATCTACGTAGCGGCGGGCGAGGTCGACCACCGCTGCTTTGTCCGGGTCGTTGACGCTGAAGAAGACCGTGCCGCCGGTGGGCAGAATCTGTCCGGCCGAGAGCTGTGCCTTGGCAAAGGCCTCGCCAAAGGTCGCGGCCACTCCCATCACTTCGCCTGTCGAGCGCATCTCCGGGCCGAGAACCGTATCGACGCCGGCGAATTTGTTCCAGGGAAAGACCGGCGACTTCACATAGTAATGCGTTCCGGTTTCGAGATCCTTGCCCGAGGCAAGCTGCTCCGGCAGCAGCTCGCGCAGCTTGCGGCCGGTCATCAATCGCGCTGCGACCTTAGCCAGCGGAATGCCCGTCGCCTTGGAAACATATGGCACCGTGCGCGAGGCGCGCGGGTTCACTTCGATGACGTAAACGTGGTCCTGGCCCTCGGCGTCCTTCTGAATGGCGAATTGCAGGTTGACCAGGCCGACTACGTTGAGCGCCAGGGCGAGCTTGCGGGTATATGCGCGCAACACTTCAAGCGTCTCCGCACGAATGCCGACGGCAGGCAGCACGCAGGAGGAGTCGCCGGAGTGGATGCCGGCCTCCTCGATGTGCTGCATGATGCCGGCGATGATTACGTCCTCGGAGTCGCAGAGCGCATCCACATCCACCTCGATGGCGTTTTCGAGGAAGTGATCGACGAGCACCGGCCGTTCCTGCGAGTACTCGACCGCCTGCTTCATGTATTGAGCGACCGCGTCGGCGTCATAGGCAATCACCATGGCCCGGCCGCCGAGCACATAACTGGGCCTGACCAGCACGGGGTAGCCGATGCGTGCGCCGACGGCGAGAGCCTCTTCGACGCTGGTAGCCGTCCCGCCTGCAGGCTGGGGAATCTTCAGTTCATCGAGCAGTTTGCCAAAGCGCTTGCGGTCTTCAGCCAGGTCAATCGACTCCGGCGAGGTGCCGATGATCGGCACGCCGGCCGCGCGCAGCCGCTGGGCAAGGTTGAGCGGAGTCTGTCCGCCAAACTGCACGATCATGCCGATTTCCGCGCCCGATTGCGCCTCGTGGTTATAAATCGCAAGCACATCTTCCAGCACCAGCGGCTCAAAATAGAGCCGGTCGCTGGTGTCGTAGTCCGTTGAGACGGTCTCTGGGTTGCAATTGACCATGATCGTCTCGTAACCGTCTTCCTTGAGCGCAAAGGCGGCGTGGCAGCAGCAGTAATCGAACTCGATGCCCTGGCCGATGCGATTGGGCCCCGAGCCAAGAATGATGACTTTGTGCGTTTGCGTCGGCGGCGCTTCATCTTCCTCGTCGTAGGTCGAGTAGAGGTAAGGAGTCATCGATTCGAACTCCGCCGCGCAGGTGTCCACGAGCTTGAAGACGGGCTTGATGCCTTTGCTCTCGCGCAGTTCCCTCACATGCTGCGTCCCGGCGTGGCCTTCGAGCTTCCACTCTGTGGCGATGCGCTCATCGCTCAGGCCGAGGCGTTTGAGGTGGCGCAACTCTTCTGTGCCGATTGTCTCCGGCGTCGTCTCGGCAATCGCGCTCTGCGCCAGAGTAATCTCGCGCATCTGATGCAGGAACCATGGGTCCATCGAGGTGAGCCGCGCCACTTCGCGCACGCTCATGCCGCGCTCGAAGGCGTAGCGAATGTAGCTGAGCCGCTCCGGCTGCGGCGTGACCAGTCGCTGTGTCAGCCGCCGCGGATCGAGAATCTCAGCGCCGGTCTTCTTGCCTGTTTCGAGCGCCCTCCAGGCCTTCATCAGAGCTTCTTTGAAGGTGCGGCCGATGCACATCACCTCGCCCACCGACTTCATCTGCGGGCCCAGCGTTTCGTCGGAGCCGGGAAACTTTTCAAACTGCCACTTGGGAATTTTCACGACGACGTAGTCGATGGTCGGCTCGAAGCAGGCTGGTGTCTTCCTCGTGATGTCGTTGGGAATCTCGTCGAGCGTGTAACCCACGGCCAGCTTGGCGGCGATCTTCGCGATGGGGAAGCCGGTAGCCTTCGATGCCAGCGCCGAAGAGCGCGAGACGCGCGGATTCATCTCGATCACCGTCATACGGCCATCGACGGGGTTGACGGCGAATTGAACATTGGAGCCGCCCGTCTCGACGCCGATCTCGCGCATCACGGCGATGGCAGCGTCGCGCATCCTCTGGTACTCGCGGTCGGTGAGCGTCTGCGCAGGTGCTACGGTGATCGAGTCGCCGGTGTGCACGCCCATGGGGTCAAAGTTTTCAATGGAGCAAATAATGATGACGTTGTCGGCGAGATCGCGCATCACCTCCAACTCGTACTCCTTCCAGCCGAGCACACTCTCTTCGATGAGGCACTCATGCACAGGCGAAAGATCGAGCCCGCGCGCCAGAATCTCCATCAACTCTTCGCGGTTGTAGGCGATGCCGCCGCCGGTGCCGCCCAGCGTGAAGCTGGGGCGAATGAGCACCGGAAAGCCGAGCTTCGAGGCAAAGTCCAGGCCGTCGCGGAGATTATTCACAAGGGCCGATTTGGAAACGTCGAGGCCGATGCGCAACATCGCGTCCTTGAAGAGCAGCCGATCCTCGGCCTTCTTGATGGCTTCGAGCTTGGCGCCGATCAGCTCGACGTTATAGCGATCGAGAATTCCCGCGTCGGCCAGATCGACGGCCAAATTGAGCGCCGTCTGTCCGCCCACGGTGGGCAGCAGGGCAAACTTGTCCGAACCAGGATCGGCGGCGAGCATCTCCGCCTCGATGCGAATGATCTCCTCGACATACTCGCGAGTCAGCGGCTCGATGTACGTGCGGTCGGCCAGGTCGGGATCGGTCATGATGGTGGCCGGGTTCGAGTTCACCAGCACCACCTCGTAACCCTCCTGCTTGAGAGCCTTGCAGGCTTGTGTACCGGAGTAGTCGAACTCCGCCGATTGCCCAATCACAATCGGCCCCGAGCCGATCACCAGTATCTTCTGAATGTCATTTCTGCGTGGCATGGATTTCCCTAGCTTTGTTGTTTGTCTTAAGGTTGTTCAAAATCTCTTGTTGCCGCCTCGGTGGCAAGGTCCTGAGGAGACTCTCCAAGTCTTTTTCATGCACATTCTTGGAAAGACGATTAAGTAGTTTTGGCTTTTCCGACTTGGCCGTTACGATGGCAATGGATTCCAGAAGTATTCGTACTTCGTGGTTACCGAGCGATTTAGTACTTGAACCTATTACGTGACCGTTGATCTCGAACTCTGCAATTTCAAGGAATTGAAGTTCAACTATCCCTCCCTGCTTTTCGCAATCATCAAACGCCTTATGCACAATCACATCTGTATCTTGCTGATTCTTCTTAGTAGGTGGTCGATAGCCCGAAAGCCGATTCTGAAACTTCTCACTTTCACCGATGTAGGCAGCCTGAATCTCGCCATTTTGATTCTTGAACACCCAGCGGTAAATCCTCGGCCCCTCGATCAACTCACGATACTTTGCATACCTTTGTGGCTTTCGATGCCAGGGATATACTTGCCCCTTGACTAAAACGGGTTGCCAATTCAATGGAATCTTGAAGGATTCGACAGAATTCATCGCTTTGCTCCCCCGGGGGCTAAAGCCCCATGTCCCGGTGCATCCTTTACGGACGGGCTGAAGCCCGTCCCCTTCAAAGCCTCTCCTGCGAGTATTTGTGGGGCTTCCGATTGAAGGGTACGGGCTTTAGCCCGTACATTGGGGTCGTCAAAATCGGTGGGCTTTAGCCCCTGAGGGAATTCCATGCTCGGAAATCCCATGAACTCATAAGGGAGGTCATCCGAGAATAATCTCGCATCGAATGGGTTCTGGCGGATGTATTCCAGATGGCGCTTCCAATCTTCCTCATCCCGAATACGATGATCGGTAAAACCCGGCTGCCAAATCTCTCCGTTCCACTCCAATTCTCTTTTGGCCCGGAAAGAGAATCCACCCTTGATGAGTTGAACCGATTTCTCAACGGACTCAAGTGGAGTGATGAGCAAATGCAAATGGTCGGGCATGATGACATAGGCGTGGAGTCTGTATCCGGTTCCGTTGTAGTGGTTCAGTGTGGAAAGCAGTAGGCCAGCCCAACGATCAACGCGAAAGAGAGACCTGCGGCCCATCGTCTGTGTCGAGACGAAGTAGGCAAATCCATTACTCCGCGTTGTTTCTCGCCTGGGACGCATCTGATTCCCTCAGGGGCTAAAGCCCCGCTTAGTGGTATCTTTTGATGTACGGGCTAAAGCCCGTACCCCTCACCCGGTAGCGGCACGACTGAAGTCGTGCCCTTTCAAAGCATCTCGTTATTCAGTTCAACCCGCGCTAATTAGGTTGAGACAACACCTGGCTTTCACCCATCAGCGACGCAGGCAACTTGAGACCGTCCGCTGTCGTGGGCGCAGGCAATCTCTTGCTCCAGTGAGCGGCGATTTGCCTGTCATCTTTTGTCAACTTCGGAACCGGAGCAGGTTCTCCATCCAGTCCGATAAAGTGGAATGGTTCCGACGGAATAAACGCCCCATCCGGTTTCCGGGTCCAGCGCCTGTGCATTCCCCATCGCAGGGTCCCATCGACCGGAATCCGGAACTCCGCCGCGTCGAGCATCCGGAGTTTTTTGTCCGCGTCGAAACAATAGAGCGCTCGCGAGACACTGGCCACATCCAACATGGCTTCCCACTCTTCAATCACCATTCGATTGTCGAGCCTCCATACCTCTGCCGTCCCGATCAGGTGCATAACACGGGAGTCGTAAGCCTTGGGAAGGTCGCTGACCGCGTGCCAAGTCTCAAACCGATCGTTCGAAAAACCGTAGCGCGCAGAGACCCCTTTGAGGTCAACGCCGCAAACTGCTGCGAAGCGGACGGTCAACGGATCGATCTGGTGCGCGCGAAGACTCTCAATATGGAGATCGAGCGGGGTACGGAAGCTCTTGACTTGCGCGGAAGAAATAAGACTCCCCAGCCCTACCAACAAAGCCACGACTGAGAGCAACCGCGTCATGGGTTGTGTGTCATGTCTGCGGGCATTCTTCTTTGTGGCTCTCTTAATCTCACAGACTCCCGTGTCTTGAAAGGGCACGGCTTCAGCCGTGCCGCACGCAGACCCCACTATCTCCAAGGGCTTTAGCCCCTGAGGGATGGGGTCCAGCTTCCAGCCCGGATAGGCCGACGAGTACCGGTATTCCGCCGGACTCGCGCATAGATGCTTCTTGACTGGATTCAGATGAATGTAATGGAGGTGCTTGTCATAGTCTTCGGCATCCCGAATCCTATGGTCTGCAAAACCGCGACGCCATACCTCCATGTTTGATCCAAGTTCTTTCTTGGCCCGATAAGAAAACCCGCCCTTGATGAGCTGGATAGCCTTCTCCAGAGCAATCACGGGCGTGATCAACAGGTGAAAATGATCGGGCATCAGAACAAATTCATGCACGAGATAGGCTTCGCCGCGATGTGAGAGCAGTGTTTTGAAGAAGAGGCGTGCCCACGACTCCGTAATGAAAAGCGCGCGACGCTCCCACGTATCCGACGTGACGAAGTAGGTCTGCGCGTTGTTCGTGGCATGTTCGCGTGCGGGTTTCAAAACCTTCCCTCAGGGGCTAAAGCCCCGGTTCCTTTACGCTTCTTGCGGCACGGCTAAAGCCGTGCCCTTTCAAAGCCCAAATCATTCGGTCAAGCCATGCTCTTGAAAAAATGCCTCCAATGGACTGTCCTTCATTGCTTTTCGCTTTCGTCGCTCGAGTGGGTCTTCAGTCGCGTTAAGGATTCTGTACTGTGTGACATCAGAATCAGCAAGCGTGAGATTCTCCATCATTTTGCGAATATATTGATCTGAAAGGTTTCCATCGCAAAGATATACATTATTCAGGTAGGTTGGATCGATATGCAATACTTCAAGCCGGATGCGCAATCCGGCTTCAATATCCTTTTTGAAAACTGCATTCAACCGTAGATTAGTTGTCTGTGTAGGGCCAGGGCTGAAATATTGATTAACTCTTCTCCTTAGGTTGTCGGTTTCACCGATATATACCTTGCGTAAGGCATTCCCTTCATAAATAGCCCACCGGTAGACTGAAGGCTTTTGCGACAAATGTCTAGTAGAATTGACTGCATTGTCAGTAAACTCAAAAGGAACTCCCTTATTTGCTGCGATTGAAAGCCAGTGATAGTAGATCCTCGGCATGGAGTTTCCCTCTCCGTTCATCCCTTCCACTCCTCCATCATGCGCCGGAAGTCGCGGAACAGGTAGTTCGAGTCGTGCGGGCCGGGAGCGGCTTCGGGGTGGTACTGAACGCTGAACAACGGCAGTGTCTTGTGGCGCAGGCCTTCGAGAGTCTGGTCGTTCAGGTCCACGTGAGTCAACTCCACTTCGCTCAGGTTGATCGAGTCGGGATCGACGGCAAAGTTGTGATTGTGGGCCGTGATCTCGACCTTGCCGGTCAAGTTGTTGCGGACGGGATGGTTGCCGCCGTGATGGCCGAACTTGAGCTTGTAGGTCCTGCCGCCGAGAGCCAGCCCGGTGAGTTGATGGCCTAGACAAATTCCGAAAACGGGCACGCGGCCCAGCATCTTGCGAATGGCGCGGACAGCATAATCGACCGGCTCGGGATCGCCGGGGCCGTTCGAGAGAAAGACGCCGTCGGGTTTCAAGTCGAAGACATCCTCGGCGCCGGTCTCTGCCGGAACCACCGTTACTCGGCAGCCCTCGCGCACCAGCATCCGAAGTATGTTGAGTTTGATGCCGAAATCGTAGGCCACGACATGAAGAGTTTTGCCCTCCGGCCCTTGCCGCGGCGAGGCCGGGTCAGGGATGGGAGGTGGAGCGGCAGCCTGCAAAGAGCTGTCTGCCTGGCTGCGGCTGTCATTCAAATCGAAGGTAAAGGCCGACTTGGTCGAGACCACCTTGGCCAGATCGGTCCCGTCCATCTTGCGGATGCCGCGGGCCCGCTGGACCAGCGCTTCAGGATCGCTCTCGGTGGTCGAAATGACCCCGCGCATGACGCCGTGGGTGCGCAGGTGGCGCACCAGAGCGCGCGTGTCGATCTCGGCCAGCACAGGCACCGAATAGCGCTCCATGTACTCGTCGGTGACCTGCTCGGAGCGCCAGTTGGAGCCGATGGGCGAGAACTCGCGGACAATCAGGCCCTCGATATAAGGCCTGGCCGACTCGTTGTCCGCCTGGTTGGTGCCGTAGTTGCCGATCTGAGGGTTGGTGAGAACGACAATTTGCCCGGCATAGGAGGGATCGGTGGCGATTTCCTGATAACCGGTGAGAGAAGTATTGAAAACGACTTCGCCCTGGCATTCGCCTGGGTGGCCATAGCCGAGGCCGCGGAAGATGCGCCCGTCTTCGAGCGCTAGGATGGATTGCATCGCCTCTCCGAGGAGTGGATTCTACCGATTTTAGCAGCTTTGACGAGGCTGTGCCGGTGGATTTCCCGGTCGTAACCGGGCGCCTCTACCTCACCACGCCCGCGTCGCGGGCCGGCCAGTAGACAAAGACGGCTTTCCCGTAAATGAGTGAGCGCGCAACGGGGCCGAACTCGCGGCTGTCGGAGGAGATGGACCGGTGATCACCCATCATGAAGTATGTATCCGTGGGAATGACGATCTCCGCGTAGGAGCGGTTGTCGCGGTACTCTGCGGGCACATAGTTCTCGACTTGCGGCTTGCCGTTGACCCACACAATGCCGCGATCGATCTCCAGCCGGTCGCCGGGCAGGGCGATCACGCGCTTGATATAGCTCTTTTCCGGGTCGCCCGGGTAATGAAAGACCACCACATCGCCGCGCTCGATGGAGGTGAAGTGGTAAACGAACTTGTTGATGAATAGCCGGTCCTGATCCTCCAGCCGCGGCAGCATGCTGGTTCCCTCGACGCGTACCGGCTGGTAGAGAAACGTGATGATCAACACCGAGGCTGCTGCCGAAATGATCAAATCGCGCACCCACAGCTCAAGGCCGGTCGCTCGTAGGAACGGTCGGCTTGCCGGGGTAGCAGCCGTCTGATTCATATCTTGCCCTGGAGCGGCCGCTCGATCGGGATTCGGGAGATTGGGCGGAGAGGTTTCCATCTGCTCCTGCTTGTTTAGATTCATTATCTTACAACTTCGGTTCAGCGCAACCCTGACTTGAACACGCTCCGGCCGCGGTATCCCCTGACCGGTTCAGGAAGGTCGCCAGAGTCCTGGGACCGGATCGCAACAGCTTCTCCGTCTCTTTCGAGTGTAATCCTTCGCCTCAGAGAGGGCCAGAGAAGCTAGAGTGCGCAAAGCGAAGGCAGATCTTTGCGTATGAATCCCCCTAGACTGCCAGGGCAAGACTACCCGGCTTCCGTCCCGCCGCGATACTCTTAAAGCCAACGTGATCGAGGAAGACAAACAACCCGCCGCTCCGCAGATCCTTCCTTTGGACAAGGATCTCGGTGAGCTGACGCCGTTCATGCGGCAATGGACGGCGGCCAAGCGGGAGAATCCGGATGCGCTGCTCTTCTTCCGCATGGGAGATTTCTACGAACTCTTCTACGACGATGCGGTCACCGTGAGCCGGGAACTGCAACTGACTCTGACGGCGCGCGACCGCGAGCGCGCGCAGCCCATGTGCGGCGTTCCTTATCACGCAGTCGAGAGCTACCTCGCGCGCCTGCTGCGCATGGGCTACCGCATCGCCCTCTGCGACCAGATGGAAGACCCCAAGCTCACCAAAAAGATCGTCCGTCGGGAGGTAACGCGCGTCCTCTCGCCGGGAACGGCGCTCGATGCTGCGCTGGGCCAGGAGCAGAACAATTTTCTCGCGGCGCTTTTCGAGACTGGGAGCGGACACGGCGCGAACACTCAATCCGAAGCCGCATGCGCGGTTGCGTTGCTGGACGTTTCTACCGGGGAGTTCCGCACCGCCGAGTTTTCCGGCCCCGCCGCACGGCAGCAGGCCGTGGACGAGATTCTCAAGGCTGGTTCGAGCGAGGTGCTGCTGCCTTCGAGCGCGGAGCTGCCGGTGCAGCTTGAGCGGATTCCCGCACGGACGCGCATCGAGGACTGGGTCTGGACGCGGGAGTTTGCGGTGCCGCTGGTGGAGCGTCAACTGAATGTGCGCTCGCTCGAAGGATTCGGGCTCACCGGGCATCCGGCGGCTGCGATTGCGGCCGGGGCGGTGCTGCACTATGTAAGGACAACGCAGAAGAACGAGGCTCTGCACATTGATAGCCTGCGATTTGAAGAGCACTCGACGGCCCTCGAACTCGACCAGGTAACAGTGAGGAATCTGGAGCTGGTTGAAACATTGTTTGCCGGCCAGGATAATCGGACGACGCTCTTCCACACCTTGGATGCATGCCTGACTCCGATGGGCAAGCGGCTGTTGCGAGCCACAATTCTGCGGCCGCTGGTAGACGCCGATGCCCTCGAAGCTCGCTATGAAGCGGTGGGCGAGGCGCATGGGGATCTGGTGCGGCGCGAGGAGATTCGGCGGGCCTTCTCTGGACTTCTGGACCTGGAGCGGCTGCTGGCGCGGCTTTCCTTGGATTCGGCGGGGCCGCGCGACCTGCGGGCGCTGGCGGCGAGTTTGAGCCGGCTGCCGGGATTGAGGAAGGCGCTCGAAGCAATGCGCGCGATCCGTTGGCAGAAGCTTGCCGGGCAGTTGGATACGCTCGAGGACGTAACGGCCCGCATTACGACGACGCTTGTCGAGGAGCCCCCGCTGACGCTAGTGGATGGCGGTGCGATTTCATCAAGCGTTGACGCGGAGTTGGACGAGTTGCGCTCGATCTCGACCACCGGCCGCCAACAGATCGCGGCCATCGAAGAGCGGGAGCGCGAGCGTACCGGGATTGGTTCGCTAAAAGTCAGGTATAACTCGGTCTTCGGCTATTACATCGAGATAACCAGGGCTAACTTATTGCTGGCGCCGGCCGATTACGAGCGAAAGCAAACTCTGGTCAATGCCGAGCGATTTACGACGCCGGAGCTAAAAGAATATGAGCGCAAGATACTCACGGCGCACGAGCGGTCCATTGAGATTGAGCGGCGGATCTTTGCCGAGCTACGCCGCGCGGTGCTCGAGGCCGCCGGACGCATCAAGCGAAGCTCGGCCTCGGTAGCTGAAGCGGATCTGCTGGCTAACTTTGCGCATCTGGCGGCGGGACGGCGTTATGTGCGGCCAAGGCTCGTGGAAGAGCCGGTCATCGAGGCGGTGGCCGGCCGCCATCCAGTCATCGAGCAATGGATGGAGGAGACGCGCGAGGGAAGATTCATTCCCAACGACATCTATTTGAATTCGGCAGGGGACGGGCCGAGTTTATTGCTTATAACTGGTCCTAACATGGGCGGAAAAAGCACTTACCTGCGCCAGGCTGCGATGATGGTGCTGATGGCGCAGATGGGCAGCTTTGTTCCGGCTGAGAGTCTGCGCTTTGGCCTCGTTGACCGGATTTATACGCGCATCGGGGCGAGCGACAACGTGGCGCGCGGCCGTTCGACCTTCATGGTCGAGATGACAGAGACGGCGACGATCCTGAATACGGCGACCAGCAGATCGCTGATCTTGCTGGATGAGATGGGCCGCGGCACGGCAACCTTTGACGGTCTGTCGCTAGCCTGGGCGACGGTCGAGTTTCTTCACGCGGAGACCGGCGCGCGGACGCTCTTTGCCACACACTATCATGAACTGACGATGCTGGCCGAGAAGCTGCCACGAGTTAGAAACCTGCGCGTGGGCGTGAAAGAAGCGGCTGGAGGGATTGTCTTTCTGCATAACATCGAGCCGGGGGCTGCAAGCAAGAGTTATGGCATCGAGGTGGCTCGGCTGGCGGGATTGCCGGCCGCTGTCATCGAGCGCGCCAAGCATGTTCTGCGCCAACATGAGCGGCAAGAGCGCCAAAGCGTCCAAGTGGAGACAACGCCCGAGCCGGTGCAGTTGACCATCTTTACCCCGCTCTCACAGCGCATCGTGGATCGCATCGAGGCAACGGATGTAAACCAACTGACGCCGTTGCAGGCGCTGAACCTGCTCGAAGAGTTACAGCAAGAGTTAAAGGAGAAGGGATGAAGGCGAATCTGCGCCATGCGGCGGGGAGTTTGCTGCTCGTGGGCCTCGGAGGCGCGGAGCTGACCGGCCTGGAGCGCGCATGGCTGAAGCTCGTGCATCCTGCGGGAGTGATTCTCTTCAAGCGCAACATCGCCGAACCGAAGCAGATGCGGACGCTGCTGGCCGAGGCCACAGTTTTGTGCGCACCGTGTAGCTTTCGCTGCGTGGACGTGGAAGGTGGAACGGTGGACCGGCTGCGGGATGCGCTGGCCGCCATGCCTTCCGCTCAGTCCGTTGCAAGCTCGGCGCGGCGCGCGGGCAATAGCCGGTTGATTCAAGAGCAGGGCGAGTTGATCGCGCAGGGCGTGAAGGCCTTCGGCTTCAACACGACGCTCGCGCCGGTAATGGATCTGGCTCGCCCGGAGTCTGCTGAAGTAATGGGCACTCGCGCTGCTGCATCCGATGCAACGGGTGTGGTTGATTATGCGCGCAGCTTTCTGGCTGGCCTCGCGAAGCATGGCGTGGCGGGCTGCGGCAAGCACTTCCCCGGCCTCGGCAGCGGAACGCGCGATTCGCATCTGGAGACTCCGGCGATCCATCGCGGCATGAGCGAGCTATGGCGCGAGGACCTGCTTCCGTATCGCGAACTGCGCGATGAACTGCCCATGATCATGGTGAATCACGCAGCTTATCCCGAGACGCCGGGCAAGAATCAACCGGCAAGCGTCTCACCTTTTTGGATTACGACGGTGCTACGCAAGCGTATCGGCTACAGGGGCATCGTCTTCTCCGACGACCTGGAGATGGGTGGAATTCTGAAGTTCATGCCGATCGAAGAGGCCACCATCGCAGCCCTTCGCGCGGGGATGGATTTGGTCGAAATCTGCCACAGCCCGGAACTGATCCTGCGCGCTTACCAGGCGTTGATTGCCGAGGGCGAGCGCTCGCCGGCGTTTGCAAAGTTGCTCTTGGCGCGCGCGCAACAGACCGCCCGGCAGCGTGCGAGGCTCTTTGCGCGCGGAGTTCCCCCGGCACTCGCTCCCAAGCAATTCGACGCTCTGCGAGGCCGGATTCTGCGCTTCAGCGAGACGATCGATAGAGCCCAGGAGGTGCGACCGGCATGAACGAAAAAACCATGACGGTGGCCGGCATCATGAGCGGCACCTCGGCCGATGGAATCGACGTGACCGTGGTGCGGATTGCGCCGGGCAGGCAGCGGCCCAGCCTCAAGCTGCTTGCGCACGAGGGCTTCGCATTTCCAGCTGCGCTGCGGCGTGCTGTGCTGGCAGCGATGAATGCTGCTTCAACATCGACGGCAGAGTTGGCACGGCTGAATTGGCGGCTGGGAGTGGCTTACGCCGAAGCAGTCGGCGCGACCCTCGAGCGACGCAAGCTGAAGCTCGATCTGATCGGCTGTCACGGACAGACGCTCTACCATCAGCCGCGCGCGGAGAGTTATGCCGCACGCCGTTTCGCCTGCACCTGGCAGTTAGGCGAAGCCGCTGTGATTGCCGCGCAAATCGGCGTTCCCGTTGTCTCGAACTTCCGGCCCGCGGATATGCTCGCCGGGGGCCAGGGCGCGCCATTGGTTCCGCTGCTCGATTATGTGCTCTTTGCCGACCGGAATCGGGGCCGCGTGCTGCAGAATATAGGCGGCATCGCCAACCTGACTGCCATTCCTGCCGGAGCCGGGGGCGATGCGGTGATGGCCTTCGACACTGGCCCTGGAAACATGGTGATCGATGCACTGGCGCAGACGCTATTCGACAAGAGATTCGACCGCAATGGAGGCATGGCTGCGCGGGGAACTGTGCTCCGGCCAGCGCTGGACGAGGCTCTGCGCAACCCTTACTTCAAGCTGAGGCCGCCGCGCTCAGCGGGGCGCGAGCAGTTTGGGCGCGAGTATGCGGCGGAGTTCCTCGCCGCCTGCCAACGTCAAAGCGAGATGCCTGAAGACGCGCTGGCCACGGCCACTGCGTTGACAGCCGAGACGATTGCGCGAAGTTACAAAACTTACATCCAACGCAGTATGAGAGGCCATGGAGTCGACTACATCGTCTCCGGCGGCGGGGCGCGCAATGCAACGCTGATGGCGATGCTGGCCGCACGGCTCACGCCGCTCGGTTGCGAGCTGGCGGCGAGCGAGGAGTTCGGCCTGCCCGCCGAAGCCAAGGAGGCCGCGGCCTTTGCGCTGCTGGCCTGGCAGACCTGGCATCGCCTGCCGGGAAATGTACCCAGGGCGACCGGAGCTGCGCGGCCGGCGATCCTGGGGCAGGTGACAAATGCGTAGGCTGTTTGCGCTGGCCGTGCTCCTTGCGTTTGCGGGTTGCCACTCGACGCCGCGCGATCCGCGGACGGTCGTCTTTCTGATTGAGAGCAGCCCGGCAAACCTCGATCCGCGCATCGGCACAGACGCGCAATCGGAGCACATCGACGAGTTGCTCTTCGACGGGCTTGTCGCTCGCGATGCTAGCTTCCACTTCACGCCTGCGCTGGCCGAGAGCTGGGAACAGCCTGACCCGCAAACGCTGATCTTTCATCTCCGCCAGGGCATCCGCTTCGATGATGGCCGCGTGCTGACAGCGCGCGATGTGGTGTGGACAGTGAACTCGATCCGCTCGGGCCAGGTGATCTCGCCCAAGGCCGCCGCCTACGCCTCGGTGGACACGGTCGAGGCCAAAGATGCGCGGACCGTCGTCTTCCACCTGAAGCACGCCGATAATTTTCTACTGACAAATTTATCGACCGGCGCCTTCGGCATTGTTCCCGAGGGCAGCGGACGCGAGTTCTGGCGCCATCCGGTGGGCACGGGCCCCTTTCGCTTTGTGAGCCAGCAGATCGATCAGAATGTTCTGATCGAGCGGAATCCGCTGAGCTGGGCCGGAGAGCCGAAGATACAGCGAGTCCGCTTTGCCGTGGTGCCGGACGCGACCACCGAATCGCTGGAGCTGGAAAAAGGCTCGGGCGACGTGACGGTCAATTCCCTGCCGATCGACGCATTGGCGGTGCTGGCCACCCGGCCGAACCTGGTTGTCGAAGACTCGCCCGGAACGCAGGTTCAATACCTCGCCTTTAATCTGCGCGACCCTTTGCTTCAAGATGTGCGAGTGCGTCAGGCCATCGCCTGCGCCATCGACCGCAAGCTGATTATCCAGACGCTGCTGCGCGGCCATGCGCAGCCGGCAGAAAGCCTGCTGCCAGCCAGCCACTGGGCCTGGACCGGCGACGTTGCGCGCTACAACTACGATCCGGCGCGCGCCGAGCGGCTGCTCGATGAGGCCGGCTATCACGCCGGCGCGAATGGCGTGCGCTTCCATCTGACGATGAAGACCTCGACCGACGAGGGCACTCGGCTGCTGGCCGCGGTCTTGCAACAACAACTGGCCAAGGTGGGCATCGCGCTCGAGCAGCGCAGCTACGAATATGCCACGTTTTATTCTGACGTAACGCGCGGGGCCTTCCAGATGTACTCGCTCAAGTGGATCGGCGGCAACGAGCAGCCGGACATCTTCAGCTATGTCTATTCGACCGCGAAGTTTTCTCCGCAAGGCGCCAACCGCAGCCACTACTCGAATCCGCGACTCGATGCGCTGCTCGACGATGCGGCCCAAAGCACAGACACCGCCCGCCGTCGCGCCGATTACGTGCAAGCGCAGCAGATTCTTGCGCGCGATCTGCCGGCCATCGATCTCTGGTACCGGGATACGGTGGTAGTCCACAACCGGCGGCTCACGCACGTCGTTCCCACGCCCTCGGGGAGCTTTGCCTTTCTGGAGACGGCGGAACTGGGAAAGTAGGCTGCATCAATTTTCAGCTTATTCTAAGATTCAACCTTCATGATATTCCGACAGACACCAATTCCACTGGAGTTCGACGCTTTTCGAGCAATCCGGCAGATGATTGAAGACTCCACTCAACCTTTTGCCGGCTTGATTCGTCTACCGGAACAGTGATCGGATTTTCCGTCCTGCGCGCCGGGTGGTTTGGGCCGGTGGAGAGATTGGATGATGATGATAGGCAAGATGATCAATCGCACTTCGGTCGCTTTGGCGCTGATGATCGTGTTTCTGTTAGCCGGGAACCTAGTCTGCGCGCAGACGCCTACTCGATTTGTGGGCACGATCACCGCCATCAGCGGCAACACGCTCACAGTGAAGACCGATGCCGACGGCGAGCGCCAGGTGGAAGTGCCCGCGACCGCCGCGATCAAGCGCATCGCTCCGGGCGAAAGGGATCTGAGCACGGCGGAGACGATCCCATTCAACGATTTGGCCGTCGGCGACCGAGCGCTGGTCAAGCTCGACCCCGATGGGCCCGCCGGCACAATGGAGGCGCTGCAAATTATAGCCGTGAAGCAGGCGGACCTGGCGATGAAGCAACAGAAGGATCGCGAGGACTGGCAGCGGCGCGGGGTGGGCGGACTGGTGAAGAACGTGGACCCCGCAACGGGTACGATCCTGCTCAACAGCGGTGCAGGCGCGACGGCCAAAACGATCACCGTGCATATCGCCAAGACGACTATGCTGAAGCGCTATGCGCCGGGCTCGGTGCGCTTTGACGCGGCGCTGCCGGCGCCGATCGATGCGATTCACCCCGGCGACCAGTTGCGCGCGCGCGGCGTGAAAAATGCGGACGGGACGGAGATTGCCGCTGAAGAGGTGGTCTCGGGCAGCTTCCGCAATATCGCCGGAACGATCCTATCGCTCGATGCGGCGGCCTCGACTTTGGTGGTCAAGGATCTGGCGACGAAGAAGCCGGTCGCTATTCATATCACAGCCGAGGCGCAGATGCGGCGCCTGCCAGATCGCATGGCCCTTATGCTGGCGGCGCGGCTGAAAGGAACCGGGGGCGGAGCCAGTCAAGGCGGCGGAGCGCGATGGGCCGGCCAGAATGGCGGCGGCGACCCGCAACAGATGTTGAGTCGCCTGCCGGCCATACAGATCGGCGATCTGCAAAAAGGCGAGGCGGTGATGCTGGTCTCAACCGAAGGAGAAAAGGACGTCACGGCCATCACGCTGCTGGCCGGCGTCGAGCCGCTGCTCGAGGCGCCCGAGGCCAGCCGTGACCTGCTCTCGAACTGGAGCATGAACACGAGCGAGCCCGACGTTGCCCAGTAGAACCACGGAAAAACAGCGAAACCAAGTGAGGAATACGTGTATCTAAAACTTCATTGCTTCATTCATTTTTTGATTGCCCTTGCGTTAGGCCTTTTGAGCGTGAACGCTGCGCAAGCGCAAGCTGCCGCCGCGCCGCCTGCCGTCACGACGGCCACGGCCGCGCCTACTGCGACTCCCGCGGCCACTGCCAGCTTGCACGGGCATATTGCCGACCCCACTGGCGCGCTGATTCCTGGAGCAACTGTCACCATCACCACATCGTCGGGGAAGGCCGTGACTAAGACGGCGGCGGATGCGAGCGGCGCCTACCTCGTAAGCGGTCTCGCTCCCGGCAGCTATATCGTGCATGCCACCTTTGCGGGCTTTGCTCCTTTTGTGATGCCGGCCATTCAACTTGCCGCCGGACAGGTCAAGCGCGTGGACATTTCCATGGCCATGGAGGTAGCACAACAGAGCGTTGAGGTCACCGACGAGACGCCCTCGGTCAACGTGGAAGCAGGCGGCAACTCGAGCGCCATCGTCCTCAAGGGCAAGGATCTGGACGCCTTGTCGGACGACCCGGATGAGTTGTCGAACGAGTTGACGGCGCTGGCCGGACCTTCGGCTGGACCCAACGGCGGCCAGATTTACATCGACGGCTTCAGCGGCGGACAGCTTCCGCCCAAGTCGGCGATTCGCGAGATTCGCATCAACCAGAATCCATTTTCCGCCGAGTTCGACAAGCTCGGTTACGGCCGCATCGAGATTCTCACCAAGCCGGGCACCGACAAGCTGCACGGCCAGTTCTTCATGCAAGGCAACGACGACGCCTTTAATACCGGTAACCCGTTCATAACGCACTTGCCAACGTATCACACGATTCAATTTAACGGGACAATGAATGGCTCGCTCTCTGAAACGGCCTCATTCTTCGTCAGTGCCGAACAGCGCAATATACAAAACATAAGCCTTGCCTACGGCCCCAATGGCACCGCAACGAGCGGAATCCTGAACCCGCATACGCGAACCAATATCGCTCCGCGAATCGATCTGCAATTGGGAGAGAAGAACACTCTGACCCTGCGATACCAGTTCTACCGCGACAGCGAGAGCGGCGAGCTGAGTGCGGCGCAGCAATCGAGCAGCCAGGCTCAGAGTTCGACTTCCATCGAGAACACCGTTCAACTGAGCGATTCGTTTGTCATCAACGATCACATCGTCAACGAGACCCGCTTCCAGTATCTTCGCGACATTTCTTCGACGACAGCGGCAAGCGGTCCGCCCCAGGCATCGGTGCTGGGTTACTTTACCGGCGGCGGCGCATCGGCAAGTCAGATCAACGACCACCAGGACCATTTGGAGCTGTGGAACATTACTACAATGACCGCGGGCGCCCACGCCATCAAGTTTGGAACGCGGCTGCGCGACAATCGCGACGCCAACTCGACGGACGCAAACTTCAACGGGACGTTCACCTTCGCCTCGGAAGCGGATTACAACGGCGCGCTCGGCCTGCTGAGCGGTACGCCCTGCCCAATAACGATTCCTGCAACGACTTGCGCGCCGGTCCAGTTAAGCTACGTCAGCGGCGTCCCAAATGCTCGAGCCAACACCTTCGACGCGGCGCTCTTCGTGCAAGACGACTGGAAGTTCAATTCCTATCTGACTTTGTCGGGTGGGATGCGTTGGGAGTCGCAAAATCATATTGCCGACCACAACGACTGGGCTCCCCGCGTAGCCTTCGCATATGCCCTCGACGGCCACAAGGACAAGAAACAGGCCAAGACAGTCTTGCGCGGCGGCTACGGATTCTTTTATGACCGACTGCCACTGAGCGATTTGCTCGCGGCCGAGCGCTTCAGCGGAGCGGGCGCACCACAGCAGCAGACGGTTATCTACAATCCGACATGCTTCAGCGCTACCAGCCTGCCGGGCAACCCGCAGAAAGCATGCAACCCGGGCCTAAACCCAAACGGGACGCCCAACGTGGTCGGCGCTGTTGATCGCATCGCGCCAGACTACCGTTCGCCTGTCACGCAGCAGTTGGGAACCAGCCTGGAAAGACAATTGACCAAGGCCACGACGCTGACCTTCACCTATCTGCACTCCTTCGGCGTGCATCAAATGGTTACGCGCAACGCAAACGCGCCTTATGTCCCCGGCTACAACGTTTCCGCGGGTAATGTCGATGAGTACGATCCGGAGGCAGTCTTCAAGCAGAACCAGATGATCGTGAACGTCAACGCGCATATCACGCCCAACTTTAGCCTGATAGGCTTCTACAACCTGACCGCGGCCAATACCGACAGCATCGGCGGAATAGCCTCGAACTCCGCAGACCTGATGCAGGATTACGGCCGCGCCAATTGGGCCTCGCGCCAAATGGTCTTCATGATGGCCAACTACCAGGGTCCGTGGGGCATTCGTTTCAATCCCTTCCTGATTGCGCTGTCCGGCAAGCCCTACAACATCGTCACCAATGCAGACTCGGTTCAAGACGGCTTCTTCAATCACCGTCCAGCGAAGGTATCTTCGGATTGCTCGACTACTGATCTGGGCCCGGAGTTCGTGCAGACCTCCTTTGGTTGCCTGGATACTACTCCCGCTGACACTTCCACTCTCATCCCTGCCGACTTGGGCAACAGCCCCGCGGCGGTAGCCATGAACCTGCGCATCAGCCGCGCCTTTGGGCTCGGCCCCAAACTCGAATCGGCTAACGCAGGAGCGCCGCCGCCGGGCGGCGGAGGAAGCCACGGCGGCCACGGAGGCGGATTCGGTGGCCCGTTTGGCGGAGGAGGCGGCCGCGGAGGTCCGGGAGGAATATTTGGCCCTACCAATACTGGCCGCAAATACACGCTGACCTTCAACGCGCAGGCGCTGAATCTGTTCAACGACATCGACCGTGGCACACCGGTGGGAACCATCGCACCCCCACCCACCGATCCCACCAACCCCGGCAGTCTATTCGGCCAGTCGACCAGCCTGGCCGGTGGAATCTTCTCCTCTGGCGCGGCAGCGCGGCGCATCTTCCTCCAGGCCACGTTCTCGTTCTGATCGATGGCAGCCTGACAAACAGTGGGCCGGAGCATTGCGCTCCGGCCCACTTGCTTTGCATCACCGGGCCGCGCCGATCGTGGCGCCTTGTCGATCGCCGGCAAAGGCATCGGTAAGAGAGATGACCTTGATCTGCGCCTTCAGCGCATCGAGCGAAGCCGCGCTGGTCACTGCGATCTCCGCCGTCTCGCCCGGCAGCAGATCGAAGTAGTTATCCGATAACTGCGCGTCGAGATTGCCAAAAGATAGATAGACGCTGCGCGCCAATACCGGAGAGGTGATGCGAACTTTGTAACTGCCGTTCGCCCCCCTTGTTTCGACCTTCAACTGGGCCGGAATCAGATGAACCTCTTTGACCGGCGCAAGGTAAGTCAGGTTGCGCGAGAGCTGTGCGCCGCCGGAGGTCAGATCGGCCGCGACGAAGACGCGCGAGGTGTCGGCCCCGCCCGCGTCGGCAAGCTTCTTGAGCGGCCAGTCGAGATAGGCCTTGCTCGAAAGCGGCTCGACATTCACCGTGTTACTCTCCTCCAGCAGCACCTTTCCGTCAAAGTCCATCAGCCGCACCCGCAGCGTGGCCGATTGGGTCTTGGTTTTGTCGCTGACGATATAAACCTTCAGCGCGCCGTCCTCGACGTGCGGCGAAACCAGGATGGGCGCATAGAAGCGCCGCGCATAGTATTGCAGCGCCTTCCAGCGTCCGTAGTAGTCGATCGAGGACCACGAAGCCACCGGCCAGCAGTCGTTCAACTGCCAGAAGATGGTACCCATCGTCTCCGGGCGCGAGCGGCGCCAGTGTTCCGCGCCGATCTTGATGCCCTCGGCCTGCAAGACCTGGCTCACATAGAGAAAGCTCGCGAAGTCCTTCGGCTCGGAGTAATCCCTGAGCAGATAGTCGTGAATGATCGAGTTACCCTCGTTGTTTTTTTGGTGGGCCAGCATTACCGGCGTAAAGATACTCCCCCGATCCTCCGGCTGCGTGAAGGCATCGATCGTCCTCATCTCCGGAAACGACTGAAAGCCAAACTCGGTGACAAAGCGCGATTGGTCCGATTCATAGCTCGCGAACGGCACGCGCCCGTGCCATACATCCCAGAAGTGATTATCTCCGCTGAGATAAACCGGCGAGACGGCCTCATAATCTGAACTCGGCGAACTCGGCCAGTAAGGCGTCTCCGCGTCGAGCCGCGCGACAACTCTAGGCAGAATGCCGCTGAACTCGGTCAGGTAGTCCTGCCACATGTAGAACTTGATCTCCGCCGGCAGCGTCTTGCGCGCATCCCAGTTGAAAGCGCTCTCGGTCTCGTTGTTGCCGCACCAGACGACAATGCTCGGGTGGTTGCGCAGCCGCCTGACCTGATCCTCGGCCTCGGCTTCGATGTTGAGCTTGAAGGCGTAGGTGCCGGGCTGCCAGTCGTTGCCGAACATGAAGTCCTGCCAGACCATAATGCCCAGTTCGTCGCAGATCGCGTAGAACTCGTCGCTTTCGTAGTAGCCGCCGCCCCAGTGCCGAATCATGTTCATGTTGGCGTCGCGCGCCGACTCGAGAATGCGGCGGTAATTCGCTGTGGTCACGCGATTGGGAAAGCTGTCGAAGGGAATCACGTCCGCGCCTTTTGCGAAGACGGGAATGCCGTTGACGATGAGTTGAAAGCTGCGTCCCCATTGGTCGAGATGGCGATCGAGCACGACCGAACGCAGACCGGTGGTGAGTTCGCGGGAGTCGGCGATTCCCTGCCCCACGCTAGCGATGACCTGAAATTCGTAGCGGTTCTGGTCTCCGTAGCCGGCGGGGTACCAGAGCTTGGGGTGCTGGATCTCGATGGGCAAATCGATAATGTTGACGCCTGGGTGGAGTGTGACGACCCGCGAGGCCGCAGTGGGTATTCTTGTAACAGCATTGCCGTAAGGAAAAGAGCCGATCCAAACCTCCGCTGTACCTGCGCTGGCGGCCTCAACTTCCACCTCGGCATCCAAATGCGCCACTTCCCTGCTCACGTCGCGTTGCCGAATGGCGAAGTCGGCGATGCGCACCCTGTCCCAGGCCTCGATGCGCACCGGCTTCCAGATGCCGCTGGTCACAAAGCGCGGACCCCAATCCCAGCCGTATTCATAGGCAGCCTTGCGGATGTAGGTCTTCTCTTCGGTCTTCGAATGAAGCCGGAAGAGATCGCTGGCCGCAGCCGCGGCAGCGGCTTTGATGGGCGATGGAAAGACGACCCGCAGCAGGTTCTTGCCCGTGTGCAGATGGTTCTTCGCATCCACGCGCCAGATGCGGAAGGCGTTGTCGGCCGACAGAACCTTCTCGCCGTTCAGATAGACATCGGCGGCTGCATCGAGACCGTCGAAGACGAGATCTACATGGGAGCGGGCCAGCAATGCCGGAGTCACATCGAAGTTCACCCGGTACTCCCAGCTCTCCTTTTCGATCCACTGCAGCTTGCTCTCGTTGTCGCGGAAGAACGGGTCGGGAATCTTCTTGTTGGCGAGCAGGTCGAGATGCACGTCGCCGGGAACGGTCGCCGGAAGCCAGCCGTTCTCGTCCTTCGCGTCTGCCGTGACCTGCCTGAACTGCCAGCCGTGATCGAGCGTCAGCACTGCATTCTGAGCCTCTGTCTGCGCCTGCGCCATCGTGCCTCCCACGCCAACCGCCGCGCCCAACAGAGCGCACAACACCACTCGACCGGCAACTGCTGCTCGCATCCGACTTCCTCCAGGCCCTCGGCTGAACCGCCTCAGCGGCCCGGTCAGGCAACTCATGAGATCGATGATAAGGGTATCATTCAGCCCCGGCCATACGACCCGTGGACGAGAAAATCCCAGAAGACGAATGAGAAGGATGAACCCCCGCATTGCGCGGGTCAACTCTTCTCCGCCAATACCCTCCGGTAGAGCGCCTCCCACTCATCGGCTTTGGCGTCGATGCCGAATTGCTTTCGGATGCGTTCGCGTGCCCCGCGGCCCACCGTGCCGCGAGTTTCCGGCGAGGTCCGCATCAGCGTGAGCATCGCCCGCGCCAAGACCTCAGGGTCTTTGGCCGCAACGATCACTCCCGCATCGCCCACCAGTTCGCGCACGCCGCCAACATCGGTAGCCACGACCGGCTTCTCCATCGCCATGGCTTCGCCCAATGCCAGCGGCATTCCCTCCCACGCCGAGGCCAGCACAAAGGCGTCGGCGGCGTCGAGCAGGGCGGGCATGTCACGGCGAAGCCCCAGCAAGCGAACGGAAGCCTCGATGCCGAGTTTGGCCGTCACAGCTTCAACGGCTCCCGGCCCCGGCCCTGCCGCCTCTCCGGCAATCCAAAGCCGCGCTTGCGGAGAAGCAGCTCGCACCTGCGCAAAGCCCTGCAAGAGACTCGGATAGTCCTTGGCGGGCGCGATGCGTCCGGCAGCCAGCCAGACAAACTCGTCCTTTACGCCCATCTGCGTCCGGAGACGTTCGCGGCGCTCGGGGCTGGGCGCGAACTCCGCCGTATCGATCCCATTCGTGAGAACCAAGCATTTGTTAGCCGGGATAGCTTTGAGCCGAACGTAGCGATCGGCTGCGGCCTGACTGACAGCAGTAGTCCACCGGCTGAGAGGGTCGGTGAGACGGTAGGCCGTCATGCGCGGCCACGGGCCCTCATAGACGTTGTGAACGGTGGAGATGACGGGCGTGGAATGAAACAGACAGAGCAGCCGGGCCGTCATGTTGGCCGGATAAACATGGCTGTGGATCAGATCAGGCTGAAAGGCCCGCAGGAAGCGGCGGCCTCTCCCGAGACCGGCGAGAAGGCTGGCCGGCGTCTTGCGCATGTCGAGGGTGACACGATCGACCGTTGTGGGCCACTCTTCGGAAAGCCGGGACCGCAGCAGGAGCAGCGAAACCACATGGCCGCGCGCCGCCATCCTTTCAGCCAGCGCCACCACCTGCCGTTCCGCTCCGCCAACGCCGAGCGAGGTGAGCACGTACGCGATCCTCATTCCACCCACCCGCCGCCCCACAGCGTGAAACCCATCAGGCCAGGCCCCGGCCAGACTCAGGTGCGACGATGATACCGCACGCGGTCGCGCTTTGGCAGTCTCCCGATTTGGACTTGCCATCCCTCTTCTGCGCGGCTGCTTTCACATCGAGGGAATGACTGCGGATTCAGTCTTCATCCGGCATTTGCCGATCTGTTAGACTTGAAACGTCTTTCCAGGAAGGCGAGGAGGTTCCATGAGCTTGGGCGAGTGGGTGAAATCCAATGTCGATTATGGCCGGCGGCTCGCCGAGTCCGGAATCGATGGTGCGCGTTCCGGCCAGGAGGAGTTCTTCGACGGAAAACCCGTGACTCCCTTTCTCGAGGAAGTGGCCAAGGGCGCAATCGTGCCCGCCGCAATTGGAGCAGCCTTGGGTCTGGTGATCAGCTACCCGCTCTGCCGGAAGAAATCCAAGACCGCGATCTTTGCCTACGGTCTGCTGGGTTGCGCCGTCGGGCTTGGCGCCGGCCTGGCCTGGGAGAGCCGGGAATTGAGCGCAAGCGTCGCCGGCAACGCGATGAAGAAGATGGGCCGGGTGCGCGATGAGCAGTGGCTCAGCAAGCACCCCATCGACTACGCCTAGAGTTGGCTGCATAAATGCACATTGAAAGGGCACGGCTTAAGCCGTGCCGCAATACAAGCAATAGAATTGCGGGCTTTAGCCCCTGAGGGATGTTTTTCGGCCGTCTTGATAGGGGTTTATGCAACCAGTTCTAGAACCGGCCAGCAGCCCAGTTCAGAGCGTCTTTCCCGTCCTCCTGCGGTCAGCGCAGCCGGGCGAGGGCCTTATATTGACTTAGTATCTGCGGCCAGGCGCGGGAGAGAATCGCCAATTCTCTCCCGCGCCGAATGCCCCGGCTATTGCACGTCGCTCACCTTGCCATCCTTGAAGACGACCTTCATCCCGCCGCTGTAGTAATAGATGACCTTGGAGCCCAGATTCGCCACGCGCGCAGGCGCGCCAAGAGCCGCCTGCACCTGGTTGACGGTCTGTCCCAGATCGACCGTAGCCGGAACTGCGGGTGCGGCCGCAGCTGCGCCGCCCGGCGCGCCGCTATCCTGCGCCGCCTCGGCGGTCACTTCCGTTTCAGCCTGAGCGCCCTGCTGGTCGGCCTGCTGAATATCCGTGGCCAGGTTCGCCTCCGGCGGAGGGGCGACGGCGGCGTACTGCGCCTCGACCGGGGGAGCTTTCGCCGATGGCGGAGCCGCCGGCAACCCATCCGTGCCCTGCTTATCCTGCAGATCCTTCAAACCCTGGTCGATGGTCTCACGCATGTGGTTCTGCATCTCCTGCAGGTCGGTCAACTGCACCTGCACCGTGAGCGAGATCTGGCACTCCGGTTTGCCCTTGCTGGAGAGAACCACAAGATTGGCCGATGTCGCGTCCGAGGGAGGCGGTTGCCGCAACTGCAGCGTGTCGCCGTCGCTGACCGCGCACTCCTGCCCGTTTGCATCCGTCACGTCCAGATTGCCGCCGGCCACGAAGACATGCGGACGGCCGTCGCTCAGCAGGCGCGAAATCCCGCTGGAACCGGGGTCCACATCCTGGTTGGCTGCCGTCTCCTGCGCTTCCTGGTTTTCCAGCGCCAACTGGCTCTTTACCTCGTCGGCGATCATCTGTTTCACCTCGGGGGTGAGCTCCGGCTGTGCGCCAGCATCGGCAGGAGGCGTTCCATCGGCCTCGCCTGCTTCCTGATGGGCCGCGTAGGCTGCCTGCAGATCCTGCGAGATGATATAGTCGGTCAGCCAGAAAGCGGCCGAGGGGTAGACCGGATACGGCTGGAAGTAGTAGCCGTAGTAGCCGTACCAGGGATTGCCTCCCCAACCCCAACCGAAGGCGATCGGCGCCGCCCAGGGGTTGTAAGCCCAGCCATAAAAGCCGGGGCCATAGTAGAACCCTGGGGCATATACGTTGAGCATTAACCCGCGATAGCCGTAGCCGCGGTAATAGCGGTTGTATTCATGGCCATGGTAGAAGTAAGCGCGCCGTCCGAAATCGTGGCCGTGATAATGATAGCCGCGCTCCACATATCCGCGGCGGCCCCGTTCGGCAACCAGGCGGCTGCCATCGTGGCGCTCCATCGAGACCCTGCGTCCGCCGCCCAGATTGTGATGGACGTCCATTCCCCGCCGGGCATCGTGCACGTCGCTCACCCGGCCGCCCGGACGCATACGCACCGCGCTGCCGCTCCTGGTGACGTGTTCGCTGCTGCCTCTGGGCGCGGGACCACCATGGATCGCCGAAGGGTGTGCGCCGCCAGCAGGGCCATGCGCTCCCGCACCAACGCCGCCGGGATGAGCGCCCGCGCCACCGGTCATCGTGTGCGAGCTGGTGGTGGTCGTGGTGCGGGTCGTGGTCGTAGTGCGCGCTCCGCCGCCCGTGGTCGTAGTGCGGGAACCTGTGGTGGTCGTGGTGTGCGAGCCACCCGTCGTCGGCCCGTGCGTTGTGGCCCCGCCGGTCGTCGGCCCGTGCGTTGTCGCTCCGCCGGTGGTTGGTCTGTGTGATACTCCGCCTGCGGCAGCATGTGTGGCCGGGTGGGCGGCGGCGGCCGGGTGGGAGGCAGGCGCCGGCGGCTTGTTTGCGGCGGCGCTGGCCACTCCAAATAACCCCAGCAGTCCGCCTAGAATCACTACCGCGGAACCGTTCCTCATAGTTTTCCAACTGATAGATTGCATGGTCATCGTATCCTCATTCCTCTTTCAGCTCCGCGCCCGCTGCCAATCTTGCAGGCCGCGACGCGCGAGCGCCCTATTCCACATTGCTGACTCTTCCGTTGGTGAAGGTCACCTTCATATCCTTGTAATAGAAGATCTCCTTCGCTCCCAGCTTGGCGATTCTCTGCGGCTGGCCGAATCCGGCGGTTACCTGATCCTTGGTCTGGCCAAGGGCGATGGTCGGCGGAGGAGCATCGGACGGCGGGGGCGGAGGAGCGATGGCCTGCATTGGCGCCGGAGCCGGAGCCGGTGCCGCTGCCTGGGCCGGTTGACTACCCTGATCGCCTTGTCCGCCTTGCCCGTCCTGTCCGCCTTGCCCCGCCTGATCGTCCGCCGGCTGAACCGTGATCACCTCCGAGAAGGTCTTCAGGAAATCGTCCGGCGAAGGCACGGAGCCCTTCCGGAATGGAAACTTGATCTCCCCGTAGTAGCGGACTTGATCTCCCGAAGGGTCGGGGTAGGGATCGCTGAAGGTGCTCACCAGAATCCCGTCTTTGTCACGCGCAATGCCGGTGATCCAGAACTTCTCGCCGGCAACAAACTTCCGCGATGGGCAGCCGTTGTTGGCGGCGTCCGTGACGCTGCCCCCGCCTCCGAAGGGAAGACGGCTTTTGAAGAAGGATTTCGCGGCGTCCTTGGCGCGGTTATTGTAATTCGCAGCCAGAACTCCGTTCTCATATGTGTTCGAGAATGCATAGGAAGATGCCGAACTGCACATCATCAGGCCATCCTTATGCAGCACGACAACATCGCCGGAAGTGACGATGTCCGAGCGGTCTGCCGTGGCCTTGGTCACCTTGATCTGAGAGACCAGCTTCTCCTGGACCAGTGTGGCTGGGTCGCCCGACTGGGCTTCCAACCCAAGGGTGAATCCTGCCGCCATTGCAGCCAAACCGAACGCGCAAAACCATCGCATTTGAGCCATATGCTTCTTCCATTTCATGGGTTATTGGGGAATGTTCCAGTAAACCCTTAAAACGTACATCACGGCTATGAGGCTGTCAAGAAAATCGTGCAGATATCCCCATGTGATGAATGCCTATCGAAGCAAACACAGGCTTAGCCCGAATGTTTCGCTCTTATCTCTGTTTTTCATTAACTTCCGATGAATCTTCGCTCGGGGCTGCGACATGGCTCACCAGTCGTCGATCGCTCCGCGCCGGTCCGCGGGTCTCGCCCTCTATTCAACGCTGGCGACTTTTCCATGCGTGAAAGTCACTTTCATATCCTTGTAATAGAAGATCTCCTTCACTCCCTGCTTGGACGCTTTCAATGGCTGCCCGAAGGCGGCTGTCACCTGCGCCTTGGTCTGGCCGATCGAGACACTCGGCGGGAGCGGCGGCGCAACGGCCTGCCGAACCCACAAGTGTCCATCGTCGGCGACCAGGTCGTCTCCTTGTATCTTCAAATTGAAGGAACTCCCGGTCACCGTGCAATCCATCGTCAACGTGTCTCCGTTCACCTTGTACTTGCCCGCGCTTTCTGTGCCGCCCGGACCGATCATGATGCACCCGGTGCTGGAAACAAAGTTGAGCTGCGAGTCCCCCTCGTCGAAGTTATATCTCCCCGAGAGATTGGCTGGGGCGCTCTTTGGCGCCGGGTTGACTACGGGGACGGCAGCAATCTTCGCGGCGGGCTGGCTAACGGGCTTCTCCGCGGGCGCCGCCGTCAGCACCTCCGCCACCATTTGAACGACGGCATCTGCTGGCGGCATCTCCTTCCTGCTGGGGAAGGGTATCTTCAGGTCTGCGTAATAGCGAGTCTCGTCGTAGGCATCGCTATAAAGCTGAAAGACGACCCCGTCCTTTTGCACCTGAACGTCCGTAACCCAGCATTTTTCTCCCGGTGCGAAGCTGCGGTGCGGATAATCGGCCGCGGTGCCTCCCGGCGTCTCGATCGAGATTTCAAGATCCTTGCCCAGCCCAAGCAAGCCGCGCCCGATCCTCCCATTCTTATAAGTAAACAAGGGCGGTTTCGGCGAGTCGACGCCATACATCGTCAGTCCGGGCTTCTGAATCACGACCCTGCCTCCGGCCGTGACAATATGCAAGCGGTCGGGCGAGATCGTGGTCGGCTTGAACTCGGCATTGAGCCTTTGCTCGATGGCATCGGGATCGCCGGCCTGCGCGGCCTGCGCAAGACCGGGTATCAGCGCCATCGCAGCGAATCCGAGGACCCGCAACCACGCCGATCGAGCCATATTCCACTTGCCTTTCATGAGCCTCGGGGTAAGCATCTAACAAGAGCATGAATTCTAATGCGCTGCATATGCACTGTCAATGAACGACAGCGCGCGCCGGCGCAACTCATTGTCGATGAGAGTCGCCGCTCGTCCGGAAGCTTCGCCGCTCTTACTTTCTTTCTTGATCGGGCGCCGGCTTCCCGGCACTCCCGCCGGAATCATCGCCAGCCGCCTCGGTCAACGCATCGGCGTCCAGTTCATGCTCATGGCGATAGTGCTCGGCCGGCATCTTGCCATCCCACCACGCCCAGTTCATCGGATAGACATCCGGATCGAAAAACACCTGGTAGAAGTGCCAGACCACGATCGCCAGCGTGGCCAGAATCGCCTCGTAGAAGTGAATGGCGGTCGCGACATCGACCCACCAGCGCGCCAGCAGGTCGCCGACCCAAACCTTGGCCCACATCATGATTCCGGTCACCGCCATCAGCGCCGTGCCCCAGACCAGCGCCCAGTATTCAGCCTTCTCCGCATAACTGAAGCGGCCGAATTTGGGCTTCGTCTGGCTGAGTCCGAGATAGTAGCGCATCGTGCCCCAGGCATCGAAGGCGTCCTTCGGCCGGGGCGCAAAGTCGCGAATCAGCCGCCGCCCGTCCCTGGCGATCGCCAGGTAGAAGACATGATAGATTCCGGCGCCGATCAGGATCACTCCCGCCACGCGATGTGTAATGCTGCGCAGCCTCTCGCCCATGCCCAGCAACTCGGCAAACCACGAGTTGGGAAACTTCAGTGCAAAGCCGGTGATCACCAGCACAATAAAGCTGGCCAGCAGAATCAGGTGCTGCCAGCGCTGATTCGCGCTCATGCGCTGCATCATGGGATTCTGCATCGCGCGCCGCGCCGCCGCCTTGCTCCGCAAGATAATCGCGTTGTGCAAGAACATCGCGCCAATTACAAGCAGAATCAAGCCTACGTAAATCAGCCGGATCCAGCGAACCGCGACCGTCCCGATGTCCTTGGGGTGAATCCCATCGCCCAGATGCACCGGGGTCAGGGTAAACTTCTGCGTAACTCCTTTGTGGCACTTGCCGCAGGTGGCGTCGAGGTTGGCGCGATTGATCGTCGAGCGGGGATCGCTCGAGGGCAGGATGTTATGCACGCCGTGGCAACTGGAGCAGTTGGCCGCGACCACCGAGCCGCCTTCCGCCGCCAGCCCGTGATAACTGTCGAAGTAGGTTGCCACCCGTTCTCCCGGCACGCCAAACTCCTGCGAAAGCCGCACGCCCTCGTGGCAGCGGGCGCAGACATCGCGGGAGACATTCTGCTCGGAAACCGGCGAGTTGGGGTTCCCAGGAGACTTGATCGTGTGGATTCCGTGGCAGTCCGTGCACACCGGAGCCAATTGGTTGCCCCGCGCGATCGCCTGCCCGTGAATGCTCTGGTTGAAGGTCTGCTCGATGGCCGCATGGCACTTGCCGCAGGTCGCTGGCACATTGACTTTGGAGATCGGCGACCGGGGGTTGCCGGCGGAGAGTATCTCGTGCGTTCCGTGGCAGTCGGTGCATACCGCCGCTTTCAGCGATCCGTTTTCGACCGCCCGCCCATGCACGCTTTGCTGGTAGGAGATGAAGGGCTGCGCGCTCTCTCCGGTCGACTCCATCAGGAACTTCTGCCCGTGGCAGCGCCCGCAGGTGACGGGAATGTTGGCGTGATTCACCGGCGACTTGGCATCGTCGGCGGCCAGAATCTGGTGCGCGCCTCCGTGGCAGTCCTGGCAGTTGGCGCCCGGCCCGCCCGCCCGATACTCCTGGGCATGAAGACTGTGCGAGTAAGCCTCCTGCGCATCGGCATGGCACTCCGCGCAGCGAATCTTCCTGGGCGTGGTTTCGTGAACCAGGCCCTTCACATCCTTGTGGCAATCCACGCAGGCGAACATCCCGCCGTGGATCGAGTGCTTCAGCTTGCTCTCATCCACGTACAGGCTGACTTGCTTGCCGTTGACCTCAGCAGTCAAAGTGGGATCGGCGTGGCAGGCAAGACACTCTTTGTCTTTCGGCTTCTGCTCGGCAGATGCCGCACAGGCCCACGCAAGCAGCGACAGAACGATGAGCCGGGCGAGGACTTTTCCCCTCTCGCTCCTCCCCAACTTGCTTGGCCCCGGCATGAATTGCCTCATTACTCTCCGAAATAGGCTGTCAACGTCAATACCAAAAGCACCAAGCCGATCGCAATGGCTGTGGTTCCAACCACCTTGGAAAAATTGATCTGCCACTTCCCCGGCGCCTCTCCGATTCTAGCCTTCAGTTTTCCCTGGGCTTTCAGCCGCTCGTACTCCAGGGCGCGCTTGTGCTCAAACTCTTCCTCGTTCTCCACGCCGGTAAAGATCACCATATCCATGGGAAAACTGTCGGGCCTGAGATGGGTGTTGACGAAGTGGATGGAGAAGATGAACAGGATGGCGAGCAGCCCTTCCTCGCTGTGAATCACCAGCACCGCGTTCAGCGCCCAGCCAGGCAGAAACCGCGCGAAGAATGGGGCGAACCACATCGCATAGCCGGAAAAGCCGATCACGATCATGCCCCAGAAGACCGCCCAGTAATCGAACTTCTCCCAATAGGCATAGCGCTCGAACTTCGGCTTCGGCCCCAGCCCCACGAACCAGCGAAGATGCCCGAGAAGGTCCTTCACATCCTTCCAGTTGGCCACCATCGAGGTCGCTCCCCAGAAGATGCCCTTCTCGCGATGAACGAACGCGCGGGTAAGAATGTCCTTCACATGGATCAGGAATGCCAGCGTCAGAACCACGGCGAAGAGCTTGTGGAAGAAGATGATCGCCCCGAATCCGCCCACCAGGCTGGCGAACTTCCTCGCCCAGATGCTGTCGCTGAAACGCATCGGCAGCCCGGTGGCCGCTAGGCCCAGGAACGTGGTGAACAGCACGGCATGAAGGTATCTCTGCCCCGACGTGAAGCGCGTGTAATACCTGCTCTCCGCTCGGCCTGTCTCATTGCTTCCATCTGCCGCTTGCTCCGGATCAGGCATCTTTCCCTCCTTCTGCGGATCTTCTCTTGATCTGGTCATAGCGCGCGCGGATCAGCCACAATAGGGTGTGAATCAGGAAGAACGTCAAGGTCCCGGCCAGCAGCAGATTCATGAACAGGCGGATGAAGTAGAGCGCCGGATTCAGCTTGCGATTGCGCGCGTTGGCGTGAGGCTGATACTGCACGAAGCTGGCATTCGCGCCCGCATGGCACCTGCCGCAGGTCTTCACCAGGTTGGCCTTGGCGATCGGAGACCGCGGATCGGATGCGGGCAGCACCTCGTGCGCTCCGTGGCAGTCCCAGCAGCGCGCCGTCTCCACATAGCCGCCCAGCGCGCCCAGCTGCGAGTGGAAGGTATCGCGGTAAGTCGATAGCTTTTCCTTGTGGCAGGAGCCGCAGATCGGCGTCGACTGCATGCGGAAGGCCGCCTCGGTCGGTTGCAGAATCGCGTGAGCCGTGTGGCAGTCCGAGCAGACCGGCGCCTGCAAATCGCCGCGAGCCACGGCCTTTCCATGCACGCCGTTCATATATTCCGCGGTAATTCCCGCGTGGCACTTGCCGCAGGTCTGGGGAATGTTGGCCTTGTAAGTCGGACTCTTTGGATTTTTGTGGCTCAGGATGTCATGCGATCCGTGGCAGCTTTGGCAGTTGGCCGCCACCAGCAACCCCTCCTTGCTGAGCGCAAAGCCGTGGATGGAGTCGATGTACAACGGGTAGACGTTCGGCAGCCCGTATTTCTTCGCCATTGCCGCGTTGGCGTGGCAGGCGCCGCAGGTGCGCGGAACATTGAGCGGATAGACCGCCGACCGCGGATCGTCCTTGGGAAAAATGGAGTGGGCGTCCCCATGGCAACTGATGCAGGGATGCTCCGACGCCTTCGCATGAACGCTTCCCGCCAGTCCCGACGCTTCCTCCGCATGGCAGCTCTCGCACTTGACCGGCGTGATCTGATCCGGATGAGGATACTCCTTGATCGTCGTGTGGCAATCGACGCACTTCAGGCTGCCGTGCAGGCTGGCGTCAAAGGTATGCTCGTTCACGCTGACGCTGTGCCCCGAGGCGTCTTGCACGCTTGCATCCGCATGGCAGGCGAGGCAATCGCTATTCGCCTGCGACATGCCCGCCGCCGAGCCCGCCAGAAGCGCCAACGCAACAACACCCAGCGCGATAAAAGAACCAGTCTTCATCTAGGCTCCGGTCAATCCATGCAAATCCAGCTCTGCCCAATCGGACGCGGGAGAGAAAAAACGCTGCCTCTCTCTCCCGGCTCAAGTCACGCACTCGGAGCTGGCCAGCTTGCCCGCTACTTCTGCAAGGTGCGGATGTATTCGACGACATCCTTGATCTGTGCGTCGGTCAGCTTGCCCTTGTACGCGGGCATCTTGCCTTTGCCGTCCTTGGTAGAGGCGATGAGCCGCGCATCGCTCGCCTTGACCATCTCCGGAGCCTTGAAAGACAGAATCTTCATGCTCTTGCCCATCCCCGTGGCGGCAAGCCCGTCTGCGCCGTGGCACATCGCGCACTTGGCTTTGTAGAGGTCTGCGCCGGGCGCCTGCGCAAAGGCAGGTCCCACAATGAATGCGGCCGACAAAATTACAGCCGCAGCTCTGATTCCAAAAGTCATCGTGTTGCTCCTTCACCGGTTGATGGTGGTTTGCTGGTTATGTACCGGTCTACAGGTTGCGTTGTCTCGTCGCAAGTGACGCCTATCACACACTAATTTGACCTTTCTCACGCTACAAGCGAACAGTCCGCGGATTGTTGAGAAACGATTCCCTCCGTCCCTCCCTCCGGCCGCACGCGCCCTCAGACGCGCCTAGGTGATTCAGGTCACATGCTAAGCTGTGCCGAATCAGGCACAATATGACCGCTGCTTGAGGACTCTATTGATGGCCACACTTGCCGTATCCAACGAAAAACAGATGCTCACCCTCCCCGGAGACGCGGTGCGCCAGATTCAATGGCGCTTTGCCGGCCGTTTCGATCTGCAAATGCTGGTTCAGTCCTCGCGCGGCGTGGCACGGGGTACCGTGGCGCAACTTGTTGCCGCCGGCGAGCGCAACACTCATGAGTGGACCCCCGGCAAAAACGGCATGATGGAGGCCTTTGACCGCGCCGGCATCACTGCGGCCTTCATGGAGCCCGAAGAGGGCGGATTCATCTCCGGCCCCAAGAATCTGGCGCTCTCCCTGGCGGCCTTCGAGCTGGCCTGGGTCGACGGCGGCGCGGCCACGGCCAGCCTGGCCGGTTTTCTGGCGCTGGCGCCAATCCACGAGCGCGGGACACCCGAACAAATCAGCCGCTACAAGAGCCTCTCCGCGCCTCCCCAGCCCGGCGAAGACCGCAAGCCCTGGCGAGGCGCATTTGTGCTCACCGAACCCATCCCCTACGTCGGCGTCGACACCGGAATGTTGAGCGGCAAGGTGCGCGTGGCCGAGTGGAAAGACGGCGAAGAGCCCTGGCTTCAAGTCGACAAGCGCGGCCGCTTCATCACCAACATCGCCTTCGCCAACTTCGTCACCGCCGCCGTCGGCTCGGACGACCCGCGCATCAAGGGCAGTTGCATGGTCATCCTGGAAGAAACCGACGAGGGCATCTTCGATCACGGCACTCCAACCAAGAAGCTCGTCCATCAGCTCTCCTCGACCGGCGACCCGATCTTCAGCATGAAGGTCCCCGCCAGCCGCATCATCGGCGGCTACACCGTCAAGGACGGCGTCATCGTTCCCAATTGGAACCACGGTGACGTTCTTGAAGCCGTCTTCAAGCGCACCCGCGTCGCCGTGGGCCTGATGTCCTCGGCCAAGCTGCTCTCCGCCGTCGAGCCGGTCATTCGCTATCAGCGCCAGCGCTTCCGCGGAGCCGAGGGTGCCAAGCCCGGTTCGGTGCGCTACGAGCAGGGAATCCAGCAGCGCGAGGACGCTCTGCACCGGCTCGTCGACATCTGGGCCACCGGCGAAGCCGGCACATCGCTGGGTTTTGCCACTGCCCGTCTCTTCGACGTGCTCGAGCCGATCGAAAAGCAGAAGTCGGCCATCCTCAAAGAACGCGGCATCAGCGGCGGCCGGGCCGAGATGAAGGCCCTCAAAGAAAGCGCCGACCGCGCTATCGAGCTTCTATCTCTGAAGCCAAATGACCCCCACCATGCGGAGCTCGAAGCCGATCCGTTGGTCCAGTACGTCCTGATGGACGCCGAGACCAACGTCATCTGCCCGGCCACCAAACTCTGGAACACCGGCCACGGCGCCAACATGCTGCGCGAGGCCGTCAGCCTGATGGGCGGCTACGGCATCACCGAAGACTGCCCCGGCTTCTTGGGAAATAAATGGATGGACGCGCAACTCGAAGCCACCTACGAAGGCCCCGAGGCCGTGCAGCGCCGCCAGTTGACCGTCACCATGACCTCCGAGGTATTTCTGGCCCAGTTCCGCACCTGGATCGCACAGATGCGGGGCATCGCCTCCTTGCGGCCCGGCACCGGCGCCTGTACTCTCGCATCCGCCATGCAGATGTGGCTCTGGACCCTCAACCACCTGCAGAAGACCACCGACCCGGCAGGCGGCAAGCTCTATCACGGGCAGCGCCAGGGCGTGACCTTTGCCTTGGCCGACGCCCTCTGCTGGCTCGTGGCCTCGCGCTATCAAATCCTCGATGTGCTCGAACTTGAAGCCTGCGGACCCGCCGATCCAGTCGCCTCCGAGGGCCTCGAAGGCACCGTCCAGTTCCTCTCCGACCTCTGCCACGTGCAGGCAGCCGCTGCGGCCGGCGAGGTCTCCCGCATCTGCGCCGAGCTGGTCTTCGGCTACAACTGCCACCCCTCCTGGGACGAGGAGCAGCATCGCAGTTGCTTCCTGGCCGGCGAACTCGACGAACTCGAAGAAACCATGCCCGGCATCTCGGCCTTTGCCGTCGATGTGCTCGGTTCAGATGGCAGCCATCCGCAGAAGGCCGGCCCCTGCGCCGGTTGCGCCGGCAACACCGACTTCCTGCGCCTGCAAACCAAATTGACCGCCTGCCTGAGCGGCTCGCGTTTAGCAAAAGATCGCGCAGCCGAGACAGTCACCAAGGTCATGATTCCCGAAGCGTTGGATTATCCAGCGTGATCGGCGTATAAAGTCTCCGTGCCCCATCCATTCGCCTTTTCTCTGGCGAATGGGTGGGATACCACGGACCCAGGGTGGCCCAGGTCCCTCGCTTTTGGGGACCTGGGAAACCATGAACCCGCACCAGCCAGATCCACCAGGAAGCCTGCATGAGCATAGACCCGATCGTTCAGGAAAAGCCGGCGCACGAGGTCGAGCGGCAATCGATGGAAGTCGATATTGCCTGCGCCGGCTTCGGCCCGGCGATGGGCGGCTTCCTCTCCACGCTCGCGCATTCCTGGAACGAGAACCCCGCCGACCCGGCCTTCGAGAGCAGGGTCATGCCGGGGACGCCTCTGCAAATCCTCTGTTACGAACGCGCCGACGATATCAGTGCCGGCGTCAGCGGCGTCGTCACGCGCGGCCAGGCGATTCGCTCCACCTTTCCTGCGTTGAACCCGGCCGAAATCCCCATGGCCGTCGAGGTCAAAAGCGAGCGGGTGATGTATCTGCTCGACCCCATCGGCGCAAGCCGCCGCTCCCTCACCCTGCGCCTGGCCGACAAGCTGCTCCGCGCATTCGGCCGTCTCGCCGGCGTCAAAGACTACGCCTTCACGCTGCCCTGGACTCCAGCCTTCCTCAACAAGCACCCCGGCCTCGTGCTCTCCATCGGCCAATTCAACCAGTGGGTCGGCCAGCAACTGATGGCCACTGGCCTGGTCCAGATCTGGCCCGGCACACCTGTCGCCGCACCGCTCTTCTCCGGCAAAAAAGTCGAAGGCCTGCGCCTCGCCGATCAGGGCGTCGACCAGCACGGCCATCAGGCCGAAGGCTACATGGCCGGCATGGATGTCCGCGCCAAGCTCACCGTCGTAGGCGACGGCCCGGTCGGCGCAGTCGGCCAGGCTCTGGACGAAAGGCTCGGCCTCCCCGAGGGCCACGCCCACCGCGAATGGGCGCTGGGCATGAAGTTCGTCATCGAACTGCCCCCACTTGAAACGGATGAAGCCACCCCGCTCCAGCCCGGCACCGTCTGGCACAGCTTCGGCTATCCGGAGCCCGAGATCTTCGGCTTCCTTTACGTGCATCCCGAGCGGCTGGTCTCGGTGGGCATCTTCGTTCCCTCCTGGCTCAGCGACCCCAGCCGCACCGCCTACCGATACTTGCAGCACTACATTCAACATCCCGCGCTGTGGAAGGTCCTCAAGGACGGGACACTTCGTTCGTGGGGCGCGAAGTCGCTCGAAGAGTCCGGCCGTCACGGCGAGCCGTATCTCTGCGGTGACGGCTTCGCGCGCATCGGCGAAGGCTCCGGCTCGACCAACATGCTAACCGGCTCCGGCGTTGACGAGGCCTGGGCCACCGGTACGCAACTCGGCGAAGCGGTCGTCGAACTCCTGCGCGCCGGCAAGCCGTTCACGCAAGAGAATCTCGCCGCCACCTACGAAGCCCGCCGCCGCCAGAGCTGGGTCGAGCAGGGCGCACAAGAGGCCGAGAACGCCCGCAATGGCTTCCAGGACGGAATGGTCAAGGGCATGATCGGCATGGCTCTTGCCGGACTTACCGGCGGCAGATTTTCCCTCAAAGGCCATATCCCTCCCGCCCACAAGCAAATCCGCCCCTTCGCCCCGCAATCCTTCGATGGACTCAAGCTCAAGGAGGCTGTCAAGCTCGCTCTCGAAGACGGCCGCTCGCTCCACGATGCCCTGCTCACCGCGCGCGGCTGGCCCGAGGTTCCTCTCGACGGCCGCCTGCTCATCTCGCATCAAGACGCGCTGTTGCTCGGCGGCAAGGTCCAGGCCATGCCCGGTTTCGCCGATCACGTCGTCTTCCGCGACGTGGGCCTCTGCATCGGCTGCGAAGAGAAGACCTGCATCGCCATGTGCTCCGGCCAGGCCATCACCCTCGGCGAAGACGGCGCGCCCGCCTTCGAGCGCGAAAAATGCGCCCACTGCGGCGCATGTCTCTGGAACTGCGGCCAATCCCCTGACGGCGTCCACTCCAACGTAGAATTCCGCGCCGGCGCGGGCGGCCTGCATTCGGCGGAAAACTGATTTCTCCCGCTCGATCAATTCTCCGCGTCTCAATGTTTTGAAAGGGCACGGCTTCAGCCGTGCCGCACGAAGCTCGCAATCTCATTCGCGTTGAAGAGCACGGGCTTCAGCTCGCGCATCCACTGAGTAAAATATGAAGCATGGTAAATGAAGCACGCCCGGTGTTTCACGAGCGAAATGCCCGAGCCGTCAACCTTGCCCTCCTGGTCCTGCTTCTCGTAGCGCCCATGGCTCACGGCGAGTCCGCTCTCACCGTCCGCGATCCCAATGCCTCGTTTCTCGATGTGCAGGCCCGGCGCAAGGCCCTCAAGAACGTCCAGACCCCAAGATTGCTTGAAGCGCTCGCCAGCCTGAAGAGTTGCACCAGTGCTCCCATGCCTGCGCCGCCTCCGCCGGGCCAAGATATTCCTTCCCGTTACAAAAGCGGCAGCCATGGCGCGGTGAATCCGTTAGAGCACACACTCGCGGAGCCCTACTATAAGGTCGAAGACGTGGCCGCCTGGGGCGCCAACCGCTATCTCGTCACCGGAGACCCCAAGGAAGCGGCCTGCGTGATTCATGCGCTGCTGCCATGGGCCAAAAGCAAGGCGCTGCTCCACTACAACGCCAAAGACGACATGACGGTGTGGTTCCAATCCACCTGGGCGGTCGCTTCGCTGTCGCTCTCGGTCTCTGTCATCCGGGCTGAGCCAACCCTCAACGCCGCGGAACGGGACGAGGTCATCGCCTGGCTGCGCAAGGCCGCGCACAAAGCGATCGGCGAGACGCGCGGACCCAACTCCACGACCGAGCGCAACAACCACTTCTTCTGGCGAGGCCTGGCGGCCGCAGCGGCTGGCGTCATCAGCGACGACAACGATCTGTTTTCCTTCGGGCTCAGAACCTATGCAACAGCCATCGGCGAAATCGACTCAAATGGCGCCTTTCCTCTGGAGATGGAACGCCACGAGCTGGCGCTTCACTACCAGGCCTTTGCCATCGAACCCCTCGTAATGATCGCCGAACTGGCGCGCCGCCAGGGCATCGACATCTACGGCCTTGAGAAGAACAAGCACACCTTGAAAGACGCGGTTGATTTTCTGTCGAAGGCCATCGCCGATCCATCGCTGGTCAAGAAGTACACGCCCGAGACCCAGCAAACCGGCACGGATCTAGCCCCAGGAAGCCAACTGCTTGCCTGGATCGAGTTCTGGAATGCCCGCTTTGACGATCCCGCGTGGAAAAACCTCCTTCAGAAGCCCTTCTATGCCAACCGTCTCGCCGGAAATACTACACTGTATGTTGCACCCATCAGTGAGAAAGCGCCGCAAGCCTCTACAACTCAGACTGCGAACTGAAATAAGACAACCCTGAAGGAAACATTAATGGCAAATGTTCTGCACATCGTCGTCTGCGCGGGCATCGTTCCCGACCCGCTGCAAACCTTGGAGCCGATCACCGGCCCAACCGGCCCCGGCCTCAAAAACGAAATGGTCCTGCCCGCGGTCCTCGACCCCTGGGCCGCCTGCGCGCTCTATGAAGCGGCCAATCTTGCCGCCAAGAACCCCGGCAGCAAGCTCTGGCTGGTCTCGCTCGGCCCCAAAGCCAAGCTGCAACAGGTGATGATGACCGTCGCCCAGAAGGCCGCCTTCGAGCTGGTTCCCATCGACGGCCCCATCGGCGGCTTCCCAGACGCGCACTCGACGGCAGCGGTGCTCGCTGAAACCATCGCCGCGCTGCCTGGCCTCGACCTTAGCAAACTCCTCCTCTTCGGCGGATGGGAGTCGGCCACGCGCGGCGCCGGCGTCACTCTTCAGCTTGTCGGCGAACGCCTCGGCATCACCGACCAGTTCCAGGGCGTCGATCAAATCGACGTGCGCGACGACGGCAGCTTCGAGGTTCTCGAGCGCGTCGAAGGCGGCAAGCATCAAGTTTCGATTTGCGCAGGAACTCCGGCCGTTTTAGGCTGGGCAACCGGCAATCTGGCCGAGCCGCGCAACAATCCCCAGATCGGCATGGCCAACATGCGAACGATCATGCCCGCGCTGCAAAAGGCCAAAGCCGCAAAGCTCGAAGCCAACGGCTTGCGCTACGTTTCCGTCAGCCTGCCCAAGCAGCAGCGCACAACCCGCGTCGTGAAAGACGTCACGCCTGACGAGATCGCCGCCGAACTGGTCGAGTGGATCGGAGCCGAATGATGGAAACAATACTTGTTTTGACTCATGCAGACGAAACCGGCTCCGCACTCAGCAAGGCATCTCTCGAAGCCGTCACTGCGGGCCTGGAGCTGGCCGCTCGGCTCAAAGCTCCGCTCACCATCGGCATCATGGCCGCGGATGCAACGAACTTGACCAAAAGTCTGCCGTCCGCGGGAGCGCGTCTGCTCGCCGTCTCCGGCGAGGCCTTCGCCCAGGCGCGTTACGCCTCCGACGCAGCAGCCGTCGACGCAATCTGCCGCGCCGCGCAGGCCACAATCGTCCTCGTTCCCGGCACCTCACGCTTCACGCGCGTCGCAGCCGGAGCGGCGCACCGTCTCGGCGGCTTCATCGACACGCACATCACCACTCTCGGCGGAACTGAAACCGTCGAAGCAACCCGCTGGTTCTATCGCCAGCGCATCGAGGCCGTTCTCAGCCGCGACGCGCGCCCATGGTTCCTGCTGCTCGACGCAGGCACGCACGCTGCCTTTGCCGGTGAATCCGGATCGGCTCAGGTCGAGCAGGTCGCCGTTCACCTTCCTGAGATTCGCACCACCGTCAGCGGCCTGCGCGCTCCGGCACAGGGTGCGCAAACGATTCGCCCGGACGCAAAGATGCTCCTCGTCGCCGGGGCCGGCTGGACCAAGAAACAGCCCGACGGACAGATTCACGCCGCCGAGGCCGGCGAGCTGATTCTCGGCTTCCTGCGCTCGACCGGCGCATCGCTCGGCAGCAGCAAGTCTCTCGTCGATCAAGGCGGCGAAGGCGAGCCCGTGCTGCCCTTCCTCACTCACATGAACCAGATCGGCCAGACCGGCTCCACTCCCCGCCACGCCAGGGGCCTCTCAACCTGCTGCCACGGCGAGGAGCCGCACGTCGTCGGCTGGCGCTTCATCGCCGACCGCCGCGCCATTTCGCTCGACCCCAACTGCGGATGGACCCGCGGCAAGGCCGACGTAGTCTACATCGCTGACGCCTTCCAGGTCATGCCCAAAGTCAACGCCCTGCTCGAGTCCGCCAAAAAGTAAATGGGTGCCCCATCCACTTCGCAGCTTTATCGCGAAATGGGTGGGAAACCACGAACCTTATGGCGCGCAAGCGCCGTCCGCCCACCGCAGGTGGCTGGATTCAATCCTCTCGATGAATCTGCCGATTGACCCAGCGCAGCCCTCCAGAAAGTTGCGATCTTCGGCGCCGAATGCCGCAGCAGCGTGGCTATCAATGTCGATCTCGCCGACAACGCGGCCATGTGCTCGGATCGGAACAACGATCTCCGACTTTGTTTCGATCGAGCAGGCCAGATAGCGCGGATCGGAGCGGACATCGTCGACGACAATCGTTTCGCCCTGCGCTACTGCGGCTCCGCAGATACCGGTCGACACAGGAATGCGCGTGTGCTCGGTGGGAGCGCCGATATATGCGCCCAGTTTCAGCATCCCGGCATCCTTGGGGTCCAGCCAGTAGAAGCCGACCCAGTTGTAGGCGGGCAGGCGGCTCGCGATCCGCCTCGCGGCGAACTCTTCAAGGGCGGCAAGATCCGACGCCGTGCGGGCAAATTCCTCGATCTCGCCCGCAAGCTGAAGAAAGAGCGGATTCGACATACTCTCCAGATTAAATGAAATGCAGGCCGGGCTCTGCGCCGGGTTCGATCTGAGCTCGTTGTGGTAGCTTGAAATTGGGAGAAATGTCAAATCCGATGCCTGCAATTACCTCATTTATCAAGCACCATTATCGCCATTTCAACGCTGCCGCCCTGGTCGATGCCGCTGAAGCCTACAATGCGCTGCTGGCCTCCGGCGGCAAGATGTTCGTCACCATTGGCGGCGCTATGAGCACCGCCGAGCTGGGCCTGTCTCTGGCCGAGATGATCCGCCAGGAGAAGATTCACGGCATCTGCTGCACCGGCGCAAACCTCGAAGAAGATGTCTTCAATCTCGTCGCTCATGATTTCTATGAGCGCGTGCCGCACTATCGCGATCTGACGCCCGCCGACGAGGCCAAGCTGCTCTCGCGCCACATGAACCGTGTCACCGACACCTGCATCCCGGAGATGGAGGCGATGCGCCGCATCGAGAACGAAGTCCTCAAGGAATGGGTCCGCGCCGACCAGGCCGGCCAGCACTTCTTCCCGCACCAGTTCATGTACAAGATCCTGCTCTCGGGCGACCTAAAGCCGTCGTATCAAATCGACCCCAAAGACAGTTGGCTGCTGGCCGCCGCGGAAAAGAATCTGCCCATCTTCGTCCCCGGCTGGGAGGACTCAACACTGGGCAACATGTACGCCGGTCACTGCATCTCCGGCGACGTGAAAAACGTCCACACCGTCCGCACCGGCATCGAGTACATGATGGAGTTGGCCGAGTGGTACACCGCCACCACCGCGAAGACGCCTTTGGGATTCTTCCAGATAGCTGGCGGAATCGCCGGCGATTTTCCCATCTGCGTAGTGCCCATGCTGCATCAGGATTTGCAGCGCGAGCATGTGCCGCTGTGGGCTTACTTCTGCCAGATCTCGGACTCGACCACCAGTTACGGCTCCTACTCGGGCGCCGTGCCCAACGAAAAAATCACCTGGGGCAAGCTGGGCGAGAAGACGCCCAAGTTCATCATCGAGTCCGACGCCTCGATCGTCGCCCCGCTGCTCTTCGCCTACGTTTTGGGCTGGTAGGCCAGGCGGTCAAATCGTTTCCCGCGAAGGTTTGAGCCGCTTCGATCTGAGATCGGCGGCATCCATCCTGCGTTACGGAGTCCTCGATGACCGACTCGATTGAAGCCGCCCGGCGCCTTTATGCCGAGGAATTGCGCTTTCTCTCGCACATGTCCTCCCACGCCTTATTGGCCTCTTTCGCAACCGTGCCACGCGAGCGATTCTTAGGGCCGGGCCCCTGGCGATTCCTGCACTTGGGGAGATTATGGACGACAGAGAACGCCGATCCGAGGCACGTCTATCACGACGTCCTCATCGCGCTCGACGAGGCCAAGGGCATCGACAACGGTCAGCCCAGCATGTGGGCCTATTTTCTTGACCAGCTTGGCATCTGCAGCAGCGATCATGTTCTCCATCTCGGCTGTGGCACCGGCTACTACACCGCGATCCTCGCCGAACTCGTAGCTTCCAAGGGAAGAGTCACCGCCATCGAAATCGACGCGGCGATTGCGGAACAAGCGCGTATCGCACTCTTGCCGTGGCCCCAGGTCGCCGTCGTGCATGGCGACGGGTCAAGCGGCCCATTCGAAGCCGCCGACGTGATCGTCGCATGTGCCGGAGCCACGCATCCGCAGCCGTCCTGGCTTGCGGCACTCAAGCCAGGCGGAAGGCTGCTCTTTCCGTTGACTCCGGCGAAGGGACCGGGAGCAATGGCCTTCCTCACCCGCAAGAACGAGAATTGTTTCGATGCCCGGCTGTATTTTGGAGTCTTCTTCATTGCGTTTAGCGGAGCGCGCGATCCCGAGATTTCCAGCCAACTCGCAGATGCGCTGAATCGCGATCAGGGTAAGAGTGTTCAATCTCTTCGCTGCGATGCCCATGACAGGAACGAAACCTGCTGGCTGCACGGGGCCAACTGGTGCTTCTCGTCCCGCGAGCCTGTTATAAATGTTGGGCCGGTTTCCGGCTTGTCTCCTTGATCTCACGAGCTGCCTATGGCTCTGCCGCTAGCCTGCGCAGGCGCTCGCTCACATTCCAGAATGCCCGGCTATCGTGATAGGCCCCTTTCCAGATGGAGCCCTTGTCTTCAGTGACTGGAGTGCCGTCTGCCTTCGTCAGGTTATACAGGCCGTGGAATTCGCCATCGATCGTATGCTTCTGAATGAACTGCCACTGTTCGAGAAATCGCTGAAAGTAGATTCCATTCTCCTTGCCATACCGCTCGTGCATCAGCAGAAGAGCGTTCAGTCCTTCTGCCTGAACCCACCATTCCTTGAAAGTGTCTTCCGGCCTGCCAAAGGCTGTGCCCTCGCGAAAGAAGCCGCCGTTGGCCTTGTCCCAGCCATAGGCTAGAGCGTGATCGACGAGCATTTTAGCCATGCGTTCAGTCGTCGCGCTCGCCTTGTGGTGAAGGAGTTCGTCGGCTTCAAGCATGAGATAGGCCGTCTCTACGTCGTGGCCGTATGAGTCATGACCGGGGATGGGCCGCCATGCGTTGGTAAAGAAGAGATTCATGGCGCCGGGCTCGACGCTGATCCTGTCGCGCACGATGACCAGCATCTCTTCAAGCCTCGCGCGCAGCGTTGGGTCGGGCCAGACCCTGTATAACTCTGTGAAAGCTTCCAGCAGATGAATGTGCGTATTCATCGACTTGTAATTCACAGGTCCCATGGGGCCTATGGCAATCTGTCCATCGGGGACTCGAGGCGCAAGCGGAGTTCCGTCGCGCGCCAGAGACTCAAAGTACCCGCCGTTCACCGGGTCATGCGCGTGGCGGTCGGTCCAGAGAAATCCCCGTTTCGCGAGTTCGAGCGCCCTGGGATCGCCGGTGGCCTGGTAGGCCGCCGACGCGCCATAGATGCAGAATGAAATGCCGTACAGCTCTTTGCCATCGGTAAACTCAGGAGTGACTTTGCCGGCATCGTCCAGTCCCCAAAAAAAGCCGCCGTCCTGCTTGTCCCACATCACGTTGTCCAGATAATCGACGCCGTGATGCACGATGGGGAGAAATTCGTCTTTGAGTTTGGGTTCGCGCATCACCACTTGGGATGCGACCCATGTCATGCGTCCTTGAAAGACGGAGAATTTGCCGTCACTCGGCGCCCACTGCCAGTCGCGCGTGAAATGGGAGTGGAATCCGCCATTCTCACGGTCCACCGACCGCGGAAACCAGACGCCGATGACATCGGAATGCAGCGCGCCTTCCACCTCCGCGGCAAGCTTGAGGTAGGTTTCGCGGTTGGGCTGGGCGGCGCTGGGCGGCGAAGAGGATGACGGCGGTTGGCAGGCGCAGAGACCGGAGAAAAAAATCAGTGAGAGGATGATGCGTTTAGCCTTCAAACCAGAACCCCCTACGCGATTCGCTCGCCGGCATTGCCGGCAAAAAGCATCCTGCTGCTCATGAGGCGGCCAGCAGGTTCACTCCCAATTACAGCACGCGCGCAAGCCATTTTCCGGTGTGGGAGAGCAGATTGGCGGCAATCTCCTCCGGCGTCCCTTCGGCCACGATCTTGCCGCCGGCCTCGCCGCCTTCAGGACCCAGGTCGATCACCCAGTCCGCGCTCTTGATCACGTCCAGATTGTGCTCGATCACAACCAGCGATCCGCCGCCGTCGATGAGCTTGCGGAATGCGGTCAGCAGCTTCGACACATCGTCGAAGTGAAGCCCGGTGGTCGGCTCGTCGAGAATGTAGAGCACGCGGCTGGCCTGCGAGGGTTTGGCAACGGCATTGGCCGCGCGGACCTGCGCCAGATGCGCGGCCAGCTTCACACGCTGCGCCTCGCCGCCTGAGAGCGTAGTCGCCGACTGGCCAAGGCGCAAGTAGCCGAGGCCGATCTCGTCGAGCACCGCAAGCTTTTCCAGCAGGCGAGCTTGGCCCGCAAAGAAGCGCAGCGCCTCCTTGACGGTCATCTGCAGCACGTCGTGAATGTTCTTGCCCTTGTACTCGACATTGAGGATCTTCGTCTGGTAGCGGGTGCCGTTGCAATCCTCGCAAGGCAGCTCGACGTCTGCCAGAAACTGCATTTCGACGGTAACGGTGCCGTCGCCCTCGCAGGTGTTGCAGCGGCCGCCGGGCACGTTGAAAGAGAAGTGGCCCGGCGTGAGAGAGAGCCGCTTGGCCTCGGGCTGAGCGGCAAAGAGTTCGCGAATCAGATCGAAGCCCTTGATGTAAGTAATGGGATTGGATCGCGGCGTACGGCCGATCGGAGTCTGGTCGACCAGCACAACATCATTGAGCCGCTCGACGCCAGTGAGAGACCTATAAACGCTCGATGGGTCCGCGCCGTCGGATTGGCCCAATGCGCGCGCGACAGCTCGATAAAGAATCTGATGCACCAGCGTTGACTTTCCCGATCCCGAGACCCCGGTGATGGCCACCAGAAGCCCAAGAGGTATTTCAACGTCGAGCGAGTGGATGTTGTTGGCCGCTGCGCCGCGTAGGATCAAACGCTCCTTCCCCGGCGTGCGCCGGCGGGCAGGCACAGGGATGGAGAGCTTGCCCGAGAGATAGCGGCCGGTGAGCGAGTTGGGGTTGGCCTCGATCTCGGCAAGCACCCCCTCGGCCAGCAGATGGCCGCCCAGCTCGCCGGCGCCGGGCCCCAGATCGAGCAGATGATCGGCAGAGCGCAGGATGTCGGCGTCGTGCTCGACGACGAGAATGGTGTTGCCCAGGTCGCGCAGCTCTTTGAGGATGCGAACCAGGCGGGCTGTATCGCGCGTATGCAGGCCGATCGAAGGCTCGTCAAGGACATAGAGCGCGCCCACTAGCCGCGATCCCAGCGAAGTTGCGAGTTGGATGCGCTGCGCCTCGCCGCCGCTCAATGTCGAGGCAAGGCGGTCGAGGGTGAGGTATTCAAGCCCAACCGCGTCGAGAAAGTTGAGCCGCTGGCGAACTTCTTCCAGAATCGGCCCAGCAATCTCGTCTTGCATTGGCGAGAGGTGAACGGCGCCGAAGAATTCCTTGGCCTGAGCGATGGTCAGCGCGGTGGCCTGGCAGATGTTCAGGCCGCTCAGGCGGACGCTGCGAGCTTCGGCCCTCAGGCGCTGGCCGCGGCAATCCGGACACTCGGCATAGCCGCGATACTTGCTGAGCATCACGCGCACGTGCAGCTTGTATCGCTTCCGCTCCATCTGCGCGAAGAAGCCGTAGACGCCGGCAAAGCTGCCCTTGCCGCGCAGCACGGTTTCGCGGGCGGCTTCGGAAAGGTCGCGCCAGGGCACGTCGAGAGGCACGCCCAGCTCCGCCGCATGCTTCTTCAGATCGGTGAACCAGGGCCGGCACTTGGGCCGGTTCCAGGGGTCGATCGCGCCGTCATCGAGGCTCAGGCCCTTGTCGGGAATCACCAGGTTCAGGTCGAAGTCCACCGTGTTGCCAAAGCCCTGGCAGCGCGGACAGGCTCCGAAGGGATTGTTGAAGCTGAACAGGCGCGGCTCCGGCTCGCGGCCGGGGCGATGACAGCTCTTGCACTCGTACAATCCGGAAAAGCGATGGCGCGGACGGGCGGCAGCTTCATCGCGCGGGAGCTCTTCAAAGGTCACCTCGCCGGCCTCGCGATAGGCGATCTCCGCGGCATCTACTATGCGGGCGCGATTCTCGGCGCTCACGACAACGCGGTCCAGCAGAACAAAAACCGGAAGCGTAAAGTCGAGGTCAAGCAGCGACTCGGGCGTGGAGAACTCGAAGATCTGGCCTCGCTGATAAAGGCGATTGAAGCCCGAGCCGCGCAGCTCGACCAGCCGCGCCTTCAGCGCTTCAGTCAGCGGCGATTCGGCTGCTCTCTTGGCCGTGGCCCTAAGTGCGGATTTGCCCGCGGATTTCAGCGGGCGGCGAACCGGCTTGCCTTCCGCTTGCGGCGCGGTCTCTGTCTGGCCCACCGGAAAGAGCGCATTGAGCCGCGTTCCCTCGCCGAGCGCCAGGATCGCCTCGGCGATCTCGTCGATCGAGTCCCGCTTGACCAGGCCGTCGCAGTGAACGCAGTGGACCGTGCCGCAGCGGGCGTAAAGCAGGCGCAGATAGTCGTAAACCTCGGTGGCCGTGGCAACCGTCGAGCGCGGATTGCGCGTCGAGTTCTTCTGCTTGATGGCGATGGCCGGCGCGAGTCCGTCGATCAGGTCAACGTCCGGCTTCTCGATACGCTCCAAAAACTGCCGCGCATAGGCGGAGAGCGACTCGACGTAGCGCCTCTGCCCCTCGGCATAAATCGTGTCGAAGGCCAGCGAACTCTTCCCCGACCCCGACACGCCGCTGACCACCGTCAGCTGTCCGTGAGGAATCTCGCAGGAGATGTTCTTCAGGTTGTGAGTCCGCGCGCCGCGGATGATGATGGCGTCATTCAAAGGGAAGCACCGCACCGGAAGTCGGCCATCCACAACACCGTCCTCTCTGCGAGGCTCAGGGTGCAGATCGCCATTCTTTATTATAGTGCGAGGATCGCTTGGGCGTTTCGAGCCGCGGCGCCGGACCCTCTTGAGGCCACACTTCGCATATCAGGCGCTGAAGGCCTGTGGATTTGCCCGGCTGCATTCGCGCGCATCTCGCGCTCAGGCGTTCTGGGCAGTTGATTCCGCTCGGTTCATCCTGCCGCTTTCCTGCATCCTGCCGCCTCCCAGGTTTCCACTCGCTCCAAATGCCGCGAAGCGCGCAATTCCGGAGCAAGCGAGCTCAGAAGAGCAGGATGGCCTTAAGCCGCCATTGCGGGGCGAAAGGCCAGAACAGGCTGTTGCACTTCTTCTTCCGCTTCTCTGTCAAGAACCCACGCAAGGGTCATCAGGACCGTGGAAGCGCAGGCTGGACACTGTCTTGCGCAGTTCCCAACGCTGCTACAGTCCTGACAGAGATAAGCCGAGGCAAGTGGGATGTGCTGCATTGAGGCAAGTGGCATGGATTGACCTCCGAATGTCACGTTCTTGGCATACGGTTCGTAGCATCGTTCCACCGTTTGCATCTCTTATATAGGATAGATGCAGTCCAATTCGTTTCAGTTGATTTTTTTGGCGTTTCGCCGGCCTCTCGCAGCCGTCGGCAGCGGCCCAATTGCGAACTCTACAAGGCTCCGGAAAAACTCAATACATGTCTGTGAATGTGTCAGGGCATGACTTCAGTCGTGCCATAAGTACTGCAAAATCAATGCCGGCTTTAGCCGCTGAGAGACGCTCTTTGTAGACCTCGCTATGAATCAGGCCTTTTCCCGAATGGCCTGCTCAGGTCTGCTCTAAGACAAGACCCAGGCCTCTCCTCTTGCGTTCAACGGCCAACTGTCCATTGCCTTCGATGGCTGCCCGCCCGGTACACTGATAAGTGAGGTATTTCGTGTCGCGTATTGCTCTATTCATTCTGCTTGCCATTTCGATTTCGCTTGCCGGGTTCGGCCAGAGTTCCGCACAAGACGCTGAACGGCAGGCGCCCGCCGCCGCGCCCAGCTCAGAAGAGGTGGCGGCGGCCGAGGCAGCCATTGCCCAGTCCGATTGGAAGACGGCGGAGACCCGGCTGGCGGCTTGGCTGACGGCCCATCCTAATGACGCGCGAGCGCTCTTTGATGCGGGCTATGTGGCCGACGCGCAAGGTCGCCTGGACGACGCAGCCGGGCTTTACCGGCGGGCCGTCGAGGCCAATCCGCAGTCGTTTGAGGCCCATGTGGAACTAGGGCTGCTGCTGGCCCGGCAAAACAAGCTCCCGGAGGCGCGAACGGAACTGGCGGCAGCCACAGAATCTCGATCCCGGAGTGGCCGGAGCCGGCGCCAAGGCGCGGGCCTGGCGCGCGCTGGCCCGGATCGACCGCGCGGACAATCCGGCCAAGGCCTCCGACGATCTATTGCAGGCGCTGAAGCTCTCGCCCGAGACCCCGGACGACACGCTGCTGGCCGCCGGCCTGGCCGATCAGGCCGGCCAGAACGAAACCGCCGAGCAAGCCTACCGCCGCGTCCTGGCCGCCAATCCCAAGTCCGCCGCGGCCAACGCCGGTCTGGCCCACCTTTTGATTGCGCGCAAGCAGTACGCCGAGGCGGAGACCTTTCTTCGCGCAGCCCTTGACGAGTCGCCGGAGGACACCACGTTGACCGCGCAACTGGCCACCGTGCTGGCGGAGCAGGACAAGGCCGAGGCGCTGCCCCTCTTTCAGAAGCTGCATGCCGCCCATCCCGACGACGCCGCGATCACCCGCATGTTGGCCGAGGTGCTAGCCGAGGCAGGAGATGCCGCTGGCTCCGACCGCTTGTACGCCACTCTGCTGGCGGCCACTCCCGAGGACCCGGAGCTGCTGGTGGCGCACGGACAGAACCTGATCCGCCAGCTCAAGTACACCGAAGCCTTCGCGGCCTTCGACAAAGCGACCCGCCTGGACCCGGCCAAGGCGGAAGCATGGAGCGGACTGGCCTTTGCCGCCTCGAAGACGGGACAGCCCTCGATCACGCTCCACGCTCTGACCATGCGGTCAAGGTATCTTCCAGAGGTGCCCTCCACCTACTTTCTCTGGGCGACGGCTTACGATACGCTCCACGACAAGGCGGCGGCCGCAACCTACTACCATCACTTCTTGGATTCGGCGGCGGGAAAATACCCAAATCAGGAGTGGCAGGCGCGCCAGCGCCTTTTATTGCTTGAAGGCAACAAGTAAATCGTAAATCGTGCGATAATGCAATATTGAAAGCGGTGCTTCCCCTGAAAGCTGCCGCGCATACGAGCGGGTGAGATGGCAAATCTTTGCTATTGCAAAGTCTCATCGAATGCTCCTATAGTCACGGCCTGGGGTAACTCCGCAGCAGAGGAGGTTCCTCATGCGGTTCGCGATTCCGGCCGTCCTCTTCTTCCTCTCGGTAGCTGCGCTCCCCGTCCGCGCCACCGGATCCGACGACAAGATTCCCGATCAGCAGAGCATCGACGCGCTGGCCCTCAAAGCCAATCAGGCGCCGCCGCGCGACCAATGCTTCCTCTACGCCGAACTGGTGCATGAGATGACTGAGCTCAGCGTGCGCCAGTACGCCGCCGGCGAGGTGGAGAAAGCCGCGCAGTTGCTCATGCAGGTCCAGCGATTGACCGGCAAGATTCATCTCACTGTGGCCGGCGACGGCAAGCGGATGAGGAATGCCGAGATTCTCTTGAACCACACCGCCTTCCGGCTGACCGGATTGCTCCACTCCAGCAGCTTTGAAGACCAATCGCTGGTGGCCAAGACACTGGAGGATGTCAATCAGGTGCAGACCGAAGCCATGATGCAGGTCTTCCGCAAATGAGCGGGCGCCTGGTGCGCCGTTTGGCGGCGGCTTTTGCCTCTTTACTGTTGGCCGCGCCGTTGTGCGCGCAGAGGGAGAAGCGTCAGACATTGACCGAGGCGCAAATTGAGGAGATTCGCGATGCGGGCATCGACCCGGACAAGCGCGTCTCCATCTACACAAAATATCTGGACGAACATGCGGCGACGATCAAGGGGCTGACCAACCGCGCGAAGTCGGACGGGCGCGCCCGGCGGCTGGATGGCGAGTTGCAGGATCTTACCGCGCTGATGGACGAACTGGACTCGAACCTGGACGAATACTCCGATCGCAAGGCCGATATCCGCAAGGCGCTGAAGACGCTGAACGAATCCTCTCAGCACTGGCTGGGAATGCTGCGCGCGCTGGCCGGCGAACCGGCCTTCGATCTGTCGCGCAAGGAGGCCATCGAGAGCGCAGAAGACCTGGCCGACGATGCCAACCGTCTGGAGAACGAACAGACCGCGTACTTCAACCTGCACAAAGACGAGCGAGGGCAGCAACGGGTCGAGCCGAAGTGACAGTAAAGGGAACAGGGAATAGGGAATAGAAAAGCAAAGTGCGCAACGGTTCGACCTTCCGAATCGCAATTGCCTTGAGGACGGGAATGATTCGCGGAGTTGAAAAACATCTATACCGATTCGGCCCGTGGCTATTCCCTATTCCCTATTCTTGTAAGCTGTATTGAGTGGCTGCCGATTTTGTTTCCATCTTCCAGGAAGAATACCGGGCGTTGCGCCCCAGGGCGCCGATGCCGCCCATTGTGGTCCGCTTTCGGCGCTTTACCTCGCTGAACACCAGAATCCGGTTGCGCGAGGGGCAGCTTCTCGTCAGCCTGTCTGATCTTTTAGAAGGCGCGCCGGAGTCCGTCATCCGCGCCATCGCGCACATTCTGCTGGCTAAGCTCTACAAGAAGCCCATCGACCCAGCGCACAACCTGCGTTACAAGCGATTCTCGACCAGCGCCGCCGTCACCCGGCAGACAGAGCTGATTCGCGGAGCGCGCGGCAACAAGCGCTACTTCGGGCCCGAGGGCCGCTTCTACAATCTGGAAGAGGTTTTCGATTCGCTCAACTCCCGCTTCTTCGGCGGCCTGCTGGGCCGGCCCGAGCTGACCTGGAGCGAGGGCATGGCCAAGCGCTCGCTGGGCCACTACGATGCCGCCCACAACACCATCGTGGTGAGCCGCGTCTTCGATCGCCCGTCGAGCCCCCGCTACGCCGTCGAATACTTGCTCTACCACGAGATGCTGCACCTTAAGCACCCGGTGAAGATGCGCGGGCTGCGCCGTTGCGTGCACTCGCGCGCGTTCAAGGCCGAGGAATCTCTCTTCCCGCAACTGAAAGAAGCACAGGCGTTTATCAAGAGACTGTAGCAAGATGAGACATGCTAGCAATGCTGTCAATGCTTGCAATGAAAGCATGATTGCGTTAAGATGATTTCATGGCGACTCTGACCATTCGCAATCTCGACGAGAACGTGAAGCGCAGGCTGCAACTGCGCGCGGCGCTCAATGGGCGCTCGATGGAAGCGGAGGCGCGAGAGTTGCTCTCCAGATTGACCGAAGGTGGGTCGGCAACCGCCTCACCGGAGGAAGATCCAGTATCCGCCTTTTACAAACGGCTTGCAGCTCTTGGCGTGGAACTCGATCCATTGCCTCGCAAGTCTCCAAGCCCTCCTGTTACCGGAATAAAGCAAAGCCCAGTCGGCAACGTCGCGCTCAAGGGACTGGGGACCGCAATCCACGATCTCTTTGCTCCCCTCGGCGGCGTGGAGCTTCAGATTCCGCCGCGCCGCAAGTCTCACCGGTCGATTCCCACCTTTGAAGGATGATTCTGCTCGATACCAATGTTCTCTCTGAAGTCATGCTGCTGCGGCCCGAACCGGCGGTGATGGCTTGGATCGATTCACAGGAACCGGACGGTCTCTGGACTTGCACAATTGTTGTCGCCGAGGTGTTTTCGGGTTTGGACCTTATGCCGGCAGGGAAACGCCAGGAGCAACTTCGAGAAAAGGCCGAGTTTATGTTCTCGGCGCTCTTAGCCGGCCGAATCTTCCCTTTCGATCAGGCGGCCGCGAGAGTCTATGGATCTGTCTTGAAAACTCGAAAAACGCTCGGCAGACCTATAGACGAAATGGACGCCTTGATTGCCGCGACGGCATTGGCATGTGGCGCTACTCTGGCGACACGCAATACTCCCGACTTTGAGGGCACGGGAATCTCTTTAGTGAATCCCTGGCAGTAAGGTAATGCCTTTACGCCGCGCTCTCGACGGCCCCGGCAGCCTCGTCCGGTGCGGTCACAGGGCGCCTGGCAGTCCACACGATCACGGCGATGCCAACGATCGCGGAGCCGGCGGCGGCCAGTTGCGCGTTCGAAAAGCCCCACAGAACCTTGGGATTGCGACGGATGAATTCGACCAGGAAGCGAGCGGCGCCGCTGAGCAGCAGGTATTGTCCGAGGATGGCGCCGGTGGCATGCGGCTTGCCGAGCCGCCACCACAGCCACCCGCCGATCAGCAACCCGGCGGTTAGCTCATAAAGCGGGGTTGGATAGACCGGCACGAAGACCGGCTCGATGCCGTTGGGAAAGGCCATGCCCCAGGGCTTGAATGTAAAGGAGAAAAGATGTACCGGCTGGATGGGGATGCCATAGCAGCCATCGCCGGAGAGGAAGCAGCCGATGCGCCCGAGGCCGTAGCCGATGGCGGCGGACGGAGCGGCGAGGTCGAGGATTCGCAGCCCGCCGATCTTGGCCAGCCTGCCCTGCAGCACCAGCGCGGAGATGCCGAACAGTAGCCCGCCGAACCAGGCAAATCCGGCCGTATCCCACAGCACGCGCCAGCCCGCCTGATGAAACTCGATGGGCGTGTCGAGGACGTGCCACAGCTTGGCGCCGATGATGCCGGCCACGACGGCAATGGCCACCATGCCCACGGCGTCGGCCGTAATGCGCGCGCGGTGGAAGCCGCGGTCCAACACAAAGCCTGCCGCCACGGCAGCCAGCCAGAGCATCAGCCCGAAGGTCGGAACGTCGAAATGCCAGAGGTGCAAATAGGGAATCATCGCATCTATAGTATAGACGCGCGCCACAACGAAAGAGCGCGCTTCTTTCCCGCAAGGGCCAAGGGCAGAATTTTACACAGGCGCGCTTGCCTCCGCACCCCGGCTTCAGGCGATACTGTCAGCATGGATACCGTTCACTATCAGGCCCTCGAGGTTCTCTATTCCCGCCAGCAGATTGCCGAGCGCGTCGCCGAGATGGGCGCCGAGATTACCCGCGACCTGAAGGGCGAAAAGCTGGTGATGGTGGGCGTTCTGAAGGGCGCGGCGCCATTCCTCGCCGATCTTGCGCGAGCCGTGCAGGTGGACGCAACCTTCGATTTCGTGGCCACTTCGAGCTACGGCAAAGGGCTGCGCTCCTCCGGCGCGGTCAAGCTCATCAAGGATCTGGATGAGTCGATAGAGGGCAAGAATGTCCTGCTGGTCGAGGACATCCTCGACACCGGGCTGACTCTCTGCTACCTGCGCAAGTTATTCCTGCAGCAGCGCCCCAAGACGCTGCGCATCGCTACATTGCTGGACAAGCCCTCGCGGCGGATCGAGAAGATCGAACCGGATTATGTGGGCTTTTCCATTCCCAATCTTTTTGTCATCGGCTACGGAATGGACTACGCGGAGCGCTACCGGAATCTGCCCGACATCTGCCTGATGACTCCCGACCATCCAGAGTGACTGTTAGTCGATCTGGCCTGTGAAATCGATGACATGGAGGTCGAAGATGCAAGACGCTACCCAGCCAGCCAAAGCGCGGCGGCAGCGCATGCGCTACGCCGAGCGCAAGCTCAAGGAAGCGCAAATGCACATGGCGCGCGCCGGGCGCAGCATCGTTTATTGGTCCCGCATCCTTGCCGACCTCAGGCATGACCGGACTCGCGCCGTTCAGCCGCCGCTCTGGCCGGAAGAAGAGACAAACGAAAAGAAATGAGCTGACGCATGCGAAGGCCCGCGCCAGCTCAAGTCCATGGGGGAGGAACGGATGCCTGTTACTTCGCTGCCGCGGCCTTCTGTGCCGCCCAGCGCCTTTTCACGGCCTCGGCGATGCGTTTCCGGCCCTCGGGAGAGAGATTCCTCTTCTTCTTCTTGGCCGGCTTCGCGGCAGAAGATGCAGCCGCTGCTGACTTCTTGAGTTTTGCAGCTGACTTTCTTGGCCTGCCGGCCTTCTTCTTCGCCGCCGGCGTCACGCCGCCGCTCAGCAAGGCTCGCGCCTGCTGCAATTGAGCTATCTCGTGATCGATCGTTGCCAGAATTTCCGATACTCCCATGTATTCCCCCTGATGGATTCAGTCAAGCGGTCCAGCCCTTGCGCCGCTAAGTCAAAACACCGCAGGTCCAGCCCTTGCTCTAACTTACAATACTCGGCTCATGGCATTTTGACAAACAGCCGGCGAGTTATCGCCGGGGCGGCGCGAATGAATTGTTTGAAGAGTGCGGGCCATAGCTCCTTGGGAAACGGCTTGCAGGTCATCGACTCCGAGTTTTGGCGGTGCGCCGGCTTGAGTTAGCTAGCTCCACGATCCTTCCCGCTGTCAGAGCATGTCTCTCAGAGGCAAGACAGGCGAAAATAAGAGGCAGGGCGATACCGGCTGCGGATCGGAGCGCTGAGCCGGTATTCTTGACTTGCCGCGGAATTTCATCTGTGAGTAACAGGAACACTCGGCGAATCGATTTGGGTCCGGGCTGCCGCAGGCACTATACTCATCAGCGGCAGGACGCCCGGTAAGCCGCAGGCTGCACGACATCGGGCCGGCAAGGAGCATAACCTCATGACCGCGACCACACCCATTCAGGAAGTAGACTTCGATTTCGATAACGGCAGCTTCGATTCCGCCGCATTCGCCGCGCAGGCTCTGGCAAGTTGGCAGGCTCTGGCTGCCGTGATCGATCACACACTGCTCAAGCCGGAGGCCACGCGTAACCAGGTTGAGATCCTCTGCGACGAGGCGATCCGCTTCCGCTTCGCCTGCGTCATGGTGAATCCAGTCTGGGCCTCGACGGCGGCCGGCGTTCTCTCCGGCACGAGGATTCCGGTGGGCGCGGTGGTCGGCTTTCCGCTGGGCGCATCGCTGGTCTCCACGCTGCGCCAGGAGGCGACCGCGCTGATCCGGCTGGGCGTGCGCGAACTGGATATGGTGATCCCCATCGGCCCCCTCAAGAGCGGCAATTACCTGGCCGTCCAGAGCGCCATCCATACGGTGGCCGCGATCGCCCATCATCACGGAGCGCTGGTCAAGGTGATTCTTGAAACGGCGCTTTTGAACACGGCGGAGAAGCTGCGTGGGTCGGAGATCGCCATCCAGGCCGGAGCGGACTTCCTTAAGACTTCAACGGGCTTTTCCTCAAGCGGAGCCAACCTGGCCGACGTGGCGCTGATGCGCGGCGTGGCCGGCGCGCGTTGCGGCGTCAAGGCCTCGGGCGGCATCCGCGCGCTGGCTGATGTGAAGGCGCTGCTTGAAGCCGGCGCCAACCGCATCGGCGCTTCAGCCTCGGTGGCCATCGTGCGCGAACTGGGAGCGGAGTGAAAAAGCAAGGAACAGGGATCAGAGATCGGGGGTCAGTGAAAACAGATCAGGGGTGAGCCAGCCGCGCCACGCAAAGTTTTCCGATCATCGCAGCCGAATGCGATCCCACATCTCTGAAACTCTTTGAACCGGCTGAATCGCAACCAAGATACTGACCCCTGATCTCTGAACTCTGACCTCTGCCCTCTGCTTACGCTATGATTTTCTTCTACACCGATGACTGACACTCCACCATCTCCGCGCGAAGAACCCGAGCTTGAGGGCGACTACCGACCGGCCGATCCGGCAGCCGCGGGGGCGCATCTCGACCCGGCGAATATCCGCGTGGAACCGGCGGATGTGGCCTACCTGATGCAGCTCACCGATGCGCTGAACACCACGCTCGATCTGGAAACCCTGCTGCGCCGTACCGGGGATCTGGTGCGCGCCGTCATTCCCTACAGCATCTTCGCCATCCTGCTCGAGAACGATCGCACGCACGAGCTGCGGGTAAGGTTCCAGATCGGCCACACCGTGCAGGTGGAACGCATGCACGTTCCCCCAGGCCGGGGAGTGGTGGGCCAGGTGGCGCTCACCCGCCAGCCGGTGCTGCTGAACGACGTGAGCAAATCGGATATTTACTTTGAGGTAAACCCCGAGGTGCGCTCCGAACTGGCCGTCCCGCTGATCGTCAAGAACCGGCTGATCGGAGTGATGGACATCGAGAGCGAGCAGGCGGATTACTTTCGCCCGGAGCATCTGCGCCTGCTCACGCTGACCGCCTCGCGCATCGCCCAGGCAATCGAAAACGCGCGGCTCTATGCGCGCATCTCCCGCCAGGCGCAGACGCTCACCGTGCTGAACGAGATCGCCACCGAGCTGGCTTCGATTCTCGATCTGGACCCGCTGCTGGAGCGGGTCGGCCAACTGCTGCGCCGGCTCATCGACTACCAGATGTTCACCATCATGCTGCTGGATGAGAAGGGCGAAACGCTGATCACGCGCTACGCCTGGCGCTTCGGCTACGCGCACGCGCCGCTGCGGCGGCTTCCCATCACCACCGGCCTGGTGGGCGCGGCGGTGCGCGAGTGGCGGCTGGTCAACGTGCCCGACGTAAGCAAAGATCCGCGTTACGTGCCCATGAACCCGGAGACCCGCTCCGAGCTGATTGTGCCCTTGTTTCACAAGGGGCGCGTCATTGGCGTGCTGGACCTTGAGCACACGCGAACGGGCTTCTTCAACGAAGAGCACGAGCGCATGTTGACCACGCTGGGTGCGCAGGTAGCCATCGCCATCGAGAATGCGCGCCTCTACCAGGCGGTCCGCCGCCAGGAGCGGCAACTGGAGCGGGACATCGCCATGGCCCGCGAGGTGCAATTGCGCCTGCTGCCCACGACGGCGCCGGAGATGACCAACGCCGAGATGGCGGTGCGCTTCCTGCCTGCGCGCACCATCGGCGGCGACCTCTACGACTTTGTGGACTACGGTCCCGGCCAGACCGCCATCGTGCTGGGCGACGTGAGCGGGAAGGCGGCGCCTGCGGCCCTGTTTGCGGCGCTGGTGAGCGGCATCATGCGCTCGGCGGCGCAGCAGGAGCCGCAACCGGCCGAGATGCTGGCCCTGCTCAACGACGCCATCCAGGAGCGCAAGCTGGAGTCGCAGTATGTGACCATGCTCTTTGCCGTGTGGAACGACCAGAGCCGTACCTTGCGGGTGGCCAACTCGGGCGCTGTTCAGCCGGTCTTCTGCCGAGCCGGCACGTCGGAGACGGTGCGCGCCGAGGGCTTCCCGCTGGGGATGTTTCCCGATGTCACTTACGATGAACTCACTCTCACCGCCGAGCCGGGAGATGTCGTCATCTTTGTGTCGGACGGAATCTTGGACGCCGAAAATTCAGACGATGAGATGTACGGCCCGGAGCGGCTCTCCAGCTTGCTATGCAGCCAGCGCGAACACTCGGCGCCACAGATAGCCGATGCCATTCTCGCCGACGTCAGCAGTTTCCTCGGCGAACAAGACCGCTTCGACGATGAGACGATCATTGTGCTGAAGGTGCGGTAGGAGATCGAGGAACTAGAACTGGTTGCATAAACGAGCTTTGAAAGGGCACAACTTTAGTCGTGCCGCAAAGGATCAATAAAATCGCGGGCTTTAGCCCCTGAGGGATCTTCTCTTGTTTGCGGGCGGGACTTATGCAACCTGTTCTGGAGACTAGTCCCTGCTCTACGGTTGTTAAACTTGAATGAGACTCAAAGCCCTCGGAGCCGCCTTGCACACTGCGATAACAGAACGCATCATCCGGCCTGCAAAGAACGTCTACGGCAGCCTGCGCCTGCCCGGCGACAAGTCGATCAGCCACCGCTACGGAATGCTGGCTGCGTTTGCCGAAGGCGCCTCGCGCTTTAGCAACTTCTCTACCGGTGCCGACTGCGCTTCGACGCTCGCCTGCATGGAGGCTCTGGGCGCGAAGGTGCGCCGGCTCGACGACGGCTCGGTCGAGGTGACCGGCGTAGGCGGGCGCGTGACCCCGTCCAACGCGCCTCTCGATTGCGGTAACTCAGGCTCGACGATGCGCATGATCTCCGGCCTGCTCGCGCCGCAGCAAGGCAGCTTTACGCTGGTGGGCGACGCATCGCTCTCGCGCCGCCCCATGGAGCGGATTCGCAAGCCCTTGACAGCCATGGGCGCGCGGCTCAGCCTCACAGAAGGCCATGCGCCGCTGACCATCGAAGGCTGCACGCTGAAGGCCATCGACTACACTACGCCGGTGCCCAGCGCGCAGGTGAAGACCTGCATTCTGCTGGCCGGCTTGCAGACCGCGGGTACAACCACCGTGCGCGAGGCCGTGCGCACGCGCGACCACAGCGAACTGGCCCTGCGAGCCTTTGGCGCGACGCTCGCGCGCACACTGGACTCGGTCGCGATCGAAGGGCCGCAAACCCTGCATGCCATCGAGGCCGCCGTGCCCGGCGACATCTCGTCAGCCGCATTCTTCCTCTGTGCGGCGGCCCTGTTTCCCGGCTCCAGCCTGGTGCTGGACTCGCTGGGCCTCAATCCCACGCGCGCCTCGCTGCTCGATGTGCTGACCGCCCTCGGGGCGCGCATCGGCGTGCTGAATCTTGAAGAGAAGAACGCGGAGCTAGTGGGCACGGTGCAGGTCACAGCGCCCGCCGAAGGGCTTGGATCCGCAGAGATTTCAGGGGCGCTGGCCGCGCAACTGATCGACGAACTGCCGGTCCTGGCCGCAATCGGCCCATATACCAACGGCGGCATCCGCATCCGCGACGCGAAAGAACTGCGTGTCAAGGAGTCCGACCGCATCGCGCTGGTGGCGAAGAATCTGCGCGCCATGGGAGCCGAGGTTACTGAATTCGAGGACGGTCTCGACGTGCCCGGTGGCCAGCGTCTGCACGGCGCGACGATTGACTCCGGCGGTGACCACCGCATCGCCATGGCCTTCAGCGTGGCCGCGCTCCGCGCCGAGAGCCCCACGCTGATTCAGGGCGCCGAGTCGGCTGCCATCAGCTTTCCTGAGTTTTTTGATTTGCTTGACCTGGTAGCGGAGCGGTAAGACAGCGAGCCGGCAAGTCAGCACTGCTAGAGCGGTTCTCCTCTTGGTATAGAGCGACGATCCTGCCGATTCGTCTCTGTTGCCCCGGAGGGGCAATCGGCAATAGCCCAAGGTGGAGCGGAGCGAAACTCTGGGGACGCTGCCTTCAAAAGCCTCTGCGCCCCGGAGGGGTGCGGCGAAACGAACCAAACAACTCGACACCAAGAAGAGATTTGCCCAAAACCTCAAGCAAGTCGGCAAGTCCTCGCGGATTGAGGCCGCTGACTTGCCGGCTTGCTCACGTGCTTCTTACTGCGCGGCAGGTGGCGTCATCGGCGGCACCACCGCAGTGTCCTTGACCTGCGTCACTCCCGGAACGATGGGCGTCGTATTCACTTGGCCCGACGCCGCGTCATTCAGGTTGATGCCGTAGTGCTGCAACGTCGAAGCCTCGATCTGATAGAGACTGGCTCGGTCTTTGGCGTAGGCGGCGTGAGCGGCGATCAGATTGTCCTCGGCAACCGCGAGATTGCGCTGTTGCAGCAGAACGTTGGCCGTGGTGGATGCGCCCAAGTGCAGCTTCTTCTCCTCGGCGTCTAGGCTTTGCTGGTTATAATCCCTCGCAGCCTGGGCTGCCTGCACCTGTGCCCGGTCGTTGGTTAAGGCGTACTGCGCATTCACTACTTGCATGCGAATCTGCGTGTAAAGCTGCTCCAGCCGCAGTTCGGATTGGCGGTACTCGAGTAACGAACGTGCCTGGTCGGCCTGGGCCGTGCGGTTACGAATAGGAATGGTGATGTTGAAGCCGATGCCCTTGTCCGGCGAGCTGGAGTTGAAGGCGTTCTGGGCAGCCGAGCCGAAACCGGTAGCGGCCATATAGATATATTGATTCGGTTCGGATGTAGCCAGACTCTGATTGCTTGTCGGGCATTGACCTGCTGAGTTCATATAGAAACCGCAATTCAAGTTTGGGTTGACGGAGCCAGCATTTCCCGTTCCGGAGAGATAGCCGAAGACATCGAAGGTGGGCAGCAGGGCATTGCGCGCGCCGCGCAGCGTGATCTCGTTGTTCTTCAATTGCAAGACCGCCTGTTCAAGTTCAGGCCGCTGTTGAAAAGCCTCCTGCACCAGCGCCTCCACCGGTTGCTTTTCTTCGGGAAGTTCCTCCAGGCTCACGCGGTCGGTCGGAATCACCGCCGCCGCTTCCAGCGCAGGGTCATTGAGGTTGCGGGCGATGGCCTGCTTGATGATCTGCTGCTGATAGTTCAGGGCGCTCTGCGAACTGATGAGGGCTTGCTTGTCGGTGGCTACCGTGGATTCGGCATTGACCACGTCGAGCGGAGCCATGGTGCCGATCTCAAGCTGCTTTTTGTTGTCATCGAGCAGCGTAGTGCTCTGCGCCAAGGCCCGCTGCTTGGCCTGCACATCTTCGTAGGCGCTCACCAGTCCCCAATAAATGCTCTCCACCTGGTTCACTGTGTAAAGAATCTGCTGGCGGAAGGAAGAGTCTGTGATGCGGCGGTCGTTGATGGCCTGGTAAATGAAGCGTTTATTCACCCAGATGCCCGCGCCCTGAAGAAGATGCTGCGTTACTGAGGCTTTGAAAGTCGAGGTCAACTGAGGGCTAAAGAGCGTAATGCCATTGGATGTGGCCGCGTAGCTGTTGTTGAAGACGAACTTGAAATCCGTACCTGGGGAGAATCCCTGGTCGAAGGTGAAGTCGTAATTATTGGTGGTGCTGGTGCCGCCATTGAAGAAGCTGGTGGAGACCTGACGCTGGCGATCGAATTGAATGGAACCGGTGACGGTCGGGTCGAAGTTCTCCGGTAGCGGACCTGCTCCAGAAGTTGACAGAACGAGACCGGAGCTGCCAGAGGCTGCGCCGCCCGAGCCGACGGTCGTTCCCCCCGGACCGCCGCCTCCAGCCAGGGTTGAAGTAGAGCCGCCCAGCGTGTTGGCCACCACGCCGGAGTTGACGCCCCGCAGCAAAGACCCCGCTTTGGCGCGCAACATGTCGGTATCCGCAATGTCCAGGTTGTAGCGGGCAATGGCGATGTCATAATTGTTCTCGATCGCCAGCGCGATGGCGTCCGACAGGCTCAGATAGATCTTGCCGTCCTTCACCAGGTTGTCGAGCCGCACCGAATTCACGAAGCTGGCCTTGGCGATGGAGGTCGGGCGATAGACATTGAGGGGGTTGCCGATCCACGAGCCTGCGGGCTTTGAGAAATCCCGCTGCGTCGCACGCAAGTTCAGCGGCTGAGTCAGCACGGGCGCCGGCGCCGAAGGCAGGTTCGAGGCGGCCTTTTCCGCGGCTTTCTCGCCCGCTCCCAGCGTTTGCTGGGCAAACCCTGAAGGCGTTCCCGCCGCCAGAGTCAGCATCACCGCCGCGACGGCGCGCAGCCGGTTGCCTGCCTGCCCGCGAATCGTCTTTGCGGACCTGACCTGCGAGTTCATCTGCCGCTGCTCAAACACACTTTTACCGGACAATTGCATGGTTCCTCTCCACAACATGGATTCTCGTTGGAAAATGCTGAGGCACTGGGACGCCATTCTTCAAGACGCCCAGAGAGCCTCTCCGGACGCAAATTTGTGATTTTTCCAGACAACCTTCGTCTGCTTGTCAGCACAAAACCGGCTGCTTACCCGTCAATACGCGCGCGGCTCCGAATTCGTTCCAGCGTGCCTGTTTCTCTTGCCGCGATTCCTGCCATTCCGGCGGCCAAGGCGCCAGCGCAATCAGAAAGCTGAGTATATCCCACCGCCCGCCAGGGAGATCCGGCGCAGTCTGGGCGCCACAGTCATTTACGCTACAGTCAACGACTTTATGACTGCAGACGCCCAACCCGCGCCCCCGCTCCAGACCTGGAGGCTAACCCTGGCCTACGACGGCACGGAGTTCCGCGGCTGGCAGGTACAGCCGGGGGAACGCACAATCCAGGGCGAATTGCAGGCCGCGCTGGGCCGGATCACCGGCGAATCGCCTCTGCCGCAAGGCTCAGGCCGCACCGACGCAGGAGTACATGCCCTCGGCCAGGTGGCCAGCTTTGCGCTTGCCGCCCCGATTCCGCCGGAGAATCTGCAGCGCGCCCTCAACCGCACCCTCACACCAGCAATTCGTATCCTGGAGTCGAGAACAGTACGAAGTACATTTCATGCGCGGCACTCGGCCGTGGCCAAGAGCTACGAGTACCGGCTCTTCCGCGAGCCGATCTGCCCGCCATTCATGGCCCGCTATGTCTGCGCCTGTTCCTGGCCGATGGATCTCGAAGCGTTGCAACGCTCGGCCCGGATCTTTGAAGGCGAACACGATTTTCTCAGCTTTGCCGCCACCGATCCGGATCTCGCCAACCGCGATCTCGTCCCGGATGCCGGGCCGGAGCAGCGGCCGATCCCACGCGAGGGCTTTCAAATCCAACCGCCCACCGCCGCCACTGTAAAGAGGATCTTCTCCTCGGTCTGGGAGGAGCAGACAACGGACGCAGGCAGATTGCTGGTCTACCGCGTCCGGGGCAGCGGCTTTCTGCACCACATGGTGCGGAATCTGGTGGGAACCATGCTGGATGTGGGCCGGGGACGCCTGCGCCAGGATGAGATTCCCGGAATTCTAGCTGCCCGCAGCCGCGCTGCCGCCGGACCCACCGCTCCGGCGCGAGGGCTGTTCCTGGTTTCGGTAGAGTACGACGAGACGGGTGAATAGCCTGATAATTTGCGGGCGTAAGAACCTGCGCGGAGATGCTCCGGATTCCCTGCTAACCTGAAACCAGCCGCATGGCGCCTGGTCCCCACAACTCGGCCTTCTCGCGGGTCACGGCGATGGCTGCCCGGCGGCCGGTTCACGCGGCCTTTGCCTGGCTGCACGGCAATCCCAAGACGATCATGGACTGGCAAGCGGGTTTGGTAGCCATTCCGGCGCCGCCCTTCGGCGAACAGGCGCGCTCCGCGTGGATGGCGGCCCGCTTTGCCGAGGCTGGACTGAGCGATGTGGAGATCGACGCTGTTGGCAACGTCTTCGGCTGGCTGAAAGCCGCACGGCTGCCGCCGGAAAGCACTGGCCCAGTCGTGGTCCTCTCAGCGCACCTCGACACAGTCTTCCCGGCCGGGACGCCGTTGAATCCTGTGGCAAATGGCGACCGCCTTGAGGCTCCCGGAGCCTGCGACAACGCCGCCGGAGTGGCCGGAATGCTGGCGATTGCCCATGCCCTGGCCAGGAGCGGGGCAGCGTTGGCGGCGCCGCTGCTTTTTCTGGGCAATGTGGGCGAAGAAGGCGAGGGCGACCTGCGCGGCGTGCGCCACTTCTACGGGCAGGGCGCGCTGGCCGGCCGCATTGCCGCGCATATCGTCCTTGACGGAGCGGGCGCCGACTCGGCCGTGACCCAAGCCCTGGGCAGCCGCCGCTACCGCGTCACGGTCACCGGTCCCGGCGGGCACAGCTTTACCGATGCGGGAACGCCCAACCCGATTGCCGCGCTGGCCTCGGCGCTGGCCGTCGTAGCCGGAACTCCGCTGCCGGAGGAGCCGCGGACCACGCTGAATCTGGGAACGATTCACGGCGGCACCAGCGTCAACTCCATCCCCGAAAGCGCGCAGGCCTCGATCGATTTCCGCTCCACCAGCGCGGAGCGGATTGTGCTTTTGGAGGTTGCCCTCTATCGCGCCGTCGAGGACGCCGTGAATCACTGGAACGCCCAGGCAGCCTCTGCCGCCAGGAAGGGCCGGGGCCTGCTGGCCTTCAAGATCGACAAGATCGGCGACCGGCCCGCCGCGCAACTGCCCGCCGGCTCGCCGCTGTTGGAGGCTCTCAGCGCCGTGGACCGCCATCTGGGCCTGCGGACCGACCTGCGCCTCGGCTCGACCGACGCCAACATTCCGCTTTCGCTGGGGGTTCCGGCGCTGTCGATAGGCGCGGGCGGCGACGGCGGCGGCGCGCACACGCTGGCCGAGTGGTATAGCGCCAAGGACCGCGAAGCGGGACTGAAGCGGGTGCTGCTGCTGGCCCTGGCGATGACCGAATGGGCCGCGGAAGAGTAGCTACCCCCGGCCGCGGAATTGGATGATGCGGCGGCGGTCGCGCTTGGTGGGGCGTCGCTCGGGCAGGGGCGCGAACTCGCGCATCGCCTTGCGCTCGGCTGCCACTTGAGCCCGCGCCACCTTGCTGGCGTCGGATTCGCGATAGAGCGTCTGCGCCACCGCTGCCGGGCTGCGCATCTGGCTCAGCGCAAGGACTTCGATCTGAAAGTCGCCGCCATCGTTTTTCACTTCGAGTTTGTCGCCGATGCGAACCTCGCGGGCGGGCTTGGCGGGGATTCTATTCGATAGAATCCGGCCCAGATCGCAGGCCTTCGAGGCTTGCGCGCGCGTCTTGAAGAAGCGCGCAGCCCAGAGCCACTTGTCGATGCGGATCGAGTCCATGAGGCTATTTTCGTATACAAGAGCGGCCGGTGGCATTCGCCCCGCGAGATTCACACGATTGTAACGACACAGAGCGTTTTCTTCCTTATACTTGCACCACTATGTATCCCGATGCTCCCCTCTCCATCGACCGCCAGGCAGGCAAAGTCCCCGGCACGCGGATTCTCGGTCTCAGCGGGCCGCTGACGCTGCGCAATCTCTTCATCTTCCAGGAAGAGCTGCGCCAAGGCCTGGAGCCGCTCGCCGCCATCCTCGACCTGAGCGCGGTTCCCTACATGGATTCAGCGGGGATGGGCGCGATTATCAATTACTACGTCCACTGCGAGAAGAACGGCATCAGGATGACCGTATGCGGAGTGAGCAGCCGGGTGATGGAGCTGTTCAAGCTGACCAAGGTGGATACGGTGATTCCGCTGGCGGGGACGGCGGAAGAGGCGGAAGACAGAGCCTAGCAATGATCTAGCAGCAACACTCGATCTTCGCGCTGCCGCCTGGCTTTACGTCCGCCGTCCTGGCCAGAATGTGTACCTTTATTTGCCCTACTGGCAGTGGATGGTGAAACCGATCTTTCCCTGGACCGGGTTGGGAGAGTCGATGAGAATCTGCACCCAGCCGGTAAAGTTGGCGAACCTCGGAGTGTTCGCGCCGAGGCGCCAGTCATAGTAGACCGGCATAGAGCGGTTGGCCTGGGGCAGATTGACGGTCTGTGAGTTCGTAGTGTGGCCGCCGTCGTTGCGGACAAAGCGGTAGCTTGCGGCGGTTGGCCCGGTGGCGATCAATCCCCAGCTGAATTTAAGGTCGACGGGGCAGGATCCCGTGTATTTAAAGCCATGAGCGATCTGGCCGTTGGCGCGCAACGACTCGCCACCGATTCGGATGGTCTGCGCCATGAGGCTGACAGATCCCAGATAGAGGAGAACTCCGAGTATGCTTGTAATCTTGGTGATCTTCACTTTTTCTCCTTTTTGGACCGGAGCAACCGTTGTGCTTTCCCGGCAGCAGTCAATATATCTCAGATAACTCATCGCTGTGTGCAGTTTTTCTTGCGTTTCCGCTCACGGGATACGGCTGGAAACGGACGCCGTTGAAGCATGCCCGACTGCTGTCAACCCTCCGCCCCTCAAGTACACTGGGTTGGGAGCCAACCATGCCGGGCTTGTGGACGAAGACGCGAACGACGCTGGAGATGATCAAGTGGGAGCACTCGATCTTCGCGCTGCCGTTTGCACTGACGGCGGTGCTGCTGGCGGCGAATGGTTTGCCTGGCGGGCGGCCCGCCTTGTGGATCAAGATAGCGTGGATCCTCGTGGCCATGGTCTCGGCTCGCTCGGCGGCGATGGCCTTCAACCGCTGGGCCGACGCCGATCTCGACGCAGCCAATCCGCGAACCAAGAGCCGCGCCATTCCCGTTGGCCTGCTGACACGGCAGTTTGTGCTGGGCTTTACCGTGCTGGCCGTTGCGGTGTTTCTCGTGGCCTGCGCCGAACTGAACCGGCTGACGCTTTATCTTGCTCCATTCGCGCTGGTGGTGCTGCTGGGCTATAGCTACCTGAAGCGCGTCACGCGGTGGTCGCACCTGGGGCTGGGGCTGGCGCTGGGACTGGCGCCGACGGCGGCGTGGATTGCGGTGCGCGGCTCTCTCGACGCGCGCATTCTGGTTCTGACGGCGGCGGTGACGCTGTGGGCGGGCGGATTTGACGTGCTCTATGCTTGCCAGGACTGCGAGCACGATCGCGCAGCGGGGCTGCACAGCCTGCCCCAGGCGGCGGGGATTCCAGCGGCCTTCTGGACGGCTCGGGCGATGCACCTGGCGATGCTCGGGCTGCTGGTCTGGTTTGGAGAACTGTTTCAATTTCGGACAGTGGGCTGGCTGGGAATTGGGGCCGTGGGGCTGTTGCTGGCCTATGAGCACTCGCTGGTTTCGCCGCGCGACCTTCGGCGGCTAAATGCCGCTTTTTTCACGATGAATGGCGTAATTGCGATGGTTTTTCTGGGATTTGTGGCGGGGGATTTGTGGTTGAAATAACCACCTGCTGTGGCGCCAGCGGCCTTCGGCAGGGTGTGCGATCTGCATGGTTTCCCACCCTCGCGCCAGAAGAAAGGCGCAAGGATGGGGCACGGAGCGACTATCAGAATGCCAGGTTTCTAAGGAACGGAGAAACGAAATCAGATGAAGATTGCAATTCAAGGAGAGCCGGGATCGTTCAGCCATGAGGCGGCAATGAAGCTGGTTCCCGATGGGGAGATTGTTCCCTGTTCGCTTTCGGCAGAGGTCTTTGCCGCGCTGAGCGGGGGCGCCGTGGATGTCGCGGTGATCCCCATCGAAAACAGCCTGGCCGGCTCCGTTTTGGAGCATTTCGATCTGCTGCTGACCCACGATGTGCGGGTGGAGCAGGAGACGATGGTGCGCATCCGGCACAATCTGATCGCCCTGCCCGGCGTGGCGATGGGGGAGATCGAGCGCGTTTCGTCGCACCCGGTGGCGCTGGCGCAGTGCCGGCGGTTTCTTGCCGCCCATCCCGCCATGAAGTCTCTTGCCGCCTACGACACAGCGGGCAGCGTGAAACAGTTGGTGGAGTCGGGCGACCGGCGCGCGGCGGGCATCGGAAGCGAGGCGGCGGCGCGGTACTATGGCGCGGAAATCCTGGAGGCCGGCATCGAGGACAACCCGGAGAACTATACGCGCTTCTTCCTGGTGCGGCGGGCCGCGGAGGCGGTGACCGATCCGGAATCGAACAAGATCAGTCTGGCGTTTTCAGTCGAGAATCGCCCTGGTTCGCTGGTGGCGGCGCTGGTCGGACTGGCCGAGATCGGCGCCAATATGACCAAGATAGAGTCGCGCCCGGTGCATGGCAAGCCATGGGAGTACATGTTTTATGTGGACTGCCAGATGAAGGCCGCCGAGGAGGGTTCGCGCGCCGTCGAGGCGCTGCTGCCTCATTGCGACATGGTCAAAGAGCTGGGCCGCTACCGGGACGCGGGGCGGTAGTCAGAACAAGTTTGTTGTGTCTCCGATGCGGTGAGAAAAGACGAACGGCCGGGAGTGCAGAGCTTCATCCAGGTTGCGCCCCGGCCGTTCGCGGAGGATACACATGCCTTGTTTCTGATTGCTCTGATTTCACTTTCGCACAAGCTCAGGCAATTCTACGCAAATCTGCCTGTGCAAGTTCCATTTCAGGCAACAGCGCCTAAGTTGTTTCATTCAGGGCTGAAAGCAGGATGTTGGCAGAGAGCCGCATCGAGGCGCTGGCTTGGGGATTGCTTGACAGCGCTCTACGCCACAAAATACTTGGCCTGGGGATGGTGGACGACGATGCAGTTGGTGCTCTGTTCCGGCTCCAGCAGAAAGCTCTCGGTGAGGCGCACGCCGATCTTCTCCTCGGGCTTGAGCAGGCGGAAGATCTTGGCCTGGTCCTCGAGATTGGGGCAGGCCGGATAACCGAAGCTGTAGCGCGAGCCGCGGTATTTTTGATGGAAAAGGTCGGAGATGCGCGGCGAGTCTTCGCCGGCGATCGCGAGAAACTCGCGCGCCCGCTTGTGAGCCAGCTCGGCCAGCGCCTCGGCTGTCTCGACCGAGAGGCCGTGGAGATAGAGATACTTTGTAAAATCGCCGGCCTCGAAGAGCTTTGCGGTCTGGCGGCTGGCTTCGGAGCCAATTGTCACGATGGAAAAGCCGACCACATCGCGCCGGACGGAGCCGTTCTTTCGAGCTTCAAGAGGCTCGAAGAAGTCGGCGATCGAGAGCCTGCGGCCCTGCGCCTGACGCGGCAAAGTGATGCGTTCGAGTTCGCGCTCGGGGTCGTCTGGATCGAAGATGACCAGGTCGTTGCCCTGGCCCGCGCAAGGATAGAAGCCGATGACGGCCTGCGGCTCAAACCATCCCGCCGCCTTCACTTCTTCTTCGAGGTCGAAGAGGATCGGGCGGTACTTCTCCTCGACAAGGCGAAGATAATCGGCCTGCGCCGCGGTCTTGAGCTGCCACTGATTTTTGAAGAGCGCGGTCTCGTTGATGTAGGGAAAGATCTCATCGAGGTTGTAGCTCTTGTAAACCTTCGCACCCCAGTAGGCGGGGGTTGGAATCGCCGCAACCCGCTTGACGACCGGCGAACGGCCCTCGGCGGTCAGTTCGACCAGACTCAAATCGGGAGTAGCAGCGCTGGGCCTGTTGAAGACCTTCACCATCCGGCCCTCCTCTTCCCTGCTCTCGCGAACTGCCGGATCTTTTGACGTGAGATCGGCCATCGCGTGCAATCCGGCAAAGGCGTCCTCGGCGTAAAAGACCGGCCCCGAGTATTCCTTGCGCAGGTCGTCTTCGACATACTTGCGAGTGAGAGCCGCGCCGCCGCAGATGACGGGAATGCTGAGGCCAAGCCGCTCCAGATCCTGCAAGACATACTTCATCTCGAGTGTGGACTTGACCAGCAGGCCGCTGAGGCCGATGGCGTCCGCGCCGGACTCTCGCATGGCTGCGATGATCGCGTCGGAGGGCTGCTTGATGCCCAGGTTGACGACGCGATAGCCGTTGTTCGAGAGAATGATGTCGACAAGATTCTTGCCGATGTCGTGCACGTCGCCCTTGACGGTAGCCAGCACCATCGTGCCTTTGCCGCCGCCGTCGGATTTTTCCATCTTCGGTTCGAGGTAGGCGACGGCAGCCTTCATCACCGCGGCCGAGTCGAGCACCGAAGGCAACTGCATCTTGCGCGCGCCGAAGAGATCTCCGACGGTCTTCATGCCGTCCAAGAGGACCGTATTGATGAGGTCGAGCGGCGTGTGATCTGCGAGAGCCGTCTCCAGCGCTTCTTCCAGGGTTTGTTTCTGCTCACCGAGACCAATAGTGCGCTCGCCGCGAATGATGAGTTGCTTGAGCTTCTCGTCCGTGGTGAGGCTCTCGACCGCGATCTCTTCCTCTTGCACAGAGCCTTTGCCGAGGCTGGTGAAGTGGGCCATATAGATCTGCAGCGGATCGCCGTCGGCGCGGTCCTGAAAGATCAACTTGCGGGCCAGTTCGACTTCCTTTTCGGGAATCTTGTAGAGCGGATAGATCTTCGAGTAGTTGACGATGGCCGTGTCGAGACCGCGTTCGACGGCCTCGTTGAGAAAGACCGAGTTGAGCACGCGGCGGGCATAGGCGTTGAGGCCGAAGGATATATTGGAGACACCGAGCACGGTCCGGCAACGCGGAAGCTCCAGCTTGATGCGGCGTACGGCTTCGAGAGTTTCGATGGCGGCGGAGCGATAGTCCTCCTGGCCGGTGGAGATGGGCAGGGTGAGCGCGTCGAAGATCAGGTCCTCAGGCCGCAGGCCGTACTTGTCGACCGCAAGATCGTGAATACGGTGCGCGATGGACACCTTGCGATCGGCGGTGAGCGCCATGCCCTGTTCGTCGATGGTGAGCGCGATGACCGCGGCCCCGTAACGGCGCGCCATGGGCAGCACAAGGCTGGTGCGCTTCTCGCCATCTTCGAGATTGATCGAGTTGATGACGGGCTTGCCGGGGATGCGCTTGAGCGCCTCTTCGATGACGTTGGCCTCGGTGGAATCGACGACGATGGGCGCGGTGACGCGGGTAGCGATCTTCTCGAGCACCGCGTTCATGTAGCCGACCTCGTCCTCGCCGACGATGGCGCAGCAGAGATCGAGCAATTGCGAGCCTTCGCCAATAAGCCGCTTGGCCATGGCGAGGATGCCGTCGTAGTCGCCGGCGCGCACCATGTTGCGAAAGCTCTCAAGGCGCGTCGTGGTGTTCATCTCCTCGGCGATGATGATGGGCTGCGCGTCGGCCTCGAGCAGCACTGCGCTGAAGGCGCTGGCCGCCACTGATTGCGGTTTGACCGAACGCGGAGCGGGTGTAACGCCCTTGAGAGCCTCGACCACGGCGCGCAGGTGCTCGGGTGTGGTTCCGCAGCAGCCGCCGACAATTTGCACGCCGTATTCGGCGACGAAGCGGCGATGGTGGGCCGCCAGCTCCGCGGGCGTGAGCTTGTAGACAGCCTGACCGCCGTCGTTCTGCGGCAGACCGGCGTTGGGCTGCACGCTGATGGGCAGCGTCGAGTTCTGGCAGAGGAAGCGGACCGCATCGTTCATCTCCGCCGGGCCGGTGGCGCAGTTGAGGCCGATCACGTCGGGTTGCAGGCTCTCAAGCACAGCCAGAGCCGCGCCGACCTCGGAGCCGAGCAGCATGGTGCCGGTGGCTTCGAGGGTGATCTGAACCTGTAAAGCAACGTTGCGGCCTGTCGAGGGGGCGCGGCCCTCACGTGCATCGCGAATGGCGTCGTGGCAGGCGGCGAGGGCGATTTTGGCTTGCAGCAGGTCCTGGCTGGTTTCGATCAGCAGCACATCCACGCCACCCTCGATGAGGGCCGCGGCCTGCTCGCGATAAGCAGCGGCCATGGCGTCGTAGCCGATGTGGCCCAGCGAAGGCAGCTTGGTCGTGGGGCCGAGAGAGCCGGCGACGAAGCGCGGCTTGTCGGGAGTGGTGTATTCATCGGCAACTTTGCGGGCCAGGCGCGCTGCGGCAAGATTCAGCTCATGCGCGCGATCGGCGAGATCGTACTCGGCAAGTACGATGCTCGCCGATCCAAAGCTGTCCGTCTCTATTACATCGCAACCAGCATCGAGAAACGAGGCGTGAATCGTGCGGATGACGTCGGGCCGCGAGAGCACGAGCAGCTCATTGCAGCCCTCCTTGCCCCAAAAATCCTCGGCTGTCAGATTGCGCTTTTGCACATTGGTGCCCAGCGCGCCGTCGAAGACCAGCACGCGCTGTTTCAGCTCTGAGAGAAAATCCGTCAAAATGGCTCCTGAACTCGCTGGCCGCGTTGGAAAACAGGAAATGCAGCCAACCTTTTAGGATAGCTGGAGATTTTCGGTTAGGTTGATTGACGTAAGGAGAATGGTGCTATTTTCCAGCCGTCAGCGCGCTCACCGGCACCAGCATATCTTCCTTGCGCATGACCAGGTTGGTGGCATTCAGGGTTGCCAACTCGAAGCCGTGGCCGTGGGTGATGGCGTCTGTGGGGCAGGCTTCAACGCAGTAGCCGCAGAAGATGCAGCGGTTGTAATCGATGTTGTAGACCTTGGCGTAGCGCTCTGAGGAGGAGATACGATGCGCCTCGGTATTCTCGGCTGCCTCGATATAAATGCAATTGGAAGGGCAGGCGGCAGCACAGAGGAAGCAGGCCACGCACTTTTCCAGACCATTCTCGTCGCGCTGGAGGACGTGCGCGCCGCGGTAGCGCTGCTCGAGGACCGCCCCGCGCAGGGGGCCGTCGCCGTCGGGATAGTTCTCAACCTGCGTGGGCTCGAAGATTTCCCCGAAGGTGATGCTCATGCCCTTGGCGATGCCGGCGAGGTTGCGCACGATCGACATACGCCCAGTATACGATGGATTCAGGTGGGATTCACCTTTCCCGATGCGCAACCTTGTTCCCGTCCCGTTCGGACGGCGCGGCTATCGCGCACGCATTGCCTTGATGTCCGCAGCATCCCGTGCGGATTTGCCGCAGGATGCTACTACTTCGGATGCTCCTCCTCCCGTTGCGGAGCGGCTTGGTGCTGCGGAGCTGCTTCACGTTGTGGAGCAGCCTGACGCTGTTGCGGAACAGCCTGGCGCTGTTGCGGAGCCGCCTGACGCTGCGGTGCAGCTTGCCGTTGCGGAGCCGCTTGCCGTTGCGGAGCAGCCTGACGTTGTTGCGGAGCGACTTGGCGCTGCGGAGCGACTAGGCGCTGTTGCCGCTGCGCTACTGCACGATTGGTTCTCTGCAACGCCGCTGGAGCCCTCACGTTGTGATCCGCTGCAAGTGGCTTGGCGACGGCCAAACTCGCTGGCCGGCCATGGTTGACACTCGCAAACTGTGCCCGATTGGTGCTGGCGGCACGCTGATTCTGCACCTGCTCCCTCATGGGCGCGGTGTGGGTCTGATGCATCGCCGCCAGTTCCGCGGGGCGCGCGTGCACCCGGAGACCACCCGAACCTCCGTTGAAACTCACACCGCCGCCGCGGTTGTTTCCGCTGACCGAGTGGCTGTAGACGTAATGCACCCCGGAGGTGTCGATGTTGTTGACCGAGCGGTTGTAGTTGAAGTGGCCACCACCCCAATAGCCGCCCTCGTAGCCAAAGCCGATGTAGCCAAAGCCGTAGTTGATGCCGCCGTAGTAGCCGATGTACTGCCCCCAGTAGCCGGGGTAAAACCCGTAGGAGTTATTCCAGAAGCCCCAGTAGCCGGGGGTCCAGAGAGCGCCCTCGTACGGAGCCTGCACCCACGCGCCGGGCACCCAGTAGTAGCCTTCCGGACCCCACGCCCAGTAGCCGGGCGTCCAGAGATAGCCGTCGCCGGGAGCCGGAGGCTGGTCGTATTCGGGCAGTGGCGGCGGGGGCTGGGCAGCGGTGTATTCCGGCTGCTCTCCGTATCCCGGATCATCCGAACCCTGGTCCGAGGTTTGGGGATAGGAGCTGTTCTCCTCGGGCGCCGGAGCGCTTTGCTGAGCGCTGGAAGTCGCTGGAGCGGCAGTGTTCGAGCCCGTAGAAACGGGGACCATATTGTTCGCAGCCGGGTCAGAGGATTGGCCCTGTGTGCCCGGCTGGCTGTTATCCGCGGCGGCCAGGGGTGGATTATTGTGGCATCCAGCGGCGCACAGCGCGGCTGCCAAGGTAAGCAGAGGCAATGATGCAAATATTGAGGAACGGCTCATTTCATTCTCCATCTCACTTGGATGCTATTGAGAGCGAATGGGTAGGCACAGTCCACTATTGACCACCGCGCGATCAGTTAGCGCCGCGCCCTGGGCGGCTGGGACTGGCCGTGGTTGTTTGCCGGCGGGGTGGTGACGGGCTTGCGCTCGGGGCGTGGCTTGGGCGCCTGCTGGCAGAGCGGCGAATCCTGCCCGCGCGCGAGGTCCGGCCCCTCGCTCTGCGCGCTGCAGAGGCGCTGCTTCATGATCTCGGCCTCCTTGCCGCTGAGAAGCTCGGTGCGCTCGAGGCCGCTCAAGGGGTCGAGATCGTAGCGGAAGAGGCTGTCGACGGCTGGCTCGTCCTGGCCGTGGTCGAAGTGGCTCCATGTGGCCATCTGTTGGCGCCCGTTGGGCTCGGCCAGCAGAGCGTAGACCTGCGTCAGGGTTACGCCGGGCGAGGCGCTTGTGGTCCAAATCGGCGCGGCGTGCGTGCCGCGCATCCAGCGCGCCGTCCACATGTGCTGCGCGATGTCGTAGTGGAAGGCGGTGAAGAAGGTAGTCGCCGAACACTCGCCGCAGTCGTCGTAGAGGGCAGCAAGTTCGCGCGGCCTGCCTTCCGATAACAGAATCCAGTCGAGCAGGCGCAGGTTGACGCCCCGGATGAGCGGCGCCATGTTGTGGCTGGTGAGCGAGAGGTTCCAGACGGTGAAGCTGTCGGCGGCAGGCAGCGACTGCGGCGTAGGACGCAGCGTGGTGACGACCAGGGCCGCATCGTATTCGACGCCGATCTCCCGAATCGCCGTCCACTTCTCCGGCTCCAGCGAGCGCTTGACCCATGCGATGGTGTCAGCCTCTTTGGCGGAGTGGAAGTCAACCCAGCGGAAGTTGTCGGGGGCCTGCTGGGCCGACAGAGGCGCCGCGACGGTGAGCGCTGCCGGGATCAAAAGAGAAAGAAGCCGAGAGGGAACGACCCGCATAAGTTTAGGGTATCGCAGAGAGGCGCGCTCATGTCGCACAGAGGAAGGCGAACAAAGATCGAATCGGACCCTTGGGGTAGGGGGTGCTTTTTGAGTTATATATGCAAAGCCGACCCTACCAGGAGGCCGACTCGACTTTAGGGTAGCAGAATACAGGAAATGATCTGCAAGACGGTTTGGTGTAATTCCCGAATGGGTGACCCTCCGGCCGGGACTCGCAAGAGAGGGCCAGGTTGAATCTCGAAACGCGCTGTGGGATGATATCGCCAGTAGAGAATCGAACCCCGGTCGGCTCCTCGACATTGCCGGCCTGCCGGTACTGATCCCCGATACTATGGCGCGATCAGTTGTCCAGGCTGAAGAAGCGGACCGGAGAGACAACTCGCTGACCGTTTGGCAACTCTAAATCAATCAAGGAGAGATCATGTTCAAAGTCAACGCGCTTGCTTTCGCAGCTCTCACGGTTGCCCTTTTCTGCTGTGTGCCGATGGCGCACGCCCAGGTTTCCGTTGGCATAAACATTGGACCGGCTCCCGTGTGCCCTTACGGGTACTTCGACTATCCGCCGTATGACTGTGCTCCCTACGGCTACTATGGGCCCGACTGGTTTGTTGGCGGGGTATTCCTTGGAGCTGGCCCCTGGTTTCACGGCCCTCGCGGCTTTTTCGGCCACGTCGACAACCGCTTTGACCCGCATCACGGTTACGTTGGACCGTTGCCGGAGCGCGGAGCGGAGCGCTTCAACCACTTCCACGCAAACGAAGCGCGGGATGGGCGAGGCCATGTAGGCCCCGCTGGCCACGATGGAGGCGGCGAACACGCCCTCCCCGGATATCGCGGCGGTGGTCATGGCGGCGGGCACGGCGGGGGTCACCGCTAGAGCACGATCCGATTTAGACAACAGACGGGATAAGACGCGCATGGCGTCTTATCCCGTCTGGATCGCACTCCTCGGCTATCGGGACTGGTCTTTGCCAGTAGGCTGTCGGAGAGACGCCGACCTCGGCGCTGGCAGCGGTCGTGTACTTATATCCCAGGTCCGAGACTCCGGATCTGGGACGGTCGTCCACGAAGTTTCAGAGATGAAAAGTGGCGGATTGGGGTTCATCGTCTCCCACATCTCAAATTCGAGATGCGGGCCACCCGCGGAGCGGAGAACTCTTTCGGTTTCTGCTGCCGAATTCCCCCCCAAAAACCGACAGTTTTTCAAGCGCCTTTTGGCATTTTGGGGCGTTTTCCGTGATATTCCGCTGTGTCTTTTCGCGAAATTGAGACGGATAAGTATAATATTTTCTGGTAGTTGCCGGAGGATAAGGCGAACAAACGGAGAATCGGACCCCCAGGGGGTAGGGGGTGGTCTGGGTGGGACTGAGGGATTGAGGGACTATGGACTATGGGACCTGGGGCCAGGGAAATCGCTGCGATTGGCTTCCGGTTCGACATTTTTTCACCCAAATATGATTGTGCGCGCCGGAAGGGAAATTATCTGCAACCGCCACCTGCGGTGGGGGGACTTGCCGTCCAGGCGGGCGGCCTTCGGCTGGCGGGTTGAGGTTCGCGGTATCGCATCAGTGAACAGTGGTCAGTGGACAGAAAAACGCCGGTTGGGGTTCCTGGTTTCTTATCCATTCGGCGATGAGACTGCGGAATGGATGGGGCACCAGTGGCTGAATGAAGATTGAGATTCCGGAAGACTTTGAGTACACCACTCGGCGATTGTGGTCCTTCGTCTCCCACATCTCAGAGTCGAAATGCGGGCCGCCCGCGAGAAGCCCCGCCCGATTGCTGCGGGCATAAGGGGAACGGCGCGTGTGCTGTAAAATCTAGCTGGAAAAGGATAGAGACATGACCCAGCAAAAATGGATATCGGCAGCGGCAATCGCGCTTCTGCTCTCGTTTGCCGCGGCGGCGCAGGATACTGCCGAGCTCAAGACGGACAAAGACAAGTTCAGCTACGCGCTGGGAATGAAAATTGCGGAGAGCTTCCACAAGCAGGGACTGGAGCTTGATCCAGCCGTGTTTGGGAAGGCATTCGCAGATTCGTTCAACGGCGGCAAGACCGCGCTGACCGACCAGGAGATGGAGACCGAGCTGGCGGCGGCGTCGCAGGAGATGCGCAAGAAGCAGGCGGCGGAGCAGGCGGAGAAGGGCGCAGCGGCCGAGAAGGAAGGCGAAGCGTTCCTGGCCGCGAACAAGACGAAGGAAGGCGTGGTGGCGCTGCCCAGCGGCCTACAGTACAAGATTCTACAGGCGGGCACGGGCGAGAAGCCGACGCTGGACGACACGGTGGTGTGCAACTACAAGGGCACGTTTATCAATGGAACGGAGTTCGACGCGTCGGAAAAGCACGGCGGGCCGGCGACCTTCCCGGTAAAGGGCGTGATTGCGGGCTGGACCGAGGCGCTGCAACTGATGCCGGTGGGATCGAAGTGGCAGCTCTTTGTGCCGTCCAATCTGGCTTATGGACCGAATGGACCGGGAGAGATCGGGCCGAATGCGACACTGATCTTCGAGGTGGAGCTGGTGTCGATCAAGAAGCCGGCTGCGCCGGCGGCTGGGGCTGCTGGATCGAAGTAGAAGGTCGGTGGCCAGTGGACAGAAAAGACGTTGGTAGAGGTTCGTGGTTTCCCAGGTCCGAAAATCCGGACCTGGGGCACCCATTCAATTTTGGATGGTCAGACCTGCGCCACCCGCCATAAGGCTCCTGGCTTCCCACCTACCCCACCCGTATTTTGTAAACAAATTCCTTGTTTTCTTGAGCTTACGGACAGGGTTGCGCCGTAAAATCTTCGAAACAAAGAAGTTCTCTGCAAAATCGTCCAGGATAAGGAGTTACGTGGACGATTTGAGGGAAAGCTTCTAAGGATTATTGTGCGACGAAGAGATGTAATTATCTGCAACCACCTGCGGTGGGGCCAGCGGCTCGCTTTTCGCTCGCAGGGGGTTCGTGGTTTCTCGACAGAGATCAGGGGGCAGAAAAACGCTGGTTGGGGTTCGTGGTCTCCCACCCATTCCGCGATAAAACTGCGGAATGGATGGGGCACCCGGCGATGATTATCATTGAAGCTAGATGGAGACTAACGACAAAACATCGGTTCCACATAGCTGGGCCGAATTGCTGGCGTGGCGTCCCGAATTCCCAGCCATTATTGATCGCTCTTTGAAATCGATTGTGCGCCTGATAATCCAGACCCATTTGCAGGATGACGATCAACTGGGAGAACTAATTGTGGGGTTCATGGCCTCTACGCATGTTGACGCGAACGACTTGATGACGTTGTCATATAACGATTCGCACTACGGCTCTCAATACTTTCTTCGCGCGGTTTTTGAGCGAATCGTCACACTAAAGTATCTCCTTCGGAATCCCGACAAGGTTGAGGACTTTCTCAACTATGATGCCGTGGATTGGGAACAAATCCTCAAAGGCGTAAAACGTTTGACCGGAATGAGTGTTGGCGAACCGGCGTGGACCAATATTTCCACCCGCGCCAAGGAAGCACGTAAGAAGAACAAGCAAGAGAAGTGCTCAGTCTGCGGCAATCAGAGGCCAACTTCATGGACAACCCTCAACACGAAGGATATGGCCGAAAGCGTGGGCATGGGGCATCTCTATCTCAACTGCTATATCTTTCCATCGAAGTTGATGCACCCTACAGTTTGGGGAACTAGAGCGCGAATTAAGGATGACAATCCGATGTACAACACATTAAATTGCCTTCATCTGTTGCTCATCGAGCTGATTCTCATACATCGTCGATATTTTGCCAGCGAATATCGCGTAACTCCACTGGGGGTGGCCGCAATACGTGATTTTCTGAAGGTATGGACCGTATCCCAGACTTCGTTCGACGGGCTCTTGACTATGCGACATGGACAAGATGAATTCGCTGTTTACTACGGATGAGGCAGCTTACGATGAAAGTTGAAGAGGGGAAAGAACTGCCTCAGGGGCTAAAGCCCGGACCATTTTGTTGGCTCTGCGGCACGACTGAAGTCATGCCCTGACGCTTCTGGGCTCCTGTGAGGTTTCTCTGCAGCCTGTGAGGTCGTGCCTTGATAAAAAGCATGAAATGCAAACGCAGGTCCTTCGACTCCCTTCGCTGCGCTTCGGTCGCTCAGGATGACAAGCAAAAATGAGGCGGCTGAGGTCGGGCTGCCGATCAAAGCCCCAGCTTGGCCCAGAGGGCATCGACTTTGGCTTTGGTGGCGCGGTCCATTTCTATCATGGCGGGCCAGGGGCGGGTGAAGCCTTCGGCTTGCCATTTTCTGGTGGCGTCGATGCCCATCTTGGAGCCGTAGTTGGGCAGGCGGCTGGAATGGTCGAGGGAATCGACGGGGCCGAGAGTGAACTGGATGTCGCGCTCGGGGTCGATGTTGTTGGCTACTCTCAAGACGACTTCGGGGATGTTTTGCACGTCGCAGTCTTCGTCGACCACGACGATGCACTTGGTGAACATGGCCTGGCCGAGGGACCAGATGGCGTTCATGACCTTGCGCGCCTGGCCGGGATAGCTTTTGCGGATCGAAACAATCATCAAATTGTGGAAGACGGCCTCGACGGGGAGATGAATGTCGACGAGTTCTGGAATGGCCATGCGCATTGCGGGCAGAAAGATGCGCTCGACGGCCTTGCCCATGTAGGCGTCCTCCATGGGCGGCTTGCCGACGATGGTCGCGGCGTAGATGGGGTCGCGGCGGTGGGTGATGCAGGTGAGGTGGAAGACCGGGTACTGGTCGGTGAGGGTGTAGAAGCCGGTGTGGTCGCCGAAGGGGCCTTCGTCACGGAGTTCGCCGAGCTCGACGTAGCCCTCCAAAATGATTTCGGCGTGGGCGGGGACCTGGAGATCGACGGTTTCGCATTGAACGATTTCGACGGGGGAGCCGCGCAGGAAGCCTGCGATGAGATACTCCTCGACCTCGGGCGGGGCGGGGACGATGGCGGCGAAGGTGGTGGCGGGATCGGTGCCGATGGCTACGGCGACTTCGAGGCGCGAGCCTTTGAGATTGCCGAGCGCGACTTGCGGCAGGCCTCCAATGGGGCCATCGGGAATGGAGACCGCGCCGCCGGCTGACTCGGCCATTGCGGCTACGCGGGCTGCCTTTTCGGAGAATGAGTCGTGCTCTTGCGCGGAACGCGCGGCTGCCGCACGCAGCGCTTCGCGGTAGTGCTCGGCGGCGACCTTCTGGCGCTGCCAGTGCATGCCGGTGGTCTGGCCGTCGTAGACCTGCATCCGGTACATGCCGACGTTGCGCTTGCCCGAGCGCGGGTCGCGGGTGACGACGCAAGGGAGGGTGATGAAGCGGCCTCCGTCGTGGGGCCAGCACTTGAGGATGGGAAACCAGTTGAGGTTCAGATTTTCTTTGCGAATGACTTCCTTGCAGGGGGCGTCTTTGGCGGCGACGGTCTTGGGGAAGGCGCTCGAGAGCGCGCCCAACTGCGGCAGCATTTTGAGCTTGTCGAGGAAGCCCTCGGGGGCTTTGAGGTTCATCAAGCCGGTGATGCGCTCGGCGATTTCGGCCAGAGAGTCTACGCCGAGGGCGAGGGCCATGCGGCGTTCGCTGCCGAACTGGTTGATGAAGACCTTGTGGCCGGGATGGCCTTTGACGTTTTCAAAGAGCAGGGCTGGGCCGCCAGGCGAGTATTTGCCCCCGCGAGCCTTCGAGACGCGGTCGGTGATCTCGGTGATTTCGAGCTCGGGCGAGACTTCTTCGCGGATACGCCGGAGTTCGCCATGCTTTTCGAGGGTTTTGATCCAATCGCGGAGATCGTCGTAGGCCATGGGGTGCTCCTCAGGCTATGCTTCTTCCCCATTCATACTACGGCTTTTGGGGGCTTGAGGCGGCCATCGTCGAGATTGAGTGGTGGAGGTTGCCTGAAAGCCATAGGGTGGTACGGCGATCTTCCTTCGGGGCGCGATTTCAATTTGTAATTCCTTTCCCAGGGTTTCGCTGCGCTCCACCGTGGGCTATTTTCCTGCCCTCCCTACGGGAGGAAAGGCAAGAGGGTAGATCTCGAATGAGAATTGGGAGCCGACTCGGCAATCAAGAGAATTCGTGAGTTGCCCCAGAACTAATTTGCCTGGGTGGCGAAGGCGGGCTGGATGGCGTCCAGCGGAAAACCGAGGCGCTTCCACTCGTCGAAGCCGCCGCGCAGGGGGCGGACGCGTTCGATGCCCAGCTTGTGCAAGGTCATGGCGGTCCTGGCGGCGGTGGCCTCGCTGGGGCAGGTGCAGAAGAGGACGATGTCGCGGTCGCGGGGAATCTCATGGTGTCGCGCGGCGAGCGATTCAGGCGAGAAAAGGAGAGCGCCGGGGAGGGTGCGGGGGTCGGGCAACAACTCGAGGGGATGGCGCAGGTCCACGATGTAGACCTTCTCGCCGGAGTCGAGCTGGCGCTTGAGTTCCTCTGGCTCCAGGCGTGAGGCGACGAGCTTCTTGATGATCATGCGGCGGCGAAGGACACGGGCCACGAAGAAGGCCAGAATGGCCAGGAGCATCAGGGCGCCGGAGAAGCGGCCAGCCCAGTTGAGCAGGCTGGGGTTGCGCCGGAGCGCATCACCGAAGAGGCGGCCGACGATCAGAAGAGCGCCGATCCACGCCGTGGCTCCGATGGCGTCGAAGAAAAGGAACTCCAAGTACGCCATTCCGTTCTGACCGGCAACAGGAGCAGCGAGCGTGGCCAGGCCAGGCACGAACTTGGCGATCATAAGCGTGACGGCGCGGCGGCGGCCAAAGGAGTTCTGCGTGCGCCGGACGCAGACTGCCGGTTCCAGCGATAGCTTGCAGAGGATGCGCAGCATGTGGTGCCCGTAGCGGCGTCCGATTAGGAACCAGGTGCTGTCTGCCATGAGGCAGGCCAGGAGGCCGACCAGCAGGGCGAAGGTAAAGTTGAGTTCGCGCTCGGCGGAGAGAGCACCGGCGGCGAGCAATACCGGTGTGGCGGGCAGGGGAATTCCACACTGCTCGACCAGAACCCAGGCAAAGAGCAGCAAGTAGCCGTAGACGAGCAGGATGTGTTCCGGCAAAGCCATGGGGAAGGGTCCACTCCTCGCTTAAGGGAGATTGGAGCGCTGCACCTGCTGAGAAACAACAGCGGGAGATAGCGGGCGGTCTCGTGCTGTTCGATGATGTCAGGGGCCGATTGGCTTCATGCTCGGAGCATTATGATGCAAGGCATGGAAAAGGCCGCCCGAAGGCGGCCTCTCTGTCTGGCTTTGTGAAGTTCTCAAAAAAAGACGCTCTACGGTTGCGCTTGCGCCGCAGGAGGGGCCGCTGCGGGAACGGAGGCTGAATCCTGCTGGCCCCTGGAAGCAAACCAGTTGCGGTCCCAGAGGTTCTTGTAGAACTCGCCGGTCAGCTCAGCAGCGCGAGGGCCGAAGGTGGGACGTCCGCCTTCGAGGAAGAAGACGGTGACCAGGCTGCCCTGCGGCGAGTCGGAGAATGAGGCGAACCAGCCGAAACGGGTACCGTTGTCCGAGCAGGTTCCGGTCTTGCCAAAAACCGGCAATTCGTGGAAGTTGACGCGCAAGCGGCGGGCGGTTCCGTATTCGACCGCGCCGGCCATTCCGTCTTCGATGTCGGGGACGAAGCGGGCGATGTCCAGAGTGCGCTTGATCTTGGGCTCGAACTTGGCGGCCTCTTCCGCTGTGGTGGGGTGCTGGAGGTAATAGAGGGTTCCGCCGTTGGCAAGGGCCGCGACATATGCGCCCAGTTGCAGCGGAGTGAGCGAGACGCCCTGGCCGAAGCTGCACATGCGGCCCACGCCGCCTTCTGAGGCGGGAAGCTCCTGGTCGGGATAGACGCCGAGTTGTTCGCCCTCGATGTTGTAGCCGGCCAGCTCGCCGAGGCCAAAGAGGTTGGCGTAGTGGCGTACGCGCTCAAAGCCCAGCTCCCGGCCGAGTTCCTCGAAGTAGAGGTTGTTGCTCTTGGCCAGCGCCTGGGTCATGTTCATATGGAAGCCGCCCAACTGCACGGGCGTGTCGCGGGTGACCAGGCCCTCGGATAGCGCGGCCATGGCGACGGTGAGCTTGATGGTCGAGCAGGGCTCGGCGCCGGGCGAGAGGGCCAGCTTCTGGTTGACCATGGCCAGAATGCGTCCGTTGGAGGGGTCGATGACCACGGCGGTGCCGTTCATGTCGCCCAGAGCGTCGATGGCCGCCTGGCGGACCACCGGATCTTCGCCGGCCGTCAGGTCGCCGGCCAGCATGCCTTCGCTGGCAAAGGAGCTGGCGGTGAAACGCTCATAGTAGTGGTGGCGCCGGCGGGTGAGGGCCACGCGGCGCGCGCCGGCTCTGGCGCGGCCTGCTGCGGTCAGGCGTGGTTGCGATCGGGTATGCAGGGTTTTCTGTGCGGCACGGGTTGCGCCGGCATGAGCGGCTACGGAACTGCGGGCCGGGCGGGCCGCATGAGCCGCGGCGCGATGGGATTCCGCAAGATGGGATTCGGCTCCCTTGGCGTGGCGCAGCGGATGCGGCGCGTCCAGCGCCGCCGCGGCCAGCGCGGCAAAACCGGGAACAAGCAGGAGCAATCCAAATGCCGATATGCGAGACAGCTTCATCCAGTGAACATCCTCTCAACGATGGATTTCGTGTCGTGCGTGTGCCTTTAGAAACCACACTTTCGGCCTATCGGCTTTGCGCGCTGCATTCACTCTCCGCGACGGATAGACCCTACCTTACCCCCCAAAGACTACCCGGCATGTGATCGAGGTCACCATCCAGACGAAGCTAGTTACTTTTGGTACACCTCATTGGATGCAAGACCGCTTTGCCCTACTGCAAAAACTTTACCCTCATAGACTTAGCATTTGTGTCGCCAAAACATGATATTTCGGCAGAAAACCTGCATTCTGAGGAAAATTGTCCCCAGACTCCCCCAAAGAACCCGTTGAAAATCTAAATCTAACTCCAATTTCATACCTCAGGGGCTAAAGCCCCGCTTGATCTTGCAAGCCTTACGGCACGACTGAAGTCGTGCCCTGACACGAGCCGGGAGCTTTTCGACAAGATCCTAAAACTGCAATCTGCGGAGAAAGGCCGGCTTGTCGAGATCCCGCTGCTCGTCTTCATTGGCCTCGGAGGAGAGCGGCGTCCCCGGTTGGGCGCGGTTCTCCTCCGAGGCCGGAGCGCGCCCGCCGCCCATGAACTCCGAAGCATAGTCTCTGGGCAGTGGTGTGTAGGCCGGTTCCTCCGACAATTCGGCGAACTTGGGCCGTGCCGGCGCGGCTACCAGTTCCATCTCTTCTTGTTTTGGGGCCGCGGGCGGCTGCGCGGGCGGGGCGGCAACCTCGAAGGCGGGTGCGGGGGGTGCTGCGGCAGAGAAGTATGCCGGCTTGACCATTGCGTCCAACTCGTCCCATTTGTCCTTAGCGGCTGGCTCTTTCTGGCTCTCTCCGGCCTTTTCAGCCTCTTCGTCCTCCGAGAGGAAACGTGCCGGCGCGGGCTTGGGCTCGGGCAGCCAGTTGTCCGGCGCCACCAGGGGCACTGAGACCACCGGCTCGGAGGCCGGCGGCACCGAGACCACAGGGTTCTCTTCCACGCTCAACATGCGCGCGCGCCGCTCCGGCATCTGGTCGCGGAAGCCGGTGGCGATCACGGTGATCTTGACCTCTTCACCCATCTTCTCGTCGAGCACCGCGCCGAAGATGATGTTGGCGTCTTCGTGAGCGGCGGACTGGATGAGCGAGGAGGCATCATTGACCTCGGAGAGCTTGAGCGTGCTGGAGCCGGTGATGTTGATGAGAATGCCGCGGGCGCCGTCGATGGCGCCTTCCTCGAGCAGAGGCGAAGCCATGGCCGCCTTGGCAGCTTCGATGGCGCGATTCTCTCCCGAGCGCACCGCCGTCCCCATGACGGCGTGGCCCATGCCGGCCATGGTGGTTTTTACGTCGGCAAAGTCGCGGTTGATGATGCCGGGAATGGTGATGATGTCGGAGATGCCCTGCACGCCCTGGCGGAGCACGTCGTCGGCGATGCGGAAGCTCTCGAAGAAGCCGGCGTCCTTGGCCACGGCGAGCAGCTTCTCGTTGGGGATGACGATCATCGTGTCGACGCTCTCCAACAATTCCTTGAGGCCGCGCTCGGCCTGCTGCTGGCGGCGCTTGCCCTCAAAGCCGAAGGGGCAGGTGATGACGGCGACGGTGAGAATGCCCATCTCGCTGGCCAGCGAGGCGATGACCGGCGCCGCGCCGGTGCCCGTGCCTCCGCCCAGGCCGGCGGTGACGAAGACCATGTCCGCGCCTTCCAGCGCCTCGATGATCTTCTCCGAGTCTTCGAGGGCTGCACGGCGGCCCACGTCGGGGTTGGCTCCCGCGCCCAGGCCGGAGGTGAGCCGGACACCAAGCTGGAGCTTGACCGGAGCATGCGAGACCTTGAGCGCCTGCACGTCGGTATTGGCAGCGATGAACTCGACGCCTTCCATGCGAGCCTGAATCATGCGATTGACGGCATTTCCGCCGCCGCCGCCCACGCCGATGACCTTGATGCGGGCTCCGCGCGGGTTCTCTTCGTGATACTGAATCCGCATCTCCCCGGTTTCGTTCTTTTGCTGTTCCATCTGACTCCGGTCTCCTGATCCATCTTCGATCACGTCCACGCCTCAAAGTTGCCTGCGAAGATGGCGCGCAGCTTCGAGCGTAAATTATTATTCTCCGCCGCGTGATTTACCCTGGTGCGGTGAGCATACAAGATCATGCCGATGGCGGTCGAAAAGCTGGGATGGGCAAGCTCACCGGGCATGTTGGATAGACGCACCGGCATCCCCGTCCGAGCCGGAACCCGCAACAGGCTTTCGGCGACATCGAGCATTCCGGGCAGCATGGCCCCGCCGCCGGTGAGCACGCAGCCGGCTCCCAGGGCCTCGATCACGCCGCCCTGGCGCAGGCTTTCTTTCACGTAATAGAAGAGCTCGCGGGCGCGCGGCTCGAGGATCTCCGCAATGGTGCGCAGGCGCAGCATCTGCGGCTGGGGGTTGGCGATTTCGATCTCCGCCTGCTGAGGCACTGCCGTGACCACGCAGTGGCCATACTGGCGCTTGATCACTTCGGCATGAGCCACGGGCATCTGCAGGCCCACCGCCAGATCATTGGTAAAGTGCTGCCCGCCGATGGGAACGGAGGCGGTGTGCGCGACGGCGCCCTCGAAGAACACCACCAGGTCGCTGGAGTGCGCGCCGATGTCGAGCAGGCAGACGCCCAGCTCGCGCTCGTCGGCCGAAAGCGTGGCCTCGGCCGAGGCGATCGACTCGAGCACAGCCTCGGTGACCTCAAGCCCGGCGCGGTTGGCGCAGGTGACAGTGCTTTGCAGGGCACTGCCGGAGCAGGTGGCGATGTGCAGATCTACCTCAAGCTTTTTGCCCACCATGCCGACGGGATCGAAGATGCCCGGCTGGTCGTCGAGGATGAACTGGCGGCGCAGCAGGTGCAGAATCTCGCGGTCCGGGGGCCTTTCGACTGCCCGCGCGCGCTCGACGGCGCTGCGCACGTCCTCCTTGTCGATCTCGCGCATACGGCCGCCCAGCTCGATACCGCCGTTGGTGTTGAGGCCGCGGATGTGCGGTCCGCCCACGCCCACGGCGCATTGGTCGATGTTGGCGCGCGCCACCCGCTCGGCCTGTTCGCTGGCCGCCTTCACCGCCTTGGCTGCGGGGGCGAGTTCGGCGATCAGCCCCTTGCGCATTCCCGCCGACTCGACGATGCCATGGCCGCAATAACGCAGGGCGCCTTCGTTCTGCTCCGCCGCCAGCACACGGGTCCACGCGCTGCCGATGTCCAGCACAACAATCAGATTCTCAAGATTCTGGCTCATCGCGCTCACTGTCCCTGGCCGGCAGAGACGGCAGGAGGGGTGGTTGGGGCGGTCTTCTGCTGGTTGAGGTTCGGCGCGGCGCGTTTGGCCTCCGCGCGCTTCCTGGCTTCATGGGCCGCCTTGATTCTGGTGTCTGCGGCCTTAATCGCTCTTGCCTTCTTCTGCGCCGCCGTGAGCTTCGGTCTGGGTGGAGCTTTTGCTCCCGGCTTCACGGGCTTCTCTTTGGCGGTAGATTGGGAGTGCTCGGGAGTGGGCTTCGCGAGTTCTGATTGCTTTTTCGCGGGCTCGTTTACTTTGGGCGGATTGCTTTCGGCCTGGCCGTCCGACGGTTTGGAATCGTCCGCGTTAGCCGCCGCCTGCTCGCTGGCCGCGGCTTGCGCCACATCGGTGCCGGAGGCCATCTCCAGCACAACCTTCCGGTCATAGCGCAGATCCACTCCGGTCAACTTGGGATATTGCTGCCGCCACTCGGCGATATGCGCCTTGTAGCGCTGATAACGCTCGAGGAAGCGGTCTGAGCCGAAGTGAATCAGGATGTCGCCGCCCTGCTCCGGCATCACCACCTGGGCATCCTCGGGATCGGTCAAATCGATCTCGGAGATCTGCTCGGAGACATGCTGGCCGGTCGAGTCGAGTTCGCCAAGCAGCCGTTGATAGACCGCCATGCGCATCTTGCGCGCGGCCAGCGGATCCTGGGCGTCGATGCCCGTGACCACCGGAAACGAGTAGTGATGCTGAGCCATCATGGCCGCCGGCATCGCGAGCAGAACGCCGTTTGCGTTGACCAGGCCGATCTGCTGCCCCTGGCGCACAAAAGCGACCGGCTGCCGCTCGACCACCGAGACGCGAATCCGGTCCGGGAGCAGGCGCATCACCGTGGCGCGCTGAATCCAGGGAATCTCTTCCAGTTGCTTGCGCCGTTCGTTGAGCGGGACAAAGAAGATGTTGCGCCCGATATCTTCGCCGAAGACCGGCAGCATCTGCGCTCGGCTGACCTCGTTGAGGCCGGTGGCCTCGATGTTGCTTGCCCCGGCGATGCGGAAGCGCCCGTCGCGGCTGAGGTAGCTCTTGAGAAGGTAGGCCGATGCGCCCAGCCCGCCCAGCACCGCCATCATGGTCAGCGCCAGAAAGACGCGCCCCGCCGTGCTCGCCGGACGCCACCAGGGGTTGCGCGGCCGGTCCCGATGCGAACGGCCAAGGCGCTGCCCGCCAAGGCGGCCTCCACCGAGGCGCGAGAGATCGTCGTCCGGGTCCGCCATCTCAAGCGGCATGCCAGGCAGCGTGCGGCCCGTTGGGGGCACACCCTGCCGCACGCGCCGGAAGCTGGATTCCGCGGGCGCTTCATCTTCCCACACGGGGGGACGGTTTCTGGTAATGCTTTCGATGGTCACGCCTGAGCACGGTTGTGAGAGTCGCCAGCTATCACTATAGCCCTGTGTCCGCCGGCTTTTATCCGGAGGGGTCCGAGGGGAATCCGCATTGTTACGGGCAAGCAGGAACCGGCGACGGGAAGAGCGAAGAATTCCAATAGGCTGTCAATTCGCTTCAAGAGCCGACAATAGATGCGGAGCGAGTTGGCTGACATTGCCTGCGCCGAGGGTGAGGATGAGATCGCCTTCGCGGGCCTGTGCGGCGACGGCGGCAACGGCGGCGGGAAAGTCGGCCGCAAACTGGACTCGCGGCCCTTCGATCTTCGCGGCAAGCGCTTCGGCTGTTACGCCGGGGATAGGTTCCTCGCTGGCGGCATAAATGGGTAGCACCACGACGCTGTCGGCATCGACGAATGCGCCGGTGAACTGATCCATCAGATCGAGAGTGCGCGTGTACCGGTGGGGCTGGAAGACGACGTGAATGTGTTGGTGGCCGCACTCGCGCGCGGCGGCAAGTGTGGCGCGAATTTCCGTGGGGTGGTGGCCGTAGTCGTCCACGACAGTGATGCCGCAGGCCCTGCCGCGGAGCTGGAAGCGCCGGTCCACGCCGCGAAAGTGGCTGAGGCCGAGGGCGATCTTGTCGCTGGGGATATCGAGTTGGTGAGCGATGGCAATGGCGGCGGTGGCGTTGAGAATGTTGTGGCGGCCTGGGACATTCAGTTCAAACGGGCCAAGCGGGCCGGCGTCGGTGACGACCTGGAAACGGGCAAAGCTTCCCTGCCCTGCGGCGATGCTGTCTTTTCGTGCTTCGACAAAAAACTCCAGCCGGTAGTCGGCTTGCGGCGCGACGCCATAAGTGAAGACGCGGCGATGCGCGCGGCGCAGGATAGCAGCCAGCTGCGGATTGTCGATGCAGGCGGTCACCGCGCCATAGAAAGGCAGCCGGTCAATGAAGGTGAGGAAGGCCTGCTCGACGTCGGACATGTCGTGGTAGCAGTCCATGTGCTCGCGATCGAGATTGGTGACGACGGCGAGGATGGGTGAGAGCTTGAGGAAGGAGCGGTCGCTCTCGTCGGCCTCGGCGACGAGATATTGCGAGCTGCCCAGCTTGGCGTTGGAGCCGAGCGCATCGACGCGGCCTCCCACAACCACAGTCGGATCTAGACCGCCGGCGGCGAGAACCGAGGCAACCATCGACGTGGTGGTGGTTTTGCCGTGCATGCCGGCGATGGCGATGCCGTATTTGAGGCGCATCAGTTCGGCCAGCATCTCGGCGCGCTGAATGACGGGAATCTTGCGGGCGCGGGCCTCGACTACTTCTGGATTCGTCGCGGAGACTGCGGAGCTGGTGACGACAACCGTAGCTCCGGTGATGTTTGCGGCGTCGTGACCCTCATAGACTTTTGCGCCCATCTGGGCGAGGCGATCGGTGACCGGTCCGCGACGGAGATCGGAGCCTGAGACCTTGAAGCCGAGGTTGAGCAGGATCTCGGCGATGCCGCTCATGCCGATTCCGCCGATGCCGATGAAGTGCGCGTGCTGTGAGGTGGCAAACATGAAGGTTGAAACTCAACTTTAACACCACCTGCGGGCACCTGCGGTGCGGCCAACTCCACCTGCGGTGCGGCCAACTGCTCGCTATCCGCTCGCATGGGGTTCGTGGTTTCCCACCCATTCCGCGTTGAGGCTGCGGAATGGATGGGGCACCCGGCCAACTCCACCTGTGGTGGGGCCAACTGCTCGCTATCCGCTCGCATGGGGTTCGTGGTATCTCGCCCATTCCGCGATAAGACTGCGGAATGGAGGGGGCACCCGGCTGTTAATATTGACGAGATGGTGCAGAAGTTCAGCATTAGTGATAATGGACAACCAAAAGCAGCAGCCCTGGCCTGATCGGTTTGAAGAGCGATTGCATATTTTCGCGCTTGGCAAATCCTTTGACGTGGACTCTTTCCTCGTAGACTCTACTCTTCGCCCCGATTTCGTATGGAGACGAATGGGCAACGGTCCAACAAATGGCCTAGAGCTTCTACTCAGCGAGGAACGGGCCATTCCCCTGCACAAGCAGGAGGAAATTGCTATCGCTTATCTGAAAGCTAATCGAGATCAGCTCCGGGCGCTGGCAGAATTCCCAGGTGTTGAGGGATTCAATCTCGGTCTAGTTTGCCACCTACAGCTTGATGTCATTGGGTGCGCACCGGGACCGCCTGCAATACTGATGCACTATGCTCTCGATACTGGTGTGAGCCTGCGTTATTATGTAACGCTTGAGGGCCGTCAAGTCGATCCCCGTCCGGTCGTTCGCAGACTCCCGAAAGACGCCTCGTATAACCTTAAGCGCTCGGAAGGTACGCCATTGTGGCGTGCCGTGGACAACGCGGTTGAAGATCTGGTGCAGAGTGGCGACCTAATAGAAGAAACCTATCACGAATTCATCGTTGAGCGCATCTGCGATGCCGTGAAGAGACGCAGGAAAGCGATCGTCGCTCAATTGGGCCGCTGAGAAGAGTAGCATTCTGGCCACTTTGTCGCCTATCCGAAAACAGCACCAACGCTGACAAAGACTCTTTTGGGAGTTGAGTTATCAACCCAAGTTATCGAAAAAGTTGCGGAGGTTTATTTTTCTTCTCACCCGCAACCTTTCGCTCGATTCTCTGTTGAACCATGACATAACCGGCGCGCCGCGGAAGCAGAAAGAGACAAGCCTCAGGCGGAAAAGAAGCCGGGCCGGGGTTACACGAATTAATGCCGGCAGGGATGGAGGAGTTATGGGCAGCATGAAGAGTTGGATGCTTGGAGCAGCTGTGGTGGCCGCCGGATTGGGCATGGGAGCGACAACGGCCCAGGCAGCCGAGTTTGGAATCTACGTGGGCAGGCCTGTAGCTTACGTTCCGCCTTGTCCCGGAGTTGGATACTTCTGGACAGCCGGTTACCGGGCGCATGGCTATTGGTATCCGGGGCGCTGGGAGTTCAGGGGCGGGCATGGCCCGGTTGTGCGCTTCGACGGCAGGCGGGACTTTGACCGGCACGTTGATCGAGACCACTTCCGCAGGTAGGCGTGAATTCACGGCGGGTGGTGCGCGGCCTCTCCTGATCTTTGGAGAGGCCGCGATGCGTTGAAAGCATTTCATTGTTCTTGCGGTGCGAGCTTCGTTGTATCCCACCCTAGCCGCAAAAACAAAGACGCGGCGAGGGTGGGGCACCCGGAGTTCGTGGTATTCCAGGTCCCAAAAGCGGGACCTGGGGCACCCAAACTTACACGATCAACGAAAAATGCTAGCTGGCGATAAGGGTGGGACGCTGACGGTGGGATAGCAAGGGCAGCACCTGGGCGAAGGCCGCATCGACGGTGAAACCGTATTTGGCGCGGAGGTCGTCGACCTTGCCGTGCTCGATGAACTGGTCGGGCCAGCCGATGCGGACAACCGGGAGCAGGCTGCCCAGTTCCTGGAGCGCTTCGATGACGGCGGAGCCGAAGCCGCCCATCTTGACGTGATCCTCAAAGGTGACGAAGGCGGCCACGCGACCGGCATATTTGGCGAGCATCTCTCTGTCGATCGGCTTGATGAAGCGGGGATTGATGACCGCGGCGGAGAAGCCTTCGCGCTCCAGACGGGCGGCGAGTTGCTGCGCATAGACTGTCATGGGGCCGAGGCCGAGAATGGCGACGTCGAAGCCCTCCTTGAGAACTTCGGCCTTGCCCACGGGGATCACTTGCGGCTCGGGCTTGCGGGCTACGCCAGCCACCGCGCCGCGCGGATAGCGGATGGCGCTGGGGCCGGGAAGCTGGAAGGCGGTCGCCATCATGTCGGCGAGCTCGTCTTCGTCCTTGGGCGCCATCAAGACCATCTCGGGGATGCCACGCAGGTAAGCAATGTCGAAGAGACCGTGATGCGTGGGTCCGTCGTCGCCGGAGAGGCCGGCGCGATCCATGCAGAAGAGCACGGGCAGCTTTTGCAGGGCCACATCGTGCACGATGGGATCGAAGGCACGCTGCAAAAAAGTCGAATAGATGGCGCAGACAGGGCGGAAGCCGCGGGTCGCCATTCCAGCGGCGAAGACGACCGCGTGCTCCTCGGCGATGCCCACGTCAAAATATCTCTTTGGATGGTGGGGCCGGAAGAGATCGAGGCCGGTTCCGTTGGGCATGGCGGCGGTGATGGCCACGATGCGCTCGTCCTTGTCGGCCAAGGTTGTGAGGGTGTTGGCGAAGACCTCGGCCCATGTGAGTTGGCCGACGATCTTGGTCTCGCCGGTATCGGCGTTGTAGGGGCCGAGGCCGTGGAACTTTTTCTGCCCTTCGAGTGCGGGCTGGTAGCCGCGGCCTTTTTGCGTGAGGACGTGAAGCAGAACGGGGTGGTTCTCGGCCTTGAGGAACTTGAAGCTCTCGACCAGCAGAGGAATATTGTGTCCGTCGATGGGGCCAAAGTATTGCAGGCCAAACTCTTCAAAGAGGATGGAGGGCCACAACATGCTCTTGGCGGCCTCTTCGGCGCGGCGCGCGACTTCTGCGGCCGTCTTGCCGCCCAGCCGCTCGATGATGCGGTGCGCCGAGTCGTGCAGGCTCTTGTAGTGCTCGTTGGTAACGATTTTATGGAAATAGCGCGCGATCGCGCCCACGTTGCGGTCGATGGACCACTCGTTGTCGTTGAGCACGACGATCATGCGCCTGGTCTGTTCGGCGATGTTGTCGAGGGCTTCGAAGGTGACGCCATTGGTGAAGGCGGCGTCTCCGGCGACGGCGATGACATGCTCCTTGCCGCCGGCCAGATCGCGCGCCACGGCCATGCCCAGCGCAGCAGAGAGAGCCGTGCCGGCGTGTCCCGCGCCATAGCAATCGTGCTCGCTCTCGGTGCGCAGCATGAAGCCGTTGATGCCGCCCGGCTGGCGAAGGGTCTGGAAGCGATCAACGCGGCCGGTGATGAGCTTATGAATATATGCCTGGTGGCTGACGTCGAAGAGCAGCTTGTCTTCCGGTGTGTTGAAAACGGTGTGAATGGCCAGAGTGAGTTCGACGACGCCCAGATTCGGGCCAAGATGGCCGCCGGTCTTCGAGAGGGTCTGGATGAGGAACTCGCGGATCTCTTCGGCCAACTCGCTCATCTGCGCAAAGTTCAGCAGTTTCAGATCGGCGGGCGAGTGAATGGAATTGAGCAGTGTCCCCATTGAATTCCTTGTCCCAAAAAGACAGGCAGCGATGCAAAACACCCCTTGACACCGGGGCGGCCGAAACCAGCTTCGCCAACCGTTAGTATACCAATCCGGCGAATTGCATGTGAGGATTAGACGCTTCGACCGGAACGAGGGTAATAGAGAGTTTTGCGGAGACTGGCTTCAATCTTGTGAGGCACGAAAACCGACGAGGCTGAAGCTGTTGATCAAGCAACGGACGGCGAGCGAGAGACACAGGAAAGCGGGACGCCGATCTTCGAGCAGTCCCGCCCTGTGTGCAACTGCAACAATTCCGCTCACAACTCTGGCTACTTCACCAGCTCGATCTCGACACGCCGGTTCAGAGCGCGGCCGGCTTCGCTGGAGTTGTCGGCCACCGGGCGAGAGGCGCCGTAGCCCTGCGGCGTGAGGCGATTCGCGGCAACGCCATGCGCGGCCAGCCATTGAATCACCGACGCCGCGCGAGCCATCGAGAGCTTCTGATTCAACTCTGCCGAGCCCTGATTGTCGGTGTGCCCGGAGATCACCCAGCGGGAGTTGGGCCGCTTGACGATGAGCGCCAGAACGTTTTGAAGAGCGGCGGTGCTATCGGGGCGCAGAACGGCTGAACCGGTGTCGAAGTGCACGCCGTAGATGGAGGCCGAGCCGCTTTGACCGATGGAGCGCTCAAGATCGGCGACGCCCTCCTTGTGGCGCTGCAAGGCAAACCTCGCCTGGCCTGTTGCCCCTGCTTCGAGGTCCACCGGAATCACTTGCTCGTCGTATCCGGGCGCGATGGCCGAGGCCGTGACGAGTCCAGCGGGCAGGCTTCTGAGCTGGCAGTTGCCGCGCGCATCGGTGACCGCGGTCCCATTGGCGGATTCCACCGTGGCCCCGGCAATCGGCCTGCGCGTAGCTGCATCGGCGACCGAGCAGGTAAGCGAGACCGGATACTTGAAGGGGTGCGGATTGACCAGAATGCGCACAAAGTCGATGGCAAAGCCGTCGGGGACGTGAGTCGTCGGATCGTCGATGAGCACCTTGACCTGGCCGGTGCGCAACAGCGGCCAATACTCGGGAAGCAGTTTGAAGGTGACGAGCTTGCCGATCGGCCCGGTCTGCTGGAGTGAGTTGATGGCCGCCTCGAAGGAAGGAATCCGCGTGCCATTGAGCATGAACTGGAAGTGCGAGCCCCAGACAGGCGCCTGAAAGTCGTCGAGAAACATTTGCAGAAGCACCACATTGACCTTGTTGGGCAGTGCTCCGACATTGAGCGTGACCGGCGTGGGCATCGAGGCGGCGCGATGATCCATGGCATAGTTCGCGTAACCGTCGTGGGCGTGCACTTCCAGATCGTGCGCGACGACGACCGAGCCCATGAGGATGCGGTCGGTTCCGGCCGGCTCGCCGGGGCGCGGATCCCAGGGATAGCCGTGTCCGGGGGTGGATTTGCCAGAGAAGGGATCGAAGCCCATCGGCCATCCGAAACCAAGGTTGTCGATGTCGCCGGTTCTGACCAGCAGGTCGGCCTCCGGGCCGTTCACCGTGCGCTCCTGCTTGGCTGCCCACGAGGCGGGCGCCTGCGCCGCGGAAAGGCCAGCCATGGTCAAAAACATTGCTGAAACCGCCAAAATACGCTTGAAATAGACAAGGACTTTCATGCTTCCTCCGAAGTCCCGCCCATTTTAACTGCCCTGCACGAACCTGTGCATTCTTTTTCGAGGTATTCTCGCGCCTTGCTTTCCGAAGACAGAGAGGTCTGAAAGAGACGGACGAAGGATGCGGCTCGGTTGCTGTCCTGCTCAGCGGTTCTCTGGGCTCCGGAAGCCGGCCACAGGCAGTGCGGCCCCGCGACCCATCGTTGTACGATGGGCTTGGTAGACCTTTGTTTGTTGCGGGAGGGCTTTGAACGTGGCTGGAAGCTGGAGAGTTTTCCTTTGTGCGGCGGTGATGGCGGGAATGGGACTGGGGTTGGCTCCGCGGCCGGCTCAGGCGCAGTTGGGATTTCCGGATGCGAACGCGCAGTCTGCGCCCAATCCGCTGACCGATACCACGGTGAAGCCGGGGAAGGTGGTGCTCTACGATCTGGAGGCGCGCTTTGCCAAGGACGTGCTGGCGCGGGGCGGAGCGGGCTTTGCGGATTGGTTTGCCGAGGACGGCGTGGCGCTGGGAAACGGGGCGGCTCCGCTGATCGGCAAGGTCGCGATTGCTAAATCTGCCGCCTGGGACCCCAAGGTCTATCAACTCACCTGGACGCCGACCGATGCGGTGATGGGGCCGTCGGGAGACATGGGCTATACCTGGGGCCACTTCGAGGGGCAAAGCAAGGATGCGAACGGCAATCCGGTGACGACGACCGGGCGGTATATGACCATCTGGCGCAAAGGCGCGGACGGGCAGTGGAAGGTGGTGTTGGACGCGGGGGCCAACGAACCGGTAGCCGCCGGAGATTGCTGCAAGCTGCCGCCGGGAGAGCACTGACCACCTGGCACCTGAGGTGCGGCCAACTGCTCACTTGAGGTTCGTGGTTTCCCATCCTTGCGATAAAAACTTGAACGTGGCAAGGATGGGGCACCCGGCCACCGGCTAAACAATGGAGGTGCGGTATGACTCAATCGTCTGACGACAAGATGCCGAGCAATGAATGCCTGGCGTACCAGCTCGATATATTGAAGGAAGAAATCCGTTCGATCAATGATATTGTTGCCAGAATGGATACGATTACTCAGGCTACGAAGAACTGGGCAATTGTGACTTGGACGGCCAGCATAGCCTTCATTATTAGCAATTCTGAATTGAAAGCTTTTGTGGCCGGTACAGCAATCTTACCCCTTGTTTTCTGGATTGTTGACGCCACTTGGCGGTACCTTCAAAGACGATCTATATTTCGCAGCCAGCAAATATCTAAATTCTTGAATGATGGCCGGCTCGCTCTTTCATACAACAAGAAACAGTTGGTAGGCTTCCAGGTTTATGATCCGACAGGTGTATCGCATAGGGGTGAGGAGGAATATTGTCGGTTCGTTTCTTTACGCCAGGCGCTATTCTACCGCGAAGTGTACGCTATTTACTTAACGCAAGCCATAATCAGCGTTATCTTTGGTATCGTCATTTGGATATTGCGATAAAAACTATGATCAAACGGGAATGCGCGGAACCGTGGAGATTGAATCGGAGTGGACAGCACGGCTCAGAGGATGTCAACTGCCCGAGTGAATGCGCTGCCGGCAGTTCGGCTCTTCCTCCCCGGTCCCCAAGGGCGAGGGACCGGGGGCACCCTCAACAGGATAGAATCCCTCTTGAGATCGGGGCCAACCGCCAAGATGCCTCCTGGAGAACGCTAAAGGGGCTAGGGAATAGAGCGGTTGAGGTTCGTGGATTCCCACCCTTGCGACATAAACAAGTACGTGGCAAGGATGGGGCACCCGGTACCCGGCTCTTCCTCCCCGGTCCCCAAGGGCGAGGGACTGGGGGCACCCCCAACAGGATAGAATCCCTCTTCAGATCGGGGCCACCCGCCAAGATGCCTCCTGGAGAACGCTAAAGGGGCTAGGGAATAGAGCGGTTGAGGTTCGTGGATTCCCACCCTTGCGACAAAAACAAGAACGTCGCAAGGATGGGGCACCCGGCGCCTAAGGAGTCGCCGAGCAGGCGCCGTAGTCCTTCGACAACTGCTCCACAAGAAACTGTTGGGTCGGGCCGGCCGATCTCTTCACCTTTTTTCCGGAGACCCGAACGCGTTCCCCCGGCTTGATCCCGGCTACCGCTCCAACGAGGTTATACGTTTGCCGATCGCCCCGGTTCTGCAGTTCGAGGCCGTTTGCCCCGGCGACTGCGCAGCCGGTGAGGCTGTGGCCATGGTGAATGGCGTAGTAGATGCCGATTCCGATTCCCGCGCCTATCGCAGCCACGGCAACGACGATCCAGGCCGCGTCGGATTTGGTAACGCCGCCAATGGGGGTGGTCGCCTGGGCCTCTGGAGGGGCAACCAGGGTCAGGGCCAGGGCGCACACAATCGCGGTGGCAAGGATCTTGTTCCGTCCAGATCTCATAGGAATCCTCTCTTCGATGAAGGTACTTCTTGCCGGCCTGACAACGGGCGCATTCGAGCCTAGCGACTGCGCGTTACATTTCTTCTCTTCTTTTCTCCTCAATAAGTCCTTAAATCGACGATGGCTTTGAAGATCGATTCAGGCTGGGGGAGGATGGCGTCTTCCAGGACGGGCTGGTAGGCGACGAAGGTGTCCATGGCGCCGATGCGGCGGACTGGGGCGTCTAGCGAGTCGAATAACTCATCGCCGATGCGGGCGGCGATCTCTGCGCCGTAGCCCCAACTTAGGCGGTCTTCGTGCGCGACGATGACGCGGCTGGTCTTTCGGACTGATGCGGCGATGGCCTCCCAGTCATAGGGATTGAGCGTTCGGAGGTCGAGGATTTCTACATCGATGTTGTGTTCGCGGCGGGCGCGTTCGGCGGCTTGCAGGGAACGCGGGACTAATGCGCCGTAAGTCACGATGGTCAGGTCTTTGCCGGGGCGGACGGTGCGGGCTTTGCCGAAGGGAATGGCGAACTCCGGGCCGGGATAGGGCGCGCGGTCGTGGGTTTCGCGGTAGAGGCGCTTGTGTTCGAGGAAGAGCACAGGGTCGTCGCAGCGAATGGCTGTGCGGAGCAGGCCGTTGGCGTCGAGGGCGTTCGATGGGAAGACGACGCGCAGGCCGGGGATGTGGGTGAAGATGCTCTCGCCGGATTGCGAGTGATAGATGGAGCCGCCGGTGAGATAGCCGCCGATGGGCGCGCGAATCACCGCCGGGCAGGCCCATTCGCCGTTGGAGCGCCAGCGCAGGACGGAGAGCTCATTGTGAATCTGGTGCATGGCCGGCCAGATGTAATCGAAGAACTGAATCTCGACGACCGGCTTCATGCCGCGCACAGCATATCCAACCGCCCGGCCGACGATGTTGGCCTCGGCCAGCGGTGAGTTGAAGACGCGCTCGGAACCAAATTCCGTTTGCAGGCCGGCGGTGAGCTTGAAGACGCCGCCTTTGCCCTTGACCTCCGCCAGCGCCTCTTCGCGGCTGGCGTCGGCCACGTCTTCGCCAAAGACGACGATGCGGGGGTCGCGGCGCATCTCGTCGTGGAGGCAGGCGTTGATGAGGTCGGCCATGGTGCGGGGCTTCGCGTCGGGCGGGGACTGGGCTTTTTGTTCGGCGGCAAAGGCAGAACTCGTTGGGTCGAGGGCCTCTGAGTAGACGTGGCGGGTGATGCTATCGACCGTGGGCAGCGGCGCTTTGAGAGCGCGCTCGGCGGCTTCTGCAACTTCGCGATCCAGCGAGTGCTCCAAAGCCGTGATCTCGATGTCGGTCAGAATGCCCTCGCGCAGCAGGCGCATTTGCATCTTGGCGATGGGATCGCGCAGAGCGTCGGCTTCGCGCTCGGCCTGAGTGCGATAAAGCCGGTCGTCGTCAGAGAGCGAGTGGGAGTAACTGCGGATGCAGTGGCCGTGGACAAACGCCGGTCCGAGGCCTGCTCGGCAGTGGGCTACGGCGGCCTGGAAGGCCTGCAACGTTGCCTCCGGATCGGTTCCGTCGACCTCGGCAAAGTGGAAGTTGGGGAAGTTGGCCACCAGGCGGGAGATGTTGCCGCCCGGCATGCTCACCTCGACCGGAGTGCTGATGGCGTAGCCATTGTCTTCAACACAAAAAATGACGGGCAGCTTGCGGTTGGCGGCGGTGTTGAGCGCCTCCCAGAATTCGCCCTGCGAGGTGGAGCCTTCGCCCAGCAGGGTGAGGACGACCTCGTCTCCGTGGAACTCGACATTGTCGAAGGCGCGGTAATCATCGCTGGATTTTTCCGCGGCTTCGGGGTGGCGGCTGAAGTAGCGACCTGCCTCGGCACAGCCGACGGCATGAAGCACCTGCGAGGCGGTGGCGGAGGAGGAGCTGACAATATGGAGAGCGCGGCTGCTCCAGTGGGTGGGCATCTGGCGGCCTCCGCTGGCCGGATCGGTGGCCGCGCCCGCGGCCTGCAGGAACATTTCATCTGGAGTGACGCCCAAGGCGAGGCAGAGCGCCCGATCGCGATAGTAGGGGAAGAACCAGTCGTAACCGGGGCGCATGGCCAGGGCAGCGCCGACCTGCAGCGCCTCGTGGCCGGCGGCGGAGATCTGGAAGAAGATCTTCTGCTGGCGCTTGAGCAGGATTTCGCGGTCGTCCACGCGGCGGGAGAGAACCATCAGCCGGTAGATCTCGACCATCTGCCGGGGGCTCAGGCTGCCGGAGCCGGCGGCCGACACGGACTCGCGAGCGCTGGAAGTTGCCAGTTCCATTCCCTTGACTCCTGAAGAAAAATCTGTCTACTCGCTTGCGGGGATCTTCGCGTTCCAGCCCTGATTGTAGCAACCCTGACGGGAAGGGAGGAGCGGCAGAAGCCCGCTTCAGTCTTCATCGGGAAAATTAAGATCCGCGGCTATCGGTGCTGGGGAAAAAGAAAGGGCTGGAAATCCGTCGTTCCTTTTACGGACGTGCTCATCTTTTCCTTCACCTTGCGCGCCAGCTTTTCAATCTCGGCAACTTGGGTCAACTCTTGCGGATCGAGCGAATCGGATTTCGTGGCGTTGACTTCGTCGTTCAGCTCATGAGCAAGCTTGAGCAGCTTGTTTGTGTCGGAGACCATCGACTTCTGGCGCTCGGCATTGAGGATGCGCAGGCGTCTTTCCTCCTCGACGGGATCGGTATCGTCTATGCCGGTCATCAAGCTGCCTGACTGCAGGCCTGTGGCCTGCGAAAGCGGCGGCTGCGGGGGCATTGGCCCGTATTGCGCCCCGCCGGGAAGCGCCAGCAGCAGCGCCAGACCCACCGCCTGGCGCACAACCTGAGAGGTTCGGCGGCCCGGCGAGCAACATCGAGTCGCGGACCGCTGGCCATCGTCCGGGGTGGGGCATCCTCGAGACTTGCTTTCCGCTCGAACCTGGCTTCCCGCTGCGAACACCGCCCAACTCCTTAGTCTGTCCCGACCGTGAGCCTCATCTTTTCCTTTACATCGTGGGCCAGCTTCTCGATGGCGTCGGCCCTGCGAATCACGGTGAGGGATAGCGTGTCCTGATTCGTCTTGTCCACTTCTGTCTTGAGATCTGTGGCCAGTTTGAGCAAGAGTGCGCTCTCCTCCGTGATGAGCTTCTTGCGCGCTGCGTTGGCCGCCTCGAAGTTCTCCTTCTGGGTTTTCTGTTGATTGATTTCATTCTGTTCATTAGCGTCGGGCCTACGGACTGGCGGGAGCCATTGGGCGTGCAGCAGTCCCTCGCCAACCACAAGTGTGAGGGTGAGCGCTGCCAGGCCCGCAAGGACGCCAATCCAGAGCGTCCTCGTCCGCCGTGCTCGCGGAATCTTCGGTGTGTTCTCGCGCTGAGAATTCATGAAATGACCTCCTTTGTATTGCCTGGGTTGGGCCGGAAATGGCGGTTCGATTGCCGGGACGAACCTGGGAAAGCCTTCCGGTCGCTCTTGCGGACAGTCTAGTCTAAAGAGAGGAATTTGAGGAGTTTCAGGATGCATTTATTCGTGTTTTTGCTGGCGGCAAGAACGGGCTGGTTTGCGGAAGGGCGGTTTCTGGGCCGCGTGCTGGACGGGTGGAGCATCGATGCCGAAGAGTTCACCCGCAACAAGCTCCCGCACCTGCTCATGGTAGCGCTGATCGGCTTTGTTCTCAACCGCTTGCTGCGCCTGGTGACGGCAAGAATGATCCACGTCGCCGAGCAGCACGCGCAGGGTCCGGCCCGCGTTTCGCAGGTGAAGACGCTGGCCGGGGTCATTCGCACCACCGGCATGGCCATCATTGGCGCCATTGTGAGCCTTCAGTTTCTGGCCGCGGTCGGGGTCAATCTCGCTCCGCTGCTGGCCTCGGCCGGGGTGGCCGGAATCGCCCTCGGCCTGGCGGCGCAGAATATCGTGCGCGACATGCTCAACGGCATCCTCATCCTGATTGAAGACCAATTCAACTTCGGCGACACGGTGCGGGTTGCCGGTGTGGCCGGAACGGTTGAGGGAATGACCCTGCGCAAGACCACGGTCCGCGATGCGGATGGCACTTTGTACGTAATCCCCAACTCCCAGATCACCACGGTGGCCAACCTGAGCGTGGATTACTCAGTAGCCACTGTCAACGTGAGCGTGGACTTCTCCGCCAACCCCGACCGGGTGATGGAACTATTGAAGGGCATCGCCATGGAGATTCGCGAAAGTGAGCAGTTCCGCAAGGTTTTTGTGGCCGACCCGCAGATTCTCGGCGTGGATGCGATCAAGGGCTCGGAGCTGATCTTCCCGGTGGTCTTCAAGACGCTGGCCCAGAAACAATACGAGCCGGTGCGAGAGTTTCGCCGTCGCGTCCGGCTGGCTCTCGAGGAGCAGGGATTGCTGCCCGGCGATCCCAACCGGATCTTCAACACGTTCATGGACAAGGTGGCAAGCGGGCGGAAGACACCCACCGCGGAGGCCGCGCCGGAACACGACCCTACAACCTTCAAGCCACAAGAGGGGAATCCGTTGAGCGGCGAGTAGTGGTGTTGCGAAGCAGAAACTCAGGGAGGTTCAGCTTGTGAGTGTCGGCCAGAGGGGTCAGTCCGAAAAACGTCCTGTTATTGGATGTCGATGGCCGCAGCTTTCCAGATCCCATCCGTATCAACAACTTCGACCGTTCCTTCGCCAGACCAACGTTCATGGGTGTCGCCGAACCTGGTGAATTGGTAGTAGAGCGACACACGATGCGGTTGATCGCGCCGGTTTTTCAGCCGCCATTCGGAGGAACGTCGGTTGCTCATCAGGAACGCGCAATCGACCGGGCCAGTGCCCGGAGCCATAATTGGGCACCGTCCCTTTTTTATCTCCTCAAGGAACGCATTCGCGCTCGCCTCGGGTGAGCGGTCGCGCAAAGGATTGAATACCGTCAGCCCCGTGACCTCGTCCGAGTAGTCCGTGCACGCACAACTTGAAAACAAGTGCAGCAACACCGGGTAACGGTGTCGGACACACGCCAGTACAGAGAAAACGGCAGCAACAGACAACAGCGAGACGATTCCCACTCTTCGCCAGCGTTTCATCCGGGTTTTCTCCTGATTTGTTCGCAATCCTATCACGGAATTGGGCGGTCAGAGGTATGTTTCCCAAAAACCATGCCTCAGGGGCTAAAGCCCATGTTTTACGGCCCTTTTCGGCACGACTGAAGTCGTGCCCTGACACGGTTGGAATTGGAAACGAGAGATTCCACAGCCGGTTCAGCCCTGATTTCAAGACAACACTTTCCGGAGCGTGTCAGCGTCGGTCATCGGAGGCAGGCAGGTGCGGCCGCGGCAGACGAGGGCCCAGGCTGGCGCTGCGGCTGGCTTCGGGACCTGAAATACCGTCTCGGCCAGCGCTTCGGGAAGGCCTCCCTCCACCAGCCGCTCGGGAGCGATGCGGATCACGGTCTTGTTGACGGCGAATTGGGCCAGCGCCAACTCTTCAAGGCGGTCCGCGTCGGGCCCCGAACCTACCACCACCACTTGCACCGGATCGAGCAGAAATCGCTCCAGGGCCAGCCCGTAGGAGCCGGCGTAGAGGCCGAAGTGCTCGACGATTCCAGCAAAGGAGGCGAGCGTGTCTTCGGCGATCTCGCGATACTCTTTGCGGCCACTCAGAGCCTCGAGGCGAAGCAAGGCCGACACAGCGGTCGGATTGCCGGCCGGCGTGGGTGAGTCTTGCAGCGGTTTACGCCTTGCGGCCAGCGCGCCGAGCGCCGGCGCGCCAGGGGGCTGCGCGGCGGCGTCATAGTACGCGCCGGCGGTGCGGTCGTAGAAGCGGGCGATCATCGCGTCGGCCAGCTTGACGGCGGCGCGGTAGTAGATCATCTCGCCGTTGGCAAGCCAGCCGTCGATGCAGGCGTGGAGTGTGAAGGCGTAATCGTCGAGCGTGCCCGGCACTTTCTGGGGCGGTTCGACCCCCTCGGAAGGCCCAGCGCCATACGCGATCACGTGGCTGAGCGACCCTTCGCCATCCCATGCCTCGCGCAGCAGCCGGTCGAGCGTCAGCAGCGCAAAGTTCCGCGCCGTATCGATTCGCAGCACTCGCGCCGCTTCAAAATAGGCCGTCGCCGCCATCGCATTCCAGCCGGTGTAAAGCGTGCGATCGATGAAGGGCGTGGGCCGCTGGGCTCGAGCCGCGAGCAGCGCGCGGCGGGCCGAAGCGAGAATCGAGCCAAGACGATCGGATCTCTGTTCTGGGTCGGCGGCCAGTTCTTCCAGAGTGCGGTCCACGTGGAGAACGTTCTTGGCCGGGTTGTGGTGCATGTCGCCCAGTTCGTGGATGCCCCAGTAACGCAGCGCGATCTCCGCATCGGCCGGAGAAAACTCCGCCACATGCAATGCCTCGCGCGCCTCGGCCAGCGTCCAGGTGAAGTAGTCGCCGTCGTCGTCGAGGTCGATGTCGGCATCCTGCGAGGCATAGAAGCCGCCGCGCGCACGATCCGTCATGGCCGCGTCCAGCCAGCCCACAATCTCCGTGGCCGTGACCCGGAAATCCTCGCGGCCCAGGCTCTGGTAGCCGTGCAGGTAGTTGCGCAGCAGTTCCGTGTTGTCGTAGAGCATCTTTTCGAAGTGGGGAACGCCCCAGTGCTCATCGACGCTGTAGCGGTGAAAACCTCCGGCCAGATGGTCGTAAACGCCGCCCCGCGCCATCTTTTCAAGCGTGACGGCGAAGGCCTGGCCAGCCTGGCGGTTGCTGCGGTTCGCGGCCACTTCGAGCAGCAGGTCGAGAGCGGCCGGATGAGGAAACTTGGGTTGCGAGCCGAAGCCGCCGTTGCGGGGATCGAATTGGCTGACAATCGAGCCGACAATCTTATCGACCAGGGCCAGCGTCAGTTCCCCGCCCCGCCCGGAAAATGACTCGTTGTGCTCGATGGCGGCCATCGTGCTTGCGGCGGTCTCCAGAGCCTCGTCGCGCCGCTCATGCCAGACCTGCGCGAGGGCTTCAAGGACCCGTGGAAAGCCCGGCCGCCCGTAGCGGTCGTCGGGTGGGATATACGTGCCGCCGAAGTAGGGCCGCCCGTCGGGGGTGAGAAAGACTGTCAGCGGCCAGCCTCCCTGGCCGGTAATCGCCGATACCGCGGCCTGATAGCGCGCGTCTACGTCGGGCCGCTCGTCGCGGTCCACCTTGACCGCTAAAAAGTGCTCGTTGATGAGGCGGGCGATCTCCGGGTTCTCGTAGGACTCCCGGTCCATGACGTGGCACCAGTGGCACCAGACGGCGCCAATGTCGAGCAGAATGGGCTTGTCCTCGGCCTGTGCCTGTGCGAAGGCCGCCTCACCCCAGGGGCGCCACTGGACCGGCTGATGGCGCGCCGAACGCAGGTAAGCGCTGGCTGCATCTTCCAGCAGGTTGGCGCGGCCGGAGCCAGGGGGCGTTGAGGAAGCGTCCTCGTGCATGGGCTAAGGATACATCGGGGCCGGCGATACTTTGATGCCTGCGGCCAATCGGTCCGGAAAAAGAGAATACCCCAGAGGCCCAAACAAAAGAAGGGAACGGCCTGGGCCATCCCCTTCTCTTGAGTACGAAGTATGGCGGGATCAGAAGTGGTAGGCCACTCCAACGGTCGGCATGTAGATGTTGTACCACCTGTTGGTGTTCAGATCGATTGTGTTGGCGCTCTGCGTATGCAAGCCAAAATTGGGCACTTTGGTGACAAACCCGCGATACTCCGCGCGAATGTCGAAGCTGGGGCTGATCTCATAGGCGATACCGGCGCCATAGAGGATGCCGATGTCGGTCTGCTGCTTGGTGTCCTGAGTCTTGGTTGCGGCGTTAAGGATCGGCAGGAAGATCATGGCGCCCGGCCCCGCCTCGAAAAAGGGATTGAATTTGCGGTAGTTGAAGCTGTGGACGAAAGCGCCGGAAATCTCCTGGGTGCGGGTCAGAACCTGGATCTCGTTCGGAAAGGGGTTGACGGTGAAGCCGATCTTGTTCTGATAGGTGATGCCGTAGTTGGCTTCGAGGGCGTTGGAGGGCGTGAGCATAAAACGGTAGCTTAGCAACGCGCCGTATGCTGGAGTGGAATGGACATACACATCCGTTGACGAGCCGACGAACGGCTCGATGAGCCCCGTTCCGCTCAAGCTGATGTCCTGGCGGCTTTCCTGGGCGCGGCCTGCTGCCACGCTCACGGCCAGCAGAAATGCAATGATGGCGATCTTCTTCATTCGGTCTTGATCCTCACGACTGCTCAACCGTCCGGCTGGCAACGAGCTTGTCTGTTCCGGTGCTCCGGTTCGAGCCGGGCCCCACTCTCAGCATTGTAACTGGCCGGGGCGGCCCATGGCCTTGGCGGTGGCAATGGAACAGCTTACGCTATAGACGCAGGCAAAGGCGGTCGGGCGCGTCCTGCCGCCCAAAATGCCTATAAACACGCCATTCCGGCGCCATCGGGCAATTGCACCCCGCGGTGATTCTTTCCCCTCAGCCGGCCCGCTCCACCTGGTAGTAGAAGGGCGGACCGTTCTCCTGGGCCAGCGTCTTGACGGTTTGCAAGAAGGCCCGGGCGGCGTAGGAGAGCGTGGCCTGCCGCCGGTGAACCAGCCGCAGCACGCGCTTCATCTCCAGTTCATCTACCGGCACGCGCACCAGGTCTCCGGCCTCCAGTTCCCTGGCCACGGTCAGGTGGGGCACCAGCGCCACTCCGTTGCCCATGGCCACAAAACGCTTGATGGCCTCAATTGTTGGCAATTCAATGCCCATGTTCAGAGGGGTTCTGTACTTTTGAAAGGCCTCGATCACGCGCCGCCGCAAAGGCGAAGCCACGTTGTGGGCGATAAAGAGCTCTTCTCCCAGGTCGCTGATCGAGACCCGCCTGGCTCTGGCCAGCGGGTGGCTGGGACTGACGATGAAGGCCAGGCTGTCGCCATAGACCGCGATCGAGCGGAAGTGCGCCGGGTCGGGACGGAAGGAGATCATTCCCAGCTCGAAGGTGCGCAGGTTCAACTCGTCGGGGATGTGCGAGGCCAGCATGCGGTGCACGGCGACGGTGATGTGAGGAAACTCCCGCCGGAAGCGGTGGATGGCCGGCAACAGATACATGCAGGTGTATTCATTGGCCGCCAGTTGCAGCCGGCCCCGCTCCAGGCTCTTGAGCTCGCTCAAGGCGCTGGCCGCTTCGCGGCGCAGGGCCAGCAGGCGCAGCGCATAGTCGCGCAACAGCGCCCCGGCCGCGGTCAGCGATCCGTCGCGGGCGGCGCGGTCGAAGAGCGTCTCGCCGACAGCCGCTTCCAGCTTGCGGATGACCTGGCTCACCGCCGGCTGCGTGCGATGAAGCCGAACAGCCGCGCGGGAGAAGCTGCGCTCTTCGGCGACGGCGAGAAAGGTTTCGAGCTGGTGAAGTTCCATGGAAGCCTCCGAAAAGCAGAGATCAGGGGTCAGAGATCAGAGATCAAATCTCGATACCAACAAGCAGCATTAGGAAACCTCTGAACGAATCCTTCTCGCAACGGAACATTCCCTCAGGTGCTAAAGCCCGGATCTATCTTGCGGCATCTGCGGCACGACTGAAGTCGTGCCCTTTCAAGACATCAGTTTAATCGGGGGTCCCTTAGCAATTCTGCGCGGTTTCTCGAAGTTGAAGTGCGAGACAACTTCCGAGTCCGGCAAGTACGCAGGCTGTTCCTTGCCCCCTGATCTCTGGCCCCGATCCCTGAATCATCATAACCATTTCTAATCGACAAGCAAACAATAATAACTTTGCGTTATATGGTTCGATCCTTGACAATCATGGTAATCGCACAAGAACTCGGCTGACAGGCATGGACATGACCTCAAATCACGTATTCTTCTTCGACACCACGCTGCGCGACGGCGAGCAATCTCCCGGCTGCAGCATGACTACGCAGGAAAAGCTGACCATGGCCCACGCCCTGGAGGATCTCGGCGTGGACATCATCGAGGCCGGCTTCGCCATGGCCTCCGAGGGCGACTTCGCGGCCATTGCCACCATCACGCAAGCTGTCCGCAAGCCGCGTATCGCGTCCCTGGCGCGCGCCAAGACCGAAGACATCGAGATGGCCGCTCGCGCACTGCAGTTTGCCGATCGCGCCCGCATCCATGTCTTTTTGGCTTCGAGCGACCTGCATCTCGAATACAAGCTCAAGATCAGCCGCGCCGAGGCGCTGGATCTGGCCGGCGAGTCGGTCCGCATGGCCCGGTCGCTGGTGGACGATGTCGAGTTTTCGCCCGAGGACGCCACCCGCTCGGACCGCGATTTTTTGGTGGAGATGGTGCGCATCGCCGTCGAGGCCGGGGCTACGACAATCAACATGCCCGACACCGTGGGCTACACAACGCCCGAGGAGTACGGCCGCATGTTTGCCGAGGTGCGCGAGCGCGTTCCGGCCATCGACGCCGAGGGCATCATCCTCTCCTCGCACTGCCACGACGATCTGGGCCTGGCCGTCGCCAACTCGCTGGCCGCCATCCAAAACGGCGCGCGGCAGGTCGAGTGCACCATCAATGGAATCGGAGAACGCGCCGGCAATGCGGCCCTGGAAGAGATCGCCGCCGCGCTCTATGTCCGCGGCGACCGCTTTGGCGTCTCGACCAGCATCAAGCTCGAAAATCTCTACCCCACCAGCCAGGTGCTGGGCCAGCTCATCACCTTCCGCCCTTCACCCAACAAGGCTGTGGTGGGCGACAACGCATTCGCGCACGAGTCCGGCATTCATCAGCACGGCATGCTGGCCAACCCGCTCTGCTACGAGATCATGACTCCCCAGCTTGTCGGCGTTGCCAGGACGCATCTTGTCCTGGGCAAGCACTCCGGCCGTGCGGCGCTGCGCAATCGCCTCGAACAGCTCGGCTTTGCGCTCACGCGCGAGGAGTTGCAGCAGACCTACTACCGCTTCGTCGCTCTGGCCGACCGCAAAAAGAACATCTACGACCAGGACCTGGTGGGCCTGCTGCCCGATCAGATTCGCGAGAAACGCCGCGAGCCGGTCTCGGAACTCGATTGAGCCGGCGTCAGCCCGATGAAGTGGCAGACAAGCGGGAAAACCCTCTACAATCTAAGAAAAGGAGAGTTAAAAGATGAAGTTGAAAGTACTCGTTACGCCCGGAGATGGCATCGGCCCCGAAATCACCGCGGAAGCCATCGGAGTATTACAGGACGTTGCCTCCGCCGGCGGTCACACGCTGGAACTGAATTACAAGCGCATTGGCGGTGTGGCCATCGAGAAGGATGGAACGCCTCTGCCCGCCGACACCGTTGCCGCAGCTCTCGACTCCGAAGCCGTCTTTTTAGGCGCGGTGGGCGACGACAAATTCAATGCTCTTCCTGCAAGCCAGCGTCCCGAGGCCGGGCTGCTCGGACTGCGCGCGAAACTGGGCGGCTTTGCCAACCTGCGCCCCGTCTTTGCCTTCAAGGAGCTGACGGTCAACAGCCCGCTGCGGCCGGAGATCATCGACGGGACCGACATCATGTTTGTTCGCGAACTGCTCGGCGGCCTCTACTATGGCAAGCCGCGCGGATGGGACAAGGAAAAAGGCGTTGCCTTCAATACCATGATCTACACGCGCGATGAAGTGGCTCGCGTGGCGCGCGTCGCCTTCCAGTTGGCTCAAAAGCGCCGCAAGCTGGTAACCAGCGTCGACAAGGCCAATGTGCTTGAAGTCTCGCAGCTTTGGCGCGACACGGTGATCGAGGTGGCCAAGGAGTTTCCCGATGTGACGCTGGAGCACCAGTTCGTCGATGCCATGTCAATGCACCTGATGAAGCGGCCGCGCGACTTCGACGTGATCGTCACTGAGAACACGTTCGGCGACATCCTTACCGACGAATCGTCTGTAATCACCGGCTCGCTGGGCATGCTGCCCTCGGCGACGGTCGGCGGCAAGATCAATTTGTATGAGCCGGCGCACGGCTCCGCACCCAAACATGCGGGCAAGAACATCGCCAATCCGCTGGCCACGATCCTGACCGGCGCCATGCTTCTGCGCCACACGTTTGGGCTCGAAGTGGAGGCCGACACGATCGTCAAATCGGTGCGCAAGGTGCTGGAACAGGGCTTCCGCACGCAAGACCTGGCACGCACCAATCCCGAGGGATTGACCGTGCTTGGAACTCGCGAGATGGGCGCTAAGGTGCGTGAAACTGTGAAGGAACTGCTCGTTCACGCGTAGGTTCGTGGTTTCCCACCCTTGCGCCAGAAAGAAGGCGCAAGGATGGGGCACCCGGCCGCTCGTTCACTTTTTCACCCATTCACTTTTTCACTTATTCACTCGTTCACTGATTTAGGAGTTCCATGAACACCGAACCAAGAACGCTATTTGAAAAGGTCTGGGAGCAGCATGTGGTGGTCGAGCCCAAGGGCGAGCCCACCGTGCTCTACATCGACCTGCAATTGGTGCACGAGGTGACTTCGCCGCAGGCCTTTGAGGGACTACGCCTGGCGGGCCGCAAGGTTCGCCGTCCGGATCGCACCGTTGCCACAGTGGATCACAATGTACCAACGACAAAGGCAGGCCGGCTTAACATCCTCGATCCCATCGCGGCCAAGCAGATCGAAACGCTGAACAGCAACTGCGCCGAATTCGGCATCGAGTTGTACGGCGTTGATTCGCCAGACCAGGGTGTCGTGCACATTATCGGACCGGAGTTGGGCATTACCAAGCCGGGGATGACGATCGTCTGCGGCGACTCGCACACGGCGACTCACGGCGCATTTGGCGCGTTGGCCTTCGGCATTGGCACCAGCGAAGTGGAGCACGTGCTGGCCACGCAGACTCTGCCGCAGTCCAAGCCGAAGACCTTCCGTATCACGGTCGAGGGCGAACTGCCGCGCGGGGTTACAGCGAAGGACATCATTCTCGCGATCATCGGGCAGATTGGCACCGATGGCGCGACCGGCTGTGTGATTGAATACGCCGGCTCGGCCATTCGCGCGCTCTCGATGGAAGGCCGCATGACGGTCTGCAACATGAGCATCGAGGCCGGCGCGCGCGCAGGCATGGTCGCCCCGGATGAGACAACCTTTGCTCATCTCAAGGGACGCCGCTACTCGCCGCAAGGCGCTGCATGGGACGAGGCAGTGGCCGAGTGGAGCAAGCTGCCCAGCGACGCGGGCGCGAAGTTCGACCGCGAACTGACCATTGATGCTTCTGAACTTGTTCCCTTCGTGAGTTGGGGCACCAGCCCCGGCATGGTCGCGCCGGTCACGGCCAAGGTGCCGGACCCGGCGACAGCCAAGAGCGAGATCGAGCGCAAGGGCTTTGAGCGCGCTCTCGAATACATGGACCTGAAGGCTGGCACGCCGATGGAAGAGGTTACGATCGACCGCGTCTTCATTGGGTCTTGCACAAACGGACGGCTGGAAGATCTGCGCGCCGCGGCACGGATCGCCGCCGGCTACAAGGTGTCGCCAAACGTGGGTGCGATGGTCGTTCCCGGCTCGCAAGCCGTCAAGGCGCAGGCTGAGAAAGAGGGCCTGGACCGCATCTTCATCGAGGCCGGCTTCGACTGGCGCGAGCCCGGCTGCTCGATGTGCCTGGCAATGAACCCCGACATTCTTCTGCCCGGCGAGCGCTGCGCGTCGACGAGCAATCGCAACTTTGAAGGACGCCAGGGACGCGGCGGACGCACACACCTCGTCTCGCCCGAGATGGCAGCGGCAGCCGCAATCGCCGGGCACTTCGTCGATATTCGCAAATGGGCCGTAAGAGAGCCCGCGCTGCAAGGAGGCAAGGCCTAATGGAACCCTTTCGCACACTAACATCACTGGCCGCGCCTCTCGACCGGGCCAATGTTGATACGGACCAGATCATTCCCAAGCAGTTTTTGAAGCGTATCGAGCGCACCGGTTACGGCGACTTCCTTTTCTATGATTGGCGGCAGCGGCCGACCGGCGAGCCTGTGGCAGACTTTGTCCTCAACGATCCGAGTTATAAGGGCGCGCAGATTCTCGTCGCGGGTAAGAACTTCGCCTGCGGATCGAGCCGCGAGCACGCTGCATGGGCGCTCTCCGACTACGGCTTTCGCGTGGTGATCGCGCCGACCTTCGCCGACATCTTCTTTTCCAATGCCGGAAAGAATGGAATCGTCCTTGCGCGGCTGAGCGAAGATGAAGTTGCCCAGTTGCTCACGAATGCCAAGACGATTCCGAATTACAAGCTCACCGTCTCGCTTGAAGAGCAGACCGTCACCGACAGCCAGGGATTCAAGGCGAGCTTTGAGGTGGACCCCTTCCGCAAGTTCTGCCTCATCGAAGGGCTCGACGACATCGGCCTTACCTTGCGCCATGAAGCGGCGCTCGAGGCGTTTGAAGCAAAGCACGACCAGGCAACATGGCTGAAAGCGAAGTAAGCCGCGATTGCCTGAAAAAACATGAGGGAAGTGGAGACAATCCTCGAACGCATCAAGCCTGAACGGATCACGACTCTGTTCGTGGGGGAGTCACCGCCGCATGGCGGCACATTCTTCTACAACGAGGACAGCATCCTGTTCAGTGCAATGAGGAAAGCGTTCGAGAATGCGAGGCAAGAAACGTTTGCGGGCAAAGGAGTATTTCTCAAACATTTTGAAGGGTGCGGATTCTATCTGGATGATTTGGTACATGAGCCAATCAATCATCTGGACGATCCGATTCGAAGGAGAATGCGGAGATCTGGCGTTCAGAGGCTCGCCGAGAGCATAAGAGAATACAATCCGCAGTGCGTCGTTATTCTCATGTTCGCGATAGAGCAGGATGTGGTGAATGCCATTCAGAATGCAAACTTGGAAAGTTATCCGGTTGTGCATTGCGTGCCATTTCCTGCAAACGGCCATCAGAAGTGCTTCCGTGAATTGATGCAACGGATCATTCCAACTTTGGCTACAGACGCAACGATACTGAATGGAAAGAAGAGCAAATGACCATCGAAGGCAAGCGACAGAGCATCCCGCTGACCGAAGGCCCAAGCCGCGCCGCGGCGCGCTCTTACCTGCGCGGCGTGGGATTCAGCAAGGATGAGCTGCACCAGCCTATTATTGGGATTGCAAATACATGGACCGAGATCGGCACCTGCAATGTGCACCTGCGCAAGATCGCTGAAGCCCTGAAGGAAGGCATTCGCGAGGCCGGCGGCACGCCGATGGAGTTCAACACCATCACCATCTCCGACGGCATCACGATGGGCACCCAAGGCATGAAGGCTTCGCTGGTCTCGCGCGAAGTGATCGCCGATTCCATCGAATTAGTCGCGCGCGGCAACCTCTTCGACGGCCTGGCGGGCATCGGCGGCTGCGACAAAAACATGCCGGGCATCATCATGGCCCTTTGCCGTCTCGACATTCCGGGCATGATGCTCTACGGCGGCTCCATCGCGCCGGGCAAATTGAACGGCATGGACATCACGATTCAGGACGTTTTCGAGGGCATCGGCTCGCACGCAGCCGGACGCATCGACGACGCGGGCCTGGAGGCTCTGGAGGCCAATGCCTGTCCCGGCGCGGGCGCATGCGGCGGCCAGTTCACCGCTAACACCATGGCGATGAGCGGCGAGATCCTGGGCATCTCGCCGATTCAGCTTTCAGGGGTTCCCGCGACATCGGCAGACAAGCCCGCCGCTACCCGCGAGGCCGGCCGCATTCTGATGGACGCCGTTCGCGCCAACCGCCGTCCCTCGCAGATCATCACCCGCAAGTCGCTCGAGAACGCCATCGCCGGCGTCGCCGCAAGCGGCGGGTCGACGAACGCCGTGCTTCACCTGCTGGCCATTGCCAGGGAGATGGGCATTCCCCTGTCGATCGACGATTTCGACGTCATCAGCAAGCGCACGCCCTACATTTGTTCTCTGACCCCAGCCGGCAAGTATGTCGCCTCCGACTACCAGGCGGCCGGCGGTTCGCGCCTGCTGTCCAAGCGGCTCATCGATGCGGGTTACGCCGATGGCTCGACGCTCACCATCAGCGGCCGCACGCTGTCTGAAGAGGCCGCTCTGGCCGAGGAGACGCCGGGCCAGCAAGTCATCGGCACCTTCGAGAAGCCGATCAAGCCCAATGGCGGTCTGGTGATCCTCAAGGGCAATCTTGCGCCCGAAGGCTCGGTGATGAAGATTGCCGCCGCCGACCGCTACGAACATCGCGGCCCGGCACGCGTCTTCGATATGGAAGAAGCCTGCTTCGCCGCTGTACAGACCGGCAAGATCCGTCCGGGCGACGTGCTCGTCATTCGCTACGAAGGCCCCAAGGGCGGCCCAGGCATGAGAGAGATGCTGCAAGTGACGGCGGCCGTTTCATCGCGCGCCGAGTTGAGCGCGACGGTGGCGCTGCTCACCGACGGCCGCTTCAGCGGCGCGACCAGAGGCTTCACTGCCGGCCACGTGGCGCCGGAGGCCTTCGTGGGCGGACCCATCGCCGCGGTGCGCGAGGGCGACATCATCCGCTTCGACATTCCCAACCGCAGGCTCGACGTTGAGATCAGCGATGAGGAGATGACGGCGCGGCTCAAGGGCTTTACGCCGCCCGCATTGCGCTGGCCCAAAGGCGTCTTCGCCAAATACGTTAGAACGGTCTCTTCGGCGTCCCTGGGAGCGGTAACGGAATGACGGTTCGGGCTCACATCTCGAGTTTGTCCAAAGGGGCCTTGCCGGCTGTTCTGATGCTGGCGCTGGCACCCGCGGGATGGGCGCATCCACTGCCGCATTACGCCATTATTCTGCCGGATGGATATGCGGGCTGGATTCAGATCGTCTTTGCCTCGCCGAATGCGCCCAGGCCGGAGTTTTCGCATGGCAGATACATCTTGCGCGTTGACGATTCGGGGGTCTTGCGGACCAGCATGCTGCATAGCTATTTTGCAGGCGCCCAGGATGAGTTCTTCTACAGCAGGACTGGCTCGAAGGGAAAGGAATCTCTTGTTCCTGTCCCGGCGGAGTATGTTTGCACGGGGAATTCCGGCCTCGACAACTGCTTTATCAGCAATGACAACCGCATCGACGCGTTTGATGTAGGCAGAGCGACGGTAGGGCGCGTCTCCGACGGCACGCCGGGCGACTCCTGGTTTCTCTTCGTCGGCCCTTATGCGTTGCGAGAGAAGATGGCCAAGCACCTTCACTTTGCACCTGGCACGAAGAACAAGATCGATGTTCCTGAAGACGACCCAATCCCTGGGAGGATAAAAGATGACAAATGAACCAAACACGCACCTCACCGCACCCACACGCCTGACCGGCGCGGAGATCGTCTGGGCCACGCTGGTGGGCGAGGGCGTTACCGACGTCTTCGGCTACCCCGGCGGGGCGATTCTGCCCGTCTACGACGCCCTGCGCAAGTTCCCTGTTCACCACACGCTGGTGCGCCACGAGCAGGGCGCGGCGCACATGGCCGACGGTTACGCTCGCGCCTCGGGCAAGGTGGGCGTTGCGATCGCCACCAGCGGCCCCGGCGCAACAAATCTAGTGACCGGCATCGCCACCGCCATGCTGGACTCGATTCCCATCGTCTGCATTACCGGCAATGTCTCCAGCAAGGTGCTCGGCACCGATGCGTTTCAGGAAGTGGACATCACCGGCATCACGCTGCCGGTGACCAAGCACAACTTCATCATCAGCCGCCCCGAGGAGATAGCCCCGGCGATCCGGCACGCCTTCCAGATCGCCAAGATCTGCCCGTCCCGGCCCTGTGCTGGTCGATATCACGAAGGACGCGCAACAGGCCACGGCCATCTTCGACTTTGAAGCCGCCAAGCCGCACGCGGTTCGTCCGCACCCGATGCGGAAGTTCGAAGAGTCGGGTCTGGCGCAGGCCGCCGATCTGATTCGCAACGCCAAGCGGCCTGTCATCCTCGCCGGCCACGGCATCATCGAATCCGGCGCGGAGGAGCAGGTGCGCACCTTGGCCGAGCGCGCGCAGATTCCCGTGGCGCTGACCCTTCTCGGTCTCGGGGCGTTCCCCGCCTCGCACGAGCTCAATCTGGGCATGATGGGGATGCACGGGGAGTCCTGGGTCAACCACGCCATTCAGGAGGCGGATCTATTGATCGCCTGCGGCATGAGGTTCGACGATCGAGTCACGGGATCGCTTTCCACCTATGCCACCAAGGCCAAGAAGATTCACATCGATGTAGACCCTGCCGAAATCAACAAAAACGTCAAGGTGGATGTGCCGCTGATCGGCGATCTGCGTGAGGTGCTTGAAGAGCTGCTGCCTCGCATCGGGGGCTACGACCGTTCCGCGTGGCTCAAAACGATCGACGGCCTCAAAGGCGATTCGGCCGTGCGCGACATCAAGAACCTGCCCGACTCCGGCCACCTTTACGCCGCGCACGTCATCCACGACATCTGGCGCATCACCGGCGGCAACGCCATCGTGGTGACCGACGTGGGCCAGCACCAGATGTGGGAGGCACAGTACTACCACCACGAACAGCCGCGCACGCTGATCACTTCCGGCGGCCTGGGAACGATGGGTTTTGCATTGCCGGCAGCCATCGGCGCAAAGTTCGCCTGCCCAGACAAAGAGGTCTGGGTGATCGCCGGCGACGGAGGCTTCCAGATGACTGCGGCCGAGTTGGCGACCATCGTTCAGGAAGGCATCAAGATCAACATCGCGATCATCAATAACGGCTACCTGGGCATGGTCCGCCAGTGGCAGGAGTTTTTCTACGAGCGCAACTACGAAGCCACTCCGCTGGTCAGCCCCGACTTTGTAAAACTCGCCGACGCGCACGGCATCGCCGGCCTGACGGTTCGCACCCGCGCCGAGCTGGCCGGCGCAGTCGAACAGGCGCGCTCGGCACCCGGAACCTTTTTGCTCAACTTCAAGGTCGAGAAGGAAGAGTCCGTCTATCCGATGATTCCCGCCGGCTCCGCATTGCACGAGATGATTCGCCGGCCGGGCAAAGATCCGCTGGAAGAATCGTAAGACAGAGATCAGGGATCAGAGATCAGAGATCCACAGTCCCTGGCTCGGCAAGGATAGAACTCCATGGCAGGTTCATTCCGCGACTTAGTGGTTTGGCAGAGAGCAATGCAGTTGACCTTTGCCATTTATCGTTTGACCCAAGAATTCCCGGGCGAGGAAGTCTACGGCCTGACAAGCCAAATCAGACGCTCGGCGGTGTCATTGCCGAGCAACATCGCAGAAGGGCATGGGAGGCTGAATACTGGCGAGTACCGGCAGTTTCTCGGCATCGCACGCGGTTCAAATTGCGAGTTGCAAACGCAACTGGAAATAGCTCGTGCACTAGAGCTCGGCAACCCTAAACTGATCGATGAAGCTGAGGGTTTATCACACGAAGTCGGAAAGATGCTTTACGCAACCTTGGAGTCGATCAAGAACTAGAATCGCAACCGCTGATCTCTGATCTCTGAAAGGCCTTTATGCTGCACACATTCGTCGCTTACGTTGAAGACCTGCCGGGCGTGCTCACGCGCGTGGCTTCGCTCTTCCGCCGCCTCAACATCAACATCAACTCGCTCACCGTGGGCCGAAGCGAGCGGGAGGGCCTGTCGCGGCTGACGCTGGTCTGCGAGGCTTCGGCCGAGGCCGGACACCGCATCCAGGCCAGCCTGTTTAAACTGGAGAACGTCGTCGATGTGGACGACATTGGCCAAGCGCCGTCGGTGACGCGCGAGCTGGCGCTGATCAAGGTGGCCGCCACGCCACGCAGCCGTTCGCAGGTCTTCGAGCTGGTCGAGGTCTTTCGCGCGCGCATCGTGGATCTGGCGCCGGAGTCGCTGACCATCGAGATGACCGGCGTCGAAAGCAAGATCGAAGGGCTCATCCAGGTGCTCAACGAGGGCGAGGGGCGGGTGCTCGAAATCTGCCGCAGCGGCAAGATGACCATGCGCCGCGGCCACCACACCAGCGGCGTGCTGCGCGCAATGGGCGCGGTCGATGCCGACTCGCCCGAGGCCGTCAGCGGGTCCCAAGTAACTCTTGAAGAAGACGCCGCCGTCGAGCCGGAGTAGCTTCTGCACGCTCTCAATCTGCTCTCTCTGAACCTGTCATCCTGAGCGAGCGGAGCGAGTCGAAGGACCGGCGGCTGCTCTTCGATTCGACTCTCTCAAAAAAGAATCTCCAACCCGCACGAAAAGGAAAATCATGGCGAAGACTTACTACGATCAAGATGCCGACCTCTCCCTCATTCAAGCCAAGAAAGTAGCCATCATCGGCTACGGCTCCCAGGGCCACGCTCACGCTCTCAACCTCAAGGACTCCGGCGTCCAGGTCAAGGTGGGCCTGGCGGCTGGCTCGAAGTCCATCGCCAAGGCGCAGAAGGCCGGCCTTGAAGTCGGCTCCGTTGCCGATGTCACCAAGTGGGCCGATGTGGTGATGGTTCTGGTTCCCGATCAGACCGCGGCCAAGTTGTACGCCGAAGAGATTGGGCCAAATCTGACCGCGGGAAAGCTGCTCATGTTCGCGCACGGCTTCAACATTCATTACAAGACCATCGTTCCGGCCGCGGGCATCGACGTGGGCATGGCCGCGCCCAAGGCTCCCGGCCATCGCGTGCGCGAAGTCTTCAGCGAGGGCGGCGGCGTTCCCTGCCTCATCGCCGTCCATCAGGACGCGACCGGCAAGGCTCACGCACTCTGCCTCAGCTATCTCAAAGGCATTGGCGGCACGAGGGCCGGAGTGCTTGAGACGACATTCAAAGAGGAGACCGAGACCGATCTCTTCGGCGAACAGTCGGTGCTCTGCGGCGGCGTCAGCGCGCTCATCAAGGCGGGCTTTGAGACGCTGGTCGAGGCCGGCTACCAGCCCGAGAGCGCCTACTTCGAGTGCCTGCACGAACTCAAGCTGATCGTCGACCTGATCTATCGCGGCGGGCTGGCTTACATGCGCTACTCGATCAGCGACACCGCCGAGTGGGGCGACTACGTCTCCGGCCCGCGCGTCATCAACGCCGAGAGCCGCAAGGCGATGAAGCAGATCCTCGCCGAAATCCAGGACGGCAGCTTTGCCAAGCGCTTCCTCGCCGACCAGAACTCAGGACGCAAAGAGTTTATGGCCTTCCGCGAAGCCGAAGCCAAGCACCCGGTCGAGATCGTCGGCAAGGAACTGCGTGCCGCAATGCCTTTCTTGGACCCAGTTACCGTCGAGGAAGTGGCCAAGAACCGGTAGTTTTTAACAGTTCTCAGTTCTCAGTTGTCAGTTGTCAGCCTTCAGCTATCAGCTATCAGCTTTTAGCTGAAGGCTACACAAACAGCTAAGTCCCCCAAAAATCTGTCATCCTGAGCGGAGCGCAGCGGAGTCGAAGGACCTGCGGTTGCTTTTCAGTTGATGGCCTCGCCACTCGTTCGTTCAGGGTTCGTGGATTCCCACCCATTCCGCAAAGTGCGCGGGATGGATGGGGCACCCGGCTACCACCGGATCTGCTCGAACAGGCTGCGCAGCCGCCTTCCCTTGGCAGGATTCACCATCTCAACGAATCCAACGCGGCCCTCAAGGTGCAACTGGAACGAAGGGTGCCCATCGCGATTCTGGCTCTCCGGTCCGCGACGAACGCAGTTCGTCAGTTCCGCTTTCAGGCGGTCGAATTCACAACGCGGAACATTCATCCGCTCGTTGGTTACAACACCCGCAAGATATTGACGCACGCCCCGCCGCATGATGCGGGTCTTACGGTGATTGGCATTAAAGCCTTCTTCCATCAAAATCGCGGCGGCGTGCGTAGAGAATCGCTCAACACATCTCGCGAATGCTTCATCGCCTGAAAATGCAAGGTCGTCGGCATAGCGGGTGTAGGCGGCGCCTACCGCCTGAGCTAACCCACTCAGTCGGCAGTCGATGCGATAGGCAATTAGATTCGCCAGCGCGGGCGACGTTGGCGCCCCCTGCGGCAAATGCCGCCGCCCATACAACTCCCGAGCCTCCGCCGTCGCCAGCGGCTCCAAATCTTTACCCAGCTTCTTCCACATCCGCCGCGGGGCTGCATTCGTGCAGATCCCGCCCAACAAGCGAGCAACCGCATCCGGATACCCCGCTGTGCGAAAGAGACCCTGCACCCGCAGCCCCGAGATCGATGCGAAGAAGTCCCGCAAATCCATACGCAGCACTACCGTCTTGCCCACATGCGGAGCGGCAAAAGTCTTGATGGAGTGCCCCTTGAGAAATCCATGCACGGCTTGATGGGGAGGTATCTTTTCCAGTAACTCGTCGAGTATAACTCTCTGTAACTTTTTGAGCCTATTCTTGGGCGCCTCAATAAGTCGAATACTACCGCCATTCTTTGCCAACAACCGGTAGTGATAGTGACTGACCGGACCCTCGCCTCGCCGCGCATTCAGCCGCTTCAAGTCCGCGAACCACTCAAGCTCATTAGCGCTCAAATCCAACCATGCTCCCAGTTCTCCCATCGTCTCTATCGTCGGAACCGCCCAAGCCTGCGCCACATCCGCAGGCTGCATCCGCGCGGGTTCCGTCAGCCACCGCGCAATACGCAGCGTGCCCTTGTATTTGACCTCCGCGTAACGTAGCCCTTCATCCGCCCTTAGAAACTGCACCACGTCCCTGCGCTTCGGCCTGACCTCTGCGCCGAATGCCTGCACGTAACGCTCAGCCAGCGTCCGAACCCATCGCCAGTTCTTGCCCAGCGTTCCGCGCACCCGCGCTGCAATAGGTTCCGCCGCCGTTTCTCCTACAAGGATCGACCGCGCCAAAGCTGAATAGAAGGAATTACTGAGCATGGTAATCGACAGCGGAATGCTCCAACGAGTCTGACCCTGCGTGAGCTGTTCTGCGCAGTCGCGCAGCGCCGCTCACGCGACGAATTGCCAGTTATTCATGTTCCCCTGGGGTATCCCCAGAGAGGACCGGATCGAGCGGCAAAGCTCAACCGAAGCCCGGCTTGGAGCATTCCTCTGTCAGCGAAATCATAGCAGCAGGCGCCAATCATGCCGGGCGCCCAAGGTCTTCTGGGTTGCCGAAACACATCCCTCAGGGGCTAAAGCCCGCGTCATTGTTGGCCAAATTCGGCACGACTAAAGTCATACCCTTTCAAAACGGAGCCATTTCCCGCAGCCTGTAAAGGAATGCTATTTCGAAATGCGTTGAAACACCAGACCTGTTCATGGATACGGGTTTAGGCAAAAAATGACCTCCGAAGGATGACGTCTCTTCGGAGGTGCTTGCTTACAAGCTATAGACGGGGACCAGTAGCCGGCGCTGGAGGTCGGTAGCACGCGGCTACTGGTGATCCCTGCACTAACGAAGTCAGCAGCGGCTTCCCCTTTCCACGGCTACTCCGTGTCTCCCGGCTCTAAGAGGACATTTTTACTCGCCCTCTGAACCATGTTGACTCTTGGAGTGTCTCCTATGTGCTCTGGGCGTTCCGTGACGGCCATCACAGGGCCGTGTAACAAGAGGCAAAGTCCGGTTGAGGCCCAAATCCGCCCGGATGCCGGACCCATTCCAGCGGTCAATCGCGAAGAACATGACCTCGAGGCTCGCGCGTTCCGTCTTCAGAAGCACTTTCTTTTCAAATGCCGCGTAAGAGTGATTGACAAACCGCGCCGTGGCTTTGAAAATCGGAGTTTCAGTTCCCTCCGAGGAAGACCTACCCGTGACACCACTTCTGAATACGAATCTCGGCGCGACGCCCCTGCTGGGCCGGGGTAAAGTACGCGACCTTTATGCGGTGGGCGGCGATCTGCTGCTGGTGGCCACCGACCGCATCTCGGCCTTCGACCATGTTCTAGCGACAGGCATTCCGGGCAAGGGCAAGATTCTGACGCAGATCTCCCTGTTCTGGTTCGACCTGGTCGCGGATCTGGTTCCCAACCATCTGATCACGGCCGAGGTCAGCGAATTCCCCGCGTCTTTGCAACCGTTTGCCGACCAACTGGAAGGCCGGTCGATGCTGGTCAAGCGGGCCGCCATGTTCCCCGTCGAGTGCGTGGTGCGAGGCTACCTGACGGGTTCCGGGTGGAAGGAATACAAGGCGAGCAGTTCGGTCTGCGGCATTCCGCTGCCTGGCGGTCTCAAGGACGGATCGCGGCTGCCGGAGCCTCTCTACACTCCCTCGACGAAGGGCGAGGCCGGTACGCACGACGAGAACATCTCCTATGCCGCTACCGTTGCGGCCATCGGCGAGGCCGACGCGGCAGAGTTGAAACGGTTGACACTGGCCATCTACATGAAGGCTGCCACGCACGCCGAGTCGCGCGGCCTGATCCTGGCCGACACAAAGTTCGAGTTTGGCAGAACGGCGGAAGGAATCATCCTGGCCGACGAGGTGTTGACGCCGGACTCCTCGCGGTTCTGGGAGGCCGCAACATGGCAGCCGGGCGGCGCGCAGCCTTCCTTCGACAAGCAATTTGTGCGCGATTATCTTGAAACGATCCATTGGAACAAGCAGGCGCCCGCGCCGGGATTGCCGGACGACGTGGTCGAGCGCACACAGGCCAAGTATCTTGAAGCCTTCCGCCGGTTGACCGGGCGGGATCTGAATCTGTAAAAAACAGGCGGAGCGAACTGAGCGTGGACGGAGCGCGGTATGCAGTGGATAGACTGGGCGATCTTGTTGGTCATGGCGCTGTCGGTGCTGGGCGGGCTGGCGCAGGGCTTCTTCCGCTCGGTCTGCGCGCTGGGCGGCCTGCTGCTGGGCCTGGCGCTGGCCGCCTGGAACTATGCCCGGCTCGCGGCGCTGCTATTGCCCCTGGTGCGCATCAAGCCGGTGGCCGATACAATCGCGTTTCTGCTGATTGCGCTTTTGGTGATGGGGTTGGCGGCGCTTCTCGGCAAGGTTCTCCACAAGACCTTCCACCACATGGGCCTGGGTTGCCTCGACAGGCTCGCCGGGGCGGCCTTCGGATTTTTCCAGGGCGCCCTGCTGGTCACGCTGATCGTTCTGGTGGCCGTGGCGTTTTTCCCGCAGGAACAATGGCTGGCGGATGCCAAACTGCCCAGGTTGTTCTTTGGGGCATGTCATTTGAGCACGCATATGACTCCGGCCGAGTTGGCCGACCGTATCCGGCAAGGGCTCAAGGTGCTGGAACACGAGTCGCCGCGCTGGATGCATCCCGGCGGCCACGGAGTGTGATTTGAAACAGACCCCCGCCGAAGGGATTATGGCAAGCTAACAAGAGGAAGAAGAGGCTGGCGTGAGACGAGAACTGGACATCCTGGTGACGCAAATGCATTCCAGCGGCATCCGCTACGAGGACGCGGTGCGCGAATTCAAGAGGCAATATCTGCGCGAAGTCTTGCTGGCACACAGGGGAAACCAGTGCAAGGCGGCCGAGGAGATGGGCATCCATCGCAACACGCTGAGCCGCACCATGGCGGAGCTGGGCCTGAGCCTGGCCGAGGTGCGCGCCAGCCTCAAGCGTCCGCCGCGCAGCGAACGTCCTGTCTATAGCGCGGTGCGCCAGCTCTATCGCCAGGGCTGACGGCGCTGCTCAAGGACATGCGGACGAAACCAGAGAGCCACAACGCGCGCGTCCAATCTGCAAAACCAATGCGGGCTCACGAGACCGCGGGAGTACACGTGCCTTTCAAAGGAGACAGCTCCAGCCGTGCATCGAGAAGCCTTCGATGGAGCCTGGCTCTGACTGCGGCGGCGGCGCTGCTGGCGGCGTCCGGGAGCATTGCCCAGGCGCCGGCGCCGGCACAACCTGCATCTGCAGCAGACGCAGCCGCGAGCGCACCTCCAGCCGCAGCTCCCGCGCGCGAGACAGCCCAGGCCAGGCCGGTGCGCAACTCCGACCGGAGAAAGGCTGCCAAACTCTACCTTGAGGCCAGCAAGCTCTTCGAGAAGGAGGAGTTTGAGGAGGCCATGCAGCTCTATGACAGTGCGGCTGCCCTCGACCCCGGCAATGACAACTACGCGCTGGCGGTAAGCGTGGCTCGCAGTCACCTGGTGACGGCCTTGATTCAGGCCGCGGCCAAGGACCGGCTGCGCGGAGATGCGGCGGCAGCGCGAGCGGCCCTGGCACGGGCGCTCGAACTGGACCCAAAGAATCCCCAGGTGGACCAGCACTTGAACGAACTGGGAGACGATGCGCTGCTGGGACAGACAAGGCCTCTCTACGAGCAAGGCGCGGAGACGGCCGGCGCAGGAGTAGTCCTGGAGCCCGCTTCCGGAGTTCGGAGCTTTCACCTGCGCAGCAACGTTCGCCAGATCATCGAGCAGGTCTTCAAAACCTATGGGATTGAAGCCTCGGTGGACGAAAGCGTCCCCACCCCGTTCACCCGGCTGGATCTCGACAACGTGAGCTTCGAGACGGCGGCGCAGATCGTGCAACTGGTGACGAACTCGTTCTATGTTCCGCTGGACGCGCACCGCGTGCTGGTGGCCAAGGACAACAGGGAAAACCGTCTGCAGTTTACGCGCCAGGATCTGGAAACGGTTTATCTGTCGGGGCTGAACGAGACGCAGTTGAACGAAGTGGCCACCGTGGCCAAGAACATCTTCGATGCGCAACAGGCCGTAGCGGACCCCAATTCCGGGACGATCACCCTTCGCGCGCCGCCGAGGACCCTGGAGGCCTTCAATGCCACCATGAACCAGTTGCTCGACGGGCAGAGCCAGGTCATGCTGGAGGTGAGCTTGATCCAGCTTGCGCACACCAGCCAGCGCAAGACCGGAGTGCAGCCGCCGCAGAGCTTCTCGGCCTTCAACGTCTATAGCGAAGAGCAGTCCATCCTGAATGCCAATCAGGCTGCGGTGCAGCAGATTGTCTCCTCGGGTTTGGCTGCCCCCGGCGACACCCTGGCGATTCTTGGCATCTTGCTTGCCTCCGGCCAGGTCTCCAGTTCTCTTTTCTCCAACGGCATCGCCCTTTTCGGAGGCGGTCTCACCCAGTCCGCGCTGGCGCCCGGATCGTTATCGGCCAACTTCAACTTGAACTCCTCAGACTCGCGCGAGCTGGACCAGCTTCAGTTGCGCCTGGGCGACGGAGAAAAAGCGACGATCAAGTCGGGCTCGCGGTATCCCATCCAGACCGCCTCCTTCTCGAGCGCTGCGGGCAGTGTCCCGAATATACCTGGGCTGACCGGCGCGGGAAACTCCGGCAGCCTCTCGTCCCTGCTGGCTCCCTACGGCGGCAGCGTGCCGAATATTCCGCAGGTGCAGTATCAGGACCTGGGCCTCACCCTCAATGCGACCCCCAAGGTCCTGCGCAACGACGATGTCGCGCTCACCCTCGACCTGAAGATCGACGCCCTCTCCGGAGGCTCCATCAATGGCAATCCCATCCTCAACAGTCGTGCCTGGTCCGGGGTGGTGACGCTCAGGCGGGGCGAGGCCATCGCGGTCGTAAGCGAGCTCGACAAGTCGGAGAGCCGCGACGTCAGCGGCACGCCGGGACTCAGCGAGATCCCCGGCCTGAACAATCTCACCGCCAAGGACAACCAGAAAAACTATGCAACCCTGCTGATTGTCATCACGCCCCATGTGATCCGCGGTACGCAGGCGGCCGGCCACTCGCCCATGATGCGCGTGGAAAAGTCCGCTGCAGGGCGGTAACAGGGCGGCAAGTCAACGAGTCAGCGAGTAGTCAGGCGCCTGGCGGACCTGGCTGCGCAAACAGATCGCGGAATTCCGGCAAATGCAACAAGGGCAGACAGGCTAAGATACCTGTCTGCCCTTGCCTGATCACCTCATCATCGACGATGCACCTGACTCGGTGACTCGCTGACTTGCCAACTGGTCTGGCTCGCCGGCTTGCTGACCCGTCCGTCTTACTGGGCCACGCCGTCCAGCTTGGCCTGGTACTGAATGACCCGCTTGATGGTGTCATAGGGAGCGTTGGCCGGAATCTGGCGGCCGTTGATCATCAGCGTGGGAGTCTCATTGATGTTCAAGTCTTCCGCCAACTTGACTGAAGCCTCCACCTCGGCGCTGGTCGCCGGGGTTTTGGCGCAGGCTCCGATCTTCGCCGGATCCAGACCGGCCTTGGTCGTCGCGCTGTTCAGGGTGAGGGCGGCACCATCGGGAGTCGCCAACCCCTCCTGGCCATCGAAGACCGCCGATGCAAAGCTGAAGAAGGCGTTGCTGCCCCCCTCCTTGGCTACGCACACGCCATAGGCGGCCGCGAGCTCGGCTTCGGGATGGATCTTCTCCAGCGGAAAGAGCTGAAAGACGATGCGGGCTTTGGGAAAATCCGCCACCAGTTTGTCCATGTTGGCCTGCGCGTCCTTGCAATGGGGACACTGGAAGTCGGCAAACTCGACGATCTCCAGATCCTTCGAGGGCGAGCCGCGGTAGGGGCCATCGGCATGCTCCTGGGCCATGGTCCGGTAATCCGCGTAGGGATGTTCGCCAAAGGGAACGATTTCTTCGCCGGCGATGATGTGCTTGCCGTCGGGAAGCGTAAAGAAACTAAGCTCCCCTGGCTTCTGTTTGCCCGTCTTTTCCGCGACCAGGACGATCACCCTGCTGATGCCCTCCACGGGCGTCTTCAGAATGGCCTGAACCTGCCAGACACGGCTGTCGTCGTAGCCCCAGGCTGCCTGCAAAAAGGCGTTGACGCCCTCTTTGGTGGGTGAAGAAGCGGTAAAGTTTGCCGGGTCCGGCTTGGGAAACACAGGCTCCGCGGCAGGAGCCGGCGCGGCTGGCGTCGATGCGGCAGGCGCCGATGCGGACGGCTCTTGTGCGGGCGCCGGGGGCACATTCTGCTGCGCCACGGCTTCAATGACGGGCGCGCATAGGGCAACCAGCGCCAGAGCGCCGGCAATACGAGTGGAAAGACGAATCAAGCGGTTTCTCCTTGAATTGCGGAAAAGCTGAACTGCGGGAAGACTCCCAACATCTAGCTTAATACCTGACCCTCCCGCTTACGCCTGGACTTTGACGGCGATGGGAAATCTGCGGCCCGTGCCAAACGATTTCGAGGTCACCTTCAGAACCGGCGCGGCCTGCTGACGCTTGTACTCGCTGCGCTCCACCAGACCTACCACCTGTTGGACGAGCCCGAGAGAAAAACCGTTTGCCTTGGCGATCTCTTCGGGGCTCTCATAGCGCTCGACATAGGCTTCGAGAATTGGATCGAGAACCTCGTAGGGCGGAAGCGAGTCGGTGTCTTTCTGGTCCGGACGCAGTTCGGCCGAGGGCGGCTTTTCGAGAATCGCCCAGGGAATCACCTCCCGCTCGCGATTCAGCCAGCGGCAGACCGCATAGACGCGCGTCTTCACCAGGTCGCCGATCACCGCCAGCGCGCCCACCATGTCGCCATAGAGCGTGCAGTAACCCACGGCCATCTCCGACTTGTTGCCCGTGGTCAGCACCAGCGCGGAAAACTTGTTGGAAAGCGCCATCAGCAATGTGCCTCGAATCCGGGGCTGTATATTTTCCTCAGTCGTGTCCGGCGTCGTTCCCGCGAAGAGCGGCTCCAGAGTTCCGGTGAACTCCTGAAAGAGGCCGCTGATGCCGATCACTTCAAACCGGATGCCGAGGTTGGCGGCCAGCCGGCGGCTGTCGTCGATCGAACCCGTGGAGGAGTAGGGGCTGGGCATGCCTATGCCAAATACATTTTCCGCGCCGAGCGCTTCCGTTGCAATGGCCGCCACCAGCGAGGAGTCGATGCCTCCGCTGAGGCCCACCAGGACCTTCTTGAAGCCGCACTTGCGCACATAATCGCGCGTGCCCAGCACCAGGGCTCGATACGCGGCCTCGGTGTCATCCTCCTCAGGAGCGGGGATCGCCGGCGCATCGAAGGGATCGACCAGGACGAGGTCTTCCTCGAATGAAGCAGCCTGGGCAATCGGTTCTCCGTGCGCATCGAGGGCCAGTGAGGAGCCGTCGAAGATCAGGCTGTCATTGCCGCCCACCTGGTTCGACAGCAATACGGGTATCCCGTCGCGGCGTGCGATGGCAGCAAGCATCCGGCGGCGAATCGCGCGCTTGCCGTGCCAGAAAGGCGAGGAAGAGAGGTTGATATGCACGGCGGGCTGCTGGCGCATCAACTCTTCAATGGGATCCACCGGGTACAGGCGGCGCGGCCAGAAGTTCTTGTCGTTCCAGGCGTCCTCGCAGATGGTGATGGCCAGCCGCACTCCGTCCAGCTCGACCACCTGCTGGGAGTGCGACGGAACAAAGTAGCGCTGTTCGTCGAAGATGTCGTAGAAGGGCAAAAGGCGCTTGTGCTGTTCGAGCACCAAGCGGCCGCCATCCAGCAAAACGGCGGCATTGACGGCCGGCTTGCCGCCCCAGCCAGTCAGATCCATTGCCGGGGACCCCGGCTTACCGCTCTCTTGCTCGGCCGGCAGCGCCACGCCCGCCAGTACGGCGGTAGGCAGATCGCGGGTGGCCGCGGCCAGCTCATCGACGGCCGTCCGGCAGCGGGCGAGGAAGCTCGGCTTCTCAAGGAAGTCGGCTGGCGGGTAACCGCACACGGCCAGCTCGGAAAAGACAGTAAGCCGCGCACCTTCGGCAGCGGCGCGGCGGCAGTAAGCAACGATCTTTTCGATATTTCCGGTGAAATCCCCGACGGTCGGATTGATTTGGGCCAGTGCGATCTTCACATCCCCAGTCTAATCCCCAGAGACGAAGAAACCGCCCGGTTGCAAGGGCGGCTGATCGGGCTTGAACGGTAAGCAGACTCCTACATTCCGGTTCCGGCCAGGACCACGCCCATGGTGCGCAAAATGATCTTGATATCGAGCCAGATGCTCCAGTTTTCGATGTAGATCACATTCAGCGAGATATAGCTGTCGGACGAGGGATCCTGGCGTCCCTCCACCTGCCACAGGCCGGTGATGCCGGGGGTCACGGAGAGAACCCGCAGGTAGGCCAGCTTGGAGTCCCGCACATCACAGGCGGGCAGCGGACGCGGACCCACAACGCTCATATCGCCCAGCAGAACATTCAAGAACTGAGGCAGCTCATCCAGCGAGTGCTTGCGCAGGAAGCGGCCGAGCCGGGTGACGCGGGGATCGTTGGAGATCTTGAACAGCACGCCGTCGCGCTCGTTCATGTGCATCAGGTCGGCGCGCTGCTGTTCCGCGTCGCAGACCATGGTGCGGAACTTGATGCATTGGAAGACGCGGCCCTTCTTGCCCACCCGCTCTGAGAAATAGAAGGCCGGGCCGTGCGAATCCAGCTTGATGGCGATGGCGATGAACGCCAGCAGGGGCGAGAGAAGGATCAGCACCATACTGGAGAACGCGATGTCGAGCGTGCGCTTGAGCAGCAGCTCCATCTCCGGCACGTTGCCCCGATGGAGCGGAATGGTCGGGAAGTGGCCGATGTATTCGATGGCGCTGTTGTAGGAAAGGCCGTCGTACATCTCCGGAACGATGCGCAGGTCCACGCCGTGGGCGCGAGCCTGCTGGAGCACATCCTGTACGACGCTGCGCTCGCACGGCGTGGTGAAGAAGATCTCGTCCACAAACAGCTTATGTGCGTCCTGGAAGAGCGTATCGAAGGTGCCGACCACGTTCTCCGAGCCGGCCGCAAAGCGCGCACCGGAGCCTGGGGATTCTACGAAGCCCTTGAATCTGTATCCCAGGTGGCGGATGCTCTCCAGGTAATAGCGAAGAGCCCTGGCCTCAGGGCCGGTGCCCACGATGAGAACGTTGCGCGTGCCCACACCGCGCTCGAATTTGCGGTAGAGCAGGATGCGATAGACCAGGCGGCGCATGCTGAGGGCGACCGTGACCAGCCCCACCGTGATCAGCACGATGCTGCGCGGAATGTCCTCGGCATGAACCAGATAGAGCGCCCCGGTCAGCAGCAGGCCGGAGGTGAGGCAGGCCTGCACGCTGAGGCGCTGCTCGCGGAGAGCGTTGTTGAGCCGGATCGGCGAATACAGATTCAGCCTCCGGCTGATCACAATCAGCGCGGCTGCGAATCCGCACAGGAAAACCAGCAGGATTCCCATCGAACGGCCATGGATGAGCGTGCCGTGCAAGAATCCCCTTGCACCCGCCATCGGGCCTGTGTGCTCCCTATAAAAGGTGGCAAAGACAGCGCATGCGAGAATCGTTATCGCATCCAGGTACATCCAGAAATGGGCCTTGCCTCGCGGCCCGCGGATTGCGTCCCCAGCCGATCTGTCCGCCCACTCCTGCGTGGAAGTCTCGTATGCGGATAACCTCTGCCAGAAATCCGAAGTTGCCATAAGCGTTTCGCAGGCCTCAAAAAAATCAAAACATGGGGAAGTGGGCTTAAGCCGCCGTCTCGAATGCTCGCAATGAGGAGGGAACCACGCGCTAGGACAAAAGCAAGCCCTATCCTGGAATGAAGACTGCTTCCAGTCAGGGTTGCAATTCGGTTCGTGGGACTCCCGTTGCCAAAAGCGGCCACGCCGGATCGTCTTGCCCAGCCATGGCCCTCCCTCCGCATCTCCGGCCACACTCTTCCACTTAGCCACAATCGATGCTTGTGGCCATCGGCCCACGGGGTCGGGTATGCCCACAATCCGATCAACTCAAAGGCAAAAGCCCAGCCCGTACTCAAAAACGGTTCGGCTGGATCGAACGCCGTTGAAGAAAAATTAATTATACAGCACTTCTCAAACGCCGTATCCCCCGCAGTCGAGAATTTTCTCCCCAGGAAATCTGCCGGCCCCGGCATCGCCAGAAGCCAACATCGACAGGATCAGCCGGAACAGCAATCCACGGCAAGCAGAATCGTTGCATCTCTCGTTACGGTGTGAGAAATGTCTTATTCCGAAGGTAATGCGTAGGCGTCCAAAACAAGAAACTGTTGAATATATGGATCGGAACACTCCACAAAGCCCTTCAGCGGACCGAAATACTGAGCCCGGCCCTGATGCAGGAAGAGCACCAAGTCGGCGAGCCGCTCGGCAAAGCGCATGTCGTGCGTGACCACGATGCTGGTGAATCCAAGCTGGCGCTTGAGCCGCTGAATGAGGTCGCCGAGGCGGCGCGCGATGATCGGGTTGACCATGGTGGTTGGCTCGTCGTAGAGCACGACCTCAGGTTGAGCGGCCAGCGCGCGTGCGATCGCCACGGCGCGCTTGCGGCCTGTAGAAAGGCTGGCCGGCAAGGCATCCACCACGTCTTCGGCGCCGACCATGCCAATCAGCCGGGCAACCAGGTCCTGAACCTGGTCCTCGTCCAGGCCGCCCCGTTCGCGCAGCGGAAAGGCTACGTTCTCACGTACGCTCAGGGAATCGAAGAGCGCGCCGTTCTGGAAGACCATGGTGACGCGCTTGCGAATCGCCCGCATCCCCTCTTCATCGAGGCCGGTAATCTCCTGCCCTTCGACGCGGATCGAGCCCTCGTCCGGCTTGAGAAAGCCCATCAACATGCGCAGGGCCACCGACTTGCCCACGCCGCTGCGGCCCAGGATGCAGAGCGTCTGGCCGCGATTCATCTGAAAGCTCAGAATCCTCCAAAACCGGCCGGCCGTCAAAGGAGATGCCCACATGGCTGAAGGCGATGATCGGCTCTGGCGCTTCCGGCGGCGTCTCGGGAAGCTCCGCATTGGTGGAGGGATCGAACATGGCCGTAGGATCAGATTACGCGATGAGAGCCGTGGGCGTGTTGTCTCATTCGTAGGTGGTTGAGGTCCGCCGCAGGATCGCGGAGATCACAATCAGGCGCTCCTCGAAATAGAGGTCGTAGATGATCCGGTAGCTCCCCACCCTACGCCGCCATGCGGTTGACGTTCCCTTGAGGCGCTTGAGATCGCCCTGAAAGGGATCGTCCTGCATCGCGATGAGGACGGTTTTAACGCGCGTTTGATCCTTTTGCGGGAGCTTCTGGAAGTCCTTTTGTGCCGGACCTGTGATGGTGAGGTTCCACTTCATTGAGGAATGCCTCTAAGGGAAGTGCATCGCCGCGACGATGGGCGGCCCGTCCGCGACGCAGCGCGGAAAGCTCCTCCCCGGTTGGCTCGTCCACGGGATAGCGGCTCGCGAAATATGCCCGCAACGCCTCGCGGACAAGCTCGGAGCGGGTGCGGGACTCTTTCTTCCGCACCTCCTCGAACTGAAGAATCAGCGCGGGAGGGAGCGAAACGGTCATGGTTTCTGTGGTTCTCATGGTTGAATGAGTCTTACTCAGTAAGACTTGTTCTTATCATACTCGCGTCAGAACATTTGTCAAGAGCGCGCGGCTTTTGAATGTGGGCCACCCACCAATCAACACGTCTTTGCGTCTTACCGGCAAGGCGGAGATCTACTGTTCTGCACTCACATCTGTGATCGTGTAGCTCCATTGCATAAAGTTTCTGATCTCAGTACCCTGATCCATGAACAATGTCTCATTTAGGTCACGCGCTTGCCCCGGCGGAATCCTCAAATAGTGTTCCTCTTGTTTATCCCCCACAACATCGCAATGTCCACTTGAATCGCAATCAGAAATCGACACCTTCACTGTAATTGCCGTGATCGTATATTGAGAATTATTCTTCACTCTACCCGTCAGCCGATAATCGCTACCATACTCCTTGCCCAAGCGCATATCCTGATAATCCAGACTTGTTGGGGCAACAAGATGCTTTGCAGCCTCGCGCTTCCGAGCACTCTCTTTCTCTTGCTCCTGGAAATATCCGATCAGAAGCATAGCGCCGACTGCTACGACTGCGACGACAACCAGAGTGAATTTTCTAAAGACAGGGAATTTGATGAAAAGAATTACCGCTATTATTAACGCCGCTGCCGCGAACATTCTGTCTCCTTTCCCCGAATTAAGCAAGTGCATTTCAGTTCATCTTGCATTCAGTGGTATCTTAGCTACTCGGGCCTGATTTGCTGAAACTATAACGACCCAAGATTTAAGCCCCCCTTCGCGTTCCTTTTTTAAGATTCATCGCAACCCCCCGGTTCAAACAGGCCAGACTCTTACCGCTGTCCGCCCGTTTGATAGCAAGTGAATGAGTTGTCGTTGAGAAATGAGACTTCATTCCGGGTACAGCGCCAGACTACAGATTTGTACTCTGTCTGCACTTTTCGACCGAAGAAATTGACCTTCATCTTATGTTCTGGCCCATCATCACAGGAAATAGAGGACATGGCATAGCCGATTTCCTTACCTAAAAGGGCCGCGCCATCACTATTCAGCGTTGCTGACCAGCACTCTTTACTCTCGCCTACGAGCCAATCGCTTCGGGCTGAAATCACAGTCTCTTCCCGGTGCGAAATCCAGCCAACCGAGTCGAGCCCTTCGTATCCTGCAAAGATCGCGGCTCCGATAATCACGAGAATGAAAATGCACCCGCAGCCTGTACCTGTTACTTTGGCATCACTCCTAGGCTTTTGCTCAGGCTGACCGACCTTTCCATCTTTCTCTTCTAGGTCTCTGACCGCATGATTTCGGACTTTAGGGTTCGCAGTTTCCCACCCATTCGCCAGAAAAACGGCGAATGGATGGGGCACGGAGATGGTACAGAATTAAACGGTCAAAGACCTAGTGTCTTCTCAGCAGCCGCCATAATACGGTTTATCGTTGACTCGTCCAGTTGCCTTCGCCTGAATTCTTCATTAGCGATGGTTAAGGCTTCAAGCGTGTATTCCTGTGAGTGAACACGCAAGAGCAGGTAAAGTTCCTCGTCCGTCTTGGCCCGCATTGTTTGCCGTAAATCTTCTGGCGAATTCCTCATGTTATCTCACTTCATGCTACTTACCCCAGGCCTCGATTGGGAGGCCTGGGGCGACGGGTTATTTGCCGGCCTCCTCCAGGAAGCGCACGATCGATTCGATCCCCAGCTCGAAATTCTTCAGATGGAACTTCTCGTTCGGGGCGTGAATGTTGTCATCGGGCAGGCCGAAGCCCATCATCACGCTGGGCATGCCCAGATGGCGGTCAAAGTCGCCGACGATGGGAATGGAACCGCCGGAACGGATAAAGACCGTCTCCTTGCCCCAGACCTCTTTGAGCGCTCGCGTCGCCGCCTGAATATACGGATTGTCGACTCGCACGAGGCACGGATCGCCGGAGTGGATCAGCCGCACCTCGACATCGACGCCGGCTGGAGCGATCTTTTCGACATAAGCCTTGTAGAGGGCAAAGCTCTTCGCCGGAGTCATGCCCGGAACCAGACGCATCGAGACCTTGGCCAGCGCCTTGGCCGGGATCACCGTCTTCGCTCCCGCGCCGATGAAGCCGCCGGGAATGCCGTGCACGTCCAGAGTGGGCCGGGCCCAGGTGCGCTCCAGCACGCTGTAGCCGGCCTCGCCCACCAGCGAGCGCGAACCAACCTCGGCGATGCGGTACTGCTCCTCGTCGAAGGGCAAGCTGCGCCATGCGGCCAGCTCCGCAGGACTGGGGGGAATAATGTCGTCGTAGAAGCCGGGGATGAGGATGTGGCCATCCTCGTCCTTGAGCCGCGCCAGCATCTGGGCCAGGGCCATGAAGGGATTGGGCGCCGCGCCGCCGTACATGCCGGAGTGAAGATCGCTCTTTGCGCCGCGAACCTCAAGCTCGGTGTAGATCATGCCGCGCAGGCCCACGCACAGGGTAGGCAGGCCGGGCGCAAACAACTCCGTATCCGACACCAGGGCAAAATCGGCCTTCAACTCTGCCGGCTTGGAGGCGACAAAGGCCGCAATTCCCTCCCCTCCGACCTCCTCTTCGCCTTCGAGAATAACGCGCACGTTGAGGGGCAGCTTGCCCGTGGCGGCCAGCAACGACTCCAGCGCTTTGATCTGCGCCCACACCTGGCCCTTGTCGTCGGCCGCGCCGCGCGCGTAGAGGTTGCCGTCGCGCTCGGCCGGCTCGAAGGGCGGCGAGAGCCACTCCTCCAACGGGTCGGTCGGCTGCACGTCGTAATGGCCGTAAAAGAGCGCGGTGGGCTTCCCAGCAGCATGCAGCCATTCGGCATAGACCAGCGGATGGCCTTCTGTCTCAATCAGCCGCGCCTTCTCCATGCCAATGCGGGTCAGCTCCGCTGCCAGCCGTTCCGCGGCGCGCCGGCAGTCGCCCTTGTGCTCGGGCAGCGTAGAGACCGAAGGAATGCGCAGCAGCTCCTTCAGCTCGTTCAAAAAGCGCGAATGATTCTCTCGTGCGTAAGTTACGGCGGACGAAGACATAGGCAGACTTCCTTTGCAAAGCTCTCAACAGGGGAAAGTATAGGCGGTCGCCCCCGGAAAACGGAATGCGCGAGCCGGCTGCTCTCATCCTGTCCCGCTCTCCGGCCCGGCAAATTACTCTTGGAAGAGATGCCTCCGATTCTCAATGCGCAGTCGGTGACCAAGCAGTTCGGCGCACTGCCGCTCTTCCAAAACATTTCGCTTACCGTCGAGGACGGCGACCGGATCGGCCTCATCGGCCCCAACGGCGCGGGAAAGTCCACGCTGCTCGCCATCCTTGCCGGCCAACTCGAACCCGACTCAGGCGAACTCGCCGTGCGCAAGCGCGCGCGCGCCGCCTATGTGCCCCAGGACTCGCGCTTTGCCCCCGGCCTTTCCATTCGTGAAGTCCTGGAACAGGCGCTCTCCGCGGCGCAAGTCAACAAGGACGAACGCGAGGGCCGGCTCCGTGAACTTTCCGGCCGCGCCGGTTTCGCCGATCTCACAGCCGAGGCGGCCTCGCTCTCCGGCGGGTGGCGCAAGCGGCTGGCCATCACCGAGGCCCTGGTCGGCGAACCCGAAGTCATGCTGCTCGACGAGCCCACCAACCACCTCGACCTGGCCGGCATCGAGTGGCTCGAAGAGTTGCTCACCTCGGCTTCCTTTGCCGCCGTCACGGTCAGCCACGACCGCTACTTTCTCGAATCCACCTCCAGCCAGATCGTCGAACTCAATCGCGTCTTCGCCGATGGCCTGCTGCGCGTGCGAGGCAACTTCAGCCGATTTCTTGAGGAGAAGCAGGCCTATCTCGAATCGCAGAGCCGACAGCAGGAGAGCTTGCGCAACCGCGTGAAGACCGAGATCGAGTGGCTCCGCCGCGGCCCGAAGGCGCGAACCACAAAATCCAAGGCCCGCATCGACACGGCGAATGCCATGATCGGCCAGTTAGCGGAGATGAACGCGCGCACCGCAGTCTCGACGGCAGGCATCGATTTCGACGCGACGCAGCGCAAAACCAAGCGGCTGGTCGAGTTCAAGGATGTAGCCTGCGATGTGCCATCTTCTGAGACCGGCCCGACCCCGGAAGAAAAGCGGCGCCTGTTTACCGGGTTAAACTTCATCCTCACCGCGGGCATGAAGGTCGGTCTGGTCGGCCCCAACGGCAGCGGCAAGACCACGCTGCTGCGCCTGTTGCGCGGTGAGATCGAGCCGGCTGAAGGCCATATTCGCCGGGCAGATGCCTTGCGCCTCGTCTACTTCAGCCAGATGCGCGAACTGGATGAGAGCCTGACCTTGCGCCGCGCTCTGGCTCCGGAAGGCGACGGCGTGATGCATCAGGGCCGCCCCGTCCATGTGGCCAGTTGGGCCGCGCGATTCCTCTTCACCAGCGAACAGCTCAATCAGCCGGTCCGCAACCTGAGTGGCGGCGAACGGGCGCGCGTGCTGATCGCGAAACTGATGCTCGAACCGGCCGACGTTCTGCTGCTCGACGAGCCGACCAACGACCTCGACATTCCGACGCTGGAAATCCTCGAAGAGAACTTGCTCGACTTTCCCGGCGCGTTGGTCCTCGTCACGCACGACCGCTATTTGCTCAATCGCGTCTCATCGACAGTGTTGGGGTTAGACGGCCAAGGCCACACCGGCCGCTTCGCCGACTATGCGCAGTGGGAAGATTGGATGGAGGAGCAATCAGCGCAGACCGCGCCGGAACCCAAAGCGAACCCTGCCAGTTCCGCAAGCACCTCTAACTCCCCCAAGAAGAAGCTCTCCTATCTCGAAGCACGCGAGTTCGCAGCTATTGAAGAAAAGGTCGCTGCCTCCGACGCCCGCCTGGCAGCAGCCCGAAGCCGCGTCGAGAGTCCAGAGATCGCTACTAACGCCGCCGCGCTGCAGCAAGCACTCAATGAACTGGACGCCGCGCAGCACGAGAGCGACACTCTCTACGCCCGCTGGGCCGAGCTGACTGAGAAGGCTGAATAGATCTATTCACTTGGGCCCTACCGGTTGTGGGTAAGCTTCCGTGGCGCCGACCAGATGACTGAAGCACCAACAAAACCCGCACTGAGCGCCTCGGAATGTTAGCAACAAGTTCTTCTTGACAATCGAGGGGGATTATATTATGACTATAGTCATATATGACCATGGTCAACTCTCGACGCGATCGCAAGAAGATTGCCACCCGGTCTCAGATATTGGCCGCGGCGATCGACCTCTTCTCGCGGCGCGGCCTCGACGCCGTAACGATCGAAGAGATTGCAGCGGCTGCCGATGTCGGCAAGGGGACTATCTATAACTACTTCGCTACAAAAGAGGACATCGTGGTGGCGTTCATGGCCGATCTTGAGGCGCGCATGGCGCCGACAATTGCCCGCTTCAGGCCGGGACAGAATTCGATGCATCGCATCCTTGCCAATTACATTCTTCTGCACTTTCGGCTGAAGGAGCCATATTACGCCTTCGTGCGCGTGTTTCTGGCACAGATGTTCACCGATACCGCTCGCTTTTTTCCGTACATGGTGGAGATGCAGAAGCACATCGATCCGCCGTTGCAGTCTCTCTTTTCCGGGCTCGCAGAACGCGGAATGCTGAGGGCCGGCATTGATCTTCCGCAGCTCATCATGAGCTTCAAGACCATGCACCTCGGCCTGACAGCTCTCTGGGCCGTCGAGGGCCCGCCCTTTGAGCAAACCTCCCTGGTGGTTCGCCAGCAAATGCAGTTCTTTACCCAAGGCATCATGAGGAAGACCCAATGAGATACTCGTTCGCCACGCTCGCAGTTCTTCTCGCCTCCACGCTCGTCTCTGCGCAAACACCCGCACCCGCCGGCGGTCCTCTTACCCGCCACTATCGCGACGGGGAGACGCTCACCTACCACATGACCGCCACCAATGAAGATTGGCACTACACCGCCGATGCCGCCGGCACGGTAAAGAAATCCGTCAGCGGCAGTACCTTCGAGGAGTTTCGCTGGACCGGCATGACCTCCAACGGGCAGCCCTACACGCTGACGCCGGCGATGACTGAATTTCGCCAACCTCTTTCGCTCGATCCTAACTGGATGCCTTCCATACCCGATCTGAGCAAGGTGGACCCGAAGATGATTGGGCCGATTACGGATCTGATGACCTTTTACGTGGACCTGTGGCTCATGAACAAGGTCGGGATCTTTCAGCACCCTGGAGATCACTTTCTTGTGCCAAACCCGCAGGCCGCCTCGTGGGCGGATGGCACGAAGGTGCTGATCGGAAAGAGCCAGGCCGACTTCGACCTGAATCTTCAGTCGATCGACCCGGTGAAGCAGACGGCCGTTGTTGTCGTTCACCATGTTCCGTCAGCCCATTCCAATCTACAGTTTACGGCGGATTGGATGCAGGTTCCGGTGGCGGATACGGCCAACAACTGGATCGAGGTTGCCAGGACAAAGGACGGGAAGTATGAGGCGGGAGCCGGAAAGGAGATCGTTGACGTCACCATGACCGTGAGCACCGCGAATGGCAGAATACTCTCCGCAACCATGGATAACCCCGTGGTGACGAGCAGCCGCCTCTGCGATGACGCAGCGCTGACCAAGTGTGGCGCTGCGCAGCCGCACACGATCCACCGGCATATTGAGATTGCGCTGGGGCATTGACCTGCGTCCGCGCGCTCACCAGTTTTCTCGAAGGTCACGTTATCATCTATAATTCCCTCGCGAAGGAATTCTCACAATGCGATTAAAGCAGTTCCTGATATTTGCACTGGCAGCAACTCTTGGATCCACGATCTGGGCACAAACAGCTCCCGAGCCGGTTAACCCCCACGCAACGCCCGAGGCGCGTGCTCTGCTCGCCTATCTTCAATCCATCTCCGGCAAGGCGACGATCGCCGGGCAGCACAACTTCTCCAACGCGGGCGCTCGCTGGACCGACATGGCCTATGATCTGACGGCCAAGTATCCGGGACTCTTCGGTAGCGACTTCGGTTTCTCCGGCGGCGACGACAAAGACTCGGCGCTCGCGCGGCCGGCAATGATCGAAGAGGTCGAGCGCCAGTACAAGAATGGAGCCGTAATCGCGCTGACCTGGCATGAGGTTCGGCCCACCGACGATGAGCCGGTCACCTTTCACGACAGTGTCCAGGGCCACTTGACCGACGCCGAATGGAAAGAACTGCTCACCCCCGGCAGCCCGCTCAATCTCCGCTGGTGCGCGCAGGTGGACGCGATCGCCGGCTACCTCGCAGAACTGCGCGACGCTCATGTGCCGGTGCTCTTCCGCCCCTATCACGAGATCAATGCCAACTGGTTCTGGTGGGGCGGGCGTCCGGGCAACGACGGCTCAGCCGCGCTCTATCGCCAGATCTACGACCGCTTCGTCAACGTGCATCATCTGGACAACCTGTTGTGGGTGTGGAATGTGAACGCGCCGAACGGCAGCAATGCCGGCCCGATTGCCGACTACTATCCGGGAGCGCAGTTTGCCGATCTGGTCACCATGGACATCTACGGCGAATTCAAGCAGGAGTACTACACGGGCATTCTCGCGCTGGCCGGCGACAAGCCCATTGCACTGGCCGAGGTGGGTAGATTGCCCAGTCCGGAGATTCTTGAAAAGCAGCCGCGCTGGACATACTTTATGTGCTGGAGCGAGTGGATCCAGAAGGGCAACCCGCTTGACCTGGTCAACGCCGTCTATCACGCGCCGCAGGTTCTGACCCGCGATGATACGCGCCTGGCCGCCCCGTTGGCGGCGATCCGCAAGGCGACAGCCGATCGCCTCGGCGTCGCGCCTCAAGCCGCTCCGGCCGCTCTTGGCGCAAACCCGGCTCCATCTCAATGAAATGCATAGATAATCCTTGAGATCTTGCGATGGTCCGCATGCCAGGAAGGTAAGCTATAGAACATGCGGAGAAATTCATGCCGAGCGCGGTGAAAGTTCTGATTGTCGAAGACGAGCCTCACGCGCTGATGGGGCTTGCCGAGCTGATCTCCGGCTGGGGATACCGGACCGAGACTGCGCGCGACGGCATCGAAGGCTGGGAAAAGGCGCAGGCCTGGGAGCCGGCAATCGTCGTCACCGACCTGAAGATGCCCCGCCTGGACGGCATCGGCCTGTTGCAAAAGCTGGCCGGGGACGGTTCCAGCCTGGGTTCCAATCTGGCCGTGGTGGTGCTCACCGCCATGGGCTCCATCCAACTGGCCGTGGACGCCATGAAGCTGGGCGCATACGACTTCCTGCAAAAGCCGGTGGACGCCACCCGGCTGCGAACCATCCTCTCCAACGCCACCAAACAGCGCGAGACCGCAATCGAGCTCGAGGTCGCTCGCCGCCGCCTGCGCGAGACCGGCGTGCTGGGCTCGATGGTGGGCAGCTCCAAGGCCATGCGCGAGATCTTCGGACTGATCGAACAGATTGCGCCTTCCAACGTCTCGGTGCTTATCACCGGCGAGAGCGGCACCGGCAAAGAACTGGTGGCGCGAACGCTGCACGAATTGAGCCCGCGCAAGCCACGGCCTTTTGTCGCCGTCAACTGCGCCGCCATCCCCGAAACGCTGATCGAGAGCGAGATCTTCGGCCATGAGAAAGGCGCTTTCACCGGAGCCGCGGAGCGGCGTGCCGGCTGCTTTGAGCTTGCGGCCGGGGGATCGCTGCTGCTGGACGAGATCGGCGAGATGCCCTCGGGCACGCAGGCCAAGCTGCTGCGGGTTCTCGAGGAACGCAAGCTGCGGAGGCTGGGCGCGCGCACCGAGCAGGACGTGGATGTGCGCGTGCTCGCAGCCACCAACCGCGATCCCGGCGAGGCCGTTGCCGAGGGCCAGCTGCGGCCCGACCTCTACTATCGCCTCAACGTCTTCAACATCCATCTGCCTCCCTTGCGCGATCATATGGAAGATTTGCCGGCTATGGCCGAGGCGATGCTCCTGCAGATGAATCAGAAGCATGGCAGGCGGGTCTCCGGCGTGGCGCCGTCGATGCTGGACCGGTTGATGGCCTATGACTGGCCGGGCAACGCCCGCGAGTTGCGCAACATGATCGAGCGCGCGGTGGTGCTTTGCGCGGATGGAGCGCCGCTCGACGCCGGACACCTGCCTCCATCCTTCGGCAAGGCGCAGGCTCGGGCCGCGCAGGCACTCGATTCCACCGTGGTCCAGGTGCGCGTCGGCTCGACCGTGGATGAGATGGAGCGACTGCTGATTCTGCGCACCCTCGAGGCCACCGGGCAGAACAGGACCCGCGCCGCGGAGATTCTGGGCGTAAGCCTGAAGACCATGCACAACAAGCTCAAGGAGTACAGCCAAGCCCGCACGGAACTCGAGGCCTGAGCCATGCGCCTGAAGACCAAACTCGTGCTGGCCATCACCCTGCTCGTCCTCCTGATTGGCGGGATGCTGTCGCTGGTCTACGTGAGCGAGTTGCTCCATGCGGCCGTCCGCCAATCCTACGACACCAACAGGATGGTGGCCAACCAGGTGTGGTTTGCCCTGCAGAACGCCCTGGAGGCCGGCCTCAAAGACAGGGAAGTCGATCCCAATAATCCGGCCCAGTTGCGCAACCTGGAGGCCGAGGCGGTGCGCAACAACGCGCCGCTGCAGGCCGTGGTGGACTCGGTCAACCGCTATTCGCTCACCGTCTACGACATCAACATCGGCGACAAGCAGTCGACCACGCTGCTCAGCACCAATCCGGAGAACGAAGACAAGCCTCTGCCGCTCCGCCCTAACTATGAACAGCTTCTCCATGCCAATCCCATCCAGTTCATGAAGGAGGTCTTCGGTCCGCCCAAGGTCTTCGACGTGGTGGTGCCCCTGGAGCGCAACGGCGAACTGTTCGCCACCGTTCATGTGGGAGTGCGGACCACGCTGCTGCGCGCCGTCTACGCGCCCTGGCTCTCCGCGGCCCTCACGCTGATGGAAATTGTGCTGGGCGCAGCTTTGATCGCGGCCTTTCTTCTGAGCAACCTGGCGCTCCGGCCCCTGGAAGAGATCAGCCGGCAACTCGACTATTGGACCGCCGGCGCCGCCAGCGAGGAGGCAGCCGGGGAGGAGCATCCCCCGCGCCAGGATACCGCGGAGCAGGTCTCCAACAAGATCGAGATCATCGGCCACCGCATGCGCAACGTGGAAGAGGTCTTTTCCGCCTTGAAGGAGAATCTGGACCAGGTTCTGCTCAAGCTGCAGGACGGGATTCTGCTCTTCACCGGGGACGGGCGAGCGGTGCTGGTCTCCGAGGCGGCGCGGCGCTTCCTGAATGTCGAAAGGGGCAGCCTGCTGGGACAGCACGCTCGTGAGATCTTCGATCCCTCGACAGTGCTGGGAAAGACCCTGCTCGACGCCTTCGAAGCCGGCCACACCCTGGTCAAGGAGGAGGTTCTGACCGAGACCTGGCGCAAGATCGAAGCCTCGCTGGATTTTATCCACGACGACCCCACCAGCCAGGCATTGGGCGCGCTGGTCACGCTGCACGACCGGGAGTCGGTCGAGGAGATCGAGTCCGAACTGGAGCTCTCGCGTCGCATGGCATCCATCGGCCGGCTCACCTCCGGCGTGGGCCACGAGGTCAAGAACCCCATCAACGCCATCGTGGTGCACCTGGAGCTGCTCAAAAACAAGCTCGGCGACGACAACGCCCCGGCAGCACGCCATCTGGAGGTGATCGACGCCGAGATTCACCGCCTCGACCGCGTTGTCCAGACGCTGGTGGACTTCTCGCGGCCCGTCGAGCTGCAACTGCGCGAACAGGACCTGCGCCCGGTGATCGCCGACGTGCTGACGCTGGCCGCCGAGGATCTCTTCAGGAACAATGTGACCCTGGTGAGCCGGCTGCCGGAGAAGCCCATGATCGTCAACCTCGACGCGGATTTGCTCAAGCAGGCGGTGCTCAACGTCATTCAGAACGGCGCGCAGGCCATGCAGCATGGCGGCACGCTCGAGGTCATCCTCGAAGAAAACAGTAAAGTTGCGGTCCTCCGCATCGGCGATGAAGGCCCGGGCATTCCCGAGGAGATTCGGGAGAAGATCTTCGACCTCTACTTCACCACCAAAAGCGGAGGCAGCGGAATCGGCCTGGCCATGACCTACCGAATTCTCCAGTTGCATCACGGCAACGTAGCCGTACAATCTAAAGTAGAGCGCGGCACGGAGTTCCTGCTGCGAATTCCACTCGCCGCCACGGAACGGGGACGCCGGCATCCGCAGCCGGCGCGGATTGAAAACGGGGGGCGTGGGCCTGAATGATCGCCGACACAATCAGATCGATCTATCTGCGCCTCCGGGGCTTGCGCGGGAAGCATCGGATTTATAGCGATCTTTCGCTTCCCGAAACATTCCGCAGAATCTATCGCACCAAAACCTGGGGCGACGACGGCGAACGGTTTCACTCCGGCTCCGGATCGCGCGGCCGGGCCTGCGAACAATACTGTGACTCCGTAATTGAGTTCATCCGGGATCATCAAGTGAAGAGCGTCGCCGATTTGGGCTGCGGCGACTTTTCCGTCGGAAGACGGATCGTGGAAGCAACCGGCGTGCGCTATATCGGCATCGATGTGGTTCCGGAACTGATTGAACACCATAGAAATACGGTGCGCAATCCTCTCGTCAACTTTCTTTGCGCCGATATGACCAGCGACCCACTGCCCTCCGCTGACTTGTGCCTGATTCGTCAGGTGTTGCAGCATCTCAGCAATCAGGAGATTGCCAAGGCTCTTGCCAATCTCGGGAGCTTTTCCGAGGTGCTCATCACCGAAGGTGTTCCGGCTCGCCCAAAATCGATCAATCGTGACAAGCCGCATGGACCGGATGTGAGGGCGCTTTTCGGTTCTGGCGTGTACGTCGAGAAGCAGCCATTCTCGATGCCCGTGACGGAACTGTGGAGCATCCCGTTAAAGAAGAATTCATTGTTGAGAACTGTGCTTTTCAGTCAGACTGGCCCCCGGATGACGGATGCCGCAGCCTGACAATTGCCAAGGGATTGCATGATGAAGTTGCCTGCAAAAAGCGTTGCCTGGTTGCTGCCCCTGCTGTTGCTGACGGGCTGCTTCCACTTTCACAAGACCGATCAGAGCCAGGTTCAGCCTCTGGCGCCGCCCATCGAGGACACGCCTCTGCCCAAGCCCGTGCCGTCGCCCACCGATCTTCCTCCGCCGGTTGTTACGGTTCCCAGCCCGCCCCCCGCGCCCGCGCCTGCCGCCCAGCCTCAGCCGAAGCCGAAGCCGCCGGCCAGGCATAAGAAACCCGCACCTCCGCCCCCGCCCCCGCCGGCCGGCACCCAGCAGGCCTCCATTGGAAGCCCCGGCGTGAGCGCCATCGGCCAGCTTTCCTCCGTCGAGCCTTCCGGCCTGCTGCAAACGACGCTGAACTCCATCGCGGCCACGGAGAAGGGGCTGGATGGCATCACCCGCAAACTCAGCGACCAGGAGATGAAGACCGTCGAACATATCAGGGACTTTCTGAAACAGGCCAAGGCGGCGCTCAACTCCGGCGACGTGGATGGAGCCGCCACCCTGGCAGAAAAGGCCAAGGTCCTGCTCGCCGAGCTCAGCAAGTGATCTACAGGGACGAAGGGACTACCTTTACCTCTCGCCCCAGCTCAGCTTGCTGCGCAGCGCCTCGAAGAATCCGCCCTCGCTGATCCTCACCAGATTGACCGCATGGCTTGATCTCCGGCAGCGCACCTCATCGCCCAGAAGCAGCTCGACGGCCTTTTGGCCGTCCACGGTCAGCAGCGCCTGATTCTGGATGCCCTCGACCCGGACGGTGAGCGAGGCGTCGCCGCGCACCACGATCGGCCTCAGCGTGAGCAGATGCGGGCAGATGGGCGTCACCACCATCGCGTCCACATTGGGTGTCAGGACGGGGCCGTTGGCGGCCAGCGTGTAGGCCGTAGAGCCGGTCGGGGTCGACACGATCACCCCGTCGGCGCGGAAACATGCCACGCTCTTGCCGTCCAGCTCGACCGCGAAGTCGCCCATGCGCGCGATGTCGCCTTTGGAGACCACAATCTCATTCAGCGCCTCATAGCTGGAGACCGGCGCGCCCTCGCGCCACAGCTCGGCGTGCAGCATGGCGCGCGTATCGAGGTCATGGCAGCCGCTGTGCCAGCTCTCCAATGTGGGATAGAGGTCGGCCAGCCGGACCTCGGTCAGAAAGCCGAGAAACCCCAGGTTCACGCTGAGAATGGGAGTGCCTGCCGAGGCGAAGATCCGCGCCACGGCCAGCAGGGTTCCGTCGCCGCCCAGCACGATCGCCAGCCCCGGCTTCTGCTCGGGCATCGCCGCGCGCTCCACAGCCGGCGCCTCGGAGGTGAAGCATCCGCCCTCCAGGTCCACCAGCGGCTCGTAGCCGTGCCCGCGCAGCCACCCGATCAGCTCCGGCAGTATCCGAGCCAGTTCTTCCTTCCGTGATTTGCAGACAATCGCGACGCGTACCATGCGGTCTCAGTGTAACGGACCACCTGCGGTGGGGCCAACTGCTCGCTTTTCGCTCGCTGAGGATTCGTGCCGTTCCATCTGCACCACCTGGACTGGGCTACGTTCGGCTCTGCTTGAACGCGAATGGCGTTCACTTCGCTTCCCGCCGCGCATAGAGCAGGAACTCCCGGTTGCCCTCCGCGCCGGTGATGGGCGATGGAATCGTCTCGACCACCTCCCAGCCCAGCGAGCGGACGCAACCGGTCACCTTGTCGATGGCCAGTTGATGCGCCTCGGGGTCGCGCACGATCCCTCCCTTGCCGACGTGCTCGCGCCCAGCCTCAAACTGCGGCTTGATCAGAATGACGGCCTCGGTGAGCGACGGCGCGGCAGCGAAGACCGGCTCCAGCAGCAGAGTGGCCGAGATGAACGAGACATCCATCGCCAGCAGCGTGAGCGGCGGTCCTTCGCGCCCCTCTTCGAGCGCTGTCGGAGCAAGAAACCGTGCATTCGTGCGCTCCACCAGCCGGACCCGCGGGTCGTTGCGCAACTTCATGGCAATCTGGCCGAAGCCCGTATCGACTGCGGTAACATGCGCCGCGCCATGCTGCAGCAGGCAATCGGTAAAACCTCCCGTCGAGGCGCCCACATCCAGACAGCCGCGTCCCTGCACGGCAATTGGCCAATGTTCGAGCGCCGCGGCCAGCTTGAAGCCGCCGCGGCTCACATAGGGCTGTTCCTCGCCCAGCAAACGAATGGGAGCGTCCTCCGGCACGGATGCGCCGGCCTTCTCCACCTTCTGTTCGCGAACCAGGACCCGGCCAGCGAGAATCAGCGCGCGCGCCCTCTCCCGGCTGGGAACAAGACCCCGCTCCACCAGCAAAAGGTCCACGCGAGTCTTGGGTCCAGCCGCCATCGTGATCTTGAGTCCCTTCCAAAAATAATCAAAGGGTCATCTCCATGGCTGGAAATGACCCTTTCATTGCTTTGGCTTCAACTGCCTTGCGGCTTGGGCGATTATTGCAAATTCAGCGGGTCCTGAACCGCACAGTCTGCCAACGAGGAGGAAGGCTCCACGGTTGTCCCCGCCGCTCCAGCCACTTGATACCCTCCCGGCAGATCGGGCAGGTTGCACGGCTGGCCATAGCCGGGAATCCGGCTGATGTAGTCGTTGTTTCCTGAGACGCCGTTCTGCGTGCTCACCCGCACATCCACGATGTTGCCTGCACTCAGATCGAGTGTGGTGTCCACGATGTCCTGATCGGTGCGGATGATGGTCAGGAAGGCGCTGTTCGGCGAGGCCACATAGACCTTGCCGTAGCTCGAATTCTGCGTCGAAACCACGGTGCGCGGGTAGCCTGTGACAGCCACCGTCTTTTCCAGCGTGTGACTGACCAGGTTCACCACGCTCACGGTTCCCTCCGCCTGGTTGGCCGTGTAGGCGCGGCTGCCGTCCAGCAATGCCGTCACGCTGGCCGGATAGGGCGCGGCGCTCTGGCCGACTTTCACCGTGTACGTGGTGCCGAAGCCGCCCGTGATGTTCCCCTGGCTGTCGTAGGTATTGAAGTCGTTGCCGTACTCGTCCAGGGGTACGTCGATAATGCTGATCGTTCCGCCGTCATAGTCGGCCACGATCAGTTGGTTGGTTGCGGCGTTGTACTCGGCATAAACGGGGCCGGCTGTCTCGGTCATGCCGGTGGTTCCATTGGGGGGTGTGATTTTCGTGTTTGCTACCGCACTGAGCGAAAGCGGCAGGGTCGGATGGCAGGTCACCGTCTGGCCGGCCTGGCTCTGAAACTGGATGCACTGGCCCTGCGCGTCGAACTGGCCGTCCAGTGCGTCGTTTTGTATATTGATCACTGTGATGGTGTCGCTGCCACGGTTGAGCACGAAGAGCCGCTTGGCGTCGCTGCTCGCCACCGCGTAAACCGGGCACTGGCCCAAAGCGATGCGGCTCGATATCGTGTCGGTGGCAACTTCGATTCCGTCCGCCTCACCCGCGGGGCCCGTTGTGGGTGAGAGATTGCACGCCACGTCGCTGGAGACGTTCTCCCCTTGGCTGTTGCCCTGGCTGATGCCGAAGACCCGCTGCCCGCCAATGTTCGAACCCGCAACCATCACCGGCGTGGGCGCCAGCGGAATCGAGCGCAGGAAAGTCGCGGGAGATCCCGCGAACAGATCGGCAATATCCCCATCGAGGTCGGCAGCCCACAGACCAAGCGCCGAGAGCAGGTTCACCGGCTCTGCCGTGCTTGGCAGCGTGGTGTAATTCACATTCTGTTCCTGCAGAGTGCTGGAAACGGGAAAGTTTGTCAGGGTGTGGTCGCTGTTAATCGTGTAGCCTGTGCTGCCGGTGGCGTCCAGGGTGAACGCAGTCGGTCCCGAACCAATGCAAGCCGAGGCCATCCTCGAATCCCCGGCGTAGTCGATGATCGTGGCGATACCGGCATTTGCGACGGGACAAGACAAATTACCGGTGAAATTACTGGTAAAAGGGGCCGAAACCACCACCGCAAACGACGTCGGCTGCGCGGCAGGCCCACTGGAGTTGATGGGCGTCACCACCGGCCGGTAGTTGTTGCCGCAGCCGGCAACCAGGGCAGCAGCCGCAAGCGCCGCGCCCGCCTGAACCAACCGCACGCGCGCCTGGCCAAAATTCATGCGAAAAAGCCTCATTCAGTTCGTTCCTGCTTACCTCCCGATTGTAAATCAGCGGGCCGGGGTGAGCGCATCGCTGTGCCCACACCCCAGGGAGCCCGAACGGTACCGGGGTTTCGGCTGGAAATCAATGGCCCGCAATCTCCACGATTGCGCTCTGGGGCCCGCTCCAGGCCGGGTCGCCCTGGCTGCTCAACTTCTGCCGCGCCTCGTCCCAGTGCAGCCGGGTCACCTTGCCCGCGCCCTTTTCATAGGCGTAGGTCGTCCCGTCGTCGGAGAAGAGCGTAAAGTCGGCGTCCGCGCCGGGGTACACCATGACCTTCGCGATGGCCTGCGCCTCGTGCGTGCTCTCCACCGGCGTTCCCAGCGGAACGATCGAGCCGGCCCGTACAAACAGCGGAATTGTTTCGATCGGCGCGGCAACGGTCACGGTCTGGCCGCCCTTGATCCGTTCACTGGTCCAGAAGTTGTACCAATCCGCCCCAGCAGGCAGGTAAACCTCGCGGCTGGTCGCGCCCTGCTCGGTCACCGGAGCCACAAGAAACGCCGGGCCGAACATGTACTCGTCGCGCAAATCTGCCACTTTCTGATCGCCGGGAAAGTCCAGCGGCAAGGCGCGCATGAACGGCGCTCCGGTCTTCCAGGTTTGATAGCCGAGCGAATAGATATAAGGCATCAGTTGGTAGCGCAGCCGCAGATACTTCTCCAGAATCGGCTCCGCCGCTTTGCCGTACGACCAGACCTCGTTGGCCGGCCGGCTGCCGTGGGTGCGGAAGATCGGCAGAAACGCCGCGTACTGAAACCAGCGTGTATAAAGCTCCGGATAGTCGTCGAAGCCGCCGACCTCGGCGCGCGCGTCGGAAGGATCGAGAAGCGGCTTGTGCGCCGGGTGGTGCACCGCGGGCAGATACTGCCAGCCGCCCGTATCGTTGGACCAGTACGTCAACCCCGAGGCTGCAAAATCGAGGCCCGTCGGAATCTGCCGCTTGTATGCGTCCCAGGTCGGAGTGATATCCGAAGACCAGAAGATCGTCCCGTTGCGCTGCGCTCCGAGGTAGGCGTCGCGAGAGAGGATCAGCGCCCGCCGTCCCGGCTCGTCCTTGCGAAAGCCGTCATAGAGCGCCGCCGTGTGGAAGAGCGGGTAGACGTTGAAGTACTGCGTGCCCGGCCCGACGTGGAGGTAAGCGCCATTCGGCGGCAGATCCGGCTCGGTCTCATCGGCCCACAGCGAATCGAAGCCCTGGCTGATGATGTTGTCGCGGATCGTCTTCCAGAACCAGCGGCCAGCCTCCGGATTGGTCGTATCGATGTCCGAACCGGCGCGATCGTACGGCAGCCCATTGACCGGCGTGCCGTCGGCCTTCGCGATCAGCCAGCCTTTCTTGAGCAACTCGGCGTAGTAGCGGTCCTCGGGCACAAAGCGCGGCCACACGCTGATCATCGTCTCGAAGCCCATCTCGTGCAGCTGCTTGTTCATCGCTGCTGGGTCGGGCCAGTGCTTGGGATCGAAGTCGAACTGGCCCATCTTGGTGAAGTAGAACCAGTCCACCACCATCACGCTGGCAGGCAGATGACGGTCGCGATAACCCTTGGCCACGTCGAGCACCTCTTTCTGGCTCGCGTAGCGCTGCTTGCATTGGATGTACCCATAAGCCGCCTTGGGCAGCATCGGCGTCGGCCCGGTCAGCAGCCGGTAGCCGGCGTAAATCTCGTCCGCCGTCGCCCCGGCGATCACGAAGAACGAGACCCGGTCGCCCACCTGCGAGGTCCACTTCGTCTGCTCGTTGAAGCCCGGCTCGATCGTCGTCTTCGATGGGTTGTCCCATACCAGCCCGTAGCCCTTGTTGGTCACCATGAACGGCACGCAGACGCTTTGCCCTGCCGGGGCCAGGTAATCGTGCCAGCAATGCACCACGTGGCCGCGATGGTCGAGGAAACCCTCCTGGTTCTGGCCCAGCCCGTAGTAGTGCTCGTCCGCCGGCGAAGCAAAGGTCGCGCCCGCGGTGAAAAACTCGGGGTCCGTTGGGCGCCGGTCGTGCAACGGCTCGGCCGTGCCATCCTTCTGGTTAAGAATCGCCTGCTCCCAGCCGGTCATCTCCAGCAGCTTTCCCCCCCCTGGCGTGGTGAAGGTGATGTGCGCCCCCGGAACCGAGCCGCTGAAATACTTGCCGAGAGCCGCCTGATTCGGATCAGGAGGCCGGTTGCTCGGATGGTCGCGTCCCACGGTGACCACCAACCCTGGCGAGCGATAAACATCGGCCCACTCCGTCTGGGCTGCGTTCCAGCCCACCGCCGAAGGCGAGGCGACAAAGCCATATCCCGGCGCGGCCAGCGCCCTCTCGCGATTCACGCTCAGCGTTACGCGCAGAATATTCGGCGCATAGGGTTCGAGCACGATGGTTTCGCCCTTGCGGTCGAGCTCGAGCCGCTGGCTGGGAGCTTGGGCCGCAACGCCGGCCGCAACGAGAGTGATTCCGCCAAAAACCGCGAGGAAAGAAGAAAACCTTTTCATCAAGGACTCCGTAGACGCCGCAAGCGCCTGAAAAATAGCCGCGAAGTCGAGTGTAAACCGGCTCCGTCAAGGCTGTCAGCAAAAGAGAGAGCTGGCGCGCGGATGAGAGAGAGCTGACGCGCGGATGCGCGAATGATGGAGTGGGAAGATGGGGGTCAACCCTTACCGGACTACTTCCTTCCCACCTTGAGATCGACAAGCGCCAAGGGATTGGATGTAGATGACGCTCCGCTGTCGCACGATGGGTTACGCAAGAAACGAATTGTGCCGCCCTGGTCCTCAAACGCAATGCCATAACTGGAGGCTCCTCTGAACTCGCCCCACGATTTGGGCACCGACGCCGTACACATTTCAGTCTCCGAGTATGAGGCTTGCGCGTGAACCGCCGATACAGTGCAAAAACGGCCACCCAGAAAGCCGGCCGAGACTCCGAGTAGGAACAACGACACTCCCTGCCAAATCTTCATTTCCTCTCCCATGCGAATGGAGACCTTCCTTACCATGACGCCGCACGCCCGCCATCCGCTCGAAACGGGAATGCAAGATCGCAATAAGATCGCGTCAACATCTTCGCGCCGTGCGCATCCGTTTCGCAGCCTCACAGCGAAAAGGGTGGGAAACCACAGGCCCCGCACGGCGCTCGCGCGTTACGATGAAGCGTGGCCCAAATCAAACTCCTCTGGCAATCGAAACTGGTCCTTCTCCTTGTCCTGCCCTTCGCGGCGGCCGATGTAGTGCTGCAAGGCCACTGGTGGGCGATCAACGCGGCGCCGGTGGCCATCTGGACGCTGGGCCTGAGCCTGATCCTGGGTCTTGTTGTTCACCAGTTGCGCGCCGCCACTCCCGCGGCGGCCTTTGCCGGCGCAGTCATCACCGCCAGTCTGATGTTTTCCACCGCCAGTTTCCCCTATCGGCCCTGGCGAACGGCTCTTGCCCCCCTGATCGCGCTCCTCGCGCTCTCCTTCATCGCCACTCGCCTGGGCCGGGAAAAGAAAGAACGCCTCGGCACCGCGGAGAAGCGCCGCGGGCGCGCAGCATCGCAGGTTGCCGCGAATCTTGGTGTCGCGGCACTGATCTCCAGCGAGTTGGTGCACTCCTGGCTCGCCAACTTCAGTTGCTTCTCGCGGATAGATCGGGCGCTTCTCTTCGCTGCAGGCTTGGCAGCGCTCGCCGAAGCCGCCGCCGACACTGTCTCTTCCGAAATTGGCCAGGTCCTGAGTGTCAACCCGCGCATGATCACAACCCTGCGCAAAGTTGAAGCCGGCACCGACGGCGCAATCAGCCTTGTTGGAACATTTGCAGGAGTTGCCGCCGCTCTCCTCGTCGCTCTCGCCGGAGCCATTTCGCTCAACGGCGGCCGGGACATGTTTTGGGTCGCCTGCGCGGGCGGCGTCTTTGGCTTGTTCTTCGATAGCCTGCTCGGCGCAACTCTCGAACGCCGCGGCTGGCTGAACAACGATGCCGTAAACTTCCTCTCCACGGCGAGCGCCGCAGCCTTCGCGCTGGGAATCTTGGCGCTTCTTCCTCATCCGGGGGTGGGGTGAGCTCTTCCGTTGCCCACCAGTTCTACCACCAGAGCAAAAGCTGCATCCCCTCGGGACGAACGCCGCCAATGCCGCCAACCCCGCCTTAGTGCAGATGCATCCGCCACGCCGTGTAGCTGAGAATCTCGTGCATCACGCGATCGAAATCGCCCGCGGTATCCTTTGCCCCGCTGTCGATGGCCGTCTTTGGCCGGGGCGAGGTCAGCACCTCCAGCCCGTTGGCTTTGCAGATTTCGTGAATCCTGAACAGATGCGTTCCGTCGCTGACGATCACCAGCCTCTTTAATCCATTGGCGCGGGCGATCACTGCGATGCGCCGCGCCGATTCCTCCGTGTTGCGGCTCTCGGTCTCGGCGATGATGGCGCTCTCCGGAACGCCCATGGCCATCAAGTACTCGCGGCCCACGGCTCCCTCGTTGTACTGGTCGCCGCCGTTTCCGCCCAGGGTGATGATGAGCGGGGCGACGCCGTGATGGTAGAGCACAAGCGCGTGGTCAAGCCGCGCCCGGTAGACCGGCGAGGGCCGCCCATCGTACTCCGCCGCGCCGAAGACGCCAATGGCATCCATCCGGTCACCCTGGCCGGCCTGTTCTGCCTGGTCCCTGCCTGCATAGCTCTCAATCTGCGTATAGACCCAATAGCACCAGCCCAGACTCCCCGCCCCCAGCGCCAGTGCCAGCAGGAGCACGGCGCGAAGTACCCAGTTGCGGCGTTTTGGTCTGGCGCGGCGCTTCATGCGGAACCTTCGGTTCAGAGATCGGGGGTCAGAGACCAGAGATCAGGGAACCGCGACCAGTCAGGGCAGTGGTGGATAGTCAGCGACCGGCTGCTGATCTCGGATTTGTCTGAAACAGAAAGTCTACTGCGAACAAACTGATCTCTGACCTCTGATCTCTGATCTCTGTTATCGCTGCAACACCATCACTATCTCGTGCGTCGGGATGGCGCCCTCGCGCAGAACCTCCCAGCGCCCCGGCCCCAGAGAAAGATCGACGATCGTCGTGGGCTGCGCGCGGCCCGTGGGTCCGCCATCAATGATCAGCGGAATCCGGTCGCCAATCTGGTCGCGGACGCAGGCTGCGTTGGTACATTCGGAGGCGCCCTGCAGATTCGCCGAGGTCGCGGTGATTGGCAGCCCGAAGCGCTCCACCACCGCGCGGGGGATGGCGGCATCCGGGACGCGCAGGGCAACATTGCCCGTGTTGGCCGTCGAGCGCAGGGGAAGCCTGGTTCCAGCTCTTACGATGATAGTGAGCGGACCGGGCCAGAAGCGGTCGGCCAGCTTGTCGATCAGCGGTTCGGTATCGCGCACCAACTCGTACGCCTGGGCCACGGAAGCGATCAGCAGCGACAATGGCTTGTGTTTCTGGCGGGTCTTGATCTGGTAGATCTGCTCCACGGCAAATAGGTTGACCGGATCGACGGCCAGGCCGTAGAAGGTGTCGGTCGGCAGAGCAACTACATCCCCTTTGCGCAGACAGGTGACGATATAGTCGATCCGGTCTGGCTCCGGTTCATCGGGATTGACGCGCAAGATCTCCGCTGACAAAAGGGCCTACCTCAGTTCCCGTCTTCAAGTTGCCACAAAAATGGACGCTAACACAGAGCTGGCTCTCACGCAAACGCGGCTGCAAGCCAGGCAGCAATTCCGCCTGCTCACAACCGCCCCCAACAGTCTAGAATCGCGCTAGCGAGTGAATGGTTCGCACGAGATGCCTGTCCGCATTGTACAGAGTAAGCAGAATCCCCGCTTGAAGGAGCTTCGGCGGGCGCTGACCCTCGCAGGCCGCGAGAGCCAGCATCTGGCGGCCATCGAGGGACCAAACCTGCTCGAAGAGGCTCTTCGCGCCGGGTTGCGCGTGCCCTGCGTCTTTGTCGCGCAGGGTGAGGAGCGTCTGCTGGATGGGCTTTCGCTGCCTCCCGAAACCGAACTGCTGCTGCTGCCCAGAGAGCTGCTCGACTCGGCGCTCTCTACCGAGGCCCCCCAGCCCGTCGCGGCCCTCATTGAACCGCCCGGCTGGACCTGGACCGGCGTTCTCGCCAGCCGCACAAAGCCCGCGCCGCTGCTCGTCGTTCTCGCCGCCCTGCAAGACCCCGGCAACCTGGGAACGATCCTGCGCTCCGCCGAGGCCTTCGGCGCAACCGGCATCTTGAGCCTCCCCGGAACCGTCAGCGCCTGGAATCCCAAGGCAGTGCGCGCCTCGGCCGGCAGCCTCTTCCGCCTTCCGCTGCTCTCAGTCACCGCAGAAGACTGCATTGCCCGCCTGCGCCAGGCCGGCGTAAAGATCTGGACCACCGCCGTCAACGGAGGCAAACCAGCCAGCCGCATCGACCTTGATGGACCAGTTGCGCTCCTCATCGGCAATGAGGGCAACGGCGTCCCGCCGGAGTTAGCCGCGCAGGCCGATGGAGCCCTGACAATTCCCTGCCCCGGCCCGGTCGAAAGCCTCAACGCAGCCATCGCCGCCAGCATCCTGCTCTACGAAGCCTCTCGCCAGCGGGCCGCGGCATTGCATCGATAGCGTAACGTCCTGGGTGCCCCACCCTCGCCGCGTAGTTGTTTTTGCGGCTAGGGTGGGAAACCTCGAACCGCAACCAGCCATCTTCATGAGCACCCCACGATGAGCCTCTTTGACGGCGAACCCGAAGGCCCCAGCGGCCCGTTACGCACCGCGCCCCTCGCCGAGCGTATGCGTCCCCGCAGTCTCGACGAGTTCAGCGGCCAGGAGCACCTTGTCGGCCCCGGCAAGCCCTTGCGCCTGCAGATCGAGCGCGACGGGGTCGATACTTCAGGGTCGGGCTCGATGATCCTCTGGGGTCCGCCCGGCGTGGGCAAAACCACGCTGGCCAAGATCATCGCCGAGACCACGCGCGCCAGCTTTATCGAGTTCTCCGCCGTCCTCAGCGGCATCAAGGAGATCAAGCAAGTGATGGCCGCCGCCTCGCAGGCCTCTCAGATGCACTCGCGGACCATCCTCTTCGTCGATGAGATTCACCGCTTCAACAAGGCCCAGCAGGACGCCTTCCTGCCCTACGTCGAGCGCGGCGCAATCCGCCTGATCGGCGCGACGACGGAAAATCCTTCCTTCGAAATCATCTCCGCGCTCCTCTCCCGCTGCCGTGTCTACGTCCTCGAACCGCTCACCGAAAAGCAGATCACGGCTCTGCTGCGTCGCGCCCTTGAGGACAAAGAACGCGGCCTCGGCGCTCTCGAACTCACAGCGGACGACGATGCGTTGGAGCTGATCGCCAGCTACTCCAGCGGCGACTGCCGCTCGGCCTATAACACCCTAGAAGTCGCCGCCCAACTTGCCGTCGAAAGCAAGAAACACATCGACAAGGCCCTCGCTGGCGAGGCTGTGCAACAACGGGTCCTGATGTACGACAAGTCGGGCGAAGAGCATTACAACCTCATCTCCGCCCTGCACAAAAGCGTGCGCAACTCCGACCCCGACGCCGCCCTTTACTGGCTCGCCCGCATGTTTGCCGCCGGCGAAGACCCGCTCTACCTCGCCCGCCGCGTCGTTCGCATGGCCGTCGAAGACATCGGCCTGGCCGCTCCCGAGGCCCTCAATCTCTGCCTCTCGGCCAAAGAAGCCATCGACTTTCTCGGCTCACCCGAGGGCGATCTGGCGCTGGCCGAGGCCGTCGTCTATCTCTCGCTTGCGCCCAAGTCGAACTCCGTCTACACAGCCTACGGCGCCGTGCAGCAGGAGATCGAGCAGACCCGCCAGGAGCCGGTCCCGCTGCACCTGCGCAACGCGCCGACAAAGCTGATGAAGGAACTCGACTACGGCCGCGGCTACCGCTACGCCCACAACGAAGAGGGCAAAGTAGCCGACATGGACTGCCTGCCCGACTCTCTCAAAGGCCACAGCTACTACAAGCCCACGCAAGAGGGCCGAGAAAAACTACTGGCCCAACGCATGGAAGAGATCAGAAGGATCAAGGCCGGCAAACACCGCACGAGTTAGAGATCTTGAGTTGGCTGGATGTCGCTTGTACTTTGCCTTACTCAAAAACTACCGGCGCAACCATGACGCATGGCGCGGACAGCTCCAGCTTTGTTTCGAGAGACAAACCCTCTCTCTCGTGCGCGATGGTCCATATGAAGCCATCGGTTCCCGGCGCGGCGCCCTCCGCGATCCTCAAGCGGATAGGAGTCCAAATGGTCACGGCGACTCCCGGCGGCAGGTGGATGGCTGCGTGCCTGACGGAAATATCCAGCACTGGCTGGTGGACCGTCAACGGCTTGCTTCCGGCCGAAGCCAGGATCGAGAATGCGGTGAACGGCTCGTAAGCCGGCAACTCGAGGTTTGCCGGACCGTGGTTGCGGAGTTCGAAGCGCAGTGAATAGAGCGACTCTCCCATGGCAGCCGCGATGGCACGGCATGAGATGGGCGCGTCATTTGGGATTGGCTTCATTTGGCTAAGCAGCGCGAGTCAGGTCCGATTCGCCCTTTAGCGGCCGGCGCAACGAAAAAAGGAACAACCGGGCGCTATCTCCTCCCTTTCTTCACCTTCCACGTGGTGCCGTCGGATTTCAGAACCCGCGTGATCATGTAGCGGCCCAGAGCTGTGCCCGGCTTCGCCTCGTAAGTCTGGGGCAGCGCGACTTCGATCTGCTTGGGGGCTACGAGATTCGCCACCAGCTCAGAGAGATTGTAGTGGCCGCTGTGCTCATCGTGGATCTGATCGGATGAGTCGATTGTGAATGTTCCGTTGCCTCCGGAGCCGCCGAGGTTGAAGTGCGCCACAATGGCCGCCGCGCTGTTCAGCGCATTATCTGTGCGGTATTTGGGTTTAATATCGGCCGGCGCGACGTTAGCCGTGCCCTGACCGAACATCTCCAGAACCGTCATGTGTTGATAGAACGGTTTGTGGCCTGTTCTCAGAGCGGGACCGATATCGTAGTCATAGTCACCGGGCAGGGCGACCTCACCGGTGCCTTGCTTCTGGGTTATCGATGTTGGGTAGGTCTTTTTGAGGCCGAAGGTCCAGGTCTGGGTAAAAGCCGTGGAACTGTCCGAGATCTTTACGACCTTCAGTGTCGCACTGAGAGCGGTTTTGCCATCCCAGGCGGCCGGCACAAAGAAGCCGACGTTGTAGGAGACCAGGCCGGCGACCGTGAGAGTGGCTGTACCGGTGGCAGAGTTGAAATGTCCACCAGTCGTGCTGTACTCCAGCCGGTAATTGGCAGGCGAAGGGTCGTGGAACTCGGCGCTGATGATGATCTGCTCGCCGGGCGCGGCCAACGGTGCAGTGTCGATAGGCACCAGAAGGGCGGTCGTGGGCGCATTGGTCATCCCCACCTTCGGTGGGGCATCAGCAACGGGCGCGCTCGCGGGCTTCGCAGCCGGGGAGGTTGGAGTGGTTGAAGCGGGATTCAGGGGACCATTAAATATCGGCAACTGAGCCGCATGACGTTGACTACCGGCCGGGTCGCCGCCCAGATCGTGCATACCGCCCGAGGCTGCATGCCCACCATCCCGAACCGCAACCGGACCGGAATCCCGCTCGTGTACCCAGTTGAAATCAGGTCGGGTATGGACCATGCCGGCGGCGCTCGCATCTTCCCTGCCGCCCCAATGGCTCCCATTCAATAGGCTGCGCACGGCATGGTTGCCCAGCGTGCCAAGCGCGTGCGGGACCGGTTGCGAATCGAAACTCTGCCTCGAGTGTGCCGGGCCAGCATGAGCAGACTGTGAATTCGTGATTGAACGCCTGAACGTTGGTTTCTCTGCGAGAGCCTGCATGAATCATCTCCATCGATCTTCAGTTGCTCAACTGGTTCTTGCGATCGCTTAGAAGACAGTGCTTTTCAAAAGATGAGCGTTACAAATTCTTGCCAAACTCGCAAGAGGTCCGGTTGGGTGAACCGATGGCGAAGTATATCAAACCGCAAATTTGCATGCCATCAAAACCCGCAATTCCTTCATCCAATGCTGCCGGGAAAAGTGCTAGAATTTGTTTGCGCGGGCAGATCGACGCGCCCAGCGACTTCCCCGCAATCCCTACAAATGGAGGACGAACATGAGCGACATACTCAATCTTTCCCCGCATTTCGCCGTCAGCGATGCCGCCTCGGCCATCGACTTCTACAAGGCGGCCTTCGGAGCGGTGGAGACCGCCCGCCACCTGGCCCCCAACAGCGGCAAAATCATGCACGCCGCCTTGAAGATCGCCAACCACGACCTGATGCTCAATGACGATTTTTCCGCCGAGATGGGCAGTAAGCCCGAGACCGCCGAAGCGCTGGGCGGCTGCCCGGTCACCTTCCACTTGCAGGTCGAGAATGCCGATGCCGCCTGGGCCAAGGCCGTGGCCGCCGGAGCCAAGGTCAAGATGCCTCTACAAGATCAGTTCTGGGGCGACCGCTACGGAGTGCTGCGCGACCCCTTCGGCCTCTACTGGTCCATCGGCCAGACCGTCTCCAAGCCCACCCCAGCCGAGCTCGAGGAAGCCGCAAAGGTCGCATTCACGCATTGAGAGCCCTTCAAACGGTCAGACGAACCCTGGGTGCCCCATCCTTTTCGCGGCTCCATCGCGAAAAGGGCGGGAAGCCACGAACCTCAATCGAACCGGGTGGCCCAGGTCCCGCCTTTGGGACCTGGGATACCACGAACCTAAACCCGCTCAACGCGCCGTCTTAGGCAACCGTCCAACCGCATCGGTGACAATCCCCGGCGTCAACACCTCAGGCAGCATACGCGGCGCGCTCTGCCCCGGAGAATAGAGCGCATAAGCCGGAACGCCGCTGCGGCCAAGCGCCGCCAATGCCTGTGTAATCGCCTCGTCGTGCCGTGTCCAATCGGCCTTCATCAAGACCACGTTTCTCGCCTGAAAAGCCTTCACCACCTCCGGCTGATCCAGAGCCACCCGCTCGTTCACCTGGCAGCTCAGGCACCAGCTTGCCGTGAAGTCCACAAAGACCGGTCTACCTTCTATCTGATACCGGCTCACCGCCTCGGCCGACCACGGCTGCCAATCTCCCTGCGATTCTGCCGAAGCTGCGGCAACGGCCCATCGCCGAGGTGCAATTACACAGAGCGCAACCGCCCCAGCCAGGATCAACACAGCAACCACCACGGCCCAGCGCTTCGCCGGCCAGCGCCCCAGAAACCACCCGGCAATCGCCAGCAGCAGAAAACTCGCCAGCAGCGCCGCCAGCACGCCGGCTCCATAAGCCTGCGCGAGCACCCACGCCAGCCAGATCACCGTGGCAAAGATCGGCACCGCGACGGCCTGCCGCAGCACCTCCATCCAGGCGCCGGGCTTGGGCAGCAGACGGGTCCAGGCCGGTTGCAGGGTCAGCGCGACGTAAGGCGCAGCCAGCCCCAGCGCCAGAGCCGTGAAGACGGCAAAGGTGATCGCTGCCGATGCGCTGAGTGCGTAGCCGATCGCCGCTCCCATGAACGGAGCCGTGCACGGCGTAGCCACCACCACGGCCAGCACGCCGGTAAAGAAGCTGCCGGCGTAGCCCTGCTTCGCCGCAAGCGAACCACCTGCGCTCGTCAGCGTCAACCCAATCTCAAACTGACCGGCCAGCGAAAGCCCGAGAAAGAATAAGAGACCAGCCATGAGCGATAAGAAAACCGGCGACTGAAATTGGAATCCCCAGCCCAGCGTCGCCCCCGCAACCCGCAGCCCCAGCAGCACCCCCACCAGCACCCAGAAGGAAACCAGAATCCCGGCCGTATACACCAGCCCGTGCGCCCGCAGCCGGCCCCGCTCTTCGTTGCCCGAGTTGACCAGCGCCAGGCCTTTCAAAAACAGCACCGGAAAGACGCAAGGCATAAGGTTCAGCAGCAGGCCACCGAGAAACGCCAGGCTTGTGCTGCGGGCCAGCAGCGCCAGCGAAAACCCAGGCGAGGCCGTCGGCACAGCGGCGGAAGAAAAGGACTCGCCTGACGCCTGGTCGGCCGGGGTCCTGACCGCGCCATCCGCCGCGCTTGAGCCACCTGGGGCTTTATCTCCCGAGGCCGCTTCACCCGATGCTTGGCTGCCCGCCGCACTCTGAGGCGCAGCCGTCACTCCCGGCCCCAGCGCGACAATCCCATAGTTCCGCCCGCCAGAGAGTTCCAAGACGCCCTTCAACTTCGCGGGGCTCGCAGCAAGACCAGCATCTTTCTTCAAGTCGAGAGTCAGCCCATTCGCTGTCGCCGTAAACTTCTGCGGCGCAGGATTGTCGAGAATGTCTTGATCTTCGGGAAAAAATACAGCCTCCGTCTCACGCTGGCCTGTCTTGACCGTGAGCCGAAAGCCCTCCGGCGTGGCCTGGAAAACTGCGCTGTCCTTTGCGGGCAATGGATCGGGGAGCAGAACAGCCAGCCGCTCCCAAATCTCCACGCCCGGCCCATCATCCCGCTCCATCGCAGGAGCGGTCGCGAGAATCTCCTGCGTAATTTCCAAATCCGCTTTGCCAGGAATGCAGCTCTCGCGGCAGACCAGCCAATCCACTTTCGCGCGCAGTACGGCTGCCCCCGGCGTTACCGATTTCGCAATCTCCAGCCTGAATGGATAGAGGACCTCGCCTTCATAGCCGTAGTCCATCAGCGGCCCCAGCGGCAGGCGTTTCGGCGCAGTGAATTGCAACGGCCCCGCCGTCACTCCTTCAGGCAGCGTCCAATGAATATGCGGCGGCAAGCCCGCATCGCCCGGATTCTTCCAATAGATGTGCCAGCCCGGCTCCAGCTTGAAGTAGAGCCCGCCGTGATCGCCCGCGCCCGGATAGAGCTGGGCCTTGCGAAAGACCAACTGCACATGCACATGGTCCGTATCCGCAAAACTCGACGCCGCTCGCGCGGACAGGCCTGCGACCAGCAGCATGAGAGTCACGAAGATCAAACGGAAAGGACGCATGGAAGAGGACTTTGACTCCTCAGCAGTTGGATTCAGTCTACCGGACAAGAGGTGGGTGAGGACCAGGTACGGGAATTCTGACCCCTGGCCCCTAATCCCTGTTCCCTGCCTCAAAGCTCCAGATCGTCCTCCGGCGCGGCGGCAACGGCCGTCCCCCGCCGCTTGGCCAGCAGATAGCCGCGCAAAAACGGCTCAAGGTAGCCATCGAGCACCTTGTCCACGTCGCCGACCTCGACCTTGGTGCGATGGTCCTTGGCCATGCGATAAGGTTGCAAAACATAGGAGCGAATCTGCGAGCCGAAGTTGATCTCGAGCTTCGAGTCTTCCACCTTCCGCGAGACGGCGCGCTTCTTTTCCAGTTCGTATTCATAGAGCCGCGACCGCAGCATCTTCATCGCCTTGTCGCGATTCTTGTGCTGCGAACGCTCGTTCTGGCACTGGACGACGATTCCTGTTGGCAGGTGCGTCATGCGCACTGCGGAGTCGGTGGTGTTCACATGCTGGCCGCCTTTGCCGCCGGAGCGGTAGGTGTCAATGCGCAGGTCTTCGAGCTTGAGATCAACATGGATCGTCTCGTCGATCTCCGGCGAGACATACACCGAAGCAAAGGAAGTGTGCCGGCGCTTGGCCTGGTCGAAGGGCGAGATGCGAACAAGACGATGGACGCCGCTCTCGCCGGCCAACTGGCCGAAGGCGTACTCGCCAGTGATGGTGAAGGTGGCGGATTTGATGCCCGCCTCTTCGCCGTCCTGGTAGTCGTTCATCTCCGTCTTGAAGCCCTGCTGCTCGGCCCAGCGCAGATACATGCGCATCAGCATTTCGGCCCAGTCCTGGCTCTCCGTGCCGCCCGCTCCGGGATGCACGGTGACGATGGCGTTCAGCGGGTCGGCCTCGCCATTGAGCATCGTCCGCGCTTCGAGTTCCTCGTTGAAGACGGCCAGGGACTTGATGTCGCGTTCGAGATCGGCGAGAACGTCTTCGCCTTCCTTCGCCAACTCGAAGTAGGCCTCGATGTCGCCCGTTCGGCGCACCAGCTCCTCATCGTCGGCCACCATCGTCTCCAGGCGCTTTTTGTCCCGCATTAAGGGCTTGGTCGCGTTTGGATTGGACCAGAGCGCCGGATCGGCCAGCTTGGTTTCTATTTCGGCGAGTTCCCTGCGGATGCGAGCAGGGTCAAAGATACTCCCGCAGGTCGCGGACTTGATCGCGCACGGGAGCATAAGCGAATTCGAGATCGTTGATCGACATGCTTGGCTCTAGACCTGACTTGGGCTGAACTATGAGACGGCAAAGCCTCTTCGGATTACAGAATACCACCGCACTGGTTGCTCCGGGGCCAGTGTCCTTCGGATCGGAGCGCAAGCGAGTCCATCCCGGGTCGCAAAAGCGGAACCCGAGGTACCCTGATTCATGTATATGAACCAGCGCCGCCCGCTTTGTGCGTATGATATATTCTCATCGAGCGAAGAAGGGGAGGAGGATGAAGAATACCATCGTTTGTCTGTCAAGAATACCAAACACCAGATCGTCAAAATGCCATGCCATAGAGGGATTCGTCGGTCTTGCAACAATAGTCCCATCCCTCAAAATCGGCTGTCCATTGTAAAGTCTGTCAATAAACGCTGGATCATCTAACAGAGGATCGAGCCTTTCGATTTCTTTCGCGCACTTGACTGCGAACATCGAAACGAGCGCCGAGTGACCAGATGACATAACAGGGTTTGACATGAAAGCTGTGCCAGGCGAAAAGTCCTTCGCAATATACGAGTGGCAGATTCCTGAGAATCTGAGTTGCTCAGTCGAGCCGAACTTGAATACATGATGATCCGCTATGGCGATAATCCTGAATTCCTTATCTAACACCTCTGCAAAAACCAGGCTTCCACTACGCCCCTTTGGATTATTTGGAGAAACATTCCCCACATGGAAGTGATGTAAACCGTACCTCGTCAGAGTCATGTCGATATCCTTCCCTCGGTCCGTACGGCTCGCGCCGGGAAGAATTATACCCTTCGTCATCACGAGATCGGAAAGATGTGGAGTGAGATCTTCGCCGGCTTCGACCTTCTGCAACAACGGCCCAAGTTTCGGTTTTGCCGCCTGAAACTGCAAAGGCGTCACTCCGCCCGACCATAAACTGACCGTTCGGGGCTTGCTTGGTATGTGCCGCATGCGCCACGTGAGAAAAGCCAAAATCACCCGTTGCGTCGGCATAGCCTCCAATAATGCGCGAGAGGCCTTGTTGTTGGGAGATCTTGGCAGACCATGGATCATAGAGGAGCGGAAAGCCCGAATCCGTAGCGAATAGGGATTAGTCATGCTGACTCGAACTTCTTGAGACAATTTTAGGTGCGTTCGCCGGGTACCCTGCGTACAGATTCTTGGACCTGAGAGGACGCAGCCATACTCCCGCCGCTGCCTATGCAATTCTACGCCACCTTGCCCTCATCGAGCAGATCGGGTTGACGGTCGAGCATTTTGAGCAGCTTGACCAGGGCCAAAGGAGGCTTGGTCTTGCCGTTCTCGTAGCGTGAGAATGCATTGACGCCTCCGCCGAGGGCATTTAGCGCAAGAGAAAAGAGCTTTGAAAGGGCACGACTTTAGTCGTGCCGCAACGGCAACAAGAAAATGCCGGGCTTTAGCCCCTGAGGGAAGGTTCCAAAGCGCCGAAAAAGCTTCCCTCGGCGGCTAAAGCCGGTGCAAGGTCGGCAGCGTCGTGCGGCACGGCTGAAGCCGTGCCCTTTCAAAACCACTACGCCCCGTAACAACCTGCTAACGCAGCATTTTTCTTCCCGACCAGGCAACGATCACGAGCGCCGAAAAGACACAGAGCCACGCGAAGATGTCGCCGTGCGCGGTGTAGAAAGTCACGTCGCTGCGGAAGCCGTACTCGGCGGGCAGCGCGTCTACCACATGACGGGGAATGCTCTGCCGGACGCGGCCATAGGGATCAATGGCCGCCGTCACGCCGTTGTTTGTGTCGCGCAAGATCCAGCGGCGGTTTTCGATGGCTCTCATGCGCAGCATGTTCAGGTGCTGCCAGGGGGCGCTGGTGTCGCCGTACCAGCCGTCGTCGCTGATATTGACCAGCACCTCAGCACCAAGGCGCGAAAACTGGCGCACCTCGTCAGCAAAGACCGCTTCGTAGCAGATGAAAACGCCGTAGCGATGGCCGTTGAGGCGGAAGACCTCGCGCTCGCTGCCGCGCGTAAAGGCAGAGACGCGGCCGGTGAGTTTGTGGGCAAAGCTGAGCAGATTCTGGAAAGGAATGTACTCGCCGAAGGGGACGAGGTGAATCTTGTCGTAGCGGCCCACACGCCTGCCGTCTGCCCCGATGACGAGCGCCGAGTTGTAATAGCGCGACGACTCCGCATCCCCGGAAAGATCCGAGCCGATGTTGCCCACAACGAGAGGCGCCTGCACGGTTCGCGCAATACTGACCAGCGCCTGCTGAAACCTCGGGTCTGCCTCCTCGAAGGGCGCGGGCGACTCAGGCCACACGACTAAATCCGGATGCGTGGGATAGGGCGGGCAGACGACTTCGCCCTCAGGAGCGCCGGTCTGCGGGATTCCGGCGATGTAGGTCTTGCAGTTCTCGCCGGCCAGCCGCTTGAACTCGGCGATGTGGCGATCCCATTCGCCGGTACCGTTCCAGAGGCCCACACCCGACACATCGAGGTTGGGCTGGATCAGAACGGCGGTGGCTGTGGGCGCGGGCGTCGGCACGCGCCAGAACAGCGTCAGCAAGCTTGTCCCTGGATTCAGCAGGAGAAAAACAGCGGTAAGGCCAGCCAGTGCGTAACTGGGAAAGCAGCGCAGCAACACGCCCGCCGCCACCACATTGAACGCCACTAGCGAGAAACTGATCCCGTAGACACCAGTCCACGGCGCAAGCTGGTTCACAATCCCGTTATCCACCTGCGAATAGCCAAGCTGGTCCCACGGAACGGAAGTGATCCGCGCAGCCGCGAGTTCCAGAGCCGCCCACAGGATCGGCGCGGCGGCCAGCGCCAGCCGCGTGCTTCCTGTGGCTCTCCTCACCAGGACGACGCCCAGGCCAAAGAGCCCAAAGTAGAGTCCCAGCACCAGGCTGTAACCGATCAAGAGCAAGGTCGGCGCTAAGGGCGGCATATCGCCGTAGTGCATCATCGTGTCGCGCACCCAGTAGCAGTTGCCCATGTACCACAGCACGCCGCAGAGATAGGCGACGAGAAAGCCGCGGCGCAGCGGGCGCGTGCCATCCACGCAGCCCGGCGACATGATCGCCCAAAGCAGCGGAACCAGCCCAAACCAGGCGAAGATGCTACGCCAGGGCGGCATCGGCCCGGCGATGGGAAACGGCAACTCGAGCAGGCCGGCGGAGAGACCCGCCGCGGCCCACAACTTCCAGCTTCCTAACTTCCAGGACGCACGCTGCATACTGCGCCGAGTTTATCGCATCGGGCGTGCCGGCGACGAGCGAACCCGCCGGCAACCTGCGCCAAGAGCGCTGCAAAAGGAGTGCGGCCACCGCTCAAGCCGGGCCGGCGAAGGGCGATTCCTGGAAAAGCTCGGAATTGAACCTGAATCACGTTACAATCTTTTTATGCAGCATTTGGCCATTTTTGTAATGCGCGTATTGGAAGTCATGTTTTTTGTCGGGCTGGCGGGCTCTACCGTGGTCGTGCTCATCAGCTTCGCCGAAGACGGCAAGGAACTCTTCGGCAAGGACGAACCGCCCGAATCACGCGCTGGATGAATCGGTCTTCTGCCCCAGTTATTCACATTGACTCCGCCGCGGTTCGGAAATAAACTTGTCGCAGGGCGTTTCACGTTTTTACACCCCCACAATCCTAGAAAGCCGGCCCCTGCGCCAGCACAGGAACAATGGCAACCCGAACGACCGTAGCCCCTCCTTCCGATCGCGTCCGCCTGATCGTGGCATCTTCGGTGATGCTGACGTTCATCTCCTTCTGGCGCGCGGCGGCCATTGTTCTCTGCGACTTAGGCTCCTCGGCCTTCTATGCCGGGGGCATCGCAGAAGAGGCTGTCGGCGCGGCTGCTCCCTGGTTCATTCTCGGCATCATGCTCTTCAGCTTCGCGGTACGCGCGGTTTACGTCGAGAGCTGTTCGATGTTTACCCGCGGCGGCGTCTATCGCGTGGTGAAAGAGGCTCTGGGCGGCACCTTCGCCAAGTTGAGCGTTTCAGCGCTGATGTTCGATTACATTCTCACCGGCCCGATCTCAGGCGTCTCCGCCGGCCAATACATTACGGGCTTGATGAACGAACTGCTGGCGGTTGCCAACAACAGCCACTGGCTTCCGCCGGCTCTGATCGATGCGCATAACAATCCCTTCCAGTTCGACATGAACTACACCTCCGCGGTCTTTGCCGCCGCGGTGACGATCTATTACTGGTGGCAGAACGTCAAGGGCATCGAAGAGTCCAGCGGCAAAGCTCTGCGCGTCATGCAGATCACCACGGTGATGGTGGTGATTCTGATCCTGTGGGGCACCTTCTCCGTGATGGTTCGGGGCGCTCAACTGCCCCCGCCTCCCACGGTACATAACCTCAAGTTCAGCCAGGATGCCCTGGGATTCCTCAAGGGCACATCCCTGGTTCCGGTGCTCGGCCTCTTCGGCATCCTCATGGCCTTCGGCCACTCCGTGCTGGCCATGAGCGGCGAAGAGAGCCTTGCCCAGGTCAACCGCGAGATCCAGCATCCCAAGCTCAAGAACCTGAAGCGGGCGGCGATCGTCATCGCCCTCTACAGCCTGATCTTCACCGGCGGCGCCACGATTCTGGCTTACATGCTGATCCCCTTGAAGTATCACGTACTCTACCAGGACAACCTGATCGCCGGCCTGGCCATGTACATGGTCGGTCCCCTGTTCTGGCGGATCGTCTTCCGCATCTTCGTCGTGCTGGTCGGCTTTCTGATACTCTCTGGCGCCATCAACACCTCAATGATCGGCTCGACCGGCGTGCTCATGCGCGTAGCCGAGGACGGCGTGCTGACCGACTGGTTCCGCAAGCCGCATCACAAATTCGGCACCAGCTCGCGCATCATCAACATGATCTTCATCCTCCAGATGATCACGATCGTCGCCAGCCGAGGCGACGTGATTATGCTGGGCGAGGCATACGCCTTCGGCGTCATCTGGTCGTTCACCTTCAACAGCCTAGCCATGCTGGTGCTGCGCTGGAAGTACCATGGCGAGCGCGGCTGGAAGGTTCCGCCCAACATCCGCATCGGCAAGACCGAGGTTCCCATCGGACTCATCTCCGTCTTCCTGGTGCTACTGACCACGGCCATCGTCAATCTCTTCACCAAGTCGGTAGCCACGGTCAGCGGCGTGATCTTTGCCGCCGCCTTCTTCGTCATCTTTACCATCTCCGAACGCGCCAACCAGCGCAAGCACGCCCTGACCGCTCGGCAGATGAAGGATCAGTTCCAGTTGGAACATCAGGACACGGTCAGCCGCGAGTCGGTGGCCATCCGTCCCGGCGCCGTCATGGTGACCATGCGCGATGCCGCCAATCCCCTTGCCTTGAAGTGGACGCTGGCTCATACCAGCACCGTGGACCAGGACGTGGTGGTCATCAGCATCCGCATGATGGGCGTGGGCGGACCGGAGTACCTGAGCGCCGAGGATCAGAGCTTCAGCGAACACGAGCAGATGGTCTTCACCAAGGCCGTCGCGGTGGCCGAGAGCTTCGGCAAGAAGGTCTCGCTGCTGGTGGTTCCTGCCGGAGACGTCTTCGCCGCGCTGGCCCAGGGCGCCAACTCGCTCGAGGTGGATTCGGTGGTCTCCGGAACCTCCAGCTCAATGACTCCCGAGGACCAGGCTTTCTATCTCGGACAGGCATGGGAGGCGCTGCCGGAGCCCAAGCGCCAGTTCAACTTCTATGTCATCGGCCATGACGGCGAAACCAAGGTCTTCTACATCGGCCCGCACGCGCCCGCTCTGAGTCCCGACGACGTGCAACTGGTGCATCGCCTGTGGTTGAATATGCGCCGCGATCCCTCCATGCAGGAACTGCACCACAGCGACATCATCACCTATGCACTGACCCATCTGGCCGGCCAGTATGCCCGCGAGAAGCAGGAGATCCTGCGCGACCTGCGCAACTATCGCGCCGCCCAAGCTCCCGCCGGAGTGCATCTAGGCGGCCAGGATCTCTCCCGGCTTCCCGCCTCCACCTCTTCCGGCGCCTCATCCGGCCGCGAGATGACTCCGCCCAAGCCTTCGCGCTATCTCTAAACTGTCTCTCCCGGCGTCCATCGCACCACCTGGACCTTGGAATCGACCAGTGCGGCCAGCTCCTCCGGCGCGCCCGTCAGTTGCGGAATGGTTCCAAAGTGAATGGGAAGAATCGTCTGAGCGCCCAGCAGGCGTACAGCCAGCGCCGCCTCTTTGGGGCCCATGGTGAAGTGTCCTCCAATGGGGAGCATGGCCACCTCGGGCCGGTACAGTTCGGCAATCAGCTTCATGTCGCCGAAGACGGCCGTATCGCCGGCATGGTAGAGGACCGGACCGTCCGCGATGGTCAGCACATATCCCGCCGCGACTCCCACATAGTGGTCTCCCCGCTCATCCTTCGCCGCCGAGGAGTGTTTGGCCTCGACCATGGTAATCGCCACGTCATCCAGCCTTACGGTCCCGCCCAGATTCATCCCGATGGTCTTGGCCACTCCTTTGGCCGCGACCCATGTAGCCAATTCATAGATGGCCACCACCGTGGAACCGTGCCCCGCGGCCACCGGCACAACATCGGCGATATGGTCGTCGTGGCCATGCGTCAGCAGGATGGTTTGAATCTTCTCCGGCAGCGCAAAATGCTTGGGATACCTGGGATTGTGCTTGATGAACGGGTCGATCAGTATGTTCGTCCCCTTGGCGGTCTGGACCAGCACGGTCGCGTGGCCAAGCCAGGTGATGCGCGTTCCTTTCAAATTCATCATGGTCTCTCCTTGTCTCGCCGATCTCCGTCTTGCCGGTCTTCTTGAGGCCTGCAATCCGTCCGGGCCGTCAGCGCGTGATGAGCAGCTCCGAGACGCTGTCCTTGGCCAAAAACTGGCGGTAGTCGGACCAGGCGGCGAAGAGCTGCTTGATGCTGCGGTTGGTAAAGGCGCGCCGCAGCGGGAACTGCTGCGCCAACTGCATTTCGACATCGTCGGCGGGAGTCAGGTGAAAACGGTAGTGCATCGTCTCCTCGCCCTGGGTCCGGGTATGGAAGAAGGCCAGCACCTGGCCGCCCGGATTGGTGGCATCGAACAGATGCTTGACCACGGGCTCCACAAAAGGCTCCGGCAGATAGTCGAGCGCGGTCCACAACAAAACCACATCGAACCTGCGGCCCGAGAACTTGAGCGACTGCTCCAGAAAGCCCTCGACGTTCCACACCGGATTGCCGTCCTCGTCCGTGCCGCTCTGCCAGCTCCCCGTGCAGGCATCGTAGACCACATCGGCCAGGAAGACGCTGTGGCCCAGGCCGGTCAGGTAGTTGATGTTCGTCGGAGAGGTCGAGCCGATGTCGATGGTGCACAAGCCCGGTTCAGCCTGGAGACGCCGGCGCAAGGCCGCCCATCCCCCCGAGTGACGCGGCACTCGCGGCCCTGCAATACCTGGAACGGGAGCGGTGGAACCGCTCTCCTGTTTCTTGTTAAGCCAGCGGCTAAGCAACCTGAAATTCCCTCGCGGTCCGGCAAAGGTCGTGCGGCCGGACCAGCGCGCAGCTCTGCGTCAATCGGCGCTGCCGGCCTGCGCCGCATCTCCGCCATTGGATCCCTTGGAACCGGCCTGCGTCAGCTCCACCTTGCCGCGGAAGACCGCATTGTCCTCCACCGACAGGCGGAGAGAGCGGATATCGCCTTCCACGGCGCTGCCGGCGCGCAGTTCGACGCGGCCGCTGGCGACCAGGTTGCCCTGGACTCGCCCAAGGATCAGAATGTCCTTGGCGGTGAGGTTGGCGGCGACGGTTGCATCGGGGCCGATCGTCAGCCGGCTCTCCAGCAGGCTCACAGTCCCCTCCACTCGCCCATCCACTATCAGGTCTTCGCTGCCCTTCACTTCTCCGCGTATCATGACCGTCTTGCCGATGCGCGCTGGAGCGTTATCAACTGCCATGGTGTGATTCCTTCCGGGGGCCTTGCTTCAACTCTGCTGGGGGAGTGCAGCCATCCGCTCTGGCCCGGCCGTCGCTCCCTTGCATCGCCGCGGCATCAAGCCGTCTGCTTCAGTCTACGGGATCTCGCCCATCGCAGTTGGCCCTGTGGGAACTATACGCAACTCGGACCCCTTGCTTCAATCTTGCGCCGGATAAAAGCGCCGCGAGGGCCTGCGCCGCGTCGAACGCGGAATAGCGTTCAACTTACGATTCACGGACCGCCCACGGCCGCTAAACTGGATCATGTGCGCTGCCTTCTCGCCCTCCTCCTGCTGCTTCCTGTGGCCGCCGCGGCCGCTGACCGGACGGCTCCCGCCCTCGCGCCCGCTCAAGCCCAGGCGCTGGTGAGCCGCGCGCTGGCTGCCGAGCTGCGCACCGTCCAGGACACGAATCACCCCATGCGCTACCGGCTGCGCAGGTCCAGCCCGCGCCTGACCTCGACCAAAGAGATCGTTGAAACCCGCGACGGCTTCGTGGCACGCCTGATCGAAATCAACGACCAGCCGCTCAGTCCGGCCGACGAGGCGAAGGAGCAGGCCCGGCTCGATGCGCTGCTCAGCGACCCCAGCCGCCAGCGCCATCGCAAGCAGAGCGAAGACTCGGACACAGGCATCGTCCTCAAGCTGCTGCGCATGCTGCCCCAGGCCTTCCTTTACGACTACGCCGGCCCCGGACAGGGTTCCGCCAGCTCCGTGGAGAAGTTCCGTTTCCATCCCAACCCCCGCTTCAGCCCGCCCGACCTGGAGACGCAAGCCCTGACCGCCATGACCGGAGAAATCTGGATCGACCCTGCCGTGGAGCGCGTGACGCGCCTGGAGGGCCATCTCGAGCAGGATACGAACTATGGCTGGGGCATCCTGGGCAAGCTGGACAAGGGAGGATGGGTGGTCATCGAGCAGGCCGCCGTCGGCCAAGGCCAGTGGCGCATCGTGCGCTTCCAGATGAAGATGAACCTGCGGATCCTGTTCAAGACGAAGAGCTTCGACACAACGCAGGAGATGACCGGGTATGCGCCCGTCCCGGTTAGCCTGGACTACCGGCAGGCCATCCAGATGTTGCGCACCGCTCCAGTCGGCGCCGTAAGCTCAGCCGCTGAAGCACATGGAAACCTCAACGCAAAAGCGGCCCCGCGCGGAGGCGTGGGGCCGCTTTTGCGTTGAGCTCAAATCCGCCTTACTTGATCTTGATGATGACCATGGCGAAGGTGAACAGGGTGAGGGACTCGATGAAGGCCAGGCCGATCAGCATGAACATCAGCAGGCCGGCACGGGTGCCGGGGTTGCGCGCCAGCGCTTCGGTGGTCGAGGCAACGGCTTTGCCCTGGCCGAGGCCGCACAGGCCGGCTGCCAGGCCCATGCCGAGGCCGACGCCGATGGGCGCCATGTTGATGACGGCCGAACCGCCGTCCGCAAAGGCTGGAACGGCAAAGCACAGAGCCGCCAAAGCCAGAAATACATATTGAAGCTTCTGCATGTTTCTCCTGCTTCTCTGAATTGGGCCGCCAGGGGGTGGTTGAGGCTCACCGTGCTGGCCCCCTCACGCTTGCGGCCCTTCGTTTGCCCGGAGCGGAAGCGCTCTCCGGCGAATCTGAAAACAGCTACTAGCTATTAGCTGCCTGTTACGCCGTGCTTCGAATCTGCAAAGGCATCGGCTCGAAACTTCCTGCATTCTCAAAACCCAACACACTGAACCAGCTTGAGAACAAGCTAAAGGCTACTAGCTAACAGCTGCCTTTAGTGTTCCTGCGATACCGCCATGGATAGATAAATCATCGCCAGCAGCATGAAAACATAAGCCTGGATGAGCGCAACGGCAAAGTGCAAGCCGAGAAAAATCACCGGCGCAACCAGCGGAATCATCGAAAAACAGATCAACGTCAGCAGGTCGCTGGCCAGCATATTGGCGTAAAGACGGATGGTGAGAGACATGACGCGCGCCAGATGGGAGACGATCTCCACTGGGAACAGCAGCCATGCCAGCCACCAGACCGGCCCGGCAAAATGCTTGAGATAACCGATCGGTCCCTGCATGCGGATGCCGTGAAAGTTGTAGTAAAGGAAGGTCAGCGTTGCAATCCCCAGCGGAACCACCGGCTGGCTGGTCGGCGTGATGACGCCGGGAATGATGCCCAGGAAATTGTTCAGCAGAATAAATAAAAGCACGCAGGTCACAAAGGCCTGAAATCGCTCGTATCCGTGACCGATCACCTGCTCGGCCTGGCCGCCGGTAAACTCGTGGATCATCTCGGCGATCTGCTGGGCCGGGTTGGGCCGCTCCACCGATAGCGTTAACCGCACGACAAGGAAAAACAAGATCAGGCCGAAGGCCACCGTCATCTCCAGCGCGAAGGTGTCGTTGATGGCCGTCGCCGGAGTTGCGGCGACCCCCACAGCTTGCATCGCCGAAGCCGCAGGCCCCCCGAACAAATGATTCAAAAAGCGTGTCAACGCTAACGATTCTGGCATGAAACCTGGATTCCCTCCGCCTTCGGGGCAAGAACTGTGTAATCCGCTGTTCGGGTCAATCGCGTAGCATCCGAATCGCCTCCCAACCCATGGTCAATACCGCCAGACCAAGGCCGCAGAGAAGTGCCACTGCCGACCCTCGGAAACATTTCAGGCTACCATAGATGACCCCGGCAAAGACTGTGAGCCGAAGCACAAAGAAGAGCACCACGACGGGAGCGCCCGTCGGCGCCTTCTGCTGGTCGAGTTTGGCATTGATCAGCCGGGCGAGGCGCTGCCACTCCCAGATGCTGGCCGCCGAGATCAGCGTCCCGGTCGCCAGCATGGCCGCGTCGCGCCAGCCCGAGGCGATCCACAGAGCCAGCGCGGGGATGATGCCCAGAATCAACGTGTTACGCATGGCCCGCCGGAGCATGGCATCGAGTGCCTGGTTGCTGATGTTGGCGATGGGAGTGCTTTCCTGGGTCATGTCTGCCCACCGGGACTTCCCTTTTTGGTCCCGTTTCCATTCTTGTTTTCCGTCTTGGGATCGGCTGCGCCGGCCATCGCCATGCGGATCGCGCTCACCATTCCCGCCACGCTCCCCAACACGATCCCCGCCAGTGTGATCCACGACTGGTGCAGCCGGCCGTCCAGCCACGCTCCGCCCAGCCAGCCAATCACCACCGCTGAGGGCAGCACCAGCGCGATCTGCATCATCTTCTCGGCCTGCGCCAGTCCTCCGACAAGTCCCATCGAGTCCTTGCCGCGCGGTTTGTCGTCCGGAATGGGGCGGTTATAGGGCATGGAGGCTCTCTTTCAGCATACAGGGGCAACCAGCGAGCGGGTATACTTCCCTTTGGGCCTAAGCCCCAAAAGATGGAAGGATTCAGAGTGTTCGATTCGGAATTTGAGCAAAACCTCTTCAAGCTGCGCCAGGAAAAGCTGGAGGAGATTGTCAAGCTCGGCCAAGCGGCCTATCCCAACCAGTTCCCTGCCTCGCATGCCATCCCCGAGGTGCGCGAAAAGTGGGGCGAGGCCCAAGCCGAAGCTCTCGAAGCCCCTCGCGTCACAGTCGCCGTTGCCGGGCGCATCATGGCCATCCGCGCGCAAGGCAAGGCAGGCTTTGCGACCCTTCAGCAAGGCGGCCAGCGGTTGCAGATCTATGTCCGCCTCGACGCCGTCGGCGAGCAGGGTTTCGCGCTCTACAAGCTCCTCGACCTGGGAGACCACATCGGCGTCACCGGGTATCTCTTCCGCACGCGGACCGGAGAACTGACGATCCACGTCGAGCGGCTGACCTTCCTGGCTAAAGCCATGCTGGCGCTGCCGGAAAAGTTCCACGGTCTGGCCGATGTCGAGCTGCGCTATCGGCAGCGCTACGTGGATCTCTTCGCCAACCTCGACAGCCGCGAGGTCTTCGTCAAGCGGGCGAAAACCCTCAAGGCGCTGCGGCAGTTTTTTGATGAGCGCGGATTCCTCGAAGTCGAGACGCCGATGATGCAACAGATCGCAGGCGGAGCGGCGGCACGGCCCTTCACGACGCACCACAACGCGCTCGATCTCGATCTCTTTCTGCGCATCGCGCCGGAGCTTTATCTGAAGCGATTGGTTGTCGGCGGCTTTGACCGCGTCTACGAGATCAACCGCAACTTTCGCAACGAGGGCGTTAGCACCCAGCACAACCCCGAGTTCACGATGCTCGAGTTCTACCAGGCCTACGCGAACTATCAAGACCTGATGGATTTGACCGAGGAACTGATTGCGTTTGTGGCGAAGGAAGTGAACGGAACGACGATCACTAACTTTAACGGCGTGGAGATTGATCTGGGTAAGTGGACGCGGCTGACAATGCGGGAAGCGATCATCAAGTTCTGGCCTACTCAGGTCGCCCTTCCGCCGAGTTGGACGAGTTTCGCCGATCAAAAAGTGTTCACCAAGTACCTCCAAGACCTCCTTAACAAAATCAACCCGTTGGTGGAGGAGCGTTGGGAAAAGTTTGTGCAGGGTAAGGTAAAAACTAATAAGGATTATTATGTGACGGAACATTTGATCGATGACCGAGGCGAATTTGCGGATTTACAGGTTGCTCTCGCCCACATTTTGCATGGGATGGAATCCGGCAGGCTGACTTTGGGATCTGCTATCGCACACCTTTTTGAAACGCTCGCCGAAGAGCACCTGATCCAGCCCACCATCATTTACGAGTTCCCGACAGCCGTTTCGCCCTTGTCGAAGCAAAGTCCAGATAACCCCGATTGGGTAGAGCGTTTTGAGTTCTATATCGGCGGTTTCGAGCTGGGCAACGCCTTCAGTGAGTTGAACGACCCGGTCGAGCAGCACAAGCGCTTTGCCCAGCAGCTTGCCGAGCGCGACCGTGGCGACGACGAAGCCCACCAGATGGACGAGGACTACGTCCGCGCGCTGGCCTACGGGCTGCCTCCCACCGGCGGCGAAGGCATCGGCATCGACCGGCTGGTGATGCTGCTGACCGGCTCCAAATCCATCCGCGACGTGATTCTGTTTCCCTTGATGAGGCCGGAAAAGCAGGGACTAGGGACTAGGGACTAGGGACAAAAACACGCGAGGTGTGAGATGGGTGAATCATTTAAGGATTTGGAGGTTTGGCAGCGCGCGGTTTCTCTGACAATCGAGATTTATAAATTGACCGCGCATTTTCCGGCCTCGGAACGAAGAGCCGGTTCAGCAAATTCGGACAGGGGTATAAGTGGAAGTTCTGCTCGCTTGCGGCCTTAAGATGGCTGTGAAGAGGAGAACGGATGAGCAGACGTCCCCGCAGGAATCACACAGCGGCGTTCAAGGCGAAGGTGGCCCTGGCCGCCGTCAAGGGTGAGAAGACGCTGGCCGAGTTGGCCGAGCAGTTCGACATCCATCCCAACCAGATTACGCAGTGGAAGAGCCAGTTGCAGGAGGGCGCCGCGGGCGTCTTCGGCGAGGCCAGAGCGGAGCAGGCCGCGCCGGTCGACCTCAAGGCGCTGCACGCCAAGATCGGCGAACTGACGCTGGAGAACGATTTTTTAGAAGGGGCGCTCACAAAAGCGGGTCTTCTGAGCGCAAAGCGATGATCGATCCCGAGCATGACCTTCCCATTCAGAGACAGGCTGAAGTGCTTGAAATCAGCCGCAGCAGCGTCTACTATCAGCCGCGACCGGTCTCACAGTCGGAACTGTGGCTGATGCGGCGCATCGATGAGCTGCACTTGAATTACCCGTTTGCCGGCAGCCGGATGTTGCGCGATCTGCTCTGGCAACAAGGGCTCACGGTCGGTCGCAGGCATATCCGGACGCTGATGCGGAAGATGGCGATCGAGGCCATCTATCGCCGGCCCAATACGTCCAAACCCGCGCCAGGACACAGGATTTACCCCTACCTGCTGCGCGGCATGAGTATCACGCGGCCCAATCAGGTCTGGGCCATGGACATCACCTACATCCCGATGGCGCGCGGCTTCATCTATCTGGCGGCGGTGGTGGACTGGTTCAGTCGCCGCGTTCTTGCCTGGAAGCTGTCGATCACCATGGAGACTTCCTTCTGCATCGAGGCGCTCGATGAAGCCCTTTCCAAAAATGAAAAACCAGAGATCTTCAACACCGATCAGGGCAGCCAATTTACCAGCGAGGCCTTCACCGGGCGGCTAAAAGAAGAAGGGATCAGGATCAGCATGGACGGCAAGGGCCGCTGGCGCGACAACGTTTTCGTTGAACGGATCTGGCGCTCGATCAAGTACGAGGAGGTCTACCTGCACGCCTACACCTCGGTCAGCGAAGCCAGGCAGTCGATCGGCCGCTACATCGACTTCTACAACACCACCCGGCCACACTCCAGCCTGAAAGCGCAAACGCCCGATCAGGTATACTTCAACCGCCTGCCAGAATCCATGGCAGCCTAAAAACAAAAGCAAGAACTTCCACTAAGGAAAAAGCAAAAACTGTCCGAAAGACCGGGACCACATCACGATTCGGCCTTACCAATCAGCTTCGCCGTGCTTCTGTCTCCATTGCCAGCAATATCGCGGAAGGTTATGGACGAGCTACGAAGGGAGAATATATTCAGTTTTTAGGCCATGCACGCGGCTCAGATTCCGAAGTTGAAACTCAATTGGTGATTGCCAAAGCCTTGAGTTTTGGCACGAGTGAGGCGTTGCAAAAGCCGGAAGCGTTGTCGAACGAAGTGGGACGAATGTTGCGAGCGATGATGAAGTCCTTACAGGCAAAATCGCCGTCCCTAGTCCCTAGTCCCTAGTCCCTTACTTGGAGCATCGATTTCATTGAACCTATTATTCGTCGGCGACATCTTCGGCAGCGCGGGACGCAGGATCGTGCGCGAGCACATCGGCCATCTGCGCCAGGCGCACGAGGTCGAGCTGGTTATCATCAACGCGGAAAACGCCGCCGGCGGCTTCGGCCTGACCCCGCAGCTTGCCGAGGAGCTCTTCGACCTGGGCGCGGATGTGCTGACTACGGGAAATCACGTCTGGGACAAGCGCGAACTGATCGACTACCTCAACTCAGCCCCCGCCGGCTCTCAGGAACGCCCGCGCCGCGTGCTGCGGCCGGCTAATCTTCAGCCCGGCCTGCCCGGCCATGGAGTCTTCGAGGGAACCACCGGGAGCGGCGTGGACTATGCGGTGATCGACTTGCAGGGCTGCGTCTTCATGAACACCACCAACGACCCCTTCCACGCCGTCAACGGCCTGCTGGCCGGCATCCAGGCCAAAGTCATCGTGGTGGACTTCCACGCCGAGGCGACCAGCGAAAAGGTCGCCATGGGCTGGCATCTCGATGGCCGCGTCACCGCCGTGCTGGGCACGCACACCCACATTCCAACCGCCGACGAGCGCGTCTTGCCGGGTGGTACCGCCTACCAGACCGACGTAGGCATGAGCGGCCCCTACGACAGCGTGATCGGCGTCGAAAAGGAGCTTGTGCTGCACAAGTTTCTTACCGGAATGCCGGGCAAGTTCGAGGCCGCCAAGGGAAACCCGAAGATGTGCGCCGCACTGGTCGCCTGCGATCCCCAGACTGGGCGCGCCCTGCGCATTCAGCGCATCATGCTGGGAGAGTAACAATACAGGGACTAGGGAATAGGGAATAGGGAACAGTGTCGGTTCCTGGCAATCCGGCGGAATTTCCTTCACAAAGGGCGGAAGGCCTCTCGAAAAACACTTGACAAAGGCGGAAACCTGCCAGCATTCCAGCTATTCCCTATTCCCTATTCCCTATTCCCTATTCCCTATTCCCTATTCCCTATTCCCTATTCTTCTCGCCTAATCAGAATCGCCTTCGCCGTCGGATCGGCCGCCTGGACCGGCTTTCCCTGAACCTCGGCCGGTCTCCGTTCCGCAACCCTCTCCTTCGATCGCGGCGTCGTGGAATGTGAGGCTTTTATCAGTTTTCCCTTGCCGTTGAAGGTCATCGTCCACTGCATCGGCCGGGGCATCGCCGAGACATCGGTGAATGAAATGACGGCGCCTCCCTGAATCGGAATCACCAGCCGCCCCGGCGGCGCGGCGGGGAGCTTCCGGTCCTCCGTCTCCTCTGGCGGCCCAACCTGGGGATGCGCGCCCGCCAGCGCGGCGTAGCAGAGGCCGGTTTCGAGCCAGGCCGGAGGCTGCTCCGAGTGCTCCTCGGCCCGGATGTGGTTGAAGGCCGAGATGGTCAGCGCGTTGATCGGCGCGGGCGAAAACAGCGAGTAGCCGCGGCGCAGAATGGGGATGATGCGCACCCGGCCTTCGCCTTCCCGCGGAATCGAGGCCGAAAAGACGCTCACGTCCCCTCTGCCCTCGTTGCGCGTGAACTGCAACAGGAGGTGATTGGGCAGCGCCGGGCAGACAATCTGCCGGTAACTCCACTTGCCCTGATTGAACTCCAGACCGGCAACCCCGGCGCGCTCGCCGATCGCCGACTCGGCATCCGCCGCCAGATCGCGATCCTGCCGGCTCATCTGCTCATCCGATCGGAACTCGATTGCGGCTGGCCCGGCCGTCTCGCTGCCCGGAGGAAACGGCATGGGGCGCCGGTCGGCTTTGCGCACGCGGCTGGGCTGAGGCGCTGTTGCATTCTGGCCCGTTTGAGCTGCCATGGGAGCGCAGAAAACTGCCAGAGAGGCGACAACCAGCAAGGCCGGGAGCATTCTCGATCGTTCCATTCTGCCCCTAGCCTACCATCACTGCGTGGGGCAGCCCTTTTGGTCTGGAGCTAAGACGCGAAAAAAGGGCAGCCCGATACAGGCTGCCCTTAATGGCCCAGGAGGAGGGTTTGGTGCGCCGGAGCGTTGCCGGATCCGGCGCTATCGAAACGATCAAACAGCTCAACCGGCTACTTTGCCGCCGGGTGGTGCCCCGCGGGAGGCTTGGGAGGCGTGTGGTGCACCGGAGCCTTCTTCTTCTCCGGCACAATCACGCCGTTGGTGAGGACGATCTCCGCGGTTTGCACTCTCGTGTCCGTCGCCGGGATCTGCGTGTAGGAGTCGTAGCTGCCGTCCAACTCAGCATCGGGTTGAATTCCGAAGACGAAACCTGCCGCGGGAATCTCCTTTTCGAGCAGAGGCGTCTTCATATTCACGGTAAAGTCGGCATACGGAGGCGTGGCGCCCTTGGCATCAGGAGAAACCGCAAGCTGAATCATCGAAGCGGTGGCTGAGATCACCACCCCGGGAACCGGCGTTGCCTTGCCCTTCATCAGTGCCCACAGCTGGTCGGCATCTTGCTGGCTCCCGTTTGCCAGAACATACTCCTTGTCGCTCAGCGCCAGGGCGTTCAGGTCGGGAGTCTCCACGATCAGCTTGTGGACGATCTCGGCCGGTGTAGGAGCCGCGGAGATGACAAAGGTCCCCGGCGGAAAGAGCGTCTCTGCCGCCTGTGCCTTTACAGCGTCCAGTCCGTCCAGATTGCCGTGATACTTCGCGTAGTAGAACTTCATCTTGGCTTCGATCGGAGTCTTGAGGTTCGCGGGGGCAAAGTTCCAGGCGCGAGCATAGAACCAGACCGCCTGCACCAGATCGTTTCCATCCGCATTCTTTGCATCCGCGGCGTCCTTCTGGGCACTGGCTGTAGACGCCGGATCGGTTGCCGCTCTCACCTTGGCCGCTGCATCCTTTGCCGCCTTGGCGTCGATCGCTTCCTGTTTGATGTAGGCCTCGGCCAGTTGCAGCGTATCCCACAATCCCGGCCCGCCCTTCGTCTGATCGGCCGGATAGAGCATCAGTTCGGTGCGATATTCCGAGATCCCGGCCCGAATGTCCTTCTTGGAGAGAATGTCGTCCAAAGCGATCGCCGAATGAAATGTCGGATAGGTTCCACCCGTCAGCTTCTTCCAATCGTCGTCCGAGGTGGCGGCAGGCTTCTTGGCATCGATACCCTTTTGAGCGAGCATCGCCGCATCGTCGCAGGTCGTCGGGTCGTTGCTCAGGCCGGTCTTCGGATCGACGCTCTTGGCGCACTGCCGGCCTTTGATGAAGACCGAGATGAAGATGGCCTTCATGTTGTTCGGATCCACCTGGAGCAGCCGGCTGGCGGCGCTAAGCGTCTGGTCGGCATCTTGCAGGCGCTGATAGGTGTCGATCAATGTGTCGAGAACCGCGGCCTTGACCACGCTCTGCGGATAGGCCTTCAAAAAGTCTTCCAATTGCTCTGCTTTGGTCTTGGGATCGGTTTGTGTGTTGGCCAGTTGATAGGCGTTGAACTCTTGCGGATCCTTGATGGTAATCGTCGAATCCTGGGCTCGCAGCATGGGCGAGGCAACGAAGCCGATGCTCGCCAATGCCATCACAGACGCTAAGACTAACTTCTTCATTCTGTGCTCCTGGGAGTTGCAAAAATGCAGATCGATGTTAAGCACTCGCTCGCGAGATGCGCAACCGTTCTTTTGAGCGGTTGAGCGCCGAGGTGACGGCTAAACGATACCACGGCTTCCAATGCGGTGTTGGAAGGATTATAGAAAGCCCTGCCCCTCGTGACAAGCAAAGTTATGCGAGAAAGAGAGATTTCCCGCGGCAAGACGCGCTGCAAACCACCCCGGCACGGACTTGAGTCTCCGGTCCGGCAGACCGGGCCTGCCGGGAAACCCAGAGCATCGCCTGCAAAAAGGTACTGCAAACTGCCTTTCCACCCCACTTCCCGGCTTGGCGCACTCTCGGGCGCATACCGGCTTAGACACCTGAACCGCGAAAATGGTTCCCAACTTTATTGCAACAGCCGCACCAGCTCGGCCTGCTCGGCCAGGAAGGCGTCGTGACCGTGGGCGCTGGTCATCTCCCGGTAGTCGGCAGCCACCCCGGCGGCGCGAATCGTGTAGGCAAAGTCGCGCACGTTTTGCGGCGGAAAGAGCCAGTCTGAGCTGATGCCGACAAAGCTCAGGCGCGCCCGAATCCCGCCAAAGGCCTCTTTCGGCGAGGGAAAGCCGCGCAGCGGATCCCAGGTGTCCATAGTGCGCAGGATCGCCAGGTAAGAGTTGGCGTCGAAGCGCTCGACGAAACGCTCGCCCTGGTAATCGAGGTAGCCGGCAATGTCGAAGCGTCCGCCGACCAACCCTCCGCCAAGGTTGTCCAGGCCCCACGGATCCTCGCCGTTGCGGTTCGGCTTGCGCCCATAGCGCTCGTCAAACAACTCCGTGGATTTGTAGCTCATCATGCCCACCTGCCGCGCCAGCGACAGCCCCCGGCGGGGCGGCCGCTGCGGCAAATAGTGGCCGCCCATCCATTCCGGGTCGTGAAGAATCGCCTGGCGCTGCAGATGGTTGAGCGCCAGACCCATCGCCGAGAGCGGCGCAACCCCGATGATCAGCCCACGCTGGACGCGCTGCGGATCGTGGATCGCCCAATCCAGGGCCTGCATCCCGCCGATCGATCCCCCTAGAACCAGGCGCAGCCGCCGCACGCCGAGCGAGTCCAGCAGCCTGGCCTGGGCCCGGACGTTGTCGCGAATCGATACAAGCGGAAAATCCGGTCCGTAGCTCTTGCCCGTCTCCGGATCAACCGAACCGGGCCCCGTCGAGCCGTAACAGGAGCCGATCATGTTGATGCAGATTACGAAATCGTGTTCCAGCGAAAGAACCGCGCCGGGAGCGAAGATCTCCGGCCACCAGGAGCCCACCAGCGCCGAGCCGGTCAGCGCGTGGCAGACCAGCACGGCGTTGTCCCGGGCCGCATTCAGCCGGCCATACACCGCATAGTGCAGCGTGACGCCGGCCAGCGCGCGCCCGCACTCCAGCAGCAGGTGCTCGTCGAGCACGAAGTCGCCCTCATACGTGGGATTGAGAGTTGTCCCTCCGGACCCCCGTGGAACCGGCCAGGCGTCGGCCCCGGTGCTCGATTCGGTCATAACCTTCATTGTGCAACAAGACCCGCGCTTTCCGCTGTACATGCAAACTTGTGGCCGTTGGCCGCCTCGATCGCCTGGTCCAGATCCGCCAGAATATCGCGAATATCCTCGATGCCCACGCTCAGCCTCACCAGCTCCGGAGTGACGCCCGTGTCGGCCTGCTCCGCCGGCGAAAGCTGCGCGTGCGTTGTCGAAGCCGGGTGAATCACCAGCGACTTTGCGTCGCCGATGTTGGCCACCAGCGAGAAGAGTTCCAGCGAATCGATCAGCTTCTTCCCCGCCTCGTAGCTGCCCTCTGAGCCCGCCTTCACGCCAAAGGTGAGCAGAGCGCCTTGCCCTGTTGGCAAATACTTCTTCGCTCGCTCGTAATACTGGCTGGACTCGAGACCCGGATAGTTGACCCACTCGACGCCTGGATGCTGCTCCAGATGCCTGGCCACCGCCAGGGCATTCTGCGAGTGGCGCTCCAGCCGCAGATGCAGCGTCTCGATCCCTTGCAGCAGCAGGAAGGCGCTGAAGGGCGACATTGCTGCGCCCGTATCCCGCAGCCCCTGAACCCGCGCCTTGAGGATGAAGGCCAGCGGCCCGAAGGCCTCCGTATACGAAAGCCCGTGATACGACGGGTCCGGCTCGGTAAAGTCCTTGAAGCGCCCCGAAGCGGCCCAGTCGAACTTGCCCGCATCCACGATCACGCCGCCGATGGTGGTGCCATGGCCGCCCAAAAACTTGGTGGCCGAGTTCACCACGATATCCGCGCCCCACTCGATCGGCCGCACCAGCGCCGCCGAGGCCGAGGTATTGTCGATCACCAGCGGCAGCTTGTGCTCGTGAGCGATGGCGGCGATCTTTTCGATGTCCACCACGTCCAGCTTGGGATTGCCCAGCGTCTCGGTGTAAATCGCACGAGTCTTCTCGTTGATGGCTGCCCGCAGACCGTCAAAGTCGTCTGCGTCCACAAACTTCACCGTAATACCCAGTCGAGGCAGCGTGTAGTGAAAAAGATTGTACGTCCCGCCGTAGAGCGAAGTCGTCGAAACGATCTCGTCCCCGGCCCCGGCCAGCGTCGTCGCCACCAGCGTCTCGGCCGCCTGGCCCGAAGCCGTCGCCAGAGCAGCCGCGCCGCCCTCCAGAGCCGAGACCCGCTTCTCAAAGACGTCGGTCGTCGGGTTCATGATGCGGGTGTAGATGTTGCCAAACTCCTTCAGCGCAAAGAGCCGCCCGGCATGGTCGGCATCTTGAAACAGGTAAGACGTGGTCTGGTAGATGGGAACGGCTCGCGAGCCGGTCGCCGGGTCGGGCGATTGGCCGGCGTGGACGGCAAGGGTGGCAAGGTGCTGCTGCTTCGCTTCGGACATGATCGACTCCTTGGGGTATTTGGTTGCTCTGTCAGCTACCAGAGCGCGTTTCAAAAATCCGCTTTGTGTCAGGGTACGACTTCAGTCGTGCCGAAAGGGGGCCAATAAACAATGGGCTTTAGCCCCTGAGGGACTTCATTCACAAACTGCCAAACCTTTTGGGAAGATGCTCTAAGGTCTGGGTGCCCCACCCTCGCCGCGTTCTTGTTTTTGCGGCTAGGGTGGGAAGCGCCAAAAATCAAAACGGCCCGAATCCTCTTCGGACCCGGGCCGCCTGTCTTCAAGAGCGGTTGCGCCTGGCGCATTTACCTCTCAAGAGCCACACGGACGGGTCCGCACTCCATGCACATACACATGGCCATGACCGCAATTCCGTGTTCCCTCGAACTCTTCATAGATTGCAGTATCAACGGAATGCGCCGCGGATGTCAAATAAAAATCGAATCTCCCGAACCCCAAAGAGCATATTCTTGGTAATGCGATGACATTCAAATTGCCAAAGAATCTCCATGCCGACTTGCTTGCGGGCTGCAAGTTTCTGCTGTCTTTCCTGAAGCGAAACTGGTCTCTGGAGGACTATCCGGTCATCGTTCGCAAGCAGCGCGATTCTGGGCAGCAGCCGCATAAAGACGGGCGATTGACCCTTCCGAGCTATTACGCTCGCATTGTGAATTGGACGCTAGCCGGAACAGGCGACACGGCCACGGACGCACTCAAAGACCTTAGCAAGACATTCAATCTGGCCCGGGAGCACCGGGCATCAATGCCCCGTCCAGGAGCCCACGTGCCGCTTGAATTCGCCTCGCAGGAGAGAATCGCCGCGTACTCATCGCTAGCAGACGAGTTCCTCCAATCTGTATTTGGAGTGAAAGGAGCATGGATCTCCGATGAGTCCTCGCTCTGGAATTTCACGTCAGAAGATTCACTCGATCGTTGCCACGCGAGGATTCGGTCATTATACGCAGTCGATGTTTCCGATATTCAAAGCGGCAATCTAGCCGACATCTTCGAAAGAATCGCCCAATCGAAGATGAACCAGACGGACCCGCTATAGAATCTCCTAATCCCTATTCCCTATCTTTCTCCGCCTTCCACACGAAGGCTCCCGGCTGCGGCAGCCCGATATGCGCCAACACGCGGCAGACAAACTGCCGCGCCATCTCCGTTGAATCGATGGGCTTGTTATAAAACGCCGGAATGCACGGAAAGATCACCGCCCCCGCCTCGGCCGCCAGCGTCATGTTGCGCAGATGAATGCGATTGAAGGGCGTCTCCCGCACGCAAAGAATCAGCGGACGCCGCTCCTTGAGCGTCACATCGGCCGCGCGTGCGATCAGTGAGTTGGCCAGCCCATGCGCGATGGCAGCCAGCGTGCCCATCGAGCAGGGCAAAATAATCATTCCAGAGGAGGGATAACTGCCGCTCGCGATCGCAGCGCCAATATCCCCGTCTGAGTGCTGCACCGTCTTCAGAGGCGCCGCGCCCAGCAGTTTTTCGAGCAGATCGTTTCGCCCGCCGACTCCCAGCTCCTCGGCCATCACCCGCAGCGAATTCTCCGAAGCCACAAAGTGAACGCGCTCCACGCGCTCATCTGCCTCCAGCACAAGCAGCATCTCCCGGCCAAAGACCGCGCCAGATGCCCCGGTGATTGCTAAGGTCAGATTCATGGCTTTTGGATATCCGTAGTTGGAGGTAGTATGGGTACAGAGAAAGAAATGCGACTCACTGTACTATTTTCAGCAGAATGACTGGCCTTCGCAGAAATATCGAACGCAATTACTTTGATGCCGCCACCACCTCCACCCTCTGTTTTTGACGTCGCAGTCACGGCTACATCGAATTTCACTTCCTGCATCCTATCCTTCTGGTCGGTGGGTCCGTTCCATGTGGGACAAATTACACCATCACCAGAAAGTCTAGAATCATATTTCTTCTTAGCTGACGCAATTCCAGCCATAATCTGCACCAGCGAGTTGCAAATGAATTCTTGAAGCTCCATGTGTCTCTCCTGAAGCGTTTGAGAATCGCGCCGTAGGCGCAATGTTTGTTAGCCCCGCGCTTCAGCGTGGGGTTTCCAGCCATTAAACTCGAATCGAGTCCCGTAGGGACGGCGCATTGCCAATTACCCGAAGACATAACGCTCATCGTACTCGATTCCGCAGTTCCGCAGAAGAGTGACAAATTCCTGCTCAAAATCGCGTTCGCGATGATGCTCTTCTTGATTCCGAATATATCCCTTCACTGCCTCAACCTGCGAAGGACTGACGCTGAATGCTCCGTAACCTTCCTGCCATGAAAAGCCATCTCCCATCCATCGGGAAGAGCTTCCTTTGAGCTTCTGAACCGCATGGGCAAGAGAATCGGACGCAGGCAAGGCAAATAACAAGTGAACGTGATTGGCAGTCCCGCCCGTGGCAATCAGCGAGAAGCCCTCGCCCCGCGCTATGCCACCCAGGTAGGCATAGAGTTCGGCCGTGCGCGCGGCGGGTATGAGCGCGCAGCGATCCTTGGTGCTGAAGACACAATGAACGAAATTGCTCGCATACGTGTGCGCCATGGTACACCGTCCCTACGGGACTCTCATTCTACAACCCGATTCAAACCCCACGCTGAAGCGCGGGGCTAACCAACCTTGCGCCTACGGCGCGGATTCCTGGCTAGGTGCCCCATATCTCGCATTTGAAGCCCGCGAAACCCCTACTGGACCTCGTCGCTCATTTCCTTCCACTCCGCCAGCATCTTCGAGTATTCCTCCGACTTCCCGACCGCCAGAAAGCGCTTCATCTCATCGAAGGCCAGATCGCGCTCCCCCGCAGCCAACAGCACCCGAAACAGCAGCAGCGAAACCCGCTCCGACTCGGACGAGAGTTGCGTACCCACCCGGCCATGTGCGATGGCCTCGCGATACCGGCCGCTGCGCGACAGAATCCAGCCAAGGTAGCCGTGGCCTACCGCGAGTCCTGGAAACTCCTCAACCACAGCCGTCATGATTTGCAGCGCAAAGGCCGTGTCGTTCTGCTCGTCCGCCTCGACCGCATGGCGGATCACCTCCATCACCCGCGCGAGATCTTCCTCTTCCAGCTTGTTCATGGTCTCTACTCGCCCAGCACCCTCTTGAAGATCGCATCCACATTGCCCAACTGCCGGTTATAGTCGAAGGTCTGCGCCAGCTTTTCCGGAGTGAGCAGTTTGGTGATCTCCGCATCCTTCGCCACCTCGTCGCGGAAGACCAGATCCTCCTTCCACGCCTTCATGGCATGGGCCTGCACCAGCTTGTAGGCATCCTCACGCAGCATTCCGGCCTCGGCCAAATCAAGCAGCAACTGCCCGCTGAAGATCAGCCCGCCCGTGCTTTCGAGGTTCTTCTTCATCCGCTCGGGATAGACCAGCAGCCGGGCGATCAGATCGGTCGTCTTGGCCAGCAGATAGTCCACCAGTATCGTCGAATCGGGAAAGATCACCCGCTCGACAGAAGAATGAGAAATGTCCCGCTCATGCCACAGGGCGATGTCCTCAAAAGCCGCCTGCGCATTGCCGCGCAGCACGCGCGCCAGTCCGCTGATCTGCTCGCTTGTGATCGGGTTCTTCTTGTGCGGCATCGCCGACGAGCCCTTCTGCTTCTCGCTGAAAAACTCCTGCGCCTCGCGCACCTCGGTCCGTTGCAGGTGCCTGACCTCGACCGCGATCTTGTCCAGAGAGCTCCCAATGATTGCCAGCGTCGAAATATACGCCGCATGACGGTCGCGCTGGATCACCTGCGTCGCAACCGGCGCCGGTTTCAGTCCCAGCCGTTCGCAGATCTTTTCTTCGTGCTCCGGCTTCAAATGGCCAAAAGTCCCCACCGCTCCCGAGAGCTTGCCCACCCGCATATCCTCGGCTGCAACATCGAAGCGCGCCAGGTTGCGCTCCATCTCGGCGTACCAGTTGAGCAGCTTCAGGCCGAACGTAGTGGGCTCGGCGTGAATCCCGTGCGTGCGTCCGATGGTCGGCGTGTGCTTGAACTCGATCGCCCGCCGCTTGAGCACGTCGAGCAGCTCGACCATGCCATACCGGATCAGCGCCGAGGCCTCTTTCACTTGCAGAGCTTGGGCCGTGTCCACCACGTCGTTCGAGGTCAGCCCATAGTGCAGCCAGCGCGACTGCTCGCCCAGCTTTTGCGCATTCAGGCTCTCGGCCACAGCGGTGGTGAAGGCGATCACGTCGTGCTTCACCTCCGCCTCGATCTCCTGGATGCGGACCAGGGAAAAACCTGCCTTCTCGGCGATCGCCTGCGCCGCCTCGGCAGGAATCACGCCCTCCTGAGCCAGCACGATGCTCGCCGCCGTTTCCACCTGAAGCCAGCAGTTGTACTTGTTCTCATCGGTCCAGATGCGGCCCATGCCCGGCCGGGTATAGCGTTCGATCATTGGGATCTCCTTGCCAGAGCCGCTTTGGGCGGCCCTTCTCCAACTCTCGATTGTACGAGGCGACCGCCTTCAGGCGCGAGGGATTCCCAGCTTCTCGTGCAGTTGGTCCACCAGCAGCCCACGCCCCGGCACGTACGGCTGAAACCACTCGCCGTCGATCACCAGTTGCGGTATGGCCCGTTTGCCCACACGGCGCACCAACTCAGCCGATGCCTCCCGGTCGCGGTCTATATCGATCTCGGTGTACTCGATGCCGTGCGAATCGAGAAACCTCCTGGCCGCCCGGCAGTCCCCGCACCACGTAACGCCATACATCAGCACCTTCATGCGGTCATTGTACCCGGCCTCCCGCTGCTACCATCAGGAACAATGACCGCCGACGAGATCAAGACCCTGCTCAAGCTGGAACCCCACCGTATCGAGGGCGGCTTCTACCGCCGCACCTACGTCTCGGCCCACGGCGTAGGAATGCCGCGTGGCAATCGCCCCATGAGCACGGCCATCTACTATCTTCTCGAAGCGGGAAGCTTCTCCGAGATGCACGTTCTGGCGTCCGACGAGATCTTCCACTTCTATCTCGGCGACCCGGTCGAGATGCTCCAGCTTCTCCCCGATGGCAGCTCCGCGCTTTTTACCCTCGGACAGGATTTGTCCGCCAAGCAGCAGGTCCAGCTCGTCGCCCCCGCCGGAGTCTGGCAAGGCACGCGGCTCATCGGCGACGGCAAGGTCGCGCTACTCGGCTGCACAGTAACCCCCGGCTTCGACTTCGCCGATTACCGCAGCGCGAGTTATGCCGAATTAGCAGAAAAGTGGCCGCATGAAGCTGCGAAAATCAAGAGCCTAACTCGGAGTTAGCATCATCGCCGCTCGCGAAAGAAACCGCGCAACAACTCCGCCGCTTCCTCAGCCAGAATCCCCTGTTCCACCAGCATCTGATGATTAAGCTGCGGGTGATTCAGCACCGTAAGCACCGACCCCGCCGCGCCAGCCTTGGGATCGGCGGCGGCAAAGACCAGCCGGTCCAGCCGCGCATGAATCATCGCCCCGGCGCACATCGCGCAGGGCTCCAGAGTCACATAGAGAGTGCAGCCAGGCAGCCGGTAGTTTGCGACCGCCGCAGCCGCCGCGCGCAGTGCGACAATCTCCGCGTGAGCCGTGGGGTCCAGGTCGCGCAGCAACCGATTCTGCCCGCGCGCGATAACTTCACCCTCACAGACGACAACAGCCCCGATCGGCACCTCGCCGGATTCGCCAGCCAGGCGGGCCTCATCGAGCGCGGCTTGCATCGCTTCCTGATCGTCGATCATTGATTTAATGTTAGCGCGCCGGGGTCCTCACAGACAGGTCTTCGTCTGCGGGGTGGGCGGCGGGCTGCTGCTGCGTCATGCAGTGCAGCGTGCCCAATCCCCAGACCAAATCGACCGCATGGATGCCGATCACCTCGCGGCCGGGAAAAACTTCAGCCAGAGTCTTCAGCGCCACGCGGTCATTGGGATCGTGAAATGTGGGAACCAGCACCAGATCATTGGCAATGTAAAAGTTTGCATAACTAGCCGGCAGCCGTTGGCCGCTGAAGACGACCGGCCGTGGCATCGGCAACTCGACTAAGTCAAATTGCTTGCCGTCGAGGGTGCGCGCGGCCTTCAATCTGTCCAAATTCTCGGCCAGCGGCGGGTGGTTCGGGTCTCTGGTATCCGGCTCGACGCAGGCCACAATTGTCTTCGGCCCAACAAACCGCGCAATGTCGTCAATGTGGCCATGCGTATCGTCGCCCGCGATGCCGCGATCGAGCCAAATCACTTGATCTGTGCCTAGGAAGTCGTGAAAGGCCCGCTCCAGTTGCTCGCGGCTCACGTCGGGGTTGCGTTGCTGCACCTCGCTGAGCAGGCACTCCTCCGTGGTGAGCAGAGTGCCCGCGCCATTCGTGTCAATCGAGCCGCCTTCGAGCACTAAGTACTTCGTACCGTCCTCGTTCTCAATCTCTGGCCGCCAGGACGGCAAGCCTAGCAGCTCCGCCACGCGTCCCGGAACCTGGTCGTCAAGCGGCCAGTTGGAGTACTTGGCCCAGCCGTTGAAGCGCCAATTCGTGACGGCAACTTTTCCGTCCGCATTTAGAACAAAGATCGGCCCCGAGTCACGCGTCCAACTGCGATTGGTAGGCCACAAGTGAAATCTCACCCGGTCAAGATTCGCCCCCGCCCGGTCCAGGATTCCCCGTGCGCGTCCTTCGGCCTTTGCGTTCTCGACCAGAATATATACCCGCTCATGCGCAGCCAGCAGGCGCACGATCTCCGCGTAGACCCACGGGATGGCCTGAAACTTCCCCGGCCAGTCTTCTGGGTTGTGCGGCCAGGCAAGCCAGGTTGCCTCGTGGCGCTCCCACTCGGCGGGCATGCGATAGCCGAGCTCGCGCGGCGTCTTGTCAGTCAAAGATGAATCGGGCATCTCTACTGGCTTTCTCCGTCTGCCGGCCACAGGTTCACCGGATCGAGAAAGCGCCTTGTAATTGGCGCATAAGCGTCGATGCGGCGGTCGCGCAGAAAAGGCCAGTTGCGGCGCGTCTCCTCGATCAGCCCCAGGTCGATCTCGCCGATCAGAATCTCCTCCGCGTCGTGCGAGGCCTTCGCAATCACCCGGCCAAAGGGATCGGCCAGGAAACTGCCGCCCCAGAACTCGATTCCCTGCCCTTCTGCGCGATTGCTCAGAACATCCCCCTGCTCCAATTGGACCTCGCCATGTTCCCGGCCCACACGATTGACGCTGGCCACATAAACGCCGTTGGCAATGGCGTGAGAACGCTGAATGGTCTGCCAGGCCTCATATTGCGCCGCGCCGTACTCATCTTTTTCCGCCGGATGCCAGCCGATCGCAGTGGGATAGAAGAGCGCCTCGGCGCCCTTGAGAGCGGTGAGCCGCGCGGCCTCGGGATACCACTGATCCCAGCAAACCAGCGTGCCCACGCGGCCAAAGGCAGTATCCACGGCCTGAAATCCCAGATCTCCCGGCGCAAAGTAGTATTTCTCGTAATAAAGCGGATCGTCGGGGATGTGCATCTTGCGATAGACGCCGGCGATGGCTCCATCGGCGTTCAAAGTGACCGCCGTGTTGTGATAGAGCCCCGGCGCGCGGCGCTCAAAGAGCGAGGCGATGATGGCAACTCGCAACTCGCAAGCCAGCTCAGAGAGCCGCGCCGTCGATGGCCCCGGAATCGCCTCGGCCAGATCGAAGAGGCGCAGATCTTCGCGCTGGCAGAAGTATTGCGTGCGAAAGAGCTCCGGCAGGCAGACGACCTTCGCGCCCAGCCGCGCCGCCTCGCGGATATGACCGAGCGCGGCCTCGAAGTTGGCCTCCGGCTCTGCGCCCATGCGCATCTGCACCAGCCCCACGTTGTATTTGCGCTTGTCTGTCATGAAAAGCCGATCCATTCCACTACGGCTATACAGCAAGGCCAACCCCGCTCAAGCGGAATTGGCCCGAAAACTCTGCTGCATGCAATGCCTACTCTTCCAGAATCAGCACAGCCGCGGCAATCGTGGTCGTCCACAGTCCGCGCTTGTCGCCCACCGCCGACTGCGTCACGTTGCTGGTGCGGACAATTTTATTGGAGATGCGGTAGATCTCCTTCTTCTCGTCCCAGCTCTTGTCCGGATCGAACTCCACGTCGAGAGTGGTGGCCAGCATCTCCGCCGCCAGCTCTTCTGCGTACTCGCCTGCCTGGTCCTCGGTCTCGCCGAAGCTGTGATGCTCGCTCAAGTAGCCGTAGGTATCCTTGTCGGCGGGAATGGCCACGCCGATGCTCGAAACCAGCAGCCGGTGAGCTTCGCGGGTCGAGTTCTCCGCAATGACCGCAAAGACCACTTCACCGGGACTGACGTGTTTGAGGCCCTCTTTCCGCGTAATCAACTTGCACTGCGGCGGGAAGATCGATGAAACGCGCACCAGATTCTGCGAGGCAATGCCCGCATCCCGAAGCGCCAGCTCAAAGGAGGTCAAACGCTCCTTGTGTTTGCCCACGCCCTTGGTGAAGAAAATCTTCTTCGGCACCATGCTTTTTCCCAATTCCTATGTACCCTCCTTGTGTCTCAAAAATCAGCAATTGAAAACCACATACCCGCATGAGTTTATCGTATCCAGGCGGGTGAAAACAGCCTTCGCGGCATTTTCATCGTATCTTTGTCGAAGTTACCGCAGTACAGCGCCTCGGACAAGCCTGCCGAGATATGATTCCTCGGCTCCAGGGCAACTTTTTTGCGATTGGCGCGTTTAAGACAGCATGAAGGATTCTCATCGGTTTGGAATCGCCATTTTGGCCTCGGCGATGGGCTGCCACGCCGCGCTGGCGCAAGCGCCGGCTGAATCTCAAAACCCGCCAGCAGCCTCTGTCGCCGCCACTCTCCCAGCCGATCCCCAGGTCGATCTGGACTGGACTCCTGCTGCTCTGGCCCAACTGAGCGCGCAGGCCTTCACCAAGTCGAGCTTCACTCTGGACCGGGCGATGCTCGCCGCGGCCTCCAGCACGATTCCAGACTCGGAGCCGGAGACCCGGCAGGCAATCGCCAAGATCGACGGCATCAGCGTACATGCGCTCCGCTTCGGAGCGGCCGGAGTTGCCGACCAAGCCCAGGTCGAAGCACTTCGCCAGTCCTACCACCAGCGCGGCTGGAAGCATCTGGTCACCACCACCAAAGCCGGTGGTCCCGTCCACGACGGAACCACCGACGTCTGGCTTACCATGGACGGAGTGAATGTTCGGGGGGCGGTCGTGCTGGTGCAAACGCCAACGAGTCTGACGCTGGCCACCCTCAAAGGCGATCTGAGCCCCGTGGACCTGCTCCACCTGCGCGGCCACTTCGGCATTCCGCGCTTTGAGGGAGACAGATTCAAAGACGCGAAGGAGCAGTAGCCTTTTTCCCAATTCCGAGTGACGAGTTCTAGACTTCCAACGTAAAGGACTATAGGTAGTCTAGAAGGCGTTACCTCGATTCCCTTGCGTCCGCGTGGTTTTGAGTACTATCCTTGCGAGCATGAGATTCCATCCGAGATTTGCTGGATCGCTTTCCTTTCTGTTTCTCATGATCGGCAACTGTACTCTCTGTATGGCCCCTTATTCGTTGGAAATGAGTGTCTCGTCGTCCCAGGAGAGGCGTCTGATCGGTAACTGGATTGTGTTACCCATATGTGTTTTGTTCTTTCTCCTTGCCGTTCTTGCTTATTCATTCACCTATTTGGATTTAGACAGCACCTCTCTACGCCGACGCGAACTTTGGAAGAAACAGGAAATCGCATGGAGTGACGTGACCCGCGTTGGCAGGCTAGGATTTGGGGCTGACGTGGTTAAGATTTCCTACGGTCGTTCAGTCGAGAATTATGGTTGGATGTTGGCCAGTCCCAGGAACCGAAGCGGCTTTATCGACGCTTTGCGCCGATATGCTCCTCACGCTGAGTTCGACCTTTAGAATAAGTGGTTCCCGCGATTGAATTCCGGGCTCCTCGCATTGACACCAGCCCGCATCGTCTACCGTCCTGTCTCGCCCCGCCATTGCAATCCCTGAATCCCGGATGGTAGCCTCAACCTCTAACCATGTTGGGGAAGGGACCTTTCAGAGCCAATGCAAGCCACCTACAACGGACTGGAGTTGCCGCAGGACGGCCAACCGATCGAATACAGCAACGGGCAGATCGTGGCGCCCGACCATCCCATCATTCCTTTTATCGAGGGCGACGGCACGGGCCGCGACATCTGGAGGGCCTCGCAGCGGGTCTTCGACGCCGCGGTCGAAAAGGCCTACGGCGGCAGGCGCGCCATCCGCTGGTTTGAGATCTTTGCCGGCGAAAAGGCTTTTCGCCAGTTTGGCCAATGGCTTCCGGACGACTCAGTCGCCGCGGCCCGCGACTTGAGGGTCTCGATTAAAGGACCGCTGACCACCCCCATCGGCGGCGGCATCCGCTCGCTCAACGTGGCTCTGCGGCAGCTTCTCGACCTCTACGCCTGCGTGCGGCCGGTCAGGTATTACCAGGGCGTTCCCAGCCCGGTGAAGCATCCCGAGCGGGTGGACATCGTAATCTTTCGCGAGAACACCGAGGATGTCTACGCGGGCATCGAGTTCAAGCAGGGCTCGGCAGACGCCGCCCGGCTGATCGATTTTCTCAACAACGATCTGCTCTCCAAAACCAAGAAGAGAGTACGCGCCGACTCCGGCGTAGGCATCAAACCCATCTCCATCTTCGGCTCCAAGCGCCTCGTCCGTTATGCCATCCGCGCCGCTCTGGAGCAAGGCCGCAAGACCGTCACGCTGGTCCACAAAGGCAATATCCAGAAGTTCACCGAGGGCGCCTTCCGCGAGTGGGGCTACGAGGTCGCGACGCAGGAGTTCCGCGCCGAGATTGTCACCGAGCGCGAGAGCTGGATTCTCGGTAATGCCGACGCCAACCCCAAGCTGACCGTTGAAGAGAATGCCGCTCTCATCGAACCCGGCCTCGAATTCGGCTCGCCGGCCTTCCGCGACTCCATCTACGCGGAGGTCAAAGGCGTTCTCAACTCCATCGGCAAGAGCCACGGCAACGGCGCATGGAAGTCGAAGATCCTCATCAACGACCGCATCGCCGACTCCATCTTCCAGCAGATCATCATTCGCCCCGAGGACTACAGTGTCCTTGCCACCACCAACCTCAACGGCGACTATATCTCTGACGCGGCCGCAGCACAGGTGGGCGGCCTGGGCATTGCTCCCGGAGCGAATATCGGCGACGGCTACGCAGTCTTCGAGGCCACGCACGGCACCGCGCCCAAGTACGCCGACAAAGACATGATCAATCCCGGCTCGGTCATCCTCTCCGGCGTCATGCTGCTCGAGTTCATCGGCTGGAAAGAAGCCGCCAAGCTCATTGAAGCGTCGCTCGAAAAGACGATCCTGCAAAAGTTCGTGACGTATGACTTCGAGCGTCAGACCGCCGGCGCAACCAAGGTCGGCACCAGCGAGTTTGCAACGAGAATCATCGGCAACATGTAACGACAGGGGTCAGAGATCAGTGGTCAGAGATCAAGAACGATGCAAAGCGTCTGACTCGATGCAAGCTACTGAAAGTTACTACTGGTCATCGAAAACTGGCCGCTGATCCCTGACCCCTGATCTCTGATCTCTGTATTCGATTCCCCAAGGAGGAAAGCAATGCGCAAGAAGGTTAGCATTATCGGCGCCGGCAATGTTGGCTCGACGGCGGCACACTGGCTCATGGCCAAGGAACTGGCCGATGTGGTGATGATCGACGTCGTCGAGGGCGTGCCGCAGGGCAAGGCGCTGGACCTTCAGCAAGCGCTTCCCATCGAACGGTCCGACGTTCGCATCACCGGCTCGAACGACTACGCCGACTCCGCTAACAGCGACATCGTGATCATCACCGCGGGCCTCCCGCGCAAGCCCGGCATGAGCCGCGACGACCTGCTGCACACGAATTACAAGATCATGACCGATGTGGTCAAAAATGTGGTTGCCTACTCGCCCGAGTCGGTCCTTATCGTCGTCTCCAACCCGCTGGATGCCATGGTACAGGCCGCCTACAAGCTCTCGGGCTTCAACCGCGAGCGGGTCATCGGCATGGCCGGGGTCCTGGATTCCGGACGCTTCAAGAGCTTCATCGCCCAGGAGCTGAACGTGAGCGTGGAGAACATGAGCTGCCTGGTTCTGGGCGGCCATGGCGACATGATGGTCCCGCTCGTCCGGTACACCACCGTCGCCAGCATCCCCATCACCGAATTGCTCTCCAAGGAGCGCATTGCCGCCATCATCCAGCGCACCCGCGACGGCGGCGGCGAGATTGTGAAATACCTCAAGACCGGCAGCGCCTACTACGCGCCCTCGGCTGCGGCCGTGGAGATGGCCGAGGCCATCCTCAAGGACAAGAAAAAGATTCTGCCTTGCGCGGCTTTCCTCCAGGGCGAATACGGCATCGACGGCTACTTCATGGGTGTGCTGTGCAAGCTGGGTGCGGCCGGCCTCGAACAGATCGTCGAGATCAACCTCAACGAAGAAGAGCAAGCCGCTCTGATGAAGAGCGCCGCCGCCGTCAAGGAACTCTGCGACGTCATCGGCGTCTAGCCATCCCTTGGAATCAAACTGGGTGCCCCAGGTCCGGGGTTCCCACGGACAGGTCTTCGTCCGTGGGGTGGAGATCCGGATTTTCGGACCTGGAACTTCTTACTTTTTTTCTTCCAACTTTCGGTTGAGTGAATCCTAGTCCAATCGGAGGTTGCCGATCTCTTCCCTTGTCTTCATGCTCAGAAAACTGACATGAGAAAGCTTCCCTTTTCCCTGTTTCTTCTGATGATCACGGCGAGTGCATCCGCGCAAGGCGGCTCGACAGATGCCGCGGCAGGCGGATTCTATAGCCGGTGGTCAGCGCGCACCAACGCCATCCAATCCAGGCAGCCCGGGTGGGCCGTCCCGCTCGTCACCACCTACACCGGGCTCTTCCAGGTTGTGCGCACCGACATTCTCCGGCAGACCGCGCCGGCGCTCACCCACACATGGAACATCGACAATAGCAAGGGCGTCAATCTGATTCTGTCGAACCGTACGGAAGTGGATGTCAACCTGCCGCCTTACATCCAACACAACTCAACCGCCAAAGACGGCGCAGGCGACATGTCGTTTCTCGGCAAGTTCCGTATCGCCAGCGGCAACGCCCGGCACGGCAGCTACAATCTCTGTGCCTTCGCCCTGGCCACCATCCCAACCGGCAGCTACAAGAACGGCTCGACCGACGCCAGCATTGCTCCCTCTGTGGGCGCGGGCAAGGGCTTCGGCAGCTTCGACGTGCAATCGACGCTGGGCGCGACGCTACCCACGGGTAACTCAGCCTACATCACCTCCGGCCGCCCCATCGCATGGAACACGGCGGCACAACTCCGCGTCGGCAAGCTCTTCTGGCCGGAGATTGAGAGCAACGCCACCTTCTACAAGGGCGGAACCAACGACGGCAGGACACAGGAGTTCCTCACGCCGGGCCTGTTGGTGGGCAAATGCGGCTTGCACCCCTCCAACCTGAAATCGCGCCCCGGCCTGGCCGTTGGCGCCGCCATGCAGATCGCAGCCAGCCACTTCCACACCTACAACCACGAACTCATCCTCACGGCCCGCTGGATCTTCTGATCGTTTGCGCGGACTTACTGCCGCACAAACTCGACCACCTTCGGTCCGATCTGCGCTGTGCACTGGCCGGGAGCCAAATGGCCGCAGCCAGGGAAGACATCCAACTGCGATTGCGGCACGAGTTGGTGTATCTTCTCGCCCTGGCTGAGCGGCGTGATCTTGTCCACGGATCCCCAGACGATCAGCACCGGCATTTTGAGCTCAGGCAGCAGATTGTCGGTGGTGTCTTTGCCGGTGAGCATGGAAGCTACCGCCCGATGAATCACCCAGGCGTGATTGTTTGAGACACGCAGAATGTCCCGCGCTACAAAGCCCGGAATCTTGCTTGGATGGGGCATCAGCAGCGCCTCCAGTTGGTCAAGCTCGGCGGGCGTGGCGGGCGTAAACAGCCGCGTATCCCAGGCCGGTTGCTCGTCGATGCCGGCTGCGTCAAAAAGCATCAGCCGCTTCACCCGCTGCGGATGCTTTGCGGCCACGAACTGCACGATCCAGCCGCCCATCGACCAGCCGCCCAGATCAACTTGCTTCAATCCCAGCGCGTCAAGAAAACCCACCACCGCGCCGGCTTCGTCACGGATCGAATAGGAGAAATCGGCCGGCCTTTCGCTGCGCCCGTAGCCGGGCAGATCGGGCAGATAGACGCGGAAGCCGGCCTTCGCCAGATAGGGCGCCAGTTTGCGCCAGTCTTCGGCTTCCCCACCCAGCCCGTGGACCAGCACCACGGCCTGCCCATCTCGAGGCCCCTCGGCGAGGTAGTGCATGCGATAGCCCGCAACCTGAACCGTGTGGTTCTCGACGCCGGAGAGAAACTCCTGTAGATGGATCGCCGCATTGAAGTAACTGACCGGCCGCGCCCAGAAACCCATCGCGCCAACCGCAACCAGCACGCCAAACACAAGCAGAAGCCTCTTGATCGCTTTCATCGGCCCCCTCGCCATCAGAATGACATAGGACCGGAGGCAAGTCCAAGTTTGCATTGCGCCGGTTGAGGCGCCGGCCCGCTATGAGTTCCTGTGTGCTGGCCCTCTGCCCGCCACATGATTTACCCTCAGAGTCGTCATGAAATTCGAACGCACACTCCTCCTTCCCGCTCTGGCTGTGGCCTTTGCCGCTTCGGCATTCACTCAAACCTCTTCCAAGCCGGCCGAAGAGATTCCCGACGCGCCTACCGCCACCGCCGCCGCTCTGATCCATCCCAACGGCCCAACTGTTGTGATGGACACCTCCATGGGCCGCATCACCTGCCAGTTCTTTCAGAAGCAGGCGCCCAAAACCGTGGCCAACTTCATCGCCCTGGCCGAAGGCACAAAAGACTGGACCGACCCCGCGACCGGCAAAGTCCAGCACAACAAGCCGCTCTACGACGGCACCATCTTCCATCGCGTCATCCCCGATTTCATGATTCAGGGCGGCGACCCGACGGGCACGGGCATGGGCGATCCCGGCTATAAGTTTGACGATGAGTTCGACCCCAATCTGAACTTCGACGTGCCCGGTCGCCTGGCCATGGCCAACTCCGGACCCGACACCGACGGCAGCCAGTTCTTCATCACCGAGGCGCCCTACGACTCGGGAGACCGGCACTACACCATCTTCGGCCAATGCGACGAACACAGTGTCCTGGTGGTCAAGACCATCGCCCGCGTCCCGACCGGCGCCAACGACAAGCCCGTGACGCCGGTCGTACTGAAAAAGGTAACCATCGTACCCGAGGGCCAACCGGCGCCGGCCAAGCCAGATGCCGCTACGCCGACGTCGAAGAGAATCCCAATCTCAAGCAACTTCGCTGAGGGGCTGATCGTGAAGAAGGTGGCCCCCATTTATCCGCGCGAGGCCAGAGCAGCTCATATCTGGGGAACAGTGGTGTTGCAAGCGGTTATTGGCACAGATGGCCACGTTTATGATCTCAAGGTCATCAGTGGCCCAGAAGTCCTGCGCCAAGCTGCAATCGATGCCGTAAAGCAGCGGGAGTACAGACCTTACCTTCTGAAATATGTACCAGTCGAAGCGAGCACGACCATCAAAGTTATCTTTAATAGCCAACAAGTGATTCTGCAATAACACTGTTGGAAGTTTGGGACGCAATTTACTCTTTACTGTCAATCAATCAGGAGCAAACATGCCACTCATCGCAGGAACCTACGCCGTCTTCACCACTACCGAAGGCAAGATCACCGTCCGGCTCTTTGAGTCCGACGCGCCCATCACCGTCAAGAACTTCATCGAGCTGGCCGAAGGCTCCAAAGAGTGGACCCACCCCAGCACGCACAAGAAGTCCACCGACAAGCTCTTCGACGGCACCATCTTTCACCGAGTCATTCCCGACTTCATGATCCAGGGCGGCGACCCCGCCGGCACCGGCATGGGCGGACCCGGCTACCGCTTCGGAGATGAGACCAAGGGCTCGCCTCACAAGTTCGACAAGTCTGGCAAGCTGGCCATGGCCAACAGCGGTCCCGGAACCAACGGCTGCCAGTTCTTCATCACCGTCGCTGCCACTCCGTGGCTCACCGGCAACCACACCATCTTCGGCGAAGTCGTCGAGGGCCAGGAGATCGCCGACAAGATTTCCAAAGTTCCCCGCGCCGCCCAGGACAAGCCCAAGACCCCTGTAGTCCTGAACTCCGTAGTCATCGAGCGCATCAGCTAGGCCCCCATCAGCCGCCTTATTCACCGTGCCCCATCCTTTCGCATTTTTTAGCGAAAGGGTGGGAAACCACGAACCCCAAACGGTGTTTGCTCTTCAGGAGCACCCATGAGAAGAAATCTCGCGGCCTGGACCTTTTGCCCCATTGCGCTGCGCGTGACATCGCGGGTTTGCATCTTCCTCTTCGCCGCCGCGGCCCTTACGCAGAGCCCGCACCCCACGGCAATGAATCAAGGCCAGCACAGGGCGCAGCAACCAAAGACCACCGTCCCCGCTCTCCTCATCAGCGACATTCACTTCGAGCCCTTCTGGGACCCCGCCAAAGTTCCCGAACTCGCCGCCGCGCCGGCAGCCGCGTGGAAAGCCATCCTGGCTGCACCGCCTTCGCCCGATCAAAAGCGGCGTTTTCAGTCGTTGCAGCTAAGCTGCCCCACCGGCGGAGACGACACTTCCTTCGCCTTGTTTCAGTCCAGCCTGAAGGCCATGCGCAGCCATGCGGCCGGCGCAAAGTTCTTGGCCGTCAGCGGCGATCTTCTCTCCCATAGCTTCGATTGCAAGTACAAAGCACTCCTTCCCAACTCCACCCCGGATGACTACCGGAGATTCGTTGCGAAGACTCTGGACTATGTGATCGGCGAGTTGGACGCTTCACTCCCCGGAGTTCCCGTCTACATCGCCCTTGGAAACAACGACTCCGACTGCGGCGACTACCGGCTCGACACCCACAGCGAGTTTCTTCGAGTGATTGGCACCGAAGTTACAAGAGAATTTCCCGCCGCCGAGCGCCCTGCCGCTCTCGATAGCTTTGCAGCCGGAGGCTATTACAGCGTTTCACTGCCCGCCCCCATCAAGAACGCCCGCCTTCTGGTTTTGAACGATATCTTCATGGCCAGCAACTACGCGACCTGCTCTGGCAAACCCGATCAGGCGGAATCAGCCGAGCAGCTTGCCTGGCTCCATCGGCAATTGACGGAAGCCCGCGCAAATAAGCAGAAGATTTGGGTCATGGGCCATATTCCGCCCGGTGTCAATCTCTACTCAACCATGAAGAAAACGGGCGATCTCTGCGGCGGCCAGCAGCCAGCCATGTTTCTTTCCTCGGAAACAATAGCGGACGAGTTAACCGAGTTTAGCGACGTCGTCGAGTTAGCCATCTTCGCTCACACCCATATGGACGAGCTGCGCCTCTTGAAGGATGAGAGCCAGACGGCCGCACCGTCGAGGGCTGTCCCGGTCAAAATAGTCTCGTCGATCTCGCCCATCCACGGCAATAACCCGTCCATAACCCTCGCCCAGATCGATCCCTCAACCGCGGCGCTCGTGGATTATCGCATCATTGGCGCGTCAAACCAGACCGGCGTCGATGCCAAGTGGGCGGAAGAGTACGATTTTGCGCGCAGTTACCACAAGCCGGAATTTACATCGTCTTCTGTAAGCCGGATCATCGCCGCCTTTGCAAACGATCCCGGCGCGAAGACCAACGCCAGCCAGAGTTACATCGAAGACTTCTCTCCGGGCAACTCTTCTCTTGCGCTCCAGGTCTTCTGGCCTCAGTACGTCTGCACGCTGTCGAACCACACCGCGCAATCCTTCAAAGCATGCGTCTGTCCAGCGGCGCACTGAGCGAATCGTCACTTCGCCGCGCCGCAAAGGCCCAAGATCGCCTCGCCAAAACGCTCAGCCTTGGCCGGGCCCATCCCGCTGATCTCCAGCAACTGCTTTGGATTCGATGGCCGCGCCTGCGCCAGGGCCCTCAGCGTGCGGTCGTGCAGCACCACGTAGGCCGGTACTCTCAGCCGCTTTGCCTCCGCCGCGCGCCACTCTCTCAGCCGCGCCGCCAGAGCTTCTCCATCGGCCGTCAGTCGCACAGGCTCGACCGCCGCCGTTGTTGCCGCTGACTTCCGCTCCACACTCTTCGCCGCCTTTGCCTTCCGCGCCGGCGCCGGAGCCGGTCCGCCAAACTCTTCCACCACTCCATCGCTGATCAGCAGCTCGACTAGACTGCTGGTACGCATCTCCAGACCTGCCTGGGTCAGCCGCACCTTGCGATACCGTATGACCGAGCCATCCTTTTCAAACTCGGCCTCTTCAATCTCGATCAGGCCGGCACGCACCATCGCATCCAGCAGCCCGTCGAACTCGCCGCGGCTCATCCGGCCCGCTGAATCTAGACTCCGTTGCAAGGTTCCCGCGGCCTTATAGTCCACGGCGCGCAACTCATCGGCGATCGAGTGCGCCAGCTCCCGCTCCGTCGCCGTCGGCCGCCGGAAGAGCCGCAGCACAGCTCCCGCCGGATCGCAGACATCGCAGATTCCGCATGGCCGGCTCGCGTCCTCCACATCGCCAAAGTGGCGCACCAGCGCGGACATCCGGCACTCGGTTGCGGTGGTAAACCGCAGCAGCTTCTCGAACTGCCCGGCGCGGTACTGCGCCTGCGCGCTGTAAGTCTTCTTCCAGCCCGGACCGCCCGCCGTCACGTTGCCGCCAAAGTCGACGCGCGCCCCGCCGTGAATCTCGAGCTTCTCCAGAGCCTTGTCGAACTCCTCTTCGGCGAGCTTCGACGCCGCCCGCAGCTCCTCGACCAACTGCGGTTCGTCTCGCAGAGATTTGTAGACCTGCTGCAAGTGCTCCACACGCGGATAGTCGCGGTTGAGAAAAAAGTCATGCGTCCGCTGGTCGGCATAGCTGTGCATCAGATAGGTCCGGCTCGACGCGCCGTCGCGTCCCGCGCGGCCAATCTCCTGGTAGTAGCCTTCGAGCGTCGCCGGCAGCCCGGCGTGGATCACGGTGCGAATGTCAGCCTTGTCGATGCCCATGCCGAAGGCGATCGTGGCCACCACCACCTCCAACTCGCCGGCCTGAAAGGCTGTCTGCACTCGCTCGCGCGTCTCCGGATCGAGGCCAGCATGATAGGCTGCCGCCGCGAGTGTGCGTGACAGCTCCTCCGCAAGCCGCTCGGCTCCCTTGCGCGAGGTCGCATAGACGATTGCCGGCCGCCGCTCGGCGCTGGCCAGCAAGCCGCAGATCGCCTGCGGCCGCTCCGGCATCGACAGCTCGACCACCTCGATCGCCAGATTGTCCCGCCGGAAGCCGTGAATGAAGTGCGCCGGCTCGATCATTCCCAGTTGCGCCACGATGTCGGCCTGGACGGCAGGCGTCGCAGTTGCCGTCAGCGCCAGCACCGGAGCCGGCCTGAGCGCGGGAAGATACTTGTCCAGCATCCGGTAATCGGGACGGAAGTCGTGGCCCCATTGCGAGATGCAGTGCGCCTCGTCGATGGCGATGAGCGCGGGCTTGCGTTTGGCCAGCATCTCGCCGAAGCCCGGCACGCGCAGCCGCTCGGGCGCAATGAAGAGGAACTGCAAGCTGCCGTTGAGGTAGTCCACGCAGGCTTGCCGCGCCACGCTGCGGTCGAGGCCCGAGTGAATTCGACCGACGCGCAGTCCAAGTGACATAAGTTTCGCCGCCTGATCTTCCATCAGCGCAATCAAGGGCGAGATGACCAGCGCCGTGCCGCCAAGGGCAATCGCAGGCAGCTGATAGCAGAGCGATTTGCCAAAGCCTGTCGGCATGACCAGCAACAGGTCGCGCCCGTCGATGGCCGCCTTGCAGACCGCTTCCTGATTTGCCCGGAAGCGGGCAAAGCCGAAGACCGAGCGCAGCAGCTCAGCCAGCTCAATCGAATTGGAAGATGTGGTCAAGAGAAAAAGGCCCGAATTGCAGGAATCGCGACGCGAAAGACGCGGAGTTCCTCTTTCAACTCTATAGCAGCGGCTTCTGCTCACGGTTCCGCGATCTCTCGGCGCGTGTTGGCAAATTGATTGTCGGCAAGGATTTGAAGATCTAGATAGACAGAGTGGCAATTGGAGTTCACAGATGCGCGAAATCATCTGCAAAATTTAAGGCGAACAAGAGGTGAATCGTACCCCGGGGGGTAGGGGGGTGGTCTTCGGGTACGGATCGACGGTGCCGGGAGACCCACGCCGATCACTGCCTTTATTGTGCGCCGACGTTGTGTAACGATCTGCAAAAAACGGCGGGGAAAGGTTCGTGGATTCCCAGCTCCCAAGAACGGGACCCTTCGGCAAGCTCAGGGCAGGCTCTGGGAATCCACGGTTAATACGATCTTCTGGACCCTCCCGATGAGATCACCGGAGGTCGAAGCGATCCAGGTTCATCACCTTGCTCCATGCCGCCGCAAAATCATTCACGAAGGCCTGCTGCGCATCGCTACACGCGTAGACTTCCGCGATGGCTCGAAGCTGAGAGTTCGACCCGAAGACAAGATCGACAACGGTGCCGGCCCATTTGAACTCGCCGGTCGCGCGATCGCGCCCTTCCAGCACGCCCTCCGAGGTAGCCGACTTCTCCCACTTCGTCTTCATGTCGAGGAGATTGACGAAGAAGTCGTTGGTCAATGTTCCGGGCCGCTTGGTAAAGACGCCATGTTTGGATTGCCCGAAGTTTGCATTCAGCGCTCTCAAGCCGCCGACAAGAACCGTCATCTCGGGAGCGGTGAGCGTGAGCAGGTTTGCCTTGTCCAGCAGCATCTCGGCGGCCGAGCCCTCGTGGCCCTTGCGGATGTAGTTGCGGAAGCCGTCCGCGACCGGCTCCAGTACGGCGAACGAGTGCGCGTCGGTCTGTTCCTGCGAAGCATCCGTGCGTCCCGGCGCGAAGCCCACCTTCACGTCGTGGCCGGCCTTCTTCGCAGCCTCCTCGACGGCTGCGCAGCCGCCCAGAACGATGAGATCGGCGAGCGAGACCTTCTTGCCATTCTTCTGCGCGGAGTTGAACTCCTTCTGGATCGCTTCCAGCGACTTAAGAACCTTCGCCAGTTCGGCCGGCTGGTTCGCCTCCCAATCCTCTTGCGGCGCAAGGCGAATGCGCGCTCCATTGGCCCCGCCGCGCTTGTCGCTGCCGCGGAAGGTTGAAGCCGAAGCCCAGGCCGTCGTGACCAGTTGGGAGATGGAAAGACCCGATGCGAGAATCTTGGTCTTCAAGGCAGCAATATCCTGCGCATCGATCAATGCATGATCCACCGCGGGAACAGGGTCCTGCCAAATCAGCGGTTCCTTGGGAACGAGCGGACCGAGATAGCGAGAGACAGGCCCCATGTCGCGGTGCGTCAGCTTGAACCAGGCCTTGGAGAAGGCGTCGGCGAGTTCCTGCGGATGCTCGAGGAATCGCCGCGAAATCTTCTCATAGACGGGGTCCATTCTCAGGGAGAGGTCCGTCGTAAGCATCGTGGGGGCATGTCTCTTTTTGGGGTCGTGAGCGTCCGGAACGGCATCGGCTGCTGCTCCGCCTTTAGGTTTCCATTGCTGAGCACCGGCAGGACTCTTGGTGAGTTCCCATTCAAAGCCAAACAGGACTTCGAGGTAATTGTTGTCCCATTTGATTGGGTTGGTGGTCCATGCGCCCTCCAGGCCGCTGCTGATTGTGTCCACGCCTTTACCACTGCCAAAGCTGTTTTTCCAGCCCAGGCCTTGTTCTTCGATTGGCGCGCCCTCGGGTTCGCGACCGACATACTTGTTCGGATCGGCGGCGCCATGCGTCTTGCCGAAGGTGTGTCCGCCGGCGATAAGTGCAACGGTCTCCTCGTCATTCATCGCCATGCGAGCGAAGGTCTCCCGAATATCGATTGCCGCGGCGACTGGATCTGGCTTGCCGTTCGGTCCTTCCGGATTCACATAGATCAAGCCCATTTGAACGGCGCCGAGAGGATTGTCGAGCTGACGGTCGCCCTTGTAGCGTTCGTCTCCCAGCCACTTGGTCTCAGGACCCCAGTAAGTGTCGTCTGGCTCCCAGATGTCTTCGCGCCCGCCGCCGAAACCGAAGGTCTTCAATCCCATCGACTCCAGCGCCACGTTGCCAGCGAGAACGATCAGGTCGGCCCAGGAGAGCTTGCGGCCATACTTCTGCTTGATGGGCCAGATCAAGCGGCGCGCCTTGTCGAGGCTCACGTTGTCAGGCCAACTGTTGAGGGGAGCAAATCGCTGCGCTCCAGCGCCCGCGCCGCCGCGGCCATCGGCGATACGATAGGTGCCTGCGCTATGCCACGCCATCCGAATGAAAAATGGTCCATAGTGGCCGTAGTCGGCAGGCCACCATTCCTGCGAGGCCGTCATCAGGTCACGCAGGTCCTTGATCACTGCGTTCAGGTCGAGGCTCTTGAACTCCTCGGCGTAATTGAATCCTTCGCCCATGGGATTGGATAGTTGCGGGTGTTGGCGCAGGATATTCAGGTTCAGTTGATTGGGCCACCAGTCTGCGTTGGTTGTGGTTCCAGACACCGTGTGTTTGCGAGCTCCATTCGAGAACGGGCACTTTGCTTCATCTGACATGGTTTGCTTTTCCGGAGCGACGCCAGTCGTAGTCACGTGTTCAGACATGTCTGCATCTCCTTGGTTTTCCGTTCGTATGATCCCGTTTGAATCTGCTGGTTCAACCAGACCAAATCTTCTCTTGATGTAGAGTTGTCTGGTTCGTTTCGCCGCGCCCCTCCGGGGCGCAGAGGCTTTTGAGGGCAGCGTCCCCAGGGTTTCGCTGCGCTCCACCCTGGGCTATTGTCGATTGCCCCTCCGGGGCAAGAGAGACGACCTGTGCTAATGTTGACTGCCCCTCCGGGACATGAGAGACGAATCGGCGGGATCGTCGCTCTATGCCGGGAGGAGAGATGCTCCAGGTCTTCGGTATCCGATTTGCGGGGCGCAGGTCAACTTTCCGGATCAATCTTACGCCCTCTTCTTCAAGCTAGCGCCTCAATTACGATACGTAAAATCAATTGTTTCTACGATGACGATTTTCATGCTCTATGATTGAGAGAGCGCTCGAATTTATAACGAAGTCGAGCCTGGTCCGTCTCTGATTGGTTCCGAGGCGTACTCCATCTCGCAGTGACAGGAGTGCCGCAATGGTTCGCATCATCGCAGTTGTCGCGCTGCTGGCCGCCATGCCGTCGGGAGCACAGTGGCCGTCCAGCCAAGCGCATCCCCTCCCGCCGCAAACTCCCATCCCCGGAGCGCCTGCCGCCGATTGCAGTTTTCCTGACATCGACACCGGCACGCCCATTCGCTTGACCGCCGGCGACGGGCCGATCCCATATCAATTCGCTTGCGGAGTCAATCGACCGGCCGGCGTCTGCGCGGAATACATTCTCCCTCCGGGCCTGATCGTAAGCCTGGGAGAAGTGCGGGATGGCTGGGCCTGCGTCACCGGCGGAGATAGTACGAGCGGGTGGATTCCAGCCGAACGCCTTGCCCAGGTTCCGGCAACGCCCCACGTCCCGGTTACCGCGTGGCTCGGCTGGTGGCGTCACAAAGATGAGGTGAAGGGACCGAAGAACGACCGGCTGTTGATTACGCCAGTGCCGGGCTCGACGACGCTGCACATCAGTGGACGGGCTTACTGGCACGGCTTGGGCGATGATGTGCACTTCGGCGAGTTCCAGGCCGACGCCGCTCCGGTCGGCATCTACCTGCACGTAGTGCAGGCTGCGCAATACGGCACGGGATGCGTCGTCGACCTGAAGCTCGACCCCGCCACGCACACGCTCGACAGTTACGACAATATGTTGTGTGGCGGAATGAATGTGCGGTTTATGGGCACATGGTACCGCTTTGAACCGAAAGTGAGTTCCGGCGCCGCGAGGCGCTAGCAGATGAATCTTCAGGAACTCCGCTATCTCGTCGCGTTGGCCGAGCACCGTCACTTTGGGCATGCGGCCGAGGCCTGCAACGTCAGCCAGCCCACACTGAGCAGCCAGATTCGCAAACTGGAGGATGAACTGGGTGTGACGCTGCTCGAGCGGACCAACAAGCGCGTGGATCTGACGCCGGTGGGCAGCCGGATTCTGGCTCATGCCCGGCGTGCCCTGGACGAGGCCGGCCAGATGGAGGCCGTGGCGCGGGCCGCACGCGATCCGCTGGTCGGTCCTCTCAAGCTGGGCGTGATTCCCACCCTCGCGCCGTATCTGATGCCGCTCATTCTGAAGCCGCTGCGGCAAGGCTACCCCGGCTTGACCATCGAACTGTGGGAGGACCAGACCCGTTCGCTGATCGAGGGCTTGCGCAACCATAAGCTGGATGCGGCGCTGCTGGCCACGGCCGCCGATGCGCCGGAGATTACCGAGCTTGCGCTCTTCGACGAGCCTCTGCTGGCCGCCCTGCCCCTCGATCACCGGCTGATCGGGGAGGAAGCCGTTCACGAGGAGGCGTTGGCCGATGAGTTGCTGGTGATGGCCGACGGGCATTGCCTGGCCAACCACGCCCTGGAAGCTTGTGGCGCCAGGCACGGACCGGGGCGGAATCGCCTGCAAAGCTCGATGCAGGCCGCAACTCTGGAGACGCTGGTCAACCTGGTCGCCGCCGGTTATGGGGCTACGCTGATCCCGGCCCTGGCCGCCGATTCGCTGGGCGGGCGCGGCATCGTTTTGCGGCCGCTTGCCGGTAAGTCGTCGAGAACCATCCGGCTGGCCAGTCGGCCGGGCTTCCCGCGGCCGCAGGCGCTCAGGGCGCTGGAAAGAGTGATCCGGAAAGTAGTGGGGTTGGAAGCAGGCGGCTGATCGATGTGGGGCTGGGCTGGGCTGGGGTTGTGCAAAAGCCCGCCGGAAGCTCTTAGAAAATCCCAATTTTGCACCGCTTTTTTGGGAAATTCCAAGAACAGGAATTGCGCCCCCCCTTATCCACAAAATCCCCGCCCCGTGCGGTTGACCGTGTCCTCCGGGGTCCGTAGAGTTTGTAATCGGAGGGCAAAACTCCGCCGCGTAAGATGTTGGCGGAGGGTTGCCCGAACGAGTTGAAGCGCAGCCTCAAACCCCTGGAGTGACGATGCTGAAACTAAAGAAGATCCACATTCTCGGCTTCAAGAGCTTTTGCGACCGCACGGAGTTGACCGTGGCGGGAACGGGCATTGCCGTGGTGGTGGGGCCAAACGGTTGCGGCAAGTCCAACATTCTGGACGGAGTGAGCTGGGTGCTCGGCGAGCAGAGCGCCAAGAGCCTGCGCGGAACGCACATGCAGGACGTGATCTTTGCCGGGACCCGCGAGCGCAAGCCGCTGGGCATGGCCGAGGTGACGCTGACGATGGTCGATCCTGAGGTCTACGAGGGGCCTGTCCCTGTCGAGCCGCTGGTCGACGTGGAGCACGAGAGCCCGGCCGACTGGGACGAAGAGGAGCTGCGCCGCCAGCGGGCCAGCGAGGCCGAGGAGATCATCGCCAGCGAGCAGCCCGGCCAGACCCCTGCGGTGGGGCCGGCGCTTGGGGATGAGGATGCGGAGGGAGCGGGCCAACCGCAGTCATTCACCTCGGGCGAGGGTCCGCAAGCCGTGGTGCTCAAGATTCGCCGCCGCAAGTTCCAACGCACGCCGCAAAAAGGCGAGGTGGTGATTACGCGGCGGCTCTTCCGCACCGGCGAGAGCGAGTACCTGCTGAACGGCAAGCTTTGCCGGTTGCGCGACATTCAGGACATCTTCATGGGCACGGGCCTGGGGCCGGAAAGCTACGCCATCATCGGGCAGGAGCGGATCGGGCAACTGCTCAGCTCCAAGCCGCACGACCGGCGGGCGATCATCGAGGAAGCGGCGGGTATCACGCGCTTCAAAAACAAGAAGCGGCTGGCCGAGCTGCGCCTGGAGAGCGCCAAGCAGAATCTGGCGCGCGTGGACGACATCTTTGAAGAAGTGACGCGGCAGATGAACAGCCTGAAGCGTCAGGCCTCGAAGGCCGAGCGCTTCGCCGTGGCTCGCGGCGAGCTGCGCGACCGTCTGCGCGTAGTGCTGGGCAGCCGCATGGCGCTGATGGACGCCGATCAGGTTAAATTCCAGCAGGAGATCGCCGCGCTCACGGAACAAATCAACGCTTCGGCGGCAGAGATCGACGAGGCTGAGGCCAGCCAACACACAATTACAGAGCGCGGCTATGAGCTCGACCACGAGGGCCAGGAGGCGCAGAACCGCGCCAGCACCGCAGCCGTCGAACTGGAGCGTGCCGCGGCTCGTGAGCGTTCCAATGCCGAGCGGGTCAGCGAGCTCGAAACGCGCATCGCGGCAGCGGGCTCGGAACTGGAGCAGACGCGGCAGCAGTTGAGCTCGATCGCCGAGGAGCGCACGCAGCAGCATACTTTTTTGGAGACAGCCGCCGGCGAGGCCAAGGCCTTTCGCCAGAAGGTGGAGGCGCGTCAGCAGGAGGCGCGCACGGCAGCCGAAGAGGTCTTTGCGGCGGAGCGCGAGCTCGAGACAAATCGCCGTCATGCGATGCACCTGCTGACCCTGGCCAGCAACGCCCGCAATCATACGACCCAGAGCGAGGAGAGTCTTGCCGCGATGGAGCGCGAGGCGGAGCGGCTCGAGGTAGAGCTGGGCCAGGCGCGCAATGAGCTTGAAAACCTGGAGACGCAGAGCGGGCAGGCGCGGCAGGGCTTCGAGTCGGCCGCTGAGGCGCTGAAGCGGCTGGAGGGCGAGATCGCCGCGCTGCGCGAGGCTCTGCAAGCCCGCCGCGCAGAGGAGAGCGGCCTGCGCGCGCGCGTCAACCAGTTGCGAGGCGAGCAGGCCACCGTCGCCGGACGCCGCGACTCGCTGCTATCGCTGATTCGCAACCATAGCTACTCCACCGACACGGTGCGCAGGCTGTTGAAGCCGGGCGCGCTGGCGCAAGGGATGGCGCCGGTGGGCACGCTCGCCGATTTTCTCGAGGTGAGCGGCGAGCATGAAGGTGTGGTGGACGAGTTCCTGCGCGAGGAACTGAACTATGTGGTGGTGAAGAGCTGGGTAGCCGCCGAGCAAGGCGTCAATCTGCTCAAGTCCGGCGTGGACGGCCGCGCTACGTTCCTGATTCATTCGGCGGAGCAGACCGCGCTCTTCCCGGAGAGCAAAGAGACCATAAGCGGCCCCGGCCTCACGCCGCTCAAGGATGCGATTCGCGTGCTGAACGGCTTTGGGCACTCGCTGGAAACGATTCTTCCCAAGCTCGGGAACGGCTATCTGGTGGAGGATCCCGGCGAGGCGCTGCGCCTGGCGGGACACTATCCACACGCCTACTTCTTGACGCCAGAGGGCGAGTGCTTTCACAACGCAACCGTGACCGGAGGCAAGCCGGCCAGCGAAGGCCCGCTCGCTCTCAAGCGTGAGCTGCGCGAGATCGAGGGCCGCCTGGCCAAGCTGGAAGCCGGCCTGACGCAAGCGGAAGCGGAAGCCGCGGCGCTGGTTCAGGTCATCGAGGAGCTGGCCGCGCAACTGGAGACGCGCAGCGAGGAACGCCACCTGGCCGAGCGCGCCGCCGCCGACCAGGGCGCGGCGCTGAAACAGATTGAATCCGAGACGCAGCGCGTTCAACCGGCGCCTGCAGGAGTGGACCGCGCAGGCCGCACGCAACAAGGATGCGCGCGAGGTAAAGAAGACCGGCATCGACGAGAAGCGCCAGGAGCTGCTCCGCCTGGAGGCCGAGCACCGGACGGCAGAGGCCGCTCTCGATGAGTTGCAGGCCAAGCTGGCAGTGCAGCGGCAGACGCGCGAAGCCTTGCAGCAGGAAGCGGCGGAGGTGACCGCGGAGCTGGCCGGCCTGGAGGAGCGGCGGCGCGGCGCAGAGGCGGCCTTCCAGCGCATCGACCGGCTTCACTCCGATCTGGAGCGCCGGGTACAATCGATCGAAGAGCAGCGAAGCGCTGCTGCCTCGGAGCGCGAGCAGCGCATTCGCGAAAGCGCCGAACTGGCCCAGCGCGAGCAGCAACTGACCGCGATGCGCGCCGAGGCGCTGGCCCAGGCGCAAAAGCTGGCCGCCGAGGCGCAGGCTCTTCGCCAGCAACTCGCCGGCATGGAGACGCAGCTCAAGAGCGGGCGAGCCGCGCTGGACCAGTTGCGCGAAGACCGTGCCAATCGGGCGAGCGAAGTTGCCAAGCTGCGCTCAGACCTCGAGCACCTTGAGGCAAGCTGCCTGGCCGAGGTCAACCTCGAAGCCTCCGCTCTCCGCGCGGATGCCGAGATCGTGCGCCTGGCCGGCGACGAGCTGGCCGCTGAAGAGGAGAGGAGCCGCGAGCTGCGTCAGCGCATCGAGCAGATGGGCCCGGTGAATATGATGGCTCTCGACGAGTACAAGGAAACGGCCAGCCGCCACGGCTTCCTCGAGGCGCAGCGCAGCGACCTGATGGAGTCGATCGAGAATACGCAGGAAAGCATCAAGGAGATCGACCAGATCTCGCGCGCCAAATTCGACGAGGCCTTCGCCCGGATCAACGAAAACTTCGCGCAGGTCTTCGCGCGGCTCTTCCAGGGCGGACAGGCCTTCCTGCGCCTCACCGACGCGGAGAACCAGGCCGAAAGCGGGTTGGAGATCGTAGCCTCGCCGCCGGGCAAGAAGCTGCAGAACGTGCTGCTGCTCTCAGGCGGCGAAAAGTCGCTGACCGCGCTGGCCCTTCTGATGGGCATCTTCCAGTTCCAGCCCAGCCCCTTCTGCGCCCTTGACGAAGTTGACGCGGCGCTGGACGAGGTCAACGTCGGCCGCCTCGCCGACCTGCTCCATTCGCTCAGCAAGGAGACGCAGTTCCTGATCGTTACCCACTCCAAGCGGATGATGCAGACGGCCGACATGATCTACGGCGTCACCATGCAGGAGCCCGGCGTCTCCAAGGTGGTGAGCGTGCGCCTCGGCGCCCGCGAACAGCATCGAGCCACCGCATAGATCGGAGCCGCCACAGGCCCGCGATGCGCTAACATGATGCCAGTGAACCTACCGATGTCCAGTCACCGCCCTGTCAAAGCCTCTGAGCGCATTGCCGCGCATCTGCGCATCATGAGGCTCGATCACAGCATCAAGCAACTCTTTATTGTCCCTGGAATTGTCCTGGCCATCGCTTTGTCCGGAACCGGCCTCTCATCGAAGCTGCTGATTCGTATTTGCGTCGGTCTGGTCGCGTCAACTCTCATTGCTTGCAGCAACTATGTGGTCAATGAGATTCTGGACGCGCCCTTCGACCGGCTGCATCCCATCAAGAAGAATCGGCCCGCTGCCAGCGGCCTGGTTCATTCAGGATGGGGCTATGCGCAATGGATCGCGATGATGATAGCCGGACTGGCGCTGGGCAGCTTGCTGGGCAGCGGCTTCTTGTTGAGCGCCGCCGCTCTCTGGGTCATGGGATGCGTCTATAACATCCCGCCCATCCGAAGCAAGGATCTTCCGTATATCGATGTCTTGAGCGAATCCATCAATAACCCGCTGCGCTTTTGCCTCGGCTGGTACTCGGTTGTTACAGTCATGCTGCCTCCGGCGTCGCTGCTGATCTCTTACTGGATGCTGGGATGCTATTTCATGAGCCTCAAGCGGTTCTCCGAATACCGCCAGATCGCCGATCCCGCGCTCGCCGCCAGCTATCGCAGTTCCTTCGCTCATTACAGCGAGGAATCCCTGCTGAATTCCGCCACCTTCTATGCCGCGGCCTGCATGCTGTTCTTTGGCGCGTTCATGATGCGCTATCGCATCGAGCTGATTCTTTCATTCCCGGTGATTGCGTGGCTGATGGCGGCGTATTTCAGTCTCTCCTTCCGGCACGAAAGCGCCGTTCAGAACCCGGAGCGTCTCTATCGCGAACCCCAGCTTATGGTCCCCTTGACGATCTGCGTGGCGCTCGTTGTGATCTTGCTCTTTGTGAATGTTCCCTGGATAGGAGCTATGTTTCCGCGATCGACTCCGTGATCGGCCTGCGAATGAAGAGGGATCTATGACGCAAACGATTGAACGCGTTTCTTGCCCGAAGCTGACTCTTGTGGTTCCCTGCCGCAACGAAGAGCAGGTGTTGCCCCAATCCGCGCTCCGTCTTGTAGCTTTGCTCGAAGAACTGACTCAGGCGGCTTCGATCGCCGAGCCATCCATCTTTTTTGTCGATGATGGATCGTCGGACGGCACCTGGAGCGTCATTGAACGCCTTTCCACCGAATACGCCTGTGTTCACGGCCTGAAGCTCTCGCGGAACTTCGGCCAGCAAAGTGCAATCCTTGCTGGATTGCTCGCCGCTCCGGGCGACGCGTTGATCAGCATCGACGCCGACCTCCAGGATGACATAAATGCCATGAAGGAAATGGTGCGAGCTTATGCACAGGGCGCCGAGGTTGTCTACGGAATTCGACGCAACCGCAAAACGGATAGCCTTTTCAAGCGCACGACCGCCGAAGGCTTCTACCGACTGCTGCAGGCAATGGGAGTCGAGCTGATCTTCAATCACGCCGATTTTCGCCTCATGAGCCGCCGCGTAGTGGAGGAGTTGCGCAGTTGCAAGGAAAGCAACCTGCTGCTGAGGGGATTGATTCCGCAGCTTGGTTTCACCTCGGCCCTGGTCTACTACGACCGAAAAGAACGATCCGCCGGAGAAACCAAGTACACAGTCTCGAAGATGGTCTCGCTGGCCGTTAACGGAATTACGTCGTTCACCGAGATACCGCTGAAGATCATCACAGTGCTTGGCCTGTTCGTCTCCCTTTTTAGTTTTGGCTTGGCGGCGTGGGCATTGATCGCCAAGTTTCTCCACTCGGCCGCCGTCCCCGGCTGGGCCTCGATCGTGATTCCGCTTTATATGCTGGGTGGAATTCAGCTGCTGTGTCTTGGAGTTATCGGACAGTACCTGGCGAAGATATATGCCGAGTCCAAGGGCCGGCCTCGATTTATCGTCGAAAAAAGTTTATAGCTGGAGCGGAGCCGCGGTAATTGCAAGGTAGCGCCCGGCGCTATGAAGGGGCTTGGGCAAGCAATGCGTGTTGCCCGCCAAATGGCAGCCGGGATAGCACCCTCTCGACGGCGCCGAATGCATGAAAGAGCCTCTCCGGGAGATAGAGAAAGTATTCCCGGCCTATGATTCGAAAGCCGGACGCCCGCAGCAGCCTGCTTGCCTCGCCTGCTGTAAGAAGCTCCGCATCTACATCGACAGGACATCTTTTCACGATCGTTCGAGTAACTGGATTCCACGGATTGTGTTCAATGATGCAACACAGGCCCCTGGGACTTAGAATCCTCCGCATCTCATTGGCCAGCAGCGGCCTGTCTTTTCCATGCACGTGGTGCAGGACGCAAACGGCAGTTACAAAATCGAATGAGCCGGATTCAAATGGCAGTTCGACAAGCGATGTCTGTTGATACGCTTTGACCGAAGCACCCGCGGGCAACATGCCGGCAGATGGATCGCAGCCCGTCGCCTGCAAGAAGCTCTTGCCGGCCAGTTCGAGCAACTCGCCGCGCCCACAGCCAACATCCAGCCATCGCAGTGCTGCAGCAGCAACGCCCGCACCTCTCAATAGCCTTTCGATCAGAAGCCACTTCCTGCGGTGAAAATGAAGCGGATCGCGTGCAAACCGGCTCCTGAGCGGGTCATCGAGCAATTCGGCGTAGGAAGATGCATACCGGTCGAATTCAGGCTGCTCTGTCTTGTCAGTTCGCAGGTTCGTCCCCCTTTCTCTCCATAATCCGGACGCCATCAGTTTCTTTTACCAGTCTGTAGTGGGATTCGAGGTAAGGTTCAATGATGCGACTGGAGCTTCCTGTCCGATTCGAGGTAGGAAAATAGTCCTTGACTTTGTCTTCAAAACCCGCGTCCCATATCACATATCTTGGCTTGCGAAGCTCCAGCGAATTCAAAGCATCCTCAAACTGCTTATCCGTGTCATAGTTATACAGCAAAAGGCTGTAGCGCGTCGGATTCGCCGTCGCAGTGAGAAAGTAGTACATAGGGTGATACGGATAGACAAACATCTCCTCGCCTGGGGCGGTATGTGCGTCTATAAATGCGAGCACAGGATCGTCTTTGAATATGGCAACCGAACCTGCTCGCGTCATGACGGAATGGGCCGTCAGAGCCCCCATAAGATTGAAGGCCGCCAGCCCCACTGAGCAAATTGCAAGAAGCTGTAGCGCGTAGCCGGAAGACTTCCTTTGAATTGAACCGAGAAAATACACGCACAGAATCATCAGCAGCGGCGCCCCGAAGACAAGATGAAAGATATCCGTTCGGTGAATCTCCGAGAGCCACAATGCAATCCCGCAGAGCCCGAAAAGCAGGATCTCAGGCGTCACGATCCGCCATTTGTTCCGGCTGGCAACAGCCGCCAGCAACGCGGCAGCGGGCGCTAATGCCGGAAGAGCCGCAACAAAGAGAAGAGGCGCAATCAAGAGCGCGGCCACGGCGATTGCCGCATACCCGATAGGCCCGCTGAAGGCGTCCTTGAGCAAGATAAAGCGGTCCCAATACCACCCGGCGATGCCCTGCGCATAGGGAACGGTATTCACTGCGGCGTAATGCCGCGATGGCCACACGAGATTCGCGTAAATCAGACTGCCCAGGGCGCCTTGACTTTGGAAATATGCCAGCACAACCCCGGCTATGCCCAGATAGCCTCCAGCGAGCAGCCCGAGCGTGGAAATGGCAGCCGCTTTCCTTTGTCGCTCGATCCAGAGCCAGAGAAGCATGGCCAGCAGGAGCAAAACTCCCTTGGGCTGGAAGAAGGCGGTGGTGATCCCAGCCAACGCGCCCGCAGAAATCAGCAATGCCTTCCTATGCCTGTCCTGCCACAGAACAATGCATGCAACCGAGAGCAGCGCAAAGAAGTTGCCATCCACATGATGGCTGTTGCCGGGCCAGAGCGCGCCAAACGATGTGCCGGCCAGAAGAAGACATGGAAGCAGCCGGTATCTTGCGCATACGCGGCAAGACAGAAAATACATCAAGAAAGCTGTTCCAAGCGAAGAGAGAAACAGGCAGATTCGCGTAGCCAGGAACGTGACCCCGAAGACCTTGAAAAAAGCGGCCACCCAGTAGGGCGTGCCTGGACCCATCACCTCAAAGAAATCGCGCGCAAAGACCTGGCCGTGGACGATTCTTACGGCGCTGTAGACAACGGACCCTTCATCTCCTCCCAACTGGAGAAGGCGCATAAACGGCAGCAGGTACAAGGCGGCGCAAACCGCAAAGATCGCCAATCCCGGCCACGGAGCGGATGCTTTTTGCGCTGGAAAACGGACCGATTCAGCAGTGGCGGAAATACTCATTTTGCGGCCTTAACGGAAGACGCCTGTCCGTCTTCCGGCATCGGGTATGGCGACACTCTCTCTGATTGCATGTCCGGCTGCACCAGCCAGACCCGCCTGTCCTTGTAATAGCGCATAAGTTCCAGATTGCTTGCGGCATCCATCTCGCGCGCCCAGATGACCTTTGAGTTATCGATATCCGCTGCGTTGTAAACCCACTCATCCATCGGGTAGTGTTTTGGAGAGTATCGCACGATCGCCAATTGCGGGCCGGGAAGCTGTTCGAGGCGAGTTTCGATTTGAGCCCGTTCCGTGCCGAAATGCCCCGGTCCGTACCACCAGTAAACCCATAAGCTGCCCGGCCATTGGGGAGGAGTCAGACGAAGCGGCTCCGCGAAGACCCGCAATCCGGCCATCGCTACGCAGATCGCCACGATGAGGCGCGCCAATGTCAGACCGGCAATCTTGCCGTCCGGCTTCCAAAAGCGAAGGTGGCGCATGGCCTGCATGCCCAGGGCGTAGAATGCGGCCGTAAATGGAGCCAGATAGTGAGGGATAAGAAAGACGCCGATCGCCATGCCCGCTGCCCAGATGGGAAGGCACAATACCAGGAAGCGAATGCGGCGATCGAAGAGCAGGCGCCGGGCCATGATGAGGGGAGGAAGCAACGCCGTGCCGGCGAAGAACATCGTCGCCCAGCCGAACTTCTTCAGCGTCTGAGGAAAGAAGCCGGACAGGCTGTGCAGCCTCGCATATCCAACCAGCTCGCTCTCGTTGTAGAAGCGCCGCATTTCGGCGTGCCGGTAATTTGGCTCGGGATGCGCCGGCTGCCAGACATAGTATGGAGCAACAGCGTAGGCATTTCGCGCGATGGTGTAGGGCAGCGTAAAGGGGCTGCCAAATGCCCGGTAATCGTAGTATCCCATCCATGCTCCGGCTGCAACCATCAATGCCAGAGGCGCCGCCGCGCGCCGAAGCAGAACGGCAGCCGGCGGCCGGTTCTTTCCAGCAAGAACCCAGCGGCCCAGTACGGCCGCAACAGGCAGGCAAAGCAGCAAGCCTTCGTATGGGCGAGTGGCGGCAAGAAGAACAATGCCCGCCGCCATCAGCATCCCGTAGCGAAACCGGGCTGTCTTCATCAACCGGGGCAATGCGCCCAGCACCAGCGCGCCGCCAAGCGCCGCGATCGCGGCGCCGCCCGTGTATGTATTGATCCAGTAGCTGAATAGGCCGAGGCGCAGAATCGCCAGCCCTCCTCCGAGCAAAGCCCAGGCGGGCGGCAGCCATGCTTGCAGCATCCAGCAGATGGCGGCGCACATCAGCGCGCAGCTGATCAGGATGCCGTACCAGGGGCTTCCCAGCAGTACCTTGCCCGCCGCCATGACCAGGCCCTCGCCCGGAAAGTACATCGACATATAGGTTGGCTGCATGGCGATGTGAATGCTTTCGAAGTGTGTCCACATGGCGGGCGTCGGGTTGGTCAATCGCCCATGGGCGAAGGTGTCCGCCGCAAGCAGGGCGCTGAAATCGTTGGGGGAAAATGGCAGGGGAATGGGGCACAGCGGAAGAATGGCGATGCGCAAAAGCAGCGCGGAGAGGCCAACGACCGCGACGGCCACGCTCTTGCGCCGTGCCAACCTGCCCATGGCCAGCTCAATGCGCGAAAAACAGGATGAACCAAGACGGGGCCATGCAAAAACCGCTGCAATTGCCATCCCTGTAACGCCGGCTTCAATCAAAACTAGCGAAGGGCCAGGTTGCCAAGGAGTGGACAGGGGCATAACGGTACTATACAGCGACCGTGCCAAGGGCACCGCAACAACGTTCGTCAATCAAGGACGCCGTTTCAGCCTTGTCAAGGACCGGAACTCCGATTGTAAGGAACAAGGAGGGCAAGCCAGAGCGGGGATTGACAGGGGAGGGAGAGGCTGCCCGGCTGCTGATCTGCTGTGCAAGTTTATCCCGCCAAAAACAGAAATGGACCGGTTTGCGTCGTCCCGGTCCATTCAAGAGGGTTCATGCAAAGTCAGGGCTGCTGCGTATTGATGTATGCGAAATAGTTGAGGACAATGTTGGCAAGACTGCCCACCGATGCCACCGCCGCAACCACACACAGAAGGATGAGCAGGGCATACTCGACCAGATCCTGGCCATCCTCCTCCCGAAGGAGGCTCTGCAATCCAATACGAATTCTCCAAAGCGCGTAATGCATAGAGGCCGTCTCCCGATGAACTGGGTTATCTCCGGATCGTCGATTGAGAAGAGCAGAGCCAAAACAACTGCTCTATGAGACCCTTCCACAACGGACCGAAGCTGATGGAAAACGTGGGTCGCGATGCCTCAATCTTGCTTTCGCAAGGATCATCTCGATCAGGGTTAGCGGGCTATGGAGATCGCCCCGAAAGTTGCAACAATCTTGTTTGCAAATCCTTGCAGACCTGCAACCGCAGCGACGAAAACCAGGGCAACGATAAGAGCTTACTCGACCAGATTCCGTCCTGCCTCCCACGCAATCAATCAATCGACTTGGGAACGGATTCCCCTGAGATCAAACCGTATGAAGCTTTTCGCTGTCCGATTGAGCGTGGTCTTGTTCGTCTGCGGGAGAGAGCACACGCAAAGCAACTGCTCTGCTGTGTGAATCTCTCCCGCAACTGACCGAAGCTGGTGTAAGATGGATTCGCGAGGCCGCAGTATTGCGACCGCACGGATCGTATCGATCAAGGTTAGAGAGCGGTGGAGATTGCGCTGAACGTGGCGATGATCTTGGTGGCAAGGGTTCCCAGGCTGGCAACTGCAGCGACGGAAACCAAGGCGATAACCAGAGCGTATTCGACCAGATCCTGACCTTCCTCGCGGTTCATCAGGTCCTGGCACTTCAAGTACATCTTCAGAAACATCGTATTCATGTGGATCCTCTCCGTAGGTTGAATTTCCCAGCTTCAGGCCGGGTCACCTTCTATTTAGCAAGTAGCGTGCCATCTTCTGCATACGGTTAATATTATGATAAATCAATAAGATACAAACTTCATGCATATGGGTCCCAAATGGAGGTGTAAACAACTGTATACAGTGTGAGACAGATAGACCAGCAGCGTATACATGACTAAAGGCATCTGTTCCAAAGGATATAAGGCTGGTATCGTAACTCGGCTGAATCGCGGAGCGGCCGGGCGACAAACCGCAAGATGGGTTCTGCAACGCCTCTGCAGCGCATTGCATCCCTCTCAACTGTCTCCCCTGTGGTAGTCTGAGCATTCCGCCAGTGAACGATCCTTGGCGGAGGATCCGCTGGACCCCAAGATGCATCTGCTCCTGCTGTTTTTCGACTCCGCCATTCTTGGCATGCTGGCCCTCTTCTTTTCCATTCTTTGGATGCTCAGGGACGAAGGAGACAGGACCAGGCCATTGCTGGTATTTGCCCTGCTGCTGAATCTGTTTTTCGGAACACTCCTGAGCTTTTTTATGGGAAAGGAAGGCAGTCTGCTTCCTTGGAAGTACGACCCCGTTTTATTCCGGCTGGATGAGGCGCTGGGCGTCTCGGCTGCGGCGATCGCGCTCCCATTTCAAGGTGCTTGGCGGATTCCGCTTCTGGTGATCTATCAGTTGATGATTCCTATGATGATCTGCTGGCTCGTGGTGACTCGATACCGCGGACCACGCGGGACACTGGTGCTGGCTTATGTCGCCGAAATGGTCTTCGGGCCCATTCTGTACGCCGTTTTGCCGGCCTGTGGACCGGCCTATGCGTTTGCTGCCCAGTGGCTTCACCCCCCGGTGGTTCTGGCCACGGAAGTCCGCCTAACAGGGATGCCCAATGCGTTCCCGTCCCTGCACATCGCGACGGCCTTCGTTCTCGTCCTCTTTGCCCCAGGCAAGCTGTGGCGGGCAGTGGCGCTGGCCTTTTTGGCCGGAACAGCCCTGGCGACTCTCTCGACCGGCGAGCATTACGTCATCGATCTCATTCCGGGCCTAGCCTTCGGCTGTTTCGCGGCGAGCGTGGGATGCCGTAGACTCCGAAGCGCGTTGGTTTATCTGGGAATCGTCCTTGCCTGGTCGTTCACGATCCGCTTTAACGGCCTCTTCCTGATTGCTCACCCGGCCCTGCTGCGAACCTGCGCAACCCTGACAGCGGCGCCGGCGGTCTATGCGGTATTCAAGCAGTGGAGTCTTCATGCGATCTCTGCGGCCCGGCCCGCGATCGCGCCTCAAGGATAAAACCTCCGGTGCCGTTGCGCGCCGGCTCAGATCAAGCCCTCGCCACGGCAGAGCTGCAATTGCCGAAAGAGACAGCAACCAGGACGAAAACCGAATCCTCTATACTAAGGATCATCCTGGTACACGATTCGGGGAGACCCCATGAAGCTGTTGGCGCTGCTGCTGAATCCCGGCTCCTTCGCGCTGCTGATCCTGCTTGCCTCCGTGGTGTGGATGCTCAAGGACGAGAAGGACAAGTCGCGTCCCATCGTTGTGTTTGCCATAGCGCTCGACCTGATACTTGCCTGGCTTTTTCCAACCGTCCTGGGAGGAGAAAACAGTTTTTTCCCCTGGAAATACGATCACATTCTCGCCCGGCTGGATGAATCGCTGGGCGTCTCCGCGGCTGCAATCGCGCTTCCGCTGCAAGGCGCCTTGAAAGTTCCGCTGCAAGCGGTCTATCAGATGATCATTCTGATGCTGATCTGCTGGTTCCTGGTGAATCGGAGCCAAAGCCGCCGTGTCTCCCTGGTGATCGCCTATGTGATCGAGATGATTGCCGCGCCGATCCTCTATGCAACCGTCCCAGCCTGCGGCCCCATCTATGCCTTCGGCCCGCTCTGGCTTCATCCCCCAGCGGTGATTCCCACGGAGATTCGGTTGACGGGAATGCCGAATGCCTTCCCTTCCCTGCACATCGCCGCGGCTTTCGCGCTCGTTCTTCTTGCCCCAGGGAAACTGTGGCGGGGAGTATCGCTGGCGTTCCTGGCCGGAACAGTCCTGGCTACGCTTTCGACGGGAGAGCATTACGTCATCGATCTGATCCCGGGACTGGCACTCGGATGTTTCGCGGTAACCGCGGGATGCGGTAAAGTCCGGAGTGCCCTCGCTTACTTGGGCGCCGTTCTGGCCTGGTCGCTCTCGGTCCGCTTCGGCTGCCTCTTCCTGATTGCCCACCCCAGCCTGCTGCGAACCTGCGCAATCCTCACTGTGGCGCTGGCGGCCTTTGCGGTATTCAAGGAGTGGAGCTCTCCCGCGATGGCCGCGGCAGAACCCGCTGCCATCGCACAAGAATGACCTGCCGGTGATCTTGCGGGCATCTTCAACTCACGCCTTCATCGTGGCAGAGCTGTGACCGGCGAAAGAAACTGCCCGGCCCGGAGCCTCTATACTTAGTCTCATTCCACGACTCGAGATGAGGAGAACCAATGAAGCTGCTGGCTATACTGTTGAACCCCGCCCTCTTCGCATTGGGGGCCTTGGTTGCGGCCGTCGTGTGGATGCTCAAGGACGAGAAGGACAAGTCGCGCCCCCTGGTTGTTTTTGCCCTTGTTCTCAATCTGATTTATCCCTGGCTGCTTTCTCTCGTCTTGGGAGGCGAGGCTGGCCTCCTTCCATGGAAATACGACCATATGCTGCTGCGGATCGACGGTTCGCTCGGGGTGTCCGCGGCTGCGCTCGCGCTCCCGCTGCAAGGCTCTTTGAGAATCCCGTTGCTGGTGGTCTATAGAATCGTCCTTCCGATCATGGTCTTGTGGCTGGTGCTGATGCGCACCCCGAAGCGCCGCGGCGCATTTGTGATTGCTTATGTTACCGAAATGATTGCCGGGCCGATTGTGTATGCGATCGTTCCGGCCTGCGGCCCGATCTACGCCTTTGGCGCACAGTGGCTTCACCCCCCGGCGGTGCAGGCAAACCTGATTTACCTCATCGGTATCATGAATGCCTTCCCTTCCCTGCACATTGCGACGGCCTTCGTGCTCGTCCTCTTTGCCCCAGGCAAACTGTGGCGGGCAGTGTCGCTGGCTTTCCTGGCCGGCACAGCCTTGGCTACGCTCTCGACCGGCGAGCATTACTTCATCGATCTCATTCCGGGGCTCGTCTTCGGCTGTTTCGCGGCAAGCGTGGGGCACCGCAGAGTCCGCAACGCCCTTCTTTATCTGGGCGTCGTCCTGGCCTGGTCGTTCACGGTCCGCTTCGATTACCTGTTCCTGATTGCCCATCCCGGCCTGCTGCGAACCTGCGCAATCCTGACAGTGGCGCTGGCGGTCTTTGCGGTATTCAAGGAGTGGAGGCTTCCAGCAATCTCCGCGCCCGAACCCGCGCTCGCGACTCGACAATGACCTCTCCGCGGTCCTTGCGCGCTGGTTCGGATCGTGTCAAGCATTCGCGGCGGAATTGCCGGCGGGCAGCGAAATAGCGAGGAATTCGAGCGTGTCTCCGCGTTGTGTCTTTGTGTTGCGGATCGTGCCCGGCGGAAGTTCGAGGACGGAATGAGCCGAGAGGCAGGCCGAGAGCCGCCACGGCGGCACCTCGCCGCTTAACTTCCTGATTCGCTTCTCGCGATCCAGATAAACCAGGTCAATGGGAAAGCGCATCCAGAAAGTGTGCACGGCTTCACAGGGAAGGATCCAAAGGCCCTCCCCGGAAGCGAGACCCTCGCGGCCAAGCAATCCCTTGTTGCGCTTGGGACCGCTGTCGGCTACTTCCATGCAAGTGGCGAGTACAGTGTTGCGCGTCAAATTTGAAACTTGGATTCGCATATCCGGGGAGGCGGGAGGCCGTGAAGAAAGCAATCCCCGCACTCCCAATATCATTGAGCGGAACGGATTCATCCGGCTGTCTCGTTTCCTCTGCCAGGCAGTCGCCGCGCTCCAAACGCCGTTTCTGCAAGGCTGCCGGCTGCCCGCAAGGGGCAGCCGGGAACCTCATTGGGTTGGCGAAGCAGGCGCGGAGCCGCCGGTACCGGCGCCGCTCGATGCAGATCCAAAGGTTCCAGTGGCGCCTTCGATCACCAGCGGCCGCTCCGGCTTCAAGCTTTCGATCAACTTCTCAACCGGCATAGTTGCAGGCGGAGGAGGCAGAGTGTTTTCGGCGGTCTTGGCATCCGGCGTATTCATGGGTATGCCGCTGTTGGGCGGCAAGAACTTCCCCGGCATCTTCAGTTGAGGCAACGGCGCACCCGCCTGAATGGGAGCCACAATCTCCGGCGTCACGATGACAATCAGTTCGGTGTTCGACTTGGTCTTCATATCCGACTGGAAAAACTTGCCGAGAATCGGTATATCGCCCAGGAAGGGGATCTTGTTGAAGGATTCGGTATCGCGGTTGTCCAGCAGTCCGCCGAGCACGAAGCTCTGGCCGTCGGCCAACTCGACTTCGGTATTCATCTTCCTGGATGTAATTGCGGGCACGCTAAATCCCGAGACCTCGACGGCATTGGTGAAGTCGAGCGCGCTGACTTCCGGAGCCACCTGGAGACGGATCGTTCCGCGTGGAGTAATCGTGGGGATGAAGTTCAAGCGAACTCCATACTCCTTGAAATCGATCGAGATCGACGCTGCCGAGCCGGCCACGCCGCCCTGAACGACTGGGTAGGGATATTCTCCGCCCGCCAGGAAGCTTGCTTGTTTTCCGTTCGCCGCCAGGACGTTGGGCTCGGCCAGAACTTCCACCAGCCCCCTGGTCTCCAGAGCCTCAACGGAGACGCCAAGAGGCAGGTTGCCCGGACCCAGCGCAAGCAGGTTCAGTTCGTTTGAAAAAGTAGCCAGAGGCCCTGTTGACGGAACTGTAAGATTCGGAGGAGAATACTCTCCCGTGGTAATCCCTCCCACGGTGTTCAGCCCGCCCAGATCGAAAATGTTGATGCCAAATTGGGTTTCCTTGCTGCGGTCAACACTGGCAAAGCGCACCTTCAGGAGGATCTGCGGATCGCCCGCGGGGACATCGACATCGAGCAGGTTGATGACTTTTCCGACGACGGCGTTGGCGCCGGTGGGCTGGGGCATGCCGGCGGTTGCGATCTTGACCGCGCGCTCCGAACTCGACAGATTCTTGACCGTTCCGCGCAGGAAGATCGAGCCGTTTTCGGAACTGACCTTCAGGGTCTGTCCGGGAAGCTCCGCTCTGAGCTCACGCCGGATCCCCTCCAGGCTGTCGTTCAAGGCAGACGTGTTGGGCCGCACCGTCACGTTGAAGAACTGCCTGCCGCCGTGCGTATCCCAAACGATCAAACTAGTCTCACCCGGAGACTTGCCCTGCACCATGACTTCCGTTGGACTGGTCGCATGGACATCGGCGACATCGGCCAGGTTGTTGGCGATCCGCCTGATCGGCCAGGCCACGTCCACCAGCACGGTTTTTCCCACGGCGACGGAAAGATCGTTCGAAGTGTCCTGAATCGAGGCTCCCGCGGGCTGAGAAGGAGACGGGGTTTGAGCCCGAAGGCCCACGCCAGCGCAGAGAAATAAGAACAATGCGCTGATACTTGCAATGGTAAAGCCAGTCTGCGCTCTCACTGGTGTCCCTCGGGAGAAGCAAATTTTTCTTCACTCGTTTTCGAACCGTTCATCACCTCGATGGAAAAGGCCTCGGGGGCCTTGGCGACCTTCTTCTCCACGACGACAGGCTTCGGTTTCTGCGCAGCGCCATTCGGACCCGCAAAGAGGTTGATCGTGGCCGTACCCTGAACCGGTTCGGTCTTCGTGTCCAGCGGGTTCCGAAGCACAAGCCGGATAATCTGGCTGCTGGCCAGCTCAAGGGTCTCGGCCTGGTCCGGGGTAACCAGCAGGTTGACCACTTGAACCTGCTTGGGTTTACCCTCTGCGTCCTTCACGTTTTGATACTCGGTGCCGGCCGACAGAACCTCGATGTTCTGAAGAATCGTTCTCGCCTCCGTGCCTTGATTGTCGTTCGTTTGGCCTGGAGGCATGCCGGACATAACCACATCCACGCGCATGCCCGGAGTGGCGAACCCGGAGACTCCCACCACTTCATCTACCCTCACGGCGCAGGCTCTCATGCCGGTGGGAATGGCGGCTGCCAATCCGCCGCCCGCGCCCACTGCGGCCAGGCGGTTCTCCATGATGGGTTCATCCTTGTAAAGATCCGAAATAACACCCCGTCCAATCGCCCGGCTCTTGTCTTTTTCGAGAATGGCCCCTTCCGGAGGCGTCCCGGCGATCGCGATCGTTGAAAGATCTTCAGGTTTGAGAATGGTCCCGAGTTTGATGTCGGTCTTAGCCGCTACTACGTTCGTCGTCGCTGCCGGTCTTACTGAAATACGGCTGCGAACCAGCTGATAGACCGCGAACGTACACACGACGGCGATGCCGAAAGCGGCGAGAAGAATGAGGGTCAGTCTTCGGTTCATTTTTTAGGCCCGTTTGAACTGGCTGCCAAGCCAGCTCCGCCTTTCTGTTCCTTGCGGCAATTGCTGTGCCCAAGAAAACCAACTTCGATTGTACGCCGAAATCGGAGCCTCGCGGACAGATTGCCAAACAAGTTCATTTGCGTGTTCAGTGTAGTCCCCAACGCCTTCGGCAGGCGGCCGGAAGCGCACTTGCACGAACGGGAGGTATCAAGACAGTCATATGCCGGAATACTGCCATTGGGGATTCCAGAAACATTATAATTGAACCCTGATGGGAGCGGCAGTGGGCTTCGCTGTACACCTGGGCCGGAGTGCCTGAAATGCGCTCTCCATCGGAAGAAAGCCACGCGGCGCACGGGAGGAAATTCGTCGGTCATGAGCTCTTCCCCTGCGATATCGCTCTTCTCCGCGCAACCGGATCTGGACCGGCAGCCATACTCCTTTGCGGTATCGCTGCTGGTGCATGGCGTGGTGATTACTCTTGTATTCCTGGGAATCCTCTCCGCGCCCAAGCTCAAGACTCCGTTGATCGCCGAGCGGTATGCGGTGCGGCATCTGGACCTGCAGACGCTGTATCCAGAGGTCCAGCGAGCCGCCGCGAGCGCGATCGAGACTCCCAGCGTGCATCCCAAAATCCGCACGCTACCGCCGGGCGGAAGCCCTGAAGAGCAGATGCCCATCATGCGCCAGGTATTGGATGCCCCGAAGGTAAAGCAGACCCTGGTGCAGCCCGACATCCCCAAGCCTCTCAAACTCCCGGTCAATGTGCCGTTGCCGACGGTTGTGATCTGGAACGCGGCCAAGCTGCATGTCAAGACAATCGTTGCGCCAGCGCCCCAGCCTCCGCCCGTCGCTTTAGCGAAGCCCGTCATTCAGAGGCCGAATGAATCGCTGAGACTGGCCGACGTCGCCATCCGGCCCAGCGATATGCCGATGCCGGTTCAGGCGATTCTTCCCAGCACCACTTCGCCGGTAGTTGTCTCCGGGCCGAAGCCGACGCCGCCGGCTCCATTGACAACCGCCGCCGGATCGGGCCAGCCAAGCGCCGGCACGGTCATGTCGCTCTCCGATTTTGGGATGGCGAGTGGACAGGTCGAGCTTCCGCCCGTGAATCAGTCGGCCTCCTCGAATTCGCCGGGGGCGCTGGCGCCGGGAACGGCGAAGAACCCCTCGCAGGCGGGGCATGGCAACCCGGCCGGCGCCGCCAGTGGAACGAGAGCGAAACAGGGTGAGGGCAATGCCGGAGGCACGCAGAGCGCCCAAGCCGGTCAAGGGGTGGGCGGTTTGCCCGGAGTGAAGCATATTGTGCGGCCCAAAGAAGGCCAATTCGGCGCGGTCATCGTCGGCCCCTCGCTGGAAGAAGAGTACCCCGAAACGGCCAACGTATGGAGCGGCCGGCTGGCGTACACCGTCTTTCTGCCCGTGGGCCTGGCCAAGAGCTGGATCCTCCAATACTCGCTCTCCCACGCCGGCGATGCCGCGCAGTCCGGCAGCACGGGCCGCCTCGACGCGCCCTGGCCCTATAGCATCGTCCGTCCCAACATCGAGCCCGGCGCAATCGATGCCGATGCCCTCATGGTTCACGGGTTCGTCAATCAGGCCGGCCGCTTCGAGGCCCTCACCGTCGCCTTCCCGCCGGGCTTCGCGCAGGCGCAGTTTGTGCTCGCCGCGCTGGCCCAGTGGCAATTCAGGCCGGCGACGCAGAACGGCCAGAATGTCAAGGTGGAAGTGCTGCTGATCATTCCCGAAGTGCAGGAATAAGAGGCTCTCCGCAAACCTGATCCCGAAGGACCTCCGCACAAATCGCAAGGCTCTCGCGGCACGAGTTCGATCTCTGCCACGAGCGCCGGCGAACCGCGCACGGAGAGATGAGATTATCAAATGCCCGCAAAGTTTTGAAGATATATAAGGGATTGGGAAGCGGCGGCCCGTCGCATCACAGCCGCACAGTTCCAAATTAAACAGGGAGCCTTCTCAGGCGGCGCGGGCCGGCTGGAGACTTCGTCCTGCCGTTCGGCTGGATTGGTTCCGGCATCTTGCCTCTCTTCGATCTCTTTGCCCGCCTCCGGCCATTTCATTGTGTGCCAGCGGAGGATCGTTCGCTGCGAGACGCGCAATTCATCGCCCGTCGATGCCTTAGCTCCGGAGGCATGTCTTTCGGTTTTTTTTGCTTCAAAAGCACGCATCCCGGCTGAGTCCATTCGTGGACCCGGCCGGGATGCGAGGGCTTGCCCTTTTGAGGCTTGGCGGCTATGTGGCGTTGTTGGGGATCAACCTGGGTGTCACGAAAGACGCCCTGATTGCGCCGAAGATGGAGCCCAAATTCGAGGCATCATGCGTCGTATCCTTGCAGCCATTTTTTATGCTTTCGCCGTCGGTGTAGAAATACCACGGATCTGTGCTGGACTCTCCAGGCGAAGCCATGTCCTCCATCACCACACACGGGATGACCTGCGACGCCGCGGTGATAGGGACGTTCAGAGTGCCGGTAACGACAACGTTGTTGTCGGTCACGCATCCGTTGGCCTCTGACCCGTAGGCGACCGCGTAGAACCTGGTTCCCTGACTGATGGCATACTGGGCCGCCGCAATTGCCTGCTGGCAATCATCGTTGTAATCGGGGTACGTTCCGAAGGTGTTGGCAGTCCCCGTCAGGTTCTTCGTGGAGCTCCCCTTGTACGTAACCGATACCCCGCCCGAAGATGCAGTGCTTGTGGCTTGCGGGTATGAGGGATATCCAGTGTTTGCCTGGCCATCACTGACGAATATGATCGCGTTGTTGGTGGGGATTCCGAGAAGACCATCGGCCTGCACCTTTTCGGCCTGAAGCGCCGCCTCCGCCGCGTAGATTGCGCCGGCAAAATAGGTGACGCCGCCGTTGCTATAGTTCATTTTAGTAGCCGGAACCTTGAGGTAACCGTTGCTGGGGGTGGTCCCAATGATCTTCACAAGTTTTGAACTGGGGTTCAAACTCAAGGTGGAGGCCAGGTAATAGTCGCTCGTGAAGCCATTCGTATCGATGTTAGTCGTGTCGGCGCTGTGCTGCGTGACCAGGTAAGTCGAAGATTCCGACGTCGCGCCTGTATAGGTGACCGACTGATAGCCGGCGGTTGACAAAGCCGCTGGCCTTGCCGGCAAGGTGTAACCTGTCTCTGTGGGGCTCCCGCTGCCGGTCCAGTCGGACGAGATGGTGGACGTCGTGATATTTGGAAACGTAAACATGCTCACGCGAAAGACCGCGTTCGCTTGGGCGGCATTGCAAGGAGTGGTCAGACCGGCTTCGCAGGGAGGAATCCCCCCCAGCATGGTCTGAATGCCAGACAACGCGCACTGCTCCGATGTGTTGGCCCCTGTCGTTGTGCAGAGGGGGTCCGAAGACTGCATCGACGGCGTCGCATCCAGAATGATCGCCACATTCCACGGCTGCGCTGCACCGAAGGATGCGGTTGCGCCGGCCGAAACCGTCAGCGAATTGACGCCGAAGATCCGCATGAAATAGGTCGGCACGCTAGCCGTCTGCACGATCCGGACAGCGTTTGGGGCAGAGGGAGAGACGGCGTTTCCGGAAGCGCTGTTGACGCACCCCGTCCCACTGGGCATCAGCATGTTAAGGCAGGGCGTTGTCACAGTCGGAGTGACAGTTCCCAGCCCGGCACTGACATTCATGTCCGATTTGCCGGCCGAGTACTGGGTCGCCAGATAGTTTGCGTTATCGGTGGCCCCGTTGTTGTACACATTTTCCGCGGCCGACAACACCGCGGCATTGGATGAACTCTGGAGCTGGCTCTTCACGACATAGGCGTGGCCCACATCGATCGTCAAACCTGCCATGCCAAGCAGCGAGACCATCATTAACGTCACCCAGGGCAGCACTTGTCCGCCCTGATCGTTGAGAGCTTTCCGGACAAAAGCCGATACATTCATCATTCTCATGGGATTTGCCTCGATCGTTTTGTGGTTAGAATTCATATTCTGTCACCGTTGCGGAGAGGAGACAGCCAGGCGAAATGGTGACTCCGTAGACTCCGATGTTACAGGGATAAGTGGCGCTCACCGTTACGGAGCCACCCTGGACCAACAGCGACTGATCGCCGGGGCAGCTGTTCAAATTCACCGGGGTGCCACTCATCGTAAGCGAGAGATTGATTTTGGCCGAATTGAGTACCGGCGCGGCCGCCGAGATAGCCGCAAGAGTGTCGGCACAGGGATTGGTTGTGACGGTTCGGCTCGTCACAAGAGCTTGCGCGCCCTGGGCCACCCCATTCGTCAGCGATTCATAGTTCATCATGGCGGACCCAAACGACAGTATCCCCGTGAGGAGGATCATTAGAGGTGGAAGTATCAAGGCGAACTCTACGATGTTGCTGCCCTCGTCGCTCGGGCGAAGGCGGCCGCGGATTCGTTCACCCACAGACTGGGATCTAACACTCGCTTTGCCGGCCGGCGCGGCACGGTGCAATCTGCAAATGAGCGCGACCGTCTGCCGGTGCAAATCGTTCAGCATCTTCATCGTCTTACCCCCATCTATCGGCGTTCCGGTTAGTCCGGCCCGCCGACGTATTCTACACGGATGATTTCCGATTGTACGGCTGTTCCCTTGGAATTTTGCAACCTTTTTATCACCTGGACCCGGTTTTTCAAACCAAAGTAACCAAACATTGAGTGTCGTAACCAAGCCATGAAGGACCTCCGGAACGCTTTCTAGCCTCTCCCTTTCCGGAGCCACTCCAGAAATTGATTGAGTTCCCTCTTGTCCACTCCATGGACCAGAGGATTCAGCCCCTTGACCGAATCCGGGGCATCTTGTGGAATGAACTGGAGGCCGACGCCATCGTTGCCCCAGCGGACTGCCCTGGAGTGCACGGAGATCGAATGCTCCATGTTCTCTTCCCCGTTCGACGCGTCTTGAAGAGTCATCAGAATCAGAGTGCCTGGATACCAGCGCTCCTCAGTTACCACGTACAATCCTGTGGCGCTGATATCCCGGATGCTGTGCGCCTTGGGAGCCGAGCCTGTCCAGTAATACGCGGCCAGCCCAGGCGTCTGCTCCCGCGGAGCTTTTCTCATGTCCGGAGCCTTTCTCGGGTCCGGCGACCACCAGCGTTCCAGCCATCCCTTGGGCGGCCTGACATCCTTCATCCCCGGTTCGATAAGGTCCATCTCATACGGCTGTTCGGCCGGAGAGCGGCCCTCCACGGAGCGGTTCTCCAACTCCACCACGCCGGGACCGCCGCTCCAAAGCGGCTTCCCCCGCAACAGAACCGCGCTTTGCACACCGCTGCTCACCGCGGTTGGAGCGGCGGTGAATCTCTCCAGCCGGCGCTGCATCTCCTCGGCCACACAGAGCACCAGTTGATCGCCCGGCTGGGTTTGCGACGAATAGATGGAGTGAGTCGCCAGCGCCAGAACGCTTGCAGCCTGCGCACTCGAAGAAGTAACATGAAAAGTGGGAAACGACTCGACGACCTCAATAACCCGGCAATCCTCGTCGAGGTAGATCAGATCGAGGGGGACACGCATGTTTGTCTCGGGAATCCCCCTGAACGGCACCATCCAGAGCCCCTCACCAGACTTGAGCGCCAACTTTCCAAGCAGATCCTTGAGGCCCGCAAACGAAAGGTCGGCGGCCTCGACCTCGAGGCCGAGGAAGCACTCGCGAGTCTGGTTGTATGCGCAAAGTCTTCGTGATTCCATGGTACCTCCGGCCTCCAGCGAGAACCCGGCAATCCGGTGTTGTCCCGGAGCCCCAGTTATCGATTCAACCTCTCCCATCGCAAGTAGTCATCCAAGTCCTTTCTTTTCCGATCATCGGGCCATGAACGGTTCCTGCTTCACCGCGCGCGGAAGGAGCAAAGAGCCCTGCCTGAAAATCGCGCGGAGACACACTCCCGCATTGCCCGCTTCCGGTATGGGACACTCATCCTTTCATCGCCGCTGTGGCGATCTCCCGGCCAGCGAGTTGATCGAGTGGGCCAGCGAAGCTCGTCGAGCTTCACGGCTGCGCCAGCCCCCCCGTGAACCCCGGCTACTTGACCTTTGTGCGGCGGCGCTGAATCAAAACGGCCAGGATGACGACAACCAGCACACCAGCCACAATCCGGACAATCAAGGTGCTATCCATATCGATTCCTCTCTCCTAAAGCAAGATGTTTGATGCCTTCCCCATTTCGAGCGGGATACGAACGACACCAGATGCCAACGTCGAAATCCCCGGCTCCGCAACAGGCGAACCGGCGAGCCTGCCGCGCACAGTTTCATGCGCGCCTCCGCTATCGCAGCGCAATCCGCACTACTTGACCTTTGTGCGGCGGCGCTGAATCAAGATAGCCAGTATTACAACAACCAGCACACCGGCCACAATCCGGACAATCAAGGCGCTATTCATATCGATTCCTCCTTCCCTGGATGATTGTGCTACTTGAAGTTCGCCATGATGCTTATGACAGCAGGTCCCAGCGCGACCACGAAAAGCGTGGGAAAGATGAAAAACACCAGCGGGAAGAGCAGCTTGATGGTGGTCTTTGCCGCCGCCTCCTCCACTGCCTGCACGCGCTGGGTCCTGAGGGTGTCGCCATGAACGCGCAATGTCTTGGCGATGCTGGTTCCAAACTGTTCCGCCTGCACCAGCATGGTAGTGAGATTGCGCACCGCGTCCACGTCGGTGCGTTCGGCCAGATGCTTCCATGCCTCGCCGCGAGGACGGCCGGCACGCTGCTCGAGCACGACAATGCCCAATTCGTCGCACAGTTCCGGCTGAGCCAGCTTCAACTCGACCGCGGTGCGGGCCGTTGCCTGGTCCAGGCTCAGTCCAGCCTCGATGCAGATAATCAGCAGATCGAGCACATCGGGCAGGCCTCGCCGAATCTTTCCCTGGCGGTCCTTAATTCGCTTTCCCAGCCAGAAATCCGGCGCCAGAAATCCCAGCGCCGCGGCCGTCACATACACAAAGAACGGGCTGAGGGCTCCGAGGCCTGTGACCAGAGCGAGCAGGCAGAGGGTCGCGGGCACCAATGCTTTGGAGCCGTAGAAGATCCTGACCGCGGATTCACCGCGAAAACCGGCGTGCTGAAGGCGCTGCAGCATCACAGAGACTTCGGCCTGGCTCTTCGGCAGAACGTTCTCGAAGTGCTCGACCACGCCGCCGATCGACAGGCCCGTCTGCTGAATGGCGCTCATCAGGGACTTCGGCTTGGGTTGCGGGTTGATCACGTCGGAGATGCGCTGCAGCATCTCCTCGCGATGGAACAGGAGCAGTCCGCCGCTGACGATCAACAGAAAAACGACACAGAAGGTAAGAACGATAATTCCCATAGGTCCCCTTCAAACTTCCATGTTGACTATGTGGCGAATCACCAAACCGCCAACAACTAGCATGCCGAAGGCCGTCCAAAGCATCTTGACCCCAAGTGGAGTCGTCCAAAGGATACTCATCAGTTGGGGATTGACGACATAGAGAGCGAGTCCCAGCACGATCGGGAGACAGGTGAGCACCCATCCTGTCATGCGCCCCTGTGCTGTGTGGACCGCGACCTGGCGCTTGAGGCGGAACCGTTCCCGGACGACATGGGAGGTCTTGTCGAGAACCTCGGCCAGATTTCCCCCGCTCTCCTTCTGGATCATGATCGCGGTTGCGACAATGCGGAGATCCTGGAGGGGAACGCGATTGATCATGTTGTCCAGGGCGGTCTTCATCTCAAGCCCATAGTTCTGCTCCTCGAAGCACGCCTTGAATTCGCAGCCGATGGGATCGGCGCATTCACGCGCCACCGAGCCCATCGCGGCGACAAGGCTGTGTCCGGCGCGCAGAGCGCTCACCATCAGATCGAGCGCCTCCGGCAATCCCTGTTGAAAGTTGTCGAGGCGCTTGCCGCGCTTGAACAGCACCCAGCCAAAGGGCGCTGCGCCCGCGAGCAAGCCCACCCCCAAAGCCACCAGGATCATCCCGAATTTCAAGTAAGCCAGATAGCCTGCAATGGTAAAGGCCAGCCCGCAACCGGTGAGCAGGCCGCCGGCGGTCCATTTGAGATCGGCCTGATAGAGCAGGCTCTGCACGCGCGGCCCGAGTTCGATCTTCAGCAGCCTGCGATTGAGCCAGGGGATGCTGCTGAGCTGCTCGATCTTGCGAAGATCGAGGATCTGGCCTCGCTCCTCCGGGCTATCGGTGGCCAGAGCCGAGTCGAGTGTGGCGTGGACTTGTTTGGCCTGCTGAGAGGCCCCGCTCCCGATGCCGATCGCAACCAGTGCCACGACCCCGAAAACGCCCAGAAATACGAAAATCACAATTGCTGCCATACCCTTGCCCTCCTTTCCTCGGTCAATTGACCTGCGTTTCGCGCTCGAACAGAGTCGGCGGCAATACGATACCCGAGACACGCAGGCGTTCGAGGAATCTGGGACGTATGTGGGTTGGCTGGAAGACGCCGATGACCTTGCCGTCGGGTCCGATCCCCTTCTTGCTGAAGTTGAAGATCTCCTGCATGCTGATCACGTTCTCTTCCATGCCGGTGATCTCCGAGACGCTGGTCACTTTGCGGGTGCCATCGCTCATGCGGCTAGCCTGCACGCAAATGGTGATGGCCGCCGCGATCTGCTGGCGAACGGACTTCTCGGGCATGTTCATATTGCCCATCGCCACCATCGATTCGAGCCTGGAGATGGCGTCGCGGGGCGTGTTGGCGTGAATGGTGGTCATCGAACCTTCGTGGCCGGTATTCATGGCCTGCAGCATGTCAAAGGCTTCTTCGCCGCGCACCTCGCCCATGATGATGCGGTCGGGGCGCATGCGCAGGCAGTTGATCAGCAGTTGACGCTGCTTGATCGCTCCCTGGCCTTCGATGTTGGGCGGACGCGTTTCCAGACGCACGATGTTCTCCTGCGCCAAGCGAAGCTCGGCCGCGTCTTCGATGGTGACGATGCGTTCGCCGCGAGGAATGTACTGCGACAGAATGTTGAGGAAGGTGGTCTTGCCGGCGCCGGTGCCGCCGGCGATCAGGATGCTGATCCGGGCCTTCACCGCGGAAGAAAGCACCTCCATCATCTCCGGCGAGACGCTCTTCAACTGAACCAGTTGATTGGCGGCCAGCGGGCCTGTCCCAAAGCGGCGGATGGACAACGAGGGTCCATCGAGGGCCAGCGGCGGAATGATGGCGTTGACGCGCGAGCCGTCGGGCAACCGGGCATCGACCATCGGCGAGGACTCGTCGACTCTGCGGCCCACGCGCGACACGATGCGGTCGATGATCTGCAGAAGGTGGCGATCGTCGCGGAAGGTCGTATCGACCCTCTGCAGAAGCCCGCCTTTCTCAATGAAGACATGATCCTTGTCGTTGACCAGGATGTCGGAGATCTTTGAATCCCGAAGCAGCGGCTCGAGCGGACCGAGGCCGAAGACTTCATCGAGCAGGTCGGCCTGGATCTTTTCCTGTTCGTCGAAGTTCAAGGGGACACGCTGGTCGGCGATGATCTCCTTCACGATGCCGGCCACGGCCTGGCGCGCCTGGCTTGAATTGACGCGTGACAGTTTCTCCAGGTCCAGCTTGGAGATCAGGGTCCGGTGTATCTCAGCTTTGTACTTTTCCAGATTCAGCAGTTCCACGATTTACCTTCCGTTGGGAGAGTATCCTCATCCACGGTAACACCATTCACCCTTACCAAAGTGCCGGCAAGAGACGCGGGGCTCGTCATCCACCCAGGTTGAAGACCACGTTCACCGTAGTGTCGACCTCAACCGGCTGGCCATCAAGCAGGTAGGGCCGGAAGCGCCACGTCCTCACAGCATCCAGAGCAGCCTGCCGCAGCATGGTCGGTCCGCTGACAGCACGGGAATTTTGAATCGCGCCGGTCTTGGAAATGGTGGCCTGAATCACCACCGTGCCTGATACGCGAGCGCTGCGTGCGATCGGAGGATAGACGGGCGCGGTCTTCTGAACCAGCAAACCGACGGCGATGCCTGCCGAAATGCTCACCTTCTGCGGAGCCGCGACCTTCACCTTGGGCTCGTTCCCTGGGGCGAAAACAGCATTGGGGTTGCTCATGCTGTCCATACCCGTCGGACTGAAGCCCCCGGTGGGCGCCGGCTGACTTGCGCCCAGCGCTGTCAGATCATTCTTAATCCGCGAGGGAGCATTCAGCTGTTTGCTCATCATTTCCGACTGCTTGCCAAGCCCGACCGGTGCCTGCGGGGTCTGGTCCGCTTCCGCGGCGGTCTGCGGCGAGTTCGCCGTCGCCGCCGCCGGCTTCAGCGCCGCCGACGAGGCTGTCTCCGCTGTTCCCGTTGTCCCCATGGTTGCCGTAGTCGCCGCTTGCGAGGCAACCGGCTGATTCGCGGCGGCCGGCTTCGAACTGAGTTTGAGATAGCCCACCGCGCCGCCGGCCAGCACCAGCACAGCCACGCCGGCAGCGATCATCAGCTTCTTCTGCTTGCCCTTGCCCTCGTCGATCTCTTCCAGATCGTCCAGATCCAGGTTCCGAGGCTGCGGCCGTTGAAAGACCGGCTCAGGCTCCGGATAGCGCCTCGCCGGCCTGCGCGGAGGCGCGGCCGGCGGCCGCTCTACCGCGGGCAGCACAGCGACGCGCGCCGTCGCCGGCTTGGCGGCCGGCTTGGGCGCGGCGGGTGCGACGGGAAAACGATCGAACGGCTTGACCTCGACAGGCTCCGCCGCGGGGGCATCTCCACTATCCCATTCGCCGAAATCCGCGGGAAGCGTTGTGGGTTGAATCTTGTCTATTCCTTCTGGAGGTACCATTGTCCATCGGCTCCCTTCACATAAGTAGCGCCTTTGTAAACGCGCGTTTCAACTTTGCCTTGCTGCACAGGGGCGCTGACGCCTTGGGACGCCCCCGGTTTCGTCTCTGCCTGCTCGCTGCGGCCCGTTTCCGCTTCCGCCGCAGCCGGCATGAGCGATTCAATGTTGTCCAGGCCTTCCACCACAAGCGAGACTGTGGCTTGCGCCGTGGTGTAGTCCGTGGCATCGGCCGGCACAAAGGTTACCGAGAGCGTCTGCGTCCCTGCCGCAAGCACGTTGCCTGCCGCGGGAGTGTAGACAAACGTTCCCGGAACCAATGCCGTCGCATTGAGCTGCGCGGCGCCAAGCGGAGTGCCATAGGAAGTGGGAGCGGGCGTCGGCCACGTGATAATGGGCGTTGCCTTGTTGACGGTGAGCGACACGGTGGCCTGCGCGGACGCGTCGTCGGCGGTGTTGGCCGGGTTGAACGTCGCCGAGAGCGTATGCGTTCCCGCCGCGAGCACTTCGCCCGCCGGGGGAGTGTAGACGAAGCTTCCCGCAACCGATGCCGTGGCCTTGAGCTGAGCGGCGCCGAGCGCCGTGCCATAGGAGATGGCGGCGGGCTCCGGCCACTCGACGCTTGGGATTGCCTTGGTGACTGTGAGAGGCACCGTTGCCTGCGCGGAGGGGAAGTTGGTGTCAGTCGGAGTGAAGGTTACCGAGAGAGTGTGCGTTCCCGCGCCGAGCACCTCGCCCGCCGCGGGAGCGTAGACAAACCTTCCCGGAATCGATGCCGTGGCATTGAGCTGAGTGGCGCTGAGCCGGGTGCCGTGAGAGATCGCCGCGGGTGTCGGCCACGTGATCGTGGTCGGCTTTGCCTTGGACACCGTGAGCGGCACCGTGGCTTGCACCGCGGCATAGTCCGTGGCGTCGATCGGAGTTAAGGTTACCGAGAGCACATGCTCGCCCGCCGCGAGCACCTCGCCCGCCGCCGGGGTGTAGACGAATTTTCCCGGAACCGAGGCCGTGGCGTTAAGTTGAGCGGCGCCGAGCGCGCTGCCGTAGGTGATCGAAGCCGGCGTCGGCCACACAATATCCGGCGTCGCCTTGATGACGGTAAGCGATACGGCGCCCTTGACTGCCGTGTAGTTCGTCGTATCGGCCGGAGTGAAGGTGACCGATGGCGTATGCGTTCCCGCCGAGAGCACGGCGCCGGCGCCGGGAATATAGACGAACTTGCCTGCAATCGGCGCGGAGGCATTGAGCTGAGCGTCGCCCAGCGGTGTGCCGTAGGTAATTGGGGCAGGCTTCGGCCACCGGATGACCGGGGTCGTCTTGGTGACCGTGATCTGCACGGTGGTCTGTGCCGGGGTGTAATCCGCGGCGTCGGCCGGGGTGAAGGTCACCGACAGCGTCTGCGCTCCCGCCGGCAGCACTTCGCCCGCGGCTGGACTGTAGGTGAAGGTCCCTGGAACCGATGCCATGGCATTGAGTTGAACGGCGCTAAGCGGGGTTCCATGGGCAATCGATGCGGGGGCCGACCATGAGATCTCCGGAGATTCCTTGGTCACCGTCAGCGACACCGTGGCCTGCGCCGCGTTGTAGCCTGCGCCGTCGGCCGGAACAAACTCCAACGAGAGCGTCTGCACTCCTGCCGACAGCACCTCGCCCGACGATGGCGTGTAGACGAATTTTCCCGGAACCGTTGCCGTGGCATTGAGCTGCGCATCGCTCAACGCGGTCCCATAAGAGATCGCCGCGGGTTTTGCCCATGTAACGGCGGGCGTTGCCTTGTTGACGATCAGCGATACGGTGCACTCCGCCTTGGTGTAACCCACCGTATCGTTCGGCGTGAAGTTCACCGTGAGCGTGTGCGTTCCCACCGGCAGCACTTCGCCTACGCCCGGAGAGTAAGCGAACTTCCCCGGAACCGCCGCCATGGCCCTGAGCTGGGTGTTGCTGAGGGCGCTGCCGTAGGTGATCGGAGCGGGCGTCGACCAGGCCATGGCCGGCGTCTCCTGAACGACGGGTTGCAACGGCTCGGCGGCGGGCGGCTCCGGCTCCCGAACGACGGCTGCGATCTCCTGCCGGATGGCGGGTGGCTCCGGCCGCGCGGCAGGCTTCTCCCGCCGGACCGCGGGCGGCTCTTGAACAGCGGCTTCGGTTTCGGGTTCCTGCAGGTGCCATTCGCCATCCGCGCCCTTCACATAGGTGGAACCCTTGTAGATGCGCGTTTCGGGTCCGGTCTGCTGGCTGGAGCTGGCGCCTCCGTGCCTTTCGGCCTGGGTCGCCGGTGTCTCCGTTCTTTCCGCGGACGAGATCTTCGCGGCAGCAGCGCTTGAAGATCTCCCCGCATTCTTGCCATGAGGCTCAGGCTGGTTGGCGTCAGGCGAACCGCCGTCATCCCGGCCCGACGACAGCCCCAGAGATGTCAGTGCAGCCGACTCGTCGGGTGTGGAGACCTTCGACGAAATGCTCCGGCTAAACCCTTTCAGGCTGAAGCCCGACTTCTTCTCCGGCGCCGGCGGCAGGCCGGCCGCGGTCCGGGCCATCTGCCGGATCAGCCGGGAGATCGGCGAGTCTTCAAGAGCCAGCGGCACGGCGGTGGTCTGCATGCGCCGCACGGCGGCATAATCGTTGGGAATCTTCCACTGCGCCGGCCGCGTGAGAGCCTTGGTGATCTGGTCTTCCGAGACGCCCATCGTGCGCGGCTCGAAGCGATTGAGCACGATTTCGAGCTTCGGAATCCCGGTGCTGAAATACTGCGAGATCAGGCGATTCGAGTTGCGCAGTCCGGCGATGCCGGCCTGGATCACCAGATAGATCGTGGAGCCGTCTTTGAACAGCCCCGTCCCCATCAGATCGAGGCGCGAGCCCATGTCGACGACCACGTTGTCGAAGTCCTGCCGCGCCACCGTCAGCAGCCTGTCGATGGCGTCGTTGGACGCGTCGAACTGGGGAAACTTGCCGGGAGCCGCCAGCACCGAGACCCCGGTGCTGTGCTTGACCAGCAGCTTGGAGAGAAAACTCGAATCCAAACGGGCGGCATTCTGAAGAGCATTGATGGTCGAGTACTCGGCAGCCACCCCGAGGTTGAGAGCGGCATCGCCCAGAGGCAGATCGAGATCGATCAGCAGCGTGCTTTGCGACGACTCTTGGGCCATCGAAACCGCAAAATTGCAGGCTAGGGTTGTGACTCCGTCTCCGCCTTTGGCGCCGAGAAAGACCAGCAGCCGTCCGCCCGTCTTCTTCGCCGGGCGGGTCGCCGGACGGCGGGCCGAAGCACGCACCAGAGCCTCGGCCATGGTGCTTTGCGCGAAGGGCATGGTGAGAAACTCGCGAGCGCCTGCACGCATGCAGCGGACCAGCAACTCCGAATCGGCTTTCATCGAATAGACCATTACCGTGGCCGAACCGTTGGCGCAGATGCTCTCCACCAGCTCAAGGGCGTACTCCGGGTGGCTGTCCAGGTCGATGATGATCACGTCGTAGTGCGCCTCGAGCAGCCGCGGCACATCGTCGAGGGTCGGCGGATAGGAGGAAAACTCGCGGATCTCGCCTCCCTGGCATCCGGCAAGAGCGGTGGCGGCCGCCCTGCGGCGATCCTCGTCCGGGCCGATCAGCGCAATCGACAGAACGTCGGCGCCGAGAGAGTCCGGATACTGGTCATCGAGATACGAAGAAGAGTCTGAATTCACGGGATTGCTACCCCCTGCCGCAGAATGTCCTTCTTGCGGTTTAGCCGAAAATCGATAAGACGACTCCGAGTTAGACATCATGCGTAACCCCAAATCCTCAACGTGCGAAGAATGAAAGCAGCGTTCCGATGGCGATAGCCGGAGCGTACGGCATCTTGCGATTCAGTGGACTGGCGTGCGCCGGCTCCGGATCGAGACGCACTCCGCGCCGTGTCCAACCGAAGAAAAATTCGCCCGCGCCCGCAAACAAGTCCTTGAAAAAACCGTGATAGGCAGCCCAGCCCAGGACCATGATCCCCCCGGCCAGCGCCGTGAAAAAGAACGCCCAAAAAAACTGCATCGGGCCAACCCAGGCTCCGATCGCGGCGAACAGTTTCACGTCCCCGCCGCCGGTCCAGCCCATCAGGAACGGTATGCCATTGAACAGCAGGCCCAGCGACAACCCGGCCATGCATTGGCCAAAGCCATGCCAGCCAAACCCGTGACTGCTGCCGTACCAGCCATGGCGCCAAGGGGTAGGAGAGACCACAATCCCTGCCAGCAGGAAAGGAAAGACCAGCCAGTTGGGGATGCGGCGGCTGCGCAGATCCGTGTAGGTCGCCACGGCGAGTACGATCATGGTTGGCCACCAAGCGAATCCGTGCATCTCTCTTATCCTTCCCCTCCCCAGCACACCGGGAGACAGTCACAACTGCGATGACCCACCCTTGCAGCAATTGCCGTGCCAAACTCTCGATCATCTAAACTGCCCGAATCATAGTAGATGGGCAGCAACGTGCCGCCCGGTGTACACGGATGTTTACGGGAAGCGATTTTGGAGTGAAGCGGGACGTATACACCGTTCCGATACTCCGCCTCTTGTTCGCAAATAGTACAAAATATTGCAGATCCTTGATCGGATGAGTAACAATCTAGGTTCCCCAAGACGGCTCTAAAATCTTGGGTACCGGGTTGTTTTGTTACCACCGAACTGATAATCAAACACCAATGGAACACAAAAGTAATCTTACCGGATCGGAGATCATGACCCTGAATCTTTTTATTATTCCCTCTCAAAAAATAGGCTTCGCGACGTAAGTTAAACCAAAATATAGACACTGATCCATGACCAATCTGCTCGGAAGAGGCTCCTGGCCAGGATGAATCCCCCACTTGATCTTGCCATGACGCAAAGATCAAAAGAGTCTACGTCTTAGCCAAGAATTACTATGGTAATCTCGACAGGGCCTTGATTCGCCGATAGCATGCTTGATCAGAGTCAACAAGTGCCAATTGAGTATCTCGGGCTTTGTTGACGGCGGGGGATTGTCACCCAGGTGGCATGAATTCTTCTGACGTCGAACAGCCTTGGGTATCTCAGTCGCAGGTTCAGATCGATGTTCGTGGCTTTTCCGCCTCATTTTTGAGAGGGGGCACGGCCGCGCACGGTAAGGGAGCGAGTCCAGCAATGATCAAGATCGGACTGTATTCGGAAGACCGAACGCTCCACACGCTGCTCTCTTCCGCACTGGGGAAGGAATTCGAGATGCATCTCGAGTCGGATGAGGATGGGATGAATCTGCTCCGCGCCGCCGGTGACTGCGATGTCATGATTCTCGATCTTCATTCGAGTCATGATTCGCTGCAGGAGCGGATCGGCTGCACCCAGCGCCTCATTGCCACGCATGTTCCCGTCGTGATCATGGCCGACGACGGCCTGCGCTCGACCGCCTTTGAACTCGTCCGGACCGGCGCCTTCGGCTACTGCCGCAGGCCGCCCTCCATTCGAGACCTCAAGACCATGCTCAGCCGGGCTTACGAGAACTCCTCGCTGCGGCAGCAATTGCAGACCGTGCAGCAGCAACTGGAGGAGCCGGGAAGCTGCGACCGGCTGATCGGATCGAGCCCGCAGATGCAGCGGGTTTATCAGCTGGTCCACCGCGTGACCAACCTCAATGCCTCGGTGCTGGTGACCGGCGAAAGCGGAACCGGCAAGGAACTGATCGCCCGCGCCATTCACAACCTGGGCGCCCGCGCCAATCGCCCGTTCGTGGCTGTCTCCTGCGGCGCCATCCCTGAAACCCTGATCGAAGCCGAGCTCTTCGGGCATGAAAAGGGAGCCTTCACCGGCACCAACGGGGCGCGCGAGGGCTACTTCGAACAGGCAGCCGACGGAACGCTGTTCCTGGATGAGATCGGCGACCTGAGCCTCTTCACGCAGGTCAAGCTCCTGCGCGTTCTGCAGCAGATGGAATTCAACCGCCTGGGCAGCAGCCGGCTCATCCCCTTGCGGGCCCGGCTGATCTTTGCCACGCACCAGAATCTGTCCAAGCTGGTGGCCGAGGGAAAATTCCGCCAGGATCTCTTCTACCGCATCAACGTCATGCAGATCGAATCGCCGCCGCTGCAGGAGCACCCGGAAGACATTCCCCGGATTGCCAGGCATTTCCTGCGCATGTATGGGCAGATGTTTCAAAAGCCGATGGACGACATCGAGCCCCGCGCGCTGGCCCTGCTGCAAAGTTACCGTTGGCCCGGCAATGTGCGCGAACTGGAAAACGTGATGCAAAGGGCGATCATCCTCGCCCTGGGAAAAGTCGTCCGCGCGGAAGACCTGAGTTTGAATCTGCAGGACTCCGATGCCGACCTCGCCGATATGAGCGACCTCGGCGATATTGTCGACATCGGCGATTACAATCCCGCCGGCTCCTTTGAACGCCAGTTGCGGGACTACAAGGTCAAGCTGGCCGTAGCCGCCGTCAAGGAAAACAACGGCAACAAGACGCTGGCGGCCCGCAGCCTGTGCATCTCGCGAGCTTATCTGCATCGCCTGATCCGGCTCGCCGAGCCCGACCCGCTCTTTGAACAGAACCTGCGCGACGTTGAGACTGCCTGACCGCCGCATCGCTCGCGGGCCGGCAGCTCTGCTCATTGGCTCGGAATAAGCCGCAACAGTAAAATACCTTTCCCAGCCCCGGCGAGATCCCCGCTTCTCCCTGCAAGCTCCGCGCTTTGATCGATCCACCCGCAGGGCGCGGCCGCCGGTCTATGTGTGCGAGTTGTATTCGGGCAGGCCGGCGATGACCAGCCCGCTGTTCTGCCGTCCGTGAATGTACCAGCAGCACCAGTTCGTCTCATGAACTTGATTCTCGGGAGTCGAGATCAAGTCCGAGTAGACGACCCTTCCGTAGAGATAGACCTTTTCTTCCCAGGTTTCGATGCGTTTGAATCTCTCCTCGGAGTCGCAGAGCGCTTTCACATCGTCGCGGCAGAACGACTTGATGGGCGTCGATTCGCCCGGAACCAGAATGATCGGGACCTGCGGAGGCTTCGGTTCTTCTCTCTTATACTCAGGCGCACCGGGCAGGTGCCTTTCATCGACGGCGATCCTGGTTCGGTCCGCGGTGGCCGTGATTCTGGCGGGAGTGCGGCCGCGGTTGGTGGCCATGACCGTAAAACTGTTCTCTGCGCTCCGGGACGGCTCGACCGTAATCAGAATCCACGGCCTTTCAGAGTTAATGACAGCTTGCGCATTCAACAAGGCCGCCTGCGCGCCAGCGGCCGCTGCCTCGGCAGCGACTTCCCCAAATGCCGTTTGGCGCTCGATCTTTTTCAGCAGGGAGCGGGCCATCATGATACCGATATATCCCACAATCGCGAGCAGGATATTGGCTCCCCATGTGATCCTCTCCTGCCAGATCCACGGCCTGGGCGCGGGAGCCGGAGTGGCGACGGTGACGTGCGGCGGCGTGTAATCGCGGAGGCCGCCCATGCTATCTGTGCCTGAGGTTGAGGCGGAATCAGGCGGGTCGGCTGGGGAAGAAGTCGAAACGGCAGGAGCCTGCCGGCTCGCGCCCGGCCGCGCGGCGTCGCGCTGGCCTGTCGACTGAGCGGGAACTGCTACCGGCGCCTGCGCGATGGCAAACAGCACCGCAAATATCGCCAAAACTTTCAGGCCCATGGCGCCAATGTATCACACGGCACGCTGATACTCCCATCGCCGCTGAATAGCCCTTGATGATCGCATGAATCTCGCGCAAGGCTCGGCAGTTATGCGAGGTGAACGCTGCTCAACTGCCGAGTGTACGCAGTTGGCCATGCCCGCCGCGGCAATCCTTCGGCCGTCGGTGCTGTTGCGCTCGATGGAGGCAACCTGCACCCATCCGGACTACTGCTCCACATCCACGCCCCGCCAGAAGGCGACGTATCCCTTGATCTTGCGCGCCGCCGGCTTGGGGTCTGGATAGTACCAGGCAGCATCCAGGTTATCCTGCCCGTCGATGAGCAGGTTCATATAGCGTGCCTGCCCCTTGACCGGGTCGAGTGAGGTGGTGGTGCTGGGGCGAAAATACTCGCGCTTGAGGCCGGATTCGGGAAAGTAGACCTTCCCTTCCATCGTCTCCGTCGTCTCGCTTTCGGCAATCACTTTGCCATTCCAGATTGCTCGTGCCATCGGTCGTTCCCGTAGAGTCCATCCCCACACCCGGTCGGCCCCAATAGCGCTTCCGGCGAGAGGTTCGGATACGACCATAGCAGAGAATCGCCGGCATGGCGAGTCCGATTGGAGGCCCGAGCGGCTTGGAGCCTTACTTGGCCTCGGCGATCGAGTCGATGTGAACGCTCTTCTTGGCCTCATCGGTGGAAGCCGTGATGGTCACGTGGTCGCCGTAGAAGGCCTTCACCGCGTCGGGATTGTCGATGCTCCAGACCGCCATCTTGGCCTCGTCCACAAACACCGGGGCCTCGCCCATCTTGATGCACTTGATCACGCAGTCTTTTCCGGTCCCGGCGTGCTTGGCGCCGCACATCGCGTCGGAGATCCAGCCGTTGATCTTGGTGGAGTCGGCGGCGCGCGCCGAAATTGCGGTCAGCGCGAAGGCTGCCATCAGCAGGGCAAGAACACGCTTCATGGGAAAACCTCCAGGGGAATGGAAATCGTCTTTCGGCTCTTATCATCCTCCATCTTGCCTCAATTGGGCAAGATGGAACGAGCGTCACGGCTGCGGCGGATAAGCGTACTGGCCGTGCGCTTCCTGCCGGGCGGGCAGGCTGGCGCGCCGCGCTTCGACATTCTTCAGCACCGCCTCGTAGCGCTGGGCCGCGGCCGAAAACCGGTTCACCAACTCCGAAGTCTTGATCAGAAACCCCGGATTCTTCTCCCGGATTGCCTGCAAGATGGGCGCAAACTTGGCCAGCAGGAAAAACCCTTCGGCGTTGCAATCCACAAACAGTTCGGCTGAAACAGCGCCATGCAAGACCATCGCCGCCGCCATCTCCCAGTAGGTGAGCACCTGCCGCAGCCAGGCATTGTGCGGGTCGGAGGGGTTTTCTGCCACGGCAAAAAACTCTTCCGCCGTCGCCGGCCAGAACTCGCCCGTCATCCACGCGCGAGCCTGGCGCATCACCGCTTCGGTGCGCAATTGATAAAGTCCGAGAATGATCTCGGCATCGGCAGGCGTCGCCAGCATTCGTTCCATCGGGTTTTCTCCGCTGCCCCATCTTACCGGATTCACCCGGAGCTCGCTGTATTCTGACCATGTTCAACTCGTAAGGATGGCAGGATGATCATGGGCGTTTAGCCGGATCTTCCTCAGGCTTCGAGCAAGCCGGCTCGGTGGAATTGCCTCAGGCTTGGTTCGATTCCATCTTCGAGCTCTTCTTCCGGCAAGGCGGGGAACTCCGCTCTCATCGCATCCAGAAGTGCCTTCCGGTCGCGGGTCCCATCAAGCAGTTTGAGAAAGCTCCGCACAACCGGATCATCGAGATTGATCGGCGAGTGCAGCAGAGTGGTCGCATACGCTCGGCTCCGGGCCTCCTGCCGGCTGCTGGCGCTGGCCCTTGGCCGCGCCGAAATCTCTCGAGCGACTGGAGCTCTCCAGGCGTGCAGCTCGACCATTTTCGAAACCACCAGCCGCATCAGCAGAGCAACTCCCGCGTCGTCGAGCGCGAACCCCGCCTCCACAAGGCGCGGCTCTATCTCTTCAAAACTCAATCTACGCGGCCACTCTGCCCCCAGTGCCTCCAGCAGCGCGATCGCGCCCGAGTGGTTCGATTCCACCATGATCCCGCCCGGCAAGGTGAAAACCTTTGTCCCGGGCGCCTCTCCCGGCGCTGATGTCGCTTGTGAAGCATACAGCAGCCGTCGAAAATGCTCTGCTGAAAAATCGCGCCGTACCGCGCGTTCCGTTCTGCAAAGCAGCGTCTCCCGGTACATGCGCGCGCGCGCGAAGTCCAGCATCTGTTCCTGTTTCAGCAGGTCGTGGCCTGCGGCGCTCTCAAGCGCGGCTCGCATCTCGGACCGGTAGCATGGATCGGTTGGCGGCGGCAGCACTGCTTCGCTCAGATATTGCAGACCGTGCTTGCCGGCGTGCTCCGCAAACTCTGCGAAGTTCACCGGATGAAACGTATCGCCCAGTTCATCGTGGTAGACGGCTTGCGGGCTTCGCTTTCCCATCTGCCTCAACTGCTCTTCAATCAAGCGGCGATAAGGATCGTCCTCGGGTCTCGCTTCAACCAGGAAATGAACGAACCCAAGCGCCTCCGATATCCGCTGATTCGGGTCTTCAATGCCCAGTGCGCGGGAGAGCATCATCTCGCGAATCGCGCTGCGTAAATGGCAGCCCGGTAGTGCGTTGTAACTGACAAATGCAACTCCGTTTGGCGTCAGCAACTCTCCGATGAGTCCCAGCAGACGTTCCCGAACGGGTTCTGGAACCCAGGCATAAAGCCCGTGCGCGACGATGTAATCGAACTGGCCGAGTTCCATCCCTACATCGAGCAGGTTGCCCTCGAAGATACGCACGTTCTTCAGAGCGAGCCCGCGAATCCGCTCCTGCCCGCGCTCTACGGGCAAGCGCGCAAGATCGAATCCCACGAACTCGCTCTTCGGGATGGCATAAGCCATCGGAATCAGGTTCGCCCCTTCGTTGCAAGCAATTTCCAGCACGCGGCAGTCCTCAACCGGCGCTGGCTTGAGCCCATGCAGTGTCGCCATGGCTGCCAGCCGATCGGGATGCGTATCTGGGTTGGGAAAGCTCGGATAGGCAACTGCATCATAGGGATCTTGCGCCCTTGTCATTGCCAGGCTCCTTAAGTCCGGTTCATGTCATCTGACATCAAAGGCGCGGCAGCGAATTTCGGCCAAATCGGAGCAATATCTTTCCTCCGCGAGTCTGTTACGCGGGCTGTAACTCCTTTTTGCCACCCTTCTTGGCGGCCTTTTCCACCACAGGCCCATGCGTCTCGGCCGTCGGCAGCGGCGGCGCGTCGCCGATTCGCTTCGAATAACTGCACACCACGGCGCCTTCCGCCGTTGCTGCCGCCTTCGCGGCGCCCTTGGCAGCCCGCTTCTTGGGCGCGATCTCCTCCTCGGCCGACTTCTTCTTGTTCGGGCACTCAAGGAAGATCCCGGACCGCAGCGTCTTCTCCACGAGATATGGGCTTCCGCACTCCGGGCATTTTTCCGCGACAGGTTTCAGATTCGAGGTGAAGTCACATTTGGGATAATTCGTGCAGCCCCAGAAGATATTTCCTCGCCGCGCCTTGCGCTCAGCCAGATCGCCCACGCCGCATTTGGGGCACTTCAGGCCTTCAATGATGTTCTGCTTCACATACTTGCACTTGGGATAGCCTGAGCAGGAGACAAACTCGCCATAACTTCCCTGGCGCAGCACCAGTGGCTTGCCGCACTGCGGGCAATCTTCGCCGGTGGGCTTCGGCGCGGCCACTTTTTGCTGTTGCTTCGAGTTCAGCTTGCGAAAGGTCTTGCAGGGCGGATCCTCGTTGAATCCGGGGCAGGACATGAACATTCCGAAGGGTCCGCGCCTGAGCACCATCGCTCGCCCGCAGTTATCGCAATACTCCTCGGCTTCGGTGGCCTCCTGCCCTTCGGGAGTATTCATATCCGGCTTGGCCGCCGTATTCTCCCTGGTAAATGTGCAGCTCGACTTATCCTTCTTGTTATAGGCCGAACAGGCATAGAAGCTGCCGAACTTACCCCACTTCAATAACAGCGGCGATCCGCACAGGTCGCACTTCTCGTCCGTCTTCTTTTCCATGCGCTTGATGTCGCGCATATTCTTTCCGGCATCCTTGAGTTCATCCTCGAAGTAGCCGTAGAATCCGTTGAGCAGCGTGGTCCACTTCTCGGTGCCCTCCTCGATCTCATCGAGTTCTTCCTCGAGTTTGGCGGTATAAGCTACATCGAAGATATACGGAAAGCTCTCTACCAATAAGTCGCAGACCACCATTCCAATTTCTGTCGGATAGAACCGCCCGCTGATCTTCGTAACATACTCGCGGTCCTGAATCGTGTTGATGATCGAGGCATAAGTCGAAGGTCGCCCGATGCCCTTCTCTTCCAGCACCTTCACCAGCGACGCTTCGTTGTAGCGCGGAGGCGGCTGGGTGAAGTGCTGCTCGTGCTCCAGCTTCTCGCGCTCCAGCTTCTTCACGTTGTCCAGGTTGGGCAGCTTGCTGGCAGCCTCGTCTTCCTCATCCTTCTTTTCTTCCAAAACTTCATAAACCTTCAGGAATCCGTCGAAGCGAGTTACCGAGCCGCTGGCGCGAAAATCATAACTCTTGCCTGTCTGCTGGCTCATCGCTGCAATCTTCGCCGTGGTCACATCAAAGACTGCCGGCATCATCTGCGAAGCCACAAACCGCTGCCAAATGAGCCGGTAGAGCTTCAATTGCTCTTCCGTAAGGTAGCGCGCAATCGACTCCGGAGTCCGCGAAACATCGGTGGGCCGGATCGCTTCGTGAGCGTCCTGCGCAGCCTTCTTGCCTTTGTACACATTCTGCGCCGCGGGCAGATACTGCGCTCCTAGATTCTTGCCGATCCACTCCCGCGCCCCGTCAATCGCCTCCGGCGCCACGCGCGGAGAGTCCGTTCTCATATACGTGATCAGGCCGGTTATGCCCTCGGCGCCTACGTCGATGCCCTCGTAGAGCCGCTGCGACACGCCCATCGTCCGCCGCACGTTGAAGCCCAGCTTGCTGGCCGCGTCGCGCTGCAACTGGCTGGTGATAAATGGCGCCGACGGCCTTCTCTGCTTCTCTGTGGACTGCACGGAAACCAGCGACCACTGCGCCTTTTCAAGCGCCGCCACGACTTCTTTCATGGTCCGCTCATCCGGCAGCGCATTGGCGATGAATTGGTCTTTTCCGTCCTTGTCCTGGCCGTTGGCCACGCGCGCAGGCTCCCCGTCAATCCCCACAAAGCGCGCCTTGAAGCTCTTCTCCGCCTGTCTCTCCGGGTGCAGGATTGCGTCCAGCGTCCAATTCTCCACCGGTTGAAACGCGCCGATCTCCCGCTCCCGCTCGACGATCAGCCGCACGGCCACCGTCTGCACGCGGCCGGCCGACAAGCCCCGCCGGACTTTGTCCCAGAGCAGCGGCGAGATCTGGTAGCCGACCAATCTATCTAATATGCGCCGCGTCTGCTGCGAATCCACAAGATTCTGATCCAGATCCCGTGCGTGCTGAAATGCCTCCTGCACGGCCTTCTTCGTGATCTCGTTGAAGGTCACGCGGCGAATCTTCTTCCGTTCCTTGGCCGTCGTCCCCAGTTGCAATGCAAGGTGATACGCAATCGCCTCACCCTCGCGGTCCGGGTCGGGCGCAAGATAGATCTCGTCCGCCTTGGCCGCGGCCCGCTTCAGTTGCGCCACCACCTTCTCCTTGCCCGGAGAGACGATCAGCGTCGGCTCGAAGGTGCGATTCTCCAGTTCCACGCCGATATCGTTCTTCGGCAGGTCCATGATATGCCCCACCGATGCCAGCACCTCGAAGCCCTTGCCCAGATACTTCTCGATCGTCTTGGCCTTGGCGGGCGACTCGACGATCACCAGTGATTTGCTCATTGCCATCCTTGTTTCCAATCCGGATTCCAATCCCACTCTATCCTGTCCGGCCTTTTGGACTCGATGAAGTGGCTTTCCGTTTCATTCGCGGGCACTCCGGGCTGAGCCCACGCACGCCGGCCGTTTTCCCGTCCAGGGAAAATCAACCGCAAAAGTTGCACGCTACCACGGAACACCCTCCCGTTTCCACTCGCGGGATGAATTTCCTTCGCGTTCATTCCGCCTTTGAAAGACTGCCCGGACGAAACGAACGGGGCCAAGGCGCTCATTTTGAAAGGAATTTCCTCCCCGAAAAAACCTCGACAGATCGGGTGGCGCTCGTCGCGACCGCGGCAGGACGCTCGGCAAGAATTCCTGCCAGCGCGAACGTCCTTCGTTCATTCACAGAGTCCAGCAAAAATCCCAGGTCTCAAGATCGAGACCCGGGACTCGGGTAAAAGCATCATCACCTGCGAGAGCACGGCAATCCCGCTTCAATGATTTAATGCGGCTCTGCGCGCAACCCCGATGAGCGCCAGCAAGCCCGTCAACAGCAGTACGATCGAACCCGGCTCGGGAGTCGCGCCGACCACCGTGCCCGTTGGATCAACCGGATCCATGTAGCCGACCGTGTGATTGTCCGACTCGAATCCGGCGGTCGTGGTCTCGGTGAAGACGATCTCATTGAAGTAGCCGTTCATATCGTAGAAGTTCAGGAATGCATATTGCTGTGCTGAGTTCTCCCCGTTGTTCGGATTACCGCAAAATGCGTTGTTCGTGTTCGGGCAGGCCCCGACCAAGCTTGCAAACAGCGTGGGCGTGAAGGAATAGAGCAGCGTGCCATTCTCGTAAAACTGAAGCTCGTTTGCGTTATCGAGCGCCGAGAACCACAGCCCAAAGTAATTGACGCCCGGCAGGCCGCCAGAGGTGGTCAGCGTGAGCGTATAACTGCCGTTGCTCACCGTCGGATAGTATCCGCTTCCTCCCGCCCCGCCCCACTCGTAGTTGTTGGAGATGGTGATGGCACCGGAGTAAGTCCCCGCGATCCTGCCGCTGGGATCGCCCGTCGAGATCAGGGTGGGAAAGTTGCCCGAGGCCGGCACCGAGGATGTTGGAAAAGTCTGTTCTCCGATCCAGCAAACCGGGTCGGAGCCGCACAGGGTCGTCGTATTCGGCGCCTGTGTGTGAGCCGGCGCATAGGTGACCACAAACGAGTCGCCATGCAACATGGAAGCCGCGCCCGTGCCAATCAGCGCCATCAATGCAAACTTCACCCAACTCTTCGCTCGCGGCAATCTCATCTGGGAGACTCCTCTTTCTTCGGGAACAGCTTTTGCTATGAATGTGCCTCTAGAATAACGCACGCAGCAACTTACGGCTCCTGCAAATGGAATCTATTTGGTAACCATCCGCACCCGTTGCCTCCGGTTACATCGGATTGACTCTTTGGAACTTCAGAGACTCCGGAGGGCGCTCGCAACTCACATTGTCCGCACGTAATTTTTCCCCGGCAACTGCCGCACCCGCCCCGTGATCTCCAGCTCGAAGAGCGCCATAAACACCTCGGACGAGGTCAGTTGCGTCTCCAGCAGTTCGAGGATTTCGTCGATCTGCAAGGCCGCGTCGGCGCGCAGAACCTCCAACACCATGGCCTCATCGGGCCGCAGAACCGGATCAGGCAATAAAGATGCGGTGGCCGCGGATTTGGATTCAACCGGCGCCTCCGCCTCCAGCTCCAGCCGCACCTGCGAGGGCAGATCCTCCCACACATCCTCCCACGTCGCCACCAGCTTGGCCCCCTGCTTAATCAGCGTGTTGGGCGTCCACGAGCCTTTACTGGTCACGTTGCCCGGCACCGCGAAGAGGTCGCGGTTCTGTTCGGCGGCGCAGCGCGCGGTCACGCGCGTGCCCGAGTTCTCCGCCGCCTCCACCACCAGCACGGCCACGCTCAGCCCGCTCAAAATGCGGTTGCGGCGGGGAAAGTTCTGCGGCGCGGGAAATGTCCCCATCGGCAGCTCACTCACAATCGCCCCGCCGCTGGCCAGAATCTCCTCGGCCAGCTTCTTGTTTTCTTTCGGATAGACCACGTCGATGCCCGTGCCCCACACGGCAACCGTGGGCATGCGCGCCGCCAGCGCTCCCCGGTGCGCGCAACTGTCGATGCCTCGCGCCATGCCCGAAACAATCAACAGCCGCCGCACCGCCAGATCCCGCGCCAGCATCTCCGCCATCCCCGAGCCGTAGGGAGACGGGTGCCGCGTGCCCACAATCGCAATCGCCGGCCGCGACAACAGTTGCGCCGCGCCGCGCACCCACAGCACCGGCGGCGGGTCGTAGATCTCCTTCAGCCGCTCCGGATACTCCCGGCAGCCATAGCTCACCACCGTCGCCCCCTGCGCCGCCACCCGCGCCCACTCCGCCTCGGCCGCCTGGCGCGCCTTGCCATCGAAGAGGAACTGCGCCGCCTGGGCGGGAAACCTGAGCCCTTCAAGCTCGGTCAGCGTCAGAGAAAAGATCTGGCTCGCCGCTTCGAGCGTCTTGACTGCATCCAGAATCCGCTTCGGGCCCAGCCCCGGCGCCAGCGCAAGCGCAAGCCAGGCCAGGCGCTCCTCGTCCAGTTGGGGCGTCGCCGTCGTCGTCGACTCTTGGTGCAATGTGCTCATGTTTGACCAGTGTGTCCTAAAACTGCACAGTCCGGTTTTCCTCGCAGGAAACCAAAATCCGCGCTTGTTGGTAATTTCGCCAACGTTACCCTGCCCACTAGGAGAAGTCAAGACGGAGCTGTTGGCACCACGGATGCTCCCCGCGAGATTTCCTGCCCCGGAGAAGTAGTCTAGGAGAACGTGAGTTCCCTGCCCCAAGCCCGTCTGCGCGTAGCAGCCATCGGCTTCCTCAATCCCGCGCCCCTGATGTGGGACTTCGAGCACCCGCCTCTGGACGCACCGCTCGCGCTTCGCTACCAGATCGACCGCATGAGCCCCGCGGAGTGCGCCGATCGCCTCGCCTCGGACGCGGCCGAGACCGGCCACGCAGACATCGGACTGGTCCCCATCGCTTCACTGGCCACCATCCCCGGCCTGCGTATCCTGCCCGGCTGCACCATCGCCTCCAAAGGCAATGTGCGCTCCCTGCTGCTGGTCGCGAGAGCCAGCCAGCCGCTCGAAGCTCTGCGCTCCGTGGCCGCCGACACCGCCAGCCGCACCACGCTGGCGCACGCCCGCATTCTCTTCCGCCACTGGGGCAACCCGGAAGTTCCCTTCCTGCCCGCTGCCGCCGATCTCGACGCCATGCTCGCGCGAGCCGATGCGGCCATCCTCATCGGCGACCCGGCCCTGCTGGCTCTCGAAGAGCGCGCCAACCGCTTCGAACGCACCGGCGAACTGCTCGTTTACCACGACCTCGCCCACGAGTGGCGCGCCCTCACCGGACTGCCCTTCGTCTCCGCCGTCTGGGGCGCCGCGCCCCAAGCCTCGGGTGCCCCAGGTCTCGATCCTGAGACCTGGGAGTCCACCAGCGCCGATTTCATTCAATCCCGCATCCACGGCCTAGAGAACATCGAAGCCCTCGCTGCCGAGTGGTCCCGCCGTATCCCCATTCCCGAGGCGACCATCCGCGCTTACCTGACCACCAACATCCACTACACCCTCGACGAGGAATGCATCGAAGCCATGAGAGTCTTTTTCCGCATGGCTGCTGAAGCCGGCATCTTGCCGGAATACAGCTTCTCCGTCGATGGGTCGGGTTGAGAGATGCACGCAAACGCGGCATCCCCCGCCTTCACGCGACTATGCTATTGCACCCGGGGTGGCGTACCATTCACTACAACCTCCTTGATCTTCGTGCTCCAATCGAAAAGGAGATTCCGGATCGTCCGCAAGGCGATTCCGTATAATATCCGAAGCTTGGTCTCCGATCGCCGGGGACCACAGAGGAAGAGAGAAGCCATGAACGCAAGATCTATTTTCTCCTGGCTCATGTTATTTCCGTTGTCATGCGCAATCTCCGTTCCCGCGCCGGCACAGACTGCCAAACACACTGCCGCTGCACGGCAGCACGCCGCCGACGAGGCTTCCCGCAATCAGCTCGCGGACGAACTCGCGGAATTTCAAGGCAATCCTGAAGATGCCGCCTTGCGCAGCAGGATTATTCAGCTGGCCAAGAGCTTGGATCCGGCTCCCGCGATCCCCCAGCTTGCGCAGGATGATTTTGCCAAGGCTGCCGCGCAGATGGCCGCCGCATCGTCCGCAGACGATTTCGATACCGTGGCTCAGCTATTTGAGCAGGTCGCGGTGCAGGCCCCCTGGTATGCCGATGCCTACTACGACGCCGCCTCCGCCTACGTCAAGGCCGGCAAATTCGACGCCGCCAGGCACAATCTGGCATTTTATCTGGCGGCCATGCGCCCTGGGGTCGATAACCGCAATACAGAGCTGCTGCGGCGCGAACTTGAGCGTATGCAAACCGAGCAGTTTCAGCAGGCGTTGCAGAGCTTTACCGCCAATCCCACCGATGCCGCCCGGCTCCATGTCATCCAACTGGCCCAGGCAATGGAGACTCCGCCTGAAATTCCCGAAGAAGCCCGTGGACATTATGTGATGGCCACAGTCTTCAGCAACTCGGCGACCGACAACGGCGACTACGAGCGCGCGATCGCGGAGTACAAAGCAGCCCTGCTGGCTGCACCCTGGTGGGCGGATGCGTATAAGAAGCTGGCCGGAGCGCAGACTCTCGCGGGCCACTATGACGATGCCATCACCACCCTGATCTTTTACCAAGCCGTCAACCCCGCCGACGCCCGCTCCACCCAGGACGAAATCTACAGGCTCAAGGCCCTCGGCCAGACGGCAGCGGCCGAACAGGCAAAGAAACAAGCCGAAGACCAGCGGCGCAAAACCTTGCAGGAGCAGCAACAAAAGGCGCTCGCTTCCGCCGAGGATATGAGCCTTACCGTCGAGGGAAGATGGTATCTGGTCTCCGCGCCCGGCGGATATTTCGTCAGTGGCGAATCGAATCCCGGATGCGACTACCTGGTCAAGCAAACCCCCAAGAAATCGGAGGTTAAAAGCAGTTGTTCCCCCTCGACAAGGACCATCGACAATGTCGATATTCAGCCCAGGAAACTCACTTTCAAGTTACTGGGACGAGATTCGGAGTTCCCATTTTCCGAGGTGATTGTTACCCTCGGGCTATCCAGTGACGGGCAAATATTGGAAGGTACAGCGGTCAGTTACGATAAAAGATTCCGTATGGCCGGTGAACAATCCGTTCGCTGGAAACGTAGAAAGTGACGCGGAAAGATGAATTGAACCGGGATAACTCGTCAAAGACGAAAATCCTGCCACGGTAAATTCAATGCGGGCGGCGCGCGGGCGCCGCTCGTTTTTCCGCTGAATGAGAAGTCCTCTCGCCGGCCAGACGCGCACAAAAAACTCTGAACCGGCCGGCACGCCCCGCTAATCTCATGGGGTACTGGAGGTCACAATGAAAATTGGAGTCCTGGGATCGGGCGATGTCGCCAAAGCTCTGGCCGCCGGCTTCCTCAAGCACGGCCATGAAGTCACAGTAGGTTCAAGAACACCCGCCAAGCTCGCCGGCTGGAAATCGGAGAATCCGGGCGCTTCAACAGGTACATTCGACGCCGCGGCCGCCTTCGGCCAACTGATCGTTCTCGCCGTCAAGGGCGATGTGGCAGCCGGCGTTCTCCACCTGGCCGGGGCGGAGAACCTGAAGGGAAAGACGGTGATCGACGCTTGCAATCCCATCAAAGATGCGCCGCCCGTGAATTGCGTGCTCCAGTTGTTTACCAGTTTCGACGAATCTCTCATGGAGCGGCTGCAGCGCGATTTTGCGGACGCGCACTTCGTCAAGGCCTTCAACTCGGTGGGTGCCCCTTTGATGGTCAATCCCCAATTCAAACAAGGCATACCCACCATGTTCATCTGCGGAAACAACGAGGCCGCCAAAAAGACCGTCGCCGGAATTCTCAATCAATTCGGCTGGGAGACGGCGGATATGGGCCAGGCCGAAGCGGCGCGCGCCATCGAACCTTTGTGCATGTTATGGTGCATCCCCGGCTTCGCGCGCAATGAGTGGAATCACGCCTTCAAGCTGCTGACCCATTGATTCAGCAAAGAGACGCCGCCCTCGCATCCCAGCCTCCAACCGCCGCCCTGCTGCCAACTCGCTAACTCGCTAACTCGCAAAAAGGCCGGTCCGCAAAGCGGACCGGCCTGCCAACTCGCGATCTCAAAGCAAGAGCCGCCAGCCTTTCGGCGGGATATAGTCAACTAGTCCCTGTTCCCTATTCCCTGTTCCCTATTCCCTGCCTTTCAGATCTCCCACCGCAGCAGCACCGCCCCCACTGTGAATCCCGCGCCCACGGCGGCCATCAGCACCAGGTCGCCCTTCTTCAGCTTGCCCGTCTCGACCGCCGTCTCCATGGCCAGAGGAATCGTCCCCGCCGAAGTGTTGCCATACTTCTCGATGTTGATGATGACGCGATCCCGGTCCATGCCCAGCCGGTCCGCGGTCGCCGTGATAATCCGCAGATTGGCCTGGTGAGGAATGAAGCAGCCCAGATCCGCGCCCGTTACGCCGTTGCGCGCCAGCAGCTTGGTCGTCGCCTCGAACATCTTGCGCACGGCAAACTTGTAGACCGCCTGGCCGTCCTGGTAGATGTAGTGCATCTTCTTGTCCACCGTCTCGTGGCTCGCTGGATTCAGGCTTCCGCCGCCCTTCAGGTTCAGCACCGTTGCGCCCGCCCCGTCGATCTCGTGTACATAGTCGATGAAGCCGATCTCGCCCTCTTCGCAAGGCTCGAGCAGCACCGCCCCGCCGCCGTCGCCAAACAATACGCACGTCGTCCGGTCGGTATAGTCGGTCATCCGCGTGTTGGCGTCCGCGCCGCAGACCAGGACTTTTTTATGCGCCCCGCTCTCCACCATCTTCACGCCCGCCTGCAATGCAAAAACGAATCCCGAGCAGCCCGCCGAAACGTCGAAGCCCCAAGCCCCCTTGGCCCCGATCTTCTCCTGCACCAGGCAGGCCGTCGCCGGAAAGATCATGTCCGGCGTCACCGTGCCCACGATGATCACCTCGACCTCGCTGGCCGCGATACCACGCGCCGCCAGGCATTTCTTGGCCGCCTCGGCGCAAATCTCGCTCACGCCCAGCCCCTTGGCCAGCACATGCCGCTCGCGAATTCCCGTCCGTTCGAGAATCCACTCATTGTTGGTGTCTACCAGTTTTTCGAGGTCTTGATTGGTCAGAACTTGCGGGGGAACGTAGGTTCCGAGCGCCGTGATCTTTGCGCGGCTGCCCACTACCGGGCGAACACTGAGGGTCAATGCATTTCTCCTTGCGCAGGGCTAGCCAGCCGATCTCCGAACTCGTGACCCCTGACCCCTGATCTCTGATCTCTGATCTCTGAAATAAAAGCGCCGGGTGGCCTACTGCGCCCGTACTAGCCCGTTACCGTTGCTTCCTTCCGGACCTGGCGGGGTTGGCGGGATTACGTCGCGTAGGACCCGGCACTTGCTGATTTTAGCACCTGTGGGCAAGGCACAAAGCCAACCCCTTCAGCACTGTCAATTGTTGGGGCAGATCATGAATCACGGAAGCAAACGCTATGGAAAGTGGTAGCCTTTTATCAAACTGCTGTTCCCGTTGAGGAGGCCCGTCGTGCCGAGCAACAAACCTCACCTCTTCCTAGCCCAAGAGTCCGGGTTTACGCGATCTGCAAGTCCGAATTGCCCCGTGTGCAACACCCCGAATGCGGACTTTGCATCCTATGGACCCTACACAACGTCCGGGCCCCCGCAACTTCTACAGGGTTGGTGTCCGGCATGCACAAATGTTCGCATTCACACAAATGCAGTTAACGAGGTGAGAAAACAGAAAAAAGGCCATTTACTTTCTGCATATCTTCGTAGCCTGCCCGCGGAAGCTTGGAAATCTGAGAGAGAGAGCGTTACCGTTGACAACCTGGAACAGATAATCTCGTCCATCTCTGAACTAACTATCCTCGACCAGTTTGACTTGGCTTTGAAACGGGTTTGCGAGATGTGCCCGATGGTGGGGCTGCCGTCCAGCTTCGACTATCAGACAGATTGGCCACTCCTAACGGCTCAATCCGCGGACACAGCTCTTTTTATCCTTAGGGAACTGGGTCGCGTCGGATACCTATACCAAGAAGAGGAACCCTCCTGCGTCCCGCGCAAACCGACGCTCAAAGGCTATGAGAGGCTCCAACAGATTCAATCCACAGGACGCAATTCCGAAACAGGATTTGTCGCAATGTCCTTTTCCAGTGAACAAATGCCGGTGTGGAAAGACGTTATTGAACCCGCTGTTTGGGATGCCGGATACCGTCCTTTTCGAGTCGACAGATATGAACACACGCACCGGATCGACGACGAAATCATTGCCCAAATCAAAAGCTGCCGGTTCCTCGTGGCAGATTTCACCGAGCAAAAGGCGGGCGTCTACTTTGAAGCAGGCTTGGCCCTTGGCCTCGGACGGAATGTCTTTTGGATGTGCAGGGATTCCGAAAAGGACAACCTGCATTTCGACACACGGCAATATAACCACATTATGTACGACGATTTTGGAAAGGCAAGAAGAGACTTGACGAATCGGATCGTCGCCAACGAGGGACCCGGAAACTGCGCCCGGCCAAAGGCTCGAGGGTGAGAGCAAGTGTGCGCATCCCCAGTACAATAGAGAAGTGAGCAAACTTCCCTCCCCCGCGCCTCCCACCGTGGGCTTTATTTCGCTGGGCTGCCCCAAAAACCTCGTCGACTCCGAGGTGATGATGGGCGTGCTCGACCGAGCCGGCGCGCGGCTCACCGCCCATCCCGAAGAGGCCGAGATCCTCGTCGTCAACACGTGCAGCTTTATCGACACGGCCAAGCAGGAGTCGGTCGACACCATCCTCGAAATGGCCCGCCACAAGACCTCCGGCTCTGCAAGAAAACTCATCGTCGCCGGCTGCCTCGTCGAGCGCTACCGCGACGAGATCCGCAAGAGCATCCCGGAAGTCGACGCCGTAGTAGGCACCGGCGAGTTAGAGGCGATACTCGAAGCCGCCGGCCTCACCGCTAAACCAGCCCCACCAGCGCTCTTCACCATCCTCAACGGCGCCGCAGCAGAAACCCGCCCCGGCCAGGAGTCCCTCTCCGGCACGCACAAACGCACCTCCCGCCGCGAAGGCGATCACCGCGAACGCCAAGGCCGCTTCCGCCGCGACGACTGGCAGGGCGCAGCCCATCTGCTGCCCACCTACCTCTACGACGAAACCACCCCGCGCTTCCTCACCACCCCCAAATCCTCGGCCTACATCAAAATCGCCGAGGGCTGCGACCATCCCTGCTCCTTCTGCGTCATCCCCAACCTGAGGGGCAAATTCCGGTCGCGAAGATTTGAGTCGGTCGTCGCCGAGGCCCACCAACTCGTCGCCCGCGGCGCAAGCGAGATCACCCTCATCGGCCAGGACACGACCTGCTACGGCGAAGACCTCGGCCTCAAAGACGGCCTCGCCACCCTCCTCGACGCCCTCGCGCAGATCCCCAACCTACGCTGGCTCCGCTTCCTCTACGCCTACCCCAATCGCATCACCGGCAAGTTGCTCGACACCATCGCCAAGCACGACAACATCTGCAAATACCTCGATCTGCCCCTGCAGCACGCGTCGCCTGATGTTTTGAAGCGCATGAAGCGCGGCGCCAGCGCAGAGATCTTTCTCAAGACGCTAGAGAAAGTCCGCACCGCCGTCCCCGGCATCGCCCTCCGCACCAGCTTCATCGTCGGCTTCCCCGGCGAATCCGTCCCGGATTTTGATCTCTTGGTTGAGTTCGTCAGTGAGGCAAGATTCGACTGGCTGGGCGTCTTCAGTTATTCAGATGAAGAAGGTTCGGGAGCGTTTTCGCTCACTAAGAAGGTGCCAAAGCGCATCATTGAAGCCCGCAAGCGCCGCCTGATGAAGCTCCAGCAATCCATCTCCAGACGTGCCAAGCAGCAGTGGATCGGCCGGGAGTTGACGCTGCTCGCCGAGGGCCCGAGCGACGAAACGCCGTTCCTCTGGGAGGCCCGCACCGAGTTCCACGCCCCCGAGATCGACGGCAAGGTCTACATCAACGACTTCGGCGCTCTCGAGAATCTGGAACCCGGCCGCTTCTACCAAGCCCAGATCACCGAAGCCCACGACTACGACGTAGTGGCCCGCGTCCTCTCCGGCCCGTTATAGAGCGGCACCACTGTAAAATTAAATCGTCCGATGCCTCCGAAGAAAAAATCCGCCAAGCTCCTCCACTGCCCCACCTGCGGCATGTTAGTCCGCCTCAACGACGAGGACTTCCCTTTCTGCTCCGATCGCTGCCGCAAGATCGATCTCGGCAAGTGGGCCATGGGCGTCTACAAGATCAGCTCGCCCATCCTCGACCCAGAAGTCCTCGAAGATCTGGGCGAACTCAGCGGCGGCCACTCCAAGAACAGCGAGCGCGATGAAAACTGATCAGCCCGACCGCACACCTCCGCGCAAAATCGAAAACCCCACGAAGTGGGCATGGACCGTAGCCACCTTCTTCGGCGCAGGCCTCGGCAAGCCCGGCCCCGGCACTTGGGGCTCGGTCGCCGCAGTCCTCCTCTGGTCCGCCTTCGCCTTTGGCCTGCATCCCACTTCGCAGACGCTGCTCCTCGCCCTCCTCGCCGGCATCGCCCTCACGCTCATCCTCGGCATCCCCGCCTCGACGATCGTCGCCCGCGAATCCGGCCGCCACGACCCGCAATTCGTCGTCATCGACGAGGTCGCCGGCCAATGGATCGCCCTGATCGGCAGCCGCGCCGACTGGCGACACGCCCTCATCGCCCTCGTTCTCTTCCGCCTCTTCGACATCACCAAGCCCTTCCCCGTCCGCCAACTGGAAAAGCTCCCCGAGGGCTGGGGCATCGTCCTCGATGATGTCGGCGCGGGGTTGTATGCTTTGGGTGTAGCATCTCTGTTACGTCTCTGGATCTAGGACACGCCATGCCCAGAACTGCCGCACAATCCGCCCCCCTGAACCTCTCCGCGCCGCGCATCGACGATATTCTCCCCGCCGCTGCTCTTCCCGGAGGCGAGATTGAGCTGACTGGCGCAAATCTTGGGCCCCTCGACTCCGGCCTTCCGACAGTCCTGGTCGACGGCTTCCCTGCCCACATCCTCATGAGCCGCCCCACGCGGCTTGAAGTCCGCGTCCCCGAAGCGGCCGCCACCGGCATGGTCGAGGTCCGCAACCCCGCCGGCCCCAGCAACGCCGCCCCCTTGCGCGTCGGATGTGAGCTCTCCGACGGCCTGCACCCGGTCACCAATCCGGCCGTCAGCCGCTCCGGAATGATCTACGCCACCATCTCCGGCCAGCGCGGCAAGCAGACTCCCGTTTCGATCGTGCGCGTCAGCCCCGACGGCCGCGGAACCCCCTTCGTCACCGGCATACTCAACGCCACCGGCCTGGCCTTCAACCCCGACGGAGACCTCTTCGTCACCTCGCGCGCCGAGGGCAACGTCTACCGCATCGACGAGGCCGGCGAATCCACCCTCTACGCCGAGGGCATGGGCGTGGCCACCGGCGCTGCCTTCGACGCCGAGGGCAATCTCTTCGTCGGCGACCGCAGCGGAACCATCTTCAAGATCAACACCGAGCGCCAGATCTTCGTCCACGCCACCCTCGAGCCCAGCCCCGCGGCCTATCACCTTGCCGTCAATGCCGCCGGAACCCTCTTCGTCACCGGACCCACTCTCTCTTCCAACGACGCCATCTGGACCATCGAGCCCAACGGAGAGACCCGCGCCTGGTATCGCGGCCTGGGCCGCCCCCAGGGCCTGGCTCTCGACCGCGATGGCAACGTCTACCTCGCCGCCTGCCTCCAGGGCCGGCGCGGCCTGGTGCGCGTCACTCCGCTGGGCGAAGCCACCCTCGTGCTCTCTGGCGCCAACATCGTCGGCTTGGCCTTCTCGCCCCTCGGTACCACCATCATCGCCACCAACGAAGCCGTTTATGATGTGGACCTGGGAGTCGAAGGGCTGACTCTCTTCTAAGCTTCTAGCCTCTAGCTGCTAGCCTGTTCCAGGGCGGAAACGGTGTCTGCCGCCAAACACCAAAACTATTCGGCCCTATCCCCGGAGCTATAAGCTAGAAGCTAAAAGCTAGAGGCTGCACTTCATGAAATCCGAAATCATCGCCGTCGGCTCCGAGATGCTCACCCCCTACCGCCAGGACACCAACTCCCTCTACCTCACCGAGAAACTCAATGAGCTGGGAGTCTCCGTAGCCTTCAAGACCATCGTCGGCGACCGCCGCAAGGACCTCGTCAGCGCACTCCGCGCCGCCCTCACCCGCACCGACATTGTCATCCTCATGGGCGGGCTCGGTCCCACCGAAGACGACCTCACCCGCGAAGCCGTCGCCGACGCTCTCTCGATTACCTTGCGCCGTGACAACGATCAGGTCGTCGCTCTGGCCGCCCGCGCCGCCACCTGGCGAATCCCCATGCCCGCCAACAACCTCAAGCAGGCCGACATCCTTGAGGGCGCAACCGTGCTGCCCAACCCTAACGGCAGCGCTCCCGGCCAGTGGATTGACACGACTTGGTCCGGTTATCGCAAGCTGCTCATGCTCATTCCCGGCCCGCCCAACGAGTGCCGCCCGCTCTTCGACGCCGAGTGCATCCCCCGCCTCCGCGAACGCCTGCCCGTCCGCCATATTGCCAAGCGCACCTTGCGCGCCGCCATGATCCCCGAGTCGCATGCCGACAAGCTCCTCGCGCCCATCTACACCAAATACAAGGATGTCGAAACCACCATCCTGGCCCACACCGGCGACATCCAGCTCACCCTGCTCTGCGCCAAATCCGATGCCGCCGCCGCCCAGCAGCGAGTTGACGAGTTAGCCAGCCGCCTCGAAGAAGTCATCGAAGACTGGCTCTACTCCTCCGGCCCGGAGTCGGCCGATTCTCTGGAGCAAATCGTCCTCTACTATCTCGGTCTCCGCCAGTCCACCCTCGCCGTCGCCGAAAGCTGCACCGGAGGCATGATCGCCCAGCGCATCACCAGCGTCCCCGGCAGCTCGCGCTCCTTCCTGGGCGGAGCCATCGCCTACTCCGACGAACTCAAGACCGCCTTTGCCGGCGTCCCCTCCGAGCTGATCGCCCGGCAGGGAGCAGTTTCAAAAGACGTAGCCGAAGCCCTGGCTTACGGCATTCGCCGCAACACCGGCGCAACTCTCGGCCTCGGCGTAACCGGCATCGCCGGCCCCACCGGTGGCACGGAGACCAAACCCGTAGGCCTGGTCTACATCGCCCTCAGCGACGAGCACAAAACCGAGTCCATAGAACGAACCTTCAAAGGCGACCGCGACCGCATAAGACAATGGGCCACCCAACAAGCGCTGGACCTGGTCCGTCGCAGACTCAGGTAGGAGCGATCACCGATCCCCCGCCGGCTACCTCGCATTTGTGGGTAAGGGAGGCGCTTGTCCGAGTAAGATGAAGAGAGCAGTGCCGGTGGTTCGGTCCAGGTTGAGCGAACGACAGGAAAGGGATTCTCTCGTGGTGAAGCCTGCACTCTCGATAGAGGTTCTCCTCGAAGAAGCCGCCACGTTCTCGGCGACGGAAAGCACCCATGAAGAACCTACGCTTTTTGGAGTAACCGATGGCAAAAAGGTGGGAACGTACATGGAGCATAAATTCATCAACTACTTAAGGGAGAAATACTCCCTCGATGGCGGAAACTCAGCGGCCGGAGTTGACATCCCCAGCGTGAACGTGGATATAAAGACAACGAGCATCAGTAAGCCACAGTCCTCTTGCCCGTACGATTCGGCACGTCAAAAGATATTCGGGCTTGGCTATAGTCTGCTCGTCTTTGTGTATGAGAAATTCGATGACGGAACGCGCCAAACCGCACACCTCGATATTAAGCACACGATATTCGTTGAACAGGCACGCACGGGCGATTACCAAATGACACGGGGGCTACGCGAAATACTGGAGCGAGATGGAAATGCGGAAGATCTGATTGCATTCATGCAGGATCGCAATCTTCCCGTCGAAGAAATAGAAGCCCAAAGTATCGCTGACTTGCTTCTCCGTCAAAGACCGGAACAGGGATACCTGACAATCTCAAATGCTTTCCAATGGCGGCTTGCGTTCGACCGCGCTATAAAACAGGCGGGAGTCGTCGATGGCATACTGCGGGTGACATGATGCAATCGACCAAGCAACGCAAGAGCAAGACGATTACCGAATTCGGGGACTTTCAGACTCCTGCTGAGCTTGCGCTTGCGGCGACACGAATTCTCCGCGATCTCGGTATTCGGCCTCGGTCCATCTTAGAGCCAACCTGTGGCCGGGGAGCGTTCCTTGGCGCTGCAGCCGAGTGCTTTCCCGACGCGGAATCTATCATCGGAATTGACATCAACGAAAACCACCTCAGATATGCGGATCTTATCGCAAATCGATTTAGCAACAGAGTCGATCTCCAGCATGGAGATTTCTTCAAGGTGGAATGGGACAGCATTGTCACGAAAGCCGCTGGACCGTGGTTGATCGTCGGCAACCCGCCCTGGGTCACCAGCTCCAGCCTCGGCGCAATCGAAGGCGACAACCTCCCGGAAAAGTCCAACTTTCATGGGCGCATGGGCATCGAGGCGATCACGGGAAAGAGTAATTTCGATATCTCCGAGTGGATGCTCCTTCGCTATCTCGATTGGCTTAATGCTGGCGAAGGAACCATTGCCGTGTTATGCAAGACTGCCGTCGCCCGCAAAATTCTGCTGCAAATCTGGAGGAAGGGGGAAATTCCTCTCAGCGCTGCCCGGATTTACAAGATCGACGCGCCCGCCTACTTTGGAGCTTCAGTCGATGCTTGCTTCTTCGTCCTTGAGATCCGGCCGCAGGGCAAAGCACTCGAATGTGAAATCTTCGCCTCGCTTGAAGCTGATGCGCCCTCTCGCACTCTAGGCTTCCTTGACGGCCATATTATCCCCCACATAGCGGCATTCAACGAGCGCCGGAATCTGATGGGGCACGAGAATCACTATGTATGGCGCTCTGGAATAAAGCACGACTGCTCCAAGGTTATGGAACTGATGAAAGTTTCAGATGGCTATCGGAACGGGCTGGGCAAGACTGTGGCTATCGAAGATAACTTCCTGTTTCCCATGCTCAAGAGCTCCGACATAGGCAATGGACGCATCGAAAGCCGTGCTGCCATGATTGTCACACAGAGATTCGTCGGGGAAGACACAGGCTACATTAAGACAATTGCACCCAAGACTTGGAACTACTTGGAGAGTCATGCCGAGCTATTGAATAAGCGCGGAAGCGTCATTTACAAGAACAAGCCCGCTTATTCTATCTTCGGCGTGGGGCCTTACAGTTTTGCGCCTTGGAAGGTGGCAATTTCTGGGTTCTACAAGAAGCTGAACTTCGTGAAGATCGGCCCGCTCAACGGAACCCCCGTCGTATTCGACGACACGATCTATTTCCTGCCGTGCTGGTCTGAAGCGGAGGCCGAGTTCATCGAGAGCTTGCTCAACTCCCGGCCGGCGCATGAATTCTTCCAATCCATGATCCACTGGGATGAGAAGCGTCCGGTCACAGTCGAAGTCTTGAAGCGCCTCAGCATTCGGAGATTGGCAACCCAACTCGGGCACGAGGAGGATTACGTCTGCTTCACTGAGCGCCAAGAACTGCCACTCTTTGCAGCCTTGTAGATAGCCCCACAAACCCATCAACCCTCCCCGCAGGGAGGACGCGAGAATAGCCCTGGACCGGGGTCCCCGAGGACTCGGGGTCCCCGGCAAGCGGTCTTTGCTTGCTGGGGTGAAGGGACAGGTCTTCGTCCGTGGGGCGGCAGGATGAAGCGCAGCAAAATCCGGGGACCACGCCCCGATATCCCTTCCGCCCCGTAGGGCGCGGCGCGAAACTCGCTTCCAGAGCTCAGGATCGCGCAATCCCCCCATCCTGACACGCGCATCACGCCACCCACCGAACCTGTGAACGGCCTGTCGCGCGCGACTCACGAGCAACGAACCAGTTCCCGAATCTCATCGTGCCGGCCCTCGGCCGCCCATCCCTCCGGCGTTGCATCGAATTTGGCATCCCGGATGGCGAGATCGGCGCCATGCGCCACAAGAAACTTGGCTGTATCTTTGTGACCGTTGATCGCCGCCCAATGCAAGCCTGTCCCACCAAAGACCCCTTTTGCATTCACGTCTGCTCCGCGCTCGAGCAACAAAGCCCCAACCGCCGTTTGCCCATTCCGGCAAGCGCAATAAAACGCGTGTGAGATCACGTCGCCCTTCATGCGGGCGGAATCGGCAACCCAGTGATCGTCGGGTTCTGCCGGGGCCGGTTTGGCAAGCGACGCCGGGGGCGCACCTGAATCGAGAAACTCGCGAACCAGATCCAGCTTCCCCAGACTCGCCGCCGTCACCAGATTCATCCCTTTCGCACCCCGCGCCAGCAGCAGATCCGCAACCTGCGTGCTGCCCATCGTCGCCGCCCAGTCGAGCGCCGTCGCGCCCCAGGATGTGGTTGCCTCCAGCTCAGCGCCTGAGTCCAAAAGCATCTCGGCAATCTCGCGGCGATCGTATTCCGCAGCCCAATGGAGCGGCGTCTTGAGATGCTCGTCGCTCGAGTTCACGAGCTCAGGATCGGCGCTCAGCAGGCGCTTGACGGCCGCCATGTCGCCGTACCGGATGGCCTGGATGATCGCGGCCGTGTCATTCATGGTGCTCCTCTAGAGATCGGAACCAGCTTCTCACAATTCCGTCCCTGTGGAGTTCTCCAAATGCCAAAAAATCTTCGTCTGTTTTTGCATAGAATTTTCCGCCTTCGTCGCACCATAGAAATGGTCAGGAAACCGTCAGCAGTCTGATCTGTCAGGCATGTGGCCGGTCCGCACCCCGTACCACCCCCCACCCCCTCCCCCCGTGGAGGCCCATCTTCGAGCCTCTGACGGCGTGCAACTAACATAGAATCAATCATATGTAATTTCTACCCGTTAACTCTTCGGTAACTGCAAACAGCGTTTTTTGGCCCATTTTTGGGCCAAAAACACCGCTTTTTCGTGCATTTTGAACCAATTTATGCGTCGAATCGCTCTCGCTCACCCCGGAAATTCCCGGCCGCCTCAGGTCTCGATGTAGTCCCAGAAGGCGTCCGCCAGCTCCGCGCCATGTTCGTTGAGGATGCGGCGGGCCGCGCGCTCGACCTCTTCGATCAGTCCGTGCAGGTAATCCCGCGAACGCGAGATGGCGACCACGCCGATGGTGGCCGACTGCCACGTCACCGCCTCGTCCATCTCGGCCACCGAGATGTTGAAGCCCTGCTTGAGCTGGTCCTTGAGCGAGCGCACAACCTGCCGCCGGTCTTTGAGCGACTGGGCGTGCTCAATGCGGATTTCAAGCGTTAATTGAGCGACCGGCATGGCGTCACTTGGCTTTACAGCGACAGTGTAAGGCCAAACGCCACATCCGCAAGGACTTTTTCTTGCGCTTCGCGCCGAAATCAGGCGCTTCCCTGAGCCGGCAAGCCCTAATCCGAGAATTGCTCCAACTGCTTCGCCGACGGCTTGGCGGTAAACAGGCTCACGACTATCATGGCTGCCACAGCCACGAAGAGCGCCGGAAAGATGGCGTCGCGATCGGCCAGAATCCGCGGGAAAAACTGCCTGACTCCGGGCAGATCCCAGGCCAGCGTAACCACCGTTCCGCTTCCGATAGCCGCCACCGCGCCCCAGGCCGTCACGCGCTTGGAGTAAAACGCCGCTAGCACCACTGGCGTCAACGCGGCGGAGTAAATGGTATACGCCCACAGCATCTTTGCCAGGATGCTTGGGGCATATATGGCCTGATAGAGCGCCCAGCAGCCCAGCAGCACCACTGCCAGCCGCGAGACGATCAGGACACGCTTATTGGAAGCCCCCGGCGCGATGTAGCGGACAAAGACATCCTCGACAAGGTTGGTCGCCGGAGAAAACAGATAGTTCGACGCGGTCGAAATGACCTTGGCGAAGACCGCGCCCAGCAGCAGAGCACCCATCAGTGCAGGCAGGCCGTGGCGCGCCGTGTAAGGGATGATCTCATAGGGCTGTCTCGAAACCTCTCCGGAGGGGTAGAGCGCTGAGCCAAAGACGGCGATGGCCACAATCAGCGTCTCCAGCAGCACGGTGCCCAGGATCCACCCGACGACCGAGATGCGCGCGTCCCGCTCCGATCTTGCGGAAAAAAACTTCTGGTACATCACTTGATTGCCAAGCATCAGCAGCAGAACCGGCACCATGAATTCGAGCGCGCGCAGAATCGACAGGTTTCCCAGTACCTGAAAGTGGGAGCGTGGCAACGCGGAGTGGAGGCCGGCCCAGCCACCGGCCTTGAAGAACAGCATCGGCGTGGCAGCAATACAAATGACTGTAACCAGCGAACCGATCGCCACGTCCATGTAGGCCACCGACGACATGCCGGCCAGGGCGGTCGTCACAATGACGAAGGCTGCAATGATGTAGGTTCCCAGCTCCGGTGTCACCGTCTCGGGGAAGATCAGGTGCAGAACGTTGCCGCCGCCCTTGAATTGGTAACTGGTGATTCCCACATAAGCGAAGACGATGGCGATCGTGCCCAGCACCCGCGCCGTCTGGTTATAGCGAACCTCGAGCAGATCGGGCAGCGTGAACTGGGCGAACTTGCGCGCGCGGGGCGCGATGAAGTAGATCAGCAGCAGTCCCAGCCAGCCCCCGGCCGGCTGCCACAGCGCCGCAAAGCCGTTCTTGTAGGCATTTTCCGCCCCGGCAAAGAGGCTTCCGGCGCCGATCCAAGAGGTCAGCAGCGTCAGCACCAGCACCACGGCCGGCAACGACCGCCCAGCCACAAGGTAATCGGCTTTGGTCTTCACCAGGAGGGTGCGATAGATCGCCACCGAAAGCAGCGCAACCACAATGAAGGCCAGAACAACGACATAAAGCAGAGACATTTACGGGCTTCCTCGCCGGCGATCCGGGATTCTCAGCAGTTTACCGGATACAGGCACGCCCTGCGCCGCGAACAATTTGACCCATGCCAAACCAATTGATAGACTGTACTTGCGGGGTGGAGCAGCCCGGTAGCTCGTTGGGCTCATAACCCAAAGGTCGCTGGTTCAAATCCAGCCCCCGCAACCAATCAAATCAATAACTTACAGAAATTGGCTACTTTCGGAAAGTCCCCGTTATCCCCCATTAGGAACAACTGCCATTTATTGGACGGTCGCAACACTCGTGTTTTCAGGTGAATGCTGCGAGTTTGAGCCGAATACCAGTCCCACAACCTGACTGTTCGCACGGCGTTTGGTTTCCGTCATGGCCCGCCCATAGACATTCATCGTCGTCTGGATCGAAGCGTGACGCATCAGTTCCTGTTGCACCTTCATCGGAGCACCCGTTTCGTCGAGCCAGGAGCGATAGGTATGGCGGAATGTGTGCCACCCAATGTCCTCTCCCAGCCCGGCCAGCTTCGCAGCCCGCTGGAGCTGCCTTTTCCGCAAGCTCTCCTGGTGGTACGGACTTCCCGTTACCGGATTGGCAAAAACCCAATCGGTGTCTCGCGGGAAGAATGAAGCAGCGCGCCAGCTCAACAGCGCCTCGGCCAGACGAGCATCGAGCGGAACATCGTCCTTCGAATATTCCGTCTTCACATCGTCCACCCTGCCGCCCACCACGCTTCTCTGAACCAGCACCGAGCGATTCTCGAAACTGAAGTCGCCCCATTGCAGGCCCAGAATCTCGCTAACCCGAAGGCCCAGGCACTGTGCGACCAGGACCATCGTGCGGTGTGGTTCGTCCAGATGCTTGAGCAGTTCAAAATACTCGGCCACGTCCAGAACCCGAGGCCGCTTCAGCCGCTTGCTTGCGTTTTTCACGCGCACCAGAGAGACGGGGTTCTTGCCGAGTTCGACAATGCCCCAACGCTCTGCGCACTTGAAAACCAGGTGCATGATTCCCCGCACATGAGTCTTTGACTTTGGAGCCAATGGCAAATCGTGCAGCCACTGCTCCATTGCCATCGGCTTCATTTTGTCCACGGGGTATTCCCCCCAACGTGGGCGGATGTGAACCCGGATATTCGACAGATACGACTTCCGGGTTGAGTAGCGTTCCGAGAGTTCCTTCTCGACATAGCGGTCGAGCAAGGCTCCGAAAGTTGCAGCCTCCACTTCCGCACGTGGAGACTCTTCGTTGAGTCGAAGAAGAAGAGCTTGCGTAGCCTTCCGCGCCTGGGTTTCCGTCACGTACAAGTTGCGATCCCCAAGGATCACACTCTGCCGTTTCCGCTCGCCCTGGGAGTCCGTTTCGTAGTAGCGAAACTCCCACACATCAGGACCGCGCTCGCGCTTCCTCAGCCGTAAACTTCCGTACTGATACCGTGTCCGAACAAACAAGGGTTACCTCCTCTTTTGTTGCGGGCACGAGTGGTTAAGAACAGAGTACCGCCGTTCGGGTTGAGAGTCGATAGCGGTGTGCTCCCCGTCCTGCGAACGGCCATTGAAATCCGATGCTCGGAAATGCCAAAACTTGCCACCACGCAGACCAGCGAGGAAGCCGGTACGCGCGTGACGCGGTCGGGATTTGGAATGTACCTCCGCGCGGGCCGAAGCCTGTTCGCTATTCAGTAGGAGTTGGAAAGCATGGCGGTAATCGAACATCGTTCGTACACTCCTATTTACTACGATGCATTCGATTGCCGGGCGTGTCTATCTTGGGCAGAGGAGCAATTTGCGCCTCATGGATAATCGCCAAGGGATTGTTGGAAACCGGAGTTGCATCAGGGTACAGGAGGGAACTGAAGGCTCTTTGAGGAACCACTGGCGCAGGGAAGTTTTGATTTTATGAAATCGAAATCATATCCCTGTCTGGAAAACAATCTCAACGTGGGCTGTAGCGCCAAGGACCATTCTGTGACTATGATCCCAAGGAACGCTTCGTTTTCTTGAGCGACCACCGGACCCGCTCCGCAATGAAACTTGCAAAGGGCCTGGCGTCCACGTCAATGCTCGCACGATCCAGAGCCTTCAAATACTCCGTGCGGTCTTCAACACGAACCACCGTCCACGGATACCCGCCAGATGCCAGCAGGACATTCATCAGGAAGCGAGCCATGCGGCCATTGCCATCGGGATACGGATGAATATATCCAAAGAGCCAATGACCGAGCACGGCCCGAACAGATGGTTCCGGTTCCGCCTCGATCAAATCGAACAGTGCGGGCATGGCATCGCGCACCGCTTCCCAACGCGGCGGAGCATACCTTGAATTTCGCAGGTATACGGCATCACTCCGGTAACCAGCCAGGGCCGAGGACGGGATCAGGCCGGAAGCAACGCATGGCTCAAAAAGTTCTCTGTACCACTCTTTGTGATCCGCTCTGGCAATCGCTCCCGGATTCTCTCCAGCGAGCACTTTGGATACGGTTCCCTTCACTTTTTGAAAGGCTTGCCAATACCCACGCGCAGCCAGGGCATCCCGGCTTTGCCGGTCTGCTTCGTGATGCGCCGGGTCCCATGCTCCCGACATAACCCTCTCAATCAACTCAGGGCTGACGCGGTAGCCTTCGATAGACAGCGAATGATAGGCATCGCTCTGGTAAATCCCATCGACAAAATCCAGATATGCCGTCTGGCTTTTGGGCAACCCAGGCGGCTTAGGAAATCTCTCCAGCACGGCTTCGCGCGATGCCGACCAGATAGCCTGAAGCCTGCCAACGATGGGCGCTTCCGCAGCCCCACCTATTGCGAATACGCGCTGCGCAACTTCAAACGGGGCTGTTTCTCGAACGTCATACCCGGCCGCCTTCATCGTCGAAAGAATCTCACCAGCCTGTTCCGCGCGGCCAACACGACGCAAAGCACCCGCCAGACGGCCGGCAATGGCAGAGTGGCCTCCATCCAGAAGAGGTCGGAGCAGTTCAGATGCGTCGCGGATGCCAGCCAGGACAACTTGGGTTTCAATCGGGTTGCGAACATAAAAGGACTCTGGTACTCGAATCAGTGCTGCGGCTGGGGAAAAGATTCGCAGGCCATTGCGGACAACCAAGTCATTGCGTGCTGGGAATTGCTGTTCCTTCAGGTCGTACAGCGATGTGCGAAAGAGCAGCCCGACTGTGTTGTTATGGCCTTTCGGGCTGTAAATGATCACCTGAGCCGGAATGATGGTGTTTTCAGCGTGGAGCAGAAGCGATTGTTCCGGTGAAAGATGCCAGTCCCTCCCGAAACGTTCGTTACAATATCGGGCGCAAAACTCCCAGAAGGACGCAAACCACGGCGTGCTATCTCCAGGCCGCACATCAGGACTGGCCGAGATGAGCCAGCCTTTCATAACCGGCTGCATGAATCCACGTTTCAGCAGCCGGTCCCGATGAACCCGGCTCAATTCGTTCGATTGAAAGACACGACGCCCGTCCTTCTGAAGTTTCTGGAGAACGCTCAGAGATGCCGCCAGTTTTTCGTTCGGTGTCGCCATTTGCGCGTGTCCCCTTCCGGGCGAATACAAGTTCCTAAAGACGTTCTATTGCAAGTATATGCTGACGTGCGCTTACAAGTAAACTGCGCTGTGTAGATGCAAGTTCATTCGGCCAACGTCGGCTATAGCTTCGCATTTGCCAGCCTGCGCAGAAAGCTCTCCTTGGCTGCATGGGTCTTGCGGAGATCATCCATTGTCAAATGGAATTCATCTTCACCACCCTGACGAACAGCCAAATCATGCAGATTCGATAGCAGCATCACAGCCCGGTCGTAATCATTTGGCTGTCGCTTCTGTATGTACGCATCCACCTGCTTCCAGACCTCTTTTTCGCGCTTTGCCAGTTGGTCCAGGAAGAGTGCCCGGTTTGCTTCTTCCTTTGCCTTCTTCCGCGCAGCCTCCGCTGCTCGCTGCGCATTCAATTTCCGCATACGCTCCTCGGCGCGGGCATGGGACGCTGCCAGAAGATCAGCGATTGTGCGCCTATCAACTGCTCCGCGATCTGAGACAGAAACGTTCTCTTGCTCGAAGCGGCGCAGAAGCTCTATCCTCCACCGTTCATCCGTTTCTGTCAGTGCTTCTACGAGCAGGCCATCCTTCTCATTTTCTGGCAAACCTCGAATCCAAGCCGCAATCTCCTTGCGCAACGGCGCTGCTTTCAATGGCTTTGAAGCAGTGGCGACAACTTCGACGAGATCCTCATCGATTCCAAGAAACTCAATCAACGAATCGTACGGCGCTGACAGTTCGCGCAGGCCGGCGGGCACGGGAGGCTCCAACACTCCGTCGGAGAATTCCCCGTTTTGCACGCAGAAAAGCCATCCGAGATAGAGCGCGCGGAAGTCGCCGCGAAGCAGATCGGCACGCAAAAAGATCAACGATCCCATCCAGCCAGTGCCATCATCCCAGTCATCGTTGGGTTCTCGTTCGCTTGCAAAGGAGATCGTCACGAACTTTCCAGTACTGCGCATCTGCACGGACTTCCCTGGGAGCATTGCTTTGAGTTGTTTAGTGTCAACCAAATCCTGCGGCAAACGAAGATGAAACTCCCGCGTGCCCCAATTCGCCACGTAGACAAACGCATCGAAATACGTGGCCATGAGTTTGAGCGGATCAGCTTTCAGCTCGCCCCACTCGTAATGATTAGTGAAACTCGTCGAGGTAATTACGGCGCGCGTGGAAACGGACCGCAGGGCGGCCATCTCGGTTTTTGTCAGTGCATGATCAATTGCCTTGAAGTCGTAATACTGGTATTCGCTCATTTAGAACCCTTTGCGCCAATGGCTGTATGCCGCAATCCACTCCGCGCCTTCTGGTGCGGGTTTGGGCAGCGGCAGATCGAGAATTTCAATCCTCTGCTTGACTCCGTCGCGCCGACAAACCGCGACAATTCGGCCGTCGCGTGTCATATCCACCTTCTCCACAATGGCCTCAACCCCGAGGGTACTCACGGTAAAAGGCAGTGCAAGATGCTCTTCAATCATAGTAAAAAAGCCTCCGATCTGCTCCTCGTCACCATGAGCATCGACGATAGCTTCCTCGATCAGAGATTCCAGCTTCGCCTTGCTGAAGGAGGGGAGATTGGTCTCCCGTCCAAGTTTCAGTTTGCGATTGTCCATATGGACCAACACGGGCTTGCATTGCTTCTGCGTCATTTTCCTCCATGTTCTCCGAGTGGTTCCGCGTCTCGACTCTCTGGGCCAGATGCTTGCTGTTCCTTTTCAAATACATCATTGGGCGTATTGCAAATCCGGTAGCCGATGGAACTGTAACCCTTTAATCGCCGCGCATACATTCTTGCCAGCATTGGAACGTTGGAATCAACATAATCGTAAACTCGGACAACACGCTTCGCGTCGTGCAGCCGATGCAGACGTCCGACATACTGCTGCAACGTTCCCTTCCATGAAATGGGCATTGCCAGAAACAGCGTATCCAACCGAGCATCGTCAAATCCTTCGCCGATGTAACTGCCGGTTGCCAGTATGACTCTTGGCGCACTCTCAGGAACGGCTGCAATTGCCTCTGCTGTCGTCCGCCGCTGCTTCTTTCCCATTCCGCCCTTCAGCACAAATACGTTTTCAATCTTGCCCGCGAGAGCCGTCTCGAAATACGCCAAGTGTTCAGTTCTAGCTGTGAGTACAAGGGGCGAGCATCCATCTTGGACTATACGCAGAAGATCACTGACGATCAGTTCATTGCGGGTGTTGTCATTTACAAGCGCGGCGTACAGTTCCTGAATCGTAGTGTCAGCCTGTTCAGGCGGCGAGCAGAATTCTGTCAATCGAGGAACTACCTCATGCTCAAACGGAGAGGAAGCAGTCATTGAACGCGCACTGAGCTTGTACCGTATTGGACCGCATTGCATATAAATGATGGGATGGTGTCCGTCTTTACGTTCAGGAGTTGCCGTCAGACCGAGGACATACTTCGCTTTTACCTGTTTCATTACCTGTTCGAATGTAAATGCAGATAGATGGTGGCATTCATCGACAATGACCTGACCGTACTTTGCGACGAAGTCTTTCACCCCAGCTTTGTCATGAGTACTTTGGATGATGGCAATATCGACACAGCCACTCGGATCGCTCTTGCCCCCGCCAATCTGACCAATTGATTTTTTGGGGAGGTTGAGAAACATTTCCAATCTGGCGTGCCATTGATCGAGCAACTGCTGGCGGTGAACCAGCACGAGAGCATTCACTTTCCGTGTCGCAATCATCCAAGCGGCCAAAGCTGTCTTGCCGAATGCGGTAGGAGCGCACAGAATTCCTTCGTCGTGCTCGGCGATTTTAGCGGCAGCGTCGAGTTGCGCTGGACGTAGCTGACCAGAGAACTCCACGTCAATTGGAAGACCTGCAAACCGCTTATCATCGATCACCGTCTTGATGCGGTGTGTCTCAAGTTGCTGCATAACTTCAGCGATACAGCCGCGCGGCAATGCGATGTATTTGGCGAGATCTTCGCCACATGCGATCACTCGCGGCTTGTTGAATGTGGGAAGCCGCATAGCCTGGGCTTTATAGAACTCTGGGTTTTGAAATGCCGCCAGGCGTAGAAGCCGGTTCAACATCGCTGGAGGAAGCCCATCTTTCTCGACATACACAAGATTCGACCGAACAATTTGTACCTGCGTTGGAAAGGGTCCAGCGATTTCGCGTTCTGCTCTCGTTTTTGATGGTGGCAACATCCAGGGATCAACGTCTTCATCGTCGACGATACTGATTCTGACACCGATAACATCTCCGCTCTTTTGCGCCTCCAGGACCACTGCTTCTACTGCGTCAGCAGGCATCCTCTTTACGCTTGCCAGAAACTCCCATTGATTCGGATAGGGGCGGAACTCTGTATCGATAAAGACGCTGTTCCCGTTTCCGCGTGGGGACTTTTGCAGCGGGAGGGCGATCAGATTGCCAAAACCTCCCTTGGGCATCGTGTCCTGGTTGGGGAAAAAGCGATCATAGGAATCCAATCCTATCTGGTGGCGTGATTCCATTGTTCGAGTGAGAATCACACAGCCAAGTTTTCGCGCGGTTGTGGCCTGGATCGCTCGCTCAAAGAATATCCATATATGTCCGCCATTTCCTGATCGGGAACGTTCCAGTACTGCTGGGATGTTGAGTTCGCGGCAGACTTCGAGAAATGCGGTGGCGTCTTGCTGCCACGTCTTCTTGTCAAAATCGACCGCCAAGAGCCAGCATGTCTCGTCCTGTAGGAGCGGATATATCCCGACCGTGTGCTCGCCAACAAGATGCGCGCGCAACACGTCATCAGTGAGCGGCCTGTAAGTTCGTGTCAGACGATCAACCTTCTTGCGATCCTCGGCTGTGGCGCTTAGATATGACTTCCAGTCGCGATCCGCCTTGGGCATGTATCCAGATCGACCGTCAGCATTTTCCCAGCGAATGGCATAAACATCTTCACGACCACGAAACAAACTGCGAAATATAGCGATTCGCTGCTCCGCCGTACCCACTACAGGATTCCGTACCTCAGATGCAGAATTGGAGACTTGAGGTGGCTCACCCGTGAAATTCGCGGATTCCGGAATTCGTATGTCATGGGCAATCAAGAGGCTACGCAGATGGGAGTTCTCTTCTCGAAGCCGTCGCACTTCCGCGATGGATGCACCAGCGTCGGGAAGCTCACCATCAACTTTATTCACCCTGGGTCTCCGTCCGCCGACAAAAGTTTTCTTGAAATGCGTAAAATAATCGTACATTGCTGGGATGCTGTGACGCTCAGACGCTACAGTGATTCCCAATAGTCACCGGCTCATTCCCATATCGTGCCTTTGGCTATCCTTTTTCCGTAGCAGCGACGGTTCACTGGTCTGCAATGGCGGTCGCTCAGGGCTACTCATTGGCGCGAGATGAGGCGGCATTTGTTTTCTCGCCAGTTCAGTTGCCGATGGCCGCGCCGTGGAGATGCCGAGCAAGTTGCGCAGTTGCTCGCGGTCACTGGTGACCACGACGATCTCCTGGCGGCCACGCGAGGCCCCGACGTAGAACAACTCCTGCTTCATGGCATCGGCAGAAATGATTAGTGCATTTACAGTTTTTCCCTGACTGCGATGCGCGGTAACCGCATAGCCGTGATCGAACTCGTGGTAATTCGTGGGCAGTGTCCGGCCATCTTCAAGGTGAATGCGGCCGCCATCGACATCGCGCACCTTCACCAGTTCGCCGTTGGTGGCTCGGAAGCCTGCACCGCCGCGATTGCCCGTCAGCAGAAGCCTGTCGCCGGGAGCCACTTCGATCTGTTGGCATTCATATACAGAAAATGAGCGCGCCTGTGATGGACTCACCATGCGCTCCATGCCATGCTGGTCCCTGGCGACGATGCCCGATTTGTCTGCCCGCTCAACAGTGAGCGCCTCATGCTTTTCGACGCCACGCGAAGAGCGATGGAAGAGCAGAACTTGCCCTGACTTGTAGTTCACCAAATCTTTCTTTTGCGCCTCGGTCCATTGCAGCGACACATAACGCTCGGAGACAATACCGCCATCCAGTTCGGCGCGCTGCTTCATATCCTCGCGGATGGCATCGGTGATCTTGCCGATCTCCTCATGCGTTCCGGCAACAACAAGAACCGAACGGTTTGCATCCGAGGTGAGTGTCCGATACGCAGATGCTACCGCCTGCGCACGCTCCAGATACGGAACCTCACGAACCGCGCCAAGCTGTTCCAGCTTCTCAAACCCTTGCTCCGGCGAATGCCGCAACGTCTGTATGGCATCCCGATATTGAGCTTGCGTCTGCCGCTGCACAGCCATCAGTGAAACACACTTCATCCGCGATTCCTGTTCCAGAATGCGCAGTGCATCCGATGCTTCGACGCTCTGAAGCTGGCGCGTGTCACCAGAGAACAGAATCCGCGCCTCTTCGCGCTCCGCCAGTTTGAGAAGACCCTCCATCTGACGGCCTGAGACCATGCCCGCTTCATCCACAACCAGCACTCTGCCGTGCAACGCGGCCTGCGCCTTTGGGTCATCCAGCAATCGCGAGATCGTCATCGCATCGCGAAAGCCGACCTTTTGCAACTCCTCAACCGCGCCGCGCGTTGGCGCAACCGCCAATACTTCCCGGCGCGCCTCGCGTAAACCACGGGCGATTTCCGTGAGTGTTGCAGTCTTGCCGGTCCCGGCGGCTCCGCGTAGATTGACGGCGAAATCCTGCGAGTCCAGTATCTGATGAACGGCACGCAGTTGTTCCTCTCGCAGTCGCTCTGATGGGCTGAATTTGCGCTTCCCGCCCAAACGTTCATAGCGTTCAATGCCACCGTCTATCGCTGCAATCATGCGCTGTTCGCGTTCAAGACTTTCGCGCGTGGCAAGATTGTTCCTGGACCGGATAAGTGACCCCTGCGACTGTTCCAACTCCAGAGCACCGCGCAGTTGATGGCGATCAATCTTTCCGCGCCTGTACCGCAGTGCTTCAGTCATCAACTCGTGTTCGCGCACAACTGAGCTGCGCTCAAAGAGATGCTCTTTCGCATGTTGAAGCGACTCCGCTGCTTGCGAGAGTTCATGGGGAATCACCCCAGCACGCTTATGAGATTCTTCGTGCAGATGCTTCAGTGTGTGGATCTCTTCAGGCAACAATCTTGCCTGCTGCTGTTTCCGCAATTTCTCCTTAGAGATTTCGGCCAGTTTGTCGGCGCGGGATTCACGGACGAGCACGGCAATTTCATTATTGGTCGGCTTGCGGCCATACTCTGCGGTGAATCGTTCGATGGCGGCGTCCCGCTGCGCGCTGCGTACGCTGTACTTTTCGAGCAACTGATCCGAGACGCCGCGAATCTCGAAGCCGTGATCTCTGCCTTTGGAATCGCGGCGCTGTTCAATCTCATATCCCAGGCTATAGACTTCACGCGCCAGTGCGTTCCGGTAAATCTCCGTCAGATACGCACGGCGCTCATACAAGCCCGATGCTTGCAATGCCTTCCAGCGGCCCTCCACGCCGTCGAAGGTCAAATTGGCTGTAACGGCGTGGGTGTGCAGTTGCGGATCAAGTTCACGGCTGGTGTCGTGCCGGTATGCGGCCACGATCCAGTTTGCCGTTGCCCTGTCCTCGTTCGCACCATTCAGCCGGACACGCGCGGCAGCATAGCTCTCTGCCTCAGCCAAAGCCTCCCGGACAGCTTTGTCATGTGCCGCAATCAACCGCTCATCACCGCCGACGAGTGCCTGAATCGAAATCGACTTCGGCGCGGAGAATGTCAGATCGTACAGGGACCGGCCTTTGCTCTGTTCGCTTCCATTTGCATCAATGCGGTCAGCACTGTGGCGAGGGCGGAGGAATTCTCCAGTCTCTGGATGCAACCCCTCTCGAACTGCCTCAAATTGCTCCCGCGTTACCTCTCCACGCAGACCCAGCAACTCCGCACCCTGGCCATGCCATTCACCTTGAACACGACGGCCTTCATCGTAGTAGTCGCTGTGTTCCAGATGCCGTTGAGCATATCCGGCACCATCCGTCATGGCTCGCAGAGTCAGCACAACCAGACGGTAAAGCTGTTCGAAATCCGAATGCAACAGGCTGAGTCACTATACCCTGTTGAGGAACACCACGGCACAGGAAACCGGAAAGCGCATCATGCAAATCCTCATGGCATTCGGGCTGAACGTGAAGATGCAGTATAGGCGAAGTTGACATCGCGATCCCCCAATTGCAGTCAAAGCAGCCAGATTCTGCGAGCGTCAATTTGGGGAAGTACTCAGAAAACCACTCTCGCTGCGCTCGCTTTGAAGGAAGACACCATCCCTAAGCCTGACGGCTTAGCGATGGTGACAGAATCAATAGAGATCGAACGAAATTCGGACAACGTCGAACGGTGTTCGAAGATGATCGAAGATTGTTCGCACTGCGTTCGAGGATCAATGTAGCCCGCCGGAAGGGCTTCCGAGGGCTCAATCTTCCAACACGGCGACGATTTGCCGCACATATACCACACGTGCCTGAGCACCGACTTCTGATACGAATGCTGCTTAAAGCACCAGTGCCATCTCGCCTGGAAGATGCTCTGAAGAGACTATGCGGGAGTCGTCTGTGTTTAATTTTTCAGTTTATGGACGAACGCATAGTAGGCCACCATAACGCGAAATGCCTTGGAGCGATTCACCCCGCCGAGAATCTCTCCGCCCACTCTTTCCAGCTCATCGGCAATCTCGAAGGTCAAAGGAAACACAAAAGCGGTGTCGATACTCTGAAATGGAATATTCAGCCACTGGTTGTTGTAGAACGCAACAAGCTGCGCTTGAGCGGCCTTAGTTTTGAAACTCATGATGATGTGCTCAGCGAGGGCGTTCTTCCGACGGACTTTGAGCACGGAAAAAAGTTGGTTGAAATGGCTCTTGGTGAATTTGGAATCGACGGTCAGCCGGAGTTGAGTGCGCTCCTCTGCGGGAGAAACGATTCTGCGCTTTGGTCGGGTTGTGGCTTTCTTCGTGGCAGGCATAGAGTTTCCTTATCTGTACGTATCTTACAGCATTAGTATATGAGCGTGAAAGACCACGCTGCAAGCGATTGTTGCAAATAGAGTTCGCGCGAAGGAAGCGCCGGGTGAGTAGTGGGTTCATTGCATGGAAGTGAGAGAAGCCGAAAGAACCGCCACTAGTCTAACCGTGAAGGGGATGGAGAAAAGAAAACCGGCCAGAGGACGCGGAGCGCACGACTGTGTTTCAGTCCACGCCCCCCCCAGTTGGGGGCGACGAAGCCCCTCTACTTGATACAGAGAAACAACTAGTTTCAATCCACGCTCCCCACGCGGGAGGCGACGGAGCCGGGCAGAATGTGCGCGCGGCTGAAGGTGTTTCAATCCACGCCCTCCACGCGGGGACGACGCCTTTACACGACCAGTATAAGGCAACGGGATAAGTTTCAATCCACGCCCCCCGCGCGGGGGGCGACCAACCCAACGCCCATGCAATTCGGCCTGCTGCAGGTTTCAATCCACGCCCCCCGCGCGGGGGGCGACTTGATTCCCAGTCAGAAGCAAAGTTATCGACAACGTTTCAATCCACGCCCCCCGCGCGGGGGGCGACATACGCGACTAAACATTGTCAAGCAAAAAAGCGTTTCAATCCACGCCCCCCGCGCGGGGGGCGACGGCGGCGGCCAACGCTGAGTATCAAAGCAAGCTGTTTCAATCCACGCCCCCCGCGCGGGGGGCGACGGACGTGACGGTTGGGGATGGGTTTCAGAGAGCGCGTTTCAATCCACGCCCCCCGCGCGGGGGGCGACGCACTTGCGGACAAGCTGACCACCTCCCAAACCGTTTCAATCCACGCCCCCCGCGCGGGGGGCGACGCCTACGGCTGTTGGGGACGCGCCGCCGGAGCTGTTTCAATCCACGCCCCCCGCGCGGGGGGCGACAGCCATAGCCGTGGACCTCTTGGTGGACGCAATGGTTTCAATCCACGCCCCCCGCGCGGGGGGCGACCGTTGGTGCATGGCCTGATGCTGTAGTGATAGAGTTTCAATCCACGCCCCCCGCGCGGGGGGCGACTGACCCGCGTAGGCACTTTGAGGTTAAAGAAGAAGTTTCAATCCACGCCCCCCGCGCGGGGGGCGACGGCGCATAGCGTAACAGACTCCATGCGCTAGACATATCTTGCCACAACTGCGGACTGACCATGCGCGGATTCTCATGAAGAGGGCTGCCTACCTAAGCAATGGGCATCTCTTTGAAATGAAGCTGGTTAGGGGCTGCGCGGATGTCTTTGAGAATCTATGCTCGCTTGAGGTCCGCGCAAGAGAGGCTACGCTCTCCCGGCAGAGCTGTCATAGAATGAGCGGACCTTCCGGATCGTAGGCAATCTTCGCGCCGACGTGCTCGACTCGCCGCTTCCATTCGGTCCCAAGAAAGTAGAAGCGCAGGCTATCTTCTGTTGGATCGGCTTCTGAGATAAGACTTGCCCGAAGCATCACCCATTGGGCTGCGTCCACAGGACATTCAAAGACCGAGTTCTGCACCCGTTGGCCATGATTCTCGCACAATCGGGCCACTCGGCGCAGTCTGCGGCGCCCGGCATCATCGCGGGTGCTCACGTCGTAACTGACCAGGACCATCATAATTGGGTTATCTCCAGAAGAAGGCCGGATACGCGTCCAGACCGCCGCGAATGTAACGTGCCATCAACAGTGCCTGCACATAGGGCACGAGTCCGAGCGGAATGCGCTCTTTCAGAAAGGGGTGCTCGATTTCGTCCTGCTTGCGCAGTTGCCATGCAGAGACCACCTCCTTGCGAGTCGCATCGTCCATTAGAATGCCCCCGCCATCCTGCTCGGTGAACCCAGAACCCTGTACCTGACGGCGGTTGACGAGCGTCAGCACCAGGCGATCAGCCAGCGCGGAGCGCAGCTCCTCCATCAGATCGAGAGCGAGACTCGGTCGCCCAGGCCGGTCCGTATGCAGGAAGCCGACCGCTGGGTCCAGCCCGACGCTCTCAAGCGCAGATTCGATGTCATGCCGAAGCAGCGCGTAGACGAAGGACAACAGCGCATTGACGCGGTCCAGAGGTGGCCGGCGAGAACGGCCGTCGAAATGGAATGCCTCGCGGTCGCCCACGATCATGTGGTCGAAGACCGAAAAGTACGTCTGTCCGGCCGACCCTTCATGGCCGCGCGCCTGGTCAATGGAGGGTGCGCGCGCAGCCTCCAAACCCGCCCAAGAAAGCTGGTTTGCCGCCTCGCGCAGTGGTTCTTGCCGAGCCTCATCGGAAATCTCTCGCGCCGCTCGCAACAGAATCACCCGGCTGTTTGCGATCTTCGCCGCGACAATCGCCTGCACCGCAGGGAGAGCGCCGTCCGCGCCATCGGCCATCCGGTACTGCTGACGCCGCAAGAGCACATTGCCTGAGACGGGTCCGGTTACACGCGCCAGAAACTTGCCCTGCTCTGTCAAGAAGGACACGCCGACGCCCCGTTCGCAGCACAGACCCAGTAGCGGAGGGCTGCACGCAACCTGGCCCCAGCACACCAGACCTTCCAGAGTATGCACGGGAACACGCAGTTTCAGTTCCTGACCGACCTTTATCGCAATGGTCTCCCCATCCCGGTGCAAGTAGGCGCCCTGAGTCATTACATGCAGCGTATTGAGCAGCTTTCGCATAGCGTGTGGAACTAGACCTCCTGTTCGAGCGAATGCACTTGGCGCGCCACCCAGCGCGCCGCGCTGTCTTGCTGCGCGGTGGCCTGGGGAAGGCACACGTGAACCAGTGAGCAATTGGCGCAGTAAGGACCTGGCTTCGCCGGCGGCGTCTCCCGATTGCGGTACAGGCGGTGCATCGCGGCGGTCAGATCTTCAGTCCGAGCGCGAAGTTCCGGCGTAAATACTACCTCTTGGCGACGGCGTGGATTGCCGTAGAAGATAGCCCCGCGCGGAATGGCCGTCGTGAGCATCTCCTCCAGACAAAGCGCCTGCGCACAAAGCTGCACAGTATCGCAGTCAGTCGGCTTGCTCTTGCCGCGCTTGTACTCGACCGGATAAGGTTCTGGACGAAACTCGACGATGTCGGCGCGTCCGGTCAACCGGAGCCTCTCCGACCGCAGCCACATGCCACGTACAGTTCGGAGGTCGCCGCGTCGGCTCTCTCCGGGCAGGTCGGCGCGCTCGTGCAGCAACCGCCCTTCGGCGGTCCGCATGTTCTCCGCCCAGACTTGTTCCAGATGGATGAGCGCCCATTGCCGCGGACAGAAGGCCAGATGCTGCAACCCGCTGATCGAAAGCGCGTCATCGTCTTCAGAACCGGAATCGGCCATACAGACCTCCCATCAAACGGCGGCGGGGAAGGACGGAACCCATTCTTCCACAGAAATGCCCGCAGGGACGGCACCAGTTAACTCAATAACATAGTCGGAGCGGGAACGCGCGGGACGGTTTTCCGCCTTCAACTCCGGACGCAGCTTCGCGGTGACCATGGAGAAGAGTTCGTCGGCCCGTGCGTCACCAAGCTTGCCTTCGTGGCGGAAGGCGATGCACCGGACCGGAGCCATCAGGCCACGCGCGGCGGACCGGTCGGTCTCGAACATGAAATTCAGGGCTTGCTTGAGAAGCGTGAGGTCGTCGTCCGTGAATCCGGTCTTCTCGGCGAGCGAAGCGTTGAGGAAGCCGTGGCAGCGATAGAGGCCGTAGGGGACATTGAACTTGCGGCCCATGGTGCGTTCCTTGTCAATATCTTTCTCGTTAGTGACGGCGCAGCGGGTGATGGCAAACTCGGCGGAGACCACCGGATCGATGCTGCGCGCGAAGGTGAGTTGCAAGGGGCCGCGCACCTGGCCGCAATTCACGTCGGTAGACATCACCGCGCCAAAGGTACGAATGTCAAAGAAGTTTTTGCACATAAAGTCTGTGAGTGCTTTGGCTTTCCCTTCCTCTTTTGGGAGCTTCTTGGATTCTGGCTTGAGCTTCTGATCCAGGTAAGCCTCATTGTGCAACGCATTCAACACAGCTTTCTCACGCACATAGATGCGCTGGCCTGGAATCTCATTGTGAGTTTCAGAGACAAAGTTGCGAATCTTGCGCTTGAGGCAGACGTCGGTGACCAGGCCCTGGTTGGTCTCCGGGTCGATGCGCGGGAGGTTGCCGGCATCCGGATCGCCGTTAGGATTGCCGTCGGTGATGTCGAAGAAATACACAAAATCGTAGCGGTTCTGGATGGGCGTGCTCATACGTTGGCTCCTTCTTCCTTGTCCTTCTTGCTGGTGTAAAGGTCTTGGCGCTGATGGAAATAGCCGATGACGAATCTGCCTTGGTCTTCCAATGCAAGCTGGCGAGGGAACTGATCGATGAGTCCCATTACTTCGCCGAGCCGGCGGTCGTAGTAAATCTTTTGGCCGGTTTCCAGCTTGGCCAGATGATGTTGCGAGAGACGGAAGAGCCGCGGAAAGACCAGCGCCGGCGTGGTGCTGGCGGAGGAAAAGTAATGATCTTTGATCGTCGTGTTCAGTTCACCATCGGCGCTGTCGGTTTGCACTTTTTCGAGCAGCGCGAAGAGCCGCCCACAGTTATAGGCGGCGTTGGTTTCAGCAGGGTCGAGCTTCACTTTTACCTCCAATGGATTGCCGCGCAAGCGGGAGTTACGATTCAGGCAGGCCTTGATGGCGGCCACGCGCGCATAGGCGACTTCGCCGTCGCTGTGAATGCGGCGGAGCATCGTGGCCAGCAAAGACTGCGGATAGGCCGCGCCGGTCAGCACTGAGCGCGCCAAGTCGCCGGCAAGCTGAGGCGAGGTGGCTTTCGTGTCGAATCCCTTAAACCTGCCCTTTGGGTCGTGTTCCGCGCGCCCGGTCGCCGCAACGATGCGCCGCAGTGTAAGCAACCAGTCTTCCCTCCCATCGGCAAGCGCAACGTCGCGCAAGTGCCAGCCCAAAAGTTTCCGAAGCTCCGCCGCATCCGTCTCCACCCAGAGGCGCACGGAGAGGCGCGAGGCGTTGGGCGAGAGGCCCAGCAGAAAGAATTTGGTTAGCAGGTCATCCTTAGACTCGACCGAATTCGCTGTACCGTCGCGCAATTGAGTCAGCAATAGGCTTGCCTGCCGAACGCGCTCCTGATCCTCTTCGATGATGGGCCCTTCGTTCGGAAGCGGCTCGGAGAACATCGCACTCATTGCGTCTTCCAGCACATTGTTTGGATGGTCGGCCCAGAAAACAACTGTGCTATCTCCGAGCGAGACGCGCCGGTTTCGCTGTTCCAGCAGATGATTCAGCGCCTTGGTGTACTTGTCCGTAATCGCGGCGCCGACAGGAGCGTTATAGCTCTGCGACTTGCCATAAGACTCATAAGCCGAAGCATTGAACGAGACCAGCAGCGCACCGCCCGGTTGCGCGTCGGCGACACCCTTGATCTTGGGTTCATGCAGGCGGGCTATCTCATCGATGGCTCCAGAAACAAGGCACATGGTGCGCGTCGTACCAGCTTCCGAAGCCGCCGATTGCTCCTCGGTTTCCGCTGGGAGAGAAATCAGATCGTGGACGTACTGCATCTGTCCGGCAATGCGAAATACGCCGAAATTTGCAGCAATTTCCTTGAGTATCTCAGCATGATCTCGTGCCTTCTCCGGCGACCATGTCCGAAGAAACGAACAGACCGTAGTGAAGGCCGGATGAGCAATCCGGTCTTCCAATTCCAGGTGCTTCTTGCGGAAGGCCTCAAACGCCAGTGCTGCTCTCGCTGCTTTGTCCGCATCGGCGTCCGACGACCAGCCGAGCAGATAAGAGGCGTTGTCCCAGAGAAAACACGGATTGATGCCTTGACCAGGGGGCTTGCTCTGCCCCGGAACATTCATCGATGTGGCGACAAGCTTCTTACCATCTTGTTGCTGCAAGGAATGAATAGAGGTCAAGCGTCCGTCCGGCTCCAGCACAACGCAGAAGCTTATCTTCTGGCGTGAGAATCCAGGCGGCGCAAGCTGCATTTCATCCTTGTTCGAAGCGGCGATGCGATCATAATGTTCGGCGAGTCGTTGCAGAATCATGCCAGCGCCTCCGCAAATTTCGGCACTTCGATCACACCATCACGCATCGTTGCGCGAAAAAACCGCGCTTGCATTTCGCCGGCAAAGTCGATGTCGTGCAGCATATAGCCTAGGTCGCGTTCTCCAAGAAGACTGGCATCGACCGCGGGCAGGGCGCTCTCCGCCTCGATCAAGGCGAAGTCCGCCGCAAACTCACGGCATCCGAAGTAAGGCCGGGTGTAGCAACTGCCCTTGCGGGCGCGCCGGTTGAACTGATCCAGATGCTTGGCGATGTTGTCCGGACCGCTTAGGAGTTCGAAGTGAGCCTCGACGACGTAGCCCACATCTCGCAACATCAGCGTCGCGCGCTGCTGCCGATTGTCCGGCTTGTTAGGATCATCCACGTTGAACGCGAGATTGCCTGCGCCGTCCTTCATTGCCTTGGCCACCGTGCCCGCGGCGATCCTGTCTTTTACCTCATTGCGGCGAACCGACGTAAACTTGATCGGTTTGAGTACCGTGATGCGGTCGATGTGCCAGCGTATCTCCGGCTTCCAATAGATCGCCTCCACGACGCCGCGCGCCGCCGAGGGGGTCATCACGTCATAACTGACGCGCTCGACCTTCATCTCCGGGCGAGTAAAGCAAGCCCACTCGCCCCAGCAGTGCAGCTTGATGCCGTATGCCACTCGCGCCTCCTAATAAGTGCCCCAATAAGCCGGGTCCAGCCTGGTTGACGCTGGGTCCAGCCCCTTGTTGTCGCTGTATAACGAACGGTTGAGCAGAAGCCAGACTCCTGACTCATGCTCCTCGACAAACCCACGCTCATTCATCTGCCGCATGGCTTCTTTCCTGACAGAGACGAGGTATGGCTGTAGCTCGCGCTGCGGTACAAATGGTACCTTGCCGCCCATCAGCCTATCCCTCAAAACAACGGCCTTCGCATTGTAGGGAACCAGAATCGGCAACTGGTCGTCTCGTATCATTTGAAATGCATCGGCTACTTCACGGAACTGCAGAAGAGCGCGTCCGCGAGCAGAATCGAACGTCATCTTCTCCATGACCTTATGCTTGTCCCAGTTATCTTTCTGGCTCCAGTAGAAGAGCCGGAAGTAGGCTTCAATCGCCTCTGGCGCAAGGGGGGCGGGATAACGAGAGAACAGCTCCTTTCTGGTCTGCGCTGCTGCACGAAGCAAACCTGGAGGTGGCTGTTCTTCGCCTTCAAACACATACGTCAACCCTAACGCCTGCAATCCCTCCCTGTTGCAGCGGCCGGCAGCCTGAGCGATCGAATCGAATCCAGCTTCGGCCCGATAGACCACGGGAAAATCCAGATCGACGCCCGCCTCCACCAATTGCGTACTGACCACCCGGCAGGGCTGTTGCGCATTGAGCCGCTCCCGAATCATCTTCAGCACCGTTCGCCGATGCGCTCCGCACATCCATGTGCTCAGATGAAAGCAATCATCAGTCTCCGACATCGCAGCCACTTGGTCGTAGAGGCGCGAGGCGTGTTTTCGCGTGTTCACGATACAGAGTGCAGCTTTCTCGTTCGCGAGCCGCAACGCCAGTTCGCCGTCCGGCAGGCTACCGAGCGTGCGCACCTCCACGCGCTTGAGTGCGTGAAACAGAGGCATCGTATCCGGAATGATGGGGCGAACTTTTTCGAGTCCAAGCACGAAGTCATCGCGGCGCTCAAGGGCCGGCTGCGTCGCCGTGCAAAGCACGATGGAGCAGCCGTAGTTGAGCGCCAACTCGCGCAGCGCAGCCAGCGCAGGCTTGAGCAGCTCAACCGGAATCGTCTGCGCTTCATCGAGTACGATCACGCTTCGAGCGAGGTTATGCAGCTTCCTGCAAGGCGTTGTCCGGTATGCAAACAGGCTTTCGAATAACTGCACATTAGTGGTGACGATCAGCGGCGCATCCCAATTCTCGGCGCCCAATTGATTTGAACGAGTGTCTTTCTCGGTCTGAATATTGGTGTGGTGCTCAACCAGCGCTGCTTCGGCGAGCGGCCCAAGTTCTTTGCGGTATACATCGGCAGTCTGCTCGATGATGCTGGTGAACGGAATTGCCACCACAACGCGCCTCAGTTCGTGTTTGATCGCATGATCAAGCGCAAAGGCCAACGACGATAAGGTCTTGCCGCCGCCAGTGGGAACATTGAGTGAGAAGAAACCCGGCTCCCGTTGAGCAGCGTTGCGGCAGTGTTGGAGCACAATGGCCCGCTGACGATTGACCTCCGTCGGCGTTGCGCCTTTCTGCTTTTCCAGCAAGCTGGCATCAAGTTGATCTTTGAGCGCGGCAAGCGATGGCCTGCCTTGCCCTGCATCCAGGCCGCTTCGCACTACAGCTTTTTCCGGCGCGCAGAACTCCTCGGTTCGCGTCCGGTCCGCGTCGATCAGGCATGAAAACAACATTCGCGTGAAAAAGGCAAACTGGAACGGAACCTCGTCTCTACCGGCTGCCGACGGCTTCAGGGGTGATGTCAGTTTCGGCAGAACAATGTTGGCAGCCGGTACATCGGGAATACGATACATGGACGTATCCAGCTTGTAGCGAAGTGTGCTGCGTTGCGTCGCGTCGTCGGCGGACGTCTCGTCCGGCAGTCCGGTATGATGCCCGGCAATGCAGAACGCAAGAAGCTGACCTGGAACGTTTCCCAGAGCTTTTGCTACAAAGCGTGCTCCGAAGGTGGAGTGGTCAACCCGCTTCCCGGTGGTGTCCTCGTTCTCTGCTCCTGCGTCAACAGACGCCGCTCCGGCGTTGCGGAGGTAAAGCTGAAAGTCGTCTGAGAGCTTACCTAAATCATGGCAGCGACCGAGAACCTCTCCCCAAAGCTGCGCTCCAAACGCTTCCGCGAAGGTGGAAGCAGATCTCGCCACTTTGTCGAGATGAGCCGCAAGCGTCTCCCAATCGTCGGGAGCGTGATCGGCGAGCGTATGAGCATATTGTTCTGCGAAAGATCCGTTCGGCACTGTCATGTGAACCTCGCGTGAGTGCAAAGCGAATCCGGCGGCGCGTGTGCAACGCCGATGAGTGCGCCGACACAAAGTATGCCGGCCTTTGCGGTCAGCCACGAGGTGATCGCTGAGACCTTGAGGAGGTGGTCGCTGAGCAGCTGCTCTACTCTAGGAGGCCTCAAATGAGCGAGAAATGCATTGGCAGCCGGCATACGCATGAGCAATCCGTCTTGGCGCAAGCACATGGTTGTACGAGTTTTCCGGGAGTTTTGCCCGAAAAACCGTCATAGCCAAAGCATACATCAGGTCTCACCGCTGTCCGGCTGAACTCGGTGGAATTGGCCTAAGCTATTGCAGGGCAATAACCTATATGGAATTTCTCTTGCCTGGATTTGAAATGTGCGCGGCTAGTTTGAAGCATGAGTGGGGTGGTCAACTTGAATCTTTCGGTGCCGTGACGCGATCTTGCTGAGTGCACATTACGCACACAACGTTTCGTTGCTCTCGTTGCAACTGCAACAAAACACGGGGTCGCCGAGGCACCAAGCGCCGATCTGGCGAATCATTGGACACCACCTCGTGGTGCGTACCAAGTCCAGTAGATAGTGGAACAAACGGACGGCTGATCCCAGAGTGCAGCCTGACGGAGCAGAAGCCAATACCGGCTTTCAATCAACCGGCGAGCTGCTGCTGAATCCACTCGTCGAGGACGGATGCGCGGAAGCGCCAGACCTTGCCGATCTGCAAGGCGCGAATGTCCCCTCTCCGTGCCATCCTTTGGAGCGACTTAGGATGGATTTTTAGGATCGCTGCCGCTTGGCCCGAGTCGAGTAGTGGCTCCGGGAAAAATGCACCTGGCAATAGCGCCTGCAAACGCGCCTTCGGAGGCTCAGCATCAGCAGCGGCGACCGGCTGAGTTTTCTCCGCAATGCTCCGCACGGTTAATCTGTCTTTGCCCGGAAGAGCCGCGTTCAGATCGTTCCGTGCCCCATTGCCGGCAACTGAAGACAAATCCTCCATTACACGGCGATCCTCTTTTCGTAACGAATCATTCATCACTACCCTCCACAAGGGTGTCACAAGAGGATTATAACATAATGTAGATAATACACAAGTCAGGTAGTACAAAAATCGTTCAATAAACCGCTATATCGTTCACGGATAAAGACATAGTCAACTATTTCTTAGGGAATGCGATGGGGGATAGTCACTCGCCGATCTCCAGCCTGCTATGAGCGATAGAGAACCTGTCTATCGCTCATGCTCAGCGGCGCTATTTGCTTTGGTTATGGCGTTGCTGCTTGGGACTGCCAATCGGCCCGCCGTTCTCGTGCGGCTCGGGAGTTGGAACAGCTTGCACCACTATTGGCGTTGGCGACGCAGCCACTGCGGGAACCGAATCCATGCAGCCTCGAATCCCCATGCCAGCAACCAGCCCGATCATCAGTGCCGCAGTGGAAATCAGCGGAATCCAGAAACACAGCAGCCAGGTGTTCAGTTGATGCAAGAGCACATCAAGAGCATTCTCCCGCTTCTCCAGAGACTGCGTGAGCCGGTTGTTCGCAGACTCAACCTGAGCAACGACTCCGCCGTTTGCATCACTCAGATTGCCGAGCGCGGCAGTGAGTTCCTTCTGGGCGCGCGTCATCATCTCGCTGGTTCCTTGCAGACATCCGGCTACAGCGGGCAGGCCAGATTCGAAGAAATTCTGGCGTAGACTTTCACTCAGCAATCTTGCAATCTTCTGCGCATCAAGCCCGGATTCGATCTTCTCGGGCAATCGAGCGATCCGCGACTCCAACTTGTAGACATAGCCGAGCATTTTCTGTTGCGCGTCGTCTGAAAACTGCTGATGAAGATCGAGCATCTCCTGAAATCGCTCGCGCTCCTCTGCAATTTCCATCGGTGTTTGCCGGGTGAGCAGGGCCAGGATGCCCATCGCTTCGAGTATGCGCAGCATCTCGTCATCGGGACTGAGCTTACGAGTATGCGCGAGAACGCGATAGTACGCAGCCTGCATCTCTTCGGGGACAAGCCGGGCGAGAGAGTCGAACAGAGTCGGCTCTCCCGCTGCGACAACGGCATTGGTGTTTTCCGGCTCTGTACTCATGGCAGGAACACCTGCTTTGCCCGGTCGAATTCAGAGAAGAGCCGCCGCCGATAGCTCTGCGCGCGCATCACGAGAGACGCCCTCTTCAGTTCATCAACTTCGGCTTTGCGGTCTGCGACCTGCCCGAGTTGGATACCATGCTGGCGAACAGGGTTTTCGAGTTCGGCCAGCCGGAACTCCATCTGCAAGATTTCCGGCGAGAAGGCTTCGCGGAAGCAATTTGCCTGCTCCGTGGACTTCCAGTACGTGAAGTCCGCCAAGGCGCTGGTTGCGTTCTCAACAATGACGTACTCGACGCGTTCCTGAAGGCGGCTTGCCCAGGCAAGGACACTTTCAACGCTGGCCGGATCGGGCGTCACCACGCCGACCGCAGTGAAGCGGACACCGGTTGCAGAGACATCGTCGTACATCGACTCGAACCAGTCGGCCGCGACCTGCCCGGCCCCGGCTCCCATGTCGGAAAGAATGATGGGTGTGCCGCCATCAAGGTGATCGACGAAGGCATCGAGTCCGGCTGGCGTGTGGATGTTGACTTTGGTGACTCGCCCATTGAAAAAGTGTTGCAGGGAGCCACGCGCCTTGTTCTCCGTATCGAGATCAAGCAAGGTGACAGGAATCTCATTCGCCTCAAACCACTCGGCCAGGGCAACCATCACGCCAGTTTTGCCGACACCGCCTTTACCGCCCATCGTGAAAACTACACGCTTCGTATTCGCCGTCATTGCTCACCTCCATTGGTTGTCAGGGTCAGTGGTTCATTCTCACGGAAAACGAAGCGAGCGCGCTTCGAATCCCGCGCAGCGGGCTTTGCCTTGAGTGCGGCAACGGGGTCGAGCACCGACGATACCGCCGCCGCAGCCAGACCCACGGGCGGCAGTTCAAATTGCGTTCGCTTGCGATGCTTTGCGCGGACCTTCACGAAGGAGTGGAGTGTGCTGAGGGCGACATGCAGCCCCAGCCGCTCATGGAAGAGGCGGGCAACTTCGCGATACGTCCGCCCTTTGCGGCGCAGTTCGCGGATCAGTTCACGGTGAGGCTCCAGTTTGGAGCGTGGAGGCTTGGGTGGAAATCCCGCCAACTCAACAGAGCCGGTCTGGCACTCTGCATCTATGGTGGAAAAAGGAAGAATCATGGCTACCCTCGGAGGGGACTGAGGCCGCACTCGGCTGACGACCATTGGGCAGGTCGTTGGGGAGCTTTTTGAGCGACTGAAAAATCAGTCCCCATTCGTTCTAGGCCCATATTCATTGGTCAAACGCAAGATTCGTCAACCTCAGAAACCGACCATTGGGTTAGATCGTTGGGCAGATCGTTGGGCATTGCAAAATCAGTCCCCATAAGGTCCCCAATAAGCGTTTCCAGCCGTTCCCAGGGGGGTCACAGGGTTACCACCCGTGCCCTGTTTTCTTGTACTTACCGAAGGTTTGCGTCCCTCATAACCCAAAGGTCGCTGGTTCAAATCCAGCCCCCGCAACCAAAAACCACCCAATATAATCAATAACTTATGTTTATTACATCCATGTTTAGGCGTGTACTTTTTACATCAATCTGAATGATGTCCGCCAAATGTCCGGGTTGGCGGCGTCCAGGTTCAATTCTTCCCCCCGCATGCCGCATCACAGCCGGAATCTTCGGCTCTTTGCGCCTCCCGTCCAGGTAATCCTGCGTTGGCTGCATGGCATCCCGCACGTCCGACTCGTTCACGATGTTGTACCGGTCGAAGATTGAGCGGTTTTTGTGGCCGCTGATACTCATGGCAACTCGCTCCGGAACCCGCGCCCGTACCATGTTGCGGACAGCCGTCCTGCGCAAGTCGTGAAACAGGCGTCCCTCGCAGCGGGTTTCGGCCTTGCATAGTTCGCAGGTGCGGCCGTTCAGCGGCTGTTCGCATTCTTCGCAGCGGAACAGACCGAGCCTTGCTTCGACACAGGCCGTCGCCCAGGCTTTGCGGAAATCCCCGACAGCCGGAATCGCCACAGCTTGCCCACGCGCAAACCCACAACGAGGCCATCGCGTGCGTAGCGCTGAAGCGTCTTCTTGTGGGCTTTGGCATGAGCTGCCGCCTGCTCGCTGTCGCACAGCGGTTCGAGGATATGGGAACAGTACATTCCTAATACTCAATTTGCATCTCCGGCAACGAGGACAGTATCCTGGGAGGCGACCGATGTGGATTCCAGCCCATTCGTCAGGGGCTCGGTGAAAACGAGCGCGCGCTTCAGTTCAGTGGTCGCGAGCCTGGACTTAGGCGGCCCGGTATGATTGAACCGCAAGGTGCGCTCGGACTAACGCATTACGAACAGCGAACCTCATCCGAGAGAACCTTCCTGGCGAAGCGAATTATCAACGCACAGGAATGATCATTTGCTCGTAATTTACGAACCTTGATTACAGTTCGCGTTGCTTCACATCCGGTCTTGCCAAAGGCCGGTTTCACGATTGCTGTTATTGATCCCCGGCAATGCAGGAATGATTGACATCCGGGTTTACCCAACGAAAATGAGCCCCTCCACACCTCTCGCTCAATCAAAGATCGGGACACCGCGATCATAACCACTCGGTCGATACTTGAGAACGTCAGCAAAGTTTGCCTGCCCGATCTTGAACCCTTCCGCCGAAGCAGACTGCTAGCACACCCAGCGCACAATCGGACGAGCTGTGTCATGAAGTCGGTCATCGAGTCTTGCCGGTCATGGTGTTCGTGAAACCGAGCGGGCTCACGAGAGCATTTCCACTTCCGACTCTCCCGTTGGGACGCAGAACGGATGAATCGATGGGGGAGCCACAGCGGTTCTCCGCAGCGAAAATGAAAAGCAGCTTCCGCTTCCGCTATCGCTCTCGACAGACAACTCCGTGCCGTGACGTTCCGCAATCCACTTGGCAAGAGCAAGGCCCAGGCCGGATCCCGCGGGGAAGGCTTCGCTGGCATGCGGCGCACGATAAAAGCGATCGAAGATGCGAAGCCTGTGTTCCGGTGCGATTCCAATTCCGGTGTCGCGAACGGTGAAGGCGATGCGGTCCCCATCGGCCGCTGCGCTCAACGTCACTTCCCCTCCCGGAGGCGTGTACTTGCAAGCGTTCTCAAGCAGAATCGATAGCAAGCGTTGAATGCCATGCGCGTCGCCCAAGACAACCAGGCCGTCCTCCGGCATCTCCACATGAAAGTCGACCATCGCCTGATTCATTGCGCTCTTCCAGGTCTCCGCGGCCTGACTGAAAAGAAGATTGATCCGGGTGGGAGCAAGCACAATGGTCTCTGCGCCTCCATCGGCCCGCGCCAGCGCAAGCAGGTTTTCCACCAGGCTCGTCATGCGCAGGGTCTCTTCATGCAGACGGCCGAGGATCTCGCGATACTCCTCGGAACTGCGCGGACGAAGCAAGGCGACCTCGATCTCGGTACGCAGCAGCGAGATGGGTGTGCGCAATTCATGCGAGGCGTTGCCGGTAAAGGTGCGGACGCTGGAGAATGCTCTGTCGATTCGCTCCAGCATCTGGTTGAGCGTCCGGGAAAGGTCTGAGATTTCATCCCTGGCATCGGGTACGGGCAGGCGGATGTCGAGGTTGCGATCGTTGATGCGGCGCGCCTCGAGCGCCAGGGCAGCAACGGGCCGGAGCGCCTTGCGGCTCATGAGGTGCCCGCCTGCCGCGGCCAGCAGAATCACCACCGGCGTCAGCAGCAGCAGATCGGTGCGGACCGCGGCCAAAAGCCCCAGCGGCTTTTTCATCGAGATCCCCGTCTGCACCGAATAGCGCTTTCCTCGCGCGACAACCGGGTAGTCCAGAATGCGCACGCGGTGAATGCCCTGATGAAACTCCGCGATCAAGCCCTCTTTGGGCAGTTGTCCGGGAGCCGGAAGATCGGGATTCTCCGCGATCATCCGCTTCGACCGGAAGATCCAGTTGCCGTCTTCGTCTTGCACCTGAAGGTATTTGCCGTCATCCTTGAGATCGTAGATTTCGGCAAGGTCGCCGCGGATCTGCCCGAGAGTCCGCGCGGAATCTTCGTGATTCAGGATGGCTCGCACATCGTCGGCGCGCTCTTGCAACTCGTGGTATTCGGTTGCATCCACGCTGCGCCGCAGCATCCAGAAACTTGCCACACTCAGCAACGCCGCGGCGGAGGCGAACATGGCAAAATACCAGAGCGTGAGCCGGAATCGGATGGGCAGGGATCTCATCGAGCTTCCTTTTCTGCAGTTGCGTCATGCTTGATCAGATAGCCCGAACCGCGCACGGTGCAAATCAGCTTTTTGCGAAACGGCGCGTCGATCTTGGCGCGCAAAGCGTTCACCAGAACATCGAGCGCGGTCGGCCCAACGGAACGATCCTTGCCCCAGATGCACTCGATGAGCGCTTGCCTGGAAACGCATTCGCCGGCCCGGCGCACCAGGCATGCGAGCAACAAAAACTCACGCCGGGTCAGGTCGATGCTCTCATTCTCGCGGGTGACAGAGTGCCCGGCCGGATCGAGGACAACATCACCGACTCTGATCCTGCCCTGGGTTTCTTCCCGATGGCGCCGGGTGATGGATTGCAAGCGTGCAACCAGTTCAGGAAACGAAAACGGTTTGGTAAGGTAGTCGTCCGCGCCCGCGTCGAAACCGTGAATGATGTCGTCCTCCGCATCGCGGGCGGTCAGCATCAGCACCGGCGCCGTGCGCGCCCTCTCTCGCAACGCTCGCATCAGCGCATACCCATCCAGCTTTGGCAACCCAATGTCCAGCACGATCGCGTCGAAGTCATGCGCCGTCGCAATCTCCAGCCCCGTCTCGCCATCGGCTGCGGTCATCACGGCAAACCCTTGTTCATAGAGCCCCTTGCGCAACAGCTCCAGCATGCGCGCTTCGTCTTCGACGATAAGGATTCGCATTTCTGCCGTATTCCTTAGGGTAATCGCGAAGTGCTCTGAAGCAGCACCCCAGCATCATTGAATTCATCACAGATTCACATTCGCGCAAAGACGCGCGCCCCAACCTTAGGAAAGATTCACCCAATTGTTAACGGGTCTTTAACAAAGTCGCCTACAGTCCTTCATAGAGCCAGCCAGGGACAATGCCTCGCGTTGAGAATCTGCATCTCTGACTGTTCAAGGAGACCCTATGAGACGCTTGCTATTCTTGTCCATCCTATTGCTGCTGGTCATTCCGCTCACCGCCATGGACCAGAGCGGCAAGGGAGCACTGACCGGACGTGTGACCGACGCAACCGGCGCTGTGATTCAGAATGCTGCCGTTCAACTCACCCCATCGGGCTTGTCTGCAACCTCTGACTCGCTCGGTGAATACATCTTCTCGGCCGTGCCTCCCGGCGTGTACACCTTGAAGGTCAGAAGCATCGGCTTCTCCGCAGCGGAAAAGAGCATTACGATTACCGCCGGGCAGACCCTCCATGTAGACATGATGCTGGCTGTGGCCTCGGGCAATGAACAGGTCTTGGTGTCGGCTGTAAGCGGACAGGATATGATACAGGCCGTCAATGAAGAAATCACTTCGCCGAACATCCTGCAAGTGATGCCTGAAAGCGAGATCCTCGCACTTCCCAACGCCAACGTAGCCGATGCCATTGGCCGCCTGCCGGGCGTGACCGTGCAGCGCGACGAGGGTGAGGCGGTTTACGTCCAGGTTCGCGGCCTCGATCCGCGTCTGACGAACACGACCATCGACGGCGTAACCATTCCGTCGCCGGAGTCGAACGTGCGCCAGGTCCTGCTGGCCACCATCCCCGCCGACATGGTTCAGTCGATCGAGCTGAACAAGACGCTTTCGGCCAATCAGGACGCGGACGGTATCGGCGGATCGGTCAATATGGTTACGAAGATGGCCGGCGAAGCGCCCACCTTCGACGCCATTTCCACGCTGGGCTACTCGCCGATTGAGAACGGCCGCTACATGGGACTGGCGGGCTTCACGCTGGGCAAGCGTTTCGGCCCAACCAAGCGCTGGGGCGTGATCATGGGCGCGAGCTACGATTACAACGGGCGCGGATACAACGACATTGAGCCGCAGCCGGACCTTAATCCCGACGGCAGCGCCATTCCGTATTACGACTCCATCGATTTGCGCGAGTATCGCCACCAGCGCCTGCGCTGGGGCGGCACCATGGGCGCCGATTACAAACTCAGCGATCACTCCAGCCTGACTGCCCACGTCATCCTCACCGACTTCAAGGACTGGGGCGACAAGTACACCTACACGGTCCAGACCGATGCTAAGCCGAAGTTCAAGTATTCGATCCGCCGTCCCGACTTCGCCATCGGCAGCCTGTCGATCGGCGGCAACCACATCTTCAACAACAAGTGGTTCAATTGGGGTTCGTCTGTCTCGCGTGGCCGCGAACTCAACGCCGGCGGCAATCCGGGCGGCGCCTTCGACGCCAGCACAGAGTTGAAGGATTGGGCGAAAGCCAACTGCGACTACGTCCCCGGCGGCCGCAATGGCAACCAATACCTGCCGCAGTGGTCGTCAAACTGCATGACGCCGAATGCCGCAAGCCCGGCTGACAACATCTTCAGCCTTTCCAATTACACCTTGGACAATATCAACACCACCACAGGCCAAGCGGTTCAACTGAACCTGCAGGAGTGGGGCGCGATGGGCTTCAACTATCACCTCGGCAAGCACTCGGCCACGCTGGAGTTCGGGGGAGAATTCCGCAATGCGCACAAGGGCCAGGATGCCGAGACGCCAACCTACGATTACTGCCCGCAGGCGGATCCCGGCTACACTAACCCTGCGATCTGCACCCTCGCCGAGGATAATGCTACTCCTGTCAACTCAGAAATCTTCGTCAGCGGCTTCAAGGATCCGAACTACTACAGCGGCAACTACCACATGGGGGAAATGACGGACCACTACAAGGTGGATCAATACCTTGCCGCCAATCCGAGCCTGCTTCCCCTGGACGTGCCTGCCACCCGTAGTTCGTCAGACTCTGCCAACTACGACCTGATCGAGCGCGTCTCCGCCGGTTACATCATGAACACCTTCCATTTCGATCACTTGAGTCTGCAGACAGGACTGCGTCTGGAAGCAACCCACGAATACGGGCTGGGATATTTGGTGAACACGGTCGCCGGCCCCTTCAGCGACGGGATGGATGCCAACGGAAATTGGATTGGAACGACATCGGTTACGAACACTCAGGATTACATCGATCCTCTGCCCAGCATCCAGGCCCGCTATGCCTTTACGACCTCGACGGCCATCCGCGCGGTCTATGCGCGCGGCATCTCCAGGCCAAACCAGTACGACCTGGTGCCGTATATTTTGCCCAACGGCAACACCTCCGGGGTGGTGGCCACCATCGGCGACCCCAGCGAACTGCCCACCCATGCCAACAACTACGACCTGCTTCTCGAGCAGGAGCTGAAGCCCTTCGGCCTGATTCAAACCGGGTTCTTCTATAAACAGTTGACCAATCCGATTGTGACAGCCAATATTCCCTGCACCGGCACCTGTCTGGTTCTGGCAGAGGCGCAGGGTGCGGGACCCGGTTCCCTGGCTCAAGAGGACGCCAACGGCAGCAACGCCTCCGTCTGGGGGCTGGAATTTGGCTTGCAGCAAAAGTTCACCAATCTGCCCGGCGCTTTTCGCGGCTTGGGCCTGATGGCCAATTATTCCTACAACGATTCGCGCATCAGCGGCCTTCCCCAACGTACCGACTCGCCTTCGTTGATGGGATCGGCGAAGCATGCTTTCAACATCGAACCTGGGTATGAGTTCGGCCGTTACGGGGCGCACATGGGCGCCTCTTACAACAGCTCCAACATTGACGCCTACCAGTACTTCTCCACTGCCTCCGGGATCCAGTCGTGCAACAACCCCAATCCCAACCCGGCCGACCCACTACTCAACGGGCCGATCAACGGACCCTGCGGCGACAACTACTTTTACCCGCACTTCCAGACAGACGCGCAGATGAGTGCCCGCATCTATCGCGGGTTGCATCTAGAGGTGGAGGGACTTAACCTCAACAATGAGGTCTTCGGCTTCTACAACGGCAGCCCGCAGTACATGACGCAGCGCGAATACTACAAGCCGACCTACAGCGCCAGCCTCCGCTGGACCTCCGGCTCGGAGAAGTAACTCAACCCACGGGCGCGCGGTCAAAGCCCCGCGCGCCCGCACACGTTGCCATCCTCATTCCGGATAAAACATGCGAATTCTTTTTACGCTGTGCCTTCTTGGATGCTGCGCGACTCTGTCGGCGCAATCTCCAGCGCCTCTCTCGCTCAGCCGGACGATTCCGCTTCTCGGAGTCACCGGTAAATTCGACCATCTGGCCAGCGACGCGGCGGGCCATCGCCTCTTCATCGCCGCAACCGGCAATCACTCTGTCGAAGTGATCGACCTGAGGACGGACAAGGTCGAGCAGAGCATCACCGGCCTTGGCAAGCCGCACGGTCTTGCGTGGGATACGGCTACGGGCAGCCTCTATGTCTCCGACGGCTTGCTCGGCGAACTCAGAGTGTACAAGGGAATGCCGCTCGCTCTTGCGGGGAAGATTAAACTCTCCGACGATGCCGACGATATGGCCTTCGACGAGACCCGGCGCCTGCTCTTTGTCGGTCACGGCGGCAAAGATGCGGCCAATCCCGCAAACGTCGCCATTGTAAACACTGGCGATTTCAGCCTGGCGGCGAATGTTGCCACGGCGGCGCATCCCGAGGGACTTGCCATCGACCCGCGGAGCGGACGTGTCTTTGCGAATATCGCGGATTCGAGCGAGGTAGCCGCGATCGACCAGGCCAGCAAAGCGGTCGCGGCGCATTGGAAGCTAACCAAGGCTGCCGACAATGTTCCGATGGCATTCGATAGCGAACATCAATTGCTCTTTGTTGCCTGCCGGACTCCGGGAACGGTGATTGCTCTCGATGCCGCAACCGGCGAGGAAATCACCAGCCAGCCGACAGCGGATGGAGCCGACGACCTGTTCTACGACCCAGCGCTGCGCCGTGTGTATGTGATCAGCGGCGCCGGCGAGGTCGATTCATACCAGGTGGACGAAGCGAAAAATCTTCATCCTCTCGAAATCGTGCATACCGCTGCTGGAGCGAAGACGGCCTTGTTCGTTCCGGCGCAGAATCTGCTCTATGTCGGCGTACCGGGAATGGGCGGGAAGCCGGCGGAGATACGCGTCTACTCGACGGCAGTGGCGCAGACTCCAAGCGCTGTGACTACGAGGAGCGCTGCCGAAGAGGACGGGGAGTTGAAGTTCGTCGTCATCGTCAGCCGTCACGGAGTGCGCTCGCCCACGGGCAAGACCGATCTGCTGAATCAATACTCGGCCGAGCCGTGGCCCAAGTGGAGCGTTCCGCCGGGCTACCTCACCGAACATGGCGCGCGACTGATGACGCTCTTCGGCGCCTACGATCGTGAGCTGCTGGCCGCGCAGGGATTGCTTGCGCCAAGCGGCTGCGAAGATGCGCCGCGGATCACGATCGTGGCCGACTCCGACCAGCGCACGCGCGAGACCGGTAAAGCTCTCGCCGCGGGCCTTGCGCCGGGCTGCGCGCTAGAAGTCGCCGCGCTGCCTGAAGGGACGCACGATCCGCTCTTTCATTCAATAGGCGCCGGTGCCGGACATTTCGACAGGTCTCTGGCCAACGCCGCAATCTCTGGCCGCATTGGAGCCAACCCGCAGGGATTGACCGAGGCCTACCGCCCGCAACTCGAAGCGCTTGAAGAGGTCTTGCGCGGATGCAAGACCGGCGCGAAGTGTTCAGGCGCGGGCGCAACAGCGCCTCTGTCCCTCTTCGATCTTCCTTCTTCAACCGCGCCGGGAGACTCCGGCCGCATGGCCGAATCGCGCACCCCGCTCGACCTCGCTTCCACCATGGCGGAGAACATGCTGCTCGAATATGCCGAGGGAATGAATGCCGCGAACGTGGGCTGGGGCCGCGTGGATATTCACACGCTGCGCGAGACAGTGCAACTTCACACCGCCCATGAGGATATTTCGGACCGCACCAGTTATATCGCCCGCGCCCATTCCTCCAATCTTCTTCTCCACATTCTTCAGTCGATGCAGCAGGCTGTCTCCGCGCAGCCCGTTGCGGGCGCGGTCGGCAGGCCAGGCGACCGTCTTCTTGTCCTTGTCGGCCACGACACCAACCTCGCCGCAATAGCTGGAGCATTGAACCTGAACTGGCTCATCGACGGCCGCCGCAACGACACTCCGCCGGGCGGAGCACTGGTCTTCGAGTTATGGAAGACACGCGGCAACGCGGAGTATTCCGTGCGGACTTATTACATGGCGCAGACCCTCGACCAGATGCGCAATGCAACGCCGCTCAGCCTTCAGGCTCCTGCCGAGCGCGTTCCGGTCTTTGTACCTGGCTGCAGCCAGGCAGACTTCTCCTGTGGGTGGGAGGAGTTTCAGCGGGCGCTCCATGCCGGGATTGACCCGATGTTCGTAAAGTGATCCGACATGCGCGCTGTCTTTGGCTTACCGTTCCGCTGAGGGGCAAAGGGCCTGGCAAACCGGTGTTCCGAAAGACATACGTCCCGGATACCGGCTCCAACGGTTTTGGAATACCGAAAGCCTCGAAATCTGTGCGATGCGGCATTAAGGGCCCCGTCTTCATTGGATATCACTACTGTCCGGCTATTTTTCGAGAAAATTGCGTAACGCCACACATAGCAACATGATGCGGCCACTCGTATCGGGAACGATTTGAAATTCAAACCCGATTTCCCGCCTCGCGGTGGTGGCGAAACAATGGTGCATGAACGCTGGCCGCACCATTTTCGCGCAACTGATCGAATTCCTGCCGCACAAAGAATTTCAAAAGTGCGTTGCCCGCTATCGTGGCGACTCGAACCCACGAGGCTTTACTTGCCGGGACCAATATTTGGCCATGATTTTCGCGCAGTTGACCTATCGCGAAAGTCTGCGCGACATCGAGGCCTGCCTCGGTGCCATGCAGCCAAAGCTCTACCATATGGGCTTTCGCGGTCGCGTGCGCAAATCGACGCTGGCCGACGCCAACGATACGCACGACTGGCGCATCTACGCCGACTTTGCGCAAGTACTGATCGCCCAAGCGCGGCTGCTTTACGCCACCGAAGCGATGGGCATCGAACTCGATCAAAGCCTCTACGCGCTGGATTCATCGACCATCGACTTATGCCTGAGCCTGTTTCCGTGGGCGCGTTTTCGTCGCCAGAAAGCCGCCGTCAAAATGCACACTCTGCTTGATCTGCGCGGCAACATCCCGACCTTTATCCACATCACCGACGGCAAGGTCCACGATGTGAACGTGCTCGATCTGATCCTGCCCGAAGCCGGAGCGTTCTACGTGATGGATCGCGGTTATATCGACTTCGAGCGGCTCTACCGCTTCACGCTGGAGTCGGCCTTCTTCGTCGTGCGCACCAAGTCCAACGTGCTTCTCCAGCGCCGCTACTCGCATCGCGTGGAGAAAGACTCCGGTGTGCGCTCGGATCAGACCGTCGTTCTCGCGTCGTTGCAATCAGCTTCGGCCTATCCCGATGCGCTGCGCAAGGTTGCCTATGTCGATGCGGAAACCGGAAAGCGGCTGGTCTTCTTGACCAACAACTTCGCGTTGCCCGCGGCAACCATCGCCGCGATCTACAAGCAACGCTGGCAAGTGGAACTGTTCTTCAAATGGATCAAGCAGCACCTGCGCATCAAAGCCTTCTACGGAACCAGCGAAAACGCCGTCAAGGCTCAAATCTGGATCGCCGTCTCGGTTTATGTGCTGGTGGCCATCGTACGCAAACGGCTCGAACTGGAGAACAGTCTCTACCAAATCCTACAGGTGCTCAGCCTAACTCAATTCGAGAAAACCCCCATTTTACGGGCACTTCAGCAGATCGACTCCCAGGAAGATTTACCCTGCTCTTCCAACCAACTGAATCTGTTCAGCTTATAGCCGGACAGCAGTGATTGGATATAAACAACTGAAAAACATGATCTTAGCTTTAGCCAAGCTGAGGGCTCCAAAACGCGTGGATTCTGAAACAGTAGTCAGCCCGTCCGAGCCGGGGTCGAAGGAAATGTATCGAAGTGAATTAAAATGAGGTGAAACGCGCCTCGGCGCGTACGATTGCGACGTTCGGTAGACCATAATGGAAATCGCATGTTAGACCGACTGAGCCAACTATGCCTGAAGCAACCGTAAAACCGGACCTCGGGGCGCTACGCATCGAAGCCCACAAGCGCGGCTCCCAAAAAGCAGGCACGCGCATCGTGACTGTTTTTTTGGTCTTGCTCGCCGCGCTCGTTGTCGTGGGCGGAGTCTATGCTTACATGCATCGGACGCCGTCGGTGCAAGTCGCCACGATAGACGCCCCGGACACCGGGCCGCGGGCTCTGCTCAACGCAAGCGGGTATGTTACCCCGCAGCGGCGCGCCACCGTAGCGGCAAAGATCACCGGGCGCGTTACGGGCGTCTTTTTTACCGAGGGAATGCACGTAAACAAGGGTTTTGTGCTGGCCACCCTGGACGATTCCGATGCGCAGAGGGCGCTGGCGTCCGCGAAAGCAGATCGCAACGCCACGCAGGCAAGCATTCTCGACCTGCAAGTGCAGTTGAAGAACGCGCAGATCGAGTTGCACCGCGCGCAGGAGTTGAAGGCGGCGGGAGTTCAAACTCAGGAGGCGCTCGACAATGCGACGATGGCCGAGAACAGCCTGAGGGCGAAAATCGACTACACCAAGGAACAGGTGCTCGCGGCTGACGCGCGCATCCAAGAGGCGCAGCAGGCAGTGGATAACTGCGTCATTGGCGCTCCGTTCGAGGGAATTATCGTTTCCAAGGATGCGCAGGTGGGAGAAATGGTATCGCCGATTTCGGCCGGTGGCGGCTTCACGCGCACGGGCATCGCGACGATTGTCGATATGGCCTCGAACGAAATCGAAGTGGACGTCAACGAGAACTACATCGCGCGCGTGAAGCGGGGCCAGGAAGTAACCGCCGTTTTGGACGCATATCCGGACTGGAAGATTCCGTGCCATGTGCGCACCATCATTCCCACGGCCGATCGCCAGAAGGCGACAGTCGAGGTGCGCGTTGCCTTCGACAAGCTGGATCCGCGCATCCTGCCCGACATGGGCGTGAAGGTCACGTTCCTAGGGGAAGAAGAGAAGCAGGGGAAGAGAGGGCCAGAGGGCGTAATGGTACCGCAGAACGCGGTCCGCGACGATAGCGGGCAGGAGATCGTTTTCCTGGTGAAAGACGATCACGTCGAGCGCCACGCGGTGAAGGTCGGCGCAACCAACGGCTCGCAAGCGCAAATTCTGGCGGGGCTCACGCCCGGAGACACCGTCGTCGTTGGCGGACCAACCGGTTTGAAAGATGGCGAAGCAGTAGCGATCAAGCGATAGAGCGACGATCCAGCGATTTATTCATCCTATTTGATATTGCTGTGCAGAGGCACGGAGTGCTTTGCCCGCAAGGGATTGGGGCCAGGCGAGCAAGCGGAAATCGCGGAAGTCAATAAGGATTGATCCCAGGAGGGTGGATGATGGTACGCGTGGACGGCAACGGAACATCAGGCAGTCTGGTTCAGGTGCGCGGCTTGGACAAAACCTACCGTCGCGGCAACGAGGACATCGACGTCTTGCAGGGCTTGAATCTCGACGTCGATAAGGGAGATTTCGTGGCCTTCATGGGACCGAGCGGCTCGGGCAAGACCACTCTGCTCAATTTGCTGGGCGGCCTCGATGTTCCCACGCGCGGCACCATCAGCGTGGCAGGCGATGAAATCACGCACATGTCTCGCGGCAAGCTGACCGACTGGCGCGCGCGCCACGTCGGTTTCATCTTCCAGATGTACAACCTGATCCCCGTGCTCACCGCGTTCCAAAACGTCGAATTGCCCTTGCTATTGACCAAGCTCTCCAGGGCCGAACGCCGGAAGCACGTTGAAGTCGCCCTTTCCATCGTTGGTTTGGGTGAGCGCATGCATCACTATCCGCGCCAGCTTTCCGGCGGACAGGAACAGCGTGTTGCCATTGCCCGCGCCATCGTCGCCGACCCCACTTTCCTGCTCTGCGACGAACCAACCGGCGATCTGGACCGCAAAAGCGCCGACGGAGTGATGGACCTGGTCAAGCGGCTTGTCGTGGAGCACGGAAAAACTGTGCTGATGGTCACACACGACCCGGTGGTTGCGCGCCAGGCCAAAACCACGCTCCATCTTGAGAAGGGAGTGCTGGTTGAGGCCGGAGCGGGGCAAGCCGCTGTCGCAGGAGGCGCCTCATGAAATTCGGCAGGCTGATTCTGGCCAATCTGTTTCGCAAGAAGGCCCGGTTGGTACTAACCATCGGTTCGTTCGCGGTGGCGCTGTTTCTGTTTGCGCTGCTCGGAGTGGTGAACGATGCATTCAGCCGCGGAGCCGACGTGGTGAGCGCGGATCGCCTCGTCACCATCAATCGCACCTCCATCATCAACCCGCTCCCGCTCTCCTACCGGGATGAAATCCTGCGCATTCCGGGCGTGAAGTACGTCACCCACGACAACTGGTTCGGCGGCGTGTATCAGGATCCCAAGAACTTTTTTCCGCAGTTTGTGATCGACCCGGAAAACCAACGGCAGGTTTTCCCGGAACTTATCGTTCCCGACGATCAGTGGAACACCTTCCTGAAAGATCGCCAGGGCGCGATTGTCGGCGCGGTCACGATGAAGCGCTTTGGCTGGAAGATCGGCGACCGGATTCCCATCACGACAACCATCTATGGGCTGGCGGGTAAACCCTTCGAGTTCAATATCGACGGCGTTTACCACGGAGAAAAGCCGGAAGATGACGAAACTCAGTTCTGGTTCCAGTGGGAATACTTCAAAGAGAGCGTGCCCGACAGACTCCAAGGCCAGGTTGGCTGGTACACGATCCGCATGGCCAACCCCGACGATGCCCCGCGCATCGCCAAGGCCATCGATAGCATGTATATGAATTCGCCCTACGAAACAAAGACCGAGACGGAATCCGCGTTTGCGCAGGGCTGGGTGAAGCAATTCGGAAACATCAAATTCCTGATTGTGTCGATTGGGACCGTCGTTTTCTTCACGCTCCTGCTGGTCACCGGAAACACGATGGCCATCTCTGTGCGCGAGCGAACCAACGAACTGGGCGTGCTCAAGGCCATCGGTTTCCCGGATCGCGCCATTCTTGGATTCATTTTGGGCGAGTCGATGGTCATCGCACTTGCCGGTTGTGTGGGCTTGCTGCTTGCAATGGTCGCCATTCCAGCACTTAGCCGCGCCTTGGCCGGTTTATTGCCGCCGCTTCTGGTCACAGCGAAGACGCTGGCGTACGGTGTGATCGCCGCTCTTGTGGTCGGATTTGCCAGCGGAATTCTTCCCGCCTATGGCGCGATGCGCCTGAGCGTGGTGAATGCCCTTCGGAGGGTTTGAGCATGATGCCAAAGCTCATTTTCGGTGGTGTGATCACGCTAGCAGCCATCGTTGTGCTGCTGCTGGTTTTGGTCATCGTGGGCGGTATCGTTGCCGGATTGCTGGCGCCGCTGATCGGATCTGTGCCGGTCTCCTACAACTTCCGCAGCATTCGGGCGCGCTGGACGTCCACGATCGTAGCCATTCTGGGCATTGCCGGGACGGTCGGCGTATTCGTGGCCATGCTTTCGCTGGCGCGCGGCTTCCGGGCCACGCTGGTGGGCTCAGGTACGCCCGACGATGCACTGGTCATGCGCGCCGGCTCGACCTCGGAAATGATGGGCGGCATCACTCTCGATTCCATAAAGCTTGTACAAGACAAGCCGGGCGTGGCACGCGATGCGTCCGGCCAGCCGCTGGTCACACAGGAAGTCGTCGGCGTCATTCCCATTCCGCTGATCAGCACAGGCACGGACGCGAACGTGGAGGCACGCGGCGTTTCACCCAATGTGCTCGAAATCCGCAAATTCGTGAAGATCGTTCAAGGGCGGATGTTCCATGCCGGTCTTGACGAGCTCGTCGTCGGCAAGAACGCATCGAAAACTTACGCGGGCCTGACCGTCGGCAACACTGTGAGCTTCGGCGGCGGGCAGTGGAAGGTGGTGGGAGTCTTCGACGCTGGCGGATCGTCCTTCGATTCCGAGATGTGGTGCGATGCGCGCATCCTGAACCAGGTGCTCAAGCGCCCGGAAAACATCTTTCAATCTGCCACCGTTCATCTCACTTCGCCCGCGGCCTTCGACCAATTCAAGGATTCGATTACCTCCGATCCCCAATTGAATTTGGAAGTCGAACGCGAAGTGGATTACTACGCGAAACAATCGTCGGCCATGACGCAGCTGATCACTGTGCTGGGCGGGCTGGTCGCTGCCATCATGGCCATCGGCGCGGTATTCGGCGCTCTCAACACGATGTACTCGGCCGTCTCAGAACGCGGGCGCGAGATTGCCACGATGCGCGCGATCGGTTTCTCCAGTTGGAGCATCATCCTCTCATTCCTGTTCGAGGCGCTGCTGATTTCGTTCATCGCCGGCATTATAGGCTGTGTGGTCGTGCTTCCGCTGAACGGCATGACCACGCAAACCATGAATTTCTCGACCTTCTCGAATATAGCCTTCGCCTTCAAGATCACTTTCAACTTGCTCGTGATGGGAGTGATTTTCGCGCTGGCCATGGGCGTTCTCGGCGGCTTGCTGCCCGCCGTGCGCGCGGCGCTGCGCCCCGTCGCCGTCTCCCTGCGCGAGTTGTAGGGGATCTGCGACAACGGCGCAATGAAACCGATCGATCTAGAACCGGAGCGGCAGCAAGGCAGCCGCCGTCATGAGCCCCAGCGGAGGCTGCGAGGTTCGCTTGCCGAGAAACTTGAGCGCATGCTTAAAACCCCTTCGGCGAGGGAGCCGTCCTCCGTTGATTCGATGAGAAGGGGCGCTTCGCCGGGCCGATTCCAGCCATATCAAGGATGATTCTCGCGATTCTGAATCCCGAGGCGCCGTGAACATGGTTGTTCTGCAGCATTCCAAACGAACTATCTTCCGCAGCTAATTGAGCGTACAGTTCAATCACAAGCCGGTTTTAAGTTGATCGGATCGCCAGTATTCGCCTGTCCGCGAATCTTTCTCACCTGAGTTCCGCTGCATTGAGCCGCTATGTCTTATGTAGGCATCAACATCGGCGCACTGACGGTCAAGGTGGTTTCGGTCCAATCCGATGACAAAAATGCCAAAGTGATGGTCCATCAGGGACGTCCCTCGGAAGTTCTTCAGCAGTTGCTCGCTATGCCAGAGTTCGCGGGCGCTGAATACTTTGGCGTATCCGGCCATCTCGGCCACATTTCGGAATTCGCTGCCATCCAACGGGCTTTGCGCGAAGTGGGGCGCGAAGTGCGCGAACGCGCGGGAGGCGAGTTCGATGCAGTGGTTTCCCTGGGCGGCGAATCTTTTCTGGTCTATGCGCTCATGGACGGAAAAGTCACCAATGTCTTCTCGCACAACAAATGTGCGGCGGGCAGCGGCGAGTTTTTCATGCAACTGATCGGCCGCATGGGGCTCGACATCGACGCGGCAATTCAGCTTTCGTCATCCGGAACGGTTGTGCCGCTGGCGTCCCGCTGTACAGTGCATTGCAAGTCCGACGTGACCCACAAGCTCAATCGCCGCGAAGCCACTCCCGCGGACATCCTGAAGACGCTGCACGATAGCATGGCGAGCAAAGTCGTCGCGCTTCTGGAGAATGGGCAAAACTCGCTGCGCCGCGTCTTGCTGATCGGAGGCGTAACGCGCAACGCAGCGTTGCTGGATGCATTGCGCGCGAAGCTGCCCGATACCGAGCTGATCGTCCTGCCGGAGAGCCCGTGGTTCGAAGCGTGGGGAACGGCGCTGCTCACGCGCGACGATCCCCTTTACAAATCCCCGCACATTGCGCATCCTCCTTTCTTCGATACCCTCCCGCCGCTCGATCGTTACACGGATCAGGTGCAGGTCATGGCCGCGCCTCCACGGCATCCGCCGCCTGCATCTCCCATGGTTTTGGGAGTCGACGCAGGCTCGACGACGACCAAGGCCGTCTTGCTCGATCCGGCAACGCGCGCAATTGTGGCTTCACACTACGCGCGTACGCACGACGATCCCGTGGCTGCGGTTCGTGAGTGCCTGAAGGTGCTCATCGGTCAAGTCGGCAATCGCCCGGTAGGTCTTGTCAGCACGACTGGGTCGGCCCGTGAACTCATTGGCGCCTGGCTGGGCACAGAGCAGGTCTACAACGAGATCTCAGCCCACGCCGCCGGCGCAACGCACTTTGCCGAGGACGTGGATACAATCTTCGAGATCGGCGGCCAGGACGCCAAGTATATCTACTTGCGCAATGGCGTACCCGTAGGATATGCCATGAACAACGCCTGCTCGGCGGGCACGGGCTCCTTTCTCGAGGAGAGCGCCCAAAGCGATCTCGGCATCGCTGTCTCCGAGATCGCGGACATCGCGTTGGCTGCCGCGGCGCCGGTGAAATTCAAGACCACTTGCGCGGCATTCATCAATTCCGACATTCGCATCGCCCAGCAGCAGGGCCAGAGCCGCGACAACATCCTTGCCGGCCTGGTGTATGCAATCGTTGAGAACTACCTCACAAAGGTCAAAGGACCGCGGCCGGTGGGAAAGAAGGTTCTCCTGCAAGGAGGAGTGGCTCTGAACCGCGCAGTTGGACACGCGTTTGCCCAGCGAGTTGGACGCCCGGTCGCGATCCCATCCAACCCGGAGTTGCTCGGCGCTCTGGGTGTGGGGCTGCTCGCTCTTGAACGTTCAGGCAACGCCAAGGGTACGGTCACCGATCTTGAGTCTCTGGCGTCGGCAGAGATGAACCTCGTGGGCCGATTCACTTGCCGGGCGTGCAAGATGTTCTGCAGCATCGAGCGCTTCGAGGTAGCCGGCCGGCGCTTCCCATTCGGCGGCCGGTGCAGCTTGTACGAGAACGTGTGGAAGAGAAAGGTCCGCACATCACCCGCTCCCGACTTGGTGGAACAACGAGCCGCAATCGTTTTGAGCGGTCCCCGGCATTTCGATGGCCCGCCAGCCTCAGCGCCGAAACCGCGTCCCTATTGGGACGTCGGGCCGGCACTCGAAGCCGCCAAATCGTTTATCGAAGAGTCTCTCGGTCATCCCAATGCAACTTCGGCAGTCAGCGAGGAGCGCATCGGCATTCCACGCGCGCTGACGACGCACTCCCTGTTTCCATTCTATTCGACCTTCTTTTCCGTTTTGGGGATGGAGGTCGTGTTGTCCGCCGTAGATCCTCGCGGCGATCTCAGGTCGCATTCCGGCTTCTGCCTGCCGGCGCAGATCGCACACGGCGCCGTGATGGATCTCGCGCAAAAGCACGTGAATCTGGTTTTCCTGCCGCAGGTTGCGCGCATGCCACAGCAGGACGCCGGCAAGGATTCCTACCTTTGTCCGATCACGCAAGCCGGCCCCTACTTTCTTGCCAAGGCCTTTCCCGATATCCGGTTCATTTCCCCGGTCCTGGATTTCACCAACTTGCCGGCGGCCAGTGCGGCCATGACCGAGATGGCGGTGCGCGAGCTGGGAGTCTCACGCGAACTTGCCAATGAGGCCTGGGGTGCGGCCGTGGGCGAGCAAACGAGAGTCGAATGCGCTCTCGTTGAGATCGGCAAGCAAGCTCTAGCGCAAGCGCTGGCGACCGACAAGCCTGCCGTCCTGCTGGCGGGACACAGCTATAACGCGTACACGCCGGAGGCTTCCCAATCGGTGGGCAAGAAACTCTCCAGCATGGGGGTGCTGGTGATCCCCGCGGATTGCCTGATGGCCGTCGGGACAGGGGCCACGGTATGGCATTTCGCAAATCAGATTCTGAACGCGGCCTCGCTCTCCAAACGGCATCCCAACCTCTTTCTCCTCAGTGTCAGCAATTTCAGTTGCACGATCGATGCATTTACACACTCCTTGCTTGCCTCCGAACTGGAATCCAAGCCATACCTGATCCTGGAGATCGATGCACACACTGCCGACGCCGGCGTGCAAACGCGCTTGGAGGCTTTTCTCGATATCGCGCAGAACTATCGCGCGGCTCAGCCCGGCCAGGCCAATCCCTTCACTTCGTGCCGGCTGGTCAAGGGCGGGGAAGTCACTACTTCAAGTGGCGAGAGCGTGCCGCTTACCGACCCGCGAGTGAGACTGCACATGCTCAACTTCTCTGAGTATCATTCGCAGTCCACTGCCATGGCCCTCAACTGGCTTGGCCTCCATAGCGGCCCCCAGGTCTCTATCGGCCGCAGCCAGCTCGATCTGGGCTTGCAGTTCACTTCGGGCCGCGAGTGCCTCCCGCTGCCCCTCTCCATCGGACAACTCCTCCAGATCAATCGGGATCGTCAGCCCGGCGAGATCGCCGGCTTCATCATGATGCAAGGGGGCGCTCCCTGCGTAAGCGAAGCGTACATGGACTATTTCGAACGGTTCATAGTCGAGCATCGGCTGGCCGACACGTTCATGGTCCATCCAGGGCCGGAAAACGACTATCTTGGATTCGACCCGCTCATACTGATGAGGCACTTCTCGCCGGCGGTTCTTCTGGCGGACATCCTGGTCGAGATCGATCATGTTCTGCGTGTGGTGGGAGCTGCCGGCAGCCTTGAACAATTCCATCGGGAATGGGAACGATTCAGGACCAGAGCAAAGACACTCGACGATTTTTCTGCCCAATTGCCTGGCTTCGTGAAGTTTCTTGCTGCGCTGCCGCGGACGCGCGACCCCATGGCCTGCCCCAGGGTCGTGGTTACCGGCGACTTCTACGCCCGATTCAGTCCGTTCTTCATGGATGGCGTCCGCGACCTCTACGCGGCGCGGGGAATCATCTTGAAGCCCGTCGACCTGACCGACCTATTCCTTTACGTCACATATGACGGAATGAGAGGGACTGCAAATCATTGGGGACTGAAGCCTGGGGGATTCGCCCTGGCCAAGGCTTGCACAAGGGTGCTCGAATCGGACGGACAGCAATACTTGCAGCAATGGTGGGGATATCAAACGGGAAGAAGAACCGAACAGCACTACCGGGAGATCTTCTTGAACACCGGGCTTCTGATCTCCAGGCCGAACGATGTTGTTGCCCTGTTCGAGAGGAGTTCGGAGCACATTTCGCCCGAGATCTTCGGCGAGATCACCCCGACGGTGGGCAGGAGCCTGAACGCCAACTATGAGGGCTACGACGGCATCATCCTGATCGGCCCATTCAACTGCCTCCCGTTCCGAATATCGGAAGCGATTCTCAAGCCGCTCAGCATTCAACAAGGCATGCCCCTGCTCACCTACGAGACCGACGGTTGCGCTGTGGCTCCTGGCGTGCTCAGACAGGTAGATGTTCATATTCAGCAGGTCCTCGAGCACTCCGTCAGAACTTGCTGAGAGTGCCTCAGAGGAATTGATGATCTGATCCGAAGGCATGTTCACCAGTTGTGAACCGCTACTCGAGTTCGGGAAATCGAAAGACGGGACGTTGAGCTCCTCTCCTCGAATCGCTCGATGAGAATTAGCAGGCTATGAACTGATGCTCCGTGCATGACAAAAGCCAGCTTCGACTGCCACATCGGAAGCCAATTCAGAAGATGGGTTCCATGAAACGCCGATCCGGCATGGAAAGCGGCTGAACAAGAAGAGCCTGCGTCACGCGCGCAGTTTCGAGTCCTGCTGCAAGAGACGCAAGGTGACGAAGACCGCGGGCACAAGAAAAACCGCAGAGCCGACCACCCACATGATGACCGCGCCAGCAACCTGGTCCGCCATGGGGGCGATGTGGAAGGGGTTCGGCTCACGAAGGTAGTAGCTGTAGACGGGCCGGTCGCAGAAGGCCAGGAAGGCCGAGAGCGCCGTGTTGACGATGTCCGCGCCCACCAGGTAGGGGATCATCGTCCAGCCGGGGTAGCGCGCCTTGGTTGGCCAGGGGCGGATCAAGGGCCACCAGAAGAGGATCGAGGAGAAGAGAAAGCAGATGTGCTCGAAGTCGTGCCAGCGCTCGTGCTCCAGGGCGAAGTCGTAGGCCGAAGGCATATGCCAGCCGAGGAAGATCAGATTCATCGTGAGCCACGCCACCAGCGGCGAGGTAAGAAAACGGCCCAGTTCGCGCAGTGCCTTCAGCCGAAACAGCGGACCAAGCGCGCGGGCGGTCACCGCGTGGGGAAGTCCGCGCAGCAACGGGACCTGCGGAGCGCCGAGCAGCAGGAGCGGCGGAACGAAGGACATCAGCAGCAGATGCTCCACCATGTGGGCGCTGAGCAGCACGTCGGCGAAGCCGTCCATGGGCGAGCCGATGGCCAGCCACAGCGTGGCCAAACCGAGCAGGAACACCGCCAGCCGCCAGCCGGGAAACTGCCGCGGCCTGGTCCTGCGAATGGCGAACCAGCCGCGGATGTAGACGGCGGCGCTCAGCAGCGTCATCGCCGTCAAAAAGACCGGCGGCGACCACGCATCGAAGATGGCCTGACATGCTGGAGGCATTGGAATCAGGATAAACGTGCGCTACGGTCCGCCCGGCGCGCGCCCCTTCTGCGTCGGCGCGGACGGCTCGCCAGCCAGTGCAACTTTCCGCGAGGTGTCGATGGCGGGAGCGAGATCGCCGCCGCGCAGCGTGCGCAGAAAACTCACCAGCGCGGTGGTCTCCGACGGATTCAGTGCATTGCCGTAGGCCGGCATGTTTCCTCCACCTTGCAGCACCTGGCGGATGATCTGGTCCTCGGTCATGCGCGCAGCGACGGCATCGAGCGCCGGGCCGCGCATCCCTCCCACTCCGCCGATCGAGTGGCAATCGCGGCACTGCTTGTTCTGGAAGACGATGGCGCCTTCGCGTTCCAGGGGCGTGCGGCCGTTCAGGTCGGCGACCGGGACCGGATCGCCGCTCCACGCATCCATTACGGGGCTCCACGGCGTGATCATCGCCAGGCGCGTGAAGATGCCCAGAGTGACCGCGATGAGCGCGACCATCAACACCGCGACGGGCCGCCGCGACCAGTGCTTTTCGCCTTCCCCAGATACGAGCGGAAGCAGCAGCAGGATGCCGACGCCGATGATGGGGGCGATGAAGAGCACGGGGGTTTCAAGGCTGGGCGGCAGATAGGCGAGAACCGCGTAGATCCACAGGAATGCGAAGTCGGGTTTGGGCGCGGTTTGGATGATCGTAGGATCGGGCTGGCCTGTAGGCCCGAAGGGTCCGAAGAGCAGCGCGCAAGTCATGATTGCAAGCACGATGGCCGCGGCAAAGACGGCGTCCTTCCACGCGGCGTCGGGAAGGAACGGAATGCCCGTCTTTTCGGTGAGATCGTGGTACTCCTGCTCGTAGGCCTTCCTGCTCACCAGCCGGCCCGGCATCGGCCACTCGTTGATGCCGAGCCGAACCACCATCCAGACGTGCACGCCAACCAGCGCCAGCAGAAGGCCGGGGATCACGAAGACATGCAGCGTGAAAAAGCGGGAGAGTGTCGGCCCCGCGATGATGGGCCCGCCCAGCATCAGGTTGACCAGAGCGCCGCCGATCCATGGAACGCGGCTGAGGATGGAAGCGCCGATGCCGAGCCCCCAGTAGGCGTCCTGATCGAAGCGCAGAACCTGCCCGGTGAAAGCCATTGCTAGGGTCAACAGCAGCAGGAAGACGCCGACGATCCAGGTTAGCTCGCGGGGAAACTTATACGCGCCGAAGAGGAAGACCTGCGCCAGGTGGATGAGGACGATGGCGATCATGAAATCCGAGCCCCAGGCGTGCATGGCGCGCAGAAACCAGCCCAGCCGGACACTGTGATCGAGCAGTTGCAGGCTGTTCCACGCATTGCCGGCCGTGGGCGCATAGACCAGCGCCAGCAGAATCCCGGTGACCACCTGCAGAACGAGAATCACGGTGGCGGCGCTGCCGAAGACATACCACCAGCTCGAAGTGCTGGCGGGGACTTTGTGGATTGCTGCTTCCCGGAGGGGCGCGCCCAGCCCGAGCCGCCGTTCCAGCCAGTTGTAGAGACCGCTCGCGCGTTGCTTCAGGCTGGCCATGAGCTGTTCCTTTCCGTCGTCTGGCCTGCATCGGCCGCCGACTGAATCTGCGTCAACGGCTTGCCCGCGCAGGCCCGCTCCGCCAGAGTCGGCATCTTGCCCGCCAGGATCATCAGCTTGCCGCCGATGATCCTGTGTTGGTACTCGAAGAGCCCGCGCTCCGGCGGGCCCGAGGCGCGCGATCCGTCCTCGTAGTAGGCGCCGCCGTGGCAAGGGCAGAGGAAGAGCTTGGATTGCGCGAACCAGCGCACCGGGCATCCAAGATGCGCGCAGTTGATGGCGAAGACCTGGAAGCTGTTGCCGGAGATGTGGCGGACCCAGCAGGGAATGTCCCCGGTCTGCCCATCCCAGGCCGTCGTCAGCGGACTGCGGAAGTCTGCCAGCCGGGTCTCGCCCTCTGGAAAATCGCCGGCCGCTCCCAGATCGACCCACGACTCTTCGCTGGAAACCTTCCTCAATGCGGGGCCGAGGAGGTAGCCGAAGATCGGCACGGCAAGAACCGCGCCGACCGCTCCGTTTAACAGCAGAGAGAGCTTGAAGAGGAAGGCGCGGCGCGAAGGAACGTTGGGGGCGGGCTGCGCGACGGGCTCTGGCGCTCCGGCTTGGTCGTCCGGTGAAAGAGGCTCATTCGGATTCATCGCTTGCTGCTCCATGCGCCGGAGTTCGCTCCGGCCGAAATCGTTTTGCTGGCTCTCGTTCGCTTCCCGCGCTTCTCTTGCCGTCAGGGCTGCGAGGGATACGGCTGGCCCGGATGGATTACGCGCTGCGACGCCAGCCAGGCGAGTATGTCGTCGATCTGCGCTTCGGTCATAGGCTTCGCGATCTGGGGCTGCGCGGCGTCGTGGCGCCAATCCGGCATTCCTTCGTCGGGACGGCCTGCGATGGTGATGCTGCGCAGATTCTGGTCGCTGATCAGCGCAAGATAGCTGGGATCGACGATCGAGCCGAGCCAGGCTGCGCCGGTATGCTCCGCGGCCGGTCTTCCGTCGGCCGGTCCGCCCTTTCCCGCCGCTCCGTGGCAGCGCGCGCAGAAGATGCCGTAGGCTTGGAGTCCATTCGCCGCATTGCCCGTCGAAGCGCTCAAATACGGCGGAGGATTCTCGCCCGCCAAAAGCCCCGGCTTGCCCCATTGCAAGACGATGCCCTGCGCCAGCGCATCAACCTGCTTGCCCGTCAACATGCCCCCGGCGCCGCGGGCGAAGGCCGGCATCAGCCTTCCGGGGACGCCGTTAGCAATTGTCTGGCGCAACTGATTCTCTCCCGCGATTGCGATGTAGACCGGGTTGGCCAGCGAAATCGCCGCGCCGTTTCTGCCTTCCGCTCCGTGGCACGCGGAGCAGTTCTGCCGGTAGAGTTGAGCGAAGCCGAGCGTCGCTTCGGGGCGCGCGATCTCCGGCCCCGGAGCTGGCCGGCCAGGAATGCGCCCGCAGGCGGCGAGCACAAGCGCCATCGCAATCGTGGCCGCCGCCAAACCACGGAGCGTTGCCCGTTTTTGCAAGGTTCGTGTCATTGTTCCTTGTCTTCCAATTTGGATCGGTCGCTTTGAATACCTGCGCGGACCGAAAACGGCAACGCCTGATACTGCGGGGTCCGCACTCTCACCTGCAGGTTGACGACAAAGCCGCAGACCAGCCCGAAGGCGACCTGCGACACGACAAACCAAAGCCAATCGACGCGCTCGTTGAGAATGGGGCTGACCGCTCCCATCGCCGTGTAAGCGATGCCTGTCCACAGCAGCGGCGCGAGGAAGCCGGCGGTCAGGATCGGCTTGCGGGGAAACATCGGCAGCAGAGCGCCATAGAGCAGGCCGATGAGCACCGAGGTCAGCCCATGGATGCCGATGGCCGCCAGCAGGCCCAGCAGATGAAACTCGGCCAGGAAGGCGTCGCTCTTGCCCGCCCAGCTCACGAACCCTCCCGCGGCCAGCAGGTTCGCCGCGTACCAGAAGCTGTGGTAGCGGATGAGGCTGAAGAGCGTCGCCGGCACGATCATCGCAATGCCGCCCGCGATACCACCCTTGATTCCGGCCGTGACCTTGAACGTCTCGATCGGCAGCATCTTGCGGTGCCGAGTACTCGACGGCAGTTTGGCGGCTGTCGAGCGCGCGCTCGAGATCGCGACTGAGCCGTCTTCGACCGGCACAACGACGTGATGCTCGTGCGGCAGCATCTCGCGGAACCATCCCGTCGCGGAGCGCAGCACGAGCGCCAGGCCGAGCAGGCTCACCGCCCAGTGCGTCACCATGCCTGCGATCAGCAGCGTGACGCCGAGAGCCAGAACCATCGGCCATGCGGTCGGCGCGGGCAGCACTACGCTGCCGCTCTCAGGCGCGCCCGCTGCCCGCTTCATCGCATCGTTTCGCTGCATTCGGTTTCTCCTCTCCTTAATTCAGCTCTTCGCAATTCACTTGCCCAGAACGTAGACCACGAGAAAGACCACCACCCACACCGCATCCACAAAGTGCCAGTAGAGCGAAAGCGTCTCCAGCTTTTCGGAGTGCTCCTCGCGCACCCGGCCGAAGAGGGAAAACGCGAGCACCAGCGAAAGCATGATCAAGCCCGCCACGACGTGCGTCGCGTGCAGGCCGACCAGCGAATAGTAGGTCGTCCCGAAGAGATTGGTTTGGATCGTCAGGCCTTCGTCCACGATCAGGTGGCGCCATTCCAGCGCCGTTGATCCCAGAAAGATCGATCCCAGCAGAACTGTGCCCGCCAGCCAGCCCGTGCAGGCGCGCAGCTTGCCCCTGCGCAGCGCGCTCACCGCCAGGTGAACGGTGATGCTGCTCGACAGCAGACAGACAGTGCCGAAGACCGGCAGCTCCAGCACCTGCGCCGGCGTCGGGCCGCTCAGGCTCTTGCCGATATAAAATATGTAAGCGACCACAAAGATAGTGAAGATGGCGGCCTCGGCGACGATCAGGCAGACCATCCCCACGGTGCCGCGATAGGGCAGCGTCCAGGCCTTCTCCGCCGGCAGGGCCATCGAGTTCTCGCTCGCGTCTCTCATCATTCAAAGTCCGAGTCCGGATCGTCGGGATGCTTCAGATCCCACAAAGGCCGCCGGCTGTTGACTGTCGGCTCGACGGCAAAGTTATAAATTGGCGGCGGAGAGGCCGTGGACCACTCCAGCGTCCACGCATCCCACGGGTCGCTGCCAGCCTCCTTGCCCTTGAAATAGGAATGCACCAGGTTGTAGACGAAGATCAAAAGCCCGATGGCCTGGATCGCTGCGCCGATGCCGATCATCAGGTTCCATATTCCCCAGCCGCGCCCCGGCTCGTAGGTGTAGACGCGCCGCGGCATGCCCATCATGCCGGGCACATGCATCAGATCGAAGGTCAGATGAAAGCCGATCAGGAAGAGCCAGAAATGCCACTTGCCCAGCTTCTCAGACAGCATCCTGCCGGTGATCTTCGGATACCAGTAATAGAACGCAGCAAAGAGCATGAACAGGATCGCGCCCACCAGAACGTAGTGGAAGTGCGCGACAACGAAGTAAGAGTTGCCGAGCTGCCAGTCGAAGGGCGCCACCGAAAGCATGATGCCGGTCAGCCCGGCGATCAGAAACTGAAACAGAAAGCCCACGCTGAAGATCATGGGCGTCGAGAAGATCACCGTGCCGCCCCAGATCGTCGCCAGCCAGTTGAAGATCTTGATCCCCGTCGGCACCGAGATCACCATCGTCGCAAAGACGAAAAACGTATTCGCCGTCGCGCCCAGTCCCACCGTGAACATATGGTGCGCCCAGACGCTCAGGCTGATAAAGCCGATGCCCACCGAGGCCGCCACCATCGCGGGATAGCCGAAGATCGCTTTGCGCGAGAAGACGGGGATGATTTCGTTGGCGAAGGCAAACGCCGGCAGCACCAGGATGTACACCTCCGGATGCCCGAAGATCCAGAAGAAGTGCATCCACAGCACCGCCGAGCCGCCGGCCTGCGTATCGAAGAAGTGCGCGCCCAGATAGCGGTCCAGGGTCAGCATCACCTGCGCCGCCGTCAGCGGGCTCACCGCGACGAAGACCAGGCTCGCCGTCACCAGGTAGAGCCATACCAGCAGCGGCATGCGGCTCATCTTCATTCCCTTGCAGCGCATGCAAAGAATGGTGGCCACAAAATTCACCGCCGTTCCGATTGACCCGATGCCGCTGAGGAAGATCGCCAGCGTCCAGTAGTCCGTGCTGTGGCCCGGCGAGAAGACCTTGGCTGTCAGCGGCGCGTAGGCAAACCAGCCCACGTCCGGCGCCGATCCCGCGGCGTAAAGCCCGCTTGCGCCCACATAGCTGAAGTAGAGCAGAAAACCGCCGAAGGCCGAGACCCAGAAGCTGAAAGCATTGAGCCTTGGAAACGCCATATCCCGCGCGCCGATCATCAGCGGAACCAGATAATTGCCAAAGCCGAAGAGAATCGGCATGCCGACGAAAAACACCATCGTCGTGCCGTGCATGGTGAACAGTTGGTTGAAGACCTGCGGCGAGACGAAGCGATTGTCGGGAAATGCCAACTGGATCCGCATCAGCATTGCCTCAACGCCCGCCACTAGAAGAAAGATCAGGGCGTAGCCAATGTACATCAGCCCGATCTTCTTGTGGTCGCAGGTCGTCAGCCAATCGTAGACGACGTTCCGCGGCGGGCTGCCCGCCTGTGCAGCCGCTCCCCCGCCGATCAGTTTCACCGCATGAGCCGTGCTCATGGCCGCCCCTTTCCTCTCTTCTCTTTCCGTCTAGCGAAGCGCCGCAAGATATGCGGTTACGGCGTTCAGATCGCGATCGTTCAAATGCATGGCCGGCATCAGGCAACCGGGCTTCATCGAGTCCGGGTCGTCGATCCACTTCTTCAGATTCTCCGGCGTGTTTTCGATTGCCCCCGAACCGATGGTGTCGCGGCTGGCCAGGTGGGTCAGGTCCGGCCCGAAACGCCCCGTGGCCACCGTCCCCGCGATCGTGTGGCAATCGATGCAGGCGTTGCGCATGAAGACGGTCTCGCCTTCCGCCGCGGCCGCATTGCTCGCGAAATCCTGCCGCGCCGGCTTCTGCTGCTCGCGCACCCAGGCAGCGAAATCCCCGGGCGATTGCGCATAGACCCGGATCAGCATCTTGGCGTGTTCCACCCCGCAGTATTGCGCGCACTGGCCAAGATAGATGCCGGACGTCCGCGGGTCGATCCACATCGTGTTCACGCGGTTGGGAATCAAATCCGTTTTGCCCGCCAGCCGCGGAACCCAGAAGCTGTGCACCACATCCGCCGACATCAGCGAAAGATAAGCCGGCGTGGGGTGCGCCGGATCGCTCACCGGAACGTGAAGTTCGTTGGCGGTCACGATTCCAAGCTTCGGATAGCGGTACTCCCACCAGAACTGATGCCCGATCACGGTCACGTCCATGGCGCTGGCCGGCCGGGGAATCGCCTGCGTTCCCAGGATGATGCGCGTCGTTGCCAGAAACAGCATCACCACGATCAGGATCGGAATCACCGTCCAGGACAGCTCGATTTGATTGCTGCCGTAGACCTGTGCCGGCTCGCGATTCGAGTCCTCGGGACGATGGCGGAAACGGATCAGCGCATAGACGAGCAGCCCGGCGACGATGAGAAAGATGGCTATGGCGACGGCCAGCACCAGCAGCGAAAGATCGAAGATCGAGTGCGCCGGCGTGGCGGCCGGAGCGAAGATGCTGGTGGGAGCCTGCGCTTGCGCCATCCCCGCAAAGACAAGAATACCGCCGGCTGCGCATCGCGGCGCGCAGCCTTGCCTTGGTTTGCCACCGCCTGCCATCTGCCATCCATGGGAAAAAGACAAAACCGTCCGACCTCGATTTCGCTGTTAATGGAAGAGCCTGACGAGCCAGATGAACCTCGCTTCCATCGTACACCGGCTGCCGGCCACACGTGCACTGCCTCCGCGCAGAGCGATTGCATAGGCAGTGGAGGAGTTCCGGCGCGAAGGCGGCGAAACGAGTGGCAGAAACAGTCCTGTGCCCGCTGCATTCAGTCGAGCACCGGGACCTCGCTGGCGAATCCAATTCCGCATATCGCTCAAAGATCATCCTCACCTTCACGGATTCGAGAGCGACTTCGAGCCTTCAACGATTGAAGTATCGAAAGAGTGAGGGGAAGGCATCGATGGCCTTTGCGATCGTGTTTAGTGGACGGCGGCGGGCGCCGTATCATGCGGGAGCGCTTTGAGCGCAGCTCGCGCTTCGTCTCGAGTATCTCGAAAGTACCTGTGTTCCGGACTGCGCGCCGTCAATTGCTCCATGATCGCCACTGCCTGTTCAAGGTCTTTGCGCGCCTGCTCCTGGCGGTGGAGATCGGCCTCCGACCTTCCCGCGTATATGAGAGCTACGGCATGGTCGATTCCATTGGACTCGGAGTCCGGGTCACGCACAGCAACGTCACGGTACATCAAGTCGGCTCGCCGCTCATAAGCCAGCGCCTTCCGCGGCGAATGCGTCAGATAAAGAGCCAGGCCCATCGTCATGTTCGAATTGGCAAGGTCGGCGCTAGCCTGCACGTTACTCTTATCGGATTTCACCATCGCTTCGTTAATTGAAATCGCCTTGCCGCAGAGCTTTGGCACCTCGGAGAATGAACCGGAATAAGCCAGGCATTCACACAAACTCTGGTTATCAGCGATGAGAAATCGCTGAAACTCCGAATTATTTGGGTCGCGAGCTGCGAGTCGCTCCGAAATAGCGAGGGCTTTTTTGGACTCGGCCGCACCTTCAGCGTACCTTCTGTCAAAACGCAGAACCATCGCAGTCCAACCGCGCGACCGCCAAACGCCGCGGAGCATGCGGAGGCTTGTTGGATTGGCATCGAGCAAAGCCTGGTTCATGACGAGCGATTGCCGCTCATAGTCAAGGGCAGAATCGTAGTCTCCGAGCCAGAGCTTCAACTCTCCTATACCAATAAGAGATGCAGCAATGTTGTACCTCAGGTCCTCGGAATCGTGAGTTGCTTCCAATCGATTTTCGATCTCCAGGCGCTGTTGCTGGAGGGCCAAAGCCCGATCAAGGTCACCGAACTGCTCTTCAATCCTCGCCACGTTCAACATCGTCGCGACCAATTCGAGTTGCAGATTCGGATCGCCGGGGTGCGCGGCCGCCAGTTTCTGCCGAATGGCCAATGCTTTATCGTAGAGATCGCTCGCCTGCTGAAAGGACCCTGTCCCGCCCAGGTGGGGATGCCCTTCTTCGGCAAGAATTCGTCCGAGCCGTTCGTAAGCGGCGGCAAGGTCACGCAGAGTGGCCGTGTCGTTCGGCGATTCCGCCTCGATCTGCTCAAGGTATTCCAGGGCGCGGCTTACCACCAGCTCGCGCGCAGCCGTGGACCCCGGCAAGTTCTCGATCGAATCGTGAAACTCGAAGAGCAATGAGTTTGTGAGCTTGCGCAGCGACTCGAAGCGCTGCTCGGCGCGGGCTTGTTCCAGCCGGGCGATTCGCGCTTCGCGCACAATCGCCACTGCGCCGGCGATGACAACCAGCGCAAAGACCGCCGTCACCGCAAGGGCGAGTTTGTGGCGCTTGATGAACTTGCCGCTTCGGTAAGCGGCGCTTGCCGAACGCGCAACAACCGGCTCATGGTTCAGATAGCGGTGAATGTCGGCGGCCAGTTCCGAAGGCGTGCCGTAACGGCGAGCGCGGTCCTTCTCCAGGGCCTTCATCGTGATCCAGTCGAGATCGCCGCGCAGCAGCCGCACAAGTTGTTTCGGCTCCGCTCCGCGCGCCTCCGCAATGGTTGCCGAGGAATCGCGGTCGGTGCTGACCTTGGTGCTGGGACGCGGCGGTTCTTCCTCGCGCAACATGCGTAACAACTCGTCGAGAGGTTGCTTCTGCCGTTGCCTTGTCTCAAACGGCAACACTCCGGCCAGCAAAACATAGAGAACAACACCCAGCGAGTACACATCGGTGCGTGTGTCAATGTCTTGCACGCTCGGATCGGCCTGCTCGGGGCTCATGTACCCCGGCGTCCCCACGAAGTGTCCCAATTGCGTGTGAATGCTCTCGCCGCCGATTTGAGGCGCGGTCGCCTTGGCCAGCCCGAAGTCGATGATCCGCGGCACCGGCTTGCCGTTGACCTCTACGACCAGAATGTTTGCCGGTTTCAGATCGCGATGGATGATGGCCTTCTGGTGCGCGTGTTGCACGCCTTCGCAAGCCTGAATGAAGAGTTCGAGACGCTCCCTGATTGTGAGCTTCTTCTGGTCGCAGTACTCCGTGATCGGCAATCCCGGCACGTATTCCATCACAAAGTACGGCTGGCCCTGCGGCGTGGTCCCCGCGTCAAAGACCTTGGCGATGGCCGGATGATCCATGATGGCCAGGGACTGGCGCTCGGACTGAAAGCGCTGCACGACAGCCTCGTCGTACATCCCGGCCTTGATAAGCTTCAGGGCAACCGGGCGCCGCACGGGCGCGGTCTGTTCCGCCAGCCACACCTGCCCCATGCCGCCCTCGCCCAGTTTGCGGATGAGCAGAAAGCGCTGGGCGAAAACCTCTCCCGCCTCCAGGCCGCCGGCAGAGCCGGGCTCGTCCAGGTCCATATTCAATCCTTCGGCCAGCGCGGAGGATTGCAGGAAGCTAGCGGGCACATCATCGCCGGAAGCGAGAAGTGCTTCAACCTCCTGGCGAAGTGATTTATCGGACGAGCAGGCCGAACCCAGGAAGGCCGAACGCTCCCCAGGCGCCAACTCCAGCGCTCTCTCAAGCACTTCCCGAATCTGCTGCCAGCGTTCCGGTTTCATATGTCCGTTGCGTTGCTCATCTCCCGATGGAGCCAGAGCCGGGCCGTGGCCCAATGTCTCTTCACCGTTGTCGGTGAGAGATTGAGCACGCGCGAAGTCTCATCGATGGAAAGACCGCCGAAAAACCTTAGCTCTACAATGCGGCTTTGCTGTTGGTCGAGTTTCGCCAACTCGCTGAGGGCGTCGTCCAGAGCAATCATATCGACACTTGGGGTCTTGCCCGCCAGGCCCTCATCCAGCGAAAGCCTATAGCCTCCATCGCGCTTGGCAGCCCTACGGCTTCGAGCGTGCTCTACGAGAATCTGCCGCATCAACTGCGCGCAGATGGCAATGAAATGCTCGCGGTTCTCGAAATGGCTTATGCGTTGTTTCTCCAGGCGCAGGTAGGCCTCGTGGACCAGGGCGGCGCTTTGCAGTGTGTGGTCGGGCCGTTCCCTTCGAAGATAGCGATGCGCTACTCGGCGCAACTCGTCGTAAACACGCGGGAACACGGCGCGCAAGGCCTCGTCATTTCCGGCCTGCCAATTCGCCAGTAGTTCGCTTAAAGTGTTGGACGGCAGCTGGGGCAACCGGCCCTCCGACGCAGACCCCGCAGAACGTTTGTAAACAAAGATAGCCGCACGCGGAGTCAATGTCAACCTATTGATAATAAAGATAATCCATCTGGAAATGCGCGGCGTTTCCAGTCCCGGGCTACGAGTCGTCAAAGATTTTTCAAGTTTTCTGGACCAATTCTGCGATCGATTTCGCTTTAGCAGATAGCCGGGCTTCCCACGATCCCGCTGGCAAACAGAGTTCGCCAATCCCCAAGGAGGTAAATCCCATGAGTCAGTCAACAGCCACGCCCGAGGTCTCGCTGCAACCCTTGCCGCATCCTAAACCGCCGCTAGGTCCACCGATCCCGAGGTGGCTCCCCCCGGTAATCGACTCCCTGAACCTGACGGCCGCGGCTCCGGGAGACACAATCGTAATCACCGGCCAAGGCTTTGGAAACCCGCAGGGGGCTGGCTACGTCCTCTTCTCCGATAACGGAGTGAATTGGGGTAAACCAGGCGATCTGGCCGCATTCCAGCTTTTGAGCTGGAGCAACACCCAGATTAGTTTCCTCGTGCCTGTGACAGATTCACGAGGCTATCAGACGGTGCCTGGCACAACCGCAACTGTGACCGTAACGAATGGCGGTGGCTTGCACTCCAACGCGGAGAGCTTGGCGATTCAAACTGCCGCGCCGGCCGTCCCGGCGATCAGCTCCATCAACCCGGCGACGGCAGGGCCAGGCGACACAATCGTAATCGACGGGCAAAACTTCGGAGCTCAGCAGGGAGCCGGCTATGTTCTTTTTGCTGACAACGGTGTGAATTGGGGGCAACCCGGCGATGTGGCGGCATTCCAGATCGTGCATTGGAGCGACACGCAGATCAGTTTCATTGTGCCGACAAAAGACTCCAAAGGTTATCAGATAACGCCTGGTACAAACGCAACCGTGACGGTTACCAATAGCGGCAGCCTCACCTCCAGCCAGCAAAACCTCGCGCTTCACTCTGCCGTGAGCTGGCCCGTGAGCGCAAACAGCGGCGTCACCACGATTGGTAGTACCGGCAATGGATTTATGCAGACCACGGTTACCATCGACCAGGCAGGAAACCTGACCGCAAACACTCAGGTCTGGGATACGAGTTCCTGGGGGCCCTTTACGGGATGGCACGGCGCCTGCGCAGTCCGGCTTTACGACACTTTCGGCAATTGGCTCGATACAGTCTCGGGTGGGCCCTTTGGTGTGGAGGGTGGACAGAACAATCCAAACGCCTGGAACGTCACTTTGACCCCGGCGATGTGCGCCGAGCTTTACTCAGTCTCCGTCGTGAATTTCTACGATCCCCAATATCAGGATCCGGGAGAGATTTTGACGTGGATCACAAATAACGCGTCCACACTGGCTACGGCGGCGAAGGCAATTGTCGCGGCCGTCTAATCGCGGGCTGCGGCAACGCCGTCGCTGCAAAACGCATTGTGTGACCTTGAAGTCCGGCTGACCATAGGCTTCCGGTTTGTCGTCAGCCGGAGACGATCCTCGCGAAAGTTTTTGTCTCAATTGCAGAGTTTTGGTTTGGGAACCGTGGCGATTTTCTTTTCGCGTACCGCGACATCAGATTGAGACGGCCTGTTCAGCAGGAGCGAGGGAGAAAGACTGTATGGGCAGCGGCGCTGCCTGGGGACGACTCCGAATTGGAGTCGCGGCTTTGGGTACGCCGCTCTCGAGGACTTGCAGAAATCAAAAAATCAAAGGAGATACATCATGAAGAAGAACGGTAAACACGGAGTCATCGCACAGATCGCCGGGCCAGGCTTGGTGCTTGCCGCCCTTTTCGTACTGGTGCTTTCCAGTCCCAGCCTGGGCTGCGCGCAGTCCAGTTCGGTCTCGCCCGTGAAGTCCGATGCAGAGCCGGCGGCGGCCAAAGCACATGCCTCGCCTGCTGCGAACCCGCGCGCGAAAGGCGAGCACGAAGGCATCAAGGTTCATGGCCACTGGACGATTGAAGTGAGGAACCCCGACGGCAAGCTGGTGACCCATCGCGAGTTTGAAAACAGCCTCATAACGGCGAGCGGCTATACCGGCTCAGTTGTGCTGACGGACCTGCTCGCCGGCACGAGAACGGGAGGCGCCTGGGAGATCATTCTCGCAACTCCAAATGCCAGCCTGCACATTTATGAACCGAACTCTCCCTCGGCAGAGATATGCAATGAGGCCGCATGCTCGCCTAACCTTTCCGTGGTTGCAGGAACAACCCTGAACCCTGGAACTCTGACGTTCACGGGCTTTGTAACCGTTCCCGCGAGCCAGACTTCCATCACCCAGGTTGTAACCGATACCTGGGCGTGCGTACCCACGGTGCTACCCGCGGCCTGCGCCACTTTGAGCCTCACTGATGTCAACAACGGCAACGCGAATGATTTTACCTTCACGTCGGCAAACCTGTCGCCGGCAATTACCATCAGCCCCGGTCAGGTAGTTCAGGCAACCGTGAACATCAGCTTCCAATAGTTCTCCACGCAGCCGAGGCTGGAGACAACAAGAATACGGGGGAGGCTGAATGATGAGCAGCGGAGTGCAGGTTTACCGGAAGATAGCCGGAACCGCTTTATGCGGCGCAGTCTTGTTGGCCGGGCTGGCGGCAGCGCGCCACTGGCATGGCGTCGCGCATTCCTCCGTCCGCAAAGCGACTGCCGTGAATCCGGCATCGCACGCAGGATCGGCGCGGCCCGAGTTTCCATCCGCTCCCCAGCTTCTCGCGATCCGGCCTCCGGCAGAACCCAACACCGCACTCAGGCCGTCTGTATCAGCTAACCGCAACGCCACAACAGTCTCGACCGCTTCATTATCGCCCGCGCGCGCGCGGGCCTTGAAAATGTACGCCGCGCTACCTATGTCGTTTGAAGCCAACCTCGGCCAGTCCGATCCGCGCGTGAAATTCCTGGCTCACGCCCCCGGTTACACGCTCTTTCTTACGGACAAAGAGGCGGTCCTGTCGCTGCCCGGCGGCGCGCCAAGTTCGGCCTCCACACGTGCTGGCCAATCGATTCCGCCGATCCTCCACCGACTTCACCCGGAACCGCCGAACGAGCAATTGCAGGCGCGAGCTGTGCGGATCGGGTTCGTGGGCGCCGGCGCACCCTCGTCGATTGACGGCCGCGACCAACTTCCCGGCAAGACCAACTATTTCATCGGCAACGATCCTAAACAGTGGCACACTAATGTGCCTAACTACTCCGCTGTCGAATACAGCGATCTCTATCCCGGCGTTGACGCGGTCTTCCACGGAGACAATCACAAGCTCGAATTCGACTTCGACATCGCACCGGGAGCCGATCCGCACGGAATCGCGCTGCAGGTGGACGGTGCGCGGCGGATGCGCCTGGACGGGGCAGGCGATGTTTTGCTCGACTTGGGTGCGACGCGCGCTGTGGTGATGGGCAAACCGCACATCTACCAGCAGACAGCAGGTGGACGCCGCGATATCGCCGGGCATTATGTGCTCAGCGCGCACAACCGGATTGCCTTCGCGCTCGATGCTTACGATCGCGCGCAGCCGCTGGTCATCGACCCCACGGTCGACTATGCCACGTACCTCGGTGGCAGCAGCTACGACTATGCCGAGGGCATCGCCGTCGACTCTTCCGGCAGCGCCTACATAGCAGGCTTTACAAGCTCGACCGACTTCCCCACAATGAACGGCTACGCATCTACCTGCGGAGACTGCAGCGGGGGACAGTATGCCGGCGAAGGTTTTGTGGCGAAGTTGAATTCGACTGGCTCGGCCCTTGTTTACTCCACCTACCTGAGTGGCGTCGATATCTATGCGATCGCCGTCGATCCGCTCGGGAGCGCCTATGTAGCGGGCGGAGCTGGATTTGCTGAAGCATCCGGCGCGCCGGGACTCCCAGTCGTCAACGCATTCCAGTCAACCAGTCACGGCAGCATAGAAAATGCCTTCGTCACCAAGCTGGGCCCCGACGGCTCGTCCCTCGTCTACTCGACTTACCTGGGTGGCGATTACTCCGACGAGGCTTTCGGCGTCGCCGTCGATTCCTCCGGCAGCGCCTATGTAACGGGACTTACCAACTCCTCTGGCTTCCCAACCAAGAACCCGATCCAGGCCTCCTGCAATAACTGCGCCGGCTCTTCGGGCAGTCTCTTTGACGGTGACGCATTTGTGACCAAGTTCAGCGCCGATGGCTCGTCGCTGGTCTATTCCACTTACCTAGGCGGCAGCCAGGAAGATGTGGGCCAAGGCATCGCGGTCGATTCCTCTGGTAGCGCCTACATAACCGGGTTGACTCAGTCCTCTGACTTTCCCACCATGAATCCGTTTCAACCGGCTTATGGATCCTCGGGTGCGACCGGCGCCAACGCGTTTGTATCGAAACTCAATCCCGACGGCTCGGCCCTTGTCTATTCCACGTATTTGGGTGGCGCCGCTGAAGATTATGGAATCGGGATTGCCGTTGACTCCGCAAGCAGCGCCTATGTCACTGGACTCGCTCAATCGCATAACTTTCCCGTCAAGAACCCGCATCAGGCGACAATGCAGGGTGCGAACAATGCGTTTGTGACCAAGTTCAATGCGGACGGTATCGCGCTGGTCTACTCAACTTACCTGGGCGGGGACAGCGCCACTCAGGGCAGTTCCATTGCCGTGGATGCCTTCGGCAACGCCTACGTTGCCGGGCCCACAACCTCCAACAATTTCCCCCTCGCCGGCGCTACCCAGACGAACTGCATTAGCTGCTCCAGTTACAGCTCCGCGTTTGTTTCGCAGTTCAATGCGACCGGCTCCGCTCTGCTCTTTTCCACTTATCTGGGCGGGAGCAACGAAACCGCCGCCTACGGCATTGGCGTTGATCCCTCAGGGAATGCCTATGTGGCCGGGCTGACGAAGTCGGCCGACTTTCCCACTGTTGCTCCGTACCAGTCAACGAACAAGAGCGCCTATGGAACCGCTTTCGTCGCCAAGTATTCATTCCCTCCAGTGACTGCACTCACAATTTCCCCAACCACGATTGCGTCCGGCGCAGTCAACTCTGCGTTTTCCCCGGTGACGTTTACGGCGACAGGAGCCACAGGAACTGTGACGTTTGCCGTGACCGCGGGCGCACTGCCGACGGGCTTGACGCTCACCCCGGTTGGAGTGCTCTCCGGGACGCCGGTTCAGGGCGGAGCGTTTTCGATTACCGTAACGGCCGCCGACACGTCCGGAGACAGCGGCAGCCAGACTTACTCTTTCCAGATCGCGTGCCCCACCATCACCGTTGGACCTGCAACGTTACCGACCGGCACATCAGGCACGGCGTACACTCCTGTCACTTTCACTGAAAGTGGCGGCTTTGGCACAACGACCTTCGCGGAATCGGGCGCCTTGCCGACCGGCATGACCTTTGCATCTCCGGCCCTTGGCGGAACACCGACCGTAACAGGAACCTTCTCCATCCAGGTCACGGCAACCGACTCTGCCAGCTGTACCGGAAGCACCAGCGACTCGCTCACGGTGTACCCCGTAGGAGGGCCACCGGCAAATGTCACGGACAACGAAACGATCACCGTAACGGATGCCTATTCCCCGGCTTCCACAGTTGCGGATAACGAGACCGTCACAGTTACGGACTCCCAACCCTTCGCTGGCGGCAGTGGCACCGTCACCGACAACGAGACCGTCACGGTAACGGATGACAGCAGAGCCTGGGTCCCCATCGCGATCACTCTCACCCCGGCAGCTTTTGACGCCAATGACGGCACGGCAATTGCGAGCGCAAGCTATGGTCCCGTGACCTTCACTGCCACCGGTGGCACGCCTCCGCTCATCTTGACTGAAAGCGGAACATTGCCCGCAGGTCTCACCTTCAACAATGGTGTCCTCGGCGGTACACTCTCTTCGACTTCGACCGGCGTCTACACCTTTTCCGTCACCGCGGCCGATAACTATGGAGACACCCCGGCGGTCGCGCAGGGATACACTCTCAACATCGGTGCTGCCCCTCCTACTCCCAGCTACAAGGTCACCGCGAACCCGGATGCTTTCTCGGTCGCTCAAGGTGAAACAGGAACGACCACTCTTGCCTTCACGCCGTCAGGCGGCTATACCGGGACACTTGCATTGGGCTGCTCCGGCCTTCCCGCCTACTCGCAATGCGTCTTTACGCAAAATGGCGCGACGGTCAACTCAGCGTACCTGAGCGGGAACAACCAGCCGGTAGACGTTGTGCTGACCTTTGAGACAGATGTGAACAGTCAACTGGGCCGGTTGGGATCGGCACCAGCCTCGACACCGCCGGGCGCGATCTTGGCTGCAATTGCCTTCTGTTGGCCTGGGAGCCTGTTGGGACTGATAGCGTTCCTCCGGAAACTGAGGATGTCGCCCAGAAACCAACGGTGGATCGGATTATGCCTCCTGGTGCTGGTAACAGGCGCTGCGGCGATCGTCCTGGCAGGCTGCGGCGGAAAGAGCAGCTCCGGCACGCATATCACGCCGGTTGGCAGTACAACGGTCACTGTCTCTGCAACCGCAGCCTCGGGAACCGCGCAGACACTGAGCATCGACATCACAATCACGCAGTAGGAGACATTCGAAGGAATCTGCAGGGTCAGTAATGGTAAACGTTAGGATCCTATCGGGACTGGCCGGGCAGACGAGGCGAGGTTGAGCGCGGTGCATTGGTCCGGGGCAGTTTCGATAGGAACATTTGAACTGAGCCGCAGGCGTTTGCGGCGGATGCGGTGATCTACCTATGCTGGTTCAATGGCGCGGTCCCTCCCTGGAGTGCTCTTGATCAGCGTTCCCTGCCTTGTCCTGAGAAAGACACTTACCGGATAACAAGGAGCCTACGATCAAGCCAACCGCCAATACTCCTTTCATTGCTTCCCTTCCCAGTCCGAAACCAAGATGTAGAAAAGATGCCCCTGTGTTCAACGTTGTGTGAGGCAAAGACTCGCCGGGTGCCCCAGGCCCGGTTTCTGAGAGCTGGCTACGCCTCATCCGGAGCTACTTTCACCTCCTCCCTCGGGGAGCCACCTGCGGTGGGGCCAACTGCCTTCGGCGAAGCGGGTTGAGGTTCATCGTCTCCCACATCTCAGGGTCGAGATGTGGGCCACCCGCGTCTCCCACATCTCAGAGTCGAGATGTGTGCCACCAGTCGACCTCATTTTGCACTGAGGTTGCTACTTTTCCTTTGGATTTCCACACCCTAATCATTGCTCACATCTCGCAGATAATAAATTGGTTGTAGATATTCAATCATATAGACGCGTTAGGGATGTATTTTCACCCTGGTAATTTCGCTTTTCATTCCCTCTTGCATCGCCTCCCAACCAGGCGCAGAGTCTTTTTATCCCATTCAATTTCTTAAGGAGAAATGCGATCAGTTCGCATGCTGTCTTGAAGTTTGTCTTTCGCCTTGGAGGACTATGGGGACCGAGCAGTTTTTTAGATACCTTTCTCTCGTGGAGGAATACGCGTTCCACATTTGCGAAACCGCCATCTTCTTAACCTTCATCTGGGTTTATGGCAATCTTGCAATCAAGCACATCTTCGAGATTGGGCGGAAGGGGAATTGGCCTTGTCCAGCGGGTGGCCTGGGTCAGTCGGACTCAGGGCCATGCGATAAGGTTGTGGCGAAGATGGTGCACCCACAAAGTTGTCGTGAATCCAGGAGTGGGGCACCCGGCCACCCGCCGGAAGGTTGAGGTTTCTGGTCTCCCGCCCTTTCGCAAAGTGCGCGAAAGGATGGGGCACCCGGCGGCGAGATGAAGTTCATCGTCTCCCACATCTCAGAATCGAGATGTGGGCCACCCGCCTCGAATATCAGACTTTCCTCTTGCCACTTAGCCAATCCCAAAAATCCTTAGTCATCCAGCCCTGCCTATCAGTACGGTCGAGCTTAAAGATCAGCAATGAGCCCTCCGGCTCTGCCAGTGGCCTTAGCCTCAACTGCCATTTGTTTGCGTCCGACGTTGTCTCGACAATCCAGCAGTTTTCGGCATACTTGTACCAGTCGAGTGCAAGATCGAGCTTCTTCTTGATATCTTCCGGGGCGACACCTTCTTTGGGTTCGAGGTATATGTGGTAAAGTTCAGCCATCATTCTTGTCCCCCTTCTTTCGGGAGATTATGCTGGTTAACCTCAGTGTCAGGTTTCAGTGCCCTTGCTCGGTCGAAAGAAGATATCTCCGGTGAATCCAATTGCAACTTATCCATCGGATCGACTCTAATCTCAGGGCGGTATTTGGCTCCTTGAACTATCTGTTCGTGCACCAAAAACTCAGCACCTTCCAGCAATGCAGCCTGTGGGTGGCGATCTGCAAAACTGATCAATCGCCAAAGCATCGTAAACGAGAGTATGAAAATTGCAGCAAGTGCAAAGGCGGAAATCCATATATTGTGAAAAGACCAAGCAACAATAGCAATAGAAAGACAAGCAGCTATCAAGGTGATAGCCACCTTGCCGACCACACCGCCGCGGAGGTTTACTTTGGAAACACCCTGCATTGCAGAGCTGAAGTCTTGGAGAAGGTTCACCGTATCTCCTCTGCCCGCCAAGCGTGAGAAATGCACGGTAGCTTATTCGACTACGAAATGGAATGGGCACCGTCCGCCAATTTGGTCTTCGGGTGCCCGTTCCTCATTATACTTTCCTGCGTCAAATACGCGGGTTCACTCTTCCTCTTCTTCCACGGGGCGCTTGGCGTTGGCCAGGATTTTGTCGGCCACTAACTGCGGGACGATGTCGTAGTGGTCCATCTCCATCCTGTAACTGCCTTTGCCTTGCGTCATGGAAGTTAGAAGGGTTCCGTAAGTCAGCATCTCGGACATGGGAACTTCGGCGTTGATGATGGTTGTGCGGCCCTTGGAGTTGGTGCCCTGGACGCGGCCTCGGCGGCTGCTGAGGTCGCCCATCAGGGTTCCGGCGAACTCGTCGGGGGCCTCGATCTCTACCTTCATGATGGGTTCGAGGAGGCAGGGCTTGGCAGATTCCATACCCTTGCGGAAGGCAAGGCGGCCGGCCATCTTGAAGGACATTTCGTTGGAGTTGACGTCGTGATAACTGCCGTCGTAGACGACGGCCTTGAAGTCGACGACCGGGTAGCCGGCGAGATAGCCGCGAGCGGCCGACTCGACGATTCCCTTTTCAATGGCCGGGATGAAGTTGCGGGGGATTGCGCCGCCGAAGACTTCGCTGGCGAACTCGAAGCCGGCGCCGCGGGGCATGGGCTCCATGCGAATCTTGCAGTCGCCGAATTGGCCGTGGCCGCCGGTCTGCTTCTTGTGGCGTCCCGGCGCCTCGACCTTGGCGCGAATGGTTTCGCGGTAGGGGACCTTTGGAGATTTGAGAGTGACTTCAGCATGGTAGCGCTTTTTGAGGCGGCTGACGATGGCCTCGATGTGGGGCTGGCCGGCGCCGGCGATGAGAAATTCGTTGGTCTGAGGGTCGCGGAAGAAGCGGATGAGCAGGTCTTCTTCCATCAACTTATGGATGGCGGGGGCGAGTTTGTCTTCGTCGGCGCGGGACTTTGGCTCGATGGCGTAGGTCATGGCCGGCTCGGGGAGCGAATGGAGGTCGATTTGGATCTCCGAGCCCTTCTGGCCCAGCGTGTCGCCGGTGAGGGTGACGCGGAGCTTGGCCACTGCGCCCAGATCGCCGGCGTGCAGCTCAGCCACTTCCGTGGGTTTTCTTCCCTGCATCACCGAAAGATGAGCAAGACGCTCCTGATCGCGGCGGGTGTAGTTCTCGACGGTGGCGTCGTTTTTGACCACGCCGCTGATGATCTTGAAGAAGCTGATACGGCCCGCGAATGGATCGGTCATGGTCTTGAAGACCATCATCGCGAGCGACTCGCTGTCGGCGATCTTGCGGGTGGCCCGGGGGGCTTCGGCGCCGTCTTCGTTGGGGGCTTCGCTGGGCGGCGCGGCGTCGATGGTCGGTGTCCGAACGGCGATGGGAGCGCGTTCGACAGGCGAGGGAGCGTAGGCCTTGATGAAGTCGAGGAGATGGTCGAGGGCCATGTTGGAGAGGCCGCTGGAAAAGAGCACGGGGAAGATGCGATCTTCGCGGATGGCTTCGTGGAGTGCGGCGACAAGGTGCTCTTTGGTGAGCGTGCCGCTGTCGAAGTACTCCTCCATCAGCTCGTCTTTGCCTTCGGCGATGAGTTCGACCAGCGCCTCGTGGCGGGTCTTGGCGTCGGCAGCCAGGCTGGCGGGAATCTCAGCGGTCATCTTGCCGCGGCCGTCGCCGCCGGGGGTGTAATAGTAGGCCTCCATGGTGACCAGATCGACAACGCCGTGAAAGCCCTCGGCGCCGGTGATGGGAAGCTGGACGGGTACGCAGTTGCGGCCCCAGCGGTCAACGAGATCGTCGATAAGGGCGCTCAAACCGCCGCCGCCGCCGGCCTTGGGGTGGTCCATCTGGTTGACGAGAACGATGCGGGGAACGCCGGCTTCGTCGGCATAGCGCCAGACGCGCTCGGTGACCGGCTCGATGCCGTTCTGGGCGTTGACCACGACGACGGCGGCTTCGACAGGCAGCAGAGCCGCGCGGGCCTCGTGGGTGAACATGTGAAAGCCGGGGGTGTCGACGAGATTGATCTTTACGCCTTGCCACTCTACAAAGGCGACGGCGTTTTGCATGGTTGCGCCGCGGGCTACTTCCTCTTCGTCATAGGCGGTTACGGCCGAGCCGTCTTCGACGCGGCCCTGAGCGGGGGTCATCTTGGCGGCATGCAGCAGAGCGGCGATCAGGGTGGTTTTGCCACTGTGCGCATGCCCCACTACAGCTACGTTGCGGATCTCACTTCCCTGGTACGTTTTCATGGTGCGCTTCTCCTATGGTTTTGCTGGGTGGTGTCAGTATTTGGGGGGACTTTTGCGGGAGGGACAAGGAAACCGTGGGAACGCCGCGGTGGGCGCTCGTGTGGCCGGATTGGAGGGCCACGTGTCCCGGTCTGCCGTCTACCTCATCCATAAAACGTTCAACCTGAAAGGTTTGGATCTGGAGGGTCTCGGGCCGGCGCCGCGCGGAGGAGGGTTGGCTCGGTCCGCAGGGCGTCTTGCTAAGAAACTCGGATGCTATCACACGGGGAGTGTGAACGTCCTGTGACATGAGGCACTACCTACAGTGGGGTCAGCTATCGCCGGCGCGCTGCAAATTGGCTTGCGGGAGACCACACCGGTTCCGGGTTCTGAGGCGGTTGCGGAGAAAATGGGATGGGCGTAAACTGAGAGCTGTAAGTGCAAGTCAGGAGATTTGGCTATGCGCAAGATCAACACTACATAGAAATCGAACTGCGACGAACACCCCCGTCGCAATCCTCGCGCCTCTCAGGGAGCCGAGGGTTGTGGTTTGTCTTTTCCCTCGGCAAGAAGCCATGCATCGTAGATGGGTTTGAAGGCGAGCAGCATTGCCCTGCCTTCCTCCGACTCTGTCAATGGGGCAAAATCCTGATCCTTCAACAGATCGGAATAATAGGCGGGAACAAGCTGCAACGACTGCTTGAGAGCCTCAACAGCTTTGGTGCGAAACGCCGGATCTTTCCTTTGCTGGCCTTCGACCTCGAAATAATTGGCAAGATTCCATAGGGCGTCTGCCGTGTCGGCGTCGTTATCGGCGCCAATCTTCTTCTTCGCCTCAAGGAATGCAGTCAGCACAGCGATCGCGTTTTGACGATCTCCAACCGCCTCATCGTAGAGGCGGGCAAGCAGAATACTCAGTGTCCGGTTGGTCGGGAAGGACTCCGTAAGGCCGGTCAGCGTGGCAATCTGGGTCATGGTCTTTGACCGCTGCGCGAAATCTTTTCCCGCCAGATAATCGCGGGTTCGGACCATCTCCGTCGCCAGTTGCACAGCCTGTTTGGTCTTCTGCTCGGCGGCGGTCACCCGCTCATTGGCCTGGTTGACGGCCTGGCGGGTTTCTTCCGCCTTGACGCCAGCCTCTTCGGCCTTGTCGGACAACTGCTTCAGCCGGTTGTAGAGGCTGTCAGCGATTGCCGGGAGCAGGCGGTTGGCGACGTAGCCAGCAACGAAACCGGTGCAGACCAGGGTCAACCATGTCTTGATCTCGTAGAATTGGTCGGGAAACCGGTTCGCCCAGAGCGTGACGAGCAAGGCAGCCAGCGAACCTCCCATGCCGCTGAGCGCCTGCGCGGAAAAAAAGGCAAATTTCGACAAGTTTCCGCTTGGAGGCCAGTCTGTGCCCTGCGCCTTGATCTCCTTCAGAAACACAGAAGCGCCATAAGTGACGCCGCCCAAGATGCCCGGGATCGCGGTCAGGGCAATTGCCAGCCAAAAATCCTGAATTGAAAAGGATGCGGAGGGAGGGGAAACCATCGCTGACTCCTCATTTTTCGCGCGCGGCGCGCGATCTCTGCCGGAAACAGAGAAAGAGTAGCACAACCATACTTTGATTGGCTGCATTTTTGTCGATCTCGATCGCGGCTGGCTAGACGCGCGTTTTGCCGTAGAGTCTCTGCCGGACGGGCCGAAGGTGGACGGAGTTGATTTTGACCATTCGCTCAATGCAGCCACTGGCGCGTTCAATGGCCTATCGGCGACAATGCATTCGTTATGGACAAACTCACTCGCAGGGATTTTCTGATGACTGTCTCCGCCGCTACGCTTGCCGCTGCTGCCGCGCCTTCGCTTGCAACCTCGTCCACCGCTGGAAAGGGCAGCAGACGCGTGCTTGTCGGCTCCAACACGCAGGATGGCATTCTGTCCTATGAATGGGACGAGAAGAGCGGCGAGCTGACCGCTGCCGGGGTGGCCGCCAAACTGGACCGGGTGGATTGGCTGACGTACTCGCCGGATCGCAAGTATCTGTTTGCCGCCTCGGAGGTTGACTCGTTCTATGGCAAGCCGACCGGCGGAGTGGTGAGCTACAGCGTGGCAAATGGCGAACTCACGGAGATCTCTGCGCAGAACTCGGCCAGCGTGGGCACCGTCTATGTGGCTCTGGACCGGACCGGGAATGTGCTGATTGCTGCCGACTACAACGGTGGGGCAGCGGCGTGTTTTCGTGTGACCGACGGCAAGCTCAGCCCGGCGACGTGGACCGAGCACTATACCGGTCACGGGCCCAACACGGACCGACAGGAAAAGGCACACGCGCACTTTGCGGCCTTCTCGCCGGACAACCGCTTTGCCTATATCAACGACCTGGGAAGCGATTGCATTCACATCTATGACGTGTACGACCGCATTACAGATCGGAAGAATCAGGATCTGAATACAGACTCTCCGTTGCTCAACACGAATATGCCAGTGCCGGCTGCGAAATACCCAACGCTGCTCAATGAGGGGAGTTACAAATCCAAGCCCGGCGCGGGACCGAGGACGCTGCACTTCCATCCCAACGGGCACACGGCTTATTCGGTGAATGAGCTGGATTCGACGGTGGACGTGCTGGAGTGGAAGAAGGGAGACGGAAGTCTGACTCTTGTCAGCCGCATCGAGTTACTTCCCGAGGGTTATCACGGGCCTACGCGCGCCTGCGATACGGTGATTACTCGCGATGGGAGGTTTGTTTATTTTGCCAATCGGGACAATAACTTCCTTTATAGCTTCCGTGCCGAGTTTGAGACTGGCAAGCTAACTCCGATCGCACGGAGTAACTGTGGAGGCAAAACTCCGCGGAACTTTGTGCTCGACCCGACGGAAAGCTGGATGCTGGTGGCGAACCAGGATTCGAATCTGATCAGTGTCTTCCGGCGGAATAAGGAGACTGGGACGCTGGCCGATGAGGGAAAGAGTTTTGCGGCGGCTGAGCCTATGCGGATTTTGTTCTAGCAGGCGAGCGGGGTTGGTTGGGGTTCGCTGTATCCCATGTCCGAGAATCCGGACCTGGGCCACCCGCCACACACCATTCGCTCATTTATGCAATTAGATACTAGAACTGGTCTCATATATGTCTGAGCAGCATTTGAGGGTGGGCAAGGCGGACAAAGCTGGGAAATTCTCGAAATATTGCCTGTCGTCGGGTGAGGAGGCGACGGAGATGTTGCCCGCGCTTGGGCCCTGGCGAATGCCGGGGGATTATCGATTCGCGCGTTAGCTAGCCCGGCAGCGCCCTTTGGCCCAGTCGTGCAAATTCATGCCTTGCCCAGATGGCAACCATCAGACACGGCGTCGCGAGGCCAAGCACCAGCAGCCGCGCGATCCACGGGGTTCTGATGCACATGGTCTGCGTGCAAAAGGATTCGCGGGCGTTCCAGACCCAGGGCAGCACGCAGGCGAGGACGGCAATCCAGAGCCAGCAATAAGCGCCAAGGACGATCGCGCCGGTACGAATGCGAAACAGAATAAGGAAAAGCGCAAGGAATCCAGCGATCGCAGGCACCAGAGTAATCCACAGCCCCGTGAGGCCAGTTGTTCTGATTGCTCCAAGTTTCAGCGAGAATCGCGCATCGCCACAGATCAGGACTGACACAACCAGCAGATATATCGCCGAAATAGCAAGCCAGAGCAACGCACTCCAGCGGGCAACATGCGAAAGAACGGAATGAGCCATAATTACCCCCTTCAGGACGCACCCGATGCCCTATACGTTTCCCAGGGGAAGGCGGTTCCCGCGAGTTCGGTGCGAGCGCGAGCCGAAACTCTGGGTCTCATAAACGTCTGAGCCGCATGTGAAGGCAGGCAAGTCAGTTCCAAGCGTGCTGCCACGGCGCTTCGCGGGCATCTCGGAGCAGCCCCAGAATCGCATGAATTCGCCCCTCAGATGTTTATGAGACTGGTGCTAGAACGATCGCTACCCCGTTTTCATCAGCGTCGCGATCAGCGTGTCCCTGCGCCGGTTGGCGATTCCATCCACGCTGCCGAGTACGCGCAACCAGGCTAGGAATGCAGCCCCGGCCAGCACCAGAAAGACCGGCACGGCCAGCCACGGCTTCTCCAGTAACCAGCAGAACGCGAATACCATAGCGCCCACGCCCATCACCCCAAACTGAATCAGCAGGCTGAGCATCGCATTGGCTTGCGATCCGCGTTGGCGCGAAATCCGGCCCGGATTGATACGGTGCGGCATGGTAAGCGAAAATATATTTCCCGCCGCCAGGTTGCAAGGCAATGCGAAGAGCAGCCATGCCCCCGTAGCCGCCGCCATCGCACCGTCAGGCTGGCCCAGCCGCACCGTGGAGACAATGGCGGCCAGCAGCGCGTCCAAGCCGAAGAGCATGGCATGAAAGAGATTCTTGGCCAGCAGAACAGTCCGGATCGGTGTGGGAGAAAGAAACAGCAGTTGAATTCCCGCTCCCTCTGCGCCGAGATTGTTGTAAAACAGCTGCGTGAAGCCCAGCAGGGCGTAGGCCATGCACACCGGCAGCGCGAATGGAAAGGGATTCCCAGCGCTAGAAGCACCATTGCGAAATAGGCTGGCGACGATGAGGACCATCAACAACGGCAAGCCCAGCGCCCAGAGCAGCGGCAAGGTGCGCAGCAGACTGCGCAGATCCTTTTCCATCACCGCGGCAATGGGTGAGGAACCGCGGAGCCCGAATCGACCTTCGCGCTGGGCCCGACTAGCTCTGCCTGGGTAGGTCTTGACCTGAATTGGGGCCGCTCTGCTCCGCTTCGGCGCCTGCCCCAGATCCTCGCCGCGATACTCGGCCCCGAGGCGGCTCGCCAGCACACCACCGGCAGCCAGCACGTACAGCCCGAGCAGGCCCAGCGATCCCAGGGCCGGCATGGTCGGCGGTGTACCAGCCTGCTCGATCGAGCGCGCTGCAAGCCCCGGCGGCAGCCACTGCTGCACCGTTTCGACGGTTTTCATCCATGGTGCAAACTCAGTCACCATCCTGCGATAGTTCTCGTACCGTTGCTGCGGAGTGAGGTGACTCTGGCGGCCCCTATGACGGAGGGCCGGATTCAGCAGTTGCAGGCTCAACACGAAAACCATGAAGAGCGCGCCGACAATCTCACGCGTTTTGCGCTGCGAGAGCCAGCGGTCGATCCAGGCAAAGACGGCTCGTACCAGCAGAATGTTGAAGAGCGCAAAGACGGCGAGGCCCAGCGCCGTCCAGGCCGCGAGATCCGGCCGCGCCACGGTGATTCCGATCCAGATCCCCAGGCAGCAGAGCGCGCCCAGGATCGTGGAGACATCCGCCAGCCCGAAGAAAATGTACAGCAGGAAGTACGACCCGAAGCTCACCGGAAAACGCAGCAGGATGCCCAGATCGAACTGTTCCTGAAGCGAGGCCAGTACCACTGGAATCATCAGCCATAGAATGCATACTGCCCAGACGAGGACCGGCAAGAAACGCCACTCGGTGTCCGAGGCCACGAAGTACGCGCACACTCCCATCAGCGCTCCGGCTCCCAGCCCCAAGCCGGCATAAATCACATAGGCCACCGTGCGCGCGCCAAACTCAAAAGCGCCCAGTTTGGAGCGCAGTCCATTGATGAAGATGTGCCAGCGCAGGCCGGCCATGGCCGCGTACTGCAGGCGCGCCTGCGCGCCGAGCATTCCTCCGCGAGCTTCGCCTGCCGCGGCCTCGACCGGCCCATTCAGACCAGAGCTGTTCAGGCCAGCCATGAGAGTTCCTGCGCCGGCTCCAGTTGGCCGCCCGCCCCCACAATCGAGAGGAAGATCTCTTCGAGCGTGAGTCGCTGCTCCTGGCCCGAGCCAGGCAGCGTGCTGGCCACACCCGCGCGCAGCTCGCTGATCGACCCGTTGGCCACCAGGCGGCCCTGCGAGATAATGGCCACGTGACTGCACAGCCGCTCCACAATCTCCAGCACGTGGGTGGTCAGAAAGATCGTCGCGCCGCGGTTGAGCATCCCCTGGAGCATGGCCTTCAACATACCCGCGGCAATCGCGTCCACGCCCTCGAAGGGCTCGTCGAGAAAGAGCACTTTGGGCCCGTGAATGACCGCCGCGGCCATAGCCAGCTTTTTCTGCATTCCGTGCGAGAAGTCGGTCACCAGCTTGCGGCTCTCGCCGGCCAGTTGCATGAAGTCAAGCAATTCCTCGGTTCGCTGGCGGGTTGTCTCCCTGTCCAGCCCGTACATGCGACCCACAAAATGAAGGAACTCGGGGGCAGTGAGGCGGCCCAGCAGCGCCATCCCCTCCGGCACCACGCCGATCTGGCGCTTGAGTTCGAGCGCGCCGGAACCGAAGGGCTGGCCGAGGATTTCAATGCTCCCCGCGCTCGGCTCCAGGAGGCCGGTGAGCATCTTGATGGTGGTGGACTTGCCTGCCCCGTTCGGCCCTAGAAAGCCGAAGAACTGGCCCGGAGCAACACTCAGGGTCATCTCTTCGACGGCCGTCAGCGCGCCGAAGCGCCGGGTGAGGCCATGCGTTTGAATGGCGGCGATTTCCATCTGCAAGCAAGGATAGCAAGGTTGGTCGCCCGGACCAAGCGGCAGGGCAATGCGCGGAGTTGTCCGCGACGATTGGCGGCAGACAAATTGCGACGGCGTACAGCCAGAATTGGAGCGGCAATCGTCTTCGAGGAAGAGTGCGGCTCGGCCCTTCTCCAATGCATTTCATCTGCTCGACACGAAGATTCCCAAGAGCTATGAACGCCGGCTTGCCCGAAGCCGATAGATAAGACGCGCGATTGCGGAGGTCGAGGAGGGACAATGAGCAGGCATTTCTCTAGAAAGGGTCTTTTCGGGTTGAGGCGAGTGGCGATGAGACCGCTGCAGGTTGCAGCGCTGGCGCTCGCAGTGATGCTGGCTATGCCCTCTGCGTCGGCTGAAGACCGTGGCATCAAATCAAGGGTTGCGCCTATCTACCCGGAAATCGCCAAGCGGATGAGAGTCTCCGGCACTGTTGACATCGAGGCCACGGTGGATCCGAACGGGAACGTGAGCGATGCAAAAGCAGTTGACGGCAACCGCCTTCTGGCGCCCGCGGCAGAGGATGCTGTGCGCAAATGGAAGTTCGATGCCGGCTCCGGCACAATAAAGATCAAGGTGGAAGTCAACTTCGCGCTGGCTCAGTAAGAAGCAACTGGCGCAACTCCGCGGGAAGGGTGGGGATCTCAACCGCGCTCGTTCTGTTTCAAGCACTGTCCGCGTCAACTCCCTGCGCTGTTGCGCGTCCTCTCGCCGATCAACTTCTTCCCGCTGCAGCAGGCACGGCCGTTGCGGCCAGCTTTCCCGCGTTTGAGGCACCGCAGAGGTCTTTCGCCCTCTTCCGATTTCAGGAAGCAATCCCGTGCAAGACGTAAGTCCTCCCCTGATCAGGCCAAACTTGCAGCAATGAGAGCGATGCGAGGACTGTAGTCGGAATCAGCGTGGCGAGCTTCGGCTCGTTGAAGCCAACGCGACCATGGCCGTAGAACAGCGGGATTGAGACGAACGCCGGGATTGGCGGCGCGCGGAATCATCCTTGTCTAAGTTCGCGTTGCATCTCTTCATTCAAGGCCGAAGCGGGATTTGGGCAGGGAAGTCTAGCACTCGGCAGCCTTGAGGCCCTCGGAGAGGACAGTGACCCAAAAATGGCTATCGCCGCATTGAAAGGCGAGCCTCTCGCGGACTTGCGATCCGCAAACCCGCAAGTCATAGTCGCTGCCGTCGAGGACGGTGGGCATGGAAAGGCGGACCCCTGGGGTCATGCCGCACTTCATGTTTCCGCCGATCATATTGGCGAGTTCGCCGAGCACATCGCGGACATCGTCGTCGACGGTCTCGGGCGGCTCCATGGCGAGAATCCGGCCCGCAAAATGACAAGCCTGCTGGCGGCTGCACTCGAGCAGCACAGCTCCGTTCCATTCACCTGTCAATTGCACGAATGAGGTCAACCGGTCGCCGCCGGGGTGCCAGGTCTTCTCGCTGCTGGACAGATCGAGATCCATCATGGTGAGAAACACGGATTTCACGATCTCCGTCAGCATTTCCATACTTACTTCGGTTAGCATGTTCTTCCTTTCATCGTGCGACGAAAACGGTGATGTTTCCCACTACCTTCCGCTCAAACCACTCTTCGAGGCCGAATGCCGCCTCGGTGCTCCCCAGCAGCAGCCAGCCGCCGCGAAACATCGTGCTATGGAGTTCCTTCATGATGTTCAGCTTTGTCTTGTTGTCGAAGTAGATCATGACGTTGCGGCAAAACACCAGATCGAATGGGCCCAGCGTGCGCATGCTCTTGCGCAGGTCGATGGTGTCGAAACGAGCCATCTTCTTCACCGGCTCGGTCAACTGCCATTCCAAACCGGAACGATGGAAGTACTTCAACAGGTGGGCGACGGGCAATCCCCGGTTCACCTCGAGCTGTTGATAAATGCCGGAGCGGGCGCGTTCGACGACCTTCGAGGAGAAGTCGGTGCCGAGGATCTGAATGTTCCAATCCTTCAAGCCTTCGTTCAGCAGCAGCATGGCCAGACTGTAAGCCTCCTGCCCGGTGGATGAAGCGGCGGACCAGAAGCGCATCTTCCTGCTGGTCTTCCGCTCTTCCATCAGTTTCGGCAGCAGGATTGTTCGTATGGCTTCATATTGAGCGGGATCGCGGAAGAAGTAGGTCTCGTTGGTGGTCATGGCCTCGACAACTTGCTTGCCGATCTCGGGATTGCGCTTGGCGAGAAGAATGGCGCACAGGTCGTTGATGGAGCCGAGGCTGAATTGCTGGACAATGGGCGCGAGACGGCTTTCGAAGAGATAGTGCTTATTGTCTTCGAGAACGATTCCCACCTGGGAATAGACATGCGCCTGAAGGAACCGGTAGTTCTCCGGGAGGATCTCGTTGACTTGCGGTTGGGTTCCCATCGGGTCCTCTCTCACTTCCCTTCCGCGACACGAAGGATTTGAACCGCAACGTCATCGAGCGCCACCACGCGGTCGGCAAGGCCGGCATCGACCACGGCTCCGGGCATGCCCCATACGACGCTGGACGCCTCATCCTGCGCAAGAACGGTGGCCCCCAGCGTTTTGAGCAATCCGGCGCCCCGCAGGCCATCATGGCCCATGCCGGTAAGAACGACGGCGAGGACCGCGCCTCCATACACCTCCCCGGCGGAAGTAAACAAGGCGTCGACCGCGGGGCGGCACGAGTTCTGCCGGGGGCCCTGATCGAGAAGAATGCGGATGCCGTTTCCGTTGGAAACCAGCTTCATGTGAAAGTCGCCGGGCGCAATCAGGATTTTGCCCTTCTCGACCGGGCTATCCTGGGTTGCTTCCACGGCCGGCAGTTTACAAGTAGAGTGAAGGCGCTCCGCGAGCAGACGGGTGAACAGGGGCGGCATGTGCTGCACGACGAGGATTGGTAATGGGAAGTCGGCCGGCAGCCCGGGAAGGATTGCGCCCAGGGCGGTCGGTCCGCCGGTGGAAACGCCAATCACCACCACCTTGGGACGCAGGTTTATCCTCTGCAAGCCCGGCATATCGAGCCGGGCCGGCGCCGCCGCCGTGACGCATGCAGATTCGGCCGGCGCAGTGAGCTGACACTGTTGCGCCAGACGGAAGAACTGCTTGATCTTGGGGAGCATCTCTTCTCGCAGATGTGCGATCGAGCAGTCGAGCGATCCCTGATTGGAAACCTTGGCCACATAATCGTCGGCGCCGAGAGTCAGGGCCTCGAGCGTCTTTGCGGCGCCGCGTTCGGTGAGCGTGCTGAACATGATGACCCGCAAGTGGGGATATTCGCGCCGAATGCGCCGCAACATCTCCAGGCCGTCCATCTCCGGCATTTCGATGTCCAGCGTGAGGACGTCGGGATTCAACTGCTCGATCCGCTGCATTCCGATGACGCCGTTTGAGGCAGTGCCCACCAGCTCTAGCATCGGGTCCGTCTCGAGGGAGTTCGCGACCAGCCTGCGGATGACCACCGAGTCATCCACCACCAGGACGCGAATCTTCTCGCCGGGCTGAAGCATACGCTGGTTGACAGAGGCCATGTTTACACCCTCGCCATGGGAGAGAATCCGACAAATTCGAGTTTTTCCACGAGAATGTCTTTGGTAAACGGCTTCATGACGTACTCGTCTGCGCCGGCTTCCAGGGCCGATGCCATGTGGTCCATCTCGGTCTCGGTGGTCACCATGATGATCTTCAAAGACGCAAGGCCGGGATCCTGGCGCAATCGCTGAAGCAGTTCCAGACCGTTCATCTCCGGCATGTTCCAGTCCGCCAGGACCAGCTTGACCGTGGCCCCCTCAGCTTCGATCACCTTCAGAGCCTCGATGCCGTTGCCGGCCTCACAGACCTCGTACCCGAGCTCGATCAGAATCCTGCGGATGATGGTGCGAATTGTTCTGGAGTCGTCCACAACCAATACTTTGCTCATCGCTCATCCACCTTCGTAGCCTGACGAGATGCCGGCCTGCACTGTTCGCCGGGCGTCTCCTCAGACTCTTCATCCTGTCAGAAGCTGAACTTCGATACCGATGCCTGCAAACGCGCCGCCATCTCGCTCAGTTCCAGGGAGGCCGACCGTGTATCGTTGGCCCCGTGGGTGGTATTCCTGGCCGCCGTTGCCACCCCGCCGATGTTCCTGGCGATGTCGTTGACCCCCTGAGCAGCTTCGGTCACGCTTCGCCCGATCTCGTTGGTTGTCACGGTTTGCTCTTCCACCGCCGAGGCGATGCTGTTGGAGATGTCGTTGATCTGGTCGATGATCGCGCCGATCTCCTCGATGGCAGTGACGGCGCCCTTGGTGACTCCCTGCATCCCCTCGATCTTCTGGCTGATCTCTTCGGTCGCCTTGGCGGTCTGTTTGGCGAGTTCCTTCACCTCATTGGCGACAACGGCAAAGCCCTTGCCCGCTTCTCCGGCGCGCGCGGCCTCGATCGTCGCATTCAACGCCAGCAGGTTGGTCTGTTGCGCGATTGAGGTAATCACCTTGATCACATTGCCGATCTCCAGGCTGGATTCGCCCAGCTTTTTCATGGTTTCGTTGGTCAATTGCGCCACGCCGACGGCATTCTTCGCCACTCGCGCCGAGTCGTTGGCGTTCTTTGAGATCTCGCGGATGGAGGCCTGCATCTCTTCGGCAGCGGTAGCGACCGAGGCGACATTCCTCGAGACCTGCTCGCTGGCCGCCGATACCACGTTGGCCTGGGTCGCGGTCTCTTCGGCGTTGCCCGCCATCTGCTGGCTTACCGCCGTGAGTTCTTCTGAGGAAGAGGCCAGCGAACTGGCGTTCTCCGACGTGGTCCTGAGCGGCGCAACGATGGCGTCCAGCGTCTGATTGACGCCCTCGATGACCTTGCGATAGTCTCCGTTGTGCTTGCTGGCGTCGGCCCGGATGTCGAATTTTCCTTTTGCCGAGGCAGCGGCCAGCATGGTGGCATCGGCCGCGAGCGCGTTGATGTTCTTCTTCATCAGCGAAAGCCACTCGTGAATCTGGTCCTGCTCGGAAGCCTTGGCCATCGATGCGGTCATGTCGCCGTTGGCGATCTTGGTGACGAAGGCGATCAGCTCGGTCAGCCAGTCGCGCACGCCGTTGACGGCGCTCTTCAACTTCTCATGATCGCCCTTGCAGGCAATCTCGACCTGATCCCGCAGGTTGCAGCCGCGGATCTGCCGGAGCACGTGAATCTCTTCCTGGATCGGCAGCCAGATTGCGTCCAGCGTTTCGTTGAATCCCTCGACGATCTTGCGATAGTCGCCCTGGTGCTTGGCAGCGTCGGCGCGCGTTCGACAGTCTTCCATCGGCAGCCGCCACCGTGAGCATGTTGACGTCATCGACTAGCGCCTTGATGTTCTCCATCATGGCAATCATGGATGGCACGAGTTCGTCACCCTCGGATCTGCGCCCGAGCTTCTGGTATTGAGGAAGTTGATGAAGGTCTCCCTGTGCAACGTTCTTGACCGTGCCAACGAAGTGATCGATCCTCTGCTTCACCTCATTAACCGATTGTGCAACGGTGGCGAAGATTCCCTCGTACTTTCCCTCAACCTGATGGCTGTAATCGTTGTTCGCCATTCTCTTCAGCACGGAATCCGCTTCTACTAGGCCGCCGAGGCCGTCGATGCAGGCATTGAGACTGTTCTTGATGGCGTTGAAGTCGCCGTTGTAATTCGCGGAGATCTTCGTCGGAACGATTCCCTTGCCGATCTTCTCCACGTAATCGGCCGCGACATTCAGCGGCCCGATCACCGCGTCCAAAGTATCGTTGAAGCCCTGAACGATCTTGCGATAGTCGCCCTGGTGCTTCGAGGCGTCGGCACGGGTTGCCAGTTTGCCTTCGACGGCTGCCTCCGCGAGCATGAACGCGTCCTGCGTCAATGCGTTCACGGCTTTGACCATGCCGCGGAAGGCCTCGGCCAGCACACCAACCTCGTCGCCGCAGTGATACTCGATCATCTGTTCGACCTCGCCATGTGCGATCTTCTTCGCAATCTCCGCGATCAATCCCAACGGCTTGGAGATGCCGCGCGCAATAAACATACCGACCACCAGACTTCCCACAATGCCGCACGTAACCAGCACGAGCAGAAGAGTGCGCGTGTTATGGAAAGTCTTTTCCGTCTGCTGCTCAGAGTCCTTGGCGGCGTCATCCTTGCTGCTGGCCAGTTGGGCCATCAAATCCTCGGCGGCGTCCGCCTTCGCGCGCCCCGCGCCAAAGGAGAGCTCGACCGACTCCCGCTTCTTGCTCAGGGGATCTCGCATCGCGAGAGCGACGACCTGTCCTGTGGAATCCTGGTTCTCCTTCCAGGCCTGCTCGACCTGCGCGAGCTGATCCTTGCTCTTGTCTGTGTGAATCAAGGGCTTGGCCTTCGCCAGATCATCGGAGACGAGGCCGCTGTAGGCGTCCACCTGTGCCTTGTATTGCTCGCGCTCGTCCTGTGTATCGGAGAGCATGACGTTCTTGGCGGCCCGATCGACCTCGATGAGATCGATATTCGCCTGCTTGAGATAGGAAATCCCAAGGGTCTCCTGTTCATAGGACGCCTTGGACAAATCCGAAACGCGGCCCAGCCTGGCGATGCTCACAAAACCGACGACGGCCGTGATGCTGCCTCCAAAGATCAAAGCCATGAGGAGTCGGTTGCCGATCTTCATGTCGTAGAACCATTTCATCCACTTCATTGCCTTTGCTCCCTTCGGGTGGTCGCGCTTCTTCGCAAGCCTTCCTGCCCCATCAAGTGCCCGGTCGTGCCAGGCTTACTCAAGCACCCATCCGCCGATGCTCTCAGGAGGCGCCGAGCCTCCACAATCTTCAGCCGCAACTCGTTATCGGCCGATTGCCGCGTTTTGCTCAACTGGCGCCGGCCTTTCGGCTACGCCGGCGCCGCTTTCATCTCGCGCACTGCGCCATTGGTCTTCTTGGCGGCTGCTCTTTTCGTCTCTTTTCCATTCCAATTCTGCGACGGTTCGGGCCGCGTTCGCTCCTCGGTCATGGCGCCGGAAGCCGGCGAGGAAGAGCGCCTTCCAGCCGCTGCCGTTTCCGGAGATTGGGAGTCGAGTTTTGCGTTGAACGATGCGAAACTGCCGCCTGCGTCGATCGCTTTTTCGGTGTCGAGAACCAGCAGCAGGCCGTCCTTCATCTTGTAAACGCCGCTGATGAGCTCCCTGGCTGCCGGATCGAGGTTGTCGGGCGGCCGTTCGTAGTTGGCGGCGTCCATCTCCAGCACATCGCCGATCTCGTCGACCAGCAGGCTCACCGCTCCGTCCGGGGAGCTGACCACGATGTTCATCGGCGATTGACCCCCTCCGAGTTTTTCCATCTGGAGCCTGCGGCGCATGTCGATGGCGGTAACGATCTGGCCGCGCAGGTTGATCAAGCCCTCGACGACATCCGGCGCCTGCGGCACGGGAGTCATGGGCTGGAAGCGCAGCACTTCCTGGACGTGAAGAACGTCCACGCCAAAGAACAGATCCGCGATGAAAAATGTCGAGAACCGACCACTCGCCTGCGGCTTTGCAATTTTTTTGGCCATTCTATCGATCGCCATGGCTATCTCATCTCTCCCGCAAACACAAGTTCGTCCGGGGCTGTCGCCGGGATCAGTCTTTCCACAGCTTCGAGGATCGCGCTCGAGTCGAACTTTGCCAGGCAGCCCTGGAAGCCTTGCGCTCGCCATTGAGATGTCTCAATCTCTTCGGCAGAGTCGGCAACCGCCAGGACCGGAATCCTCTCCCACTCCGGCCGGCGGCGCATGGCTGCGAACAAGTGCGACCCGGTCCCCGGAGAAAGATTGAGCGCCGCCAGTACCACATTCACCGGCTGATGCTCGAGACAGTGCATCGCCTCGTCGAGATTCGCGGCTTCAAGAACGGTGTAGCCAGAGATGTCAAGGCCGCTGCGAATCATGCCCCTGGTGAACGCCGAGGGGTCGGCGACAAGGATGCGCCGGCCGCTCGCGCAACCATCCGTGCCGTGCAGCCAGCTTTCCCTGGCCGCTTCAATCACCTGATTGAGGTCGAGGAAATCGGTGACTCGCTTGCCCACAACCGCCGAACCGAGGAGGCCCTTGCGAACGACCTTGCGCCGAATGGTGATGGCCTCCTCGACGACATCGACGATCTCGTCGACGATCATTCCTACACTGTGTTCGCCATCGTTGAAGACAACCACCTGCGCCGGATTGGGCAATGGGCCGCTGTCGAGATCGCCGGGCGCAAGGACGTTGCGAAGAGAGACCAGGGAGAGAATGCGGCCCCGATATTGAACGACCTGGCCCCCGCCCGCATGTTCGATCGCCGACCGCGGGAACTCCTCGAGCCTGGCGACGAGCGAGAGCGGAATGGCCAGGCGCTCGAAGGAACCGGCGCGGAGCAGCAGCAGCCGCTGACGCTCCACCTTCGATTGCGCCTTCTCTTTCTCCGCCACGCGCGACGGCTCGTGAGATTCGCCAAAGACGGCAGCGCGCTGGCCGATGCCGAGCACGTCGAGGATAAGGGCCACGCGGCCATCGCCCATGATCGTAGCGCCGGCGTACAAGGTGAGACCTTTCAATTGCTTTCCCAGAGGCTTGACGACAATCTCCTGGGTATCGTTGATGGCGTCGACCACGAGTCCGAACTGGCGGTCCTCGGCCTGCAGCACCACGATGTTGACCGCCTCGGATTGATCGGCAGGCTTCAGTCCCAGAACTTGATTGAGGTAGGCGATGGGCAAAAGACTTCCGCGCCGGCGATAGACCGGGGTTCCATGCACGTGCTCGATGTGCTTGCCTGCGGAATCTCCTTCGATGCGGATCAGTTCGAGCAGGCTGACCTGGGGGATGACAAATCGCTCCCCGCCGCTGACGACGATCAGGCCGGGAATGATGGCCAGGGTGAGAGGGATTCTGATCTTGACGGTTGCGCCTTCGCCGGGACGGCTGAACAGATCGACGACACCACCGATCTTCTCGATGTGGGATTTCACCACATCCATCCCGACTCCGCGTCCGGAGATATTGGTGACGGCCTGCGCGGTGGAGAATCCAGGCAGAAAAATCAGGCCCAGCGCCTCCCGCTCGCTCAGCTTCTCGACCTGTTCAGGCCGCAGAAGCCCTTTCTCGATGGCCTTTTGCTTGACGCGCGCCACGTCGATGCCCGCCCCATCGTCGGCGATCTCGATATTGACCTGTCCGCCTTCGTGAAAGGCTCGAAGAGTGAGCCTTCCTTGCGACGGCTTGCCGGCCGCGATGCGAACTTCCGGCGTTTCGATGCCGTGGTCGCAGGAGTTGCGAATGAGGTGCATCAGCGGATCCTTGATGGCCTCGATGATGGTCCGGTCCAACTCCGTCTCGGCTCCATCCATCTCCAGTTGGATCTGCTTGCCGAGGGCAATGGCCATGTCGCGCACTACGCGCGGCAGCTTGTTCCAGACCACCCCGATCGGCTGCATGCGGGTCTTCATGACGCCCTCCTGCAACTCGGTCGTGATCAGGTTGAGCCGTTGCGAAGTGACGTTCAGAGCCGCGTCCTCCCGCTCGGTGCTGAACTGGAGGATCTGGTTGCGCGTCAGCACCAGCTCTCCGACCAGATCCATGAGCTTGTCGAGGAGCCCGACGCCGACGCGGATATTCGCTTCCGCCGCAGCGGAATGGCGTTCGGAGTCTTCCTCCCTGCGTCCCGCTTCTTGCCGCCGTTCTTCTTCGATCCGCCTTTCTTCTTCAACCCTTCTCTCTGCGACTCTCTTGTCGTTCTCGGATTGCGCATTGGCTGGCTGTGGAGGGGCAACTTTAACGGCGCGAGGCTCCGCCTTCGGAGCTGGCGGCGCGCTCTGCACGGGCTGAACTGGAGCTGGCTGAACTGGGGTGGCCTGCTTTTCGGCAGCGGCGGGCAATTGCGCCGCGATGCGCAAGCGATCGGTCAGGTCCTCGAAGCGAAGCGGGCCTTCGCTCCCGCTGGCCTCGATCGAGGCCAGAACCTTGCGCGTTGCGTCCACGGTCTCCAAGATCAGGGAGACGAGGGCCGGAGTCAGTTCGCGCTTGCCGTCGCGCAACTGGCTCAGGAGGCTCTCGGCCTGGTGCGTGATCTTTTCCAAGGTTGAGAATGCCAGGAAGCCGCAAGCTCCCTTGATGGTATGGATGGTGCGAAAGATGCTTCCCAGCAGAGCCGTATCCCCAGGGTGCTTCTCGAGTTCTACAAGATCGAGATCCAGGCGCGAGAGGTTTTCATCACTTTCGACCAGAAACTCCCGAATCGTCTCCTGATCTTCAGCACTTATGTTGTCCATGATCCTCTTCTCAATCCCCGTTGACGCGGATCTCTCAACCGCGTTCTTCTAAAGCGATGGCGGGGCTATTCGCCCGATTCAGCTCTATCGGCATAACCTACGCAACCGTTCAAATGCGTGAAGGCGGTGCGGTTCCTTCTCGATCGAGCCTGATGAACAGGCAGGTGTTGAGAAAGACTGCGCTCTTTGCTGGCGCGAGGCGCCCAGTAGATTCAATCCAGGGAGAGCTGGCCGGCCCGGGATTCCCGGGTTGACTCTGGCATGGTCAAAGGGCCAAGATGAAGCTTGTTGGGAACAGGCTCGCGACCTCCTCGAATTGTTTTGTCGAGTCCTTCACTGTCCGATTCAATGGCTTGTGCCGATAGAGAGATGTTCGATCTTGGATCTTCCACTTCTTTCCCGGAAGACGGGGAAAAATAACTTCATGAGGCGGTCGCATGGACATACTTCTGGTGGACGACAGCAGGACGATGCGCATGATCGTCCAGCGAGCGATCCGGCAGGCTGGTTTTCGCGGGCTCTCGGTGGGCGAGGCGGAAAATGGGGCGCAGGCATTGGAGAAGCTCCGCGGAGAACAACCGAAGCTCGTTCTCTCAGACTGGAATATGCCTGAAATGTCGGGAATCGACTTTCTTAGGCAACTGAGGGCAACGCAGAACAAGGTTCCCTTCGGATTCATCACCTCCGAGACGTCAAGAGGGATCAAAGAGATCGCAATCGAATCCGGAGCAACCTTTGTTATCTCCAAGCCGTTTACACCGGAGGACGTAGAGAAAGCCTTAACCCCAATTCTGGGTGGGTGCTGACCGATGCCGGAGCCTAGTCCATTTCTTCTTTCGAAGGCCTTCTCGCAACTGACGGGCCGCAAGGTGGCGTTCGTTCAGGCGCCCGTAGGGCTGGACTCCAAGGTCAGGCAAATATACGGAATTTATACTGTCAAGCCTCACGATGTCGCGATTGTCGTCAAAGCCGATTTGCTCTTGATGGGTTCCTTTGCAGGCGCCCTAGTCGGCCTGCCTGACCCCGCGGTAAAGGAGCATCTCAAGACCAACCCCATCGAAGAACTGATGCGCGACGCAATTCTTGAGGTCTTCAACATCGCCGCCGCCACGGTGACAACGGAGGGCCGGGCGGTCTTCTCGAGGATGGTGACCGATCCTGCCTACATCGACGGTCCCGCGGAAAAGGCCTTCAAACAGCCCTTTCGCCGAAACTACTTCAACGTTTCAGTCGATGGCTACCAGGGCGGCAGGTTCACAATACTCTCAGACTTCGTACCAACCAGCCTTTAAGTCCCCTGAAGGCGATGCACCGCATCTCTCAAGCGAGAAATGCCGCCGGCACACTGCAAGGGCCGGCTTGTCCCGAGTCAGCCTGCTTCCATTGGGGCGGATTCCGAAGACGATTGCCGAGACATAGTCTGGAAAGGCAAGAAAGCATTAACATTCTGCCGTCATCATGCCGATAGTGCGGATGAAAGCGTGTCGGGCGGCAAATGCAACGACTCTTCCTGTTCATCAACGCGTCCCTTGTGCGAAGCGAAGAGCCGCCCGTGATTGCGCCGCGCATCTCTTCGGAGAGCTCGCTCATGGCGCCAAACTCGAAGATCGCACCCTCATCCCCATGCAGAAAGTCGCTGGCGAAGCCTGATTGGCGGACGCCCGCAAGTCATTCGTTGAGAAAATGCGGGCCTGCTCATCGCAATGACTCCGGAGCCGCGTCACGGGATTCTTTTCCCCGCATGACTGACAGCCGGTCCTGTCAACGGCAAGATCAAGTTTGTCCGGCGCAAGCCGGCCAGGAGCCGGCGGCAGACCGGATGGAAGGCCTGCCAATGAGCCACCGAACCAAGGAATCGGAGTTCGACTAGGAACAATCCGGAATACTTTTCCGGGTAGCGGGATGTCGCCTGGCAAGAGCATCGAAAGCGGACTTTGCATTCAAGAGGATGAGGGGAAGTTTCATGACCGCAACGGCAGCCAACCAGCTTCGGTTTATCGGCAGACAGGCCGTCCTCGACGACAAAATGCAAGTCTACGGCCACGAAATCCTCTTTCGCTCCGGAACGGACAACTACTTCAGCGGCGATGGCGAACATGCCACCAATCACGCAATCGATAGCTGCCTGTCGATGATCGCCTGCTCCGCCTCCCCAAATCTGTTCATCAACTGCACGCGCGATTCGCTGGTCCGCGGAAGCGTAAAGGTGCTACCGCGCCGCACCGTGATTCTCGAGATTCTTGAAGATGTCGCTGCCGACGCGGAAGTCATCAAGGCATGCAAGCAGCTCAAGCACTCTGGCTTTCGCCTGGCGCTGGACGATTTCTTCCCGGATGAAAGCAGACGCGAGCTGGCAGAGATGGCGGACTTCATCAAAGTCGATTTCAGGTCTTCCAGCATTGCAACCCGAAAAGAGATTTACGGCATGTGCCGGAATAAGAAGACCTCATTCGTTGCGGAGAAGGTCGAGACCCTCTCCGAAGTGCAAACAGCGCAGGGAGAAGGAAACACCTTCTTCCAGGGATATTTCCATTCGCGGCCTGAGATCATCTCCGAATCTCAGATACCCTCGAATATGTTCTCCTATCTTCAGATCTTTGCGGTGCTGGCTAATCCCGACCCGGATTTCAGAGAAATTGAACGGCTTTTGCTGCTTGAGCCGTCTCTTTGCTACAGGCTGCTTCGGCTGGCAAATTCCGCCCTGTACGGGATCCGGTTTCGCATCTCAACGATTCAGGCGGCGCTCGCCGCGGTTGGAGAAGATGTCTTCCGGAAGCTTGTTACGATTGTTCTCGCCGGCAAGTTCGCTCACTCCGCGTCCGATGGCGATGTAACGCAGGCGCTTGAGCGGGCTATCTTTTGCGAGTCTCTGGCGGCTGCGTTGAAGGAGAATCCTGCGGAGTTATACATGCTCGGCATGTTATCCATGATGGACCGCATGCTGAGTATTCCGATGGCAAAGCTGCTTGAGCTTATCTTTCTCTGTTCCCGGATCGAGGAGGCGCTGCTCGGCTCCAGGGAGGGAATCGGCAGAGCGTTGGAGCTTTGCGAATATCATGAGCGCGGAGGGGACGGAAAAGGTCCGCCCCACCCCGATCCACTGATCCGAGACAGTGCCGACAACTACTTCGAAGCTCTATTGTCGGCAGGAAACACCATGCACGTGCTGCGTTCGTAGACCGGCAGCCTCAGAATGCGCTTCCTCGTCTGGGCGGGGAATTTCGGCAACGCGGCGCAACATTGAGACCTGCAACCTTGCAACCGCCCCGCATTGCAGAGCGTTATCTTAGCGGAGCAGCCGCTGGCGCTATAGCCTGGGAGGGCCTCGATACGGCCACAATCACGATATCCACCCGCCGGTTTTCTCTGCGGCCTTCCGGAGTGTCGTTGCTCGCCGCCGGATGATACTGCCCGTAGCCTGCAATCGACATTCGCCGCGGATCGAAACCGGCGTCATCGATCAGCATCGTCGCTACCGCCATGGCGCGCGCGGTCGATAACTCCCAGTTCGAACTGAACACAGCATTGTGGATCGGCACATTGTCCGAATGCCCTTCCACCCTCATATCCAGGCCATACTGCATCAGCACCGCCGCAATCCGCTTGATCTTGTCCGCCGCTCCGGGCAGCAGACGCGCTTGTCCGCTATCGAAGAATCCGAGCTCGTGGAGGCTGATTACGAAGCCCTCCGGGGTCATTCGCAGCTCAACCTCTTGCCGCTCGATCTCCTTGCCGAGCGCCTTGGCGAGTTTCCTATGCAACTCAACAACGTCGATGCTGGCATCTCCCTGGTCCGCGCCGGCTTTTGCTTCATCATTGACATTTGGACTCGACATGTTGACGGGGCCCGGCGCGCCGGAGGATGATGTGTTCCGAACGGGTCCTGCGAACGCGCCCATTTCCTGAAATCCGTTCTTGACGGCGTAAGAGACTCTCTGAATCGTCTTCTGGTCGCGATAAGACGAGGCGAACAGAACCACAAAAAGAGCGAATAGCAGCGTCATGAAATCTGCGTAAGAGACCATCCAACGCTCGGGATGAGCATTGTCCTCGCTCTTTCTGCGCCTTCTCATTTCGCCACCAGCTTGATGTTTCCCGCCCCGGCAGGACGGCTTAAGTAGACGGCCAGCTTCGCTTCAAGAACCCTGGGGTTCACCCTATCCACGATGGAAGTTACCCCTTCAAGCATCAGTTCGCGGAGCACCTGCTTCCTCTGCATCTGCATCTTGGCCCTTCCCGCGCATGGAAGAAAGAAGATGTTTGCCGATCCGACTCCATAAATGGTTGCCACAAAAGCGACCGCGATTCCCTTGCCGACCTCATCGATGCTCTGCAGCCGCTGCATCACCTGGATGAGGCCAATGACTGCTCCAAGGATTCCGATCGTCGGAGCAAATCCCCCCGCGGCTTCAAATACCTTTGGAATCAACTCATCGTCGCCGGCTTCCAGATCCATCTCCGCTTCCATCGTTTCGCGCAGTTCGGAGGACCGGCAGCCGTCTATGGCAAGAGTCATGGCTCTTCGCAGGAAGGGATCCTCGATAAACTCCAGTTCCGGGTCGAGAGAGACCAGGCCATTCCGGCGGGCTCTCAGCGCATAGCGTAACAGGTCATCGATGAGTTGCGAAGCCGAGTCCTCTTGAGGGAAGAAGATCCCTTTCAAATGCCTGGCCGCCTGCATCACGATTGGAAATGGAAACTGCACCATCACCGCGCCCAGCGTTCCCCCAAACACAATGAGGGCCGCAGTGGGCTGGATCATCTGCCCCACCTTGCCCCCATCGAGATACAAGCCAAATGCGATACCGAAAAGCGCGATGGCGATTCCGCTCAGTGTGCTCTTATTCACTGTGGGATCCCTTCACGCGCGCCGGCGCTGCAAGTTGTTTTCGCAATAGATGGCCGGCCGGCGCTGCGGAGGCGCCCATTCACGAGCTTCCACTGCCGGCTCCAGGGAGCGGCGAGAGCAGCGCATTCTCTTGTAGGCAGCCAACCCTCGCCGGCGATCATCGGTACACACTTTCCGCATCAGCCGGCAACTTGCCCCATTGCAGTCCAAACAAGAGTTGCCAGGCTGATGATGTACAACATTCCTATTGATTCACTATCGGCAAGGCAGAGCTTGTTTATCACAATATCCGCCTCATTCCCAGGTAAGTCCAGCCCGTGTCATCTTCTCGTCGATCTGCAAGGACGTGAAGGGTTTCGTCAGGTAGTCATCCGCCCCAGCGATCAGCGCCCTGTGCAATTCGCGTATCCCAGGCTCGCGTTCGGCCAGCATCAGCACCATGGTTTGGTGCGCCGTCTCATGGCGCAAGCAGGTTATAAACTCCAGGCTGTTCATTCCGCTTAGAGTCCAATCCACCAGGACGATATCCGCAGTACCCATTCTGTGCAGAACTTCCAGAGCCTGTTGACCGTTATCCGCTTCCGATACCTCGAAGCCTCGCATGGAGAGTATGCGGCGCAAGACAGATCTCATCGTACTCGAAGTCTCAACCACCAGCGCCTTCATCTGGTCCTCTCATCTCCCCGCCGGGAATCTCTCCGGCATAAGCACGCGTCCCGTCAGCCATTCGCCGGGCAGAAGCCGGGTTGCAAGCGGCGATTCAGGCGTCTTTCACTGCCGTGTATCCAGAACGCATGAGCCGCAAAGATCCGGCAGGCAATGGCTTTGCCGCACCCAGACGCGCGGAAGACTCATGCCGGGATTCTGTCTGCCCCTCCCAGCTCAGGCGGATTGTGAAAAGGAGACCCTCTCAGGCATCTCCTCGGCGGCCGGCACATAAATCGAATGGATCTGTTTGCCTGGGACCATTGCTTGCTTCTCGACCGCAGGCGGTGGAGATGTGTCGAGCTGTTGCCAGGAGCTCCTCACATGAAGAATCATCTCGATCTGCTTTTCAAGTTCCGCGGCTGACTTGCTGATCGATGCCTCCAGCATCTTTGCGCGCAGGTACGCGTAGAATCTTGACAGCGTCTCGGCCGGCTCTCCCCCGTTCTTCAAATCGATCCAATTCTCAAGTTGGCCAATCACCAGCGCTGCGTGGTTCAACTCTGAGCACCGCGCCTCGATATCGTTCTTGCGAAGTGCGGCGCCAGCGCGGCGAAGATCGCCCACCAATGTGTCAAGAAGCGCGATCATCAGGCCGATGGAACTGGCGCCGGCAATGGATGATCTCCGATATGAAAGTTCCGTCGTCATCATCATCACCCGTTGTTATTTCCGGTTGGAGTGAGTCCCAACTCGGCATTGAGTTGCGCCATCTCTGTCGGTAGCTGTTGCAGCGCGATCTCAGCTGCGCTGTACTCTGCGGTAAGAATCGTCTGCTGGCTTGCGATGTAGCCTGTCTCAAAATCGTTGATTTGCGAGGTAAGAGAACTGTTCGTAGAGGCGATACTGCTCAAATCCACTTCAAAGGCGCCATTCGCCGGGCTTGTGAAGCTATTCAATGAGTTGTACAGTGTGTTTGCAAAGCCGTTGAGCGCCGCGCCTTCAAAGAAGTTCTGGACATCTGTAGGGTTGTTGGTTAGCGCATTGTTCAGGGTTGCTGAATTCACAGAGAGAATGCCGGTATCTTTATCAGCATTGATGCCCAGGTCGGTCAGCATCGAAACCGTGGTGGTCCCGGTTGCCGGCGTGTTCACATAGTCGAGCGCCTGCTCGAGGGTGCTCTGCAAATCGACAAGAGTGGGATCGGAGGCGAGCGGGCCCTGCGCAGTCGTTGTATTCCCAGACGAATCCGTCGTGGTGGAAGCGCTGAACTGTGAGTTCACAAGCCCGAGGGCTGTATTGTAATCGGTGACGAACTGGTTGATCGCCGTCGATACCTGCGAAGCGTCGGATGCTACGGTCAGATTAATCTGGGAACCAGGAGCCGCGCCCAAAAGACTCAAGGTAACTCCAGGGATGGCTCCGGTGACTGTATTGCTTGCGCTTTGAATGGGAACGCCGTCCACGGTGAGCGAGGCGTTGGCTGCCGCGACGGCCTGCGTAAAGCCAATGCTCGGCTCGTTAATGGTGAATGGAGTTACTCCATCGCTGCTCGCGATGGTCAGATTTGCGCCGTTCGCGTCGCTGCCGGCAGTCGCGGTCAGGCCAAGAGACACATTGGCGGGCGCATTCATCGTGCCCAACGCGGAATCATTGGTTGATACGGTGATGCCCTCGGCCGCTGTTCCCCCTGAGATGACTTCATTGCCGTTTGAAATTGCGCCCGCGATATTAGCAGGGAGCGTACCGGCAGTTACCGCGGCGGCAATCGCATTGTTCAAGTCGCCGACCGTATTTCCAGCGGCTGCCGTAAAAGAGAACGTCTGGCCAGTGGCTATGTCCTGGACTGAGGTAACTGAGCCCTCGGCGAGAGGCGTGTCGGCGGTCAAAGAACCCTGAGTCGAGGTATAACTTGTTGGTACCTGCGGAATTGTTGCGTTGTTGATGGCGGTTGCAAGCTGTGCATATGTTTCGCCTGAAGTTGTAGCAATGTTCACGGTGCCAGCAGCGCTAGTGAGGGTTACGGTGTTGACGCCCAGCGTGGAACCTGCCGGGATGTCGGGAGAGGCCCACGACGTGCCCGTAAAGTTGGCCGACGTAATTGTAAAATCGGCTGCGCTTCCGGATGTGTTGGAGACAATCGCGAGCCTGGACCCGGTCGAGTCACTCACCACGGTTGCAGTCACGCCAAGGTTGGATCCATTGATGGCAGTGGCGAGGTCGCTCAGCGTATCTCCCGCAGTTCCGCTTCCTGTCGCAAAAGTCGCGGAAGGACCGGCTGCTGTTGTCAGCGTGAGCGAGGAGTCTGGCAGGGTCGCTGTCGGACTGGATTCAAGATCCGAATACCACGACTCGGTAGTGGCCAGGCTATTCACTACAACTGTATGAGCGCCAGTAACGGTTCCAGTGGCGGCGGTTGCCGTTAGGTCATTGCTGTTTGAAGACGTGACGATTCGGGCGGCCATGGGGCCTTCCAGCGTATTCATATTCTGCATGTCGGTGGCGAGGGCTTCAGTGGCCGTCTGAATCGAGGTCAGCGCAGTTGTCTGGCTGCTGAGCGTAGTCTGGTCAGCCTGCCATGCCCGCTCTGGCGCGCGGTCCGCATATATGCCTGCTGCGACTGCGGAAGTGACATCGATGCCGGGCGTGCTTGTGCCTGCAACTGCCGCCAAAATGCTGCTTAAATCGACTGCGGGAGTTGTGGGGGTTGTGCTGGCTAACAACGAATTGACGGCGGATACGGAGCTCATAGCTACAACCTGTTCTCTGAGAAGGCGCCAAAGAGGATGCGCCAGCCTTTGGATAAGGTTCGCTTGCCCGCGAGCCAACGACGATCAAAGCAACAAAGCATAAACTTCTTGAGGATAATGCAGAGGTGGCGCCTTGCGGCGCCCCCTCCGGTAGTGCGTTCGTAGCTGCGTTAAACTACTGGACCAGCTTCAGAACAGCCTGCTGGGCCTGGTTGGACTGCTGCAGGGCTGCCATGCCGGTGGACTGGAGGACGTTGTACTGGGTCATGTTGGCAACAGCCTTGCCGATGTCGGCGTTCGAGAGGCTGTTGGATGCGCTCTGCAGGTTGGTGACCTGGCTGGCCATGTCGCCGCTCGCCGCGGTGAGGCGGTTGACGGAGGCGCCGATGACGCCGCGCTGCGCGGAGACGGTGTTGATGGCGGTGGTGATGGCGGCCAAGGCGGTCTGCGCGTTGGTGGTGCTGCTCAGGCTGGCCGCATTTCCGGTCAGACTGAGGGCCGACGCTGAGAGTGCGCTGATGGTGGTCTGGATTTCGGTGTTGGCGCCGGAAGCCGTGGTGCCGTCGCCAATGTACACTGTGCTGGTGTTGTTGCTCGCGGGAGCGATCATTGGTCCAAGCACGGCGTCATTGCTTGCAACGTTGATGCCGGTCGAGCCGGTGTTCGGTCCGATTACCAGCTTGCCGCCTGCAAAAGTCGCAGCGGTGCCGGCAGAGAGTGTGCCCGCTCCAACAGCCGAGGTGATGGCGGCCTGCAGGTCGGCCAGATCGCTCAGACCGCCCGTGCCGCTGCCCGAGCCGCCAGAGGCCTGTGCAGTGTACACAAACGTACCGCCAGTGGCCGCATCTGTGATCGTCGTAACCGAACCGGCCGTCATGTTTGTGGCTGCCGTCAGCGGGTTGCCGACCGTGCCCTGCGTCGAGTCGAAGGTCGTGGGCGCGTTTGAAGAGAATACATTCGATCCGTTGAAGTTGGTTGCTTGCCCAATCTGGTTGATTTCCGACAGAATCGATTGATACTCGGTATTCAGAGCGGTGGCCTGGCTGCCGGTGATGCCGGTCGTTGAGCCTTCGGTGGCCAGCGTTACAGCGCGGTTGAGGAGCGTGGTGACCTGCGCCAAAGCGCCGTCTGCGGTCTGCAGCAAGCCAATGCCGTTGCTTGCATTCTGTTGTGACTGAGTGAGCGCGGCGATGTTCGCGTTCAACCCGCTAACAATCGACAATCCTGCCGCATCGTCCGATCCGGAATTGATTTTCATACCGGTGGAAAGCTGTGTCAGGGTCTTTTGCAGGTTCGCCTGTGTGTTGGACAATGCATTCTCCGCCGTCATGGAGGAGATGTTATTCAGGACTGTGAGTGCCATTGGTGTTTCTCCTTGTTTGCCCTTTTGCGCCTGCACTCGGCTTTGTGTGTGGGGCCTGCTTTGAGGCTCCTGGTCGTCGAGAAGGAGGTCGTCTTGGACAAACAATCTATCGGCCACCTGTGAAAATCATTTCAATGCAAATGTCAAGCTGATTGTGTTTTCAACAAATAATTGCGTTGCAGACGCACGAGCGCATCGATAACATTGTTTCCCGGCCGAAAGCGGAAGAACCGGACCAATTGAGAAGAGGGGCAGCAGAGGGCGCGCCTGGGAGCTCATCGTCAAACCCCCACCAATAAAGGATGAACCGTAGGCTTCGACGGCCGTCCTGCCGTCCGATACAGATACGGCCCAAACGGAAAGCCCGAAAGGCCGGCGTTTCTCCTTTGAATCGACAGCCTCGTTCTCTAACGAGATCATCCTATTGCAGATACTGAAGCAGAGTCTGGGGCATAACTTTGGCGGCGGCAGCCAGTACGGCGCTATTGTCGAGTTGGGCCTCGGAGAGATTCGTGGCCGCATCCGCAAGGTTGATTCCAACCAGCGAAGTTTGCTGGCTCGTTAAAGTAATCTTCTCCTGGCTCAAGTAACTCTCCTGGGAGTTTAGCTGATTGATGGCGCTATCCAGCGGGACGCGCTGGTCGCTGACATAAGTCAGCGCCGAAGAAACGGCGTTAATTGCCGTGCCGATTTGATCGCTGCTCCCGTTCTGCAACGACGCAATCAGGTTGGTGAGCGAACCGATGACATTCGGTCCCTCGGTGAACAACTGATTGCCGGGCAGGTTGGTGGCGACATTGAGTGAATCGCCTATCTGGACGGTATTGACGCCGCTGTTTCCAACATAAGCATAGGCATTGGCAACCGCGGTGCTTGGATCGGCGGTCATTGTTCCCAGAGCCGCATCGTCTGAACTGACTACAATGCCGTCTGAGCCACTATTCGTTCCGATGGATAACTGGCCTGCAGCATTAATGGTTGCAGTCGTTCCAGGAGAAAGCGTGCCAGCCACGGCGGCGCTGGCAATGGCTTGCTGCAACGTGGCAACCGTGTCGCCGGCGGCGGCTTTGAAGGTCAACGTCTCGCCGGTGGTAGCGTCACTTATGGAAGTAACGGAGCCGGCCGTCAACGCGGTTGCCGATGTCAGAGGGTTGGCAACCGACCCTTGCGAAGAGTTATAAGTCGTTGAGGCGGCCACGAAGGGAGGCGTGGCGCTCTCCGAGCCGCCGAAGACATAGACTCCGTTGAATGCGGTGTTGGCTAAGGCAATCACGCTGCTGAGAACACTCTGCACCTGGCTTGCAATGGCCTGCTTGTTGGCTGTCAGCGTGGAGGAGCTGGCGCCCGAAGTGCCCAGCGTAACTGCCGAGTTCAGCGAGGTCACGATGGAACTGATGGCTGAGTCGGCTGACTGCATCCGCGGCAAAACAGAGCTCGCATTGCTTGTATATTGGTTGACGTTCGCCGAATCCGCAAGCGAGACAACCATATTGGCCGATGCTGCGGGATCATCGGAGAGTTGGTTGACCCGCAGGCCGGTTGACATTTGCTGTGTCGCGGCCGCCAGAGCCTGCTGGCTCTGCTGCATCTGGTACTGCATATCGGGGAGCATGTTCGCGACTCGCATCTCAAGCCCTTCTTTGCGCGGCCCTCGGCTGCGCCTTCCATGATTTACGCCGCGGCGGCGGTTCCCATGCTCATCGTCACAGCGAACAGTTCTTGAACGGTCGAAACAACGCGAGCAGCAGCCTCGTAGGCCTGTTGATAGGTGATTAGATTGGCGGATTCCTCGTCGATCGAAACCCCTGAAACCGAGCTGAGCTGGTCGTTAAGCTGCAGCAAGCTGGAGGTGGTCGCAGTCGATTCCGCATTGGCATTGGAGGTAAGGCTGCCCACCTGGTAGACCAGGCTCGCATAGGCGCTGCCGGGGGTCTGTCCGGAAGGAAGCGCCGCCGTCTGCACTGCGCTGAGATTGGCCAGGTTGCCGTTGCTTCCAGCAGTGCCATCCGAACTGGCGGCGATCAACGTGGGATCAGTGATCGCCATCGTAATGTTGCGTGCTGAAATCGCAGCGGCCGCGCCGGAGACCGTGAAGAAGTCCTGGCCGGCGTCACCATTCTGATCGTAGCCCGATGCCTGTGCCGTATTCATCGCCGACGCAAACTGATTGGCCAGCTTGTTCAGGTTGTTGAGCAGGCCGGCAATTGTGGTATCGCGCGTCTGGATGCTTCCGCCAAGATCGCCGCCGGTAAGCGACGAGGTAATGTCGGTGCCGTTCTGATCCAGTACATGGGTCATGCCGTCGCTTCCGACTGAGGTCTGCAAGTTGAAGCTCTGTGTGCCAACCACCAGGGGCGTTCCATTCTCAGTCGACAGCGTCACTCCGTCGCTGCCCTGGGTTACGGAGACATTGGTCAGCTTGGATAAACTCAGGATCAGTTGGTTCTGCTGATCCTCAAGCGTGCCGCCATCCTGCCCGGCGGCCTGCAGCGCGTTGATCTGCGGAGTCAGGGCCGCAATCTGCTTGGTCAACTGGTTGATCTGGCTTACATCCTGAGTGACCTGAGTATTGAGTGAGGCCTGTTGCGAGGTCAGCGCATTGGATGCGGTATTGAACGCAGTGGCCAGGTTCTGCCCGGCCGCGAGCACCGCCTGGCGTGAACTGGCATTGCTGGGATCGGTCGAGAGGGCAGAGATGCTGGAAAAAAGGGCCGACATCTCCGTCCCAATATCCTGTGTCGAAGTTGTGAAGACGGGCTCGATCTGCTGCAATGAGGCCAGTTGAGCGTTAGCGCCGCTCTGGGAGGATGTCTCCTGCTGGATCTGCATCTGCAAAAGTTCATCGCGCACGCTTTGAAACTTGGTCAGCTCAACCCCGTCTCCGACGGTTGCACCATTGCCAAAAATGTTGATAGGCGCCGTGGATTCAAGGACCGGAACTTCGCGCGTATAGCCGGGCGTGTTCGCATTCGCAATGTTGTTATTGGTGGCCTGCAAAGCGCCGGAGGCGGCGTTGAGCGATTGCACGGCTATCGAGAGTGAGGCGTTCAGAGACATGGATTACATCTCGCAGGACCAGGTTTGAAGTTTCAACCTTGGTTCGCGGGCCTCCTTAAATCGTCCTGCATGGCTGTTGCACAACAGAGATAGGAGAGCAATTGACTTGCCAGAGTGCTTCAAAAGAGCGGCGTACTGCAGATTAAGTTCACGAATCGCCTTGCCTGCCGCTTGAATCTTGCCTTCAATCGAGGGGTCGAGGCCGAACCGCGAAGGCGTCTCGGGTGAGCGCACCCCTTCGCTCACGGTATTCGCCATTGATGCCAGCCCGGCGCAGAGCATCTCCTGCCTGGCTACACTTTCCTGAAGTTTTGATAATTGATTGACGGCGATCGCATCCATGGCAACCGAGATCTCATGCGCCAGCTCTTGCATCTGCTGCAAATATGTGGCGGCGATCCGATCGCGCGTTGGGAGCGTTCCGTGGTTCATTGCAAGCCCTTCCGGTTCAATCTCTCATCCTGGGCTCATGAACGCTTCCACTTGCCATTCCAGCCCATCTAGTGTTGGTCGTGCTCGATCATGGCGCCGGCGATGCCGTTTGCATCAGGCTGATAGGCGCCGCTTGTCACTGACTGTTGAAGCGTGCTCACCTTATCCTCACGGATCTGCGGCGAATTCAACGCCTGACTGGTCAACGATTGGACCGATAAGCTGTCCGAATGAATCGAGATCTTGTCTTCCGTTGCCCCCTGAGTGCCGGTCAAGCGGCCGTTGGAGACTTGTTTTGCTCCCCGGTCCACTGCAATCTGGCTGGCCGCCAAGCTGTTCAAATCGACTTTCATGGCAAGTTCTCCTGTCTTCACGGTACTGCTATCGGCTCTTTGCGGCAATCGTTTCAGTCCATGCGCCAAAGTTGTGAAAAAACAGGTGAATCTGCGTCCTCGATTCCGTTATTTGGCAAAGGTCGTGCGGGTCTTGGCCTCCTGGCCTGCCCGCGCGTCCTCCGCCTTGTGAAGGCTGTTGGCAATCATTTTGGCAATGCCGATTCCGCCCGAGGCCGTGAGTGAAGCCCCCATTGACTGCATGGCAATGCCCATAAACTGCTCCTTTCCGGAGTCGTCGTCGTCTCCGTCGTCCGATCCCGGCAACGAGCCAAAGCTCTGCTCCGCCTGTTGCAGCCAACTGCTCAGCAAAATTGACTCGAAGTCCTTCGACGACTTGTCGATCTTGGCATTCTCCGCCGAAGGCGAGGCTGCCTGGTGAAGGATCTTGTCCGCGTTGAGATTCAGCGGCTCGGTCACGGCCGCGGAGACAGCCCCGGCCATGGATAGCTCCGGCATCAGATCACCTCCAGTTCGGCATCAAGCCCGCCTGCCGCCTTGATGGCCTGCAGGATCGAGATGATGTCGTGTGAGGTCGCGCCGATGGCATGCAAGCCTCGGATCAGCTCATCGACGTTCGCGCCTTCCTCCAGTTGGATCGATTGCGCGGGCGCGTCGTTTACGGTTGTCTTGGTTTCATCCACGATCTCCGCTTTGGAGTTTGATAGAGGCGGCGGCTGCACAACCACGTGCGTGGTCTGCACATCGATGGTCAGACTGCCCTGGATGACGGAGACCGGCGAGAGCCTGACGTCGCCCCCCATCACGATCGTACCGGTGCGTTCGTCGACGACCACCTTGGCCGGCGAGCGGAGGCTGATGGAGAGGTTCTGCACGCGCGAAATGAGAATCGGCACCGAGGGAGCGCCGCTGGCGGCTACATCCACGTCGATGCGTCGGCTGTCGATGGCGCTGGCGACCGGCTTGCCGAAGCTCTTGTTGATGACGTCCGCAACGTCGCGCGCCGCGGTGAAGTCGGAGTTCAGCAGCAGCAGGGAGACGGTCTTGAAGCGGCTCAAGTCCACAGCCGCGTCCCGCTCGACCGTGGCGCCTTCTGCAACCCTGCCCACCGTCGGGTGATTTACGGTCTTGGAGTTGCCGGCTGGGCCTTCCGAGTAGCCTCCAATGATCAACGGCCCTTGCGCCTCGGCATAGACCTCTCCATTGGCCGCGCGAAGAGCGGTCAGCAGCAGCACCCCGCCCTGAATGCTCCTGGCATCGCCCACCGATGAGACCGTTACGTCGATCTTCATTCCAGGGCGGGCAAAGGGCGGAAGCGTGGCCGTAACAAAGACGGCGGCAACGTTCTTGACCACGACGATGCCGGGCGCGATCTGCACTCCCATCCGTTGCAGCGAATTGGCCAGCGTCTGCACGGTAAAGAAAGTCTGCTGCGAATCGCCGGTGTTCTTGAGGCCAATCGCCAGGCCATAGCCGACCAGTTGATTGTCGCGCACGCCTTCAATCTGCGTTACGTCGCGAATCATCACCTTGCGGTCGGCATCGGAGGCAAACGCGAGAATCGCAAAAACCAGGCCCATCGCAGCGAGCAAGACGATGCGCCGCAGCCAGCGGGGGCGCATAGGCAGCCGCGGATCGAGCGGGTTGTCGGTTAGAAATTCAATAGCCATAGGATTGCCTTGGTGAGGAAGTTCGGCGGCCGCACGCCGTCGGAGATGATTCCCTTGCCCTTCATTTCAATCTCAAGATTGCTCAGAGCCGTTGAAGGAACCGTGTTGAAGGGACCGATGTCGCCCGGCCTGATCATGCCGCGCACGACGATATTCTCGTGCTGGTTGTTCATGAAGATCTGGCGCCCCGCTTCCACCACGAGGTTTCCGTTGGGAAGCACGGCAATCACCTGGCCGGTCAGGTTGGTTTGGAAGAGCGTATTCGACGCCGTCGACCCCTGCCCCTTGAGCGCCGAGGACGAATTCGCAGAGAGCAAAGGATTGGTCGCCGAAGGAGCCTTGCCCAGGATTCCGGTGATGGCGGAGCTGGTGGTGAAGCTTCGCTCGCTGTCAACCGTGCCGGACTGCGCCGCGGTTGTCTGGACAGCGACCTGGATGGTGATGGTGTCGTTCAAGCGGTGCGCCTTGTAATCGCCGGAGAAGTCTCCCAGCGCGCTCCCCGGCGACCATAAACTTCCGACCGTGCGATCGTCCACCGCCGAAACGTACTGTTGCTGCAATCGCGCCACATACTGCGCTCGCAGACCTTCGGCGGCTTTTGCATCCGCCTTTGCATCCGTTTTATGCGCGGCAAAGCAAGGGCTGAGAGTGGAACAAGCGCCGGCTAAGGCGAGCACGAGGATTCGTCCAAAGCGTAGGATTTCCAGCCGCATCTCAAAAACTCCTCTTCAGCAGATTTGCGCTGACCACTTCGGCGACATAGATCTTCTTATGGTCCGGGCTCTCCACGCGGATCCTATGGCCGGCAATGCCGCTCTCAAGACTGACGACGGCAACCTGAACATGCATCCGTGCATCGTCCATCTCCAGCATCGCGTGAGCACCCGGCCGCATGATGATCCTGTTCTGCGATTTCAAAGCGGAATAGCCGGCGGCAGGAGAGACTCCGCGCGCGCCCGGCAAGCTCTCGGGCTCCGCGTCCGGCCTGCTTACGATGGAATAGAAGGGCAGGCATGCGCCATGCACATGACAGGCCAGCTTGACCAATACGCGAGCAGCGCGGCGCTTGCCCCATGACCGGTCGTCGAGCGGCTCGACCGACAGAATATCCAGCACCGGAGAAGGTTTGGAAGCGACAACCCTGGCCAGCAAGGTGACTTGCTCGTCCGCGGTCTGAATCCCGCTGCCGCAAAGGGTCTGCGCAACCATGTGCGCAGTAAGCGGAAATCGGCCCTGCGCCTGGCACGCGGACTGCCCCCCCCAGGGCAAGCCCATCGCCACCATCAACAAAGCCGGAATCCATTTGGTCGTCATATGCTCTACCGCTTCCATTTCCTTGCCCTGCCTTCTACTGGGCAAGTTGGTTCAACTGCTGCAGCATCTCATCGGCTGCCTTGACTACCCTGGAGTTCGATTCATAGGACCGCTGCGCCAGAATCATGGCCACGAACTGGTTGACGACGCTGACGTTGGACTGCTCCAGCATGCCCTGCTGCAGGGTTCCCAATCCCTCCGAGCCGCCCGGTGTTCCAACCACCGGTTGACCGGATGCGGTGGTCGCCAGGTAAATGTTGTTGCCCACGGCGTTCAGTCCGCCCGCATTGATGAACAGAGCCGTCTGAATCGCGCCTACCTGGGCGGCCGCCACCTGTCCCGGCTGGGTCACGGTGACGGTTCCGTCGCTGCCGACGGTCACCGTCAGCGCGTCGGCGGGAATGGTGATCGCGGGTTGCAGCGGGTTGCCGTCGGCTGTGACCAGCATGCCTTCCGCATCGGGATGAAAAGAGCCGTCCCGCGTATAGCCGATCTGTCCGTTGGGCATCAGGATCTGAAAGAATCCCGCGCCCTGGATGGCCAGATCGAGAGGATTGCCGGTCGAGGAAAAATCGCCCTGGGTCTGGATGATCTCGGTCTCCGAGGGCCGCGTGCCCAGACCGATCTGCAGACCCGCGGCCTGCGTGGTTTGCTGGGTCGCGGCGGAGCCGGGCATGATCTGGTTCTGATAGAGCAGGTCTGTGAAATTCACCTGGCGCTGCTGAAAGCCCGTAGTGCTCGAGTTCGCCAGATTGTTGGCGATGTTATCCAGGTTCAACTGCTGGGCCGTCATTCCGCTGGCAGCCGTATAGAGAGCTCGCAACATATCGGATTCCTTTTGAAAGTCCGCTCAGCGGGCCTTCAGACTTGCATCAACTCACGCGCGGCAGGTCCTGGGCCGCGGTTTTGTCCATTTCGCCATTGAACATGGAGAGCACATGGCGCATCGTCTCCACATCGCGCTGAGCCGAAATCAATTCGATCACGCTGGTGACCGGGTTGACGTTCGAGCTCTCGATCTCTCTCTGGCGCACCTGAGAATTCGTGGCGGCAGCAGCTGTGCCGGCAGGTGCTCCGTAGTAACTTCCGCCCAAACTTTCAATCGCCGTTCCCGGCGGAAACTCGACGACCTTCAACCGGCCTGCGATCGCGCCATCGACCGAGATTGTGCCGTCCGTGCTGATCGAAACCGGTTCTCCGACAATCGAAATGGGACCGCTGTCACCCAGGACCGGATCGCCCGCGGGCGTGATCAACTGCCCCTGCGGTGAAACGCGAAAGTTCCCTCCGCGCGTGTAGACAGGGCCCCCAGCGGTCTTGACCGCAAAGTAGCCCGGCCCTTCGATGGCCAGGTCCAGATCGTTGCCGGTTGGAACCAGAGCGCCTTGCGCGGTGTCCAGTTGCGTTCCGCTCAGGATTCCATATTCATTGGCGTCCTGGTTGAGGGCAGAAAGAGGAGAGTCGGTCTCAGCGGCCAGAACGGCCCCGAAAACATTGTGGCTCGCGCGGAAGCCCGTCGTGCTCACATTGGCCAGATTGTTGGCGATCGTATCCAGCGCCTGGGTGCGAGACATGAGCCCGGCGCAGGCTGCGTAATATCCGCTGCTCATTTTGTGGCCTCGGCCAGATAATCTGCACGCAGGGGGCCAATTGGAGCGATCGCCGATTTATAGAGATATTCACTTTATTCCAGAATCAAATAGGCAAGATTTGCCGACCTGCCCGCACAGCCAGTCAAGATTTGCCGGTCTGCCTCGATAGCGAATGAGGGGCCGATGAGAAACACATGAGATGGGATGCTCCGCCGGCATTCATCGCGGTTCCCGGATTTGAAATGCGCCTTCGGCCGGGGCTCCTGCCTTGCGCCTCTTCTCGGGCGGCGAACGAGTCTAGCCTGCGTTGGCGCCGGCAAAGCTGGAACCGTGAAGAGCGAATGGAACAAGATCCATGCGGGAGCCTGCGAGTTCGTGCGCCGCGGTAAGGATGAACCTCCAGCCGGGAGAAGAGGAAGCATCGTTCATGCTGCGCATGGCGTCGAGAACGAAGAGGGGCAGCGTTCCTTCCATTGCGGACAGTGCGCCTGCATCCGTGCCGCCCCGGCCGCAGTTTGGCCAGCCCAGGGCCGCGGGAATACTCCCGATTCCATGAAGCAGCCCTACCAGATACGCATCTTCCGGAGAGACGCCATCGAGGGACTCGGCGACCAGTTGCGCGTACTGCGCCACCAGCCGGGAGTGCCTCCAGACAGCGGTGGTTGCCGCATGGGCCCGGTCGCAGGCAAAAGTTCGAGCGCAGATTGCGCCGAACCATACATCCACATCCAGACTGGCTATGCAATCCCCCATCCGGCTGGGACGCTCCGCGGGGAAGTCATACTCCCTGCCAATCAGCCGCAGGATCTGGATGGTTGCTCCGACATCGCTCAATACGAGTTCGGAAGCCATTCCCAGGTCGATGCAGGGGTTTTGCAGCAGCATCTCCAGACCGAGAACCGTTGCCGACATCACCGGCACGTCGTCCAGGAAATCCGCCCTCTTCTGTGCGTGCCGTTGTTGTTCCAGCAGACGGAGACCCTGCCACGCGGAGGATGGAACCCAGCTATGATCGTTTGCCGTGTCGAAGGCTTGGTTGAGCACTCTCTTGCACCTGTTGCGTCTCTATCGGCACAAACAGGAGATCTGTCCAAGCAAAAGCCTCCGCTCTCCGGATTCCCTGAAACGACCCGAAAAATGCCCGGCCGGCCGCGCTGCATGCCGGCAGAATCCGGAAGAAGAGCGGCATTCAGCGGGCCTTGAAAAGCAGGTCAACCTCCTTGGGACCGCACTTCAGGCGCGCCCACAAATACTCCTTGCACCTTCCGATCATGGCTTCATCCGCCTCGAGCTGGACGCTGTAGCTGCAGAGGATACGGGCCATTTCGGACGAACTTTGGACACTTTCGAACTTGATTTCCACCGGGGCCTCATCCCCGCTCTGGGCATGAACCTGCTCTATGTACTGCACCTGGTTCTGAAAGTCGCTGGGCGTTACGAAGCAGGGTTGCGTCTTGCATCCGGCGATCTTCTCGATGGCATAGAGCAGCCCGTACTCGATGCCATGAACGAAACCCACCAGCAGCATGTTCGTCGTCGCAACGTAATGGAGGGGAATCATGGAGTAGCGCCTGACGAAAGTTGAAGGAAGATGAATCTCGGTCGGCATTCCCCATTCAGGCACCGTAAACACAGGGCAGCCCCACTGCGTAGCGCGGACGGCGGTGACCTGCTTTTCGCTCACCGAGCCCTGGCGCACCAGGAGCTCGCCGATTTCCACACCGGCTTCTTGCTCGTCTCTTATTCTCTTGAATTGCGTGCTGCTGAGCAGGCCGTAACGCATCATGAGCAGCCCAAGCGGCATACGCGAGGAACGATTCGTCCGTTGCGGCCTGGATGTCGCCAGGGATGCGAACTCCTCCTCCGCCGCCGCGGCAAAGCAGCGCGAGCTGCAATACCAGTTGTCGTGCATCTTGATCCCAATCTTGCGCGCCGAATAGTGCGGCAGCACAAGCGAATGATTGCAGTGGTGACACCTGGAAGTCACTGCCTTGAACTTCTCAGTCCAGGCCGGCAACGCGATCGATTGCATAAGACTCATGTACCCCCCGTTTCCAATCTTCAATTCTGCCGGTTCCATCCCCGGCCGTCGCGCTCACTGAAATGCCGGAGCGTTGACGGCCCGCGATACCTCGGTGACGCGAAGGCCGTAGTTGCCGTCGATCACCACCGCCTCGCCTCTTGCAATCACGACGCCGTCGAGAAGCAGCTCTACCGGCTCCTCCACCTGGCGATCAAGTTCCACGACAGACCCGCTGGTCAGGTCCAGAACTTCACGCAGGGTGAGCTTGCGCTGTCCGAATCGCAGCGTTACGTTCAATTCGACATCCATCACCAAATTGAGGTTTGCCGGCTGCGCGATCGCTCTTCCGGTTGCTGCCTTGATCGCTTCTGCTAGAGTTGCTCCGGCGCTTTCGGGCTGGGAATGAAGCAAGAGGGCTTCGGACAACACCGGGTCCAGGACCATCAAAACGGAAATGCGGTTGCTTTCGCCGTCGGCAGCAGTCATCCGGACAATCCTCGACCGCTCGGAGGGAGGCTGCGAAGCGATCGCGGCATGGACCGTGAAGGCGCCATACTCCGCCTCAAGCGCCGAACGGAACTCGTCGATGGCTGTTTTGACGGTTTTGAGCAGCGCTTCGGAATGCTCCGCTCCGAATTCATTCACCGATTGGCGAAGAAACTTCGATGCCAGCATGGAAGCTTCGGCTCGATCGAACTCCAGTATGAATCCGCCGCGCAGGCTGCCATCGAGCAGGGCCTCGATCCGGACGGGCTCCGTACGATCCGAAGCCGATTCGGCATCCGGCAATGCCGCGACCAGCCAGGGAGATCCGCTGGCCAGGGTCATGGCCTTCACCAGTGCGTTGAACAATGCGCTCGAGAAGGGCTGATAAATGATGTCGGCTATCTGATTCGTCATCGCACTACTCCTTTGTTGCGGCCGGTTCCAGCGACCGGGACGAGAGTTGCGCAGCCTTCCGCGTTCCATTGCGCACGAGCATCGCCTCAAAGATTTCCACGTCGTCTACGGTGAGGCGGCCAGGCCTCTTTACAGGCGCTTTCATCTTCAGGATCGTGCCCGGCTTCAAGCCGACCAAATCCTTCACCAGCACCCGCATCAGCGTGATATCCGCGGATACGTTGATGTCGCAATCGAGAATCCGTTCCCGCAGGCTCGGGCTGCGAAGCGGACGCAGGCTCGAGGCCTTCTTCGACTGCATCGCATTCAGATGGCGCAGCAGGAAGCCTACGAACGACGTCGGCAGCACGATCTTGAAGGGAGCGGTTGTCTCTCCCACGGTCATCTCGAACATCAGCAGCACCAGCTTGTCGTTGGCCATGAAGACCTGCTGAATCATGTTCTGCTTGATGCAGCGGCCGGCGGTCAGGGAAAGATTCAAGGTCTTCCAGGCGCGCTCGATCTGATTCACGATGAGAGCCGTTACGCTCTGCATGATCTCTTCATCGATTTCGGTCATCTCACGCGCATTCTCCGCCGCCGTGCCCGCACCGCCGAGCAGCAGATCGATGATGGGGAAGATCAGCTCAAGGTCGATCTCGATCAGCACGTTGCTCTCCATCACGCTCAGCGCGCAGGGCAGCAGATAGCTGTTTGGCGCCACGCCGCCGACGTAGTCCGCGATCGCCATCTGTTCCAGCGACAGCAGCTTCAGATGCAGAGTAGCGCCCAGATAGAGTTCCAGCGAGGTGGTTACGTTGAGGGCGAACTTCTCATGCAGCGCGGTCAGGGCGCGCGCGTTTTCATTCGACAACCGGCCCGCATAGCGGAAGTTGCAGGGATGAACGACGCGCTGCCTTGGCTCCTGCGGCGCGCCTGTCGGCGCCTTATGCGCTTGAACCGGTCCAGAGGTCGCCATCACCGCTGCCCTCGGAACTGTCTCTCATTGGCGATCTGGTAAGCCGGCCGCTGGTGGCTTACCGGCTCCGCCGGTTTCTCGCGGAGATGGCCCAGCGAGGCGCGCAGCTTCACCATCGCGGCGGCGTGGATCTGCGAAACCCGCGACACGACGATGCCCACCACCTGCGAGATCTCCTTCATCGTCAGCTCTTCCTGGTAATACAAGGAGAGAATCAATTGCTCGCGCTCCGACATCTGGGAAACGGCCTCGGCAAGCTGTTCCCTTCTTTCGTTTTCAAGGCACATGTCGAAGGGGTTGTCTTCATCCGTACCTTGCGCCGATTCGATCAGATCGAACGAGTCGGAACGGTCGTGGGCGGAACTCGCCTGCTGACCGACCAGAAACAGGCCATCCAGTTGCATCATGGTGTTTTGCAAGCCGTCGAGAGGCATATTCAGGTCCGCCGCAATCTCTTCTTCGAGCGGCTGCCTTCCCAGCGACGACTCGAGCTTGGCGACCGATGAAGCGATCTCGCGCCCTTTTCTGCGCAGCGTGCGCGATCCCCAGTCGAGCTTGCGAAGACTGTCGAGGATTGCGCCGCGAATGCGGAACTTCGCAAAGGTAGAAAACTGCGCGTCCTTGGAGGTATCGTAATTGCGGCAGGCGTCGAGCAGCCCCAGAACGCCCGCCTGGACCAGGTCTTCGATCTCCACGTTTTTCGGCAAGCGCTCGTGGATTCTGGCCGCCACGTAATAGACCTGCGGCAACTCCCGCATCACCAGTTCGTTGCGTTCATCCAGGGAATCACTACTCGCACGGTAGGCTAATTCTGCTGTTGTCATTCGATCCCTTCCCTTCTACGAAACTCGCTTCTGCCGCTCCTGAATCGCTGCTTCTTGTTGCGCTTCTTTTTCTTGGCCGCCGTTTCACCTCTCAATGAAGCACCCCCACGGACTGCACCGGCGTCAAGGGCGGAACCTCTCCCGGAGAGATCACCACGATCCTGGGAATGAACGGCTCCAGGAGGCGGCGAAGGTAGTAGCGGCCCGGAGAGGAACACAGCAGAACAGGCGGCGCGGCGCTAATCTCCTTTCCGAAATCTGCACGTAATCCATCAAGCACGCGGCGTGCCAATGTAACCTGTTGCGGAGACGAAATTCCGAGGTTGATGGGAAGATTCGACCCGCGTGTGCATTCATCCTCGATGGCCGTGTCCAAAGTGACGACCTTCAGCTCGCCCTGCTCGTTCAGCAAGGGCCGGATCAGCGACCGGCCCAGGGTGTGGCGAACCGCTTCAACCAGCGCAATGGGGTTCTTGTTGAAGGCCGCCGCCTCGACCAGCGTCTCGAGGATGGTTCCCAGGTCGCGAATCGACACCTGCTCGCGCAAGAGCTGCTGCAGGACCTTCTGCACCTCGCCCAGGCTCATCAGCTTGGGAATCAATTCGTCGGCGAGCTTGGGGTGCGAGTCGCTGAGCCGGTCGATCAGCCTTCTGGTTTCATGGCGCGAGAGCAGCTCATGGGCGTTGTGCTTGATCACCTCCGCCAGGTGGGCAGCCAGCACGGAGGTCGCGTCCACCACCGCGTATCCGGCCGCAATCGCCTGTCCCTGCATCTGCGGAGTAATCCACTTTGCCGGCACATCGAAGGCCGGCTCCCTGGTATCCTGGCCGGGCAATTGGGGAGCGTTGGGATTGGAACTGATGGCCAGGAGCGAATCGCGGCGCAACTCCCAGCGGGCGATCTCCACCCCGCGCAGGTAGATCGCATACTCTCGCTCGCGCAGCGAGAGGTTGTCGGTAATGTGAATGGAGGGAACCAGGAAGCCAAGCTGCTGGGCCAGATTCTTGCGCATGGACTTCACGCGCGCCAGCAGTTGGCCGCCCTTCTGAGCATCGACCAGAGGCACCAGCCCCAAACCCACCTCCAGCATCAGTTCATCGAGCTTCAGGGCTGCGTCCATGGGATCGACCGCGGGAGCGGCCGCCCCGCCGGGCAAGGCAGCCTTGGCCTTCATCTCGAGTTCTTCGACTTCATCCCGGATCACCTCCGGCTTCAACTTCCAGGCCGCGAAGAACAGCACGCCGGCCAGGGAGAAGAAAGCGATCTTCGGCAAGCCGGGGATCAATCCAAGCGCCGTCAGAGCCCCGCCGGCAATCCATAGCAGACGCGGACTGTTGAAGAGCTGCCTGCCGACATTCACTCCCAGGGATTCCTTCGACGCCGCGCGGGTGACGACGATGCCGCCGGCGACCGAGACCAGCAGAGAGGGCAGAATAGTGACCAGGCCGTCGCCCACCGTGAGGATGGTGTAGGTCTTCAGCGCTTCCTGGAAGGGAACGCCCTGCTGAAAGACGCCGATCAGGAATCCGGCGATGATGTTGATGGCCATGATCAGAATAGTGGCCAGCGAGTCGCGTTGACTGAAGCGGGCCGCGCCGTCCATGGCGCCGCAGAACTCCGCCTCGCGGGCGACGCGCTCCCGCCGAGCGCGGGCCTGCTGCTCGTTGATCAGGCCGGCGTTCAGATCCGCGTCGATGGCCATCTGCTTGCCCGGCATGGCGTCCAAAGTAAAGCGCGCCGTAACCTCTGCCGTGCGCACCGCGCCGTGGCTGATGACGAGAAACTGAATGGCGATCAACGCCAGGAAGAGGACGAAACCAACAATATAGTTGCCGCCGACCACAAACTGACCGAAGGATTCGATCACCTTGCCCGCGGCCGCCGTGCCTTCGTTGCCATGGAGCAGAATGCGGCGCGTGCCGGCCAGATCAAGCGACAGTCGAAGCAGCGTCAGCAGCAGCAGAAGACTGGGAAAGACCGAAAACTGCACCGGGCGCAGAATCTGGATCGCCGTCAGGAGCACCAGGATCGATGCGGTGATGCTGATGGTCAACAACAGATCGAGCATGAAGCTGGGCAACGGCACCAGCATGACAAAGACCATCGAAACCGCCGCGATGGGCGCGATCCACTCTCCGGAGCTGCGAAGAAAAGAGGAGATTCGTTCCATCATGGCGTCACCCCCGGCCGTGCGGTTGATCCAGCAGATTTGTGATCGATCTTTTCGCCGGAGGCATTTCTGGAGCGCCGCTCGTTCTCGCTTCGGCGAACCTCCGCCTGGGCGCGGAAGACGAGAGCGAGAATCTCGGCGACTGCCTGGTACAGCTTGGAGGGAATCGAATCTCCCACCTCCACGCTCTTGTAGAGAGCCTGGGCGAGGGGCCTGTTCTCCACCAGCATGATTCCGTTGTCGCGGGCGAGCTGCTTGATTCGCTCCGCGAGCAGATTGCGGCCTTTGGCGACCACCACCGGCGCGGGCATCTCCATCTCGTAGCGCAAGGCAACCGCATAGTGCGTTGGATTGGTCACGATCACGGTGGCTGTTGCGGCGGCCTGGAGGGACTGCTTCCTGCGCATCGCACGTTGCAACTGACGAATGCGCGATTTGATGAGAGGATTGCCGTCGGTTTCCTTGTACTCCTCGCGAACTTCCTGCTTGGTCATCTTCATGTCGCTATCCATCTTTTTCAGCGTTAGAAAATAATCGACCGCGGACCATGCCGCCAGGATCAGGACCGACTTCCAGGTCAGCTCAATCACCATCGAACCGATCAAGTTCGTGAAAGGCATCAACCCGAGACTGGAGGCCAGCACCATCGCCTCCCAATGCGCGCGTATCGCGAGGACGGTGATCCACAGGATGGCGCTGAACGGCAGCAGCGACTTCAGCAGATTGCTCAGGCCTACGGGCGAGAAGATCTGCCCCAGCTTGTCGGCCGGATTGAACCGCTCAAACTTGAATGCCAGCGCCTCGGGCGCGAAGTTGAAGCCGCCTTGCGCCAGCCCGGAGAGCAGCGAAACCGCCATCCCCGCCATCAGGATGGGAGCAATCCAGCGCATCACTTCAACCACGCTCCAGAAGAGCACCGGGCCGTTGGCTTCGATATCGCCCGTGGCGGCGGCGTTGATGGTGTTGCGGTAAAGCACCGTCCAGTGCGTGACGGCAGACGGCGCCATCAGCGCCATCACTCCCGCCATGGCGGCAAGAGCAAAGACGCCCGGCAGTTCGCGCGAACGGGCAACCTGGCCCTTTTCCCTCGCTTTCTCTCGCCGTTTCGGCGTTGCCTGTTCCGTTTTGCTGCTGTCAGCCATAGGTTCCTGTCGCGCGAGCTGCTATTGAGCCAAGTGGAGGATGTGGTCGGTCTGGTTCATTGAATTCAGAAACAAATGTTCAAAGATGCCCGGCCAGTACTTGAGCGCGGAGATCAAAATCAGGATTCCGAGAACGCTCTTGACTGCCGGTCCAAGCAGGATCAGCGGCAATTGCGGCGATGCCTTACCCAGCAAGCCGAGAGCCAGATCGGCAAGCAGGGTTGCGGAAAGCACTGGGGCGGCAATCTGGATGCCGATGGAAAAGACGCTGGAACCAACCTGCAAAACCGCCGCCGTGAAGCCCGCGCCAAGATGGCCCGAGGACGGAGGCAGATAATCGAAGCTGCGCACCAGCGCGCGCAAGATCCAGAAGTGGACGTTGAGGCGCAGAAAGATCAGCATCGCAATGGTCTGATGAAACGTGGCCATTACTGTCGAATCGACCTGTGTTTGCGGGTCGATAATATTGACCAGCGAGTAGCCCATCTGCACGCTCAAAACGCTGCCGGCCATCTGAACGCCGTCGAAGACGACGTTGGTTGCGACTCCGACTGCGACACCAATCATCAACTCGCCGAATGCCATCATGGGCCACTGGCTGATCGTCATGTGCGGCATCCTGGGTGAGAGCATCGGGTAAAGCAGCGCGGTGAAAGCCATCACCAGCACGGCTTTCACGCGGGCCGGTATCACGACGCTTCCAAAAAAAGGCGCAAAGAGCATGATGCCCGTGAGGCGGACGCCGATGGTGAGAAACGCTCCGAAGACCTGGACCAGCGATATGCTCATTGCAGGACCGCGTGAAAGTCGGTTAACAGGTTGATGGTGTAGTGGGCCAGGTGGCGCCACATCCAGGGCATCATGATGAAGAGAGCCGCGCCGGTCGCCATCAGGCGAGGCACATGCGACAGCGTCTGGTCCTGCAACGACGTGAGAACCTGGACAATATTGACCGCCAGGCTGACGATGACGGCGCAAAGCAGGATCGGCGCGATCAGGATCGCAACCTCCTCCAGCATCAGACGGCCTAATAGAACTACTACATCCACGCCCATCAGTAGAAGCTCCTCATCAAGGCGCCGATCAGAAGGTGCCAGCCATCGACCATCAAAAATAGCAGCAGTTTGAGCGGAGTGGAGATGACCACGGGCGGCAACTGCATCATGCCGACGGCGGTGGTGATCGATGCAACCACCATGTCGATCACGAGAAAAGGCAGAAAGAGGACGGCGCCAATCTGGAATCCGGCCTTCAGCTCAGAGAGAATGTAGGCCGGCAGCAGCACGCGAAAAGAAAGATCGTTGATGTTCGCGGGACGAGGCTCCTTGGCGATCTCCAGAAAAAGCGCTGCATCTTTTTCGCGAACGTAATGCGACATGAACTGACGCATCGGCACTCCGGCCCGAGTGATTGCATCGACGGGGGTGATCTTGCCCTCCTGCAGCGGCACAACCGAGTTGGCGTAGATGGTTGCGCCGATCGGCTGCATCAGAAAGAAGGTCATGATCACCGACAGGCCGATGAGGGTCTGGTTGGATGGCGTGGTCTGAAGGCCGAGCGCCTGCCGCAGGAAGTGAAAGACGATCAGCAGCCGCGCGAACGGTGTCATGCAGATGAGGATGGAAGGAACGATGGTAAGGAAGGTCAGCAGGACAACGATCGTCCATTGTGCCGAGCCGCCGCCCAGCCCGCTGATCCGAAGCTCGTTCGGATCGGAAGGCGCGGGGCCGAGTTGCACCAGCGGGGCGGGGCCCATTTGAATCGGCGGCGCGGGTGCAGGCTGCGCAGGCGCCGGGGCACTCGGCGGGCTGGCCGGCTGCGCCGCAAGCGGCGGCCCGAATTGCCAGAAACCGATCAAGCCGATTGCATCTGCGCCCATGGGCCGGTATGCCGCATGAGCGGATGCCGCCGCCAGAAGCAGCGCCAGGCAAGGCAGGACCCGACTGTGCGCGGGACTCCTCATGCCTGTTTTCTCCTGCGCTCTGCCGCCGGCTTGGCGACCGGCTGCCTCACTCGCTTCGACGGCTGCTTGCTTGGGGCGGTCATCGTCTCCTCAAGAAGATTGCCGAAGGAGTCCTTGCTCTTCAACTGCGCCAGCAGCACAACGTTTGTAGCCCCGCCGCCGACGAGAAACTGCTGTCCATCCACATGAATCACCGCAACAAATCGCTTTTCGCCGAGCGAGACGGTTGCGGCCACCTGCAATCGCTTGGTGTTGGAGTGGGCCAACTGCCGCGCGCGCAACCAATTCCATGCGCGGGAGAGCAGCCCCGAGGCGTTTTGCAGAGTCTTGAGCGGCGCACCGCCGGGAAAGACCAGAAGCGGCGGCGCGATGCTCTGTGCCGTAACTTGTGCGGGAGTTTGCGCGGCGGCCTGCGCCCTTGCATTCTTCGTCTTCATGAAAGATCCGTGAGTCGCACGGCCAGGCGATCGCCAACGACTTCGAATTCTGTCCAACCGACCAGTTGCCCATTCACCCGCAGGGGCAGGTCGCTGCTCTGGTGATATGCGGTCTCGACGATGGAGCCGCGCGTAAGGCTCAGCAGATCGCCAACCGTAAACTTCACCACCGGAATATCCAGCGCAAGCGTGCAAGGGAGCCAGGGAAGAACCTCTGCCGGATCCCGCTCCAGATGTCTTTCGACCAGTTGGGGACCTTGCGCCGATTTCGCTTCGATCACCGGCTTCGCTGAGGTCATTGCCGTATTCATCGATTTCTCTTCCTTGGCTGCACAGATTCCATCGCTCCACCGCCAACCAGGAGCCTCGCTCCTGGCCGGTATCGCATATGGATTGTTGTCTGCGGGCCACCCACTTTGGCCCCTCGACTAGAGGTGAAAGCAATCGAGAGGCCGTTGCCGGGCGACGACTGCAGCACCGGCGCGCGAAGCCCGCAAAAACAGCGCCAAGTGGCTGGGCAATAAGGAGAAGAGGACGTCAAACGCCGCTCTGCAAAACCCCGTCAAGTGATCGAGTGTGCAGGGTCGAGACGGCTTCGTGAGGCGGGCATGAGAAGGATTAGCAGGAAATTGCGCCCGCCGCTCAGTGGAGAGTCTGAGCGGCGAGCCGTTAATGCAACGCTAAGAAACTGCGTGCGCAAGGTCTTACTGGATCATTGCGAGGGTTGCCTGGGAAAGCGTATTGAACGTGGTGATCGACTTGGCATTTGCCGAGTAGGCCTGTTGCGCCACGATCAGCTTGGCAAATTCAGTAGCGATATCCACGTTGGACTGTTCGACATTGCCTCCGATAATGGTGCCGCGTCCGCCCGTTCCGGCCTGCCCGATCACAGCGGCGCCAGAGGCAGCGGTCGACTGGTAATTGTTGTTGCCGATGCTGACAAGCCCCTGGTTATTCGCAAACGAAGCCACCGCAACTTGTCCCAGCGCCAGTGTGTTCCCGCTGGTGAAGGTGCCGTTGATGGTACCATCCGGCTCCACGGTAAAGGTTGTGAGAGTGCCGCTGGCGAACCCATCCGTAGTGGTGGCGCTGGTCGCGCTGGCCATTGCCGTCTGCGTGATGGTGGGATTCGCAGCCGTCCCAAATGGCCCCGTAAGGGTCAACGGCACTGTGGCGCCATCGGCAAGAGTCAGAATGCTGATGGGAACGGGGTTGGTGATCGAAGTCAACTGGCCATTGCCGTCGAAGTTCAAAGTGCCTGAGCCGACGGTGGTGGTGCCCGTCGCCCCGGCCGTCACATCCGCGGAAGGCACGGTGACCGTGTAATCCCAGGTTCCTGCCGCTGTCTTGGTATAGGAGACCGAGAGCGTATGGGCCGATCCCAGAGAGTCGTAGATCGAGAGCGAACTGCTGGGAGCCGTCGTGCCGATTGCGGCGTCGGAATCCAGATTGGCGGTGATCCCAACCGTTGTGCTGGGCACTGCCGGACTGGTAACGCTGCCCACCTGCAACGGCTGCAGGGCTCCTGAAGGGTTCACAACGCCGTTGACCGCGGGATACCCAAGCACAAGTTCGCCACTGGGCGTAACCAGTTGGCCGGCGTTGTTGCTGGTGAAATCGCCGGCGCGCGTGAAGTCCTGGTCCCCATTTGCGGCCTGTGTCACAAAGAACCCGTTTCCAGAGACTGCCATGTTGGAAGCAGTTCCCGTGGCACTCAGATTTCCTTCGGTGAAATTGGAGTCCGTGGAGGAAACCGAGACGCCCGAGCCGATCTGCACCGGGTCGCCGCTACCGTTCATCATGCCGGTCTGCAAGAAAATATCGCCGAAGGTTAGAGTCTGCGTCTTGTAGCCATCCGTGTCGATGTTGGCCAGGTTGTTGGAAACAGCTTGCAGTTGCTGCTGAGCTGACGTAAGTCCGGAGAGTGGTGTCGAAAAGGATCCCATTACTTGCCTCCTGAGGCATTGCTTGTCGAACCGGAATAGCCCATGTTCACGGGATTCAGGGACGAGTTGATCGAGGCTGCCACCGCGCCGCTATTGGCGAAACCCAGGGGCATCATCGTGTTAGGGTCAAACGGAAGTTGGCTGGTGGCCGCACCCGCGGCCGAAGGGCTGAGCATGCTGGTGGCGCCGCCGATCGTCGAGCCGAGCGCCGCGTTCGCGGCTGTCGCTCCAGCGGCCTGTGTCGAGGGTGTCGTCGTTCCCGCGGCCGAAGTGATGGCCTGATTGATGCTGATGAGCTGTTCCAGTTGGTTCAGCGAGATCATCTGGCCGACCATCTCTGTCGGATCTACAGGGGCTGTCGGGTCCTGATTCTGCAACTCCTGTGCCAGCAGGCTCAGGAAGGTGGTGCCCAGCCCATCGGCCGAATTGCTGCTCGATGTGGAGCTGCTCGATCCGGTCGAAGTGGTGGCATTCGTTTTCGCGCTGGCAGCTTTTGGCTGCGCGCTGCTTGCCGCCGGCATCAGCGCGCTCAAAGTCGTCGGCATCGTGTAGTTCGCTAACATTCCTTGCATAATCGCTCCTTCTCGTGCTTCGATCTCCGTGATCGCTACCTAAACTCTGATGTCGAGACGGGCATAGCCTGTGGGCATGACCGTCGCGACGGGTGAAAACTGCTGTTCTGCTACGCTGTTGCCTGAATGGCTTCGAGCCGTGTTGCCCGTTTGCTGCCTGCTGTTGCGCGATGAGTCGGCTGAGCCGTTTTGCGTGCTGCCGAAGCTTCCTGTTCCCTGCCCTGTTGCCGCGCCATTCATGTCGATGCGCACATCCATCGGCTGATTGACGCCCAGCCGCGCCTGCATCTCCGGCAAATGCGCGGCCAGCGTCTTAGCGAGTTCTCCGTGTTCCAGCGAGATCTGAGCGGAGAGCAGGTCCTTGCTGGCGGAGGTGCTGATCGAGATGTTGCCAAACTCGTTCGACCGCATCCCGACTCTCATCACCGACCGCCCCATGCTCTGAATCAGCTTCGCTGTGTTAATGACCGGCAAAGCCTGCGGCAGCGCGGTTGAAGCGTGAGCGGCATTGTCCGCCGTCTTCGCAGCAAATCCAGCAGCGTCTGCCGGAGTTGATAAAGTGTGATTCGTCGCAATGTGGGCCGCATTTTGCGCCGCTGCGATCACTGCTGCGGGGTGAACTGCAAAGTTGACCGGACTCGGAGCCGTGCCTTGTGCCTGCGCAGTGTTGCTGCCCTGGCTCTGATTCCCTGCTGTCGTCGCATCGTGAGAGCCGGTCTTGGCGACCCCTTCGGTCGCGGGTTCGGCGCTCTTCTTCGTGCCTGTCTCGTCTGCGCTGGAGTCTTTGGTATTGGTGGAATCCGTGGTCTGCAGTTTCGCCGCGGAGACTGGCTTCACGTTCGATACTGCGATCTGATTCGCCGCGAGCGGTCCGGCAGAGAGAGGCAGGGCAGCCAACTGTTCGGCAATAGCGCCGGAAACGCTTTCCGCCAACGTGGCGGGAGATTGATCAGACACTGCCGGCTGCGGATTGACCTGGACAGCAGAGACGTCTCCCAGCGCCGGAGCGAAAACGTCCTTCACGGATGCGATCAGGGCGGCATGCAGGACCGGAACCGGATTTTGCTCTGCGGGGCCATTCGCGACTGCGTTCTGAACAGAATCTGAAAGTGCGCGCGAGGCAACTTCCGAAAGCGAATCCTGCCCTGCAGCCGGGGCTGCGGCCGGGACAACTGTGGCGGCTGCGATCGGATCGGCATTCCCGCTCTTTAACGAAGCTGCGATCGGAGCCTCGATGTCTTGAATCCGCGTGGACGGCAACTTCGATGAACTCCGAGGCGAATCATTGCTCAGCGGTGTGGCGCTCGATTGAACGCGTGCCGGCTCGATGATTGTCCTCTGGAGGACGCTGGCCGGAGCGGTGTCTTGTTCGGCTTCATTCCCCTCGGTCGCTGTGACATTCCGCGTGGGCTGGCTTACGACGGCGGTAGAAATGTCTTGAGATGTTGCCGGTCCGACGAGAGGCATCTGCGCTGCGATGGGCTGCGATGGAAGTTGAGCAAGCTGGGGAATGCTTGCCGGGACAACGTTTGCCCGCGCGACGCTCGCCTGGGTCTCAGGAAGCTCTGCCGCTATCAGGCTCCGAGTAGGCTCGCTGGCCACTGCGCTTGAAGCCTTCTGCGTTGTTGCCTGTCCGGCGAGAGGCATCTGCGCTGAGATGAACTGCGATGAAACGACAGCAGGCTGGGGGATGCTTGCAGGGACAAAGCTCGCCTGCGCGACGCTCGCCTGGGTCTCAGGAAGCTCTGCCGCTATCAGGCTCCGAGTAGGCTCGCTGGCCACTGCGTTTGAAGTCTTCTGCGTTGTCGCCGGTCCGGCGAGGGGCATATGCACTGGGATGAACTGCGATGAAACTTGAGCGGGCTGGGGAATGCTTGCCGGGACAATGTTCGCCTGCGCGACGCTCGCCTGGGTTTCAGGAAGCTCTGCCGCTATCAGGCTCCGAGTAGGCTCGCTGGCCACTGCGATTGAAGTCTTCTGCGTTGTCGCCGGTCCGGCGAGAGGCATCTGCGCTGAGATGAACTGCGATGAAACTTGAGCGGGCTGGGGGATGCTTGCAGGGACAATGTTCGCCTGCGCGACGCTCGCCTGGGTCTCAGGAAGCTCTGCCGCTATCAGGCTCCGAGTAGGCTCGCTGGCCGCGGCGGTCACTGCGTTTTGAGTTGGTCCTGGCTGGGTCAAGGGAGCTTGCGCCGGGACAACGCTCGGTTGGACGAAGGCCGACTGAGGAATGTTCGCCGTGGCGACGCTTGATTCACTCTGAGGAAACTCCGCCGCTGTCAGGTTTTGTGAGGGCTGGCTGGCCGCGCCGGTCACTGCGTTTTGAGTTGGTCCCGGCTGGGCCAAGGGCGCTTGCGCCGGGATAACGTTCGGTTGAGTGTCAGCCGGCCGGGAAGTTTTTGCCGGAACGCTGCCGTATTGGGCAACTCTTGATTCGGTTCCAACCATCGTCACGTCCGAGTCGTTGTGCGCAGGCTGGCCCGCCGTCACGATCGAACTGACTTGGTTCGTTGCCGCTCCGGCGAGCGGTGTCTGCACTGAAAGAACCTTCGATTCCGAGTCCGTCGGAAGAACGATCTTCGCCGCGACCATGTTTGGCCCGGTCTCGTTCCATCCGCTCGCTTTCGAACCGTGTGCTGGCTGGCTGGCCGCGAAGGTCCAGAAATTCTGAGTCGTTGCCGGTGTGGCCAGGGGCGTCTGCGCCGGGTCAACATTCGATTGAACCCTCGCCGGAAGAACGGTATTCGCCGGGACTACGATTGGCTCGGCGGCGATTGACTGGATCTCGTTCCATCCGCTCGCTTTCGAACCGTGTGCTGGCTGGCTGGCCGCGAAGGTCCAGAAATTCTGAGTCGTTGCCGGTGTGGCCAGGGGCGTCTGCGCCGGGGCAACATTCGATTGAACTCTCGCCGGAAGAACGGCATTCGCCGGGACGTTGATTGGCTCGCCGACGATTGATCGGGATCCGGCCAACTCCGGCGCCGGTGTATTTTGAGTAACTTGAGCAGTCAAACCGGCAGTAATGCCCTGCGTCGTTGACGATCCAGCGAGAGGCATCTGCACTGCGATGAACTTCGACTGAACGACGGCAGGCTGGGAAATGTTTGCCGGGACGTTGCTTATCTGGGTAAAGCTCGTCTGGATCTCAGGAATCTCTGCCGCTGCCACGCTCAGCGTCGGCTGGATGGCCACGGCGTTTGAAGTGTTTCGCGTCGTTGCCGGTCCCGCGAGCGGCATCTGCACTGCGATGAACTTCGACTGAACGACGGCAGGCTGGGAAATGTTTGCCGGGACGTTGCTTATCTGGGCAAAGCTAGTCTGGATCTCAGGAATCTCTGCCGCTGTCGCGCTCCGCTTCGGCTGGCTAACCACGGCATTTGAAGTCTTCTGCGTCATTGCCGATCCGTCGAGAGGCATCTGCACTGCGATGAACTTTGATGGAACGATGGCAGGCTGGGAATTGCTTACCTGCGAGATGCTAGCCTGGGCGACGTTCGCCTTTGTCTCAGGAATCTCTGCCGCTGCCACACTCAGCGTCGGCTGGATGGCCACGGCGTTTGAAGTGTTTCGCGTCGTTGCCGGTCCCGCGAGCGGCATCTGCACTGCGATGACCTTCGATTGAACGCCAACTGGCTGGGGAATGCTGGCCTGCGCGATGCTTGCCTGGGGGACGCTTGATTTGAACTTCGTCAACCCTGCGGATCGAAGGTTGCGAGTAGTCGTGATGGCCAAACCCCTTGAAGCATTCGGAGTCGCAGCCATCTTGCTGAGGGACACTGGCGCGGGAGTGAAGCTCGATTCAACCGCAGTTGGCAGGACGGTGCTTGTCGAGCCTATGCCTATCTGTGCGATGCTTGATCCGGTCCCCGCCAACCCAGCCGCTGCAAGACTCTGCGCAAACAGGCTGGCAGCGCTGACCGATCTCGCGTCAGTAGGTGTCAATCCACCGAGGGAGCTCTCAAGCGGAGCGACGTTTGCATGAAACCCTTGAGTCTGCTGAGACCGAATCGGCGACAAAACAGCGCCGCTAGGTCGAGCCGCGCCTGCAAAAACCGCACTTGGCGTCTTCGCATCGCCGGCGGCCGATCTCTGCCGGCGTCCGGACTTGCTGCCGCCGGCGTTTGTGCTGTCCTGCTCAGAAAACGTCTTTGATGCCGCAAGCAGCGATTCGCAAAATGCCTGTATAGGCTGCCCGGAGGTCTGCGTCGCGGAGCGAGGCGCCGCAGGCGACAGAGAGAGCATTTCGAAGATGGCTTTTGCGATCACGCCTCCTTATTGGCATTTAGTGGACCAAAGAATGCTGGCTTCCAGGTCTGGGAACCGCGTCGCTTTGTTCTTTGGAATCAACGGCCTCGGCGATTCATCTCCCGCCCCGCGCAAGGCTCGATACAAAGTCGGCAACATTTGCCTCATCGCAAATAGGCAAAGGCTGCCGGGTTGCAGCGCATGCAGACGATCCCACTGCCGCTATGGAGCACGATCGCCGCGCCTATCGTTACCTCGGGCCTCAAAGGATTGCAGCAGGCCATTTCAGCCGCCCAGCGGAACCCCGACTGCGCCGGTTCAAACCATTCTTCGGCTGCAATCAAGGAGAGTCGAAGAGATGCCAGACAATGCGATTCATCTCCGCAGGACTTTTCTAGAGCGTGTTTCAAGGACAGGTTCGGCCTCAAATCAGGCACCTAGGCTTGAGGCGGGAGAACTGTTGAGCTTCTGTGATGAAGAAGCGGCAGAAGCTGTTGACCGACGAGCAGTGGAAACTTATTGAGCCCTTGCATCCCAAGCCGAAGCGGCGGTGCGACAAGCGCGGACGGCCACCGGCTCCGAATCGAGCCTGTTTCGAGGGCATCCCGTGGGTTTTGCAAACCGGTGCGGCGTGGCGATTTCTGCCGACGAGTTTCCATCCCCTTCGACTTGCTGGCGGCGATTGCAGAGCTGGCAACACACGTGTGTCTGGCTGGACGCATGGCGTACTCTGCTGGGGGCCTTGGATGAGCGAGGCCTGCTCAAATGGGAAGAGACCTTCTTGGACGGCAGCTTCGCGCCGGCGAAAAAGGGGGGCTCCGCAGTCATCAAAGCCAAGCGCGGCAAGGGACCGAAGTAGATGGTATTGGTCGACGGTCAGGGTCTTCCGATGGGAGTTCGGCTGGAAAGTGCCCATCTCGCGTCTTGACGGCCGCGGCACCAGCCATAAGGCGCTCTCGGCGAAAAAGAAACATGGCCATTGCTGCCTTAAGCAATGTAGTGCGCGCGCAACGCCGGCGTGATGTTCAACTAGTCCTCAGTTTCGTACACCACGTGTTATTTGATAATTGCCTTCGGTTCACAAAGAGGAGAAACTGGTTTCGTCCTTGCTGGATCAATTAGATGAAGTCATCAAGATATTCTTCAGCATACGAGTAGGTTAGTAATGTTACTTTGGTGTATACTCTAGTAACTTGACTGTTCTCCACTAAAACGTTTTAGCTGCTGACTGCGGTCATATGTATGGCAGACCTTGGCGAGAAGTGGGGTCATGCAAGAGTATGCTTTACCGGCAATTGAGTTCCCGATTTTGATTACTACCTCATGAAGACGTCCTTTATCCCTTTCGTTCATTGAATGCCTTATTTCGAATCCGAGTGCATGAGGTCGCAAGAAAATGACCGGAGTCATCCACAGATTGCTCGGAGCGTAATTCTTCTTGCATATCTTCTTGTAACGCTTCCCCTCTCGACCAAGCCTAGACCGCAAGTCCGTTGTTGAGCATTTCGACCCACTGGACTTGACTTTAACTTCGGCATCGTCTCGCCGAAATCGCTCAGACGTTGAGTGAGGCAGGTGGGTTGCGTGATATAGGGAGAAACCTTGAATCAGAAGTTCAATCTTTGCGGCGGCCCCATTGGCATGGTTAGCTATACGAGTTTTCCCCAGAACACCAGCCCCTTAGGAGCGACCGTTACCATCAACAGCATCGAAACCGCTGTCCGGCCTAAAAAGGCTCCACAGGAGCGATGTGTCCGGCTTGGATATAGTCCCCACCGATAACCCACGAAGGAGAAGCCTAATCATGAAATTCCGAGCAATCTGTATCGCAACATCGACATTCCTGCTCGCTGCCGCCATAGCCAATGCGCAAAATGCAATCGTTAACTATGGCGCCGCAGAACAGACGATTCGCGGCTTCGGCGGGGCGACGGCTTGGCTAGGACAACTGACTGTCCCGCAGGCCGACGCCCTCTTCAGTCCCACCAGCGGCCTCGGCCTTAGCATGCTGCGCGTCCGTATCGATCCTACCGGCTCGTCGACGAGCAGTCCACCCTGGGCAACCACCGCTCCCAATACCGGAAGCTGGTTTGACGAGGTTACCAACGCTCGAGAAGCCGTCGCCGCCAACCCAAATGCCATTGTTTTCGCCACTCCATGGACTCCGCCCGCCTCGCTGAAGACCAGTTCTTCATCCCAGCCCTACTACTCCGGTAGCTGCAGTCCCGCATCAGGATACTGCGGCGGCTATCTGAACCCCTCGAACTACGCAGCCTACGCCGCGTATCTGGAAGATTTTGTCACCTACTTCAATTCCAATGCCGGCTTCGATCTCTACGCCATCTCCATGCAGAACGAGCCGGATTATGCGAATGTCGATTACGAATCCTGTAGTTGGACTGCCGCGCAGATGGACACCTGGATTGACTCGTTGACCGCGGGCGGCGCAACCAACCCGCTGACTGCCAAGCTCATCATGCCGGAGTCGTTTCAGTTTATCCAGGCCCAGTCGAATACAGCCCTCGAAGACCCGGATGCGGAGCCTCTTATCGGCATCATCGGCGGCCACATCTATGGAGTGTCGCCTGCCCCCTACCCGCTTGCGGTGCAGGATGGCAAACCCCTCTGGATGACCGAACACGCGCTCACGCCGTCAGGATCGCAGCCAGCCATTGCCGATGCCCTCGCCCTGGCCGAAGAGGTCCACAATTCCATGGTCACCGGCAACTACAACGCATATGTATGGTGGTGGATTTGGGACAACCCTGCCGACGACATCAATTATGGCCTGATCAACTCCAGTACCACCAGCCCCGTTCCGACTTACTACGGCTACGCGCTAGGACAGTTCTCCAAGTTTATCCAGCCGGGTTACGTGATGGTCAACGCCACTGAACCAGTAGCGGGTGTATATGACTCGGCATATATGGGCAACGGAAACCTGGTGATCGTAGCCATCAATTCAAACACAACCGCAACGTCCTTCCCAGTTTCCATCGCGGGTCAGATCGCAACTTCGTTTACTCCCTATCAGACCTCTGCTACTGAAACCATGGCGCAATTGATCCCGGTCACTGTTTCGAACCAGGCATTCACTTACACGCTGCCGGCGCAGAGCATCACCACCTTCGTGGGAACGACTTCGACCACGCCCGGTTTCACTCTTTCGCTTTCAGCGTCCAGCGTTTCAGTTGGTCAGGGCAAAACTGCAACCGACACCATTACGGTAACAAACTTGAACGGATTTACCGGCGCGGTAACTCTTGCAGCCTCTGGCGTGCCTGCCGGCGTAACTGCTGCACTCGGCACCAATCCCACCACCAGCTCCAGCATTCTAACTCTGACCGCCAGCAGTACCGCAGCTACAGGACCGGCAACGATCACAATCACTGGAACCTCCGGCTCCCTGTCAGAGAGTGCAACGATCTCGTTCTTTGTTGGCTCCTCGGGGTGCGCAATCGTATACAAAGCTTCGCAGCAAAGTGCAACCGCTTTCGGAGCCACCATTGATATCTACAACACGTCATCGACCGCCCTGACGAGCTGGACACTGAACTGGGCCTTCCCCAACGGGCAAACCATTTCGTCCATCTGGAACGATGGAACGGAAACCCAGAGCGGGGCGAACGTAACGGTGACCAACGCAAGCTACAACGGCAGCATCGCAGCCGGCGGCAGCCTCAACCAATTGGGATTCAATGGCACCTGGAACGGCATAACTAACTCACCACCGGTTTCGTTCGCACTGAACGGAGTGACGTGCATCAACGGAGCACCATTGACAGGGGGCAGCTTCACCATAGCACCTTCGGCGCCCACTCAGTCGATTGCACAGGGCGCCAGTGGCACCAACACCATCACCGTATCGGATGTAAGTCCGTTCGCAGGCTCCGTAACTCTTACCGCGTCCGGCCTGCCGGCGGGTGTCACTGCCACATTCGCTACCAACCCCGCCACATCGGCTAGCGTGCTGACCCTGACAGCCAGCGCTGCAGCTACGACAGGCTCGTCCACGGTCACAATTACCGGAACCTCCGGAAGCCTGACTGCAACCACCACCATCGCCCTCACCGTTACGGCCAAGCCAGGCTTCACGCTGTCACCGTCGGCATCAACACTGCCCGTAACTCAGGGCGCCAGCGGCACCGACACCGTCACGGTAACTGACATAGGCGGATTTACCGGCAATGTAACTCTGGCGGCAACTGGATTGCCTGCGGGAGTCACTCTTGCGTATGGGGCCAATCCCACGGCCAGCACTAGCGTGCTGACATTCACGGCCAGCAGCACAGCTACAGTGGGAACGTCAACAGTGACCATCACTGGAACCTCGGGGACGAGCACGGCGACCACCACCATCGCATTGACTGTTGGTACCGGTGGAAGCTTTGCACTTTCACGATCGGCTGCCACTTTGTCGATTGCTCAAAGCGCAAGCGGCACCGATACCATCACGGTAACCGATTTGAGTCCATTTAACGGCTCTGTGACTCTTGCCGTTTCGGGACTGCCCGCCGGTGTTACCGCCGCGTTCGCTACCAACCCCGCCACCAGCACCAGCGTGCTAAGTCTGACAGCTAGCGCCACGGCCTCGGTGGGCGCTGCCACGGTCACGATTACCGGAGCCTCCGGAACATTGACTGCAACCACTACCATCGCGCTCACGATCACTGCAAAGCCTGGCTTTGCGCTAGCGCCTTCTGCCTCTTCTGTGGCAGTGACTCAAGCCAAGACTGCCACCGACACCATCATGGTAACTGACGCGGGCGGATTTACCGGTTCAGTAACTCTTACCGCAACCGGCCTGCCTGCCGGAGTCACGGTTGCGTACGGCACCAACCCGACCACAGGGACCAGTGTGCTCACGTTCACGGCCAACGCCACGGCTACGGCTGGCGCATTCACAGTCACCATCACGGGAAACTCGGGGAGCACGACGGCGTCAACCACCATTACTCTGACGGTTGTCTCCTCGAATCCCAGCACATGCACTGTCGACTACGCGATCTCTCCGCAGAATACGAGCGCCTTCGGAGCTTCCATCACCCTGCTAAACACGGGAACGACCGCCTGGACAAGCTGGACGCTGACCTGGGCCTTCGCCAGCGGACAGACCGTCTCGTCTCTGTGGAACGGCATCGAATCTCAGAGCGGCGCCAACGTGACAGTAACCAACGAGCCCTACAACGGCAGTGTTACCGCCGGTGGCAGCGTAACCGGCGTCGGCTTCAACGGAACTTGGAACGGAACGACCAACGCGATACCAACGGCCTTCTCGATCAACGGGACGGCGTGCACCGTCAACTAACATGCTACTGCTACGCATATTCACCACAAAGGGATAGTGTGCGGAGCGGGTTTCTCGATCCGCTCCGCACGTAGTACGAGACTTCGAGGATCGTTTCATGGCCGGCACACTTTTCTTCATTTTGCCAACCACGAGCCTAATATCTCAGTTGGCCAACGTGCGGTACTCTCGCGAGTGCAACACCGGAAACTTCACATCACGGCTCAGTCGAACCTCGGTCCCGCCTCCCAGGGCTCAATTCTCAAGATGGGCATCTTATACCGGCATCATACTGCAACATGCGCTCGAGCATTGAGTGATGTCAGTGGGCTTTGTGATGTAAAGGAGAAACTATGTCTCAGCAGTTCGATCCCCCCAGTGAGCAGTCACGCGCTCGCCGACTGAGCCGGTACTTTGCAGTACTCGCGCTTCTGCTTGTAACCCTAGTTGTGCCGCGCGCTGGCGCTCAAACAGCTTGCAGCGTTATCTACACAATTTCACCGCAAAACTCCGGCGCATTCGGAGGGTCCATCACCATCAACAATACGGGAACAACCGCCTGGACCAGTTGGACGCTGACCTGGGCCTTCGCCAACGGCCAGACGATTTCGTCATTCTGGAACGGCGTGGAAACCCAGAGCGGCGCCAACGTGACGGTGACTAACGAAACCTACAACGGCCGCATCCCCCCTGGCGGAAGCTCGAGTGGATTGGGTTTCAACGGCACTTGGAATGGCGCCACGAATGCAATACCCACATCGTTTGCCGTCAACGGAAATACCTGCGGCAGCACCACAACGGGCAGCTTTGCGCTTGCCCCTTCGGCGCCCGCATTGTCCGTTACTCAGGGCGCCAGCGCAACAGATACCATCTCGGTAACGGATATAAGTCCGTTCTCCGGCAGTGTGACTCTTGCCGCGTCCGGATTGCCGAGCGGCGTAACGGCAGCTTTCGGCACCAACCCCGCCACCGGCAGCAGCGTGCTCACGCTGACGGCCAGCAGCACGGCAACCGTTGGAACGTCTACGGTGGCCATTACGGGAACCTCCGGCTCACTGACCGAAACAACCACCGTTGCCCTTACCGTCGCCGCCAAGACACCGCCGAGCTTCACGCTCGCAGCTTCGGCGCCCACTCTGTCTGTTCTGCAGGGTAGTAGCGCGACGGACACGATCACAGTATCGGACGTGGGCGGATTCACCGGAAGTGTGGCACTCGCCGCATCCGGATTGCCGAGCGGCGTAACGGCAGTTTTCGGCACCAATCCCACCACGGGAAGCAGCCTTGTGACCCTGACGGCCAGCAGCGCGGCCACTGCCGGAACCTCCACCGTGACCATCGCCGGAACCTCGGGTACCCTGACCGCATCCACCACCGTTGCGGTCACCGTCGTGGTCAACACACCGCCGAGCTTTACGCTTGCAGCTTCCGCGCGCACTCTTTCTGTTACACAAGGTAGCAGCGCAACAGACACTATCACGGTGACAGACCTGGGCGGTTTCACTGGTTCTGTTACTCTTGCCGCATCCAGTCTGCCGAGCGGCGTAACGGCAGCTTTCGGCACCAACCCCGCCACGGGAAGCAGCGTGCTCACGCTGACGGCCAGCAGCACGGCTACAGTCGGCACGGCTACGGTCACCATCACCGGAACCTCTGGCACCCTGACCGCAAGCACGGCTATCGCCGTCACGGTCAGTGCCAAACCGACACCCAGCTTCACGCTTACGCCTTCAGCGCCGGCTGTTTCGATTGCCGAAGGCCTCAGCGCCACCAATATCATCACGGTAACGGACTTGAACGGATTCACAGGCTCAGTCACGCTGGCCGTATCCGGATTGCCCAGCGGTGTTACTGCGACGTTCGTTACCAACCCCGCCACTGCAACCAGCGCGCTCACACTGGCGGCCAGCAGCACGGCGACGGTTGGCACGGCTACCGTCACCATCACGGGCACCTCCGGGACGCTGACCGCAAGCACCACGATCACGCTTACCGTCACACCCGCGGCGTCCAGTTCCGCGTGCAGCATCGTCTACACGATCCTTCCGCAAAACTCGACCGCCTTCGGCGGGGCCATCACCATCAACAACACGGGAACGACCGCTTGGACCAGTTGGACTCTGACTTGGAGCTTCGGAAACGGGCAGACGATCTCGTCTATCTGGAACGCCTCGGAGATTCAAAGCGGCGCAAAGGTAACGCTGACTAACCTGAGCTACAACGGCAGCATCGCCGCCGGCGGCAGCCTAACAGGCATTGGATTCGATGGCGTTTGGAACGGCGTCACCAACGCGGTGCCTACGTCGTTCGCGATCAACGGATCGGCCTGCGGCGTCGCGACAACGCCGAGCTTTACGATTGCTTCCTCGGCCTCCAGCCTGTCGATTGCCCAAGGCAGTAGCGCCACCGATACCATCATGGTAACGGATGTGAACGGATTCGCGGGCGGCGTAACTCTGGCCGCATCCGGATTGAACGGACTACCTGGCGGCGTAACGGCTGCGTTCGCCCCCAACCCCACGACCGGGACCAGCGTGCTCACGCTAACGGCCAGCAGTTCGGCCGTTGCCGGAAACTACACAATCAATATCACCGGAACCTCTGGCACGTTGAGCGCCAACGCGAGCGTCGGCCTTACCGTCAATACTGCGGGGAGCTTTACGCTGGCACCCTCGCCGGCCGCTCTGCAGATTCTTCCGGGCAGCACTGCAAGCGACACCATCACGATCACGGACGTGAGCCCGTTCAGCGGCAATGTATTGTTTACCGCATCCGGATTGCCGAACGGAGTAACTGCCGCGTTCAACACCAACTCCGCCACCGTGACCGGTGTGCTCACGCTGACGGCCGCCAGCACTGCAGAAGCCGGAAGCTATAACATCACCATCACCGGAACCTCCGGCACGCTGGTTGAAACCACCACTGTTGCCCTCACAGTCGCGGCATCTCCGCTGCAGATTGTATGGGTCAGCCCGGCCGCCGGGATCGCCGGCAGTTCGATGACCATCATGCCTTCCGGCATCGGAATGAGCGTCGGATCGTCGCAGGGGACGGGCCAGGTTTACTTCGGCACGACAGCGGCCACAGTAACCGCATGGGTGGACGACGCCATTGTGGTTACAGTTCCGAGCCTTGCGGCGGGCAGTTACAACGTGACTGTGGTGACGGGCGGCGTGACCAGCAATCTGCTGCCGTTTACGATCGCCGCTACTGCCCCCAACCCTGCAATGTACACCGGCAACTCCACATGGTTCAGCTCCCTTGGCCAGCCGTATGGCGGCTGTGGCGTACCACAAGCGAATCTTGACACGCAAAACTTTGTTGCACTCAATGTGCAGAACGACCCCGGCATCTATGGCGATTACCTGCCCCGGCCCATTACTGGAGCGGGCCTGGCCGAAATAGGTTTCTTCGACAACGGGGCGAACTGCGGCCGGTATGTGCATGTGACGATCGGAGATTTCTGCACGGGCATCAACAATGGCGCGGCCGATTATCCATTCTGCCAGGGAGCCGACGGGTGGGTCACAGACCAATTCACAGGCGCCGAACTCGATATGGTCGTAGCCGATAGTTGCCAGGACGGTAACGCCTGGTGCCGCGACGATGCCTATCACCTTGACCTCGCGCAGCCGTCGCTGAACCTGTTCGAACTGAACGGCGTGCCCGTCGGGGACATGTACCCCAACTTCTGGCAAAACAGGCAAATCCACTGGTATTTCGAGGAAGCCCCTCTTTACACGGGCGACATCAACATCGGTTTCATTACCAGCGCTAGCCTGACTTGGGGGGCGATTTCCATCACTCATCTGCAAAACGGTATTCACGGGGTGAATTACTACTCCAACGGTGCATGGGTTGCGGCTGTGATGGATGGCGACCTGGGCGAGGACTACGTGATTAGCCCCACGGTGGCCGGAGGGTCGCAGTATGAGATCCAAGTCCTGGATATTACAAACCAGCCGATCAACAACGGGCGCATCTACTCGTTCTCGTTCCCGGCAAGCTGCCCTGTGGATGCCTGCCTGCCACCATTCACGCAGGTAACTTACACCACTTCCCAACCATCCACCACTACGACCTCTGCTGCTGTTACTACCCCACAGTAGGCACATGTAGTTAGACCAGTCTGGAATCGGAGGCGGTCCGCTCCGATTCCAGGCTGGCTCGGAACAACTCATTAGTGACACGCTACGCCTCGATTAACCGATGCCGGGCATATCGCCGAACCTTCGGGCGCTAGCTAAGAAAGAAATGGAGCGTACCATGAAGCACAGAATCCTTCGTGCTTGCGGAATAATCCTGGCAGCAGCGATTGTTCTGGCAACCACTGCAGCAGCTCAAACAGCGTGTAAAGTCATTTACACAATCTCACCGCAAAACTCCAGCGCCTACGGCGGCGCCGCCACCATCTACAACACAGGAACAACGACCTGGACAAATTGGATACTAACTTGGAGCTTTGCCAACGGGCAAACAATCACAACACTTTGGAATGGCACTGAGACCCAGAGCGGCGCCAACGTGACAGTAACCAGCGAGAGCTATAACGGCAGCGTTCCTCCCGAGGGCAGCGTCGTCATCGGATTCAACGGCACCTGGAATGGAGTCACGAATGCCGCGCCCACTTCCTTCGCGGTCAACGGAACCACCTGCGGCGCAACAGCAGGCGGCTTTACCCTTTCGCCATCGGCAGCTTCGCTGGCCATCGCTCAGGGAAGCACCGGGACAGACACCATTACCATTGCCGACACGGGCGGATTCACCGGCGCAGTTACACTCGCCGCGTCAGGACTTCCCAGTGGAGTGACCGCCTCCTTCGGAACCAATCCGGCAACCGGAAGCAGTGTGCTGAATCTTATAGCAGGCAGCTCGACCAGTTGTGCTGTTGGCGGTGCCTCTACTATTACGATCACCGGGACCTCCGGATCGCTGACGGAAACCACCACCATCTTACTTACCATCGCCGTTCCAACACCAGCATTTACATTATCTCCTTCGCCCTCCGCATTAACATTACTTCAGGGCAACAGCGTCACCGATACCATCTCGGTGCCTGAGATAGCCCCATTCGCGGGCAACGTAACACTCTCGGCCACCGGCCTCCCCAGCGGAGTGACTGCGTCCTTCGGCACCAACCCCACCACGGCGAGCAGTGTACTGACGCTGACCGCCAGCAGCACAGCAACAATCGGCGCGGCTACGATCACCATTACCGGAACCTCCGGTTGCATGAGCGTTTCTACTACCATTGCTCTCACTGTGACTCAGGGAGGAGGCTTCACACTCAAGCCTTCGGCTTCCGCTCTGGCGATCGGCTTGGGCAGTTGCGCTGTCACTGACACCGTTACAGTCATCGACATTAGTCCGTTCAACGGCAGCGTCACTCTTGCCGCATCAGGTCTTCCCAGCGGTGTTACAGCAGTCTTCGGCACCAATCCAACCACCGGCAGCAGTGTTCTCACGCTGACCGCCAACAGTACGGCTACTGTGGGAACGTCTACAATCACCATCACGGGAGTTTCCGGTTCCCAAACGGCAACGACGACCATCGCCCTCACCGTTGTTGCCTCGGCATCGGAGGCTTTCTCACTTACGTCTTCTCCAGCCGTTTTGTCAATCGCGGAGGGTGGCAGCGGAACCGTCACCCTCGCTCCATCTACATCTGGCTGTTTCACGGGAAGTGTAACTCTTGCCGTATCCGGCTTACCGAGTGGTGTAACTGCCAAATTCTCCGCCAACCCCACCACAGGCAGCAGTGTGATGACTTTGACGGCGAGCAGTTCAGCCACCGCCGGGACCTATTCCATCACCATCACCGGAACCTCCGGCACCGTGACAGCATCCACCACCATTCCCCTGACGATCACTACTCCGATAAAAACCGGCTTTGCGTGCAGCATTCTCTACACGGTTACTGCGCAGAGCCCAACCACCTTCGGAGGAGCCTTCACCATAGGAAATACGGGAACGACCGCCTGGACCAGTTGGACGCTGACTTGGACCTTCGCCAATGGGCAGACAATTTCGTCCTTCTGGAACGGCGTGGAAACTCAGAGCGGAGCCAATGTGACTGTGGCCAGCGAGAGTTATAACGGCGCTGTAGCCCCCGGCGGCTTCGCAACCAACATAGGGTTCAACGGTGTCTGGAACGGCGTCATTAACCAGATACCGGCGTCATTCGCCATCAACGGAACGGCATGCAGCGCCCCGGCGCAAGCAACCGGTAGCTTTACGCTTGCGCCATCCGCGTCCACTCTCGCGTTGACCCAGGGCGGTTCGGCAACCGACACCATCACTATTACTGACGTGAGCCCGTTCACCGGCAGCTTGACTCTTTCCGCAGCAGGCCTGCCTGCCGGCGTGACTGCTACGTTCGGCACCAACCCCGCGACCTCAACCAGCGTGTTGACGCTCGCGGCCAGCAGCACGGCCACGGTCGGATCGTCCACAGTCACCATCACAGGAACCAATCCCACTGGAACTCTGGTCTCATCCACCACCATCGCTCTCACCGTCAATTTGCCAGTGCCAGTTATCTCATGGCTCAGCCCGGCATCGGGGATCGCTGGCAGTTCAGTGACCATCATGCCTGGCGGCGCACTGGGAGATGCTTCGTTTGGCGCGACACAGGGAACAAGCGCCGTTTACTTCGGCGCGACCGAGGCCACAGTAACCGGATGGGCTGCCAACTCGGTTGCCGTTACGGTTCCCAGCCTGGCGGCGGGGACAGTGGATGTGACGGTGGTCGTGAACGGCCAGACCAGCGCTGCGGTTCCGTTCACGGTCACGAGCACGACGCCGTCTCCCGAAACATACACCGGCAACTCCACTTGGTTTAGCGCGCTCGGAACTCCGTACGGGGGCTGCGGCGTGCCACAACAATACCTGGACACGCAAAACTTCGTTGCCCTCAATGTGCAGAACGATCCAGGCAATTACTCCCTCTTCCTATCCCGCCCTATAGCCACGGAGTATGCCAGCGAAATCGGCCTATGGGACAACGGAGCCAACTGCGGGCGGTGGGTGCATGTGACGATAGGAGATTTCTGCGAGGGTATGAACGACGGCATGCAAGATGAGCCGTTCTGCCGTGGCGGCACAGGTTGGGTTGCGGACCAGTTCACCGGCGCGGAACTCGATCTGGTCGTTGCGGACAGTTGTCAGGACGGCAACGCATGGTGCCGCGACGATCCCTATCATCTCGATCAGGCGGAGGCGGCGCTGAACTTATACGTGCTGAACGGCGCGCCCGTCGGCGACATGAATCCGACCTACTGGAACAACCGGCAAATCCACTGGAATTTCGAATTGCCGCCCAGTTATACGGGGGACATCAACATCGGCATGCTGGCGAACTCGAATGCGGCCTGGACGGCAATCTCCGTCACCCATCTTCCGAACGGCATTCATGGAGTGCAGTACCTGCTGAACGGGGTATGGACGACGGCCGTCATGGATGGCGACATGGGCGAAGACTTCCTCATTTCTCCCACTGTCGCCGGCGGGACGCAGTATGAGATCCAGGTGTACGACATCACCAACACACTGATCAACAGCGGACGCATTTACTCGTTCACGTATCCGGCAAGTTGCGGGAGTTTGTGCGTGCCGGCATTTACGCCAGTAACGTACACCATCTCGCAGTAACAATGGGCTGTTTGCTTAGTCCGGAATCGGAGCGCATCCGCTCCGATTCCGGACTGGATTCCGGCCATAACTCCGCGGCAAGGTTTCTTCGCGCAGTAGCCGAGGAAGACATCTCGATAAAGTCCGTCGCTCAATGGAAGAGAAAGGTATGAGTCTGAACGCCTCATTCCTCGACATAATTCACCAAATACACGCTGCGCTCAGGCAAACCATCTAAAGTTGTGCAGGGCCACCGGCGTCGAAGAGAAGGAGCACACCATGAAACACAGTATTCTACGTGCTTGCGGAATAACCCTGGCAGCAGCGATTATTCTGGCATCCACTGCAACAGCTCAAACAGCGTGCAAAGTCGTCTACACAATTTCACCACAAAACACGAGCGCTTTCGGAGCGGCAATCTCCATCCAAAACACGGGCACGACAGCTTGGAGTAGCTGGACACTGACTTGGGCCTTCGCCAACGGACAAACCGTATCGCAGCTTTGGAATGGCCTTGAAACTCAGAGCGGCGCAAACGTGACCGTGAACAACGAGCCTTACAACGGCAGCGTCGCAGCCAGCGGCACCGTCAGCGGTGTTGGATTCAACGGCACCTGGAACGGCACAACGAATGCAGTGCCAGCATCCTTCGCCGTCAATGGAACGACCTGCAACACTACGTTGACGGCGACGACCACCGCGCTCGCTGTATCCACCACTACACCGGCGGTTGGCGCCAGCGTCACGCTGACAGCCACAGTCGCGCCTTCGACGGCTACTGGCACGGTCACCTTCTATTCGGGAACGACCTCGCTTGGGACCGGAACGCTGAGTGCGGGCAAGGCGACGCTTACGACCTCATTCGCCACGGCCGGAACTGACTCGCTGACGGCTGTTTATGCTGGATCGACGACTTTCGCGTCGAGCACATCGAGCGCCGTTAGCATTACCGTCTCTTCGACCAAGACGGCGACGACCACCGCGCTCGCTGTATCCGCCACTACACCGGCGGTTGGCGCCAGCGTCACCTTGACTGCCACGGTTTCGCCTTCGACGGCCACCGGCACAGTGACCTTCATGTCGGGCGCGACTTCGCTCGGCACTGGCACCTTGAGCTCGGGTGTGGCAACACTCACGACCTCATTCGCCACGGCCGGAACGTACTCGCTCACCGCGGTCTACGCTGGATCGACGACTTTCGCGTCGAGCACATCGAGCGCCGTTAGCATTACCGTCTCTTCGACCAAGACGGCGACGACCACCGCGCTCGCTGTATCCACCACTACACCGGCGGTTGGCGCCAGCGTCACGCTGACAGCCACAGTCGCGCCTTCGACGGCTACTGGCACGGTCACCTTCTATTCGGGAACGACCTCGCTTGGGACCGGAACGCTGAGTGCGGGCAAGGCAACGCTTACGACCTCATTCGCCACGGCCGGAACTGACTCGCTGACGGCTGTTTATGCTGGATCGACGACTTTCGCGTCGAGCACATCGAGCGCCGTTAGCATTACCGTCTCTTCGACCAAGACGGCGACGACCACCGCGCTCGCTGTATCCACCACTACACCGGCGGTTGGCGCCAGCGTCACCTTGACTGCCACGGTTTCGCCTTCGACGGCCACCGGCACAGTGACCTTCATGTCGGGCGCGACTTCGCTCGGCACTGGCACCTTGAGCTCGGGTGTGGCAACACTCACGACCTCATTCGCCACGGCCGGAACGTACTCGCTCACCGCGGTCTACGCTGGATCGACGACTTTCGCGTCGAGCACATCGAGCGCCGTTAGCATTACCGTCTCTTCGACCAAGACGGCGACGACCACCGCGCTCGCTGTATCCGCCACTACACCGGCGGTTGGCGCCAGCGTCACCTTGACTGCCACGGTTTCGCCTTCGACGGCCACCGGCACAGTGACCTTCATGTCGGGCGCGACTTCGCTCGGCACTGGCACCTTGAGCTCGGGTGTGGCAACACTCACGACCTCATTCGCCACGGCCGGAACCGACTCACTGACGGCTGTTTACGCTGGATCGACGACCTACGCAACCAGCACATCGAGCGCCGTGGGCATTACCGTCTCTTCCGGCAGCGGCACCCCTGCCATGGCGTGCAGTATTGTCTATACCGTTTCAGGACAAAGCGTATCGGGTACCACAGGCTACTTTGGAGGCAATCTCACCATCAACAACACGGGAACGGTCGGCTGGACGAACTGGACGCTGACCTGGACCTATGCCAATGGGCAGATCATTACGAATCTCTGGGGCGGAGTGTTAACGCAGACCGGCGGGAATGTAAGCATCGTCGCCGAACCCTACGACGCTCCTATCGCCGCCGGTGGCAGCCTGGGCACGGTGGGATTCAATGCATCCTGGAACGCTGTCACCAACACGCAGCCTACCAACTTCGCAATCAACGGTACAACCTGCAGTTCCAGCGGCGGCAGCGGGTTTACGCTGGGGGCTTCCTCATCCACTCTGGCGCTTGCCGAGGGAGGCAGCAGCAGCGATGCCATTGCGGTATCTGACTTTGGCGGCTTCACCGGCAGCGTAACTCTTGCCGCCTCCAACCTGCCCACCGGCGTAACTGCCGCATTCGGCGCCAACCCCACAACCGGATCCAGCGTGGTCACCTTCACCGCCGCCGCCTCGCTACCTGCCGGGTCGCCCACGGTTACCATCACCGGAACCTCCGGCAGTACGACGGCAAGCACTACCATCACACTCAACATCGCAGGGTACTCGTCCGTAGCGGTCAACCAGACGAACGCCGGCCCGGCAGTGAGCGATCAGATCCTGGGAATGGACATGGCTGCCTGGTACGACATTGTCGTCAACCAAACCGCGATTGTGGATGCATTCCAGACCGCCGGCATCAAGGCGGTTCGCTGGCCGGGCGGATCGTGGTCGGACGTTTACCACTGGCAGACCAACACCAATTGCCAAAACGCTCCGTATGGTGGCGGGACGCCTGATACCAATGACACGTTTGCGAATTTCATCAACGACATGGCGATTCCGGCAGGTCTCGATGTCGCGCTCACTGCGGACTACGGCACGAACCCAACGTGCACTGGAGGCGGATTACCCAGCGAAGCTGCCGCCTGGGTGGCCAACGCTTTAAGTCTGGGCGTCACGGTGAGCCACATGACTGTGGGCAACGAAGTCTACGGCAGCACCTGGGAGGAAGACCTGCACTCTCCGGCGCACGATCCGACGACCTATGCCGCCGCGGTAGCGGGAGCCAGCGGATTCTATAAGTCGATCAAGGCTGCCTCACCCAACACACTGGTCGGAGTGGTCATAGACGCGGATAACACTACAAGCGGGTGGGACAACATCGTGCTTGCCAATGCGAAGGGATACTATGACTTCGTCGAGTACCATTATTACCCCGAGGCGCCCGGAGAGGAAAACGACACCACGCTCATTCACCAAGACGCCCAACAGTTAACCACAAACATCAACCTCATCCGGTCGGAACTGGCAGAGTGGGGCACTCCGAACACACCCATTTACGTCGGCGAGATCGGCGGACCGTACGGCAATCCGGGGAAACAATCCATGTCCATCACACAGGCCTTGTATGCCGGTCAGGTACTGGGCGAAATGATGAACGATGGAGTCACGCGCCTTACCTGGTGGATTGGCTTCGGAGGCTGCGCGGATAGTACCTACGGCGCGAACTTCTCCAGCTCGCTCTATGGCTGGCAGAGCTTTGGCGGCTACATGGTCTTCTCCGACGGGCTGACTGATTATTACGAATGCACCGCCGAAACATTGGCGCCAGGGATTCTGCTGCCTACTGCACGCGCGTTTCAACTCTTCAGCAACGTTGCCGTCAACGGTGAAAGCGTGCTGACCGCAGGCGTATCCGGCGATACCGCGGATGTGGTTGCGTATGCGGCAACCCATGAGGGCGGAACGGCGCTGGTATTGTTCAACCGGAACGAAACCATGAGCGAGCCGGTGTCGATCACATTGTCGGCGCAAACTACTGTCTCGTCCGTTACGGTCGAGACCTACAACAAGGCCATCTATGACCTGTCGGGCTCGCCAGCAGGGAATCCACCGGATCCGGTCGGGACGAGCACCTGGGCCCCGCCAACCACTACCACGATCAGTTCTCCAACCCTGCCGCTGACTCTTACTCTCACTCCGTGGAGCATGAACGTGGTCATCATCCACTAGGAGGTCTTGGCCCAGCAAAGAAGTGATTGCACTTACGCTTGAATTGGACACTCTTCAGATTGTTGAATTCCTCTCTGGGGGCCGTCTTCCGGCCTCCAGAGTGTTTGGGTGAGCGCATGAACCTTCTGGATCCGCATGGACGCAAATCATCTGGTCGCATCGACTGCACAGTTCACCTGGTCCGCCGTCATCAAGCTCGCGCTGATTGCGCTATGAACGTGGATTTCGGAAGCAGATGATCGGACTTTCCCCGAGTTCCGGGCGAATTGCCTCCTATTCTCGAAAGCCGCTCATAAGAAAGAAATCGTAGAGCGCGCTGCAATTTCGGCGTCTTCGTAGATGTCAACCTCCTGCTCGATAAAACGTGGATGGTCGTTCTGGCCAATCAGTTTCGGCATTCCTTGGGCCTGAAGGAAGTTCAGCACATCGCCGAACTTGTTATGCACCGTACGGGGAGAGCTTTTTCGTATCGCGCAGGAACGCGGCGAAACGCAGGAGATCTTTCGTGAGCGGTGCGTGAACACCAGGCATCGATGGTGAACGCCTCACCCCAATCGCGTGTGCCGCCATTAACCGCCGTGCAGTTGGTCCCCAGTGTTGTTACTGTCGTCACTCGGTTCATCCTATCGTAAGCGTATAGGCATAGGTCGCCTCCACCGCGGCGGAGGCCACCGCGGCGGACGTGCTCTCCCCGCTACCGACGCTGACCTGGTAGGGGCGGCGTCTGCAGAAATCAACAAAGCCAATATTTCTGTGGTCTGGCGAGATCTGGAGGACGTGCCGCCCCTTTTTGGGGACTCGCTGGAGACTTAAAGAGTGACCATCCTTCAACCGACAAAGGACCGAACGCTGATTCGACAACGGGCGGAAACCAATTGAAGGGCGCGAAGCCAGCAACCCTGAAACAAGCATTCGCGCCACCGAATGCCAGTCCGGAGTTGCAGGGAACTGATCAATCGGTCGAATTTCCTTGGATCGAAAAACCTTCACCCACCCTTGCGGCCTGCTATTGGCAGGCCGTTCCGTTGATTGCGAAGGAGGTTGGGACTGCATTCGTCTTGTTATTCCAGCTTCCGTTGAAGCCCGCACCTGTGTAGGAGCCGCCAGTTGGAATCGATCCGTTGTAGCTCAGGTCGTTAATTGTTACTTTGGCGCCGCCCTGCGACTCGTTTCCGTTCCAGAACTGAGTAATCTGCTGACCATTGGCAAACGTCCAAGTCAGGGTCCAGTTGGAGATTGCAACCGTTCCCGTGTTGTTAATGCTCAGTGCTGCCTCGAATCCCCCTGGCCAAGAACTCACAATGGAGTATCCGACGTGGCATGCAAATGCCGATTGGATGGTGAGCGAGATCGTTGTGCTCGCTGACAAGGATCCTGACGCGCCGTTTACCGTTATGGCATAGGTTCCAACCGCGGCGGACGAGCTTGCTTTGAACGTCAGTACGCTGCTTCCGGTGGTGGGATTAGTGGCAAAGGTGACCGCAACTCCGGTCGGAAGCCCCGAAGTTGACAACGTGACACTCGAGTTGAATCCGTTCTGCCCAGCCACTGTGATCGTGTCAGTCCCGCTTTTGCCTTGGATTTCCGTCAGCGAGCTTGAGGAGGCGCTAAGCGTGAAGCTCGGCGCCGCCTTCACGACAAGCACGACCGACGCTGTTGTCGAGTTGTAGTCAGCAGAATCGGTAGGCGTGAATACTGTGGTCAAGGTCTGGTTGCCTGCCGCGGGAACCGCGCCAGCAGCCGGCGAGTAAGCAAAGGTTCCCGGTACTGAAGTCGTCGCGTCAAGCTGAGTACCGCTCAGTGGTGTGCCGGTAACGATCGAGGCGGGCGTAGGCCACGCGATCGTCGGCGTAGACTTCGTCACTGTCAACGATGCGGTAGCGGTCACCGGGCTATAATCGGCCGTATCGGTGGGAGTGAAGGTGACCGAGAGCGTTTGCGCGCCTGCTGCGAGCACGTTGCCAGCGGACGGCGAGTAGATAAATGTGCCGGAGACCGTGGACTTCGCATCGAGCTGCGCGGAGCTCAGGGCCGTACCATAGACGATTGCACCCGGGGCTGACCACGTCACAGTCGGCGTAGCCTTGCTCACCGTAATAGAAACATTCGCCGCCGCGGCTGCGTAGTCGGTTGAATCCGTCGGAGTGAATGTCGCGGTCAGTGTCTGCTGCCCCGCCGCCAACACCGTGCCAGTCGCAGGCAAATAGCTGAAGGTTCCCGCCACTGTAGAAGTTGCATTCAACTGTGCTGTGCCAAGCGCCGTCCCATAGGTGATCGCTGAGGGGGTTGCCCACGTAATCGCTGGTGTCGCCTGATTCACCGTCAACATCACCGTTGCTGTTGCCGGAGTGTAGTCTGTCGAGTCCGTTGGCGTGAACGTCGCGGTCAGCGTCTGCTGCCCCGCCGCCAACACCGTGCCAACCGCAGGTGAGTAAGTCAGCGATCCGGACACGCTGGCATTTGCATCAAGCTGCGATGCGCCGAGTGCTGTGCCGTAAGTAATTGCAGCAGGTGTAGCCCATGCAACGGTTGACGTTGCCGGATTGACGGTGATGCTCACCGAGGCAGTCGCGGCCGTGTAATCGGTGGTGTCGGTCGGCGTGAAGGTAGCGGTCAGTGTCTGCTGTCCCGCCGCCAACACTGTTCCTGTTGCTGGAGAGTAGCTAAAGGTTCCGGCTACCGTTGAGCTCGCGTTCAATTGCGATGCACCGAGCGCAGTGCCGTATGTGATCGCCGCCGGTGCGTCCCAGGTGATCGCAGGGGTTTGCATGATGGTGTAAGCCGCAGAAGTGACAGAGCTGCTGCTGTAGCCACTGGCGACAGCGATCGCCTGCAGCGTTTCGCTCGCGGAGACTGTAATCGCTCCGCTGTACACCATTGAGCTTGCGGTAGGCGTGGAGCCATCCGATGTGTAGTAGATGATTGCCCCGGGCGTCGTATCACTGATGGTCACCGACTGGGCGGTGGCGTAGGAACCCGGCGCAATACTGAATGAAGGCGCTGCCGCGGGCAAGGTGATTAAAACAGGCTGGAATTCCCAAAGGTCGTTGAGGTAGCCATCGGTGCCGGCCGAGTCATAGCCTTCTCCTCCGAAGAGCCAGAGATTACCGCTGCGATCGGTCCAGGCGAGTGCGGAATCTCGGCCTCCGGGAGAGTTCCCGGTATCAGGCACACCCAGTGCGCCGTAAACTCCAGCTTGCCCACCGGTGCCGTTTCCGTTGTTTGGCACCGTGCTGCTTCCGCCCATCCAGGTCCATTGATGGGTAGCGAGATTGTACTGCCACAGGTCGTTGAGCTCTCCGCCGCCAGACGAACCCGCTCCATAGCCTCCAAAGAGCCACAAATTGCCGGCACCGTCGATCCAACCCGCAGCGGACATTCGGCTCCCCGGAACATTCGTGGCACCGGGGACTCGCAAGACGCCGTAGACGCCGGCGCTCTGAGCGGACTGATTGCTCCCGCCCATCCAGGTCCACTCGTTCGTCGAGGGAGTGAACTCCCACAGATCATTGAGTTCTTGGCTGCTATTGCTTGTAGCATTTCCCCAGCCGCCAAAGAGCCAGAGGTTGCCGCTGCGATCTGTCCAACTGGTCGCATAATATCGAGACCCTGGGACATTCCCGGTTGCTGGAACGCCCAAGGTACCGTACACCCCTTGTTGGCCATAGCCGTTGTTTGTCGAGTCACTTCCTCCCATCCAGGTCCATTCGTTGGTCGAGGGAGTAAACCTCCAGAAGTCATTAAGATCTCCCAAATAGGAACTGCTGTAGCCAAGGCCATAACCGCCAAAGAACCACAGGTTGCCACTGCCATCGACCCAACCGGTTGCTCCCCAACGGCCGCCAGGCATGTTGCTCGCGGCTGGCACGCCCAACTGACCGTAGACTCCGGGCATAGCGCCGTTCAGCATGCCAGAAATCGTGCTGGGGCCACTCATCCAGGTCCATTCGTTCGTAGAAGGACTGAACTCCCAGAGATCGTTTAGAGTGCCAGAAGTACCTGTCGAATCGATGCCGGCACCGCCAAAGAGCCAAAAATTGCCGGTGCTGTCGGTCCAACTTACCGCTTGGTAGCGGCCGCCCGGGACATTTCCGGTGGCAGGAACACCCAGCGTGCCGTACACTCCGGCTGGAGCGGATGTGTTTCCGACGATGCTGCTCCCACCCATCCAAGCCCATTCGTCCGTCGCTGGATTGAACTCCCAAAGGTCGTTGCTGGCGCCCACCACTGGGCTGTAGCCTCCAAAAAGCCAGAGATTGCCGCTAGAATCGGTCCAAGTAGCCGCCGAGAATCTGCCTCCGGGAGTATTTCCAGCAGCGGGGCTCCCCAACGTGCCGTACACACCAGGCAAACCTTCGTAACTGGGGAGTATGCTGCTCCCGCCCATCCATGCCCATGCTGCTGTTGCTGTCGGTGACGTGATGGTGTAAGTCTCCGCTGCAACATTTGACTCGGAGTAGCCGGTGGCCACCGCGATGGCCTGAATGGTCTCCGGAGAAGAGACTGTGACCGGTCCGGTGTACAGAGAGGACCAAGTTGTCGGTGAGTCTCCATTTGTGGTGAAGTAGATCGTGGCGCCAGGCGTCGCATCGCTGAGCGTCACCGTCTGCTCACCGATGTAAGTCCCTGAACCCAGGTTAAAGACCGGTGTAGCTGCAGCTGGTGGTTTGAGGATGTAGACTGCAGAGGATATTGACGATTGTGAGTAGCCAGCGGCCACCGCGAAGGCTTTCAGCGTCTCGGTGGCGCTTACTGTAATAGGTCCACTATAGACGGCCGAACTCGTGGTCAGCGGAGTTTCATCGGTGGTATAGTAGATGGTCGCGCCTGCCGTCGCATCTGAAATCGTCACCGTTAAGGGCGAAGTATAGTTGCCAGGCGCCGCGCTGAATGTTGGCACAGCCGCCAGCGGCAAGACCGACGCAGAAGCCCGGTACTCCCACAGATCGTTAAACAAGACACCTGCGCCCGTCGATGACGTCCCCATGCCACCAAAGAGCCATAGATTGCCATTGTTATCGGTCCAACTGACCGCGCCCATTCTCCCCCCCGGCATGTTTCCTGCCGCCGGGGTGCCCAATATCCCGTAGACTCCGGGTTGAGAACCACTGCTGCCAATTACGTTGCTGCCCCCCATCCATGCCCATTGGTGAGTGACAGGATTGAACTGCCAAAGGTCATTGAGAAAGCCGGTCTTGCCGGTGGAATCGAGGCCCTCTCCACCGAGTATCCACAGATTCCCGTTTGTGTCGATCCAACTCGCGCCGATGACTCGTCCTCCAGGGTGGTTTCCGGTGGCCGGTTGTCCCAAGGTGCCGTACAGGCCTGCGGTTCCTTCGATCTCGTTTCCGGCCATCCATACCCATTCCTGGTCGGAAGAGTTGAACTGCCATAGGTCATTGAGAAAACCCTGGCTGCCGATCGAATCTAGACCGTATCCGCCAAAGAGCCAACGATTGCCGAAGCTGTCCGTCCACATGTTCGCCCCAGCTCGGCTGCCGGGGAAGTTATTTGGCGATAGGATCCCCGATGCACCGTAAATTCCGCTGACCGACTGAGACGTGTTCCCACCCATCCAGGCCCACTCGCCTGCTGCAGGATTGAATTCCCATGAGTCATTCGTGAGGTTATAGCTCTCCCCTCCCATCAGGTTCACGGGATCCTCGCCTCCAAAGAGCCAAAGATTGCCGTTCACATCGGTCCAACCCACAGCCATATCCCGAACACTTGGAATGTTTCCAACGGCTGGAACGCCCAATGATCCGGCCTGGGCTGGCATGGTGCCTCCACCCATCCAGGTCCATTCGAGCGTGGTTGGGCTGAACTCCCAGAGGTCATTGAAGTCGTACGCTGACCCTGCCGTATAGGTTCCCTTCCCGCCAAAGAGCCAAAGGTTTCCGCCGTTGTCGATCCAGGTGATCGCCTGTGCCCTGCCTCCAGGAATATTCGCCGCGGCAGGGACTCCTAACGTTCCGTAGACGCTCGGCTGACCCGCTGTACTGCTGCCGCCCATCCATGTCCATTCGCCGCTGGAAGCGCTCTGTTCCCAAAGATCGTTGAGGTAGCCCTGCGCTCCTTGAATGTCGTAGCCAAATCCGCCGAAGATCCAACGATTGCCGCTGCCGTCAATCCAAATCGCAGGAAGATATCGACCGCCAGGGCTGTATGACGGCGCGGTTACACCGAGCGTGCCATAGCTTCCGGGCTGGTTGGGAGTGCTGCTGCCGCCCATCCAAACCCATTCGCTCGTCTGCGCGATGAGGCCGATTGACGAGGCCAAAACGAAGATCGCGACCAGGACGAATCGTGAGGAGTTGCGAACAAGGCGAAAAGTAGATTGATCAATGGAGGCGGAGAACACAAAGGACGGAAGCGAAGAAGCTGACTTCATGGGGGATCACTCCTGGCGTCGAGCCAATGGCGGCTAACTATCTGTTCGCCCGATGGCGAACACAAGCAGACACTCACCGACGGCAACGGCTACCATGGGGGAGCATCAAGGGTCACCTACTACGGGAACGATGACCGAAGTTTAGCATCGAACACCGACCATAAAGTGAGAAAATCGCGCTAATGTGCAACTCTAGTTGCGTTCCAAAAACTTCCTTTGGGCTGTGGATCGCTTTCGGACTGTAAGAGTCTGAATTTCGGGTCGCGGTAGGGATATCAGTTGCTTGATACCCCCCGCACAGATTCCGCATGAGCGCACACTAGCGCATGCGGCTCTTATTTCGGATGATTGGCGGCGAAGCGTTGCGTGGGATAAGGGTGGAGCACGCGTGAAGAAGGAAGCCACCGCTTGGCAATCGCGATTATGCGTTCCCACGCCACCCTACGCTTTTGACTGCGACGGCACAGAACGTGCCACCACATGCTAAGCAACCGCTCCCGGAACATGCCGAGGCTGCCCAGATTACCGGGTACTGCGTAGTAGCTGAAGTGGCCTTGCACAACTGCGCGGAGCCATGTCAGCGATTGAACGAACGAGAATTGCAGTCCGAAGATTTGGGGCCAACTCTCTGGCCCTCCTTCGGGGGCCACACGAGTATTCGGAATCACCGTCAACTCCGGGTAAACGCCCTGGGAGCTTGAAACACAAGAAGGAGCCGCGATCGAATCTGGACGAAGATTTCCGAGCCGAGGCGAGATCGTGGCCGGACAATGTCTGGCCAGTGGATTGGGTGTTCCAAGCCATTAACTGGAACACATGATGAGCGCTGAGCGAAGTCCATCTGCTAGGAAGACAGACGTCCCGCTTGAAGCTTTTTCCATTTGTCCGGGAACCAGTTTGACAATTCGCATTTGCGCACCTGGGATAAGTTCGTCAACAACTGCGTGAGATACAGTTGTGGGTCTATATCGTGCCGGCGGCAAGTGCTGGTGAGGCTGGCCAGGATCGCCGCCGTTCTGCCGCCACGCGGATTACCAACGAAGAGGCTGTTCTTGCGCGTGAGAACGACACGCTTCATCTCCCGCTCCGAGATGTTGTTGTCGATGCTGACCGCTCCATCGGAGCAGAACACGTTCAGTTCAGTCCACTGACTCAAGGCGTAGTTCACCGCTTCAGCCATTGGGTGCTTGGGCAGCACCTGCTCTTTCCTGTGCGTCGCCCGCACGACTGGGGCGCACCTAACTGCCAACTGTGCTCTTGGCCGCCCTAAAGATCGTGTCGGCGGTGTTCGGAAAAATCGCGCCAAGTGGGAGATAATCCCGGCTCGTTCGGGTTGCATCGCATTCCAATGCGGTCGTCAGAGACTACTTCCAGGCTGGATTTCGAGCAACTTGCGGATTCTCGGTTTCACGCTTCCTGGCTTTGGGGCCGGCAACAGCGCCAGACCCTCCTTCGCTTCTGCGCGGCTCTTCTCCGTCTGGCCGGTCGCATGATAGGCCTGGGCCAGAGTCAGCAAAAAAAACGGCGATTTGCGATGGGTCAAGTCAACCGCGCGCTCTTCATATGAAACCGCCAATTGCGGGTTCCGCAGCGAGGCAGGTTCCGCGGTTAAGTACGCGTTCGCCGCCAAATCGAGAGTAAGAAATGAGTCTTGAGTGCCCTTTGCAAATTCCTTAAATAAGGCAAGTCCCCTTCTCACGGATTCCGCGGGAGCATGCCCATGATGCAGCAAGGTTTGGATGGAGCCGAGACGAACAAGCACATCGGCATTCATTAATTGATGAGCTGTATTGGTCGGTTCCTGTTTCATTAATCTCTCCACAAGTGGTTGGCTCCGAAGCAGCAGCTTTTCCGCCTCCGCCAAAGCGCGACGCCGATCGCTGGGCAGGGCGCCCAGAGCGGGTTCGGCTTGTGTTTCAAATATCGATGCTTCCTCCGAGAGACTGTCACGCAAGTCGTCGGATGACTGAAGGTTTTGTTGATCGGCTGCCGCTTGATGCTGAAAGGTGCTGACAATATCTCGATCAATAGCATCGGCCTCTGCATACCTTCCCACTTCAATCATTGAGTTCGCCTCTTCACGGAGCGTCCATTGACGAAGCCGGATGATTCTCAGGGTTTCCCGTTCCTCCTTGGGCAGAGAATCGATGATTTGCAAACAAATCCGGAGACCCTTTAAAGCCTGCTCTGGATCCGTCTCGCTCTCGTTTTCGGCAATTCTAAACCCTGCATAAGCAAGCCCCCGTTTGGCCTTCAAGAAGTTAGGATCGATACGCAGGGCCCGTTTGAAAAGGTCGATCTCTTTTTGGTACATGGCGGTAGATCTTGGCAGGTCATACAGATACTCGGTGATGAAAGATCCCAAGGTGCCGTAAGCGCCTCCGGCCTTGCTTAGATCATCCGGCGTGACGCCGGGGAGCGCAAGCAGCCGGTCGTAGGTCGCAGTCGCAGCCTGTGCCGCGGCTAACATCTCTTGAACAGGCGCGTTCTCAAAGATAATCTGACTTCGGGCTAGCTGTGCGTTGGCCAATACTCGCAGCGCTTCAATATCGCTGGTGTTGTTCTTGGTCAAAGAGTCTGCCAGGGCGATTGCCTTGTCGATGCTGGACAGAGCGCCCGGGATATCGCCTATATTTTGAAAGGAGCTATTTCCCTGCAAATTCCCCAGCCGGGTGTACGCGTCGGCAAGTTCGAGTTCGGTCTGTCGGTCGCCGTGTGCGTCTTTTGACATGCGGTCCAGATGTTCCAGCAACCGCGTGACAAGCAGTTTTTGTGCCTTGGTCGAGCCGGGCAATTGTACGATCGCATCGTCCAACTCCGATAACAGGCTGTTGCTGAGCTGTCTCAGATCGGCCGAGCGCGCCTCGGCCTTGCGCCTCTCCTGGTTGGCCACGCTGGCTTGCCAGACGATGCCTGTAATGCCTACGATCAGCGTGACAAGCAGCACGGCCGCCGCTGCCAGAGCCCATCGATGGCGGCGAACGAACTTGCCTGCAAAGTAGCGCAGTGTGCCGCGGCGCGCCGCCACCGGAAGCCCTTCGAGATAGGCGCGCAGATCGTCGGCCATTCTCTCCGCGGTCAGATAGCGCTCCTGCGGCTCTTTGCGCAGAGCTTTCAGCAGAATCGCTTCCAGATCGCTGTCGAGCCGCTTGCCCGAGCCGGCCGCCGAGGGCCTGCGCGGAGGCTCTTCGCAGACCGCGCGCAGCATCTCGCCCGTAGTTAACTCCTTGAACTCGTAAGGCAGAGTTCCAGTCAACAGAAGATATAAAAGCACGCCCAGCGAGTAAGTGTCCGATGCCGTAGTGATGGGGTTGCCTAACACCTGCTCCGGGCTGGCGTACTGCGGAGTAAAGGACAGATAGCCTTCGCGAGTTAGTTGGCTCTGCTGTCCCTCCAGCGAAGGAGAAAGCAGCTTGGCCGTTCCAAAGTCCAGCAGCCGAGGGGTTCCGTCCGCAACCACCAGGATGTTATCCGGCTTCAGGTCGCGGTGAACGACGAAGTTCTGATGGGCAAACTGCACTGCCTCGCAGGCGCGCAGGAATAACTCGATCCGTTGAGTCTGAGTTAGCCGCCGATCCTGGCAGAAGCGATGGATGGGCACACCATCCACATATTCCATCGTCAGATATAACTCGCCGTCGGCGGTAACTCCACCATCCAGCAGGCGGGCGATATACGGATGCTGCAGGCCCGCCAGTATCTGCCGCTCCTGGCGGAATCGCTCGCGGAACAACTCGGTCTCGAAGGGCCGGTCGATCAGCTTGATGGCCACCTTCTGCTCGAAGTGCCCATCGGCGCGGTGCGCAAGATAGACAGCGCCCATGCCGCCGCGGCCCAGCAGCCGGTCGATCTCGTAGGGGCCAACCTGCTTGCGGGCCGGCGGCTCCTCCCGGACGCCACTCGGCTCGAGCCGGCAGGAAGCCATCAATTGCTCTTCCGCATCGCAGGCATCCAGCAGCAGACGCACCTCGTCTGCCAGCGTCAGGTCCCGCTGGCAGCGCGCCTCGATCAAATCCGCCCGCTGTTCTTCGGGAACGTCGAGAGCCTCGGTGACGATCGTCTCAACGAGAAGAAACCGCTCCGTCGTCTGGTCCATAGAAAGAAATAACTCCGCCTCTGGCTTCAACCCCTAAATTCATACTGCGTCAACCGCGGAGAAAATGAATCAAACAGCCACTTTATCCGCCAGCGCGTTCGCGTGCATCCGCTGGTAGAGCCAACCCTTGATGAACTTCAATTCGCGATCGACCGTGGCCTTCGAGACCATCGTCAGCGCCGCCGTCTCCTCGGCCGTGCAACCCAGAAAGTAGCGCAACTCGACCATCTTGACCTTTTCCCGATCGAGCGCGCCCAGCTCATCCAGCGCGCGGTTCAGGTCCAACAGCTCCGGGCTGTCAATCTTCACCCACAGCAACTCTTCGTTCAGTGGCACGCACTTCGAGTGGCCGCCGCGCATCTTGATCTGGTTCTCCCGCGCGTGGTCGATCAGAATCATGCGCATCATGCGCGCGCAAAAGACATAGAAGTGCCGGCGGTCATTCCAGGCGGCTTTCTTCTGGTTGAGCAGGCGCAGATAAAGCTCGTGGACCAGGACCGTAGCTTGCACTACGTCCGGATTCAGCTCCCTGTGGATATAGCCCGCCGCCATCTGCCGCAATTGAGGGTAAACCAACGGAACCAGTTCGTCGAAGGCGGCCGGTTCACCGTCTCTCCACCTTTTGAGCAGCACCGTGATTTCGCCCATGGCCGGTTCCAAATCCGCATCCGTCTGCGCAGAATCTGCAATGGATTATGAAGCCAGATTAGCACCTTTCCAGCTAATTCTCACCTTCCGTTCCCAGAAGCCCTCTGCCGGCCGGGATGCGCTGATGTGTTAAGAAGTGATGAATCGTGAGGCAATCTTCCTTCGCCGCTCGCAACACAGGACAAAAGAGGAAAAGAACACGGCTTTCTCCTGTTCTGGGCACGCTGGGTTACTGGCACGGCCGTCCCCTGTGCACCATCCCCTGAACCGAAATGCCGGGAAAGATCGGAAAGGGCGAAGGGTCTTTGCCGTGGCATTGCTCCTAAGCACCCTCGATTCATCGGTCCAGGCGAATTGCCCCCGTTTCGAGGCCAACCGCCGACATAGGGCACAACGGGATTTACATCGTCTCCAGTCCTTGTGCGAGACGCGGGAGAGTGCGGGATGGCCGGATTCTTAGCATTACTTGTCTTTTTGATTTGCGTGCTTATCGGCAGGTGCTTCAAAGCCCGGAGAGCAACCGATCCAGGCGAGAATGTCAACCAGAAACCTTCTCATGACTAGGAAAGGAGCGCCATGAAGCCACCAAGAACTCTTGTCAACGCTATTCGGCTCATTCCATCTCGTGGCCGCTTTCACCCTGTTTCTCATTACTTTCAAGCCATGAAATGAAGGTTGAAGATTTGATTGGGGAAGGCCGTGATGAACATTGAAAGGAGTGTTTCATGCCGTATCGCATCGTCAAGTTGACTCCCGATCTGTGCGATTTCGTACAGATCAGGATCGAGAGCGGACGCTATGAAAATGCCGGCGAACTGGTGCGGGCCGCATTGCGCGCCCTGCATCGCGAGGAAATCAACTCCCGGGCAAGGCAGAGGCAAGACGGCATCGCCCAAGGTGACGTGTTCCGGAAATTGTGGGAAGTATCCGCAGAGTCATCCCAGATTCCACGTTAGTCTGCGAAGCACCGTTTTCCGAGGCCGGGGATTCCTCCACCAGGACGACGGTTCCAGCAGGGAGAGTTCGTATCGGGGCATTGTTTGCTATGTCTTCCACGCCGGCCGCAACAACCTGTTTTGCCCGGCCCCACACATTTGGCTCGATTCAGCGGGCGCGCCAATCTTCCGGAACTTCCGCTGAGTTTCACAACAGAAGAAAGGATCTCTCCAGTGCGATTTCTAAGCCATCATCCCAGTCAGCCCGTCGTTACGCCCAAAAGCCCGTCGCAACACGCCATTCCCTGCCTGGCGGCACCGAATGCGCCCGACGGCCCAACCAAGTCCGCCGGCTTCGGCCGGCACGCGGCGCGGCCCGGCTGGATTCTGGCCAAGCAACTCCTTTGCGCTCAGCTTGCCCTGGTCAACCGCCGCGCCTTCTTATCGACGAGCCTTGCGGCGGCGCTGGCCTTCGTCACCTTGCTGGCGGCGCCGGCGCGGGCCAACGCCGCGTACACATGGACGGTCACCACGATGGCCGATGTGACCGATGCCACACCGGATTGCTCCAGCGGCACGGGCAACACCTGCTCGTTGCGCGATGCGATCAACCTGGCCAACGGGGATAGCGGGGACTCCATCTATTTCATCCCCGAAAGCTCGGCTGTTGACCCGTTTCTGGGGACTATCGTGCTGAAAAACGGCACGTTGGTCATCAGCTCGAGGATGAATATTATGGGGCCGGGGGCCAACCTGCTGACGATTTCAGGAGGCTATACCCCCGACAACCAAAACAGCGGATCGACGGTCTTCGCGGTCACGGGCGGCGCCGTAGGGATCAGCGGATTGACGATCAGCGATGGAAATGCGAATTACCGCGATCCTGCCAACGGTGGCGCGGCCGGCTTTGGCGGAGGTGTATACCTGCAAGGTGGAACGCTCGAACTGGAGCGATGCGCGATTACGGGGAATCACGCAAGCGCCTATGGCGGCGGAATCTACGAAAGCACAGGCGAACTGGTGATAGAGGCCTGCACCATCAGTGGAAACACCGCTAACGAATCGGGCGGCGGCATTTTCAACAACAACCTCGCCGGCGGCAGTGACAGTCTGTGGATCTACGCCAGTACGATCGCCGGTAATAGCGCCCCATCAGGCGGCGCAATGTTTACGAACGGCTCCACATATGTACGCGACATCACGGTCAGCGGAAACTCGGCGTCGAGTCAATATGGGGGGATTTCCAACTACAGCTCCATCATTCTTTACAACAGCATTGTGGCCGGCAACACGACCGATGGCGTGGCCAACTCCGGCGACTGCTCCAACTGCACACTGGAATCGAACAATTTAATCGGCGGGGGCGCGCCGCCGCTGGGTCCGCTGGCCTGGAACGGCGGTCCGATGCAGACCATGATGCCGCTGTTCGGCCAAACGGGGATCATCGGCGCAGGCAAGGGCGACCAAATGCCTGGATTGACCCAGTTCGATGAACGGGGATTTCCGTGCGTACCCTCCAGCAGCGTGTGCTCAGACAATGCCTCCGTCAACCTGGGAGCCGTACAGAGCCACTACCTCACGGTCAGCAACATGCAGGACGAAAGCACAGGCAGTTGTCCCGTCACTGGGTGCACCCTGCGCGACGCACTCACGCAGGCAAACACCGACGGCGTGGGCGACATCCGATTCAGCACCACGGGCACCATCCAACTGCTCAGCGGCACACAACTGCCCACCATCGGCGTGGACTTGAACCTGATGGGGCCCGGAGCCGGTTCATTGACGATCGATGGCCTTCAGTCGAGCTCGGTGGGCAGCGTCTTTTCCACGGCATCGAACACGAACGTTACCATCTCCGGCATTACGATCACCGGGGGCAACTCGTCGGTCAATGGCGGCGCCATCAATAGCGGAGGCTCACTCACGCTGGTAGCCGATACGATCACCGGAAACACCGGCTCCAACGGCGGTGGTATCTCCAGTATTCAAGGCGACGCCGGCTCGAATTACCTGACAGTGCTCGACAGCACGGTATCGGGCAACAGCGCTATCTCCGGCGGCGGCATCTACGACAACGGCCCGTCATTGACCGTGATGGGTAGCACCATCTCGGGAAACACCTCCCAATACGACGGCGGCGGTATCTTTATCTACGACAATCCGGCACTGTTGATTAACAGCACAATCGCAGGAAACTCCTCGAGTAAGGACCAGGGCGGCGGCATCTCCTATGGCTGCAACGGAAGCGGCGCCAACCCGACGCTCTATTGCGAGACGTTAACAATAGACGACATCACCATCTCAGGAAATAGCGCCAGCGTTAGCGGCGGCGGCATCTACAACAACGGAAATACCGTGGCGGCGATCAACAGCATCGTCGCGGGCAACACAACCGCTGGAACCGCAAACTCGGACGATTGCGACGGCTGCGGCACCCAATCGGGCCTCAACCTGATCGGGGGCAATCCGCAGCTCAGCCCGCTCCAGATCAACGGCACGGGAACCACGCTCCAAACCATGATTCCGCTGCCTGGCAGCCCCGCTATCGGCCACGGTGACTGGGATCTGCTTCCGCCCGGGATCACCGAGGACGAACGCGGGTTTCCCCGCGTGAACGAAGGAGCCTCATCGTGGTCGATGGACCTGGGCGCGGTGCAGACCAATTACACCTCGGTCGCCTTTTCAACCCAGCCGAGCAACACAATGGCAGGTCAGGCCATCTCCCCGGCGCCGACGGTCTACGTCACGGAGGAGAACACCAACACCAACTATAGCGACCTGGTGGGCGGAATTCCGATCACGTTGAGCTACAGCGGCGGTTCGAGCGAAATCTCCGGCACGATGACCGAAACCACCATAACCGGCGGTGCAGCCACTTTCAGTGGCCTCACTCCGAATACGGCAGGAACCGGCTTCACCTTCAGCGTGTCGTCGCCGGTGATTGGCGGATCGGCAGTCTCCAGTACTCCATTTGATGTCACCCCCGCCCCGGTAACTATTACCCTGTCGCCGGCTTCGCTGCCCGGCGGAACAATGGGTGTAGCCTACAGCCAGACGATCACCGCCAGCGGCGGCACTGCGCCCTACACTTATTCGCAGGTCGGCGGACATCTGCCTTCGGGCATGACGCTGAGCAGCGGCGGCGTGCTGAGCGGAACTCCCGCCTCCAGCGGCACGTTTTCCATCTCGGTGAATGCGGTCGACAGCAGCCCAACTCCCGGCCCGTACAACGGAAGCGCGAGCTACTCGTTGGTCATCGCCGCGCCAACCATTACCCTTGCGCCGTCTACACTGCCCGGCGGAACGGTGGGCGTTGCTTACAGCCAGCAGATCACCGCCAGCGGCGGGACCGCGCCTTACACCTACACGCAGGTCAGCGGTCATCTGCCCTCAGGCATAACCCTGAGCAGCGCCGGCGTGCTGAGCGGCACTCCAACCTCCGGCGGCACATTTTCCATTTCGGTGAATGCGGTCGACAGCAGCCCGGCTCCTGGTCCGTACAACGGAAGCGCGAGCTACTCGCTGACCATCGCCGCGCCAACCATCACCCTTTCTCCTGCAACACTGCCCGGCGGAACGGCGGGCGTTGCTTACAGCCAGCAGATCACCGCCAGCGGCGGGACCGCGCCTTACACCTACACGGCGACCAGCGGAACCTTGCCCACCGGTCTGACCCTGAGCAGCAGCGGTGCGCTGAGCGGAACTCCGACGGCCAGCGGCACATACCCCATTACGGTGAAGGCGGTCGACAGCAGCACGGGAACCGGCCCGTACAACGGAACGGCAAGCTACTCTCTGAACATCGCGGTGGCAGGCACAGCCGCCACGCCAACCTTCTCTCCAGCCGCCGGAGCCTACACCTCCGCACAATCGGTCACCATCTCTGACTCGACCAGTGGAGCGACGATCTACTACACCACCGATGGATCGGCGCCAACCTCCAGCTCAAACTTGAGCGACGGTCCCATCACGGTATCGGCGAGCGAAACCATCAAGGCCATTGCCATAGCCTCCGGCTACACCAATAGCGCGGTCGCTACGGGCGCCTACATCATCAACCTGCCCGCGACGCCGAGCTTCACCGTCGCTGCCTCTCCCTCTTCGCTCACCATTACGGCCGGGCAAAACGGCACGGCCACGGTATCGGTAACGCCGCAGAACGGCTTCACCTCCGCGGTCACATTCACTTGTTCCGGGCTGCCCACAGGCGCATCGTGCAGCTTCTCTCCTGCGACCGTCACGCCCTCGGGTACTTCGGCATCAACCACCACGCTCACGGTTTCCACATCCGCGTCGATGGCCGCCGTGCGCCGCAACTCCAGCCCGCTCTTTCCGGCAACAGCGCTGGCGGCCGCACTCTGCTTCTTCGGCTTTAAGAAGCGGCGCAGCCTTCAACTGATGTTGTTGTTGGCAGTGAGCGTGATGGGGTTGGGCCTGTTCACCGGCTGCGGCGGATCGTCCTCAACGACAACCACCAAAACCACGCCCGTCACATCGACGGTCACCGTCACCGGCACATCGGGAACGGGCGCGAGCGCGCTGCAAAAAACCGCAACGTTCTCACTTACAGTCAATTAATGCGGTCGCACAACCGCGTTGAACATCGAAGCCCCTCTACAAGTGGAGGGGCTTCGGCGTTGCCGGCTTAAACTTCATGCCAGGCGCGGATGCCAACAAAATCACCTTCCTGGCCGGGCCGCGCTACACCTGGACAGCCAATGCAGGCAATGCACATAGACCTCGTCTGCAACTCTTCGGACAGGGACTCTTTGGCGGCGCGCACGGCTTCGGCGGTCTCGATCCCACCAGCACCGGAGTTACATCCACCACCAGCTCGTTTGCCATTCAGGCAGGTGGCGGACTCAACCTACTGCTGACCAAACACTTCGGCCTGCGCCTGATCGAAGCAGACTACGTAAGAACTGCGACGCCCAACGGCTACGACAACACGCAGACCGATCTGCGGCTGGCCTTCGGCGCCACTTGCCATCTCGGCGCCGCCGGCGGCGCCAGCGACGCTGGCCTGCACGGCGAGCTCAGCGTCGATCTTTCCCGGCGATCCGGTCACGGTCACCGCGACGGCCGGCAATCTCGATCCGACGCTAACTCCGGTCTATAACTGGTCGAGTTACCTGGTAACCGAAAAGGGCATCGACGCTTCCCGCATCAGTGTTCGAATTAACGGCTAGGAAAGCATGACGGCGGAAAACTACCTGGTGCCCTCCGGCGCGGACTCCACTGCCGATATAACCGAAACCACCGCGGTCAACGAGTCCACGGTGAAACCTCAGCAGCGTCAGCCACTGGACACAAAACCCGCACACAAGACAATGACCGCGACACTGGCCTAGTAAATCAACCGCAAACTCCTCGTAGCAGCACTAGTTTTCCGCAGGGAGCGCATCGGCTCGTCGAGTCATTCTAAACAACGGTGATTAGACCTCGGCAAACACGGGACTGAGAAATACAGGCGATGCCAAGCATAGCTGGAAGTTGGAAATCGCAATTGCAATGGATTTGTGAAGGGCTGGCTTGGCAATCCGACTGCCACAATCGGCAGTGTGCGAGGAACATTTCTCGGGCCGCTGCTGGCAAGCTTTCCGCAACTTCAAGTGACAGCAGTTTACTGGAGCGAGTGCCGGGGTAGCGGATCTGCAGGCCATGAAGACTGGCGAAGTGGGATGATTGAACCGCGACTCTCAGGAAGCCTCTCAGATGGTCAAGATTGCCGGAGCTGGTCGCGATTACCATATCGACCACAGCGATAACCTTCCTCATTCTCATCGCCCTCGAGTCCACCGTCCTCCTGTGTCGCCGCGAACGCACTAATAGTGATGGTGTGTTTTTTTATTCTCTCCAATGTAAAGGCATAAATATACTTCGCACACCATAGAATCTAATATAGAATGGTGCGTCAAGTGCAAACGGTAGATGCCGGAAAACGGTGTTTTTGCACAAAGAGGGGATATTTTAGGTCGGGTGTACACTGCACCCGTTATGATTACCGAAACCGCAATCAGCGAAAAGTTTGTTGCCTACAGTACAGGTGAGCCGCTAGAGGGGGAGTGTTTGGAATTCAGATTGCTCTACTATGGCCGCGTTCTAAGTGGGAACAAGTCCCATGTAGAGAACAAGCATCAGATACGCCTTGAACTTGCTCCTCAGATAAAAAGGCTTATAGAGTGCAAGCCGGTTCTGTATAGGGCGTGTTACCGAGAAGGCTTCAACTGGTTCAAGAATCATCCCGATGACCGTGCGATGATTGACGTTCCCGGCATTGAGGACGAAAAAGCGCGGAAGATCTTGTTCAAGTTCTGGGAACGGCATATGGCGGAAAGGTGGGACAGGGGAGGGCGCGGGTTTGTTCCCCTTGTCACTGAAGAAATGGATATTCGTTGCAGTTTAGATATCCTTTTTCTTCGTCCCAGTCCCCCCGGCAGGATCGTTGAGCGAGCGGACATAGATAATCGCCTTAAGGTTCTCATTGATGCTTTACGGGTTCCCGACACCGCTGATGGTTTACCCGCTCCTAATGAACCAATCTACTGTCTGCTCTCAGATGATCGATTGATTTCAGAAATCAAAGTGGTTTCCGATCAACTTTTGCTATTGCCAGGTGAAAAAGTGGTGGGACCGAACGATGCGTTCTTGGTGATTAGCGTGAACGTAACGCTCACGGTGCATGTATGATGCTGACCAGCTTGTGTGTAATTGAAAACCAGCCGTTTAGCTACGACGAGACAGCACGACACAACAGCCTAAGAATGGCGTTACCTGCAATCTCGAATGTGTCTGTTACTTATGATTGACCATCCAACTCTGGAAGAATTGGCCATAGCCAACGGTTGGCGTGCCGTTCACATCCTGAATCAAGACATTGTCCGGATCGCCCCACACATCCCACGTCCACCCAATCAGGCCGATTGCAGGAAGCCCGGAGACCGCAGGCCAACTCACACCAGGCTCGGTCGAGGTAGAGGCTGTGCCCGGAGCATCGGAGAATGCCGCGACATTCACAACAAAGGGAGAACCGACCGTGCCGGCTGTGTTCTGGTCACCTGTTTCAGTACTGAGCACGGGATAACCCGCCTTGAGAATACCCTGGGCGTAAGTGTAAACTTGCGGCGAGTAATTCGGCGTGCAATAGGTGTTGCTTCCAGTGCAGGGGTTTTGCCAATTTTCGCCGTATGACGGATACGGATGCCAGGTTGCAGCCATCTGCTTGGCAGAGTCGGTTGGCACATGCGACAGCCAGCCGCTGAGATCGGACGTGTAGTTATCCGATCCGATCAACACCACGTTGGTTGCGCCGGTGGCGCGCACCGCATTGATCATTGCCTGGTAGCTTGCAATGTTCCAGATGGCCGTTACATTCACCCAATCGCCGTTATCGTCCGACTCCGGATAGCCGGTGAATTCATTCCCTCCGGTAGCGAACATCAGATAATTCCACGCTGCATCGCTGCCATCGTCGCCGCTGAAATCGAAGTTCAGGAACGGCTCGTTGAACAGCTCAAACAAGACCGCCGGATTGTTCTTATAAGTGTTGGCAATCGATGTCCAAAAATCGAGGGAGTGATCCGCATCCGCCATCTGGTCCTGCAACATCGGGCAGGCGTCACCTGGGGCGGCCCAGTGCAGGTCCAGAATTACATAGAGTCCGGCGGCGTTGGCTTCCTGGACCAAACTGGTCACAGTTTGCTTGTAGTTGCTTCCCGGATCGGCATTGTGAACAACGCCAGCAGAATCGGTACAGGTCAAAGCTAGCCAGGAGTCCTCGTTCAGCGGAATGCGAACGATATTTGCCTTCCAGCTCTGAATAGCCGACCAATTGGGATTGTTGGGTTGCCCGAACTGCGCACCTGTTGGGTCCGACGGATCCCACCCGCCAATGGCAACGAATTCCATGCCGCTCAGGTTTACGCCGCGCAACTGAACAACATTGCCTGAACCATCAACAAACGTGTTGCCGCTCACCTTGATGGAAAATACGCTGCCGGTGGTGGCCGTCACCGTGGCGCTGACGGGCGCGCTTGTGCCGCCCGCGCCGGTGCAGGTCAGCGTATAGGTTGTTGTGCTGGCGGGGGAAACACTTTGCATGCCGCTGGCGGCCATTGTGCCCGTCCAACCGTCGCTCGCCGTACAGGAAGTCGCGCTGGTGCTCGACCAAGTGAGTGTCGAACTGTTGCCGGATGCGATGGTCGCCGGGCTGGCCATGAGTGTCACCGTTGGAACGGCAGCAGCGGTCACCGTCACCGTGGCGCCGGCAGGCGCACTTGTGCCACCCGTGCCCGTGCAGGTCAGCGAATAGGTTGTGGTGCTGATGGGGCTCACACTCTTCGTGCCACTGACGAGCTCTGTCCCCGTCCAGCCGCCGCTCGCCGTGCAGGTAGTTGCATTGGTGCTCGACCACGTGAGTGTCGAACTGTTGCCGGATGCGATGGTCGCCGGGCTGGCAGACAGAGTGACGGCAGGGACTGGCGCAACAGCAGTGCCGGTCACGTTGATTGTTGTGACGCTGTACGCAGGTAAGGTTAGCGTAAGCGTCGAGCCACTGACAGCCATCGTTCCGATGGACACCGGCGTTACCGGATTCCTAGCCGTGCTTTGTACCGAAGCTGTGGCAGCCGTCATTTGATACAAACTGGCCGTGCCGGACAGGCTGAGTCCGCTGATCGCCGCCACCTGTGTCGTATTTGCCCGATTGATGGCCTCTATCACAACGCGGCCTGGCGTTGCGGAATCTGTGCTTACATAGGCCATTACACTCCCGGGGTTGCTGGAGATCGATTGCAGTGAAACATCTCCGAAGTTCGAACCGGCGCCATCGAAATTGCGGAATGCACGGAAACCCGCAAGTTCATAATCGAATGTTCCGCTGGGAGGCCAGAACATGGCAGCGAAGACACTTTGACTTGCATAAACGCCTAGCTGATCCGCCTGTGCCACGGCCCCGGCAATGTTATTGAATCCGCCAGTTTCGTACTCGCTGATAGAGAGATTCATGGATGGGAACTCGGAAGCGATCTTCGCTTGAAGTCTTCCCAGAATGTTGACGGGCGTGGATCCGAGCGACTGGTAGATCCACGGATTGCTATTGTTAGGATCGTTAAACGTCGTATCCCAGAGATTACGCGGAGCCTGCACGATCAGCTGCATATCTGCATCCGACAAAGTCGCAGCCGTCATGCTGGTAACTCGAGTACCGCTAGCGTCGTAATCCTCCGGATACCAGTGGAAATCATAGGCATCCACCAGCGGCCTCCCGTAGGTGGCAGAAGCGGTGCTCAGAGCCTGGAGATACATGTCGGCGAACCAGTTGGCGCCGTTCGGCGTGGTGTCGGTGATTGCGCCCTGCCAGGTGTAGATGCCCTCGAAGCCGTAATTCACAGGCCCAAAGATAACCATGTTTGGGAACTGATTCTTCAGCGCCTGCGTCACTGACAGAGTCTTGGCAATATAGGCGGCCGGCGTAATTTCCGTCGGTCCCTGCACTTCCAGATGCGTCGAATTCCAAAGATCAGGTTCGTTGTCGAGATCGACAAACGCCGGTGTGGAGGTGGTGCCGCTGAAAATTTCCTTCGTGCTGGAAAGCTGATTCATTGCCCAGACGAACTCATCTGAGTAGACATTGCCAGTGTCCTCGCCACTGACCACAACAATCGGCGGCGTAGTGGTAAAGGGAGCGGAGGTGACTGAGCTCTTCTGAAAGACGACATCCTGGAACCTTGCCAGATCCGGCGCATTGGTTGTCGGAACCGGACCGGACTCATCTGCTGATACGAGTCCTTGTATCGGTATCGTGAAGAGGGTGGCTTGTCCGGCGGCAATGTCGGCATTGATTGACGGATATACTGCATATCCTGGAATAGTACTGGAGGTCAGGTAATCGTCGCTCTCGTAGAGATAGTCGCTGCCTGCGTTGGAGGCGTTCGTCGTCCAGTTATAGGCTGTCCAGCGATTGCCGCCAAGGCGGTAGATAGTTACGTCTGGAACGTTGGGGACGCTTCCGTTGATTCCATAGATCCAGGGTGAGATCGGATGGGTTTGGGCTGGATTGACTGTGATTGTGACATCTGCAGACGTAGCGCCGACCGTCACTATAACTGGGCTTGATGTGCTGGTCAGGTAAATCGTCAACCCAGCGTAAACGACTGTCAGTGAGTCGGTTCCGGCTGTCGCGAATGAGGTTGCAAGCGTTGCGACACCCGAACTCAAGGTTGCGGTTCCGAGCGAGGTCGTACCCGAGTAGAAGGTAACTGTGCCTGTAGCAGCCGAAGGTGCCACCGTCGCAGTCAGCCTGACGGTGGCGCCAACCGTTGGTGTGGTGGTGGACGCAGCGAGCGTGGTGGTCGTGGCCGTATTGGAGGTTACAGTGACCGTCGCTGAGACAGGCGAGGTGGTGCCACCTGCTCCCGTGCAGGTCAGCGAATAGGTCATCGTGCTGGTGGGGCTGACACTCTTCGTGCCGCTGGTAGCTTCCGTTCCCGTCCAGCCGCCGCTCGCCGTGCAGGAAGTCGCATTGGTGCTCGACCAAGTCAACGTCGAACTGCTTCCCGATGCGATGGTTGTCGGGCTGGCCGACAAAGTCACCGTCGGAGCCGGTGCAGCAGCGGTGACAGTCACCGTGGCGCTGGCGGGCGCAGTTGTGCCACCCGCTCCCGTGCAGGTGAGCGAATAGGTTGTTGTGCTGGTGGGGCTGACGCTCTTCGTGCCGCTGGTAGCTTCCGTTCCCGTCCAGCCGCCGCTCGCCGTGCAGGAAGTCGCATTGGTGCTCGACCACGTCAACGTCGAACTGCTTCCCGATGCGATGGTTGTCGGGCTGGCCGACAAAGTCACCGTCGGAGCCGGTGCAGCAGCGGTGACAGTCACCGTGGCGCTGGCGGGCGCAGTTGTGCCACCCGCTCCCGTGCAGGTGAGCGAATAGGTTGTTGTGCTGGTGGGGCTGACGCTCTTCGTGCCGCTGGTAGCTTCCGTTCCCGTCCAGCCGCCGCTCGCCGTGCAGGAAGTCGCATTGGTGCTCGACCACGTCAACGTCGAACTGCTTCCCGATGCGATGGTTGTCGGGCTGGCCGACAAAGTCACCGTCGGAGTGGGAGCAGCTGTGACAGTCACCGTCGCGGTCGAACTCCTGGTCGGATCGGCCACCGAAGTCGCCGTTAGAGTCACGCCATTCGGCGAAGGAGCACTTGCGGACGCCGCATACGTCACCGATGTGGCTGTCATGTTCGACAGCGTCCCGCACGTCGAACCGCTGCAACCGGTTCCTGAAAGGCTCCAGGTTACACCCTTGTTCTGGGAGTCGTTCGTCAGCATTGCCGTGAAGTTTTGCGTGCCAACTGCCGCCTGAACGCTCGCCGTGTTTGGCAACACCGTCACAACGACGCTCCCTGGCAACAAACCCGAGATACAACCTGTAAGGGTCCACACGGCCGCTGTCAGCAGTCCAGCGTACAACTTCAAAAGATGCTTCTTGCTTGATTCGGCGGGGTGCATTTGCGTCGTCCCCCCTGAGCGTGGCCATTCATCGGGGGCTGCGCCGGCAACCCAATGAGCGGATGAATATCGCGTGATGTCAGGATGCGGCGTGCTGTTGTCAGGCGATATCCGCAAAACCGAGGCCAAAGAGGAGAACAACATAAATAAGGAGAGGGCTCCGTTTCGCGAGCGGGTCCGTTCTCCATTTCTGTCTCGTGGCTGAACCTACCAACTGAGATTTCACAACATTCTCACACAAGCCCAGGGCGAAGTCAATGACGTAGGCGCTATGGGCGAAGTCAAGCTGCTTGTGTAAAAACGCGGAGGGTGCGGGTTTTCCATTCCTGGTTGAATCTCTGAAAGATGGAGTAGATGACGCGGTCTACGGACTGCACGTTGACGAAGCAGACCATAGGCCCGGTACGACGACGGACTTCGACGAAGCAGCGTTCGATGATGTTGGTGGTGCGCAACTTGCACCATAGATGTTTGGGGAAACGGAAGAAGACCAGCAATTCGGGCAGCTCACGTGCCAATTGCCGCACCATGGTGGGACAGTCGCGTCGCCAGCGGCGGCAGAAGGCTTGTGCGGCAACTTGTGCTTGCCGGCATCCATCGGCCAGATAGATCGCCTGGGCGTCGGCCTTGGCTGCATCGTGGTCGCGCTTGCGCACCTTGTCGAGGATATTGCGCATCTTGTGCACCCAGCAGCGTTGATGAGCCGCCCGCGGATAGACGGTCTGGCCGCAGAGCGTGGCCACCACCCGGCCCACTTGGCGTGTGGAGATGCCGCGCAGAAACGTCTCGCTTATCAGCACCGCCAACTCCGGCGCACGGTGCTGGAACTTCTTCATCGCCACAGGCAGAAAGCTCCTGCCGCGGACGCGGGCAATCCGCAGCCGGATGGTGCCGAAGCGGGTCATGAAATCTCTCTCGTAGTAGCCGTTGCGGTAGTGCGAGTGCCGCCTCGCGCACCCCGTCGCACAAGATGAGGTTCACATAGCGCTCACAGATGTTCTCGATGCCGCCGCGCACCAATGCATAATGACAGGAGCAAAAGTTCAACCCGGCTTTAGCGCGTGACAGGATCGCCGTAGAACACGCCCCGGCCATGTGTGCCAACGTAGACCCGTCCGTAAAGGCGAGGGTCGCCGGTAATTTGCAGGACCAGTCCCCATTGGCGCTGGTCGTCGTTGATCCTGACCCAAGTGCGCGCCACGTCGATTGAGCGAAAGATGCCGGGCTGACCGTGAACGGTTCCTACGAGGTAGAGAGCTGGATAGGACTGATTGGGGGCGGCTTTGCCGAAGCCGAAGGCATGAATCTCCTCAACGCCCGGCAGGCGAACCAAAGAGACGCCTTCGGTGCTTGCCGGCTGGTCCGGCAGAATGTAGCGGTAGAGGCCGTCGAAGGCGGCCAGCCAGAGGTCTCCGGGGCGGCCAGGCGCGGCGTAGAGGTGGTCCTGGCCCCCGCGGTTATCGCCGCGCGAGGAAGCGGCTAGCGGCGGCGGAGCTCCGGGCAGTGCGAAAGGCTCCGCGACGAAGGTGGCTCCTCCGTCGCTGCTGCGGTAGAGGGTCCGGTCCGTGAAAGAGAGGGCGTAGAACGTGCGTGTGTCGACTGGGTCGGCGGTGACGCGAAGTCCTGCCGGAAGTCCTTGCGCGGCGGTCCAGCTTGCACCCAGGTCGCGCGTAACGTACTCGGCTTCAAGATCAGGAGTCCAGATCCATATTCCGCCGTCGGCCGAGACGGCGATGGATCCGGAACGGCTGGTGGGTGTAGGCCCCGCAGGCGTCGGTTTCCAAGTGTGGCCCGCATCGAGCGAATAGCCGATGTTTTCGCCGGGTTTGTGCTCGGCGTTTATGCCGACACGGACAATGATCTCAGGACGGAGGGCTGCGGCGGCCAAGCCCGTGGTGTTTCCCATTCGCGGCGGTGCAGATGCGCCCTCGGGGACCGGGTGGTCGAGGTCCCAGTGAACGAAGCTGCCGTAGTCGCCAACGGCGGTGATGAGATGAGCGCCATCCGCAGGACTCAAGAGTGCGAGGCCCACGGTCTCTTCGATGCCCGAGGCGAGGATGCTCCAGTGGGTGGGTTTGCCCTGATCCGCTGCAGTCAGGTCGAAGGTCTCCCAGCCGCCGTAGCCGGTGGTGAAGACGGCATGCGCCGGGTTGGTCGGGTCGATCTCAATATCGAAGAGCCAGTGGATGGCCGTGCTCTTCACATAGGGTGCCAGGGTGTAGTCGTAAATGCCACCGCCGCCGAAGATGGGCTTCCATGTGGCGCCTCCGTCCGTGGAGCGGAAGATGTCTTCGCCGCCGGCTGCGCCCGGACGACCGAAGGAACTTGCGATCAGGACGCCTGGGTGTTGCGCATCGACGGAGACGGCCGCGTAGCCAAACTCCTTGTTGCCGGCAACGGGATGGTCGGGCGTGATATCGGTCCACGAGCCGCTCTGCGTGTTGAGCTTCCATACAGCGCCGTCTGTCATGCGAGAGGGGCCTGGGGCGTTGCCGTAGGCGATGTAGAGGAAACCGTCGCTGGACACAGCGGCGCGGGTGGGGCGATATTGCGTTGGCGCGCCGGCTACTTTGCACCAGCTTGCGCCGCCATCGGTAGAGACGAAGAGGTTGGGACGATTCATGAGGGAGACGCCGACATAGATTGTCTGGGAGACAGAGGATGGCCGTTGTGAACCGGCGGCGGAGACGAGTTTTACGAAGACAATGCCGCTGCCGCGCACGGGCATGCGCCGGAAGTGCTGTTCGGGTGTTTCGCCGGGGACGGCAACCGGCAGGGGCGGAATCGCATCGGTGACGTCGGGAAAGCTGGCGACTCGCGTAAAGGTTGCGCCGCGATCCTGGGAACGCCAGAGTCCGTCGTGGCGGGTTCCTAGGTAGAGGATGCGGCCATCGTGAGGATCTACAGCAAGGCGCTCGCCATTTCCGCGGCCGTCTTCGTTCCCGCCGAACTTGAAGGGCACATCGGTCCTTTGAAAGGACTGGCCGCGATCATCGGAGCGGAGGATGGCGCCGCTGGACGTGCGCGGGTTGGTGTAAGTGCCGCAGGCGAGGTAGACCCGATTAGGGTCCGCAGGATCGACCGCGATGGACTCAACTCCCATGAGATTGAGGTCCTTGTAAGGGATCCAGTCCAGGATGGGCTGCCAGCGATTCGCGGCTGCATCCCAACGGTAAGCGCCGCCCATGTCGGTGCGGGCGTATCGAACACCCGGCGCGGTGGGGTGAAAGATGATTCCATCGACAAACCCGCCTCCAACAATCTGGACGTTCTTCCAAGAGTAGGGCGTATGTTGCGGAGGCTGCGCAGAGGCGGTCAAAGCGCTCAAGAGGTATAGAAGAGCTGGAATATGAAATTGCTTCATGATTTCGTTCCGTTTCTCGACCGCGGCGAGGAACACTGGCACCGGAGCGGGTTATTGCAACTTCAGGCGAACTTCGGCTCCCGTGTATTGCACGCGCTTGAGAGGCGTGGACGTGAGCGAGAAGGCGTTTGGATGCGCCTTTGAAACCAGCACGATGAGGAAGGTGCGCTGAACCAGCATGCCACCATAAGAGCCGCTTCTTTTGCCGATGGTGAGCGTGTTTGCCTTGTCGTCCCAGTGGATTGGAATCTGCGTAAAAGCGCCCTTTTCGTAGGCGAAGGTTGTGCCCTCATCTTCATACAGACCGAACTGGCCGTCGCTTCCCGCGTAGATGTAGAGCGTGGTGGGATCGGAAGGCTTTTCCGCGACATACTGCATGACGGGGCCGTAGGGAATGATGGATCCAGCCCGAACGAAGACAGGTATCTGGTCGTAGGGGGCCGGCGCGGAGATGTTACCGGAGGCGGCTGGCAAGCCGGTCCAGTAGTCGTACCACGTTGTGGCTGCCGGCAGATAGACTTGCCGGGCACGCTTCTTGTACTCGGTAATGGGCGCCACCAGCAGAGCGGGTCCGAACATGTATTCGTCATTCAATTCGCGGGCGGTGCGGTCGAGGGAAAAGTCCATCACCAGCGGACGCATCATGGTGTAGTTGCGTTGCGTGGTCCAGCCGGCCTGGGAGTAGATGTAAGGAAACAATGCGTAACGAAGGCGATCGAATTTCAACTCGGCGTAGTATGCCGGTGAGCCATCGCCCAGAGTCCACATCTCGCGCGCCCGCAGTTCGCCGTGCACGCGCAGGATGGGGGTGAAGGTGGAAAGCTCGAACCAGCGGGCATTCAGTTCCCGCCACTCCTCTTCATCGGCCGCGGTCATGGGTTCATGCGAATACCGGCGCTGCATGGTGTAGCCGCCGGTGTCCATGGTCCAGTAGGGCAAGCCAGAAATGCTGGCGCCCAGGCCGGCAGGAATCTGCTTGGCCATTGCGGTCCATGTGGATGTAGTATCTCCCGACCACGTTACGGTGGAGTAGCGCTGTTCGCCGGCAAAACCGGATCGCGTGAGGATGAAGACACGCTGATTGGGTGCGGCCTCGCGCTGTCCGGTGTACACGCCCAGACTGTTTTCCAGAGCGTAGCCGTTCAGCATGCGTGATCCGGTTCCGACGTATGTAGGTTGCATGTGGGTCTGCTGGCCCTCGAGCGTTGGCGGAGATGGCAGCAGGTCGGGCTCGGTGGCATCCATCCACCATGCGTCGATGCCCTTTTGGAAGAGCTGCGAATTGAGCTGCGACCAGAAGAGCTTGCGCGCGCCGGGGTTGAATGCGTCGTAGAAGGTGTAGGGCTGGTTAATCCAATCCTTGACGTTCTCCTTCAAATTCAACCGATACAGGTAACCCTTCGAGTCCATCGCCTTCGCATTCTCCGTGTTGGGGTTGAATTTCCCCCACACGGAGATCATCAGGTGGGCATGCTGCGCATGGATCGCCTCGATCCAGCCTTCGGGATCGGGAAAGCGCATCGGATCGAATTCGTGAGAGCCCCAGGCATCGGGACGCCAGTATTGCCAGTCTTGCACGATGTTGTCGAAAGGAATGTTGCGTTCGCGGAACTGCTTCACTACATCGAGCGACTGGTTGGCCGTTTCGTAGCGCTGCCGCGATTGCCAGAGGCCGAAGGACCAATTGGGCAACATGGTTGCCTTGCCGGTGAGCAGACGATAGCCGCCAATGACCTGGTCGATGGATGGGCCGTAAACGAAGTAGTAGTCGATGCCATCGCCAACCTGCGACCAGAGCGAGGTGTCGGTGTCCGGCGCAGGTGTCTTCCACAAAAACTCAAGGGTGCTTTGCTCCTCGGGATCGTTCTCAATTCTGATCGAGTATTTGCGGCCGGACTCCAAATGGACTCGAACCTGGTCATTGGCGGTGAGCCAGTTCTGCCTCCAGTGGTTCATCACTTGTTTGCCGTCGAGCCAGACCTGAATGCCCCCATTCGAGTAAGCTTGAAACTGGTAGTCGCCCGTTGCGGGGGCGAGAATGGAGCCCACCCACGATTGCCGCTTCAAAGGCGAGGAACCGCCTTCGGTATCGGGAGGATCGGATTGGGATCTGTCAGAGCGGAGATGGAGAGAGATCGCCGCGGTTTGCCGGGGAGGCTCCGACGCATCGGCTGGCGTCAGCGTAAGACCGCCTCGCATGCCGTCCGCGTCATATAGGTCTGCGGCTGGAATGGGAACGAAGGGACGAAGATCGCCAAAGCGGGTAAAGGAAGTGTTGTCCCAAAGAATGCCATAACCCTTGGACGAGACAAGAAAAGGAACAACCACATTGGTGTTGTGCTGCCAGAGATCGAGATCATAACCCTTGATGTCTACGCTCCCCAGTTGCATCTGTCCTAGCCCGTAGAGCGATTCGTCTTGTTGCGCGTGCCATTTCTGATGAATGTGGAAGGCGTTTTCTCCCTGTATGGCGGCAGGCTCGAGCGTCCTGCCGCCTGGGACTTCCGATAGCACGGGATGACCGGCACTGTCGGCAAACGACACGGCTCCGGTTTGCCGGTCGACAATCACCAGCACCTTGGTTGTGGCGAGAGTGAAGTTCACGCGCGATTTGCTAATCGTAAAGTATGTCGTTGCGGGTGACAGAGGAACCCTATCGATCGTGGTGCGGCTGAAGAAGCTTTGCGAGGCAGAAAACTCGACGCGGATGACAGTGTCGGAGACAACCTGGATACGGAGTTCGCCCGAGGCTAAGTGCAGAGCCATGCCGTCGGGTTCTCGTTCCATCACGGGAACAGCAGCGGCAGAATAGGCGAGCACAGGAATACTCAAGCAAATCGCCAGGACTGCAAAGCATCTACTGCGCATGGGAGAAGGATGAAGCAATCGGGCCATGGGTTCAAATCTCTCGGTGAAAGCGATCTTTCAGTTCCGCACAACAAGGTGGGAGTGGATCGGGTGAAGCTGGACACCACGATCAAAGTCAGAAGCAGATTCCAAGCACGAGAATCTCAGCTTACCCAAAATGCAGGCGAGCGGATCAAGGTTTGGGGTTTACATAAGAATCTGCGCTCCTTTTGCAGGCAATGTTCCGGCCCGGCCAAGGCCCGAATCGCTTATGCGATACGGGCCTCGGCCGCGGCGAGAGCCTTTGCCTAATGCACTGTGAGCGAGATTTGATAGATCTGCTGTGAGCAGGGCAGCTGAGTTGGGCTTGCAAGGTTGGTTGCCGGGTCAACACCGCAAGGCAGTGTCGCTCCCTCATTCAGTTTCCCGCTTGAGTTCAAGGCATACGGGTCGGCATTGGCGTCAACGGTGATCGTGCTGGTTCCGGCCGGAGTGGTGTACTGAACGCCGCTATTGCAGGCCATCAGTCCACTTGCCGAAAGCGCCAGCAGAACCACCGCGATCATCATGGTGACCGTCGCCCAGGCTCCACGCAACAAGCGCCGCCGGATCCAGAACAGGAACAATCCGGTCAGGCCGCCCATCCACCACAGCATCGAGCTCTGCAACGGAGAGTTGGGAGGATTGTTCACCACGACCTGCAATGTTGTTGTGGCCAGAGGATTAGGAGAGGCGGTTGAACTGGCCAACACCGAAACCTGCCCTGGCGAGAAAACACAAATCGCATTGGCCGGCAGCGTAGAAGCCTCGCATTGATAGCTTACGACGCCATTCCAGTTGCCGTAACTGGTGTTGGTAAAAGTGATTGTGCCGTTGCCGCTGCTGCCGCTGGCAAGGCTTGTGCCACTCGCAGTGACAACGACAGAACCAGTTGCGGGGCCAAGATCGAACGACTGAGACGCACTGCTGGACGCGCTGAAGTTTTGATCGCTACTAGCATAGCTGGCGGAAACGGACACCACATCGTACGCGCCTGCCGGCGATGCCGGATAGTTTGACGGAAAGTAGCAGTTGCCCTGTACCTGCTGCGCTGTTGCAACATAGAGGTTGCAGGTAGCCTGGACGGCGTTTCCACTTGGCGCCAAGGTCGCCTGCTCTGACATCGTCGTGCCGTTGGAGTCCGTAATAGTGAAAGTAATAGTGCCATTCGGAATGCCGGCAAACGTTGAACTCACGGTCGCAGTCAGGGTGAGCGCGGTACCTGCGGGCTGGCTCGGCGGATTGTTATAGAGCGGCGTGAACGAGATCGCCGTCGTCGTGGTGTCACCACTGACAACGATCGTATCGATTGCCGATTCGCTGCTCGCGTAAATGACGGCGATGGTTGTGGCTCCCTGATAGACCGCCTGCAATGTATGGCTTCCGCCCTGGACATTGTTCAACGAGAATGTAGCAACTCCGCTGTTGAGCGTGCTTGTGGAAACTTGAGCTCCATCCACCATCAAGGCCACCGACCCCGTAGGCGTTCCCACGCTTGATGTGACCGATGCGCTCAGCGCAATCGCTTCTCCATAGTAGGGAGTTCCACTCGGCGAAGTAATCGTTAGCGTGGTTGTCGTGGCTTGTGTCGCCACACCGACGCCGGCAAGGTTAACCTGTGGCGCAGAGGCATTGGTTGCATTGCTGCTCAACGCCAGCGTCTCGCTAAATGTCCCCCCGGACGAAGGCGGATTGAAAGTTGCCTCCAAAGTGCAATTTGTGCCGATCGCGATACTGCTGCCGCCGGCGCAAGCATTGGTCTCCGAAGTCATGAGCACAAATGCATCGGCGTCTCCCGTGGCGACATAGTACGGCGTACCGAAAGTCAACGCCTGATTGCCGGAACTCTCCACCTGGACCGAGGCTGGATTGCTGACAGTTCCGGGGTTGATGTTGCCAAAAGAGAGCGTGGGACCTGTGCGAGCCACCACGTACGCTGCTGCATTCGCATTGTCGCTGACATAAAGATTGCCGGCCGGATCGATCGCCAGGCCGTAAGGATTGGCGATGCCAAAACTGACTTCCGCTGAACTTCCGGTTGCCAGGCTGCCTGCAACATTAGGGATGCGCACTACTTTCGCATTGCCCTGATCCACGACGAACAGATCGCCCGCTGCGTCCGTTCCCAGCGCCGACGGATTGCTGAAACCCGTTGCTGCAATGGTGATTGGCGCAGCCGCGCCAGGGTAGGCAATGCTGTAGATATTGCCGCTGCCGGAGTTGGCGACGTAGATCAACCCCGAGGCTGACACGGCCGTAGCCAGTGGATTCGTGAAACCCGATCCAAGGGTGAACGCCCCATTCACATCCCAACTGTTGTTTTTGGGCAGGAACAGAACCCGGTTGTTGCCGGTGTCGGCAATGTAGAGATTACCCTGAACATCTGTAGTCAGACCGGCTGGGCCATTCAGGGCAGAGCCGGCAATACTCGTGCTTCCGGAAACCAGCGTGATTTGCGCGGAAGCACTCAATGCTCCGCTGACAACTGGAACCATGACAATCCGGTTGTTGCCCGTATCGGCAACATACAGGTTGCCTGCGCCATCGACCGCGACACCCTCAGGTCCGCTAAGGCCGCTGCCAATTGAAACCGGCGTCCCGTTGCCCGCCGGAAAATCCCAAACCTTGCTAGCGCTGGAATCCGCGATAAAGAGATCGCCGGCGCCATCTAAAGCCACTGACATAGGTGTCACTAATCCACTCCCGATCAAGGAAGGAGTACCGGGGTCGATCGTCAGGCCCGCCCCGAGTCCCACGCCGTACAGATCGGCGGTGGCCAGAGCTGCGCCGGTTGAATCCGAAAGCACCAGAGCGCCGTTGGCAACTCCGGGAGCCGCAGGCTTAAAGGCGGAATTGACCGTGCAGGTATTCCCAGCCGTATAAGCAGTATTCGCTGCGCACGTGCCTCCTACTGCTGACGCGAACACTCCGTTATTGGTCACGAAGCCGATGGTTGCCGGTGTCACCGCGTCATTAAAAACCACATTCAAGGTTGCAGGTGCGCTGCCGGCTACGGCCTGTGTGCCAAAATCTGCGTTGTTCAGCGTCAGCTCATAGACCGACGAACCGTTATTTGCGTAATAGAGATTTCCGGACGGGTCAGGCGCCACGGCATTCGCGATAGCGATATCCGTTCCTGTTGCCACAATGAACTGGTCGTTCGGATTCAATGCCGACGTCTCATACGGAATCTCGTAGATCGCGGAGTTTCCGCCGTCTGCAACATATAAGTTGCCCGCTGCATCGATGGTTACGCCCACGACATTGGTTGAATACCCGCTGCCGAAGGATACGGGAGTCGTGCTGTAAGCGGCTGGGGCTGAAGATGTAGCTGGAGTGGTCACAGCCAATTCATAGAGGGCGCCAAAAGTGGCACCCGTGCAGGTCCCGTATGTGTTCCCGGCGACGGTGGGGCTGTTGGGATTGCAACCGGAAACAAAATAGATATTGTCGCTGGAGTTGACGGCCATCGAGTTGATGGGATAAGCAAAAGCAGGCAGCAAGGTAGCGCCAGTCGTGTATCCATTGGATGCATACCCCACGAGCAACTCGTTGACGGCAGGACCACTTGTGCTATTGCTCACGCAGCAGGCATTGCTTGTCGCGATGAAAACATTGCCCGCGAAATCTGAAGCTACTGAAGACGGGCCCCAGTAATAACTGATGGGGCCGAGATTGAGGCCGCCGGGACTCCCGAGGCCGAAGGTCAGTTGCTGAGACGGCTGTGGCACGCAATTGGTAATCGGAATCTTAGACACGCTTCCGGTATATCCCTGGATGACATACAGATTGGCTTTTGCGGCGTCGATTTGAAGAGTTGCTGTACCATAACTGGCTGCGGCTAGAACAGTCATTGCCGCGCCGCCTCCCGGGGGGATTTCTACCACCTGACCACTTGACTGGTCCACTGCATAGATATTCCCGCAGGCGTCCAGAGCCACATTGGACTCATCGCCCGGCAGGCCTGTCGCAGGAACCGTGTTTACGGTGGAAATCACTGCCGCCGGCACTGAAGAGCTGGCCGTGGACATTGCCGGCGACACCACCAGCAGCAGCGCCGCGAGCATCGTCAGCCACGTGGTCCGCCGACTCCAGACGTTCATCCAATCATTCCTCAACATTTCAAGCCTCCAAAAATACTGCGGTTTGCCGCTTGTTGCTTCGTTCCTTGTTCCGGCTTCCTGGTTCATCTGCGCCGTTGCCGCGATCGCATCTTCTCGAAGCCTGTGGGAGGAGAGTCAATAGGCCGCCCCTCCGTAATGCTTAGAAGATGTACTTCACGCCGAATTCAACGATGCGCACACCTGACTTGAATGGTGTATAACCAAAACCGGCGTTTTCCAATTGAACGCCCGCGAACGCTGCCTGCTCGGAGTAAAAGCAGCCTGCACCGCTGGTGGCATTGCATGGCGGATCGGCAAAGGTCAGGTTCAGCGCCGCCAGGTTGTTTTGGTTAAACGACGGAATGGGGTGGTTGAGGAAGTTGAAGCCCGACATGCGGAGCTGAAGACTTTGGCGGTCGTTGATCTGAAGGTCCTTCTGGATGGAAAGATCGGACTTGAAGTAAGCCGGCCCATGAACGTCCGGAAGGTTCCACGCGCCCTGTGTTCCCTGCGCCGGGAGACCGAAACAGTTGCCATTCGCGTACTGCCGGGAGACCTGGTTCCCAGACAGAAGTGCCGAATGGAGGTTTGCCCGCGGATCGCAGGTAACCGTTGGCTGCAGCGTGTAATCCGAACTGCCCAGCCACTCAGCCGCCCCGATCGGGATGCTGACTGGGGCGGACGACCGCGAGGCGTCTGTGTAGTAGTTCGCGCCCGCGGAAAAACCGAAGTTCGTGCTGTTGTTGACGATGGAGAGATCCGGCCCGCTCGTCAGTTGCGTGATGCCCGAGAGTTCCCAGGAGTTCAAAACCCAGCCCAGTTCGCGGTTACCGCGAAATTTCTTGCCCTCCTGGTAGGAATAGGTGAAGTTCATGGCTTGAGGCCGGTCGAAAGAAACAACTCCGTAGTCATGATGAGCGTTGACGGGGTCTGCAATGTAGCCCGTGTCATAATTGCCGCGAACGCCTAGGGCCTTGGACCACGTGTAGTTGATTCCCACGACAAGAGAACCACGCTGCTTGTTCAGCGATACCTGCATTGCGTTGTAATTAGCCCAGTTGGTATGCTCGGGAACATCCACCTGCTGATAGTTCGGGTACGGCCGATAGTCGTTGACCTGACTGGTAGTGATGTTCGATGTTGGGTTGGTTTGTTGAGTAAGAGGATCGGGGCCGAAGAATGCGCCCAGAGGAATTACATTCTTGTTTTGCAGATTACTCAGCGTGGAAAGGTTCGTGCTCTGGTTTCCAACATAGGCGATCTCGAACGTTGAACCGAAGGGCAATTGCTGGTCCATCGTGAAATTGTAGTTGTAGGTGACAGGCTGCTCGTTGTCATTGGGGTCGTCAGCGGCGATACTTCCGACCGCCCCGCTCGCCGTGTATGGCGCGAGGCCGGTAGCAAACGCTGGGGAACCGGTGTAATATCCGCAGGTCACGACCTGCGAACCTACCGGGTAACTTGAAATCGGAGTTGATATTGGAGCGGAATTGAACAGTTGATCCAGCGTGCAACTGTCCGCAAAGCTGGTCGAGATGCTGTAATGCACCAGGTTGACCCCTGTATCCACCGCGGCTGCGGTCACGTTGTAGGAGTCACGCGACCTGTAAACTCCAAAGCCGCCACGAAATACGCTCTTCCCATTGCCAAATAAGTCGTAAGCGAGGCCCGCGCGCGGCATATAGAAGAGAAGGCGGCTGCCAACGCCGGCAACGGGAATACTCGAGTCTAATTGATGCCAGGAAATGCCCGGCCACTTCGTGGCGTCCTGAGTCATAGCCGGGTCGAAGACGCCGGTGGAAATCGGATTGTATTTGCTGGGATCCCAGACTGCGGCGCCTATGCCGTGGGAATCTTCCCACGGGGGGAGATGCGAAAGCCGGATACCGAAGGTGAGAGTCAGCCTTGAATTAACCTTCCACTCGTCCGTAGCATAAAACTCAAGGGTATTGAAATACATGTCGATGCTTGGATCAAAGGAGTCCTGGGTGTAACCGCCAGTGCAACCAATCAGGAAGTTCGCTGCGGTGTTTCCCATACCATATACCGTGGGAGCAATGAGTGTGATCTTCCCCGTATTCGGATCCGTGCTATAAGTCGGCGTTTGTTGATTCTGAATGCACCCTGCGTAACGCTCGAAGAGGATGTTGCCGTTCGCCTGGCTGCCGAGAGTTACCTGATTGTTCCTGGTTTGTTCCGCGTAAACGCCTGCCTTGAGTGTGTGGGTGTGATAGATTTTGGTGATATTGTCGCCTATGTTCCAAGAGGACTTCCTGAGGTATTGGCTGCCCGAAGGAACATAGCCAAAGGAAAAGTTGGGGATACCGATTCCCTCGTAAGAGTAGATACGCGGCAACTGGTTGATGCCGTTCTTCAAGGCTCCGCCTTCGTATGCTGCCCAGGGCGTGTTGGTATCCAATGCGAGAGAACGATTCTCAAATTGCTCCGGCTGGCTGAAGTAGAGACCCGAACCCGTGACCTCATTCGTCATCATGCTGTTGACGACCTTGGTGAGATTCAGGGAAATAAAATACGATTTCCCATATGAATCGAGAGGTGTCGGGTAGGGGATGGTATCGGGCGGGTTGTAGTAAACGTTATTCAGAGGAGCTTGGCTATTCACATCCTCCCAGTTAAAGGTGCCATACAACTTCAGGCTATCTGAGAAGTTCTGATCCACACGGCTGTGCAACTGGAAGCCGTTGTTGGTCGCCATCACATTCTTGGCCCAGTTGTAGCCGTCGCTCGCATAGCCGTTGGCGGGTTGGGGAATGCGATTGATGGTTGGATAAAGATTTGTAAACGTAGCGACTTGCTTATTGATTGTATTGAGCATTCCCCCATTCACCGCCTGCCCGTTCTGGTCAAAAACGTTTGTGGGAGAGTAGCAGTCGCCGCCGATGTTGGAGTAGGCAGCGGACTGGCTATAGTCCTCTGTGCAGCCCGCCGCCAGATCGGCCTGATTCAAATTGCCGAAGGCGCTCGCAATGGACGCTTCAGAAAAATCATATTTGCCCAACTCAGCGGGATTTGTGCCCAGCATGGACGGAGTCGGGATAAATGCGTATTGCGGCCCGGAGTACGTTCCGTTGGCATTGTCGAACTGGTCATAGTACTCAAAGCCCGCCCAGAAGGTGAGGCGCTTGCTCTGGTTGAAATGAGTGCCGGGAATTTTGACCGGTCCGCCGATGGTGCCTCCCGGATAATACCACTTGGATGGAGCCTTGGCGATCACTGGAGAGGTGTCGTTCGACAGCCAGTCGTTGGAGTTGAAGATGTGATTCCGAGCATACCCGTAGAGCGATCCGTGGTAAGCGGATCCGCCCGACTTGCCGACCGCGCTGATGACGATAGGCCCCTTGGCTTCATCGGCGCCGAAGTCCGAGGTTTGCACCTTGATTTCCTGTACCTGGTCCATGTTGATGTTGGCCGTGGTGCCCCCCATGTCGCCGGGATCGATCACCTGGGCTCCATCGGAGGTTATGCTGACAAGCCCTTGCTGGGGTGCAGCGCCATTGGCGCCGTAAGCTCCCGCATTGCCCCCAAAGCTGGTGGTGTTGTAATTGGGGCCCGCATTGTTGAGGCCCGTGCCCGCATTCAGGGTAAAGCCGGGCAATATGCTCACCAGTTCCATGGCGTCGCGCCCGACGGTGGAAAGGCGGGCGATATCGGCGGCGGTGATCAGGGTGCTGTGTTCCCCGGTGTTGAGCGTGACACCCGCAGCCTCGGCCGTCACCGATATCGACTCCACAACCGGGCCGACCTTCAAAGCGATCTTGGGAACGGTAAGGCTATCCCCAGGGTGCACCTCGATGCCCGTCACCTTCCATGACTCAAAGCCCCTCCTGCTTACCTCGATGCTGTAGGTGGCCGGTTGGACGGCAAGAAAGTTGAAGAACCCCTCGCCATTGCTGGTGGTAGAACGAGTTGCTTTGCTAACCTCGTCGGTGAGCGTCACCTCGGCGCCGGGCAGCATGGCGCCGGTAGCATCGTGAACCGTAGCGGAGATGGATGAGGTTGCTTGCTGTGCGCAAGCCGGCAGGATAAACAGCATCGCAGCAGCGTTCCAAACGATGGCGCGCCACAACCGTGTCTGCGTCTGCGACAGTGAAACCCAGGTGCGGAGAGGATGGATCATTGACTTCGACAAAGCATGCCTCCAAATTTGGGAGCCTTCACTTCCGGCTCAAAAGTAAATCGATTTCCTGCCTGAACCTGAAAACCTTCTGCTCAGATTCCGCCGGCCCGCGGAAGAATTCGGTTCATTCGTCCTAACTGCCTATCGAGACGGCCAAACCTTGCTACGGCCCGATAAATGCTTCAGGATCATCATGATGCGCGACGCAGCTCCGTCTTCGCTTGTGGATTGAGGTTTCATTGTCCTGCTCGAAGTCTGAGCTCACATCCCAGTCGTCCTTCCGGCGAATGCGCCTCCCAATCAGCGATCTCGATCTCTCAAACATGCTCAATCGGCAGTCGCCCGGGGGTCGGTCCGGATTCCTGCTCCGCAAAACAGTCTTGTGGCTGACTGTCGAACCTTATGTCGGGTCAGGACCGATGCGAAAGGTTAATCTTGTACTGGGTTGTACGGGAGATTTCATGAACAATGTACAAGCACGTACAAGATTGATTCCAAGTTAGATATGGTCAAGCTGCTGAGGGAGAAAGCCGCCGCATTGCAATTCCGTACCGATGCCCGCTATCATGAGGGGTTGCAGGAGTTGACGCAGTCAAGCAGGAGCGAGATCATGCCGGAAATCTCCGTCCTGTCTTCCAGGGAGGCAGAACGCAACGAACTCGATGCGGTTGTGAAGGCACTGGCGAAGCTCCCGCGCCTGGCGCGTTTGGCACGCTATCTAGGGGAAAAATACTTTCTAGGAGAGAGTGGGCAGCTCCACGAATACAACATCGCAACTGAGGTCTTTGGCCGGTCAAAGACCACCTTCGATGCAGGAGAGGACGCAATCGCGCGGGTTGAGGCTCACCGGCTGCGCAAGAAACTCAAGGAGTTCTACGAGAACGAGGGCAAGGACCACCCTCTTCAATTCACAATCCCCACCGGAAGCTACGTTCCGCACTTTGCAAATCGGACCGAGAAAAGTCCATCCTCCTCGTCGAATGATTCCCCGGAGACACACGTACCGCAGATTGATCTTTCTCCTGCGCCGGAAGTTGCGCTGTCGCCAGACGACGGGAAGGAGAGAATCGGGAGATCTACCCTTGGGTTGAAGGGCCAGAAGCGGCGGTACACTTTCCTGGTCGCCGCATCGACCCTTGCCGGTCTGGTGATATACCTGGCCCTTCATTCCGGGACGATTGCCAAAGGTACCAATGCGGGAACAGGTCCAGCTCTACCGCAGACCGCTTCCCAGCCCGTTTTCTCCAACTCGGCATCCTTGCCGATTCGCATCATTGCCGGTTACACCGGAAAGCTCCGGATCGACAGTGCCGGCGCAGTTTGGGAGGCCGACCAGTACTTTCATAACGGGGGAATCTGGAAACGTTCCGCGACTTCCATTGCCAGGACCAGCGATCCTCTGCTTTTTGAGCAATGGCGGACTGGGGATTTCTTTTACGATATTCCTCTAAAGCCTGGCGTATACGAGCTGCACCTCTATTTCGTCACACAAGACAACACCGGCGACGCTACCACCACTTTTACCGTTGCAATAAACGGGAACCAGATTCTTTCCGGGTTCGACGTGAATTCGGACGCGTTGGGGGAGAATATTGCCGACGAACGAGTTTTCCGGGATGTATCTCCCGCCCCGGACGGATACCTTCACCTCGCGTTCACGAGCGAACGCGGTGCGCCCGCGCTCAATGCGCTTGAGGTGTTGCCGGGGATTCCGCACAAACAGATCCCCCTCCGCCTGGTCACGCAACCGGCATCCTTTACCGACCATGATGGCCAGTTCTGGCATCCGGACAACTACTACATGAACGGCCGCCTCTCAACCCAACGCCAACAGATCGCTGGATCGCCAGATCCTGACCTGTTTGCCGCCGAGCGATATGGGCATTTCACATACGCCATTCCCGTCGATACCCGCGACCGCTACACGCTGGTGCTCCACTTTGCCGAATTCTACTTTGGGCCGCACGCATCGAATGTCGGCGGGACCGGAAGCCGCGTCTTCCGTGTGATCTGCAACGGCGCCACGCTTCTGGACAACTTCGATATTTACAAGGAGTCGGGAAGCCTCCATGCACTCACCAAGACCTTCTACCACTTGAAGCCGACGGCGCAAGGAAAACTGAATCTTACCTTTGAGCCGATCGTGAACAATGCCACGGTCTCTGGTATCGAAGTCATCGACGAATCGCAATAAGCCAGCGGCAGCGCACCGCTATTTTTCCGGAATGAGCACCACGCTTTCCGAAATGGCCGGAACCATTATGGTGAAGCTGTTGCCCAACCCCTCCAGCTTGCTTTGTGCTGGGCCGGAGGCTGGCCAGGGACTGTTCAGAGTGAAGTTGGCGCGGCCAAAATCGTAGCGCGTGCCGGTTGCGGCAAGCGGCACATCGGGAATCGTCACGTTGACCAGATAAGGCTGGTTGGGGTGCTTGTTGATGAACACCAAAGCCAAGCAGCCGTCCTTCCGCTTTACGGCATGGACTGAGAGCATGGGCGTGTTCGATTGGGCCTCGACCAGCACGTCGCCTGGGCGCGCAGCCTTGGCGGCCATATCCATGCCATAGTAGGCCTCGGCCGGTGTATCGAGTGGCACATCCTTCTCATCCGAGAGGAAGCCGGCATGCAACTCCAGCCACTCGACCGTGAAGGCTCCAGCCTCAAACCAGGTCAGATAGGTGTCGGTGGCAAACAGAGAGCGCGCCGCGCCGCGCCCGCCTCCATTGGTTTCGGTGATGGCAATGGGAATGTTTTTCTGCGACGCTCCGGCAAACCGGGCGATCTCATCGCGCAGCGCCGAAACCTGGGGCTTGATGTCCTCGGTCACCGTCAAGTCGGTGGAACTTGCTTTGGGATACCAGTGGACGATCACAAAATCGATCTTGTCCTTCACTTCCTTGAATAGAGCCTCGTTGCCAGTCCCCGGATTGGAATCCGGCATATCGACACCGACTCCGATTTTGATGGTGGGATCAACCGCTTTCATGGCGCGGATGAACTCGAGAGAGTTCCTGCCGTATGCTGCCTGCGAGAGCGCCGGATTGCCCTTCCGGTTGTCGCCCTTGGGCGCATGGAGATCCATCTCCCACTCAGTTCCGAAGAAGCCATTCCCGCCGATCTCGTTGCCGATCTCCCAGTAATGGATCTTCCAGCCCTTCTCCTTGTTTGCATAACGAACCCAATCGGCGGCCTCGGCAGGATCGCCGCCGCCGGTTCCAGCCGCATTGGAGCCGTAGTTGACGGTGATGATCGCCTGTGCGCCCGACGGCAGCACATCCTTGGTCATAAAGTTGTCGAAGGTGTCGTTAGGATTGATGTAGATGGTGGCGCCAGCCGTGGCCGAGTGCGTCTTCCAATGATAAATATCCGCATAGGAACCACCCGGATAGCGCAAGGCTGTCACTCCGGCGGCCTTCAACTTGTCCGGCAAGTCGGGCGGAGTAAAGGCGTTGTCATAGACGCTTGTATGCACGCCATAGCCGGCTTCGGGCACCACGGCCAGTTCCGTCTTCAGGTTCACATGCACATTCGCCTCCTTCTGGCCCCAGAGCGAAGCGGTGGACAGTGCATAGACCATCAGAGTACCGCGGAAGGCGTGACCTAACCGGATTCCGTCAAGGCTAGAGCCCCTCGTAAACGGTGGAATCATATCGTCGAAGTCCTCTTGGCTTAGCCGCGAGCGAAGCAGCAAAATCCCAGAAAGTGGAACCACCTTCCATCCCAAGAATATAAGCCTCGGCCCAGCGGTGATACCTGTCCTTCTAATGCGAAACAGAACAGTCGGCAAATAAGGCGTTTCGCCGAGTCGTCATCCAAGACTGCCCCAGTTTTGGTATTCTTTCCTGTCAATCAGGCGAAATCTTTCGCGTGGTTCTCGAAAGGGATGAAACCGATGATGATCGATGCTCCAAAAAGACGATTCTCCATACGTCGGGCGCAGCATTGCTTGAGCGTTCTCGCGCAGCTTGGCGCGGTTTCCTTTTTCCTGAGCATCCCGGCAGCCGCGCAAAACCGCGCGAATGTTTCCGTTGACCTGAGCAAAGCAGTGAACATTCTGACCGATACTTCGCTTGGGGTTCCCGCGCCCGCCTTCGATGCCAACTCTTTCAATATTGACGGTGCAATCTATTTGCGCTCGGCAGGCATCTCCGCGGCGCGCTATCCGGGCAATCACGGAGTGGCGGATCTCTATCACTGGTCCACCAAGACTACGACCCGCTATAAGGGCGCCGAGGTGAGTTACTTTGCCCCGGAGAGCAACTTCGGCAGCTTTGCGCTGTTCGCCGAGAAGCTGGGCCAGGCCGTGATCGTCGTCAATTACGGAGCAAATCTTGACGGCACCGGGGGCGGTGAGCCGGTCGAGGCTGCCGCATGGGTTGCGTATGCCAACGGAGATGCCACCAACACGCGCGACCTGGGCAAAGATTCGACCGGCGAGGATTGGCATACCGTCGGCTATTGGGCCCAGTTGCGCGGCCAGGCACCTTTGGCCGGGGACGATGGCCTCGACTTCCTCCGCATCCAGCATCCAAAGCCCTTCGGCTTCAAACTATGGCAGATCGGCGACCAGGTTTATAACAACGGCTACTATGGCGGCGAACACATCGGCAATCCCGATCTCCATGCCGCGGCGCCAGCTTCTGCGAAGGATCTTGGCAAGCTGAAGGGCGATCCCAAGCTGTCTCCATCTGCCTATGCCGAGAACCTAAAGGCGTTCGCCCATGCCATGAAGGCAGTGGACCCTTCAATTCATATCGGCGCCGCGCTTACCACTCCGCCCGATCCCGGTCTCCGTACAAAAACCGTTTGGGATAAGGATGGCGAACACGCGGACCCTACTGCGTGGGCGGCCGTTCTGTGGGGGATTGAGTGGAATAAGCAGGTCTTGGCGGGCGCCTGCCAGAGCCTGGACTTTGTCACCCTCGAATGGACCTCGGGCCCTCTGCTTCCACCCGACTGGAAGACCCTGGATGAGTCCAGTCTGCTCACCAATACAAAGTCCGGGTTCTCCAACATTCTCAATTCAATGCTCGCGGACTACGGTCAGTATTGCCCCCAGGGGCATCTCCCCAAGTTGGACTTTGCGCCCGCCGGAATAACCCCCTGGATCAAGGTCGAGCGTCCAGTCGTCATGACGCTTTGGATCGCTGATACCTATGCGATGCTGATCGAATCCGGATCGGAGAACATCGATTGGAGCGAGATGTACGGCGATACCATGCTGTCAGCGGACCGCAAAAAGCTCGGTCCCGCCTACTATGGGTTTGAGATGCTGCATATCATTGCGCATAGCCCCGGCGATGCGCTGCTGGAGGCAAGCTCCAGTTCAGTGTTGGTAAGTGTTCACGCCACCCATCGCCGTGACGGCTATTTCGGACTTATGCTGGTCAACAAGGATTTGAAGGAGCCGGCCATCGTGAAGGTAGCTTTCAAAAACGGAACGATTGGCGCAAATGGGAAACGCTTCGATTATGGGAGCGCGCAACATGGCGCGGGAACCCAAGTGGCAGTGACCCCGTTTTCCGCTCCAGGCAATGAGTTTTCTATCACTGTTTCACCGTATACCGTGACGGATATTCTGCTGCCAGGCCACAACTGACGAATTGGCCTATCTCTTTATCGCATCCGGCCCCGTCGGCGTCGCGGATGCTGTGGCGCATGCCTGTTGCGCTGGAAGCAGTGTAATGTGGCAATTCCATTTGGGATATGCGCAAGAAAATCGAATTACGGGGGTATGTGACCCACAATTCGATTCTCTTGCAGCCCAGAATTGGAGCCGTTTGCCTGGATTAGATCAAGGCTGGGGCAGGGCATTCACAATCATACCTGCGACCCGAGTTGGGTTTTCGTCTTGATTTGCATGGTCTTGACCGGTGTTAGAGGGTCTGAAGTAAGCACACCGTTGCGGTGACGCGGTGTGATTGCTGTCCAAGAAGCTCCGCCATCAATGGTTGAGGAGAGGGTGCCAGAACAATTCATCCATCCCTCATTTGGCGTAAGGAAGCTTAGTTTGCAACTATTGAAGTCGCCGCTGCTGTTGTGAATCGCGGCCGCCTTTTCTTGATTTGGGCGGAGCTTTACCAATGCCGGCTGGGAACCCGTGGGAGCGAAGGGCAGTATCCAGGTGGAACCTGCGACGGTCGAGGCTACCTTCTCACCCGCGATCAAATTGGAGAGAATCCTATCCTTCCTCCAGGTGCGCCCGCCGTCCTCAGTCGCGAAGAGGACACAAGATGATTTCTTCTCGCCGAAATCTTGATAGGTCGCGGCTTCATAGCCATGGAGGCTATCCTCGAAGATCGGGAGGGTATACGACGGCTCTCGGTCGGAGCCAAATTCCCTGGGCGCTGGCAATGAGACGTCCTCAAATCCGTTTCCTCCCTTGTGGCTTACGGCCAGTTCGAGGTCGCCGCCTGCACCGCCTACTACCCAAACATCCCCATTGGGATACGCACGAATATCGCCGTAGAACCCTGGGTTTTCATTAGACTCGTGCCAGGTCCGGCCTCCATCTGAGGTGGCGAAGAGGCCGGCCGAACTGAATGCCGAGCCGGTCTGATAATCGAAAAGCAGCCAGCCATGCAGCTTATCTGCAAAGGCGATATTGGCGTCGCCGCCCAACTCTTGTCCGCCCCTCGCAGGGTCTGGAAGTGGAATCTTTATCGGGGAATCATTCCATGTCGTCCCACCATCGATGGTTGAGAAGACGACGAAGTCGCAGTCGTCCGCGCCTGACCCGAAAAGCGCCCAAGTGGTGTCCGCATCGCGGAATACGACTGAGGCATACTGATCGTTGTTCGGGCTGGGCGGGGAGATGTCTTTCCAATGTGCGCCGTTATCGGTCGTAAAGAGCAGCCGATTGCCGGTAGAGACCCATCCTGTGCCGGGGCTGAGCAGCTTGAAGTCCTTCACCGGCAGCGCCCTGACCGGCATCTTGGCGATCTGCTCGGGGGTGGGTTGCTGAGGTGAGAAGGTTCCCGCCGGAGCGGGTTGAGGGTGAACGAGTGTCCCTTGCGCACCCGCGTGTGGAGCGAAGAACATTGTGAATCCAGCGAGTGCGGATAAAACAGAGCGAACTTTCATGCCTGGTTTCTTTCGGCCTTGATCGTAGACCGGAGGCTGGAGCTGGTCAAGTTATATTCTGAAGACAGAGATGTTCATTCAGCGCGAGCCAGTTGTTTGGGCCTGGTCAGCCGCATGAAGATATAAACCGCCAACTGCAGCGTAAGGGCTCCGCAGCAATCCAGCAGTACATCCCAGGGCGTGCCGGTGCGGTTGGGAAGATAAGTCTGGTGCAGCTCGTCGCAACTGGCGACCAAGGCAGTTCCCAGCAGCGCAAGAAAGGCGTCTTCGAAAAAGTGGGAGTGGGGCAGGGTCATCCACCAGGCGCGCAGCCACGCCAATCCGATAAACCCATAGGCGAAGAAGTGCCCGGTCTTGCGGATCAGGTGATGGATGATCTCCCAACTGGCAGGGCTGACGGGACCGAAGATGGCCTGCCATAGCCAGCGCAGCGGATGGCTGGTTTGGTCGGCGCCAAACCACTCGGTCGATTCCACCATGATGACGGCGATGCCCACGGCAACCGGGAGCCAGGCGCTCACCCAGAACCTGAGGCTGCGCCGATTACTCGACATGATAGTTGGGTGCCTCCCTGGTGATGATCACGTCGTGTACGTGGCTCTCGCGGAGGCCGGCGCCGCTGATGCGGACAAACTGCGCATTCTCTTGCAGCTCCGCGATGCTCTTGCAGCCCAAGTAGCCCATGCCGGAGCGCAAGCCGCCGACTAGCTGGAAGACCATGGACTCGAGCGGCCCACGGTAAGGCACGCGTCCCTCGATGCCTTCGGGGACGAACTTGGCCAACCGGTTCTGGCTGGCGCGCTCGCGCTGCACCACTCCCTCGCTGCCTAGCTCCGCGCTGGCCAGGTCGGCGGTGCTCTGGAAGTATCGTTCGCCTGAGCCCTGACTCATGGCCGTCAGCGAGCCCATGCCGCGATAGCTCTTGAAGCTGCGGCCCTGGTAGAGGATGGTTTCGCCAGGGCTCTCGTCCACGCCGGCAAAGAGCGAGCCGATCATCACCGAACTGGCCCCGGCGGCGATGGCCTTGGTGATCTCGCCCGAGTACTTGATGCCGCCGTCGGCAATCACGGGAATTCCATGCTCGCGAGCGGCGCGCGCGGCCTCGGAGATAGCGGTAATCTGCGGCATTCCCGCGCCGGTGACCATGCGGGTGGTACAAATCGATCCCGGTCCGATGCCCACCTTGATGGCGTCGGCGCCGGCGTCGATCAGTGCCAGCGCGCCCTCGTAGGTGGCTACGTTTCCGGCCAGCAGTGCCACGCCGGGAAACTGCTTCTTCACTTCGCGCACCGCCTCCAGCACGCGCGACGAGTGCCCGTGCGCCGAATCGATGGCCAGCACGTCCACGCGTGCCCGCACCAGTTCCGCCGCCCGCTCCAGGAAATCTCCAGTCGCCCCGATGGCTCCGCCCACCCGCAGCCGGCCCTTTTCGTCCTTGCTCGCGCTGGGATATTTCAGCTTCTTCTGGATGTCCTTGACCGTGATCAGCCCCTTCAGGTTGTACTGGTCGTCGACCACCAGCAGCTTCTCGACGCGGTGCTTGTGCAGGATCAGCTCGGCCTCTTCGAGCGTTGTGCCGACCGGAACGGTGATCAGGTCGTCCTTGGTCATCACCTCGCCAACGGGGATGTCGGTGCGCGTCTCGAATCGCAGATCGCGGTTGGTCAGAATGCCCACCAGCCGCTTGCCCTGCGTCACCGGCACGCCGGAGATCTTGTAGCGCCGCATCACATCGAGGGCATCCCCGATCATCTGGTCCGGCTCAATGGTGACTGGGTCCACGATCATGCCGCTCTCAGAGCGCTTCACTTTATCGATCTCCCCGGCCTGGTCGGCGATGGTCAGGTTGCGGTGCACGATGCCGATGCCGCCCTGCTGCGCCATGGCGATGGCCATGCGCGACTCGGTCACTGTGTCCATGGCGGAGGAAAGCAGCGGGGTGTTCAGCGTGATCTCGCGGGTCAACTGGGTCTGCGTGCTCACCTGCACGGGCACCACTTCGCTGTAGGCGGGCACCAGCAGCACGTCGTCAAAGGTGAGGGCTTCGGGCAAGTTTTTGGTCAGCATATGTTTTGATGCGCCCGGCGGACCGGGAATTCCACTCCCCGGCGCGGCAGGCGCTTCCAACTATTGTAGCGGAGGGGGCAAGGGGCGCTGCCGAAGAGCCGCTATTTCCGGCTCAATGACGGGAATTTTGATATATCATTCTCCCGACGCATTCTTCACTTGTTTTGCGCTGCCTATGGTAAGACGCATCTTGATTCAGGAAAGGGTAAGCCGATATGAGTTCCCTGGGGCGATTTTCCGTGATTCTCTTGTTGTCTACAGTTTCCTTTCTGGCCTGCAAAGCCGGGACGCAAGCACCCACCCCGCAAACCACCATCAACCCTCCCCAGGGAGGGTTGATTGTTTATGGCGCAGTGGCCGGGGCCACCACTCAGCCGGCAGCAATGAGCGCGCTGCTAAACCGCGTGCATGCCAACTGTGGCGAAAAGCCTCTGATCGGAAGAGTCTTTCAATTCCGCGGAACGAATTCTGTAGGAGTGTTCTTTTCCGTGACCAACCACTCGCGAGGCAACAAGCAGGAAGCGGGCCTGGTGATTGCTGCGGCAACCGGGCCCAATCGGGTCGAGGCGGCGCTGCTCACCGACGATGCTTCTCGCTTTGGCAAGAGCGTGAACCTCATGCTCCAACAACTCTCCAGCGTATGGCATCCAGTAACCGCGGCAGCAACTTCCGCAACATCACCCCCCAAAAGCTCGACCTCGGCTGTTGCGCTGCATAAGGTTACTCTACCCGATAGCACGGCCGCTGTCGGCATTCCCAACGGTTGGACCGTCAACCCCAAAAGCGGCGGCGGAGGAATACTCCTCCACGGCCCACAGGGCGAGGTGGTGATTCTCGGCAGTATGTTTCTTGCGCAGGATCCCGATGGGCAAGCCTACCGCAACGTGCGGCGGTTGGGCATGATGCCGCTGCGGGGAACGATTGTCTATCCAGCCAATGCCGATCTGGCGAAGAACTTTGCACAGATCGTTCAGCAATTAAGCCGGTCACGAGGCTTCGTTCCAGCCGGCCTCAAGATCGACTACGCCGATCAGGTCTCCCCGCCTTCGGGTTCGTCGTTCGAGGGTGAGCGATGCGCACTGGCCACGGGACAGATCGATCCCAACGGGAAGGGTATGCAGGCAATGTTCAGGGTGGTGTGCGCTAACGCCGCTGACCAATACGGTGATTACAGCTTCCTTGACTATGTGGCATATTTCCCCAACACCGAAACCAGCCGGGCAAACGCGATCGCGAGTGCTATCTTCTCCAGTTTTGTTGAGGACGAAGCTCTCGTTATACGGCGGGCGAATGCGGAGGCGGCTCCCCACATTGCACAATTGAAGCAGGTGGACGCCGCCCAGCGGCAGGCAGTCCAGGCCAGAACCGCTCAAATCGTTGGCAGCATCAATCAGATCGGCGCGAATGCCACGGCGCGGATGAACTTGATCGGGGCCGCCAACGACGCCCAGCACGCTGACTGGAACGCCGGTCAGGACATCAATGCTCGCAACGGTCAGGGCTTTAGCAACTACATCCTCGATCAGACAGTCATCCAGGACAACAATATGTACGGCAATGGAACCATCGGCCACGGCACGCTCTGGAACACGACCGCCGATGCGCTGGTGAAAGCCGATCCTGATCGCTTCCAGTACGTGGAAAAACCCAATTATTGGCAGGGCACGGATTACCACCAATAAACCACGGCTCGGCACCCCACCCGCGCCGCGCTTATGCGTTTTGCGGCCAGGGTGAGATCCGATGCAATTGCTGATTGAAGTTACGGCAACGCTGCATCTCTGTTTTTGCTGTCTTCACTGGCCTTTTTGACTGCGGCACTTAGCTATGCAGGCGTTCCAGAATTCCCAGCTTGCGCGCCATGCGCTCGGAGATGCGCATGGGGATGCGCTCCTGTTCGCCAAGGGTGAGGAGAATGAACGGCTGCCACAGGCACTTTGTTCTGGCGATCTCGATCTCGGCCCAGGGAATGCGGAGCGGGGGATGGCCGATGCGGAGAAGAAAAAACATCGACAAATAGAGTGTGTCGCCGGAAGCGGTCATGCGAATGATGCTGCTGTAGTGAGACCAGTAGCGCATATAGACCGTGTAGGGAAAGGGCCCCGCGCTCTTGGTTTCGCCGTACGGTTCAGATTCCGCGCGGAATCGTTTGGACAGCGTATGCCAGCCAGTGAGGACGCTGGATAGATAGCTTATAAAGCAGAAGATGCCGACCATGAGCGCGGGCACGATCAGCAGGAAGTGAGGTGGCAGTTGATTCGGACTGGGCTGCAACGTGAACCTCTTGGAGCTTGGCCCTCAGGCAGCTTGAACTACCTTCTTTGCGGTTTTGAGCAATAACCTCAGTGCTTCGTTGACCGCGTCTGCATCGGGAAAGGCAGCGGCCACATCGGGAGCCAGCGTTACCATGACCACATCCTGCGGGAAGCGATCGGCATATTTGCCGCGGACTGCGTGACTAAAGTCGTATTCTTTGCGCATATCGTCGTCATCTTCTACCAGATCAGGGTTGTTGCTCATAGTGTCTCCTTTCCCTGGGCTCAGCCTTTCGGGCGCTGATAAGCCGGATTGTCCATTCGTTTTCCGTGTGAACAACAACCAGGAGCAGTTGTCGTGCCGATTTTCCGAGGGCAATCCACCGGTCCTCTTCTTGAGAATGCTCCAAATCGGGCTGAACAAGCAAGAGGGGGTCTCGAAAAACCGTTGCCGCTTCCTCGAAATCGACCCCATGCTTCGCTCGATTGATGAGGGCTTTTGCGGGATCCCAGACAATCGTTTGGGGAAGCAAGTTATACCCCCACCGGGAAAGGCTTGGGGCTGGACTCGTCGGTGTTGGCGCCGCTGCCGGTGCGCCAGCGCTCGAAGCGGCCTTGCAGCAGGCTCATCAGTCCCGTGTACCAGTAGCCGATCACGAAGAGAATCAGGAACGGCGCGGTGAAGTAGTTCTGGTTCGAGAAGGTGTAGAGAATGGCCGCGAAGAAATAGCAGCCGATCAGCAACTCGATCCACGGCGCCAGGATCAGCCGCTTGCGATACTTGGCGGCCTGCGACTTTTCGCCCTTCTTGGCCACGCGGTACTTGGGGGTGCGCACGAAGGCGCTCTTGATGCCGAACAAGGCCTCCATCACCGCTTTGGTGTTGGTGACCGTGAGGCCGATGCCCAAAGCCATCAGAACGGGCAGGTAGAGGAAGGTCTTCCACCAGGTCTTGGGAAACAGCTCGCGTTCGGCCATCAGATAAAAGACGCCGATGGAGGCGGTCGATGCGGTGAAGAGCGGCACGTCGAAGAGCAGCATCTGGAACCAGCCCTGGTAGAAGCGCACGATCATGGCCGGCATCAGGAACGCCGTCATGACGACCATCAGGGGATAACTCAAGTTCGCCGTCAGATGATAAACGGCCTCGACCTTGATCCTTCGCGGCACATTCGACTTGAACATCATGGGCAGCACTTTGATGCTGGTCTGGATCAGCCCCTTGGCCCAGCGGGCTTGCTGCGTCTTGAAGGCGGTCATCTCGATGGGCAATTCGGATGGGCACTCGACCTCGGGCAGGTATTTGAACTTCCAGCCGGCCAACTGAGAGCGGTAACTCAGGTCGGTGTCTTCGGTGAGGGTGTCGTGCTGCCAGCCGCCGCCGTCGGAGATGGCCTTGATGCGCCACATGCCCGCCGTGCCGTTGAAGTTGAAGTAGTCCCCGGTGCGGACGCGGGCGCCGTGCTCGATGATGAAGTGGCCGTCGAGCAGAATGGCCTCTATCTGGGTCAACATGCTGTAGTTGCGATTCATGTGGCTCCAGCGGGTCTGCACCATGCCGATCTCCGGCTCGGCAAAGTGGTGGATCACCTTCATCAGCCAATCGGTCGGCGGCACGAAATCGGCATCGAAGATGGCTACGTACTCGCCCTTGGCTACCTTGAGGCCGGCATCGAGCGCGCCGGCCTTGTAACCATGACGATTGGTGCGGTGAATATAAGCGATTGGATGGCCCAGCGCCGCATAGCGCGCGACGATGCCGGCGGCTACCTCCTGGGTCTCATCGGTCGAGTCGTCCAGCACCTGAATCTCCAGCTTTTCGCGCGGATAATCCATGGCGCAGACCGCGTCGATCAGCCGGTCGATGACAAACTGCTCGTTGAAGATGGGCAGTTGAATGGTAACTCTCGGTAGCTCCTCGAAGTGCCGCGGCGGATTGGGATTGTAGTTCTTTTTGTATTTGAAATAGAGGTAGCACAAGGTGTAACGATGAACGCCATAGAGCGCCAGGACGATCATCACCGCGAAGTAGGGAACAAGCATCGTCAGATCGAACCAGTTCCACTGGTGGGTCACCGTCGAGAAGGGGTCGTTGAAGATCAGCTTGAGCTGGTGGCGCAGGCCGTTCTGGGGCGCGAGGATCAGATGCGCGGCCAACCGCATGGGCAGCCCCCGGAGATGGATGCCGGGCAGGCTGGCAAGGGAATTCAGGCGGTTGACTAGCGCGGCGAGCAGGGCGAGCCTCCACGGTCGGGATACCGGCAATTGTAGCCGATGGGAGCGATCTCTCCCAACCGGCGCGAAGGCCGCCCAAGCCGCAACTTCCCGCGCGCGGGCGGGGCCTGCGATAATCGACGGCGTGCGAACCCTAGTCACAGCGGAGCGGCTCTGGGACGGAAGTCAGTCGCTCGACTTGCCCATGGTCGCGATCGAGGACGGCCGGATCGCTACCATCTCGACGCGCGCGGCAGGCGATCTGCCCCGCGAGGGGCGCGTTCTCGACTTCCCCGGCGCGACGTTGGCGCCGGCGTTCTTTGACGTGCACTTCCACGGGGCCAAAGGCCACGACGTGATGGAGGCCACGGCAGAAGTGATGGCGGCCATCGGCGGCTTTCTGGCCTCGCGCGGCACGGGCAGCTTTCTGGCCACCACGGTCACCGCGCCGCTGGATGCGACTCTTCGGTCGCTGGCCGGGCTGGCGAAGCTCATGGAGCAGCCGCCGGTTGCGGGCCAGGCGCGGATGATAGGCATTCATCTGGAAGGGCCGTTTCTCTCCCACGCCAAGCGCGGCGCGCAGCCGGCGGAGCATCTGCTTGCGCCAGACACGGCTACTTTTGACCAGCTCTTCGAGGCCGCCGAGGGCCACGTTCGGCTGATGACGCTGGCGCCAGAGCTGCCCGGAGCTATCGAGCTGATCGCTCACGCCAAGGTGCGCGGAGTCCGCGTGTCGCTGGGACATTCAAACGCCACAGCCGCCGAGACCCGCGCCGCAATCGCCGCCGGAGCGGTCAGCGCGACGCATACCTTCAACGCCATGCGGCCCCTCGACCATCGCGAGCCGGGAATTCTGGGGACAGTTCTGACGGACGATTCGGTTTACGCCGAGCTGATCTGCGATGGTGTCCACGTTGCGCCGGAGATGGTGAAGCTGTGGTGGAAGGCCAAAGGCGCGGAGCGGGCGATTCTGGTGACCGACGCGATGAGCGCGACGGGAATGCCGGACGGCACATACCAACTCGGCGGATTTGCGGTCGAAGTGGCCCACGGAAGAGCCATGGCTCGCGGCGTTTTAGCGGGAAGCGTGCTCACGCTGGACCGGGCGCTTGCGAATTTCATGGAGTTCACCGGCGCGCCGCTAGTGCAGGCGCTGCGGTTGCTTACCGTGAATCCGGCTTCGATGACCGGACTCGGCGAATTGGCTGGTTCGCTCGCCGCTGGCCAACCGGCCAGTTTTGTCGCCGTGGATCGAGTGGGAAGATTGGTTGGTTCGGTGGTGAATGGGAAATCCGCATTTTTTGCCGAAGTCAGCGATGGAACTAAGTGAAATTCGGGGGTTGTTTGACCACAAATAAGACAAAAAGCGCTGTTTTCTGTTACTGAATGGGGTGATAATATACCTGACTGAAGTGAGGAAAACAGTAAGAATGGGGGTACCGTAACAGGGCAGCGCTAGCAATGATCGAGTGAGCTATACAGAGTACGAAGCAAATCTTCAGGTGTGGGTGCGTCGAGCGCACGCTGAAGCGCTTCAATTGATCGGGAATCGTTTGGGATAACGGAGGTGACGTTAGGTTGCGATCGATCTGCCAGCGCCATTGCACCTCGTGGCCCGTGTCATTGTCGCGATAATCGGTGATCCCACCGACCATTGCTGCGATCCTCAGTTGACTCGCGATGTGTTTCTTACCGATTTCCAGCGCTATTTCTTTATCTGCGATAATGGCGCAATTATACGATTTTATTCTGGCCGCGAAGAAACTTGAATGCATTGCTTTACGTTGTGCTGGCGCTTGTGCTTTGCAAGTCAAATCTTATATTCATCCACATTAAATCCGGCCATTTTTTCGACATCCCGAATCGATGTGCGCTTTCAAATCCTTAAACCATTCCTCGCGTTAGGAATAGGTTTCAAACCGCTGGGTAGCTCTCAGTAGTTCCCATGAGTTTCTGTTTCTTTTAATAGGTCCCACCGCATGATCAAGTGCTTTCCATGCTTCAAAGGCCAGCAAGTCTGCGGCCTGTAAACGTCCAGAGTCGCGCCATGAAGCAAAGGACACTCTAGGGTGCAAGCAATGGCATAAGTTCTCATTGCCTTCTCTCAACCAAGCATAGAGTTCTGCTCCATTCGCCTCATTCTGTGGCCCAATGCCGTAAGTGATCTCGCAGACCTCGCCCAATCTGTCCGCCGCCCCACTGCCCGAGAATACTTACCTGCGGAGAAGTTCTTAGGCAATTCGTACCTGCGAGAATCAACTCAATCTGCCATGAGCCTATCTACTTTCCAACCGCTAAACTACTGCGGCTTAGCCGGATGCAAGGGCTGGGCCTGCGGGCGGTCTTCGCGGGGCAGGGGGCCGACCCCAACCCCAACTTCGATCGCTTCGCCCAGCGCCAGCGGCAGTTCTTGCTGCTGCGGCTTGACTGACTCATATGCGCGGACAATTCGCTGGACGAGCGCGTGGCGGACTACATCGACATCTTCGAAGTGGCAGAAGTGGATGCCCTCGACTCCGTTGAGAATATTGATCGCGTCGAGCAGGCCGGATTTGCGCGGATTGGGCAGGTCGATCTGCGTGATGTCGCCAGTAATGACCGCCTTGGAGTTGTTGCCCATGCGGGTCAAGAACATCTTCATCTGCTCGATGGTGGTGTTCTGGGCCTCGTCCATGATGATGAAGGCGTCGTTGAGCGTACGGCCGCGCATGAAGGCCAGCGGGGCGACTTCGATGACGTTCTTCTCCAGCATCTTGTCAACTTTTTCCGGATCGAGCAGGTCGTAGAGGGCGTCGTAGAGCGGGCGGAGGTAGGGGTCTACCTTGTCCTGAAGCGTGCCGGGCAGGAAGCCGAGCCGTTCGCCGGCCTCAACTGCCGGGCGGACGAGCACAATGCGGGCGACCTTCTTGGCGTTCATTGCGGCAACGGCCATGGCGACCGCGAGATAGGTCTTGCCGGTGCCGGCGGGGCCGACGCCGAAGACCATATCGTTCTGCTCGATGGCCTCGACGTACTTGCGCTGATTGATGGAGCGCGGCTGGACGGTGCGCTTCACACCCGCGGATCGCTGCTTGCCCGAGTCGGCCAGCGAACGCAACGTGGTGGCGGGGTCGGCAACGACCAGGCGCAACATGCCGTTGAGTTCGCCGTTGTGGGGATTGACGCCCTGCTTTCGCAACGCTTCAAAGTCCTGAAAGATGCGTTGGACGCGCTGAACGCCCGCGTCCTGTCCTTCCACATGCACGGCGTCGGAGCGAAGATCGATGCGGACGCCAAGCGAGTCTTCCATGAGCCTGAGGTTTTCATCGCGAGTCCCAAAGAGGGGCTCCAGGTTGGGCGTGATCTCCAAAGCGATCTTCAATGGTTTCGATGGCCTCCAGATGGGCGTGCGGTTGAGGATGAGTGAACAGGCAGGACGGAGGACGGACGCGCAGCGGACTCAACGGGCTGCGGGCAGGCGGTTGATTGTGGGGTGAACCGGCGGACGCTCGACAGGGCCGAGCCGAAGCTTTGGGCTGAGGAGCGGGATCGCGGATTGGAGAAGGCTACCAAATCTGGTGTCAGTCTTCGGTATCTCGCCTTGAGAGTAGCGCCGCCGGAGTCAGGAGTCAATGCACCACGCACGAATTTTCACCAAAAAGTGTGCCTTGGCAGGTACCGGGGGTGTGGATTGACGCCTTCGCATAGATCGACGCTCCCGATGCAACTCCGCGTCACAAGCATTGACCCGCGGCCCGGTTTCCCGTAGACTAAGTAATTGCGAGGGATGCGGCTCGAAGTTGCATTCTGACACCGCATCATCTTCTCTGGAATCAGCCCCCTGAAATCAGAGCCCAAGATTAAGGACAAGCAATGGCAAACCATGTATCTTCGCTGAAGCGCGCCCGCCAGACCGAAACCCGCACCGCGGTGAACCGCGCCAACCGCAGCCGTGTCCGCACCAGCCTGCGCGAACTGCGCGAAGCCCTGGCCAAGGGCGACGTGAAGGCCGCCCAGGAGCAGTACCGCGCGACCGTCTCCACGCTCGACAAGAGCGTGCAGAAGGGCATCCTGCACGACAACACCGTCTCCCGCTACAAGAGCCGCCTGAACGCGCGGCTGAAGGCTTTGGTTCTGGCCAAGGCGTAGCGCGGCGCAAGACCCGCCAAAGATCGAATGAAGATGAGCAGCCGGGAGCGATCTCGGCTGCTTCTGTTTTTGTGCGCAGGATCAACGGCGAGTCGGCGACAGGGAACCAATCGAAGCCTCCCGGTGTCAAAGTCAACAGGAGGCCGAAGAATTTTGCAGCCATCGCCAGCGGCTCCCCTTACCGATGCGGAACTCGTAGCTTCTCTCGCCAACCTGTGGCCGCACAGAGAACACGAGTCGAACGCGATCAAGAATCTCTTCTGTTGCGTGAGCTTGCATCGGTGGCGTCAATTGGATCTAAGCGAGTTGTACTCCGAGAGAGAAGTCCGGTTTTGCTTCTGGTGCTCGAAGATCAAAATCGATGGGACGATAGTTCAGCCTTGACCGAATGCGCCATGGCGACATGGTAAAAGTCGTAGCCGCGCATCTCGCGGGCACTCGGCCCATAGAACCGCAATCGATACTCCGCCGCTCCGGCGTCGTAATCAAGTTGCAGGTTGCGCTTGGCCAGAAGTTCGGGCACTTCGGCGGGATCGAGACCAAAGGTCCAGGGCTCCCCAATCCTGGCCACATAGCAGACAATTTTTGGTCCGCCGTAGAAGCGGACTGAACCATCCAGCACGCCTCGATGCACGTAGGTGAAAGCGATACGGCTGCCCGGCGCACAAGCTCCCACATAGCGAAGCACGGCGTCCACCGCATCCTCGCTCAGGTAGTTTGTGACGCCTTCCCAGAGGAACAGGGCCGGAAGCGAGCGGTCGAAGCCTGCATCCGCCAGGACCTCTGGCAGCCTTTGTCGATTGAAGTCGATCGGGGCAAAGTGGATGTTCTCAGGAATCGCCGGAAGAATCTGCTTGAGCCGTGGCGCTTTCGACGCCAGCATCTGCGGGTGGTCAACTTCAAAGACAGTGGCAAGATCAGTCTTCGGAAGACGATAGGCGCGGCAATCGAAGCCCGCACCTAGAATGACAATTTGGCGAATGCCATCGCCGATGGCTTTGGAAAACGCTTCATCGATCAGGCAGGTTCGCGCAACGGCCGAGGTGCGCGCGCCCGGAAGGCGGCGATCCGCATATCTCTCCACCAGCAACCCGAGCCAGGGAAGTGTCGAAAGCTTCACTGCCCATCGCAGCGAAGGCCTAAGAAACGATGGGGCGAAAGGATCGACGAGCAGACGCTTGCTGAGCCGGCGATTCGACTCCAACGCGCGAAAGAATGCCATATATTCGGCAGTGCGGCTTATCCGTTGTGCTTGCATGCGGTGAGAATCGATCCTCGCCCAATTATAGGCGTGACCTCTTGCTCGATCCGAAGCCACAGTCCACGCCTACAGCAGCTCGAAGATACCCGCCGCGCCCATGCCTCCGCCGACGCACATGGTGACCATGCCATAGCGGATGCGGCGGCGGCGCATCTCGGCCAGCAGCGTTGCGGTGAGCTTGGCGCCGGTGCAGCCGAGCGGGTGGCCGAGGGCGATGGCGCCTCCGTTGACGTTGATGCGCGCAGGGTCGAGACCGAGTTCGCGGATGACGGCGAGAGCTTGCGCGGCAAAGGCCTCGTTGAGTTCGATGAGGCCGATCTCCGCCAGGGTGATCCCGCCACGGCGCAGAACTTTGCGAATGGCGCTGACGGGACCCATGCCCATCTCCTCGGGCAGGCAGCCGGTTGCGGCGTAGGCGACGAGGCGCGCGAGGGGGCGGATGCCGAGTTCGCGGGCGCGGGTCGAGTCCATGAGAACCGCGGCGGCGGCTCCGTCGGAAGTCTGCGAGGCATTGCCGGCGGTGACCGTGCCCTGTGCGCGGAAGGCCGGTTTGAGCTTCGCCAGAGCATCGAGCGTGGAGTCGGCGCGAGGGCCTTCGTCGGCGGCAAAGACGCTCTCTGTCACTTCAGGCTTGCCCGGCGTTGCGCCGGGAGCGACGGTGGTGACCGTCACCGGAATCAGCTCCCCGGCGAAACGCCCAGCGGCCTGCGCCGCGAGAGCCTTTTGATGGCTGGCGAGCGCGAAGGCATCCTGATCGGCGCGGGAGATTTTGTAGTGGCTGGCGACCCGCTCGGCAGTGAGGCCCATGGTCAGCAGCGATGCGGGATAGTGATCCGAGAGCCAGGGGTTGGGGCTGGGCTTGAGGCCGCCAAAGGGCAGCAAGCTCATCGTTTCGACGCCGCCGGCCAGCACCACGCGGTCACCGTCGACGCGGATGCGATGATCGGCCTGGACAATTGCTTCCAGACCGGATGCGCAGAGGCGGTTGACGGTAACGCCCGGAACCTCGACAGGCAGACTCGCGCGCAGAGCGGCAAAACGGGCGACATTCCAGCCCTGCTCGCCCTCCGGCTGTGCGCAGCCCAGAATGACGTCGTCGACTTCGGCCTTGTCGAGGCCCGAAACGCGCTGTAAAGCGCAGCTTATGACAGTCGCGGCGAGGTCGTCGGGACGGGTGGTGGAGAGAGCGCCCTTGGGGGCGCGGCCTACCGGGGTGCGAACGGCGCTGACAATGACGGCTTCCGGCATAAAATCCACTCCTTGAAGATCACTTACAATTCATCTCATCCGTTCACTAAGATGGACAACGGTGCCTCAATATCTTGTCTATTTGTAGAGCAACGCCCCCTGATTTCCGCTTGCAATAAGCACCTTCCCTGTCACCTTCGTGGTCAGCTGCACCGCAGGAGGAACACTCGGATTGTCTGGATACGATGCGCCGTCGAATCGCATAAGAGCCTCATAGCCAGGTTGGATTCCGCCGCCTTGCACCCACACGCCAATATCATAATGACTGTGTGACTTGGTTCGTAGGACGCGGATTGGGGGCCACACGATTGTCATTTCACCGATCACGTTGAAAGACCCTCCGTTAGGTTCAAGGATCCACAATCGACATCCACCGCTTCCGCACCATGATTCGCCTGAGATATAAACAACGATTTCTCCCTTTGTGGTGCCTTCAGATTGGATAATCGCTGAAGTAAACCGCGTCGTCTTGTCAATTCCAGATTCGGGATCGTCTAATTCCTTCTGAAGAAACTGTTTCAACGCGCCTTGACGACTCTCGGTTGAAAGTTGTGGCTGCTGCCCAGCACAGACAACTGCTGACAGAAGCAAACAAGCCAGACAATTCGTAGTGAAGAAGCTAGGCCGAACAAAGTTGCCTTGGTTACTCATTTTCACTCTCCGGTGGTGCTTAGAAAGCCTTTGAATATGAAATTGCTCTGAAGCCGAATTGCCTGGTCAGCACAGACTCCTGAGGCCGGACTCTTACTCCGGCATCTGCAGCACGGTCCAGGCGTTCTTCAAATAGAAGTGATAAACAGTGGTGTGGTCGACGAGCGAATCGGCCAGGGAGTCGTGGTCGAGGTAAGCCGGGCGAGGCTCCACGCCGAACTGGGCTTGGTGGACCTGCTCGGGCGAGGCGGGGTCGATGCCCCAGTTGAAGCCAAGGACGCCGCTTGGGTCGTGGGCTTGCAGGCGCTCGGTCTCCGGCGAGGCGGCCAGCACCAGGAGTTTGTCCGGGGCGCTGGAAAAGTAGACCAGCAGCGAGACCGTTCCCCCTTCGGAACAGAGAACCGCCCAATCGGAGGAGCCGGCGCGCTCCAGGCTTGCGTGGACGACATTCTCCGGATGGTGGGCCTCGTAGGTCTGCGGGATCAGGCAGCCGCGGCTTCTGAGTTGGGCCGCAAGCTCCTCGGGAATGGCGGGGAAGGAGCTGACCGGCAGATGGCGGATGAGGTAGGGCGTAGAGCGGCCGGCGACCAGGATCTGGCCGGATTCATTGAGCTGCGGCAGGGCTGGCTCTGTCTTTTGGGCGGGGAGCAGAGAGAAGGCGCAGAGGAGAACACCCAGCAGCCATCCGATCTTTCTCAGGCCAGCGCAAACCATGGAGATTGCATTATCTCGGGGGCTAAAGCCCGCGTTCATTTCGCTGCAATGGCGACACGACTCAAGTCGTGCCCTTTCAAAGCACCTTCAATCATCGTCCCATTGCGCCACGATTGCAAAATCAATTTCGCAGCGGCTTGCCGGTTTTGAGCGTGAAGGCGATGCGCTCCTGCGTCTTGGGCTCGCCGCAGAGAGAGAGAAAGGCCTCGCGCTCCAGGTCGAGCAGATATTGCTCGCTGACCGGGGTTCCTGCCGTGACCCGGCCGCCGGCCAGAATGCAGGCTACCCAGCGGGCGATCTTCTGGTCGTGTTCTGAAGCGTAGCCGGCCTCGCCCATGAGAAATGCGCCGGTTTCGAGCATAGCCAGGGCCGACGCGCCGGGGGCGGGAATCTGCGTGCGCGGCTGCGGCGGCGCGTAACCTATTTCGGCCAATAGGGCGGCCTGGGCTTTGGCGTCGAGTAACAGACGCTCGCGGTTGAGGGTGATACGGTCGGCGGGCGATAGCAAACCGAGCGAACGAGCCTCGTCAGCCGAGGTGGAGACCTTGGCCAGTGCAATCGTCTCAAAGGAGCGGCGCAGCGCTGTGGCCAGCTCGGCAGACTGCGCAAAACGTGAGGGCAAACTTGAATTTGGCACGCGCGGATCGGGCGGAGCGAAGGCGATAGCGGCGTCGATGGCCTTGAGCAGCATCTCCTTCGTGCCTCCGCCGGCGGGGATGAGACCGACACCGGCTTCGACCAGGCCGATGTAGGTCTCGGCGTGGGCCTGGCGTCGCGCGGCGTGCAGGCAGATCTCCGCGCCGCCGCCAAAGGTCATGCCGAAGGCCGCCGCGACAACCGGCCGGGGACAGTATTTGATCGCCGAGGTCATCTGCTGGAAGCCGTGGATGACAGCGGCCAGCTCCTCCCACTCTCCCTCCTGCGCGGCCAGGAGCAACTGCATCAGGTTGGCGCCGACCGAGAAGTTCTCGCGGTCGCTGGCGATTACGAAGCCGGCGAAGTCGCGCACCGTATCTGAATCGGGATGGAGCACCGCCGAGACGAGCGCCAGCACGTCGCCGCCGATGGCGTTCTTGAGCGAGTGCAGCTCGATGCAGCCGATGCCGTCGCCGAGATCGATGAGAGACGCGCCGGGGTTTGTGCGGACAACATTGTTGGTACGGCGGAAGTCGGCGATCGAGGCGTGGCCGGGGGTTGCGGCGACGGGTTCGAGCGTCTTCTTCTGCGGCTGGAAGCAGAGCTGTACGCCGCTCGATGCATCGCGGCTGTACCAGGTTGTGTGGCCTGCGGCGAGCAAGGTTTCGATGTGCGGACTAACCGGCAGGCCGAGAGACTTCATGCGGCTGACGGTCGAAGCGACCCCGGCCGCATCGAACATTTCAAAGGGCCCCAGCTCCCAGTTGAAGCCGGCGCGCATGGCGCTGTCGATGGAGGCAGCGTCACCGGCTACTTCGCCGATACGGTCGGCGGAGTAATTCCACAGCGCCGCGAGAAAGGGCCAGAGGAAGGCCGCGGCCTTGTCCTTGGCGGGGTCGTTGGCGAGCAGCATACGCAGGCGCTCGGGCAGCGTGGTGGCGTTCCTGGCCATTTCGAGGGCGGGCAGAGCAGGCTTGACCGAGGGGCGGTACTCATAGGTGCTGAGATCGAGCACCATGCGCTGATCCTTCTGGTCTTCGCCTTTCACCTTTTTGTAGAAGCCCTGGCCGGACTTCCACCCCGGCGACGAAGACCCATCGCCGGGGACCCCGGACTTGTCGCCCAGCCAACCGCGCTTGAGCATCTCCTCAAGAATCGCCGAAAAGCCGCTCTGCGTGACTCCCTGAGGGAAGTTGGCGGCGACATGGGCAAAGATGTCGATGCCCACGAGGTCGGCGAGGCGGAAGCTGCCGGTGCGGGGGAAGCCGATCGCCTGGCCGGTCAACGCGTCGACCTCTTCGATGGTCAGCTTCTGATCGATCATCAGCGCGGCCGCCGAAAAGAGAACCGAGATTCCAATGCGGTTGGCGATAAAGTTGGGCGTGTCGTTGGCGAAGACCACCTGCTTGCCGAGGTTGCGATCGGCGAAGGCCGTGAAGGCGGCGACGAGGGCGGGATCGGTTTCCGCAGTGGGGATGACTTCAAGGAGGCGCATGTAGCGCGGCGGATTGAAGAAGTGAGTTCCGAAGAAGCGATCTGTCTTCCACGAGCCAGTCGTGACGAGGCCAGCGGCGATCTGCTTGATGGGCAGACCCGAGGTGTTGGTGGTGAGCACGGCCTGGGGCGCGAGGTGAGGCACGACGCGGTTGAGCAGGGCGGTTTTGATGCCCAGATTCTCTGCGACAGCTTCGATCACCCAATCGCAGTTGGCCAGCTTGGGCAGATCGTCGTCGAAGTTGCCGGGAGTGATGAGCGCAGCCAGCGACGACTCGTAAAACGCGGCGGGCCTGGCCTTGGCCAGAGCGCCGAGCGCTGCCTTGGCGAGGGGCTGCGCGGCCTTGTCGTCTGGAACCAGGTCAAGCAGCAGCGTGGGGATTCCGGCGTTGGCCAGGTGGGCGGCGATGCGGGAGCCCATGGTTCCCGCGCCCAGCACTGCGGCGCGGCGGATAAGAAGCGGTGCGGCACTTGGGGAATGGGTGCTCATGCGAGTTCTCCCTCAGGCGGGCTGAATGTAGGAGCCATCCCACCAAGCGGAAACCATCGCAGCATACGGCGGGGCGTGGGGCGCGGTCAAGGAGGAAGCGACCGAGGCGTTGGCCGCGATCAACGAGTTCTTGGGAAAATCATGACTCGGTCGGAACTGGACAAGTTCCCGGCCTCCAGGTCAGTAGCAGCAAAAGAGAACTCGCAAATAGTAGATAGACCAAGATGACGGAGCCCCCCAGGAAGTGTACGATAATTCCCCAGAGACCGACCGATAATCCAGTAGCGAGTCTCAGGATATTTCCCCCTATCCAGCGGCTGATCGGGGTCGATTCCGCATTTCGTGGGAGAGACTCGCTCCGACCGCGAAGCATCATTCGCTGCAATTTGAACCCTACGCGGGCGGATTCGATTGCGACGAGTACTACGAGGCACTGACCGAGGGTACCAATGCTCTGTTTTCCGGGGTGAGTTAAGGAAATGGTATAGACAAGCAGCAGTAACATGAATATGCAGAAGATTTGAAAGTAGCGAACTAGGCGTTCTGGTGTCATGACGTGCTTTCTCCCTGCGCGAATTCAGAGCCGGACTTAACTCAACCTGGAAACCATCGCAGCATACGGCGGGGCGCAGGGCGCGGTCAAGGAAGAAGCGAGTTTTTGTGGCCGGAAGCTTTTTCGTCTGGAGCACACCTTAAAGACGGGCTGGCGCGATGAGACTGCGTCAGCTATGGGGCACGCGGCAATCCCGCAGGGGTTAAAACCCCTTGTCCTTAAAGCCGGTCTTCGGCACGACCGAAGTCATGCCCTGATAAAAGCGGATTCTTCAAGCTCGCATTGGATCATTTCGAGAGCTAATCCGTCGAAGATGCGCGCCTGTCTCTGGCGTTTTTGCGGCGTTCGACAAACGGCGCCGTTGAATGAGGCACGACGATCGGCTTGCGGGGTTGGCCGGATGCGTCGCCGGCATCCCCTGGATTTGCGGCGGAAGGCTCCGCTCCGCTGGTGAGCAGTTTATTCAGAACCGGGACATTCCCCCGTTGCGATTCGACGAAATCCACACCCTCCGCTGTGAGAGTGTATGCTGCGTTGTCGCCACCCATGATGTAACTTTTCTTTTGCAGATACCACATCGTGAATTCCATATAGTCGCGGGGAAAGCCCATCCGCAATTCAACCTCCGCCAGCGAAACTTGCGGGTGGCCGGGATTTGTCCGCCGCTGTACATAGAGCAGCGCCAGCACCGCCAGGCGCCGGTTCAGCTCGCCGTCGATCTGATCCATGAAATCGATCGAATTCGACAAGGGATCCGGCGGGGGCGCGTCCTTTTCGCAGCCCGCATCGTACTTTGCGCGGCGTCCCGGATGGGACAAAACGTCGTAGGCTTGCTTCAACAGGTGGAACTTATCCGCATTGCCTGTCTCCGGGTTGTCCGGGTGCAGACGCGCAGCCAGAAACTTATAGACGCGGTGGATGGTTTCAGGTTCGGCATTGGGGCTGATTTGGAGGAACTCGTAATAATTCGGATCGTCCACACTGGTTTCCTCGTAGATACTCTTTGTTAATCGGAAATCTTCGTCTTATTGTTCATCTTTGGATCAATATACTCCACTTTACTCAGGCCACGCAGTGTCGATTCGCGCATTCCGTAGCCTTCGATGGACCGGAATGGGAGGCGGCAGGAACTTCGTCAAGGCCTAGAGTTTCTTGCGCAGGTATTCAAACACGACATATCCGATGAACGCCGAAATGAAAGCAATCATGAGATTGGTCGGGGTAAAGATATCCATCAGGGCGGCGGCCAGCGTCTTGTTGTGGCCATTAGCAAAGGTGAATTCGCCCATTAGTAGGTTCGAGTAGAAGAGAAAGACAATAAATCCGACCTCGATCACCGCCCGCCAAACGGGGGTAAGACGGCGGCGATTTGTCCGCTGGCTGGACATGATGATTCCATAGTAACAAGGAGAAAATGAAGTTCTCGTAAGGAACACGAGAGGCAAGGGGCGGGAAATCGGAGGGGAGCCTGGAGTCTGAGGCTGGTTATATCGCGGGGCTTCCGGTTTGACCCCCCTCGGTCGAGGGCACTAGCTTGGAAGGGTGCCGGGGTTGCGGCGTTGCGCCCCCGGAACAAGGAGCTGGAATGAAGAGCAGAGTTTCCCCCTGGTTTTGGAAAGGCGTTTTGTTTCTGGCGCTGATGGCGGCAGCCCTGGCGGGCGCGGCGGCCACGCAGGCGCAGGACCTGAAGAGCTTCGAGCGGAGAATCACGACCAAGGTTCTGCCGAACGGATTGACGCTGATCGTCTGCGAACGGCCGGAGGCGCCGGTCTTCAGCTACGCCACTTTCATCGACGCGGGCGACGTGGACGACCCCTCGGGTGAGAGCGGCCTGGCGCACATGTTCGAGCACCTGGCCTTCAAGGGCACAAGCCAGATCGGCACCACCGACTATGCGGACGAGAAGATTGCCCTGGCCAAGGTGGAGGCGGCCAACGACGCCTACGAGGCCGAGTACCTGAAGCCGGTGGGCCGCGATGAAAAGAAGCTGGCCGAGTTGAAGCAGGCCTTCATCGAAGCCCAGACAGAGGCGGAGAAATACGTCATTCCCAACCAGTTCACCGACGTGGCCGAACGCAACGGGGCCGAGGGGCTGAACGCCCAAACCGGCCTCGACGACACGATGTATTTCTGGTCGATGCCGGAGAACCGCCTCGAGCTATGGGCGTGGCTGGAGAGCAGTCGGCTCTATGATACGGTGCCGCGCGAGTTCTACAAGGAACGCGAGGTGGTGATCGCAGAGCGTCGCATGCGCACCGACTCGAATCCCATCGGCCGGCTCGTCGAGCAGTTTTTGGCGACGGCCTATGTGGCCCACAACTATGGCCGCAGCGCCATCGGCTGGCCGAGCGAGGTGAGCCAGATCGACGCCACCGAGGCGATGGCCTTCCACCGGAAGTATTACGTGGGCTCGAATATCGTGGTCGCCGTGGTGGGCGACGTGAAGGCCGGCGAGGCCCTGCCCATGCTGGAGAAGTATTTCAGCAAGGTTCCCGGCGGGCCCAAGCCGGAGGAGATGACCACCGTCGAGCCTAAGCAGTTTGCCGAGAAGACGGTCGAGATCCGCGAGCAGACGCAGCCGTTTTACGTCGAGGGCTATCACCGGCCCGACTACCGCAGTCCCGACGACGCGGTGTACGACGCCATTCAGGACATCATGTCCAACGGCCGCGTCTCGCGCCTCTATCGCAGCCTGGTGGAAGAGCAGCAGATTGCCGCCGCGGCCGCCGGTTTCAGTCCCTTTCCCGGCGAGAAATATCCCAGCCTCTTCGCGTTTTATGCCGTTCCGCTGCCGGGGCACACGCCGTCCGAGATGCGCGAGGCCATCCACAAAGAGATCGACAAGCTGAAGACCACCGACGTCACCGACGCGGAGCTGGCCATGTTCAAGACCCGCACGCGCGCCGACCTGCTGCGCGGCCTGGCCGACAATCAGGGACTGGCCAGTTCGCTGGCCGAGTACCAGACCCGCTACGGCGACTGGCGCGAACTCTTCCTGCAACTAGACAAGGTGGACAAGGTGACGAAAGCGGATATCCGGCGCGTGGCCAACGATATCTTCGTCCCCAGCAACCGGACCGAGGCGTGGATCGAGACAGCACCCGCGGCTGGGGAGAAGGCCGCGACTGCACAGAAAGACGGAGGCGCGCAATGAAGAAGCTGCTCAAGCACTCTTCACATGCTTCTGTTTTGAAAGGGCACGGCTTCAGCCGTGTCGTAGCGCGCCCCAATTGGATTGCGGCTTTAGCCGCCGAGGGAATGGGAATGATTGAAGAGAACTTGCCTCAGAGGCTAAAGCCCAATCTTTCATCTGCTCGTCTTGCGGCACGACTAAAGTCGTGCCCTTTCAAAGCTGCCGAACTCAAGATCCGACTCGGCGTTCTGGCATCCATTGCGATCTGTTTGACCCTCGGAGGTTGCCACAAAACACAAGAACCGACGGCTCCGGTTGCACCTCAATTGGCCCAGCAAGCCAAGCCATGGGAGAAGATTCCCATCCCCAGGCTGCACGAGTTCAAGCCCCACCAGCCAACGCGCATAGAACTCAAGAACGGCATCGTTCTCTTCTTGCAGGAGGATCACGAACTGCCGTTCGTCTATGGCTCGGTGACGATTCCGGGCGGTTCGCGCGACGAGGACCCGGCAAAGGCCGGCCTGGTGGAGCTTTATGGCGAGGCATGGCGCACCAGCGGCACCGCAAAAATGAGCGGCGATGCAATGGACGATCTGCTCGAAGCCAAGGCCGCCCACATCGAGACCGCCGGCGACGTAGATTCGACGGCGCTCTCCTGGGACTCGCTCAAGGACGACTCCGACCAGGTCTTTTCGCTCGCCATGGACCTGCTGTTGCACCCCCAATTCAGCGCGGCGAAGCTTCAGCTTGCCCAGCAGCAAATGGCCACGGATATTGTCCGGCGCAACGATGACGAAGACGAGATTGCCCAACGCGAGTCGGCCAAGCTGGTCTACGGAGTCAACAGTCCCTACACCCGGCAGCCGGAGCTGGCCACCATCGGCGCGGTCACCGTGGAAGACTTGAAGGCCTGGCACGATCGGACAGTCGGAGGCAAGCTGATTGTCTCGGTCGAGGGCGACTTCGACCCGGCGGCGATGGAAGCCAAGCTGCGCGCGGCCTTCGAGGGGCTGCCGCCGGTGAAGGCCATGCCAGCCCGCGACGACCACTTCAGCGGTCCCAAGCCGGGAGTCTTCTTCATCGACAAGGAAGATGTGAACCAGTCGAATATCGAGATCGTGGGCCTGGGCACGGACCGGCGCAATCCCGACGTTCCCTCACTGGCGGTGATGAACGAAATCCTGGGCGGCGGCTTCGCCAGCCGGTTATTTGTGAAGATCCGCACCGAGAAAGGATTGGCCTATGCCGTGGGCGGCGGTTACGGCTATAACTGGGATCATCCTGGCACCTTCCGCGTGGTGGTGCTGACCAAGAGCGCGTCGACCGTGGAGGCCACAAAACTCGCGCTGGAGGAGATCGCGGGACTGACGACCAGGCCCTTTACCGAGGCGGAGTTGGCGCGGGCCAAGGACGACATCCTCAACTCCTTCCTCTTCCAATACGACACCAGGGAGAAGGTGCTCGCCGAGCGTGTGAAGCTGGAGTTCTATGGCTATCCGGCGGATTACCTGGAGACCTACAAGGCCGCGCTCGAAAAGGTGACCGTAGCCGATCTGGATCGCGTGGCAAAGAAGTACATCCATCCCGGCAAGCTGGCGATTCTGGTGGTGGGGAAGAAGGAGGATATCAACCCGCCGCTGACAGATTTGAATCTCGGGCCGGTGCAGACGGTGGACATTGCCATTCCGATGCCCAAGCAGCCGGCGGCGGAGAAGCAATAGCCGAAAATTTGAGATGAAACGGGTGCCCCACCCTCGCCGCGTATTTGTTTTTGCGGCTAGGGTGGGATACCTTGAACCTCCACTACATGAGGAGCAAGATCGTGGAACCGAATTTAGAACTGGCGGTGGTCATCATGGCGGCGGGCAAGGGCACGCGGCTGAAGTCGCAGCGGCCCAAGGTGCTCCACGAGATCGGCGGCAAGCCGCTGCTGGCGCACGTGATCGCCGCCGCAAGCAAGATTGCGGCTCCGGAGGACATCTACGTTGTCGTCGGCCACCAGGCGGAGAAGGTGCGGGCGGCCGTGGCTTCGACCGGCGTGCGCTTCGTCGAGCAGACTGAGCAGCTCGGCACCGGCCACGCCATCCAGTGCGCGCGCGATGCCATCGCAGGCTACGAAAATGCGCTGGTGCTCTCGGGTGACGTGCCGCTGATTCGGCCGGAGACGATCGAGCAGCTCTGGCATTTCCATCAAGCCCGGCAGGCGGCGATGACCATCCTCACCGCCGTTCCCGATGATCCCACCGGCTACGGCAGAATCCTTCGCAAATCCCCGAATTACCCCGAGGTCGATGCCATCGTCGAGCAAAAGTCGCTCACCGCCGAACAGAAAAACATCGCCGAGATCAACTCCGGCATCTACGCCTTCAAGACCGCGCCGCTGCTCGGGCAACTCGGCAAGCTGACCGCCGAGAACGCCAACCGGGAGCTGATTTTGACCGACGTTGCCGGACTGTTGCGGGCCGCGGGCGAGCGCGTCGTGGCCATTCAGGCTCAGGATGCCGCCGAAGTCCTGGGCGCCAACACAATATCCGAACTGGTCGCGCTGGACGCGACAATGCGCGCCGCGACGGCCAACCGGCTGATGGCCCAGGGCGTGACCATCTTCCGGGCGGAGACCACGGTGATCGACGCCGATGTGGAAGTCGCTGCCGACACGGTGATCGAGCCGTTTGTGCAACTGCTGGGGCGCACGAAGATCGGCTCGGGATGCCTGATCCGGTCTTACTCAGTCATCGAAGACTGCACGCTGGGCAGCAATGTGCTGGTTCAGCAAAGCTCGGTGCTGGCTGGAAGCACGGTCGCCGACGGCGCCAGGATCGGTCCCTTCGCGCACCTGCGGCCGGGCAGCGAGATCGGCGAAAACGCCCATGTGGGCAACTTCGTCGAGACCAAGAAGGCAAAGCTGGGCAAGGGCGCCAAGGCCAACCACCTCACCTACCTGGGCGATGCCGAGGTGGGTGAAAGGACCAACATCGGCGCCGGGGTCATCACCTGCAACTACGACGGCGTTCAGAAGCACTCAACCCGCATCGGCAAGGATGCCTTTGTGGGCAGCGACTCCACGCTCGTGGCGCCGGTGACGGTGGGCGACGGAGCCTATATCGGCGCCGGCTCCTGCATCACCAAGGACGTGCCCGAGGGCTCACTGTCCATTGGCCGCGCTCGCCAGATCGTCAAGGAGGGCTGGGCGGCGGCCCAGCGCGCCCGCCGGCAGAAGGGATAGGCCGGCCGCGGCGTTCGCGCCAATCGCGATGCCGTTCCATTGAAGCCTTTTGCGGTCAACAGGTTGTGGGCAAATCGTCTCCTTTCGTGAAGGCTCGAATGTTGCGGCGCCGATTCACGCCGATTGCAGGAAATGCCGGAATTGCCGATAAGACATAGTTGGCGGCATTCTCTTCCGCGGTGTACTATGAGATTCCGCCGGGAAGATCGTGGCGCTCGATGAGGGCGCGCCCTCGCGGCGTTGTCTGGCCGGCAGGAGTATTGGGGGATCGGGCCTTGGCACTACACCTTGCAGGACTGGGAGGACTATTCTCCGGCGCAAAGCGTCCCGCGGAGGGACGCGCGCGCGCAGCCGCACGAATTCCCAGGACGGCACGGATGCCGGCGCGAATCCTGGTCGTGGACGACGAGGCGCAAACCCGGTCGATGATCGGCGCCACGCTGGAGCGGCAGGGATATCAGGTGGGACTGGCAGCCAGCGGCCTCGAAGCGCTCGGAATGCTGGAAGGGAATGCCTTCGACCTGGTGCTGACCGAGATCGCCATCCAGGACGGAAACGGCATCGCCCTGATGGAGCATATACGCGGGCAACAGCCGCAGCTTCCCGTGGTCATGGTCACCGCCAATCACGACATCGGCGTGGCCATCGACTCGATGCACCGCGGCGCCTACGACTATCTGCTCAAGCCCTTCGAGCGCACGCATCTTCTGGGGACGGTCCGGCGCGCCCTCGAGCACCGGAAGACCCTGCAGGAGAGCCACAACCACCAGCAAAACCTTGAACGGGCGGTCCTGGCCAGAACCGAAATGCTCCGTCAGGCCATGGAAGAACTGGAGCACTCCTACGACGTCACGCTGGAGGCGCTGGGCGACGCGCTCGACCTCAAGGATTCAGAAACCGAAGGCCACTCCAAGCGGGTGACCGCGTACACGATCGTGCTGGCCCGCGCGATGGAGATCAACCCGGCGACGATCAAGGTCATCGCCCGCGGCGCATTCCTGCACGACATCGGCAAGATGGCGATTCCCGACCTCATCCTCCGCAAGCCCGGCAAGTTGTCAGAGAAAGAACTGGCGGTCATGCGCGACCATTGCACGCGCGGCTACCATATGCTGCGCAAGATCCCGTTCTTGAGCGAGGCTGCGGAGATTGTCTTCACCCATCACGAGCGTCACGACGGCAGCGGCTATCCGGCCGGGCTCATCGGCAGCGGGATTCCCATCGGAGCTCGCATCTTTGCCGTCGCCGATGCGCTGGACGCGATCACCAGCGACCGGCCGTACCGCAAAGCGCGCGGCTTCGATGCGGCTCGCGAAGAGGTTCTGCGCCACTCCGGAACTCAGTTCGACCCAGGCGTTGTGGAGGTCTTTCTCAAATTTCCCAACGATCTTTGGCACGAGCTGCGTGTGGAGATCACCGGCCAGGACAAGCAATTCTCCACCTTCGACATTGTCGGCGCCGCCACCCGCACAAAGGTCTAAAATCCATTTTCGGAGCAGAAGCCATGCTTGCACTTTCCCCTCAAGAAGCTGCTTCCCGTCTCGGCGAGCTGCCAGGCTGGCAGATCGAAGATGGGGAGTTGACGCGCACATTCAACTTTGACAACTTCCTCGCCGCGCTGGCCTTCGTCAACCGGGTGGGCGAGAGGGCCGAGGAGGCCGGCCACCATCCGGATATCGACATTCGCTACAACCGGGTGCGCCTGGGCCTGGTCACGCACGATGCAGGCGGACTGACGGCGAAAGACTTCGAGCTCGCGGTGGTGGCCGATCGACTGGCTTGACGGTGCACCGAGGCAGTTTGCCCGGCCTACATCGAGTTCTGCCGGCTGGATCGCATTCAGGAATCCAGGAAATGGGGTCCAGACCCTCGCATCTTACTGGTAAACACCTTGGGTCTGTCTTCCCACATTGTGATCCGATTGCAACCCCCCGGCAAGCGTCGAAGCGATAGCAGACAACGAAATCCCAGTACACTGGCTGCTTGCGGCATGCCGCATGAGTATTCATTAAATATAAGATTCTCAACATAGATAGCCTAGATCCGAACGGCCTTCACCCAGCAGATTGAGCCGGTCGCTAGCGGAGAGATCTCCGTACCAAAACGCTGAAGATCTCAAGAGAAGCCAACCCTGGAATCTTGAGAAAATCTGGATTTTTGTATTTGCTTTCGGTTGAACCTATGTTATGGTGTATATATTCCAGTTGAGGAGGTGGCAGAGATTGTCGCCTCTCCCGCTGGAAGTAGTTTGCGTCACTGGCCTCCCGGCACGAACAGCTTGAACGTTCGTGCCGTCTTTTTTTGCGCCAAAATCGCCGCACGCACACTTCCTGGGCCGACGGCCTGCACCGAGGCTTTCGATGCTCGCTCGCTTCAGTCTAAAATGACTTCGAGAGGGCTTTATGACAAACAACTGGATGAAGCGCCGTTGGGTTCTCGGTTTGGCTGTCTTTGCCGCAACCGCGGCCAGCTTTGCGCAGTGGTCCAACCCTGCCGACGATATTCCCGCCTACCACCCCTCCGCGCCGCTCAAAGTGAGCGCCCTGCCGCCGATTCTCTCCGGCAAACAACTCACCGGCGAACACTTCAAGTATCCCTGGCAGGTGCACGCCTACCAGCAGGCGGCCAAGATCGGGAATGTGCTCTACCAGCTCCCCTGCTGGTGCCATTGCGACCGCGCCCTGGGCCACACCAGCCTGCGCAGTTGCTATGAGACCGCGCATAGCACCGAGTGCGACACCTGCGCCAAAGAGGGTTTCTTTGCCTATAAAATGACCAAGGCAGGCAAGACCCCGGCCGAGATTCGCGCCGCCATCAACCGCCGTGAGTACGAGTCGATCGATTTGGAGAAGCAGTAGTGCCCATTAAGCTCCTTCCAATCAGCCGGTTCGCCTCAACATCGAGGCCTTTGCGTTGCATGTTACACAGAACGCGCAATTCAATTCGAACAGGAAGGAGAGGGCAATCATGACGCTGCGCAGCTCTATTGTGTTCCTAGCAGTGGTGCTGTTTTCGCTTGTTCCTGCGGCCGAGGCACGAGGCGTCAAGTCGGATGTGTACTTCGGCTACAGCCGCGTCGGCGCTAATTTGTATAACGTGTATACCCCCGGCATGAATGGGTGGCAGGCGGCGGCGCATTTCAAGCCGTTTCCTTTCGTTGGCATCGAAGGCGACGTTTCGCGCTTCAGCGCGAATGCGGGTGCCGGCTCCCAGAATGTGACGCTGGTCATGTTCGGCCCCCGCGTCACCGTTCGCGCCAAGGGCTTCAGTGTCTTTGCTCACGGACTAGGCGGGGTTGCCCACGAGTGGAACAATCTTGTCTCCTTCTTCCCCGCGACTTCTTACAACGCTGCCAGCTACGCTCTCGGCGGAGGCGCCGACGTACCCATGCACCTCGGTTTCAAGTTGCGCATGACAGGCGACTACCTGGGCAATAGCAATGCGCCTACCACGGGCTATTCTCCGGGTTATGCCCCCTCCCACTTTCGCGCCGGTGTGGGCATCGCCTACCACTTTTAGAATCGCAGCGCTCTCCAATTGAGAGCGACTTCCCGGCGTTTCTGGATTGGAGTTCCAGGGAAATCGTGAATCCTGTTATCCGATGTCAGACCCTCTGACCCAACGGGATTACTTCAGGCATTTGGATGCTGCGATCTCTTCGGTCTGTTCGACAGTTCCTGCCGCCTCTTTTCGGCGTAGAATAAAGATATGCAGCACGAGCCAGTTGGCCCGGCTCGCACCCGACCGATCTCAGACAGGTTTTCGTCGCCGGGGTGGTCAATTTGGGGGCGTCACGGTTTCGACGGGATCGATTGCGGCTTCGGAGGCATGCCGGGGTGCGAGCACCCGCAATCGCTTGCAAAAACAAAGTTGCCGACTACAGTCTGCCACTTGCAGCTTAATTAAATAAGCTGCCGTCTTCCACGGCTTCGCCTATGGGCTGTGAGCGGACGTCATACAATAGGCTGGCGGTTGCGGCTCGGTCCGTGTCGTAACCGCAAGATCATCGGACTAGTTTCTGGCGTATCTTGTCCGTTCTGAGTGCCAGGGGCGAATCCAAAACGAACCGGACAAAGCATGAACGCTCCTGGCTGACAGCGATTTCGGACGCGGGTTCGACTCCCGCCGCCTCCACCACAAACAAGTCGTTTATTCCTAACGACTTGCATCTTCGGACTAAAAACCGGGTCGATTTTTGTACAGTGTTTTGTACAGTAGCCGGTCGGGTTTGACCCATTTGGGCGAATCGAGCAGAATCCCGTCTGAAGCGGGAGAGCCCGATGCTGTCCGTCTACACACGTCATTCCGCAGACTGCAAACACTACGGCGACAAGCTGTGGCGCCGCTGCAACTGCCCCAAATGGATATGGGGATCGCATAACGGCGAGTTCTACCGCCTGAGCGCGAAGACGCGCTTCTGGGACGAAGCCGAGCAATTCCGTCATCGTCTGGAAAACCCCGCGTCTGTTTCCTCCCAGCCGGTTCCGAAGTCAGCGTCGATGCCCGAGCCCCCGGCTGTCGTTTCTCCCGCACCAGTTGCTTCGGCTCCCTCAGCTCAAATCCCATCTCAACCGCCGCAAAAGCCCAGAGTGACCATCGAGAAGGCCGTTGAGTCTTACCTGGCTGACGCCCGCAGCCGGGAGTTGAAACCCGCCACGCTCTCAAAGCTCGATACCATCTTCCGCAAGCAGTTCCTTGCCTGGACCCGAGTGCAAGGACTGGACTACCTCGATCAGATCGATCTCGACGCCCTGCTCTCTTTCCGCAGCACCTGGAAGGATGGCGGCTTGGCCAAGCAGAAAAAGCAGGATCGTCTGATCGGCTTCTTCTGGGCCGGCGTCCGCCGCGGCTATATCAGCCAGAATCCGACCATGGGGCTGGGCAAGATCAAGGTCATGCAATTTCCGACCGGCTACTTCCCTCGCGACGAGTTCCAGCGAATACTGGACGCGACCTCAAGGTGTGGAGACAAGCGAGGCGGTGTCGTTTCAGTAGAGGACAACCGGACCCGCCTCCGCACTTTAACCTTGCTGATGCGCTGGAGCGGTCTCCGCATCCGTGACGCGGTCACTCTGGAGCGGAATAGGCTGCACGGCGATAGCCTGATGCTCTATCAGGCCAAGACCGGAACGCCGGTCTATGTGCCTCTCCCGCCGCACGTGGTCGAAGCTCTCCAAAATGTCCCGCCAGGTCCGAAACCGAATCCACGCTACTTTTTCTGGAGCGGCAACGGGCAGCCGAAGAGCGTCGTTGCAGACTGGCAACGCAGCTACCGCCGCCTCTTCAAACTGGTCAACCTGACTCAGGCTGATGGCTCTCCGAAGCGCTGCCATCCCCACATGTTCCGGGACACCTTCGCCGTTGAGATGCTGCTTGCAGGCGTACCCATCGACCAGGTCTCGCTGCTCCTTGGGCACGCTTCGGTGAAGATCACCGAGAAAAGCTACTCTCCTTTTGTGAAGGCAAGGCAGATCCAACTTCAGGACAGCGTTCGTAACGCGTGGGAAGTCGGTGCGACCATCGTGCCGGATCCAGAGAACAGTCCGTCGAATGCTGCGAGTTCCGGTCACAGGAAAGCAGGCTGGCAGCTCATACGCTCGGCGGACCGACCGGAAGCCGATGTAGAGCGAACTACTGCAAGCGGGGACCGGCGTACCTTGCCATATGATTCTGAACCTGCGCATGAACCAGTTCCCAGTTCCGATCAAGCGTCTGGAAAAAAAGTTCGGGCAATCGGTCGTTGAGAACGAGCGTCCGCAGCCAGAAGCGAAAGAACATTGCCTCCATGACATCCTCGGGAACCTCGGCGGCGTTGCAGAATTCAATTGCGAATTGCAGGTGCTCGAAAGCAGGAGTCATCTCCCACTCCGCATCGCCTTTGGAGGCGGGTGGCTTCCCAAGCCAGGTCTCTGGGACAGCCCTCGCGGCATCGATTCGTGCAAAGCGTTTTTCGACAGCCGGACTCCAGGAGGGGCTCGGCAGATCATCGTAGATTTCGTTCAGCAGATTCCGGATCTCAGGCAACTCCGCACCGAATTGCTTTCGAAGCCCTTCCCGATCATCGGCAAGAACATGGTTGTGCCGGCAAGCCAAAGTCAGCCAGGCATTGAGGAAGACGCCTTCCATCGCAAAGGAGCTGATCCCCTCATCCAATGCATTGAGCACGACAACAGCGAGCTCGGACGCCGCGAATCGCATTTTCTTCGATAGCTCCGACCGGCCGGTGTCATGATGCAGTGTGTAGCAAAGAGCGACGGCCTTGCCGTCTGCGTCCAGTCTCCGCTGGTACTCACGCAGTGCTTGCTTCCATTCCCGGTATTCAGCCGGAGGAAGCCGGTCTCGATTCTCTTCAGTCACCACCAGGCCTGTCTTCGAGAATGCATAGATGAGCGCGGGGCCCACGTTCGCTCTGCGGAACAGTGCGACCATCTCCTCGCTGAATTGGCTACGGAGCGATTCTGCGATCGGGCCGGGAATATCTGTCAAAGAGACAACTCCGCTACCTGAGTCATGGACGAGTCGCAGTCCATTTCTGCCCATTTTTCTTCGTCCGCTTGGCTGATGAATAGTCATCTCAAGACCCCGCGAACTCCATTGTACGTTCCCCGCTTGAGGCTATTTTCTATTCTGATACATCTCCCGCAACCGAGACTTGACCGAGTGTTCAACCTGGATTACTTGTAACCCAATCGGTTCCCGATGTGCGGGTTGAATCCACATCTTCGACCGACGTCCGTTTCTTCCAACAGCGCAAGTCAAAATCTTGAGAGGTGCCAGATGGAACTCCTACATGAACCGCAAACTTTTTCAAACAGCCTGGGCTTCCCTGAGGCAACCGTCGGCGTGCCCGCTCTGGAAAGGCACTACACGGTGGCAGAACTTTCCAAACTGTGGTTCTTCAGCGAGAACACGATACGCCGCCTTTTCACAAAGGAGCCTGGAGTAGTGAAGATCGCACGGCCAGAAACCAGACTCAAAAGAGGCTACACCTCCATGAGAATTCCTGAGCGAATTGCCCAGCGCGTTCACAGGCGACTGCAGGGACTGTCTTAACTTGGCATTACACCGGATAGGAAGCTCCACGTCTCCGGCCAAACTGGCGAATTTGACCGAGTTTTGGATCAGAGACATGCTCGTTACCGATTGAGAGGTATGAAAGTGAGCGAAGAGTGCTAACTGTCCTTGATGCATATGCACTGCCCCAGTGTGCCTGATCGAGAGCGAAGGGAGGAAATCCTTGTTTGATTCAATCACTGAGTTGTCAAGCAAGTTGGCCACCACTGGCTATTTCATCGATCCGGTGATGATCAAGGTCGTTTATCTGGCGGCCAAGATGCAGAAACCGTTGCTGCTTGAAGGGCCGGCTGGTTCAGGCAAGACGCAATTAGCCGTCTCGGTCGCCAAAGCCGCCGGGACACATATTGAGCGACTGCAGTGCTATCGCGGCGTGACCGAGGACCAGGCCATCGGGAAGTTCGACGAGGGCCTCCAGAGGCTCTATATGGAGTTCGCACGGGGTGCGCACGGGGATTGGCAGAGTGTGCAGGCAAGCCTCAAGGGGCGCGACTTCTTCCGGGCGGGTCCGCTGATGCGCGCGCTTGAATGCGAGCGACCGTGCGTGCTGCTGATTGACGAATTGGACAAGGTGGATGAGGGGTTTGAGGCGATGCTGCTTGAGATCCTCTCGGCCTGGCAGTTGTCGATCCCTGAGTTTGGCACTGTCGAAGCAAAGAGCATTCCTTTCGTGGTGCTTACGAGCAACGAGGAGCGCCGGTTGGGCGATCCAATCCGGCGGCGCAGTTTGTATGTGCGAGTCGAGCATCCGACGCCAAGCCGCGAAGCTGAGATCATCGCCAGCCGCACGCCTGATGCCGATGAGAGATTTCATCGGGAGATGGCGGGGATTGCGCTTTCGTTCCGCAACTATTCGCTCGAAAAGCCGCCGTCGGTCTCGGAGATGATCGACTTCGCCAATGCGCTCCGCCTGCTGGGCACGGACCATGTAACCGAAGATCTTCGCGATGTGCTGCTGCCATTCCTTGCAAAGACGGAAAAGGACAGGCGCCATCTGCTGCTGCGCGAGGGATTCAAGAGCCTGCTCGACGATGGCGCGCGGTTTGCCGCCAGGCTCACAGTTACGGAGGCGACGGAATGACAAAGAGAATCCTTCCGCTAGTTCTTCTGATCTTTGCCGTGCAGCCCTGCGCTCGCGCACAGCCAGACGCATCTGAGGCGGAACGATGCGTCCGCCGATACGCGGCTCATTATCGTGTTCAACCAGAATTGATCGCCGCGTTGATCGATGTTGAATCGCGCTGGAATCCTCGTGCCGTCTCGGACAAGGGCGCGATGGGGCTTATGCAACTGATGCCTGCGACGGCACGGCGTTACGGAGCCGATCATCCATTCGATGTCGAAGAAAATATCGCCGCTGGCACACGCTATGTGACGGCGCTGATGTGGGAGTTTCATGGCGATATAAGGTTGGTGTCGGCCGCCTACTATGCCGGTGATCGCTGGGTATCGCAAAAGCAATTGAACTACAGCAACCCGGATGTTGTGGCCTACGTCGAGGCTGTTCGGCTGAGATACACGATGCGCAAACGAGCGGCGAAAAGGCCGCAAAGGAGGTAAATGCAATGAGGTTTTACACGCTGCTTTCAGCAGCACTCTTCATTCCGTTGCGGATATTCGCAGCGGATCATGCCGTTCCGGCGCGGGTCGCCACTCTCACGATTGATCCGAGAGAGGTGACGATCCTCAATCTGCGCCCGGAGTTCGAGTCGTCGATCCGGATGCCCGAGGACGTCACGTCCGTGATCCTGGGCAGTCCCGGCGCATTCAAGGCTGAACACAACGAGGGCGAGCCGCAGTACGTCTACGTCAAACCCATCACCAAGGAACCGGCGCAATCGAATCTGTTGATCGCGACCAAATCCGGCCAGCACGTGACGATTGAGTTAATCAGCGCGGGCGCGAGCGCCGCAAGCGACACGCCCCCCGTTGACTTCCTGATTGAGTACCGCACGATGCACAGTTTTCTGGTTGCTGGCGATACACCTGGGCCGATAGCGCAGAATACCTCGGATAATAGCCGGGGGCGGAAGACGGATTCGCGCGCTGTTGAACGATCATCCGGCACAGGCGATGCGCCCAGGTCGAAACTCGACGAGGTGTTCACGCAACAGGCACAACTCAATGCTCCAGCGTGGACGAAGTGGGAGGGCCGCCAGATAGAAACATCCGTTGGCGGTGTCAGGCAGTGGAAGAACGAGACCGTCGTTGCTTACTCGATCTTCAACAATTCGGATGCCTCAGTCGAGATCGTACCGCCACAGATTCAAATCGCTGTGCGCAAACCGGAGAAAAAGAAGTCGAAGAAAAGCAAGGGAATTCTATCCGACCAGATGGAGATTCGCGATTACAAGCTCAGCACGACGCGGCTTGAAGCGGGAGCGCGCGCCGACGGTGTAGCCGTCTTCGACCGGCCCAACTTCAAACAGTCCACCGAACAACTCTTCCTGCAGATTGCGCAAGCAGATCAGATCGACCGGCCGATTCTGATCAGACTTCCATTCACTCCGCCGATTTCAGCGGATCGCCAATAGAAAGGGGCTATCGACTATGAGCATCAACGACAGCATCGAAAACAGCACCATTGACTCGACTGCTCCGACTGAAGGCGCCGTGGAGCAGGGCGTATCGCAAGGAGTCGGGATCAATCAAGAGCAGCCTGCGATAGGTACGCCAGCATTTGCGACACGGGTAAACAAAAGCGGCTCGGAAGGCTTGAGCAAAGGCAAACTGTTACTTCTTGGCGGTGGGCTTGCGGTTGCGGTTCTATTCTTCATCATTACGGCAATTGCAGGCCATACGCCCAAGAAACAGATTGCGGCAAAACCACAGACTCAGCAACAGAAACAAGCAGAAACGAAGCCAGCCAAGGGAAGCGTCACGCCTGTTATGGACACCGTGCGTACCGCAGCGCCGGACAATGCGGCCGGCCAACTTGGTCCGAGTGACATCCGGCGGACGCGCACTTTGACAGGCTCAATAGCTCTCAAATCGAATTCAAATGCTGCCGAGAATCCTGCTACTGCTAAGCCACGAGCCGGAAGAACGCTGGCCAGTGTGCCGACGTTCGAGGATACGCAACAGAAGTGGGAAGATCCTGCGCCATATGGCGAAGCATCGAATCAACCGACTTCGCAGAGCCAGCAGCAAAACACATTGAAGGAGCCATCGCTCGTCTTTGTGCGAAGCGTAACGCAGAGTTCAGCCGGGGCGCTTTCAAATACGAGCACGAGTGTCGATGCGACGCCGCGACTCGATCTCACGCCTGGGACACGGATCGAGGCGAAGCTCGAAACGCAGATTTCAAGCGCAGTGCTGACGCCGGTTGTGGCCGTGGTTGAGTACACCTACGCGATCGGCGACAAAATCGTTCTACCCGCTGGCGCGCGAGTCTATGGATCTCTTCAACAGGCGGATCGCAGCGGGCTAGTCAGCGTGAAGTTTGAGGAGGTTGAATTGCTGGACGGCGCCAGGGAGAAGATCGAAGCCGTAGGCACTGGGCTTGATCTCGGACCGATCAAAGGCAATGTCTACGGGAAGAACACTGGTAAGAACTTCCTGGTTCGCGCGGCTTCTGGCATCGGCTCCGTGCTTGCCGAGGTGGCCGGCAACAATTCAAGCGCCGCGTTTTCCGAAAGCGATATGCTGCGGGAGCGGCTGGCCGAAAACATCGGGACAGCAGGCGACACGGAGATGATGAGCTTGAACGCCAATAGTCGCGTTGTGGTGTCCGTGCCTGCCGATACGAAAATCTACATCGTCTTTACCAAGCACACTGAGAACACCGCAGAGCTTCACAAGGTTGCATCAGTCGTCCAATAAGATTCCGGTGTTCGCTACTAGCCCTGGCTTCGGCCAGGGCATGTTTTGGGCCAGAAGATAACGATGAAGTGCGAGGATGGTTTTATTGTTCGTAACCGCGTTGAGGAAAGATCGGTCCCATTGCCTCGTTGTGCGTTTGAGTAAAATTGTCTCGAATTCCTCATCATGCATTTGAGCAATAATCGATCCCGATGCCTCAATGTGCGTTTGAGGCAAAATGCCTTCAATTCCTCATCGCGCACTTGAGCAATGATCGATCCGAATGCCTCGTTGTGCGTTTGAGTCATATTGCGTCAAATTCCTCAACACACATTTGAGGCATTATCGATCCCGTTGCCTCGTTGTGCGTTTGAGGCAAATTCGCAGAGCGATCATTCTCCAGCAGCTACGGACGAATCAGGGAATACTTCCCGCAGCGACGGCACATGAAGGTGTGCGCCCAGTCTGAATATGGTTGCTCGTAGACCTCGCGATTGTAGCGGTTGACGCGGCCAAGGCTCACTAGCAACCTTGAAAGAGCAGCAATGAATAAGAGAAAAAACACCACTGCTAAAAGTTCTTTAAGAACGAATACCTTAGGGTGCATGAACAACGTGTTGAATCCTACATACGTCCACATGCCGAAGAATACAACAACCGGTCCCCACAAAATGATGGGTCGGAAATATCGCTTCGGCTTGGGAGGCGCAGCGGCTCGCGCGGAATAGGACTGGCTGACGCCAGAGGTGAAGCGCCCGGAGAAGCTACGGGTTCCCTGTTCGTGAAGCAAAGACAGAGCCACGATCTCAGGGCTGCCGCACTGATTACACCGATATGCCGTCTGTTGCCCCGTGGTCGCCATTCGCTTTTCCTATGAGCCGCGCGGTGTCGGCCGCGATATGCTCCAGAATCTCTTACGAATAGGATTTTAGCTCTTTATCGAAATCAGAGCTACACGAAATGCGCGATTTGTACTGGTTCCATTGAGGTTTCTGTCACACCTGGAGATGGATGCGTTTGGCAGTTGTGATTTGCGTGGCAATTTGACGGAGTTTTGCATCAGTCACAATCTCTTGTTCGACACGGATGCCGAGAGCAACCGCGTCCAGGAGAGAAAACGTATGAGAACCGCATTGGCCTTCTGGCGGCGCGGAGCTGCGACCGCTACATCCTCAACACTCGTTCTCTACCGTCCGGTGGAGATCAACTGGCTGCATATCGCGGTGAAGATTGCTTTGACCTTCATGCTTCTGGGTAATCTCATGGCGCCGTTTGTGGCCAAAGCTCAGAACCTCGGAACAAGCCCACAATTTGGCCAGGCCGTGCAGGGCCAGCAGGCGACCACGGTCGAGGGCACTGTCCTCAATATCGTCAACTGGGGCTGCAACGTCATTGCTCCGGTTATTGCAGTAGCCTGCCTCGGCGTTGCCGGTTGGCACTTCAAGAGCGGTCGCGGCTACATGGGCTGGGGAGTTACCGGCGTTGCCCTGATGGTGATCTCTGGACTCGGGCGCATGGCCGAGGGCTTCATCACGCAAGCACAAGGCATTCAGTAAGGAGCGCTAGATGCCTGTGCCGCAATTCCTTCTCGACCTGTTGCAACTGCTGTTCGATCTGGCGGTTCCCGCGGCGTTCTGCACTCTGGCCGCCGCGGGCGTCAGCCTTCGGCAGGAGGGTGGAATCAATTTCCACATCAATGGCCGAGCGGGCAAATGGATTCTGTGGACGGTTGTTCTTCTGACAATCCCACAGCTTCTCTCATGGATTGCAGCGCAAGGCATCCATGTTCCTTCGGCGAGCGGGTCGGTTGGAACAAGTTGGCTTGCCAGTATGGAGACGGTCTTCAAGAACTTCGTGAATCAGATTGTTGTCGCGAGACTCGTTCCCGTGATTGCGGCGTATTTCGTTCTAAAGGCAACGCTGGATGTAGCAGGTGGAGAGAATCCACTGTCATCGATTCTTGCCGCGCTCTTTTTGATGTCGATCTCGGCGACGATGCAGTTGCTTCAAGGTTGGAACTCCGGCGGCGAATACGCCACGACCGACATGCTCGCTTCTCTTTGGAACTACATCGCCGGTCAGATTATGCCGGCAGCGGCGGGGTTGGCCTGTGTGGGCGCGGTCATCAACTATGTACGGCATAGGCCGTGGGTACGGCTGATCTTTGCCGCCATTGCCTTTCTAAGTTTGAGTGGGCTATTGGCGTTGTTCAAGGCCATGGCAGCGTGAGGATAAGCGAATGAGTCTTGATGGTGCAATTACGAACCTCGCCTCCTGGGCCGGCAATACCATGATGCCAACGATGGCCGGAATGTTCTTTGCGGGCGCAGTCTACCGCTACAGCAAGGGAGGCCAGTTCGAACAGTTGCTCTACGGCGGCTTCGCATCGCTGATGTGTTCGGGAATGTTGCGGGCTCTGGAGGGCTTTGTTCAACACGCCGGGGCGACCAGTGCGGATGGTTTTTGGATGGCGACAATGAGCCTGGTCAATTGGGTCGCCAACGTGATTCTTCCGGTATTCGCTTTGACCCAACTTGCTGCTATGGCCTTGCATATGGGCGGCGTGGTTGCAGAGATCTATCCAGGTTCAACCTGGATCAGGAAGTTCGTGGCTGCAATCGCCGCGTTGATGGTTTCAGGAATGATGCGCCTGGCGGAGTCGATGGTCACGCACGCACATGGCATATGAGGAGGTCTGTATGAGTCTTGATCTGACGCCTGTTCATCGCAATCTTCATACCAAGGTGACGTTTCTTGGACTGGAGTTCGAGGACTTGATTCTGGTGCTGGCGCTTGCCGCGCTGATGAATCTGCTTGCGCATTTTGTAAGCGGCAATGCTCACGTCTTTGGAATGCCGCTCAACATCTTCATGGAGTTTATCGTTCCGGCTCTTGCCGTGCCGTTTCTGATCGTTTTCAAGTATGGGCGGCCTCGCGGGTATCTCACCGACCTTGCGCGTTCATTCTTCTCTCCAAAGGCGTGGTGCGCACTTGAGCGAGATTCCGAGTTGATGCAGGCTTATCTGGTCGAAGAGGAGGACTAGCCGATGCAGGCCGCGATCAGGAAGATGACCGACGGATCGGTCGCTCTCAAACTCGATGCCGACGCTGCGCGCGCAATTTTTGCAAGCGTACTCTTCGCGTCGAAATTTCACGAGGGGATCGCTCCACTGACCCGAATTGCAAAGCAGGGATTGAAACAAGACTGCCATAAGTCAGCCAGGAGAGTTAAACCATGCCGATGACATACGCGGAACACGAGAAAAAGATGAAGTCGCCGGCGGTCTGCGAACTGCTTCCTCTGCGGGATCTGCCCGAGGGCGACAACGTCATGATCCGAACGAATGGCGCATTTGTGGCTGGCTATGAACTGCGCGGCATTCTCGCCTACTTCGCTACGGACAGCGATCGCAATCAGACCAAAGCAATGCTGGAGGCGCTCTTCCGCAGCGTTCCCGATGTCAGTATGCGCATACAGTTCCGTTACGAGATCTCTGAGCATCTCGGTGATCTTCTGGACAATTACCTTCATGAGCAGCGCACTGCCCAATCGGAGGTGAGGGCTCTCGACGCGCATCGGCTGCAGATGTGGCGCGAAAAGGAGCGCCGCGGCTACTACTTTGAGAACCGGCTGCATGTCTACCTCGTCTGGGATCCACGCATTCATGCAAAGCTCTATCACTCCGCCGAACAGAATCGCAAGCTTGGCAGTTTCACGTTGAGCCAGAAAAAGGCGATCCAGCGCACGCGCAAGGAGCATGAAACCTATCTTGCAGAGTTCGAATCGATCCTGCGCGGCATCGAGGGATCGATGGAAGCCGCTAACCTGGGTCCACGCCGTCTCTCGACGCAGGATCTCTTCGAGGAACTGAAGTACGCACAGCATCCTTTGCGCCGCGACCACAGGCCTTACGTTCCCGGCGAAGGAATGATCGAGTATCGCAGCGCCAGAGAGCAGGCCACGGAGGCGAGCATCCTGAATGAGACTGAGACCTACCTCAACATCGATGGCTATCTCTACGGTGTGGTGAGCCTGAAGGAATTACCCGACGCTACGTTCCCAGGGATGCTGCAGAACTTTTCGACACTTGGTTTTCCTATTGTCATCAGCGGACAGGTCGTAATCCCCGATCAGGTAAAGGTGCTCAAGAGCTACAAAAAACGCCTACAAAAGATGACCGCAGCGCAGAAGGATGCAAATGGCAACTTCAAGTCGAATCCAGAGGCCGAGGTTGCCCAGGCGCAGTTGATCCAGGTGCAGCGCGACATCATTTCATCATCGCTCAAGACTGCGAAGCTGAGTGTCTCGGTCATCGTGCGGACCTCACAGCCGGCGGTGACGATGCGGGATCTCGAACAATCGGAGCGCGAGTTGGCCAACCGCACGCAGGAAGTCTTGAATGCATTTACGCACATGAATGGCGCGAAAGCCGTAGCGGAGACCATAGCCAAGCGGCGCATCTTTCTTGGCACGTTGCCGGGGATGGGCGAAGCTGACAAGCGGGACCAGGATATGCTCACCTCGAATGTCGCCGATCTGGTTCCCGTCGAGATGCCGTGGACCGGAACCAGGAGGAGCCCGCTGATCCTCTTCGAGACGCCGTTCCGGCAGCTCATTCCATTTTCTATGTTCGATCCAGATCTATCGGATGCCAACGGCCTGCTGATGGCGAAAAGCGGCGGCGGCAAGACGCTGGCCGCTCAGCAAATGCTCCTGATGGCCGCGCGGGCGAATCCGCTGATCTCGATTCTGGAGCGCGGGGATTCCTACCAACCGCTGGTGGAGTTGATGGGCGGGGAGATGATCGAGATGTCGCTCGATTCGGAGCAAACGATCAATCCCTGGGATCTGCCCAAGGGCGAGGATAGGCCTTCGAATGACCAGATTTCGTTTCTCAAAAACCTGACCCGGCACATGCTGGGCGAGAATACCCCTCCCGATCTCGACATCGACCTGCTGGACAGCGTGCTGCTTGAAGCCATCGGATCGACATACAAGCGTTGCAGCGCAAAGACCTCGAATCCGATTCCACTCTTCGGCGATCTGGCGGCGGAACTGGCGCATTGGCAGGACCGGGATCGCAACCAGAAGATCAATACGATGGCCCAGATGGCCTCGACCAAGTTGCGTGCCTGGGTGGATGAGGGGCCGTATGCCCGACTCTTCGATAGGCCGACAACTGTCGAGTTGAACAATCCCTGGCTCTACTTCAACGTCGAAAAGTTGAAAGACGATCCGCGTCTGGAGCGCGCCATGAGTTTGCTGATTGCGCATACGGCCACCTATCGTGCATCGGGATCGACGGGCCAGCCAAGCATCGTCCTGCTTGACGAATGCTGGGCGCTGCTTGAGTCCCCCATTCTGGCGAGTGTGGTCGTGCAACTCTTCCGCACGGCCCGCAAGCGCAATGCCAGCGTCTGGGGAATCAGCCAGACGCCGGAGGATTTCGTCGGTACTCCGGACAAGCCCAACGAGCACGGTGCCGGCATCGTCAAAAACGCGACGACGAAGATCATTGGCAAGCAGCCAGGCGATATGACGGCGCTCCGGGAGCACGTCCACCTGAACGAAACTGCGCTCAACCAGATCAAAACCTTCGCTCATCCGAAGAAGGGCCACAGCGCCGAGTTCCTGATTGCAATTGGCGAGAAAGCAGAGTCCACGCATTCGATTCGCATCGTGCCGAGTTCGGTGGACTACTGGATCACTACAACCTATGCGCGGGAGCGCACCTACCGCAAATGGTGGATATGGAAAAACGCATCGATGGCGCGGATCGAGGCTTACGAGAAGCTCGCCGAGCGCTTCCCGCGCGGACTGGCCGAATATGCTCCTTTGACGGAAGAACTCTCAGGCGAAGTTCAGGAGGTACTTGCGCAGTGAAACATGACGAGAACAAATCGGAAGAAGAGTTGTTGCTGAACGGTGTCCCATGCACGGCTGAGTCCGGTGCGACAAGTGGAATTCCTCGCCGTCGATGGAAGTGGGCAATGGCGGCATCAGTCCTTTGCGCCGTGCTACTGTTTACGCCGGCCCGTGCCCATGCAGGCATCTTCGATGTCTTTGGGGAGCTTTTTGGCACGATTCAGAGCGACATTGGCGGCTCGCTCAAATCGATCAACCAGATTACGCAACAGGTTCAGCAACTCTACCAGACAACCATGTGGCCATTGGCCGCGCTCAATCAGGCCCGTGGCTTCGTTGCGAATTCGATTTCCAGCTTTCGCAATCAGATGAATCAGGTATTCAGTACCCGCTATTCGAGCGCGGTTACTGCGGGCCCGCAACAGTTCGAGTCGATTCTGCATAGCCGTATGTCGTCGCAGATTCCGGCTCTTGGTGCAAGCTTCTCGGCGAACTACGGAACAGTTCCGCAGGTAAACAACGCCGCGCCGCAGGATCGGCTGATGATGGACATGGACGACGCACTGGGGCAGGAGAACCTCAAGACAACGCTCATCGCCGATCAGGGCGCGGACACGATTCTCAACACCGCAAACCAGATGGAGAACCAAGTCGCGGTCACTACGCCCGGCTCGAATCCCTATCTGTCTGCGCAGGCTCAGGTCGCCAATCTTCGTTGCCAGGCCTACATGCAGAAGATGCTGGCCGCGGAATTGCGCCAGGAGGCTGGACGCCTTGCACACGACAATGCGCTCATGAAGCGCAGAACAACAATCACGGGCGGGATCAACAGCATGATTACTGGAGCGCTCACGGCGCGTTAAGGAGAGTGTGATGACAGATGCAAAGAAATCCACAAACAAAGTGCGCAAGCCATTCTTCTGGCACCGCAGGCGTGATTCACCTTCTGGGATAGCATTGCTCAGTTCCAGTGTCGAGACTGCCAAGACAGCAGAGCGTCCTTGGTATCGGTCCACTCTGCTCAAGTTCGCGGCTGTTCTGCTCGCAGTGATTACGATCTTGCCAATAAAGGCGAATGGACAGTTTGGCATCGATGTTGCGGCCATCCTCGCGGCGCTTCAGAAGGTGCAATCGCTGATGACGACCTATATTGCTGGGCCGTTGAAGACCGTCAATCAGTACGAACAGACGACCGCAAAGTATGAACAAGAGGTGATGTATCCTCTCGCAGCGATCAACCAGGCCAAAAACTCAGTCATGCAGTTCGAGAATCAGTTCAGCCAAGTAAGCAATCTGTTTCATGTGAACGTCGCGAGTGCAACATTGCCTCAGTCAGGAAACCTCGAATCCCTGCTGCTTTCCCGCAACGCTACCAATGTGGGCAGCGTTTCCGGTCAGTACCAATCCGTTTACGGCGTTGTAATGGCGCAGAATACGGCATCGCCTGCTGTGCGAACGGTGACCGATATGACCGACGCTCAGGCTCAGGACGCAATGAAGCGGGCCATACAAATCGATGCTCTTGCAGATGCGGAACTCAAGGAAGCAGACCAGATGGGGCAACAGATCTCGGCAGCGGCACCGGGCAGTGCGCCGATTCTTGAAGCCGAGGCCGATGTTTGGGTTGTGAGGGCAAATGCCTACACCCAGGCGGCGCTCGCCGAGTTGATGCGTACGCGTGGAATTGATCTTGCCAATCAAAGCGCGATAGCGAAATTGGCAACCACAAACAACACGAACAACAACGGCCTCATCAATGGGGCGCTGACGAACAGGTAATGCGCGATGACGATTCCGATTCCCAATCCGCACGTCTCCGTAACGCTGCTTGCGTTCTTCCAGTTGACGCAATTGAATCTCTTCGAGCGTTTTCTGACGCAAGCAGTAGCCGGGATTGACTCAACCAGTATCACGAGTGGGATGCAGAATGCTGCCTACGTCGTGCTGCTCGTGGGCTTTCTCTGGCAGGTCTATCAGTCGGCTCTGCATGGCGGAGACGTACGCGGTTTGGGAACCAATCTGATCAAATACATCGTCACAGCGCTGGTAGTAATGAACTATGGCTCCGTCTTCACAACGGTCAACCAGGGATTCGTCAACGCAGGCAACTGGGTCAGCAATGCGTCGGGGGCGTATAACCTCTTTGAGAATTGGAAGAACGACCTTCAGACGCAATACAGCCAGGCTGGCGTCCAGCAATTGTGGGGACTGATAACGGGTTCCATGGCGGGACTTATAGATGGTCTATTGATTATCGTCGCCTACTTGCTGTATCCCATCGTCATTGTTGTTTTTGGTTTCTTCTACATCTTCTACGGCAGCGTTCTCTACATATTTGGTCCGATAGTGATTGCTCTGTTACCCCTGGGAGGGGCGAACCGTATAGCCAAATCCTATATCGAGAACGTGTTTATCTGGAATTCCTGGCCGATCCTTTACGGAGGATTTGGTGCCTTGTTGAGCGCTGTACAAATGGGCCAAGTCGGCCAGATGCTTGGCCAGAATAGTTTTCTTGGTGGCTTGGGAAATCTCGAAGGTTCATTCCTTATCGGAATTGCCAGCATCATCTATTCGCTGGCAATTGCTGTCATTCCATTCATCGCCAAACGGATTGTCAGCGGCGACGTTGGAGCAACAGCGGTCGCATTGGTGGGGGCAGCGGCAACGGCTGTGACCGCTGGCATCGCTGCCGGAGAAGGCGCGGCCGCCGGAATTGCCGCTGCTGGTACCAGTGCTTCTCATGGTGCAGAGGCAGGCAGTAGCGCCGCGAGCACTGCTGCATCTGCGGGACGGTTGACGGGCTCATCGGCGGGATCGAATCAGCCTGCTCCGCCTCAGATGTTACCGGCAACTTCATCAGGTTCCTCCGGCGACAGCCCAACGATCGACGGCCACGCCGATCAGATTCGCGGTTCATTCAGCGATGTGATGGGATCGGATTCAAGCGATAGTCCGACCGAGAGTGAAACTGGCCCAGATGCCACTTCGGCAGAATCCACCGGTACAGCCAATCGGGAAAGCACCGGCCGTTCGAGAACATCCGCGCCAGCTAGGCGTGGACCAAGCGTCCACCGTTACAACATCGGAACATGGGGTGCTTACCATGCCGCCCGTATTGCGGCGCAGGGGGTGGCGAACGTGACGAAACGATCATCAGAGAAGAAATAGGAGGTTATTCATGAAGACGAAAGCGGATGCTTCAGGCGAGGCCGTCATTGTGAGGGCCAAGTATTACGAAGTGGATGGTGCGCTGCGAGCGAATGCGAATCGCGCATGGTTGCTGGCGTTTCTGACGATCCCTATCGCATTGGCTGCAATCGGCATCGCCGTCTTCGCGCGTATGCAACCGCCAACCGTGATTCGCATCGGCCCGAATGGCGATGCTTCGATTGTGGGCAAGCCTGCCAAGGGCGGTGTAACAGATCTCGCTACAGCGGGCACGGACCAGTTTCTCGATGAGGCTTTCGTCAAACGGTTCCTTACCAGCTATCTCAATTACTCGCCGTCCGATGTGGACGATCACTGGTCAGCAAGCCTCAATATGATGACTCGCAACCTGCGTGGCTATACGTTAAAGGCGATGGCTGACGACAATACACGCGGCAAGATCGACGACGGGCAGATTCAATCGGTCTTTCATCTGCGCGAACTTGACGCCGTAGCGGGAGAGCCGCTCACGTATCTGATCTACGGAGTCAAGGACGTTCATCATCTCTCAAACGGAACTGAGGTCACCGATCATTTTGTGAATGAATACCGCATACGGGTAATTGCGGACAAAAGATCGGATACGAATCCCGATGGATTATGGATTGCCGAGTACAGTGAGCGGCCCATCGACGGCGAACGCCGCAATCAGATCTTGAATGCGCCAGACACAGTATCCGGCAGTGACACTGCGGCAAATCAAGGAGGCCTGTGATGGCGACAGCAACAGTGAGCGTACCCCGAAACGAGCAATTGCCGACATCGGCTAGTGAGCCGAAACAGAGACGTAGGCGTGGCTACGAGGAAGATCAACAAGCCCGATACTTCCTGGCCAAAGATGGATCGTCGCCCGAAAAACCTGAGCTTGGTGCCGAGGCCGCAAACGAAGGAGAGGCCCTGATCAAAGCGTTTCAAACGAAGAGCGGTTTGCTCTACTCCGTCGTGGTCTACAAGGCGGAGGCGGAGATCCAGGGCGGCTCTCCGACATTGGTGAAGCGGCCCGTGCGCAAATAGCAGCGCCACAGGTCAACGGATTCAAAGAGGATACAAACCTGAAATACGGCTATTGTCATCCTCCTTTGACGCCTTATCGCATGCGCGATGAGGAATTCCGCTGACCCGGTTTGAAATCTCGAACCTGGTTGGATCATTACCACCCCTAACGCGGGCGGCCAGGCGAAGAGATTCAAGACCAGGATCAGCAGATCTCTAGTCACTTCGTCTCGAAGCGCCAGACAAGTGAGGAGAAAATGACAGCGAACAGGACACAGAAGACGGCCATCGATCAACGGCTCATTCTTGAGTTGAGCATTGATGCGTCAGGTGAAGTGACCCGCAAGCCTAGCCAACTGGGCCGCAAGGATACGCTCGAAGGCAAATTGCTAGCTGAGCTTTATCCCGGCATCCAGGTAGCGCGCATCAGCGTGCCGCATGAGTTGACGCCGTATGAGCAGTCAGTGGTCGAAAACCGCATGGCCAAACTCGTTTACGGCGGGGTCGAATACCGTTTGGTGGGCGCGAGCAACTCGGCGAAGGACGGAAAGTTCTACTTTGTCGATCTCGCGCACTCCAAACAGATTGCTGAGCGCTTTCAGCATTGGCCCGAGGCAGCGATGGTGTACTTTGCCATTCTCGTCTCTGACTGCAGGCTGATGGTGGACGAACCAAACTTTCGCGTCGCCGTTGTCCAGGAGCACGCTCTTGGAACCAACGACTGCCGCGGATGGGTTCGTGAGTCCGTCTACCGCAAGCTCAAGATCGGCACCAACAGGTTCTGCCAGTTCCGACTGGCGTTCGATGCGCATGAACCGAAGCAGGCAAAAGGCGCACTCAAGGCGATGAGCGACCGCGTGGCCGACAGGCTTGGGGTCGATCTCATTCTGCCCGATAGCGCCACGAAACCGGCATTGAAAGGGGGCTTGCGCTTCCTTCCACAGCTGGGTACATCGGGCCGGTTGTATACGGGTCCAGCGGTTCTTGGGATCAAGGAGATTTCCCGGACACTGGAGTTTGGATCGAGCTATACGCTGGTTGAGCACGCTTCGGAAGACAGCCTTCAACTTGAGATCATGCCTCGGGCCATTGAGCAGATTCGCAAGGTGAGAAAGGCTTGGGACGAGGGCGATTACGATGCTTTGCTCGAACTACTGGGCAAATCGTCCGACGTTGCCGCATTCGAGGATGAGGATTCGAGCTTTGATCCTGAATCGTTGGAGAGTGGCGCAAGTCACTTCTCCGAAGAGTGGGAACCGGCTGAAGCTGTGCTTCTGGCCGATCGCAGCGGAACCAGCATCAAGTTCCCCTACGTGTCGAACCAGATCAACCGCAAGCTGGCCCGCTGGGCATTTCGCATCTGCACAGGTGGAGGTTTCCGGATGCCGGCATTTGCACTGGCAGATGATGGCATCCTGATCGAGTACCGGGGAAAGATTCTCTCGGCCTCGGACTGGATTCCGTTGGACACGTCCATCACATCGCTAACGGCGGAACAGGGACTTTGCATCCGGTATCCCATTCGGATGCAGGAGGATTTGCTTCCCATCCGCCATCTCACCAACGACGAACTTGTTTCATCGCTCAAACGTGCGCTGAGCGCGGATATTGAAGAGTCCGAGATCGCCAACATCCTCGAACGCCAACTTCGCATGGAGGGAACCTACATCCTCCACTCGGAGACGGCGAAACGGAATGGCGGTGACTTCGACTTCGACACTGTCTGCATTATGCCGTCCGATCAATTTCCGCGTTTTGTTGCGGGACGGATTGCATACGGAGAGCAGTTCCGCCAGCAAAAGACCAAGCTCACAAAGGCGAAGTCTCCCTGGTGGAACGTCTGCCTGGTTGCCATGAAGGCGCGTGGAAACAGGATCGGTTCCATTACCGATCTGAAAACTTCGTGCCTGGCTGCTGGACGGCCGGACCTTGCATACAAGCTCGTCGAACAACTGCAGAACGCTCTCGACTCGCTTAAACACCGGGTTGAGATCGACGAATCGGTGATCATTGAAATCCGCAAGGAGGTAGCTTCGGCGCCCTGGCTCAAATACAAACGCGAGCGCAGAGTGTCGGATCTGCCGGCTCACCTGGATGTAGCGGACACCGACAAAGTCGGCAGGCTCTATAACGTGATGCGCAAAGAGCTTGGCTTTCTGCCCAACGAATCTGGCTTGAATTTCGATGAAAGGATGTCGATCGAGGACTTCCGCGGACTCTTCTCTGGCGAAACCGTCACCAAGGGAATGTTCGAGGAATGCCAGTTGGTCAACTCCATTTACGCCGATGTCGCAAGCCGGATCGTCGAACGCGAGGAGGAGATCAAACTTCAACTCGCAAACGCACAGGCGCTGTGGGATGCCATGCGCAAGTGCGAGGACAAGGAACAACGCAGGTCGGCAGTGCTTGCGCGCAATAAGGCACAATCTGCACTCTGGGAACATGAACAGGAAGCGCGCGATCAGTTCAGCTCGCTCCACCTGTTTGTGCACTACTGGGCGCAGGGCAAGCAGGAGAATCGCAGGGCATGGGCACAGGCGATGAACACTATCGTCTCGAATGGCACAGGCTCCGGAGCGGTTCTCTTCCAATCCTTCCCGCAGGAGATCGTCGATGCCTTTGCGGAGGCAACCGGCGGACAGCGGGTAAGGGTTCGATTGCCGAAGACCATCAACGGGTACGTCTGGTTTGACGATCAGCAACGCGCATTTCTTGTCGAGCGGATCGCCAATCCCGATGGACCGGAAGGCGTGAAGCGGGTATTCCTCTTCCAGTACAAGGGGAAGCGGAACCTGACATTTGAGGACACGAGTATTCCAGCTGCGCTCGAATGCTCATAACCAAAAGGAGAAGTCACTGCGTGAGCCGTGGCTTCTCCTTTCATTTTTGCGCCGAGGAGGCCGCTATGAAGACGCTCTTGTCATTGTTCTTTGTTGTTGCAGTCGCCGCGGCAGAGGCGCAGACGACCGGCCAAGGCCAGATTCGCCACGTAGAAACATCGATGAACCATCTCACCGTTCTCGAATTCGGCGAGCCTGTGACGACGCTTGCCATTGGCGATGCGGACAGTTTTCAGATTGAACGCCACGAAGACAAGGTCTTCATCAAGCCGCTTCAGCAGGGCGTTTCGACCAATCTATTTGTGTGGACGGCATCTCGCGAGCTGAGCTATGAACTCGATCCGGCCGGCTCGCTTGCTTCCATGGATGTTTCAATTCACACCGCTCCTGCTCCCGATCCGCGCGCGAATGCGCAGTCGAATGCGGAGTTGTCTGAAGAAAAGATTCACAAGATTGCGACCCTTGTTCTCACGCAGACGCTTGCGGGAGCGGAAGACATTGTGCAGGATTCGACCAAGACAGAGCGCAATCGCGTACAAGTTGCGATTGAGCAGATCTACCGCTCTGGAGACCAAATCTATATTCGGTATTCGATAACGAATCGGACGGATGCGCCATTTCGGGTGACAACGCCGGCTGTTTATGCGCAGACACCAAGTCAAAACACAGTCGCACTGGCGAGTCTTCACAACCACCAACTCAAGCGCAAAACATACGCATCGTTGAAAGCGCGGCGCGGATTGCGCTCGAAGTGGCGCAGACAGAGTCCACTCCACGCGATCTAGCTCCAGGGGAAAAAGCGACTGGCGTCATTGCCATCAAAGGCACGGACGGGAATCAATCGCGGCTCTACCAGTTGAACTTCGGCGTCGATCAGAACCGGCCGGTCACGGCCGAAGCGGTGCTTTAGTCATGGATGCCGCGGGTTATGTCACGCCGGAAGAGGTGCGCCTGGCGCTTCGAAAACTGCACTCTGAGGACATTGAGACGAATTCTGAGAAGGCATTGCGCCAAGCGTTTGCAGACGATCTGAAACCCATCGATGAGCGGGGACGTTGGAAGCCAAGCTCGCTGGTGATTCTTGTTGGCGCAATTGTCTTTGCATTGGTGGGCGTATTCCTCTACTTCTCTCTGGGGCGTAGCCTATGAGTTCCTACTATGATCAACCCGGCTACAGGCGAACAGGACCGGAGGATGTCGCCGGTGTCGTTGTTCTGCTTGGCTGCGCGGTGTTCGGATTTCTCTGGTATATCGCTGTCTCCCGCCTTCATCTCCGCAACGATCAATGCCTGGAAATCTTTCTTGACTGCGCCATTCTGTTCTTTGGCGGAGGCTTGATCGTTGCCCACTTTGCTGGTCGAAGACAGAAGCGCGAGGAGAACTGGCCGCATCCTGCTGTCACTGTACCATCAGCCACGGATGCACAAATTGCCACGGATGCGCACAACAATGGCGCTACATTGCTCGGCTATAACGTACATAAAGAACCATGGCTGTGGCCAGATGCCGTGCGGATCAAGCACGGCGTGATTGTCGGCGGCACAGGCGCTGGCAAGTCCACATTCCTTGAAAACATCATAGCCCAGGATCTGACGCGCCGCTTTGGCGATCGCAAGATGCCAATGATTATCTTCGATGGCAAGGGTGAACGCGAGTTTCTGGATCATCTTCTGCCACACATTGCTGCGGCTGGCCGCTTGCAGGATCTGCGGATTCTCGACCCGACGCACCCTACGGAATCCTGCCGCTACAATCCCTTCTACTCGCTTGATGACGCCTACCAGGAGCACGTGAACTTCATCTTTCGTTCCTTCGGCCTGCGCGAAGACTTTTTCAAGGGCCACCAGGAAGCCTATCTCTCCGATCTTGTCCGCGTTTTGCAGTACACCGGAAAGCTCTTCAATATCTACGATGTGCTGGTCATGGCGCTTGATGAGGATGTTCTTCAAGACCAGATCAAAGCGGCCAAGGCGCGCATTGCGACGTTGACTGGCCTTTCAATGCAGAAGCGTTTGAACTTCGAGATGTCGGTCAAAATGCTTCAGCGGTCGCTTCAGGACCGCGAGCGCGTAGAGAAGATTCAGGGACTTCTTAATGAACTATTGAGCTTTCTGGAGGACGAATTGTCAGTCGTTACCGGTTCTTACCAGGATTTGCTGACTCTCGACGATGTACTTGAAAACGATCTGATCTTGTTTGTCTCGTTGAATTCAAATCGTAATCAGCGCGCCGTCGAAGCCTTGGGAAAGATACTTCTCCAGAACATTCAGCTGATGGTGGGCAAGCGATATTCGCAGACAAGCGCGGCAAGATCCAAGGATGAGCCGATGCTTTCGGTGATCCTGGATGAGTTTGCGCCGTTTGCTTATCCGGGATTCACGCAGGTTTTGCAGACGGCGCGCGGCGCAAAGGTGTCGTTTCTGTTTTCCTTTCAGAGCCTACCGCAGTTGCAGCGCGTCAGCCAATCCTTCTCCGATGAGGTTTCCTCAGCGCCCGGAACCAAGATGATCATGAACGTCTCCGAGGAAAATACTGCGCAGTGGTTTCTGAAAGCGTCGGCGAGGATTGCAACCAAGCGGCGCAGTTTATCGGTGCGCCGGACCGGCATCTTTACACCCAAGTACATCGAGACCGGTACGGGAAGCGAGAGCGAAGCGAAGGAGACAAGGGCGCGGGAGGATCACATCAAGAACCTTCCCGTGGGGCAGATGGAGATTCTGATGACAGATCCGCGTGAGGGAACGCTCCACTCCCATCTCCATGTACGCCGCGCGCCCAGCTACCACTTGGACGGAATTGACCTGTATCTCTATCCCAAGATGCATAGTCGATTGGATTCAGAGATCGGCGTCAATCTCCGCTTCAAAGACGCAGTGAACCGCCGCCAGCGGCGCAGACGGATCGCCGGGATTTCGCTCGACACCCCTTACGGAGGTCAATGATGCGACGCTTATCTGCCATTCAATTGTTCGCAATCCTTCTGCTCATTTGCGCAGTCGCGCCGGCCTTGGTCGCCCAAACGCAAACCGTTCAGCCGGAGAAGAGCGGACAAGCCTTGCGCCAGCGGCAGGGATTCTTCGACTATGCGCTGGGCAAGATCAACCCTTCGAACACGGACTATGGCGCGACGTTGGCAGACGAACGAGGCGACCTTGTCGGTCATACAGTCGACGATCTCTACTTCTGGTCGAACGCCGTGACGCTGGGCCTGCTCGCTTGTGCTGCGGGGATTATCTACTTCGAGTGGCGTTCGGCGGCAAAGAAGGAGATCATTGCCGCCACGATTATTGCGGAACTCTGGAACGGCCGGGTCAGCGACCGAATCGAGATTGTTCGCCGTACCGATCAATTCAACCAACTCGTTGAACTGCAAAATCAGGAGACCGGGCGGCTATTATCTGCCGGGCCAAAGACATCAGAACAGGAGCAGGAGGCAGCCGGAAGCATCACGAAGAGCGCCAGTCCAAAAGGATATTCTGGCTCGTCGGCTGCGGGTTCCGCAGCAAAGAGTATGGTTCCGGCCCAGCGTGGCACCGAATCGGCAGCAGTTGAGAACGCGAATGATGGTGCTGCGCGCTTGCAACAGAGCAACCTTCTTTTGCAACGCAGAGTCGAGGCGCTTGAAAACAGCGAGAACAATCTCAAACAAAGATTGAACCAGACGACGCTACTGTTGGACGAGGAGCGCCGCCGCAATGCAACGCTCAAGGGCGCATAGAGAGGGCAAGATGCAACGAAAATCCAGAGCCAGCTTCGCCAACCATGATGAATGGCTCGACTATGTGCGCCGCGAATTGCCGCGTGATGAGCAACCGTCTGCGCTTGCTTACGGGCGCACCGAACTCTTCCTGCGTTTCTTGGAATTGCGCGGTCATTCGCTTCCGGCAGAGTTTGAGGGGGAATTGGAGCACATCCTTGGACTGTCTGATTCGGATCGTGCAGGCCAACTCGATGCACTCAATGAGCAAATCATGGCGCACCTGATCGAAATGCTGTTTGTTGAAGCTGGACCAACTCCGGGCGAGAAAAAGCATACGAGCCAACTTACACCGCGACAGCAGACGCAAGAATTGCTCGATCATCTGGCGAGTAGGAATCCGTACTTCCGGCTCTGGCTCGACTATAAGAGACACGCCGGCGGCGAATTCAATGAGCGCGCGTGGGGCGAATATCTCCGCCGTCAGTTGAGCGAAAATGACGCAGACAGCCTTGATTTCGCCAAAGAGATGGCAGAGTTGGATCGGCTTCTTGTCTGGTTCCACGACCGCAACATTCCGCTGCCGCAGTATTTCTTCGAGCGCACATGGTTCCTTCACTTCCTTCATGAACCCGAAAGAATGGCTCAGACGCGTACCCTTTTGAGCACTCTCGTAGCTGAGATTCCGCCATGCATGTCCGCGTGATCAACTTCGGATCGAACTGGTGGGGGATGCACTCGAGCGTCCTGGACGATCCGTTGTGCTTTAGACGGAATGCGGCCTGGTTCAACTCCGCAGCCCTTCTCTGTGGGCATCGCCTCCGGTATTTCGCGGCTTACCCAGGTCAAATTCGCTTCAACTTGACCAGCGGATTCAATCCAGAGTTTCCTTTGCGCGCGCTGGGCAGAACGTTTCTTTGTTCGGGACCGAACCAATATGGAGGAAAGGCACACCTTCTTTTCGTCCGATTGGTGGCGGAAGCGATGCCCGATGCCTGGCTGGTGACGCTGAGTTCAGACGTTCACGGCGCGATCGAGTTCGCAAAACCTGGTTGGCGATCGGTCGGAGTGCAGCCAATCTCAATCAGTTTACGCGGCGCAAGATACGAAGCGATGCTGCTCTTTGGCTCAACAGACTGGGTCCAGAGCGGCCTGGGACGATGGATAATCAGCGGCGATGGACGGCACCTTGTGCTCGCTGAAGGCACGAATGGAGGAAAGCAATGAGATATCCGCGCGGCTATGTTGCACTTTCCGATGCAAATGACGTGCCGGTTCTCCTGCACATTCGTAACGCTCGCGCCATCCAGTTCGATCAACTCCAGGATCTGATTCTCTTCGATAGCAGTGGCGTGGCCGTCAATTCTCTGCGCTGGCGCGTCGCCCGATTGGAGAAGAACGGTGTCATTCAGCGGTTCCAGGACGTTCGATATTTTGGCAAACCAGTCTACGGAATTACGTCGGCAGGATTGTCCTTTCTCGAATCCCGCGGTCACATATTGTTCTCTCTGCCCAGCACAACGGAGAAGAAGATCATCCACTCTTTGCAAATTCCTCATGCGCTGGAACTCGTCAATATCCGTCTTGCCCTGCTGCGCGCCGGCATCCTTGTCGCGTGGAAGAGCGACTTGGAAATCGCCTCCCGCAATTTAGTTCTCGACGGTCCCCCGGCCAAGGATTACGACGCAATCGCAGAAATTGAGATCGATGGCGTGGCTCATTCGATCGCCATTGAGTATGAGCGGAGCTTGAAGATGATCGCCCGCTACCGTGAGATCCGTGAGATCCTCAGCCAGGATCAAACAGTCAACACGATTCTATATCTTGCGGTCAATAACCAACTCCTTTATACACTGGTATGCGAATTGAGCACGGCGCATAAACACATTGGATTCGCGCTCAGCAGTTCCTTCCGTCAATCGCCCCTCAATACGCCCATGGTTATGAACAATGGAAATGGTGATCATGTTTCGCTGAGAGAGTTTCTTGCAGGGGGAATTATCTGTCCTGTTGGCTCGATTTGACATTATATTGAAGTCGCTACAGCTCCCGATTGCCTCCCCATTGACCTTCTTTGCCTATGATTTGACTTCACTCGGCCCCGTCCAACCAAAGCGCCATCTGCAACTTATAACTGACTACCCCCTTGTGTTTGTGGTTTTGGATGGTGGTCTGAATGAGTTGTTGGAAGAAGAATGAAGAAGGTCAACCAAAGCGCATCTGATCAATCAATGACCACGATCCCTTCCTTCTTATTTCGGCAACGCTGAAAGCCGCGTCTGAACTGTACCGAAAACCATCGGAGACCGGTCCGTAGTCACAACCCTAGCGCCGATTCATCCCGCCCCGGTTCCCAGAAACCACCCACAATTCATCCCACCCATCGAAGGCCTGCCCTTCGGAAAGGATCACTATGCCCGAAACCCTGTCGATTGCTTCTCCGTCCGCCGTAGCCGAACCTACGTTGATCCCGCGCAACACGGCACGAGTGGCAATCAGCATCCTACTTACCGCGCTCGATTCCTGGGCCGTTGTCGCCTTCGGTGGCACACTCTATCACGTCTCCGCCCATCACCCAGTTTGGCTTACCGGGATCGTCCTGCTCTTCGTGTCCCTGTTCGCCTCACTGGCGAGAGCCTGGTATTTGGCGCTGCCTGTCAGGACGCGCTGACCACCAACCACCCAACCCAATTCTCAAAGAGAGGAGAGTTTCTATGACTCGCAGCCTGGGAAAGATGTCCGTCTATAAGCTGTTCAACTGGCGCGACAGCGCCGCCAACACCATCCAACAGACCGTCCAAGCCTTCCTCGAACTCGGCGAGGCGGTCGCCACACGCTGGATTCAGACCCGCAAGGGAGTCATGCTCCTACAGATGGTTCCTGACGACAACGCATCCGGTGCTATCTACGTCTTCGACCGGCAGCGAGACGACTGGTACATGCTCTCCTTCGAAGGCTGCGAGGATCGGTTCACATCCGATCTGTTTGACCGGGTCTTCTCCGAATACAAGCTGTTCAACTACGTCGATCAGCCCGGCCTTCTGCTCTCACAAATGCAGTTGGCAGTTGCCTGACCGCCTCACCCTTCCGCATTCCACCCACCACAGCAAATCCCAATCACAATCAGGAGGAATCCCATGCGCCTATCCGCTGGCCGTATCCGCTCGCTCGCAACCCGTTATGCCCTGGCTGAAGCCGCCGCTTTTCCCGGCATCTCCACCGAACAGAATAGCTTCGCCACCAACCGCAAACCCGCGCCTGACTTCAAGCACGGCCGACTGCGCTACGCCCACCAATTCTGAACCCTCGTACTGCCCGACTCCATGTCCGTTTTGATGGCCCGGTAACTTCCTCCGGGCCTTCCATTTCTCAGCCCAATGCAGCCATCCTGCCAACTCTCCGCCGATTTGACCGAGTTCTGGAACCGGGGTACAAACACAGAACTTCAGGAAGGAGCGAGATCCATGTATACGACCTTCTGTGTAAGCCGCGAGACAGCCGACCGGTTTATCAAGCTCTTCGTCAACCGGCGCGCCTATGGGTTGCAGGCTGTTCATCCCTTGCCCAACGGTTCGGTTCCGTATTACCTTGCGCGAGATTGGCAGACCAAAAAGCCGAAGCCTCTCGATGCCGGCGTGGTGCGCATGCACCTGAACGGCGACATCACCATAAATCTCTATGCCATCAACCCGGAGACGCAACGCGCGAAGTGGGTTGCCATCGACGCTGACTTCGACGGCGCCGTTGAGGCTCTTTTCCAGTTGCAGTGGGAACTGCGGCAGGATGGCGTCGAGGCCGCGCTCGAACAATCGCGCCGCGGAGGCCATCTGTGGATCTTCGCCGAGACGCCGTTGCTCGCCGTCGAGTGTCGCATCTACATCTACAACCTCGCCCTGCGACTCGGCGTTCCGGTCAAAGGTGGCGGACTCAAAGACGGCATCGAGGTATTCCCGCGCCAGGACCGGATCGAGGACGGTGAATACGGTAGCGCCATCCGCGCTCCGATCGGCGTGCATCGCAGGACCAACCAGAGGTACTGGTTCTACGAGGCCGCGCTGACACCAGAGGCGCAACTCGACTATCTTGACGGCCTGAAGAAACTCACCGAGGCGGAACTGAGGACCTTCATCCACGGCATGACGCTGCCGGAAGCCTACCGGCCGGTCGTTGCTCCTCCTTATTTCCCGCCAGCCACTTCCACATTGAGCACCGAGTTCCGGATTCTCGACTATGTGCACGCCACGCGTAAGGACAGCCGCAACTGGTGGGCGCGTTGCCCATCGTGCGCCCAGGTCGGTCACGACCGCACCGGCGACAACCTCGCAATTCAAATCAAGAACCCACGCCTCTACAAGTGCTGGGCCGGATGTACGAAGGAAGAGATTCGTGCGGCGTTGGGCCAACCGATTCGCCGCAAGGTCGCAGTCTGAGGCAATGGCGATGACGAGTCCAGCAACAAGCAACACCAATCGCTATGCTCGGTACGGCCTGTCACTGCCGCAGCAGACGCTTCGCGCCTTGGAGAAGCGTTGCATCTACTGCCAGCCGAGCGTCTCAATCGAGCACCAACACCTGGCTCGGCGGTATGTGCTGCGCGGCGTCGAGTCCGGCGGCGCGGTCGCTGATATGAGCCGCTACTGCGCATGGCTCGACATGGACGGGAATCCAGCGACGTGGCTGCAACAAATCGATTCGATCTCCGGCAATGGCCGCCACGCAATCGTCATCGCGCCGGAACTGGTGCGGATCGAGATGCTGCGCATCGGCCATACTTACGAACTGGCCATCACGCGGCTTTGGCTGAAGACCGTCGAAGGCCACGTGCGCCCGGTGATCGCTACGGCTCCCGTCTTCCGCGGCCATCAGGGAACGCTCGCCGTCGAACTATGGAATGCGGAGAACAAGTCTCTGCGCGAAACGGTTGCGCCGACCTTCTACACTGCGGCTGGCGAAGTGCTCGATCTGCCTGATCGTTTTGAAGAAGCCATTCGCAAGATCACCAGCGCTGTCGCGTGCCTGGGATGCAAGCACACACACATCGCCGTGGCTCCTGTCTCGCACAAAGGCGGTGAGCAATGAAGTGCGCTATCGAAGTGGGTCGGCCCGATTGGCGGCCTCTTGAGAACGCGATGCCATCTGAATTCTGCGAAGAATTCATGTTCATGGGCAAGGCAACCGACATCGTGCTCTACAAGCACCGCTTTACGCGGCGCTATCTGAACATCGACGCGGTGACTGGAAAATTCTACCGCTATGCCAATGGCGAGTATATCGAGATCGACCATCGACAGGCGCTCGATTCTGTCTATGGCCACGATCAATGAAAAGGAGTGAAGCAAAATGGGAAAGAGCGTCAACAAAGTCATTCTTCTTGGCCGCGCCGGCAAGGACCCGTCGGTCCACATCCTGCGTACGGGCACAATCGTCAATCTGTCGCTTGCCACCAGCGAACGCTACAAAGACAATCACGGCGAGTGGCAGGAGCGGACCGAGTGGCACAACCTGGTCGGCTACCAGCGCACTGGCGAGATTCTACGCGACTACGTTCGCAAGGGTTCGCTGCTCTATATTGAGGGTGCCCTGCGGACGCGCTCTTGGGATGATCGGGAGACCGGCCAGCGCCGGTATCGCTCCGAGATCGTCGTCACCGAGATCAGCCTCTTGTCGCCGCCGCCTGCCACTGGCAATCGTGACAATGTAGATCACTTTGTAAGCGGACAAGGCTTCGCACAGCCTCAGTTCAATGAAGAACCGGAGATCACGCAAGAGGAAGTGCCTTATTGAGCACAAACGCAGAATGCGCTTGCGACAAGGCAATCCATGTTTTGGTCGTTTCAGAGAATATTGGCGGCAATGGACGCAAGGCGTCCTTTGATAAGTGGAACCCGCTCGTCGTCGAGGACAAATCCAGGAAGGACGTCGAGAAATCTGGATTCGGCAAGCAGCATCTTCGCGGCATCCGCAAGATATCGCCGAAGCGGTTGCGGAGACGCGGCGATCTCCTGTAGCAGCGTCTCCCGTCCTTCGATGACAGCAACAAAGTCTTCAAGATCGTGGCTGGCCTGAAAGTCCATCTTGCCGCGTCCCTTGAATGCTTCCATCTTCGTTCCCAGGAAGAACGGCGCGGTGATCACTCGGATCAATTGCCCGCTCGGCAGAGTAACTGTGAACGGATATTTGAGCGCAGGCTCATACCAAATATTCGTGAACCCAAGCACTTCTTTGTTGAGCGCCAGCACATCCAACGTCAGGCCGCCGTTGTGCCACCGGCAAGTGAGCGGGTTTTCCCCCTCGTCCTCTGTGAAGTGGACCTCGCGAAGACGTTCTGAGAACGCGATGTAATCGGCATACGTAACAATCTCAGCGATCACATCGACATCGTTTGTTCCGCGAATCGGAGCGGCGGCCTCGTCGGTAATCAACAGCCCAAGCGTAACTCCACCGACGAAAACGATCTCGTCCAGAAAAGGCGCGAGCTTGCTGACTGCGTCTTCCAACAGGGGCAGATTCGGATCAGGCATTGATCTCCTTTTTGAGAAGGTCGACCGCAAGGTTTCTCTCCCTCGTTCTTCCACTGCGGATTGCATCGCAAAGAGCGAGAACGCCGTAGAACTTTGCATCGAGCAACGCAGCTTTGGGCGCTCCCTTGTAGAGCGGGGCAAGCGACATTCCACGAACCTTTCCTGTTGCATATGGCCAAACTGCGGGCGGCTCACCGTCCTCCAGAAAGCGCGACTTGAGAGGTTCCGCCGCGGCTGCCGTGGGAACCCCTCGAACGAGAGATCCCTTGGCGGGTGGAAAGACGTACTTCAATCCATGCGCCAGAAACTCCATGAGCGCGGATCGGTTGACCCTCTTTTCTCCGCTAGACACGTAGAGCAAGCCTGAATCCACACAGCGCTTCAGCGCCTTCGACACTTCGGAAGGAGAGATAAACAGGCTCTCCGCCAGGTTTTTCGAGGGTACCTGCGGCTCATTCAAGGTGGCGAGTTTGAGGAGAAGCGCAATGTCTTGTCCTTGCATATGTTCATTGTAGTCCCATATTTCCAATTTGGAAATTGGAAATATAGGTCAAGTGCAGAATATGCAGCGGACATCGGCACAAAAATACTTGGCCTGAACTATAGGGAGCGCCTGCTGGAGCACTCTCTATCACTTGGTATGAAAACAGCCCGAGGAGGTGAGATATGGCCGCAACAAAGTTCACAGAAGCCGAACGCGAGAAGCTCTTTGCTCAACTCGAAACGCCATTCGATCCGATGCAGATCAAGTGGCGGGTAATGCGTACCTCTGCGGATGGGCGGAGCGGCGTCATCCTGCCTTTTGCCGATCCGCGCGCCTACACGGACCGGCTCAACAATCTCTTCACGCCGTCTGGATGGACGCGCGAGTACACGATCTCCACCGTGCCATCGCTGACCCGCGTGGACAGGGGCAAGGTGATGGTCACGAGCAAAGTGCTGGTTGCAACTGCCGTCACAATCACTCGGCTGGGCAGCCACACCGGCACCGGAGAAGAGTGGGCGGACAAGGAAAACGCCGTGACTGCGGCGGACGCGCAAGCCTTCAAGCGCGCTTGCAGTTGCTTTGGCCTTGGGCGGTATCTCTATCGCTTCGAGGAGGCCTGGGTGCATCTGAATCAGCGTGGTGAACCGGCTGCTGTTCCGGTATTGCCAGCATGGGCATTGCCGCCGGGTGTGACCATGCAGTCAACCAATAGCCAAGCCATCGATGTGCGCGGCCCTGTCGATCACAAGCTGACAGCTGAGATCGAAAATTTCCGCAGCACGCTGGGCGAGTCGATCTACGCGGAGATTCTGCGCCGGTCCGGGCACAGTGCCACCGCGCGGACCATCCCCAATGCGGAGCGGCAAAAGCAGACCATCGAAAAGATGCAGGCTGCGGCGCGCGGTTTCGAGAGGTTGCGCAAACTGGCTGAGATGGCTGGCGATGCGCAGTTCTTCGCTGCGGCGGAGCATTTCAAGATCGCATCCGTCACAGAGTTGCCAAACTTGGCCGCGTTGAAGCAACTAGTCGAGGATCTTGAATCCTTGGCCAATCAACAGGTCGCCTAGCGAGCGGTTGAGCGCCGGGAGGAAATCATGGGAGAACTCAGCATTCTGCGTCCGCGGCGCAGCCTCGTCAGTATTCCGGTTGTCGAAGCCGTCTACTGCGAGAGTTGCGCCTCTGTCTCGAACTCCAGCGGGGGATGTTGCGCCCTGTGTGGCAACATCTCCATCTGGCCGCTGGCCGAGTTGGTGCCGCAGCCGCCGATGGGGCCGCACTCCGGCTCGGTATCGGCTCAGCACTTCGCACCCACAATGCAAATCGAATTGGCCAGAGCAGCGTAGTGGACCCGACAGGATACGTCGCCTATCGCAATTCCGAGAAAGCTTAATCAGGAGATCCGCCATGGACATGTCAGAACTTTCCAGGCCCGACCTATTCGCCCACCGGGAGGCGTTGCGGCTCCCCGCATCGAAGGTCGTCGAGAGGCTGGTCGAGATCGTGGGGCGGAAGCTGACCGCATATATAGGTGGCGTCAAGGACGCGCGCGCTGTTGATCGCTGGATCGCCGGTGGCGAGATCTACGGCGACGCGGAGAGCCGACTGCGGTTTGCCTTCCAGGTGGCGCGCGCCTTGAGCGAACACGACTCGCCCGCCGTTGTACAGGCATGGCTCACGGGCGTGAATCCGGAACTGGACGACCGTGTACCGCTGCGCCTGATGCGCGAGAATGAGATTGATGAGGTAGCGCCAGCCATTCTGAGAGCTGCCAGAGCATTCCTCGACGACAAGTAGGCGGGTAATCTTCTCTCGAACTATATGGTTAATATATTGCCTTTTACGCGGTATAATGAAGACAAAGAGGCAACACTTTGGCTGTATATCTCAAAACCGTGCAAGAGGTACAGGCAGGAATTGCCGGGCGGTTCAAGGCTAGGCGTCTGGCCATGAACCTGACGCAGAATGAGTTGGCGGCGCGCTCGGGCGTGACCTTCAGTTCGCTGAAGCGGTTTGAGCGCGAAGGATTGATCGCGATGGACTCACTTCTGAATCTGGCCTTGGTGCTCAATTGCCTCGACGATTTCGATGAGCTGGCCGTGGAAAGCTCGGCCAGCTCAGCCACCCAATCCCTCGATGCCCTGCTGGCTACGCCGGCGCGGCGGAAGAGAGCGACGGGCAGAAAAGGAAGCAGCCATGGCATATAGTCCGACAGAGTTGCTGACCGTTTATTTGGACGCACGCGGCCCGGCCGGCAACATGGAACGCCGCAAGGTTGGGCGCCTCGCGTTCAAGGACAGACAGATCCTTTTCGAGTACGATGCCTCGTTTCTCACTTCGGGCATTGAGATTTCGCCGATCGAACTTCCGCTCAAGCCCGGCGTATCCACTGCTGACACGGCGATCTTCGACGGCCTGTTCGGCGTATTCAATGACAGTTTGCCGGATGGATGGGGCCGCCTTCTGCTCGACCGCACAGTGGATAAACACGGTGTGCATCGCGGCCAACTGAATCCGCTCGACCGGCTGGCCTATGTGGGGCGGCACGGCATGGGCGCTCTCAGCTACGAGCCGGAACTGAGCCAGCAAGCCGCCGACGATGCCCCACTGGCGCTCGACAAACTAGCCGAGGAATCAGCCACCGTTCTGGCCGGAGAGAATGAAGAGGTCTTCGAAGATTTGCTGCGGCTCAATGGCTCTTCTTCGGGCGCCCGGCCCAAGATCGTGGCGCAAGTGAGCGCCGACAAGAAGCGAATCATTCACGGGCGGCAAGAACTGCAACCGGGCTTCGCGCACTGGATGATCAAGTTTCCGTCTTCCCAGGATGCACGAGACGCGGGAGGTATCGAATACGCCTATAGCCTGATGGCAAAGGATGCGGGAGTGGAGATGCCTGAGACGCATCTCTTCCGTACGAAAAGGAACAAATACTTCGGCACGAAACGCTTCGACCGGGATGGAGATGCCCGCATCCACATGCACAGTCTTGGCGGCTTGATCCATGCCGATCATCGCACTCCCAGTCTCGACTACGACATGGTTCTGCGTGTGACACAGGCCTTGACCAGAAATATCCGGGAAGCAGGAAAGGTCTATGCGCTGGCCTGTTTCAACGTTCTTGCTCATAACCGTGACGATCATGCGAAGAATTTTTCGTTTCTGCTGAATGCAAGAAACGAGTGGATCTTCGCGCCTGCCTACGACCTTACCTTTTCCTATGGTCCGGGCGGAGAGCAGAGTATGCTCGTCATGCGAGAGGGGAAGAATCCTGGCGAAGCCCAACTTCAGGCGTTGGGAAAGCAGCATGGAATAAAAAGCGCGCCGGAGATTCTGGCGAAGGTAAAAACGGCCGTGGCCAACTGGCGCCGCTATGCCGAACAGGCAGAGGTTTCGCAAAAATCAGCCAAAGAGATCGCAGACAAGATCAAGCTGCAATAGCTGTCTGTGATTTTCTGTTCAGGCCGCAGCAGAGGCGGGAACCAAAAGCCAGCCACATCAAGCAGCCTTCGCGGCCTTCTTCTTTGCCTTTGGAAGCTGCGCAACCGTGGCGTTCAGGTTGGCCTTGGAAGCGCCCTTCAATGCTGCCCAGCGCTTGATCTGTGCTTGACGGACGCGCTCCCTTCCCTCCGCGCTCATCTTGCCGCGCTTCCTGGTCTTTTGAACCTTCGGAATCACAAGAGCAGCAACCTTGGCAGGCCTGCCGGGCTTACGCTTGGCGCTCACTGTGCCTGATGTGCTTAATATAGCTTTGGCCTGTTTGAGGCGAGCAATCTCCGCGTCGATCTTAGCAAGAATATCTTTCACCATGGTGCGCTTGAGCACCTCCCATCGAAGAATACACGATCCAATTCAAAACCCAGAGTTAACTGCACCAGGAGGAACCATGGCGCGCAACGCGGCAAGGTTGAAGATGGGTTATTACCCACTTCCAGAAAGCGAGGCCGTACGGCTTCGCGCGCTGCTCAACTTCACAGCTCCGGCATCGATTGTCGATCCCTGCGTCGGGCAAGGAACGGCACTCGAAATCATCACTCAGGGTGCCGATGTGCGTCGCTACGGGATTGAACTCGATGCCGAACGAGCGGCCATCGCTCAATCGAAGGGCATCGAGATCATTCAAGGTAATGCCTTCGACGCCGTTGCCAAGCCGGAGTCCTTCTCGCTGCTCTATCTAAACCCGCCCTACGACTCGGAGATCGGTCAGGTGGCGAACAACCGTATGGAGCGGCTGTTTCTCGATCACACCTATCGCTGGCTCGCGATGGATGGTGTGCTGGCGATGGTCATTCCTTTTGAGCGGTTGATGGAATGCGCGGGTCTGCTGAGTTCGCACTTCACCGCGCTCAATGTCTTCCGCATGACCGACGTGGAATCTATTCGCTTCCGGCAGATCGCCGTGCTCGGCGTTCGCTCGAATGTGCGCGGCGCAACTGTTGATGCAAACAAGCGCCTGTTGCAGCGCATCGGCCTCTACGGAAGCTATCAGGAGTTGCCGGAGTTGGCGCCAGATGCCTATGAGCCGTATCGAGTGCCGCCTTCATGCGAAACGGCGCTCAGTTATCGCGGCCTGCCCTACGACCTGCTTGAAGACCTGTTGCCGCACTCCGGCGCGTGGATGCAGGCTATGCCGTTTCTCGCACCGCGCGAAGACGCAGCCACTGGGCGGCCGATCACGCCGCTGCATGGAGGCCACGTCGGGTTGCTCTGCACGGCGGGCTTGCTGAATGGCGTCTTCGGGCAGGGCGAGGACCGGCATATCGCGCGTTGGCGGTCGGTGAAGCACGTGACCACCTTCGTCGAAGAGGACGGCGATGAGCAAATCATCCATCACCGTGAACGATGGGCCAACGAACTGCGCTTGGTTTACGCCGACGGAAGAACACTGCGGCTTACCGAGACGCCAATCAAGCAGGAGGAGGATGCCAATGCAGAATGCACACCTGCGACACGGGCTGCTTGAGTATCATCGCGTTACGGAAAAGACTTCTACCAGAATTCGGGTGCGGGTCTCAACTTATATCGGCGAGGATGCGCAAGCGCATCTGATCGGCGTCTTCGGTAATGATTCCGACGTTGGCGCCATCACGGCGGCGATCCACGAAAAGGCATACTTCGCGCTGACCTTTCCCGATGGCACGATCAAGGAAATCACCTTTGGTGAGCACGCCTCGTGCTATCGCGGTTCGGTAAGCCTGCCGGATCGCAAGCAGGCTGTGCGGCATCTGGTTGCCATATCGGAGCAGTTGCACTCGAATGGCGGTGTTGGGAAAACGATACTCTTTCGCTATCGGCCCTTAGAAGCGTGGGCATGGTTGAGCGTCATTCTTGGTCTGCCTGCCGATCCGTCGTGGGCGGAGTACATCGCAAAGATTCTTGAGTCTGAAGGGCGCGTCCAGCCGCTCGATGGCATCGGTTGCGATCCGGTACTGGTAATGGCTACGGCGGATGAAGTGCTCGCATGGATCTCGACGGCATTGCAATCCGGGGAAATTGATTTTCCTGAGAACAACGGACCAATCCTCTGGCCCAAGTTTCCCCTGTTTGAAACCTTGCGTCGGATTCGAGAGAATCACGAGCCTTAATCCATCTCCCTTCCACATTCAGGTCACTTTCGACTGTCTATCAACAGTCCACTTCCCACTGATCTGTCGCGAGGTTCTTTGCCATGAGCCATGACAACATAACCGATATCACTACATATTTACGAGCGCACGCCATTGAACTCGGCAATCGGATTCTTGAAACTTATCCTCCGCTACAAAGCACCAAAGATCCTGTAGCGCCACGCATTGCGACGCTTCTGCGCAAGGCGCTTCCCGCGCAGGCACTGGCTATTACCGGAACAGCAAAGTATCTGCGCAAAGCCAAAGCAGCGCGGATTGTGGCCGAGTGCGGAGCAGGAAAGACCTATATGGCGTTGGGCGCAATCCACGTACTTGCCGATGGGCGGCCCAGCACTACGCTGGTGATGTGCCCTTCTCACATTACGCACAAGTGGGCGCGTGAGGCTCTGCTGACCGTGCCACGCGCCCGAACCTTCCTAATCGAAGACATGCGCAACGGCGGCGATCTAAAAAAGGCGCACGGCGTCTGCGAGGTCAGGCTGCGCAAGGGACGGATCGTCTATGAGGGGATGCGGCTATCGCTCGCCGAGTTGCGGCGCATGGGGCGCAAGGAGTGGAGCAAGCGTTGCTCTGGCCCAGCCTTCTTCATCACCGGCAAGGACAAGGGAAAGCTGGGCTACTACTGGGAGCATATCTTCCTCAAAGCGAAGTCTGGTCCCAATCTAGGCGGCGTCGTCAATCCAGACACCGGCCTCGCCATTCTTGATTCCGAGCGACAGAAGTTGACGTATCTCGATTTCGACGACAAGGTCAAGCTCTCGGAGATGTTGACGCGGGCGCAGGGTGGAACGAGGCGGTACTCGGCTCTGTGGCAAGCGGATCGCGAGCGTATTCAGCGCATGGCGCCGATTGAGTTTGTGGGTCGCTATATGCCGCGTTGGTTCGATTTCGCCATTGCCGATGAGTTGCACCAGTTGGCCGGGGATACGGCGCAAGGCAATGGGCTTGGCGTACTGGGCCGGGCGGCGCGCAGGTTGATTGCGTTGACCGGCACGTTGATGGGCGGCTATGCCGATGATCTGTTCAATATCTTTTATCGCATGGAGCCGCACGCGATGGTCGGCGAAGGTTTCGCCTACGGCGGCCAGGGGCGTCGCGACTTTCAACAGCAGTATGGGGTACTCGAAACCATCGAGAAGGTGCGAGACACTGACAACGCTTGCTCGCGGGCGACGAAGAAGACGATTCAGGTTCTCCGCAAGCCGGGAGCTTCGCCGCTTCTGTTTGGCAAGTTCCTGATGAATACCACTGCTTTCCTCTCGCTCGAAGACATCGCGGACAACCTGCCGCGCTACGACGAGAGCGTGCTCTCGGTGGAGATGGACTCTGCGCTTGCCAAAACTTACGAAGAACTGGAAGAGGATATCCGGACTGCGATGCGGGCGCATCGCGGCAACAAGAGCCTGATGAGCATTCTGCTCAACACATTGCTCTTGTATCCTGACCATCCTTACGGATTCGATGCGATCTGGGCGCGGGCCTTCGATCCACAGACTCGGGAGTATGTTCGGTTTCTTGCCGCAACACCGGTAAATCTTCCTGAAGACCGGCTCTTTGCCAAAGAAAGTGCTCTGATTGCCGACGTGCGTGAGGAGTTGCGGCAAGGCAGGCGTTGCCAGGTCTATGCCACCTATACCGGAGAGAAGGATGTCACCCTGCGTCTGGAGACGGTTCTGCGACAGGCTGGATTCCGGGTTGCCGTGCTGCGCTCTTCGGTTGCAACGGACAAACGCGAGGAGTGGTATGAGCGGCAGTTGCAAGCCGGAGTTGAGGTTGTCGTCTGCCATCCCAAGTTGGTGGAGACAGGGCTGGATCTATTGGAATTTCCGACACTTTACTTCTACGAGACTGGCTACTCGCTGCACACGCTGCGGCAGGCCAGCCGCCGCTCCTGGCGCATCGGCCAGCGTTATCCGGTGCGGGTGAAGTTCGTCACCTATGCCGGCACAATGCAGGAGGCCTGCCTGCGGCTGATGGGCAAGAAGATGCTCGTCGCGCTGATGATGGAGGGCAAGTTCTCGGGCGAAGGTCTGCTATCTCTCGACGCCGACGACGATCTGATGAGCGCGATGGCACGCGAGTTGGTCGAGAAGGCTGGAGTTGGGCAGACAGCGGATTCCGTCTGGCGCGAACTCGATAAGGAGCGAGGCCAACTCCTGCCTCAGCCTTCGGCGCTGCCCGTCAAAGAAGATAGCAGTTCGCTGCTCGATCTTCCAGAGTTCGTGGTTGCCTATCCAACATCGGATCGAGATGGCATTCATCTGGTTGAGCCGGTCAAGACCGTAGTCAAGGAAGCCCCCTGGCCTGTGACGCGGGCGGTCCCTGTGCAACTCAGCCTCTTCGGTTGAGTTGCTTCCGATCCATTTCAGAGCTTATCGAGGTGATTTCGTGGCCCAAGAAAATCGCCCACAGCTGACATTTGTCGAGTGGGTGCTGAACCTGCTCGAAGAAAGGTTCCCCTGGCTGGGCAAAGAAGACGATACCCAGATCAGCGGGGCAGACATGGTCGATGAACTGAACGACCTTCACCACGAATTGAAAGAACAGTTCAAGGCGAGTGGCCAAAACGGTCAGCGAGCCGACGAATAGAAAAATACCCGGAAAAGGTGCGACCATTTTTTCGGCAACTCTCTTCTCAATCGCAGCAAGCGATGTTACTCTCCCACCAGGGAGAATACGTTCCTGCGAAACCGGTGGTAGCCGGTTTGCAAACAAGGCAAGGCAGAGGGTCGGCGAGAGCTGGCCCTTTGTCTTGCACGGAGATTTTCCATGCCGAAAGGACCGTTTCATCCCTCTGAGTTTGTGCCGACGAAGTTTTCATCGGCTCAGGACAAAGCTGATTTCGGCAACGCGTTCTTGCACTTCATCGAATCAGAGTGGGCGCGGACAGCATTTTCCAAGAGCTTCTACAATCGCCTTTCAATGTGCTTTGGCAATATAGCTCACTATAACTTGGCAACGTTCTATGAGACTTGGTTTACATCCGACACTGACCGGCTTGAATTTCTGCGCCACACGCTTGCATGGCCGTGTTGGGGCGATCCGGAGTTTACCTTTTGCGATGTTAAGCGCGCCATCCAGCAAGAGATTCGCAAGCGCAACTACCTTGCTCGTTATGAACTGCGCGCTGCCGAGGCTGTACGTTCTGGCGAGATGAAAACGCTCAAGCAACTTGAAGCGAAGTATCGAACGGCAGCCACCCTTCAGACGGATGCGGACTCTGCCCCGACGATTCCACCGGCAGCCGCGCAGGAAGTAGCCAGGGCAAGAATGCCCGTGCAAGCCAGCCTCTTCTAACCACAACATGAATTCATCTTGAAATCCGCAGACAAGGAGACAAACTGCAATGGCCAAACTCCAAGCACAGATTCTGTTGCGAGAGTTCAACTACAACGGCGTTCGCATTCCTGACCCGGCACCGCAGATGAGCGTCGAGCAGGTTCGCGACCTCCTCACTCCACAATTTCCCGAGATTGCGACAGCAACCCTCACCGGCCCGGAAGACACCGGAACCACCCTGCGTTACACCTTCAATCGAGCGATTGGCACGAAGGGGTGATCCGTGCCCACGCCCGCATTGTCGCAAGAAGAACTGGTGGCGTTGTTTCTCAGGAAGGCCGCAGAACCGCCACCGGAGGCCAACTTGATCCTGGCGAGGCACCTCCAATGCAAAGAATCCCGCGATCTCGCACAAGCCGTATCAGAAGCTATCCGGCAGTATGCCGCGCCAGGCAGTTATCGGCTCCCGACGCCGCAAGAACTACTTCCGCCACTGGGGTAGCAACGCTTGCACCAGCCTTCGGTCAGGCATTGCCGTTGCTCGCCGAAGTTCGCGCTGAGTATAACCATGAGGTCAATGCCGAACTGGTTTATGAACTCTGCGCCGCACTGGTGAGAGAGGGATTGGGAACTGCGGAGACTTGGAAGAAATCTGGTGGCAACGCGCTCGCATTCGCGCAGCACGCCATAATGAGCGCGATTAACTCTGATCGCGGCGATATACTGCAACGCAATGTCGAGTATCACCTTGAAGTGAGCGATCAACTCGGCCGCGCTGGGAGCGATGCGGAACTCGAAAGCGGGCAACTGGTTGTCACCGTCGAGTGTGGTGGATCGGGGTACTTCAGGATTGGGCCAGCGCTCGATGCGCTGGAAGCGGAGGCCGAGGGGCTGGGAGCGGCGTTCTATTGGGCACTGACCTTCGCACTCTATCGCGTGATGTGGATCTACAACCACGACAATGCGCTGATGTACGAAGAGCGGATGCGCGATTATGCCGCCGAGGACGACGCAGAGAACCAAGGTCAGTATGAGTTTCCAGAAGTGGAAAAGGCGCTGCCAGAGTGCATCCGAAAGACACAGAAGCGCGAATATCCTGACTGGAAAGCACGAGACCGCGATCTGCTGCGCAGGTTTCGGAATAGCAAATACAGTTCTTGGTTTGAGCGGTTGCGGCGCATTCAGCGTCTGTCACGGGTTCCACTCAAGCAGTCGCGAGAGTTCCTCGAACTTGGTTACTACGACGATCCTCCTCTACCGTCTTTGCTTGTCGTTTTCAAAGAGCATGACGCCATTACCGCCTGTTTCGACGAAGAAGGCCAGTCCATGATGGAAGGCACCGCGGAGCCAGCCGTGTGCGTTGTCTTTTCGCCGCGTCAGCCGGAGCAGGTTCGGCACGCTATTCGGGTCGTGGATCGCTTCATCGAATTGAATTGCGAGTTATTTCGATTGATCGAGGAAATTCAGGAGAGTTATCATGCAGACACACCTATCAATCGGGGAGAACCATCGCTTCGAACTGCATGAGGCTCTGCTGATCTATCGCGACCGCCAAAGCAGTTTCATCACCCGCCACGACGTGACCACCCGCAAGGATGCGCCGCCCACGCTCGGGCCAGCGCAACCGCTCACTGTTGCATTCATCGAGTCTCTGGCGCGATCGCTCAGCGGCAGCGTTCAGGCCGAGGTGCTGCCGGCGAGCGTTCTGGCCAAGGCGGACCGCATGATCGTCTGGTGGACTCCGGCGCGCCGCCGCCAGATGTTCTACGAGAACTCCGAAGGCAAGGGCGCAGAGTTTAATGGTTGTATCTTTCCGCAGCCTCCATTGGTCTGGCGGGTCTTAAATGGAGAACTCAGCATTCGCGCGCTCATTGGGAACAAGCGGCCCGATAGTTCAACGAAACTTGCCGTTGCGCCCTTCTGGAATCTCTCGGATGATGGGCGCGTATGCACCGGCACCATGCGACGCCCGGACAGCGCGTCTGTTGTATCCATTCCGGCCTGGGAGCGTGGCTTCTACGAGAGTGCCTTCACGCACGCCAATGTTGGCCGCTTGACACGCCATGAGGGCGGATTCGATGGGCTGTGGAGTGGACTGACTGGCAATCGCCAGAAGTTCCCGCTCGATACACTCATCGTCCTTCCACAGACGCTCACGCAATTCGTGCGCGGAGAGAGAGGGTGATATGCGCATCGAGCACACGATTCCAGGCGATCTGTTGGGCCAGAAGCTGGTGCGGGTACTGGTTGTCGGCGCAGGCGGAACCGGCAGCGCCATCGTCATGGGCCTGCCCTATCTCGACCAGGCGATGCGAGTCTGGGGCCGGTCATCGGGGCTGGAAGTTGTCATGATGGATGCCGACACGGTCTCGGAGACGAACTGTGTGCGCCAGCCATTCTCGGTCTCCGACATCGGGCAGAACAAGGCAACCGTCCTCATCAATCGCATCAACCTGTTTTGGGGAACGCGGTGGCGGGCCGAGCCGACTTACTTCGATGAGCAGACATTTGATCGGATCAATGACAGGTCCATCGATCTACTGATTGGCTGCGTGGACACCAGAGCGGCACGAAGCATTATTGCTCGAGCACTGACCAAGCCCAGGAACCGCACCGCGTATTGGCTTGATCTTGGCAACAACGCGGCCAGCGGTCAGTTCGTTCTCGGCCAACCATTGAATGCTCGCAATCGCAGGAAGGCTGCACGGTTGCGCACTGTCAGTGAACTGTATCCAGAGATCATCGACGCTGAAGCTGGTGAAGACCCGCTGCCCAGTTGCTCCGCTGTCGAGGCGCTGGACCGGCAAGAACCATTCATCAATCAGACTCTGGCATCGGCAGCGCTTGCTATGTTGGCGCGTCTCTTCCGCTATGGAAAACTCACGCACCACGGCGGTTTCTTTAATGCACAGTCTGGACTTGTGAGTCCGTTGCCCGTTGATCCGAAGCTTTGGTCGAAGACGATGCGCCGCCGTTCTCGGCACGAGGAAAAATCATTCAAAAGGAATTGATGCGTCATTTCTGTGCAGGATGTATGTTGGAGAGTATTGGAGGCTCTCCATGAAAATAGCTCTCGACCATGCTATAGCTATCGAGGCAAAAGCGATGGTTGCGCTGGCCTTTCGCAACGGTCCCATTGAAGCTTTGCACGCAGGGAAACCGTGCGCGGTTTGCAGCGGTAATTCGGCGGTTTCGCACATCTCCGACGAGGAGATGAAGGCCATGTTGAAATCGGCCGTCAATACTCTCTATCGCCTTCTGTGGCAGCGCACAAACGACCCACATGCTTATATCGAGAACCTGGCTTTGGGGCAGCAGTACACCATGCTGTGGGATGATCCGGAACTCAAGAAGCCTACGAGAAAGCGACCACCAATCACATATCGGAACCCATGAGAGGAGAAGTATTCATGTTCAAAGAACTTGTACCAGTCCTGCGCGACCGCGCGGTGTTGCTCACGGTAACGCTTGTTGATGCAGATCAGATCCGAGTGAACATTGTGCCGAAGAAGCTCAAAGACGGCGACAATGACGCTCTCACCACGCCACTCAGCGTCACCGGCACTGCCGAAGACCTCGACGCCGAGTTGTCCCCGACCATCATCAGCTTCGTCGGCTCCCATCTGCAAATGAAGAACACCCTGGAGAAGGCCAAGGCCGAGATGGATGCGGCTTCCAAGGCTGCCCAGGCTGAGGCGCGCGCCAAGTCCAAGACGCCGGCCAAGACAGCGCCGCCGAATACGGAAGTCACTCAGAGTGTTCCGACCGCCAAGCCCGCCGAACCAGCGAAGCCCGCGCTCCAGAAGCCCGCAAGTCTCTTCGATATGCCGGCACCGACGGCCACAACCATTGCCACGCCAGCCGACTCCGACGACGACCCTGGATTCGCTGAAATCGACGATGACAACGAACCGGAAGAATCCGAAGAACTGGATGACGCGGCCTGACGGCCACCATTCCTCTCTTCAAGAGGAATGCGGATAGCTAGTCTCGCGTCGGGAACCTGTTCTCATAAACCGAGAATTCCGCGAAGGCCGATCAATGAACGCTGGGCGACTTGCCACTGCCGAAATCCCGTGAATTGTCTAAATGATTATCTCTAATAGAGTTGTAGCGAATCTGGGGGAGCGCTATGACTGCTTTAGAAGCGCTCGGCTTAACCTGCGGACTGTCTGTCAAGCGGCCGACTGCCCCCGATTCATCCCGGGGATAATGGAAAACAAAGTAGGAAGTCGCGCCGACAAAGAAAGCGGCCCAACGACGATCACTGTTAACCATGATCCACAAAGGAAAATTTGCATTTGGCTCATCTATTCGGTGAAAAGTTTGGAGCCGAGATGGAAATCTCATCGAACAATTCCTGGTCTTCATGACTGAAGTTTTCGAATTGGGGCGAGATAACGTCGCCGTGAAGCTGCGCTCGCAAATTGTCCCATCGCTCGCGTAACACCTTCCAATTGTGTTCGTCATAGGTGCCCCGGAATATTACCGGCCGTACTTCAATGCGTGGCAACTGATCGGAGGGCGTTTGCGAGCTAAGCGCCTTCTTAAGTTCGTTGCACCAGCGGCTGTCAACGCGGTCCACTCTTCCGATCTGTTGCTCGACCACGCCAGGGTTCCACTCTGGATGGAGTAACACAACGATCCTGCATGACTTATGCAGATTCAGGCCCTCACGACCGACGAGCGATTGCGCTACAAGCACCCTTGGGAAGCTCTTGGCGCGGTTGAATGCAAGTTGAATCATGCGCCGAGATTCTGGTCTGGTTGCACCATTCATCAGCCGTGCGAAGCCTCCTTGAGTCCTGGTGTATTCGCCTCTCAGGCGTACTTCAATCTGATCCCAGAGCTCCGTGGCTTTGTCGTCATCTATCTCGTGATCCTCGTCGTCCCCGTCATCCTTATCGCAGACGGCTTCGATCAACTGGCAAAAGGTGCTCGCATACTCGGATGCCCTGGCATCGGTGTTCTCCAATAATTCCATCATCGCTCTGGCGACGAGAGCTAGCGAACTCTGTTCCGCTACTTCACCCGGAATATTCGCATAAACGGAGCGGCCGAAGGCGTCAAAAATCGCTTTGAAGCGTACTCCGGGATTATGTTCTTGCCAACCGCGTTCAATCTCTGGGACCAGTCGCTCGCGAAACTGTTCTCGGCGTTGGCGCTCCCGTTCATAGCTGGTACGCAGTATTTCGTCGAGCGCATCGAGTTGGAGGGGACTCATGAGCTGGCGATGCGCCGCGCGTACCGCAAGCCACTCGCTGTTCTCAGCATCGCCGTCCCGGTCGCCATGGACTTTGGTCTGGGGCCACGGCTCCTTGAGCTGAACACGGCGCAGCATCTCTCGGGCGTTCAGCAGATCGACAAGCGCGCGCAAAGGTCGAGTAAATCGACCGAAAACCAGCACTTTTTCGCCCCGCTCAGTTTCCTCCTCGATGGCTTCGACCGCTCCCTTGATCGCCGGATGATCGAAAAGCGATTCACCACCCTGATCGAAAGCCTGACTGATGACATTCAACCACCATTCCGCACGCTCCTGGCGTTTGACATCGGCGGCGTTCCCGGTTTCTTCCTTCGGTTCGTTCGCGGTATTCGCCCCGTCGAACTGTTCCTGCCGATGGTCGTCATCGACACGCTTGATCTGGTCGAGAAGGGCAGAGATTCCGTGGCCGTTTCCTAGCGTCAGCCGGAGGCGCTTAGCAACGGGGTCACTCGACTGGCGTGTCACCACCGAAAGAGACTCTGCCGCGCACACAGCTTTCCGCCATGCCGCCGAAAGATCCGTCGTATTTAGGGAAATTTCAATCTCTTTGCGATACGCATTTATCGGCAATCCGGAATGAGCATGGAAACTGCGAACGTCAGGGTCTTCTCTTTTGTCGCGGCGGAGCAGGTAGGGCGACAAAGTCTCTTGAAACCGAGCAGCCGCAACTTTGTAGGCGGCACGCGCCTCCGGGCTGCTACGCCATGATTGCCGGACTCTCTTGACCGCATCGGCGTACTGACTCGCAGCTTCTTGCACGTGAACGAGAGTCGCGGAGTCAAGGCCGAGACGGCTCAATGTGCTATGCCATTGGCTTACATCCAACTCTACGGGGGTGGCTGTCAGCGCGAGTCTTCGCGCTGTATCGGATGACACGATGACTCTTTCGAGCAAACGCGAGAGACCGCTTTCGGTCCCACGGCTCTTGTGGGCTTCGTCAGTGATAATCAAATCGAATGCGCCGAGGCCAATGCCGACGCTGCGTTCGAGCCAGTTGCGCATCGGTCCATACTGCGCGTACTCGGCAGGATCAAGCGGCCTCGGCCATTGAATCTCCGCAAATTGTTCAAGCAACCGCCGTATCGGATGTTTACGGTTCTTTGGTAAACCGGCAACGATACTCTTGGCTGCGGCACCGCACGTCCATCCTTTGGCCAAGGTCGGATTGTCATGGTACCCGCGCGGAAGCCGCTGGTCCGTCATTTCGCGCCAGCGTGCATAGAGTTCCGGCACCAACGCCCATCGCCAAACGGCGGCGGTCTTGCTAAGCCTCCAGTTTGTAAAGGCGTGGGACACCATCACCGTTTGTTTTGCGAACCACGGTTGTTGATTGTCGGCCCATGGCGCTAGGTAGGCACCTAGACTACGCAAGATGGGCGGAACATCATTGATTTCGCCGTCTCGCAATTCAGCCTGCCATTGATAGCCGAGACCGGGCGGGACGAGAATTGCCACGCGTCCGCCACACTTTATCACGCAACGAACAACTTCGACTGCGATCCGTGTCTTACCCATGCCAACTTCGTCCGCAACTACCACACCGTTATTCACAATGCGTGAAGCAATAGCACGCAGGCTGGCACGCTGGCCTCGGTTTAGACGGGTAGAGTCTTCGTCCGTCTCTTTTGCTTTTTGGGCTTGTAGGTCAGCCTGCTGCCGGAGATGCTCCGCAACCGCTTCCCATCCTTGAAACATCTGACTCATTCCTGGTCTCCAAATCTGCGGAGCCCGGCGATATTCCAAGCATCTTCTACCCGTATGAGCACACTTTCATACCGAAGGCCTTCAGATGATTCGGTGTTGATCGCAAACGCGGGTCGAAACGGAACGTGCCACAACGGACTGAGCGGGTTGAGACTGAGATGCAAGAACTCCTCAAGAACCTTACTGCCCGCCGCCTGAATCAGACACTGTTCTAGCCGTGTGCACCAAGTCGTCCAGTCCGCTTTGGAAACCGAGATTTGCTTGGCCGCGATGTTCTCGATGAGTTGCATCATTTGCCGCACAGGATAGTTGGTCGTAAGGGAAGCTGAGCCCTGCTGGTTACTCCCATCATGAAACTGCGTGTTTCCATCTGCAAGCAATTCCTCCTCTTCTGGCGGCATGGGAAAGTTCGCGAGCTGCCCCCACGCTTCTTCGATATCGAGGCGTGGCAGTATTGTCGCTGCAATGCGCCCGAATTCATCGATAACAGGCACCCATGCCTGCTGTTCCTGTGCGCCGACACTCCAGCGAACCCGTACCTGTCGTGGCCTTGTTCCGGGCCATTGGAATCCCTTGGATTGGTTCGGTGGACAAACGTGTTCGGCGTCGTCGAGCAAATCGAAGGGTTCTGTTATGTCCTCGCTGGTTCGTAGCCAAGCGATCTCGTCTTCGACTATCCAGAAGAAATAGGCCACGGGCGCTGCGCTAAATTGTGTCTCGGGATCTGGCATGTCACTCCCCGCCTCCAGATCTTCTGGTCTCTGGCTGAAATCAGTGTCCCATTGCAGCGGCAAGAGATTGGTCAGAACAGACTCGGGCGGTATTCCCTTGGCGGGACGCCATTTCAGCGAGTCGGGTGCGAAGACCACCCCCGCTTCAAGATTGCCGCTTTGAGGGGCCATCTTGTTCGCAAAGCCGGGGCCGGTGAGGTTGCCTGAGCCCAAGTAGAGCCATGCGCTGTTGCAGAGGTCGGAATTTTCCCGTTGGTTGGCGCTGAAAATGAACTTTGCATGGAGTGCCCGAGGATGCTTGAAGTATTCGGGCTGGCCCGCGTCTCGCACCTTCCAGCCTTCATGGTTGAACGCAGGCACGCAATTCGCCACGCCCTGGCATGCCTTGGGATTTACGAAGATGTCGATGTCAGGTCGCCGCGTAAGCAATTCGGCCGCTTGACGTGTATCGACAATGTTCCTGAGTACCGACGGTATCTTGTTGTGACTGTCCGAGGACTCGTAAAAGCCGGAGCCGAGACCAGGGTAATTCCGGGCTGACTGCGAAGTATGCTTCCGCACCAGTTCCGGTAACTGCGTTAGCAGCGAGGTCCCTCGGTTATCGAAGAATCGCGGTGAGAAGCCTGTGCCGAGCTTTATCGCCTTTCCAATCCATCGCTCAACCGACGTTAATTCCGATTCAAGATCCTGGCGGCCGGGGGCTCGCGCGTTCAAAACTCGAAGGTCAAAGTGTCCCCGCAGCCAGCGGAGCATCCCCCAAGCGGCTCTCAGATCGGCGCAAGCTTGAGGAACCACACTGTCGTCCGATTTCAGGTCCTGATCTGAAAGGTCAATGTGCCAAGCGAGATCGAGGCTTTCTTCGAGCGTCTGGCGCGTCCAGTTTCCCGTAGAGACAATCAGGCGCAATCGCCATTGCCGTGCATCCGACATGTGACGAAAGCCCAGAAGAGCCACCTTGGCGTGTAGAAGCCTGCAGGGCTGTACACCGTTCATCGGCAGATGGATGACACCGGGGACTTGTTCTGGTGTGATCTGCGGATTGCCGGGGTCCAGCAATAAAGCGATAGCGATGCGCCCTTCGTAGGCTCGCTGAGCGTGAACACGTCGAGTGAATCTCTCCGCAGCATCGTCCAGAAAGCCAACTTCAGTCTGAGTAGCCGCAGAGCCAGCCGAAACAGCCAATGAAGTCGTCAGGAGCTTCAAAGTGCTGCGCGAGGGAGGGAGGCTTGAATGTCAAATCACGCGTACTCATCATCCCCCGCCATTCATAGGAGTCGGCCCTGTCAACCACGCGCCCAGCTCGCTGCGCAAATCAAGATTAAGCAAAAACAGGTTGCGAACTCGGTGCGAGATACCCTCGGGTAGCGGTATCACTTGCGCCACCTCGGCTTCCGCGCCGTCTTCCTCGGGACTGCGCGCGGTTCCAGACTGATCGGCCTGGCTTCCACGGAAGGCAACGCCCGGCACGATGTCTCGTCCAAGTAATCGCAATACGTGGCCTTCGCGAAGGAGCAGTTTTTCGAGCAGAAGCGCATCAACTCGCTCAGTGCATTGGCCACAAAACATCGTTGCTTCACCTCCGGGCGAAGGATCATAGTTGCCGCTAATGAAGGCTTGGGCATGTTCTCGGAGCGATTCGAGCTCAGCTCTTACAGCTTCTGGGAGCGAAGCATCCAGAGACATGCGCCGATCCGCTCTTGTTCCGATATGCGATTCAATTTCATCCAACAAGGAAATTGCCGCGTCGCGCGCAGCGAAAAACAGTGCACCGGCGCGCAGATCGCGCCAGTGGAACTCGTCCACCATCGATGGCTGAGCGTCCCATACGACTTCCTGTTGCTTTTTGTTGCGCAACGCTTCTACCCAGTCCAGCGCCTTACGTCGTCGGGCAGCTTGCGTACCGTTGCCTTGAACTAATCGTTCACGCAGAAATTCACGGGAGCTTTCGGACATGGGCTCAATTGGCGATAGTGCTCTTCTCAATTCCGAGGAGGTATTAACGTCGGCGTGAACGCCTCTGGCCCACATAACCAAATGATCCAACACAGAGCGCCGAAACGGCTTAAATGCGGCGCACGCTGCATCGATGAAGGCCACCCCGTGCTCTGTGCATCGGAACGCATTAAAGCGTTCACCGCTTGACTCGACGACACCCAGCGCGCGAAGGGGCTGCACGGTAGCTTGGCGCATAGGCTGGGTGACATAGAAACTTCGCTTCGACACAGTGGCGAACGAGCGGTCGTCCTTGCCAGACAGCTTCAATGCGCCGCGTAAACGCGGATCACGTCTCCACCCATTGGAGTCGAGCGCTAGCCAACAGGCCAGAGCTTCAACGGCGTTGGTTACCTCGATGTTCTGGACTCGCTTCCCAGAGTTTCGGACGCGCTCTGCAATTGCAACACCCAGAGTGGCAAGTAAAAGCTGTTTTCCAAACCAGACGCCACCCAAACCCGGAACGGCGAGGTCGTTAAATGCTCGTACAGTAGCTCCCAGGGCGAGCGTGCGCGTACGGCGCTCGTTGGCAAGCGTTTCCGGACCCAGTAAGCCCCACGCAATCGCACTCACTTGTTCTCCCGGTTGAAGCTTCTTCTATGCCTATCTAGAATTATATTAGTTCGTAAAATGGTCTGCGGGCATCCGAATTCCGACCGCGTGACGCTCGTGCATTGAGCCAGACGAGTTGTTTTGCTGTTGCCTGACGTCACAAAGGTAGACAGCCCATTGATGCTCAATAGTCGAGTATTAAATCGAGGAGTGGCATATCGAGCCAGCGGCGGTTAGCTGCCATAGGCGCGTCGAGCAGAACAGGTCCCCTGAAACGCCGATGTCAACTGGAGGACTTTTGAGATGAAGCTAATCCGCATACCACTATGGGTGCGTCTTAGAAGGATGTCGTGGCGTCGCTATTCCTTGGTCTTGAGTTTGCTGTCGTTTTCGCGGATGAACGCCTCGATCTCAGGAGCGCTGGCAAGAATGCGGAGCCATTGTTCCTTGTAGAGGGTGACGGGGAAACGTCCCATTCCGTAGAGGGATACGGCGCCTTTTTCGCTGACCTTGAGACTCAACCCTGCTGAATCCTTGCTCTTGAGCTTTGTGTTTTCTGCCCGCAGGCGCTCCAACTCCGCTTTCATTTCCGCTTCGTTCATGCCGTCTCTCCCATTCTGTTTTTCGCTTCAACCGTCTCACTGCGCACCGGATGCGCCAAGCCGGATGGCTCCGCCGCGCCGGCCAAAAGCACCTCGATCCGCTCAACTTCGAGCCGCCTGAGTCTCGCGGTGCTGGACCACTGCTCCATCCGTTCAGGATCAGTGGAGAACTCGGCGGAGATTTCCATCCACCTGCTCTCGTTCTCACGGGCCGCCTTGAGCGCGGCCTGAAGCGTCTCGATTTGCTGATCCCTTGATGAATTCATTCAGGAATCAGTTTATATCGTCGTCGCTGTTCCGCCCCAAAGCGGCCAGCGCGGCAATCCAACACATCCTCGAATAGATGGCCGACCGGCCATTCTTCACACCCGAACCAGTATTCCGCCTGAGGTAAATCCAAATGAAACCATCCAAACTTTACGAGGCGCTTCATGCGCTGATCGGCGAACGTGTGCCTCTGCATATCTGGGGCGCGTGCGGCGTCGGCAAATCGCAAATCGTGGCTCAGGTTGCGGACGATCTCGACTTTGAGTTCCTGGACGTTCGCGCCGTGCAACTCGATCCGGTCGATCTGCGAGGGTTGCCGCGGATCAAGGATGATCAGACTCAATGGGTGCCACCCAAGTTCCTGCCCACCACAGGGAAAGGCATTCTGTTTCTGGATGAGCTGACCTCTGCGCCGCAGATGACGCAGGCCGGCTGCTACCAACTTGTTCTCGACCGCAAACTCGGAGAGTACGTTCTGCCTGACGGCTGGGTAGTCATTGCCGCGGGCAATCCAGCCTCCGAGCGCGGTGTGCATTTCTCGATGCCGCGTCCGCTGCGGAATCGCTTTGTCCATCTTGAACTTGAAGCGGACCTGAACGACTGGTGCAAGTGGGCCGTGGGTGCCGGAGTTCGACCGGAGATCATCGCCTTTCTGCGCTTCAAGCCGGACCTGCTGCATACCGCTGATGCGACCTCGGATGCCAATGCCTGGCCCACTCCACGCTCCTGGGAGATGGCCTCCAATGTTCTGCGCGGCATTGCGAACCGGCAGAAGTCCACGTTCCTTTCTGGGGCAAGTGAGTTCGAGGCACAGTTGCTCGACGGAACGGTGGGGCCGGCGGCGGCGGCGGAGTTGATTGCCTTCCTTCGACTCTTCCGCCAGTTGCCGTCGATTGACGAGATTCTGCTCAACCCCGAGACTGCGCCGCTGCCGGCGGAGACATCGGCGCAGATTGCAATTGCCACGGCGCTGGGGCGTGCGATGACCGACAACTCCGTGGCCAGAGGACTCAAGTACCTCGACCGTATGCCGACCGAAATGCGCGTCATGGCTATGCGCGACGCGGCGGCGCGAGACACCGCCATCACCCACACGCCGGAGTTTGTTCGCTTCGGTGTGCAACAGGAGGCCATTCGATGATTACTGAACGAGCCATGCTCGCCGCCGTCCACATCAGCATTTGGACGGCCGTCAAACACGACCGCAAGATCAGCCGCGACGTTGCCGATCAGCACGGAGCGCACCAGGGCGCGGGCCGGTACAACAAGCAGTTGCTACGCGGCGCCGACAAACTCGATGAACTGCGCACACTGGCTGGGCAGGTGCGGCAGTACTTCTACAAGATCACTTTACCGTGGTCCGATGAGGGCTTTCGCCTGCTGCCGTCGAACCTCTACTTCGATCTGACAGCACGGATGCGCGAGTTCGAGGCCGGCTTCGAGCAGGGCGTAGAGAGCTTTCTTCAGGTCTATCCGCAGTACATCGAGTAGGTGCGCCCGGAGTTGAACGGCCTGTTTCGTGAGGAAGACTATCCTGCCGCCGACAAGCTGCGCAAGAAGTTCGGCGTGAAGCTGGAGATCTTGCCGATCCCGACCGGCAACGACTTCCGCGTCCAGATGTCGGCCGAGGAGCAGGCGCGCGTGGCCCGTGAGATCGACGCCAATGTTCGCGAATCACTGACGCGCGGCACCGAAGATTTGTGGAAGCGGCTCAGGGACGTGGTTTCGCACATGGTGGACCGTTTGAATGAGCCGGAGTCCCGTTTCCACGCGACGATGGTCACGAATGTCTTCGACCTGGTGGAGTTGCTGCCGCGCCTGAACGTAAATGGCGACGCCGACCTGAACCGTTTCGCCGACCAGATCAGGCAACGACTGTGCGGCTTTACAGCACAGGACCTCAAGAAGCACGACCTGCTGCGCGTGGCCACGGCAAACGATGCCGCGGAGATCGTTGCCGAGATCGACAACGTTCTGCGTGATCGCGAAGCCAGCTTGCCGGAGGAGGCACCAGACGCTCCAACGGTCGATGACATCCTCTCCCGTATGTCTGCATACATGGAGGTGCCTGCGGCGGCATGAGACACGAGACACCAGCATCCATTCGCATTCAGAAGGCGCGCACTACTTTGTTGCTCGATCATCCGTTCTTTGGCTCGCTCCTGTTTCGCTTGAAGGGGCGAGAACAGCGGTCGATTCCAACCATGGCGACTGATGGCGTGTCGCTCTACTACAACCCCGAGTTTGTCGATACGCTGAACTCGGCAACGCTGGCCGGAGTGTTGGCCCACGAGGTCATGCACCCCGCGCTCCAGCATCATGTACGGCGTTCCGGGCGCGATCCGAGGCGGTGGAATGAGGCGTGCGACTACGCCATCAATCCGCTGCTGCTTGATGCCGGCCTCAGTCTGCCGGACGGCGTTCTTGTCGATCACCGCTTCCGTGACCCTGAGCGCCGAGCAGATCTATAACCTGCGCGATGCAGAAGCACAGCCGCAGTCTGGCGGCCAGAACAGTTCAGATGCCGGTGCCGGAACTGGCGCGGGCGAGACGCCAGAAAAGCAAGGCAGCACCACTGAGCCAACTGCGCCAGTGACAGAAGGCGGCATCGGCCAGGTTCTTGATGCACCTCTGCCTAACGACGAAACACCCAGTGTTGAAGAGCAGGCGCGAGAGTGGAGCGTTGCCGTCAACCAGGCAGTCACGCTCTCGAAGCAGGCCGGCAAGGCTCCAGCGGGACTGGCCCGCACACTCGAAGGAGCCGCAGAGGCAACAGTGGACTGGCGCGAATTGCTGCGCCGCCTCTGGTCCGACACCATCCCCGCCGATTCGAGTTGGATGCGGCCCAACCGCCGCCACATCTGGAACGGACTCTATCTGCCAGGGGTAGTGCGCGAGGGTGTCGGAGAGATTGCCATCGCCGTCGATTGCTCAGGCTCGGTGAATGGCCGGTTGTTGCGTCTCTTTGAAGCTGAGGTCTGCTCGATCCTCGAAGGCCAGCGGCCACAGAGTGTTCACGTCCTGTACTTCGACACAGAGGTACACAAAGTGGAGACCTATCAAACCGGGGAACAAGTTCACCTCAATCCCGTCGGTGGCGGGGGCACAGACTTTGGTCCGTGCTTCGACTGGCTGGAAGAGCATGGGACCAGACCGCAGACTCTGGTCTTTCTGACCGACCTCTATGGAACGTTTCCCGAGTCCTCCCCTGACTATCCCGTGCTCTGGGCCTCAACCGGCAGTCGCCATGCGCCATTCGGCAGCGTCATCCCCATGCACGCGGCGTAGCGAATGCTCGGCTCGTTGGAACTGACACGCTACGGAGCATTCCCATGAACAAGCAATTTTTCATCTTTACCGATGGCTCGGCTATCGGCAACCCCGGTCCTGCTGGCTGGGCAGCTATCGTGCTTCACGGGACAAAGCGGCAGGAGATCGTCGGATCGGTTCCGTGGTCAACCGTCTCTGAAATGGAGCTTCGCGCCGCAGTCGAGGCCCTGCGCTTAACACCAACCGGTGCGCGAATCGAACTGCGCTCTGACTCGGAGTTGCTGATCGACGGAATGCGGTTCCTGGTCTTTCGCTGGCAGAGATTTGGCTGGCGCAACAGCCGCGGTTTCGAGTTGCACCACCAGGAACTGTGGCGCGAGTTGCTCCTGTTGGACGCGGATCGGACAATTCGTTGGCGATGGATCAGGGGACACAATGGCCACCCTATCCAATCCCGCGCCGATGCGCTTGCCTACCAAGCTGCGCGCGCCGAATTCAGCAGCCTGCCTGTGGCTGCATAACCGCACCATCTTCCTGTCAGACACAAATCCCTTTGGAGAACTCCAATGACCGATAGCAACACACTCTTTGAGATCGACCGCGAACTCGACTCTATGCTCGATCAGATCGAGGAAGAGGCGGAGGAGAACGGTACGGCCTCTCCCGAATTGCTCGAACGATTCCGGCAGTTCTGCGAGGCCGAAAGCGAAAAGGTTGACAGGATCGGAAGCTTCTTGACGTTGATGGACAGCCGATTGAAATACTGCCGCCAGCAGGCGGAACACTTTCAGAAACGTGCGCGCTCCGCCGACACGAAGGTAGTGAACACAAAGAACATGGTGCTCTTCTTTCTCATGTCGCGCGGTTTGAAGAAGATCGAAGGCAAGGAGTTCACGCTTCGAATGCAGAAGAACAGTCAGGATTCAGTTGAGATCACGGATGCCGTCCAGGTTCCGATCACTTGCCGCGAACTGGAACTCCGCATTCCAGGCCGTCTCTGGCAAGCGGTCGTCGCATCCCTTCCAGAGGACACATCTAAAGCATTGGCGAGCTGTATTCGCGATGACAGACCGAGCAGCGATGCGATCAAGGAAGCCGCTAGTCGCTTCGAAGAAGTCCCGGGCGCACAAGTCAAGCGCGGCGTCCATCTGCGAGTGGCCTGACCGCATTCAATTCCTCTCTACCGAGTGGAATGGAATGAATTCCTCGGTGACGGGATGGTCGAAGAACAGATTCCGGAGACGAGGGATCTGGGTTCTCGCTTCAAACTCCCCAACACCACGAAGTTCACGGATACTCTTGACTCCATCAAGAGCAAATCGACCTTTGCCTACGATCGGGCTGATCCTGGTCAATTGATTTCGGTCAGGCAGCAAATGCTGGACCATGCCGATGGCCGAGGCGGATTGAGCAGCCATAAACACGCTCGCAAGCTTCGTTGTCCACCCCAAGCACCCCAAAGAATGGCTACGCCCCCAATCTATATCGAGTGGAGCTGTTGTACAGCCCAAGCTCAAGATCTGAACATCCGCTGCCGGCCATTGCAGTACGCCGATCGCCTCAACTGTTGCAATGGCAACAGGATTGTTGGCCCAGACGCCACCGTCGATCAGAGGTATACCGGATTTTGAGAGGTAGGTCGGAAAGTAGGTCGGTGCCGCAGCGGTCTACTGCGCCACCTCAATAGCTTGGCATTTATGGTCACGTTCAAAACGCGGATGGTGAGCAGTTTTCCATACATGCACATCTCCGGTTCCAACATTGAACGACGGAACCACCAGTCGCTTTGAACTCTCGCCGAAGAGTCGATCAGCGAAGACATCATGAAGAGCCGTTCGAAGTGGAGTGGAGTCATATTTAGCTCGTAGCAACCACCGAAGTGCGAGCAGACGCCGATCACCCCGAAATATGTCTGGCCCATGCACCTCATAGAATTCGAGAATCTGTCGAGCCGACAAACCAAGACCGAGACCGATCGCAATGATCCCGCCGGTTGACGTTCCAACAATGAGATCAAAATACCGGGAGACGGACTCTCCCAGTGAGTCTTCCACTGCGGCAAGAAACGACGCGGGGACCACACCTTTAATGCCGCCCCCGTCGATGCAAAGAATTCGCCGTACCATCAGCCCACCCCGTCCAGATATTCCTATATGCGCTACTACTCGCTTTTGTGTTCGGGTTTGTCTGGATGCGTTCCACCACCAAGCCAAAGCCCTGTAGCAAGCCATACTTCGTAGAAGTAGAGCCACAAACTTGCCCATGGGATGGTTGATTCAGCAACGAACATTCCTGGATGCCAATCGTCATGCAAATGGAGACATAAGCAGCCGTCAGTGTACATATGCGGTAAGCTGGCCATTCCCTCCCTATGTCTCAATTCCGGTTCAAGAATTCGCACGTCGGGGGACCACTCAGGTCGAATTCGAACAGAAACACTGTAATTAGTACTTAGCGGTGTAGGTTGTATTGTGCCAATCAAGATTGCCTCAACTTGCCGACGCTTTCGGACTACTCGAAAGCTTGGCCAAGCCGAACACATCCTGTAGATTTGCTCGTCAAGCGTAAACCGGCGCTGTTTTGTGAATGCTCTCTTAATTCCCATGAAAGGTATTGGACCTCATAGCTAACCCAGTTGCCGGAGCTGCCGAAATCAATCCAGCCGGCATTACGCGCAAAGACTTTCCCTCTCGAAGCAGTTGTAACCGATTTGCTTGCGCCGCGACCGCGATCTTTGCAGGTTCACCGAATAACTTCTCAAGAGCCTTCGATACATTTTGGATACCAGACATGGCCATGAGGTCTGCCCAGAGCCAATGCAATTCACGTATTCCAGTAACGAAGGCTGCGTATTGCGCTGGATCCTCCCAACGTTCGCTGAGATCCTCCGCAGTGTGCGCGGGATTGAGAACGATGATCCGCGGCCTACTGCTATCGATAAGCGCAACAATCCTATTTAATATGTCAGATATGGCCTGCGAAACAGAACCCTGTCCGTCATAACTGAGTGCGGCTAGCGTAGTGAGAACCATTGAAATTGGCGCAACGTCTGGCTGCTTCTCGTACCGAATATCGCGCCAGCGTTTGAGCAGTTGAACTGCTCGCTTCAGGGTTGCTTTATCTTCAGCGGCTTCCTGGTCAGGAATCGGCTCAGCCTTGGACACAAGTCGGGCACTTTCGGCCATCTGAAATTGCATTGCAAGTTCGCAACGCTGCTCGAACCAATCTGCGTATCCCTTTGGGTTTGAAGGCTTCCACCATCGGGACTCCCGATCTGGCACAACAAGGCATCCGTCATTCGAAAATCCGTCCGGGCACGCCGGCAGAATATCCATGTGGAATTCGTTGGCGTAGTTTAGCCGTACACACCGGTTCTTAACCTCAAGGATTGACGCGTAGACCTTATGTTCGCGCAAACGTGCTTCCATCAATTTCAGCAGTTGTAATGGAGAAGGAAATGAACTCGGGTGCGCTATTACCTCGCATACGAAATCCAAATCATACTCGTTGCGTCCGATGGGCCGAACCGTCGTCCCGATCCGCATTGATCCCTGAGGGTAAATCGATGGCCGATATGCCGCAACTCGACTGCCGTCAGCCTCTAACCACCCGCAAACCGCCTCGTAGCGGTCAACTGCCTGTTGGTGGCGCGAAGGAGTAAGCTGAATCTGCTCACAAATTCGCCATAAAAGATCGTCCATTTGCGTATGTTGCTCGGTAGCGAAAAGAACTGGGGAAGCCGCCATGAATCAACCTCGTGAATCCCAATATGGGGTTCATTCCCGAGGAATCGAACTCGTTAAGGGAAAACCAAATGTTTCGCTTGTGGAGTTCTGTTCCACGTCTATACTGAGGGTAGGGCATATCCGTTTCGCGTGTCAAGTCGTGTTTCACAAATGATGAATTGGGGGAGCTATGCGGAAACGAACGCTTGAGAGCTTAGGCGGACTCGTCAGGGACAAGCGTGGCCAGCAAAAACTGCGCGAAACCGCATTACAAGTGGGAATTGGACCTGCGACTTTGATGCGGATCGAGAATGGCCGCACGCCGGATGTTGAGACATTCGGGAAGATTTGTCGATGGCTCGATGTGGACCCAGGCTCATTTTTAGGGTTTGAAGCAAAAGAGGACCGTACGACCGCACAGACCGAACCGATGATTTCAGTGTCGGGACACTTCAAGACCGATCAGAATCCCCAACCCGCGACTGTTCAAGCATTGGCCCAAATGATGCTCTTGGCGATGCAAATGCAGCCCAAACCCTCAAACGAATTATGAGCACAACACTGGAACGCGGATTCAAGGCGCGGGCCGAGAGAACCTCCATGGGGCTCCGTGGAGAGTTGGGCCTTAGTGCCTTTGAGCGCCTTGACCCCCATCGTTTGGCTGCTTTTCTGCAAGTCCAGCTAATTGGGCCAGCCGAAGTGCCGGGTATCAATACAGAGATGCTCGACCAGCTCCTGAAAGCTGATCCATGGGGTTGGAGCGCCCTAACCATTGTGCAAGGCGAAGCCGCGATAGTGATATACAACCCGGAGCACTCGCCGGGCAGACAGGCTAGCGACATCACGCACGAACTGGCCCACATTATCCTGGGGCATCAGCCGGCAACCATGATCATGTCGCAGGATGGCAAGATCGTCATGAGAACCTACAACCAGAAGCAAGAAGACGAAGCGAATTGGCTTGCCTGGGCTATTCTGCTCCCTAGAGACGCTCTCCTCACCCAAAAGCGGAGAGATGTTTCCCCGCAGGAAATCGCGTCAACATTTGGAGTGACCGAAACCCTGGTCCAATACCGACTGCGTATCACCGGCGTTGAATCGCAGCTTCGGGCGGCGCAATCGTGAAGTAAAAGGCGGTGATTTGAAAGCCAAATCATCAAGCATCTTCATTCGACCAGGCGCAAACGTTGATATATTTAGAACCAAATCAGCTCACAGATGCGCTCAGGTCGCGTCGCAGGAGTCGCTCCTCCGCCTTTGATCCTTGAAGTTCCACGACTAAGAGCGGCAGTTGGCAGTAATCATCTGGAGGCCGACTTGTTGTTGTGATGATGTACTGAAAAGGTGGATCATCTCCCAATCGCTCAAAGCTTCGGACCAGCTTAAAAAGACGGTGGTAGATAGCTTCTCCAAGGTCAGCTTCCCTTGGACTGTCATGAACGAGAAACGCTGGCAGCATAGTCCGCCCCTCAATGCTCATCAGTAGCGTTGCTAGATCGAACGCGATTGCCTTCAAAGATTCCATGGCCATGCCACCAACTTCAACGTCAGCTTGCAGCCCCTGCCCAGATAGCGTGAGCGACGCCTTCACCTGATTTCCAAGAAGTCCCTTGCACACATACGAGAAGAGTTCTTGCATCCTTGACAGGGTGTGACTATGTAGGGTCCGGTATTTTGCTTCTGAATTGGAAGCCACTTCATCGGACTTCGCGAGATTCTTTATCTCCGCATTCAACGCTTCAACTCTGTCAAGACAGCCTTGATATTCAGAGACCTTGAAGACAAGTCTTTGGGCAGTTGACCACTCCTGACGCCTCTCCTTTCCAGCTTTCTTGTTCTTCTCTTCCAGTGCCTCAATTTGCGTTGCAAGTTCATTTTCTGCCTTGCCTAAGTGCTTCAGGCGACGTTCTCCGTCGGAGATCACAGCATTGAGCCGGTTGATTGTTTCGTTGGTCGCCGTGATCTGCTTTCCAATGCGTTGACTTTCCTCATGAGGTTTTGTCGGATCCCACATCTCTTGCGAAAGCCCGCAGCCTTCTCCCAACGCTTGATCAATAGGAACGATGCATACTGGGCATACCGGGCCGAGAAGCGCTTTGATTTCCTTCGCATCCACGGTGGTACGTTCTCCGCGAAGCTCCCTCACTTGCTGACTTCTCAGTTCTCGATCCGCGCTGTGCCTCTTCACTTCGTCTTTGATCACAGCCTGTTCTGCTAAAACGCGGTCTCGCTCCTCGCGCAAAGACGTCATTGCCGCGTTGTCCCCGGTAGGAGCTTCATTTTCACATTCCTGTAAATCGCTTTCTGCCGCACTACGAAGCAACGCAAGTCCAAGATCATCGCCAATCATCTGTTCACGATCAACACCAAGATCGCGAATCAGGTCCGCTGAGATTTGCTTGCTTTGCCTCTGGAGATACGCCAGTTCTCTTTCACTGGTACGCTTCGCCTCGGCAAACCCTTCCCGTTGGGCTTTGACATCCATCTCTTCCTGACGAATAAATCGAAGGAATGCCCGCACCACAATCAGAAGCTGTTCCTTGGTGGGATTGATCGCAATGGACCCGGAGTCAGCACGCCGATGACGCCAATCGAGGATATGATCAAATCGGCACTCCTGGTCTCTCGTAAGCCAGGCAAGTGCGAACAGCCACGGGGCATTCTGATGTTCAACAGGCAGATACTTCTCAATCCCTTGTGAGAAAAGAGCTGCTCCCACAGCATCAAGAAAGGGCTGGATGCCCTCTCCCGGATCTTTCGCGGGAGAGATGGATTCCAACGAAACACCTTCTCTCGCGAAGTGCTTCCTGGTCATTCCAATCGGTCGAATCACCGCCCATGGCTTTCCCGCAACGACCACTTCTGCGCCTACGAGGCCAGCAGGCAGTTGCTGTGCGATGCTCCGCCGCTGGTCATCATTCGAGAAGCTGTCTTCACCCAGGCAGTAGCGCAGCAAACGGCAGAATAGAGTCTTGCCTGCTCCATGACCACTGCCTGCATCCTGGCCAAGCGCCGCTTGGTCAGCGCCTGGATCAGGCGACCAGATGATATTCAGGCCCCGACGAAGGGGAACCGCGCGTAGGATCTCGCCGGGCCTCTCCCAAATGACGAGCCTGCTCACCCACACGAGCGGTTCGCGCCGGGCGTCATCCGGTGTTATCACTACCTCTGGATCAGGAAACAGCTCTCCTTGCAGTGCCATCTTCCACGCTCCGAATGAAGGCAAGTACTTTTCGTTCCGCTACCACAGGTTCGATCGCTGACAAGAGTTGAACGGCGACCGCGGCGCGTCCCCGAATCCACTCTTGCTGTGGAAGCAATTGGAGTTTGGAGCTTGCCGACCATTTTCCATTGGAATCCACCACAATGGCGCCAGATCCTTTGAGCTGTTTAACTGCATCCGCCCATGGAAGGTCTGGCGTCCCTTGTTGAAACTGCGAAATCTGAATCACGTTGCTTGGGAGTGGGCGTGCATCCTGACCGACTAAGCGCACCCATTCTACTGCTTGAGCTTCATCCATGAATGCCGCGGAGATTGCAGGACTGCGAACAAGATTTGCAGCAACGCGCACTCTTTCTGAATCGACAGGCCCGCCAAGAATGCGCATGACTTCGATCAAGGTAAAGAGGGCAACATTGTCCGGAGATATTCCCAAAGGAGTTTCCCAAGCTGCATTCGCGACAGCACTCAATTCTTCCATTGGATTTGGAAGAATGTGGGCTTGTTGCGGCATTTCGACTGGCCATGGATGAGCGACGGCGGCATCGGCGGGCGGCGGCGACAAGCGGGTCTGGTAGGGGATGCCGGTGCGGTCGGCTTCTGCCATGGCATCATAGATTTCGAGGATGACGCGCTTGGTGCGGTACTCGCCCCATTTCTCCTCGTCCTTGCGCTTCACGATGGGGAAGGTGTCCAGGATGTATGCCACGGCGGCGCGAGGAGTGGGGAGGCTGGCCTTGAGCCGTGCACGGTCTTCTGCCTTCTCGTTCTCGGCCGGACTCCAATCACCATTTGGCTCGGCTGGTAGGTAGAGGTGGAAGAATGCGGCATCCAACTCACACCCGAGTTTTCAAATCTCACTAAGGCCAAAGCTGAAGGAAACCACGAGACTCCGTCAGGACCAACTTTGCCCGATCCACCGCTCTCGTTTCTGCTGTGGAAGAGAGGCAATGCCGAGAGAAAAACGCCAGCGCCAGATGGGCGTTCGGCGCATCGAAGACCCTCATCACCCCAGGGGATACCGGGAACTTCGCTCCAACGGTGAAATGCGCAAACTCCTCGACCAGAAGATTGCCACCCAGCGTGGCAAGTGCGCCCTCTGTAACGAACCGTTCACCAATTACGGCGACATAGTACCCGACCATATCCATCCCCGCGGCATGGGCGGGGCATGGAGAGACGACCACCCGGAAAACATTCAGGCGGTCCACTGGTGGTGCAACGGGGAAAAGGGATCGAACAGAGTATGATCTTCAACCGGTGCACCATTCATCTATATCTACTGTATTTACAAACAGATACAAACAGTGACCTTGCCATGAGTTCGGGATTATCGCACAATTATAACAATTTGCGTTATATTCAATACGTGACCGGAGACGATCTCAAGAACGCTCGCAAGGCGTCTGCATGGACGCAAGCCAAAGCCGCCGCGCGGCTCGGCGTGACTCAGGCCTATCTGTCGATGGTTGAGCGGGGTGAGCGGGCTGTCTCCTCAGAACTTGCCTCAAAAGCGGTGGAGGTCTTTGAGGTCCCGGCCACGGCACTCCCGCTCACGAAATACCAGACGCGTGCCCACGACGCCGGCTTCTTCCAGTCGATGCTGGGAAGTCTGGGCTATCCGGGCTTTGCCTATCTGCGCAGTTCGGTCCGATTGAATCCGGTCGAACTGCTGATGGAGGCGCTGGACTCGGACGATCTGGACTCGCGGGTCACAGAGGCGCTGGCATGGCTGCCACTGGCCTACCCGCATCTGAACTGGGATTGGCTGATCGCGAATGCAAAGCTGCGGGATCGCCAGAACCGGCTGGGATTTGTGGTCGAGCTGGCGCGGCAGGCCGCCGCGAGAGGTGGAAGCTCCCAGTTGGAAGAGGAACTGGCCACACGCGTTGCCAAGCTGGAGTCCTCCCGCCTGGTGAAAGAAGATACTCTGTGCAGAGAATCGATGACACGCGCCGAGCGGGCTTGGCTGCGCACGCATCGACCGAAGTCGGCCGAACACTGGAATCTGCTGACAGACCTTACCGTGGAGCAACTCAATCATGTCGCCCTCTAACCGGCCGCTGGAACCGTGGAACTCCTTCTTCTGGGAGTTGGATGAGGCGGTCAATACGGCCGTGCGCCTCGACTGCATTGGCGGTTTCGTTGTCACGTTACTCTACGGGCTGGAGCGGCCCACGGCGGATGTCGATGTCATTGAGCTTGCGCCACGCGCCGCCGCCGAAACCATGATGGAGCTTGGCATTCGCGGCGGCCCGCTGCATCAGAAATACGACATCTATCTTGACCGTGTGGCCGTTGCCGCCATCCCGGAGAGCTACGAGGATCGCCTTGTCGAGATGTTCCCCGGCGCCTATCGAAACCTCCATCTGATGGCGCTTGACCCCTATGACCTGGCCCTGTCGAAACTCGAAAGAAACAGTCAGAAAGATCGCGACGATGTGCGTTTTCTGGCGCGCAGCATTCCCTTCGACCTCGATATTCTCCAAGAGCGTTATTCAACAGAATTGCGCTGGCAGCTCGGTGTCCCCAAGAGAAAAGATCTGACCATGCAGTTGTGGGTTGATGCGATCCGAGAAGATCGCGGTATGGACCCTGTGGCATGAATGCAAGACGGTTTCCGAAGCTTCCCCAGACATACCTTGTCCAGTTTGTGGTACTCGATTCAGAGCAGGTGCTCATTCTCACCCCGCCAAACTACGTGGCCTATCGAGAGTCTTTGACCGGTGTTCAACAATCAAGTCGAAATTGCGAAGCACTTCACTCCGAATCATTCTCTTCGTATTCGCGCTCTTCTGTCTGGATTTCCGCATAGGCTGCTCGCTCACGTTTGTCGCGACGAACGGTGAGAAGTTGTGAGCCGATTGTGTGCTTGGGAACGAAACAGTAGTTGTAAAAGGCTTCAAACAGCGCCATGCTCGTGATTCTCTTTTGCGCAATGAGTTCGCCGAGATGGTGTGTGTAGAGTGCACGGAAGGCCTCTGGCGTAATGACGTAGTTCGTCCGCTTGCCATTCGTACGGATCGTAGCCTCCAGCCATCCTTTCTCAATCCAGGATTGGATCTCCATCTTTCGCACATGCAGGATTCTTGACAGCGATTCGATCGACATCCAATCGCAACGGATCTCTCGAACCTTCAGTTCGTTTCGCTGAAGCGCGCAGCGAACCGCCTTCACGCTGCGCCCCAGGACCCTTGCAGTCTCTGCGACCGAATGGGTGGCAATGTGTTCGCGTAGTGTGTCGAGCTCATCATCGGTCCAGCGTCGGTGTTCGTCGCGAATCTTCAGCCCGGTTTGCAAAACAAACCGCCAGCAGGATTCTCTGGAACGCCCACTGTGCCGTTGCAGACGGCGCACCAGTTGACCGAGCTTTTCTCCTGACAATACGCGGGCTTGAATGGCCATGGCCTTGGCCTCTTCGCTCCATATATTGACAGCACTCTGATTTTGCGCAGCATTCATCGGGCACCTCGGGGAATGGAGATGCGGAGAACTCCTCTACATATAAAGCTGTCGAGAATGGAAAAAACGAACAGAGATGCGCAACTTTTTTGCAAACCGCACGTTTGGACATATAATGCGATTACAATCCGCATGCGGCCTTGGTATGCGTGGTTACTCGCAATCGTTCGGCATTACAGATTGGCTTCCCCTTCAAGACTTGAGCCATCTGCGCAAGTCCGGTCAAGACACAAAAGATCAACAAATAAATACGCGGTGTTCGATCTCTGCGATGCTTTGTTGGGATTGCTTTGGGAGATACGTCGGAAAGCTCGGCTGCTGTTTACGTCTGGGCTTTGATTTTTGCCCCATCCGGCATCCGCTCCTTCCGGTATCTGGTTCGGGATGACGGAAATCCCTGCTGAAAGATGGTCGAGATGCAAAAACCTACCCCCTCGGATCTATGCTGGAACGCCAAGTTCCCGCCTGAGCAGGAATGGATTGAACGAACCGTGCACGTTGCTGTCGGGAACATCTGGCGACATGCGCATCATTTTGCCCACGCGCAGTTGGGCGATGATTCCATGGTGCCGGAAATCATGGAGATTGCCATAGACGGGACCGTTAGCCGCCTCGAAACTGGGTCTCCGCAAAGCCCAGAAGATGTAGCGGTATTGATGGAACGCTTGTTCTTGCAAGAGGTTAGGCGCAGGAGGAATGCAAACAGCCGCCTAGTCTATCTCGGCTCAGACCAGGAATTGCCAAACGGCTCCGCTCAAACTCCTTATGCGCCGATTGATTCCGCGATAGACTTGGATAGAATCTTGCACGACATACCGCCTGACGTTCGTATCGCCCTTTTACTCAGATATAGCCGATCTCGATGGAGTGAAGTCGCCGCAGTTCTGGGAACTACGGAGGCGGCCATTCGTCTTCGGTGCAAAAGGGCGCTCGACAGAATTCGTCAGAAAATGGAGGGTGAAATTCATGAGACTTAATTGTTGCAGTACTGTGCGCAGTTGGAAAGGAAGCCGTGGCTGAGAATCATTCATCGCCCCTCGACGACGACAACGACACGCTTCTGTTTGAGAAACTACAGGAGCACGTTCTTGCTCACTACCCCAACCCGGAGCGCAAAGGATGTCCCGATCCGACCGTTCTCAAAAGTTTGGTCGAAGCTCCCGGCGATGTAACCCTTGCCTCTCTCAACGACCTGCACATCTTCAAATGCGCGGAGTGTACACGCCTGCTGATGGAACTTCGGCAAAAGAAGAAGCAGAGTGAAGCAGCCGAATAGACACCGATTCATTGAATTCAAATTCGATCCTCCCCCCTCCATTTGCCGACTCTGGCAGAGCCCTCAACACGAAACAATACTCATCACTGAACACCGCCAGTTCAAGGCAAGTTGCGCGAGAACGCGACATTGACTCTGCCGCAGGACGAACATTCACCGGGTTTCCACGGACTTTAACATGTGGCAGGCCACACCTGGTTTCCGCACGAGCGCCATCGTCCGCCACCCCACTCCAGTAGCGCAGAAACCACTTTGGCGGCTTTCCACTGATTTAGATTGATAGAGGAAGGAAATTTCCAGGTTTGGCCGACAATTTGGAAGTCAGGGAAGGCTCCGCAATCATGCCCCCAGAGCAAATGGACGACAAAACAAATACCTCCTCGGAAGTGCTGGAGAACGCCAAGAAAATCCTTCGGGAACATCTTGTCCGGCTGGGACTCAAGCAGAGTTCGCAGCGGGATGTGATCCTGCGCATTTTTCTCGCCACTCGCGACCACCTTTCCACCGAAGAGTTGCACCGGCTTGTCAAGGCCGATGATCCAACCATTGGCTATACAACGGTCTATCGCGCGCTCAAGCTTTTTACCGAGTGCGGGGTAGCCTCGGAGATCGAATTCCGCGATGGCATCGCCCGTTACGAACACCGTCTCAATCGCCAAAAACATCACCATTTGATTTGCACCGCGTGTGGCGATTCAGTAGAGTTCTTTGCTCCCGAAGTCGAAGCCGCAGAGCGAAATATTGGCGCTCAATTTCAGTATCAGACCACGGGGCACAATTTTCAGATCTACGGCATCTGCCAGACTTGTCAGAAGAAGCGGAAGGAGCAGCCCTCCGCCTCCTGAGTGTATTCGCTCGCCGCTCAAAAAGAAAACTTGGCGGCCAGTTGCAATTGACGTGGCGCATTGGCGTTGATGATTTTGCCAAAGTTCGAGCTGTCCGGGTTTCCATTCACCGCTTCCGGTCCAAAGAACTGGGCGTGATTGAAGACGTTGAAAGCCTCCATGCGCAACAAAAGCGAGCGTGAGGCACCCATCCCGACTTTCTTTTCCAGCGATGCATCGAAGTTCTCCGCCCCCGGACCATAAAAGAAGCGACGGCGGGCCGTTCCAAGATGTCCCAAATCACTTGGAATGCTCGAATCAGGAATTGTGATCAGCGACTTATTGAAAGCCGGGTTCCCATTGCGCGGATTGTGGTTCAGCTTCAGGTCGCCCGGCGTGTAGTCTGGAGTGTCCACGCCGTTGTTGTTGATACCGTTGGGCATGGAACCGATCAGCGAAGTATCGTCATTGTTGAAGAGCGTGACCGGCATACCGGAGCTGAAGCGGGTGATGCCGGACAACGACCAATCCTTGCTCCATCGATTGCTGCGACGGATCAGCATGACAACTGGCAGGTTCACGTTATAGCTGAGGACAAAGTTGTGGCGCACATCGAAGGCCGAGATGGCGCGGCTAATGGATGGGTTGATCGGATTGATCTCTTCCGAGAGACTGGAGGAGTTGTCAATGGACTTGGAGTAGGTGTAGGCGCCCAGCAGTTCCATATTTCGGCTGCGATGCTTGAGAGTTACTTCCATGGCGTTATAGCCACTGTCTCCGATGGTCTTCTGGTAGGTGATGCCGTCAAACTGAGCCCCAAAGGGACCACGCGCCTCTACCTGGGTTCCATCCACCTTGGTAAACAACCCACCCTCGTTGAAGGGGCCGCAGGTGTTGGTTCCCGGCGCGACTTGTGAGGTGTTGTTTACGCTCAGGCAGCGGGTTGCGTTGCCGGGCGAGGCTGGAGTGAGCACCAGAAGGTGGTGAGCCTGCGCGCCCACATATCCCAACTTCAAGGTCAAGCCATCGCTCAACTCGCGCTCCACGGAAAAGTTATAGCTCTCGGTGTAGGGCGAAGAGTTGCGATAGTAGAAGGCTGGATCGCCAGTGATGGGTGTATATTTGCTCCAATCCACGCTCGAATTCGGATGCGCCACCGATGCGCCAAAAGCGGGAATCGGCGACGGGAAGGGCTGACCGTTGTTGGTGCCCGTACTGGCCGAGCGAAACGGCTCGTCGAAGAGTGGGCGACCGCCAGTACTGTCATAGTCGTATCCGTAGGGTGGGCAGGCACTCATGATACCTGCGGACAAGCCCTCGAAGGCGGTATAAAAGATGCCATAGCCGGCATGAATGGAAGTGCTTCCTGGTGTACCAAAGAGTTTACCGGCCCAATTGCTGTTCCAGCGTGGTGAGTAGGCCACACCGAAACGTGGGGAGAAGTTGGTCCACTTGGTGGGTGACAGAGTGGACGCGATGCCTGGGTCGCCGGGAAAGACAATGCCAGCAGGTGCACCGGGATAGACCTCGGACTGCTGTCCAAGCACAAAGGTTTGCAACTGGTTGTACTTCTCATGCCAGGGCGGCAGCATATCCCAGCGCACGCCGTAATTGAGCGTCAGGTTGTCATGTACCTGCCAACTGTCCTGAGCATAGATGCCGGCATACTTGTTGCGGATGTAGAAACCGCTTGCGTCTCCCTGCTCGTAGGTACTGGCTACGCCGATCAGGTAGTCGGCAAAATCCAGGCCGGTCTCCGACCCCTGAAAGACAAAGGCACCATTGTTGATGGAGTTCGAGTTGATGTTGACCTGATCCGTATGAAAATCGGCGCCGGCCTTGAGCGTGTGCTTGCCCAGCACTTTGGAAAGCGTCTCGGTTCCCTGATAGGTGTTGTTCACCTGTCGCTCACCAGTGACGTCCACTCCAAGGGTGAAGTCGTTGAAGGAGACATTTTCCACGCCCTCGGCGGCAGGATTCAGCGGCACAATGCCCAGCGTTCCCTCTCCCTCGACGAAGCCTTGCGAAGCCAGAGTAGGCCCGACGCCACCTACCGGTTGTCCGATCTTGTTGGCATCGCGTAGATAGCTGAAGTGCAACTCATTCACCAGAGTCGTGCCCCATGGACGGGTCCAGCCCAGATTGATCAACTGCGCGCGGCCGCGCGAGATGGCATTGAAGCCTGGAACGTTTGCACCTCCCTGTGAGGTCGGGTAGGGATTGTCAAGATCATAACCATCGCGGAAGTAGTAGGCCGAGAAAGTGCCGGCGTGCGTCATCCAGTCCAGGCGCAAGGCGGCTTTGTTGTCACCCAGCGTCTCGTTTTCGCTGGAACTGGAGAAAGTGACCGGATCGACATTCGGCTTGGGAATATAGGCCATCAGCGATTTGGAGGGGGCTGACCACGCCGTCTCCGGAATCACCGCATTAGGAAAGACGCAGACCGCATTACTCTCCGTGCAATCAGTCGTATAGTAGGATTCGCCGGTGGTGATTGTCCTGCCCAACCTCTGGCTGAGTAAGGCGGCCAGGTAATCGCCGCTGACCTTGCCTGTCAGCGCCGAGGCCGCATCAAGCAGATTGCCGGAGCGGTCGTCAATGGACGGCACTGCAATGCGCCCTGTCTCTATGCCTTGCGTCATCTTGGTGCCCTGGTAGTCGGCAAAGAAAAAGAGGCGGTCCGGGAGCAGGTGACCGCCCAACGTTCCTCCATATTGTTGGCGATCATAGGCTGCTTTCTCTTTGCCCAGGTAATTGGTCGCATCCAGATTGGTGTTGCGCGCAAACTCGAAAGCACTGCCGTGAAGAGGATTCGTGCCGGTTTTCGTGGAAACCAACACTTGCCCGCCGCTGAAGTTTCCGTACTCCGCGTCAAAGTTGCCGGTCAGTACGCGGAACTCGGCAATCGAATCGAGATTCGGCACCACACTGGCCGCGTTGTTAAAATCTTCCTCCACCGAACTTCCGTTCACCACAAAGCCATTTGCCGTCTCACGCTGGCCACTAACCGACATATTGCCCGGATTCAGATCGCCCGAAGGCGGCGTACTGGTACATCCCGACATCACCACGGCGTTCGGCTGAGCCGAACTGATCGGAATCACCCCGGCTTGCAGGGCGAGCAGGTCCGTATAGCTGCGCCCATTCAACGGCACGCTAGTCATTTTTTCCTGAGAGATGCCTTCCCCGACCTGAGTGCTGGCAGTGTCCACCTGCACGGCATTGCTATCGACAAGCACAATCTCTTCCTGAGATGCCAGCTGCAGAATCACGTCGATACGCAGCGAGGCCGTCGGACCCAGTACCTGCCCATCTCGTTCGTACGGGCGAAAGCCAGGTGCAACGACCTCCAAGCGGTAGGTTCCTGCCGGCAACAGCAGTTCGTACCAGCCTTCTCCGTCGCTTTGAATCGACTGACGCGCCGCCGTTCCCTGGTTTAATACACTCACCTGAGCATGCGGAACAACTGCCCCGGTCGGATCTTTGACGACTCCGGAAAAATGCAAAACATCCCCGGCAAACAGCGGCATCGATGTAAAAATCAAGAGTGCGATGAAATATACTCCACGAAAAAACTTACTCCAGACGAATCGTTCAGAGGTCATTCCCAGCTTTCCTTCCCGATCTCCTGTTCAGCATTGAGCGCCCATATTCAGCTCACAAGAATCGCGCCCTGCTCACTTTTATTGTGAACATGAAAATCATTTTCATCATAAAGTGAGCAGCCTTTACCTCCAGTGATAGAGGTCACAACTGCGACCAATATGATCGGCATTGTCTCGGGATGTGAGAGGGGCAAAAGCTGTGAGGATCAAACCAGCCCTTCGGCTTGAATGGTAGGGCGTCCTGTCAGGCTGCTTATCAGGGCAGAAAAGCTCAATGAGCATCGCAGACCCGCCTCCCCTGTTCAGCGATTTAAATAAACGAGAGGCGATCTAACGTGTTCAATATCATCGCAGAACTGCGCCGCACTTGAAATAGGACCAATCTTATCGTATATTGTAGATATTGCGACTATGTCGCAACTGGATGGCCATGCTCACAAGATGCAATCTGCTGACTGAGGTCGAGGCTCAGGGAATTCGCCTGACTGCGCAGCGCCGTATCTTGATCGAGACAATTCAGGCTGCGACAAGCCATCTGGACGCGGCAAGCCTGCTGAATATGGCTCGGGAACGCGACGCGGGCATCGACCGCGCCACCGTTTATCGGACGATCGATTTGTTGAAGAAGCTCGGACTGATCGACGAACTTGACCTCATGCACATAAATGGAGAAAAGCACTACTACGAGGTTCGCACCCAGAAGGACCATCTCCATCTCACCTGCCTCGACTGCGGCATCGTCGAGGAATTCACAACCCCGACCTTCGATCGCCTCAAGCGTGAAATTGCAAAAGAGAACTCCTTTGAAATTCAGGTGATGCGCCTGGAGATCGGAGGACTTTGCAGCGCTTGCGCAGCGAAGAAACGAAAACACCCGCAATAAAAGCAAAAGCCAGACCCTCGCGATTCACTCTTGGCGGAGGACGCGAGGATCTGGCAGCCACAGCCGTGTAAACTGCGGGCTTCCCTCACTATAGGGTTCCCGCCCGCAAAATTTCAACTGCCACGATGGTCGACGATCTTTTCTCGTTTACCTGTGTGAGAAAACTGTGCTTTGCGGGATTTTGGTAAATACCAGAAGCCAAACAAAACCGTAAAAAGGGAGGGACATGAAGCAGAAGAGGCGGAGAAGGTCAGGAGACGAAAAGGCAGGTCAAGCGCGGAATCAGAAGAAGGGGAAGACGCGTGGATGGATTGCTATGGGGGCACTTGTGGCGTATGCCGCCATGGGAGGAACACGAACGGCACTCGCCGCCCCACCGAGTCGATATCCGAACGGAGACAACCCAATAGCGGCGACACTGCCATTGAAGCGCTTCGATATTGCAGCTGGACCGTTAGAGAAAGCGATCGCGGCCTATGAAGAAACAACCGGTTTGACGGTCAAATTCGTCCTCCCAACCGGGACATTGGCCGGATTCAACTCGAAAGGAGTTGTGGGCCTTTTTCGAGACGATGAAGCCCTACGGCGGATTCTGGACGGCACCGGGCTGAACTACCGTTCTGAAGATGCGACCACAAAGGTTGTAGGGGTACAAGCGACCAGTACTGTATCGGTAACGAGTTCAGTTCCCACCGCACTATCCATGGAACGATTCACCGAGCCGTTAATCGAAACTCCGCAGAGCATCAGCATTATTCCGCAATTCGTGATTAAGGATCAGGGGCTATCGACGCTGCGAGACGCACTTCGCAATGTACCCGGTATCAGCCTTGCTGCCGGCGAATCCGGCGCACAGGGTGATAATCTGACGATTCGCGGCTTTACCGCGCGTAACGATATTTTCTTGGATGGGATACGGGATTTCGGAAGCTACTACCGTGACGCCTTCAACTACGAGCAAGTGGAAGCGCTGGAGGGACCGGCGGGAATTCAGTTTGGGCGTGGATCAACCGGTGGAGTGATCAACCAGGAGAGCAAGGTTCCTCAAGCAGATCAGCATATCGTGGCGCAAACGCAGTTCGGCACGGACCTTACACGTCGATTGACAGTGGACCTCAACAGTCCTGAGGACGCTAGCTTGGGTGGAACGGCATTTCGTACCAATGTAATGGCCCAGGAGAGTGGGGTTGCGGGGCGCGATGCTGCCGAGATTCGGCGGTTCGGCATTGCTCCTTCGATCTCAATCGGGATGAACACCAAGACACATGCCACACTGAGCTATGTTCATCTCTCTGAGGATGACACGCCTGACTACGGACTACCGTGGCTCTTCAGTACGGTTGCGCCGGCAAACCGGCACAGCTACTTCGGGTTCCCGGATGAGAATTATCTGAAGACGAATGACGACATTCTGACTTTGAAAGCAGATCATGAGTTCTTTCAGAGCCTCAATCTTCGCATGATTGCGCGAGCGGCGAACTACCCGCGACAGGCTCAAATTACCGAGCCGCAAATCTGCTCGAATGCAGCACTAAGTGTACCGGTTGGTGGGGTGGTCGCAGCGTTGCCAACGCTGGCTTATAACACTGCACTGCCGTGTCCGTACACCCTGGCCACGCCTGCCAGTGAGATCACACAGGTCAATCGAAACCAGATACAAGTGAAGAGCGTTGAAGGCGATCTATGGGATCAGACCGAAGTAACAACTCGGTTTACGACACTGGGCGCTAAGCATGATCTGGTCGCTGGAGTCGAGGGAGGACAGGAAATCTCAAATCCCATCCGCACCAGCTATACCATCAACAAAATTAACACGGTACCTGACACTACCCTGTTGACTCCAAATGAAGGTCAGACTTTTTCAGGGACGGGCTACATCGCATCGATTGTCCATACCAAGGCCAAGAGTGTTGGACTGTACTTTATCGACACGCTGAAACTGGGACGGCTCTTTGAATTGAGTGGAGGCGTGCGGTGGGATCGTTTCGATACTGAGTACAATCTCTACCAGCCAACGCCGCCAGCAGGCGCTACAGCCACCGCGAACGTGGCGCCCATCAGCCGAGTCGATGAGCAGCCGAGTTACCGTGCCGCGTTTGTCTACAAGCCCTCAAGCAACGGCAGCATTTACTTCGACTATGGGACCAGCTTCAATCCCGCTGCCGAATCACTAAGCTTGAGCATCGGTTTAGCGAACAGTTCGGCTGCGCCGGAAGAGAATGAGAGCTATGAAACCGGGGTTAAATGGAGTTTTCTGAGTGGACGGTTGCTGACGGAAGGAGCATGGTTCCGCACCGAAAAGGACAATGCGCGCGAGACCGATCCCACCAACTCGAACAATATTGTCGCCGCCGGAAATCAACTCGTAAAGGGAGTCCAGTTCAGCGCGGTTGGACGACTCCCGCAGGAGATGGATCTAGTCATTGGATACGCCTATCTTGACAGCGACGTGCTTCTGTCAAAGTTCTTCCCGACAGCCGTTGGCTATCCGCTAGCGAATGTTCCCAGACAGACCTTCAATCTATTTGTCACACACCACCTGCCGCTCAAGCTGAATGGCGGGCTTGGTGGAAACTACGTAGGGAGCAGGAACGCGAGTTCCACAGTTCCGTATGTGCCAACCGGTTTTGCCGTCAATCCCAACGGGGCGGGCTTTGTGGTAACCAGCGTCGCCATGAAACAGGTTCCAGGATATTGGGTATTCAATGCGATGTTGAAGCACCCGCTGACTGAGAAGATCGATTTCCAGGTCAATGTCAATAATCTGTTGAATCGTTATTACATTGATTTGCCGCATCCAAGTCACCTGGTTCCAGGCGCTGGAGCGAGCGCATTGATTGGAATCAACTTCAGATTTTGAAATGTGGCTCTGTTGGAACAGGTCGTAGCGCGGCAGCGCGAGCGATCTGTTCCTTCGGAAAGAACCGCCGTCGCTTTGATCGAAGGAGTGTCACCAATGTTGATCGTAGTGCCCGAAGTATTGAATTTGGCTGAAGTCATGCAGATGCGGGCTGTTTTGGACGCAGCGGATTGGGTGGATGGCAAGGTTACAGCTGGCTATCAGGCCCAGAGCGTCAAAGACAATATGCAATTGCCCGAGGGCCATCCAATCGCAACACAACAGGGGGAGTTGATCTTGGCGGCATTGGCGCGATCCCCATTATTCATGTCCGCAGCGTTACCCCTTCGAGTCTTCCCGCCGATGTTCAATCGCTATACTGGGGGCGGTCACTTCGGCACTCATGTCGATACTGCAATCCGTGCCTTGGCATCCACAGGACAACGAATTCGCACGGATATTTCGGCGACGCTATTCCTCGCACCTCCAGAGGAATATGACGGTGGAGAACTGCTCATCGAGGATACATACGGGGTCCACAGCGTGAAGCTCCCTGCTGGCCACTTGGTGCTCTATCCAGCGACCAGCCTGCATCGAGTCACGCCCGTGACCCGAGGAGCGCGAGTGGCATCCTTCTTCTGGATTCAGAGCATGATTCGAAACGATGGTGACCGGACTCTTCTTTTTGACCTGGATACCGGAATTCAGCAATTGGCCAAGGATGCTCCAGGCAAGGACGTTGGCGTGAAGCTGACCGGCGTCTACCATAACCTTCTCCGTCGCTGGGCTGAGATGTAGCTGAATGTAAAGAATCTTCTATCCACTTTGAAACACCTGCTGTAAAATCTTGCACATGACCGGAAACCCGAAAGTTCTCGAACAGCTCAACCGTGCGCTCCGTGAAGAACTGACTGCAATCAACCAGTATTTCCTTCATGCGGAGATGTGTGAAAACTGGGGATACGAGAAGCTCTCCAAGTTCATCAAAAAGCAGTCGATCGATGAGATGAAACACGCGGAAACTATCATCGAGCGGATCTTGTTTCTGGATGGATGTCCTAATATGGAGCCTCTGGCGCTCACGATCGGCAAGTCGGTGAAGGAGATGATCAAAGCAGACTTTGATCTGGAGATCGGTGCCGTAGCGATGTACAACGAAGCTGTTCAAATTGCGGCTGAGAACAAGGACAACGGTTCCCGCGACTTGTTTGTACAACTACTGAAGGATGAGGAAGAACATGTGGACTGGCTCGAAGCTCAACTTCACTTGATCCAGGAACTGGGCTATGAGCGCTACCTCACCACACAGTTAAAGGAAGAAAAATAAGCCATCCTCTGCTGCCTTGCCAGTCAGGCGGCTGAGCGTATTCGTGTGAAACATGAACCGGCCTATTCTCGATTACTTGTGCCGGTTTGAATCCTGTTTTGAAAGATCTGGCGGACCTGCAATCGTTTATATGGCGTCCGCCAAGTCTTTCGACTGCGAAAAATCTCCGGAGACAGCAAAATTCGCGCTGCCCAGCTTGGGCAATGTTGGTGGCCTCATAGATCATATCGAGGACACAATAGAATCCAACGTGCCTCGCGCTTCCTGATTATCCACAATATGTAGCGCTTGCCATTTCCGAAAGCGCAAGGTATAGTGAGAGAACTTTGTGGTTCTTTGCGCTCCAGCGCAAGGCGAAGATGGGAATCCGGTGGGAATCCGGAACTGCCCCGCAGCGGTATGCAGGAACGAACGCCCAATCGGCACTGGCTTGATTTGAAGCTGGGAAGCCGGGCAAGTAGGCAGCCTGCGAGTCCGAAGACCTGCCATGAAGACAATCACTTACGCCTCCGAGGGGAGGCGAGGGTCGGTGGCTTGTTCGCTCTTGGTCGGAGAGTGTGCCGCTGTTTCTTCGCTCATCTTCTCCAGAGGCCCAGGAGCGTAGTCTGTGGCCACTTCCTCAGCCCAGTTTTCCGATGTCCTTCCCGGTTTTCCCCTTCCAGAGGAAATGCCGGTCATGCATGTGCGCAAGCGCAACGGTACGCTTGAACCGGTTGACGTGAACAAGATCGTACGCGCTGTGCAGCGTTGCTCGTATGGCCTCACGCAAGTGGACGCGATGCGCATCGCCAGCAAGACCATTGGCGGCCTCTACGATGGCGCTACGACCGGCGAACTCGACGCCATCTCCATTGATACAGCAGCTTCTCTCATTGCCGAGGAGCCGCAGTACTCTCGATTGGCCGCACGTCTGCTGCTCGGAACCATTCTGAAAGAAGTGGCCGGACAGAACCTGCACTCCTTTTCGCAGTCCATCGAATATGGATTTCAGCAGGGCATTGTGCACTCCAACACAGCGGAGTTTGTGCGCATTCATGCGCGCAAACTGAACCACGCCGTCGATGAGGAGCTTTCGGATCGCTTCGAGTATTTCGGTCTGCGCACGGTTTATGATCGCTATCTACTGCGCGACCCAATCTCACGCAAGGTCATCGAGACGCCGCAGTACTTCTTCCTGCGTGTTGCCTGTGGACTGTCCGAGGCTCCCATCGTGGCCATCGAGTTTTACCAGCTCGTCGCGGCGCATGACTATATGCCCAGCTCGCCCACGCTCTTCAACTCCGGAACCAAGCACGCGCAGATGTCTTCCTGCTATCTGCACGATTCGCCGCACGATTCGCTTGAATCCATCTACGATGCCTACAAGTCCGTTGCCATGCTCTCCAAGTTCTCCGGCGGTATTGGTCTGGCTTTTCATCGTGTGCGCTCGGAGGGATCGCTGATCCGCGCCACCAATGGCTTGTCGAACGGCATTGTTCCGTGGCTGCGCACTCTGGACAGTTCAGTGGCTGCCGTCAATCAGGGCGGCAAGCGCAAAGGCGCATGCTGCGTCTATTTGGAGCCCTGGCACGCGGACATTGAGCAGTTCCTTGAACTTCGCGACAACACTGGCGATCTGTCACGGCGCACTTATAATCTGAATCTCGCCAACTGGATTCCCGATCTCTTTATGCAGCGCGTCGAGCAGGATGGAGTGTGGTCCCTCTTTGATCCCAAGGTAGTTCCGCATCTTCCCGATCTCTTCGGCGAGGAGTTTACCGCCGCCTATGAGAAGGCGGAAGCAGAGGCACTCTATGCGCGCCAGATCAAGGCTCGCGATCTCTTTGCACGCATGATGCGTACTCTCGCCGAAACTGGCAATGGCTGGATGACCTTCAAGGACGCCTGCAATCTGAAGTGCAATCAGACCGGCCTGTCGGGCAACGTGGTGCATCTTTCGAATCTATGCACCGAAATCACTGAGGTGACTTCGCCGGAGGAGACTGCGGTCTGCAATCTCGGCTCCATCAATCTTGCGCGCCATGTGATCGACGGAGCCTTCGATTTTGAGAAACTGGCGCATACCGTCCGTACCGCCGTGCCCATGCTGGACCGCGTGATCGACATCAACTACTATCCTGTGCCGCAAGCAGCCAGTGCCAATGCCCGCTGGCGTCCCGTGGGCCTGGGCATCATGGGCCTACAGGACGTGTTCTTTCTGCTGCGCCTTCCCTTTGATTCAGTCGAGGCGCAGGCTCTCTCTACGCGCATTCAGGAAGAAATCTATTACCACGCTCTCGACGCCTCCAGCGTGCTTGCGGAGAAGCACGGCGCACATCCATCCTTCGCCGAAACGCGCCTGGCCGCCGGCCAACTGCAATTCGATTTATGGGGCGTGAAGCCTGCCGATGAAGTCCGCTGGAATCAACTGCGCCAGCGCATTGTTCAGCATGGCGTGCGCAATTCGCTGTTGGTCGCCATCGCGCCCACAGCTACCATTGCTTCCATCGTCGGCTGCTCAGAATGCACGGAACCGCAGATTTCCAACCTCTTCAAACGCGAGACACTCTCCGGCGAATTCATGCAGATCAATCGCTATCTGGTAAATGAGCTGAAGGAACGCGGCCTGTGGAACGAGAATATGCGGATGCGTCTCAAGCTGGCCGAAGGCTCCGTGCAGCAGATCGACGAACTGCCCGATGATCTCAAGTTGATTTATCGCACCGTCTGGGAGGTCCCCATGCGCGGACTCATCGATATGGCCCGCGACCGCAGCGCCTATATCGATCAGAGCCAGTCGCTGAACCTCTTTGCCGAGTCGCCCAACATAGGCCGCCTCAGTTCGATGTATATGTACGCGTGGAAGAGCGGCCTCAAGACGACGTACTATCTGCGCTCACGACCTGCGACGCGCATTACCAAAACAACTGTAGCCGCAACCTCTGTTGCTACACCAGCGGCTCAAATCGCCTGCTCACTTGAAAATCCTGAATCCTGCGAGGCCTGCCAGTAATGACCACTACTTTATCGTCTGTTCAAACGCCCCTTCACATCCTCGATCCAGGGTTTTGCCTCACGCTCCGTCCGATGTCTTATCCGGTTTTCTACGATATGTTTCGCGACGGCATCAAGAACACTTGGACCGTGGAGGAGGTGGATTTTCAAACCGATCTTGTTGATTTGAAGCAGCGGCTCTCGCCCGCTGAGGTGCATCTGATTCAGCGCCTGGTTGCATTTTTCGCCACGGGCGATTCCATCGTCAGCAACAACCTGGTGCTCAATCTCTACAAGCACATCAACTCTCCCGAGGCGCGCGTCTATCTCTCACGCCAGCTTTTTGAAGAAGCAGTGCATGTGCAGTTCTATCTCACGCTGCTGGACAACTATGTCCCTGATCCAGACGAGCGCGCCGCAGCTTTTGCCGCCGTCGAGAACATTCCTTCCATCGCGCGCAAGGCCGAGTTCTGCATGAAGTGGATTGACTCCATTCAGCAGCTCGACAAGCTGGAGACCCGCACCCACCGTCGGCAATTCCTGCTTAACTTAATTTGCTTTGCCTCCTGCATAGAAGGGTTGTTTTTCTTCGCAGCTTTTGCGTATGTCTACTTTTTGCGCTCGAAAGGACTGCTGCATGGACTGGCGTCGGGCACCAACTGGGTCTTTCGCGACGAAAGCTGCCACATGGAATTTGCTTTCGAGGTAGTCAACGTCGTTCGCCAGCAGGAGCCGGACCTGTGGGACAAAGAACTGGAGGAGCAGATCGTGCAAATGCTGCGCGAGGCGGTCGATGCAGAAACACAATTTGCTGAGGATTTGCTCAGCGGAGGTGTCGCCGGACTATCCGTGCGCGATATGCGCCAGTACCTTGGCTTTGTTGCCGATGCACGGCTCCAGCGCCTGGGCATCTCGCCCGCATTTCATACGAAAAATCCATTCTCCTTTATGGAACTGCAAGACGTGCAGGAATTGACCAACTTCTTCGAGCGCCGCGTCTCGTCCTATCAGTCCGCTGTTTCTGGAGAAGTAGCCTTTCACGATGATTTCTAGCCGACTTTTTGACCGTTTCGAAATCAACCAACTCGTCTACTCAGATTCGGCTAACCAGCGACAATTGGAATACACACTCAGGACGGGATGGGAGGGACGGAGATCGAGTAATGTTCGGTTACGGCGGGCGTATTCTCCCATGCCCGTCTGGTCCAAATAAGGCCTGAACAGAAGCCCTCCCGCCGCTAGTCGGCGCAGAACATCGAACCAGACCGATTCATCGCTTGGAAGCAGGATTATGCCCCAACCGCTTCGGGAGACCGAGCAGAGTAGAGGAACATATTCTGGGTCTGCTGTTATCAGAGTGCCCCGTTTTTGCTGACAGACCTTCGCTACTTCCAAGCGAGTAAGCCCTTCTGCGAGACTGAAGTTTTGATTTGGGAGAGCGGCTCCAATAAGATTCTGCATCAGCTCGAAAGGCAGGCCATAGTCGAGGAAGAATCGCTGTTTACGATGAAGGAGCAAAGTTCGTACCGGAATTGTGCGGGGTGCTCTGTGCCAATGGCTCATATACTCACTTGCGGCGTGGGAACGAGCGAGTGGCCGATGCAGCGGAGTCCCACGCGGCGGATGTCGCAAACACAATTGCTATCGAATAGCCAATCAATCCGCCCCATATCAGTTCCTACCGAATATTACTCATAATATGTTGCCGATGTCTTGTCCGTCTCGTACAGGGTACATTGCTTTACCTTCACGCGGCCTTCTGTCATTTTCCACACGCGGGCACCAATTTCCTCAAAGAAGTAATGCGCCAGATTTTCAGCGGATGGATTGACCTCAGTAAATGGCGGCAAGTCGTTGATCATCTGGTGGTCGAGATACTCGACCGTTGGCCTCAATACCTCCTTGAGGTGCTTGAAGTCGAGGAGAATGCCATTATCTTCAAGGCTCTCTCCGGTAAGTATTATGCTGATCTTGTAGTTGTGCCCATGCGGGTTTTCGCAACGTCCTTGGTAGTTGCGTAGGTAATGACCGGACGAAAAACCTGCTTCGACTGCGACTTCAAACATAAGTATCCTTGTTCTTGAGAGATATTGTCGGCTTTCGATGTATGTCTAGCGTATCGAAAGCCGACTTCCTTGTGGATCGGCAGCGAGATTATGCTTGCACCAGAGAGGTTCGCAGTTCGGCAGCAACCGCAACCATATTCTCCAGCGCCAGTCGGACCTCTTCCCAACCACGGGTCTTAAGCCCGCAGTCCGGATTGATCCATAGCTGCTGTGGCGTGAGCACTTCAAGCGCCTTGCGCAAGAGAGTTTGAATTTCATCGCGGCTCGGCACACGAGGCGAGTGAATATCGTACACGCCAGGTCCAATCTCGTTGGGATAGTGAACCCGATGGAACGCATCCAGCAGTTCCATACGCGAACGAGAGCATTCGATGGAGATTACATCGGCATCCATCTTCACAATCGAGTCGATGATGTCATTGAACTCGGAGTAGCACATATGCGTGTGAATCTGGGTGCCGTCCTCGACGCCTGAAGAAGCCAGGCGAAATGCGTTCACGCTCCAATCGAGATACTGCGGCCAATCGGCGCGGCGCAGCGGCAGACCCTCTCGAATTGCAGGCTCATCGATCTGGATCACCTTGATGCCTGCGTGTTCCAAGTCGGCAACCTCGTCACGAATCGCAAGCGCAATCTGTTGACAGGTTTTCGAGCGCGGCTGATCGTCGCGCACAAACGACCATTGCAGGATCGTAACCGGTCCTGTGAGCATTCCTTTGACTGGCTTTTTGGTAAGAGACTGAGCATATTTAGCCCAGTACACGGTCATCGGACCCAAGCGCGATACATCGCCGTAGATGATTGGGGGCTTCACGCAGCGCGAGCCATAGCTCTGGACCCACCCATTTTCGCTAAAGACAAATCCATCGAGATGCTCGCCGAAGTACTCGACCATGTCATTGCGCTCGAATTCCCCATGCACCAACACATCGAGTCCGACTTCTTCCTGGAACTCGATGCAGCGTTTGGTTTCCTCATGAAGAAACCCCTCATAAATCATGAGATGGGTTTTTCCGCTGCGAAAGGCCGCGCGCATCTTACGGACTTCCGCAGTTTGCGGAAACGAGCCGATGGTGGTGGTGGGGAAATTGGGAAGGGACAGAGCCTTTGCCTGTCGCTGTTGGCGGACTTTGTAGGTACTTTCCCTGCTAAGCATCTCAGCATCGATGGCCGCCAGGCGTTGCTCCACTTCCGGCTTGTGAATGCGCTGTGAGGTTCTGCGCGATTCGACATATCTAGCGTTCTCGCAAAGCTCATCGTGAATGGCTGATTGGCCCTCGGATGCTTTGGCAAGCAGAGCAACTTCGTTCAGCTTCTGTTTGGCGAAGGCCATCCAACCACGCACTTCTGGATCGAGTTTTGTCTCGGCATCGAGATCGACGGGCGAATGCAGAAGCGAGCACGAGGAAGCGACCTCCAAATGATCTTTTCCAATCCTGCGAACCGCCGTTTCCAGTAATTCAAGAGCCTTCGTCAGGTCTGTGCGCCAGACATTGCGGCCATCGACCAGCCCTAGTGAGAGCCTCCTGTTGGAGATGTCTTTGCTCAGCAACGCATCAAGCTGCTCCGGCGCGCGAACCAGATCGAGATGCAGACCCGCTGTGCCGAGCTCAAGAGCAAGATTCAGATTGCCTGCGAGAGCGCCGAAGTAAGTAGCAAGCAGGAGTTTGGGCAGCGTGGATGCATTGTTGAATGTTCTGTACGCTTCGCGATACATCTTCTCGGCCTCGAAATCGAGATCGAGCGTGAGATATGGCTCATCGATCTGCACCCACTTCGCTCCCGCTTGCGAGAGGCGCGTCAGAAGCTCCTGATAGAGAGGAAGAATCGCCCGCAGAACCTGAGCGCGCGTCACACTGGCGTCAGTGGGCTTGCCGAGCAAGACAAACGAAACCGGACCAAGCAGGACCGGGCGAGTTTCAATACCCAGTGCCCTTCCCTCGAGATAATCCTCGACGACCTTGTTTGAGCGCAACTCATAGCATGTTCCGGCTTCAAACTCTGGAACAACGTAGTGATAATTGGTATCGAACCACTTTGTCATCTCTAGGGCCGGCACGTCTTGCGCACCGCGCGCCATCGCAAAATAGGTTCGCAGATTCACCGGGCCACCCGGTGCTTTGAATCGGCGCGGTATGGCCCCAAGCGTGATTGCCATATCAAGCACATGATCGTAAAGCGAAAAATCATTCGAGGGCGGTGCATTGATACCCGCTTCAACCTGCAATTGCCAGTGCTCTTTGCGCAGAGTCTGGGCTGCTTGAAGAAGCGTGTCCTCGTTTGACTCATCGCTCCAGTATTTTTCCAGTGCGAATTTCAGTTCACGCCGTCTTCCCATGCGTGGAAATCCAAGATTACTCGCTTGTATCAAGCTCATTTACTTCTCCTTGATCTGTGTCCATCACTTTGTTCACGTTGCGGCTTCAGACGCAGTGCATCCTTGCCACGCGGGCATATCAACGTGCAACGGCTTTACGCATAGGCGTAGTAGCCGTGGAAGATTCTCAAAATCCCATCGCTCCTTGCCGCTAGCAGCAAAGAGCGAGACACACGAATTGGTGACCCCTCGGTCTCCTCAAATAACGTCTGAAAAATGCAGCGGCGTAATATGCCGCATCACCCGGCCTTCCCCTCGAAGGCGTGTGCATTCCATGCTCGTTACGAGCACGCTTTTCGGCAGGTCTTCGGACTTGCAGGCTGCCTACTAGCTCCAGCTTCCCAGTCCATGGCTGAACCAGTGCTTTCGTTGGAGCGTTCGTTCCTGCTTACCGCTGCGGGGCAGTTCCGGATTTTCACCGGATTCCCTTTTACGCTCGACCTCAAAGATCGGGCACCGTAAAGTAATTTGAATATAGAGCAGATCATCCGTGCAGGTCAAAACGAAGCCAGGGCGTCCGACGGTTTTTTCCACCGTCCGCAAAGGGAGCTCTTGACATCGTATTGCAATCGGCATACAGTCAGTAGCGTTACGGTTCCCAAGGGACACTACGTCTTGGGCTAAGAGGGAAGCCGGTTCTGTCGATAGACGATGCCGGCGCTGCCCCCGCAACTGTGAGCGAAGAGCTGCAATCCTCCTATGTCACTGCCTCCCGAGCGGGGTGGGAAGACTGGATTGCCGCAGCGATCCGCGAGCCAGGAGACCTGCCGTAGCAAACTTGTCGTCCACGGGCGGGGTGCACCGTTGGGTCGCTTGCAGGCTTTGGCCCTCCGCCATATCGCGTTTCCGCAATGCGCCCAATTCGGCATTCCCCTCCCGCATGAAAGGGATTGCCGATGTCCGTCTCAGCCAATCTTCCGCCATCGTCCGTCATCAAGCGCAGCGGCGCGATTGCTCCATTTGATGGCGCCAAAATCTGCTCCGCTATCCAGCGGGCAGGAAAAGCCACTGGCGCATTCGACGATGGCGAAGCGCAGTTGCTGACCATTCAGACCCTCAAGGTTCTGGCTCATCGCTTCCATGACCGCGCCCCGCACATCGAGCAGGTGCAGGATGTGGTCGAGCAGGTGCTGATTAGCGCCAACCACTTTGCCACGGCTCGCGCCTACATCGTCTATCGCGAGCAGCGGTCACGGTTGCGCCGCGATCAGCGCACGCTCGTCGATGTGGCCTCGTCGATCAACGAGTATCTGGATCGCGCCGACTGGCGAGTGAACGCAAACGCCAATCAGGGCTACTCTCTGGGCGGATTGATTCTTAACGTTTCCGGCAAAGTTGTTGCGAATTACTGGCTTTCGCACGTCTACTCTCCGGAGATCGGCCGCGCGCATCGCGAGGGCGACCTGCATATTCATGATCTGGATATGCTGGCCGGCTACTGCGCTGGATGGTCGCTGCGCACGCTACTGCTGGAAGGGTTGAACGGAGTACCGGGCAAGGTGGAAGCAGGTCCACCGAAGCATCTGTCCAGCGCTGTTGGGCAGATAGTCAACTTTCTTGGTACGCTGCAAAACGAGTGGGCCGGAGCGCAGGCATTCAGTTCCTTCGACACGTACATGGCACCTTTCATCCGCAAGGACAGTCTGCCTTACAAAGAGGTTCGGCAGTGCATTCAGGAACTGGTTTACAACCTCAATGTGCCTTCGCGCTGGGGTACGCAAACACCATTCACCAACCTCACCTTCGACTGGACCTGCCCGGAGGATCTGCGCGATCAGATTCCCGTCATTGGCGGCCAGACCATGCCCTTTCGCTATGGCGATTTGCAAGCCGAGATGGACATGATCAACCGCGCCTACATCGAGGTGATGACCGCAGGCGACGCCAAGGGACGCGTCTTCACATTCCCGATTCCGACTTATAACATCACGCCGGATTTTCCGTGGGAGAGTGACAATACTGAGTTGCTTTTCGAAATGACCGCGAAATATGGTTTGCCTTATTTCCAGAATTTCCTAAATTCCGAGTTGAAACCAAACATGGTGCGATCCATGTGCTGCCGTCTGCAACTAGACCTGTCGGAGTTGCTCAAGCGTGGCAACGGCCTTTTTGGCAGCGCCGAGCAGACCGGTTCCGTAGGTGTGGTCACGCTGAATTGCGCGCGCCTTGGCTACCTGCATCGCGGCGATGAAGCTGCACTGTTTCAGCGCCTCGATGAACTGCTGGACATTTCCCGCACCAGCCTTGAGGTCAAGCGCAAAGAGATTCAGCGCCATATGGACAACGGGCTTTTCCCTTACACCAAGCGCTATCTCGGCACATTGCGCAATTTCTTTTCAACGATCGGCGTGAACGGTATCAACGAGATGATTCGCAACTTCACTGGTGGCACAGACGACATTACATCGGAGTGGGGACACGCCTTTGCCGTGCGCTTCCTCGATCACGTGCGCGCGCGAATCGTGAAGTTCCAGGAAGAGACAGGACATATGTATAACCTGGAGGCTACACCCGCCGAAGGCACCACCTATCGCTTTGCCCGCGAAGACAAAAAGCGATTTCCGGATATTCTGCAAGCTGGCTCAGAGGGCGAGCCGTATTACACCAACTCCAGCCAGCTCCCTGTGGGCTTTACCGACGATCCGTTCGATGCGTTGCAGCGTCAGGAAGAGTTGCAGCGCAAGTACACCGGAGGGACGGTCCTTCATCTCTACATGGGCGAGCGCATTTCTTCGGCTACAGCGTGCAAGAAGTTGGTGCGCCGCGCGCTGGAAAACTTCCGCCTGCCCTACATCACCATCTCACCGACTTTTTCCGTTTGCCCCAAGCACGGATATCTCGATGGAGAACACACCTACTGCCCCAAGTGCGACGCCGACTTGATCGCCAGCAAACAACTCGCTGCAACGAAGTAATTCGAAAGGAATACTCCATGCAAACTCTCTCGAACGTAATCGACCAGGAAGCGGAAGCAGTTCTTGCGCCTGAAGAACGTCAGCTCTGCGAAGTCTGGACTCGTGTGATGGGCTATCACCGCCCTGTCTCTTCCTTTAACCGCGGCAAGCAAGGCGAATTCCATGAGCGGACCTGCTTCAGTGAGTCCAAAATCAGTTGAGTTGCGGGTGGGAGGCCTCACGCGGCTTTCCACCTGCGATTGGCCTGACGAGTTGGTGGCCACAGTCTTTTGTCAAGGCTGCGCGTGGGATTGCCCCTATTGCCATAACCCCCATCTGCGCCCAGTGCAAGCTGAGCCGCAAATCTCTTGGGGAAAAATTCTGGCGTTCCTGGAGAGCCGCCGAGACCTGCTCGACGCCGTGGTCTTCTCTGGTGGTGAACCTACGATGCAGGCATCACTACTCAATGCAGTGCAGAGTGTGCACAATCTTGGATTTCGCGTTGGCCTGCACAGCACGGGCATGGTATCAGAGCGCTTCGCGGAAGTTTTGCCGCTGCTCGATTGGGTCGGCTTCGATGTGAAAGCACCATTCAGTGCGTACTCTCGCATCACGGGCGTGAATGGCAGTGGCGACAACGCCCTGGTGAGCTTGCGGCTGTTGCTTGAAAGCGGCGTCGCGTATGAAGTTCGCACTACGTTTCATCCAGGCCTGCTGAGTTTCGATGAGATGCTTGAGCTGAGAGACGAACTGCTCACTTCGGGAGTGAAGAATTACGCTGTGCAATTATTCCGGTCAGCGGGAACAAACTCGGAGCGTCTGCCGCTTTTATCGGCAAAGCCGCGAACCGATCTTCCCCAAGGCTTCGGGAATGGTTTTGATCATTTTCTGATACGTGGGGAATAGATTGTGAGAACGTTCCTTGTTTTGATGGCAACAGATTTGAAAGAGGTGATTCATGTCGATTCAGAGTGACCGATGGATCAGAGAACAGGCTATCCAGCACAGGATGATTGAACCCTTCAGCGAGAAGCAGGTGGCCGAAGGCGTCATTTCCTATGGGCTATCTTCTTATGGCTATGACTTGCGCGTCAGTGACGAGTTCAAGATCTTTACCAATGTGAATAGTGCCATCATCGACCCCAAGTCTTTTGATGAGCGGTCGTTCGTCACCGTTCAGGCAGAGTCCGTCATCGTGCCGCCGAATTCCTTCGCACTGGCCCGTTCTGTCGAATACTTTCGGATTCCACGGGATGTTCTGACGATCTGCGTTGGCAAATCAACCTATGCGCGTTGCGGCATCATTGTGAACGTGACGCCCTTCGAGCCGGAGTGGGAGGGATTTGTGACCCTGGAAATCTCCAACACCACGCCGCTACCAGCCAAGATTTACGCCAACGAAGGGCTATGCCAAATTCTTTTCTTCCGCTCCGATGAGCCTTGCCAAGTCAGCTATGCAGACCGCAAGGGCAAATATCAACATCAACAAGGGATTGTGCTTCCCAAACTGTAGTAATTGAGAGAATAGAACCGGGTAGGTTGAATCGAAAAGGCGGCATCACCAATCAGCTTTGATTTACCCTTCTAGCCTAGCTCGTGCTTGCCAAGCCGCGTGCAATTCCACTTTTTCATCCGCAATTCATCGCTTCTGCCGCATCAGCATTTCTACTATCAGCATGGTCAAAGCATTCCATAGCTGGTCTCGCACCCTGCTTGTTGTTACCGTCTTCATCGTCTCCCCGCTCGTTGCGCTTCATGCCGCGCCGGTTCTGATGATTTCCATAGACGGCCTGAAGCCGGAGTATGTGACCCATGCCGCTGAGCACGGCTTGAAGGTTCCGACTCTACGCCGCTTTCTGGTCGATGGCACCTATGCCGACGGTGTGGTTGCGGTCACGCCCACAGTCACCTATCCCGATCACACCACGCTGATTACCGGCGTTTGGCCGGCCGAGCACGGCATCGTCAACAACACGGTCTTTGACCCCAAGCGAACCATGGATGGAGCCTGGTACTGGTATGCGGGCGACATTCGCGTACCCACTCTGTGGGATGCAGCGCACCAAAAGGGCATCGGCACGGCCAGCGTCAGTTGGCCAGTTAGCGTCAACGCCACCAGCGTCGATACGCTCATTCCAGAATTCTGGCGCACGGCTAACGATTCGGTCGATCCCGAGGACGCCAATTCTCAGGACATCGAACTGATGGCTGCCATCTCGCGCCCTAATGGGATGCTCTTTGAGCGGCAAAAGCGCCTCGGCCCTTACATGATGGGTAACGACACCACGGTGGAAGGCGACCGCGTCCGCACTCGCTATTCTCTTGACATTCTGGAGCGCCAGAAGCCCGGGTTCTTCACCATCCACCTCAGTTCGCTCGACGAATCAGAGCACGAGAGCGGCCCCTTCAGCCCCGACGCCAACAAAACTCTGGAGGCCATCGACAGCATGGTCGCCCAGCTTATCGACTCAGCCCTGAAGAACGACCCCAAAACCGTCATCGTCATCGTCTCCGATCACGGCTTCGCCGGAGTCCATCACGCCCTGAATATCGCCATTCCCTTTCTGCAATCCGGGCTGATTCAGGCCAAGATCGGTGCAGACGGCCACGCCACGGTCACAAGTTGGCAGGCCGAGCCATGGGCAACCGGCGGCATGGCAGCGATCATGTTGCATGACCCAAAGGATGCCAAGACGCGCGAGGATGTGCGTGCGCTGCTCAGCAAACTGGCCGCCGACCCGGCCAACGGAATTGCCAAAATCCTCGACCGTGACGAGATCAAGCAGACGGGCGGATTTCCCGATGCCGAGTTCATCCTCGCTCTTCAGCCCGGTTTCACCATCGGCGGAGCCTTTGCCGGCCCGCTGGTAAGTGACAAGCCATCGGTGCTGGGAACGCACGGCTACTTGCCCAGCTATCCGGAGATGCGCGCTTCTTTCTTTGCCATGGGCACCGGCATTGCTAAAGGGCGCGACCTTGGCTTGATCGATATGCGCCAGATTGCACCTACTGTCGCATCTATCCTTGGCGTGAGCTTGCCCACCGCCAAACAGCCAAAGTTGAATCTGGCACGCTGAATGGGAAAAGGATAGACCTTACCGCATCTGCCTTTCTATCTCTATTTCCCGTCCTGTTTTTCACTGGCAGGAGCGACAACGTAGACGTAGACCAGAGTCTCTTTTCCGGTGTTTTCCACATTGTGGCGGGTCGATGGCGGAATGTAAACAAGCGCAGGGGCAACGAACGGTTGCCCTTGCTGGCCCTCGATCAGAGCCTTCCCCTGACCCTCAAGAATAATCAGAGATTCCTCGTGATCGCCGGTAGTATGCCAGCCGATCGTTTCGCCGGGTTGCAGGCGCACCAAGCCGCTCCGCATTCCCGCCGTTTGCGGCAACCCTTGCAGCAAAGCGCAATATCCCTGCGAGCATTCGAGCGGCATCACGAGCGGATGTGGCTTTGCCGTCTGTAGCGACACCGGTCCGGTTGCGGAAAAAAAGAACAGCGAAACGCTCAAAACCTGTGCCGGTGTGGTCAATCTCATACCTGCCTCCGTAAAAAACAGCCTCTCCAGCGTATATCGAGCGTAGAGTCCGCCGCCGGGATATTTTCAGACGAGCAACCTCTCTGCGGCGCGTCAGACTTCGGACTTTGGAGCCGTCCTGCCGAATGTCGGGAACCAGTTGCCTCGCCTCAGCGTGCAGTTGGAAGACAGAGACTGCATATGCTCGCTCCCCACGCAGTCGAAGACAAAGTTGAATCTGGCGCCATCGAGACAATGCGCATCGTCCATGGCTGCGACAAAGGCCGATTCTCCGGTCTCTGCAATTCCAAAGACAGCAGCCGGCAGATCGCCGTCGATCCCGTCCCGCGCCGAGTTCCCGACCGATTTGAGATTAAGGGCCTGTACTTTCGTGAGAGCGATCAATTTGCCTCCTTTCATGTAGCGCATACGATTTCTAAATAATTATGTCACATACTAGTACGAAAAACGTGCTACGCGTGCGACAATGTTCTTCAGACAAGTCCATACGTACCGATTTATTCAGGTACTTCCGGGCGGGTGCGAGCGCCTTGGCCGGGAAACCAGACCATTTTAAGCGCAATAAATTGCGCCACTCTTTAGGAGCCAGTGCAGATGCAATTACGTAGAGTAGTTCCTATTGTCCTGTTCACCGTGACATCGCTGCTTTCCGCGCAACAGTCCGCGACCAGCGGGCAAGTGCCCGCCCCTCAGGGCCGCCCGGTCGTCGCGAGCGATAAGGCCTATCCGTTCCAGCTATCGGGAACCGTCGTTGACACAACTGGCGCGGTGATTGCTGGGGCAGACGTGCATCTTCTGATCGCGAACGGCTCTGTTCTAAGGACGGTACATTCGGATAGGAATGGATCCTTCCTGTTTACCGGACTCGCGGCAGGCAATTATCGGCTCGTCGCAATGAATCCCGGTTTTGAAACCAAGGAAATCCTGGTCACCATCGGGGCCGCCGACGCGCCGGCCCCGCTGCGCATCGCTTTGGTCGTGGGCGCCGTAAGCACCACGGTCAATGTGCAAGGCCGTGAGGATGACCTGATCGGCATCGCCGAATCCGGCACCCAGGGTACGGTGGGCGCAACGGAGATTCAGGATCGCCCGATTCTTCGTTCGGGCGAAGTTCTGGAGGCGGTTCCTGGCCTCATCATTACTCAGCACGCCGGCGGCGGCAAGGCCAACCAGTACTTCCTGCGCGGCTTCAATCTTGACCACGGCACGGATATCGCCATCTTTCTTGACGATATGCCGCTGAACCTGCCCTCGCATGCGCACGGTGAGGGCTACTCGGACATGAACACCGTCATCCCGGAGTTTGTGAAACGGGTGGATTTCGAGAAAGGTCCCTATTACGCCAATGCCGGCAACTTCAGCTCGGCGGCAAATGCCCATGTGGAATTCTTTAAGACGCTGCCTGAAAACTTCTTCAAGGTGGAAGGCGGCACGCACACATACGGACGAGCCGTCTTCGGTGTATCGCAAAAGCTCGGCAAGGGCAATCTGCTCTATGGCGGAGAAGAGACCTACTATGACGGCCCATGGGTGCATCCCGATGGGTTTAACAAGGTCAACGGCCTGCTGACCTACAGCCAGGGCGACGATGCCGATGGCTTCAGCATAACGGCCCACGCCTACCACGGAAAATGGAACTCAAGCGATCAGATTCCTGTTGCCGCCCAGTCGGTTGTTGGCTTCTTCGGTACACTGAACCCCTCGGACGGCGGGCACAGCCAGCGTTATAGCCTGCAGGGTGAAGGTCATCGCCAAATCGACAATTCCGAGTCGAAGATCTCAGCCTATTTGTTCTATTACGACATGAATTTGTTTTCCGATTTCACGTACTACCTGGTGGATTACAACAAAGGCGACCAGTTCGAGCAGCAGGACAGGCGCTGGGTGGCTGGCTTCGACGCGCGCCACACAGTCTTCAGCACATGGTATGGCCGCAAGATGTCCAACACCTTCGGATTCCAGTTCCGTAACGATTGGATCAACAATGGCCTTTACCGGTCGGAAAACCGCGTGCGCACGGCCAAAATCGACTATTCCGCCACCGGCGCCAGTTTCTTTCCCGTGAGCAGTTCCAGTGGCCCCACCTGCGTTACCATCCCCAACTCCGATATCACGCTTGATCTAACTTTGCCCGACGGCACTACTGCTACAACTACGGTTCCCAACACCACCTGCCCCACATTGCCCGCGACCACGGAGCGGGATAACTTTACGGACACGATAGGCAGCGCGTATGTGGAAAACAAAATTCAGTGGGCGAGCAAATTCCGCTCGGTCCTGGCCTTGCGCGGGGACGACGAAAAATTTGTCGTCACCAGCCTGGCTTACTCGGCCGATGTGAACGCGGCCAATTCCGGCTCGGCCAGCAAGTTCTTGCCCAGCCCCAAAGCGAGTCTGATCTTCGGACCCTGGAAAAACACTGAGTTTTATTTGCAAGGCGGATTCAGTTTTCACTCCAACGACGGGCGCGGAGCGACGCAAACCACCGAGCCGGTTTCCCCGGACAATCCCTACCCTAATACGACCAATACGCCCATTACTCCACTGGTCCAAACCAAGGGCGGAGAGATAGGTGTACGCACTTCGGCCTTTCCCCATCTGCAGAGCACCCTTTCGCTCTGGTATCTCCGCAGTAATTCCGAATTGATGCAGGATGGCGACACCGGAGGCACCTCTGCTTCGGAACAGTCGAGTAACCGCTATGGTCTCGAATGGGCAAACTACTACATGCCGACGGAACATCTGGCAGTCGATTTCGATATTGCCGATTCCCGCGCCCAGTTTACACAGATAGATCCGGACGATGCGGCGCAGAGCGTGGTCAAGGCTGCTCTCTCGGTCAATGGCACTCCGGATGGCACTGTCAACTGGCAGGAGAGCGGTCCCGGTGGCAAACTGGTGCCTGAAGCCGTCAAGGTGGTGATTTCATCGGGCGTCGCATTGCACGACTTGAAAGGCTTTACGTCGAGTTTACGTCTCCGCTACTTTGGTCCGCGCCCCTTGTCCTCAGACGGACTTTATCAGTCGAGCCAGACGGTATTGCTCAATGGGGAACTGGGATATCAATTCAACAAGAAGTGGCACGTTACGGCCGAATTCTTGAATATGCTGAACCGCAGGGATGCCGACATTGACTACGCCTATAGCTACCAAATCAGCCCGACAGCCGCACCGGCATTCGGACGTGTCAACCACCCCACCGAACCGTTCCTGCTGCGATTCGCGCTTGCTAGAAACTTCTGATAAAAGCCGAACAATGTCAGCCGTTCAACAAGAAAGTGGCCGGGAGCAATTGCTTCCCGGTCACTTTCTTGTCTATTGCTTCAGCTCAATTCTTGTGCGGATGCGGGTGTTTGTGCGCCTTGTCAGCAGGTGCAGCCAGAGCTTGCGCGGGGACCGTTTTGACCAAATGCCCATGCTGTACGCCTTTTAGCGCAATCAACTTGCTGGCAAACGTCTCCACTGCCGCTGATTTTCCATGCACGATCAGAACTTCCAGGCAGGAGTCATGGTCCAGATGGGCGTGGCAGGTAGAAACAACCAACTCATGATGGTCGTGCTGCAACTGAGTCAACTTCTCTCCAACGCCATGTGCGTCGTGATCATAGATCAGCGTCACGGTACCGACAACAACGGCGTTCGGAGAAGAGGTGCGTTCACCAACCAGGCGATCACGAATGAGATCGCGAAATGCTTCAGATCGACTGGTATACCCGCTTCTTCCCATCCACTGGTCGAACTGCTTGAGAAGACCGGAATCAAGTGCAACGCCGATTCTGCTGAGAACGCTCATATGCTCTCCTGAATACAACTACTGATTGTATGCTAGTGCGGGTGCAGGAGCGCCGGCATCAAATCCTTGCATTGCTTCATGGCATGACCATCATGCTGATTACCACCTTCGGGCCTACAAGCTTGCCAGGGAAGCTGCTCTTCGGCAACTGGAATTCCCATTCGATATCTTTCTGAACGCGGCGAAAGTCCAAAGAACTACACGCTGACTACCAGATTTCTGGCTGGTTATGTCTCCACTCACACGCAGGTTTGCCTTTGTGCGCTAGAGAAGAGAGGTTCGCGGTCTCGCCTTCCGACCGCTGGAACTGGCTCAACTCTTCCAAAGACTTGGCGAGTCTTTCTGCGGCGTTGGCACGACGGACCCCATTTAGCTTTTGCAACGCAGCGATTCTCAGCCTATCGAGCCGAGGTGTAGCGTATCATCCGATCGCAAGGGCCGTATTGTCGTCGATACACTCCTTGCGGACGCCACTAACTCAATGTTCAAGTAAAGGCTCGGATATCGCAAAAGCTCGGCGCTAATCAGAACAGGTAAGATCGCCAACGGCATTTTTGTTTTGCATACAAGGGCGCGCTCTATCCGAATCGCGTAGGAGTGCGCGCACTGAATATTCCTGATTGTCATATGCATGGACGGGGCAGAATCTTGACAGACACGCGCTCCGGCTTTAGCCTACATAGAATTGGTTGCTGGCCGAAGGTTGGCTGCCTGACGACAAAAGGATCAATGGCTAATCTGTTTACTCCCGCGATGTGTATGTGCTGCTGTCCGAGCTGCACCGCGCGGGCGTGTCCGATAGGCTAGATTCCAAATCACGAATCTCGAATCCTTACGACCCACCCGCCAGCAAGCGAGGTGGGTTTTTGATTTTCGGTGAACTCTTGCCAGTGTTCTGCTCTCTGAAGCCATGCGAGAGTTCTCAAAGCGCCGGTGGCGAAGCGGCAAACAAGCAGGCTGCAAGACCTGTACGCGCAGGTTCAACTCTCACCCGGCGTTCCAGGTTCAGCAATACAATGAGGAGCGACTTTGTCTCATGCAGTTCGAATGCGAATGGCCATGCGCAACCCAGGCGGTTGCAGGCCAGCTTTGAGAGTCTGAGTTTGTCACTCAATCTCCTTTCTGGCGGCCGTCTGGGATTTCCTGGACGGCCGAAGGGTTTTTGGCGATTTTTTCACCAGTTGCAAAGGAGATTGTATTGAAAGCGCAAGAGCTACAGGACTCAACAGTTGCTATCCACGGAGGAAGGACACTGGATTCGCACGCCAGTTCGATACTTTTTCCTCTCTATCAGACCAGCACATTTGTTCACGATGCGGTCGGCGTTGACAAAGGATTCAGCTACTCGCGCGTTTCAAACCCAACCGTTGATGCTTTGGAAAAGGCCCTCGGCGCGCTGGAGGGAACACCGCCGACCGTCTGTTTTCGTACCGGCATGGCTGCCATCACAACGCTTTTTTTGTCAGTGCTGAAATCCGGCGATCATGTCGTTCTCTCCGATGTCGTCTATGGCGGCACGATGCGCTTGTTTCGCGAGGTGCTCGATCACCTCGGTACTACTTCGTCGTTTGTGGATAGTTCCGATGCGCGCAATGTGGAGGCTGCCGTTATTCCCGCAACGCGCATGATCTTTATCGAGACACCGGGCAATCCGACATTGAAACTGACAGATATTGGGGCCGTTGCTCAGATTGCAAAACGCTGTTCGCTACTTCTTGCTGTTGACAATACCTTTCTAACGCCAATTCTGCAGAAGCCACTCAACATTGGCGCGGACATCTCCGTGCTTTCAACGACCAAATATATTGATGGCCACAACGCAACGGTTGGCGGGTCGCTGGCCACGCACAATGATCAACTGCTGGAGAGGTTTCGCCTGATTCGCAAGACCATAGGCACAACGCAGTCTCCCTTCGAGGCATGGCTTACGCTGCAAGGGATGAAGACACTGCCAGCGCGACTGCGGCTTCATTGCGACGGGGCTGTACGAATCGCAAAATGGCTCGAGTCTCACCCTGCAATCGCACGCGTATACTATCCGGGACTTGATTCATTTCCTCAATGGACATTGGCCAAAAAGCAGCAGAGCGCTCCCGGCGCCATGATCGCCTTTGAACTGAAAGCCGGGAATGAAGAGGCCATTCGCGTATTGAATCGCGTCAAGCTTTGTTCGCGCGCAGAGAGCCTGGGAGGTTTGGAGACGCTGATTACACATCCCTCTTCGACGACACACGCAGATCTGGATCCGGTGTTGCGGCGCAGGCTGGGCATCTCGGATGGATTGATTCGCCTCTCCGTTGGGTTGGAGGCCGCAGAAGACATTATTTGCGACCTCGAACAGGCGTTTGGGGCGGCGGATTGAGTCACACCCGCCTCCCCTATGAACTGGCGTGAACAACATCGATCTTGCCGTTCGAAAAGATGTGTGATAGATTTCTTTCATGAGTTCAATGAACGCCATGACCGCCGAAATGTGTTGTTGTGCAGCGATGTGCTGTACGCAGATGCATTCTGGCGTGAGGAAATGGCTGAGCTAAAGAACTTTACAAGCTGCCGCCTCCAAGGGATCCACCGCCAGAAGATGAACTGGCAGGTGGATTTTTTATTTGGATTTAACTTCTGGCGAAGGCAGCAGGCAGGGCGTTCGCCGAACCGATTCAAGGTGAGGAGATCATGGGCGTTCCTGAGATTCGTGTTGAAGAATTAAAAAAGCGGCTGGATGCAGGCGAGAATCTATTTCTGCTCGACGTGCGCGACGAGTATGAATATGAAATCTCCAATATTGGCGGGCAGTTGATTCCGCTTCCCGAGTTGGCCAAGCGAGTCAACGAACTCGACTCGAATTTGAATATTGTGACGGTTTGCAAGATGGGGCCGCGCGGCGTGAAGGCTGCGCAAGTGTTGCACAAAGCTGGATTTTCTCACGTCTGGAACCTCACCGGCGGAATTCATGCATGGGCGGATCGCGTGGATCGCAGCGTGCGCAAATATTAACGCTGTTGAATAAGCGCCGGTGGCGAAGCGGCTAACGCGCAGGTCTGCAAAACCTGTACTCGCGGGTTCAACTCCCGCCCGGCGCTCCAAAGATCAAAACCAAGTTGAATCCATCTGGAGAAGAGCATGAGAAGCCTGTATAGCAGAATCAAGCCATTCATCATCGCCGCCTTTGTCCTGAGCATTTCGGCGAGTTTTCTTTCCGCGCAGACTCATCTGCTGAATGTCTCCTACGATCCCACACGCGAATTCTATGAGGAGTACAACCACCTCTTCGCGCAGCACTGGAAGGCGACGACAGGGCAAGACGTGGTGATCAACCAGTCGCACGGCGGCAGCGGCAAGCAGGCCCGCGCCGTGATCGAGGGACTGGAGGCGGATGTGGTCACGTTGGCGCTAGCCTACGACATTGACGCCATTGCACAGAGCGGTCTGCTGGACAAGGACTGGCAGTCGAAGCTGCCCGACAACAGCACGCCGTATACATCGACGATTGTCTTTTTGGTGCGCAAGGGAAATCCTCAACACATTCACGACTGGAACGATCTGATCCGTCCCGGCATCAAGGTCATCACGCCGAATCCAAAAACCTCGGGAGGCGCGCGCTGGAATTACCTGGCGGCCTGGGGATATGCGCTGCACAAATCCAACAACAACGAGCAAGGCGCGCGCGATTATATGAAGAAGCTCTTTCAGAATGTGCCGGTGCTGGACTCCGGCGCGCGCGGCGCAACAACGACTTTTGTGCAGCGCGGCGTAGGCGATGTGCTGATCGCCTGGGAGAACGAAGCGCTGCTGGCGCTGAAGGAGTTTGGCTCCGACAAATTTGAGATTGTCGTTCCCTCGGAGACGATTCTCGCCGAACCGCCAGTTGCGGTGGTTGACAAGGTCGCTCGCAAGCATGGGACGGAGAAGGTTGCGCGCGCTTATCTTGAGTATCTCTACTCGCCGGAGGCGCAGGATCTGGCGACAAGATACTTCTTCCGTCCGCGGCTCAAATCAGTTGCCGACAAATCCGCTAGTGTCTTTCCCAAAGTCAACACTTTCACTGTAGCCGAGGGATGCGGCGGATGGCAGAACGCCCAGGCCAAACACTTCAGCGACGGTGGAACTTTTGATCAGATCTATGAAAAGTAAAGACGGGAAAGTAAAAGCGAGAACGCCGGAGACGAAGAGACGAAAATCCTGGAACCTCATCACAAAGAGTTCGCCCTTGCCGGGATTCCGCGTGAGCATCGGGTTCACGCTGATCTATCTGACGGTCATCGTGCTGTTTCCCCTTGCAGCGATTTTGCTGCATGGAACACGCATGGGGTGGGGCGCGTTTCTGCACACGGTGACGGCGCCGCGCGTGCTGGCGTCGTATCGCGTCACGCTGGGCTCGGCAGCGGCGGCAGCATTGCTCTCAGCGGCTTTTGGGTTGCTGCTGGCATGGGTGCTGGCGCGTTACGACTTTCCCGGCAAACGCATCGTCGATGCTCTTGTTGATCTTCCCTTCGCATTGCCAACGGCAGTCGCGGGCATCTCGCTGACGGCGCTCTATGCTGAGAATGGATGGATCGGGCGCTACCTTGAGCCTCATGGGATTCATGTCGCCTTTACGCCGCTGGGCATCGTGATGGCGATGTCATTTGTCGGCTTTCCATTTGTGGTGCGCAGTGTGCAGCCGGTCTTGGAAGATCTGGACCCGGCGATGGAAGAAGCAGCGGCGAGCCTGGGCGCAAACGTCTGGCAGCGCTTTACACGCGTGATTGCGCCAGTCGCGTTTCCGGCATTGCTGACGGGCACAGCGCTGGCCTTTGCGCGCGCGGCGGGCGAATACGGCTCGGTGATTTTTATCGCCGGCAATATGCCGATGCGGACGGAAATCACTGCGCTGCTGATCGTAACCAAGCTGGAAGAGTTCGACTACGCGGGAGCGGCGGCGATTGCCGTGGCCATGCTGGCTCTCTCGTTCGTGATCATGCTGATGGTGAACCTGATTCAGTGGCGCATCCAGCGGAGAGAGGGGAAGCGCGTATGAGCGGCCGCAATAATTCCGCATTACTGCAACCATCGATCGCACAGCGCGCAGGCCGCGTGGCGCTGATCGTCGCGGCGCTTGTCTTTCTCGCGGTTTTTCTTTTGCTTCCCGTGGCGGCTGTCTTCGCGCAGGCGTTTTCGCAAGGCTGGGCCATGTACCGCGACTCGATCCATCAGGAAGATGTGATTTCGGCGCTGCGTCTGACTGGCTTGGTAGCCGTCATCGCGGTTCCGCTCAATATGCTCTTCGGCGTCAGCGCCAGTTGGGCGATTACGCGCTTCGAGTTTCACGGCAAGAGCCTCTTGATCACGCTCATCGACGTACCGTTGGCCGTCTCGCCGGTCGTCGCGGGCCTGATGTACGTCGAGGTCTTCGGACTGCACGGCTGGCTGGGCCCGTGGCTGAGCGATCACAACCTGCATATCATCTTCGCGGTGCCGGGGATTGTATTGGCCACGGTCTTTGTGACATTTCCTTTTGTGGCGCGGGAGTTGATTCCTTTCATGCAGGCGCAGGGCAGCGATGAAGAGGTTGCGGCGGTGGTGCTGGGCGCAAATGGCTGGAGCGTCTTCTGGCGGGTCACTCTGCCCAACATCAAGTGGGCGCTGCTCTACGGAACGATTCTGGCCGGCTCGCGCGCCATCGGCGAATTCGGCGCTGTTTCGGTGGTCTCCGGCCATATTCGCGGATTGACCACCACGCTGCCGCTCGAAGTGGAGATGCTCTACAACGAGTACAGCTTCACCGCTGCCTTTGCCGCCGCGTCGCTGCTGACGCTGGCCGCGGTTGTCACGCTGGTGCTGAAGAAATCCATTGAAGTCGCCACCGATGTCCAGAAGCGCGGCCCAGAAAAGGAAATCGAATCATGAGTATTCAGGTCGAACAGATCAGCAAGCAGTATGGCTCATTCACGGCGCTGGAGGATGTCAGCCTGACGGTTGCAGACGGCGAACTGGTGGCGCTGCTGGGACCGTCGGGATCGGGAAAGACCACTTTGCTGCGCGTAATTGCTGGACTAGAATCGTCCGATGCCGGATCGATTCTGCTACATGGCGAAGAGTCCACCGAAGACAGCGCATCCAAGCGCGGAATAGGCTTTGTCTTTCAGCATTACGCGCTCTTCCGCCACATGACGATCTTCGAGAATGTCGCCTTCGGACTGCGCGTGCAATCGAGAAAGCTCCGTCCCGCGCGCCGCGAGATTCGTGAGCGCGTCACCGAGTTGCTGCGTCTCGTCCAGTTGGACTCCTATGCGCAGATGTTTCCCGAGCAGCTCTCCGGCGGACAGCGGCAGCGTGTCGCGTTGGCGCGCGCTTTGGCCGTCAAGCCCAAGGTTCTGCTGCTCGACGAGCCCTTCAGCGCTCTCGATGCCAAGGTGCGCAAGGAACTGCGCGACTGGCTGCGCCGCATTCACGATGAGTTGCGCGTGACGACGGTGTTAGTAACGCACGATCAGGAGGAGGCTCTGGAGGTCGCCGACCGTGTGGCGATTTTGAATCGCGGCAAGCTGGAACAGATTGGAACACCGCAGTCGATCTACGACCACCCTGCCTCGCCGTTTGTCTATAACTTCCTGGGCAATGTGAATTTATTTCATGGACGCTTGCTGGCCGATCTTTCACCGCAAGAGCACGGAGACAGCGCGGAAGAATCCATTCAATCCGCAATTGGATTTGTGCGCCCGCATGAACTGGAGATTTCGCGCACACTTCCGGAGAATGGCAAGGCTGTTCCCGCAAGCGTGGCGCGCATTCATGCGGCTGGACCGCAGGTTCGAGTGGAGTTGAGCATTGCTGGAAATGGCAGGCCGGTAACTGCGGAGGTAGATCGAAGGCGCTACGAGGAATTGGCATTGATTCCCGGCGACAAGATCTTCGTCTGGCCGCAGACCATTCGCCTCTTTGATGATGACGGCGCCAGAGCGCTACTGTTGGACCAGGGTGCCGGCATCTAAATGATCAAGTGTAAGCCACCGAATTCACTGCAACTTCCTATTGCAATCCACATTCTTCTATGTTAGATTTCGACCATGAGTTCTTTTAGCCCGTTGACCGCCGCGATGTGTTGTTGTGCAGCGATGTGCTGTGCGCGTACACATTCTGGCGTGAGGAAATGGCTGGGCTAGAGTAACATACAAGCCGCCGCTTCTTAGATACCCACCGCCAGAGTTGACTGGCAGGTGGGTTTTTTATTGGGGGATTGAGGCGGTTGCGGAAGCAGCAGCAGCCGCCAAACAGGTTTCAGGCAAGGGAGAATGGGATGAGCATTCCTGAGATTCGTGTTGAAGAACTGAAAAAGCGGCTGGATGCGGGCGAGAATCTGTTTCTGCTGGATGTGCGCGACGAGTTCGAGTACGAAATCTCCAATATCGGCGGACAGTTGATCCCGCTGGCCGAGCTGCCAAAGCGGATGAATGAGTTGGATGCCAACCTGAATATCGTGACCGTCTGCAAGATGGGGCCGCGAGGAGTGAAGGCGGCGCAGGTCTTGCACAAAGCGGGCTTCACACACGTTTGGAATTTGAGCGGTGGCATACACGCATGGTCGGATCGCGTGGATCGCAGCGTGCGCAAATATTAACGCTGTTGAATAAGCGCCGGTGGCGAAGCGGCTAACGCGCAGGTCTGCAAAACCTGTACTCGCGGGTTCAACTCCCGCCCGGCGCTCCAAAGTTATTGCAGTTATTTTTCCTGTTTTTGAAGACGCGGTCCTTTGAGGTTTGCGTTCCTTGAGGAGCCGGCATCCATGTATTGGTGGCCCGCTACCGACTGCTAACATTCCATGTTGTCGCACAAGAAGGAGATCGACGATGCCAGAAGAAGCAAGCCGCGTTTCGTTGCGCGAAGAAGCAGCCTTTCAACTTGCCAATGTCACCAAGACCGCTCCGCAGTTTGGGGCCATCACGCCGCGCTGGCTGGTTCGCTTCCTGGATTGGAAGCCTCTTGAGGCCGGCACCTTCCGCGTCAACAAAGTGAACGAGAGCAAGGTGATCGAATCACTCTGCGCGCATGAAGATGAATCGCCGCTGCCCACCACATTCGCTGACTATGAGGATGCTCCGCGCGAGTATCGCCTGGGCAGCATCAATGCGGTGCTCAATGTGCATACGCGCGTCTCCGACCTGCTCAGCAATCCTTATGACCAAGTGCGCGAGCAACTGCGAATTCTCATTGAAAGCGTGAAGGAAAAGCAGGAGAGTGAACTCATCAACAACGCCGACTACGGCTTGCTGAACAATGTCCCGGACGCCCAGAAGATCAAGACGCGCAATGGCGCTCCGACGCCGGATGATCTGGACGAATTGTTGGTGAAGGTCTGGAAAGAGCCATCGCTTTTTCTGGCGCATCCCCGCGCCATTGCCGCCTTTGGGCGCGAGTGCACGCGGCGCGGCGTTCCTCCGCCGACAGTCACCTTATTTGGAACGCCCTTCCTGACATGGCGTGGAGTTCCACTGATTCCTTCAGACAAGATCGCTATTCGCAGCAAGGATCAGACGTCGAAGATTCTGCTGGTGCGCGTGGGCGAAAAGAAGCAAGGCGTGGTCGGCCTCTTTCAGCCCGGATTGCCCGGTGAGCAGAGTCCCGGATTGTCGGTGCGCTTCATGGGCATCGATCAGCGCTCGTTGGCCTCGTATCTTGTTTCGCTCTACTGCTCGGCGGCCGTGCTGACCGACGATGCGATTGCCCTACTGGAAGATGTGAACGTGGGTCAATACCATGAATACAAGTGAGCAGATGCCGGCTTCGCCAAATGCGGCTGACTGGGCTGTAGGATTGCGTGGGAGCGACGCGGTTGCTCCTGGCGTGCTTTCTCCGGCACAGTTGGCGCGCATGGCCAATGAGTTCTTCAACGAGCTACCGGATGAGCAACAGCATCTGGCCGCAACTGCGGCGCGCACGGTGTTGCCTCCCAACTCGACCTTTACAGGCAATCCCTATGCGGCAGTGCCAGCGCCGACAGCGCCTGCGGCACCGGGCGTGTTGGCGAGTGTCGCGGAGACGCAATCTGGAAGTTATATCGCCACCCCTGAGCGGAGCATTGCTCCAGATGCGCGTTCGTCGACTTCGGTAGTTCCAACCGTTCCGGGCGGCGGCCTTGTGCCCACGGCTGCGCCGGAGTTTTCTTTTTTGCGGGATGCGCGACCGATTTTTGCTGCGCCCGATGCCAGCCCGGCAATTACAAATATTCCCACGCAGGCGAGCGGGAAAGCTGCGCCCAATGAAGATGGATTCGCATCGATTCCTGTTTCGCTGTCCCCTGAGTTTCAGCCGCCGCAAGCAGTTCAGCCGCCCACGCCGACCCTTCCCGGCGCTTTTGGCGTTGTCGATTCCTCGGCTGTTCCTGCTTTTTCTTTCATCGAAGATGCGCGGCCATTGTTCTCGGCTTCGCTTCCCGGTCCGGTACCGGCGGATCTTTCCCAAAAGAACGCAGTGAGCGGCAATCCATTCGCTTCGCCACTCGACCGCAACGCGCCGCAGTTGCCTGGAGCCGTTGCGCATGAGCCGGATTTTCGCGCGCCTGCTTCACAAGATCAGAACCAGCTTCGCTCGCTGGATGCGTTGAATGTTGTTCCTGCTGTTGTTCCCGGCGGAGGGCAGCCAGAGTTGCTGGGCGATCTCGGCCTCTCTTCTTATTCCTTCGACGTGGAGGCAATACGCCGCGATTTTCCGATTCTGCGCGAACAGGTCAACGGCCATCCGCTGATCTGGTTTGACAATGGCGCAACCACGCAGAAGCCGCAATCGGTCATTGATCGACTGAGCTATTTTTACGAGCATGAAAACTCGAACGTGCATCGTGCCGCACATGAGTTGGCCGCTCGCTCGACTGATGCGTATGAGTCAGCTCGCGAAAAGACACGCCGCTTTTTGAATGCTACTGCCACACGTGAGATTGTCTTTGTTCGCGGAGCCACCGAGGCGATCAACTTGGTCGCGCAAAGTTGGGGGCGGCAGAACATTCAGAAGGACGATGAGATTGTCGTCACCTGGCTGGAGCATCACGCCAACATCGTTCCCTGGCAGATGCTCTGCGCGGAAAAGGGAGCGCGTCTGCGGGTTGCGCCGGTAGACGACTCCGGCCAGGTGCTGCTCGACGAGTACGAGAAGCTGCTTGGACCAAAGACCCGCCTGGTTTCGATCACGCACGTATCCAATGCGCTGGGCACAATCTTGCCGGTGCAGGCAATGACCGAGGCCGCACATCGTCATGGCGCGAGGGTGCTGGTCGATGGCGCGCAGGCCGTCTCGCATCTGCGCGTCGATGTGCAATCCATCGGCTGCGATTTTTACGTCTTCAGCGGCCACAAAGTCTTTGCGCCGACGGGCATCGGGGTGGTTTATGGCCGCTCCGAAGTGCTGGATCAGATGCCCCCCTGGCAAGGCGGCGGCAATATGATTCAGGACGTAACCTTCGAGAAGACGCTCTACCAGCCGTCTCCCCAGCGCTTTGAAGCCGGTACTGGCAGCATCGCCGATGCAGTTGGGTTGGGCGCGGCCATCGATTATCTGGATCGCGTTGGCATCGTTAACGTCGCCCGCCACGAGCATATGCTCTTGACCTATGCTACCGCTGCGCTGTTGAAGATTCCAGGCCTGCGCATCATCGGCACGGCCAAGGAAAAGGCCAGTGTGATCTCTTTCGTGATAGATGGTTTGCGCACGGAAGAGATCGGCGATTATCTCAACCGCAGGGGCATCGCGGTTCGCGGCGGCCACCACTGCGCGCAGCCGATTCTGCGCCGCTTCGGCTTGGAGAGCACCGTGCGCGCCACGTTTGCTCTCTATAACACTTGCGAGGAAGTTGACGCGCTGGTTGCGGCCTTGTGGGATCTCATGCAGGGGCGCTCCACGGGAATCGTATAGGGGAGTCACGAATAAGATGAATGCAAATCTCCAAATTGGCAGCTCATGCTACGTGGAAACGGCACTACAGGCTCAGGTCTGTTGTTGTCTTCTTTACTGTCGCGTGCGATGTCAACTTGGAGTGAATGTCTGAGTAAAGTCCAAGTAACTCAAAGCCCGCGATGCAGTGATTCTGCCGCAGGCTTTCTGATTTTGGCTACGCGCAATATCCTGGCCACAAAATCCACACAGGCAATATACCCGGAGGACTGAAATGTCGAAGACTGAACCCACTCAATCTCGCGTCATCTCGCTCGACATCTATGCTGTAGTACTCGCGCTCATTCTTGCTCTGCTGGTGCGACTGAACCTGATCCCGCCGGTGAAGTGGTGACATGAAAGCCAGCGGGAATTGACTGTGCAATACAATCAACATTCTTAGTTCCAAACAAGGAGGCGACCATGGCCACTCAAGCTATCACTGCGATCCAGCATCAATCTTTGACCCGACGCATATTGGGCCTCATCCCTGGGCTGTTGCTGTTAACTGCCGTGGGATTCGCCGGCAAATTCATAGAGCACTCCATCGCGGTTTATACCAAGGCTCATCACACAACCTTCCCCAACATCGAATACGTGCTCTGGGCGATTGTGATCGGGCTGATCATCGCCAATACCGTTGGCGTGCCGCACATCTTTGAAGCCGGTGTCGCCACCTATGAATTTTGGCTCAAGGCCGGAATCGTATTGTTGGGCTCGCGCTTTCTGCTTGGCGACGTTCTTCATCTGGGCGGCATCTCGCTGCTTCTGGTCGCCATCGCGCTCACATTGTCGCTCACCTTCATGCATCTGCTGGGCCGTGCCTTCAGGCTCAAACCCAAGCTGACATCGCTTCTCGCTGTCGGCTCGTCGATCTGCGGAGTATCTGCAATCATTGCCGCCAAGCCATCCATCGATGCGGACGATGAAGATGCATCGTATGCCATCGCCGCGATCCTTGCGCTCGGCACCATCTCGCTCTTTACCTTTCCGCTCATTGGTCACTCGCTTCATTTGAGCGACAAGGCGTATGGTTTGTGGGCTGGCCTTGCGGTAGATAATACAGCCGAAGCGACTGCAGCGGGGGCGCTTTATTCCGATGCAGCGGGCAAGATCGCAGTTCTTGCCAAGACCACACGCAATGCTCTCATCGGATTCATCGTGCTCGGCTACACACTCTACTGGTCTTCGCGAGGGGAGGCGCAGGCTATCGGCAACAAGGCCTCGTTCCTGTGGAGAAAATTTCCCAAATTTGTTCTGGGATTCCTGTTGATCTCACTCCTGGCGACCCTTGGCTTTTTCACCAAGCCGCAGTTGACCAGTCTCGCCAATCTCTCCCGGTGGGCATTCCTGCTAACCTTTGCCGGGGTAGGTTTGCGCACCAGTCTCCGTGAACTCGGTCAACAGGGATGGAAGCCCTTTGCCGTCGGAGCCATCGGCGAGGTGTTTATCGCTCTTCTCACCCTCGGCTTGGTGTACGGAGCCGATCTTTACTTGCATCTGTGAGTTCGTGTGGCAGGCTGGATGACTGAAGAAAAAGCGCATGATAGTGTCTTACTCGCTGGGGTTTATCACGGCAAATCCGCCCGAGTGACTGATATAAATTCGGCGGAAGATCGACGCTGGAAGCAGGCCAGCTGCGTTGAAGGCAACCCCGCGCCGGGATTTCACCACGTCCAGGTCATTCATAATTGTTGTGCCGATTTTGATGGAGGTGTGCGAGTGAATGGCGGTTCCATTCGGTCCGCTGCTGAAGGCCATTGAACCGGCCCACGCCTGCAATGAGACGGAACCGGGCCGTGTGGGAAAGATCTCCGGCATCTTTGCTCCCGTATCCAATTGCAACTGCGCCTCGCCGTTGCTCGCATCCAGGAACTCCACCTTAATCAACAGTCGGTTGGTGGTTGGTTCGCCATGGTAGCGTCCCATCGTCTCGAATCGACATTGATCCCCTGCGGGAGCGTCGCCGCCAAAGCGCAAAATCTTGTGGGTATAGTCGATCAGAAAATCGAAGTTCGAGAGAAAATCCTCGCCTAGTACACCGCGAATGCCGGGAGCCTTGAGCTTGACCTGATCTAGTTTATCGATGACCGCGCCCAGCTCGGAGACCTCGGAATCGCCCACTCGAAGAGTCTTCAGCCGCGCCAATTGATCCCGGCGCACGTCGGATACTGTCGTTAGCGAAGCCTCGCCGATCATCGAAAGCTGCAACTGCCGAGCAAGGGCAGGATCGATCACCGTGTGCGTCGAGCCGGTGTCCAATAAAAAATTGAAAGGGCCGACTCCATTCACCATTGCCGGAACGATCATCAGGTATTTATCGCGCAAACGAAAGTTGACGATGTCGTTTGATTCCCGCATTTGCGCCTCCGTTACTCCGGGCAGAGCAATCGCGAATGTGAGCAGAAGAAGCCGGACAGGGAGCCAACATCGAACCGATCGACAACATCGAACGCGCAGAAGGCGGGCCGTCAGCATGATTCCATCCCTATCGGCAAAACGCTCATATACCATGAACGATCACTGCCTCAAGAATGTACCTCCAATCACGGGGCAATGTCCACCGCTAGCGATTTTCTCGCCATTTCAGCCCGTCTTCTGTGTTCCGTGTCACCTCACAGGTCGAAATTGGGCCGCCTCGCCCTTCAGCACGGCTGGTCAGTACTTTGGCAGCGTCTTGTCGATGCGGTCGGCCCAGGCCAGGATGCCGCCGGTCAGGTTGGCTGCGCGCTTGAAGCCCGACTTGCGCAGAAAATCAACGGCCTTGGCGCTGCGCATTCCGCTCTTGCAATGCACCACAATCTCTCGGCTTGAGTCGAGTTCGTGAATGCGCGTGGGCAGATCGCCCAGCGGAATCAAGTGCCCCTTGATATTGACAATCTGATACTCGTGCGGCTCGCGAACATCAAGCACGAAAATATCCTCTTGCGTGTCGAGGCGGCGCTTGAGTTCCTCGGGTTGAATCTCTGGGATTTTGACGGTGGTCGATGCCTCCGATTCTTCGCCGCGAATGCCGCAGAACTGGTTGTAGTCGATCAGTTCTTTGACGGTTGGATTTGCTCCGCAGACCGGGCACTCGGGATTCTTGCGCACGCGCAGTTCGCGAAAGCGCATGGCCAAAGCATCGACCAGAACCAAGCGGCCAATCAGCGGCTCGCCCACGCCAAGAATTAATTTGATAACTTCGGTTGCCTGAATCACTCCGAGTAATCCGGGAAGCACTCCCAGCACGCCGCCCTCGGCGCAGGAGGGGACCAACCCCGGCGGTGGCGGCTCAGGATAAAGGCAGCGATAGCAGGGACCGGCTTCGGTAGCGAAGATGCTGGCCTGGCCTTCAAAGCGAAAAATCGATGCATAGACATTTGGTTTACTACTCAGTACACAGGCATCATTGACCAGATAGCGCGTGGCGAAGTTATCCGTGCCGTCGGCGACGATATCGAAGCCGCTGAAGATCTCCAGCGCATTCTGGCTATTGAGATAAGTATCGAAACGTTTGATCTCGACAAAGGGATTGATCGCGGTCAGCTTGTCGATGGCCGAATCGATCTTGAGTCTGCCTACGTCACCGGTGTGGTGCAGCACCTGACGCTGCAAGTTGGTGTAATCGACCACGTCGAAATCGACCAGACCAAGAGTTCCCACTCCCGCCGCAGTCAGATACAGCGCCAGCGGCGAACCAAGCCCGCCCGTGCCCACGCACAAGACGCGCGCGGCCTTCAGCTTCTTCTGGCCTTCCAAAGTCACTTCCGGCATGATGAGATGCCGCGAATAGCGCAGAATCTCTTCGTTGCTCAACGTTGCACTACTACCGTCAATCAAATCCGCCACAGCAAATTTCTCCAATCATGATGCTTGCAGGTTTTTCGAAAAAATGCGAGTTGCCACTATCTTCCGCCGGCAACCGAGGGAACGATGGTGATCGAATCCGTTTCCTTGACGGGTGTTGCATCCTTGTTCAAGTAGCGAATGTCCTCGTCGTTCAGATAGACGTTCACGAATGAGCGCAGCTTGCCGTCTTCGGAAAAGAGGTGCTTGCGCAGATCCGGATGCTTCGTGACGAGATCGCTTAGCGCCTCGCCTACGGTTTGAGCAGTGACTTCAATGACGGATTGCTTTCCGGCATAAGGCCGGAGCGGCGTGGGAATCAGGACTTTGATGGCCATATTCTTCCTTTCAAAACGGTTCTGAATTGCAATGCCTTGGTCAATCTTCAATCAATTCGAGGTTTTCATCTTCAAATTGTCCGGCTTCTTGCTGATCGAGCAACAGAAATGAATTTGTGAGAACAGCGCGGCCCTTTTCAACGCTGGTGATGACGTAGGAGCAGCCGGTCCAATGCGCTTCGGCGAGGTCGGTCTCCGACCAGCGCGCGGGATGATCGGGATGCGAGTGATAGAAGCCGACAATGTCCTGGCCTGCGAGGATTGCCTCCCGCTGGATGCGCACTATCTCCGACGGACTGATGTGATAGCGATTTGCCAGCGAATCGGTGCGCGTGTTGCCGCAGGGCACGGCAGCTTTTACATACTTTCCGCCCGTCTCATCAAACTCGCCCACCAGAACGCCGCAGCATTCATGCGGATAGGTTGCCTCGCCATGTTGCCGCAGTTGATTGTAGACATGAACCGGTATCTTCAACGCCATGCTTGCTCCCACGCCTTATGCATTCTCATCCCAGAAGTGCTCACTCAAATACTTGTCGCCCGAGTCGGGAAAGATGGTGACGATGACCGAATCCGCGGGCGCGTCTTTTGCAACTTTCAATGCGCCCACCAGCGCTGCGGCGGCTGAGACGCCGATCAGCAAGCCCTCGTCGCGAGCCACGCTCAGAGCCATCGCATAGGCCGCTTCAGTTTCGATACCCAACTCCGCATCGGCGATGCTGGCATCGTAGATTTTGGGTACGATTGAGGTTTCCATGTGCTTGGTTCCCTCGATGCCGTGAAAGGGAGAGTCGGGCTGAAGCGAGATGCAATGAATCGCCGGATTCAACTCTTTCAAGCGGCGCGATGTCCCCACAAAAGTTCCACTGGTGCCGAGGATGGCCACAAAATGAGTGACACGTCCTTCGGTCTGATGCCATATTTCATCAGCAGTGCCGTGTTCATAATGAGCGCGCCAGTTGGCATCGTTGGAATACTGATCGGCGTAGTAATATTTATCCGGCTCGGCGGTAGCGATCTCCTGTGCCTTGCGAATGGCACCGTCGGAGCCTTCACCTGGATCGGTATAAATGACCGTAGCGCCGTACGCGCTGAGAATCCGTTTGCGCTCTTTGGATACATTCGAGGGCATACACAAGGTGACCGGAATGCCGTAAGCCGCGCCCAGCATTGCATAGGCAATTCCGGTATTGCCGCTGGTGGAGTCAAGCAGTGATTTGCCCGCGCTGAGTTTGCCTGATTGCAAGGCTTCGTTCACAATCCTCGATGCTGCTCGATCCTTGACCGAGCCGCCAGGATTGGTCCACTCCGCTTTGGCCAAGACCTGCGCGTTCTTCAAGCCGCCAATTATGCGCTCCAGGCGCAGCAACGGCGTCGAGCCGATGCGTTGCGCAAGATTCACACCCAATAAAGCTGTCATGCGTTCTTGCCATCCCTCTATGCTGTTATCTTGGCTTCCGCAGGAAACCGGAGCGAGTTATCCATGCTGCGATAGAGAGCCTCTACCGCACTGAGAAGTGCAAATATTTCTTCTTCCAGGCGGTATAGCTCCTCGGCATTCCTATGTTGAGCGCAGCGAATTACAGATTCAAAGCGAGAATCAATCAGTCCAGCTTGAATGAAATGTTTGGCGAAGTTCTCAAAGACGGAGGCATCTGTAGGTGCTTCAATGCCGCGGGTTATCAGTAATGCGCGCGCGCTGCGCAGGGCAATTCCGTATAGAGACTCTTCGCTTTGCAGATCGCTGGTGCGCAACTCTTCACGCAACTGTCTTGCGCCGTTCAGATCGACTTCTATCAGGTCAAAGAGTCCAGCCGAGCACTCACCAAGGCCTCTTCCGACAAGAGAAAACGACTCCGTGGCGCCCCAGTCCCGAAAGTAACTTTTGTCGCTCGAATAGGAAGGAATCTCGCGGAAGCGATCGGCAATCTCTCGAATCTCCTGTGTTCCTCTGTCATCCACATATGCGGCAAAGGAGGCATATTCATTCTTATTTTCAATCCACAATTTCAAGACATCGTGCACAAACTCAGGAAGATCGCGTGCGCTGATGCGATCGATGGGCTTGGCCAGACGCGCTTTTCCGTTGCCAATCTCGGCTCCCGCAACGATCATATAGGCGGGAAACATATGCTGGCCGTTGCGGCCAACATTGCCGTAGAAGCCAAGATCGGCAAGCATATGCTGTCCGCAGGTGTTCGGGCAGCCGGATAAATTGAGCTGAAATTCAGCGATCTGATCGAGATCGAGCGCTGAGTTCTTGAGTCTATCAACGACCGCAGTCAACGCGCCCTTGGAAAGGCAGATGCCGAGCTTGCAGGTGTCGGCTCCAGCACAGGCAATCGAGTTGCCGATGAAGCGCGGACCAGAGGAAAGCTCTGTCAGATCGCGCAACAGATGATAGAGATTCGGAAGATAAACCCTTGGGATATTGCGCACGCGCAGATTCTGCCCGAAGGAGGCACGCAGCACAAAATCGCCAAACGGCGCTAGAAATTCAGCAAGCCGAGTCGCGTAATCGTTTTTGAGATTGCCGAGAAAGACCGGAACCCGCACGGAAACCAATTCAGATTGTTTCTGGTTCTCAACATAACGATCTTTCCACTTGTAATACTCCGGAGTTGTATCAATCTCCGGGGCGAATGATGGAAGAAGGCTGAGCTGTGGCACCTCCTCGACGTGCAGCGGCGCCGGGCTTGCACTGCGCACAAATTGCAACTGCTCTTCATACAATTCACGGAATCGCTGTTCCCCCAGCGAATTCCACAAGAAGCGCAGACGGGCCGCATGGCGATTTTTGCGGTTGCCATGCTTATCGAATAAATGTTTGACGGCACTGGCCACGATGTACACATCTACGGCAGGAATGAAGTCGTGCAGCAGATGGCCAACCTCGGGCTTGGTGCCGAGACCGCCGGCGACATAAACACGAAAGCCTATTTTCTTGTCACGGATCTGCGCTACAAATCCCAGATCGTTAAACTCCGCATAAGAGCTATCCGCGGGAGAGTTGGAAAAGGCGATCTTGAATTTGCGCGGCAGCAGCCATGAATCGGATTCGGCAATCAAACGACTGGTCAGCGCAAAGGCGTAGGGGCTTGGATCGAAGACCTCATCGATGCCGACGCCCGCGTCTGGTGAGATGAGCACATTGCGAACCGTGTTGCCGCCGCCGCCGCGCGAAGCCAAGCCAGCCGAGAGCAACTCACGCATGACCGGCAGCACGCTTTCAAGAGGAACTTGATGAATCTGAAATTCCTGGCGCGTGGTGATGTGAATCGCATCGCTGCCGTAGTGCGCGGAGATCTCCGCAATCGCGCGCAACTGAAGTGGCGTCAGCGCGCCTCCGGTTGTCCGAATCCGCACCATATAGGTTCCGTCCTCGCGCTGCTCATAGCAACCAAAGGGGACGCGCCGCACCTTCAAAGTTGCGGCGTCGATCTCGCCACGCTGGTAGCGCGCAATGTAGGAATCCAATTCTTCGAGTTCGGCGGGAAGGGTTTCCGGAATCTTGTAAAACATGATCCTCTCCAGTAGAAAGATGCTGCATCGTTGGCTATTTCAAGCGATGCAACTCTTTCTTGCGTATTGCGCCAGTCCGGCATGAATTCTTGCCGGACTGGCGCGGTTAATGAGACTACTTCACAAGTTCAATCGTGACTTTGTCGATTTTGCCAGTAAAGCGATTGGGCGCTTTGTACTCCGCACTTACCGGCGATCCGAGATCACTGCCGATATCCAGGGTCTCGCTGTAAGAGAGATTCACGTTCGTGAATTGAGCCTCTCCCTGTGCCTTTCCGTTGATCGACAGCGTTCCCTGTGCCGCCAGCGGTTGGCGCGAAGTAAATGGCACGGCAACGGTATTATCGGGCGCACTCGGGGTCAGATTCAGAACGATGTGCGCCTTACCCGGTTGAAGCGGCTCAGAAGCTACCAACTGACCGGAGCGATGCCCGTATGCATTCAATTCGTAGACAACCCGACGGTCTTTTACGAAAAGAGTGAGGCCTCCGTAACGTCCGCCTTGAGCAACGATAACGCCATCCGCACCACTGGCCGGCACTTCCACATCGGCTGTGATTGTGTAAGCGCGTCCTGCGAGGTTGGGCGCAACGCGCGGTTGCAATCGCTCAACACCTTCGCGATAGGTGAAGATCTTCTGCCCGCCCGCCTGGCCGATTGGGTAATCGGTGCGAGTTGGAATGATCGGCACAGCCTGATTGCGCGCAGCTTCGGCCTCGAAGACCTGTTGCAGTTCTTTCAGCTTCTCTGGATACTTGTCGGCCAGATTGTGTGCTTGGCTGAAATCATCGTTCAGGTTATATAGCTCCCACGGATGATTGCCAAGATCCTGGTCGGTGGCATTGAGAGTGTAGGATTTCTCCCACGTGGAGTGGAAACGATCACCCGCCCACCAACCATCTTTGTAGATGGCGCGATTGCCGCTGGTGGTGAAGTATTGCACGGCGTGATGCGTCGGCTCCTGTGGATGATCGAAGGTATAGGTGAGACTGGTTCCTTCAAGTGGCGTCTGCGCCACCCCATTGACTACGGCTGGCGGAGTTACGCCGACGATGTCGTAAATAGTCGGCGCAATGTCGTTGACGTGCGAAAACTGCGAACGCAAACCGCCTGCGTCTTTGATGTGACCTGGCCAAACGACGACCAACGGATCGGTGGTGCCTCCCAGGTGCGACGCATCCTGCTTGGTGCCCTGAAATGGCGAACTCAACGCCCACGCCCACGCGGCCGCATAGTGATTCATGTACGTCTCGCTGCCCAGCAGATCAGCAGTGTCAAGACGCGCTTCAACACTCAACGGCTTTCCATTGATGTCGCGCGCATCGGTTCCTTCCAGCCCACCCTCGGCGCTGGCACCATTGTCTCCAAAGATCTCCAGCACAACGGTGTTATCCGCCTGTCCCTCTTCGCGAATCGCATCGAGCAGTCGACCAATTTCGTAATCGGTCTGCGCGGCAAAGCCCGCATAAACTTCGGCCTGATGCGCCAGTAGTTTCTTCTGCTGCGGTGTCAACGAATCCCACGCTGGCAAACCATCGGGCCGCGGCGTTAGCTCTGCATTCGCGGGAATCACGCCCAGCTTCTTTTGTTGATCAAAGGCCTCCTGACGAATCACATCCCAGCCCTTGTCGAATTTTCCCTTGTACTGATCGATCCACTTCTGCGGCACCTGATGCGGCGTGTGCGTCGCGCCGGTGGCGTAGTAAATGAAGAACGGCTTGTTGCTGGCAACCGCATCGTGTTGATGAAGCCAGTTGATCGCTTCATTGGTAATGTCGGTGGTGAAGTGATAACCCTGCTGCGGCGTCTTGTTCGGCTCGACAGGCGTAATGTCGCGGTAGATGCGAGTGTAGTATTGATTGTCCGCTGCCTGATTGAATCCGTAGAAATGCTCGAAGCCAAGACCGGTCGGCCAGCGGTCAAAGGGGCCTTGCGGGCTTACCTGCCATGTGGGCGTGTTATGCCACTTGCCAAAGGCCGCTGTGCTGTAGCCATTCTCCTTGAGCACTTCGGCTATCGTTGCGGAACTCTTCGGCAGCAGCGTGTTGTAGCCAGGGTAGGGCGCGGACCACTCGGAGATCGATCCAAAGCCGACTTCGTGATTGTTGCGGCCGGTCAACAGAGCAGCGCGCGTCGGCGAGCAGAGCGAGTTCACATGGAATGAGTTGTAACGAAGCCCTGCCTGAGCAAGCTTGTCGAAGGTCGGCGTTGCGATGGGACCGCCAAAGGTTGAGGTCGCGCCAAAGCCCACATCGTCCACCAGAATCAGCACGACGTTGGGCGCGCCCGCTGGAGCCTTGGGCGGCTCAGGCCACGAGGGTTGCGGCGCATCTCGATGAGCCGGTGTCACATCGTTGTTTTGTGCCAGAGCCGGCGACCAGGCGCTGAAGGCCATGGTGCCGCTGAGAAGAAGTCCTACATGTTGCGACAAATTCATTGAAATGCTCTCCGTTTCATCCTTGATAATGACGGTGGCTATCCATTGACGCCTTGTATAGCGTCTTCATCTTGATCGAGCATTCAGTTCACGGCAAGCCGCGAACTGAATGCAATCGGAGCTATTGGTCTGAACCTGGTTTGATCGCATTCTTCCATTCTTCGAGCAGGGACTTCGAGTCTTTGTTGCGATGAATGCGCCCGTTGAAGACATCTTCCCAGGTGATCAGCGGATAGAGGTTGTGAGTTTTGGCTTGCTCCTCGAACTCAGCCTTCAACTGTGTCAGTTTCTCTGGGAATTTCTTGGCCAGATCAACGGTCTCCGTGGGATCCTCGTTGAGGTTGTATAGCTCCCAGGCATTCTCATCAAACGGCTGCGTGCTCGCCGCATTTCCGTTGATGAAGGAACTCGGATAAGCCAGTTCTGCCTTCCAGCCGTTGTCGTAAATCGAACGCGAGCCGAAGATGTAGTAGTACTGTAGCGTGTGATGGCTGGGTGCGTTGGCAATATCGATCGAGTAGGCCAGCGATGTCCCCTCGATTGGCTGCTGCTTGATGCCGCGAATCTCTTCCGGGGCTTTGACCCCCACCAGGTCGAGTGTAGTTGGCAAAACGTCGATCACATGGCTGTATTGCGAGCGAATACCGCCTTTATCCTTGATACCTTTCGGCCAAAAAATGATCAGCGGATTGTGCGTTCCACCCTCGCTGTTTGCATCCTGCTTCCAGTCCTTATAGGGTGTGTCGGCAGCTTGCGCCCAGCCCAGCGGATAGTTTCCATTGGTGGCGGCGGAGGTTCCGATCTCACCAATCTGGTCCAGGTTGTGCTTGATATTATCTTGCTCGGGTACGTGATTAGGAATCAAACCTTGATCGATTGTTCCGTTGAACGTGCCTTCTTTGCTTGCGCCGTTGTCGCCGATCATCACATAGATCAGCGTGTTGTCCAACTGGCCGATCTCTTTCAAGTGATTGACCAAACGGGCGACCTCAAAATCCGTGTAGGTCAAATAGCCCGCATAGACTTCCATGAAGCGCGCGTAGAGTTTCTTCTCATCCGGCGTCAGGCTGTCCCAGGGCTTCACGTTGGGATTGCGATCGGGAAGCACAGCATTGGCGGGAATCACGCCAAGTTTCTTCTGCCGCTCGAAGACCTGCTCGCGATACCAGTCCCAGCCTTGGTCGAATTTGCCTTTGTATTGATCGCTCCAGAACTTGTCCACCTGATGCGGAGCGTGCGTGGCACCCGGAGCATAGTAGAGGAAGAACGGCTTGTTGGGCGCGACTTTTTCCTGGCGGTCGATGTAGACAATCGCCTTGTCGGTGATCTGATCGCTGAGGTGGCGACCGTCGGGACGTACGTGCGCCTGATCCTCTACGAGGTCCGGATGATACTGATCCGTCATGGAGCCAAGAAATCCGAAGAAATGATCGAAGCCTTTTCCCGTGGGCCAGTGGTCGAAGGGACCAGCATCGGTCGCCTCTTCGTCCGGCGTCACGCCGTACTTGCCTACCGCGAAGGTGTTGTAGCCGTTGTCGCGAAGTATCTCGGCAATGGTTCCCGCCGTGGGCGGAGTCCTGCCATCCCAGCCGGGGAATCCGGCAGACATCACAGTATGCGAAAATCCTGATTCGTGCACCGATGCGCTGTTGCGACCAGTGAGCAGAGCCGAACGAGTGGGCGCGCAGATCGCCGTCGTATGAAAGTTCGTATAACGCAAGCCATTTTCGGCAAGAGTGTCGAAGGTAGGTGTATGAATCAGTCCGCCGAATGTTCCGGCAGCGCCATAGCCCACGTCATCCAGCAGTATCCAGACGACGTTGGGGGCGCCGGCAGGAGCTTTCACAGGCTCCGGCCACCATTCCTTAGACTCGGCGAGGGTTCGACCCACCACGCCCTGATATGGTTGCGCTGTCTGCGCATACAGCGGAAGACTGGCGCCCGCTGCCAGCAGCAACGAAGATGTCAATGCATTCAAAAAGTTCTTCTCGTTCATAAATCTCCTGTTGGATTCAGTCATTCAGTGATGACATGGTTAGTAAGGCTGTTCATCGGTCCAGCGGTTTTCAGTTGCAATATTGAAAACCGGCAAAGACAAATGTGCGATGACAACTGCACTGCGCTTCACAATTTGTGCGCGGCAAGCAGTTAGGCGAGAACGGATCTGTGCCTCTTCAGCGGTGAGGCGTAAGCTGCGCTCGTGCTTCTTCGTGCTCTGGCCCACTCCATCACCCGCGCCGGCGCTCTGTTCTGCTTCAGCTCTTCCGCCATGAAACGCATATACGGATCGATATGGTGAAAGAAATGCTTGTAGCCCGCGCAGAGATAATTCAGCCCGTACTCACCGGATGCGGTCGTCGTGAAGCGATGCTTGGGACACTCGCCATTGCATGCAAAACGCACATCGCACTGACGGCAGTCAGAGGGCAGGGCAAATTCCTTTGCATTGCCGAAGCGCGTTTGCTGCGGCGAGCTCACCAGGCTCGACAACTGTTTCTGCATGATATTGCCCAGCTTGTTGTCGGGATACACAAAGTGGTCGCAGGAGTATACGTCTCCATTGTGCTCGACTGCCAGCGCGCTTCCGCAGGTGGGCGAAAAGACGCAAAGCGTTTGCGGCACGCCATACCACGACTCCAGCGCAACATCGAAGACTTGCACATAGGTACGGCCTACGTCCTGGATGACCCACTCGTCGAAGACCTCTTGCAGGAATCGCCCGAATTGCAGCGGCTCAACCGACCACTCGGAGACAGCCGACTCCTGTCGCGAATATGGCTTTAACAGGACCAGACCGTTGGCGTCCGGTTGCTTGGCGACCTGTTCGACAATCGGAATGAATTGCAGATACTTGCTGCCGATCTCCTTGAGAAAGCGATAAACGTCCCGCGCACGATAGGAATTCAAGCGATTGATGACCGTAAGGGTGTTGAACTCGACGCCATGTTTTTTGAGAATGTTGAGACCGCGCATCACGCGCGCGTGCGTGGGCTGGCCGCCCTTGTCCACACGATAGGCATCGTGAACTTCTTCCGGCCCGTCGATGGAAAGGCCAATCAAAAACTTATTGCGCGCCAGAAACTCGCCCCAGGCATCGTCGAGCAGTGTGCCATTGGTTTGGAATGCGTTGTCGATGGTTTTTCCATTCGCATATATCTTCTGCAACTCGACGACGCGCTCGAAGAACGAAATCCCCAGCAGCGTGGGCTCGCCGCCTTGCCATGCAAAGCTGACATGCTCGTCCGGTTGCGATTGGATGTACTGGCGGATGTAGGTTTCCAGCACGTCGTCAGCCATGCGGAATTCGCGTCCGCTGCTGGCGTAGAGATTTTCCTTTTCCAAGTAGTAGCAATAGGTGCAATTAAGATTGCAGATTGCGCCATGCGGCTTGGCCATGATGTGAAACGGCTTCATCGGAGTGCAGCTCTCTTCCTGAATCGCAATGCGGGCGAAGCGCCCAATGAAAAAGCCCACGAGACAGAGGCTCGTGGGCCGGGATTGCGGTGATTCAGGCGATGCGGATCAGCTAAGATCGCACGCGCGCGGCATTCCCACGAGGTTGCTCGACTGTCGGAGAGGTGACAGGGCAACAACAACAGCGGAATGCGCGGCTATGAAGCATTAAAGATTGATTCCTTTCGCAGAACAAAAATGCTCATCCTCGAACTGCAATTACATTGATGATGCACAAGGGTTCGAACGCTGTCAAGACTGACTGAGTGCACAATGGTCCATTACACCAGCCTTAAAGTCAAGTACTAGTTGGTCGTAGCCTACTTCTTTCCGTTGTCTTTGAAGTTCAACGCAAAGTAGTAGTAGTTGTACGAGTGGCTGGTGGTCACATTGGTCAGGAATTGTCCGCCACCGAAGTGGCCATAGCCGCCGCCCACGTTGAAGTGCTTGTTCAGCTCATACCAGGAGTAGCCATCGATTTCCGCGCCCAGATGGCGGCCGTGGTCAGTCTTGTTGGTCACGATCGCGCTGCCCGAGGTGTTGTAGATCGAGTCCAGCGCCGAAGCCGCCCAAAAGTCCAGACCCTGCGCGGTGAAGGTGAGCCGCCGGTGAGGCTCAACGGTAGCTCCCACGCGCACCGCTTCAATGTTCTGCCAGCCGAAGATGTCAGTGATGCCAAAGCGATCATGGGCAGAGGGGTAAATCGTATCGAAGGTGGAATGCTTGGTGTTCGTCGCCGGATTGCTGTTGCCCGAGGCGTAGTCGTACTGGGTAAAGACGCGCGGCTTGGCTGCAACATGGAGGAACTGGTAGGCTGCGCCTCCCTCCGCCGCCCAGGCGCCAATGCTTTGCTTTCCCACGGTACCGCCTTCGTAGATCAACTCGCCCCCGTAATCGAGCGCCGTGTGGGCTTGCGCCTTGAAGCGCAAACCATAAGCCTTTTCGTCCTCCTTGCCGGTGGTCTTGCCTGAAGCAGGTTCGACGACCTCTTTGGGCTGCACGCGCCACAGGAAGAACGGCTCCAGGCTCGAGTGCGGCACCAGGTCATCGATCCGTCCATAGGCTCCATAGATGTTGTTGCCTTCCTGGTGCGGGCTCACGCCAAAGGCCTGTGGCACCACAGCCGAGGCGGCAAAAATGCCCAGATGCTCGCGCTTTGCATTCAGATTCAGCACTGCCGCGTCGTAGGAACGAGCCTGGTTGCGCCACTCGGAGTTGGAGATGATGGTGTTGTTGTAGTTGATCAACTGCCGACCCACGCGCAGGCTGAACCAGTGCTTGTCGGGCGCGCCGATCTCCGCGTAAGCCAGCTTCAGATCCCAGCGAACCGTGTTCGGCGGACCGATCGGTGCATTCTGAAAGCCCGCCCGCGCATCCTGCACCTGTGCCGTAACGTTGAACCAACTGGCCGTATGCAGATCCACCTGAAACCGGAAGCGGTTCAACAGGTAGGAGTCATCGGCATTTGCTTTGAGGCTGTTATTGTCATACGCCTCGTAGCGGAAGCGCTCCTCGCCCTGCAAATCAATCCACTTGGGCAGCTTTGTGTCGAAGTCGGTGAAGGGGGCAAAGTCGTGGAAGTCGTAGGGCGCAGGATTGCCGGTCGTACGCCAGGCCGCGCCGTTCAAAAAACTCAACGGGTTTGAGGCCGGCCCAGTAATGTATGCGCCGTTGTAGCCAGAGGTCGCATGATGCGTGGTGATGTCGTCTTGCGCGACCAGGGGCAGGCTGACCGCTAAAACAAACAGGAAAAGTACAGCAGAGATCGACAGCGACAACCGGCGAAGAAAAACAGATGGAACAGCAAAAAGAGCATTTTGCACTTTGGACTCTCCTTGAAATCTGGGGAAGCTGTGGATTGATTGGGATCTCAGGACCTGAAACGCAAAGGGCGGCAGACCTTTATCGGCGGGCGAGAAGGCTACAACAACATGAGCACAGCGCCGTTTCCGACCTGTTCACGGAGCGGGCAGAGTCCTCAAGGCGGACTGTAAAGATGGGTGTAGTTTGGGGCATCCTATGCTCGGAAATTCAGTGGATTTATGCGTTGAGAAAAAACATCGCGGACCGGCCAGCGGGCGCTAGCGGCAACAACAACACGCGATTTTGAGCATGAATTTCTGCATTTTGGAAACTACTCTGTTTTTACGCTACCGGAGATTAAAATTTCTGTCAAACGACTACGACGACTGAGCGTTGAAGGAGATTTGGCGTTTGGAGATGAAAATCTTTGGCTGCGCTTGACACAATTCCAACTTTATGGCCCAATACACAATATGCAGGAGCGAATCAACATTCAGGCAATCATCACGCCCGCCTCCGAGCCGACTCCCAGTCGCTCGTGTTGTTGATGCCCGCATTTTCTCACTCATCCCATTGTTGATATTTCGCGCGAGCCGCGTAGCGAGCTTAGCATCACGTTGCTGCTTGGGTTCACCCGTCAACGATGACTAGAAAAGCGACTGAATTCCTTACTTCGCATCGGTTTTTCGTGCGCGGCGAAGCACATTCATCCAAATAATCTCGAAAAGGAATAGACATGATCAATTCATTGCAGATTGCCCGCAAGGCAAAACATTGTTGTCGCTTCACTCAACTTCCCGAAGCGGATGCGCCTTGCGTCGTGGGCAAGTGCATCGTTCCCGTATGACGGCAGTGTGCGTAAAGCACGCGCTGCCATGGCCCACGAGTAAATCGTGGGCCATTTTTCTATGCGGTCAAAGTTGATCGCATCTTCGGAGGCAAGTATGTCTGCTGTATTTTCTTCGTTACGAATTCTCACAAAGCGAAACCTGTCGCTTGTACTGGCTGCGCTGTTCGTGTTTGTGGCTGCCCCGGCTCTGCAGGCGCAGATCGTTGAAACCGGCGTGATCACCGGCGTGGTGAAAGACAACACCGGCGCGGTCATTCCCGGTGCTCATGTGACGGTGCGCAACACCGGAACCGGATTGACGACCCCCATCTCCACTGATGCGCAGGGAATCTATGTATCACCGCCGCTGCATCCCGGCGACTACACTGTTCAGGTCGAAGTTGCAGGATTCAGCAAAGTCGTTGAATCCGTCCGGCTGGAAGTTGGTCAACGTGTTGCGGCGGATGCAAATCTGGCCGTGGGCACTACGGCCGAGACCATCGAAGTTCAGGCGAGCGGCGAACTGCTGGAAACTGAAAGCTCCAGCGTCTCCAATCTCCGCACCGAGGAGGCAGTCAAGAATTTGCCTCTGAATGGCCGCAATTTTGCGGAACTTCTCGGTTTGGGCGCGGGCGTAATTCCCGCACAAACTCAGTTGGTCAGCGTTCCTTACACCCAACAACGCGGCCCCTCATCCTATGCCTTCGCTGGTCTGCGCTATCAGGAGAACCGCCTGCTATTGGATGGAATTGGCGATAACGAAAATCACAACGGCCTCGCTGTCGTGGTCTTTCCGCCCATTGATGCGATTCAGGAGTTTTCGGAGGAAACGACCGACGCCGATGCGCGCTATGGACGCGGTAACGGCGGAACAATCAACCTGATTTATAAGTCCGGAAGCAACCACTATCACGGCGAGATCTTCGAGTTTCTCCGCAACTCCGCGTTGAATGCTCGAAATTATTATGCCACCAGCATCAAGCCCCCTCTGCGCCAGAATGAATTCGGCGGCACATTTGGCGGCCCGGTCTTTTACAAGCAGGCCAACCCTAAAACCTTCTTTTTTGCCGACTACTCCGGACAGCGCCTGGCCCAGGGATTTACCTACGTAAATACCGTTCCGGATTTCAAATTGACCAGCACCGGATACGATTTTTCCGCCTACTCGCAGGCTATTAAAAATCCAATAACCAAGGTTGCATACGCCAACAATTTCATTCCTTTGGCCGATGTGAATCAGACCGGCGCGAATATTCTGAACTTCTATCAGAAGTATGCGTCGCCAAACAGACCAGGCCAGACAACAGCAAACAATTTCCTGTATAACCCGGTAAAGACGCTGAATGAAGACGACTTTGACGTGAAGATCGATCAAAAGTTCTCTGAGAAGGACAGCGCATTTAGCCGCTACAGCCAGGGTCACGACATAATCGGCCAGCCCGGCACGCTTCCCAATCCTTTGGTGGGAGCCGTGATTTGCGGCCCGGCGAGCAATCCGTCGCATCAAGCTGTCCTCAGCGAAACGCACATCCTGTCATCGTCCATCGTAAACACCGCCCGCTTCGGTTGGTCGCGGCTCTTTGTCTATGCGCAGAATTGGGATGCAGGCCTTGGCTTGCCCACGCAACTCGGCATTCCCGGCGTAGAGATTGCCAGTGATCCCAGATCCGATGGCCTGCCGGTGCTGAGTTTTTCGGGCGGCACGTCGATCGGCGACGCGGGCAACAGCCCGACGGTGATCGGAACCAACAACTATCAGACCGACGACAACGTGAACTGGGTTCACGGCAAACACTCGCTGGACCTCGGCTTCGAGTTTGTCCGTCTTCAATACAATATGTTCCAGACCGGCGCGGAACACGGATCCGAATCGTATGGCACATCGTACACAGGTCTGGCATGGACCGATTTGCTCTTCGGCGCTCCCAAGAGCGGAACCTACTCTTATCCGACTGGGGTCGGCTTGCGGCAAAGCGATCTGTCATTTTACGTGCAGGACAACTACAAGCCGACCAACAGGCTGACTGTGAACGCAGGCATCCGCTACGAAAACTTTCTCGGCTGGCCATGGACCGAAGTCAACAACAAGGAATACAACTTTATTCCATCCATCTCGACGACAGCGTTGGAGCAGGTTGGCACCAATGGCATTCCGAGAAGCGGAGCAAACAACAACAAGTTGAACATTGCGCCGCGCGTAGGTTTTGCCTACAAGGTCACCGGCAAGACCGTCTTTCACGCAGGCTACGGCATTTACTACTCGGCACCAAACGTGACCAACTCGAGCGGTCTGTCAGCCAATGTCCCTACCGACAATTACTGGGCCTTCAACAACTCTGCAACCTACGGCGCGGCTGCCCCCAATGGCACTCCCTTCAATTACTCATCGAATGGATTCGTTCACACCGCCGTCACCTCTGCCAGCAATCTTCCGACTGGCCTGCCGGTTTATGCGCAGGATCCGAGCGCGAAGACGCCTTATAGCGAACAGTGGCATGCAACCATCGAGCAGCAGATACCCTTCTCCACCGTCATCAAGATTGCCTATGTGGGAACCAAGGGAGTTCATCTGGACAACTTGCGCGACATCAATGCCGGCTCTCCGGGAACCACAAACGTGACCGTCAACCGGCCTTATCCGTTCTTTGCACAGATCAACCTTTTGGAGACGCAGCAGATATCCAACTACAACGCACTGCAAATCACCGCAGAACGCCGCGCGCATGGGTTGAACTTCCTTGCCTCATACAGCTATAGTCACTCTCTCGACGAGGGCTCGGGCAGCCCTGGCAGTGTTTTGAACCCTTACAGCATTCGCGCCGACTACGGAAACTCCGATCTGAACATCCCTAATCGCTTCGTGGCCAGCGGTGGATATGAACTTCCCTTCAAGGCCAAAGGAACGTTGGGCGGCTTTGTCAAAGGATGGCAGGTGAACGCCATTCTGAATTTCTCCGACGGACTACCGTTCTCCGTCTCTTCGTCCAGCGGCGTCGGCGACGGCCTTACCCCAAGGGCACAGTTTATCGGGACCAGTGGAAATGGATCGCTGCCTTCAGGCAAGCGGACTAAGTCGGCGTGGTTCAACACCGCGGCCTTCGCTAATCCCACTGCGGGAACCTGGGGAAACTCCGGGCGCAATATCCTGCAAGGCCCGGGTACTAAGACGGCGGACTTCTCGTTGTTCAAAAACACTCATCTGGCGGAGACGAAGGTTCTGCAACTACGCGCCGAATTCTTCAACCTCGCCAATACTCCACAGTTCAATAACCCTGGAGCCACCGTCGGAACTGCGGCCTTTGGAACCATCTCCTCGGCCGGTTCCGACTCGACCTTCCAGCGCACTGCACGTCAAGTTCAGCTCGCTGCAAAGGTCACCTTCTAATAATTGTTGGCGGCGTTCAAACCATCGAGTGCCGCCAAACATTCAATGCAAAAGTCTAGCGATTCCCCACGAAGCATCTCTCGACACATTCTCAACGGAGGTCATCCACAATGGAAATTGCAACCCGCAGTCTCTGGACCCTAATACACGGAATGGGCTTCGGAGCACTTTATCTACTCGCCGGCTCAGGCGCTATTGTCGCGCTCTATCAACGATACTCAATCAACGCGCCACTACAATCTGAACCGGCCAGCAACCGCTACCTCGGCATCTATCTATGCGTCATGGCCGCGCTGGCGTGGCTTACGGTACTCACTGGGACATACATCATCTATCCGTGGTATCGCGCCACTCCTCCTGCTGGAACTGCAACTCTTGCGTTCTATCCTCGTTCACTACTGCTCTCGCATCCCGCAACAATGCAGTGGCATCTGATCGGCATGGAGTGGAAGGAGCACGTTGCATGGCTTGTGCCCATCGCGATCACAGCGGCTGCGGTGATCGCCATTCGCTATGCTCACGATTTCCGGCATCATCCGCAGTTGCGCTCCGCATTGCTAGGATTCACTACCGCTTCACTCGTTGCGGCTGGCATCGCGGGGTTCTTCGGTGCAATGCTCGACAAGAATGCCCCCGTTGATGGCGGATCAACCATTCATCTGGTTCAGGGAGAAAAACAATGAGCGCATCAGCAAGCATTCTTCTGAAGCGCGCCTCTGATCTGCCCAATGGTTCTGGCGCGGCGGCCATTCTGTCGGCAGGCATCGGTTCAATTACGATTGCAATCTTTGCGATTGCGGCAGAAAAATCAGCATTCGTGAAAAACCTGTTTATCTTCTACAGGCCAACCGGCGCACTCTCCGGCGAAACCACAGTGGCCATTCTTCTCTGGCTCGCCGCGTGAGCAATTCTCGAATGGCGCTGGCGCAAAAGGAACGTCTCTCTACGGCGCATCAATGTGATCGCGCTGGCGCTGCTTGGACTGAGTCTGTTGCTGACCTTTCCTCCAATCGCTGGCCTACTTTGATTTGCGTTTCGGACAAGTTGCTTGAGACTGTCCGGACACCTCGAAGTTTTCATACCCTGGGGTACAGTTCAATGATGTATGCTGCACCGCCCAATACGCCTACTGGTTCTCTCTTACGGCTGTCCTCCCCAGCCTTCTGTGGTTGTTGTTCCTGCCTGTAATATTTCTTCCCGGGTTGACTGGCACAGCCTCTCATCTATTTCACGCTAAACACTCGATTATTGACGCTTGTTATGCACCGCGTTGATTGAGTATGCGGATCGATAGATCTATTGAGTCGCTCGATGCTGTCGCTGCCTGCTGGATTGCGCGCGCCGCCCCGGAACTGCCGAATTGCAGTGCCATCTTCACTGCCGAAATCTGTTTGAAAACCTGTTACCCAAGTCATTTACAGGTGACTTCATTCAAAAGGAGAATCATGAAAGAGACGAATGTACTGAATGCGCTGACATCAACGTTGGTACTTGCTGCGACCGCGAGTCTTGCGCTTCATGCGCAAGAGGCACAGCCCTATCGGGGCGTAATCGGCAGAACCCTTGCCGATTCGAAGGAGTGGTGGCCGGAGCCTGTGAAAGCTCCTGCCGGTGCTCCCAACGTGGTCTGGATTTTGATCGATGATGTGGGCTATGGCGCGGCTGGCACATTTGGCGGAGTGATTGACACTCCCACCTTTGACAGCCTGGCGAACAATGGCCTGCGCTATACGAACTTCCATACTTGCGCCATCTGCGCTCCGACACGTTCGGCTTTGCTGACCGGCCGAAACAGTGCGTCCGTGCATGAATCTGGCTTCTCGCACATTACTTCGTCTGCTGGTTTCCCCGGCTGGGATGGGCGCGTGCCTGCCACGGCCGGCACAATCGCAGAGATATTGCGCGACAACGGTTACAACACTTTCGCGGTTGGCAAGTACGGCATAACCCCCGATGAAGATGCGACCGATGCGGGTCCATTCGATCGTTGGCCGACGGGCAAGGGCTTCGAGCACTTCTTCGGATTCCTCGGTTCGCAAACCGATCAATACAAGCCGGACCTGGTAGAGGATCAGGCTCATGTGACTCCCGATGGCCGCCACCTCAGCGATCAGATCACCGATAAGGCGATTTTCTTTATTGACCGCCAGAAGAAGGCCGCGCCGGACAAGCCCTTTTTTCTCTACTACGCCCCCGGCGCAACCCACGCTCCGCACCAGGTGGATAAATACTGGAGCGATCAATACAAGGGCAAGTTCGACAAGGGGTGGGATGCATTCCGTGAAGAGGTATTTGAACGCCAGAAGAAACTCGGCGTGATTCCCGCCAATGCGATACTTCCCGAGCGCAATGAGACCGTCAAGGCCTGGGACAAACTGACGCCGGACGAGAAAAAGCTCTATGCGCGCTTTATGGAAGTCTATGCGGGTTACCTGACCTACACGGACTTTGAAGTTGGCCGCCTGGTCAATCACTTGAAGGAGATTGGACAGCTCGACAATACGCTGATCTTCATCTCCATCGGCGATAACGGCGCCAGCAAGGAAGGATCGCAGGAAGGCGTAATCGACAAATCCTATCGCGGCAAGCTGGTTTCCGATGAGGATCGAGTTGCCTATAACCTGACCAATATCGACAAGATCGGCACGCCTGATTCCAAGAATGGCAATTATCCGCTTGGTTGGGCGCAGGCCGCCAATACGCCTTTCCGATATTGGAAATCGGATGCCAACAGCGAAGGCGGTACGCACAATCCCCTCATCGTTTACTGGCCCAAGGGCATCAAGGACAAGGGCGGCATTCGGGCCCAGTACAGCCATGTGATCGATCTTCTTCCCACAACGCTCGATCTGGTTGGAGTGAAGGCTCCTGAAGAGATTCGCGGCATCAAGCAGCAGCCGATTGAAGGAACGTCACTGGCTTACTCGATTGACGATGCCAAGGCGCCCACGCGTCACACGCTGCAGTACTACTACATCTTTGGTTCTCGGTCCGTCTATGACAATGGCTGGAAGGCCGAACTGGCGTACCCCAACGACATCCTCACAAAGAACACCGTTACGAATCCGCCTCTTGATGAAAACACCTGGGAGCTTTACAACCTGAACGACGATCCGACCGAGCGCATCGATCTGGCCAAGAAGTATCCGGAGAAGCTGACGCAGTTGAAGTCCGAGTTCGAAGAGCAGGCCAAGTCGCATCATCTCGCCCCCTATCTCACCTTTGACGACATCAAACTCACTCACCATACCTATCTTCCCCAGTGGTATCTTGACCGGCAAAAGGAGCAGGCAGCACGGAGCGGCAACAACAAGTAGCTGTGAAGTGGTCTTGTTTTTCGCCATGGATGAGTATGGGCGGCTGGAGTTGAAAGATACGGCCGCCCATCTCAATCAACCACTCACGCTCAGCTGCTTTGATTGCGATGAGTCTGCACTGTTTTCAGCAACCATGATGACATTCGCACGGAGGCCGATGGATCCTTCACGTTGACGATTGGTTCGGATTCGGCGCGGCAAGCGAATCACATCACCACCACATAGGATGCTCAATTCATTTTAATCCGCGACTCCATACAGGACTGGCCAGGAGACTGTACCGGTTTGAGCTGACCACTCTCGATCATCCCGCCCCAACGACTCCGGCAGACGACGTGACACTCGAGCGCGAGGCCGCCGCACTCATGCGCCAAATTACTCCCCGCATCCTGCAGGCCAAAGGCGGAGCCGACTATTGCTTAATAAACCATGCATAATGAATATATTGGCTTCTTCCCGTGAACCGAACTGTTCCTACCAGATAGGCCCATCAAAGAAATATCTATACCAAACGCATTCAATTGGAAAATTAAACCTCAGGTTGACGAGTGATCTCGCTTTGTAGAATACAATGAAATTTCCTTGCTCCGGGTGCCAACATAAATGCATACCATGCCATGGCGAGCACGAAATCGCAACTATAAACGACATAGCACTTAAAAACCGGCGTAACCGGCAATAACGTCATAATTAGCCCTATTTGCTGACAAAATGCGGGCAAATTTTACCCAGCCGGCCAAAGGGCTGATTGTGTGGTCAGCCTGCGCCATCGAATTGCAGGCTGGTGAGCATCTCGAAACCCAACCCCTGAAGCAATACTCTGAGCGTTTGCTGGTGCAGTTTGAGAATTGATTTGGCCGGTCATTCTTCATCAGCAGCGGGCACTACCAGCACAGGTTCGTTGAGCGCAAGCATCAGCTTTCTGCGAATGCCACCGAGCGTTTGCATGGCCAGAGCACAACTATGGCATTTACCGCCAAGCCGCACCTTCACGCGCATTCCCTCGATGGCAACAAATTCAATATCGCCGCCATCGGCCTCGATTGCGGGACGCGCTTCAGAGAGGATGCGCAGAACCGTGTTGTAGCGGGATTCGAGCGTTGATTCCATTCAGTTCCTCCTGCAAATCGTAGTGAAGATACTTGAGTTCGTAAGGGAAATAGGTTCTTTCAAAGAATGAAAGGCCGCGATCAAGGGATGCGAGCCGCTCTGACGCGCCACCAGCGTTTTGAACGACCGAGGTCCAGCCTCTGTAATTTGTTGCAATCAGATGAACGCGAAGATCCACATGGTCAATCATTTTGGTTGAACCCAACTCCACTCGGTGTGGTTCCTCAATGTGTAAAAGTTCCACACGGCCTCGTGATTCGCAAAACGCCTGGTGGCCAGTCTTGCCATCGATTGTCAGTCCGAGAGTGCTGAGGTGGATTCCGTAGGCTTCGTGATCAAGGGCATTGGCTAGCATGAATGTCTCGCGTGGTGTGGCGCAGAAGTCGCTCTCTTCAGGGCCAACGGGAGCAAGACAGAATACCGTCCCATGGGAGGCAACCTGGTCCAACACTTCCTTCATGAAGTCACGAAAGACTTTCCATGCAGCACGATTGGAGAGACTACCGCGTGTGCGTTTCTCGATGATCAATGTGCGTCCGCCAAGGTCGCGGCAGACCTTTGAAAGGAGAACAAACTGAGCGATCATCTTTGCCCGAGAGGGGCCGACGTCAAGCTGATCGATTTGGAGTGTATCGACCGTGAGGCCGTGCAGGCCAATGATCTGAAGATTGAAGACTTCAGCCGCGCGGCGATAGATTTTCACATCACTGGCCGAGATGGCTTGCTGTGCAGCAGGCCAGGTATGAAACGGCGCGACCTCAAGACCCTCGATGCCTCGTTCAGCCAAACGCGGCAGATGGGCAAAATGATCAAAGGCTGGCAGCAAGAGATTAGAAGCGGCACGTCTCATCAGGCAGTCTCCAGGCTAATTTCCGACAGGCTCGATGCCACTGCCGCTTTCGCTGTCAGAGACCCGTTCGATCGCTCTTCCTGTTGCGCTTTAACTTTGGCCTTATCGATCCATGCAACGCCTCCGTGAGCCAGAGCGAGGCTGATCTCGTTCAGTAATTGAAGAATCTCGGTGCCTTCGTTGATGATTACCGGTTGGACGCCGAGTTGCATCAGGCGGCGAGTTGACGAGGATCCAATGGAATGAGCGTAGACGGCATGGCAGTCCTTCACGAATTCAAGCTTCGCCAATACCTTGTCTTGAACTGTCCCCGTAACGCCATCCCGTACAACTTCCCCTTCTTTTTCCGCAGGAGGAAATGCAGCGAAGTCAAGAAGGCTTGCTTCGCCTGGAGAGACATCATAGATGATGAGTCCTTCGGTTCCTCCAAAGTGGTGATTAACAGACTTCCGATCACTGGTGGCAAATGCGATTCTGAGCATCAGGCGACTCCTTGAGTTATGAGTTCCGGTACAGGCTGACGGTAGCGCGAGACATAAGGCGCAATTTCTTGATAGTGCACAGAGAGCAAATCAGCGATGCGAAAGATCGTACGGCGCGAACCGTTGTAACCGATCCAAACCTCGGAGTTCGCCGAATAGCTGTCGTAGACGGGAAAACCTGCACGCAGCAACGAAGTGCCGGTTCGCCTGGCGATTTCAACGCCGTGGGAGTTGGTTACGATTATCTCCGCGTCCGCTTCCATGACCAACCGCTCTAGATCTTCAAGATCGCCAACCGCAACCTGCACGACAGTTAGCGCATCCAAAACGTCGCTCTTGATCGAGGAAATCGCGGCAACCATGTTGATGCCAAGACTGGTAAAAAAAATGCTCAAGGTGGCCAAGTGATCGGGGTCAGCGGCAATACCGACTTTGGCACCGCCGAGTTGGAATTGACAATCGACCATGGCGTCTTCAAGTCGTGCGCGGGCACGAATGATTGAATCAGGAACCGGGCGACCGGAGATCTCAGCCAGCGCTTCGGTGAAGTGATCGCAATCGGCTAGCCCTATCAGACTGGGGAAACGCCAGTCTGGCACGCCTGTTATGGCTTTCAGAATGTCCGCAGCCTTTGATAGTGAAGAGCCGACTACCAAAGTGGCGGCTGACTGGCCCATTGTCTGAATAGCAGATCGAGTGGTGCCGCCGTAGGTAAGTGTAAGATAACCGGCGTCGCATAGATGGCCATCGAGGCTGTCGGCAAGATCGGGAAGCACCACGGGATGAAGTCCAAAGGCCTCGACCCACTGCTTGAGTTCATCGATGTCGCCGGGAGTCAACGTAGCTGGTACGAGAAGGTTCACTTGATTTCTGCGGCGACCTGATGAACTGCCCTCCGGAACGAGTGCAGAGATAATCGCTTCGACGGCTTTGGCAAAGCCTGTTTCAAGGCAACCGAGTGTATCGTTCGCAGCGACGGGAATGATCGAAATGTGTGCATACTCTGGATGCTTATTACGGAACATCTTGACCGTCCGCAGCACATCGGCCCCCTGCATTTCGGAGAGTCCGGTCGTAATAAGGCCGATCACTTCCGGTTTGTTCTTTTTCGCAATTGTAGCCAAGGCTTCCACAACATTATCGTCCGCACCCAATACAGTCGTAGTCTGCTCCATGGCTGTTGTCTGCAAGGCGATGGGCTCATTGAAATGGCGCATGAAGAACAGCTTGTTGAATGAGGTGCAGCCACGCGCGCCATGCTCAAGTGGCATGGCCGCTGCGATTCCGAGAAAGGCCAGAGAGGATCCAATCGGCTGGCTTGCCTTCAGCGGATTCACCGCGAGCGCCTTGTTGGATTGGATTACATTTGCCATATTGACCTCACACCACTTTCCGCAACGGCTCGGCTGCATAAGCCCAGACCGGCTTGTTGCGAACCTGGCTCCAGAGCGGCGAGTTGACAGTGAATTCAAGGTTGCGGGCCAGTTCGATCAGCCCGTCGTAACCCGCGTAGCCGACACGACGCACATGATCGACATCGAGAAATGGAATGCGCGATTTTAGTGTGGGATAGATGTAGCGATCCCCGGCGATCAGTATGTCTGCCTTGCAATCATGAAAAGCACTCAAAATACCAATCTGGTCGTTATCGGAGATGAGACGAGCATCAGGCCCCATCAACTCGTGGATGCGGGCCTTGTCTTCTTCTGTTGATTTTTCCGTTCCCGTGGCCACGACGATCATGCCGAGATCCTGCATGGCAGAAACAATCGACCAGCTTTTGTAGCCGCCGGTAAAGACGAGCACTCGCTTGCCCACAAGCTTTTTGCGCAACGGAGCAAGTGCCTGATCGACCCGTCTTTCTTCGCGTGCAATGAGCAGTTCCGTTCGCTCGCTTAGACTCGCATCACCTATCAAACGAGCGAAGGCTCGAAGGGCTTCTGAGGTATCGCGACGACCATAGAAGCTGCCCTCGAAATATGGGATGCTGTAATCTTGCTCTAGTTTTCTCGCTACATGAATCATCGCTTTGGAGCAGACCACCATGTTGGCCTCGGCGCGGTGCATGGTCTGCACCTCGAAGTAGCGGCTGTCCCCGGAGAAGCTGCACAGAATCCGGTATCCCAGTTCGTCAAAGAGCGGCGCAATGTTCCAGAATTCGCCGCCGACGTTCCACTCACCAATGAGGTTGATGTCATGAATTCGGATGCCATTCTGAATGCGTTCGATTGTTGCCGGTTCACGTTTGCCGATCATGTATTTATAGACGGCGTCGCCGGCAATGCGATTGCCCAGGTTCTTGTTGCCATAAAAACCTGCGCAGTCCACTGGCACTACATCGATGCCGAGTTTTTTGGATGCGTATTTGGCGACGGCCTCGATGTCGTTGCCTTGCAGCGCGGGGACACAGGTGTTGTAGATGAACACGGCAGCCGGATGATGTGTTTCCACGGTTTGCCGGATAGCCTGATATAGCCGATTCTCCCCGCGCCCCATGATCACATCGATGTCAGACAGATCAGTCGTAAGCCCCAGCCGGTAGATGTCAGATTGCGATGAGCGCGTGCCGCGAGTGTCCCACGACGAACCAGCGCAACCGATCGGGCCATGAACGATGTGCGCAACGTCAGAGATCGGAATAAGGGCATTACGCGCGCCGTCGAAGCAGCATCCCCCTTGGGTTGCGCCGGGCTGCGGTTTGGCGCAACCAGACTTGGATTTGTTGTTGTGTGCACAGGCGGGTTCATTCATCAATTCGGCAATCTGGTTCGGTTGCATGAGAAACCTCCTGTTTCGTTTTCTGAAAGACAAACTATAGCGTCACAAGATCGGCTGGACGTTCAAAGTCCCGCTCCGCTGCGCGTCGCGCCAATAAACGTGCGCGGTCCACTTCCTCTTGTGTCAAAATGCTATTGCGAAGATAGTCGAACACCGGAGTGAAGAAGGCATCGAGCCGGTTAAACAGCGGTGATCTGCCTTTCAAGATGTTTTTGTGAAAGCGAATACACTTCCTGCACATGGGTGAGCGAGACTTGTAACTGTCAATGCGCACGGACTTGGCAAAAGCAAAGAGCCTGACCCCAGTGCCGAGAACCGAACAGAAGGAACGAAACCACCAGACACGCTTGAAGCACAGCTCTTCCAAGTGAATTGTGCAGATTTTGCAGGAAGCATCAGAATTGCAATTGGGGTCGCTCATCGTTCACTCTCCGAATAAAGGTCCATTTGCAGCAGGGTTTGCAATTGCAACGACCTTACCGGGTCGAAGCGAAAATCTGTCTTTCAAGACAACTCAGACAATGTGCTGAGATCGGCGGGGCGTACAAATTGTTTTTCTGCCGCGCACCGCGCAAGCAAGCGCGCACGCTCCAACTCTTCCGGCATCAAGAGGCTGTCTCGGAGGCGATTGAAGATCGGGTTCAAGACGCTGTCGAGCTTGTTGAACAAGGTCGAACGGCACTTCAATACGTTCTTACGGAACCGAATACAGCTTTTGCACATGGGAGAACGCGATTTGTAGGCATCAGGATTGATACGCAGAACAGCGGAGAAGATCCGGATCCCCGTGGCGAATACTTCACGAATAAGGCGAAACCACCAGGCACGCTCATAGCAAAGCTCCTCAAGTTGAATGGTGCAAAGTTTGCAGGAGGCATCGGTATTGGATTCTGTCAAGGCCATGGCATTCACCCCCGGAAATTCTCTTTGCAGGGAGATATGCAAGTATGGGGCCAATGTCCGACTGTCACGCAAAGAATCTCTTGTCACGGACACCAACACTCGCGAACTGGACTAAACCCAAATGTTTCAGTCATTCAGATGCCGGTAACAAGACTCACACGGGTGACACACTCCATACCTTCGGTGGACCATTTTGTACACCCGAGGGGGATTGCACGAACAAAAGTACGTTTTGGTACGTTTCGCATAGTGACGCGTATAACGGACAGTGACCCCCATAGATGCTTTTTTCTGCGGATCTTTAGCAAAAGCAGTGTATATTACCGAGATTAAGAAGGAAGAATATGGGGATCATCCTGGCGCAGGAACATCTGAGTTCGTTCTGCCTAGTCTTCCGACCAAATGGAGTCAACTATGATGACGCACGAAGATCATGTCGATACCTGCGATCTCCAACTCGAGGAATTCACTCATTGCTTCACTGGCGAGTGTCGGGTCAGCGTATTGCCTCTACTGTTTCAGATCAGTCAGGTGATGACGGAGAGCGAAGATCTTTCTGCGTCATTGGCATTGATTCTGAAGGTCATGCAGCGGAGACTGAAGGCGCTTCGCGGAATGGTGACGTTCTACGACCGCTCTTCAGAGACCATCTATATACATGATTGTTTTGGATTCACCGACGAAGAGAAAGCGCGTGGCATTTACTCGCCTGGGGAGGGCATCACTGGCAAGGTTGTGGAAAGCGCAACTGCGATCGTCGTCCCGCGCCTTGAGAGCGAGCCAACATTTCTGGATCGTACAGGCGCACACAGAGAGGATTCCGCCAGACGCGCGGCATTCGTTTGCGTACCCATCATCTACTGTAAAAAGGTGCTTGGCACCATCAGCATAGAACGTGTTTACCGCAATCAGCATCTGTTGAAGCAGGACGAGGAACTGCTCGGGACCATTGCATCGATGATCGGTCCGGCAGTCGAACTCTATCTAATGGAGAATGTAGAAAAGGTTCAACTGGAAAACGAAAACCGGCGTCTGCAGAATGCGTTGAAGCAGAGATTCAAGCCAGCCAACATCATAGGCAATGCAAAGCCGATGCTCGAAGTCTACGAACTGGTGAACAAGGTATCACAGACCAAGTTGACCGTCCTGATTCTCGGCGAGAGCGGAGTTGGCAAGGAATTGATCGCAAACGCAATCCACTACAACAGTCCGACTGCGGACGGTCCCTTCATCAAGTTCAATTGCGCGGCGCTGCCAGAGAGCATTGTCGAAAGTGAACTCTTCGGCCACGAAAAGGGTTCGTTCACCAGCGCTGCCGGAATGCGGAAGGGACGATTTGAGTTGGCCGACAAGGGCACCATCTTTTTGGATGAGGTCGGCGAGTTGTCGCCCTCAATGCAGGCCAAACTGCTGCGCGTGCTTCAGGAGAAAACCTTTGAGAGGGTTGGCTCTTCCAAGCCGATCAAGGTGGATCTGCGCATCATTGCCGCGACCAACCGCGATCTAAAGGCAATGGCAGACAAAGGAACCTTTCGCGAGGACCTCTACTATCGGCTGAATGTTTTTCCGGTCACGGTTCCTCCGCTTCGTGACCGGGCAAGCGACATCCTTCTCCTCGCCGACCACTTCGCGAGCATCTTCAGCCAGGAGATGGGCAAGAATATTGTGCGCATCTCCACGCCGGCACTGAATATGCTAATGGTCTATCATTGGCCGGGCAATGTGCGGGAATTGGAAAATGCGATCGAGCGATCCGTGATCCTCTCCGACGACGGCGTTATCCATGGCTATAATCTTCCGCCCTCTTTGCAGACATCAAAGGAAACAGGCACGAACTTTGGTTGTGGTCTGGAAGGAAAGTTGAGTGCTGTCGAATACGAGATGATTATCGAAGCACTGAAAACACACGAAGGCAATACGACAGAAGCCGCAATAGAACTTGGCCTGACGAGAAGAACGCTCGGCCTGAGGATGGACAAACACAACATCAGCTACAAAGACTTCAGACGGCCGGTTTGAATTGCGCTTTGGGCCTGTAAGGAGCTTGTCGACTAGGATTCATGCGGCTAGCGATTGTAGAGAAGAACCGCTTCCCGCTTCATGGCAAAATGGTCGGCGAGTCCCTGGGCTGTTTTTTCTGCAAACGGAACGCCCAATCGCTTGGCGGTCGCAATCAAGCGATCGACCGGCAAGTTCTGCAATGAAGCAATTCCCGCGTTAGACATCGCCAGAACACGGCGTCTCCACAGGCCGTCCGGCGTTCGCGCCATCCAGTGGTCGCGGATCGAACCTGGAGTATACTCTTTGCGATCCTCGGAAAGGATCTGGCTGCCATTCGCATCGATTGCCGCAACCATCGCGATATCGGCGAGGATGAGATGATAGATCTGATTCTTTGATAGTTCGCTCATAGAATGCCCCTCTTCATCACTTCTGGGTTGAACAGAACACGGATTCTGTGTCGATCAGTGTTTGCACTTGCTTGAACCCTTGCAGGTTGAAGTCAATTCCTGCGGCCCGGATGTCTTGAAGCAATATACGTCGCGTAGTGCACCGTCGATGGATGCATTGGCATGCCTGTCAGTTCCATCCACGCCAAGCGCTGCCAGATTCGCTTGCGGCGTAGCGCCAATTCTGGCAACGAGCAACACCTTGCAATCGGCAACAAGCCGATAGATCGTCTGGCGTCGGTCTTCCTCGCCGAGGGCGTTCGCATCAATATTGCGGGCCTCGATAAGTTTGTGCGTCGCATCGGTTACATCAAATATCCATAGATCATTGGTCTGGCCAAAGTGGCAATCCACAATCTCACCATTGGAAGAAGCAACAGCAACCCGCAGCGGGTGCTCTCCTTCAAGCACTTGGTCGAGCGTTGCTCCGGAAGAGGGCAATGAATCTGCAAGTACACTAGTCTGCTCAATAATCACGTCAGCCTCCCGCCTCTTAAAAGGTTCAGCATTTCAGTGGCAATTGACGTGCCAAAGTATTTCCGAATGAAATGCGCAGGTTTTCATGCCTTGTACTTCACGAAGAGGTACATACGCGAATGAAAAGTTCGCGTATGTACAAAACCAGCACTCGTGCGAGTCTGATTCATTGATTGAAAACTAAGGAACTTATTGGCACAATCCGTGAATTCAGGCTTTGGCATTCGTCGTGCATATACAACATCAAACTTGCCAAGGCGTTTTCACATTCGGGTGATCCAGCGTCCTCTCAGGCAAGCCAAGTTTCCACGACGTCGTTGTCAAGGAGGAGTTGCCGCTATGCCAATGGTTCTGTTGAAGTGCGACAAGGACATTCCCGAGCGCGAAAAGCACATCTATCTGAAGGTTGACGGCGAGGATAGCCGAGACTTCCTTCCAGTTTCGAATGCTCAAACCATTCCAGGCTCACTTTCGGAACGCGGCTGCGCTTTCTGCGGTGCCAAGTTGGTCATCGGCGGCGTGCTGAAAGACACCATACAGATGATTCACGGGCCGATCGGCTGCGCTTACGACACATGGCACACCAAGCGTTATCCAACCGACAATGGTCACTTCAATATGAAGTATGTCTGGTCGTCGGATATGAAGGAAAGCAATATCGTCTACGGAGGCGATAAGCGTCTCGAAAAATCGATCAATGAAGCCTTTGACGAGATGCCGCATATCAAGCGAATGATGGTCTATACAACTTGCCCGACAGCTCTGATTGGCGACGACATCAAGGCTGTCGTCAAGAGGGTGATGACCGAGCGGCCTGAGGTGGATATCTTCACGGTGGAATGTCCAGGTTTTGCGGGCGTTTCGCAGTCAAAGGGCCACCATGTTCTCAATATTGGCTGGATCAACGATAAGGTAGGCAAGATGGAAAAGGAGATCACCTCCGAGTACACCATCAACTTTATCGGCGACTACAACATCCAGGGCGATACGCAGTTGCTGCAAAAGTATTGGGACAAGCTCGGCATTCAGGTGATCTCTCACTTTACCGGCAATGCGGCATATGACGATCTTCGCTGCATGCAGCAGGCAAAGTTAAACGTGGTCAATTGTGCGCGTTCCGCTGGTTATATCGCCAACGAACTCAAGAAACAATATGGTATCCCCCGTCTCGATGTCGATACCTGGGGATTTAGCTACATGACAGAGGGCATTCGCAAGATCTGCGCGTTCTTTGGTATTGAAGAACGTGGCGAGGCGCTAATAGCTGAGGAGCACGCGAAGTGGAAGCCGAGGCTCGACTGGTATAAGGAGCGTCTCAAGGGCACCAAGATGGCGATCTGGACTGGAGGGCCGCGCTTGTGGCATTGGACCAAGTCGGTTGAAGATGATCTCGGCGTACAGGTGGTTGCCATGTCTTCAAAGTTCGGTCATCAGGAGGACTTCGAAAAGGTGATTGCACGCGGACAGACCGGGACTTACTACATCGATGACGGCAACGAACTGGAGTTTTTCGAAATCATCGATCTCGTGAAGCCAGACGTGATCTATACTGGCCCGCGAGTTGGCGAACTCGTCAAGAAGTTACATATTCCCTACGTCAACGGTCACGGCTATCACAATGGTCCGTATATGGGATTCGAGGGCTTCGTCAATCTTGCCCGCGATATGTACAACGCCGTTCACAATCCGCTGCTGAAACTGGCGGCGACAGATATTCGAGAAACCGAGGCCCAAGGCAAAGAGGAGGTTGCAGCATGAGTGAACAAGTCAAGCAACTGGTCGGTTATGTGCAGGAGCGTTGTCTGTGGCAGTTCTTTTCAAGGACTTGGGATAGACAGGAAAACATCGATGGCATCATGGAAGCCGCGGCGGCATTGCTCTCAGGTGAAAAACCAAAGCGCGATACGCCGATGGAAAAACTGTTTTATGTCGATGCCCTGGAAATGGTGAAAGATTTCCGTGAACGCTTTTCGTGGATTGCAACCATCACGCCAACCGAGGCAAAGGAACTGATTGCCGGACTCAAGGCGGAGATGATTGACATTGCAATCACCAGTTCACTGAACCAGGAACTGACCCACTCGTTGTATTGACCACTGCCTGTATCGAGGGGCTAGCGGTTCTCATACACACCGAACAATGTCGGGCACGATAGTAGTGCCCGACATCCTCCCTTTAGCTCTCGAAAGGAGACACCCGATGGGTTGTGAGGTTATTGCAAAAGAAAGAACAGGCGTCATCAATCCAATGTATGACTGCCAGCCGGCAGGTGCTCAATACGCCGGCATTGGAATCAAGGACTGCATACCGCTCGTCCACGGCGGACAGGGATGCACAATGTTTGTCCGGCTGTTGTTTGCGCAGCATTTCAAAGAGAACTTTGATATTGCTTCTACCTCGCTGCACGAAGACTCGGCGGTATTCGGTGGCCACAAGCGGATTGATGAGGGCGTGATGACATTGGCACGTCGCTATCCGGAGCTGCGCGTGATTCCGATTATCACCACCTGTTCAACCGAGGTGATTGGCGACGACGTGGAGGGTGCAATCCAACGCTGCGACGCAATGCTCAAAGCAGAGTTTCCGGAACGCACAATTTATTTGGTTCCTGTGCACACGCCGAGCTTCAAGTCCAGTCAAGTGGGTGGCTATTCCACGTGCATGGCATCGGTTTTCAAAAAGATTGGAGCCGATAAGTCGAAGCCCAATGGAAAGGTCAATATCTTTCCAGGCTGGGTGAATCCGGGTGATGTCGTGTTGCTGAAGCGCTATCTCTCAGAGATGGATGTTGACGGCAATGTCTTCATGGACACGGAAGACTTTGATTCGCCGATGCTGCCCGACAAGTCGATTCAAACACATGGCCGCACCACTGTTGAAGATATTCAGGAATCGACCGGTGCCAAGGCTTCCATCGCTCTAGCACGCTATGAGAGCGCGGCAGCAGCAGAGTTTTTGTCGCAGGAGCACGATGTGCCGTCGCATCTGCTGCCGACACCCTACGGTATTGGCAACACCGATACGTTCCTGAAAACTCTCTCGGAAGTTACCGGCAAACCGATTCCAGAGAGCTTGATCAAGGAACGCGGCATTGCACTGGATGCTCTTCAGGATCTTGCGCATATGTTCTTTGCCGACAAGCGGGTTGCCATCTTTGGGCATCCAGACCTTGTCATTGGGCTGGCTGAGTTCTGCATTGAAATGGAGATGAAGCCTGTGCTGCTGTTGCTCGGCGACGACAACGGAAAGTACAAACGCGACCCGCGCATCCTCGCGTTGAAAAAGACCGTCGATTGGGAGATGGAGGTTGTCAGCAATGCTGACCTATGGGAATTGGAAAAGCGCGCCAAGGACCCTGAGTACAAGATCGATCTCATCCTCGGCCACTCCAAGGGCCGCTATGTTGCGATCGACGCGAATATTCCGATGGCGCGTGTCGGCTTCCCAACCTTTGACCGCGCAGGAATCTATCGCCATCCAACGATGGGCTATCAAGGCGCCATGCTGCTTGGCGAATCCATCGCCAACACCATGTTTGCTCAGATGGAATTCATGCGCGAACGCGAGTGGGTTCTGAATACCTGGTAGTCAGAACAGAACGGGGCCGCATGGAAAGGCTACATCTCAGGTCTCTGTATCGAGACCTGAGAAGCCAAGAAATCAATCTCAGTCTGCTGCCCAGGACTGCCATAGGGCAGGCGTGAGTTCACTTTCAAGAGGAGGAGCAAGTATGAATACCCCGCATCTACGCGTCGCTATGATGACGAATAACCTGATTCAAATCGACGTTCCATTTGCCGCAGCAAAGCGCGTCATGATCTACGATGTCAGCACGGAAAAGAGCGAATTTGTCGACACATGCTACTTCGGCTATGGATCGAAAAAAGGCGCTGAGATGAGCAAGAAAGGCCCAGGCGGCGGCAAGGGCTGCATGATGGACGATATGGCCGACGACGATGGAAATGGCTTTGATCCGCTGACTGAACGGGTAAATGCGCTTGTCGGCTGCTCGCTTCTTTTCGTAAAAGGCCTTTCAGATCTTGCCGCCTATCGTGTACATGCCCAAAAGATCTTCCCAGTGAACACGGAAAAGGTTCGCGACATCGATGACGTGATTACTCAGGTTCAAAGACTGATGCAGATGAATATGCCGCCGTTATGGGTTCGTCGTTCCATGCGCGATGTGGACGGCAACAGGCTGGTGTACGCAGAAGCGCAGTGTGCATGACGGCGAATTGTGAAGATCAGCCATGCTATTGCGATTCAGTTTCCCCGACAGCTGTGACTCTTTCGCCTTGGCACCAATTTTGCAAACCAATGAAGAATTGTCACCCGACCACCTCGCGGTAGCGACCAAAGGAGAAAACACACATGATGAATCTGACAGTGACAGCATCCCTCATCTTTGCAGTTGCCGAAGCGGCTGGTACATGGTTCTATCACAAGACCGAATCTCCGAAGTGGCGCGGGCTACTGAGCGCGTTTGGCCTTGGCTTTGCCGCTACGGTGGTTCTGTTTGATGTGCTCCCCGACGCAACTGAGCATTATTCTGTGGGCTATTTGCTCGCCGCGTGTGCAGCGGTGGCTACGTTTGCAATCTGGAAACGTACCAATCGTGAAAGCGGGAAACAGGTTGGCGCTTCAGTGAACGCTGTGGCAGTCGGGGGAATGGCGCTGCACAACTTCGCCGAGGGTGCTATCCTGGCCAGCCTGACGGGTCCGCTATCCGCACTGTTTATGCTGGGAGCGATCCTGCACAAGCTACCGGAAGGCATGGCGACCTACACGCTGCTGGGCGGCAAAAAGTGCGCGCGCAATCTCACCATTGCGATGGGATCGGCTCTTCTGATCCCCATAGGCGTTATGGTGCACATTCCAGAGACCATCGAGCAGCCCGTGATGGCGATTATGGCGGGCGTAATCCTCGCCGCAGTTGCAACGGCTATGGCTAGCAAGAAGGCTGAGGGAGTGGCTTTGGGCTTTACCAGCAAGGTTGCACCCTATATAGCAGGAGCGCTCATCGGCGGTGTATCGTGCCTGCTTGCCTGATGCTGTGATCGGATCGCGCGCTGCGAGTAAAGTGCGTGCGATCTTTGGCCCGACCCTATCCATTTCCGGGCAGGATCACGACAGAACACCGCGTGAATCCTGCCTTGATCGTAGAAAGGACCCGGCTATGCGTACCTGTTATTTATTTCGTCCAGTTAGCGCTATTCTTTTGTCCTGGCTTTGTTTAAGCCTGGCCTACTTCCCTACGGTTGCGCCATGCGTGGCTCAAAGTGCATCGGGCAGGCTTCAAGGAACTGTCGAGGATGCGAGCCATTTGGCAATTGGACGGGCTTCGGTGATCGTCAGGAATATCGAAACTGGGATTGAGTGGCATGGGGTTTCGAACTCTGTAGGCCGCTTCTCATTTGCTTCCCTTCCAGTTGGGATTTATCGCCTGACCGTTTCGGCTCCAGGCTTTCGGAATTTCGAAAGAGACGCGATTCACATCGATGTTGCCGCTTCGATCCAACTCGACGCGCAACTCCAGGTGGATGAGGTACGGCAATCAATCACGGTGAAATCCGGCGGCCTTCTCGAAGTTGACCAAAGCACCGCCTCCGGAATGGTTCTCGACCGTGAGGCTACATCGCAGATGCCGCTTAATGGCAGGAGCTTTACCGACCTGCTGGCGCTGCAATCGGGCGTGACTCCTGCAACATCCATGACCTCGCAGACCGTGCAGGGACTGGGACAAGGTATCTTAGCTCCCTCAGGCGATCTGAATGCCGGCGTGCTTTCGATGAACGGGCAGCGCGAGTCGGCCAATGCTTACATCGTCAACGGCGCTAACGCCGAAGAGACGGGAAGCATGGCCGCGGCCATTATCCCGAATCTCGACTCCATCGATGAGTTCCGCATTCTGGTGGGCAACTTCGACGCCGAGTACGGTCGTTCGAGCGGCGGTCAGGTGAGCGTAGTGACGCGCTCGGGCGGCAATCGCATCCACGGCGACGCGTTTGAATTCGTGCGCAATACGGACCTGGACGCACGCAACTACTTCTCGTCGGCACGCAGCAAGTATCAGAAGAATCAGTTTGGAGGCGTCATCGGCGGACCGATTCGACGCAACCGCATGTTCTTTTTTGCCGATTACCAGCAGACACGCCAAATCCAGGGAGCAGACACCGGACTGGTTCCGGTTCCAACGGCTGCCGAGCGCACGGGTGATTTCACGCTCAATCCACTCACAGGATGCGTAAGTGGAATCTACACGGCAAGCCTGCTTGGGCCAACTGTTCAGGCCGGTGATCCGTATTCTCCCGCATCGACCGGATGCACCACAGGCAGGCCTGTAGTCTTTTCCGACAACACGATCCCCACCAGTCTATGGTCCGCGCCTGCCAAAGCGCTGCTGAAATACATCCCAACGCCCAACGCTTCCGCGAACGAATTTTCTACCTCTGCGTATAACGCCCTGCTCAACGATGGCAAGTGTGCGCTGCGAATAGACGCCAACTCGCGCGTCGGGAGATTTTCGGTGTACGGCGCATTCGACGGCTTCCACCGCGATGATCCTTATCCCACTGGTCAAGGCGGTGCCAGCGTACCCGGCTTCGATGCGCTCTCCTCTGGAGGCTCACGTCTACTGGTGCTCGAACACGGCCTAGCGCTCGGAAGTTCTGCTTTCAATCAAGTGCACATCAGTTACACACGGGTGATCAACGACATGGGACGGCCCCATGGAGGCGTGGGCGTATCGTTGGCTTCGCAGGGATTTCTTACCGGGGCCAACACCCTGGGAATTGTCGCAGGCGATCTAGAATACGAAGGCATTGAGAATGTTGTCTTCGACAACTTCACGATCGGTGCGACGCCAAATCATTTTCTGCAATACGACAACACCTACGAGGTGAGCGAGGATCTCTCCAAGGTTTGGGGCAAGCACTCTCTGAAGTTTGGCGTTCACATCGATCATGATGAGATCAACACATTTCCCCGCGCACAGTTGAATGGGAGTTTCCAGTTCTATGGGACAGAGACAGGAAGCGACTTTGCCGACTTTCTGATCGGAGTCGCCAGCCAGTATAACCAGAACGCGCTGCGGCCATTTTACGAACGAGAAAACTACTTCGGAGCCTACGCCGAGGACAGTTGGAACATGCGCTCCGGCTTGAGCCTCAGCGCGGGGGTGCGGTGGGACCGCGTTGAGCCATGGTGGGAGAAATACAACAACGCCATGACCCTGGTGCCGGGCGAACAGTCGCAGGTCTTTCCCAATGCGCCGCAAGGGCTGGTCTTTCCCGGCGATCCAGGCATCCCGCGTTCGCTGGCTCCAGCGCAAAATCTGGAGTTTGGGCCGCGCGTTGGCATCGCATGGACGCCGCGCTTCAGCAATACAAGCATTGTTGGCCATCTACTGGGGGAGAACAGCGTAATTCACGCGGGTTTTGGCATTTACTACACCGCAATTCCCGGCGAGACGCTGAGCCTGATCAGCGACAACGCGCCGTATGGCTTCACCTATTCCAGTCCTGCGCCGCCGCTGCTCGCTGCGCCCTTCATGGACGCGGCCACAGGCAATTCAGAAGGGCAGCGCTTTCCGGCCAACCTTGGACCGCTCAATGTGAGCCGCCAGAATCCTGACAGTTCCATCGATTGGTCGCAATTTGAACCCATCGCTGCCGTACCCGGCTATTCGCCTGCCAACAAGACGCCCTACGCCGAGCAGTACAGGCTCTCCATCGAGCGCAGGATCGGCAGATCGGCGCTGCTTGAAGTCGGTTATGCCGGCAATCAGGCACATCGCTTGCTGGTGCTGAAGGCCGCCAATCCCGGCGAAACTGCATTGTGCCTTAGCATGAGCCAGACTTCTGAAGTTGCGGCAACCAGCCCCACCTGCGGACCTTTCGGCGAGAGCACCACCTATACGACCGCCGCTGGAACTACCGTGAATGGAACCCGCGGGCCGCTGGGTCAGGCATTCGGCAGCGTCAGCACGCAAGACACCATCGGCAACTCAACCTATCATTCGCTCCAAACAAATCTGCGTGTTGCTGAAAAGTGGGGGCAGGTTCTGGCCGGTTACACCTGGAGCAAATCGCTCGACATGGGCTCAAACTTCGGCGACCAGGTGAACCCCTTCGATCCGCGGCTGAGCCGCGCGATTTCTGCCTTCGATCTTCGTCATAATTTTGTGGCGAGTTTCGTTCTCAAAGGCGGGCTTCCGACACACGTCATCCACACCGAAGTGCTCGAAAAAGGCTGGGAACTGAGCGGCATTGCACGCATGAGCACGGGCTTTCCGGTCACGCTCGTCAACAATAGCGATACCTCGCTTTGGGGTACGCAATCAAACGGCGTAAACAACCTTCCAGTGGATCTTCCCGATTACGATGAATCCAAGGGTGCATTGCAAATCCATCGCAACCCGCGCACCAGCAGCAAAGCCTTCGACACGGCGCGATTTTCATTGCCGGATGTTGGCGACCCTGGCAATGCACGCCGCCGCTTCTTTTCCGGTCCGGGGATGGACAACTTCGACGCAAGCGTACAAAAATCAGTTTCTCTGCGCGAGTATTTCAACACTACTCTTCGTGTCGAGGCCTTCAACGTCTTCAATCATGCGCAGTTCTTTGGACCTGAAGTGGTCAACGGCAATATCTCCGATGCGTCCGAATTTGGCCACGTGGTCAGTGCTCAGTCGCCGCGTCTCATGCAACTGTCGCTCAAACTCATCTTTTGACAGGTAGGAACCTTTGATTCTCAATCGGCACTTCTGACTTGCACCAAGCAAAGACGGCTCGAATCAACCCGACTCTTGTCAGCCCGGGGCGAGTGCGGCGTCTAAATGTCGATAATTCCTGTTACGCCGAGAATTGCATGAGCGAGATCTGAGCAGCGACTATTTAATTGATCCGGTCGCCAGCCTTGCGCATGTCGTAGCCTACACAAGACTCAACCTCGCGCCGGAATGCAGAACGCCCCAGCATCCCGACCAAGGCCTCGACGGGCGACAGTGTGAGATGCGTGCGACGTAGGACCAACAGATAGGGCTTCTCAGCCAGTGGAAGAAAGGTCAAGCCCAAGGTGAGCGCTGCTGCTTGTGTGCTGATGCAGCAATCCACTTCACCGCTTTGTACAAGGCGTGCTGCGGGAAGTTGTCCCAGAGTGCTGCGGTCATAGCCCTTCACTTTGGAACTCGCGATACCATGCGCCTTCAACAAATCATCCAGCAGTTGGCGGCAGCCTGCACCCGGCTCGCGATTCGTGATGTGCACGTCCTTGCGCGCCAGATCTTCTATGCCGGTAATCTTCTTGGGATTCCCTTCTGCGACGACCAGCCCTTCTTTCCACATTGCGTAGGAAAGAACCGCGATTGAATTGCGAGGAAACATTTTAGTGATCGGAAGCAGATCGGCCTTGTCGCCTGCTTTCTCTGCCAGATGCGTACCAGCGACATGAACCAGCCCCTCATGCAGCAAATCAAGCGCGCGCGAACTATTCTCATACGCGATGATGAGTTCAAATCCCTGCCGCTCCAGCGAATGCGCGAGCAAAGATGCGCTGGGATCGCAGCCGGCGAGAAGAATGCGCCCAAGATTCTTCCAGCTATCGCTCAGGAGACGAACCCTGGCATTGGCAGTGCCTTTGCTGGTGTGGAAAGGCTCAAGATAAACAGCGTCGGTAGGCTGAAGGCCCCAGCTAGCCGGATCCGGCGCTACGGCCACAAAATTCTCATTGACAGTCGCCAGTCGCAGCGGCTGTCCCTTGGGCAGCGAGGCTGTTCCGCCAAGGATATGAACTTCCGCTGTCTCCTCAATCGCCTTGGGCGGCGCTTCAAGTTGAAACAGTTCCTCAACGGTCGTGTCCAGAATGCGAGCCAGTTTCAGACTGACGACGGTGTTTGGAACATAAAGGCCGGATTCAATGGAGTGAATTGTCTGGCGGCTGACACCGGCTTCAGCTGCCAATTGAATTGCTGAGATTGCCCGTTTGGCTCTGAATTGCGCAAGATTTGACTGTACTTCGACGGATTGCATCGCTTCCTCGTGGAAAAAATTGCATGTACCTGATACGCGACTCATGATACTGATACGATGACGTAGGCGCAAGTCAAAGAGATTTTCAGATGACAATTTCATTGCAATGTCACTGAAAGATCTGCTTCATAATAGGGATTGATGTTCGGTTGGTCACCCACCAGGGCGCTCATGAACCACAGATAAAGAATACGATTTTTATCTGCAACGTCGGCCAGTCTCATCGCTATGTGCAGGACACTGCGTGATTTGGCCACACACAATTTGACAAAGCGTCAGTCGTAGTCGAATAATTATTAGACTATGGCTGAGATTCAGAACGCTTACTTGTATTGCCGCAATCTGCTGCTCGAACGGCTCGGTGAAGCCGCGCCCGGCCGCATCCAGCTTCTCACCGGTCCCCGGCAGGTAGGAAAGACAACGCTACTTTTGGACATCGCCGCGAAGTTCGGCGACCAGGCCATCTACGCCGCCGGCGACGATCCAGACGCCGCACTACCTGGTTTTTGGGAGCGCCGCTGGGCCGAGGCTGAAACACGCGCGAAGCAGGGAACTGCGGTTCTGTTGTTGGACGAGGTGCACCATCTCTCCGATTGGGCGAGCCGACTCAAAGGGCACTGGGATCGCGCTCGCCGTCGCCGTCTCCCCATTCATGTGGTGGCTACCGGGTCTTCAGCCCTTCGCGTTGCCCAAGCTTCACGGGAGAGTCTTGCTGGTCGCTTCGAGCGTTTGACGTTGAGCCACTGGCCCGCCGCCTCGTTGGCTGAAGCATTCCATCTTTCGCCGCAGAAAGCAGCCATCAATCTCGTTCTCTTCGGCTCCTATCCTGGCGCAGTGGAATTTCAGAAATCTCCCGAACGATGGCGTGCGTATGTGCGCGATGCCATCATCGAACCCGCGATCGGTCGCGACGTGTTGGCTCAAGGTGCGGTACGGCGTCCCGCTCTGCTCCGCCAAGTCTTTGCCATCGCCGCCGGTTCGCCCGCGCAAATTGTCTCGCTGCAAAAGCTGCAAGGGCAACTTCAGGACAGCGGAGCCATCGAAACAGTTGCCAATTATCTGGCACTGCTTAAAGACGCATATTTGATCGCGCCGCTGGAGAAGTATTCGACACAGGCTCATAGACGCCGTGCATCTCCCCCGAAACTCGTAACGCTCAACAATGCTCTCCTGTCGGCCATGCACCCCGATGGCGCGCCAGACCAGGGGCGTGAGCCGGGACGTTTCGGTTTCTGGGTCGAGAACGCCTGCCTGGCCTTTGCGATCAACCAGGGTCAGCAGGTAACGTACTGGCGCGAGGAACCGCTGGAGATCGATGCCGTCATGGATGGGAGTTGGGGGAAGTGGGCCGTGGAGGTCAAGACGGGCAGATTCGACGCTCTGTCGCTTCGTGGCGTACTTGAATTCTGCCGCCGCAACCCGGCGTTTACGCCTCTGGTCATCTGCGCGCCCGGCGATGAAGAGATTGCCCGGCGGCACAGCGTTGCCAGCGTCAGCTGGGAAGACTTCCTGCTTTCCGGCCCTCCGCAAGGTTAAGAAGTACCTGACCCTGATTCGCTCACAAATCCTCGCCTCGGCACATCCAGAACTTCCGGATCAGGATGGCAGGCATACCGGCACGATTCAGTTCTTGGTCTGCATCTGCTGATGTATAACTATTGCAAGAGCGCTTCAGAATCCTGCTCTTTCACCAGAAGGGAAAGTCCGAAGATTGGCGTTCTGGGATCTCCAGGAAAAGTTTGTACAGTGTTTGTACAGCAGAATTGGAAATCATTGCATTTTCTGCAAATCTGGTATTCCCAGAATCAGTAAGTTGAGCATTTTCAACACTGATGTCGGGTTCGACTCCCGCCGCCTCCACCACATATAAGTCGTTTACCATGAGTGATTTATCAAATCAGGTCAAATTCTTAGCGCAAAACTGCACAGTCACTGTGCAGTCGCCCTCCGGGTTTTTCCTCCGCTTCAGCAAATCGAGCACAATCCGAGCTGAAGTCGCAACCTGGTGCCGCCTCAATTGCCCGAAGCTGCAATTGCCGGAAGTGGATATGGGGGTCGCGCAACGGTCAATTCATCCGTCAAAAAGCAAAGACTCATCGCTGGAAAGTGGCAGAGGAACTCCGCCGGCAGCTGACTGAAGAGTTGATTCATCCGTTGACGAAGCGGTTCGGATATCCGTCGCGTTCCATGATCCGCATCAATTCGTCCTTGCCCGCGTCGCCATCATCAAGAATGTAGCTGAGGTCGGAATCCGCCCCCTCAAGGCCATTGCCCGCCATTGCTCCGCAACTTCGCGCTGCAAGAGCATACGGACATCCAGCAAGTTCCTTGAGTGGGTAGTCCTCGCCAACCTTGCCGAATACACCAAACTCCACCAGACATGCAAGTGACCGGACTACATGATTCTTGACGGGCAAAGCCCCCTCGGACAGAAATGCCGCTCGACGATTCTCGTCATCCTTCCAGCCCGCAAACGGGCCTTTGGATTGAGCAAATTCCTTCATGTGGAATCACGGAAGATCTGTCTTTGAGACAGATGTGCTGCCAACATGCTGAAGTCACCACGGCATCACCCAAGATAGTTGGTTAAAAGCCGTACACTCGTGCTGTGGCTTGATTTGAAGGCAGAACGCCATTTTGGCGAGTCACAACGTACGAGACAACTTTAATCCGGCGCAATGCCAGCGAACGGCGGTTCCAGGTTCGATGAGGATAAGGTCCGTTTCTATTGCGGCCAGAGTCGCGGCAATGTCACCCAGAACAATTTATCAGGAGCAGCAAACCTCGGCCGAAGGTGTCGTTTCTTTCAAAACAGCGAACTGTTGCCGAAGGCCGAAGATCCCGATTCGCGCAAGAAGGTCGCTGTGAGGACGGAGAGATTGAACGAGCCGGACTCACAGGAACTTCAGCGAACGGAGCGAGTTAAACAGCCCGCTCCGTTCGCATCGCTATTGTGGCAACCTTGCGCAGCAGTTGACGGCTAGTTAACCGTGCAGGCCGTCCCGTTGAGCGAGATCGCGGTGGGCACTGCATTGGTGGAATTGTTCCAGGTGCCGTTGAATCCCAGGCCGGTGAGGGTGGCGCCGGCGGCGAGGCTGCCGTTGTAACTCTCGTTTTTCACAGTCACGTTCGCGCCGCTCTGGGTTTCCACGCCATTCCAGAATTGCGAGATCGTTTGGCCGTTAGCGAACGCCCAGGTCAGCGTCCAACTGGTGATGGCCGTCGATCCGTTCTTGATGCTGATGGCCGCTCCGAATCCGCCCGACCACGAACTTCCAATCGTGTAGTCAACGGTGCATCCGGAACTGCCGCCGCCGCCACCGCTGGAAGTCGAAGTCTCTGCGCTGGCCTGTGCCGATGCCGCCGAGGTGCCGGCTGCGTCAACCGCTTCGATCTTGTAGTAGTACGTGGTCGAAGCTGAGAGACCAGTGCTGGAGTAGCTTGTTGCCGTAACTCCGCTGGCTATCTGATTGCTCGACGACGGTGTAAAGTTACTGGTTGTGCTGCGGAAGACATTGTAGGAACTGATGGTGCAGTTGGCCGGAGCAGTATCTGCCGTCCAGCTCAGGTTGATGACGCTGGAGGAAGACGTGGTCGCCGTCAGGCCGCTCGGCGCCGAAGGCACAGTGGTGCAGGAGCCGCTGCCACCGCCGCTACCCGCCGCCGCGCTGACCGAGAATCCGGACATGGCCAGGCCATCGCCTCCGGTCCAGATCTCAAAGCCATACTCAACGTCAATCAGCCACCATGAGCTTTCCAGACTGCCGCGCGATACGGCATCTGCGAAGAACGGGAGGAGATTGAGGCTTGCGGATGTGACCGGAGTCGCCGCAACATACGAGACGATCTTCCACGAACTTTGGTTGCCTGTCCACACATCCCAGCTCGCTCCACCGATTGTTGCAGTGGCAACCTGCGAGCCGAAGGGCTGTATGGAGCCTTGATGATTGAGCCAGATCATCACTTCGGTGCCGTTAGGCTGCCCTGATGTGGTCGATGTCTGGTTGAACCAGATGTCGTAAGCGGCATCATTGGCCGAGCCGGAGGGCTGCGTTATAGAGACGCTGGTGGTTGCCGAAGCGATATTGCTCTCTTCAATAGGGAAGGGGTTGGACGTCGTGCAAGTTCCCCAATGGCATCCTCTGTAGATGGATGTGTAGGTTGCGGGTTCGCCGTCGGTGGCATTACTGAAGTCCGCAGTGGTGATGGTGAAGCCTACGCCGCTGATGTTGACGCACTCCTGCAGGCTGGAGTCATACTCGTTCATCTGGAAGTTGTACAAGCCGCTGTCAAGAGCGAGCACGTAGGTTTCGCCGACGGTGTTAGAACATTCGGATTGGGCGGCGGCCGGAGCCGACATCCCAAGGAGAACAAAGCAGATTGCAAACGCAATCGCGAACATCGAAGAAACTGACCTGTTTTTCACGAGAATCTCCTTTTTTCAGTTACATTTCCTTGTTTTGCGTGCATTCAGGCATCGTCTTGCTCAAGATCATGAATACGCGGGGCAGGCGATGGTATGAATACCGAACACTTGCGACAACCGAGGACAATTTGCAATCGAATGCGATTTCCAAAAGGTGCAAAACCCGGATCGTCGGTCGTGGTGCCGGGGCTGTTGAAGAGTGCAGCGTTGGCGTAGCCTCGTCGAACCTGCACATGGACCTCTATCGGGCCTGCATCTCTGGCAGCTTCTTTTGTGATGAGCTGGCGCGGAACGTAAGAGCGGAATCCTGAGCAAGAAGCAGTCTCATCCTCTGGCGTCAGAGCCGCAAGGTCATCCGAATTGAAAGCACAGAATCACGCTCCGTGCACTAAAAGCATCCGCCTGGATGTGACCGAGACTCGATAGCTGGGTCCGACCGACCATCCATGGTTCCTTATGTTCGTGCCTGCGGCTATGCAGGATCATCCGAAAGCAGTCCTCCTCGGCTCCCAAACGTATTTGGACCAACGAAGTCTGAGGAGGTGCGTTACTGCATCGACGCAACAAGATTCTGTTATCCATATGCTAAATCAATCAGATACAGAAAAGTATGGAGATTTTGTGTGCGGAGTATGATACTCTCACAACCCTAGAGTTGGAATCTGCCAACGTACGCTTTGCGGTCTGAAGGCTCGCTATGCTGAACGAAACACGCCATGAACCCGAGATTGCTCCCGAAGTGATTGAGAGGCAACTGAAGCGTATTCAGAGCAGTGCGCACTTCAGCCATAGCCACCGCTATCCGAATTTCTTGAACTATGTAGTCCAAAAAACCCTTGAGGGTCATCGGGATGAGCTGAAGGAGAGGACGATTGGGGTTGAGGTATTTGGCCGCTTACCCAATTACGACCTGAATGATGACCCAATCGTTCGGGTCACGGCAGGCGAAGTCCGTAAGCGCCTGGCCCAGTATTACTACGAAGCCAAGCATCAGGAAGAGGTGCGGATCGAATTGCATCCGGGATCCTATATACCTGAATTCAAATTCTTTGCATCCCAAGGCACTGAGACGCCTACCGAGCCTGCTGCTTTTGAGATCCTGGCTCCGGCTATAGGTCCTGGCCGGAAGATCGAGAGGATTTCGCCGCGCTTCGGTCTTCTTTTCAAGATGTCGGCCCCCAGGGCCATCGTCGCAATCATCGCTTTATCGGCGGTGGTCGGCGCCGCTTTCCTGTTGCTGCGTCCATCGGCTCTTGAAGAATTTTGGCAACCGGTGGTCGATACGGGCAATCCGGTCCTCATCTCGGTTGGCTCTGTCGTGGCCCTCTTGGATCACCGCCCCCCAGAATTCGCAGGCTCGAGCATAGGGGACCACCCGCTTTATTCCGATCCGGTTGCTCTGGCGGATACGATCGCCATTTCGACCCTCCAGCGGGTCCTTGCCAACCACAATAAGGTCAGCAGCATTCAATCGTCGGCCGAGACCACGTTTTCCGATCTGCAGCGAGGTCCGGTCATCCTCATATCGGCCTTTAACAATCCATGGACCATGCGCTTGACAGACCCCTTGCGGTTTCACTTCGCTCGACCGGAACTCAACGAATTTGAAATTCAGGACCGGACAGACCCCAACAGCAGGAAATGGGCGATAAACACCTTAACGCCCTATTCAGAGATGAATCGCGACTTCGGCCTGATCGCGCGATTTCATGACCCCACCACCGACCAGATCATCATTGTTTCCGCTGGCATTGGGGAAAATGGGACAGTTGCCGCAAGCGAGTTTCTAACCACCGAAAAATACCTTCAAGAACTGAGACAAGAGCGGCAATTTCCGCGTCGGGAACAAAACTTCGAAGCGGTGATTGAAACTCAGATTATCAATGGAAGACCGGGGCCTCCCAAAGTTGTCGCTACATATTCTTGGTAAACGAATCAATCGAAACAAATGATAGAAGGGTCCAATTGGAATTCAGCGTTGACGCGGCCGAGCTCGGCATCCACAGCAATCGCACGATAGGCAACTTAGCTTGAATTGTGACTCGCCAAAATTGCATCCGGATTCAAATCCGAGGCAGATGGCCTGGCTCGGAGGCCAAGCCAATCTTGATGGCAGGTTGTGATTTGGGTCTCGCATCCTTAGCGCAGCGGATAAGCGCCGGGGGTCTTCGACTCCGCTTCAGTCCATCCGAGGAGCGAGCGGACTTCGGGCGGGAGGAAATCCTTGGCCGAAGCATTGGGCAGCGGGGCTTGCAGCTCGAAGTGTCCTGCGTCGGGGCCTTTCAGAACCGAGCGGGCAGAACGGTCGATCTCGACGCCGTCCTTTTCAAAGCCCGGCTCGAGTTTGAGGAAGTCGTCGAGCGTGGCAAGCCGCGTGGTGCAGTTTTCTCCCTCCGTCGGAGCAAAGACAATCAGCGGCGATGGCGCGCCGGAGACAGCGGCCGATGCGGCGCGGATATAAACGTTTCCGTTGACCTGAGTGGCCTGCGCATGCTTCAGCTTGCCGCAGAGCGAGGGCGACCACTGCAGAAACTCCAGCAGCGGATCGCGATACGAGTTCGAAGCCGCCATCAGGTTATGGAGGAAGATATGGCCTTCGCGCTGGTCGAGGGCCGGCCCGGTGGTGGCATGCCAATCGAAGGTGTCGCCCTTGGCCACGCGGTCAGTCCGCTCGAAGTCCACGCGCGCATCGACGAAGGTGTTGTTATAGGCATGCACGTCGGCCGAGTTCAGCACATAGAGTCCGCGGTAGGAATTCACCACCACGTTGCCGGCGACGGTGGCGCCGCGCGAGATCTCGATCATGATGCCGTTGACGGCGCCTTCCACGTAGTTGTTGACGATGACGGCGTCACGATTGCCCACGTCATACCAGACTCCGTTGGAGTTGGGCTGATCGAGAATCAGGTTGTCGCGGAAGGTGACGCGATGCGTCTGATTGAAGATCTTGACCGCGGAGGGGAAATAGCCGGTCAGTTGCTTGATGTTGTTGCGGCGGATGATGTTCTTCTCCAGCAGCACATCCGACGAACCGATGACGTAGATGCCTTCGGTGCCGGTATCGCTGACGAGCGAGTTGCGGATAATCAATCCGTCGCCGCGGAAGTAGCCGGCCACACGAGAGCAGTAGCTGATGGTGACATTCTCGATCAGCGTATGTGTGACCTCTTTGCCATAGGTCGCAGGATCGGAGATGCCAACCGGCTCGTTGGTAGGCTCCTCGGCCGAGGTGAAGTGCTTCTTGCCCTCGATCTCCAGCGCACGATAGGCATACTGCGTGAAGTCGATGCCGCGAATTACCGGGCCTTTTCCGTCCGAGAGCTTGCCATGCGCGGGCGCGGCGGTGCGGACCAGCGCGCTGTCCCAGGCGGTGATCTCCACCATGCGGTGCGCGGGGTCGGCGCCGATGTAGACGTAACCGTCTTTGTAATCGATGGAAGAGGAATGCGGATCGAGCTCTCCCTCCCAGCCCTTGGAGACGAGCAGCTCGCCGTCCACGAAGACCATGTCGTTGTTGAAGCGGTAGAGAGGCGTCACCACGCCCTCACGCCCGCGATTCCACCAGGGCAGCGGTTCGGCCGGAAAGAGATGAGACCATTTGGTGCGCCAGACGTGGTTGGGCAAAGCCTCCCATTGGGTTGCGATCCCGGTGCCCTTGAAGACGGGATGCTCCTCCTCGTAGGGCTGGATAGTGATGCCTTGATTCAGCACAAGGCCGCCGGTTCTATAGAGGCCGCCGCGCATAACGATCGCGTCGCCGGTCACCACGCGCGCGATTGCCGCCTCGATGGTGGTGGGATGGGCGAGTTCCGTGCCGGCCGCATCGGCGCTGCCGTCCGGCGCAACGAAGTATACGTGGGCGGCATTGGGGATCACATAGAGCTGGTCGATCGGGCCGTAGGGCCCTCCAGAGGGCTGTGCGTAGAGCAAACCGGCAACGAAGAAAAACACGAGAAAACTGACAGAGCGAAGATTCTGCATGGGGCCCTTTGTGCAATTCTGTCTGGCGCCCCGCCAAGTGAAGAAACGCGGCAAGGCGCAAGGATCTCTTGACCTATTTTAGGACATTCAGATGAGACCCTTCATGCCGGCTAATCATCACGACGAACGGCCCATATTCTGACCACTTGAAGAAGAAGGGGTGCGCCAGGTCTGGACTCTAAACCAGACACGGGAGACCACGAATCTAGACGGCTGTCTTTCTTTATCCGGAGAACGCCTCTTGAATACAGGAGGCTGGGATGACAAGAGCCCACGCCCAAAAAAGCAATGCCGCGCGTCGCCGTCCTTCCCACGGCGGCGCGCGGCATTGCACGAAGCGGCAGGGATGGTCTACCGCGAGACGATCTTGGCCAGGCGCGGGTCCTTCCAGAGCGGGGCGAAGTCCGGATCGGAGTAGACAGAGGCCAGATCGCGATAGTGCCCCTCTTTGGCCCTGCCCAGAAAGTCCAAGGCTCCGTCGATGTTGCCGCGCTTGATATACAACTTGGCAATCATGAACAGAATGCGGGCGTGCTGCTCCGGCGTCATGATCTGAGCGACAGATCCCCCCTCGCTGTCGTCCATGACATCCGCATCGAGCTCCAGAGCGCGGGCGTATTCGGTCATGGCTCGATCGACCTGTTTAAGGCCCATCCAGGCTTCAGCCAGGTTGAGGTGGGTGGAGGCAACCGTCTCGTCCAGCGCCAGAGCCCGCTTGAAGTCGCCGACGGCAGCCTTGTACTTCCTGTCCATCAGGGCCACGGCTCCAAGGTTGTTCAGCGCGGGAACGAACCGGGGATCGTACTTGACTGCCTCCATGAAGTCCTTGTGCGCCGCCCCCCCCTCGCCCAACTGGAGTTCGACAATTCCCAGCTTGTTATAGAGCACCGCATTCTGGCGGGAATTGCGGATGGCAGCCGTATAGTAAGCAGCCGCCTTCAGATAGTCCTTGTGAAGGCGGGCCAGGTCTCCATTCTCTTCCGCCGTTTTGGCTACCTCGAGCTTGTCCGTCTTAGCTGTCTTGGGAACGGACTCAGTCCTTCCGTATGGAACCGCCAACATCACCAGACTCGTCGCAACGAGCATTATCACCAGTCTTTTCATGGGTCACCTCTCTTGCATTTGGGCTTTTCGCGGGAGGCGGCGGTTCGACTGGCCGTCTCCCGCGATCTGTTCCCTGCATTGACTCCAGTAGAGAGCGGGCGCGGCCAGCCCGCAACGCTATACCTGCTACCTGAGCGTTCCACGGGGGTTAAATCTGCAAGCGGATCGATGGAACTCTCATCCCTGCCGCGATTTGCGGCAAGCGGGCCGGCGGGCGTGAAAAGGCGCGCCGGCGGCAAGCGGGAGGGGTTACACGCCGCTACACGCCGGTTTCCTCTGCCTCCTACACCGTTAAGCACTAGCCAAACGATCAAGGATCGATAGCATTACAATCAGTCCGGGGACGGTAGCGATGGCGATTGGGAGCTCAGAGATGATCGACATGGAGGCACAGCGGGCGGAACTGGAGGCGGTGCTCGGTTCCGAGCAGTTCACCCGCGCGCCCACGCTTGCCAATCTTCTCTCCTATCTCTGCGGAAAGCTCTTTGCCGGGGAAGCCTATCAGATCAAGGAGTATTCAGTCGGCGTGGAGGTTTTCCATCGCGGCTCTTCTTTCGATCAGGACTCGGACTCGATCGTGCGGGTGGAGGCGAACCGCCTGCGAAAGCGGCTGGCTACATACTACGCTGGCGAGGGCGCATCCCACCGGCTCCAGATCACCATCCCTCTGGGACAATATGTTCCGGAGTTCAAAACTGTCGCTCCAAAACCGGAAGAGGATCGGCCGGCTCCTGCCGATTTCCCCGTTGGAAGCCAGCCTGGGAGCGGGGGCGATACAACCCAGCGGGCTGGAGGATGGCTTGGTCTCTCTGGCCGCCAGAGCTGGTGGATTGGCGCCGCGCTGGCGTTTGTGCTTTTCGGATTCGGAAGCGCCTTGCTGATCCTCCGGCAGAATCGACAGACCCCGCAGGCGGCTGAATCGACGCCGTCCCTTGCCCCGGTCGAGGAAGCGCAGCTTGGCCCGCCCACCGGCGAGGAGGTGCGCATCCTGGCCGGCTCAACGCGCAGCTTTGTGGACCATGCGGGCAAGCTGTGGAACGCCGATGCCTGGTTCACTGGCGGCACGGCCGTGAAAAGTACCGTGCAGCATATCTGGCGCACGCAGGATCCGGATTTCTACCGCACCAGCCGGCAGGGACAATTCAGCTACAGCATTCCCTTGAAGAAGGGGATCTACGAGCTGCGCCTGCACTTTGCGGAGACGGTCTTTGACCCGGAGTCCGCCGGAACGGGCGGCGAAGGCAGCCGCGTGATGACCGTGCGCGCCAACGGCCGGACGCTGCTGAGCCGCTTCGATATTGTGGCCGACGCAGGAGCGAGCCAGACCGCCGATGTCAAGGTCTTCACCGGAATTCAACCGGCGGCGGATGGACTGCTGCATCTGGATTTTTCAGGAGAGGAAGGCAAGCAGGCCACTCTTTCGGCCATTGAGATTCTGCCCGGCTTCAAGGAACACATCCGGCCCGTGCGCGTGCTGGCCCGCCAGACACCCTATTACTCCAACGACAGCCACTGGTGGAGTCCGGATAACTACTTCGAGGGCGGCCAGTTGGCCACCTACGTAACTCCCGTAAAGGGAACGGACGATCCGGAACTCTATGAAACCGAGCGCTGGGGCAACTTTTCGTATGCGATTCCCGTTTCGCCGGGAAGATACACCGTGACACTGCTCTTCGCGGTGCGCCACGGCGACTGGGACCAGTCCTCAACTCCCTCTGACGATCACAGAGCAGCGGTTGCCCATATCTTCGATGTTTTCTGCAATGGAAATGCGCTTCTGAAGAACTTTAATCTTCCCCAGGAGGCGCGCCAGTCGGACGTGGTGATTCGCAAATTCGCGAGCCTCGAGCCGAATGCCCAGGGCAAGCTGCTGCTGAGTTTCGTTCCGGTGGAGGGCTATGCAACCGTGACCGGAATCGAAGTCCTTCCGCAGTAGTTTTCATCACTCGTTTGATCGGCCTTCCTCCACAAACCCCTCGTGCTGTCAACGGCGCGTCGCTGTGCAGCTTCTGGTTTGCCTGTTATCCAACAAAAGTACGGGTCACTGTGAAGATTGACCGTACTGCTTGACGATCGCTTCGGGATGTTTCTCCCCAATTTCTAGCAGCGGCGAGTTTACTCGATTCAGGGTCTGATCGAGGAAAGCCTCGATGTACGACGCGGTCAGACTCAAATTATGAAGAGCATCTCTCGTTTCCGTTGAACGGCCCATGGCTGCGAGAAGTTGGTAGTCGCTGAAGCTTCCGTGAACCAGCCCAGGCGACTCCAATACCACGTCATAGCTCCCTGCGGGGCAGCGACTCAGCTGATCTTCTTTCTTCTTGAGGAACAAATCGTTCTGCGCCGTGTTGAACCCCATCCAACGACCGTTGTGATCCACTTCGAGGAGAAGAACTGGCTGAGTGAGCCACTTCCCGTCCGAACTCTCTGGAAACGCTGCAACTGGTGGCATCTGACCGTCAAGGCTTATGCAGGCTTTGAATCGAGCATCCATCTGGCAGGCGAGAGCGGCATTCGCACCGCCTGCCGAATGTCCCATCGAAGCGACGCGATTCAGATCGAGCCTCTTCCGTAGTACAAATGTCTTTTCATTCCCATCGTCGAGCCTCGTAAGCTGGTTGAGCACAAACACGATATCCCGAGCGCCGGTGTCGATCTCCAACCCCGAGTTCTTCACCATGCGCTGGAACCGCTGATCGGGCGAAAGGTTGGGCGGGTCAGGTTCGTGGTACGCCGGAACAATTCGTCCGTCGGGAAACGCCACTGCTGGCGCAACGTAGGTGTTTTCGATGGCAGCCACAACATATCCATGGCTCACAAGGTTTCCGATCAGCGACGTGTACTCGAAGGAAGTCCCTCCGGCGCCGTAGGCCAGAATCACCACGGGAAACTTCTTGTGAGATCGCGCAACGGGTGCATTTTCGATCGCGAGAGACGAGATTGCTCCAGAAACGATGAGCGGCCAACTTCCTTCAAACTCATCCCGCATTGCAGGCACGACAGCAGCGTCCGCGTCCATCCGTTTCGCGCCAGGGAAATATTCTGCCGGCTCTCCTCCCGTCGCCTTCGGCGCGGGGTACCAGAGGTAAACCATTAAATCACGATGTGCCTTCGGATCGGCGTCAAGACCGTCGGGCCGCGATTCATCCCTCCATTCGTAGCCAACACGCCCTACGCCGAACTGTCCATCCGGAGACGGCAAACGCGGAATTTCCGTTCGCTGCGAGTGGAGTCCTTGCGCCGTTGCGTACGCAAAATAGCCTGCGAGCAACCCGGAAACTAAGACAACGGTGGTAGGCCGCAACCTCATGTGTCCGCCCTTCCCTTGTCGAAAAGTGTAGGGCACCTTATCTCCGAGCGTGTAACCGCGAATTCGGAGACCGCCCCGCTCCCACGGGGAAATCGATCGCCCCAGGCTTTATCATAACCACCATGAACCGCAAACTCCGCTGGGGAGTTCTCAGCACCGCCAACATCGCCCTCAAGAAGGTCATCCCGGCTATGCAGCAGGGGCAGTACTCGAGCGTCGCAGCAATTGCATCCCGCGAACTTAAGAAGGCCCAGGAAGCAGCCATGGCACTCAATATTCCCAAGGCCTACGGCTCTTACGAGGAGCTCCTCACCGACCCGGAGATCGACGCGATCTACAATCCCCTTCCGAATCAGCTTCACGTTCCCTGGACGATCAAAGCCGCCGAAGCCGGCAAGCACGTTCTCTGCGAAAAGCCGATCAGCCTCACCGCCGCGGAGGCCGAAACGCTGCTCGCCGTTCGCGAGCGCACCGGAGTCAAAATCGGCGAAGCCTTCATGGTGAACTGTCATCCCCAATGGCTTCGCCTGCGCGAATTGCTCGACGAAGGCCGGATCGGCAAACTGCGCTCCATCGCCGGCTTCTTCAGCTACTTCAACATCGACCCCAACAATATCCGCAACCAGGCCGAGAGCGGCGGGGGCGCTCTGATGGACATCGGCTGCTATCTCATCCACGCCTCGCGTTACGCCTTCGCGCAGGAGCCCACCCGCACTGCCACACTGATCGAACGCGATCCCGAGATGCACACCGACCGGCTTACCTCGGCAATTCTCGATTTTCCTGGCGGCCAGTCGATCTTCACTTGCAGCACGCAGCTCATCTCTTATCAGCGCATCCACTTTTTCGGCACACGGGGGCGCATCGAAATCGAGATTCCCTTCAACGCGCCTCCCGACCGGCCCACCCGCCTCTTCATCGACACGACGGGAGACCTCTTCGGCGGCGGCATGGCTACGGAGGTTTTTCCGGTCTGCGATCAATACACCTTGCAGGGCGATGCCTTTTCGAGGGCTGTTCTGGAAAACCGCGAAGTGCCTGTACCTGTCGAGGACGCCATCGGCAACATGGCGGTCATCGACGCGATCGTCAAATCCGTAAAGTCAGGCGAATGGGAGACCGTGCGGCGATGAAGAGTTAGAAGGCGATCCATGGTCGCGGAAACGGCAGATTCGCCGTGGATGGGGAGACGATCGAACTGAGATCGAGCATGCCGTGGCGAACTCGCGCCATTCAACGCGCATCGGCTGGCGGAAGAGACAAGAAAAAAGATGAGCTGACGCAGGTGGGGGTTGCGCCAGCCCAGGTCTTTGAAGAGCGATGGCGGCTAACTCGCCGCCGCGGCCTTCTGGGCCTCCCAGCGCTTCTTGACGGCCTCGGCGATGCGCTTCCGGCCCTCGGGGCTGAGATTTCTCTTTTTCCTGGCCGACTTCGCGGTGGCCAAAGCAGCCGCCGATGCCTTTCTGGTTCCTGCAACCCGCTTCCTGGCTCCGCCCGCTCTAGCGTTCTGCGCCGCCCAACGCTTCTTGACAGCTTCGGCGATGCGCCTGCGGCCTTCGGGAGATAGATTTCTCTTCTTCTTTTTCGCGGGTTTGGCGGCGGTCGTTATAACTGCCACAGCTATCTTCCTGGGCCTGCCGGCCTTCCTCTTCGCCGTCGGCGCCACGCCGCCGCTCAGCACTGCGCGTGCCTTTTGCAATTGTGCAATCTCGCGATCGATCATTGCCAGGATTTCCGGTAATCCCATGTATCCTCCCCGATTGAGTCATGCAAACAGTTGGACCTATGCGGCGCAAAGGAACAAACTACCGCTTGGAGTCATCCGCATGCTCTAACTTACAATACTCGACCGATGGCCGCTTTACGAACGCGGCTAGCTCTCGATGAAATTATTTCTCAGTCGCCTTTCCATCAAGCATACTTCTTCATCCCAGCCTGCCGTCGATGGTGCGGGTTGGATCGTCATCCCAACCGGCGCGGAGCAAGAGGTCTCGTCAAGCTCGGAGGAACTTTGTCTATATGGCGGCCTGGGCAGAAGAGGATGCCGGGATTGCAAGCGACGACTCGGGCATCGCTCGTCTCGCACGCACATATTGACGTTATGCACATCGCCAGTGGTGACGCGGATAAACGCGGGGATGTTGCCGCGCAGATCGAGCAGCGTGCGCATTGTGACGGCGGATTTGGTGGAAACAAAATGCGCCCATGGAAACAAACTCCGGCATAAGTCGATGGTGGTCGAATCGCGAGCATAGGCGGCTGCGTCGAGGACCACTCCGAAGCTTTCCTTGGCGTAGAGCTTGCGGCCTGGAGCATCAGCCGTTGCGCCAGATCGGCATAGATGCGCCAGCCGCGGCACTCGTTGGCCTCGGCCAGCGAATACATCCCCGAATACCAGGGCGTGTTCGCACTATTCTTAGAGCCTCGACGATCAGCGCGAAGTGGAGGAAGGCGAGGAAGACAACATCGAGCTTCTCGAATCTGGAGAAGATTCTCCGGAAGCCTTTGAGCCTGCGAAACATCCGCTCCACTTCAATGCGCTTTTTGTAAAGTTCATGATTATATTGCCAGGGAATGAGTCGATTGGACTTGGGTGGAACCACTACCCAGTACTGCGTTTCCCCTGCGGACAAATAGCAAATTGGCGATCGACTATTCCGGTCCCACCGAATGTGGGTATCGTAATCTGCGGGTGAAGGGTTATGTGCATGAAGTGGTGATCGCTCATGGCAGCAAGGTGATCGTCCGGCATGGCCGTAGTTATGGGCACGAGGCAGCCGTCTTCGATCCGCTGCACTCTCAGGAGCTTTTGGAGCAGAAGACGCGGCCGCCGCTATCGCGGCTCGGCAAGTCTGGCAGCCGCGAGTACATCCAGGTCTTGCGGCTGCTGAAGACATTTGCACCCGAACCAGTCAGCGGCTCGATAGTGTCAACACAAACTGCCCAATGATCCAGACCCACCAGCTCACGCCGCTGCGTCCTCAACGATCACCCTGCCAACGACCGCACATACCACTCCACAATGCGCCGACAAAGTTCTCTTTGTCCGGCAGCCATCCGGCTCGACTGAAAGTGGAATTCCAAAAAAATCGTCGCCCGTTCCCGTCAGATTCCCAGCGGCAAACCGGAGTAGGTGAGAAGCGTTCCCTCGCATCTCTGACGGAAAGGCTGGAACAGAATCAGCACCGCCTCGCAATCGGCTCGTCAAAATGACAATCCAAAGACAGGTTTCTGACAAGTCACGATTCCAATCCCTCGTAAGCTGACGGCAAGTCAGATTGGCGGCGAGGTAGCGGACAGTATGAATTCGATCATGCAAAGCAGGGTGGCAGTGTTTACAGGGCTTGTTTTGTTACCACTAACGCTCCACCCTCAAGCGCCCGGGACTGGCGCAATTCGAGGAACTGTGCTGGATCCAAGCGGACGCTCCGTGTCGAACGCATCCGTGGTAATCGAGAACAAGGCAACGCATGCGCAGCGGACAGCGTACACATCGACGTCAGGCGAATATGGCGTAGCCATGCTGGCACCGGGCAGCTACAGCGCGACCGCGGAAGCCCAGGGATTTGCCAATGCGCGTGCCGAGAGCGTGACCGTTGTTGTGAGTGAAACCAGCACGGTGGATTTTCATTTGGCGATCGCAGCAACGGCGACCGTGGAAGTGGTCGCGCGCCAGGATATCGTCGATACGGAGAGCTCGACGCTGGGCCGTGCGGTGGACGAAGAAGCGATTGAGTCACTGCCATTGGCGAATCGCAACTTTACGCAGATCCTTTCGCTTTCCCCCGGCGTGCTGGTGGGGTTGCCGGATGCGACAGTGTTGGGGCGCGGCACTCAGAACGTGACTGCCGATGGCGGAAAAACCACGGCAAACAACATACAGTTCAACGGCGTGGACGCCAACAACCTCGCACAAAATTCAGCAATGAACGACCTGGAGGAGGTCGGAGTTGCGGTGCCTGCTCCGGATACAATTCAGGAATTCAAGGTACAAACGGGCAACTACGACGCAACGTACGGTCGCGGAACGGGCGCAAACGTCGATGTGGTTAGCAAGTCGGGAACCAACCGGCTGCATGGGGCCGCATGGGAGTTTCTGCGGAACGATCTGCTCAACGCGAACGATTTCTTCTCAGAATTGACAGGTCAGCCTCGGCCGGTTCTTAAGCAGAATCAGTTCGGCGCGTCCCTGGGTGGCCCGATTGTGCACGATAAGACGTTCTTTTTCGCGGCGTACCAGGGACTGCGTTCAAGCAACGGCGAAGGCGACGAGCTGACAGTAACCCTTCCGCAACTGACCAACGACCGCTCCGCTGCAACATTGGGCGCGCAGTTCTGCGCATATCCGACATTTGCCGGAGGAACGCAGGTTGCATGCGACGGATCGAATATCCATCCGGTTGCTCTGGCTCTATTGAATTTCAAGTTTTCCAACGGGGCGTATGCAATTCCCAATCCGCAGATACTACTGCCTTCGAGCGATCCGACGCAGATGCCTATCGGGGAGTTGACCTATGCGATTCCGGCGAGCTATGGGGAAGATCAATATACGATTGATCTCGATCACGCGCTAACCCGCAACAATTCCCTCGCCGCGCGGCTGTTCTACTCGCGCGCGCCCACGTCGGAGCCTTTCTCGCCAAGCGCAGCCAACGTTCCCGGCTGGGGCACAAACGAAGTGGATAAGAACGTGATGGCGGTTGTTTCGGATACGCACACTGTGAACGCAAATCTGGTGAACGTTGCCCGGCTGGGATTCATGCGGTTCGACGGCGTCGCAAGTGTTGAAAACCCGATTAGCACGACAGACGTAGGAATGGTCTCACCGACAGGCCTTGCAGGTGCGGACATCTCCGCGCCCGGCATTACGATCGATGGGCTCTTTACAATTGGCGATGCCGGTACACCTTCGCAAGGCCAGAAGACAAACAGCTTCATCGCCCAGGACATGGTTTCACTGACGCGCGGCCGTCACTTTTTGAGGACCGGCGCCGAGGTGAAGCGCCACGAGGTGATGGTGAATGCGCCGTTTTCGGCCGATGGCCTGCTCGACATCAGAACTTTCAGCGACTTTCTGCTGGGCGAGAGTGCGCAACAGAACGGCAGTCCCGATGGCTTGAGCAACGTCACCCTGAGCAATGGCAGCTCCGGCTTCTTTCGCAAGGACGAGCGCTATACGGACTTTGCAACATTTTTGCAGGACGACGTGAAGCTGACCGCACGGCTGACGGCGAACGCCGGACTGCGCTACGAGATCTTCGGCGCTCCCTCAGAGATTCATGGCCGGCTTGTGAATTTCGATCCGGCACTGGCGTCGCTAACCGTTCCACCAGAGGGCTCGCTGAGCGGCTACGTGGTCACCTCCAATTACTCGGGCACGGTTCCCGATGGCGTCATCAAGGTGAATCGGGAGGGTCTTTGGCCAACGCGCCATCTCGATTTCTCACCGCGCCTTGGGTTTGCTCTGGAGATCGCAAAGCATCCCGAGTTAGTTGTTCGCGGGGGCTACGGCATCTACTTCGATCGTCTCTCGGCGGGCATGTCGGAGAGCCTGGTGGCGCAGCCGCCGTACTCCACCTTCCAGTTCATCTCCGGCGCGCAGAATGGCCCGGCCTCGCTTGACGCGCCGTTTACTCCGCTGCTGCCGAGCCTTTCGAGCTATCCGATCTTCACGCCACGGATGCCGGGAGGCGGGTCCACCGTGGTCGGATTGTCTACGCATGTGCAGGATCCATACACCGAGGAGTACAACCTCGATCTGCAAGCGGGCTTGGGATGGAATACGCTGGCAGAGGCGGGATACGTGGGGACGCGCTCGCTGCATGTTGCCGGCAGCGTGGAGTTCAACCAGGCGCTGCTGGCAAGTCCTGAGAATCCCGTCAACGGCGAGACGACGAATACTGTCAACAATGTGATCCAGCGAGTTCCGTACGCCGGAATCGCGCCGGGATCGCTGGTTTCAGAGACGGCGTTTATGGCGAACTATAACGGGCTGCAGACGAGCATCACGAAGCGGCTGAGCAACGGCATGCAATTTCTCGGCAGTTATACCTGGTCGCGCACGCTGGATGAGACGAGCGGCTCCTCGGGTAATGGGGTTTTCGAACTGTGGCTACTGACGAACAACCAGTTCGACCCGCGTCAGAATTACGGACCCACCGACTTTGATCGTACACATCGCGCGGTCTTCAATTTCACATACGATCTGCCGGGCATTCGCAATGAGTCGGCGATTCTTCGCAAGGTTACTTCGAACTGGCAAGCCTCCGGAATACTTGTTGCGCAGTCGGGAACGCCGATAACCGTTCTCGATGAGAGCGCAGGCGCGGTCTATGGCAACTATTCGTTCGAAAACCGAGCACAGCTGAGCGGTCAGCCTATTGCAACGAGCGGATCCCTGTACTCGCGCGTGCAGGGACACTACTTGAATGCCGCGGCGTTTACCTCGGCTCCCATGGCAACGAACGGAGTAAGCCCCAGCGATACCGGCTTCGGCAACAGCGGAGTGGGCGTTGTTCGCGGGCCGGGTCAGCGCAACATCGACTTTGCGATGGAGCGATCCTTGCACATCACAGAGGGGCACAGCATCCATATGCGCGCAGAGTTTTTCAATCTCACCAACACGCCGAATTTCGCCAATCCGCTGAACCTGGTGGGAACCGGCGATGCGTTTGGAAAGATCACGGCAAAATCGAACAACCCGCGCATCATCCAACTCGCGCTCAAATACCAGTTCTAGGGAGACAAACCATGGAACAAGCAGAGAGAGAAGAGCGCACGTCAGCAAAGGATTTGCTTACCGTTGAGCAAATGAAAGGGGCGTGGCTGCGGTCGGATCCGGTGGAGTTTGGCGACCCGATTCTGGCGCATATGCCGCTGAACCTGCACGCCATGTTCTATCCGCTCGGGTTTCCGGTGAGCGTCACGACAAATTCGGAAGCGGTGCTCGAGGCGGCGCGGGAAAGCTGGGAGTGCTGTGTGCGCAGATTCGAAACGACGCCGGTTGAGCTGAAGGTTACGGTGGTGGCGGACGAATCTTTGGTTTGCCCGCCTACGCCCGTGTGCCGCATGCGGGATCACATCGTCACCAACATTGCCGATGCCAAAAACTTCGCTGTAACCGACCTGTCCGAATTGTGCGCAACGATTTGGGTGACAGAAAGCGCGGTTCGGCATCGCGGCTACTTCCGCTATTTTTTCCTCGACTCAACAGCGTTGGGGTGCATCGGTTCGGGCCACGCAACGGCCATTCACGCTGCGTGCGTTGCGCTTGACGACCAGGCAGTCCTTCTCTGCGGCGACTCCGGCGCGGGAAAGACGACCCTGTCGTACGCATGCGCACGCGCGGGATGGACCTATGTGACAGACGACGGCAGTTATCTTGTGCATGGCGAGGGAATCAGCCTGGTTGCGGGCAATTGTCACCAGGTTCGATTTCGCCCGTCTGCGGAAGCGCTGTTTCCGCAACTTCACGGGCGCGAAGTGATGCGACGTGCCGGAGTGGGAAAGCCTTCCATCGAACTCCCGATCAACCCTGGCGACGCCATTCAGACCTCGGAAACGGCCGAAGTGCGATTTATGGTTTTCCTTACGCGCAATGTCGGCATGGAGGAATTGATTCCATTCCCGCGCGCGGTGGGACGCATGTACCTTTGGCAGATCGTGCAGTGCATGCCATACGAGACGAGCCGGCACCTGGAAGCGATTGACGCGCTGCTGGATATGGAGGTGTTCGAGCTTCGCTACAACTCACTCGAGTGGGCCGTTGAGCGGCTCACACAGCTTGTGCGCGAGGGACGGTGATGGCAGCGGCACCAGGACCAGTGAACGGGTGGGCCTGCTTGGGACTGCGCCGCATGCACGCGCTCACAAGCCGATTCAGCCGCAATTGCCGGGCCTTCTTTCTAGCCGCATTCTGCATGGATCTCGGCTTCGGCCTCTTCGTTTTTCTGTTCAATCTCTATCTGACCGATCTTCACTTTGACGAGCGCTTCATTGGGCACGTTCTTGCATGTTTCACTTTCGGAAATGTTGCGGGCACGATTCCCGCAATGATTGCGGTGAGGCGATATGGCCCTCATCCCTTGTTGCTGTTTACGTTCAGCGTGGTTCCAGTCTTCGCGGTGCTGCGTCTTCTCCTTCTTGGGGAACCTGCGCAGTTGGCCTTCGCGTTCCTGACGGGCGCAGCGCTCTGCTGCTGGCCGATTTGCTTTTCTCCGGCGTTGGCGCAACTGACCGGCGAAGAGAATCGCGCCGCCGGCTTCAGCATTGCATTTGCCGCTGGAATTGGCCTAGGCGCTCTGGCGGGAATTGCGGGAGGGTATCTTCCGGAGCTTTTGCACGCCAGCCCGCTTCATCTCAGCCTTGCCGGCGGAATTCGCGTCGTGCTCCTGATGGCTTGCGCGATCGTCGTCATGGGGTTGTGGCCGCTTGGAAGGCTGTCGCTCGAGCGCTGCGCATCTTCGCCCGGTGTGCGGCCGCGCATTTTTCATCCATATCTGCTCCGCTTTCTGCCGGCATTCATGCTTTGGAATATCGCTACCGGCTCATTCCCGCTGTTTGGCGCCGTCTACCTGCAGAAGGCGCTGGGATTCCCGCTGGGCAGGCTTGGAGCTGTCTTCGGAGCCACGCAGTTGATGCAGTTCCTTGCGGTGCTGGGCGCTCCGCTGCTTTTTAGACGAACCGGCATTGCCGGCGGCGTTTCTCTGGCGCAATTGGCCACCGCGGCACTGCTCGTGTCGCTTGCGGAGACGCGCTTTGTGCCGGCGGCAATCTGCCTTTACATGCTTTTTTTTGCCGCGCAATACATGTGCGGTCCGGGGATATATCAGATGCTGATGGAGCAGATTCCGGAAGCGGAACGCAGCTCAGCCTCGGCCATGCAGAACCTGAGCGGCGCGCTTTGCCAGGCGGGAACAGCCGCCATTACCGGAACATGCATCGTTGCTTACGGTTATCGCACGCTACTCGTCGCCAACGCGGGCGTCGCCGTTCTTGCGTCCTTGCTTTTTGCCAGGCTGGGGCTCGATGTACGGAAGACTGCCCCGGAGAATGTCGCCTGTGAAAGCTCGACAAAACCTTCTCGCACTGCGCCACAGGACGCGGAATGGATGCTCGAAAGGACGGCAAAATGAAGGCGCACGTTGCCAATTCTGCGTTCGGCGCGCTCGACTACCTCGCCTACCCCGCGGGGATGCTGCTGCTGGCCCCGCTAATTCTGAACGCGCTCGGGATCGGCCTTTTTGGTCTTTGGGCGCTGGCAAATGCGCTAGTGATGACCGGTGCGATCCTGGCATCGGGCTTTGGCGACGCAAACACCCGGTCGGTCGCCCAGGCGCGCGCAAGACACAACAGCGAAGAACTGGTAGCGACCGTTCGCAGCGCGCTTGGCATTCACCTCGTACTGGGTTTCGCGGTGGCGGGCGCGGTGTGGCTTGCAGCGCCTGCGATTGCCCACTTGACCGTCAAGACACATGAGGAGCTAGCCGGCGATTGCCTGTGGTCAATCCGTATCGCAGCCGGGCTTATTCTGCTGCGCGGACTGGAGACGGTTTGCGTAAGCACACAGCGTGCGTTTTGCCGTTATGGCGCGGCAATCCAGGCAAGCGTGACGGCGCGCATCGCATCTCTTCTTCTGGCATGGTTTGTGCCTACCTTCAATAGGAGTGTCACAGCCGTGCTGGCAGCCACACTGGTGGTCAACGGGCTTGCGCTTTGCATTCAATGGCGCCAATTGAAGCGGCTCCTGGGAGTTGAGCGGCTCACTCCGATGTTGCACAAGGTGAAGACGAAGACCCTGCTGGGATTCGGAGTGTTTACCTGGCTGCAGGCCGTGTCCGGGCTGCTGGTGGGCCAGGTTGATCGCCTAATCGCGGGCGTTGCGCTGGGGGTATCGCCGGTCGCGGTATACACGATTTGCGTGCAACTCACACAGCCGATCTACGGGATTACAGCGGCAGGCTTGCACTTTCTCTTTCCGCTTCTTGCGTCGCACTCCGCCCACGGCTCGCATCCCGGACTGCGCCGCGCAATCACCGCGGCCTTTGCAGCGAACTTCGCATTCGTTGCACTTGCGCTTGCATCGCTTCTTCTCTTCGGCGCGTTCATTCTCAGGCATTGGGTGGGAACCTCCATCGCCGACGCTGCCGCGGGAGTGCTTCCGGCTGCGGCGTGGAGCTCGGCGCTCTCGGCGCTCTCGGTTACTGGCTGCTACGCCTTGCTGGCGATGGGGCGGCCGAAAGCGGTTGCGATTCTCAACATCGCTGGAGGGCTTGCCATGGCCGCCGCGCTCGCATTGCTGATTCCACGCTTTGGGCTGGCCGGAGTTGCCTATAGCCGGCTGCTGCCGGGAGGCGTAGCACTGCTTGTGTATCTTCCGCTCGCTGATCGGCTGACGAGACGGTCCGCAGCGCCGGATTCCGTGAATCGAGTTTCAGCGTTTGAGGAGGTTTGAAGACAGGCTATGCCCGACGCAACTCAGTACAACACCATCCCGGCCCGTGTTGCAGCTCATTCAATTGCAATAAGAATTCAGCGGGAGTGCGCCAACGTGCTCGGAGTGTCCGTGGACGCTGTTGACATGGAGCGGACAATGGCGATGATAGGCACTCAATTGCGGAATGGGCCCAAAGGCTATGTGTGTTTTGTGGGCGTACACGGAATCCTGGAGGCGATGAAGCGCGGAGAAGTTGCGGACGCCTACCAGCACGCGGCAATTGCGCTGCCCGATGGCACTCCGACGGTGTGGGTGGGCCGGGCACAGGGTTTGCGAGAAATGGATCATGTTACAGGCCCCGCGGTGATGATGGAGATCTTTCAACGCGCCGAGTTTGCCGGCTACTCGCATTTCTTTTATGGAGGGAAGCCGGGGGTTGCGAACGAACTGGCTGCTACGCTGAGTCGGCAGTTTCCCTGGACCATGGTTGCAGGAACATACACGCCCCCCTTTAGGGACCTGACACCTGCGGAGGAGAAAAAGGTCGTTGCTGAGATTCATCGTGTCAAGCCGGATATTGTATGGGTGGGCATCAGTACGCCGCGGCAGGATTTGTGGATGCGAAGAATGCTTCCGCGCCTCGACACCCGCGTGATGTTCGGCGTAGGGGCGGCCTTTGATTTTTTGACAGGCAGGATTCGACCATGCCCCGAATGGATCAAGTGCACCGGTCTGCATTGGCTGCATCGGCTTGCGCAGGATCCCGTGCGTTTGTGGAGCCGAAATGTGCACAACATGGAATTTCTGTGGCATATCACGCTGCAGTTGACGGGAGCGAAATGCTACCCGAAGCGACCGCGCGTAGAGGGCGCTGGCCGGACGCCGCCTGCCCCTGAGGATGTGGCGCGGCCCGAGATGGCCGGCAACGCGCTCTAGTACGGGGAGCGAGTGTCGGGAGGGTAGGGCTTTCCGAACATGTTCAGGTGATTGCGAACCGGGTGATAGGCGCTTGATGCGTTGACCATAACGGTGGAAGATTGACCATCTCTGAGGGTGATTCTGCGGCTAAGTCGATCGAGGTCTGGCTGCAGAGCGCCTTCGATCCAAACATGGAGATCGTAGACGCCCGGCGGAACCGGATGGATGGAAAACGTCGCGGCCGAAGCTGCAACATCGTACAGCGGAGTGGCCAGCGCAATGACGACGGCGCTCATCTCAGGATGAATATTGCAGAAGATATAGGAGACGCCTTCGCGCGAGAAAGTGACCTGGCGCGAACTGCCGGCTTCATACAGGCCCAGATCAAAGCGCTTGCCGTTAAACAGCGAGAAGACATTGTGAAAGAACGGGTCTTCATTAGGAAAACTGACCACGCTTCCAACCGGGATGACGAGCAGGTGAGGCGTAAACGTACGGTTCTTCTGGATGAGCTTGAACCTGCCTGGAGGTGGCGCCTTAACGGATGGAGGCTTTTCATTCGGTGTGAGCCACACAACGATTGAGGGCGCGTGCGATTTCATGGCTGCATCAGGAAGGACGACACGGCCGGAGAGTTTTGCCGTGCCGGTCATTGGCTGCTGCGCACAAGTCGAGGCTGCACTCGCGGCAAGTGCGAGGGCCGCGAACATTGGCGGGAGACGGAATGGCCGTCGCGGCGCCATCAAAACTTGTACCCCGCGGCGAGTCCGATCACGTCGCTGAACGCGGTCGGAGCGGTTACATAGGAAGACATGATTCGGCGGTACTCCAGCGAGAAAAGCAGGGTTGCGCTGGGTGAGTAAATGACATTGCCGGTAACGGTGCGGTTTCGCGCCAGGTTGTAATCACTGACCGGGGTTGCAACTGCGTATGGGCGCAACTGGCCGGCGGGCACATTGTCTATGCCGAAGGCCTCATTGAACTCGAGCCGCTCGCCGGCTTTCTGCTTCCACTGCAGCCATCCACCACGATCGTCGAGCGTGCGATCATACTCCTCGACGTCGCTGTAGCGCGCCACGTAGTCTTTGAACACTCCAGCTCCTAGCCCGCCCAATGCACTGCCCCAATAGGCGCTACCGGAGAATTGCGTGAAGCGGAAGGCAGGAATGCGGAAGTTGACAGCGCTCGCCCACGAATCAAAAGTGAAGAGGTAATTCGACGTGCGATGCGGAGCGAAATAGCCGCTCATGCCGAATCGCGCGCCCGTCTCCCGGTTCGGGCGTTCCAATGCAATGCGAGTCTCGATCCCCGGCCAACGGGAAAGCTCCGCCGTGAACGGCGGTGCATAGGATTCGTTGCTCGTTGTGGAAAAGAGAGCTGGAGGGTCTGCAGCATCGATCAAGGCGGCCTGCACGCTTAGTGTTCCCTTATTGGAGGTAAATGCGTCATAAGAGAGGCCAGCCTGTGGATTCCACGCCCAGAGATTTCCCGACCAGGCTAAAGCGGGCACTGCGACCGCAGTGAGAGAGGACGGGGTATTGGGTGCGATAAGTGGCCGGTCGAGCGCGAAGAAGGCGTGCGTGCGTCTCCAGTTCAGATCCAGATGCGCAGTCCGGAGGCGTACGAGGCCGAGCGTGTAGCTGCCGCTGTATTCGGAGCCGGTCGCGCTGGCGCTCATATCGAAATGCAGGTCGCCATGCGTTTGAGCTCCGAATGCCTGCGGTCCGTTTATATCGAGTCCCACAATGGTTTGCCGGGCTGAAACGCCCGTGGAGCCGGAGCCGGAGAGTGCCACGGAGGGCGTTGCGGCGGCATCGACACTCCGCGTGTCGACGAATCCGTTGAACAGGATCATGCCGGTGAGCTTGACTGGATATTTCGATGCGCTTTCCACTTTGGACTGGTCGAGTGTGGAGATCTGGGTCTCCTGCATCGCCTGCGTCTCGCGCAACTCAGCGACTGCGGCGGCAAGATCGGCAACTCCAGTGGCTGTTGATGATTCCTCATCGGGAGAATTGGAAACGCCGGCGGACGCGCGCAAACTGGCCAGTTGCTTCCGGAGTTCGACAAGTTCGCTCTGTGACTGTTCCAGCTCGGTTTCGACACGGTTCATCGCCTCCGTGAGCGTGCGGATACGCTCCTGGACAGAAACAGGGATTGCCCCAGGCGGCTGGACCTGCGCCGCGGCGCCAGACACCAACAATGTGGCCGCAATGGCGATCATTGACGCAGCGACTGAACTGCAGGAAAGTCCAGCGGATCCCTGTCTGCTCTTCATCTTTCCTCCACTTGCTCACTGGTGCTGACCAGTGAGTCTGCGTTGTGGTTTGCGCGCGCAATTCGCATACGGAAGACGGTATCGCCTGGGTTACTCCGGACCAGTGTAACGCTTCCTCCGTGTTCGACGGCAATGCTGTGCGTCAACGTCAAGCCAAGTCCCGAGCCCTTGTGCTTTCCCTCACTCACAAAGGGTTCAAAGAGCGTGGCGAGAATGCCCGGCGGCACTCCGTTGCCGTTGTCAGTTACATCAATCTCGATCTCCCGATCGCGCGCCAGGACGGTAACAGCTACGCGTGCGGAAGAATCTTCTGGCCGCGGCGCCTGGCATGCGTTAAGAAGCAGATTGTAGATGGCGCGCTCAATCTGCTTGGCATCCACCAAAGCCTCTGTCGCGGCGGGGTCGTCGGCTTCAAGACTGAACTCGATAAGCGCCGCGTCAGGATGGGCGCGCACGAGGTGAATCGCACGGTCAGCGAGAGACGCAATGGATTGCCTCGTGCGGCGTAATCGTGCACCGGAGCGGCCAAACATGAGCAGCGACTCAAGCATTTCGGTGGTGCCGTTCACCGCATTGCGAATCTCCGCTAGAATCTCGTTGCGCTCGGCAGCGGGTACGCAGTCGGAAGCGAGAAACTCGGAATTGGCGTAAATTGCGGCAAGATAGTGGCGAAGGTCATGCGAGACGGATCCTGCCATTCGCCCAATCGTGGCCAGACGCTCCAACTCGAGCACAGCCTGATTGGCCTGCAGGATCTCGCGGCGCATGCGCGCGAAGGCCGCGCTCAGTTCGCGCACTTCGCGGGTTCCGCGATAGGGAAGCAGGTGCGTGCTGTTGCCGCTCGCGAACGCTCTGACGCCGCTGGCTAACTGCTCCAGCGGACGCGTCACAAAGCTGGAGAGCACGAGCATGAGAACGGTTCCGAGCATGAGCGCAAGTGCCCCGGCAAGCAGAACCAGCCGGTCAATTTGCCGGATGGCCCGTTCCTCCTGATCGAGCGATTTCATTTCGATGAGAGTAAGCGGCTCGGTGGATCTCGAAGACAGGTCGTGCGAGATCGCGAGGAAGCGCTCCCCGTTGACGACGATTCTGCCGGGTTCAGCCGGTGACGAAGGCACTTCGAGCAATACTGTCGGCGTCTTTGCATCGCTCGCTAGGGCAAGAGAGCCGGTGAGAATGCGATTGCCGCTGCGAAAGAGGGCCTTTACATTGGTTGCGCCGCTCAGTCCCTCCATTGACTCGCGGTCGATGGAAAACCCGCTGATCACATAGCCGAGCAAAGACCCCTCGGCCCGGCTGCCAAAATAGAGCGGCTGCACCGAACAGCCAAACAACCCTTTGCTGCTGACGAAAAAGTTGGCCTTTCGCAACGCAAGCAGGCGCTGAAGGTCCGAGCGCAAGGCCGGGTCGGAGGAAGTCCCCCTGACGTATGCGGCCTTCACGTTTCCATCACGATCGGCAAGGGCAAAGAGGTCATTGCCGCTGACTTTCCAGAATTCAACACCGCCGTCCTCGATCGTGCGCTCATCGCTGGTGGTCATGAGCGCCTTGAGACTGGGTAGATCGGCGAGCAGGGCGTTCTCGCGGTCGAGTGCGCCAAGATGCTGCGCCTGAATGTTCTCAAAGGTGGCCAGGGAGTGGCGCAGGTCGGAGGCGAGATTCTGTGTGATCAGGCTCTGCAGCGGACCGCGAATGGCAAGCAGGCTGACCAGAGTGGCTCCCGCCGTGATAAGAGACATGGCGAGAATGAGAAGGACCTGTGTCCGAACGCCGCGTCTGCGATCGGGCACAGCAATGAGCGGGTCGGTGCTGCCGCGTACCCTGTCTCTCTCCATCGCTTTATGGAACGAATTTGTATCCGGCGCCATAGATAGTAAGGAAGTGTGCCGGATTTGCCGGGTCAGGTTCAAGCTTCTGCCGCAGCTTGAGGATCTGGTTGTCCACCGTACGTGTTGTCGGGTAGCAATTGTAACCCCAGACTTCATTCAGCAACTCATCACGACTGAGGACGCGCTCGGCATTTGCCGTGAAGAACTTGAGCAGGCGGAACTCGTGCGAAGTGAGGGTGACCGGGGCGCCTTTGCGGACGACCGTCATCCTTCTGAAGTCGACCTCGCACTCTGCGAACCGGAAGGTTCCGCTGCTCACAGGTTTTCTTTGGCGGCGAATGGCAGCCTGCACACGCGCCATGAGCTCTCGCGGACTGAAGGGTTTCGTCACATAGTCGTCCGCCCCAAGTTCGAGAAGCAGAACCTTGTCGACCACTTCGGAGATTGCGCTTACGACAATGACCGGGCACTCTGGTGCAAGGGACTTGAACTTTTGGCAAAGCTCGCGCCCCGAAATGTGAGGAAGAATGAGATCGAGGACAATAGCATCCGGCTTGCGAGCGCGGAATTGCTCAAGCGCGGTGTTACCATCTCCTGCGCAGACGACTGCGTATTGTTCCGCCGCGAACATCCGTTGCAGCACTCGTTGCATTCTGGGATCATCCTCAACCACAAGGATCGATCCATGCTCCGGTAGCATCGGAGGGAGGGGAAAACCCTCAGGAACACTTGCCAGGGTACCGTCCATAGTTCTATTCTGCCCCCAAATTCCAAAATTCGGCTAAGAAAAACAAGACAAATGACAATATTCTGACAATTTGATTTACTCAGACCGGATCCCCGCAGGCCTTTGGTCCACCCGTCTGGGCTCTCGTGGCGTATCAAATCGGGTGGTAGAGGAACAGGCGAGGTCGCAGTAGAGATGGACATATCGCTCTCCGACGGAAGCAGCAGTGAGCTGGGGTGGCGAAGCGCAGCGAGAGCGCACAGCGGCCAAAGCGTCACGAATGGCGCGAACATAAGCAGCCACAGGGTCATCTGTCCAGGGTACATAGTGGCAAGCCTCGCCGCCCAATTCGCGAAACGCCGGAATCTCTGAACAGACGACGCGGGCGCCGGCGAGAAGGGCTTCCGCGATGGGAAGGCCAAAGCCTTCTGTGCTGGATGGCGCGAGGAGCACTTCGCAATTCTCATAACACCACCGCAACTCGGCATCGGAGAGACCGGAGTATAGCAACACTCTGTGACTCAGCCGGGCCATTCGAATCTCCTGATTGATCTTGTGCGTCTCCGGCCCGGGAATGCCTACGATGACCAGGCGGGCCTCAACGGGGAGAATTCGCTCGCGAAGGAGCCGCTCAAACACCTGGATCGCGAGAGGGATGTTCTTGTTCGACCGGTGCTGGGCGACGCAAAGAACGAACCTGCGGCCCTTCAGCAGTTCGAGGCTTCGGGTCGTCTGAGCTGGATCTTTGAATTCGACGACGTTGGGAATGACTTGAGCCTTGTACGCCAGCATTGGAAATCGCTGCGTGAACTCCCTCCTGGTGACGGAAGAGACACAGGCAACGGCATCGACACGGTGAATGCATTGCTTGATGGTGTGGCGCGCCAATGCGCTCTTGAGCAAGCCGAAGTTGCGCGGAGTATCGAAGGGATAGAGATCGTGAAGGCTTAGAACCGTGGGACAGTGATATGTTGAAGGCGCCGTCGGAGCCGGAAATGTGAGGTGAACGATGTCTGCCTCAAGCTGCGCAGCAATGCACGGCAGCTCGCGGTAATACCAGAAAAGCCTGCTCAGATTCGCTTCACGAAGGCTAATCCAATGTGTGTGCAGGCGTGGTTCACATGGTCCCAGCGCGCCCTGGTACATCTCTTTCTGCCATGCCCCGGCCAGAAAATGGACCTCCGATATCGAGGTTGTGCATAACAGGGCGCGAGCCAGGTTTGCAGCGTGGCGAGATACGCCGTTCATGTTTGTGGGCGCGGAAAGTGCGGCGATCGCGACGTTCATTTGCTTCCTTTCAGCAAGCGGCCATTGCCTTGATGTCAGCTTCAGACGCCGGTCGTGAGCGGGGTGCGAGCTGTGGTTGAGCGCAGTTCCCGAGGAGAAGCGCAAAGCAGGTGACAAGCCAAAGTGGCAGCAGAAGATCGAATGGCTCAGCCTCAGCCAGGCCGCGGATTGCCACGTATATGAGAAATGCCGTCAGCGCAATGCGTTCCGGTCCATGCGGCAAAGCGCGAATCCGTCGATAGAGACTGCCGTAAATCCCGGCCAGCATGGCAACGCCGCACAGACCATATGCGAAGAACTGCTGGAGCAATTCGTTTTCCGCATGGCGCGCCTCAAATAATTCAACACCGAAAGGAGGCGCAACCTTCCACATCGCGTCGAAGCCATTTCCGAACCAGGGCTGCTTGAGTGCGGCATCCACAGTCCAGGCCCAGATGGCGGTGCGTCCAGTTAAAGTTTCGGCCTGGTTGCCCACAGTCGTGTATGCGTCGTAATAGGCGCTGTATAGGCCCCAGAAGATGAGCGTCAGGGCAAGAACCGCGGACACAAGGATCCACTTCTTCCCCCGGCGGATGCTGGCGTCGCCAATGAACCGATAGATGAGGCAGGCGGCAAATGCAACCAGTGTAGCTTTGCTCAAGCTCCGTAGAAGGGTGATCGCCAGGAACCACGAAACCATGCGCCAGACAGCGTCGCCGCGAGCATAGAGCAGGCTGCACATCAGTACCGAAAGAGCGCAAAGATTGCCGATCTGGTTTGTATTGAAGTAGTCGGGATCGCCGAGGCGCAAATCTGCCGCCACCGGCATCATCCACGCGATCGCCGCCAGCGCGCAACTTCCCGCTATGAACCCCTCCAGAAGCGAACCCGTTACCCGCTCAGTCCCGTCCGCTCGGATCAGCAGAACTACGATGCCCACGTCGCCCACCAGCGAGAACCAGTAAAGCGCCGAAGAGGCAACGGAGGCTGAGGCGGTCCAGAAGAGACTGCATCCGGAGAATGCGAGGTACAAAATGACCCACTGTATCGGTCGATAGGTCCGGGATAAGCGGCCCACGTGTATTCGCGCGCCGAAAGCCCCGAGGGTAGCCGCCAGGCCTAATGCCGCAGCGATGGTGAAGCCAGCAAGAACACCAGGCCCGGTTCCGACATTCAGCCATCGACCCGTGATCAGTGCGAATATCGTTCGGCCGGAAAACAGGAGCCCCGCGCAAAATGCGAGAAGTGAATGTGGAAGATGCCGCGGCGCAGGGCGACAATCCGCCGACGAGTCTGCGACACTCAAACTTGGAGCTAAACGCCGCATGCCGCCGCTCATACCTGCGCCCTCCGATTCCATATCCGGTCACGCAGCAGACAGAAAGCATCTGCAACTTCCCGCGCGAAGCATCTGCGCGGATCGCCTGGATCGAGAAGGAACCAATAGTGGCGGCCAAGCAAAAAGAAGGACGCAACGATAACCGCCAAAAGTGTGGAGGCAAGGCTAAGCAGCGCACGCGGCGGGAAGGATTTCTTTTCCGGGATTCCGGGTGCATCAATGATGTTCACGACTGGAATGTCCTTGGCTTCCTGAATGCGTGCGATTTCGTATTGCTGCGTGAGCAGGTTGTAGACGGTCTCCTGCACCTGAACTTCCCGAAAAAGATTTGCATACGGCACTGCGAGTCTTGGTACCTGCCGAAGCGGCAGGTAGGGCGGTGCGGCATCTGCTTCGTCGCTGGTCATCGTTGTCGCGAGGGGCGCGGGCGAACCGCCCATCTTTTGGAGATCGCGTTTGAGTGAAGCGATACGCGCCTCTGCCGCGCGGACTCTTACGTTGTCATCGCCGTACACCTGCTCCAGAGAGTCGAGTTCGCTTTGCGCTGCGATGAGTTCGCCCTCCACCTTTGCCTCGGACTCCACAGTTGCGCGCGCCTGCTCCTTCAGGTCGATGGCGGTGTGCGAACTGGAGAATTCGCTCATCGCCTCCTGTGCGCGAGAGAGCTTGCTTTCCACGTTGACGAGCCGCTCTTCGATGAACACCCGCTCCTGATGCGCCGAAGACCGGCTGGTGCGATTGACCACAACATTGAGCTCGTCGAGATATGCCTGCGCCAGATCGCGCGCGCGCGCCGGATCGGTGTCCCGCACGGCGAGCGTGAGCACACCGCTCTTCTTGTCCTGTGTAATGCGCGTACGCCGCGCCAAAACCTTGGCAGCGTCAACGCGATAGCGCTTGTGGTAGACGCTCAGCAGTTGGAAGCGATCGATAAGCCTGGTGGAGACGGAGGCGCTTTGCAGCAAGTCAATGAAGAGCGATCCGTTGTTGCGACCACCTATCAGACTCATCGCCAAGCCGCCGAGTGCATCGCTGCCCGTCGCACGTCCTGCGAGAGCCGCAAGAAGCGCCGGGTTGGGCCCAGACATCTCCGGCGGCATGATGCGCGCTTCCGACACATACATCTTGGGAATGATGAATGCCACAACTACGCTGACGACAAATGCGATGCCTGTGACACGCATCAGCAAGATGCGTGACAGCCAGAGTACATGCAGGTTGCAGAGCCAGGTTGAAGCGCCATGGAGGTTGACCTGCGTTTTAGCGGTCTCGCCAACCTCGTCAACCGCAGCATTCATTTGGAGATCGGAAGGCATAGTCACCTACAGTCCTGCAACCGCAGCCGCGATTGCCAAAGATGCAACAATCTGCGCGGTAGCGAGTAAATTGCGCCAGGTGACGGAGGGGCCGATGATCTTCTGCGGAACAACGATGGTGTCGCCGGGATTGAGACGCGTTGAGAGAACGTCGCTGCCGAACCATTCTCGCGAACCGCGGCCAACGACAGAGCCGTTTGCGCGGACGATGAAGATCTCCTTTCGATTTGCAGTCGAGGTGGCGCCGCCGGCATGTTGCAAATACCACCCGGCGGAGCGATCTGGCATGAAGGTGATGGCCGATGGGTTGTAGACCTGACCGCTGACGAGGACAAATCCGGGGCGCTTGGGAATGCGCAGCGTGTCTCCGCTGCGTACCTCGATGTCGGCCGCCGTACCGGCCCATTGATCGATTTGCGAATTGATTTCTATGACCAGCCGGCCAGTCGCTGGCTGATTGCGCAACCGAGAAAGAATCTGCTCCTTCTGTTGTTGAATGACCTGCAGAGTCGCAGCCTGTTCGCCGCCTGCGCTCGGCGCCATGCGCGCGGAAGAGGCGCTGGTTTCGATTTGCCGGATCAGCTCTTGACGGCTCTTCTCTTCAAGTGATGCCACCTCAGGCCGCGTCAGTACCGCCCCTTCCGGATATGCGGTAGAGCGAAATCCGCCGGCACGCCGGAGAACATCGCTTAAGTGTTCGCCCGGCTGAAAGCCGTAGCTGCCGGGATGAGCCACTTCGCCTTCGATGATGATGGACGCTCCGATGTCGTCCCAGCCGGTGAGTTGGTGGATCGTGAGCAAATCGCCGGGCATAAGCGTGACGTCAGCATCGCGATCGCCTTTGAGCACCGCGTCTCCAATCGCAACGTCCCGACGTTGTATGACGACGCGCGCGCCGTTTTCAACCCGGTAGCTGGCCAGGTCGGCAAGCTTCACAAGCGCATCGCGCTTGAACCCGCCTGCCGTACGCACAAGCTCGGCTGCCGTCATGCCTTTGAACATGGGGTAAGATCCGGGTTTTTGGACCTCGCCTCGTACAGAAACCATGGGAGCATCGATTTCATATCGACCGAAGATTCGGATTGTGTCGAAGGGGAGCAACGCGATGTTCGAGTTGCCGATGAGGACATCGGGCACACTGAACTCGATGGTCTCCGGATGAAGGTCCGGCGCAATCAGGCGTACAACTTCGCCATGATCGGCGGGCTCAGGAAGCAGATCCTGATAACTGCGAAGGATGTCGTCGATGTGCATGCCGTCGCGAAAGGGAAACTTCCCCGGTCGAGCGACGTGACCCTGTAGATAAACGACTTGTTCGCTGTACGGAAGCACGGTGGCAACATCAATGCGATCGCCATCCTTAACCTTCGTGGTGCGCAGACGCAGCATCATCGCTTCCGCATTGTCGTCCGTTCCAGCATCCACAGCGACCTCTTCGCGGTGCTGGTTTGCAACCACTCGCTCGATCGTGATGTGTGTAAGTGAAGCCGCAACCGTTAGGCCGCCGGCATCGTTGAGGGCCGCGCCAAGATCCTTTTCGTCTGTGAGCTCGTAGATGGCGGACCGCTTCACCGCCCCAAAAACAGCTACTTGCGGGCCCACAGGCGGCACCAGCAGCGTGTCGCCGGCTTGAAGCCTGTCGTCGGCAGGCCGCACGCCGTGGAGCATGAAGTCGTAGAGGTCGATCTCACCGATCAACTTTTGATTCCGAAAGTGACGAAGAATGCGAAGGGATCCGACTGCGGTTGGACCGCCTGCTGCGAAGAGTGCGCTCATGGGAGTAGAAAGTGAGCTGATTTCATAGGCGCCCGGGCGTTGTACGTCTCCTACAACGAAGATGCGAATGGAACGGAGCTGCGCGACAGTGACGAGAACCCGGGCATTCCGGTATTGCTCCCGCAGCGCATCGGCAATGAGTGTCTGCGCCTTCTCCAGGGTAAGGCCCGCGACTTCCACCGGACCGGCCTCAGGCAGCGAGATATGACCTTCGCGATCGACGACGCGAAGAATCGTTTGAGACACACCGCCCCAAAGAGCGATGCTCAACTGATCACCGGGTCCAAGAACATAGTCAGGGCCCAGAGGCACATCCAGGGTTGAGACCATATCTTCCGGCATAGTTACGCGCCGTGCGGGTTGCAGGGTGCTGCGAACGGTGAACAATTCAGAACCAAAGCGCTTCAGGTGCTCGGGGATGTCTGGCACTTGCGTATATAGATCTCGCAGCGAACGCAGATTGTAAGGCGCTGGACGATGCAGCATAGAAGGCTCGTCTGTGATGTTTGCCTGGGTGCCGGTATTGCGCGGCGTACCCGGCAATTGCGCGGAGGATGCACGGGCACGCGGACCTGCCGCACCTGCATTGAGGTTGCCGGCATCATGGTAGGGCTGGTAGGCTTCGGCTGCGCCGATGGCGGGGTTCTCTCGATCGCTCGCGTCCAAACTGGAACGTTTGGCGTCCTCCATTTCGAGAGCGTTGCTCTGCTGTCTCCAGCGGGCATCCTCTATCTCCGTCTCCGATATGTATCCGCGCGCGCGCAGAAACTCAGTCACGCTGGCGCGGAGCGCGGCGCTGGTCTCCAGTTGTGAGTAGACCTGCTGATCGGTGAGCGCATCGGGTTGGACAGAGACTCCCTTCTGCTGGGCTTCGTCAGCGATGACTGACTTTATCTCCACCATCACTTCAGGGTTGTTGCGCAGCACCTGAATCAGTTGTTCTGCCGGCATGCCGCTCTCGGCAGAGCTTGAGTCGCTGTCTGTCGCCCCACTACTCCCTGAGTTATCGGAAGGTTGCGTCGTATCGTTGGCGGGCTTTTCGTTCAAGGCTGACTGTGACAGGCAGACAGGAACGGCGACAACGAACAGGAACACTGCCATCGCAGTCCAATGAGATGCCTGAAGTCGCGCATGAAGGAAGTCTGTCATCGCCCGGCCCTCGCCGCAGTGCGGTTCCAGCGTAAAACCTCGATTGCGAAACGAACACCTTCGCGGAGATGAAACCACAGCCGCCAAAAAACAAACCGGAATTCAACGCAATATCTCTCCCACCTCTCCGAGCCGCTTTCATTCGGCTGCGCCTCGAGGATCGCTGCCGGCAACACGCGAGGCAAAAGAATCTGGCGCGTGGTACGCGTCTCCTGCGTGCCACCGGGCACTTCCTTGCGAAGGAGCGCATAAAGCTTGTTGCCGATGGTGTCGCTCAGCAACAGTTGGCGCATGTATCGCTCCAGCCATAGCCCTACTCGAACCGGTAGAGCCTCGCCGCGCCACTGAACCGGAATCTCAACCTGAGTGCCGCCAAAAAGTTCCTCTGCAACCCACACTGCCACTCCCATAGCCAGATCGCCTTGGGCAGATTCGGCGGCACACGACTCGGCGCGACGCCAGAAATCGCTGTCTCCCCGCCTGTTCCTCATGTGACGCCAGAACTCCAGGGCCCAGGAGATCCGCGTGTGTTCGCCACAAAGATGCTTGAGTAGATGAATCGCCTGCTGCACCAGGATGTCGGGCTCGGATAGCGCGTGGATCTTCGCTCCGTCGAACTTGCGCATCACTCTGCGTGAGAGCCATTGACATTCGCAGGATGCGTCCGCGGCGAGATGCAGCTCAAGTGCGCGTTGCGTCTTTACCGAATAGAGATTCGCGAGATCGGGAGGACTCGGGGTTCCCGCGCGAAACTCGATCGTCTTTCCGCTTCGTGCGTGAAAACGGTAACCGAGACGCAGGACATAGTGCATTGCGAGATCTGCAAAACGATCTGCGACAAGGAAGTCCAGGTCAGTCTGACAGCGCAAAGCGCTCTCTTGAACTGAATGCGGAGTGAGCGTAAAACCCTTCAGCAGCGCATAAGGCACGTTTCCCCTTTCCAGCCAACCTGCGAGCGCGAGCGCCTCGTTGAGGAGGGACTTCATCCGGTCGCGATTGTTCCTCAAACGATCCGCGAGCCCTGCTTTGACGCTATGCGGGAGCATTACATCCGCACCAATCTCGCGAGCGCGATGGTAGAGGTAGATCGCCATTCCGCTGATATCGAGCCACCACAAAATGCTGAGCCAGTCTGCCTCCTCGAAACCGGTTAGGCGCGGCAAAGCCATACCGGAATCGAGCGCAAAACAGGCAACGACGGCTTCTTTCAACTCCAGAGACCGCGAGGTGGTCTTGATCCGCATTGGGAATCGGCTGAGAGGCATCATGTCTCACTGGCTATACATCGGGGGATCGCCCAGACTGCCGGCTTTGGGAAGATTGCGAATGTAGATCACGATCGACCAGATCTCTTCGTCGCTCAACATGCCGCTGGAGCCCGGCATTCCGGAAGGCCAGATGCCGTTGTCGATGACCCACTTCAATTGGCCATCGGTGTATTGCTGCACATCTTTGGCAGCTAGCGATGGCACTGGGGGCGACATGCGATCAGCGAATGGAACGCCGGTGTCTTGCCCATCGAGGCCGTGGCACGCCGCGCAATAGTAGGAGAATGCCTGTTTGCCGTCGGCAATGGATTGCGCCGTCGCCGCGAGAGGATTGTGCCGATTCTTCCCGCCCACAGAGACGTGATGCTTCCAGCCGTACATCAGAACTGTCTCGACGCGCGACGGGTGAGAAGCCTTAAATCCACCGGCTGCTGCGCCCACCAATACACTGAGCGCAACTCCTGCAATGGTTCCCACGAGAAGATCCCGAGCTCGCATCTCACTTCACCACATGAAACGTCATCATCATGCTTCCATGTTTTGCCCCGCAGAAAACGGAGCAGTGCCCGATAAAGTCTCCCGTCTGATGAGGAGTAAAGAGAATCTCGGCCGGCTTGCCCTTGGAGGCTTTGAGGTCCAATCCCAGTTCGCGAATGCGCAAACCATGCGTTACATCAAGGCTCTTCAGAACGATGTCAACTGGTTCACCTTCTTTGAGCGTGATATCGTTCGGGTCAAACGCAAAGCGCCTGGCGGTAATTTCAATACGGCGCGGCGAGGCCGGCGCCATCGGCGCCGCTGTTCCTGCAAGGCTGAAAACCAGGCAAAGCAGAATCAACATGGGCCTTCTTGGCATGACACTCCTGGCAGAGATGAATTGGAGAGAACATCTGCGTAGTGCGTACTCTCGAACCCAAGATAGGCGCGGCATCTAACGCTCGTGTCAGTCAGGTGTCATGAGATTGTCAGAGATTTGTTGAGCCGTGCATGCAGTTGCCGGGCGGCCTGAAATGACAATCCGCTGACATTCACAAGACGCCCTTCTGACACTCCGCTGCGCAATTCGCGAGAGTCTGTGCGCATGACGATGCATTCGCTTGTTCATCAGCGTACCCATTGGCGAAAGATGGCGTTGCTTACGGTCATCGCGATTTCATTCGCAGGCATGGCAGGCGCGCAGGATTCCCCATACATATCGGGAGGCGGGGGTTTCATCACCAGCACCAACGGCGGGAACACTACGTATATTCCGGTGATCGGTCCGGAGTTTGTAGCATCGCTCGGCGACCATTTGCTCGTAGAAAGCCGCGCCACGATCCTTGAGTCGTATTTTCCACGTGGGGATGGCAACCCTGGATACACGCACGTTGCATTTCAAGGATTGTCTTTTCTGCAGGCGGACGTGATTGCTTCGCCTCATTTGACCATCGTGGGCGGCGAGTTCCTCACGCCGTTTGGCACTTATAACGAGCGGCTTAGCCCGATCTGGATCAGCAATTTTGAGCAAGCCCCCCTCATCTTCAGTATCGGCACCATGGGCACAGCATCGAGTGTGGGTGGCATGATTCGCGGATCGGCTTGCTCAAATGACGCGATGAATGTGGACTACGCAGCGTACTTCTCTACAGCGAGCACCAACCAGCAATTCGACGCGGAACGCTCGACCGGCGGGCGCTTCAGCGTGTACATGCCGCGTGCCCGTCTGGAGGCCGGTGTCTCGTTCGGCCGGCTGTTACAGAACACGCGCGAGAACTATGGCGGCGTTCACCTGTGGTGGGAGCCGGCTGGTTCAAATTTCCGGTTCCGGTCGGAATATGCGCATGCACCGCACGCCGGCGGCTACTGGGCGGAAGCGGACTACCGCTTGGCACATTTTGGCGGGGAGCAGAGCTTCTTTGGCCGCCTTGAGCCGGTGCTTCGCATGCAGCAGACATTCCGCTCGGCAGCGGACCCGGAGGACGGATTGCCTGCGGCGAATACGCAGCAAGTTGATTTCGCCGTGGATTATCACCTGCCGCACGAAGTGCGCATCAACTCAAGCTATTCTCGTGAGATTTCTTCAACGGGCAATCGCAACATCTGGCAGACAGGCATCGTCTACCGTTTCCTGTTTCCTTTATGGAGAGGAAAATGAATCGCATTCAGAAGCTCATCATTGGAAACATCGTCCTGGCAGCGCTCATCCCTGTGCTTGCGCAGACAAAGGCGGCAAGTCCGCACGGGAAAGAGGAAGGGGCGCCCGCACCACCGGCGAATTCATCCGAGACCGCACGTGGTCAAGAAGTCTTTCAGCAGAATTGCTCACGTTGTCACAACGCGCCACAGCAGTTTCCTCCACAGATTTCAGGAACGATACTCCGTCATATGCGTGTCCGCGCCTCGCTCAGCGCAGCTGATGAAAAAGCGCTGTTGCAATTTATGAACCCGTAGCCCAATCGGAGCTATTTCGGGAAATGATTGCCAGCGTTGCAATCAAGGAGAACGACATGAAGGTGAAAGGTAAGCGGGTTGTGGTGTGCGGCGGTGGTGGTTTTGTAGGCGGCCACATGGTGCGGGCCCTGATGGCTGTCGGTGCGGCCCATGTCAGGAGTGTCGATATCAAGCCACTCTCTGATTGGCACCAGCTGACCGGCGAAGTTGAGAACTTCGTATTGGATCTTCGCGAACCCAGGTCATGTATGGCCGCGGCGAAGAGCACAGACATCGTCTTCCAGCTTGCCGCAGACATGGGAGGCATGGGTTTCATCGAGGCCAATCGGGCACTTTGCATGCTCAATGTGCTTATCAACACTCACATGCTTTTGGCCGCGCGAGATAGCGATGTCGAGCGTTTCTTCTTTTCGTCGTCTGCCTGTGTGTACAACGCGGCCCGGCAATCCTCGCCGTCGGCACTTCCTTTGCGGGAAGAAGACGCATATCCCGCGATGCCAGAGGATGGTTATGGCTGGGAAAAGCTCTTCAGCGAAAGAATGTGCCGCCATTTCCTGGAAGATTTCGGGCTTGGATGTTGCGTAGCGCGCTACCACAATGTTTATGGTCCCATGGGCGCATGGCGCGGCGGACGAGAGAAAGCTCCCGCTGCCATTTGCCGCAAGGTAATTGAAGCAAAGCGTGCCGGCAGGGACGAAATCGAAGTTTGGGGCGACGGTACTCAGACGCGCAGCTTCATGCACATCGACGACTGCACGCGAGGCACGATAGCAATCGCGGAAAGCAAGCTGAGCGAACCACTCAATTTGGGTTCTTCCGAGCTCGTGACCATCGATCAACTTGTCTCCATTGTGGAAGAGATCGCCGGAATTCGTCTGAAAAGGCGGTATAACCCACTCGCGCCCAAAGGAGTTAACGGCCGCAACAGCGATAACACGCGAATTCAGGAGGCGCTTGGCTGGCAACCGTCAATCCCCCTTGCAGAGGGGCTTAGACGCACCTACCGATGGATCGAACGGGAAATCGAAGAAGGTGTAGCTTCTCGCAGGCCCGGTTCCCCGACTGATCAGTATGCAACGGTACAGCACCTCTCACACTGAGATATTCTCATGACCAGCGCCAAACCGGTACACGCATTGAGCTCATGGACTCGATCCGGTGCAAAACGCGCAATGGATGTCGGAATCGTATTGGCATTTTCACCGATTCTTCTGCCGGTTCTCGCAGGAATTGCGCTTGCAGTGCTGGTGACCTCTGGCGCGCCCGTGGTATTTCGGCAAAAGCGCGTAGGGCGGTATGGAGTACCGTTCGTAATCTATAAGTTCAGGACCATGCGCCCGGCGCCCGCGCGCGAACTCAGCGCCATTGCAATCGAATCGGCCGATCGTATCACCTGGCTGGGTGCATTGCTGCGCAAATCGAAATTGGATGAACTGCCGCAGATATTCAATGTGCTGGCGGGTGAGATGAGCATGGTAGGGCCGCGTCCCAAAGTGCCCGAGCAACAACTGAAGCTACTGTCATGCCGCCCCGGCTTAACAGGTGCCGCGACTCTTGCGTTCGCGAGAGAGGAGACGATTCTGCAGGAAATTGCACCAGACGATCTGGCGCAATATTTTAGCGAGACAATTCTTTCCGCAAAGCAGCGGCTGGATGCGGAGTATCTGCGGCGCGCAACACTTTGGTCTGACCTCCGGATTCTTGTGGATACAGCACTTGGCCGTTGGGACTCATACGCGTCGGAGGCTCGCTGGTTGCACGATCAGGAGCACCATCTGGATCCTTCTAGTGAAACAGCCTCTCTGTCCCAATGACCCCGGAGTTCTGCTTGAGATCAGTGCGTGCTAGCGCTGGGCGTGCATGCCTGGATCCGCTTCAACGGTCGCTTCCATATTTCTGTTTCACCGAAGATCGAGAATCCAACATATCCGCGTAAATGCAGTTCTGAACCGATAACCTTCATCTCGCCATGATAGGTCTTTCCTGACTTGGGGTCGTAAAGCGCTCCACCCGCGGCATCCAGGTCGTCTTTTGTCTTAAAGCCGTCCCCGATTCTGAGACCGCAAAGAGGCCGCTTCCGCAGGCTGGAATCCGGATTGTGAATGTCCGTCACCGCTGGAGCCGAAGGGCTGGTGGCAACAATCGATAGGCAGACTTCAGCTCCGCAACGATCGATGAGAATCACTGAGCCGCCTGGATCTTCCCACTCTCCGAAGATGGAGTCTGACTTCGAGCCGACCATAGAAAGCGCGGATAGTGCAAACACCACGGAAGCGCAGGCGGCTAATCTCATCATCACCTCAACTGCACATCTGGACAAGCGGAAAACAGTCGGGCAACGATCAAATCGCTGGATAGACCCATGTTCTGATAATGCAAAGCCAGATCGCGGCCCGCCCTTTCGCTCTCTGCCGGAATTCTACGGCAGTTCAGACTGTGGAAGAAAGCATCGAAACGACAACTGACAATCGGATGACAATCGGCGAGTAACAAATTGGCTATCTTACGGATGTATGACCCAGACGACTCCCAGCGCAAGGTCGCCAAAATAGACCGTTGACATTGTTTTGACTGCCACTTGACATCTTGCCGTGCGGATCGAGATAGAACTCATTTCAAGACACAGGCTGGACGGTCGCCGCGCAAGCTGGCTTTCAGCCCTACCCAAACGACGCCTATCATCGTCTTAGAATTGGACGCGCACTCCGAGGTTTCGAATGGTATCCGCTTATCTGCAAAGAATCGGGACGGCCGTTCCGAAGCACGACATCCACGAAAAGTTCGTTCAATTTGCGGAAGGGATGCTACCTGATCCTCGCGCAAAAGCGATCTTCCAGCGTCTAGCCTCGAAGTCTGGAATTCGGCACAGATACTCTTGTCTCGGTTCCGGACGAGATACGGCAAGCAATCCGGCGGATGCCTTCACCGTCTATGGCACTGGCAACTTCCCCACGACTCAACGCAGGATGCAGATCTTTGAGCAATGCGCACCGCCGCTCGTGCATGATTCTCTTGACCGGCTTGCACTCACCGCCGGGGAACTGTCGCGCATCAGGCATGTGCTGGTGACATGCTGCACAGGCTTTTACGCGCCTGGCCTCGACTTCGAGGTTCTCGATTATCTTGGCCTGCCTGCTTCCGCTGAGCGAACGATGATCTCTTTCATGGGTTGCTATGCTGCCATCAATGCGCTGCGCCTGGCACGCCACATCGTTCGCTCCAAACCGGAGGACGCGGTCCTCGTTGTGAGTCTGGAACTGTGCAGTCTTCACTTTCATCAGACTCACGATATCGACGATGTCCTCTCGTTCCTGCTTTTCGCGGATGGCTGTGCGGCGGCCCTGGTCGGCAGCGCGCCCGCAGGATTCGAGATGGATGAATTCCGCTCTCTGCAAATTGAGAACTCGCGTGATTCGATCACCTGGCGCGTTGGCGACATGGGCTTTGACATGTTCCTCTCTACCCATGTGCCGAAGCAAATCGCAGTTGCCATGCGAGAGAGCGCGGGCCTGGTCACGGACGGCAAGCAAATCGATCTGTGGGCTGTGCATCCTGGAGGCCGTGCCATTCTCGATGCCGTGGCAAGCGGACTGAATCTTGATCCGGGCGCATTGAACTCATCCCGAAAGATTCTGCAAGACTTCGGAAACATGTCTTCTGCAACCGTCATGTTTGTATTGCAGGAACTTTTGCAAATGGGCACTGCGGGCCAAAGGGGTTGCGCGATGTCGTTTGGGCCAGGCTTGACAGCGGAGATCATGCATTTTCATGCTTCCTGACATTTTTGCGATGACAGAGCGGGCGCACGTTAGAGAACGGATGGATGAACCATGTTCTGAGTCTGAATGTCTCGGTTGTCTTGGTGATTTGCGTCGAGTCAATCGGATGCTGTTTGCCTATCGCCCCACCTTAAGATGGCTCCAGCAATTCGCGGCGAGACCGAAAAGACCGTTGAGAATTGTAGATGTCGGCTGTGGAGCAGGTGATATGCTGGGCCGGGTTGAGGCCTGGGCATCCTCGCAGAGAATTGCAGTGCAGCTTACAGGAATCGACTCTAATCCCTCGGCGATCGAAGCAGCGCGCCAACTCGGCCATCCGAATTCGCAGATTCAATGGCTCTGCTGCGAAGCGCTTGACTATGACCCCGCTGTTCCGGTTGACCTCGTCATCAGTTCACTCTTCACCCACCACCTGGGCGACGACGAGATTGTTCGTTTCATGCAATGGATGGAGGAGACCGCGAAGTTGGGATGGTTTATAAATGATCTGGAAAGAAATCCAGGCTCCTATTACGGATTCAAAATGCTTGCGGGGCTGATGCGGTGGCATCCATTTGTCCGCCATGATGGACCGATCTCGATCCTGCGCAGCTTTACCCGTAGTGATTGGACGCGATACATCAGTCAAGCCAGATTCGATGCGCGGCAAGTCAAAATCTTCCGGTCGCCGATTGGGCGCCTGTGCGTGTCCGCGGGTGAAATGATGCCAGTCCAACAATTCAAAACCGATGTGGAGGCGATGGTGATTGGCGGTGGGCCGGCAGGCGCCGCCGCGGCGTGCCATCTTGCTCGCCAGGGACGCACAATTGCGGTCTTGGAGCAAAGCGTGGCCCCACAGCATAAGGTTTGCGGAGAGTTTCTCAGCCAGGAGGCAGCCGGCTACCTGCAAGAATTGGAAATCGAACCGGAGAGCCTAGGCGCCATGCCGGTTCACGGCGTACGGCTATCTGCGGGAAAGAGAATCATTGCCACCGATCTACCTTTCCCCGCATGGTCGATCACCAGGCAAAGGCTGGACGAGGAGCTGCTGATGAAGGCGGCGAGATGCGGCGCCCAGGTGCTTCGCGGCCATCGTGTCGAATCGCTCGACTACCTGCGGGGCGTTTGGTCAGCTACTCTCTCAGAGAGACCGCCCATCCAAGCTCGAGATGCATTTCTTGCTACCGGAAAACACGACCTCCGCGGGCACAAGCGACCACAACGAGTGCAGGACGACTTCGTAGCTTTCAAGATGTATTGGCGGGTCTCACCGCTTCAGCAGAACCTGCTCCATGGATGGGTGGAACTCTTCCTCTTCCCCGGTGGATATGCCGGCTTGCAGCTAACAGAGGACTTCGATGCCAACCTTTGTCTGCTCATTCGCCGTAAGGTGCTGCATCGTTGCAACAACGACTGGTCAGCGCTGCTTGGATGGATTATGCAGTACTCCGAACCGCTCGCGGAACGGCTTGATGGTGCAACACCATTGCTGGCACGCCCACTTGCGATTTCGTCGATTCCATTTGGATTGCTGCGATCAAGATCGGATGCGGGGCTGTGGCTTCTTGGCGATCAAGCTGCGGTCATCCCGTCTTTCTCGGGCGACGGAATTTCGATCGCCCTTCATAGCGCAAAGGCAGCGAGCGTTTTGTACGGCAACAGCGGAACGCCCGGATCATTGGCCCAGTTACTTCATCGGCAGCTTCGTCGTCCGTTTTTTTGGGCTGGACTGATTGGCAAGCTCATGACCGCAGTTCCAGATCTGGCCGTTCTGGCGGAAATGTGGCCAAAATGCTTGGGTTATATCGCGGCGCAAACCCGAATTCCACAAATGTTCACACCGGAGCAGAATGCAGTTCGACAACCGGCGCCAAGGAACCGCGGAGGTCGCGAGTGATGTCGGTAGTGCAACGACCGGTTGAGATCCCATGCCGAAAGACATGGCCACTGCTCTTGTGGATACCCTCGTTTCTATATCATGGTGTGCGGAGCGCAGTTAGCAGGCGCTCAACCGCCCACCACCAAGTGGCCCGATCCAACCGCATGGCTGATGTGGACCGGGCAGGAGTCAACGGGCCCCAAAGGGCAATGCATGAATTGCCAGGAGGCGAAGGAACATTGCTCCGCTCTGCAACTCGGAGGGTAAGGGCCGGAATTCTACCGCCTCGCCAGAGTTGCCTCACTCTTCGGTGAATGTCGGGCTCCAACCGCCTAGAACGAAAGCGGGGTTGCTATAGTTGGCGATCGTCTGGGCGTCCAACGGCATAGTGAGTTGCTTCGACACGGGGTGACGTTGGGAAGTGTCGATGGGGTGGCCCTCAAGATCGGTGCTGTTGAATTCCCATAGATGAAGGTGCGAGGTTTCATCTTCGATCGGTCCCCATCCAATGGGAGGAATTCCTTCGAGGTGGCAGTCGATAAGCACGGCCTCCGCGTAGGGATAATTGAGTCCGTGGTTATTGGGCAAGCGGGCGAGCACAGCCGACATTGGAGCACGGACAGAGGAACTTCCCTGTCCCATGGAAGCAGTAGCCTGGGTCTGAGAGGCAGGGCGCTCCCGGGCAATGAAGGTACAGTTGACAAACACATTGCCGTGGTTGGAATCAGTGTTGCGAATCCACATGAAAGGCCCGATGGATTGAACTTCGCAGCGGCTGAAGAAAGCCGGACCGACTCCGAGGATCGTATCGCCATCACCGATGATCCTGCTGTCGGTGAGGTAGACGGAGCCTCGGAGGTTGAGGGCATCGCCTGAACCCTTGATGTTCATTTGTCTGACAATATTCTTCGAACCGGAGATGAGCAGACCCTCGGCCTGACCGGAATAGTAGTTGCTCACGGAGAAGTTGACGAACTCGATGCCGGTAGAGTTATACGCAGAGAAGGCGCAGCGCCGGGAAGGTCCCGGCATGGGCGGATTAAAGGCGCTATTGTTGCCATATCCCACCTGAACTTTGTCACGATCCTCGCCGCGGAATACGATATTGGACTTGTCGCGAAAGAATACGATCTCCTCGTACCTGCCATTCTTGATGAATATGGTTACACGCTGAGGAGGATTGGCCGGGACGAAGTCAACGGCGCCTTGGACGGTGTTGAAGTCGCCGCTGCCGTCGGCTGCTACGGCGACCCGGGTGACATTAGCGGCGGGCGCCTTGGCTTTCGTGGTGAAGGTCCAGGAAGTGTCGTTGGTGAACCCCGCGAAGACGCCGTTGGCGGTTGTAAAGATCCCTGGGTCGATCCGAACAGCATACTTATGGCGGTAGCGCAGGACGTTGTTGTGGAGATAGATGGTAGCCACGTTGCCGTGAATGATGACGGGATAGAAGTGAAAGTCAGCCACACCGCCTATGGTTGTGAGTTGGTAGTTGTGCAGGTCGGCAGGCGTCGTCCTCACGGCAGGAGTTGTGGTTGTCGGTGTCGCGGGGTTCGGGTCAATCGCCTGCGCCGGCAGAGAGGTGATACGGCGAGTGGGATCGGGGCCGGCGGGGATGCTAAGGTCGAGCGTGTCGATAAGACGGTGATCGGCGGAATCGAAGATGCGAATCTGGCCGGATCTCCCGAATGTGGGAACGCTGAAGAAGGTCAGAACCAGATGCGTGTCAGGATTGACGCCGGTGGCATTATTCGCAGGGAAGCATTCGACCTCTGTCGCTTGCGCAAGGCCGTGCAAGGTTGACAACAGCACCAGTGCGGAAACCACACAGGACAGCCGGATGACAGTCAAGGATCTCATCGAATCTGCTCCAGAATGCGAATTCTCATGCAAAACGATTAGGGCACGAGCCTAATGGTTACGCTGCTCGATCCGGATGCGTAGTTGACTCCTCCTGCATACGTTGCTGTGATGGTCTGGCTGCCCGTTGGCAAGGATGAGGTTGTGTAGCTGGCCTGGCCGCTCGCGTTGACGGGAACCGTCGCCAGAAGCGTCGAGCCGTCGTAGAAGGCGACTGAGCCATTATCGTTGGGTGGACCCCCACTCCACGAGGTGACCGACGCCGAGAAGGTGATGCTTGTTCCAACCGTTGTGTACCACGTGGAGGGCGTGAGGGAAACCTGCACCGGCGCCGAGGTGACAGTGAAATTCTCCGTTTGCGGTGCCGCAGCTGCGTAGTTGGTTTGCTGCGCATAGCTAATCACCACATTCTGATTACCGACCACCGGTTTCGCGATAGTGAACCGCGCATTCCCTCCGCTCAGCGGCACGGTCACGGGAGGGCCACCGTCGTAGCTATAGGTGATATTGGCCTTCGCCGGGCCGGCATTGGAGCTGACGTTGACCGTGCACTGGTAGTTGCCACCATATGGGAACGAAGGGTTCCAACATGAGGCGGTCATGTTGACAGGAACCGGGCTCACGGTGAGGATGGTGGGCTCGGAGGTTCCCGGCGGATTGTTCTTGTCGCCCGAATAGACCGCGGTAATAGAATGAGTTCCGGCATTCAATGCGGGCGAGATATACCAGTAGGCGCAGCCGTTACCTTGCAAAGAGAGGGCGGTCAAAACCGTGCTTTCGTCGTCGATCTGGACCGTGCCCGCCGGCGTGGCCTTGGTGGCGCCTGCGACGCAGACGGTAACATTGGTCGCGCCGGGATAGACAAGTTGTGTGCTCGCTAACTGCAACGTGATGGCCGTATCGTAGACGTTCAAGGTGAGACTCGTGGATGAGCCGAGGTGGTTCGAGTCGCCCTGATATTGCGCGGTGATGGAAAGCGCGCCCGAAGCCGATGGCGTGAACGTGCAAGCAGCCGCGCCGGAGCCATCGAGCATGGAACTGCAGAGCGTCGTTGAGCCGGAAAGGAAGAGGACCGTGCCGGATGGCTGACCGGCTCCGGTGACCGTGGCGGTGAGCGTTTCCTGCTTGCCCTGGACTGCGGGGTTGGGATTGGCCGTTAGCGAGACCGCGGACGAGGCTTGGCCGATCGCCAACTGCGCCGTGGCCGAAGCAGCAGACGCGTATCCGTTGGCGCTGGTGTAGGCCGCGGAAACCTGATGAGAGCCCGCGGTCAGGCCGCTTACCAAGGCGGTCGTCGTGCCATTGGTGAGCATCGAGTCGTACGCGGTACTGTCAACAGTAAATACGACGGTGCCGGCTGGCGTCACCGATGTGCCGGAGACAGTTGCGCTCAAAGTGACGGCCTGTCCGTAGATGGGCGATGCCGGCGAGAAGGTTCCGAGCGTGATGGTGGAGGCGGGCGGAGTGGCTGGCCCGGTGAGCGTGAGCTGGACCGAGGACGGAATGGACAGCGCGGCGTTGCTCAAGTTGCCGTTGAACGTGACCGTGTCGCTGGTGGTCAGGTAGGTGGTGGGCGTGTACGCAGCCGTGAGCACGCAGACGCCGCCAACGGCCAGCGTGCCCGCGCCGTTCGCACTGAGCGCGCAGTCCGTGGAGGCCGTGGGCGTGAGGCTGTAATCGGTGGTATCGGTCTGAGTGAAGGACGTGCCGGTGAAGAGCTGGTTCCCCGACTCGAGCATGTTGACGGATTGGGGCGGTTCGGAGACGGAGAACTGCACGTAACCCTGCGTCCGGGCCAGCTTCAAGACGCCCCCTGCCGATCCGGTATAGAGATCGCCGGCGGAGTCGATGGCCAGCGAAGCGGGAGTGAGAGTGGCAACGGTGAAGGAGGCGCTATTGCTGCTGGCCGGAACCCCCAGGATTTCGGCGGTATCGGCGATGAGCAGGTTGCCGGCCGCATCGGAGAGCGCCACCGACGGCGCCACTGCGGACGTGGCGACAGTCGTGGAAGTATCGGTGAGGAAGTTGAACCGGAAGATTGCCGGTGCGCCCGGATCGGCGACGAGCAAATCTCCGGAAGGATCGATGGAAAGACCACTTGGCGAGACGAGCGCGCCCACAGGCAATCTGTGCCCGGCGCCGGTGATGGGATCAATCTGATAAACGGCCTTGGCCGACGAGTCAGAGACGTAGAGATTGTTCAGCGCGTCGACCGCGAGCCCAGCGGGCGTGGTGAAGGTGAAAGGCAGGACACTGGCCACATCGGAAGGAGAGATTGCCGTAACGGTTCCGGCGGCGGTGTCGGCCACATAAACGAAGCCGCGCGCATCGACGGCGATCGCGCCCGGCGCCTGGAAGGTCGCCAGGGCCGAGCCGGAGGAACCGCTGCCCTCCGATTGAGCGGCAGGCGCGAACCGGAACACCTGGTTGCTGTTTGCGTCGGAGACGTAGACGTTGCCTGCATTGTCGGCGGCCAGACCTGTGACGTTAAGGTTCGCGCCAAAGCTGATTTGCGTCGCGGGATCGAGAGTGGCTCCGGAGCCGAGGCCCGTTCCGGTGAGACCGAGGAAGGCGGTGTTCCCTTCGCTGCTGTTCACCGTGAGCGCCGTGGAACGCGCGCCTGGAACGGCGGGAGTGAAGCTTGACGAGAACAGGCAGTCGTCGGTGGAGTCGGAGTTCACGGAACAGGCCGGCGTAGTGAGCGACCACTCACTCGACGTAAAGGCGAGGCCGTTGGAGTTCGCCAGGCTGTCATTGGGGATGAAGTGCAGCTCGATGGATTCGGTGCCGGTAGTCGCGGTCTCACCTGCCGGCGAAGCCTGGCCCGTGGTCACTTTGCGAATGCGTGCGTTGAGCGTATCGGAGATATAGAGATTACCGAGCGCGTCAGTGCCCACGCCGATCCCGTTGCCGCCGTCACCGATGACAGCCTGGGTTGCGGGGCATCCGTCGCCGAACGAGTCTGTTTCCGTCGAGCAGTTGATGGTGGTCTTGCCTGCGATGGGCCGAATGTACGCGGAGTGCGCGTCGAGAAACCACACTGCGCCATTGCCGTCGGAGATGTAAATGTTGCCGCTGGTGTCGATGGCCAGTTTTTGCGGGCTCATGCTCACGCTCGTGGCAAGCAGGGGATACGGTCCTGACGAGTTGCCGCCGCCTGCGATGGTGTAGATGTATCCGTTCACTGGATTCGTGATCCCCAGCGCGCCCAGCAGCGCATCGAGAGGCGAGCCGGTGCCGCAGGTGACGCAGACGACGCGGATCTTCCCACCGCTGGAGTCGGCAATGTAGACGTTCAAATTGGCGTCGGTCATCACACCCTGCGGATTATCGATGGTGGCCGAGGTCGCCGGACCGCCGTCGCCGGTAGAGGACGCCGCTCCTGTGCCGGCAAAAGTGTGGATGGCGCCGGTGATATCGACCACTCGAATCTTGCTGTTCGAGGTGTCGGCGATATAGACGTTGCCCGCGGTGTCGGCCCACACGCCGCGCGGCGCATTCACTTCGGCCGATGTTGCTGGACCGCCATCGCCCGAGCTGCCCGCCGTGCCCGTGCCGGCGACGAGATACATGAGACCCGTGGAGGCGCTCACTTTGAAGACTTCGTCGCTGTTGTAGCCGGCAATGTAGATATTGCCCTGTGCGTCGGAGGAGACGCCACGCGCCTTATCGATGCTTACCTGCGTGGGCGCACAGCCCGTGATGGCGGTGGGCACACAGGTTGCGCCGCTGATTCTACCGGCAAAATCGGAGATCACGCCGTTGGGTGCAATGCGCCGCACCACGCTGGCCACTGCGTCGGTGAGATACACGTTGCCGAATGGATCGGCGGCAACACTGCGCAGGTTGACCGAACCGCCGAAGACGATCGACGTGGCCGGGCAGCCGTCTCCGTAGCTATCGGTCTCAGCCGGGCAGTTCGCGCTTGCGCCGCCGGCAAGGGTGGTCATGGTGTACGGAAGGGCGATGGGATTGGCGGGCAGGGGAAGAATCGTTCCCTGCGTCACAGTGAATTGCAGGGGCGCGGAGGCGGAGCCGGCAAAGCTGCCGCTGGCTGCGTAAGTGGCCGTTACGTTGTCCGAGCCGATCGGCATGTCGATGCCTGCAGTAGCCACCGAAGTGCCGGGAGTGGACGAGGCGACGAGCGTGGCTGTTGTGACCTGGGGAATGCCACTTCCTGTAGTGGTGTATGTGAAGGCGACGGTTCCAGTGGGTGCTCCGACGGAAGAGGTGACGGTCGCTGTGAATGCGACCGGATGGCCCAGTGTGGTGGTTGTGGTGTTGGCTGACAAAGCAGTCGTGGTAAGCGCGGGCGTGACGAAAACCGGCGATGTGGCCGAGACCGAGCCATCGTTGACGCTGTCGCCGCTATAGACCGCGTAAATGCTATAGGTGCTGGTGCTGTAGGGAAGGCTGATCGAGGCTGACGCCGACCCGGAACTGAGCGCGGCGCTCGCAAAAACGGTTCCATTGACGACAAATTCCACCGTGCCCGTTGGACTGCTGCCCGTAACGGTCGCGGTGGCCGTAAACGCTGTGCCGTAGGAGATCGAGCTAGGCACGCCGGAGAGCACGCTGGTGGTGCCGGCAAGGCTGCCCGCATTCACCGTGATAACGTAGGGCGCCGTCGTGGAGTAAACGGTTTGGCCTGCAGTGAGCGTGTAATTCGAATCGCCCGAGTAGGTAGCCGTAAAGGCGTGCGTGCCGGGCGCGAGTCCCGTAAGCGGCACAAAGACAGTGTCGGTGCTGCCGGGAAGCGCGACCGTGGTTGTGGTGTTGGTGAGCGCATCGGTCAAGGTGACCGTGCCCGTAGGATAGGCTGCGCCAGCCACGGCGGGCGTGAGAATCACGACCGCCGTGGCATTCTGGCCTTCGGCAATGGTCTGCGGAAGGCCGCTCGGGCCTGTGAGCTCGGGCGCAATGTAGGTGAAGCTGCACTGCGGCGGATTGAGGCTGGTTTCTGTAATGTCGTTGGTGACAGTGTTGCCGTTGGCGCCCACAAAAGTCGCATAATCGCCGATGAAGTCGCTCGATACCTGGCCGGGACCGTAGCTCATCGCAACGTTGGTGGGCGCAGGCTTGAATTCGGAGGCTGGGTAGGTGCTGGGGAAGCTCACATTGTCGAGCGTGATGCCGAGCGGGTAGACCGTACCGTTGCTGCTTGTGCCGGTGAATTGTGCCGTTCCCTCGGTGAAGAAGGCGAGGTTCTGCATCAGGATGTTTTCGAGGTTGGGGTTTGCGGCTCCGGTCGTGTTCTCGTAGTTGGGGCTGAAGACAATCTCGGCCACGTGGTCCTCGAAGCAGGAGTTCGAGTACTGAATGTTGGTGACCACGCCACCGCGATCGTAGCCTGATTTGATGCGCAGGCCGGTGGAGTTGCTGTCGGCGGTGTCGTTGACTGAGCTGCCTGCGCCGGCAATGCCGTTGCCAGAGAGCATGTTGCTGTCGAAGAGCACATTGCTGACGCCCGCCTGAGTGTAACTGCCAATGGATTCTCCGTGACCCGCGAATAGGCGGTTGTTGGTGACGGAGATATTGGCGGACGGTACGGTACCCGCTGCGCCCACGGCCACGTTGTCATCGCCGTCGGAGATCCAGGAGCGCGTTATGGTGAAGTTGGTCGCGTTGCCGGGATCGATGCCGTCGGTATTGCGCGCACTTGTCGGCGTGACGATCTTGATATCCCACGCGGTGAAGTCGCTGACCGCTCCGGTGGTGGAAACATGGAACAGCGGCGAGTTGCGGATGGTGATCTTGTAGAGCGTAATGTTGCTCGCGCCGCTATCCATCTGGATAAACCGGGGATTCTGCTGATTGCCGCCGCCGTTGGCGATCGACGAGAGTCCCCACCAGCTCTGGCCCGCGAAGCTCGCCGGGAAGGCGTTGATGAGCGGATCGCCGCCGCGGCCGTCGAGCTTGCCGAAGCCCATGATGCCCACGTTCGATGAGCTGCCAGGAATGCCGATCAGCGGCAGGCAGCTCGAGGTTGCACTGTCGTTGTTCACGGTACCGCAGGTGTGCGTGCCGGGAGTGCGGTCGTAGTCCTGGACGTTGCGCGAGAAGAACAGCACCACGCCGGGATCGACAAGCAGAGTGACATTAGATGGCATGGAGAGTGGTCCGCTGAGGAAGGCATTGCTGCCGCCGCTGCCCACCGAGAGCTCAACGGCCTGGCCGGTTCCAGCGCAACCGTTCAGAGCCGCTTGGATGCGCGCGCCGTCGGGGTTGGTCACCGTGGCATCGACAGACGCTGGAATGTCATTGTTCACTACGGTGAGATAGGCGTTCAGCACCGTGCAGATGGATGGGAACGAGGGTTCGCTGACGGTGCGGCTGTCACCGGTGGCGACGAACTCGAGGACGGTGAAGGCGGCCGACGCACTCGACGGCGAGTAGGTGTTGGCGACGCCGGCATAGCTCGCGGCGATGGCGTAGTTGCCGGGAGCAAGGCCCGAGAGGCTTACCGTTGCGACACCGGAAGCGTTCAGCGTGGGCGCAGCCGAATACACCACGGCGGTGCCCGAGAGAGTGACCGAGCTGACGGTGATGGAAACAGGACTGCCGTTGGGCGAAGCAATGCCGGTGACGGAGACGGTGAACGCAGCCTCAACACCGCTGGCCGCGTAGAGCACGGACGAAGGACCGGCCAGCGTGGCCGCGGTCGGCCCCGCGGGCACGATGTCGCTGAAGGTGACGGAGCCGATGCTGGGCGCAGCGATGAAGGAAAGCGTGTTGGTGTACGTGGCGCCGGGATTCTCAAGAGAGGCGAAAGAGAGCGCAGCGGAGACCTGGCAGGCATCTCCCGCGGCGAAAGGGCTGGCGCTGCCGATGGTGCAACCACTTGTGGTGAACGCGAATGCGCCGGCAGCCGTTTGCGCCGTGCCCGTGGCGGCCAGGTTGCCCACGTTGGTAAGCGTGCCGGCGATGCTGGTAAGCGGCGTGGATGTCGAGCCGTAGGAGCCGGCGTCGCGGATGACCTGCGTGATACTGGTGTTCTTTGCATCGACGCTGTCCACATTGCCCAAGCCGTCGATGGCAACTCCGGCGGGACTCTGGAGACCGGTCAGCACAGGCGTCTCCGTGCCGCTCACCGGAACCAAAAGGACCGAGGCGCTCCTTTCGTCCTGCACATAGACGTCGCCGGCCGCATCCGTGGCCACGGCGGCGGGAACCACGCCGGAGATCGGCGTTGTCTCGGTGTAGGCGCCTGCTGCCGCCGGCGCGAGTTTATACACCGCGCCCGCGCCCTTGTCGGCGACGTAGACATCGCCGGATGGATCGACCGCGAGCGAAACGGGATTGGCAAAGCCCGTGGCGATTGTCGCCTGCTGGTGAATCGCGCCCGCAACGAGCGAGAGCTTGTAGATGGCCGTGTCGGCCGAAGAGCTTTGTACGTCGGCGACATACACGTTGCCTGCCGCATCGGTGGCGACGGCCTGCGGCGCGGCTGTACAGCCTGAACACGGCGTGTACGCAATGGAAGCCAGTGAATAGGCCGACGGCGTTCCCGCGGCGGCGACTGCAAGCTCCTCCAGAACTCCGAAGGACGGGCTAACAGCATACACATCGCCGAGGGGATCGATGGCAATCTGGCTGGGAGTGGAAGGCAAGGCGATCGGCGTGTTCGAGGCAGTAGACAGCGTGTACGTCGATCCGCCGAGCAATTCGACAATAGACGTTTCACTGGCCGCGTACACATTGCCGGCTCCGTCCGCGGCCACGGCCGCGGGAGCAATTCCGCTCAGGAGCGCACTGGTCGTGGGCGCAACCGGCGTGGTGGTGTTGTTCGCCGTTGTCGAGACATTATCGAAGGCGAGCGCCGAACCGGAGACTTTCCCGCTGAGCGCGATATTGGCAATGGCGCCACTGGAAGAGTTGGAGACGGTCAACGTTGCCGAGCGCAGGCCGACGGCCGAAGGAGTGGTGGTAACGGCCACTGTGCAATCGACGGTATTGTCGCCGTTGAGCGTGCATGCGGGCGAGCTGGCCGTCATGTCGGTGGTCGCGCTGAGCGATGCGGACGATGCCGGCGACGCGGCACCGTAGGTGTGCGTCTCGAAAATCTGCTCCAGTGAAGCCGCCAGCGACTGCTGCGTGAAGCCCAGGGCCATCACCTTGCGCACGAGCTCCTGCGAGGAGTTGCTGTTGCCATCGTCAAGGTAAAGATTACCCGCGGCGTCAACGCCCACGCTCAGGCCGTTGGTGTTGCCAAACTCGGCGTTCGACGCCGGGCAGCCGTCGCTATACGCGCTCAATGACACGGGGCCAGACGATCCGCTGCAGGTTGAGCCCGAAGCCACGTTGGCGGAGGCCGAAGTAAAAAGAATGCGGATGTAGCCCGTATTGATGTCGAAGAACAGAACTCTCGTCTTGTCACCAATGAAGATGTTGCCTTGCGGACTCACGCTGAGTTTCGTAGTGGACGAATCGAGAGCCGTTCTGCTGTTGCCGAGCGCGGGCGTGGTGGAGACTCCACTGGTGCTTCCGCCGCCGGCCAGCGAGTAGACGAAGCCCCGCTGCGGCGTCGATGGCGACATTCCTGCGTTATTCACTTCGATGGCATTCACCATAGCCGCACCGGCCGGGCCGGCGCCGCTCACAAACAACACGCGCAGCAGTCCGTGGCCGGCGTCGGTGAAGATCATGTTCCCTTCCGCGTCCACGCCCACACCCTGGGCGTCGCTGGTACTTGCGAAGACGGTTGCCGCGGTAAACAGGCAGCCGTCGCCATCGGCGTCGGTCGCCGTTCCGCCGCCCGCGCAGGAAGCGCCCATCGTCGTCGCCGTGGTCGTCGCGCCCGCCACTGTGTACACGTACCCGGCCTGCAGAAGAAGGGAGGTCCCGTTGTACCACGCCGAACTCTCTTCAAGCACCGCCCACAATGGGTTAATTACCCCGTTGTACGTCTGCGGCCCCAGCACCACGCGCCAGCGTTCGCTGGTGGTGTCGGCATAGTAGACGTTGCCGTAGGCGTCGGCAGTTGCACCGCGAGGCTGATCGACTTCACCGAGCGACGTGGTGCAGGACGAGGAACCGCTGCCCGCGTTGACGAAGGGCGAGCCGCTAAATCCAGCGAACGTTGGCGCCGTGGTAAAGGCCGGCGTGTTGTCCAAGCCCACGCCGCTCACCCCGCTGGAGCCGGCGGAGTAAGTGCAGCCTGCGACAAGACCCATATTGCCGATTGCAATCTGAATAGGCGCCGCAGCCGAGGGCGAGGGCGTTCCACTCACGCAAAGCGGTGACGCCGCCCGGCAGATGAGGTGCAGGAAGTGATCGTTGTAGCCGGCGAGAAGAATGTTGCCGTAGGGATCGATACCCACGCCGCGCGCGCCGGCAAACGGCGTGGTGGGCGTGCCTGTCGCCGTCACGCATCCGTCGCCTGAGGAATCCATCTTGATCGAGCAGGCCGTGCCGCCGCCGCCCACCAGGGTCATGATCCCCGAGTCGGGATTGACCATGTGCAGCGCGCCTTTGGTGTCGTCGTTCATGAAGACGTCGCCGAATGCGTCAACCGCGACAGCGCTGTACGGATCGTTCCCGAAGATCCCGTTCACCGACAGGCAGCCATCGCCGTAAGCGTCGGTGGAGACAACTCCGGTAGGAAGATTCGGGCATTGCGTGCCGGCAGTGGCCGCCATGGGCGAGATCCCCCCCACCGTCGTCATGGTGTAGGGAAGAGCAATGGGCGTCTGAGCGTGAAGGGTCACGCAGGAAAAAAGGCACACAAGGAACACGGCAGCGACAGAAATGCGACGCATGGCAAAACCTCCGGAAAAGCCCCGAGAACTTTGCAGAATGGGTGGAGTGGTCGAACTTGAAGCAAGTCACGTGGTCTGACCTCAGAACGCCGAGATTATCGTCATGCGCCCGTGCAAATGTCAAGAAAAACCTCTGTTTCACTCTAAATGCCTTAAAAATCAATGATGGAGAGAATGAAAAGCTCGTCTCGCCGTTGTCTTTCGATCGAACCAGAGGGTCGATACGACCTATACAGGATGCTCTAACTGGATGCTGTCTGAATCGGGAACATGCCGCGGTTCCGATGGACAAATCGCAGGGAATAAACCAGAATAATCTTGCCTGGGTCGGTACTTTGTACGACACGGAGTCGCGCACGGGCCGTCGTCCACTTGTTTTGCGTGGTATGACCACTTGACGTTTCAAGCGTATGATGAGTCTGGAAACCGAAGCATCGCCTTCAAGGAGTTGCAGTGAATTGCCAGAAAACATCGCTCATGTGCCTCGTTCCTCGGCTTGCCTTGCTGGGCGTCTTCGCCGCTACGCCCGCATTCGCAATCCATTCAGCCGTCAGTTGCAATCCGCGCACCTATGGGGCCAAGGGTGACGGAATCTCCAAGGATACGGCAGCGATTCAGGCTGCGATCGATGCATGTGAAGGCCAAGGCGGCGGCACCGTTCGACTAATCGCTGGGACATATCTAAGCGCCCCCATCGTGCTGAAGAGCGGCATCACCCTCCAACTCGACAAGGACGCCACGCTCCTCGGTTCCGCCGATCATGGAGACTATCCGGCCAGGACTGAGTTTCATCTGCCCGACGTGCAGCCGCTCGTAAGTGCGATCGATGCCTCGAATGTCGCAATCACAGGCGAAGGCGTCATCGATGGGCAAGGACAAAGCTGGTGGGAGATGGCGCGATCCATCAAGGATGCTGGCATACTGGGGATGGGCCATCCGCGGCCCAAGCTCATCATCTTCGACCATTGCAAGCATGTCCGGGTGGAGGGAGTCACGATCCAGAACTCCCCGATGTGGCAATTGGTTCCGTATTATTCGGACGACGTGACCATTCGAAACATCAAGGTTCTGGCGCCGGCTCACTCGCCGAATACGGACGCTATCGATCCCTTTTCGTCGTCGCATGTAACGATCGATCATGTTTTTGCCGACGTTGGGGACGACAACATTGCGATCAAGTCGGGCCCCATCAACTCTCCGGGGCCGGACAATCCAAGCCGCGATATTACGATTACCGATTGCACCTTCCTGCACGGGCACGGTCTCTCGGTAGGCAGCGAAATTGCCGGAGGCGCCAAAAACATTCGGGCCGAGCGCATTCATTTCGAGGGCACGGATAACGGCATTCGCGTGAAGGCAAACCGCGACCGGGGAAACGATGTCGGCCCCCTGTTCTTCCGCGACATCGACATGAAGGACGTGAAGAACGCTCTGATTATCAGCGAGTACTATCCCAAGGTTTTGCCTCCCGGTGGGGAGGCGGCGCAGCCCGTTACGCGGCTGACCCCACACTTCCACGACATCACGATTGAGAATCTAACGGCCACGGGAAGCAAATCGGCCGGAGTGATTGCGGGGCTGCCGGAAGCGCCTATCCATGGCGTGGTTTTGCGCCATGTCAGAATCTCCGCCCAGCATGGATTGACGATCGGTTATGCCGAGGTTACAGGCCAGGACGTGGAAGTGCAGGCCGGCGATGGGCAGCCGATCACAAAGATGGTGGGAGCGATTGTCTCGCTGCGCTGATGCAGTGGGTTCAGCAGAAAAGCTGCGCCGGCTTGCGCAGCCTCCTATGTTTGCCCGGTTGAACCTACTGGTTGACGCCGCTGCCCAGAATGCCTCCCTCAACAACCAGAATCTGTCCGGTCACAAAGGAAGCGGCATTGGATGCGAGATAGATTGCGGCTCCGACGAGCTCGTAGGCTTTTCCGAAAACCCATGGGCGTGCGCATCGGCATTTCCTGGCCGCGCGGCGCGCTGTCAGGCAGCGCGCCCAGTAAAAAACCAACTCCGTACGTTCAAGGCTATGCAACCCGTAACGCATCGCTCACATACTCTTTGTTTCACTTCGTTGACAAACCCCTCGGACTTCCAGCAACCGGGACAGACCGGGTCAAGACCATGATCAACTGTTGCGCCCCAAAAAGACAGGCGCGATGTGCCGGTCGAAAAGGTTCTCCGTAACGTTCTTCGCAATTACGGATTCATTAGCTTCGACCAGATCCAGATAGCGCCGGCCCATCTTGGCTGCGGTTTTGAAGCCAACATGCAGCAATTGGCGCAGGCTGCTGTTATAGGCCGCAGCTCCCTCTATATGGCGCAAAGCAGAGGTGTATTGTTCGGAGGACCAATCGCGAACCTCGTCCGGAGAAGGAAGTCTGGCCGAGTCGATATCGATGACGGCGGCGTAAGGCGCGCAGAGTTCTTGGCGGTGCGCAAAGGCTTCTGAGTAAATGTCCTTGGCTAGCGCCAGCCCGTCGCCCCCAGCTTCCGCCAAGCCGATCAACTCTTCGAGCCAAGTGGTTCCGGCGGTCTTGAGGTGCGCTCCCGCGTTGAACCGCTTGATGGTTGCGTGAATGGCGGGATAGATCGAAAACTTATCGCTGCCCGAGTGCACGCTCAGCTTGAGGTTATCTGGAAGACCGTATTGCAACACGGCGTTGGCGATAGTCGCGACATCGAACGCAAACTCCCGCTCGAACTGCGCCACGTCGCCAACATAATCCACGCCCTTGTTGAAACGGCCGCTGAACTTGGGTGCAATGGTCTGGATCGGAATGCCTTCATCGGCGATTGCCGCTAGGATGATCAGCAATTCCATGGGGCTCTGCGCGCAGTCGGTCTCGTCCATGGAAATCTCCGGGATGAAATTGCCGGCGCCCTTGGCGTTCTCGATCTTCCGGTAAACCTTGCCTGCCGTCTGCACGGCCGCGAGAAACTTCTGCGCCGTTTCCCTGAGATTCTCTGGCGTAATCGCGAGGGCCTCATCTGCTCCCTCCAGTTGAACGCTCCCCAACAGCTCAGGGTGCCGGTTCACGAAATTGTCGATGTCGGTTGCCGGCGCGGCTTGGCCGATGAAATCGGCCACGTCGATGGTGTAGAAATCGCACGAATCGAGAAAGCGGCCGGCGGTCTGCAAGGTAATGTGGTCGGCGTCGCAGAAGTACGGCAACTTCCAGGCGAGCGCCTTGACGGCGGCATCGGCGGCCAGCCGGGTAGAAGCGGGTTCGGAGCCTATGATTGTGTGCTCGCGGTTCGACTTGTTCCACGCGGGAACGACCTCGATCCCATTTTCGAGCGCCTGCGCGCAAGCTTGCAACTGCGCTTCCGCCTGGTGCGCGAACCTGTCCCCGGTTCCAACGGAATACTTACTAAGTTTCAAACTGTGATTCTCCATGTTCTCCCCCAGCTCCGAGTTTGCTGCGGTGCGCCCACAGTCCTGCATCTGGATTCGATAGTTGGCTTGAGGATCGCGATGACCCGACAATCCATGTAGCTGATGATAGAGGCGACGAAGAGCATCGCGCAGATCGTCCAGCATCGTCCCAGACTGGGGCCGGGAGAGGATTCTTCTTCGATCTGGGCACCGGAAACCATCTTGCCAGCCATTTGTATCCTTACAGCCGGTACACCTTCTTCACTAGCCCGTAGGCCAGCTCTTGGGCAACTTCGACTGCCTCGTCTTCTCCCAACCGGTGTTCGGCAACCAGCTTGGCCAGAAAGGAGCAATCCATGCGGCGTGCCACATCGTGCCGCGCGGGTATGGATAGGAAGGCGCGGGTGTCATCGTTGAACCCGACGGTGTTGTAGAATCCCGCCGTCTCCGTCGTCTGTTCGCGGAAGCGCATCATCCCCTCCGGGCTGTCGTTGAACCACCACGGCGGCCCCAGACGCAAGCATGGATAGTGCCCGGCCAGCGGAGCCAGTTCCCGGCCATAGGTCGATTCGTCCAGCGTAAAAAGGATAATCGTGAGCTCGCGTTCGTTGCCGAAACGGTCGAGCAGCGGACGAAGCGCGTTTACATAGTTCGTCGGACTGGGGATGTCCGCGCCCCTGTCGCGGCCGTACCGCTCATAGATCTTGCGATTGTGGTTGCGCACGCTACCGGGATGAATCTGCATGACCAACCCGTCATCCAGGCTCATCTGCGCCATCTCGGTCAGCATCTGGGCGCGGAACAGTTCCTGCTGTTGGGTGCCGGCGTTGCCGCCGAGCACTTGACGGAAAAGCTCCGCGGCCTCTGCTGTGGGCAAGTCGGCGGTTTGCGCGGTGGAATGCCCGTGGTCGGTTGCCGTGCAGCCGAGCGAGCGAAATCGGGCGCGAGCCTCGCGCAGCGCGTGCAGATAGCCTGGCCACGTCGCGGTGTCTTCGCCGGTCTGCTCGCCCAGTTTTGCAATGTTCTCTCGGAATCCCGCAAACTCCGGATCGACGACCGGATCGGGCCGGAAGCTAGGCAGAATCCTCGCATTCCAACCCGATGCGCGGATGGCTTTGTGATCCTCCAGAGAGTCGAGAGGAGAATCGGTAGTCGCCAGCACTTCGATATGGAAACGCTCGTACAGCGCGCGGGGCAGAAACTCCGGCGTCCGCAGCTTTTCACTTATTAAGTCGAAGTAACTATCGGCGGTTTTCTCCGACAGCCGCTCCCGCAATCCAAAAAGCTCTTGAAAGGCAAAATCCAGCCACATGCGCGTCGGGGTGCCGCGAAACAGATAGTAATGACGGGCAAAAATGCGCCAGACCCTGCGCGGGTCCTTCATCTCCGGCTGCCCAATATCGAGGTCTTCAAGCGATACTCCCTGGCTCAACAGCATCCGGTAGATGTAGTGATCGGGCTGCACAAAGAGCATCGCCGGATCGGGGAAGGGCTCGTTCTTCGCAAACCATTCCGCCTGGGTATGTCCGTGCGGGCTCACAATGGGCAAGGCTCTTATGCGTGCATACAGCGCTTTGGCAATCTCTCGTGTGCCGGGCTCGGCAGGAAACAAACGGTCCTCATGGATCAGCATGGCTGGAACTCAACCTTCTCGCGGAAAGCTGTCAGAGCTGGCCATCACCGTGGTCAGACCACAAGTATACACATTTGATCTGTCGACGTCATTTTTTTGGAAAAATTATTCTTCGGGCAGAAACCGCCCTTCGGTGATAATCTCGTCTTGCTTCATAATTCAGAGAATGCAAAAGGGTGTCTACAGGCCATGACGGGGAAGAAACAGAAGGTACCTGAAACCCAAAGGACCATGCAGGTGGTTAACCATCTCCGCTCCCTCATTGAGAGCGGCACCCTGAAGCCCGGCGACAAAATCCCTCCGGAGCGCGAATTCGCGCGCACGCTCAAGATTAGCCGAGCAAGTCTTCGCACGGGGATTGGCTACATGGCGACCATGGGCATCATGAAAGTACGGCACGGCGTTGGAACCTTCGTGGCGGACGGCCCTCCCGAATTCGGCAAGGCATACCTGAGTTTCATGGGCGCGCTACATGGTTATCAGTCCTGGCAAATGTTTGAAGCTCGGTTGATTCTGGAGGGCAATCTTGCTGCATTGGCCGCGGCACGCGGAAAAGAGGAGCACCATACAGCACTGGCGGAGGAGGTAGGCGAGATGTTCGCCTCTCTCGACAGGCCCGCCGATTATCTTATTCATGATGTGCTCTTTCACCGCATTATTTCGCAAGCCTCGGGCAATCCGATCCTTGCGGTTCTGATGGAGTCCATTACGTCCGCCCTCTACGAAAAGCGCCGTAGGACGGTGGAACGCTCGACCAACCTGCGCGAATCCACGGAGATGCATCGCGAGATTTACCGCGCCATTCGTGCGCGAAAGCCCGACGAAGCGCGAAGCCTCATGGAGCAGCACTTGCGCTTGGCCCAAACAGCGCAGGATACAGAGCGGATGGCTGATAGAAAGGGTGCTCGGAGCGCGGTCAAGCCGGGGAGCACCATCCTCGAGAAGCTGGGCGAAGCGCGGGATGACAAAAGTTCGCACCGATCTCTGGATGGGTCCATGCACTGAAGGATTGAAGTGGTGCGATTAAGGCCCGCCTCAAGCCCGATACTAGGCGCGCGATAGCCCACAGGGTCTGACCAAGCCTTGTGCTCCTTTGCGCTATATCTTCTAAAGTATTGATTTTGCAATCTTTCTATAGGGTCCTCGCGTATCGTTCTTTCGCTATTGACAAGAGCTACTCTCCCACAGCACACTGTTGGGGTTTCAAACGTGGTCAGACCACCACTGGATGATTTGCAGAGAAGGTGGGATCGAAGAAACCATGCAGCTAACCGACTTGGCAGTCATATGGAGGCAACGACGATGCAATTGGCCGTAGAAAGACAGGCATACCGGACCAGCGCGGTGCGACGTCGCACCACAGGCCGTCGTCAGCAACCGAAAGAAATGCCTAAACAGCATACAGGCATCTGGAAGGCAGTCACAGGTTTATTCGTCCTGTCGATTTGCAGTCTGGTGCTGCTTCCGGCAGGGGTGTTTGCGCAGGAGTTCCGGGCAACCATTAGCGGGGTAGTGAGCGATCCGACCGGAGCTGTCGTGCCGGATGCGAGCGTAGTGGTAACGGAGATGCAGAGCGGAACCGTCAACAGAACCACCAGCGATGCCGCTGGGCAATATGTGGTCCCCTTCCTTCTGCCCGGAGTTTATTCGATCACGGCCAAGAAGGAGGGATTTAAAGCGTTCACGCGAACCGGCATTACACTGCAGGCGCAGGAACATCCGATCATCAACCTGACCCTGACGGTGGGCAGCGCGAGTCAGACTGTGACGGTGACAGGCGAAGCGCCGCTGATGAACCTGGAGAATGCATCGGTTGGGGATGTAATTTCAACCCAGTCGGTGGCGGATCTGCCGCTGAACGGACGCGCGCCGGCGATGCTGCAGGAATTGTCGGTCGGTGTGATAGCGGAAGCGGCCCCGCAGATCTCCCATCCTTTCGACAATAACAATATGAACTCGTTCAGTCTGGGAGGAACGCCGCTGCAGACCAGCGAAGTTCTCCTTGACGGCGCACCGGACGAGACCTTGCTGGGATCGCTGGCCTTCAGCCCCAGCCAGGACTCGGTGCAGGAAGTCTCGGTGCAGCCGTTCGCCACCGACGCGTCTTACGGGCACACCATTGGCGGCGTCATCAACCAGGTGACCAAGAGCGGCACCAACGCATTGCATGGCACCGTCTACGAGTTTAGTCAGGCCTCGGCTCTCGATGCGAACACCTACTTCAACGACCGCAACGGTACGCCGATAGCCGTTACGCACTTCAACCAGTATGGCCTCACGGCGGGCGGACCGGTTTGGATTCCCAAACTCTTCAACGGCAAGAACAAGCTGTTCTTCTTCTTTGCCTGGGAGGGACTGAAGGATTCGGCACCGGCGACGGTTCCTCTGACCGTACCAACGCCCGCGGAGGAAGCCGGCGACTTTTCCGCGCTGCTGGCAGCAAATGCCTCTAACCAGCTCTATGCGCCTGGCACCGGGCAATTTACCGGCGGCAAGACGACGGGCCGCACGATCATTCCTAACAATTGCCTGGGTCCGGCCGCTACGGCGTACAGCGCGACCGACTGTCCGACGAATGCGGGCTTGACCCTCAGCCCGATTGCCCAAGCCTATCTGAAGCTGTTTCCACCTTCGAACACCAATGTTGGCGTAGGGGCCGACGGCACAGACAACTACAGCAGCAACGCCCCCAGTGTCGACGATTACAGCAACGAGTTCGGGCGGCTGGACTACAACCTGAACGATCGCAACCATGTCTTCTTCGACTTCCGGCACAATTACCGCAGCCAGATCAAGCAGGATTACTTCCTCAACCACACCAATGGCTCAACGCTGGTTCGCGAGAACTGGGGAACGACGCTGGACGACGTGGTTACGATGAACCCCTCCACGGTATTCGATGTGCGTCTCAACTGGACGTACTTTTACGAGGCGCACGACTCGCCGGCGGCGGTCTTCAGCCCGACCTCGGTCGGCTTCCCTGCCATCCCAGGGAGTCCCTACTCAGAATTGCCCGTCATCAAATTCGCCACCGGCAGTTGGCAGTCCTTTAACAATACTGCAAGTCCGAGCTACGATCCGACCACCAATTACCAGCTCTTCGGCGATGTGGTGAAATTGCTTGGCAAGCACACGCTGAAAGTCGGCTTCGACGGCCGGCAATACCGGATGAGGATTCGGACCCTCGACAACGGCGGTAGTCCATCGGGCGAGTACACCTTCGGTTCCAATTGGATGACGTCGGGCACGAGCGGTTCGGCGCAGCCTTTCGGCGGCGATATTGCGTCATTCCTCCTGGGTCTGGCTACGACGGGCGACGATAGCTACGACGATCAGGCAGAGGGCGACTATCGCTCGTACTACGTTGCAGGGTTCCTCCAGGACGACTGGCGCGTGAACCCACGCCTGACGCTCAACATGGGTGTGCGCTGGGATCTCGACACCCCTTTCGGCGAAAAGTTTGGACGCACGGTGAGCGGCTTCAACCCGACTGCCACGAATTCTGCCTCGGGTGCAGCGTTCAATCCGGCCGACACCGTGACCGTGAACACAACTACCGTGGCCGTAAACTCGGCCGCCTTCAACGCGCTGGGCGGACTGACCTTCCCGAACTCGAGCTGGGGCGCGCCTTACCAGATCGCGGACAATCACGGCTTCTGGAGCCCGCGCTTTGGCTTTTCCTATAATCCGGCGTTGCTCCACGACAAATTCGTGGTGCGCGGCGGCTTCGGCATGTTCGTGTCGCCGCAGACGCTGCTGAGCCTGGGAGCGTCGGATAATCCCTCGTCAACCCCTCTCAGCTTCCAGGAGGGTTTCAGCGCTTCGACAAGTTACACGTTAACGAACAACACCTACTTCAACAACTGCACCTCGGGCGAAACCGCTACCGCCGCATGCCCATCCGGCGACACGGCGTTGTCGCTGGGCACTCCCTTCCCCAACGGTGCCAACCAGCCGGTCGGCTCAACGCAGGGAGCCAGCACGTTCCTCGGTGAGTCGATCAGCTTCCTGGCTCCCAAGGAGCACGATCAGTACTCAGAGCGCTGGAATCTCGGTGTGCAGTATTCCATCACCCCCAACACGCTGATCGAGGGGCTCTACGTGGGCAACCATGCACTGCACCTGGACGTTACCGAGCAGAACATCAACGCCGTCCAGCAGCAGTACCTGACGACGAATCCTTACCCGGACTTCAATCTGGCATCGGCGGTGGGCACCAAAGTGACCAACCCCTTTGCGGGCTTGCTTCCTCTCGGCCCCAACTTCAACACCGCTACCGCAGCTCTGAGCGGCCTGCTGACGCCCTATCCGCAGTTTGGCAGCACCGCGATCGACGAATATAACGAGACCATCGGGCAGTCGTGGTTCCAAAGCGGGATGCTGCACCTTGAGCAGCGGGAGAAACACGGCCTGACGTTGACCGCCAACTACTCTTTCTCCAAACTGATCGAGCAGGATACCCGGCTCAACGACGAGGACAACTTCCTGCAAAGACGGATTTCGCCCTTCGATCACACGCACCACTTCACCGTGGGAGCAACCTACGACTTGCCGTTCGGCCGGGGCAAGATGTTCACCCTGGGCGGCGGCAAGATCGCCGACGAGATCGCCGGCGGCTGGGTGTTGAACGGCATCTACCAGTTCGAGACCGGCGCACCGATCTACTTCTCGGGAGATATTCCGTTTATCCCCGGAGAAGGGGTCAGCAACATCCATAGCCAGCATCGCAACACGAGTATTGTTCCCACTGCTGCAGAAGGTGGCAGTGCTTCAGGCGATCCGGCGCTCACCAATGCGTTCCAGGTATTCGCCACCGGAGGCCAGTCCGGATACGTCGGGAAGACCACCACCTGCGCCATAGCCGCATGCGATGGCACGGTGTCCACCTACAACCCCAACGCCACCCCAACCGGCACACAATCGCTTGCTCAGGCCATCGCGAACACCACCAACGCAACATTTACCGATCACTATCGGACGCTGCCGCAGACGCTCAGCAACGTTCGGATGGACGGATACAACAATCTGGACGCGTCGATCCTGAAGAACTTCAAGATCAAAGAGAAAGCCAGCTTCCAACTCCGTTTCGAGACGTTCAACACACTCAATCATCCAATCTTCGCGGCACCTAACTTGACCCCGACCGCAAGCAATTTCGGTTACATCACGGCAACCGCAACCAACAGCCAGCCGCGGCAGGTGCAGCTCGGCGGACGCATCGTATTCTGAGTTTTAGCCTCAGAGTGACCTATGGCGCGAGGCCTACCAGCCTCGCGCCGCTTTTTTCGCCGGCGGTAGGAACTTGCCGGCAGCCGCCCTGTCTCGTGCAATCTTCGGAGCCCCTATGCGTTTGCTGAATTACTCTTCGTTTCCAGCCCTGCTTCTGTTGTGCTCTGCCGCAGTTTTTCCTGCCCGCGCCCAGGATACACGTCATGTTACCGAGCCGCGCATTCCCGCCGCGTGCGTCACACTTGAGGCCAGTATCGCTGTCGGCCCTGGAGTTGGCGCGATTTCCGCCAAGGATGAGCGGAGTCTGGACACCGATCGCATCCAGCGCGCAATCGACAATTGCGCGGCGGGCAAGGCTGTTATCCTGCGGGCCCACGGCCCGAAGAATGTCTTCCTCACAGGTCCCATCGCCCTGCGATCCGGCGTAACCCTGGTGGTGGACGCCAATACCGCGCTCGTGGCCTCGCGCGATCCGCGCATCTACGATCTCACCCCGGGCAGTTGCGGCATTGTGAGTGATAGAGGCCACGGATGCAAGCCGCTTATCACGGGCGATGGAGCGCAAGGCAGCGGCATCATGGGTGAGGGCTCGATCGATGGCCGGGGCGGCGCAAAACTGCTGGGCCAGGATGCGACCTGGTGGGACTTGGCCCACGAGGCAAAGATCAGCGACAAGCAGCAGAGCGTTCCGCGTCTCATTTCTCTGGACCACTCTAACGGCTTTACGCTTTACAAGATTACCCTGCGCAACTCTCCCAACTTCCATGTCAGCGTCAACAACACGGACGGCTTCACCGCCTGGGGCGTGAAGATCATGGCACCCAAGACGGCCCGCAATACAGACGGCATCGATCCGGGCTCCTCGCGCAATGTGACCATCGCCTATTGCTTTATCCATACCGGCGACGACAATGTCGCAGTCAAGTCGAGCAAAGCGGAACCGTCTTCGAATATCTCGATCTTGCATAACCATTTCTACACCGGGCATGGCATGTCCATTGGCAGCGGAACCAGCGGCGGTGTGGATCACATGCTGGTCGATGACCTGACCATCGACGGCGCGGACAATGGTATCCGCATCAAGTCCGATCGCAGCCGCGGCGGCCTCGTGCATGACCTTCTCTATCGCGATGTTTGCGTTCGCAATACGAAGAACCCGCTGGTGTTCACGCCGTTTTACACCACGCTCGCCGGAGATCAGCTTCCCATTTACCGGGACATTACGCTCGAAGACGTTCACATTTTGACTGCCGGCAGTTATACGTTTCTCGGACTCGACCCCCAGCACAAGCTGGGCCTAACGCTCGACAATGTGTTTGCCGACGATCAGGAACACTCCAAGATGCTGGCCAAGGACGCCGACATAATGGTGGGAAACAAGCGTGGAAATCTTGAGCCGGCCGGTGAAGACGTTACTGTGCAGCAAATAAACGGCTCTACGCCTGGCACACCTCTCGCCTGCCAAGCGCGCTTCGTTCCCTTCCCTGCCATGGACACAGCTCCAGAGATGGCCGGAACCGTTCCAGGGAAGGATGAAACCCTCTATGTTGCGGCCGATGGTACGGGCGACTTCTACTCCATCCAGCGCGCGCTCGATGCGGCGCCGAAAGACGGAGCCCTGGTGCTGGTAGCTCCCGGAATCTACCGTGAGGTACTGACCGTCGATAAACCGAACATTCGCTTGCGCAGCGCCAACAGCGACGCTGCAAAGACCGTGGTGGTGATGGACAAGAGCGCAGGTACAGCCGGCGGTACCCTCCATTCAGCCACTGTGAATGTGACCGCCGACAACTTTCTTGCCGAGAACATCACCTTCCAGAACGACTTCAACGCTACGCATCCACAGCTCTCGGCTGGCTCTCAGGCACTGGCGCTGCGGGTCACTGGAGACCGCGCCGTCTTCCGAAATGTTCGCATGCTCGGCAACCAGGACACGCTGTACGCCGGCAGCCGCAACTGCGCTCCAGACGGGCAGAACTGCATTCCGGCACAGCAATACTTCTCCGACTGCTTCATCGCCGGGAACGTCGATTTCATCTTTGGCGACGGCAAAGCTGTCTTCGATCGTTGCGAAATCCATAGCACGGCCCATAAGGGCGCGTATATCACGGCGCAAGCAAAGCACTATCCTGAAGAAGACTCCGGCTTCGTCTTTAACCGGTGCAAGCTAACTGCCGATCCGGGCGTAACGAATGTGTATCTGTGCAGGCCATGGCGTCCCTATGCCACAGTTATAATTCTCGATACGGAGATGGGCAGCCACATCGACCCAGCCGGCTGGCGCGAGTGGCATCCGGGCGAAACGCATTCCCCCGACACGGCGTTCTACGCGGAGTATGACTCAACCGGTCCAGGTGCCCATCCGCTCGAGCGCGATCCACACACTCACTTCCTTTCTCCGGAACAGGTCCGCCGATATGCCCCGTCTGTCTTCCTGCTTGGCAGCGATAACTGGAATCCGGCGCAAAAACAAGAACCGTAAATCACAATTGCTTGCCTCGCCTGTATGAGGAGGTCCGGGAATCAAGGGAAACTGTCCTTGAGGCAAGTTTTCCTGGGGCCCCGGAATTGTCTAGATTGGGCAAGTCTGCAAATGGGGTGAATCATTCGATAAACTGCTTCACATAGGAGCTGAATCTCCTTACATTCGTTTCGTTCCATCGAGATCAATGCATGAGGCACTGTTCGTTGGCTGTTAATCAAATTCGCTCTGTATTCGAAACCATCATGCCGGAATTTGTCCTTTTTCAGATCCGAAAAGGACTCAGTAACCCGAAGATTGCTCGACCTAATCTGCCGCTGCGAAGGGACGCCCTCCAAAGTGAGGAAGTCCTGCGCCTGTGTGGTGATTTGTTGACGGGGCCCCGGCCGAGTTCAATGAGTGCTGCTTTGATCGACTTCACAACGTCACGAAAAGCCTCATCAGCGTTTGGCCACTTTGTGATTTGGCCGTCCATCGGTGGGTGTAGTTAATAGCCTTCCGAATTCGAGCCTATGCCAGTCACACTGGCGCAGGATCACCGGAATAACTCGAGCACCTCCTTCCAAATGCCTCTGAAGAGCCTGATTCACCTCGCGTTTATAACAGTAGTCTGAGCGCGTAGCGCCGAAACAACTCAGCAACGGACGCCAGCATGACGCGAGACTTACAGTTTTGTCATCGCGCTGCGAGGGCCGGCATGCGTACTGTGACGCGAGTTCCACGGCCGAGCTCACTGGTGATCTCCGCGCTGCCGCCGTGAAGCGTCAGGATGCTCTGCACGATAGCCAGGCCCAGCCCTGTGCCACCCGATGCCTTGGAACGCGATGGATCGACGCGGAAGAAGCGATCGAATACTCTGGGCAGCGCTTCGCTGGGAATGCCGTCGCCGGTGTCGGAGACCTCGACGCGAATCGCAGCGTCCTCGTTCGTCGCCGCCAGCGTTACGGTTCCTCCCGGCGGCGTATGCGCAATGGCGTTCGAGACCAGGTTGCTCACCGCCCGCAGCATCAGTGAGCGATCCAGCTCCGCGTTGAGCGGCTCGGCCCCATCGTTTACGACCAGCGATATTCCTGCGTCGGCCGCTGACGCTTCGTAGTAGTCGCGAACCGTGGTCAGTAACTCGCCGATGTTCACATGCTCGCGATGCAACTCGGTCAGGGGACTCTCGGCGCGGGCCAGAAACAGGAGATCGCCGATCAGCTCGGAAAGCCGGACTGCTTCTTCCAGTGAAGACTCGAGCACGTCGCGGTACTCGTCGACCGTGCGTGCGCGGGCGAGAGCTACTTCGGCTTCTCCGCGGATATTGTTGACCGGCGTGCGCAGATCGTGCGCGATGTCGGCCGTGAACCTCGAGATGCGCTCGAAGGATTCTTCAAGCCGATCCAGCATTTCATTGAATGTTCCGGCCAGCGCCGCAAGTTCCGACGGATAACCTTCCGACCCGATCCGTTCGCGCAGATTCGTCGAGGTGATTCTCCGCGCGGTTGCGGCGATCTCTTCGACGGGCCGAATGCCATGCCGCGCAATCCGGTATCCCACCAGCGGGAAGAGAACCGACGTCACCAGCAGAATGCCCCAGAACCACCGCCGATAGCGCGCCAGAAGCTCCTCCTCCTGTGAGACGTCGATGGCGATTTGAACCGTGTCGCTGTGAGTGGGCGGCGTGCCGACGGCAACCGTAGCGCTAGTGACCCGGAATGGTTGTCCGTGCCTGCCCGCCATGGGAATCGAACGCCCGGAGCGGCCGCCGGTCCGGCGCGCGAGCTCGGCAAGGTCCAACTGTTCAGCCATGCCGGGCGTCGTAAGGATGGGCGCGCCATGTTCATCGAGGAGGCGAATGTAGAAATGCTGGTAGCGGCGCGCGGCAGACTCCAATTCAATCTCTTCACGCAAAGCATCTTCATCGTTCGGACGCTCGCTGAGCATGGAGCGAAGCACGTGCAGCTTGTCGGCAAGGAACAGCTCGGTGCTTCTTTCCAACTCGATCCGCAGAACGATGTAGAGGCTGGCCGTGCCCAGCAACAATAGCATCAGGCCACCGAGGGAGTAGGCCGCCGTCAGCCGAAATGCCAGCGTCCGGCGCAGCCGGGTCGCGGACGGCGAGCTATGTTTCGGATTCAAGGACATAGCCGGCACCGCGCACCGTGTGAATCAGCTTGACGGGGAAGGGGTCGTCGACCTTGCTGCGTAACCTGCGCACGTTGACGTCCACAACGTTCGTATCACTGTCGAAATTCATATCCCAAACCGATTCTGCGATCATCGTCCGGGACAGTACTTCGCCCGCGCGCCGCGCCAGCAGTGTCAGGAGCAGAAACTCCTTGGAAGTCAGCTCGATCTTTTGGCCTGCGCGCGTTGCACGCTGGCGCAGCGGGTCGATTTCGAGATCGGCCATGCGCAGGGTCTCCTGCGGGCGCGGCATTGAGCGGCGCAACAGCGAGCGCACCCGGGCCAGGAGCTCGGAGAATGCGAATGGTTTTACCAGGTAGTCGTCGGCTCCCAGCTCGAAACCACGAACGCGCTCGTGCACGGAGTCGCGCGCCGTGAGCATCAGAACAAGCGTCTTCCGGCTCGCCTCGCGCAGCCGTGCAAGCACCTGCCACCCGTTCAGCACCGGAAGCATTACGTCAAGAACAATGAGGTCGAAATCGACTTCCTGAGCCAGGTGCAGACCTTCCAGCCCGTCGGCTGCAACGTCGACGATATAGCCAGCTTCACCAAGCCCCTTCATCAGGAATTTGGCGGTCTTTGCTTCGTCTTCGATCACCAGGATTTTCATTTGTCTCGCGCCTTTGCATATTCGGATTTTCTGTCGGATCAACTGACTGGGATTCGCGAGGCGGCAGCTCTGCCGCTTCGCGGAACTGTTAGGAGGAATCAGAATTCGAAGCGCAATGCGAACTGCATCTCGCGCGGCGTTCCCGAGCCCACCGGGGTGATCGGCGATACGATGGCGGTGTTCAAGTTCACCGTATTGATGATGCTGCCGAAGCCGGTGATGTTTGACGGGTTGAAGGTGGACTGCGGCTGACCGAGCTGGGGGTGATTGAAGATGTTGTAGAACTCCGAGCGAAATTCAAGCCACCCGCGTTCCCCCAATGAAATCGTCTTGCCCGTGCCGAGATCGATCTGCCAGGTGCCCGGCCCGCGCACGAGGTCGCGCGGCGCGGTGCCGAACTCCCCTGCCGGGGTAGCAAAGGCTGCGGGATTGATCCACGCTGCGACGCTCTTGCCCCCTGGCGGAGTGAGAGAAGCGCCCCGCACGAGGTCGGGGCGCTGCGTGCCGGAGTTCCCATCCGGCGCGATGTAGCTCGTGGGCATCAGCACATTGACCGGGAAGCCGGTGCGAGCCAGCGCCGTCGTGGTCACCTCCCAGCCGCCCGCGATGGCGCTGGCAATGCCGCGCTCGTTCAGCATTGACTTACCGTGGCCGAAAGGGAGCTGATAGACTGCGTTTCCATTGACCACATGGCGGGCGTCCCAGGCGCCGCTGGCGCGATCGCAGGCCAGGCACATTGCGTTCTGCGGCGATATCTCGTCGCCATCGCCGCTTCCGTTGGAGCCGTTGTCGATCTCGTGCGACCACATGTAATTTGCCGCCACCAGGAGCCCGTTCGAGAACGGCCGCCGCAATGCCACGGAGAGACCGTTATACGAGCTCATGCCGACTGAGCCGCGCCAGCCGATGGCGGGAGCAAAGGCCGGATATTGCGCAACCCCCGTGGCCGGATCAATCAGGTTCACCACGTTGGTTTCCAACAGATGCACGCCATGGCTTCCCAGGTAGGAGACCGTGCTCACGAAGTTCGCAGGCAACTCCCGCTGCACGGAGAGGTCCCATTGCTCGACATACGAGTCCTTGCGGTCTCGTTGCTCGGCATTGGGTGAGATGGTTCCGGGACCGGTAAAATAAGGGTTGACCGGATAGGTCAGCTGCAGGCTCTTAGCGCTTTTCACCGAGTAGGATGGCACTTCGTTCTTGGCGGGCAGATTCTGATCGTCCAATTGCCCGTCTTCGTGGTACATGCCGAATCCCGCGCGAATCGTCATCTTCCCGCTATTGCGCGGAGACCATGCAAATGCGACTCGCGGATCGATATCGCCGTAGTTCTGCTGGCCGAAGCTGGTGCCCACGCCGCAGAATCCCTGAGCCCCGCAGGTCGAGAAATCGAAGGGATTGGCCTTCCCGTTTGCCTCGTTGAAGATCTGGAAAACGGTGTACCGCACGCCGAGGTTCAGTGTGAGATTGGGCCGCGCCTTGAACTCATCCTGGGCGTAGCCGACGATGTCGTTCTTGCGCAAATCGTTGACCGGTAACGCACCCGTCAGACTTGCGCTTTTCACCAGATTCGCTGCCAGGTTCTCCACCGTGGAAAACGTAACTTTTCCGTGTTCCCCGTATTCCTGGTTCAATTGAACGTGGCGGATCTCCCCTCCCGCTTTGAAGGTTTGCCGGCCATGGACCCAAGTCAGGTTGTCGATCCCCGAAAATGTGTTACCCACGTAGATGCTGGCGTAGTTGTAGTTCTGGGTGACAAATCCCGGCCCAGGGCCCGTGGAAATAGCAATCTGATAGATGATGCCGGATTTACTGTAGTTGTAGCTGTTGGAGGTGGCGCGATTGAATCCAAACTTAGCCTCATTGACGAGGTGAGGATTGAAAATATGCAACAACTCGAGCGCGCCATTCACGGGCGTGGACACCCTCTGCTGCAAGTCCGTCGCGGCAGCCGAAAGCGGCTGCGTATCGACCGACCGGTCGTAATTGAGGCGCATGAAGCCGGTGGTCCTGGCGGAAAAATGCTGGTCGAGCCGCAGCATCGCCGAGTTCTCGTTGACCACCTGCGTGCAGCTGCAGGTCAGCAGATCATAGTCAGCGTAGTTTGAGTCGCCAGGGTCATTGGCTGGCGTCCAGGGCGTCAGAATTGTTTTTGGACCTGCTCCTGGGTAGGCGTTCATGATCGCATACACCGGCGACGAGATAGGAACTGTTGCAATGAGCGCCGCGCTCGGCACGTCGCCGCTCACCGGATAGCCCCAGACTTGACGGTAGGCTTCGGAGGCGAGGAAGAAGAAGGTCTTGTCGTGCACGATGGGTCCGCCCAGCGATCCGCCGAACTGATTCAAACGAAGCGGCTGCTGCGATTCGCCGTTGGAGGCCCAGGAGGGCTCTGGCGCGTCAAAAAGGTCATTGCGCAGGAACTCAAATAGGCGTCCGTGGAAGCGGTTTGTACCCGAAGGCGAGGTAACGTCCAGTTGAGCGCCGCCCGTCGCGCCTTCCTCGGCGGTTGCCATCAGCGAATCGACGCGGAACTCCGCGATCGCGTCCAGCGGAATCGCAAGCCGCACCCAGGCGCGCTGCGTCTGATTCACGATGTTGGTCGCGTCAACTCCGTCATAGGTGAAGCTGCTGTCGTCAAGACCCCGGCCGGCGAACCGAACCGACCGCTGGTTGCTGCCACCGGTGTCGATGGCGCCGGGGACGAAAGCCGTCAGCTCCGACCAGTTGCGGCCGTTCAGCGGCAACTCTTCGGCCTGGGTTCTCTCAATCAGGCCCGTCACCGCGCTGGTGCTGCGGTCCATCACCGCTGAGCTGAGCGAAACCTCGACCATCTCCAAGCCGCCCGAAACCTTCAGCATCGCATCGAGAGTATGCGTTCTCCCGATCACCTGCTCCACCCCGACGAACTTCAAAGTCTGGAATCCGGGGTGTTCGAAGGTGACTGTGTAAGTTCCCACAGGCAGCTCGGGAATGTCGTAGTTCCCAGTCGAATCCGAGATGGTTTCGCGCCGAAGTTGGGTCGAGGTCTCGACAGCCGTAATGTGCGTCTCCACCAGCCGCAGGCCCGACGGGTCAGAAACCATTCCAGTCAATCCGCTGCGATCCACCTGCGCGGCACAGAGGCTGGCAAGCGAAAACAACGCGCTCAAACCGATCAAAACGCAAGCGCTTCGAAGCAATGAAGAACTCCCGCTCAACAGACCTCGCTTCATCTCGCAATGCATGGCTCCTCCCAAACGGAAATAATGGATACCCGAGCGAGTCGAGAGATTCCACGTCATGCGGCCGCTCGTTGCGCGCAGTGGAATCGAAATCCGGATCTTCAAGTTGTGACAGTGGGAAGTACCTGTCCTCGTTCCCGGCTGCAGGCGGAGAACCGCATCGGCGTTTCCCGCAGCGGGTTTTCGACGTTGCCGCTTGTGCGAGGCTCGATCGCGCTCAATGACGTCCACGTCTCTGCACGATACCTGAGGGATGCCTCGAAAGTAACAATCTGACAATTTTGTAATCCAGAGTTGTTATATGTGGATCACACCTAAATTAACGTTCCATCAAAAATCGATCCCGGTGGAAATGGAACCGATGACGTTGCGGTTCACCGGAAAGATAGGAAGCCTGGACGCGAGACGCTCGCCACACTGCGCGTTCACACTGCCGTAAAGCGATGACAAAACTGTAATCCTCGCGTCATGCTGGCGTCCGTTTCGCGCCCGTACAGTTAGCTCGTTGGCGCTGCTCTGCTGCTGCGCCATCTCCTGCAATCGAAGAGAAGGCATCAGCCTGTCTCATCTCTGGTTCCCGGGCTCAAGTTGCATGGCCGATTCCGGGTTACGTGATGAAAACCCCCAAGGAGAATGATATATGTTGCAAAAGATCTCTCAAAAACACTCTCGGATCAATCGTTTGGCTCTGGTCGCCGGCCTGCTGGCGGCGGGGCTGAACGTTTCCGCGCTTGCTCAGTCCGTACCGTTCCCGACCTACACCCCCGGCGAGAACCTGAGCGGGTCGCAGGGCCCGGACTACCCGTCGACCTTGCCCCACCCGTGGGTCGTCAGTGACGGTACAATCATCACCCCCGCTGGCACCCAGGTCTACCTCGGCACCACCACCCGCGCCAAAGCCGTGGCGCTCGACCCCCTCGGCAATCACACCGCCGCCGTCCTGCAAATGGGCGCGCCACAGGCCGTCACGATTTTCAACACCCAAACCGGCACTGTCCTGCAGAACTTCAAGTACGGCACGTCTAAAACGGGCAGCGCAACCGGCATCGCCTATACGTCGGATGGCCTGCACCTGCTGTTCAGCCAGGACAGCGGCTACGTTGACTACGTGAACGTCGATCCGGGGACGGGCTTGATCACATCCAACGTTGTCCGCCTCAATCTTCCGCTGGACGCCACCACCGTCAATTTCCCCGGATTTGGTAATGAGCCGCTGCTCAACAGTGCCAATTGCACTCAGACCGTCACCATGCCAGGGACCGGCGTTACGATCTCCAGCCCTGTGGGAACCTCGGGCAGCTATGCGATCCCCTGCGGCATTCCCTACTCCGGCACGACTTCCTATCCACTGGGCCTCGCGGTCTCGCCGAATAACTCGACCGCCTACGTCGTGCTGGATGCCAGCGACACGCTGGCCAAGATCGACCTGACCCAGACGACACCGGTCGAAGTCACGGATATCCGGGTCGGTAACATCCCGCACAGCGTCGTGGTTTCGCCGGATGGCAAGACCGCCTACGTCTCCAACGAGGGCGGCCGCATTGCTACCCGGAAAGACTTCCAGTTGTACTCCGATGGCACCAATGTCGTCGCCGAATATCCGACCGGCACTATGGCTCCCGGCACCATTTCCGTGGTCGACCTGGCCTCGTTTACGGTCACCGGCAGCATCTCGGTCGGCCACCACCCGACCGGCATGGCGTTCTACGGAAAGTACCTGCTGGTTGCAAATACCTATGACGACAGCGTCTCGATGATCGATACGAACGGTAACCAGGAAGTCGGGAAGATCGACCTTGGGCTGCCGATCGGCGTTCCCGGCGACTGGAAGCCGGCTTACGGCGCGGGCCCCAACTCGATCGCCGTCGATGCCAAGAACAACATCGCCTACGTCGCGCTCTACAACGCTAACGCGGTCGCCGTGGTTGACCTCCGTCTAGGCTGGGGGCATGAAGGCTGGGGGCATGAAGATGACAGGAGCTCGGTCATGGGCATGATCCCGGTCGGCTATGCGCCGAGCTCGGTTGTGCTGGACACGACTGACGACGCGCTGCTCGTCGCCGACGACAAGGGCATCGGCGCCACAGGCTTCCAGAGCACTCCTCCCGAAAATTCAACCACAACCTCACACGGCTCGCCGGCCAGCCTGAACACCCACCAGGATCTTGGCATCGTCAGCATCGTTCCCGTGCCGAATCGCTCGACGCTGGATGCCATGACGAAGCAGGTCTTCCTGAACAACCACTGGGATCTGGCGCAAAACATCTGGTCGGCGGCAGGCGGCAACCAGTGGGCCAAGCCGCTCGCAATCCCGAACAGGATCGGTGATCCGTCGAAGATCAAGCACGTCTTCGTGATCATCCGTGAAAACCGCACCTACGATCAGATGCTGGGCGACGTTGTCGGCGGCAATGGCCAGGCCAGCCTGGCGGTCTTCGGCGCGTCAGGCATCTACGGCGACGTCTCGCCCAACGCGCACGAGTTGGTGCAGCGCTTCCCGCTCTTTGACAACTTCTACGACCCGAGCCGGCAGTCGGCCGACGGTCACAACTGGATCGTGCAGGCCATGGCGCCCTACTCCGATGACATCCAGTCGCCGGACTGGGACCGCGACTACCCCTCCAACGGCGGCGATGCGATTGCGTATCAGGTCAAGGGCAACCTGTACGACGTGGCGGCCAAGGCCGGCATCAAGGTGAAGAACTACGGCGAGTACATCGAGGAGAATACCTTCAACGTGCCGGGATGCACCGCAACGGAATATACAGGAAGTTGCGAACCGAGCTGGCAACAGTTCTACCGCGACTCCCAGTGCTTCGATGAAACAACGTTCGGGTCAAACCCAAACTATGCATTGCCAGAGCCGAGTGACTGTGCAGCGCCTGGGGCTACGGGCGAGACGACTCTGAACTATCAAAAAGTGATCGGCTCGTACTCCCCGCTCCCCGACGTGATGAAGCCCACGGTCCAGAATTACCCGCAGTTCGATCTGGGCATCCCCGACCAGTACCGCTTCGATGTCTGGTATCAGGATTTCCAGAAGGACGTCAAGAACGGTTCGGTGCCCCAATTGGAATTCATGTGGATCAGCTCCGACCACACCGGCGGCCCGCCCGCCGCGCAAGCCATGGAGGCCGATAACGACCTGGCTCTTGGCCGCTTTGTTGACGCCATCAGCCACAGCTCGATCTGGTCCTCCTCGGCGATCTTTGTCGAGGAAGACGACGCGCAGGACGGCGTTGACCACGTTGACGGTCACCGCAGCCCTGGCTATGTCTTCAGCCCCTACGTCAAGCAGAAGGTCAACTCCGATGGCTCCGGCGCCGGGGTCACCGAAGACAGTGTCTTCTACACGCAGGTCAACATGACCCGGACCATCGAGCAGATCGTCGGTCTGAAGCCCATGAACCAGAATGACCTTGTGGCTTCGCCGATGAGCGAAATCTTCATCGACAATCCACCCGCGGTGAACTTCCTGCCTTGGAACCATGTGCAGAATGACATCGCGCTGGATCAAGGCACAACCGCCAAATTGAAGCTCCCGACCCAGGACCCCAAGGTTCTGGCTCTGCAGGCTGGTTGGCTCAAGAAGAAAGCGGAGATCTTCGCTGGCAAGTATCACATTCCCGACTCCGAAGACCCGGAAATCGTCCGTCACTACAACTGGTATGAGGCCACCGGGTTTGTGGTTCCCTATCCGGGAGAGAAGACGGTTCGCCCCGCGAGCGACTTCAACCGCAAGGCGCCCGCCGCTAGCGCAGACCTGGACGACTAAAAAACGTTCCAACTGCAACCACCCTCTCCCCGGTAACCGGGGAGAGGGTTTTTCTTGATGTCTCAAATGCAAAGCCCCAACCGGCCTGAACCCGCCCCGCCGCCGGCGTGAACGTTACTGCCCCGGATTCGTCCCGCCACAACGCAACGAACACATCACCTGTCGGTTTTCCCTCAATCGGTATAGATGGACGAAAGACGACAATCCGAGTCCCGAGATGGAAGAACAACGACGGAATTGTTTCATCGCCATCATGCGCATGAAGGAGTGTTTATAGCGGTTCTCCGGTTGGTGTGGCGAGAGGCCGAAGAAGTTGAGTGGCTTTTCCCCCAAGAAAGAGCCGCCTTCCACGTTGCTTGACACTCTATGTGAACTGGAGCACCACTCTAGTATTGAGCCGCGGAAAGCTCCCTGGGACAAAAGACCAGATTGGTCTCATATCTCGTCCTGCGGGGTGGAATCTAGACCGTGTTCACACTACTCTTAACGCTTCGACGATGAGCGCGAAGTTCGGGAATCCGAGGAACACCATATCGAGTTTTTCGAGTCGCAAGAAGATGCGGCGCTGGACGGAGGCCGGATGTTTTCAGATTTTGGTGGAGGATCTACGCATGCTGCTGCGCGAGTTTGCCGGGCGCAAGAGCCAGCCCACGGCGATGATTCTGGATAGCCGCACCCTGCAATCCACGCCGGAATCGGGCGCGCGAGCAGGCTGCGACGGAGCGAAACAGCGCAAGGGATCGAAGGTGCATGCAGCGATGGAGACGCTGGGCCATCTGCTCGCCCTGCATATGACCGCGGCCGACGAACAGGATCGCGCCCAGGTAGAGAAGTTAGCCGCGGCGGTGCAGGAGATTACCGGCAACAACGTCGAATTGGCTTGTGTGGATCAGGGGTACACGGGGGAAAACGCCGCGCTGGCAGCGGAGAAGCACGGCGTGCAGTTGGAAGTGGTCAAACACACGGAGGCCAAATGTGGCTTCGTTCTGTTGCCTCGCCGCTGGGTGGTGGAGCGAAGCATTGCGTGGGCGGCCCGTTTCCGCAGGCTGGCAACAGACTACGAACGGCTGTCGCAAACCCTCGAAGGACTTCCCTACCTGGCCTTCCCCATCCTCATGCTTGCCAACTTGGCCAGACTGCTCACACAAAGTTCATAACAGGCTCTAACTCATGCCCCGTCCAGAGGAGAAGGGAGCACGCTTACGGAGGAAAGGTGACTCTCCCCGTTTTGCCGGTCTCCAGATAGCGCCAGAGAGCCGCAAATGACTCGATGGACAGGGTCTCAGCGCGAGCCATGGGGTCGATTTCGGCCCCGCTCAGCGCAGCGGCTACAGATTCTGAGGGAATTCGGGCAGCGCGCAGGTTGTCGGCCAGCGTTTTGCGCTTCTGGGCAAAGCAGTGGCGCACAAAGCGAAGGAAGCCGGCCTCTTCAACACCAAGCTCGGCGAAGCGCGGGGCAAATCGCCAGCGAAAGACCGTGGAGTAGACATCGGGCGGCGGCGAGAATGCCGAGGGCGGCAGCGTAAAGAGCCGCTGGACTGGCCCGTAGATCTGAACGGTCACGGAAAGCAGCCCGTAGTTGCGCGAGCCTGGCTCGGCAACGACGCGATCAGCCACCTCTCGCTGCACCATGAGCACGGCGCGGTCGAGAGATGCGCAGCTCGCGGCCAGCTTGAGCAGGATCTGAGAGGTAATACCGTAAGGGAGATTTCCGGCCACCAGCAAACGCTGACCCGCGGCCGCCGAGGCCGCGGCGAAGTCGAAGTTCAGTACGTCCTCCTCGATGACAGTGACCTGCTCCGGCGGGAAGTGGACGCGCAGGCGAAGGGCAAGTTCGTGGTCCAGCTCGACGGCCAGCAGATGGGCGGCGCTCGTGGCCAGAGCCTCGGTGATCGCGCCGCGGCCGGGGCCGATTTCGACCACGGTGCGGCCGGCGAGATCTCCGATGGAGGCCGCGATGCGCTGGATGGCGGCGGAATCGACGAGGAAGTTCTGGCCGAGCTTGGGTTTGACTTGCATGGAATCTCTTGATGGTAGACGAAGGCGGGGTTCTCATCAAAATCGCAGTTCGTTTGCTCTAGAATCGCCAAAACGCGCATCGACCGGCCACGCAATTTTTGCTAGCTCGCCGCTCCGAACCGGGGCTTCCGCTTCGTATAATTGTCACCATGAAGACAATTGCGACGGTCATTGTTTTATGCGCGAGCGTTCTAGTCCAAGCCCAGAGCCCGGCTCCTAAAAGCGTTCCCTCGAAGACCAGAACCGCCCACACCGCTACTGCCCGCACGCGTCCCTCCCTGCTCAACCCGGCATCGCTTGCGGCCAAGGCGCCCGCGGTCTTCAAGGCGAAGTTCTCGACCACCGCGGGCGACTTCGTCGTCGAAGTCCATCGCGAATGGGCGCCGCTCGGCGCGGACCGCTTCTACAACCTCGTCCGCTACGGCTACTTCACCAACGCGGCCTTCTTTCGAGTGGTGCCCGGCTTTGTCGTGCAGTTCGGGCTGAGCGCCGACCCCGCCGTCAACAAGGCGTGGCACGCAGCCACAATCAAGGACGATCCCGTCGTGCAGAGCAACAAGCGCGGAAGCCTGGTCTTCGCCACTGCCGGCCCCGATACGCGCACCACCCAACTCTTCATCAATTATGCCGATAACACTCGTCTCGACGGCATGGGCTTCGCGCCCTTCGGCACCGTAGTTGAAGGCATGGACGTGGTGGACAAAATCTATCCCGGCTACCGCGAGTCCCCTCGCCAGGACCTGATCACCGATCAGGGCGACGCTTATCTGAAGGCCAATTTTCCTCTCATCGACAAGATCAAGCTGGCTCGGATCCTGCCCGCAGTTCCGGCCGCGACGCATGTTAAAGCGGGCGCCAAACCTGCGGCCAAGGCTCCCCCAAGGCCGGCCGCCAAAGCCGCCCAACAGTAGAGGCTGTTTCATAACCGGTGTCAGGTGCTGCAATCCATTCCCTCAAAGGCTAAAGCCCGCAGTTTTTCTCGATCATAGCGGCACGGCTGAAGGCGTGCCCTGACACCTGAGAAGGTTCCGAGAGAATTCTTCCGCAGCCTGTGAAGCCCGTATCTTCAGACGGACCCACGACCGGGCTACGCGCAATATTGCTCGTCGCTCACCTGCTCCATCCACTCGACGGTTTTGCCGTTGAGCTTTTCCTGAATGGCGATATGGGTCATCGCCGTGGACGGCGCAGCTCCGTGCCAGTGCTTCTCTCCCGGTGCGAACCAGATCACGTCGCCGGGCCGAATCTCCTCGATCGGGCCTCCCCAGCGTTGCGCGCGGCCGCAGCCGGAGGTGACGACTAGAGTCTGTCCCAGCGGATGCGTGTGCCAGGCGGTACGGGCGCCGGGCTCGAAGGTGACGCTGGCGCCAACGACAAGCGCCGGGTCAGGTGAATCGAAGAGCGGGTCTACACGCACAGTGCCGGTAAAATAATCCGCCGGCCCCTTATAAGAAGGCTGAGAACCGATTCGCTTGATCTCCATGGTTGGTTTCTCCTCAATCGATCCTGGTGGAACCCGGCCTGTCGATGCCAGGTTCTGTGGGTTTTCTTCACTGAATCTTTGAAATGGCCAGCTGGATCGCTCAGCGGCCGGTCATCTTCTCGAGGGCCTCCGGGTAGCGCGCGCCTTGCACTTCGATCTTTGCAGCGGCGCTTTCGATCTCGCGCAGGTCTTCGGCTGACAGCTCGATGGCGGCGGCTCCGATATTCTCTTCCAGGCGATGCAGCTTGGTCGTTCCGGGGATGGGAACGATCCATGGCTTCTTGGCCAGCAGCCAGGCCAGCGCGATTTGGGCAGGCGTCGCCTTCTTTTCCGCTGCGATCTTGCCGAGCAGATCGACCAGCTTCTGGTTCGCTATGCGCGCCTCCGGCGTGAAGCGCGGAATCGAACTGCGAATGTCGGTCTTTGCGAAGGTCGTATTCTCGTCGATCTTGCCCGTCAGGAAGCCCTTGCCGAGCGGGCTGAATGGCACAAAGCCGATGCCGAGCTCCTCAAGGGTTGGAATGATTTCCTCTTCGGGGGTGCGATACCAGAGGGAGTACTCGCTCTGGAGGGCGGCCACGGGTTGGACGGCGTGGGCGCGGCGAATCGTCTTTGCGCCGGCTTCCGAGAGGCCGAAGTGCTTGACCTTGCCCTGCTGGATGAGGTCCTTGACGGCGCCGGCGACGTCTTCGATAGGCACGTTGAGGTCGACGCGGTGCTGATAGAAAAGATCGATGGCATCGATGCGCAGCCGCTTCAGCGAGGCCTCTGCGACCATGCGGATGCGCTCGGGGCTGCTGTCGGTTCCCTTTGGGCCGTGGCTTCCGTCAGGATTGAGATCGAAGCCGAACTTGGTGGCGATGGCGACCTTTCCGCGGAAGGGTTCGAGGGCCTCGCCTACAAGTTCTTCGTTGTTGAATGGGCCATAGACCTCGGCCGTGTCGAAGAAGGTGACGCCGCGCTCGACGGCCGCGCGGATCAGTGCGATCGAATCCTTCTTTTCCGGGAACGGAGCATAGGAAAATGTCATCCCCATGCAGCCCAGGCCGATTGCCGATACTTCGAGATTGCTATTTCCCAATTTGCGCTTTTGCATTGTCTCTCCTCTTTGTTGTTGCCGGCCAAATTGGCGGGCGATTGAACCAGTGCGCCCGGCAGTCTAGCGTCCTGTCATTTTCAACATAGCTTCAGGAAGGCGCGCTCCTTCGAGTTTCAGTCTGGAAGCAGCTTCGTCGATCTGTTTGAGGTCGTCCGTGGTTAGCTCGACGTTCACCGCGCCGAGGTTTTCCTCGAGCCGATGCAGCTTGGTGGTTCCGGGGATCGGCACGATCCACGGCTTCTGCGCCAACAGCCAGGCGAGTGCGACTTGCGCCGGCGTCGCGCTTTTGCGTTCCGCGACGGCCTTGACCAGATCGACCAGAACCATATTGGCCTTGCGCGCCTCGGGCGAAAAGCGAGGCACAAGGTTCCGGAAGTCGGAGGGATCGAACTTCGTGTTCTCATCGATCTTGCCCGTGAGGAACCCTGCGCCAAGCGGACTGAACGGCACGAAGCCGATTCCAAGCTCTTCGAGAGCCGGAAGAAGCTCGGCCTCCGGACCTCGCCAGAAGAGCGAGTACTCACTCTGCACCGCGGTGACCGGCTGGACAGCGTGCGCCCGGCGAATCGTCTGAACCCCGGCCTCCGACAAGCCGAAGTGCTTGACCTTTCCCTGGGCAATCAACTCTTTGACCGCTCCTGCCACGTCCTCGATCGGCACACCGGGATCGACGCGGTGCTGATAGAAGAGATCAATATGATCGGTCCGCAAACGCTTCAGGCTGGCCTCGGCTACACGCCTGATGTGCTCGGGCCGGCTATTGGTTCCGCCACTCCGCTTGCCAGTCTCAAGATCAATGTCGAAGCCGAACTTGGTGGCAATCACTACCTTGTCGCGGATCGGCTGGAGCGCCTCGCCCACCAGCTCTTCATTCATGAACGGCCCATAGGCTTCGGCCGTATCGAAATGGGTCACGCCACGGTCATGGGCGGCACGGATCAACCGGATCATCTCGCTCTTGTCGGCAGCCGGGCCATAGGCCGAACTCATGCTCATGCAGCCGAGGCCGATCGCCGATACCTCCAGGTTGCCGTTTCCCAATTTGCGCTTTTGCATTTCGATCTCCTGTCAGTTGTCTGGTATCGTTTTGGACCGAGGCGCCTCGCTCAGCCGTCACTCGGATTTGAGCGAAGCCATGTCGATGGAGAAGCGGTACTTCACATCGGACCTGGCCAGACGCTCGTAGGCTTCGTTGATCTTTTGGATAGGGATGACCTCGACGTCCGCGGTGATGTTGTGCTGGCCGCAGAAGTCAAGCATCTCCTGGGTTTCGGCAATGCCTCCGATCAGCGAGCCGGAGAAGCTGCGGCGCGCGAAGATAAGGCCGAAGACGGAGACGGCTAGCGGCCTTTCCGGCGCGCCCACCATGGTGATGTTGCCGTCGCGGCGGAGCAGGTTGATGTAGGCGTTGATGTCGTGTTCGGCGGCCACGGCATCGAGGATGAAGTCGAAGCTGCCGGCGTGCCTGGCCATTTCATCGGCGTTTCGGGAGATAACCACCTCATCGGCTCCGAGGCGAAGGGCGTCGTCCTTTTTGTTCGGTGACGTGGTGAAGACGACCGTGTGAGCTCCGAATGCGTGCGCGAACTTGACGCCCATATGGCCGAGTCCGCCCAGGCCGACGACGCCGACTTTCTTGCCCTTGGTTACACCCCAGTGGCGCATCGGCGAATAGGTGGTGATTCCGGCGCAGAGCAGAGGCGCGGTTCCAGCAAGATCGAGGTTCGCCGGAACGCGGAGTACGAAGCGCTCTGTGACGACAATGCTGTCGGAGTAGCCGCCATAGGTGATGCCGCCGGTGTGCTTGTCGGGGAAGTTATAGGTGAGGATCATATTGGGGCAGAACTGCTCGAATCCCGCCTTGCACTCCGGGCAGGTGCCGTCGGAGTCCACCAGGCAGCCGACGGCTGCAAGATCGCCGGGCTTGAATTTGGTTACGCCGGAGCCAACCCGAGTGACCCGGCCTACGATTTCATGGCCGGGCACGCAGGGATAGACGGTGGGCATAAGACCGCTCCACTCATTGCGCGCCTGGTGAAGATCGGAGTGGCAGATGCCGCAGAAGAGGATTTCAATTTGGACGTCGTGCTCGGTTGGATCGCGCCGCGCGATGGTGGTGGAAACAAACGGCGAAGTCGAACTGGCAACGGAGTAAGCCTTTGTGTTGTACATGAAGAACCTTCAACCTCCTCGGCAGATGGTAACTCTTGAGATGCGTGATTGCCCGTGAAGCACTGCAAGATTTCTTCCGGCTTCGTCTCCAAAGATGATTTCGAAGAGGAGAAGGCAGCGGGAAGGTCGTACGAGCAACTCGCCTCTGAATCAGAGTACGAAAAAGAGTCCATCGAGCGGTATCCCAATCCTGCAAACCTATTGCCTATTTCTGTCGATGCGGGTAATTTTGTGTACGACCCTTCGCATTGAGTGCTACTTTGGTTTTGAACGGGCGAGGCAGGATTCAGATGGCAAAGCTGAGAGAGGAAGAAGGGAATTCCCGAGCCGAAGCGGCTGAGATGCGAGCCGGTCTGGCGCGCAGAATTGCCGCTCACATCCGGGTGGACGGCAAAGAGGCAACCGGCGTGCCGGGGCTGAGCCTCTACCGCAAGAGTGCTCCGACGGAGTGCGCTTCGACGGCCTACGAGCCGGAGCTGATTGTCTTCGTCCAGGGAGAAAAGCGCATCAACTTTGGCGGCACGACCTACGTATGCGACGACTCCTCTTTCCTGCTGACCTCGATCGATCTGCCAGTGGTCAGCCAAGTGACAAAGGCATCCAGGGAAAAGCCGATCCTGGCCATGATGCTCAAACTCGAGATGCCTGTGGTCCGGGAGATTCTCAGCCAGGAGGAGTTTCGATCGGCGGATCTATCGTCCGGTGCACGCGGCATGGCGCTGGGCGTTACTACCGTCGAACTGCTGGGCGCATGTTCCCGTCTGCTGGATCTTCTGGATGCACCCCAGGACATTCCCTTCCTTGCCAGCCTGATGCAGCGGGAGATCGTCTACCGCCTGCTGCGCGGAGCTCTGGGCAAGCATCTGCGCGCCATCGCGACGCTGGGCGTGCAGAGCAATCGCACAGCCAGGGCCGTCGGCTGGCTCAGGGCGAATTTCGACAAGCCCTTGCGCGTTGAGGAACTCGCGTCGGTGGCGCAGATGGGGGTCTCCACGCTGCATCATCATTTCCACTCGCTGACCGCGATGAGCCCGCTGCAGTATCAGAAGAGGCTGCGCCTGCATGCCGCGCGTGTGCGGATGCTGACGGAGGGCCTCGATGCCGCGAGCGCAGCCTTCGAGGTGGGTTATGAGAGTGCGAGCCAATTCAGCCGCGAGTACAGAAGGCTCTTCGGCCAACCGCCGATGCGAGACATCAAGTCGCGCCGGGAGACCGGCGTGGCAGGCGGCCGCGCATCGCTGCAAGAGTCGTGATTGCAGCCGTGTAGCCGCGGTGGAGCATCTGACCCTCGTGTGCGCGGGCCGGTGAAGAGGATTAGAGTGAAGTTGGAGAGAAATTGAGTTTGGGAAGTGCAACGGCGCCGCGTTTCAGGCGTCGAAGGCTTCCTGGAAGTGCAACAGAGGAAGATTCGGAAAGAGTGGGGTAGAGAGTTGCCCGAGACCATCGATTGGAACAAGTCGTCGCAGCATCCGCGTCGCACAGGGCGCAGGTTGATGTTTCTCATCGCCATAGTTGCCGTCATTTTGCTCTTCGGCAGGACAGCGGTTTCCTACTGGGTCAACCTTCTGTGGTTCAAGTCGCTGGGTTACGAACAGGTATTTTGGAAGTCGCGGGGGCTGGAATGGGGGATCTTCGCGGGCTTCTTAGTGATGACGTTTCTGATCTTGTATGGGATCTTCTCCGCGCTCAAGCACGCGCACGGCAACGATTTGCCCGGCGATCACACGATTTATTTCAATGGCAATCCGGTTACCTTCTCGCTCAAGCCAGTGCTGCGCTTTGTTTCGATCGGCGGCTCGCTGGTCGTGGCGCTGCTGACAGGCGGCACGATGGCCTCAGAGTGGCAGACCTTTGCGCTTTGGTGGTATGCGCCTCGGGGCGGTGCTGCCGATCCGATCTTCGGTAGACCGCTCGACTTCTATCTGTTCACCCTGCCGGCGTGGCAACTGATTCTGGGCTGGCTGCTGACGCTCAGCGTGATCGCCTGCCTACTGGCCGCGTTGTTCCTTCTGGTTTCCGGCGGGGCGCGCGCTCTGAGCCAGAGCCGCAGTCTTAGCGGTCTGCCGTGGCGCGGGTTGTCTATCTCGGTTGGGTTTCTTCTGCTGGTTGTGGCGGCGCGTGTCTATGTTGGCCGCTTCGAGCAACTCTTCGATCACCATACGATCTTTGACGGGGTCAGTTACACCGATGCGCATGTGACGCTGACCGGTTTGCTTGTGGTCTCTGTGGCGCTGGTGCTGGGGGCTGTGATCGCCGCGGCGGGCGGAATGTTTGCTCCGCGCGGGCGATGGCTGGTTGGGGCCATCGTTCCGGCAGTGGTTTGTTATGCGGCAATCACGGTTGTGGGCTGGTATGTCTCGAACTTTGTGGTCAAGCCGAACGAGTTAGTGCGGGAGGAGCCTTACATCGCGCATAACATCGAGATGACCCGGCAGGCTTATGGTCTGAACCGCTTTGTGCAGAGCGAGTTTCCGGCCGAGACCACGGTGGATGCTACCGATCCGGCCAACAATCAGGCTACGCTGCAGAATATTCGGCTGTGGGACTGGCGCGCGCTGCAGGATACGCTGAAGCAGATTCAGACGATTCGCACTTACTACGACTTTCCCGATATCGATATTGACCGCTACCAGATCGACGGCTCAATGCGCGAGGTGATGCTGGCCGCGCGTGAATTGAATGTGGACAGGCTGCCGGAGAGCAGCCGCAACTGGATCAATGAAAAGCTGATTTACACTCATGGCTACGGCATCACGATGAACCCGGTGAATGGGTTTACGACCGAAGGGCTGCCCACGCTGCTGTTGAGCAATATGCCGGTGCAGAGCACGACACCCAGCCTCAAAGTGACGCGGCCCGAGATCTACTTCGGCGAGCTGACAAACACCGATGTCTACGTGAAGACGCGCCAGCAAGAGTTCAACTACCCGCAGGGCGACACCAACAACCTCACCTCTTACCAGGGCACGGGCGGCATTGAGCTGGGCGGCTTTTTGCGCCGGGCGCTGATTGCCTTCGACCGGGGCGACCTGGCCAAGCTGCCCTTCAGCGACGATGTAAATGCAGAGAGCCGCCTGCTGATGCGGCGCACGGTGCGTGAGCGCGCCGCGGCCCTGGCGCCGTTCCTGACCTTCGACCGGGACCCGTATATCGTTCTGACCGACGATGGCCGGCTTTCCTGGATTCTCGATGCCTTCACGCAGTCGGACAGTTATCCCTACTCGACGCATTACACCGTGGATGGCCAGCCGGTCAACTACGTGCGCAACAGCGTCAAGGTGGTGGTTGACGCCTATGACGGGACGACTACCTTTTATGTCTTCGACAATGAGGACCCGATTCTGGCTGCGTATCGCGGTATCTTTCCCAGTCTCTTCAAGGACGCTTCGGAGATGCCGGCCGGGCTGCGCAAGCACGTGCGCTATCCCGAGTTAATGCTCAAGTTACAAGCCGAAGTGTACGGCCTTTACCACATGACCAATCCGGAGGTCTTTTATAACCGCGAAGATTTATGGACTGTGGCCACAGAGGTTGGGCTGGGCGAGGATGGAGCGCAGCAGGCGCAGCCCATGGAGCCGAACTTCGTGTTGATGAAGCTGCCGGGCGAAAGCGGCGTGGAGTTCGCGGAGATTCTGCCGTTTACGCCGGCCAATCGCAACAACCTGATTGGCTGGATTGCAGGGCGCAGCGACGGCGAGCACTACGGCACCGACGTGGTTTACGACTTTCCCAAGACCAGGCTGGTGGACGGGCCGCTGCAGATCGAGGCGCGCATCGATCAGAACGCGCAGCTCTCGGGGCAGTTGAGTTTGTGGAATCAGCACGGCTCGCGTGTGCGGCGGGGAACACTGCTGGTGATTCCGTCGGGTAAGGCGCTGCTCTACGCGGAGCCGATTTATCTGCAAGCCGACCAAAGCCCGATGCCGGAGTTGCGGCTGGTGGTGCTGGCTTTGCAGGACAAGCTGGCCTACGGACCTACCTTTGAGGCGGCGTTGTCGTCTTTGTTCGGCGGAGGGATTTCTTCGCTCAGTGCGGCCGAGGCTCCGGTTGCGGCTGGTCCGGCAGCGGCAACGGTGGGAACCGCGGCTCCGGCGGAAGACATGAATGCGCTGATCAAGGAGGCGGGCAGGGACTTTGACGATTACCAGCAACTGACGGCGGCCGGGAAACTGGGCGAGGCCGGGCAGAAGCTGGAGGCGCTAAAGCAGGTGCTCGGAAGGATGAATGAACGGGCCAAGTAGCCTTGTTCTCCAGGTCTCGGGATAGTAGCCCTGGGCCTGTCTCGAATGTCAAAGTCGATCGGAGCTATAATCTCAGCAGGGATTGAGCCGTTTGCATGAAAGTTCGCGATGTGCTGAAGCTGATTGAGGACGATGGCTGGTATCAGGTGGCGCAGAAGGGTAGCCACCGTCAGTTCAAGCACCCTGTGAAGGTCGGCCGGGTCACGGTTGCAGGTCACCCATCGCAGGAGATGGACAAGGGGACTTTCAGCAACATTCTCAAACAGGCAGGATTGAAATGAAGGAATATGCGGCTGTATTCGAGAAGACATCGAACGGATGGAGTGCCTATGCCCCGGATTTGCCGGGGTTGGGTGTGGCTGCTGCGACCTTCGCTCAGACGGAACAGTTGCTTCGCGAGGGAATTGAGATGCACATTGAGGGAATGCGCGAAGACGGCCTACCAATTCCCGAGCCGGTGACTCAGGTGATGCGTTTGGCGATTCCTGCCTAGGAAATAGGCCATCAAATAGAGATCGATTTCAACTCCGCCAGAATTTCGGCGACGGCGGTTTGGGCGGCCTGGGCGATCTCTTCGGAGAGTTCCATCGAGATGGGCTGCCTGGGGTCGATGGCGATGGCGTAGAGGATGATTTCGGGTCCGCCGCCTTGGATATAAAAGACATCCAGCAGGTCTTTGACGCCGACATCGTGGGCGGTGAGCGTGGGCGGATAATCGCGCGAGAAGCTGGGCGTGGTGCGGGTGACAGTGCCGGGAGGATTGCCGTCGGCGGCTGCGTCGATGAGAATGACGCGAGCGGCGCTTTGCAGCGGCTCGAGCAGCGTGAATCCACCCGTGCCGCCGTCGAGGCATTCGACATTGGCTGGCAGCGGATGCTTTTCGAGAGTCCGCACGACGTGAACGCCAACACCTTCGTCGCCCATGAGGACGTTGCCGAGGCCGAGCACCAGTGTCTTTTCCTGCTTGATTTCCGTGCCGCTATTTGCCACTCTTCTCCGCCCGGTCGAACTTCCATCCGCCGATAATCGAGGATACCGTACCGCGCCCCTCGATGTAGTCGTGATAGAAGGCAAGATAGACGTGAACGATGACAAAGGTGACAAAGAACCAGAGGAAGGTGTGGTGCCAGAAGCGCACGCCGAATTCGCCGCCCATCAGGGGCACGACCCAGGTAAACATGCGCGGCAACCAGGAGTTGCTCATGCTGGAGTAGAGGGCGAAGCCGGTGATGGTCTGGAAGGCGAACGCAAGGAAGGTGCCGAAGTAGATGAAACCGGCGAGCGCATTGTGGCCGGTCGAGATGGGTCCGTGCATCTTCACTTCCAGCACATCGGCCTTGATGACGTTGACGATCTCCTTCCGCTGCGACTTTTTCAGCGGGAAGAAAGCGTTCCAATGGGAGTACTGGTTGCCGACGAAGCCCCAGTAGAGCCGCGCCAGGAAGTTGAAGACGTAAACGAAAGCGGCAGTGAAGTGGATGAAGCGCACCCATGCGAACCAGTACTGCTGGTAGGCCTCGGCCGCATAAAATGCGCGGATGGGCGCACCGATCAGGTAGCCGGTGATGCATAGGGCCACCAGGGCGATTGCGTTGATCCAGTGGTAGGCGCGCACCGGCAGTTCCCACACATAGATGCGCCGGTATTCCACCGGTTGATTGCCATTCGCTCGAAACACATCCTTTACGCCAATGCCATGGGTGCTCATAGCCCTCACTCGAAGGAGACCTGGTGAAGGTGCCGGCCCTGCGGATCGTAGAGATGCACGGCGCAGGCCAGGCACGGGTCAAAGGAATGGATGGTGCGCAGAATCTCGACCGGCTCGTCCAACTTTGCGACCGGAGTGCCGATCAGAGCCTGTTCGAAGGAGCTGCGCTGCTGCTTGGCGTCGCGCGGAGAGCCGTTCCATGTGGTCGGCACCACGAGCTGATAGTTTTCGATGGCGCCGTCGTGAATCTTGATCCAATGGGCCAGCGCGCCGCGGGGAGCCTCGGTGAGGCCAACCCCCTCGGCATCCTTGGGCCAGCTCTTCGGCTCCCAGAACTCGCCATTGAAGGTGGAGACTTCGTTGATCTTCACGCGCTCCATCAACTGGCCGTAGAACTCCTTGAGCCAGATCATGGCCAGCGCCGCATCCAGGCCGCGCGCAGCGGTCCGGCCCAGAGTGGAGAAGAGCGCGGTTACGGGGACGTTCAGCTTGCCGAGAGTGTCTTTCACCAACTCTTGCACATCGGTGCGGCCTGAGGCGTAGGCCACGAGCAACCTGGCAAGAGGGCCCACTTCCATGGGCTGTTCCTTCCAGCGCGGCGTCTTGAGGAAGGAGTATTTTTCGTAGCCTTCGAGGGATTCAAAGGGCGGCTTGGGTCCGGTGTAGTTGAGCTTGGTTTCGCCGGCCCAGGGATGGATGCCGGCCGAGTCTCCGCCCTCATAGCTGTACCAGGAGTGGGCGATGTACTCCTTGATCTCCTGGGAGTCGGTGGCGTTGACCGGGTACACGTGGCTGAGGTCGCGGCCGAGGACCACGCCGCGGGGGTACTTGAAGGCCTCCGGCTTTCCATAGCCCTGCGTCGGGAACTCGCCGTAGCTGAGATAGTTCGTCAGTCCGCCGCCCCAACTGGCCCAGTCCTTGTAGAAGGAGGCAACGGCCAGCAGATCGGGGATGTAGACCTGGTTGATAAACTCATCCGCCTGGCTGATCAAACGCGAAACTAGATTGAGCCGCTCGGAGTTGATGGCGGCCACTTCATTCATGTTGATCGAACAGGGAACTCCGCCCACCAGATAATTCGGATGCGGATTCTTGCCGCCGAAGACGGCGTGGATCTTGACGATCTCTTTTTGCCAGGCCAGCGCGTCGAGGTAGTGAGCCACCGCGATCAGGTTCACCTCGGGGGGCAGCTTGTAGGCCGGGTGACCCCAATAGCCGTTGGCAAAGATGCCCAGGCCGCTGGCGGCGAAGGCCTTGATCTTGTCCTGCACCTCGGAGAAATAAGCGGGGGTGTTCTTGTCCCACTTGGAGAAGGAACCGGCCAGCTCGGCGGCCTTCTTCGGATCGGCCTTCAGCGCGTTGACGATGTCCACCCAGTCCAGTGCGTGCAGGTGATAGAAGTGGATCACGTGATCCTGCACATACTGGGTGGTCATCATGATGTTGCGGATCAGTTCGGCAGTGGGAGGGATAGTGATCCCGAGAGCGCTTTCGACGGCGCGCACGCTGGTGAGAGCGTGGACGGTGGTGCAGACTCCGCAGACGCGCTCGGTGATGGCCCATGCGTCGCGAGGATCGCGGCCGGTGAGAATCTTTTCCAGGCCGCGCACCATGGTGCCCGCGCTGTATGCGTCGGTAATGACGCCGTTTTCCACCACTGCCTCAATGCGCAGGTGGCCTTCAATACGAGTGATCGGATCGACGACTACGCGTGTCATGTTGGCTCAGGACTCCTTTTGGTCTTCAGCGTGCACTTCCGCGATCACGCTTCTCTTGCGTATGTTGGTGACGACTGCGTGCGCCGCGACTCCGGCCAGCGTGGCCACTCCGACGACCGTGCCGATGGTGTCGGCCGTGCTCTCGACGCCGAAGCCGGGGAAGGAGGAAAGATGCTGGTAGAACGGGCCATTGTCCCAGAAGCCCTCTTCGCTGCAGCCGATGCAGCCGTGGCCGGATTGGATGGGATAGCTGGTGCCTTCGTTCCACTTCACCACCGAGCAGGAGTTGTAGGTCACCGGCCCCTTGCAACCCATCTTGTAAAGGCAATAGCCCTTGCGCGCTCCGTCGTCGTCCCACGACTCGACGAAGAGGCCGGCATCGTAGTTCGGTCGCCGGTAGCAGGTGTCATGCACGCGCCGCCCGTAGAACTCCTTGGGCCGGCCCTGGCTGTCGAGCGCGGGAGGCGTGCCGACCACCAGCAGGTGCGTTACCACCCCCATCATCACATCGGCGATCGGCGGGCAGCCGGGGACGTTAATGACCGGCTTGTCCACCAGTTTGTAGATTGGCGTGGCGCCGGTGGGGTTGGGCTTGGCCGCCTGAACGCAGCCATTGGAGGCGCAACTGCCCCACGCCACCACCGCGGCCGCATCCTTGGCGACGGTCTGCAGGATCGATTCGGCGGTCTTGCCGCCGATCATGCAGTAGACGCCGTCATCGCCCGTGGGCACGGCGCCTTCTACCAGCACAATGTACTTGCCCTTGTTGTTGGCGATGGTGTCGGTGAGGCATTTTTCCGCCTGGAAACCGGAGGCCGCCATCAGGGTCTCGGTGTAGTTCAAGTTCAGTACGTCCAGCAGCACGTCGAGAACGACGGGGTGCGAGGCGCGAATGAACGACTCGCTGCAGCAAGTGCACTCCTGGAAGTGCAGCCACACAACAGCCGGTTTCTCTTTCTTTTCAAAGGCCGAGACAACCTGTGCGACACCGGTTTGACCGAAGCCTGCCACCGTTGCGGCCGCGGCGCAGAATTGGAGAAAGTCTCTGCGGCTGTAGCCCTTCTGCTGCATCGATTGGTAAATTGATTGACCCATGCCTACCTCGCTCACCACGCAGGGATCGGAGAACCTGGTCCGGCGGAGCGGAATCCTAGGAAGCCGCAGAAGGTTCACCGATGGATAAATGGGAAGGTACGCAGGCGAAATAACGGTCGGCTGTGAGCTGCGTCACACCCATGTGGTTGGAATTTTCAGCATCTGAGGTTGGGATGGGGAAACGAATGAGAGACAAGGTCCGAATCGGGGGCTGCTCGCCTTGGGCCTGAAAGCGCGGAGTCAGGCTTTTCCTGTCATGCTTGTGTTCGCGACAGCAACGGAGCAGCAGTTTCGCCCGGCGTCTTTGGCGGTATAGAGGGCGGCGTCGACCTCCCGGAGGAGCTCGTCCGGAGACGACGATCTCATGATCTGGGTGGAAAGCACTCCCATGCTTATGGTCACTGGTATGGGACCGCGCTCGGTCTCGACCGGCACTCCGGCAATGGCTTGGCGCAGCTCTTCCGCGCGCTCGATCGCGTTGTCCGAATCACAGTTGGTCAACACCACCAGGAACTCCTCGCCGCCATACCGGCCGACGAAATCATAGGAGCGAACCGACCTGAGCAGGCGGCCTGCCGCCTCGCGCAATACCTCGTCCCCGACCATGTGCCCAAACTTGTCGTTCACATCCTTGAAGTGGTCCAGATCGGCCATCAACACGGCAATGTGTGTCTTTTCTCGAACGGAACGCGGAAGCTCATGGCCCAGCACTTCCAGAATGGCGCCGCGATTCAGAAGGGAAGTGAGAGCGTCGTGGGTTGCCTGGAATCGCATACTCTCGCGGGCTTGAATCGCCGCTTCTTCGGCGCGCTGGCGTTCGAGAACCTCCAGTTGCAACGATTTGGTGCGCTCATCCACAACCCGGCTCAGTTCTTCCGCGCGTGTGCGCAAGCGGCGCGTGTTGAATCGGAATACGCCTGCGACCATGATGGCGAGAATCAGGATGCAGAGGATACGGAACCAGTCGGTCTGGTAGTAGTGTGGCTTGAGCGTGAAACTGACTGAAGCGCCGTCCTTATTCCAGACGCCGTCGTTATTGCAGGCGATGACCTGGAAGCGGTATTGTCCCGGAGGAAGATTCGTATAGTACGCCACGCGGCGCGTCCCGGCATCCACCCAATCGCGATCGTAACCCCGGAGCATATATTTGAATTTCACCCGGTCGGGAATCAGCATGCTCAAAGCCGTGTAGTGAATCTCGATTTTGTCCTTGTCCGGAGGAATCTGAAGATCGTTGTCCTTCGGCATCAAGTGATTGTTCACCAAGACTTCCTCGACGACTACGGGCGGAATCATGTCGTTATGGACAATATGTTTTGGGTCCACGACGACGATGCCCTTGGTGGTTGTAAACCACAGCCTGCCATCGCGTGTCCGCCATCCGGCAGGCTGGGAGAGCACGAAGTTGGCCTCGTTGGTCTTCATGCCGTCGTCCGTTCCAAATATGGCCGTTCGCACAGTGGAAATCCGGCCATCGGCGAAATCATCCAGATCCTTCCGATTGACCATGTAGATTCCGCCCGTGGTGCTGATCCAGACGTTGTCCTTTTCGTCGAGAAGAATGCGGGATGGGAAATCGTCGAAGAGCCCGTCCTTTTGTCTGTAATGGGTCACCTGTCCATTTTGAATGCGAAAGCGGGTGATGCCGAGTGTCCGTCCGCCCAGCCAGAGATTGCCTTGGTGATCGTCGGAGATCGAGGTAACCGTGAAATCAATTTGTCTTTGTCGGGCCTGCATAGGAGACTGGCCTGGTGCGAATTTGAATAGTCCCTGCACAGTGCCGAACCAGAGTGTCCCGGATGGGTCGCGGTAGATCGTAATTGTGTAGTTGCCTGGGGGTGTAAGGGGTGTGTCCTGGCCATGAATGGTGAACGGCCGAACTTGACCGTCCTTGAAGCGGAGCGCAACTTGTTCGTCGGTAGTGACAATTAGGCTCTCATCGTCTTCGCCGATGGCGGAAATGTGATGCTTCGTGAACCGGCCACCTGGATCATAAACAGTGAATTTCCCGTCCTTAAAACGCGTCAAGCCCCCTAGTGTAGCCAACCACAGGCTGCCGTCCCCGCTCTCGAAGACGCCATTGCCTTGGTAGGATAAGTGCTTGTCTCGCGAAACTTCGGTTGCAACGTCATTGTTGATGAGGGCCAGCCCGCCGGGAACGCAGAGGACGTACAGCTTTCCATCACGAGTTTGAAAGGCCGCTCGCGTGTCGTCCGAGGGAAGGCCCTCTTTCACTGTTAAAGTGGTCACCTTGGGGTCGCGGAAATGATCCAGGCCGCTTGCCGTACCTACCCAAAGGCCGCCCTCACGGTCTACAAAGAGAGAGAGGACCTTGTTGTCGCTTAGACCGTCTGAGGCCGTGAACGACGAGATCTGATCGCCCGACAGGCGAATCAGTCCCAGGTCGTCGGTCCCGACCCATAGACTTCCCTGGTGATCTTCCAGGAGCGCTTGAATATGACCATGGATGGCGTCGGGAGCGATCCGCTTGAGCGGCAACTGGTCCCCCTCTCCGCGATAGAGCCCGTCCCAGGTGCCGACCCAAAGATTCTGCCGGCGGTCCATGGCCAGTGCGGAAATTGCCATGGTCCCATTCATTGCCCGCACGTCCAGCGCCTTTGAGAGCATTCCGTTTTGATAGCTGTAAAGTGCGTAAGCGCCGCCGATCCACACCTTTCCCGCGTCATCCTGCGCGAAAGCGTCCACATGACCAGACCCGTGCAATAGCATTTTGATTCCCTGGTTCTGAAGAAGGTAGATAAAGTCATCGGAACCCAGGAGCACCTCGTGCTTGCTGCTTTCAAAGAGAGTCTTGATGCCGCCATCGGGAAGGGCGCCGGGCGTTACGTAATCTGAAAAGGTCCCATTTCTGTAAATCAATGTTCTGGAAATCGTCCGAACCAGCAGATCGCCCCCCGCGCCCATGGTGATCGCTTTTACAGGCCCGTCGCCGATCACTGTATCCATGGGGACGAATCGCACTCCATCGAAGCGAACCAGCCCGGTGGAGGTCCGGATCCAAAGATACCCGTCGGGAGTTTGCAATATCTGATACACGGCATTCCCAGGGAGACCGTGCTGCGAGGTCCAGACCCCATGGCCGTACTGATCGATATGTTTGCTCGGGTCCAGTCCAAGCAGTGCGTCTGCCGAGGCAAAGAGCAGAATCAACAAGCACGTACATGGACGGAGACGGTTCAATAGACTACCTCGGCGGCAGAAGCCAGTTTTGGGCTCTAAGGACGAATCCATACACACCCAGCCCCGATTCGGCAACACCTAAGCGGAGAACAGCAGTGGTTCTTCCCACTCCAAACGAGAGCGCCGATCTCCAATAGTTCTTCACGATAGACCCATAACATGGTCCAGACAATCTGAATATCGGCTCAAACAGTCTTAACCTTCAGTGACGTTGGGTTACGTTGTCATAATGAATGGCGCACAGACTCTTCGCTAAAGGAATGTGGAATCCGCCGCAAATGCAGAGTTCCGGCGCCTCGGACGGAAGTGCTTTCAATTCAGCCGCGCGGAATCTCGAGTGCTCCGGTCAATTTGGAGACCTTCTCGACCCCGTGACTGCGACACCAGGATTCCAGGCTGTGGGCAAGCCGTTCAGTGGCGCGTGGGTCGGCGTAGCTGGCCGTGCCCACCTGGATGGCTGTGGCTCCGGCGAGCAGGAACTCGACCGCATCCTCCGCGGTGACGATGCCTCCCATACCGAGGATGGGGATGTTAACAGCTTTGGCTGTCTCATAAACCATGCGCAGGGCGATGGGCTTGATGGCCGGGCCGGAGAGGCCGCCGGTGATGTTCGAGAGACGCGGGCGGCGGGTCTCGGGGTCGATGGACATGGCTAAAAACGTATTGGTAAGGCTGAGCGCGTCGGCGCCGGCCTCGGCGGCGATCTTGGCCATGTGGGCGATGGAGGTGACGTTGGGCGAGAGCTTGACGAAGAGAGGCCTTTCGGAGGCTGTCTTGGCGCGGCTGACCAAGTATTCGAGCGAGCCGGCATCGGAGCCGAAGGCCATGCCGCCGGCGTGGACGTTGGGGCAGGAGACATTCAACTCATAGGCCGCGATGCCTGGGGCCTGGTTGAGCCGCTCGATGACCGCGATGTACTCGCCGACCGTGTGGCCGAAGACGTTGACGATGACATTGCAGCGGGGATAGCGGCTGAGGGGCGGCAGTTTGCGGCTGATAAAGTCCTCGACGCCGACGTTCTGCAGGCCGATGGCGTTCAACATGCCGGCGGCGGTCTGGACGATGCGCGGCGCCGGGTGGCCGGGCATGGGTTCGAGCGAGATGCCCTTGGTGACGAAGCCGCCGAGCTGCTCCAGCGAGACTATTTCTTCAAACTCGATGCCATAGCCAAAGGTGCCGCTGGCGGCGATGACCGGGTTGGCCAGCTCGAGGCCTGCCAGCGACACTTTCATCTCGGGTTTCACGCGCGGCGATCTTCCTTTTCTCTGCGGACAGTGGACAGTGATCGGCTATGACTACTAGCTCATGATACTCGCCCCGCGTAGAGAGCGCATCGTGGATCTGCGAGTCGCGAAACGGCGAAGAGGGATGCAGTCGCCACTTCCTGCCGATCCATTGTCTCCAGACCATTGGCCTACCCCCATTTCGATCTTGACAGGAACGCGGATTAGGACATAACATTGCGCTTACTCCAGCAGGATGCGGCCGACATTTCCTCTGTTTCACCCTAGGCCGACCCGGAGTTTCTCAGAATTCAATGCGGAAGGGGCGGAGCAGCCATCGGCTTTGGCGCTAAGTCAAAACCACGCTGCTTGGGCCGTGGGTATGAGGTCATGTTCCAGGACTCTCGCGATTTGTGTCTTAGGGCTCTGCTCGTTGCGGGGCTCATCGCCGTCTTGTCGTCAGGAGCTGCTGCTCAAAGCTCTCCTTTCACGTCCATCGATGTAACTGGCGCGGGCACCGGAGCGCATGAGGGAACCGCTGCCCTGGGCATCGATGCAGCGGGAGATGTAGCAGGAGTCTACATCGACACCAACGGCAATGAACACGCCTTTGTGCTGCCGGCGGGCGGCACGATGACCCCCTTTGATGCCTCGGGCACGGGCGGGGCACAGATCGAGACCATCCCCATTGGCTTTGACACGGCAGGGAACATCGCGGGACTCTACCACGATGCGAGCGGCCGCGTGCATGGCTTTGTGCGATCCGCAACGACCGGCACAATCGCCATCTTCGATGTTACCGGCGAAGACACAGGCAAGATGGAAGGGACATTCCCAGTCTGCATCAATGGTGCTGGATGGATTGCGGGAAACTATTCGACAACGATTGCGACTGCGTCTGGCACGAACTCCTTTTCTCATGGCTTTGTCCGTGACGCCAGTGGGACGATTACGATCTTCGACGCAGTTCCGCTACCAACCGTCTACGGAAGCATCAATCCGGGAACCTACGTCGTCAGCATCAACGCCTCAGGAGAGGTTTCGGGGTTTTACATCGACGGCATCGGCACGGAACACGGTTTCCTGCGCGACGCCAGCGGCACGATCAGCACATTCGAGGCTCCAGCCGCCGGTACGGAACCGGGGCAGGGGACGATCGCCACCGGCATCGATGCCGCCGGAGACGTGATTGGCATCTATGCGGATGCCAGCAATGTAATTCACGGATTCATGCGCAGCGCATCTACGGGCACGATCACCCCCATCGATGCTCCGGGCGCGGGCACGGCTTCCTTCCAGGGAACCTATCCGGACGCCTTCGACGCAGCCGGGGACATCTCAGGATCCTTCACGGATACAAACTATGTGGCGCATGGCTTTGTGCTGCCAGCCGGCGGCACGATCGCGGCCTATGACGCTCCTGGTTCTAGCGCGTCTGCATCGCTGCGAAGGGGAGCTGGCGGCCGGCTCAACAGTAAACTCAGCCGGCTTGGCAAGAGTTACGGCCTTTCCGTCAGGTCGAGAAAGTCAAACAGCCCTCTCATCCAACTGAGAAGGCTGCTTGCCAAAGCAGGCGCTCTGAGAGTCGAAGGCGCGGGGCCTCTCGTTGCAACCAGTGCCAAATACAGCGGCACGATCACCTTCGGCGATCTGATTTTGAAGTGCGTCAACCCAACGGGCGAGATCGTCGGCCTCTATTCCGATGGCGATTACGTGGTTCACAGCTACCTGCGCGCAGCCAATGGGAGCATCACCACATTGGACGATCCCACCGCCGGCACGGCTGCCGACCAAGGCACCGCCAGCCTGGCGATCAACGCCTCGGGGACGATTGCCGGAACCTACGCGGATGCCAACTCCGTCCTGCACGGCTTCATCTATGAGAGCTCTACCTTGACGGCGACCACCACCACGCTGACCCCCGCGCCCACGCCAAATCCGTCTGTCTATTGGGAGCCGGTAACCCTGACCGCAACGGTTTCCACCGGCAGCGGTGTACCACCCAACGGCGAAATCGTGAACTTCCTGAGCGGAATAACAATGCTCGGCAATGGACCGTTGTTGAACGGTGTAGCCATTTATGGCGCCACCAACTTGCCAACAGGGACGAACCCGATCACAGCCTCGTACCCTGGCGATGGCAACTTTGCCGGCAGTACCTCGACGGCGGTGAACCAAGTGGTCAACAAAGCCAGCACCACGACGACTTTGGCATCGTCGCTCAATCCATCCACAACCGGGCAATCCGTGACGCTGATAGCGAATGTCTCGGGCCAGTTTGCCGGTACGGCTACTGGCACGGTGGCATTCAGCTACGGCTCGGGCACAAGCCTGGGGAGCGCGATGCTGAGCGGCGGCACGGCAAGTTTGGCAACCACTGCGCTGCCGACGGGCACCGACGCAGTGATCGCGGTCTATGCCGGCGACGGGGACTTCTCCGGCAGCACATCGAGCGCCTTGTCGCAGGTGGTGAACGACAGCGTTTCATTGAATCCCATGCCGATCATCAGCGGCATCTCGCCTGGATCTGCCGACGCGGGCGGAGCGGCTTTCACGCTGACTGTCAACGGGTTGGAATTCGTTGCAAGTTCAGCGGTCTATTGGGGAACATCCGCTCTGACCACGACCTACGTCAGCGCAACGCAACTGACGGCGCAGGTTCCGGCAGCCGATATTGCCTCCGGGGGAACCGCCGTCGCCATCACGGTGGTTACGCCGGGTCCGGGTGGAAGAACTTCCGATCCATTCCAATTTGAGGTGGATTCGTCCTCCGGATCGACGACCGGGCCAACATTCTCCTCAACCACAGCGACAGTGACTGCCGGCTCGACGGCCACCTACCCGGTGACCCTGCCTTCCTCGGTCGAGAGCGCGACCGTGACCTGCCTTAACCTGCCTACGGGGGCCAGTTGCAGCTATTCCTCGACAGCCAACGCGCTAACGATCACCACCACCGCTGCCACTCCCGCAGGAACATATCAGGTGACGGTGGTCTTTACAGAAACCGTCTCCGGCCCGGCCTCCAGTTGGATTCTGCTGCCGATTCTTCTGATTCCGCTGGTCCTTTTGAGAAGAAGACTGGCAGCGCGGGGCGTCTGGGTTACCGCTTGCTTCGGGCTGGTTCTGCTGGTTGCGACGGCGATTGCCTGCACCGGCTGTGGGGGCGGCGGGTCTACTCCCCCTACTCCTCAGACGCACCAGGTGACGAGTTCTGCAACAATCACCCTCATTGTCCAACAATAGGAGAAGCTTCAGGAGATCTGGCTTCGACAAGAAGGCCATGAAAACAATGGGGACGGAAGGGCGAGTTTGCCGATCCGTCCCCATGATGTTTTTGCCGGTCAATTGGTCAAGCGCCGACCGCCTCGCTGGCGTTGACCTTGACCGGAGTGAGCCAGCCAAAGCGGTTGGGTTTGAGTCCGTTGGCGATGCCGAAGAACTCGTCGGCGATCTTCTTGGTGATCTCGCCGGGTTTGCCGTCCGCCACGAGGATCCGATCGATGGAGCGGATGGGCTGAACTTCGGCGGCCGTGCCAGTAAAGAAGACCTCGTCGGCGATGTAGAGCAGTTCGCGGGGGATGGGCTGCTCGGCGACCGCCAGACCCAGGTGGCGGGCAAGGGTCAGCACGCTGTCGCGGGTGATGCCGGAGAGGGCGGAGTTGGCCAGAGGTGGCGTGAAGAGAACGTTGTTGCGGACGATGAAGATGTTTTCGCCGGAACCCTCGCTGACCAGGCCGTTCACGTCGAGCCCGATGCCCTCGGCGTAGCCGTTGACCTCGGCCTCCATGTGGATGAGCTGCGAGTTCAAATAGTTGCCGCCAGCCTTGGCCAGGGAGGGCATGGTGTTGGGCGCCAGGCGGTTCCAACTGGAGATGCAGACGTCCGCGCCGCCCTGGCCGGCGAGGTACTTGCCCCAGGGGAAGTTGGCAATGTAGACCTCGATGGGTGAACCCTTGGGGCTGACGCCGATCTCGCCATAGCCGCGCAGCGCGATGGGCCGGATGTAGCAGGGAGCGATGCCATTGGCCTCAATGACATCCACCACGCCGGCGCAGAGCTCATCGAGGTTGAAGGGCAGCTCCATACGGTAGATCTTGGCCGAGTCCAGCAGCCGCTGCATGTGTTCCGGCAGGCGAAAGACGGCCGAGCCCTGCGGCTGTCCGTAACAGCGAATCCCTTCAAAGACGCTGGAGCCGTAGTGGATGACGTGGCTCATCACGTGGATGTTGGCCTGCTCCCAGGGAATGAGGTTGCCGTTGTGCCAGATCTTCGAGGTTGTTTGGAATGGCATAGTGGTCGAAGGGCTCCTTCTGCGCGCCGAATGCTAGTCCATTACAGCGTAACGCGGATTGGGTTGGCATGTCACGGCAGACTGGCAGGGCCCGCGTTGAAGGCTTTGGGGGGGTGAGTTTGGAGCTTGGGGCGGGCGGCTCTTGAGAGCCATGCAATCGCTCATTGGAGTCCAGGCCCCGGGAGTGTTGGGGCACGGCCTCACTCGCTCCCTGTCACAATATATGCTTTCTATCCGAGCCGCTGCGAACGGTCGAAGATACGTGCTCGAGCAGGAAATTCGCCGCGGCGCATAGCTCTCGAAGGAATTCAATTCAACCGATCGAGAATCCTGGCATGGCGAACCCGGGCCGACTGTATCAGGCGGCCCGGGTTACGTCTTTCTCTTAAGCTTTTTTGTCAATACGGCTTGAAGACGATCGATGCAAAGGTGCCGGCCAATTCTGCGGTGCCAATTCCCTGACCCACGGTGACGAACAACTCGTTCGTTGCTCCATTGTTCGTGGCTCCGCCGCCGAAGGCAATTCCCCAGAGGTTATTGAGAACAATCTTTCTCCCAAACTCGTCTCTTATTGTGCCGACAAACCTCCCGGAAATCGGATCGAACGCATTGATGGTGCCGTCAACGGAGTTGTTTGAAACCAGTAGCGTATTGCTCAGGGGGCCAAAATTGGACGGAGCAGCGGCGACACCCCAGGCCTGGTTGAGTTTGTCTCCTTTTATCAGTGTCTTCACAAAGGTTCCGTCTTCCTTAAAGATGTCCACGTAGCCTCCGGCGCCGACGTTTGGTACGGCATAGGTGACGTAAACCAGGCCATTGATGTCCTGAACGCCGAAGACTGAGAAGGTTGACGGGACCGTCGGATCGCCAAACGACTTCACCCATGTGAAGCTGCCGTCGTACATATCAATTACATTGTTCGTGTTATCCGCCGCGTAGAGGAAATTCCCCGAGGGATTGCTGGTGATGGCCAGACCTGTGAAACTCGCCTTGCTGGCCGAGTCGTCCACTACGAGGGTCGCCAGGTTTCTGTTCGCGCCCGGCCAGGCGCTGATGGTGCCATCTAGCGTGGCAAAGATGAAAGACGAGGACACGCCCGAAACCTGGAAATCCGTCTTTGATCCATTGAACACGATTCCAGTCGGTGTTCCAGGGCCGTTTACGCCTGTCGGCTCGACCGGCCCGTTTCCGGCAGTGGGAATCACAACCTTGAGTGCTTCCTGTGTTCCGGTTCCAGTGTAGAGGGTCGACCAGCCGGTATCGTTATCGCTGAGCCACCAGGGGCTTGTGGCGCTCCGAGCTAATCCCCAGGGATTGGCCAGCAATGGGTCGACGGTCGGGGCTTGGTGGACTTGATTCGAAACCAGGTTTGTGAGGTGATATTGTGCTTCGGCCGGAACCGAAAGCATGGGAAGAAGCACGCCGAGGCAGACGGCGGCTGCGGTGCTGCGAATCTGCATACTAAGATCTCCTTTGGGAAGTTAGCAGGGAAAGGAAGGTCGAGCCGTTGGGGAGTAGCTGTGTGCGCAGCCTTCTCTAACCTGCCGAGCCTGATCCTAGGCCGAGTCGCGACTCGGAGTTGTCATGCGTTTGTCACCAGTTCATAAATCTTTATCCACCTCATGGCATCAGCGAATACATCCATACTGATTCCGGCTAAAATGCAGTTCTTCGAATTGGGCCTAAGCCAAATACGTTCGGCGGCGATCCCACTTCGAGGGGCGATGCTCGGGCATCGGGGCAACCTCCTGCACGAACTGATGATCGTGACCGAGTGTTGCAAGAAGGTAGATGCTAGGGCGTGTTCACACTACTTCTGTTATATGGGGAGTGAATGGAACTCGCGGTTGAGCAGTATGAAAAGATCAAGGATAGCTTGCCAGTGCGGCGTGGGAATGTGCGGTTGCAGGATCTGCAGGTGCTCAATGCGATCCTGTTTGTTGCCGAGCAAGGCTGCAAATGGCGCGGTCTTCCTTCGCGATTTGGAAAGTGGCACAGCGTTTTCACCCGCATGAATCGCTGGTCGAAGAGTGGAGTTCCGGACAGGGTCTTCGAGAGATTGCAGCATGATTCCAGTGGTTCCACCCAAGTTAAACCGGCTCGAGCCGTGGGAGTACGACCGCGAAATGTACAAGAAACGCAACCAAGTCGAGCGGCTCTTCCGGCGACTGAAGGGATTCCGCCGCATCTTCTTGCGACTCGAAAACCTCGATGTGGTGTTCCTCGGATTCCTCAACTTCGCGCTCGTCGTCGAGGCGTTAAGGATAGTGTGAACACGGTCTGGTAACACACAGGAATCCTGGAAGAAAACAAGACGATTTGCTGATGGTAATTCAATTTGGAATTCCTCTAGTTTTCCTCGAAAGCGTCGTCTGTTACAAAATTGACTACAGTGATGTAGGCGCAAAAAGCAGATGAGTGGCTGAAATCGTCAATATCGCTTGAAATATCAATAGTTTACACTGGTCGGGGCGGAGGGATTCGAACCCCCGACCCTCTGCTCCCAAAGCAGATGCGCTACCAGGCTGCGCTACGCCCCGACTCTCTTCGATTGTAGCGCGGATTGCTTTCCCGTTGCGCGCCTCGGACCGGGCTCAGCGACCGATGAGCCAGGCCAGAAACCACACGACCAACGCAACAGGAACGGCGAAGACCAGCGCCATCGCAGAGGCCAGCAGCAGCAGGAAGGCCCAGTCCCGCCAGGTGTGCCGGCGCGGTTCGCCCAGATGGCGCACGAGCAGCCGATAGTTGCGCCGGTTGGCCTTCCACGCAACGTCGAAGATGTCGCCGAAGAGGGGAATCGAGCCCACCAGCACGCCAATGCCGAGATTGGCCGCCATGCGCACAAGCGTGATGTAAGGGAGGCCGCGAATCCAGGCGGCTAGCGGAATCACCAGCGAAAGCAGTCCGGCCAGCACGTCGCCCAGGCCAGGGACCAGCCCGATAATCCCGTCGAGGCCGAACCGGAAACCGGTGCCGGGGAGAACGAAGGCCTCGTCCAGCAAAATTTCCAGTCCATGCAGCGTCCGGTCGCGGAAGAGCCACGCGCCGCGATTCCAGCGATCCGCTGGCTGTGGAGGCTCAGTCAATTCTTCTTCCAACCTTGTGAGATAAAATGGGCGCCGGTGGGCTGGGCGATGAAGAGGTAAAGGTCGCTGGTGTTGGGCTCCATGTTCTGGAAGAAGAGATCGATGTAAGCCGTGCCGCTGTTGGTGGTGGCCGGCCCGGTGGTGGATTGTCCCCAGCCTTGAGAATAGAGAGCCAAGGAGCGGTCCACATCCTGCTGGATGGAGTAATTCGACAACCCATAACAGCGGGCGACGTCGGAGCCGTTTCCATACCGGTAATGCAGGGCGATATCCTGGCAAGTCAGAGTCACTTCTTCTCCGATTGCCTTTGTGACGAGCACAGTAACAATAAGGCCGTGGTACTGGTCGGGCTTGCTCTCAGAGAAATGGGCCTTTTCGCTGTCCAGTTTGGTTACGAATGTGGCATCGACAATCTGCAACTTTACCTTGCTCAAATCGAAGACGTCCGGCGGGTTCGGATTCTGTGCGAGGGCCGGCATGTAAAAGCCGAGTGCCAATGCCAGAGAGACTGAGTTTACGATTCTTGCAACGCTAACCTTCATGGGCTGCTCCTTTAAGAGAAATGGCTTTGAAAACGCGCCAAGTATACGAGGGTTGCGGCGGCGTCATTGGGTGACCTTCTTCTCCCAGCGGTATCGTCGCACCAGTGCTGGCAGCGGCCTCGCCGGGGCGTCTCCATCCGGCCAGGCGGTCCGCTGTCCTGATTCGATGCTACAATCAAGTGGTAGATGGCGGCAGTAGTTCAGTGGCAGAACGCCTGACTGTGGCTCAGGATGTCGCGGGTTCGATCCCCGCCCGCCGCCCCACTTTAGAATCAATAATTTACATTGGCAAGAATATACTTGACACACCATGAATCATACGGTAGAGTTAGATTGCTATGAAAGAGGCCGCAATGAAGCATAAACAAGAGTTCCCACAACACCTACAGCAAGCCATTCGTTACTTCGCAGATCAAGACGTTTGCGTTGAGTTCGTATCGGCTATGCGCTGGCCCCAAGGGCCTATCTGCCCCCTCTGCGACGGCAAGAAGGTCTCCTACCTGAGTTCGCGCCGAATCTTCAAGTGCATGGCGAAGGAGTGCCACAAGCAATTCAGCGTCAAGACTGGCAGCGTCTTTGAGGATTCGCCGATTGCGCTGGATAAGTGGCTCACTGCCGTTTGGCTCGTGGTCAACTGCAAGAACGGCATTAGCTCCTACGAGATCATGCGCGACCTTGGAGTGACTCAGAAGACTGCATGGTTCATGCTGCATCGAATCCGCCTTGCGCTCAAGGAAAGCGATTGGAGCAACAAACTAGGCTCAGACGGCGGACCCGTCGAAGTGGACGAAACCTTCTTCAGCCCAAACCCGCGCAAGATGCACAACGATAGACGGCTCAGAATGAAGACTGCCGAATACGCCGGAAGCAAGGCGATTGTCATGGGTATGCTTGACCGCGATGCGCGGAAGGTTCGCGCCCAGGTCGTCCCGAACGTCAAGCGCGATACCTTGCAAGCCGCCATACTCGCAGCGGTCGAAGGCGGCTCAACCATCTACACTGACAGCGCAACCGCATATGACAATCTGGCTATGTCCAAGTTCGTTCACGAGACCGTCAACCACGTCGAAGAATACGTGCGCGGTCAGGTCCACACTCAGGGGATTGAGAACTTCTGGTCTCTGCTTAAAAGGGGCCTCAGCGGAACATACGTGGCCGTAGAGCCGTTCCACCTTGACAGGTACGTGGACGAACAGGCATTCCGCTACAACAACCGCGCAACCAAAGATAACCCACTCAATGATGCCGATAGATTCGCGCTGGCTGTCTCACAGATCGCAGGCAAACGGCTCACCTATGCGGAACTGACAGGCAAGGTCCGAGAAACGAGAGTTTAACTGGCGGCAGAGGATGAAACGGCAGAATCGGGGGAAGCGGAAACCTTAGACCGCTTCCCTTTTTTCGTCGCTTCAATGCGCCTATTTAGCTCCGTCTTCGACACCTTGACTATCGTTCGCATCGCGTCCGTGAATCGGGCAAATTCTGGATTGTCGGGCGGCTGCTTCATGGGTGTATCATAGCGCAAATCTTCGTTTTGGATTCCATAAGGATATTACGGAGTTTGGCTCGATCTTCCTTGGCGAGTTCTAGAGTAATCCGCTCGATTTGCTCATCGAGCCACTTTTCTCTACCGGGAGACAAAATGATTGAATCAGGCAATGCGCTTTTGATGTCGGCTGCAGGCGTCGGCAAGGAGAACTTGCCGGTAATCCTTCAGAAAGTATTTCGGGCCGTCGCGGCCTCGGTTGAGTGTGAAGTCGAAGACGTTGTATGGATGGCCCTCGTCGCCGACATAGACCCACATCCGCGCATTCGCGGTTTTGCCATTGCTCAGTATCGGCATAATCGTGTCGTCGGTAGCTACAACATGCGAAGCCCGCACATCCGCTCCGCTTCGTACCGTGCAACCACACTCCGCACCGTGTCTCCTTTGTCTCCGTCCGGTGGCTTCGCCAGGATTTCAAGGCTTTCAACTTCCTTCCATGCGGCGGCCTTGGTTGGAAATTCCTGCTTCTTCCCAATTCGCTTTGACCGGCGATTTGGGCCGTCATACCAGAGGTAATTCCAGGTCTTGCGCCGTTTGTCATAGCGCACAGACCCGCTTGCGTGTCGCTGGACCCTCATTGCTGCCTCCCTTCAACAGGCTCAGCGGATGACGAACACAGGATAGCGTCCGGCTCATGCTTGCGGAATCTCCAGACACAGTGTCGCACGCCGGAGAGCCGGTGCGCGGGAATCTTATTTTCACGTACCCACTGAAGCAGTGTGCGCTGCTTCACCTTCAGTTAATGGGCGGCCTCATATGCGGTAAGCCATTCGGTTTCCATGTCAGCCTGTTTTCTCATTCCGGCAACGCGGTAAGCCGGAGGTTGCGTGGACGGTTATGTCGTGTCATGAGCCGGGAACGAAGGAAGTTCCTCCACATGGTCTCCGGCAATTGCCATCAAACCCTGCTGAAGACCTGAATGGCACGGTATCAACTCAGTTCTCGCTTCTGCTTCCCAGCACGGAACGAATTCGGGCAAAACCTCACCCCTTTCTTACAGCGACATGTCCGGTTTCATTGCCAAGTTCGCCTGAAGGGCGCGTCGGAGGAATCGTGGATTCGTAGCATGGAAGTGGGGATCCAAAATGAACCACAGCAAGTCGAACCGCGTGGGAGATGGAGAAAAGCATGCCGGCAAGGGATTCGCGGTGGTCGTCACAGGGTACGGCAAGGCGGGTATCAGGCACCGCCCGTTATTGCTTGTGGCGTAGTCGCAAACCGGCCATGGGAATGCAGGGCACAAGCAACCTTGGCGATCTATAAGAAAATGGCCACGGTGTTTCGCAGGATTATGTGCATGCGGCACCGTGATATTGCAGAACAACCTTCACCACTCTATTTGGGAGTCTTCAGAAGATTGGTTGCCGATTGTTTCAGCGGAAGGGACGTCCTTTCACGATCCCAGCCCCTTCGCGCAAAGTCACAAGTTGGTCGGCGGCAATGGATTTGAGCGACTCGACCAGACCGGAGGGCCAGCGGATCTCCACATCCGCCGTCGCGGCCTTCCCGAGACCAAAGTGCAGGCGCGGATCGCTGGCCGAACAGTAGCTCGTCTGACTCATAAGTTCCTGCACCTGCACCTTGCCGCCGTAGTGCACAAACACGCGGGCTCCGATGGCGCTGCGGTTGCTTTTCGTTCCTTCCAGGCGAACCTTGAGCCAATGGTTGCCCGCGGGCGCGTCATTGCGGATCAGCGAAGGCGGGTCGTTCTGGTTCATCACCAGGATGTCGATGTCGCCGTCGTTGTCGAAGTCGCCGAAGGCGCAGCCGCGGCTGACGTGACGCGCAGCCATGGCTGGGCCCGCCTCCTCCCCCATTTCGGCGAACTTGCCGTCGCCCAGATTGCGGAAAAGGATCGGCTGGCTGCGGGCGGGAAACTTGGCGAAGACACGTTCCAGCTCAGGATAAACGTTGCCGGTGACATAGAAGATGTCGGGCCAACCGTCGTTGTCCAGGTCGAGCATCGCCGCGCCCCAACTGACAAAGCGGCGCTCGACTCCGATGCCGGAAGAGGTGGATACGTCGTCGAATTGCCCTTTGCCCAGGCCGTGGTAGAGGCCGCTGGACTGCTGTTGATAATGGGTCTTGAAGATGTCGATATGCCCGTCGAGGTCGTAATCGCCGGGAGCAATTCCCATGCCGGCCATTGCCTGGCCATCGCCCGAGACGGCCAGGCCGCTCATCAGGGCGTCCTCGCGGAAGGTACCGTCGTGGTTGTTAAGGAAGAGGAGGCCCGGCGTGGAGTCGCAAGCAACGAGAATGTCGGGCCAGCCGTCTTCGTCAATATCCATTGCCACGGCGGTTAGGCCGTAGGAGGTCCTTACGGAGTCAATTCCGGAGGCCTTGGAAACATCGGTGAATGTGCCGTCGCCGTTGTTGCGGTAGAGAGCGTGCGTGGGCAGAGGCAGGCCGCGGGGCCCGCAATAAACGGCCACTCCCTGGTAGGAGCAAGTGGCTACCAGTGTGCTGGGTTTGGGAGCCGTGGCCAGATCGAACTCGACATAGTTGGCGACGAACAGGTCGAGGTGGCCGTCGCGGTTGTAGTCGAGGAAAGTGCAACCGGAGCCGAAGCGGTTGCCGGGATGCAGCAGGCCGGCTTTAGCCGTCACGTCGGTAAACGTGCCGTCGCCGTTATTGCGGTAGAGGCGGTTGTGGCCGTAGTAAGTAAGGAATAAGTCCTCAAATCCATCATTGTTGTAGTCGCCCACGCAAACGCCGACCGCCCAGCCGGGGTCGGCGAGTCCGGATTTGGCGGTAACGTCGGTGAATGTACCATCGCGATTGTTGTGATAGAGCCGGTTGCCGGAGCCGGGCGGAGTGCCTTCGAGCGTGCGGCCGCCGAGCAGGAAGAGGTCCATCCAGCCGTCGTTGTCGTAATCGAAGAAGGCGCATCCGCCGCCCATCGATTCCATGATGTAGATGACCTCGCCGGAAGTGCCGTAGACGATGGGCTGGGTGAGGCCGGCCTGGGCCGCTACATCCGTGAAGCGGGAGAAGGGCGTCAGCTCCGCCGCGGCGGCTTCCGCGGCATTGACCAACCTGGGCGCAAGCAGCGGAGCAACAGCCAGCGAACCGGCCTGGAGCAAGCGGCGGCGGGACCAGAGGTTTTGCAGGTGATTGGACATGATGCGGCTAATGGGGAACCTGATTCTTGGAGTGGCCAGGTTTCGCGGGCGGTCCCATTGGCGACTCGCTGCCGCCGGGGGCGTTCTCTAGCATCTGACGGAGCCGGCGCGCATCGGAGTCGGTTGGATCGATCTTCAGCGCGGACTCCACGGCCAGACGCGCCTCTGGGAAGCGGGATTGGCTGGCCAAGATGGCGGCCAGGTTGACCCAGGCAAGCACAAAGCGCGGGTTGGCGGAGACGGCGGAGCGGAAGTATACCTCAGCCTCCGTGTCGCGGCCCAATTGGCCAAGCAGAGTTCCCAGGTTATTGGAGGCTTCTGCATAGCGGGGCATGGCAGTAAGCGCATTGCGGAAGTGCTGCTCAGCGGCTGCGGTATCACCGGCCTCGGCAGTGAGGTTGCCAAGCAGGTTTTCAGCGGCTGCAAAGCCCGGATTGAGTTGGATGGCCTTTTCGAGTGCGGCGAGTTCCTCGGTTTTGTCTCCGGCAAGGTCGAGGGCCATCGCCAGATCGTATTCGAACGAGGCATTCTGCGGCTGGGCCTCGACGGCCTCGCGATACAGCGCGACGGCCTGTGCGGCTTGGCCATCTTTCAAGGCCTGTGCGGCTTGGCCAGCCTTCGTCTGGCCCAGGGCTAAGTTGACCGTGGCGTCCTGGCGCTCTTTGAAAAGCTTGAGTTCCGCCTGGGCCTCCGCGGTTTGACCGAGGGAACGGTAGACCTGAGCCAAGTGAAAATGGGCTTCGGCCTGGGTGGGATCGAGAGCCACGGCCTTCTCCAACTGCTCGCGGGCGGCATCGTTCTGTTGCAAGCGGGAAAGCGCGACACCCAGATTGTAGCGTGCGTCGTAGTGATTGGGGTCGAGGGTGATAGCAGCCTTCAAATGTTCGACGGCGGGGGCGTACTCCTGCGCATCGGTCTCCAAAATACCGGAAAGATAAAGCGCGTCGAAGCTGTTGGGGTGTGCCGCCAGGAACTTGTGCACAAGGGGTCGCGCCGTCGCGTCGTCGTCCTGGAGAACCAGCACACGCAAGTATAGCAACTGCGTTGTCGGATCGCCGGGATGCGCTTTTACGGTGTCGCGCAAAAGATTGGTTGCATCCTGGTAGCGGTGTGACTGGACGTAGACCGTGGCCAGCGCAGCGTTCAATCGCAAATCGCCCGGTGTCATAGCGAGTGCGGCGGTCAGCGTCGCAATGGCCTTGTCGAAGAGGTTGGCTTGGGAATACGCCAGAGCCAGGTCCAGCGTAAGGTCTTCGTCGTGCGGAGCCGTGCTCAGAAGATCGATTGCCGCCGAAAACTGGCCGTCGGAGATGCGCGCCTTGGCCAGCCAGTCCAAAGCGGTGACCGAGTTGGGATCGACCCGCAGAGCGGCCTCCCACGCCTCCTCGGCCTCCGCGAGCCGGTTCAAGCGGTTGAAGGCCAAGCCAAGCAACAGGCGTGGCTGCAGCTGATTCGAATCCAATTCGATGGATCGTTGCAACTCAGCTACAGCGGCCTCGGACTCTCCGGAGGATTGAAGGGTCAGACCGAGATAGTAGTGAAGACTGGCCGAGCCGGGCTCGATGCGCAACGCCGCCTGAAAGGCAGGGATGGCGCAGGCAAACTGACGCTGCTCGCCAAACCACCCGCCCAATGCGCCCCAGTTCTTTGCCGTGGGATGGCTCCTGACCTCCAGTTCGAGAGCTTGCGGACCGCGACAGCCAGGGCGCGGCTCCGCCTGGCCGCTGTGGCAGCAGACCAACAGAGACATCCCGGCGATGGCGGATCTAATTCGCATCGGTTTGCATGGCCTTGTCGGTGGGGTTCGGGGCTGGTGCATGGGCACTTTTGAAGGCATTAAACCACGCCACCGCCGCGAAGTTGAAGTGGCCAGGCACGGGCAGATCGTCGCCGCCCATGCCGTTCCCGCAATTTGATGCATTAACTCCAAGACAATAAAGGAGATGGACGAAGGATTCCTTGATCTCTTCAGCCGGGTGCGGGCCGTTCGCGGCCGGGCCGAGGCGATAGCTTCCGTTCCGGCAGACCGCAGCCGAGATATGGCTGCCCCCCACATCGTAAACCAAGACGGAGTTCTCCAAATCGGCGGCCATAGAGCCTTTCATTCGGTATCGGTATCATTTGTAGCACACGTTCCCATGCTCTTGAAACTCTTCGGCAAGAATAGTTCTTGACAGCCAATAATTCAGTGGAGTAGAAGGGATGCGTCGATGGTATCGATACCAGAGGTGAGGTGTGCTGATACCGATCCCATCAGGCGTAAGCCGAAAGAGGACGGACCCCAAGCAAGCCGCCTTGCTTTTGCTGCGCCTGCGCTAAGCGACCATCCACAGAGACGACCATTCGCAACATCGACAATTCAGGAGGCAGCATGAAACAACTTCGCTGGATATTCTGCCTGACCGCAATCGCTTTTCTTGGGGTCTTCGCTTCGGCGCAGACCCCCACCGGCACCATTCAAGGTTTGGTGACCGACAAGACAGGCGCAGTGGTTCAGGGTGCATCCATCACAGCCGTTCTGACGACGACCAACGAGCAACGCAACACGACCACCGATTCATCGGGCCGTTACGTAATTCCTTTCGTACAGCCTGGCACCTACACCGTCAGAGTTGAAGCCAAAGGCTTCCGTTCGGCAAAACAGGAGAACATCGTCGTTCAAGTCTCTGAAACCCGTCCAGTGGACTTCAAACTGGACGTCGGCACGGTCTCTCAGACCATCGAGGTGAGCGCCACCACCGAGAATCTCGACGTGGACACCTCGAACATGGGTGAGACCATCCAGAGCCAGACCATTCTCGAACTGCCCGACAACGGGCGCAACCCCTTCGATTTCGCGCTGCTGGTTCCGGGCGTCAACAACGGTCCTGGGAACAGCAACAGCGAGGGCGCCTCCACGCCGCACATCGCCGGCAGCCGCAACGCCAACAACGAAGTGATGATCGACGGCATGACCGATATTCTGCCGGAGAACAACGTAGGCAACAACGAACTCGCATATACGCCGGTTGAGGACTCCGTCGAGGAAGAGAACGTGCAGATCAGCGTGATGCCTGCTGATTCCGGGCGATTCTCTGGCGGCGTCATCAGCTTGATCACGAAAAGCGGAACGAACCAGCTCCACGGCAGCTTCTATGAGTTCGTGCAGAATGGCTCGCTGGACGCAGTTCCGTTTGGCACACCGGGCGTTGCAAACAAGAACCCCATCAAGCCGGATATGCACCAGTACCAGACTGGCGGCACCGTGGGCGGGCCGATCCTTATCCCCCACGTTTTCAATGGCCGCAACAAGGCTTTCTTCTTCTTCGATTACGAAAACTCGCATCAGAACTTGGGACAGACCAACACCTACTCCGTCCCCAACCCGGCATGGTATGGCGGTGACTTCACCAGCCTGTTTGGCACCACAACGCCGGTCCTCTTCGATCCCGACACCTACGGTGCGACTACTGCTGGCCAGCGCGATCCTTTTGTGTCGAATGGAAACTATAACGTGCTTCCTTCGTCGCGTATCTCGACGGTCGCCCAGAAAGCGCTGGCTTATTTTCCCAAGCCCAACATCCAGAACGCGGCCGTTATCGCCCCCGGACTCCAGAACGCGGGTCAATACCCCACCTACAACAACTTCCAGCAAACGGGCACTATCCCGACCGACTACTGGCACTTCGACGGGAAAGTTGACGTGGATGTGACCAAGCAGTGGCACTCCTTCTTGCGTTATTCGGAGTCGCACCAGATCGGTAACGCATTTAACGACTACGACAACGCCGCCTCGCCGGGCAACTACGGCGGCGCCTACCACACCAACGGTTTCAGCGGCACGTTCAATAACACGGTCACCTTCTCGCCGACACTTCTGGGAGAATTCCGCTATGGCTTCTCCAAGAACACCTATAACCGTCTGCCAACTGGCGGAAGCTTTGACCCGACGACTCTTGGCTTCGATCCGGGCTTTGGGACGCAAGCAGGCCTCGAAGGGCAGATGTTCCCGCACTTCGGCTTCAACCAAAACAGCAGCAACAGTCAATTCAGCGACCTCGGCCCGCTGGGGTATGAAGAGTACCAGGAAGATCCGATTGCGCAAACCATCAATGGTAGCTTGGTAAAGATCGCCCATGGACACACCCTGAAAGTGGGCGGCGAGTTCCGCGAGCTGCGGCTCAACTTCTACCAGTGGGCTTACCCCTCAGGCACGTTCAACTCGAGCGATGAGTGGACGGATCAAAACCCTGGGAATAGGCTCAACAACTACGATAAGAGTGGGAATTTGATTGCCGGCTCTGGCTTTTCGCTTGCGTCGCTTCTGCTGGGTCTACCGGATTCCGGCGATATCTCAGAGGATGCCCGGCTCATCACCACCAGCCAATACTGGGCCTTCTACGGACAGGATGACTGGAAGCTCTCTCCCAAGCTGACTCTCAACATGGGTCTCCGTTACGACTTCGATGTTCCGCGGCAAGAGGTGCACAACAATTTGAGCTTAGTGGACCTGACCGCGGCCTCGCCGTTACAGGCCCAGTACGGAACTGCGACCTCTGGCGGAATCAAGGAGGCGCTAGCTGCCAATGGCGAAACCTGCCCCTCTTGCGGCAACCTGCTGGGAGCAACAACCATCGTAGGCAGCCCGGGCGCGCAGTACGGCCGCCGTCAGGGGCCAATCCAAACGAAGGATTTTGGTCCTCGCTTTGGACTGGCTTACAATGCGACCACTAAGATCGTCCTTCGCGCTGGTGTTGGCGTTATCTTCCAACCATCTGCCCTGCAGGCGTCGGGCTCCGACGGCGGCGGTGGCGTCGACGGCTTCTCCACTACAACAAACTTCCAACCGTCCATCAACAACGAGACCTCGGCGCCGCTCGCCACCCTGTACGGTAACGACACAACGCAGGGAACTGCTAACACTCCTTTCCCCAACGGCTACAATACTCCGCAAGCCAACACACCCTCCTGCCTCGCGTCTGCGGCGTGCGTTGCGGGCATCGACGTCGGTAACTCGATCGGCGGGAACGGTTCATACTTCGGCTCCTACCGGAACCCCTATGAGATTGAATGGAACGGGAATGTACAGTTCGCGGTGCCATTCAACATGAAGCTCGAACTTGGCTATCTGGCCAATAAAGGCATGTTCCTGATCGACGGCGATCCGGGCCTGCCCTTCGATCAGTTGCCCACCACCACCTTGCTACAGTATGGCTGCGGGCCGCAGACAGCCCCGAATGCTTGCCCCCTGACGCAGTCCGTGCCCAATCCCTTCGCCTCAGTCATCGGATCCACAACCAGCCCGTACTACCAGGCTGGCCTTCCGTTGGGCGGCTCGACTGTTGCCATGGGCCAACTGCTGAAACGTTACCCGCAATACGCCAGCATCCTGAGCTTCCGCAAGGGAGACGGGTCCTCCATGTACAACGCCTTTACCATCCGCGCGGACAAGAATATGTCGCACGGGCTCACATTCACTCTCTCGTTTACCGATGGACGCGAGTATGACAACGGGGCCTCGGCGGTCACTTATCTTGGGCCTCACAGCAGCACCTTTGGCGACGAATACAACCGAAAGGCGGAGTGGAGCATCGGCGCGCAGAACATCGACTACCAGATCGCGGGCAGCTTCCTTTATGAGTTGCCTTTCGGTCACGGACGGCCGTTCCTGAACAGCGGAGGCAAAGGCGCCGACAAGTTCATCAACGGTTGGCAGATCAGTGGCATCGAAAACTGGAGCACAGGAACCCCGCTCCTGCTGAGCAGTTATGACAATGGCACCACGGCCGAGGCGCTCTATGCCAACAATGCGCCGGCACCGCAACGTCCTTCAATGGGCCCCGTCAGCCCAAAGTTGACGTCTCCGTCGCACAATGCATGGTTTAACACCAACGGTTTCGTCGCGCCGCCGAATTTCACCGTCGGCAATGCGCCCCGTACGATGTACAACATCAACAATCCCAGCTATCAGGATCTAGACCTTCAGCTGGCCAAGAACACGGCGATTACCGAACGGATGAAGGTGCAGTTGCGTCTTGAGATGTTCAACGCCTTCAATCACCCTGTGCTGGGCACGCCAGACACCAATCTTTCGGACGGCACCTTCGGTGTGATCAACAGTTACTCCAATAACGCACGCCGGCTCCAAGTGGCGGCCAAAGTCACCTTCTAGAACAACCCGCGCCGGGAATCGGGTCTCCGGTTCCCGGCGCAATCAAAGCAGCGAGAAGTGCAAGTATTTTCGTTTGGAACATTCTCATCTGGTTCCTGCCTGGGTTGGAGGGAGTTCAAATCCTCTCCAACCCAGGTTCTATACCGGGTTCCGTTTCCCTTGACGCAGCCGCAGAAGAAAGCCCACAATCCAGAAAGCAGTCCGCGCAACGCGGCTTTTGACAGTGCGCGGCATTCGTTTACCCGCATCTCTCCGCCTGCTGGAAGTGATCTGAAGGGCGCCGCTTTGAAAAGACTTCTCACCGCGTTCTTATTCGCCGGAATGGCCGCCGCGATCACAGTTGCTGTCCTCTCTGCCGTCCTGCGTCAGAGCCAGCAGGCCGTTCATGCCGCCGAGGGAGCTCCGGCCGCCATCACCATCGACTACCCGCTCAACGGTTCGGTCTTTCCCCCCGAGATTACGCCTCCCACATTCATCTGGCGCGACGCTGCGCCGGCGGCCACTCTGTGGCGGATCGCCATTACCTTCGCCGATGGCTCGCCAGCGATGCGTTTCGAGAGTCATGGCGACCGCATGAAGATCGGCGAAATCGACCAGCGATGCATCTCGGCCAACAACGAATTGCCCAAGCTCACCCCGGAGCAGGCTGCAGCGCATACCTGGACTCCGGATGCGATGGCCTGGGAAAAGATCAGGAAGCACTCCGCAGAGAGTTCGGCCGAGGTGATCGTTACCGGCTTCAGCCAAAACGATCCCCAACACGTTCTGTCGAGCGGGCAGACTTCAATTGAAACCTCGAAGGATCCGGTCGGAGCGCCGATCTTCTATCGCGACGTGCCATTGATGCCCTCTGAAAACGAGAAAGGAATCATCAAGCCTCTTGCGCCAACCGCGATTCCGTTGATTGAGTGGCGGCTGCGAAGCATCGGCCAGCCGCAAAGCCGTGTGGTGCTTGAAGGCATGCACACCTGCGCCAACTGCCATTCCTTCTCTCGCGACGGAAAGACGATGGGCATGGATATGGACGGGCCGCAGAACGACAAGGGGTTGTATGCCCTGGTCTCCGTCCAGCCGCAGATGATCATACGCAGCCGGGATATGGTCAACTGGAACCCCACTCAGGATCGCCAGTTCGCATTCAACCGGGTCGGTTTCATGTCGCAGGTCTCGCCGGACGGAAGATACGTACTCACCATGCTGACGGGCGCGGACCGTGCTCCCATGAACAACTACTACGTGGCGAACTTCAAGGATTATCGGTTCCTGCAGGTCTTCTATCCGACTCGCGGGATCTTGAACTGGTATGACCGCGCCACAAAAGAGCGGCATCCTCTGCCGGGCGCCGACGATCCGAACTATGTACAGACCAATGGAGTCTGGAGCCCTGACGGAGAGTATGTGGTCTTCGCCAGAGCAGAAGCGAGAGATCCATACCCCGCGGACGGAAAGATGGCGACGCATGCCAACGACCCCAACGAAGTTCAGATCCAATACGATCTTTACAGGGTCCCATTCAACGATGGCCGCGGGGGAAAAGCGGAGCCGATTGCCGGAGCATCGGCCAACGGCATGAGCAACAGCTTTCCCAAGGTCTCGCCCGATGGCCGCTGGATCGTCTTCGTCCAATGCCGCAACGGACAGGTCATGCGTCCCGACAGCCAGTTGTATATCGTACCGGCCGAGGGAGGGAAGGCGCGGCGATTGAACGCCAATATGTATCCCATGAATTCGTGGCACAGTTGGTCGCCCAATGGGCGTTGGCTGGTGTTTTCGTCGAAGAGCCGGGGACCTTACACGAAGATGTATCTGACGCATATTGATGAGCAGGGCAACGACAGCCCGGCCATCTTTATCGATAACACGACGGCAGCCAACCGCGCGGTGAACCTTCCGGAGTTCGTCAACATCCCGCCGGACGGGATGGTCAAGATCGATACGCCTGCGGTTGATATGTACCGGCAGTTCGATCATGCGGCGGAGCTTGGAGAGAAAGGACAGGATGCGGCCGCCATTGTGGAATGGACAGCATTGGCGGTTGCCAACCCCGACGACGCGCGCATTCACAACAATCTTGGCGCGGCCCTGACCCGCACCGGTAGAATCGACGAAGCCATTCCGCAGTTTGAGAAAGCGCTGGAACTGAACCCGCAATACAATCTCGTTCACGGCAACCTGGCCGGTGCCTTGATGAAGGCGGGAAGGAAAGATGACGCGCTTCGCCAGTACCAGATGGCTCTTGATGCCTATCCCGAATCGGCGGAGCTGCACAACAGTTTTGGGAGCGTCCTGCAAGCACAAGGGCATGTCGAGCTGGCGACGAGAGAGTTCGCAAGGGCGATCGAACTCAATCCAGGCTTTGCGGAAGCGCATAACAATCTGGGCCTTGCTTATCTGTCAACGGGAGACCGCGAGCAGGCCGGCCAGGCGGAACAGGAATTCAAAAACGCTATCTCGATCAATCCGCAATATGCGGAAGCCCAAAACAACTTGGGAACCCTCTTCGGGCTGGAGGGGAACGATGTTGAGGCGGAGCGGCTCTTCCGCGAGGCGCTCAAGAACGATCCTGCATTCACGAAGGCTATGGTGAACCTGGGGGCCACTCTGGCCAGCGAATCGCATTTTGCCGAAGCGGATGCCGTGCTGGAAAAGGCGCTTCAAATCGATCCTGGAAATGAAGAGGCTCGAGGCCTAAGAGCCATGATCAAAGCTCAAGGAAACAAATGAGACGCGCGAGCGCCAGAGAACCACGGATCAAACGGATTTGTGCAGCGTACGCCCTGTTCGCCGGCCAGCGGATCACCGGGATCGCAACCTACTGGGAGCTCGATCCATTTGGGCTGGTCCACGGCCTCCGCAGCAGGCGCCAGGAGGCCAACCGGCCCGCGCAGCGCGAGGATACGGGCATCGGCAAAAATTGGCATTTCTCAAATGTGCTGCAAGGTAGTACGATAAGTCGAAGAATCGATTCTCCTCCAAAACTGCTGCGGTTCTCCAATAGCTGTGCCGAAACCATTGCCCTCAACTGGTCTTTTCATAAGAAAGAGCCGGCTCCTGCAGTCCCAGTGAGGGCAAGATAATTGGGGAACCGCTCGAAATGTCAAACTGGCGCAGGATGGGTGTCTCTAGAGCGATCAAAAATGCCGGAATCTCCGCAGAATCAAGCTGCCAGTTGGGCAAAGCAACAGATTAAAGCACGACCGGTGCTGCGAAAACCCACAATGAGCGACGTCGCCCGTCTGGCCGGCGTCGGCACGATGACAGTTTCACGTGTGCTTAGTGGGACCGTTCATGTCACCGAGGAAACGGCGCGCCGCGTGCAAACTGCGATCGACCAGTTGCAGTTCCGCCCCAATGAACTCGCTCGCGCCTTTCGCGGCCGCCGCAGCGGGAGCATCGGTCTCATCCTTCCCTACCTCTACGATCCATTCTTTGCCAATTGCGCGCACGCGGTAACTACCGTTGCCAAGGAGCACGGATACTCTGTCATCATCACGACTTCGAACGGAGATCCAGAGACCGAATATGCCGAGGCGGAGGAGATGCTGCGCTGGCACGTGGACGGCATGGTGGTGATTCCGACCCGATTCCGGGAATCACGGCTTACGCGATCCGTATTTGGCAAGACTCCGATGGTGGCTTTTGACCGTCCTGTTGCCGACCCGGCGTTCGATGTTGTGCTGGTGCAAAACGCCACGGGCGCACGCCGCATGGTCGAGCATCTGATCGGGCATGGATACCGGCGCATCAGCTTTATGGGTCTCAGCCGCGACCTGTTCACTATCAACGCCCGATTTCTAGGCTATCGCCGTGCGATGCGCGATGCGGGCCTGCAAGTGGATGCATTTTTCGACTGCCAATCCCAGCAAAACACGCTACGAGCCGTCGAAGACAAGCTGCATGGAGCCAATCCGCCAGCAGCCTTCTTTGCATCGAACACACTGGCCACGCGATATGTTCTAGCCGCGCTCCTGAACCTCGGTGTGAAGATGCCGAACGATCTTGCCTTTGCGGGATTCGACGACTTCGAACTAGCAGCGTTGATCTCGCCGCCGCTCACCGTGGTTCGCCAGCCAACGCAGGAGATGGGCCGGGTAGCGACCAATCTGCTCTTCGATCGCATCGAGCGCGGTGATCTGCCCGAGACGGGAAACCGCATCATCTTGCCGGTCGAGATTGTGTTGCGGCGCTCCTGCGGATGCAAGCACCGAACGCCGGTGGTGATTCATTGATTGGTAGAGCGTGTTTGCCTCTATTGTGTAGGTCATTCCAAGGCGCCGGTCATCGAGGAGATGGCTTCAATAACTTCGATACGCTACTTCTGCGTACAGGTCAGACCGTAGGACGAGGTTGCGAAACCGCTGACGGTATCGGTCCCAGTCTCGTCGGTCTGTTGTCGGTATCTGAAGACCCAATCATCGAGCATCATTAACCGCCTACCGGATCTCGGCCATTCAAAGGTTCTGTCCTCATGGAAACAGACCGCGGAGCTCAGGCGCGAGAGCATGCGCAACAGCCCAAATACGACATGGCCGGCAGTCTCGTGTGCGTCTGCTACTGATGATTGACCATCCAACCCTGAAAGAATTGGCCAAAGCCGTTGGTGGGCGTGCCGTTGACATCCAGAATCAAATCATCGTCTGGACTGCCCCATACATCCCATGTCCACCCGAGCACACCGATCGGTGGGAGGCCGCCGGTGACTGCCGGCCAGCTCACACCGGGTTCGGTTGACGTAGAGGCCTTTCCAGGTGCATCCGCGAATGTTGTCACGTTTACAACAAGCGGAGAACCGACCGTACCGGGCGTGTCCTGGTCGCCAGTTTCGGTCGTCAGCACGGGATAGCCTGCCTCCAGAATGCCCTGGACATATGTGAAGACTTGCGGTGAGTAACCCGGTGCGCAATACGTGTCGCTGCCTATACAGGGGTTCTCCCACGTCTTGCCGTATGTGGGATACGCATGCCATGTCGCGGCCATCTGCCCCGCGGAATCGATTGGCACATGCGACAGCCAGCCGCTGAGGTCGGAGGTGTAGCCGTCCGACCCGATCAATACGACGTTGGTTGCGCCGGTCGCGCGAACCGCATTGATCATCGCCTGATAGCTTGCGATATTCCAGGGAGTCATTACGTTCTTCAAAGTGGGTTTATTGCTCGTCGCGTTATAGCCGGTGAACTCATAACCGCCCGTACCGAACATCAGATAAGACCACGACGCATTGGTGCCATCGGTGGCGTTGAAATCGTAATTCAGGTATGGCTCGTTGAAGAGCTCAAACAGGACGGCCGGATTGTTCTGATAGGTGTTGGCGATCGAGGTCCAAAAATCGAGGGAGTGATCCGCATCGGCCATCTGAGTTTGCAGCATCGGGCAAACAGTGCCGGGAGCTGTCCAGTGCAGGTCCAGAATCACATAGAGGCCCGCGCCGTTGGCCTCCTGGACCAAACTGGCCACGGTTTGCTTATAGTTTGCGCCGGGATCCGCATTGTGAACGACGCCATCGGTATCGGTACAGGTCAAGGCTAGCCATGAGTCCTCATTCAGCGGTATGCGAACGATATTCGCCTTCCAGCTCTGAATGGCCGACCAATCTGGATTGTTGGGTTGCCCGAACGCTCCGCCTGTTGGGTCCTGTGGATCCCACCCTTGAATGGCTGTGTATTCCATGCCGCTCAGGTTGACGCCACGCAACTGAATCACGTTGCCGGAGCCATCGACAAACGTGTTGCCGCTGACCTTGATGGATAAAACGCTGCCATTGGTGATCGTCACCGTGGCGTTGACAGGCGCCGTTGTGCCACCTGCTCCCGTGCAGGTCAATGTATAGGTTGTTGTGCTGGTAGGACTGACGCTTTGCGTTCCGCTGACGGCTTCCGTTCCGGACCATCCACCGCTCGCCGTGCAGGAGGTTGCATTGGTGCTCGACCAGGTGAGGATCGAACTGCTGCCCGAAGCAATCGTCGTTGGACTGGCCGTTAGTGTTGCCGTGGGAGCCGGTGCAATCGTCACAGTGGCGCTGACAGGCGCGGTTGTGCCGCCTGCTCCCGAGCAGGTCAACGTGTAGGTTGTTGTGCTGGTGGGACTGACGCTTTGCGTTCCGCTGACGGCTTCTGTTCCGGACCAGCCGCCGCTCGCCGTACAGGAGGTTGCGTTCGTGCTCGACCAGGTGAGAGTCGAACTGCTGCCCGAGGCAATCGTCGTCGGACTGGCCGTTAGCCTTGCCGTCGGAGCCGGTGCGATCGTCACCGTGGCGCTGACAGGCGCGGTTGTTCCGCCTGCTCCGGTGCAGGTCAACGTGTAGGTTGTTGTGCTGGTAGGACTGACGCTTTGCGTTCCGCTGACGGCTTCCGTTCCGGACCAGCCGCCGCTCGCCGTGCAGGAGGTTGCATTGGTGCTCGACCAGGTGAGGATCGAACTGCTGCCCGAAGCAATCGTCGTTGGACTGGCCGTTAGCGTTGCCGTCGGAGTCGGTGCGATCGTCACAGTCGCGCTGACAGGCGCCGTTGTGCCGCCTGCTCCCGAGCAGGTCAATGTATAGGTTGTTGTGCTCGCGGGACTGACGCTCTGCGTGCCGCTGACGGCTTCTGTTCCGGACCAGCCGCCGCTCGCCGTGCAGGAGGTTGCATTGGTGCTCGACCAGGTGAGAGTCGAACTGCTGCCCGAGGCAATTGTTGTCGGACTGGCCGTTAGTGTTGCCGTCGGAGCCGGCGGAGCAGCGGTGACAGTGATGGTTGCCGTCGCACCCTTCGTCGTATCGGCCGCCGAAGTCGCGGTAAGAGTTACGGTATTCGGCGAAGGTGCGTTTCGAGGCGCTGTAAGCATCACCGATGTCGATGTGATGTTCGAGAGAGTCCCGCACGTCATGCCGCTGCAGCCGGTTCCCGACAGGCTCCAGGTCACGCCCAGGTGATGGGAGTCGTTCGTAAGAGTCGCTGTGAAGCTCTGTGTGCCAATTCCCGCCTGAACACTGGCCGAGGCGGGCAGAACCGTTACAACAATGGTTGGCGGCGTTGACGAGCTAATAGATCCACAACCTGTCATGGTCCATACGACTGCTGCCAGCAGTCCAGCGTACAACTTCAGGATATATTTCAGTGTCGGTCTGATGGTATGCATCTGCTTCGTCCTCTCCGAACGCTGTATTCATCGTTGGGCCTGTGCCGGCGCCTAGAGTGCGGATGAGTATTCCGGGATGACCGGACGCGGTACACAGTTGCGATGCCCATCCGCGGAGCCAAGGCCAACGAGGAGAACAACATCTATGAGATGAGAACGCCGCTTCCAGAACGGGTCCGTTCTTTATAGCGATTCTCCAGTTGCCGTATAGCGTGGCCATCGCAGCCAAGTGGCTATTTCCTCAAGAAAAAGCCGCCTTCCATGCAGCAATCACTCTATAGGAACTGAAGAACCGCTCTAATCTGTCTCGTGATTGGATCTGCCAAATGAGATTTCGCTTGATATTGGCAGAAACGTAGTGCGAAGTCAATAGCACATTCTTTATATGTCGAATCGCCGAGGTAATAAACAGCCTGAATTCAGCCAGTTTGCCGGACCCTGTCCAGGCTCCGGACATGGCGGTTGTCAGTTTTCATCTTGGGCCGCGGGGCGAACGATTCCAGCACCTGATCGCGTTAACGGGCTACGCGGTTCTTGACAAATCGCTAAGGCACTCGCGGTGCTCGGATAGGCTCTCGTAGGTTGGCATGTCACCACGCTTCCCGCTGCAAATAGATCCTGGCCGGATAGGAGTTCTACCGACGTTCCCTATGCTGTTACCGGAACGAATCCTACCGGACTCAAACTAGGTCTCTGACTGTTTAAAGATGTATCTTTGCAGGCACTTTTATCGCGATTTGAATGGCTGCATAGTGGGGACATGCAAAGCTACCATCGGGTGCATGTTCAGTTGAAGAGTAAGGACCGTCAGCAGGTTTCCGGGATGCTGACGAAGGGGCGGGGATCGTCGCGAGTGTTGCGGCGTGCATTGGTTCTGCGCCAGCTTGACCGTGGGCAGAAGGCGGCGCAGGTGGCTGCCAGTGTGGGCGTAGCTGCGAAAACGGTGCGAGCTATTGCCCGGCGCTATGAGGAGGAAGGGCTGGAGTCGGCACTGTATGAAAGGCCGCGGCCCGGCAAACAGCGCGCACTGGACGTAGGACAGAGCCAGCGGATCATTGCCATGGTGTGCTCGCCGCCGCCACAGGGCATAGCGCGGTGGAGTGTGCGCCTGATCGCCACCGAAGCAGTGAAGCGGAAGCTGGCGCCGCAGGTGGGCCGGGAGACGATCCGCATCCTGCTTCAGAGCCACGAACTGAAGCCGTGGCGGGAAAAAAATGTGGTGCGTGGCGGAACTGAATGAAGAGTACATCGCCCGCATGGAGGACGTACTCAAGATTTACGAAAAGCCGCTATCGGAAAAGGAGCCAGTGGTCTGTGTGGATGAGAAGCCTGTGGTGCTGCACGCCGATGTCCGCCCGCCGCGGCTGATGCGGCCGGGACGGATTGCTCGGCGTGATTGCGAGTACGAGCGGCGCGGCACGGCCAACGTCTTCTGCGGTGTCCAGCCAAAGGCCGGCCGGCACTTTACCAAACCAACCGCGAACCGCTCCTCACCGCAATTCGCCGACTATCTGGTGGAGATCGTTGCCAGCTATCCGGAGGCCGAAACCATCCATCTGGTGATGGATAATCTGAGTTCACATAACCGCAAGGCGCTGGTGGACCGGTTCGGTGAAAAGATCGGCGGCCTGTTGTGGGAGCGTTTCACGGTGCATTACACCCCGAAACACGGAAGCTGGCTGAACCAGGCGGAGATCGAGATCAGCCTGTTCAGCCGCCAGTGCCTCGGCCAACGCCGTATTCCTTCACTAAGCGATCTACGACGGGAAGCCAAAGCCTGGGACCGAAAGATGAACCGCCACCACGTCACCATCAACTGGCAGTTCACGCGCAAGAAGGCACGCCAGAAGTTCGGCTACGAAAGAAACAACATCACGCGGTCAGAGACCTAGGGGCGTGTTCACACTAACTCAGTTATAAGGGGAGTGAATGGAACTCGCGGTTGAGCAGTATGAAAAGATCAAGGATAGCTTGCCAGTGCGGCGTGGGAATGTGCGGTTGCAGGATCTGCAGGTGCTCAATGCGATCCTGTTTGTTGCCGAGCAAGGCTGCAAATGGCGCGGTCTTCCTTCGCGATTTGGAAAGTGGCACAGCGTTTTCACCCGCATGAATCGCTGGTCGAAGAGTGGAGTTCCGGACAGGGTCTTCGAGAGATTGGTCTGAGCGGATCGTGCGAATCAAGATTGAAGCCTTCTCGCCGGATTCGACCTCGGTCAAGGTACATCCGGAGGGCGCTGGCGCAATAAAGAAAACGGGCCACAGGCCATTGGAAAGCCGCGCGGCGGATGGAACGCGAAAATTCATTTGGTTGCCGCGGATGCTCGGACGGCCATAACCTTTGCGCTTTCGCCGGGCAACGCACACGACGCGCCTCAAGGCCGTTCGCTGCTCGAACCACTGGGTCCGATGCCGGAAGGGCTTCCCCTGCCGATGGATCGCGCCCACGAGGGCGATGAAACCAGGCAGCTTGTGAACCAGGCAGCTTGTGCTCGATCTGGGCATGATTCCAGTGGTTCCACCCAAGTGAAACCGGCTCGAGCCGTGGGAGTACGACCGCGAAATGTACAAGAAACGCAAACAAGTCGAGCGGCTCTTCCGGCGACTGAAGGGATTCCGCCGCATCTTCTCGCGACTCGAAAACCTCGATGTGGTGTTCCTCGGATTCCTCAACTTCGCGCTCGTCGTCGAGGCGTTAAGGATAGTGTGAACACGGTCTAAGTCACTCTTCGCCGCCGGCAAAACGGACGCCCCATCCGCTTCGGCTGCTCAGGGAAGGCTCGCGCGCATCTTGCCGGGGCCGGAAGCCGCGGATACGCGGTTGCCTTTCCCCTTCGCCCGCGTCTACTCCTCTGCGGGCTCACGGCAACTACGTAACCGGGTGAACAGCGCTATACGGCCCCGCTAGAGTATTCTTTTCTCAAGAGGGTTCACTTTTGTCACGCATTCACTTTTTGGCCGGCCTGCTCGCGGTGGGCATGGCCGTAGGTTGCAAGGCCCAATCTCCTCCGCAGGGAACTTCGGACCCGGTCATGAGCCGCCACATCGAGGTCATGGTTCGCTCCCAGTTCAACGTGCCGCAGGATGTAGATGTAATTATCGGCGCGCGCAAGCCAAGCCAGATTTCCGGCTATGATACGCTGCCCATCACGCTTTCGCACGGCGCCACGCAGCAGGTGATGGACTTCCTGATCTCGACCGACGGCAAGACGCTGGCGCGGCTGGAGAAGTTCGATCTGGTCAACGACCCGGTCTTCTCGATCGACGTGGCGGGCCGCCCCATCCGCGGCAACCCGGCGGCCAAGGTCACCGTGATCAACTTCGACGATCTGGAGTGCGGCTATTGCGCCCGGCTGCACGAGGAACTCTTTCCGGCCACCCTGAATCGCTACAAGGATAAGGTACGCTTTATCTACAAGGACCTTCCGCTCAGCCAGATTCACCCCTGGGCCATGCATGCCGCGGTGGACGCCAACTGCCTGGCCGCGCAGAGCGGCGATGTCTACTGGACCTACGTGGATTACCTCCACTCCCATGGCCAGGAGGTCACCGGCGAGAATCGGGACACGGCGCGAAGCTTTGACACGCTGGACCGAATTGCCCGCCAGGAGGGCACGCTGGGCAAGCTCGACGCCGCCAAACTGGACGCATGCCTTGCCAAACAGGATGAGAGCGCGGTGCGCGCCTCGACCCAGGAAGCGTTGGCGCTGGGAGTCGAGTCTACCCCCGAGGCCTTCGTCAATGGCGAGCGCTTCGATGGCGCCCTGCCCCAGGACGAGGTGTGGGCGGTGATCGACCGCGCCCTGCGCGCCGCCGGTGAGGAACCGCCGGCAGCTCCGGCAGCGCCCGCGGGCTCAGGCAAGTAAGCGGCCGGTTTTCGCTTCCCCGCTTCTCGCGCCAAAAGGACGGCAGAGGCGGCATTGACGGTCGCGCGCGTGAAATTGCGTATCGCTCTGCCGCCTTGGGGATTTATTCTTGATTGCCGGGGACCTTTGGGTTCCCATGGGGGATACCAGGTTGCAAATCGAAGCTTTTCGCCGCACGTCTTTTCGTTTAGCCGTACCTGTTCTTTGCTGCGGAGCCCTGTTGGCCGTTGTCAGCGCGTGCCACCGCACGCCCTCTCCGGACGTGATGGCAACCGTGAACGGCAAGGAGATTCTGCGTTCGGATCTGGAGAAATATTACAAGGCCAACCTGAGCGACAATGCCCCCAAGCCCTCTGCCGACCAGGCCAACATTGTCCGCCTCAATATCCTGCGCCAGATGATCGACGACGAGATTCTCTGGCAGCGGGCGGCCAAGCTTAATCTGGCCGCCAGCGACGATGACGTCAATGCCAAAATCACGGAGATGAAGGTGCCCTACACGCCGGAGGAGTGGGAAAAACAGCTCCAGGCGCGCAACATCACCGTAGACGACCTCAAGCACGATCTTCGCCGCTCGCTGACCAAAACCAAGCTGCTGAACAAGGAGATCGAGTCCAAGATCACCATCACCGACGCCGAGATCAGCGGCTACTATGCGGCGCACAAGTCGGAGTTCGACCTGATCGAGCCGCAGTACCACCTGGCGCAGATCGCGGTCACCAGCGCCCCCGCGCAGCAGGCCGGCAACCTCGAGAACAACAAGGCCTCGGGCGACGCCGACGCGAAGAAGAAGATCGAGGAGCTGCACGCCAAGCTGGTCAATGGCGACGACTTCGGCACCGTGGCCATGAACTTCTCCGAGAATCCGAACACCGCCCCGAATGGCGGCGATATGGGCTTTATTCCGGAATCGCAACTGCGCAGCGAGCCCGAGGTCTATGCTGCCGTCGGCAAGCTCAAGCCGGGGGAGATCACCGATATTCTTCCCGTCTACGACGGTTCCGGTCCCGGCCGCAAGGTGATGGGATATGCGATCTACAAGCTGATCGCGCGCGAGCCGGCCGGTCAGCGCGAGTTGAACGACCCGCGCGTGCAGCAGGTGATCCGCCAGGGGCTCCGCGAAGGCCACGCGCAACTGCTGCAGAACGCCTACTTCGAGGTGCTCCGCGACGACGCCAAGGTTCACAACTACTTTGCCGAACAGATTCTCAAGCAAGGCGCGCAATAAGCCGCGCCTCCCGACGGGGCTTTGCTAGGAACTTGTTGAAAAGCCACGGCTTTGTATCACGGCACGACTTCAAGGCCTGCCCTGAGCGAAGCCGAAGGGTGCCGAAAATGTCGCAAAAATCAACGCGGGCTTTAGCCCCTGAGAACAAAAACTTAGCTCCGGTTTTTTTCAACAAGTCCCTGGAAAATCCCGGCGAAGAAGTACCTCGGAACCCGCGCGCTCGAGCCGATGCGGCCTGCCGGGGTCCCGGCGGCGGTTCCTGGCCGCTCCGGCCGCCTGGAATCTTCATGGCTACCCGGCCGCCGGAACGGCTCGCACCACAGAACCCATTCGGAGATGCCGCGATCTGGCGCACGCACCTCGAAGGTAACGCAGTCGTTTGCCTCATCGGTGGCGCCCGGTCCTCATGGCCGATTCGCTGCTGGCCGCGCGCGCACGCAGCGGCGCGGCGCCCGAGATAGATGCGCCGCGATCAAAAGCCAGTCCATGAAAAACGGCCTCCGCGATCCGCGGAGGCCGTTTGTGTCAGTGCCTGAGAACTGGAGGCTTACTTCAGGTTGCCGCTGGAATCGATGGTAATGCCGCCCGGCCCCGCATTCTTCCTCTCTTCGTTAGCCTTGCGCGTGCCCATCGCCTTGGTGCGCCATTCGTCGGCTGCGGCCACATCGGCCTTCACCGCTTCCGGGTCGCCGTAATCCACATCGGCCTTGCGCCGGTAGATCAGGTTCAGGTAGGCCATGGCGTCGTCGTAGTTGGGCCGGTTTTCCACTGCGATGTTGAGATACTTCAAGCCTTCCTCAACCAGCGGAGCGTTCTTCTCCTTGATCTCCTCCATGATCTTCTTGGGCGCCTTGACGTTCCCCTCGCCGTCGTCGTTGATGCCCGCGGGCAACAGCGCTGACAACGCGTTCTCGTGCGCCTGGGTCCAGTCGATCATGCCCACCCAATAGGCTGCCTCGGGATCCTTGGGATCCTCGGCCAGGACCTGCTTCTGCCAATCCTTGGCCTCATTCAGCTTCTTGATGTTGAAGTAGATGCCGCCAATCTGCTTCATGCTGTTGATATCGTGCGGGTCCTTGGCCAGAACTTCCTTGAAGATATCGATCGCCTGCTGCGCGGTCTTGATGTTGTCCGGCGTATCCAGGCCGGGCACCACATTCTGGGCCAGCGCGGTAGCCAGGTAGCTCTTGGCCATCGGCAGGCTCGGATCGAGCCGCGTGGCTTCCTGGAAGTGGCCGATCGCCTCTTCGTAGTGAGCGCCTTTGTACGCTTCCACTCCTTTGTTCAACTGGTCACGGGCCGCCAGGCGGTCGCACCCGCTGATGGATACCACCATGCCGGCCAAAGCAAACGCGAGCGCCGTAATTCGTGCGGGTCCATTCATCTTCGTATCCTTCTCCTTCAAGCGTGCGCCTATCGGCCGTGCGCCTGGAATCTCTAAGGTCAGCTGGCCGCGGGCGGGAGAAGCCGAAACCAGGATAAAAAAATTGTACTCCCGCTTTTCCCTCCGGATAAACCGTCTCCGGTCGGGGTCGGCGGGCCTGAAGTCTGCCGGGGATCTCAACCCTCCCCAGCCGCCCAGCCTCAACTCCCGGTAACCTGCAGCGGCCACCGCATCGGGCCCGGCGCCGGCTGCCTGCGCACACATCCCCCTTGAGGGATGCGCGCAATGCAACCCGCTACTCGCCGGCCATGATCTTCGGTGTCATCAAACCGATATGATCCACGTTCGCGGCGCGGCCGATGTCGATCACCTCGGCGATATAGTGGAAGTCCAGATTGTCGTCGCCCTTGACGAACATGATGCGCTCGGCGCGATTGGCGTAGATCTCGGTCAGCCGTGCCAGCAGCTCTTTCTGAGCCGCCGGGCCGCCGATGCCGTTGTTGACCTCGGTCTCGTTGATCTTGTACGACGGCGCCCTGCCCGGCTCATGCAGAACCTGCACGACGATGGTTCGGTCGGTGGGGTTTTGCTGCTGCGGGTTCTTGGGCGGCTGGGGTACCAGCGCATCCAGGCCCTTGGGCGTCACCGGCACGATGACCATGAAGATGATCAGCAGCACCAGCAGAATGTCGATCATCGGGGTAACATTGATGTCGGACGAGTAGCCTCCCCCGCCCCCAGTTGTCATTGACATTGCTAAATACTCCTCGTTTGCACAAATTCCTAATCGGACGGCGCAAGAACTATTCTACTCGCCGGCCATGATCTTCGGCGTCATCAGCCCGACGTGATCCACGTTTGCGGCGCGGCCAATATCGATGACCTCGGCCACATACCGGAAGTCGATATTGTCGTCTCCCTTGACGAACATGATGCGCTCGGCGCGGTTGGCATAGATTGCGGTCAGCTTGGGAAGCAGATCGGACTTAGCGTAGTCCGTATCGTTGATCTTGTACGCCGGCGCCTCGCCGGGACGATGAAGAACCTGCACCACGATGGTCCGACCAGGGTCGGGCTGCGGCGTTTGGGTCTTGGGCGGCTGCGGCACCAGCGCATCCAGGCCCTTGGGCGTCACCGGCACGATGACCATGAAGATGATCAACAGCACCAGAAGAATATCGATCATCGGAGTAACATTGATGTCCGACGAGTAGCTTCCCCCGCTCCCAGTGGTCATTGACATGGCTTCTATCTCCTTGCTCACTCGAAATCGTTGACGGGACAGCGCAACGAAAAACTACTCGCCGCCCGCAAGATTGCCTTCACGCTTCTGCGTCAGCAAGCCCACGTCTTCCACTCCCGCGGTGCGCACGGCGTCGATGGCGTCTTCCACCGCCCGGTACTGCGCGCGGGCATCGGCGCGAATGTAAATCGTCTTGCCGGGGGTGTTGACCAGCTTTTCGCGAACCTGGACGCCAAGCTCGCTGATCGATGTGTGGTTCTGCCCCAGAAAGACATCCCCGCTGCGGGTGATGGCCACGACGATGGCGTCTTCCTTGTCGGCGTCGGGCATGGCGATGGGGTTGTCTACCTTGGCCATCTCGACCGACACCTTGTTCTGCAGCATGGGGGTGATGACCATGAAGATGATCAGCAACACCAGCATCACATCCACCATGGGGGTGACGTTGATATTCGAGTTGACCTTACTGCCTTCGTTGCGAACCGCGATTCCCATTGTGAGGGCTCCGTTGGCTAAAGAGTTTTGATGCCTTCCGGCCTTGCCTGTGCGACCCGCCCGCCGGCGCGCGGTTGGAACCGGCGGGCGGGAGAGAACCTTCGCTCTCCCGCCCGCCGCAGCTTCCCGCTCTCGCCGCGAGGCGCCTCGCTTAGCGCCTGTGGCTCTGCTTGATGAAGTAGTCGACCAGCTCGCTGGAGGAGTTGTCCATCTCCACGTCGAACGACTCGACGCGTCCGGTGAAATAGTTGAAGGCCATGACGGCCGGGATGGCCACGAGCAGGCCGAAGGCCGTGGTCACCAGGGCCTCTGAGATGCCGCCGGCAACCGCGCCGATGCCCGAGGTCTTCTGGGTGGCGATCTGCTGGAAGGCGTGCAGGATGCCGATGACGGTGCCCAGCAGGCCGACGAACGGAGCGGTGGCGCCGATGGTGGCCAGAATCGCCAGGCCCCTCTTCAGCTTGGCGTGAACGATGGCCTCGGCGCGCTCCAGTGCGCGGCCCGAGCTGGCGATGGTCTCGTCGGTGGCCGTGCCGCCGGAGGAGCGGAACTCCTGCAGGCCGGCGGTCACAACCTCGGCCAGGTGCGACTTCTTATTGCGATCGGCGATCTTGATCGCTTCTTCCAGCTTGCTGTCCTTCAGCGCGCCGGCAACCTTGGGCGCAAACTCGCGCGACTGCTTGCGAGCGGCGGAGAAGTACAGGTAGCGGTCGATCATCACGGCCAGAGACCAGATCGACTCAACAAAAAGGGTGATGGCAATGATGCGAACCGGCCAACCCATGTGCTGCCAGAGTTCCATGGGGCTGAAGCCGACCGTCTGCTCATCGTCGAAGATGAATGCCAGATTGGCGGCCGCGTGCGAAGCGAGGTGTGTGAACTGAGCGAGAATCACTGAATCGTTCCTCCTAAGGAGTTTTCTTGTGGACTGACTTGCGGTTGCTGGGAATGCGGCTCTTTCAGGATTCGCATTCAGGTCAAAAGCGAGGTCCTTTCCCCACTGCGGCGGAAAGAACCGGAAACGTTCCTCATCCGCCCAAAGAGAAGATCACGTTGATCGTGGTCTCCACCTCCACCGGCTCGTTGTTGAGCAGGTAGGGCCTGTAGCGCCAGGTTCTGACGGCATCGAGAGCCGACTGCTGCAACATGGCCGGCCCGCTGACAACATGCAGATCTTCGATTGAACCTGTCTTGGAAATCTTTGCCTGAAGGACCACCGTGCCCTGAACGCGAGCGGCCTTGGCGATTGGCGGGTACATGGGCTGGGTCTTCTGCAGCAGCATTCCGATCGCGACACCGGCCGAGATGTTGATCTTCTTGGGCACCGCGGCCTTCACCTGCGGACCGGACGAACCGCCGAAGATGCTGCCCATGACGCCGTTGGAGTTGCCGCCAAAATCCGAGCCGGCTACGCCGAACGAAGCCACCGGCGCTTCCTTCTCGGCGACCATCTTGATGTCATGCGGGATACGGGTAGGCGCCGTGAGCTGATTGTTCATCATCTCCGACTGCACGTGAACCACATGAACCTCTGGCGGAGGAGGAGGAGGAGGGGGCGGAGGCGGAGGAGGAGGAGCTACCAAAGCCATCGTCATCATGGCCTTCGGAAGCGCCTCGGGATAGATCAGCGGAATCAGGATCATCAGGATCAGGATCGCGGCCTCAGCGATGAACATCGGAATCATCCAGGGTCCGCTCTTGGTCTTGATCCTGCCCCCGGATTCAAACGTGGAATCTTCAAACATGGCCAGCCTCGAATCGAGTGTGTGCTTACCTCTAATTAGACACCGGGAAAGGCGAAAATGTTCCCGGCATTGAAACGATAACACAGAAGCGCGACCCCCCTTGTTCAGATCTGCGCTTCCACTGAAAAACACAAGAAAAACAACGCTCTTTCCACCCCTAAACCCTGGCCCTCTTGGCCGCCGGAAGAACCGCGGCCTTGCCGCTCCGCGCGCGCCACTGCTGCCATGCTACTAACATGGGCGCGGCCACCGCAATCGAAGAGTAAGTGCCGATGAGAATGCCGATCACCAGCGCAAAAGAAAATCCATGCAGCACCGGTCCGCCGAAGATATAGAGCGACAGCACGGTGAGAAAGGTCAAGCCCGAAGTCAGCACGGTCCGGCTCAAGGTCTGGTTGATGCTGCGATTGACCACGTCGGGCAGCGACTCGCGCCGGCTCATGCGCAGATTCTCGCGAATGCGATCGAAGACGACGATGGTGTCGTTCATCGAGTAGCCGACCAGCGTAAGGATGGCCGCAATCACCGTCAGGCTGATCTCATTGTTCGTCAGCGCGAAGGCGCCGACCGTGATCAGCGTGTCGTGGAAGCAGGCCACCACGGCCGCCACGCCGTAGATCAACTGGAATCGGAACCAGAGATAAACCAGCATCCCCGCCATCGACCAGAGTGTTGCCAATAAAGCCTGTTTCTCCAACTGCCTGCCCACCGTGGGACCCACCACCGAGACGTTGCGCACAGTGAAGGGGTTGGCGTAGTGGGCCTGGAGCGCATCGACGATCTGCTTCTGGCCCGCGTCCAGCGCGGCTTCGTTGTGCTGCTCCGGCAGGCCGATGAGCACCTCGTTGTTCGAGGGGACATCGTAGGTCACCACGCTGGCATCCTTGATGCCGGCGGCCGAGGTGGCGCTGCGGATCTTGTTCAGGTCCGGGGTCTGCTCGAACTTCACCTGCACCTGCGTGCCGCCTTTGAAGTCCACGCCCAGCGGCACCGGGCTGCCGATCTTCGCCCAGTGAATGCTCATCGAGACGATGCCGGCTATGCTGAAGATCATAGAAAAGGCGAGGAAATACCACTTCAACCTCAGCCAATCCACATTGACGCTGTGAAAAAATTCCACTGGTACTCTCCGCTTCCTGGAGGCTGGAGCCGTTCTTGGGCTCCGGCGCTCTACGTAATTCCCTGGTCCCTAGTCCCTTTGTCCCTCGTCAGATGGAAACCAGTTCGCCTGGCTTCATCCTATTCAGGTGGGCATCGAAGATGACCCGCGAAACAAAGACCGCCGTGAACAGATTGGCCGCCAGGCCGACCGTCAGGGTGGTCGCAAATCCCCTTACCGGGCCACTGCCGAAGACGAACAGAATGGCCGCCGAAACGATGGTGGTCACGTGGGTATCGACGATGGTCACCCAGGCGTGGGCAAAGCCCTGGTCCACCGCCGCCGAGGGCGCCTTGCCGGCGCGGACCTCTTCCCGGATGCGCTCGAAGATCAGCACATTCGAGTCCACGCCCATGCCGATGGTCAGAATCACTCCGGCGATGCCCGGCAAGGTCAACGCTGCTCCCCAGAAGCCCAGCACGCCCAGCAGAATGATCAAGTTGAAGATCAGCGCCACGTCGGCGTTGATCCCCGAGCTGCGGTAATAGATGAGCATGAAGGCCATCACCACAAGCACGCCCACGATGGCCGCCCGCACGCCCTCCCGAATCGAATCCGCGCCCAGCGAGGCTCCGATGGTACGGTCTTCCAAATAATTCAGAGAGGCGGGAAGCGCGCCGGTCCTCAGCATCTTCGAGAGGATTTCAACCTCCTCCGGGCTGAAGCTGCCGGTAATCCTGCCGGAGTCGCGAATAGCGCTCTGAATGGTGGCGACTTCCTTCACCCGGCCGCCCATCACCACGGCCATGCGCTGACCCACATTTTTGCTGGTGTAGTCGTAGAACTTGTCGCCGGCCTCGTTGGTCAACGTAAAGCTGACCTCCCGCTGACCGGTATTCTGATCCACGTTCGGAACCGCGGAGCGGAAATCCTGGCCGGCCACCACCGAGATGCGCTGCAACAACCACACGCTGTCGGAATCGGAGTTGGCAGCCACTTCCCCGGAGCCATGAACCAGCATGTCGTCGGGCGGAAGCGTGCCGCCCTGGCTGGTCAAGGCCTCCTGGTCGTCCTTGTACGGACCGCCGACCACGGCGTGAATCTCCAGCCGGGCCGTGGACTGGATGATACTCTTCACCCGGTCCAGATCGTCGATGCCGGGCAGCTCGACCAGAATCTGATACTTGCCCAGGCCGTATGCCTCGATCTTCGGCTCGCTGACACCCAGCGTGTCCACGCGCTCGCGGATGGTCTCGATCGATTGCTGGACGGTCTTATCCTCAAGCGTGGTCACCACATTCGGCTTCATCGTCAGCGTGAGGCTGTTGTCGGCCCCGCCGCCGGTCACGTCGTATTCGTTGGAATACTTCGACTCCAGCAGGGAGCGCGCATCGCTGCCCTTGCCCTGCGCTACGCCTTCGACGCGGATGATCTCCGGCTTGGACGGATCGGGCTTGTAGACCTGCGAAAAGGTCAGGTTGGCCGCCTTCAGGTCCTGCTGAATGCGGCCCACCGTGTTGTCGGTTTCGGCGCTGACGGCTTCCTCGACCATCACCTGCAGGATCAGATGAACGCCGCCGCGCAGGTCAAGGCCCAGGTGAATCCGCTTGGACATCGCATCCAGCAGGGCCTTGCCGCTGACCCCCGACGGCACCCCGAAGATGCCGTAGACGCAGATCACCAGGACCGCGACAATCAGTGCAATTTTACTGTTGAGATTCTTCTTCATCGTCCCGTTTCTCTAATCCCTATTCTCAAACCCAATCGTCAAGATCCCGAAGGCCCATCCTGCGTCGTCACCGCGGCGATCGCGTTCTTGGCCACTTCCATCTTGATGCCGTCCGGCGCAACCTTGATCACGATCGCATCGTCCTTGATCGAGAGAATGATGCCGCGAATGCCGCCCGCCGTCGTCACCCGGTCGCCCGTCTTGATCGAGGCAAGCATCGCCTGCCATTGCTTCTGCTTCTTCTGCTGCGGGCGAATCATCAAAAAGTACATGATGGGGATGATCAGCAGGATGGGAAGCATGGTGAGCCCGCTTCCGCCTCCAGCCGCCTGCACAAACACCAACAAACCCAGACTTGCCGCCACACTCATCCCCGCACTCGTCTCTTGCCCGCCCCGGTCGCGTTCGCCGCGCCGCACTTCAGCAGGGCACAGGCCTATCCGGCCATCTGCCGGAACCTAAGAAAAAATTTGTCTCCGGGAACATCCAGACTGATCCGGGCCGCTCACTCGGTCCGGCCCAGGCACTGGAAGGAGGGTCCGGCTGGCGCTAACCGGGGACTGAAGTTTCTTGTCCCGCGCCCACACCCACTGCGACCCAACTGCCGTCTGCTTCCTGTTCGACACAGCCATCCGCCTGAAGCCCTATTCCCCAGGCCGCGCCGGCTTCAGCGCGCACATTCCTGCCGGGCTCCAAAAAGAGTGCCTCAATAGATAAGATACGCGCGGCCGGGGGCGTGTCAAGGCGCGCCCCGTTCCCCGCTCCCGGCCGCCGGGTCCAAAGGGCCCCTCCAGGCAGCAATTGGCCCTCTCTTTATGAACCCTTTACGGCTCAATTACACCCTTCTTACCACGGCCGGTATCTGCTGAAAACAGAGTTGCTCTCCGGCTTTGCCTGCCCTTGCAATTCTCTGGCGCCGCAGCCGAGAAGCAGCGAAAGGAGATCTGCGATGCTGGTTCTCGATCTTCGCTACCTGTTTCTAGTTCCTGTTGTTCTGGCTGAGGCTTTTCTGCTCTGGACGCTGTGGAATCTGATTCAACAGGGCAAGACGGAGAAGGGCCGCGCTCCGACCCTGCTGGTGAGCGTCTCGCAAGAGTCCGCTTCCGGCCCGGCCAGAGTCTTCACCTTTCCCGAGTCCAGCAGCGCGGAGCCAGACGCTCCCGGTTCAGGTAAGAATGCTGGCCCGCCGCCTCCACAAAGCGGCCAAAGCTCGCGCCCTCGCCACGGCCTGGCCGGCTCGCTGACTACCTGACCTGCTACTTCGTCGTGGCTTTCGGGGCGGTCGCCGGCGTCTCCGCATCGTCGCCCGCATCCTCCACCAGCACCGCCGAGCCGGGAACGACATCGAAGCTCACGGCATCCTTTCCCGTGGGGTGAAAGGCAACCCGTAGCGGTTCGCGCTGCCACTCAGAGGGGCCGCAAACTGGCTCAGGGTGGCTCCCCATATCGAAGGCCGCCAGCTTCTTCGCCAGCACAGCCTTGCGCGCCGCCACCTGCGCCACCACAGCGTAGAGGCTCTTGTCGCTGGCCGTCACGCCGCAATAGGCGCCGTAGTCGCGAAACCAGCTCACCTGGCTCACGCCGGGATCGTAGTCGGGCAGCTTGAGAGCGACGATGTGGCCGGTCGCGCGGTCCACCAGCAGCCAAGGCCCCCGCTGCCAGACCCAGGCGCCTGCCGCACGGGCGAAGGCCGGCTTCGCGCCGGCAATTGTCTTGTTGCCGGAGGACGGTTTTTCGCCAGAAGCGATATTGTCCGTGGGCAGAGAATCATTCAGCTTGATCGCCCGCCGCACCACAAAGCTGCGGTCGGTCACATCGTGGGCGTCGCCGGTGGTCCACTCCTTCAGAACGCCGTCCACCAGCAGCGCGCGAATCTTCAGCTCGGTCTCGCCCGCCGCCGCCCCCGCCGGATCGCCAGCCTTCGTGTAAGCCACCTTCCGCGTCGCACCCAGCACAACCACGTGCGGCTTGCGCGGAGCGGCAAGAGATAAAGGAGCTGCGGTAAGGAGAGCCGCCAACACCATCACTGCAATCCACGATTCTCTTCTCATGAAATCTGCTTCCTATCAACGGGGTTCCGGTTGGGGTTCGTGGTATCCCACCCTTCGCAAAGAACGCGAAGGATCGGGCACCCGGCTTATCGGACGATGGTCATAACTTCGACAGACACCAGCTCGGGTGCCCCATCCTTGCGACGTCTTTGTTTTTGTCGCAAGGGTGGGAAACCACGAACCCCATCCGGCAGTCTGTTCCCTATTCCCTGTTCCCTGCTCTCTCCACCGCCCTCGCCACCCGGAACGCCGTTCCCTCATTCAAATGCGCGGCCAGCACCTGCATCCCCACCGGCAACTTCGCCTTAGTCGCCCCGCAAGGCACCGTCACACCGCAGATGCCAGCCAGGCTCGCCGTCACCGTGTAGATGTCGGCGAGATACATGGCCAGCGGGTCGCCGGTCTTTTCGCCTAACTTGAACGCGGGCATCGGCGAGGTGGGAGTTACAATCACATCCACCTCGGCGAAGGCGCGCAGATACTCCTCGGCCAGAATGCGCCGCACCTGCTGGGCTTTCAAATAATAAGCGTCGTAGTAACCCGCCGAGAGCGCATAAGTCCCGAGCAGAATCCTCCGCTTGACCTCCGCGCCAAAGCCCTCATCGCGCGAGTGCCGGTACATATCCGCCAGCGTCTCTGAGTCTTTGGATCGCGGCCCGTAGCGCACACCGTCAAAGCGGGCCAGGTTGGCGCTGGCCTCGGCCGTGGCGATCAGATAGTAAGTCGGAACGGCATAGCGCGTGTGCGGCAGCTTGACCGGCTTGATCTCGCAGCCCGCGGCCTTGAGCACGGCGATTCCCGCCTCGATGGCCGTCCTGACCTCAGGGTCCAGGCCTTCGGCAAAATACTCGGCAGGCACTCCGGCGCGCAATCCCTCAACCGGCCTGTCGCTTTCAACCGCATAGTCGGGCACCGGAGCCGGAGAACTGGTCGCATCCTTGGGATCGTGGCCGGCGATGACGCCCAGCAGCGTTGCCGCATCGCGGACATTCGAAGCGAACGGCCCCACGCGGTCCAGCGACGATGCAAAGGCGATCAGCCCGTAGCGCGAGACGCGGCCATAGGTCGGCAGCACGCCCACCACTCCGCAGAAACTAGCTGGCTGGCGAATCGAGCCGCCGGTGTCGGAGCCCAGCGTGGCCACGGCCATGTTGGCCGCCACAGCCGCAGCCGAACCGCCGCTCGAGCCGCCGGGAACGCGCTCCGTGTCGACGGGATTGCGCACCGGCCCGTAGGCCGAATTTTCGTTCGACGAGCCCATGGCGAACTCATCGCAGTTCAGCTTTCCCAGCAGCACAGCCCCCGCCGCTTCGAGCTTGGAGACCGCCGTCGCGTCATAGGGAGGCCGGTAGCCTTCCAGAATTCTGGACCCCGCCGTCGCCGGAGCACCCTTCATCACCAGCACATCCTTGATGCCCACCGGAATGCCGGCCAGCGTCGGCAACGGATCGCCCTTGGCTGCCAGATCGTCCACGCGGGCAGCCTGCGCCAGCGCGCGCTCTTTGGTCAGGCTCAGGTAGACGTTGAGCCGGGGATTCACCTGCGCGATGCGTTCGTAATAACTGGCAGCCAGATCCACGGCCTTGGTTGTGCCCTCGGCGATCTCCGCGCGCAGTGCGGCCAGGGTCTTCGGCTTTTCTACAAAGGTTGTGGCAGGTTTGGTTTCGCTGGACAATGAAATCTTCCTCGTTTCCTGACTTTATCGCGGCCTCAATAAAACCGGGTGCCCCACCTTCGGTGCGTCTCTGTTTTTTGCGCCTAAGGTGGGATTCCACGAACCTTGCGGCGGCGCCTTTGACTGTCATTCTGAGCGAAGCGCAGCGGAGTCGAAGAACCTGCGTTTCGTTCTCACCCGGCTAGGGTGGGATCATATGGCGCCTACCGCTCAATCACCTTAGGCACCTTGAAAAAGACCTGATCGGTCTCCGGCGCCTGGCTCATCACGACCGCGCGGTCAAGCGAAGGTCGCGGCAGATCGTGGCGCAGCACGCTCTCGCCGGCAGCGTTCTTCAACTCGCTCACCTGTGCCAGCGGTGTCACGCCGGCCGTGTCCAGTTCATTCAACTCGGCCACGTTATCCAGAATGGCGTTCAAATCGACGAGCATGCGCGGAGTCTCCTCCGGCGTGAGTTCGAGGTGCGCCAGTTCGGCCACGCGCTCCACTTCTTCCACGGTTACTTTGGCGGTCATTCCTGCAGTCTCCCTCGTGGCTTCTGAACAAACTGTTGCGCGCGCTCGCCGCTGAAGCTCCGAAGATAAAGTATAGCCGGTTATCTTTGCGCCCCTATGCCCTGCATTCATCTCATCTTCGGAATTCAATCCTGACATCTTCCTCGCAGGATGTAGCCCGAAGGCGGCCGCCCCACCGCAGGTGGTCAATCCACAGTCAGAGTGAGAGTGATCTGGTGCTGAACGCCATTCGAGCTCGCGGTGACGGGAATCGAGTACGTTCCCGCGGGTGTTACCCCCGAGTTGGGAGGCGGCTGGGTCAGTCCTCCACCCGAGGAGGTGCAACTGGAGACGCCGCCCGAAAGGATCGCCAGCAATGCAATCGGCAGCAGCGCCCTGCGCCGCTTCCAGAGGGCCAGCGGCACAAGCAAAAGCCCGCAGGCCATCGGCCATCTGGACGGCCGCGCAAGCCGCGCCGACGAGGAGAGCCCCGTGGCGATCTGGACCAACTCGTTGCCGGCGGTGTTGGCGGGAATGGTTTCGCCCGGAGGATTGAAGGTGCAGGAGGAGTAGGACGGCAGCGAACCGCACTGGAGGGTGAACGCGCCCGTGGAGCCGCCGAGTGGAGTAATCACCAGTTGGTAGCTGGCGGTCTGGCCGCTGGCGACGGTCGCGCTCGACGCGCCGGTGAACGCAAATCCGAAGTCGAAGCCCATGCCCGACAGCGGCACCGTTGCCCCCGTGGCCAGCGTGCTGCTGCTCGCGGTCAGGCTCCCACTCTGCGCGCCTGCGCTCGAGGGATGAAACAGAACGCCGACAGTACAACTGGCTCCCGCCGCGAGGGTCGAGGGACAGGTATTGCTTGCCAAATTGAAGCCCGCCGAGGCCGCGACAGTAAAATTTGTCAGATCGGAGTTTCCTATGGGGTTGGTCAGCGTAACCGTGACGGGCGCGCTGGACTGGCCCGCACTCGTCTGCGGAAAGTCGATCGCGCCGGGCTGCGCCTCGACCGCGCCGGGTGTTCCGCCCGTCCCGCTCAACGGCACGCTGGCCAGCGTCTGTGAGCCGGATGCAACCGTCAGAGCGCCCGTGTACGCCACGAACGCCGAGGGCGAAAAAACGACACCCGTCGAGCAGCTTGCCCCGGCGGCGAGGCTTGCGCCGCAGGCGTTTTGCGTCAGGCTGAAGGGAGGCGTGGCCGTGAGAGTCAGCGAGCCGGCCGCCGAGCCGCCGTTGTTGGTGACGGTCACCGTCTGCGGCGCGCTGCTCTCGCCCGGAGCCACGATGGGAAAGACGAGCAGCGCCGGGTTCACGTTGAGGCTGGACAAGGTCTGCCCCGTACCAGAGAGCGGCACAGTCACCGCCGCCACGCCGGAAGTCGACGAAGAAACCGCCAGCGAGGCCGTGGCTCCTCCCGCCGCGGACGGGGTGAAGATCACCTGCACCGTGCAGTTGCTTCCATTCGAAAGGGCCGCGCCGCAGGTGGTCGAACCGGTCGAAAAGCTCGCTGCGGAGAGCCCGCTAATCTGGAAGCCCACACCGGCCATTGGCGACCCGCCGGTATTGCTCACGGTCAGCGTCTGCGGCGCGCTGGCCACGCCCACCTGCTGTCCGGTAAAGCTGAGGTTAGCTGGGCTTACGCCGATCGCCGCCGCGGCGATGCCCGTTCCGCTCAAGGCCACCGTCTGCGTGCGCAGCAAATCAGAGACAGTCAGCGTGCCGGTTTGACTGCCCGCCTGCGTGGGCGCGTAGACCACGCTGATTCCGCAACTGGAATCCGGCGCCAGGTTGGCGGTGCAGGCATTCGTCTGCTGGAACGGCCCGCTTACCGAGATGGCAATCGAACTGAGCAGCGCGCCGCCGCTGTTGGTCAGCGTCACCGTCTGCGCGGCCGAGAGCTGCCCAACCACCGTGCCGGAAAAGGTGAGCGAAGCCGTCGAGAGAGTGTCGGTAGCCGGCCCCGTGCCACCTCCTGCCGCTGTCCACAATGGGGCCATCCAGATGCCGCGGCCATAGGTAGCGGCCACTAGATCTTGCACGGTGGCGCTGGCCGGAGCGGCGCAGAGCGCAACCACCGGAGCCTCCGGCAGCCCGCTTCCAAAGGCCGACCAGCAACCGGGAGAGATGCTGACGCAGTTGGCAATCTGCCGCGTCGAATAGACTCCGGCATCGGTGGCGAGATAGACCGTGCTGGCGTCCTGCGGGTCCACCACAACGCTGTTGGCCGGTGTTGCGGGCAAGTTGGCCGTCAAGGCCGTCCAATGCGCGCCGCCGTCGGTCGAGCTGTAGAGCACCTCCACCTTCTCCGGCAGGCTCTGAATCCCCGCCACGGTCACGTAGACCGTCTTCCCGGTGGCGTCGTGCGGGTCAATGAAGATGCTCGATATCTCCAGCCCGTAGAGGTTCATCGCATTCGTGTCGTTGGTCACCGGGTTCAACGTCAGATCCGTCCAGGCGGGCACCGCGCCGCTGGTGGGATCGAAGGTCGCCGACAGAACGTGGCCCGCCAGCGTAGCACCACCATCCGCCGAGCCGTGCATGCCCACGTAGATCGCTTCCTTGCCCGAAGGCAGCGCCATCGCGGCCATCGAGCGAATCGTCGCATCGCCGTTGCAGAATGGATTGTCGGCCCCGTCGAGAATCGGGCTCAGGGCGTTCGCCGCCGTCCAACCTGCGCCGTTCGTCCCTCCGCGCCACACCCGGCAGGTCCCCACCAGCAGCTGCGAATGGTCGATCGCATCCACCAGAAAGGGCGCAGGCTCGGTCATCGTCAGCCCATCGCCGCCGACATCCGCATCGCTGACCACGGGGGTCGAACCGAAATCCTGCGGCGTGCAAGGACTCTCTTGCGAACAGAGGTAGATCGAGACGCCCGCCTGGTTGTTTACGTACCAGTTGTCGTTGTTGACCGGGTCCACCGCGACCGGCCCGCCCTCGCCGCCGAGAATCTCCGGCCAATCCGCGGTTGCTCCCGTGGTGCTCTTCACACCGGCTGTTCCGTTGGCTCCCAGGCCGGCCATCATCGTGTAAGGCGTCGAACCCACCTGGGAGATGCTCTCCACCTCGGCCAGCGAGCCCAGGCTCCCGTTCAAATTCTGAAAATGAGAGGCATCGCTCGAAGAACACACCTCGCCCGTCTCGGCGATGGCGTCGGTCGAGCGCCACAGCCCGCTGTCGTTGCCCACAAGAATCTCCTGCGGGTTGGCCGCGTTCCAGGCCAGGGCATGCTGATATTCGCCCACCTGGGCGCAGAAGCCGACCGTTGAATTGGTCGTGTTGCGCCACGCGCAGCCCTGCGAGTAGGGGCACTCGGTCTTCCACAGATCGTTGGCCCCGGCCAGCAGGATCGTGCCGTACTCCTGGCCCACTCCGGCGGGAACTGCGGCCAGCGTCAGGTTGTAGTCGCCGTTCTGGATGGTGGCCGGACCCAGCGCCGTATCCGTCTCCAGCGCCGTCGTATCCCATTGCTGCGTCTGCAAAGCCGTCCAGAGCGTCTGGCTGGCGCAGGCCCCCGCGCTCACCGCGCACTCGTCCTGCCAGATTCCCTGGTCCTGGTTGTACTCGTCCACCGTCCAGGCAAAAGTGTCGCCGGTCTGGGGATTCACCGCCAGCGTGCCGCGAAAGATGGGGCAGCCTGTCGATCCGGTGCTGCCGGTGTTTGCCGGGCAGAGCTCCGCACTCGCCGTCAGACCCCCGCCGGGCTGCGCCGCCATCCGCGTCCAGGTGATGCCGTCCCCCGACTGGTAGTAGCCGTGGAAGCGCACCGCCGCCACAAAGAGTTGCCGCACCGGATTCCATACGACCGAGGTGGCCGCGTTGCCGTCGGGCGTATCGAAGGCGTCGTTCGGCCCTTGCACGTCCTCCCCGGCGCCGTCGGTGATCGTCGCCAGACACCAGTTCGCGCCGCTATCGGTGGAATAGTAGAGGCCCTCGTAGCTCGTGCCGGGATCAACCGAGTTCACCAGCGTCCCTTCATAAGCCTGTGAAACCGCTGCCACCACCACATTCGAATTCGCGGGATTGGGTCCGCAAGCCTGAATGCTCGAAGTCACCGTGCTCCAGGCAAAACCGGCAAAACCCTCCCCTCTAAAGCTGTAAAGCTGGTCTGCCGTCGAGGAGATCAGGCTCCAACTGTTTCCGCCGTCGGTCGAGCGCAGAATCCCCGCGCCATAGTAGGAGTCGAGAGCGTCGTTCGGGTCGCCCGTCCCGGCCAGAATCACGCCCGTTCCACCCGGCTGCACCGCAAGCGCGCCAATGCTGATCGAGGCCTCCGGAACGCCGTTCAGCGCCGGCAGATTGTCGGTGAGAGGGATGAAGCCGAGGTCGGCGGCGTCGGAGGTGTTCGCATTCTGCGACCGCCAGACTCCGCCGCCCGTGGTTCCAACATAGAGGGTGTTGCCGCTCGCATCCGAGGGGTCCAGGGCCAGCGCGGAGACGCGCCCGGTGACCAGGCCAAAGCTCTCAGACTCAACCGCAACCGGCCCCAGCGGCAGCCAAGTTGCGCTTCCCTGCATTGCGGCCTGGGCCTGTGTCTGAACCCTGCCTGTCTGAGACTTGTCCGCAAGGGGCTTCGCCTGCCCGCGCAGAACTTCGGGCCGCATCCCGCCTTTCGCCACGCCGCCCGTCCAGCCGCGCCGCGCCAAAAACCGCTCCGCCTCAATCACCCGTGGGGGCAGCGTCTCTCGCGAACGCGCCGGGAAACCCGGCCGGCCTCCATCTGCCGCCCGTGCCCCATCCTTTCCGCTTCTTTCTGCGGAAAGGGTGGGAGAACTGGAATCCCGACCGGAAGCCAGCGAAACCGCCGCAGCCACAGCGCTTTGCGCCCGCATCGAGACCACCGCCGCGGCCACGAGCCCCGCAACCGCAATCACAGTCAGCGCCCGTCGAGCGCACTGCCCTGCCTTGCCGCCAGGGGCAAGCCTCCGATGAAGCCGCTGAAAAGCCCAAATGCTCACACGCATCCTGAATACGATTCCGGGAGTGGATTCCTGCATCCCCTCTCTCTGGTATCGGCTTCATCCGAGGGGGACTTGATGGAAATCCAATGGCTTGGAACGTGCGAAACACGCAGCAGACTGGATTGAAATTTGATTTGGATTATAGACCAGATGCGGAACGGTTGTTTCTTCGGAGAATCTCCTGCCAAGCCGCAAACCCGGAAATTGAATTCTCCAGGCCGCCGTCTGGTTAAGATAGACGCATGACACTCAAGGGAAAAATCGTCTTCGTCACCGGAGCCTCCTCGGGCATTGGCGCTGCCACAGCTCTCGCCTTCGCCGCCGAGGGAGCGCGTCTGCTGCTGGCCGCCCGGAGGGCCGGTAAACTCGCCGAGATCGCCGCCGCGGCCCTCAAGCGCGGCGCTGAGGCGGTCCATTCGATCAGCCTCGACGTCCGAGACCGCGAGGCCGTCCAGCAGGCCGTCGCCGCGCTGCCCGCCGAATGGGGGCCTATCGGCATTCTGGTTAACAACGCAGGCCTCAGCCGCGGCCTGGAAAAGCTCTACGAGGGCAAGACGGAAGACTGGGAGGAGATGATCGATACAAATATAAAGGGCCTGCTCTACGTCACCCGCGCCGTGGTTCCGGGAATGGTGGATCGGGGCCGCGGCCACGTGATCAATCTAGGCTCGACGGCCGGTGAGCTGACCTACCCCGGCGGAGCCGTCTACTGCGCCACCAAAGCCGCCGAGCGCTCGATCAACGACGGACTCAGGCAAGACGTGCTGGGCACTCCGATCCGGGTCACTACGGTTGACCCCGGCATGGTCGAGACCGAGTTCGGTACGGTCCGCTTCCACGGCGACCGCGAGCGGGCCGGCAGCGTGTACAAGGGCATCAAGCCGCTCACAGCGGAGGATGTAGCCGAGGTGATTGTCTGGGCCGCCAGCCGGCCCGGGCATGTCAACATTGCACGGGTGCTGCTGACCCCGGTGCAACAGGCCAACTCCCTGCTCTTCCACAGAAATACCTGACGCAGAGAGACCAAGCCGGCCAGGCGGGGAAAAAGCCAGGCCGGGGGCAATAAAAAAGCCCGCGATGTGCGGGCCAACCAGCTTACTTCATCTCCTCAAGCTGCCCTTCGATCTGCGCAAGGGCCGCCTCCAGAGCGGCGCGGCGTGCCGGGTGAGAGGTCCTTTGCGAAAGGATGTTCTCTCGTTGCAAGTTAAGCGCCTGTCTCTTGCGCGCTCTCTCGGTGCGCGCATTTTCGGCCCGGCGCTTGGCCTCCTCGCTTACGAAACCATGGCCGGGGGCGACCTCCGGTTGCTGCAAGGCAGTTGCCATTCTTCCTCCATTTACATCTCTCCCGCGGATTTGCTTGCCTGAACCGCGAGCGCTGTCTTTATTCTACGAGCCTTTGGCCGCGTTGCGTCCCGCAAAATGAAAACGGTCACCCTTGATGCAAGGGAGGCCCTTGCTTGCGCGCTGGCCGGAGTTCGTCCTTCGGCGTTGAATCGCTTGAGTTTGCGGAGCTCCCCGTCTGCGCGAGCGTTCTCCGTTCCAAGCCGCGCGCCGCTGAAGATATTTCGGCCCGCCCTAGCTGAAGCCGAGCACCGGATGCGGAATGTAGGGCTCCTCCAGGGACGCTATTTCTTCCGGCGAAAGGCGCACGGAGAGAGCCGCGGCGGCATCTTCGAGATGGTGCGGCCTGGTAGCTCCCACAATCGGGGCGGTGATCGCCGGCTTGGCGAGCAGCCAGGCAAGCGCGAGCTGCGCGCGCGGTATGCCGCGCTTTTCGCTGACTTCGCCCAGCCGGTCCACGACCTTGCGGTCGGCCTCTTCGGTCTTGGTGTACATGAATCTCGCAAATTGGTCGCTCTCGGAGCGCTTGGTGTTTTCACTCTGCCACGGCCGGGTGAGGCGGCCGCGCGCCAGAGGGCTCCAGGGAATCACGCCGATGCCTTCGGACTGGCAGAGGCCGATCATCTCGCGCTCCTCCTCGCGATAGAGCAGGTTGAGATGATTTTGCATGGAGACGAAGCGGGTCCATCCGTGCAGGTCGGCCAGGTAAAGCGCCTTGGCGAATTGCCATGCGTACATCGACGAGGCGCCGATGTAGCGCACCTTGCCCGACTTGACCAGGTCGTGCAGCGCCTCCAGCGTCTCCTCGATCGGCGTTTCGTAGTCCCAGCGATGCGTCTGGTAGAGGTCGATGTAGTCGGTTTCGAGGCGGCGAAGGCTCTGCTCCGCCTCGAAAAAAATGGCTTTGCGCGACAGACCCCGGCCGTTGGGTTCGTCGCGCATCAGGCTGTGAACCTTGGTGGCGATGACGACCGCCTCGCGCCGCGTATTGGCCTTGAGGAAGCGGCCAATCACAGCTTCGCTTTCGCCGCTCGAGTAAACATTGGCGGTATCGAAGAAGTTGATGCCCAGATCGAGAGCCTGGCGCAAAAAGGGCTGGCTCTCCTCTTCATTCAGCGCCCAGCGCTGCCTGCCCGGCATGCCGCTCGAATCCGGAGATCCGTAGCTCATGCAGCCCAGACAGATGCGCGAGACCTTCAGTCCGGTCTTGCCGAGATTGACGTAGTCCATGCTTCTCCTTTTCTCATTCCTTCAGATGCGGGTTGCCGTCGGCGGTTGCGCCGGCGAAAAACTTCGTTCGCCTTCCATCTTTCTCCTCGCATATTATTGTGCCGCCCCGCTGCGGTAATCTTGTGAACATAGACGCTTCCCTTCCCGCGCCGGGTGAAAACTCTTGATCGTCGAAATCGAAAACCTGACTAAGATCTACGAATCCAAGCTCCGCGTGGTGGCCGTTGACGGCATCGACCTGGAACTGAAGCAGGGCGAGATCTTGGCCTGCTGGGACCGAACGGAGCCGGCAAGACGACCACCATCTCGATCGCCACCACCCGCTCGCTGCCCACCGGCGGCGCCGTGCGCATCGCGGGCATCGACGTGGTCCGGCATCCGGCCCATGCGCGGCGGCTGATCGGCGTCGTCCCCCAGTTCAACACCCTCGACCGCTCCCTGACCGTCTACGAAAACCTCTACTTCCATTGCCGCTACTTCGGCTTCAGCCACAGCCACGCCAAATCCCGGTCTCTGGAGCTGCTGACGCAGTTCATGCTCGCCGAGCGCAAAGACGTCTACCCGCCGCAGCTCTCCGGAGGCCTGGCCCAGCGGGTGCAGATCGCCCGCGCCATCGCCCACCGGCCGGCCGTCTTGTTCCTCGACGAGCCGAGCGCAGGCCTCGATCCACAGAGCCGCATGGCGATGTGGGATGCCGTCGAAGGTCTGCACAAGGAAGGCATCACCGTGCTGCTGACGACCCACTACATGGAAGAAGCCGACTCGCTCTCTGACCGGCTGGCGATCATCGATCATGGCCGCGTGCTGGCCCTGGGATCGCCGGAAAAGCTCAAGGCTACCTTCGGCGCGCACACCGTCTTCGATCTGAAACTAAGGTCGCATGAAGAGCTGGAGCCGCTCGTGGCCGCCTTCAAGGCGCGCCCCGATGTGACCGGCGCTGAGATCACTCCCGACGGGCTACGGGTGATTGCCGCCAGCTCCGACGGACTGCTCCCCGAGCTGGTCAAGGCCGCCGCCGGGCACGGCCTGCGCGACCTGACCATCGCCGAGCCGAGCCTCGAGACCGTCTTCATTCAGCTCACCGGGAGGGATCTGCGTGAATAGCTCAGAATCAGAGATCAGGGAAGAGGAAACAGGGATGAAAGCTGCCGAAGGGCTCCCTGCCAAACTGGGCGGCTTGGGGAAGTTTCTCAAGCAGATTCCAGAGCTGTTTCTGCACGATCTGGAGGTGCTGACGAAAGATCTTCGCCTTTCTGCGTCAGAAAATCCCCGGGTGCCCCAGGTCCCGATTTTGGGACCTGGGAATCCACGAACCCCAACCGCCCCTGGCGACCAAAACCGCCTCGGCTCGGGGATCTTTCTCAAGGCCTTCAGCGGGCTGTTTCTGCGCGACCTGCGCGTGCTCACGCGGGAGTTTGTGCCCTTTCTCCTGCGCGTCGGAATGCAGCCCCTGCTCTTCCTCTTCGTCTTCACCTTCATCCTGCCGCGCATGGGCGGAGGCAATCCGCTGGCCGCCGGCGGCTCCGCGGCCGGTCCTCCGGTTGACTTCGGCACCATCCTCTTGCCCGGACTCATGGCCGTGGCCATCATGTTCTCCGGCATCGCCGCCGTGGCCCTGCCTCTCTCCTCCGAGTTCGGCATCACCCGCGAGATCGACGACCGCGTGATGTGTCCGCTACCGCTGTGGGCCGTGGCTCTCGAAAAAGTCTGCTTCAGCGCCATGCAGAGCATCGTCGCCGCTCTGCTGGTCATTCCCATGGCCTACTACGTTCCCGCCGTGCCGGTGCGCGCCGATGTGCACAACTGGTTTCTCTTTGTGTTGGTCTTGCTGCTGGCCAGCCTGCTGGCCGGATCGCTCGGCCTGGTCATCGGCTCGACGGTCAATCCCAAGCAGATCGGCCTGGTCTTCTCCATCATCGTTGTGCCGATCACTTTCCTGGGATGTGTCTACTATCCCTGGGCGTGGCTCGGCAGGATTCCCTGGGTGAAGTACGGCGTCCTCTTCAATCCCATCGTCTATATGAGCGAAGGGCTGCGCGCCGCAGTCACGCCCAGCATCGGCCACATGCCCTGGTGGGCGATTCTCGTGGCGCTGGTCTTTTTCACCGCCGCGCTGGGCCGCTGGGGGCTCAAGGGATTTCTGGGCAGAGTGCTGTCGTAGATTGTCTGGTTGCGGCGGAGCCACGGCTCTCAGAACGAATACAGATCAGGCAACAGCTAAACTCCGGTGTCCGACAGAATCGGCAGCAGGCGTCAGTTTGATCTCAATGTCGTACCCGAGGCGGTTCAGGCATTCCATCAACTTGCGTTCCGAGAGGTTGGAGAAATCGCCGCGCTTCAGTCCGGAGACCTTGGCTTGAGAAATGCCCATCCGTCGGCCAGCTTCCTCTTGGGTTAGCCCCAGACGCCGCACGGCACGCGCAATCTCGATGACCAGTCCAGATTTGATCTTGAGTTGCTCGGCGTCAGGCAGGCCAAGATCCGCAAAGACGTTGCCGGAGCTGGCTTCTACTTCGATCCCATTAAGAATGTGCTTTGCCATCTCGTATCTCCTTTGCCATCGCCTCGGCTACCTTGAGCCGGGCGCGAATGATCTCCATATCTTTCTTGGGCGTTGCTATCCCGCTTTTGCTCTTCTTCTGGAAGCAGTGCAGCACGAACACAGCTTCTTTGAACCTGACGGTGTAGACGGCTCGGTAAGTCCCGTCGGCATCGTCCTCGACCACCTCCAGGATTCCAGCGCCTCCGAAGCCCTTCAGTACCTTGGCGGCGTCATGCTGCTCGCCCTCCTGCGCAAAATTCAGCGCGTGACCGAAGAACTTCCGAATGCCGACGGGGAGCCCCATCAAGTCTTTCTTGCTGCTCCCAATCCAGAAAAGCGGTCTTTCGGAAGTACGCACATTCGGATTATACCATAACTAGTATGAAATGCGACTCCTAAGCAATCCTTGCAGGAGTGGCAATCGCATGAACCTGTTTTTGCAGATTATTTCCACCATCCTGCTACCCTGAAATTGGGTCGGCCGTCCGGAACGGACCGGCCCCTCCCCCCTATTTACTGTGAAACTGTGGAACTGTGATGGAATTGCCCTGCGTTCATGCGATTGCCCTGCTCTGGTCGCGCCCGCGCAAGCAGGGATCGTGCGGCCGGAATATACTGGATCGGTGACTATCCTCAGTCCCAATCTGCGGAGACTACCGCTGTTACTGGCTCCGGCGCTGCTGCTGGCCGCCGGTTGCGGCAGCGGACTGGTCACGGCAAAATCCGCGAGTTCGGCCTTTTCCATCACTCCTTACACAAGTTCCATCGACACCAATTGCACCGGCTGCAATGCGACCAGCGCACAGGGAACGCCTGTCCATCAGTTCACGGCCACGCTGGCCGGCGGCGGCGCGGCCGAGGTCACCTGGTCGGTTCAGGGCGGGGACGCGACGAGCGGGCCGGGGAACATCAACGCGAACGGCCAGTACACCCCGCCCAGCTACCTGACCGCTGACCGCGCCGAGGTGGTGGTGACCGCGACCCTGAACGCGAACCCCAGCTTGCGGACCAGCTCCGTGGTGACGGTGACGCCGGGATTCCTGCAGCCGCTGACGCCGGAGAACGCGGCCCTGGGAGCCAATGGAAGCCTCGCCGTTACCGGCTTTCTGGCCGAGGCGGGCGGCTCGACCGGCATCAACTTCAGGCTGGCAAGCTCGCCAGCCGGCGAAAGCGGCGGGCAAGGCTCTCTGGGTGCAACCAGTTGCCAGCGCGGCAGCCAGAGCTTCACCTCCTGCACGGTCACCTACACGGCGCCGGCCTCGGTGCAGGCAACGGACCCAACTTATGTGGTTGCCACGGTGGACGGAGCTTCGGCCAGTTCCAGAGCCGCCTCGGTGGTGCTGGTGAACGCCGCCGGGGTTACGAGCAACCCGGCCACGCATCAGGGCCAGTCTCCGTTTTCGGCCGCGCTTGGCAGCTCGGGCGGCAACAACGCGGACTACGACACGCGCGGCGAGCAGATTGTGGACTGCTGCAGCGGCACGCTAGGCGCACTGGTCGAGGATGCCGCAAAACGCCAGTACCTGCTAAGCAACAACCATGTGCTGGCCAGAAGCGATCACGCCAGCGTGGGCGACGCCATCGTCCAGCCGGGGCTGATCGACAACAATTGCTCGCCCCTGGGAGACAGCGCCGGCGTCCAGCCGGTGGCCTCTTTGACCGGATGGCTGCCGCTCGCCTCAAAGCTGACCGACGCGGACGCGGCGATCGCCCAGGTCACCTCGCGCGCCGTGGACCCGGCAGGGAAGATTCTCGAGCTGGGCGCCAAGCAGGCTGACGGCACGCTGGCCGCCGCGCCGCCGGGCATCAGTTCGACAGGCGGCAAGGGCGAGGCGGGAACGCTCGATCTGCGGGTAGCCAAGAGCGGGCGCACTACGGGGTTGACTTGCGGAGGCATCGCGGCCGTCGATCTCGACGTCAAGGTCGATTATTACTTCGACTGCGCGGAGACGAGGCCCTACCTGACCAAGACCTTCACACATCAGCTGGGCCTCAGCGGCAACCAGTTCAGCGATGCGGGCGACTCGGGGGCGCTGGTGGTGGATGCCGCGAATGCCGAGCCGGTGGGCCTCTACTTTGCCGGCGGAACCGACGTCTCCGGGGTGAGCGAGGGCGTGGCCAGCCCGGCCTCTGAAGTTCTGAATGAACTCGGCGCCCAGTTAGGCGGCGGGAGTTATACCTTTGTTGGCGCGGCCGACCACGCGGTCAGTTGCCTGAGTTACGGCGACAATACCTTGGCCTCGGCGCAAAATCGCCCGCTGAGCGATGCGGAGTACGCGCGCGCCCAGCAAGGGCTGGCCCAGGCCCGCATGTTTGTGAGCTCTTCGGCAGGCATTCTGGGCGTGGCCGCCGGCAAGAGCAGCGACCACCCCGGCGAGGCCGCCGTGATTCTCTATACGGACGAGAACAGGACAGTGATCGTCCCGGCCACTCTGGACGGCGTGCGCACGGTGGCGATTCCCACCACGGCCAGGGCGGTGGTCTTCGGCTCGGCGCCGCAGACGCCTCTCGATGCGGCCGCCGTCTCCCTGCCGGCATCGGCGCTGGCGCAGGCTGTGGCTATCAAGAACCAGATGGCAGCCGGCCTGATGCGGCAGAATCCAGCCTTCTTCGGCGTGGGCGTGGGCCAGAGCCTGGACAACCCGCGCGAGGCGGCGCTGGTCATCTATGTGGACCGCAATCGCCTGCCCGCCCAACTGCCCGCGATCATCGGCGGCCTGCGCACCCGCTACGTGGTGATGGACCGGCTGCACGTGACTCGTTCCTACGCGGCTCCATCGCCATCAGCACGACACTGCATGCCGCACACGCCGGCAACAAGCCGCCCGTTCATCGCGATTAGACCGCGATGAACGGGGCACCGCTTCTCAACGCTCATAACGATTCTTCCGGGTTGATGAGCAGGCCACCTGCCGCTCATTCAAAAGCCTGCTAGACCTGGACCCGCCGAAAGCAAGGGACCGGGTGCCCTCAGTTCTTGCTCGAACTAGCTCCGCCTCGGCCTGGGCTACACGCCCCATTTCGAGACGTGTAATGCCCGATGCAACTACCAACCGAGCATAAGACGATGTTCGCAATTAAACTAATCGCGGCAAAAGTTTGCAGTCCGCTTATACCGGGGAAATCCGAACTGTCTCCGTAAAAGGCAGTAATGGCAATCCCGAAGAACGTAGCCGGTATCGCCATTAGCGCCCCTAACAGAATTTTCAATCGTGGGGATTTGTAAGATGTGAGCAATGCCGCGACTAGCGGTGCTACCCATAACGCATCCAACATCATCGGTGGCATGAAATGCAAATAGAGCAGAGCGCACCATGTTCCGTTAACACCCAACAGTACAATCATCCCCAGGCAGCATGCTCTAATGATCGCTTTCATCGGCAAGTATTTCTCCTTGATGGCGGGCCCAGGTGCCCATTCTGTCTCCTTCGATCGTTAGTCAAGGCTTAAGGCTGTGCCCCATTCATCGCGGCCCTATCGCGATGAGTGGGCGGCGAAGTCTCGCCGTCCATTCTCACTCGATTTCAACCGCTCATCGAGTCGTTAAGCATCCCTGCTACATCAAGCGCGCTTCTTCATTTGGCCGCAAGCGACAACGCGATCTGCCGCCCGTGGAAGCGGCCATTCTCGATAAAAATCTCATTGGTGCGCGAGCCGGCCACGATGACGCCTGCGAGATAGATTCCCGGCACATTGCTTTCCAGCGTCTCCGGGTTGCAGACCGGGAGCCGGTCCTCGCCCTCGATGCGCACGCCCAGGGCCTCGAGGAACTCGAAGTCGGGGTGGTAGCCGGTCATGGCGAAGACGAAGTCGTTCTTGACGGTCTCGCGGCCCTGAGGCGTCTGGATGGCCACCGTATCCGGATTGATTTCGATCGCCTCGGAGTGGAAGTACGCCTTGATCTCGTGCCGCTTGATGCGGTTGTCGATGTCCGGCTTGATCCAGTACTTGACGTGCTCGTGCATCCCTGCGTCGCGGTGCACCAGCGTGACCCGCGCGCCGCTGCGCCACAGCTCCAGCGCGGCAATGGCGGCCGAGTTCTTGCCGCCGATCACCAGCACATCCGTCCCGAAGTAGGGGTGGGGATCGAAGTAGTAGTGGTGCACCTTGCTCAGGCTCTCGCCGGGAATGTGCAGGTAGTTGGGCCGGTCGTAGTAACCGGTGGCAATCGCCAGCTTGCGGGCTTGAATCCTGCCGCCGCGGCCGAAGCGGTCCATCGTGCGCACCGTGAAGCCGCCGTCCGAGCCGTCGACGCGCTCCACGCGATGGTACTGGCGAATCTCTAATTTGTAATAGGCCGCTACGTGCCGGTAATACTGGAGCGCCTCGTTGCGATTGGGCTTGGGATTGGGGCTAGGAAAGGGAATGTCGCCGATCTCCAGCAGCTCCGGCGTGGTGAAGAAGGTCATGTGCGAGGGGTAGTGGAAGAGCGAGTTGCAGACGCAGCCCTTTTCCACCACCACGGCGCTCAGACCGGCTTTTTTGGCCTCGATGGCGCAGGCCAGGCCGGTGGGTCCGGCGCCCACAACCAAAAGATCGAAGATTTCATCCTGCGCATCCGGCGTTTTCAACGGCGTTTGCGGATTGGTGTCGTTCATGGTTCTAGCTTAGGGCATGGTGGGGGCAAAACGGCAAAATCAATCGACAAGCCGTTAAGAAACAGAATCCGGAACGCCTCCTGTTTCTCCGTTACAATCAAGACAATATGATTCGTTTTTCCACTGCCGGAGAGTCGCATGGTGAGGCGCTGATCGCGCTGGTCTCGGGGCTGCCGGCCGGCGTGCCGGTTGACCTGGAGTTTGTGAACCGCGAGTTGTGGCGGCGGCAGCAGGGCTACGGCCGCGGCGGGCGAATGAAGATCGAGACCGACAAAGCCCACGTCCTGAGTGGTGTGCGTCACGGCAAGACAATCGGAACGCCGATTGCGATCGAGCTGGTCAACCGCGACTGGAAGAACTGGGAAGAGAAGCTGCCGGTTGCCCCCGGCGATCCCAAGCTGCACCAGGCGGTAGCCTCCCCGCGGCCCGGGCACGCGGACCTGGCCGGCGCTCTCAAGTACAACTTCCCCGACGCCCGTTATGTGCTGGAGCGCGCCTCGGCCCGCGAAACCACGGCGCGCGTGGCCGCCGGAGCACTGGCCAAGCTGATGCTACGAACGCTGGGGATCGAAGTGGCCAGCCACGTCATCCGAGTGGGCCGCGTGGAGCTCGACCGCGCCGTCGCGTGGGAGGAGATTGCCGCCCTTGCTGCCAGGGACGAGGTGGTGCTCGGCTGCCTGGACGAAGCAACTGAGGCGCGGATGAAGGAAGAGGTCGAGGAGGCCGCGCGGACCGGCGATACGGTGGGCGGCGTCTTCGAGGTGGTGGTCCACGGCGCGCCGGCCGGCCTGGGGACCTATGCCAACTGGGACGAGCGGCTGGACGGTCAGCTTGCCGCGGCGCTGATGAGCATCCAGGCGGTCAAGGCGGTCGAGATCGGCCGCGGAATGGTGGGGGCCGAGAGCTTCGGCTCCACGGTTCACGATCCGATTTACTACGCGACCGAGCCCGATAGCAAACCCACCCGCTTTACCCGTCCGCAGAACTATGCCGGCGGCATGGAGGGCGGCGTTTCCAACGGCGAGGAGATTGTGGTGCGCGGCTACCTGAAGCCGATCTCGACGCTGCGCAAGCCGCTCCAGTCGGTGCGCTTCGACACGCGCGAGGCAACCAGCGCAAGCTACGAACGCTCCGATATATGCGTTGTCCCGGCGGCCGGCGTCGTGGCCGAGGCCATGGTGGCGCTGACCATTGCCAGGCTGGCCCAGGAGAAGTTCGGCGGCGACTCAGCCCTGGAAATGCGACGGAATTTCGACGGCTACATCGAACAAATACGGAGCTATTAGCAGCGAAATGATTCTGAAAATCGTCAAGTATCCCGATCCAGTGCTTTCGCGGCCCGGCGAACCCGTCACCGAGTTCGACGGCGAACTGCGCAAGCTGATCGACGACATGTTCGAGACCACCTACGCCTCGCAGGGCATCGGGCTGGCCGCGCCCCAGGTGAGTGTGTCGAAACGTCTGGCGGTGATCGACCTCAGCATGGGCAAGGACCCGAAAGACAAGCTGGTGGTCGCCAATCCCGAGATTATTTCGAGCGAGGGCAAGCAGTACGAGGAGGAAGGCTGCCTGAGCTTTCCCGAGATCCGCGAGAAGGTGGCGCGAGCGGCCAAGGTGCGCGTCCGCGCCCAGGACGGAAAGGGCAAGTGGTTCGAGATGGACGCCAGCGACCTGCTGGCGCGCTGCTTCCAGCATGAGATCGATCACGTCGACGGCATGTTGTTCATCTTCCGCATGAGCGGGCTCAAGCGCGAGCTGGCACTGCGCAAGATCCGCAAGATGCAGCGCGACGGCACGTGGCAGAGCGCATGAAGCTGGTCTTCTGCGGGACTCCGCGCTTTGCCGTGCCCACGCTCGAAGCGTTGCTCGCGGCGGAGCATGAGATAGCCCTGGTGGTCACGCAGCCCGACCGGCCGGTGGGACGAACGAAAGAATCCACGGCGCCGGCGGTCAAGCTGGCCGCGCTGTCCGCCAGCCTTGAAGTCGCTCAGCCGGAGAAGATTCGCGACAACCAGGAGTTTCGCGCGCGGCTTGAGGCCATTGCCCCGGACGCCATCGTCGTCGTTGCTTACGGCCGCCTGATTCCGCCCTGGATGCTCGCGCTGCCGAGTCTTGCCTGCATCAATCTTCATGCATCGCTGCTTCCCCGCTACCGTGGAGCCGCGCCCATCCAGTGGGCCGTGGCGATGGGCGAGGTCTTCACCGGTAACACCACCATGCTGATCGACGAGGGGCTGGACACCGGCCCAATTCTGCTGCAGCAGGCGCTGGCCATCGGGACCGAACAAACAGCAGCGGATCTCTTCGATGTGCTGGCCGAGGGGGGCGGGCCGCTGGTGGTCAAAACGCTGGCCGGACTGGACAGCGGGACCATCGAGCCGAAGCAGCAGAATCACGCGCGCGCGACCCTCGCCCCGCTGCTCACCCGCGAAGACGGGCGCATGGACTTTGCCGCGCGCACGGCGACGGAACTGAAGAATCGCTGGCGCGGCTTTCAGCCCTGGCCCGGCGCATTCACGACGCTCGACGGGAAGAAGCTGATCGTTCACCGGCTGGGCGTTGCGGAGCCTTCGAGCTTTGCCGCGCCGGCGCTCTTCGATGCGGGCCGGATTCACGTCGCGGAGCACCGTCTCTTTGCGGCCTGCCGGGGAAACTCCTGGCTGGAGCTTCTCGAAGTGCAGCTTGAGGGCAAGAAGCGCCTCACGGCAGCCGAGTTTCTGCGCGGAAACGCCTTGGCCGGCGGCACGCGGCTCGGGACTCCGGCACAATGAAAACCCAGAAGAAGACCGGCGCAGCGAAGAGCGCGCCGAAGAATCGCACAGAAGAGATCTCCTCGGCGCGCAAGGCGGCCTTCAACATTCTTCTAGCCGTCGAGCGGGGGCAGTCTCACTCCGACGATCTGCTGCGCGGCAAATCCGTCAATGCGCTCTCAGAGCCTGACCGCAACCTGGCCACCGCGCTTGTCCTGGGCGTATTGCGCTGGCAGATTCAGCTCGACCGCCAACTGCAAGCCCTGCTCACACGCCCTTATGGCAAGCTCGATTCCGCCGTTTTAATTGCCCTGCGCCTCGGCGCCTTTCAAGTGCTCCACATGGATCGCATCCCCGCCTACGCCGCCATCGACGATAGCGTGGAACTGGCCAAGCATGCCGGCCATCGTTTTGCCTCGGCCATGGTCAACGCCGTTCTGCGCAAGCTCGCCAACTCGACGCCAGCCAACACAGAGCGTCTTGCTTTGAAAGGGCACGACATCCCCCGTGCCGAAGAAGAAGCCGAACAAGAGTCGGCTTGGCCGGTCGCAGAACAGGCTGTTGTTTTGAAAGGGCACGACTTTAGTCGTGCCGCAGATGCCGCAATATCGACGCGGGCTTCAGCCCCTGCGGAAGGTCTCTCGGAGGACCTCGAAGCCCACCCAGCCTGGATGGTCGAGCGCTGGATCGATCTCTACGGCCTTCAAGCGGCGCAAGCCATCTGCCGCCACGGCCAGAGCCAACCGGCTCTCACTGTGCGCCTTGCCGGCCCGGCCGTCGAGGCCGGACTCACCGCATCCGGCATTCAGCTCGAAGCCGGCGAACTGCTTGTCTCCGCCCGCACAATCCTCTCCGGAGATGTTACCGTGACGGATGCCTTTCGCGAGGGCCGCGTGCGGTTTCAAGACGAAGGTTCGCAACTGGTCGCGGAGTTGGTCGGCTGGAAGAACGGAAACTCCGGCGAGAAAGCCGGAAAGATCCTCGATGCCTGCGCGGCGCCCGGCGGAAAGACGCTCATCCTTGCCCAGCGCAATCCGCAGGCCCGCATCGTGGCCTGCGAGTCCAGCGCGCCGCGATTGCATGCACTACGCAAGCGGCTGGCTTTTCTTGGTGAGCGGGTCGAGTGCCGGCTGGCCGACGCCACTACACTTCCAGAGAACGCAGCCTACGACCTTGCGCTGACCGACGTGCCTTGCAGCGGGACGGGAACGCTGGGGCGCAACCCGGAGATTCGCCACCGGCTGCGCCTGGATGACCTTGCTCGCCAGGCCGAACGCCAGCGGGCCATTCTCGCCGTCGCGCTGCGCGCCGTGCGGCCTAGTGGCCGAGTCATCTACTCCACCTGCTCGCTGGAGCCGGAAGAAAACGAGCAGGTCGTGGCCGCGGCGCTGGCCGCAGATGCCAAGGCGCGGCTGATTTCGCTTGAAGGGCGCATCGGCGAACTGCTGGCCGATGGCATTCTCACGCCTTCCGGTGCGGAACGGCTGCGCGGAAGCCTCACGGCCGATGGCTGCCTGCGTCTGCTGCCCGGCGCTTTCCACACCGACGGCTTCTTCATCGCTCAAATCGAGCGAACTGCCTGACGCCGATCCAGCGGCCCCTTCGGCTTCGATCAGGGCCCGTTTCTGGCTGGTGGCCGGGGTTCGTGGTCTCCCGCCCGTTCGCAAAGAGCGCGAAGAAAACGGGGCACTCGCAATTCAAATATGGTAGTTTATAAACTACGGAAGTTGGAACGATGGAATTCAAACAGACCGAGACCTTCAGAAGATGGCGGATGCGGCTCAAGGACCTGCGGGTACGCGCGCTGATTGCGTCTCGACTTGATCGCCTCGCCTATGGGAACGCAGGGGATGTAAGGCCGGTGGGACAAGGCATCAGCGAACTGCGCATCGACTACGGCCCAGGTTTCCGCATTTACTTCCAAAAACGAGGCAAGACCATCATCATCCTGCTGTGCGGGGGAGACAAGAGCACACAGGCCAGGGACATCCAAACAGCGAAGCGTCTGGCGGCGGAATGGAGCGAAGAAAATGGCTAAGAAAACCGTGCGTGAGAAATTGACCCCTTACGATCCCGCCGAAGATCTTGAATCGGACGAAGCGGTTGCGGTCTTCATGGCGGAGGCATTTCAAACCAACGACGCCGGCTACATCGCTCATGCTCTGGGCGTCGTGGCCCGCGCCAAGGGAATGGCGCAGATTGCCAGCCAGACGGGTCTCTCCCGCGAGCAACTCTATCGCTCGTTCAGTGAAAAGGGAAACCCAACGCTGAAGACAACTCTGGCGGTGATGGACGCCCTCGGCGTCAAGCTGACTGCAAAGATTCCCACTGCGGCATGAGGAGGACTGGCCCCTTCGGCAAGCTCAGGGCAGGCTGTCCGGGCGGGCGGCGCTTGCGCGCCATGAGGTTCGTGGTATCCCAGGTCCCCGAATGCTAGGGACGTGGGGCACTTGGTCTCGATGATAAGACCTGGGAGTTAACACGCACTTACCTGCCCAGTTGCTTCACAAAGAACGCCGCCATGAGCTTGTTGGCTTCGATCGACTCGGGGAGCTTGGAGTCGTACCAGAAGGCGTGGGGCAGGCCGTCGTAGAGCACCATGCGCGCATCGACGCCGGCGTTGAGGTAGGCGCGTTCCAGGTTGGCCGTGCCGCTCAGCAGCAGGTCGCGGCTGCTGGTGACAAACAGCGTGGGCGGCAGGCCGCGCAGGTCGGAGTAGATGGGCGAGAGGACCGGATCTTTGGGGTCGGTGGTGGTCACATAGTCCCGATCGTGCGGGCCGGGGCCGGGCGGGTCGAGATGGCCGGAGAAGCCGTCCAGCGCATAGAGCGCGATCGAGTCGCCTTCGCGGGCAAAGTCGCCCATGCCGCTGAAGATGCCCAGTGCCGCGGGCTGCGGCAGGCCAAGCTGCTTGAGACGGGCGGCCACTTCGGCGGTCAGGATGGCCCCCGCCGAGGTTCCGTAGATGACGATGTGCTCCGGCTTGTAGGTCTTGAGCAGCTCCTTGTAGACGGCCACCGAATCATCCACCGCGGCGGGGAAGGGATGCTCGGGGGCCAGCCGGTAGAGCGCGGCGACAACCTTCATCTTGGCGTAGCCGGCGATGGGGATGGTCTCGGTGTAAGAGCCGGAGTCGGAGTTGAAGCCGCCGCCGTGCAGATTGAGCAGCACCTTGTCGCGGTTGGCCTCCGGCATTCCGTCAGGAGTGACGATGCGCACGGGAACGCCGGCGATCTTGTCTTCGACGAGCTGGTTGGGGCAGAGCTTGCTCCACGCCGCGGCGGCCGTCAACGCCCAGGCATCGGTCCGGCTGCGGCGTTGGGCCAGCGGCTCGGCCGGGCCCTGGTCCGGCTCTCCGCGGCTGAGGAACTGCTTCGCTTCAGCGCTGAGGCTGGCGGGGATGGGAACCACCCGCGTGACGTGCGCCGTGCCCTGGGCGTCGATGTAGCTGGTGTCGCGGTTGGGCGCTTCAGCGGCGGTGGTGGGCTTCAGAGGAGCTTGCTGTGCGGCCAATGCGGCCGAGGCCAGAAGGGCGAGGAAGGCGGCGGAGCCGGATTGAGTGCGCATGGGAAATATCCCTCCAATCGAAAGTCGATTTTAGCGCGTCTCGGGGCGCCGCTGGCGGAGTTTGGTCGGATCACACCCTCTGGTCTCCCACCCTCGCCGCATTTGAACGAAATGCAGCTTCTTCGGCTTCGCTGCGCTTCGCTCAGAATGACAGGCGAGGGTGGGCACCCAGAGTTTGAGTTTCGGGCTTCATCGATCAGTGCGGTAGAACCAGTAAGCCGGATTCCAGCAGCTTCTCCGTCAGCCGGTCGAGGGCCATGGGAAACTTGTAGGAGATGGTGCGAACCGCCATCCCCAGCAAGCTAGCTGCTTCGATCTGCGTGTACTCCTGGAGAACGATCCGGCTCAGCATCATGCGATCGAGCGCACCCAGCTTATCCAGACATCTCTCCACGTCGAGGACGAAGATGACGGCGTCCTCGAAGGTGCGAATGGGGCGGCTGGAGCACCATCCGCGCGCGATTGGGTCGCCCAGGATATTGGGCGCCCTGCCCACCTGCATCGACGCATAGAGGTAGCGCCGCAACAGGCTTTCGGTATGTTTCCGGTAAAAGGCCAGACTGACTACCGGCTCCGAAGCCGGCGCTTTTGCTGCCGGAGTTGCCGCCCCCGCGGCTACCGGCCCTTTTCCCCACGTCCCCCGATCTTGTTGCCAAGGTCTCGGTGAACTGCCTGTTCCCCAAACCGCCGGCAACTGGAGTGCTGCGCTCATTCAGCACCTCCGGTTGCTTCCGCCACCGCCCACACCCTGACCAGCAATTTGCGGGCCGGGCGCCCTCGGCGTTTGCGGGTTTCCGGCGTGGGAAAGTCCTTCAGCTTTTCCTCGCAGCCATTGCAGTACACACTCCCCTGAGTCTGTTCTCGATACCAAAGACAACCGCAACTCTCGCAAACCTTCAATTGCACGCTCAATTCCATGACGAATTCTCCGTGTTCTCGCCTTCTCCCGACGGCGTTGCCCTTGCATCTTCTCTCCGCGGGGTAGAAAGTACCGGGAACGGCCACTCAGGGTTCTTGTGCCCTGATGGAGGTTAGCCACCCGAATTCTTTCGTTTCTTGTCATGACCGAAGAGCACAGATCCTGGAATTTTCGCGGCTGGCCGCCCCGGACGCCTCTCAAAGGCGTTTTGGAGCGAGGATGAGAATGCCGGAGAGATTTTCACCCTCCGGCAGTTCTTCAGTGCCCGTTGAACAAGGCAGGACTTCGCCCCGTTTCAGCCTTGCGGCAATGAAGCGTTTCTCAAGAAAATTCCCACAGACCAGTACGAGATTAAGTAAAGCTAATCTAGAAAGTTGGTTCTCTTGCGTCAATCTCCCCCGGTGTCTTTCCGCTTCTCTGCTGTTCAACCTGTTGCCGATTGCCGACAATGAAGTCCTATCACGCTTTCCAGGTTTGCAGAAAGAAATTGGAGACTGATTGTCTTCAATGCTGGTGGCGAATTATCCACAAATGAACTTTACTCAGATGCACGAGCGACTCCGCCTGGAACTGCTGCGCAGGATACAGCGAGGCACTCTCAGCGTATCCCTGCTGGCGCGCCAGACCGGGTTCGGACAGCCCCACCTGTCAAACTTTCTGCATAGCCGCCGTCAGCTTTCGCTCGAGGGCATGGATCGGCTTCTGGCCGCCCAGCACCTGGCCGCCCGCGATCTGCTGCCCGCCGCCTTCGAGCCCGGAGCCTTGCCGGCCGACGGGGAAGGCTGCGCGGTCCCGGTCGTCTCCCATGCGGCGGCGCTCTTTGAGCCGTTCATCCGGCCCTCGGCGGTGCAGTTCATGCTGCAACTGCCCGCCGGGCTGCTGCAGTCGATCCGCACCAAGGCCTCGAACCCCCGCCGCGCCTGGCAGCGCTTTGTGGCCGTGCGCATTTCCGGGGCCGACGCCCTGCCGATGGATCCTCTGGTTTTGCCTGAAGCCATCGTGATGCTCGATCGCCACTATAACTCGCTGATGCCCTACCGGCACAGCCGCCCCAACCTCTACGCCGTGCGCCATGGGGCGCACCTGATCCTGCGCTATGTGGATTTCCTGTCGAATCATCTGGTGCTGCGGCCGCACAACATCGTTTTCCCGGTGGACCTGATCGAAGCACGCCCTGGCGAGTCGCCCAACGACCTCATTGCCGGGCGCATTGCACTGATCCTGAACCAGCCGTGAGCGGCTCCAGGCTGTTGCGGCATCGACCGCCGGCCTTTAACGCGAGGAGTCTTCCTTTGCGGGGAATGCGGTCTCTCCGGTCGGCGGGAAGATGCGAAGGCGCTCGACGCGGCGGTCGGTGGAGGCGACGACCTCCATCTTCATGCCGGAGGATTCCAGCAGCACCACCTCGCCGGCAAGCGGGATCCGGCCCTCGATCTCGCTGACTAGGCCGCCCAGCGTGGCAGCTTCGTAGCCGTTGCTCAGATTGCCCAGATCGGCCGACTCGCCGAAAAGATCCGGCAACTGATCGACAGGAAAGTTGCCGGGGACCAGCCACACGCCGCCCGGCTCGCGCTGCGGGTCTGCGATGGGAGTCTCCTCTTCGTGCTCGTCTTTGATGTTGCCGACGATCTGCTCCAGCAAATCCTCGATCGTCACCAGGCCTGAGACGCCGCCATACTCGTCGATCACGATGCGCATGTGCTGCTTTTCCCTCTGCATCTCGCGCAGCAGCTCGTAGCCGCGCTTGGTCTCGGGGACGAAGACGGCCTCGTGCTCGATGCTGGAGACGGTGCGCGAGCGGGCCTCCTCGTCGGTGATTTGCAGCAGGTCGTGGGCAAAGGCGATGCCGGTGACGTTGTCGATGGAGTCCGAGTAGACCGGGACGCGAGAGAAGTTGTGCTCGCGCAGTTCTTCGAGGAACTTTTCCAGGGTGATGCTTCCGGGGACGGCGAAAACCTCGGGGCGCGGCGTCATCACCTCGCGCACCAGCTTGTCGCCGAACTCGACGGCGGAGCGGACCAGGTCGCGGTCGCTCTCTTCGAGGATGCCCTCCTCTTCGCCGGCTTCGAGAAGGGCCTCGACATCGGCCTCGGATTCTTCTTCGGGAGTGACCTGCTCCTCGGCGAGCGAGGCGACGGAGAAGAAGAAGCGGACAAAAACGGTGATGGGAGTCATCAGCCACAAGAGAAGACGTATGGGCCAGATCAGCCGTGCAGCCCAGCGGCCGCGTGTGCGGTCGAAGAGCAGGGTGGGCAAAAGCTGGTTGCAGAAGACGACGACAAGCACCACAGCCAGAACAGCCTGGGCGATTTCAGCGGCGTTGGGGCGCGTAAGGCCGCCGCGATCGAAGAGGACGGCGCCGAATTCGAGGGCAATGAGGCCGAGGACAAGCTGTTGCAGAATCGCGGCGGAGATGGCGGCGTGTTCGCGGGTGAGGCCGAGTTGCGGCTCGACCAGTTCCTCCCACGCATCGAGGTTTTTTTCGATTTCGCCGGAGAGGATCTTGCCGTACTCGGAGTAGACACGGCGGATGTAAGAGGCCAGCGTCTCGACAGCAGCAAGGAAGACGATGAGGAGAAGGATGGGCAGGGTCATGGCTTTCGACCCCATCGGCTTTGGGTTCGTGATCCTTTCTCCGAGGCAGTCGAAGTATCAGGGCTGGACTTCATAGATTGCGGAAAAACCGATTCGGAACTGCCATAAGCGTCAGGGCACGACTTCAGTCGTGCCGAACGATTCGCCACTGGAATGTTGGGCTTTAGCCCCTGAGGGAATGTCCCGTCCGCAGAAGAGCTCCCCTCAGCGGCTAAAGCCGCGTTTTTCATAATGCCTTTCTCGGCACGGCTGAAGCCGTGCCCTTTCAAAGCCACTACTTTCTCTGCGCGCTCGATGAGCCCCTGCGGCATGCCTAGCCGCGCGCGCAACAGCCGTTCGCGCCGCGCCATCTTGCCGTCGTCGGCTTCGTGGTCGTATCCGGCTAGATGGAGCAGGCCGTGGAGGATGAGGATTTTGATCTCGGTCGCGAAGGGATGGCCTTGTTCGACGGACTGCTTGAGCGCGGTGGGTGTGGAGATCGCCAGGTCGCCGGCGATCTCTTCGGCGCCGATGCCCTCGGCGGGAAAGGAGAGAACGTCGGTGGTTTTGTCTTTGCCGCGGAATTGGCGATTGAGGCGGCGAATGCCAGCGTCATTGGTGAGCAGGACGGTGACCTCGCCTTTGAGGCCGACGGCGCTCTGGGCTTCTGTCAGAAAACGGGCCAGAGTGCGGGCGGAGGGCAGGCGGTCGTCCTTCTCTTGAGTTGAACGGCTGGGGGCAGCCTTCCGCATCGCCGATGGGGTGCTCGGTGCGGGGTCGGGGTCCATATCTGGGTCGAGGAGGATCATCTTGCTCGGAGCCGTGGAGTGCGCGGCACCGGTAGCTTTCATTCTACGCGGATTGCGTTCCGTGAGGATGGTCTTTAGTTCTCCATCACCTTACCGCAGAGTTCAATGATTTCCTCGTAAGACAGGTCATTCTTTGCATCGTTGGTGCGCTATGCGTAGATCTTGAATCTAGCCTCGCCAAGCCCGAGCGGATTCATGCCCTCATCCAGGCAACCGCGCCATCCCTCTCCCCCAAAACCTGGTACGGGATGCCCGCGTATGCCAGGGACGGCAACCTCATCTGCTACTTCCAAAGCGCGCACAGGTTCAAGACAAGATACGCCACACTCGGCTTCAGCGACAAAGCGAACCTCGACCGGGGAACCTTCTGGCCCGTCGCCTTCGCTCTCAAAGAGTTGACCGCCTCCGTCGAAACAGAGATCCGGGCGCTCGTGAAGAAGGCTCTGAGCTCAACAGATCGCCGGCGCGCGCACCTCCCTCCATGAGAACTCAGGTGCCCCCCCATTCCGCTTTTCTCTGCGGAATGGGTGGGAAACCACGAACCCTACCCATAGTCCCTAGTGCCTATTCCCTATTCCCTAGTCCCTATCCCCTATTTCGTCCCCAGCACTTTCTCCCACAGCCGCCGTTCCGCCAGCTGTTCCAGCGTCTTCCCGCCCTGCGGAACCACCGCGTAAACCACTTCGCAATCCATTGCCCCCGCCACCCGCACCAGCGCATTCAGCGTGATCGTCCCCCGCGCCTGGCTCCGCTCCAGCCGAAAAATCACCGAGGGGTTGATCTTCATCTCGCGCGCCATCTCCGCCATCGGAATTCCCAGAGCCTGCCGCACCGCGCGCAACAAATCCTGCGTCTGGTTCTTCGCCTTTGCCGCCAGGCGAAAATGCAGCAACTCCCGGTCCAACCGTCTCCGCGCCATCTGCCGATCCGCATTCCGCATCGTCCCTTCCTCCTCTTGGCCCGTCCGCCCGGTCTCGCATCGCCGGCAGCCTGCCGCAATTTCAATCTATGAGAAAGAGGCCAAATTATACGCAAAATGTACCCAAATTTGAGATGTTTCTCATGATTTTGACGGCCTCCAAGACGGGTCTTCACCTCTTTCCATCTGCCTGTAGAGCCTGTTTTAAGCAAATCGGAATCCGCCTCGCCCGTTTGCGCCCCTGCAAGGCGCCGTTTTTTTCGGCGCTTCCCGCCCTGCAAGTCGTCAAATCATTGTGCCCCGAACCGGTTGCCGGGTGCCCCACCCTCGCGGCGTCTTTGTTTTTGCCGCTAGGGTGGGATACCACGAACCCTAACCCTGTTTCCTGTTCCCTAGTCCCTGTGCCCTGAACCGTACAATGGAAGAGGAAATACCAGCGACCCGATGGCCGACGAACAACAAAAGAAACCCAAAAAATCCGACGATGAGATAGCGGGCAAGGTCTACGATTCCCGCCTCATCCGCAGGCTCGGCCACTACCTGCGCCCCTATTGGATTCAGGCCACCGTCTCGACCCTGGCCATCTCGCTCAAATCGATCTGCGACGTCGCCGGTCCCTACCTGGTGATGGTGGCCATCGACCGCTACTTCCCTGGAGTCTCCGGTTCGCCGCACTCCGCGCCCGGGCTCGCCGGCGGATTTTTCGCGCACGGCCACAGCACAACGGCCTGGCTCACCCGCCGCCTGCCGGCCGATCCCTACCAGGGAATCACCCGCCTCGCAGCCCTCTGGTTTTGCGCCCTGCTCTGCGCCTACTTCTTTCAATTCATCCAGACCTATCTGATGCAGTGGACCGGCCAGAAGCTGATGTTCGACCTGCGCCGCGACATCTTCCGCCACATGCAGCGGATGCACATCGGCTTCTTCGACGCCCACCCGGTAGGCCGCCTGGTCACCCGCATCACCTCCGACGTGGACGCCATCAACGAGATGTTCACCGCCGGCGTGCTGGCCATCGTCGACGACTTCTTCAACCTGGTTCTGATGTCGGCCGTCATGCTAAAAATCAACTGGCGGCTGGCCCTGCTGGCCTTTGCCGTCCTGCCGCTGATCCTCGTCGTCACGCGCCTCTTCCGCGACCACGTCCGCGCCAGCTTCCGCCGCGTCCGCACCGCCATCGCCCGCATCAACAGCTTCACCCAGGAGCACATCTCCGGCATGAGCGTGGTGCAGCTTTTCAACCGCGAGCAGCGCGCCTATGACGACTTTGAAGTCGTCAACCGCCAGCACATGATCGCCTTCAAAGACACCATCTTCGCCTACGCCCTCTATTACCCGGCCGTAGAACTGCTCTCCGCCGTCGCCATCGCTCTGGTCATCTGGAGGGGCGGCTTTGGGGTGCTGGCCGGCTCCGTCTCGGTGGGCGTGCTGGCCATGTTCATCCAATACTCACAGCGATTCTGGCGGCCCATCCAGGACCTGAGCGACAAGTACAACATCCTGCAATCGGCGATGGCCGCCAGCGAGCGCATCTTCAAGCTGCTCGACACGCCCACGCAGATCGTTAGCCCGGCGAACCCCCTGCACGGCGACGGAACCAATCGCATCGAATTCCGCCACGTCTGGTTCACCTATCAAAAGCTCACGGAGGAACAACAGGTTGCTATCGAGGCTTTGAAAGGGCACGGCTTTAGCCGTGCCGATGACATGCCAGCCAAGAATGCGGCTTTAGCCGCCGATCTGGCCGCGATTCCCGGTATCGAGTGGGTTCTTAAAGATGTCTCCTTCACCGTCGAGCCCGGCCAGACGGTGGCCATCGTGGGCCACACCGGCGCGGGCAAAACCACACTCGTCAGCCTGATGATGCGCTTTTATGACGTCACAGCGGGCCAGATTCTGCTGGACGGCATTGACCTGCGGGTGCACGATCTGACCGCTCTCCGCCAGCACTTCGCCGTCGTGCTGCAAGATCCCTTCCTCTTCACCGGCACGCTGGCCGAGAATATCCGCTTCGGCAACGAGGCGATCACAGACGACGGCCTGCGCCAGGCCGCCCGCGACGTCAACGTGCTGGACTTCATCGAGAGCCTTCCTCACCGATTCGACGAACCGGTGCAGGAGCGCGGCAACTCGCTCTCAACCGGGCAGAAGCAGCTCATCAACTTTGCCCGCGCCCTGGCTTACAACCCCCGCATCCTGATCCTCGACGAAGCTACGTCGAGCGTGGATACCGACACCGAGTTGCGCATCCGCGGCGCACTGGAACGCATGGTCGAGGGACGGACCAGCGTCCTGATCGCGCATCGCCTCTCGACTGTGCAACGAGCCGATACGATTCTCGTGATGCACAAGGCGCAGTTGCGCGAGATGGGCTCGCACCAGCAACTGCTGGCTCACCGCGGCTTCTACTGGAAGCTCTATCAGCTCCAGTACAAGGACCAGGAAATGGATTCGCTGACAAATGGCCCTCGCCAGGCCTCGGTCGCTCCCGCGGTCTAGTGATTACAGCCCCGCCGACCATATATGATCTCTCCTACAGGTTGAATCCCCCGCAGAACCCCAGGTGAACTTATGACGGCTTCCTCGCCCGGCGCACTCGATCCGAAATCGCAGTTGCGCAAGACGATGGGCTTTTGGGATGTGCTGCTCTTCAATATCGCCGCGGTGCTGGGACCTCGCTGGATAGCGGCCGCGGGCCACAACGGCACCTCCTCGATCAGCTTGTGGGTTCTGGCCGCGGTCTTCTTCTTCGTGCCTGGCGCGCTGGTGATCAATGAGCTCTCCTCGAGATTTCCCAACGAAGGCGGGCTCTACTCCTGGTCAAAAGAAGCCTTCGGACCCTTTCACGGATTTGTCGCCGGATGGACCTACTGGATCTATACGTTTTTCTATTTCCCCGGCCTGCTGCTTGCCAGCGCTTCGATGGCTGCCTACACCATCGGTGGCCGCGGTTCCGAGCTCGCTCAGGATAGAACATTTCAATTGACGGTTTCACTGGCCATTCTGTTGGTTGCTGTCGTCCTGAACATCATCGGGCTGAATATTGGCAAGTGGCTGCAGAATGCGGGCGGCATCGGTACCTACGTGCCCCTGGTTATGCTGGTTGCCATAGCTGCAATTGTCTGTTCTAGGCACGGTATGGCGACGCATTTTACATGGTCCAATATGATGCCCACGTGGAACCTGGGCACGGTCAACTTCTGGTCGCAGATCGCTTTCGCATTTACCGGCCTGGAATTGGTCTCCGCCATGAGCGAAGAGGTGCGCGATCCGCGCCGCACGCTGCCGCGGGCCGTCTTCGGCGCAGGCGCGCTGATTGCGCTGATGTACATCGCCGGGACCTTCGCGATTCTCTCACTGGTTCCCGCAGCCAATATCGACCCGGAAAGCGGCGTCTTTCATGCGATCACGATTGGATCGGTCGCGCTGAAGCTCGGCTTCCTCGGAATTCTTGCGGCGATCCTGGTGACCGCGGGCAACGCCGGCGGCGTCGGCTCGACCGTGGCGGGCATCTCACGTGTCCCCTTTGTTGTCGGGGTCGATCGCTACCTACCTGCCGCATTCGGAAAGATTCATCCGCGCTGGAAGACGCCGTGGGTCTCCATTCTCGTGCAGGCCTCGATCTCCGCTGCGATTCTGCTGGGGAGCCAGATCAATGAAACGACAATTGGAGCCTATCAAAAGCTGATCTCTGCCGGAACCATCCTCTACTTCATTCCATTTCTTTACATGTTTGCGGCGTTCATTAAGCTCGCGCGGCGTAAGGACCGCAACGAGAATCCACACGCGGTGCTGGTGCCTGGAGGGATGGCCGGAATCTGGATCTGCGGAAGTCTGGGATTCATCGTCGTACTCGCCGGTATTGTGCTTTCCTTCTTTCCTCCAGGCGATTCTTCTGACAAGCTTGGATTTGCGGTCACGCTGCTGGTGGGAACGCCGGTCCTCGTCCTAATTGGTCTGATCTTGTATTGGCTAGGATCGCGCACAAAGCAAACTGTGTCGTAACCATTATGGTTCAAAGCCGCGCGAGATTCACTGATGCGATCGAGTCCTGTAGTCTCGATCAACTCAATGAACCGCCAAATCAATCAGCTTTTGATCTGGCGCTGCATCGGCGCCGCCCGTGCGATATGCGCCGAGGCTCGCCGCCATCGTCTCCAGCTTGCCTGCATTGGCTGCGAGAGAGCAGGGATGGTCGTGCGTCTCAAGCATTGGCCCGTTCTCGCGGATCATCGAGAAGAGGGAACCGGCGAGGGCCTCGGAAACCGTCGACGTACTCACGTTGTGCGTGGCCAGCGCCGAGAAGGGACAGGCCGTCACGTCTCCCGTCGGAGTGACGTGCGCGAAGCCTCGCCCGGCCGAGACGCAGCCGCCGAAAAACTCCTCGTCGGCGGGCGAATGAACCAGATAGGCTGCGCCGGTCTCGCGGCTGCGATAACGAAGGACAGTCTCGCGGAAGCGCAGTCGCTTTTCCTCGGGTATGGAGGGGATGGCAACGATCCCGTCGCCTTCGCCTGTGGGAATCTGCTCGATCAAGAACGCCAGCGGGCCGCTGCGAGCCATCATCGAGTCGATCTTTTTCTCATCGGTCCAGTAGTCGATATTCGCGGCACAGATCGTCACGGACAGGCCGGTCAAAACGCCGGCCTCGCGAAGCCGGTCGAGCGTGCGCAGTGCACTCTCATAGACGCCGTTTCCCCTGCGCTCGTCGGTCAGCTCGCGATCTCCCTCCACACTCACCACAACCGCCGTGTTGCGGCAGGCCTTTAGAGTTTCATAATCGCGATCGCGCAGGGCCGTTCCGTTGGTGAAGACAAGAAAGATGCGATCGGGGAATTCGCGGAAGAGGCTTGCAATTCCCGGCAGCAGAAAAGGCTCGCCGCCGGCGATTACGAATGCCATCACTCCCAGCGCTGCGGATTCCGAGATCACTCTGCGCCAGTCGGTCAGATTGAGAGGTTGCCGCGGGGCCGGTGCGCTTGCGGTGATTCCCACCGCGCCGGCAAAGCAGCCGGTGCAGCGCAGATTACACCGCGAGGTAACGCTGAGGACCAGAAACGGAGGCACCTGCATTCCACGCTCAAGCGCCTCGTCGCGCATACGGCTGGTTTGCCGGTGGGCGCGAGCGAGACGGAAAAACGCAGGCAGGTGCCGAGGATGCTGAATCGCCCAGGGAACGAAGATGCGCGGCAGATTCGGGTCGACATCTTTGAGCAGACGCTCGATCGCGGGAACGCGGCGCGAAGGTCTTTCAGTGCGCGGGACGGCCAGTTCTGGCATGGCTGTGCTCCCAGGGGTGGAATGGCATCTGTTGATCAGTACGAACCGGCAGCCTGAATGGTTCCCTCCATGATAGTGGATGAGGCCATGATCCGATCCCTGGCGCAGCAATCTTCCTTACGGCCCCTTTACGAAGAGGGAGCGAAAATAGCCTATGTTCAGCCGGATCAACCGCGCTCATCGAGTCCTTCCCGTAATCTTCGGGGTCGTTGCGCTGGCAAGCGTTGGGGTGCTCTTCGCGTGGGATGCTCTCCCGCGACTTTTTCCTGCCGGAGCTCACCATTTTCTGGGCGCATTTCCGCTGGCGATGATCGCTTTCGCCTATCTGCTCTACCAGAGCGCGCACCGGCCCGCGCGGATGGAGCTTGTGAAAGCGATCCTCCTTGCCATCGCCTTTCTCTTCTGGGCGGCTAACCAGATGTGGCCCGATCTGCCGCAGTCGAACCTGTTCAACGACATCGCCATCGGACTCTTCGTTCTCGATGTCTTTCTCGTGCTCGTTGGCTGGCCTGCGACATCGCCCGACGAGTCCTTTGCCGAAATCTATCTGGCAGAGCCCCACACAAGCAAGACGCAGCCGCGCTTGGATTCTTAACGAGTTCAGAGAGCATTGCGCCGGAGCGCGGTCGTGTCCCCGTCTTTGGCAGGGGATGCGCATTGCCGAGCCACGCCCGATTGCCGGATCGTCAGGGGGTCAAGTTCCGGCTTGAAAACCCCATCGGCTGATTTGGCTTGCATGGAGCCTCCGTATCCGGTAAAAGTTTCTCGGCAACAATTGTTTAAAACCAGGGTTACATTGGACAGACCCAAAGAAACCGGACAGCCGAGGAGCCCTAAACCTCGCGCTTTCCTGTAGATGGAGAGATTACCATGTCGATTCGCTCGAGAATTCACTCTCTGCTGCTGGCCGTATCGGCCGTTGCGTTCATGCTGCTTCTGCCCGTCCCGCAGGCTCACGCAGGCGTCTTTATCTCTGTCGGCTTCGCTCCGCCCGCCTTGCCGGTCTACGAGCAGCCCCCGCTACCAGGGCCTGGCTATCTCTGGACGCCCGGCTACTGGGCGTATGGAGAAGCAGGCTACTACTGGGTTCCGGGAGTCTGGGTGCACCCGCCAAGAGTTGGTGTTCTGTGGACCCCCGGCTACTGGGGATTTGCGGGCGGCGCTTATGGATGGCACCCTGGCTACTGGGGCCCGCACATTGGCTTCTACGGCGGGGTTAACTACGGCTTCGGCTACGGCGGCGTCGGCTTCTTCGGCGGCGAGTGGCGGGGCGGAGTCTTTGCTTACAACCGCGCCGTAGCGAACTTCGGCGGCGTCCACGTGACCAACGTCTACGAGGATCGCGCCATCGTTGAGCGGAACACCATCGTCAACGCAAACCACGTCAGCTTCAACGGCGGCGGAGGCATCTCAGCTCGCCCCTCGCCGATGGAGATGCAGGCAGAACACGAGAACCACTTCCAACCCACTGCCAACCAGATGCAGCATGAGAACTTCGCTGCCCAGGACCGCTCTCAGCTTGCCTCCGTGAACCACGGCCGTCCCGGAACCATGGCAGCCTCCAATATCAATTCCTATCACCAGGTCGCGCAGCAGCACGCGCATTCGCAGCCCATCTCGTCCGCCGACCGCACTGCAGGAAGCCAATACCATCCCAACGAGCGCGAAGCGAACCAGGACCAGCGCATCTCCAACGGTCTGCGCAGCGGACAGATGACCTCTGGTGAAGCCGCACGCGCGGAACACACACAGTCCCACATCGATCAACAGGTCCACAACGATCGCGAGGCAAACGGCGGCAAGCTGACCGGCCAGGAGAGGCAGCAGGTCAACGGCGAACAGAATGCAGCCAGCCGGCAGATCTACAACGAGAAGCACAACGGCAACACCGTCAAGCCGAACGAAGTGAACAACCGCGAAGCCAACCAGCAGCAGCGCGACGCCAACGGATTGCGCAGCGGACAGATGACCTCGGGCGAAGCGGCTCGCACAAATCGAAACCAGGCCAATGTGGCCAAGCAGGTGCACAACGAACGCACCGCCAACGGGGGCACGCTGACTCGGCAGCAGAAGAAGCTGGCCAACAAGGAAGAAAACAAAAACAGTCGCCAGATTTATAAAGAGAAGCACAACGACAAGACCGCAAAACGCAAAGGCCGCTAATCCTTAGCACTCAACGCAGCAAAAAGGCCACTCCGCAAATGCGGAGTGGCCTTTTGACTAAAGCGAACAAGTCAGCCGGAGTTACTTGGCGGCGACCAGAGGCTGTGTGCTTAGGGTGCCGTCGGCGTAGCCCTTGGCGATCTCGGCGATCGAGATGGGTTGATAGTCGCCGGCGTGTCCGGCCTGGCCGAACTGCACCATGCGCTGGGCGACAACCTTCTGCATGGCCGCGCGGGCGGGCTTCAGATAGTCGCGCGGATCGAACTTCTCCGGTGTTTCCGCAAAGACCTTGCGAATGGCGCCGGTGATGGCCAGGCGATTGTCGGTGTCGACGTTGATCTTGCGCACGCCGTTGCGGATGCCGAGCTGAATCTCCTCGACCGGCACGCCCCAGGTCTCCTTCAGCTTGCCGCCGTACTGGTTGATGATGTCCTGCAGTTCCTTGGGCACGGACGAGCTGCCATGCATCACCAGGTGCGTGTTGGGCAGGCGCTTGTGGATGGCGATCAGCACGCCCATTTTGAGCACCGAGCCGTCGGGTTTTTTGGTGAACTTGTAGGCGCCGTGGCTGGTGCCGATGGCGATGGCCAGAGCGTCGACGCCGGTCAGTTCGGCAAACTCGACTGCCTGGTCGGGATCGGTGATGTGTTCGAGGCCGCTGCCGCCGGCTCCATGGCCGTCTTCGACGCCGCCCAGCACGCCGATCTCGCCCTCGACGGTGACGCCGCGGGCATGAGCAAATTCAACTACGCGCCGGGTCACTGCGACGTTCTCCTCGAAGGTGGCCGGGGTCTTGCCGTCTTCCTTGAGCGAGCCATCCATCATGACGCTGGTGTAGCCCAGTTCGATGGCGCTCTTGCAGGTCTCGAAGCTGTTGCCGTGATCCTGGTGCATGGCGATGGGGATCTCGGGATTGAGCTCGGCCGCGGCCTGGATCAGCTTGAAGAGGTAGAGATCCTCGGCAAACTGGCGGGCTCCGCGGCTGGCCTGCACGATGACCGGGGACTTGGTTTCCTTGGCCGCGGCCATGATGGCCTGAATCTGTTCCATATCGTTGACGTTGAATGCGCCGACGCCGTAACCGCCCTTGGCGGCCTCGTCGAGTAGCTGCCGCATGGAGACTAGAGGCATAGAGGATTCTCCTTATGGGTTCGAAATCTGATTTGGGGCTGCTTCGGTTCTGGCCGCCTCCGTGCTCGGGCACCTCAAGAGCAGGCTATCAGCCTGTCGGACGGCAGGAACTGCAATCATCCTTATGGTAGCAGAGATGCGCAATCGAAAAGTGCGCGAGAGAACAAAGGCGCGAAACGCTGCTTGCACAGACCGATTCAGGAGCGGTGTTCCCGATGTGGTGCTATGAGATGCTGGTTTCCTATCTGCATGGCCCCATGTGGAATAATCTGCCGGTGAGCCTTGCCGCACATCACGACTGGTTTCTGGTGGCCTGCGCCGCTGGAACGGTACTTTTGCTTCTGGTTCTCATCGCGAGGGTCCGGCTGCATCCGGCGCTGGCGCTGGCCGTTTCGGCCTTCGGGCTCGGCGTGGCCTCCGGGATGCCACTTAAGCAGGTTCCGCTGTCGTTTAGCGGCGGCGTAGGCAATCTGCTGGGCCACATCGCCATCGTGCTGGGGCTGGGTGCGATTCTGGGCCGCTTGCTTGCCAGTTCGGGCGGTGCGACCGCGCTGGGCCGGGCGCTGGTGGATGGCTGCGGGCCTCGGGGGTTGCCCTGGGCGCTGATGGGCATGGGCATTCTCGTCGGGATGCCGGTGTTTTTCGAGGTGGGGTTGGTGCTGCTGATGCCTATTGTGGCCGAGGCCGCGCGGCGCAGCGGACGTCCGCCGATTTTAGTGGGAATGCCTCTGCTGGCCGGGCTCTCGATCGTGCATGGCACGCTTCCGCCGCATCCGGCGGCGATGCTCGCGGCCACGCAATTTCACGCCGATCTGGGGCGCACGATTTTGTTTGGCCTAGCTGCAGGCCTGCCCGCAGCCATGCTGGCCGGGCCGTGTCTGAGCTGGCTGATGCTGCTCCGCCGGAAGAGACGGAAGGCGAAGGGTGAGCCGGACTCAGCCGAAGAGGCGATGCCGCTCTTTGCGCCGACCGAGGCCGAGGAGTTGGAGATTGAGCACCGCGCGGAAGCGGCGGAAACGATGCCTACTCCGGCTGGGCCAATTCGCGCAGCGTCGGCCATTCTGCTTCCCGTCGCTCTGATCTTTCTGGGCAGTTGGGCGGACACGCTCGCCGCGCCGGGCTGCCTCGCGAACCAGATTCTGCACTTCGTGGGCAACGCGGATCTCGCTTTGCTGATTGCGGTTCTGGTAGCGCTGGTGACGTTGGGCGGACGCATCCAGACAGGAAAGATCAGGAGCCCGGAGGGCCTGCGCAAGCTGACCGCTGAGTCCTTTGAACCCATAGCGCAGGTCCTGCTGATCCTGGCCGCCGCCGGGGGCCTGAGCGGCATTCTGCGCGACTCGGGAGCCGCACAATCCACGGTGAGCCTGGCCCTGGGCGCGCACATGCCGCCCTTGGTGCTGGCCTGGCTGCTGGCCGCGGTGGTTCGCGTGGCCATGGGTTCGGCGACGGTGGCTATGGCCGTGGCCTCGGCGATTCTGGCTCCGATGACGGCGCACCTCGGCGTGCGGCCTGAGCTATTGGTGCTGGCTACCGGCACGGGCTCGCTGATTCTCTCGCATGTGAACGACCCCGGCTTCTGGCTGATCCAGTCCTTCTTCAAGATGGACCTGAAGGAGACGCTTTCGACCTGGACGGTGCTGGAGACGGTGCTGTCGGTGGCCGGGCTGGGGATGACGCTGGTGCTCTCGGCGGTGCTGCGGTAGATATGCGCTGCGGGGCCCTCAACGCTTTAGCCAGTCATGGTATTGCTGCCAGTCACTGTCAATGATCACACGCCGTTCGTTCTCAGGCAGTTTTCTAATCCGAAATCCTATCTTGCCGCAAGCAGGATATTCAGCGGCAACCAAGGCATCTCTGTAGTCACGCTTCGCCAGTTCAATACAAGTTTGCAGCCTCGGCATGCTCCCATCAGCCACCTTTAACGCTGCGAGCCGCACTCGAGTCTGCTCACGGTGCCACTTCTCCGTCCCATATTCGCTAAGTGCGGTCATTACAGATGCAAATTCCTCGGCCGGAAAATCTCTGCATACAATCCTCTTCACGTCGTCATCGGTGAATTCAGGGATTGGTTGCTTGCAGGCCATTTGTGGCGAGGTGCCGTCTGGAGGTTTGGAGTACACAGTCCGTTTAACCAGATCCATGAGATTCCTTTCATGAGCAATAATAGCCTCACAGAATGTAAATGCTTTGCGAGGAGTTCTCGCAAACGCACCTCGGCCAGATCGACCAGCTCTCCGCTCACATTAAATTCCCGTAAAATGAAGGGGCAAGAGTTCTGAGCCGATAGACGGCATGGGTGGGTGCGCTTAATGACTGGAACTGGGCAGGTCAATCACTTCGAGGGATCAAAGTTTGGGTTGGCGGCTGGAGTGCGCTTTGTGGCACGCCAGCCCATTCTCGATCTGAACGGGCGGGTTCATGCCTTCAGGCTCCTCTTTCGCGAGGAATCGGAAGCGGCGGAAGGCGCGCCTGCCTGCCGGGCGATGAGGGAGGCCGCGGCATTCCACAAGTTGAACAAACCGAGCGAGCTGAAACGGTTGACTGGCAGCCTGGTTGCCGTCGTGCGCTGCCCTGCGGAGGCTCTAAGCGAGGAGCTTGGACAGGTGCTGCCGCCGACCCTGACAGTTCTGGAGATTGCGGCGACGGGGGAGGCGACCCCCGAATTGAAGGCCACATGCGAGAAGCTGAAGGCTCTGGGCTTCCGGTTGGCATTGGATGAGTTTTCGGGCCAGCCAGAATTCGATTCGCTGGTGGAGCTGGCCGACTACATCAAGGTGGATTTTGGCCGGAATCAGCCGACGGAGCAACGGGCGCTGCTGCAGCGGCTGCGCGGCAAGCCGCTTATCCTGCTGGCTACGAAGGTGGAGACGCAGAAGGATTACCTCAACGCGCGCCAGGAGGGTTTCACGCTCTTTGAAGGCTACTGGTTCTGCCAGCCGGTGATGAAGAGAAACCGCAGGCCGCCGGCGAACCTGATGCTGCGGCTTGAGATTCTCAAAGCGCTGCAGCGGAACCCGCTGGAGCTGGTCAAGGTCAGCGAATTGGTGAAGCGCGACGGCCCCTTGACCTACCAACTGCTGCGCCTGGCCAATTCGCCGCTTTGGGCGCTGCGCCAGCCGGTGGAATCGATTCAGGCGGCGCTGCTGGCGGTGGGCGACGACGCCTTTCGGCGGATCGCCACGCTGGCCATCGCGACAGAGTTCAATGGCGACCAGCCGCCGGAGCTGCTGTGCATGGCCATGGTGCGTGGACGATTCTGCGAGGCGGCGGGGGCGGGATTGGAACTCGACCCCTTCGGGCAGTACTTGCTGGGACTGCTCAGCCTGCTGCCCGCCATGCAGGGCCAGCCGATGAGCGAGTTGGCTCCGGCGCTGGCGGTCAGCCCCGAGATACGAGACGCGCTGATGGGAACCAGGAACCGCGAGCGCGCGTTGCTGGGGTGGCTGGAGAGCTGCGAGCGCGGAGATTGGGCCGGGTGCGATGCGGCGGCAAAGTCCGGCGGCCTGAACCAAGCGGCAATGGTGAAGGGCTACATCGAGGCCGTGGCGTGGGCCGAGGCGGCGCTGCATTCGGGCGGCTAGAGCAAAACCAGTGATCGTATTTCCTGATTTGCCCGTTGAGGGTCGCCGCTGCCGGTTGGTCGCGTCGACTTGAGTGCCATGGTTCCAGGACACATCTTCCTTGGTTTTGCCATAGCTACTGTCCCAGGACCGCCCTTTGCGCCGCGAAGATCTCCTTGAGGCCCACCTCGGCCAGATCGACCAGTTCATTGAGCTGAGCCCGCGAGAAGCTCCCCTTCTCCGCCGTGGCTTGGGTCTCGATCAGGCCGCCATCGGCGGTCATCACCACGTTCATGTCCACCTCGGCCTGTGAGTCCTCCTCATAGCATAGGTCGAGGATCGCCTTGCCGCCGATCAGGCCCACCGAAGTCGCGGCTACCAGTTGCCGGAGCGGCGATGCCTTGAGCGTTCCCGCCTCGACCAGCGCATTCAGGGCCAGGGCCAGAGCGACGGCGGCGCCGGTGATGGCCGCCGTGCGCGTACCGCCGTCGGCCTGGATCACGTCGCAATCCAGAATCACGGTTCGTTCACCGAGGGCCTTCATGTCAACTACTGAGCGTAAGCTCCGGCCGATCAGCCGCTGAATCTCGTGTGTCCGGCCGCCGATCTTGCCCCGCTCGCTCTCCCTGGGCGTCCGTGTCACGGTGGAGCGGGGCAGCATCGAGTACTCGGCCGTCACCCAGCCGCGTCCGGCGTTGCGCAGCCAGCCGGGAACGCCTTGTTCCACCGTGGCGCAGGTCAGCACGCGCGTGTTACCCAGCGAGACCAGGACGGAACCCTCGGCGGTCTGGACAAATCCGGGTGTGAGCGTCAGCGGACGAAGCTCAAGGGGAGTTCTGCCGCCGGGACGAAAGAAAGAGGAGGAGAGTTGCTCGTTCATGCAGAGATTGTACGGGAATGGGCCTCTTCTGCAGGGGCCGGAGATCATAGGTGCAATCGGTTCCGGAACGGGAAAACTGCCCATCGCGCAGCCCAAAAGAGGAATCTTCTTCTAACCAATTCAAATTAAATCTCTTACGAACGTTACGCTCCGCCCTCACGTTCCATTTTGGGAGAGGATGCCGGTCCTGGGCTGGATGGGAGTGTCCGGGAATTGGACACTAATCTCTTCCCTTATCAGGAACTTAGCAAAAGTGTCCTGGATTGGCACGCTGCGTGTAATAGAAGAGAACAAAACCCAATAGCAGAAATGGGAAAGACAGGGAACGGGGACATAGGGACTAGGGAATAGGGAATAAGGAACAGATGACAAGCAGGAGACGGATGAGTTCGAGACGGACCCCTGATCTCTGATCTCTGAAAAGAAAGGGAGCGGTTTATGCAACAGCAGACAGCGCAGGTGGAGGAATTCAAAGCAACCGGACTGGCGGCAACGGGACTGGCCGAAACACCGGCGGAGAAGGGGCTTGCCGGAGGCCGAATGGCCGGGATCGAGCGCCAGCGGGTCGAGGCGGTGGTCGAGACGCTGGCCAACCTGCGCGGCGGGGGCGAGAGTTTGGCCGAGGTGGCGCATGACGCCCGCAACATGGTCACCGCGCTGGGGCTCTACTGCGATCTATTGGAGGAGCCGGGGGTGCTGAACGCTCCCTTCCTTCACTATGCCAATGAGCTTCGGCTCGTCGCCACGGCCAGCCGCCGGCTGGTGGAGAAGCTGCTGGCCCTCGATCTTCGCCTGGGGCCGGCCGCTGAGGGCTTCAGTCCGGTACGGATCACAGACGAACCGCCCGCCGCCGGCCGTCTGGAACGCGCCCGCCGCTGGGATCTGATGCCTGCCGTGCCGATCGACAATCTGGCCAGCGAGGTGCAGGCCAACCGCAATCTGCTGGCCGCCCTGGCCGGGCCGTCCATCTCCGTCACCGCGGATATCGAAGGGGGCGCTCTGCCGGTCCGCCTGACCGGCGAGGATCTGACCCGGATTCTCGTCAATCTAGTCAAAAACGCCGCCGAGGCGATGCCGGAGGGCGGACGCATCCAGGTGGGTCTGCACGAGTTTTCCCCCACTCCCGGCACCCCAACCCGAGGCCTGTCGCTCACCGTGGAGGACAATGGGCCGGGCATCCCCCGCAAGGCCCTGGAGAAGATCTTCGACTCCGGCTACACCACCCGCTCCAACGGAGCCGCGCGGCAGGGAGGCTGGCCGGCCTCCCATCGCGGCCTGGGGCTTTCGATTGCCCGCTCCATCGTCGAGGCCGCCGGCGGCCGCATTCATGCCGTCAACCGCGCCCCGGCCGGAGCCCGCTTCGCGATCGAGCTGCCCCTCCGCAGCCGCTGAGGCCCTAGCAGAAGCTGCACGAAAGGCCGGTCGATGGAGTTCGCATCGCCGGGAAGACCAGGAATCCAATTTACCGATTTGCGCGTGAGGCGAATACAATGCTCGAAACAGTTCTGAACGCAAGAGCCATGGAGTTTATCCCCCAACTCGCGGAGCCGCCGGTGCATCTGCACCTGCTGGTGGTCGATGCCGACGCGGCGATGCGCTCGGCCTGCGCGGAGATCGCCGCCAGCCTGGGCTACCAGGTCGAGAGCACCGCCGATCTGGGCCAGGCGCGCACGATGTTGCGCGGCAGTACTTCTGATATTTTGCTGGTCAACCTTCCGGCGGGAAGCAATCAGGGCCTCGAGTTGATCTCCGAGGTCAAGCTCCTCTACCCGCAGACCGCGGTGATTGCCATGACCGCCTCGGGCTCAGTCAACGCCGCCGTCGAGGCGATGCGCTGCGGAGCCTCCGACTACCTGGCCAAGCCCTTCGCCATGGACGAGCTCTCGACGGTTCTCGACCGCGCCGCCTCCAGCCTGGTCACCGACACCGCCACCCGCCAGTTGCGCGAGCGGCTCCGGCTCTCGCAGGGACTGGGAGCGATGATCGGCCGCTCGGGCGAGATGGAAAAGCTTTACCGCATCTTGTCGAAGGTAGCCCAGAGCTCCCATCCCGTCCTGATTCTGGGCGAGAGCGGCACCGGCAAGGAGCTGGTGGCGCGCACCATTCACGCCTACGGGCCGAACTCGCAAAAGCCGTTCCTGCCCGTCGATTGCGGCTCTCTGGTGCCGACGCTGATCGAGAGCGAGCTCTTCGGCTACGTCAAGGGCGCATTCACAGGAGCCAACCGGTCCAAGGACGGACTACTGGTCTCGGCCGAGGGCGGCACGGTCTTTTTGGACGAGATCGGCGAGCTCTCGCTCGATCTGCAAGCCAAGCTGCTGCGCGCACTGCAGGAAAAAGAGGTCCGGCCGGTCGGCGCGACGCATCGCGTCGCCATCAAGGCGCGCATCGTGGCCGCCACCAACCGGGATCTCGCGGCGATGGTCGAAAAGGGGGCCTTCCGCAAGGATCTCTTCTACCGGCTCAATGTGGTCAATCTGCGTCTGCCCCCGCTGCGCGACCGGCGCGAGGACATTCCGCTTCTGGCGGCTCACTTCCTGGACCGCATCAGCCGCGAGCACGGGAGCAAATTCACCTTGAGCGACGAGGTCCTGCGCACCATGATGCACCACGACTGGCCGGGCAACGTGCGGGAACTTGAAAACTCCATCGAACGGGCCTGCGCGCTCTCCAGTGGGCCGGTTCTTCACCTGGGCGACCTGCCCACGCAGCTTCAGCAGCAGGGGCTGGAGGCGCGGCGCTCGACCGTTGCCGGCGAGCCCGAAGCCGAGAGCGGCCAGCCGCAGTTGACTACACTGGCCGATCTCGAGCGCCAGGCCATCCTGGGAGCCATTCGCGCCCTCAACGGCGACAAGCTGCAGGCCGCGAAGCTGCTGGGCATCGGCAAGACCACACTTTACCGCAAGCTGAAAGAGTATGGCATCGCCGACCCGCTTCGGGAAGAGTGACCCGTCCCGGCTCAAGCCGGAACCGGTCGCGCCGATAGAACAGTTACGGGAATAATCAAAGGCCCCCGCGGAGAGAAGAACCGCGAGGTCCAAACAAGCTCCGGCCACAGGCTGGCCGGGAGAGCCGACGAGGAGCTGGCAATGAGCATTCTGATGGTGACCGGAGTCGAAGGCGCCCGCAACTGCGCCGCAGTGGTGGGATCTCAGTTGAACATGGAGGTCGAGGTGGCCGAGGGACGCAAGGCCGCTTTGGCGGCGCTGCGCCGCCGCGAGTTTCTGGCCGTTGTGGTGGACGAGACCATGGCCGAGTGCGACCCGGCAGCCGCCGAGGCTATCTGCGAGCACGCTGGACTGGCGATTCCCCTCCAGATCAACTTTGCCCTCTCCGGGGCCTCCCGGCTGGTGCGCGAGATTCGCGCCGCGCTGCACCGCCGCGAGCGCGAGCAGACGTTGGCCCGGCGCGCCGCCGCAGCCGCCATCGAGACGGAGCTGAAGTCCACCATCGCTGGGCTGCTGCTTCACTCGCAACTGGCCCTCAATGGAAGCGAGTTGACTCCGCCGGTTGCCGAGAAGATGCGCATGGTGGCCGACTTGGCTGGCAATCTTCGCCAGCAGTTGAGCGCGCCGTTCGTTGTCCGCGGCGAGACCGCCGCCTGACCGACTGCGTTGGGACCAGCCGTTCCGTCAACCGCGCACAGGGCAGGCTCTCGGCACGGTCCGCGCCAAGAAAAAAGGCGCGGACTTAATTCAGTCCTCCCATTCCGCGCAGAAGAGCAGGCAGAAAAGAGTTGATTGCGTTGCACGCATATCGCCGGGGTGGCAATTGCCCCGGCGTTTTTTTCTGCCCCGAAAGAATCGATCCGCACTGCCATCCCATCTCCCCCTTTGGCAAACCATTCTCGTGGGAACTTCGGGGGCTGGCGCAATCGGTAGAAACGCAACGGAACCATCGCCGTTCTACAATGTTGCGGGGCGCGCGACGCACGGCGAGCCGCATCCCAAGGAGACCCGGTGAAATCCGACTCGATTCGATCGAATGCTTCGGCGGCAGCCATTCTGCCTCTCGCGATTCTTCTGCTTTCACAAGCTCCTCTCTGCGCGGCGCAGGCGGCTCCGGCGGCTGGGAATCCCTTTGTTGTCGCGACCCCAAGCGGGCAACTGCGTGGAGTCGCGAGGGCCGGAGGCGGCGCGGAGTTTCTCGGCATTCCCTACGCCCAGCCGCCGGTCGGCGAGCTGCGCTGGCATGAGCCGATCCTCATCAAGCCCTGGCCTGGCATTCGCGACGCCAAGGCTTTCGGCGCACCCTGCGCGCAGCCTGTGCTGGGCGACTGGAACCGGCACGACGCCGAACGAGGTGTAGAGGATTGCCTCTTTCTGAACGTGATAACGCCGGTCTGGCCGGCCAGCGCACCTCTGCCAGTAATGCTCTGGCTGCACGGCGGTGCCAACGAGGGCGGCACGGCGTCGAGCGCGCTCTACAAAGATGGAACCCTCATCAATCACGGCGTCCTGCTGGTCACCGTCAACTACCGTCTGGGCCTCTTCGGATTCTTTTCTCTCCCTGAAGTGACCGCCGAGTCGCCGCATCATGCCTCGGGCAACTACGGCCTGATGGATCAGATTCTGGCCCTCCGCTGGGTGCGCGCGAACATCGCCCGCTTCGGCGGCGATCCGAAGAACATCACTGTCTTTGGCCAGTCGGCGGGCGGCCAGGATACCGGCCTGCTGATGACGTCTCCTCTTTCGAAAGGCCTCTTTCAGCGCGCCATCGCCGAGAGCGGTGTATCCTTCTCTCCGGCGCTGCCACCGCTGGCTGAGGCGGAGAGGGCCGGAGAGAGATTTGCCGCGAGCGTGATAGGCACGGCACCGCCAGAGCCCAAGGCCGATGCGGCGATCAAGCATCTTCGCCAGATGACGGCACAGGATTTGCTGGCGGCCAGGGCGAAGATGAATCCGCATCCGACATTCGGTCCGGCCATCGACGGCTGGGTGATCAGGCGTTCGCCCACCGAAGTTTTTTATTCTGGCGAGGAGGCAGCGATCCCGCTGCTGATCGGCGTAACCTCGCGGGAGTTCGGCGCGCAGACCTTCCGAACGCCCACCGCGCCGGACGAACTGCGCAAGACCATTTCGAATTATTTGGGAAGCTTTGCTCCGCGGGCGCTGGCGGCCTATGGATTAAACGATGGCGGCCAGGGCAGCGCCGACACCCTGCACGGCTCGGCCGCCGATCAGTGGACCGCCGACTTCTTCTTTCGCTGCCCGGCCGTGACCGAGGGAGCCTGGCACAGCGCGGCTGATCATCCGGTCTATGAATACGAATTCGCTCACGCCATCCCCGGCCAGGAGGCGCAGGGGGCGGTGCACTCCTCCGATCTGCCCTATGTCTTCGGGTATTTCCCCAAGGAGGGAAACATCGCGGGTGACTTTACCGATGTCAACACAAAGCTCGCCGATCTCATGGAAAGTTACTGGACGAACTTCGCCAAAACCGGCAACCCGAACTCTGCAGGATTGCCCGATTGGCCGCAACTCGGCGCATCGCAGAGCTATATCCAGTTCACGCCGGACGGCAAAGCCGTGACCGCAACCGGCCTGCGTGGCGCGCAGTGTGCTCCGCACCGGGAGATGATGACCGAGCGCTTCAAGCAAACGAAGTAAGCAGAATCCCAGGTCCGAAAACCCAGATCTGTGCTACGCGTCTTTCGACCCGGTACTACAATGGGGACGCAGGTTGCCGTCGAGCCCGCCCCATTCATGCAAAATGCTCGTGGCGTAGAGAAAGATGAGACAGGCGTATGCGAACTTGTCCGGTGTGCGGCGCTTCCTATCCGAATCACCATGCAATATGCGCGACAGATGGTGCGATGCTGGTCGCAGCCCGAAGGGTGCCCAATTGGGTTTGGGCCGCCTCTGGAATCGTGCTGCTAGTAGCGGCATTCGCAGGCTTGCGGATATTCTGGCCAAAACCGCAGAACAGCGCACCAGTTGACTATGAAGCGATAGCAAAGAAGGACGGGGGCACATACATACCGGCAAATATAGCCAAGATAGAGCAACAGGCTGAAGCGCTCGATAAGCAGAATCGCTACTTGGAGGCGATGCCCTTATTCAATCAGGCCTGCGCGGGAGGCGGTGGTGAAGGGTGCGATCATCTCGGGTCAATTTATCTTTATGGCGGTGCAGGCGCGAAGGACTATTTAATGGCGGCGGCGTTCTTCACCAAGGCCTGCGATGCTGGCAACTCCGACGGTTGCTACAGTCTGGGCGGAATGTACGAATCTGGAGAAGGATTCGCAATGGACCATGTAAAGGCAGCCGCGCTTTGGTCTAAGGCCTGCGATGCAGGAAACACAGACGGCTGCAATGATCTCGGCCAACTTTACGACAAAGGTGAAGGCGTTAAGCGGGATTACCATCGAGCAGTTGCACTTTTTTCCAAAGCCTGCGATTCGGGAAGGACTCTGGGGTGCCACAATTTAGGGATCATGTATCTTGAAGGGCGTGGAGTTGTTAAGGATATTGAGAAAGCAAAGGAGTACTTCAACAGAGGATGTTCTATTGGCTTAGATTTATCATGCGACGCACTCAAGGAAATCCAGTAGAAACACAATTATCTTGACGGCGCGCGCAAGTAAACGCAGAGTCACCAAGAAAAATAGTAAGAAAATCTCATTTTGTTGTTGAAATGATCTTCAAATTAAGCATAGCGTTCAATTAGCCATGAAGGAAACTCGCTTCAACCTTTGACGCAATGTTCAAGTTAAGGATGGAGTGATCGCACTCAGTTGACAACTCGGAGCATTGCGTTAAGGAGATCGAGATGAGAGTGAACGAATTAACGGGATGGGATCCAAACGCAACCGGATCGTCGTATAGGCCCGGATCTAATTTTACGATTCCAGCGGAGCAGGTAATTGTTAAGAGGTTCGTACAGATCGTTAAGAACTGCATCCAATACATTTGCACATTTCAAGGCAGACCTGTACCTTACTCCTTCGATACGCAGGATAAGAAGACGGCGAAGAAATTGGCGATGATTCTGGAAAACAGTATGGGGATCAGCATGCGCGATGTCGGGTTGATAGAGATTCCGGAAGACTGAGTTGACGTGTACAGGTGTACCATCCTTCGCTTTTTAGCTGTGAAGGGTGGTACACCGAGACCCTTCGTTCTCCACCCAGACGACCGCCCGCCTGGACGGCAAATCCCCGTACAGCAAGCGGTGGATTAGACTGAAGGGAGCATGAAAGAATCTGCCGTTCTGCTTATCGACTGCCCGGACCGGAGAGGCCTTATCTCGCGCGTCTCCACGATGCTCTATGAGCATGGCGCCAACATTCTCCACGCTGACCAGCACCAGGACCATGAGTTGGGCCTGTTTTTCATGCGCGTCGAGTGGGCGCTGAACGGAGCGAGCGGCGACTCAACCACTCTGGGAGCCAATCCAAAGCCTTTCGATCTCGAAGCCTTCAAGGCCGCATTCGCGCCGATGGCCTCCGATCTGGATATGCGCTGGCAATTGACCTCGACGGCCCGCCTTCCGCGTGTGGCGCTATTCTGCTCGCAGTACTTGCACTGCATGGCCGACCTGCTGCATCGCTGGCGGACCGGCGAACTCCAGTGCGAGATTCCGCTCATCGTCTCGAACCATCGCGATGTCGAAAACCTCGCCGCCTTCTACGAAATCCCTTTCGAGCATTTACCCGTGACGGCGGCTACGCGCGCCGAGGCTGAGCGGCGGCAGCTTGAGCTGCTCTCGCGGCATCACATCGAACTGGTGGTTCTGGCGCGTTACATGCAAATCCTGTCGCCGGAGTTCATCGCCCGTTTCCCGGCCGCGATCATCAACGTGCATCACTCGTTTCTGCCTGCCTTCACCGGGGCCAAGCCTTACCACGCAGCCCACGCGCGCGGCGTAAAGCTGATCGGGGCTACCAGCCATTATGTGACCGAAGTGCTCGACGACGGCCCCATCATCGAGCAGGACGTAGCCCGCATCTCGCACCGCGACCAGGTGGAAGATCTGGTGGCGAGGGGCCGCGATCTCGAACGCGTCGTGCTCTCTCGCGCCGTCCGCTGGCATCTCGACCGCCGCATTCTCTGCTACGGAAATAAGACGGTTGTGTTCGACTAGACCTCTGATCTCTGGTTTAGAATCGCCCTTGTATGAAGTGTCCTTATTGCGGCTTCGGGCAGGATCGGGTGGTGGACTCGCGCGAGAGCAAAGAGGCCGACTCGATCCGGCGGCGGCGGGAGTGCGAGCGGTGCAATCGCCGCTTCACCACCTATGAGCGAATCGACGAGATCCCCTACATGGTGGTCAAGAAAGACGGCCGCCGCGAACGCTTCGACCGCCAGAAGGTTCTCAGCGGACTGTTGCGCGCCTGCGAAAAACGGCCCGTGCCGCTGAAGAATCTTGAGAGCATCGTTGACAGTGCCGAAGCCTTTCTGGTGGACGCGCCGGAGCGCGAGCGGACCACGGCCGAGATCGGCGAACTCATTATGAATCAGCTCAAGGGGCTGGACACGGTGGCCTACATCCGCTTCGCCTCGGTCTACCGGGACTTCAAGGATGTGCGCGAGTTCAAGGAAGAGCTGGAAGGGCTGCTGGGCGGGCGCGTGGTAGGCAAGGGGAAGAAATAGGGAACAAATGAATAAGGTTGACAAATTCGTGGGCATCGCATTCAAAGTGATGGTAGTCATTTATGTCCTAGTTATCGCTTCAAAGAATGAATTCCGTCCAGAAGTTTATAGGATGGTACGTGTCCCGGTGGAGGTTTGTGTTGGGATATTGCTCGTTTATATCGGGGGAGGATGGACACTAACAAAGCTCGGTTTCTTTCAAGGTGGAGCTTTTAAGACTAACAAGAGAGCAATGGCCAAGACTTTGGCCGCCGTCGCCGCACTGATCCTCTTATGTGCCGGCATAGAGTATCTGTACCATAATCTTTTATTAACTCAACAAGCGATGGAGGATTTGCAAGCTTCAAAAGACGGACAAAATGCGTTGGGCGCCCCGATTCGAATCGGTTGGATGATTACAGGCGGGGAGCAGACGGGAGGAGACGACGGTGCGGCAAATCTCTCAATACCCGTGAAGGGGAGCAAAGCTGACGGCGAATTGAAGGTTAAAGGCATTAAGAAAGACGGATCATGGCGCATCACTGATCTTTATCTAATAGCGGATGGCAATAAAACTGTCGCGCAGATCCCGCATTGAACTGACCACTGTTCGCTATCTGCTAACAAGAAAGGAGATTCTCAATGCCCGAAACCAAGACGCACAAGGTGACCCTGATTCCCGGCGACGGCATCGGCCCTGAAGTCACGCAGGCTGTCGTCCGCATCCTCGAGGCCACAGGGGTCCGCTTTGAGTGGGAGCGCTTCGCCGCCGGCGCAGAGGCTTTCGAGATCTTCGGCGAATACATTCCCGCCGCGCTCTATCAATCCATCGAACGCAACGGCGTAGCGCTCAAGGGCCCGGTCACTACGCCCATCGGCGGCGGCTTCAAGAGCATCAACGTAACGCTGAGAAAGAGATTCGACCTCTTCGCCAACTTCCGCCCGGTCAGGAATCTCCCCAGCCTGGAGACAAAATGGCCCGGCGTGGACCTGATCATCGTGCGCGAAAACACCGAGGGCGAGTATGTGGGCCTGGAGCACGAGGTGGTGCCGGGCGTGGTCGAGAGCATCAAGGTGATCACCGAGAAAGGCTCGACGCGCATCGCGAAATTCGCCTTTGAATACGCGCGCAAGCACGGCCGCAAAAAGATTCACTCGATTCACAAAGCCAATATCATGAAGCTCTCGGATGGGCTGTTTCTACGCTGCGCGCGCAAAGTTGCCGAGGGCTTTCCCGATGTGGCTTATGCCGAGCACCTGATCGACAACACCTGCATGCAACTGGTAATGAATCCCTGGCAGTACGACACGCTGCTGCTAGAAAACCTCTATGGCGACATCGTCAGCGATCTCTGCGCGGGGTTGGTGGGCGGGCTGGGCCTTGTCCCCGGCGCAAACCTCGGCCTGGATTGCGCCATCTTCGAGGCGGTACACGGCTCGGCGCCGGACATTGCGGGCAAGGACGTTGCCAACCCCACGGCGCTCCTGCAATCGGCGATTCTGATGCTGCGCCACCTGGATGAGGCTGCCGCAGCTGACAAGATGCAGAAGGCGCTCGAAACGGTTTATGCTGAGCGCAAGACGCTCACCCGCGACGTGGGCGGGACGGCCGGAACCAGCCAGTTTGCCGACGCCGTGCTGGCAGCGATGAAGAACGTCTAGCTACCTAAACTGGGTCCGATTCGCCCGATCGGCAAGACCAGCAATTGAAAGTTCTCAAAGATTGCTCTGGAGGCCTCTTTGAAGATGACAATTGTCAAAACTCTGCTCATCTGTTCGGTTTCAGGCACGATCCTGTTGAACCTCTCTCTTCTCGCCGCACGAAGTTACGCGCAGAATACGGCCTCAGCTCGGCCAACGAAGGTGACGGCAGCAGAGCCTTCTTCCGAAGCGTCCCATGGGGTGACCGTGCCGGCAGCCAACGGCGTTGAACTCAAGGCCCAGATCAACGGTCAGGGACCATTTGACGCAGTTTTCGACTCCGGCTCTGGGAACCTGATGACTTCCAGCTTGGCAAAGCGCCTGGGCTTGAAGCTGGAGGGTTCAGTCACAATGGCCGCCGCCGGTGGGGACGTTCCGGCCCAGACCGTGAAGGTGGAGACGGTGAAGATCGGCGGGCTGACCATGTCCGATCAATGGTTCACAGTCGTCGATTTGCCTTTTGACAAGGCCGAGGAGGGTATTTTCGTTGGCGAACAGTTACTGCGGAATCTGCCCATCCGGATCGATTTCGAGAAGCAGCAGATCACTTTCTATGACCAGCGGGGTTTCAAATACTCGGGCAATGGAGCTGCTGTTCCGATCCGCTATCAGGAAGAGTCGCTTGTCGCGGAAGGCAGCGTGGACGGAATTCCGGGTCTGTTTGGCATTGACACCGGAGATATGTATTCCCTATCTCTTTTTTCTCCCTTCGTGACGAAACACGACCTGATCCGGCGCTACGGAGCAACGATTCACGGGTACGCCGGTGAAGGCTTTGGCGGGGCAGACACGGGGTTCTATGCGCGCGCAGAAACATTGCAACTCGGACAAATGAGCGTCAGGCGCCCTATCACCGTTCTTTCGACGGACACAAAGGGCGTGGAAGCTTCCCGCACAATCGCCGGAAACATCGGCCTTCGCATCCTGAAACAATTCACAGTGGTCTTGGATTATCCTCATGGGACGATGTATTTGGAGAAAAACTCCAGCTATGGCAAACAAGATGTCTTTAACCGCGCGGGACTTGTGCTGGATCCCGACCCCGATCACTTGCAGATCAAGACGGTGATTCCTGGCAGCCCCGCGGCCAATGCCGGCCTGGCAGAGGAAGACGTGATCACGCAGATCAACGGCAGCCCGCCCACCGACGACACACTCCAGAGCGCCTTTACGCAGCCGGTTGGAACTGTTCTCAATCTGACGGTGCGCCATGGAGAAGGCAGCCGTACGATTTCATTGGTTCTGAAGGACATACTTTGAAGGGGCAGATGAACACCAGCAAATTGCCAGCGTTGCCCGAGTTGACCGCCGGGGATCTCGCGCGCTATGCGCGCCACCTGATCCTGCCCGAGGTGAGCATGGTGGGCCAGCAAAAGCTCAAGGCCGCGCACGTACTCTGCGTCGGCGCCGGCGGGTTGGGTTCGCCTCTGGCGCTCTATCTGGCCGCGGCGGGCGTCGGGACGCTGGGGCTGGTTGACTTCGATGTTGTGGATGCCAGCAACCTGCAACGCCAGATCATCCACTCGACCAAAGACATTGGCCGCAAAAAGCTGGACTCGGCCGAAGAGAAGCTCGCCGCCCTCAATCCAGAGATCGAGATCGTCAAACATGAGACTCTGCTGACCAGCTCGAATGCATTGGAAATCATCGGCGACTATGACATCGTCGCCGACGGCACCGATAACTTCCCCACACGGTATCTGGTCAACGACGCCTGCGTGCTGCTGGGCAAGCCCAACGTCTACGGGTCTATCTTCCGCTTTGAAGGCCAGGCCAGTGTCTTTGCCACTGCCGAGGGCCCGTGCTATCGCTGCCTCTACCCTGAGCCGCCGCCGCCCGGCATGGTGCCCAGTTGCGCGGAGGGCGGGGTGCTGGGCATTCTTCCCGGCCTGGTTGGAGTCATCCAGGCTACCGAGGTCATCAAACTGGTACTGGGCAAGGGCGAGCCGCTGATCGGCAGATTGCTGCTGGTTGACGCTCTAGCCATGCGCTTTCGCGAGGTCAAGCTGCGCAAGGATCCCGGCTGCCCGGTCTGCGGGACAAGCCCCACCGTCACTCAGCTCATCGACTACCATCAGTTCTGCGGCCTCGCGCCCGCGACAAACCAGGAAACGACACAGGAGAAGACCTTGAAGAACGGAATTCCCCAAATCACTGTGAAAGAGCTGAAGCGGCGCATCGACGCGAGCGAGGACGTGTACATCCTCGACGTGCGCGAACCATGGGAGTACAAGATCGCCCAGATCGGCGGCAAGCTGATCCCGCAGAATGAGGTTCCGCAGCGCCTGGCCGAGATCGACCGCGAGCGCGAGGTCATCGTCCACTGCCAGGCGGGCGTGCGCAGCCAGCGCATCGCAGAATTTCTCAAGCAGGCTGGCTACCCGCGCGTCGCCAACCTGGCCGGCGGCATCCTCGCCTGGAGCGAAGAGATCGACCCCAAGGTGCCGAAGTACTGAGCGCAGAAGATTTCTCATTCGACAGTGAACTCAAGCGGCAAGACCGGAAACAAAAAGTGAATGAGTTTCACGGTTTTTGGCTCAAACATGGCTCAAAAACGTTAGGTTCCTAGACGTTAGGATCCTATCGGAACTGGCCGGGCAGACGAGGCGAGGTTGAGCGCGGTGCATTGGTCCGGGGCAGTTTCGATAGGAACATTTGAACTGAGCCGCAGGCGTTTGCGGCGGATTGCGTTATCGAAATAGATAGGCCTGAACCTGGCGGATATGATCCGGTCCCAGCCTGTCTGCCGAGCGGTGAAAACACCTGGAAAAGTCCTCGACCGCGTGTAAGTAGGTGCAGATCGTGTTATGTGAGTAGTTGCGACGCTGGAGCTCATCTGGCATCTTCTGCCGAAGATGGGTCACAAATGCCTCCTTGTGACCCAAACCTTAAACAGCCCAAAAGGCTGGGGGACCACCACTGCCGCAGCGTCCGCCGCGCCGGAGGCTTAGTTCAAACGCCGATTGTTCATTGATCGCGAGGTCGAGAGATTCCAGTCGCGATTAATGTGCCCGGAGCCCTTTGTGCCTGCGGCAATGCGACAGGAAAATCAACCCATTGGAATTGGTCCACTGTTGCGACCGAACGCTGGCATTCGTTGGGCTCAGAATCTAGTAAAAGCATGATTTCTATTGTGTTGTTTGAAGGCATGCCTTTGTCGTTAAACGGAGCAACCCAAGTAGCAAATTAGCTGATTGTTTCCACTCGAGTTATCGTGGAACTGAAAATGAACAGGGCAGGAATGAAACAGAGACTGAGTGGTCTCTTCGTAGGACGTTGATTCTTTTGGAGCGGGAGACCGGGATCGAACCGGCGACATTCAGCTTGGGAAGCTGACGTTCTGCCACTGAACTACTCCCGCAACCTATTTTTTTAGAACCACTTGCAGCACCACAGAACCTTCGCAAACGCCACATAGCACCATAGTTGATGCAAGAGCTACGTCTTCAACACCGCGGAGGCTGTCGAGATGAAGGTCAGCCGTGAGCGGTATCAGCATGGCAGCGTCCGAAAGGTTCCCCGCTCCCAAGGTTTCGCTTGGGAGTTTAGATTCTATATTACGGCTCCAGACGGCGAAACGTAAACTCAAGGCCCAGACGTTCGATTCCACGCAAGGCTGTGGGAATACATCCCGGTCAATCGCGGCCCGATGGAACTCATCCAGGTTAAGGGCAGCACGAGGCGTCAGGAGCAAATCACCATCATCTCCCCGGGACAGTTCAAGGCGTTGGTGAATGCACTTCCGGAGCCTTACAACCTGATGGTGCTTCTGAGCGGGTGTCTAAGAACACCATTCCTATGAGTGGACATGTACTACGCGACGTGCCCCCGTCGCTAGACCACATGCGGATCGATCAGCTGCGCCGGATGGCTTCTGACAATAAATTGCTCGGATGCGCAAGGATGGCGGCCAAAGTAGGAGCAAAATTAACTCTTTTGCAATACTTCCTTTAACTGCCTGCAACCGTGGCTGGTCCATATTCGACACTGTGCACACACTATGAGCCCATGGATTGGCTTCTACGCGTCCTGAGGCTGATCGTCCCCGTACACCTGAAACCGATTCCCCAACCAAAAGAGAAGGTGCCTATGAGATTTCAAATGCTACGGACGATTCTGGTGGCGTTGCTCGGGCTGCCACTGGGAGCACTGTCTACGCTTGCGCTTGCTCAAGCCGCCCCCAACCATTCAGACGCGGCGAACTCCTATTACATTCAACAAGGCTACGAGCCCACCATGCCGCAGACGGCGCTAGTCGGGTTGCTCCAGAAGAAAGTGAAGTACGTCTTCGTCATCTACCAGGAGAATCGTTCTTTCGATTCATATTTCGGAACTTTCCCTGGGGCCGATGGACTTTTCAGCCGCCCCGCGAGTCAGACTCCGGGGTTCACCCAGACGCTGGTGAATATCGATGGCAGCACAACCATTATCAATCCTTTTCGCATAGGCCCGAAGGACCAGTGTCCGCTTTCCACGGTCAGCGGCGCGGCCACGACACTCTGCTACGCGGCCGATACGGATGACATCGATCATTCTCACCCGCGCATCGTGGCAAAGATGGATGTGCTGAACGACATTCCCCGGATGGACAAGTTTGCCGTCACGGAGGAACTCAAGTACAGTCCAACGGGCAATCCGAGCCTGGAAGCAAAACAGTTTGGCGAACTGGCCATGGCCTACGAGGATTGCGACACCGTGCCCCTGCTTTGGACCTACGCCAACAAATTCGTACTGTTCGATCACATCTTTCAAACGTTGACCGGGCCCTCGACACCCGGCAACCTCGCAATCATTGGCGCGCAGGACGGCGAGACGCAGTGGGCGCTGCACCCAGACCAGGGTTTTGCCGACAACGGGTCGTCGCTACCGGGTGTCCCCGTGCTGAATGACGACGATCCCTTCTGGGGTTCGCCCTCCGACTCCACGCCCGCGGCAAACAAGATGCCGGTGAACCCTACGGATTTCCCGGGCTCCGGCACCCAGCTCAATCTCACCTATGCGACGCTCCCGCTGACAATGGCGGGCGGAAACCTGAAAAACGTGGTGAAGGACGACAACGATCCGGATGACGATCTGGCTGACGTAAAGGACGACGTCACCTTCATCTCAGGGCTTAGAAAAGCGGCCGTTCCATTTGGCTGGTATGAAGAAGGATACGACAAGGAACCCACGGATCCGAACGACCCGACGGATGCCAATGGAACGCACGCTTCTTACATCACGCATCACAATGGGCCTCAGTATTTTGGATATGTCTCGAACAACCCCACGATGCGGCAGCAGCTCCACGGGCTGGGAGACTTCTTCGCGGCACTCGAAGGCAGTACCCTTCCCAAACTGGGCGGGGTCTTTTTCGTCAAGGGCGGCTACACGAATCTCTTTGGCCTCAAGCCTATCGATTCGGACACAAAGGTACAGGGTAACTTCCTGGGCGATGACGACCATCCGGGCTATTCGGATGCTGAAATCAGCGAAGCCATGGCCGCTGAAGCGATCAATAAAATCGCTGCGAGCCCCTACTGGAAGGACAGCGCCATTATCGTGACCTGGGACGACTCGGAGGGAGATTACGATCATGTTCCTCCTCCGATTCGCACTTACGGTCCTGATGGGTCGATTGTCACCAATGGGCCTCGTGTCCCCTTTCTGCTGATTTCGCCGTATGCCCGCACGCACTACATTGCGCATTCCGAGGGCAGCCAGTCTTCCGTGGTCAAATTCGTTGATACGCTCTTCAATCTCACGCCGCTCGCTTTGCTGCCGGACGAATTGAACGGGCGCAAGCTCGGCGAGGAAGAATTCGGGCGGACGGATCTGGGACCGGAAGATGCATTGACACCGGGGATCTCCGATTTGCTCGAGGCGTTTAGCCCGTCGCGTCTGACGGGAATTGAGCATATGCTTCCGGCCTCTTACGCGATGGTGCCTGAGTCGCTGATCACCAATTTGCCGCAAGCGTCCGGGTACGGTTGCAAGGACCTTGGAATTACCACCACGGATCGTTGGCTGCATATCAAAAATGCGGTTCCCGCAGACTTCAACCCGCGGCCGAAGACCAACCCCAACCCCACCACTCCATAGCCAATCTGGGACTCGGCCTGGCATCTCCCTCCAGGCCGAGCCTCCGGATGTTTACGACGGACGGCCATTTCGCCGGTCACATATTAAGCGCGCAATGCGGCGGACTTGCCTGATGGATGGGAGTCCTGGCGCGAGGCTCGATGTCGCAACAAGGTATTTATCACACGGAACAAGACGGGACGCAGTTTATCGCGGACCATGAAACGTGTTGAGAGAACTCCGATGATTGTCCCCGCCCAGGAGAACCACACCGGTAAACTTGTGTGCGGAGCAGTTCTCGGCAACCACGAGGCGTCAATGGCCGGTACGAGGATGCTCGAAACCCGGAATGGCCTGAGATGACAACTGAGAGGGATTCGCCTGAGAAGGGCCCTTACGCTGCAATTGGCGGTTTATATCTTCATGCGGCTGACCAGGCCCAAGCAACTGGCGCGCGCTGAATGAACATCTCTGTCTTCAAAATGTAACTTGACCAGCTCCAGCCTTCGGCCTACGATCCTTACCGAAGGAATCATGCATGAAAGTTCGCTGTGTTTTCTCCGTTCTCGCTGGATTCACAATGCTCACCGCCCCCCACGCAGGGGCTCAAGGGACATTCGTTCGCCCTCAACCCGCTCCGGCGGGAAACTCCGCACCTCAGCAACCCGCCCCAGAGCAGATCGCCAAAATGCCGGTCAGGGCCCTGCCGGTAGAGGACTTCAAGCTGCTCAGCCCCGGCACAGGATGGGTCTCTACCGGCAATCGGCTGCTCTTTACAACAGACAACGGCGAGCACTGGAAGGACATCTCGCCGCCCAACCCGAATCGCGATGAGTTTGCTTCCGTCTTTTTTCACGATGCCGATACCGGCTGGGTGCTTGCCCCGCACTCAGACAACTCCGAGGATTGGAGGTTTACCGTCTACTCTACTGTCGATGGGGGAGCAAGATGGGATAGAGCAAATCTCCCCCAATGGAAATACTACCGAGAAAAGGGAGAGCGGGGACTGACGGACCATGGAACCATCTCGTTTGCCGACAAATACCACGGATGGTTGAGTTTAGATGTAGAGGGCAACACTCTTTTCGCGGCGAGCACCCTCCTCGTTACGTCAGATGGAGGCCGAACCTGGGATTGGGCGAAGGAGGGTCCAGAGGGGAGAATCGTCTCAATTCTCGCCTCAACGGACAAAGATGTTTGGGTGACTGCAGAATCAGGCGGAACCTCAGAACTGGATGTAAGTCATGACGGAGGCGACAGTTTTCGAAAGATGAATCTGCCGGCTCCGAATGAGATTGCTCCCGCAAGGTACCCAACATACGAGCTACCCGTATTCCCTAATAGCCTTCATGGCTTTGTGGTTGTAACATATTCTGGCGGGAATGGCGACAAATCGGCTTCAGTTCTGTTTGCTACAACAGACGGCGGGCGCACTTGGAAACTGGATCGGATTTTAACGAACCTGGCTGAGAGCTCCACGGGAGATACCACCTCGTTGACCGTCGTTGGTTCGACTTGGATTCTTTCCCTTGCTCATCATGGCACCGGGCCAAAATTGATGAAACTACCCCCGATGAGCGGTACAACGGACGGGGCAGAAGCAGATATCGACGGCAACAAATGCGGCCTCAGCTTCCTCACGCCAGATGAGGGATGGATGAATTGTTCTGGCACCCTCTCCTCAACCATTGATGGCGGAGCTTCTTGGACAGCAATCACACCGCGTCACCGCAACGGTGTGCTTACTTCAGACCCCATAACTCCGGTCAAAACCATGCAAATCAAGACGAGAACGATAAATATGCCGGCTCCGGCGGGACCCTCCGCACCTCAGCAACCCACCCCTGAGCAGATCGCCAAGATGGCGGTCAGGGCCCTGCCGGTAGAGGACTTCAAGCTGCTCAGCCCCGGCACAGGATGGGTCTCTACCGGAAATCGGCTGCTCTTTACAACCGATAACGGCGCGCATTGGAAGGACATCTCCCCGCCCAACCCGAATGACGACAGTTTTGCCTCCGTCTTCTTCCGCAACGCGGATTACGGCTGGGTGCTGTTCGACCATGAAATTCAGGAGGGCGAGAACCCAACTCCGAAATCGCCGGACAATAGTGAACTCCTGTACGTTTCTGCCACTACCGATGGTGGCGCAACCTGGGCCAAAGAGCATCTCCCCGAATGGGAAGGCCAGTCCGGGCTTAGCGGCAGTGGAATCATCACCTTCGCCGATAAACTCCACGGCTGGATAAGCCTGAACGATGCCAGAAGCACGCTCTTCGCCAGCAGTGCCACGCTCTCAACGTCGGACGGAGGAGAGACCTGGAATTGGGCGAAGAGCGGAATTGACGGGGTTGTAACGGGAATTCTTGCCGTTACCGACAAAGATATTTGGATGGTTGGCCGTTCCGGCGAGGACGGCTCACAACTAGGCGTGAGCCACAATGGCGGTGAAAGTTTCCAAGCTGTCCTCTGACCGGCACCGAAAGAAATCGCTCCCTTCGACAGTCCGGAGTATAGTCTTCCGGTCTTCACGGATAGCCACACTGGATACGTAGCTGTAACGTATTCAGATTCGCATGCCTCAAAGTCGGTCGCGATAATGTATGCAACCCGGGATGGCGGGCGTACCTGGAAGCATGACCGAGTGCTTTCAAATCTGGCCGAGGGGGAGACAGTAAAGTCTACAGTTGTCGGCTCAGTTTGGGTTCTGCCGTTCGCGCCTCAGGGGCAGCGCCCGACACTCGTAAAGCTTCAACCTAATGACAGGATAGCGGCCGAACCACATAAAAGCAGCGGTGACTTCAACAACTGCGAACTCAGCTTCCTGACAGAAGACGAGGGTTGGATGAACTGTTCAGGTGAGCTTTCTTCAACCATAGATGGCGGAGGATCCTTGACCTCGATTGCTCCGCGCATCCGCAACAGGACTCTGACCACCGACCCGGTCACCCCTGTTAAAAAGGGTATCATCAAGATGAAAGTCGTTCCGCTCTCCGAGGACAATAAAGTCGCGCCTATGACTGATGCGGCATCCGCAGCAGCGTCATCTGGCGGTGGACTCGGGAGCGGAATCGACCAACACCTCGGATTCGACATATCGAAGTTTATGCCTCTGGCGGATATGCAAAAATGGTGGGATTCCAGCCCGTATTACGACGCGATTTTCTACGTCCCAAGCGCCCCCAGTCACCCCGGAAACAACCAATTCAATGCAGCGTGGGTTGCTGCGATTACGGCACAAGGCTGGGGGCTAATACCCACCTGGGTAGGTTATCAGTCCGATTGCGCATGCAGGAACAACGCCAAATATCCAGCCTGCACTCGATATCCGGAGCAAATCTCGCCATTTCCAGGTAGCATAGGGACTCAAACGGCGTGCGCGAAAATAGTACAAGTCAAAGGCCAATATAATCCCCTATTGGATACTGCTTGGAACCAAGGCATTTGTCAGGCCGACGATGCAATCGCCAAACTCAAAAAGCTGGGATTCGACGGAACAGTCGCATACCTGGATGTGGAGCAATTCGTATCGGATTCCCAAACGGAAAACGGACAGAATTATACTTGCAGCGCATCTGTACAGGCGTATGTGGGAGGCTGGGTCCAAGAGATGCATGCAAAGGGAGCTCTGGCTGGGGTCTATGGGAGCGCCAGCAACATCACTGATGCCTTTGGCCCCGAAAACCCAGACGAAATATGGATTGCAGGCGGGAAAAAAGGAGTCACCGTTTGGAATCAGGGTCATAACATAGATGACTCATTCTGGCCGAACAAACAAAGAATCCATCAATATAGCGATCCTACAAAAAAACCCAGGTATTGAGACTTGGGGAGGTTCAATTCCATATCAGATCGACCATGACATCGTGGACGCGACTATCGTTCAGAGCAATGGTACCAAGCAGATTCCGGCCACCTTGGGATACGAATTGGTCAGCAATGGAAACGACGGTTCTTGGCTCGACGGAATCGCCAACGGCAAAAACAGCTCCGGATTCCAGGACGGTGAAGCTGTTGGCTTTTACTTTACTCCTGCTGCGCTATCTGGCAGTCCCAGCGGCCCCTGGGCCGGCGGATTCACTTATCTCGGAGGAGCGACGACTTCAACGCAACTCTACCCTGGCGCGATCCAGACCGACACGCTGGGGGTCAACAACCTCGGCCAAATCGTCGGTAACTACAACACTGTCGATCAAGACGGAAATTCATCGAGTCATGGTTTTTATGCCCCCAGCAACACGGCGGCTCTTCAGACCTTGGACTATCCCGGAGCCGCGGAGACGGTCCTGACTGGCATCAACGACGCCGGGTGGATTGTCGGAACCTATACAGATCAACCTGTGCCCGATGCCGGCGCCGGTGTCGAATCGTTGAATGGCTCTAACGCCCACTGCGCGCTCTGGAAGCCGGACGCGAGTGGCGCTTACTCCAGTCCTGTTTCCTTTGACGTTCCCGGCCAAACCTTCAATTCCTGTAGCGGCATCAATGGCCTGGGCCAGATTGTGGGTTGGTTCACAGACCCAAACGCAATGCTCTATACAAGTCTCCTTGACGACGCCGAAGGCGGTGCACCCGACGCGCCAACTAACTTTACGTCGATCCCCGACCCGAACCTTGCGGGCGGCTCCGGCGGCCTTTCCGCCAGTGGTATCAATAACAACGGGCTGATCGCCGGCAACGATTACGATACTGGCCTATCATTCCTCGTTAACTCCTCTGACTTTGACGAATTCGCCGGCCCGGTGAATGCATGGCCTTTTTATCTCTATGGGATCAACGACGACGCTCAAATGGCAGGGATTGCTTACCCTGCGCCTAACCCATCAGATCCCGGTGATCCAGCCGGTTCATCGTCAGGTATTATTGTTGACGCCCTACCTTGATCTAAGCCAGGCAGGCTTCTCAGATTTTGGGCCGCAACGGAATCGAAATGCGGGGCGGACACCCCGCATCTCGATTGCTATGCGCATACTCCGAAGCGATTCGCCGCTCTACGCTGCTTCTTCCTTGGCTTCCCTAACTTCTTCGGTCTTGGCTTCTTCCAACTGCTTTTCCAGATCGGCGCGCTTCTTGGCCCTCGTCTCGTCGCGCTTCTGGCGCTTGGCGTCGAGCTGCTTTTCGGCGCCCAGCAGTTCGATGAAGGCCTTTTCCGCTCCGTCGCCCTTTTGGAACCCAGTCCGGACGATGCGGAGATAGCCGCCCTGACGATCCTTGTAACGCTCGGCAACGGTATCGAAGAGCCGCTCGACGGATGCGTCGGTCATGAGAAAACTGAGGGCCTGGCGGCGCGAGTGCAGATCGCCGTTCTTGCCCAGGGTGATCATCTTTTCAACCAGCGGACGGACGGCCTTGGCTTTGGTCAGCGTCGTCTCGACACGATCTTCCACGATGACGGACGTGACCAGGTTGCGCAACAGTGCGCGGCGGTGGCTGGTGTTGCGTCCGAGCTTGAATCCTGCATTGCGATGGCGCATGGTAAAACTCTCTTTCGGTAACAGATGTCAGAGATCAGAGATCAGAGATCAGCAGTCAATCAGCAATGAAAGGCCGGCATTGCGGGTTCTTCAAAAACTGATCTCTGATCTCTGAACCCTGATCTCTGTCTTAGAAGTTCTCGGTTTCGGTGGGCAATTGCAGGTCCACCGAATCCAGCGGCTCGTCCTCGTCGTCGTAGTGGTTATAACTGGCGGCCAGGGCTGTTGCCGGCGGAATGCTGGTCGGTCCGGGAACGGCGTTGCCTTGCTCGTCGATCTTCATGCCCAGGGAGAGGCCCATCTGAGCGAGAATCTCCTTGATCTCGTTCAGGCTCTTGCGGCCGAAGTTCTTGGTCTTGAGCATCTCGGCTTCGGTCTTCTGCACCAGCTCGCCGATGGACTGAATGTTGGCGTTCTTCAGGCAGTTGTAGCTGCGGACCGACAGCTCCAGCTCTTCGACCGAGCGGTTGAGATTGTCGTTGCGCAGCAGAATGCGGCCTTCCTCGCCACGGCCCTCGGTCTCGATCTCTTCCTCGAAGTTGATGAAGATGTTCATGTGGTCCTTGAGCAGCTTGGCGGCCAGGCCGACAGCGTCGGCGGGCAGCACGGCTCCATTGGTCCACACTTCAAGGGTGAGCTTGTCGTAGTCGGTGATCTGGCCCAGGCGGGCGGCTTCAACCACATAGTTGACGCGCCGCACCGGCGAGTGGACCGAGTCCACCGGGATAAAGCCAATGCCCAGATCGGCGTCGAAGTTCTTGTCGGCGGAGATGTAGCCGCGTCCGCGTTTGAGGCGCATCTCCATGTCCAGCTTGCCGCCTTCAGAGAGCGTGGCGATATAGATGTTCTTGTCGAGGATCTCGACATCGCCGTCGGCCTCAATCATTCCCGAAGTCACCACGCCGGGCTGGTCGGCCCTCAGATAGAGCGCCTTGGGCCCCTCACCCGCGAGCTTGAAAGGAACCTGTTTGAGATTCAAAATGATATCTGTCGCGTCCTCGACCACGCCCGAGATGGACTGAAACTCGTGCAGCACGCCCTCGATGCGAATCGCGGTGACCGCCGCGCCTTCGATAGAGCTGAGCAGGGTCCGGCGCAGGGCGTTGCCGATCGTGGTGCCAAAGCCGCGCTCAAAGGGCTGGGCGCTGAACTTGCCGAAAACATCGGTGAGCGTCTCGGCATCGACCGCCAGGCGCTTGGGCTTCTGAAATCCTCTCCAAAGCATATCTTTTTCTCGTTTCCCGCGCGGCATGCACGTCGCGATGCATTTTGCGGCGGCCGCGCAAGTTCTCCTTCGTTTGGGATACAGGGGTCAGAGGTCAGAGACCAGAGAGCAGCCGATAAAGCCCGGATTCGCGCTTTCGACTGATCTCTAATCCCTGATCTCTGCTCTCTGTTACTTGCTGTACAACTCGACGATCAACTGCTCGTTGATGGGCAGGTTCACGTCCTGACGTTTGGGCAGATGGAGCACGCGGCCCGAGAGGTTCTCAAAGTTGGCTTCGAGCCATGTGGGCACGGGGTTCTGAGCGGCGTACTGCGCGCCTTGCTCGATGATGACCAGCTTCTTGGCAATATCGCGGACCTTGATCTCGTCACCCGCGTTCACCTGGTAAGAAGGAATGTTGACCTTGCGGCCGTTGACCTCGACATGGCCATGGCGGACGACCTGGCGTGCCTGGCGGCGCGAGATGGCAAAGCCCAGCCGGAAGGCTACGTTGTCCAGACGGCGCTCCAACTGTTGAATCAACAGCTCGCCGGTAACGCCCGAGGCCTTGTTGGCCTTTTCGTAGTACGCGCGGAACTGGCTTTCCAGCGTGAAGTACATGCGCTTGGCCTTCTGCTTTTCATGCAGTTGCAGGCCGTAGCCCACGATCTTGGCCTTGCGATCCTTGCCGTGCATGCCTGGGGGAAAGTTGCGCTTTTCCAGCGGGCAGCGGTCGGAGGCGCACTTGGCGCCCTTCAAAAAGAGCTTGGTTGCCTCGCGGCGGCAGAGGCGGCAGACTGCTCCGGTATAACGAGCCATTTCTTCTCCTGACTTCGGATGACGGCCGGTTTACATCTCCGGAGGAGATTTCCTCCCGGCCCGGTTGTTCTTGAGGGACTAAGGACTAGTCCCTGCCGCGTCCTAGACGCGGCGTCTCTTCGGCGGACGGCAGCCATTGTGCGGCACCGGCGTCACGTCGCGGATGGTGCGCACCTCGATGCCGGCGGCAGCCAGGGCGCGGATGGCCGACTCGCGGCCCGAACCGGGCCCGGAGACGCGCACATCGACCGCGCGCAGGCCGTGATCGCGAGCCATGCTGGCAGCGTTCGTGGCCGCCTGCTGCGCCGCGAAGGGCGTACCCTTGCGCGAGCCGCGGAAGCCCAGCGAACCGGAACTCTTCCAGCTCAGCGTGTTGCCCACCGGATCGGTGATGGTCACGATGGTGTTGTTGAACGTAGCCTGCACGTGCGCAATGCCAAACGGCACGTTCTTGCGCTCGCGCTTTTTGAACTTCTTGTTCTTGCCCGCCTTGCCGGCTGCAGGCTTGCCAGCGCCGGCCTTCTGCTCTGCCTTTGCCATTAGGTTTTACCCGTCGCTTTCTTCTTGCCGGCAACTGTGCCCTTGCGCGGGCCCTTGCGTGTGCGGGCGTTGGTGTGGGTGCGCTGGCCGTTCACCGGCAGACCCCGCCGGTGACGCGTGCCGCGATAGCTCTGGATGTCGATGAGGCGCTTGATGTGCATCTGGACGTCCTTGCGCAGGTCGCCCTCGACGTTCCCTTCGTCCTCGATCACCTGGCGAATGCGGTTGACCTCGTCCTCGCCCAGGTCCTGGACCTTCTTGAAGGCGTCTACATTCGCCTTCTCCAGGATCTTGAGCGCGCGGGGATCCCCGATGCCGAAGATGTATGTGAGCGCGATGCGTGCCTGCTTGTTGCGCGGCAGATCGACGCCAGCAATACGTGCCATTGAAGATTCCTTTGCTACTTCGGTTGTGTGCCCCCGGCCTCAACCGGTTCGCACGGGTTATACGGAAAAGCCTCCAGAGGTTCATCGCAAGCCTTGACTCAGGCTAACTAGCCTCGTGCCAGAAAACAGGGGTCAGAGATCAGGGGTCGTCGAATCACGTTGGTACGGCCGGCTTTCACTGTTCTCTAGTCTCTGTTCTCTGATCTCTGTCGTGGAGCATTCCGCGTTCCGCCAGGCTCTTTGCTAGCCCTGGCGCTGCTTGTGCTTTGCGTTTTCGCAGATCACTCGCACCACACCGCGGCGCGTGATGACCTTGCACTTGACGCAAATCTTTTTGACCGATGCTCGGACTTTCATACCTGTTGCTGCCCTTCCCGAAAGCTGCTAGCTGCTAGCTATTAGCTCTGATTTTGCGATTCCTTAGTCTTTCAACTCCCAACAAACAAGCTAGAAGCCAGTAGCTAGAGGCTAAAGGCTATTTGTAGCGGTAGACGATCCTTCCGCGATTCAGGTCGTAGGGACTCAACTCTACGGCCACGCGGTCTCCGGGCAGAATGCGGATGAAGTTCTTGCGCATCCTTCCCGAGACATGGGTCAGCGCCTCGTGATTGTTCTCGAGTTTGACCTTGAACATGGCATTGGGCAGCGTCTCTGTGACCACCGCCATGACCTCAATCGCATCTTCCTTCGACAAACCGCATCCCGCTTCCGCCGGCGCGCTCAAAAAAAGCGCCTCCGGCTTGTGATCCCGAGCGACCTACTCGGTTAATACTCTCGCCCCGTTGGCGGTCACCGCCACGGAGTGCTCAAAATGAGCGCTCATGCTTCCATCTGCGGTGACTGCCGTCCAGCCGTCGCCCAGAACCACGACGTCCGGCTTGCCCGCGTTCACCATCGGCTCGATGGCGATCACCATGCCGGCGCGCAACTTCATGCCCCGGCCGGCTACGCCAAAGTTCGGCACCTGCGGATCTTCGTGCATGTGGACCCCGATGCCGTGGCCCACAAAATCCCGTACCACCGAGAACCCCTCGGCCTCGACCACCTTCTGCACCGCGAAGCCGACGTCGCCCAGCGTTGCGCCGGGGCGAACCACTTCAATCGCCGCGTTCAGAGAGGCCTGGGTCACCTTCAACAGCCGCGCCGTCTCCGGATCGACCTTCTCGCCCACCGGCACAGTGATGGCCGCATCGCCAAAGTAACCATCCACCACCGCCCCAAAATCCAGCGAAACGATGTCCCCATCCTTGAGAACCCGTTTGGGCGATGGAATGCCGTGTACCACCTCGCTGTTGACCGAGGTGCACAGACAGCAGGGAAAGCCGTGGTAGCCCTTGAAGGCGGCCTTGACTCCCAATTCTGCGAGCCGACCTTCCGCCGCCTTCTCCAGATCGAGAGTGGTGGCGCCCGGCTTCACCCGGCTGCGCACCAGTTCGAGCACTTCACGGACCACCTGGCCCGCGCGGCGCATCTTCTCAATCTCCTTGGACGACTTCAGTACAACCGCCACTCAACCAGCTTTCAGGCTTCAGTGAACAGTGGTCAGCCGCTACGCCAACTCGGGCATTTACTGTTCACTGATCACTAGCTTCTCACGCAAAAACCCGCCCTCCGGCTGCGCTACTGGCGCAACCGTTCGACGGCGGCAACAATTCCGGCCGCGATCTCAGCGATCGGCCGGTCTCCATCCACTTCCGCGAAACGTCCCAAAGCCCTGTAATGCTCGACCACCGGCGCGGTCAACGCCTCGTAAGCGCGCATGCGCTCCTCGAAGACCTTCTCCGTGTCGTCGGCTCGCTGGACCAGCGCTGCGCCGTCCAGGTCGCAAAAACCATCTTTCGCGGGAGGCTTGAAAAAGACGTTATAAATGCTCTGGCAGACAGGGCAGCTTCTGCGTCCGGTGATGCGGCGCAGAAGTTGATTATAGTCCACCTTGATACTGACGGCAACCACGGGCTGCCCCTGCGCCTGGGTGGCCAAGCGGGCATCCAGCCAGCCGGTCTGCACAAGCGTGCGCGGAAAACCGTCCAGAATGTAGCCTTTGGCGGTATCGGGCTGCTGAAGCCGCGTCGCAACCATCTCGTTGACCAGCGAATCGGGAACCAGTTCCCCGCGTCCCATGATCTCCTTGGCCATCCGGCCCAGCTCCGTGCCCTGGGCTACATTGGCGCGCAACAGGTCACCGGTGGAGATCTGCGGAATCCCCCATACCTTGATCAGTTCCTTGGCCTGGGTCCCCTTGCCCACGCCCGGCGCGCCCAACAATAGTATCGGGCCGGGAAGGATCGTTTGACCCGCCTCTCGGCCCTGCCCAACTTCCAGTTCAGATAAAGACATTACCAGGTTTTCCTTCCGCGAATGCGACCGGAGCGCTGGGAAAAGCCGTCATAATGACGCATGATCAGCTGCGATTCGATCTGGTTTATCGTATCCATGGCTACACCCACCACGATCAGCAGCGAGGTGCCTCCAAAGTAGAAATTGACCCCCAAACCGTGCGTCATCCAGTTTGGCATGCTCTCAAAGAAGCGCCCGATCAGCCACACCTTGTCGAAGCGAATGCCCGAGATCAGGAAGGTGGGAACCAGCGAAATGATAATCAGATAGATGGCGCCGACCAGCGTGATGCGGGTGAGAATATCGTTGATGAAGTCCGAGGTCCGCTTTCCGGGACGGATTCCCGGTATGAACGATCCCGACTTGCGGAAGTTGTCGGCAATGTCGTCCGGCTTCATCACGATGGAAATGTAGAAGTAAGCGAAGAAAATGATGGCAAAGACATATAGCAACTCGTACCACGGGTAGCCAGGCGTGAGCGCGTCGAAGATGGGCAGCCAGAACCGGCTGTTCTGCACAAATTCGCTCTGCCGGAGCATCATCGGGGCCGAGAGGATGGAAGCGGCGAAGATCACCGGCATGACGCCGCCGGAGTTGACTTTAAGAGGCAAATGGCTCGATTGGCCGCCCATCATCCGCCGGCCGACGATGCGCCGCGCGCTCTGGATGGGGATGCGCCGCTCACTCCGCTCGACAAAGACGATAAAGGCCACCACGGCGAACATGAATGCAATCAACAGAAGCATCGCCACGATCGTGAACGATCCCCACTGGTTGGTCTGGACCTTCTGAACAAGGTCCATCACGCCGCGAGGCAGGCCGGCGACGATGCCGGCAAAGATCAGCAGGCTCATGCCGTTGCCGATGCCGCGGTCGGTGATCTGCTCGCCCAGCCACATGATGAAGGCCGAGCCCGTGGTGAGCGTCAGCACCGTCATCATGACGAAGCGGATGCCGGGATCCAGCACCATGCCTCCCTTGGTGAGCATGAACGCAATGCCGATCGATTGCAGGGCGGCCAGAATGATCGTCATATAGCGGGTCCATTGCGTGATCTTGCGCCGCCCCAGCTCGCCTTCCTTCTGGATGCGCGCCAGCGGTTCGTAAACCACGGTGAGCAACTGGAAGATGATCGAGGCGGTGATGTAGGGCATGATCCCCAGCGCGAAGACTGTCATGCGGCGCAGATTGCCGCCGCCAAACAGGTTCATCAGGCCCAGCGCCGAGCCGCCCTGCTGGTCGAACATCTGCGCCAGCTTGTGGGTGTTCAACGCCCGGCGTGGGAATCCACGCGCCCAGTCGATAGACGGCCAGAATACCGAGCATGAAGAGCACCCGCTTGCGCAGGTCGGGAATCCGGAAGATATTGAGAAACTTTTCAAAACCCTTTTCAAACATGATTGGTTATCCGCTTCATTCAGAGCCTTTGCCGGCTCTCGAATCTCTGCTACTGACCATCTTATCCGCGCTAGGCCTTCGGTGTCGCGCCTTTTGCCTTCAACTTACCCACGACAGGGGCAGTCTCGCCGCCCAGAATCACCGCCTTGCCGCCGGCCGCTTCGATCTTCTCCACCGCGGACTTGGAAAACTTGTGCGCGTGGATAGTGAGAGCCTCTGCCAGCTTGCCGGAGCCGAGAATCTTGATCAGCGCCTTCTTGCTCGAGGCCAGGCCCAGCTTCTTGTAATCGTTGACAGTGATCTCGGTGATCGCTTGGCCGGCAATCTGCTCCACAATCCGGTCCAGGTTCACCACCGTGTACTCGGTACGGAAGATGTTGGTGAAGCCGCGCTTGGGCAAGCGGCGATGGAGCGGCATCTGGCCGCCCTCAAAACCGCGCATCAGATGCGAGCCGGAGCGCGAGCCCTGGCCCTTGTGACCGCGAGTCGCGGTCTTGCCCATGCCGGATCCCATACCGCGGCCGACACGCTTGCGCCCGGTATTGGCTTTCCTGGGCGCGCGTAGATTCGATAGATTCCTTGGTGCCATGATTCCCTCGCTGTAGCGCCGGCGAGATTCTGTGATCCTGCCGACTCGCGTTGATTTCAAAAATGCTGTCATCCTGAGCGGAGTTTGGCGCGCTTTTTGCGGCAAACGTAGTCGAAGGACCCGCTTCTTCGCCTCAGGTGTCGAGCTAGTTCTCCAAAATGCGGACCAAGTGCGGAATAGCCTTGACCATGCCGCGCACCGATTCGTTGTCCACACGCTCGACGATCTGATTGAGCCGCGTAAAGCCCAGCCCCTTCACCACCAGCCGGTGTTTGAGGGGAGTGGAGTTCTTCGAGCGGTAATATTGAATGCGAATCATCTTGGTTTCAGCCATGGCTTAGAGCTCCTCGACCGTCTTGCCGCGCATGTTGGCCACATCGCCCTTGTCGCGCAACTGAATCAATGCATCGAAGGTAGCCTTGACGACGTTGTGCGGATTGGGCGAACCCAGGCTCTTGGTCAGCACGTTCTGCACCCCAACCGAGGTCATCACCGCGCGCACCGCGCCGCCGGCGATTACGCCAGTGCCTTCCGGAGCCGGCTTCAGCAGCACCTGCCCCGCGCCGTAACGGCCCAGAACCAGATGCGGAATCGAAGTTTCGGTCAGGTTCACGCGGACCAGGTTCTTCTTGGCCGCCTCGATCCCCTTGCGTATCGCCTGGGGAACTTCCTTGGCCTTGCCCGAACCGTGGCCCACCACGCCCGCCAATGCGTCGCCCACCACCACCAGCGCGGCAAAGGACATGTTCTTGCCGCCCTTGACCACCTTGGTCACGCGATTGATAGAGACCACCTGATCCTTCAGGTTGTACTGGTTGGCATCGAGTTTCTTCTTCAACATCGTCATTGCTTTCTCCAGTGGACAGTGGTCAGTGAACAGTTGGATCTCCGCCACATGTGCTTCACAAGCCCACAGCAAACTGTCCACTGTTCACTGTGCACTGTTCACTGCTCTTAAAACTCCAGCCCCGCCTCGCGGGCCGCGTCGGCCAGCGCCTTGATGCGCCCGTGATAGAGGTAGCCGCCGCGATCGAAGACCACCTTCTTGATTCCCTGCTTCACAGCCGCCTCGGCCACGGCCTTGCCGATCTCTTTGGCAGCCGCAATATTGCCGCCGGTCTTTGCCTTGATTGTGGACGCCGAGACCAGCGTCTGCCCCGTCTGGTCGTCGATCACCTGCGCATAGATGTGGTTGAGCGAGCGGTAGACGTTCAGCCGCGGCCGCTCCCCGGTGCCGGCCAGCTTGGCGCGGATGCGGTTGTGAATGCGCTGGCGAATTGCGTTTCTCTTGGTCTGCGTAATCATGGTTTCTCTCGTTCCTATCGGCGGAGCCGCCCTGCGGCCCCGTTCGGTTGATGATCCTTCACTTCGTTCAGGATGATCGCGCGAGGCTTAGACGCCTCGCAAACGCGATCACTTCGCTCCCGTCTTGCCGGCCTTCTTCTTCAGCTTCTCGTCCGAGTAGCGCACGCCCTTGTTCTTGTACGGGTCCGGCTTGCGCAGCGAACGCATGTCGGCCGCCACCTGGCCCACCTTCTGCCGGTCGATGCCGGAGATGGTCAGGTGCAACTGCTTGGGGTCGATAGCCACTTCGATGCCCGTCGGCAGCGGAACCTCGATGGGGTGCGAATAGCCCAGAGTAAAGACCACCGTGCCCTTGCCCTTCAACTCCGCGCGATAGCCGATGCCGACGATATCCAATTCCTTCTTCCAGCCCGTCGTCACGCCCTGCACCGCATTGGCAACCAGCGCCCGCGTCAACCCGTGCATGGCGGCCTGCTTGTCGTTCTCGCGGTTGACGTGCAGCACGCCGTCCTTGGTTTCGAGAGTAATCCCCGGCGCGATCAGCGCCGAGACCTTGCCCTTGGGACCCTCGACCAGAACCGTGTTGCCCTCGACCTTGTACTTGACGCCCGCGGGCAGCGGGATGAGCTTCTTTCCAATACGCGACATCGAATCAATCCTTCATGCGGCTTGCGAGTCCCGCCGGGGCATCTTCACCCTTGCGTTCCACTGCAGCCCGTAAAACAGGGGTCAGAGATCAGAGATCAGGGGTCAGCCAGGAAGCGCGATCAGCAAATCGTTTCTCACTGATCTCTGACAACTGATCTCTGATCTCTGCGTTACCACACTTCGCAGAGCAGCTCGCCGCCCACGCCCTCGCGGCGCGCCTGACGGCCGGTCATCACACCCTTGGGCGTGGTGAGAATCGAGATGCCCAAGCCGCCCTGGACGCGCTTGATCTCGTCCCGGCCGATGTAGACGCGGCAGCCGGGACGCGAGATGCGCGCCAGATCGCGGATGGCCGCTTCCGTGCCGCCGTACTTGAGGTACACGCGGAGGATCAGCTTGCCGTCCTCTTCCTGGGTTTTGTAGTTCGAGATATAGCCCTCTTCCTTGAGGATGCGGGCAATCTCGGCCTTCAACTTCGAAGCCGGAACATCCAGCTTCTGGTGGCGCGCCCGGATCGCATTCCGGATTCGCGCCAGAAAATCGGCTACTGGGTCGGTCAAACTCATTCCTTCTCCTTCATTCCCCGTTCGTCCGCACAGCGGAAACCAGCGGGAATGTCCTTCATACAGTTACAAGTCGTCAGTATTCGGTGGTCAGCTTTCTGATCCCTGTTCCCTGATCTCTGATCCCTGTCTTGCTACCAACTCGACTTGACGACGCCGGGAATCTCGCCCTTGAGCGCCAGCGCGCGGAAACACAAGCGGCAGACGCCGAACTTGCGCAGGAACCCGCGCGGCCGCCCGCAGAGCTGGCACCGGTTGTGCTTGCGGCAGCTGAACTTCGGCTTCCGCGCGTCTTTCACCCTTTTTGCAGTGGTTGCCATAAATCCTCAAATCCCCTTGTGCTACGCGCCCTGGCGGAAGGGCATTCCAAAGTGGCGCAGCAGCGCCCTCGCCTGGTTGTCGTCCTTCGCCGTGGTCACGATGGTGATGTTCATCCCCTTCAGCTTCTCCACCTTCGAGTAATCGATCTCGGGAAAGATCAGCTGATCGCGCAGGCCGAGCGTGTAATTGCCGCGCCCATCGAAACTTTTCGTGGACACGCCGCGGAAGTCGCGCACCCGCGGCAGCGCCGTCGAGATCAGCCGGTCGAGGAATTCGTAGGCCTTCTCGTTGCGCAAGGTCACCATGGCCCCGATCGACATGCCGGCGCGCACCTTGAAAGCAGCAATCGACTTCTTGGCCTTGGTGGTCACTGGCTTCTGCCCGACGATCGCCGTCAGGTCAGCCACCAGCGGGTCCAGCAGCTTGGTGTTCTGCGTGGCCTCGCCCAGGCCCATGTTGACTACGATCTTGTCCAGCCTCGGCACCGCCATCGCGTTCTCCAGCCCCAGCTCTTTTTGGAGAGCCTGCTTGATCTCCTTGTGGTACTTCTCTTTCAACCTTGCCGCCATTGTGCTCTGCTCTCTCTTCCGGCGCCCGGAGTGGCCCTCAAGCCGTGTACCGTTGCGGAAGTGCTTGCCGCACGGGCGCGAGCTTTGTCGCTCATTCCGTGCCGGCTTGGATGCGTATCTCTTGCACATGGACAGAACTGATCTCTGTTCCCTGTCCACTGATCACTGTCGTTACTTCTTCGTCGGCAGCGTCTGCCCGCACTTCTTGCAGACGCGAACCCTAATATCGCCTTCGGTCTTGAATCCCACGCGCACCGGGCCGCAGTTCGGGCAGACCAGCGCGACATTGGAGACGTGAATCGGCGATTCCTGGTCGGCGATGCCGCCACGCGTATTTCTCCCCTGCTTGCTCGAAACGGTCTTCTTGACGACGCGCACATGCTCCACCAGCACGGTGCCCTTGTCGGGAAAGACGCGCAGCACGCGCTCTGTCTTGCCGCGGTCGGCCCCCGTAAGAACCTTGACCGTATCGTTGCGATGAATATTCAAACTCTGCATCTCTTCTCCATACAGGGGTCAGAGATCAGAGAACAGAGTTCGTCAAAAGCTGATCTCTGATCTCTGAAACCTGATCTCTGTTACACCACTTCCGGGGCCAGCGAAACGATCTTCAAAAATTTCTTCTCGCGCAGCTCACGGGCCACCGGCCCGAAGACGCGCGTGCCCACCGGCTCGTGCGTATCGTCGATCACCACGGCCGCGTTCTCATCGAAGCGGATATAGGTTCCGTCGCGCCGGCGATGCTCCTTGCGCGTGCGGACGATCACCGCCTTGACGACCTTGCCCTTCTTGATCGTGCCGTCGGGCGAGGCTTCCTTGACCGCGGCGGTCACGATGTCGCCCAGGCCGGCCTTCTTGCCCAGTCCGCCGCCCAGCGGCAGAATCACTTGCAGCTTGCGCGCGCCAGAGTTGTCGGCCACCGCGAGCATGGTTCTCATTTGCACAGCCATGGGTTCTTCTCCTTACTCGCTCGAGCTAGTTGGTGGCCTTGATTTCAGCCGGGACCGCCGCGTCCTCGAGCTGGCCGAGGGCCGAGCGCCTGACAATCTCTTCCAGAGACCACCGCTTCAACTTGCTCAGCGGACGGGTCTCGCGAATGCGCACCACATCGCCCATCCGCGCCGAACTCAGCTCGTCATGGGCATAGAACTTCTTCGTCGAGCGCACGATCCGCTTGTACTTGTTATGCGCCTTGCGCATCTCGACTTCGACCACGATGGTCTTCTGCATCTTGGTCGAAACCACCTGGCCGACCTTCTCATTTCGCCGCGCGCCTGCTGCCGCCGGCGCCTGCACCGCATCTTGTGTCGCCGTCATTTAGCGGGCTCCCTTCGTAATGCCGGTCTTGTCATCCGCTGCCACGGCAGCGTCCAGAGCCGCCCCGCGAATCCCCAACTGCCGCTCGCGGGCCACGGTCTTGATCTGGGCGATCTCCTTGCGCAACTGCTGGAGCTTCCTCACTCCTTCGTTCGGCTGCAGCGAGACCTGAAAGCGAATGCGGAAGAGCTGCTCGGCGGTTACCTTCTCCTGATGCGCCAGTTCTTCGTCGCTCAAATTGCGAATCTTATCGAGTTCCATCTCTGTTTCTCTCCAACCAGCTATCAGCTTTCAGCCCTCGGCTATCAGCATTCAGCCTCAAGCCTGTTCTTCACAATCCATCGTTGCTAACGACTCCCAACTATTAGCCAAAACTGAAAGCTGACGGCTGAAAGCTGAAAGCTGTTTACTTGGCCGCAACCACAACCTTTTCGGCTCCCGGCCGCATGATGAACTTGGTCTTGAGCGGCAGCTTGTTCGATGCCAGGCGCATAGCCTCCTGCGCCGTCGCCGGATCCACGCCTTCCATCTCAAAGAGGATCTTGCCCGGCCGCACCACGGCGACCCAATGATCCAGCGCGCCCTTGCCCGAGCCCATGCGGACTTCGGCCGGCTTCTTGGTGATCGGCTTGTCCGGGAACAGGCGCAGCCAGATCTTGCCGCCGCGCTTGATGAAGCGGGTCATCGCGATACGGCTGGCCTCGATCTGCCGGTCGGTGATATAACCGCACTCCATGACGCGGAGGCCGTATTCACCGAAGGAGATCGTGGAGCCGCGCCACGCCTTGCCGCGCCGCTTGCCCTTCTGCTGCTTCCGGAACTTCACTTTCTTTGGCATCAACATAGCGAAAACCTCGAAAAGCCAGGGACTAGGGAATAGGGACTAGGGACTAGATTCATCCCGTCGCGATTCGCTTCCCGGCCCGCTTATTGCATTCCTCGAACAACCGAAAAATCGTCAGACCAGTGATCGGGACCCCTATTCCCTAGTCCCTATTCCCTGGTCCCTGCTCCTAGAACACCGACGTGCCCACCGGCGGCGCCTGACGGCGCTTCTGCTCATAGATGTCGCCGCGATAGATCCACGTCTTCACCCCGATCACGCCGTAGGTCGTCTGCGCCTCGGTAAAGCCGTAGTCGATGTCGGCACGCAGCGTATGCAGAGGCAAACGTCCCTGCAGATACCACTCCGAACGGGCGATTTCGTTGCCGTTCAGCCGGCCCGAGACGCGCACCTTGATTCCCTTGCAGCCGAAGCGCAGCGCCGAGTCCACGCTCTTCCTCATTGCCCGGCGGAAGCTGACGCGCTTCTCCAGTTGCAGGGCGATGTTCTCCGAGACCAGTTGCGCATCCAGCTCCGGCTTGTTCACCTCGATGATGTCGATGAACACCTCGCGGCTGGTGCGCTTGCCAAGCTCCGTCTTAAGCTTCTCGATCTCCGCGCCCTTGCGGCCGATCACGATGCCCGGCCGCGCGGTGCGGATGAGAAAGCGCAACTTGTTGCCCGGCCGCTCGATCTCGACCGAGCTGACTCCGGCGGCCTTCAGCTTCTCGCGCAGCTCAGCCTTGAGCTTCACGTCCTCGACCAGGAGCTTGTCATAGTCGCGCTCGGAAAACCAGCGCGAACGCCACGGCTTGTTCACTCCCAGCCGAAATCCGTAAGGATGGACTTTCTGTCCCATATGCTTTTCCTCAAAACCCTCTAGGCCTTCTTGCCGGCCTTTGTCTTGGTTGCCTTGGGCGCTGCCTGCGGCTCCTCGGCCTTTGTCTCGGTTGCCTTCTTTGCCTTGGCCGGCTTGACCGCTTTAGGCTCCGCCTTTGGCTCCTCGGTCTTCGCCTTGGCCGACTTGGCCGCTTTAGGCGCTTCCTTCGGCGCCGCACGGCGCGTCTGCCCCACCGGAGGTGGCTCTTCCACCTTGGTCACCAACCCGCCGGCGGCTTCGCGCTCGGCCACCGAAAGAACGATGTGCGTGAGCCTGCGCTGGTAGCGGAAGGCGCGACCCATCGGCGCGGGGCGGATGCGCTTCATGCGCGGCCCGTCGTTGGCCAGCGCCGTCTTGACGTAGAGATTGTCTACGTCCAGATCGGTGCCCTGCTCTCCGGCCACATACTTCGCGTTGTCCACCGCCGAGGTCAACAGCTTGTGAATCACCGGGGCGATGCGCTTCTTGGTGAAGGCCGCCGTCGTCAGCGCCTCCTCGACCCCCCGGCCCTTGATCAGGTCGAGCACCAGCCGCGCCTTTTGCGGCGACACGCGCTGGAACTTGGCCTCGGCCCGGTATTCCCTTGTCTCGACTGCCATTGGTCTATCCTCAAAATCAGCTACTAGCTTCTAGCTATTAGCTCTTAGCTCGCTCCACTTCCCAACAAGCTTTTGCTCCGGCGATCTCCAGCTAAAAGCTGAAAGCTAAGAGCTAAAAGCTGCTTTACCGCGGCTTCGCCCCTGCTTCGGCGGCCTTGCTGCTGCCCCCGGTGTGTCCCTTGAAAATGCGCGTCGGCGCAAATTCGCCCAGCTTGTGACCCACCATGTTCTCCGTCACGTACACCGGAACGAACTTCTTGCCGTTGTGAACCGCGATGGTGTGGCCCACAAACTCGGGAAAGATCGTCGAGCGGCGCGACCATGTCTTGACGACCTTCTTGTCGTTGGCCTGGTTGAGCACCTCGATCTTCACGGTCAAGTGTGCGTCCACGAACGGGCCCTTCTTTGTCGAACGTGCCATAAACTCAGCTCCTAGCTTCTAGCTCTTAGCTTCTAGCTTGTACTTGCCCAAACTAGCCGCCCAGCTATTGCCTTAGACTTTGTTCGCCGCATTTTTAGCTAAAAGCTGGAAGCTAAAGCTAAAAGCTGCCTTTTCCTACTTCGCCCGGCGGCTGACGATGAACCCATCGGTCCGCTTGTTGTTGCGTGTCTTGTAGCCCCTGGTCGGCTGGCCCCACGGAGTTACCGGGTGACGGCCGCCCGAGGTCTTGCCCTCGCCGCCGCCGTGCGGGTGATCCACCGGGTTCATCACGACGCCGCGGTTGGCTGGGCGAATGCCCTTCCATCTGTTGCGTCCGGCCTTGCCGATCGAGACATTCTCGTGGTCCGTGTTGCCTACCTGGCCAATCGTCGCCATGCACTCAACCAGCACCTTGCGAGTCTCTCCCGAGGGCAGCTTGAGCAGCGCGTACTCGCCTTCCTTGGCCACCAGTTGCGCCTGCGTTCCCGCCGAACGCGCCATCTGCGCGCCCTTGCCCGGCCTCAACTCGATCGCGTGAACCGTCGTGCCGGAGGGAATATTCTTCAACGGCAGCGCGTTCCCGACCAGAATGTCGGCGTCGGGGCCGCTCGTGATCGTCGCGCCCACCTTCAAGCCAACCGGCTGCAGGATGTAGCGCTTTTCACCGTCCAGATAATGAATCAGGGCGATGCGGGCCGAGCGGTTTGGATCGTACTCGATCGTCGCGACGCGCCCCGGAATCCCATACTTCTCGCGCTTGAAGTCGATCAGGCGCAGCATCTGCTTGTGGCCGCCGCCCTGATGGCGCATGGTCAGGTCGCCCTGGTTGCGGCGTCCGCCGGTGCGCTGCTTGACCGCCAGAAGCGGCTTGTGCGGCCTATCCGTCGTCAGGTCGTCATTCACCTGCGTGGTCTTGAAGCGCAAGGTCGGCGTGATCGGTCTGTATGTCTTGATTGCCATTGTCTTTGTCCTTGACGAGCTTTTAGCTTTTAGCTGTTAGCTATTAGCTATTAGCTTTCAACTCATCCTGCTCATCAAACTTCTTTGCCTGCCACTAACTCTTTGCTTCGCTCCCGCACTTCCAGGGCTAAAAGCTGAAAGCTAATAGCTGCCTTACAGGTTGCTCACGTACTCGGGCAGCTTCTGGCCGGCCTTCAGCCGGACATATGCCTTCTTCCAGTCCGGGCGGAAGCCGGTAAACTTGCCGCGGCGGCGCTCCTTGCCCACGACGTTGGCGGTGCGGACCGCGGAGACCTTCACCTTGAAGAGAGCCTCGACGGCCTGCTTGACCTCGGTCTTGGTGGCCTCGGGGGCTACATCGAAGACCAGCGTCCCCTCGGTCTCCTTCACGCCCAGCCCCTTTTCGGTAATCAGCGGGCGGCGAATCACTGTATAGAGTGTTGGCATTATGCGGCCTCCGTCTCGGCGGCGATCTTACGTTTCGACGCGTTCTTCTCCAGCATCTCCGTCAACTGCTCCATGGCGGCCGCAGAAAAGATGGCCCGCTCATAGCGCAGCAGATCGTAGGGGTGCACCTCGTTGTTGAGCACCAGCTCCACGCCCTTGAGGTTGCGCGCGCCTAGCAGCAATGCCTGCGAGAGCGTCTTGCCGTTCTCGACCAGCAGCGCCGTGCGCGTCACGTCGAGCTTAACAAGCGCCGCGCGGTAGAGCTTGGTCTTGGCTTCCTTGATCTCCAAAGTGTCCACCACCGTCAGCTTGCCGTCGGCGATCTTGGCGGCCAGAGCCGAACGCAGCGCGCCCAGCAGCTTCTTGCGCGGGAACGCATATTCATAGCTGCGCGGCTGGGGTCCATGCACCGTGTAGCCGTGACGCCATAAAGCGGAGCGAACGGACCCGATACGCGCCCTGCCCGTGCCCTTCTGCTTCCACAGCTTCTTGCCCGAACCTGCGACCTCAGTGCGGCTCTTGGTCTTGTGCGTGCCCTGGCGCAGAGAGGCGCGGTAGTGCTTCACCGCCTCCCACAGCAGAGCCTCGTTCACCGAGTCCGGCCCAAAGAGTGCGTCTGAAAGCTCCAGCGTGCCCACTTTGTCGCCGTTCATATTCAATACATCCAAAGTTGCCATCGTCTTCTTCCTGTTAGCTTCTAGCCGTTAGCATCCAGCTTTCAGTTCGCAACGGGTGAAGCAAAATTCCTGATCCTGAAACCAACAAGCCAAAGGCTAAGAGCTAAAAGCTAATAGCTTGTCACTTACGTTTGCCGAGCTTCTTCGATGCCTTCAACGGATCGACCGTGCCGGAACCGGCAAAGCCACGGCGCTCGCGCGGCGGAGTCTTGGCCTTCGAGATCAGCACGTAGCCTTCGCGCGATCCGGGCACCGCGCCCTCGACCATCAAGAGGTTCTCTTCCAAATCGATGCCGCGAATGCGCAGATTACGCACCGTCACCTGCTCGGCTCCCATGTGCCCCGGCATACGCTGGCCGGGAAAGACGCGCGAGGGATAGCTGCTCGCGCCGATCGAGCCCTGCACCTGGAACATATGACCATGCGACTTGGGGCCGCCGCCAAAACCGTGCCTGCGCACTACGCCGGCAAAGCCCCGGCCCTTCGAGGTGCCGATCACGTCCACAAACCTTGCCTCGGAGAAGATGTCGACCAGCACGCGGTCGCCCGCCTTGGTAGCCACAACGCCTTCGGCGTCAAGCTCAAGAGCCACTTCCTTGATGACCTTCACCGGCGGCGCTTCGGTCTTGGCGAAGTGCCCGGCCTGCGGCTTGGTCACATTCTTGTCCTTGACGAACTCGACCAGGCCAATCTGCGCGGCCTCGTAGCCGTCCCTGGCCAGCGTCTTCAACTGCGTAATCACGCAAGGGCCGGCCTGCAGCACCGTAATCGGATGCACATCGCCCTTTTCGTCGAAGACCTGCGTCATGCCGATCTTTTTACCCAGAATTCCCGTGACTGCCATGATTTCCTTTCCTCATCATGCGATGCTGTTTTCATCGCACTGCCGGGCCCTTCGCGGACTGCGAACGTACTTAACTGTTACGCGGCTGTCGGCTTTTTGCGCCGCAAGGCGCGGCTGCCGCACCGCAGGTGCCTACTTCTCGAACGCCTTGATCTCGACATCGACGCCGGCCGGCAGATCGAGCTTCATCAGCGCGTCCACCGTCTGCTGGGTCGGCTCGAGAATGTCGATCAGCCGCTTGTGCGTGCGAATCTCGAAGGCCTCGCGCGACTTCTTGTCCACATGCGGCGAACGCAGCACGCAGTACTTGTTCTTGATCGTCGGCAAGGGAATCGGGCCGGCCACCGTTGCTCCGGTGCGCTTGGCCGTCTCCACAATTTCGCCGGTCGAGGTGTCCAGCACGCGATAATCGTATGCCTTCAACCGGATGCGAATCCTTTGTCCTACCATGCTCTTCCTTCCAGTTGTCCGCCGTCATCCAGCGGCTTGCGCCTTGCCGTGCCGAAGCTTTGCGCCCGAAGGGCGGCCCGCCTGGCGCGGCAAGCATATGTCGGGGTCCCCGGCGACAGGTCTTCGTCGCCGGGGTGACCGCCTACTTGATAATCTCCGAAACCGTGCCGGCGCCCACCGTGCGGCCGCCTTCGCGGATCGCGAATCTCAATCCCTTTTCCAACGCCACCGGCGTAATCAGCTCCACCGCCAACTGCACGTTGTCGCCCGGCATCACCATCTCCACGCCCTCGGGCAGCTCCGCCACGCCCGTGACATCGGTTGTTCTGAAGTAGAACTGCGGCCGGTAGCCCTTGAAGAACGGCGTATGACGCCCGCCCTCTTCCTTGCTCAGCACGTACACTTCGCCCTTGAAATTCGTGTGCGGCGTGATCGAACCCGGCTTGGCAAGCACCATCCCGCGCTCCACATCTTCCTTGGGAATGCCGCGCAGAAGAATGCCTGCGTTGTCGCCCGCCATGCCTTCGTCCAACTGCTTCTTGAACATCTCCACGCCCGTGCACACGCTCTTGCGCGTCTCGCGGAAGCCGACGATCTCCACGTCCTCGCCCACCTTCACCTTGCCGCGCTCGATCCTGCCCGTCACCACCGTGCCGCGCCCGGAGATCGAGAAAATATCCTCGATCGGCATCAGAAACGGCTTGTTGACCGCGCGATCCGGCCGCGGAACGTAAGTGTCCACCGCCTCCATCAGCTCGTCGATCTTGGCCTCCCACTTGGGGTCGCCATTCAACGCCAACAGCGCCGAGCCGCGAATCACCGGCGCGTCCTCCGGGAACTGATACTTGCCCAGCAGTTCGCGAACCTCCATCTCTACCAGGTCGATCAGCTCTTCATCCTCGACCGCGTCGCACTTGTTCAGAAACACCAGCACGCAGGGCACGCCCACCTGGCGCGCCAAGAGCACATGCTCCTTGGTCTGCGGCATCGGCCCGTCGGTGGCCGCGACCACCAGAATCGCCCCGTCCATCTGCGCCGCGCCGGTGATCATGTTCTTGATGTAGTCGGCGTGGCCGGGGCAGTCGACGTGCGCATAGTGCCGGTTCTTGGTCTCGTACTCCACGTGCGCCGTGGCGATCGTGATGCCGCGCTCGCGCTCTTCCGGCGCATTGTCGATCGAATCGAAGGAACGGAAGACGTTCTTCGGATTATGCTTCTGCAACACCTTGGTGATGGCCGCCGTCAACGTCGTCTTGCCGTGATCGATATGACCAATGGTCCCCACGTTCACGTGCGGCTTCGTGCGATCAAACTTTTCCTTCGCCATAAAAGTCCCAAGTCCCTTTCGTAGCTTCTACTGCTTGTTTCAACCCGGAGCGCCGGCCATCCGGCTCCAGCCCCAAAACCTTAAAAACAGCTTTCAGCGATCAGCCGTCAGCTTTCAGCTCACTTCCCCTGCGCCCTGCCGATAATCTCGTCGGCGATCATGCGCGGCGCCTCTTCATAGCGTGCAAACTGCATTGAATACGACGCCCGGCCCTGGGTGGACGAACGAATGTCGTTCACGTAGCCGAACATCTCCTTGAGCGGCACAATCGCCTTGATGACCTGCGAGCCGGCGTGATGCTCCATGCCCTCGATCCGCCCGCGGCGCGAATTGATGTCGCCGATAATGACCCCCATATGCTCCTCGGGAACGGTGACCTCGACAGCCATCACCGGCTCAAGCAGCACCGGGCTAGCCTTGCGCGCGGCTTCCTTGAAGGCGATCGAGCCGGCAAACTTGAAGGCCATTTCGTTGGAATCCACTTCGTGGTAGCTGCCGTCGTAGAGCGTTACCTTCACGTCCACGATGGGGTAGCCGGCCAGGATGCCGAGTTCGAGCGCGCCCTGCACGCCCTGATCGATGGGCTTGATGTACTCCTTGGGCACCGAACCGCTCTTGATTTCGTTGATGAACTCGTAGCCCGCGCCCGGCGTATTGGGCTCGACGCGCAGCTTGCAGTGGCCGTAGTTGCCCGAGCCGCCAGTCTGGCGAATGTACTTGCCCTCGGCCTCAGCCTTCTTGCGCAGGGTCTCGCGGAAGGCAACCTTGGGCTCGCCGACATTGGCCTCGACCTTGTGTTCGCGCTTCATGCGGTCCACCAGGATTTCCAGATGCAGCTCGCCCATGCCGCTGATGATCGTCTGGCCCGAATCTTCGTCCGTCCGCACCTTAAAGGTGGGATCTTCGTCGGCCAGACGCGCAAGAGCTACGCCCATCTTTTCCTGGTCGGCCTTGGTCTTGGGCTCGATGGCGACGGAGATCACGGTCTCCGGGAAGGTGATGGCGCCCAGCGCAACCGGATGATGTGGCGCGCAGAGCGTGTCCCCGGTCTTTAGATCCTTCATGCCTACACAGGCGCAGATGTCGCCGGCCAGAACTTCGCTGACATCCTCACGCTTGTTGGCGTGCATCTTGACCAGCCGGCCAATGCGTTCGGTCTTGCCGGTGCGCGGATTGAGCACCGTGTCGCCGGTCTTGAGCGACCCGGAATAGACGCGGATGAAGCCCAGCTTGCCGAAGGGATCGTTGATAATCTTGAAGGCCAGGGCCGCGAGCGGCTCGCTGTCTTCCGGCTTGCGCGTGACGGTCTTGTTGGGATGATGGGGATCGATGCCCTCGACCGGAGGCTTGTCCAGCGGGCTGGGCAGATAATCGACCACCGCGTCCAATAGAGTCTGAACGCCCTTGTTCTTGAATGCGCTTCCGCAGAGCACCGGGAAGACTCTCAGATCGATGGTGGCCTGCCGGATACCTGCCTTCAGCTCGGCGATGGTCGGTGTCTCGCCCTCGAGAAACTTCTCCAGCAGCACATCGTCGGTCTCGGCGATCACCTCGATCAACTGCAAGCGGAAGGCCTCGGCCTTCTTCTGCAAGTCGGCGGGAATCGGCTCGATGGAGAACTCCGCGCCCATGGTCTCGTCGTGCCAGACAACGGCCCGCATCTCGACCAGGTCGATGACGCCCTTGAAGCCGGCCTCTGCGCCGATGGGAATCTGCAACGCGACGGGCCGCGCGCCCAGACGCTTGCGGATGGTGTCCAGAACGTGCTCGAAGTCAGCGCCATTCTTGTCCATCTTGTTGACGAAGCAGATGCGCGGCACCTTGTACTTGTCGCCCTGCCGCCACACGGTCTCTGTCTGCGGCTGCACGCCGGAAACAGAATCGAACAACGCCACCGCGCTATCCAAAACTCTCAGCGAACGCTCCACCTCGGCGGTGAAATCCACATGGCCGGGTGTGTCGATAATGTTGATCCGGTAGTCTTTCCAGGTGCAGGTGGTGGCGGCCGAGGTGATCGTAATGCCGCGCTCCTGCTCCTGCTCCATGTAGTCCATGGTCGCCGTGCCTTCATGCACTTCGCCGATGCGGTGCGTGATGCCCGTGTAAAAAAGGATGCGCTCTGTCGCTGTCGTCTTTCCGGCGTCGATGTGCGCCATGATACCGATGTTCCGGCAACGATTCAGAGGTACGGTGCGAGCCACGGCAATTCACCTTTGCGAGCGCTTCCTGCCCGCCGTTCTTGCTAGCTGCCAGCTTTCAGCTTCTAGCTTGTCTATGCGAGGCCGCTCGTCGCAGCCCCAGATACTGTCCACTTCAACTGCCGCACGCTAGTAGCTAAAAGCTAGAAGCTAGAGGCTGAAACACTACCAGCGGTAGTGGGCAAAGGCCTTGTTGGCCTCGGCCATGCGGTGCACGTCTTCCTTCTTCTTCATTGCCGCGCCGCGCCCGTTGGCCGCATCCAGCAGCTCGTTGCCCAGCTTGTCGGTCATGCCCTTTTCGCCGCGGTTGCGGCCATAGGTGATCAGCCACCGGATCGCCAGCGAGGTGCGCCGGTCGGGATTGACCTCGATCGGCACCTGATAGTTGGCGCCACCCACGCGGCGGGTCTTCACCTCAAGCAGCGGCTTGCAGTTCTCGACCGCTTTCTTGAAGAGCTTGAGCGCGTCATCGCCGCCGCCCTTCTCTTCGAGACTCTTCATCGCCGCATAGAAGATGCCCTGGGCCGTCAACTTCTTGCCGCCCCACATCATCGAGTTGACAAACTTGGTGACCAGCGTCGAGCCGTAAACCGGGTCCGGCGCTACTTCCCGCTTCGTTGTGTGCCCTTTTCTCGGCATAATCCCTCAAAATCCTCGCGCTCGCGCGCCACTCACTGCCCTAGTCCGGGTCCTGAACTCCGCCCCGGAACCGTTGACTACTTCTTACCCTTGGCCGGAGCCGCTCCGCCCTTGGCGCGCTTGGCTCCATACTTCGACCGGCTCTGCTTGCGGTTGGCCACTCCAACCGAATCCAGCGTTCCGCGCACGACGTGATAGCGGACTCCGGGAAGATCCTTCACGCGGCCCCCGCGAATCAGCACGATCGAGTGCTCCTGCAAATTGTGACCGATGCCGGGAATATAGGTGGTAACCTCGATCCCGTTCGTCAGGCGCACACGGGCAACCTTGCGCAGTGCAGAGTTCGGCTTCTTGGGCGTCTGCGTGTAGACGCGGGTGCAAACGCCGCGCCGCTGCGGCGAGGCCTGCAGGGCCGGTGACGCCGTCTTGTAGCGGGGGGCCGTGCGCCCCTTGCGAACCAACTGATTGAATGTAGGCAAACTGAAACTCCTTACCCCGTTAAAAACCTGCCAACTAAAATGTTGGCCCACCCAAATTCGACCGCCGCGCGCAATCCCATCAGGCCTTCCGCTGCGAGAGCGCTCGACCTGCGAGCGCACGCACACGAAAGCCCAACGTTGCTGCTTCGCGTCTGCCTTCGTTCCAATCTCAGACGAGAACCAGGACGGTGGTCGGGCGTTTTCCCGCATTTCGCGAGCAAAGCCAACTCCGTTTCGCCGGTTCCGGCCCGCATAGCCCTCCAAGGTGGAGAACGCGCGGACGCCGATGCGATATTGCCCCTGCCCTCGGCAAGAAAAGAGCTATTTCTGGAGCTTGTCTGGCCGCCAAACTGCGCCTGACCATTGGGATCGGCACCGCCAAATTCAGCTTGGCTGGCCGTCCCCTCCGCTTCCGCCGTCAAGACACACGTACGGAGGCGTTCTTGCGCAACCTTCTTACAATAGCAAGAAATCGGGGTGGGGTCAACGATTTCTCCCCCACCCCCGTCTTTTTCTCAATCTCTAGTTGATGGCCTGCAGCTTCCAGGCGCCCCCGGCCAGCGCAAAGGTCGCCATGTGCTTGCTGTTAAGCTTGTTTCCGACTCCGTTGGACATGATCTTCAGATCGGTCGGCACACCGTCCAGATCCACGGTCTCGACGTATGAGACGGTCTTTGTTCCTCCCAGATCGTCCTGCGGGTCGCCAACATCCTCCGCCTTCAGGTGGTTGGCCGCCACGGTCACCACTACCACCGTGAAATTCTTATCCCCGGCGTTCTCCGGATGCCACTCGATCACATCTCCGCCTTTTTGCAGCGCGAGTACCTTCTTGCCCTCGGGGGTCAGCGTGAAGTCGGCCCAATATCTGTTGGGATAGAGCTTGGTCCGCTCCCAGTACTTTGCCGTAACGCCCCGCGCCAGCCCCGCCTGGTCCACCGAGATGCTGGCCCCCACCGCCGGAGTCTGGTCGTACTTTGCCTGAATCATGGCCTGCGCTTCGGCTTTAGTCAGCTCAGGCGCTGACTTGCAGCCGCTCAACAACAACTCCGCGCCCAGAAAACTCAACGTCCCCAAAACAAGCACCTTCGCTGCGTTTTTCACGTTCCCTCCGCATATCGGACATAACATTTCGATTTGGTTCAACTCCGTCATTTTTCTCCTACTTTCCCCTGGGTGTCAATGGAAACATCGTCCCCTGCCTCGCCGCTCGGCGATTCGTGTTCTGGAAAGCGCAAATCCTGTTTCAGCATTCGGAGTTTGATTGCAAAAACAGGCCGGAATCAACCAGGATTGCCCCTGGGGGATCGGTGGGGCGTTTTTCCGGCAACCCCGGTTCCGGATTGGCCGCGCTCCCTTCTTTCACCTTCCCTGAAGCGCAAACCGCCTCCTCTGCGATAGCATCAATCCACGCTTGATTTCTTCCCTTCAAGGAAGCTTTGCCATGCGCCTTGGTTCCGCTCTTCGCAGCTTTGCGCTGCTCGCCATCGTCGTTTACGCGCTCTGGCTGCCCGCGCAGACCTTTGACCTGGACCGGGGCCGGGAGCCGGTCGTCTCGCTCGACGGCCTTTGGCGCTTCCATCCCGGCGACTCGCCAGCCGCCCCCGGCTCTCAAGCGCCGCTCTGGGCCACTCCCGGCTTCGACGACTCCGCCTGGCCGCTGCTGCGCGGCGACCGGTCGTGGTCTACGCAAGGCTACCGGGGATTGAGCGGCTTCGGCTGGTACCGGTTTGCTATCAGGGTTCCGGCCGGCGATAAGGCCACTTCACTGCTGCTGGCGCCCATCCTGACCTCCTTCGAGGTTTATGCAGACGGCCGGCTCGTCGGCGGATCGGGTCAGATGCCGCCCTCGTTGATCCCCTCGGCTGAAATCCGCTATCACCTCTTGCCTCTCACCTCAGGCGGGAGCGCTTCGGCGCGCACCGTGCAGGTAGCCATCCGCGTGTGGCACTCGCCCATCTGGGCAAGCTACGTCGGAGGAGGGCCCTACCTTGCCGGCCATCTCGGGGGCCAGCTCGCCGGCGATCCAGAGTTGCTGGCCGCCGAGCAGCAGTATCGCCAGGTGGCCCGCAATATCCGCTTTGTCGATGCCTACTCCTACAGCATCACCGCCGGCCTGGTGGGCTTCGCCATCCTTTGCCTCTTTCTCATCCGCAAAGCCGAGCGCGAATACCTCTGGTTTGCCCTCATCCTGCTGGCCCAGGCTGCGGAGCACGCCCTGACCGTCGGCCAGGAGATCTACTCCTGGCCTCCTGTGCTCCTCTACGACCTTGTCGATGGCGTCTTCGCGGCCGTCACCATCATTGCCGCACTCTGCTTCTTTTCCCGCATCCTCAATGTCCGCACCGGATTGATTGGCCACACCTTTCTTGCTCTAGCGGCTGTCAGCCCATTGGCGGCCATCCTTTACTGGCCCGGTTGGTTCTCAGCGCCTGCCTCGGGAGCCATCCAATTAGCCTGCCTGCTGCCTGCCGTGTGTTGGATCCTCAGCGTCCTTGTGATCTGGGCGGTGCGCGGCAACATCGACGCCCGGCTGCTTCTGGTGCCCACCCTGCTCGACATGGGCTACTACCTGACCGACAATCTGGCCATCGTATTCAACCAGGCCGGGTGGACTGGATCGCCGCATTTAATTGAGGTTCATTTGCCGCTGCCGCCTTTCTCCATGGAAATCGGCATTCTCTTTCATTTGATTTTTCTGTTGGCCATGGTGGTTTTCCTCGTTCTCCGGTTTACGCGGGCACGGCGGCGCGAAGCGTGGCTGGCCAGCGAATTCGAGGCTGCCCGCCAGATCCAGCAGGTTCTTCTTCCCGACCAACAGGACCAGTGCCCCGGCTTCGCGGTCGAGTGCGTCTACCAGCCCGCCGACCAGGTGGGAGGAGACTTCTTCCAGCAGGTCGGCGATGGCCGGGGCGGCATGTTGCTCGTGGTTGGCGACGTCAGCGGCAAGGGTCTTTCGGCTGCCATGCTGGTCTCCGTGCTGGTGGGCGCCATCCGCGCCGAGGCCGCGCACGGCATCGGTCCCGCCTTGATGCTCCGCTCGCTCAACGACCGCATGATGGGCCGCTCGCACGACGGCTTCACCACCTGCCTGGCCGCACACATCGCCTCGGACGGCCTGCTGACCGTAGCCAATGCCGGCCACCTTCCGCCCTATCTGAATGGCTCTGAAATCGCCGTTCCAGGCTCCCTGCCCTTGGGCCTTGTAGCCGGCACGCAGTACGAAGCCACTGCATTCAAGCTCACGCTCGGCGACCGCCTCACCTTCGTCTCCGACGGCGTGCCCGAATCTCAAAACAAATCAGGAGCCCTCTTCGGCTTCGACCGCACCCGCTCGATCAGCCGCCAGCCCGCCGCCCAGATCGCCAACGCCGCCCGCGCCTTCGGCCAGTTGGACGACATCACCGTAGTCACAGTCGAGTTCTCCGGCGCAGCTGCAACATCCGGGAGCCTCGACTAGTAGCAGAGTTATGATCGTCCACCGGCTCCGCCGACCTGCGAAGGGATGAAGCCGAATGGAATCGCGGCCTCTCGCCAACCTGCCAACTGGCCAACCTGCCAACTCGCCAACTCCGCGGAGCGGAGGCCAACTCATCGCATTGGACAGAAGATCTTTCAGTCACTGTTTCTTTTGGCTGATTCAGGATGAAGAACAGCAAGACTCCTGTTTCCTATCAGGCAAACATCAGTCGCTGTCTGTGCTCCCTTTCTTTTTTGCCAAATAGCTGTAGCTATAGGCTGGTCAGCCGTCGAGCCAACGATCAGGTCTTGTATCAGGGCATGGTCTCAGCCGTGCTGCAAACGATTAGGTCTTGTATCAGGGCACGGCTTTAGCCGTGCCGCAAATGGCTGCAAGATGAATCCGGGCTTCAGCCCCTGAGGGATCTTTTGTACTGGCGGGTCAGTAATTACGCAGCCAGTTCCAGGCGTCAGGCATACCTGCCACTAGCGCACGATAGCAATGAACAGCAATCAACTAATAGGGGTTTACCGTCCGCTGACCACGATCCGCTGAGAGGCCTCTGGCAAAAAAATGCGCAATATTATCACGATTTGTTTTGCCAGGAACTCAAGCCCTATCAGTGCTTTACCACATTCCGAAAAACCATCCCCCCCAGGGGTGCGATTCTCCGTTTCTTCGCCTGAATTCTGCAGGTTATTTCGTGGAATTATGAGGGTCTTCTGACAGGAATTTGGGGTGCCCCAGGTCCCGCGTTTGGGACCTGGGAAACCGCAAACCCCATGGCGCGCAAGCACCGTCTGCCCCACCGCAGTTGGTTACAGGTGATTGATCAACGAAGCGATGCATGCCGCGCCGAAGCCGTTGTCGATGTTGACCACAGAGACGTTGGGCGAGCAGGTATTCAACATGCCCAGCAGCGCCGCCACGCCGCCAAAGGAAGCGCCATAACCAATGCTGGTGGGCACGGCAATAACCGGCGCGTTCACCAGCCCGCCGACGACGGTCGGCAGCGCGCCCTCCATGCCGGCGCAGACGATCAGCACACGCGCCGATTGCAGGCTATTCTTCTGCGCCAGCAGGCGATGAATGCCCGCGACGCCAACGTCGGCGATCAATTCGACGGTGTTGCCCATCAGGCGCGCCGTGACTACGGCCTGTTCGGCCACCGGCAGATCGCTTGTTCCTGCGCAGACCACGGCGACGGTTCCCTTGCCAGGCGTGGTTGGGGCTTGCGTGAGCGTAATGGCGTGCGCCGTCTCATGGAACTCCGCGCGCGGCTCGACCGCGGCCACGGCCGCATACATCCCGCGCGTGGCGCGCGTGGCCAGCACATTGCCTCCGGCATTCGCCATACGCGCGAAGATCGCAGCCACCTGCGCGGCGGTCTTGCCCGCGGCAAAGATCACCTCCGGCATGCCGGTGCGCAGCGCGCGATGATGGTCGAGCTTGGCGAAGCCCACGTCTTCAAAGGGCATGACCTTCAGCCGCTCCAGTGCATCGTTCACTTCGATCCGGCCCTCGCGGACTTCGTTGAGCAAAACCTCGATCAGTGCGCGATCCATCAGCGATTCTCCTTTGCCGCCGCATACGCTCGTATGGCTTCTTCCATCACTCGCTTCAAAGGAACCGAGTGCTGCATGGCAAGCTGCCGGCAATCCTCATACTCCGGCGCGGCGTTGGCGATGGTACCGTCTGACAAGCGGGCAACCTTGATGCGCACCTTGCCCCAACTCGTCTCCACTTCGACGAACTCACGCGCCAGCGCAACCTTGTTCTCCAGCCGCCAGCGTAGTCCAATCGTAGTAGTCTCGCGGAAGAGCAGATCCCTCAGCGCGGGCACAAGGTCTGGACGGCAGAGCACGGTTATCTCGACGCCGGTGCGTCCCTTCTTCATCTGCACCGCAACGCGGTAAACGTCCCAGGCTCCGGCCTCGAGCAGCCTCTCGCTCACGTAGGCAAGCAGTTGCGGGCTGGAGTCGTCGATGACCGTCTCGATCACCGCAATCTCCCGGTTCGCGCCAGTCTCAGCAGCTTCTTCCTCGCCCACCAGCAGACGCAGCAGATTCGGCTGGCCAGGCGTCTCGCGCCCGCCCGCGCCGTAGCCCGTTTTGAGGACGCGCATCGCAGGAAGCGGCGCATAGCGCACATCGAGCATGCGCAGCACGGCTGCGCCGGTGGGCGTCACGCGCTCCATCGGCGGCCCGGCCGCATAGACCGGTGCATCGCCCAGCAAAGCCAGCGTAGCCGGCGCCGGAACAGGCAGGACTCCGTGCTGGCACACCACAGTTCCGCTGCCCACATTGAGCGGCGAGGCAAGCCAGCGCTCCACATCGAGCGCCTCCGCGCCCGCTGCCGCGCAAACGATATCGACGATGGTGTCGACCGCACCCACCTCGTGAAAGTGCACCTCCTCAACGGGAACAGAGTGAATCGTCGCCTCTGCTTCGCCCAGCAGTTGAAAGGCGCGCATCGAGCGCTGCTTTACACTCTCTGTCAGCGGCGCCGATCGAATGATTGCGAGAATGGCCGAAAGCGATCGATGCGCAGCCGCGGTGTGTGTGTGCGAATGTTCATGCGCATCTTCGGCGTGGGAATGAGCCTGCTGCGTATGCGGCCCATGAGAATGCGCCGTCTCGGCAGGCTGCTGGTCCGGCGCAATCACATCCACCTTGGTCGCGGCCAGCCCGCCGCGGCTCACCTTGCGCATCTCCAGGCGCGCGCCCACGCTCAGCGCGCTGGCTGTCTCCGCCAAGCGAACGAAGGGAACGCCCGCATCTACCAACGCGCCCAGCAGCATGTCGCCGCTAATGCCGGAAAAGCACTCCAGATAACCGATACGCATCGCATTGTGATTCTAAACTGCCGACTATGCGCCGCGTTTGGCCCAGTCATTTCAGAATCCACGGCAAACGAAACCACAGACCTCAAGCCGACGCGACCCTCAGGGAGCGGCGGCCCTCCACTGGGTCAAAGCGCTCCTCTATTTCTGAAAATGGCTCAGGACTTCGGCGGGCAAGATCGCGTTCAATGACCCTGAGCGGAATCCGGAGCAATCGAGCGTCACGTATTGGAAGCCGGCTTGCTTGAGCGCGGCGGTGATCGAGTCCAGCATCTCCATGGTGAGGGCGCGAGGCAACTCGGCGCGTGCAATCTCCACTCGGGCCAGCTCGCCGTGATGGCGAACGCGCAGCTCGCGAAAGCCCAACTGGCGCAGGCTCTCTTCGGCTTTCTCAACCTGTGTGAGCACCTCGCGGGTCACGGCGCGGCCGTATTCGACGCGCGAAGAGAGGCAGGGCGCCGCCGGCCGATCCCACAACGGATAGCCTGCGGCCCTGGCCAGCGCACGAATCTCCATCTTGGTGAGCCCGGCCTCAGCCAATGGCGCCAGCACGGCGTGTTCCTCAGCCGCGCGCTGCCCCGGACGGAAGTCGCGCGTATCGTCGGCGTTCATGCCGTAGGCGATGCGCTCGAAGCCCATCGTTCGCCCCAGCGTCTCCATCGCGGCAAAAAGTGTGTCTTTGCAATGAAAGCACCGGTTGGCGTCGTTGCGCTGGTACTCGGGCCGTTCCAGCTCCCCGGTCTCGACAACATGCAGCGGCATCTGCCGCGCACGCGCAAACTCGCAGGCCTGTTCGAAGTCGCGGCGAGCCAGGCTCGGTGAGTCGGCCAATACCGCGAGCATCCGGCTGCCGAGCACGCGATGCGCCGTGGCCGCCAGAAATGCCGAGTCCACGCCGCCAGAGTATGCCACCATCAGGCTGCCCAACTCCGCCAGGCGCGCCTCCAGCGCGTGCAGCTTTCGCTCCGCGCCTGCTTCGCCTGCCGTCGCCGGATCTCTCGTCTGCGCCTGCACCGTCATGGGACGATTATAGTTCCCAATGCGAAGGGACGGAAGGATGCCGTTCAATGCGGTGAGATCGCCGCCTGCTGCATTTCCTTGGCCCGCATCTGATAGCACCACAGACGAGCAAGCAAATCAAGGCTGGCGGAGGAATTCAAGGCAAAGTCCGATGAATAGCAGTTGCGGGCGTTCTGAGAAACAGGTTGTAGCACAACGAACGAACGGAATTAGGCGCCAAGCGGATCGGCCCGCGTATCAGAATGTTCATAAAGGAATCGGCAGCATCCAACAGGCCCATCGTACGAAGATAGGACTGAAACCGAATCTCCTGCATCAGGTACGAGATGCCGCCTCTGCGGTCCTGCATCCCGTTGCCACAGCGTGCGTATACTAAAATTTCGTTCATGTTGTGCAGATGGTAACCAAGCGCCAACATCCTTGCCCAAAGGTGGTAGTCCTCAAAGCCCTGGCAGGATTCGTAGTTGCCCGCAGCCACCACCGAGGCTTTGCGAAAGACGACGGTCATGTGATTCATCGGCGTTCGCGACCTGGCAAAACGTCGCAGGGCCTGGCCCATCGCGGGCAGAAGCCGGATCGAGCGCGGACACGAACAATCTTCTTCAAATTCGGCGATTGCGCCGCCGACGACATCGACCTCCCGATCGCTTTCGAGGAATTTCACCTGTCTTTGAAATCTGTCGGGCACGCAGATGTCGTCTGAATCCATGCGCGCCACATATTCTCCCTGACACACGTAGAGGCCGGCGCGCAGAGCCGCCCCCAGGCCGACATGGGCAGGCAAGGGCAGCGACACGATGGGCAGAAACTCTCTGTACGCGGCAATCGCTGCATTTAGTTCTTCGCCCAACGGCCCGTCTTCGACGATCACCACCTCCTCGGCCGGCAAGGTCTGAACCGCCAGGCTGTCAAGGCATTGCCGCAAACAGTCTGGAGTTTCCTTATAGTACACCGACATTAGCACAGACAGTTTCATTGGCATAACACCGTCCTTCCCGGCGTCAGAGTGGCGCAACCTCTCGATTGCAGGATGTCCGAATAAAAGTCCTGGTATTGAGCCGACATCCTGCGGTTGGAGATTGTCTCCAGCGTGCAGGGCGACGGCAGGAACCTTTGCCGCAAGCACGCGGGCTCGATGCCGTCCAAAGCCGCCCGCACACAATCCGGGGTTCCCCGATCGAAGATCTGCATTTGATCCGGAAATATCTTCTGAATGTATCTGTGTGCCGGAATATCGGTCGCCAGAACTCGAATTCCGCTCGCGCACCCCTCCAGCAGCGCAGTTCCAAGTCCTTCTGAACTGGAGGCCGAGATCAGAATGTCGGCCGCCCGCAAAAGATCGGGTACATCTCCGCGCTTGCCGAGAAAGACAATATTGGATGCGCCTCCGGCAGCCTTCTCGCACTCAGCCCTTTGAGGCCCGTCTCCGGCAAAAACCAGAAAGCCGCGCTTGAATAACGCCGAGGAGCGAAAGCCGTTCACCACCTCGACCGGATTCTTGAGGTTTCTCAGAACTCCCGTATGCAGAACAACCACAGCATCGGCCGGCCATCCGAGTCTCTCCCGCAGAGCCTTTACCTCGTCCAAATCCGAAGCAGGATAATACTCTTCGAGTTCGACACCATTGAGAATCGCGTGGGCTGACAAGCCAGACCGCAAAAGCACTTCGGTCAGGGGCTCGGAAACGGCATTCACGCCGTCAAAACGCTTCAGCGCCGTGTACTCGGCGATCGCAGCCAGCGTGCCCAAACAGCGACCATAGGCGAAGCGGTAGTCCTCGAAAAGATCAGAATGAACCGTGGAAACGATGGGACATTCCAAACCCGCTTTCGCCGCCAGTATGTCTGCCCGAAGCCCATGGGAGTGAACAAGGTCCGGCCTGAACTCCGCCACCAAACGGCGCAACTTCCGCACGCCGGACAACAATGATCCGGCACGCGACATTCCCATCTGCACGACCGGAACCCCAATCGACCGGAAGGCCTCGATCAGGCTATCGGCCGGTTCGGGAGATAGGGTTGCAATAATAGCTCGATAGTGGAGCGGGTCGAGATATCGAACTACGTTCAGCTTCCCATTCATAGGGCCGCAATGACCGAGGGTCGAAACAACAGAGAGCACTGTTTGCGGCAACTCGTTTTCTCCTTTACGAAAGCAGGCCGTGCGGATGCGCCTCGACCATCACCGCCTCAGCGGCCGGCAATGTCGGCAGCAGAAGCCCATTCAAATACCGGCTGAGTTGAGGCTGCTTGACCTTTCGATTGCAGAATCTCGGAATAAAGCTCCTGGTATTGACTCGACATCCGGCAATTCGAAATCGTCTCCAGCGCGGACTGCGAAGGAAGAAATCTATGCTCGTTCCCGATGCTGTCGAGAGCCGCGCGAACCGTATCCAAATCTCCGCTCCCGAAGATCCGCACCTGATCCGGGAATATCCTCAAAATGCACCTGTGCGGCGGAATATCCGTCGCCAGAACTCGAATCCCGCTCGCACAGCCCTCGAGCAGCGCCATCGGAAGTCCTTCCGAACTGGACGCCGAGATCAAAATGTCGGCGGCCTTCAGCAGATCGGGAACGTCTCTACGCTCACCCAGAAAGACGATGTTGGTTGCGCCTCCTGCGGCTCGCATGCACTCGGACCTGAGAGGCCCATCGCCCGCCAGAACCAGCATGCCGCGCTTGGATAGTTCGGATGCACGGAAGCCGGTTACAACATCGACCGGATTCTTGCGGCTTGTCAGGGATCCCGTGTGCAACACAACCGCAGTGCCGGATGGCCAACCCAGATTCGTCCGGATAGCTTGTGCCTTACGCGAATCCTGAGCAGGACGATACTCGCCAAGCTCAACGCCGTTGGGAACCACCCGGGCCGCAATGCCGTAGCGCGATGCCGCCTCGGCAACGCTCTCTGATACCGCAATCACACCGTCGAATCTCTTCAGCGCCGCATACTCGCGGCTTGCCATCAGCGCGCCGAGACTGCGGCCGAATGCGAACCGGTAGTCCTCAACAAGGTCGCAATGAAGCGTGGAAACAATCGGACAACCCAGCTTCGCTTTCGCAGCCAGAACATCCGCCCGAAACCCATGGGTGTGGACAAGATCCGGCCTAACCTCCGAAACCAAGAGACGCAACTCCTCGGCGCCCCGCAGAAAAGACCCGGCACGAGATAATCCCATCTGTTTGATTGGAACCCCAAGAGACCTGAATTCTTCGATGCGGCTTTCAGCGTGTTCGGGCGAGAGGGTGGAGAGTACCGCTCGAAAACCCTCTCGGTCGAGATGGCGGATTACCCCCATCAATACATTGATCGGTCCGCCCCGAGCTAACGTTGAAACAACTGTCAACACCGTCTTTGACAACTCGCTTCCTCCTTACGAAAGCCGGCTTTGCAAATGCAGTTCAAACTATGGAAGGACTCAAGATCTTCCCGTTTCGAAGCTCGTGGTCTTTCGCTGCCCGGACCAGCCCAAGGATAATGAAGATCAAAACACCCGTCCTGCTGTTGTCCAGCGCGCCCAGCGTAATTCCGCTTAGAAACGTCGTTGCCAGCGCCATAATTGCAAATTGATAGAGTTCGTGGTTTTTCCCCGCTACTTGCCGCGCCAACCCAAACCCCAACGGGTAGATGAGCAAGAGTGCCGCCAGTCCGGCCAGCCCGTATCGATGAAAGGTTAATATGAGCTCGCTGTCCACAAAATCGGGAAGCAGAGAGCGAGAACCCACCCCCAGAACGGGCGCGTGCGACCATGTGTAGTCGGCGAGATACAGATTGCCCAGCCGAGTTGTGATACTGTCCTGATCCCTGGTATCGCCGCTGACGACCGACACAATCATGCTTTGTGTGAAGTCGGAGGCATGAGGGCTGATCATCGGAAGCAACACCACCGAAGATGCGCCGGCCAGGGCAATAAGAGCCAGATTGATGCGCAGACGTTTGAACGCTTCCTTGGCTGTCTTTGCCCTGAGAAAGGCCTGCAGGATAAGCAGAAGCGGCAAGCTGAAAAGCAGCATCCTGGTAGCCGTAATCAACAGGATGAGAAAGAAGGTTGCGACGACAGCTTTTCTGCGGCGTGGAGAGTGAATCAACGGTCCCGCAAAGAGACAGACGCAGGCGACATATCCAAGGTCCGGCGGCGTATTGAATGTCGCAAATGGCCTCGACGCCATCATGTCGAGAAGGAGGTCGGGGGACTTCTCGGTGAAAGCAGAGAAAAAACTCACAACGATGCCTCCCGGCATCGTCCTCGCGAAGAACATTTCTATGCAAGCGATTGCCAGCAGAATGAAAGATGCGGCCGACATAATTCTGATAAAGGTGCGCTGTGCGGCCGCCGGGTCACAATCCCGCACAAGCCAGTAAACCAGGAAGAACTTTATCGGGCGCAGGCAGTCAAGATACTCCTTGGCGGTCACATCAAGGCCTTCCGGGGCCATTAGGGTCAACAAAAGAATCATTCCCGTGAGGGCCGCAGTGTAAAGAAAAACAGCGTCCAGTTTGGGAGCCCGCAGACCAAGTAGAAACTTCACCGCAAGGACTCCGCCGGCGCTGAATACAAGCACATCGTCGATGCGAAGCGGAACGCCGCCCGGAAGTCTGAGCGTTGGCGTATACAACATCCCAAGCAGGAGGCACAGCAGCCATCCGCGCCACCTGCCGGAAGGCTCTGTCCGAACCGCATTTGGCAGCCGCCGGGGAAGCGCAAGAGCGATCGTATTGCTTGAAGAGTTGCCGTTCATCATGCCTCGCTTCCACTCACAGCCAATGAACTCACAGCCAGATAGCCCCGGCGGGCGCGCGCGAAGATCGCCAATGCGGAAGGCAGTGCGACGCCTGCTGTTGCGACTAGGTAGCTAAAGGCCACGCCGATCGTTCCCCAGCGAGGCGCGGTAAGCACGGCCAACGTAAGAGTAAGGGCGGCCACCGCAAGCGACTGCTGAAGAAACGGCTCCCGCTTGAAGGAGCGCAAGAAAGTGGCCAGGCTCTGCACCACGCAGTTGGCGCCGGCCGCTAGTAGCAGCAAAGCGAACAGTTGCGGAGAAACCATGCGCGACGACAATCTGGGCGACACAACAGTCAGCAGCGCCACTCCCAGGCCGGCCCCCAGAGCGATGATGCTGAATATGGCAAGTGCCTGGCCAAGCGTGCGCAGAAACAGCTGATCGAGCCCCTGGAACTGGCGCTGCGCGATCATGCGGCCGAAAGGCGTTGCTCTCGTCGTGATCCAGGGCAGCACAAGGCTCGTCATGTAGCCGGTGATGCTGAGCGACATGCCGATCTGCCCTGCTTCGACCGGACCTCGCAGGGCGAAGAGGATGGGGATGAAGACCTGAACTGTAAAGTACGAGCACATCCAACTGACGGCGATGCGCCATTGGAAGGGCCACACCTCGCGGCTCCAGCAAATGGCCGCTTCCCGCGCCGGATACCGGAGCAGCCCTGCCAGGAGGCGGCGGCGCGCGGCCAGAAAAGAGAGGCCGACCACAAGCTGCCCCGCAAGCACAAGAGCAGGCGAATAAAGCCCGTGATGCAGCAACATGGCTGCCCAGGCCAGTGCCATGCCCGCCACGGCCTGGCGGAGGCGCAGTGCCGCCACCGCGCGAATTTGGCCACAACCGTCCAGAAACGAGTAGAAGGGCTGACACCACAATCCGCCCATCGCCGCGGCAACCGCCAGCAGCCAAGGCCACTGCCACGCCACCTGCGGCGCTTCCGATGCTCCGTGACGCGCGAAGAACAGCATGCCGAGCGGGGCCAGTATCAATCCCATGGTTACCGAGGCTACCGTGTACCAGCGCACGGTGAGTTGAAGCGTCGAAGCCAGACGCGCGTGCGCTCGATTATCTCCGCTGACGCTGCCGTCGGAGTGCAGCTTGAGGTGAACGCACTCGTGCGCCGCCAACTGCTGAACGACGAAAGCAAAGCCCAGCTCAAAGACAATCTGCAATGCGACCAGGCTCAACAGGGTGTAGTAATAGCCCTGTTCGACCGGAGAGAGAAAGCGCACAATCAGAAGGACAGTGCCTATGCTGCCTACGATGCTCGCAGCCCGCGCAAGGAATGTGTAGCCGACGGCGCCATCCATGCCGAGCGCCCTCAAGGCCGCAAGAACCTTCAGATCCCTCATCGCGCTCCCCCGGCCCAGACCTCTTCTAGCGCCGCGGCCCACGAACCGGAGCGGCGGCGGAATCCGAGCAGAATGGCTGCAAGCTCGGCCGCCTGCGCGATCAGCACGGCCAGCGGAAGAGCGGCGAGCAACGCTCCCAGCAAAACCCAAATCCGGTAGGGCGAGGGGCGGTCGGGAATCGCCGCCGGATCGACAATCTGCACCTGCGAGCCCTGCCGCGCCTCGTCCACCCGCGCCGCCTCATACTGGCGCGTCAGAAGATCCTGGACCATCTCGCGATACTTCACCTCGCGCAGGGCGCGTGCATACTCCAGGCCGGCTTCGCTGACCTTGCCCCTTGGCGCCACCAGGTCGCCGCCCCGGCGATCGTTATCCACATCCATGGAGGCCAACTGAGCCTCCAGGCTCGACAATTCCTGTTCGGCGCGCTCCAGGTCCGGATTCTGATCGGCGGCAAACTGGCGCATCGCCTGGATCTCGACCTGCTTGGACGCGACCTGGGCGCGCAACATGGCCGCCGAGGCGATCATGGCGTGGGCCTGGCCGTCGAGTTCCATCACGCCGGTGCGCTGCTCGGTCTGTTTCATCTGCTCTTCAGCGCGCTCGAGCGCCTCCCGCGCGCCGCTCAACTGGCGCTCGAAAAACAGCCTTCTCTGCGAAGCCTCGGTCACCGCAAGGGTTGCCGTGAAGCTCCGGTATTCTTCAACCCAGCCGGTGGCCAGTTGCGCGGCGCGGCGCGCGTCCCGGTCGGTCACCGAAAGGCGGATCAGTCCGTCCTTCAACCCGCTGTCGACCGAAGTCTCCTGCTCCCAGCGCTTGCGGGTCGCCGAGAGGTATCTCCGGCGATAGAGCGACTGCAGATGAAAGCGCGCAACGATCGCATTCTCTACCGTGCGGCTCTTCAACAGGGCCACTTGCAGGTCGTTGGGATTCTTGATGCCCATGCCTCCCGCCGCCGAGGCGAGGGCTCCCATGCTACCCAGTTGCGCGATCATCGCCGCGCCGGTGGAGCCTCCCTGTTGGGGCGGCAGGATGACCGCGGTGGCCGTGTACCGATCCGGCAGCAGCAGTGCGACGGCCGAGACCAGCACGACGATGGCGAACGCGCTGATCGCGATCATCCGCTTCCGTTTGAATGCCACGCGAATCAAGAGCGGCAGAGAGCCGGAGAGCGGTTGGGAGATGGTTGCGTCGAGTTCCTGGATTTCCGTTGGCACGCTGGGCTTCCTTTTCCCTTCGAGTCGAGCTGGTTTTGCTTTGCTTGATGCGCGTCCTGCCTGAATTACCGCGCACAGCTCGAATAACCGGAGATAAAAAACAACATCCATCGCCACTGTCTGCACGCTCGGCTAAAAGTGCCCGGTTGCGAATGGATGGTCCGGCCAATCGGCCGGAAACTTCGCTCAGATTACCTGCGAAAGAAGGAGCGCGAAGGGAAAAGATGAGAAAGCCGCTAGTGAGAAATCGATTATGGGAAGACACTCATGGGCCGGTCCGATTTTGGAACAGGGCAGCTAGTCCGACTCATTTTCCCCTTCGTTCCGCCGGAGGAATGTGTGAACAATGGTGCGTCTATGAGAAACCATTCATCTGCCCTCTTGAGCCTTCGCCGCGCGATGCTTCTCTCGGTCGCCGGCGCCGCCGTCATCGCCTTCTGTCCTTCTCAATCGCGCGCGCAGTGTTCCGGAGACGACACGGCCGATTCCTACGGCTGTCAGTTGCAGCAGACCGCTCCTTTGCCTACCACGACCCAATCGTCTGCATCGCCCGCTGTGCTGACCATGCAGGAACAGACGCAGCCGGGAACGGCGAGAGCGGACCGCTCCACCGAGGCCTCGGCCGACGACAGCCTTCCTTTCGGATCGAGTTATACGGAAGAAGCGTCGCGCAAGGGGAGAAGACCGGCCGGCCAACGCTCCCGGCAGGCGCCGCCCGCAGAGCCTGCCACCGAGTTTCAGCGCTTTGCGGCGGCCACCACAGGCCGCATGCTGCCGATCTATGGAGCCAGCCTCTTCGCCGCGCAGCCGGCATCCTTCGGCCCCGTCGACCAGGCCCCTGCGCCGCAGGACATGGCGGTCGGCACAGGGGACGAGCTGCGCGTCCGCATCTGGGGACAGATCAACTTCAGCGCCAATCTGCAAGTGAGCCGCGAGGGAGAGATCTACCTGCCCAAGGTCGGCGCCGTGCATGTTGCCGGCCTGCCGTTTTCTTCGGTCTCCGGCCACCTGCGCACCGCGCTGGAGAGGGTTTACCGCAACTTCGAGCTGAGTGTCGATCTGGGGGAGATTCACTCCATCCAGGTGTATGTGACCGGCCGGGCACGGCAGCCGGGCGAGTATACCGTGAGCGCGCTCAGCACGCTGGTGGATGCGGTTTTCTTGAGCGGTGGTCCCTCCGCGGCCGGTTCCATGCGGCACATCCAGTTGAAGCGCGAAGGAAGAGTGGTCACGGACTTCGATCTCTACGCGCTTCTGGTCAGGGGCGACAAGACCGGAGACGTGCAACTGCAGCCGGGCGATGTGCTCTTTATCCCCGCCGCTGGGCCCCAGGTAGCTCTCGCGGGCAGCGTACGCCAGCCAGCCATCTTCGAGTTGCGCGGCCAGCAAACGGTTGCGGAGTTGCTCGATGCGGCGGGCGGCACAACGGCCATCGCCTCGGGCGGGCGCATCTCGGTTGAGCGCATCGAGAACCACGCGCAGCGACGCGCCTTCGAACTGGCGGCCGACGCCGTGGGTCTTGCCACGTTGCTGGCCGACGGCGACATCGTGCGCATCGATCCGATCGTCTCCAGCTATCGCGAGACCGTCACGCTGCGCGGATCCCTGGCCAATCCCGGGCATTTCCTCTGGCACGCGGGCATGAGGCTGAGCGATCTGCTGCCCGATCGCGACTCGCTGGTCACGCGCAACTACTGGTGGCGGCGCACCCAGCTCGGCCTTCCGGCACAGGAACAGATTGCGCTCAACGGCAAGCTGGTTGCACCTGACAGCAAGGAGGAGTCGAATACTAAACAAGACGTGGATGCGAACGAAGACGTGGATGCGAAGCAAGATGCCAATGCGAATGGGGATGTGAATGCGAAGCAAGATTTCGATGCGAAGGGTGAACTCACAAAGAAACCGGCCGCGGTACTCAGTCCAGGAGCGCAAACCGATTGGAACTTTGCCGTCATCGAGCGTCTGAACCCGGCCACCATGGCTACCACGCTTCTTCCTTTCAACCTGGGCAAGCTGGTGCTCGATCACGATGAGTCCCAGGATCTCGAGCTTCAGCCGGGCGACGTTGTCACCGTCTTTTCGCAGGAGGATATTCTCCCGCCGATCGACGAGCAGACCAAGTATGTACGCCTCGAGGGGGAGTTTTTGCACGCCGGCATCTACAGCGTCGCTCCGGGCGAGACGCTGCGTTCGCTGGTTGCGCGCGCGGGCGGACTGACCGGCAAGGCATATCTGTATGGGTCGCAGTTCACCCGCAGGAGCACGCAAGCGCTCGAGCAGCAGCACCTGTCCGAGTACGCCGATCGCCTCGAGCATCAGTTATTGCGCAGCTCGATCAAGATGGACACGGTGGAGACCATGGCCGGCTCCGGCGGTGCGCAGAGCGGGGGCAAGGAAGGACCCGTCGTCTCGGCCAACCACGAACTGATCGAACGGCTGCGCCGGCTGAGGCCCACCGGCAGAATCGTACTCGATCTGAGCCCGCACAGCTCCGGAGCGGACGCGCTGCCCGAGACGCCCCTCGAGGATGGCGACACGTTCCTGGTTCCCTCGATGCCCGCCACCGTCCAGGTGTTGGGCGCGGTACTCAATCAGAATGCGTTCCTCTATCGCAGCGGCGCCCGCGAAGGCGACTATCTGCGCCTGGCCGGCGGCTTGAACCGCGATGCGGACCGCGGACAGGCTTTTGTTCTGCGGGCGGACGGAACGGTGACCGGCCACGACGCGGGTCCGTCGATCTTCTCCTCCGGCTTTGACCATCTGCATCTCTATCCCGGCGACACCATCGTCGTGCCGGAGAAGAACATTGGAGCCGGCGCACTTCGCTCGTTCATGGCCTGGTCGCAGATCCTCTCCCAGCTTGGACTGGGCGCTGCCGCGATCAGCGTGCTCAAGTAGCCAGGCCCGTTCCCCCAATCGCACCTTGACGATCGCACGGCTTCACGGCAGCTCCCTCGCCGCCATGAAGCCGTGCGACGTCGAGGACGAGCGCGCGCTTGCACTGGCCTCCCGCACGGTCTGCCGCATCATTTGTAAAGATTCTCTCATTGAATCCGGCCCATCGGATTTCGATAATGGAACTCTTCCCAATTGAGTCTCCCGCACCCTCCTATTTCTCTCCCTCTATCGCTTATCCACACTCGATGCGGGCGATGATTCAGTTGAGATCACGCGCGTAGCGAAGTCCGGAACGCTTGGCTGTCCAGCTTCGATCGACGGCTATGCAAACTGGCTCCCGCTCCGCGTGGTATTGCCGAGTGCTTTGAATATCCTTCATCCCTTCGAGGTTAGCCTTCATGCAAGTTGCCAGCCGCACGCCTGAGCCGAGCGCGGTCTCCACTCCGGCCTTTCCCATCTCCGCGCTGCCGCCTCTTCCTCACAACGCGCCCGATCCGGAAGCGCCCATCCAGAGCCCCTCGGCCAGCAACTGGAGCCTCTCCCGATCCAAGCGGATTCTCGACGTTTCGGTTGCTTCTCTTATTCTTGCCGTCTTCGGGCTTCCATTGCTCATGATCGCCGTGTGCGTGCGTCTCTCCTCGCGGGGGCCGGCCTTCTTTCCCCAGCAGCGCGTCGGCCGGGGCGGGCGTCTGTTTCGCATCTACAAGTTTCGCAGCATGACCTTCGGCTCGGGGCCGGCCGGCCCCGGCCTTACCAGGGACGGCGATCGCCGCATTACCCGCATGGGACGCTGGCTGCGCAAGCTCAAGATCGATGAGCTTCCGCAGTTCTATAACGTGCTGCGCGGAGAGATGAGCCTGGTCGGTCCCCGGCCCAAGCTGCCCCAGTATGCGGGCATCGCCAACATGCCGTATCGGCCAGGCATTACCGGCGCGGCCACGCTCGCCTTCCGCCGCGAGGAGGAGATCCTCAGCAGCGTTCATCCCAGCCAACTCCATCCTTTCTATATCCGCCACATTCGTCCGCTCAAAGCGCGCATCGACGTGCGCTATATGTGCCGGGCCACGTTCCGGAGCGACATGCGCCTGATCGGCGCTACGTTCCTGGCCTGCTTGGCGCCGGTGCGAACTCCTGCCGTCCTTCGCTACGCTTCGACCAGAACCGTGGCCTTCCCGCCGCAACCGGCTCGGCAGGGCAGCGCCAATGAGTTCTTCGAGACGGCCAATTGAAGCACTTTTGCCGCGCAAGACCTGCGCCGTCCGATCGGAAGCAGAACTATGGGCGGAGGTACACGTCGTAACCAGCCAGTTTGCGATACGGCAGGAAAACCTGCTGAAGCTCTTCGAGTGAGGCTTCGCGCTGCGGCATTGGGTCTTCCTTAATTTGCAGATCGCGCTTCACGATCAGCCAGCGAACCCTGCGGGCGTTGGCCTCTTCGACAAGCTGCGCGGGCGAAAACGGGTCGGTGGCTTTGTCGAAGAGCAGGACGGGGAACCGCGGGATGCGGCCGGTGGCAAAGTAGAACGGATCTTCGCCGGGAATGAGAATCAATCCGTCCGAGACGGGAATCTCCTTGGCTGCGAAACGCAGCAACTCCTCAAAGTCAGGCAGGAAAGGCCCAGAGACAGCCATGCCCCGCAGCGCGGGAATCGACGAGTGCATGACCGGGCCCTCCAGGTTTGCATAGGAGAGCCGCTCTTCGCTGGCCATGTAGAAGCCGCCGCAGACCGCAAGCGTTGCCGCGATGACAGCCGTCAACGCCGGCCCGACGAACCGAGTTTGAGACGCGATTTCCGCGGCTTTGGCAGCCGGATCGATGGAAGCCAGGAAGGCGATCATATCGGCGATGAGAAGAACGAGCAGTGGCCAAATGGCATAGGTCGATCCCCACAACTGCTGCGAGAGCAGCGTTCCGTTGATGGTGATCAGCAGGATGGCGGGCAGCACGGCACGCAGGCTCAGGTTGCGGAGTAAGCTCCAGAGCGTGAGCGCCCCGCTGAGAACCAGCAGCAGCGGCCACAGGGCAAGCAGGCTGCTTGAGCGGTCATCGGCGTCTGAGGAGAGAAAGAGACCGGCTAGCGTCCAGACGAACGGCCCGGCCAGCAACCCCACTGCCACGAGACGGGCCCACAGATTCTTGGCAAATCGGCTATGCAGGAGCGCAAGAGCCGCCGCGGCGGACGGAAGCCACGCAAGCAGCGACGGCTCCGCATAGACGCCGAGCATATCCGCGAAACCCGGCAGCCTGCGCCGCGCCGCAAACTCGATCGTCCAATGAGTGTAGTTGCGAAGGCCGCAGGTGAAGTGCAAGAGCAGGCATGCGGCGAGCAGCGCTGCGACCGCGCCGCCAAGAATTGCGACCAACTCTGCACTGCCTTGCGCAGCCGGTCCGCGGCCCACCTGCCGGGCGATCCAAAGCAGCAGAATGATAGCAAACGTAGCCGCGAGAATTGGAAGTCCGATGTTTTGCTTGAAGAAGAGCGGCAGCGGAATCGCCGCGCCCGCGATGAATGATCGCAGAAGCACCTTTGCCGAGGTTGAGCCCGATGCGCCGAAGTCTGACGGCAGACGCTGCAAGAGCAGAATGACGACGAGGATCGAAAAAACGCAGTCGCAGTCGTAGGAGGGAAACGGCAGGATGCTGTAGATGCCCAGCACAGCGAGCGGCGCGGCCAGCAGAAGAGAAACGCCCCAGTATTCACGCAGACGGCCGCGCAGTGTGTTGAGTGCGATCCGCCAGGCCAGCACCGTGCCCAGTCCGCCCACGATTGCGGCGTAGAGAACGTGGTGGAAGAAGACCCTTGCGGTCAAGCGAATGATGGCCGCTTGAATCAGGAATGTCAGCGGCGCGTGGGCCAGCGGGAAATCGCGATACGGCATCTGCCCCAGAGCGATGCGAGCGCTCGTTTCCAGGGTGTAGCTTGCGTCCCAGAGAACCGTGAGATGCGCATTTTGCCACAGGACCACGGCAGCGCTGGCCAGAAAGAGAGCGGCCGCTGCCGCAAAGTCGCGCAAACTCCAGAGACCTTGATACACCAGGAGCTTCGCTTCGGCCGGCTTAGACTTGCGCATGGGCTCTAACCTGCAGGTTCGGCAATCGTTGTCACGGGATTAGTTTATCCTTCCGTCAGAGTTGGATGGCGAGGCTGGCCCGCCAAGCCGGCGCTCGGTTGTCTTTCCCCTCAAGTGCCGGCCATCACAGCAAAGCTCCGCCGGCTGCCGTAAGCGTTAATTGAGGCGATGGTACGCCCGGAAGCCGGAAGATGGGCCTGCTTCTGAGGATCTCAGCCCCGCTTTTGAGCAGCTTGATCGCAGCCGCCGAAGCCGTTCCCCTCCATGGATTTGTCCCCTGCGGCGGGCCGCTGGGCCAGCGGAGTACGCGAATGAGCACTCTCGACAGCAACAGCCGAAGGGACTTCCTCAAGGGATCTCTGACCGGCGCCGCACTCTGGTGCGCTGGCGGCGCGGCGGAAGCGCTGGCACTCGCAGAACCTCTTGCGGCAGAATCCCGAACGGCCGTCTCCGGCGCGGCTCCTCAGAAATCCAAAGTTGCCGTCGCGCGCGATGAGCAGCTTCGCGGAACAGGCTCTACGGTGGACCCGCACTGTATGCTTGCCCTGCTGGATCGCGCCATGCAGGCTCTCTTCAGCCAGGACCGTTCCGTCAACGCGTGGAGAAAGCTGGTCCATCCCGGCAAGACCGTGAGCCTCAAAGTCAATACCTTGGGCGGCCGCGGAATCTCCACCAATGTGCAGCTCGTCGCGGCCATCTGCGAGCGGTTGCAGGAGGCCGGAATCAAGCCCGGCGACATCGTGATTTGGGACCGCGACAGCTCCGAGCTTGAGCGCGCCGGCTTTTATCTCGCCATCGGCGGAGACCGCGTGCAGTGCTACGGCACCGACCGTGTCGGCTACGAGCAGGAGCTTTCAGCCTATGGCAGTGTGGGCAGCCTCTTGTCGAAGATCCTCACCCAGCGCTCGAACGTGCTCATCAATCTTCCGGTTCTCAAAGACCACGACGGCGCAGGCGTCACTATCGCCCTAAAAAATATGTACGGCGTCATCAACAACCCCAACAAGTACCACCCCAACGGCTGCAATCCCTACGTCGCGGATTTGAATATGCTGCCGGAGATCCGAAGCAGAATGCGCCTTACCATCTGCGACGCGACGACCGCCATGTATGAAGGCGGGCCGGGCTACAAGCCGGAGCATAGTTGGAATGCCAACACTTTGATCGTCTCTCAGGACCCGGTTGCGCTCGACCATACAGGCTGGCAGATCATCGAGCACAAGCGCGCCGAAAAGGGTTTGAAGACGCTCGATGCCGAGAAACGCGCTCCGCTCTACATCGCAACCGCGGCCGATGCCGAGCACCGCCTGGGCACCAATGACCCAAAAAAGATTTCGCTGATCGAGGTCTAGCGAAGCAAGTTGCAGAGAGGTTCATCATGTTTTGTAATTTGGATGTCCAGGGTGCCATGAAAGGCCAGCATCCACTGGATCGCCGCTCGTTCCTGAAGTGCGCCCTGGCGTCGGGAGCGGCGTTGGGAATGACCGGTGTCGCGCAGCCCGCCGTTGCCGCCGCCGCCAGCCAAGACGACTCGCGCTACATCGTCGAAGCGAAGTTCTATCAGAAGCTCGATAATCGCAAGATCAAGTGCAAGCTCTGCCCGCGAGAGTGCACGGTGGGAGACAAGGAGCGCGGCTACTGCGGAGTGCGCGAGAATCGCGGCGGTACATACTACACGCTGGTCCACTCGCGGGTCGCCGCGGCGCATATTGACCCCGTCGAGAAGAAGCCGCTCTTCCACTATCTGCCGGGAACGATTGCCTTCTCGCTGGCAACGGCTGGCTGCAACGTCAACTGCAAGTTTTGCCAAAACTGGGACATCTCTCAGTCGCGGCCCGAGCAGGTTCCCGCCGAGTACGCTCCCCCGCAGCGCGTCGCCGAACTCGCCAGGCAATATAGCTGTCCCACCATCGCTTTCACCTACAGCGAGCCGGTCGTCTTCAGCGAATACCTGATGGATGCCGCCGATGCAGGCCATGAGGCGGGCATTCGCAGCATTGTGGTCTCGAACGGCTACATCCAGGAAGACGCATTGAAGACGGCCTACGGAAAGATGGACGCCGTCAAGATCGATCTCAAATCCTTCTCCGAGTCGTACTATCGCCAGGTCGTCACCGGACAGTTGAAGCCGGTGCTGGATTCACTCGTCACCCTGCGCAAGCTAGGCAAGTGGACGGAGATTGTTTACCTTGTCTTGCCCACGCTCAACGACAGCGATCAGGAGTTCAGCGGGCTGGCGCAATGGGTCAAAGCAAATCTGGGCGAAGATGTCCCTCTGCATTTCACTCAATTCCATCCCGAGTATCTGTTGAAGAATCTGCCCATCACGCCGGTGCCCACCCTGGAACGCGCCAAGGCGATTGCCGACGCCGAAGGGCTGCATTATGTCTATATTGGCAATGTGCCGGGACATCCGGCGCAAAACACCTATTGTCCCAAGTGCCGTAAAATGCTGGTCGAGCGCGTGGGCTTTACGGCTAGCCAGATGCTCATCCAGAAGAATCATTGCCCGTTCTGCCAACAGCCGATTCCCGGCATTTGGCACGTGTGAAGAAGCAGGGAGGCTTTGCAGATGAATATCGCCATGACCCCGAACGCTTATTGGCTCACTGTGCCGCTCATCGCTCTGCTAATCTTCACGCCGCTCAGGCACGTCAGCGCCGGCGACTCGCAAAAAGTGCGGCAGGCGGCCGTTGCCGGCAGCTTCTATCCATCCGATCCCAAGGCGCTTTCAGCCATGATCGACGGCTTGCTGGCGCAAGTATCCGAGCCGCCCATCAGCGATCCAATCCTCGCTGCGGTCGCGCCGCACGCAGGCTACGAGTACTCGGGCCCCGTGGCCGCCTACACCTATGCCGCATTGAAGGGGCGCAAGTTCTCGCGCGTTGTGGTCATAGCGCCATCGCACTATGTAGCCTTCGATTTCACTTCTATCTACGATGGCGACGCCTACGCGACACCACTGGGCAACGTGCCAGTGGATAAAGCCTTCGCGCGCCAGTTGGTCAAGATGAGTTCGACCATGCAGCTATCGAGCCAAGGGCACGACCCCACACCGGCCGGCGGCGAACACTCGATCGAGGTCGAGTTGCCGTGGTTGCAGAAAGTGCTGGGCAACTTTGAACTCGTACCGATCGTCATGGGTGACCAGAGCTACGAGAGCAGCCGCGCGCTGGGCGTGGCGCTCGAAAAACTCATCAAGAGCGAAGGCAGGGAAGGCGATACTCTGGTCCTGGCCAGCTCAGACCTCTCGCATTATCATCCTTATGACGACGCGGAAAAAATCGACCACAAGACGCTCAATGCGCTCAAGTCGTGGGACTACTTCAGTATGTCGCGCAACTTCCAGTCGCGTGTGTGGGAGGCCTGCGGCGGCGCGCCCATCGTGGCCGCGATGATCTATGCCGAGCGCATGGGAGCCAATCAGGCGCGGGTGCTCAAGTACGCGAATTCCGGCGATGTGACAGGCGACCATTCCCGCGTGGTCGGCTACAGCGCGGATGTTTTTGTGAAGGCTCCGGCAGGAACGACGGCCGAGACTCCCTTCTCGCTGAGCGAACCGGAGAAGAGCGAACTGCTTGCGCTGGCTCGCAAGTCGGTGGAGTATGTGGTTCAGAAGGGTGAGTTGTATGAGCCGCCAGCCAGCGCCAGCGTAGCGCTGAATCGCGAAAGCGGGGCCTTCGTGACACTGACCGAGTCCGGCGCGCTGCGTGGATGCATCGGCTATACCTCCGCGGTCAAGCCGCTCTATATGACTGTGCGCGACACGGCCACGCACGCTGCTCTGCACGATCCGCGCTTCCAACCGGTCTCGGCCTCGGAGCTGCCGCAGCTCGAATATGAGATCTCCGTCCTCTCGCCTCTGCGCAGAGTTACCGATATTCAACAGATCAGGATTGGCGAGCACGGGCTGCTGATGAAGAGCGGCGACTCCGAAGGTCTTCTGCTGCCGCAGGTTCCCGTCGAACAGAAATGGGACCGGCAAACCTTTCTTGAACAGACCTGCCGCAAAGCAGGGATAACGCTCGACTGCTGGAAGGATGAGAATACCGACATCTTCAGCTTCACCGCGGTCGTATTCGGCGAGCACAAGCCCTAGACGCTTCAAGCTTCTTTAGCTCTATTGGAAAGTGGGAACCTCACCCGTGCGGCCATCAGAGCCGGCGCCAGATTCACCGCCGCGCAGAGCCAGGCCGTCTTCCAGAATCCAAAGACCGGGATGAGATAACCGCTGAGTACCAATGCCCCCACGCATCCGCCCATTAAGTCGATGGCATAAAGCGTGCCCAGCGCTCGCCGCCCGCTGCCGTCATGCAGGTAGATCGCAGTCGCCATGGGAAACTGAAAACCGCCGAGGATGCCGGAGAGTGCTGCCAGCGCGGGAAAAACGCACTGAGCGACCAGCCACGTCGCGGCCGCCCCTGAGACCCTCGCGAACCAACTCAACAGCACCATTAGCACAGGCGCCGAAAGAGCGAGCAAAAGCTGAGTGAGCGCAACAGCACGGCAAGCGGAATGCTCGTCACGGCGAATGCGGCGCAAGCCCAGCCAGCTTCCAAGAGCAATCCCGGCCATGAAAAGGGCAATCAGAATGGCGAGTTGATGGTAGACGTAACCGAAGATCGATTCGAATGCAAGCAGCAGAAATATCTGGAGCGCCATCAACGTAAACCCCGTCGCAGCCATCGAGAAGGTAGCCGCCGAACGGGCGCGTCGCTCGCGCGCAGGCACAAATCCACAAAGCGCCGCTGCGGAAAACATGACTAGGAGGACGACTCCCAATACAGCACTAAAATCCACATGCTCCGCGGCACGCAGCCAGACGGCATAGTCGGGCTTGAACTGCGCGCTCCACAGCACGACGTTGAAATAGTATGCGATGGGCGAGAAGTCGCGATTGACTTGCGTTGTGGCTAACGGCTGCAATTGGTCGCCCACTTGCTCCATGCGATCGGGCATCATGCGGAAGGGAATGAAGTACTCGCGAACATAACGGGTTTGCAGCTTGCGCTCAAGCAGCCGGGCAACCAGCGTGCGCGGATCGCCGGTGAGAACGCCGGAGCGCGTCGCGCCGAAGAAGTGAATCGTCTCTCCTGGAATTGCGACGACATAGGGAAAAACCTCGCGCAGCGTGCGGTTGATGCAGCGCAGAAACTTGGCCAGATCGGGGCTGATTGCCTCCTCCGACGAGCGCAGTTGCAAGGCCAGCAATCCGCCCGGCGCCAGATGATTGCGCGCGGATCGGAAGAACTCGGCCGTGTAGAAACGGTTCAACTGCGCAGTTTGCGGGTCGGGCACATTGACAATCATCACGTCAAATCTGTCGCGAGTCGATCTGAGATAGGCCCGGCCATCGGCATAATGCAGATGCACTCTGGGATCGGAGAAAAGAGCCGCGGACTCGGCCGGAAAGAACTCACGCGCCATGCCGATCAGCGCGGGATCGAGCTCGACCAGGTCGACCCGTTCAACCGTGGGATGCTTGAGCGCCTGTGCCACGCTGCCGCTCGCGCCGCCGCCGATGAGCAGCACGCGCCGGGGCGCCGGATGCTCCAGCAGCGCGTAGTGAACTGACTCTTCCGCGGCCGCTTCATCCGGCGCGCTGGCAAGGATGAGGCCGTTTTCGTAGAGGCTGCGAATGGTGCCGGTCTCGGTCACCGTTAGATTGCCGTAGATCGAGTCGTGCGATGCAATCACCTGGAAGCCGCTCCACTGGCGAGCCTGCGCCTGCCTTTCCACCATCGGCGCAACCCTGGCGAGGAGAAAGACTGCGAGCAGCGCAGCCAACCCAGCCGCGCCCGTCCACTGCTTGCGGCTCATTCGCAACAGGAGGACAGTGGCCATCGACAGGTTCAAGACGAGCACGATGCATGCGATCTGGAACGGCTCAAAAAAGCGCAGCAACACCAGGCTGGCGGTGATTCCTCCGATTGCAGAGCCGGCCGCCTCCAACAGATAAGCCGTGCAGACAGCCCTGCGTGCATCGACGTTCGACTCAAGGTTGACCATGTGCGCCGCGAACACAAACAGTGCGCCCGCGACGACACAGAAGACGCTCAGGCAGACCAGCGATGCAAGCAGCGCCGGAATCGGACCGACCAACTCACCCGGCACGGATTGAAAAAGGCTCTTGCTGACGCGCAATGCCCAAATTGTCGCCGGCAGGCTGACCCCGAGCACAATCTCCAGCGCAGCCACCATCCATCGAGCCCGGCTTCCACGCAGAAAAAAGCTGCACACCACACTTCCAATGGCAGTCCAAAAGAGCCATGTGGCCAGCAGAATTCCCAGCGAGATTTCGTTGCCGTTGAAGACGACCATCAGCTCGCGCATCAGCACGACCTGGCCGATGACGGCGCTGAAGCCAATCAGCATCAGAGCCGCCTTGGCGGCAAGCTCCGGGCATCGAGCCGCGCGGCCCGCGACGGAATGGATGGATGTGCTCATCAGAGCGCAATTATTGTCCTGGCCGCATTGGAATGCAATCTGTTCTATTTCAATCGTCAGGAGCGGGGCTGCCGGGTACCGCGCGCCCGGGTACCGCGAGCAAAGACAAGGTGATGCGGATCACTGCCGCACGGCTATAAGAGGCCGAGAATGAAGGGTTTCAGGGGTCACCCTCCACTGAGACCGGCCATGCGATCTTTGTTCGGCAATGCAGGTCGGCAGCGAAGAGGAATAGAAATGGCAAATCCAAAGAAACCGGACCGCGGCCAGTTGCGGGTGGACGTGGAGGAGTGCAAGGGTTGCGGCCTCTGCGTGGACGCCTGCCCGCCCAAGGTGATCGTCCTCAACGAGCGGTTGAATCGCTACGGCTACCGCACGGCAACGTACACGGGCGTGGGCTGCACGGCCTGCGGGATCTGCTTCATGGTCTGTCCCGAGCCGGGAGCAATTACGGTATTGAGAATCGTTCCACGCGCGAGCGATGAGCCACGCGGCGGCGAAGTGGGCAATGCGGGGGCAAGCGAATGCGCAAGCAACTGATGAAGGGAAACGAAGCGATCGTCAGGAGCGCGATTCTCGCCGGATGCCGCGCGTTCTATGGCTATCCCATTACGCCGGCCAGCGAGATCGCGGAGGCGGCGGCGCTCTATATGCCGCGTGCGGGCGGAGTCTTCCTGCAGGCGGAGAGCGAAGTCGCGGCGATGAACATGCTCTATGGCGCGGCGTCGACGGGCGTGCGGTCGATGACTGCATCGAGCGGGCCGGGGATCAGCCTCATGCAGGAAGGCATCAGCTACATGGCCGGCGCCGAGCTGCCTTGCGTGATCGCCGACATCACGCGCGGCGGGCCGGGCCTGGGCAATATCGCCGCCGAGCAGGGCGACTATCACCAGGTGGTCAAGGGCGGCGGACACGGCAACTACCGGACTATCGTATTGGCGCCGCACTCCGTGCAGGAGATGGCGGACTTAACGGCTTTAGCATTTGAGTTGGCCGACCGCTATCGCAACCCGGTCGTCGTGCTGGCCGATGGATTCATCGGCCAGATGATGGAGCCGGTCGCTTTTCCGCAGACCGCCGTTGAGCCGCAAACTCCCGCGTACGCCGTGACGGGAACAGAGGAGACGCGCGGCAATCTGATCACTTCGCTGCATCTCGATATCGACGATATGGAGGCGCATCAGAATCATCTCGAAGCGAAGTATCGCCGCACCGAAGAGTGCGAGGTGCGTGCTGAAGAGTGGCGCACGGAAGATGCGGAGATTGTGCTCGTAGGCTACGGAATCATGGGGCGGATATTGAAGGCTGTGGCGGCCGAGGCGCGCGCCGGAGGGATCAAGGCCGGCGTGCTGCGGCCGATCACGCTCTTCCCGTTTCCCAAGTTGCACTTCAAGCGGCTGGCCAAGCGCGCGCGGGTCTTCGTCGTGGTCGAGATGAGCAACGGACAAATGCTCGAAGATGTCCGGCTGGCGCTCAATGGCGCGCGTCCCGTTGAGTTCCTCAGCCGCGTCGGCGGGAATGTGCCATCGCATGATGAGGTGCTCGGTTTTGTGCGGGAACAAGCGCGGCAAATCACATCGGTCTTGCAGCCGGAAGAGGAGCGGATGGCGAATGTCTAGCGAGACGGTTCAAGAATACGCGGTATCGCACGGCAAGCCCAAGGCCTTCTACGAGCGCTATGAAAGGAAGAGCGAGCTACAGCATCAGACGCATTTCTGCCCCGGCTGCGGCCACGGCCAGGTGCATAAGATGCTGGCCAGGGCCATCGACGAGCTGGGCATTCAGAACCGCACGATCCTCGTCGGCCCGGTAGGCTGCGGGGTCTTCACCTATCACTACTTTGACGTGGGCAATATCTCGGCCGCGCACGGCCGCGCGCCGGCGGTGGCCACGGGAGCGAAGCGCAGCCGGCCGGAGAGCATCGTGATCGGCTATCAGGGCGATGGAGATCTGGCGGCTATCGGTTCGTCGGAGATTCTGCACGCTGCCAATCGCGGCGAGAGCGTCACGATGATCTTTATCAACAACGCCGTTTACAGCATGACCGGCGGGCAGTCCGCGCCGACCACGCTTATCGGGCAGAAGAGCGCGACCACTCCGGAAGGCCGCAGCGCGGCCAACGAAGGCTATCCACTGCACGTGTGCGAATTGCTGGCGACCCTCGAGGCTCCGGTCTACATCGAACGCGTGGGCCTGGGAGACACCAAACAGATGGTGCAGGCTACGCGGGCGATCAAGCGCGCCGTGGAGAATCAGGTGCGCGGACTGGGCTTCTCGCTGATCGAGGTGCTCTCGCCTTGCCCCACCATCTTCAAGATGACTCCGGTCGAGGCGCAGCATTGGGTGCGCGATGTCATGCAAAAGACTTTTCCGCTCGGCGTCTTTTGCGATCGCACCAAAGAGGCGCGGCCGGAACAGCTCCACAAAGCTGCGCCGCCGCTCGATCGGATTCCGCAGATTCTTGGCGTCGATAACGAGAGCCTGCCCGAAGGCAATCCGGCAACTATGGAGAAGGCGGCGGATTTGGATCTTCGCGTGCGCGTCGCTGGCTTTGGGGGGCAGGGAGTTCTGCTGCTCGGCGAGGTGCTGGCCGAGGCCGGGCTCGATGCCGGACTCGAGGTTTCATGGCTGCCATCGTATGGGCCGGAGATGCGTTCTGGCACCTCCAACTGCCATGTGCGGCTTTCGAAACGTGCAATCGACTCGCCCATGGTGGCGAATCCCAACGTACTCGTGGCGATGAATGAGCCATCGCTCAGGAAGTTTGTCAAGAGCGTGCCTGCAGGAGGATGGATTCTTTTTAACGGCGAGGAGTTTCCGGCCGATTGCAAGCAGGACGGCGTGCATGTTCTGGCGCGTCCCTTCACCGAAATCGCCAATGAGCTGGGCGATGCGCGCGCGGGCAACATGGTGATGTTGGGGGCGCTGCTTCAGATCGCGGGAGTATTACAGCACGTGAACGTCGAAGCGGCTCTCCAGCGGTTGGTGAAGAATCCGCGCTGGACGGAGCTGAATAAGCGCGCGCTCAAGCGGGGCCGGGAACTCATGAGAGAGTCGTGATCTGAGAGCTTGAATCTTTCTGGCGGCGCGCTGTTTTTTGTGCAGAGCGCCGCTTTTTCATCCCTACTCGCGCCAGTTCCGCAGCTTACTTCGGACCCCAGATCCGGAACTCTCCGCTCACATGCATGAGGCTCATCAGGTAGAGCATGCCATCGTAGTAGCGGCCCTGGCCTGAAGGGATTGGCGCATTCCACAACGCATCGGTGAAGAGCTTTGCGCGAGCCTGGTCAGTGGCCGCCAGCCCCGCCACGGTGTTGACGCCGAGCAGCCCGGCTCTGCGTTCGTGGCGATTTTGCCCCGGCGGATCCTCAACCGGTGTTCCGTCGAGCGTGAAGATGGGTGCGCAATCATCGATGCCCTTTGAGGCAAAGAATTTCTGGACGTGGTCGCTCAGCTCCTGCTCCGCAGGCGCCTTGTGCCACCACGACCAGTTGACCGACCAGTTGCTGGCCGTTCGCCATGCGTCGTAAGCAAACTCCCCGGATTGCGGATAGGGCGTGATGTGCGGCGTGCCATCGAAGTTGGCGTAGTTGGGCGCGAGACCGGTCTCGGGATTCGTCGCCTTCACAAAAAAGGCGCGGCTGGCCTCGGCGGCGCGCGCCCAGAATGCGCGGTCCTCTTGCGGTCCCCAGCGTGCCCATAGCTCATAGAAGGCGGGCAGGTGGTACGAGGGGTCGGTGAAGGGATGCGGCATGATCCCCGGAACGAACAGGATCATCGCGTTCTCTTCGTTCATCTCCGGGCCGATGCTGCGCTTCCCAAACTTCGTTGGACCGGTCATGACCGCCCTGTGGCGCATCGCGGTGAGCAGTTTTTCCGCTTCGGCGTGATAGTCGTAGATGCCTTTGCCGCCCGGCCAGCGATTTCCCGCAAAGAGCAGCGACATCGCGAAATATTCTTCGCCGTCGGGCGCGGGTGTCTCGTCGTTTGGCGTCCCGTCCGTCTTGCACGACCAGGAAAAATAGCCGTACGACGGATGTTTCGGGTCGCCGATATACATATAGGTCGTCGCCCAGTTCCATAGCGCGTCGAAGTCGGCCTTCTTGTCCAACTGGACGGCAATCATCATGCCGTAGGACATGCCCTCGGTACGCACGTCGTTGTTTCCCCAGTCGGTCAGATACATCAGCGGGCCATTGGCGTTGCTGCCAACAGAAAAGACGACGGACTCTCTCGACGGGTCGCCGTGAAAAAGCTGCGCGTAGGCGGCGTCGATCTTGGCCTGAATCTCCTTGGGTGAATGACCGGCTTCGGCGAAGAGGTTGCGATAATCTCCGGTCGCGTAAGCTCCTGCGCCATCCTTTGGCCCGGCATGGGCCACTGCGGATGGTGTGGCGGCGAACATCAGGATGAAAGCAGTCGAAAGCAAGTAAATACGGGAGTACATTGTGAACATAGTCGGTATTCTCTTCGTGGCGCACCGGCGCTGCGCTGCGCCTCTTCAAGTATCAGGCTTCTACTACATGGCTGGCAACCACTGCGCAGCCGCTTTTCCGCAGCCTTAGCCCGCATTTCTCATAGGCACTGATTTCGAGTAGCTATGGAACTGCAGACAAGGTATTGCAGTTGTTTTTTGCGTGGGTGTCGTAGTAGCCGTGCCACCCCACCGACGAAGACCTGTCCGTGGGGACCCCGGTGGAAAAAGCGATCCGGCTGATGGCCGTAAAGCGGGGTGCCGGTCGCGTCAAGGTCGAGCACGATCTCGCTCGGCGCTGTGGCGTGCGAGTTGACGAAAAGGTCCGCCAACAACCGATCCAGGGCTTCGGCTGAGTAGAAGCTGTTTCATAACCTCGTTTTGAAAGGGCACGGCTTCAGCCGTGCCGCTAGGAAGCAGGAAAATCACGGGCTTTAGCCCCTGAGCGAATGCACCGCGGCGCATCGCATCGGTTCTGAAACAGCTTCTGAGCGATCTTATGATAGCGGGCGGTCCTGCCGGCCAATTCCAACCGGTTCAGTGTCCTTTGCCGGCCAGAGCCTCCTCCGGATGCCGCTTGCCCGCCAGCACTGCCAGCAGCGGATCGCGGCCTAGTTGCTCCTGATCGTTGAGGTCTTCATAACCCAGCGCCAGCCCGTAGATGCGTTGCGCCAGCGTCTCTTGGTTACACCCTGTCTAAAGAAAGGCCGCCTCCGCACGGAAAAACTTACGTCTCGATTACGAAGTTATGCCATGAAAAGACGGCCTTTCCAAGCCCTTCCTTATTTGCCGTCACCGAAATCAACAATCCGCCTGGGAGATGGGCGGGCTAGAGTGGGCGAGTGCTGAGAATGACTAGTCAAAGCTCACACCCTGCCCTGTTGAGGCTTGATGGGCCAAGTATGTTTTTGCCCTGATCTGTAACTGCAAACCGCTGATTCTGTCCATTTTTTGGCCCTCCAAAAGCGTCGATTTAACCCGGAGATGCTATTCTTTGCGCGCCGCCCTCGCTTCTGAGCTATAAACGGGCCTTGGCCGGTGAGGACTCCGAGCGCGTTTCGAGACTTGCGGCAAAAAAGCTCAGCGCCGCATCGCCCTGTTCGAGCAGCCGTGTGCGTTTGAGTGATCCGTAGCGGTCCTCGAGCCGTTCCTTGCGCCGATGCTCGGTGATGACCAGTGCGCCCTCGGCAAGCAGCCCGGAAGCAGAGCCGCCAAGCAAGCTCAGCGTGGCGGCATACTCCGCAGCGGCATCATACGGCGGATCGAGAAAAACTAGATCGAAGGCTGCTGCAAGATTCGGCCCGTACGAAGATTGCATCCTTCGCAGCGTAGCTCCCACTGGAGCCGCGTGGATGCGGAATCCAGCTTGCAGCTCCAGCCGTTCCAGATTGCCGCGCAAAACCTCCAGCGCCGCCGGAGCCAGCTCGACGAACTCCACCCGCGCCGCCCCGCGGCTGAGCGCCTCGATGCCCACCGCTCCCGAGCCGGCATACAAATCCAGAAAGGCCGCGCCCTGAATCCGCGGCGCAAGAACATTGAAGAGAGTCTCGCGAAGTCGGTCGCTGGTAGGCCGGGTGGCCAGCCCCGGCGGAGCGACCAGCGTGCGGGAACGGAGCGATCCGGCAATAACACGCATCAGTTCAGCATACGGGAAGCGCGCCAGGGCCCGACCCACTACAATCCAGATATGCGAGGCTGGTCAATCCCGCTGGGCCGCTGGATGGGCGTCGAGATGCGCGTCCACGCCTTTTTCCCGCTTCTGGCCGTAGTTTGCCTGGTCATCAGTTCCGCGAACGGCGTTTTGCGCGGTCTGGGGCTCTTCATGGTGCTGGTCTCGGCCGTGGTGGTGCGGGAGACGGCGCGGCTGCTCGTAGCCGCATGGCTCGGATTGCGGCTGCGCGCCATTCTGCTCCTGCCTATCGGCGGACTCTATGCCTATGCCGACCCGGAAAGCCAGGAGAACTCGAGCCAGGGCGGCGGCCAATTTGCCATGGCGCTGGCCGGCCCATTGGCGAATATCGCCACGGCGCTCATGCTGGCCGCGGCCTTTCTGGGCGCCAGCGGAGGCCTCAACCTCTTCAGTCAGCCGTGGATCTCGGCCGCCTGGCTGGTGCGCAGCATGGTGTGGATGCAGGCGGGCCTGGGCGTTTTGCACCTGCTCCCGGCTTATCCTCTGGACCTTGGCCGTCTGCTTCGGGGCAACTTCGCCCGCGACCACGGATTCTCTCCCTCCGGTCGCGCGGCCGCCGGGCTCGGCCAGTTGCTGGCGCTGGCCGCCATGGTGGGCGGCATGTTGCTGCATAGTCCCTGGCTGGTCATCGCCGGCTTCTTCATCATGATCGGCGCGCAGATCGAGGACCAGGGCGTCTTCTTCCAGTCGGTGGTGGACACCGTGCACATGCGCGAGGTGATGCTCACCGACTTTGCCACCCTCTCACCCTCCGACACGCTGGCCGATGCGCTGGTCCGCTGCGTTCACTCGTTGCAGGAGGACTTTCCCGTGGTGCGCGGCCCGCAACTGGTGGGCATCATCTCGCGGCAGCGCATCGTGGACGCCCTGCGCAACGACGGCAACGGCTATGTGCAGGCTGTCATGTCCAAGGCCTTCCAGGTGGCGCGGCCCGAGGACACGCTCGGTACCACCATTCGCCGCATCCAGACCGGCCGCGGACTCTCGCTGATTCCCGTCACCGAAAGCGGAAAGGTCGTGGGCATTGTGAGCGTCCAGAACCTGATGAGCTCGATGTCGCTGCTGGCCGAACAGCGCCGCCTCGAACGGGAAGAAGCCCGCGAAGACTCTCGCTAGGACGCCCGAAGTGACCGCACCCGCCGACCCCGAAGCTCCGATCGCGCCCGGCCTCTACCTGGTGGCCACCCCCATCGGCAATCTGGGCGACATCACCATCCGTGCAATTGGAGTGCTCCGCCAGGTGGACCGCATCGCCTGCGAAGACACCCGCCAGACACAGAAGCTGCTCAACCACTTCGAGATCGCGACTCCCACCGTGAGCTGCCACCAGTACAACGAGCACCAGCGTGCGGCCGAGTTGATTGAGGCTCTCAAAGCCGGCGGCAGCATCGCTGTCGTCTCCGACGCGGGAATGCCCGGCATCAGCGATCCCGGAGGCTGGCTTGCGTCTGAGGCCATCGCCGCCGGCGTGCCGGTTTTCCCTATCCCCGGAGCCAATGCCGCGCTCAGTGCCCTCGTGGCCTCCGGGCTCCCCGCAGCCGAGTTCCATTTCATCGGATTTCTGCCTGAGAAAGCCGGGGCCCGGCGTACGAGGCTCGAGGCGCTGGCCGCCGAAGCTCAAAACGATCGGGCCGCGCGGACATTGGTCTTTTACGAGGCGCCGCACCGGATTCTGGAGACGCTGGCGGATCTGGAAAGCGTATGGGGTCCCGCCTTGCGCGTCGTGGTAGCCCGTGAACTGACCAAGATCCACGAAGAGTTCCTGCGCGGCACGGTGGCGGAAGTGCGCCGGGAACTGGCCGGACGGGATCGCATTCGCGGCGAGATCACCCTGCTGGTGGAGCCGCCCCCGATTGCTCACGGCCAGATCCCTGGCGCCGCGCCCCGGAAGCTCTCCGAACGTCTCGCTCACCTCCAGGCCGAGGCCGGCCCCGAAGGCGGCATCGACGAAAAGGAGGCCCTCAAGCGGCTGGCGCGGGAGTTGGGCCAATCCAAAAGCGAACTCTATCGCGAATTGCAAAGGGAACGCGCGCGACGGCGGTAAAGCTTCATCGTTCCGTGTTCCCTAGTCCCTAGTCCCTTGTCCCTTGTCCCTTGTCCCTAATCCCTAGTCCCGAGTCCCTAGTCCCTGTTCCCTGTTTTTTCGCTTCCTCGATCTCTTCGATCAGCTGCTCGATCTGTTCCCGCTTGCGGCTGCTCATATCGAGGAAGCGAATACCCACGTTGCGCCGGTCGTGAATGGCTTGAATGACGCCTCCGAGCCGGAAGGGAAGGCCTTCAAGGCGAAACTCGGTCTCGATCCGCGTATAGATTCCCACCGGAAAGCGCTCGTCGGTGCGGATGCGGCAGCCGCCCAGGCTTAAATCGACAATGCGGCCGGTCAGCCGGGATGCGATATTGACGAGAAAGATCACCGCGGAGGTGTCAACCCCTTCCCGCGACTGCGCACGGCGTTCTCGTCCGGAGGACTTTACCAGCGACGGCCCGGCTCTTTGCGATTCGCCCGCTCGCGGCGTGCCTGGAGAGGCTCGCTCTGCCGGAATCTGTCCGCCTGGATCTGACTGTGCTGGACCAGGACTGGCCCGGAGTCCGTTCCCGCCCGCCGAGGTACTCTCTGCCGTCGCAGCTCGCTGCGCTCCGCCGGCCCACGGCAGAACGAACAGGGATCGCAACCCAGGGTGGGCCTGCTCGGCGATTGCCTTTATCGGAGTCTGGATTGTAGGGAGCGATTGCGCTGGCCGTTGGTTCTGCTCTCCAGCTTTGGGCGCATCGGCCTCCAACGCTGCAGCCAGCGCGGCGGCAAGCTGTGCGGCAGCCTGTTCCTCCGTGGCCCGCCTCGCCGCGGTCTCTTGCTCCGCGGCCAGCTTCAAGGCGGCTTGCTTGGCGGCAATCTCTGCCTCCACTTCGCCGATCGCCTCGGCCAGATCCTCTTTGCGCCGCGCGGGCACATCCACAAAGCGGATGCCGGCCAGATTCCGGCCGTCGGTCCACTGGGTTGTGCCGCAGAAGCGGAAGGCAAGGCCGCGCACCTTGAAAGCGATCTCGACGCGCACCTTGCTTCCGGCGGGAAACCGCTCCCTGGTGCGGATCCGGCAGCCGCTCAGGCTCAGATCGACGATGCGGCAGAGGAGGGTCGAGCCGTGTTCCACCAGCAGAAGGCGGGCGTCTTCGTCCACGGCAAAGCGAGGAACGGCCCGGAGATTCTCTCGCCCGGCCGCAAGCTCTTCCGTCTTTTCTGCCGGTTCCATCGACCCCGCCGCATGTACTCGGTCAATATCAGGCTCCTCCAACCGTTTCCCACGGGCGTAGAGGAACAGGCTGCGCAGCTTCACGGCCCTTCAAGCGGTCATACTGATACAAATCGCTGACGGTCCCCAGCGATTCGTTGTACAAATTGATGGCGCCGGTCACCTGCTTCAACTCTTCAGTGAACAGATGAATCGCTTGCAATTGGCTGGCCGTCGCGGGAAGCTCAAATTGGGGAGTCTTAATGAACTTCTGGTAGCCCCGGTCAAGCAACCGCGCCACTTGAATGCCAACCAGCGCTCCGGGATGTGCCGCAAAGACCGCTGGAACATCGGCCTCCGCGGCGGCCACCAGCACCGCTCCGGCCCCGTACTTGCTCACCAGCCAGCCGCCCGCGACTTCGGTCGAGCGCCTTACATCGAAGGAATGTGCGCGCAGCGTCTCCAGCGTCTGCTCGAAGTTCGGATTGTGCGATTTCCGGCTCATGGCGGCCTTCCTGTCTGCGAGAATCTTGTAGCAGGGTGCGTCGGAACTCCGTTGAAACTCCATCCCCGCACTCCCAATCTCGCATACCTGGAGCGCTGAGGGCAATTTTCGATGCCCAATTTTCGATGCCCAATGATTCGATGCTAAGAGACGAAACACAAGCGAAACCCGGCTCATCATCGCCGGAGCAGATCGGCGAGACGCATCCTGCCCGCGTTCTCTTGCTGAACCGGGCTGCCTACGCCGAAGTTTGCGCCCACGCCGAGCAGATCTATCCCGACGAGTGCTGCGGGGCTCTGCTTGGGCATCCCATACCCCAGGGCTGGCGGGTGGTAGCCGCCGTCTGGGCAGCCAACGCCCGCACCGACGCGCCGCGCAGCCGCTACGAGATCGCCCCTGCGGAGCTGGTTGGGATCGAGCGCAAGGCGCGAGGCCTGCATCTCGAGATCGCGGGCTTTTACCACTCCCACCCCGATCACCCGGCCCATTGGTCGCCAACCGACCTCGCCGAAGCCCACTGGCTGGGCTGCTGTTATCTCATAACGGAAGTCATCCAGGGCAAGGCCACCGTGACCCGCTCCTTCCTGCTGGCCGGCGCCGGCGAAGAAGACAAGCACTTTGAGCCGCAACGAATCCAGATAGACGACGAGCTCGCCAGCCCTGCCTGCATCTGACCTTACGGCATCCGCTGGCCGCCTGGCGTGTGCCACGCTTCAAAGATCAACGCGAGCTTTGAACCAGTTCTGCCGCCCGGCGCAGGCTCTCCGGCTCATCGCCAAACGCGGCGATCCAGTGTACCTCCGGCTCGCGGCGAAACCAGGTCAACTGGCGCTTGGCGTAGTTGCGATGGCCCTGCTGAGCGGCTCCTACTGCCTCCTCGACCGGCCAGGACTCCCGCAGCACGCGCAGTGCCTGCCGGTAGCCGAGGGAGTCGAGGGCTTTGACCGGCCCGTAGCGGTCGAGCAGACCGCGGGTCTCCTCGATCAGTCCTGAGGCAAACATGCCGCTACAGCGCCGGTTGAGCCGGTCATAAAGGGCCTGGCGCGGAGGGTTGAGGCCGATCCGCAAGAGGCGGAAGCCGGTGAGCGGATCGCGGGACAGTACTTCCGACAGCGGTTTGCGCGCCGCGAGGCAGACCTCGATGGCGCGGATCAGCTTGGGCGCGTCGTTCAAGTGAATGCGCGCCGCCGAGGCCGGGTCAAGCCGCTCAAGCATCCGGTGCAGCCAACCCTCGCCGTGTTTTGCCCGGCTCCGTTGCAGGCGGGCTCGCAACTCGTGTTGCCGCTCCGGGCCGGCAAAGAGCCCTTCGGTGAGCGCGCGGAGGTAAAGCCCGGTTCCGCCGGTGACGATGGGCAGGCGGCCGCGGCTAGTGATTTCTCTGAGCGCCGCCCGCGCTCGTCGGCTGTATTCGCCCGCGGTGAAAGGCTGGTCCGGGTCGGCAATGTCGATCAGATGATGCGGCAGCCGCGCCCGTTCCGCTTGGGTGGGTTTGGCCGTGCCGAGATTCATGCCGCGATAGACGGCCACTGAGTCGCAACTGACGATCTCGCCGCCGAAGCGCTCACCCAATTCAAGCGACAGCGCCGTCTTACCGCTGCCCGTGGGGCCAAGAAGCAAGACGGCGATTGGCTCCTTCGCGGCGGAGCCGCTTTCCGCCGTCCGCGCAGGACTCACGGCCGCCACCAGCCTGGAGGGAAGATCCATTTGGGATTGGTGCGCAGCAACCAGAAAAGCAGGATCGCCGCGGCCACCAGCAGTAGCCCAAAAACCAGATTGCGCCGGTAGACCCACGTCTGCTCACGGCGCTGCGCCGTTTCGGCAGCCTGCTGAGAGTACGGTTTGATGCGCATCTGGACCATGGCGCTTCGCTCCTGCTACGAGTGCGTGCGGGATTACCGGCGCACCACGCCTCAGTATAGGGGAACCGCGTCCCTGCGCAGCCCGGTTTGACTTCCCTATCCCGGTTTGCTCAGATAACCTTTCGGGGTTAGATGAGACGAGAAAGAGCGGGCATCGACGATGAAAGTGCTGATTCTAGGTTCTGGGGGTCGGGAACACGCGCTGGCCTGGGCGGTGAAGCGGAGCCAGCGCGTAACGGAGGTGGTCTCCGCGCCGGGCAACGGCGGCATCGCCGGGATTGCGCGCTGCGTTCCGGTGGATCTAAAGGACCTGAACGCAATGGTCCGCTTGGTCGAGGCCGAGCAGCCGGGGTTGACCGTCGTCGGCCCGGAGCTGCCGCTCTCTCTGGGCATTGTGGATGCACTTCAGGAGCGCGGCCTGCGGGTCTTCGGGCCTACGAAGGGCGCGGCGATGCTCGAGTCGAGCAAGAGCTTCGCCAAGCGCTTCCTGCAGCGGCACAACATCCCCACCGCCAAATATGCGGTTTGCACCAGCGCCGCCGAGATCGAGAAGGCCGTCGAATTCTTTCATCCGCCCATCGTGGTCAAAGCCGACGGGCTGCACGCGGGCAAGGGCGTCATCATCTGCGAGTCGCGCCAGACCGCCATCGAGGCTGCTCAGGGCATCTTCTCCGGCGCGCTGCTGGGCGCAACGGAGCAGCAGGTCATCTTCGAGGAGTTTTTGGAGGGCGACGAAATCAGCTTCCTCTGCCTCTCTGACGGCAAGACCGTGAAGCCGCTGGTTCCCGCGCAGGACCACAAGCGGATCGGCGAGGGCGACACCGGGCTCAACACCGGCGGCATGGGCGTCTACTCCACCGATGCGATACTCGACCCGGCCATGACGGAGTGGATTCTGCGCCACATCGCCGTGCCCACCGTCTACGGCATGGCCAGCGAGGATACGCCCTTTGCCGGCGTGCTCTACTGCGGCCTGATGATGACCCCGCGCGGTCCTCAGGTGCTGGAGTTCAACGCCCGCTTCGGCGATCCGGAGACGCAGGCTATCCTGATGCGCCTGGAAAGCGACCTGATGGATGCGCTCGAGGCCTGCGTCGACGGCCGGCTGGCGGAGACCGGGCTGCGCTGGAGCCCAGGCGCCTCGGCTTGTGTCGTCGCCAGTTCGTCGGGCTATCCAAGCAGCTACAAGACCGGCCTTCCCATCACCGGACTCGACGCTGCCGCAAAGGTTCCGGGGGTCGAGGTCTTCCATTCGGGATCCTCGCAGTCGGGCGGCCAGGTGCTCACCGCCGGCGGCCGTGTGCTGGGCGTGACTGCTGCCGCGCCCTCGCTCGAAGAGGCGCTGGCCCGCGCCTACGAGGCCATGGCTCTGATTCATTTTGATGGAATGTATTACAGGCGCGACATTGGTCACCGCGCCCTGAGGAGGAAATCATGACACCTGCCATTACGCTCGATGAACTGCTGGCTTGGAACGATGAGGCCTCGAAGTTCTGGAAGACGCACCTTGAAGCTAATCCGGCATTACTTGAGCTACCGTGCGACATCGGCGGAACCGCGAATGTGCAGGGCTTCGTCCGCCACATCTGGGGAGTGGAACTGCGCTGGGCCCAAAGGATCGCCGGCCTGCCGCCCATGGACAAGGAAAAGATGCCCGAAGCTCCGTTGGAGGCCGTCTTTGGGCTTCACACGGAGGCCGTTAAGCTCTTCCGTGCACTGCTGGATGACCCCGCGCTCAAATGGGACGGCAAGATGGCGATTGACGTGAACTTTCTGCCGCCGGATAAACGGTCATTTTCACGACGAAAGCTGACGGCGCATGCGCTCTTCCACAGCCAGCGGCATTGGGCTCAACTGGCCACGCTGGTGCGCGCGGCCGGCTTCCCCTCGAAGTTCATGGGAGATATGCTTTTCAGCTCGGCTCTGGCATAACCAGCGGCTCCAAGCCAATTTCAGGCACAGATCTGAGCTTCCCCTGCTTCTGAAAGCAGGAGCGGCAGAGCACCGGCCTGCCCTGGGTAGGCTTGAAGGGCACCGTCGTCTCCGCGCTGCACTGCGAACAGTTGGTCCGGGTCTCCGCGCGCACCCTGGAGCCTCCTCGAACACGCTTCGCCTTGCACTGCTTGCAGCGCTTGGGATCGTTTTTGAATTCTTTGTCGTGAAAGAAGAGCTGTTCGCCAGCAGTAAATACAAATTCTGTGCCGCAATCGCAGCATTTCAAAACTCTGTCCGCATACTCCATGGCCGACTTCCCAAAGAAGGGAACGCACTGAAATCGGCTATGAACTCAATGACTTGCCGGTCCCGTTTCCCTGTCTTCTTTCGTGAGTCCACAACAAGGGGCCCGGGCCGCAACAACTCTTGCGGCAGTTAACTCGCCTCGCCCGCGAACCGCGAGACGTGATTACAGTACCATGAATATCTATGGAGCGCCATATGGCTGAAGAAAGAATCGCAACCGGCCGCCCCGGTTCTGCTTTGGGTCTCTGGCTTGCACCCGCGTTTGGAGCGGGGCGCCGGAGCGGCTTATGGCGCGATTGGTTTCAAAACTAATCAGCCTCTTTACGAGCCTTCTTGCGATTCCGCTTGCGCGCCAAAGCTGCCTTGACGCGTTTCTTCTCACCGGGCTTCAGGTAGTAGGAGTGACGCTTGACTTCCTTGATGATGTCTTCCTGCTGAACCTTCCGCTTAAACCGGCGGAGAGCATTTTCGAGCGGCTCGCCCTCTTGTACGCGAACCTCTGCCAAAGAATCCCACCTCCAAACCTGCCATGGGGCTTCTTTAGGATACTGTAAAAATTGGATTTTGGCATAAGATCGAGGCGCGGCCGGGGAGTTCGCTTCCGGTTTGGTTCAAATTACCGTAAAAGACCCGCGGAATCAGGGCAACCGCATGAGCTTGGTTTTGCGGATTATTTCCCGCATCCTGCTACCCTGAAGCTGGATCGCCTTTCTTGAACAGGTCGGCCCGGTTTATACCCCCCAGAGAAATACCCACCCCCCCGGGGATCCGATTCTCCGTTTGTTCGCTTTTCCCTCTGAGAGGGCAGAGCCGGAGCCTTTCTTTTACACTCGCAGTAAGGAGTCCACCCGGCTCCCGCGAGGTCCCAACCGACATGATCCGCAGTTTTCAGGGGCGGCTGCCCCAGATTCCCGCCGGTTGCTACGTCGATCTCTCCGCGCAGGTGATCGGAGACGTGACGCTTGGCGAGCGCTCCTCGGTGTGGATGAACGCCGTGCTGCGCGGCGACGTGCACTCGATCCGCGTGGGCGCCAACTCAAACGTCCAGGATTGTGCCGTCCTGCACGGCCAGCGCAACGCCTACCCGGTCGTCGTTGGCGACTGGGTAACCATCGGCCACAATGCCACGGTCCACGGCTGCGTGGTGGAGGACGCGGTGCTCGTCGGCATGGGCGTTACTATCCTCAACGGCTGCCGCATTGGCGAGGGCTCCATCATCGCCGCCGGGGCCGTGGTCCCGGAGGGAACGGTTGTCCCGCCAAGGACGCTTTGGGCCGGCGTTCCCGCCAAACTCCGCCGCGAACTCGGCGACAAAGACCACAACCTGATCCTCGAATACGCAAAGAACTACCTGGACTATATCGAGATGTATCTCAAAGAGCCGCCTGGATAACGGAACTGTAAACTGGCTTTCGTCATCATAGACGAGCAAGTTTCCTCGCACGTTTCGTAATCCTTAGTCCCGAGTCCTTAGCCCGCATTTCTCACAGGCACTGATTTCGAGTCGGCATGGAACTGCAGACAAGGTATTGCAGTTGTTTTTTGCGTGGGTGCCGGCCAATTCCAACCGGTTCAGTGTCCTTTGCCGGCCAGAGCCTCCTCCGGATGCCGCTTGCCCGCCAGCACTGCCAGCAGCGGATCGCGGCCTAGTTGCTCCTGATCGTTGAGGTCTTCATAACCCAGCGCCAGCCCGTAGATGCGTTGCGCCAGCGTCTCTTGGTTACACCCTGTCTAAAGAAAGGCCGCCTCCGCACGGAAAAACTTACGTCTCGATTACGAAGTTATGCCATGAAAAGACGGCCTTTCCAAGCCCTTCCTTATTTGCCGTCACCGAAATCAGCAATCCGCCTGGGAGATAGGCGGGCTAAACCTGTTCCAGCGGCTGCCTGCTCCAGCCGCACCCATCCGCAGGCAGGCTGCTCGCCGCAACCCGGCCTTCCATTCCGGTCGCACCCTGTTGAGGTTGAGACCGGGCTGCCCTGGAGTCATGGATGCCGGTGCAGCACGTGAACGGCGATATCCGGCCAAAACTCGCGAAAGGTATTGGTCAGGGCATCGCGCCCAATGGCGTAGGCGTACTTGGTTGCAAGCGATCCAACCGTACGGTCCTGGCTGGGATAGTAAGAAAGCGAAACACCTTGGGCGATGCCGCGCCCGAGGATCTCGGAGGTATTGAAGCCGTTGTGCCCGTGATAGTTCGGCGTAATGAGCACGCGGCTGGATGCGTAAATGCCGCGGCCCAGGATGCTGCCTTCGCCCTTGGCAAAGTAGCGCTCGTCCTGATGAAAGACCGTCGGCAAGGCGAAGATGACCAGATAATTCCCGTCGGTCTTGTCGAGATAGCCTCGCCAGTAATATCTGCCGAAGCCAGGCATGCCTTTGCCGAGCTGTGGATGCGCGTTCGTCCCCTCGGCCAATAACGAGGTGATGCCTACAAAGACAAACGACGAATAGTCGAAGCTGTTTTGCGTGGCAATCTTGAATGCCTGCCGGGGCGTGGGCGGAGGAGGAATCGCCCCCGCGCTCACGGCGCGATAGTTGGGCATAATGCCGAGGATTCGCTTGGGCTGCTGTTTCGACTCGGGGACCGGCTTCGTGCCTGCAGCCGGTTGCGCACCGGCCTGGCTCTGTGGAGCAGAAGCTTGCGGGGCTTGTTGGCCAGGACCATCGGAAGAGGCAACCGCAGCCTCCGGCTCCGGGGCCGCGGGCAGCGCTTCCGCGGCGTTGGCGGTCGCGCCCAAAACCGCTTCCTGTGAAAAGATGCTGTGGGGCAGCGCCAGAGGAGCAAGGCCGGTCAAGAGGCCTGCCAGGGTAAGAAGAGAACGAAGACGCATCCAGTCACCTGTCGTGAATTGAGCTGCCATCCAACCGATTCCCAATGAAAGCGAACCGGCTGGGCGGCTTTATTGCACAGCTAACCTCCCTTCCCAGGCTCATATGCGAACTCGGCCTTTTGGGGGTAACTTATGCTGCAAAACAGCTCTCTTCTTTAGACGCAATCTCCGTCTGCCCGGACACAGATATTTTCCAAAAGCGGCCTGCTGTCCCTTATTGCGCCGCCTGCCGGCTCTTGATCTCCCTCAACAGCACCTCGACCTTGTCTTCGCTCTCCAGTGCCTGAAAGCGGTCTTCGAGCGACTCGGGAGCCAGCACCTCGCTGGCCGCTGCGTTTTCGGCGGCCTTGACGTGGACCTTGGTCTGCATTCGGCCGATCGCATGTTCCTGGCTGTCGCCGACGATCTGGCGAGCATGTGTGGCACGCCCAACAACCTTGGCGCGGCGATGTTCTGCCATCAGCATTTCGCAGCGGGCTCGCGTCTCGCTCAGTTTTTGATCCAGCTTGTGCAGCGCCTGGCGCAGGTTGTCGGCCTCGTGTTTCTGGTCCTCGGCCTGGGTGGTGAAACCAGCCACCAACTGGTCGTGGCTCAACGCCCGTTCCAGGGCCGCGCGGGCCAGATCGTCGTGGCCCTTCTCGACGGCCAGCTCCGCCTTGCGCCGCCACTCCGCCGCCTGTTCGACATGCTCGACGCGCTTCTTGCCCAGCAGATGCTCGTCGGCGATGGCGATGGCCACCTGCGTCTTCACCTGCATCAGTTGATTCTCCATGTCCAGCACGATCTGTTTCAACAACCGCTCCGGATCCTCAGCCTTCTCCACCAGATCGTTTAGATTCGCGCGGAGCAGGGTACTTACTCTCTCAAGCAGTGCCATGACGTCCTCCTTATTCCTAGCTATCAGCTAACTGCGAGACTCCTTTGCTTTGAAAGGGCACGGCTTCAGCCGTGCCGTTCGATCGAGAAAAGGAATCTTGGGCTTTAGCCCCTGAGGGAATGTGTCTTCGTTCAGTTGCACCCCTCCGGGGCCAAAGCCGCCTTCTTATTCGCTTCTTCTGCGGCACGGCTGAAGCCGTGCCCTTTCAAAACTCCTTCTCTTTCCAGCCCCTGGCTCCCACTTAACAAGCTAAAAGCTACTTCCCTTTCTCCTCCGGCTTGGTCTTGATCGCCTTCACATTCGACATCAACTGCTTGATGTCCATGCCGCTGAGCGCCTCGAACAACGCCGGCACCTGCGCCGCGATCCGCGTCATGTCGCCGGTAATCTTGTGCGCCCCCGCGGCATCGTCGTTGCCTGTTGAAACGATGGTGATGTGATCCACCTTGCTGAGCGGCTCGGCCATGGCGCGTACCACATCGGCCATGTTGGTCAGCAGCTTGTCTACCACCGCGGCCTGGTTCCACTCCTGATAAGCCTCGGCCTTCACGCTCATCGCCTTGGCTTCGGCCTCGCCCTTCTGGAAGATGATGCTGGCCTCGGCTTCGCCCTGTGCGCGGATCGCCGATGCGCGGCCTTCGGCTTCGGTAGTCAGGCGCGCTTTTTCCGCCTCGGCCAGATTCTCAATGCGCTGCCGCTCGATCTCGGCGCCCTTGAGAATGGTGGCGATGAGTTCCTTCTCATGGCGCGAGATTTCAGCCTCTTGCACCTTGATCTGGCCCTCTTTCTCCACCTGCTGCACCTTCACCTGCTCGGCGGTCACCTGCTGCAGCATGATGTTGGTCTGCAACTCGTAAGCCTTGTCGGCCGTGGCCTGCTGGCGGCGGCTCTGCTCGGCATACTCGGCCTTCTTGATCTCCAGATCGCGCTGCGCCTCGGCCTGCCGCGTGGCCGATGCCGTCTCGGCGATCACCCGATCCTGATCCGCCTGCGCCTTGGCCACCGCGGATTCCCGGGTTGCGGTCGCGCGCTTGATCGCGGTGTCGCGCTCAGCGTCGGCTGTGGCCATCTCCGCGTCGCGCTTGATGCGCGCCACATCCGGCCGGCCCATATTCGAGATGTACTCGTTCTTGTCGCGAACTTCCTTGATGGTGAACGAGATCACCTCGAGGCCCATCTTGCTCATGTCTTCCGCGCAGGTGGCGCGCATCCGCTCGCCCACCATCTCCGGCTCCTTGACGATCTGCTCCACTGTCAATTGCCCGATGATGCCGCGCAGATGGCCCTCCATCACCAGCCGAATGAGGCCCTCGCGCTGCGGCGGCGTCTTGGTGAGGAACTGCTCGGCCGCGGTCAGGATCGAGGCCTGGTCCGAGCGCACCTTGATCTGGGCCACAGCTTCGACTGTTACAGCGACGCCCTGCCTGGTATAGAGATCCTGTTGCGGAGCCACGTCGAAGCTCATCAGCTCCAGGCTCAGTTCACGGCAGTTCTCCACCATGGGGAAGATCACCGTGCCGTGGCCTTTGATGACGCGCGGCCCGCGGAATCCGTAGACAATCAAGGCCTCGTTGGGCCCGGCCTTGCGATACATCCTGGCCAATATTCCCAGTACAAAGACCAGCGCGAGTACTCCCAGTCCGACATAAAGAATGATCATTTCGTCCATTGCGATCCCGGCCCTTTCATCCGAGAGGTATGAGGTTGATGGTTTTACAACTCTCAGCCGTCAAGGTTCTGTCGTCTGCGGTTTCAGCCAATTCGACGACTGTGAAGAGTAGTCCTTGTCTGTTCCCTAATCCCTGTTCCCTAGTTCCTGTTCTTTTGGTTCGAGCCAGTGTTGTTGTTCTTGGGAAAGATCTTGGCCAGCAATCCCAGCAGAAAGATTCCTACCAGGATGCTCATATCCACGATCAGCAAAGTCGTGTTCGTCATAACGTCTCCTGTTTCAAACTCCAGTCCCTAGTCCCTCAGTCCCTAGTCCCTTGCGCCACTTCTTCCCAGCGCCGGACGTAGGCAATTCCCTTTTCGTAGCGGACGACGAAGACCTCTTCCTCTTTTTGAATCGCCGCGCCGTCCTCGGAGCGCGCAGGAGCGGAGCAGCGCGCGCCCAGTTGCTCGTAAACAATCTCTCCGGTTCCACCGGCCCGGATCGGGGATGTGACCCGGCCCACCGCGCCAACCACCTCGGTTTCGTCCGCGGTCAGCTCGTGCTCGTGGGGCAGCATCACTTTGGCCAGAAAGAAAAAGACGATCGCTCCCCCGGCCAAGCCGCAAAGACCCGCCAGCACCACCACAACTCCCGCCACAAAGCTGCCGTAGCGCGTCAACAGACACCCCGCCGCGCCAAACCAGCAGAGAAAAATCATCAGCGAGAAGGTATTCCACCAGGGAATGGCCGCCGATCCCCGGCCCGTTCCTTGTCCCGTGCTTCCCTGCGGCAGGTGGCCGGCGGCCGGCAGATGCGTCGCGTGCGGCATATGCGGCACATGCACGTGGCCGCCGAAGTGCCCCATGCAGCCCAGCAGTGAAAACACGCTCAGAAACAGCCCCGCAAGAAAACAAACAAAGTAGAAGCTCTCCCAGTGCATCGCTACGCCTCGTCTTTCCTGCCTCGCGCTTTCGGCCTCTGTCTCAGCCCGCGGTCCGCCGCCGGCTTCGTTCCACTCGATCTCTGTTCCCTGATCTCTGTTCTCTGCTCTCTGATCTTGGGCCGAAGCACCTCGGCCAGCCGCGGCATCAGTCCCGGCGTCTCCAGGATCGCCTCCAACAACAGCAGGCACTCGCGCGTATTGTCGTGCCGAGCCAGGGTCAGCAGCGCCTGCATCAGCTCCGGATCGCGGCGAAAACGCTCGGCGCCCGCCACCAGCCACAGGTCCAGCTTGTCTTCCTGGTGGCGCAACTCGCTTTGGAGCTCCGGCGAGTAGCCCTCGGGATCGTCGACCAGGTAGCCCGGATGCACCTTGAAAAAGGCCGCGAGAATCTGCCGCGTGGTGTTGGTCAGGTGGGGCCGCGAGCCGTTTTCAATCTGTGAGAGGTAGCTCTGGCTCAGCTTCGAGCCGGTCTCCGCCTCGATCGCCCGGACCAGCTCCTGCTGGCTCATTGCCCGGTCCCGGCCGCGCAGGCTGCCCTCCACCTCGCGCAAATAACGGATTTTTTCGCCCAGCTTCATGGTTTTATCTGCAATGGGATTGCCGATCAATTCCCTTTTCCATTGCAATATGTAATATGTATATCGCAATTAGCGATAAATTGCAAGAGAATTCTGAGAAATATTTCTTGGCCCTGATTTTTCAATCTATTTTCCCGGATGGGATCGCTTGGGTTGGCCTCGACGCAGGCTCAAATAAAGGTCGCGGCAACCCGCTCCGGCTTCTCCTCGAAAGCCTCCAGCGTCGCCTCCGCGTTCAGCCCGGTTACTCGCATTCGCACCAGCCGGTTGGCTTCCAGCCGGCCCTCCAACTCGACGGGAAGAAAGTTCTCGGTCAGTGCTGCGGTCCGATCTCGCACACCCGCTTCCGCCGGCGTGTGCAGCGTAATGGCCTCCAACTCGCGGCCAACAAAGCTCCTGCGGTGCGCCCTGGTCTTCTCCGAGGCAAGTGCGCGGAGGGCGGCCATCCGCTCCTCGACCGCCTCGGCCGGAACGGGCCGCTCGGCATGAAGCGCCCAGCCCGGCGTTCCCGGCCGCGGCGAAAAGGGGAACAGATGCAAGTAGCCGAAGGGCAGCGCTCGAATCAACTCCAGGGTCTCGTCGAACTCAGCGTCGCTCTCGCCGGGGAAGCCCGCCATCACGTCCGCGCCCAAGGTCAGCTCCGGTCCGGCGGCACGGACCAGCGCCGCGACCTTCTCCTCATAGTGCCATGGCCGGTAGCGGCGGTGCATTCGGCGGAGCACCGCGTCCGAGCCTGATTGCAAGGGCAAATGCGCGTGTCGCGCCAGGCGCATGCCGCCGAACTCGGCCATCAACCCGATCAGTTCGGCGTCCCAGTCCATCGGCTCAATCGAGCTGAGCCGCAGCCGGGGCAATGCCGTCCGCTCTAAGATCTGCCGCAGGAGGCCAGCCAGCGTCGAGGGAACCCGCCAGCTATTTCCCCGTTGCGAGGGAGAAGCCAAATCCCGTCCCCAGCGCCCCAAGTTGATCCCGGAGAGCACAAGTTCGTTGCCCCCGGCGGCCACAAAACCATCAACCTGCTTCAAAACGCTGGCAACGGGCAGGCTCCTGGAGGCGCCTCGTGTCTGGGGGATCACACAGAAGGTGCAGCGGTTTCCGCAACCCTCCTGGATCTTGAGGTTAGGCCGGGTCTGCGCGCCGGGCATCACCTGCGCCTCTTCGAGAAACGAGTGGGCAAAGCGGTCGTCCGCCCAAATGGGCGCGGAAGCCCCACCGGAAATCATCGATTGCACGCTCACCAACAGCGGCGGCATAGTAGGAAGATCGCTGCCCGTCAAGCCCAGAATGATCTCCGGCGCAAGCGCTTTGTGGCTGTTGCCCACAACGGCAGCCACGCCGGCCAGGTCCGCCAGTTCCTCAGGCGCACGCTGCGCATAGCAGCCCGTCACGACAATCCGCGCCTCTGGGTTCAGCCGGTGCGCTCGGCGAATGAAGGCCCGCGCCGCCCGGTCGGCCTCCGCCGTTACGCTGCACGTGTTCACGACCACCACATCGGCCACAGCCGGACTCTGGCCGCCTAGCCCCGCCGCGCGCAGCCGGTCGCCGACCGCCTCGCCGTCTGCGCGGGCCGCTCTGCAACCGAAGTTCTCTACGTGAAAGGTGGCCGCCATGATCTCAGTCTAAGACCTGGCCGTTCCGTCCGCAGACTGTCTCCGCTATACTGGAGTTGGCCGCCGCAATCCGCAGGCCGCTCCCTATCGCATGCAAACATCTTCCGCCGCCAGCGCTTCTGCCTCATCTCCCGCGGCCTCGAACGCCAGCACGTGGCGCATTGTCGGCTTTACCTACTTCACCTTTGTGGTCTATCTCTCTGTCGGGCTGCCCCTGGCCGTGCTGCCTCTCTATGTGCACCAGCGCATGGGCTTCAGCGCGGCGCTGGCCGGACTGGTGATCAGCATCCAGTACATCGCCACGCTGGCCAGCCGTCCCTGGGCCGGACGCATCTCCGATCGCGCCGGGGCCAAGGTCGCCGTGCTCTGGGGAATGACATTCTGCTCCGTGAGCGGTGCATTGCTGATTGCCGCGGCCACTTTACACACGATTCCCTGGCTCAGCCTTTCGACGCTCTTTTTGAGCCGCCTGGTTCTAGGCGTGGGCGAGAGCCTGGGGTCGACCGGCTCGACGTTGTGGGGCATTACCAGCGCGGGACAGGCCAGCACCGCCAAGGTCATCTCCTTCAACGGCATCAGCACTTATGGCGGGATGGCGCTGGGCGCTCCTCTGGGTGTGATGATCGATCAGCAGTGGGGGCTGGCCTCGATCGGCCTGCTGATTCTGCTCATCGGCGGCTTCAGCCTCGCACTGGCCAGCCATAAACGCCCTGTAACCGTAACGCCCGGCGAACATCTGCCCTTTAGCCACGTCACTGGCCGCGTTGCGCCACACGGCATGGCGCTGGCGCTGGGCGGCATCGGCTATAGCACGCTGGCCACCTTCGTCACGCTCTTCTACCTGAGCCGCCACTGGACGGGAGCCGCGCTCTGCCTCACAGCCTTCGGGCTGGCGTTCATCGCGGCGCGCCTCGTCTTCATCCAGGCCATCAACCGCTTCGGCGGATTTCCGGTGGCCATGGCCTGCCTCACGGTCGAGTCGCTGGGACTGCTGCTGCTTTGGCGCGCCTCTTCGCCGTGGATGGCGCTTATCGCCGCGGCGTTGGCCGGCTTCGGCTTTTCGCTGGTCTTTCCCGCGCTCGGCGTGGAAGCTGTCAAGCGCGTCACGGCCAACAATCGCGGCGCCGCCCTGGGCGTCTTCACGGCCTTTGCCGACGTGAGTTTCTTTCTGACCGGACCGCTGGCCGGCGTGGTGATCGGACTCTGGGGCTACCCAAGCGCATTCCTCTTCGCACTGGTCAGCGTACTGGCAGCGCTGGGGATCGTGGTCGTTCTCAAGCAGATTCAGAAAGATTGATTGCGGAGGCAGCCTCCACCATTTCGGATTTGGAGAGACTTAGCCTCGCGTAACGGGAAGAGCCGGGAAACGGCGTCCTGCGACTAATCGACCGCAGCGATAAGCATCAGCAAGCCGAGCGGTACCCACACGCCGAGGACGGAGATGATCTTGGTTTGCCTGGGAACGGAGGGTCTGGAAACCAGGTCTCCCAGGACGATCGTGAGGAATAAGCCCACCTTGAAGATGAAATAGGCAAGACTTCCGGCGCCGTAGGTATCTCGGGTTGGGAGCAGGAAAACGAGGCCAGCGAAAACGGCGCACTCGACGATGAAAAAGATAGTCAGGTTCCGGGTCAGAGCCCGTGACTGCGCAACCGGATCGGGGATCTCTTCCAAAGCCCGCGACCGTGCATGCGGATCCGGAATCTCTTCCAGGACCGGCTGAGGCTGCCAGTCGATCGAGGCATCGGCGATTTGACGCCGTTCCATCTCGCTGCGCAACGCATCACGGGCATCCGGAACGAGAGACTGCACGTCGAGCGCGAGCCTCTGAAGATCCTCATCCGGCATGCGTGCATAGTAATCGGCAAAAGCCCGTGCCTTTGTGGTCAAAGAATCTCCTGATCCGCCTCTGCTTGCGTTCGGAATGAAGGGCTTTCTCTTGCGGTGAGGGTCGAGCGGCGAGCAAGGCCGCTCGGCTTGACAGGAGGATTTTACCCCGGAGAGTCGCGCGAAACCAATCCTTTTCTAAGACCGCAAGACGGCGGCTTGGGGTTCGTCGATTCCCCAGCCCGCCCATCAAGCGCCGAAACCGACAGAAGTTACCCGTGGCTTCCACGCCGGTCCGCACCCGACGCCCGCACCAAGAACGATAGAACCCGGCTGCTTCCTGCGGGTGGCTCTAGCGGCGCTCGCCGCGTCCTCGGGTGAAAATCACGTCCTATAATCATCCTGCTCGGCTCCTTTCCTCCCGAACTTATGATCGTCTAGCCGCAATCAGTCGATTCGGGGCCGGAAGAGCCGGCGCCGACCTTCAATCAGGGTTCGTTTTGCGCAGCGAACGCACGGGCTGAAGCCCGTACTCTTCAGAACTTCAACTCATTCGGAGGTTCCCTGTGCGAGCCTGGACAAGCTACTTCGTGCTGGTGTTGGCAGTGCTGGTCCCATGCTATGTTGCTCGCGCGGCAGGCGCCGGTCAAACGCGCGAAACGACTTTGTCTCGAATGCGGACGGCGGGAGTGCTGCGCTGCGGCATTGACGTGGAGGAGGCCGAGTACACAACCTCCGACGATCACGGGAATCGCGAGGCCTTCGACGCCGATCTCTGCCACGCGGTCGCTGTTGCGGTGCTGGGAAAGAACGCGCCGGTGAAAGTGACACGCTATCCGGACGACACCGCCGCGATGCAAGGACTCACCGGCGGCGAGGTGGAGATGGTCCCGACGCTGCCCGATGACTTCACTCATGCCGTGGGAACTCGCCTCACACTCACGCGGCCGGTGTTGTGGGATGGCTTGGGGTTTCTCGCGCCGGAGGGAAGCCCGGTGACGCGTGCGCGGCAGTTGAGCGGGAAAAAAGTCTGCTTTCTCGCCGAGACCACGGTGGAAGAGAGCGTTCGCTCCTGGTTTGCCCGTGAGCATCTTGATTTTGTGCCGTTTCCGTTTCAGGAGGAAGGCGAGATGCAGGCGGCCTTCGCCACCGGCAACTGCGGCGCGCTGGCCGGCGACCGGACGCGCCTTGCGCAGAACCGCGCGGCTCTGGCTCGGCATGGAAGGCAGACTCGCCTGCTGCCCGAAACCATTTCCAAGGACCCGCTGGCGGCGGCTGTGCGCGAGGACGATCCCCAGTGGGCGGAGATTGTCAGTTGGGTGATGGAGGCGCTCGTTCAGGCCGAGGAGAGCGGCGTGACGCGAGCGAATGTGCAGGCGATGCGCGCCCGTGACGCGAGCGACCCCATACTGCGATTTCTGTTCGGCGGCTCGCGCCAGATTGGCCCTGCGCTAGGGCTCGACAACGATTGGGTCGTCCAAGTGATTGAAACAACAGGGAATTATGGCGAAATCTACGAGCGCGACCTGGGCAGCGGCTCTGCGCTGAAACTGCCGCGCGGGGAAAACAATCTGCGCCTCCATGGCGGCGCGCTTGAGTCATTGGCTTTCAAGTAACTCTGTGCCAGAATGGAATGGTTCACGCGCTGTTGAGAGGAATCTTTCTTGCCAGCCTCCCGGACCGCCGCGGGGTGCGAAGATGAAGGAATGACCTCCGCTTATGCTTCCACTCAGGGTGTTGACCCTCAGGGGAAGTTTGCGATGCATAACGTCGCGCTCATTTACAACCCGGCCTCGGGCCAGCACTCGATAGGGCGCCACGCAGCCGTCGATAAGGCTCTCGCCGTTCTGCGCGCGGCGGGAGTCAAAGTCGAAGCGCTGGAGACACTTGCTCCGGGCAGCGCTGGTGCGCTGGCCAAGGAGGCCGCGCGCCGCGGCTGCGACACGATTCTTGCCTGTGGCGGCGATGGCACCGTCCATGAGGTGTTACAGAGCCTGGTGGGCACCAACGTGGCTTTGGGCGTTGTGCCGCTGGGCACCGCCAATGCCCTGGCGGCGAATCTGGGCCTGCATTCTTCCCCGGCAAAGGCGGTGTGCAAGCTGCTCACCGCGAAGCCGGTGCGCTTTTCGGTGGGCCAGATTTCATATGCGGACGCTACGGGCGGCACGCGTTCGCGCTACTTTACCGTGGCGGCCGGCGTGGGAGCCGACGCCTTGTTCCTCTCCCGGCTCGACCCGAGTCTCAAGCGCCGCTTGGGTTACGTGCTCTACGTGATCGAGGCCTTTCGCGTCTGGGCCACGCACTCCTTTCCTCTGTTTGAGGCGGCCTTTGTGGAACGCAAGGGAAGCCAGCCGCGCGTGGAAGAGATCTCAGAGCTGCTGGCGGTGCGCATCCGCGACTTCGGCGGAGTTCTCAACCACATGGTTCCCGGCGCCACGCTGCACAAGAACGGGTTGCGTCTGGTGGCCTTCAAGACCCGCAGCCGCCTTCGCTACTTCCAGTTTTTGATCGGGGTCGTCTTCGGCCGTCAGCAGTTCTCTGGAGGAATAGAACTGCTCGACGCCGTCTCAGTGGAGTGTCGCCCCCGGAGCGGCTCCTCGACGCGCGTTTACGCCGAGGCCGATGGGGAGCTGCTGGGAGATCTGCCGGTCCGCATCGAGATCGTGCCGGATGCCGTCACCCTGCTGATTCCGCCCGGCGCAAGACCCTGAGCAACGCCCGGTCCTCCCAAAAAGTGATCGCCAGCGATTACTGCTTTGGGATCGAAGGTCTAAGACGTGCGGCCGGCAAGAGCTGCGCCGACTTCAACAGGCTCAGGTTGGCCAGGAGAGATTGATGGTGAGCCGGGTCCTCTCCTGCTTCGACCGGCAGCGAGGGGGCGGCATAGAAAGCCAAAATATTATCGCGCAACTGGGTCGATGTCCCATCGAAGTTTCTCGCTGATAACTTGGCCAGAAGGCTTGCATAGGTTTCATCCGCAAGCGAGTACTCTCCCTCCGTGGTCGCGTTGCCGTCATCGAGATTGCAGTTGGGCAGCACCAGCTTGCCGTTGCGCACCTCTTCCAGCAATTCGCGATAGTGATCGGTGGTTGTGTTGATGCTTTTTATGTAAAGGTCTTCTGTCTTCGGGGTAGGGTTATTAAACCCCAGTCCCTTGAAGGGGCCAATCTTGGGCACAAAGCGCAGAAGCGTCGATAAGATTCGCGTGCCCAAACCCGGCTTGGTATAGGTCTTTCCCCACTCGCGCTCATAGTCGGACCGAGATAGGCGATATAAGAATTCTCGTTTGGCGAAGTTCGGCGTCTCGCGCATCAGATCCTTCTTGTGCGTCTGGAGCGCTACCTGGGTCATCTGCGGAATCAGCCTGCTGATAAAGAAGCGATACGAGCCAACCGCCAGATCCTCGTTCGACAGCACGTCCTTCAACTCCAGCCCGTAGACAACCGGAAAAACCCGCTCCAGCAATGGTTGCGAGACCTGGAATCCTATGAAATCGTGATACTGTTGCGGCGCATAACGGTTCTTCGCCACCTGCAAGGTATCGAATCCAAATTCGGTCTTCAAGTGAGCTGATGTGTCGTCGGCATAACGAACGGAGTTGCCATACTTGGCTCGCAGCTTTGGGTAATGGATCGCGACCGCCTCGTTGACCGCCGGATGGCCGTCAATGTCTGCAACATAGTGCGAGAGCGCGCCCAGGGCAAAGGCATACTCATCGGGATTCTCGCTTTCAATCAGCATTTCCCGGACAAAGTCCCCGGTGCGAACATAGTGCGCCAGATTGCTAAAGTCCTTGCTGCCGAAGGGGTAGTAGCCAAGGTCCTGGATCACCGAGCCACCATAGGCGTAGGCGTGAGCTTCTTTAATCTGATCGTCCGTGATGCCCGGAAAGCGCTGGACAAGGAGCGGTCGAATCTCTGAGATCCATGCCAGGTCTACGATTTCTTCGTGGGTGAGGACGGAGTAAGCAAACGAAGCTTCGCCCGGCACAAGCACGACGATGAGAATCGCCGCCGCGCGGGCAAGTCGAAGACGCCAACTCCCGATCATCGAACGGGGCCCTCGGTTCAAATCCGGCCCAGCAAGAGCAAGATCACGAGGATGAGTACGATTGTTCCGATCCCTCCGGATGGATAATATCCCCAACTCCTGCTGTGCGGCCAGGTCGGCAGTGCGCCAATCAGCATCAGTATCAGCACGACGATCAAGATTGTTCCAATCATATTTTCCTTTCAGCATATTCGCGGGCTGCGTGAATCTTGCTTTTGCAGCTTTGGATCGCTGCGACAAGATGAGTCTTTCACGGGGCGAGGGCTGAAGCTGGTCAATCGGAGACATAGCGACCGGAAGGTCTGACAGTGTGGAGACTTGGCTCCGCACGATCAATATACTGCCGGCGCAATAACGAATACAATCTCTCTCATGCTGCTTGCCGTTCTCACCGTCTCCGACCGTTGCTCGCAAGGCCTGATGACCGACACTGCGGGCCCGGCTGTGGCTGCGCAGCTCGGCCGGCAATGGCATCAGGCAGAGATTCTGACCGATCTGGTGCCCGACGACGAGGACGCAATCGCCGCTAAACTCGAGAAGTTCAGCGTGGAGGGTGCGGCGCTGATTCTTACTGTGGGCGGCACCGGACTTGGCCCGCGTGACCGCACGCCGGAGGCGAGTCACCGCGTAATCGACCGTGAGGCGCCCGGAGTTGCCGAGGCCATGCGTTCTCTGGGCGCGGCGAGCAACCCGCTAGCGTGGCTTTCGCGTGGCGTTGCCGGCCTGCGGGGTAAGACGCTGATCGTCAACCTGCCCGGCAGCCGTCGCGGGGCCGAAGAGAGCCTGACGGCGATTCTACCCTTGCTTGCGCATGGAATCGAGATCGCCGCGGGCGGCCAAGCTCACCCGTGATTGCTTACAGTCGAGCGAAAGCGCAAGAGTTACTGCTGCGCGCCGAAATGCCAACTGACCGACCCGCCCACGAACGACGCCATGCGGACACCGACCGGCCACTCATCCGTCCCGCAGTCGAAGTCATTCTCGGCGCCGCTCGGCCCCGAGCCAGCCGGGCAGCTCGGAATCCCATTTCCCAACTGCCACGGCGCGCCTGAGGCCAGTGGAGCGATGGTCTCCGTGGTCTGGCCGGTGTAGCCGCGGGCCACCATACCGTTTGCGCCCATCTCCAGACGGCCGTCCAGGAACGTGCGCACCACCGCCAGCCGGGTTTCCCCCACGGGAATGGCTTCGAGTTGTCTTTCGCTGTTCTGGCTGTTGGCTGCGTCGAGTATCTTGTGGCCCACATACTCGTACTCGCCGCGCATATGCAAGCCCAGAGGCAGCTTGTCCAGCGTGGCCAGGCCGTCGAAGATGGTGCGCGGGCACTCCACCGTCGGGTTCCATCCGCTATTGGCATTCGGGTACACGGGATTGTTCGCAGACGAAAATTCGTCGAACACCCGCGCATCGGCTTTGGAGAAGACCGCTTGCACACTTCCGTAGCCCAAGAATCGATGACCCGCGCTGGCGGTAAGAAACTTCAGTGTCCCCGGGCCCAGATCAAAAGACATGCCGTTGTCAGGGTCGATCTTGCCCAAGGTCTCAGTGGTCGTCGTCCGGTCCATCGTCACGCGCAGATCGGTGTCCGAGAACTCTTTTTCCAGCACCAACTGCATGGAGTGGGAGCGCTCGAAGGGCGACACCTGCGGTGTGGCGGACTTTTCTGTTGCAATGCGCGGATCCTGGGTAAAGAACGCCTGCCCTAGGCTGAACGAAGCCGAGGGCAGCCAGCGTGTGGGGCCGCTTCCCGGCGTCAAGGCCAAGGTGGCCTTGGGGGCCAAAAACGTGCTCCATCGATCGAACGAATCAGCGGAAACTAACTTGTTGTCGTTTTTCAACTCGATCGTGTCCGGGCGCAGGCCGCCGTAGAAGCGCAGGTGCTTGCCTATGTCGCCATGCACGGCCGCGTAAGGGGTCAGATCGCGGATGGTGATATTGCTGGATAAGACTTTGCTAAAGGGACCATAGACCTGCGGATTGTTATAGGGAGGTCCATAGTGGTCCAGATCGTCGTTGTGAATGTCGTCCTCGTGATAGTCGAGGCCGGTCATTCCTTCGAGCCACGACACAAAAGTATGCGTTTCGCGCGCCTGCGCTCCTTCCACGGTACGGAACTCGCTCTGCCGGATCAGCCCCTCGCCGAAGTTCGAAAAGAGTGCCAGATTGTAGGTGCGAGCGAATCCCGAAAAGGCCGCCTCGTCTTTGGTTCCGAGCTTCCAGCGGTCGTCGGCAGCCACGAGCGCGGTGTGCGTCTGATCCTTCTGCCGCGGGTCGAGCGTGTCTCCTAGCTGCGCGCCAAATCCGATGGGAACCAGGTTGCCTTCATGCGAGAAGCCATAATATGCGATGCCGAAGAGCGTAATCTCGTGCTGGCCAACCTCGAAGACGCGCTGCGCGTTCAACTTGTACATCTGCCGGTGCTCCATATCCTTCAGCAGGCCGTTGCCGTAGTTTGCTTCGAGAACTACCCACTCCCGCTTCGCCGGATTCTCGGGTGCAAATCCGGCTGTCAGATCGATGTCGCGGTAGTCGCCGGTGAGGGTGAGAAACCGGCTCAGTTGCGGGCGCAGGTTATAGGTGGCCGCAACGTTCAGCGCGTGATTGCCCTCGAGCACATTGAAGGCGCCGCCGTCGGTTGTTACGCTGCCCAGGACACCGGAGACGTAGATGTTGGGGTCCGCGTAGCCATTGCCGTGCGCGTTGACCGAGAGGTTGTTGGTTACCAGGTATCCGCCGACCGCGATGTATTGCGCAATCGATTCGCCATGATCGGCCATCACGCCGGGCGCAAAGTACTGCGGCGCCTTGATGCCTCCGGAGGCGGTTTCAATGGGCAGGCCAGGGATCGAGATGGGCGCGCCCGGCCGTCCGGGATTGGCGTCCAGCAACTGTTCGCGTACCAAAACTTTCTGGGATGGATCGGGAGCGTCGAGGGCAATCTCGCTGACGTCGCCGTGGACGACCACCTCTTCGGCAACCGCGGTGACCTGCTCCAAACGCAAGGTTAGGCTTGGGGCCGCAACTCGCAGATCGAGCCTGCGCATCAGGGGGGCAAAGCCCGCGGCCTCCACGCGCACTGTGTAGACGCCCCAGACGGGCAGCACAATCGCGAATCCGCCGTCAGCGCCACTCGTGCCGGCAGCTCGCGCCCCCGAGGCGGAATCGAACTCGACGCGCGCGCCCGCCAGAGGCCTTCCCGCTGGATCGAACACCGTGCCGGAAACTCGAGCTGTGCCGGTTTGGGCCGCGAGCGAAAGCCCGAATGCCGGAATGAATAGCACGAATGCGACGATTATGATTTTCGTGCTACTTGCCACCATGACTCTTTCTTTGCCGCTTGTTCCGAGTGGATTTCAGTGCTTGTGGCTGTGCTTGTGTTCGTGTCCGTCAGCGTGCTCGATGGCGTGCGCTGGGACGGTCATTACCAGCCGTCCGTGCTGCACGCCTTTGAGGCCGATCAGTTGATCTGCAAACAGCTCCACCGGGGCGGACTTGCCATGCACGATTAACACTTCAAGGCAGGAGTCGTGATCGAGATGGGCATGGCTGGTGGAGACGACAAGCTGGTGATGCGCATGCTGGAGTTCGGTCAGCTTTTCGGTAACGCCGTGGGAGTGGTGATCGTAGATGAGCGTGACTGTGCCCACCACAATCGCGTCCGGAGCAGCGGTCAGTTCGGTAACCAGGCGGTCGCGAATCAGATCGCGAAAGGCCTCGGAGCGGTTGGTATAGCCGCGCTGCGCGATCGAGCGGTCAAACCGCTTGAGAAGGTCCGAATCCAGCGCAATCCCGATTCTGCTCAAGATCCCCATGCGCACTCCTGCTCTTGCAACTGACTCCCCAGGGAAGGTTCAGAGTATCACGAACATAAGATTCTTGCTACCACCATTTCCGCAATTCGAGACATTTCGGAGGGGGTGCGGTGTGGTTGAACGTTTTTTCGGCTAGTTCAAGAACATTGTGCGGTACAGGGTATCGCGCTGGACGGGTTTGAAGCCGGCGTCGCGGATAATTCTGCGCAGCTCTTCCTCGGTGGTGCAGTTACTTGTGCCGGCGGCGCGGACTACATTTTCTTCTAACATTACCGAGCCTACATCGTTGCCGCCGAAGTGGAGGCCTAACTCAAGAACCTTCAATCCCTGAGTGACCCAGCTTGCCTGCACATTCTCGATGTTATCGAGATAGAGCCTTGCAATTGCCAGCACCTTTAAGTATTCGACGCTGGTGGCTTCTTCCCAGCCGTGGCCGCCTAGCGCTGTGTTCTTGGGCTGGAAGCTCCAGGGGATGAAGGCCGTGAAGCCGCCGGTCTCCTCCTGGAGGCGGCGGACCACCTCGAAATGATTAACGCGCTGGTCGAAGGTCTCGCCGACGCCGAACATCATGGTGGCCGTAGTTCTCATGCCTAGCTGATGCGCGGCGCGATGGACGCTGACCCAATCTTCGGTCGAGCATTTAATGCGGGCAATGCGCCGGCGCACGTCGTCGTCGAGAATCTCGGCTCCGCCGCCGGGGATCGAATCCAGGCCCGCGGCGCGCAGGCGGATGATGGTTTCGCGCAAGGGCAGGCCGGAGTATTTGGCGATGGCCAGCACTTCAGAGGCCGTGAGACAGTGCAGCCAGATCTCGGGGAAGCGCTGCTTGATGCCCGTGAAGAGCCGCTCGAACCAGTCGATCTTCAGATCGGGATGGATACCGCCCTGCATGAGCACGCCCGTGCCGCCCATCTCCAGGGTCTCGGCGATCTTGTCGTAGATCACGTTGAAGTCGAGGATGTAGCCTTCTTCCGAGCGAGGCCCCTTCAACGGCCGGTAGAACGCGCAGAAGGTGCAGTACTCGGTGCAGAAGTTGGTGTAGTTGATGTTGCGGTCGATGATGTAGGTGACCACGCCTTCGGGGTGCAGGCGGCGGCGCATGGCGTCGGCCTCAAACCCAAGGCCGATCAGGTCAGAGGAGTGAAAGCTATCGAGGGCCTGCTGGCGAGTCAGCGACATGAATCGATTCTACCAATTTATTGCGTGCCGGGGTCCCGCTTCGCGTCGGGTGCTGGCGCGGGCCGTGGCTTCTTCGCAGGGGCGGAGACACCGAAGCTCAGCAGCAGGAAACTGAAGCCTTTGCGCAGCAAGTCGAGCAAGCTCACGGATCGATTCCCTTCTCCGCACTACTTCTTCTTCGTTGCGGGACTCTTCGGTTCTGGGGCTGCGATCGCCGGCGTTGTCAGCTCGCCGCGAAGAATCTCGACCGCCTCGGGGGGTAGCGGCTTATCCGCATTGCCCAGCAACAGGCTCACCTGCCACATCTCGGTTTCGGTCAGAAGATCCTTGTAAGATGGCATACCCGTGAGCCGGATGCCGTTGGCCACCTTCCAATACGTCTCGCCCAGGGGGTCGTCGGTAACTCCCAAGATCATCTCCCCGCCATGCTGGTGCTGCTCCCACAGCGGCGGCGCATCGGGAAACATGTGCGCGCCAAAGAGTGAAGGCTTGCCGTGAATGCCGTGGCAGACGGCGCAATTGTCCCGGTAAATGTGCGCGCCCGCAACCAGGTTGGTCTCATCGGCCGGAATGGGCGGAGTCTTGACTATCTCTCGGTCGATGCGTGCATCCAGCAACATTCCAGCGATCTGCCGCTCCTGTGGAAGGGGTTGGTCGGACACCGCTACAGGCACACTGCCACGCCACACCCATGCCGCGAGGGCAATCGGCACCAGCAAGATTCCCAGCAAAACTCCAAACAAGAGACGGCCCATCTTTTTCCCAAGCCTCCACTGCCCTTCATGGTAGAGCATTTTCGAGCCTCGGTGCTGAGCGAAGAGGCGACCTCCGGGTGAATCCAAAAGATTTGCTGGACAAAAGTGTCTGGATTTGACACAGTTTCGCCATACCGCCGCGGGGCTTCTGGCGCACGGGAGTTGTGTGCTGCGGTGGAGACTGGCATCCCTACCCGTGACTATCCCCAAAATGACAGGAAAGGAAATCCCCTATGACAGATCACTCAAAGATGAAACTGGGCCGCAAGGCCATCAAGACCGACAGCCGCACGCTGGCATTCGCCAAATACCTTACCCCGGCGCTGCCGCCGCCTCCTCCGACCGCCGACTGGACCAAAGGCATCGCCGACTGGGGCATGATGCTCAACGACACGCTGGGCGACTGCACCATCGCCGGCCTGGGACACGCCGTGCAAGTGTGGACCGCCAATACCGGCTCGATCGTCACCGTCCCCGACCCCACCATCCAGAGCTACTACCAACAGTGGGACGGGTACGTCCCCGGCGATCCCAACACCGACAACGGAGGCGTGGAACTGGATGTTTTGAACGATTTCCAGAAGAACGGCTTCGCCGGGCACAAGCTCCTGGCCTTTGCCGATCCCAAGCCCGCGAATCTGGCGGAGATTCGGCAGTCTATCTTCCTCTTCGGCGGCGTCTATATCGGCCTCTCCCTGCCTATGACCGCCCAGAGCCAGGACGTGTGGGACGTGGTTCCCAATGGCGGCGCCAACGCCAAGAAAGGCAGTTGGGGCGGCCACTGCGTCTTCGTGCCTGAATACGACACAAACGGCTTCACCTGCATCACCTGGGGCCAACCGAAGACCATGACCCTGGCCTTCTGGAAGAAGTACTGCGACGAGGCGCATACCCTGCTTGCCCAGGACTGGCTGACTGCCAAGGGCTCACCCGCCGGCTTCAACCAGACACAGTTGCAGACCGATCTGCACGCAATCAAGTGAAGTGAACCGTCGTCGAATCTCTCCGCAACGCGAATCCGGGGGTGGTTGCCCCCCAAGGCTCCCCCCAAGGTGGTTTAATACCTATGGGGGGAGCACCGCCTTCATGGATTGGCGCAGTGCTTTCGCACTCCCTTGGAGGTAACCCGATAACGATGTCATTTTCTCGCCGTCTTGCCCTTCTGCTGGCACTGGGTCTCGCAGCCGTGACCGCCGCACTTGCCCAAAGCTCGAGTTCGAGCAGCACTCCCGAAGCTTCCGCTCCCGCCGCAGATCAAGCACAGGCTCAGGCCCCAACGCAATCCCAAGGTGAGATGAGCGTGCAGGCACGCATCAGGGCCCGCCGCGCACAGCGCCGCGCAGCGGCCATTCACGAAGCCTACGACCACCTCTATGAGGCGAACCTGGGGTTTGGCTACCTGAGGTTCAACCCCGGTCGAGGGCCGGTTTCCCTTTTGACAAATAAACCCGGCGGACTCGAACTGGCGCACGAGTACGCCTGGGACACCGGATTCACACGCTATTACAGCGAGCGGCTGGGAGCGACCGTCGAAGCCCGCGGCTATTACGCCACCGCCTACGTGGGTGGCATAAACAACCCTTCCGGCAACTTTATCACCAACGCAGCCATCGAGGAGTACACGGGCCTCATCGGGCCGACCTACCGTTTCTACATGCAACCCAAGTTTTCGGTCTCCGGCCGCGTGCTGGGCGGGATCATGCACGGATACTTTTCCGGCGACCTTGGCACAGCAACGCCCGCCTCATTCGGTCTCTGGCCCAACGGGAACACCTTTGCGATCAGCGTCAGCGTTCCGTGGGAGTACAACCTGACGCCGAGCATTGGATTGCGCGTCGCTCCCGAGTACTTCTTCAGTGGCTTCGGCTCGACCATCCAGTCCACCCGCGGCTTCACGACCGGCGTGGTCTACCGCTTTGGGAAACAGTGAGAGACCAGGGGCCAGAGATCAGAGGTCAGAGATCAGCCGGTGCGGTCAGCAGCCTGGCCTTCTTTAGAGGGATCCGGGCAGACTGACAGGCAGAGAGGTTACGCCTCATTGAGATGACTTCCGCCACCCAGGCCGACGTTCCGTCAGAGCTCGCCGCTCAGGATCCACCGCGGATACCTGCGTCCGACACCGGCGCTACGGCCGCGCTGATCCAGGACCTTCGCGAACTGTTCAAAGTCAAGGTCGTCGCTCTTGTACTGGTGACGGGCTGGGGCGGATTTTATCTGGGATCGATCGAGTCGGGCATCACCAGCGTGCAGCGCGGCCTTTTGGATACGCTGCTGGGCATCGGCCTGGTTTCAGCCGGGGCGGGCGCGCTGAACGAAGTTCTGGAACGCAGGACCGACGCGCGCATGAAGCGCACCGCCGACAGACCCATGGCTGCAGGCCGCTTCTCGCTGGCCCAGGGATTGCTGGCCGGCCTCGGCACGCTGGCTCTCGGGGCACTGTGGCTGCTCATGCACACCAACCTGCTCACGGTGGCCCTGGCGCTGCTTACGGCCTTCACCTATGTGGCCATCTATACGCCGCTCAAGAGGGTCACCGCCCTGGCAACCTTTATCGGCGCATTCCCCGGCGCCATGGGCCCGTTGCTCGGCTGGACCGCGGCGCGAGGCCGCATCGAGTGGCCGGGCGTGGCCTTGTTCGCCATCCTCTTTGTCTGGCAGTTTCCTCACTTCATGTCGATCGCGTGGCTTTATCGCGAGGACTACGCCCGCGCGGGAATCAGAATGCTGCCTGTTGTTCAGCCGGATGGAATGTCCACTGTGGCCGAGGCGCTGTTTTTCGCCGTGGCGATGATTCCGGTGAGCCTGGCGCCGTGGCGGCTGGGCCTGGCCAGCCCAGTCTACGCCGTACTGGCCGTCGCGCTGGACCTGGTTTACCTGACCTACACCATTCGTTTCGCCCGTATTCTGCGCGCCACTGAAAAGGAGAGCCGCAGGCTGGCGCGCGACTTGCTCAAGGTGAGCGTACTCTACCTGCCGCTATTGTTTACTACGCTGATGCTCTGCGCCGTTGCGAAGCATTAAGGAAGTCATGACGACCGCAGCCCAATTCACAGGTACCCGGCCCGCCATCGGAGCCATTCTCGCCGTCAGCGCAGCGGCTTGCTGCTTCATTTTGTGGCTGATCTATGTCCACCCCGCCGTGGCCTCCAGTGGCCGTTTCGCTTTTCTGCCGACTCTCAATGCCCTGTTCAATGGCCTCAGTGCCATAAGTCTTCTCTTCGGCTTTACCTTCATCAAGGCGCGACGCATCAATGCTCATCGTAAGGCCATGTTTACGGCCTTCACCTTTTCCTCTCTGTTTCTTGTCAGCTACCTTTTGCATCACTATCTACATGCCGAAGTGAAATATCCGGCGAGTGGCACTCTGGGCTTCATTTACTATCCGCTGCTCATCAGCCACATCACGCTAGCAGCTGTGGCTCTTCCCTTGATTTTGATTACTTTCTTCTTCTCGCTCAGCGGGCGGATTCCGCAGCATCGCAAGGTGGCCCGCTGGACCTTTCCGCTATGGCTCTATGTCTCGATCACCGGTGTTGTGACCTGGGCGATGCTGCGCCTGGCGCGATAAGTACAGTGGTTAGGGACTAGGGATTAGGGACTAGAAAACGCAGCCGGGTGCCCCATCCTTTTCACGTTCTTCGTGAAAAGGATGGGAAACCACAACCCTCAACCAGCGCTGCAAGGAACGATCATGGCGTCAGGCAGCTCGAATTCGAATGCAAGCCCGGCGAACGACGGCACGCGCCAACTGCTGCAATGGGGCGCGTCGATGCTGGGCGCGGGGCTGCTGGCGGCGTTGCTGCTCGAAACCGTGCTGGGAGGCTTCTCGCCCACCGGCGCCAGCACCAACGCCGGCTGGTTCGCCCTGATCGTCGCCCTGATGTGCATTCCCTTCGGCGGCCTGCTGCTCGTGCTCGGCGTAGCCAAGTGGCTGCGCAACCGGGCGCTTTCACGCCAGGGATGAGGCTCTGTTATTCTTTTCGATGATTGGAGTGCAACGACATGGCAAGAAGCGTAAACAAGGTCACCCTTTTGGGCAATGTGGGCAAAGACCCGGAAATTCGCTCGACCCCCGGCGGCACCATGGTCGCCAGCCTCGCGCTGGCCACAAGCGACCGCCAGAAGGACGCGCAGGGCAACTGGCAGGACCACACCGAATGGCACAATCTGAAGGCCTTCAACCGCACCGCCGAGATCGTCCGCGACTACGTGAAGAAGGGCTCCAAGCTCTACATCGAAGGCAAGCTCACGACCAATAGCTGGGAGGACAAAGAGACCCACCAGAAGCGCTATCGGACCGAGATTCTGGTCAATGAACTGGTCCTGCTCTCAGGCCGCGAGGATGGCGCGAGCGGAGGCAGCTACAGCAAGGCAGCCAGCTCATCGAGCTCGGCGGCGGGCTTCGACCAGCGTCCACCGGCAGCAGCCGGCGGCCAGGACGATTACGCGCAGCAAACCGAAATCTCCGACGACGATATACCGTTCTAGGGTACTACCTTGGTTTTCGTGTCCATTTACGAGGATTGACTTGTCGCTTTTCTCGGAAGCAGAAGAAGAACCTCTAACGGCGTAGGGTTCGTCGTGATGGGGTGGTTGTTCTGCTTCGATGGAGCCTGGAACGGAGCCCTGCGACGCCCGTAGGGCGGCGCGTTTAGGGCGGAGTGGAAGGCTCCATCGAAGGGCGCGATGCTGAGACCATGGCTGGCTAACAAAATCATCTTCGCTTCGTCTTTTTCGGGCATGGCAGGTGACTGTGCCGATGAGGGAGCATGCGAGCGAGGATCGGGCGGCGGAGGGTCGGCAGCGTCGATTCCGGGTTCTTGCGTTGACGCTCGACACCGGAGAGTTGCTACCAACCCTGGTAGATGCGTCCAGTTGGATTCCCGTTCGGGTTGCCACACGGTGGGTGGTCCGCCGCAGGCGTTGGCAGTCCATGCCTTCGACCCTGACCAACGATTTGCGATCCATTGGCTTGCTCTATACGTGGAGCAGTGCTGCTCTCGGCGGAGAGTTGGACGATCTTCTCGAAGAAGGCCAAGCACTGACTGGGATGCAGATTCAAGACTTGCTTGTGTTTCTGAGAGTTGGCGGTCACGTCGTTGAGATCACACAGGCCTCGATCTCCAGCAGCAACACTGTGGCCCGGCATGCGAGCGTGATCCGTGATTTCCTGAAGTGGGCGGCCGATCCTGCCGGCCAGGGACGCACGCAGAGAGTGTCATTCGATCAGATCCGCTGCCAGAGGGCATGTCTGGATGAGGCCTTTCATGCAGTCACTCGCCAGAGCGGTGATTCGCAACGGATCCAGCCTCTGACCGTCGAAGAAGTGGCGCGCGTTAACGGGTTGATCGGTCCTCGCCGTGTAGCCAACGGCAACCTTATTCTGCCTTTTCAGTTCGCCGCCGCTAATCCATTCCGAACCGAAACGCGCCTGCGCAACTGGCTCATGTATGGGATTGCGATTCAGTGTGGCCTTCGACGTGGAGAGTTGCTCAAGCTTCGGCTGGATGACTTGCCACGGCCGGAATCGCCCGGGCTTAAGGTCAGACGACGGGCTCATGACGCGGCAGATCATCGACGGCACCGCCCTGCCGTGAAGACCATCGAGCGGGTGCTCGATCTATCGGGAGAGATTCGAAGCGGTCTCCGCGCTTATCTGACGAACCGGCCGCCAACTGGACGTCCAGCTGGGCAGAGTCCCTATTTGTTCGTAACGGCGGCGGGACAAGCGTTGTCGATTACCGCCACCAACGAAGTGGCCTGTGTAATCGCAAGGAACACCGGGATTGAACATCTTTCCTGGCATAGTTTTCGTCACACCTGGGCTGAGGTCCTGGCGGAAGAGTTGCTCGCTCAGCATCCCGAGGAAGAGACGCTGGCCCTGCTGCGAGCATTGGGCGGCTGGAAGCCGGGCTCCACCATGCCGCTGCATTACACACAGAACGCGATGGCCCGCTGCGCCGGCGCCTTTCTCCGCGAACGGAACGAACGCCTGTACGGCTCCCAGGCAGGTCAACCATGACTGCCGCCACGGCGATATTGAAACAACAAGCACCGCCTCTGCCGCCCTTGCCGGCGGTTCGCGCACAGGTCATCACCAAAGACCGGCAGATCGTCGATACGACAGATGAAGTCTGGAGCTTTCGCGCTTCGGCCGATGGCGGCCGTCTGCTCAAGATCGATTGGAAAATTATTCTGCCTGCCTCTTCCCGGCTGAGTCTCTCGGGCCGATCCGTCCACATCCTGAAGATCTACCTTGCATACAGGCTGACCTTCTCAAAAGGCATGACTGTTTGGAACGATTTCGTGATGTTCCGCAGATTCGTTCTCTGGTACGCCGCGCGGCCGAACTCGGTTGGCGCCTACAGATGTGCGCCATTCGATTGGAGCCAAGTGACCGAGGAGATGTTCCGTGCATTTCTCGAGCATGGCCTCTCGACGGCCAGCAAGGGCAACGACTTTGCGCGCCTGCGGGAGATGTACTTCTGGGGAGCTTTCGGCGTGCAACTGCCGGAGTTTGATCGCGATCTTGCCTTGGCTTTGAAGACGATTCGCGCGCAAGGCAACGTCAAGGGAGCAGCCGTTTGTTTCCGGGATCCGCTGAAAGGGCCATTGGACTCGGACGAGCAACGGATCGTAATCCAGGCGATTGCCGCAGGTGCGGGAACGCCGTTTGATCGCGCGCTCCTCATGCTGCATTTGGAACTGGGCCTTAATCCGCAGTCAACCGCGCGGATGAAGAACCACGACCTGCGCGTCTTCGAGACGAAGATTGTTGACGGCGGCCGTTCGCGAACGATCACAAAATACCAGATTCAGATGCCGCGCGTGAAAAAGCGTAAGGAGTTCCGGGAGACCCGAACGAGACCGGTCAGCGACCAACTCGGGCAACTGCTGATCGCGCTGCGCAAGGGAGGGCCGGAGGATCCTCTGTTTCATTGGTTGCCGTCGGATTCTCCCGAGGAAGGCATCAACCAGGCGATGGCGCGATTCGCAACCGCGGCTCGATTGACTTCACCTCGAACCAGATCGCAGCTTCACCTCACGCCACGACGGTTTCGGTCAACTCTTGCGACGGAGATGGCGAGAGAGGGTGCATCACGAGAGAGGATAGCTGAAGTCCTCGACCACACGGACCTGCAGAACGTCGACGTTTACGTAGAAGCGGCGTCTTACGTTGTTGATCAGTTGGGAGAGCAGTTCGACCGGATATTCGATCCCTTGCTGCAGCGATTTCGCGGAAGGATTGTTGACTCGCATACTCGATCGGTTTTCCCAGGTGTTCCGCCCAAGAGTATCCCAGGCGAACTCGTTCACTTGCCAACGGCCCCGCTGAACCTGGGTGGGATTGGCATGTGCGGCCGCGATGTTCGCAAGGATGGACTGTGCCGCCTGGCTCCCCCGCTCACTTGTTATCCCTGTGAGTTCTTCGCGGCCTTCCGTACCGGCCCTCACGCCGAGGTTCTGGCGGCGCTCGAACGTATTGCGGAGGCGATGAAACCGGTTAGCGATTCCCGCATTCCTATGCAGTTTGAGGACGTCATGGCCGCCATTCGCCAGTTGCTGGCGCAGATCGCGCGGGAATCCGGCAGGAAGGATACGTCTGCATGACGCTGGCAGCGGAGACATCGTATGTGCGTCAAGGACGGGCGCTCTTTCCTGCCTTGTTTCCCAACGGAGATTTTGACTCGCCGATCTGGGATGTCCGGCATCTGCGCACTTCCAGGCACAAGACCTCCAACTCACGGCTGCACTTCACTCGCTACGGTTCCGAGACCGATGGCCTGCCACCGCGTTTTGCAAACGTTGTAAAAGCCTACTTGATGCTGAGCCGATGTGCCGCCGGAACGATGTCGTATCGAGTGGATATCGCGCGCATGCTCTGGGAAGCCATCGCTTCTCGATTCGGCGACTCGCATGGATTCGATTGGTCGCTATTGACCGAGGAGGATCTGCTGAAAACCGAGCAAATAATGCTCGCCCACTGGAGCCCATCGACAACCTACAAGAGGTCCACTCAACTCCAGTTCATGATGCGATCGCTCGCCGCGGCCCCGGGCGGCGGTATCGTGCGGCCGATGGAAGTCATATTCACCACGCCGCGAACCGACGACTCAGAGCGATACACATTGGATGGACAGTTGGAGCGGATGAAGCGCTTGCCGTCAGACGGCGCGATTCAGGCCGTGGGCGACATCTTTGCGAAATATGCGAGGGAGCCGCGCGACAGATTGATTGCCTGTATCCTCGCGGTGATGCTGGCAACGGCGTTTCGCATCGGCGAAGCACTCACGCTGCCGTTGGACTGCCTGTGCTCGGAGGGAACTGGCACAAGGAAACGTTGGGGAATACGGTACCACAAGGAAAAGTCCCGCGGCGGGCGGAAACAACTGGCGGTTCGCTGGATGACGCCGAAACAGGCTGAGCTTGCCAGGACCGCTATTCAGGAAGCAAAGAAGCTGACTCTTGCTGCCCGCAGACGCGCTCGGCTACTTGAAGCCAGGCCCGACCGGGTAACTCTCCCCGGCATCACCGGAAATCGATTGTTGCGGCGCGAAGAGGTCGCCAAGCTTCTTCGCATTGCCCCTACCAGCGTCAATCGGCTTCCCCTTTCCGAGCTTGCCCGGGAGGCGATACGGATACCTGGCCGGAAATCGGCCCGCTACGAATATCGGGCAGCGGATGTTCGCTCGTACCTGCTCAGACTGCGCGTGCCGGCGTTGTGGGTTGTCGATCGCCGCGATGGGACTCGGCAGAGTCTCTCCAAGAGCCTGTTCATCGCTTTTCGCAACTTCTTCAACGAGCATCTTGAAACAAACCCCCTCCTGGTTGAGCCCGTCTTGGAGCAGACCGTCAACGACTTTCTGGGAAGAAGGACGGCGTTAGGAACGGCCACGCGATCCGTCTTTGTACGCTTCGGATTGCGGGACGAGGAAGGACAGTTCTTTCGCCTGCACAGTCACCAGTTTCGACATTGGGTCACAACCAAGGCGGCTGTGGCCGGCGTTCCCGATGAGGTGATCGCGCGCTGGCAAGGCCGGGAACATCTCGGAGATCTGGAAGCTTACAAGCACCTGACTCCCTCTGAACGGATCAACACGTTGAAGAGTGCGCTCCAATCCGGCCGTACAAAAGGCGCCGTTGCGGACATCTATTTCAATTTGCACGACGATGTCCGCGATGCCTTTCTGGAAGCGCAGCTACAGGCGGTACACGTAACTCCGCTTGGCCTTTGCGTGCATGACTTCAAGCTATCGCCCTGTCCAAAGATGTTGAACTGCGTCAAGGATTGTGACGACTACTTGTTCGATACCGCGAATGGGGTACATCGACAAAACCTCGTCCAGTTGCAGCAGAGGACGAAATTGACTCTGGAAAATGCCGAAGCGCAAAGGTCTCGCGGAGAAGCCGATCTGTCCGAACACTGGATCGCAGATGCGAAGGCCACGTTGGCGGGCGTTGATCGCATCCTCTCCACCACGCCAAATCGTGGAGAAAATCTCGTGCGCCCGCATATTGGCAAGGGCTCGCGGTTCAAACGCCTCACGGAGAACTGACTATGCCGCGCCCATCGATGGAAAACGAAGTGCGTGAGGCGGTGCGAGTCTATCTTGTGACTGCCGTGGCGAAGTCTCCGGAAGACGCACCCCTGCACGTCCTGGCGGTGGCAAAACAGACGGGCTTTGACCGCAAAACTCTCAAAAAGTACGGCCTGGATATGGAGATTGCCGCGGCAGCAGAGGAGCAAGCAAAAGGCAGCGAGCTGTCGCCGCGTGAAGCACAACGCCGCTCCCAAGCCGATGCCTTGCATGATCGAGATCAGGAAATCGCCACTCTGCGCCAGCGCTGTGAGTCTCTCGTTGCGCGAATCTGCATCGCGGAAGGCAACGCCCAGCGCTTGGGGATCGATCCAGTCGAATTGTGGAAACCCCTGATGATGCCAAATCGTTCTGTATCTCACGCGGGTGCCAAACAAAGAGGGCAAGGATCGTGGCGCACGCTCGCGAGGTAAGAGTATGGAAACCGGCACAAGTTAAGATCCTGCCCCGCTCGTGAGTAACGCCAACATTCACGAATTTGAAAATGGACACGGTTTTTGGCCACAACAAAACCACAAAATCACGTGTAACTCATTAATATCATTACAGATACGAGTAAATCCCACGCCAAAAAGCCGTATAGTTCCGTTTTAGCCAAAAAGCATAAACAGGTTCTTCGACTTCGCTGCGCTCGGCTCGGGATGACTGGCCATTTGTCGGTCGCTCAGGATGACAGCGGGGATAGCGGACGGATCGACTTCTGGAATCTCATGAATTGGCTGGTTGAGGTTCGTGGTATCCCACCCTTTAGCGAAGAACGCGAAGGGATGGGGCACGGTACTCTTCGGGTTGAGAAAGGCCGGCTGCCGTTGGGTTCGTGGCGGCCCACCCTTGATCACCCCAACGACGAAGACCTGAGGTTGGGGACCTTGAAGTCGCAAAACAAGAACGCGGCGAGGGTGGGGCGCCCATATTCTCTTGAACGCCAAATATGTATACTGGAGCACGGATGATTCAGAATCGTCAGCGGCGCAGATGGTTACTGATTGCGGCCATCGCAATTGGAATTGCCTTGGTGTGCATGCTGATCCCGCACGGCCACTCTGGCAGCGCGGATTGGGTTGCGATACTGCCGCTTCTCTTTGTTGGGATCATCTCGCCGCTTAGCCTGTTTGCGCCACTAGCCGACGGGTACGTCGGCCGCACGCCTGACGCTCCGGCGCTTCCCACGCTTCTTCGAGCGCCCGCCGCCCTTCGGACTCGCATAATTCCCTCAGAACTTGTCCGGCGCCGCAGAACAGCTTAGGGCTGTTTTGCAAGCGCGGACCTTTCTTTCGAGAAGTTCTGCCTGTGCCTTGTGAGGGTGCTGATGCGCTTCGATCCTTCTGTATTGGGTTCCTTGGCTGCGAGTGCGCCGTTTCTGGCGATTGCCGCCCTTCTTGTTTACTACTTCCTTCTGCGTGCCCGTTGGCGGCTGAATCGACAGCTGGGAAGAAAAAATTGCGGATTTTGTCCGTCTTCCTCCGCCCTGGGAATGGCGTTTCTCTTCTTACAGGTCTTTTGCCGGCCTAGCATTGCCAATGTTGTGGAGGTAAAGCAGGAAGAGGACGCCGACGAGGACGATGAGGGCGACCCGGGGAGCGTGACGAAGCAACTGAACCGGCAATTGAAGCGAATTCGGCGGGGCGAGCCGGTCGAGAGACTCGTGTTGCGGCTCTGAGATTGTGGGCGGGTTGAAAACGCGCGATTGAGGTTTGTGGTTTCCCACGCTTTCGCCATGAAGAAGGCGAAAGAATGGGGCACGGTGCTTCTTTAGACGAATTGGCGGTGTTGAAGCCGCCGCAACCCCCAGCATTTACACTGGTAGACGGAGATTCCTGTGTTTTTCGATAAGGCTTTAACGAAGATTTTTGGCACGGCGAACGAGCGCCTGATCAAGCGGCTGATGCCGATTGTGGCTCTGATCAACGCTCTCGAAGAAGATACGAAGAAACTTACCGACGACGAGTTGCGGGCCAAAACGGTTGAGTTCCGGGCGAGGATTGCGGAGCGGGTTGCGGAGCGGTTGAAGGGGTTCGAGGACCCCGACGAGTTGAGGGCGGCGGGTCGAGATGCCGATGCGCGGGAGGCCACCGAGCGGCGGGCGAAAGAGCAGGCCGCGGCCGAGCGGGAGGCCCTCGACGAGCTTCTTCCCGAGGCCTTTGCGGTGGTGCGCGAGGCCGGCTGGCGCTCGGTGCAGATGCGGCACTTCGACGTGCAGTTGATCGGCGGCATGGTGCTGCACCAGGGCAAGATTGCCGAGATGAAGACCGGCGAAGGCAAGACGCTTGTCGCCACTCTGGCCTGCTACCTGAACGCTCTGGCCGGCCACGGCGTGCATGTGGTGACGGTGAACGACTACCTGGCCAAGCGCGACGCCGAGTGGATGGGCAAAATTTACGAGTTTCTCGGGCTGACGGTGGGCGTGATCGTCCACGACCTGGACGACAACGAGCGCAGAGCCGCTTACGCCGCCGACATTACTTACGGAACCAATAATGAATTTGGCTTCGACTACCTGCGCGACAACATGAAGTTTGAAATAAAAGATTGTGTCCAGCGCGGGCACTACTACGCGATCGTCGACGAAGTGGATTCGATCCTGATCGACGAAGCGCGGACGCCGCTGATCATCTCCGGCCCGACCGACCAGACCACCGACAAGTACGCGCGCGTGAAGAAGATCATTCCTGAACTGAAACTTGGCGAGGAGATCGAAGCCAGCGATACGAAGCGCGTGGCGGAGCTGGGCCTCAACCTCAGGGAGGGAGAAAAGTACCTGACCGGCGACTACATCGTGGACGAAAAGCAGCGCACGATCGGCGTGACAGACGAGGGCTGGGTCACGATCGAAAAGCTGCTCGGAATCGGCAACATCGCCGACGCGGAAAACTGGGAACTGAAGCACTACGTCGAGACGGCGATCAAGGCGCATGCTCTCTACAAGCGGGACGTGGAGTATGTGGTGAAGGACGGCGAGGTGATCATCGTCGATACCTTCACCGGCCGCCTGATGCCGGGCCGCCGCTGGTCCGACGGACTGCACCAGTCGATCGAGGCCAAGGAGGGCGTGAGCATCCGAAAGGAAGACCAGACGCTCGCGACGATCACCTTCCAGAACTACTTCCGCCTTTACAAGAAACTGAGCGGCATGACGGGTACGGCGGAGACCGAGGCGGCCGAGTTCGAGAAGATCTACAAGCTGGAGATTGTCGTCATTCCCACCAACAAGCCGCTGCTTCGGCTTGAGAATCCGGATGTGGTCTACCTGTTCGAGAAGGCCAAGTTCAATGCGGTGGCCGACGACATCGCCAAGCTGCACGAGCAGCAGCAGCCGGTGCTGGTGGGCACGGTATCGATTGAGAAAAGCGAGCGTCTGAGCGGGATCTTGCAGCGCAAAGGCGTGAGACACGTGGTGCTGAACGCAAAATTCCATGAGCGCGAGGCGGAGATTGTGGCGCAGGCCGGGCGGCTGGGAATGGTGACCATCTCGACCAACATGGCCGGCCGCGGCACGGATATTCTGCTGGGCGGCAATCCGGAGTTCATGGCCCGCCAGGAGCTGGTCAAGAAGAACAAGGCTCGGGCCATCAGTGTGGCCGAGGGGGCGATCAACCCGATGGCTCCGCCGGGATTCCTGCGCTTCTACTATCAAGGCCAGGAGTTCGAGATCGACTCCATGGAATGGGCCACGGTCTACAACATTCACGCCGAGGCGGCGCGGACTGAACACGACCAGGTGATCGGGACCGGCGGGCTCTTCATCCTGGGCACGGAGCGGCACGAGTCGCGGCGCGTCGACAACCAGTTGCGCGGGCGCGCGGGGCGCCAGGGCGATCCCGGCGAGTCGCGTTTTTATCTCTCGCTCGAAGACGACCTGATCCGCATCTTCGCCAAGCAGTGGATGAGCTCGATGATGCAGCGGATGGGCATGAAGGAAGACGAGCCCATCGAGTCGAAGATGATTACCAAGCGCATCGAGGGCGCGCAAAAGGCAGTCGAGGCGCAGAACTTCGAGAGCCGCAAGCACCTGCTCGAATACGACGATGTGATGAACAAGCAGCGCGAGGCGGTCTACGGGCTGCGGCGGCAACTGCTAGAGGGCGTGGACCAAAAGGAGCTGATCCTCGAGGATTACGTGGGCGGAATCCTGAGCGGCCTGCTGGACGAGTTTGCCGGCGAAAAGGTGCACCCGGATCAGTGGGATATGAAGGGACTCGACGAGAAGCTGACGGATCACTTCGGACTGAAGCTCGCCTCGCTGAATCTCGGCGGGACCGGAATCAATCCGCAAGAACTCAGCCGGCACGAGCTGGGCGAGGCGATCTTCGAGAAGCTGAAGGAGCAGTACGATGCCAAGGAGCGGATTCTCAGCGCCGCGACCATGCGCTACCACGAGCGGATGGTGATGTTGAGCGTGATCGACGGGCTGTGGAAGGATCACCTGCTTTCGATGGACCACCTGAAGGAAGGGATCGGGCTGCGCGGCTACGCGCAACTGGACCCACTGGTGGAATACAAGCGGGAGTCCTTCGACATGTTCGAGGCGATGATGCTGAAGTTCCAGGAGGACACGGTCCGGTTCCTCTTCCGGATGCAGATTCTGGGCCAGGATGGGCAGCCGGTGGATGCCGCGCCGCAGCCGAGGAGAACGGTTCCGCTTGCGCCGCCTGTGGCCAGCGCTGCCAACCCGCTGACGCTGGATGGGGCGCCGCGAGAGATTGCGATTTCGACGCGCCAGCCTTCGACCACCATCGACGCGCTGGAAAAGGAGTTCCAGCGCAAGAAGGAGCGGGAACTGGAGGCGGCCAGCAGATCGGGCGGAGACGGGAGCCAGCCCACGCAGCGCCGGGCGGGCGAGAAGGTGGGGCGCAACGATCCCTGCCCCTGCGGCAGCGGGAAAAAGTACAAGAAGTGCCACGGGGCGGGGAAGTAGTTTTGGTTTAGTGATGCGAATCCCAGCTCCGAAAATCCGGAGTTGGGGCATTCGGCGCTAGAATCTCTTTATGTGCTTTATGCTCTATGTCGCGACGACCAAGCCTTTACCCCGTAAGAGTTGGGTGAAAGAGGCTCCCGACATTTCTGTCAAGTCTCTAAGCGACACCGATGCTCCTATTAGAAGCCTCTTCAATAACCCAGAAGTACAATACGTGGGCTCAACCTCATGCTGTGGATGCGATTTCCCGAACTTGATGTACCAGAACGGAGGGTGGCCGGGCGCAGGAGATGAGTCCGATGCAGAAAGTCTTACTTCAGATCGATTCAATCGAGAGGCATTGTTCAATCTTTTACACGCAACCAACGAGAAAATCATTGAAATATATGGAGAGTGGGCTGGGACCCATGCAGCAGAACCGAAAATTCGGGAGGATATTCTACTAGCCAGAATCCTGGACTCGGATTTCTATTTCAAGGAGCAAGGTTTTTTACGAGTTGCGCTATAGATCGCACAGACGGATTACGGAAGGGTGGGAGACCTTGAAACCAGACCGGCTGTAGTCACGCAACGGCCAAACTTCGCCGTCCGACTGGCTCGGCGGCGGGAGTCAACTTGATTTCAGTGTCGTAGCCGAGGCGGTTCAGGCACTCCATCAGCCTGCGCTCCGAAAGATTGGAGAAATCGCCGCGCATCAGGCCCGAGACCCTGGCAAAACATTGCAAAAAGGGTATAATAATTCCATGCGATGGGCTGTGGGCTTTTTGAACGAGGAGATCAAGGAGACGCTCGACGCTCTTCCTCACGATCTTCGAGCGAGCTTTCAGCGCATTGTGGAACTGATTCAGGCCCACGGCTTGGAGCGGATACGCGAGCCCTACCTGAAGCATCTGGAGGGGCCGCTGTGGGAGATGCGACTGAAGGGCAGGAGCGGCATCGCCCGTGCCGTTTACGTCACAGCGTCGGGGATGCGCATCGTGATCGTGCATGTCTTTGCCAAGAAGACGCAGAAGACGCCGCGACAGGAGATCGTTCAAGCCCTGAAGAAGGCCAAGGAGGTTCAATGAAGCCGAAATTCATTCCCGTTGAAGAGAGCTTTGCGCAGTGGAAGAAAGACCCGAAGTATGTTGCGGCCTATGATGCGCTGGAGAGTGAGTTCGCCCTTGCATCGGCCCTGATCAAGGCGCGGAGCGATGCGGATATGACGCAGGAGCAGGTTGCCCAGGCGATGGGAACGACTCAAGCAGTCGTTGCGCGCCTGGAAAGCGGCAAGGTGCTGCCATCGACGCGCACGCTGGAGAGATTTGCCAAGGCCACGCGTACGCACCTGCGCATCAGCTTCGCGCCTGAATCTTTGAGCCGTGAAATGATCCGATGAAACAAATTGGGCGAGCGCCTAAAAGTACAAGAAGTGCCACGGGGCGGGGAAGTAGCGAGCCGGGCCGTTTTTATCCTTCTCCAACTTCGGCAGTTTGGCGCACCGGCTTGGGAGAAGACCAGAATTCCTTGCGAAAGAGGAAGAAGCCTTTCTTTTCCGGGTTGGCAGGCAGGCCGCAGGCCGTTCTGGCCATCCGGCGGATGACCTTCGAGATGGGCGAGTCTTGCAGCGCGACCGGCTTGGCCGTGTTCTGGGTACGCCGCGCGTTGACGTAGTCGTCGGGAATCTTCCACTGTGCGGGCCGGGTCAAAGCCTTGGCAATCTGTTTTTCGTCGAAGAGCAGAGCCTGGGGCGTATACCGGTTGAGCACGATCTGGAGTTTGCGGTTGCGCGCGGAGAAGAACTGCGTGATCAGGCGATTGGAGTTGCGCAGTTCTGAGACGCCGACCTGAGTGATCAGGTAAAGGCTGGCCGATTCCTCAAAGAGCGCCGAGCCTCTCAAGTCGATTCTCGAGCCGGCATCGACCACCACATAGTCGAAGCATTGCCGCGCGACGGCCAGCAGCTTGTCGATTGCGTCGTTGGAGGGCTCGCCTGGCGAGAATTCCCCCGGAGACGCGAGCACCGACAACCCCGAGCTATGCTTGGCCAGCAGCGAGCGGAGAAAGTTCGGGTCGAGCCGGCTGGAATCCTGGAGGGCATTGGCGGTCGAGTATTCGGTGACCATCCCCAGGTTGATTGCCGCGTCTCCCAGGGGAAGCCCGAAGTCGATCAACAGGGTTCGCTGGCCGGACTCCTGAGCCAGCGCCACGGCAAAATTGGCGGCGATGGTGGTCACTCCGCAGCCGCCTTTGGAACCAAGAAAGACGAAGAGCCTTCTACCTGCCCGTTTGCCGTGGAAGCCCGACGAACGGCGGATCGAAGCTCGTGCCAAAGCTCCGACAATGTCGGCGCGCAGCAGGGGCACGGTGAGGAACTCGCGAGCGCCCGCGCGCATGAAGCGGATGGCCAGCTCCAACTGGGTCTGTGCCGAGTAAACCATCACGGCGGTAGAGTTATGGGAGCAGATGCTCTCCACAACATCGAAGGCGTACTCCGGGTCGCTGTCCAGGCCGATGAGAACCACATCGTAGCGCTTCTCCAGCATCTGCGGCAGATCGTCCAGGTCGGCCGGGAAGGAGGAGTACTCGCGGACCGTCGTGCCCTGGAATCCCGCCAATGCACCGGCTACCTCCTTGCGGCATTGATCGTCCGGATCAATCACCGCAATGGAGAGCACCACGGCGCCGGAAGCGTCGGAGATCGGATCGGGGACCGGCATGGCGTCATCTGTTTCCATTTGCCTGCTTTGCCGCCGGGTTCAACCTGAGTGAGGTGGAATGCAGGCGGCTCTTCCAAAAAAGAGAACATGTGGCTCTCAAGAGCAAATCCAACCTCCGGTGAAAGATCGAGCACCGGCGAGTGGGGAGCGAAGTGCGCGGCGGAGCAGGTTTTCTCCACCGCCAGCGACCAGAATCTGCCGTTCCATCCCAGCGGGCAAAAACCGCCTGCCGGAAACCCCGGTTTCCCTCGCCCCCCATCTTGCGCGGCCCTGAATGGCTCTGCCTACTGGCCGAGTGCAAAGTTGAGCGCCACTTCTACCGTCGAGGTGTCGGGCCCGGAATCGAATTTCCATTTGCGCACCGCCTCCTCGGCAGCAGCAGAGAGCATGCCGTTCCCACTGAGCTTTACTACGCCAGTCACGTTGCCCGCTGGGTCCACGGTGACCTCGAGCCGAACCTCGCCGGTAATTCTCATGCGCTTGGCAATCTCGGGATAAGCGGGCGCCACCCGCACCTTGACGGCGCGGATATCCGCCGCACGTGCGGGGATGGCCATCGCCACCACGAGCGCCAGCGCGGCCGCCTGAATCAGCCGCATCCCCACACGACGCAACCCATTGGAACGTAACTTGAACGGGCTCTTGTTCATTGGAAGCCTCTGAGCTTTCAAACCGCTCATTGAGGTTATCGGCGTCGAATGAACCCTCATTAATCCATTTTCAGATTCTGATTACTGTAGGAATGGGGTAATGCAGCTTCTAGCTACTAGCTCCGAGCCTTTAGCCGGTCTTGGCGCGAATGGCGGTAATTTGGGCGAAACGACGGTCGTTCTAGACGGCGACCTGAATGCTTATGCGAGAAAAGGCCAGGCTAATAGCTAAGAGCTAGCGGCTAGAAGCTGCCTCTACCGCGGCGAAGGTCAGGTCCTGGACGACAGAGTGGTGCTGCTCGCGCCATTGGTCGAAGAGACGGCCATAGCTGAGCGTGATGTACTGGCTCCGATCGACACCCAGTCGGGCGGCGGCGCGGTCGATCCACCCCGGGGATCCTTCAAGCTCGGCAAAGTTGCCGATCGGGGTCTCGTCGACCACGCAATGCCCTTCGCCGTCGGTCCACTCGGCGCGCCATTTTTCGTAGCGGAAGGCGGGGACCAGGCCGAGCGAGAGAAAGATCTCAGCCAGCGCCTCGCCGTCGGCGACATCGGTCTCGGTCTCGATGCGATGTTTGTGCGTGTCTTCGCCGGGGCCCACGTCGGGCAGCCGCTTGTGGGTGATGGTGAAGCGGCCGGCATAACTCCGAATGCGCAGAATCTCCGTGCGCGCGCGCATCGCGCGGTCCGGCGTGTCGTAGAGGACGTTACTCTCGAAGGCGCGCGGAGTTTGCAGCGTGAATCCAGCAGCATCAAGCCGCTCGGCGAGTCCAGCCATGTCTTCCACACGGAATTTGATCTCAGTCTCGATGGGCATCGTAAAGAGCGAGTATACGGCAGAGGGCGTCACAACGAGCGTATGGTCTCCCATCTTTTCCGCAAGAGGAACAACCGCGGGGCCTTCGACTCCGCTGCGCTTCTCTCAGGACGACAGGGCACGGGGCTCTTTTGGTTGGCGCATCGACGCATGGATTTGACAGGCGACAATAGAAGTGTGAAGACATTGCGAATGGTGGTGGACCCGGCGCACCTCGGTACTGCCCAGGCTCGGGAGACGCTGGAGCGGGCGGCGGCGATCCTGCGCGGCGGCGGGCTGGTGGCGTTTCCCACCGAGACGGTCTATGGGCTGGGAGCGAATGCCCTCGATGTGGAGGCTGTGGCGCGGGTCTTCGCGGCCAAAGAGCGGCCCTCGTGGGATCCGGTGATTGTGCATATTGCCAATCACGCCGAGCTCGCCGAGCTTGTGGTAAGGCTGCCGGATGCGGCGCGCAAGCTGATGGCGGCCTCTTGGCCGGGGCCGCTGACGCTTCTATTGCCGCGCACGGCTGCGGTGCCCGATGCGGTGACGGCTGGCCGTCCGCTGGTCGGCGTGCGGATGCCGGCGCACCCGGTGGCTCTGGAGCTGATCCGGCGCGCAGGTGTGCCGGTGGCCGCGCCCAGCGCCAATCGCTTTGGCCACGTCAGCCCGACCTCGGCCCAGCACGTGCTGGCGGACCTCGATGGACGCATCGACGCGGTGCTGGACGCGGGCCCGACCGATTATGGAGTCGAGTCAACCGTGGTCGATCCTTGTTCAGAACCAATGATCGTCTACCGGCCGGGAGCAGTAACGATGGCCCAGATTCAAAGTATCGCCGGGCCTGTGCGACTCTATTGCGACGAGCGGGAGGCAGAGCTGCCAGCGTCGTTGCCCTCACCGGGCGTAGGGTTGCGCCACTATGCGCCCAGGGCGCGGCTGGTGCTGATCGAGGGCGAACAGGACGATTTGCCCGCGCTGTTGGCGGAGGCGGCGCATGGCTTGGCCAGCGAGCGGGTGGGCGTGATGCTGCCCGCCGAGGTGGCCGTGCCGGCCGGGGTTGCGGCCGTCTTCGCCTGGGGGCAGTGGGCGGTTCCGGAGGAGATGGCTCATGCGCTCTACGCGGGTCTGCGCGAGCTGGACGAAAAGGGTTGCACTGTCATTCTCTGCCCGCTGCCGCCAGCCGAGGGGATTGGCGCGGCGATTCGCGACAGGCTGGGAAAAGCAGGAAACAGCCTCTAGCTACTAGCTGTTAGCCGTTTGCATGTCTGGCGACCTATCCGAATCATTCAAACTCGAATCGGAACCGGGAGCTAAAAGCTGGAGGCCAGAGGCTAGCGGCTGCATTTCACTGTCCGGCGTCGCCCAGCTTGTACATGTACTTGATGGCGGCTTTATAGACCAGCGTCTTCGTTCGGCCGCGTACTTTGAGCACGTTGTGGTCATACCATTCGATGCAGCCCTCGACCTGTTCCCCGTCTTCGAGAACGAGAACCATGGGAGTCTGCGTCTGAATCTGCTTTTGCAGGTAGAAGAGCTCGGCCTGCCGCTGAGGAGGCTCCTGCTCCCGATTGAGGCCGAAGGGGTAGGCTGGCAAGCGGAAGTTGGAGACCGAGGCCGGCCGGCTGACGCCGCGGACGGACGGAGCAGCCGATCGCTTTTTTGCGCTGGGTAGCGTGGGTTCAAGGCTCATGGATGAGAACTCCTTCTTGACGGAAACACTGCTGAGTTGCGTTAGAGGCTGACGGCCATGGCGTCGAGCGAGAGAGAACGGAGCAGGTTGCGTCGCATGCCTTGCTCGACCTGCACGAGGGCGGTTGCGGCGGAGTCGATCCAGTCGACGTTGATGCCGTGGGCCAGGCGGGCCAGTTCGGCCTCGATGTCCAGGTTGCGGATGAGCTGCGGCGTGCCGGCCACGATCAGCAGCAGGTCCTCGATGAGGCTGCCCAAGGCGCGGAGCAGGTTGATGGTCTTCTCCTGGCCGTCAGCGCCGGCCCTGTAACTTTCTGTCGCGTGGAAGAGCGCGGAGTAGTCAGGTTCACGTAAAGCTGTGCGGAGCAGGATGAGAGCATCCTGGCGGCTGGCGAGATAGACATCGAGGTCGATCGTGAGCGCACGGCCCACGGCTCCCTCGGCGAGACGCGCAGCCAGAGCCCGGTCAGATTGTTTCAGAAGCGGGCGGCGCTGGGCGAGCAGGGATTCGAGATCTGCTGGGGGAATCGCCCCTAGCCGGTGGACAACAGCGCGGGAGCGGATGGTGGGCAACAGTTCCTGGGGGTTCTCCGTGAGCAGGATCAGCGAAGTGTGCTGGGGCGGCTCTTCGAGCACCTTGAGCAGCGAGTTGGCCGCCTCTTTCATAAAGGCCGAAGAGGTGAAGATGGTGAAGGTGCGCCGCGACTCGGCCGGCGGACGATAGTAGGCGACGTGAATCGCCTGACGGACCTGACCGAGCTTGATGAGCAATTGCGGCGGATCGGGCGGAATGACGAGCAGATCCGGGTGGGTCTGGATGAGGATGCGGGTCTCGCGCTTGTCGGTGTCGCGCATCTCGTCGCGCGCGGCTACGGCCTCGGCGACCAGCTTCTCAAGATCGGCGGATTGGCCGATGCGGGTGCAGTTCGGGCAGACGCCGCAGAAGTCGGGCAGGCCGTCACTTTCCTTTGGATCGAGGCAGTTGACGGCCTTGGCCAGCATCAGCGCCAGCGTATACTTTCCCGCCCCGCGCGGCCCGGCCAGGATCAGGGACTGGGGGAAGCGCTCCGCGCGGATGCTCTCGCGCAGATGGGTGACGGTCCCCGAGTTGCCTAAGAATTCCTGGAAGCCCATGGGTTGAGAGTATCCGATTTCTACTCCGGCTTGCCAGACGGGACAAATTTCGTGGCATTCACCGTGACCTCGTTGGATGTCACTTCGGGCTGTTCTTTGGGGGTCACGAGGCAGAAGGAACCATCCGGCGCAGCAATGCAGGCGATTGATTGAAAACGGAAGCGGAAAACGTACGCACCTGCGGGATAGAGCGATGTTGTGTTGAACTTCGGCGCCAGGCTAGGAATTGTGAAGGTGCCCTCTGCTATCTGGCCGGGCAGGATCGGAGTTTCAACAATGAAGTTTCTCGTGCAACCCAGTAGCTCGGATTCAAGATGCTTCCATTCGACACCATCCGTGCGGTATTCCGGCATGATGCTGTAATCTTCGCAGGTCCACCTGCCGTTACGGACCGGACGATCGCCGAGATTGCGAATTGCATAGTGGAAGACCGTGCATTCGATGCTCGTCCCCGCCTGCCCCGCGCATTTGGCGGGAAGAGGGTTCGATTGGCTCCAGCCCTGCGGGTTGGGTAAAGCGATCACCTCGAAGCCGAGTTTCAGAGTGCCGAGATCGGGGAGGATAGGCGACTGAACTTTGATCTCGTTGGAGAGAACCTCGACAGGCGACTGAATCTCTACGTCGGCTGTTGTCCCACCCCACGAAGCGGGCTTCTGGATTTGAAGCGGAGCGAGGCAGTCAGAACCCTCGGGGTTTTCCGTGCAACCCCAAAGCCACCATTGAGCCCGGAGTGTGAATTCGCCGGGGGTTGCTCCGGTGGCTTCGTCAGCCGGCCGGAGGGGTGAGACGAGGCGCGTAGCGAATTCTGTGCTCTCGCCTGGCTTTAGGCGAAGGTTCACGTAGGTCCATGGCGTGCAAGCAGGCCGATTGACGTGGCTGATCGGCCACCACCCGCTCGATGAATTCGGCTCCTTCCACTCAAAGTTGACCATCGGTTCCTGACAACCGATTCGGCTGAGGTGGATCGTGTGCGGGCCAACATTCTTCAAGGTGACGACGAAGGCTCGGCAGGACAAGGTCAGTCCCGCTTCGCCGCCACAACTAGGACCAAGCGGCAATTTGCTGTTGGGATCCTCACGCAGAGTCAACTCAAAGTCGCTGGCAGGTGGCAACAGTTGCGGAAAATCACTTCCCGAAGCGGTGCGAGGAGAGAACCACGTTGCCAAAACAACGAGAAGAATAAGAACGTAGAACTTGCGCATACGGACGATCCTCACCTTTGCGACTCGACGGCTTGCTGTTGTCTCAGATTTTACGCGCCAAAATCTGCCGCTTTGCGAATCTCCTACCCTCGCGACAAAAACAACTCGCGAGCAGAGGTGCGGGACGAGGGATGCACCCGTGACGTCCCATCCAAAATAATTGTCAACGACACTTGACATCTCTCAAATTGTGATGTAATGTTTACTTGTCACTTAGTAAAGGAGACTGCACATGTGTCAGACGAACAACCCCGCCAGAAACCGAATGGACGACCGAACTCTCTTCTTCGTTATGCCTTTGATCGTTGCAGTATTTGTCCTGGCGATCTGGGGATTCGGCTACCACCACATCCGGCATGACAGCCCAATGACGACCGTGATCGCTGTTCTTCTCGCGGTCATCTACATCGGACTGATCGTTAATTTCGGTTTGTATCTGGCCGAGGAGAAGGATGAGTTCGAGCGCGCGGTTCTCTCACAGTCGATGCTCTGGGGGGTAGGAGCGACCATGATCTTCACTGCGTCCTGGGGTGTTCTGGAGCTCTTCGACAAAGTTCGCCATTTGAATCCCGTCTATTTCGTGCCTCTGTTCTGTTTGTTCATGGCCGCCGCCCGAATTCTGATCAAGCGCAGGTACCGGTGAATGGCTGTCTGCGTCTGCCGCGCGGTGTGCCAAGCGAACTGCAAAACTCACGGAAAAAGTCATGCTGACTGGAAAGGAAACCGACGATGAATTGCCTCACCAACAATCCCGCTGCACGGCGTTACCTTCGCCGCAATATCATAACCATGCTGCTGTACGCGCTGTCGCTCGCCGTTACCACTTCGGTCTTTCTCCGCTACCATCCTGCCGGCCCGCTGGCTTACGCGCTCGCAGTTCTGCCGGCAATCCCCTTGGTTGGATTGCTGGCTATCTTTGGCCTTTACCTGGCCGAAGAGAAGGACGAATTCCAGCGCTTTATCGGGGTCCAAGCGATGCTCTGGGGCATTGGGGGAACTCTGGCCGTGACAAACATCTGGGGCTTTCTGGAGAGCTTTGTCCACCTCCGGCACCTGAACCCGATCCTGGATGCTGTCATCTTCTGGATCTTCGTGGGCATCTCCATCCCCTTCCTCCTGGCGAGGTACCGATGAAGAACCGGTTGCGTGTGCTGCGTGCTGAACGGGAATGGTCGCAGTCCGATCTTGCCCAGCGGCTGGAGGTTTCGCGCCAGTCGGTCAATGCCATCGAGACGGGAAAGTTCGACCCGAGCTTGCCGCTTGCCTTCAAACTTGCGCGTCTCTTTGAAACCACCATCGAAGCGATCTTCAGCGACGAGAGCCGATGCTGAACTCAACAGTTGGACCGTCTCAGACGACAAACGGCTTGATATCCTATCCAATCGGCGATGGATAGGATGAAATGGAAAGTCGGCTTTATGTGCTTGAATGAAATTATTCTTGAAAGCGAAAGGAATCCAATCATGAGAGCACTTCGTCTTCTCGCCATCCTTGCATTTGTTCTTGCGGGGATCGCCCCGCTGGTTGCGCAGTCCCATGCGGCTTTGCCCCCTCCGACAGTTGTTTTTGAGCCGGCGCGCTTCACTGTCGTTGACCAGGGAACGCCGGGCAGGCCCGATGTGCTGCTGATTCCGGGGATGTCGTGTTCGCGCTCCGTATGGGATGCGGAGGCCAGGCTGCTGGCGCCGAATTACCGTTTGCACCTGGTGCAGGTCAACGGCTTTGCGGGCGCTTCGGCGGGGCCCAATGCAAGCGGGCCGGTGCTGGCTCCGATCGTCGAGGAGCTGCACGAGTACATCGCCGCCAACAAGATGCACCCGGTGGTGATCGGCCACTCGATGGGCGGATTGATGACGCTGATGCTGGCCGACAGGCACCCGGCGGACGTGCGGAAGATCGTGATCGTGGACGCGCTGCCCTTCGCGGGAGTATTGATGGATCCGGCGGCAACGCCGGAGAGCATGATGCCGCAGGTGGAGGCGATCAAGCAGCAGATGATGGCGATGCCCGCGGACCAGTATGCGGCCATGCAGCCGATGATGGCCGCCCGGATGGTGAAGGATCCCGCGGGCCAGAAGCTGGTGGCAGAGAGCTTCGTCGTAAGCGATCGCGCGGTGGCCGTCGAAGCGATGGAGGAGGATCTGGAGACCGACTTGCGGCCGGATGTGGCCTCGATCAAGACGCCGGCCCTGGTGCTCTATGCCTACGATCCGGCGGCGCAGCAGCCTGATGCGGCAGCGTATGAGGCCATTGTTCAAGCTGCTTACAAGACAATGCCGCATGTGACGCTGGTCCGAATCGAGGACTCGCGGCACTTCATCATGTACGACCAGCCGGAGAAGTTCGACGCGGCGGTGGAGGGGTTTTTGAAGTAGGGCTGGAGCGGCAGACCTATACTGGCCTCATGCTGTCTCTCTGTGCCTCCTCCCGTCTCTTTCCATCGGCTCTGGCTGCGGCCGGGCTGGTTTGCGTTCTGGCTCAACCGCCGATGGCCCGCGCCTGGGGCAACAGCGGCCATCGCATGATCAACCGGCTTGCCGTCGAAACACTGCCCGCCGATGTGCCGGCCTTCCTGCGCTCGCCGGAGGCCGCAGCCGAGATCGAGTACCTGGGGCCGGAGCCGGATCGCTGGCGTTCGCCTGCCGAGCCGGAGCTGAACGCCGCCCAGGCTCCCGAGCACTTTATTGATCTTGAGCAGGCCGACGCGCTGGGCCCCTTGCCGCATCGCCGCCTGGACTTCGAGGCCAAGGTCTTCGCCGCGGGCCAGCGACCGGAGAAGATCGGCCTCCAGCCGTGGGAGACGACCGAGGTCTGGGAGCGGCTGAAGGCCGCCATGCGCGAGTACCGCAAACTGGCTGCCGCCAAAGAGGATACCCGGCCCGTCGAGCAGGCAATCGTCTTCTACGCCGGCTGGCTCGGCCATTACGTGGGCGACGGCTCCCAGCCGCTGCACACCTCCATTCAATACAACGGCTGGGTGGGACCGAACCCCAACGGCTATACGACTGAGCACAAGATTCACTGGCAGTTCGAGGGCCCGTTTGTTGACGCCAACCTGCGCGAGCCCGCGGTGCGAGCCAAAATGAAGCCGGTGAAGGCCATAGACGGCGACATCTTCGACGCCTATGTGGCCTACCTTCGCCACTCAAAGACCTATGTGGAGAGGGTCTATCAACTGGATAAGGCGGGAGGATTTGTTGGCGCCGGCACTGCCGAGTCGCGGGAGTTTACCGCCGAACGGCTGGCTGCGGGAGCCAGCATGTTGCGCGACATGATTTACACGGCCTGGCTGGAGAGCGCGAGACCTGTGCCCGATCCCTACGCGGGGAAATGAGCCTCAGTGGGTAAACTCGGCAGCGGCCACGGCAGGGACACGGCGCAGCAAAGGAATCAGCATGACCGTCATGAACGCTACCGCCGGAATGGCGATCAGTAGCCAAGCCAGCAGAGCCCGTCCTGCCAGCCCGCCCATCTGCGAAGCTGTCGCCAGCAGCGAGGAGTGGAGTAGCGCACGAGCGTCGAATCCCTGCTTTGGCCCGAAGGCATAGATCCGCCCACCGAGACGCACAAAGGGAACGATCAGCAACAACTGCAATGGCATGGCTGCATAATTTGCCGCTTGAATCGCGGGCAGATTGAGTCCGAGCATCAGTGCAAGGGCCGCGCACACAAAAGTGGGAATGCCGACCACCGGAATGCAGCCAATGGCGAAGCCGAGGGCAAGCGTTAGCGCCAGCCGTTGCGGCGAGATGCCCTGCCGCATCCACATGGCAGCCTTTCGCTGCATCGATTCCATCGCTTTTGTGGTCACACTTCTATGGTACCGCGAAATGGTTTTCGCCGATTACGCTCGAATGAAACATTGGTGAACGACCCGAAGCCGCCATCAACATTCGAGGATTTTTTGCTCAGGGGCTCCTTGCAAGCCGCAGTCATCAATTGACTTAGGGGGTCTATGTACTCGTTTGAGTCGCCTCGACCAGCGCCGCGATTTTCGGTGCGAGCCGTGCAAGCAGCCCGGCCAATTGCTTTTCTACCGCTCGGCCGGTCTCGAAGACTTCTTCGTGGCTCAACGGAGTCGCGCCCAATCCCGCGGCCAGGTTGGTGACGCAACTGATGCCCAGCACCTCGATCCCCATGTGGCGGGCTACGATCGTCTCCGGCACGGTGGACATGCCCACCAGCGTTGCGCCCATGGTGCGAAAGGCGCGAACTTCGGCCGGCGTTTCGAAGCTTGGCCCAGACACGGCGAGATAGACGCCTTCGTCGAGTTCAAACCCTTCCTCTGAAGCAGCTTCTATCGCGAGAACGCGGAGCCGTTTCGAGTAGGCCTCGGTCATGTCCGTAAAACGAAGAGCAACAACGGGAAATCGCTGGCCAGCCCCGGCTCGAATGGCGAAGCGCGGCTCGTTCGGCCCGGCGAGCGGATTCCAGCCCATCAGGTTGATGTGGTCGGCGATCGCCACAAGCTGGCCTTGCTTGTAACCCTCGGCAATTCCTCCGGCGGCGTTGGTGAGAATGACCGACCGTATGCCCAGCGCACCCAGCACGCGCATGGGAAAGGTGACCTGCGCGGGCGTGTAGCCCTCGTAGAAATGCACGCGGCCCTGCATCACGGCGACGGGAACGCCGCCGAGACACCCCGGCGACGAATACCTGTCGCCGGGGACCCCGCCCAGCAGGCCCGCGACGATGCGCCCGGTGTGGCCCTCGACGGTGGAGCGGGGAAAGTGAGGAATCTCGGCGTAGGGAACGACGATCCGCTCGGTGAGCGAGTCCGCAACGGAGCCCATTCCGGAGCCGAGGACGACGCCCAAGTGAGGGTTGAACGGACCCAGCATGGCCCGCAAGAACGCGGCTGCTTCAGAGACCTGGTTGTAATAACTCATCTTTTTGTGCCTGCCGGAGTGCTTCGGGCATTCTACAGGGAGAGTCAGCGCATTGAACAGGCCACAATCTGAGTTCGCAGAGCAATTGAATGGCCGCAGGAGAATGCGTCCGGCGCTCATGTTTCACAGAAAAAAGCGGGCAAAGATCGAATCGCACCCCTGGGTATTTTTCTGGGGGTGCGGACAGGGCCTAGAGCAAAACCAGGGAATCTCAAGCCTGATTCGAATCGTGGAGGTTCGCCGCTCTCTGTTGGTCGCGTCGACTTAGGTGTACCGGTTCCGGGATACATCTTCGCTGGTTTCGCAATCGACGGCCGACCCAGATTCAGGGTAGCAGGATCTCGGAAATAATCTGCAAGAGAGTGTGACGCGATTGCCGCGCGAGGAAAGACCGGCGTTTCAGCCGAAGCGGAGATTCTCGCCCGGTTCTGTCGTGCGGTTGAGATCGGGCTTCCACAGATGCAGCCACTGGGCCAGGAATAACGCCACGAACTGGGTGTTGGTGACGAGATACCTGCGCCAGAGGCGCCGCGGCTCCTGCGCTAGACGATGCAGCCAGCGCAGGCCGAGGCGTTCGAGAAACCGCGGCGAGTCTTTCAGCAGGCCGGCGTGATAATCGAAGGCCGCGCCGACGGCCAGGATGGGCATGGAGAGAAGCTGGCCCATCTCATAGGCAAAGACCTCCTGGCGGGGACAGCCGAGCCCGGCGAAGAGGATTCCGGCCTTCGATTTGCGAATGCGTTCGGCGGCTTCGAGTTGCTCTTCGGTTGTGAGCCTGCGAAACTTCGATGGCTCCATGCCTGCGATCACGAGGCCGGGAAATCGTTCGATGAGGTTTGCCCGCAGCTTCTCCAGGGTTGGCCCGGAGCTGCCATAAAAGTAGACCGGAAGGCCCTGGCGCGCGGCCTCAGCACAGACCTGGGCGGTGAGCGTGGGACCGAAGACGACATCGCGCAGCCCAGTGCCATGGAGGAGGTTGAGCGCCCAGCAGACCGGACGGCCATCGGGAACGACAAGATCGAGATGGTTGAGCCGGTAGCGATGGACGCTGTCGAGAGCTCCGGTCATGACGCCATGCACGGCCAGCGCGCTGGTGGCGCAGCGGCGGCCGGCCTTGGCGGACTCGATAATCCGGCTTACGGCAAACTCGTAGTCCACGGCGTTGACGCGCACACCGAGAACGTTCCCTGCCCCGCGATCGATCATTTGAGTTCAGTCTGCCAGCGCTCGACGTTCTTTTCGTAGATGTCTTTCAAAATGCCGGGAACATCGAACCTCTGCTGCCAGCCGGGATAGTGGCTCTTGAACTTGGAGGTGTCGCTGATCCACCAGATATGATCGCCGATGCGGTTTTCCCCGGTGTAGCTCCATTTCATCTCGCGGCCGGTGATCTGCTCGCAGAGCTGGATGGCCTCGCGCATGGAGGCGTTGCTGAAGCGGCCTCCGCCCATGTTGTAGACTTCGCCCGAGCGCGGGTTCATATAAAACTCGTGGAAGCAATCGATCAGGTCGGCGCAGTGAATGTTGTCGCGCACCTGCTTGCCGCCATAGCCGTAGACGGTATACTCCTCGCCGGTGGCCGCGCAGCGCATCAGATAAGCCAGGAAGCCATGCAGCTTGGTGCCGCTGTGATTGGGGCCGGTGAGGCAGCCTCCGCGGAAGACGGCGGTCTTCATTCCGAAGTACCGGCCATACTCCTGCACCAGCACATCGGCAGCCACCTTGGATGCACCGAAGAGGCTGTGGAGCGTCTGATCGATGGACATGCTCTCATCGATGCCCTTCGAATAGGGGTGAGCCGGGTCGATCTCCCAACGGGTCTCCCGCTCGACCAGCGGCAGGCGGTTGGGCGTGTCGCCGTAGACCTTGTTCGTCGAGGTAAAGATGAAGGCCGCCTCCGGACAATGCTGGCGCGCGGCTTCAAGGATATTCAAGGTGCCGTTGGCATTGATGGAGAAATCGGTGTGCGGCTCGCGCGCGGCCCAATCGTGCGAGGGCTGGGCGGCCGTATGAACCACCAGCGAGATGTTCTTTCCCAGGGCGGCAAAGAGGCGGTTGACCTCGTCCCAGTCGCGGATGTCGAAGCTTTCAGTGCGGTAGGAAGTGCCCAGTTCCTTGAGAAGCCGCTGCTGATTCCAGCGCGTCGAGGCCGCTTCGCCAAAGAAGCGGCTGCGCATGTCGTTGTCGATCCCAACAACCTCAAGGCCGAGATGCGCAAAAAAAGAGACTGCCTCCGACCCCACCAATCCTGCCGATCCGGTGACGATTGCTACGCCCAAAACCTGCCCCCATTTCTGAAAAAATCCATGGAAGAGCGCTTCTTCAAAAACCCCGGCTGCGTCACGGCAGGCATGGAGATGCGCCGGACCGATGCAATGGCTTTCCGCAGAAGAGCGAGGAACCCGTTGCCGGTTTGCGCTGACACCGCTTGTGCTTGTGTCGCGGCCAACCCCTAGAAGTATTTCACAAGAGTCCCCATCGGAGAACTCCGCGGCAGACCGGCGAGGCTACCCTTGGCTTTGATCGCGGACAGTGGCCACGAGCTTTACCGATTGCGGAAAAGTCTGGATCCTTGAGATTGGCCGGCTGCCGGACGCATTCCTCTCCGGCACAGGGCTCAGTGCGGGTCCGCCGCGTACTTGCCCGATTTGACCCACAGCCAATCGCCGCCTTCGGAGATGTTCGCGGGGTTTTTGACCACATAGAGCAGAGTGGTTTGGGGCGCAAAGCATTGCCGGTAGAGATTTGCCGTAGCCGACCCTGGGTCGCCGAACTCGACATCCATTGCAAACTGCGCCGGGATATTGGCGACGCGAAACTCCCCGTTGCCGCTCTGGGAGACGATTTCGTGCAGGCCGCCGCCCTTGAAGGTCGCGTGCCCATCGCGGCTCGCGCCGATCGAGTAGCTGGGCGAGGGCTCGGTAGCCACATCGAGGTCCACCGCGACCTGGAATCCGACACGGATGGGCTCCAAGGTCTGCGCATGAACCACCCGGAAGACCATCGTGCAGGAGTTCTTCGAGCCAGGTCCGTAGATGCCGTTCAGATAGTCCTGACCGTTGCCGCCGGTCAATGCCGCGATCTCGCCGGCCTCCCCTGGAGGGCGGATCGATGCGGTTGAGGCCGGCGATGCGGCAGCGCAGTCCGCGGGGATTGCGAAGACCGACGGCGGCGGCGGAGCGAGGCTCAGGCCGGTCACCTCGGTCATGGTGATGGGCGCAGCGCCGGGCTGAATGAGTTGCGCCTTCACAACCATGTTGGTCTTGGTATCCACCCACGCCTTGATTTGGCCGCTGGGGCCGGGGGCGGTCTCCACGATTCTCGCCGTGAATCCGTTGAGGTTCTCCATCCCCAACTGTGTGATACCCGGCTTATCCAGATCCCCTGCGCCGGTAAATGGGTCGCCCCAATCTCCGGAGAAGGCCGCCTTGACGCAGGCGACGGGCTTGTTCACCGGATCCCAGGTGAACTTCTCCATCGTTTTCAGGTCGTAGAAGGTTCGTATGTTCATTGCGCCGCCCACCACCGGAGCAGGAGTGCGTTCATTCACCACAACCTTCGATCCCACCCGGTAGGTCTGCGTGACCGTGACCGGCCCGGCCATCGAGTTTGTTGACGTGATGGTGTAGGCGGTCGGCGCGGAAGCGGTTTGCGCTCTGAGAGCAGGCGCGCAAGCCGTCAGCAGAGCTACACCGGCGGCGGAGAATGCAGATGGTCGCAGAGACATATCGTTAGCCTCCATTCCCGGCATGCATCTGGGGCGTGGCTTGAGTCGCCAGGAAACCCGATCAGGATAGCGTCAGGAGTAGAGCGAGGCAATCGGAATCTGCTGGAAATGAACATTTCTGAGGCAGTGGATTGGCCATCTCCCGATTCAGAATCTTGAGCCGGAGCAGATGACCATTTCTGGGGCAAGATGCGCTGGGCTGCGACAGGCAAGCGGCCAACTGGGCGAGCAAAGAGGAGGCTTCTGGAGCGGTTCTCCAATTCGTGTGGCCTTGCATCCGGCGCGGGATGCGGCTTTTTTTCTGAGAAGGAAGCCACTTGAGGACAATGGTTCCGGTTACAGCGATTGGAGGCTGCTGCGGCCCGCCGCTCTGCTATGCTGAATGGTTTACACGGACCAGGAGGGACTTATGCCGGAGCACAGGGGGCGGAAGCACCACCAGGACCGGGTAGCGGAGACGCTGCGCGAGGAGATCGGCGTGCTGATCGAGGGCGAGCTGGTCGATCCGCGCATCGATCTATGCTACGTGACCGAAGTGGCGCTGAATCCCGGCGGCAAATCGGCGCGGGTTTATGTAGCTATCGACAGCGCCGTCAAGGACATTGCCAAGGCCGAAGAAGAGACGGTGGCCGGCCTGGAGGCCGCCAAGGGATTCATCCGCTATGAGCTGAAGGAACGGATGGGCGTGCGCCACGTGCCCGAACTCAGCTTTCTTGCCGACCGCTCGGGCCGCTTCCAGGCGCGCATCGAGGAACTGATGGAACGTCACCGCAAACGGCAGAAGGCGCCTGCCGAAGAGAGCTCGGCCGGGCAGAGTCCGGTCGCAGAGCAAAAGGTACCGGTGGAGTAGCCCAAGCATGGATCATGCCAGCCGCAGTATTTCCCTCGAGCCGACGAGCGACTCATCCGGCGCGCAGCCGGGTTCCGCAGCCGGCGCCGCGCCGGAGGACCGGCCGGTCAACCGGATCGAAGCGATCCTCGAAGCGTTGCGCCGGGGCGAGCGGTTCCTGGTCTGTTCGCACACGCGGCCCGACGGCGATGCGGTGGGCTCGATGCTGGCCATGAAAATCCTGCTGGAACAGTTGGGCAAGCGCGCAGACCTGGTGACGGCGGAGCGGATTCCGAAGGTCCACCGGGGGCTGCCGGGGGCCGAGGAGATAAGAACCGCCGAGCGCGTCGAGGGCCCCTATGACGCCGCGATCCTGCTGGAGTGCGATGGGCTGGAGCGGACGAGGCTGCTCGGCCTGGAGCGGTTTTTCCTGGTCAACATCGATCACCACGCCACCGGGCGCGAGTTTGCCAACCTGAATTGGATCGACCGCGGGGCGGCGAGCGTGGGCGAGCTGGTGTACCGGCTGGCGAAGGCCGCCGGGGCAACGGTGACGCCGCAGATGGCCACCTGCCTCTACACCACAGTGCTGACCGACACGGGGGGCTTCTGCTACGGCTCGACGCAGGCCTCGACCTTCGATCTGGCGCGGGAGCTGGTGCTGGCCGGGGCGGACCCTATCCGCATCGCTCATAACGTGTATTTTTCCACGCCGGCCTCGAAGCTGCTGCTGCTGGGCGCGGCGCTGGGCAATCTGAAGCACGAGGAGCGGCTGGCCTGGCTGTGGGTGACCGTCGAGGACATGGCGCGGACCGGCGCCAGCGAAGAGGACTGCGAGGGCATTGTCAACTTTGCGCTTTGCGCCTCGGGGGTGGAGGCCGCTGTCTTTCTGCGCCAGATGCCGGATGAGCGGATTCAGTTGAGCCTGCGCAGCAAGGGCCGGGTGAACGTGGCGGCGATTGCCGGGCGGCTGGGTGGCGGAGGCCACGAAAGCGCCGCCGGTTGCACGCTGAATGGGCCGCTCGAGCGCGCGCTCGATGAGGTTCTGGACCAGGTGCGGCGCGGCGTGGATGCGCTGCCCTGGGACGCGAGGTCATGAGCCCAATCGGATTCCACTCGAATCTGATAGCCTTGACCCTGTCGAAATGAAGCATGAACTCCGCGTCTGAAGGAAGCGCGGAGCCTGATCAAAGTCCGTCAGCCTCCCCCCAGTCGCCCTGACCGAAGCCGGCATCGCCTGTCTGCCTAAGGCAAGCGAGAGCCGCGTTTGGAGAATCGCTGGAAGTGGAAATACTTCAGGAATCCTCCGCTCCGGACACACCCGAAGGCCGGCGCCCGCGGCTGCCCCGCTGGGCAACTGCCCGCGAGGCGGCAGTTTTCCTTGCCTTTACCCTGTTTTTTCTTCTTTATGGGCAAACGCCGCTGGTGGGCGGCGACGGGCTGGGCCTGGTGGGCGCCGATGAACCGCGCTATGCGCAGATCGCGCACGAGATGCTGGACCGGTTCGACTCGGCGCACACGCTGAAGGGCAAACTGAGCGCCTGCGTCACCCCCTATCTCTACGGCCACCCCTGGCTGGAGAAGCCGGCGCTCTATTACTGGCGGGCCATGTTCGTCTTCCGGGAGTTCGGCGTGCATGACTGGAGCGCGCGCCTGCCCTCGGCCAGCTTCGCCTTCCTGATGGTTGTGCTCATCTACTGGCATATGCGGCATTTCCGCCCCGGCGGCCATTTGGACGCGGCGCTGATCACCGTTGGCTGCGCCGCCATCATCGGCTTTGCCCGCGGCGCCTCAACCGACATGCAGATGGCGGCTCCCCTGGCAGTGGGCCTGCTGGGCTGGTACGCCTGGTATGAGACCGGCTCGAAATACTGGCTTTTCGACATCTACTTTTTTACCGGCGTAGCCACACTGGCCAAGGGACCGGTTGCGCCGTTTCTGGCCATCGCGATCGTGTCCGCATTTGCCGCCCTGCGTCGCGAGTGGTCGATTCTGAGGCGGTCGTTCTGGTGGCCGGGCGCGCTGCTCTACTTTGCCATCGTGCTGCCCTGGTTCATCGCCGTGCAGCACCAGAATCCCGACTTTTTCCGCGTCTTTTTCATGGAACACAATCTGCAGCGCTTTGCCACCAATCGCTTCGAGCACCAGCAGCCGTTCTGGTACTACCTGGTGGTGGTGGTGCTGGCGGTGATGCCGTGGACGGTGATTGCGGTGCGGGCACTGATCGACGGCGTCCAGACGTCGGTGTGCGAGTGGCGGGCGCGGCACGCGAGCAAATGCAAGCCCTGCGCCGGCCAGCCGGGCGACGCCTTCCCGGAGTTCCTGGTTCTGTGGGCGCTGATTCCCATCCTCTTCTTCTCCCTCTCGCAGTCCAAGCTGCCGGGATATATTCTGCCCTCCATTCCGCCGATCACCATCCTCACCGGAGACTATCTCTTCCGGCGCCGGCAGCCAGGACTGAACCGCTGGGTGCTGCTGGGCCACGCGGTGCTTTGCGGCGTGATGACCATCTCCACGCTGCTGCTGCCCTGGTTTGTGGCCCGCGGGGCGCTGATGCCGCCCCTGAAACAATTGATTGCCGCCCTGCTGGCCTCCTCCGGCGCGACGCTGCTGATTCTGATCGTCGTCAGAGGCTTCGGCGTGGCCCGGCTTCGCCTGGTCACCTCGGGGGTGCTGGTGGTGCTGGTTCTGTTTCTCTACGGCGTGGGTCCGTTCTTCGGGATTCCGGCCATCGAGCGGACCAAGCAGGTGATTCAACTGCTGGACCGTTCCTACTCCGCACGCCCGCTGGCCGAGCGGCTGGCCACGGTGGCGCCCAGCGACGAGACGGTCGCGGTCTTTCGCGTCCGCCGCGATGTGGAGTACGGACTCTCGTTCTACCGCAATCGCGCCGTGGTGAATTACGACGAAAGCGGCGTGCCGGACGAGCAGCACCTGCTGGTCATGCGCGTTGCGGGCCGCGGCGGCGTTGACCTGCACACTCAAGCCGCGCTGGCGGAGTACCTGGAGGGCCGGCAATATGAGCAGCTCTTCAGTTGGCCGGAACAAGGCCTGGTGGTCTACCTGGTGGGAAGCCGGTAAACTGATAAGCTAAGTCTTTGGGAAGGGCGGGGGTAAGAGGCTGCGGAAGTGACTCGGGGGTTCAGGTGAATGGAAGGGTTGCGGCCTTCCGGGCTCATGCCCTGCCTCGTTTAGCCGTTCTGGCGGCGTGGCGAAAGCCGTGCCCTTTTGGAATGAGATATTCAACAGGAGACGAATGGCATCGGGCGCTCCCATCGAGATCCTCGACTTGCGGCACTTTGCGGCGCCGGTGTTGCGCCCCGTGCTGGAGGCCGAGGCAGAGCTGTGGAAGCAGCGCCTGCACTGGGATTACCAAGTCTCGGCCAAGCTGTTGATGCAATACCTTGACAGCCACATGCTGCCGGGCTACGCGGCGCTTGAGGCAGGCCAGGTGACCGGCTTTGTCTTCTGCGTCTACGAGGACACAAAGGCCGTTATCGGCGACGTCTTTGCCTTGGCCGGCCCCCGCGCGGATGGAGAACCGTCTCACAAGCAAGTCACGGCTCACGATGTCGAGGAGACCCTGCTGCGCCACTTGCTTGAGTTGCTGGTGAACTCCCCGCAGGTTGACCGCGTGGAGTCGCAACTGCTGCTTCATCCCTCGGGCTCCCACGCCGGCGTCTTCCTCAATGCCGGCTTCCAGATTCACCGCAGGCTTTTCATGGTGCGGCCGTTGCAAGGCTTCTTCGCCGCGCCCCGCGTGAATCTGCCCGCCGGACTGGAGCTGCGCCTCTGGCGCGAAGAGGACCTGAACCCCGCCGCGCGGCTCATCTCGACGGCTTACGGCGGCCACCCCGACAGCGTAGTCAACGACCAGTACCGCTCTGCCCATGGCTCGTTGCGCTTTCTCAACAACATCGTCCGCTACTCCGGCTGCGGCGTTTTTTCCGCGCAGGTGTCGCACGTTGTGGTGGACCGCGGCAGCCGGGAGCCGATCGCCCTGGTGCTGGGTTCCCGGGTCAGCCCGGAGAGCGGCCACATCACCCAGCTCTGCGTCCATCCTGAGTTCCGCCGGCGCGGCCTGGCCCGGATGCTGCTCAACTTGGCCGCCTCCTGCTTCCTGCGCCAGGGGGTCAGCGAGATCTCGCTGACCGTGACCGAGGCCAACACCGAGGCCATCGACCTCTACCGCGCCGAAGGTTACGACTGCACCCACAAATTCGACGCCGCGGTCTGGCAGCGCAACAAGCTTGCCTGAGAACGAGCTTAGAGTCCCACGGATCAGAGAGGTCTGGTCGTGTCCTTTTTTTCTTTAATTCTGATATAAGGCAGCAAGCTCTTCGGCATTTCCCGGCAAGCGCATTGCTTCTGGTGTTCGCGATGCCACTGGATTCTCTGCTCAAGCGTCGCCTTGGGCGGCATTGGGTTCTTCGCGTGCCATTCCTTGTTCATGGGTTTGCCTTTCGACCAACGCTATCGCGCGATCAAAAACATCAGCCAACTGAGCGCGATGACCGACCCGACAAACAACACAAAGCAATACGCTCCGTAGCGGAACATGCGCCGCGGCGTCTCGCGCTGGGTGATGCCGAAGACTGTCGAGGCGAAGAGGGCAAAGAGCAGAACCGCCGTAAAGTGCGAGGGCCGGAAGATCATGACTTCCTCCCGGTGCGAAGATTGTGCGCGTCCACGGCGGCGATCACGTTGAGCAGGCCGGCCACTACGATGAAGCGCGTCCCGTAGTCGGCGTCGGTGGTGAGAAACTGGCTAGCGCCCAAGCCCAGAAGCTGGCTGACAATGTAAAGCAGGCCGTTGCCCAGGTCGCCGGCCAGTCCCAGAAGATCGAGGATGTCGTGCGCGTTCGAATAGACCTTGCCTTGCATCGCAATGCCCAGGGCGAACATGCACAGGACCGACGCCGCCAGCAGCGCTCCGCGGCCCCACTTGCGCAGCAGAAAATGTCCCGCGCCGGGCACCAGCCAGCCGGCGATCAGGGGAAGGTAAACCAAACCTTGTTCCGATTCGGATTGTGCGCCGGATTTTGCCGCGGGTCGTGCCGCGGCGCTCTTGTTTTCTTCAGTTGCCATTCCCTTATGACTATAACGCACAAGACCTGGGACTGAGGGACTAGTCCCTCAGTCCCAGGTCCCTAAATCCTCACCAATTCCCGCTGGATCCGCCCCGTGACCCAGGCCTTGCCGGGAGCGGTCAGCATGTTCACCTCGCTGCGCACGCCAAACTCCGGCAGGTAGATGCCCGGCTCGACGGAGAAGCAGGTATTGGGCAGCAGGCGGCGCTCGTCGTGGGTTTCTAGATTGTCGAGATGCGCGCCTGAGCCATGCAGTTCCCGGCCGATGTTGTGGCCGGTGCGATGGGTGAAGAATTCGCCGAAGCCGGCCTCGCGGATCACAGCGCGGGCCGCGTCGTCGGCCTCGAAGCCGCGGATGGGCCGCTTGGCCGCAAAGGCCTCTTCGACGGCGGCGATGGCGGCGTCGCGCGCATTCCGCACCGTCTCGAAGACGTGTTGCTCACGCTCCGAGGGCTCGCGCCCCACGACCCCAGTCCACGTAATGTCGTAGAAGATGCTGCCGGGCTTGTTGACCCGCGCCCAAATGTCGATGAGCAGAAAATCGCCTTGGCGGATGGGCGTGGAGCGGATGGCGGTGGGCTCGTAATGCGAGTCGGAGCTGTTGGCGTTGACGCTGACATCGGGGCCGTTCTCCCAGACCAGCCCCTCGTTGCGCATGGCCGTGGCCAGCCATTGCGCCAATTCGAACTCCGAGAGCCCGCCTGTACCGCCGGTACTCGGACGAAGAGTGCGGCCGATCTTTCGCCATGCCTCTTCAAGAATCGCGTCGATCGCCCGCTGCGCCACGCCGTGGCTGGCGATCTGTTCGGCGGTGAGCACCGCTTCAAACTGGCTTACGAGGTCGGCGGAACTGACGATCCGCTTGCCCAGGCTGCGCAGGAACTCGACCGTCCCAGCGTCCACCATCGACACATACATGATGGCGTTATTGGGCGAGTATTGCATGGCCAGGGTGCGCGCGCCCGCCAGCATCGCCTCCAGGCCAGCGGCCAGCTCCTGCCAGCTCGAATAGAGCCCCTTGACGCCGCGCAGTTCGTCCAGCCGGCCCTGCTCGACGCGATGCACCAGCTTGCGCGGCTCACCCGAGGCGGGCACAAAGTAGTACCAGCGCCGCGTGATGTGGGCCATCTCGTCCAGGCCGAGGATGCGCCCGGCGATGGGGTCGCGGTGATGATGGTCGTAGAAGAGCCAGCCGTCGAAGCCGGCCCCGCGGATTGCCGCCTGAATCGCTTCTAGATTCATACCGGAGATGATACTCGCGCTTGGAGGCTGCGAAAACGAACTTTTACAGCGCGGCCAGCGCCTCGGCCTGCGAAGGGAAGAGGCCGGCGTACTTGGTGATGCCTACCATGGTGAAGACCTTGGTGAAATGGGGCGAGAGCCCGAAGGCGTAGATCTTCTGGGCGGAGTTCGAGGCCTCGATCATCATCTGGATCACCAGCGCAATGCCGCTCGAATTGATGTAATCCACCTTGCTGAAGTCCAGCAGCACCAGCTTGGAGGTCTCCTTGGGCAGCGCCTGGTAGGTGCCCAGAACGGCCTCCTTGGAGGTGCTGGCGATGTCGCCCTCGAAGCGCAGGACGGCGACCGGATGCCCGGCCGGGGAGGTAAGCTGGTCAACGCGCGCCTTGGTTTCGCTCTGCACTTGTCGATTTTCTCCGTATTCTCTTGGGTTATTCCGCGCATTTATCCAGCCGGATGACCAGCCGGACATAACTGCTTTTGCCTTCGGAGCCGGCCACCCACTCGGCCTCGTCCACCAGCGCCTGGATGAGGAACATCCCCATCCCGCGGGGGTCCTCTTCGCCGAGCATCTTGCGATCGATATCCGGCCTGGCGGGCCGCTTCCCGATGCCTTTGCCGTCGTCGATGACCTTCACTTCGAGGGAATCCTCGCCGGCCGACATCACAACGCCCACGCTCAGCTTTTCATTCAGCCGGTTGCCATGCTCGATGGCGTTGATGCAGGCCTCGGCGACGGCGGTTTTGAGGTCCTCGACGCGGTCTTCGCGGAAGCCCATCAGCTTGGCAACAGCAGCCGCGGTGCTCATGGCAACCTTCTCAAAGCCCATCCGGGAGGGCAACCTCACCTCGACCCGTGTGGCCGTGGGCACGCTGGCGGATTTCAACTCGTTCATGCCGTCGTCTCCGGCCCGCTCAAACAGCGGCACAGCGCCAGTGCGGTCATGTCGTCTCCCTGCGGCCCGCCTTCAGAGAAGCCCTCGATGGCCGCCCACAATGCATCGAGAATATCATCGGCCTTCTCCGCCTGGCACTTCAAAAACGCCTCCAGGAGCCGCTCGGGACCAAACTCCTCATCCCCCCGAAAGACCTCGGTAAGCCCGTCAGTATAAAAGAGTAGCCGCGTTCCCGGCGTAAATTCGGCCCGCTCGCTCTCGTAGCGCATTCCCGGCAGCATCCCCAGCGGGGTGCCGGCAGCTTCAAATTGGCGTGGGGCAACAGCGGGTTGAAGCAGGAACCCAGGGTTATGTCCGGCGTTGACCACCTCGATCTCGCCCGCCTCCGGATAGAGCCGGAGGAAGATGGCGGTGACGTAGCGGCGGCGGGCCTCTTCGCCCTCGGCCCAGTGGTGCTGGTTCATGCGTGCAGCCAGCTCGCCCAGAGGAGGGCCTTCGGCGGCCATCGCCCGGAAGGCCGAGCGAAAGCTGGTGGACATCATGGCCGAGGCCATCCCCTTGCCCGCGACATCGGCCACCGCCATCAGGATGCTGCCGTCGGGCTGCGAGACAACGTCGAGATAATCGCCGCCGACCTCGTAGCAAGTATCCGACCGGAAAGCCAGCGAGTAGCCGGCGATCTCAGGGAGCTTGTGGGGCAGGAGCGAACGCTGAATGGCGCGGGCGGCATCCATATCCTGCTGCACGCGGGCAAACTCGATGTTGCGCTTGTGATTGCGGGCGTTTTCGAGGGCTACGGCGGCCTGTAGCGCCAGCCCCTCGATGAAATCGGCCTCGTAGATGGTGAGCGGGCGGCCGCCGGGAGGCGCAACGATCAGTTCCGCCATGCGCTGGCCCGCGCGGTCGTCGAGCGGATAGGCCAGAACGGCCGCGCCGCTGTTTGGCGCTTCGCCGTAGGCCATGCCGGCCGAAGGAAAGGTCGCCCCGGCCATCTCCAGTTCGCGGACCACGATGCGCAGTACCTGTTCGAGGACCTCTTCTTCGCGGGTGGTCGAATGCACTTGGCGCGATGCCTCAAGCAGGGCCTGAAGCCGCGCCACCTGCTGCTGCAGGTCGATCGTCTCGTCGTTGCCGGGAAGCTGGATTTCAGCCGCCATCGCGTGCAATCCCCCGTGGCTTCTCACTCTAACATGGCGGTACGCGGGTTGGCGTCGGCAGTATCCGGCATCCATTTGCGGGCTGCGCTTCCAAGTTTGTAACATGCAACCTCGGCGCCGCTCCTTTCTCCGAATATTCATCAAATGCCGCCGGAGACCGAAGAGGATTTCGTTGTCAAATCTTCGCGGATCGGATTAGGTTAGGGACATGCGAAACATGAACTGGATAAGAACCTGCGCCGCGCTGATCGCTGTGGGCGCGATTGGCTTAGGCGTGTGTGTGGCGCAAGAGAAGGTTGCGCTGTCGGATGTGACGATCGCGCCGAAGTCGAGCGCGGCGGTGATGGCGCATGTGATCGATCCGGCCAAAGAGCCTGCGATCTCGCAGGATGAGAAGCTGCGGCTGATCCGCAGCAAGATCAAATACGTCTTTGTGCTCTTCCAGGAGAACCGTTCCTTCGATTTTTATTTTGGAAGCTATCCCGGCGCGGATGGGCTCTATGCGGGTGCGGACGGCCCCTATCCCTACGGCCAGGTTGCGGGATTCACGCAATTGATCGTGAATACCGATGGAAGCCTGGGGACGATCACCCCGTTCAGGATACCGGCGACGGTGACCGATGCAAAGGGCAAGACGGTGCAGCTCTATCCGGCCGATATTGCTTCGGTGAACCACTCCCACACGGCCATTGCGCGCAAGATTGCACTGGACGCGAACGGCGTGGCGCAGAACTCGGAGTACGCGCTGACCGAGGAGGGCGTGACGCTGAAGGACGGCGTTCCCTCGAAGGCTCCGACGCTCGAACGCAAGCAATTTGGCGAGCTGGTGATGAGCCATGTGGACTGCGATACGGCGCCGTTTCTCTGGCGATACGCCGACCGCTTCACGCTTTTCGACCACTTCATGGATACGATCATCGGGCCTTCGACGCCGAATGCGATTGCCATGATCTCGGGGCAGGGCGGCGAGACGCAGTGGATGCTGCATCCGGATGCAGCGGCGACGGGCGGGCAAGGCAAGAGCGATGTGGTGCCGGTGGTTGATGACCCTGCGCCTTATTGGGGATCGGCGCTGGACACGGCGGACAAACTCAAGCAGCCGCAGTCCGTGCCGCCGGGAAAGAACATCTCGAAGAACCTGACCTTCGCCAGCCTGCCGCTCTCCTTCATGGGCGACGCGATCAAGGAGACCACGGCGGCCGATTACGATCCCGCCTTTGACCTGCCCGATGTGCAGCAGGACATCGAGAAGATCGCGGGCCACGGCGTGAGCGCAGTGAACTGGGGCTGGTATCAGCAGGGCTACGACCACGAGATCAACGACCTCTCGTGGAAGGCCTCGCACGAAGGCTACATCGCGCATCACAACGCGCCGCAGTACTTTGGCTACATTGCAAACAATCCGCAAGTCAGCACGCATCTGCATGGGCTGAGCGAATTCTTCGGCGCGATTGCCGGGAGGCAGTTGCCGTCGTCCGGCGTCTTTTACGTTCGCGGCGGCTACGGGAACATTCGCAACTGGAAGCCGGTCGATCCGAATCCGAAGCTGGGCGAGGTCTTCAGCGGCAACGACGATCATCCGGGCTACTCGGATACGCAGATCAGCGAGGCGCTGCTGGCCGAGGAGATCAATGCCATCGCGGCCAGCCCCTATTGGAGCCAGAGCGTCATCATCATCACCTACGATGAGTCGGACGGCGAGTACGATCATGTGCAGCCGCGCATCCGCTCGCATGACGCCAACGGGCTGCCGCTGGAGCAGGGACCGCGCATTCCGGCGATCGTGATTTCGCCCTATGCGGTGGCACATGGCGTCTCGCATGTGCCGTCGGAGCACAGCTCGGTGATCAAATTCGTGGACGAGCTCTTCAACCTCATCCCGCTGGCCGATCTCCCCGATGAGATACGCGCGCGGCAGATTGGCATTGATAAGTTCGGCCAGCCGAATCTGGGTCCGGCGGACGACGGAGTGCCTGGGGTGGGCGATATGACCTCGGCCTTCGACACGCTGCGCCTGGAAGGCAAGAGCGCGCAGCTGAGCGGGGAGTACGCGACGATTCCGGCGGCGGAGATCACCAGCTTTCCTCACGAGGGCGGCACAGGGTGCAGGCAACTGGAGATCAAGCCGGCCGACAGCGGGCTTCCGAATCCCGTCCCGGCGGACTTCAATCCGCGGCCGGACACGACGCCGGGCGTGCCCACGGCGGGCGGGTGGACGCCGTAGGTCGACGCGGCACAAGTTCTTCCCTGATGCGGAACGGCCACCCCGAGGGGTGGCCGCTTTCGTTTTGCTTGCGTTGACTGGTTTTATGCTTGCAATTTGCGCTTGATGAGGCCGACCAGACCGGCGAGGCCGCTGCCAAGCAGCAGGAAGCTGGAAGGCTCCGGGGTAGCGGCCACGGATCCTTCGTTGCCCAGGATTTGGAAGGTCTCAGATGTAGGCAGTGGACTAAGGTCCTGGATGTATCCTGTCGAATTTGGGCCGTTACTCACATCCCAACTGGCGCCACCGCCATTTGCTGTGTTGACATTGTCAATCTCGAGGTAGTAAGTGCCGGGGCCGAGCGTGACGCCGAGAATGTCGAACGTCACCTGCCACAGTTCGAAATCGCCGCCAAGAATCGAGCCCATGTCGGCAGAGGACAAGACACCCGAATCCCCTCCGGCAATGTTCGGCGAGCCGAACACGGTAGGAACAATCTGCCAATCCACGCCCGTCGCCGAATCGCCTGGGTTGAGCCAAAGGCCCAGCACCGCGCCGGTGATCGTCGAGGACGAGCCCAGAACGAACGAATTGGTGTTCTGCTCGTAATAGTTGATGCCATAGGCGTCGGTTGCATAAGAGGTTCCGGGAACGATGTTATCGAACAGAACGTCGTCGGCGAATGCGGGAACCGTCGCCAGCGCGCCCACCAAGCCAAGAACCAAAACAGAAACAATTGCCGATTTCTTCACCTTCATTCCTCTTTCGCAAGCGCAACGCGGATCGGAAGTGTTCCTCCGGGAAAACGATCGGCGCGGCCGAGCCTTCGCGGACCCCCGCCTGTCCGGGCAGACACATGCGTCTTCTCCCGGTTCTTTCGCCTGAAATACAGCGATTGTGTTTGTATATATTAAGCATTTGCCTAGCCAGACTTTGTGATATTTGAACATATCAACGTGATAAGGATTCAGCCGCACGGCCATTGCTGCCAATACGCGAATCGGCATTTTGCGGGCGGATCCGCCGCCTCGGCAATCTGAACGAGTTGTGCAATCCCTTGCACTTTATGGGAAAGGTTTTACCATCCACGCCCGCCAGGAGGATGGCTTCAGCGCATCACTGGCCACTCAATGCAAAGCGGCCATCCCCTCCGGTCTCTGGGGTGGCCGCTTTGCGTTTGCTTTGGGAGGAGCGTCTACCGCTCGCTCTTCCAGTTGATGAGGTCGCCAAGAGTGGTGGTAGAGCTGGAGACGGGAGCCTTGTGGGCCTCCTTCTTGTAGCTCTCGACCTGGGCGCGGCTGGCTTCGTGACCAATCGAGCGCAGGCTGAGGCCTACCTTCTTCTCTTCCACGTTGATCTTGATGATTTTGAAGTCGTGCTCCAAGCCGGTTTCCAGCTTGGACGGCTGTCCAGGCTCGTCTCCCGACTCGGAGATGTGGCAGAGACCCTCGACTCCCTCGGCGATCTCGACGAATGCGCCGAACTGCGCCGTGCGCAGCACCTTGCCATGCACCACGTCTCCGACGCGATGCGCGGCAAAGAAGCTCTCCCAGACATCGGGCTGCAACTGCTTGATGCCCAGGCTCAGACGCCGGTTCTGTGGCTCGACGCCGAGAACGACCGCCTTCACCTTTTCGCCCTTCTTGACGATCTCCGATGGGTGCTTGACGCGCTTGGTCCAGCTCAGATTCGAGACATGAACGAGGCCGTCGATGCCGTCTTCGATCTCGATGAAGGCGCCAAAGTCGGTCAGGTTACGGACGCGGCCCTCGACCACTGTTCCGGCCGGATATTTATCGGTCAGATTTTCCCAGGGATTTTCGAGCAGTTGCTTCATGCCCAGCGAGATGCGGCGGTCGGCGGGATTGACGCTCAAGACGACCGTCTCGACCTCGTCGCCCGGCTTCACCAATTTTGAGGGATGCTTGAGACGCTTCGACCAGGTCATCTCAGAGAGATGGACGAGGCCTTCAATGCCCTGTTCGAGCTCGACAAACGCGCCGTAATCGGTAACCGAAAGCACGCGGCCCTTGACCCGCGCGCCGACGGGATAGCGCTCGGTGGCGTCGAGCCACGGATCGGGCGTCAACTGCTTGAAGCCCAGCGAGACACGCTGCTTGTCCTTGTCGAACTTGAGCACCTTGACTTGTATCTCGTCGCCCACATTCACCAGGTCGCGGGGATGCGTGAGGCGTCCCCAGCTCATGTCGGTGATGTGCAGGAGGCCGTCGATGCCGCCGAGGTCGACGAACGCGCCGTAGTCGGTGAGGTTCTTCACCGTGCCGGTGAGCACGGCGCCCTCGCCCAACTGCTCCAGCGTGGTGGAGCGCTTGGCGTTCTGCTCTTCTTCCAGAATCTCCTTGCGGCTGACGACCACATTGCCGCGCTTCTTGTTCAGCTTGATGACGCGGACTTCGATCTGCTGACCGAGATAGCCGTCCAGATTGCGGACGGGGCGAATCTCAAGCTGCGAGCCGGGCAAAAACGCCTTGAGGCCGATGTCGACGGTGACACCGCCCTTGACACGGCTGACGACCGTGCCCATCACCGGCGTCTTGTCGGCGGCGGCCTTCTCGATGGTGTCCCAGACGCGTAGGCGCTGCGCCCGATCGAAACTGGCCAGGTAGCCGCCTTCGGGCTCCTCGCGCTCGATGACTACGTCGATCGTTTCGCCGGGCTGGAACTTCGACGCGCCGGTATGATCGAGAACCTGCTCGAGCGGCACCAGCCCCTCGGACTTCAGGCCCACATCGATCACCAGGTGCTTTTCAGTCTGCTTGATGACCGTTCCGGTAACGATCTTGTCGCCATAGGCTTCAACGGCGGCGGCCTCGGCGGCCTGTTCGCGTTCAAAGGCCTCGAGGGCGGCGGAAAAGTCGTCCATGGACTCAAGATGATCTGCGTGCGCGGCGGCCTTGGCGGGCGGCGCAGCTTCAACTGCGGCTTCGGCCTGGGCGGCGGGTGCAGGCTGCACGGGAACTTCCGTTGCAACTTCGGCTGCGGGCGCGGCTTCGACAGTGGCTTCGGCCACGGGCGCTGCCTCGACTACAGGTTCGGTTGGGGCATCGGCGTCCAGCGCGGGTACTTCGACGGCTTCGGCGGTCTCTGTGTTGGACGTGGATTCTGGCAACGGCTGCTCTTGCTCCGTCGCAGGGTCGAGGACTGGGCTTTCCAATTCAGTGTTCAGGGTTATGCTCTCGGTTTCGGGATTGAGGACGTTTGCCATCGCTGCGAGCTCCGGGATTCCTTGCTCCCGCGACCTGAACTTGCCTGCCGCTGGGGGTGGTCCCTCCGTCTCACTTGCCATCGACGGGGGTACCGGAGACCATCACCCTGCCGGCATCCGCATCACCGAAACCGTGGCGCTCTCGCAAAGAACAGTCCCCCGAGCCGATTGAGCGGGCGTGGAAGGCGTCTGGTCTCCTTGGGAAGCACCCGGCAGGTAGCGGCTTGCTGGAGGGCGGCCGCAACTCACTGCTGGAATCCGCGCAGGAAGCTACGCTCATGAGTGTACCAACGGCTGCTTTCCCGCGTCAATGCAACGGATTGGGCAAAGCAGCCTTGCGGCATGGCTTGCAATCGAATTTTCACACGCGGCGCGACGAAAGCAATGGACTTGCGGCGTTTTTCCATTTTTTCCCGCCCGCACATGCCTGTGGCTCATCCCTTCCGATTTCTTCGGAGGAGAAGGCCGAACCAGCCAGCCTCAATCCGCGGCCCTCCCGCGCAGCCACGCACTATACTGATCGAGGCGGACCCCACCCATGGACTACCTCTGGACTCCCTGGCGCTATGCGTATATCACTTCGGCCGATACTGCCGCGCGCCCCGGCGTTCCCGCGAGCCTCGCGGCATGGCCGGGCGACTGCGGCTGCGTCTTCTGCAACCTGATCGCAGCGATCAATTTCGCGATTGAACAGGGAATGAGCGTGGAGCAGGCCGATGCTGCCGGTGGGCTGGTACTGCGCGGCAAGCACTGCTTTGTCTGCCTGAATGCCTTTCCGTACACCTCCGGCCACGTGATGGTGATGCCCTACGCGCATCTGGACCGGCTGGCCGCGTTGCCGGTCGAGGCGGCGCACGAGCTGATGGATCTTGCGCAGCGGACGGAACGTGTGTTGGAACGGCTCTACCGGCCGCACGGCTTCAACTTTGGCATAAATGTGGGCAAGGCAGGCGGGGCCGGCGTCGCCGGGCACCTGCATCTGCACGCGCTGCCCCGCTGGGCCGGTGATACCAATTTTATGACCACAGTGGGCGAGTCGCGGATTCTGCCGGAGGAGTTGGAAACTACATGGCGGCGGATGAGAGAGGCGTTTGAGGGGCTTTAAGTCTCTTCCCCTTCGGCTTCAGCCGGAAGAGACAAGGATGCTTCCGCCTCTTCATCCTCATCCGCCATCTCCAAAACTCTGGAGGCAATCTGCTTGGTCGATTTGTCCGCAAGCCTCCCTAGCTTTTCAGCCTGCCCCACAAGATTACCTTTCCCTGAGGTTAGGCGTTTTATTGCTTCGTTATTGCTCTGCTCTGCATTATGAATCTCTGCTGCCGCCTTAAGAATCGAGGTTCGGACAGTCTCCAAGGCATCTACAAAACGTGTGAACTCCTCGAAGAGCAACCGTGCGCGGTGTCCAATCTGCTTCAACGATTTAGCCCGCTCCTCATTGCGCCACAGACTTTCGACGATCCGCGCGATATGCAGGATGGTCGTTGGCCCCGCAATCAACACCCGGCTCTTGTAACCGTCTGTAATCAACTTTGAGTCGGCCTGAACAGCCAGCAAGTATGCTGCCTCATTTGGAGCGAAAAGAACAACGTAGTCTGGTGACCTTTCTCCAAGCAATTCCTGGTAGTTCTTCGCTGCGAGTTCGCGAATGTGACTTCGAATACTTACGAGTAATCGATCCAGTGCGTCTTTGCGGGTCGCATCATCAGTCGCACAGGCATAGTCTTTATGGGCGCTCAGCGTTACTTTTGAATCGATGATTAGCGACCTTCCCTCCGGGAATCGGAGAACCACATCTGTTCGTTTTCGCTCTTCGCGTAGACCATTCTCGCCCTCTGCGACAAACGTCTGTTGGTAGGTGTAATGCAGACCTCGCTTAAGATCGCAAGCCTCCAGAATGTCCAGCAGGACCAGTTCGCCCCAATGCCCCTGTTCGCTGGTGTCCCGAGTCAAAGCGTTGGTCAAGGCCTGCGCGTCTGTAGAGAGTCGTTCGTTCAAGCCTTTCAACTGCTCCAACTTTGCGGAAAGTTCGGTTCGGCCGACAAGATTCTCCGTCTGCGCCTTCTCTACCTTCTCGCGGAAATCCTTGATCTGCTCGCGGAGCGGATTCAGGAGCGTTCCGAGTTCTGTCTTGTTTGTTTCAGAGAAGGTCTTGGACTTCGTTTCTAGAATCTCGCCAGCGAGAGCTTGGAACTGACTTGCCAAAGTCTGCTTCGCCCCTTCCAGCAGCGCGATCTTCTCTGCCATACTCTGGCGCTCATTCTTCAGTTCGGTCTCCAATTCCGTAATGCGCGAAGCATTTTGACTCTCGACAGCAACCTTGGCCTTTAAATCCAAGCGCAATCCGTCCAGTTCGGTGGTCAACTGACCGATGATCTTTTCGCGCTCGCCCGCCAGAGACTCAAAGCCCGCCCGCGTTGCCGAGTCGGCAAGTGACTTCGCGAGTTCGGCCCGAACGCTTGCCAATTCCGTCGTCAGTTCCGATATGCGGCGTTCCTGTTGTGCCTTCTCAGATTTGGCAGATGCGGCTTTTTGCCAAAAGACCAGAACAATGCCCACAAGCGCGATTGCGAATCCGGCAAGCAAAATGGAAGAGCTTTCCACGGCAAAATTCCTCTTCGCCTAATGTACGCCTTTCGCCTGTGTATATCCCGTCCCATTCGACCTTTTCTCTTCCCTGTTCCCTACTCCCTATTCCCTGCTTCTTGCAAGCCTTTACACACCCCGGCTCGCCCGTTAGACTTGAAGTTTCGGGGTCAAACGCATTTTTTAGGGTGTTGTGGTTGCGGTCCCCTGCCGTGAGCCGGTATGGTAAGCAGGCGGAGTCTGGACAGACGAGCCCCCGGAGATTCCGGAATTAAGAAATTCATGAGGAGAAATACGCATGGCCGTTGAAGAGAAAGTCAAGTCGATCATCGTCGAGCAGTTGCAGGTGGACGAGGCCGAAGTCACCCCCGGCGCCAGCTTCCAGGAAGACCTGGGCGCGGATTCGCTGGATGTAGTCGAGCTGGTCATGCAGTTCGAAGAGGCCTTTGACATCGAGATTCCAGACGAGGCCGCCGAAAAGATCAAGACCGTCAAGGACGCGATCGAATACATCGAGAAGAATGCGAAAGGCGGCAATTAGCCAGTGACTCGCCGCGTTGTCATCACCGGCCTGGGGCTGGTCTGCGGTGTGGGCAACACCGCGCCCGAGGTTTGGCGGCAGTTGCTGGCCGGGACAAGCGGCATGGGGCCCATTCAGGGCTTCGATGCTACTGGCTTCCCGGTCACCTTCGCTGCTGAAGTGAAAAACTTCGACCCGCTCAATTTTGTGGACAAGAAAGAAGCGCGCAAGATGGGGCGCTTCATCCACTTTGCCTTTGCCGCCACGCAGGAGGCCATCGCCCAATCGGGTCTCCAGATCACTCCGGAGAACGGCGACCAGGTGGGCGTCTTCATCGGCTCCGGCATCGGCGGCTTTGAAATCATCGAGCGCGAGCACTCCAACCTGCTGGCAGGCGGGCCGCGCAAGATCTCACCCTTCTTCATTCCCGCGGTGATCGCCAACATGGCGGCCGGGCAGGTGAGCATCCGCTACGGGGCCAAGGGACCGATCTCGGCCACGTCGACGGCCTGCGCCACCTCGGCCAACGCCATCGGCGACTCGGTGCGCATGATCCTGCACGGCGACGCCGATGTGATGATCGCCGGCGGCGCCGAGGCCTCCGTCACGCCATTGGCGGTGGGCGGCTTTGCTGCGATGCGCGCGCTTTCGACGCGCAACGACGACCCGACTCACGCCAGCCGTCCCTTTGACAAAGACCGCGACGGGTTTGTGATCGGCGAGGGCGCAGGCATCCTGATTCTTGAAGAGTTGGAGTTCGCCAGGAAGCGCGGTGCAAAGATTCTGGCCGAGGTCATCGGCTACGGCATGAGCGCCGACGCCTATCACATGACGGGCATCGCCCCCGAGGGCCAGGGCGCGCAGCGCAGCATGAGGGCCGCACTCAAGGATGCCGGCATCCAGCCGGAGGAGGTGGGCTACATCAACGCCCACGCCACCGCGACTCCTGCCGGCGACGGCAACGAGTCGCAGGCCATCGAGGTAGTCTTCGGCGAGCACGCGACGAGTCACAAACTCAAGATCTCCGGCACGAAATCCATGCACGGGCATCTGCTGGGCGGCGCGGGCGGACTGGAGGCCGGCATCACCGTGCTGGCGCTGATCAACCAGATGCTCCCGCCGACGATGAATCTGGAGAATGTGGACCCCGAGTGCCATCTGGACTATGTGCCCAACAAGGCCGTGGCTCACAGCTTCGATGTGGCCATGTCCAATTCGTTCGGCTTCGGCGGCATCAACGCGACGCTGGTGATTCGCCGCTGGACGGAGTAAATGCAGCTTCTAGCCGTTAGCTTTTCAAGCGGCAAAGGGCGCTCATCTTGCGATGAGCGCCCTTTGCATTGGAGAGCGAGAATCATTTCACCCGAAGATCGCCGCAACACCTACGCCGATCAGCACAAAGATCGCCCACCATCCGAAGACAGCGATGTAGCCCGAAGTACGCTTGACGCCCGCCACTGCTGCGGTCCCGATTCCCAGCAGAACGAGGCTCCAGATGGTCACCGCGTCGATCGACGTGGCCAGAGCATAAAGCGCCTTGTTGGTCTCCATGGGATTCAAAAAGGCGCCGAGGTTTGTGGGCGCAAAGTTTTTGATGTTGAACGACTCAGGCGCTATCGCGAAGATCACCACCGTTCCCAGCAGTGTTTTGACGATTGACGGCAGGCTCGCATACATCCACACGCAGTAGATTTTGCCAAATGTGGCCTTGCCGCCAAAGATGAAGTTGATGGTGCCCCATAGGCCGAGCGACAAGAGAGCAACGCCCGCCAGCACGAGAACCGGATTGGCGATGAAGACGCCCTCGGTGATGTACACGGCGATCTTCAGGCCCATCTCGCGCTGCTCGGGTGTCGCCTGAGCCATCTTCTCTTCTTGAGCGGGATTAAGATGAATCTGGTTTTCCGCGACCTGCTGCATGCCGATCTTGAATGCGACGGCCGCGAAGAAGATGTAGCCGATCACGACAAAGATGAGGAATGGCATCCACCAGCTTTTGTTGCCGCGCTTGATGTCTTCAAAGGTCTTCGACGGCGCGGAGAAGGTGTTGGCTACGCGCTGCCACTGGGAAAGGCCGGGAGTTGCTTCGGCTGGGGATTGGACTTCCAGGTCGCTCATGATTAAGCCTCGCTGAGCCAGATTCTGGCTATGGCCGCGATTGTAACCTTGCAGAGGCTATCCGGCACAATCAAAATTTGTTTACTTTGTCTACGGTGGTCGGGCGCTATTGGCCTGCGATGGGCGCTTCGGCCTGCGAGTCGGGCGCGGGCTGCGGCTGCTCCGGCTCTTCCGGCTTCGGCTTGGCGGGCGCTGCCAGGACCGGCTTGCGGCGGCCGTTTTTCAGTTGCTTTGGAGTGGTCTTGCCGGTCTGGTCCTGCGCGGTCTGAGCCGGGGCTGACTCTGCCGGTGTCTTGTGCGGCGGTTGGGGCGGCGCGTAGCTCTTGTAGACGGTGATATGGAAGCAGGCCTGCTGGAACTCCTCCTCGACATCGATCTTGCTGGCCTCTTCGAGCGCCAGCAGGCGAGCTCGCATCCAGCCGATCTCCTGGCGGCTCAGGCCCTGCTTGGCGATGTCGATGCTCTCGCCGGTCAGATGCGGGCTGGCGATGTCGCCTTCGGCCGCGGCGGCGTTGCCGTTGATCCTCTCAAGTTCTTTTTGGTAGGCGACGGTGCGTACCGCCGAGGTAACCAGCAGGGAAGAGTGAAACCGGGCCTCATGGGCTTGGGCCAGGTCGGAGAGAAAGCTCGCCGTCCAGGGGCGGCAATAGCGCCGGTTCTCCGGCAATTTGCCGTTCACCGTGAGCGCGGCCGAGACCGGAACCGGCACCAGCAATCCATCGGCGATGCGGGCATTCAGATCGTCGTCGTCCTGGATCCGCTCCAGGCCGTCGGTCTCCTCGGATTTTTCGTTTTGCCGCACCAGAGACTCGCGCGAGCCGCGCAGCGGCGCCGGCATCGCAATCCGCGAACTAGTAAGCAAAGCTGGCTCGACGACCGAGGGGCGATCGGCTGGGGCGGTCTCAGGCAAGCGACGAGAGGTCGCGGCAGACTCGATCTTCTTTGCGTGGCGACGGCGGGAACGATGAAAGAAAGACGAGCGGTACGCCGCTTCGCGCCTCTCTTCGCGCCGTTCTGGGCGTTTGGTGGAATGCTTCGCTTTCTTGTGGGAGGAGGCGGTGGAGGCAACACGCTCCCGCGGCTTCTTTGAGCCGTAGGCCGCGCTCCCGCAGAGCAGGGCCGCTATCGCGAAGATGATTGCGGTTCGCCGCATGATGAAGTTCGCGGAGAAACCAGAGCAATTCCAGTGTAGTTCCATTCGAGCTTCGCTCCTAGTACCGGTGAGGGTGCGGCTGGGTCCGATAACTGGATGCATGGAACGACAGCTTCAAGGTCCGTGCCACCCAAGTGCTTGACCGTCTACAATGGGGCGTTCATACCTGCTAGGAGTTTGACTCCCGCCGTGACAATTGGAAAGAAGCAGATTTGGTTGATTGTTTTCGCACTTATCCTGGTGCAGGCCCTGCAGTCGGCCTATGTTGTTCATCGCGAGTCGCTGACCTTTGACGAAGACGACCACATGTTCGCCGGCTATATGATGTGGCACACCGGCGACTTCGGGCTCAACCCCGAGCATCCGCCTCTGGTCAAGATGCTGGCCGCGCTGCCACTGCTGGGGCAGAATCTGTGGATTCCTCCGAATCGCAATCGCGAGTTCAAAGCCGAGGCCTATCTGGACGGCCGTGACTGGCTGGCCCGCAACGACGGCGACAGCCAGAGGCTGGTCTTCCGCATGAGGCTTTTAGCGGGTCTGCTGGCGATTGGCCTCTCGCTGATGGTCTTTTTTGCCGCCCACGAGTGGTTTGGCGTCACCGCCGGGCTGGTGGCGCTGGCGCTGGTCGCCTTCGATCCGAATATCCTGGGACACTGTGCGCTGGTGACTACAGACATTGGCGTCTCGCTCTTCTTTCTGGCCAGCATTTACGCCTTCTATCGCTATGTGAAGCAGCCCTCACTGGTACGGCTGGCGCTGGCTGGGGTTGCGGCCGGCCTGCTGCTGGCCACCAAGCACTCGGGGATTCTGCTCGCGCCGATGCTGATCCTCTTGATCGGCTGGGAGGTAGCCGTTGCGCCCAAGGGCACGCGCGGCCGGCTCGCGCTGCGTCTCTCGGGAGCATTCGGCGCCATCGTGGTGATTGGCGTCGTGGTGCTGTGGGCCTTCTACGGATTCCGCTACGCCGCACGGCCCGCGGGGCTCTCTCTGAGCAGTTCGCTGGCCGATTATGCCGCGCCATTGAGTCATTTCAATGCGACGGCCGTGCTCGCCATTGCGCATCTGCGCCTCCTGCCCGAGTCCTATCTGATAGGCCTGGTGGATGTGAAGCGCATGGCCCAGTTCTACCCCACCTTCGCCTTCGGCAAGGTCTACGCGCACGGGCAGTGGTGGTACTTTCCGGCGGTCATCCTGATCAAGACCACGCTCGGCCTGCTGGGGCTGGTAGCGGCGGCCTTCTTTGCCATCTTCACCGGCCGGTTGCGCAAGGGCCGCGAAGTGGCCTTCATCCTGATCCCGTCGGCTTTCTACTTGCTCGTCGCCATCCAGGCTGGAATCGACATCGGCGCGCGCCACATTTTGCCGGTCAACACATTCATGTTCATCCTTGCCGCCGGCGGCATCACAGCACTGGCTGCGGGCAGCAAGCGGTGGATGTATGTCGGAGCCGCGCTCGTCGTGGCCCACATCGTCTCCGCGCTCACCGTCTTTCCCAACTACATTGCTTACGCCAACGAGGCCTGGGGTGGGCCGAAGAACGTCCACAACCTGCTCAGCGACGCCAATGTGGACTGGGGCCAGCAACTCATTCAGGTCAAACAGTGGCAGGACCGCCATCCCGAGGAGGAGTGCTGGTTCGCTTACTTCGCGCGCCCGGAGGTCGACCCCGCCGTCTACGGTATCCACTGCCACGCCATGCCCAACCTCGATACCTTGTGGCTAAGCGGCTCCGACATCGTTCCCCAGGTCGTCAACGGCTACGTGCTGATCAGCGCCGGCGACCTCAGCGGCTGCGAGTGGCCCAGCAGCCGCATGAATCCCTACGCAATCTTTCAGCCGCTCAAACCGGTGGAGATGATCGACTACGGCGTGCTCGTCTATCACGGCAGCTTCCAGGTGAACCAGGCCGCCGCCCTCAGCCGCGCTCTGCGCGCCAACGAATTGTTCGCCCAAGGCAAGCTCCCGGAGGCGCTGGCTCTGGCCCGCGAAGCCGTGAGTCTCGACCCCGGCGAGATCGTCAGCCAGACCGCGCTGGGCGACATCGCCGCGGCCATGGGCCAGAAGGATGAGGCCCGCAAGGCCTGGCAGGCGGCTATCGCTTCGGCGAGGCGTCTGGAACCCGAGGCGCAGGTCAGCTACATCCCGGATCTGGAGGCCAAGCTGAAGAAGCTATGAGGCGAATCGGCCTGGGGCCTGAGCGCTGGATGGCTGGACTCGATAGAAACGCCTTTGGCTCGCATTGAGTTGGATGGGTTTGCTTCGTGGTTCCGGCCAGCCGGGCCGATGGCGCAGACCCGCGCGTTCATGGTAATCTCACAATAGACACTTGAGAGTGGACTGAGAAGACAAAGAGGAGTAACACACGCCGTGCTGGCGACCGCTAAGAAAACAACCCTGATTGAAAGCTTCCGCACCCACGATACGGATACCGGCTCGCCGGAGGTCCAGATCGCGATTCTGAGTGCGCGTATCGCTGAACTGACCGAGCACTTCAAGACGCACAAGAAGGATCACGCTTCCCGGCGCGGCCTTTTGCAACTGGTCAGCAAGCGCCGCCGCCTTCTGGATTACCTGAAGACGCACGATACCGATCGCTACCGCGATGTGATCGCCAAGCTCGGTATCCGCAAGTAGCCAGAAAGCCAACATTGACCCGGAAGCGCCCAGACCGAAGATTGGTCAAGGCCCCCGTTCTCGACAGGACCTGGGGCCGTGGTGTACCTGGCGAAGACGACCCGCTGCCAGGGACGGTGAAGAGTTCTTTGCATTTTCACCGTTCCTCGAATTCAAGCGTGATGGGTTCCCAGGTTCCCAAATGCGAGGGACCTGGGGCACCCGCACCCGCCGCTCTGCCGCGGAGTCTGACAAACAGGCGGGGAGAATCTGCTCCCCCGCGCAGCCCCCACTCTTTTGCGCGCGCCCTGTTCTCCGTCCCCGCCCTTCGCCGGTTTCTCCGCACCCTTCCATCTACAAGTTTCCCAAGCGAAAACAATGAAAAGAGGACCCTATGTCTAAGCATGAAGTAGCCGTCGAGCTTGCCGGTGGCAAGCGGCTGGTCTTTGAGACCGGCCGCATGGCCAAGCAAGCCTCTGGCGCCGCACTGGTGACCACGGGCGAAACCGTCGTTCTAGCCACTGCCGTAGCCTCCAACGAACCCAGGGAAGGCATCGACTTTTTCCCCCTCACCGTGGATTACCGCGAGTACACCTACGCCGGAGGCCGCATTCCCGGCGGCTTCATCAAGCGCGAGGGCCGCCCCAGCGAAAAGGAAGTGCTCACCTGCCGGCAGATCGACCGTCCGCTGCGTCCGCTCTTCCCTGATGGATTCCGCAACGAGACGCAGTTGATCGCGCTGGTCTTCTCCGCCGACAAAGAGAATGATCCCGATGTGGTGGGCATCAATGCCGCCGCCTGCGCCGTGGCTCTCTCTGACATTCCCTTCAGCGCCACGGTTGGCGCGGTGCGCGTGGGCCGCGTGGAGGGCGAATTCGTCATCAATCCGACTTACTCCGAGCGTGCGGCAACGACGGTCAACATCATGGTCGTCGGCCACAAGAACGGCATCGTGATGATCGAGTCGGGCGCCAAGGAAGAGACCGAAGAGGTCATCCTTGAGGCCATCGAGTTTGGCCACACCGAGGTCAAGAAAATTTGCGCCGCCATCGATGAGCTGGTCGCCGCGGCCGGCAAGCCCAAGCGGGCGTTCACCGCTCCCGAGTTTGACGAAGGCTATTTCGCGGAACTCAAGGCAAAGGTCGAAGTTCGCCTCAAGGACGCTCTCGACACCAAGACTCATGCCAAGCTGGAGAGCCAGGATCTGATCAAGGCGATCAAGGACGAGCTGGCCGCCGCGCTTCCCGCCGACGATCCGGCGGCCAAGAAGAAGCTGGCCCACTACTATGAAAAGCTGCGCGAACAGATCTTCCGCGAGCAGGTGACCAAGGATCGCGTGCGGCCCGACCGCCGCGCCTTCGACGAGATTCGGCAGATCACGATCGAGACCAGCGTTCTGCCGCGCACCCACGGGTCGGCCCTCTTCACCCGCGGCGAGACGCAGGCTCTGGTGACGGCTACCTTGGGCACGGCCGACGAAGGCCAGCGGCTGGAGAGCTATGAGGGCGAGAAGAAGAAGCCCTTCATGCTGCACTACAACTTCCCGCCCTTCTGCGTTGGCGAAACGGGCCGCATGGGCGGCACGGGACGCCGCGAGATCGGCCACGGTGCTTTGGCTGAGCGCGCCATCACGGCGGTTCTGCCCAGCGCCGAAGAGTCGCCTTACACCATCCGCATCGTCTCCGACATTCTGGAGTCCAACGGCTCTTCGTCGATGGCGACGGTCTGCGGCACCAGCCTGGCGCTCTTTGACGCGGGCATCGCTCTCAAAGGTGCGGTCGCCGGCGTGGCCATGGGCCTGGTGAAGGAAGGCGACGACTATGCCATCCTGACCGACATCGCCGGGGCCGAGGATCACTACGGCGACATGGACTTCAAGGTGGCCGGCACGCGCAAGGGCATCACGGCGCTGCAGATGGACATCAAGATTGGCGGCCTGACCCACGAGATTCTTGAGAAGGCCATGGAACAGGCGCGGCGGGGCCGGCTCTTCCTGCTCGACAAGATGGACGCGGCGCTCGATGGGCCGCGCACCGAGCGCTCGGCCTATGCGCCGCGCATCGAGACGGTGATGATTCCCACCGACAAGATTCGCGATCTGATCGGCAAGGGCGGCGCCACCATTCGCGGCATCATCGAGCAGACCGGCGCCAAGATCGACGTGGACGATACGGGCCGCGTCAACGTTGCCTCGTGCGACGCCGATGGCCTGAAGAGGGCGCTGGAAATGATCGGCAACCTCACCGCCGTGCCGGAGATTGGCAAGGTCTATCTCGGCAAAGTGGTCCGGCTGGCCGAGTTCGGCGCATTTGTCGAGCTCTTCCCCGGCACCGACGGCTTGCTGCACATCTCCGAAATCGCCGAGCATCGCGTGAAGGAAGTGAAGGACGAGCTGCGCGAGGGCGATCAGGTGATGGTCAAGGTGTTGGCCATCGAAGGCAATCGCATCAAGCTCAGCCGCAAGGCTCTCATCAAGGAGCAGAAGGCCAAGCTGGGACTGTCTGCTCAGGCTCCGGCCGAGACTGAAGAGGTGGGGATCTCAGCTTCTGAAGCTGTTGCCGCGCCCGTCAAGCCCCGCAATGAGTTCGACGAGCGTCAGCCCAAATCGAACCAGAGCACCATCCTGATCGAAGGCGGAGACGACTTCGAGGAGGAGGGCGGCGAGGAGTTCGACGAGGAGAACGAGCCGAACTTCAACCGCGTCGAGGGCGCGCCGGTTCCCGTGGGCACGAGTGTGGCTGCCCCTGGCGCTGGCAGGCCGAGGCCGGCAGACAACAATCGCCGCCGCCGCCGCCGCCGTCCCGGTGGACCCGGCGGTGGCCGCGGACCTGGCGGAGGCCAGGGCTGAGCAGCCTGTTTGAAATCACAAAGCAAAAAGGCCCGGAGAGATCCGGGCCTTTGTCGTGTGCGCCGTGCAGGAATGATAGCTTGCCTGCGCCAGTCCTCTACCAACCTGATGGAAGAGGGGCGGTGGCTCTTGCCCCTCTGCCGGTCTCCCAATCAAAGTACGCAACGCGAGCCGCTGGCGGCCTTCGACGACTGATCCCGTCCAGTCAGCCTGATCCCTTGCGCCCTAAAGACGCTTGATTTGCGGCTCGACGGGATTCGATACAGGCGGCGGCGCGATGGCCGCATTCTGCTGCTGGACAGCGGGCGCCGGCGGCGCTGGCGGAGCCGGAGGCGTCGGCTCGCTTATGCCTTTGAGGCCTTCCTTGAAGCCCTTCAATCCCTCGCCCAACCCCTTGCCCAACTCCGGCAGCCGCTTGGCGCCGAAGAGCAGGAATGCCACGATAGCCAGCACAATCAGGTGCCAGGGTTGCAGAATATCGCCCATTGTTTCATCCTCCGCGTGCCGGGCTTTCGCCCGCCGCGCACTCACAGTAGTATTGTCGCACAAAGCCGATTGCCCGCGCAGGCGGCGCGTTCCCTGTTCCCTGTTCCCTACTCCCTATTCCCTATTCCCTGTTCCCTGTTCCCTGCTTTAATTCACCTGCGCCGGCCGGCCCAGCCGCTCGGTCACCATCACGTAAAAGGCGCGCAGGTCTTCTTCGTCGCCCACGGTCAGCCGGCGATAAACCTTCATCAGGGGAAAGAGGCGCGAGCCGCGCAGGTCGATGGCCGGAACCGCGACCGCGCCGCCGGGATACTGAGTCATCTCCCAGGCCCCGGCATAGCGGCGGCGAAGCACCTCGCCCAGGTAACTGCCCCACAGCCGCACCTCGAAGTCCAAATCCAACTCCGGGCTTTCGCCCACCAGCACCAGAATCTCGTCGAGCGCGTCGATGGAATCGGAACTGAAGTCCAGCCGTTGTTTGAACTCGCTCTGCCCCAGCTCGGCCGCTGCTCGCGCATAGCCCTCCATCATCGCCCCCAGGTCGGGAAAGGTTGACGACTCCAGCCGTTTGCGCAGTTCGGTCGAGTTTCTCATCCAGTCAGAAAAGTATAATCCCGCGCGCCGTCCGCGGGGCACAAGCGGCGGGACCAACGCATGAAGATAGCGCCTCATCCCAGGTTTGTGGCAGACTGGGAGCAGTTGTGGAGGGTTTCCCCTTGAAGACCGTCAAGTTTTTCGCTCTGGCCGCCCTGCTTGCTTTGAGCGCTGCGAGCGCCCGCTCCGCCGGCCGCGAGATCTATCCGGACCCGGCGCAGGCCAAGGCCGATCTTGCCGCCGCTCTCAAGTCCGCCTCCGCCAGCCACAAGCGCATCCTGCTGGACTTTGGCGGCAACTGGTGCGGCGACTGCCAAGTGCTGGACATCTACTTCCACGACCCCGCCAACCGGCCAATTCTCGAAGCGAACTTCGTGCTGGTTGACATCAATATCGGCAGAATGGACGCCAATCTGGACCTTGCCAGGCAGTATGAAGTCCCGCTGGAGAAGGGCGTGCCTGCCCTGGCTGTCCTGAGTGAAAAGGGCAAGCTGCTCTACAGCCAGAAGAGCGGCGAGTTTGAAGCCATGCGCCGCATGGAGTCCTCGGCCGTCACCCAATTCCTTGAGAAATGGAAGCCCATCCGCTAGGGCTGCTCGGCTGTGGTGATCAACTGCTGAGTGTGTGGTTTACGCTTTAGCGGAACGGCGCAGAAATGCATGAAGGTTGCGTGCATGGCCGGATCGCTGACCAACCCGTTCTGGATCAAGTGCCGCCAGTATCTCAGCCCCGTGCTGCACTTTGTGATAAGGTCCCTTGGGCGTTGGTTTGACAGCGGTCGCCAAGGCTTTGAGGACATCTTTCTTCGATACAGCCTCGATATTGGGATTCTGCGGAAGTGCGGATGCATTCAGACTCTTGCCAAAGCATTCTTCCAGCGCGGCTACGTCTGTGACCAGCCAGGATTCCATGCACTGAACCATCAGGAATATATTTGCTCGCGCGTTTTGGTGGATGTTTACTGAATCAAGTTTGGGTTGCAGATGCTGGGCCGGTGTATTGGCGGTAACAGGAGCATCAGAGTCCACGAGCAGTGCCACGATGCAGTCTGTCTTTTGTTCTCTCACCGCGCGTGCGAAGTCTCGGATCGTATCCTCTGTCGAGCCGCATGGAGAGACATCGAGCGTGTTCAGGAGCGGGTCCAATCGCACAAGGTGCTGTTTGAAGCCGTTCTTGAATCGCCTGAGACCGTCCGCATGGCAGCTCTTTGGGCCGCCTTCCACATAGATGCGCACCCTCACCAGCGGTTTCCCCCGATCTCACCTTTGGCCCAAAGCTGCCCCAGCGAATAGTCCTCCAGCCACGAGGCAAGCTTTTCTTTGTTGAGGCGCTGAATCCGGGTTGCGCCATCGATCTTTTCGCAGACGCAGACGCTCTCGGGGTCGTCGGAGAAGCATTCGACGAGCGATTGCGAATGAGTGGTCAGAATGAGTTGCGTCCGCGTCGAAGCGTCGCGCAGAAGATCCGCAAGCGTGGGGAGAATATCGGGATGAAGGCCTAGCTCAGGTTCATCGATGCATGTAACGGGCGCTGGGGTTGGGTTGAGGAGAATTACGAGCAATGCTAACCAGCGAAGAGTTCCGTCAGAAAGGCGGTAAGCCGAAACAGAAAATCCACCCTCTTCTTCGATGGCTATTTGAAGATGTGTACCCTGCACCCGCACTTCAACACTCTTGAAAGGCTCATAGAACTGTTTCATCAGTTCATTGACCCGGACGAAAATAGGTCGATGAAAATCCTTGAAATGCGCGAGCATCTGGGCCAGGTTATATGCGTTTTCTTCAAGCCGCTCCACAGGCTGTCCTGCAGGCCTCGGGTCGCGCGGGGTCAAATCGGCCCCAAATTCCCAGTCTTGGTGAAAGTCAAGACTCTCAAAGAACTCTCCTATCTCAAAAAGCGCCGGCATATATTTGCCGATAAGTGCATCTTGAATGTTAGGAGATGTCCGTTGGGAAAGTACCGACCGCTCAGGATTCAATTGAAAACTAAGGTTCTCCGAGAAATTGGAACGGCTTTGATGTGAGTTAAGCTTTCCCGTTGCACCGCTACTTTCGAAAGAAGTATCAATCTTTCCATCGGTATTGCTAGTATTCGTGCGCCGAAAGGATTCATCTCTGACGTAGAAAGACGAATGCAGTTTTGCAAGACTTATCGAATACTCGTATGCCCGAGTATCGGCTAATGAACCGCCAACCGGAATCCGCTCCAATGCAATCTTTGCAAAAATAGAGGCGGCCGCGTCGTTTCCACTCCGTCCCTGCCAAATCCATTCATCCACGCCTCCGGTTTGTAGTACCACCGTCCATGGATCTTTGTCGGGCAGATAATGCAAAAGTCTAATGACCTCGATCAAATTCGACTTACCCGAGCCATTCGCCCCTATAAGGATATTCAGCGGCCGCAGCTCGATCTCTTCCGTATTCGGTCCGAAGGAGAGCAGGTTGACCGGGCGGATGGACTTCAAGAACGGATGCTGGGCCATGGCTGCGCCTCCTCCCTTTTTGGAAATGACTGCACGGTATCACATTATCGCAGTTGGGACGGGTGCGGCGAACCAAGAAAAGCAACCGCAGGTCCTTCGCCTGTGTTTGGCGCAAAAAAACGTGCCAAACGAGCTCAGGACGACAAATCGTGAAGAATTCCGACTCGGATGGTCATCCCCGTCAACCAATCGGCGCCAGATGCTTGGTGTTCTGGTAGGTGTAGACGATGCGGTGGGCGACGGTGATGGTGGAGAGCACGGCCAGCACCCACAGCACCGGAGCCATCACTCCCCAGTGGTTGAAGAGCGCGCCCAGGATCACCAGCACGATGCGCTCCGGCCGCTCCATGAAGCCCACCTTGCACTGGCCGATGAGAGCCTCGGCACGGGCTCGCGTGTAGCTCACCATCAGCGAGGTCACCATGACAAAAGCTACCAGCACGACATATCTAAAGCGGTTAATGCGCCCGTAGTAGACCAGCAGGCCAAAGAAGAGCACCACGTCGGAGTAGCGGTCGATCACCGAGTCGAAGAACGAGCCGAAGACCGTGACCTGATTGTTGCGCCGCGCCACGCGGCCGTCGAGCATATCGAAGGCTCCGGCGGCAAAGATCACGCAGCCCGCATAGAAGAACATGCGTCCGGCGTTGGTGGCGTTCGCGTGGCCAAAGAGGAATGCGGCGATAATGTTGATGACCAGGCCGATGAAGGTGAGTGCGTTGGGCGAGATGCGGGTCAGCGCCATGCCCTTGACAAGCTTGTCGAGAAGCCATCCGCAGGCGCTGCCGAAGGCGCTGGTCCAAGTCATTGCCATCTTACTTACTTCTGCTCCGGATTCTGGGCCGGGCGTGGGGCCTGATTCTGTTCCGTGCCGTCCCTGCCTTGCGCTTCGGCCGCTTCGGCCTCATCGTGAATGGTGGTCAGTTTCAGGATCTCCAGCTCGCGCTTGCCGTTGGGTGTGACGATGGTCGCGGTGTCGCCTACCTTCTTGCCCACGATGCCGCGGCCGATGGGCGAGGTGGTCGAGATCAGCCCCTTCGCTACGTCGGACTCTTCGCTGGTCACCAGGCGGTAGACGATCTCCTCGTCCTTGGTCGAGTCGTAGACCACAACGGTCGAGCCAAAACCGGCCTTGTCCCTGGGAATGTTGGTCAGGTTCACCAGCGAGAGCTCGGCCATGCGCCGCTTCAACTGGCCCAGGCGCGCATCCACGAAAGTCTGGCGCTGCTTGGCCATGTGGTACTCGGCGTTCTCCGAGAGGTCTCCCATGGCCACCGCCTTCTTGATCTCGGCGGGAAGCTCGTGCTGGAGTTCGTGCTCGAGGAGTGCGATCTCGGCTAAAAGCTGCTTTTTGATGTGTTCGGGCATCCTAGTCCGTGGCGGGGAGCGATGCTGCTCAATCCGCGAGAGATAAAAGATCTTAAGCTCTCATTATACGCGGGGGAAAAGGTACGGAACAGGGGTCGGGGAAAGGCCGGTTTTCAGAGCTTCTGGAACGAATGCAGGAAAGATCGCGACTGCGGCAACTGGTAGTATGTTGTCGCCGCCGGTAAAGCAAAATGGAAATCCCGGTTAACAATCGCTGGCCCCGGTGTTATACTCCTCCTCACGAGGGATGCCATGCGGCGGACGATCCTGCTCAGTTTGTTTGCGCTCCTCGCTCTGAGCGCGATGGACGATGCCTGCGCCCAACGCCGCGGCGGAGCAGGGTTTGGCTTCGCTCGGGGTGGCTTTACCCGGGGTGGCTACGCGCGCAGCCGCGCCCGGGCCGTCTCGCCCAACGGAATCGGCTACGCATACCTGCCCTACGGCTCCGGCGACGCGTACGACGATGCGCCCCAGTATGCGCCCCAGCCGGTCGTTTTTGTTCAGCAGCCACCCCTGTTCGTTCAGGCGCGCCGGCCTGCGCCGTCCGTCGTCGAGCCGCCGGAACATTCTGTGATCGTAGAGTACAAATGGACCGCCGAAGACGTGGCTTCTTCCCTTTCCGCGCACTCGACAGCCTCCGAGTCCGAGCAGCCCTTTGCCATTGTTCTCAAGGACGGTTCGACCCTCTCCGCCGTAGCTGTCTTCGCCTCTGACGACGGCCTGCACTACGTCAACCCCGACGAGAGGCACCTGCGCATTTCCATGAGCGAGGTAGACCGAGCAGCAACCCTCAAGCTCAACCGCGCGAGAAACCTGAACCTGCATCTTCCTGCCCCGCAGTGAGCCGCGCTTGCCTGACGCGTTTCAACAGTGGGCCAGTTAATTTGGCCTCGTTGAGGGTACGGTGCTAATCGTGGCGTTCATCGCCGCGGGCTGCTGGTGCTGTTTTTCGTGGTTCGGTCCTCATCGTGCTCGTTCCCCCGCCTGTAGCGCCGTTGTCGTCGTTGGCGTGTTGCCGGCAACCCGGAAACTACTCAGATGCTGGAAGTCTTTGTCCCAGACGGAATGGATCGATCAGCTCTCACGCCTCGTTGAGTCGTCTCCATCCAACTCAATGTCGCCGTTTTCTGATCCCTGATCTCTGGTCTCTGACCTCTGCTCCATAAACGACTGCAAGATCAGCGTAGCCGCTACCTGATCGACAACGCGGCGGTGTTCCTGGCGGGCGTGGCCGGCCTCATAAAGAATCTGATGCGCCTCGCGCGTGGTCAGCCGCTCGTCCCACAGGTGGATGGGCAAGCCGGTCAGCTCGCCCAACTCGGCGGCAAAGGCCTGCGTTTTGGCGGCCTGGGGGCTCACATCGCCGGAGAGATAAACGGGATTGCCCACCACGATCCCCGCCACGCCAAACCTACGGCAAAGCCGAGCCAGCGAGCGGAGGTCCTCGCGCCGGTTGTGCCGCCGCTCCAGCGTCATCACCGGCTGCGCCGTCAGCCCCAGCTCGTCCGACACAGCCACGCCGATGCGGCGGTTGCCGACATCGAGACCGAGATAGCGGGGTTGCGGGCCGGCTTCCAGCTTCTAGCTCCTAGCTTCTAGCTTACGGCTCACGCTGGGCAAAGGCTGGAGAAATACCCGGCTGGGGCTCTTGCCCGGTACAATCAAAGGCAGGGAACCCCGAGGGGGATTTTCTCGTTCTCAGTTCTAGAAGGGTTGACTGCAACGCATGGCGCCACGCAGACGGACGAGCAGGAGGAAAAGGGGTTCTGGCGCGGCGGGAGTCTTGCGGGCGGCCTTTTTCGTCTTACTCTTAGCGGCGGGGGCGGTCGCTTGGCTGGTTTTTTGGCCTTTTGGGCCATCGAGTGAGGTCTTTGTCGAACTGGCGCCAGGCTCCTCCACGCTCAAGATTGGCCGGCAACTGGAGGCGGCGGGGGTGGTGCGCAGCCAGTTTGCCTTCGACTTGATGCGCTGGGTCAAACGCGGAAGGCTCAAGGCCGGCGAATATCGCTTTGACCATCCGGCGCCGGTCACCGAGGTTTATGCGCGCATTGCGCGCGGCGATGTTTTTACCAAAACGGTTGTGATTCCCGAGGGATCGAGCCTCTTCGAGATCGCCGCACGGCTGGAGCAGGCGGGATTCGGCTCCCGGCAGAGTTTTCTGGACGGAGCGGCAAAGCAGGTGGGCCTGGTGGCCGACCTTGACCCCGGAGCAAAGAGCCTGGAAGGCTACCTGTTTCCGGATACCTATCATTTTCCCCGCAAGTTTGGCCCGCCGCAGATTTGCGCGGCCATGGTAAGGCGCTTCCGCGCGGTAGCCCAAGAGATTGGATTGACGAGATTGAAGGGAAACGTGCATCGAGTGGTGACCATTGCTTCGCTGGTGGAACGGGAGACGGCAGTGGACGCGGAGCGCCCGCTGGTAGCCGGCGTCTTTGAAAACCGGCTGGCCAAGAAGATGCCGCTGATGACCGATCCGGCCGTGATCTATGGCCTCGAACTCGACGGACGCTGGCGGGGCGCGATCCACGAGAGCGACCTGAAGTTCGATACCCCTTACAACACCTATCTGCACACCGGCCTGCCGCCGGGTCCGATCTCCAATCCCGGCTTGAAGTCGCTGCGGGCGGCGATGGATCCGGCGAAGACCAGCTATCTCTACTTTGTGGCCGCCGGAGCCAATCCCCAGGGACGGTCGCTTTTTGCCAGTACCATCGAGGAGCACGCGCGCAACGTGGCCGGCTACCGGCACGCCGTGAAGAAGGCGGGGGGCCGTTGAGAACCATCTCCCGATCTCTGGCCGCGACACTGATCCTTCTGCTCCTGCTGCTCAACGGCTGTTCGCTCATCTACTCCAAACGCAAACTGCCCATCCCCAAGGCGCCCGCCATCGTGCAGACGGTCACGCCGGAGGAACTCGTAGCCCGGCTCAACCAGCGCTGGGCCGCGCTCGACAGCCTCAACGTCACCGTCGAGATCCAGGCCAGCGTACTCAAGAGCAAGGAGGGCCTGGCCAAGGACTACACCACCTTCCGCGGACATATCCTGATGCGCAAGCCGAGGATGCTGAGGGTTCTGGGGCAGGTTCCGGTGCTGGGAACGCGCATGTTCGACTTGGCCAGCGACGGAAGGAGTTTCACTCTATTCATCCCGTCGAAGAATCTGGCTGTGGAGGGCTTGAACTCGGTCGAGAAAAAGTCGGCCAACCGGCTGGAGAACCTGCGGCCAGGGTTTTTCCAGGATGCTATGGTGGTGCGCGGGCTTGAGCCGGACGATCTTTACTCGGTGGTTGCAGACTCGGAGACAATCGAGGACGCGGCCAGAAAGCACCTGTTCACCGTCCCGGAGTACATCCTGAGCATCAGCCGCCCCAATCCGGGCAGCCGGCAACTGACGCCGGTTCGCGTGGTGGTCTTCCGCCGCGACGATCTGCTGCCTTATCAACAAGACATGTACGACAAAAACGGCAACCTCGAGACCCAGGTCGAGTATGCGAATTACCAGGATTTCGACTCCGTCCGGTATCCTTCCACCATCACCATCAAGCGTCCGCTCGATGATTACCAGATCGTCATGACCGTCGAAAAAGTCGTCGAAAACCAGACGCTCACCGACGACCAGTTCGAGATCAAGATTCCCGAGGGAACGAAGATTCAAAACCTCGATTAGCCTCCCCCAGCGGATTTGCAGCTCCATGCAGCATCTCAAGCCGCGAAATGAATCTCCCCATCCCATCTGCTTTTGCGGATTGCAGATCCGCCGGGGTCGCTTCGCCCTCGCTGGAGCGTGCCCGATGCGTACGGCAGAACGGATTCCGTCTGTGCTAGTATCCCGGCAAGCGCAAACATTGCATTTCTGGGGATTCCAAAATGGAAAGCAACCTCCGGCCGCTCACGCTGGGTGAGATTCTGGACCGCACCGCCCAGCTTTACCGCACGAATTTTCTGCTCTTCGCCGGCATCGCATCCGTCTACGCCGGCGTAGTGCTGGCGCTCGGCCTCTTCCAGATCGGAGCCGAGCAACTGCTTCGCTCGCTGCACATGAGCCAGTACTTGCAATGGGTCTCCCTGACCTCGGTTGCTCTTTTCCTGCCGCTGAGTTTCATCTTCGCGGGCGCGGCCGTGGCCGCCAACAACCGTGCTGTCTCCTGGGTTCATCTGGGCAAGCCGGCCACCATCCGCGGCGCCTATTCGAGCATCTTCCCCCACCTGGGCCGCTACCTGTGGCTCATGACGATTGTCACCTTTGTGATTTGGACGCCGTTTGTGGTCATCTTCGGCGGCTATCTCGGTGGAATCCTCCTTCTTCGCCCCATGGGCTTCAAGGGCGCGTCCGCAAACCCGCAGGCGGCAGTGATGATTCTTTTGATCTCGGCAGTTTTTGCCTTGCTGGTCCTTGCGTGGATCGTCTATGCCACTCTGATGGGCCTGCGCTATTCCCTGGCCATTCCCGCCTGTGTCGTGGAAGAGATCAAGGCCCGCGTGGCGATTCGGCGCAGCATTGACCTGAGCAAGGGGGCCCGGGGTCGTATCTTCCTCCTCGGATTGTTGATCGTCGTCATTCAAATCGGGCTGGTGATCGTTGCTCAGGCCTTCTTTATCGTTGTGGCAGTGAAATCCCACGGCGTGCTGCCCCTGTGGGTCCGAGTCCTTCAGCAGTTCGTCGCCTTCCTGACCAACACCTTCATCGGTCCCATGTATGCCACCGGACTCACTCTCTTCTACTACGACCAGCGCATCCGCAAAGAGGGCTTCGACATCGAGTGGATGATGCAGGCCGCGGGACTGACGCCTCCGGAACCGGTCATCGAGCCGTCCGCCGAACCGGCTTCAGCGGCCGAGCCCTGGCTGGCTCTCGATGCGCACTTCGAGCCGCCACTACCTGCCTCGCCGCCCGAGCCCCCTGAAGACGATCCAGGGAGCGCGCATGAATGAGCCTCTGCACCCGTCGAGCCTGGGTGAAATCCTCGACCGCACCGCCCAGCTTTATCGCTCGCGCTTTCTGGTCTTTCTGGGCATCTCGGTCCTTCCCACCGGCGTCGTCCTGGCGCTGGCCTGCGTCGCCGGCCTAGTCGCGGCGTGGTGGAGCGCGGCTGGCGCGCATTCCGTCTCTTCAGGCACGGGACTCGCTCTGGTGGGTGTCTTCGTCATCGCCGCTATGCTCGTCGCGCTGCCCATCTTTCTCGCCGTGACGGCGCTGGCCTCGGCGGCCATGAACCATGCCGTCTCGCTCATTTATCTCGGCGGAACCACCACCATCCGCGGAGCCTACAATAGCGTCTGGCGGCTGGGATGGCGCTACATCTGGCTCTATCTTCTTGAGGCCATCCTGGTCGGTTTAATCCCGGTTGCGGGCTGGATTGCGCTGCTGCTGCTTGGCGCCGGCGCGGCTGTTCTGGCGAAGACGGCCGGCATGGGCGATCTGGCCGGCGGTGCGCTCTTCGGCCTCATTGCGTTTCTTGCCTTTGCCGCTCTGATGGGCTATGTCGTCTGGATGCTGTTGGAGCTCTCGCTGGCCTTCCCCGCCTGTGTTGTGGAGCAGATGGGAGCCTGGCCCGCCGTCAAGCGCAGCTTTGCGCTCAGCCAGGGCACCAGGGGCCGCATCTTTCTGCTCTATCTGCTGGCGGCGGCGCTTAGTTGGCTGCTTTCGATGGGAGTTACGCTGCCCTTGACGATTCTTCTCTATCTGATTCCCGGCATCGAACAACCCGCAACACGCGCAAGTCGCCGGAGTGGCGATGCTGCTGATCGTTTACGGAGCGGCCTTTGCCGTGCAGTCGCTCATCAAGCCGGTCTACGGCATCGCGCTGGTGCTCTTCTACTACGACCAGCGCATTCGCAAAGAGGGCTTCGACATCGAGTGGATGATGCAGCAGGCGGGGATGGTGCCGGAGCCTTATCCAGCGCCCGAGCCAACGCCCTGGCTGCCGGCTGCGCCGCGCAAGGCCCAGGCTGTCGAAGCCGATCCGCACCAAGCCGTAGAATCTCCGCAATCCACGGAAACAACTTCAGAAGCAACTGGAGAGATCTTATGAGCGAATTTGCTTCACCCGCGCCCCTTGCACCGCTGAACCAGATCCCTTTGACCTTCGGCCAGATTCTCGACCGCATCTACCGGCTCACGCGTTCAAACCTGAAACTCTTCGTTGGCATTGCCGCCGTCCCGGCGGGAACCTGCCTGCTGATCTTGGCGCTCTTCTCTGCGGTTGTCATCGTGCCGATTGTCACGCAAGCGCCAGAGCATCCCGATCCTGGGGCGCTCTTGCGCGCGATCCTGCCCTCGATCTTCATCGTGATGCTGCTGAACATGGCGGTCTTTGCGCTCTATCTGGCGGCCTCTATCCACGCGGCGTCGCAGGCCAACCAGGGCCTGAAGATCACATGCAGCGCAGCCTATGGATTTGCCTGGAAGCGCGGCGGGCACTACCTCTGGCTGCTGTTTCTGGCTTATCTCATCGCTTTTCTTCCTATGCTGGTAATCGAGATGGCGATGATCATTCCGATGGGAGTATTCGCAGCGGGCAAAACGAGTCCAGTCGCCTACCTCGTCTACATGATTCCTCTGGAAATGTTGCTGTTCCTTGGGGCATCGGTCTACGGCGTCATCATGGCGTTGCGCCTCTCGCTGGCCTTTCCCGCATCCGTGGCCGAGGGGTTGACGGCCAGGGCCGCCATCCGGCGAAGCGGACAGCTAACTCAGGGCGCCAAAGGACGCATCTTCCTTGTACTGCTCGTGATCTATGCCCTCGGCTATGCGGCCGAGATGGTGGTCGTGATGGTGCTGGCGATGGTGTTTGGCTTGGGCGCGCTTGCCCTGGCGCTGCTGCACATCCAGCTCACCTCGGCGGCGGGCGTGATCGGAGCAGGACTGGGCGCGGTTGGCTTCCTTGGCTTTATCTTCCTCTGGATTGCGCTGTTCTGGGCTGCGTTTTCAACGGCCTTTGCGGTTCTTTACCAAGACCAGCGACTGCGCATGGAGGGCCCGCTGCCAGCGCCGGCCCCGGCTGGAGAGCCTGCATGAGAGCCAATCTCCGGCCCATGAATCTGGGCGAAATCCTGGACCGCACCTTTCAGATTTACCGGGCAAAGTTTCTGACGTTTGTTGCAATCGCGGCCTTGCCCGCAACAGTGATCATTGCCCTAGAAGCCGCCAATCGGCTTTGGTGGGGACTAACTCCAGAACCGTTCAGAGGCGACATTCCCCTTGCACTCCTGCAGGGGAGTATCTATTCGGTGGCGATCTATCAGATTGCGCTGCCGCTGCACCTGCTGGTTTGGCCCGCTTATGCTTACCTGAGTTCCAAACTCATCTTTGAGGAAGGTTCAAGACTGACGGTGGCAGCCTTCAGGGGAAATGCCGGATGGCGTACCTGGTTGTGGATGGCGGTATCGATCTGGGGAATCGTTCTTATTCTGCCAGAGTTGATCATGACCGGACTGTTTATAGCGTTTTACTTTTTCGAATCGGAAGTGATGAAGGTCAGCAGCACTGTGGAAGATTGGTTCATGCCGACTCTGTTGTGCATTCTCTTTGCGATAGGTGGAATCGTTTTCTTCTGGCTGAGCTCGGCTTTCTTTTTCGTGATTCAAGTGAAATCAATGGAAGGGATGACAGTTGGCAAAGCACTGCGGCGAAGCTGGACCCTATCCAAGGGGTGCCGAATAAAGACCATCTTCGTTCGCTGTTCGTTGTTTGTTATCGGATGGTCGCTGAATGTGATGCTGCTGACGCTTTTTGCCATCATTCTTTGGACAATCGTGAGGTTCTTTGGAGTTTGGCTGCCACACTATCGCAACCTGAATACCGCTATCGGATTCTTTACCGCTTTCACCATCTCTGTATTGTTCGGCCCCATCTTCCCCATCGGCCTCACCCTCATCTACTATGATCAGCGCATACGCCACGAAGGGTACGATATCGAGAGAATGATGGACGCCGCCGGACTCAACGCGCCTGCTACTTCGACCTCCGAGGGGGCTCCGGCTGCACCAGCCGAGGCCACGGAGGGTCAGATTTGACGCTCCGCTCTCAACTCGCCGGTATGGCGCTGGTTGCGGCATTTGTCGCAGTTCCCGCCACCCTTCCGGTTCGCGCCCAGTCTCCCGCGCCCGTCCCCGCCGCGAAGCCCGCAGGCAACTGGCGCGAGGCCTCGCTGGCCGAGTACCGCCAGCATCTGGTCGAGTTGGGCGCTGTCGTGGAGGTCTGCGCCAAGGCCCGCGACACCAAAACCTGCGATCCCGCGCTCGTGGGCCAGGACGACCATGTGCCGCTCACCAATGCGCCCAATGCTGAGCGGCGGCTGGAAGGCTACGGCTGGCTGCGCGCCCTGCTCTCGATGGCCCAGCTCAAGGACGAGACCCCGCAGAAGCCTAAAGAGAAAACTCAGAACAAAGCTCAAGACAAGCCGCACCGGAAGACTGACAATGCATCCCAGGACGACTCTGAGGATGCCTCGGACGATGCGGGTGCAGACGACACCTCCTCGAACAAACCTCAGGAGAAGGCTGAGGAGAAGCCGCAGGACCAGCCCGCCGCCGCTCCCGTCGCTGCAAAGGAGCGCGATCTCTCCGAGGAGCCCACCCGGCCGCGCAAGCCCACCACCAGCCAGCTTTTGCAGGCTGCTCAAGCCCGCCTCACCCAGGACATCGCCCAGGCCGATGCATTGGCGTCGGCCGCGCCCGCACTGGCAGCCGATCACGCCCACGAGCGCGACGCCATGAAGCAGGTGCTGGCCGGCCGCGACTTCCGTTACCTCGAGGCGCCCACGGCACGCGATTCGGCCCTGGAGAAGCTGGGCGAGTGGCTCAATCGCCTCTGGGCCAATGCGGCAAAGCTCCAGGTCCACGCCGCCTGGGTCGGGCGCGCAATCGTTTGGGGCTTCATCCTGGCCGTCTGCGTGGGGCTGGTCTGGGGACTGATGCAACTCGAACGCCGCTGGCGTATTCGTCTCGTTCCCGACACCGACGCGCTCGCAGCTGGAGCCGCCTCGGCCCGCGACTGGCAACTCTGGCTCAAAGACGCGCGCCGCTCCGCAGCCGCCGGCCAATGGCGCGAGGCGGTTCACTTCGTCTACTGGGCCGCAATTTCACGGCTAGAATCGAAGCGCCTCTGGCCCGCCGACCGCGCGCGCACTCCGCGCGAATACCTGGCGCTGGTGGCCGCCGAAGATCCACGCCGCGCCGGACTGGCCACGCTCACCGGCAGCTTTGAGCGCACCTGGTATGGAGGCCGCGCGGCGGCCGAGAGCGATTACCTGAAGGCTGAGGAACTGGCCGCCGGGCTGATCTCCGGCGCCGGCGCCGCAGTTTCTCAAACGACCGAAGGCGGTGCGCGATGAGATTCCTCTCTTCGCTCGATGCGCAAGACCGCCGCCTGCTGCTCTGGTGCGTGGGGATCGCGGTCGCGCTGGCGGTGGCAACCGGCCTCCTGTTGCCCGATGGGAACGACAACGACAATCCCCTGCCCTCGACCTATTTGGCCGGCCAGCACGGCGCGCGCGCAGCCTATGAGACGCTGCTCCGATCCAATTATCCGATTGAGCGCTGGGAGCGGCCGCTGAGCGAGCTGGCCGCGACGGCCGGTTCCGATACCGTCGTCATCTTTGCCCAGCCGCTCTCTCGCGACCCCGAAGACATCAAGGCGATTCGCAGGATCGTCGAGCGCGGCGGCCGCGTCCTCTCCACCGGCTACTGGGGCGGATTCATCCTGCCTGGCGAGGCCAGTGAAACTCCCAGAGAATTCAACTTTGCCGCCTGCCGGCTCGATCCGCAGGGCCTGGATGCGCTCGCCGGCTCAGGCGAGGCCTGGATGGTTCCCGAGGCCTCCTGGTCCGTGGGCAACCCTGCCCAGCGAGTCGAATACAATTGCGCCGGCAATCCCGCAGTGGTCGAGTTCGACTGGGGCAAGGGGCATGTCGTGTGGTGGGCCAGCTCGACGCCGCTCGAAAACGGCTCCCTCAGCCGCGCGCATAATCTCGACCTGCTGCTTAACTCGCTCGGCCCGCGCGAGGGCCACCACTTCTATTGGGACGAGTCGCTGCACGGCGATATTCGCTCCACCTGGAGCTACGTTGCCGGACCGTCGTGGACCATGCTGTGGTTTGGTTTGCTGGGATTGGCCATACTGATCGTCTTCAGCTTCAGCCGCCGTAGCGGGCCGGTGCGCGACCTCCCTCCGCCGGCGCGCGCCACGCCCATCGAGTTTCTTGAGGCCCTCGGCTCACTCTACCGCAACGCCGGAGCCGCCTCCACAGCCGTCTCGGTTGCCTGGGAGCGTTTTCGCCGCCACGCTCTGCGCCTCTGCGGACAGCGTGCGACCAAGATGGACGCCGCCGAGCTGGCAGCCGTGATTCGCCGCCGCTTTACCCAGGCCGATGCCAGTCTGGAAGCCGATCTCGCCGCCTGTGAAGAGGCTGCATGGGGCGAGACGGCCGATCCCCGCCAAGCCCTCAAGCTGATCCAGGCACTGCATGGGCACTCCGAAGGACTGAAAGCAGCGGCCAGGCCGGGTAGCCAGAGAGGCTTTCAGGCCACGCAACCCGAAGACATCCACTCCGAACCGCAGGAAAGGGCTTTATGAGCCAGGAAATCAATCAAGAAATGAATTCGCAATCTCTCCACGCCACCAGCCAGCTCATCGCTCACTCCCGCGCCGAGCTGGGCCGCGTCATCTCCGGTCAAAACGAAGCCATCGAGGAAGTCCTCATCGCCGTTCTCTGCCAGGGCCACGCGCTGCTGGAGGGTGTGCCGGGCATCGCCAAAACGCTCATCGTCAAAGCTCTCGGCCGGCTGCTCGGCCTCGACTTCCAGCGCGTGCAGGCCACGCCAGACCTGATGCCCGCCGACATTCTAGGCACCACGATCTTGCGCGCCGGTTCCGATAGCTTCACCTTCCACGCAGGCCCGGTCTTCACCGACCTGCTGCTGGTCGATGAGATCAACCGCATGCCGCCGCGCACCCAGGCCGCCCTGCTCGAATGCATGGAAGAGCGCCAGGTCACCACCGACGGCACGCGCCGCCCGCTGCCCGCCTGGTTCACCGTCTTCGCCACGCAGAATCCCGTCGACTTCGAGGGCACATATCCGCTGCCCGAGGCGCAGCTTGATCGCTTCCTGCTCAAGATTCGCGTGGCTTACCCCACCGAACAGGAGGAACGGCAGATCCTCGAGCGGCACCACGCGGGCACGGGCGCAGGGCTGCTGGAGGACGCGACGATTGCGCCAATCCCCGCCGGCTTGCTCGCCGCCGCCTGCGCCGAGGTGCGCGCCATCCGCATCGAGCCGGAGCTCTCCGCCTACATTCTCGCTCTCGCCCGGCGCACCCGCGAGTGGCCCACGCTTCTGCTCGGAGCCAGTCCCCGCGCCGCCGTGAGCCTTATGCGCGTGGCCCAGGCCGCCGCCGCCTTCGATGGCCGCGACTACCTGCTCCCCGATGACGTGAAGCGCGCCGTGCAGCCGGTGCTGAGGCATCGCGTGATGTTGAAGCCCGAAGCCGAGTTGGAAGGCTTTGACGCGGACCGCGTGCTCGCCGACGTGATTGCAGCCGTGCCGGTGCCGAGGCAATGATTGCACCCTCGCTCCATCCCGGCTCAGTGAGCGCCGCCTGCGAACGACGGCGGCGCTGGGCTTTTGCTCTCACGCCGAGGGCGATCCTGCTGCTGCTGGCCGGCTTCCTCTGGCTGGTTCCGGGTTTTTGGGACTGGCGTCTGGCCTTCGCGATGCCCGCATGGGAAGGCCTCGTGCTCCTCTTCGCGCTCTTTGACGGCCTGCGCCTGCCCGCCGCCGCAAAGCTCACAGCCAGTCGCAGTTGGTCCAACGCTCCGGCACTCGACAGCGAGACCGAGATCGAGCTGACCATCGAAAACCATGGCCGCATGATCCTCGACTGCCGCCTCGTCGACGATCTTCCACCAGCCCTGGTCGCCGAGCCGGAGACGCTGCGGCTCACCGCATTTCCCCGTGTTCCCGCCCGACTGCGCTACCGCGTCGAACCAAAGGAACGCGGCGACTGGGAGACCGGCTGGCTTTACGTGCGCTATCGCTCGGGCCTGGGTCTCGCCGAACGCTGGGCCAGAGCGCCGCTTACGCAGACCGTCCGCGTCTATCCGGCCCTGCGCACCGGCGAGGAGCAGCAGATCTTCCTCGCACGCAGCCGCCAGATCGATTTGCAACTGCGCCGGGCGCAACAACGGGGCTTGGGCCGCGACTTCGAGAGCCTGCGCGAGTACCGCGAGGGCGACGACCTGCGCGACATCTGCTGGACGGCCACAGCCCGCCGCGGCAGCCCCATCACCCGCCAGTATCAGACCGAGCGCAGCCAACCGGTCTGGCTCGTTCTCGACTGCGGCCGCCTGATGCGCGCGCGCGTCGCCGCAATCCAACCTGCGAAAGCGGCGCGCATTGTGTCAGGGCACGACTTGAGTCGTGCCGATACGCGTGGGGAAAAGGCCGGGGCTTCAGCCCCTGAGAGAGACTTCTCTGCTCATGTTCACTCCAAGCTCGATCACGCCTGCACCACGGCAGTCGCGCTGGCTCAACTTGCCCTATACTCCGGCGACCGCGTCGGCTTGCTGGCCTACGGGCAGGGCATTCAGCAGCGCCTGCTGCCCGGCCGCGGCGCGGCTCACTTGCGGCAACTGATCGAGTCGCTGGCCCTGGTACGCGCCGAGGGCGCCGAAGCCGATCACTTGAGAGCAACGGCAGTGCTGAACCGACTTCAACCGCGCCGGTCTTTGATTCTATGGGTCACGGATCTGGCCGAGACCGCCATGCGCCCCGAGGTCATCGACGGCGCTCTGCAACTGCTTCGCCGCCACGTGCTTCTCTTCGTCGCTATGGCCCAGTCGGAGGTCGAATCCATCGCCGATGCCCGGCCCAAAAACGTGGAGCAGATGTTCCGCGCCGCCGCCGCGCAGGAGATGGCAGGCCGCCGCGAGCTGCTCCTCGCCCGCCTCCACGAGCAAGGCGCGCTGACCCTCGACCTCAACCCCGAAGCTCTCACCTCAACGGTACTGAATCAGTACCTGACGGTGAAGGAACGGGCGATGGTGTAGGGAACCAAATCAGAAAAAGCAACAAACACTCTTCCGCCCCTCGGCGAACCGAGAGGCGGCATGTGTGGTGAGTTGAGAAGAATTACTCTGCGGCTTCGGCTGGCGCTTCCGCAACTGGTTCGGCGGTGGGGGCTTCGGCTTCTTCCGAGGCTTCGGCCACAACGTTGACCGTAATGTGAGCCGAGACTTCGCGGTAGAGCTTGATAGCCACCTTGAAGTCGCCGACGCTCTTCAGAGGCTCAGCCAACACGATCTTCCGCCGATCGATCTCAAAGCCCTTCGCATCCAGAGCCGCGGCAATATCCGCCGAGGTGACCGAGCCGAAGAGATGGCCGGCCTCGCCCGACTTGCGGGTGAAGTCGAGCACCACGGGTTCGAGCTTGACGGCCAGCGCCTCGGCCTGCGCCTTCTCGGTGGCGGAGCGGCGGGCGGCGGCGTTCTTCATCTGCTCGACGACGGCCTTGTTGGCCAGGGTTGCCTGCATCGCGAGCTTGCGGGGCAGCAGAAAGTTGCGGCCGTAGCCGTCGGCGACTTTAACCAGATCGCCGCGGTGGCCCAGATTCACTACATCTTCCTTCAGAATGACTTCCATGGCTAACTCTCCATTTCTAGCTGCGGCACCGTGGGCGCTTGTGTCTCGTTTCGCGGAGACTCAGGCTACGACAGGCCGCACTCGGTTCTACTTCGGCATCCACGATATTGCCTTCCGCATAAACGCCTCGCGCATCGCTCTCAATCGAGAGAATCCTGAGCGAACCGGCGGAACGGCAGCCGATGGTACCAGCGAATCCACGATTCTAGTGCCGCGTGGCAAACGGCAGCAGGGCGATGTTCCGGGCCTGCTTGATGGCGCGGGTGAGGCGGCGCTGGTGCTTGGTGCAGACGCCGGTGAGCCGCCGGGGCACGATCTTGCCGCGTTCGGCCACAAAGCCCTGCAACAGCCGGACATCGCGGTAAGGGATCGCGTCGATCTTCTCGGTGCAGAACTTGCAGACCTTTTTGCGGCGGAAGAACTTGCCGCGTCCGCCGGGACCGCCCGAGGGCCGTCCGCCGGGACCGCCAGGAGGCCGCCCGCCCGGTCCCCCGGCTGGCCGTCCCCCACCGTAGCGGGGGGCCGGCGATGGGCTCGTAGCCGGGCCGGAATCCGAACCGGTTTCCGCGCCAGACGCGGCGATGGATGATACGGATGCGCTCGTCTCGGGCGCCTTTGCTTGATTCTCATCAGACATAATGTTTCCTCTTTGCTCTCTTTGCTTCCGGTAAACGCTCGCTGGGCGCACGCCGGAGTGCTGGATCGGGCCGCGGCCTGCGCCCCTGAAGCGGGGCCGGCAGCGGCAATTTGTCGCAAGCTGTTCTAGGCGGCGGGAGCTGGCTCGGCGGCCTCCGCCGCTGCCGGGGCAGCCACAGCAGCCACCGGCGCCGAAGGCGTGAAAGCCGGAGCCGACGAGCGGCGAACGCCGCGCGCCGCCTTGACCTTGGCCAGACGCTTCTCTTCTTCGTCGACGCGCACGGTGATGAACTTGATCACCGGCTCGGTGACGCGCAAGCGGCGTTCCAGCTCTAGCACCACCGCGCCGTTGGCCTCGATGGTGAGTAGAACGTAGTTGCCGTCGTTGAACTTGCGCACCGTGTAGGCGAGCTTGCGCCGGCCCATCTTCTCGACATTCTTCACCACTCCGCCGCCCTTGGCGACGTTGTCGGAGAAGCCGGCGATCAGCTTGTCGATATCTTCCTCGGCCGCATCGGGCCGAACAATGAACATAACCTCATACACACGCAACATCCGGTTTCCTTTTCCGCTGGACTCTCAGAGTTCATCCCCGATCTCCAGCCTTGCACGCTTGTCTTGCCGTCACTCGTTTACAGCACTGCTTCAAAACGCTCTCGACAAAGGGATCGACTCAGGTTTCTCAAGCCAAGTCCCTGGATCTGGTTGCATAAACTCCATCAACGGATTTGAAAGACATCCCTCAGGGGCTAAAGCCCGCGGTTTATGCTGCCTCTTGCGGCACGGCTAAAGCCGTGCCCTTTCAAAAGCCATTCCTGTGGCCAGTTCTGTTCCCTAGTTCCTGTTCCCTAGTCCCTAGTCCCTGTTCCCTAGTCCCTGTTCCCTAGTCCCTGTTCCCTAGTCCCTGGCCCTTGGTCTTTCCGGTTGAACTCGTTCATTGCGGCTGCCGGCCCGTCGGAGAGGATGCGCCGCGTAGCCGTTGCCACCCGGTCCAGCACCTCATCGAGCACCGTCAAATCCGCCTTGCGCATCGGCGAGAGCAGATAATCCCTGCCCGGACGCCTGTTGCCTGCGGCAATCGCCTCGGGTGGCAAATTCGGCCCCACCCCAATGCGAATCCGCAACCACTCCTGAGAGCCCAGGGCGCCGGTGATGCTGCGGGCTCCGTTGTGCCCGGCCGGCGATCCCCGTTCCCTGATTTTGAAGCTCCCCAGCACCAGGTCCAGCTCGTCCTGAATCACGAGCAGATCCCGCGCCGGGTCCGCCTCAAACTCCCTTACCAGCGCGGCCACTGCCTCTCCGCTCCCGTTCATAAACGTCTCCGGCTTGGCCAGGATCACCTCGCGCCCCGCCATGCGGCAGGTTGCTGTGACGGCCCGGCAGCGCCGGTTCTGGACCACAACGCCCTCTTGCTGGGCGATGCGGTCGATGGCCATGAATCCCGCGTTGTGCGGAGTCCACAGATACTCCAGGCCGGGATTGCCCAGCCCCACCACCAGAAAAGGTCCTGGCGGAATGGGGCCGGAGCGCACACCGGACTCGCTTGCCTCGACCAAAGCTTACTTCTTCGCCTCTGGCTTCTTTCCAGCCGGTGCTGCCTCAGGCTTCTTGCCTGCTGCTGCCGCATCTTCCGGCTTGCCGCCCTTCTTGGCAACCTCCGGCTCGGCCGCTGCAGTCGCTGCCGCTGCCTCCGCTGCTGCCGCTGCTTCGACCTCGGCCGCAGTCGGCGCTTCTTCGCGGATGGTGACCACGTGAGCTACCGTCGCATCCTCGTGGTTCAAGTACTTGATCTTCTCGGAGTGAGGCAGGCCGCTGATGCGCAGCACGCCGTGCAACTCCAGGTTGCTTACGTCGACAGAGATATTGCTGGGAATGTCGGCCGGCAAGCATTCGATCTCGACCTCTCGCAATACCTGATCGAGAATGCCGCCCTCGGCTTTGACGCCCACCGGAATCCCCAGCAGCTTGACACGCACGCTGACTCGAAGCGCCTTGTCCAGGGCAATGCGCTTCAGATCGATGTGGATCAGCTCGTCCTTGATCGGCTCGCGCTGCCAGTCCACGATCATGGCCTTGGCCGCGGGCTGGCCCGTCACTTCGACATCGAAGATTGTGTTGTGGCCGGTCTCGGAGAAGAGAATCCGCGAAATCTGCTTGGGATCTACCTCGATGGCCACCGGTTCGTGCCCCGGGCCATACAGCACGGCAGGAATCTTGCCCGCAACGCGCACGCGGCGAGCGGCATTCTTGTTGAACTTGCCCTCACGGGGCCTGGCTGCGACAACTTCTGGCATTCGGTCTCTCATTTCCTGTTTCGGGCACGGATAAACAGCCTTTAGCTATTAGCTTTTAGCTGTTAGCTATTTCCAGTAACTGAAAGCTGGATTGCTCCGCTCCCTTTGTGAAGCCAGGGGTCAGAGATCAGAGATCAGGGGTGAGAAAAACCGCTTTCCTATCCCCGCCACCGTCCTCGGACTGCTGGCGATTTACGTTCGATCCGGGTCACTGATCTCTGATCTCTGATCTCTGACCCCTGACCTCTTAACTGAACAGCGTGCTCACGCTGGTCTCCAGGTGAATGTTCTCGATCGCCGTGCCAATCAGCCCGGCAATCGAGAGCACTTTGATCTTGGGCAGCTTCTGCGCTGCTTCGCGCAGGGGAACGGTGTTGGTTACCACAAGTTGTTCCAGGCGCGATGCGGCGATGCGTTCGATCGCCGGACCGGAAAGCACAGCGTGGCTGGCGCAGGCATATACACTGGCTGCACCGCTGGCGTAGAGTGCGTCAACCGTTTTCACCAGCGTGCCGGCAGTGTCGACAATGTCGTCCAGAATGAGGCAGGTCTTCCCAGTCACATCGCCGACCACATTCATCACCTCGGCAACATTGATCTCCGTCCGGCGCTTATCCACGATGGCCAGCGGCGCGCCGATCTTCTGGGCAAAAAAGCGCGCTCTTTCCACGCCGCCTGCGTCGGGCGAAACTACCGTCAGCTTGGGCAGGTTGAGTTCGCGGAAGTAGCTGACCAGCACCGGGCTGGCATAGAGATGATCGACGGGAATGTTGAAGAAGCCCTGAATCTGCGCCGCATGCAGATCGACGAACAAGGCGCGGTTGGCTCCGGCGGTGGTCAGCAGGTCGGCAACCAGCTTGGCGCTGATGGGAACGCGTTGCTTGTCCTTGCGATCCTGGCGGGCATAGCCGTAGTAGGGCACAACCACCGTGATCCTGGCCGCCGAGGCCCGCTTGAACGCGTCAATCATCACCAATAACTCCACCAGGTGCTGGTCAACCGGATAGCAGGTAGGCTGTACGACGAAGACATCCACACCGCGCACGTTCTCGAGTGATTGGAAGTAGACTTCGCCGTCGGCAAAGCGCTGAATCTTGGCCTCGCCCACCTTCACCCCGATGTGCTGGGCGATCTCTTCGGAGAGCTGCCGGTTGGCCGTGCCCGAGAAGAGCTTGAAGCGCTTGTCCTCGCTCAGGTTGCGGCTCCGCTTGCGCTCGGGGGCAGTCTTGGCCTCCTTCGCTTTGGCGCCCGAATCTTGCGCCTGCGCCGGTTCCTTGGGAGCGGGCTCCTTCTGAGCGCCATCCCGAAGCGCCTTCGGCTCGTTCTCTTCTCGCGGGTCTTCCACCGTTACCGTCAAAGTTTCCACGTCCATCTTCTTGTCGCCTCCAAGCTGGTTTGCGTTGGCTGCTTCTTTGAGGGGTCAGAGATCAGGGGTCAGTCAGTGCGGCTTCTGATCTCTGTCCTCTGATCTCTGTTCCCTGCACTTTGGCTGGGCGACCAGGATTCGAACCTGGACAAGTGCCTCCAAAGGGCACTGTCCTACCATTAGACGATCGCCCAAACTTCTACAGCCGTTGCCGAGTTTCAACCGCTCAACGGACGACTGTCAACCTCTTTACACAAGCATTTCGCGCCAGTACTTCGAGCGCGGCAGGGTCCGGGTCAACAGGCTCCGGACTCCGGCCGTCTCCAGCCGCTGGCACGCCGCCTCCGCATCTCCGCGGGTCAGGTACAACCCGAAGAGCGCCGAGCCAGACCCAGACAGCGAGGCCACTAACGACGAGGGATGGCGGGCTGCCTCCGGTGTGCCCAGGCCCGCAAGAATGCGCTTGATCTCTGCAAGGGAGGGATGCTGGGGAAAGACGACGCGTTCAAAGTCGTTCTGGATCCAGCTCGTGATCCCGGTGCGGACAAGCGCGGACTCGTTCGGTCCGGCCAGGTTCGCCTCATTGAGGAGAACACCGGAGGAGCCAACTCCCTGCCGTCCTTCCGGAATCGCTTCCGCAAAGGCGCTGGTATAGGCGCGGCTCAACTTCTTTAGTTTATCTGTGCTGGCCTCCGCGGTCAAACCCTCGTCCTGGCAGAGGGCATCCCAGTCGCGAAAGGCCTGCGGCGTCGAGACGCCAACCTCCGGCACAGCCACCACGCACCAGACAGGCTCGAAGTCCGGCAACGGGTGAACCTCCTGCCCTCGATCCAGCCCCAGAACCGTGCCTCCGATCAAAAACAGCGGCACATCCGAGCCGACTTGACCCGCAATTACCAACCGTTTGGTCTGCCACCCTTTTCTCAAAAAACGAGAAAAGGATGGGGCACCCAGCGTTTGTGAGGAATCAAGCTGGGTGCCCCATCCTTCGAGCGCCTTTTGCTCGAAGGGTGGGAAACCATGAACCCCAAACTCCGGCTCCGCGGCGACTTCGGTCTCCAGCCCCACCAGCGCCGCCACCGCATTGGCCGAGCCCGCTCCCAGCCCGCCCTGCACCGGCAACCGCTTCTCAATATGAATTTCGACCTCACCCGCCAGATCAAGCGCCTCAAGCGCCAGCGCTACCATCTTCCAGGCGGTATTGCTGGCGTCGCTGGGGACGCGTTCGTCATTCGAGGTCAGCCGCAGCGCCGTCTCCCGCGCAGGACGCGCCGAAATCGTCACCAAGTCGTGCAACTCCAGCGTCTGATAGACAGTGACCAGCGAATGAAAGCCATCCGGCCGCGGCGCGCCGATCCCCAGGCCAAGATTTACTTTCGCGTGCGATCGAACCATTGTGGGCATACTGGCATATTGTAGAGCGCAGCCGAGCCCTGACCTGATATTCTCGCTGCGTCATGTTTTGGAGAACGCCTCCGATACAGCCGTCCGCTCCGCTGCCGCTCTACTGCACAGAGTGTGGCTGTGAGGTCGATCCGGCTGCATCTCTCTGTGCCACCTGCGGCAAGCCGCTCCACGAGCCCGGCGCCATGACCTCGGCGCGCCTCGATGCACCCGCAACCACTAAGAACTCCAAGCCACATCGGATCATTGGCGCCGAAATATTCGCGATTGTGCTGATAGCTGGCTACTATATCCTGCGTATTGGAATAGGGATGGGTTGGATTCCTGCCAAAAACCCTGGTCATCTTTTCGGTTCGCCATTGGTTGTGTTGTTGGCGATCGTTCTAGTCATCATTTGGGCCGATCTTTCAGATCGCATCATTCCCTAACCTTCTAGCCGCAGAGCCGCGCACAACGCTCAAACAGAGTCTACCGAACAACCCGATGTAATTCTCCTTCAAAGCGCCCCGGTTGGTGTCCGATCCCAGATCCCACATTGATCTTCGCGTGCGATCGAACCGTTGTAGGCATACTGGCATATTGTAGAGTGGACAGCGGTCGACGCCCGCCGAAATCACGCCGCCGCCCCGTCCATGCGCCGACTTTGATAGCTTGGAGGAATGCCCGAACTCGCAACCCAACCCGGCCCCACCGCTCTCGACCTCGAATCCCTGGCCGCAGATGTCGTTGCGATGGCCGTCAAAGCCGGCGCCAGCGACGCCGAAGCCGTTGCCCGCGAAGGCGACGAGTTCAGCGTCAATGTCCGAATGGGCCAGGTAGAGACGCTGAAGGAATCCGGCTCGCGCGGCCTCGGGCTGCGAGTCTTCTTGGGCCTGCGCTCGGCCTCGGCCTCCACCAGCGACCTGACCCAGGAAGGCATTCGCCAGCTTGTCGAACGGAGCGCTGGCTCTGGCCAAAGTCACTGAGGAAGACCCATTTAGTGGCCTGCCGGAGACCAGCGAATTCGGCTCGCTAACCGGCGACCTTCATCTGTACGACGAAGACGTGTATTCGCTTCCCGGCACGGAGCGCATCGAGTGGGCGCGGCGCGCAGAAGCCGCGGCGCTGGCTGCCGATCCGCGCATCACCAACTCCGACGGCGGCAGCTTCGACGCGGCCACCGGGCGCAAGGCCCTGGCCAACTCGCGCGGTTTCGTCGGGGGCTACCGCACCAGCTACGCCGGGGTTTCAGCCGCGCCTCTGGCTCAGGATGCGAATGGCGCGATGCAGCGCGACGGCTGGTGGTCGAGCGCACGGCGTTTGGCGGATCTCGATTCGCCCGAGTCGATCGGCACAGAGGCAGCACGGCGCGCATTGCGACGTCTGGGCGCGCGACGCGTCCCCACGCAGCGGGTTCCCATCGTCTTCGCGCCGGAGGTCGCCCGCTCGCTCATCGGTTCGCTCTTCGAAGCAGCCTCGGGCGACTCGATCTGGCGCAGCGCGTCTTTTCTAGCTGGCCGCCTGGGCAGCCAGATCGCCGCGTCGAGCCTGACCATCGTCGACGACAATACCATGCTGCTGCCCTCGGGCATGGGCGGCTTTGGCAGCTCCCCATTCGACGGCGAAGGCCTTCCCTCGCTGCGCACCGTCGTGGTCGAAAAGGGCGTGCTGCGCAACTACCTGCTCAATACCTATACCGCCCGCAAACTGGGCATGAGCTCCACCCACAACGCCTCGCGAGGCCTGGCCGGAACGCCCGGCATCGGCTGCGGCAACCTCTACGTCGAAGCCGGCACGCTGACGCCAGATCAGATCCTCGCAGAGATTCCCGCAGGCCTCTACGTCACCAGCCTGATGGGCTTCGGCGTCAATGTGGTCACCGGCGACTACTCCCGCGGAGCCACCGGCCTGTGGATCGAGAACGGCCAGCTCACACACGCCGTCGAAGAGGTCACCATCGCCGGCAACCTGGCTGAGATGCTGCTCAATGTAACCGCCATCGGCAACGATCTGGAGTTTCGCGGCGCGGTAGCCTCGCCCACGCTGCGCATCGACGGCATGACGATCGCGGGCAGAGATTGATCCGGCTCTCAAGAGCAACAACTCCCGGCACTCCGCTGAATCTGAACCCTTACTCCTGTACAATGGAGTGTTTAAGGCCATGAAAATCAAACAACCAATCGGCATCCTGGGCGCGACCGGCATGGTCGGCCAACGGTATATCCAACTGCTTGAAAACCACCCCTGGTTCGAGGTTGCCTGGCTTGCCGCCAGCGACCGCTCCAGTGGCAAGACGTACGGCGAGGCCGCCAAGTGGCGCCTCGACACCCCGCTCCCCGAGCGCATCGCCAACATGACCGTCTCCCCGGCCGAGACTGAAGGCGCGCCCAAGATCATCTTTGCCAGCATCGACGCCGCCTATGCCCGCGAACTGGAGCCCAAGTTCGCCGCCGCCGGATGCGCCGTGGTCTCGAACTCCAGCGCCTTTCGCATGGCGCCCAACGTGCCCTTGGTCCTTCCTGAAGTCAACGCCGACCACCTTCATCTCATCGAGGAGCAATCCTGGCGCAAAGAGTCGGGCGGCTACATCGTCACCAATTCGAACTGCACAGTCATGGGCCCGGTGCTGGCGCTGAAGCCTATCGCCGACCGCTTCGGCATCGAGCAGATCTTCGCCACCTCGATGCAGGCCGTCAGCGGCGCGGGCTACCCCGGCGTCGCGTCTATGGATATTTTGGATAACGTCGTGCCCTACATCGCCAACGAAGAAGAGAAGATGGAAGAAGAGATGCTCAAGCTGCTGGGCAAGCTGAATGGCCACGCGGTCGAGCCGCTCGTTGCCCGCATGAGCGCCAGTTGCAATCGCGTCCCGGTCCTCGACGGCCACACGGTCAGCGTCTCGATCAAGCTCGGCAATAAACTCGGCAGGCCGGCCACGCGCGAAGAGATTCTCGCCGCCTGGGCGGAATTTCGTCCCTTGGCTGGTCAAAACCTGCCCAGCGCTCCCGATCAGCCTGTCCAGTGGGCGCCGCAGCCCGACCGCCCGCAGCCCCGCCTGGACCGCAATCGCGGCAATGGCATGGCCGTGACCGTAGGCCGTCTGCGCCCATGCGGCGTGCTCGACTGGAAGTTCACCGTGCTCTCGCACAACACCATTCGCGGAGCCGCCGGAGCCACCATCCTCAACGCCGAACTGCTGGCAAGTTTGAAGAAGCTGTAAGAGGCTTTGGTTTTGAAAGGGCACGACTTCAGTCGTGCCGCAGATGCCGCAAAAAAATAAGCCGGGGCTTTAGCCCCTGGAGTGAATTAGGAAGTCTCGCATGAGCCTGGTCGTAATGAAGTTTGGCGGCACCTCGGTCGAAGACGCGGCCGCCATCGGCCGCACGGCGGCTATCGTGGCCGGCCGCGTGGCCCTCGGCAAGCAACCCGTAGTCGTCGTCAGCGCCATGGCCAAGGTCACAGACCAGTTGCTGCGCGCCGCCGCGGCAGCCTCCACCGGCGACCGCACCGGCGCGCTGGCCATCAGCTCCCGCCTTCGCACCCGCCATCGCGACACAGCCGCCGAACTGGTCAAAAACACCGCCGCCTGCGCCGCCCTGGTCGATTTGATTGACCAGTACTTCGACTCCCTCGATGAGATCCTCCGCGGCCTCGCCGCCATCCTCGAGCTCACCCCGCGCATCTCCGACCTGATCGTCAGCCACGGCGAACTGCTCTCCAGCCGCATCGTTGCCGCGGCCTTCCGCGAACTCGGCATCGACGCCGTCCATGCCGACGCGCGCGAGATCGTCATCACCGACTCGCAGTTCCAGAAGGCCGTGCCTCTCGACAATCTCATCGAGCAGCGCGCCCAGATCAAGCTCCTCCCGCTCATCTCGCAGGGTAAAGTGCCGGTCATGGGCGGCTTCATCGCCTCCAACGAAGCCGGCATCACCACCACCCTCGGCCGCGGCGGGTCGGATTTTACCGGCGCGCTCATCGGCGGCGCGCTCTCGGCCGAGGCCATCGAGATCTGGACCGACGTCGACGGCATAATGACCACTGACCCGCGCATCTGTCCCGACGCCCTGCGCGTCAAGATCATCAGCTTTGAAGAGGCCGCCGAACTGGCCTACTTCGGCGCAAAAGTTCTGCACCCGGCGACGATTCTTCCCGCCGTCAAAAAGAACATCCCCGTCCTCGTGCTCAACAGCCGCAACGCTGCCTGCGAAGGCACGCGCATCACCTCGCTCGCCCCGCCCTGCAAGAGCCCGTTCAAGTCGATCGCCGTCAAAAAGAAGCTCTCGATCATCGACGTGGTGGCCAGCCGCATGTTGATGACCCACGGTTATATGAGAGAAATCTTCACCGTCTTCGACAAGCACCAGTGCGCCGTGGACATGGTTTCTACCAGCGAAGTCTCGGTCTCGCTCACCGTCGATTCGAACGATAAGCTGCCCGCCCTTGCCGCCGATCTCGGCAAGCTGGCCGATGTGAAGTACGAGGGCAGGAAGGCGCTGGTCTGCATGGTTGGCGACGACATCCGCGGCAAGAGCGGCATGGCCGCCCAGGTCTTCACCGCCATCCGCCACATCAACGTGCGGATGATCTCGCAAGGGGCCAGCGAAATCAATATGAGTTTCATGATCGACGAAGACGACGCCGACGAAGCCGTCCGCTCGCTCCACGCAATCTTCTTCAAAGACCCCGACCCGGCGATCTTCGACGTAGACGCCCGCCGCACCACCTAGCCTGTCATCCTGAGCGAAGCGCAGCGGAGTCGAAGGACCTGCGGTTCGGGCACACCAGCGGCACTTTCTTAACGGTGGACCATCGATCTACTTGGTCTCGGCCACCCAACCAAAAACAAGCGCTCCTTTCTTGGATTTTGCAGTTGTTTTGCCGGTGGAAAGATTCAGCATCGTCACATTGTAATTAACACCGTCCATCACTTCTTCGTGGAGAAGAAGATTGTCTCCATCTGGAGACCACACTGTCGCACCGTAGAAGAGCCAGCCGCTCTTGAAAAAGAGCCGGCCGCTAGTTCGGCTCCGCAAATCAAGAGCCATCTTGCCACCAGTCCCGTCCGGATGAATGAGCATGCATGTCTCGTTCCAGTCAGCAAGGTAAGCAATCCAGTCGCCCTTTGGAGACCAGGACGGATTGCTGCCCACTGCAATAGCTTTTTGAGCCCACGACCCTAACTCGATCAAGACAATTTGACGTTTGAGTCCTACCGCAAGTTGTCTTCCGTCAGGCGCCCAGCTCGAGTTGTCCGTTCCCCGGCACCGACACGGGCACTGGCGTAAACTGGCCTGTTTCAAGATCGAGGATCATCAACATTTGCGAACCAGGGAGAGAATTGCAATTCGGGTTGTCGGATCTTGTCGTCACCTCAAACGCTACTTTCTTTCCATCCGGCGAAAATGCTGCCGACCCTGCAAAACAGAAGTTGCCATACAGCTTCCATGTCTTATCGCGCGTCGAGTAGACGCCCATGACAGATTTGTATTCCGGCCTGAGCCCCGGGCACAGCTTATACGGGAACGGACTGCATTTGGCATTATTGGAGTCAATGGGCAGTCTGACGCTGGAGGCGACCTGGTCTCCCGCAGGGGCCAAAGCGGGGAGTGGGCCAGAAACCTCCATAATCGACCCAGGCGGGCTTGGTACTGTGAAATCTCCTGTGGGCGTGACAACGAGAAAACTTGTTCCGTACAGCCCGCTGAACAGCAGAGTTGATTGTGGTTCTGTAAAGAAGCCTTTGCTTTGCCCGTTGGCGGCGCGGGGCATCAAGAGCAACGCCACCAACGTCATGGAAAGGCACAAGAAAATCACTGCTCGAACTAACTTACGGATCATGGCGATTCCTCTTTCAACATCCGTGCCGGGTGCCCCAGGTCCGGATTCTCGGACCTGGGATACCACGAACCCCATGCGAGCGCAAAGCGAGCGTTTGGCCCCACGCAAGTGGTTGCAGATCATTTCGCTCCCGGCGCGCACAATATAAAAATGACCAAGGACCAAAGAGCGGGCGTTCTGTTCCCTGTTCCCTAGTCCCTGTTCCCTGCCTTTTTGAGGCTGCCCCCCCACCCCCTCCCCCTGTGGAAATCATTTTTTTGACGCCGCATCGCTTGTAACTTGCACGGTATCAATAGTTTGCAATGATTACCTATTGAATGATCGGTAGCGGAAAACCGCTGTTTTTGCCCCTTTCTTAGCGCAAAAGGGGCCGTTTTAGCCCCAAAACGCGCTTTTTTTCGCTGGATTCTGCACCCTCTCGCAACCTTCAATCGCCACTCGCAGCACGCGCAGGCAGCCGCGCCGCGGAGAGGATCTTCACAATCTGCTCGGCCATCGGCCCCGATGCAACCACCCCGTCGAAGGCCCGCACCCTGCCCGAGGCGAGAACGATGCCCGTCGCCTTGTCCGTGAGGATGTAGGTGTGGATATGCGTAAAGACGACCCGGTTGATCTGGAGTTCCAGATCGGCGTAGCCTGAACCGCCGATAATGTTCAGCCCCAGCTTGTCCCAGTCCTTCTGCTTCATCAGAGACCGCTCCAGGGTGCTGACGGTCAGAAACACAGTCTCGGAGTTGATATGGATCGTTCGGGCGTCTTTGATGGCCCGATTGCGCTCGGCGACGGCGCTCGGCTGCGTATCGGCCGCCGGTTGGACGGCCTGGGCAGACGGGTCAGTGGTGGAGGTTGAGGCGGCTTGTGTGGGCTGCTGCGCCGCGAGCATCGGGCAAAGGCTGAGGAAGAGTACGGCTTGAATCATCGAACGGTTCATCGGAATCTCCTTGATTGGTCTTACAAGATCCGATGTTAGGTCTGACTTATACCGGGCAGGGAAGCGATTGGGACACTTTCGCAAGTGTCACAATCGTCAGGCGGAAGCCGAAACCCGCTCTTCCTGCTTGCGCAACCCGGCCAGCGTTGGCCCGTCGAGCAGCGTGAAGCGCAGTGGGAAGGCCCCCTCGGGCAGTTCCAGCGCGGTGACCGCATCGCAGACGACGCCAGATGTGGTCTCCAGTCCGCGCTTCCAGCCCGGCTGCATTGCGTCGCGCACGAGCAGGCTCTCTGGCGAGAGTCCGGCGGCGATCAGCAAGGTCTGCGCTATGCGCTGAAACTCTTTCCAGCGCGAGGCGACGCCTACCAGCTCTCCAGCGTGTTCGGGCAGATAGCGTTGCAAGTGCGTCATCAACTCCAGCGAGACCGGATGCACCTGGAGCACGGTCAGCTCGATGCCCGCGGGCAGCAGCTTGCGCACCATCTCCGCCTTGCTGGGCACGGTCACAGGCATCGAGCCCTTCAGCATTCCAGGCTCTGCGCACTCTTCCGGAGTGCATTCAGCGACCGGCAGGGCCAGCGCCTGCTCCATCTCGTGAATCACGATGCGGCGCAGTTCCGGGTCGGGGTCAATCACCAACCATCTTGACGGCGGCGTCAGCGCCAGCCAGCGCCGCAGCCTCTCGCGCACCACGGCCTCCGGCGCGCCCAGCTTGCGTGATTTCGCCACCAGATCACCGATCAACTGATCGACGGCAAACTCGGCGGCCAGTTCCGGCGAAAGCGGCGCGGCCGGGCGGGTGGCCCGCACATAGACGCCGCTGCCATGGCGGAACTCAAGCCAACCCTCTTCTTCTAATTGCTTATAGGCTGCGCTGGCCGTGTTAGCGTGAATCGCGAAGCGGCGCGCCAGCTCGCGCGTGCTGGGCAGCCGCTGGCCGGGAACGAGCTCCTGGCAGAGAATGCCCAGCACAACCTGCGTGGCCAACTGCTCGCGCATAGAGACTTCGCCGGTGCGATTGAGCCAGAGCCGCATGGTCTGTCGAGTTATCTCCTCATAAACGAGGCTTGTTTGGGTTCGTGGATTCCCAGGTCCCCAAAAGCGAGGGACCTGGGGCACCCAATCTCTTGCGCCCGTAGATCGCGATCAATGTCGCCAGCAGCAGCAGGATCGCTCCGAGCACAAGCAAGCTGCCTTCGGGGCCGTCCGCGCCGCCGCTCCACAGCACGTTGCCGACTGGGCTGGCGCTCAAGAGGTGGCCTTGGGCCCGCATTCCGCTGTCCGCCGTGCCATAAAAGTAAGTCTCCGCCCAGTCCCAGGCGGCGTGGCAGCCGATGGCCCACCAGGCCGAGCCGGTCACCCGCACGCTGACGCAGAAGACAAAGCCGATAAAACCCGCGGCCAGGATGCCGGTCCAGTTTTCGCCGCCGTTGCGGGTGTGGATAAAGCTGAAGAAGGTCGAGGTCACCCACGCCGCCTGCCAGAACCCACTCCGTGGGGTTTTGCGAAGGTGCAGCATCAAGCAGGGAAAAAGGCCCAGCAGCGCGACGGCATAGACGCCCCAGACGCCGTTGCCCCCTGCCCCCGGCAGCAACCGCAGCCAGACTGCGCCAAGCATGCCCGCGCGCCCGCCCATGGTCCTGAGCAGCAGGTCCAGGCAGAGTGCCCCGACCATCGCCAGCGCCCACCAGAAGTTGACGCCGCGGGTGAGGGTGAATTGCAGGTAGCAGCGAAACGTGCCCTCCTCAAAGAGTCCCACGAGCAGAAAGGCCAGGCCCCACAGAACCGCAAAGCTGAGGATCTGCACGCCGGAGAGCCCCACGGGGCCGAAGCGCAGCCAGCCGCCCAGGGCCAGGGCGCCCACCAGCGCCGAGAGCGCGGCAAACCCCGCCGCAAGGCCGCCAAAAAAGTGAACGGCGCGTCGCGGGCCGTTCAGGTTGTAATTCAGGATTCCGCGGTGCTCCACGCGCGCCACTGTTGCCGCCGCCGCCACCAGCGCCAGCAGCGGAATAAGCTCTCCAAGCAGCACATAAGTGGGAGAATAATCGAATCGTGTAATCGCCGGGTCAAGCTCCACGACCAGCGTTCCGACAATGAGGCTGAAGATGCGGTAGAGGATCGCAAAGATCGCCAGTGACCAGCCTGCGCGCAGCCCCTGGCTGCCGGCCAGCGCCCAATAGAGATCGTGAGTCTCATGGGCCTCAGCGGTCACGGGCTCTCGTCGGATCTCCGAACTCCCGGCAGCCCCCCCGGACGGCTTTTCCGGCAACGGGGACCGGATCTCCGGGTCCATGGAATGCATGGAGCCTCCCTCAAATCGGCACATGAGTGCTTGTGCTGGATTCTACAGGGGTAAACTTACTCCACGAAAGAACCAATCGAGCAGCTCGATTGCGGACGAGAGCGGGCGCGGGCAGACGCCGGACCGGATTTCCATCATGTCGATTCCACGGATTGAGCTTTGAATCGCCGCTGGTTCGGATGCGGTTTCGAGGTGAGTCTGGTTTGACTTTCTCACCGCCCGCCTTGACACAATCAGCCGTTCCCTTGATGCTAAACAGTTCCGGTTGTTCAGTTCTCCGGCTCAGAGGGACGGCAAGTCTTGCAGGTTCGCGTCTTCTACCACGACAAATGCTTCGATGGAGCCTGCTCCGCCTCGCTCTTCACCCGCTTCCACCGCGAGTGCATCGCCGCTGGCGCCAGCTACGAATATCACGGCCTGGTGCATCGCGCGGGCGCGCTCTTCGACGAGAGCGAGTTTACGGGCGACGAAAACGCCATCGTGGACTTCAAATACTCGGCCTCGCCCCGCGTTACCTGGTGGTTCGACCATCATCTGTCGGCATTTCTTACGCCACAGGACCAGCAGGATTTCCTTGCCTATCAGCAGAGCCAGACTCCGCCGGGCCGCAAGTTCTTCGACCCCAATTACACCTCCTGCACCAGCTTCCTGGCCCACATCGGGGCCACGCGCTTCGGATTCAACACCGCCCCCGTCGCCGAGCTGATTCACTGGGCCGACATTGTGGACGGAGCGAAGTACGAAAGCCCCGAAGCAGCCGTCGAGATGGCCGCTCCGGCCATGAAGCTGACGCTGATCATCGAGTCTTCGCAGGACGATGCCTTCATTCCCCGGCTCATTCCACTACTCACCGAGATGCCGCTGGCCGAGGTGCTCAGCCAGCCCTTTGTCGCGGGACTGCTGCCGCCGCTGCTCGAACGCCATCAGCAAGCCATCCAACTGATCCGCAGCCGCGCCGAAGAGCGCGACGGCACCATCTTCTTCGACATCACCGACCAGCCGCAAGAGGGCTACAACAAGTTCATCCCCTACTATCTGCATCCCCAGGCCACGTACTCGATCGGCCTGTCGAAGTCTAGTTTTCGCACCAAGGTCTCAGTCGGCTCCAATCCCTGGACCAAGGCCGACCCGGCGAAGATGGTGAACTTGGCGCAGATCTGCGAGCGTTACGGCGGTGGCGGCCACGCCCGCGTAGGCGCCATCAGCTTTCCGCCTGACCAGGCCGACAAGGCGCGCGAAGCGGCGGCCGAGATTGTGGCCGAGTTGAGGGCGAAGAACCCGTTGAGCTAAGTTTTGCCTTCTGTGGCACACTGGATGCGCTATGTTGATCGAGATCAGTGAACTACTGTGGGGCTACGGTAAGTGGGTGCGGACAGAGGCTACGATTCAGTCATCGACTCTCCAAGAGCCGGAGGCCGGAAAAGAGTGGGGTGAGAAACGCAATTATGACAATACTTACTTCACTTGGCAGGCAACCTGCGAAGCAGCCTGGACCGATGTGTCTGGAAATTCGCACAGCGGGAGATTTGTAGCCGACGAGCATTCCCCGCTCTTCCATTTGTACGAGGGGAAGACAGTACAACTTCGATACAATCCCGCCATTCCGAACGAGTTCTATATTCGCGGAATGCTTCGGACCGAACCGCCCAACGCACCGTGGCGCAGACGGCGGATTTTTGCAGCTACAATTAGGCTGACCTTATTCGCTACTTATATTGCAGGGTTGACCGTTCTTCTAATCCACTTGCGCCATCGTTGAGTTTTAGACTCGGCTCAATTGCATGAATATGCAACAGTTTTGCGTCGCCCGACGGGACTCATAAGCCACATGCCCAGCGTCCGAGTGCTGAAGCGCTCGGACAACAACTTTTGCACCCCGGCGCGCTTAAAAAAGAACTGATTTCACCAATAAAATTGTTTTCATGCGATTGCCACGATCACAGCCCCAGCTCTCCAGCCCACTTCTTCATCGCCTCCAGGCAAAACGCAATATGCGCATCGAGCTCCACGCCCAGCTCCGCCGCGCCAAGAATGACCTCCTCGCGATTCACCCCGCGCGCAAAGGCCTTGTCCTTCATCTTCTTTCGCACACCAGCCACCTCCACGTCCGCAATCGCCTTGGTCGGCTTCACCAGCGCGCAGGCGGTCAGAAATCCGGCCAGCTCGTCGCAGGCAAAGAGCGCCTTGGCCAGATGCGTCTCCCGCGGCACACCTGAATATTGCGCGTGGCCGAGAATCGCGGTGCGCAGCTCCTCGGGCCAGCCCAGCCGCTCCAGCTCGCGGACGCCGACGAATGGATGCTCGGCCGGCGTCGGGTGCTTCTCATAGTCGAAGTCATGCAGCAGGGCAGTGGTCGAGTAGAGCTCGATCAGCGCGGCGCGTTCTTCTCCGGCCAGCCCCAGCCGATCGGCCTCGGCCTCGCCCATGGCCGCGACGCAAGCCTCTACGGCCAGCGCGTGTTTGCGCAGGCTCTCGCTCTGGGTCCACTCGGTGAGTAACTGCCAGGCCTTTGCACGTCCGTAACCTTCGCCGCCTTCCGATGCATTGTTGTTTGTGCAGCCGCTCATCTTCTGCCGTGCCTCCTTGTTGCGCGAATTGGTTCGTGATTCTTGCGGTTTCTCACATCGTTTTCCGGGTATGATGGGGAAATCTTGGGTCGCATCCAAGTTTTCACTTGACAACTATGGTTCATGTACACGAAGGTAACACGTAGCGTGGTGCTTCGGAGCACCGCGGGGCCCTTGCTCTGGCGCTCCGCACACCACTTATGGCTACTACCCTGGTTAGCGTGGAAACACGCGAAGTTGTCCGCTGCACATTCGCCGACTGCAAATTGATGCAGTTCAGGCCCAGCAACTCCCTCTGCAGACGGTGCCACAGGCCCTTGGACGTCGAGGAGCCGGTCCGCTCAGGTCCGCTCCCGTTTGACCTTCACCCTGTCGATCCTTCAACTGAAGCCGGACTGAAAGTCGCCGCACAAGTGAAGGAGATTCGCCGCGCGCGCCACTTGAGTCAGCGCCAACTGGCGGGACGCATGCAGGTGCCCCGCACTTACATCTCTAAGATCGAGAATGGCAAGGCCATCCCCACCCTGGGCTCGCTGGAGCGGTTGGCGGCGGCTCTGGGCGTGGATCTGCGTCAACTGATCCGTGACGCCCGCAGCCTCCGCGACGAGGAAGTGTCGTCGATTCTCGCCGATCCGTTTCTGGCCGAGATTGCGGCCCTGCTGCCTGGCTTGGAGCCGCTGCACCGCTCGCTGCTTTTTGGCGCGGCGCGTGACATGGCCACCGGACGCCGCCGCTCCGCCTAGAACGCTGGGATCGTTTCGTTTCCAGTGTTGCAACGGCTGGGCGCTGCACTCCCCGCCGGGGATCACTCGCAAATCCGCGCCTTCGGGCCAGACCGGGATGCGATTGCGGCGCAGGTGCGCATGTGCTACGGTCGATGATGCAACGCCTCGGTTTGCGGCGCCGGAGGAATTGTATGCCGCGGATGAGGCAATACCCTAGAGGCGAGTCTCTTGATTCCTGCCGGCAAGCTGCGTATCGATGATCTGACCGCGGAGGAGCGCGCGGTCTACGCGACTCTGAAGCCCGACCGTCTGCCCGAGCATGTGGCCATCATCATGGACGGCAATGGCCGCTGGGCCGGCCACCGCTCGCTCAAACGCTTCCTGGGCCACCAGCAGGGCGCCAACAGCGTGCAACTGGTCACCGAGACCGCCTCGCGCATCGGCTTGCCCTGGCTGACCCTCTACGCCTTCTCTCTGGAAAACAATCTCCGCCGCCCTCGCGCCGAGGTCAACTTCCTCATGCGCCTGCTCAAAACCCATCTCGAGAGCAACCTGCAGCGCATGATGGACAACAACGTGCGCATCCGCTACATCGGGCGAACCCATGAGCTTCCGGCCGAGGTCCAGGAGAAGATGCGTTGGGCCGAAGAGACCACCGCCCGAAACACCGGCACCACCCTCACGCTGGCCTTGAACTACGGCGGCCGCTCGGAATTGGTGGACGCCTTCCGCGCCCTGACCGCCGAAATGAAGCAGAAACACCTTGCCTCCGAGCGCATTACCGAGGAAGACATTCACCGTCATCTCTACACGGCGCACATGCCCGACCCCGACCTGCTCATTCGCACCTCGGGCGAGATGCGGCTGTCGAACTACCTGCTTTGGCAGATCGCCTACACCGAGATCTACGTCACCGAGCGGCTGTGGCCCGACTTCCGCGGCATCCATCTGCTTGAAGCTATTGCCGATTTCCAGAGCCGCGAACGCCGCTACGGCGGCCTGAGCGATAGGGTCGGCGAAGTGGAAGAAGACCCCGACCGCATCAAGATCGTCTCGGGTTGATTACTTCGGTTCTTTTCGAGACGGCATTTGATAGACGAATCCATGGATTTACTGATACCTTCTCTTCTGGACCTGTGGAAATAGGGGGATTTTTCCTTGCAAAGCACTCTATCTAGACCCGAAGCGGCGGCGGCCGAACAAGCCCCAAAACAAGAGAATTCAACCTTCAAGTCAAAGCGCTTAACCCAGCAGTCGCCCTTCTGGCTCAAGGAAGCCATGGCCCAGCGCGGCGGCTCCGAGGCCTTCCTGCGCTGGCTCAGCTCCGACGCAGCAAAGCACGGCTGAGACCGGGCTGACGGAAAAAGGTGAGCTCTCTCGCCATCGAAGTTCGCGGGGCCGCGCCCTGAGTGCCGACGAGCACCCCCCCCGGCGGTGTATCCTCAGCCTTGGCATGAAACGCATAGTAACCGCTCTTATTCTGATTCCCCTGGTCCTGGTCCTGGTATTTCTGGGTCCGAGGTGGCAGTGGCTCTTTACGCTGGCCGTAGCGGCGGTTGCGGTTTTGGCCGCTTGGGAGTTCATGGGCCTGGCAGACAAGGCCGGAGCAAGCCCGCCGAAGCTTGCGGTGGGGGTTGCAATTCTCACCCTCTTTGCGGGCAACTTCATGTGGCCCGGCCAAGCCGCGGCTGTCTTCGGCATCCTGACCTTGGGCCTGCTGGTCTATTGCACTTTTTCCCGGCCCGCCGAGCAGATGATGGCCGACGCCTCGACCTCCATCTTCTGCCTCTTCTACATTGGGATGACGCTACGAACCCTGCCCGCCTTGCGCGAGAATCCTGAAGGCAACGGGGCTTCGCTGCTGGCCTTCCTGCTGTGCGTGGTCTGGGCCGGAGATACGGCCGGCCTCTATGTGGGCCGCGCCTGGGGCCGGCACAAGATGGCGCCCTCTCTGAGCCCTAATAAAACCTGGGAAGGCACGCTGGGCTCCCTGGCCGGAAGCCTGCTGGCGACCGGCGCGCTGCTCGGCCTGGCTCATCTGTTGGCCATCGAGTGGGATTCGGCCCTGCTCTCCTATCCCGACGACGTGTGGTACTGGCTGGGTCTGGCCGTGGTGATCAATGCGGCTGCGCAAGTGGGAGATTTGGCCGAGTCCGCGCTCAAGCGCTCGGCCGGCGTCAAGGACTCCGGTTCTCTTCTGCCCGGCCATGGCGGCGTCCTGGACCGCATCGATGCCCTTCTCGTAGCCGCGCCCGTCCTCTGGTACGCTCTGCTGATTCACCAGTGGTTCTGACGGGCTTTGGCGGATTCAATACCTTTGAAAGGGCACGACTTCAGTCGTGCCGCAAAATTCAGCAGAATGAATGTGGGCTTTAGCCCCTGAGGCATTGGGGTAAGGAGAACGAATCGCCCACGCATCCTCTGCCGGAACTCTCCGAGCGATAATTAAAGCACGAGGAAAAATAAAATCACCTTGAAGCGACTCGCCATTCTCGGTTCCACCGGCTCCATCGGCCAGAGCACGCTTTCCATCGTCGAGCAGTTTCCCGAGCGCTACTCGGTCGCCGCGCTGGCCGCCGGGCGCAACCTCGACGAAGCCTTTGCGCAAACCGTCCGCTGGCGGCCCAGGCTGGTCTCGTTAGCCACCGAAGAGCTGGCCGGCCAGCTCTCCGGCAGGCTCAAGCAAGCCGGCGTCACGGGCATCGAAGTCGTCCACGGAACCCAGGGCACCGTCGTCTGCTCCACCCTGCCCGAGGCTGACTTCGTTGTCTCGGCCATTGTCGGCGTGGCGGGCCTTGAAGCAACCCACGCGGCCATTCTGGCCGGCAAGCCCGTCGGCCTGGCCAACAAGGAGTGCATGGTGGCCGCCGGCGAGATCCTCACCCGCGCTGCCCGTGAGCGCAACGTTCCCATCCTGCCCATCGACAGCGAACACAACGCCGTCCATCAGTGTTTGCGCGTGGGCGCGCACTCTGAGGTAAAGACCATCTGGCTCACGGCCTCCGGCGGTCCCTTCCGCAAGTTTCCTCGTGAGTTGTTTGACAGCATCACTCCTGACCAGGCGTTAAAGCACCCCACATGGCTCATGGGCCGCCGCATCACCATCGATTCGGCCTCCATGCTCAATAAGGGCCTCGAAGTCATCGAGGCTTGCCGTCTCTTCGACGTCACCGCAGCCCAGGTGCGGGTCACCGTCCACCCGCAGTCCACCGTCCACTCGCTGGTGGAGTACGTCGACGGCTCGATCCTGGCGCAGATTTCCGTCACCGACATGCGTCTGCCAATCCTCTACGCGCTGGCCTGGCCCGAGCGGCCTGCCTCGACGCTCACCTTCGATCTGGCCGCGCTCAGTCATCTCGACTTCGAGCCGCCCGATCTGGAGCGCTTCCCTTGCCTGCGGCTGGCCTTTGAAGCGGCGGAGAAAGGCGGAGCCCACTGCATCGCCCTCAACGCCGCCGACGAGGTGGCCGTCGAGGCATTCCTGGCCCGGCGCATTCCTTTCATGGGCATCCCGCGTACAATTGAAAAGGTGCTCGCAGCCACGCCAGAGGCGCACCCGGCCACCATTCCCGATGTGCTCGCCGTGGACCGCGAGGCGCGAACAACGGCTCGGGAATTTTTGGTTTGACAGACTGCGGGAGGACTCGATTCCGTCTACACATCGTGTCAGGGCACGACTTGAGTCGTGCCGCAAACGCGGCAAAATGAAGGCAGGGCTTTAGCCCCTGTCGTTCTATCGAGGGAAGAACCAAACATCTATGCATGATTTTCTAGTCTCCGTCGCCGCTTTTATCGTCCTGATCGCCGTCATGGTCGTGGTCCATGAGTTTGGCCACTTTGCCGTCGCCAAGCTCTGCCGGGTTCGCGTCGAAGCATTCTCTCTCGGCTTTGGGCCGCGCCTCTTCGGCTACAAATACGGCGACACCGACTACAAGGTCTCCCTGCTGCCTTTGGGCGGCTATGTCAAGATGGCCGGCGAGAACTTCGCCGAGCTAAGCGATGCCGCGGCCGGCACAGCCACGCAGGCGCCCGAAGACGACCCCGGAGCACTCACCTCCCATCCCCGCTGGCAGCAGATGCTCATTGGCCTGGCCGGCCCGGTCGCCAACTTCCTGCTGGCCTTTGTGCTGATGCTCTTCTACTTCAACTTCATCGACGAAGTCCCTTCCATCCATCCCATTGTCGTCGAGTGGGTCACCGAAGGTTCGGCGGCGGCCCAGGCGGGCATCGAGCCGGGCGACATCATTCGCAGCTTCGCATCCGCGGACAATCCAAGTTGGGCAAAGATCGAAGACAGCATCGCCCACGGCGCCGGCCAGAGCCTGCCCCTCACCGTGGAGCGCGGCGGAAAACGCATTCCCCTCGACCTGCGCCTGACCTCCGATGGCAAGGGAAAGCGATTGGACTTCACGACGGCCGGTCTTTTCATTCAGTTGGTGCAAAGCCCCATCAAGGTGGATTCCGTGGTCTCCGGTGCGCCCGCCGAGCAGGCCGGTCTCCGGGACGGAGACCTCATTCTCGCCGTTGACGGCCACGCCTTTCACACCCTGGACCCAATGGCAGCTTACCTGCAATCCGGGCACGGCAAACCGGTCACTTTGAGCCTCAGCCGCGACGGCAAATCGATTCCGCCGATGGTGATCCGGCCTGAAATGCAGGATTCGGCCTGGCGCCTGGGCTTCACCTATCAACTGCCAACGGATATCCCCACCCACGATGAGCCGATGCCGCTCCTCCAGGCCGCCGCCGAATCGCGGGACTTCTGCGTGGACAACTCCTCGATGATCTTCGGGGTCCTGGGAGGCCTCTTCGAGCACAAGGTCTCCATCTCGCAGCTCTCCGGTCCGGTGGGCATCGCCCGCATGGCCGGGGATGCGGCAGAGTCCAAGGGATGGTCCTACAAGTTCGGGCTGGCCGCCATGATCAGTCTCAACCTCGGCATCCTCAATCTGCTGCCCTTTCCCATCCTGGACGGCGGCATGATCCTCTTCCTGCTGATCGAGAGCGTGATCCGCCGCAGCATCAACATCGATGTGAAGGAGCGCATCTACCAGGGAGCCTTCGTCGTGCTGGTAGCGTTCTTTGCCTTCGTCCTGTTCAATGACGTCTCCAAGCTGCCCCTTTTCACGCACATGAAGCCGTGATCGCTCATCAACAAGATCCCAGAAACTGCACCGTGCCCCATCGTTTCTGTCATCCTGAGCGAAGCGCCGCGGAGTCGAAGGACCTGCGTTTCGTAATCCGGGCGCAAGGATGGGAAACCACGAACTTCCACCGTCATCCGCTAACAAACAGGGGACTCGAAGCGTTTTCAGCCGGCAAAAGCCGAAGCAACCCGAAGAATGTGGAAAAAACCACGTTCCACGTGGAAAACCGGGGACAAACCTCATGCATTATCAGACACTGAGAGATCGTTGAATGTCAGTTACCACAGAAGTTCGAGTCCGCTACGCCGAAACCGACCAGATGGGCATCGTCTATTACGCCAACTACCTCGTCTGGTTTGAAATTGGCCGCGTGGAGTTGCTCCGCGCCCTCGGTTTTTCTTACAGCCTCCTGGAGCGCGAGCACCAGTGCATTCTGCCGGTGATCGAGGCCCGCTGCCGCTACCGTTCTCCGGCCCGCTACGACGACCGGATCCTCATCGAGACCCGCCCCGCCATGCTGCGCGGCTCCGTCCTCAAGTTCGCCTATCGCATCCTGCGCAAAGCTCCGGAAGGGGAAGAACCCACGCTCCTCGCCGAGGGCGAAACAGTCCACGTCGTCTGCGACGGCGAGTTGAACAAGACTACGCTCCCAGAAAAATACGTCTCTGCCCTGCGCACCATGATGCACGGCGAATAAGCTGTTTCGGAGACCCACGGAAAAAATCCTGGGTGCCCCACCCTCGCGACGCCTTTGTTTTTGTCGCTAGGGTGGGATGCCGCGCTATTCTGTTCGCCATGGAAGCGATCTTCGAAGTACGCGAGACAGAAGCCGGCGGCTACGCGGCGCGAGCTCCGGGCCATTCGATTGTCGCCCAAGGCGACACATGGGATACGCTGCGGAAAAACGCCGTGGAGGCGGTCAACCTGCATTTTGCGAATGCGGCGGTGCGGCCCGAGCGCATATGGCTGCACCTGGTCAAGGATGAACTGATCTCGGCCGGCTCCGGCGAACCGGACAGCACACGGGCGCAGAGATCGTGGATCGCGGAGATGGAGCCGTCTCTCACGATCGCCGCTGAACTGCAAAGCATCCTCGCCGAGCTCTCCAGCCGCGAGCCAATCTTTCATCGCCCGGAGTTCGGAACAACCCGAACCGACTTCGAGCGGATGACGGAGGAGGACTACTGGGAGACCGGCGCCTCCGGCCGCCGCTACTCGCGGCAAATGGTGCTGGACGGCTTAGAGGAGCGTTTTCCCGTTCCCCACGCCGACGTCTGGGAGACGCGCGAGTTTCAATGCCGCAGATTGTCCGGCGATACCTATCTGCTGACCTATACGCTCCTCCAGGACAAACAGCGACTTACACGCCGTTCAACCATCTGGCGCAGCACCGCGGACGGCTGGAAGATCGTCTACCACCAGGGAACGATTGTGCAGGACGCATGAAGCCGGCCCTGCTGCATGGCACGCCGTTATCCTTCGCTGACGTAATAAAATCTCGATTGCGGGGAGTTATCTGCAAATGGCAGACCTTAGATGGCTCGACGGTTACACGGGACAAACCACAGAAGAATTGCTCGCGCTGGCCGACGAATATCGCGTCGATTCACTGCTTTTGGCGCTGGAACAAGCGCTGACTCAAAAGGCAGCAGAAGCTGGCGAGCAGGACCTGTCCGACGAAGAACGCATCGTCCTCGCCGTTGAGGCTCTCGAACGTGAGGTGAATAACGGTGGATATAACCAATTCTTCAGCAATTCATCGGGCGAGTACGCTTCGATCATTGTGGATTCTCTGCTCCGCATCGGTTGTCCCGAGACAGCGAACATCACGAGCGGCGCAATCAACGCTCTCGGCTCTCAGGACTTTTCTCTCGAGGCTCTCGAAGCGGCCCTTGAATCGGAAAACGAGGAACGGGACGAACAACTCGATGAATGCGATGGTCTTTACTCCGGCACAGGAGAGGACATCGCAAGCAAGCTCTTCGAGTTCGTCAGTGCCCATCAGGACGCAATTCAACTCTGAACGGCAAAATCCAACCCCTCGACCGCTCAGCGCAACACAACCGCTAGCGCAAAGCCGTCATAACCTTTGATTCCGACCGTTTGAAGGGCGGTAGCGCTCAGGCGCGGTTCGGCTGCGAGACGCGCATTGAATCGCCTGATCCCCTGCACGCGCGGATCGTCGCACTCCGGATCGACGACCTTGCCGTCGCGGGCCACATTGTCGGCAACGATCACCGTTCCGGGCCGCGAGAGCTTTAGAGCCCAGTCGAGATACTCCGTGTAGCTCTCCTTGTCGGCATCGATGAAGATCAGGTCGAAGGGCGCATCGGCCGTGCCTACCAGCTTTGGAAGATTATCAATTGCTCGGCCCACGCGCAGATCGACTCGATCCGAGAGACCGGCGCAGCGCAGATTTGCAAGCGCGATCTCGGCATGGCGCGGGTCGAACTCGAGCGTTACGATCCGCCCGCCCTCGGGAAGCGCTCGCGCCATCCAGATCGTGCTGTAGCCGCCGAGGGTCCCGATCTCTAGCACAAGCCGCGCGCCGGTGATGCGCACCAAAACCTCGAGGAACTTGCCCTGAAGCCTTGAAACGGCAATGGGTGGAAGACCGGCCTGCTCACTGGCCATCAAGACGCTTTCGAGAATCTCATCAGAGGGGGCCAAAAGACCGCCATAGTAGCGGTCCACCTCGGTCCACAGGTCTTGCATCGAAACCTCCGTACAGGTCAGCTATTTCTCCCGCGCCACCACAAAATCCGGCACCCAGAGCAGGGCGCGCTTGTACTCCGAATCGGCAATGGGAGCCAAAGCCTGGCGGCTCTGTTCGGCGTAGCGGTCGGCGACGCTCATCGCATATTCGATCGAGCCGTTGCGCGCCAAAATCTGCTGAATCCGCTCGCGGCTCACATTCTCGAAGCTGCGGTCGTCGAGCACTCTCTGGATCGCCTTGCGGTCGGCGGCGGTGCCGTGGTCGATCGAGTGAATCACCGAAAGCGTAGCCTTGCCCTCGCGCAGGTCGCTGGCCACCGGCTTGCCAAGCACCTCTTCGGTTGCCGTCAGGTCGAGCACGTCGTCCACGATCTGGAAGGCCAGGCCCACAGCCCGTCCGTAGGCCGCCAAGCTCGTCTCCTGCGTCTCCGTGGCCCCGGCAAGCACCGCACCCAGCCGCATGGAAACCGAGAATAGACACGCTGTCTTGCGATAGATCAGGTCGTAGTACTCGGCCTCGGAGACGGCACGCCCCAGCTTTTGAATCTGGAGCAGCTCGCCCTCGACCATCTGCTGGGTCAGCTCAATCAGCAGATCGAGGACGCGCAGATTCCTCTCCTTCAGAGCCACGCGGAAGGCCTGCATGTAGAGCCAGTCGCCCGCCAGCACGCATTTCTCGTTGCCCCACGCCGTGTTGGCCGAGGGCCGGCCGCGGCGCATGTCAGCGCCGTCGATGATGTCGTCGTGCACCAGCGTCGCCGAGTGGACCATCTCGACCACCGCGCCAAGCCGGATGGCGCTCTGCCCGGAGTAATCCAGCGCGTGCGCCGCCAGCAGAAGCAGCGTAGGCCGGATGCGCTTGCCGCCGCCGCCGCGCAGGTATTCGGCGATCTCCGTGATGGTGCTGACGCCAGAGGCCGAGTCGCGGCCCAACTCCTGTTCGATCGCTACCAGGTCGTCCCGCAGCAGATCGAAGACCTCTTTTGCCGTTGCTATCGCCAGTGTGCTCAAGGCTCTCCGGTTTCCCGTGCTTTATCCTGCTCTGCGGTTTGCGATCCAGTTGCGCGCAACAAGGAATCCGCTAACTTCTGAACTCGCGATCACCGCGCAGCGGTGGCTAACTCGCCGCTTTTGTTCAAAACTTCTTTCAAACGTCCCGCCTCTGTCGATCCAAAGGCCGGGTGCCCAGGTTCCTCGCATTTGGGGGCCTGGGAATCCTCGATCCCGATGGCGCGCAAGCGCCGTCTGCCCCACCGCAGGTGGCAGGAGTTCAGTTGGTGCGGTAGTTGGTAAACTGCAACTCGACGCCCAGGTCCTTGCCGCGCAGCAGGGCGATGATCGCCTGCAACTCGTCGCGGTCCTTGCTCGATATCCTCACGGTATCGCCCTGGATGCTGGCCTGCGCCTTCTTTTTCGCGTCCTTCACCAGCCGCACGATCTCCTTGGCCTTTTCAATGGGAATGCCTTGCTGCAGGCTGATCGTCTGGCGCACGGTCTTTCCAATTGCGGGTTCCACCTTGCCATAGGTCAGATTCTTCAACGAGACGCCGCGCTTGACCAGCTTCTGGCCAAGGATCTCCTTGACCGCCTCCAGGTGATACTCGCCATCAGAGGCCAGATGAATCTCCTTGTCGCCTTCCACCAGCGACACTTCTGAGTGGGAGTCCTTCAGGTCAAAGCGCTGGCGAATCTCCTTGAGCGCCTGATCGATGGCGTTGCGGACCTCCTGAATCTCCACCTTGCTGACGATGTCGAACGAATTCTCCTGAGCCATAATTCTCTAATCCTCAAACTTGGAAGGCTGCTGCAGGCAATGCCTTTATCAGTTTCCCACGCCGGAGCCAAGATGAAACAGCCGCTTGAAGTTTTTCGTGGTGGCGGAGGCGATTTCCTGCTCTTCAACTCCCAAAACCCCAGCCAGCACCAGGGCCGTCTGCACTACCCATGCCGACTCATTGCGCTTGCCGCGATTCGGCGCCGGAGCCAGCCAGGGCGCGTCCGTCTCGACCAGCAGCCCGTCCAGAGGCAGCCGCGCCGCCACGTCGCGCAGCGCCTGCGCCTTGGGATAGGTCAGATTTCCGGCAAACGAAACCAGAAAGCCCAGCTCCAGCGACCGCCGTGCCTGCTCCCAGCCGCCGCCAAAGCAGTGCATCACGCCGCCCAGGCCGGTTGGCCGCCAGTGAGCCTCCAGAATCTCGAAAAGATCGTCCCAGGCGTTGGTAGTTCCGTCCTTCGGCCGGCAGTGGATCAGAATAGGCCGTTTGCGGGCTGCTGAGACCTCAAGTTGGCGAATCAGCCCTTGGCGCTGCTCCGGATGCGGTGCGCCTTCGTGGTAGTAGTCCAGTCCGATCTCGCCGCAGGCGATCACCTCCGGCTCAGCCAGCAGGCCGTCGAGCTTCGTGAGAACCGCATCGTCGATCTCGGTCGCATTATGCGGATAGACCCCCGCGCTCGCGTAGAGCTTCGGAATACTCGCCCCGCTTTCACTCCGTCCATTGAACTCGCGGCAAACCGCCAGCGCGCCATCCATCCCCGCCGCCTCTTCGCCAATGCCGATGGCCAGCACCGCACCTACCCCCGCCTCCCAGGCGCGGCGCAGCATCGCCTCACGGTCGTCGGCATAGCGCGGGCTGTCCAGGTGTGCGTGAGAATCGATCAGCATGGGGGTCTCAAGCCGTGTTGCATCCGACAGCCTCTACTTCGAGGTTAGATTCAGTTGACTACGATCGGATGAAGCACACGCAGTCCCAAGTGGGTTTCGAAGGCGTCGAAGTCGCGATCCCTGTGGAGCAGTTGGTGACCCGACTCTATGCAGAATGTCGCGATGATGCAGTCGATAGTCTTTCGAATCGTAATACCCCGGTCTCGCAGAATCCGGTAGTTCTTTGCGGCGGCGATGGCTAAGTCAGCACCTCCTGAATCGAAGATTGCGAATCGCTGCAAATCCTCGGAAAACCCGCGGAATTCGCTATTGGAACGGACTCCCTGCAAGACCTCGCAAAGAATCAAACTGGTCAGGCCAACCTCCAGAGTGCCCACGAACTGTTGGAGGCAAATCGCCTGGGGACTTGCCGTGCCCCGCAATGCATCGATCCAAACGGAGGTATCAACAATGACCATGCTCTTCCATCTTCCTCAAAGAGCGGCAACTATTTAGCTACCTTATCGAAAAGCCGGTTCAGATGCCGCTTCCCATTCTTCGGCTTATCGTCCCAGTTGAGAAAGCGGCCTTCGCGAGAAGCGGCCAAATCGCCTTCCCACTGGATCTTTCCGAACCACTTCTTGATTCCTTCCTGGGCCTTGAGCCGGACAGCCAGGCGCATGCTGGCTTCCACTGCCGCTTTCTTAGTAGTGGTGTTGGTTGCCGCCATTGTCTTCTTCATCAGTTCGTCATCAATATCGATGTTGGTCCGCATTGGCCGCGCCTCCCGATGTGTAAGTATGGCACGATTTATGTGTATACAGCAATGAGGCGCTCGCTTGAGGTGACGGTGCGGCGCTTACCAGTCGTGGCCGATGCAACCCGGAATTTGCTTGGGATTGTTTGGAGTGCAGTACCCCGGTGGGTCCGGGACGTGGAACCTGAATGCCATGCTCTTTTGCCAGTTCTTTGCGAACTCTCTGGCGTTCATCCGCCGGACAATCTTTCCGGTTGGCACATCCAGCTCATAGCCCATTACCTGGCCCTTGATGCCGCCATAGCCGCCGCCCTCGGGTACTTCGGCCATGACGACAATAGTGGAAGAACCGTTCGACCAGTCGATGCCGGACATGTTGCTATCGGGGTTCTTTTCCAGATCCAGGCAGGTATCCCGATCAATTCCGCTGGCCCTACAAGGCGGAAAAGTTTTGACCATGTCCCTCCGCGCCTGATCGGTCAGTTCAATCGGTTCCAGCTTAGGGTCGTCGATGCGGTAGACATAGACCCAGAAGCCCCATAATCCACCGCCGTTCCCGCCGTTTACAAAGAAGGCCTTTGAGTCGGGCGACCAGAGTAAGTCGATATTTTGGAATCCGTAAGGGAGATCACCCTTCCTGCTAGGTCTCTGACCGCGTGATGTTGTTTCTTTCGTAGCCGAACTTCTGGCGTGCCTTCTTGCGCGTGAACTGCCAGTTGATGGTGACGTGGTGGCGGTTCATCTTTCGGTCCCAGGCTTTGGCTTCCCGTCGTAGATCGCTTAGTGAAGGAATACGGCGTTGGCCGAGGCACTGGCGGCTGAACAGGCTGATCTCGATCTCCGCCTGGTTCAGCCAGCTTCCGTGTTTCGGGGTGTAATGCACCGTGAAACGCTCCCACAACAGGCCGCCGATCTTTTCACCGAACCGGTCCACCAGCGCCTTGCGGTTATGTGAACTCAGATTATCCATCACCAGATGGATGGTTTCGGCCTCCGGATAGCTGGCAACGATCTCCACCAGATAGTCGGCGAATTGCGGTGAGGAGCGGTTCGCGGTTGGTTTGGTAAAGTGCCGGCCGGCCTTTGGCTGGACACCGCAGAAGACGTTGGCCGTGCCGCGCCGCTCGTACTCGCAATCACGCCGAGCAATCCGTCCCGGCCGCATCAGCCGCGGCGGGCGGACATCGGCGTGCAGCACCACAGGCTTCTCATCCACACAGACCACTGGCTCCTTTTCCGATAGCGGCTTTTCGTAAATCTTGAGTACGTCCTCCATGCGGGCGATGTACTCTTCATTCAGTTCCGCCACGCACCACATTTTTTTCCCGCCACGGCTTCAGTTCGTGGCTCTGAAGCAGGATGCGGATCGTCTCCCGGCCCACCTGCGGCGCCAGCTTCCGCTTCACTGCTTCGGTGGCGATCAGGCGCACACTCCACCGCGCTATGCCCTGTGGCGGCGGCGAGCACACCATGGCAATGATCCGCTGGCTCTGTCCTACGTCCAGTGCGCGCTGTTTGCCGGGCCGCGGCCTTTCATACAGTGCCGACTCCAGCCCTTCCTCCTCATAGCGCCGGGCAATAGCTCGCACCGTTTTCGCAGCTACGCCCACACTGGCAGCCACCTGCGCCGCCTTCTGCCCACGGTCAAGCTGGCGCAGAACCAATGCACGCCGCAACACTCGCGACGATCCCCGCCCCTTCGTCAGCATCCCGGAAACCTGCTGACGGTCCTTACTCTTCAACTGAACATGCACCCGATGGTAGCTTTGCATGTCCCCACTATGCAGCCATTCAAATCGCGATAAAAGTGCCTGCAAAGATACATCTTTAAACAGTCAGAGACCTAGTTCCGTCCTGAGCACGAAGCACGAAATAGGCCTGGAGCTGGTCGTACCCTTTCTCGATCTCAAGTTTCTGATATTTCACCTCAATGGTGAACCTTTTGTCGGGAGATGGAATGCGAATCGGCTTACAGGCTACGACTCCTGGGAGTGCTTCAAGCGCCCCCCGAGTACCGGTGACCAGGGCTGCGTTGGAACCGACCTCGCATTCGCTGGGAAAGGCTACAGCTTTCCTGGCCCACGTTGGCTGGATGGCGATCGCCAAGGAGGCAGACGGGAAAACAACAACGGCAATGACGAGGAGACGCACCGCGCGAGATAATTTCATGACGCCTCTCATGCTCCCACTCTAGGGGGCACCGCAGGTGGCTACTTGAGCCGCGCCCCCAGCGGGACATCTTCGAGGAATCCGGCCAGCACCGGCGCGCCATCCGGCGGCAACGAAGCCGCCAGCAACATGCCATTCGACTCCAGCCCCCTCATCTTACGCGGAGCCAGATTGGCGACGATCACGATCTTGCGGCCAATCAGCTTCTTCGGCTCGTAGTATTGCGCGATGCCGGCGAGAATCTGCCGCTTCTCGTAGCCCAGATCGACCTCCAGGCGGAGCAGTTTGTCGGCCTTGGGCACGCGCTCGGCCACAAGAATCTGAGCGACGCGCAGCTCCACCTTGACGAAGTCGTCTATGGTAATCTGCTGCGGCTCCTGCGGTGCGGCCGACTGCTTCTCCGCAGCCACAGGCGCAGGGGCTTGCGCTTGAACAGCAGGAGCAACAGCGGCCGGAACCGGAGCAGGCGAAACTGGCGGAGCAGCCACTGAAGCGGCAGCAGACGCCGAAGAAGTCTGCGCTTCGTTGATCGCTGCTCCCCCCGGCTTTGTATCAGGGCACGGCTTCACCGGGGTCCCCATCGACAGGTCTTCGTCAATGGGGTGGGGCTTCAGTCGTGCCGCCGACACTCCCAAACCAACCGGGGCTTTAGCCCCTGCGATCCCCTTCTCGTAAATCTCATCTGCGATTGCATCTTCCTTCACAGCCTGCTTCGTGCTTTCAACTCCCGAGGCTGCTTCAATCACCGTCTTGCTGTTCTCGTCCTCGATCTTTTGCATACGTTCGATTGCATCCTTTTCCGCGCGGGGAAACAGTGGAGCAGGCTCGCCAAACATCGTCCCGGCCCGCAATCCTCCCCACGAAATTTCAGTCAAAAATGGTTTTTGCGCCGCATCGGCAATCTTGCCCTGTCCGAGTTGCAGCCAGACCTTTGCCGCCGACTCCGGCAAGATGGGATAAACCAACGCCGTGATGATGCGAATCGCCTCGGTAGCCGTGGCCAGCACACGAGCCTGCAGCGCAACGTGCTCGCCCTCGCTGCGATCCGCCGGCCGTTTCCACGGCGCATTGGCGGTGAGGTAGCCGTCGGTCTCCGCAACCAAAACCCACAGAGATTTCAATGCCTCGGAGAAGTTCATCTCGTCAAAGGCCGGCCCGAAAGATGCGATGGCGCTCACGGCACTCTCACGCAGAGCGGCTTCGGCCGGCGTCTCGGCTCCAGTCTCCGGCACGACTCCGCCAAAGTACTTGTGCACCATGTTGACGACGCGGCTCACTAGATTGCCGTAGCCGTTGGCAAGGTCGGCGTTGTAGCGCTGTACTAATGCGTCAAATGAAAAGCTGCCGTCCTGCCCAAAGGGAATTTCGCGCAGCAGGAAATACCTCAAAGCATCGGAACCCAAAACCGTGTGAACGGTCTCCGCACGCACAATGTTGCCGCGCGACTTCGACATCTTGCCTTGGTCAAAGAGCAGCCAGCCGTTGGCCCGCACCGATCGCGGCAGCGCGATACCCGCCGCCATTAAAAACGCCGGCCAGTAGACGCAGTGGAAGCGGCTTATCTCCTTGCCGATCAGGTGCATGTCGGCCGGCCAGAACTTTTGGAAGCGCGCCTGGTCAACCGGATCGTCGCTTCCGTAGCCCAGCGCCGTGATGTAGTTGGCCAGCGCATCCAGCCACACATAGATCACATGCTTCTCGTCGCCGGGAACCGGAATCCCCCAGGAAAAACTCGTCCGGCTCACGGACAGATCTTTTAGTCCTCCACGCACAAATGAAATCACCTCGCGCCGCGTGGACTCGGGGCCCATGAAGCCGGGGTTGGCCTCATAGAACTCCAGCAGCTTGCGCTCAAAGGCCGAGAGCTTGAAGAAATAATTCTCTTCGCTCACCGTCTCGGTGATGCGGCCGCAGTCGGGGCAAGGCGTCCCCGGAGGCCCATCCACATAGAGTTCATCCGAGACGCAGTATTGCCCGGTATAAGAGCCTTTATAGATGAAGCCCTTGTCGCGCAGCGTGGCAAAAAGCCTCTGCGTGGCGCGCATGTGGCGCGTCTCCGTTGTGCGAATGAAATCGTCGTAGCTCAGCCCTAACTGGTCCCAAAGCCCGCGAAACTCGCCGGAGATTGCCGTGGCGAACTCCATCGGCGTGCGCCCGGCCAACGCGGCAGACCGTTCGATCTTCTGCCCGTGCTCGTCGGTACCGGTCAAAAACCATGTATCGATGCCCATTGCCCGCTTTCGCCGCGCAATTGCGTCGCAGACGATCGTCGAGTAGGCATGGCCCAGGTGCGGCCGCGCATTCACGTAGTAGATGGGCGTGGTCAGATAATAGCGTGCGGAACCGGGTGCGGAATTCGTCATAGTTGAGTCGTTGCGTCGGGAACTCTCGCATTTTCGCAAGCGAGAGCCCTCAATCAATCCATTCACCATCTTACGGCATGGACATTCGTTGCCCTACCCGGTAGACGCTCGCTCCGATCCGGCGAAGCCAAGCGCCCCGAATTTTGTCCGATTTCCTGTCGCCATCGCGCGGGTTTATCATGAGTTCTCGTCAGGCTGCGGATCGGCCCAGCACTTCAGCTCGGAGGTCATCATGAGCAAAGATCAACCGTTTGCGGCACGCAAGCAGGGCCGCCGCGAATTCCTGAAGGCGGGCGGCGCGATCACCGCCGCATTGCTGGCGCCATCGGCTGCTATGGCCAACACACCCAAGGCCCTCCCCGGCCTTCCTTCCAACCCCAAAACGCCCGCGGCCATGCCGACGCGCAACCTGGGTAAAACAGGCTATCGCGTAGGTATCTTTTCGCTCGGCGGCCAGGCGGCATTGGAGCACCCAAACAACTTCGACGCAGCCGTGCCCATCATCGAGCGCGCGCTCGATCTGGGCGTGAACTACATCGACACCTCGTCGATCTACGGAGGCCCGGATCGCTGGAGCGAGCAGTATGTCGGCAAGGTCATGGCGCACCGGCGCAGCGAAGCCTTCCTCGCCACCAAGACCAAGGAGCGCACGCGCGAGGGCTCGATGCGCATGATCGACAAATCTCTCGAGCTGCTCCAGACAGACCACATCGACCTCTGGCAATTGCACGACATCGGCACCATGACCGACGTGAATGCAGTCTTTGCCAAGGACGGCGCGATGGAGGCGCTGCTCGATATGCAGCAGCAAAAGGTCGTGCGCTATCTCGGCATCACCGGCCACTACCGCCCCGACGCGCTGATCGAGTGCATCAAGCGCCATCCCTTCGACACGGTCCTGATGGCCATGAACGCCGCCGACCCCCACCACTTCAGCTTCAATCAGGATCTGCTGCCTCTCGCCGTCGAGCGCCAGATGGGCATCATCGGGATGAAGGTCCCGGCCCGCGGAAGAATCCTCTCCACCTGGACGCCGCCGCCTATCGAGCAGCAGAAGCACTCCTGGGAGGGCATGGTCCTTGCGCCCACACCAGGTACCATCACCATGCGCGAAGCCATGTACTACACCCTCTCGCGCCCGGTGAGCACGGTGATCATCGGCTGCGACACGATTGCGCAACTGGAAGAAAATGTCCAACTGGCCCGCGACTTCACGCCGTTGAGCGACAGCCAGTCGGCCAGTCTAGTAGCGCGCGCGGAGCCAGTCTCCAAGCCCTCGCTCTTCTTCCGCTTCTACGACCGTCCATAGGCTAGGCTAGGAGAAGGGATCTCGCGGTTACCCAGGTCTCAAATCGAGACCTGGGTAACCCGGCCGTCTAAGAGCATGCGTCGAACTTCGGTTGCCCAATGTACCACAAGAGCGAATCGAATGCTCTGATCTTGTATGGGTATACCTTCAGAACATTGGCATCAATTACTGGCTCAATCTCTCTGTAAACATGCAACCAGGCTTCCAGGAAGCGTTCATACTCCTTGTTTGAACCACTGATATCATTGTTGACTTTTATATTGCATATGCGGCAAAGCACCTGAAGTGCATATTCGGCATAACTGTCGAAGATAGGGATATCGGACGGATAGCAACACCAAATGGCTTTTGACACAAGCGACGTAACTTTACGCGGCGTTCCAGATTTGTTCATTGGCAGTATGAGCTGAAGCCGCGATTCTAGTTTTTTGAACTCATCCAGAATGAGATTTTGCCTCATTTCAAGACTATTGCGCTCTCGACCATCGGCGTAGATAATCACCTGTTCTGCAATCTTTCTCTCAGTTTCGGACGTGAACGACCGAAGTACATGATATGAATGCAGCCATTGTTGAATCCGCTCAATGCGAACCGGTCGCAGTTCATCGGTGGATTCGATAGCACGAATTGCCACCATGTCATTCTGTAATTCATCGACTTTACTCAACCACTCAACGCTGATCGGAATGTAATGCTTCGCAAACACACTCAAATCCAACATCGCTTCATACTCCTCATGCCGTCTGGGAAGTCAGATTCAGCCTAACTCAACTGGCTGACCTTCACCTGCAACTTATCGAAATCGACCGTTCCCAGCCCGCGGGCTGCGGCCATCTGCAAATAGTGCATCTGCGCGGGATCGAGGTTCCAGTATGCCTTGGCGACATATGCGTCGAGAGCCACTGGATCGGTTCCGGCTACCATGGTCTTTTTGGTCGCGACGTCTTCGAGGTTGCCGCCGGTTGGCCCGTTGCGCAGCAGCACGCGATAGCAGTCGATCAGCGTGACCGTGGGCAGCATGAAGCTGGCCAGGTCGGCGAGGCTCTGATGAATCTGCTGATGCAGCCGGTTGCGCTCGCCGCCGAGAATGCCGTACCAGTTCTTCATCCCCAGCGTCGCGCCGGTGAGCACATGATGTTTGGCGATCGGCATATTGACGATCTTGTCGGCCTCGAGAAACGGCGTGAAGACGGGCCACGTCTTCAGCACCACGCCGCCCAGTTCCACCTCGCGAAAAAGCTCCGGATCAGGAAGAATGACCTCGGCGCCCTCGGCTCGCGCGGCGGCCTGAATGCCCGAGCGCGCGAAGCAGCGGCGCGGCTCGTTGCAGCTCACATCCGTCACGATCACGCGCTTGGCGCCGGCCTGCCAGCACTGCCGCACTACCTCGGCGACGGCCTCGGGATTGGTGTTGGCGGCCTGCTCTGGCGTGCGATCCCAGGCGATATTCGGTTTGATGACCACCACATCCTGTCGGCTGACGAAGCGCTGAATCCCGCCCAGATTCTCAAGCGCCTTCGCAACCAGTGCGCGCGGCTCTCCGCCTTGTATCACGGTCATGGTCGGCAGTTGCGCATCAGCTGCGGTGCGATGATCGCGCCGCGCCTGCTCACCACGCGCAGGCACCGGCCTGAAGCTGCGATCGCTCAGCCAGATGGCCGCCCCTGCCGCGCCCGCCGCCACGCCGCCCACGCGCAGCAGTTGCAGCATCGCCTCGCGCCGCGTCAGCCTCTGCGTTGCGCCCTTTGTCTCCCGATCGGTTTCCCCGGCCATGATGATTCTCCCCGGTTCAGGTTCAATGTTTCCCACCCTAGGCGCAAAAACAAGAACGCGCCTAGGATGGGGCACCCAGATTTTTCTACACTTCCATCAAATGAATGCGCCGCGGATCGTTGACGCCCAGATTGTGCGCCGCGTCGGCAGCTGTGGCAATATAGCGCGGCGGACGGCCCGCGGCCTCCAACGTTGGCATGCCCACCTCGGCGCGCTTGCGCTCGATCAACTGCCACGCGGTGTGATCGATGGCGACGCGATCCTCGCCAACGATGAGCGCGTTAGGCTGCCAGAGCCGCTCCGGGTGGAAGCTCGGCCCTCCGTCATAAACCGAAGTCATAGCGTCGCCAATGGTGAAGCGCACCTTCTCTCGCACGGCGGGAATGCAATTCAGGTCGGCCACGCCGGGATTGCAGCCTCCGGCATGCAAGTCCATTGGGCGATCGACCACGCCGTACATGTTCTTCATCGCAAAGGTGACGCCGGCTCCGCTGTGGTCCTTGAGGATCGGCAGTCCGATCACCATCGCGCACTCGCGAGTAAGGATCTTGGCGAGTTTGATCCGCGCCGAGCCCCACTGTTCCTGCTTCTCCTCGAAGCCTGCAACGTCGGAGCCGTAAACGCGAATGCGGCTCGCGTCGGTATTGATGGTTAGGCCGCATGCCTCGATGTCGCGCGCGTTGCGGTCCCAGACAATAATCTCGCTGGGCTTCACGCCGGCCTGTTGCAGACGCTCACAGATGGCCATCACCAGCGCCGCGTGGGTCGAGATTCCCTTCCCTCCCAGGCCGTTCACCTTGAGGCCGATCACCTTGCCCACCGGCACGATCCGCTTCCATGCCTCGACCGGCTTCTCGCTCCCTGTGTAAGAAGCAATTGCGCGGTCCAACAGCGCCTGCACGCGTTTTTCGTCCAGCACTCCATCGCTTCCATGCAGCGCGGCGTCGCGCGCAACCACGACTTTGGACTTGGCGCCTTCAGCCTTCTTGTCGAGCATCGCAGCCAGTCCAAGCTTGCTCTGCGCGCCCAGCGCCAGAGCGCTCGTTGCAGTTGTCTTCAAAAAATCACGGCGGCTATTCATTCGACTCCTCGCATTCTTTCGGCGCAACCGGCTCTCCGGCTCGCATGTTGATTAAAGCTTCGCTTCCACACCGCGCGCCAGCGCAAGCAATGCCTGTGGCGCATCGGGCGTGGACTCATAGGCAACGATGCGCACCAGCGCCGTCCCTTTTCTGAAGATGATGCTCTGCGTGTAAGCGATGCCCGCATCGCCTAGTTGAACGGTTTTGGCTTCCTTGGTCTGCCCGGTTTCGAGAATCTTGCGCGCCCCCGCCGCATCGCCCATCGTATACACGTCCACCGTCGCCTCCAACTGGCCCTGATATTTGTAATCGGAGGTCGAGGCGGAGACGACACCGGCCGAGATGTACTGTTCGGCATCGCCATCGATGTATTGCCACAAATCCTTGGCCGCAAAGACACGCGTCTCGCTGGTCTTTTGCCAACCCGCAATCGCGTTCGATGCCGGAAATGGATCTGAAGCCTTCTTTTTGCAGCCTGTCCCGGCGGCCGCGGCAACCATCACCATCGCCGCAACGGCCCACTTCCAATTCGATAAAAATCCCACTGCGATATTCCCCCTTATTTTCTGTTGAGCAAAATCTGACTGTCCGGCGAACGGCTTTCCCCAATGCTCGTCACATAAACGGCCGGATGCTCCTGCAACGGGCAGGCATACTCGCACGCCCCGCAGCCCACGCAGCGGCTCGGATCGACGCGCGGCTGCTTCAACACTTTTGTATTCCCGCTCGCGTCGATCACCTCGGCATCTTCGACATAAATCGCCTTGGGCGAGACCGGGCACCACTCCTCGCAGACGATGCAATCGGTGGCCATAGCCCACGGCAGGCAGCGCCCGCGATCATAGAAGGCCGTCCCCAGGCGGACCGGCTGATTCTGCTGGCCCACGCCCACCACCCAGCCCTTTTCCTTCGGCGTGATCTGCCAGATGGCGCCAGTGGGGCAGACCTCCGAGCAGAGCACGCAACTAGGCTCGCAGTAGCCGATGCGCGGCACCAGCGTCGGCGTCCAAAGTCCTTCGATGCCGGCCTGATCGAGTGTGGGCTGCAGCGCGTTGTTGGGGCAGACCTTCATGCACTCGCCGCAGCGGATGCAGCGCGAGAGAAAGTCCTGTTCATCAAGAGACCCCGGCGGGCGCAGCAGCCTCTCGTGGCGGCTCTTGCCCAGTCCCGTGTTGGCGCGCATCAGCGGAACGATCGCCGCGCCGGCGGCGAGTCCGGTGAGCGCCCTGCGCCGGCCAAGGTTCGGCGTGGCGACCTCAGTGTCCTTGCCGAGCTTGGGACGGAAAAACTTGAACTGCAGGCTGTCGTGCGGGCAACTGCCCACGCAGTTCATGCACATCAGGCACTCCGACTTGCGCCACGGCACGCCGCCGATCGGGTCGTCGCCGCCCTGGCAATCGAGCAGGCAGCGGTTGCACTTGTCGCAGGCGGCAGAGTCCTTGCTCAGCCCCAGAATCGACCAGCGCGACAGCGCGCCCAGCAGCGCGCCCAGCGGGCAGATCGCGCGGCACCAGAACCGCGTGACGCGCAAACTGAGCGCGAGAATCACAACGAACAGAATGCCCAGCACGAGCCCTTGCGCGTAGTGCGGCTGGCGCAGATCGAGCACCGTGTAGTGCAGAATCGTATGCAGCGTCTGGCCCGTCGTCTTGATCGCCGCAATGTGACTGGTTTCAAGCGGAGTGAGCACAGCGCGCGCGGCAGTGTTGAAGGCCGGCAAGATCGAAAGGCCAAAAGACCGGACGAGCAAACTAAAGGGATCGAGCCACCCGATGGCAGCCGAGCCGAAGCAGGCCGCGACCAGTCCGGCGATCAGCACAACATATTTAACAGTCTGCCAGCGCTTGTAACGATTGGCCTCGATCCGCTGCTTGCCCCTCTTCGCCTCCGACGGCATGTTGCCCACGAAGTGTTGCAGCGTGCCCATCGGGCAGATCCAGCCGCAGAAGAAGCGGCCCAGAAAGAGCGTGGGTACGAGAATCACCAAGCTCCAGATCAGTCCGCGATAGAGAGCGCGGCCGGCCAGCGCGTTGACCAGAACTACCAGCGGGTCCCATTCAAAAAACAGCCGCACCGGTGCGCGCAGCTTTACTTCGGTCGCCCCGCCGGGAAAGAGGCTCAGCGAGGTAAAGAGCAGCAGCCAAACAAAGAGCAGCAGAAAAAAGATCTGCGATATTCTGCGCAAGAGCGGCAATCTGGACCGGATCACGAATCGCCTCCAAAGGCGGGGGACGCTAACCGTACAGCTTTCATGGTTGTCGCTCAGGCTGGAGGTGAACAGTGACCTGCATCACCGGTTGACCGCCTGGAGCTGCCGCGAATATCACGCGATTGAAAAGAGAATCCTTGCTCCGCCGGTCATCATGTTGTAAATGTAGGTCGACGTTGTGCGATCGATTCTACCTCCTTCGCTCATTGGCCTAGTCCAGCCACGATCTGGCCTCAAGCCGACAACACGCCCGGAGCGTCAGATTGCGGACCCGGCTATACTTCTCTGACTTTTCAGGGTTTCGAGATGCTCCTCAATGCGTCGGATGCTCAACGTCCAAGGTATCTGCCAAAAGCGAAGTCGATAAAGGGCGATCCACCCGTTGGAATAAACGATCTTCTCTTCTGGAGCCTCGTTGTCAAACGGATTCGTATCTGTCCGAACCGCGATGAACGTGCTGTAACGACCGTTGCGTCCGCCCATGCTGAGGGTGCTATCAAGGATTAGAATCTTGAGTCCGTTCTTCTCCCCTTCAATCAGGTTCCACGTCCTGTTCAATGTGTCCACGGGATAGCCGTGGAGTCGAAACGAAGCTGGTTTTGGACTGTGGTTCTTGGGGAGATACAACATTCTAGGCTCGCCCTTCGAATATTGAAAGTCCCACTTGAGGGCGAGAGTGCGCATGGCCGAAGCGCGGAACCCATACAACAATCTGATCCCGATAAAGACCACGGTCAGTAACAGCAAGGCGGGAACAAAGCGTATGAAGATCATTTCATCGCATTATACAAACGCATACGATCACAATGGGCGAGTCACCGGCTAACCGGAGACAACACCGTTACACCGGGGTGAGATCTGGAGCAAATGCCGCCCTGTTCCTCTAAGATTATTGTGTACAGGCCGATGCCCTTGCTTTATCAGGTGCGTCTTCTATCCGGCGGCAACATCAACTAGATTGAGACCATCACTTGAAGCAAGATCTTTGCGAGAATGCGAAAAGGACCGACATTGAAGGCTCCAAAGGCCAAGTACACTCCGACTCCGACCGTGCGGCTGAATGATCGCCAGTGGCCGGGCAAGACTATCGACCATGCGCCGGCCTGGTGCAGCGTGGATCTGCGCGACGGCAACCAGGCGCTGATCGAGCCGATGGACGCGGAGCGCAAGCGGCGTATGTTCGACCTGCTGGTGCGGCTGGGCTTCAAAGAGATCGAGATCGGATTTCCCGCCGCGTCGCAGACCGACTTCGATTTCTGCCGCGAACTCATAGAAAAGGGCCGCATCCCGGCGGATGTGACCGTGCAGGTGCTGACCCAGGCGCGCGAACACCTGATCCAACGCACCTTCGAGGCGCTCAAGGGCGCGCCTCGCGCCATCGTCCATCTCTATAACTCGACCTCGACCGTACAGCGCGAGGTGGTCTTCAAGCTGGATCGCGAGGGCGTGAAGCAGATCGCCATCGACGGCGCGCGGATGCTCAAGGAGATCGCCGCAACGTACCCTGGAACGGAATGGATATTCGAGTATTCTCCGGAGAGCTTTACTGGGACCGAGCTGGATTATGCGCTGGAGATCTGCGAGGCTGTGCTCGAGGTCTGGAAGCCCACGCCGCAACACAAGGCCATCGTCAATCTTCCCTCGACGGTTGAGAACTCCACGCCCAACGTCTACGCGGACCAGATCGAGTGGATGAGCCGCAACTTCAAGCGCCGCGATTCGATTGTTTTGAGCGTGCATCCGCACAATGATCGGGGCACCGCGGTTGCCTCGGCGGAGCTGGCGATGATGGCGGGCGCGGACCGCGTGGAGGGTACGCTCTTTGGAAACGGAGAGCGCACGGGCAATGTGGATTTGATTACTCTGGCCCTGAATCTCTACACCCAAGGCATCGATCCGGGACTGGATCTCTCCGACATACCGGGCGTGATCGAGTGCGCAGAATCCTGCACACAGATTCCCGTCCATGTGCGGCATCCTTATGCCGGCGAACTGGTTTTTACGGCATTTTCCGGCTCGCACCAGGATGCGATCAAGAAGGGCTTCGCCGCGCAGGCCGGGAAGACTCAGTGGGCCGTGCCTTACCTGCCGCTCGATCCCAACGACATCGGCCGGACGTATCAGGAGATTATCCGGGTCAACAGCCAGTCGGGCAAGGGCGGAGTGGCCTACCTGCTGGAGCGCGATTACAGCGTGCGGCTGCCGCGCAAGTTGCAGATCGAGTTCAGCCGCGTGATCCAGAAGATCGGCGACGAGACGGGGCGCGAGATACGCCCGGCGGAGATATGGGGCGCCTTCGAGGCCGAGTATCTCAATCAGCGAAGCCCGCTCACGTGCAGTCAGTATTCCGAGACCGCCAGCGCGGGAGTCGTCGAGATCAAGGGGACGATTCGGCAAGGCCATGCGGAGGAGTTGATCGAGGGCAGCGGAAACGGTCCCATCGACGCATTTGTAGGTGCGTTGAACAAGAGATTTGGCCTGGGCATCCAGATCGCCGATTATCAGGAGCAGGCGATCAGCGAAGGCGCCTCGGCGACCGCCATGGCCTTCGTCGAGATTCAGTTTGGAGCGTCGGAGCCGGTCTTTGGCGCGGGGATGAATCCGAACATTGTTACGGCTTCGCTCGATGCCATTCTGAGCGCCGTCAACCGCGCGGTGAGGCTGGGAAGAGTCGAATTGCTCTCCGCGAAGGCCTGATCGAGCCATTTATAATCGGGGACGAAAGGGCGCGGAGTTGTGCGCGGAGGATAGGAAGAGAATGGCAGATCCACAGGGGAGAGTCGCGCTGGTCACTGGAGCAGCGCAGGGCATTGGTCGCGCGATTGTGCTGGAGCTGGCAAAGGCCGGAGCAACCCTGGCGCTGGCCGACATCAACGAGGCAAAGCTGGCCCAGGTCGCGGCCGAGGTCGAGGCTCTGGGCGGCACAGCGGCGGCGTTCAAGCTCGATGTCTCGAATCAAGAATCGATCGAGGCCGGGGCCAAGGCGGTCTTGGAGCGCTTCGGCAAGGTCGAGATCCTGGTGAACAACGCCGGCATCACCCGCGACGCCCTGATGATGAGCATGAAGCGCTCGGACTGGGACCTGGTGATTGCCATCAACCTGACTGGTCCGTTTTTGCTGACCCAGGCCCTGCTGCGGCAGATGATCAAGAATCGCTGGGGGCGGATCGTGAACATGGCCAGTGTGGTGGGCCGGGCCGGGCAGGCGGGTCAGGTGAACTACGCGGCCTCGAAGGCCGGGCTGATCGGGCTGACGAAATCGCTGGCGCGCGAGGTGGCCTCGCGGGGAATCACCGTGAATGCCGTGGCGCCGGGCTACATTGAGACGCCGATGACCGCGGTGCTGGACGAGAAGGTGAGCGCTGCGATGCTGGCTAATATTCCGCTGGCCCGGCGGGGAACGGACCTCGATGTTGCGCAGGCGGTCGCTTTCCTGGCTTCGGACGCGGCCTCCTACATTACCGGTCACGTGCTGGACGTGAACGGCGGCATGTTCATGGGATGATGGGGTTTGGCCGCAAGTCTTGCAAAAAGGCTTCACTGGAACCAAGAATTTCCTCTAAATGTTCGTGCATTTGGCCGATAGAGTCTGCAGAATGGAACTCCTCGCGCCAAGTTCCCGACCGGCCTCGGGAATGCAATCTGCAGTGCCCGACCTTGCCGGCGGGCTGTGTTACCTGGCGCGTCAGCCCATCATGGACCTGCGCGGCCGGGTGCATGGCTACGAACTGCTCTACAGGGCGGGGCCGGAGCTCTCGTTTCGCGGCGACGGCAACACGGCCACCCGCACCATGCTCGACAATACGATCCTCTTCGGGCTGGAAAAGCTGGCCGGGGGGATGCCGGCTTTTGTGAACTGCACCCGGGAGTCGCTGATCGAGAATATGGTTCAAGTTCTGCCCCCCAGCATGACGGTGCTGGAGATCCTGGAGAACATCGAGCCGACACCCGACCTGATCGAAGCCTGCCGCAAACTGAAGGCTGCGGGATACCGGTTCGCGCTGGACGATTTCACCTGGAAACCGAACGTCGATCCACTGGTGGAGCTGGCCGACTACATCAAGGTGGATTTTGTGCTCTCCGGCCCGCAGGAGCGGCACAATCTGCTCGAACGGCTGCGCGGCATCCCGGTCGCGCTGGTGGCGGAGAAGATCGAGACGCAGGAGGACTACCAGCAGGCTTGCAAAGAGGGTTTCACATTCTTCCAGGGGTACTATTTCTGCCGCCCGGTGCTGATCGAGAACCGGAAGATTCCCGCCAACCGGCTCTCCCACATCGAAATCATGCAACAGTTGCGGCGCGACGAGATCGACCTGCCCAAGATGACCACGCTGCTGCAGCGCAACACCTCGCTCACCTACCGGCTGCTGCGGCTGGTCAACTCGCCGCTGTGCGCGATGCGGCAGGAGATCCGCTCGATCAAGGCGGCGCTCATCGTGGTGGGCGACGAGACCTTCCGCCACATCGCCATGCTGGCCATCGCCAGCGAATTGAACACCGACCGGCCAGCGGAGATTCTGCGCATGGCTTTTGTGCGCGGGCGATTCTGCGAACTGGCCGCCGGCCTCTGCCTGCAGAACTCCTCTGAGCAGTTCCTGCTGGGAATGCTCAGCCTGCTGCCGGCCATGCTGCGCCTTCCCATGGAAAAACTGACCCCGTCGCTGCCGTTGCGCGAGGAGATCCGGGAGGCGCTCGAAGGCAGGGCCAACTCCGAACGCGTCCTGCTGCAATGGCTGGAGAGCTACGAGCGGGGCGAGTGGGGAGCGTGCGATGCGGCGGCCCTGGCCGAGGGCATCGACCAGAAGGATCTGGTCGAGTGCTATGCCGCAGCCGCGATGTGGGCGGAGACAGCACTGAAATCGGGGATCTGAGGAACGCCGGAGCGGCTTCGGGCTCTGCTCGAACCGGACTATTTCGTTGGCGGAGCGTTTGGCGCCGGGGCGGGCGAGGACGGAGCGTCGCCCGGGAGCGACGGCGTTCCCTCCGGCGGCATGCGCATTACGGTAACCGACGCGGCTGTGAAGGTTCCATCCTTCACCGCGCCCTCGACGCGCACCAGGTCGCCCACCTGAATTTCGGCTAACGTGATGGGCACGCGATGCTTGCGGAAGGCGGTGTTTTCGTCGGCCTGAAAGGTGTGCGCGGCGTTGTCGATCGCGCCCAGCAGCGTAACCTTGGTTCCGTCGATGGCCGTCACCCTGCCCATCAGCCAGGTTTTGCCATAGCTAGCCTCCCGCTCGCGCATCATCTTGGCGCGTTCGGGGTCAATTTGCATGACGACAACGGCGCCGACGGATTTGGCAGCCGGGTCCACCTCGCCGAGCGCGGCCACCGCGTCGCCGACCTTGATGTCGCTGGACTTGATGGTTTCCGGTGCGGGCCTTTGGCGATTGCCCCGATCGCCTCCTTCATCCCGCTCGCCGCCGGCGCCGCGGTTCTGGACGGTCTGCTTGAGAATGCGCGTGTTGGCGCTGAAGTTGACCTTGTAAGCTTCGCCCGTGTCGGTCTTGATGGTGTAGGAGCCGGGAGCTATCGCGGTGACGGTTCCCGTCACCCCGCGTCCGTCTATGCCAGCCTCGGCCATCCCGCCACCTGCACCGTCGCGCCAGCCCTGGCCGCGCCAGCCACCGGAACCGCGTCCCTGGGCCGGGGCTTGACCGTCAGGCGGCGCGGGATTTGCATCCTGAGCGGTGACTGCGGCGGTGAGAACCAGACCGAGGGCAATCGAAAAGATGAGGCGAATCTTCATGGCAACTCCGGGGGGACCAAACAACTCCCTACAGCATAGACGTTGAAATCACCCCGGGGCCACAAAAGCCAAAGCTCAAGGATTGCGCTGGGCGGCTAGAAGCTGCTCGAAGGCCGGAACTCCGCGCAGTCCGGCGAACTCGCTGTCGGCGATTATCTTCTTGGGATTGGTGAAGCCCTCGTTGAGCGCCAGGCGCAGGTAATCGATGGCGCGGGCGGTCATGCCGGCGCGGAGACAGCCCTTGGCCATGTAAAAGTTCATGGCGCCGCGCTCCTCGATCGAGGCCGGATTTTGAACGCGGAGGGTGGTAGGGCGGTCCTGAAAGACATCCGGATCGAGAGCCAGGGCTGCCTGGTAGGCCGCCCAACCCTCCTTGTACTTGTGCTGGGCCAACAGGTCGGAGCCCAGATTCTTCAGCACCAGCGGGGAACTGGGATCCAGCTTGAGCGCCTTGCGGTACATGCGCTGGGCTTTCCGATACTCTCTAAGCCCGTCGTAGACTGCGCCGAGGTTGTTGTAGACATGCGAGTTGCGAGGGTCCATCTTCAGCGAAGCCTGGTAGCATCGCAAGGCGTCATTGAGGCTGAACATCATCTGGTAGGCGATGCCCATCTTGTTCATCGCGGAGGCTGAGTTGGCGGGAGCTTTCTGGTAGGCAGCAATGGCTGCCTGATAGCGTTGGTGGATCATCAGCGCATCGCCGATTTCCTCGGGGGTTGGCTGAGTGGCCGGGGCTGCGATCACTCTCACGGATTGCTGCGGGGCGGTCTGCGGCTCGAGAGGGGGCTGCGCGAAGACGGCCAGCGACAAGGGTACGAGGGCTGCGAAAACTGCCAATGCCGGCAGCCAGCGGCGTTCATCCATCCTGCACATATTCCCTCCTGACGAAGGAATCGGGCGACAAACGAACCGAATGTTACATTTGCATTAAAGCACCAAACGAGGTGCGGTGGCGAAGAATAATTGTGCCGTGCGCCGTAAGGCTTCAGAAAGCGACCAACAGCCGCGGAGCCGGTTCATTGTGGGCATAATCCACCCCATGGACGAGGATCGTCTTGAGGGTCCTTCGATCTATTTTGGCGCGTCGATGCGCACCAGCAGCAGGTCGTGGCTGGCCAGCTCGAGCGGCATATTGTCCTTTAGCTCCATGGTCTTGCCCGTCCATAAGTCCTTACCCGTCTGCGTTCCGGCCAGGCCGAGCTTGCGCAGATTGAGGTGGAAAGGATGCGAGGAGTAGCGGTCGCTGCCCACATTGACCACGGCAATGGCCAGCGCGCCGCCGGAGAGATGGCGGGTCCAGACCTCGACCTCGCCGTCGGAGTAGATGCGCGCGCCCTGCCTGCCCAGCCGGTCCTGGTCGATGGCGATGACGTCGCGGTTGGTCAGGATGGCTTTGATCTCCGGCTTCATGTTGGGCAAGTCGTTGCCGGCCAGCAGCGGCGCGGCCAGCACCGCCCACATGGAAAAGTGCGTACGGTTTTCGGCCAGGGAGAGCTTGCCGTTGCCTACCTCAAGCATGTCGGGATCGTTCCAGTGGCCGGGGCCGGCATATTTTTCCAGGCCCTCCTGCTGGCTGAGGATCACATACATGCGGTCCCAGTCGGGCGTAATGTCGCCGGTCGTCCGCCACAGTTTGGCGCCCACCGAGGGCCCCCACTCCCAAACCGCGTCCCAGCCATACTGGCAGAGTGAGTAGACGATGGGCCGGCCGGTGGCCTTCAGGGCCTTGTCCATGCGGCTGTAGGCGTCGATCATCAGGCGCATCTGCGCCGCGCGGTCGTTGGGAGCCTCCTTCTCCATCACCTCGCCGATGAAGCTGCACAGGTCATACTTGAGATAGTCGATGCCCCACGCGGCGTACATCTTCGCGTCCTGCTCCTCGTGGCCCAGCGAACCCTCGTAGCCGCCGCAGGTTGTGGGGCCGGGCGAGGAGTAGATGCCGATCTTTAGCCCCCTGGAGTGCACGTAGTCGGCCAGCGCCTTCATGTCGGGAAACTTGGCGTTGGGGTGCAGCACGCCGCTCGCGTCTCGCTTCCCTTCCCAGGTGTCGTCGATATTGACGTAGACGTAGCCCGCATCTTTCATGCCGCTGGACACAAGCTGATCGGCGGCGGCACGGATGGCCTTGTCGTCCACCCTCCCGGCATAGTAATTCCAACTGTTCCAGCCCATCGGGGGTGTCTGAGCCACCTGCGGCGGGGCCAGCGGCTCCTTCGGCGCAGAAGCCTTGGGCGCAGACGGCGTTTGCGAAGCTGCGTTGAGGGGAGCGAGGGCAAGAACGGCGAAGGCGAGTGAAGCGATGACGCGCATGAACGATCCTTTTTGAAAACGATTGCAGATAAGATTCTATGAGGTCTGCGTGAACCTCGGCAATGCCGCCTGCTTTGTTTTGTTAGCATACATCCGTGAGGGGGGATTTATGGCTGTGGATTCGCCGGAAAGCGGAACGATTCGAACTACGATTGCGCCATGGCTCTCGGTGCGGGGCGGCGCGCGGGCTGTCGAGTTCTACAAGTCGGCCTTCGGCGCGGAAGAGGTTTATCGCATCGAAGATCCAGACGGCAATGTGGTTGCGCGACTTTCGGTTGACGGAGCGGAGTTCTGGCTGAGCGATGAGTCGCCCGGGCATGGCAATGCCAGTCCTGAATCTGGCGGCGGGCGGGCGGTGCGAATGATCCTCACAGTTACCGATCCGGACGCTGTCTTTGCGCAAGCTGTGCGGGCTGGTGCCTCCGCGATCCATCCCGTCAGCGAAGGGCATGGCTGGCGTGTCGGGCGCATCGCCGATCCATTCGGGCACCACTGGGAGATTGGGCGCCCGGTCGGCGAATAGGAGGGCAATCGGTGTATGAGCTTTGTGCAAAGGAGTCGTGCTTTCCAATGACGGTGACTGATACGAATGTGACTGTGCTCTTTCTCGACTTTTCCCGCCGGAAACTGCTGGAGCAGTATTGGCCGCGGCTGCGAAACTGCGTTGAATCGCTCACCGACGAACAGGTTTGGTGGCGTCCCAACGAGGCCTCGAACAGCATCGGCAATCTGATTCTGCATTTGAACGGCAACGTGCGTCAGTGGCTCGTGGCCTCGTTCAATCGCCAGGAGGACATGCGCGACCGGCCCACGGAGTTTGCGGCGGAAGGCGGGCTTTCTGCTTCGGCTCTGCTTGCAAGGCTCGGCGCAACGATTGAGGAAGCCTCGGAGGTGCTGGCGCAACTGACCGAGGCCGATCTGCTTGCTCCTTACGAGATTCAGGGCTACTACGTCTGCGGCCTGAATGCTGTCTATCAGGTCATAGAGCACTTCGGGCTGCACTATGGGCAAATTGTCTATATCACGAAGCAACTACGCGATGCGGATCTTGGCTTTTATCGCGAGCTGAACAAGACCGGCCGGGCATCGCTGGAAAACTGACCGGCCGATTGGCGATGCGGGTTGGAGCGGCTTACGGATTCGGATGCACCGCCGTCGTTTTTTCAACGAACAGCATTACGTCGAATGCATCCCCGGCGGGAGTAGTGCTCCAAAGACTGGGGGCGAGAGAGTCGTTATAGACCGCCCCGATGCTTCGCGTGGGATGAGGTTTGGAAAACCACTGCGCGACCGCGCCTTCTTTAGGCAACTGCCGCAGATCGACCGCGAAGATCGGCAAGGGCACGGCAGCCAGGCTCCGATCTAAACTCTCCGGGGGCGCGGGGCCGACCGTGAAGTTACGCGGTGTGTTGCCTTGATCGACCGCCTGGAAGGACCCTTGATTGAAGGCGAAGCCGAAGTTTACCAGCTGGCTCCCAAAGATCTTCCGAAGATTGGCTCCCATCGATGTGGTTCCTGGATATCCGATGTTGGAAATGTGTCCGTTGTGAGCCCAAATTACCAGCTTGGCGCCGGGATTCTGGTCTGCGATCCACTTCACATTGTCCGCCATGCTCTCGTCGCGGGTCTTCGATCCTGTTTTCAATTGAGCGTATTCGAAGACCAACCGGGCATTCTGAATGATCCAGTCGATGTCTCGCGGTGTTGACCCGCCTTCAAGGTAATGGGCGCGATTCGCCTCGAGGTATTCGACCACTGCGCCGCAGCCGCGAAGGCGCGCTGAATCCAATTCCGTTTCATGGGAGGATTTCTCTGAATTCACAAGCTGTTTGCTTCGCAGGCTCTGCTTCCCGCTTTGGGCCACAGCGCTGTCGAGGGCGATTTCGTAGCCCTGCCCCCCGGCATGAAAGCCGAGCGGCGTCTTCGATTCGAAGTCCAGATCGATCGCAGCACTATCCGTATAGGAAACGCCGTCAATTTCAATCTTCAGCGAATCGAACCATGCAGTGCCGTTCCCAGTTTGCAGCGTGCCGAAAACGATGTTGGTTGCATTTGCCGGAACGTCGATCGATATTTCGTAACGCTTCCACGGCGTGGTTCCGGTCACTCCCCTGTCTTGCATGTTGTCAAAGGCGAGCGGCTTGGCCGCTTGAGCTCCATCTACGCGCATCCACAGGCCTGCGAAGCCTTGGGATATCTCTTCGCTCTTGATATAGCCCGTGAATAAGATATGCTTACCCGCCGCAGCTTGCACGGGCAGTGTGGCCACTGCAAAACCAAACCCCGGCTGGGCCCCGCCGGTGATGTGCCATACATCGTCGTAGAGAGGATTCAGGGTTGCGTCATAGTAGGGCCGGTCTCTGGAGATCATGAACTTTCGCACGATTTCCATGGATACGTTCGGGGTCTGCATGTCGAATCCGGTGAACTCAATCCTGCCCTTGCCCGATTGGTTGAACTCGCGCATCCACAGGATCATGTCGAGCACCTCTTCGGTGTTCCATGTCCAGAAGTACATGCCCTTGAGCAGTTGCTTAGGATCGCCTATGCCGTTCAAAACATAGTCGTTGAGCCGGTAGGCTTCCGGCATGTTGGCTTCGATGGAGAAGATGGTGAATCCCTTTTCACTGGCAAGGAATTCGATCATTCGATGTTTGAGTTGAAAGAATTCCCTGGTTCCATGCGTGGCCTCGCCCAACTCGACGATTCTCGCGCCGCCCACGACGCTCTTGAGAGGCTGCAAGTCGGCAAAACCGTGACCCGCCTCAACCGTCTGGATGGGGATTGCATGTTGGCGCATCCATTCAATCGCGGCCTGCTCGTCGTTCACGCTCGCTGGAGCAAGCACAGCTCCAGCGAACAAGCAGGCAGATGCAATCCAGTGCAGGCCGAGACATTCCATTCGCACCTTTCAGTTCGCGGCAATTATAGAAGAGCGGCCTATCGGCGGTCTGGATGCCTATGGCATTGGATCGTTCTCTCTTAAAACAGTACGGTTTGATCCTCTTGGCCATGACCGGGAGATTGGGAGGCCGATCCAGGTGTGAGCGAAGACCACTCGCCGGGCCGAGCCAGCGACGAAACAATACTTAAGTTTCCACTTGACAAACACCCCGGACTGGATAACACTTAAGCGTGTAGTTAACTATTCCCCTTGGAGGAGAGAATGTCATGGAACAGCAACCCGTAGTTCACAATACGTTTGTCGTCGAGCGCAGCTACCCCGTCAAGCCGGAGCGCGTATTCGTCGCCTTTGCCGATCCCGCCCAGAAACGCCGCTGGTATGCCGAGGGCGAACAATATGAAGTCGAAAGCTATGAGCAGGACTTCCGCATTGGAGGCAGGGAGCATTATGCCAAGGGCGGCTTCAAAGAAGGCCATCCGCTGAAGGGTTTCTCGCTCAAGAGCGAGAACATCTATCGAGACATTGTTCCCAACCGGCGCATCATCTTTACCTCAACCATGGCCGCGGGAGACAAGTGCATTTCTGTCTCTCTGGGCACGGTTGAGCTGCTGCCTTCGGCCCAGGGCACCGACCTGATCCTTACATTCCAAAGCGCGTTCCTCGAGGGCTCTGATGGTCCCGAGATGCGCGAAGCCGGATGGCGCGGGCTGCTCGACAAGCTGGCAAGAGAGCTTTCGAGCTAGAGCGGCGCGGAAGGCGCGGGCCATGAAGAGAAAGAAACCAAATATCGACGGCATCTTCCACGCCCTCGGCGATGCCACGCGCCGGGCCATGATGGAGAGGCTCAGCCATGGCCCCATGTCGGTGTCGCGGTTGGCAGCGCCATTCGACATGACTCTGGCCGCGGTGGTTCAGCACATGCAGGTGTTGGAGGAATGCGGCCTGTTGCAAACAGAGAAGGTGGGCAGGGTGCGGAGTTGCCGCATCGAACCCGGCGGGCTTGATGCGATGGAGCAATGGATCCGCGATCGCCGCTCAATCTGGGAACGACGGTTGGATCGGCTGGGGGATTTGCTCGCCGAGCCGGATAAGACGGGAAGGGAAGATTGAGCGTTTGGCGGCGCGATCTGGCCACCGTGCTGCAATCGATCTTCTGACAGTTCGGCACCCGACGCCATCAGTCCCCGGCCTTTTGCGTGAAGGTGTCCACGGAGCATCCCAGCCAACCAACTGCGAGCAGCATGACATCCACGCCGATGCGGCCTCCTTTTGCGAGGCGAGTGAGCATGCTCGGAGGAAGTCCTCCAACCTCTTTCCCTACCTCGGCCCAGGTCATTCGACGATCGTGACGCCGCACGTCTAGCGCCGCGTAAAGGGCCTTGTTGTTGAAGCGTCCCGACGGAATTGAGGGCACGCCGGTAGAGTCCGGCGCAATCCCGCGAACGAAGTCTTCCAAGGGACACTTCAGCCAGCGGACCATGGCGAGAATGCCGTCGGTCTCCATCGGCCCATTCTTTCTGGTGTTCTGAAGAGTGGTTGCGGCCGCGCCCACTTCGCGAGCGGCCTGCTGCCAGCTGATTCCACGGGCTTGGCGTTTTGCGTCAAGAGCCGCATAAAGCGCCGCGCCGTCAAAGCGTCGTCTTTGGGGATTTTGCATGGGAAGAACCCTCAGGTGCCGGAGGCTCGTCGATCCTTGATCTCCGGCCTCCAATAGTCTCTACTTCAGCGAACTCATGTCGATCACAAAGCGGTACTTCACGTCCTGCTTGAGCATGCGCTCGTAGGCTTCGTTAACCTTCTGGATGGGAATCACTTCGACGTCGGATGTGATGTTGTGCTGTCCGCAGTAGTCGAGCATCGCCTGCGTCTCGGGCATGCTGCCGATCATCGATCCGGCGACCGAAAGGCGGCGTCCGATGAGGTTGAAGATGCTGACGGCGGGGGGCTTGTCGGGCAGGCCGACCAGGCACATCGTCGAGTCCTGCTTGAGCAGAGCGGTGTAGGGGTCGATCGAGTGCGGCGCAGCGGCACAATCGATGATGAAGTCAAAAGAATTGACATGAGCCTTCATGGCATTGGCGTCGGACGAAAGCACGACCTGATCGGCGCCGAGCCGGAGGGCGTCCTCCTTCTTCCTGATATTGGTGGTGAACTGCACCGTGTGCGCGCCTAAGGAGTGGGCGAATTTGAGCGCCATGTGGCCCAGGCCGCCCAGGCCCACGATGCCCGCCTTCTTGCCGGGACCAACTTTCCAGTGGCGCAGAGGCGAGTAAGTGGTGATGCCGGCGCAGAGCAGCGGCGCGACGCCAGCCAAATCGAGGTTTGCCGGAACATGATGGGCGAAGCGCTCGTCAACCACATAATTCGAGGAGTAGCCGCCCATGGTCATCGAGCCATCGACGCGGTCCTTCGCGGCGTAAGTGAGCGTCGGAACCTCGTCGCAATAGTTTTCTTCGTTGCGTTTGCAGGGAGCGCACTTGCGGCAGGAGTCGACGATGACGCCGATGGCCGCGATGCTGCCCACCTTGAACTTGCCGACGGCGCTGCCGGCGGCCGTGACACGGCCCACGATCTCGTGACCGGGAACGAGAGGATAGATCGACTCACCCCACTCGCTGCGGACCATGTGCAGGTCAGAGTGGCAGACGCCGCAGTAGAGAATATCGACGGCGATCTCGCTGGAGCCCGGCTCGCGGCGTGTGAAGTTGTAAGCAGCAAGCGGGGATTGCGCGTCAAATGCGGCATAGGCTTTGGATGCAGGCATGAAGAGAGTCCTTTCGGAGTGAATTCTACAACACGAAGGTGAAGGGATTGCAGATCAAGGCCGGCGTGCGAACGCGACGCGCGGAATGCCTTGCAGATCGGGGATCAATTCGATCTGCTCAAAGCCTGAGCGGTTGAGCAATTCTGCGATTGCGGGCGATTGGCCGTGGCCGATTTCGAGGACCAGAAAGCCGCCGGGGTTGAGTGCGTCGAAGGCGGCGGGGATGAGGCTGCGGTAGATTTCGAGCCCGTCGTCGCCGGCGAAAAGCGCCAGCGCGGGCTCGTAGTCGCGGACCTCGACGGAGAGTTGGGCGCGGTCGGCATTCGGCACGTAGGGCGGGTTGGAGACGATAAAGTCGAAGCGCTCGCCTGCAACCGGCGCGAGCAAATCGCCCTGAAGAAAGCAGACGACGACCCCGTTGCGTTGTGCGTTTTTTTCGGCGAGGGATAGCGCGGAGGCGGAGATGTCGATCGCGGTGATACGCGCATTGGGCAAATGGCGGGCGAGGGCGGCGGCGATGCATCCGGAGCCAGTACCCACGTCGACGATGCGCGGCATTGAGGATTGAGCTGCCAGCTCGATGACTTTCTCTACCAGGTGCTCGGTTTCAGGGCGCGGAATCAGCACATCTCGCGTCACGCGAAAGGGCATGCCGTAGAACTCGGTTTCGCCGGTGATGTATTGGATTGGCTCTCCGTGGCCGCGGCGCTCGAGCAACTCTGTGTAGAGAACCGCCTTATTCGCGGCGAGTTCTTCATCGAGGTGCGTTATCAGCCAGGCTTTGTCTTTTCCGAGAATGTGAAGCAGAAGCAACTCCGCGTCGGCGCGGGCACGGTCGGGGTGCGGACCGGAGTTGAGGCGCGCCGTGCCATGCAGAACGAAGCTGCTGATCGGGGCCAAGCCTCAGGCCGCCTGGTGCGTGTCGGCCTTCAACTGCTCGGCCTGATAGTGGGCGATGAGCGCGTTGACGATGGGTTGCAGCCGGCCCTCCATCACCAGGTCGAGCTGGTGCAGCGTCAGGCCGATGCGGTGGTCGGTCAGCCGGTTCTGCGGAAAGTTATAAGTACGGATCTTTTCGCTGCGGTCGCCTGAGCCTACCTGCTGCTTGCGGGCCTGCGCCAGCTCGGCGTTCTGCTTGTCCATTTCCATCTCGTAGAGCCGCGAACGCAGCACGCGCATTCCCTTTTCGCGGTTCTTGATCTGCGACTTTTCATCCTGGCAACTGACCACGGTGCCGGTGGGAATGTGAGTGATGCGGACCGCGGAATACGTCGTGTTCACCGACTGGCCGCCAGGACCCGACGAGCAGAAGGTGTCGATGCGAATGTCCTTGGCCTCGATCTTCACGTCCACCTCTTCCGCTTCGGGCAGCACGGCCACAGTGATCGCCGAGGTGTGGACGCGGCCCTGCGTCTCGGTCTCCGGAACGCGCTGCACGCGGTGCACGCCGCTCTCCCACTTGAGTTGAGAATAGACGCGCTCGCCCTCGACGATGGCGATCACTTCCTTGTAGCCGCCCACGCCGGACTCGGAGGTTGAGAGCACCTCGATCTTCCAGCGGTGCTGCTCGGCAAAGCGCTGGTACATGCGGAAGATCTCGGCGGCGAAGAGCGAGGCCTCGTCCCCGCCGGTGCCGGCGCGGATTTCGAGGATGACGTTCTTTTCGTCGTTGGGATCCTTGGGCAGCAGGAGCACTTTGATCTCTTCCTCGAGGGCGGGCTCGAGAGGAGCGAGCTGGGCGATCTCCTCTTCGGCCATGGCGCGCAGCTCGGGATCGTTCTCGGCAAGCATGGCTCGAGCCTCGGCGAGGCCGCGGCGCACCACTCTGAGCTCGCGGAATTTCATCACCGGAGTTTCAAGATCGCTGAGCGCCTTGCCGGCCTTCTGATACTTCTCGCGGTCATTGAGCACCTCGGGCAGCGAGAGCTGCGCGGAGAGCTCTTCGTAGCGCTGCTCCATCTGTTGCAAACGATCGATCATGGGAAAACCTCTGGGGCACGCATCCAATTCTCTCGCCCGTGCCGGAGCGCGTTGTTTTTTCAGAATGAAATAGGAAAAGGGCGGAAAAAGACTGTCGGCGGCGGGCGCCGCTAGAGGAGGGCCGGGATGGGCTGGTGGAGGGCCATGCTGTTTTCTATTCTAGCGCGATTTGGGCGCCGGCTACAGAAATGGATTAACGATCCGGACGCCATCGAACTCTTGGCCATGTTGCATATCTTCAGAGAGAAGGATGCGACAGCCGGTCTGCTTGGCCATGCGCAGAACCAGGGCATCCCAGAACGAGAAATTGTGAAGGCGATTTATGTCGATGGCTGCGAGGATGTCGCTGACAGTTGGTTCGCCAACATGAAACTTTGAATAGATATCGACTTTATTACGTGCAATTTCGGCGTCCAGCTTATGCTTCTTCGTAGCCGTAACAAAGTACTCCTGAAGAATCTGGAGAGAGACCACGCCGGTCCGCTGTTGCCGATGATCTTTGATCAGATTTAGGGCTATTCTTTGCTTGGCTGGCTCCTTGCCATCGTCACCGTAGACCAAAATATTCGAATCCAGGAAAGTACGTTGCAGCTTGGTCGAAGGCTCGAATCTTGCAACAGATTTGCCCTGTCTCGTGATGACAACACCCTCACCAGCTTCCGCCAGTTCGAGAAGCCGGGAGAAGCTCGACTTTGCTCTGACGGGAGTCGAATGCCCGCCCGGCTTACCGACGCTCATGAAGCTCATCCCGGTTGAACTTCCATCCGTTGGAATTTCCTAGCCCCGCAGTACGCTCCAAGTATTCTAGGTCGCGCTCCAGATCGTCGTCGCCGGCAACGTGCTGAAGGTGATCGCGAATCTCCTGATTGAGGCTCTTGCCCATGGCGCGGAGCTTCTCGCGGGCGCGCTCGGCAATCTGCTCGTCGATGGAGAGGGTAATATTCATTAACACAGTATACGTGCACACATATCCTGTGTCAACCTATCTCTCGTTCATCAGCGGCACCTGCACGCTTGAATCGTGGCCAGGGCCGGAGTAAATCGTTATCGTCGCCGGTTTATAGTCCCTGGGTTTGGCGGTCATGATGTTCGGAACGAAGCTCTGTGGGTTGCGGTCGTAGAGCGGGAACCATGTGCTTTGAATTTCGACCATCACCGTGTGGCCGGCTTTGAAGACGTGGTCCACGTCGTGCAGCGAGAATTTGTACTCGTAGATCGAACCGGCCTTTAGCGGCGCCGCTTTTTCAAAACTGTCAAGATAGCGGCCGCGAAAGATCTCTTCGTTGGTCATGAGCTGGTAGCCGCGCAACTTCTTGTCGGGATCGTCGCCGGGGTACTGGTCGATGAGCTTGACAACCAGGTCGTTGTCTGTGCCGGTGGTCGAGGCGTAGATGTCGGCGGCCACCTCGCCGGTCAGCACCAGATCCTTTTTGAGCACCGGCAGCTTCCACACGGCCACGTCCTTGCGTCCGGTGACGAAGCGCTGGTCTTCGGTGAGCCAGGTGTACCACTGCGAGCCATCGCTGTAGGTGGGCTGGATGGGCCGATGACGGTAAGGGATGGGGTTGGCGGGATCGCTCACGTAGCTGGTTTGGGCCTGCGCGGTCGAGCTGCTCCAGCTCAGCAAGCCCGAGCCCGCAAGATGCAGGCTGGTGGGTCGGGATTGGGCAGGCGGGAAGTGGGCGTAGCGCTTCCAGATGTTCGAGCCGGTCTGGAAGCTGGCCGTGTCCTGGAGGTCGAAGCCTGAAGGGTTTGTGCCGGGAGCATCCTTCAGATAGTGGGCAAAGAACTTTGCCTCGATCCGCGCGCGAAACTCCTTGCCGATGGGCTCGGTGTAGTCGAGATTGCCCAGGTGGCGCGTGGATTGGGACCAGGAGCCGTGGCGCCAGGGGCCAAGAACGAGAAAGTTCTCGTGATGCACGTCGTGCGGTTCAAGCGTGGAGTACTCGATCTGCGGGCCGTACATATCTTCCTGATCGTAATAACCGCCGACGGTGAGGGTAGGCACGGCGACGGTGTTCAGGTCGTACTCGACGCCGCGCGAGCGCCAGACGCTGTCATAGGCCGGGTGCCTGAGAAAGAGCTTCCAGGTGGGCAGCGTCTTGGGACCTGATTCTCTCACATCCCCGGCGAAGTTTCCGCTTTCCAAAAAGAAGTCGAAGCCGTCGCGAGGCTTGCTTTTCTTGTCCTTGCCGTAACTGACCTCGACTTCTTCTTTGCTGGACTCCAGGCCAAGGACATAATCGTAGCCGTAGCTCTGGCGGAAGGCTCCGTTGTGGAAGAAGTCGTCGCCCATCCACACGTCGATCATCGGCGCCTGAGGGGAGACGGCCTTGACCGCCGGGTGGGGGTCGATGCCGGCCATCATGGCCAGGAAGCCCGGATAACTGGTGCCGATGAAACCTGCGCGGCCGTTGTTGCCGGGGACGTTTTTGAGGAGCCAGGCGACGGTGTCGCAGGCGTCGGTGCTCTCGTCGATCGCCTTGGGGTTGCGATGATCGGCCAGCGGCCGGCTCATGATGAACTTGCCCTCGCTTTTGTAGCGGCCGCGAATATCCTCGGCGACGTAAATGTAACCGCCGCGGGCCAGCTCGGGCCGGCTATAGGAGAAGGAGGCGCGGTCGGTTCCGTCCACGCCATAGGGCGTGCGCTGGATGAGGAAGGGCATCGGGGCGGCGATGTCGGCGGGCTTCAGAATCACTGCGTGCAGCTTGACGCCGTCGCGCATGGGAATCATGACTTCCGTGCGCCGGTAATCGTGGAAGATGTGATGAACGGGCGGGCCGGTGCGCTGGTAGACGATCTCGGGCTCGGTGAAGTAAACCACGCTGGCACCGCGGCCCGCTTTGTCGAGCGTGAACGTGAAGCGGTAGGTGTTGTTGGGATCTGAAAGGCTAAACTCGACGGCAGAGATGGGCCTGAGTTCCGCGGGAATGTTGCGCTCGGTCTCGACGATGAGCTTGCCACCGGAAGTGTAGAAACTGATTGGCGTGTCGGGCTCGTTGGGGTCGGTATACTCGCCGGCGAGAGCCTCGAGTTGGGCTGCTGTTGGCGCGGCGGCCTGGGGTCGATTCGCGGTCAGTGCGGATGGTGGCGCGGGCCAGGCAAGACCGGGTGCGCAGGACAGCAGTGCAAGGCACAGGGCAGCGAGGGCAACACGAAGTCGATTCAAAGAAAGGGTCACTCCTCAACGTGCGCTAATGTGTATGACCGTGGTGGTGTTCGTGGCTTTGGCTGCCGGCCATCTCTTCCATGGGGACAACGCAGCCTTTCAACTCCTCGCAGCCCAGGTGCTCGAACTGGATGGTGGCGTGGGGGATGTGGAAGTTCTGCTTGAGCACGTGGTTGAGCTTGACCAGGATGCATGCGCTCTCCGAGGGCGGAATGTCGGCAATGGTGACGTGGCAGGCCAAGGCACTGGAGTTCGAGCCGAGGCTCCAGACGTGCAGGTCATGGACGTTGATGACGCCTTCGACCTCTTCCATGCCGCTGCGAATCGCAGTGAGCGAGACGCCGCGGGGCGTGCCTTCCAGGAGAATGTTGAAGGTTTCCCGGACGATGCCGAGGCTGGTCCAGAAGATGAGAACTGCGATGACCAGCGAGAGCGCCGGGTCGATCCAGTTGCGGCCGGTGAGCAGGATGCCCGCGCCGCCCGCGATGACAGCAGCCGTCGAGAGCGTGTCGCCGGCCATATGGAGGAAGGCCGAGCGAAGGTTCACGTCGCGAGCCACGCGCCACAACAGAGCGGCGATCACGCCGTTCATCACCACGCCGGCTGCGGCAACAATCATCATCAGGCGGGGCTGAACGGCGACGGGCTCCGAGAGCCGGTGGATGGCTTCGATGCCGATCCAAATTGAAATCGCAATCAGCGTCGCCGCATTAATAAAGGCGGCCAGCACCCCGGCCCGCTGATAGCCGAAGGTCTTGGAATCGTCGGCAGGGCGGGACTGGAAGTAGACGGCGGCAAAGCTAAGCAGCAGGGCCAGAAAGTCGGAGGCATTGTGGCCCGACTCGGAGAGCAGAGCCAGCGAGTGGGCGCGCAGCCCGGCCACAAAGGTGAGCACGACGTAAGCGAGCGTGGCCGCCAGCGAGAAGCGCAGAACCGATTGAGTCCTTTTTGCGCTTGAGCCGATGGGCGCCGCATGAAGATGCATAGGAAAAGTATACCGGGCACCTGCGGTGCGGCCAATCGCGCCGCTGGTGCTACTCGTTGGCCTCGATGCGGCGGCCGTGTGCATCCTGCAAGCCGCGAGTGTTCATCGGGAAGATCGACGCGAAGGCGCGCATCTGGTCGCGGCTCAGGCTCAACTCATCCTCGAAGACAAACCAGCGCACCCCTTCGGTGCAGGGCGGTGTGTCCAGCGAACCCATGTAGGTCCAATAGCCGCGGTCAGGCTGGCAGCAGGCCGCCGGCGTCCACCATCTCCTTGACTTTGACGGTCGTTCCGGCGGTCGCGGGCAGATGCGGCCAGAGCGCGGCCAGCACGGCATTCGGCGCATCCATGTCCTCGCGCAGCCGCACCACCAGGATGGCCATCTTGCCATCCGCGCTCTTGTGCAGCAGGTGCACGTCCATGCCGGTCAGCTTGCCCCGCACCGCCGTCTCGCTGGGGTGGTGGAAGTCGAATTCGACCAGGTCGTAGCGCACGCCGCCGGACACCATGTAGCTGCCGGGGTCCACATGCGCCACGATGGTGTGGCCGTCGTTGGTGAGCGTCACCGGCCCGCCGAGGTAATGGAACTCGAGGGGTGCGAGCGCCTTGTCGAGGTGCGCGTTGCGGATGTCGATGGGCGACTGTTCCCTGCCCTTGGAGCAGGCCCGGTAGGCCGGGTCCAGCTTGCCCCAGTTGAGTTCGCCGCGCTTGCCCTGGTAGTCCCAGGGAGCGGTGGTTTGCGCGATGGCCGGCGCTGTCACGGCTAGAGCACAGACGGCTAGTACAAGAAGACGCATCGATTGCTCCCGGAGACAATGGGTCGCGGCGCGAGGGGAGGGGATGAGCGCGCGGCGCGCTACAAAGAATTCTAAGGCATCGGCGCGAGGGCTTTGGCTGGAGGTCGAAGCGGTGGTTGCAGATGAGAGTGGCGAGAGATGCGGGGAAAATGGGCGCTTGAGGACCGATTTTGGGGCTTAAGCCGGGCAAAAATGCCGGGTTTTGTGGTGGAAATCCCGGTATTTCTGGGCTTCTGTCTGCTGATAAGCACCGAATTGTTGTCTCTTATGTTGTGTGGTATGTGCTAGTTAAGCAGGAAGATTGCCTTCAACATGCGGGATTTTTGGGGGGAGGGGGGTGGGGTACGTGGGTACGGACCGGGCACATCCCTGACAGATTGGACCCGTTGGATCCGATTGGACCGGGTCCACGGCGGCGGAGATCGAAGTGGCTGAGGTTGGACATGAGGTTATTATGCGCTGGCGGATCGTAATGATCTGCAAAGCGAGTTGGGAGAAAATTGGTGCACTCGGCGACCAACAATTCAGGCGGGATGCCGATGCTGAACCCTGCGGCATTTGCCGGGGACCTATCCTCGATTCAGGGCGCAGTGCAAGGTCGATGAGCGCATTGGCCTGATCGCGGCGGTTGACTCTCCCAAGGCAGTACGGGGTCGGGCGGTTAGGACAAATGTATCGTTCATTCGCGCTTGACGATTGGGGGTCTTTTTGTATCTGATCGAGTTAAGACGAGCGGCATCGGCCGGGCGTTTCCTTACGTAAAACAAGCACCTATTGGAGAATCCCATGCGGAAGAGTCGTTTCAAGCTCATCGCTTTGGTCGTTCTTGTTCAGGTTGGCCTGGTTGGCGCAATCCGCCCGGCAGCGGCGCAGGCAGAGAAGGCTCCGTATCCGGCCATGGCTCCCGTGGATGAGTATTTGATCCCCGACGAGAATTCTGAAATCGCGCTGGCCCGCAGTGCTGCTCCGGCGTCCATTTCGGACGGAGCCGAGGTGATGGTGCTGGGGCGGAAGGGATTCACGACCGCAGTAGAAGGCACGAATGGCTTTCTCTGCGTAGTGGAGCGATCATGGGGCGCCGCCACCGACGCTCCGGAATTCTGGAATCCAAAAATCCGCGCCCCCATTTGCTTTAATCCGCAGGCCGCACGAACGTTTGCGCGCATCTTCCTGATGAAGACCAAACTGGTGCTGGAAGGAAAATCGAAAGCGGAGATCGTGGCGGCGACCGCTTCGGCACTGGATAAGAAGGAACTGCCCGCGCTGGAGCCGGGAGCGATGTGTTACATGATGTCGAAGCAGCAGTACCTGAACGACCAGGGCGCGAGCTGGCACCCTCATCTGATGTTTTTTGTCTCGGGCGACGGGGCGAAAAGCTGGGGAGCCGACCTGCCGGGTTCACCGGTTATGGCCGCGAATGACCCTGAGGAGCGTGCAACAATCCTCATGGTCTGGGTCGGCAATTGGTCCGATGGGTCGCCAGCTCCGCCGATGAATCACTGACGCCACGTCAATCGTTGAGGAGTGCGGCCCGCATCTGGCACGCCATCGCTCGCGGGCGGGTGTCGATTTGCGCATTGGGCTGTTGTCGCCAAGTGACATTGCCAATCGTTCTCAGAGGGTATCTGCACCACCGACCCTCTCGACAGATGTGCTGGCCCAGGTCTGAAGAATCGGGGAGACCTGGGACAGCCTTCGGGGAAGAAATCATGACCCCGGTATCCACACTGGAACCATGCTCATGATGTCGGTCGTCGGTCCCAGATTCCAGTACGTGGTCGTGCTGGTTGCCGTGTCGAAATCGGCGACGCCGCTTAAGTCCTTCGAACCAGGCGGGTAAAATCCGACGATTACGTGTCCGTTGTCCACACCCCAGGTGTTCGTGAACGTCCCAATGGTCGTGGAGACCGGAAACGACTGAAGCATGGTCATGGACCCTGCCGTGGCCGCCGGTACACTGAGATTCGTGCTCCAAACCTCGATCGTACCGTTGGAGTTCTCCCTCCGAAGCACATAGAAGATTCCGTCGTTGATGGCGAACGACCAGCTAGCATACAGCGACTCATCGGAGAGGGTGTCGTAGTTGCGCAGTTCGGTCGCGAGTTTTCCGGTTGTGAGATCGCGTGTCCAGACAGTCAGAGTCCCATTTGTCGAATCATGGATGATGGCGTAGAGTGTGCCACTGTCCGCAACATCCATGGTGGCTTTGTTGTCGGGGTCGGAGGCCGAAAGGAGCATCGTGCCGCCGCTTTCGCTTTTTGCTGCGGTCGTGACCTCGAACTGCCCACCATTGCTCTCAAAGGGATTGAGTTGATTCGGCACAATGGGAGTCATGTAGTAGATGTTGTCCCCCACGATTCCGATATGGTTGAGTTGCCAGCCGTTCAAGCCGGAGTAAGAACCGGAACCAAAGCCCTGAGTAAGAGTGAATTGCGTCACGGGCGCGTTGTCGGGGTTGTACATCGTCACGAAGGGGCACTGCGTATAGTATGCGGTGACCTGAAAGACCTGATCGTCCTGCCCAAATGCCGCGAGAATGGCGGGCGCATAGCTTTCGGAGGCGTAGTGAGTCTTGACCACCCATTGGTTGGTACTGGGAATAATCATGGAATAGAGATACTCGGTGGAGTCGATGGTTACTCCGCCTCCGGAGCCATCGACAGGAATGTAAGTGGACCCGGCGCCTCCTATCGTTACGACAAACAAACCCAACGCCGCTTTGGGCAGCGTAATGGGCACCTGGAAATCTGCGGTGATCGAGGTATTTGCACTGAGGGTTACAGAGCAAGAACCGGTACCGCTGCAACCTCCGCCGCTCCAGCCTCCGAAAGTGGCATTCATCGCGGAGCTTGGAGTCTCGGCGAGGGCTACGATAGTGGTGCTTTTGAATGTCGCGGTCTGCGTGGTGCAGGTTGTGTCGCAACTGATTCCGGCTGGGCTCGAGGTGACAGTGCCTGCATTCGCCGCCGATTTGGTCACGGTCAAGGTATAGCTTGTGGATGCACCGCCGCCGTTGCCGCCACTGCCACCGTTACCACCACTAGTCGAAGCACCGCCGCCGCCACATGCAGCCAAAGTGAGAGCGACACACGCGAGTGGCGCCCAGATGAAACGACGAAGTACGTTCATGGAGAACTCCCCTTTCCAACAGTGCGATTAGCAGATGAATGAGTTCCGCCTGCTTCCTCTTCAATCTGCATCTCTGGCGGGCTTTTGACGATGCTTTGGAGATCATTTCCAAGTCAAATCGTTATCCTCTAAAAAGTTATTGATAAATAGATAGTTAGTGATAGCTTGGTCCAGCGCGATCACGCACTGCCGCAGATTTGCGGGTTGTGGTAAACTCCGAGCGACAGGACTGTTGGGGTAAGATCGTGGCCGCACCAGTGTGCTTGAATCAATCCTGGCGTTTCGGGAGCTATGAGCTTGACTCGAGACGAGCGGAGTTGCGTCGGAGCGGCACTCCTGTCAAAATGCGGGAGCAGTCCCTTCTCATCCTGGTGCATCTGCTTGAGAACGCTGGCGAGATCGTCACCCGCGAAGATTTGCGCCGGGTCCTGTGGCCTTCCGATACTTTCGTAGACTTCGATCACAGCCTGAACGCGGCAGTGATGAATCTGCGCATGGTCTTAGGCGACTCAGCCGATGCGCCTCTCTATATCGAGACCATCCCAAAACGCGGCTATCGCTTCATCGCTCCTGTGGCCAGGGTCGCGAATCAATTCACATCTTTACTGGAATCCTCGGATGACGACCGCGCCGGTCTGGCCTCGACGGACTCCGCGCAAACCGGAGACAGCAAGGAGATCGCCGGAGCAGGTCAGATTGCGGAAACCAGAGCGACAACGGCACCAAACCAGCATTCCAAAGCAGAGACGGAGGGACTCTGGAAGACTATTGCGATTTCTGCGCTTCTGTTGCTGGTCTCGCTGATCGCTGGATGGGTTTCCTATCCTTGGCGCCACGCCAAAGCTCTGACCGACAAGGATACCGTTGTGCTGGCCGACATCGTCAATACGACCGGGGACGAGGTCTTCGACGGTGCGCTCAAGCAGGCGTTAGCCGTGGAATTGGAGCAATCTCCATTTCTCAATGTGCTCTCTGACCAAAAAGTGAGTGAGACGTTGGAGATGATGGGTCGGCCTACGAACGAACGCGTCACCGCAAAGGTTGGCCGGGAACTTTGTCAACGCGCGGGGAGCAAGGCACTGCTGACAGGAACAATCTATCGCTTGGGCAGCCACTACGTGATCGCTCTAAATGCCGTGGCGTGCAGCACTGGAGAAACCTTGGCCAACGAACAAGGCGAGGCGGACTCCAAGGAAGATGTTCTTAAGACTCTGAGCCGAGCTACCTCATCCTTGCGCAATAAGCTAGGAGAATCGCTTCCCTCGGTGGAGAAGTTTGACGTCCCGGTTGAAGCGACGACATCCTCACTGGAGGCCTTGAGGTACTTGAACATAGGCCTAGCGCAGGAGCACAAGGAAGGAGACGCGTCCGGCATTCCATTCTTGCAGAGGGCGATCGAACTCGATCCGAACTTCCCCTTGGCATACTCGGAGTTAGCGCTGTTCTATGACAATCTTCAGCAGCCGTCGCGCGCGCTGGAGTACGCAACGAAAGCCTATCAATTGCGCGATCATGCAACAAAAATGGAGCAACTGAGCATCACTGCATTCTACTTTTATGCTGCCGGGGATCTCGACAAGGAGATGCAGACCTACGAATTCTGGTCCGCGAATTACCCTCGCAGTGCAGTGCCTCACGCGAACCTGGGCGGCGACTACGCCATGATGGGACGGTACGACAAAGCGATTCCCGAGCTCCAGGAGGCCTTGCGTCTTGCCCCTGACAAGCTCAACATCTACACAACTTTGGGGGCATCCTACTTGGCTCTCAACCGACCGGATGAAGCCAAAGCAACTTTCGATCAGGCACTCGCGCGAAAGCTGGATGACGGGGGACTACGCAGCTTCATGTATTACCTTGCCTTTTTGCGGAGTGATGCCAAGCAAATGAAAGAGCAGGTGGATTGGGCCGAGGGCAAGCCTGGCGACGAAGACCTTTTGTTGTCTCTGCAGTCCGACACAGAAGCGTACTACGGGCGAATGAGCAAGGCACAAGAGTTTACTCGCCGAGCGGTGGACTCGGCCGTCCGTTCCGACTCAAAAGAAGCCGCGGCGGAGTGGCAAGCTAACGCGGCATCTCGCGAAGCGGAGTTGGGCAATAATGCCTCAGCCAAACAAGGAGTGACAGACTGCTTTGGCGATGTCTTCAGGGAGAGACGTCATGGTGCAGGCAGCCCTCGCGTCGGCGCGCATCGGCGATGTCGCGCGAGCGGAAGCTCTGGCGAAGGAACTGGAGAAAAGTTACCCTGCCAACACTCTGCTGAAGTTCTTTTGGCTCCCGAGCATCAACGCGGCCATCGAACTCAACAGAGGAAATGCATCTCGCGCGATTGATATCTTGGAAGCCGCCGCGCCATACGAACAGGCCGAGGGCCTGACTCTGTACCCTGCGTACTTGCGTGGCCAAGCTTACTTGCAGGCACATCAAGGGACAGCTGCAGCCACCGAGTTTCAGAAGTTGGTGGATCACAATGGTATCGTGCAAAACGCCTTGACCGGATCATTGGCCCATCTTGAAATCGGCCGCGCTTACGCAATGGCAGGCGATACAGCCAGAGCGAAGACTGCGTACCAGAATTTTCTCTTGCTATGGAAAGACGCCGATCCCACTATTGCGGTCTTAAAACAAGCAAGAACCGAGTACGCCAAGCTCCAGTAGCTTCCATAAGCTCAGAGGTTCCAGATCCCTCTACTCGGTTTACGCCAAATCGCCAATGCGCTCAGCGAGGACAGATAAGTCCTTGGAAGCCGTCTTGCGGATGCTTTCCGGGTTTCCTGGATTCGGAGCGAGTTGACCAAGCTACGCGAGGTTGGCACCGCTAAAGCAAAGGCCTTCCTGACGGAGGGCCTTTGGTGTCGCTAGGGTGATGAGGCGGGGTTACTTGGCGGCGGCCTTGAGTCCCGCTTGCTCGGCCAGGGCGGCGGCCTTGTCGGTTGCCTCCCAGGTGAACTCGGGCTCGGTGCGGCCGAAGTGGCCGTAGGCTGCGGTCTTCTGATAGATGGGCCGGCGAAGGTTGAGGCTCTCGATGATCTTCTTGGGAGTGAGCGCGAAGTTCTTCCGGACCAGTTCGGTCAGCTTGGCCGCGCTCAGCTTGCCGGTGCCGAAAGTGTCGATCAGGACGCTGACCGGCTCGGCTACTCCGATAGCATACGCAAGCTGGACCTCGGCGCGATCGGCCAAGCCCGCGGCTACGATGTTCTTGGCGATGTAACGGGCCATGTACGCCGCCGAGCGATCCACCTTCGTCGGGTCTTTGCCCGAGAAGGCTCCGCCGCCGTGACGGCCTGCGCCACCGTAGGTGTCCACGATGATCTTGCGGCCAGTGAGGCCGGTGTCGCCCATCGGTCCGCCAATGACAAAGCGGCCGGTCGGGTTGATGTGGTACTTGGTGTGCTCGTCGAGCCACGCGGCGGGCAGCACGGCCTGAATGACATGCTTGAGGATGTCGGCGTGCAGATCTTCGTTGCTCACGCTCTCGGAGTGCTGGCTGCTGATGACGACGGCGTCGATGCGGGCGGGCTTGCCGTTTTCATCGTATTCGACCGTCACCTGGCTCTTGCCATCGGGGCGGAGATAGGGCAGCTTGCCGGACTTGCGCACCTTGGTCAACTGGCGACAGAGCTTGTGGGCCAGTGAGATCGGCGCGGGCATCAACTCGGGGGTCTCGTTGGAGGCGTAGCCGAACATCATGCCCTGGTCGCCGGCGCCGCCCGTGTCCACGCCCTGCGCGATGTCGCCCGACTGCTTGTTGATGGTCGAGATGACGGCGCAGGTGTTCGAGTCGAAGCCATAAAGCGCATTGTCGTAGCCGATGGAGGCGATGACGCCGCGGACAAGACTTTGGAAATCGACGTAAGCCTTGGTGGTGATTTCGCCGGCAATGACCACGAGGCCCGTGGCCGTCAGCGTCTCGGCGGCGACGCGGCTGTAAGGGTCCTGCTCCAGGCAGGCATCGAGAATGGCGTCGGAGACCTGGTCGGCAATCTTGTCGGGGTGGCCTTCGGTGACGGATTCAGAGGTAAACAGGAAACGGTCGCTCAATGTAAAAACTCCTCCCATTGCAGGGAATTCAATTTGGGCAGCCTGGAGCGAGGACCGATTCATGCTGGATCACCGGGGCGGAGAGGAAAACGCCTCTCCCGCCGGATCCACTCCCGCTTGAGGACATGCCAGCACCGTCAGGCATGCGCCTTGGGATGCATCCTTCTATGGTAATTGTCGTGTACTGCCGAGAGCAACCAATTGCAGCGAACGGCGCGTGGCGCGTTCCCAGCGGTGCGCAGGAATGGTGAATCGCGACAGAATGCTCCCAAAACGGCACATGGAGAATGAGCTGCGGGCTTCCGCAGGGAGATCGCCTGCGCCTTGGCTGCGAGCGATGGAATGCAGCCGGTTTCGGGCCCGGTTCCGCTCTGGTTTGCTCCCTTCGCCGGGGGTGTGCTAACCTTGATTTCTGTGCCGTAGTACGTGTACAGCGGTAGTGTGCCCGTACGGATTTGCGGGCCTCCGGGACGGATTCCGGGTGGTTAGGGCTGGCGTAGCTCAGCTGGTAGAGCATCTGATTTGTAATCAGAGGGTCGGGGGTTCAAATCCCTTCGCCAGCTCCACTTGAGGGAATGCGGAAATGGGACCTGGTACGGCGGAAAGTTTTCGCCGGCGCCGATGCTTTTTGACGCCGGGCCTGTCCTCCGCGGCGATTCCACTTCAGGTGCAGGCTCCTGGTTGCCGGAGTTCTTCCGGGAGGGGGCTTAATGCTCCGAAGAGGCTGAAAGCGTGGAAGGGGTTGGGTTCCCGGCAAACGATTTTTGCTTGCAGGGGTGGTTGGGCACAGGTGGCCGAGCGGTTAATGGCAGCAGACTGTAAATCTGCCGCTCCTTGGAGCTACGGAGGTTCGAATCCTCCCCTGTGCACCAGGAATTGAGGGGCAGAATGCGCAAAGGGTGGTTACCCGGAGGTTCGGCTGACTACGAAGAGAAGCGCATGATTGAGGGCCTTCATAGCACCGGTTCGGAGTTGGACCGGAAGTATTGGATTGCTCTGGCGTTGTATGCGGTTTTGGCGGCGCTTGCCTGGTTTACCGTGGGAGAGGGCAAGGTTCTCGTGGCGGGCAGGGCGGTGGAGGTACGGTTGCTTCCGCTGATTGTCCTGAGCGGCATGGCGTTGCGCACGGTGTTAGCCCGTCACGCGGAGAAGATTCGCCGTGACGGGGAATAAGGAAGCTCTTAGCCGTTAGCTATTAGCTTTTAGCTTGATGTTGGTGAGTGGAGCGATTGCGGCACGCGCCGGCAGGATGAAGCTGAGAGCTGAAAGCTAATAGCTGGTCTTTTTGAAGAGGGCTGATGTAGCTCAGTTGGTAGAGCACTCCCTTGGTAAGGGAGAGGTCACCAGTTCAATCCTGGTCATCAGCTCCAGAAGTTCAGCTTCTAGCTATTAGCTTCTAGCCTCTAGCTTGCGTGGTGGATGGGTTGGCCGATGTGGCCGGTACCAGCAAGACAGAGCTAGAAGCTGGCGGCTAGCAGCTAAAGGCTGTTCTTGCGGGAGTAACTCAGTGGTAGAGTCACAGCCTTCCAAGCTGTTGGTCGCGGGTTCGAACCCCGTCTCCCGCTCCAGGATTGGAAGTAGTTTACAGGGCAAAACAAGCCCGGTGCGAGGCAGCAAATGAAGTTCGAGCAGGCAGCCATAGCCGTTCAGGATCAGCAAGGATACGCCGACTTTCATGCGCGCATCGACTCCGCCTTCGACCCGCATGACGTGGAGGTTTTTCTGAGCCGCGTGGGCCGGTTGAAGCTGCGAATTCGGGACTTCGAGGGCGTTTTGAATCGCGGGCTGCTGGGCAAGGAGGCTGCGGGAGTTTATCAGGCGCTTCCGGTCTCGGACCAGGCCATGACTCGCGAACGCTACCTGCAGAAGGTTGAAGCGGTGCCGGTGGAGTTGCGGCAGCGGTATTTGAAGGTTTACGCCTATTATTGAGGCAGGCAAGACAAGCTTTTGCGCCTTTGCCATTTTGAGGGCGCGACAGAAATAAAGTCTAACGGAAGGAACTGAAGGGTAATGGCGAAGGAAAAGTTTGATCGCAGCAAGCCGCACGTGAATGTGGGAACGATTGGTCACATCGATCACGGCAAGACGACGTTGACGGCGGCCATCACCAAGGTGTTGCAGAAGCACAATCCGAAGAACGTCTTCCGTTCCTTCGATTCGATCGACAATGCGCCGGAAGAGCGCGAGCGCGGCATCACGATCGCCACGGCGCACGTGGAGTACGAGACCAAGAACCGGCACTATGCGCACGTTGACTGCCCCGGCCACGCCGACTACATCAAGAACATGATCACCGGCGCGGCGCAGATGGACGGGGCCATACTCGTCGTTGCGGCGACCGACGGCCCGATGCCGCAGACCAAGGAGCACGTTCTGCTGGCGCGCCAGGTGGGCGTTCCCTGCGTGCTGGTTTTCTTGAACAAGTGCGACGCGGTCGAGGATGAAGAGCTGATCGACCTCGTGGAGATGGAAGTTCGCGAACTGCTGGGCAAGTATCAGTTCCCGGAGGATGCGCCGGTGATTCGCGGCTCGGCCCTGTTGGCGCTGAACGGCGACCCCAAGTGGGAGGCCAAGATCGACGAGCTGATGGAGGCGGTGGACACTTACGTTCCGCGGCCGGATCGCGCGGTTGACAAGCCCTTCCTGATGCCGATCGAAGATATTTTCTCGATCTCCGGGCGCGGCACGGTGGTGACGGGCAGGATCGAGCGTGGCAAGGTGAAGGTGGGCGAGGACGTAGAGATCGTCGGCTTCCGCGAGACGCGCAAGTCGGTCTGCACGGGCGTGGAGATGTTCAAGAAGCAGTTGGACGAGGGCATGGCGGGCGACAACGCGGGCATTCTGCTGCGCGGCATTCCGAAAGAGGATGTTGAGCGCGGGATGGTCTTGGCCAAGCCGGGTTCGATCACGCCGCACACGAATTTCAAGGGCGAAGTGTACGTGCTGAGCAAGGAAGAGGGCGGGCGTCATACGCCGTTCTTCAAGGGCTACCGGCCGCAGTTCTACTTCCGCACGACGGACGTGACGGGAGTGGCCGAGCTGCCCGAGGGTGTAGAGATGGTGATGCCGGGCGACAACGTGCAGTTGGCGGTGGAGCTGATTACGCCGGTGGCGCTCGAAAAGGGATTGAGATTCGCGATCCGCGAGGGCGGCCGCACGGTGGGCGCCGGCACGGTTTCGGAGATTGTGAAGTAGCAGGGACTAAGGGACTAGGGACTAGGGAACAGGAAGCGGCCTGCGCGGCGCGACAGTTTGCCGGAGCAGGAACAAACTGATCTCTGACCCCTGATCTCTGAAAGGATTTCGGGAATGCGGGAAATCGTTACATTGCAGTGCACCGAGTGCAAGGAGCGCAACTACTCGACGACGAAGAACAAGAAGACGACCACCGGCCGTCTGGAGTTCAAGAAGTTCTGTAACCGCTGCCGCAAGCACCAGCCGCACAAGGAAACGAAGTAGAACAGAGATCAGAGATCAGGGGTCAGGGGTCAGTTGGTCCATTGCAAGTCGGGCGCTGATCTCTGATCTCTGATCTCTGACCCCTGATCTCTTTTTAGGGGCGTAAGCTCAACGGTTAAACTGTCGGTCTCCAAAACCGAACTTGGGGGTTCGAATCCCTCCGCCCCTGCCAGATTGAGTTGGGATGCGCTCGGGATGACGCCCGGCGCGAAGGAATGAATTTATGGCAACGAAGGCAGCAATGGTCAACGGCGAAGTGCGGCAGCCGCCGGCGAAGCGGCAGGGAGAGAATCCTGTGTCGAAGTTCTTCGACAACATCATCGAGCAGTGGAAGGAATTCACGCGCTTCTTGGGCTATGTGCGCACGGAGATGCACAAAGTGGTTACGCCCTCGTGGAAGGAAGTGAAAACCACGACCACGGTGGTCATCATCGCGGTTTTCATCTTTGGCGTGTTCTTCTTCGTGGTGGACGCGATCTTCCAGTACGGCCTGCATGCGATGCTGGGCCGGCTGGGCGGGTTTTAGCCGTAACTTGCAGGCGCGAAACGAGAGCGGAAGATGGCAGAAGACTTAGGACAAATCGAGCAAGGCGCCGAGCAGCCCGATCCAGAGGCACAGCCGCTGCCGGAGCGCAACGAGCGCTTCAAGTGGTACATCCTGCACGCCTACTCGGGCTTTGAGCGCAAGGTGCGCGAGTCCATCCAAAGCCGCGTGGAAGCCTTTGGGCTGGGCGACAAGGTGGGCCGGGTGATGATTCCCACCGAACCGGTGACGGAGATCGTCAACGGCAAGAAGCGGACCGTGGAGCGGGTCTTTCTGCCCGGCTACGTACTGGTGGAGATGGAGCTCGACAACAACCTGTGGCATGTCCTGAAGGACACGCCCAAGGTGACGGGCTTTTTGGGCACGGGCGACAAGCCGGTGGCGCTGAGCGAGGAAGAGGTGAGTGGAATTCTCTTCCGCTCCGAGACCTCCAAGGACAAGCCGCGGCTCAAGATCAAGTTTGAAAAGAACGAGCAGGTCCGCATTACCGACGGGCCTTTTGCCAACTTCAACGGCGTGGTGGACGAGATCAACGAAGATCGTGAGACGATGAAGGTCATGGTGACCATCTTCGGGCGGTCGACGCCGGTCGAGCTGGAGTTTGGCAAGGTGGAAAAGATTGAGTAACGCAGCTTCTAGCTACTAGCTTCCAGCTTCTAGCCGGCCGGGTGAACTAGCAGCCCTCGGTTGGTGGCGAACGCAGAAGCTGCATTACCAAAATTTGAACCGTGACATACCGGCTAATAGCTAGAAGCTAGCAGCTAGAAGCTGGTTCCAGAGGAACCAATGGCACCTCCGAAGAAGGTTACAGGGTACGTCAAACTGCAGATTGTGGCCGGCAAGGCCACGCCGGCGCCTCCGGTCGGCCCCGCGCTGGGCCAGGCGCAGGTCAACATCATGGAGTTCTGCAAGCAGTTCAACGCGCGCACCTCGGCCAAGGAGATGGAAGGGCTGGTCATTCCGGTCGTCATCTCGGTTCATGCCGACCGCAGCTTCAGCTTCATCACCAAAACGCCGCCGGCCGCGGTGCTGCTGATGAAGGCGGCTGGGATCGAAAAGGGTTCGGGCACGCCCAACAAGGAAAAGAAGGGCAAGGTGACCGAGAAGCAGGTGCGCGAGATCGCCACGCAGAAGATGCCCGACTTGAACGCCTCCTCGGTGGAGACGGCCATGAAGAGCATCCGCGGCACCGCCCGCTCCATGGGCATTGAAGTGATTGGGTAAGCCGCAGCTCGCCCGGTTTTGCTTGCACGAAGGCCCTCCCTTGCGGGAGGGCCTTTTGCGCGGACTACGGATCGCCGTTTGCTTGTGATATTCCGATCTTGCAGCGGAAAGAAGGCGCAACGATGGGGCACCCGGCGCCTCTTGCGAAATCCTCAGTCATTCAATCGGGACTCGAGCTTCAATAGAGATGCGTCCAAACGAGCGTTTGGGCCTACCTTCCGGTAGGCCCGCTCGAGAGGCAATGAAGGGAGGGGGTCTGAGGGGAAATTGAGAAGAGGTCCTTGCGGACCTTCAAGAAGGAATGGATCCTTTCTTGGGCGGGGAATGTTCCGAGGAAGCCTCTGCTTGTTATCTGTATAGATGCAGGAGAGTAAAAAAGGTTGCGTGGCGCCCTGAGAAATTATTAAACTTCCCGTCGAGAGATTCTTGAGGAGATCGTTCGTATTGATTCTACAAGGCTTATCTGTGGATCAAAGCGCAGATTCTTTTATGAGAGCAGTCTGCCTCGCACGCACGCCGCAGCCGGGAGCCCATTCAATCCCCGGCAATGAGCCCTTTGCAATCCTGACTCCGGGTTCCTGCCGGCCCGCTACTCGCTTTTGATCTCCGTGGCCCGATTGTTTACATAGGTTACCGTCCAGTGCTTGCCATCCTGGTCGTAGGTCACAGTGCGGTCGCCTTCGACTTTGCCATCTGAGTGCAGGTTTCGGCCAATCGACATGCGGGTTTCCAGCTCACTCATGCCCGGCTTTACCTGATGCGCATCGACAGCCGCCCACACGTCTTTAGGCCAGTGATCGTAAATGGTGTGCGGATCGTCGTAGTAGAAAAGCAGATCGTTGTAATAGCCTTCCTCGTTTCCCTGCATATAACCGATGGGCGTGCCATAGAGCGCCGCGCTCCCCGGCAGCTTAAAGACGGCAAAGGCCTGCCGGCTTCCGTGCTGGATCTTGTCCTCGACGCTGGCGGGCACGGCCGCCTTCACAATCTTCTTAACATCCATTCGCTGCGCCGCGGGAATCACGCCCACGCTCTTGGCAAAGAGCACATGCCCGTCGGTGTAGCGAAAGTAGGGCATGACGTAGCCGTTCTTCTCCCACACCGTTGTGCCTTCCAGGCGCAGCGTGTCCTCAAAGTGCGCGGGAAAGAACTCACGCATCACCACCAGATCGTCCTTACTCAAGATCTGGCGCGTATTGTCCTGAGGGGTCACTCCGGGGTTCAGGCGGCGAATCCAGACGGAGGAGAGATAGATGCCACCGATGGTCAGCGTAACCAAGATAGAGATGAGTACTTTGTGCCAGGCCTTCATGCGTCCTCTGCAGGGATCTCGATTGACTCGATGTTGCAAGAATGGTAAATCATAATTTCACAGGTCGGCCGTAGATCGGCCAACTCGGCTCCTACAGCTTCTCCGCCACGCTCTTGGCCTGGGTAAAGAGCAGCAGGTAATCCGGACCGCCGGCCTTCGAGTCGGTGCCGCTCATGTTGAAGCCGCCGAAGGGATGCGCCCCGACCATCGCGCCGGTACACTTGCGGTTGAAGTAGAGGTTGCCCACATGAAACTCGCGGCGGGCGCGGTCGAGCTTTTCGCGATCGGTTGAGTAGACCGATCCGGTAAGCCCATACTCGGTGTTGTTGGCCACCTTCAGGCCCTCCTCGAAGTTGGCAACCTCGATGACGGCCAGCACCGGCCCGAAGATCTCTTCCTGGGCCAGGACTGCCTCCGGCGCGATCCCGTCAAAGACGGTTGGCTCGAGGAAGTAGCCGCCAGCATCGTTCTCTGGCGCGCGTCCGCCGGCGATCAGCCTTCCTTCCTTCTTGCCAATCTCGATATAACGAAGCATGGACTCAAGCGCCCCTTTGTTGATCACCGGGCCGAGGTTCGAGTTCTCTGCCGGATCGCCGACGGCGAGTCTCGCAACCCGTTCGCGCAGCCTCTCGATGAAGGCGTCATGGACCGGAGCCTCGACGATGGCCCTGGAACAGGCCGAGCACTTTTGTCCGCTGAAGCCGAAGGCCGATGCTACGACACCCTCGACGGCCGCGTCAAGATCGGCGCCGGCGCAGACCAGGATCGAGTCCTTGCCGCCCATCTCGAGAATCGTCCGCTTGATCCAGATTTGATTGGGCTTCGCTTTGGCGGCGCGCTCGTGAATCTCCAGGCCGACCTTCTTCGATCCGGTAAAGGCGATGAAGCGGGTCTTCGGGTGCTCGACGATGGCGTTGCCAAAAGTGACGCCGGAGCCGGGGCAGAAGTTGACCACGCCGCCCGGCATTCCCGCCTCCTCAAGAACCTCAACAAACTTGACGGCGATCGTCGGCGCGTCGCTCGACGGCTTCAGAATCACGGTGTTGCCGGTGACGATCGAGGCCACCGTCATGCCCGCCATGATGGCGAAGGGGAAGTTCCAGGGCGGGATCACCGCGCCTACGCCAAGCGGAATGTAATGCAGCTCGTTGCGCTCGCCGGGAAACTGGATAGGCGTCGTGGCGGCGGCCAGGCGGAGAGCCTCGCGAGCGTAAAACTCGAGGAAGTCGATGGTTTCGCCCACGTCGGCGTCGGCCTCGGCCCAGTTCTTGCCCACTTCATAGGTGAGCCAGGCGCAGAACTCGAAGTGACGGCTGCGAATGATCTCTGCCGCATTGAGCAGCAGGGAGGCTCGTGATTCGGTGGTAGTCCGGCTCCATGACTCGAAGGCGTCGAGCGCGGCCTGCATGGCCTGTCCGGCGTGCTCTGCACCGGCCTTCTGGTGAATGCCGACGACCTGGGCCGGACGCGCCGGATTCAATGAACGGATCTTGCTCCCGGTTTTGAGCCGCTGGCCGCCGATGACGAGGTCGTATTCGCGGCCAAGCTGGCTTGCGACCGACTCGAGCGCGGCCTGCATCCTGCGGGCACTTTCAGGGAGCTTGAAGGCGATGGGGGGTTCGTTCGTGAACTCGCCCTGGGGCGAGCGCGGCTGAATTTGCGTGGGGAGGGAAGAGGCAGCCATAACGCCTTGATTGTAGTTCAGGACGGGGCTGGAGGCTCGAGATTGTCCCGCGCTACGGTTCAGCGCGTCCGGCCGTGGCGAGTGGCTCGCGTGGTGGCGAAACGGGTGAACTTCAGGGTAGAATGCAGGTCAGGTCGGGCTCGTATCCTCGATTCCCCGGAGGAAAGATGAAACGCAGAGAATTTCTCTTCAACGCCGCGCGCGGGCTCGGATCGACGTGGCTGGCCTCGAAACTAAATCTGGCAAGTGCCGCATTCGCCGCCGAACTGCCGGCTCTCCCGCAAAAGTTCAATGCGCACGACACGGTGACGCTGGGCAAGACGGGCATTCGGACGAGCCGGCTGGCGATGGGCACAGGCACACATGGCTTTGGCGGCCGTTCGGACCAGACGGCGCTGGGCATGGCGGAACTGACCGCGCTGCTGCTCAACGGATATGAGAACGGGCTGCGCTTCTTCGATACGGCCGACGGATACGGCAGCCATCCTTATGTTGCGTCGGCGCTCAAGCAGCTCCCGCGCGACAAGGTTGTGGTGATGACCAAAGTGGACACGCGGAACGCGAAGGGCGCGCGCGCCGATCTGGATCGCTTCCGGCGCGAGCTGGGAACGGACTACATCGACATCTGCCTGGTTCACTGCGTCACGGAGGCGGATTGGACGACGCGCTACCGGGGCGTGATGGACGTGCTCTCCGAGGCTAAGCAGAAGGGCGTGATCCGCACGCATGGAGTGAGCTGCCACTCGATCGCGGCGCTGCGCACGGCTGCGACGGAACCGTGGGTCGAGTTGGACCTGGTGCGCATGAATCCGGCAGGCGCATATATGGATTCCGACCCGGCGACGGTGGCCGAGGTCATCAAGCAGATGCGGGCCGACGGCAAGGGCATCATCGGAATGAAGATTCTGGGCCAGGGAGTGCTGCGCGACAAACAGAGCCAGGCGATCCACTATGCGCTGGGACTGGGGCTGCTCGATGCCTTCACCATCGGTGCGACAAGCAAGAAGGAACAGATGGACCTGATCGGGCGCATCGCGGCGGCGTGATAGGCCAGGACCGGGATTCAAGATTGGGAAGCCTGCGGGGCTTGTTTGAATTCGTGGTTTCCCGGGTCTCAAATCGGGAAATGGAGCGAACGTGTCCCGTTCCCGTTCGAGACATATTGTTGAAGAGCAAATTACAAATAAATTGCTTGACAGGCGTTGAATTGCGGATGTAGCGTTCTCCCCGTTGTGCTTTCCCCCCGCAACGTACACTGCAAGCTCTAGGGGATCCGCCGAAGCGACCTGATCGTTCCGTCCCAGATGGTTTGGTAGACGGGCGCATCTCTTGCTCCGTTCGACTATAAAACCCTTCGAGACTGCTCCAACGGAATCGAAATTCACCTGTTCGGGAGGTACTATGCTGCCTGTTTTCAGTGGGCTGCTCGGTCGCGCGCACACGGTGGGACGCGCGACGCACCGAGCATTCGCAATCACACTTTTATCCGCCGTTATCCTTCTGCCCGGTTCCTGGGCCCAGGGAGCGCCGCACTCAGGCCAACAACAGCCAGTCGGTCTTGACGCGCGGGACGGAGAGGGGCTTACGCCTCTGATCGTTGCCGCAGCCGCGGGCGACACGGATAAGGTCAAATCGCTTCTCGCTCGAGGAGCCGGCGTCAATGCGACATCTGCCGACGGGCAGACGGCGCTCATCGCCGCGGCCATAAACAATCAAGTCGATGCCGTTAAAATGCTGATCGCGGCGGGAGCCAACCTGAACGAAGCAACGCGCTTCACGGGAACTGCTCTGGAAGTTGCCGAGAGAAAGGGCGAACGGCAAATAGCCAGCCTCTTGCTCGCGGCAGGCGCGCACACTTCCGGTGAGTCTGTGGGAGACACAGTGTGTGTGCTTCCATGGCGAGGCGATGGATTTTGCGGAACGGTGGAATCGTTCAGCATCCGTTCTGTTCAACTCGAGGTTACCAAGATTGTGGGTTGCGCAAAGGGCTGCTCGGCCAAAGAAGATTGTTCCGCCTCGCAGACGGTCGGTGGCTCTGATGGTCTTCAGACCGGCGATCAGATTGCAGTTCCAAGTTGGTGTTTAACTCAGACAGGGGTGAAACCGTGAAGAATACTCAGAAAGTGTCCAATAGCATCGCTCGCTTTTTCGTCATTCTTGCCGTGGCGGCAGGAATCGCATTCAGCGGTAACACCCCCAAGGCATTTGGACAGACCGGATTCACCTACAACGGCATCGTACGCGCCGTGTACAGCGACTCCGACTTAGGGACCAGCGGCGACAGCACCTATGTGTCGTTCATTCAAAGCACGCACGCCAACTATGTGGCGATCACCATCGAATGGTTCATGCCAACCTCCAGCAGCACGACGATTGCCGCGTCCAGCACCAACAGCGCCACCGATGCCCAGATCGAAGCTGCGATCACGCAATACCATAACCTGGGAATCAAGGTCGTTCTCAAGCCGCAAGTGGATGTAACCGGTTATGGCACCTGGCGCGGGGAGATCACCCCCAGCCCCGTCAGCGCCTGGTTCACCAGTTATCAGGCTTATATCACTCACTACGCTCAATTGGCGAAGACGTACGACGTCGATGCCCTCAGCATCGGTACAGAGCTCAAGACCATGAGCGTATCGGCGAATCTGTCGTACTGGGAAACCCTCATCAGCGCGGTACGGGCCGACTATAGCGGTCCGATCATGTATGGCGCCAATGCCACCGGCTCCGGCGACGAGTACAGCACAGTCTCGTTCTGGAGCCTCGTCGATGTCATTGGCGTGGATGGATACTTCGGCCTCACCGACCAGAACGATCCTTCCGTCAGCGCATTGGAAGCCGCATGGACCGATAGCACCAGCACGTACACCGGTTCGGGATTCAATGCCGAAGCAGCTCTGAAAAACCTCAATAGCCAATACGGCAAGCCGGTGGTCTTCACCGAGGTCGGATACGAAAGCTCCACGGGAACCAACCAAGAGCCATACGCTGAAATCAGCAACGGTTACGACCCCGACGAGCAGGAGAACTGCTATACCGCGTTCTTCGATGTCTTCAGCGCGCAGTCTTCCTGGATGAAGGGTGTCTTCTGGTGGGATTTGCAACTGCCGGTTCCCGGCTCGGATGACCAAAGCTGGGTCATGTACGGCAAGCCGGCTGGAACCGTAGTGCTTCCGCAATGGTATGGAGGAACATCGTCGTCGCCGAGCTTCACGCTGGCGCCTTCGTCCTCCTCGCTATCAGTAACTCAAGGGAGCAGCGCAACCGACACCATCAAGGTAACGGACGTGGACGGATTCACTGGCACGGTATCGTTTACCGCTTCCGGACTGCCCAGCGGCGTTACTGCTTCCTTCAGCCCCACCTCATCCACTACCTCCAGCGTGCTCACCTTGACGGCCAGCAGCTCGGCCGCCACTGGAAGCTATACGGTGACCGTCAACGGAGCCTCGGGTAACACGACCGCAAGCGCCGCGATCTCGTTGACCGTGACCGGCAGCGGCAGTTGCACGCCCACCGCGATCGTTCCGTACATCTCAGTGAATGGAGGATCGAGCTGGACAGAGGAATCTAGCGCAACAGTAAGCTCCACCTCGACGGCAGTGGACCTCGGTCCGCAGCCAGTCAGCGGCGGATCTTGGAGCTGGACCGGCCCCAACGGGTACACCTCCACCTCGCGCCAGATCAACAGCATTCCATTGAGCTCGGGCGTGAACGACTATGTGGCTACCTACACGAATACCAGCTCGTGCAAGAGCACGCAGACGTTCGCCATCACAGTTTCCGGATCGGGGGCGGGCTTCACGCTGTCGCGCTCGGCGTCAAGCTTGTCAGTCAACCAAGGCAGCAGCGGCACCGACACGATCACAGTGACAGACACCGGCGGCTTCACCGGCACCGTATCGTTTACCGCATCCGGACTGCCTAGCGGCGTGACGGCTTCGTTCAGCCCGACTTCGTCCACCAGTTCAAGCGTACTCACCTTGACAGCCAGCAGTTCGGCCACCGCCGGAGGCTTCACGGTGACCGTTACGGGAACCTCCGGAAGTACAACCGCGACCACCACCATCGCGCTTACCGTCGGTTCCTCGGGTGGAACCGGCCTCAAGTGCACGGTTGACTACGCGATTTCGAACTATGGGAGTGGGCAATTCGGAGCGACTCTCGACATCCTCAACACCGGAACTACGGCCATCAACAGCTGGACGCTGACCTGGAGTTTTGCCAATGGGCAAACAATCACTCAGCTGTGGAACGGCACGGAAACGCAGAGCGGAGCCAACGTAACGGTGACCAGCCTGAGTTACGACGGCAGCATCCCCGCCGGCGGAAGTTACTCCGGCTTGGGATTCAACGGTGACTGGAACGGCACCACCAACGCCGTACCCACGGCCATTGCACTCAACGGAACAGCCTGCACGGTCAATTAGCAAGCGGCAGCAGCGGATCATTGCCGCAACAGCAAGACGGACGAAGCAGGTTTTTGCGGCCTGTTTCGCCCGTTTCATTTGCGGTGAGGCCGGAGAAGAGCTGCCTGGAATGATTCTGTTTAGAACATTTTCGTATTTACTGTAGACTTCCGTGCCCCATCCATTCCGCGTTTTTCAGCGGAATGGGTGGGATACCAACAAAACTCCACTCCACACTATTTGCAAAAATGCTCTAGTTGTGAAGTTTCAACAGGTAGAGCAAAACAGGGAAGCTGTGGCCTGAACCGCGTCCACGGGGTGCGCTGGATTATGTTACTTCCGTCAGCGCCTCGGTCGCTTTGCTCATCTTGGCGGTGCGTTCGAGTTTGTCCCAGGCGAAAGGCTTGCCGTCGATGGCGCGCTTGAGGGTCTTGAAGAGTACGATGGAGAAGACCTGGCGGTAGGCGAAGCGTTGCAGCCAGATGTGGAAGAGCAGCCAGCCGTCGCCTTTGTTGGCGGGATGGCGGCGCTCGAGCGAAAAGGCAACCGACGAGGTAATGAAGTCGATGAGCAGGAAGCCGAGGAAGTAGGCCAGCAGCTTCTGGAAGTTGGCGGCCGAGGCGGCCTCGGGGTGGAAGTGGCGATCGCCGAAGTAGTGCATGACGCCAGCGAGGAACATCACGTCGATGAAGGGCGAGACCAGCGGCAGCAGCATTTGAAAGATGAGAATGTTGGGCAGGGCGAAGAGGCCCATGGCTTTGTTGCGGACGAAAGCGGCGCGATGCTTCCAGATGGCCTGGAGAGTGCCGAAGGACCAGCGGAAGCGCTGGCGCATCAGCCCCTTGGCGTCGATGGGGGCTTCGGTGTAAGCCAGAGCGCGATCCTCGTAGACGACCTTCAGGCCTAGTTCGAGCAGCGCCATGGTGAGGTCGGCGTCCTCGGCGACGGTATTGATGGGATAGCCGCCTACCGCTTTGACGGGGCCGGTGCGCCAGGCGCCGATGGCACCGGGAACGACGGTGACGACGTTGAATAAATCAAGAGCGCGGCGCTCGAAGTTCTGGCTGGTGATGTATTCCAGGGCCTGCCAGCGCGTCCAGAGGTTGACGCGGTTACCGACCTTGGCGTTTCCGGCGACGGCGCCTACAGCCAGGTCCTCGAAATGGGGGATGAGCTTGGAGATGGCGTCGGGGGCGATGACGGTGTCGGCGTCGATGCCGACATAGACCTCTTCGGTGAGCCGGTCGAGGGCGTAATTGAGGGCAGCGGCCTTTCCGCCGTTGGGCTTGGTGACGACCTGCACGCGGCCGGCGGCGATCTCCCCGGCGTAGGCCTCGCGCGCCACCTCGAAGGTGTTGTCGCTGGAGCCGTCGTCGATGACGATGACATGGAGGTTGGCGTAGTCGGAGTTGAGCACCGAGCGGATGGTGCGAACGATGACCTTTTCCTCGTTGTAGGCGGGGATGAGGACGGCGACGCGGGGATTGACGCCGGGCGAGGCAGCGGCGTGCGGGCGGCGCAGACGGTCGATGACAGCCAGGATGCCCACCAGCACGAGGCGCCCGCTCATCAGGATGTCGCCCACGAAGAAGACCATCACGATGAAGGAGCCGACGATGGCCAGGCTGGAAAATGCGATGGAGTCGGGCAGGGCGCGGAGGTACTGGGGGAAGGTGAGCCTGGGCATCACCTGGGCGGTGGTCTTGCCCATCAGGGCGGAGACGGGCACGATGGAGTAGCCGCGCTCGCGCAATGTGTCGATCAGCATGGGCAGTGCGGCCACGGTGGCCGAGCGGTCGCCGCCGCCGTCGTGGAGCAGGATGATCGAGCCGCGGAATTGCGGCTTGGTCTTCATGATCTCCAACTGGTCGAGGATGGACTGGGAGATCTCGGCCGGCGACTTGTGCGGATGCTCATTCCAGTCGTTGGTGTCGAGCTTGCTGCCGATAATCGTGTATCCATCCTGCTGGATGCGCTCGACGGGAGCGGCCTGGTCGTCGGTGTCCGGCTCCTCGTCGATGTCATAGGGAGGACGGAAGTAGAGCGGCTGGATGCCCAGCTTGCTGGCGAAGAGCCGCTCGGTGAGCTTGATTTCCAAGTCGAGCTGCGCGTTTGAGATTTCGCTGATGTCGGGATGCGACCATGTGTGGTTGCCGATCTCATGGCCCTCGCGCACCACGCGCTTCATTAGTCCGACATTCTGCGCGGCCTCGTCGCCGATCATCAAAAAGGTGCCCTTGACGCCCTTATTGCGGAGAATATCGAGGATCTTGGGCGTCCACTTGGGGTCGGGTCCGTCGTCGAACGAGAGCGCAACCTCGTTGGCGTGATAGCCGTATTGCTGGATGGTGTAGGTTCGCGGATAGACATCCATGTGCTCATCGATGATGAGCTTCTTGCGCGGATCGGGCTCGTCGGTGTCCACCTCGACGGTGCGCTTGCCGGGCTGGGGCAGGCCGGTGACGCGGATGATGTCTCCTTCGCCCTCGGTGTCCACCACGTGGCCGGGTTGAACCTGGCCGAGGTCTTGCAGCGCGTCCGGGCTGCTGGGCTTGTCCCAGATGTTCCACAGCGAGCTGTCTTCCTCGCCCAGGCGCCAGAGCGCGAAGGTCTGCAGGCCGAGAGCGCGAGCGGCGCGCATCTCATTCAGCACCGTGACGCCATCCAGGAACCAGACTACATGGCGTTGGTTCGCGTCCTCGTCAACGTACTCGAAGTGCGGATTGAGCGTGTCGTAATCGAGGTTCAGGTCGGCGTCGGCATCGGAGGCCCGCTGCAAGACATCGGGGACCGAGAGGTCTTCCGTATCGAGGACCTTGGGCACTTCGCGACGCCTTCTGGCCCTGCCTCTTTTGGGCGTGGCTGGAATGGAGAGCGTCCAGTCGTAGCCGTAGTTGCCCATGGCGCAGATCAGCTTCTCCTTGGGCACGATCTTGAGCGCGCGAGTCAGGTTGTTGACGAACCAGTCCTGGCTGGCGATCGGCCCCGGCGGACTCTCGATCTGGTGCTGGTCATAGTTCATCAGCACCACGCCGTCGGAGTTGGCGGCAATCTGCTTCAGGTCTTCGTCGGTGGTCGAGACCGCGGTGTTGACGTAGAGGCGCAGATCGCGCGGATGCAGGTCGGCATAGAGCTCCTGGAGAAACGTCATGTACCCTGGGCTGGCGTCGTCGGGCAGGTTTTCGATGTCCAGCGACAGGCCGCGATAGGCCGGAAACGCGGTAAGAAACCGAACGATCTGCTGGCGCAGCTCGGCACGCTTGCCGGGGTCATTGAATATGCCGGAAATCGCCGAGTCCCAGCTCTGCGTGCCGGGGTTGAAGTTGTTCATGTGGGGGAAGATCTCGGTGTCTTCCTTGGCTGCCTGAATGACCCGCTTGACCTTGTCCACCTCGTCGGGATCGCGCACGGTTGCGCCGTCGATCAACGGATACTCGCGATGGGTGTCGTTGTTGATGGCCATCAGGGTTGGCTGGGGCGCGTCGATGTGCAACCACTCGGGAAAGAGCAGATCGATCTGGTGAATGTGCTGTTTGAGCGAGGAGTAGCTGGCCTCGTCGTAGGGCACGTAATAGGCCGCGCGCAGGCCTTCGCCGGTGTTGAAGGGAATGTCGGAGGGCTTGCGGCCGGTCTTGCGGCGGGTGGGGCGCTGGGCTTTTGCGCCACGCAGCAGCGGCGGGCGCTCCGGCAACGCTTTGTAGTTGTGCCGGGGAACGGGCAGCAGCAGCTCCGGCAACTGCTGATAGCGCAGGACATTGAAGATGAAAGCCGCCAGAACGAACGTGAAAGCCACGGCCGTCACATCCAGGATGCGGCGCAGCCGTTTCCATCGCTTGCGTTCCGGGTCGAAGAAGATCTGTTTATCGGGCATCGACAGTCTCGTTTTCAGATGGGCGAAAACCGGGGAGACGGTCTACGCTATACAGTACGAATCGTATGGAAGCTGACTCTCCTAGTCAATGGACGATCCGGCGCCGGGTATTCGCTCACGCGCTTCCCAGGCTCTCTGCCGCCCTGGCGCTGGCCGCCGGGCTGGCGCTGCGATGGTGGATGCTGCGGCAGTACTTCCTGGCGAACGGGGATGCGCTAATCTATGGCGAACTGGCCAAAAACCTGCTGCTGCACGGCCGCTATGCGCTCGTCGCGGCCGGCGGAGCGTTGCAGCCGTCGCTGATCCGGCTGCCCGGCTACCCGCTCATTCTGGCGCTCTGCTTCCGGCTCTTCGGCATGGAGAACTACGCTTCGGCCGCATGGGTGCAGATTGCGCTGGAGCTGGGCGGCTGCTTGCTTCTGGCCGATTTTGCGCGGCGGATCGCCCCGGAGCGTCTGAGCCGCGGCGCCGCGCATTGCACGCTATGGCTGGCCGCGCTTTGCCCTTTCACGGCGATCTATGCTGCCGAGCCGCTGACGGAGTCGCTGACGCTGTTTGTGCTGGCGCTGGCGCTCTGGTCGATGGCGCGTTTCCGAGCCCAGCCGGGATGGGCCCCGGCGTTCTCGTTCACCTTTGCGGTCACCTATGCGGCTCTGCTGCGGCCGGATGGCGCGCTGATCGGAGTTGCGCTGGCGCCGGCGCTGCTGTTTGGCTGGGGTCGCAAAGAAGGCAACGCCGCAATTCCCAAAGGGAAGCTGCTCCGCATGGCCGCGGTCTGCCTGCTGCTGGCGCTGATGCCGTTTGCGGCCTGGAGCTGGCGCAACTGGCATGTCTTCCACGTCTTTGAGCCGCTGGCGCCGCGCTATGCCAACGACCCCGGCCAGCAGACCTATCCCGGCTGGCAGCGCTGGGTCAAGACCTGGTGCCTGGACTTCACTTGCACCTACGATGTGTATTGGCCGGTGCCGGGCAGCCCGCTCGACTTGAGCGAGCTGCCCAGCCGGGCCTTCGACTCCCCGGCGCAGTACGCCGAGACCGCCTCCGTGGCCCAAGACTACAACGACAGAGACGAGGCGAAGGACCTTGTGCCGGATGTGGATGCGCGCTTTGGCAAGCTGGCGGACGAGCGAATCGCCGCGCATCCGCTGCGCTACTACCTCTGGCTGCCGCTGGGGCGGGTGGCCGACATGTGGCTGCGACCCCGCGTGGAAAACCTTAACATCGACCTGGACTGGTGGGTCTACGCGCATCATCACGCGGAGACCCGCTTCAGTTGGGCCTATGCCGGGCTCAACGCATTCTATCTACTGCTAGGAGTTGGCGGACTTTGCCTTCGCCCGCGGTTATGGCTGCCGATGCTGGCCTACATGCTGCTGCGCAGCGCCCTGCTGACGACGGTCGAGGCTCCCGAGGCGCGCTACACCATCGAGTGCTTCCCCATGCTCTTTGCGCTGGGCGGCGTTGCGCTCTACCGGTTCACATACTGGGTCTTCGAGTCGGTTTTGAAGGCGAAGGCGTCGGCGGGCAGGGGTTGATTGACCTTGATGTTGAAGTACATTGAGACGCGATATTGACCGGGGCCTTCGTCGAAGATTTGCTTGAGGCTCACGCCCCGCTCGGGATCCATCCAGATGGTCACCTTGGGAAGATTCTTCCTTACCGCAGGATCTTTGGGAATCAATTGCAGCTTGTCGGTTTTCACGCCGTCCAGCGTCTCCTGGCCCAGATAGGTGATCTCCCACTTCTGCTCGAGATCCTTGCCGCTGGCGCCGAAGCCGAGCATGAACCAGCTTTCGTATCGGCTGAGCTTGCTGAGAGTTGTCACCTGATCGATCAGTTGTTCATAGAGCTTGATGACGCCGCCGGAGACGACCACGACCTTCGGTACGGGCTTGCCATTGTCCTCGCGGATGTGCGCGGCCATCTGGAAGTCCGAGCCTTTGCGCTCGTAGCAGACGATGCCCTTTTGCACGTCCTTGTCATAGATCGGATCGGTTTCGACGGAATCGAACTCGAAGTCGGCGGAAGTGGAGTGAAAGTTTTTCGCCGCTTCGTCGAGCTGGCGCAGCACCTTCTGCTTCTCCATCTCGTCGGAAGCGGCCGGCGCGGCGATGGCCGCGCGCACCGCAAGCAGCAGCAGCGCGATCGACGCGGCAACAACGAACTTTCTTCCTGCGTGCATAGATTTCCTTATCCTGTTAGACGCGCATGACGACCGAGTGCCCTACCCTCGCCGCGTCTTTGTTTTTGCGGCTAGGGTGGCATACCACGTAGCCTGCACTTGAGAAGCAGTGAAAGAGCTCTTACCGGCGCGCCCAAATCTTCCAAGCCAGGTTGCCCTGGGCGTCTTTCACGGTCTCCCAATAATCCACCGAGACGGCGTCGCCGGTGACCGGCTCGATGGCCTTGCGCAAAGCCTTTCTCACCGCTTGATACGAGTCCTTTGTGTTCAGGTCGAGGTTCACGTCCGAGGCCCGGACGGTGACGATCAGCCCGCGGCCGCCATCGCCGACAACCTGGATGGGATGCGGCGGGCCGGCGGCGTTCGAGGGCTTGTCGCCGTAGCTCCACAGCCATGGCGTGACGAAGATGAACAGCAGAATCAGCGTCACCATCACGTCGTAGTGGAAGCAGCCGCGCGGATACGTCCAGTAGAAATAGCTCTTCAGAATCTTGTTCATCTCGCCCTTACCGTGTGATGCGCTCCAGCTCGCCCATGTAGGGCCGCAGCGCCTCTGGAATCAGGACCGAGCCGTCGGCCTGCTGATAGTTCTCGACGATGGCCAGCCAGGTGCGTCCCACGGCCAGTCCGCTGCCGTTCAATGTGTGCACAAACTCGGGCTTGCCCTTTGCCCCCGCGGCCCGGTAGCGAATGTTGGCCCGCCGCGCCTGAAAGGCCTCGAAGTTCGAGCAGGATGAAATCTCGCGGTAAAGCTGCTGGCCGGGAAGCCAGACCTCCAGGTCGAATGTCTTGGCCGAAGAGAAACCGGTGTCGCCGGTGCAGAGCAGAACACGACGATAGGGCAGGCCGAGAGCTTCCAGAATCTCCTCCGCGTCGCGCGTCAACTTCTCATGCTCGGCGTCGGAGTCCTCCGGCCGCGTGAACTTCACCATCTCGACCTTCTGGAATTGATGCTGGCGAATAATGCCGCGCGTGTCCTTGCCCGCTGCGCCGGCCTCGGCCCGGAAGCAGGGCGTGTAGGCCGTCAGCGAGATCGGCAGCCGCGCCTCGTCCAGAATTTCGTCGCGATAGAGATTCGTCACCGGAACCTCGGCGGTCGGAATCAGCCAGTGATCGCTGTCTTTGAACTCGCCGCGCCCGACAGCTTCGGCATCCGCGTCCGAGCAGCGAAATAAATCCTCGGCAAACTTGGGCAACTGCCCCGTTCCGAACAGGCTCTTCGAGTTCACCATGAAGGGCGGCAGCACCTCGGTGTATCCGTGCTTGCTCGTGTGCAGATCGAGCATGAACGAGATCAGCGCCCGCTCCAGCCTTGCTCCCGCGCCCATATAAACCGCAAAGCGCGCACCGCTCAGCTTGGCCGCGCGTTCCAGATCGAGGATGCCGAGCGACTCGCCCAGCTCCCAGTGCGGCCTGGGCAGGAAGTCGAAGGTGGAAATTTTGCCCCATAGTTTCACGGTGACGTTGTCGGCCTCGGATCTACCAACCGGCACTTCGTCGCGCGTGAGGTTCGGAATTCGGGCCAGCGTCTGGCGCATCCGCTCGTCACATAATGATGCTTCCTGATCCAGTTCATTTTTCTTTTGCTTATTTTCGCGCACTATGCGCGTCAGATCGGCAACGGTACGCCAATGCTCAACACTGATCTTGATTTTTTTCAAAGGCGGAAGTTTATAGAATGCCCTAGGATTCGTCGCCATTTTGTGCGCTTGATTAAGTTCGCCTATCCGGATTGAAATAATTTTGATCTCTGCCGTTAGTTGTTCCGACTCCGTGATAGCTGAACGGCGTTTGATGTCGAGGACGCGAAAATCGCCCAGCAGCGCAGCCGGATCTGCGCCGCGCGCGCGCAGTTTCTCTTCAACTAGTTCGAGGTTGCCACGGACAAAATTCTGGTCGAGCATCGCTCTACCAGTTTACTAGAGCGATTTGGAGGTGGGTTCATCCTCTGCTGCGACCGGTCCCGCCTCGATTTGGTCTTGCCAGCCGGGGAGGCGCTGGTCGCCGGTGATGAGGCGCGCGCCGCGCGTAAAGGTGAAGTAGGTCCAGATCCATGCGGCAAAGACCGAGAGGCGGTTGCGGAAGCCGATCAGGAAGAAGATATGCACTGTGAGCCAGGTAATCCATGCGGGAAAGCCGCTCCAATGGGCCTTGAAGGGCCACTCGACCTTAGCCACGGCGGCCATGCGGCCGATGGTGGCCATGTCGCCCTTGTCGAAGTAGCGGAAGGCTGGGCGCGGCCGGCCGGCCAGATCGGCGGCGATCATTTTGGCGACATGGTCGCCCATCTGCATGGCAGGCTGGGCCACGCCGGGAATCTGGCGGCCGTCCTGCTCCAGGTGGGCCAGGTCGCCCAGAACAAAGACCTTGGGCATTCCCGGCGGATTGAGCCGATCGTCGACGATTACGCAGCCGCGGCGGTCGAGATGTGCGCCGAGCATCTTGCCGAGCGGCGAGGCCGCGACGCCGGCAGCCCAAAGCGTGACGGCTGCGTCGATTCTCTTTCCCGCAGCCTCTACCCAGCCCGGCCCGATTGCGTTGACTTGCGTGTGGGTATGAACCTCGACGCCCAGGTGGCTCAGAGTGGCCTCGGCTTTTGCCGAGAGGTCTTCGGGGTAGGCGGCGAGGACGCGCGGCGAGCCCTCCAGCAGCAGCACGCGCGCCTTGGCTGGATCGATATGCCGGAAGTCGTGGCGCATGTAGAGTTGGGCAATGTCGCTGATCGCGCCGGCCAGTTCGACGCCGGTGGGTCCGCCGCCGACGACAACAAAATTGAGCGGCGGATGCCAGCCGTGTTCGACCATCTGGCGCTCGGCAAGCTCAAAGGCCAGCAGCACCCGGCGGCGAATCTCGGTGGCATCCTCGATGGTCTTGAGTCCGGGCGCGAGCGGCGTCCACTCCTCGTGGCCAAAGTAGGAGTGGGTTGCGCCAGTGGCCAGCACCAGGTAGTCGTAAGGGCCTTCGGCGCCGCTGGCCAGCTTGATCTGACGCGCTGCCGCGTCGATAGCGACAACCTCATCCATTAGCACCTGGGTATTGGCCTGACGACGCAGGATGGAGCGGATGGGCTGGGCGATGTCGGCCGGCGAGAGCACAGCCAGGGCGACTTGATAAAGAAGCGGCTGGAAGATGTGATGGTTACGCCGGTCCACGACTGTCACATCCACAGGCAGCCGCGCCAGCCCCTTAGCGGCATGAAGGCCGGCAAATCCCGCGCCGACGATGACGACACGGGGACGGCGGGGCTTCGACTGAAGATTCTTCCGAATTGGCGCATGGGGCGACTCGTTCAAATCGTGTGGCCCTCTGTTTTGAGATGCGCAAAGGTGGCGGTTGGTGGCAGGATCGCTGGTTCCGAGTCTTCAAATACGGCCGTTTCGTTTGTCTCAGGATCGAGAGCTGGAGCGCCCGCAAAGGCTAAATGCTAGAAGCTGGCAGCTAGAAGCTGCTCCTACGGATGCTGTTCGACAACGACGTTCACGCTGCCGGTGTTGCCGGTGACGGCCAGGCCGAGCATGTTCGTCGCGACGCCGGGCAGCGAAGCTGGGTTAAAGGTGACGGTTCCGTCGAGAGCCGATGTGGCCGTGGCGGCTTGCGTGGCCAGCAACTCGGCCTGGGCGCAGCGGCCATGTGCGGGGCAGGGCGGAGCCCAGGCATAGAGCGCCTGGTAGAACGTGACCATGCCGCCGGCCATCGGGTTGCCGTCCATGTCCAGCACGCGCAGAGTGATTTGGCTGGCGGTTCCGCTGATCGAGAGGCTCTGCAATGTTCCGGAGACGGCATTGAGGATGGCGTACTCCGGGCGCGCGCCGAAAGCGGTGTAGGTGACGCACTGGCTGGTTCCGTTGAGGCACGCATTCGAGGTCACGGTCTGGCCCTCGGCCAGCGGTCCCACGGTGAGCGCCTTGGCGGCGATGCCATTTGAGTTTGTGATCACGGCGCCGTTCTGCGCCGCGATGCCGGTTCCAGTCTGCCAGGCAACGGTCTGGCCGCTCAGGGGAAGGCCGTTGTTCAGCGTCAGGGCCTGCGCCGTCCAGTTGACCGTAGCTCCGGCGGCCACCGAGAGCATGGGCGATAGCGAGGTGAGCACCGGTGGCGTTCCGCCCATAAACTCGGCCTTGAGGCTGGAACCGTTGGTCAGCGAAGCGGTGACAGTCGACCATGTGCTATCGACAGCCATCACGTTCATCGTGGCGCGGCCATCGCCGGTGGCCGTGACCGTGCAGCTTGGCCGGCCGCAGCCCAGCGTCGCTGTTCCGCCGGTCACCGTGTAGAGCACCGAGACGCCGCCGGCCGGGCTCAGGGTCGGCCCCAGAGCGATCACCGAGAAGGGCTCCGGCACGCTGATGGGAATCGTGCCCATGGGTTCATTTGCGCTCATCAGCGTGAGCGCGTCGCCCGAGCCTGCGTCGTAACTGATGCCGCCGGAGATAACCGCGGCAGCGTAGTAGACAGGCAGGTCGTCCACCTCTACATCTACGGAGCCGATGACGCCGCTGGTCGCCGGGGGCGCAATGGCCGTGATCTCGTTGGGCGAGATGCTGGTGACCAGAGCCTGCTGCCCGCCCACCTCGACCGTGTCCGTCAGGCGGAAGCCCATGCCGTGAATGACAATCGGCCCGCCCGAGGCCGGCAGACGTTGCGGCGAAACCGCATCGGCATAGAGCACCCAGCCCTGGTAGGAGTAGTCGGGCCGGCCGTCGCCGCGCTCGTCGCTGATGCCCAGCCGCACCACGTCGTCGGCCGATGCACTGACCCGCAGCCAGCTCTCGCCGGTGGCGAGGCCGTTCAGCCCCGCGCCGAAGCCCACGGTCGCCGAGCCTACCGGATCGAAGGCATCCCAGATGCCCAGCGCCGGAATGGCCTTCAGGTTGGTCGGCGCGCCGCTCTCGTCCAGCGCCTCGGTGACCACGGTGAAGGTGCGCCCGCCGCGAACGGGAAACGTGAACCAATCGGTCTGTCCTACCTGGCTGAGACGCCCGCTCCACAACCCGCTTGGCGGCATGATGCGCGGCGCGGCCTCGCTCCCGATGGCGTCGTTGTAGCCGCCCGCGGACGAGCCGGCAACGTTGACGGTGAGGGACTGCGTGCTGCCCGCCGCCATCGACGGCACGGAGATCGACGGCAGGCTTCCCGAGGGCTCCGGCGAGCCATCGAGATAAGGGCCGACCGAATTATCGAGGATGTATAGAGGATCGATGGCCTCGAAGGTGACCTGATAGTCTGCCGTCGTCATGCCCGCCGGCAGCGGCATTCCGCTCAGGTCAAAGAAGCCCTGCATCGACGCTTCATTCGAACCCCACATGGTCAGCAGGTTGCCGTTCAGATCGGTCCATCCGGTGATCGGGTTGCCGTGATTGCCATTGAAGTTTGCGCCAGAGACAAAGCTCACCGTGTACTGGTAGAGCGGATTGCCCTGCGCGTCAAGCGGCCGAGCCACAACGTTCACGCCCTGCATGCCTATGCCATTTCTAAAACTTATGGTTCCCTGAATGGAAACCGTCGTGGCCGCGGTGATCTGCTTGCCGGGAAAGCTGGCCTGGTTGGCCGCGGTGATGGGATAGATGCGATTGAGCGCGGCGATGTCATCCCAGCGCAACTGCGCCGGGTTGGGAATGCATGAGCCGCCACTCGCACCGCAGAGGCCGCTATAGGGCTGCATCACCGGCCAGCCATCCATGCCGCCAGCCTCGCCATTGGTGAGCGCGCCGGGGTTCACCTGCGCGTAATCGAGGCCGAGAATCCGCCCGAAGGCTCGCTCCAGCTCAAAGCTCATCATTTCAAGATGGTCGGCATCGGTTGCGCAAAGGCCGTTCAGCAAAATGATCGCGTGAGCGATCGTCGCGTCCGGGTTTACGTTGTCCAGCCAGAAGAAGACGCCGTTGTTCTCGCAACTGCTCTGCCCGGCTGTTCCCGTGCCGAAGACAGCGTCGATCACCGAGCCGTCGGCGTCGAAGATCACGCCCAGCGGAAAGCCGGTCGCCGAGAGGGTTACGTCGGCCGGCGCGGTGATGACGCCCAACTGGTTGGTCTGCTCGCCGGTCACCGTGAAGTTTGTGCCGCCGATTGCGATGTTCGCGCCGCTCACGTCTTCGCCCAGCATGCCGTTGTCGGTGAGCGTGACTCCGGCCGTCGGAACCGCGTTCCACAAAGCTGCCGCCGCGTCCACCATGGCCGTTGCCTGCTGATTGTTGACCGTGCCGTTCAGTGGACCCTGATCGACGTAGTAATTGACCTGACCGCCAGCCCAATGCACCGGCTGGCCCACCACCGCCGGATTGAAGAAGCTGACCCCGGCCACGTACTTCGGTCCTCCGGCCACCGCCGCCGCCGGCGCCAGCAGCAAAGCCAGAAGCCCGGCTGCCGTGCGCTTCGAGAGGAATGAACGGGGGCCGAACATGGCGTGCGCTCCAGGCAGGAACTGCCGGCTCGCCCTCAGAACCCTCCAAGGAAACTCGGATCGGGCTTTATGGCGGCCACAGTTTGCTCATCGGCGCGGGAGCTTTGGACTGGAAATCTTTAAGTAACAAGAAGGTTTAATGAGAATCTGTTGTGAAACGAGGCAATGACGGCGCATCTTTCTAGCGCATCGGCGCATCCGGGGAAGAGACTCCCTTAGATCTCCGGATAAAAGTCGAAGAACGCGTCCAGACTGCGCTTGAGCTGGGCTTCGATCTCCTCGCGCGAGCCCTCGATCAGGTGCATGGTCACATGAGCCTGGTGGCCGTTGGCCAGCTTCAGCGTCGCGTCCTGAATCTCGGTGACCTCGCCCTCGGGGAGCAGCCGCAGACCGTAGATCAGAGTCAAATTCGCCATGAGCCTCATCTTATACGGAAGCAGGGCTGCCGTCTCGAAGACCTCGCGATGGGAGCTAAAATCAACACAGGAAGACCCATGACAGAGATTCGCTCGACCGTGATCCTTGGCTCCGGCTGCGCCGGACTCACCGCCGCCATCTACACCGCCCGCGCTGGGCTTAGCCCGCTGCTTCTCGAGGGTCACGAACCCGGCGGCCAGCTCTCGATGACCACGCTGGTCGAGAACTTTCCCGGTTGGCCTGAGGGCATTCAAGGCCCAGAGTTGATCGAAAACATGAAGAAGCAGGCAGCGCGCTTCGGCGCGACCTATCAGACTGCTCACCTCAATCAAGTTGATCTCAGCCAGAATCCCTTCCGGCTCCAGAGCTCGGCCGGAGAGATCCTGACGCGCACGCTCATCGTCGCTTCGGGCGCCAGCGCGCGCTGGCTGGGGTTGCAGAGCGAACAGGCGCTGATCGGCCACGGCGTCTCCAGTTGCGCAACCTGCGACGGCTTCTTTTTCCGCGGGCGCGAGATTGCGGTCGTCGGCGGCGGCGACTCGGCGATGGAGGAGGCGCTCTTTCTCACGCGATTCGCCACCAAGGTTACGCTGCTGCATCGGCGGTCGGCCTTTCGCGCATCGAAGATCATGCTGGACCGCGTCAAGGCGCACCCTCAGATCGTGCTGCGCCCCAACACCATCGTTGAAGAGGTGCTGGGTGTGGACGAGAAGGAAGTGAAGGGGCTGAGGCTGCGCGACGTGACGACCGGCGAGGAGAGTACCCTGCGGATTGACGGCCTCTTTCTCGGCATCGGCCACGAGCCCAATGCGAAGATGTTCGCGGGACAGATCGATCTCGACAAAGACGGCTACATCGTTACGAGGGACAACGTGATCGTCACGCACAACGGCATTCCGCTGCCGGGCATCTATGCCTGCGGCGACGTGCAGGACCGGCGCTATCGCCAGGCGATTACCGCGGCGGGCACCGGCTGCATGGCCGCGCTCGAAGCCGAGAAGTTTCTCGATGAGCAGGAACATTGATGACGGCGGTTGCCGAAAATCTTGAACGGCTGGAAGAAGAGATTGTGCAGGCCTGCCGTCGCGCAGGCCGTTCGCGCGCCGCGGTTGAGTTGATGGCTGTTACCAAGGCCTGCCCGGCCGCGATTGTTGCGGAGGCAGCGGCGCTCGGGCTGAGGCTCTTCGGCGAAAATCGCGTGCAGGAGTTTGCCGGTAAAACGGGTGGTCTATCTGCATTGCGCGGGCCTTCGCTTGAGGCCGAAGCGATTCGAGTGCATCTGATCGGACATCTGCAATCGAACAAGGCGCAACGTGCTGTGGAGTTGTTCGACGGCATTGATTCGCTGGATTCGCTGCGGCTGGCTGAGCGGCTGAATGAGGCGGCGGGCAAGCTGGGCAAGAGACTGCCGGTGCTGATCGAGGTCAAGCTCAGCACCGAAGAAACTAAAGCCGGCCTTGACCCTGAATCAACCGAGGCGGAGAAGTTACTCGAACGGCTGCCTGAGTTGCATAACTTGCAACTGCGCGGGCTGATGACGATTGCGCCCTTCGATGTTCCCGAAGCGGAGACGCGGGCCTGCTTTCGCAGCTTGCGAGAGTGGCGGGACCGCTGGGCGGCGGCACACCTGAATCTGGAGTTTGGCGTGCTTTCGATGGGTATGAGCGGCGACTTTGGGTTGGCCATCACAGAGGGCGCGACGCGCATCCGCGTCGGCACTGCGCTCTTCGGCGCGCGCGAAGCCGCGACGGAGCGGGTCTGATGCTGCGCGCGACCGCAGCGGGAGTGACTTTGGCAGTGCGCGCTCAGCCCGGCGCGAAAAAGACCGCAATTACTGGCGTCTATGGTGAAGGCCCCGCTGCACAACTGAAGATCGCCGTTCATGCGCCGCCGCTGGAAGGCCGGGCGAATTCGGCTTTGGTGGCATTTCTCGCCGAGACGTTTTCTTTACCGAAGAATGCGGTCGAGTTGGTCAGCGGCGAGTTATCGCGGAGCAAAGTCTTTTTGCTGGGCGGAGTTACGCTGGTGCGGGTTGAATCTGTGCTGACTAAATGGATGTTATAAGCTTGAATGAATAAAGAGCTGTCATCCTGAGCGGAGCGTAGCCAAGTCGAAGGACCTGCGGTCGTTTCTTCTTGTGAGCGACTTCGAACTATAAGTGGCCGATGAGCGCGGCTAACGCTTCTTCCGGCTCGGGGCGGACGCGGAAGTCGGCGTGGGCCTCTGCGAGGACTACGCGTCCTACGGGACTTATTACATAGGTTGCTGGGAGAGGTAGACGCCAGCTCGGCTCCCCATTCACAAAGGGAATATTCATGAGGATGGACATGTAGTATTCGCGCAGGTACTCGGGGACGGTGTAGGCGAGACCGAATTTTTCGGCGAGCACGCAGCCGGGGTCGGAAAGCAAGGGGAAGAGAAGTCCATGCTGTCCGGCCATGAAATCGCTCTGCCGCTCGGTCTGCGGGCCGATGGCCACCATCAGCGCATTGTGCTCGCGCAGCTTTCCGTAGAGGTCGCGCCAGGTCTCCAACTCGGTAACGCAGTAAGGGCACCAGCGGCCGCGAAAGAACTTGATGACCAAGGGGCCGAGGGCGAGCATGTCCGCGCTGCGCACCAGCCGCCCCGTAGCATCGTGTAACTCAAACTCCGGGGCGAGCGCGCCGACGGGCAGAATATGATCTTCGATGCCGGTGGCGAAGAGTTCTTCGACGGCGCGCTCGCTGACGGCAAGGCGCTCGGCCGGCACAAGCTCGCGCGTTTTCGCGGTGATCTCGTCGAGTTGGTCTTGCAGGGTGGTCATGCCGTCGAACCTACTTCTTGATAAACGCTGCAATTGCGATAAATCACTACTGTCCGGCTATTTTTCGAGAAAATTGCGTAACGCCACACATAGCAACATGATGCGGCCACTCGTATCGGGAACGATTTGAAATTCAAACCCGATTTCCCGCCTCGCGGTGGTGGCGAAACAATGGTGCATGAACGCTGGCCGCACCATTTTCGCGCAACTGATCGAATTCCTGCCGCACAAAGAATTTCAAAAGTGCGTTGCCCGCTATCGTGGCGACTCGAACCCACGAGGCTTTACTTGCCGGGACCAATATTTGGCCATGATTTTCGCGCAGTTGACCTATCGCGAAAGTCTGCGCGACATCGAGGCCTGCCTCGGTGCCATGCAGCCAAAGCTCTACCATATGGGCTTTCGCGGTCGCGTGCGCAAATCGACGCTGGCCGACGCCAACGATACGCACGACTGGCGCATCTACGCCGACTTTGCGCAAGTACTGATCGCCCAAGCGCGGCTGCTTTACGCCACCGAAGCGATGGGCATCGAACTCGATCAAAGCCTCTACGCGCTGGATTCATCGACCATCGACTTATGCCTGAGCCTGTTTCCGTGGGCGCGTTTTCGTCGCCAGAAAGCCGCCGTCAAAATGCACACTCTGCTTGATCTGCGCGGCAACATCCCGA
>CAVQBW010000005.1:0-570166 GCA_963710875.1 uncultured Acidobacteriaceae bacterium | reverse complement strand
TGACCTTGCCCTCAGAACGCGTATCTCTTAACGGGCCGGGTTTTGAGGATCAAATTCATCCTCGTGGTCGTCGTGGCGGTGGGAATGTGGGAATCGCCGCAGCGATTTCCAAGGGCTGTGGGAAGGGTGGGAAAACGGCTTCATCGTTTTTCCATGCTTTCCACAGATCGTCATTTCCACGGCCTGCCCATGTCGCCGCAGAATTTCATGCAGCGATCTTCTCGGATGTCTCTAGCCATTGTTGCTCGAACTCGACGGGGCTGAGGTAGCCGAGCGTCGAGTGCATCCGTGATTGGTTATACCAGAGCAGCCATGCGATGGTCTCATCCTTGGCCTCGCGGATCGTTTCAAAGCGCTGCCCGTGGAGCCTCTCAACCTTCAGCGAACCGAACAGCGTCTCCGCGCAAGCGTTATCCCAGCAGTTACCCTTGCGGCTCATCGATGGCGTGATTGTGCAGTGTTCAAGCACCTTTCCGAAGTCCTCACTTGCATACTGGCTACCGCGATCGCTGTGGAAGATCAGTCCTGCCTGCTTGCCTGGCGAACGCTTGAACCAGGCCATCTCCAGCGCATCGATGACTAGATCGCGATGCATGTCAGGCCGCATCGACCAGCCCACCACCTTGCGGCTGAATAAGTCGATCACCACGGCCAGAAACAGCCAACCTTCCTCGGTTGCGATATACGTGAAATCACCAACCCACGCCTGATTGGGCGCGGCAGGAGTGAACTTGCGATCAAGCACGTTGGGCGCAATCGGAAGACCGTGCTTGCTGTCGGTGGTGACAACGCGGAAGCGTCGCTTGCCGCGCGCCTGAATGCCGTGCCGCTGCATCAGCCGCTGCACCCGCTGCTTGCCCACGCGAATGCCTTGAGCACTCAGTTGACGCCAGATGCGCGGCCAACCGTAGGCCCCGCGATTCTCCGCATAGACGGCGCTGATGTGAACCAGCAGTGCTTCGTCGCTGAGGTGGCGGCGCCGGGCAATATCCACGCGCCGCGCCAGGTGTTCATGGTAGCCAGAGACGCTCACCAGCAGCACCCGGCACTGCACCGAGATCGGCCAGACAAGCCTGTTGCGTTGAATAAAGGCGTACTTCATTTCTGGCACTTCGCAAAGTACGCCGTCGCTTTTCCCAGAATGTCGCGCTCCATCGTCACACGCGCCAACTCAGCTCGCAAACGGCTGTTCTCCATCTGCTCGGCGGTCACATGCGGCTTACCGATGGCGCCCTTCAAGGTTCCAGCTCGATGCGCCTTGACCCAGTTGCCCAAGGTCTGCTCAACCACCCCCAGGCTGCGCGCTGCCGCCGCCTGGCTCTGGCCCGACTCGACTAGTCGCGCCGCCTCTTGCTTGAACTCAAGCGTGTAACGTCCTCGCTTCGACTTCGTCATCTTCGCTACCCTTTCGCATTAGAACAGCTTGCTAAGGGATACGTTTTGCACGGGCAAGGTCATACATCAGAAATTATTATCCTTGCCGCGTACACTTCATTACTTGAAGCAATGGTCACAGGAGGATTAATGACTATGGTCGCAGAGCTTCCGTTGATTTATGGAGCGGGCCTTCTTGGTGGTCTCTACGGAGCTTGGGTTTGCCACTAGGTCTTTGACCGTTTAATTCTGTACCATCTCCGTGCCCCATCCATTCGCCGTTTTTCTGGCGAATGGGTGGGAAACTGCGAACCCTAAAGTCCGAAATCATGCGGTCAGAGACCTAGATTGACACATGTAAGGGGAACAAGGGCTTGGCAATATGAGAGAGGGCATGATCCAGCATGAAGATGACGAAACGTCCAATTCACATCTCGAAGTTTATTGGGCAGGAGATTTTCATAATCGCGATGACTGGGGCACTGTTCATTCGGTATCTCTATCGGCATGATGTCAGAGGTGCTTTTGTTGTGTGGGGTGGTTCGTTTGTTCTTTTCACTGGAATAAATTTCTGGATGAATCGGTCTTCGCGGAACAAGGAAGCGAAGACAAACGAGAGGCCGGAGTAGCCGCAAGCCGTCCTGCGTTGTGAAGCCCGCGCTGCCTACGGCATCGGTTGTAGGTGACCAGCCGCCTCACCTCCATCGTTCAGGGGGCATCTACCGTCTCCTTCGGCTACGACAGCAACGGCCGGCGAACATCGATGACGTTGCCGAATGGCGTGGTCGCAACCCTGAGCTACGATGCAGCCTCACAGCTTACGCAGATGGTCTACCAGGGCGGTTCTCAAGGCACGCAGAATCTCATTTACACCTACGACTTGGCTGGACGGCGCGTCGGCGTGAGCGGTACTTTAGCCGGCACGCAACTGCCTGCGGCGGTCTCGAATGCGGCGTATAATGCCAACAATCAGCTTACGCAGTGGGGATCGATCCCGATGACCTACGACGCCAACGGCAGCACGCTCTCAGACGGCATGAATACCTACGTCTGGGATGCGTGCAACCGGCTCAGCTCGGCGGATAACAATGCGGCTGCGTTTGCTTACGATCCGCTGGGGCGGCGCGTGAGCAAGACGTTCCTGAGCACGACCACCAACTTCCTCTACGACGGCGCGAATCCCGTGCAGGAATTTGGCACCAATCCCACTGCCAACCTGCTGACCGGCGGCGTGGATGAGCGCTTCCAGCGCACCTCATCGACCGAGACCGACGACTACCTGACCGATGCGCTGGGCAGTACAGTGGAGCTGACCGGCTCGACCGGAGCAACGGAGGAGCAATACAGTTATTCGCCCTACGGCAGCCAAAACGCATCGGGGATGACAACGACCAACAGCTATGCCTACACCGGCCGCGAGTCCGACGGCCTCGGCGTTGACTATTACCGGGCCAGATACTACAAGCCAACCACCGGTCGATTCCTCAGCGAAGACCCGATTGGGTTCGCAGGCGGGACCAATCTCTATGCCTACGGCAAGAACAATCCCATCAATTTCAACGATCCTTCTGGCCTATGTCCAAATAAATGTCTCGGTCCCGCGTTCCTAGGCTTCCTTATAGCAGCGTTTATAGGGATTTCTGCAGCGTTGCTAATTGGAGGGATTATGGGGTTTCTATTGTGGGCAGAACTTATATTTAGCGCATCATTCATGTTGGCTGTACTTGCGTCAGAATCATTAGGGCTCGCCATAGCAGCGGGGGCAGGATTCGCTTTTGAAGGAGCGATGCTCAGCATTCTCGTTGAGTCCCTGCTTGGTGGAGTTGTTGGGTATGTTCTGTGTCAGTAGGGATTGAAGTCGCTGTCAGAGTTGGTGAAAGGAGCATATGAGAGGACCAAGAAAACCTCTTTTGCTAACCAGGTTTGCTTTACGCGAATCCTGCATAGTGCTGGCTTCTATTATGATGTTGGTTTTAAAGCTATATCAACATGACGTCGAAGCAGCTATATGGTTGAGCGGATTTGGGTTTGTGCTTACAACTGGCGTGAATTATCTGATGAGCCGGACAAAGCGATGGGGTGAACCAGGCAAAGAGGAGTTGAGTAAAGTAATAAGCTATTATGAAGGCCTGCCACCTGAGAAGCGCCCAGCAGGCAGATCTTGGGCAATAAGAAAACTGCGGCATTTGCGTAAGACCCGCAGAGGAGGCGCGTGAGTGCGCAGCTCCGCCGCCGCCATCCGTTCCCAGTGCATCATCGTGAAGCCCGCGCTGCCTACGGCATCGGTTGTAGGTGACCAGCCGCCTCACCTCCATCGTTCAGGGCGCTTCCACGGTCTCCTTTGGCTACGACAGCGACGGCCGGCGGACTTCAATGACGCTACCCAATGGCGTGGTTGCGACCCTCAGCTACGACGCCGCCTCGCAGCTCACTCAGATGGTCTACCAGGGCGGTTCTCAAGGCACGCAGAATCTCATTTACACCTACGACTTGGCTGGACGGCGCGTCGGCGTGAGCGGTACTTTAGCCGGCACGCAACTGCCTGCGGCGGTCTCGAATGCGGCGTATAATGCCAACAATCAGCTTACGCAGTGGGGATCGACCCCGATGACCTACGACGCCAACGGCAGCACGCTCTCAGACGGTACGAATACCTACGTCTGGGATGCGCGGAACCGGCTGGCGTCGGCAGATAACAATGCGGCTGCGTTTGCTTACGATCCGCTGGGGCGGCGCGTGAGCAAGACGTTCCTGAGCACGACCACCAACTTCCTCTACGACGGCGCGAATCCCGTGCAGGAATTTGGCATGGCGTATGGCTTGCTCGCTCCCCACGATGGGCTAAGCCGGTGATCGGGCTGACTAATATTCTGCAGACCATTCCGTCCCTCGCGATGTTCGGCTTCCTTCTGCCGTTGCCCTGGCTGGGGGAACGCGCCGCACGCATTGCAATTGTTGCACTCTCCGCCTATGCGCTGCTGCCAATCCTGCGCAATACCTATACGGGAATCCGAGGCATCGACCGCTCCATCATTGAAGTTGCGTGCGCCCTGGGACTCACCGATGCGCAGCGCTTTTTCAAGGTTGAACTGCCTCTTGCTGCACCCGTCATTCTTGCAGGCCTTAGAACCGCGACCGTTACCTGCATCGGCATAGCGACGATTGCAGCGGCAGTGGGTGCAGGCGGGCTTGGCGAGCTCATCTTCCGTGGCGTTGCGTCGGTTGATAATCGCCTGGTTCTTGCTGGAGCTATCCCCGCAGCCCTGTTGGCGCTTGCGGCTGACGGTGCGCTCGGCCTGCTCGAACGCTGGTTCAAGGTACCTGCCTCATGATACGCACGGCTAAGTTTATCGTTGCGCTCACGGTGTGCGCGCTGCTCACATCGTGCTCTCCTCCGCGCTCCGACCATCCCGTTATCGGTGCGAAGGATTTTACCGAGCAAGTGATCCTCGGCGAACTTCTGGCGCAGGAAATTGAAGCCAGGTCCGATCTCAAAGTTGAACGGCGCTTCTATCTGGCAGGCAGTTACATTTGCCAGCAGGCGTTAGTCGCGGGACGAATCGATGGGTATGTTGAATACACGGGCACGGCCCTCACAGCAATCCTCAAGCAACCTGTCGATCGCGATCCCGAGTCGGTTCTCCGCACCGTCCGCCGTCTCTATGCCTCGCAATACGGTATCACCGTCGCTGAGCCGCTTGGTTTCGAAAACACCTTCGCCATGGTGATCCGCGGCGACGATGCGCAGCGGTTGCATCTTACAACGCTGAGCCAGGCCGCGACCTACACGCCCAAATGGCGTCTTGGCGTAGGTTATGAATTTGAACAGCGTCCGGACGGACTGCCCGGACTAAGCAGAGCTTATGGCCTCAGTTTCGCGAGCGCGCCGCGCACGATGGATCTGGGATTGCTCTATCGCGCGCTCATCAATCACCAAGTTGACATGATCGCTGCCAACTCGACGGACGGGCAAATCCAGGCACTTGGTTTGACCGTGCTCCAGGACGACAAGCACTGTTTTCCACCCTACCAGGCTGTTCCACTGGTGCGCACCGATGCACTGAAGCGCTGGCCCCAAATTCAAAGCGTCCTTACCATCCTTGCTGGAAAAGTCACAGCGAAGGACGTGCGGACCATGAACCAGGCCGTTGACGGCCAGCATCGCGATCCAGCCGAAGTGGTTCGCGAGTTCCGCATCCAGAAAGGACTCTGAAAAGCTCAATGCGCATTGCGTCTCGATGGACGGTATACGTGAGAATGGCAGCGCTCAATTCCCGTGTCCCACTCTCTCTGGAAAGGAAGCTGATACACCAAGATTTCGCCGTGCTCTCGAAAACACACCACAAAGCGAGTTTAATGGATTGATTCTGCATCAAGAAAGCCATTTAGCTCTGCCTACGCGAGGGTGCCGATCTGATCTGGGCGTGACGGTTCCTCCTTTTTTAGCCACGACTTTAGGTTGAACGCGTAGATGCAAATGCAAAACACGTTTGCCGGGATGAAGCCGTACTGGGAGGTATGGACTCCAATGACGCAAAAGATTAAGCTGTTTACCCCTGAGACAACCAGGCCGGTCCACTGTTTGATGTGGTCCCGGTCTTTCGGACAGTTTTTGCTTTTTCCTTAGTGGAAGTTCTTGCTTTTGTTTTTAGGCTGCCATGGATTCTGGCAGGCGGTTGAAGTATACCTGATCGGGCGTTTGCGCTTTCAGGCTGGAGTGTGGCCGGGTGGTGTTGTAGAAGTCGATGTAGCGGCCGATCGACTGCCTGGCTTCGCTGACCGAGGTGTAGGCGTGCAGGTAGACCTCCTCGTACTTGATCGAGCGCCAGATCCGTTCAACGAAAACGTTGTCGCGCCAGCGGCCCTTGCCGTCCATGCTGATCCTGATCCCTTCTTCTTTTAGCCGCCCGGTGAAGGCCTCGCTGGTAAATTGGCTGCCCTGATCGGTGTTGAAGATCTCTGGTTTTTCATTTTTGGAAAGGGCTTCATCGAGCGCCTCGATGCAGAAGGAAGTCTCCATGGTGATCGACAGCTTCCAGGCAAGAACGCGGCGACTGAACCAGTCCACCACCGCCGCCAGATAGATGAAGCCGCGCGCCATCGGGATGTAGGTGATGTCCATGGCCCAGACCTGATTGGGCCGCGTGATACTCATGCCGCGCAGCAGGTAGGGGTAAATCCTGTGTCCTGGCGCGGGTTTGGACGTATTGGGCCGGCGATAGATGGCCTCGATCGCCATCTTCCGCATCAGCGTCCGGATATGCCTGCGACCGACCGTGAGCCCTTGTTGCCAGAGCAGATCGCGCAACATCCGGCTGCCGGCAAACGGGTAATTCAAGTGCAGCTCATCGATGCGCCGCATCAGCCACAGTTCCGACTGTGAGACCGGTCGCGGCTGATAGTAGACGCTGCTGCGGCTGATTTCAAGCACTTCAGCCTGTCTCTGAATGGGAAGGTCATGCTCGGGATCGATCATCGCTTTGCGCTCAGAAGACCCGCTTTTGTGAGCGCCCCTTCTAAAAAATCGTTCTCCAGCGTCAGTTCGCCGATCTTGGCGTGCAGCGCCTTGAGGTCGACCGGCGCGGCCTGCTCCGCCCGAGCCTCGCCGAAGACGCCCGCGGCGCCCTCCTGCAACTGGCTCTTCCACTGCGTAATCTGGTTGGGATGGATGTCGAACTGCTCGGCCAACTCGGCCAGCGTCTTCTCACCCTTGACGGCGGCCAGGGCCACCTTCGCCTTGAACGCCGCTGTGTGATTCCTGCGGGGACGTCTGCTCATCCGTTCTCCTCTTCACAGCCATCTTAAGGCCGCAAGCGAGCAGAACTTCCACTTATACCCCTGTCCGAATTTGCTGAACCGGCTCTGTTTTCGGCCCACAAGGATCGTCGCTACTATGGTGAGAAGACAAGAAAGATAATCCAACCGGAACATTCCCAAAGCGTGCACCCCATTTCAAATGGCTAACGGAGAGAAGAAATTAACTAGATCTCCTGTGTCTTGCGCCGTACTTTGTTTAGCAAATGGCGTGCCAAATTACGCTGGTCCGATGCGAATATTGTTCGACAATTGGAATCAATCAGTTAGCGGCTACGAGCCTGATTTGCGGGAAACGAATGAGTCGGAAGTGAGTACATTCGATTACGATGATTCGCCATTGCGGCTTTAGATCGTCATGGGGCTCATAAACCGGCTACTTCCGCAACGCCGGGTACACGGCCACGGTCAGCGCAATAAGCACCCTCGAGGTGTTCTTGGACGCTTGTCACTGCGCCTGAGCCGGTATCGCAAATTCGGACAAGGGTTTAAGCGGAAGTTCTGCCCGCGCAGCCTTAAGATGGCTGTGTCGAGGAGAACGGATTTGTCGCCTTGACAATGCAGAATCAGGATATGCGGTTTTTGGTCCTTAAGTGCTGGCTGAGGAAGCAGGGACGCTTAATTCTCCCGATTCCCCCGGATAGCCCCCTCACTTGGCTTCCAACCGATCAAAAACAGCGTCCGGATCAATCTCCTCTGAATCGTCGGCTACTGCCTCCAGCCACCGCTTGCGAAGATCGGACAGGCCCTGCTCCCGCAGCTTGCGCTTGTGCGTCCAGTCCCGTAGTGCGTCGCGGATGACCTCGCTGTTTGACGAGTACTCCCCAACGTCAACCGCCCGGCGAACAAGAGCTGCCATTTAGGTGGGAAGCGCAATGCTCAGTTTCTCGATGGTAGGCATTGGGTATACCTCGGTAGTAAACCATACTACCGCTTCCGCGGAAATATCGCCCCGCGTTAGAACAACGAACTTCCAAGCAGCCTATGGTAGCCGCTCATAAGGCTGATAAACCGGCTCCCAAACGTAATAGCGCAGCCGCTCTCTCAGCGTCGCATCGTCCATGGCTTCGGCAGTACCGTCGGCCATGGCCCGCTTCGCGACCGCTTCAGCCACGATGAGGCTCACCTTGCGGCAATCGGCGATGGGGGGCAGCAGAGGGGCCTCCGGGTCAGAGAGCGTGGGCGAGAGGGCTGCCAGCGCCTTGGCGGAGGCCATGATCATGGCGTCGGAAACTCGCCTGGCCCGCGAAACCAGAATCCCCAAACCCAGGCCGGGAAAGATGAATGAGTTGTTGACCTGCGAGATGCGCACCTGCTTGCCGTTGACCTCGACCGGCGGGAAGGGGCTTCCAGTTCCGACCAGCACCCGGCCATCGGTCCAGCGCAGCAGGTCGGCGGGCGTGGCCTCGGCCTTCGATGTCGGATTCGAGAGCGGGAAGATCACCGGCCGCGCGGTATGGCTGGCCATCTCGCGGACGATCTCTTCGGTAAATGCGCCGGTCTGAGCCGAGACGCCCACCAGCACGGTGACCCCGGCATTGCGCACCACATCCAGCAGCGAGATCGCGCACGGGCCGGGGCCCGATTGAGTCAGTTTCCAACCCTCCACGTCCGCTCTCTTGCGCAGCAGCGGTTCCTGGCCGGGGCGGATGCCCTCGCACCCCTCCACCAGCAGTCCATAGCGATTGAAGCCATAGATGCGCTTGCGGGCCTGCCCTTCAGTCAGTCCCTCCTCCTTCATTGCGGCAATCAACAGATCGCCGATGCCGATGCCCGCCGAGCCCGAGCCGTACATGGCAATCACTTGATCCTTGAGCGGCAGTCCCGTAGCGTGGACGGCGGCCAGCAGCGTGCCGGTGGTGACGGCCGCAGTTCCCTGGATGTCGTCGTTGAAGGTGCAGAGCCGGTCGCGGTAGCGCCGCAGCAGAACGGCGGCGTTGACTCCTGCGAAATCCTCCCACTGCAGCAGGACGTTTGGCCAGCGGCGCTCGACGGCGGTGACAAAGGCCTCGATGAACTCGTCGTACTCGGCTCCGCGGACGCGCTTATGCTGCCAGCCGATATAGATCGGATCGCTGAGCAGGGCCTCGCGGTCGGTGCCCACGTCGAGCAGAATCGGCAGGCAATGCTCGGGAGGGATGCCGCCCAGCGCGGTATAGAGGGCCATCTTTCCGATGGGGATGCCCATGCCGCCGGCGCCCTGGTCGCCCAGCCCCAGGATACGCTCGCCGTCCGAGACCACGATGCAGCGCACCTCGTCGAAGCGAGTGTCGGCCAGGATCTGCTCCATGCGATCTCTCTGCGGGTAGCTGATGAAGAGCCCGCGCGGCCTGCGCCAGATCTCGCTGAAGCGCTGGCAGCCCTCGCCCACCGTCGGCGTGTAAACGATGGGCAGCAACTCCTCGGTGTAGTGCTCGATCAGCGAGTAGAAGAGGGTCTCGCAGTTGTCCTGCACATCGCGCATGTTGCTGTACTTCAGAAATGCCGTGTCGCGGCCGTCCAGCACCCTTTTGCGCCGCTCCCGCTGGTCTTCCAGGCTCCCAACGTGGGGCGGCAGCAGGCCGTTGAGCGAGAAGGCGTCGCGTTCTTCTTGCGTAAAGGCAGTGCCCTTGTTGAGACGGGAGTTCAACAGCAGCTCGACGCCGTGAAGGCGCGTCCGCATCACGCCGCCGTTAGCCTGCGTAACCTCGAATTCCTCGTTCATTCCGCTCTACTCCCCGATTCTGATCTTTCAGCCCCAATGAGGGCATATCTCATGCTATCCCGCTTTGCAGGTCATCTCCTGTTGCGCGCATCACATCTGCGGCTTTGGCTGCCGGTCTCCGGCCGAGGAGCCTGGGCCGGGAAGAGAGCCATGAAGCCAACTCATTCAAAGGTGAGCAACGCGACCTCGGGCCGGGTTCCGACACGCATGGGAGGGCCCCATGTTCCAGCTCCGCTCGATGTGTAAACCTGCAACGCGCCAAATCGCCGCAACCCATAAGTGAACTTGCCGAAGGCGCGGCGCGTGAGCCAGGTGAAGGGGAAGAGCTGTCCGCCGTGGGTGTGGCCGGAGATCTGCAGACTGATGCCTGCCTGTTCCACGATGGGCAGCCGATTGGGTACGTGGTTGAGCAGAATGCTCGCCCTGCCAGAGACCAGTTGCAGACTCTCTAAAGTCGCGCGCAGCCGGATCGGGTAGCCGGAGTCGCCATAGCTCACGCCCACGATGTCCAGGCCATCGACAGTGATTTTTTCATTGGCAAGAACGCGAATGCCCACGTCCGCGAGGACCCTGGCATACTGGGCAGTGTCGCCAAATTCGTCATGGTTGCCGGTCGAAAAGTAGCTGCCGAAGGGCGGGGCAAGCGCGCGCAGCGGCTCAGCCAGGGCTGTGGCGTCGGCCTTGCCGCCGTCAAAGAGGTCCCCGGGAAGAAAGACGATCTCCGGCTTCAAGCGCGCGGCCAGCTCCACGATGCGGCGGCAGAAAGCGGAACCGTTAACGTGACCCAGATGCAAGTCGCTAACGATCAGCGCGGTGCGGCCATGCCAGGAAGCTGGCAGGCCGTCGAGTCGGATTGTGCTGCGCCGGACGCGGATCAGGCGCGCATTCACCAGTCCGAAAAGGCTGGCCGCAACCGCCGCGCTGTAGAGTGCGCTGGCCAGCAGCGGCTTGTTCGCGGGCAGCCCCAGCAGCGCCAGCGCCAGCCTTGCCAGCCAACAGAGACAGGCGGCGAGGAAAAAGAAGTTGAGCAGTCCCAGCCAGACAGAGGCAACCCTGTAGAGCAACCTAACCATCCGGCCCGTGAAGTAAAACCCGAGCAGCGCGGCGGCGATGAAGCTGAAGGCCAGCAGAGTCAGCGCCGTTCGCAGCGCCAGAGTGGCCAGCGGAGTGAGAGGCCACCAGAAGACGATCCACGTTCGATAGATAAACCAATGGGCTAGAAGCAGGATGCCTTGCACCAACCCTATGCCCACCACAGGCCAGGTCTTCAAACCGGATCCCCCCTTCTTCAATTCTTGCATGGGGCGGGTGGGCGGCGAGAAGCATCCCGCCCACATGTAAGAATCACTTCATGAACGGAACCGGCGGCGACACGCTTGGCCTTTACATCTCGATCCCGTTTTGCCGGTCGAAGTGCACCTACTGCAACTTTGCCTCTGGGGTCTATCCGGCCAGCGACCACGCGCGCTACGCGGATCGGCTCATCGAGGACCTTCGAGCGGCTCCCGCGTGGGCTGAGCGGATGGGAGTGGAGCTTCCGCGGCGCGTGGATACGGTCTACCTGGGCGGCGGAACGCCCAGCCTGCTGGCCCCGGAGCTGTTCGCCGGGCTCTTCGCCGCCGTGCGCGCGGAGTTCGACCTCGATCCGGAGGCAGAGATCACGGTCGAGTGCGCGCCGGGCCAGCTTTCCGATGAGACTCTTCATGCGCTGGCAGCAGCGGGCGCGAACCGCGTCAGTCTCGGCGTGCAGTCGTTCATCGACCGAGAGGCGGCGGTCAGCGGCCGGCTTCATAACCGTGCCATGGTCCTCAACGACATCGCCCGGCTGCGCGCCGCCGGGATTGCCAATCTGAATGTGGACCTGATCGCCGGGCTTGCCGGGCAGAGCTTCGCGTCGTGGGAGGAGTCGCTGACAATGCTGGCAGACTCGAGCGTTCCGCACGCCAGCGTCTACATGCTCGAGGTGGACCAGGACTCGCGCCTGGGCCGCGAGATGCTTGCGCACGGCGCGCGCTACCACGCAGATCTGGTTCCCACCGACGATGCCATTGCGCAGATGTACTCGATCGCGATCGAGCGGCTGAGTGAGGCGGGACTAGATCAATACGAGATCTCGAACTTCTCTCGTCCCGGCTTTCGCTCCCGCCACAATCTCCGCTACTGGCAGCGGCGGCCTTATCTCGGGCTTGGGCTGGACGCTTCGTCGATGCTGCGCGCAAGGGGCGCAGGCATTGGAGCTGGCCGCGTCCTGCGCACAACCACCACCAGCGACTTGCAGGCGTATCTCGCAAACGCGGAGCTGGTCGAAGCGGAATGGCTCACGCCCGCGCAACAGCACGAGGAGGCCTGGTTTCTTGGCCTGCGGCTCAACGCCGGCATTGAAGTCGCGGCTGTCGAGCTGGAGTTTGGCTGCGCGATGGTTGCGCCGGCGCTTGAGGCCGTGAACCGTCTGACCGGCGACGGGCTGCTGGTCTTCGATGGCAAGACGGTCCGCCTGACATCGCGCGGACAACTGCTCTCGAACGATGCCTTTCAGGAGTTTTTGGGGCTGTTTGTCGAAAAATGCCAGGCGGGATTGGAGACGGTGCGCTAGGATTTGCGGTTTCAAAGTATTGATATGAATAGGCGTACCAGTGAGGGCATCCATCTAAAGCGAAGAAAAGGTGAACCACACCCCCGGGGGGTAGGGGGTCAGGCTGTGGCGGATTTGGGAGAAGCGGGCTGGTTGCGGAGCGCGGAGTGGGCGACCTGGGCTGCGTAGAGGAGCCGGGCGGCGTCTGACCCTCCAATGGCGCCGATCAACATTCCGTGGGCGATGCAGGCGATGAAGTCGCGGATGTTTTCCTGGCCGGAGAGCGGAGGCAGGGCATCGCGGTAGGCTTTTCTGGCGTCGATGGCGGCAAAGACCTCGCCCTTGCGCTTGGCTTTGGCGGCATTCCAGGCTCGCTTGTATGCGTCACGGCAGAGGGCGACGGCGGGATTTTGGACGGCCGGGCTGGGTGCGGCGGCTTCGGTCATGGCAGTTTCTCCCTCGACGGCTGGATTTCAGCCGTTTTTCTTCATTGTGCGGGAAGAGAGGGTAATTATCTGCAACCACCTGCGGTGGGGCCAAACGCTCGCTTTTCGCTCGCATGGGGTTCGTGGATTCCCACCCTTTCACCAGAAGGAAGGCGAAAGGATGGGGCACCCGACTGCCACCTGCGGTGGGGCCAAACGCTCGCTTTTCGCTCGCATGGGGTTCGTGGATTCCCACCCTTTCGCCAGAAGGAAGGCGAAAGGATGGGGCACCCGGCACCCGGCCGCTTTTCTTCTATGTGCGGGAAGGGAGGGTAATTATTTGCAACCACCTGCGGTGGGGCCAAACGCTCGCTTTTCGCTCGCATGGGGTTCGTGGATTCCCACCCTTTCGCCAGAAGGAAGGCGAAAGGATGGGGCACCCGGCACCCGGCCGCTTTTCTTCTATGTGCGGGAAGGGAGGGTAATTATTTGCAACCACCTGCGGTGGGGCCAAACGCTCGCTTTTCGCTCGCATGGGGTTCGTGGATTCCCACACCTGGCTCTCGCTCGCTGAGTGGTCTCATTTCACGGAATCGGCTGTTGGCGCGATTCGACAGAATGCATTTGTGCAGAAGCTCCGGCGTACGCGCCCAACGATCGCCGCCCTGACAACTTCGGATCAATGCTTGTTCGTGGCGGCATTCGCTTTTCCCGTAGCTCTGCCTACCGCTTGACTGCGCCGAGGCCGGTGGACAACCCTCACCTTCCCGCTCTTTTGTCCTCCGCAAAAGAAACGATCGCCGCCATCTGACTCGAGCCCCGAGATGAGAACACCGGGAGGCATTGCAAGCTTCTCAAGAACCTCTCCCGTTCGCGAATCGACGTGACGCACGTCGCTTTCTTCACCTTCAGAAGTCGCATGCCAGAGCTCTCCGTCGACCCAGGTGACCCCGGTGACAAAGCGATTGGACTCGATGGTGCGAAGAATTGCCCCGGTGCCGGGATCAATTTGATGGATCTTCCGATCCCTGTACTGCCCGACCCACAAGCTGCCTTCAGCCCACGTCAGCCCGGAGTCACGACCGCCGCCGGGCGCAGGAATCGTAGCCAACAGCGCGCCGTTTCGGGGATCGATCTTCTGGATGCGATCTTCGGCGATTTGAAAGAAGTGATGGCCGTCGAAGGCGGTTCCCGCATGTGCGGCGGCGTCAATCGAGCGCACTGCCTTTCCACTCGCGGGATCGAAGGCGTTCAGCTTGTCTCCGGACGCAAACCAGACGTTTTGGCCGTCAAAGGTGACTCCATGCACGCGCTCGGCACCGGGAAAGGGACCATACTCACGAACGATTTCGGCAGTTGACTGTTTCATACATCCACCTTAATCAGTAAATGGCGGAGCGGGGAGTAACAAAGTCGTCGTGAATCCGGGCACCGGTGGTGTGACCCAGCGACGAGCACGTGCCTGTCCGAAGAACTGCGCCTTTCCTGCCGCCGCGAGTGAATCAAGGGCTCGCTGCACGGAACGCTGGCTTGTGCCAAGGGCGATCGCCAGGGCTGAACTCGACCACGACTCACCATCCGCGAGGAAAGCGAGCACGGCCCCATTCTCATCTTCGACCGGCTGCGCGAGCACGACCACTTCTTTGGCAGCCCGCGGCGCAAGTACAAATCCTCGCTGCGTCGCATTCACATCTGCCAGCGGCCGAAGCATCTTGCGCAGCCGCGCGATTTCGACGCGCAGCCTCATGCGATGCGATTCATCAACGCATCTGGCTCCGAACGCGCGGGCAAGGAGCCGATCCCTTGGAACGTCACCGGGCCAGGCCTCGCCGAGCGCGCGGGCGAGCGCGAACAACACCGGACGCGTTACAAGCGAAACCACGGTGCGTCGATCGCGCACAACATTCCGGCAGGCGTCCACGACGAGCGCTTTAGACGCGAGCAATGCTTCGACTTCCATGAGGAGGAGCGTCCGCTCATCGCCGCGCGCAATCAGGCGGGCTGCCGGCGCGTCAAGGACATGGGAAGCACTTTCAACTTCAGCAGTCAAAGCAGGGATATTGGCTTGCCGGGCGGCGCGTTCGGCCCGAGCCAGCGCAGCTCGCGCCGCTTTGGTTTGCAGGCGTTTTATTGCGATTCCCGCAACCATAAGTTCATAGGTAGTTCTCAGTGCGGGCGGCAAGGGCGTCGAGTCAAAATCGGCGAGCATGCGCTCCGCCTCGTTCAGGCGGCCGATCAGCACAAGACGACGGACCTCGAGATACTGCGCATGCGCGGCGTTCAGCCGGTCGCCGTGTTTCTCAAGCTCCGCCTGCGCTGCGTCCAGCGCTTTTGCAGGCCAGCCCAGATCGCGTGAGGCCAGCGCGATCTCGGCTTCGGCGACGACACACCTCGCGCGCGCCACAGATTCCTTTGGGCTGAAGGCGCGCACCGCTCTTCGCAGCAGCTTCTTTGCCCGTGCAAAATCGCCGAGCTGTGCCATCGCAATACCGCGAAGCGCAAGAGCGGGCGCATCGTCGCGCAGCGCCACGCGCTTCAATGCGCCGAGAGGGTCACCCGCCGCAAGGGCCTGTGCCGCAGCTGTGATCAGCGAATCCATCGGAATCCCGCCACACTTGTCACTCCCACCGTTTTAATATCCTGCGCTAAGTTTATCTCGTGGCCAACATCCGCGGGTCACAACGAGAACTGAACAGGCGACCAAGGACAAATATGAAAACGACTGAACAAACGAAGATGCCCTCTCCGATCTTTATTGGCAGATGGACCCCAAAGATCTTATTCTCACTGAAACTGAAGCCTCACCGGCACGGCGAATTGAGGCGCCACCTTGGAAATATCTCTCAGCGAATGCTTACGAGAACCCTTCGCAATCTCGAATCCGCAGGATTGATCGCAAGGCGCGCGATGGGATCGAAGATGATCGCCGTCGAGTACTCCCTCACCAATGCGGGAAAAACCATCATTGCGCCACTTCGAGGCATGTGCCGCTGGGCAGAGCGGTATCGCAAGGTGGTGAGCGCAGACGTGCACCTTCCGACAAAAACAAGCGAGACCAGTTAGGGCCTGCTAACTCTACCCTGGTGGGCGGCGACGGGAGCCAATTTTCCCGCTATCGAGGAGTGAGGAGCGACGGATACCGGGTGTATCCTAGCGACGATTGACGAAGAGAGGGGGAAAACTGGCCCCGTCCCTTGGGGCTGCGGCGCAAATCGGGCCAGACGTTGTTGTCGGCCTCGAATTTGGAACCACCAAACCCTTCGGCCTCCGCCTAGCCTGGCCCGATTTTCGCCAGCAGCGCCGCCCGCCGGGGTAGTGTTAACAGGCCCTAGCGGGACCCAGGCACATGGGTGTTCCCAATTGCGCGCGGATTGAAGGAATGGTAAGTTGGATTTGTGCAGACCGGCGCAAGAGACTGAGAAGCCGGTGCACCATCATCCCCGGGACCACAGCAGAGCACTGAAAGCTTAGTTGACCAGGCCGCCCTCCGCGAAGATCCGATCGACGATTCACGCACGAGCATCCGGGCCCCCAAGAAAGAAATTGCCAATCACCGATGAATCTTGACTACCCTACCGGTTTTACACGGCGGAGAGGCAAGAACGGGCAAGCCAAAGCCGGCCCCAAACCCAAGAGGAGAACACCATGAACATCGCGAAAAAGACAGTCTTGATCACCGGCGCCAATCGCGGCATCGGCCGGGCGCTCGTCGAAGAAGCACTCAGGCGCGGAGCACAGAAAGTCTATGCCGGCACTCGCGGCCCATGGCAGCACTCTGACAAACGCGTGATGCCCCTAACCCTCGACGTGACTAACGCTGAGCAGATCCAGCAGGCTGTCGGGCAGGTTGACAGTCTCGACGTTCTCATCAACAACGCCGGTATCGCCATTTACGACGATCTAAGCAAGCCTGAGGTGATCCAACAGCATCTGGCGGTCAACCTGTACGGTCCGCTCAATGTGACTCGCGCGTTCCTGTCGCTGTTGAAGCGGTCGAAGGGGGCTATAGTCAACAACATTTCAACGGTGGCGCTTGCGGCCCTGCCGGTAGTATCCGGCTATTCCATTTCGAAGGCCGCCGCGCTCAGCATGACTCAGTCGCTGAGGGCGCTCTTGGCCGGCCAGGGCGTGACGGTACATGCCATCTTGACCGGACCCGTCGATACCGATATGAACCGGGGCTTCGATATCCCGAAGGCTTCGACCGAGTCCGCCGCAGTGGCCATATTCGATGGTTTGGAAAAGGGCGAAGAGGAGATTTTCCCCGATCCGCTGTCCCAATCCATTGCCGAGAGCTGGCGCAACGGTGCAGCCAAGACCCTCGAACGCATGTCCGCGGCTTTCGTGCCCCAGAGCGTGGCTCTCTAAGAGAGCCTCGCATGGAAAAGAGATCGGTGACGCAACAGAAGGCCAAATCCTCATGAAGGGAGAAAAGACGATGACGACACAGACAACGCACGGAACCGAAACCAATGGGCATCTCGCGATGAACAAACCCCCGATCGTGTCGCAACAGGAGTGGGAGGCTGCGCGCCAGCAGCTGCTCGTGAAAGAGAAAGCTCTGATGCACGCACGCGATGCCATGGCCGCTGAACGCCGGCGCATGCCGTGGATGGCCGTCGAGAAGAAGTACGAGTTCGACGGACCCAACGGCAAAGTCAGCCTGCTCGATTTGTTTGAGGGCCGCCGCCAGTTGATTGTCTATCGAGCCTTCTTCGAGCCTGGGGTATTCGGCTGGCCCGACCACGCCTGCCGCGGCTGCTCGCTTGGCGCCGATCAGGTCGCCCACCTGGCCCATCTGAATGCCCGCGACACGACCCTCGCCTGGGCCTCGCGCGCGCCTCAGGCGGCCATCGCGCGCCTGAAGGCGCGGATGGACTGGGAGATGCCCTGGTACACCATGACCGACAGCTTCGACGTGGACTTTGGCGTGGACCAGTGGCACGGCCACAATGCGTTCATCCGCGACGGCGACAAGGTGTTCCGCACATACCTCATCAACAGCCGCGGCGACGAGGCGATGGGGACCACCTGGAGCTACCTCGATATGACGGCGCTCGGCCGCCAGGAAAGTTGGGAGGACTCGCCGGAGGGTTACCCGCAGACCCCGCCGTACAAGTGGTGGAACTGGCACGACAACTACGCCGTCGAGACCGCGCCTGACCCGCTGTGGATCGATATCATCACCGACCCTGCAGGAGCCGCGACCAGAAGGCGAGAGGCAGAAGCGAAAGCGTGCGGCTGCGAATGAGCGCGACATCTCCCCGCCGTCACAATCGGTACTAAGCAGGACAGAAGTTCATCGACCGCGGGGCTCGGTCTCACTCCAGGGACGATACGAAACCAGTGCGCGTTGCGCGCACTGCTCAAAACGGAGACAGCATCATGAAAAGCGCTACGTCCTTCAACAATCACTTCGAGTGCAGCATCTCCAGCGGAATAGGCGCTTATGCGGTATCAGGGGGAGCGCGCGGCCGAGTTTTCTTCGCCATCTCAGGACTCCTCTTCGCCGTGAGCGCGTTGGTGACAGTGATTTGGTGCAACTCCATGCCGGCTATGGGCGAAATGCGGATGCCCGGCGGCTGGACGATGACGATGGCATGGATGCGAATGCCTGGGCAAACCTGGATCGAGGCTGCTGCGAGGTTCCTCGCGATGTGGGTTGTGATGATGGCAGCCATGATGCTGCCGTCCCTGGCGCCTATGCTGGGTCGCTACCGCCAGGCGGTCCGCTGCACCGGCGAATCGCGCCTCGCACCTCTCACTGTGCTGGCAGGACTTGGCTATTTCTTCGTGTGGGCGCTGTTCGGTTTGGCCGTCTTTCCGCTGGGCGTCTTGCTGGCGGCCACCGAGATGGAACACCCGGAAGTGGCTCACGCTGTTCCGGCCGCGGTTGGTGTGGTCATCCTCATCGCCGGCGCAGTTCAGCTCACGCCATGGAAGGCACATCAGCTTGCCTGTTGCCGGGAAATGCCGGCGCGCGGCCGCACACTGCCGGCAGACGCAGGGACAGCCTGGTGGCAGGGTGTGCGTTTTGGATTTCATTGCGGCCTTAGTTGCGCCAACCTGACGGCGATCCTTTTGGTAGTTGGGGTCATGGATCTGCGCGCAATGGCTGCCGTTACGGCAGCTATCACCGCCGAGCGCCTTGCGCCGGCTGGCAAAAGCGCCGCACGGGCCATTGGGGTTTTTATCGTTGGTGCGGGGTTGCTATTGATCTTGAGAGCAGTCAGGCTTGGATGAAGTATCGAGTGGATCGAGGAACCGGCTTTTGGTGAGTCTACGTTTTTGCTTAATCGCCGAGTCGTGTTTTCAGGGGGGCGGGTGTGGATGCGTGGTTTGCCCTGTTACCGTTAACTGTGGATCATACGGAGGCATATCGGCGGATACTAGGCGACATCTGAGGAGTAATCAGCCTCGGTGTGTGACCTGGCGATTTGGCATAAACCTAGAGGCCCTTCAGCTGAAGTTGAATCACGGCAGGTCTAAAGAATCAATAGGAATTGGCTAAAAAATTGTTAGGGCATCGAGAGAAAAAATGTCTGTGGATCGTGTTAACTTGCGAACAAGCTCCTCGCAATTGGACACCGGGAGCTCCAGCCTGTTCCCCACATTGGCAAAGCAATTCACCTCATGAGTCTTAACGAGCGACCGTACAGCGCGAGAGTTGCTCTCTAGAATTACGATTTCAAATCTTCGAGGAATGCCCATGCAGAAGCTGATCTCCGATCTTCGACTCGCGATCCGGCAACTCGCCAAATCGCCTGGGTTTGCGATTACCGCAGTGCTGATGCTTGCTTTTGGCATTGCATTGACGACGGCTATCTTCTCGATTGTTGAAGCGGTGCTGCTGCGGCCGCTGGCCTTTCCAGATTTGGGCCGGATCATGGTGCTTTCAAACCGGCTGGCTGGGGTCAATATCGGGGGAAGCGATGAAGTTGGCGTGGCAGTGCCGGAGATCGAGACCTATACGCGGGAGACACATAGCTTTACGGCGATGGGAGGTTATCAGGGCGCGACGTATGAGCTGTCGGTGTCGGGTGAACCCGTGCAGGTGACGGCAGCGCGCATGACACCCGGAGTTTTCTCCGTTCTTGACGTGGGTCCTCAACTTGGGAGAATCTTTACGGCGGATGAAATGGAGCATGGACAAGAGGCGGCGGTGCTGAGCTACGCAACGTGGGTCAGCCGGTTTCATGGCAACGCGCAGATTCTGGGGACCAGGATCCTGCTCGACCGCAAGCCGTATGTCGTGATCGGCGTGATGCCGCGCAACTTCGAATTTCCGCTGACGCCGGGACACCTGAACCGCACAGAGCTGTGGGTGCCGATGAGCCTCACCGAGCAAGAGCGCGCACCCGCGGCCGCGGCAGACTTCGGCTATCAGATGGTGGGGCGGCTGAAGCCGGGCGTTTCAGCAGGAGAGGCCCAGGCCGATGCGGAGACTGTGGCGCAAGAGATTATGCGTGGTTTTCCCGCGATGATGGCGGACGCTCGCATCAGCGCAAAGGTGACGCCGCTTGAGGAAAAGGTGACAGGACAGACAAGGCCGCTACTGTTGACGCTGTTCCTTGCGGTGGCGGTGGTGCTGCTGGTTGCATGCGTGAATTTGGCGGGGCTGATGCTGGTGCGGGCGATCAGGAGGCAACGAGAAGTGGCGTTGCGGCTGGCGCTAGGGGCACGGGCGTCGGCGCTGCTGCGCCAGGCCATTGTGGAAGGTCTGGTGCTGAGCATGAGCGGCGGGTTGCTTGGATTGGCTCTCGCGGCAGCGGCGCTGCTGGTGGGCAGGAACGAGCTTCCGGAAAGTCTGCCCCGGATTGGCGAGATTGGGCTGAACTGGCGTGAGGCGGGATTCGCCCTGCTGCTGAGCGTGGCCACGGGCGTCGCGTGCGGGCTGGCTCCGGCATTGATGGCGATGCGCGCCAATGTAAACGCGAACTTGAAGGAAGGCGGAAGAAGCGGTTCGGCGGGGATTGGCCACGCGCGGCTGCAAGCGACGCTGGTGGTGGCGGAGATTGCGGTCGCGCTAACCTTGCTAACCGCATCTTGCCTACTCCTTCGCAGCTTCGAGAAGATGCGCTCAGTTGACCTGGGGTTTGAGCCTCAGCATGTGACGACGGCTTCCTATTCGCTTCCTGTGAAGCAATATCAAAAACAAGCGCAGGTGGATGCGTTCAATCGCGAATTGTTGAGGCGTTTGAATACCTTGCCTGGGGTTACCGCGACAGGAATCAGCAATAAGTTGCCGGCTGGTGGCAGCATCGACATTGAAACCTTCGTGGTGGACGGATATGCGCCACCCAAAGGGGCGGACATGAACCTGGCAGCCGCGTCTCAGGTGATTGGAAACTATTTCCCGGCCATGGGAATTCCATTGTTGCGTGGACGGTTGTTTACGGAGGCGGACCGGCACGGCGCCCCGCTGACGATCATTGTGAATCGCAAGCTGGCCCAGCACTTTTGGCCTGGCCAGGACCCCCTCGGGAAGCGTATGCGCCTAGCAACCCCGGAATCGGCCACCCCGTGGCTGACGGTGGTGGGTGAAGTGGCAGACGTCAAACTTACCTCGCCGGACACTCCCACGCAAGAACAGTATTTTTTGCCAGTGGATCAGGGAGAGGATGAAGCTGGTGCCCTGGCTCTGCCGACCGACTTGAATGGCAACATCGGATACATCGTGCTGCGGTCTTCTCTACCGCCGGAGCGGATGGAGAACGGCCTGCGCTCCGCGGTGCATTCCATCGACCCGCTGCTGCCACTGACGCAGGTTCAAACGATGGAGCAAGCGGTATCTGAAACCGAGGCGCCACGGCGCTTTAACACAGTGCTAATCGGCGGTTTCGCCTTCGCGGCTGTGCTGCTGGCGCTCATGGGTATCTATAGCGTGATCTCGTTTTCCGTCGTGACTCGAGTGCGGGAAATGGCGATTCGCATGGCGTTAGGATCGCAACGCGCGGCAATTGTCCGCCTGGTTCTCACATCAGCTGCAAAGCTGGCTGCCGCAGGCTGCGTGATAGGCTTGGCTGGAGCTGCGGCGGCTTCGAAGCTCCTCCGTTCGCTTTTGTTCGGAGTAAGCCCCTTCGATCCGATGGCATTGTCCTTGGCAGCGGCAACAGTCTTGATGTTGGCGATCGCGGCATCGGGACTCCCTGCGCTTCGGGCGGCATCCGTCGATCCAATTCGTGCGCTCCGAGCCGAATAGAGTGAATTGCCGGCCGCACCTTCCATGTCGCGTACCTGGCCAATCGACCCCGGAGCATTTTTCGATTCACTCGTTGACATCGCCGGCATCGAGCGGGATGGCTTTTACTTCCCCCCACAGACGAAGGCCTGTCCGTGGGGGCCGGATCGGAAAAAGCCGCTCGGCGTCGCGTGTTCTGCCGGCAGCTGAATCGAAAATGCTGCAATGGATGTGTCGTCGTGTTGCAAGTATCTTCCGTCTCTAGAGACGACCCCTTTTCGATCTTGCGATCAATGACCGTCCTTCCCGCGCCGCTCGTTGTCAACGGGCGATATAAGGCCAAATCACTCATCGAGCTTGGATTATGAGCTGAATCTCGGATAGGTCCTGCAAAACGCCGATCTCGTCAGTTTGGTATCATTCTGAGAAACTGTCTGTAGAACGAAGTCCACGACGGCGAACCATTCGGCTTTTTGGCCCTTTGTCCTGCGTTCTGGGTCTCGCGCACCCTCGAGAGGGCGTAATCGGGCGCGAGCCAGTTTCTGCCGTCTATTGTTTGAGCTAACTCTGTCCAAATCTGACGAAACATTCTCCTGGTGAAGTCACGTACCTTAGATTTTGCCCAACCATTCAACCACAAGGGGAAGGACCAACGTTAATATGAAAACGATCAGGAGAGTTTTTATATCGGCATTGCGCCTTGAGGCATTCGTCAGTATGGCGACGTTCGCAGCTGGGATGAGGATCGCATGAAACGAAGGGATTTTGTACGGCTTGGATGGGCCACCATGATCGCAACCGGGGCAGGCAAGCTGCGGCCAGCGTTTGGGAAGTCGCTTGGCCCCCAGATGGTTCCGGGGCCGACCCAGCCGCCACAACATCGGATGGCGCCGATGGAACCGAAGGCCGCCGAGCGTACCGCCGGGCGTGCGGCGAATTTCACCCTGCAAATCGCGCCCATGTTGGTCGAGCTGGCCCCGGAGGTTGTCATCAGCACAATCGGCTACAGCAATAAAGTCCCCGGTCCTCTCCTACGGGTGCGCGAGGGCCAGCCCGTCACCGTCGACGTTGTGAACGACACAGACGTTCCGGAGTACGTGCATTGGCATGGCCTGTTCGTTCCCTCGGAAGTGGACGGGGCGGAGGAAGAAGGCACCCCGCCGGTCCCGCCCCACGGCAGGCGGCGCTATCAATTCGTGGCCAAGCCGGCGGGTTCGCGATGGTACCACTCGCACACCATGGCCATGATGGATCTGCATCGGGGCGCCTACACCGGCCAGTTCGGTTTCTTCATGATCGATTCCGCGAACGACCCTGGACGCTACGACCAGGAGGTCTTTCTGGCGCTGCGCGAATGGCAATATTTTCTGTCTACGATGGATCAGGACGAGATGGCGGCGGATCCCAACGACCCGATGCCCGAAAAGCCCGCCACTCCGGACCTGCGTCCGAACGGACTCGAAGTCAGCGCTCCTCTTTATTCGATTAACGACAAAATACTCGGGGCGGGCGATCCGCTGCGCGTGCAGCCGGGTCAGCGCATCCTGATGCACCTGCTCAACGCGAGCGCTGCCCAAATTCATCGTGTGGCTTTGCCCGGCCACAAGTTTCAGGTGATCGCCCTCGACGGCAATCCCGTGCCGGCGCCTCAGCCGGTCGACATGATTGAGATCGCGCCGGGCGAGCGCGTGGATGCGATCGTGGAGATGAATAACCCCGGCGTCTGGATTTTAGGGGAGATCCGCGATGTCGCGCGGCAATCGGGCTTGGGGCTAGTGGTGGAGTACGCCAATCAAAAGCAGCGCGCGCGATGGACTCCGCCTCCAAAGTCGCGCTGGGACTACACCATTTTCGGCACGACGGGCTTTGGCACGACCGCGCCGCATCCCACGCCAGACGAGACCATCGACATGGTCTTTGAAAAAGTGCCCGGCGGACCGAATGGAATCAATCACTGGCTCGTCAACGGCAAAGAATATCCGCATGAACGGGAATTCTTGTTGCGACAGGGAGGCCGCTACCGGCTGGTGTTTCACAATCGCAGCGACGATTCTCACCCTTTGCATTTCCACCGACACCTGTTCGAGCTCGTCGAGCTCAACGGCAAGCCGACTGCGGGCATCAAGAAAGACACGGTGATCGTTCCCGCATTTGGGCGCGCCACGGTGGATCTGGTCGCCGACCAGCCTGGCCTGACGCTGTTTCACTGCCATATCCAGCAGCACATGGACTTCGGTTTCATGGCGCTGTTTCGCTACGCCTGAGCACCGCATCGCGTGCGCCGCGAGTATTCCGTTTGCCGATGGTTTAAACGACCTGCCAAATAGCCTCTGTAACCGTTTTTTAACATATTCGGCATAGACAAGAAATATTGAACAGATAGAAGATAGTGATCTGGCAAGTATCCCCAGCTTGTCAAGTTATCCCCAACTTGGCAAGTTATCCCCAACTTGGCAAGTATCCCCAACCACAAATCCGAACCGGAGGTCTGCATGAAGATGATCCAAGGCAGGTTCCGAGCGGCAGTGCTCCTTGGAGCCGCCGTCTCGGTGCTGGCATTTGCCGCGAGAGCAGATGCACAGAATCAAAACTCCAACAGCAATCCGTGGCCTTACGGCAATCCGACGCCAGACAATACATGGCCATACGCAACCATCGGCCGCTCGCCCGTGTTGGCGGTGGTTGGCGACGTTGCCTGCCAGCCAGGCGAGACGGAGCCCAGCGGCGAGAAGGCGGGTGAAAACTGTGTCGGGGACACCGCTCAGAATCTGCTCGCGTCCCAGGCGGCTACCGCGGCGCAGATTGAGACGATGAAACCGGACCTCGTCGCGCTGGCCGGAGATGAGCAATACCAGGTGGGACAATACTCGGACTTTGAGAGCTCGTACGAATTGACCTATGGAGCTTTCAAAGCGATCACGCGGCCCGCGCCTGGCAACCACGAGTTTTATACCGAGCACGGCGCGGTCGGCGTTGCCGGCTACGGCTACTTCTCCTACTTCAACGGTGTTCAGCACAATGCCGATGGAACCATGATGACGGCAACGATCGCCAACAACCCCGACACCGGCGGTACCTTCACCCAGCCCGTGCCGTTTTCGGATGGGCAGGCGGGGCACTTCGAGCAGACGGGCGGACTCGGAAACGCAGCGAACGGCGGCCCAGTCGGAGTCGGAGATGGCTGGTATTCCTATAATCTGGGCTCATGGCACCTTATCTCGCTCAATATAGAGTGCGAGACACAGCCGGGCGGTTGTTCGCCCACAGGCTCCTGGTTTGCCTCCGAACTCGAATGGCTGAAAAAGGATCTGGCGGCAAATCATTCCGCATGCACGATCGCCTACTGGCACCAGCCCACCTTCAGCGCAGCAAACAGCATCAGCGAAGAGGGCATTACCGCTCAGGCCTTTTGGCAATTGCTCTACGAGTACGGAGCCGACCTGGTGCTGACCGGACACGACCACCTCTATGCCCGCTACCGCCCGCTTGACCCTTCCGGGAATTTCGATCCAAAGAAGGGCATACGGGAGTTCATCGTAGGCACCGGCGGCGAGACACTCGATACAGTCGTCACAACCAACACAACAGCCGCCGATCCTAGCGGCAACCCGAACTTCAATGCAGAGAATCTCGAGGCGGCAACCGGGGAATTCTGGGGCGTTATGGGCCTGAAGCTCAATCAGAACGGCTACGCGTGGGATTACGAGTCGGCACTGAAGGATCCTGCACAGAAAACCGGACCGGCTTCTTTCAGCGACAAGGGCGCCGGCACCTGTCACGGCCCGGTCAACAGATGGTAGCGACCGGATCGTCTTGGCCGGGTTAGGCATGACCTTGCTACAGAACGCATCCCCCCTTCGCGAGAAATCGCAGAGGGGGGAACTTCACATGCTTGGCTCTCAGTTCCTGCTCGCGGCCTTTCCTCATCCGCGCATCTGCGGCCGAGGTGGTCATTTTTCTTACTGGTTGTGAGGAGCATAGCCCCTGCCACAAAGAGCGCGGTGAGGCACAAGACAACTGACAGCGATGGTGCTACAGCCAGCGGGATGGCCAAAGGCTTTAGCTACTGAGCACCGGCAGCGAGACCATATCAAGTCAAGAAAACGTTCGCATCACGGCGTGTGGAACAGGAGCCGGCGCGGACGAGTTCGTTCATGCCTGAATTTCCTTAGCATGAATCGTCAGATGTTCACCTCGAGTCCTTGCGGGGGGATACTGACTCCGCGGCTACCATGCGAGGAGTTCGTCCTCGGAGGTGGAGGAGAGGAAGGCTACCGGGGCGGCGATGGGTTCGGGGAAGTCGCCGGCACACTGGATGGACTCGGGGCCGGTGGCCTTGGCTACCAGCAGAGCTTGTTCGGCCTCGCGGAGTACCACTACCGGGGAGCGTCCAAGGCTGGAGGCTACGCCGAAGCAGGCGGAGAGACGGATGGCGTCGCCTCCGACGCGGTAGGGCGCGCTGAAGACATCCAGGCGCAGCCGTTCGGCCATCAGGACGGCGTTGGCGCTCGAACAGCCGGGCAGAGCCATGAGGAACTCGTCCTTTCCAGGGCGGCCCAGCAGGTCGTAGCTGCGCAAGAGGCGCGTGGAGCGGGTTGCGACCTGACAGAGCAGCTCGTCGCAGGCATCGGTGCCGAGACGTGAGTTCCAGTGGCCGAAGTCGTCGATGTCGAAGAGGATCACGCAGAGCGAGCTTTTCATCCGCTGCACGCGATCGGTTTCGCGGAAGAGCATCGCGAGCATGGTTTCGCGGTTGTAGACGCCGGTCAGCCGGTCGATCTGGGCGTTGAGGGCTGCGGCTTCGCGGAGCATTTCAAGCTCGCGCAGGCGGCGGTGGTCGCGCAGCACCGATTGCAGGCGGAAGCGCAGCAAGACCGGCTCGTTGATGTGCGGCACGAGGTCGTCGATGACGCCGTCGGCGAGGCGGTCGATCCACTCCTGGGTGAGATTGTCCGAAATCAGGACAATCGGGAAGCGGCGGCCTTTGGCCTCGGCGCGCGCCCCGGCCAGCAACTGGCTAAGGCTCGTGTGGGGCTTCATGCCCGGCAGATCGGCGTCAATCAGGGCCAGGCTGGGCGCGGGGGAGGCGGTGAGCGCGGCCAGAGCCGCCTCGGCGCAGAGCACGACCTGGACCGAGGCGCCGTCGGCGGCCAGCATGGGTTCGATGGCGGCGAGCAGAGCGGGTTCGGCCGATGCCAGCAGGAAGGTGAGCGTGGAGTAGGGGAGCATTCTCAAGAACCTCGCTAGGGGATGCATCGGCGACGGTTAGAAATCATTTAGAGAGCGGCGAAAGATTCTTTGGGGTTTTCAATGACTTTTGCACAGGAGCTGGGGTGCCGAAGGTCATGAGCGGCTTGCGGCATGGCTTATTGGATCCAATGCGGCGAGTTAGCCCCCGCTGCGCGGGGTTGGCGAGTTGGCAGGTTAGCGGAGGATGGCGCACGGGGTTTGTTGGTATCCCACCCATTCCGCAGAAAAACGCGGAATGGATGGGGCACGGAGCGTTGCTGGTCTGAATGAGGACTGCTCTACATGACCGAGTCAAGCCAGAGGTTGAAGAAACGGCTTGCGGCCGCTTCGAGGGCAGCGGCGTGCTGGAGGGCCGCGGAGCGCAGGCTGGCGGCGGAGATTCCGGCGTGATGCAATTCGCTGGCGTGGCCCACGTACCAGCTTTCGAGGCCGGCGGCTGTGACCTCGGGATGGAATTGCAGGGCCAGGGCGAAGTCTTCGACGGCGAAGGCCTGATTGGCGTAGAGGCCGGAGCTTGCCAGATGGAGCGCGCCGGGGGGCAGGTCGAAGGTGTCTCCGTGCCAATGGAAGACGGAGAGGCCGTCGGCGAGCAGGGGGGCGAACCAGGCGGGTGTTTGATTTGAAGCCGCTTGCAGCGGGAACCAGCCGATCTCCGCGCCATGGTTGCCGGGAAGGACGCGAGCGCCGAGGGCCGCGGCCATCAGTTGCGCGCCTAAACAGATGCCCAGAATCGGCTTGCGCGCTGCCAAACGCTGGGAGATCAGGGCAATCTCGTCCTTGAGGAAGGGGAAGTCCTGGTGGTCGTAGACTCCTATGGGACCACCCAGGACGACGAGGAGATCGCAAGACTCCGCCTGCGGCAGGGGGAAGCGCGCCGTAGCGGCAAGGACGTTTTCGATCTCGAAGCCGCGCTCGATGAGCGGCGCTTCGAGGGTGCCGAGGTCTTCAAAGGCGACGTGGCTCAGGACGAGGGCGTGGCGGGGGTGCATGGGCTCAGGCATGGATGCTCCGGATTCAGTCGACGAAGTCCACCTGAGGGGCGATGGGGATGATGCCGCGTTCGTGGCCCAGGTCGAGCAGCTTGCGGATGGCCGCGCGGCCGTCTGCGCCGTAGTCGAGGGTGCGGTCATTGACGTACATGCTGACGAAGCGGCTGGCCATGCGGGTATCGAGGTCGCGGGCAAACTGCATGGCGTATTCGAGGGCGGCTTCGCGATGATCGAGGGCGTGCTGGATGCTGTCGCGCAGGGCCTTGGAGAGGATCTTGTGCTTCTCTGCGCCCAGCGAGCGGCGGATGGCGTTTCCTCCCAGAGGCAGCACCATGCCGGTGGTTTCCTGCCACCAGGCGCCCAGGTCGATGACTTTGTAGAGGCCGCTGGTGTTGTAGGTGAGCTGGCCCTCGTGAATGATGAGTCCGGCTTCGTAGTCGCCGGCGAGAATGGCTGGAATGATCTTGTCGAAGGGGACGGTCTCGGTGCGGATCTCGGGGTTGAAGATCTTGAGCGCGAGGTAGGCGGTGGTGAGCGTTCCGGGGATGGCGATCTTGATGCGGCTGAGATCCTCTGGCGTGAGCGGATTCCGGGAGACGATCATGGGGCCGTAGCCTTCGCCAACGCTGCCGCCGCAGCCCATCAGCGTGTAGTTCTGCTGGAGGTAGGGGTAGGCGTGGAAGCTGATGGCGGTTACGTCGAAAAAGGCCTCGTTCTGGGCGCGGCGGTTGAGAGTTTCGATGTCGCAGAGGGTGTGGGTGAAGCGGTAGCCGGGGACGCGGACCTTGCTGGTGGCCAGGCCGTAGAACATGAAGGCATCGTCGGAGTCGGGACTGTGGGCGATAGAGATCTCGATCATGTCTGCCGCGCTGGCAGCCAGGGTGTTCGGGTTGCTCATACGGAACCAAGGTCCTTTCGGCCAAAGTGCTGCAATGAATGATTAGAACGGCGTCACTGCTATTGAATAGTGTGAGCCCCGGCCCTTTGCGTTTCCCGCAAAGCACCGGAACAAAAAGCTGCTATCTTGCAAACCGGCGCAGGCGCTGAACACCGACGGCCAGCCCGGCGGCTGAGGCGATCTTGAGTGCGTCTCCGGCGAGGAAGGGAAGTACGGCGAGGGTGAAAACCACCTGAGCCGAGGCGTGGGTGAGCGCGGCCAGCCAGAGTGCGCCGCAGGCGAGAATGACAAGATCGCCGGCGGCGGCGCTGGCCAGGGCCAAGGAAAAGCTGCGCCCGCTGCGTCTCCAGAGAAACGAAATGAGAGCAGCGGCAGCGGGATAGGCGATGATGTAGCCGCCCGTGGGTCCGAGCAGATGGGCAACGCCTGAGAGCGGGCTGGGGGCGAAGACCGGCAGACCGAGCGCACCTTCAGCAAGGTAAGCGCCGAGCGTGGCCGCGGCCATGCGCGGCGAGAGCAGCAGGCCCAGCAGCAGTACGGCGAAGGGCGCCATCGAGAGCGGCACGGGCGTGAAGTAGAGGGGGATGGCGATGTGGGCGCAGATGGCTACCAGGGCGCTCGCTGCCAGCACAATGCCGGTTGAACGCAGCCAGGCCGGGGTTGCGGCGGGAGCCAGTTGCGCTGAGAGAGTATTGCTCAATGAGTTTACCTCGGGGCCGGCGGCCCTAATTCTCTGGTTCTACGTCTTCTGCGTAGGTTTCCTCCGCCGCATCCGGCGACGAACCGGCCACAGGTCCCTGGCCGGCGGAAGGCTTTGAGCGGAGTCGAGCGCGCTGCACCCAGATGTGGAGCGTCATTCCAGCGGCTGCAATCAGCAGCGCCGCGAGCGAGACGAGGAGGGCAATCAGTAACCAGCGCATGACGATCAAACAAGCCAAGAATACCAGACGGAGCGGTTGTTGAGGCCGGTTTTCTGGGGTGGTGGAAAGCCGTCAGGGATGGCGGGCCGGGGTTCACGGCTGGCGCAAGCAGGATTGGAGCCAGTCGAGGTAAGGCTGGCTGGCGGCATCGACCTTGAGAACCAGGAACTCGGGCGTCTCGTAGCTGTGCAGTTCATGCAGACGGGCCTCGAGGGCGGCGAGCTGTTCGGGGCCGGTCTTGAACAGCAGCAGCGTTTCCGTCGCGGTCTCGATCTCGCCCTTCCAGCGGTAGATGGATTGGACGGCGGGAATGAGCGTGGCGCAGGCGACGAGGCGCTCCTCGACCAGCGTGCGGCCCAGGCGTGCGGCTTGGTCGGGGTTGGCCGTGGTGGTGAGGACGATGCGGGCTGGGGGGTTGGGTGAGGGCATGGGGTGCTTCCACAGTCAGTTTACAAACAATAGTCGCCGGTGAGCCGGTGCGTTCTGAGTGCTTTGGCGATTTACCAACGTCTGACGCCAAGTAGCGGCTTGCAGAGGAAACACCCAACGCAGTTCCGCTAGAATAATCGACTAGAGGCCAAGGCCCTCCCTTGAGACACGGGATGTGGGGTGTGTGCATGACGAAAGGCCTGATTTGTTATCAGGAAACTGGCTGTGTGCATTTCGTCGAGATTCGGGGCGTTCCTGAATGGCGACGCTCTCTCGATTTCACTTCTGTGGAACTGCATTGGAGCTGCCGGATGCTAGTCTCACCAGGGCCTGCTTTATCCAATCGGAAACTATGTTTTGTTGTTCCATCCCTGCTGCTGGGCACACAGGAAACCCTTCCTGCAGATCAGGACAGTCAAAGCCTTGCACCAAGTACAGCAATCTCGCATGTTGCCCACTAGCGGCAAGCGAGAAGACACCGCCTCCGCCCATATTTGGATCGCTCCTGTATTTTATTAAAGAAGGTATAGCAGTAAAGACTTTCTGGCCGTTAGTCTTCACGAAGGAAACTTCCTGCGGACCGAGAGACAAGGTTCCCGTTTCACATTTGTTTGCAAAGCCTGACCCACTACGGCACATTGGAATTGAGACTGATTGGCCTTGCCCAAGGGCTTTGTTCCACGATGTAACAAGTTCGGTCAGTCCGCCCGCACTCACTTTGCTTTCGCCTGAATTCACATCTGGCTGAGGCGCGCCTGGCCGAGTGGCCACAACGGAACTACCGCCGTCAACACTTTCAGAGCAAGGTGTGGGCGTTTCGCTTTGAATGTAGCCAGGGACAAAGATGTTGTACGCGACGGTCAGATCTATGCACCTCGTCTTTGCGGCCTCATCCACAGGAGCAACGGAAAACGTGAAAGTGGCTTTGAGCGCGCCTCCTGACAACCTGTAGATTCCCGCATCGAGGTGAGAAGTGGGGACGGCGATGACCATTTGCTGCTGACCTGGGACCGGTTTTATCCTCATTTCCAGTACATTGGTTTCGAAGTCCCATCCGTTTTCCTTTCCGCGCCTAATGTCTCGTCGACCGGCTTCGTCTGGATGGCAATCGAACAGGACGTCTCTTACGAACGCGACGGACTTCAGTTTCATGTCTTGAGCTAATAACATTGGAGTGAGTGTTCCCGCAGGTTCGAAAAAGACCAGGAATTGGACATCCCCAGTTAGTTTCGGCACTGATGTAGCGTCTGTTGCCGCAAACACGGAAGCGCCAAATCTACAGACATTGTCCGGGTTTTCCCTGCGTCCCACGGGAATCGGCTCTGTTTTGCTGAAGTCTTGCGGTGAATCAAGGCTGGCAGTTTTGCCACCCGCAATTGCATAGGTGCCGTAAAATTCCGGTAGCTGAATATCCGGCTTCGTCTGACTCGAAGCTAGCGAAGTGTCAAAAAGGACGCAGACCGCGATCCCAATGATGACGCGAATCCAAAGAGATTTCATTTCTCACCCACTCTCCGCAAGAACCGGGCTTGCCCGGGTGCCAAGACCTGTCCGTGCTCAACAACACCCCACCTGTCAGAGCATATAGGCAGACATACCAAGCAAGCGCAACTCGCAGACAATAATTTTAGCATCAGCGTATCACAGCGGCCTCAGATCTTTTTATGGCTTCTGCTCAACTGACGCAAACAGCCCAATGCGCGTTTCGAGAAATTCGACTGCGGGATGGCCAAGACCCCGTGCCGGTGATCCGGAATTAATACAGCATGGCTTGCCCGATGCGGCTGAGTAAGGCAGTATGGACATGGAGCCGATGAAGACGGCGCGGGAGAGGGTAACGATGGGCAAGGGGATCAAGTTTGGGACTTCGGGATGGCGGGCGGTTGTGGCCGACGAGTTTACAGTGGCCAATATCCGGCTGGCGGTGGCGGGGATTGCGGCCTTTGTGAAGACGCAGCCGGCGCCTCATAGAGTCTTAGTCGGGCGCGATCCGCGATTCTTGGGCGAGAGCTTTGTGGAGATCGCGGCCAAGGTGCTGGCTGGGGCGGGTGTTACGCCGATCATCATTCCCGAGGCCGCGCCGACGCCGGCGATTGCTTATGCGGTGCGCATGTTGAAGACCTCCGGGGCGATCAACTTCACCGCTTCGCACAATCCGCCGGAGTACAACGGCATCAAGTTTTCGACGCCGGACGGCGCGCCGGCGCTGCCCGAGGTGACCAAGCAGATCGAGGCGGCGATTGCGGTGCGAGTCGCGGGCGGCGCGAATGGCGATGCGATCCCCAGCGCTGAGGCACCCGCGGCTGGTTTTGAGACGGCCGATGTGAAGCCTGCCTTTCAGAAGCGCCTGGGCGAGCTGGTGAATTTGAAGGCGATTGCCAAGTCGGGGATCAAGGTGGTCTACGACCCCTTCTGGGGCGCGGGGCGCGGGTATAGCTCCGAGATTCTGCGCGAGGCGGGCGTGGCAGCGGTGACGGTTCACGATTATCGGGACGTTTTGTTCGGCGGCCATGCGCCGGAGCCATCGGGCGAACTGCTGGGCGACGCCAGAGCCAAGATGAAGGAGATTGGCGCGCATCTGGGGATTGCGACGGATGGGGATGCCGATCGCTTCGGAATTCTGGATGAGGACGGGACTTTCATTCAGCCGAATTATGTGATCGCGCTGCTCTTCGACTATCTGGTGGAGACGCGCGGCTGGAAGAACGGCGTGGCCAAGAGCGTGGCGACGACCAACATGGTCAATGCCCTCGCCGACTACCACAAGGTGCCGCTTTATGAAACGCCGGTGGGCTTCAAATACATTGGCGAGCTCATCAACGGCGACAAGATCGCGATCGGCGGCGAGGAGTCGGCGGGGCTTACGATTCGCGGCCACGTGCCGGAGAAGGACGGAGTGCTGGCTGGGCTGCTGGCAGCAGAGATGGTGGCCACGCGCGGCAAGAGCCTGGGCGTGCAATTGAAGGAGCTATTTGGCAAGGTTGGTTCCTTCTATCCGGTTCGAGAGAACTTCCACTTGACCTCGGAGGGGATGGCCGCGTTCACTGAGAAGTTGAAGGCCGATCCCAGCGCGCTGGGCGGGCGCAAGGTTGCGAGCATCGTCAGAACCGACGGGCTGAAGCTGATTTTGGAAGACGGCTCGTGGGTCTGTTACCGGCTCTCGGGGACTGAGCCGGTGGTAAGGGCCTATTGCGAGGCGCGCAGCGAACAGGACACGGAGGCGCTGAAGGCGGCGGCCGAAAAGTTTGTGATGAGTTAAGGACGGACTGGGGTTCATGCAGGACGATTTGTTTGAAGCCGGGAAGAAAGCGGCCGCCGAGGGAGACGAGCATGTGCCCGTACCCGAGCGTGCGCTGAACTTTGTGCAGCGGGCGTGGCGTCCGGCGGCGTCGGTGATGGCGGTGGCGCTGGCTGTGCTACTGGTCTGGCACGGAGTTACCGGCAAGAACGGCCTGCTGGTGTGGCAGCAGAAGCGCGTCGAAGACCAGCAGTTGCGCAAGGAGATCGACGGTCTAAACCAGGAGAATGCGCGCCTGCGCGATCGCGTCGAGCGGCTCAAGACGAATCCGGACGCGATCGGGGTGGTGGCGCGCGACGAGCTGCACTACGCCAAGCCCAACGAGGTGATCGTTACGCTGCCGCCGGAGCCACAGACGCCGGCGCAGCCTGCGGGCACGGGCAAGTAGTCTTTCCGTAAAGGAATCCATCTGTGGCCGAATATCAGAATGTAGTTCCGGTTAAAGGCTTGATTCCAATCGACAAAACCTTTGGCGAGGATGAAGAAGATACAAGATTACTGCGAGCTATGGCATCCGCAGCTCTGGATTATATTCAGAGTTTTTCTTGGTGTAAATCAATGCGAGAGGCGTTTTTCGGAGATGGCTGCGGTGGAATTGTCGCAGTTTTTCTTTTTCACATCGAGCCATCCGAGGAAGGTATAGACGAATGGTTGTGGGTGGTCGTTGGCGATCTTCCACCTGCCTACCTTGTAATCGATGTGAGCAAGACTCCATCGCAGGCGCTCGAAAGTTATATAGGCGAAATGTCGAAGTGGATAAAATTGGCGAAACAAGGACGCACGTCGAAGAAAGTCATACCCGTTAACGCTCCGGCTACGCCTGAATATGCGGAAGCTCTTGAGGGAAGGTTGAAGTTTCTGCGTGAGGTCATGGTGCCGAAGTTTCAGTCGGCCGAGGCAGAGAGGGCCTGAGGTGCGCGGTTCTGACTTTCTGACCTCTGATCTCTTTTCAAAAATCCACATGCGCGCGGACTGAGCCCACCCAGGCTGGGCCGCGGTCGCGGTTGTAGCCGGGGTTCGAGATATGCTGCACATCGACGGCATAGTACAGTCCCCGCCAGGCGTGCCAGTTGTAGTAGCTTTCGACGATGTTTTCGCGTCCGTAGTTGAGGTCGCCGTTGGCGCGTTGGTAGTTGGGGCTGCCGTTGCCGTCGCCCAGCAGAAAGCCTAGGCCGCCGAGTTTCAGATACTCCTGATGATCGGCCTTGATGGCGTTCGAGACCACGGCGAGGCCGATCTTGTCCACTGGGCGATGCCAGCGGCTCCCGGCGTAGTCTGCTCCGGCCTCGACCGTCTGATCGACCTCGGTGTAGACGTAGGACTCGTGCTGGCCTTCGTTCCAGCCGAAGCGGGCGAAGACGCGCAGATTCTCGGTGATCTCCTGCTCGGTGTTGTAGCCGAAGCCGTATTTGAGTGCGCTGTAGTGCTCGTGAAGGAGGATGCTGGGCACGGTGATCCCATACTTGGCCGTGTCGGAGCCGTTAAGAAAGTCATCGACCGCCTCGCGGTAGATGCCCATGTGGGCGCGGTTGGCATAGAAGAGCAGGCGCGTGACACCATGGCGCTGGGCGACGAAGCTGTGGCGCAGCTCGAACTCGCCGTTCTGGGCGTGGGCGCGGCTGAAGGCCCAGTCCATGTCGATGCCGTTGGCGACGACGGGCATGGCGAAGAGGCCGTAACGTAGGCTCCATGCGCGGTCGTCATACTCGGCCATGCCGCCCACCGTGTAGCCGCGCGTGTCGGCGGCGTAGTCCCATGCGCCGTTGTTGTCCACCGTCCAATTCATGAACTGAAGGTGGCTGTCGGAGCCGGGACCATTCAGGTCGAAGAAATCCGGCAGCGTCATTTTGCCGGCGCGAAACTCGACGCGGCGCAGAGGTACGCTGGCGGCCAAAGCAAATGGGCCCGGCTCCTGGCTGGTGGTTTCTCCCGTCAAGCCGATGACTTGGTGAATCTGGTAGCGGGCCAGATAGGGAGTGGGACCGAGGTTGGGATTACGCACGACATCGAGATTCGTAAAGCCGGCCAGCCCAAACGCCTGGCTCAGGCCGCGGCCGCCGGCACTCTCCAGATCCAGGATCATGTCGGTGTTGTAGCGGATCGAATGCGTGGGCCTGATGGCGGTATAAAGGGTTCCCAGCAGCGAGGTTTTGTATTCAGCCGAGTTGTGAAAGCTGTTCGTGCCCTGGTAAAGGGAGTCGAAGGGAAGACGGCCCTGGAAGATGATGTTGGCCTGGCCGGAGAGCCAATAGCGGCTATCTTCGGCGTGGGGCGCCATGGTGACGATGGGGGCGTCTTGAGGCGAACTCGATGTTGCGGGCTGAGGCGGTTGCTGGGGAAGGGAATCGCTCGTCTGGGCGGCGGGGCCGGCGGCCAGCGTGAGCGCAAGTGTCAGGCTGGCGAGTGCGCGGGCCAGGCGGCGAGTGATCCCGTAGTGGACGCGCAATGATACCCCCTGGTTAAGAGAATACCGGACAGGGTGGTAAGGGATTGTGAATGGACGGTGAGAGGGGGCTCCTCGGCAGAGGAGGGCCTTGGCGCTGCGGGTTCGATGCGATTCCGGTGCTGGCTATTGCACGTTGAGGGTGACTGTGCCGGTGGCCGTGGTGGTGCCCGAGGCGCCGGTGACGGAAATGGTGTAGATTCCCGTGGTCGTGCCGGAGTTGCCGCCACCACCTCCGCCTGTGTTTCCGCCGCCGCCGCAGGAGAGGACACCGCCTGCGAGGGTTGCGAGGAGGGCCAACATCCCGAGGATGGTCCGCCAGCGCCGCCGTTTGGGAATGGCGAAGAACAGGAAGCAGGCGAGAGTTGCGCCTCCGGCTGTATACCAGGGAACTGCTGGGCGCTTTACCGGTATGAGCGCTGCTGTGGTGGGCGCTTTGGTGGAGATGGTTAGCAATTCAGATGCAGATTCCCCGCTGGTTATGCTAACTGGGTTGACAGAGCCAAAGTTCAGGGTTGGCGGGTACTGTGAGCTGGCGGGACTGGTGGTGATGGCGGCGCTGAGAAGCACACTGCCGGTAAAGTCCAGGACGGACGCTACGGTGATGGTCGAGGTGTTTCCGCTGGTTGCACCGGGTATGACGTAGATGGATGTGCCGGTGATCGTGAAGCTGGGCATTCCTACGGTGACGGTTGCTGTGTTGGTTGCGCTGTAGAAGACAGGAGAGCTCTGCGCGTCGGGCGTATAGGTGACCGTAAGCGTGTCGGTGCCCATTGCCAGCGAGCCGGCGGGGATGGTGATGGTGGTGCTGTTGGCGCCGCCAAGCGTTGCTGCAGCGGATGTGTAGCCTCCGCTGCTGAGCACGACCGAGCCCGTGGTGGTGGGATATCCGTTGCCTCCGGAGACTGCGATGATGACCAATAGCGCTTGCGTGGGATTGATGCCCGTTGAAGACGGTGTGATGGTTATGATCGGAGTTGACTTCACCGGATCGGAGACGGTGACGGAAGACGAGCCCGAAGTGTTGTTATACTCGATGGCGCTTCCCGAGTCGGGCGCGTAAATGGCGGTCAGGGCATCGTAGCCTACTGCCAGCGATTCGGCGGGAATGGTGATCGCCGCAGCGCCATTCGCAAGATCTGTTGCCGCGGAAGAGTAGGCGCCGCTGATGAGCGTAATCGAGCCGGTGGGCGTCGGATCACCGACCCCGCCGCTGACGGAGATCGCTACCGGAAGAGAGTTGGCCTGGACGACGGAACTAAACGAAGGCGTCACCGTCACAGTAGGCATTAGCGGCGCCGTGGCTGAAACGTAGACGGTTGCTGAAGCTCCGGCGCTGTAGTAGGTGGAGGAGGCTGGCGTATCCGGGGCGTAGGAAGCCATGAGCGCATCGGAGCCGGGAGTGAGCATTCCGGGGTAGATGCTGAAGGTGGCGCTGCCGCTAACGAGCGTGATACCCGAACCGTATCCGCCGCCGTTGAGATAGACGGTCCCAGTGGGCACCGTGTTGCCGCTCCCACCGCTGACGGTCACCGTTACGGTCAACGATTGAGCCGTGGTGATCTGCGATGAGGATGGCGTGACGGTAACCGTTGGAGTAAGCAGATTGACGGTCATGAAACTCTCAAAGCTGATGGCGGTGGTGTAGATTGCGGAACTGGCGGTGTCGGGCTCGTAAGTGACGATCAGGCCATCCGACCCTTGAGCCAGCGAACCTGCCGGTATGTTGAAGGTTGCCGCGCCGTTGCTGAGAATAACCGTCAAGCTGTAGCTACCACTTGTGAGGACTGCCGAGCCAGTGGGGATTGGGTTCCCTGTTCCGCCGGCGACCGTGACCGACGCCGTCAGTGGCTGGAGGATGGTGATGCTTGTCGCCGACAGCGTGACGGTGACCGTGGGAACCAGCTTTGCCGCGAAGTTGTTCAGGAAGGCCTGCACATCGAGCGAGCCGAGGCCGGTCACCTCATCGTACCCGGCGGTCACCAGGTATCCGGGCTGGCCCCCGCTCAGCCCTGAAGCCGAGGGAATGCTGTTGTTGCACATGCTGGGTGTGTTGACGCTGCAATTGCTGACGCCGCTGGAGGCAACCGTGACATCGTGGAAGGCGGCGGGCGTGCTGGCGGTCGCTAGTTTGTAGAGTTCGGGATTGAGATTGCCTTGAGGCTCTCCTTTGGACTGATCGAGGAGGGCCGCGATGCCTGCCATCGAGGGAGCAGCCGCCGAGGTGCCGGCGAAGGACTCGAATTGGTACGAGCCGTTCGAACCGGCGACGCAACTGCCCCCGCCTGCGGCGAAGCATCCGAAGTAGCCATCGTGCTCGGAGGCGGAAAAGGAGAGATCTGGCGTGTAGCGGCCGGAGCGCGCGCCCGGCACGCCGGTTCCGGTCTGCCAGCTCGGGGTGAGGATGACTGAACTGACGCCGCCGCCGGAGGATGCCGGTTGTGGCTTTGACTTATCATTCAGCGGCTCATTCCATGCTCCCTCGGGAATGTAACCGTAGGCCGAGGAGAGGTTGGAGCCGCTGATGGAACTCCAGTAGGAGGAGGGGTTGGTCGTGTCGTTGAACTCGGTGCCGCCGACGCAAGTCGCATAGCTGGAGGAGCAGATGTAATTAGGGCTGTTGGGCTGCGGGGAGCCAGGCGGGGTTGCAAAGCTCGAGTCGCACCCGGATGCTCCGGAATCGCCGGAGGAGACAAAGCTCGAGATTCCCTCTGAGGCGGCCACAGCAAAGAGCGTGTCCCACAAGGCGACGCCGGACTTTCCGGCATCGGACTCGCAGTCGCCGAAGCTGATGGTCATCACCTGCACGGGAACGGGCGAGGTATGCACCAGGTATTGCGCGTCGTCTTCGATGCCTCCGCTGGCCTCGGACGCAATCACCAGCAGGAGATTGGCATAGGGAGCAACGCTGCCCGCGCGCATTACATCCAGCGTCGCTTCGCTCTGGTCCCCGATGTCAACACCGGACCCTGGCGGAGAAGTGTAAGCCGGAACTGGGTCGACGCCCCCGAATGCGATGGGAACGATCTCGGTGGGGTTGGGGAAATATGTTCCGGTCCTATTTTGGAAGAACTCAAAATCGGCAAAGTTGGTGTGAGCCCGGCCCAAAATTCCGATGGTTTGACCGCTGCCGGAAAGGGAGGCTGGGAGATCGTAGATGGTTGTGAAATCGGCCGGCGAGATGTAGTGGGTGCCGTCGGAGGCGGTCATTAGCGGCGAGTCCGACTGCATCGAAGCCGCCTGGTGGAGAGGCCGATCCTCGATGGTGTAGAGGCCGCTAATTGCTTTGAGGGCCGGGGCCAGAGCCTCCGGGATCATGGGATCGGAGGAAACTGAGAGTCGCTGCGCGCCGTTCACGGTGTAGGAATGCAACTGGGTGTGAAGGGCTCGGCCCAGGTCCGCCGCGGTGCCGCCGAAGCCGATGAAGATCCGGCTGGGCGAGATCCAGTTGATGTGCAGGCCCTGCGACTGGAGCCACGCGGTCACGCTTGCGATGTCATGCGGGGAGAGTCCGAAGCGGTCTCCGACCTCGGCGGGAGTCAGCCAGTGGTGGAACTCCGGCGAAGCGGGGTTTTGCTGCTCTGCCAGGAAGCTCTCGAAGGCTTGCTGCTGCTCAGACGATCGCGACAGAACCATGGTCATGTGTTCGAGCATTCGATCCGGCGGCAGAGCTCCGGCGTCGTTGGCGGCGTTGGCCCACAGTGGATGGTGGTTGGGCAGCGCTCGGACCCGCGTGACGTTGACTTCCTGGGTAACTTGATTGGCTGTCTGCGCGGGAAGCGCCGCAACCAGAAGGATGGCAGCCGCAAAGACGACCGGAAAATACCGCATCGGTGCCCCGCGGAGTAAGAAGCTGAAAGATGCGCCAAACCTTGGAAGCGCGACAGAACGAGCGGTGTGCAGCGGAGGACGCGTCACGTGGCTTTCCTTCACACAGGAGTATGCGGTGAGGTCTATACGAGTCTAGGCGCAAATCAAGCAGAATTGCAACCGTGCAGGCGCGGCAAGGAATGTCTGGAATCCCAGGAGGGAAATTGTGGCCGATCGTGCCGGTTTAGGCGCTGGCGGGAACGCGCATGGAGGCCAGCGCCGCGGTGAGGCTGGCGGCGAGGGTCTTCTGAGCCTCCTCAGTCAGCTTGGCTCCCTGGCTGGTGAGGTAGAAGACGTCGATCGCGGTCTCGCCTTCGGTGTCGATGAGGGCGACCTCGATGTTGCACTGGTGGGTGCTGAGCGTGAGGGCGATCTGGCGCAGCAGACCGGGGAGATCCTGGGCGACGACTTGCAGGATTGTGGAATGCGTGGAGGATTCGGAGTCGAACTGGAGTTTGGTGGCCACCTCGACCTTGAGGTTGGCGGGGTGGTCCATGTGGCGGCGGGCCTCGAGCATCTGCTCGACCGGAACCTTGAGGGATACCACGTCGTGGATGTATTCGAGGAAGCGGTCCTTCTCGCTGGGGTTCAGTTCGAGAGTGCGGAAGCTGTCGGTGAAGTGGAAGCTGTCGACGACCACGCCTGCGTCGTTGGAGAAGGCGCCGGCGGTGACGATGTTCATGCCCCAGGCAGCGAGGGCGCCGGCCACGTCGGCGAAGAGGCGGCTGCGGTCGCGGGTGATGACGGTGAGGTCGTAGAGTTGCCGGTGGGGGCGCAGGTCGAGCTGAACGGCATCTTCGTCGAGCTTGGCGGCCATCTGGAAGTGGTTGCGAATCTGCTCGGGAAGGCGAGTTTGCAGGTAGCGCTGGGGAAGGCCTTCGAGGAACTGCTTCAGCGCATCGTGCTGCGCGGCCGGGACCATGGAACGGAGGCGGTTGAGCAGGGTGGGGTCGATGGCGGCGTGGTAGCGGACCTCGTTGACCGAGCGGTCCATGAAGTTGGCGGTGGCCATGTAAAGCTGCCAGAGGTTCTCGGCCTTCCACGGTGTCAGCGCGTCGGGGTTGACCGCCTTGATGTCGGCGAAGGTCAACAGGGTGAGCATCTTGAGCATCTGGGGAGTGCCGATCTTCTCGGCAAAGCCGCGCACGTTTTCATGGTCGAAGATGTCGCGGCGCAAGGCCTTTGACATCTCGATGTGCAGGCGGATGAGATTGAGCACGGCTTCGCGCTCCTCGGCGTCGAACTCCAGGCGGGCGAGCAAGGCGTCTGCCAGCTCGATGCTGGGGGCTACATGCTCGACATTGCGCCGGGCCTTGCCCGTGTCATGCAGCAGGAGCGTGAGCAAAAAGAGATCGAGGCGGTCAATCTCAGGCAATAGCTGGGCGAGGCGCTGCTCGTATTCGTGGGTGGGCTGGCGCAGGCCGTGGACATTATCGATGGTGAGGAAGGTGTGCTCGTCGACGGTATAGCGGTGATAGCTGTCGCGAATCACCAGGGCGTCGATGCCGTGGAACTCGGGGATCAGCATCTCCAGAATGCCAAGGGCGTGCATGGTGCGCAGAGCCTGTGCGGCGTGGGGTCCGAGCAGGATCTCGCGCAGGGCATTCCACAGGTAAGGCCCTTCGGGGATGTGAATGGCGAGGGCCGGCAGGGCGTCGGTGATGCGGTCCTCGGCGGCCTGCGAGAGCGTGTAGCCGTGGGTGGCCATCAACGAGAAGATGCGCAGGATGGCGCTGGTGTCGTTGAACTGCGCGCCGGGCACGATGTCGATGCGTCCCTGATCGAGCAGGAAGTCGGTTCCGGCAATGGGGCTGCGGCGGCGGCGGAACTGCTTGTAAAAGCTGACCGGGGCAGGGAGGTGCTCCATGAGAAGGGCCGCGCGGCGGTAGACCACCCTGGCATGGCGATAGTAGGTCCGCATCCAATAAGCCGGATCGGCTGTGCCGCGGGTTTCGAGGCCGATGGAGTTGGCGGCGGCTTCGTCCTGGGACTGCCAGTCGAGGATATTGTCGTCGCGGCCGTGGCGGAAATGAAGGAAACAGCGCGCGGCGGCGAGGAAGTCGAAGGCCGCCTCGGCGTCGCCGCGGGCGCTCTGGAAGACGCCGCCGCGGTGGCGGGGCCACTCCTTGGTCTCTTTGAGGTGGAAGAGCAGGGCGAACCAGACGGCGAGGTGGTAGTCGCGCAGGCCGCCGGGACAGTCTTTGAGGTTTGGCTCCAGGTGGAAGATGGTATTGCCGAATTTGGCGTGGCGGGCGCGGGCGATCTCACCGAGCTTCTGGGTGATGGTGTTCCACTCGCTGAGCACCAGGCCGGGCAGGACAGTCTGATGAAGCTGCTGGTAGAGAGGGAACTGGCCGGCGAGGAAGCGGCGGTCGAGGGTGGCCAGGGTGAATTCGAGATTGTCGGGATCGAAACGGCCGGCTTCTTTCAGCGTCCTGGAACTGGGGCTGGCTCGCAGGCCGATGTCCCACATGCCCTGGATGATGGCGCGGATGGCGTCCTTGGACTGTGCCTCGGCCTTGTCGTCGGCAAAGGTGAAGAGGACGTCGATATCGGAGTAGGGGAAGAGATCCTTGCGTCCATAGCCGCCAAAGGCGACCAGGGAGACGTTGGCCGCGGGCTGGCCGGCGAAGGCCCGGCGCCACATTTCAATGAGGATACGGTCAACCACAGCAGAGCGGCGGCGAATGGCGGCCGTGCCGTCCCCGGTGCGCTCGCAGGTCTGGCGGACGAGCGCCATCTCTTTCGTATACTGCTCCCGGAGATCGTCAACCGCTAAAGCGACTGGATTCATGAGTAGTTGTGTGTGGCTTGCCGAAGCAATAAAGAATTGTTAACAGCATAAGCGAAGTTGGCGCGGATGGGAAAGTTTTGGTTGCTGGATACGGGAAAAGAGAGCGGACGGGTGGTTCGGATTGGGTCAGGTTTTGACGATTTGAGGTTATATGAGGAAGCTTGCAGACGCCAGGCAGGTGGCCCAGGCATCGATTCTACCTCCTCCGAACATTAACCAAAATAGAAGGCTGTGCCCCTGTACCCTTGAAATCATCTACCGGCTCGATGCTCGGTAGATGATTTCAAGGGTACAGGGGCACAGTCCGAAATACTGTGATGAGCGGGCCACCCGCCGATCCCCTCGTCTCAATATCTAGAAATGGGTCGCCCGTTAATGCTCCTACGATGCAGGCTAGCCACCTGATTCTGACGATCAGGATTGCGCTGCTGTGAATCATCACGGATGCACTGTGTCCACAGCTCACAGGTGTAGATATTGGGTCTCTTATTCCTCTCAAAAAGACGGTCCCAGAAAAAGCTCGTTTCTCAATGTGCCCGCAATGTTTGCGCCGCTTTTAGAACGGATTGAAACCAGAAGCGCAACCTGTCGATATGAAATCAGCACATGCGGAGGGGGTTTGGGCCATCTTGTCGCGTTCGCCAATCGGCGACGCAACCGTACAGCTTGAGAAGGACAGGGTGCATTCCACGCATCGGGTGAGTTAGCTCGCAATTCAGCGGAGGAGACTAACAATGAGGCTGGTGATTCACAGATTTATCGCCGGATCAATGATCGCGGCTCTCGCGGTTTCGATGGCTATGCACGCGCAGGAGTTCAAAGTCGGATCAAAGACGGTGGGGGTAAATGGCTTTGGGACACAAGGCTTCATCCACACCAACGACAACAACTGGCTGACCATGAATACGAGCGATATTGGCAGCGGCGCCTTCACTGACGCGGGCGTGAACATGACCATGCAGATCAGGCCCAACCTGCGCATCGGCGGCCAGGCCTATGACCGCAAGCTCGGCCAATTGGGAGATTGGCATCCGGTATTGGACTGGGCAACGGTTGACTATCGCGCCAAGCCCTGGCTGGGATTCCGCGGCGGCAAAGTGAAGACTGTGCTGGGCCTATATAACGACTCGCAGGACGTGGACTCCGCGCACACATTCGCTCTTCTTCCTCAGTCCGTCTATCCAACCGATATGCGGGATGCTACTCTCGCCCACTACGGTGGAGACATCTATGGAACGATCAAGGCAAAGAAGTACGGCAGCTTATCGTACACCGCGTATGGAGGAGATCGGCGAGACAGCCTGCACGGAGGATACCCGTACAACCTGCTGATCCACGGAATTTACATCCAGAAGTATGGCGGGCCGGTGGTCGGAGGCGACCTTCGCTGGCGCACGCCGCTCGCCGGGCTGACAGTTGGCGCCTCCCATCTGTACGAATGGATCACCGGAACGGGGCAGTTGAACCCCTCCGTCGCACTGGGCGGGCCGAATATCCTGGTGCCCTACGAGGAGCACTCGAACAAAGACTACGTCACTCAGTTTTACGGAACCTATAGCAAGGGTAACTTACGCCTCGACAGCGAGTACCGCCGCTATTACCGGAATCAGCAAATTTTCAGTGGCGCCTTCTGGATCTGGACCGATACGAGAAGCTGGTACCCCGCAGGTACCTATCGCGTCAACAAGTGGCTGGAATTCGGCGCCTACTACTCTCACTTCACCATTAGTGGGAACATCGATGCGCCGGGGCAGTCCTTCGCGGCAAGCGTGAGCGATCCGTCCCGGCACATTTACGACAAGGTGGTCTCTGCACACTTCGATCTGAAGAGCCACTGGTATGCGAAGGTTGAAGGCCACTTCATGAATGGCTATGGCGGCTACTACTACCCCGACGGGTTTTATCCGCAAGTAAACCCCCAGGGAATTAGCCCGAATACCAACGCGCTCGTCGTCCGAACGGGCTTTAGCTTCTAGAAAGGAGGCGCATCATGAAAAAGATTCTTCTCCCACTCATCGTCGTCCTTGGGTCTCTGATATTGGCAGCGAAGTCCCAGGCTCAGATCATCGTAATCGTCAACCCAAGCCTAAAGGTGAGCGAAGTGTCGAAACACGATCTGGCCGATGTGTTTACCGGCACTTCGATGTCAATCGATGGCAGACCTGTGGTGCCTGTCCTTCTCACTGAAAGCCTCCACCACGAGCTGTTTCTGCGTGAGTACATTGCCAAGAGCGATGGCCCCTTCCGGAGCGGATGGCGCAGCCTAGTCTTTACCGGGCAGGCCTCGATGCCCAAGTCCCTTCCAAGCGACGCGGCGGTCGTCGATTTTGTGGCACACACTGCCGGTGCGATCGGCTATATCGGTGACTCGACGCCCCACGATGGGGTCAAAGTCCTGACTGTAAAGTGACTCGATCTCCAGACGGGTGAGGATTTGGATGAGAGTCCCAAGGCGGGTGGGCTACAACTTAAATCACAAGCAAGAATTGGAATCCCAGGTCTCGGCTCGAGACCTCGGATCGACGAGCCTTTCCAGCCCTGCACCAGTCCAATACGACTCGATCCTCACCATGCCTTCAATTCCCGGCAGGTGGCCCAGGCGCCGATTCTGTCTCCTTCGATCATTGGCCAAGGTTTAAGGCTGTGCCCCATGTATGACAGTGTCGGCGTCTGTCAAGCGCGTTTTTTTCATTTGGGCGCAAACTCTCCCATGGGTGGCCGGGACGGAGTCAAGGGCGCCGTACTTTGGCGTTTATCTTGACCCTTGACGCCGTCCCGGCCACTGCCACAATCGAATTGGGAACGAAGATCAGAGTTCTTTTCTGAGCTTCGTTCCCTCCCTGAAAAAACCGGTCTATCGGCATCAACGACCCCAAGCTCGCGTGTTGAACCAATCATTCTCGATGGACATCAGGTTCCACCAACCATGTATACGGGTCGGACTTACCCCATGATTTCCTGTTCAAACTCTCCCCTCACGGGAAGAGTCGAGGCGTCCAATCATTCAATCGGCCGCATTTCGCGACCACTGGGGCACTCGGACTGCCTCGCATGAGAACCGCGCTCCCTGACATGCTGATAATCTTCCCCGGAGCGCAACATCCAATACAACCTCACCGCCAGCTTATGCGCAATCGCCACCTTGGCCACGCCGTGATGTTTCGTCATCGACAGGCGCAAATACTGCCGATGCCAGCTCGGATCGTACCTCTGCGCCGTGCTCGCCGCCTCCACCAGCAGCCAGCGCACGAGCGTGTTGCCCTGCTTGCTGATGTGTCCCAGACGGCGCTTGTCGGAGCTGGAATCCTCAGACGGAATCAGACCCAAGTAACTCCCCACCTGCTTGCCGCGCGGAAATCTCTGCCAGTTGCCGATCGTCAGCACATAGGCCAGTGAGACCACCGGACCCACGCCCGGATGCGTCATCAGCAGGCAAGCCTCGGCATTGTTGGCCGCAGCCTGGCTGACCGCCTTGTTCAAGGGCGCAATCCGTTCCTCAAGCCGGTCCAGCAGTCCCAGCAGGTCCTTGCGCCGTTCGCCATACCAGCCCGGCAGCGGTAATGCTTCGATCCCCTTGCGGCGCTTTCCGCTCCACCCGCCTGGAACCAATAGCCCTTCGTTCTTGGCTATCCCATCCAACTGGTTGGTCACTCGCGTGCGCAACCTGACCAGGCGGCTGCGATGCAACAGTAGTTGGCGCAGTTGTTCGTTCTCTGCCGGCGGCTGCCAGATGGCGGGGAAACGATCCGCCATCAGCAAACCCAAGATATGCTCCGCATCCCGCTTGTCGGTCTTCTGCCTGCGCGGGTTCGAAGCGCGAACCTGGGTTGCATCGCCCACCAGAAGCTCATGGCCCAGTTCGCTCAGCAGGCGTCGAAACCAGCCATAGCTCCCTGTGGCCTCGATGCCAACTCGCACCTTCGATCCGCACAGCGAGCGATAGTACTGTTCCGCCTCCGCCGTGTGCATCAAGCGCCGCTGCCCGCACTCGCCGGTCTCCTCCAGCAAAAAGGAGATCTGCTGAAACCGCGGATGAAAATCACAGCCTATAATCATCATGCTCGGCTCCTTTCCTCCCGAGCTTCGTGGTCGTTTAGCCGCAACCAGTCTACTCAGGTCGAGGGAGCCGACGCTGTCATGCAATCATCCATCGCGGCTTTATTGGGCCGCGATGAACGGGGCACAGCTTCTCAAGGCTCATGGCGATTTTTCGGGACTGACGAGCGGGCCGCCGGCCATTCGTAAGTGGAGTATTTGTGTCTAGTTGCGCGATGCCACTCTTAGCAATGGGCCGTAAACATTTCCCGGCGAACTGGCGATATAGATACTCAGAGAGCCAGTAAAGCGGCAGCGTGGGGCTGTCGCCGGGAGGACACCATCGGCGCACGAATGCGATTGGGAGATCTGCTGGTCCGGGCGAACCTTGTCACCGTCGAGGACGTGGCTGAGGCGATGCAGCGCCAGGCGGCGAACGGCGGACGCCTGGGCGACAATCTGGTGGCTTTGGAAGCGATCGAGCAGCAGGCGCTTGAGTCGTTTCTCAAGCGCATTCCGGGCGAACCGGCGGATATCGCCGCAACGGGAATCGACGAGCTTGATCTGCTGAGCCTGTTGATGAAGCTGATCTATACTCTCCGCCTGGAGAACTGCCGGCAGTTCATCGAAGCCATCAAGCTGCCGTACCACATCGTCTCCGATCTGGTCAGGATGGCCGTCGACCGGCAACTGCTGCGCACGCTGGGGATGCGCGGCTCCGGCAGCGCGATCGACATGAACTATGCGTTCACCGATGAGGGCAAGCGCTGGACGGTCGACGCCCTGGAGCGGTTGCGCTATACCGGACCCGCCCCAGTCACCCTGGATGAGTTCACCTACCAGGTGAGCCTGCAGAAGCTGACCAACGAGCTGGTCACCTTCGAGCGCATCAGCAAGGGTTTGGGCGAGCTGACCTTCGACGCGAGCATTCTGGAACAAAGCGGACCGGCCTTGAATTCAGGGCGGGCGATGCTTCTCTATGGCCCTCCGGGCAATGGTAAGACCTCCTTCGCGCATTCTCTGGGCGGCGTTTATCGCGATGTGATCTATGTCCCTTATGCGATCACCGTCGAGGGCGAGCTGATCCGCTTCTTCGACCCCAGCATTCACGAGGACGTGCGAGCCACCGACATGAGCGATCAGGAGGAGATGTCGTTCGTCCGTGCCGAGGAGTTCGACGCGCGCTGGGTTCCTTGCCGCAGGCCCTTCGTATCCACCGGCGGCGAGCTGACGCTGGAGATGCTCGAACTGCGGTACGATGCGACCGGCCACTTCTACGAGGCTCCGCTGCACGTCAAGGCACTGGGAGGCTGTTTCGTCATCGACGACTTCGGCCGCCAGTTGGTCAGCCCGACCAACCTGCTCAACCGCTGGATCGTTCCGCTGGAGAACAAGATCGACTATCTGAAGCTGCACTCGGGCAAGAGTGTGAGCATTCCTTTCGAGGAGCTGGTGATCTTTTCGACCAATCTCGAGCCGGAGGACCTGATGGACCCGGCCTTTCTGCGCCGCCTTCCCTACAAGATCGAGGTCGGATCGCCCAGCCTGGAGATTTACAAAACGATCTTCGAGAAAGAGTGCGTTCGGCAAGGTATGACGCTGCCCGGCGAAGCCTTCGAGGCGATCGTGCACAAGCTCAAGGAAGAGAAAGGGCTGCAACTGGCGGCCTATCAGCCGCGGTTCATCGTCGATCAGGTGGTGGCCACCTGCCGGTTCATGGGTCAGCCGGCGCACTTCGAGCCGCGCTTCATCGAGTATGCGCTGAACAATTTGCGAGTGAAGCGGAATGCGCCAGCGGGAGGGCGATCGCTCCAGGACGTGCAAGGTTCGCAAATCGATGGCGAAGTGAGCATAAGACAGCAGACAGGCACATCCCATCCGCACCTGGTGCGCTAAAAAGCGCACCGGGTGAGAGTGGGACGCGAGTGTTTGTTGGCAGGAGTTAGAGGGCGGCTTCGCCGCGCTCGTCATTACGGATGCGGATGGCGTCGTCGATCTTGCTGATAAAGATCTTGCCGTCGCCGATGCGGCCGGTGCGGGCGGCGCCAATGATCGCCTGAAGGGTCTTCTCCTTCATATCGTCGTTGACCACCAGTTCGATCTTGACCTTGGGCAAGAGATCGACGGTGTATTCGCGGCCGCGGTAGAACTCGGTGTGGCCCTTTTGGCGGCCATGGCCGCGGGCTTCGAGGATGGTCATGCCTTCGATACCCGCTTCGAGCAGGGCATCCTTGACTGCGTCCAGCTTGGAGGGCTGGAGAATAGCTTCGATTTTGATCATACGGAAAACGCCTCGTTTGACAGCGTAACAGGCGAGGGGGCTGGTTGGGCCAGTCCCCCCGCGGCTTTTATCGATTTGATTCGTCCGACTTGAATCAGAGCGGACAAGAACAAAAGCAGGTCCTTCGACTTCGCGGGCCACAAAAACGTGGCCCGCTTCGCTCAGGATGACAGGATTATGGGGTTATGTGTTGAAGTCGTAGCCTTCTTCGTTGTGCTGCGAGAGGTCCATGCCTGCAGCTTCGTCCTCGGGCGACAGGCGTAGGCCGACGATCTTGTTGACGACGAAGAGCAGCACCAGCGTGCCGACGATCGAGATGACCCAGGCAATGGCGATGCCGGCGGACTGGTTCATCAACTGGCCCCAGTGGCCGTCGATGGCGCCGGAGGGGAGCGTGTTGCCGGCCGCGTCCTTGAAGATGGGGTTGATGACGCTGGCGGCGAAGACGCCGGTGAGCAGGGCTCCCAGGGTTCCCCCGGCGCCGTGGACGCCGAAGGCGTCCAGTGAGTCGTCGTAGCCGAAAAAGCTCTTGACCATGAAGACCATGAAGAAGCAGAAGGCTCCAGCGGCGAAGCCGATGGCCAGGGCGCTCATGGGCTGAACGAATCCCGAGGCGGGGGTAATGGCCACCAGGCCGGCCACCGCGCCGGAGATGGCACCCAGGGCGGTGGGCTTGCCGTTGTGAATCCATTCGGCGATCGACCAGCCGATGGCCGCGGCAGCGGCGGCGAAGTGGGTGTTGACAAAGGCGCTGGTGGCCAGGGAACTGGCCGCGAGCGCGCTGCCGGCGTTGAAGCCGAACCATCCCACCCAGAGCAGACAGGCCCCGATGAAGCTGAGCACCATCGAGTGCGGCGGCATCTTGTCGTGCGGATAGCCGGCGCGCTTGCCCAGGTAGAGGCAGCAGATCAGCGCGGAGACGCCGGAGGTGATGTGAACCACCGTGCCGCCGGCGAAATCGAGGCTCGGGAAGCGGCCGCCGGAGGCGTTGAGCAGGCCGCCGACGCCCCAGACCATGTGGGCCATCGGGCAATAGACGAAAAGCGACCAGAGCGAGAGGAAGATGGCCATGGCGCTGAACTTCATGCGCTCGGCGAAGGCTCCAGTGATGAGCGCCGGGGTGATGATGGCGAACATGAGCTGGTAGACCATGAAGGTCTGCTCGGGAATGGTGGGGGCGTAGTCGGTATTGGGCGTGAGAGTCACGCCGCGCAGGAAGAGGTGCTCGAAGCCGCCAACAAAGACGGAACCGTGGCCAAAGGCCAGCGAGTAGCCGACGACGGCCCAGAGGATGGTGACCAGGCCCATCATCGCGAAGCTCTGCATCATGGTTCCCAGGATGTTCTTCTTGCGGACCAGTCCGCCGTAGAAGAGCGCCAGACCGGGTCCGGTCATCAAAAGAACCAGGGCGGCCGAGGTCAGCATCCAGGCGTTATCGCCAGCGTACTGAGCGCTGGCCGCGGCGGCCTGGGCCTTGGAGCTGGCCACCTGGGCGGCATTAACGGCCTGCTGGAGGGCCTCGACCTGAGCCTGGGTGGCAGGAACCGATGGGGCTGGGGCCAGGTTGGGCGCCACTGCCGAGGCGAAGGACGGAACTCCAAATATAACAACAAGAAACGCTAGTTTCATGAAGCGACGCATGAGGTTTCCACTCCCAGGAACCGTGAAGATGCAGAGGGCTAAAGCCTTGCGATGAGGCGGGAAGCCGGCCGCCCGTCCGGATGAAACGAAGAACGACGCTCCGGCAGCGCGAGTCTGCACGGGTCGAGCCCGTGTCCAAACCGAGATCCCGCCTGACAGCGATGTGGCGTATTTGGCACACGCCAGCCGTTGTGAGACCCTAGTTCAATTTTTCACGCGGTTCCATAAAGAGGGTAGGGTTCTACGTATAAGGAATTCATGAGGATTTTCCAGAAACTTGTTAAAAACCAGGCCGAAAGGCCAAGAATCTATTGCAATCTCATTGTCTTCGCGCTACAGTGACTTTCCCGCTGCCCGGCCCGAAGGCTTTCATCGAGAGCCCCTTGCTGTGAGCGCGGGGCTCTCGATGAAGACGGATTGCGGTTGTGCCGATGCAGAGCCGGCCGCAGCCGAAGTTCAAATGGCGGCTTCGCCTCGTTCGTCGTTGCGGATACGGATGGCGTCGTTGACGCGGCTGATGAAGATCTTGCCGTCGCCGATGTGGCCGGTGCGGGCGGCGCCGAGAATGGCCTGGATGACCTTGTCCTTCAAGGCGTCCGCGACGACCATCTCCATCTTGACCTTGGGCAGAAGATCGACGGTGTACTCGCGGCCGCGATAGAACTCGGTGTGGCCCTTCTGCCGGCCATGGCCGCGCGCTTCCAGAATGGTGATTCCCTCGATGCCCGCTTCGATCAGGGCTTCCTTCACGGTGTCCAGTTTGGCGGGCTGAATGATGGCTTCAATCTTGAGCATGTGCGGATTCCTCGGTTACGACTGACTTTTAAGCGGCGAATTTGATTCGTGGTATCCCAGGTCCCCAAATGCGAGGGACCTGAGGCACCCAGGATTCTTGGTATCCCACCCTAGCCGCAAGGACAACTACGCGGCGAGGGTGGGGCACCCAGATCGATCAGGAGTTGAGGTCGTAGGCTTCCTCGCCATGCTGGGAGAGGTCTAGACCGACGGCCTCATCGGAGGGCGAGACATGCAGACCCATGGTCTTGTTGACCAGGAAGAGCAGCACGAGCGTCCCGGCGATGGCCAACGCCCAGCCGATGCCCATGCCGACGGCCTGGTTGAGAACCTGATGCCAGTTGCCGTCGATGGCTCCGGCTGCGAGCGGCTTGCCTGCCGCGTCCTTGCCGAAGACCGCGTTGATGGAGCCGGCGGCAAAGAGGCCGGTCAGCAGGGCGCCCATGGTCCCGCCGACGCCGTGAACACCGAAGGCGTCGAGCGAGTCGTCGTAGCCAAAGTATTTTTTGACGCGGAAGACCATGAAGCAGCAGACGACACCGGCGATGCCGCCGATGGCCAGAGCGCTCATGGGCTGAACGAAGCCGGAGGCCTGCGTAATGGTGGCCAGGCCGGCGACTGCGCCCGAGATGGCTCCGAGGGCGGTTGGCTTGCCGTTTTGCAGCCACTCGGTGATGACCCAGGCGATGGCGGCGGCGGCAGCGGCAAATTGCGTATTGACGAAAGCGCTGGTGGCCAGCGGTCCGGCGTTGAGCGCGCTGCCGGCGTTGAAGCCGAACCAGCCCACCCACAGCATTCCGGCGCCGATGAAGCTGAGCACCATCGAATGGGGCGGCATATCCTCCTGCGGGTAGCCGATGCGCTTGCCCACATAGATCGCGCAGACCAGGGCTGAGACGCCGCTGGTGATGTGGACGACGGTGCCGCCGGCAAAGTCGAAGACCGGCCAGCGTCCTCCGGAGATATTCAGGATCCCGCCCACGCCCCAGATCATGTGCGCCATGGGGCAGTAGACGACCAGCGACCAGAGAGAGAGAAAGACGGCCATCGAACTGAACTTGACGCGTTCGGCGAAGGCTCCGGTAATGAGCGCCGGCGTGATGATGGCGAACATGAGCTGGTAGATCATGAAGGTCTGCTCGGGGATGGTGCCGCCATAGTTGGGATTGGGATCGAGCGAGACGCCACGCAGGAAGGCGTGTTCAAGGCCGCCGACAAAGCCGTTACCTTGGCCGAAGGCCAGCGAATAGCCGACAATGGCCCAGATGACGGTGATGAGTCCCATCATGGCGAAGCTCTGCATCATGGTGCCGAGGATGTTCTTGCGCCGCACCAGGCCGCCGTAGAAGAGCGTCAGGCCGGGGGCGGTCATCAGCAGCACGAGGGCGGCGGAGATCAGCACCCAGGCGTTGTCGCCGGAGCTCTGGGCGTCGCGGATGGCCTGTTGGAGGGCGGCGACCTGGGCCTGAGTGGCTGGCGGCGAGGGGCCTACGTTCGGGGCCACGGCCAGCGCCATTGTCGGAACTCCCAGACAGATCAGCAGAAGAAGCACTTTGATTGCGCGACGGCACATACGATTCCACTCCAAAATGAATTCGACGGACAAACAGCTACGCACCATGGCGGAGACCGGCCGCCGATCCGGATCGAGAGGAACAAAACACGCCGGACATCCGCGCCTGAACGGACGCAGGCCGGAACCGGAGTTGAGGCGCCCAAAGACGGCAGCATGTATCGAGAGGCAATTGCCGGCTGATTGGTGTGTTGGGATGAATCTTACAGAATGTTTATGGAAATCGGCAAGTTCTTCATGGATTCCTCATTCCTTTTGGGATATAGAGGTTGGAATTTGAGACTCCTGGAAGCATGCGTCCGGCCACCCGAATCACGGAATGAGCGAGAAAAAGGCGAAGCGCGAAGGCGGGAATTGACGGCTCAGGACCGCCGCCAAGATGCGACGAGTGAGCAAGCCGCCTCCAACGATTCGGGGGGTATAGTAGAGCTATGGCGGAGATTGCGGAGCGGGATCGATATCTATTCGGAGCACTCGACAGCAATGCGCTGAACCGCGTCAAGTTGAAGGAGGTCAGCTACGGCTATGAAGAGCCGGAGGGGGTGCTGCTGACTTCGCTGGATTTTGCGGTGAACTGGATCAGGAAGAACTCCGTTTGGCCGATGACCTTTGGGCTTGCGTGCTGCGCCATCGAGATGATGTCGATGGGGGCGTCGCGTTTCGACGTGGCGCGCTTCGGCGCCGAGGTCTTCCGGCCTTCGCCGCGGCAGAGCGATCTGATGGTGGTTGCCGGACGGGTTTCGCAGAAGATGGCCCCAGTGATCCGCCGGCTCTACGACCAGATGCCGGAGCCGAAGTGGGTGATCTCGATGGGCGCATGCGCCACCTCGGGCGGAGTCTTCAACAACTATGCGCTGCTGCAAGGCGTCAATCAGGTCATCCCTGTTAACGTTTATGTGCCTGGATGTCCGCCGCGCCCGGAACAACTCATCTATGCAATTACACTTCTGCAAGAGAAGATTCAGCGCGAGCCGCGCAGCCTGTTGAAGACGCTGAATGTCGGGTAACCAGAGTTACGGGGGTGATTTTTGGGTAACCGGTTACTAGCGTAACTTCTTGTCTCCCTGCCGGGTGTTTATGGGGTGCCAAGAGGATAACGCGCTGAAGGAAATTGTCTTTATCCGCCATTGCGCATATGGTACGTTTGATTTAGGTGTATGGGGGTCGCACGCTTCTTTATTTGTGAAGAAGTGTGTCATGTTGTATGAAAATTCGTGCTCATACGAAATTCTGCCCACCTGCCATTCAGATAGATCGTGGAGGAAAGACGCATGTTCTCTTGTGTTTCGAAGTCTTTGTGCCGGTTCGTTGCCTTGACTTTCGTAGCATTATCTCCGGTCGCACTCGGCGCCCAAGTCGTCTCGGCCGTGAAGGGAGCACCGGGCCTCGTGCCTCCGCCCAAGTGGAATCTTTTTCTGGGTTACAGCTATCTTATGCCGCATGGATCGGTAGACTCTTCCATCGACAAAACAGACAAGGATCTGCCCGCGTCCTACCATAACGTGAATCTCGGCGGAGACGTCAGCGGTTCGTATTTCTTTGGCTTGCATCTTGGAGTTACGGCAGAGCTGGGCCTCCATGAGTGGGGCGTGCAGAATTCAAACCCCCCTGGATTGAATGGGACGGAAGGCAACAACGACGGCTTCACGACATTGGCTGGCGGGTTGGTTTACCGCAATGTTCGAGGCGCGTGGACGCCTTTCGTCCATGTGATGGGGGGCATGGCGCTCGTCGATGGTCCGGCGCACAACTTGTTCACCTGGGGTCCGGAGATGAACGGCGGCGGCGGCCTGGACTACAATACCTCGCTCTTCAATCATCATCTGGCGCTTCGGCTCTTCCAGGTCGACTATGAATATATGCACATCGACTATGGGACGGGTGTGGGGGGAAGCGTGGGCATCAACGCGGTGCGGTTGAGCACCGGCATTGTCTTCCCTCCTGTCGGCGTTCAGCCCAAACAGGTGACGCTGGTGTGCTCGGCGAGCGAGGCTTCGGTCTACCCCGGCGACCCGGTGACCGTGACGGCGGTGGCCGAGAACCTGGATCCCAAGCTGAATGCAATCTATACCTGGTCGGGATCTGGCGTGACGGGCAATGGATCGACGGCTACGGTGGCCACCGGTTCGCTGGCTCCCGGCACACAGCAGGTGCTTTGTGGAGTGAAGGAAGGCAAAGCGGGCAAGGAAGGCCTGAAGCCGTGGCAGACGGCCGACGCCTCGACCACCTTTACCGTGAAGCCATTTGAGCCGCCGACGGTCAGTTGCTCGGCCAATCCCAGCACGCTCAAGCCGGGCGAGGCGAGCACGGTGACGGCCATCGGCGTGAGTCCGCAGAACCGCCCGTTGACCTACAGCTACTCGGCAATCGCCGGCTCGGTCAGCGGCAGCGGCTCGACCGCAACCTACTCGTCGGTGGGCGCGCCGACCGGCGGCGTGGGGATCACCTGCACAGCCACAGACGACAAGGGCCAGTCGGCAACGGCCTCGACAGCGGTAACCATTACGGCCCCCTATGTACCTCCGGTTCCGCACACCCAGACGCTGTGCTCGATCGGCTTTGCGACGGACCAGCAACACCCGACGCGCGTGGACAACGAAGCCAAGGCCTGCCTGGATGAGGTAGCACTCGATCTGCAAAAGCAGTCCGACGCCAAGGTTGTGGTGGTGGGTTCCGCGACTGCCAAAGAGAAGGCCAAGATGGCCAAGGAAGAGAAGGCCGCGCTGAAGAACAAGCACATCAAGGTGGAGGACTTTGCCGCCCAGCGCGCTGTCAACACCAAGAACTACCTGGTGACCGAGAAGGGCATCGATGCCTCTCGCGTTATCGTAGAGACCAGTACGGAGGATGACCAGAGGGTGGAAGACTATCTGGTTCCTGCCGGCGCCAGCTTCTCGGCCGATGTAGCCGGGACCAAGGCGGTCGATGAGTCGGCGGTGAAGGCGGAGACGCGCAAGCCCTTGCCGGCGAAGCATGTTTCCGGGAAGAAGTAGGCCACGGCAGCAGCCAAGTAGTCAGCTAAACCCGCCGGGCAGGCATTCGGCCTGCTCCGGCGGACAAACCGATGGTCCGTCTCCGCAGATGCAATCGGGAGCCGGACGGATACCAGGTCGAAGGATTCCTCGTGCAATCACTTGAGGTTGACCGGCTCGCCGGTCAACCTCTTCCGTTTTACGCTCAATGTCTCACGCATCTGTTCAATCTTGGGAGTCAGCAATCTATATGAATCGCTTGCGAGTTTGCCTTGATTTTTTCGCCAGGTCTGGTCGACTCGCGCAGATTCTGCTTCTGGTTCTGTCCTGCTTTGCAGCTCCGATCTGCGCAGCGCAGCCGATTTGGAAGGCGACTGGCCCGGCGGGCGGCGACGCGCGGGCCTTTGCCGCGGTTCCCGGTCAGCCTCAGCATCTTTATCTGGGCACCACCAATAGCTGGCTCTACGAGTCGGTGAATGGAGGCATCTCCTGGCATCGACTCTCGAAACTGGATTCGTCCGACGATCTGATTCTCGACCATATTGTTGTGGACCGGGCCAATCCCGCTAGAGTTTTTGTCGCTGCGTGGAAACTGGACCACCCCGGCGGCGGCCTGTGGGTGAGCCGCGACGGGGGCCGGAGCTGGAGTGTTGTCGCCGCGCTGCGCGGACAGTCGATTCGCGCCTTTGCACAGGCGCGCTCCGACCCGCGAATTCTGGTTGCGGGAACGCTCGAGGGGGTCTTCCGGAGTGGCGACGGCGGCGCCGCCTGGAGGTTGATCAGCCCGGCGGGCAGCAAGGAAATCCACGAAGTCGAGTCGCTGGCGATCGATCCGGACGATCCGGAAGTCATCTACGCGGGCACCTGGCATCTGCCCTGGAAGACCACCGACGGCGGCAAGAACTGGCACAGCATCAAGAAGGGCGTCATCGACGACTCCGACGTTTTCTCGATCATCGTCGATCCGGAGCAGCCGAAGATCGTCTTCGCCAGCGCGTGCACCGGAATCTACAAGAGCGAGAACGCGGCCGAGCTGTTCAAGAAGGTCCAGGGTATTCCCTCGGACGCACGCAGAACGCGGGTGCTCAAGCAGGACCCGGCGAACCGCGATGTGATCTATGCGGGAACCACCGAGGGGCTCTACAAGAGCGTGGACGGCGGCAAGAACTTCGAGCGCATGACCGGCCCGGAGGTGATCGTAAACGATGTGTATGTCGATCCCGAGGACTCGAAGGATGTGCTCATAGCCACCGACCGCGGCGGTGTTCTGCGGAGCCAGGATGGGGCAGTCAGCTTTACTGCCTCCAATGACGGCTTCTCCGAGCGCAGGGTGGAGGCGCTGCTGGTGGATCGCCGCGAACCGGGCGGCGCGAATCCGGCACGGCTTTTTGCCGGAGTGGTGAACGACAAGAGCTTTGGCGGCGTCTTTTTCTCCGTCGATGGCGGCGCGCGCTGGCAGCAGATCTCCGATGGCCTCGACGGACGCGATGTCTTTGCCCTGGCCGAGTCGCCGGATGGAACGATCCTGGCGGGAACCAATCACGGCATCTTCGCGCTGGACGAGAACGCTCCCGATCCGCCGGGAGAGAGCAAAGACGCGCCGGCGGCACTCTGGAGCCCGCGCAATACGATTCAGAACAGGCTGGTGAAGGCGGCCATCGAAACACATGCTGGAACGCGCGCCCAGGTCGAGAAGGAAGTCACGGACATCAGCCGCGAAATCAGCGGACGAGTCTACGCGCTCGACCTTTCCGGCGACGCATGGCTGGCCTCGACGACGGCAGGGCTCTTCACCAGCAAAGACAAGGGCGCCAGTTGGCAGGGCGGCCCGGTGATGGACACGGTGAATTATCTATCGGTTGCCGCGCACGGCGCGCTGCTGGTTGCCATCCGGCAGGACGGAGCTGTCCTCTCCAGAGACGCAGGCCAAAGCTGGACGCCCATGGGCATCCCCGCGATGCTCACGCGCATTCATTGCGTCGCCTTCTCCGCGGACGGGACCTTGTGGCTGGGCGCGCGCGAGGGCGTCTACTTCACGCACGATCTGGGCCGGACATGGCTGTGGGTCAACCGCTTTCCCTTGAACGATGTGGACGATATGAGGTATGACGCCGCTCTGGGCAAGATTCTGGTCAGTTCGCAGTCGAGCGACCAGGCTTACGCAATCAATCCCAAATCGCTCTCCTGGACGTGGGCTGAGACGGGTTACCGGATCAACCACCTCTGCGCGGAGGGAGGACGGCTGCTGGCCGCCTCGCTCTACGACGGCGTGCTGATCGAGCCGCAGGGAGCGGGATTGGGGATGGGGCCGAAGTGACGGGATCAGGGGCCGGAACTAAGCCGAATCCACTCAGTTCTTCGCAGGCGGCTTCAGCCCGAGTTCCCGCATCGCAATCTGCAGGTCGGCCCAGGCTTCCTTCTTCTGCCGCGGATCGCGAAGCAAATACGCCGGATGATAGGTGACGATCAGCTGTGTCCCGCGCACCGCGTGCACGCGCCCGCGCAGCCCGGCCAATGGCTGGCGAACGCCCAACAGCCAGGTTGCCGCCGTAGCTCCCAGCGCCACCAATACCTGCGGCCGCACCACGTCGATCTGGCGAAAGAGAAACGGCGAACAGGTTGCGCCCTCTTCCTGCTCCGGCACGCGGTTGCCCGGCGGACGGCACTTGACCACATTGGCGATGTAAACCTCTTCGCGCTTGAGTCCCATTGCGGCAATCATGTTGTTGAGCAGTTGCCCGGCCTTGCCGACAAACGGCAGTCCCTGCGCATCTTCGTCGGCGCCCGGCCCCTCGCCGACAAACATCAGCCGCGCCGCTGGATCGCCGTCGCCAAAGACGATCTTGTTGCGACCCTTGTGCAGCGCACAGCGGGTGCACTCGCCGATCTCGTCGCGAATGATTTGAAGAGCGGCGGCGCGCTCGGCTGCTGGAATTGTGGCTGCGATTGCGGGGGGTGCGGGCAGGTGCTTGCGGGGTGGAATGGCGTGCTCCTCCTGGTGTTCTCGTTGGGGTTCGCGGCTTCCCACCCTTTCCGCAGAAGAAAGCGGAAAGGATGGGGCACCCAAAGTCTGACGATCAACTGCAGGCTGTTCGCTTGGCTCGGCAGCGAGTTCCGCCAGCAGCATCTGATCCACTGGTCTGCGATAAAACTCCGTGAGCCCAAGATCGCGATAGAAGCGGACTCGCGCCAGCAAAGCATCGCGGATTCCGGAATCGAGCTGTTGCGCCAACGTCTTTCACTCCACGGCACTATTCAATAATCAGTTGATGGCGTCCGGCGGCGGCTGGAACCGTCTCATTGAGTACCTGGTCCTGGCGGGCCTTTTGATCGACGTGATCGCTCATCTCCAGCAGCATCGAACTGGGCCGGCGCAGCGTCATGATCTCGTCCAGAATGCGGTCGGCCAGCGAGCGCTTCGACATCTCGGGCAGCTCGATGGCCGTCGAAGCCGTCAGAAAGGTCGCCGCGTTCATCTCCGAGTCGAAGCCCGTGCGCTCGCTGCTCACGTCGTTGACCACGATGGCGTCCGCGCCTTTGCGCAGCAGCTTGGCGCGGCCATTTTCCATACGGTTTTCGGTCTCGGCGGCAAAGCCGACGATCAGTTGCCCTGGCCGCCGGCGGCGAACCACTTCGGCCAGAATGTCCGCGGTCGGCGCCAGTTCGAGGGTCATCGGCCCGCTCCGCTTGAGCTTTTGCCCGGAGACGTTGACTGGCCGGTAGTCGGCCACCGCCGCGGCCTTGATTACCAGCGTGGCCTCGTTCAGGCGCGCCAGTACCGCCTCGCGCATCTCGTCGGCCGTGGTCACCTTCACCACTTCGCAGTGCGCCGGTGGATGCAACGCCGACGGCCCGCTGATCAGAATGACCTTTGCTCCCCGGCTCTGCGCGGCATCGGCCAGCGCATAGCCCATCTTGCCGCTGGAGCGGTTGCCGAGGAAGCGCACCGGGTCGAGCGCCTCGCGCGTGCCTCCGGCGGTGACCAGCACGACCTCGCCAGCCATATCGTGGCAGCGACCAACAGCGCACAGCACCGCTTCGGCAATCGCCTCCGGCTCGGCCATCCGCCCCGCGCCGACCATGCCGCAGGCCAGTTCGCCCGTCCCCGGTTCAATCACGCGCACGCCGCGCTGCCGCAGGATCTCAAGGTTGGCCTTGGTGGCCGCATGCTCCCACATATTCACGTTCATTGCCGGAGCCACCAGCACCGGTGCAGTGGTTGCGAGGTACATCGTGGTCAGAAAATCGTCGGCAATGCCGTGGGCAAACTTGGCAAGAATATTCGCAGTCGCTGGAGCGACGACCAGAGCATCGGCCCATTGCGCTTCGCCGATGTGCTCAATGGAGGATTCGTACCCGCCGTCGGCTGTTCCGCCGTCGTCCCACAGGCTGGTAATCACCTTGTGTCCGCTAAGCGCGGCAAAGGTCAGCGGCTGCACAAACTTCGTCGCCGCCTCCGTCATCACAACGTGGACTTCGAGGGCCTGGCGTTGCAGCGCGCGCACCAACTCTGCCGCCTTGTATGCCGCGATTCCGCCCGAGACACCGACCGTTATCCTCATAACAGGATTGTATCGCGGGACCAGCCGCGCTGCTCGCAGACGCTGGTGGTGCTGTGTCCAGATCGGCGACAATCCAACCGCGACCTCAATCTGAACACTGCGACTTGCTCCAGCAATCCTCCCAAGATCGAAGCCCCGGACCTTGCTGGTGCACACAGACTCACTGGTTGGGCCGCGATCCACCCGCCGGATGTCTAATGAACTTGGTTGCTTTGATTCTTTTGACGCCTCCCCTCAATGATCTTTGCAGCGGCCCCACTAACAGAACGAGATATGAGCGACGTGTCCGCTTCTCCCACCCCATAGTAGCCCGGTAAAACAGTCGTGGCGATCTTAGTGGAACTTTCCTCGAAAAGTGACATGAACTCGTCGCGATTACTTCCACCATAGCTTCCTCCGATGAGCGAAGAGTTCATTTGATCGAGCGCGTCAATATACTCCGCGCCGGGCGGAACGGACTTGTCCACCGTATTATGGTACGTGTCGGGACCAGCGCAGCGAGGAGAGGAGAGATAGAACGTCCATCCAATTATGAAAAGTCGAGGAGGCATGGTTGCGCCAGCCGGGAGAAGCACGTTTCCGGGGCCGCTCGTAGTGAACGTGACTTCCGCTGCAATGTACTTCAGGAAATCGAGATTCCGAGACGGACCTCCGTTAGAGCAGTCCTGATTGCGATGCATCGTGAGATTCCCGTGTGCTGTGTCGAGATCCGTGCAAGACATATCTGGTAAGAAGCTCACTGGTCGGCTGCTGCGGATTTTCTTGATGATTGATTGGCGTGTAGCTTCATCGCGGAATGCTATATAAAGAGGTCCAGAGAACTCCCCCGAGTACGGTGCTGGGTACTGGATGTACCAATCAAGCACCTTTTGATCGGTATACACATCCACCTTGCCATCGGAATACACACCTGTGAGATCGTCCATTCCAGAGTTGGTGTATCGGTTAAGGACCTTCGAGGGAACGGCGTTGGCCATTTCTGCAACGCACTTGGCCCCATTGGGCACTGGTGTCAACGTTGTCTTTTTGTCCTTCGGCGCTTGGCCCAGAGCAGTTCCAAAACAGAGCGCCAGGATTGCCAATCCGAACTTCATTTTCGATTCTCCTGCCCATACTAAGTGAATTTGACAGAACTTGATGATCTGCTCGATGAGTTGGGGCGAACCTCAGCCCACACCCGAGAACCGTTAAACTTCGTGCACACATAATATAGCGTCTGGCCTCGGGACAGGAGTATTCTACGTGTTGCTACGACGAAAGACTGAGGGTGAGTCACAATGGTGCGAAGTCCAAAGGAAGTCGCCGTTTTCCCAGAGCAAGAGAAACTGCTCCTCGTCTGCGTCAACAAGGTATACAAAACGATCGACACCTACCATGCGGCTCGCTACTCGTGGCTGATCAAGCCCGAAAAGGCACAGCAGGCCAAATATGTAATGGCCGTGTTCAGAGGCGTCATAGTCGGAGTATTTGAAGCAGACGAATGGTTGCCAGCCAAGGAGGTCTATTTTCCTGATCTCCCGCCTAGACATGGCAATTGGAGCAAGCAAAATAAGCGATTCGGATTTATCGGTCATTCGGCCCCGAAGGATATCGAGACACTTTACTGCGGTAGGGGCGTCCCGAAGCAATGGGGATTCAAAGGAAACTCGATCCGATACGTGAACTTTAGATGATGGTGGATTGCTATACGTATATGGCGGGTAGCCCTCAAGGTTTCGGTGATCTTTCCTGTACCGCGATTTGAGTGTTTCAGGCCTCTATTTTGAGACCTGGGAAAGTTCAACAGATTCAGCCCAAATGTACCATTCCCGAAAGTCGTCCTGCATCCGGGATTCCAGTTTGCCGCCACAGATCCTAAGTCGTGATCAGCTGACCGGCCATCCGGAAACTGCAACCACCTCGCCGTCGCATCACTCCACCGACCCACCCCAAAACGATACAATCGCCTCTAGGCCGTCGCGCAACCGCGCAGGCCTTCAAGGAGCGTTCTCACCCATGGGCTATCAGGTTCTGGCCAGAAAATACCGTCCGCAGCGATTCGCCGACGTAGCCGGCCAGGATCACGTCACTCGCACCCTGCTCAACGCCCTCAGCCAGAACCGCATAGCCCACGGCTACATCTTCTCGGGCCATCGCGGCATCGGCAAAACAACCATTGCCCGAATCGTCGCCCAGGCCCTGAACTGCCGGACAGAAATTGGCACTGAGGCACGGCCCACGCCCGAGCCCTGCGGCGTTTGCGACTCCTGCATCGAGATTCGCCAGGGCAATGCTGTGGATGTCATTGAGATCGACGCGGCAACCAATCGCGGCATCGACGAGATTCGCGAGCTAAGGGACGCCGCCCGCTACGCGCCCAGCCGGGACCGTTATAAGATCTACATCCTCGACGAGGCCCATCAGATCACCGAGGCGGCCTTCAACGCCCTGCTCAAGACCCTCGAAGAGCCGCCGGCGCACGTCATCTTCATGATGGCCACCACGCAACCCGAGGACATTCCGCAGACCATCCGCTCCCGCTGCCAGCACTTCAGCTTTCACGCCGTCAAATTCGACGACATTCTCGCCCAGTTGAAGATGATCGCGGCCCATGAAGAGGTGACTGCCGAGGACGACGCCCTGGCGCTGCTCGCCGAGGCCGGCGACGGCTCCATGCGCGACGCGCTCTCGATCATGGACCAGGCCATCGCTTCAGCGCCGGTCGAGAATGGCCGCGCAGTCCTCTCCGCCGTGCAGATTCGCGAACTGATGGGCTCGGTGCCCAATGCGGTCTTCGAGCGGCTGCTTGAGGCGGTCGCCGCCGGCCAGAGCGCCGAGCTGATGGAGCAGTTGAACCTGCTGGTCAATGCGGGCCACAGCCCTTCATCTCTAGCCCGCCAGATGGTCCGCTATCTGCGCAACACTCTGATGGCCAAGCTGGGCGGCGCAGAGACCGAGCTGCTGCAAATCTCCGGCGACGAGAGAGCCCGCGCCGCCCGCACGGCTCTGTTGTTTTCGGAGGAAGAGATCACGCGCAATTTGCAGATTGTGCTGCGCACCTTCGACGACCTGAACTACCGCCAGGAGCAGCGCTTTCACCTCGAACTCGGCCTGCTCAAGCTGATTCACGCCCAGCGCCTGCTGCCGATCGAAGAGCTGTTGAGCGGCGTAGCATCAGGCGGAGGCCTCCGCTCATCGGGACCAACCTCCGCCCCAGCATCGACGCCTCGACCGCCTGCAAGTTCAGCACGCCCGGTCACTTCAGCGCCAACTCCGGCAGCTTCGCCGCTCTCGCCCTTCGGTGCAACCGGCAGCAGTTGGGGCGCTGGACCGAAAATAGAGTCGAGCTCGAAGCCGGCTGCCTCGGCCTCGCCCGTCGCAACCATGGAGCGCCCATCGCCTGCCCCCGCCGCCGCAGTCGCCGCGCCAATCTCTTCCGCGACCGCAGAGGCTCCCGTCGGGCCATCCACTCCGCCCAATATCGAAGCTATCCGTCACGCCATCGGCTCGGCGCTGGTCGAGGGCGGCCACGAATCGGCGGCCCAGTTGCTCGGCGCGGGCCAGTGGGCCATCGACGGCGCAAACCTGCGCATCGAGACCGCTCCCATGGGCAAGAAGATGCTGGCACTCACCATCAACGCCGCGGCAGAGAAGATCATCCGGCAAGAGTTGCAACGGCTGGACGCTCCAACGCGATTTCTGATCGTTTCCGGCGAGGCAGGAGGGCAGGGAACCGGACCATCCGCCGCGCCCATGGCCACGCCTATCGCAGGCAGCATTCAGGAGGCCGCGCTCGCCAATCCGTTGGTACAGCGGGCGCGCGAAATCTTCAAAGCCGAGGTGCGCAGCGTCGTCGATCTGCGTCAAAAATAGGCGCACGCTACAAACCCAAGTTGCAAATGAGGAAGGCAGGCCATGTTGAATCCGCTCAAAATCACCGAGATGCTCTCCCAGGCCAACCATATGCAGGAGGAGATCCAGCAGAAGCTGGCGCAAACTGTAGTCGAGGGTGCAAGCGGCGGCGGCGCCGTCATCGCGACCATGAACGGCAAGAAGCAGCTTCTCAAGCTGCACATCGACACCGCGGCGGTCGTAGGCCTGGGCGGCGACAAGCCCGACGTGGAGATGCTCGAAAGCCTGGTCGTGGCCGCCGTCAATGAAGCCGGACGCAGGGCCGACGAAGCCATCCAAGCCAGCATGAAGGGCCTGCTCGGCGGCCTTAATCTGCCGGGGCTTGGATGAGACAGCTCAGCGCAACCGACCACTGTTTTTGAGGAGGCACGCACCGTGACCCGCTACGCCGAGCCGATGGCGCGGCTCATTGAAGAGTTGAAGAAGCTGCCGGGGGTGGGAACGAAGAGCGCCCAGCGCTACGCCTTCCACATTTTGCGTTCGACCGATGAGGATGCCGCGGCGCTGGCCGAAGCGGTGCGCGGCCTCAAGGCCAGCCTGCGCCTCTGCTCCAACTGCAACAGCGTTACCGACATCGATCCCTGCGTCTACTGCGCCAGCCCCACGCGCAACCACCGCCTGGTCTGCGTCGTCGAGGAGCCCACCAGCATCGACACCGTCGAACGGACCCAAAGTTATCAGGGCATCTACCACGTCCTCCACGGAACCCTCTCGCCGCTGCACGGCGTCGGCCCGGATCAGCTCCGCACCGGCACTCTGGTCGCACGCGTCGAGCGAGGCGAGGTGGACGAGGTGATCCTGGCCACCAGCCCAACTTTAGAGGGCGAGGCCACCGCTCACTGGCTGGCTACCGCGTTGCGCGGGCCTTCGGTCAAGATCACGCGCATCGCAACCGGCGTCCCGGCTGGCACCGACATCGAGTACGCCGACGAAGTGACCATGGCCCGGGCCCTGGAAGGACGCAGGGAAGTCTAGCTTCACCGGCAGCCGTACTCGTCTCGAATGAAATGCCTGACGCTAACCGCTCAGCCTCGCAACCAAATCCTGCGGATGGACGGGCTTGGCCAGAATCTCGAACTCGAAGCCCTGGGCGCGCGCTTCTTTGAGCAGATCGGCCGTGGCGGCCTGGCCGGAAAAGAGCAGAATCTTCACCTGGGGAAAAAGGCCGCGAATGCGGATCGCCGCGTCGATCCCGCTCAGCCCGCCCATGATCACGTCGGAGATCAGCATCTCCGGCTTGAAAGCCGCCGCCAGTTCGACCGCCTTCTCGCCCGAGTACACGGCACGCGCATCAAAGCCGCTCTGGTTCAGAATCATGGCCAGCGTGTCGGCGATCAACCGCTCGTCGTCCGCAACCAGTACCCTGGGTCTTGCTTGAGCTTCCGGCATTTCTACCTCGGTGAAAAACGGTTGGCAAGCCGGGACGCTGCTACCCAACGGGGCAGCATCCGCCCTGACTGCGATCAATATGAGTCACTTCACTGGCACGACGCTTTTCTTGAATGATACGCTCAGTTCAGGTTATTTTCTCTCAAATGAGTTCTTGAACTCCAGCCGGGGTAATATCCAGGCCGTCCACAGCAACCCGGCCCCCGGCTCGACGCCAACGGATGCCGATTCATCTCAGTGCAACCGGATCGACCTATACTGGCAAGACAACCACCGGCCGCGGCTCTCATCCTGCGGACCCACAACCGGAGAATCCGCCATGCAGGACGCCGCCATCCCCAGCCAGGGCCAAACCCCGTCCCCAATCTCTGACGCCATCATTCGCGCCGAGGGGGTCGAGAAGTACTATGCCCAGCCCAGCCAGAACCGCATCCAGGTCATCTCCGCCACCGACCTGGCGATCGTTCCCGGCGAGATCGTGGCACTGCTCGGCCCCTCCGGCTCGGGCAAATCGACGATGCTGCGCATGTTGAGCGGCCTCTCCACGCCCACCGCCGGTCAGGTCTACTGGCACGAAAAACCCATCGCCGGCGCCGAGATCAACGTGTCCATCGTCTTTCAGAGCTTCGCCCTCTTCCCTTGGCTCACGGTTCTCGAAAACGTCGAAGCACCGCTGCAGGCCCGCGGCGTTGCCGCCGACGAGCGCCGCGACCGCAGCATGAAAATGCTGGACACGGTTGGCCTGGACGGCTTCGAAGCCGCCTACCCCAAAGAATTGTCGGGCGGCATGAAGCAGCGCGTCGGCTTTGCCCGCGCGCTGGTTGTCGAACCCGAAGTCCTCTTCATGGACGAGCCTTTCAGCGCTCTCGATGTGCTGACCGCCGAGAACCTGCGCAGTGAACTGCTGGAGCTATGGGCCAAGAAGACCATGCCCACCAAGGCCGTCTTCCTCGTCACCCACAACATTGAAGAAGCCGTCCTGCTCGCCGACCGCATTATCGTGCTGGGCCGCAATCCAGGCCACATCCGCACCGACTTCAAAGTTCAACTGGCCCAGCCTCGCGACCGTAAATCCGAACCCTTCACGCAACTGGTCGACTATATCTACAAGGTACTCACCCGGCCCGATGTTGCCCCCGCGGCGGCGCCCGATCAGAGAATCCCAGTCCGCGACCAGCGCCAGATGCATTACCAGATGCTGCCTCACGCCCGTCCCGGCGGCATCGCCGGCCTGCTGGAGCTGCTGCTCGACAAGGCCGGCCGCGACGACATCTATCGTTTGGCCGACGACCTGGCCTTCGAGATCGACGACCTGCTGCCCATCGTGGACGCCGCGCAGCTGCTCGGCTTCCTCCAAGTTGAAGAGGGCGACGCGGTCATCACCCCCAGCGGCACCGAGTTCGCCAACTCCGAGATCCTTCGTCAAAAAGAGCTCTTCCGCGACGCCGCGGTGGCCAACGTCCTGCTGCTCCGCCAGATCAGCCGCGCACTGGAATCGAAGAGCGACCACACCGTTCCGGAGGATTTCTTTCTCGACATGCTCGACGAGCAGTTCAGCGAGGAGGAGTGCCAGCGTCAGATCGAAACCGCCGTCACCTGGGGCCGCTACGCCGAGCTCTTCGACTATGATGCCGGACACCGCCGTTTCGTGCTGCCCGACTCCCAGGACGAAGAGGCCTCCGATACCGGGGAGGCCGAGTGAAGCCTCAGCGCCTCTTCACCCGTTCGCTGGTCACCGTTCGCAGCCAGTCGTTTCTGATCGATCTGGTGGTGATCCTCTGCGGCCTTGCCTTCTTCTTCGGCATGATCCAGTTGGGAACCTACTGGATGGCCCGACCCATGCCGGAAGTGATCATCTCCCACTCAGTCCGCGCACTGCCTCTCTACGCCTGCTACTCCCTCGAACGCATGGGCATCGCCTACGTGCTCAGCCTGCTCTTCGCCGTCAGCTACGGCTACACGGCGGCCTACAATCCCAGGGTCGAGGCCTGGATGGTCGCGGTCCTCGACATTCTGCAATCCATCCCCGTGCTCAGCTTTTTGCCTCCGGTCATGCTGGCGATGATGGCCCTGGTTCCCGGCCATCAACTGGGAATCGAGATGGGCTCCATCCTGCTCATCTTCACCGGCCAGGTCTGGAATCTGGCCTTCAGCTTCTACTCCTCGCTCAAGAGCATTCCGCGCGAGATGATCGAGGCTGCGCGGATCTACCGCTATTCAGCCTGGCAGCGTTTCTGGCAGCTCGAAATGCCCTTCGCCGCCATCGGCCTGGTGTGGAACTCCATCGTCTCGGTCGCCGTGGGCTGGTTCTTCCTGATCACCTGCGAGATGTTTCCGCTCGGCGCGCGCAACTTCCGCCTTCCCGGCCTGGGCAGCTATCTGCAAACCGCCGCCTCTGCCAATCCCGTCGATACGCACGCCCTGCTCTGGGGCCTGGCCGTTCTGGTGCTCATCATTGTGGCCACCGACCAGTTGCTCTGGCGTCCGCTGATCGCCTGGAGCGATAAATTCAAATTCGAGCAGACCGAATCCGCCTCCCGCATCACCTCGCCCATTCTTGAACTCCTGAAGCGCTCGACCGCGCTCACCCGCCTGCCCGCCCAGGCCTGGACTTCGCTCGAAGAGCGCCTCTATCGCCGTCTCTCCACAACCCGCGAATGCCGCGTCGTCGAGCCCATCGACGACGACTCCCGGAAAAGCAGCAAGCTTATCCCGTACCTGCTGGCCTTTTTTGCCGGCCTGGGCGTCTTGTGGGGCGCTTCCGAGGCCTACAAATTGCTCCATGGCGTCACATGGGCAGAGATTCGGCTTCTGCTGTTGGGCGCGGGCGCCACCTATCTGCGCGTCGCCGCCACACTGCTGCTCGGCGCTCTCTGGACCATCCCTGTTGGCGTAGCCATCGGCCTCAATCCTAAGCTGGCCCGGATTCTCCAGCCCATCACCCAGGTGATGGCGTCGATTCCGGCCACGGCGCTCTTTCCCGTTTTGATGCTGGGGCTGATCCGCCTGGGCGGCGGACTGGGCATCGGGTCCATTGTGTTGATGATGCTGGGAACCCAGTGGTACATCCTCTTCAATGTCATCGCCGGAGCCATGGCCATCCCTTCCGACCTTGAAGAGGCCGCCGCCGTCTACCGCTTCAGCCTCTGGCAGCGCTGGACTCGCCTCATCCTTCCCGGCATCTTTCCCTATCTCGTCACCGGCATGATCACCGCCTCCGGCGGCGCATGGAACGCCTCCATCATCGCCGAGTACTTCCACATCGGGGACAAGACCCTGCAAACCCTTGGCCTGGGAGCGCAGATCAGTGCCGCTTCCGAAACCGGAAACTTCTCTACCCTTCTGCTGGCGACCATTCTGATGGCCGCCATTGTCGTTACCACGAATCGCCTCGTCTGGCGCCGCCTCTACCGCTTGGCTGAGACCCGGTATAAACTCGAGGGCTAAAGCATTCTCACAGAAGGTGTAACATCGGCGCACCCGGCAAAAAGTGAGGCTCCTCGTTCACCGAACAGCAGTGACCCTATTGAGCAGATCCGCCCGCCAAGCGTCCATCAGATTGTCGAAGAGCCACTGATGGCTACATTGCAAAATGAGCCGTTGTAGGTTTCGGTCCCACTACCGGTCTTGTCATTGACCGATGCGGTGACATTCAAATCGGTTGAACAACTGGAAGAGCCTACAGTGAGGCCGCCCGTCATGGTAATAGTAACTGAGGTGGTCGTGCCGTTATCCGATCCGGTCAAAGAGAGTGCGATGTTGGGATCGCCATTCATCGTGATTCCACTGTCGCGACAGCTATTGATGGTCTCCACGATGTTTGCCGATTCCGACGTAGAAGTCTCAGAGTAAGAACCGGTCACTACAATGGTCCCTCCCGAGGGGCATTGGTACGTGTAGGTAGGGATGCTTGATGCTGTATCCGGCGAAACTCTCAGATCTGGAGAAATGGAATCGGCGGACACAGGAACCCGAGTGCCATTCAGAATAGCCTTCTGAATTCCGGCCGCTTCTTTTTCGCGAAATTGCAAGACAGGGGCGGAACGAGCGAGAGGGACTGCCACCACCGCATCTTCCATTGCAGCTAAAACGTCGTTGAACGCATTTGCAGCTTGCGCTTGCGTAATCGCGCTGCTGCCGCTACTGCTGCCGCCACAACCAATAACCGAAAGCGTGAGCAGCATCACGAAACCTGGAATCAGATTCTTACGGATCATCGCATAGCTCCTTAGGCTTGATTGGAAATGGACCCTTGAAAGGTATTAGCGAGAGAATGGCTAGAATCATAGCATAGGTTGACTGTTCTCCCGGTTAGCGACTCGATCCACTTTCCACTGGAAGGAGGTTCCCATGATTCGCATAGGTTTAGCCGGTTTCGGATCAGGCAGAGGTGTTTTTAAGCTCCGCAGAACTTCTCTGTCGAAGGCCTGGAACTGGCTTCGATCGCTCTCGTGACATGACGTTTCGCCGCAAGGGCCGCAGGATGGGAGTTATGCGCCGGCCCTGGGCTGATTTGAGTGCTTCGTCGCGGCCCCGGCGTCGGCGGGTTCCTTTTCCACCAGCGGCACCCAGAATAGAAAGCTGGCTCCTTCGCCCGGATCGCTCGTGACCTCGATGCCTCCGCCGTGCGCGGCCAGGATGGCGCGGCTGATGGCCAACCCCATCCCCGTTCCTTTCCCCTTGCCGACACCCTTCTTGCCCCGGTAGAACTTGTCGAAGATGAAAGGCAGATCGACGGCATCGATGCCCGGACCATCGTCATCGACGCTGAACTCCAACCGGTTGCCGACTCGCCGGCTCCCGAGCGCAATGCGCCCCCCGGCCGGTGTGAAGCGAGCCGCATTCTCGAGCACATGGCGCAGCACACGGCCCAGCAAGTGCGCATCAAACCATGCTGTCTTGTCCAGGCTGTCCGTCCTTTCCGGCACGCCCGGCTCTCCGACCGCGATTGTCACCTTATGTTTTGCCAGCGCCGCGCGCGATTCCTCGATTGCCTGATCGAGCAGCGCCCGCGGATGCTGCGGCGCCAGGCGAACCTCGACGACATTGGCGTCGATCTCGGCCATCTCGACCGCCTCGCCGATCAGCTTATCCAGCCGCGAGGCCTCCTCGTCCACGATAGACGCCAGGTCCAGCCGCACTGTCTCGTCCAGCCCCTCGTTTCCAAGCAGCGTGGTCGCGGCGGCTCGGATCGAGGTCAGCGGCGTGCGCAGTTCGTGCGTCAATGAATCGATCAGGGCGGTGCGCAGCCGTTCCCCTTCGCGAGCCGCCTCCATCCGGGCCGAGGCCTCGATCGCCGTGGCGCGAGCCAGCGCGATGGCCACCTGCGCGCTGACTGCCGTGGCCACTTCGTGCGAGACCAGCGCCGGCCGCAGGCCCAGAGCTCCCACCGGCCGCAACCCCAGCATCAACTCCCGGAACGTGAACTCCTCCGGGGTCGCCAATGCCGGATTGTCGCCCGCAGTCACCGCGCGCAGACTGGACTGAATCCCGGCCGGAAGATCCTGGCTCGAGGAATAGAACTGATCCTGGTCGCGGACGTAAAGCACTGCACCTTCCAGAGCGAAGATGCGTGCGAGCAACCGGGGCAGATCGCGGATCAGCCCAGCGGCATCCTCGTGCAGCATCATCTCCTGGGAAAGTTCATAGAGCCGTTCTACGTCTTCGCGGCGCTGCTCGGCCTGCCGTTTCTGGCTGCGCGCCCGCTCAGCCACCCGGCCCACCACCACGCAACTGACCATGAACGAGATCATGGCCACCCACGCCTGCACCCCCTCAAGCTGGAAGGTGCGGTACGGCGGCAGAAAGTAGTAATCGAACAATACGGCGCAAAGGAGGGCGACATAGAGCGAGAGCCAGATTCCCGCCTGGGCGGAGACCCATACCACCAGCACCAGAAACACCATTCCTGCCGTCGTCGAGTTGGCGCCCAGCCCGACCATCAGCAAGGTGGCCAGCGTCGCGAGCAGCGTTCCCACGAACCAGTGCAAAATTCCCCGCGAGTCGGAGAGCCCGTCCATGATCTTCATCACGAGAATGATACGCCCGGCCAGATGGTGTAATCTTCTCGGGAAAGAAGAACGGCATGCCCGGAAGAATTCTGGTTATCGATGACGAACCGCAGATTACACGCGTGCTGCGCGCCTCGCTCTCCGCGCAGGGCTTCGATGTACGCACCGCAAACGATCCCGAAGAGGGTCTGCGAACCTTCAGGGAGTGGCCTCCCGACCTGGTCATCACCGACCTGATGATGCCCGGCATGAGCGGAGTCGAGGTCTGCCGCGCCATCCGCTCCCACTCCGCGATCCCGATTCTCATTCTCTCCGTCCGCGACCACGAGCGCTCCAAGGTTGAAGCCCTGGACGCAGGCGCGGACGACTACGTGACCAAGCCGTTCAACACGCAGGAGCTGCTGGCCCGCGTACGCGCCCATCTGCGCCGCGCGCCGGAGCGGACCACCTCGGCCATCGAAGCCGGCGACTTCGTGGTGGATTCAGCGGCGTATACGATCGCCGTGCTTGGCAAGCCCATTCACCTCACGCCCAAGGAGTTCGACTTGCTGCTCCACCTGGCCCGCCACGCCGGCAAGGTCATCACCCATCGCGCGCTGCTGACAGCCGTCTGGGGGGCGCAGTCCGCCCATCAGCCGGAGTATCTGCGCGTTTTCATTGGCCAGTTGCGCAAGAAGCTCGAAGCCGAGACCGGCAAGCAGTACATCCAAACCGAACCCTGGGTCGGCTACCGCTTTGTCGCAGAGGGCTGGGCCGGCAACGAGGAGTAGCGGCAAAGAGTCTGAAAAGAATTCAATCGAATGGAGGGATGGGGATCGATCGGGCGAGGGCCGAATCTTGATCGCCGTTGAGGGAAGAGTTGAGTCAGCAGGCGGTCTGGGAACCACAGATCCAGCTGCGGAGGCGATTGCTTCATTCCGATGGCCACAGCCGACCGAAGTATGTGATGGGAGCGGAGTCGATGCGGACCGGTTTCCAGGACCCCATCGACTCCGCTTCGCTGTTTGTTGCCCTAAGACCGAAACTACGCAGATCGCTCGCTGGCTATCTCCAGCTTACGAAAACCAGAAGTGCCATTGTCATAATGAAGATGCGTTTCATGGAATGAGGCCCCCTGCTCCTCATTTGAAGCAACAATCTGTGCAAAAAAGCGCTGTGCAAAAAAGCGGAATCCAGAGCTCCACGCTACCGGATTGCTTCAGGTTCCAATCAAAATTAAGATTGGAACTTGATGAATAGTATGCACGTCGGCTTCCAAACTTCATCATTCATTTTCAATTACTTAAATCTTCATAGCAAACAAATGTGCAAACTCTTGCATACAGGGAATCCATCGATTCTCACTTTCCGAGGATTGGTGACTGAAGCCCCCGGTCCTTGATAGAGATAGGATTCCTCGGTCGAATCTTGTGTTTTCGCTTGATTCCTTACGCTTTATTTAGGAAGTCTTTTGCAAACTCAAATAAGACGAGAGACACAATGACACTTGTAGTTGAGGAGCCGGTTCAACAACCGGCGCCTCAGCCAAACCTCATCGGTGCGATGCCGAATGGAGATCAGAGAGCCGCTATGCAGGATTTGACGATGTTGCTCTACACCGTAGTTTTCTTCGGCCTGGCGTTTCTCTACGTCAAGGCCTGCCAGAAGCTGAGGTAGCCCATGCAAACAGACATCACTGCCGTCATTGCCTTGGTTCTATCCGTTCTGCTGCTGGTTTACCTGACCATCACCATGCTCTTCCCGGAGAAATTCTGACATGTCCGTCAATGGCTGGTTGCAGTTTGCCGTCTACTGCCTGATTCTGCTGGTAACGGTTCGCCCGGCTGGCGCTTATATGGCGCGCGTTTTTGAGGGTGAACGGACCTGGCTGGACCCGGTGCTTCGTCCCTTCGAGCGGCTCATCTACAAACTCTGCGGGGTCAATGCCGAATGCGAGATGAACTGGCGCGAATATGCCTATGCCCTGCTGGGCCTGTCGGCAGTCACCATGGTTCTGACCTACGCCATCGAGCGGTTGCAGGCGTATTTGCCGTGGAATCCGCAGCATCTGGCTGGCGTAGGAGCCGATCTGGCCTGGAATACGGCCGCCAGCTTCACCACCAATACGAACTGGCAGTTCTATACGCCCGAGTTGACCATGAGCTATTTCACGGAGATGGCCGGCTTGGCGACGCACAACTTTTGGTCGGCGGCGGCGGGCATCGTGGTGGCCGTGGCCCTGATTCGCGGCATCAAGCGGACCAGTTGCGCCACGATCGGCAACTTCTGGGTCGATATGACCCGGACCATCCTCTATGTGCTGCTGCCGGTCTGCCTGGTCTACGCGCTGCTGCTGGTCTGGCAGGGCGTTCCGCAGAACCTGCATGATTACACTGTCGCGCACCCGCTCGAACAGCCGAGCCAGACCCAAACCATCGGCCAGGGACCGGTTGCCTCTCAGGAAGCCATCAAGATGCTGGGCACCAACGGCGGCGGCTTCTTCAACGCCAATAGCTCCCATCCCTATGAGAATCCGACGCCGTTTTCGAATTACCTCCAGATTGTCTCCATCTTTCTCATCGGCGCGGGTCTCACTTACACATTGGGCCGCATGACCGGCTCGCCGGGGCACGGATGGGCTGTGTTCGCGGCCATGTTTATCCTCTTCGCGTCTGGTTTCGCCGTTTGCTACTGGGCTGAGTCCCACCCCCACCCGCTGATTCACGGAGCGCAGCAAACCCGCACCGCGACCGCGCCGGGCGGCAACATGGAAGGCAAGGAGGTGCGCAACGGCATCGCCGAAAGCGCTCTCTTCGCCACCATCACCACCGACGCCAGTTGTGGCGCGGTCAACGGCATGCATGACAGCTTCACGCCGCTGGGCGGGATGGTTCCGCTGGCCAATATCATGCTCGGCGAGGTGGTCTTCGGAGGCGTCGGCTCCGGCCTCTACGGGATGCTGGTCTTTGTTGTGCTCGCGGTCTTCATCGCAGGATTGATGGTAGGCCGCACGCCGGAATATCTGGGCAAGAAGATCGAATCCTACGACGTAAAGATGGCCATGCTCTATGCGCTCATCTTTCCGTTCATTATCCTCACATTTGCCGCAATCTTTGTGATGCTGCCGGTTGGACAGTCGGCGATGGCGAACCCTGGGCCGCACGGGTTTTCCGAAGTTCTTTACTCGTTCGTCTCCGGGGCCGGCAATAACGGTTCGGCCTTCGCGGGTCTCGGCACGAACTGGTGGTACAACGTGGCCATGGGCTGGGACATGCTGATCGGACGGCTTCTGATGATCATTCCGGCGCTGGCCCTGGCCGGCAATCTGGCGAGCAAAAAGAGCGTGCCGCCTTCGCCGGGAACCTTCCCGGTGAACACGGCGCTCTTCACCGTGCTTCTGATCGGCACGGTTTTGCTGCTCGGCGCTCTCACCTTCTTCCCGGCCTTGAGCCTGGGACCGATCCTGGAACACCTGCAGCTTCATGCAGGGCAGCTCTACTAACCAGCACCGAACCCACACAAGGATGAGGCGAAACGGACTGACATGCTTGAAAAAAAGAGTCTTTGGAATACGGAAATCATGGGCCAGGCGCTGCTGGACTCGGTGCGCAAGCTCGACCCGCGCGGCATGGTCAAGAACCCGGTGATGTTCGTCGTCGAGGTGGGCAGCGTGCTGACCTCGGCTCTGCTGATCGACAACGTCATCCATCACCGGCCGGGCTTTGGCTTCAACCTCCAGATCACCCTCTGGCTGTGGTTCACGGTGCTCTTTGCCAACTTTGCCGAGGCCATGGCAGAAGGGCGCGGCAAGGCGCAGGCCGATACGCTGCGCAAGGCCAAGGGCGAGACTGTTGCCAAACGCTACACCGCATCCAGCACTCTGGAGGAGGTTGCCAGTGGACTGCTCCGCCTGGGCGACGTGATCTACGTCGAGGCCGGCCACTACATCGCCGGCGACGGCGAGGTCATCGAGGGCGTGGCCTCGGTGGACGAGTCGGCCATCACCGGCGAGTCGGCTCCCGTGATCCGCGAAGCCGGCGGCGACAGGTCGGCCGTCACCGGCGGGACCAAAGTTCTCTCCGACTGGATCAAGGTTCGCATCACCTCCAACCCCGGCGAAACCTTCCTCGACCGCATGATCGCGCTGGTCGAGGGCGCAACGCGTCAGAAGACTCCCAACGAGATCGCGCTCAGCATTCTGCTCAGCGGGCTCACTATCGTCTTTCTGCTCGCGGTGGTCAGCTTGCAGCCCTTCTCCATGTACGCCAAGGCTCCGCAGACCATCTTCGTGCTGGTTTCGTTGCTGGTCTGCCTGATCCCCACCACCATCGGCGGGCTGCTCTCGGCTATCGGCATCGCTGGCATGGACCGTCTGGTCCAGTACAACGTGCTGGCCATGAGCGGACGCGCCGTCGAGGCCGCTGGCGACGTGAATACGCTGCTGCTCGACAAGACCGGCACGATCACCCTCGGCAATCGCCAAGCCACCGAGTTTATCCCTTCACCGGACGTGAGCCACGAGCGCCTGGCCGATGCGGCGCAGCTCTCGTCTCTTTCCGACGAAACTCCCGAAGGCCGGTCGATCGTTGTCCTGGCCAAAGAGAAATACGGCCTGCGCGGACGCGACCTGGGCGGCATCCACGCTGAATTCGTGCCCTTCACTGCTCAGACGCGCATGAGCGGCGTGAATCTGCCGGGTGTGCGCATCCGGAAAGGCTCGGTGGACGCTATAGCCCGCTTTCTTGAAGAACAAGGATCGACGCTGCCGAAGAGAGTCCGCGACAGCGTTGAAGAGATTGCACGCCAAGGGGGCACACCGCTGGTCGTCGCCGAGAACTCGACGGCTCTGGGCGTCATCCATCTCAAGGACATCGTCAAGGGCGGCCTCAAGGAGCGCCTGGCCCGCCTGCGCGCCATGGGCATCCGCACCATCATGATCACCGGCGACAATCCGCTGACAGCCGCGGTGATCGCCCGCGAAGCCGGCGTTGACGACTTCCTCGCCGAAGCCAAGCCCAAGGATAAGATGGACCTGATCAAGCGCGAACAGGGCAAGGGGAAGCTGGTGGCCATGACCGGTGACGGCACCAACGACGCGCCCGCGCTGGCTCAGGCCGACGTGGGGGTGGCCATGAACTCCGGCACGCAGGCCGCCAAGGAAGCCGGCAATATGGTCGATCTCGACTCCAACCCCACCAAGCTCATTGAAATCGTCGAGATCGGTAAACAGTTGCTGATGACACGCGGCGCTCTCACCACCTTCAGCATCTCGAACGACGTGGCCAAGTACTTCGCCATCATTCCGGCCATGTTCGCCGGAGTCTTTCCGGTGCTTGGCGCGCTCAACATCATGTACCTGCACTCGCCCCAGTCGGCGATTCTCTCTGCCGTGATCTTCAACGCAATTATCATCGTGGCGCTGATTCCGCTGGCCTTGAAGGGCGTCAAATACGAGCCCAAGGCCGCCGATATCCTGCTGCGCAACAACCTGCTCGCCTATGGCGTCGGCGGCATCATTATCCCGTTCATCGGCATCAAAGCGATTGACCTGGCTCTGGTGGCCCTGCACCTTGCGTAATAGGCGGGGCGAAGCCCCTCGAAGGAGATCGACCGTGCATTCCGTATCCACTCTTGCTCCCGTTGTAACAGCGAAGGCCGTATCGACCAAGCATTCCGTCTGGTTGACCTCGATCCGCTTCACCCTGGTCACCGCGCTTCTGCTGGGATTGGGCTATCCGCTGCTCGTCACCGGCATTGCCGGCCTGCTCTTCCCGCATCAGGCTGCCGGCAGCCTCATCCTCAAGGATGGTCAGGTGATCGGCTCCGAGCTGCTGGCCCAGAGCTTCACCTCCGACCGTTACTTCCATCCCCGTCCGTCGGTCGCCGGCAACGGCTACGACGCCACCTCCTCTGGCGGCTCGAATCTTGCGCAATCCAACAAGGCGCTCGTGACGCGCATCCAGGGCGACATCGATAAGCTCGCTGCGCAGAATCCCGGAAAACCCGTGCCCATCGATATGGTCACGACCTCCGCCTCCGGCCTCGATCCCGACATCACGCCCGACAACGCCTTCTACCAAGCCCCGCGTGTCGCCAAAGCTCGCGGCCTCAGTGAGGAAGGCGTCCGTCAGCTCATCGAGCAGCACATCGCTCCCCGCCAGTTGGGCTTGCTCGGCGAACCTCGCGTCAACGTTCTGTTGCTCAATCTGGATCTCGACAAGCTGTCTAAATAGAAGAGCTTCTGGCAAATTGGAGCCGCGGCGCACCTGGCCAGGTTGCTGGGGGGCTTCCGGAACTCAAAAGGCGCATCGACCGGCTGCCGAACGTGGACATCGACGAGCGGCTGCCGGCGGAAGAGCGCCAGGCGTCGTTCGGCACATTGCTGTTACCCTGCCACCGGTGAGCAGAATTGCGGGAATTTTGCACAAGTCATTAAGGAACTTCCATCAGGCATGAAGAGGAGAATCCAACAGCTAATTCATTGTAAAACAACAATATACATCCTAGAAATACCCGGAAAGGCCGAACTGCGATTGTTCCGGATACTGTGCAATTTTGCTATTGATTTCTGAAGAAAAAATCCGTAAAATAGGAGTTGATTGATCCCCTCCGAGCCGACAGTAGTGCACGTCCGTGGAGGATGTAAAGGCAATATACCCCATTCTAAGGACACAAAAAGAGATGGCAAAGCGTCGTGGAAACCCGAATTGGGGCAAGCCGGAGCCCATTGGCCCGGTTGTGCCCACAGTGACCTCCTTCGAACAGATTGTGAGGGAGTTCAAGCTGAGCCCGGACCAATATATCCGGTCCACCCGCCTGCGGGAGTGGGCTCGCCGGAACAAAAACTCCAAGTACATCCCCGAGGCTCTTCTAGAAGCCTGGGGATTTGAGATCGAATCGGCGTTGTAAGCGCCCTTCCGCCAGCTTGCTTCCAGCAAAAGCGCCGCCTTCGGGCGGCGCTTTTGCTTTTTAGAAGCGATCATGGAGTTTCGGATTGCCGGCCATCCGTGTTTTGTTCGCACAAATTCGCGAAGAATAGCCGATTTCTGGCCTCGTTTTCTCCTTAAGAGGCCCCGGTACGGATCAGGCGCACGCCTGACAGATTGAACCTGTCGCCCATTCAAAAGCAAAACAGAGAATTTGCAGCCTGATTCGAATCATTGAGGGTCGCCGGTCGCTGTTGGTCGCGTTGACTCAAGTGCACCGGTTCCGGAATACATCTTCCCTGGCTTTGCTATAAACGCCACGGCCTCGATAAGTGGTTGGGCGTGTGAGTGATACTCTAGCCAATATATGCTGGATGTTTCAGCGACACCTCCGGGCGACTTCTCGGACCGAACCGGTGCGAGGTCCTGGTTTCGGCTGCTCTCCCTGGCAAGCCTTGCACTCTCCTTGACTCTCAGCGCGATTGGCTTCTTTCTAATTGCGGCTCGGGCACTGCCGCTTCAGGACGATTTCTGCCGGGCCGCGGGAGTTCCGGCTACCCAGTTTCCGCCCGTCGTGTTTCCCACGGGCCTGATCCCATCGGTGGTGTGGACCTATAACAATTGGAGCGGTAGATGGGCTTCCATCGGTCTTGAGACAGTTGTGCTCGGCGCTCTGCCGATTACCCGTTTCTACCCAGTTTGGATCATCCTCATAGCTGTTGCTTCAGCCTGGTTGATTTACTTCGCCGCTCGCCGGTTCGGTTGTCAACCCTCCGCAGCCTTGCTGCTGACCGCTCTCCTTGCAGGGATCTATTGGGCGAACATGCCAAGCATTGGCGAAGGAATGTTCTGGGTAACCGGCGAAGTTGAAAACGTGCTGTCTTTGGCGCTCGCGATTGCGTTGCTGGCGCTATTAGCTTCTTGCAACGCGGATCGCCCTCTTACGGGCTGGCGGTTTGCGATTGCGGCGGCGCTGGCATTTTCAGTGCCTGGGATGCACGAAGTGGTGGGGCTCATTTTAGTGTCAGTGCTCACTTTGAGTACTGCCGTCGCATTCATTCGGAAGGTCCCTGGCCGCCTGACCTTGCTAGCCATCTGCCTGTTTGCATGTCTTGGCTTTGCGATCGTTGTCGTTGCACCGGGAAATTCCATCCGCGTTCTCTATCAAAACTCCATGTATGATCCGCAGAGCGGCAACCTAAGGGTCGCCGGATCGTTTGTGAAGGTGTCGCTGGTGTACCTGCTTCCATGGTTTTTCGATCTCAAGCTTTGGATGCTGTGCGCGATTGTGATCTTCGATCCGGCGTTTAAGTCGTTTCGCCAAAGGACGCCGAGCATCGATTGCAAGGTCGCCGCCGGGTTCTATGCCTGTATCCTCTTTACGATCGTAGCCGGGCCGATCTGGACCTTGAGGGCAACGCCACCCGGCAGGACGCTGGACTTGATAGCCGGCGTATTTCTGATCGGTTCGCTGGCCGTTGCAGTTGTTGTGTCAAAGACGCTGCCCGAGCTATCGACTTGGAAGCTGAGCACACCCTGGCTGTCTTTCATCGTATTGTTGATTGCGGTGCTGGTCGCCTTCAGTCCTAATAATGTAACAGTGGTGGAGGACCTCTCAAGTGGAAGGGCGCAAGGCTGGAACGCGCAGCTTACGCGCAGGTTCGCGACGCTGAAGGCATCGGATGCGCACTCCGAAGTTCTTGTGGACGGTCTCGACCCCTACCATCCGAATAGCTACTTTAGCGCGGATATAGGCACTGACCCTCGCAAATGGTCGAATCGGTGTGTTGCGCAATACTTTGGAGTCGCGAGCGTGAAGGTTAAATAGCAGGGAAGCGCCAAACGGCAACAATCGTCTTTCCGGCTGAATAAAAGAACAGCTTGTCAAGAACCCGCGAGACCGGGATCATCCAGCGATCCCAGAATTCAAGTTGAGCTTTGGTGGGCATGGATTGCCGGAGCAATAACATGTTGGCTGCCGACAGGATCAGGCCAGCACAGTCCAGATATATCATGCGTTCGAGCTGCAGGCTTGCCGGCGCAATCCCAAGCAGCATCGCTCGATTATAGCGCCGAAAGTGCCCGATGGCAGCATCGAACGGAGAAAAAAGGCGTGGGTGCGCTGGCGATAGGACGATGAGGTGACCGCCAGGCCGAAGGTGCGATGCCGCGCGATCGAGTTCGTCGCGATCGCTGGCGATATGCTCCAAGACATCAATGTAGACGATCGTATCGAATTGCTGGCCGGCCAGCGATTCCAACGTTCCGCAGACCGTCTCGTAAGCACGCCGCGGCTTCGTTTCTTCCAGATTCTTGACTAACTGGCGGACGAGTTCAGCGTCGGGCTCAAGGCATACCCACCGTCCCGAGAAACCGGGATCGAGGAATCGGGTGTTCGATCCAATTCCGGCACCCACTTCGAGGATGTCGCCCTTGAGAAACGGCCGTATCTGCCGGGACCAATATGCCTTCCAGTTCCACACGTCCGCGAACAGGTCCAGCTCGGACCCGGCATACTTGAATTCACTCATGAAAATAAATCTCGACGGACTGCTCCACAAACAACGAGTAATCCCGTAGAGGGACAAAGCCCAGATTCGTCCGGTTGGAGAGCACGAAAAAGGTAAAGCTCGTCGCAATCGTAATCAGCTGAATCATGATGATGGCGAGGGTGCCGGTTGCATAAGTAGCCCAACCAGGTATGGCCCAGTTGGTAAGAAATCTGGTCATGACGACGAGAACGATCCCCAAGGCGGCCAGGAGAGAACCGGCCAGGGATCCGATCAGAAGGCGCGCTCCGACCACGTCTCCGAAGACCGAGATGGCGCTGAGACCGTGGGAAACCAAAGCGACGAAGTTCATCCTGGAAGTTCCGGCGATGCGGGTTCCCCGCGGAATCGGGATCATCGTGAAAGGAAGTTTGCTTCGAAATACGGCGGCAGCGTAATGATTCCACAGCTCGCTCATCACGGCGAAGGTATTCAGGTACTTGGACGGCAGAATGCTGAAGTTTCCTACCCGTACATTTACGCCGGTCAAGCATCGATGAAGAAACTTGTAGAGAAGGTAAAACAATCTAAACTGGAGAGACTCCGAACGCCGGCTCCGTTCCGCGAAAATCGCCTTTTCGCCATGGGCGCCGGAATAGGCGCGAAGCAGTTGTACAACGCCCTCCGGCGTATCCTCTCCATCGGCATCCATTACGATTACGGCGTCGCAGCCGGCTGTTTGCTGAATGTATACCAGCCCGATGGCGATTGCCCGCTGGTGACCAAGATTACGTCGCAGACGCAAGCTCCGGATGACTCGCACCGAAGAGAAGCTGCCTTGGAAGTCATTGCGATCGCAACTTTCCACCGAAGCATCATCGACCAAAAGGATCTCAATGGTGCATGCATCGGAAGAGATGGCCCTGTCCAGCCGCCGGATCAGTTCCGCGGCAGAGGTCCAGTCGTCCCGGAGCGGCATAAGCACCATGAGGTGCAACGGTGAATGTTGAATCATCGCAGAGACACCACGCTCGCTTGAGAAACGTAACCTGATAGCCATTGAATCAACCGCGTGCAGCCAAGTCAAACGGCGGCAACTCGACTGCAGGGAGTGAAATCTCACAGCCGTCCCCCGCCGCCCGTTGCAGAACGTGCAGTCGATTGGCAATAACGTCTCCTATCTTACACAAACCAGGTTGGTTGCCTCGCACGCCTGCGCTCCATGGATTCCCGGCTTGAGCAAAGTCAATCACGCACCCAGCGAAGAGCAGAGGTGCTTTGAGATTCCGAATTCGGGGCTTGTGGCGAGCGAACCGGAAGCTGCCCCCCGCCCATCTTCAACGTCTCTTTTGCCGTTTGCGCTGCCATAGGGGAGAATAAGAGAGTCGCCATGACAGAGACCGCGCGCAGCTTCGAAGCTCCTTTCACAGACGTTCCCGGCGCATTGGCCGAGATTCGCTCAGGGCGCATGGTGGTTGTGGTGGACGACGAGGACCGCGAGAACGAGGGCGATCTGACGCTGGCTGCCGAGTTCGTGACGCCGGAAGCCATCAACTTCATGGCCAAGCATGGCCGGGGGCTGATCTGCCTGGCGCTGACCGAGGAGCGTGCCGACCACCTGCGCCTCTTTCCCATGACCCAGCAGAACTCTTCGCGCTTCGGCACGGCATTCACCGAGACGATCGAGGCGCGCGAGGGAGTGACCACCGGCATCTCGGCCGCGGACCGTGCGCAAACCATCCGCACCGCGATTGACAGGGGTGCCAACTACACCGATCTGGTCCGCCCCGGCCATGTCTTTCCGCTGCGCGCGCGCAAGGGCGGCGTGCTGGTGCGCGCGGGACAAACCGAGGCCTCGGTCGATCTGGCGCGGATGGCCGGGCTCAATCCCTCGGGCGTGATCTGCGAGATCATGCGCGACGACGGCGAGATGGCGCGCATTCCCGACTTGATCCCCTTCTGCAAAGAACACGGGCTGCGGATCCTTACTGTCGCCGAACTGATCCGCTACCGGCTGCGCCACGAGCGCTATATCGTGCGCGCCGGCGAGAGCCGCATCCAGACCCGCTATGGCGAGTTCCGCATGATCGCCTACGAGAGCCAGGTGAACGGCGGCGAGAGCCACATCGCGCTGGTGCGCGGCGACCTCTGCGCAGACTGCCCGGCCTTCCACACCGGCCCCGCCGTCGGCTACCTGCCGGAGGCGCCGGGCTCGTCCGAGTATGGCGAGCGGCAACTGCGGCCGCCCTGCGAGCATCCCGTGCTGGTCCGCGTCCACACCCGCTGCACGGCCGGCGATCTGTTTGCCGCCGACTGCCACTGCCGCGAGATCCTGGATCAATCCATGCGCATGATCGCCGAGACGGGTTGCGGCGCGGTGCTTTATCTGCACAACACCTCGCGGGGCTTTGAGATCGACCGCGCGCCGGCTTCGGCGAGCGCCTTCGAGCCGGACGGCGCAGCGGCTTTGCAGGCAGCGCGCGACGCGGAGATCGGCCGGCTGGTTCTGCACCGCGAACTGCGGGCGCACGAAGGCTCGCAGGCCCGCACAGGGCGCATTCTGCGCGCCATCGGACTGGGCGGCCAGATCCTCTCCGACCTGGGCATCCGGCGCATCCGCCTCTTGTCCAATACCCCCATGCACATTCCCGCCCTGGAGGGCTTCGGCCTGGAGATCGTCGAGCAGGTGGCGATTCCGGTAGAGGAGTGCAGTTGGATCCGGTAGATCGTCGTCTTACCGCGCGTTCTGGCAATTGACTTGGCCCTGCTTTTGGAGTATCAACTTAGGGTGGCATCGAAGGATGCCCTTTTTTTGCCGTAAGGACTGAACGATCACAATGGTAAAGACCGGACAGCGGGACGCTTGCACCATGAGTTTCGAGTCGAATGCCGACGATCAGAGATCTCTTTATGCCTTGAGTTGGAGCTATGCGCAAGATGGCAAGCTTGTGGTGGATGCCGGCATCGGGATCGTGGTGGATGCAAACCCGGCGGCAGAAGCGCTGTTGGGCTATACGCGCGAAGAACTCATCGGGATGCACATCACCATGCTGCACCCAGAGAACGAGCGTGCGAGAGTTCAAGCCGAATTCCAAGAGACGGCTTCGCATGCGGCCTCCCATCCCAGCTTTCATATCCAGCGCAAAGACGGCGTGTGCGTCCCGGTCTCGATCTGGTCCTCGGATGCCCTGGAACTGGAGGGCCGGACGCTATTGATCGCCGAGTTCCGCGATATCGTCGATCAGAAGCGGCGGGAGCATCAGCTTTCAGTGAGGAACTGGGCCCTCTCGGCCTTTTCGAGCGCGGCATTGGCGCTGGGGCGCGCTCAATCCGCGGAAGGCTTGCTGCAGTCGATCTGCGAGGCGATCACAAGAGAGTCCACCTATGCTCTCGCCTGGGTCGGCATCGCCGAAGACGGGCCTGACAAGAGGGTTCGATTTGCCGGGGTTGCCGGAAGCGCCGTGGGCTATCTGGATGGATTGCAGGTGAGCTGGTCGGAGGATGACCCCATGGGAAGAGGTCCGACGGGCATCTGCATACGCACCGGCAAGGTTTACATCGTCGAGGACTCGGAGGTCTCGGAGATCTTTACCCCATGGCGCGAACGTGCGAGGCAATTCGGCGTTCGGTCCACTGCGGCGATTCCGTTTTTCTTCGATGAGGGCAGACGCGGCGCGTTGATGGTTTACTCCGCATCCCCGAACGCGTTTGAGCCGGAGGCGATCGACGTTTTCGAGAATCTTGCCAGGGAGCTTGTTTACGGTCTCCAGATGCTGGAGCAGAAGAAGCTGCTGCAAGCCGAACGGCGAAGCCTGGAAAAGACAAAAGGACAGCTCAGCGACGCCTTGTCGGCGATGGTGGCGCCCATTGTCACCGCCATGGAGATGCGCGATCCCTACACCACGGGCCACCAATCCCGCGTGGCGGAGATTGCCTGCACCATTGGCCGGGAGATGGGCTGGTCCGAGGAGCGATTGCAGGGACTGCGGGTGGCGGCGCTGGTCCACGACATCGGGAAGATCTCGATTCCCTCCGAGATCCTGACCAAGCCGGGAAAACTCAACGCGGCGGAACGGGAGATGATCAAGGGACATTCGGAGACCGGCTACACGATACTGAAGGACATTCCGTTTGCCTGGCCGGTGGCCGAGATCGTGCGCCAGCATCACGAAAAACTGGATGGCTCGGGCTATCCGCTAGGCCTCACGGCGGATGCAATCCTGCCCGAGGCGAAGGTGCTGGCAGTGGCGGACATCGTGGAAGCAATGGCCTCCTACCGGCCGTACCGGCAAGGAATCCAACTGGATGTTGCCTTGGAACAGATTGAAAGAGAGGCCGGCAGCCTGCTCGATCCGGAGATTGTCGGCGTATGCCTGGCGCTCTTTCGCGAGAAACACTTCTCCGTGCCGGGCTGGATTCGGCACTGATTCTCTTCTTCCCTTTACACACACACTTTTCATGGAGCGGAGATGAAGTGAACGGCCGCGGCATTGGTAGCGTTGCGCGGTCTTGGAATCGCCGTTCGCGCTGCCGGACGGGCAGGCGCAAGGGACGCCCATATGGTCCGGGAGATTCCAGAGACATTCATTCCGCTTGCTGAGTATCGGCAGAATTGGTCAATATTGACCATCGACGATCACTTCAAGCCTGTAAGATCGGAGAGACGGTATGGCGGAAAGAACCGTCTCCTGCAATCCTGCGGAAATCGAACTCCGCACGCGATTGGTACGATCCCACACAACGCTCACTGAGAGCCCTGTAGCTGGTAAAGGAAAGGTTGGACCCGTTGAGCGTTCATCTTGTCAATCCAAGTGACAATTCTTTCGGCACTGCGGTTATCACACCCAGATGGCTATTTGTACTTGCGGCGGCAACGCCGCGAGAGGCGGGAGATCCCATTCTCGTCGATGAGTCGCTGGAACAGATTGTGCCGGAGACGATCGAGCCGGGCGACATTGTGGGCATCAGCGTCCACACCGGCAACGCCCTGCGCGGCTATGAAGTAGGCAGAATGGCGCGCAGCCGGGGCGCTTTTGTCATCTACGGCGGAATTCACGCCACGCTCTTTCCTGAGGAAGCGCTGGATCGCGGCCAGGCGCACGCGGTAGTCACTGGAGACGGCGATGTGGCCTGGGGCAAGGCGGTCACCGATTGCCTGGCAGGGAAACTGCAAAGAGTCTACGAAGGCGGGCGGATCGGAGGCGGCGAGTTCCTCGCGGCGCGCTGGGACCTGATCGATCCGGAAAAATATATGTGGGCCTCGGTGCAGACCATACGCGGATGCCCCAAGCACTGCTCCTTTTGCAGCGTGTGGCGGACCGACGGACAAAAGCCCCGGCAAAGGAATTTTCAAAGCGTCATCGACGAGATCGTCGCTCTGCGACGGCTCGGGTTTCGCTTTATTGCCCTAGCCGACGACAACTTCTATCCGGTGACCTTCACCGATCTTCGGCTGGCCCGCGAGCAAAACAACGTTGCCAGAGTCGAAGAGCTGACGGCGATTCGCGCCGAGCGATTTCATCTGATGGAGGAACTCGCCAAGCTGCCGAGAGACATGGTCTTCTATACGCAGATGACCATGGAGGCGGGCGAAGACGTTGTGTTTCTCGATGCGATGAAGAAGGCCAACATCAAGGGCGCGCTGGTGGGGATCGAAGCGGTTACGCCCGAGGGACTCAAGGCCATCTACAAGGATTGGAATCTTGCCGGCGATGCCATGGCCACGCAGTTGCAAACTTTCAAGGCGCATGGGGTCCATGTTCTTGGTTCGTTCATCTTCGGGCTGCCGACCGACCGGCCCTCGACCTTCGACGCAACGGTCGATATGGCCAAAAAGGCGGGTATCACCTTTGCTCAATTCGTGATGATGACGCCCTTTCCCGGCACGGTGGACTTTGGCCATTGGGAAAAGGCGCAGGCAGCGAATCCCACCATGGTGGGCGATGTGCCGATTACGCGCTACTGGCTGATTCCTACCGCGGTCCGGCCCAAGATGTTTACGCCGCATCCCACAATGTCCTCCGATGAGATTCGCGAGCGCACGCAGAGAGTGTGGGACAGATTCTATAATTGGGGCGATATCTGGAAGAGGTCTGCCTGCTGCCCGACCTTGACTTCAAGAGTCGCATTCATGTTTCTGTCGAAACTCTACCGGCAGATGTATGCGGGCACGGGCATCTCGACCGATAGCGCGCGCCGCAAGAAGTCGAAGGCCTGGGCACGATGGACGGCGCACCAGTGCAAGAAGCTCTTCCGCGCCAAGCCCATGCCCGAGCTTCCTTCGCCTGAATGGGAAGCGCCTTCCATCGCTCAGGCGGCATTTGCCGGCGGCGATGGAGCGAAGATGGCAGGGCCTTTCATCGTAACCCGGTGACGCAAGATTTCATCTTTCAGGAATGACCGGACGCCTCACGCGCTGATCTCTTCCGCATCATCTCCCTCGGTTTCGCCGCCCTCGCCCGGCGCAAGGAAGAGGTTCGCTTCCAGGCCGTGCTGGCGCGTATAGAGGTCGTAGTAGCGGCCGCCAAGAGCAAACAACTGCGCATGGTTGCCCCGCTCGACGATCAGTCCTGCTTCGACGACGAGGATTTGATCGGCGCGGCGGATGGTTGACAGCCGGTGGGCAATCACGAAGGTTGTGCGCCCCTGCATCAGTTGATTCAACCCAGCCTGAATCATCGCCTCGGACTCGGAATCGAGCGAGCTGGTGGCCTCATCGAGAATCAGAATCCGTGGATCGGCCAGGAGCGCACGAGCAATGGATAGGCGCTGCCGCTGCCCGCCCGAGAGCTTTACGCCGCGCTCGCCCACGATTGTGTCGTAGGCTTCGGGGTAGCGCTCGGCAAACTCGTCGACGCGGGCGGTGCGGCAGGCAGCGAGAAACTGCTCCTCGGTCGCATCCGGGCGCGAGAACCGGATATTCTCGCGAATCGTGCCGTCGAAGAGAAACGATTCCTGCAGCACCACGCCCAACTGGGAGCGAAAGGTATTCAGGTCCACCTGCGCCAAGTCCACATCGTCCACCAGCACGCGGCCTTTTGACGGCGTGTGGAAGGCGCAGAGCAAGCTGATTACTGTGGATTTGCCTGAGCCTGAGGAACCGACGAGCGCAGTCACCGTGCCGGGTTCAGCCAGGAAGCTGATGCCGTGAAGCACGGGCTTCTCCGGGTCGTACGCAAACTCTACATCTTCAAAGCGCACCGTGCCCTGGATCGGCGGCATCTGCACGGTGCGGCCGGGACTCTGGTTCTCTTCCAACTCGGACATGATCTCGCCCGTGCGATCGAGACCGGCAAAGGCCTCTGTCAATTGCGTTCCGATATTGACGATTTGGAAGACCGGCGCGACCATTACGGCCAGGAAGACGTTGTATTGAAAGTAATCGCCAACCGTCCATGTGCTTTTGAGCACGAGATTGCCGCCCAACCACATGACCAGCGAAGAGACCAGACCCAAGACCGTAGTGGATGCGGCGGAGAGCGTACTGGTCATGGTCAGCGACTTCATTACATTCGCCAGCAGCCGTTCGACTCCGACTGAAAAGATTCCCGCCTCGCGCTCCTCGGCGTGATAGCCCTTGATGACCCGCACGCCTCCCAGCGACTCAGTGAGGCGGCCCGTGACCTCGGCGTTGATCTTGCCGCGCTCGCGGAAGATGGGGCGGATTGTCTTGAATCCATATTGCAAAACAATAACAAACGCGCCCACCACCGCGAAGACTGTGAGCGTGACCGTGGCGCTGCGATGCAGCAGGAAAAAGAAGACCATGACCGCGGTCAACAGGCCGCCGGCAAACTCGACCAGCCCCGTGCCGACCAGGTTGCGCACGCCTTCCACGTCGGTCATGATGCGCGATACCAACACGCCGGTGCGGTTTTCGTCGTAGTAAGCCACGGAGAGCAATCCCACATGTTTCTGCACTTGGCGGCGCATCTCGGCGATGAGCCGCTGGCCTGCCTTGGAGAGCAGTTGCGTGAGCGAGAACGAGGTGATCGCCTGAATCACCATGGCCGAGAAGACCAGAACGATGATTTGAGGCAGGAGCTTGGGTTGCGCGTGAAGCGGAGAGAATACCTTGTCGACAAGCGCCTTGCTTTCATAGGGCAGCACCAGCCCGGCCACCCGATTGATAGCCATAAGCACCAGTCCGGCCAGCAGCAGGCCCTTGCGCGGCGCAACGAGCGTCTTGATCTGCGGCCAGAGTTTTTTGAGGTTGGGTTTCTTTTTGGGCAGATCGGCTTGGCCCGCACGCGCTCCACGCCCATGCGGCGAGCGCTCGGCGCGCTGTCCCATTCCCATCCCGCCTGGGCGCATCGTCCCCATCCGCTAGACCTTCCCCGAGCGCCGCGCGGCAAGGAAAGAGCGCACGCAGAGGATCACATAAATGAGCAGGAGCCAAGCTAAGGCAGTCTTCGCGGCCAGCGCGGTCGCGTCCACCTCTTTAGAGAGGAGGCTGCGAAGGATCTCCGCAACAGTTCCCAGAAAGCCCACCAAACCAATGGTCACGCTGACGTGCATGAAGAGCTTGCGCCGGCCTTCTTTGGGGCTCATAGCCAGCAAGCCGAAGACGCCGAGAGCAACTCCGAACCAAGTGGGAATCAGCGCGGTGGGATGTTCGCTGCCGGTGCCCAGAAAGCCCACCAAGCCCAAGGCAATCAACAGAACCGCAAAGAGCAACGTCACTTTCGCCATGCGAATCCTCCGTTCATCCTTTTTTCGTCTGCCAATGCGGTCATTGCCGCCGCAGAATCAGCACTGCCCGTTCAGGTTCTTCAAGGAACTCAGCAATCCGAATTGCCTGACCGCGAATCAGTTCTTCGGCTGCCGCGGTGGGATAATCGCATCCTCGGAGCCAGATCACTTTGGGAGGAGGCCCCAGCGACGTTGCCATCTCATAGAAGTCGGCATCGGCTGTGAGGATCGAATAGCCTTTGGACTTTGCATAGGCCCAAACAACTGAGTCCGCCGCCTGAAGCAATCCTTCCGATGCGAGATGCGCGGAGTCCGGGAACAGATCTGCAATGCGCCGGACGAGCCGGCGGGAGAGATTCTCATCCAGCAGCAGCTTCACAATGCCACGCGGCGGCCTACGCGCGAGGCGTAGTCGAAGACAGCGGGAAAGTCGGCAGCCTCCAGCTCAGGATAGTCGGAGAGAATCGTCTCCTCATCCATTCCGGCAGCCAGCCATTCCAGAACATCCCAGACCGTAATGCGCAGACCCCGGATGCAAGGCTGGCCGGATCTCTTGCCAGGCTCGATTGTGATGCGGTTCTCTTCCATGGCAGCCTCACCGTAAATCATACCGCGATCCGTTGAAATCAGACCATCTCCGGCCCCAGCAGGTCGGCCATCGTCTCGCGCCGCCGGATCAGCCTCGCCCGCGCGCCTTCGACGAGCACCTCGGCCGGACGCGGCCGGCTGTTGTAGTTCGAGCTTTGCGCCATGCCGTAGGCCCCGGTGTCGAGAATCGCCACCAGATCTCCCGGCTTGACCGGCGCCAGCTTGCGATCGTGGGCAAAGAAGTCGCCCGACTCGCAGATCGGTCCCACGACGTCCACAATGCGTGGTCTTCCTGCTCGCGGCCTCACTGGCACAATCTCGTGATATGCCTGATAGAGCGCGGGGCGGATGAGGTCGTTCATGGCGGCATCCGTGATAACGAAGGTCTTTTTTCCGCTGTGCTTCACCTGAAGAACGCGCGCAACCAGGGCGCCGGCCTGCGCGACCAGAAATCGTCCTGGCTCAATGAGAAGCTGGCCGTCGAAGCCTTCCAATGCCTCTTCCAGTGCAGCAACGTATTCGCGGACCTTGGCGGCGGCATCGACGCTGGCAGTGCGGTAATCGATGCCCAAGCCTCCACCGGCATCGACGGAGTTCAAAGCGATCCCCTCGCGCCCTAGCTGGTGGACCAGCTTGTTCACCCGTGCCATCGCCGCGCCAAAGGGCTCCGCGGAGCGAATCTGCGAGCCGATATGCACGCTGACGCCGTGTGCTTCAAGCCAGCGATTGCCGGCTACGCTCTTGTAAATCCTGAGCGCCTGCCGGATATCGACGCCAAATTTATGCTCCCGCAGTCCTGTCGAGATGTAGGGATGCGTCTCGGCGAAGACATCGGGATTCACGCGCAGAGCAAAGCGCGCCTTCTTCTTGAGCTTGGCAGCGCGCGCGGCGAGCAGTTCCAATTCCGCTTCACTCTCAACGTTGAATTCGAGAATCCCCGCCGTGAGCGCACGGTCGATCTCCGCGACCGTCTTGCCCGCGCCGGAGAAGACGACCCGGTCCACGGCATCGGGCGCGGCTGCAATCACCCGCTCCAATTCGCCGCCGGAGACGATGTCGAAGCCCGCCCCGCGCCCGGCCAGCAGCTTGAGAATCGCCAGCGCCGAGTTGGCCTTCATCGCATAGCAGACCAGATGCTCGCGACCGGCCAGCGCCTCTTGGAAGAGCCCCAGCCGCTCGACGATCTGATCGGCGGAGTAGACATAGAGTGGTGTTCCGTGGCGCTTGGCGAGCGCCTCGAGCGAGACTTTGCCGCAGTGCAGTGCACTGCCTGGCTGCGGGTGGTGGAAGGGACGCGATGAGGACAAGGGAGATGTCAAGAGGAGCTTCCCAAAGGAGATATCCTCTCTTGAGCCTACAGCATTTTAAGGAGCCATTCGAGCCCTGCGCGATATATTGGTTTGCATGAGCAAGCGGGCGAGTTTGGCGGCGTTATTGGTTTTCGGCATGGCGGTTGAGGTCTACTGCCAATCCGGCAGTGTGCCGGGCGTGGAGTGGAAGCAATTGGCTTCGCCACAGCAGGCCGGATGGTCAGCGAAGAACCTGGAGAAGATTCAGACCTATATCGAGGAGATCGGCTCTACGTCGGCGATGATCGTGCAGCATGGCGTGGTGGTCGCGGCGTGGGGCGATGTTGCGCGCAAGTCGAACTTGCACTCCTGCCGCAAGAGCCTGCTCAGCGCACTCATCGGCATTGCCGTGGCCAATGGAAAGATCGACCCCAACGGCACGCTGGCGAAGCTGGGCATCGACGACAACAAACCGTCGCTCACGCCCGAGGAGAAGCAGGCCAGAGTGCTCGATCTACTCGAGGCGCGCTCGGGCGTCTACCATCCAACGGTCTATGAGACCAAGGGGATGGAGGAGCAGAAGCCGCCGCGCGGCTCACACGCTCCGGGAACCTTCTGGTACTACAACAACTGGGATTTCAATGCTCTCGGCTTCATCTATGAGAAGGCAACAGGCGAGAAGATCTTCGACGCGTTCTACAGCAAGATCGCGCAGCCGATCGGCATGCAGGATTTCAAACCCCGCGATGGCCATTACATCACCAGTTCTGAGACTCGTTTTCCCGCCTACCCATTCGATATGAGCGCCCGGGACTTTGCGCGATTTGCACTGCTCTATCTGCATGGTGGAAGGTGGAACGATACGCAGGTGGTTCCCGCCGATTGGGTGAAGGCCAGCACGAGGCCGTATTCCGATGCGGAGTCGGGCGGCTACGGCTATCTTTGGTGGACTGGCGACTCGGCCAGTGGCGCCCCGCAGAAGATCGTGTTTCCCCAGGGCAGCTTTTGGGCCGAAGGGCATCTCGGGCAATACGCCGTGGTCGTTCCGTCGCTCGACCTGATCGTCGTCAACCGGCTGGACGAGAGGCTGACGAAGCGCACGATTCACAAGCGGCAGATGGCCCAACTGGTGCACATGGTTGTGGAGGCAGCGCCAAGAGACTAAGCCAGGAGTCAAACCCGCGAAGCTCACAAGGGAGAGATCGTGAGACGGCCGGCTTCTACGCGGCGCGCTTCAGCCTTCGAGCTGCCGCAGCCACTCGGCCAGCAGCGCCGCGACCTTTTGCGGCTGCTCATAAGCGGCAAAATGGCCGGCATCCGGCAGCAGATGAAACTCGCAGCCGCCCGGCGCGGCGTGGAAGGCCTCCATCTCGGCAGGCGTGATTCCTGTATCCTCGCCGCCGGCAATGGCCAGGACGGGCACAGTGATCGTGGCGACGGCCGGCACCGAGTCAGGCCGCGTGGCCAGCCCGGCCTGCACAGCGATCAGAGCCTCCGCAGTCAGGGTCATCCGTTCGCTCAACTCGGTCAAGATCTCGGGGCGGCGATCGAGGGCTGTGGCCGCGATTAGACTCTTGATTTGGGTCTGGGTCATGATTTGCAATGCCGCATGGCTAGCAGCGGCCCGCGACTTCTCGATACTGGCAATGCGCTTGGCGATGTTGGCTGCCGCGTCCGGCTGCGGCTTGGAGCAGACAAAGGCCAGCCCGCGCATCCGCTCCGGTGCCCTGCGCCACAACTCCAGCAGCACGTAGCCGCCGATCGAGCAGCCGGCAAAAACTGCCGTGGACACTTTTAGATAATCCATGAGCGAGAGAATGTCGGCAGCCAACTGCGCCATGGTCAGCACCGGCGCATCGGGAACCGCGGCAAAGCCGCCAACCGGAAGCGTTCCCAGCTCGGATTTGCCGTGCCCGCGCAGGTCTGGAACGATGGCGCGCACCCCAGCCAACTCCTCGATGAGCAGCCGCCAATATTCCCCGTCGAGCGGGGTCGGATGAAGAAAGACCACAGGCAAGCCGGTCCCGCTCTCGCGAAATGCCAGCGTTGCCCCGTCCGATTGGTAGGTAGCGTTCATATCTAAAGAGAATACTTCACGGCAGCCGGACCGGCTCCTCCGGAATGCCGATCCACCCCGCCAGGTAGGCCACGAAGACCAGCCCGCCGGAAAAGAAGAACCCAACCACCGTGAGGACGCGGACCAGCGCCACATCCCAGCCGTAGGTCTGCGCTACGCCGATGCAGACTCCGGCGATCATCCGGCCAGCTATCGGGCGGACCAGTTGCCTGGCGGGAATATACGGCTCGACGGGAACGACCGCGCCGCAGTTGGAACAGAAGCGCGCGCTCGGCGGCAGCCCGGTCCCACACCGCTGACAAAAGACAGCCATCGTCGATCCCTCCCTCAACAAACTCCTTACTCATGTGAAGATACGGCGGCAGCGCGGCGGCGGTTCCATTCCTGCCGTCTCGCGGCTTGCGGTGTTGAATGGCACGGCTTGAGCCGCCGAGGAAATGTCGAGATCCAGTCAGTTCCCTCGGTACGGGCTGCGCAGCCGTTTTCGCGCGGTGTCGGCGCGCGAAGTGTTTGGACCGGCATCAATCGCCATCTGATAATCCTTGACTGCAAGTTGCCGGTCGCCGTTCATGTCGCGGCACTCGCCGGCGGCCAGCAGGGAGCGGATCTTGAGCTCCGGACTGACGTTTTTGGTCCATGCGGCCTGCTCGTAGGCCTGTGCCGCCTCGCCGAAGTGGCGCTGGCCGCGCAGGGCATCGCCCAGGCCAAAGTAGGCCAGCTCCAGCCGCGCCTCAGCAAAGTAGCCGGGCTTGGCGGCATTGGCCAGCAGTTCCCGGTAGGCCTCCACTGCAACCATTCCCTCGCCGTCGTCCTTGCGCAGGTTGGCCTCTTCCAGGCAGAAGAGAAAGTCGTGCGGGTACTCGTTCTTCAGGCCGCGAATCACCTGGATCGCTTCTTTGTAGCGCGCCTCGCGGCGCAGGAAAAGGGCAATCGTCGTGCGTGCTTCGACGCTGGTAATCACGCCGCGATTTCCGTCGTCTGTCAGCATCTCCAGGCCGCGCGACTTGGAGCCGGTGATCCCGGCAAAGCCAATCAGCAATTTGAAGGGCCAGGGCAGCGCGCCGACCACATACTCGTAGACCCCCACCACCAGCTTGGCGTCCACATAATTCGGGTCCAGTTGCAAGACGCGCACTTCGTCGTCCTTGGCCTTGGTCGCCAGCCGGAAGCCGGCGCCATATCCCCGCTCGACCATGGCGATGTATGTGCATTTGAGGCTGCGCGCCCAGCCTCGGGCAAAAAGTGCGTCAATGTCGTTGGGGTTGCGGATGAGCCGCCAGTCGGCCTCGCGGACCGCCTCATCGGCGAGCCCCAGGATGCGGTCGCGCGCCTTGGGGTCCTCCTCGGTCGCGTGGCGGCCGGTGAGAAAGCCGTCATTGGCGTAGAAGGTTGTGTCCAGCAGATCCAGCCGGTAGAGTTCCTGGAAGACCTCCGCGTCGAGCAGCATCGCCGTGGCCTGCGGATCGCCCGGATGCATCTGACGAAAACGCTCGAAGCGCTCGACGGCTCCCGGATAGTCCAGGTTATAGAAGTGCTGGTAAGCCTCGCGCACCAGCGGGTCGCGGTTCAGCGGATTGGTATCCACCACGGAGGCCCAGCCAAGGCTGCCCGCCGCCAGCAACAGGAGACCCCATCCAAAGGCGCGCATCCAGCTTGAAACGCTCTTCAAACTCAACTTTCCTCCCTATCAACAGGATACGCCCCGGAGTCTCTGAAGATTGCCGCGTTGGCGCAACCGAATTGATACCCCATCCTCGCCGCGCTTCTGCCCAGCGGCTAGGGCAAGGAAGCTGACGATCCACTAGAATAGAGCCATGCCCATCCCTGACCGAATGAACCCGAGCTTCGGCCCTGCACGAACGCCTGACGTTGACCAAGTTGAGGAGGCTCGCAAGCGCCTGATTGTGGCCCTCGACGCGCCCGACGCCGCTTCCGCGGCCGAACTGGTCAGCCAATTGGAAAGCACTTGCCACTGGTTCAAGGTGGGGCTGGAGTTGTTTGCCGCCGCCGGCCCGGCGGTGATCGAGCCGCTAGTTGCGCGCGGCCACTCGGTCTTTCTCGATCTCAAATTTCACGATATTCCCAACACGGTGGCCGGAGCCGTGCGCTCGGCTGCCGCCCTTGGCGTGCGCATGGTGAACGTGCATGCCGCAGGAGGTCCGGCGATGCTGGCCGCCGCAAAGGCCGCGCTGGACGGCATGGCCGACCCGCCTGAACTGCTGGCCGTAACCCTGCTCACCAGCATGGATACGGCTCAGACGAAGGCAATTGGCCTCGACCGCTCGCCCGCCGAGCAGGTTGAACTGCTGGCCCGGATGGGGCTCGATGCCGGAATTCGCGGCTTTGTCTGCTCGCCGCAAGAGGTTGCGGTTCTGCGCGCGCTCACCGGCCCCGATGGAGTGCTGGTCACCCCCGGCATTCGTCCGGCAGGCGCAGCCATCGGTGACCAGAAGCGCATCGCCACCCCCGCCGAAGCCCTGCGCCAGGGAGCCAGTTTTCTGGTTGTGGGCCGCCCCATCACCCAGGCTCCCGACCCGGCCGAGGCCGCTTGGGCCATCCTCAAGGAGATGGCCCAAGCGCTCGAAATGTAATTCGATTCCTAAGTCGGCGCCTTGGTTTCACTGACTGGCTCTGCAAAGCCGCCGCAGCCCCCTCGCATCTCTTTGCGAAACTTCTCCCGCTCCTCGGGAGTCATCCGCTCCCAGTGCTTCATCCCGCGCCGATGGCAATGGTTGTGATTGGAGCCGTGATGGCCAAAGCCTCCGAAGAGCATCCGGCAGAGAACCAGCAGCCCGAGAGCCTGCCAGAAGGTAATCAGGCGCCAACCGAAGAGCGCCGGCGCCAGCCAATTCCACAAGTGCATCACCACTTCGCCGAAGATCGCGATCAGAAGCGCCACCGCCGGCGGGGCCACCAAGAAAATCCATTTCCTCTTCATCTTGTCTTCCTCATTTCCTCTTTAGTTCGTCATGAACCCTTTGCAACCGGCGGCGCAGCACCAGCACCGCGTAGCGTTTGCGCGAGAGCAGTGTATTGACGCTGACACCACTCTCCGCCGACAACTCCTTGAAACTGCGCCCCTCGACTTCGTGGGCGATAAAGATTTCGCGCTGCTCGCCGGGCAGCGCGCGCAGCGCGGTGTCCAACTCGGCAAGAAGCGCCTTGCGGGCATAGAGCGCCTCCGGCCCGGCATCGGGCGATGGCAGCAGATCTTCGATGCGCAGCAGCTCGCCGTCCTCGTCCATGACCGCCGCGTCGCTGAAGTTCTCCGGCCTCTTCTTGCGGAAGAGATCGGTGATGCGATTGCGCGCCACGCGATAGAGCCAGCCGGTCACATAGTCGATCGGCATCAGCAGCCGATTGGCTTCGACCAGTTCGTAGAAGACCTCCTGCACGAGATCCTCGACGTCGGCCTCGTTGGGCACCCGCCTGCGGATGAAGTTGCGCAGCCGCGATCTTTCTCCCGCGATGACTTCGGAGATTTGACGGTCTTGTTCAGCCATTGCGGCGATGCTCAATGTCTCTTCCATCCACTCGTGTAGACGAATGGCGGCTGGAAATATTGTAGAGATTTAAATCCGCTCAACAGAAAGGACGATTTCCTTCCTTCGGTGAGGCCGTCTCACTCCTCGCGGAGCAGGATGAGAGGATCGACCGAAAGCGCGCGCTGTGCCGGTATCCATGCAGCGACTAGGCCCAACAAGATCATCGCCAACGCCACTCCGCCCAACACCAGCGGATCGCGCGGCGTGGCCTGATAGACGATGTGGGCCAGCACCCTTGCCGCCAGCACTCCGAGCAGCATTCCCGCCGCCGATCCGATCGCCAGCAATTTCAAGGGCCGGCCCAATGCCGCTTGCAACAGTTCCTTGCGTTGCGCGCCGAGCGCTAGGCGGATTCCAAGTTCCTTCAGCCGCTTGCTCACCGAGTAGGCCGCCATGCCGAAGATGCCGGTGATCGCCAGCATCGCGCCCATGATGCCCAGCACGCCCAGCGATAGGGCCGCCAAACGCGATGGATACATCACTACGACAAGTGCGCTGATCCACGTCTCCGTCTCAACTGGCAGCCCTGAGTCCAGTGTGCGCAGTTTGCTCCTTATGGCCGCGGCCAGTTGCGGATCGCGGCCCAAATCGCCTTTGGGCCGCACCACCAGAAACGTTTGGCTGGCTGGCGATTGCAGCATGGGCAAAAACATCGCCGGCTGTGGCTCTTCGGTAAGGGTCATATATTTTCCGTCTTCCACCAGACCCACCACCTCGACGCGAGTTCCATCCGGCAATTTGAAATACCTGCCCACTCCGTCCGTGACGGAACCAAGAATTTTGCTCGCAAACTCCCGATTCACCACCGCGACACGCGCAGCGTTTCGGTCGTCACGCCACGAGAAGGTCCTGCCCGCTAACAACCGTGTGCCGGCCGCCTCAAAGTAACCGGGAGAGATGTCGTACTGGAATGCTGTGGCCGCGGCATTGGCTTGCCTCAGATCTCTGGTTTCATCCTTAAAGACGGTCAACTGATCCTGAATCGCGCCTAATGGAGTGTTATTTGCTTCTCCCATTTCGGCTACGCCGGGAATCGTTTCTACCGCTTCGATCATGCGCCTTTGCATCGCCGGCACTCTGTCGCCGCTGTAACCCGCCATCTTCAGATCGGTATCTGCCAGTATCGCGTTACGCGGCTCAAATCCGAAGTTGCTGTTCAGCGAGCGCACCAGCCCGCGCACGGCCACGATCGAAGACGTGACGAGAACGGCGCATACGGCGATTTGCAGAACCAGGAGCACGTCGCGGACCGTCATGCGCCGCCCGAGCCTCGCGCTCGGACCCGACTTCACGATCTCATACGGATTGGCCCTGAGCACTTGGCGCAAGGGTACGATACCGAAGAGGAATCCGCTCACCAACGCCAAGGCTAAAGCCACCAGATAAACTCTTGCGTCTGGGCTTACAGGCATATTGAAAGGAAATCCGGGAATTGGCTCCCACACGCTCAGGCGGCGCAGCAGCACCACGCTCCCCGCGAGCCCCACGGCGCCCCCGGCGAGTGAAAGCAGAACGGACTCGGTCAAGATCTGCCGCAGAATGCGAGTGCGCCTCGAACCGAGCGCGAGCCGCAGAGCAACCTCCCGGGACCGGTCGGCGGTGCGCGCGGCGAACAAGCTGCCCAGATTGGCGCACGCGGCCAGCAGAATCAACCCCGCCAACAACATTAACCCTGTCAAAAACGCCCGGACAGGACGGCCAAAAAAGTCGCCGGAAAGACCTGGACGAGCCAATGTAAAACTCTTGATGTCGTCTTCTTTCGGATAAGTCTTTGCCAGGTACGATCCGATGGAGTTCAGATCGGCAATCGCCTGTGCCGGAGTCACTCCCGGCTTCAGATGTCCGATCGCCTCAACAATCCAACGGACCCCCCGCGCGTTCAGGTTGTTCGCTCCGTCTAACTGTTCCCGATTGATAAGCGGCACAAAAAAATCGGGAGAGAACATCAAAAAGGTCCCGCGGAATTCGGGCGGCGCAACACCGATGATGGTAAAGGGATGCTTGTTCAGCTCGACAATCCGGCCCACAACGCCGCGATCATCCTGAAAGTGGCTGTGCCAATAGCCGTAACTCAGCACGATATACGGCGCGCTGTTGGCGCCCTGCTCATCGGATCCGTGGAAGAAGCGGCCTAGATACGGCTGAATCTCCAATGTGTCGAAGTAGTTCCCGCTGGTTTCATAGCCCATGACGCGGGAAGGGTCTTTGCCGGTGTCCAGCCCGGCCAGAGTTAGGGTAAAAGCCGCCAGACTATCGAAGCTGCGGTTACGGTCGCGCAGATCGAGGTAGTTGGGATACGACTGGCCCCCATGATCGCTTCCGTGCTCGATTCCGTAAAGGCTCTGCGCCCGAGGCACATGCAGCGGCCGCAAGATCAGCGCGTTCAACATGCCAAACACCACGGCGTTGGCGCCGATGGCCAATGCCAGCGTCAGAATCGCCACAATGGTAAAGCTGGGCGAACGCCTCAACTGGCGTAGCGCGAATCGCAAGTCGTGCAGAAAGATGGTCAAGGTCGTCCTCTGAATGAGCTGAATCTACAGGAAAAGAAAGCAATTGCAGCGCCAAAGTTTTGCGGATGTAACTTGATGAGAACAAAACAGCTTGCGAAATAACGAAGAGATTTGAAAGCGAATTGTATGTCCGGATTCAGCCCAAGGTGTTCGCTAATGAACATGGAAAACGCCAACCGCCGCCACCGAAATGCCTATCCGAAGCCGTCTGCCGAATCGGATTGGCTAGAATGGCACTAATCTTCCGGTCTCACTTCTTCCCCGCTTCGATCCACCTCTCAAGAAAGCTCTTCAACTCGCCCGGAGGGCGCAGCCAGAGCTCGGCCGCCGTCTTGCGCAGCTCGCGCCGCACCAGCACACTGAGTCCGCGCTCGCCGGCCCCATTGACCGCGCGGAAGGCCGCCTCGTCGGTGAGATCGTCGCCCAGATAGGCCACAGGCTCATTCTGCCCGGTCTCCGCCAGAATCGCCTCGACGGCTCCGCCCTTGTTGCGGCCCACCCGCAGCTCCAGGCCGGCTTCGAAGTCGAGCAACGACAGGCCCTCCATGTGCGTCAGCGGTTCAAACAGCTCCCGGGTGCGGCGCTCAATCTGCTCTGCCTTGGCCCGCGAACTTCCGCGCCAGTGCATCACCACGGCGTTGGCCTTGTCCTCGAAGAGCCCGCCGAGGCTGTCGCGCCGCAGAGTCTCCCGCAGCTGATCAAGCCCAGCCTGGGACGCTGGCGGCGCCTGCTCCAGCTCCCGCCGACCGTCAGGATAGAGCCGCTCGGCTCCATGCAGCCCCCAGACCTCGAGCGGCGGCCGGAGCCCCAACAGCGGCTCGATCTCCATGGCGGGGCGGCCGGTAATCACAGCCATTCGGCTCCGGCCCTGCCGCTGAATGGCCGCGAGCAGGTCGCGCACCCCGGCCCAGGGCCGAGCTGTAAATCGATCGACCCGGAACGGCGCAAGCGTCCCGTCGTAGTCAAGCAGCAGCACCGGGCGCGTCCGCGCCGCAAAGCCGTCAAAAAATCTGTCCAGCCTTTCGGCCGCCTCTGAGGTCAATCTTTGCTCGCTTCCAAGGCCAGTTTACCGTGCGGCCCTTCCTGCCTGCTCACCAGTACTCATTTCTCTTGCGGCCTCCATTCTGCTCCCCGATCTCTGACCTCCGCCCCCTCTCATGCGCTATTCTGTCGAGGAGAGCAGCGCAGCACCCCAAGACGGCAAACACGATGGCGATAAGAACAATCGAGAGAACTGCCAAGAATCTCGTCCTCACCGTGCAGGACTACTCGCTCTTTGCCGCGCGCGCATTCTCAAACCTCTATCGCCCGCCCATTTACTGGCCCGAGTTTCTTATGCAGGCCGACATCATCGGCTTCGGCTCGCTGTCGATCGTGATCCTCTCCGGACTATCGACGGGCGGCGTGCTGGCGCTGCAATCGGCGGCGACGCTGTCGGCCTTCGGCGCCACCGCCGTCACCGGCCAGTTTGTCTCGCTCACGATGATCCGCGAACTTGGGCCCGTGCTGACCGGCGTGATGGTCTCCGGCCGCAACGCCTCGTCGATGGCCAGCGAACTGGGATCGATGGTGGTGACCGAGCAGATCGACGCCATGCGCGCCCTGGGCGTCGATCCCATGCGCAAACTGGTCACTCCGCGCATCGCTGCCTCGATCACCATGCTCTTCTTTCTCACCATCGTCGCCGACGCCTGCGGCATCGCCGGCGGCGGCCTGGTCACGGTCTTCATGAACCACCAGAACGGGACCCAGTACCTGAACATGGCCTGGGAGCACCTGCGCTATCCCGACATCATTCAAGGCCTGGTGAAACCGCTCTTCTTCGGTTACATCCTCAGCTCCATCGGCTGCTTTTACGGCATGAGAACCAGCGGCGGAACCCAGGGCGTAGGCCGCTCCACCATTCAGGCCGTCGTCTGGGCCTCGGTGCTGATCATCTTTGTGGACTTCCTGCTGACTCAGTTGCTGCTCACCCTCTTTCCTCCCTTATGACCGTGCCCCCCGCATTCCCCCAATCCGGCCAAGACCCGTCTCTGCCTACGAATGCCGGGCCGGTCGTCGAGTTTCGCAACGTCTCGATCGCCTTCGACGGTCCGCCCGTGCTCGGCAACGTCAGCTTCTCTGTCGCTCCGGGCGAGACCCGCGTTCTGCTTGGCCCGGCTGGAGTGGGCAAGAGCGTCCTGCTCAAGCTCGTGAACGGCCTGCTGCGCCCGGATGAGGGCAGCATTCTTCTCTTTGGCGAAGAGATCTCTGACATGCCGGAGGAGCAGCTCTTTCCCCTGCGCGCGCGCACCGGCATGGTCTTCCAGGAGGGTGCGCTCTTCGATTCGCTCACCGTCCGCGACAACGTGGCCTACCAGTTGATCCAGGAACAGGTTCCAGACGACGAAATTGACAGCCGCGTTCACGACGCCTTGCGCTTTGTCGAGTTGGAGGAGACCTTCGATCTTTTCCCGGCCAGCCTCTCCGGGGGAATGCGCCGCCGAGTAGCCATCGCCCGCGCGCTCATCCACCAACCGGAGTTGTTGCTCTACGACTCGCCCACCGGCGGCCTCGACCCGATCACCTCGACCACCATCATTGAACTGATCGTTAAAGAGCGCGACGTTCTCCATACGCCGTCGCTGATGGTCACGCATCGCATCCAGGACGCCCTGATCCTCTGCAACCACCAGTTCGATCAGACGCAAGGCCGCATGGTCCCGCTCCCCAAAGGCCAGACCGATCCCGGCACAACCTTCCTGATGCTCGAAGAAGGCCGCCTTATCTTCGACGGCTCGCTGCATGAGCTGGTCAGAAGCCAGAACCCGTTTGTGCGTGAGTTTCTGGCGTAAGGCCGAGAACTGCGGTGGTGCAGATTCCGTTTAGCCGCTGATACGCCCGGTACTGATAGAATCCTCTTGCCAATCTTCGCATTCTCACGGTGCGCTGTTCCCAGCTGGCTTGACATTAAACTCCAGCAGATAGTTGGTGGAAGGTATGATGAACATTCAGAGTCTCAGCGCTTTTTTCTATCTGACAACGATTCTTCTATTCATCACCGTTATTCCATCGTGGATCTTATTGGCTGCGGCCCGTTACATACTCTCGTGTTTGGAAATGTCTCCGCGAAACGAGACGACAGACCTAAAGCTCGGCTTTTGGAAGAAAGTGTCCCTGGGTATCCTCGGCGGACTCGTTGGCGAAATCACAGCCATTGCTATATTTCCCTCGGCAGAATCAAATTGGTGCAGGGACATGAGCGCCCAGGGATCGTACTGTGACGGCCAGGGACCGCTTGTTCTCATTCCTACAGTTCCGCTCTGTGCAATTCTCGGAAGCTGCGCCTCCATTTTTTGGACCTGGTACAGCCTTCGTATTCGAGCGAACGCTCCCTGGGCTTCGGTCTTCAGTTATTGCGGCAGGAATCGGGCGCTGAATGTGGGGTTTGCGGTTGCCGTTCAGGCTGTTTACTGGGCGATCTTCGCGCTGGCCGTGTATCTCTATACGCGCAACTTACTGTAATGCCCGCACAGCTTGAAAGGCAGCCCGGCTTCATTGATCCCTGATTCCCATATCCAATGTCGCCAATCGAGAATATGAGGCCAGGGAACACAATTATTCCCACACTCTGCCCCTATCTGCTACCCTTGCCTGTCTTGGTTTGCCCAAGAAAACGGCAGGTACAACCATGGGCTTCAAATTTCAGGGCTTCGACTTTCTCCACCTCGACTCCAGCTTCAGCCAGGACGAGCTGCTCGTCCGCAAAACCGCCCGCGACTTCGTCGAAGACAACCTCGTTCCCATCATCGAGGAGTGCTTTCGCACCGAGCGTTTTCCCCGCGAGCTGATCCCCATCATGGGCGAACTGGGCTTCTTCGGGGCAAACCTCGAGGGCTACGGCTGCGCCGGCATGTCCAACGTCGAGTACGGCCTGGTGATGCAGGAGCTCGAACGCGGAGACTCGGGCTTCCGCAGCTTTGTCAGCGTTCAGTCCGCCCTGGTCATGTACCCCATCTACACCTTTGGCTCCGACGAGCAAAAGAATACTTGGCTACCGGCGATGGCCAGCGGCACGAAGCTGGGCTGCTTCGGCCTTACCGAGCCCGGCGCTGGCTCCAACCCCGGAGCCATGACCACCACTGCCCGCAAAGTCGGCGACGAGTACATCCTCAACGGCGAAAAGCTCTGGATCACCTCCGGCAACCTCGCCGATGTGGCCGTCATCTGGGCCAGAGTCCCGGAAGAAGACAATGGCGTTCGCGGATTTCTGGTCGAGACCAACCGCCCCGGCTTCACCGCCTACGAGCTTCACGGCAAATGGAGCCTGCGCGCCTCGGTCACCAGCGGTCTTTCGTTGCAGGATGTCCACGTGCCCGTCACCAATCTGCTGCCCGGCGCTACCGGCCTCAAGAACGCGCTGATGTGCCTGAACCAGGCCCGTTACGGCATCGGTTGGGGAGCCATCGGTGCGGCCATGGATTGCTACTCGACTGCCCTGCAGTACGCCAAATTCCGCAAGCAGTTTCGCGGCGAGCCCATCGCCAGCCACCAGATCGTCCAGGAGAAACTGGTCTGGATGGCCAATGAGATCGCCAAGGCTCAGTTGCTCGCGCTCCACGTCGGCCGGATGAAAGATGCTGGAACCGTGGGCCATGAACACATCTCCCTGGCCAAGCGGAACAACGTTTGGATGGCCCTGGAATGCGCCCGCAAGGCGCGCGATATCCTGGGAGCCAATGGGATCACGGAGGACTATCCCATCATGCGCCACATGATGAACCTGGAATCGGTGATTACCTACGAGGGGACGCACGATATTCACACCTTGATCCTCGGGCAAAACATCACCGGAATCGCGGCGTACTGAGGACTGGGACGAATCGATCCCTGTCAGGTCGCCGGCAGCCCCTCCATTCCCGTTCGATTCCTGTTTATCAAAACATCTCCGAGGTAGTACGATAGGGCGAAGAATCAGTCAAGATCCCGGAGTGCATGCTCGATCTGGCGCGGAGTGGGTGTTCCTGAAGCGATCAATTGTGGGGCTCTCCGCAAGATTACCTGACCAGTTGAGCAGCGCAACACGATGGAGTTCGACCGGTGCAGCGAAAACCTACCATGAGCGACGTCGCCCGGCTGGCCGGCGTTGGCACGATGACTGTCTCGCGTGTGCTCAACGCAACGACTCATGTGGCCGAAGAGACGGCGCGGCGCGTGCAAACCGCGATCGACCAGTTGCAGTACCGCCCCAACGAGCTGGCTCGCGCCTTTCGCTGCCACCGCAGCCGGAGCATCGGACTCATCATTCCTTACCTTTACGATCCGTTCTTCGCCAACTGCGCGCACGCGGTCACCACTGTTGCCAAGGAGCACGGATACTCTGTCATCATCACGACTTCGAATGAAGATCCAGATACCGAATACGTCGAAGCGGAGCAGATGCTGCGCTGGAATGTGGACGGGATGGTGGTGATTCCCGCCCGGTTTCGCCGGTCGCGGCTCACGCGAGCCTTGTTTGGCAAGACTCCGGTGGTGGCGTTTGACCGTCCCGTCGCCGATCCGGCATTCGATGTGGTGCTGGTGGAAAACACCGCCGGCGCCCGCCGCATGGTCCAGCATTTGATCGAGCATGGGCATCGGCGCATCGGTTTTATGGGACTCAGCCGCGACCTGTTCACCATCAATGCCCGGTTTCTCGGCTATCGCCGTGCGATGCGCGATGCGGGCCTCAAAGAGAATGCATATTTCGGCTGCGACTCGCAGCAGGACACCTTGCGGGCCGTTAAAGAAAACCTCCACGGAGCCAATCCGCCAACGGCTTTCTTTACATCGAACACACTGGCGACGCGATACGTTCTTGCCGCGCTGCTGAACTTGCGAGTGAAAATCCCGAACGATCTTGCCCTCGCCGGTTTTGACGACTTCGATCTGGCGGACCTGACCTCGCCGCCATTCACTGTGGTTCGGCAGCCTACGCAGGAGATGGGCCGGGTGGCGACCAACCTGCTCTTCGATCGCATCGAGCGCGGTGAGCTCCCGCAAACCGGAAACCGGATCGTTTTGCCGGTCGAGATTGTGTTGCGCCGCTCCTGTGGATGCAAACATCGCGCGCCGGTTGTGATTCATTAGAGCAAAGCCACGATTTGCATGCCCTGGCCTGCCTTATGAAAGGGGTTGATTCCCTAAAGAAATCAACACTTTTGGCCCGTATCCTTGAGAGCACCTATCGCGATTTTGCCCGAGCGGGCAGCCGCTGCTCCGGCAGGATGGCTGCGGCCCGCAGATACCGAGACCGCGTGCCTCGCCCTTTTGCCTCTTGCGCCTGCGCGACAGAAATAGAGTCGCCGGAGTTATCCGAGGTGTATGCTACCAGTGACAACACTGCCTAATGAGAGGGTTTCATGGCCGCCGATTTGGAGAACTCCGTCCTGGTTTACGATGTTGGAGGCAGCCATGTCTCGGCCGCGGTCTGCCTGACCGGAAGCTATCGCCTCGGTCGGGTAGTGAGCGGCCCGCACCCCGCCGAACAGACCAGCAACGCGTTCATCCATCTCCTTTATTCCCTCGGAGTTAAGGCATCAACTGGCGGGATCAGCATGGGTGGCGCCGAACTGGCCGTGCCCGGCCCCTTCGACTTCGCGGCGGGGATCAGCCGCATGAAGCACAAGCTGCCCTATCTCTATGGCGTGGACCTGCGCGAAAAGCTGGCCGAGCGCTTCGGCTGGCAGCCCGGCCAAGTGCGCTTCCTGCTCGATTCAGCCGCCTTTCTGCTGGGCGAGATCGGCGCCGGGGAGGCTCGCGGCGTGGAGCGCGCCGTGGGCATCACCCTGGGAACCGGCATCGGCTCGGCCTTTGCCGTCGATGGCCGCGTAGTCACCGAAGGCTGGGGTGTTCCACCCGGCGGAGAGATCTGGAATCTCCCCTACGAGGGAGGAATCGTGGAGGATTCGCTGTCCACTCAGGCCATCCAGGGAAATTATCGGAAGCGGACCGGCAAGCTGCAGGAGGTGGCCGAGATCGCAGCGGAAACGGCAGACGACGCGGATGCGGTCGCGGTATTTGCCGAATTCGGCCGCCATCTGGGGCTGGCGCTGCGCATGAAGCTGGGCGAATTCGGCCCGCAAGTGGTGGTGATCGGCGGAGGCATCTCGCGCTCCTCGCACCTGTTCTTGCCCGCCGCGATGAAGGAACTGGAGGGCCTGAAGATGCAGTTGCGCGTCTCCAAACTTCTGGATCATGCTGCTCTGACCGGCGCGGCTGTGGCGTGGTTCAAGAGCTCCACCGATGCTCTTGCCTCCGCCTCGCACCCTGCCGGCAGGGCGCTGCAAGCCGAGGCGACTTAGAGCCGCCGTTGGGGAATGAGCGGCGCTTCCCACTGCTAGGTCAATTGCCGCCCAGGCTCTCCTCCGGCAGCCACTCGTAACTGACAAACGCCAGTTTCAGGCTGTCGGGCGACCAGGAGGGAACGTTGATGGTTCCCTGGCCTCCGAAGAGCTTGGCCAGCACGTGGACCTTCTTGTCCTTGAGCGACATCAGGCGCAACTCCACATCCTTGTCCGCCGGATGGCCGGTGACGCCCTTCTCGTAAGCCAGAAAGACCATCCACTGGCCGTCGGGCGATATGTGCGGGAACCAGTCGCTGCTTTCATCGGAGATAACCTGTTCCTGCTCCGTTCCGTCGGTCTTCATGCGCCAGATCTGCATGTGCCCCGTGCGTTCCGAGTTGAAGTAGATGTAGGCGCCGTCAGGCGAATAGTCGGGGCCGTCGTTGAACACTGCGGCGCTCGTCAGGCGCGTCTCGTCGCCTCCCGCCGCGGGGATGGTGTATATGTCGAAGCTGCCGCCGCGCTCGCCGGTAAAAGCCAGCGTCTTGCCGTCGGGCGACCAGCCGTGCCAGTACGACGGCGCATTCTTTGTAACCTGGCGAGGCGTCCCGCCGCCAATGGGCAGCACATAGACGTGTGACTTTTTATCTTCTCCCGACTGGTCGCTGATCGCCAGCCACTTGCCGTCGGCAGAGATGCCGTGATCGTTGTTGCAATGGATCTGAGCGCCGGTGTCAACGACCGTCGGTTCCCCCGCGGCCAGCGCCAGCCGGCGGATCGTGCCTTCTTGATTAAAGAGCAGGAAGCTGCCGTCGGGAGCCCAGTTCGGTGCCTCAAAATGAGCTTGAGCAACATACGCCACGCGGCGGTCCCCAGAGGCGATCGGGACCGTCTCCAGCGCGCTCACCAGCACCCGCTTGCCGGTCGCCGGCGGAAGTTGCTGCACACTTACATTGGAAAAGACCGCCCGCTCGACCACATCCTTGTCGTGCGCGCAGACGCCGATGCCGACGTAGAAATCGCCGGTAAGCGCCAGCTTCGTGGACGCGCCGGCGGGCTCGAGCTTGCCGTCCTTCCCCGTGACAAAAGCGTAGAAAAAGTCGCCGCGCTTCTCGATTCTCACCGTCTTCGGCGCCGAAACGTTCGACTCAATCTCGTGCGTGTCAGAGCCGGCCGGATTGCGAAACTGCAGCGAAGTCAGGCCGTTTCCATGCACTGCGATATCGGCGGACGCGGAGTTGCCGTCGAGCGACTGCCGGATCATCAGCACCGCCTTGCGATGGGGATTTCCCGCCGTCCCGATGAAGGCTATGTCTGCGGTCAGCGCAACGTCTCCCGAGACCTTCTTCCAGACGAAATGAAAGTCGTCCATGCCGAACCACATATTCTCGCCGCTGCCGCTAACTGTATAAGTCTTGAGCGCGCTGTCATACTTCGTGGAACCCGCGTGAAGCACCGTGCCGACATCCCGGTGGCCTTCGAAGATTCCAAGCCGCTCTGTCGCCGCCGCAGCAGCGGGGACCAATGCGATCATCGCCATAACTCCTAACCTACCGAATTGATGGAAGAACCAAGTGGGCATATTCACCTTTCAGAACTTAGCTTGCCGATCCCAATAACTCTATGGACTTTGCTGCAAGAATCGGCTTAGGCGTGGCTCTTGCTTATTGACTCGGCCAATGATAACTTGCCAGTAGCTTGCCGTCTGTGCCAACCAGCAGCAGCGCGGCCCGTCCGCTGGGCAGCGTTCCTGAAAATGTCTTCCCGCTGCGCAGGTCTTCAAACGACACTTCGCTCCGATTGGACTCGGAGGTGAGAACATACAGCGTCGCCTTGGGAAAGACCGTTGGGCAGATAAGGATTCCAGGGTCCTTCAGCGCAGTGGAGTAAACCGGAGCGATGTTAGCCTCCTTAAGCGCGTAGCTGTAAACATCGGCCACGGCCTGCAGGTTGTCGTTCAACTCCAGCGGCAGCGCGGCAAAGAGAATCTTACCCTTTCCCAGCGGCTTTTCAGTCCACTCTCCACCATTGGGCAGGATGGCCCGGTTCAGAACGGTTGTCGTCGAGCCGGAGAACGCAAGCAACTCTTCCCCGCCGGGAAAATGGAAGAGATTATCACGGAGAGTGAGCGGCGCATCGACGTAAGGAAGCCCGATGGAATCTTGCCTGCCGGTTGCATGGAAATGAGCATCCGCGCCGAAGGGACCAGTAACTAGAAGGACCGCTCCTGCCCGCACTTTCTCTTCGATTGCCCGCCATGCTTCATCGGTAAGCCCAAAGGGAGACGGGAGAAGGATGAGTTTCGGGAAGCCAAGAAGTTGGCTCTGATATTCGCCGACCGTATAAGCCTGGCTATGTGCGTAGTTATAGAGAGCCCGCACGGCAGTCCGTTGCGCGTCCAGGGCCAACCCGTTGGACACGGATAACTGAAACGACTGCGGCAGAATAAGAGCAACCTCCGGCTCGATAAGTCCGTCGGCAAAAGGAGCGGCCTGGCGCGCAAACTGGCCGAGGTCGCGCATCATATCTTCCCAGGCCTTGGCCGAGCCATCGCTGCGCAGCATTCCGAAATCCACTTCGCGGGCCCAGTCCCATTGCATCGCGCCGCTCGAGCCGGCGGCAAAGCCCAGCGCCCATTTCCTTTCCATCAGCCCCAGGCCGGTGAACTCGTCGTAGCGCCAGCTTCCATCGGGATCCCAGGCCGGCTGGTAGCCGGTTTCGCCGGTGATGTTAGGCATTCCGGGCCGCTTGGCGACCACCGAATCCCATAGCAGGGCGTCGTCGTTCCAGTACGTGTGATTGGCTGTAAAGGAGACTCCCGCGCCGCCAAAGAACTGATTCAGCACGCGGTCACCAACTCCGCCCTCGTCCTGACCCACGTCAATCAGTTGGCTGCTGCCGGCGGATCGAATCACTCCAACCATGGACTTGACCCAGGCGCTGAAGGTATCCTGCGCGAACAAGTTATAGTCCAGGGCCCGAATCTGGTTGGGATCGCCGTATCGCTCGTAGCGCAGATCGGCGAGCGTGGGCAAAGGAACTGCGTCAAAGCTCCCAAGATCCGCCGCAGGCACGCGCCACGCGTCACCCAGGGCGGCAAGACTGCCGTACTTCTGAGTTAACCACCTATGCCATGCGGCTAACTCTGTTGGATCGCCGTTGGGAATGTTGCCTTTGAAGATCAGTCGCGGGTTGGAGAAGCTCGGCTCGTTGATCAGATCCCACGAGAGCCAGGGAACATCCTTGAATCGCTCTACCACCGAGCGCACATAGGCCTGCTGCGCATCGACGGCGGAGGGGTCGGTGTAAGGATTGGGAGGAGTTATGGAGTTATCCAGGGGCCGGGAATAACTGCCCGAGCGCGGTGAGAATGCAAACAAGGTGAAGTTGACCGCGATGTTGTGACGGTGAGCGCAGTCGAGATAGGCTTCAAGGTTGCGCAGGAACCGCTCGTTCGCAGCGCCGGTATCGGGTTCAATGAACTTGCCATTCGGCATCCAGACACCGGTGCGGACAAAGCTGACTCCGTGAGCGGCCATCTCAGCAAAGTCCTCATCCCAGATCCACGCGTTTCTCGGACCGGAAAAATCCCAGTTACCCCCTTCGGTGGTGAAGTAGTTGGTCCCCACTGGAAAGAAGGGCTTGCCGCCCAGCGTAAGAAAGTCGCCACGAACGCCGAGAACCGGTCCCGTGGCAAGCGCGGAGCGTTCCGTCACCAGGAATCCGTTTTGATAGAACTCTCTGGCCATCCCGCCTTCGCTATAAACGGCCGAGACCGTGTAGAATCCCGCGGGCAGCGCCTGATGGAAGGGCGCATCGAGATCCGTGATTCCATGTCCGCTGACGGGCATCGTGGCCGAAGCGACGATCGCTTTCTCTGAGCGAAGCTCGAGTTTGACCTCGCCGTTGACCGTTGCACCGAGCTTCTCCTCGCGCGGAATACGCAAGTGCACCGAAATCAGGGGTGGCTCATCGGGGCGGATGGCGGAGTAAAGCGTCTCCACTGAAAATGCAGCGGCGCCTTGCCGGGCGTACATAGCGGCCTGCCGGACGAGCGCAATGCAGTCCCCGCTCTGCCAATAGTCAAGCTGGGGATCGAAGTCCAGAGCTACGATGCGGCTGCCCAGCATACGGTGCTCCGGTCCTTCGCCTAAGTGGTCGGAGACAATCACCGGAGCCGCAGTCAACAGGCCCGCGGAATCGGTCATGTAGCCCAGTCCGTCGAGATGGCCCTCCACCGCGAAGTATCTCTGCGCGCGGAGCTCGATCCGGGGCAGCCACGAATAGCCGGTCCGCCAGTGAAACGAGGCGCCATGGGCCACCGGGACCTCATACGTGTGGTTGAATCCCAGCGCGCGGGAGTAAGTGTCCTGCGGCACGGCGGCCACATATCGCTGATTGACCAGACTGACCGGCACGCGCAGCGGCTGGCCGCCGATCACCAGCAGATTGCCGCCTCCATCGAGGTAGCGCTCGATGCTCTTCCACGGCTCGACAGGCACTGCCGAACCATAGGGCAGCACAAGAAGATCGGCATTCTTGAGCATATCCGGGGCAGCAAGGGCTGCCTCATCCGCGAAGACCGGCTCCATGCCCTCCAGGGCCTTGTCGAGGCTTGCCCGATCGACCGGCTGGCTGGCCGCCGTCGGAAAGCCAGGCTGCCAGAAGACAACCACCTTGGCCTGAAGCTCGGAAGAGGCAAGCAGAACCGCAAAAAGCATCCAAAGGTACGCGCGCATGTTCTATCCCCGATTGACACTGGTTGATACTTTAGCAGGAATCGGTAGCTCCGGAGCGCGGGTTTGCGGCAATAACTAGACGGCGACAATAAAGCTGTCTTCGGTGCGCGTCACGGCGTTGTAGAGCGTATCGCGCTCCACCGGCACTCGCCCGGCCTCGGTGATCAGGCGGCAGAGCTCCTTGCGGGTCATGCCCTGGGGCGTGGTGGCCCCTGCATCGTGATAGATCTTCTCCTCGACGACCGTGCCATCCAGATCGTCGGCGCCAAAACGAAGAGCGATTTGCGCGATCTTCGGCGTCATCATCTGCCAGTAGGCCTTGATGTGCGGGAAGTTGTCCAGCAGCAGGCGGCTGACCGCGATCTGCCGAATGTCGGTCAGCCCCGTGGTCACCGGCAGATGGTCGAGCGCCGTGTTCTCCGGATGAAAGGCCAGCGGAATGAAGGTCTGAAAGCCGCCGGTCTCGTCCTGCAAGGCACGCAGCTTGAGCAGGTGGTCCACTCGGTCTTCGTCGTTCTCAATGTGGCCATACAGCATGGTCGCATTGGATTTGAAGCCGAGCTTGTGGGCCAGGCGCGCCGTGGTGAGCCATTCTTCCCCATCGATTTTGTGGTCGCAGATGATCGAGCGGACGCGGTCTGCAAAGATTTCGGCTCCGCCGCCCGGCATCGAGTCCACGCCCGCCTCGCGCAGCTTGATGAGCGTCTGCTCGACCGTCAGCTTGGCCCGCCGCGCCAGGAAGGCCACCTCGACCATGGTGAAGGCCTTGATATGCACCTTGGCGAACCGCGTTTTAAGGCCGCGCACCAGATCGAGAAAGTATTCAAGCGGCAGATCGGGGTGCAGCCCGCCGACGATGTGAAACTCCGTCACCGCCTCCGAATAGCCCGAGGCCGCCGTCTCCCAGGCCTCTTCGAGGGCCATGGTGTAGCCGGCCGGGTCGCCCTTCTTGCGCCCGAAGGCGCAGAGCTTGCAGGCCGCCACGCAGACGTTGGTGGGGTTGATATGGCGGTTGACGTTGAAGTAGGTCACGTCGCCATGCAGCCGCTCGCGCACATGGTTGGCCAGCCAACCCGCGCCCAGCACGTCGGAAGAGCCGTAGAGCGCGAGGCCGTCGTTGGAGTCCAGCCGCTCGCCAGCCATCACCTTGGCGGCGATGGGCTCGAGCCGCGGGTCGTGAGTACGGAAAGCTGCCGGTTGGCGGGAAGCCGCTGTCTCGGTCTGCATGTTGTCATGATACAGAAACAGATTCTTTTCCCGCCAGGGAGCTTGCCAGAGATCGGAGAACAGAGATCAGAGATGAACGATGCCCTGCACTCCTGGCTGTCTCAGTTGTGCTCCGGAGAGGGGAATTCTCTGCAACCGGCTGCGGTGGGGTACGGGCCCCTTCGGCTTCGCTCAGGGCAGGCTTTCGGCGAAGCCGGTTTGTAGGTTCGTGGTATCCCACCCTTCGCAAAGAACGCGAAGGGCGGGGCACCTGCCGAGGATTCAGAGTATCCGCCGCAGATTGCGTCGTTCCCAGATCTGATCGCCGTTCGCAAATGTCCAAATACAAGTATATGTGCTTTGCAGGTAACCGCGTAGTGGATCCAGATGATCACACTCAATTGTGTGCATCCCATTGATCGAGCCAATCCCAAAACGCTGCGACCATAGGATGTAACGGGTGCCTGACTGATCCAAACCTTTCACGACCTCGCTGACCCAGCTATCCAGCGTGTAATTTTGCGTTGTCAGCAGATCAACTGGAGTTGGATTGCGCAGTTGCAGCAAAGCATAGAGCCGTGTGTTTGCAACCTCGAAGAAAGTGTCCCCTGGCCGCGTATGCATCACCAGCCAACTTATCTGTTCAACATCCTCCTTCTGAAACAGGGCGGGACCCGTGGGAAGTTGGATGCGTGTGTATAGATGCTGCATCTGTGGGATATATTTCGCGAAAGCGGACACGGCCAGAAGTGACCAGCAGGCAGGGACCAAGAGATAGCGTGACCGTTTCTTGCCGCTGATGAGCAAAATCGTCAGAATCGCTGAAGGAATGGCGACTGCGGCCATGCGATTCCAGTTCAGCGCGGCAATGACCTCCAACGTCTGCATGATTCCGAGCGATGCCAACAGGAAGAGCGAGAAGGGGTGTCTGGCACCTTCGCACCGCCTGCGGAGGCATTGAGAGGCAACCCAAGGACAAGCTGAAAGCAGCATCAGATACATCAAAAGTCGATCCATCGAAGCGATTGCTGCACTCGGATGGATTGACCAGACGAAAGACGGTATCAGAAAGCCGCTTGGAAAGTTTGCGTCCTTGTGGAGGTAGACCACCTGTGCATACCAGTAATTTGCCAAACCCGCTTGTGCAATAAATCGCCAGCTCAAAGCCAGCCACACGAGAAACGTAACTGTAATGAGCAGCGTTATCCGCAGATAGAGAGTTCGGGCAGCGATTTCACCACGCCGTTTCTCCCACAAGAATGCGGCGCAGCATGCAATCAGCCCCGCGATACCACGTGTTTGAGTAAAGAACGAGGCGCATGCAAGAAGGGCCCCGGCCGCAATGATTCGCGGATAAGTGCGGCGGGGCATGAGGATCAGGACGGCGAGAAGATTGGCAAGAGAGCTGAACCAATGATGCGTAGCATCGAGCCGGTCGCCATATAGGATCACGACGGCGAATAGTGCGCTAAGCGCAGCAAGAGAAGGCCGAAGGACAAATAGCGCGCAGCGAAACACGCAAACTGCAAGTGCGAGCCCCAGAACAAGAATGGTCCAGTTGATCGTGGACATACTAACGCCGAATAAGCGGAAAGACGCGGCGTAAATGATGTCGGTTCCAGGTGGAGTGAATTGGTGGAAGTCCCTCAAAAACACCTGGCCAGATAACATCCGGCAGGCATAAGTCCAGAAGAAGTCTTCGTCGCCAGTGCGAAAATAGGGAATTCCGGAAAGGTTAAACAGCGACGTGAACAGATAGCAGGTAACCACTCCGAGAACAAGCGACAGCCACCGGCGGTAGGGCGCGCCATTGACCATCGGGTCCGGCGACAGTCCCGTGTATCTGGTGAAGGCGGTTTGAGGCGCAGTGGAGGACATCTTGACGTCCGAATTGTAATGCAATTCGGGGGACCCGTTGTCACCTCAATGCAAGTGGCGGATGGCCTTCGTCCTTATCGAGGGCCACCCGGATTTGTCGCAGGACCGACGCTGCGGATTGGGATTCATTGTCTCCCAGGTCAAAAGCGAGACCTGGGCCACCCGATCATCACTTGGGCCACCGACCTCACCCCTGATCGCGCCAGAGGACTACGCCGCCTAGCAGGCCGGTCTCGTTGGAGACGATGCTTACGTTTTTGCCGGGCGTGAAAGTGATCTTCTTGGTGTTGCCGCCGCCGAGGTAAAGGTGGTCCCAGTTGAAGAGGGCCTCGGTTTGCTTGATGGCTGCCTCGATGAAGTCGTTCCAGCGGGCCTTGCCGAACCTGTCAAGGCCGCGCTGGCCGAGGTAGTCCTCGTAGGTCATGCCCTTCTTGCGCCAGGGATGGTGGCCCAGTTCGAGGCCGGGGACCAGGTGGCCGTTAGTGAACAACGCAGCGCCCATTCCGGTGCCCAGCGTGAGCACCAGTTCGACACCGTGGCCCTTGATGGCTCCGTAGCCGGCGACATCGGCGTCGTTGCCGACGCGGACCGGCTTCTTCCAGCGCTTTTCTAGTTCGGCTTGCAGCGGGAAGCCCGCGGCCCAGAGCGGATGGAGGTTGAAGCCGAGGTAGGTGCAGCCATGCTTGACGACACCTGGAAACCCAACTGACACGCGATCGAAGCTGGGCAGCAGTTTACGCAGTTCATCGAGGCAGGCCAGGACCGCTTCCGGGGTGGGAACCTCGGGAGTGATGACGCGCTGGCGTTCGCTGACCGGCTTGCCGGCCGCGTCCTGCAGTATGGCCTTGAGCTTGGAGCCGCCAATGTCGATGGACATGGTGATAGGGTGGGTGGGGTTGGATGCAGCGGCGGAGACGGCAGGGGCGGGTGTGGGGCTTGTGGTAGTCATCAGCACGAATTGTAGCGCGAACGGGCGGGAATGCAACTGCGGGGAATTGAGGCGATATGCACAGACCGCCTTATCGGCGGCGCCCCATCCCCTACACTGAGTCTTACCGGCCATGCCTGTCTATTGCGAAGTCGCCTTGCCCGTGCCGCTTGACCGCTCCTTTACCTACGCGGTGAGGGAAGGCCAGCGGCCGCAGCGCGGGGCGCGGGTGATCGCGCCCTTCCGGAACGAGAAGCTGATCGGGGTGGTGACCGGGCTGTGCGATAAGGCTCCGGCTGGCTTTGAGGCGCGGGTTCTGGAGGCGGTTCTGGACGAGGAGCCGCTGTTGAGCGAGCCGCTGCTCAAGCTGGGCGAGTGGATGGCCCAGTACTACCTGGCTCCGCTGGGCGAGGTGCTGCGCGGGATGCTGCCGCTTATGGCGGAGGTGCGGTGGACGGTCTATTACCGGATTACGGATCTGGGGCGGGATGTGCTGGCGGATTGCGTGGAGGGGGCTGATCAGGATTCTGGAAGACGTTCCGCAGGGGCTAAAGCCCACGATAATTTGGGTGCCCATTTGGCACGACTAAAGTCGTGCCCTGACACAGAGCTTGATTCTGCTTTGGGGGCTGAGGCCTTGGCCTTCCATGCAATGCCCAAAACAGGATCGAGAACAGGCGCAAAGCGCAAGGGAAGGCTCTCGGCCGAGGAGCAGGATATGGAGCGGCGGGTGCTCGCGCGGCTGGCATCGGGAGAGCCGGTGAAAGTTTCGACGCTGCGCACGGCTACGGCGGCTACCCTGCCGGTGCTGGCGAGCCTCGCGCGCAAAAAGTGGATTGCGCGCGAGACGGCGGCTGCGGAGCGCGATGCGCGGCGGACGGAGCGGTTTGCGGTGCTGATTCCCGAGGCGCGGCTGCCGGCGCTGACGGCAAAGCAACAGGCGATTCTGGCCGAGCTTGCGGCCTGCGAAGGCGAGTTGCCTCTGGCGGAGCTGCGGCGGAAAGATCTGCCGTCTTCGACACTGCAAACTCTGGTTCGGCGGGGAATGGTGCGGATCGACGAGCGGCCTGCAGTCTTTCGCTTGGGCGGGCTACTGGGGCAGGCTGGGCCGCTGCGACTCAATGAGCCGCAGATGGAGGCTCTGGCAGAACTGGCGACGGCTTTGGGGGGATTTCATCCATTTTTGCTGCACGGAGTGACGGGTTCCGGAAAGACGGCGGTCTATCTGGCGGCGATGCAGCGGGCGCTGGACCGGGGGATGGCGTCGATTTTGCTGGTGCCGGAGATTGGGCTGACGCCGCAATCGGTGGGCCTCTTGGATGCGGCCTTTGGAGACAAAGTCGCGCTGCTGCACTCGGCCTTGACGGCCGAGGAGCGCAGCGAGCAGTGGCGGCGCATCCGGCGGGGCGAGGCGCCGATTGTGGTCGGGACGCGGTCGGCGATCTTTGCTCCCGCGCCGAATCTGGGGCTGATTCTGGTGGACGAGGAACACGACCAGAGCTACAAGCAGGAGGAGACGCCTCGCTATAACGCTCGCGATGTGGCCGTGATGCGGGCCAAGCTCGAGGGCGCGGTGGTGGTGATGGGCTCGGCCACGCCGTCGCTCGAGAGTTGGCAGAACTCGGCGCAGGCGAAGTACCGGCGCATCGAGATGAACGACCGCGTGATGAACCGGCCGCTGCCGGAGGTCGAGCTGATCGACATGCGGCGCGAGTTCCAGGAGACGGGCGAGGAGCAGCTTTTTTCCCGCGCATTGGTCGAGCAGACGCGGCTTGCGCTCGACCGTGGCGAGCAGGCGCTGATTCTGCTCAATCGGCGCGGATACTCGTTTGCCGTGATCTGCCGGGCTTGCGGCGAGAAGCTGGAGTGCGAGAACTGCGCCATCTCGCTGACCCACCACAAACCTGCGGGAGAGGATGCTGGCGTGGCGCGCGAGGGACAGCGGCTGGAGTGCCACTATTGCGGATACAGGCGTACCGTGCCGGCGCGCTGCCCCAAGTGCGACAGCGAGCACCTTTACTACCTGGGGGCGGGCTCGCAACAAGGCGAAGAGCGGTTGGGCGAGATCTTTCCCACGGCGCGGATCGGACGGATGGATCGCGACACAGTGCACGGGCGGGGTGATTTAGAGAGATTGCTGGCGCGGCTGCACTCGGGCGAGATTAACCTGCTGGTGGGGACGCAGATGATCGCCAAGGGCCACGACGTTCACGGCATTACGCTGGTAGGCGTGGTGGGCTGCGACCACGCGCTCTCGATGCCGGACTTTCGCGCCGCCGAGCGCGTCTTTCAGCTTATGACGCAGGTCTCGGGACGGGCCGGGCGGGGCGAGTTGCCGGGGCGCGTCGTGGTGCAGACCTACTATCCAGATCATTATGCGATTCTGGCCGCGAGCCGCCACGATTACGCGAAGTTCGTCGAGCAGGAGCTGAAGTACCGGCGCTGGATGCACTACCCGCCCTTCGGCGTGCTGGCCAATGTGCTGGTGCAGTCGGAGAAGCTGCCGGAAGCGGCGGGCTGGTCGTCTGTGCTGGGCAAGTGGTTCGAGAAGGCAGCGCCTGAGGGAGTGCGCGTGCTTGGGCCCTGCACCGCGCCCATCGCCCGCATCAAGGGCGTCTATCGTTTCCACCTGATCTTGAAGGCCGCCTCGCGCAAGGCGCTGAACGCGGCGCTGCGCGGGATGCTGGCGCACGCCGAGGAGGCCGGAGTTCCACGCAGAAATCTGGTGGTGGACGTTGATGCGCTGCGGCTGATGTAACCGCCTGCGGTGGGGCAGACGCTCGCAGTTTAAGGGCTTATTCAGATATTCGCTCTGTGCGCAATAATGCTTCGAGAAATCTGTCCGGGCTAGGCGAAGGTGGTCGCTCATCTACATGGGAAAGGTAACGGGAAGAATCTGGTCCCCAATCAAAATAGACGCCAGCATTTGGCTGCTTGAGCGAGGCTGCGAGTTCCTGTGAAATCTCCAGCTCTTGCGAAAAGAGCTGCATCTGCTTTAGATCGCCAAGGAGACGCGCGAAAACGTCCATCCGATAATGACCCTCTACGAAGCTGAAAGAGGTGCCGTCCTTAGGAGTTAAGAAATGATGGTTGGCTTCTACACCCGTCTCGCCAACGAATAGGCCACTTCCCCGAACGAGTCGTTCATTTCCGTAAACCCAGATGTTGAAGTTTTGATGAGTCTCGTTCCGCGAAAGTGCAACGTGCATGGATTCTATGATGCGCCCACGTTTTGATGTGGAAAAAAGCAAGGTGCGCAAATAGACCTTCGGGTGTGGCGAGTCGTCATGCGCACGAGGAGCGTCGGGGCCGAAGAAGATGACCGTGGGCTGAGTCATCTTAACCGTCCCCCGGCGGAATAGGGTGAGCCAAGCAGTCAAAGAAGATACGCCGAGAGCCAGCACGGAAATAGTGATCGATAGTGGATCGGCCATACATCAAAATTGTACTCGTTGAATCCGGAGTTCCCTGGGTTTGATCGTGCGAGGGGGATTCATTTGGCTATGCCCCCATTCTCCGTGCGCGGCAGGCATCAATCGCTCTCGAAGAGTTCTTCGTGAGTTCCCGTTCGTTCCAGGTGGACCTTTTCGTTGGTGACGGAGTAGATGAGAACCCAGTCGGGTTCAATGTGAGCATCCCTGTATCCGGCCCAATTTAGTTTGAGCGGATGATCTTTGTACTGCGCTGGCAAGGGATCTCCTGCGAGCAGAAGCTCGATCAGATTCTTCAGCTTTTCAAGGTTTTTGCCTCTCTTCTGAAGCCTCTTCACGTCGCGGTGGAATTGGCTTGAGTAGCACGGCGAACGCATTGGATGTCCTTGAGTTCTTGACGTCTCTACCTATCTTTTGAAGCCGCTCCCTGTTGCGCTGAAATTGGCTGGAATAGCTCGGAAAGCGCATCAAATTCCTAGCTTATCGAAGAGATCGGCGGCATCCTTGGCCTGATGGACTTCTACGCCCTGGGCGGTCTTGCGCATGGTCTCTCGTGTCAGTTTGTTGGGTTTCAAGTCGAAGGGCAGCGCGTTCTCATTCGCGACACGGGTCAGCACGATGCGCATCACATCCGAAACCGTGAGGCCCATCTCTTCGAGCACAGCGGTGGCCTTCTCTTTCACATCAACGCTGATTCGGGAGCGAACAACGGCATTTGTGGCCATGCGTGTATTGTAGCCCAAATGAGCCACAATGTGCGATAGGTTTCATCGCCGCGCACGCCTTTATTTCGCCGCTGTGCCGGTTTCCAGCACGTGCAATTCCTTGCCTGGCTTGAAGCGCACGGCCTTGCCGGGGGTGATGCTGACCTCGGTGCCGGTGCGGGGATTGCGGCCGATGCCGGTCTTGCGTGCCCGGACGCTGAAGACGCCAAAACCGCGCAACTCAATGCGCTCGCCGGCGGTGAGAGCCTGTTTGAGGCCCTCGAAGACCGTGTCCACGGCAGCCTCGGCTTTGGCGCGGGAGAGGCCCGTGCGGTCGATCACATGGTGGACGATGTCTTGTTTAATCAAGGGGAGTACCTCGCTGGCCTGTCTTAAAATGACTGTACTACGACCTACGGTAGTGATGCTACAGGTTTTAGAGCGATTGTGGAACAGCCGGGATGCCAAAATTTCGCGCGGCCGGTCTTTTTTCGCCGGGAAGAGCCCGTCGTCAGAGGCATGGCAGGCAATTCGGCGCGCTGGAATGCCGGATCGCGTACCGAATGTTGAGATTGCGGTACGATTCCGTAAGATCATCTGCGAAGGTTTTCCCGTCCAATTGAATGCAGGTCCGGGGCTGCCCCAGACCGCGAAGAGGAGGCGCATGTCGATTCAGAGCGACCGTTGGATCAGGGAACAAGCCCTCCGGCATGGCATGATCGAGCCCTTCAGCGAGGAGCAGGTCACAGCCGGCGCGATCTCCTATGGGCTCTCCTCGTACGGTTACGACCTCCGGGTCTCCGACGAATTCAAGATTTTCACCAATGTGAACAACGCCATCATCGACCCCAAGGCCTTTGACGAGCGGTCTTTCGTTACGGTCCAGGCAGAGTCGGTGATTGTGCCTCCAAATTCCTTTGCGCTGGCCCGTTCTGTAGAATACTTTCGTATCCCCAGAGATGTACTGACGATCTGCGTTGGGAAGTCAACCTATGCGCGTTGCGGGATTATTGTGAATGTGACGCCATTCGAGCCGGAGTGGGAGGGATTCGCAACACTGGAAATCTCCAACACTACGCCGCTACCGGCCAAGGTCTACGCCAACGAAGGGCTGTGCCAGATTCTGTTTTTCCGCTCCGATGAGCCTTGCGAGGTGAGTTATGCCGACCGCAAGGGGAAGTATCAGAGACAACGGGGGATTGTGCTTCCAAAGCTGTAGGAGCTTTTGGGAAGCGGACCGGTGGGGCTGAATAGGAGATCGGAATCTGTTGCGCGGCGACGCGAAACGATGTTTTCTGTGTGCCCGGGGGCCAGTCCTGCTGCATTTTGCCGGGAGGCGCATGATGTCATCGATCCACAACCTCGAGCCGATCCGTGTGGGCGTGTTCACCGATGAGCCGCTGCGCCTGGAGGGCATTGCCAGCATCTTCGAGGATCTGCCCGGCGAGGGCTACGCTCCGATTTCGCCGGTCTTCGGAAGCATGGAAGAACTGTTGTCGGACGCAGCGCTGGCGTTCCTGGTGGTGGACCTGCACTCTTCCTCGGGCGGGCTCAAGACCCTGGAGGCGATTCGCCAGAGGCGTCCCGGCCTCCGCTCGATCGTCATTGGCCCGGAGGGAGACGACAGACTGATTCTGAATTCGATCGTGGCCGGGGCTCGCGCCTACCTCGATTTGAAAGCCAGCCCGCGCGTCGTTCGCCAGGCCGTCGATGTGGTCACCAGCGGTTCCATCTGGGCCCCGCGGAGGCTCCTCTCGCAGTTGATCGACCACCTGCTTGGGGTTCCCGATACCAGCTTCACCAACGCTCCCCCGCACTTGACCGAGCGTGAACGCCAGGTGCTCGAGCTGATCCTCACCGCCCGTTCCAATCGCGAGATCGCCAGCCAGTTGGGGATTGAGGAGCGTACTGTCCAAGGCCATGTCGGCCGCCTGCTGCGGAAGACGGGCGCGGACAATCGGATCAATCTCCTCATGCGCTCGTCGAGCCCCGAACTGCTCAGGGCCGCGGGCATCGCAGACCGGCGCCATGAGGACCGTCGGCGGAGCGATCGGCGTCAAGCTTCATCAGACAATCAGCGGGACGTTACCAATCAGTAAATATGTTGGGTTACTAATATCTATAGTCCTTCCGTAATCTTGTGTAGATTCTGTGTTTTCCACACACTCGTTAACAGAAACAACGCAGATCTGGGGAAAGGAGTTCCCAGGCAGCATGTTTCGCATGATGCCTGGGAACTCCTCTTTTTTCTGTGTTGTGATAGACTCGGCTTTGCCCGAGATTTATTCAGCCCTCCCACCCTCCATCCCTGTACCCGAGAGTCAGGCACGGCCAAGCCGTTCCAGACTTGCATATTTTAATTCCGTAGTTGCAAACCTAGAAGATTCTGCGGCTTGGTGTGGAGCGAAGCGAAGCCAATTGAATGCACGCAGGCTGCCCGATCCTGAGAATTCGTCCGGCGCTATTAACTTATCAGATAATAGAGCTGGTTACTTTTGTCTATGATCCTTTCGTAACCTTTGATTGAGCAATATTGGACTGTTTCGATCCCATGTTTTCTACAAACTGTATCGAGAAGCAACGCATATCTGGGGAATGGAGTTCCCGGATGACCGAAGAATTCTGAACAATGAACTCTGGGAACTCCTCTTTTTTGCAGTCTACGGCGAATCCGGCCCTACGCACCACGCCTTCATCCACTCCCAAATCAGTCTCTGCCAGCGAGCGAAGAGTTGCATTCCGGCTCTCAACGGGCATCAGGGTCGCCCAAGCCTGTGGATGCGCACTGGGGCCTCCATGCGGTAACCTGTCATGGGATGCCTTGGCACTGATTGGCCGGGTTTCCCATTCAGATGGCCTGACCGGCCCCGTCGAAGGCGGTTTCTTCCTGCGGAAACGCCTCTTGCCATGCACGGTTTCGGCGTATAGCCATTGGCGAACCGCTCGAGCGGCGGAAGGCCAGGATCTAGCTGGTTCCAGGCGCTCTGGCGCCGCGATGCACATGCCGCGCCGCCCTGTTCCCCGATCGCTCAACATTGACGGCTGAACCAGCACAACTCAACCGGGACGACTCGACAACCCGCGCCGGCCCAGAGCCGCGGAGTGGAAAGGATCAGGATATGAAAAAAACACTTGCTTCGATCTGTTTGTGCCTCATGCTATCGCCCGCCGCCTTTGCAGCCTCGTCGAAGGAGGATCTACAGGGGCGCATCGACGCCGCCAAAGTGGTTCTTGACCAGATATTGAGCGCCCAGGACAAGAGCATTCCGATGAACATTCTGGAGCAGGCCACTTGTGTTGGCGTGGTGCCCGGAATGCTCAAGGGAGCTTTCGTATTCGGAGGTCAATACGGCCAGGGTGTTGTGACCTGCCGCACGGGCCACGGCTGGAGCGCGCCGGTCTTCATTCGCATGGCGGGCGGGTCCTTTGGATTTCAGATTGGCGGTCAGTTCGACAGATCTGGTGCTGGTGGCAGTGAACGACCGCGGCTTTCAGGATCTGCTGAAGAACAAGTTCAAGATCGGCGGCGATGCCTCGGCCGCGGCGGGTCCGGTGGGCCGCGCCGGCCAGGCCGCGACCGATTGGAAGATGAACGCCGAGCTTCTGAGCTACTCGCGCAACAAGGGTCTGTTTGCCGGCATTGACCTGGATGGCACCAGCGTGAGCCAGAACCGCGAGGACACGGAACTCTACTACGGCGAGCCGCATAGCTTCGAGTCGATTCTAAAGGGCAACGTGGCCGTCCCCGCGGGCGCTGTGCCGTTCGTCGAGGACGTGGCGCACTCCTTTGTCGAGGCCAAGAAGAAGTATTAGCGGCAGGTCGAGGCGCAGGGAAGCGAAAAGGGCTGTCCGGCAACGGACGGCCCCTCATTGAATTGAAGCCGTGGAATTCGCTTGGGAGGGCTACACTTGACGTTAGCCTTCTAGCGATGCGAGAAAACCTCGAGTACTGGCTGGTAGTGGCCGTGGCGCGCACCCTCGGGTGGCTGCCGCGAGGGATGGCGCGTCGCGTGGGCGGCTTGCTGGGCTGGGGTGCTTATCGCGTCCTCGGCCGCCTGCGCAGCGTAGGCCAGCGCAACCTTGAGCTGGCTTTGCCCGAACTATCTGCGGAAGAGCGGGACGAGATGCTGCGCGGCGTCTTCCGGCATCTTGGCTGGCAGCTTGTCGAGTTCTGCCGCATGGCCCGCTACACCGCAGAGAACACCAGCAACTGGATGCGCACGGAAGGCTTGAAGCACTACCAGGCTGCGAAACTCCGCGGCAAAGGCGTCCTGATCGTCACCGGACATTTAGGCGCATGGGAGCTCTCAAGTTTTTATCACTCGCTCATGGGCCATCCCATGAGCATGGTCATTCGCCGCCTCGATAACCGGCGGCTGGATGAGTATGTGAACGGCATCCGCTGCCTGCACGGCAACCGCGTGCTGCACAAGGACGACTTTGCCCGCGGCCTGTTGAGCTCGATGCGCAAGGGCGAGACGGTTGGCATTTTGATGGACACGAATATGACGCCGCCGCAGGGCATCTTCGTGAAGTTCTTTGGGAGGCAGGCATGCACCGCCTCGGGCCTCGCGCGCGTGGCCCTCAAGACCGGCGCGGCCGTTCTGCCGGGCTTCATGGTTTGGGAGAAGGCTGAAGGCCGCTATGTGCTGCACTTCGGGCCGGAGCTGGTTTTTGCCCGGACGGGAAATGCCGGGGCCGATATTTTAGCCGCCACCCAACGGTGCACCCAGGCCATCGAGAGCTGGATTCGGCGCTATCCTGACCAGTGGCTGTGGATTCACCGGCGCTGGAAGACGCGGCCGGAGGGCGAGGCGGGATTGTATTGAGGAGAAGTCGATGACGCTGGGCGAACTGATCGAGATACTCGGCGGCAAGCTGGCTGCGGGCAACCTGGAACAGCCGGTCGAGGGCGTGAACTCGGTCGAGGCTGCCGGATCTGCGCAACTGGTCTTTGCCGAGGATGCCGCGTCGGCTGCCAAGGCGCTTGCCAGCAACGCCGGAGCGATTATTTTGCGTTCCGGGCTTGTCGATACGTACTCGACTGACAAGGCTGTTGTCGAGGCTGGCCAGCCAAAGCTGTGGTTTGCGCGCGCCGCCAAACTGCTTGCACCGGTAGTGCCTGCCACCGGTGTGCATCCTGCCGCCGTTGTCGGCGCAAATGTGATGCTGGGCGAAGGCGTGAGCGTCGGCCCATGCTCGGTGATCGGCGAAAGCGCAAGCATCGGCGCGGGATCGCGAATCGAGGCCGGCGCGGTGATCGGCGAAGGCGTACGCATTGGCAGCGAATGCAGGATCTATCCTCGCGCCGTTCTCTATCCCGGAACCACTCTCGGCGACCGCGTCATCGTCCACGCCGGCGCGGTGCTGGGCGCGGACGGCTTCGGCTATGTGCGCGACAACGCGACCGGCGCGTACACCCAGTTTCCGCAGCAGGGAGCGCTCGTCATTGAGGACGATGTGGAGATCGGCGCGAATACGACGATCGACCGCGGCGCTCTCAAGCGGACGAGAATCGGCCGGGGAACCAAGACGGATAATTTGGTCCACGTCGGCCACAACTGCGAGATCGGCGAAGACGTAATTCTGGTCACCGGGGTGGGCATCAGCGGCTCGTGCACGGTGGGCAACGGTGCGGTGCTCGCCGGGCAAGTGGGCATCGGCGATCACGCGCACATCGGCCCCGGCGTGATTCTGGGCGGCCAGGCGGGCGTGCTCAGTGGCAAGACCGTGACCAACGAGGGCATGGGTGTCAAACCGGGGACTGTGCTGTGGGGCACTCCGGCCCGTCCCCTGATGCAGGTTCTACGCGAGCAAGCGGTCCTCGCGCGGTTGGTGAAGGAACGGAAGACAGGGAATAGAGAATAGAGAACACTCACGGCTATAGCTGTGGGCGAAGGCTGCGTCTTTCTCCGGATGCAGCTTTCCCGTTGCTTGCCCATGCCGCGCACATTCAAAGCCGCGGGATCAGGCCTACTCGCTCTCGGTGGTTTGCGTGGTCAGGTAGCGCTCGTAGCCTAGCTCGGCGATCTTGTGCAACTGGGTTTCGAGCCAGTCGGCGTGCTCTTCCTCGTCCTTGAGCAGCTTGATGAAGAGATCGCGGGAGCCGTTGTCTCCCTGCTCCGCCGCGAGCTTGGCGAAGTCGTTGTACATTTTGACGGCGCCGGTCTCAAGCTTCAGATCGGATGCGATCATCTCCCTCACGCTCTTGCCGATCGACAGGGCGAGCGGCTCCATGGTCGGCGAGCCGTCAAGAAACAGGACGCGCTCGATCAGAGCCTCGGCATGCTTCATCTCGTCGATGGACTGCTTTTTGATGTACTTCGAGAGCCGGTCATATCCCCAGTTCTCGCACATCTCGGAGTGGATGAAGTACTGGTTGATGGCGGTGAGCTCCTCGCGGAGCGCGTGGTTGAGCTTTTCGATGACCTTCGGGTTACCCTTCATGCCGACGATTTTACAAGAGACCGGCGCGGGTTGAAACGAAAAAATTCAAAGAAGCGCAGGGAGCGGCCGCGAGGCCGTCCAAACCGGAATTTCGACTGGATGCGCGCTTCGGATCGCCGGCCGCAACGAGGCAAATGGTCCTACGCTACAATGCTTTCAATCAAGGAGGTTGTATGCGCAGGATTCTTCTGTCTGTTCTGGCATTGGCTTTTGCCTCTTCGCTGGCTGCACCGCTCGTGGCGCAGGGCGCGCCGCCGCAGGGGGGCGCCGGCCAGCCGTACACCGTCGAGTACTACTACAAGTGCCAGTGGGGCCATCAGGCCGAGTTCCTGCAGCTCTTCCTGAAGAATCACTACCCGCTGCTGAAGAAGATCGAGAGCACCGGGCGCATTCTTTCGGTGAAGATCGAGGCGCCGGCTTACCACACTTCGGAGGAGCTGCGCTGGGACTACCGTGTGACCATTCGCTACAAGAATTCGACTGTGGCCACGACAGCCAATCCGGACGAAGAGGCCTTTATCAAAGAATTGTGGCCGGACCAGGAGACCTACAAGCGGGAAGAGCAGCGGCGGTTCGAGATTCTGCTCGGGCACATTGATTTGCCGGTGACGGATATTACGCCGCCTGCGAAGTAGGGATGTGCAGCGAACAGGGAAGAGCGGCTAATCCCTGGTCTTCCATTGCCGGACGAGGTCCTCAGCGGCTTCGGGCCATTCGGGAAAATTGAATTGAAATCCGCCGTCGAGGAGGCGGCTGGGAACTGCGCGGCAGCTTTGCAGCACAAGCTCCGGCTCGGTGCGGAGAAAGATTGCGCCGAGCCGGATCGCCAGCGCGGGGGCGGGAAAGCCATTGGGCACATCCCACGCATAGCGTAGCGCCGCCATGAACTCGCGGTTGGGCAGGGGACTGGGCGCGGCGAGATTGAAAGGCCCGGCCAACTCCTCGTGGGCCAGAAGGAACTCGACGGCGCGGGCGTAGTCGGCCTCATGAATCCAGGAGACGAACTGACGGCCATTGCCCTGACGACCGCCCAGGCTCAACCGGACAAGATTCGACAGCACGCCAAAGGCGCTGCCCGGTGTGGGGCTGAGGACCACGGCGCTACGCAGGGCGATCTTGCGGGTGCGCGGCGTTTGGGCTGCGAAGAACGCCGCCTCCCAATCTCGGACTACGCGCGGGGTGAAGCCGCGCCGATTGCTCCAGGGTTCAACGCCGGTCACTTCGTCCGCTGCGATGGCGCTTCTCTCGTCCAAGGTCGAATCGACCCGGCTGGCGTCGAGAGCGCGCCTGTAAAGGGTGGCGGCCGAAGCGTTCATCCAAAGTTTGGGAGGCTCGGCGAGGCCGGCGATTACCTTGCCGATCAGTTGAGTGGAACGAACGCGCGACAAGTAGATAGCGCGGCGGTTGGCCAGGGTGTAGCGGCAGTTGACGCTGCGTCCGGCAAGGTTGATGCAGACGTCCGCGCCTTCGAGGTAGTCGGTCCATGGGCCGAGGGTCTCTCCGTCCCAGTGGACCGTTTGCCAGGGGGCCGTATAGGGGCCGCGGGTGAGGACCGTGACATGATGGCCTTGCTGCTGGAGGTAGCGCGCCAGCACTTGGCCGACCTGTCCGCTGCCGCCGGGCAGGACGATGCGAAGAGGGCGGCGTGGCTGTGGATCGATCGCTGTGGCCGTCGTGTCCATGAGTTCAGCTTACGGCGTCGGGACTGAGCGCGGCGGTCCATTCGGCTGGGGAATCTACCAGAATATCCGGAGGATTGGCGGCGAGGCTCGCGGGCGAGAGGCCGAAGGTGCAGCCGATCGACCAGGCGCCGGCATTACGCGCGGTCTCCACATCGACCTGACTGTCGCCGATCATGACCGTCTCAGCCGGCTTTGCACCGGCTTCGGTCATCAACGCCAGGATGCCCTCCGGATCGGGCTTCTTGGTCTTGAAGCTGTTGCCGCCATAGATGTGCAGGAAGAAGGGCGCCAGATTGAGCGCTTCGCAGATGGCCTGTGCCGGGCGGACCGGCTTGTTGGTCAGAACAGCCATGACCCTGGCCGTTCCGCTGGGCGCGTCGTGCAACCGGCGGAGAGCGGCAAGGGACTCGATTACCCCGTTGTAGGCGTAGGTGAAGTCCAGCTTGTGCTCGCGATAGTAGTCGAGAAACCAGGCATAAGCCCGGGCCAGGAAAGGCTCGTCCACCTCAACCGCATCGACTCCAAAGAGCGCGCGCCGGATGAGCATGATGGCGCCGTCGCCGATGTAGCTGGCGACGACCGGGTCGGGCAGTTGCTTGCATCCGAAATGAGCCAGAGTCGCGTTGACGCTGTTGCACAGGTCCTGCGCGGAGTCGATCAGCGTGCCATCCAGATCGAAGACCAGAAGTTTGAGTTGTTCGACGGGAATGGGGCGATGAATGCGAACCATGACTCCAGTTTAATGGGGGAGAATTGCCGGCCGGTCTTCGAGCGAAGCCGTGGGGGAGGGAAAAAGCAGGCGAGACCCTCCCTTGGAGCCGTACAGGTCTCGCCTGGCAATGGACTTGCTCATTGGGGCCGAGGTTGCGACCCCAAGCCGATGATCCCGTTAGTGGACCCGGATGTCGCCCGAGCCGGTGTCGATGCGCACGGTAGGGCCGCCGCCGTTGATCTTGCCGTTGACGTGGTGGTGGTCGGTTGAGCTCCGAGTCATCATTTCAAGGTCGGTGTGAATGCTGCCTGAGCCGGTAGAGGCTTCGAGAGTGAATGCAGCGCCGCCGGCCGAGAAATCGATGTTGCCCGAGCCTGTTTCGAGCTTCCAATCCGTGGAGGGCGCACCAGCCGCTTTGATGTTGCCCGAGCCCGTATGGGCGCGCAGGCCACCGTGAAGATTGCGCAACTCAATGTTGCCCGAGCCGGTTTCAGCATTGACGTCACCCTGACCCGTCTGATCGGCGTAGATATTTCCCGAGCCGGTGTCGACTTTGAAGCCAGCGTGGAGGCCGGTGGCGTGAATGTTGCCGGAGCCGGTGGAGATTTTCGCGTTCTCGCCGACGCCGTCGTCCGTGATGTCGCCGGAGCCGGAGATTGCGTCGAGGAAGGAGTTCTCCGGCGCCTGAATCTCATAGTCGATGCTGATGTTGCGCAGGTTCTCGTGGTGGCCGCCGATGCGGATGATATTGCCCGTTTGCTCGATTGGCGGGTTTGCCGCGATGGCGCGGATTCTCTCGTCCGTCGGGGCCGGAATCAAGAACATCCCAAATCCGCCTTGTTTCACCTTGCCCCAGATGTGAACCTGATTGTCTGCGCCGCGCGTGATGTGAATGTTGCCCGAGCCGGTTGAGACCGACAGCTCCACGTGTCCGCTCACCGAAAGCGTGCGCTCGAAGGTGGCCTCCGAAGCCAGCGCCGGAAGAGCCGCCAACGACAGTGCCGCCGCTGCAATCCAAAGTTTCTTCATCATCGTTCTTCTCCTCTGACCCCTGATCCCTGACCCCTGCATTTACTGTTGCAGAACCACCTGGTCGCCTTCCTTCAGGCCGCTCACAATCTCGGTGACCGAACCGTTGGACAATCCGACGGTGACCGGCACCTTGCGGAGGCCTTCTTTCTTGCTCTTGTCTGGAATTTCGATTGTGGCCTTCTTCTGATTGTCGTAGATGACGGCGTTCTCCGGTACTGTCAGCACGCCTTTGTGCTCGTCGAGCAGAATCTCGGCATTGGCCGTCATGTTGGCTTTCAGTTCGCCGCCGGGATTGTCGATGGAGACGCGCACCTCGAAGGTGGTCACGTTGTCTTTTTCCACGCCCATCGGGGAGATCTTGGTGACCTTGCCGTTGAAAACGCGGTCGCGGAAGCTCTCGACCTTGATGCGGGCCGGCTGGTTGAGGTAAACGTGCGCGATGTCGGCCTCGTCGACCTTACCCTGGACATAGACCTGTCTGACGTCGCCCTCGGTCATCACCAGCGTTGCCGTCGAGCCCAGAACCAGGATCGAACTGACGGCGTCGCCCATCTCGACGTCGCGGGAGAGGATGACTCCATCCATAGGCGCGACAATGATCGTATAGCTCAACTCCTCCTCAAGCTGCTTGAGGCTGGCCTGGGCCTCCAACACCTGCGCCTTCGCCTGCTTCAGCTTGGCCTCGTCGACGCCGATCTGCGCCTTTGAGCTGTCGCGCCGGGTGAGAGCGGCGAGATAGTCCTTATTGGCGTCGTCGAGAGCCTGGTGGCTGACGATGCCATCTTTCTGCATTTCGAGGTTGCGGTCCAGCGTGGCCTTGTACATGGGCAGGTCGGGAGCCGCGGCGTTCACCTTATCCTGCGCGATATTGGCCTGGTAGGTGCCGACATTGGCCTCGGCGGAGGCCAACTCAGCCCGCTGCGCCTCAACCTGCGCCAAGATCTCCTGCTGATCGAGTTGCGCGAGTTCTTGGCCCTTGCGTACCTGATTGTTGATATCTGCAAAAAGCTTTTCCACGATGCCGGAGGCCTTGGACTTGACTTCGACCTTGGTGATGGGCTGGATCTTTCCGGTGGCCACCACGGATCGCGCCACATCCCCGCGCGTCACCTTGGCAATTCTGTTCGGATCGATGGACGATCCCCGCGCCAGTCGCGCCAAACCAGCGCCCAGCAGCAGCACCACGACCAGCGCTCCGGCGCCCAGCCAGATCCAGAATCGTTTGCTCCTCTTGCGCGATGCCGTCATCGAAACCTCCCAAGGCGTGAAGAATTCGCAAAACTCCGTTGCCCGAATGAGTTGCATGAATGAAAAGAAGTGAACCCAGGAACTCAGACGGCGCTGGACTATTGTTTGTCAACCATCCTGTGCCAGCCGGTGTTTGCTTGCTGCTCTTCATTCCATACGCAGCGCGGGGCGGGTTGGTTCCAGCGGGTTGGCGTGGGGGAGCCGGCGGGCGATCTTTAGGCGCCGAAAGCAGAACTCGGGCCCCCATCGAATGCTATGCTCACAAACGGGATGCACGGTCTTTCGCTGCTTGAGTTTGTCGCCGTGGCCATGCTCATTCTGGCCAACGGCTTCTTTGTGGCCGCCGAGTTCACGCTGGTCTCGATCCGCGATACGCGCATCGAGCAGATGATCGGCGCGGGCGTGCCCGGAGCTCGCGCGGTGCGGCGGCTGCAGCAGGATATGGACGACTTTCTCCCCGCTGTTCAGCTCGGGGTGACGCTTTGTTCGCTGGCCCTGGGCTGGATCGGGGAGCCGCTGGCGGCGGGCGTCTTTGCGGGTTGGCTCGATGCGCTGCCCATCGCCGCGGCAAACGCTCACATCTATGGCCACGTGGCGGCCGCCGGAGCTGTCGTGCTGGGCTTCGCTCTCATCACTTATTTTCACGTGGTGGTGGGCGAGCTGGTTCCCAAGTCGCTGGCGCTGCGGCGCGCCGAGGCGCTGGCGGTGGCCGTGGCTCCGCCAATGCTTCTCTTTATGGCGGTGGCGCGGCCGGCGGTGCGGCTGCTGAGGAACTCGGCCGCCCTCATCCTGCGCGGCTTCGATATTCCCATGACCGAGCGGGCACAGGTGCACTCGCCGGAGGAACTGAAGCTCATTGCCACCGCCGCCCGCCGGATGGGGGTTCTGCCGCGCTTTCAGGAGACACTGATCCACAGGGCGCTGGAACTGGACGATGTGCCGATCCGCGAGATCATGACCCCGCGCCAGAAGATTTTTTCGCTGCCCTCGAAGATGACCGTGGAGGCGGCCAGCGCCCAGGTCATCGAACAATTGCGTTCGCGCGTGCCGGTCTACGACGAGAGCCGCGGCCCCGAGCATATCGTCGGAGTCGTCTATTCCAAGGACCTCTCGCGGCTGATGTTCTTCCGCCGGGGCGCGCCGTTCGTCGAACTGAAGCTCTCGCAGGTGATGCGCGACGTGCTGGTGGTGCCTGAGACCAAGACCGTCCTCGACCTCATCATCGAATTCCAGCAGCGGCGGCGGCAGATGGCGATTGTTGTGGACGAGTATGGCTCGACGGTAGGCCTGGTCACCGCCGAGGACGCCATCGAGCAGCTTACCGGCGAACTGGAAGACGAGTTCGACGATCCGGAACTGCCTGTGCTGGCGACGGCCAGCGGCGCGCTGCTGATGGATGGCGGCGTGAACCTGCGCGACCTCGAAACTCAGATGCAATGGGATCTGCCGCGCGACGGCGGAGTCGAGACGCTGGCTGGCTTCGTGCTCATGCGGCTGGGGCATATCCCGGAGGTTGGGGAATCTGTGATCCACGAAGGCCGCAAGCTGACGGTGGTCGAGATGGAAGGCCGGCGCATCGCCAAGATTCGGGTGGAGGCGGTGGAGGAGAAGTCACAGGCAGCGGAACCGGTTGACTGATGTTGTCAAATATGACTACAATTCACGAGTAGGACTGGTGGAAGATCGATGACCAGAAAGACGCGGCCCATCTCTTGGATCAAGGCTGCGCGCAAGGAGTTCGAGCGGTTTCCCTTGGGGGCGCAATCGGTTTGTCTGGCCGCTTTGACCATTGCCGCCGAAGGCGGCAAGGCGGATATTGCTAAACCCCTGTCGGGATTCGGCTCCGGCATTCTCGAGATTGCGCTGCCGTGGCGTGGAGATGCATTCCGAATCGTTTACGCAATCCAAATTGGGGACGAAATCTGGGTGCTTCACGCGTTCCAGAAAAAGTTGACAAAGGGGATTAAAACTCCTCAACGTGAGATTGAACTGATCAAGAGCCGCTTGAAGAAATTGAAGGAGTTGCTGGGATGAAGAGCGAAGCGATTGAAGTCGTTCGAGGCAGCGGAAACGTCTACCGCGATCTGGGACATGCGAGTCCCGACGTGGAGCAACTCAAGGCGATTCTGGCTGCTGAGATTATCAAAATGCTGGATCGGCTGGAACTCAGTGTCCGCGGAGCGCATGCCCGCACGGGAATCGCCGCCGCCGACTTTTCCCGCATCCGCAACGCCGATCTGGGCCGCTTTACCCTTGACCGATTGATGTCCATCATCAACCGGCTTGGCTCGCGGGTTGAGGTGCGAGTCAAAGTCCACGCCGTTCAGCCGGCGGATCAAACTGCCTCAGCCTCGCTTTGACACAGATACTTGGCCCTTGATCCCTGATCCCTGATCTCTGACCCCTGATCTCTGGTTTATCGTTGAAACCAGCCCATGAAGCAGATCCTTACCCGGCTCACGCTTACTCTTCCGGTCGTCTGGCTGGTGGTCTCGCTGGTCTTTCTGCTGATTCACCTGGTGCCCGGCGACCCTGTCCTCCAGATGCTGGGCGAGGGCGCGGCGCCAACGGACATGGCGGCCCTGCGCCATCAATACGGCCTCGACCTGCCACTCCCGGAGCAGTATCTGCGCTACTGGGCCGGCGTGGTGCACGGCGATTTGGGCAGCTCGATCCGGCTGCACGACACGGTGGCACACCTGATTGCAGCCCGCTATCCCTACACGCTGGCTCTCACGCTGACGGCGCTGGGATTTGGCCTGCTGCTGGCCCTGCCCGCCGGGATCCTGGCCGCCGTGCGGCGCGGCAAATGGGTCGATCAGGTGCTCTCGGTCGTGAGCCTCCTCGGCCTTTCGGTGCCGGGGCTGGCGCTGGGTCCGGTGCTGATTCTGGTCTTCTCCATCGACTTCGGCTGGCTTCCGGTTTCGGGGGCGAATGCAGGCGGGGGCGGCGGAATCGACTGGCGTTATCTCGTACTGCCGTCGATCGCCATGGGCGCTTCACTGGCGGCGATTCTCACGCGCATGGTGCGCACGGCGATGCTTGAGGAACTTGGCCAGGACTACATCCGGACAGCAAGGGCCAAGGGCCTGAGCGAGCGCGCCGTCGTCTGCCGCCATGCGCTGCCGAATGCTCTGGTGCCGATCATTACGGTGGTGGGCTTGCAGTTTGGCGCACTGCTGGCTGGGGCCATCGTCACCGAGACCATCTTCAGTTGGCCCGGCCTCGGCCGCCTCACCGTAAGCGCAATCTCCAATCGCGACTATGCGCTGGTGCAGGGCTGCCTGCTGTCGATCGGGCTGACGTATGTGCTGGTGAACCTGCTGACCGACGTGGTCTACCGCTGGGTGAATCCAAGGATGCGATAAGTGCGGCAGTAAACGCGAATCGATACCAGGGCTGGCAGAATCCAATGAGCGGGAGTTGGACCGAGGGATATTTTCATGGCCATGCTGGAAGTTGGTTTCCTGCAAGAGCAACTGGAAGAACGCAAACGGAGGCTGGAGGTGGCAGTTGCCTCCGCGCCGCAAAACTCCGGCCTGGCCAGCCTCTTGCGCGAAGTGGATTCGGCGCTCGACCGCATGGCCGAAGGCACCTACGGCCTATGTCTGGAGTGCCACGACTCGGTGGAACAGGACCGCTTGCTTGCCGATCCGCTGGTGCGGTACTGCCTGGACCACCTGACCCAACTGGAACGCGCCGCGCTGCAGCGAGACCTCGACCTGGCTTCCCAGGTGCAGCGCAACCTGCTGCCTCAGAAAGGCCTGCGCGTGGGCGGCTGGGAGACGAGCTACCATTTCGCGCCGGTCGGCGCCGTCAGCGGCGACTACTGCGACTTGATCCCCTCCGATGGGCAACTCCTTTTCCTGGTGGGCGACGTCTCCGGCAAGGGCGTTGCCGCCTCGATGCTGATGGCACAGCTTCATGCCCTGTTCCGCAGCCTGTCCGGGATGTCCCTGCCGCTCGGCCAAATTGTCACCCACGTCAACCGCTTCTTCTGCGAAAGTGCGCTGGCGGGGCAATACGCTACGCTGATATGCGGGCTGGCCAAGCCAACCGGGGAGGTAGAAATCCACAATGCCGGCCACTGCCCCGCGATCGTGGCCGGGCGCGGCGGCGTGCTTCGGATTGAATCGACTGGCTTGCCGCTGGGGATGTTCCTCAATGCGGAGTTTTCCGCCACACGAGTGCAACTGGAAGCCGGCGACACGCTCTTCCTTTTTACAGACGGTCTTTCGGAAGCCGGCGACCTGAGCGGGGAGTACGGCGTGGACCGCGTCATCACATTGGTGCGCCAGCAGGCTGCGCGGCAACCTGCGGAGCTGATAGCCGCCTGCCTTGACGACGTGCGGGCGTTCACCAACGGCAGCCCGAGTTTCGACGATATGACCATGTTGGCTGTCCGGCGCTGCGACTAAGCGGTGTGGCTGTTCTTCGCGGATCAGGGCAATCTGCACGGGTTCTCGTCGACGGCCAGAGAAAGCTCCCTGCTGCGGATGGTGTGTAAGCAAGGTCAGAGGAGCTTGACGATGCGTGGAAGGAATTCTTCGCCTTCGACCTCGATCAGACCCAATGTGACTGGCAGATCGAAACGCCGCGGCCCGCATGAGCCGGGATTGAAGTAGAGCACGCCCTTGCGGCGGTAGAAGTTGGGCACGTGCGTGTGACCGAAAAGCACGGCGGCGAACTTCCCGGCGGCCGGGTCGAGGTGCAGCGTTTCGAGATTGTGGAGCATGTAGACGTAGCGGTCCGCGATCAGCACCACCTCTGTCTCCGGCAGTTTGCTGCAGGGGCCTTCGCGGTCTACATTGCCGCGAATAGCGGTGACGGGGGCGATTTTGGCCAGTTCTTTCAGAACGGACGCCTTGCCTACGTCGCCTAAGTGCAGGATGCGCTCGACGCCGGCAAGGGCGGTGACGAGTTCCGGTCGGAACAGGCCGTGAGTGTCGCTGACTACGCCGATCTTCATCTAAAGCCCCATGTCAGATTCCGATTTCCAGCCGCGTGCGGGGGTCGAGCTGATCCCGCAACGCGTCGCCGATGAAGTTGAAGCCGAGCACAGCCCCGGCTACGGCCAGGGCAGGGAAGATCACCAGATGAGGCGAGTCGAACAGATGCATCCGTGCGTCGTTAAGCATTGCGCCCCAACTCGGCGCCGGCGCCGGAATCCCCAAACCGAGAAACGAGAGCGTCGCCTCGGCCAGGATGACTCCGGCCATGCCAATGGCGGCCTGCACCAGGATCGGCTGGACGATATTGGGCAGAATATGGCGAAAAAAGATGCGCAGGCCGCTTGCTCCCAGGGCGCGGGCCGCATCGACATATTCGCGGTCGCGGACGGACATGACCTGGGCGCGAACGAGGCGCGCGTAGCCGGCCCAGCCCCCGATGGCCAGCGCCAGTACAAGATTGAAGAAGCCGGGTCCGAGAAAGGCGGCGAAGGCGATAGCCAGCAGAATGCCGGGCAGGGCGAGGAAGGTGTTCATGGCGAAGGTGGTCAGGGCGATGTCGATCCAGCCGCCGAGATAGCCGGCCAGGCCGCCGACGGCGAGGCCCAACGCCAGCGAGATCGTGACCACTGTGACGGAGACGGCCAGCGAGAGGCGCGCCCCATAGAGCAGGCGGGAGAGCGTGTCGCGGCCCAGCTCGTCGGTTCCGGCCCAGTGGGCTGCGGAGGGGCCTTCGAGGCGATGGAGCAGGTCGATGGCGGAGGGATTCGCGGGCGCGAGCCAGGGAGCGGCCAGCCCTGCCACAACAAAGGCTGCCAGCAGCAGCACTCCCGCCAGGGCCAGCGGCTGGCGGCGGATGCGGTTGCGCAGGACGGAAATCGTGCTGGCGGAGAATAAAGCCATCGGCATAGCCAGAATACCGCGACAGTGGCGGCCAAGCGGGGTTCAATCGGCTATGGATAGCTTTCGACGGGGTTGGGCGGTCTGTTTGGCGCTGGGCATGGCTGCGGTTTTCGCGCAGGCGGCGTCGCCGCGTTCTTCGCAGGTTGGGAGCCCAGGCGCGATTCAACCCGAGGCCTGGCGGATTGTTGCCCTGGCCAATCAGGCGCGCGCCGCCGAAGGCGCCGGGCCGCTGAAGTGGGACCCGGCATTGGCTGCCGCCGCGCGCCAGCACTGCCTTCGCATGGCCGCCGAGGTGTCGATCTCGCACCGCTATCGGGGCGAGCCGGAGTTGTCGGAGCGGGCCGCGCGGGCCGGGGTGCACTTCAGCCTCATTGAGGAGAATGTCGCGCTGGGGCCCGATCCTGCGACGATCCACCAGCAGTGGATGCACTCGCCCGGCCATCGCACGAACCTGCTGAACCCCGCGGTGGACCGCGTTGGTGTGGCCGTAGTAGCAGGACGCAACGGGCTCTATGCCGTCGCCGATTACGCCCGCAACGTGCCGCTGCTGACGCAGTCGCAGGTGGAGGCCAGGGTTGCCGAAATGGTGCAACGCGGCGGCGTTGCCGTTCAGCGCGAGAGTCATGCGGCACGCGAGGCTTGCGTCACGGATCGAGGGGTGCCAAGTTCAATATCCGGATCCGGCGGGCCTTCGCGGTTCGTGATGCGCTGGCAGGATGCGGAGCTGAGCCATTTACCTGGCGAACTGGCAGACGAGTTGGCCTCGGGGAAGTTTCGTAAGGCGGAGGTAGCCAGTTGCCCGCCGCAGGGGCAGCAGGGGTGGTTTACGGCTTACAGGATTGGGGTGGTGCTCTATTGATCTTCTTGAGGGCATTCAGCCGAAATTCCGATACTTCTTCCAAAACGCGGACCGGGGTAACCGCGGCGTCAAAAGGCTCGATGTTCGCTGCCGTTCGATGGGTGAGCTTTGAAACGCAGTCAATCTCTTTCGCTCCCGTGGAGTTTTACATTCGGCGCTACGCTTTGGTCCCCATGCGGGCGGCCTCGCGTTCGGCGCGTTCCTGCGGCGAGGCGATTTTCACCGTCGCCATTCCCGCTGCGGCTGCGGCGCTGATGCCCATCTCCGTATCTTCGAAGGCCAGACAATGACGGGGCTCGACGCCGAGGCGTTTGGCAGCAAGCAGGAACGCATCGGGAGCCGGCTTGCTGTTGGCGTAATCCTCTGAACCGACGATGGTCTCGAACCTGTCCATCAGTTCGAGCGCGCTCAGAGCCTTGGTCACCGAGCTTCGCCTGCCGCCCGAGACCACGGCGAAGGGAATCCGGCCATGCTGGGCCTCAATGATCTCGAGGACCTCAGGGATCGCCTTGAGCTGCGGAAGCAACTGGAAGTAGAGCTCTTCCTTGTGTTCGGCGAGAGCCTCGACCGGCATCGCGAGGCCGTGCATCTCATTCAGCGCGGCGATGATCTCGCGGGTGGGCTTGCCGCCCCAGGAGTAAAAAAGATCCTCTGAAAAGGGGCAATTCCACTCCGCAAAGGCCGTCCTCCAGGCAATGTAGTGCAGCGGCATGGAATCGACGATGGTGCCGTCGCAGTCGAAGAGATAGGCGCGGAAGTCGCCGGCGGGCAGATCGAGTTTCATGCGGCGCAGTCGCCTTCGCCGGTTCGTGTTGGCGCTTTCTGTGGCGTTGACTCGCTGCGGTCCAGCCGGAAAATCCGGGACATCGGTCCTCCTCGTTGTCTCTTCTATGGTATCGCCGAGGGCCTCCCCGGCGCGCCGTTCAGCCGAAGGAACTCCGTCCGGCGGGCTCCCGCATTCGCAGCGGGACTGATGGCATAGCCGTTCGATTAAAGCCGCAGATTCTTTGACGTGTTCCGCGCTCTCTGCTACCTTTGTTAAGGACAATAAACGCACGAGTTTCCGCAGTAGCTCAATGGCAGAGCATTCGGCTGTTAACCGAAGGGTTGTAGGTTCGAGTCCTACCTGCGGAGCCAAAGAATCAATAGCTTACAGATTTTTCCTGGATTTCCAATCCTACAAAACCCCACAAGCTATCAAGCCGCCGCAGCTTGCGGCTCCGCAGGGTCTTTTTGGTGCGTTATCGCCATCTGCACGGCCTTTGAGTGGGTGCGTCGCTTGGCGTGAAGCCGGTCCAGCGCCACCCAGTCGTGGCCCTTCGTGGTTCGCGGTTTCACACCCTTTTCATAAAGAACGTGAAAAGGATGGGGCGCCGGGCACTCGGCTAAAATGAACCCAACCGGAAAGGAGACCGTCGCGATGGTCTTTGCCAAACGCCTGCGCGAGGGAGTCGTCCGAGGGCAGATCACCTGCACTGTCCGCATCTGGACCAGCCCTCACGTCAAAGAGGGCGGCCGTTACACCGTGGGCGACGGCGCAATCGAGATCGACTCCATCACCCCGATCGGCTTCCCCGACATCACGCCTGAGCTGGCCCGCGAATCAGGCTTCACGGGCGTTCTCGACCTGCTCAAAGTGGCAAAACACGGCAAGGGCGACAAGATCTATCTCATAAGCTTTCACTACATCCCGCCGCGCGCCAAGCGTAAGGTTCTGATAGGGAAGCCGAATAAGGCCGATTAGGCTCTTGCCTCAAAGCAGCAAACCGCGAACTGAACCGTCCGCTAGGCCAAGCCGTCGCAGGCGCCCTGTCCTTGATCCAGCTATAACTGATTGGGTGCCCCATCCTTTTCGCGGCTCTATCGCGAAAAGGGTGGGAGACCACGAACCTCGGCCGGCCGCGTCTCTCGTCTGCGCGCCGTCCATTCCGACTCGATCTCCACAAGCCCTTCCAACCCTGTCGCGTAATGCCGAAAGCTTGACCACTCCCAGTCCTCGGGCTTTTCCACCAACCCCCGATTGACCGGGTTTCGATGCATGTATCGCAGCTTCTCAACAGTTTTCTCTTCGGTTCCCACATTGAAGTCGTAGTAACGCCGCTGCCAGAACTGCGCTTCACCTGCGCTTTTCAGTTTTCTCGATGTCCGCTGCTTCAAAACTTGAATTGCTGTCGCCAGCGGCGCAATACTCGGCTCACTGACGAGCAAATGAACGTGCTCAGGCATCAAGACGTAGCCGGCGACCACAAATTCGTAGCGCTTGCGCACCGCCTCAAGCTCGCATTCAAAGACACTGTACGTCGTGGTGCTACCCAGTAGCGGCTTCCTCCGATAACAACTGAAGGTGAGAAAATGGAATACTCCGCACTTTTGGTAACGAACCAATCCCTTAGGCATAGCAGGAGAATCTTACACCGGCGCTGCCAGACCCCGTACATTTTTTCTGAAAGGGAGAAACAGCGTTGGGGTTAGTGGTTTCCCACCCTTCGCAAAGAAAGCGAAGGATGGGGAACCCAATCGTTTGGGGTGATCCGAGGACGCGGCACCCGACGCCCGATACGTCCCAGTTATCAAGCACGAATCGGAATCCCGGAGACCAGCACCCGCTCAGCGGAATTGGCGACTCCGGCCTTCGTCAATTCGTCCACAAATGCGCTGTAGATGGGCCACGGATAGGGTGTGGGTCCAATGATAAGGTGATCGAATATCTGCGTGAAATCCAGGTCTGTGATCTCGTCCGAAACCGACGCATCGAGTGGAATCTTGTAAACGAATTGCGGCACCCCGGAGACGACTTCGGTCGATGACTCCATGAGTCGAGATGGCCCAAGCATCGGTGCATAGGCACCAAGCGTCGGTGCATAGATTGCTCGCCACTCCCTCTCCTCGTGAAAGCCCTCGTGTTTCAGACAAACCACGCGAAACAAAAACGTGATGAAAACTATCCTGACAAGGGCATCACGACCAATCATCCTAAGAAACTCGCGATTGGCGCGAATGTTGCCAATGACTTCTTCCAGGTCCTCGTGCGCCGCAGATTCCGAAAAGTATGCAACGGAGCTGAACATGATGCTCAGAGCGAGAGCAGAAAAAGTGTACGGGATGTTAAGCACAATCCCGATTCGAGTCGCAGTTCCGCCGAATGCACGCCACATCGAAAGTCGCCCGTTTGAGTCCTCGCTGTCCTGATGCTCCGACAGACATGCGATGTAGGAGTTGAACCGAATGTCTTTCCAAGAGTTGTTGAACGCAGCGATTGCTTCAGAAGCAACACCGAGGATGCAGCCGTCCAAAGCCTCAGTGAACGAATCTTTTTTCGCTTTGTCAGAGAAGAAGCTATTCAAGATGTCAAAGCCGTGCTGCACTTCGCTGTAGTCGGACATGCAGTTCGTGTTGCGCATCCAGAAACGTTTGGTTCTGATTATGCTGAGAGCGGCCTCTGCTGTTGTGTAGTGAACGAGGCACCCGCGTGTCTGGCCCGGCTTCCGCAGGAATAACTCTCGCGTCTGCTTCATGAAACACGGCATCATGATATTTGCAACTCGTATTCCCTGTTCGAATTCCTCTGACGTGACAGCGGCTTTGAGGGGTGTGTTTTCCACGGCGGTGTCTCCCAACAGGTAAACTATATCCTTTCCAGACCCAGACATCTTCCCACGCTATCTCGTTTGGGAAGCGATCGGTCTCAGTTCGGCTCGGTCCGCTTCTCCTGAGTCCGGCTGGGTGCCCCATCCTTTTCGCGCACCTTGCGAAAAGGGTGGGATACCACGAACCCTGAAAACCGCCGGATCTGCCACGCCAAGAATCATGCCCAGAAAAAGACAATTTTCATCTGCTTCAACATGTAGGCTTTTTGCGCAAAGGAACACAAAAATCTAGCGGACAGTTTCGCTTTGTATTCGCCTTTCTGGTATACTGCTTTCCATGGACTTTCAGTTGGTCACGAGCTACACGCCGCGGGGAGATCAGCCGCGGGCCATTGAGGAACTGATGAATGGCCTCGCGGCGGGCGAGAAGCACCAGGTGCTGCTCGGCGTCACCGGCTCGGGCAAGACATTCACCATGGCCAAGATCATCGAGCAGTCCAACCGGCCGGCGCTGATTCTGGCGCACAACAAGACCCTCGCCGCCCAGCTCTATCACGAGTTCAAGCAGTTCTTCCCCGGCAATGCAGTCGAATACTTCGTCAGCTACTACGACTACTACCAGCCCGAGGCCTATATCCCCGCCGGCGACCTTTATATCGAGAAGGAAGCAACCATTAACGAGGAGCTCGACAAGCTGCGCCTCTCGGCTACGCGCTCGCTCTTCGAACGCCGCGACGCAATCATCGTCAGCTCGGTCAGTTGCATCTATGGCCTGGGCTCGCCCGAGGCCTACTACGGAATGCTTTTGCTGCTCGAGAAGGGCCAGCACATCAGCCGCAAAGACATTACGCGCCGCCTCGTCGAGATCCTCTACGAGCGCAACGACACCGACTTCCGGCGCGGGACATTCAGAGTGCGCGGCGACATCATCGAGGTCTTTCCGACCTACGACGAGAGCGCCTATCGCATAGAGCTCTTCGGCGACGAGATTGATTCGCTCTCGCAGATCGACCCGCTCTTTGGCACCGTGAAGCAGAAGTACGCGCGGCTGCCGATCTATCCCAAGAGCCATTATGTGGTGCAACCGGAGCAAAAATCCCAAGCTATCGACTCGATTGTCGGCGAGTTGAACGCCTGGGTGCCCGAACTTGAGGCGCAGGGACGGATGGTCGAGGCGCAGAGAGTGAACCAGCGGACGCGATTTGACCTCGAAATGATCAAGTCGATGGGCTACTGCCACGGCATCGAGAACTATTCGCGGCACTTTTCGGGCCGCCTGCCGGGCGAGGCTCCGCCGACGCTGCTCGATTATTTTCCGCGCGATTTTCTGCTCTTTGTCGACGAGAGCCACGCGACGATTCCGCAGGTGCACGGGATGTGGTTTGGAGACCGCAGCCGCAAGCAGAATCTCGTGGATTATGGCTTCCGTCTGCCCTCGGCCATGGACAACCGGCCGCTGAAGTTCGAGGAATTCGAGAACCGGATTCATCAGACGATCTATGTTTCGGCCACGCCCGGCCCCTATGAGCTGACGCGCTCCGCCGGCGTAGTAGTGGAGCAGGTGATCCGGCCGACGGGGCTTGTCGACCCTGAGGTGGAGATTCGGCCGGTGAAGGGCCAGATCGACGATCTGCTCGCCGAGATCCGCGACCGCGCCCAGCGCAATGAGCGCGTGCTGGTGACGACGCTGACCAAGCGCATGGCCGAGGATCTGGCGGGCTACTACACCGAGGTCGGCGTGCGCTGCCGTTATCTGCACTCCGAAATCGAGACACTGGAGCGGGTGAAGCTGCTGGCCGGTCTGCGCAAGGGCGAGTTCGATGTGCTGATCGGGATCAACCTGCTCCGCGAGGGCCTGGACCTGCCGGAGGTCTCGCTGGTGGCGATTCTCGACGCCGACAAGGAGGGCTTTTTGCGCTCGGCCGGCTCATTGATCCAGACCATGGGGCGGGCCGCGCGGCACATCGAGGGGAAGGCGATTCTCTACGCCGACAAGATCACCGACTCGATGCGCCGGGCGATCGACGAGACCGACCGGCGGCGCACCGTTCAGCGGGCCTACAACGAGGAGAACGGAATCACGCCGCAGTCGATCGTCAACACCATGGACATGGGGCTGGCGCAGATTCTAAAGGCCGAGTACGGCGATGTGGAGGTGGAAGAGGCCGCCGGGCTGCCGGAGGGGTTTGCCACCCAGGCGGAACTCGACAGTTTCATTGCCAAACTAGAGACGGAGATGCGCGAGGCGGCGAAGAGGTTCGAGTTCGAGAAGGCTGCAAAACTGCGCGACAGCATCAAGGAACTGCGGGAGAAGGAGTTTCTGTTTGGGTAAGGGGCTGGCTTGACCCGTTCTCGCTCCAATCTCCACCCATAGTGTGAGGCAGATCACGCTCGGACGGCTTATGATACATGGAGAAACCTCGCAGGGAGGTCTCCGGGACCCCGTACGTGTGCGAGAATCGTCCTTGATTTGATGTCGGAGTTTTGATGGCAGCATTTGGCAGTTTTGCACTTCTCATCGCGCTGATACTAGCCGCATACAATCTGCTGGCCGGGGCGCTGGCGCTTCGGCTGATCGCGACCGGGCAGCCGTCGCCGGTCTCGCCCGAGCGGCTGGCCGATACGGCGCGGCGGGCGGGAATCGCCGGGTTCTGGGCGGTCACGGCGGCAGCTTTCGCGCTGGTCTGGTCGGTCTTCGCCAACGATTTTTCGATCACCTACATCCTGGAGCACTCGAACCGTGCGCTGCCCGCAGCGTACAAGTTTTCCGCTCTCTGGTCCGGCCAGGAGGGGTCGCTGCTCTTGTGGGCGTGGCTGTTGGGGGCTTACGGCTTCGTGCTGCGGCTCACGCACAAGACCGATGTGAAGCTCTACGCCTACGCCGGAGCGATTCTGGCCGGAATTCAGGTCTTCTTTCTGCTCGTGCTGAACTTCGCCGCGCCGCCCTTTGCATTGCTTCGGGGAGCGGTCCCGGATGACGGCAACGGCCTCAATCCGCTGCTTCAGTACCCGGAGATGGTGATTCATCCTCCCATGCTCTACTTGGGCTATGTGGGCTTCTCGGTGCCGTTTGCGTTTGCTTTGGGCGCGCTGATGATGCGCTACCCCGGCGAGAAGTGGATCAAGGTCACACGCGTCTGGACGATGGTGACGTGGATGTTTTTGACCTGCGGCATCTTCCTCGGCATGCACTGGGCGTACGCCGTGCTGGGCTGGGGCGGTTACTGGGGCTGGGACCCGGTCGAAAACGCGAGCTTCATGCCCTGGCTCACGGGAACCGCCTTCTTGCACTCCGTGATGATGCAGGAGAAGAAGGGCATGATGAAGAGCTGGAATGTGTGGCTGATCTTCACCACCTTCCTGCTGACGATGCTGGGCACGCTGCTGACCCGCGCTGGGCTGGTCAGTTCGGTCCACGCCTTCGCGCAGTCGTCGATCGGCACATGGTTTGTGGTCTTCATGGGCATCGTGCTGGCGGTCTGTATCTTCACCTATATCTTGCAGCGTGACCACCTGAAGGGCGAACATCAGATCGAGTCGCTCGTCAGCCGCGAGTCGAGCTTTCTTTTCAACAACCTTGTTCTGCTTGCGGCTTGCTTTGTGATCTTGTGGGGAACGCTGTTTCCGATTCTCTCCGAGTATGTAGTAGGCAACAAGGTTACGGTGGGCGCGCCCTGGTATAACACGGTAGCCATCCCCATCGGCATCTTCCTGCTGTTTTTGACGGGCGTCGGTCCGCTGCTTCCCTGGCGGTCCACGTCGCTCAGGAGCGTCAAACGCAACTTCGTGCTGCCGGTGATCGCTCTGTGGGCCACGGTGATCGTTTGCCTGGCGGTGGGCGTGAAGCCGTGGAAGGACGGAGCCATCGATCAGGGCAGCTTCTATGCGCTGGTGGCCTTTGCCATGTCGGCGGCGGTGCTGACGGCGATCGGCTCGGAGTTCCTGCGCGGGGCCGGAGTCATTGCGCGGCAGACGGGGAGAAACCACTTTGCGGCGATGGTCCTGCTTGTTAGGCGCAACACCCGGCGCTACGGCGGGTACTTCATACACATCGGCGTGGTGATCGTGGTGGTCGGCCTGGCCGGCTCGGCCTTCAACCGCAGCGTGGAGAGCGAGATGGCGCTGCACGACAGGATGTCGATCGGCCCGTATACGCTGGAGAATGTTGGATTCTCACAAGACTCGAATGCCAACTATAACTCCGAGTTCGCGATGCTGAACGTCTATAGGAACGGCGTGAAGCAGTTCCAGATCACGCCGGAGAAGCGGGTCTATCTGGCCAGCGAACAGCCGCAGACCATGGTGGCCATCCATTCAACGCCCGCCTGGGATCTGTACGTCGTGTATGAAGGCACGAATCCCGACACACAACAGCCGATCATCAAGGCCTTCCTGAATCCGCTGGTGGGCTGGATCTGGGCCGGAGTCGTGCTGATGGTCTTCGGCACGCTTGTGGCGCTGGTTCCCAGCCTCACGCCGGCCACTGCCGCGCTGCGGGTGCCGGCGGCGCGAAAGGCTCCCATCGAGCCTGCATTAAGGGGAGGCGACTGATGGGCGCTTCCCCACGTTTTACCTTTTTCTTGAGATGCTTGCAGGCGGGCGCGCTCGCCGTGGCCGTCTGCTTTTCGATGGGTGCCACGGATGCCGGTTCGCGCTTCTACCAGCTCGACCACCGATTGATGTGCACCTGCGGCTGCGCTGAGATCCTGGGCGAATGCAACCATGTGGGATGCCCCAACTCGACCGGCGAACTGAATGAACTGCGCGCCGGCATCGCCGCAGGCAAGAGCGACCAGCAGATCCTGGACGGCTTCGTCGCCAAATACGGCGCCGTTGTGCTGGCCGCGCCCACCACGCAGGGCTTCGACCTGGTGGCCTGGATCGCGCCCTTTGCGGTCTTTGCCGCGGCGCTGCTGGGAACGATTCTGCTGGTGCGCCGATGGTCCGGAGGCAGCACACAGAACGAAGTTCCCACCGACGCGGCGACTCAGGCGCTCCTGCAAAAGATTCGCCGCGAAACCGACCCCGGTGGCGACGGAGGGATTAAGCTATGACGCCAACAGAAGGCCTCATCGCCGGAATGCTGCTGATGTTTGCGCTTTTCATCTACACCTTCTGGCCAGAGAATGTCTTCGCCAGCCAGCGCGAGAAGACACGCCTGGACTACCTTCTGGAGCGCAAAGAGCAGCTTTACGAAAATCTGCGCGACCTGAACTTCGAGTACCGCGCCGGCAAGTATCCTGAAGAAGACTTCGCCGTTCAGCGGGCGCAGCTTGAGAACGAGACTGCGCAGTTGCTGGCCGAGATCGAGCTTTTGCAACAGGCATAAAAGCCTGCTTTGAAAGGGCACGGCTTTAGCCGTGCCGCCGACGAGCACAATGTGGATGCGGCTTGAGCCGCGAGGGAATGCTGGTTTTTGAATATACTTCTCCTCAGGGGCTAAAGCCCAATTGATTTTTTGGCGCTTTCCGGCACGGCTAAAACCGTGCCCTTTCAAAACCGAGAGATTCCTGGCTTATCGAAGACGGAATCGCGCTTCACGTTAACCATTCGCGACATTTCGCAACAGGAAGCTCTAACGACCATGAGACCGACCAAGTTCGCCTTCGCAACCATAGCCTTGAGCCTGCTTTTTTCGGGTGTAGCGTCACACGCCGCTCAAGTCACCGGAACAGTCACCGACAAAACTACCGGCAAACCCGCCGCAGGCGATACGGTGGTGCTGGTTGACGTGCAGGCCGGCATGAGCGAAATCGCCACTACAACCACCGACGCGCGCGGGCATTATTCCTTGAGCAAGTCCGGCAACGGCCCCGCCCTGGTGCGGGTAACCCATCAAGGCGCGTCCTACTTCATCGCCGCGCCCGAGGGCGGCGCGCCCGGAGACATCCCGGTCTACGACGTGGCCGCCAAGGTCGATGGAGTGAGCCTCGATGAGGATGTAACGGCGATTGTCGATAGCTCGAATGGTCAGCTTCAGGTGGTCGAACGCTACCTGGTGCGCAACTCCAGTTCGCCACCACGCACGCAATGGAGTCCGCGCTCCTTCTCGATTGTGCTGCCCTCCGACGCCGTAGTGGGAGGAGTCTCTGCGCAGCGGCCCACCGGCCTGCCCACCTCGCTGAAGATGGACCCCGACGGTCCCAAGGGGCACTACGCCTTCAACTTCCCCATCCAGCCCGATGCGGGCGACAAGGGAACGCTCTTCCAGATCGAATACACGCTGCCCTACAGCGGCGGCAAGTACACCTTCCATCGCCAGGTGACGGTGCCGGCGAAAACCGTGTGGGTGGTCTTGCCCAAGAGCATGACCTTCGCCGCAGGCGCGGGATCGGTCTTCCAGACTTCGCCGCAGGATAACAGCTTTCAGACCTATGTCTCCCGGAATGCGCTTCCCGGCAGTCCGCTCGAATTCACCATCTCCGGCGCCGGCGCTCTGCCGCGCGAGGATCAAGGCACGCAAGGCGGCCAGGAGGCGGGGGGACAGGACAGCGGCGGTCAGGACACAAGCGCTCCCGGCACAGGGCCCGGCGGCGGCATCGGCACCCCCATCGGCACGCCTGATCCACTGTCGAAGTACAAGGGATGGATTCTGGGCGCTCTGGCGCTCCTGATGGCAGCCACGGCTGCCTTCCTGCTGCGCAGGCCCGCGGTGGGCGTCAAGTCGCTCGAACAGCGCTATCACGACGGCTACCTAGTAGCAGGAACAATGGTCCTTATCGGTACCATTGTCAAGCTCTTCTCGATGGCAATTGGCGCGGTCATTGTGATCCTCGCAGCCACGATAGCCAAGGACGCAGGTGATCTGGTGCTTGGGGGAGCAATCGTAACGGGAGTCGTGTTTGCATTGTTGGGATTCGCTGCAGGAGTTCTAATCTCCGCACAAGGTCAGATCATGCAATCTATGATCGACACAGCGGTTAACACATCACCTTTGTTGAGTGCAGATCAAAAGGCACGAATGATAGGAGCGCATCCACCATCCGAGCCTACCACCGGCGCGACCCCCAACTCTGGCGTGGCCCGCGACGCCAATGAGGCCCTGCAGAATTCCGTCAAGGAAGACTTGTTCACTCTGGAGAGCAAAAGATTATCAGGTACCGTCGGGCCAGAGGAGTACGCCAAGGAAAAAGCTGAGCTTGAGACGGTATTGAAGCGGGCGCTTAAAAGAACTTCTTAGCCGCTACTCCCCTGTATTCTTCGATCATGAAGACTCTCCACCGTACCGTTCTGTATCTCGCGCTCATCGTCTGGCTGGGCGCGGAGATTTTCTTTCCCATCGTTGCCGCCATCACCTTCCAGACGCTGCAGCCCGATACTCACGCCGCCGGCACGATTGTCGGCCACCTGCTGCGCATCCTGCACGGCATGGGGCTGGTCTCGGGAATGGTAGCGCTGGCCTTGCTCGCCCTGGCCCCGGCCTGGAAGATATACAAGCCGCGCATCGTGCTCGCGCCCATGAGCTTGCTGGCCGTCATGGTTGGGCTCACTCTCTACTCGCAGTTCTCGATCATTCCGGCGATGGAACAGGACCGCATCGCCGCCGGAGGCTCCATAAACGCCGTGGCCGCCGCTAACCCGAGCCGCGTCGATTTCGAGCGGCTGCACCATCGCAGCGTGAATGTGGAAGGCGCCATTCTGCTGCTGGGGCTGGCGACGGTGGTGCTCGTAGCTCATGCAGAGTCGGTTAAGAGCTAGAGAGCGGTTGCCGGTCTGAGTTCCGCGCCCTGCTCTTGTATCATCGAAGAGGTCCCGATGCGCGCGGCGCCGCCGTGCGGGGACCACAATAGGACGTGCATGAAGACTGGCATCATCGGCCTGCCGCAGGTGGGCAAGACATCTCTGTTCAAGATTCTCACCAAAGCCAAGTTGGAGGAGCGCGGCCACTCGCGCCAGGAGCACATTGGCGTGGCGCGCGTGCCGGACGAGCGGCTGGACAAGCTCTCGGCCCTCTATTCGCCGAAAAAAACGACCTATGCGTCCGTTGAATTTGTGGATGTGGCGGCCATCGGGCAGGAGGCGCTCAAAGAGACCGCGTTTCTGGCCAGCCTGCGCCAGGTCGACGCGCTGATTCATGTGCTGCGAGCATTTGAAGAAGACTCGATCCCCCACATCGGCCCCATCGACCCTTTACGCGACATCAAGAACGTTGAATTCGACCTGATGATCAGCGACCTTACGCAAGTGGAGAAGCGGCTTGAGCGGCTTGAAAAGGATTTGAAAAAAGGGCGCACCAACGATCTGGAGCACGAACAAGCCCTGCTGCTGCGCTCGAAAGAGGCTCTCGAAAAGGAGCAGCCGCTGCGCGAGCTGGAGATGACGCCCGCGGAGAAAAAGCTCATCCGCGGCTTCATGTTTCTCTCGCAAAAGCCTATTCTGTATACGCTTAACATCGGCGAAAGCACGACCCTGGGAGATGATCTTGAGGCCGCGGTGAGCCGCTTCAAGCTTGATGAAGTTGCCCAGCGCCCCAACGCCGGGGCCACCGCGATCTGCGGCAAGGTCGAGGCCGAACTGGCAGAGATGGACGACGAGGAGGCGGCGGAGTTCCTTTCGAGCTACGGCCTGCGTGAGAGCGGGCTGGTACGGCTGATCCGCAAGAGCTACGAGTTGCAAGGACTCATCAGCTTCTTCACCGCCGGCGAAGACGAGTGCCGCGCCTGGACGATTCCGGTCGGCTCGAAGGCGCCGCAGGGGGCCGGGGCGATCCACTCCGATCTCGAACATCACTTCATTCGCGCAGAGACAATCCGCTGGGATGCGCTGCTGGAGGCCGGCTCAGAAGCTGCGGCTCGGGCCAAAGGCACGCTGCGCTTGGAAGGAAAGGAATATGTTGTGCAGGATGGCGACGTGATGCACATCCGGCACAGCGGGTAAAGGCGGATGCTTCTCACCTCAATTCTTCTCGGCGTATTTGCCGCACTGGCCAACGTGGCGGGCGGATGGATTCTTGTGCGCGCGCGCGGCATCGAGCCCTATCTGCATTACTTCGTGGCGCTTGGGGCCGCATTTCTGATGTCGGCGGCACTGCTGGAGATGATGCCGGAAAGCCTGCGCGTGAACCCTCGGTTGGGGCCGATCCTCATCATGGCCGGCTATTGCGCGGTGCACCTGCTGGAACACACCATCAACGCCCACTTCCACTTTGGCGAGGAGACGCACACCGGCGAGTTCGTCACCGCTCACACGGGCTACTCCGTCCTCGGCGGACTGAGCGTACACTCGCTCTTCGACGGCGTGGCCATCGGCTCGGGATTTGTGATCTCGAACTGGCTGGGCTGGCTGATCTTTCTGGCCATCTTTCTGCACAAGGGGCCGGCAGGTTTCACCATGGCCAGCGTGATGCTGGCCAGCGGACACAGCCGGGCCGCGGCCTTCTATTCCACCGTGGTGCTGGCCGCGGCCACCGTGGCTGGAGTGCTGGTGATCGCGCTGGTGCCCGGATGGCTGCCCTATGGGCTGCCCATTTCGGCCGGCGTGGCTCTCTACGTTGCCGCAACCGACCTGGTGCCCGAGGTCAACCGCGAGCCCGGCATCCGCATGGCGCTGGTCTTCTTTGCCGGCGTGGGCGCGTTTTTGCTGCTGCGGATGCTGCTGCCCGCGCTCTGAGCCGCGTCCTCGCCGCGAAATCCGCGATCTCTCCCAGTTGCTCTTCGCGTGGCGTTTACCATGAGATCAGCGCGGCATGAACGAAAAAAAGGATTGAGAACTGGGGGATTATCGTTTGCGGCATTCCAGGTTGCTTCGTGTTGCATTGCCGATTCTGCTGTTTTCCGCACTTGGCTTCCTGGTCATGGGCTACCATCCCGGATTTGAGGACGGTGGAATTTACCTGACCGCCGTCAAAAGCGACTTGAACCCGGCGCTGTATCCTCACGACCCTGGTTTCTTTCGCCTTCAACTACAGGCCACCTTCTTCGACAAGTGGGTTGCCGGATTTGTACGTTTGACCGGTATTCCATTGGCTGCCACAGAACTGTTCTGGCACTTCGCAGCAATCGTGCTGATTCTGTTTGCCTGCTGGTCGATTGCGAGCAAACTCTTTTCTGAGGTGCGGGCTCAATGGGCGGGCGTTGCGTTGGTCTCTGCCATGTTCACACTGCCTGTTGCCGGAACCGCCCTCTATCTAGTGGATCAACATCTGCACCCGCGCGCTTTAGCTACAGGGTTGATTTTGCTGGCTGTTTCGCGGATTCTGGCTGGCAAGAAATGGCAAGCAGTTCCACTTCTTCTGCTGGCCTTTTTCTTGCATCCCATCATGGCGGCCATGGGAATCTCCTTCTGTTTTTTCCTGACCCTGACTACTTCCGAATTTGTGTACCGTTGGCTGCGCATCTGGCAGCGGACCAGATTTGATACTCTTGCAATCGCATTTGTCCCTCTCGGCTGGATGTTTGAGCCCCCTACTCCCACGTGGCGGCAGGTTGTGGAGTCGCACACCTACTTCTTTCTTTACCGATGGGAGTGGTATGAGTGGCTGGGCGCTCTGGTTCCCCTGTTTCTTTTTGGGTTGCTCTGGCGGTTCGCCCGAAGGCGCGGTGAGACACTGCTTGCACGGTTTGCGCTTGCGGTTCTCCTCTTCGGAACCTTCCAGCAGGCCGTTGCCATGATCGTCCTCGGCATTCCGTCCATGATTCGGGTTTTTCCCCTGCAACCAATGCGATTTCTCCACTTGATCTATTTCTTCTTGCTGTTGACGGGCGGCTGCCTGGTGGGAAAGCACCTGTTGAAGGCAAGCCTGTTGCGTTGGACGCTTTTTCTCGCAACCATCAATGGAGGCATGTTTGCCTCGCAAGAGATGCTCTTCGTCACCACCGAGCATCTGGAACTGCCCGGCCAAAGCTCCGCGAACCCCTGGCTGCAGGCCTTCGCGTGGATTCGCCAGAACACGCCCGTAGATGCCTACTTTGCCCTCGACCCGGACTATATGGCCGTGCCCGGCGAGGACTACCAAAGCTTCCGCGCTTTTGCGGAGCGCAGTCAGCTGGCGGACAACATCAAAGACACGGCGGTGGTGACGCTAATTCCGGAGTTGGGTCCGGTGTGGGCGCGACAGGTCAAGGCCGAGGGCTGTGAACCAGGATCGCGACGGTGCCTGGGGTGGTCCCATTTTCAGTTTGCGGACTTCGCGCGGCTGAAGGCGGAGTTTGGCGTCAATTGGGTGCTGGTCTCCTATCCTCCGCCGAACGGGCTGACCTGTCGCTGGCACAACGATACGCTGTCAGTCTGCCAGATACCGTAACAGCAGGGAATAGGAAATAGGGGTTAGGGATCGGTACACAACCGATGCTGCTCTCCCGCTTGCAATGAGGGGGGTTGGATTGAAAGACTGCGGCTACAATGGATGTATTGATTCATGTTAGTTTTGAGAAGATAACAGTCTGCGGTTAGCGATGGGTGGCCCGGATGCGGCAATTCTAATTCCCTAAACCCTAACCCCTGACCCCTGCTTTTCCGGCCCGGAGACCGGTTCATGCTCAACCTCTCACAGCGACTGATACTTGGCTGCGCGGTGCTTGTCGGCCTCACGGCAGGACTGGCGATCGCCGCGCACCGCGCCTTGGCTGCGGCGGGGCAGTCGAGGCTCGCGTATCTGTTCCTGGCGGCCGCGGCGCTGGCCGCAGTGGGGGTCATTTTCTTTGTGCTGCGGCCCATCCGCCTGCTGGCGCGCGACGCACGCCAGATCGCCCAGGGCAACCTGGAGCACCGCGTGGCATGGAGCAGCCGCGACAGCTTCGGCGTGATCGCCGGGGAACTGAACCGGATCGCGGTCCGGCTGCGCGAGCTGCGCGACACCGAGGCCGGACGCCGCCAGATGGAGTTTCAACTCTCCGACGCTGTGCTGCAATCGATCTTCGAGCCCATCATCGTCACCGACGGCAAAGGTCACCTGCTCAAGGTCAACCAGGCCGCGGCGGAGCTGCTGGGCGAAGCGGCCACCGACCGCATGGCGCTGGCCAGCACTCCCGGCGGCGACAAGATTTTGAGCGCCATTCGCGATGCCGTCTCCATGCAGAAGGCGGTGGCGGGCGAGGGCGAGGCGGCGCTGCTGCCAATGCGCATCGGCAAGCAGGAACGCAGCTACCGCTTGCGCACCACGCCGATGCGCGACTCCGAGGGGCGGCTGCTGGGCACGGTGACTACGCTCGAAGACGTGACCAGCCTGCAGGACACCGACCGCTTCAAGACTCAGTTCATCGGCGTGGCCGGCCGCAAGCTGCGCGACCCGCTGCTGCAGTTGCGGCGCGGCCTCTATGCTCTGGAGCGGGGCTTCGGCGGGGAACTGCTCCCCTTGCAGGCGGAACTGGTGTCGGCGGCCAGCAAAGAGAGCGAGAAGCTGGACGATCTGATGACCGACCTGATCGAAGTGGCCGAATTGGACGCGGGCCGGCGCGAATTCACGCTGGAAGGCATTCGCCCGTTGCAGGCGCTGAGCGAGGCCCGCGACCGCTTCTGCGACCAGGCTGCCGAGAAACACATCCGCGTCGAGGTTCAGGCTTATGCCGATCTCGCGCTGGTGCAGGCTGACCGGCGCGCGGTGCGCTCGATTCTGGAAAACCTGCTTTCGAACGCCATTCGATACACCCCACCGGAGGGCGAAATCCTCCTTGCCGCCGAAGAGATCAAGGACTTTGTGCAGTTCACTGTGCGCGACACCGGCCGCGGCATCGAAGCCGAGCGCCTGAGCACCATCTTCGACCGCTTCAGTACATTCTCCGAGCAGGGCTCGGGGCTGGGCCTCGCGCTGGGCCGCCGGCTGGTCGAGTCGCTGGGCGGACAGATTGCCGTCGAGAGCCGCCTGGGCCACGGAACCACCTTCCGCTTCACGCTTCCGGTGGCGGCCGTTCGTGAAGTCCGTCATCCCGTCGAGGTGGGCTGAGCCATGGCAGAGATCCAACTGGAGCGCAAGCAGGAAGAAGCCAGGCTCCGCGTCTATCTCGGGGCGGCGCCGGGGGTGGGCAAAACCTACCACATGCTCAACGACGCCTACCTGCTCAAACACCAGCAGGGCGTGGACGTGGTCATCGGCCTGGTGGAATCCCACGGCCGCGAGGAGACCGAAGCGCGCATCCGCGACCTGGAGATTGTGCCCCAGCGCATCATTCCTTACCGCGGGGTGAACCTGAAAGAGATGGACCTGGACGCGATTCTGGCCCGTCATCCCAACACCGTCGTCGTGGACGAGTTGGCTCACACCAATGTTCCCGGCAGCAAGAACCGCAAGCGCTACGAAGACGTGCTCGAACTGCTGGACGCCGGCATCAACGTCATGACGGCGGTCAACATCCAGCACTTGGAGACGCTGAACGACGCCGTCTACCGCTCCGCCAACACCACCGTTCGCGAGACCATTCCAGACAACTTCCTGAAGCGCGCCAACGAAGTGGTGAATGTGGACCTGACCGTGGACGAGCTGCGCTCCCGCCTGCGGCAAGGCAAGATCTACGCACCGGAAAAGGTCGAACAGTCGCTTTCCAACTTCTTCCGCAAGGGCAACCTGAACATGCTGCGCGAACTGGCCTTGCGCACCACCGCCGAGCAGGTGGGCAATCAGGCTTCAGCCTACCGCCGCACCCAGGGATTGGAACAGGCGCCGATCCCGGAGAAGGTCATGGTCTGCCTCAGCGCCCGGCCCGGCACCGAGCGGCTGCTGCGCGTCGGCGCGCGCATCGCCGGCCGCCTGGCCACCAACTGGTACGCGGTCCACGTCACCCGCCCCGACGACGACAAGGGTCACGGCGACCCCGAGGCCTACCACCGCATCGAAGAGTACCAGCGCATGGCCCGCGAGCTGGGCGCGAAGGTGGTCTCGCTCACCGAGCGCAACGTCTCCGACGCCCTCATCCGCTTCGCGCAGCAGGAGAACATCTCCCACGTGATTTTTGGCCAGTCGGTCCGTTCGCGCTGGGAGATCTTACTCCGCGGCTCGGTCATCAACCGCTTTCTCTCCGAGGTTCGCGACGTGACCGTGCAGGTGGTCCCGATGCAGAAGCCTCTGCGCCGGGCCTGAGATTTTGTTTGGAAAACAGATAGTGACATTACAGGCCGCAGAAAACCTTGCGCTCTGTATCAGGGCAGGACTTCAGGCTCACCGCAAACCCAAGAAAATAAGATGTCGGGCCTTGGCCCCTGATGGAGTTGTATTGAAGGTATCCAGCGCGAAAGATCATGGAGCTACGCGGTAGTAGAGCGACTGGTACGGACGATTTTGCCTTGGATCTCCGAGCAGATAGAGAACGCAGATGCTTGCGCCGATTTCCTGGGGGCTATCGTACCTGCTGATCCCTTTTACCAATCTGCCGTCCTCCGTGCGAAATTCGTACTCGATTGAGATTCCCCTCCTCCCCTTGGCTGGGGAACATTTCGTGATCAGCGCAACAGCAGGCGTCCCTTCGGCAACCAACCTTCGCCCCGCGCGGAGCTGCACAGGCAGCATCATCCCGAGTGCCGCCAGTATGAGCATCCCTATATCTGGTAAAAGAAGCGACAACGAAGTGGCGGAATCTTCCCAGGCAGACGGGTGGTTGACTTCGGGATTCTCAGGAAGATACCGGATGAGTAGAGGGCTGGACACTCTTAAGGTCTTCCATAGCTCCCGCGGTACCCCGTAGGCCTTCCCTGTAAAGGACGTTCCGTTGACGGTGAAAGTGTAACTAACAGTGGGGTTACTCGATCGGCCTGTAGTCCACAGCCGTTTGACCTCGCCAGCGACCTCACTACTCTCGCGGCGTATTGCCGCTTTATGCTGCATCACTACTGTCCGGCTATTTTTCGAGAAAATTGCGTAACGCCACACATAGCAACATGATGCGGCCACTCGTATCGGGAACGATTTGAAATTCAAACCCGATTTCCCGCCTCGCGGTGGTGGCGAAACAATGGTGCATGAACGCTGGCCGCACCATTTTCGCGCAACTGATCGAATTCCTGCCGCACAAAGAATTTCAAAAGTGCGTTGCCCGCTATCGTGGCGACTCGAACCCACGAGGCTTTACTTGCCGGGACCAATATTTGGCCATGATTTTCGCGCAGTTGACCTATCGCGAAAGTCTGCGCGACATCGAGGCCTGCCTCGGTGCCATGCAGCCAAAGCTCTACCATATGGGCTTTCGCGGTCGCGTGCGCAAATCGACGCTGGCCGACGCCAACGATACGCACGACTGGCGCATCTACGCCGACTTTGCGCAAGTACTGATCGCCCAAGCGCGGCTGCTTTACGCCACCGAAGCGATGGGCATCGAACTCGATCAAAGCCTCTACGCGCTGGATTCATCGACCATCGACTTATGCCTGAGCCTGTTTCCGTGGGCGCGTTTTCGTCGCCAGAAAGCCGCCGTCAAAATGCACACTCTGCTTGATCTGCGCGGCAACATCCCGACCTTTATCCACATCACCGACGGCAAGGTCCACGATGTGAACGTGCTCGATCTGATCCTGCCCGAAGCCGGAGCGTTCTACGTGATGGATCGCGGTTATATCGACTTCGAGCGGCTCTACCGCTTCACGCTGGAGTCGGCCTTCTTCGTCGTGCGCACCAAGTCCAACGTGCTTCTCCAGCGCCGCTACTCGCATCGCGTGGAGAAAGACTCCGGTGTGCGCTCGGATCAGACCGTCGTTCTCGCGTCGTTGCAATCAGCTTCGGCCTATCCCGATGCGCTGCGCAAGGTTGCCTATGTCGATGCGGAAACCGGAAAGCGGCTGGTCTTCTTGACCAACAACTTCGCGTTGCCCGCGGCAACCATCGCCGCGATCTACAAGCAACGCTGGCAAGTGGAACTGTTCTTCAAATGGATCAAGCAGCACCTGCGCATCAAAGCCTTCTACGGAACCAGCGAAAACGCCGTCAAGGCTCAAATCTGGATCGCCGTCTCGGTTTATGTGCTGGTGGCCATCGTACGCAAACGGCTCGAACTGGAGAACAGTCTCTACCAAATCCTACAGGTGCTCAGCCTAACTCAATTCGAGAAAACCCCCATTTTACGGGCACTTCAGCAGATCGACTCCCAGGAAGATTTACCCTGCTCTTCCAACCAACTGAATCTGTTCAGCTTATAGCCGGACAGCAGTGATGCTGCATCTTTAGCATAGTGTCTATGTTGTTCGCGCAGACGCCAGCAAGCGCAAGCGCTAAGAATATCGTTACCATCACGGCTGCCGTAACGCCATCGCTGGTGATGCGTGTTCTTCGAGGTAGTTGTCCTGTGAGTTCGCTTGGAATTGCCGATGCTGCCGCCAAATCGATGTTGGGAACCATCAAGCGTCTCCTCCATTCAACGGCACCACTTATTTGAAAAACGAGCCGGTGATGTCGTCGACAATGTCAATGGCAGCCATGCTCGCACCAAGGCCGATCCAACCATCTCCTTGCTGCAAGTCGGAGTCCCCCGAAGGCGATGAGATCGGGGTGCTGTCGGGCGCGTGCGCAATGCGCATCAGTTCGCCGCGATCGAGCCAGATCAGGCTGCAATCCTCGCAGGAGTCGATGACCACGTTGCCAGGGCCGCCGTAGAGATGCGCGTCCATCGGACGGTGGCATTGCGGGCAGTTGATCTTGCGCTTCAGGTCATCCTTGTCCGGTGGGGGTGGCGCAGCAACCGCATCATGCGCACTTCGCTGCTCTTCAATCATGGGTTCCAGCATCCCCATCGCGATGAGCATCCCGTTGCATTTTGTGCAGTAGATGATTGGGTTGTTGGAAAGATAGGCGTGCTTCAGCGGAACCGCGCACACCGGGCAATCGTGACCGCTGGGCTCATCGAGAACGCGCACGCCGTCGTCGTTCTTCTCAGGGAAGTAGACGGCCTGGCAGTACTCGCACTTGAAGCTCTGCATATCCGACTTGAGCTTCATCGGGGCGCCGCAGCTGGGGCAGTTCATTGGGCCTTCCCGCACTCTGCGCAAAACCTTGCGCTTCGAGGAATTGCTTTTCCGCACTCGATGCAGAACTTCGTCCCCTCAGATGCCACAGAAGCATCTATGAGAGCCGGAACCGGAGCGGCGGATGCGCCCGGAGCGGCCATCGATGGCTTGAGAGCGTTCGAGAGAACCTGCGCCACGGCCGCGCCTGCGCCCAGGCCCATGCCCATGCCGGCTGCGCCACTGGTGTTGGCTGCGGAGAGGTCGAGAGATTCAGCGGCAGCATAGAGCGTGTAGCGGCCCAGATCCCCCACCATATTCATGCCGACCCGCTGGTCGAAGACCTTTTGCAACTCTTCCGGCAGCGAAACATTTTCGACAACAAACTGGTCCAGCCCAAGACCGAGCGCCGCGAAGGCAGGCTTCATCTTCTCCATCAGCTTGGCGGCCAGCGCGGTCTGGTTGGCTGCCATGTCGAGGAAGGCCACATCGCTGGTGGCAAAGACCTCAGTAATGCAGCCAATAATCGTGTTGCGTAGCTGGTCTTCGAGCTCGGAGGCAAGGTAACTGTCGCGCGTGCCGCTGATCTGCTTGAAGAAAGTCCGCGGATCGGCGATGCGATAAGTGTAGATGCCGTAGCAGCGCAGCCGGACCGCGCCGAACTCTTTATCGCGGATTGTAATGGGCGTCGCCGTGCCCCACTTCTGGCCGGTCTGCAATCGAGTCGAGAAAAAGTAGACCTCGGACTTGAACGGGGATTCGAAGGCCTTGTCCCAGTTCATCAGGTCGGTCAGCAGCGGCAGATTGCGCGTGTTGAGCGTGTGCAGTCCGGGGCCGAAGATGTCGGCGATCGTGCCTTCGTTGACGAAAGCAGCCATCTGCGACTCGCTCACCGTGAGCTGCCCGCCGTTTTCTATCTCCAGATCCTGCATCGGATAGCGATAGGATAGGATCCCGTTTTCGGGTTCATTCCACGCAATGACACGGATGAACTGCTTGCCTAGAAACTCTCCGAGAGTCATATTCTTCTCCGCCAGAAACTATACCATGCACCGCAGTCCGGCCGCCGTGCGCAACAATGGAGACATAGTACGGAACGCTTCGGGGCCGCTGTGCTCGAGGCGCAGCGGCGCAGAGGCGGTTACAGGCCGGAAATGAAACCTGGTGGGGTACCGGAGGGTTACTTTCCCTCGAGATTCTCCCAGGTATCCTGCGTTTCGTCGTTCCCCTTCTCTCTCACAAAGACATCGCCGGCCTTGTGCCACTGTCCCATCTGCTCGGGTCCGCTTCCATCCAGAACTACCTTGTAGGCGCCCGCCCCGCTGTCGCCCGTCGCCCGCGCGAGGATGACCCCGTCGTAGGCGATCCCCTTATCTGTGACCACGGTTACCTTCTGCCCAACGTCGAACATCGCAATCTCCCCTGTTTGAGAATCTTCCTGCAAGCTTAACCGATTTTCCCGGTGTTTCTCCTTCCGCGGCAGAGAATTTGCCCTGGGGCCTTGGACCGGCATGAGACAGATGGACAGATCTTCGCGCAAATAGGCGCGCGAAACCGGCAAGCCTTAGCAGCAAGGCCTGCCCTGTGATAACTTGATAAGAGCGGCCTTGAACGAGCTCGTAGCTCAGTTGGTAGAGCAACGCCCTTTTAAGGCGTGGGTCGTGGGTTCGATCCCCACCGGGCTCACCACCCCTCCCGGCCGCGATCTCCCTAAAAACAGATGCGCTGGCTAGGCTGCCGGTGTTGGAACAGGCTGCGCCTTGGACGCCAGCGGCAGCGTGAAGTGGAAGGCCGCGCCGCGTCCGAGCTGGCTCTCGGCCCAGACGCGGCCGCCATGGGTCAGGACGATGTGCTTGACGATGGCCAGGCCGAGGCCAGTGCCGCCAGACTCGCGGCTCCGGGCCTTGTCGACGCGGTAGAAGCGCTCGAAGATGCGGTCCAGGTGCTCGGAGGCGATGCCGGGGCCGAAGTCCTTGACAGTGAACTCGACCTCATTCTCGAGTTGCCGCGCCCCGACGCGGATGCGCTTGCCGTTCTTTCCATATTTGAGAGCGTTCTCGATGAGGTTGCCAAAGACCTGGTTCATGGCATCGGGATCGGCCATCACCAGGGTGTCGGGCGCGCCGTCAAACTCCAGCTCAACCTTGGAGTCCACTACGACGCCGCCCAGCGACTCGATCGCGTCCTCGACCAGCGCGCTGGCCCGCGTGGGCCGAAGCGCCAGTTTGTAGTCTGGACTTTCGACGCTGGCCAGGGCGAGAAGGTCCTCGGTAATCCGGTTCATGCGCGTGGCGTTCTTCAGGATGATTCCGAGGAATTCGCGGATAGTTTCCTTCGGCATCTCCGCGTCCTCAATCAGCGTCTCGACGTAGCCCTGGATAGAAGTCAGCGGGGTGCGCAACTCGTGGCTCACGTTGGCGATGAACTCGCGGCGGGACTTCTCCGCGGTCTCGATGCGGGTCACGTCGTGCAGGACGGCGAGCGCCCCGCCCGAGGCCATGGGAACGGCATTGATCTCGAAGACGCGTCCAGGAGCCAGCGAACTGGCGCGGCCGGAACACGTTTCGCGATGCTCCAGCGCCTCACGCACACAGGCCAGCAACTCGGGGTCCCGCACCGCGTGGACCAGCGGCCGGCCGGCGCGAATCTGCATGCCCGCAATGCGCTCCATCACGGCGTTCGACCAGCGCACCAGACCGTCGGGCGTGATGGCGACCACCGCCTCCTGCATCGAATCGAGCATCGCGGCCAGCTCCTGGCGGCGGCTCTCGATCTCGGCAAAGCTCACACTCAGCCGTTCCGCAGCCTGGTTCAGCGCGGCTTCCGGGATCGAAAGCAAATCTCCCTCGGTATCGGCCAGCCGGGCGCTCAACTCGCCCGCGGCGATCTTTCGCGCAAAGGCAATCACCCGCTCCAGCCGTGCCGAAACGCGGCTGGCGACCCAGACGGCGAGGGAGACCGCCACGGCCAGCGCGATCAGGCCGGACCACAGAATCTCATTGCCGTAAAGAGGAATGGCCTTGCCGGGAGGCAGCTCCAGCACTTTGCCCGCAATCAGCGGAATGATGACAAACTCCATCGCCGCGGCCTGGAAGAGCAGCAGCAGGAGAAAGAGGCCGAGCAGCCTGGTGAAGATCTTTGATTTCACTTGTGCGTCTACTCGCTCTTGGGAAGTTCGAAGCGATAGCCTGCTCCGCGCACCGTCCTTAGATAACGCGGATTCTCCGGATCGACTTCGATCTTCTCACGGATGCGGCGCACGTACACGTCCACCGAACGGGGGGTGACGAAGCGCGCATCGCCCCAGACGGCGTCCAGCAGGTGGTCGCGGCTGAAGACCCTCCCCGGATGGCGCGCCAGATAGTCCAGCAGCCGGAACTCGGTGGCAGTGGTGGTGGTCAGCTCGCCGCGCACCTTCAGTTGCATCGCGTTGGCGTCGATCACGACCTCCTCAAAACTGATGACCGAAGGCGTCGTCGGCCGTTCGAAGCGGCGCAGCACGGCCTTGACGCGGGCCACGAGTTCGCGTGTTGCAAAGGGCTTGGTGATGTAGTCGTCTGCCCCCATCTCCAGGCCGAGGACACGATCGTTTTCCCCGGCGCGCGCGGTAAGAAAAATGATTGGCACAGTCGAGAGCCCAGGGTGATTGCGCAGGCGGCGGCAGACATCGAGGCCATCGCCGCCGGGCACCATGATGTCCAGCAGAAACAGCGCGGGCGCCTGGCGCTCAGCGTCGGGAATCAGGTTGGTGGGAGTGTGAAACAGCCGCGCCGCGAATCCGGCGGCTTCCAGATGGTGCTGCACAAGCCGCGCGATGTCGGTGTCGTCTTCCAGTACAAAAATGGTCTGGCTCAACCGGTCTGCCCTCGCCCGGCGGCCGTTGAACTTCAGATGCGGAGGCCGCACGGAACCATTAACAGATTACTGCAATTGGGCAAAGAGATTGCAAACGTTGTGTTAATTTGCACCGTCTGCCAGCCTGGATGATCTGCAATCTCTGGGCGGGCATCCTGCCAATGCCTATTCTTTTTCTTGACTTTGGCGCTGGCATCTGCAAAACTCACGCCGCGTGTCTACCTCGCGGAGGCTGCCCCGCTCTTCCCCCTGGGTCGGCAGAGACGCACCCCGTCTTGCCCACCTTGAACTTCCCTGGGGCTGACCCATGCGTCCGGCTTCCGTGCGCAAACACGATAACTCACCGAATCAAACAGGAGGAATCATGAAAAAATATCTGGCTGAACTTGTGGGCACCTTCATCCTGGTGCTCTTCGGCTGCGGAACGGCGGTCGTGGCTGGCGACAAGGTGGGCATCGTGGGTATTGCCTTCGCCTTTGGCCTTGCTCTCATCGGCGCAGCTTATGGAATCGGTCCCATCTCCGGCTGTCACATCAACCCGGCCGTAAGCCTCGGCGTCTGCGTAGCCGGACGCATGACGGTGAAAGACATGCTTGGTTACTGGGTCGGCCAATGCGCGGGCGCGATTCTCGCTGCGGCGGTGCTCGCGGCTATCATCGGCGGCGTGGGCGGCGGCTACGATATCGCAGCCAAGGGCCTCGGGCAGAATGGCTGGGGCCCCGGCTATCAGGGCGAATACAGCATTCTCTCGGCCATGATCTTTGAATTCGTCGCCACGTTGATCTTTGTCATCGTCATTCTAGGGTCTACGCAAAAGAGCGCACCCGCTGGCTTTGCCGGCCTCGCCATCGGCATCACTCTGGTCGCAATCCACCTGCTGGGCATTCACATTACCGGTACCAGCGTAAATCCTGCCCGCAGCCTTGGACCCGCGCTGTTGGTGGGCGGCCAAGCACTGGCCCAGGTCTGGCTCTTCCTGCTGCTCCCAAGTCTGGGCGGCGCGGTTGCCGGATTGTTATTCCGCACGAAGGCGCTCGAAGCCAATTAGAGCGGATCATGATTTACGCTAAAAATGCGGGCTCGGCCATCACACATTGGCGCGCCCCAGCGGAGGCTTGCGTGACTTGGATGATGCTGCTGGTTGGGCTGGTGGTAGGGATGGTTTCCGGCGTAGTGGGAATCGGCGGCGGTATTCTATTTGTCCCCGCGCTAATCTGGCTCGCTGGGATGGACCAGCACCGGGCGCAGGGTACCTCGCTGGGAGCATTGCTGGCGCCGGTGGGCCTCTTCGCATTCATGGAGTACTACCGCAACGGCGAAGCTGATCTGCGCATCGCGCTGCTGCTGGGCGCCGGATTCCTGGTCGGCGGCTACTTCGGAGCCCTCGGCGCGCAGCACATCTCGGAACTTTGGCTGCGGCGCATCTTCGCGTTGACGCTCATCGCCGTAGGCGGCCGGATGTGGTTCGGCCGGTAGCTTCTTAGGTCGTAGCAATGAAGCGTAGCCGCACATAATCGGCGGTCCATTTGCCCTCATCGTCGCGCAGAGCCGGCGCAAGCAGCGCGGCTGTCTCTTCGACGACGGTCTCGCGGATAGCCTCCGGCAGACCATCGAGCACGCCGCGGCGAAAGGTGCGCAGCCAGCCGGTCATGCCGCTCTCGGGCAACGGAGTGGGGCGCGGAATCAGCTCCATGCGCTCAACACGGAATCCGTGGCTCATGAGCCTGCGCGAGTACCCATCGGGAGTCGGAAAGTAGTTCACGTCCTTCTCGGGCTGCGTGAAGCCGTGGCGTGCCAGCACGGCCATGAAGGCGATACGAATGGCCGCGATGTTGCCGTGGCCGCCCATCTCAGCCACAAAGCGCCCGCCCGGCTTGAGAACACGGCGCACCTCGGCCATCATCGCGTTCTGATCGCGTACCCAGTGCAGAACGGCGTTCGAGAAGACGGCGTCAAACGCGCCATCCGCGAAGGGCAAAGACTCAGCGCTGCCTTCACGGGCATCGATGCCCCTTGACCGCGCGGCGGCGAGCATATCCGGCGAGGCGTCGACGCCCGCCACGCACGCGCCGGTCGCAGCGATGCGCTTGGTCAGTTGGCCATCGCCGCAGCCCAGGTCGAGGATTTGCTCATCGGGCTTTGCATCCAGCCGCTCCAGCACTCCGCCCGCCATTCCATGCACGAATGCCGCGTTCTGTGCATAGTCCCGCGCGTTCCACGTCTGCGTCATGTGTTCTCTCCACCCTTAGTTTGGGGGAAGCAGAGACATAACGCAAAGTTATTTTATCTTCGTTATGAATAAGAAACATCTATAGGGAAAAAACCGGTAAATTGTGGTTCGCGTCGGCTCAGATCGACTGCACAGGCACCAGCGTCAGATCGTCCACCAGGCCAACTTCCTTCTGTACGAAGGGCTCGCCGTAGCGTACACCCGCCAGAAGCCCGTAGTGGCGGGCTTCCGCAAAGGTGCGCTCGCGAATCTCCTCTTCCGGCACAAAGAGCCCGCCGCCGGCCGCCTGGTTCGCGTATTGCGAGCGATAGGCCATCAGCGCCGCGTGCCGCTGCTCGATAAAAGGGGTAATGTCCACGATGAAGCTGGGCCGAACATCGGCGTAGAGGCTGGCATAGACGATCTTGAAGGGGCGGTGGGGCACCTGCGGTGCGGCCAGCGGCGCCTGCGGCGCCCTCAGTGCAGGCGTCAATGGGTGCGAAATTGCAGGCGCTTTGGTTAAGCCGGAGAGAAAGCACGCCTCGTAGCCCAGCGCCGCCACCGCGGCATGGTCCGGATGCCGCGCCTGCCAATAGGGCAGAATAACGACGCGGGGGCGAATGAGCCGCAGAACGCGAACGATCTTGAGCCGGTTTTCCAGGGTGTTTTCGACCGCGCCGTCGGGCAGGTCAAGCGCCTGCCGCCAGCCCACGCCCAGCAGGCGGGCAGCTTCCGCTGCTTCCCGCTCTCGCTCCTCCGCGCTGCCGCGGGTTCCGGCCTCGCCGCAAGTCAGGTCCAGAATGGAGGTTCGGAGGCCGCGAGCGGCCATGCGCAGCAGGGTACCGCCGCAGGTCTGCTCCACATCGTCGCGATGTGCCGCAATGGCCAGCACATCGGCCTGGAAAGGACTCGGCGCGGAATCGGGCATCATCGTCGATTGCTCCCGATCGACAGATTGCAACTGGGAGTGGCGCGATCCCAGAGCGCAAAAGCAAGAACCGGGAACCCACCGGCCACTGTCTCAGTAGACGGTGTTGTCGCCGTCGGTGAGGGCATCCATGTAGGCCACATCGTAGGCCGTTCCGGTCACGGTCACAAACTGGTTGTCGATCGACCTGCCATCCACGGTGGAGTAAATGTATACCTGTCCCCCCTCCGCCGTGTAGATCTTGTGCAGGCCGGTGATCGCGGCTATGCCGGTGGCGTCGCCGTTATAGGGCAGCAGGGTCGCCGCGTCGCTCGAAGTGTTGACCATGGTGAGGCAGCCGTAAGGCTGGTTGTTGTTCGCGCGCTCGCCATTGGTGCACTCGGTCATGCCGATCCACAGCGTATTGTCGTCGGCCAGGATCATGCGGCTCATGGCGCCGGGCGTGCCATCGCTGATCGGTACCTGAGCCGATGCTGTCATGGCCGCCGCCGAACCTGCCGGCAGATTCACTACCGTCAACTGGCCGCCCCAAAAGCCGTCGGGTAACAGCTCCTGGCCCACGACGTACATCGTGGAGCTATTGATTAGCGCATTGCTGGCGCCGCCGGAGATGCCCAGCGTGGAACTGGCGAGAGCGGCGTGGGTGGGCAGAGTTCCCGACTGCTGGTTGACAAGGAAGATCAACGGCGCCACCGGAAGCGGTGAGACGGAAGCTGCGTTTCCCCCGCACTCCGGCCCGCAGTTCAGCACATACGCGGTTCCGCCGTCAGCCGAGAAGACGGCCTTGACCGGGCGGTCGAAGACCAGCGGCCGGTTGTCGTCCGGGCTCAGCGCCTGAAAAAGGCACCATGCAGGCGCGTTCTGCGGCTCGCAGTCCTCTGCGCCCGTGGGCCAGGTGCTCGGGCCTCCGGAGTAAGAGATAGTCTGCGCGGGCGTCAGTTGCTGCGGGTAGTAGACGTAATTCGAATTCTGTACGAAGGCCAGCGCCGCAGAGCCGCCGGGACTCACGCTGACCCGGTAGACGCCGGGAAGGCTGAAGGGATAGCTGGCGCCGGTCACCCGGTTTACAACCGTCAGCACGTGCGATGCCTGGTTCGCGGCAACGACGTAGTTCTGGTTCCGCGTGATGAAGACACTGGAAGAGGAACCATTCAAGCCGCTCACTGCGCCGGTGGCCCTCTCGGTGGAATAGTTGATGAGCGTATAGCTGCCGCCGCTGCCCGTGCCATAGATCGCGCCCGCCAGCTCGACCGGCATGTTCTGGATGGTGATGGGCAGCGCACCGGTAAACCCGGAGACAATAAACGCTGGAGCTGTATTGGTGCTGTTGTATTTGTACCGGATGTCGTAAAAAGCATCGACGATCTGAAGTCCGCCGGGGGAGAGCGGGCTGGCATTCTGGATCGCGATCAGGACGCGATTGGCCAAGCCGCTGGGCGGCAGCGTCCGCCCCGCAAAGTAAGTGGTCGTGCCACAGCCTGCCAGCGCGATGGCAACCACCAGGGCCGCGACGGCGCTCATGCAAAGACTTCTCTTCTTCAAAATCCCTTACCTCGACCGAATACGCGGAGCGTCCCGCGCGGCTTTCCCGCGGCGATGGCCGCAGCGTGAACATTTGAACGGCTGTCTCCGGCGCAACCGGCGAATCGCACGGAAAACCCGGCCAGGAACCGGTGCAGCCCAAGCGTTTGACTATCGAAGTATAACAAAGCAACCCGGCCTGCTGGCGCGCCCGGCCCGTATGCTCTAGCATGACAAGAGAATGTCTCAATTTGCCGACATCTTCGCCAGCCGCCCCGTGCTCGCCGACGGCGCCATGGGCACCGTCCTCTATGCCCGCGGCATCTTCATCAACCGCTGCTACGACGAGCTGAACCTCTCCGACCCCGGCCTGATCCTGGCCATTCACGAGGAGTATCTGCAGGCCGGCGCGGAGATTCTCGAGACCAACACCTTCGGCGCCAACCGCTTCCGGCTGGCCCGCCATGGACTCGTCGGAAAAGTTGCGGAAATCAACGCCGAGGGCGTCCGCATTGCCCGCCAGGCCGTCGAGCACCTCAAGGACAAGCAAGCCGGCGAGGCCTGGGTCTCCGGCTCCATCGGCCCGCTTGGCGTTCGCCTCGAGCCGCTCGGCAAGACCGGCCTCGACGAGGCCCGCGAGGCCTTTGCCGAGCAGATTCGGGCGCTGAGCGAAGCTGGCGTCGATATGCTGAGCATCGAGACCATGCCCGCGCTGAACGAGGCCCGCGAGGCGCTTCTGGCAGCCCATGAGATTGCTCCCGGCCTGCCCGTGCTGGTCATGGTCACGGTGGACGAAGACGGCAACTGCCTCGATGGAGCCTCTCCCCAGCAGGCCGCCGCGCTGCTCACTGAGTGGGGCGCCGGGGCCATCGGCGTCAACTGCTCCACCGGTCCCACCACCGTGCTCACCGCCATCGAAGCCATGCGCCCAGCCACCTCTCTGCCCCTGGCCGCCATGCCCAACGCCGGCCTGCCGCGCGCCGTCGAGGGGCGCAACATATATCTCTGCTCGCCCGAGTACATGGCCAGCTTTGCCCGCAAGGCCATTCATGCCGGGGTCCAGATCGTCGGCGGCTGCTGCGGCACCACGCCCAACCACACCCGCGCCATGCGTTCGGCCATGCGCGCCATCGACTCCCAAACCCGCGTCCAGGTCGCCGGAGAAGCTCCGGCAATGACCACCGAGACTCCTCCGGCTCCTTTAGCTGAGCGCTCCCGCATCGGCGCACTGGTCGCCGAAGGCCGCTTCATCACCCTGGTCGAAATCGTGCCGCCCAAGGGCATCAACTGCAACGCCGAGATCGAAGGCGCGCAGTTGCTCTCGCAACTCGGCGTCCACGCCATCAACGTCCCCGACTCGCCGCGCGCCTCGGCCCGCATGAGCGCCCAGAGCCTCTGCATACAGATTCAGCAACACACCGGCATTGAGACCATCCTCCACTACACCTGCCGCGACCGGAATGTTCTGAGCATTCAATCGGACCTGCTCGGCGCCTCATCGATCGGCCTGCACAATATTCTGTGTCTGACCGGCGATCCGCCCAAGCTGGGCAACTATCCTGACGCCACCTCGGTCTACGATGTGGACTCGATCGGCCTGGTCAACATCGTCCGCCGCCTCAACTACGGCCTGGACATCGGCGCAAATGCCATCGGCGCCAGCACCAACTTCACCATCGGCGTGGCCGCCAACCCCGGCGCGCCCGACATCGAGCAGGAGATGCGCCGCTTCTTCTATAAAGTTGAAGCTGGCGCCGAGTACGTCATCACCCAGCCGGTCTTCGATCTGCGCCTGCTGGAAATCTTCCTCGATCGAATCGAGAAGAGCCGCATCCCCGTCATCGCCGGCATCTGGCCCCTCACCAGCCTGCGCAACGCCGAATTCATGAAGAATGATCTGCGCGTCTCCATGCCCGAAGAGATCATGCTGCGCATGGCCCAGGCCGACACCCCCGACGCCGCACGCCGCGAAGGCATTCTCATCGCCAGGGAGATGGTTGACGCGGTGCGCCCCTTCGTCCAAGGTGTCCAGGTCAGTGCTCCCTTCGGCCGCTACACCGTCGCCGCCGAGGTCATCGCCGACATATTGCCCAAAACGGCGTGAGGGGGAAACCCAAGACGGATACTGTTTCCTGATTGATGTACGAATTTGTTTCGGCGAATGAGTGAAGAAGTGAAGAACATGCCAACGATCACGAATTTTCGCTGTGTGGATGAGAATGGGCAAGACGTTCCCTGCTATTCCTATGGGAACAACGTTGCCTTCAATTGCCCGAAATGTGGCCATCCAATGCTTGCCGTTATACGGAAAGATCAAAGGGGATCAAAACCGGAAAATCCGACACCCTGCGCAAAATGCGACTTTAGCGCGTGGATGAGCGCCGACTTCGATACAGGGATACTGACGATTAGGCAGGTAATAGCGTTGTGAAATTCCATCTCGTCTACTCTGGCGACCTATTGAAGTCGGCCGGTAACAACGATAATCGCACTTGGGAAAAACACGCGCTTCGCTGTCATCTGCATGAACAACTTAAACGGCTTTGGGAAACACATCCGGCGTTAAAGCAATATGCCGCTAAGACTGTCGAAATAGGCGACAATGAAGAGCGCGTTATCCCTCCGAAGCCATTCTTGGATTACCTAGCTCACGGCTATTCAAGGGCTGGAATTGGCTTCATTCCGTTGATGACGGAGGCCAATGGCCTAGTGTGCGAACTCGATATTCTCCTGTTGCGTCCCGAGGGACCGGGCCAAATAAGGGACTCAGCAGGGGATATCGACAATCGAATCAAAACGTTGATTGACGCTCTCCGAATCCCTAGTCATGCCTCAGAAATGAAGAAGAGGGCTGGCGATGAAGCTGACCCAAACCCGATGTACTGCTTATTGCAGGACGACAAACTGATTACGCGACTCGCAGTAACAACAGATAGACTGCTTTTTCCTGAGACTGGCAGCGGGCGCGAAGTCCTGCTCATAATAAAAGTTGAAACCGCGCAAATCGATCCCTTTGGCTCCCCGTGGGAGTTGCATCTATGAATGAGTCTTTGCTAATGTAGCATGAGGCATGATCGATGACACCTGAAGAACACATGCTGATATTGCTGTTGTCATTCAAGCAGCAACAGGCCATTCGGATTCTCTTGAATATGCTCAGGAGCCGTGGCGTCCTAACGGCGGACGATGAAGAGGCTTTTGCTTCAGCCCTGACGCAGGATGCTGGATTAAATGCTGCCCTTTTCGACCAAGCGAAAGATGCTTATCTGACGATAGCTCGTTCGCTGGAAATACAGACAGGTCTAGAGAAGCTGCCAGAGCCACCTTTAGAATGGTTCCGTCCTCCCACTTCCTAGAATTGCATCGCTGCCCTGTCACGGCTTCTCCATTCTCTCCGGGTGTAGACAACAAAATGAGGACACTCACGATTTTCTGCTTGGCATGAACGAGCAAATGCGGTGAAGTAGATCTATTCCGTACGCTCGTAGGCGAGCATGTTACGGCGAACCCCGAAGCGCGCGCTTCGGGGTTCGCTATTTGGGCGTAAACTGGTGAGTCAGGTATTCTTCTCACGGCAACAAAATGGAGAGAACCGTCATGCCCTCCTTTGAAGAGTCGCTCAAGAAGCTCGAAGCCATCGTCGATCAACTGGAAAAGGGCGACCTGGCTCTTGAAGAGTCGCTCAAACTCTTCGAGGAGGGCGTAGGCCTCTCCGCCGCCTGCAAAGCCGAGCTGGAAGCCGCCGAAGGCAAGGTGCAGATGCTGGTCAAGCAGCGCGACGGCTCCCTCAAGCCCGAGCCCTTCCTCACCGAGAAGTCGTTCTGACGATTCGGACCTGATCGAAGCATTCTTAGGAGCACTCTTCACTTCTATGCAAACCGTTTCGCCTGGTTTGCGTACCGAAGGCGAAGGCAGCCGCAGCAGGCCCTTCTAGACAGCACTGGCATCAGGCACGGTGATTCAGAATCAGCGCTCGAAGAGTGCGAGGGGAATTGTATCGCCCATCGCCTTGTACCCAGCCGGAGAGGGATGAAGGTGGTCGCCGCAATCGTAGGCTGGCAAGAGGCGGTCGGGATGTGCGGGGTCGCGCAAAACGCTGTCGAAGTCGACAACTGCGTCGAAGTGCCCGGCGGCGCGAATCCATTGATTCACAGCCTGGCGGTCCGCTTCGCTCAGCGGTCCCGGATGGTAGTAATTCGAGCCTACATAGGGGGTAATCGTCGCTCCATAGACGCGCAGCCCGTGAGCATGGGCGCGCACAACGATCTGCTGATACGCGGCGAGGACACGGCTAACGAGAGCTGCGTGTTCGGCCGGGGAAACTTCGCCGTCTCGCGCGAGTCCGCCCAGATCGTTCACGCCTTCGAAGACAATGACCGATCGCACACCGGCCGGCGCCAGCACGTCGTGATCGAAGCGCGCCAGGACATTGGGTCCCAGCCCGTCGGTGAGCAGGTGGTTGCCGCCGATGCCCTGGTTGGAGACGCCGATGTTGCGGGTCTTGCGGCTGCCCTGCAACCGTTCGGCCAGCACATCCGTCCAGCGGTCGTTTCCGTTGGTGGTCGCGCCGTGTCCGTCGGTGATGGAATCCCCCAGCGCGACCACAGACGCGGCCCGCGGCGAGGCCTCGACGTCGATCTCCGAAATCTGATACCAGTGGTCCACATGGCCGGGTTCAATCAGCTTCGCTGCCCTCACAGCGTCTCCATGCACGTAGTAGGAGGTGGCGCGCGATCCTGGGTGCCCTGTCTCGCGGGCCGGCGGCGCATCCAGGTGGAAGGTCACAGCCAAGTCCGAAAGCGCCGGCACCGCATATTCCAGCGGGTCCGAGATGAACTCCGCCCCCGGAGGAACCGTGACCTCGGCGCTGCCGGCGAACGTCAGCGGCCGATCGCTCTTGGGGTCGATCTCAGCGGATGAAGGCGAGAGCGGCCGCGCGATATGAACGGATGTAAAGTGGAGCGCCTCGGTTCCGAAGGCGTTTGAGAGATGCACGCGCAGGGATTGCCCGCCCACCGAAAGATGGAAGATCTGCCGCACAGTGGCATCGCGGAGGTCGTCGGCCGGAAGTGCGTTCTGCGGCTCCGGAATCTGTTGCGAACTCCCCCAGGTGGCTACCCAGGCCTGCGCCTTGACCGCAGTTCGATGGCCGGCCTGCGGCCACGCGCAGCCTGCAAGAATGACGAAACCAACGATTGCTGAGAACTTGAATGCCTGTCTCATCGGAGAGGGTTTACCATGGAAGTCCGAACTAGATCTCTATTTGCGAGCGTAGCAAGCATATCACCGTGGAGCATTCCTATGCGGCGTTCGTTCAACGCGTCTGTTGTTTCCATTTGCCTCCTTGGCGCGTTTGCAATATGTCGCCCCGCGTTTGCTCAAAACCCTTCCACGCCGCCTCCGGTGACGTTCACAGCCGGACAGGATCAGCAGAACATGATGGATCAGTTGGGCATCAAGGCGCTTCGCCCAGGGCCGAGCGGGGATGAGAACGCGCCTAACCATGCCAACTACGATGAAGCGAAGGCCAATCCCTATCCCAACCTACCCGACCCGCTCACCATGAACGATGGCCGGAAGGTGACGTCGGCGAATATGTGGTGGGAGCAGCGCAGGCCGGAACTGGTCGAGATGTTCTCAAAGTACGTGTACGGACGCGTCCCCAAGACTGCACCCAAGGTCACCTGGACCGTGACTGCCGTCGATCATGAGAGGATCGGCTTTACGCCGGTGATCGCCAAGGATCTTATCGGCGTGGTGGACAACTCATCCTATCCGGCGATCGGCGTCCGCATTCACATGACGCTGGTTACGCCCGCGAATGTCAAGGGGCCGGTGCCGGTGCTGATGATCTTCGGGCGCGCCGGGTTCCCGGTGCCGAACGAGCCCTCCGAGGAAGAATTCGAGCGCATCAATGCGGCATGGAAGACTTTGCTGACGCAGCAGGACCCTTCGCTCAAGGAGGTCTTTGCGCAACACCCGGCCTGGGAGCCGTTCAAGGCTACACCCTTCCAGTTTCCGCAATTGAATGCAGACGGCGATTTGCCGAATACATGGCAGTTGGTTGCGGCGGGATGGGGATTCGCGCTGCTTGACCCGGCCAGCGTGCAGGCCGATAACGGCGCGGGCCTGACCCGCGGCATCATCGGATTGGTGAATAAAGGGCAGCCGCGCAGCCCTGAAGACTGGGGCGCGCTGCGCGCCTGGGCCTGGGGCGCGGGAAGGGGACTGGACTATCTCGAGACCGATCCGGCGGTGGATGCGAAACACGTCGGGATCGAAGGCGTCTCGCGCTACGGCAAGGCAGCCTTGGTGACCATGGCCTTCGACGAGCGCTTCGCGATGGTGCTGGTCGGGTCGTCGGGCAAGGGCGGAGCCACGCTGCTGCGGCGCAACTTCGGCGAGGCGGTGGAGAGCCTGACGGGCGGCGAATATTACTGGATGGCCGGCAACTTCATGAAGTACGGAGCCTCCGAGGCAACCTTCGGCAGCATGAATCCCGGTGATATTCCCGTTGATTCGAATGAACTGATCGCCCTCTGCGCGCCGCGGCTGACCTTCGTCAGCTACGGAATCCCCGCCAAGGGGGACGCAAAGTGGCTCGACCATGAGGGCAGCTTCATGGCCACCGTGGATGCAAGCCGTGCCTACAGGCTGCTGGGCGCAAAAGGCCTGGATGTCGAAGGAGACTACCGAACCGCCAAGATGCCGCCGGTGAATCAGGGCCTTCTCCACGGACAGCTTGCCTGGCGTCAGGACGACGGCGGGCACACCGACGCGCCAAACATGAAATGGTTCATCCAATGGGCGGACAAATTCATGGGCCACACTGCTGCACAGCAGTGATGCGGCCAATCGTCTCGAATCTTCGCCCTCAGCTTGCGCTCAAGTTCCTTTTCTCCAGGCGGAACTCCATCCAGGAGCCGCGTGAACTCCCGATTGGCTCAGAGCTGTCAGGGGCGGAGTGAAGTTGACCACTGGGGCGCCGTGGAGAGAGTCTTGCTGTGGCAAGCCGTCGCCAGGGCTCTCTAGTGAACCATTGTTGGGGGGAACGCAAGAGGCAGCACATCTCGACGATGGTTCGGCCATGGAGCAAAGACAAAACTGCCCGCGCCTGAATGAAACTCTCAGGCGCGGGCAGAAGCGAGACAGCAGAACTAGAAGGTGTAGCGGCCGCTAAACTGCAGCGAACGTGCGTTTCCGTAGTTGGCGGTGATCATGCCGAAGTTGCCATAGTTCGGTGGATTCGATGTGAGCGCCGAGGGCTTCGGCACCGTCGTGTTCGGGTTGCCCAAAAGCGCGTGGTTGAGCAGGTTAAAGGCCTCAAAGCGAATCTCGAATTTGTTCTCGCGATAGGCCGGGAACGAGCGGAAGATGCTGGCATTGATCAAGGTTTGCCCAGGCCCGCGGAACTGATTGCGGCCGGTGTTGCCGAATTGGGGGGAGACGACTTGCGAGGGTGTCTCCGTCCCGGTGTAGGTGGGTTCGACCGGATTGTTGAAGGAGGCTGGATTGAACCAGGGCTTGCCGTCGCTTACCGTCGTGCTGCCGATGACGCGGTTGTGGCCGCCCTCTTGCTGGTACTTCGCAACCAGGTCGGCGTAGAGGGCGCCAGCGCCCGGAGTGTTGATATTGTTGCTGTTTGCATTGACCGAGAACGGCGCGCCGCTGATATGGCTGAGCTGGCCATTCACCTGGAAGCCGCCCACAATTGCGCCCGCGACGCCATGGTTCGCGAACTGCTGACCGGGGCCGAAGGGCAAGCTGTAGATGCCCCAGAACTGAAAGTTGTTTTTGCGATCATAGCCAGCGGTAGCCCGATTGTACTTGTACATCGCCGGGAAGTTGAAGGTTGTGCCAGCGCCACCCGATCCGGCTCCATTGTCCTCAAAGTCGATGGCATGCGACCATGTGTAGACCACACCGAACGAGGAGTTCTTACCTGCGTTGCGCGTCAACTGCGACTGCAATCCGTTGTAGCTTGAGCTGAAGATCGGTCCGGAAACGTTAATGCCGCCGGTGTTGTAGCAGGCCAGGCTCCCTGTGCTCCCGCTGCAAAACGCCTCGTTGATCGTCTCGTTGGCGTTGAACCCACCGTGAGGAGTGCAAGGACCGGTCAACCCAGTGGACGGATTGAGCTGCCCGTTGGCCATGCAAGGTGTGGCGCCGCTGGGCAGCGGAGCAGCATTCAGATAGCTGACGCCGGCCAGCTGGCGAACCTGGTGCATTCCCACATAGCCGACGTTGGCGACGAAGTCATGACCCAAATCCCGCTGGATAAAGAGATTCCAGCTCTCGATGTATCCGCGGCGATATTTCATCGGAGCGGTGGTGGTAGCTCCCGAGACCGGAAGCGAGACAAATCCGGAGGAGAGGTCTGGAATCACCGGTGCAGGAATGCCATTCGTGAGGGTGAGCGCGTTGCCGCTGACTGGATCGAACGAAATTGTGCCGGTCGCGGTTCCACTATAGGACGGAGCCAGGTCTTCAGGGAACGAGTCGCGCAGAAAGCGCAGACTGTCCGGATCGGTGGAAAGACCGCCGCCGGAGCGGATGACCGTCTTCTCGTTCAGGCGATAGGCAACGCCGAGGCGCGGAACGAATCCTTGGAAAGGCATGACCATATCGATGCCGGCATTTTCCGGGGTACCGCCGACGCCGCCGATCTCGACGTTACCGCTCTGCGGAAGTGTGGGATTCACGGTGAAGACACCTGTGTGGTCGCGATACGGCGCGGGATAGAACTCGTAGCGAACGCCGTAATTTAGCGTCAGCTTCGGAGTTACCGTCCATTGGTCCTGTGCATAGGCCGCATCCGTTGACCAGCGCAGAGAGTTGGGATTCGTCAGTTGCGTGGCCTTTGTCACCGCAGTGCCCGTCCCGTTGTTGGGAAGACCGAGCAGGAAGTCGGCCAGGGCATTGTAGTTGGAGACTCCGCAGGCGCTTCCGGTACACGTCATGCCTCCCTGGAACAGAAAGCCGCCGCGTGGGTTGTTAATGCCGGAGCCGCTGGTCGGCTGAAAGTGGTTCAGATCGAAGTGGTACCAGGTATACCCGTACTTGGTAGCGTGCTTGCCCTTGGTCCAACTGAGGTTTACATCGCCCGTGAACTGATTGTCGCGGAAGAGAAACGGGTTGGCGCCATTGGCATTACCGAGGGTGTTGAGGTAGGTGGCTCCGGTGGCGCCGGTAGTGAACGCGAATATCGGCTGACCGTAGTAGTTTGAACCAACTCCATTCGTTCCGGGGATATCCAGCACGTCTGTTCCGAAATCTTTGTCGGCGATGTCGATTGAGGACTGCGCACCGGTGACTTGGCGGGTGTAGCCAAAGTCGGCGTCCATCACTATATTGGGGCTGAAGACATGGCTGAAGCCAAGTCCGGAATTCTGGATGCGGCCGGCGGCCGCGCCGGGCTGCCCGCCATCGAATGTGCCGCCACCGGCCGCGCCCAACTGTTGCGGATCGTTGACGGTGAAGGGCTCTATGCTGTAGCGGCCAAAGACCTGCGTGTTGTCGGTCGGAATGTAGGTCACCTTCGAGTCTGACGTATTGCGGTTGTAGGCGGTGGTGCCGGTGCCGTTGTAGTCGTTGGCCATTCCGCTGTTCAGTATCGCAGTGGTCGGTGTTCCGACGGCTGTCGCGATGGGCGTGAGTAACGCCAGCATCTTCTGCGCGGCGGACGATTGACGCCCTGCGGGAATGCAATTGCAGCCATATTCCGAGAAGAATGTGGTAGTGCGATACTGCGGCAGCAGATAGCCGTTGGCGTAGTGAGCGGCAACCGGGTCCGGGGTAATTGGCTGGGGATCGTAGAGAGTCGTACTGAAGACACCGGGAGCCGTGGCCAGTTCGTCGAAACTGCCCCCGAGCATGGCAACATCGGGGACGCTAACCTGTCCGGTGGCCAATGAGCGGCGAGTGGTCCGCTCAAAGTTCTGGAAGAAAAACAGCTTCTTCTTGCCGGTCAGGATCTTGGGAATGTAGACCGGGCCGCCAACGTTGAAGCCAAACTGATCGAAGACATTCTTGGGGACGGATCCGGTTGGATTCGTGGCATTGGTAAGCGATGCCTTCGTCGCTGTATAAGCGCGCGCATTGAACGCCGCATCCTGGTAGTACTCCCAGGCGCCGCCGTGGAAGTTCTTGGTTCCGGTCTTCACGGTGACGTTGATCGCGGCGCCGCCGGCCATCCCCTGCTCGGCGTCGAAGGAGTTGGTGGCGATGTTGACGTTCTCGACGGCGTCAGTAGGCGGAAGGTACGCGACGATGTACGGCAGCCAGCCGTAGGTGTTCATCGCGCCGTCGATGCGCATCGAAACACCCATGTCCTCCGTGCCGTTGACGTTGACCGACATGGCGCGTGACGGGTTGGAGGCAGTCGAGTTCTGCTCGGTAACGGCTGCTGCGCCAGGAATAATCGAGTACATGGACTGGAAGTTGCGTCCCTCGCCTGAGGTGATCGGCAACGAGTCGAGCTGCGCCTCGGAGATCTCGTGGTTGACCACGGCCGTCTCGGTCTGTAGCTCCGGCGGTGCGGAGGAAACGGTGACCTCGGCTGTTACGCTCGCCAGCGGCAAAGTAATGTCGACACGTACCTGGCGGTTGACTTGAACGACGATATCCTTCACGGAATAACCGGCGAAAGAGCCGTTCTTGGCGACCGATACGGTGAAGGTGCCCGGCAGCAGGTTGAGAACTGCATAATTGCCCCGCCCGTCGGTCACGTCGGTGCGGACCTCGCCCGTGCCCTGATCGGTTATGGTTACGGTCACGTTTGGAACGACCGCCCCGGTCTTATCGGCGACTGTTCCCATCATTGACCCGTACAGAACCTGCGCATTGGCAGTTCTGCAGCCGAGAACCAGCGTGAGAAGTGCTACCGTCATCAGCAGTGTCTGCACTGCACACCTTTTGATTCGACGGTTGATTTCTGGCCTTCCTGTCATGATCTCCTCCGGAAAGTTGTTGGTAGCCTGCGTTTTGTCAAGCTCCGCGAGCGTTCTCGCGGGCGCCGTGGCTTGCATCCGTGAAACCTCTGAATCCAAGAAATTGACCGGTGCTGATACTGCCTATCCGGAATTGCGAAACGTCGAACATGCTTAATAATTCGCGACACGAACTATATAAGCAATTCATAAGAATTGTCAAGATGGAAAACAATTGATCTTATGGACCGGCCAGAGCAGGTGCGGTTCTAGAGCAGTGAACACCGCATTCCGGCACTATCGCTAATGTTTTGTTTTGGTTCCAATCTAATTATTGGGTGCTGACACTTGTTCCCGTTCGAGATCGGAACCGGCCCGAATACGCCGTCGCGGCTCCGCTTTCCCTTGGCTACCGGAGCTCCCGCCGGTCTTAGGACAGATGCGATCCTCGATCGGCCTCCCGTGGCCGATCATGTCCAGAGCGCCTCTGGAAGACGAGCGCCGCCGCACCCCTGAGCCGGGCGATCTCTCCTTCATGCGTAGGCAGAATCTGCGGCGCCGTTCCCCCCAGCATATGTTTGCTCGCTTCCTGTTCGATCATCGGACCGAATCGGTGCCAGGCAGGCATGATGTCCCCGGCAATCAGGATGAGGCTGGGAGAAAGGGCCGCAATAATCGATTGCAAGCCGCGTCCAATGTAGAGTGCCTGCTTGGCCAGAGCCTCGCCGGCGTGCGTGTCGCCCTCTTCCGCCAGGTTGAGCAACTCGTGAAATGTAATTGCCTTGGTTTGGGGATGCAGTTCCTTGTAATAGCGCAACGCCGCCACGCAGGAGGCGAAGGTCTCCCAGCACCCCTTCCGTCCGCAGGAGCAGAGCAGCCCGGACGGATCGAGCTGAACGTGACCGAACTCTCCCGCCATTCCGCGATGACCGGAGATCAATTGCCCGTTGGCGAAGACTCCGGTTCCCACGCCTTCCGACACGGTCACCATCACAATATCGCGGATCCCGTCGATCCGCCGGAAGGTAAGTTCCGCCAGCAGGCAGGCGGTGGCGGCGTTCTCCATCCTCACCGGCATGCCCATCCTCTTTTCGATCACCGTCTTCAAATCGAAATCGGGCCAGTGAAGGTTCGGGGCGAAGATCAACCGTTGCGTGCCAGGATCGACTCTGCCGGGAAGACTGACGCCGATGCCCTCGATCGACTTGCGCGGCAGCGCTTGCCGCATCCTCGACATGCAGTTCGTCATCAGAAGGGTCGAGGCTTCCGGGTTGGAGGTCAGCGGCACCAAAGCCCGCGAAAGAAGCCGCCCCTTCAGGTCCACCGTAGCGATCGTAGCCTGTCTCGGATGGATATCGACTGCGATCACAACCAGGTCGCCGTTCAGCTCTAAAAGCGTCGGGCGGCGTCCGCGCGGCGGAGAAGCTTCGCCGCCTTCGCAAACCCACTTTTCCCGGATAAGCTGCTCCACAATCTGCGAAACTGTGCTTCGTTGCAGTCCCGACTGGCGCGACAGATCGGCCCTCGAAATGGGCGGGTTGGCCCGGATCAGCTCCAAAACTATGTCCCTGTTGATGCGGCGGGCAGTCTCGCTGGAAGCAAGCTGAACATCCGTCAGATCGATATGTCTCATGCCCCTTGCGCGCGGCTGTGATTGCACCCCAATTCCCCCTTGGACATCAATCTCACACCGGAGCAAGTCGCCCCGGCAACCACATGGTTTTCACCCGCTGGCCGTTCCATAGCATGACACACTCGACCTGGGTCGGGCATTTCTGCCATCCGTGCGCGCCACAGGGTTGAACTGCCATCCCAGATTCTGAAGCGCCATTCATCGAACGCAATGATCCAGATCTGCGAAAAACCGCCGGTCATGCCCAATCTTCCAGTTCATGATCTAGGTTCCGGCTTGACAGCTCCAACTTTCCGCCTATATCGTTTGCATTGCGAAATTATCATAGTACGATCCATGCCAATTTGTCTTCGAGTTCCCTCTCATCTTCGGTGCCTGACGCGCGGAGGACGTACAGCCAGCATTTCCATCGCTCCGTGGCTTCTCCTTGCGTTGCCTGTACTCCTCCCGGCTCATGCGCTGGCCCTTGGACAGCCCCGCTACGTCGAGACCGTCCCGGCCGCATCCAGCTTCCGGCTCGTGCATCATGGAGTCGCGGCAAAGATCTACGTTGATAGCGCCGACGATCCGGGCGTCGTGCGAGCAGCCCACGATCTTCAGGCGGACATCTTTCGAGTCACTGGCTGCAACGCCCTGCTCGGCGAAAACGGGAAATCCCTCTCCGGGGACGTTGTTCTTATCGGCACCATCGGAAAGAGCAAAATCATCGATCGCCTCATCCGCCGGCATCTGATCGATGTGAGCCAGATCGACGGCAAATGGGAATCGACCCTGATTCAGGTTGTCTCGCGCCCCTTGCCGGGCGTGGCTCGCGGTCTGGTGATCGCGGGCAGCGACAAGCGCGGGACGATTTACGGCATCTACGATCTTTCTGAGCAGATCGGAGTGTCGCCTTGGTATTGGTGGGCGGATGTTCCCGTGGAACACAAGGATGCGCTGTATGTAAAAGCAGGCCGTTGGGTCCAGGGAGAGCCGGCGGTAAAATATCGCGGCATCTTTCTCAATGACGAGGCTCCCTCGCTATCCGGCTGGGCCAAGGAGAAGTTCGGCGGTTTCAACCACCAGTTTTACGAGAAGGTCTTCGAGTTGTTGCTTCGCCTCAAGGCCAACTTTCTCTGGCCAGCCATGTGGGACAGCGCCTTCGCCGCCGACGATCCGCTCAACCCGGCGCTTGCCAACGAATACGGCATCGTCATGGGCACCTCGCACGAGGAGCCCATGATGTGCGCGGAAAAAGAATGGAAGCCCAGCTACGGCCCGTGGAATTATGCAACGAACCAAAAGCGCATCGACGAGTTCTGGCACACCTGCCTGGAGCGCGATAAAAACTACGAGGACATCGTCACCCTCGGCATGAGAGGCCACAATGACACGCCTTTATCCACCGGAGAAAACATCGCGCTGATGGAAAGGATCGTCGCCGGCCAGCGCAAAATCCTGCAGCAAACCGTCAATCCCGATCTCGAAAAGATTCCCCAGGTCTGGGCGCTCTACAAGGAAGTCCAGACTTACTACGAACAGGGCATGAGGGTGCCCGGCGATGTAACTCTGCTGTGGAGCGACGATAACTGGGGAAACATTCGCAGGTTGCCGACTGCGGAAGAACGAAAGCGCAGCGGCGGCGCGGGTGTCTACTATCATCTCGACTATGTAGGGGGGCCGCGTTCCTATAAGTGGCTTAATACTTACTCCATCGCAAAAGTATGGGAACAGATGAATCTCGCGCATGCTTATGGGGCGAATAGTATCTGGATCGTGAACGTAGGCGATTTGAAGCCGATGGAATTCCCCATGGAGTTCTTTCTCAATCTCGCCCGCAATCCCGAACGATGGGGCAAGGACAACCTCCAGGAATTCACGCAACTCTGGGCAAGCCGTGAATTTGGTCCGGAACATGCCGCGGAGATTGCGGATATCGTCTCCAGATACACCCAATACAATGGGAGGCGTAAACCGGAGCAACTCGAGCCCGATACCTTCAGCCTGGTGAATTACCAGGAGGCTGACCGAGTCTATTACGGCTGGAAGTCCCTGACCGAGCGAGCCGAGAAAATCTATCGGCAACTTCCAGAGAACAAGCGCGACGCCTACTTCGAGTTGGTGCTATATCCGGTGAAGGCTTCCGCCATCGTCAACGAGCTATACGTCACCGCCGCCAGAAATGCCCTCTACGCCGCGCAAGGCCGCGTCGGCGCCAACGACCTCGCCGGCCAGGCCCGTGCTCTCTTCGCCGAAGATGCAGCGCTGAGCTACGAGTACAACCACGAACTCGCGCACGGCAAATGGAATCATATGATGGACCAGACCCACATCGGATACACGTTCTGGAACGAGCCGCCTCTCAACGCCATGCCGGCCGTCACGGAAGTGCAGCCCGCTGCCGGGTCGAGGATGGCAGTCGCGGTCGAGGGTTCGCCTCTTGCCGCATCTGGTGGCTTCGACTCTTTGGCGCTGCCCGCCTTCGATGTCTTCAATCGCCAGACTCGATTCATCGATGTCTTCAATCGCGGGACGGATCCTTTTGAATTTGCGGCAAGCGCCGATCAACCCTGGATCAAGCTAAGTGAGACACAAGGCACCGTCTCCAAAGAAGAACGCCTCCACGTGAGCATCGACTGGGCTGCAGCGCCCGAAGGCACAAATTCCGGGACAGTAACCATCGCCCAGAAGGACGGCACGGCAATCCGCGTCCACATTCAGGCGCTTGATCCATCCATTCCCAATAAAAATTCGTTCCATGGCTTTGTAGAGGCCAATCGCTACGTTTCCATCGAGGCTGAACACTTCACCAGTCAAACAGCCGCGGGCAATTCTCACTGGGATAAGATTCCAGGCTTTGGTGAGACACTTTCGGGGATGACGATCTTCCCAGTGACAGCATCGAGCGTAGAGCCGCCTGAGCCCTCGCCCGTTCTCGAGTACAAGATGTACTTATTCGAGGGGGGCAAGTTCAATGTGGAATCCATTCTAGCTCCGACGTTGAATTTCGTGCCCGGTCGCGGGCTGCGTTTTGCCATCTCATTCGACGATCAACAGCCGCAAGTTATCGATGCGTTGGAACATAACTCGGAAAGCGATTGGGCGCAGGCGGTCAGCGACGGAGTTCGTAGGGTCGCGACCACGCTCAACGTTGACGGGCCCGGTTATCATATCTTGAAATTCAGGATGGTCAACCCAGGTGTGGTGCTGGAAAAGCTGGTAGTCAGCTTGGACGATCTGCCGCCCAGTTATCTCGGCCCCCCGGAGAGTTATCGCCAGTAACTACCTCCGGTTTTGCCGGTGGATACTTAATGGATTTCCACATGCGCTTACATCCCGGCTGCGAGCGGCTGCCGAACGGAAACCATCCATTGCTTGGTGCCAATTAGGCTTCGGAATGAGAGGATCGCTCCAGCAGCTACCAATCCGTCAATGTGCCATCCAGCTTGCGATTGATGGGCAGATAGGCGCGCTGATAAGGATATTTCGCCGCCAGCGCCTCGTCCAGCTCCACGCCCAATCCTGGCGCATCTCCTGGAAACATCATGCCGTCCTTGAAGCTGTAGCGATGCGGAAAGACCCGATCGGTCTCGTCGGTGTGCGGCATGTGCTCCTGGATGCCGAAGTTATGAATCGCCGTGTCGAAGTGCAGCGCCGCGGCCATCGTCACGGGCGACAGGTCGGTCGCTCCATGAAAGCCTGTACGCACATGATATAACTCGGCAAAGTCGGCGACCTTTTTCAGATGCGTCAATCCGCCTCCATGCACGAGCGTCATGCGCAGGTAATCGATCCACTGGTTGCGAATCAGCTCGTGTGCGTCCCATATCGAGTTGAAGACCTCGCCCACGGCAATCGGCATGGTCGTATGCTGGCGGATAATCTTGAATCCCTCTTGTAACTCGGCCGGCGCGGGGTCCTCCATCCAGAAGAGGTGAAAGGGCTCCAGTTCCTTACCCAGGCGCCCCGCTTCGATCGGAGTCATGCGATGGTGGCAGTCGTGAAGCAGGTGCAGATCTTCGCCAAAGCTCTCGCGAACCCGCGCAAACAGCCTGGGAACGTGACGCATGTACGGTTCAGTGGACCACTCGTACTCCGATGGCAGCCCGCGCTCGGCCGGCTCATATCTCCCCGGCCCTTTTGAGATACCGTAAGTGGCCGAAAGGCCCGGAACGCCGCTTTGCACGCGGATCGCCTTGTAGCCTATCTCCTTGTGCCGCGCCACATCTTCCAGCGCGTGGTCGATATCTTCGCCGGTTGCGTGACAGTACACCAGCACGCCCTCGCGGCTCTTGCCGCCGAGCAAGTTATAGACCGGCGTATTCAGTGCCTTGCCTTTAATGTCCCACAGAGCTACATCCACCGCGGCGATGGCCGACATGGTAACCGGCCCCCGCCGCCAGTAAGCGCCGCGATAAAGATACTGCCAGATATCTTCGCTCTGAAAAGGATCGCGGCCGATCATGCAGGGAATTACATGATCAGTGAGATAACTCGCCACCGGTAACTCGCGTCCATTCAGCGTGCCGTCACCGAGACCATAGATGCCCTCATCGGTCTCGACCTTGAGGGTGACAAAGTTTCGGCCCGGCGAGGTGATGTTTACATGCGCGTTGGTGATCTTCATAGTGCAAAACGCTCCGCAATCCAGCCCATCTCTGTTTACTGATTCACGCCGCTGGCCAGGAAGCCGCCATCCACGGCAATCACCTGACCGGTAACAAACGAAGCCGCCTCCGAGGATAGAAAGACCGCCGCCCCGGCTACCTCCCGCGCCTCGCCGAACCGGCCCATTGGCGTGCGCAGGATCAATTCTCTACCGCGCGGCGTGCCCTCGACCAGCGATGCGTTCAGCGGCGTTGAAAAGACTCCCGGCGCAATGGCGTTCACATTCACGCCCTTCCGCGCCAACTCGACAGCCAGCGACCGTGTCAGCGAGACCACTGCCGCCTTGCTCGCCGAGTAAGCCGCCACCTCATGAAAACTCACAAACGACGAGAGCGACGCGATATTGACAATGCGCCCATACCCCGCCCGAACCATCGTCGCGCCGAAGATCTGGCAAGCCCGCAAGGTTCCCGTCAGATTGGTTTCGATCACCTGTTGCCAGTCGGCCTCGTCCACCTCAAGCGTTGGCCCCTTGTGGGTAATCCCGGCCGCATTCACCAGAATATCCACCTTCCCGAACCGCTTCACAACCGAATCGTGCAGATATTGCACCGAGGCCCGGTCCAGTACATCGCTGGTCGCGCAGAACGAGCGGCGCCCCAACGCCATGATCTCCGCTGTCACCGTCTCCACCTGGCGCAGACGCCTTGAACTGGCCACTACGTCGGCCCCGGCCTCCGCCAGGCCCAGCGCGATCGCGTAGCCCAGCCCGGTCGTTCCGCCGGTCACTATCGCGATCCTGCCGCTCAAGTCGAATAAGGTTTGCCCCATGAACCAATTCCTCTTTGCCGGGTGATAGACGCCTTCCGCCTCAGTCTGCAGGACGATCGCGCGAAAATGTAAGTTGCGCGACCGGCCCAAGCAAGAACATTATCATCCGAGGCGTGTAATTCGCAGAGGGCTCTCATGGTCAGCCCGCGGAGGGATGCGCTAAAGTATGTTTGGCCGATGAACAAACTTCTCATTCCCGATTCCCCCCGCCGGTGGGATTGCCTCAGCCTCGGCGAAGTCATGCTCCGCCTCGACCCCGGCGAGAGCCGCATTCACACAGCACGACAGTTTCAACTCTGGGAGGGCGGCGGCGAATACAACGTGGCCCGCGGTCTGCGCCGCTGCTTTGGCCTGCGCACCGCCATCGCCACCGCTCTTGCCGACAACCCTGTCGGCCGGCTCGTTGAAGACCTCATTCTCCAGGGCGGCGTCGATCCTTCCCTGGTCAAGTGGGTTCCGTACGACGGCGTCGGACGCACCGTCCGCAACGGCCTCAACTTCACCGAGCGGGGCTTCGGCGTACGCGCCGCCGCCGGCTGCTCCGACCGTGGCAACACTGCCATCAGCCAGGTCAAGCCCGGCGATTTCAACTGGCCGTCAATCTTCGGATCCGAGAACGGCACAAAGTGTTTTCACACCGGAGGCATCTTCGCCGCGCTCTCCGCTTCAACAGCCGAGGTGGCGTCCGAGGCCATGGATGCCGCTCGCGCCAGCGCCGCATTCGTCTCCTACGACCTTAACTTTCGCGAATCCCTCTGGAAATCCATCGGCGGCAAGGCCAAAGCACAGCAAGTCAACCGGGAATTGGTCCGCAAGGTCGATCTGCTCCTGGGCAACGAGGAAGACTTCTCCGCCATGCTCGGCGTCGCCATCCCAGGCGTCAGCGAGGACTTCGACGAGCTGCCCGTCGCTGGCTACGAAGTCATGCTGCGCGAGGTCGCGGCGGCCTATCCCAACCTCAAGCTCGTCGCCAGCACTCTGCGCACGGCGCACACCGCCAGCCGCAACGCCTGGGGCGCCATTGCGCTCTGCGAAGACAAAATCGTCCATGTGCGCCAGCGCGAGATCGATATTCTGGACCGCGTGGGCGGCGGCGACAGCTTCGCCTCCGGCCTCATCTACGGCGTGCTCACCGGCAAGCCCATCGAGTGGGCCGTCCGCTGCGGAGTAGCCCACGGCGCCCTGGCCATGACCACCCCCGGCGACACCAGCATGGCCACCCTAGCCGAGGTCGAGCGCATCATCAAAGGCGGCTCCGCAAGAATCGCCCGTTGAACCTTATCGCGGCTGCAAAGCCCCAGGTACAGGATCTGGGCAGGTTCTCCATCCACGGCCCGCTCCCCTAACATTGAAGCGCTCGCCGCCCGGCGGGCCGGTGTGCTACTGGGAGCGGCAATGATGACCGCACGGACTGCCCGCGCCCTCGCTGCACGGCCTGGGTACCTTCCGCCTTCGGATCATCGTTGTTTCTGTTGCTCTTTCCACTTTGATCATCTAGATTGATTGAGGCGGCAGAGCAGCTAATACTGAGGAGCCAGACAGTTCCGTACCCTCGCGGAGCTTGGGTTTCACTCTGCTCTTGTTGTTCAGGAGTTGGGTTCAGTGGGCTCTTTAGATCGACGGTTTGCAACTCTCATTGAGCGGCCGGTGGGCGCGTGCCTGCTTCGTTCCGGCATCTCCGTCGAATTTGTTTGGCCCAGGAAGGATTTCTCCGCCGTTTGTTCGCCGCCGTTCCCGCCAGAACTGGAGATTTTGAGCTTCCTCAACTCGCCGGGTGACCACTATCACTATCGCCAGCCGGCGCCCCGAGTTAAGCTCACTCATCCCACTCAATCGCCGTGCCTTGTCGCGCACAAGAACTTCGAGGAATGGATCGCATGAAAAAGCAAAAGTCCAAAGTCGCCGTGAAAACCCGCAAAGCTGCTCCCGCCTATAAAGACCCCAGTTTGTCCTCCTCCAAGCGCGTGAAGGATCTGCTTTCGCGCATGACACTGGAGGAAAAGGCCGCGCAGATGCGGTGCGTGTGGCTTGAGAAGGCGCAGAAGCTGGTGGACGAGAAGGGGAACTTCGACCTCGCCAAGGCCAAGGCGGCCTTCAAGGACGGTCACGGACTGGGCCAGGTTGGCCGTCCAAGCGACGCCGGCGGCGGCAAGGACGCGCGGGGCATGGCCGAGCTGACCAATGCGATCCAGAAGTTTTTCCTGGAGAACAGCCGGCTAGGCATTCCGGTGGTCTTTCATGAAGAATGCCTGCACGGCCACGCGGCGCCGGCCGGAACCAGCTTCTCGCAGCCCATCGGCTTGGGCGCAACCTTCAATCCTGAGCTGGTGGAGAAGCTCTTTACCATGACCGCCGAAGAGGCCCGCGTGCGGGGAACGCACCAGGCGCTCACCCCGGTGGTTGACGTGGCGCGCGAGCCGCGCTGGGGCCGAGTCGAAGAGACCTACGGCGAAGATCCCTATCTGGTTTCGCGGCTGGGCATTGCCTCGGTGCGCGGCTTCCAGGGCGACGCCACTTTCCGAGACAAAAAGCATGTCATCGCCACGCTGAAGCACTTTGTGGGCCACGCCGAGCCGGAGTCGGGCCAGAACTGCGCCCCCGCCAATGTCTCGATGCGGGTGCTGCGCGAGACCTTTCTCTATACCTTCAAGCAGGTGATCGAGAAGGCTGGAGCCATCAGCGTCATGCCCTCCTATAACGAGGTGGACGGCGTTCCTTCGCACGCCAACAAATGGCTGCTGCGCGACGTTCTGCGCAAGGAGTGGGGCTTCAAGGGCTATCTCGTCTCCGATTACTACGCGATCTGGGAACTGAACTACCGCCCTGACACGCACGGACATTTTCTGGCCGAGGACAAGAAGAAAGCCTGCGCGCTGGCCGTCAAGGCCGGCGTGAATATCGAGCTGCCCGATCCGGACTGCTATCTGCATCTGGTCGAGTTGGTCAAGAAGGGCGTCCTCAAGGAAAAGGAGCTCGATGAGCTTGTGGCTCCGATGCTCTATTGGAAGTTCGAGATGGGCCTCTTCGACGATCCCTATGTCGATCCCGGCGTGGCGGCCAAGGTGGTGGGGTCGGATGCCAATCGCAAGCTGGCTCTGGCAGCGGCGCATGAGACGATCACGCTGCTGAAGAACGACAACAAGCTGCTGCCTCTGGACGCGAAGCAACTGAAAACCATAGCAGTGATAGGCCCCAACGCCAACCGCGGCCTGCTGGGAGGTTACAGCGGCGTGCCGCAACACAACGTCACGGTGCTCGACGGCATCAAGGCCAAAGTCGGCCAGCATGTCGAGGTGCTCTACAGCGAGGGCTGCAAGATCACCGTCGGCGGAAGCTGGAATATCGATCCGGTGGTGGCCAGCGATCCGGAAGAGGATCGCAGGCAGATCGCCGAGGCGGTTGAAGTCGCCCGGAATGCCGACGTCATCGTGCTGGCCATTGGCGGCAACGAGCAGACCTCGCGCGAGGCTTGGGCGCTCAACCACATGGGCGACCGCACCAGCCTGGATCTGATCGGCAGGCAGAATGAGCTGGTTCAGGCGATGGCGGCGCTGGGCAAGCCGGTCGTGGCGCTGGTCTTCAACGGCCGCCCGCTCTCGATCACTGAGCTCAGCCAATGCGTTCCAGCGATCTTCGAATGCTGGTACATGGGCCAGGAAACCGGCCGCGCGGTAGCCGATGCGCTCTTCGGCGACATCAATCCCGGCGGCAAGCTGCCCATCACCATTCCGCGCTCGGTCGGCCATCTGCCGGCCTTCTACAACTACAAGCCCTCGGCGCGCCGCGGCTATCTCTTCGACGACGCCACGCCGCTCTATCCCTTCGGCTTCGGCTTGAGCTATACGAGCTTCGACCTCTCAAATCCGCGCCTGTCCAAAAAGAAGATCAAGAAGGATGGCTCAACGCGGCTTCTTGTGGATGTGAAGAACACCGGCAAGCGCTCTGGCAGCGAAGTGGTGCAAATGTACATCCGCGATCTGTTCAGCTCGGTCACCCGGCCGGTCAAGGAGCTGAAGGGCTTCAAGAAGGTCTTCCTGAAGCCGGGCGAAACCACCACGGTGGCTCTCGACATTACTCAGGAGTCGCTGGCGTTCTACGACATCGATATGAAGTATGTCGTCGAGCCGGGCGGCTTCGAGATCATGGTCGGCACTTCCTCGCGGGACTCCGATCTTCAGAAGCTGATCCTGCAGGTAAGCAAGTAGCGCTGCCCGTTCGAGAACCACCGTGCCCCATCCTCTCCGCCGCTACTGGGAGCAGGTGGGAGACCGGACAACCGCGCTGGGCAACTCCTCCCGGCGCATCACCACCTGGACCTGCAGTGAAAGCGAGTTGAAGTCAATGAGCGGTACGAGCGCAAGACTCTCCTTCGGGGAAAAATTCGGCTATGGCTTGGGCGATATGGCCGCCAACTTCGTCTTCCAGGCGATGATGGCCCTGCAATTGAACTTTTACACCGACACCTTCGGGTTGACGGCGGCCGAGGCGGGAACCATGTTTCTCGTCGTCGGCCTGGGTGCGGCGGTCTTCAATCCCATCATGGGCGTCATCGCCGACCGGACCAAGACGCGCTGGGGCAGATTCCGCCCATGGCTGCTGTGGACCGCCGTCCCGTTTGGCGTGATCGGCATTCTGACCTTCACCACGCCCGATCTGAGCATCGGCGCGAAGATCGTCTATGCCTGGGTCACCTATCTGCTGCTGCGCCTGGTCTACACGGCAAATAACGTGCCCTACGCCTCGCTGACCGGCGTGATGACCGACGACCCCAACGAGCGCAACAGCATCGCCTCCTACCGGCAGATCTTCGCCAACTCGGCGGGCTTCATCGTGCAGAGCCTGGCCATCCCGATGGTGGTTATTCTGGGCCCCAACGGCAATACCCGCCGCGGCTATCAGTTGACGATGGGGATCTTCCTGTCGATCAGCGTGGTGTTGTTTCTGATTGCCTTTGCCGTCAGCAAGGAGCGCGTTCAACCCCCTCCGGAGCAGAAGTCCTCCGTGATGCAGGACCTGGCCGATCTGATGAAGAACGGACCGTGGATCGTGCTCTTCCTGGTGACCACCTTCTACTTCATCGCGCTGATGATCCGCGGCAGCGTGATGCTGCCCTACTTCAAATACTGCGCCGGCAACAAACTCCTCTTCAGTTGGTTCAACGGCTTCGGATTGACGGCGCTGCTCGTCGGCGTCGCCTGCTCCACGGCCCTGACCAAGCGCGTCGGCAAGAAAACGCTCTTCTTTTTGAGCATGTTGGTGACGGGCATTTTGTGTATCGTGCTGCTCTTTCTTCCGGCGACGGCCACGGTGCCCATCATCAGCCTGGAAGTCCTGCGCCAGTTCGCCTTTGGCTGCTCCGGCCCGCTGCTCTGGTCGATGATGGGCGATGTGGCCGACTACGGCGAATGGAAGACCGGACGCCGCGCCACGGGCACCGTCACCTCGGCTGTCGTCTTCGCCCTGTGGATTGGATTGGCTCTGGGCGGCGCCGTCGCCGGCTGGCTGCTCTCCTTCTACGGCTACCAGCCCAACGTCGCGCAGACCGCCTACGCATTGCAAGGCATCAACATGACGGCCTCGGTCTGGTCCGGCGCAGCATTCCTCGCCTCCGCCGTCTGCCTGCTCTTCTACGGCATCAACATGAAGCTGAACATGACCATCTCCAACGAGCTGGCCGAGCGGCGCAAGGGCTTTTCGTCCTCGGCCTCGTGATGCGAAATGCGCTCTCACCTTCGGCCGCATCGGTTAACCGGTTGCGGCCGGCTTTTTTGCCGGGATCTAAGAACTTATTGAAAAACTCTGGCCTTGTATCAGGGCACGACTTCAAAGCCTTCCCTGAGCGAAGCCGAAGGGTGCCGTAAATGGCGCAAAACAAGTGCGGGCTTTGACCCCTGACAAGGGAAACTCAGCTTCAAGCTAGTTTTTCAGCATGTTCCTAAGCCAGTTTTTCTGAATGTCAGCCCAAATGCATAGCGCTTCGCAGGCGGCGCTATCAGCGCGTCACAGGCAGACGGATCGTGGCGCGTGCGCCCTCGCCGTCTTCGCGGTTGAGCAGGTTGATCTCGCCGCCGTGGGCGCGGGCGATCTGCTGGGCCAGCGCCAGGCCCACGCCGCTGCCCGCCGGCTTGGTCGTATAGAACGGGACAAAGAGATTCTCGGCGTTGGCGATGCCCAAACCGCGGTCCTCAATGATGACTGAGACGGACGAATCGGCAACCCGCCAGCTTGCGCGTACCGGCTGCGCCCCGTTGGCAAGCGACGCATCCACGGCATTAGCCAGCAGGTTGATGAACATCTGCTCCAACTGGTCGGAATCGGCGTGGAGAACGACCTGGGGCCCTGGATCAAGCTGAACGGCAAGACGCTGTTCAAGCAGGACGACCCGCTCCAGCAGCGCGCCCAGCGGCACCGGCCTGAGCTGCGGCGGAGGCAGCTGGGCCAGCCGCCGATACGACTGCACAAAGCGATGCAGCGCATCGGCGCGGCTCTCGATCACTCCCAGACCGCGCCGGAAGTCGCGTAGGACGTCGTCGTCGACTGCAATCTTTTCCGCCCGCGCCAGCAGGCTGCCCGCGATGGACTTGATCGGCGCAAGAGAGTTAGAAAGTTCGTGGCCGAGCACACGGATGAGCCGCTTCCACGATCTCTGTTCCTCTTCCTGCAGCGAGAGGCTCACGTCGGCCAATAGCAGCATCGTGTGCGGCGCGCCATCCTGGCGGAAGGCCGCCTTGCGAAGAAGCCAGCGCGATGACCCGGCGCCAAAGGAGTGAACCGTCTGGTCGGCCGCGGCGAGCAGCCCGTCCAGGCCCAGCTCGCGCGCGCCTCTGCCGATCGAGTGCGCATGAGTGGATCCCAGCAGCTCGACCCCGGCGTCGTTCACCAGTTGCAGCCGGTCGTCGCGGTCGAAGGCAAACAGAGGCGCGCGCATCACTTCAAGAATTCGAGTCAGCAGAGCCGTGGCCTCCAGCGAACGGACTCTGAGATTCTGCAGCAGATCGGCAAGTGTGTTGACCTCGGCGGCCAGCTCGCCAAGCGCGTCCCGCGAACCCGCCCCGCGCGCGCGAAAAGAGTAGTCGCCCTCGCGCAGCGACGCAACGACATTCGCCAGGGTCTGCAAGGGACGGACGATCGAGTCAATCAGCGCAGCAGCCACCAGCGCAAGATAAAGCAGCAGACCTCCGCCGATCAGCAGGGCCGGAGCGAGAGAAACATGCTGCCAGTAAAGGAGAAGGCCGGCCATGACCAGCGCAGGCAACGCCAGCAAGAGACAGTAAATCCATACCCGGCGGAAAGCCGAGCGGCGGGGGCGCGCAGCTCGCTCAAAGGCCATACTTCTCGATGCGGCGATAGAGCGCCGCGCGGCTGAGTCCTAGCGCCTCGGCGGCCTGTGAGATGTTGCCGTCGCAGCGGCGCATCATCTTGCGAATAAGCAGCGCCTCGACCTCTTCGATGCTCATGTTGTCAAACGACGGTGTAACGGAGCGCGCGGCCACGATGGCCAGGTTGGCCGGCTCGATCTCTTCCTCGCGGCAGAGCAGCACGGCGCGTTCGACGGTGTGCTCCAATTCGCGTACGTTGCCTGGCCAGGCATAGTGCATCATCTGGTGCAGGGCGGCGGGAGAAAAGCCTTTGACCTGCTTGCGGTAGCGGGCCCGGTTGCGGGTGAGGAAGTGCTGGGCAAGCAGAGGTATGTCCTCGCGCCGGTCGCGCAGCGCGGGCAGGTGAATCTCGACCGTATTGAGGCGGAAGAGCAGATCCTCGCGAAAGTTGCCGGCCTTTGCCTCTTCCTGCAGGTTGGCGTTGGTCGCGGAAAGCAGCCGGACATCGACGCGCCGGGTATGCGAGGAGCCAACGCGCTCCAGTTCGCCGGTTTCGAGCACGCGCAGCAATTTCGCCTGCTGCCTCAAAGGAACGTTGGCGATCTCGTCGAGAAAGAGAGTGCCGCCGTTGGCCAATTCGAAGCGGCCCACGCGATCGGCGCGCGCGTCGGTGAAGGCGCCTTTGACGTGGCCGAAGATCTCGCTTTCAAAAGTGCCCTCGGGCAATCCGCCCGCATTCACCGCGACCAGCGCCATGCGGGAGCGGGGCGATGCGGCGTGCAGCAGCTTGGCGACGATCTCCTTGCCGGTGCCGTGTTCACCGGTGATCAGCACATTCGCGTCCGAAGGCCCGATCTGCGCGATCAGCTCCAGAACCGGCTGCATCGCAGGCGCGCCCGCAACGAACTCCGGCATTCCTTCGGCGCGCAGCAGGCTGTTTTCCAATTCAAGTTGCCGCGCGCGGCGCAGCGCCAGACGCAGTTCGGCATGAACGCGCACCAGCGAGAGCAGGCGCTCGTTTTCCCAGGGTTTTTGAATGAAGTCGCGCGCACCGCGCTTGATGCATTCCACGGCCAGATCGACGTTGCCCCACGCGGTCATCACGATCACCGGAAGATGCGCGTCGAACTCCCGGATACGCGACAGCAGATTAAGACCCTCCTGGCCGGAGGTGGTGTCGCGGGTATAGTTGAGGTCGATGAGCAGCACATCGTAGTCGGCCTCGCCCAGCGCCTCCAACAGCAACTGCGGCGAGCGGACGCAGTCCACATGGATGCCCTGAGGGTGGAGCAGCAGCTCGACAGCTTCCAGGATGTGCGGCTGATCGTCGGCAACCAAAACCCGGATTTGCTCGCTCTTACTGGAGATGGTCTGCCTCCACTCGGCCGGCTTTGGCGTCGGCGATTGAGATTCCGTACTCCTCGAGTATCGAGCCTGTAGCCCGCTTGACCTCGATGCGCGCCTTTTCATACGCGGTTTCGGCAGTCACCAGCGCCGACTCGGCCAGAGACAGGTCATGTTCGGCTTCCAGCGTCTGTTGATTCGATCCCGCGCCCAGCTTCTGCTCCTTCTGCATGATATCCAATGTCCGCTGCGCCAGATCGCGGGCCTTGCGCGCCGCGTCCACCCGGCTGGCGCCCTGTTCAAGAGCATAACGCGCGTTGCGCACCTCGATGTGAATCCGCTTCTTCAACTCCTCGGCGTACACCTGCGCCTGCCGGTATTCGAGCTCGGTCCGGTATTGATCGGCCTTGGCGATGCGGTTACGCAGCGGAATAGTCAGTTGCAGGCCAACCTGGTATTCGGGCGCGCTGTTATCGAAGGCGCTATCCAGTGCTCCTGCATACCCAGTCGGCAGCATGGAGGTAATTCCCGACCCTCCGGCATAGTAATTGGAACTCTTCTCGCCGGCCAGTCCGGTCCCGGCGTATGCGCCATAGACGCTCAACGCGGGCAGCAGGGCATTGCGAGCGGTCTTGCGGCTCAGTTCGCGATTTTCAAGGTCGAGCGACGATTCGGCAAGTTCTGTACGGTTTTTCAACGCCTGCTCGATCATCTGCTGTGCAGGCTCCAAAGAGCTGGCCGCGGTCTTTCCAATGCTGTCGGTCGGCACCACCGGCATCTCCTCCAGAGCCGGATCGTCAAGGCTGCGCGTGATGGCGTTCTTCATATAGAGTTCCTGCAATTCCAGATCGGTGCGGGCCACGGTAAGATCCTGTTGGCGCATGGCAAGCTCTCCCTCCGCTTTCAGCACCTCCATCTCCGGAATCGCCTGCAGTTCAAGCTGCTTGCGGCTTGTGTTGAGCGTCTCCTCGGCAAAGGCCACGGAATGTTCCTGCACTTGCTCGTCATCATAAGCGCTGACCAGATCCCAATACAGATCGCAGATCTGGGTTACGGTGGCAATCGCCTGGGCTTTGAAGGCGATGTCGGAGATCTTTTGGTTGGTTCTGGCAATGCGAAGAAAACGCAGGTTGGTTCCCGGTCCGAATCCTGCCAGCAGAGGCTGCGATACGATCGCCTGAACCTTCGAGTTTAGTTGCGGACTGAAGAAATCGTAGACGCCATTCGACGTTTGGCGCGAGTTGACCCAGCTCACCTGCACGCTGCCGCCGGTCGAGAAGGCCTGGCTGAAGCTGACTGTGCCGGCGATATTGTTGACCTTGTAGACATTCACGCCTTCAAGCTGAAAGTTGGAGAGTTGCTGCGCAGCATGATCGATGCTTCCTTGCGCTGAAAGAATGGGATCGAAGCCTGAGACCGCAGTACCGGTTCCCAGCGTTGACGAGACAATGCCGGATGCGCCGGATCCCGCGCCGCCTGCTCCGCCCGTCGTGCCGCCCGCGCCGCCGCCCGCGCCGGATGCGCCCAGGCCGCCGCCGGGCGTCCCTTGCACGACTCCGGTATTGACGCCGCGCACCTGCCCGCCTGCCTGTGTGCGCAGAATATCCATCTGTGCGATGGGCAGATTGTAGCGCGCGATCACCAGATCGAGATTGTTTTCGAGCGCCAGGTTGATGGCATCGCGCAACGAGAGATAGAGCTTGCCGTCGCGCATCAGCGAGTCGAGGCGCATCGAATTGGCAAGCACCGGCGGCGGTGCGCTCTCGCCGCGATAGGCGTCGAAGGGATTGCGCGAGGGACGCAGCAGTTGGTCGAAGGGAATGACGTTTTGAACAGCCTTCGCGAGTGCGGCCGGCGGCGCTGGGGTCTGCACCGAAGGCGCCGATGGCGCGGCTTCAGCCGCCAGTGAGAGGCTCGCCAGCAGCAGCAAGGTTGCGGTCGCGAGCTGTGTGCATGTCAGGAGGTGTGTCTTCGAGCAGTTCACTTGGCGCTGACCTCCGTTGTCTTTGCCGCGAGCATTTCATCGCGCGTCATCCAGCCATCGCGCAATTCGAGAATGCGCTGGCCATAGCGCGCATTCGCTTCCGAATGCGTGACCTGGACGATGGTCGTGCCCGCGCGGTTCAATTCGCAAAAAAGTTCCATGATCTCGCGAGCCTGCGTGGAGTGCAGGTTGCCGGTCGGCTCGTCGGCCAGCAGCAGCGCCGGCGCGTGGACCACTGCGCGCGCAATACCCACCAGTTGCTGCTGCCCGCCGGAGAGTTGCGAGGGATACAAGTCCTTCTTGGCGACAATCTGGAAGCGGTCGAGAATGTCGGCCACCATTCCTTGTCTTTCTCTGGCAGGCAGGTTCTTATAACTCAGGGGCAGATCAATGTTTTCTGCGACCGTGAGATCGTCCAGCAGGTGATAACTCTGGAAGACCATGCCGATGCGCTGGCGGGCGAGGTCGGCGCGCTGCTTGCGATTGAGCTTGTGCACCGCCGTCTCGCCAAACCAATACTCGCCTAGCCAGCCGTCGTCGAGCAGCGCCAGCACATTCAGCAGCGATGATTTCCCCGCCCCCGACGGCCCCATCACGGTGACAAACTCGCCTTCCCGGATGTTGAGCTCGATGCGGCGCAGCACCCAGGTTTCAGTGGGTCCGGCTTTGTAACTGCGTTCTACGTTCTTCAGTTCGATCATGAAATTACCCCGATCTCAACGGCAAAATCTTGTTTGGATTTACTCAGTTCGCAGTGCCTGCATCGGTTCGACGGAAGCGGCGCGCCGTGCCGGGATGTAGCAGGCCAGCAGCGCCACCACGCACAGCGCCATCGAGACGGTTGAAAAAGTGAGCCAATCGGCGGTTCCCACGCCAAAGAGCAGGCCGCGCAGCAGGCGTGTGAAAGCGAAGGAGACTGCGAGTCCGGCGGTGAGGCCAATCAAAGTCAGCCGCAGCCCCTGGCGCACAATCTGGCGGAAGACATCGCCGCGCGCCGCGCCCAGCGCCATGCGAATGCCAATCTCGTGGGTGCGCTGCTTGGTCGAGTAGGCGACCACTCCGTAGATTCCGACGGCGGCCAAAACCATGGCCAGCAGTCCGAAGGCGCCGGCAAAGATCACTACGATGCGCTCAAAGACACTTCCCATCTGCATGTTTTCCCTGAGCGTCGTGACGTTGAACAAGGGCAGGTTGGGGCTCAGTTCGTGAACCGCCTGGTCGATGGCGGAAGAGAAGGCCATCGGATCCCCGTTCACGCGCACATGCAGCGTTAACAGGTTCTCGTAGCGCTGAGCCAGCGGAACCAGCACAAGCGGAGCCGCATCGTAGGTCAGGCGGCGGTATTTGCCGTTGGCCGCAACGCCTGTCACAGAGAGCCAGCGGTTATAAATCTGAATGCGTTTCCCGATAGCGTCCTGACCGGGCCAATAGCGATTCACAAAAGCCTGATTGACGATAACAACGGGTTGCGTATTCGCATTGTCCGCATCGGTGAAGTCGCGCCCTTCGAGCAGAGGAGTCCGCAAGGTTTTGAGATAGCCGGGCCCGACGATTCCTCTGTCCACTTCAATCGATTCATGCGGACGCGGAATGTAGCCTTCGGGCATTACGCCGTCGGAGTGGATGGTAAAGCTGAGCGGGGAGAAGTCGGCCAGCGTCGCGGACTCGACTCCCGGCAGCGCCTTGACGCGCGCCAGAATCTGGCGGTCGAGCTCCAACGCTTTGGCGTCGGGGTACCCCAGCGGATCGAGATCGAAGGAGGCGAGATAAACATGATTCGCGTCAAAGCCAAGATCGGCATCCTGTGCCTTGCTGAGGCTGCGGACGAACAATCCGGCGCAGACCAGCAGCGTGAGTGAGAGCGCAACCTGCATCACCACCAGCCCCGAGGCCAGACGGGATTTGTGCAGGCCGCCCGAGGTGTTGAGCGCCTCATCCTTGAGCACCGCGGCAGGAGAGAGAGACGAGGCGCGCAGCGCCGGACCCGCGCCGGCCGCTACCGACGTGAAGACGGCAATAAGGATCGTAACCAGCATGACCGTGCCGTTGACGCTTCCATTGATATTGAGAGGGAGTGAAGTGGTGGGCAAGAAGTCGCCTAGTGTGCGGGCCGTCCACAAGGTGATTGCCAGCGCGATTCCGCCTCCAGCCAGAGCGATCAGGAGATTCTCGACCATCAACTGGCGGACCAGCCTCCAGCGGCTTGCGCCCATCGAGAGGCGAATCGCAAATTCGCGGCGGCGCGCCACCGAGCGCACCAGCAGCAGATTCGCCACGTTGGCGCAGGCCAGCAGCAACAGCACGGCAGCCAGAGCCAGCAGAATCGGCAGCGCTCCATAAAGATAAACATTGGCCCCGAATGGTGAGCGCCAGAGCGGGTCGGTCGTGATCAGGTTGTTGCCCTGATGCGAAGCTGGGTAGCGATCGGCAATCCTCTGCATCAGCAGGTTGAACTCGTTCTCCACCTGCCGGTGATCGGCGCCGGGGCGCATCACCCCCAGCACATTCAGCCAGGAGACGCCGCGGTCGTCGATGCGCGTCGATCCCCAAATCTGCCGGTCCATGCCCAGAGGTATCCAAAGCTCGGTGCGAAGCCCGCTCTTGCAGCCCTGAAAGCCGCGCGGAGCAACACCCACGATGGTATAAGTGTGCAGGTTGATCTGCACCGTTTTGCCGGCGATATCCCGATCGCCGCCAAAACGGCTTTGCCACAGGTCGTATCCGAGCACAACATCCGGCGAGCCGGCGCGTTCGTTTGCCTGGGTAGAGAGAAGCGTTCGTCCGAGAATCGGCTTAACCCCCAGCACTTCGAAATAATTCGCGGATGTCAGCGCGCCGTAGATGCGCTCCGGCCTCCCGTCGCCTGTGAGAGCCACATAGTCGTCGTGATAGGCAAGCAGGCCGCTCAGGGTCTTTGTGCCATCGCGCAGATCCACATAGTCCTGGTAAGAGAAGGGCGGGCTGGCATGTTCGCTCCTTTCTCCGCGCTGCAGCGTCAGCATGTTCCCTGTGCTCCGCACTCCGGGAATCGGATTGAATAACGTCGAGTCGATCCAGCTAAAGATCGTCGTGTTGGCCGCGATGCCCAGGGCCAGCGTGCCTGCCGCCAGAGCAGTGAAGCCCGGCGACTTGCGCAACTGGCGCAATGCATAATGTACGTCCTGCAATACGTTCTGGAGCAGCATGACTAGGCCTCGACTTCCTCTTCCAGCTTTTTCAATTCGGTTTCGGAGACGACTTTGCCGTCAAAGAGATGCACCTCGCGCTGCGCGTGCTTGGCGAAACGCGGATCGTGCGTCACCATGCAAATCGTCGCTCCCTCGCGGTGCAGATCGCGGAGCAGATGCATCACCGCCTCGCCGTTCTTCGAGTCCAGGTTGCCGGTCGGCTCGTCGGCCAGCAGAATCGATGGCGATCCGGCAAGTGCGCGCGCCACGGCCACCCGCTGCTGCTGGCCGCCGGAGAGTTGCGCCGGATAATGCTTCATGCGATGCGCCATGTTCACCCGTTCCAGCGCTTCCTTGACGCGCTTCTTGCGCTCGGCCGAAGGCATGCCCGCGCGATAGGTGAGCGGCAGTTCGACATTCTCTTCCACAGTCAGATCGCCGATCAGATTGAAGCTCTGAAAGATGAAGCCGATCTCCTGATTGCGGATGCGCGAGCGCTCGCCGAAGCTCAGGTTCTCCACCGGGCTGCCATTGAGCAAATATTTGCCGCCGGTGGGCGTGTCGAGCAGGCCGAGAATCGAGAGCAGTGTGGATTTGCCGCAGCCCGACGGGCCACTCATCGCCAGGTACTCGCCCCGCGAAATAGTCAGGTGAATGCCGGAGAGCGCGTGCGTCTCCACTTCATCGGTGTAAAAAACCTTGGTGAGGTCCTCGATCTCAATCAGCTTGTCGTTCGATTCCATCTTGTCCCCCTTGTTGTCAGTTGTCAGTTATCAGTTTTCAGTTCTCAGTCTTCGGTGACCGGTGGCAAAAGTTTTACTGACCACTGTTCACTGACAACTGACCACTGTTTTTACTCCAGCCGGATGCGGTCCACATTGTCCCAGCGCGACATGTCGGAGAGAATCACCGTGTCGCCTTCCTTCAATCCCTCGATCACCTGAATGCTGTTCACCGAGGCGCGCCCCACCTTCACCGGAACCCGTGTGGCGCCCTTGCCGTCAGGATCGATCTTGAAGAGGCTGAGCGTCGAGTTCTCGTTGCCCAGCGCCGGCCGGCCCACATAGAGCACATCCGTCATACGTTCCAGATCGATGGTCCCGTCCACACTCAACTGCGGAACCGCTCCCGGTGGCAGTGGCCCATCCAGTGCTACGTCAACCGTGCGCGTTCCGTTCACCACCGAGGGATCGATGCGGGTGACGTGGCCGGGAATGATCCCGTTGTGCGTGTCGATCGAGGCAGGCTGGCCGATCTGGATGTCGCGCGCCTGTGTCTCGGCGATCTGCAGTGCGGCCTTAAGCTTGTCGAGCTGAATCACCTCGGCTACCGAGGTTCCCGCCGTCACATGCTGGCCCGCCTGCAGCGGAGTCGCAAGCGGAGCCACCGCGCCGGAGATTCCCGCTCTGACCTCAAGCGCCTGCACCTGCCTCTGATAAAGATCGGTCAGCGTCTTGGCCTGGTCGATCCGGGTCTGGGCCGAGGCAAGCTGCACCACAATCGCCTTCTGGTTCACGTCGAGCTGTTGCCGGCTGAGCTGGTGCTGCGCGGTCAGTTGGTCGGCCGTATTCTTCGACTTGTTATAGGCAAGGCCGGAGATGACACCGAGATCGTAGAGGGCCTTGTCGGTCTGTGCCTGCAACTGGTCCTGGGTATAGTCGGCGTTGACCTGCGCGGCAGCGGTCTTTTTGTCCATCAGCGTGCTTTCAAGCGTGGCCTGAAGGCTCTTGTAGTCGGCCTCCGCAGCTTTTAGCGCGAGCCTGGCGTTCAAAAGCTCCTGCTGAAGCTGGGGATCGGCCAGGTCCATCAGTATGGTATCCGGAGTGACCTTGGCGCCCGGCAAAACGCGGATGCGGACGACCGTCGCGTCGGTCTGCGCGGGAATCAGCTCGATCGAGTCCTCCCGGGGAACCAAGCTTCCCGTCAACCCGCGTACCTGGCGAATCATCGGCCCGCGCCTCACGGTGTCGGACCAGATGGTCGAGCGATCCACGGTGGGTGCGGCCGGCTTGAGGCGCAAGACAGCCACCACCAACACGGTCATCACCAGCCCTGCGACGCTGGCCCACAGTGCGTACCGGCGCATCTTCTTTTGCTTCAAGTCTGGGCGTGCGATATCCATCGCTCTGGGATACAGCACTCGCCGCGCCAAACTTAGTTAGGGCTTACGCCTTGAAAATAAACAACTTGGTAAATGATCTGGGCTGGCGAGATGCTCGGTAGTGGCCGGTTGTGAAAACAACTGTCCGTTTTCGGACAGCGGAAACGCCGGAGCCGCCTCATCAGTGCAGACTTACGGCCGGAAAGGAGCCATTCTCGAAATCGAAGGGCGATGAAGGTAATTCAACGACGGTTGCGCCTATGAACCCGTTTTTGCAGATGATTTCCGGCATCCTGCTAGTCTGAAGTTGGGCCGGCCGTCCAGCATGGGTCGGTCCGGCTTATACCCCGGCTGACCACCCCCTACCCCCCCGGGGTCCGATTCTGCGTTTGTTCGCTTGTCTCCTCTCAAACCATAGATAATTATGGTCGTGCGTTCATGCGATTGCTCTGCACAGAGCGCGCGAAACCTCATTTTGTCGCAAAAAAGCGGTATCGAATGACCCTTATCCGAGAAACGCCATCGCCAAATGGTTGACAGCAAAGGCCGCAAGCCAGGCCAGCGCAAGCATATAGAGGAACTGCACCACAGGCCATTTCCAACTGTTGGTCTCGCGCTTCACCACGGCCATCGTCGAGGTGCACTGCATGGCGAAGGCGAAGAAGATCATCAGGGCCAGTGCGCCGCCCAGCGTCATATCGTGGTGCAGCGCGCTCTGCAGGCTCAGCGCCTGCGTTCCCGGATCGGCGCCGTAGAGCGTTCCCATCGTCGAGACCATCACCTCGCGCGCCAAGACGCTCGAGATCAATCCGATGCCGATCTTCCAGTTGAACCCCAGCGGCGCAATCGCCGGCTCGATGAAGTGGCCCAGCCGTCCGATTAGGCTGTCGGCCAGATCCGGCGCCGATACCCTGCCGCCCGCGGCATGAATCACCGGCAGATGCGCCAGCACCCAAAGCGCCATCGTCACGCACAGGATGATGGTGCCGGCCTGGCGCAGAAAGATGCGCGCCCGATCCACCAGCCGCAGAGCCAGAGACCGCAGCGTCGGCATGCGATATTGCGGCAATTCCAGGATGAAAGGCGCATCGTTGGCCCTGAGAATCGAGCTGTTCAAGATACGCGCCGTGGTCATCGCGGCCACAAAGCCCGCCAGATAAAGCCCCAGCATCACCAGCGTCTGCAAGCCGATCGCTCCGTGCAGATAGAAGGTATGCGGAATGAAGGCAGCGATCAGCAAAATATAAACCGGGAGCCGTGCCGAGCAGGTCATGAACGGGGTGACGAAGATCGTGGCCAGCCGGTCGCGCCTGTTCTCGATCGTGCGCGAAGCCATGATCGCCGGAACAGCGCAGGCGTAGGCCGAGAGCAGAGGAATGAAGGCCTTGCCGTTCAACCCGATCGTCCGCATCACCCGGTCGGCGATCAGCGCGGCCCGTGAAAGGTAGCCCGAGTCTTCCAGAATGCCAATGAATAGAAACAGCAGCAGAATCTGCGGCAAAAAGACCAGCACCGACGAGATGCCCTTCCATGCGCCGTCGAGCAGCAGCGACCGGATCCAGCCCTCAGGCAATAGCGGCCGGATCAAATTGGCCAGATCGGCCAGGATCGCGCCAAATCCATCGGAGAGCGGCTGGCCGATCGAGAAGACCACCTCAAAGACGCCGACAACGACGAGCAGAAACAGCAGCGGTCCCCAGAAGCGGTGCAGCAGAACGTTGTCGATCCTGCGCGTGCCCTCGATCGAGAGCGGAGCGCGATAGCCGGTGCGGCGGCTCACCTGCGCGGCCCAACTGTGCGCGCTGGCTGCATTGCCAACCACGGGCAGCGTCAGCGGCATGGCCGCCGCACGGTCCGTGTGCTGGTGAAGAAAGAGTGAGATGGCATCCAGCCCTGTGCCCTTGACGGCGCTGATCTGCGCCACGGGTGCGCCCAACTCGCGTGCCAGCTTGAGCGGGTCGATCAGGCCGCCGCGAGATTCCATCAGATCGGTCATGTTGAGCAGTACCAGCGTCGGCAGTCCCAGCGCCAGCACCGGGGCGGCCAGCATCAACTGACGGGTCAGGTGCAGGGAATCCAGCACCAGCAGCACTGCGTCCGGCTTGGGTGTGCCCGCCATCTTGCCCCGCAGCACGTCGATGGAGACCCGGGCATCCTCGCTGTACGGATCGAGCGAGTAGATGCCGGGCAGATCGATCAGCGTGAGATCGTCACGGCCCGCCCCGGCCATCAGGCCCATGCGCTGTTCAACCGTGACGCCAGGAAAGTTGGCCACCTTCTGGCGCAGGCCGGTCAACCGGTTGAAGAGTGTGGATTTGCCGGAGTTCGGCGGCCCGATCAGCACCACGGTCCTGAGCGCCCCCGGCGGCGCGGGCTCCGTGGGCGGCTTGAATTCAGGGACTGTGCAGCAAGCGCTCATTGCGTAACCTCAAGCGCATCGGAGGCCTCTTGGTCCGCGGTATCGGCCTCTCGCACGCGGATAGCCGCCGCGGTCTCGCGCCGCAACGCAATCTCCATGCCATCCACGCCGTAGACGGTGGGATCGCCGGCTGGGGCGCGGCGCAGGGCCGTGACCAGCGCATCGGGGACAAATCCCATATGCATCAGGTGGTTCTGCACGGATTCAGGCAGGTCGAGAGCAATCAGCACCCCGCTACCGCCCACGCTCAGTTCACTCAGCACACTCAACCGGCAGACTCCCATGGACCGCCCAAATTGCGAGTCCTTCAAATTGCGACCATAATAGTCGGAGTTCAGTATACGACGAGGATGGCCCGAGCCGCAAATGTTGATTCCTCTCTTCATTCGTCCCGCGCACACTGGTCGCTCGACCGTAGAAGGGGAGCGGTTGGCGCCTTCCACGCCAACCACTCCCAACCCCTCTTTCGGCCCCCTCTGGCTCTGTTTATCGGAACGATGGTCACTTTGTATCAACAAAAAAGCCCGCGCGATGTGATTTAGCTCACACTGCATCGCTCTTCAGTCAATTGCAATACGGAAACGCCGGGTGGTAGAAGAAACCTATGGATGCACAGGAGCTTCGCAATTCGCTTGCTGGTGAGTTGCCGCCGGGGGGACTAGCGGTACCGCTGGCGGCGCTGTGGTGGGATGCGAAAGGGGAGTGGGAGGTGGCGCACACCTTGGTGGACGAGCTCGAAACCGCCGAGGGGATGGCCGTGCACGCTTACCTGCATCGCAAGGCGGGGGCAGCCTCGAATGCCGATTACTGGTACGAGAGAGCCGGGCGGAAGTTTCAGCGGGAGAGCTTCGAGGCTGAGTGGGAGGCGCTGGTCGAGGGGCTTTCCGGGAATTGAGTGAACCGTGGAGGCGGAAGTGCGTAATTATCTGCAAATTTCATGGCGAACAAACGTAGAATCGCACCCCAGGGGGGTGGGTTTTATTTTCTGGGGTACATAACTGAAAATAAATCATTTAACTGTTGATTTAATTGACGTAATTAAGTAGTAAACAAGGGGGCAGGGGACAGGGATTCCGGATTAGAAAAGGCCCCTTTCTGGTGACTATTTCCATTGTGCGCCGGCGGAAGGTAATTATCTGCAAGCAGCTTTCGACTTCGCTCAAGGCAGGCACCTGCGGTGCGGCCAATCGCGCTCGTGCGCCAGGGGTTCGTGGTTTCCCGGGTCCCAAAAGCGGGGCCTGGGGCACACGACAGGGGCTGAAGCCCAGGCTCATTCTTGGTCGTTTTGCGGCACGACTGGAGTCGTGCCCTGATACAAAGCCAGCTTCGAATGAGTCTCTCTTCAGCCTGTGAGGTCGTGCCCTGATACAAGGCCAGCGTCCGGAGGATATGAACTCTAATCCGGAGGCAGCAGCGGCAGGGTCAGGTTTTCTGCCACGACGGGGCGGCTGCGGGGGGCTTTCTTGAAGGTTGCATCGCGGCGGTGGAGGGGATACTCGGGCTGCTTCCCGTCAAGGATCTGCTGGATGGTGAGGATTTGCAGCTTGGGGTAGGTGGTGCCGTCGGTGGATTTGTAGAATCCGGCCTCGGCGGCCTCCTTGAGCATGGGTTTGGTTGGGGGTTCGAAGCAGAGGAAGACGCCGATCTCGGCTTTTTCGCGGGTGAGGACGCCGACGAGGTCGCGAATCTGGGGAACGGAGACACCGCCCGCCTTGACGGAGAAGACGATTTGCTTGGATTGGCCGGAGTCGTCGTCGTGGAAGTAGAGGCGGCCATCGATGCCGCGGTCCGCACCTTTTTTCTGTTCGGCGGGACGTGCGCCAACCTGGCCTAGCGCCCACCATTGGAACTGATATTTGTCTTCGGCGGCGAGAGAGGCTGCGCCCTGGTAATCAGTAGGCTCGCCAATTACGTCGTAGGTGGATTTGATCTCTGCGCCATAAGCGTCAGAGAGGCGCTTTTTGATGAGGCCGATGGCAAGGTGGGTGATGTCGATGCCGATCCAGCGGCGATTGAGGCGCTGCGCGACTTGAACGGTCGTGCCGCAGCCACAGAAGGGATCGAGGACTACATCGCCTTCGTTGGAACTGGCTTTGAGTATCCGTTCGAGAAGAGCTTCGGGTTTTTGGGTTGGATAGCCGAGACGTTCTTGGGCTTGAGAGTTTATGGGTGGTATGTCCGTCCAAATGTCCGTCATAGCCACACCCTTCATTTCGTCCAAATATCGTTTGTACCTTGGGACGGCACCCTGTCTCGGTTGAATCACACGGCCCTCAGCGGCGAGACCCTCCATTTTTTCTTTGTTGTAGCGCCAAAACCGGGTAATCCCCATGAACTCATAGGTCGGATGTCCCCGCATTCCAGAACCCGGCGCTGTTAGGTCAGTCAGTTGGTAATGGCGTCCATTCTCATCGATGAGGTTGTAGTGCGACTTTACGTATTCATCGCTGAGTGGTGCGAACGGCTGGGCAAAAAGGGCGACGTCTGGATTCTTGCTGTAGTCCAGGATGACATCATGAACACGGGGCCAGTTCGTGGCGCCCTGCGTGTAATCGTTCTTCGTCGTAGTTCGTTTCCAGATGATCTCGTTCTTGAACGACTGTCCCCCAAAGACGGCGTCCATCAAAATCTTGAGATAGTGGCTGGCGGTGGGGTCGCAGTGTAGGTAGATAGAGCCTGTTTCCTTGAGGACGCGGCGGAGTTCGACGAGGCGCGGGGCCATCATGGCGAGATAGGCCATCATGTCGGAGTTGAAGAGGAAGGTCTTGAAGGCGCGGAGGGCGTCGGCTACGCGGCCGCCCTGCTCGACGATCTGTTCGTAGGCGCGCTGGGCGTCGATGTTCCATTCCCATGTGTCTTCAAAGGCGTGGATTTGAGAACTGGACTGAGAGCCGTCTTTTTCGGCGAAGAGGACGTTGTAGTCTTGCCGGGAGTTAAAGGGCGGGTCGAGATAGACGAGGTCTACCGACTCGTCCTTGACGTAGCGCTGGAGGACTTCGAGATTGTCGCCGTAATAGAGCTTGTTTTTGCCGGTCGCCACGGGATTGGATTGAGAGTAACACAGGCACCTGCGGTGCGGCAGACGGCCACCTGCGGTGGGGCAGCCGGCGCTTGCGCGCCATGAGGTTCGTGGATTCCCAGCCACCTGCGGTGGGGCAGCCGGCGCTTGCGCGCCATGAGGTTCGTGGATTCCCAGCCACCTGCGGTGGGGCAGCCGGCGCTTGCGCGCCATGAGGTTCGTGGATTCCCAGGTCCCCAAAAGCGAGGGACCTGGGGCACCCGGCCACCTGCGGTGGGGCAGCCGGCGCTTGCGCGCCATGAGGTTCGTGGATTCCCAGGTCCCCAAAAGCGAGGGACCTGGGGCACCCGCGTCATTACAAAATTGGTTTCAGGGGTCTGAAGACCCCTGCTCCCTCCGGAATGCAAGCCGCAGGGGCTAAAGCCCTGGTTCTTTTGAGGCATCTTCGGCACGACTGAAGTCGTGCCCTTTCAAGGCCGAGACGCAGGTCCTTCGGCTCGCTGCGCTCGCTCAGGATGACAGAGTGATTTGTGGGCGAGCTTCGGGGCGGCTCCGATTTGTGTGGGTTTGTGGGTGATTGGCCCATGAATTTCAATTCGCAATGCGGGAATTTCCGGCCGCGTTGTGTCCCGCATCACAGCGACTGCGGGCCTCAGATATGAGACTCGGAGTAGCGGTTGAATTTCCGCCTACCGCTTGATGAGGCAAAGCAGATGAGTGAAGAAAAAATGGTTATTTTGGATGGGAACGAAGCGGCTGCTTCGGTTGCCTACCGGCTCTCCGAGGTGGTTGCGATCTACCCGATCACCCCCTCGTCGCCGATGGCCGAGTGGGCCGATCAGTGGCGCTCGGAGGGGAAGAGGAATATATGGGGCGCGTTGCCCATCGTGGAAGAGCTTCAGAGCGAAGGCGGCGCATCGGGCGCGCTGCATGGCGCGTTGCAGGCGGGTGCCTTCGGGACCACCTTCACGGCCTCGCAGGGCTTGCTGCTGATGATTCCGAACATGTACAAGATCGCCGGTGAGCTGACCCCGGCGACGATGCACGTAACGGCCCGCACGCTGGCCACCCATGCGCTGTCGATCTTTGGCGACCACTCGGACGTGATGGCCTGCCGGACGACGGGCTGGGCGATGCTGGCGTCGAATTCAGTGCAGGAAGTGACGGATATGGCGCTGGTGGCGCAGATCGCGACGCTGGAGTCGCGCATCCCGTTCATTCACTTCTTCGACGGCTTCCGCACCTCGCACGAGGTGGGCAAGATTTTGCCGATCAGCGACGAGACGATTCGCGCGCTGGTGGACGACAAGTACATCATTCAGTTCCGGCAGAACGCGTTGAGCCCGGACCGGCCGATCATTCGCGGCACGGCGCAGAATCCGGATGTCTTCTTCCAGGCGCGCGAGGCTTGCACGCCGTACCACGCCGCGGTTCCGGGGATTGTGCAGAATGTGATGGACCGCTTTGCGGCGCAGACGGGAAGAGCTTATCACCTGTTCGACTACTATGGCGCGCCGGATGCGGAGCGCGTGATTGTGCTGATGGGCTCGGGGGCCGAGGCTGCCGAAGAGGCCGTGGACGCGATGGTGAAGCAGGGCGAGAAGATTGGCATGGTCAAGGTTCGGCTCTACCGGCCATTCGACTCGATGGCATTCCTGAAGGCGCTGCCGGCGACGGTGAAGTCGATTGCCGTGCTCGACCGCTGCAAGGAGCCGGGCGCGAGCGGCGAGCCGCTGTATATGGATGTTGTCACCGTGCTGGCCGAGAATTCGGCTACGCTGCCGTTTGCCAAGCCAGTGGTGATTGGCGGGCGGTACGGGCTGTCGTCGAAGGAGTTTACGCCGGCGATGGTCAAGGGCATCTTTGACGAGCTGGCCAAGGCGGAGCCGAAGAACCACTTCACGATTGGAATTGACGACGACGTTTCGCACACGAGCCTGATCTACGATCCGTCGTTCTCGACCGAGGACCCGCGGACCGTGCGCGCCTTGTTCTATGGGCTGGGCTCGGACGGCACGGTGGGCGCGAACAAGAATTCGATCAAGATTATCGGCAGCGAGACGCCGAATTATGCGCAGGGCTACTTTGTGTACGACTCGAAGAAGTCGGGCTCGATGACGACTTCGCATCTGCGCTTCGGGCCTACGCCGATCCGGTCGACGTATTTGATTACCCGCGCCAGCTTTGTGGCCTGCCATAACTTCAGCTTCCTGGAGAAGATGAATGTGCTGGAGGCGGCGATGCCGGGGGCGGTCTTCCTGCTCAATTCGCCGTACTCGGCCGATGAGGTGTGGGACAAGCTGCCCAAGAGCACGCAGAAAGAGATGATCGAAAAGAAGATCGAGTTCTATGTGATCGACGGCTACAAGGTGGCGCGCGACGCCGGTATGGGCACGCGCATCAACACGATCATGCAGACTTGCTTCTTTGCCATCAGCGGCGTGCTGCCGCGCGACGAGGCCATCGAGCAGATCAAGAAGGCCATCTACAAGACTTATGGCAAGCGCGGTGAGGCGGTTGTGCAAAAGAACTATGCCGCCGTGGATCATGCGCTGGCGCACCTTCACAAGGTTGAGTTGCCCACGGCTGCATCGTCGAGCTTCGACCTGATTCCGTCGATCTCGGCCCAGGCGCCGGAGTTTGTGCGCAACGTGCTGGGCGAGATTGCGGCGGGTCACGGCGACCTGCTTCCGGTCAGCGCCATCCCGGCCGGCGGGGCCTTCCCGACGGGGACAGCGCAGTGGGAGAAGCGGAATATCGCGCAGTTCATTCCCGCGTGGGACAAGGAGCTGTGCATCCAGTGCGGCAAGTGCGTGATGGTTTGCCCGCACGCGGTGATTCGCGCCAAGGTTTACTCGGCCGAACTTGGCGACAAGGCCCCGGCGACCTTCCAGTGGGCCAAGCCCAAATGGAAGGGCATGGAGCAGGATCGTTACACGCTTCAAGTCGCTCCAGAAGATTGCACCGGCTGCGCGGTCTGCGTGGATGTCTGCCCGGTGAAGAACAAGAGCGACGCCAGCAAGAAGGCGATCAATATGACGCCGCAGGCGCCGCTGCGCGAGGCCGAGCGCGAGAATTGGGAGTTCTTCCTTGGCCTGCCCGAGGTGGACCGCTCGAAGCTCTCGCACGGCCAGGTGAAGGATCTGCAACTGCTGCAGCCGCTCTTCGAGTTCTCGGGCGCCTGCGCGGGTTGCGGCGAGACGGCTTATGTGAAGCTGCTGACCCAGCTCTTCGGCGACCGGCTGTATATCGCCAACGCCACCGGCTGCTCGTCGATCTATGGCGGCAACCTGCCGACCACGCCTTACAGCAGCAATGCTCAAGGCCGTGGGCCAACCTGGGCCAACTCGCTCTTTGAAGACAACGCCGAGTTTGGCTTCGGCATGAGAATCGCTCTCGATCAGCAGAAAGAGTTCGCCGAGATGCTGGTGACCCGGCTGGCGCCGCAGATTGGCGTCGAGTTGGTCGCGGATCTGCTTGGCGCTTCGCAGAAGACGGAGCCGGAGATCGAGATGCAGCGCGAGCGGGTGCGTATCCTGCACGAAAAGCTGGCCGGAAATCAGAGCTCCGACGCGCGCAACCTGCTGGCCATTGCCGACTCTCTGGTCCGCAAGAGTGTGTGGATTCTGGGCGGCGACGGCTGGGCCTTCGACATTGGCTTCGGCGGCCTGGATCACGTGCTCGGCTCGGGCAAGAACGTGAATGTGCTGGTGCTGGACACCGAGGTCTACTCGAACACCGGCGGCCAGATGTCCAAAGCCACTCCGCGCGGCGCAGTGGCGAAGTTTGCCGCTGCCGGAAAGCCCAACAGCCGCAAGGATTTGGCGATGGAAGCCGTCAGCTACGGCTCGGTGTACGTGGCGCAGGTGGCCATCGGCGGCAACGATAGCCACGTGGTGAAGGCCTTCCGCGAGGCCGAGGAACACGACGGGCCCTCGATCATCATTGCCTACTCCAGTTGTATCGCCCACGGCTACGACCTGGTGCATGGCCTGGAACAGCAAAAGCTGGCGGTCCAGTCCGGTTACTGGCCACTGATGCGCTACAATCCAAGTCTGCGAGAGGAGGGAAAGAATCCCTTCCAGCTTGACTCGAAGGCTCCCTCGATCCGGCTCAAGGAGTACAGCTACCGCGAGGCGCGTTACACTATGCTGGCACGCAGCAATCCGGAGCTGGCTGCGAAGTTGCTTGCGGAAGCCCAGGACGATGTCGAGCGCCAGTGGCGCGTTTACTCCGCTCGGGCCACAATGCCCGGACGGGGCGAGACACCGAACATCGCTCCCGCCGAGAAGCCGGAAGAGAAGACTGAAAAGAAGCTCGTGGCAGAGAGTGCCGGAGGTGCCCAATGATCGATTTTTCAACGCAGTATCTTGGTTTGAAGCTGAACGGACCGATCGTGGTCTCCTCCACGCCCATCTCCGAGTCGATCGACAATGTTCGCCGGATGGAAGACTCTGGCGCCGCGGCGATCGTGCTTCACTCGCTCTTTGAGGAGCAGTTGGCGCTGGAATCCAAAGCACTTGACGACGACCTCTCGCGCGGCACGGATTCCTTTGCCGAGTCGCTCGGCTACCTGCCCGACTTGAAGGACTATCGCATGACTCAGGATGGTTACCTGGAGCACGTACGGCGCTGCAAAGAGGCGGTGAAGATTCCGATTCTTGCCAGCCTGAACGGCGCCACCACCGGCGGCTGGGTGCGCTTTGCCAAGGAAGTGGAACAGGCGGGGACCGACGCCATCGAGTTGAACACCTACGCGCTGGCGACGGACAAGAGCCACACTTCGGCGCTGCTGGAAGGGCAACTGATTGAGCTCGTAACCGCGGTAACCAATGCGGTCAAGGTGCCCGTTTCGGTGAAGCTGTCGCGCTCGTTTACGAGCATTCCAAACATGGCAGCCCAACTGGAGGCGGTGGGCGCTAAGGGCGTGGTGCTCTTCAACCGCTTCTATCAGCCCGACTTCGACATCGAGACGCTGGAGGTCCGTCCGACTCTGCACTTCTCGACGCCTGCCGAGCTGCTGCCCCGGCTGCACTGGGCGGCGATCCTCTATGGACAACTGAACCTCGATATCGCGATCTCCGGTGGCGTTCACTCCGCCGAAGACGTGCTGAAGGGCATCATGGCCGGAGCCGGCGTGACGATGATGGCCTCGGCGCTGCACATTCACGGCATCGAACACATCAAGCGGGTGCTGGCCGACATTCACTACTGGCTGGAGAAGCGCGAGTACACTTCGCTGTGGGAGACGCGCGGTTGCCTGAGCCGCCGGTCTGTTCCGGATACCTCTCCGTTCGATCGTGGCAACTACATCAAGACGCTCAGCTCCTACAGCCTGCGCCAGACGGTGGGCGCGTTTTAGGACTTCGCGTCCAGCGTATCGCCCAGGTCTCAAATAAACGAGACCTGGGCATCCGGAATGGTGGCTTTCCTGGCTTCTTCAGATTCAATTGACGACCTGTCAGTTGGAGAATCGACTTCTGAAATCCCCGTTGAACCAGATCACCTCAGCGCGAAGAGGGCAGTATTTAACAACGTCACGGAAGATGGTCAGCTGATCTGAATCGTCAGAAACATACTTGTGGCACAGAGGGAGATAGACCGATGCATAGAGATCGAATGCGCCTGCTGACTTCCTCTTATTCTTCTTCGATGAAGGTCCGCTGCGCCGATAATGAGCAATCAAAAAAGCGTAGTACAGGGCATTAATAGGGGGAAAGGCTCTCGATAACTTCTCCACAAATTGCAAATCAACATCACGACCAAGAATGCATCTGCAGATACGTCGGATTTCGCACGGCATTAAGCCGGCTGAACCTGTCCGTTCGATGAATTCATCCAGCGTGTCAGGGCGACTCGATCCCGATCTAAATATGCTTTCCAACTGTGTTTTTCCCTCCGCGAAGAATCTTTCGATCCGATCTAAATGCCCTTGCATTTGCGGCCTTTGAACCACTGCTAGATCATCGTCGAATACCATTCCGGAGGCCACGGCCTCCTCGAACTTCGGGTGTGCTTTCAAAAGTTCGTCCCAGTCCATTTTTCCAGTCACTGAAAAAGTTCGGATGGCCTCCAATATGAGCGCCCACGGGGATTTCAATGACCAGCTAGAACTCCCCATTAGCCTTCGGCAGACCCGCAATAGATGGTCGCGCTTCTTACTGAATTGAGTTTCGGCGATCTCGTCGAAAACATTCATGGGGACCCAATGGGTATATGCGATTTCCATTCTCTCGATTAGGTCATCATAGTCGCGAAGCCCCGCTAACTTATTGACGGCAGATGTCTCCCAAATTACAATCTGCTTGCTGTTAACATCGGTCATTCGAGGTCCCCGTTTTTGATACGGTGGTACGGTCTGTCCTAACCCGCTAGGGAAGGGCAGGGTGTTCCTCAAACCACTTCCGCTCCCGTTCCTGCAAGCGGTAAAGATCGGCGGGCGTCAGGTGAGAGGCGGCCTGATCCCGAGTTTTTCTTGCCTCGTGCTCTAGGGAACTATCGAGCTTTCCCGATATTGCGATCTCAAGCCAGAAATAGGATTCCGAATAGTCTTGAGGCACGCCTTGCCCACTGCTGTAAAGGACGCCGAGGTTGAATTGTGCGTACTCATTGCCCTGTTCAGCAGCCTTGCCGTACCAGGTGGCTGCCTCAGCAAAGTCCTGTTGCACACCCAGACCGTTTTCGTACATGACACCGAGGCTGCTTTGCGCAATTGCAAGCCCCTGTTCCGCTGCCTTGTGATACCAGATCGCTCCCTGAACGTAATCCTGATGCACACCCTTGCCGTTGTCATACATAAAGCCAAGTCTGCTTTGTGCCAAGGCAATCCCTTGTTCTGCGGCCTTCCGATACCAGTTCGCTGCAGATTTAAAATCTTGCGGCACTCCCTTGCCTAGGTCGTAATAGTTGCCGAGGACGTATTGCGCTTCGGCATAACCCTGCTCTGCTGCCTTGCGAGACCAAATAGCAGCCTGCACGTCATCCTGGGTGACGCCGTGTCCGAAGTGGTACATGATTCCAAGGGTGTCTTCTGCCTGGGCTTCCCCCTTCTCCGCTGCCTTCCGATACCACATCGCAGCTTTGGGGTAATCCTGTGGGACGCCGTGACCGGCATAATAAAGCTCACCAAGATTAACTTGCGCATCAGTATTTTCCTGCAAAGCAGCTTTGCGATACCATATCGCAGCTTGTGCGTAGTCCTGAGGCACACCCTCCCCGTTTAGATATGCATGAGCGACAGACTGCCTGGAAGGTTGCATCACCAGCTTTTGCCTTCGCTAGCAGTGCCGGGTCAATGCCTGTGGGTTGGGCTTTAGTCTGAGCCTGAAGCGAAGGAGGGAGCAGGAATGTCACGATGGCTGCGATGAGTGCAGATGCAACGACAAGCGTACTGGCGAGTTGCTTCCGGTGTCCTTCCATAAAGCCTCTCGGAACCGAAACAAGAATAGCACAGATTCACCGTTTATTCTCCCCATAAGGCAAGGAGATTTTCATTCGTTAACCAGAAGCTGCGTGTCCTCCCTGCGATTTCTTGCGCTTTAATCAGTTTGCGAGTAGACGCAGCACCGTCTCCTCGATCAGGCGGCAGGCTTCGGGGAGAGCTGCGGTCACTGCGGGGCTGAACTTCTCGCCGAGGCCTGTGGAGCCGGCGCCGATGGTCAACATTTGCGCGTTGCGAGGCAGAGAAGCATAGAATTCGCGGGCGAGGGCGAGCAAGTGGGCGGCGTCGAGATGATGGGTTCCCTTTCCATGTCCTTCATCGGCGGGCTCGACGGGGGTCAGATTGATCGCTCCGGGCAGGGAATTGAGCGAGCAGTCGATAAAGAGAACGGACTCCGCGTGGGCGACGTCTTCGGCCAGTTCGGGGGTCCATTGGTGGTCGGCGATGATGCGCACGCCGGATTGGCCGGAGAAGCGCTGTTGGGCCCACTCGGCAAGCCAAAGCCCGACGCCGTCATCGCCACGCAGCGTGTTGCCGCAGGCGAGAATGAGGCATCGGGTTTGGATTTGAGTCATTGATAGTCCCAGCTTTGAAAGGGCACGGCTTCAGCCGTGCCGTTGAGGTGTCCAAACAAGTGTGGCTTTATGGGTTCCGCATAAATAATGTCCTTGCACCGTTCCTACGGAACTCCGTAACGAACTTGTAGAATCCCATTTCCCCACGCTGAAGCGCGGGGCTAACCAACTCTGCGCCTCCGGCGCGTCTGTGCGGACATTGCTTATGCAGGTGTCAATAGCCGCCGAGGGAATGGTCGTGGTTGAAAAGAACCTTCCCTCAGGGGCTAAAGCCCAGACTACTATCTGCTACCTGGCGGCACGACTGAACAGGCTGCGGAAAAAGGCCTGATTTGATGCGATAGCGGTGGGAAGTGTTCCTCCGCGGCTAAAGCCGGTGTTGATTATGCTGGGCTTATGCGGGGGTTGAAACCCCCGCCTCCCTCCGTAACGAGTCTTTCCGCAGCCTGTGAAGTCGTGCCCTTTCAAAACCCTGCGCTCTTGGCGTATCCGGCAAACCCACCCTAGCCGCAAAAACAAAGACGCGGCGAGGGTGGGGCACCCAGAGTACTAACTGATGAGTTGGTCCACGACTTCCCCGTCGGCGTTGAGCAGCGTCATCACCAGCGGCATCTGGCCGAAGGCGTGCGTGGAGCAGCTGAGGCAGGGATCGAAGGTGCGGATCACGGCCTCGACGCGGTTGAGTGCGCCTGCGGTGAACTTGCCGTCCTTGACGTAGGCGCGGGCCGACTGAAGAACGCCCTTGTTCATGGCATTGTTGTTGTGGCCGGTGGCGACGACGAGGTTGGCCCAGGTGATCTTGCCATCCTCATCCACTTTGTAGTGGTGATTCAGGGTGCCACGCGGAGCCTCGATCTGGCCTGCTCCGTCAAGCCGGTTGACGCCGGCAGTGGCGCGCACATGCTTGTCGAGGATGAGCGGATCGGTGAGGATCTGCTCGATCTTCTCGATGCCGTAGAGAGCCTCGACCAGCCGCGCGTGATGATAGTGGAAGGAGCTCTCGACCGGGCCGGTTGACAGGAGCTTGAAGAAGGTCAGCTCCTTGTCGGCCTTGGGCGTTCCCATGGACTTAACGATGTTGAGCCGTGGCAGCGGGCCGACTCGATAGCTGCCTTCGGGATAGCCGAGCGGCTTGTAGTAGACGAACTTGGTGTAGCTAAAGTTCTCGTCGGCCTCGCCGATTGCCTCGGTAAAGCGGCTGGCGGTCATGCCGTCTTCGATGATTGCGCCTTGAGGGTTGATCAGCCGCAGGGTGCCGTCGGTGAATTCGATCGACTCATCTTCGTTGATCAGGCCGAGGTAATTCGACGGGAAGTTGGCGAAGACCGAGATCTCCTGGCTGAAGGAGTCGGCGATCTGCTTGTATGCGGTCAGCGCCAGGGCTACGTTGGCATAGGCCTCGGGCAGCATGGCCAGGATCTCGTCCCGGTGAGCTGATGTCAGCGGCTCAGTGACGCCGCCGGGGATCACCCAGCCTGTATGAATGCGCTTCGAGCCCAGCAGTTCGATAATGTGCTGGCCAAAGCGGCGCAGGCCGATGCCAGCGAGGCCCAGGTCGGGGCGGGCGGCGGCAACGCCGAAGATGTTGCGGGCCTTGGGATCGGATTCCATGCCCAGCAGCAGATCCGGTGAGGAGAGATGGAAGAAGCTCAGGGCGTGGGACTGCACCATCTGGGCCAGATTCAACATGCGCCGGAGCTGCGCGGCGGTATGCGGAATGCGCACCGACATGATGGCTTCACAGGCCTTGGCCGAGGCCAGCAGGTGCGAGACCGGGCAGATGCCGCAGATGCGCGCCATGAGGCTGGGCATCTCGTAGAAGGGCCGGCCCTCGGAGAACCGCTCGAAGCCGCGGACCTGGGTGACGTGGAAGTGCGCGTCCTCGACCTGGCCCTGGTTGTCGAGCATGATGGTGATCTTGCCGTGGCCTTCAAGGCGCGTTACGGGATCGATGGTGATGGTCTGGGTCATAGAAAGCTCCAAGTTCCTTCAACAAGCGTGGGCACGGACGCCCGAGAGACAGCCGGTCTGGAGACCGGCGCTACGTCAGGCTCCAAAGCGGGTGAGTGCTGGAATATCCAGCGGCGCACCGGTGACCAGCGCAGTGAGCGCTGTGTGGAATGTGTCGGCCGAGGGCGGGCATCCGGGCAGGAAGACATCGACGGCCACAAACTCGTGGATGGGCCGCACGATCTTGAGCAGCTTGGGCACCACGACGCAGGGAATCTGCTTCTGGATGTCGGCGTTCTCGATGTAGGCCCGGTCCAGAATCGCCTCGGGGCCGATGGGATTGCGCATCGAGGGCACATTGCCCGCGACGGCGCAATCGCCCATGGCGATCAGCATCTTGGAGTGGGCGCGAACCTTCTTGATCTTCTTCTCGTCGTCCACCGAGGCTACGGCTCCCTCGACCAGGGCGATGTCCACCTCGTCGGGGAACTCTTTGGCATCGACGATGGGACTGTAGACCACATCGATCAACTCGGCCAGTTCGAGGAGCCGCTCGTCCATGTCGAGGAACGACATGTGACAGCCGGAGCATCCGTCCAGCCACACTGTTGCCACTTTGAGTTTGCTCATCGCGCTTCCCTCATAAGATTCAGATAAGGCAGAAAATCGGGATACTTGGGGTGATCGGAGCCGATCTTGCTCTTGTCGAAGAGGGCTCCGGTGGGGCAGACCTGGACGCATTTGCCGCAGCGCGTGCAACTGGAGCTTCCCCAGTCGTCGTGCAGGTCGGTGATGACGATCGAGTCGATGCCGCGTCCCATCACATCCCAGACGTGCGCGCCTTCGATCTCCGCGCAGACCCTGACGCAGCGCGTGCAGAGGATGCAGCGGTTGTGATCGACGGTGAAGCGCTCGTGCGAGGCATCCACGGTCAGCTCGGGGTTGCGGTAGGGCAAGCTGATGTGGGTCAGGCCCAGCTCCTGCGCCATGGCCTGAAGTTCACAATGGCCATTGGAGACGCAGACTGAGCAGATGTGGTTGCGTTCGGCGAAGAGCAGCTCGAGAATGACGCGGCGGTGCTTGCGAAGCCGCTCGGTGTCGGTCGAGACCTCCATGCCTTCATGGACTGTAGCCACGCAGGCGGGAAGGAGCTTGTTGCTGCCTTTGATCTCCACCAGGCACAGGCGGCAGGCGCCCACGGCACCCAGGCCGTCGAGATGGCAGAGGGTGGGAATGGTGATGTCGTTTTCGCGCGCCACATCGAGAATGGTCTGGCCGGCGCGGGCGCTCAACTCCTGTCCGTCGATTTGCAGCGTCCTGACATCCATGTTTTCGCTCATGCCAACACCTCGATTGGAGCTTCGGGCACGGGCGCTTCCATGGTGCAGACGCCAGCCGGACAGCGTTTATTGACGATGTGCTCGATGTACTCGTTGCGGAAGTACTTGAGCGTGCTCAGCACCGGATTGGGCGCCGTCATGCCCAGTCCGCATAGGCTGGTCTCCTTGATCGTCTGGCAGAGACTTACCAGAAGGTCCAGATTCTCCATGGTTCCCTTGCCATCGCAGATGCGGCTCAGCAGGGTGAACATCTGCGCCGTGCCCGCGCGGCAGGGAATGCACTTGCCGCAGGACTCGGTCATGCAGAACTCGACGAAGAAGCGCGCCACGTTGACCATGCAGGAGGTATCGTCCATGACGATCATGCCGCCCGAGCCCATGATGGAGCCGACCGCCATTAGAGCATCGTAGCTAACGCCCAGATCGAGCATCTCGGCAGGAATGCAGCCCCCCGAAGGCCCGCCGGTCTGCACCGCCTTGAAAGTGTGCCCGCCCGGTACGCCGCCGCCGATGACTTCGATGATCTCGCGCAGCTTGATGCCCATCGGGACTTCCACCAGGCCGGTGTTGGAGATCTTACCGGTCAGGGCGAAGACCTTGGTGCCTTTGCTTCTCTCCGAGCCCATGTTGGCAAACCACTTGCCGCCGTTGCGGACGATGGGCGCGATGTTTGCGTAGGTCTCCACATTGTTGATCAGCGTGGGTTTGCCCCACAGGCCGCTGACCGCCGGGTAAGGCGGCCGCGGTTTGGGCGTGCCGCGCCGGCCTTCGATCGAGGCCAGCAGAGCCGTCTCCTCGCCGCAGACGAAGGCTCCGGCGCCCAGGCGAATCTCCACGTCGAAGTTGAAGGGTGTGTTGCAGATGCCGTTGCCCAGCAGACCGCGGCGCCGCGCCTCGCGCAGCGCGGTAGTCAGCCGCGAGACGGCCACCGGATACTCGGCCCGGACGTAAATAAAGCCCTTGCTGGCTCCCACCGCATAAGCGGCGATGGCCATGCCCTCGATGACGCGATGCGGATCGCCTTCCATCACGCTGCGGTCCATGAATGCGCCGGGATCGCCCTCGTCGCCGTTGCAGACCACGTATTTCAGCTCGCCGCCGGCCTTGGCCACTGTGCCCCACTTCAATCCTGTGGGATAGCCGCCGCCGCCTCGACCACGCAAGCCGCTCTCGGTGATGCGGTGAATCACGCCGTTCGGCGTCATCTCAGTGAGCGCGGTCAGCAGAGCCTTGTAGCCGTCGCGAGAGATATAGTCGTCGATCTTCTCCGGGTCGATGTGGCCGGCATTCTCCAGCACCACGCGAACCTGCTTGTCGAAGTGATCGTTCAGGTCGCACTGCAGTTCGGGAACCGGCGCGCCGCCCAGGCTGTTGACAATGGCCTCGGCGTGGCTGGCATTCACATGGTGATAAAGGTGCTCCTCGGGGTCCACGCGGACCAGCGGACCGGAAGAACACGGCCCCATGCAGCCGGTGCGGCGGACGAGCACAGCCTTGCCGGAGGCCTCGGCGGCCTTGACCAGCGCCTCCCGCAAGCGGTCCGATCCCTGGCTCATGCAGGCCAGGTCCATGCAGACATTCACCTCGAAATCGTATTTTTCGTTCTCCTGGGAGACGCTTTTCGCGATCTGTTCGAGCTCTTCGATCGTCATTCCACAGCCCACCTTTCCAGTTGCTCGAGCATCTGCTCCCCGGCCATCTCGCCGGCCACCTCGCCGTCACAGAGCACCACCGGAGCGCGGCTGCACGCGCCCACGCAACGGGCCGTCATCAGGCTGATCTGGCCGTCCCTGGTGGTCTGTCCATGAGGAATGCCAAGCTGCTTTTCGGCCGCGGCGATCAGCTTGTCGGCGCCTTTGATGTAGCAGGCCGTGCCGGCGCAGATGGTCATGGTGTGCTTGCCCGGCGGCTTGAGGCTGAAGTAGTGGTAGAAGGTCACAACCCCGTAAGCCTGGCTCAGCGGCACGCGAAGAGACTGGGCCACAAAGCGAATCGAGTCGTCGTCCAGGTAGCCGAAGGCGGACTGCACGGTGTGCAGCGTCTCAATGAGCGCGTGGCGGGCAAAGCCATTCTTTCGCATAGTGCCGTTGACGATCTTCCATCGTTTATCGTCGCTGGGAAGCGGCGGTGGTGTGAATGCTGCCACGAATCCTCCGTTTGCGGAACAAAACGCACGGCGATCGCACTGCCGCGCCTTGGGTTCCATGTCTATTTATCTTGTAAGGCTTCCGGGCTGTTTTCCTTCGTGACCACGGTCACGGGGCGTGGTAACCCATACCATTTGCTGACATAAGCGGAAACGTTCCGGATCGGGAGGGGGAATGGGCGCGCTATCCCAGCGGCGGCAGGTGATCCGAGATTCCGAAGAGATAGATGACGCCGATGATGCAACTATAGGCGGCGCCGGTCCAGGCGATGGCGTGGTAGAGCCGGGGGTGCTGATGGCCGCTGGCGTTGAAGGCTCCGCCCATGGTCGCCGTCATCAGGGCGTTCATGGCTACCAGTCCCACGGCAAAGGCCGCCAGCCCCATCATGCCGCGGGAGGTGCCGCCCAGGTTGGCGGTGAGGAAAAACAGCGCCAACTGGCTGGGGGTCTCGGCGCCGACGCCATGCAAAATGCCAATGACAAAGACCGATTTTCCGTTGTACATCCACTGAAAACGCTCCGGTTGCGGGGCCTCGCGGTTCCAGATGCGGCGAATCTGCCAGGCCATCCAGAGCACCCCGTTGATGGCAATGGCTAGGCGGCTCTCGATGCGGCCGTGGGAGTGGCCGTGCGCGTCCTTGCGGAGAATTCCGGCCACCACGCCGAGGCCCAGGACGATCAGCGTAAGCCCAATCAGCCGCTCGGTCCAGTGGTCCAGGCCCTCAGGCAGGCCCATGTGCAGTTGCAGGACGGCGATGCCGAGGGCGGCCACCGTGAAGGCGTGGCCCAGGGCATAAGTCATCCCCAGGCGCAATCCGCTGCGCCAGTTGCGCTGCACGGCGGTGATGTCGGAGATGGCGGCCAGATGGTCGTAGTCGAAGCCGTGGCGCAGGCCCAGAACCAGGCAGGAGCCGAGCGCGGCATCGAGTTTCCAATCGGCAAGAATCGGTATCACGAAATTCAGTATAGCGCATACGCGGCGTGACCGGCGCTGAGGATGCCGTCGATTGCGCTTATCGGGCGGGAACGGTCTGAATCCGGTAATCGCGGTAGTCGATGGTAATGACAGTCCGGCCAAGTAGAAAGCTGTCGGTGACCGCTCGCGCCTGCGTAGCCATGCCGAAGCCGTTCACGTCGATGTACTGCCGCATCAGTTGGCTCCGCCCGGTAAAGATCGACGGACTCTCCAGCGTGGTCCCTTCGAGCCGCACAATGTTGCCGCTCTTCACATCGACCCAAATCGTCCCTTCGATCAAATTTGGATCTTTGTGGCGCGGGGAGACATCCAGCACAAAGCACTCCCTTCCATCCATTTGCTGCGCACCGCCGGGCTTCAGAGTCATTACATAATTGGCGGAGTTAAGCCAGGTGTGTTCCCGAATGCCGGGCCGGTTGACCTCCTTCTCGCGGTCGAGGATCGCGCCCAGCACATGCTTCACAATGAACCCGGAGCCGGACTGCGAGAGGATGGTGTAAGTCTTGCCGGTTTCCTTGCGGTACATGGTACGTACCGTCATCTCGGCGACGGGATGTTTCTCGTCCTTGCCGCGGAAGACCGAATAGTGTTCAGTGACGGCGTAAGACGCGATGCCGTTGACTCTCAGTTTAACGGCGCGGTCGACCTTCGCAATGACCGATGCCGGATCCGGCTGCTGAGCAGGCGCCATCTCCGATGCAAAGAACGAGATGGAGGCAGCAAACGAGAAAACAGCGAGGAGTCTTGTCCGCGAAAAAGCACTCATTCCGAAGATCGCCTTCGCATTCAACCCTAACAGATGGCCGGTTTGATCGGCAGGCGCGGGAGTCGATACCAAACTCATTCCGCTTGCATGGACCCCGTCACTGGACCGTCAACGTCTTCACGCCGTCATGCGGTGTTGTCTTCAGGATGTAGCCGATGGCCCCCGGTGTCGTCACCACATACTCAACCATGGCTTTCTCCGAGTCCAAGGAGCGCGGCATGGAGGTTTGTCCGGAGAAGACCTGGCTCTTCCAGTTCGATTGGAACCACGCGTCGGACCTGCCAATGATCATGACCAGGAATTCGACATGCGCTGAACCACCCTTCAGGAGAACCGGGATGACGTGCGAACCGCTTCTGAGGTTGGATGACGCTCCCATAAACACGTCGCGAATGTCTGCCTTGGAAGCGCTTACGTCTCGAACGCTATTGTTGGCAATGATGACTATCTGGGCCTGCGCCTTGACAGAGAAAACCGATGCGGCGACAGAGACCAGGAAAATGAACAGCGATTTCTTCATGAGAGTGTCTCCTTTCGACCGCATCAAAAAGTGAATCCGACCTTGGCAACCAGTACGCCTGTTTTGGGCTTCAGTCCATTCGGATTGTCGAAGCCGTAATAGCCAATACCTGTGCCGTCGATGTAATGCCCTTCAAGCTTGGCATAGAAATTCGAGTTGATGTCGTAACGGCTCGAAGCGACCCATTCGTGGAAGTAATCTTCCGGAAGGACTGGATTCGGAAGCGGCGCTTGCCACAACCGGGTGTAATAAGCTCCGACCTGCAACTGGTCAGTCACATGATATGCGGCCATCGCAAACCACGCAGGGTTATCGATCCCGCTGGAGGATGGATCCGAGCCTGTAATTGTGACGGTTTGATACTGGATCAGCTTGGTGTACTGGCCGGAAAGAGATAGCTTCTTGTAGTCGTACTGCGCGTAGTACGCAGGCCAATAGGCCAGTGGCTGGAAATAGGTTCCGTTGGTCAGGTTGCCCTTGGCGTCGTACGCCATCAAAGAGCCGCCCACCATCAATCCCTTGACGGGCGTCTGCCAGCGAAGGTCGAATCCAGGTGTCTTTCCCCACGGTGTATTGGTAAAGGTGAGCCCGGACTCCTTGAAATCTTCCATAATTCCGTCGTCGGTAGCCACGAAGTAATCGCCCCAGTAGGCGCTATAGTTGAGTTTTCCCAATCTGTTTTCGAGAGGAACTCTGCCATACAGTTCCACTCCGAGTTGTGAAAGATCCGTAGCCCGGTAATCAACGCCGTAGACCGTCTCTGGAAGCAGGGACCACAGATAGCCAGGATCGTAGTCCTGCGTATCGTTATAAAGCCCCCAGCGCATCTTCACTTTGCCAGCTCGAATGCCAATCCAGCGATTCACCTTGTAATCACCCAAGGCCCAATCCACACTGATGCCATCTCCACCGAAGATGCCGAGCCTGGTGTAGTGGAGCTGTATTCCGGCACGTAGCTTGCTCGTCACCGGGTCGTTGACGTTGATCCCGGCCTCTGTCCATGCGGTGCTTCCCGAACTGGTGTCCATGCCCAGATAGTTGTTGTTGGTGCTGAAAACAAAGGCTTGCGTGGCAAAGCCGTGGATCTGAAGGTTTTGGTCACCAATGCTCTGCGCAGATGCGGCCACAGAGATCAGAGCCGCCACGGTTGCGCAAATCCATACTCGATTCATCTTTCGTCCCTTTCCGGTCATTCAAGGCGCATTTTTGCGATGCGGATTGGTCCCGTCATTTCTAAAAAGGTCGTCTGTTGAGGCATCCCAACCTTGTGACGCAATTTCACGTCATCCTGGAAAACCGGACGGACGCTGCTACGTTGCTGTGACAACACACCTCTGACAGTTTGTTGACATTCCATCGGCAACTTGCATCTTCTCGTTCAGAAAGGTCGATCGCGACAGGCGCCCATACAACTGCTATGTCGATTCGATCGAGTGCTGGCCCCCAGTTTGACCGCATCGAGTTAAGAGATGGCGGAGAGGCGTTCAGGGTGAGCAAAACAATCGCAGCGAAGTCCTTGTGCAGTCTGCGCTATCCTTGTCTCCAGGGTGCCCCTCGATTGTGAGCGACCGATTCAACCCAAAAACGCAGCCGCACGACGGACAGCCACTCAGGCGGGGGGTATTGGTGCGCGGGGTGGTGCAGGGAGTGGGCTTCCGCCCGTTCATCTACCGGCTTGCCCAGGAGGAAGGGCTGGTGGGCTACATCGGCAACGATACCGATGGGGTGAGGATCGAGATCGAAGGGGCTGCGGCGAGAGTCGAGGCGTTCCTCGCGCGTTTGCGCACTGAAGCGCCGCCTCTTGCGCGGATCGACTCGGTCGCTGTAAGCGGGTTGGCCCCTGTTGGAGACGGCGAGTTTCGGATCATCTCCAGCCAGGTGATGGGCCGGGTGAGTACGGGAATTCCGGCGGATGCGGCAACCTGCCCGGATTGCCTGCGCGAGCTGTTTGATTCTCAGGATCGCCGCTTCCTCTATCCCTTTCTCAACTGCACCAACTGCGGGCCGCGCTTCACCATCACGCGGCGGATTCCCTACGACCGGCCGCAGACCTCGATGGCGAAGTTTCCCATGTGTGCGGCATGTCAGCGGGAGTATGACGACCCGCTGAACAGGCGATTCCACGCGCAGCCGAATGCGTGCGATGAGTGTGGGCCGCATGTCTGGCTGGTTGATGCAAACGGAGAAATCTGCAAAGCGGCGAGCTCAGTTGCGCCACAATTGCAACAACATTTGCTTGCGGCCGCAGGCTCTGGAAAGATAACTTCAGAAAATGCGGTTGCTGCATCTTTTGCGGTCATCGAGCAGACGATCGAATTGCTGCTTGCAGGGCGCATTGTGGCCATTAAAGGCATTGGCGGCTTTCACCTGAGCGTGGATGCAACCAACGAGGCCGTGGTGATGCGCCTTCGCGAGCGCAAGCACCGCTACGGAAAGCCACTGGCGGTGATGGTGCGCGATCTGGATGCGGCGCGGTCGATCTGCGCGCTGACGGCGGAGGAAGAGGCTCTGCTGACTACGGCGGCGCGGCCGATTGTGATTGCCGTGCGGCGTGAGGGCTGCGGAATTGCAGACAGTGTTGCACCGGGTAATCCCTGGCTGGGTATCTTTTTGCCTTATGCGCCGCTACAGCATCTGCTCTTTGCCGATGAGCGCGTGCGAGCGCTGGTGATGACCTCGGCCAACCTGAGCGAAGAGCCGATCGCCATCGACAACGACGAGGCTCTGGCTCGCCTGGGTGGGATTGCAGATGCCTTCCTGATGCATGACCGCGAGATCTTGCAGCGCTGCGACGACTCGGTGGCGGCCGTGGTGGACGGAGTTCCGCAGCTACTTCGCAGAGCGCGTGGCTTTGTGCCGTTGGGTGTGCCGTTGCCGTTTGACGCGCCCCCACTGCTGGCCGTGGGCGGGCACCTGAAAAATGTCTTCGCGCTGGCACAGGGACGGTTTGCCTACCAGAGCCAGCATTTGGGAGATCTTGAGAATCTGACCGGCCTTGAGTTTTTCAAGGAGTCGCTGGACCACTTGATGCGCACCTTCGAGATTGAGCCTCAGTGGGTCGTCCACGATTTGCATCCGGGCTACCTCTCGACTACTTGGGCCAAAGAGTGGGCCGCCGAGCGCAAGGTCCCGCTGATCGCCGTGCAGCATCATCATGCGCATATCGCCGGGTGCATGGCCGAGCACGGACTTGATGGGCCAGTGATCGGCCTGGCGCTCGACGGCACCGGTTACGGAAGCGATGGGAAGATCTGGGGCGGGGAAGTGCTGATCGCGCGGCTTGGGAGCTTTGAGCGCTTCGCGCATCTTGAGTATGTGGCGATGCCGGGTGGGGAGAAGGCGATCACGGAACCGTGGCGGGTGGCCTTTGCGGCATTGCGCGGGGCGGGGCTCGATATGGAGGCAGCGGCAGCACTATCTGGGGCGAAAGAACAAGAGGCACGCGTGCTGGAGCGGATGATCGAGCGGGGCGTGAATGCTCCGCTGACTTCGAGCCTGGGGCGGCTCTTTGATGCGGTGGCTGCTGTGGTCTTGGGGCGGCGTGTGGTGGATTACGAGGCGCAGGCGGCAATTGAACTGGAAGGCGTTGCTGTGGATGAGACGGATCGTTTAGGCCGCCCCGATTACGTACCTGAGTTATGGTCTGCAGGGAGTTGCGCAGATATCGCTCCAGACGGTTCTTTGATTCTCAAAACAAGCTCCATTTGGCAGGCGATTGTGGAGGATTCGCGGCGGAGCGTAAACAAGAAAAGGATTGCTGCGCGGTTTCATGCTGGCGTAGCGGAGGGATTCATCTGGGCAGTGGCCAATGCACGAGAGAAGACTGGAATTAACCTAGTGGCGTTGAGTGGCGGCTGCCTGCACAACCGGCGATTGGCGCGGCTGCTGCGTGAAGGGCTGGAGGAAGAAGGCTTCGAGGTCTTTCAGCACAAAAACGTCAGCCCCGGTGATGGCGGGCTGAGTTATGGGCAGGTTGCCGTCGCGGTGGCGATGCTGAACGAGCCGAAGCTAGCCGGAGAGCCGGACTAGCTGCTGGGCTTCCTCGCGCGGGCCGAGGAGCGAGATCTTTGGAACGCGGCCGCGCACCATGGCCACCTCGTCGCAGCGATGCAGGCGCGGGCAGGCCTGGCAGTCCTTGAAGACCTTGTCGGGAAGCTCGGCCTTATCTTCGACGGTGCGGAAGCCGTATTTAAAAAGAAATCTGCGATGCGGGTGAAGAGGCAGATGGACTGGATGCCGTGCTCTTCGGCCTCCTCGATGAGCGCGGCGAGAATGCGGCCGCCGGCGCCCTTGCCTTTCGCGGCGGGCTTGACCACGATGGAGCGCACTTCGCAGAGATGCGGTCCGTAAAAGTGGAGCGCGCCGCAGCCGAGGAAGACGCCGCCATCGGACTCGGCGACGGTAAAATCGCGGATGTTCTCGCAGATCTCGGCGAAGGGGCGGCGGAGCAGCGTGCCATCGGAGGAGAGCGAGTTGACCAGGTCGTAGACGTTGGAGGCGTCCTTGAGCAGGGCTTTACGCACCAGCATGAGCGGCCTCCTGTTGATTCAGAACAGGCAAAGTCGCGAGCAGCTTTCGCATGGCGGCGAGCTTTCTATGCACACGCACGCGCGCGGTGCCTCCCGTTACGTCGTGACAATCGAGCGTCGCTTGCAAGGTGACGGCTGCGAAGAAATCCTGCTCGAACTCCTCGCCAAATTGGCGCAGTTCGTCGAGGGTCAGCTCGCCCAACTCGACACCCTTCCCGATGGCAAAACGCACGGCGTTACCGATCTTCTCATGCGCGGTGCGGAACGGAACGCCCTTGTGAACGAGATAGGTGGCCGCAGCCATTGCATTGAGATAACCCGACTGCGCCGCTTCGTTCATGCGCTCGCGATTGAAGTCGAGAGCTGCAGTAAAGCGAGCCACGAGCGCGAGCATCTGCGGCACAAACTCGACGGCAAAGGCTGGCTCCTGGGTCTCCTGCATGTCTTTATTGTAGGCCAAAGGCAGGCCTTTGAGCTGGAGGGTCACAGCCTCGGCGGCTCCGTGAATGCGGCCGACCTTGGCGCGAATCAGTTCGGTCAGGTCGGGGTTCTTCTTCTGCGGCATGGCGCTGGAACCAGTGGAAAAGGCTTCGGGAAGCGTTACAAAATTGAACTCCGCTGTTGCAAAAAGCGTGATCTCTTCCGCAAAACGGCTCAGATGCAGGCCGACAAAGGTCAGAGCCTGCAAATATTCGAGAATGAAGTCGCGGTCGCTCGTTGCGTCGATTGAATTGCCGGTGGGCCCTGCAAATCCCAACTCCTTGGCGGCAATGCTGCGGTCGAGAGCGAGTGTTGCGCCGGCCACGGCTCCTGATCCCAGTGGGCAATAGTTGAGCCGCTTCGAGCAATCCATGAGCCGCCCGGCATCGCGCAAGATCATTTCGATATATGCGAGCAGCCAATGCGCAACCAGCACGGGTTCAGCGCGCTGCATGTGCGTATAGCTAGGCATGATAGCATCGCCGGCGGCTTCGGCCTTCTCGACAAGCGCACTGATCCAGACGATCAGGGCATCGAGGGTGAGGCCGATCTGTTTGCGCACATAGAGGCGCAAATCGGTAGCGATCTGTTCGTTGCGGCTGCGGCCGGTGTGGAGCTTGAGGCCGAGTGAGCCGATGCGTTCGACTAATGAGAGTTCGACAAAGTGATGAATGTCTTCGGCCGTTGCGTGATCGCGAACGAGAGCCTTGCCCGCGTCTGATGCGTGGTCGGCAGCTATCGCATCGAGCGCTTCACGCAGCTTCGCAGTCTCATCCTTTGTGAGGATGGCTGCCGCACAGAGAGCAGATGCGTGCGCCTTGCTGGCGGCTATTTCATGGTCGAGCAGCCGCCAGTCAAAGACGATCGACCGCTGCCACGCTTCAAACTCGGCGTCGAGCGGCTCGCGAAAGCGGCCGGACCACATCTTGACGGATTGTTGTTCGTTGGACATTGCTTTAAGCGTACCTCATGCTATTCGTTCTCCTTGCCGCTGTTGAGCTGTGGCATTTCGCTGCCTTTGCTGAGCGTGAGGAGGCCTGTTTTGGCGTAGGTGAGGAGCTTCTCCCTGGTGTCGGTGATGTCGAGGTTGCGCATGGTGAGTTGGCCGATGCGGTCGCGCGGGGAGAAGGTGGATTCAGTCTTCTCCATACTGAGGCGCTCGGGATGGAAGGTGAGGTTGGGCGACTCGGTCGCGAGGATGGAGTAGTCGTTGCCGCGCCGCAACTCGATGGTGACCTCGCCGGTGATCGGTTTGGCGACCCAGCGCTGGGCGGATTCGCGGAGCATGATCGCCTGAGAGTCGAACCAGCGACCCTGATAGAGCAGTCGGCCGAGCTTGCGGCCATTGTCGCGGTACTGCTCGATCGTGTCTTCGTTGTGGATGCCGGTGATGAGGCGCTCGTATGCGATGAAGAGCAGGGCGAGGCCGGGGGCCTCGTAGATGCCGCGGGACTTGGCTTCAATAATGCGATTCTCAATCTGATCGCTCATGCCGAGGCCGTGGCGGCCGCCGATGCGGTTGGCTTCGAGCATCAGCGCGACGGGCGAATCGAATTGCCGGCCATTGAGAGCAACCGGCAAGCCCTCTTCGAAGCGAATGGCGACCTCTTCGCGCTGGATCTCGACATCGTCGCGCCAGAATGCCGCGCCCATGATGGGGACAACGATCTTGATCGACGTAGAAAGGTGCTCCAGGTCTTTGGCTTCATGCGTTGCGCCGAGCAGATTGGAGTCGGTGGAGTAGGCCTTCTCCGCCGACATCCTATACGCAAAGCCTGTCCGCTGCATGTAGGCGGACATCTCGGCGCGACCGCCCAATTCGTCGATGAAAGCGGCGTCAAGCCAGGGCTTGTAGATCTGAAGGCTGGGATTGGCGAGCAGGCCGTAGCGATAGAAGCGCTCGATGTCGTTGCCCTTGAAAGTCGATCCGTCGCCCCAGATATTGACATCGTCCTCCTTCATCGCGGCCACCAGCATGGTGCCCGTGACGGCGCGACCGATGGGGGTGGTGTTGAAGTAAGGAACTCCAGCCGTCGTGATGTGGAAGGCGCCCGATTGCAGCGCGGCGATGCCTTCGCGAACCAGCGGCCCGCGGCAATCGATGAGGCGGGCCTTCTCGGCGCCGTATTCGAGAGCAGCGCGCGGAATGGCGTCGTAGTCGGTTTCGTCAGGCTGGCCAAGGTTGGCTGTATAGGCGTAAGGGATGGCGCCCTTCTGCTTCATCCAGTGCAGGGCGGCGGAGGTGTCAAGCCCGCCGGAGAAGGCGATGCCGACCTTTTGGCCGACGGGCAGTGATTCGAGAATTACGGACATGCTTGCAAAACCTCACAGAGCTTCTAGCCGCTAGCTTCTAGCTAATTCGTATTCTGTTGCCTAACGTAATCGACTTCAGGCCAGTTGCTAGAGGCTAGCAGCTAAAGGCGTTCACATTGGCCAGCCCGCCGAGTAGCAACAGTAGCAAGGCCTTCTGCGCGTGAAGGCGATTTTCTGCCTGGTCGAATGCGATCGACTGCGGGCCGTCGAGCACCGCATCGGTGACTTCCGCGTTGCGGCGCGCGGGCAGGCAGTGCATAAAGACTGCGTGCGGCGCGGCCTTGGCCATCAGCGCTTCATTCACCTGGAAGGGTCGGAAGATCGGCTCCCGCTTGGTGGATTCGTGCTCGAAGCCCATGCTTACGCAGACATCGGTGTAGACCGCGTCGGCGCCTTCCACTGCTGCTTGCGGATCTTGGAGCAGGCGCAATTCGCAGTTGTTGACCTGGGCGATGTCGCGGGCCAGCGTGACGATCTCTATGTCGGGCGAGTAGCCGCGGGGCGTGGCCACGGTCACGTTGACGCCCAGTTGAGCGCCGGTGAGCATCAGCGAGTGGCAGACGTTGTTGCCGTCGCCGACATAGGTAAAGCTGAGTCCGGCCGCTCCGCCGAAGTGCTCATCGAGAGTCATGAAGTCAGCCAGCGCCTGGCAGGGATGCTCGAAGTCGGAGAGAGCATTGATGACCGGCACGCGCGAGTTGGCGGCCATCTCGGTGATGGTGTCGTGCGCGTAGGTGCGCAGCACGATCACATCGACCCAGCGCTCGACGTTGCGGGCCACGTCGGCGATGGATTCGCGCTCGCCCAGTGGCGAGTTGGTCTGATCGACGAAGATCGCGTTGCCGCCCATGGTGTTGATGCCGGCCTCAAAGCTGAGCCGGGTGCGCAGACTGGCCTTTTCAAACATCAGCACCATCTGTTTCATGTCGAGCGCATGGCGATAGTCGCGGGGATTGCGCTTAACGTCGTGGCCGAGCTTGAGAATCGCGCGCACCTCGGCGCTCGATAGATCGGCGATGGAGCACATGTCCTCGCCCTTCAGGCGAACGGCGGCGGCAAGGATGTCGGGATCTTTATCGACAGGGATGACCGGTGCTTCAATGAGAGTTTTGCTAGCCATGGGTTTGACCTCCTACAGAAGAAGGAACGGCGGCCTGAGCCGCGGTGTAAGCAGCGAAAACCTTGTCGAGCGCTGCGATGGTTGTGTCCACATGGACGCGCTCGAAGATGAAAGGCGGCAAGAAACGCAGGACCGTGTCGCTGGTCTGGTTGATGATAACGTGGTGCCTTAGCATCTCGGTGACGGCGTGCTTGGCCAAATCGGCGGAGTTGAGTTCGGCGGCGATCATCAGGCCTTTGCCGCGCACATCGACGATGTAAGAGTGGCGCTCGGCGAGTTTTGTCAGTTCCGCCTGGAAGTAGTCGCCGATTTCGACGACATGCTCGAGCAGATTCTCCTTCTCGATGTAGTCGATCACCGCCGATGCGACAGCGCAGGCAAACGGGCCGCCGCCGAAGGTTGTTCCGTGCATGCCCGCATGGAAGGCGCGCGCCACTTCGTTTGTGCAGAGCGTTGCGCTCATCGGAATGCCGGCGGCAAGCGGCTTGGCCAGGGTTGTTATGTCGGGCATGATGCCGAAGTGCTGATAGGCGCACCACTTTCCGGTGCGGCCCAGGCCAGCCTGAATCTCATCGACGATCAACAACGCGCCTGTGGAATCGGCCAGCTTGCGCGCCTCGGCGAAGAACTCCTGCGAGAGTGGACGCACGCCGCCTTCGCCCTGGATCGCTTCGAGAAGGATGCCGCAGACCTCGTCGGAGAACTTGGCGCGCAGATCGTCCACGTCGTTGAACTTGACAAATTCGAAGCCGGGAACGACGGGCTCGAAGGGTGCGCGATACTTTTCTTTGTAGGTTGCAGAAATTGCGCCGAAGGTGCGGCCGTGAAAGCTCTGTTCGAGCGCAAGAAACTTTGTGCCGATCTGCTTGCCTTCTTCGCGCAGAAGGCCGGCGTGAGCGCGCGCCAGCTTGAGCGCACATTCAACGGCCTCGCAGCCGGAGTTGCCAAAATAGACGCGATCCATGCCGGTGATCCGCGTGACCCGTTCGGCCAGGCCAGCCATTTTGTCGTTGAAGTAGTAGTTGGAGGCATTGATCAGCGTCCGGCTTTGCTGGGCGATCGTCTCCTGAATCACCTTGTTGCTGTAGCCGAGGGCATTGACGCCGATGCCGCTGAGCAGATCGAGATAGCGATCTCCGTTTTCATCGATCAGATGGACGTCTTCGCCGGCGACAAACAAGACGGGAAAGCGATCGTAGGTGTGAATGAGGAGCCGCGCTTCGGCGGCTTGAATCTCTTCGAACTTGGTCATTTCTTCTCCTTAGATTTCCCTAGGCCACCATCACTTCGGTGCCGAATGCTACGCGGGAACTGCACAGGTCGGGCAGGGAACTGGCCGCCTCCGCGGGTAAAATTCTTACGCGCTTGACGCCGTTCAAAAGAGCCTCGCGGCAGGCGCTGAGCTTGGGTAACATGCCGCCGGAGATGACGGCGCTCTTGGCCATCTCGGCGATCTGATCGATCGACAACCATCGCAAAACTTCGCCTGTTACGCCTTTGACGCCGGGCACATCGGTAAGGAAGACCAGGGCATCGGCGCGGCAGGCGATGGCGCAGGCCGCGGCCATCTCGTCGGCGTTGACGTTGTAATACTCGCCGTCAAAACCGAGGGCCAACGACGAGAGCACGGGCACGCCGGAGATATTCCAAATGGCCTCGAGCCAGCGCGGATCACTCGATGCAATCTCGCCCACAAAACCGAGGTCGGGCGCGGTGCGTTTCTTGCGCGCGCGAAAGATGAGGCCGTCGCCGCCAGACAAACCCATCGCCGGAATGCCGAGCGAACCCAAGGCTGCAACAAGGCCCTTGTTCACTTTTCCGGCCAGGACCATCAGCGCCACGTCGCGGGTCTCGGCATCGGTCACGCGCAGTCCGTTGATGAACTCGCTCTGCTTACCCAGTTCCTTCAACATGCGCGTCAACTGCACGCCGCCGCCGTGCACCACGGCAACCTGATGGCCGTCGCGCACCAACTCGGCAATGGCGTGCATGCAACCATCGAGCAGCGATGGAGATTCCAGGCCTGCTCCACCCAATTTGACGACGTACTTCATTCGAGACCTTCCGCGGCGATTTTCATTCCAGGCCTTCGGCCTCAGGCCAGCCGAGCATCACATTCAGGTTTTGGACGGCCTGACTGGAGGCGCCCTTCAATAAATTGTCGAGGCAACTGACGACCACCGCGCGGCGGCCGTCGGCGGCGAGTTGGAAGCCGATGTCCGCATAGCACGTATGGACGGAATGCTGAATTTGCGGCAGCGTCTTGTCGTAAAGCCGGACCATCGGGCTGCCGGCGAAAAACTCGCGATAAACGTGCGCGACGCTCTCCCTGGTCTGGGGCTTGGAGAAGCGCACGTAGACCGTCGAGAGAATCCCGCGCGGAATGGGCAGCAGGTGCGGCGTAAAAGTGATCTCGCTTGCGTCGAGGCCGATCTGCTCCAGCAGCTCGCCGGTGTGGCGATGCGTGAAGACGCCATAGGCGGAGAGATTGTCGGCAACAGAGATGAAGTGCGTCTTCGCCGTGGGCGCCTTGCCCGCTCCGCTCGCGCCGCTCTTGGAGTCGGCCACGATGCCATGCGAAAGGTCAACCATCCCCGCGGCCACCAGCGGCCGGAGGGGAAGAATGACAGAGGTTGCATAGCAGCCCGGATTGGCGATGAGGCGCGCGCCCGCGATCTTTGCGCGATGCAGCTCGGGCAACCCGTAGACAGCCTCGGCCTGAGTCGACGCGGCCAGAGCCTCGTTTTTGTCCTCGAATGCATAAACAGCGCGATTTGCCGCCTCGGTCAGCCGCCATGCCCCGCTCAGGTCGATCACCTTGATGCCGCGCGCCAGCGCCTCCGGCACCCACTCCCGCGATTGCTCGTGGGGCGTGGCGAGGAAGAGAAGATCAACGTCAAGATCGGTCATCAGATCCCACGAAAACGGCTGCTGGCGCAGGGCTCCGCTGCCCAGGCTGTCGGCGAGCTGGGGATGGATCTCGGCCAGGGGAATGCCTCCGCGCGCAGCATCGCCGGCCTCGACGCGACCCGCGAAGACCGGGGGCTTGCCCTTCAGGCGGGGATGCCGCAGCAGCAGCCTGGCCAACTCCATGCCCGCGTACCCGGTGACTCCCACCACCGCCGTTTGCACTGTTTCTGTCATGATTCCAGCATCGTCCTCAATCGGGATTCTACTTCTGTGGCGCGCCGAATGTCGGGGCAGATCACCAGCACCGTGTCGTCGCCGGCGACGGTGCCCACAACCTCAGGCCAAGCCTCATAGTCCAGGGCCGCGGCGAAGGGCTGCGCCCCGCCCATCACCGTGCTAATCACCACCTGATTCATGGCCTGTTTCACGCGCAGGCCGAAGCTCTCAATCATCTCCGCCACCGAAGGGGGGCTGTTGTCCTCGACCGGCGGAGCGAAACCATTGCCGCCAGGCCCAGTCGATCGAGTCCCACTCGATAAAGTGTAGCCGCCGGGGCCTTTGGAGAGTCTCAATTCGTGAATGTCGCGCGAGAGCGTGGCCTGGGTCACGGCAAAGCCGCGGCGGCGGAGCTTGCGGCGCAGCTCGTCCTGGCTGGCTACCTGCGCGTGGGTTACCAGTTCGCGAATCGCATTGTGCCGCAGAGTCTTCATTCACCGTTTCCCGACAAATAAAAATGGCGCGCCTCGCAGCGGATCAGCCGCACCCGTATAAATATACATCAGATCTGTATAAGTATGCAAGAATGGGGGCTCGCGAAGCGATTTGCAGGGCAAACAAATTCCCTGCGACCTTGGCTGCTCCGCGCTGTTACACTCTCGTAGTGATCGGGGATGGCGAATCTCCACGCGCCCCATTCGACTCAAGATGACAGAGAACCCTCCACTGCTAACCATCAACGACCTGTTCTGCCGCGTTGCGGCGGCAGGCAATCCACGCGCCATCCTCTGGCAGGACGAGTTCGGCCAGTGGCAGCCCATCTCCTCCGATCAGATCTACCAGCGGGTCCGCGCCCTGGCTCAGGCGCTTCTCGGTTGGGGGGCGCGAAAGGGCGAGCGCATCGCTCTGATCGCCGAAAACCGCTGGGAGTGGGCTGTCAGCGACTTCGCCGTGCTGGCCATAGGCGCGGTGAATGTGCCCATCTACCCAACACTGACCGGCGAGCAGATCGCCGCGCTGGTGCATGACGCCGGCTGCCGGATTGCGATTGTTTCGACCCGCCAGCAGTTCGACAAGCTGAACGCGGTGCGCGGGCAGACTCCGCTCGATCGCATCCTGATCATGGACTCCGCTGCGGCGCCATCGGGGGCGGTCGCATTCAGCGAGGTGCTGGCGAAGGCCGACGATCGCGCCGCCGAACGCGACCCGGTCTTCGATGCGCTGGCTCGCTCGATCGAGCCCACGGACCTGGCCACGCTGATCTACACCTCCGGAACCACCGGCGAGCCGAAGGGCGTGGCGCTCACGCACGGCAACATCGCAGCGAATCAAAATGTCGCCGCCGCCGATTTCGGATTTACCCCGGCCGACGCCTGCATCTCCTTTTTGCCTCTCTCGCACATCACGGCCCGGGCGCTGGACTACGTGATGTACACCAGCGGAGCGCAGGTCGCTTATTGTTCCAAGTTCGACAAGCTGCCCGAGGCCATGCGCGAGGTCCGGCCGACGGTCTTTGTGGGCGTGCCGCGCGTCTTCGAGAAGATTCGGCAGGAGGTGGAACGCCGCGCCGCGCTTTCGCCGATCAAGAGGCGGATTATCGCCTGGGCGATTGGGGTGGGCAGCAAACACAGCGACACCGTCTACGACGGCCGCCAGCCCGCGTCGAGGATGTGGAAGCTGGCCAGCAAACTGGCTTATTCGAAGGTGCGCGAGGCCTTTGGCGGGCGAGTGAGAATCTTTGTGGTCGGAGGCGCACCGCTGGGCATCGACACGGCAAAATGGTTCGCCTCGGTGGGAATTGCTCTCTGGGAAGGATATGGGCTGACCGAGACCTCGCCGGTGATCGCTCTCAACACGCCGCTTACCCATCGCATGGGCGCGGTAGGAATGCCCATGCCCAATATCGAGCTGAAGCTGGCCAAGGATGGCGAGTTGCTGGTGCGCGGACCCTCGGTCTTCTCGGGCTATTGGAACAAACCGGCTATGACGGCTGAATGCATGGACCCTGAGGGCTGGTTTCGCACCGGCGACATCGGCCACATGGATGCGGAGGGCTTCCTCTACATTACCGATCGCAAGAAGGAGTTGCTTAAGACCTCGGGGGGCAAGATGGTGGCGCCGCAGCCGATCGAGAACAAGCTCAAGAACAATATCCTGGTGGCCCAGGCCGCTTTGGTGGGCGACCGGCACAAGTTCATCTCGGCCATCCTCTCACCTAACTTTACGGCGTTGGAGGAGTGGGCCACGCGCCACGGCGTCGAGGCAAAGGACCGGGCCGAACTGGTCTCCGACAGCAGCGTGGTTGCCCTCTACGCAGAGATCGTGCGGGAGGTGAACGGCAGCCTGGCCAACTTCGAAAGCCTGAAGCGCTTTCGCGTGGTGGCCGACGAGTGGTCGCAGGAGACGGGCGAGCTGACACCCTCCATGAAGCTGAAGCGGCGGGTCATCACGGAGCAATACGCGGCCCTGATCGACGCACTTTACGCGGACGAAGCAACCGCGCGCGGCGAATAGGAAATGCCAGGCCCCGGCCAATTCCTCTGCCATAGAGCCCGCGCTCGCTCCACATGCGGCCCAGGCCGCGGAAGAACGGCGCGCCCCATGCGCCCACGGCCAGCAGGCTGCCGAAGAGTATGACGGCGTCGATGCTGAGCCGCCCGTGGGACCAGTAAGCGTCCGGGTCAAGATCCAGCCAAATGGAAAACTCATCCAGAGTCAGCGCCGCGCCCACGCCGTAGCCCACCGACATCAGCCGGCTGAAAAAGATCGACACCGGCGAGTGAGACCGGCCCAGGTCCATCAGCCAGCCGTAACCGACCAGCAGCAGGATCAGAATCCCCCAGACCAGGTGGTGGATGTGCCTTCCATGAATCATCACCCACTGAAAATGACCTTCATGGTTCACGATGCGGTGGACCAGGACGCGAACCCCCACGAATGTAACCAGGAAGGAGACCGACGCAATGAACATGCGCCGTCGCGGCCGGTCGGGGATGGTGGCGCGGACGAGAAAGCCCAGCCGCGTCAACTGCAGCAGGATCAGCAGCAGGACAACAACAAGGCTGGCGAAGGCCAGCAAGATCAGCGCACCGGTTCCGGGCATATCTTATTGAAGCACTTTGCGGCGTCTTCTTTCCAAGAATTGCCGAGGCAGCGCCCGTTCTCAAGGGAGATTGACGTGGATTGCCAGGGTCTTGGCCACTTTATGCAAGGCGGCGTCGCGCGTCCACAATTGCGTTCCCGGCGTAAGCAGGCAGGACGCGATCAGATGCGCGTCCGTAAGGCCAATGCCCCTTGAATAGAGCGAGTGAGCCTCAATCATGTGCCGCACTTCGTTGAGCTTGGCCACTCTTACTTCAAGCAGCGTTTCCAGTTCTTCAAGCCTCTCTTGCCGGTTGCGCAGAGAGCCAAGGGCAATCTCCGCGACGATAAAGGGGTGCATCACGATCTCTCCCCGGCCCAGGAGAGTCTCCATCTTCGTGTTGCGGTCCCGAAGATGATCTATCCAGATGGATGTGTCGGCCAGAATCACAGGTTGTCAGCTCTTACTCGCTTGATGTGTTTTAAACCCGGTTCCGTGCCCCCAACTGCCGCGAGCCTGCGCGAAGCCTCAAGGTGAATCAACGCCTTCAAGGCATCCCGGAGCAGGGCTGTTCTCTCCCTTACGCCCGAGAGCTCTTGAGCCTTGCGTACCAACTCGTCATCGAGTGCTACTGTTGCTCTCATAGAAACCTCCATATCACCTATTCTATCACCAAATAGTGATAAATATGATGTTCTTTGAACCGTGTATTTGTGTTCCCCAGCCAGAAGCGCGTGAGCGGGGTCACGATTTGTCTTTACAGCGGTAGAGTAGACTGATCAAGGCGTTGAGACCGGCAATAGCCGCGTTCTGGACCCAAAATCCACGACAGACTTCCGGCCCGGCACTGAAAGCCGCGCCTTCGATCAGGAGATTTTACGATGCGAGTTGCTTTGTTGACCGGCGGCGGCGACTGCCCCGGACTGAATGCGGTGATCTACGCGGCCGTGCGCAAGGGCATCAACCACTATGGCGATGAGTTCATCGGCTTCCTCAACGGCTGGCGCGGCGTGCTGGACAACAGCTTCATTCCGCTCACCCTGGAGACTATCGACGGCATTCAGTTGCAGGGCGGCACCATTCTGCACTCCTCGCGCACCAACCTGAAGAAGATTCCCGGCGGGATTGAGAAGGTGCAGGAGGTCTTCAAGGCCAACAAACTAGACGCCTTGATCGCTCTGGGCGGCGACGATACCCAGTCGGTAACGCTGTTTCTGAGCGAGCACGGCATGCCCAGCGTGGGCGTGCCCAAGACCATCGACAACGACCTCAGCGGGACGGATCAGACGTTTGGTTTCGACACGGCCGTCATGATCGCCACCGAGGCCGTGGACCGCATCCGCACCACCGCCGACTCGCACAATCGCGTGATCGTGATCGAAGTGATGGGACGCGACGCCGGCTGGATCGCTTATGCCGCCGGTGTTGCCGGTGGCGCCGATGTCACTCTGGTTCCCGAAAAAGAGATCGACATCGACCACGTCTGCAAGCTGCTCAAGCACAACTACGACAGCGGAAAGCATTACGGCCTGGTGGTGGTTTCAGAGGGCGCCAAATTGCCCAAGGTCGGTCAGGTTGTCAACGAAAAAGCCAAACTGGATTCTTTCGGACATGCGCGTCTCTCCGGCATCGGCGAGGCTCTGGCTGACCTGATCGAGGAGAAGACCGGCTATGAGACCCGCTCGGTTAACCTGGGCCATACCCAGCGCGGCGGCGTTCCCACGGCTTTTGACCGCATTCTCGGACAACGCTACGGCCTGCACGCCATCGACATGGTCCACGACAAGAAGTGGGGCCGCATCGCCGTGCTCAGGGGCCTGGACATCACCGACATCACTATCAAGGAAGCCATCGCGACCAATAGGCGCCTCGACCAGCGTTTCTTCGACGTGATTGCCGACCTGGAAGCGAAGGTCTAGCGCCTTCTCTCTCGCCACACATCTGTTTTGGCGGCCAGAGGCCGGGAGACAACCTATAGAATCGCAAAGCAGGAAGCCATCCTCTAACAAAGTGGGTGGCTTCCTGCTTTCTGTCTGCCATCGAGTTGAACTGTGATCTACCGCCTTTACAACGACGAGGACTTCGACCGGCTGTACGCGCTTGAAGTGCTTTGCTTCGAGCCGCCCTTCCGTTTTAGCCGCCGGACCATGAGGGCGCTTGTCCAACGGCCCAATTCCGCCACCTGGATTGCAGAAGAGAATGGACAAATGACCGGCTTTGCGGTTGTCGAGTGGACGCAGCGAAAGAACGGGGTCCTCGGTGACAGGCTTTCGCCGTTGGGACGAAAGACCGAAATCACGGCGTACATTCAGACCATCGAAGTCGCTCCGGAAGCCCGCCGCCATGGCGTTGGCCGGGAACTGCTTAACCGGATCGAGGGTTCCGCGAGAGAGGCCGGCGCCGCGCTGATGTGGCTTCACGTGGAGGCTGAAAACAGGGGCGCCATCCGGCTCTATGAGGCGCAAGGCTACTGCTGCCAGGGCCGGAAAGAGAACTTTTATCCCCAGGGCCTGGCGGGGCTGACCTACCAGAAGCGGCTGGATTCCGTGAGCGCAATCAGCAACTTGCCCTCTGCTTGCCCGGAAGTGGGGCGTGGAAGCCGGGTCCCAAGGGCCAGTTAATAGCGCCAACTGGTCAGGTCGGCTCCCTTGGGCGCAGTGTCCTCGATGCGCGCGAGGATCCGGGGCAGGTACTGCGTCTCGTAGTGCAGGCGAGACCAGGCGTTGGGCAGCGTGGGGTCGCCATTCCAGCAGTGCTCGGCGCGCGACCCGTAGGCCACTTCGCCGCCGTAGGGTGGAGCGTTGGTCGAGTCGAGAAAATCCTCCATGCGATAGACGGCGTCGTTCAGGAAGTAGGTGTCGTCGGAACCCACGTAGATGTGAATCTTGCCCTCCAACTCGGGGCCCAGCTTCGTCCAATTCCGCTCCAGAATCCCTTCCAGGTCGTAATGCTGGCGCCAGTATGCGGCCACGCCGTGATCGATCTCGCCCGTCACCTTGTCGAAGATCGGCTGCGGATAGCCGTCGGCGCCCACCGGCCCGTAGACCGCCTGCCAGATGTCGAACTGCTCGCCGCTACGGCCATGATCGCCCAAGGCCAGTTCGTAGGCGTTGATCTCCTCGGTAGTGATGAATGTGTGGCCCAGGTAGTCGCGCATCGCCGGCTGCGCAACCCGCTTGTGCGCGCCTTCAAGATAGAAGGCGTTCTCGTCGTTGTAGAGATCGATGTTGGTGAAGGCGTGGAAGTCGATCGGGTCCGGGCAGGCGGCAAACGCGCCGTTGTAGTGGTCGGGATAAAAGATCTGCACGGCCAGCGCCTCCCAGCCGCCGGTCGAACCGCCGTAAGTGAAGTGCGCCCAACCCTGGCCGATGGCGCGAAACTGCTTCTCGATGGCCGGAATCAGCTCCGTCTCGATGGCGTCGCCATAGGGACCCACGTTGGCCGAGTTCACGGCGTAGGAGTCGTCGTAGTAAGGATTGGCGTGCTGCAGCTTCACGACCAGAAAGCGCGGAAAGCCGGGCGCGATCCACTGCTGGTAGAACTTGTAGGCCTCCTGCTGCTGGATGCGGTTGTAGCCGGCCAGGTGGAAGCGCTCGCTGTAGTCGGGCGCGAGCTTGGGGTCCGGCGGCGTGGTGCGAAAGTCGCTGAAACCGTCCACAAAGTGGTCGTGGAAGACCATCAGCGGGAAGTGGGGGTTGGGGTGGTTGTCAAAGCCTTCGGGAACCAGCACGATGGCGCTCAAAAACATCGGCCGGCCCCAGAATCTGGTCAGCAATGCGCTTTGAATGCGGATGTGGCGAATGTATTTGGTGTCGGCCGGCGGAACGATGGGCGGAATCACCTCGGTGAGCGCGATGTAGAATTGGCCGCCCGGCTTGACCGTGACTTTCATGGGCTTCGAGATCAGGTTGCCCGGCGAGATATTCCAGAGCTGTCCCTCGCCCTGGTCCATGTGCAGCTTCACTGTCTTACCGTCGCTGCGATGAAAGGTTTCGTATTTGTTCAGCACGGCCTGGACTGTGTACTCGCCTGCGGGCACGTTTTTGAGGGTGCGGATCGGGTAGCCCCAGGCGCTCGTGTCCACCACAGCGGGTTGGCCGGGCCTCCATCCATCCACTGTCAGGCCAAAGACCATCTGCGAACGCGGACTGTCGTCGATCTGGTTGCGCGGCTCGTCGCTGGGGTCGGTCGAGAGGCACAGCAGCAGACGCCCGTCGAGCGGCTGCGCGCTGATTTCCTTGGGGAATGTGACGGAGAACGATTGCGCGGCGAGAGCGGCTGGGAACAGCATGGCGAGGGCAAATGCGAGGCGCTTCATGTTGGCTAGTTTACAGCGCGGGTTGAAATCCGGTCGAGGATTGCGCCTGACCTGACATGTCATCAGAGATGTTCCTGAGGACACTAGTCCCTGGTATTCTGCTTGACTTTTCATTTGTCATATATCATGCTATATGGCAGAGGTGAACAATGGCGCAACTTGAAAAAGCCCGGGTCTTCATGAGTGGACGGAGTCAGGCTGTCCGCATCCCGGCGCACTTCCGCTTTCCCACGAGCGAAGTTTACATTCGCCGTGACCCGAGGAGCGGAGACGTGATCCTCTCTCAGGCGCCGGCGAGCTTGGCAGAGATCTTTGCCGCACTCGATGAGGTAGGAGTGCCGGAGGATTTCCTCTCTCTCTCAGACCGCGCTCAGGGAGTTCCCCAAAAACGGCCTGAGCTATGAGTTCTGTCTATATGCTCGACACGAATATGGTCAGCTACATCGCCAAGGGTCACTCAAAAGCTGCCCGAACTCGTATGCTCAACCTGAGGGAGGATGAGGTTGTCTGTCTTTCGGCGATTACCGAAGCGGAGATTCGCTATGGTCTCGCTAAGAGGCCTGAAGCAACCCTGTTGCATGAACGCATAGAATGGTTTCTCGCCGCTGTGAAGGTGCTGCCGTGGGGCCGCGATGAGGCCAAGGCCTATGGAGCGCTCAGAGCAAAGCTGGAGTCCTCGGGCAAGACCCTCGAAAATATGGACTTGCAAATTGCCGCCCATGCCATCGCTACCGGCGCGGTGTTGGTGACGAACGACAAAGCATTCGCTCAGGTGGATGATCTTCACGCAATCGCGAATTGGGCTACCGACCTTCTGTAGCGGCCGTTCGCCAATCGGATGAGATATGCCTACTTGCTCTCCGCCTGCGTGTTCTTGATGAACGCGGCAACCCGGTCGTGCAACTGCTTGAGGCACTCGTCGCGCACGTAGACCATGTGCCCGGACTCGTACCAGTCGTACTCAATGTTCTTGGCCAGCGACTCGGGAATGGGCAGGTGCTTGTCTTCGTACTGGGCTGCGAAGAAGGGCGTCGCCAGGTCGTAGTAGCCGCCGTTGACCATGATCTTCAGCCGAGGATCGGTCTTGAGCGCGGCGGCCAGGTCGTTGGCGACATTCAGGCCGATGGGGTTGCCGTGGTGCACCCAATCCCAATGCGCTCCGGCAAAGAGCGCCTCGGGCAGATAGGTCTGACCCTCTCCATACTTCAGGTCGCGGCGCACATAGTCGTTGAAGAGCGCGACGTAAGCCGACGAGATGGCCGAACTTTGCGGATCGTACTCGGCATATTGGCTGAGCGCGTCGAGCGTGGGGCCGGAGAAGCGCGTATCGAGCCGGCCGGTGGTCAGATCCTGGTCATCCTGCAGGGTCTTTTCAAACTCGCCGCCGTTTACCCGCAGATTGGCTTTGAGCAGGTAGGCCACCGGGAGGCCAGTGTATTCGTGCAGCTTTTCGGCCACTTGCTGCTTTTCTTCGCTGCTCAGGTCGGTGCCCACGGCGAGCGCGTGGGAGTACGGACCCATGGCATACTCTTCCACCTCTTTCAGGAAGGGCTCAAGCGCCGCCGGCTGCTGCGGCAGCTTCTTGTGGTACCAGGCAGTGGCGGCATAGGTGGGCAGCGCCAGCATGTAGGGCAGGTCCACGCCGGGGTTGACGTTGGGATCGTCGATGTCCGTGGTGAAGTTGAAGATCTGCGAGAGCAGGATGACGCCGTTCAAATCGATGCTCTTGTCGTTCTCCAGAATGTTGGCCAGGAGCGCCGAGCGCGTGGTGCCGTAGCTCTCGCCAAAGATGTACTTGGGCGAGTTCCAGCGGTTGTACTTGGTGATGAAACGTTGAATGAAGCGCGCAAAAGCGTTGGCGTCTTCATCCACGCCCCAAAAAGCCTTTCCCGCGTCTTTGCCCGTGAGGCGGCCGAAGCCGGTGCCGGGCATATCGACAAAAACCAGATCGCTGGTATCGAGCAAGGAGTAGGGGTTGTCCACGAGTTTGTAGGGGGCGGCCGGCAGGTGCTGGTCGCCGCTGGTCACCACATGCTTGGGGCCCAGCGAGCCCATGTGCAGCCAAACTGTCGAGCTGCCCGGCCCGCCGTTGTAGAAGAACGTCACAGGCCGATCTTCAGCCTTCGTGTCTTTCATGAAGTAAGCCACGTAAGACATACGTGCCATGGGGGTTGCGTCTTTTGGCTCCTTAGGTTCGTCCAAGGCAAGCTGACTGCCGGGTTGTGGCTTTCCGTCCAGCCCCAACTGTGCGTCCTGCGCATCGGTCGAGCCCACGACCAGCGTGCCGGCGATGGCGGTATAGGCAATCTTCTGTCCGCCGGCATCGATCGTGCCCTCGGTGGTCACATCGGCCGGGGGAGCCTTCTCATCGGACTTTTCAGCGCTTTTGTCGGCAGGTTTGTCTGCGGCAGGCTTGTCGGCGGCTCTAACCAAAGCAGGCGCAAAGAGAAGAGACGCCACGACGAGGGCGGCGGAGATGCAGGGAAAACGAAGCATTCGGGAACCTCCAGGAAAGGGAATCCTACGAGATGCCAGTATAAAGCCTACGGATTGAGGCAGCTAGAGCAAAACCAGGGATACTATATCCTGATTGGCCTTGTTCAGGGTCGCCGCTCCCTGATGGTCGCGTTCACTTGAGATCCCTGGCTCCGGGATACATCTTCCCTGGTTTTCCTATAGCCCCTTTGCTGCTGGCGTTCCAAGCCGCACCCGCACTTTCAGCCAGATTAACGCCGAGAAGAATGGTCACAGAGCCGCGCCGGACTCTCCAGAGAGCTATCATGTCAACTTCATTCTCTTTAGTTGACATCGTTTGGCTCCGGATTGCTCTCCTTCTCGAATGCACCGAATGAAAATCGCAAATTTGCCCTCGATTCAAACGCCGTTAACATTGACCATAGACAATCGTACCCGGCAGTTAAACTGCGAGGGAGATCTCAGTGAAAAAGATTCTGGTTGCTTTAGTGTTGTCGTTGTTGGCCTTGAGCACGGCTCAGGCTCAGAAATTGACCGCAGCGGGTGCGACTTTCCCCTACCCGATCTACTCGAAGTGGTTCAGCGAGTATAGCGCCGCCCATCCCGGCGTCGAGATCAACTACCAGTCGATCGGCTCTGGCGGCGGCATCCGCCAGGTCACCTCAGGCCTTGTGGACTTCGGCGCCTCCGACATGCCCATGACCGACGAGATGCTCGCCAGTTCCAAGGTCAAGCTGATCCACATTCCCACCGTGCTGGGAGCTGTTGTGCCTGTCTTCAATGTTCCCGGCGTCAACGATCTCAGGTTCAGCGGTGAGCTGCTGGCCGATATCTACCTGGGCAAGGTCAACAACTGGAACGATGCGCGCATCGCCAAGGACAACCCCGGCGTGAAGCTGCCCGACCAGAAGATCATCGTCGTTCATCGTTCGGACGGCAGCGGCACCAGCTTCATCTGGACCGACTTCCTGAGCAAGGTGAGTAAAGAGTGGGCCAGCGGCCCCAGCAAAGGCACCTCGCCCAGTTGGCCGGTCGGGGTTGGCGGCAAAGGCAATGAGGGCGTGGCCGGCCTGGTTCGCCAGTTGCCTGGCGCAGTCGGCTATGTCGAGTTGATCTATGCCCTGCAAAACAATATGAGCTACGGCGAAGTGCAGAATGCCGCGGGTAACTGGTTGAAGGCCTCTATCAGTGGCGTCACCGAGGCGGCTGCCAACGTGAAGGATATGCCCGCCGACTACCGTGTCTCGATCACCAACGCTCCCGGCGCTGGCTCCTATCCCATCTCCAGCTTCACCTATCTGCTGATTCCCATTCATGCCGCCGATCCGGTGAAGGGCAAGGTTCTCAAGGATCTGCTGAGCTGGATCGTCAAGTCGGGCGAGAGCGAAGTCTCCGCTCTCTCCTATGCGCCGCTGCCTGATAATGTGGCGGAAAAGGTACTGAAGACCGTCTATTCGCTGCAGTAGAAACCCTGAGAATTGTGCGAAACCCCACCATCTCCGCATCGTTGTGATTGCGGCGAGGGCGGGGTTTCGCTTTGCTTGCTACCCCTCCAGGCGTTCCTCAATCAGCCGGTCAACCAGGGCCACAAGATGCTCGCCCGTGCGCGGCAGGATAAACGCCGAGGCCGCCTGATTCCAGTCGAGCTTGAAGCTGGTTGAAAGCGCCGAAATCCAGATCTGGCGCACCGGCGTGTTGGGCGTAATCACAAACTTGCCCGGCGGCTCCTCGAACTCGACATTTAATACGCCGCCCTGTTCCTCTACTTCAAAACCGGCCTCCGCCTCTTCCTCGCGCAAAATCAAATGCTGCTTCAGCGAGCTGAGAGCTATTTCGGCCAGACTGCGGAACTCCAGTTCGTCCATCATGGAGCCAGTGTAACAACTCCGACCTGGGCGGACCGTTGCCGCCCACTCGAAAAGGGCGTCGCTTATGCTTCCGGGTTCTTCCGCTGTTTTGTTGGTTTCTTCACCGGAATCTTCCCGTTTTTTCACTAACTTACCTGCATACTGCGCCTGGGTCTCGGTCGTTCGTCAAGGAGGCTGTACAGTGCGCGAGTTATGCGGACTGCTTGGGGTTCTCATCCTGGCGCAAGGAGTTGGCTGTGTTCATGCTCAGCCGCCGATGCCGGCCGCTCAGTTGGTGCGCGAGGTCGTCTACAACGAGCTTCACGACCACGAACGGCATGGCTATTGGCGCTACTGGATTGAGCTCCGATCGCAAAAGGAGATGCACCTGGAAGAGCAGGTGGAGACGGCCGAGGGTTCCGTCGCGCGCCTTGAATCGAGCAACGGCCATCCTCTGAGCGCAGCGGAGGGCCTTGCGGAGGAGAGCCGTCTCCGCAGCCTGCTTAGCTCTCCCGCCGAACAAGCCCGCTACCGTCAGCAACATGCCGAGGACGAAAAGCGCATCGGCCGCATCGTCGCGCTGCTGCCGGAAGCGTTTCTCTATGAGTATGCCGGCGAGGAGAACGGCTGTTACCGCCTTAGCTTCCGCCCTAACCCCGATTATGCGGCCCACTCCATCGAGGCCCGCATTTTTCACGCCATGCGCGGGGAACTGTGGGTCAGCCAGCGCTACAAGCGCCTGGCGCGGCTTGACGGCCACCTCGAGGAAAATGTCGATTTCGGCTTCGGCATCCTAGGCCGGCTCTATAAAGGCGGCTGGTTCCGGCTGCAACGGACGCGGGTCAACGCGACGGACTGGAAGACCGAGCGTCTGGAGGTGCACATGGCCGGTCGTGCCATGCTCTTCAAGACCATCGCTCGCGAGACCAGCGAGCTCCGCGGCGGCTTTCTGCCCGTTCCAGCAGGCATGAATCTGGTTCAGGGGATTACGTTGCTCGATCAGTCTGAGGCGAGCGGCGCCCTGCTATCGCCGGCTAGCATTGCCATGAGCCGTCAAAACCCGGATCGGTGAAGATCGCTGCCGGCTCCGGGGCCAACTGTCTCAAATTCAGACACGGAAAATCTCCAAAGTCACCGCCGCATCGCCGGCGGAGTTCGGAATTTGCGGGCAATTGCAGAATTTGAGCGGCCAACTGTCCGAAATTCGGACATAGATTGTTTACGGATTAAAGTTCTTCGTTGACAAGCCGATAGACGTTTGAGGATAGGATCTCTCGACGAGAGAAGGGACGAAGATGGAGATCAGCCCGATTTCCGGAGTTCGCATCGTGCCGGCGTTCAAGTCGAGAGAGACCGACCTCGGGCTGACGGATGTCTTCGAGGTCGAGCGCTCTTCCAGGACCGGCGACGAGACCTACTCGCCCGGCGGCAACAAGGCCGCAAGCGGCTTCGAGGACGATGAGGACACAGCGGAGGATCGGGAGGAATCCGATTCTCAAGTCGAGGCGAAGCCGAAGGCCGGCAAGAGCCTGGACGGCGCAAGGCAGGAGATCAGCTTCTTTGCCTAGAAAGCCGGGAGACGTGGCACTCTGACGGATCGCTTCACCGATAGGAAGCCGGTGATTCCGAAAGCGCTCGGGCGCTATAATTCGAGCCAGTGGTTCGCTCACACAAGATGGAATGCGAAGGCTGCCGGTGAAGTTCTATTGGATCGGCGTGGTTTTGCTTGGCCTGATGCCTTCAGGCATGCTTGTACAATCCCGTGGGCCGGGAGATCCGAGGACAACCCCAGCACCCATTGTTCCGCCAGCCATTCCGCCGGCAGCGCCCAATCCAGTCGCACCGGCCTATATCACCCTGGGGTTTTACACGCAGTACATGGGCCCCAACGCCTCCTTCAACTCGCTCCAGTCCTTCTCTGCCTACATCAACACGATCTCGGCCGCCGTCTACAGTGTCGATGCCACGGGCGCCATCGACGAAAGCATCGCAACCAGCCAGGTGCTCCGCTTCGACAGGGCGCATGGCATCCGCACCTACGCCTCTGTGAGCAATGCCGACTCTCGCGGATTCAATGCCAAGCTGGGCCATTCTGCCATGACCTCCAACGAAGCCATCGTGATCGGCCATCTTGCTGGCCTGGCGAAGAACGGCGGGTTCGACGGCATCGACCTTGACTTTGAAGGGCTCAATCCGCAGGACCGCGGCGCCTATAGCAAGTTCGTTCACGATCTGGCGGGCACGCTGCACGCAAGCGCGTTGAAGCTCATCCTCAGCGTTCCGGCCGAGCAATCGGACGACCCAACGAACACTTGGTCCGGCGCCATGGACTATGCGGCCATTGGGCAGGATGCGGACCTGCTCCAGTTGATGACCTACGATGAGCACATTCCCGGCTCTGGCGCTCCCGGTCCGGTCTCCGGAAGCGACTGGGTCGCTGCTTGCATCCAGTACGCGATTACCGTTGTGGCGCCGTCGAAGCTGCTGTTAGGTCTGCCTGCCTACGGATACGATTGGGAACAAAGGGCCAATGGCGCCTGGGTTGCCGGCAACTCGAATTACCTGGGAATAATTCCCTGGACGCAAAAGCCAACCCAGACCGCAAGTTGGGATGCGGTTAGCAGCTCCCCCTATGTCGATTACATAGGCTCCGGTGGGTCAAAGCATGAGGCTTGGTTCGAGAATTCGCAGAGCATTCAAGTGAAGGTTGCACTGGTGAAGCGGTATCACCTGGCAGGCATCTCGATGTGGCAGATGGGCGATGAGAATCTCAGCTTCTGGCAGGCGGTCAAGGCGGGTCTGAAATAGGCGGGGTGAGGAGGGGCCGACCCCAGATTCTGCCGGATGATTGGGTGTTTGAGCCTTCCGAGTCTTATATTTCCAGAGAATTCATCGCAGCGGGTTGCATTTTGGCACAGCTTCATATAATTTACTAACTGGTTAGTTAATTTATGAACATCCTGAATCCACCTCGAAGCCAGACCGAGCGCGCCGACCTCACTCGTGCGCGCATCCTTGAGGCCGCCATCCGCCAGTTCAGCGAGTACGGCCTCGCCGGGGCGCGTACCGAGCAGATTGCCGAGGCCGCTGGCGTCAACAAGGCGCTGCTGTACTACTACTTCAAAAGCAAGGACGCCTTGTACGCCGCCGCCTTGGAGTCTGTGGCCGATCGCGTCGTGGCAAGCAGCATGGCCGCGATGGGCTCAGAGTGCTCGGCGGGAGAGCGTCTGGTTCACTTTGCCCTGAACCACTTTGACCGGATTCACTCCCAACGGGAGTTTCAAAGCTTGATGCAACAGGAGATGATCCGCATGCACCGGGGGGAAGAGAATGCGCTTGCCCTCTTGGTGGACAAGGTCTTTCGGCCCATGATGCTCCGGCTTCGCGAAGTGGTTGCGGAGGGCAGCGGTACCGGAGAGCTGATCAGGGTGGACGAAATGCAAATCATGTATGCGGCGCTGGGGGCCAATGTCTTTTACTTTCTCTCCGCGCCGGTGATGGGAATGCTGATGGAGTTCGATCCATTCGAGCGGAGCGTAATGGAGTTTCGCCGCATAGCCGCTGTCGAGTATCTAGGCCAGACTATATTTGTTGACCGGGAACACGGCGCGCAGGTGGCTGCGCGAGTGCTGGCCTCGACGCCCATGCCGGACTCGATGGACGCGCCAGCCGATCATTCCCGCAATGCAAATTTCAAAAGCTGCAATATCGAAGCCGCTCAGACGTCTGCAAATGAAACGAGGCACAAATGAACGCACGCAATCGAGTTTTTCTCATATTGGGCATTTTGACTGTGGGGTCGTTCATCTGGTATGTGTTCACCGCGCGGACATCAGGCGAACTGAAGCTGATCGGCACTGTGGATGCCAATGAGGTGCTGGTGAGCAGCAAGATTCCGGGCCGCGTTCAGACGCTGGCGGTCGACGAAGGGCAGGAAGTGAAGGAAGGCCAACTCGTCGCGGTCATCGAGAGCGCCGATCTCGCCGCCGCGCACCAAGCCGCCCAGGCGACCGTTTCCAGCGACCAGTGGAAGCTGGGCGAATCGGTGGAGACCGAGCGCCAGAACCGCGGCGAAACCTCGAGCGCCACGCTCAACGCCGAAGCGCAGGTCAAGGCCTCGCAAGCCTCGCTGGCCGAGGCCAAGGCCAACTACGCGCACCAGCAGGCCGACACCAGCCGGACTGTCGCGTTGGCCAAGCAAGGCATCATGAGCGAACAGGCCAAGGACGAGGCGGTCACCAGCCTGCAAGCCTCCAAGTCCGCCGAGGACGCGGCGCGCGAGAGCCTGGCCGCGGCCCAGGCGAGCCTTCGCCAGGCCCGCGCCCATGAGCTGCTCGCCGCGGCTTCGGCGCGCACCGTGAACTCTACCCGCGCCGACGTCGCAAACGCCCGCGCGCTGGCCGAACAGGCCCAGGTGGAGCTGGGCTACGCGAAGGTCTACGCGCCGCTCAGCGGCCGGGTCAACGTGCTCGCCGCTCGCCAGGGCGAAGTCCTTCCGGCTGGAGGAACCATCGTCACCGTGATGGATTTGACCCAGACCTGGGTCTACGCGCCGCTGCCCGAAACCGAGGCCGACTCAGTGAAACTTGGCGACAGCCTGCGCGTCGTGATGCCTTCGGGAGCAACCGTCTGGGGTCAAGTCATTTCGAAGGCTTCCGAGGCCGATTTCGCCACGCAGCGCGACATCAACGGCGGCCGCAAGCGCGACATCGAGACCGTACAGATCAAATTGCTTATCCCCAACCCGGACGAACGCTTTGTCCCTGGCATGACCGCCGAGGTCTATATCCCCAAAAGCAAGCTGGTGAAGCAGTGACCGCATTCAACACAAACGTCGCCGGCACGCAGGAGAGCCCATGGCTCCCTGAGGCCATCGCTGTCGAGAAAATCGTCAAGCGATATGGCGACTTCGAGGCTGTCAAGAGCGTCAGCTTTTCGGTGGCCGAGGGCGAAATCTTCGGCCTGCTCGGCCCCAACGGCGCCGGCAAGAGCACGCTGATCCGCATGATGACCACGCTGATTCCCGTCACCTCGGGCAAGGCCATCGTGGACGGCCACGATGTGACCAGGCAGCCTGACGCTGTCCGGCGCATCATCGGCGTAATTCCCCAGGCTCTCACCAGCGATCAGGACCTCACGGTCGAGGAGAACCTGAGCATCTACGCCAAGCTCTACAGCGTGCCCCGCGCACAGCGCGAGAAAAACATTACCGAGGTGCTGGAAGCCGTGGACTTGAGCAAATGGCGCGGCGCGCAGACCAAAACCCTCTCCGGAGGAATGCGCCGCCGCCTTGAGATTGCGCGCGGCCTGGTCCACAACCCGCGTATCTTCTTTCTCGATGAGCCTACCACCGGCCTTGACCCGGTCTCGCGCATTGCTGTGTGGGAGATGCTCAACAACCTGAAGAAATCCCGCAACCTCACCATGCTGCTGACCACGCACTACATGGAGGAGGCAGACCGGCTCTGCGACCGCATTGCCATCGTTGACCACGGCACGCTGGTGGCTCTCGGCACGCCCGTCGAACTGAAGCAAAGCGTCCCCGGCTCCAACGTCGTTGAGGTTCAGTTTGCCCGCGAGCGGGACGAGTGGCCGGCTCGACTTGGGCAGCTTGCCGGCGTTACCGATGTCCAGTCGCAATCGGCCGGCGTGTATCGCGTGCTCACGTCCAACGGTTCGCAAACGACAACGCAACTCGTCGAGATGGCAGCCGGCCTTGGCGAGACGCTCACCGCGCTCAGCGTCCAAAACACGTCGCTGGACGATGTTTTTGTCCACTATACGGGCCGCCAGCTCCGCGACGAGCAGATCAAACCCGTCAACTTCATCATGCCGCCACGGCCGGGAGCGCAGCCATGAACAGAATGCTCGCCATCGTCGAGCGCGAGATGCGCAAATTTTTCCGCTCGCCGGTCCTGATGATCATGTCCATGATGCTTCCCCTGGTGCAGCTCGTTATTCTGGGCAACGCCTTCGGGGGAAAGATTCGCGGTGCCCGGGTCGCTGTGGTGGACTACGACCACGGCCCTCAGGCGGTCAAAATCCGCGAGGCCTTTGCCGCCATCGCCGCCAACATCGACACCTTTACCACGGTTGACTACGCCGACCAGCGCCTGGCCCGCGAAGATGTGCGCACCGGCAAGCTGGACGCCGCCGTCATCATTCCCGCGCAATACTCGCGCCGCGTCTATGCCCAGGACGCGCCGAAGATAGGCCTCGTCGTAGACAACTCCGATCAGTTCATGAGCGGCAGCATCGAGGCCGAGATGCAGTCGCTGATCGACGCGCTCAACGCCCCGGTCATCCAGGATCGCGTCGTCAAGAACATTGCGCTCCAGATCGTCGAACTCTACCCCTTTGTCGAATACATGAAGTACCTGCTCTCGGGATCGATCGCCCTGGCCATGTATATCTCGGTCATGATCGGCGGCGGGATGCTGTACATCGACGACAAGGCCCGCGGCGTTCACGAGGGCTATCTCGTTACGCCCATCACCAAGCTCGAACTGGTGATGGGCCTCAATATAGCCGGCTCCATCAAAGCCGTGCTCGCCGGCATATCGCTCACCGTCATCGGCTCGCTGATGGCCGGCCTGGGAACGATCTTCCATCCCATGGCGATGCTTCAGTTGTTGCTGCTGATCTTGGGCACCTCCATCGCATTCAACGGCATGATGTTTCTCATGATGGTTCGCGTTGACGATCCGCTGGTTCCACGCGCCATGTTCGGCGTTCTCAACACGCTGCTCTTCTTCCCCTCGGGAGCCATCTATCCCATCAAGGCGTTCCCGACATGGCTCCGCGCCATCGCTATCGTGGACCCCTTCACGTACTGCATTCACGGATTCAAATCCATCCTGCTCAAGGATGGCGGCTTTGCTTCGATCGAGTTTGACCTGATCTTTCTCTTTACTTTCGGTATCGGCACGCTGCTCATCGCAACCTCGCTCTTTAAGCGCACACTCTGATTCCGCGCCCCATCCTTTCGCTCTTGTTCTGGCGAAAGGGCTGGAGACCAACAGCTCATTTTTTGATGCTGAAGGACACGGGCCCCACCGCAGGTGGTTGTACACTGAGCGTGTGATGCGTCGATTGATCGCTTGCTCGCTGCTCGCTCTCTTCGTGCTGTCTGGATGCCACTCCAGCCAGAACGCGCCCTCTCAGCAAAGCTCCGCCGACCATTTCAAGGTCTACAAACTGCGCGGCAAGGTTGTCTCCACCGATGCCGCCACGGGCGAAGTCACGCTGAACCATGAGGCGATTCCCGGATTTATGGATGCGATGACCATGCCCTACAAGCTCAAGGATGCGGCAATCCTGAGCGAACTGCATCCGGGCGACGTGATTACCGCCGACGTGCTGGTCTCGCAGGACCCTGATGCCGACATTCTTCTGGACCACATCGTCGTGGTGGCGCAGGCCAAGCCGGATTACAAGCCGCCGGTTTTCTACCATGTGCCCGCTCTGGGCGACTCGGTGCCGGATTTCAAGCTGCGCAACCAGGATGGCCGCGCGATTCATCTCGGTCAGTTTCGCGGGCGTGCGCTGGTGATCACATTCATCTACACGCGCTGCCCATCGCCCAACTTCTGCCCGCTGGTGACGCATAACTTTGCTGTTTTGGAGAAGGAGTTGGCGGCCAATCCGGCGCTTTATGGCAAGACCGAACTGCTCTCGGTCAGCTTTGACCCGGAGCATGACACGCCCGAACGGCTTCGTGCCTATGGAGCGAGTTATATCGGAAGCGACGCGAAGAATGCCTTTGCGCATTGGGAGTTTGCCGCGCCGGAGAAGCCGGTGCTGGTCGAGATGGCCAGATTCTTCGACCTGGGAATGACCGTGAATGAGGATACGACGATCACGCACACGCTTTCGACGACGCTGATCGGCCCCAATGGCAAGGTCGTGCGCTTCTATCCCGGCAACGAGTGGACGCCGGAGCAGGTGCTGGCAGACATGAAACTGTCGGCGTCAAGCGCAGGCTGATTCATTCGAGAAATTCCAAAGAGTCAGAAGATAGCCGCGAGCTTCGCGAAGGCATCGCGTTCAATTAACTGCTGGCCTTCGGGCGCTGCGTCGAGCGTGGCGTGTTCCAGCACCCAGGTGTCTTTGTGAAAGAGAAAGACGGCATTGAGGCCGGCGGCGAGAGCCGGGTTGATGTCGCTCCTGGGGCTGTTGCCGATCATCCAACTGCTTCGCGGCTCGAGCCCGTAACGAAGCATGACTTCGCGGTAACTCGCCGCGTCTTTTTCAGCCACAATCTCGACCACGGAGAAGTAACTCTCCAGACCGGAGCGAGAGAGCTTGTCAACCTGCTCGGCCTCGTTGCCTTTGGTCATCAGGATAAGCCGATGGCGCGTGGCCAGCTCGGCCAGCGTCTCGGCCACGCCAGGCAGCAGTTCGATCTCCTGCTCGGCGATCGAGCGGGCGAAGCCCAGGATACGCTTGGCCTTCTCTTCGGTGACCGGCTCCGGGCTTAACCGGTCGAAGCAGGTGACCAGCGAGCGGGTAAAACTCGGCAGCCCGTATCCGTGGGCGAGGATCGTCTCGCGCTCGATCTGGTTCAGAGCCTGGCGCACCTCGGCCGACGAATACTCGTGGTGGTTGAGGTAGCTGATAAAGGCCGCAATGGCGCGCTCGAAGTAGACATTGTTCTCCCACAGCGTATCGTCGGCGTCGATCAGCAGCGTCTGGCCTGGAGGGAATTGCGGCATGAGTAGTCCGGTTATTGGATTGGGTTCTTCCTGGGTCGGATCGAGTCGATCAGCAGCAGGCATGCGCCGATGCAGACCGAGGAGTCGGCAATGTTGAAGTCGGGAAAGTGATAGCTGAAGATGTGGACCTCGATGAAGTCCACCACCGAGCCGTAGACAATGCGGTCGTGAACGTTGCCCAGCGCGCCGGCAAAGACCAGCGCCAGCGCGACCGAAGTCAGCGTGATGCGATTGCCGATGCGGATCAACACGATGAGAATCACCAGCGCCGCCAGCGAGGTAAAGCCCACCAGCCCCCAACGAACCAGGTGAGGCTTGGCCGAGTCGGCAAAGAGCGAGAAAGCCGCGCCGTCGTTGGTCCAGTGCGTGATGCGCAGAACGTGAGGGATGACCGGGATCGCGCCTCCGTATTTGATGTGCTGCGTGACCCAGGTCTTGGTCAGCCGGTCAAGAAAGATGATCGCGGCGGAGATGAGCAGCAGCCAGTGGAGACGGCGGGGCGCGGCGAATTTCATTTCGTTCCTTTATGAACGGAGAGTTGAGGTTCGTGGTATCCCCGGTCCCCAAAAGCTAGGGACCGGGGGCACCCAGGCTATGTGGCGGCCGGTGGAGCGATCTTCATTTCCCTGAGCGCATCCTGGCAGCGGGTGCAGACATTTTGCCAGATGCCGTAGCTTGAGACCTCTGGCATGAAGTTCCAGCAGCGGGCGCACTTGTGGCCGGACGCTGGCGCGGACCTGATCTGGGTCCTCCTCAGTTGGCTTCCCTGAGGGCCCAATATAATTCCGTCTTCGTCGTCCGGTTCCACAAGATGCATTCCGTCGACGACGTTGACCTTTGAGACATTGAATATCTCCTTCAGGCCCTCGGCGTGGCGCTGCAAAAGGGCAAACTTTTCGCCCGACGTGGTGATTTCAATCTCAGCCTCAAGGCCCTTGCCAATATCCTTTGCCTCGCGATCTCTTTCAAGCAAACGCAGCACGCGATCACGAATTTCAAAAAGCTGCTGCCACTCTTCCAGCAGTGGTGCCGGGTCCTCAGGGAATATCTCAGCCGGGGCAGGGAATTGAGCCAGATGCACGCTGGCCTCGCGGCCCTCGACCTTGGGTAGATGTTCCCAGACCTCATCGGCTGTGAAGCTCAGGATCGGCGCGACCAGCCGCACCAGCGCCTCGGTGATCTGCCACAACACGGTCTGCGCCGAGCGGCGGGCGTGGCTGGTGGGCGCGAAGGTGTACATGCGGTCCTTGAGCACGTCGAGATAGAAGGAACTCAGGTCCACGATTGCGAACTCGTTCACGGCGTGGTAGACGCGATGGAACTCGAAGGCGGCATACCAGTCGAGAATATCTTCGGTCAGCTTGCGTGTGCGGGCCAGCATGTAGCGGTCGAGCGGCAGCAGATCGGCCTCGGCGACGCGGTCGCGCGCGGGATCGAAGCCGTTGAGGTTGCCCAGCAGGAAGCGGAAGGTGTTGCGCAGCTTCTTGTAGATCTCGGCGCAGCGGGCCATCAGGTTTTCGCTGGCCGCCATGTCTTCGCGGAAGTCGACGGAGGCGACCCAGAGCCGGACGATCTCGCCGCCCATGCGGTTGGCAATATCCACCGGATCGACGCCGTTACCGAGCGACTTCGACATCGCGCGGCCTTGTTCGTCCAGCGTCCAGCCTGCCGTGGCGACGTGCGAGTAGGGCGCGCGGCCGCGCAGAGCCACCGAAGTCAGCAGCGAGGAGTGAAACCAGCCACGGTGCTGATCGCCGCCTTCGAGGTATAGAACCTGCGTGCCGTCGTTCTCTTGAAAAGAAGTGTAGGCGGGCTTCAACTCCGCATCGGACTCGCAGACGGCAAACCAGCTTGTGCCGGAGTCGAACCAGACATCGAGAATGTCGGTCTCCTTGCGAAAGCTCTTGCCGCCGCAGTGAGCGCAGGCAACGCCCGCCGGGAGCAGGCTGGCGACATCGGTCGTGTGCCACGCCTCGACGCCTTCGCGCTCGAAGAGATCGACGATCTGCCGGTTGAGCGCCGGGTCGGCGATCGGCTTCTGGCAGCCCTCGCACAGGAAGACAGCGATGGGCACGCCCCAGATGCGCTGGCGGCTGATGCACCAGTCGGGGCGCGTAGCGATCATGTTGGTGATGCGCTCCTTGCCCCAGGCTGGGTCCCAAACCACCTTGTCGATCTCCTCGATGGCCAACTGGCGGAAGGTCGTCTCCGAGCCGTCGGCACGCTCGACCGGCGTCTCCATGCCGATGAACCACTGCTCGGTGGCGCGGTAGATGACCGGCTTGTGGCAGCGCCAGCAGTGGGGGTAGGAGTGCTCCAGGTCGCTCACGGCCAGCAGCGCGTTACGCTCTTCGAGCATGGCCAGGATCACCGGATTGGCGGCCCATACCTTCAGGCCGTCGAAGGCGGGGGGTGAGGCAAGATTCCATGCGCTCGGATCAAAGTGAATGTGGCCGGTCGCATCGACGCGGCAGGTGGGGTCGAGGCCATAACGCTGGCCGGTTGAGAAGTCGTCCGCGCCGTGTGCCGGCGCGGTATGGACCGCGCCGGTGCCCGTGTCGGCGGTGACATAGGTGGCGTTGACGCCGAGGATCGAGCGCTCGAGAAAGGGATGCTGGAAGGTGACGCGGTCGAACTGGCTGCCTTTGAAGCGGGCAAGTTCAGCGGCTTCTCCGAGTTTGCAGGCCGCAATCACCTGGGTAGCCAACTCGGCTGCGACGATGTACACCGGTCCGGGTTCATGGTTTCCCGCCCATTCCGCTGAGGAACGCGGAAAGGATGGGGCACCCGGAGTTTGTCGCTCGTCAGCCGTGGATTTCACTTCCAGCGCCACATAATCAAAGTCAGGATGGAAGGCCACGGCCATCGACGCCGGCAGCGTCCAGGGGGTGGTGGTCCAGATCATCGTCGAGACCTGTTTACCCGCAAGCGCCGGGTGAATCGCTGCCGGGTCCGAGGTCAGCCGGTAGCGGACGTAGATCGAAGGGCTGGTGTGCTGGTCGTACTCGACCTCGGCCTCGGCAAGGGCTGTGCGGTCGTGGATGCACCAGTAGACCGGCTTGAGGCCGCGATAGACGAAGCCTTTTTCCAGAAAGCCGTAAAAGGCTTCAAGGGTGCGCGCCTCGTAGTCGCGGGCCATCGTCTTGTAGGGCTTTTCCCAGCGGCCAAAGCAGCCGATGCGCTCGAACTGCGAGGTTTGCAGGTCCACATACTTCTGCGCGTAGGCGCGGCAGGCCTCCAAAACCGCAGGAACAGGCATCTCCAGCTTTTTTCGTCCCAGATGCTCGTCCACCTTGATCTCAATGGGCAGCCCGTGGCAGTCGTAGCCGGGCACGTAAGGAGCATCGAAGCCGGCCATGGTCTTCGACTTGACGACAAAGTCCTTGAGCCCCTTGTTGAGCGCATGGCCCAGGTGGATGGGACCGTTGGCGTAGGGCGGGCCGTCGTGCAGAAGATACGCGGGACGGCCGGCGCCGGCCTTGCGCAGCTCGTGATAGAGCCCCATCGAGGCCCAGCGGGCCAGCCGGAGCGGTTCGTTCTGGGGCAGATTCGCCTTCATTGGGAAGGCGGTTTGCGGCAAAGTAAGGGTTGCCTTCAACTCCGGTACTGGGGACATCGTCACTTCCTGGGTTCTCCCGATCTGATTCATTCTTTAGTGTAAATGGCGGGCAAAGCAAAGAGGCGCGGGAGAGCAGGCGGCAGCAGGACAATTGGCCGGGCGAAGTCCTCTTTTTTCCGCTTTCTTTGTCTCCGCCGAGGGTAACGACTGCAAAGCACCCCCGTCTATTGTTTATGGGAAGCCTGACTGCGCCGGAATATGAGGGCCTGGATTGCGAGTCCCTTCCGGACAAGACACAAACAGGCGGAGTCAAGCATAATGGAGACATGAGTCCGGAGATGGAGCCCCCTCCGATCCCCCGGCAAACCAAGCGTCCAGAGGCCACGGAACCATCCGCAGATATGGCAAACGACCTGCTCATCCAGCCCGACTCGGAGTCTCAAGCCGCCTCAGACACTGCGGGGGGCGTTGAGCTTGATGTCAGCTTCGGCATTCCCATCAAGGAAAGGCCCATCTGGGTCGATCTCTACGAGAGCATCCGCGACGTCTTTTTTCCGCCCCATTATCCTCCGCTGGAGTTGACCTCGACGCCGATTCCGGTGCCGGACCGGATGGCGGTCAAACGCAACCCCTGGGCCTGGGGCATTGCCAGCACGGTCAACGTGGGAATCTTGCTGGTTGCGCTCTTTTTTGTCGGCAAGCAGATCGTCGCCAATAATAAGCTGCCGCTGAATTTGACCGACATCGATGTGGGGGACTTCAAGGGACCCCAGGCTGCTAAAAAGGCAGGCGGCGGAGGGGGTGGCGGCGACCACAGCATCATCGATCCCAGCAAAGGCAAGCTGCCCAAGTTTGAGAAGGATCCGATCACTCCTCCCCAGGTGCAGGCGCTGGACAAGCCTAAACTGCCGGTGGAAGCGGCTATCAATGTGCAGCCGGAGATCAAGCTGCCGAACGATATGTCTCTGCCCAACGTTGGTTTCAAGGACTCTGTCAACGTCAAGCTCGCATCGAACGGCCAGGGCGGCGGCGGCGGCATGGGTACCGGATATGGCGACGGCATGGGGCCAGGAAACGGCAACGGTTATGGACCGGGAACCGACGGCAACTACGGCGGAGGGCTCTATAGCGTGGGCGGCGGCGTCTCCGCTCCCGTCCCACTGTATTCGCCGGATGCGGAGTTCTCCGACGAGGCGCGGCGGGCCAAGTATCAGGGCGTCTGCATTGTCTCGATCATCGTGGATGCGCATGGCAATCCGCAGAATCCGCGCGTGGTGCGCCCGCTGGGCATGGGGCTGGACCAAAAGGCTCTCGAAGCCGTGATGAAGTACAAGTTCAAGCCGGCGATGAAAGACGGCAAGATCCCGGTTCCGGTGATGGTCAACGTCGAAATCAACTTCCGGCTCTACTAAAGACTGGGCGGTTCGAGCGGAGAGAGCGGGGCGCGCTGGCGCTCCGTTTTTTCGTATGCACAGAACTTGGAATCAGCGTCTGCACTCTCCACCTAGAGGCCGACGAACCGCCTTGCTTGGGAGAAGGCTTCAGCGCGGAAGCCGGTGTTGGCGTGCATCTGGGCGCAGCAGGTCTGTTGGGGGAGAAACTCAGGTGCAACGTCCAGCCTCTCCAGCAGCCGCACGACCGCCCGGCCCGTCTCGGGGAAAAGTGTGTCGTTATAGCAGGTGATAAAAAGGGATGTGCGCATAATCGAATCCTGTTATTGCTCTCTATTTTCGTCGCATTGAGAATACTCCGCGTAACCCTCATCGTACTCAATCAAACGCTTTCCTCAATCAGGCTTGCGCTGTTCTTCTGCCCTATTCTGCAACCGATAAAAGCATAGAAGGCAACAAAGAAATAGCAGACGAGCGGAATCGCGTAGGCATCGGCGATGCTGTGCGTATACTGCGACAGCAGCCCCATGGCGGGCGTGAGCACCGCGCCGCCGACGATTGCCATCACAATGAGCGATCCGCCGATCTTGGTATTCCTTCCCAATCCCTCGATCCCCAGCGCGAAGATCGTCGGGTACATCACGGACATGAAGAAACTGGTTGCAAAGATTGCCCACAACCCTACCCATCCCGGATGCAGAATGCCCACTGCAACCAGCGCGATGTTGATCACGCTGTAGAGTCCCATCAAACGGCCGGGCTTCACGTACTTCATAAGCGCCGAAGAAGAGAAGCGTCCAACTCCGAATGCCGCCAGCGTTCCGGTAAGAAAGTACCCCGCCACCTTTTCCGGCTGATGAGTCGAGTCCTGCACGTACTGGATGAAATAGCTCCATGTGCCCACCTGCGCGCCGACATACATAAACTGCGCCAGAATGGCCAGGAGAAAGTGCGGGTAGCGCAGCAGATCGCGGAAGCGGCCGTGGTTGCCCTCTGCCGTGCTCTCCTCGCCGGCGACAACGGGAAACTTCGTGCGCCAGATCAGAAAAGCAAGAAGAAATGCGACCCCACCAAGAACCAGATAGGGATTAACGACGCGCAGCGTCTCGCGGCGAAGATATGCTTCGTAAGTATTCGCGGCCTGCATTGCCGCGATCTGCCGCTCGTTCAGCTCCACCCCTGAAAAGATGAAGATGGTCCCCACCAGAACGCCGAGGATCGATCCCAGAGGATTGAATGCCTGCGAGAAATTGAGCCGCCGCGCGCCCCCCGCTCCATCTCCCAGTTGCGCGATGAATGGGTTTGCGGCGGTCTCAAGAAGAGAGAGCCCGCTGGCGATGACAAACAGGGCAAACAGGAAAAAGGAATAGCGCGCTACAATGGCCGCCGGCCAGAAGAGCAGAGTCCCTGTCCCCAGGAGGCATAGCCCGGCAAGGAAGCCGGCTTTGTACCCGTACCTGCGCATCAGCAACGCGGCCGGCGCAGCCAGCAAAAAGTAGCCCAGGTAGAACGCCGACTGCACAAGCCCCGCCTGAAAGCGCGAGATGGCAAACGATTTCATGAACTGCCGGATCAGCACATCGTTCAGGTTGTTGGGCACGCCCCAGAGAAAAAACAATGACGTGACCAGAACGAAGGGCAGACCCATTCCAATCGGAACGAGGCGCGTCGCATTCGCCGCGTGCTTCTGCGTCTCAGGTGCGGGGGTCAGCATCTTCCTCCAAAGAGAAGCACGGTAATTGTTCTAATTTGCATCTCTGTTGTGATTCATGTAGACGACGTGGGTTTGCAGGAACTCATCCAATCCATGGCGTCCGTCCGCACCGCCAATGCCGGACTTGCGCCATCCGGCGTGGAAGCCCTGCATGGCCTCGAAATGCTCGCGGTTCACATAGGTTTCGCCGAACTTCAACTCGTTGGCGGCGCGCATGGCTGCGTCAAGGCTGGGGGTGAAGATTGAGGACGTGAGCCCGTACTCGCAGTCGTTGGCCATGGCGATGGCCTCGTCGATATCGATGAATGTGGCAATCGGCAGAACCGGCCCGAAGATCTCCTGGCGCATGATCTCCATCTCCTGCTTGCAGTGGGTCAGGACGGTGGGCTGATAGTAGTAGCCGCGCCCTCGATCGTCGCGTTGGCCGCCTGCTGTGACTTGTGCACCATCCTTCACGGCCAGCTCGACGGCGGCCTGCACGCTGTGCAGTTGCGCCTGACTGACCAGCGGTCCCATCTCCACGCCCGCCACAAATGGATCGCCTGCGACCGTCTTTCGCATCGCCTCCGTCATGCGCACCACAAACTCATCGGCGATGGACTCATGTACGTAAACGCGCTCCGCGCAGTTGCACACCTGGCCGGTATTGATGATGCGCGAGTCGCGAATCGCCTTCACCGCCAGATCGAGGTCGGCATCCGCCATCACGATAGCCGGTGCTTTGCCGCCCAGTTCCAGGGAGACTTTGGTGATATTAGGCGCCGCCGCCCGCATCACTGCCGTGCCAGCGTCCACGCTTCCAGTGAGGCTCACCATTCCGACTTTGGGATGCCCGGCGAGCGCCATCCCAACCACCGAGCCCTTGCCGGTCACCATATTGAAGACGCCCTTGGGCAGCGACGACTCCGCTACGATCTTTGCGAATTCGCAGGCGTTGTTGGGCGTTTCGCCGCTCGGCTTGATCACGATCGTGTTGCCGGTAACCAGCGCGGGAGCCAACTTGCGCACGATCAGGAAAAACGGAAAATTCCAGGGCAGAATGCCGGCCACGACCCCGATGGGGGCCTTGAAGATCAGGATGTTCTCGCCCGGACGGTCGCTCTGAACGATGTCGCCCTCATAGCGGCGGGCAAACTCGGCCATGTAGTCGAGGTAGTCGGCGGAAAAATCGACTTCGACCTCGGCAAGAGGCAAAATCTTTCCCTGTTTCTCGACGATGGTTTGCGCGAGATGTGTTTTCTTCGCGCGGATTGCGGCGGCAATCTCGCGCAGATGCTGTGCGCGCCGGATGGCAGGCAGCCGCGCCCACTCCGTCTGTGCCCGCTCGGCCGCCAGCACCGCGTCGTTCACTTGTTCAGGCGTCGCTGCCGGTACCTCGGAGATCACCTCTTCTGTTGCGGGATTGGTCACCGGAAGCATGGTTTTGCTGCCGGTGAACTCACCGTCGATCAGCATCTTGCATTGCCTGATCGCCGCGGTCGTCCCGGTCGTTGCGCTCATAGGAACCTCCTTTGACTTCAACCCGTCTCAGATGCCGCAGAGATGTACGCGAACGCCAAGCTCGGTAAACATTGCGGCCTTCGCTGCCAGCGCCCGGTAGGCAATCTCGGCTGTGGGCGCATAGGCCACATTCACGTGGTTGGCGCGATGCCGGGCCATGAATTGATCCCGAGTAATGCCCTCGATCAGCACGTGCATGATGGGCCACTGCGAGGTTGTCTCCTGCCAGCGCCGCTCCGTCTCCGCTTCCGGCAGTTCGACCGCGGTCGCGCGGCCGATATCCACGTGCACCTTGCCGTCTTCCACAAACACGCGGCTCCAGACTACCGGGCCGGGCTTGCAGACGCCCTTCAGCGTGCCTCCGCCCAGCCGGAAGTACATCGCGGGCTGGCGCTCGCTGACCGCCTTTGAATATCCTCCGAGAATGTGCGAGGCGGGCACTGCGCCCGAAATCTGAAAGACCCACACAAAGTCGTCGATGCCCTGGCCTGTGTAGTGCTCACCCCACCGAACATCGTGCAGCGTGGTCGCCGGATCGAGCTTCATCGCGCTCCAAACGCGGTTGGTGATAATCGAATCGAGCCCGACGCACTCGTCCACTTCATTGAAATGCGGCAGCGCCCGCCCCGCATAGAGTTCCCTGCCGTCCTGCGAGAAGACAGGTGGACGTTCGACATTATTCAGCAAGCCCTCCACCAGATCGGACGCCGGCGCCATATCCTTCAACCCCTGCTGATATTGAATGCCGATGGCGTCACAGCCGAAGCTGTCGGCGATGCGCATCGCTGCGATATACATCTTGCACTGCAAAAGAATCTGTGCGTCGGTCAGATCTGTCTCTTCGATTGGACCGGTCTTGAAGGTGACTCCGCGCGCATCCAGCCACGCGCGAATCCGCTGTGCTTCCTCATCGGAGACTTCGCGCATGGCGGCGATCAGCGCGGACTGGCTGAGCCGCTCTTTGTAAACTCCCAGCGGATTCAGCAGGTAGTCCTCGATGATGGCGTTGTACATGCCCATGCAGCCTTCGTCGAAGACTCCCATGATTGCCTTGCGGGCCTGGAGGACCTTGGCCAGTGAACGCCCCAACTCCCGCTCGGCCTCCGGAAGATCCGCCAGAACACAATCGTGCACATGACTCAGGTCGTGATCGACGCGGTGCTCCTTGAGCCATTGCCGCAGCCCGGCACGGAAGAACTCGTCCCTAAAGTCCTTGCTCCATAGCGTGCTGAACTTGACGCCAGCTTTGCAGAGGGAGCCGTTCAGGTTCAACATTCCCACCAATCCCGGCCACTCACCAGACCAGTTTGCCACGGTGAGGATCGGTCCGCGATGGCTCAGCAGGCCGGCTAGAACATGGTTGCTGTACTGCCACACCGCCTCGGCGACCACAAGGGGCGCATCCGCGGGGATGTGCGCGAAGACATCCATGCCCATGCGCTGGTTATAGATGAAGCCGTGCTTGAGCTGCGGATCGTAGGCATGCGCGCGGCGCAAGGTGAATCCTTCGGCCTTGAAAGCCTCCGTCAGTTTCGCTTCCATCTGCGACTGCGCGGGCCAACAAGTCTGATTGGCCGAAAGGCGCAGGTCTCCGCTGGCGATCAGCAACACCTCGTCGGCCGTCACCGGAGTTTGCGCTTCTAGAACAGGAACAACATAAGCTGCCATGAACTGTCTCCTTCACAAACTCTCCAGCTTCCGCACGGCCGGCACACCTTATTTTCTACGCGGCACGGTTGATTCCATTCGCTTCCAGCGCGCGGAAGCGCGCATACGCCTCTTCCCATCGATCGGATCGATGGGGATCGAAAACAGAACATTGCCCCGATTCCGCAAGGGCAGCGCGTCCCGAGCGCACATCGGCCAAATGCCCGGTCGCCACCGCCTGCAGCATCGCATTGCCCAGGGCCGACGCCTCGGCTGGGCCGCTCACCACCTGGCAGCCGCACGCATCTGCCGTCATCTGGCACAATACCGCGTTCAGGCCTCCACCGCCAACCACGCGGATCGTGCCCAGGCCGCGCCTTGTCAGCATTCGCAGCGACTCAAGTACCGAGCGGTATTTCATACTGAGGCTCTCAAATGCGCAACGCGCGATCTCGCCCGCCGACTCCGGCACCGCTTGCCCGCTCGCCGCGCAGTATTGGTGAATCGCGCGCGGCATATCGCAATGCGCCTGAAAGCCGGGCGCATCGGGATCGATGAAGCATTGAAAGGCCTTTGCTGCCCCAGCAGCCGACGCCAACTCGTTCCACTCGATTTTGCGGCCTTCGCTTGCCCACTGCCGCATGCACTCCTGCACGATCCACAGCCCGGTGATGTTCTTGAGCAGCAACACCGCTCCGTCCGCGCCGCCTTCATTGGTAAAGCCCAGGCGCATCGCCTCCTCAGAGGTATCCGGCTCCGCCGCCTCGACGCCCATCAGGCTCCAGGTGCCGCTGGACAAGAAGACACTTTCCTCATCCATATTGGGGATAGCCGCCACGGCGCTTGCCGTATCGTGCGAGCCCACCGCAATCGCCGGAAACGTCTTGGTGAAGCCGCACTCCTCGACCACGTCTGCGCGCACCAGCGACAAGACGGTTCCCGGCCGCGTCACCGCCGGCAGGATGGAAACCGGCACACCCAAGGCGTTCAACAGCCCGCGAGCCCAATCCTTTCGCTTAGTCGAATACATCTGCGTTGTGGCTGCCTCGGTCCACTCCACGGTTTTTTCGCCGCAGAGGAAATACGCGCACAGGTCGGGAATCGTCAGCAGCATCTCAGCCGAGACAAGGGCAGGATCATGGGCGCGAACCATGCTGAAAAGCTGAAACAGCGTATTGATCGGCATCGTCTGGACACCGGTCTCCGTGAACCACTTCCTCTCCGGAACGACCTCGAATGCAAGGTTCGGGATGCCGGCGGTTCTGGGGTCGCGATAGTGCCGGGGATTTCCGATCAGATGTCCGGCACTATCCAACAGACCGAAGTCCACGCCCCATGCGTCCACGGCAATGCCCTGTGGCGGCTGCGCGCATAGGCCATGGTATTTCGTCAATCCTGCCTTGATCTGCGACAAGATACTCAAAATGTCCCAATAAAGTCCGTCGCCCGCCCGCACCCCACCATTGGAGAAACGATGCAACTCCTGCAAAGAAAACACCTTGCCATTCCATCGGCTGAGCATGATCCGTCCGCTGGATGCCCCAAGATCGGCGGCAATGAAATTGGCGGTCTGCGTCATCTCTTTTTTTCAAGGAAGGCCGCAATCTCTAACGAAAGATGGCGGACCAATTGATCGATTTCGGCCGCGTCCAGGCCTCCGCTCAAGGGTAATTGCGCCGGAGTGGCGGCACCGGCGCAGGCATCGATGGCGGCTTCCAACTTCTCCGGCTCCGCCGCCTTAGCTCTTGCATACCGCAGGTCCGGCAGGCTCATTCCAAGTCTCTGCTTCATTGCCACCAGGTCGGCGATCTTGCCGGGAGAGATCTCCTTGAGTTCCGGCTGAAGTTGTGAGGCGATCAGAATGGTCTTGCAGTAGGTATCGACGATCTCGACGTACCACTCCGCGTGGGTTACCGTATCCGCCCAGCAGACCACTCCATGATTCGCCAGAAGGATGGTGTTGTGGTTCTTGGCCAACGGACGAACAGTGCGAGCGAACTCGGGCGTGCCTGGCGTCTCATACGGCGAGAGGGCCACTGGACCGATAAAAACCTCCTGCTCGGGCACCAGATTGCCCTTCGGAACGACTCCGGCGATCGCATGTGCCGTGGCATACGGCGGATGACAGTGAATGATCGCCTTGGCCTGCGGAACGGTCTTATAGATCTCCAGGTGCAGCAGCAACTCGCTGGTATGGGAACGATGCCCGCAGATGCGCCGGTTGTCGAGATCGACCAGCGCGAGATCCTCCACCTTCAGGTCGCCTTTGCTCAGCAGAGTCGGAGAGCAGACGACGTACTCGTCCGAGACGCGCGCCGAGATGTTTCCCCCGTTGCCGTCGACATACTGCCGCTTCCACAGCTTCCTGCCCATGCGCACGATCTCTTTCTTGATCGCCAGCACGGCAGCGGAATGGAAAAGTTCATGCGGATCGCCGCTCTCCGCCGGCTGAAGTGCGCTTTGGCCGGCGCACTCCAGGAACGCGCGTTGGACAATCGACTCGATCAGAGCCAGATTGGGCTGGTGGGAAGTCTTACTTAAATGGTTTGACACAATGGATTCACTATAATTCACAATGCTTCATAATGTAGCAGAATTGGAGTCTTTTTGAACGAGGACGTATGATCGCCTTCATGAGGTAGGCCTAACGCATGTTGGAGGTTCAGGATCTCTTCGCGAAACTCGATTCGAGCTTCATAGACCTAGTCGACAGCAGTAATTATAGGATCGTCCATGGAGCCGATGAAGAGGCCGATTGATCGTCAGGCGCTCTTTTGCAGGATTACTTACCGAATGTGCAGATAGGTCAGCAGAGAATGGTCGCAAGCGAGCACACCAAGGGCATGCTTTCTAGTGTCTACTACCGAGAGATCATTCTGAATTCGGAGGCATTCGTGAGGTCCGGCAGGAACTTTCTACCTTGGAGCTGGGCCGACGCATTCTCAGTAAGCGCAAAACCTCCGAGGCGTTAATCGGCCGTCTCGCAAGGAAATTCCGGAGTTCCGGCCGGATGACCGGCTAACCGAAGACTGCAACACTTCCCCCGGTTGCCTAACGCTCCGATGAAGCGCAAAACCTCGCCGAATTCTTCGTCGAAGCGCATTGTCCCCGCATGAAGCGGGGCAGAAGATCTTTGCCACAAGCTGTTGACAGAGTGTTGACATGAAATGATCGATCGGGAAGAGCTGTTTCTTGTAAACGAGTATCTGTATTTATTTTCTTATATTTAATGGTGCGCCCGGAGAGAGTCGAACTCCCGACCTACTGGTTCGTAGCCAGTCGCTCTATCCAGCTGAGCTACGGGCGCACACGGCTGGTTTCCGGCGAAACCATAGACAGAATATCAGGGTTGCTGGAGCCGCGCAATCAGACCCCGGCATCGTCTCATGCCGCGGGCGCCGGTTCCAGAGCCGGTTGGGGCAGGATCAACGGCAGCTCGGCTTCGATCTCCAGTCCCGCCTGGCGCACCAGCTTGCTGACGGCGGCCGCGTTGAGCCGCGTGGCGTCATATTCGACAGAGAGTGTGCGGGCGGCGCGATCAAACTTGAGCCGGTGAATGCCGTAAACCTCGCGGGCATCGGCCAGCGCAAAGGTTACCGCTTCGGTAGGCGGCGTGGCATAGCGATAGAGGATCTCCACTGAAGTCATACAGGAATCATAACAAGAAACTACAGGCCATTCAGGTAGTCGCGGATCTCGGGGCTGGTCCAGTCCTGGGGGCCGACGAACTTGCGCCGGATGATCCCCTTGCGGTCGATGACGTAGGTCTCGGGCCACGCCGCGGAGTGGTAGAGCCGGGCGGCCTTCTCAGTGGGGTCGCGGACCGTGATCAGATCCACGTGGCGGCGGGCGAGAAAGCGGCTGTATGCGTCCGAGTCTTCGTTGACGCTGACGGCCACAACGGCAAGATTAGGCAGCTCGTGGTGAAGCTCGATCAGCGACGGCATCTCCTCGATGCAGGGCGGACACCATGTGGCCCAGAAGTTGAGCAGCACCACGCGGCCCCGGTAGCTGGCAAGATGGACCGTCGTGGCGCCGTCGGAGACGGTGAAGTCAGGAGCTGGCTTGTCCGTCTGGGCCGGATGCGCGCCCCGGTCGCAGCCAGGCGCAAGCGCCAACAGCAGAAGCAAACCGGGAGAAAGGAACCGATGGAGCCGCACATCCCTATAATACGGAGCAAAAGGGTTCCTGGGAAAGGCTGAGGACGGATGGAGAAGAATCTGGGGATCGGAGCAGTTGGGAAGGCCGGCTTCAAGCCGGTGCTTGGGCTTTCCGATGCGCCGGCTGCGCTGCCATTGACGTGGGAAGCGGTTCCGGGAACGGTCTATGCGCAGCCCGAGCCGGAGGAGCTGATCGAGCTGACCGTCATCGTGCCCGCGCGCAACGAGGAAGACTGTCTAGCCGAGTGCCTGCAATCGCTGGTCAGCCAGGCAGACGAGTTTTTTATGCTGGGCCGGGACTGGGAGCTGATCGTAGTGGACGACGACTCCTCTGACCGGACGGCAGAGATTGCCCGTGGCTTTGCCGGGGTCACCGTGATCAAGGCGGACAAGCTGGAGCCTGGCTGGGTGGGCAAGAACAACGCTGTCTGGACGGCTGCAAGGCGAGCGCGCGGGCGCTGGCTGCTCTTCACCGACGCGGATACGATTCACGAACCGGGCAACCTGCACCGCGCGATGCATGAGGCTGTCAAACACCGGGCCGGCATGTTGAGCTACTCGCCGCGGCAGATTGTTCAAGGGCTTTTGCAGCGCTCGCTGATGCCGCTGGTCTTCAGCGAACTGTCCATGGCCTATCCGTCTGCGAAAGTCTCCGACCCCAATCAGCGCATCGCCGCGGCCAACGGGCAATTCATTCTGGTTGCGCGAGAGGCCTATCGCCGCATCGGAGGGCACCCTTCGGTCGCGGATAAGGTGCTGGAAGACGTGGAGCTGGCCTTCCTGGCCAAACGGCGCAAGATCGGTCTCCAATTCCGCTATGCGCCGGACGCGCTTTCGACGCGCATGTACCGCTCGACGGCGGCGATGATCGAGGGCTGGAGCAAGAATTTGGCGCTGCTGTTCTCGAACTCCCTGGCACTGGCTTTGTGGCGCGTGCTCGACATTGCGCTTCTGGTCCTGTTGCCGGTGCTCGCTGTCTGGCTGTGGAACGCACACTTTGCGGCGCACTCCCTGCAATGGCTGGCTGCGGGCTGGGTTTTGGCGCTGCTGTGGGCGCGCAATCTCTTCCGCTTCTATGGCCGCGTAGCCAAGTCGAACTTTCCTTTTCTCGATTGCGCACTGGCGCCGCTGGGTCTGCCGTTGTTTGTGATGTTGCTCGTCAGCAGTTGGTACGAAGTTCACATTCTGAAGCGGGTAAGCTGGAAGGGCAGGAGCTACGCGGCGTAAAAACAGCTTTTAGTTTCTAGCTTCCAGCTTTTAGCTGGTTTGTGGTCGTTACCGCAGGTTCGGGCGTTGTGAATGGTGATTTACGCGGCTTCTAAGAGCTAGAGGCTGGAAGCTGGCAGTTAGAAGCTCAACCCATGAAGCCTTGACCGAGACTGAAGCATCCAATCATCGAGGGAGAAAGATGATTTTCCTGACGCGGCGGGCCACCTTCTCAGCCTCGCACTACTATTGGAACCCGGCGTGGACCGAGGAGAAGAATCAACAGGTCTTCGGCCGCTGCGCCAATCGCAACGGACACGGGCACAACTACACGCTGGAGGTCACGGTGGCTGGCGAAGCGGACCCGGTCACCGGCTTCGTCGTCGATCTGAAGTGGCTGAAGGCTGCGATGGAGCGAGAGGTGCTCGACGCCTGGGACCATCGCAATCTGAATCTCGATGTTCCCGAGTTTGCCGCGGCGATTCCGACCACGGAGAATCTCGCCATCGCAGCCTGGAATCGCATGGAATCGGCAGTGACAGCCGCCGGCGGAGCGCAGTTGAGCCGGATTCGCGTCTATGAGACGCCGGAGATCTTCGCCGAATTCCGGGGTCCCCACGAACAGGTCTTCGTTCGTGGGGTGGACGACCGAGGTCAGCGATGAGAGCCAGCTTCGGACGCCGCTACTTGATCTCCGCCAGCCACCGCCTGCACACCGAGGCGCTCTCGGACGAAGAGAACCGCACAACCTACGGCAAATGCAACAATCCCCGCGGCCACGGGCACAACTACATTGTGGAGGTGCTGGTCGGCGGAACGGTCGATCCGGAGACTGGTATGGTGGTCGACATGGTTGCGCTGGATGAGACTGTACGAACAAAAGTGATCGGCCGTTTTGATCACACCAACCTCAATCTCGATCCCCTCTTTGTGAATCGGGTGCCGACGACGGAGAATCTTTGCAGAGCAGTCTTCGGGTTGTTGAAGGATGCGCTGTCCGGCGGCGAACTCGCGCATGTGCGCGTGGAAGAGACCGAAAATAATTTCTTTGAGTGTCATGGCGAGTAACGACGCATTATTCCCCAGTACGAAAGGATGAAGATCATGGCGCAGCCTATGGCAATGGGCAAACCCGTATCAAGGCTGGAAAGCATGGGCGAAGGCCTCAGCGAATTCAGCTTCGAGGAGATGGTCCGCGAGATTCTGAGCCGGTTGGGCGAAAACCCCAGCCGTCAGGGATTGCTGGCCACGCCGAGCCGCGTTGAGAAATCGCTGGCCCATCTGACCAAGGGCTACAACGAAGACCCGACGATGATCCTGCGAGGGGCGCTCTTCGACGAGGACTACGACGAGATGGTCATCGTCAAGGATATCGAGATGTTCTCGCTCTGCGAGCATCACATGCTGCCGTTCTTCGGCAAGGTGCATGTGGCCTATATTCCCAAGGGCAAGGTCATCGGCCTCAGCAAGATTCCACGCCTGGTCGAGGTCTTTGCGCGTCGCTTGCAGGTGCAGGAGCGGCTCACGCGGCAGATCGCCGACGCCATTCAGCACGCCATCCAGCCGCAGGGCGTGGGCGTGGTTGTCGAGGCCCGCCACCTGTGCATGATGATGCGCGGCATCGAGAAGCAGCATTCGTCCACTGTGACCAGCGCGATGGTGGGCTGCTTCCGCCAGAAAGAGACGCGCCTGGAGTTCCTCTCGCTGGTGCGCCAGACCGGCAGTGAAGGCTGACGGTCCGAGTGAGGGGCCGGTCAGCTACAGTGATTAGGTGAACGGACTTCTTGTCATCGACAAACCAGCCGGCATGACCAGCCACGATGTGGTGAACCGGCTGCGCAAGATCACCGGGGAGCGATCCATTGGACACTTAGGCACGCTGGACCCCATGGCCACCGGCGTTTTGCCGCTGCTGCTGGGCAAGTTTACGCGCCTTGCGCAGTACTTCAGCGAGGCGGAAAAGAGCTATAGCGGCACGATTCGCTTCGGCTTTGCGACGGACACCTATGACGCCGAAGGCCAGCCTGCAGGACCGGACTGCTGGCCGCAGGGAACATTGTCTTTAGAGAGAATCCGCTCGGCGGCCAGCCGCTTCCACGGCGAGATCGAACAGATGCCGCCGGCCTTTTCGGCGAAGAAGATCGCCGGAACGCCCGCTTACAAGCTGGCCCGACAAGGCAAGCCCGTGGATCTGAAGCCGGTCACGATTCAGATTGCCGCCTTCGAGATTGTCGCGCTCGACGGCGCCGAGGCTGCTTTTGCGATGACGGTCAGCGCCGGGGGGTATGTGCGTTCCGTGGCGCACGAACTGGGTCAGGAGCTGGGTTGCGGGGCGCACTTGAGCAGTCTGCGGCGCACGCAAGCCGGAGTCTTCACGCTGGCCGAGGCGCACACGTTGGACGAGTTGCAATCGCTGGCCGAAAACGAGGAGGCGCTCGAAGCGATTTGCGTGCATCCGCGCACACTGCTGTCCGGGATGCCTTCGGTGACCGGCGACGCAGAGAGCCTGGGGCGGCTGCGCAACGGCGCTCAGGCCAACCTTCCGGAGTTCTCGGGGGCGACCCTGGTCAAGGTCTTTGCCGGCCAGCGAGAGCTGGCCGGGATTGCGAAGCGAGTGGCCGGGACACTCTTTCAGCCTGTGGTCGTGATGAATTGAAGCTGATTACTTCTTCAAGAGCGGCGTCAGCGCTGGCAAGAGCGTTCGCGCGATGATCTCCGAGCCTTTAGCCGTCGGATGGATGCCGTCGGACTGAATCGTTCCCGGAACGTTGACCAGGTTTTTATAGATCATGGGAACGAGGGCGACGTGGTGCTTTTGGGCCAGTTCGCGGAAGATCTGATCGAATTGCCGGATGTAATCCGGGCCATAGTTAGGCGGAAGGGTGATTCCGGCGAGCAGGATCTTGATGTGGGCGGCCTCGAGCGCCGTCAGCACAGTGTCCAGATTGTGGCGGGTCTGGTCGAGCGGCAGGCCTCGCAGGCCGTCGTTGCCGCCGAACTCGACGATCACTATCTCCGGGCGTATGCGCAGAATCACGCTCAAACCGGCAACGGCATCCTTGGTTGTCGCGCCGCTTGTGCCTTGGTTGCTGACTTTGTAGCGATAGCCTTGGGCGTTCAGGTCTCTTTGCAGAGCATCGGGAAAGGATTGGCCGGTCTGGAGGCCGTAGCCAGCCGTGATGCTGTCGCCATAGCAGACGAGCAGCGGCTTGGCGGCCTTCTCTAGCGCGGTCAGGGCCGGAGCCGCAAGAAGAATCAGCCAAAGCGAAACAAAGAGGGATCGGCGAACGTACACATCAATAGTGTAGGGCAGGGAACTAGGCGCTACATTTTGGCGATTCGGAGGCCGGACGAGTGATTGAGGTTCGTGACGCGAAAAAGTGGATTCAGAACGGCGCGCGGCGCGTGGAGATTCTGAAGGGGATTACGCTGACCATTCCGGTCGGCCAGTTTGTCGCCATCCTCGGCGCGAGCGGCAGCGGCAAGAGCACTCTGCTGGGCCTGCTGGCTGGCCTCGACACACCCAGCTCCGGCGAGATCTGGCTCGACGGCGTGCCGATCCATAATCTCGCCGAAAGGGAACTGGCCGCGGTGCGCGGCGCCAAGATCGGCTTTGTCTTCCAGTCCTACCAACTGATTCAAACCCTTACGGCTCTCGAAAACGTCTTGCTCCCCTTTGAACTGAATCTGGCGGGCAGCGGCCTCGAACAGGCGCGGCGGCTGCTGGACGAGGTGGGCCTGGCGGAGCGCATGGACCACTACCCTGTGCAACTCTCCGGCGGCGAGCAGCAGCGCGTGGCGCTGGCGCGAGCCTTTGTAGTCGAGCCGCCGATCGTGATGGCCGATGAGCCGACTGGGAACCTGGACTCCGTCAACGGGCGGCTTGTGCTGGACCTGCTGCTCGAACGCAACCGCAAGGCGGGAACTACGCTGGTGCTGGTGACGCACGACCCCGAGGTGGCCAGCCGCGCCGACCGCAAGATCGTCCTCAAAGACGGATTGATCGTCGAGGATTCGTTGCCTTTTGCTGTTGCCGCCGCGGAGCAGGCGCAGAATGGCTAAGCGCGCACTGAGCTGGAAAAGGGCCGCAGCCATCGGCTGGCGCGATCTGCGCTCCGCGCCGGCCAAATTCGGCTTTGTGGTGCTCTCGGTCGCCGTGGGTGTTGCGGCGCTGGTCGGTGTGCGCGGCTTCAGCGACAGCTTCCGCCGCACGCTCTCGACAGAAGCGCGCTCGCTGATGGCCGGCGACCTGAGTGCGCGGCTCTTTCATCAGCCGGATGCGGAAGAGACAAACAAGCTCGCGGCCATCGTCAAGCAGGACAAGCTTCAGACAACCTGGGTGACGGAGACCGTCTCGATGGCCTCTGTCCCGCCGGACCCGGTGCCGCTTCTGGTTTCGCTTAAAGCCGTGGACCCGAGCGAGTATCCCTACTATGGCAAGGCCGAGCTAGAGCCGGCGACGAGTTTGCGGCAAGCTCTGGAGGGCGACTCGGCGGTGGTGGCCGATGAGTTTCTCATTCGGCTGAACGCGCATGTGGGCCAATCGCTGCGCCTGGGGGGCAGGGAATTCAGAATTACCGCGGTGCTCAAGCAGGAGCCGGATCGCATCACTGCCGGAGGGGGACTGGGGCCGCGCGTGATGATCTCGCAGGCGGCGCTTGCCCGGACGGGCCTCATCGCGCCGGGCAGCCGCGCCAGCCAGCGGCTGCTGGTCAAGCTGCCAGAGCAGAGCAAGCATCCAACAGATCTTGTCGCGCTGCGCAAGCAGTTTGAGGCCGCGCTGCCCGACGCGCAGGTGATGGACTATCGCGAGGGCAACCCCGCACTGACCCACGGGCTGGATAACGCGACGGCGATTCTGAGCCTGATCTGTTTGGTGGCGATGGTGCTGGGAGCCATCGGCGTAGCCATGGCCATGCACGCGCATCTCGAACAGCGCATGGATATGCTGGCTATTCTGAAGGCCGTTGGCGCGGGGTCGAGCGATCTGCTGCGGATTTTCCTGCTTCAGACTTTGGCTCTGGGGCTGGCCGGAGGTCTGCTGGGCGTGGCCGCCGGTGTAGGCGTGATGGCCGCGCTGCCGGCCGTCTTTGGCAATCTGCTGCCAATTCACGCGCATATCGAGTTTCCCTGGGAGTCGGTCGCCGCCGGACTGGGAACCGGGCTCCTGACCACGCTGCTCTTTTGCCTGCCGCCGTTGTTGGATGTGCGCGCCGTGCGGCCTGTGCTGGTCTTGCGGAGGCTTGTAGAGCAGGGGTCAGTAGTGGACGTTGAAGATTTTATTGAGCGGTCAATGGTCATCTACATTGTGCGGCGTGTGCTCCCAAGATTTGCCTGGAGAGCGTTGGCTAGAATGTTGGCGACAGTCGAAGCCTGGCTCGCGCGTTGGTGGGCGCGGCGGCTGCAACTGGGGCTTTCGGCGATCGTAGTCCTTGCGCTGGGTGGAATTGCCTGGGCACTCTCGGACTCCGCCAAGGTAGGCGCATGGTTCGCTGCTCTGTTCAGCGCCGCGCTGATTGTCCTGCTCGTGCTGGCCGCCGTGGCGCTCTGGACGCTGCGCTTCCTGCTCAATCGCGTGCGGCTGCGGCTGCCTTCGTTCCTGCGCCAGGGGCTGGCCAATCTTTACCGGCCAGGCAATCAGTCGGCGGCGGTGCTGGCCGCGCTGGGCACCGGCGTCATGCTGATTCTGGCCGTCTACCTGATGCAGGCGTCGCTCTTGCGCGACCTGCGCGAGACGGCCTCGCCCAAGCTGCCCAACATCTTTCTCATCGATGTCGCCAGCGACGAGGTTGCAGACGTCAAGGAGTTCTTTGCCCGCCAGCCGGGAGTGAGCCAGGCGACGGGTCAGGGTCTTGATCTGATGCCGGTCGTGACTGGGCGGTTTGTCTCGCTCAACGGAAAGCCGGTGGAGCAGCTCAAGGGCGAGCACTTCCCGCAGCGGATGCTTGAAAACGCGCGGCTGAGTTGGGCCGATGCGGCTCCCGAAGGCGATAAGGTGACGCAAGGGAAGTGGTGGAGTGGAGGAGGCGCGACTGAGTTTGCCGTTGCCGAGGGCGTGGCTCAGCGGCTGCATCTGGGCGTAGGCTCTAGCGTGGAATTGGAGATCGGCGGAACGGTGCGGGCGCTCAAGGTCGGCGCCATCTATCGCGCCGATGGGCAGCACCTGGGGGCGCAGGTCGCGTTCGTTCTTCCGTCTGGGTTGCTCAAGGATGAGCCGGCCACCTGGTACGGCGGCGCGCACGTCGATCCGAAGCAGGTGGCAACGATGGAACGGGCGCTCTTCGCGGCCTATCCCACGGTGTCGGTCATCAGCCTGGCCGATGTGCTCGAACGGATCGAGAGTGTAGTCGATCAGATCACGTTTGTGGTGCGGTTTCTGGCCGGATTCTCGATCTTCGCGGGATTGATGATTCTGGCTTCGAGCGTTGCCAGCACGCGCTTCCGGCGGATGCGCGAGGCGGTGGTATTGAAGACTCTGGGAGCCACGCGAATGCGTATCGTACGCACCTTCAGCGTCGAGTTTAGCGTCCTGGGCCTGCTGGCGGGATCGGTGGGCGTGGTTTTTGCGAATTTGCTGACGCGGGTGCTGCTGCGCAAGCTCGAAGTGGGATTTCACATCGAATGGGGAGCTACGCTGATCGCGCTGGCCGGCACGGCAATCTTGGCCACGGCGACAGGCTGGATCGCGAGCTACCGGATTCTGGGATTGCGGCCGCTGGAGGTCCTGCGCGAGGAGTAGCAGCGCCCCGGAAAGACGCAGCAGGGAATTGACCGGCGGCGGAGAATCCCCTTATGATGTACAAGTTGGATTGAGTGATCGGCATGAGGCCGCTTATCTCACCGATGCTTACATGTTGGCCCTTCGTTCAATGGTAGGACAGCTGCCTCTGGAGCAGCATATCGGGGTTCGACTCCCTGAGGGCCAGCCAATCAATCCATAGCCGCGATCAAACTACAAACTGGGTGCAACGGGCCAGTTCCAGGCTCAGACGGCCAGCACGATTCGGCCACTTGCATCGCGGTTCCATGCGCTTTCCACCTCGCTGAGCTGGACCGGCTCAGCATCAACGCGGAATTTGCCGGGCACGATCGCGTTCATCAGCCCTCCAATCGACCGAATCAGTCCTGCATTTGAGACGCTACCCAGCCCGCTGCCCATCAGTTTCAGTCCGGAGCTGCGCAGAGCGTTCGCCGGCAGAGTGAGGGCCTCCGCGGTTATCGATCCAATCTGCACAAATCGAATCGGCGGTTCGCCCATGACTGATCCATGCCCTGAGATCGCGTTGATGATGCTCTCGGCCGACGCGCCCCACAAATAGTCGAGAATCACGCTAACGCCCGACTCCCTGATCGTGCGGCGAAATGTCTCGGTCAGTTTTCCTGGCTCCTCATCCAGCGGGATAAGAACGTCGGCGCCTAAGGCGGCGAGCGGCACCACGCCGGCCTGATTGCGGCCGGTTACAATCACCGTCTTTGCACCCAGGAATTTTGCGATTTGAATGGAGAGGCGGCCGGCCGCACCGGTCGCTCCGTTGATCAGGACGCTTTCGCCCGCCACAAATTCCGCACGTTCGGTCAACGCAGCCCACGACGACATGCCGGGATTCACCGCCGCTGCCGCGGTCAGATCGTCCAGCTCATCCGGAATCGGAACGCACTTGGATGCTTCCACCACCGACTTCTCGGCCATCGATCCGAAGGGTGATGGCGGAAAGGAAAAGCAAACGCGCCGCCCGTCTTCAAGCCGGCCTGCGCCGTCCACCCCCGGCACGAAGGGGAGGCTATTGCTGCTGCTGTAGTGTTTGCCGGCAGCGATGCTCTTTGCAAGCGGAGTGAGCGCTGCCGCACGAACTGCCACCAATCGTCGCCCATCTTGTTGTGCCACAGGGTCCCGGAACTGTCCATAGCGCGGCGCACGGCCGTAACTCTCTACGAGTGCACATTTCATTGAAGGCGTTGCTCCTGACAAATTCTTTGATTCGCGGCAGCCCTGCTGGATGCGGCGCCTTCGAAGCACGAACACGCTGGCGATTGCCAATCTCGTGCCGGCAGGCTTCCATTGTTCCAGAATCAGAGAACCGCAACGTCTGATAACGTATATTCTGTATACTGATAGCCGGCCACAACCGCTGGCTATTTCCCGGCCATCTGAAGCGGTTTGCATGCCTGAATTCACAGGACGTTCAGCACTTCCCGTGCGCGCTCCCCGGCCTTGCGGCGAGTGCAGCCATCTCCGCGTCGATGAAAGCGCGGATCATCGTCCGGTAAACTTGCTCTGTGACAAACGGATCCGCTCCCAGTTCCTCAGCGAGAGCCTTCACCTTTTCAATCACCTGTTCGACGCGTTGCGGCGCTCTCACATCCTCTGCCGTCTTCTTGAACTGGACTGCCTGCTTCACATAACCGCCGCACTCGGCGAGCAGTTGAACGAGCTGCCGGTCGATCCGGTCGATATTTGCGCGAACCTCTTCGATGGAGCTGCAAGTTGCCTCTTCGGGCATTCTTCCTCCGGCGGTTACATCTTATAGCGCCCTAGATCTTCGTCATTCAGGCCCTCCAACCAGCCGCGCAACTGCTCGGCCGTGGGGCCTTCGGGGGGACCCGAGGTGTTCAGCTTGGCGGTCTGCATCACCTCTTCCGTCACGTAGATCGGGCAATCGGCGCGCAGCGCCAGAGCGATCGCGTCGGACGGCCGCGCATCGACAACGAGAGGTTCATCGTTCTGCCGGAGCCACAAGTGCGCGAAAAATGTATCATCTTTAAGTTCAGTAATTACTATCTTTTCCAGTTTGGCGTTCAAGTGTTGAATAAGGTTTCTGGTCAGATCGTGGGTCATAGGGCGTGGCGCCGCTACCTTCTCGATTTCGATCGCAATTGCATTGGCCTCAAAGATCCCCACCCAGATGGGCATCACCGTCTCTGAAGCGATGTCCTTGAGCACAACGATCGGCATGCTTGTCGCCGGGTCCATCATCAATCCGCGTATTCGCACCTCGATTTCCATGGATCCCCCTCCCTTTGTTGCCCTAAATCTTAGACTGCAATGCCTGTCAAGCTGTTCGGATGGGTCGCGGTAATCCTTACCAGCTTGTAGCTGCCTGGCGCGGGATCGATGGGCTGCGCACAGGTGAAGTTGACCGGCTTGTTCTGGCTACTACGTCCGATAATCTGCCCTCGCGCCGGGTTCGAGCCTTCGACCATAACTTCCAATATCTCTCCCAGATGCCTGGCATAATTGATCCTTTGAATCTCCCGTTGGCGGTCAAGCACTAATTGAAGTCTGGCAGCTTTCTCGCCGTCCGGGATGGAATCAATCATGGTCAATGCCGGAGTGTTGGGCCGGCCCGAGTACTTGAAGCCGAAGACGCAATCGTACTCGACCTCGGCAAGAAGGTCCATAGTCTGGATGAAATCCTCCGCGGTCTCGCCGGGAAATCCGACGATTATATCTGTCGAGATCGAGATGGGGCGGCGCGCGGCCTTGATCCAAGCGATCCGCTCCAGGTACCAATCGCGCGTATACTCGCGAGCCATCAGCTTGAGGATTCGCGAGGAGCCGGACTGGACGGGCAGATGCACGTGGTTGCAGAGAGTAGGCACCGCATCGATGGCTTCGACGATGTCGCGGGTGAAATCGCGCGGGTGGCTGGTGGTGAAACGCACGCGGCGAATGCCTGAAACTTCTCCCACGGCGGCCAGCAGTTCCGCGAAGCTGCGCTTCCCTTCCGGGTCGCGGTAGCTGTTCACGTTCTGGCCCAGGAGCTGAATCTCGGTATAACCCAGGTCGGCGATGCGCCGCGCCTCGGCGAACACGGAGTCCGAGCCGCGGCTGCGCTCTTTGCCCCGCGTGTACGGCACCACGCAATAGGAGCAGAATTTGTCGCAGCCCTCGATGATGGTGATGTAGCCGCGATAGGGATTCTTGCGGGCCGTGAACTCGGTCTCGAAGGTTTCGTCGGTCTGCCTGTCGTCCAGGCCGGTGACGCGCGTCTCGCCGGCCTCAAGGCGCGCCAGCATCTCGGGCAGCTTGCGGTAGGACGCCGATCCCGAAACCAGCGACACGTAAGGCGCTCGCTCGAAGATCTTTTCTCCCTCCTGCTGCGCCACGCAACCCAGCACGCCGAAGCGCTTCCCCATCCTCTGCTGCCGCTTGTACTCATCCAGCCGGTGGAAGACCTTCTGCTCCGCCTTGTCGCGAATCGAACAGGTGTTGTAGAGAATCAGGCCGGCTTCCTCTTCCGACTCGACCTGCCGGTAGCCCTGCTGCTGCAATGTGCCAATGACCTTCTCCGAGTCATGGGCATTCATCTGGCAGCCGAAGGTCTCAAGGTAGAAGGTTTTTTCGGTTGCCATAACAATTCTGAGTATACCGCGATTGGCGTTTTGATCCTCGCTCCCTGCGGAGCCGGACGCGCCAATCGCGGCCCAGCCGCATCAGTTTTCGATCCAGATCTCAACGCGCCGGTTCTTCTCGCGGCCATCGGCTGTGTCGTTCGAAGCCACTGGAAGCTCGGAGCCAAACCCCCGAACCACTGCGGGTTTCAGGCCACGCCGGACAAGTTCGCTTTCGATAATCCTGGCCCTGTTCAGCGAAAGAGCTTGATTCGAGGCGTTGCTGCCGACGCTGTCGGCAAATCCGAGCAGCAAGATCTTTTGTCCCGTTGCCCCTTGATCAAAAATCATAGACACAACCCTGTCCATATCAACTTGAGCTTTGTTGTCCTGCAATGATTGACCAGCCTGAAACCTGAAGTCCAAAGAAAGACGCTCTGCGTTCTGCGTCAACTTCTTATAGTCGGCCGGTGCATCTTCGGCGACAGCTTGCGATTCCTTCGCAATATTCTGGGCAACGAATCCGTTTTCAGCAACCAGGTCTTGACCTTGCTTTGAAAGAACAAAGTCAATGAAAGGCCGCGTGAGCTGATTGGCGGGGGTGGCGGGAGTGTAGAGATAGAGTCTTCTGGAGAGTGAATAGTCTTCGGTGGCAACCGTCAACTTGGTAGGCAACAGCGCCCGCGTTCCCTTCTCCGAGACTGCCAGGGGTTTGGCGCTATGAACGAAAGGAAGGCCGATGAATCCGATTCCATTGGGATCGTTGGCAACAGCATCCGATAGCTCATCGCTGTTCTCGAAGCGCTTGGCAGCAGCCGACAATGGTTTCCCAGCAAGAACGAGGCTCTTGAAAGTGTCGTAGGTTCCGGATTTATCGTCTCTGGCATACACCGTGACTCTTCCAAGGGAACCCTTGGGCCAGTCGGCTGATTCACCCGTGAAGATGCGCATGATTTCGTCTTTGGAGAGCTCGTTAAGAGGATTGGCTGAATTGACAATTACGGCGATACCATCCAGGCCCACGATATGTTCGTTCGTGGGAGAAAGCATGTCGCCCAGTGACGAGAGCTTGGACGCTTCATCCGGCTTGATTCGCCTGGACGCCATGCCGATGTCGCAACTGTTGTCAGCCAGAGAGGTGAAGGCGGTTGCCGAACCATGCGCCGCAACTCGAATCGACGAAGGGACTGTATCGCCAGGCAGTGTGCCTAGAACGAACTTCTCCTGGGCCTTGGACCCGTCAACCGTATGGACACCCGTGGCTCCGCGACTTTTTAGGAAAGCCTCGGCCAGCGCGGGCATCAGGGTCTCTCCGATGGTGTTGGAGCCTGACAATCGAAGGATCGTGTTCTCCCCTCTCATTGAATCGGCAGCATTAACCCGCAACGGCAGCTTGATCCAGTTCTTTGAGATGGCAAGCCCACCAACGAGCAACAGCAAAACTGCCGCCGCTACATGAATGGACCGAATGGGTTTCGGCCGGGCCTTGGCTGCAATTTCCTGCAATTCTTGTCCGCATACCGGACAGTCGAAATCCGAGCCCGCTGGGATCGTATGAATCTCATTTGTTCTGGACACCGGACATTTCTTCAGATTTGCACACTTCCCCTGCCGCGCTATTACCATCGATTCTCCTGCCTTTCGGCCTATTGCCGCTTGTCTCTTTTGTCATCCGGCCAAAGGAACGGCCGCTAACCCAATCTCATTGAGTAAAGCCCGCCTGAAGGCTTGCCAAGGCCAGGTACGACGAACGTTCCGCTATTCCGGTGGCAACGCCTGCGCGGGGGTTATAGAATAGTCACTCCGCACACAGTAGTTCGTGGCGTCGGTGCGGATCATCAACGAAATGTGAATACCCTTTCCTCGATTGCAGGCAATCCATCTGCGAGTCGACCGCCGTTACAATTTGCGGTCAACTCGCCACGCCGCATCACTTCTTCATCCAGATCTCGACGCGCCGGTTCATCGCGCGGCCTTCGGCTGTGTCGTTTGAGGCAACGGGAAGCTCGGAACCAAAGCCCTTGACGACCGCTGGCTTGATGCCCCGCTGGATAAACTCCTTCTCGACCAGCTTGGCCCGGTTCAACGATGCGGTCTGACTGTCGTCGGCGCTGCCGCTGTTGTCGGTAAAGCCGAAGAGCAGAATGCGGTCCTTCGCGCCCCCTTCGTCGGCAACCATGGAGACAACCCGGTCCAAATCCGCCTGAGCCTTGCTGTCTTTGGCCAGGTCTCCCGTGTTAAACCGAAGATCCAGAGACAGCCGTTCCGCGCCCTGGGTCAACTGTTTGTACTCATCAGGAGCTGTAATGGCTACAGGTTGCGGCGCTGCGACAACCTCCTGAGCAACGAAGCCGTTGGCCGCAACCACTTCCTGACCCTCCTTGGAAAGGGCAAACTCGACGAACTTCCCTGTATATGAGCTGTGGGGAGTCGCTGAAGCGTAAAGGTAGAGGCGCCTCGATAGAGGGTAGTCTTCCGTAGAGACGGTCAACCGGGTCGGCTTGAGCGCGCCGGTTCCCTTGTCCGATACGGCAATGGATTTTGCGCCGTGAACGACGGAAAAACTTACGAAACCGATACCGTTCGGATCGTCGGCCACCGCCTCGGTCACCGCATTGCTGTCCCCATACATGCGGGCCGATGGCGCCAGAGCCATTCCGGAAAGCACCGAGCTTCTGAAGGAGTCGGTGATCGCAGACCCCTCGTCTCTCGCGTAAATCTGAATGGGGCCGCGATAAGTTCCGATCTTCGACCAGTCGGTAATCTCCCCGGTAAAGATTCGCTTGATCGTGTCTTTTCGAAGTTCGCTGAGCGGATTGGAGGCGTTGACGATCACCGCCATGCCATCAAGCCCGAGGACATGTTCGCTGTCCGCCGGGTGAAGGTCACCCTTCGATGCGAACTTGCCGGCTTCGGCGGGTTTCATCTTCCGCGAGGCCATCCCGATGTCGCAACGGTTCTCGGCCAGTGCGGTAAAGGCGCTTCCAGAGCCATAAGCGGCTATCTCGATCGACGAAACACTTGTATCGCCGGGCAAAGCGCCCTGAACAGTCTCTTCCTGCGGATTGGCTCCGGGAATAATCTGGATATTCCTGGCTCCCTGAGCCTTGAGAAAGGCCTCGGCCAGCGCCGGTCCCAGGCTGTCTTGCATGGTATTCGAGTCGGCCAGGCGAAGGATGGGCGGCTGGGTGCTCCTCAACTCGGCGGCGTTCGTGTCTCCGGGAGCGTTGATCCATTTCTTTTCAACTGCGTAACCGAAGAGAACAAAAAGAATAAACGTCGTAGAGATTCCGAGGACGATCTTGGCCGCTATATCCCTGGATGGGGGTGAGACTAGGCTGAGTCTTTTGTCACAGAGTGGGCAATAGGTCATCGACCTCTTCTCATGGGAAAAGTCCTCATGAGCGTTAGCAAGCGCGCATTTGCCATAGTTTGTGCAAATCTTTTTAGGCATTGTCTTCATCCTTCCGTTCGTCATCTCTAGTACAGCGTGAAGCGACCTGCAGCACGCGCAAACACGCTGATCGGCAGAAACGCTGAAGAGAGGTAGGTCCCCATCTCAATAATCTACACTTTACATTACGGAAGTGTAGAGGTTTGCCGTAGATGCCCAGTACTTTGGTAATTCTTATAGCTAAACGTGATCCATATCACAATCGGGCGCGGTTCGGAGGTGACTTTGGTGCTCCGACTTTCTTCGCAGGATACGAAGAATCAGGGCAGTCCGGTGTGCAGATAGGCCAGCAGCGCGGCCATCTGCTCGTCGGTGAATCGGCCTGTGAAGGGCGGCATCATTCCCTTCCCCGCCAGGATATTGTGACGCACCGCCTGGTCGGTCGCAGGAGCTCCGCTGGGTAAGGTCTTGCGGTTGAAGAGGCCGTGCAGGTCCGGCGGAACCTTCTTGAGAGCGAGATCGTTGAATTCGTGGCAGTGGGCACAGCGAATCTCGTAGAGCTGCTTCCCTTCCGCCTCTTGCGGAGTGAGAGCCGGCGCCGGTCGGCAGCCACTGAGACAGGCCGTCAACCCGAGGCAAACAAAGAACCATCCGATCTTCCATCGCACCATTCGGCTGCTGCTCTTCCCCTGGAGAAAGTTTACGTAAAGAAAGCCGAATCTGCGAATGCACTCTGAAAGGCGCCTCTTCCGCTATGCTGAGGCCATGGATTCATCTGCCGAGAGACTCACCCCCATGGCGCACAAGGCCCAGAGCCGCTGTTTCGGCTGCGGCCCGGCCAATGAAGCCGGCCTGCGCCTTGAGTTCCTGCTTGCCGAAGATGGAACCGTGGTGTGCCCGGTTACGATTCCGGATCGCTTCGAGGGGCCGGCCGGTTATGTGCATGGCGGCATCATCGCCACGCTGCTGGACGAGAGCATGAGCAAATCGGTACGCGCGCTGGGATTGACGGCGATGACCCGCCAGATGGAGATCGACTACCTGCGTCCCGTGCACTCCGCTGCGCCGATTCGCCTGGAGGGCCGCCTGATCCGCAGCGAAGGCCGGAAACACTGGTCCGAAGCCACGATTCTCGACGAGAAAGGCCATCTTCTCGCGCGCGCGAAAGGCCTGTTTATCGAGATCCGCACCGGCCACGGCTCGTGAGTGAGCACCGAAGGCACGGGTTTCGAGCCGCCGCCTGGCGATCTGATCGCCGAGGGAGGCTCAGGCGCATCGCTCACACCGCGCCTGAACCTGCTGATCGAACCCTCTCGTGAGAAGCCTGGAAGCCAAGGGGTGGCCGCCGGGCCGCCCCTTGCGGATTAGTGAATCATGTTGATGGTTTCCTGGGTGATGGTGTCGAAGGTTGTCACCGATTTGGCGTTGGCCTCGAAGGCGCGCTGCGCCACAATCAGGTCGGAGAACTCGGCGGAGATGTTGACGTTGGAGGCCTCGAGAGAGCTGCCGTCGATGGTCCCCAGTCCATCCGAGCCGGCCACCCCGACGTTGGCCTGGCCCGAAGCCGTGGTGGTTTCGTACTCGGTCGAGCCTACGTCGGCCAGACCTTGCAGGTTGCTGACCGTCGCAATTCCCAGTTGGGCCACGTTCTGCGTCTGGCCGTTAGAATAAGTGGCCGATACCACGCCACTCGAATCGATGCTGAAGCCGTTATAGGCGCCGCTGGTATAACCGTTCGCATTTTCCGCCGATTGCCCGGAGGCGGCCGCGGTCTGGCTGATGGTTCCCGATCCGCTCGCGCCGAACAGATCCCAGGTCATGTTCATCGGCGCTGCGCCGTCGGAGAGACCCGCAAAGGTAATGTTGGCTACGTTTGCCGCCGGACTTACCAAATTGCCGTTGGCATCGAAGGTGAGAGTGCCGGTACCATTGGCCGAAGCCACTGGATCCTGAACCAGGTTGCCGGTGGTCGTGACATTCGCGCCGGTGATCGACAACTGGCCGCCAGCCGTCGAGTTGACCGTCACACCGCCGATGCCGGCAGCCACCAGGGCATTTTCGAGGGCCGCGGCATATTGCGCCACCGTCTCTCCGGCGGTGACCATGGGCGCGGCGATGCTGGTCGAGACGCCGCTGGAGTTCAATCCGGTAATCGCGAGATTCGTCGAGGGATCGACCGCGGCGACCGTGCCATTGCTCGATCCGAAGTTGTAATTGATGGTGGAGGCGCTCAAATCCTGGGAGGCATTGCCGGTGATCGCGATGCCCGCGCCGCCAATCGACAACTGGTTGCCGGTGTTTGCCGCCGACGCATTGGTGAGGTTGCCGGCTGCTGCCGCCGCCGCCAGCGCCGCATTGACCTGGGCGTAATAGGCGGCCACGGATTCATTGGCGCCAGCTCGTCACGGTAACCGACGACGGCTGACCGGTGGCATCCTGCCCGGCGATCGTCAGGCTCGTCGCGGCATCGACCGTGGCCGTTGAGCCGAAGTCGTAACTGGTGGTCGAGACCGGCAAATCCGCAACGATCGAACCGATCGACGCGGCGGTCGGTATGGTGGCTGTGGGCCCGGTGACGGTCAGCACGGTGCTGCCGTTTACTGTGGACACATTCGCCGATACATTGGTCGTCGCGGTAAGCGCGTTGATCTGTGTTTCGAGCGCGTTGACCGATTCCCCCGTGCTGGGAATGGAAATGACCGATCCTGCAATGCTCAGATTCGTCGTGGAATCGACCGTGCCGCCGGAGCCGAAGTTATAGCTGTAGGTCGTATTCCCAGCGGAAACGGCCGAACTGGGCGCCAGCGCGGCGGCGGTGGTCGAGTTGGTCGCCGCGCCCGGCGTCACCGGCAGGACAGTTGCCGCAGGGTCGGTTGCCGGAGCCGCCGTCATCGTATCCGGTATGGCGATGCCATAGGACCACTGGTTCGTTCCGGTCTTGGTGTAGGTCACCGTAGCGGAGTAGCTTTGGCCGAGAGAATCGTAAACCGTCACCGTGCCGGCGGTTGTGGCGCCGATCTGGTCCGATGAATCCAGATTCTGGGTCATGCTGAAGTTCGAGGTCGCCAGGGGCTGCATCACCGTCCCGATGGGAAGGACAACGTCCGTCAGCCCGCCGCCGGGATTGACTTGGCCGTTCACTGCCGCATAGCCCATCACCGCCTGGCCTCCGGTGCTCTCCAGCGTGCCGGCCGAACTGGCTTGGAAGTTGCCGTCGCGGGTGTAGAGCTGGCTTCCGTTATTGTCCAGCACAAAGAAGCCCGCGCCATCGATCGCCGCATCGGTCGAGACGCCGGTCGAGGAGATCGAACCGCCTGTGAAATCGGTGCTGTTGGAGGCCACCTGCACGCCGGTGCCGACCTGAATCTCATCTCCCGAGCCGGTCGTGCCGGCCTGCTGGTAAAACAGGTCGCTGAAGTTGGTCGTCTGCCCCTTGAAGCCGGTGGTGTTCATGTTGGACAGGTTGTTGGCAATGGTGTTCAGCGCCGTCGAATCGGCGTTGAGACCGCTGAGCGGAATGTAAAAGTTGGGCATGGTGAATCTCCTCTCGATCTGGATTGGCGCGGGCCTCGACGGCTGGCGGCGGAACAGTTGTTGCCGGGCTCATTCAAGCTCGCGGCATCGCTATTGCACGCGAGGCCGGCCGCTGAGGGCCTGGGCCACGCTCTGAGCCGCGGGAATAGCCGCGGGAATGCCGAGATTGCCCGGCGCCAGTTTGCCGACTGCCGCGTTGAGGGAGGCAGGTAGCGACGGCGCCGCGCCCGGGATGGCCGGCTGCGCACCCGCTCCGCCGCCCGGCAGGCTCGTGGTTGCGCCGCTGGCCTGGGTGGAAGCTGTGGCGCTTGAACCGGTCGCCGGGGTGCCGAGATCCGTTGTGAGCGTCTGGTTGATCGAGATCAGCTGCTCCAGGCTGTTCACATTCACCAACTGGTTGATGTACTCGTTGGGGTCCGTGTCCGCCGTCGGGTCCTGGTTTTGCATCTCGGTCACCAGCAGGGTGAGAAAGTCGTTGGCCGAGATGGTGGCCGAGTCGCCGCTTGAGCTGCTCGAGCTGCTGCTGGTCGCCGCTGCAGGGGTTGCGGTTTTCGCCGCAAGCGCCTGCGCCGCCGTTTCATGGTGATTCAAGATTCCCGCTGCTGCTGCCATCGTTCCTCCCTCGCATCTCTCTCCTGCTTGCGTTCTCCGGTTTCGCTCTGCCGGAGTCTTGACTCGCTCTTCGGCCTCTGGATGCCTGCGCTTTCTGCCTCAGGCCATCACCGAAATGTGGATGCCCCCCGGCCTTGCCGCCTCCGCACTCCCGTCCAACCCCCTGTGAAATGCCGGAGGCCCGGAGATGGCCGCTGGCTGAACCGGTGCATTCCCGGGTGGGTTGGATTGTGAGCCGGAATCGGCTCCTTGCGCCGTCTGCTGCCCTGCCCCTTGCTGCATCTGCTGGCCCCCGCCCGTGCCGCTCTGCCCGGCCCACCCGCTCTCGGGTGCAGCCATCGTCAGCGTCTCGACCGGCGTATGATGCTCTGCCAGATAGGAGTTCAATCCTGCCAGGTGGCCGCTCAGCGCCTGGGCTGCATCGGCCGAGCCGGGCACCAACTGGGCATGAACCCCGCCCCCGCTCGTATCCGCCCGGACACCGACCCAGCCCAGGGCCGGATCCTCAAAGCCCGCCTCGGCCCTCTGCATCCCGGCATGAATCCAGGCCGGCTTCGCCACCGCATCCCCTGCATCAAGCGCGGCAAAGGTCTCGCGGGGCTCTGAACTGGCCGGCGAAACCGTGAAAGCTCCCGCCGGCTCGCCGGTCCCTCTCACCGCTCCGCGAAGGCCCGCTCCATCGCGCGCCATCGCGAATGCATCCATGGCCGGGCTGGAAGGCTGTCCCTCGACGGAGTGAGCGTCCTGCTCAGCCAAACCGGCTTTGCCGGCTCCGCGCGCAGGCCGCAAAGAGCCTGACTCCCGGCTCTTGCCGCTGACTGCAGTGTCTGGAGCGCCGGCAGCCGCGACTTCAGGCAAGGGCTGAATGAATGGGGCGGCGGCAGTGCCCGCAAAGGCTGCTAGGCGATCCGGGATCGCGTTGCCGATCAAGGCCGGCGCGCTCTGGTCCACCTGCTTCACAGGCTGCGTCGAAGGGTCGGCTTGGTTCTGTTGAAGCGTCTGAGACGAGTCCCGGCTCGGCGCAGATGCCAGAGTCAGGCCCGGTGCCGTCGTCTCCGCCGGAATCTGGATGGGGACGGCCGATTGTGGCGAATCCTGGCTCCGCGCAACCGTCTGAGCCGGGTTCCTAGCCGGCGCTGCTGGCGTTTCCGACAGATTCAGGCTTGCGGCGCGCATCGCGCCCGCCGGTTCGGCATCCTCCGGCGCACTCGGCAGTTCTATCCGGTTGAGTGCCGGGCCGGATGGCTCGCCCACGCTGGGAAGAGGCATGAGCCGCTCTTGTCTGGCGGGCGTCTCGTCTCCATCCGCCGTCTCCTGCACCGAGGCGCGCTCCGCAGCGGTAACCGCGCTGGAGCGATTCTGGGCCGGCGGATGCGGAAGATTCGGCAGATGTGGAATCAAGGATGCGGAAGCAATTTCGGCGGGTTGGCGACGAACGGGCTTGGCCGAAGAGAGATCGGGCGGAGCCGCATGCGCCTTGAAATTCGTGCCCTGAGCCGCCGGAGGGACAATCACGGGCGCCGGCACGGTCATCGAAAGAGTTGCACTTGCTGACGGGAGCAAGCCTGGCATGGCCTCCGGGACGGCTGCCTCCAGCTTGACCTCATGGGAGGAATGGGCTGGTTGCGCCTTCCTCTCCGATTCGGACTTCCGTCCGGCCGCCGACTTTTTCTCGTCTATCCTGCCCGCGGCTATTCTTCTGTTCAAGAAGGCCGTCTTGGAAACCCCGTCCGCAAGACGCGCCAGCGAGGCTTCATTCCGAGCGCAAGCAGCAGAGAGTTTTGCCTCCACGCCCGCCTCGTTGCTTTTCTTTTCCGCTCCCTGCCTCAAGCTCAAAGCACCGCCTCTGGCCAAGGCTGGAGTCGCCGCGGAGGGTCTGATTGCCGCCTCTCGCGCTCCCGGCTTCGCGGCGGCCGCCGATCCGGCCAATGAAGTTCCTCGACCCGTCTCCGGCTCGGCCCCGCTGAGGCCTCCCGCACTGGAGTCCAGCGAGGCCAGCAGCGATTGCCAGCCCTCGCGAAAGCTCTTCGCCTCAGCAACGGTCCCGGCAGCAGCCCCAGGAGCCATCGAAGGCAAGAGAGCTTGCGAGGCCATCCCAGCACGTCCTGTGCCGGGCATCGCTCCGGCCTGCTTGCCCGAGCCACGCGCCGGAGTTCCGTCCACTGCAATCTCGATTCCTGCGGCGAGGGTCATGCAGGGAGTGGAGCAGAAGGCGTGCCAAAGGATGCCGGAAGGGGTTAGAACCTTGTCAGGAATGGAACCGGAAATCCCGATTCAGGATGGCTATCTGGGTTCTCGATGGATTTTCCCTCAAGTTTCATCCACAATCCACTTGTTCTGGCCGGCCCGTGCTCCGGGGCCAGCCGGAGCTTGACAGGAGGCTCCTTCTGACGCTGGCGGCTCTGCCTCGACTCCCTCGCGATACTGCCGGGAGCCGTACCAGTTGTCCAGCTCCTGCTGGCCGCGCCGGTCCGTCACGATCGCCTGCTGTGCCTCGGACTCCTCGATCAGGGTCTCGGCCTGGCGCCGCTCCACTCTCTTCAAGAGAAACTCCTGCCGGCGTGCGACGACCTCTTCTTCCTTGGCCGCGATGCGGGGTCCAAGCACGGCGAAGAGCCGGTCGGCGGCGTGCGTCTCCTCGATGCCGGCCAGCCTGTCCGGCAGCTCGCCCGTCCGCGCGCTGGCCTGGACCAGCCTGCGGCCCCGGCGCTCCCGGTCGACGGCGGCCTTGAGCGCATCTTCCAGGCGACTGAGCTCGCCGAGAGCCGATTCGAGAGCCAGACGGCACTGCTCCTCCTCGAGATCGCGGATGCGCAAGAGGCGCCGCAGAGCGCGCGAAGCGGCCATGGCTCAGAGCTCCGCGGCCAGCGCCGCCAACCGGCTCACGCAGTCGGCAAAGCGAACGTGCTCACGCGAGTCCTGGGTCATGAAGGCCCGCATCGCCCCGCGGGCTCTGAGGGCGCGGTCCAGATCCGGGTCCGAGCCGGGCTTGTAGGCCCCGATCCGGACCAGATCCTCCGAGCGCGCGTAGACGGCCACGAGCTTCCGAAGCAGCCCCGCGTTCTCTCGATGCGCCGGCTGGGTCACGGCCGGCATCAAGCGGCTGATCGAGTCCAGCAGCTCAACGGGAGGGTACCAGCCCTCGGCGGCCAGCGTCCGCGAGAGCACCACATGGCCGTCCAACAGCGCACGGACCGCATCGACCAGCGGGTCCTGCTGGTCGTCGCCCTCCATTAAAACTGTATAAAAGGCGGTAATCGAACCCACACGGAACTGACCCGTGCGTTCGACCAGCCGCGCCAGGCGGGTAAAGACCGAGGGCGTGTAGCCCTTGTTGGTCGGCGGCTCTCCGGCGGCCAGGCCGATCTCCCGCGCCGCCATGGCGAAGCGGGTCAGCGAGTCGAGCACCAGCAGGACATGCTTGCCCTGATCGGCAAAGAACTCGGCGATGGTGGTAGCAGCCAGGGCAGCTCTCATGCGCATCAGCGGCGACTGGTCGGAGGTCGAGACCACCACCACCGAGCGCGCCCGGCCCTCCGGTCCCAGCGAATCCTCAAGGAACTCGGCCACCTCGCGGCCCCGCTCGCCCACCAGGCCCACCACCGTCACATCCGCCTCGGTGTTGCGGGTCATCATGCCGATCAGCGTGCTCTTGCCCACCCCCGAACCTCCGAAGATGCCCACTCGCTGCCCGCGGCCCACCGTCAGCAGCGCGTCGAGAACCCGAATTCCCGTGCCCAGGGGGGTGCGGATCGGCACCCGCTCCAGCGGCCGCCGCACCACCCCCTCCAGAGGCAGCGCCAGGGAGACGGCCGGCTGCGGGCCGTCGTCGATGGGCTCGCCCAGCGCATTCAGAACCCGGCCCATCAGCGCCGGCCCCACCTCGATCTCCGGATGTACGCCCAAGGCCTCGACGGTATTCCCAAAGCGGATGCCCTCGGTGCTCTCGACCGGCATCGACAGCACGTTCGAGCCGCGAAAGCCGATCACCTCGGCCAGATGCGCGTGCCCAAACTGGTCCTGAATCTCGCAGCACTCGCCGACCGAGGCCAGCGGCCCCGCTGACTCGATGGTCTGGCCGACAGATTCGAGCACCTGCCCGCGCCAGCGCCAGGGCTGGCCGCGCTCCAAACGGCCAAAATAACGGGCCAGCAGCAGCGTCACAGGCGGTCCTCCCGATTAATGGCGGCGCCAACCGGCACGGCGGCATCGGTTATTGGGGGCGTGGCTCTCGTGCCTCCGGCGCGGTCGAAGAAGCCCCGCTCGATCTCGCTCAACTGGGCGCGAATTCCCAGGTCCACCGACCCCAGTCCGGTCTCGATCCTGCAGTCGCCCAGCCGCATTCCCTCGCCAGCCTCAACAGTGGGCTTGACAGCCAGATTGGGCACCAGCACCATCGCCTCGGTCCAGAGATCAAGCTCGGCCGGCGGCACGCGCAGCCGCACCTGGGTCGATCCGGAGAGCTGTCCCAGCGCCACCCTGACCGCGCCGGTCAGCAACAGCGGGTCCATCTGCGCCTCGCGGCGCAGAATGCGCGCCGCCACCGCCAGCGCCAGCTTCACCACCTCGCCTTCGACGGCATGCAGGAAACGTTCCCGCTCCTGGCGAAAACTCTCGATCAGCTCGACGGCTTGGCTGGCCCGTCGCTGCTCCGCCGTGGCCTGAGAGGCGGCCTGCGCCTCGCGCTCCATCTGGCCCCCCTCCTGGCGGCCCCGCTCGCGGCCGCCCTCGAAGGCTTTGCGCGTCTCCTCGGCCAACCGCTGTTCGTGCTCCGCGCGGCCGGGGTTATCCGCAATCCCGCCCGCCGCCTTGCCGGGCGCGCCAGAGGCAGCTCCATCGGCGCTCGCCCAACCCTGCCACATCCGCGGCGGAGGGGCATGGGGGTCCGCCGGGTAGGCGAAGAGCTCGACAAGCTCCGAGGCGCTACTGCGCGTTGCTGCTTCGGCCTGCTGCAAGGAAAGCCTCTTTTCAGGGGCCAGAGATCGGAGATCAAAGATCAGGGATCAGGGATCAGTTCATCGGCCGCTCCAACATCGATGGCCACCTTTTGATCGCTCTCGGCCCCCGGTTCTTCGACTCCCTTTTATGTGCCACCGATCTCTGTTCTCTGATCTCTGTTTACGCCAGCATCTCGTCGCCGGTCTCGAGCTTCAGAACCACCTTGCCCTCGGCCTCCAGCCGCCGCGCAAGGTTCAAAATCTCCTGCTGGGCCTGAGCCACCTCGCGCGAGCGTACCGGGCCCAGAACCTCCATGTCTTCCTTCAGCATCTCGACGGCCCGCGAGCTCATCGATTTGAAGATCTGCGCGCGCAACTCGTCCTTGGTGCCGCGCAGGGCCAGCGCCAGTTGCCGCTTGTCCACTCCGGAGACGATCTCGCGGATGGTGGCCGGCGGCACCGTCACCAAGTCCTCGAAGGTAAACATCAGGTTGCGGATGCTCAGGGCCAGCTCCGGCTGACCGTCCTCGATGGTTTCGAGAATCTTCTTCGACTCCTCGGCATTCAGCCGGTTCAGCAGATCGGCCACCGCCTTGAAGCCCGAGTAGCTCTTGCGCGCCGTGTCGCCTACGCTCTCCAGGCGCCGGTGTAGAATATGCGCCACCTTCTGCGCCATCTCCGGCGAGAATTGCCGCATCTCGGCCAGCCGCTGGATGGAGAGCACCTTGTGTTCTTCTCCCAAATTGTCCAGCACCATCGAGGCCCGCCGCGGGTCGAGATGGGCCAGGACCAACGCGATGGTCTGCGGGTGCTCCGAGTCGAGCAGCTTGCCCAACTGCTGGGGGTCGGTGCGCTGCAGCTTGGCCAGATTGCCCTGCGCCGCCTCCTGCGATTGGCGCACCATCATCAGCAGGTCGTCGGCGCGCTCCTTGCCGAAGGTCTCCATCAGCAGCCGGCTGGCGTAGTCCAGGCCCCCATGCACCATGAAGTTCTGCGTCTCGAGCAACTGCCAAAACTCCTCCAGGATGGCGGCCGACATCTCCGGCGTGATGCCGCGCAGCTCGGCCAGCTCCTCGGTGAGCCGCTGCACGTCCACCTCCGGCAGGGCGCGCAGAATCTCCTTGGCCAGGTCCTCGCCCACGGCCACCAGCAGGACCGCAGCCTTGCGCACCCCGCTCAGGTTGGCCGTCGAACGGCGCCGCGCCTCGTTCTGGTTTCCCTCGTCGGCCAAGATCCCGGTCCTTTCCCTGCCGCCCCATGATTCCCGTTCCTGAATCCGCTCGCTCCTGCCCGGATCAGTCGGAGTGAATCCAGCTCTGCAGCAGGCGCGAGCTTTGCGTGGGTTCGCGCTTGAGGTGGCTGGTAACTTGCTCGAAGATCTCCTGCGTTCTGACCCGCTCCGGGTCGAGTTCGGCCGGCTCGGGCGGCTTCAAGACCCGCTGTTCGGCTGCCTCGGCGCGCCCTGGCAGCTCCTTTGTCCCCTGGTGCCTCGGCCCAGGACCCAGGCGGGCATGGCGCAAGGCGGGACGCACCCCGAAGGCGACCACAAGAAAGACGCAGGCCAGCAGCGCCGCATACTTGACCAGCACCGGCGAGCTCTCGGCCGTGGCCAGCAACTGGCCGGGCAAGGTGACCGGGGTCGCAAAGCGGTTCTCCTCGAAGGCCAGATCCTCGACCTCAAGCATGTCCCCGCGCGAGGCATTGAAGCCCACCGCCGCCTGAGCCAGCGCGGTAAGGTTGCGCAACTCCTCGGGCGAACGCGCCTGCCACTGCGCCGCCTTGCCTTTGGAGGCGGTCTGGATGAGCCGGTCGTTCACCACGATCGCCGCGGTCATCCTCTTCACCTTTCCCGGATTCTCAACGACATGGCGCACGGTCTTTGAAGCCGCATAGGTCCCGGACTCGCTCTTGGCGGTCTGCGGCGCACTGCTCAACTGCGGATAGACGGGCAGGGGCTGCGTGTTGGGCGCATTCGAGGCGGCTCCGGGAATCCCGGCGGCCACTGGCTGGGCCCCAGAGGTCTGCTCGGTGCGCTGCATCGAGAGCGTCACCGTTTGCTCCGGGTCGTAGTTCTCCTCGGTCTCCTCGGTGGCCTGCGGATCGTAGTTGAGGGTCACGGATGCGCGCACGTTGCCCGCGCCGGTTACCGGCTCGAGGGTCGCGATCAGCTTCTCCTCCAAAGCCTGCTCGGCGCTCAACTCGATCGCTTCGGCGGTCTTGGGCCCCAGCGGCAGGTGACCGTCGGCATCGACCAGCACCACGCGGTCCGGCTCAAGGCCGTCGACCGCCGAGGCTACCAGGTTGCGGATCGCCTCCGGTTCTCCGTCGGCCAGGGTGCGACGGCGGGGCTTGAGCACGACGGAAGCCTTGGCGGGGCGGTCCTGATCTCGAAAGAGCGAATCGTGCGGCAGTACCAGATGCACATGCGCCGACTCGACGTCGGAGAGCGAGGCGATGGTGCGCTCGAGCTCCCCTTCGAGGGCCCGCTGATAGTTGACCTGTTCGTCGAACTCCGAACCCACCCAGTTGGGCTTGTCGAAGAGCTCAAAGCCAAGCCGCCCGCTCTTCAGGCCCTTGGCGGCGGTCAGCAGCCGCGCCTTGTCCAGTTGCGCGGCCGGAACCATGATCCCCGACCCGCTGGGAGTCGGTTGGAAGGGAATCTGCGCCTGGGAGAGGATCTGCCCGGCCTGGCGCACATCCTCCGGCTCCATCTCCGCATAGAGAACCCGCCAGTCGGGACGCAGTCCGTACCAGAAGAGGCCGCCGACCAGCGCCGCAAGCAGCAGAGCCGCCACCAGTGTCCAGCCGCGCTGCGCCGGATGCATCCCGGCCCAGCCGACCCGCGCCCGTCCCCACAGGCCGGCTAGCCGGTCGGCGAACTGCGGCTCTCCGGGCCGCGGCTGTCCGTGCACTGCCGGCGCGCTCTTCTCCATCTGTGTTCCCGTGGCCATGGTCTCCGCTCTCAGTGGTCAGTGAACAGTGGTCAGTGAACAGTGGTCAGTGATCAGCCCCTTGCCTCATCGCCCGGTGCTGACCACTGACCACTGACAGCTGCCTTCAAAACTGCATTCCAATCACCTGCTGGTAGGCCTGCACCGCCTTGTTGCGCACGGCCAGCGCCAGCTCGAAGGCCATACTCGCCTTCTGGGCGGCGATCACCGCCTGGTGCACATCCACCCCGGAGCCGCTCATCAGCCCGGTGACGGCGGCGCGCGCCTGGCCTTCCAGCTGGTTCACCTGTCCCACCGCGTCGGTGAAAAGATCGGAGAATGGAGCCGGCGAAACACCCGCTCCATGGCTGATAGTCAAGGCCGTTGTTGCGCCGGGGCCGGTCGCCGCGGGAAGGGCCAGTGGGGTGATCGTCGCGGGGTTCATCAGCATCGACATCGAATCTGCCTTCCTGCTCCGCCGCCGCTTTCAGCCTCCCCAAGCTCCGGTCCGAGGCCCAAGAGCGATGTCCGGCGGCTACGACTTGGCGATCTCCAGGGCCGAGACGATCATGCCCTTCTCGGCCTGCACGGCAGAGCTATTCAGACCATATGCACGCGTCGCCCCCATCAGGTCCACCATCTCTGTGAGGGGATTAATGTCCGGATACGAGACATAGCCGTCCGGCCCGGCCTCCGGATCTCCGGGGTCGTAGCGCTTCAGCGGAGGCGAGTTGTCCTCGACCACGCCCGCAATCCTGACCCCCGGCGCTACCGGCCCGGAGCCGTTCCCCAAGCTGTTCAGGCCATCGGCCGGATGGAGCAGAGGCATGGGCGCCGGAAGCGGGGGTAAGGAGGCCGCAGCAAGGCTCCCCGAGGCAGCATCGCCCATCTCCGCATCTCCCGAGGCTGCATTGAAAGTGTTGGCGAAGCCCGCTTCGCCCTGCTGGGCGGCAAAGATCACATGCTGCCGGCGGTAAGGGCCGCCATCGGCGGTGCGGGTCGTCTCCGCGTTGGCCATATTGGCCGCCACCACCTCGGCGCGCATCCGCTCGGCCTGCATGGCTCCGCCCGAAGTCTCCATCATCGCAAAGAGGTTCATTCCTGCGCCTCCTTTCTCAAACGAGTCCCTGCACGCGGCCCTCCAGCTTACTTGCCATCTGCATGGATGGCGTCCAAGACGCGCTGATACTCCTCGCGGAGCAGCGCGACGCCGGTCTTGAATCGCAATTGCGCCTCGGCCAGATTCAGCCCCTCCCGGTCCATCGAGACGTTGTTGCCGTCGGGCCGGGAGACCAGCCCATCCACCGGGGTCACGCGCACCGGGCGCGGCGGGGCTCCCTGCTCGACTCCGGCCATCGCCTCCCGCATTTCCGTCGCGAAGTCCATGCCCACGGCCCCGTAGCCGGGGGTATCGATATTGGCCATGTTGGCCGCGGTCAGCTTGGCCTCGCTGGTGGCCAGGTCAAGGTAGCGTTCTATCTGGTCGCTGAGTTGCGTCTCGACCCGCATCGCAATCCCCTCCTTCCTGACGGAGAAGCTTCCGGCTAGAAGCTAGGAGCTGGAAGCTGCGTTCCTAGTTCATCTCCGCTCCAAAGTCGATCTCGCGCGCGGTCAGCACAGCCTCCTCGCCGGCCAGAATGGCGCCCCGTTCGAGCACGTGTTCGAGCTCACGGACGTTGCCCGGCCAGTCGTGCTGGGCCAGCTTGGCCAGCGCGCCGGGGTCAACCCGCTTGAGCGGAGCCTCGCGGCCCATGTGCGCCAGGAAATGATCGATCAGCAGCGGCAGATCCTCGCTGTGGTCGGCCAGGGAGGGCGTGCGGATGAGGAAGACGGCCAGGCGGTAGTAGAGGTCGGCGCGGAAGCCCCCGCTCTGGGTCTGCTGGGCCAGCGGCTGATGGGTCGCGGTCACGATGCGCACGTCCACCTTCACCGTTTCGTTGTCGCCCACCCGCTGCAGCTCGCCGCACTCGACAAAGCGCAGCAGCTTGGATTGCAGCGCGAGCGGCATCTCGCCGATCTCGTCCAGAAACAGCGTCCCGCCGTCGGCCGCCTCGATCCGCCCGACGCGTCCCTGCACGGCGCCGGTAAAGGCCCCGCGGGTGTGGCCGAAGAGCTCGGCTTCGAGCAGCGCCTCGGGAATGGCTGCGCAGTTGATGGCGACGAAGGGCTTGCGGCTTCTGGCCGAGAGCCGGTGTAGAGCCTCGGCCACCAGTTCCTTGCCCGAGCCGGTGGGCCCCTCGATCAGTACAGGGGTCGATCGCGGGGCCACCAGCCGGATGCGGCGGCTGACTTCGAGCATGCAGGGAGCGTTGCCGACCAGCTCCGGCAGCCGCTCGGCTTGGGAGGGCTCGACGCGAGCCGCGGGCCACGCCGCTGCGGCCTGCGAAAGGGTGGGCTGGGACTCGACCGCCTGCGGCGACGCATTTGAAGAGGTTGAGACAGCAGGGGCGGCTAGAGGCCAGTGCCTGACCTTCGCAGGTTCGACCGACTGCACCGGCTTGCCGAGCGCCGGCGCCGTATTCCAGATCGCCGTGTCGGTCTCCTGCGAGCTGCGAAGCGCGTAGAGCAGCTCCTGGCGGTAGGGCCCGCGCGGGCTCTCCTGCGCAACCGAGCCGCTCGACGTCAGCAGATCAGTCTCCGGGAACCGGCTGCGGAAGTCCTTCAAAAACTCACCCAGATCGAGATCGGGGAGCCAGGAGTCGACGATGACAGCCTCCGGCTGCGAGGACTCGGCCTCCGCCCAGGCCTGGGCGCCTCCTTCGGCCTCCCGCACCTGCCAGCGCAGGCCGGTCAATGTTTGGGAGAGCCGCTGGCGAAAGCTGCGGTCGGCGCTAGCGACCAGCGCGGTGCGCGGACGGATGCGGGTGGCAAGCGGAAGGGCGGGAACGGGAACAGCGACCATGATGATTCTCCTGTGGATCGATCGAATTAGCTTGAATCGAAAAAATCAATGAGCTTCAAAAGCCGGAGCCGCCGGGACAGCCACGTTCGGCAAGATCGCCGGCAGGGGAAGCTCGGAAAACGCGGTTCGCGCAACCTCGGCCTCCGGCGGCACCATGTAACCCTGCCCGCGCACCGTGCGGATCAGCTGACCGGGGGGAGGGTCCTTGAGCTTGCGGCGCAGGTAGTTGACGTAGACATCCACAATGTTGGTGGTCTGCGTCGGCTCCAGGTTCCATACCGAGTCCAGCAGCTCGACCCGCGAGACGCACAGGCCGCGATTGAGCATCAGGTGCTCGAGCAGCGCGAATTCTTTGTTGGTGAGGATGATTGGCTGGCCGCCACGGCGGGCCGTGTGGTCCAGCCGGTCCAGCTCGAGATCGCCGGCTCGCAAGAGCAGCCGCGCCTCGCGCTTGCGGCGCAGCAGGGCCCGGCAGCGGGCGCGCAGCTCGTGCAGGCTGAAGGGCTTGATCATCAGGTCATCTGCGCCGCGGTCCAGGCAGCGGACGCGTGTGTCCACCTCCTGCCGCGCCGTCAGCACCAGCACCGGCAGATCCGCGTCGAGCGCGCGCACCTCTTCGAGCACCTGCTCGCCGTCCTTGACCGGCATGTTGAGATCGAGAATGGTCAGGTCGGGCGATTCCTGGCGAAATGCCTCGACCGCTGCGACTCCATCGTAGGTCAGATGGACACGGTGCCCATCGGCCTCCAGGCCCCGGCTGAGAAACAGCCCCAGCGCCCGGTCGTCTTCGGCGATCAATAACCTCATAGATGCCTCTCTCATTGAGCCCGCTTTCCATCCCTCGGTTCCTGACCCTCTGAAGTTTTCCAAAGGGCGGCGGAGGTACCCAGCAGGTCAGCTTAAGTTGCGCTAACGTGCGGCTCCCTTCTACCTTCCCGCCGGGGGGGACGGAACTCAAGAGTGGCGATGGAGAAAGACGGTGGGCGAGTCCAGGAACGGCACACCAGAGAGTACTGTCCCAGAATGGGTCAGTCCGATTGGCGCCGAATGGATCGGATTCGGGTCGCGGCTTGACTTGAGCGTTCAAGCCCTGCTTACGCCGGCTGCCAGTTGTATTTGAGATTTATGGTTTGAGAGCGGCGGCTTGTCTGGCCTTGAAGGCCGCCTTGTCTTTGTACATCGCGGCGTCGGCGCGCTCGAGAAGCCCCTTCATCGACTCATCCCGCAGGTGTTCCGCCAGACCGATCGATGCGTCCACGCGCAGCTTCGTCGAGCCGTTTCGCCCCTGGATCTTGTAACTTCCGCAGACCCACTCGCGAAGCCGGTCGATCTTCAACTGTGCCTTGGTCAAATCGCAGTCCAAAAGGATGATGAATTCGTCTCCACCCCAGCGTCCGATCAGGTCCGCGGAACGGCAGGCCGATTGAAGCTCGGCGGAGAACTGCTTGAGCACTTCATCGCCGGCCAGGTGGCCATGCTCGTCGTTGATCGGCTTGAAACCGTTGATATCGATAATGGCCACGCAAAGCGGAGCCTCGGCTTTGATCCTGCGCTCGATCTGGCCTTCCACCCAGAGCCGGCTGCCCAGCCCGGTCAAAGCGTCGCGCGAGGCAATCAGTTCAGCCTCCTCCAGCTTGGCCTGATAGGTGGTCACCTCCGCCTTGAGCTCTTCGATCGCGGCCTTTCCTTCCGCCGTCATTCTGTCGATCGAGGTCTTCAACTCTGCCGCGCTCTTCTCGATGGAGGCGCGAATCTGCGTCAGGTCCTCCAGAGTGGCGATCTTCTGCAGCCGGGTTGTCACTTCGCTCATCCGCCCGGCGGCCCGCTGATCCCGCTCGCCTACCGATTCGACCGTGCGCGTCATGACGAGCAGCATCTCCTTGACCTCGGAGGTCTGGCTCCGGTAGTGGCCGGCCGTCCGCTGGCCCCAATCCTGAAGCTGCTCGGCGACCTTCTTTTCCGTGGATTCGACAACCTCGCGGCTCACCGCGGGGGATAGGGTAGCCTCCAGCTTTCCCAGACTCTGTCTCAGTCCATTTCCGAGCGCGGGACAGGCATTCAGGCTGCAACTTCCCATCTCCGACAGGGCTGAGCGATAGGCTGCAAGGGTTGCGGTGGTAAGAACGGCCTCTTCCGGCTCCTCACAGGCTGAGGAAGCGGTTTGCGGAGCATCAAGGTATTTCTTTATGGAGATCATTGGCCCTCGGATGGACTCATTCGAACCGCTGCGCGGGAGATCACCCGGTCTTATCGGCAGAACCCTCTCCGAACTTTAGTGTTGCGCTTTCGGCTTCCTCCCGGCGGAGCAGGCGGCGCACAGCCCGTCGGCAATCGAACAGCAGGCGCAAGGGCGTTTTCCTGCGATCTCGATCGACTTGTTGACTCTCTTGGAACAGCCTTCAAGCTTGAGGAAAAAAAGATTTGTTGCAGTTCGCTTTTTATTCGCTATAATGCCCGCATGGCAGTCACACGAAGGCAAAAAGAGATTCTCGACTTCCTTGAGACGTTTGTAACGCGCAACGGCTACTCCCCGTCCTTTGAGGAGATTGCGCGCGGCATGGGGCTGAAGAGCCTGGCAACCGTGCACAAGCACATTACCAACCTGGAAAAGAAGGGGATGCTCGACCGCGTGCATAACCGCAGCCGCTCCATCGATGTGCTGCCGCCGGGAACGCGCACCCGCACCAGCGACCGGCTGCCGCTGGCCGGCCGCATCGCCGCCGGATTGCCGGTGGAGGCGATGGAGACCGAGGAGAGCATCTCGCTGCATGACGTGGTGGGCAACCGCGACGTCTTTGCCCTCGAGGTGCGCGGCGACTCGATGCGCGACGAACACATCATCAGCGGGGATTACGTGCTGGTGGAGCGCACGCGTTCGGCGCGCCAAGGCGAAATCGTCGTGGCTTTGCTGCATGGCTCCGAGACCACGCTCAAGCGCTTCTATACCGAGGGCAACCAGGTGCGCCTGCAACCCTCCAACGTGGAGATGGACCCCATCTACGTCAACGCCCAGCACGTGGCCATTCAGGGTCGCGTGCTGGGCGTCCTGCGCAAATACAAGTGATATGTGGGATTAGGGAACAGCCAGCAGTAAGCGCGCCACCCTGAGTGATGGTTGGGTCTGCTCACGCCGCAGCTCTCGATTCAATTCCCGAGTCTCTGTTTATATTTAGGCCAGCAGGCGCTGGACCTTCTCTTCAATCACGTTCTGCGGAACATAGCCGACCACCTGATCGGTCACCTTGCCTCCTTTGAAAAACAACAAAGCCGGAATGCCGCGAATGCCGTAGCGGGAGGGCGTTGCGCCGTTCTCGTCCACATTCACCTTGGCCACCTTCAGCTTGCCGGCATAGTTTGCGGCCACGCCATCCACGATCGGCCCAAGGGCCTTGCACGGACCGCACCATACGGCCCAGAAGTCCACCATGACCGGCTGCTCGCTCTTGAGCACCTCCTGGTCGAACGTTGCATCGCTAACTTCAAGAACTCCCAATCCAGCCATCATTCTCCTTGCGCTACTACCACTTTATTCAGTGTAACGGTAACTACGCCTTCATGGGATGCGGCACTGGGCTGGAAAGTCGCAAAGTACCTCCTGATCGACGGCAAAGCAATGGCGAGGAACCAAAACGGGCAACGATCTTCGTAAGACAATCAAAATAAGAGGGCTTTTTCGAGTCAAGAGCAATTAAAAGCGCCCGGACCCTAAAAGGATCACGGGCGCTAGAGCAGCCCTCCCCCAGAACTGCCCACGCTGCGAATTTAGGGCTTTCATGAGCGAAAAGCAAGGAATCTTGAGTAACAGATTTCAGTAACACAGCGGCAGCGGTTTCAACGATACAAACGTAACGCTTCGGGCGGGAAATGCACAGAGGAAGCTCCGCAAACGCCGCGCGGACAACTCACTCAAACCGGTCAAAGATCGAGCCAAAGGACCCTCTGCGCACTCGCATTTCGCGCTTCGGGCTTAGACAGGGCGCACGACCTCAAAGGACAGGCTTGCTCCCGCCGGTTCAAACCGGCAGACCTTGAGTTCAGCCTCGATGTTTCCCTCCAGCGCCCTGCGAATCGCCGCCGCGGCCTCGGGCAGGCTCGCCTCGCTTTCGACGATCAACAAAACCGAAGGCCCCGCTCCGCTCAGAGCTACCCCCAGAATGCCGTGCTTTCCGGCCAGCGGCAGCAGAGGGGGAAGCATCGGGCAGATGGGCGCGCGGAAGGGCTGGTGAATGCGGTCCTGCATGGCGATGCTCAGCAGATCGCCCCGCGCCTGCGCAAAGGCCATCCCCAGCAGCGCCGCAGACTGAATGTTAGCGACTACATCCTCGCGCGGATAGCACTCGGGCAGCATGGCCCGCGCCTTGCTCGTAGCCAGCGGCTCGGTGGGAAGCGCGATGATCGCCCGCCACTCGGTTGGCGGTTCGACGCGCGCCACATGCACGCGCCGACCCTCGAAGGCCGCCGCGACAAAGCCGCCCAGCCAGCAGGCCGAGGCGTTGTCCGGATGGCCCTCAAGAGCCGACGCTTCCTCCAGAATCGGCTCCGAACTCCACTCGAGCCCGCCAAAATGCACCGCAAGCGCGATCGCCGCCAGCCGCCCCGCCGCCGACGAGCCACATCCCATCCCCAGCGGTATCTCGTTGTCCATGCGAATGGCCAGCGGAATTACCGGCCGTCCGTTTCTCTCCAGCAGCCCTTTGTAAATCTCCAGAACAAGGTTGTCTTCCAGCCGCGCAATGTGCTCCCGGTTGCGCCCCGTCGCGGCAATCGAAAACTCCGCCGCCGGCTCGGCCTCAATCTCCAGATAAAAGTCGAAGGCCACGGCCACGGCGTCGAAGCCGGCACCGAGATTGGCAGAGGTCGCCGGCAGGCGCAGCCGCAGACCGTCCTGGCGCATCTTCCACTCTTCGCTCATCCCACACTGTCCTTCAGCGCGGCCAGCACCGCCGCCGGCGTGGCCTCCACGGCAATCGCGTTGCGCTGCAGACTGCCGATCTCCGCCTCCAGGCCCGCCGTCTCCTCATCCTTCAGCAGCGTTCCCTTGTGAAAATCGATTGTATAGTCGGCGTCTTTGAGCGTGTGGCCGGTGAGCACCAGAACCACCGTCTCGCCGGAGCCGATCTTGCCGTCTGCGCGCAGCTTCTTCAGCCCCGCCAGCGTGACCGCTGAGGCCGGCTCGCAGCCCAGCCCTTCGGCGCCGATCTCCGCCTTGGCGATGGCGATCTGGGCCTCGGTCACATCCAGGCACCAGCCGTCCGTCTCCTGAATCGCCCGTGCCGCCTTCCGCCACGAGGCCGGGTTGCCAATGCGAATGGCCGTGGCCCGCGTATGCGCCTCGACTGGCTGCATCGAGGTCCCGCCGTTCTCGGCCAGGCTCCGCACCAGCGGATTGGCCCCCGCCGCCTGAATCACGCTGATGCGCGGCATCCTCGCCACAAGCCCCAGTTCATAAAGCTCGCGAAAGCCCTTGCCCAGCGCCGACGAGTTCCCCAGATTGCCGCCAGGAACGATCAGGTGGTCGGGCACATTCCAGTCGAAGGCCTCGGCAATCTCGAAGGCCGGCGTCTTTTGGCCCTCCAGCCGGTAGGGGTTCACCGAGTTGAGCAGATAGATCGGCGCCTCCTTCACAATCTGCGTCAGCAGCGTCAGGCAGCCGTCGAAATCAACCTTCAACTGGCAGGTCAGCGCGCCGTAATCCATCGCCTGCGAGAGCTTGCCCCAGGCGATCTTGCCGTCGGGAATAATCACCAGGCTGCGCAGCCCGGCCCGCGCCGCATAGGCCGCCATCGACGCCGAGGTGTTCCCCGTCGAAGCGCACGCCACCCACTCGAAGCCACGCTCCTTGGCCACGCTCAGAGCCGCGGTCATGCCGGTGTCCTTGAACGAGCCGGTCGGATTCATCCCCTGATGCTTGGCATAAAGCTGGTCGATGCCCAGCGCCTTGGCCGCGCGCGGCAGGTGGTAGAGCGGCGTATTGCCCTCGCGCAGCGTCACCGCATTGCCAAAGCTGTCCAGAATGGGCAGCAGCTCGCGGAAGCGCCAGACGCCGGAGTGATCCAGCTCTTCGCTCGAACAGCGCCGCTCACGCCAGAGCCACTTCAGCGCCCCCGGATTCGGCCGGTCGTTGCCCCCGCGCAGGCCCCAGCCAGGGTACTCCACTTCAAACAGATCTCCGCAGTGAACGCAACGGAAATCCGGCTGAGCCTCCGCCCCCGAGATCCGCGCCCCACATCCAAAACAGCGTAGCTGATGCAAATTGTCGTTCATCTCTGCTGATAGGTTACCAGCCAGCGCCAGTTTTTGCCGCGCCGCGAGCCGCATCATGGAAACCACCGCGCAGGTCTCACAAATCGAAAGCACCAGCAGCGGGCCTTCGGTTCACGCTAAGGACTGTTGGCGTCAGTTGACATTGTTGCCGAGAGAAATAGGTGAAACCTTGCCGACTTCAGGGGACCTATCCGAGGAGCAGCGTGCAATCGGGAGTACTTCCGGATTGTCGATCCAACAGCTATCGCGCAAATCGGGATTACTGGTGATATTCACACCAATGAATTAACTGCGCGACTTCATCGTTCGGCGTTTGCTCAAGTAGAACAGACAAATTGAAGAGGGCCCCGGCAGCGTCCGATTCGCAGTGGCGGCAGACGAGCTTGCGGGGTATCCCCGTGTTTCACGGAATTCTCCGGGCGCACGACCTGCTAGTTTTCAGGGCAACCGGTCGTACATTCCCTTGGCATGCGATGGCACGTTTCCAAGGCGGAGAGCGCGGATGCACCGGCCAGCAGGCGCGAGAATGCCACGCCTGGAAATTGTTATCACTTGCCTGCCGGGGCCGCCTTCTTGTGCTCCACGAAGGTGTGTGCTTGATGACAGCTCACACACGTCTTGCCTTCCATGAATGGATCAGACTTCAGTTGTGCCACCTGATCGGTGTGACAGGTGTCGCATGAGCTTAACCCCGGCCTGCCCGCGAAGTCCTTTGCTGTTGTCTCGCCATGGCACACGGTGCATTCGACACCGCTGTCGCCATGCGGGCTGGCCTTCCATTGGTCATATATCACCTTGTGGCAGCTGGCACAGGTATCCCCGGCTGGAATCAGCCGATGGAATATATGCGTGGCTTGATCCTGCTGAGCAATGGCAGGTTGGACGGCAATAGCCAAAACGAGAAAAACGAACAGGGTGAGACCGAACATGCGCGCACAGAAACTATTCACGGACAGACCTCCAGAGTACCGTCATCGAGTATCGAACCGGCAATTGCTGCAATCTGTGATACGCATCACGTCTCCCTAAGAAAGAGCCCGAACAACCACCGCGCGTCACGCATAGGACATACCCGCAGGCCCGAATCGAATAGGAGGTGCTAGACCGGAGATCAAAATGGTTTGCTATCGGGTCGTTGCTTATGGCCCTTTCGATCGCAGGAGCGCAGACGCTTATCGCCGAGATTAGTCCTGATAAACGCCCATCTTGGCGGGTGGCCCAGCCCTGAATCCCCCCAAACTTCGGCTGCCCCACCCTTCGCACAATCTGCGAAGGGTGGGAGACCTCGATCTCATTCAGGTTCGCCAGACCACGAGGTCCGAAGGGCAGTTGGCCCCACCGCAGGTGGTCAGAACCCTACCATCACCGGCTCCATCTCCAGCCGAACTCCGAAGCGGGCCTCGACTGCCGACGTAATATGCTCGGCCAGCGCCAAAATCTCTGCCGCGTTCGCTCCGCCCAGATTGACCAGCGCCAGCGTGTGCCGCGAAGAGATTGCAGCGGCTCCCAGCGTGTAGCCTTTGGCGAAAGCGGTCTGCTCGATCAGCCATGCAGCAGGCACCTTAAAGCGGCCCAGATTCTCCGCGCCCGATCCGGCCGGAAATCGCGGCGGGGCCATCTTGCTTGAACCAGCAGCCGCGCTCACGGCAGCAATCCGCTGAAGCTGCTCCTCGCTCACCACAGGATTCTTGAAGAAGCTGCCCGCGCTGCGGCAATCCGGATCGCCCTCGACCAACAGCATTCCCTTCGACTGGCGAATCCGCCGCACTACAGCCGCAACTTCTGCAAGACTCGCTTCCCTGCCCTCAGCCTGTGCTTCGGCTAGCGCCCGCTGCAACTCCGCGTAGCGCACAGTAGGCGCGCCGCCGGGCGTGAGCTGGTAGTCCACGCGAGTCACAACGTAGCGCCCGCGATCCGTCGAGTTGAACCGGCTGCGGCGATAGGCAAAGCCGCACTCGGCAGCCGCGAACTCGACGAAGACATGCTCGTGCAGGTCGAAGGCCCGCACACGCTCGATCGTCGACGCCACCTCCTGCCCATATGCGCCAACATTCTGCACCGGCGTTCCGCCCACCGTGCCCGGAATGCCGGCCAGACATTCCAATCCCGCGCAGTCGTCCTCCAGAGTCCGCTGCACGAAACGCTCCCAATCCTCGCCTGCTGCGGCCCGATAAATCTTCTGGTCCGATTGATCCGATGCGTTTGAATTGGCGGACGGATCTTCTGATGAGCATCCCTCAGGGACTAAAGCCCTCGTTGAATTTCCGGCTTTTATGGCACGACTGAAGTCGTGCCCTGATACAAGACTACGTTTCTCTCTTGCAGTTGAAGCTGTGATCCCGCGCAATCCGACGCGCAGTACAAGCCCATCGAATCCAGCGTCGGCAACCAGCAGGTTGCTTCCTCCGCCCAACACGAAGAGCGGCGCGCCTTGCTCGCCTGCCCAGGCAGCAGCCTCGGCAATCTCTTCTTCGTTCGCAGCCTCGGCAAACCAGCGCGCCGGCCCGCCAATGCCGAGAGTGGTGAAGGGCGCAAGCGGCTTGTTTTCTTCGATGAGCATATCTTCAAGGCTACATCAGAGCATTCACGGTAGAATAGCCGCAGGCAACTTCCCTTGCCGGAGGCGAATATGTATCCAGAACTGATGGTGATCCCCATGCGCGAGGAGTTGGTGCGCGCTGGAGTCGTGGAAACCCGGAGCGCGGACGAGGTCGAAGCGGCGCTGGCGCAACCGGGCACAACCCTGTTAATCGTCAACTCGATCTGCGGCTGCGCGGCGGGCAAGATGCGCCCCGGCGTCCGCCAGGCGCTCGGCAACACCGCCAACCAGCCCGACCATAAGATCACCGTCTTTGCCGGCCAGGATCACGAAGCTACTGATCGCGCCCGCAGCTACTTTGATGGCAATCCGCCCAGTTCCCCGGCCGTCGCCATCCTGCGTGACGGCAAGCTGGTCTACCTGATGCAGCGCTTCGTCATCGAACAATCCACCGCGGACGAGATCGCCGCCGAACTTGCCCGGGCCTTCGACCAGTTCTGCGCCACGGCAACGGCTTAATCGAGCATTGAGCTCTTACGGCATAACGGCCTCCGAGCGGAGGCTGTTATGCAAATCTCTCTGCCAGCGCCGGTTCAGTCGCCGCTGGCGGCATCCGGCAACGCCTGCACCTTGCTGTGCTTGAGCGAGTAGAGAAAGTACACAAACAGCCCAATAATCAGCCAGCCAAACAGGCGAATCCAATTCCAGAGGCCGAGCGAGTACATCAGGTACCCGTTTGTGAGGATGCCTAGCGCGGGCACGATCGGTAGCCTGCCGCCGAAGTAAATCCCCGGCGTGCGGAAGGGCCGCGGCTGATTCGGCTCCGTGTGGCGCAGAATAATCACCGCCGCGCAGACCATCACAAATGCGAGCAGCGTTCCGATATTCACCATTGTTCCAATTTTGTCGATGGGCGTGACGGAGCCGACGGTGGCCGCCAGCAGTCCTACAAGAATCGTGTTTTTCCAGGGCGTATGAAAGCGGGGATGGATAGCGGCGAAAAACTTCCGGGGCAGCAGGCCGTCCGAGGCCATCGCATACAGTACGCGCGTCTGCCCGATCAGCATCACCAGCATGACTGAGGTCAGTCCGGCAAGCGCGCCGCAGGTGATGATGTCCGAAGCCCAGCCGATGTCGTGATCCAGGAAAGCTCGGCTGATCGGGGCCTCGATATTCACCAGTTGCCAGGGCATCATGCCGGTAAGCACGGCGGCCACGCCAACGTAGAGTATCGTGCAGATGATTAGCGAGGAGATAATGCCGATTGGCAGATCTCGCTGCGGGTTCTTGGCCTCCTGCGCCGTGGTCGAGACGGCATCGAAGCCAATGAATGCGAAAAAGATATAGGCCGCGGCCGAACTGATGCCCGCTACCCCAAAGGGCGCGAAGCTGTGCCAATCGTGGCCCCAATTGCTGGGATGAACGTAGTGCGAACCCAGAACCAGCACAAACAACACCACCGCGACTTTGACGATGACGATGCCCGCGTTGAATTGGGCGCTCTCCTTGATGCCCATCACGAGAATCCAGGTAATGATCAGCGCAATAATGAATGCCGGCAGATTGAAGCCGATCTCCACGCCAAAGATACGCGGAGCGGCGAGCAGAGCATCGGCCGCGGAGTTCATCTGCGCCGTGGGATGTGCCAGCACGCCGGTCACTGCATCCAGAAAGCCCTGCGAGCCGGGAGCCAGCTCGGGATGCGCCTTGGCAACCATTTCGCGCGCGATGGTGCTGGTCGCCTGCGTCAGCGCCGTCCAATGATCGTAGCTGAGCCAAAGCGGTATCTTGACGTTGAACATCTTCAGGAATTCGATGAAGTAATTTGACCAGCCTGAGCTGACCGTGCTCGCGCCCATCGCGTACTCGAGCGTCAGATCCCAGCCGATGATCCATGCGAAGAGCTCACCCAGCGTGGCATACGCATAGGTATAAGCCGAACCGGCCAGAGGAATCATGGCCGCGAACTCGGCATAACACAGTCCGGCGAATGTGCAGCCGATTCCGCACAGCACAAAGGAGAGCGTCAGGCTGGGACCGGCCCTGTGCGCGCCCAGGCCCGCCATCACAAAGATGCCCGCGCCAATCACCGCGCCCACGCCCAGAGCCGTCAGCGAAACTGGCCCCAAAGCACGCTCCAGATGCTGCTCTCCTTCTTCCTGCGCCTCTGTCACGATGAGGCTGAGAGGTTTTCGCTTGAAGAGATTCGCCATTCGAATGGGCTACTCCTTATGCTTGCAGTCCCGCTGAAGTTTTCCTGGACCAGAAGAGATAGACGGGGATGCCGAGCAAAACCAACACCAAGCCCGGCCATGTGTACTGGGGCTTATATCGCAATAATACGATACAGATCCATGCAGCCAGCGCGATATAGAGCGCAGGCAACACTGGATATCCCAGCGCCCTGTACGGCCGCGGCGCATCGGGCCGCTTGAAGCGCAGCACGAACAGGCCGGCGATGGTGAGAATGTAAAACACCAGCACCGCGAAAATAATGTAGTCCAGCAACTGGCTGTAGGTGCCCGAGATGCACAGCACGGTTGCCCACGCGGCTTGCACCAGCAATCCTGCCGCCGGAGTTTTATAGCGTGGATGCAGCTTGCCCACGGTCTTGAAGAACAACCCGTCCCGGCTCATGGCGTAGTAGACGCGCGCGCCGGCCAGCGACATGCCGTTGGCGCAGCCGAAGGTGGAGATCAGAATCGCCCCGGCCATCAGGTACGCCCCTCCGGAGTGGAAGATCTGCGCCAGCACCGCCGTCGCCACGCGATCCTCTGTCGCATGTTGAATGCCCCGCGCCAGCACCGTAGCGCCGTTCGCGTCACCGTGCATCGGCAGAACCAGCAGATACCCCAGCGAGACCAGGAAATAGACCGTCAGCACGAATCCAGTACCCAGAACCAGCGAGAGCGGAATGTTTCGCCTGGGATTCTTCACCTCGCCGGCCGTGAAGGTAATGTTGTTCCAAGCATCGGCGGAGAACAGCGAACCAACCTGAACCACGGCCAGGATGACAAACAAATTCACGAGCACGATCGGCCCGCCGATGCCCACCTCGACCGGATGCAGCGAACTCCAGCCGGAATTCCTCCAGAACTCTCCCCAGCCAGCGCCGAAGTTAGCCGCCCAGGCCGTTGCATTCCGCCCCACGGTGAAGGCCAGCAAAATCAGAGCGGCCAGGCTCAGCGCCTTGGCCGTGGTGAAGATGTTCTGGATCAGCGCACCCAACTTCACGCCAAAGATATTCACGATGGCCAAGAAAATCACGACGGCGATGGCGGTCAGGTTGGCCGTGCTGACGCCGATCTCCATATTGCCCAGCACCATCGGCCCCACGCGAAGCGGCGGCACATGAGCGATGTGCCACAGCCAGTGAGTCGTCGAGATTGCAGGAAAGAAGACGCCGAGAAACTTGCCGAAGGCCACGGCGACGGCCGCGATCGTGCCTGTCTGGATGACAAGAAACAGCGTCCAGCCATAGAGAAAGCCCCACAGCGGCCCCAGCGACTCGCGCAGATAGACATATTGCCCGCCCGCCTTGGGCATCATTGCGGCCAGCTCGCCATAACTGAGCGCGCCGATCATCGTCAGAACGGCAGTCAGCACCCACGCGCCCAAAAAGAGCGCTGGCGAGTTGGTGCCGCGCGCAATATCCGCATCGACGATGAAGATCCCCGAGCCGATCATCGACCCGACGACCAGCGCGGTCGAGCTGAAGAGGCCAAGGCTCTGCACAAGCCGCGGGGCGCTGGCCGATTTGTCCTCCAGCCTGTGCTCAGGCATGGCTGTCTCCTGCCTTGAACTGAGATTCCGATTCGTCACTTGAAGAAGAATACTATGCGCGCTTCAGCCTTTGAAGTTGAGCTCGCGCCGGTAGGTCAAAGTAGCTCTGTACATTAAATGACGCCGCGCTATCATAAGGCATGAAAAAGTTTCTCTTTGGAATAATGCTCCTCTTCTGCCTCGCAGTTCCGTATGCGGCGCAGGCGCAGGTCGTGGTGAGAGAACACCCCCATCATCATCATCACCACCACCATCACCACCATCACCCTAACCAGTGATCGTCTCAGGGCGAAGTCAAATCAAAAGAAGACGCGAGATGGCTGGGATCTCCAGAAATGCTGAGTGCCGCATTCCTCGTGGCGTCTTTGTACTTGCTGCCAGAGTGGGAAACCAGCGATCCTTTCCAACTCTCAACCCAGCTCTGCCACCCATCTGCGAAACTCGGCCGCCGGGTCGGGCTGGCGAAAGATCGCTCCGGCGACAGCCACCAGCGTCGCTCCTGTAGCCAGCGCCTCAGCCGCCGTAGCCAAGGTAATGCCCCCGATCGCGACCAGAACCGGCCCGTCGCCAGCCTCTTTGCGCAGACGCCGAACGCCCTCCATCCCGATCAACGGAGAAGTGGTCTGCTTGGTGCGTGTCGCAAAGACCGGCCCGATCGAGTAGTAGTCCGCCGGAGCCGCGAGAATCCCCGGAACCATCCCCGTCGCGCCGCCGCCGAAGGTGCCGATGATCCGATCCGGCGCCAGCAGGCTGCGAGCCTCGCTTGGCTTGAGGTCTCCCGCGTCCACATGCACACCGTCAAAACCAAACTGCTCAATCAGATCAACCCGGTCATCGAGAATCAACTTCACGTTTTCAGGCGGCATTACAGCGCGCAGAACCTCCGCATCGGCCAGTAATTCTGCATCCGTGCCGGTCTTGTTGCGGTATTCGAGCACCGTCACGCCGGCATCGGCCATCTCGCCGCCAAGTTTGCGCAAGTACTCCGCACGCCCAACGGCTGGAATGAAGGAGGCATCGAGAATCGGATAGACTTTGGGAAATGAGAAGGACATGAAACAAGGATAGCCGGAACAGTTGTCAGTTGTCAGTGATCAGTGGTCAGTCCTTAGATCCTCAAATCTCCAAGCGCTTCTGCGGTTCCAGCCTCAAGCTCTGAAGCCTACTCGACCGATGATCCCGGGTTACTGACAACTGATCACTGACCACTGACAGTCTGACTTTCTCACATCTCGTCCGCCGACGGCCCATAGCAACCGGGGATCGGCTTGTCCAGCAGCCGCAGGTAAACGCCCAACTGGGCGCGGTGATGCACCAGGTGGTTCATCACCATATCGCGAAAGACCTGGCAGCGCGGCTGGTCAATCCATTTTTGCCCACCGAAGATAAACTGCCAATGTTCGTCCCATTTGGCCGGCGGGACCGCAGCGATCGCCTTGCGCACCTCGAGCAGCTCGCCGGTCGAACTTTTCGAGCAGCGCCGCCTTGCTCTCCGGCACATACTGCTCCCACTTGTGGTCCGCGGGAAACTCGAGCTTGTCCTTGGTCAGCGTATGCAGCGCCCAATCCCCCGTCATGTCGCTAACATGCCCGGCTAACGGGCCCAGGCTCATGGATTTGGGGTGAGGTTTGTAGGTGAAATCGGCATCGGCCGGGATCGCCTCAAGCATCTTGCGCGTCTTGGCGGTCTCGCGGTCGTATTCGGCAATCAGTTCCTGTTGAAAGTCCATTAAGGCAACCTCCTGTGTTGCGAAGCCAGCATACAACAGGTTCGCCCAAAAAGCGAAGAAAAAGCGATAAATTATTTTCGGCTTAAAATCCTGTTCCCCCCTATCGGAAGCGCGTCGAGGCAAACGCCGACGAGAACGACTCCTGCCAGCCGGGACCCGGCGGCGGCGGCGTGCCCTGGGGCGGCACATCCACCGGCAGACGCCAGGCGGGAGGCTCCGGATCGTCGATTTGCAGGTAGTTTCCGTGCTCGAACTTCCACCCGTCCGGAATCTCGAAGGGCGCCTGAAGGTTCGCCGGCCAGGGCACTACGGGTCCGCAGTGGCCCAGCGCCGCATGCCACCAGGGATGCCCTGCGGCGATAATCCCCGCAAAGAAGTTGCCTAGCGGAAACGCCGCTGACAGCACCTCATCTTTCTTCGAGGCTAAGACGGAGATCGTCTCGATCTTCCCCGTCACAGCCTGGAACTCAGTCGTCAGGCAGTTGTCGTCGATCGCCGGAGCCATGAGCGTTACCCGGCGGACCGGCAGACTCAGATGGGAGATCGTCGCCAGCACCACTCGCGCTCCCAGGCTGTGCGAAGCAAAAGAGATGCTCGCCGCCCGCTGAAAGTTGTCGTCGATGAATGCAGCGGCAAGGGCGCCAGCCTCATCAGCGATCTTCGGCTCCTCGGGGTAGTCGAGACCATGCGCCCACACCGAATCGCCCGGCCATAGCAACCCTATAAAAGCGGAATCCGGTTGCGGAAGCTGCAGCAGCCTGTTCCAATTCGCAAGGTGCGCGATCCCATCGGAGCGATTCACGTTGAAGCCGTGCGCGGCGATCAGCAAATGCCGGCCCTGGATCACCCCGAGCAGCTCATTCAGGCTCAGGCCCGTGTAGTTGCCGATGCTCGTGCCCTGGTTGGTGCTTACGGAGCTTGCCAGGCCTCCGCCAACCGGTTGAATGCGTAGATCGAGGAATAAAGCCATGGCAACCTACTTCTTCACTGCTTGCATGGTGTTCACGGCCGTCGTCAGGGCTGTGGAAATATCCTTGGCGATCGGCGCCAGAGGCGTGGCCAGCAGGCCGACCAGCAAAGCCAGGAACATGTCCGGCTTCCACCAGAACGCCTGCCACGAGCCCACCATGCTCCATCCCCCCACAAAAGCCAGCGCCACCGCGAGTAGAGCGGCCAGCCCTCGGGTCGAGTTGCGATAGACCTGGTCGGCATGTTGATAGGCTTCATCGAGCAGAGCCGTCACAATCAGGTCGAAGCGCGCATAAGCGTCGCTCTGCTGCTGGGTAAGCGCCGTCGCCGAAGCGATGCTCTTGGCCACTTCTGTCAGCAGGGCCGGATCGACATTCGTCGTGGCCGCCAGCGCCGCCGCATTCCCGGCGCTCAGATGCAGCTTGATCAGGGACTTGGCAATCGACTTCTGGCTGCCCAGATCGGTACCGTTCACCCAGTTGGCAAGAAGCGACTCCAGAACATTCGCCTGCGGCAGCGCATTCAGCGGCTGGCCGGCGCCCGGCTCATTGGGCGTCAGGCTCGACACGGTCGCGCGGATTCGCCCGAATCCCATGTGATTGATCCCGGGGAAAACCGGCTTGACGGCCTCCAACAGCCCGAAGGCCGCGGTACCCAGTCCACCGATCGCTGTAACGGCTTGCGGAAGATTCTTTGAGGATCATGAGTCACATCCCCTTTCTTTCCCGTAACATTACAGGCCAAAAGCGGGCCAGTAAAGGAGTTTTTTGCACATTTTTGATCCTGTCCGGTTTGCTCATGGCCGTACCATCGAGCCGAATACAGCGAAGCCCGGGCTCCGCGCAGAGTCCAGCCTTGCCGATTCGATTCGCTTGGGATGAGGTTCTCTCCAGCGGTCTATACATCCGCCTTCGCCGTCAGAAACCTTTCCATGAACTTGGTATCGAAGTCCCCAGCGCGAAAGCCGGGATCGGCGAAGATCCGCTGGTGCAGCGGGATCGAGGTTTCAATGCCCTGCACAATGAACTGGCTCAAGGCCCGTTCCATCTTGGCGATCGCCTCGGCCCGGTCGCTGCCATGCACAATCAGCTTGGCGATCAGCGAGTCGTAGTAGGGAGGCACCACGCCCTCGGCATACTGCGCCGTATCCACGCGCACGCCGTTGCCGCCGGGCACGTTGAAGGCTGTGATCCTGCCCGCCGAGGGCGTGAACTTGACCGGATGCTCGGCGTTGATGCGGCACTCGATGGCGTGCCCGCGTATCTCCAGCGTTGCAGGCAGAATCGTGTCTAGCCGTTCCCCCGAGGCGATGAGCAGTTGCGCCTTCACAATATCCACGCCGGTAATCGCTTCGGTGATCGGATGTTCTACCTGGACGCGGGTATTCATCTCGATGAACTGGAGTTGCCCGTCCTCGTCCATCAAAAACTCAACTGTCCCGGCGTTCTGGTAGCCGATCTCCGCGAGGCAGCGGCAGAGCGTCTGGCCGATCTCCTCGCGCATGGCAGGCGTCACCCGCAGGCTGGGCGCTTCCTCGATCAGTTTTTGGTGGCGGCGCTGGATCGAGCATTCGCGCTCGAAGAGCGTCCTGACATTGCCGTGCTCGTCGGCCAGCACCTGGAACTCGATGTGCCGCGGGTTCTCGATGAACTTCTCCATGTAGAGCTCGCCGTTGCCGAATGCGTTGGCCGCCTCGGTAGTCGCCGCATGGAAGAGGTTGGGCAGCTCCTCCGCCGCGCGCACGATCCTCATGCCGCGCCCGCCGCCGCCGGCCTTGGCCTTCAGGATCACCGGAAAGCCCACCTTCTTAGCCCACTCCTGCGCCTCCTCGACGGTCGAAATCACTCCGTCCGAGCCTGGCAGAATCGGCACATTAGCCTGCTTCATCGCCTGGCGAGCCTTGTCCTTCTCGCCCATCAGGCGGGTTATCTCCGGCGGCGGGCCGATGAATTTGATGTTCGAGGCGCGGCAGACTTCGGCGAAGTTGGCGTTCTCGCTCAGCAGGCCGTAGCCGGGATGGATCGCGTCCACATCGGCGATCTCGGCAGCGGAGATCACCGCCGGCACATTCAGATAGCTCTCCGCCAGCCGCGGCGGGCCGATGCAGATGGCCTCGTCGGCGAAGCGCACGTGCAGCGAGTTGCGGTCCGCCTCGCTGTAGACGGCGACCGTGCGTATGCCGAGTTCCCGGCACGCGTTCAGCACGCGCAGAGCAATCTCGCCGCGATTGGCAATCAATACTTTACTAAACATGAGTGACCTTCGAGAGGGGTTTTGATCCGGCTCCTTCCAAACGAAAGGAGCTGGGTGCCCCACCCTCGCCGCGTCTTTGTTTTTGCGGCTAGGGTGGGATTGACTATTGTCTTTCAACGGCTTTGGATCAAGATTCGACAGACCCTACCCCAGCCGGATGGAATAAAGCGGCTGCCCGTACTCGACGGGCTGGCCGTTGGCGACAAGGCACTGGACGATCTCCCCGGCGGCGTCGCACTCGATCTCGTTCATCAGCTTCATGGCCTCGACAATGCCGACCACCTGCCCCTTGGTCACCAGGTCCCCAGGAGAAACAAACGGCTCCGCACCGGGCGCTGGCGAGCCGTAAAAAGTGCCGACCAGGGGCGATTTGACGATGTGCAGGCCGGAGTCGAGGCCAACCTCGTCTGTTTCGACGCTCGCAGCCGCTGGCTCCGGAGAGTGGGCAGCCGCAGTCCGCGCCGCTGCCGCCGCGGGAGACGAGGCCAAAGACCGCGCCAGCTCACCCAATCCAGCCCCTGAACTCTCCGGCGAGTTGAACTTGAGCCGGATCTTCAGGTCGCCCCGGTCCAGGTCGAACTCGGCCACCTGATACTGCTTCAGAAACTCAATCAGCTGCTTCAGATCTTCAATGTCTTGTGGTTTCATTCGTACCTTGACTCTCGTGTTCGGGTTCAATCAAAGTTCGATCAGAGTTCGATCAAGGCCTTGGGCGCCGGGGTGAGCACCTGACCTCCGCTACGGGTTACAGCCACCATATCCTCGATGCGGACTCCGAATTCGCCGGGCAGATAGACTCCCGGCTCGATGGTGATGACCATGCCGGCCTCGAGCCGGGATGTCTGCCCGGCGCCTATGCGCGGCGGCTCGTGAATCTCCAGTCCAAGAGAATGGCCGGTGGAGTGGGAGAATGCCTCCGCCAGTCCAGCCTTGCGCAGTGCCCCGCGGGCTGCCTCGTCCACGTCTCCGCAGCTAATGCCGACAGCCACCGCGGCGACCGCTGCCTCCTGTGCCTCCAGCACCGCCTCGTAGGCAGCGCGTTCATTGGTTTTCGGCTTGCCAAGATAGACCGTGCGCGTCATATCCGAGCAGTAACCTTTGAGGATAACACCGAAGTCGAGCGTCACGAACCCGTTGCGGGGCAGCTTGGCCTCGGTAGCCCGCCCGTGCGGCAGCGCCGAACGGACACCCGAGGCGACGATGGTCTCGAACGACATCCCCTCGGCCCCCAGCAGCCGCGCCTGGTACTCCAGCTCAGCGGCCACTTCAAACTCCCTGAGGCCGGGCTCAATGAACTCCAGAATCTGCTCGAAGAGCTTGCAGCCCACAAGCGCCGCCTCGATCATCAGCGCCAGTTCGTCCTCGTCCTTCACCCGCCGCAATGGCTCAACCAGCGGACCGGCCAGCGCGGAGAGGAATCCCCGCCGAAGCCGGGGCGGCAGCGCAGCCCTCCAGCGGCTCAGATCCGCCACGCTGGTCGTCGCGGGATCGAAGCCGGCGAACTCGACTGCCGGCTGCGCGGCCAGCCACTCGACGGCGGCTACCGCTGGAGAGCCGGAGACGACTTCGACCTCGGCGTCGGCAACCTCTTCGGCAGCCTGCGTTCTGTAGCGGCTGTCGGTATAGAGCCGCGCGCTGCGGCGCGTGATGGCCAGCGCGGCGCTCGACCCGGTAAATCCTGAGAGATAGCGAAGATCGGGAAGATGGGTGACCAGCAGGCCATGAAGCCCGGCTTTGGTCAGTCGGCGGCGCAACAGCCCAATGCGGCGAAAGTGATCCACGGGGTTAAGAATAACAGGGGGCAGAGATCAGAGATCAGGGGCAGTCTTCTTGCTTCTGAGAATGCGAGAGAGCGAAATGTGTTATCGTAGATGTATATCAAAGGGGGCTGATATGCGCACGCTGGTCGACATTCCGGAAGAAGATCTGAAGCTCCTCAATGGCGTAGTAAAAACCCTGGCCATCTCGCGCGCAGAGTTCGTGCGCCGCGCCATCGCGAAGTCTCTTGAGCCGCACCGTCTGTCGCAAGAACAAGCAGCCTTCGGGCTGTGGGCCAACCGTCAAGTCGACGGCCTGAAGTATCAGGAAAGGATGCGCAAGGAATGGCAAGAAGGAACGTCCTCTTCGACACCAACATCCTGATCGACTACCTGAGCGGCATCTCCCAGGCGCGTCTTGAGATGGAGCGGCATTCCAACCGTGCGATCAGCGTTGTGACTTGGATGGAGGTTATGGCAGGAACTACTCCGGCGGACGAGAAACAGATCCGGGCCTTCCTGCTCACCTTCAGCATTCTGCCCATCTCTCAGGAAGTGGCCGAACAAGCTGTCGCCCTGCGCCGCGGACGAAAGATCAAGCTGCCCGATGACATCATTCAGGCCACGGCGCAGGTTGAGGACCGGCTCCTCATCACGGGCAATACTCGCGACTTCTCTGGCCGCGACCCTGATATTCGGATTCCGTACCGGCTTTAGGGATCAATGGTAAGGGATAAATAGTTTGTGATGGCGCTCAACTCGGCGTCTGTACATCCAGGGGGTTGGGCGCGATCCCCAACTGATCTCTGACCCCTGATCTCTGGCTTTACATCGCCGGCCGAACCGGTTTCCTCTGGTCGGGGTCTGCGGTCAGATCGGCGGCGTGCTGGTCCGATTGCCGGTCCATCCACTCGTCGAGACGCGAACGCTTGAAGCGCCAGCGGTTGCCCAGCTTGAAGGCGGGCACGAAGCCTTCGGAGGCATATTTATAGAGCGTGTCGGGCGAGATGCCCAGATACTCCGAGGCCTGGCGAATGTCCATGACCTCGCGCACTTCGGGCACAAGCAGGTTAGAGCGGAGAGCAGCGCTGCGCATGATTGCCTCTGGGGGGCGGGGATTCCCGGATGTGATTCCGGCTATTCTGCCGGTACTCTTGTGTATAGCGCGGATTCACCCGGAATTTCAAGGGATTTCAGGCAGTTATAGGAAATTAACGAGGCTTCGCATCCCCTTCCGGCAGCCGCTTCGTGCGCGTCTTTGGCAAAAGCACATTCCGTTGAGCCGCAGCGCAACCCATCCCCAACCCCTTGGGTCATTACGACGGATGGTGCGCTTCCGCTCTAATTCGTGTCGTCGCGCCGGTGCAGGGTCGGTCTGTCGTCGCCACTTGAGCTTCCGCTGGAATCCGATGTGCTGTCCGGGTCGCCGGTGCCGGTGCTGGCCCTGCGCAGCGACGGCTTCTTCTCTTTCGAGTCGGTCAGCCGGCGCTTGTTCTCGATCCTCGCCAGCCGCGCCTTCACGTCGTCAAACTCCGATGTGGTCACCATGTACTCGTCGCGCGGCGGCAGGATGCGCGCAATCTCCTCCTGGGTGTGCAGGATGCGGTCTGGCGTCTGCGGGTGGTCTTCAAAGACCTTGGCTACCAAGCCGGGCTTTCGCTTCTCCAGTGCCTGGACCTTCTCGAAGAAGGTAATAAAGGCCTGCGGGTCGTAGCCTGCCCGGTACATGTATTGCACGCCCAGGTAGTCGGCCTGCGCCTCGAAGTCGCGGGAGAACTGCATGAAAGTGACCGGCACGGCAATGTTGGCCGCCTCATAAATGCCGTAGCCTGTCCAGCCGCCCAGGAAGATCAGCGGGATGGTGCCCAACTGGGCGTAATTCAGCCGCGTCATTTCCCGCATCGCGTGGTGGGCGCAGACGTGGGCCGTTTCGTGAGCCATTACTCCTGCCAACTCCGCCTCTTCGTCGGCATTCAGAATCAACCCGGAGTTGACGAAAAAGAAGCCCCCCGGCAGCGCAAACGCGTTGATCACGTCCGAATCGATGACCTTGATCGTGAATGGCACCTTGCAATCGGAGTTCTTGACGATGTTCTGGCCGATGCGGTTCACGTATTCGGTCACCACCGGATCGGTGATGAACCTGGTGCTCTTCTCGATATCCATGGCATACTGCTTGCCCATTTTGATTTCGGTGTCGGTCGAGTACCAGTTTCCCAGCCCGCGGCCACCTATATCGCGATTGCCCACGGCGCTCACGTCGTCGATCGAGCCCGGCTTCACTTTGATCTTTTCGCTGCCTGGCTCGATGACTTTGTCAGGATTCACCGCGGCGGCCGAGCTATCGCCTCCCACCGGAGTGGTTCCAGGCTTGGGCTTGTCATCTTTTTTGGAATCCTTCGCCGCCGTCTTGTCGTCTTTGGAGTTCGTCGCCGCGGGAGCGGCGGCGGGAGCCGGAATGTCGCTGGCAACCGGTGTGGTTCCCGGAGCCGGCTGGGCTGCTGGGCTATCCGCCGCGGGCGCACTGCTTGCCGGCGTCGATTGCGCCCAAACGATCGTCCCCAGCGCCAGAGTCAATCCTGCCAGCACCGCTGCTTTGCAAGCCTTCCGAACTGTCCTCATGACCTCACCTCCGGCGCTATTCCATTTTTGCATTTGAAGGCCCGCCGGGTCTGAGTCTCACGCCCCTGGGGATGCGAGCCGCTTCGCTCCACTCTTTAGACGCTAGTATCCGCCCGTCGGGCGATGGTTGGAAAGAATATTTTATCCGCGGAGCCCGGTCTTCCTGTCGAATGACCGGATCCTGGCAACTTCGGCTCCGGCCCTATGTGCCGATCTTCTCTTTGGAGCCGGCATCTGTCTGCGTTAGAGTGAAGAGCACAGGGCATTGAGGAGAGAGATCTTGCGCCGCACATTTCTGGGGATCGCAGGGATAGCCGTTTGCGGAGCGATGCAGCTGATTGGTCAGCCGGCCCATCCCCACCCGGCGGCTCCGCTGCAAGAGCTATTGCTCCCTCACGGCCACGCCGGTGCTGCCCCGGCGCATCCGCAGCGCATTCCGGAAGTCGTCTTTGACGCTACCGGTCTCGGCTCCCCGGTGCTGCTCGACAAAGGCTGGCGGGTCGGCATCACGGCGAATCCGGCCGCGGCAGAGCCGGATTTCGACGACTCCGCCTGGCCCCTGCGCGATGCCAAAGAGTCGTTTGCCGAGATTGCCGACCAGGATCATTCCGCCAGCGCTCCCGATGGGGGTCCGAACTCAGCTCGCCTCAACGGACATCAGCGTCCCTTCGCCTGGTTCCGGCTGCACATTAAGCTGACGCCCAACCACGGGCCGCTCGCTCTCGTCGTCGATCTGCCGCCCTCGGAGAATACGTCTACCGCGCCGGTGTTGCTGAATGCGGATGTCTTCGCCAACGGCCGCCAGATCCGTCCGGAAGGACCCCACGGAGACGCTCCCGAGCGTTATCAGCAAATTTCCCGCATCTACAATCTGAACCTGGACCCTTCGGTGACCTCCCTGACCCTCGCGGTGCGCACTCTCTACCTGCCTTCCGGGTATGGGGCCTACACCAGCTTCTTTGCCAACCGGAAACTTCGCATCGGCAACCGCGACGATCTGGAGCGGTCACTAGAGCTCTGGTCTACCCATAGCCTCCTTGTTCGCCTTCCGCGGCTGGTGAACGCTGTCCTGGTCGCCGTCCTGGCGCTCTTCCTCTTTGCGCTTTACCTCACTCAAAAAGGGCACGTCGAGTATCTTTGGCTGGCCCTCAACGAGCTCTTCCTCGCGCCCATCGCATTTGCAGAACTGGCTGCAAGCGCCGCCTACCTGGACAATCTCTGGTACCAGGCCATCGTCTTCCAGTTGCTCACGGCCTCGGCCTATCTTTACTTCGAGTTTCTGGTCGCGTTTTTGTCGCTGCGGCGGCGCTGGTATATTCGCTTGCTGCGCATCACCGCCCCCGTCATGGCCGCAATCGGCCCCATGATGCTCTTGGGCGGTCACGGTTCGCGGATGGAACTCGCTTTCTTTTTGGTCTTTTTGTACGGCGTCTTTTGGCTCATCGGGTGGCTTGTTTTTATCTTCAGCACTCTCATTATCGCCACGTTGCGGCGCAACTTTGAGGCGGCTTTGCTTCTGCTTTCGCTCGTACTCAGCGGGGTAGCATGGATCGAGGCTCTACTTGCGACGCGCATGAGCGCCTTCGGTGGCCAGGCATATACCTCTCCACTCACGCTGCAGGCCGGGCCTATCCCGATCACGTTTGAAACAATCTCCGGCTTCGCAGGCATCTTCGTCATCGTGCTGATCATCTTCGGGCGCTTCCTGCGGGTGCAACGCGATCAGGAGCGCGCTTCAAGCGAATTGGCCGCCGCCCGCAGCGTGCAGGAGCTGATGATTCCCGAGGAAAGGCTCGCAACGCCGGGCTACGAGGTCGAATCGATCTACAACCCGGCCAATGAAGTGGGCGGCGACTTCTACCATCTCCAGTCCACCTCCGACAGCGGACTGCTGGTGGTCATCGGCGATGTCGCCGGCAAGGGCCTGCAAGCCGCCATGAACGTCTCGATGCTGATGGGAGCGCTACGCAGCACGCCGGAGCGCAGCCCTGCAAAGATCCTCGAATCCCTGAACCGCGTGCTAGTCGGCAGCGACAGCTACACCACTTGCCAGGCCGCCTGGTTTGGCCCCAGCGGGGAACTTGTGCTGGCCAACGCCGGCCATCTGCCGCCCTACCTCAACAGCCAGGAGGTCGCGCTCCCCGGCGGTTTGCCATTGGGCGTTCTCGCCGCCGTCAGCTATCCGGAGATTCGTCTGTATCTGCACCCCGGCGACCGCATCCTACTGATGTCCGATGGAGTGGTCGAGGCTCGCGAGCCCTCCGGCGAACTCTTCGGCTTCGACCGTGTCCACAACCTGAGCAACCAATCCGCCTTCTACATCGCCGACGCCGCCAAGGAATTCGGCCAGGAAGACGACATTACCGTCCTAACAGTCCGCCGTCTGGCGCAGGTCGCAGCGGTGTAAAAGGCATTCGGTACCGTCTTCGCCGGGTTGATGCCGATGGCGAAACAGACTCTTTTGACCACCGCCTTCAGACGCTTCAACGCTGGAACGAACCAAATCCCGCATCAGGACAGTTTTGGCAATGGCCCCGATTCTCCTTCCCACGAGAGGCAAAAAGGGATAAAGTGAATGTCAAACTCTGCTCGTGATGAATTCGAGGGAATCGACGTGATCGGCTGGCGCTTTCTTTCTTGGCGTCTTGGCGATCGTCCAACTCCGGAGCTTGTTTTTCGGCAAAATCCGGCACGCTGGAAGCGATTTCTCATTCCCATCCGGGATTGGCCGGATTCAGACGCGATGAGAGCCGCGTGCGAGGAGGATCTTGTGAAAAGAACGATATTTGTGCTGGTCTTGGCGGTCGCCGTCTTTGCCATTGGTTGCGGAACGAACAACTCCACTTCTTCCGGTTCTAAGGCCCCCTCATCCAAGGCGCCTGCGGCGCCCACCAACGTTGTCGCGACTGCCGGCGACGCGCAAGTATCGATTTTCTGGACCGCGCCTCCCGGATCCACCACATTTAACATCTATTATTCGACGAGCAAGGGAGTCACCAAGTCGAGCGGAACCAAGGTCACCGGCGTGTCCTTGCCCTTATATGAGTTGCCTGGACTGACCGACGGCACAACGTACTACATCGTGGTGACCGCGGTGAACTCGGCAGGAGAATCGGCGATTTCCAACGAGGTTTCCGCCGAGCCCGTGGCGGTGAGACCCGGAGTTCCCACCGGGGTGACTGCTGCGCCCGACAACCAGCAAGTCACGCTTTCCTGGACGCCGGTCTCTGGCGCCACCTCCTACAATGTCTACTATTCGACGACTCCCGGTGTGACGACGGCCAACGGAACCGAGGTCAGCGGCCTCACCTCGCCAACCTTCACGCTTACGGGGCTGACCAACGGCGTCACCTACTATTTCATTGTCACCGCGGTCAATACCGGCGGCGAGTCGGTCGCCGCATCTGGCGCCGTCTCAGCAATCCCCGTGCTGCTGCCCCCGGCCAACCTTGCCGCCGCTCCCGGCAACGGCAATGTCGCCCTTGCCTGGACGGCTGCCTTTGGCGCAGCTTCTTATAACATCTATTACTCGACCACCACCGGAGTCACCACGGCCAACGGAACCAAGATCGGCGGAGTGGCCGCAACTTCGTTCAACCAAACCGGACTGACCAACGACACCACTTACTATTACATCGTCACCACGGTCAACGGCACGCAGGAGTCGGTCCCCACCAGCCAGGTTTCGGCTACGCCCGAGGCGCCGCCGCCGGCTCCGACGGGCCTCACGGCAGTCGCTGGCAACGCGATGATTGGCCTCACCTGGTCGGCTGCGGCCCATGCCTCCTCCTACAACGTCTACTATTCCACCGTCAGCGGAGCGACCCCGGCGAACGGAACGAAGGTTTCCGTTCCCTCTGGAACGTCCTTCACGGTCACTGGCTTGACCAACCAGACTCCCTATTACTTCATCGTGACGGGAGTGGACGTGGGAGGTGAATCGCCTGCCAGTAGCCAAGTCACCGCGACCCCGACCAATGGAGTGATTGCAGATTTGGTTCCGGGCACGGACAGGATCATTTCGATCCAGTACTCGCCCACGACCGAGCTGACCTGGGACTTTTACGAGAACGCCGTCAGCCAGGACGAAACGCTTACCCTTCTGCCGATCGCTCAGAGCGCCATGCCCGCGCCCATGACGAAAGCCTCGAGCATCTTCTTCGCATCCTTCAGTATCGGCCTGGATCCTTCGATCACGGCATTCAATGTCCCGATCGGCATGTGGGGCAATGTGGGCTCAAGCATCCACGCCGGAATCACGCTGAATCTGGCCCAGTACGTCAACGGAGCCTGGGTTGATGTGGCGACATTCGTCGTGGGAGCCAACGGCGCCTTCACCGAGAATCTAGCCTCGTTGACGCTGCCCGGATTGCTCGATCCCGGAACCTACCTCTTGTATGAACCGGCCACCGGCTCCAATCTCTCGATCTCGAATCTGGGCATCGTGCTGATGGCCGACGACGGTTACGGCATGGCCGACGGCTCCGACGGCGTTCAGGTGATTCACCTGTATGACGCCACTGGAAACCTGCTTTCCACCCCGACGGTCGCCTATCTCGACTACCCCGGAGAGACTGACATCGACGGTGCCGCGCTCACGCCCGATGGATCGCAGGGCATCATGGTCGACGGAAACAACGATCTGAGCTTCCTCTCGGGGGTTCAAACCGGAACTCCGTTCGCCTCCTCGACGCCGCTCGATATCTCCGCTTGGGGCTCGGACGGCGACGCGGTCGCTATTCTTCCCAATGGCGACGAAGCGGTATGCTCTGAAGACACCGGCAATCCCGCGAATCTGCTGGTCGTCTCCGGTATCCTCTCCGGCAATGCCGCGGCTGCGGATTTGATCACCGTTCCGGACAACCGCGACGGAGTCGTGATATCGTGGGACGGCTCAGTCATGCTGGCGCGCGGTCCATCGGGCCTGACGGTCTTCTCGATAACCCCGATCACACCCATCACCGGCTCATTGGGAGGAACCGTCTCCAACCAATACACCCAGGTCGTCGACTTCGGCACCCTCGGATCGAATAGCCTCATCGAGGATGGACGGGAAGGCATGGCGCTCAGCCTTGCGGATGCGACGCGCGCCGTGATTGTTAATCCCACCACTGTGAAGATCCAAGTCCTGACTGGCCTGCCCGCCTCTCCAATACAAGGGACACCGGTCGCTTTGCCATCCGGAACCTTCCCCTACGCAGTGGCCATCAGCCCCGACGGCAAACTGGCGGTTGTCGGCACCGATAATGGTCTGCTGCTCTACAGCGGCGTCGATACCGGAAACCTCGTCGAGGTTGGCAATACTGCCTACATCCCTAGCTACACCCTTGCCAGTCAACAGGTGCAATTGGAAACCGTTACTACGCTGGGAATTACCCTCGACGGCAAGTATGTGACTGCGGGCGACGCCACCCACAAAGCTCTCGTGGTGATTCCGCTCTCGTCCACCGGCTTCGGAGCCCCAGCCAGCGTACTGGGCAACCTGGCGATTCCAGATAACGACCAGTTGCTGGTTCACTAAACCCAAATAGAAAAGCCCCATCCGCGAGGATGGGGCTTTCCTTTTGCTCCAGGCAGCGGAGTCTATCGTCCGCTCAGCCGCTCAGTCGTAGTATTCCAGGCCCAGGTGCGTGATCAGATCCGCGCCCATGATGTGCCGCAGCGTATTCTTCAGCTTCATCGACTGAATGAACAGATCGTGCTCCGGATAGAGCCCCGGCGCGGACTGCGGCGACTTCAGATAGAAGCTCAGCCACTCCTGAATGCCGATCGAGCGCAAGCTCGGCGCACGCTTGGCCAGGTCCATCAACAGTACGAGGTCGAGCGCGATGGGCGCGGCCAGAATCGAATCCCTGCACAGGAAGTTCACCTTGATCTGCATCGGATAACCCAGCCAGCCGAAGATGTCGATGTTATCCCAGGCCTCCTTCTCGTCGCCGCGCGGAGGATAGTAGTTGATGCGAATCTTGTGGTAGAGATCCTTGTAGAGATCGGGATAAAGCTCCGGCTGGAAGATGTAATCGAGCGAGCCCAGCTTCGACTCTTCCTTCGTCTTGAACGACTGCGGATCGTCCAGCACCTCGCCGTCGCGGTTGCCCAGAATGTTCGTCGAGAACCAGCCCGAGACGCCCAGCATGCGCGCCTTGAAGGCCGGCGCCAGCACCGTCTTCATCAGTGTCTGCCCGGTTTTGAAGTCCTTGCCGCAGATCGGCGCCGCATTGCGCTTTGACAGTTCGACCATGGCCGGGAAGTCCACCGTCAGATTCGGCGCACCATTGGCGAAGGGCACGCCCTCGCTCAGCGCCGCATAGGCATAAATCTGCGACGGCGAAATGGCGATGTCGTCCTTCTCCAGCCCCTTCTCAAACGACTCGATGCTCTGATGCACCGCCGTCGGCTCGATAAAAATCTCCGTTGACGCAGCCCAGATCATCACCACTCTGTCCACGGTCTTCTTAAAGGCCCGAATGTCCGCCATCACCTGATCCGCCAGATCGCGCTTGTTCTTGCCCTTCTTTACGTGCGTCCCGTTCAGCCTCTTCACGTAATACTGGTCGAAGACCGCTGGGAGAGGCTTGATCGTCTCCAGAAACGGCTTGAGTTGAACCAGTGTCTCCTTCTCCAGCACCGCGGCGTGAGCGGCGGCCTCGTAGACGTTGTCCTCGAAGATGTCCCAGCCGGCAAAAACAATATCGTTCAGGTCGGCCAGCGGCACAAAGTCCTTGATCCGCGGCGACTTGTTGTCGGTGCGCTTGCCCAGCCGGATCGTGCCCATCTGCGTCAGCGACCCGATCGGCTTGGCTAGTCCGCGGCGCACCGCCTCGACTCCGGCGATCATCGTGGTGGCGACGGCGCCCATGCCGACCACCATCACTCCCAGTTTGCCTGTGGCGGGTGCAACCGTGCCTGCTGCCTTCTGGCCGCCTTGCTGTTCAGTTCCCATCGATTCTCCTAACCTCATGCTGATGGCCTCGCATTGCGAGGCGCTTTTGAACCTTTTACCGGCGAATGGAACAGTGTAAACCCTGCCGCGCGCCCTCGTCTCAAATCATCTTTTACGCCGTCTCCGCCCGTCCGCCGCGTTTCAGGTGCGACCACACAAACCACACGATCCCCGCCACCAGCGCCAGCTCCACTCCGAGGTGAAAGCGATGAAACGCCGCTTGAAAACGCGGGTCCGTATGCCAGGCCTCGCCCAGCTTCATGCCCGCATAGGCCAGCACAAAGCACCACGGCCACGACCCGACAAACGTATAAATGTGAAAACGAAGCTGCGGCATCTTCGCAATGCCCGCCGGGAAGGCGATGAACGTCCGCACCACTGGCAGCAACCGCGCCAGCAGCACCGCAATCGAACCGTACTTCAGGAAAAACTCCGTCATGCGGTCCAGGTCGTGGTGGCTCATCAGCACCCACCGGCCGTAGCGCTCCACCAGCGGCCGACCGCCCTTGGCGCCAATCCAATACGCCGCCACCGAGCCCAGATTGCAGCCCACAGCCCCCGCGGTCGCCGCCCAGAACAGATTGAAATGGCCCAGATAGACCAGATAGCCGGCAAACGGCATGATGATCTCGGATGGCAGCGGAACGCACGCCGATTCGATCCCCATCAGCGCAGCGATGCCGCCATAGCCGCCCATGCCGATCACGTGGGTTATAAATTGAACCAGAAAGCCAATTATCTTTTCGCTCATGGGCGTTACCAGTATATAGGGCTGAGGCGGAGCGAGGCAGGTCCTGTAACGGTAACAATAGTCTGGGCCCCACCCTCGCCACCTTCTTGTTATTGTGCCAAGTGTGGGAAATTACGAACCTCAGCACTCTGGGTGGCCCATATCTGGCGCAGCCTCATCGCGTCAGATGTGGGAAACAACGAACCTCAACCACGCCTCCCCGTCTTCCTCATCAGGTTTGCTACCATGATTGGGTGTTCAAAGGAGATATGCCCGTGGCCGGCTTCCCCCCTGTTCCGCTTACCCTGGAAGGCTCATTCCTGCTCCATCAATTCTTCCAGTTCGATTGGAAGGCCTGGCGCCGAATCACTCCCACCGAACGCGAGCGCGTCGCAGCCCACGCCGTCACCGCCCTGCGCCATCTTGAGCGTGAGGCACCCGACGCGCCTCTTCGCTCGGCTCTCTACTCTCAGCTCGGCCACAAGGGGGACATGATTCTCATCCACTTCCGCCCCACACTCGAAGCTCTCAACCAGGTTGAGCTCGATCTGGCCCAGACCGAGTTGCACGACTTCTTCGAACTGCGCCATTCCTACGTTTCGGTCGTCGAACTCGGCCTCTACGAATCCACCCGCAAGAGCTACGAAGCCGCCGCCGAAAAGGGCCTCGCCGAATTCACTCCCGAGTGGAACGCCGAGATCGCCGCCACCCTCGACCGTCAGCTTGACGCCATGGCGCCGCGCCTCTTTCCCGTCGTTCCCGATGCGAAGTACCTGAGCTTTTATCCCATGGACCGCAAGCGCGGCGAGCAGACCAACTGGTACACCGTGCCCTTCGCTGAGCGTCAGCGCATGATGCACGATCACGGAATGATCGGCCGCCGCTACGGCGATCAGGTCAAGCAGATCATCTCCGGCTCGATTGGCATGGATGATTGGGAGTGGGGCGTAGACCTCTTCGCCAACGACCCCGTCGTCTTCAAAAAGCTCATCTACGAGATGCGATTCGACGAGGTCAGCGCAGTTTATGCCCTCTTCGGCCAGTTCTTCATCGGCATCAGACTGCCCATTGAAAGACTGGGCAACTGGCTCAGCGGCAGCTTGTAACCGCTTTCGGGGATATTCAAAAAACTGGACGGTAATGATGATTTACCTTACTATAGAAAATGAGGCAATTTATGACCATGTTGACGATTACCGCAAAGGGCCAGATCACCCTGAAACAGGAACTGCTCAGGCATCTCAACCTCGTTCCTGGCCAGAAAATCGAGGCCGACAAGTTGCCGGATGGCCGGCTCGTGCTACAGCCCGCCGCACGGACAGGCTCGATCGACGATTTCATCGGCAGCCTCGAACAAAAGGGCGGCCCCAGGCTCACCATCGCGCAAATCAAGAAGATCACCGAAGATGCCTGGGCTGGTAAACGATGAGAATCGCCGCGGATACGAATGTTTTGCTGCGGGCTTCGGTGCGCGACGACCCAATCCAAGCCACTTCCGCCGCCGGTTTGCTTCGCTCGGCCGGCTTGGTCGCGGTCTCAGTCTCGGCTCTCTGCGAATTCGCGTGGGTGACGCGAAGCGCTTATAAATGGCCGGCGACAGAGGTTGCTCGTTCAATTCGTGCTCTGGTGGCCAGCCCCAGCGTGGTGACGAACCACCCTGCCGTCGAGGCAGGATTGGCGGTCCTCGATAAAGGCGGCGACTTCGCCGACGGCGCCATCGCTTACGAAGGCCACTGGCTCGGTGCCGAAGAGTTTGTCAGCTTCGACAAGCAGGCTGTGTCTTTACTAAAGTCACAAGGCAAGCGAGCCCGCCTCCTCAATTGAACCATGACCCGAGGGATGGGGTACCATCAACCTCTACGATACAAATCGATCACTGCTCCGACCAAGCAAATGGAAGGACTTTTTATGAGCGAGACGAGAACCGGCGATAATGAGCTTCCGAATTGCGGCAAGATCGCAGCCGGCCTCCAGGCTCTTATGACATTTCTTATCTTTATCTTGTGGGGCGCATGGTCAACCTGGGGACGGTTCCCTTATTCGGTCGTGGCCTCCACCATTGTCTTCGGTCCTGCGCTGACTCTCTGCATTGTTGCCACATTCGGTCTCTGGAAAGGACGGATGTTCGGTTGGGTGACGGCAGTCTTGGGAAGCGCTGCCATTAGCTTGGTTCTCTGCTTTACTTCAGGGCTGATTTGCGTTGTTCCTTTGGCTCTCTTGATATTTCTGCTTTTCCCCAAAGTTCGGGACTTTTACGTGCGAGATTATTACGAATGAAACCGAAGTTGCCGGTGTCAAAGAAGACCTCTCTCCGCGGTTCACTCGCCCCCGACCGCATTGCCGCCATCCTCAAAGCCCTCGACGAAGCCTATCCCAAGGCCGAGTGCGCGCTAACTCATACTTCGCCCTGGGAACTGCTGGTAGCCACCATCCTCTCCGCGCAATGCACCGACGTTCGCGTCAACATGGTCACGCCCGAGTTGTTCCGCCGCTTCCCGACCCCGCAGAAGATGGCTAAGACAACGCTACCGCAACTCGAAGCCCTCATCCGTACCACCGGCTTCTTCCGCAACAAGGCCAAGTCCATTCAAGGCGCAGCCCGCAAGATCGTCTCAGATTTCAATGGTCAGGTCCCGCAGACACTAGGTCTTTGACCGTTTAATTCTGTACCATCTCCGTGCCCCATCCATTCGCCGTTTTTCTGGCGAATGGGTGGGAAACTGCGAACCCTAAAGTCCGAAATCATGCGGTCAGAGACCTAGCCGAGTTAATCACCATCCCTGGCGCGGCGCGTAAGACAGCGAACGTCGTCCTCGGCGTCTGCTTCAACAAAGCCGAAGGAGTGGTCGTTGACACGCATGTCTTCCGCATCGCCCGCCGTCTCGGATTAGCCAAGAGCGACACGCCGCAAAAAGTCGAGCAGGAGTTGATGCGCATTCTGCCGCAGAGCCGCTGGATCGACTTCTCCCACCAGATCATCCACCACGGCCGCCAGGTCTGCGAGGCCCGCAAACCCAAGTGCGACCGCTGCAATCTGGAGCAGCTTTGCACGTCAAGAGACAAAACCTGGCAAAGTTAGCCACCTGCGGTGGGGCCAACTGCTTGCTATTCGCTTGTATGGGGTTCTTCGTTTCTCACCCTTGGCGCAAAAACGACGACGCGCCAAGTATGGGGCACCCAAGCAGTTAACGAAGCAAAACTCGCACCACCGCCGCGATCAACCCAGGAATATCGGAAGGATCAGCCTCAACCGCGGGCGGCCAGCCCAGCTCACGTAACGTCTGGCTGGTGATCGGCCCAATCGACACCGCAGGAATGCCAGCCAAAGGCCATGCAATTCCTGCGTCACGCGCAGCCTCGGCCAGATGGGTCACGCTTGAACTGCTCGTGAACGTCGCCGCGTCGAGCCCGCCGGCGACCGCCCGGCGCAACTGCTCCGGTGCGGTCTCTGGCATCATGTTTCGGTACGCTTCCACAACATCGACCACAGCACCAGCCGCTCGTAGCGCATCGGGGATCACGTCCCGCGCCACAGCCGCCCGCGCGAGCAGGACTCGCTTGCCTGCGACCTGATCGCGCAGGCTATCCACCAAACTCTCAGCGATGTAGCTCTCCGGAACCACAGCCACACGAAACCCATCATGCCGCGCGGCTTCAGCCGTCGCGCTGCCAACGGCGGCAACCTTCAACCCTTTGGCGTTGGCAGGATTCATGCCGAGCTGGGCGCAACGAGCGCTGACCGCGTGTAGCGTATTGGAGCTCGTAAGGATGAGCCAGTCGTATCGATCCAGATTCCGTAGAGCGTCGTCCAGCGGCGCATAAGACTCCGGCGCAACGATCTCCAGCACAGGAACCTCGACCGGCTCAGCTCCCAGCGCGCGCAACCCATCGCTGAGCTTGCCTGCCTGGTGCAAGGCGCGCGTGACGAGCACTCGCCGCCCCGCCAACGGCAGCGCACTCACCGCGAAGCTCCGTCAGCGGCTTGCAACAGCGGTCCCGCTCCGGCTTCCAGCAGCTTTTCAGCGGTCATTCGACCCAGCATCACCGCATCCATCTCGCCGTGAAGGATGATGTGGAAGACACGGGCTTGCGTGCCTGTTACAGGATCGGCGACTACACCATGAATTTCGTCCCACAGCGATGCGCCTCCGTCTGAATCCTTACTCATGCACGGCCGGCAATAGATGCCGATCGGAACCTGGCAGCCGCCTCCGAGAGCCGCCAGCGCCGCCCGCTCGACGGTGACGGCAAAGCGCGTAGCTTCGTCGTCGAGAAACGCAACCGCCGCAATCGTTGCAGCGTCATCCTTGCGCGCCTCGATGCCCAGCGCACCCTGCCCCGCCGCCGGGCAAAACTCCCTCGGCTCCAGCCGTTCGCGCACCCACTCGGTCTTTTCCAGGCGTTCCAATCCCGCCGCGGCGAGCAAGATCGCATCCACACGGCCCTCGGCCAGCTTGCGGAGGCGCGTATCCACGTTGCCGCGAAACTCGACCGCCTCAATGTCCGGCCTCATCGCCTTCAACTGCGCCCGCCGCCGTTGGCTGCTGGTACCTACCCGCGCGCCCTGCGGCAAAGCCGCGAGATTTGCGAAGTTCACCGACACGAAAGCGTCCCGCGGGTCGACGCGCGGAGGCGTCGCCGCCAGCGCAAAGGGCTGCGGCAGCTCGGTCGGCAGATCCTTGAGCGAGTGCACGGCCAGGTCCACGCGCCCGTCGGCCAGCGCTTCCTCGATCTCCTTGGTAAACATGCCTTTCGAACCAACCTGGGCGAAGGTCACCTCTTGCAGGCGGTCGCCGGTCGTCTTGACGATCTCGATCTCGACGGTGTGACCCTGGCCGCGCAACAGTCCGGCAATGTGGTTTGCCTGCCACAATGCCAACTGCGATCCGCGGCTTCCAATGCGCAGCTTCATGGGCGGCTCACCGAACTGGTCCGGTTCACTTCTGTTCCCTCAGCTTTCTCTGTTTCAGGATTCACTGCGTTTGCTTCGCCGGCATCTTGCCCGGCGCTTCCTGCGGGCAGCGACCACGTCTCACAGAGCGCTTCCAGCCGCACCGCATCGTTCTCCCGGGCAGCCTGCTTGAGCGCCTGCATCGGCGGATGGAGAAACTTGTTCACCAGCCCGCGGGTCAGCGCCTCGACCGCCGCAAGCTGCTCCGCGCTAAGCAAACCCAGGCGGGTCTGCACGTGTTTGATCTCTGCCTGGCGAATCTCCTCAGCCTGCTGTTGCAGCGCGACAATGGCCGGGGCCACGTTCACGGCGCGCTGCCGCAGGTGGAATCGCTCGACTTCGCCCTCAATCAGCGCCTCAGCGTCGGTAGCCTCGCGGCTCCGCTCGGCCATGTGCGCTGCGGCCACCTGCTGCAGGTCGTCGATGTCGTAGACAAAGATTCCCTCCAGCTTGCCCATCTCCGGGTCCACGTCGCGGGGCACGGCAATGTCGATAAAAAACATGGGCCGGTTGCGCCGGCGATGCAGAAACGCCTGGCCATGCTCGGGGCGGAAGATCGGATGCGGGGCCCCTGTCGAGCTGATCACGATGTCTGCCTGGCTGGCCGTCTCGTAGAGTTGGTCGAAGGGAATCACCTGGCCCTGAAAGTTCTCGGCCATGCGCCGTGCGCGTTCCTGGGTCCGGTTGGTCACCAGAATCGCGCCCGCGCCTTGTTGGACCAGATGCCGCGCCGCCAACTCGCTCATCTTGCCCGCGCCAACCAGAAAGACCGTTCGTCCTTGCAGCGATCCGAAGATTTTTCTCGCCAGTTCCACGGCCACAGAGGCGATGGAAACCGAGTTCGAGCCGATCTCTGTCTCGGTGCGAACCTTTTTCGCGGCAGCAAAGGCGGCCTGCAGCAGATGTTCAAGCTGGCCGCCCACGGTTCCCGAGGCGCGGGCCACGGCAAAGGCTTCTTTCACCTGGCCCAGAATCTGCGGCTCGCCCACCACCATCGAGTCCAGGCTGGCAGCCACGCGGAAGAGATGCCGCACGGCCTCCTGGTCGCGGTGTTCGTAAAGGTGCGGAGCCAGCAGCGCTGGGTCCAGACCGAAATGGCGATGCAGAAAGTCGGTCAACCCCGGCGAGGACGACTCGATGGAGGCGAGAATCTCTACTCGATTGCAGGTTGAGACGATCATGCACTCGGTTACGCCCGGGATGCCGGCCAGGGCGCGGGTCGTCTCCGGCAGATCCTCGCGCGAGATCGCAATCCGCTCGCGCACCTCGATGGGCGCGGTCTTGTGATTGACGCCGATGATCGTCAGTGTCATTAAGGACCGTACCTGTGAACCCGGCTGATGATATTGACGGCGAAGACGGCGAGCATCACCAGGAAGACAGCCCCGGAAAGGTAAGCCGCACGGCGTCCGCGCAGGCCCGCTGAGCGGCGCACCAGCAACAGCGCGACGTAAATGACCCACAAGATGAAGGATGCTATGACCTTAGGATCGAGGAAATAGGCGGCGCCCAGAGGCGTTTCCTGGGCCAGAACAGAGCCGATCACCAAGCCGACCGTCATGCACGGAAAGCCGAATTCGAGAGTGGCGTGAGCAATGCGCTCCAGTGTGTCCAGAGGCGGCAGCCAGTCGAGCGGCAGCCACCAGGAGTCTTCGCCCAGCTTATGTTTGCTCTTGAGCCGGCGCTCCTCGATGAGGTAGAGCACCGAGGCCAGGAGGCTGAAGCCGAGTGCTACATAGGCAACCAGCAGCGCGGCGATGTGCGCAATGAGCCAACTGACGCGTACTCCGCTGGAGGGAAAAACGTAGCGATCCGGGCCGAGAGCCGGGACCAGGACCGAGAGAAAGGTGACAGGCAAGGCGACAATTCCAAGCGAGATCGCATCGTAGAACCACCAGACGAGGAAGAACAGGCCGGCGATGGCAAAGCCCAGCAGCGACTCGACCTCGCGGGTGTCCACCGGCACAATGCGATGAGCCTGGACGAGCATCTCGACGCACGAAACAAAGTGGAAGAAGAAGGCCAGGCCGCCCAGGTGGACGCAGCTCTTCCGCCAGCCGATCCGTCCGTAAAGCACCGCCGGGAAAACGGCGATGGAGGCCGCCGCATAGAGGATCGCCGCAACTCGGAGCCAAAGCAGGTACATTTGATTCTCACCTTACTGGGGCAAATCAACAGTATACTGTGACGCAACTCACGTTCCGGAGAACTCCCGCTTCTTGCGTTTGCTTCCCCTCTCTCAGTATCTTTGTGAAGCAGCTTGAGCGACTCCCGAAAAGAGATTCATGGACGTTCTGAAACGGCTCTTCGAGCAGCATTATCGTCTGCCGGCCGAGGATGTGCGGCCGCTTCAGGGCCAGCTCGGCGGCTCGGGGCGCTCAATCGTCCGGCTGGCCGGCGGAGGATTCAGCGCCATCGGCATTCTCTATCCCGTGCGCGAGGAGAATCTTGCATTCCTTGAGTTTTCCAGGCACTTCCGCCGCCATGGATTGCCGGTGCCGGAGATTTATGCGGAGGATTTGAGCCAGGGCGCATACCTTGAAGAAGACCTGGGCGACACGACACTCTTCGAGTTTCTTGGCATGAACCGCACGACCGATGCCATTGCGCCGGAGGCGAAGGAAGCCTATCGGAAAGTCGTGGCCGTATTGCCGCGATTTCAGGTCGAGGCGGGCCGAGACTTGAATTACAGAGCCTGCTATCCGCGCGCGAGCTTCGACCGCCAGTCGATCGCCTGGGATCTGAACTACTTCAAGTATTACTTTCTGCGCCTCGCCGGCATCCCCTTCAACGAGCAGGATCTGGAGCATGACTTCGGCCGCCTGACGAAGTTCCTGCTGGGAGCCAGTCACGAGTACTTTCTCTATCGGGACTTTCAAAGCCGCAATGTGATGCTGCGCGACGGGCAGCCGTATTTTCTGGACTATCAAGGCGGCCGCAAAGGCGCCCTGCAATACGACATCGCCTCACTTCTTTATGACGGCAAGGCCGATCTGCCGCCGGAGTTGCGCCGGGAGCTGCTCGACGACTATCTTGAATGCCTCGGCGGCTTCATAGAGCTAGACCGCGAAGCCTTCATGGAGCACTACTACGCGTTCGTTTACGTCCGCATCCTGCAGGCTCTCGGAGCCTATGGATTCAGAGGCTTTTATGAACGCAAGGCACACTTTCTGCAGAGTGTGCCATATGCGCTGAAGAACCTGCTCTGGCTCGCCGCGAACGTCAAGCTGCCCATCGCCCTGCCGGCGCTGATGGAGGCACTCGATGGAATCTCGGCCTCAGAGAAGCTGCAAGGCCTGGCTTCTTCAGCGAAGGGTCTAACTGTAAGAATCTTCAGTTTCAGCTTTCACCGGGAGATGCCTGCCGATGCAAGTGGAAACGGCGGCGGGTATGTCTTCGATACCCGCAGCCTGCCGAATCCCGGCCGGGAAGAGCGATTCCGCGAGTTGACCGGCAAGGACGCGGCGGTGATCGACTATCTCGATCGTGAGGCAAGCGTGCACCAATACTTCGCCGGCGTTGTCTCGCTGGTGGAGGCAAGCGTCGGCGCCTACCAACGCCGTGGTTTCAAGAACCTCATGGTCTCAATCGGCTGCACCGGCGGCCAGCATCGCTCCGTGTATCTCGCCGAGCAGTTGGCCAAGCATCTGCGGGCCAGCAACGGGGTCGAAGTCGCCGTCCGGCATATCGAACTGGAGAAGAAAGAACTGGAGAAGCCGGCCCGATGAAGGCGATGATTCTAGCCGCCGGCCTGGGTACGCGCCTGCGGCCGCTCACCAACGACCGGCCCAAAGCGCTGGTCGAAGTGGCCGGCCGCACGCTGCTGGAGATCGCGCTCGCCCGGTTGCGCGTCTTTGGCGTCCGCGAGGTGATTGTCAACGCGCATTACTACGCGGATCTGATCGTCGAATACCTGAAGGCCAACGGCAATTTCGGCATGAGGATCGAAGTCTCTCGCGAAGAGGAGTTGCTTGACACCGGCGGCGGATTGAAGAAAGGTGCACCCTTCTTTCTTGATTCCACCGCGAGCTCGCAGGAGCCTTTCTTCCTGCACAACGTCGATGTGATCAGCACCATCGATCTCGGGCGCATGATGCGCTTTCACACGGAAGGGGCCGCGCTCGCCACCCTGGCAGTGCAGCACCGGGAGAGTTCGCGGCTTCTGCTTTTCAACGAGCAAGGCCAACTCTGCGGCCGTCGAGCCGGTTCTGATGGGCAACTCGAATTGGTGCGCCCCGCACTGGAGTTTGAACGGCTGGCCTTCTGCGGCATTCACGTCATTTCACCTCTCATCTTCGCGAAGATGAGCGAGAAAGGCGCGTTCTCCATCATCGACGCCTACCTGCATCTCGCGGCCCAGGACGAAAAGATCGTCGCCTTTCGGGCGGATGAGTGTTATTGGCGCGATCTTGGCCGGCCGGAGAGCCTGCTCGAAGCGGCTCGCGATCTGGCAGCCGGAAGGTACGCCGAAGCCTGACGCTTCTCGGCGAACAAAGAGCGAATCGCACCCCGATTCTGGGGCAACTGGCACCCGGCGTGGAAAAAGAAAAAATGGTGCGATAGAGAACAGAGAACAATCGATGATATAGTCTATCTTGGGGTGAGTCTCGCCCCATTTCCGGACCCTACCAGACATGAAGTCGGTCGTGCTGCTAAGCGACGATATGATCCTGTGCCCTCTATCCGTCCCCTGAACTTAGCGAGAATCAGGCGCCGGCACCCAGATGGGAATTTACTCGCGTTAGGCTTGACGGCCGGGCCCAGAGCGAATGCGCATCTCTCTCCTCTGTTTTCGCTCTGGCATACAAACGCTCTTCCCCCAGGATGCCAATGGAGCGACAGCCATGCGAAACAACAAGAGTGCCGCAAGATCTGAGTTTCCTCCCCAGCTGAAGGTTTCGACGGTTCCAACCGATCCGGAACTCTTCAGGGCGTTGCTGGATCATATAAGCGATGGAGTATACATATCGGGCCATGACCGGCGAGTTTTGTATTGCAATAAAGCCGCCACCGAGCTGACCGGATACGAAGCCGAAGAGACCGTGGGAAAAACCTGCACTGAGAATGGTCACTGTCCCATTGGCCACAATGGCCGCAGCTTGTGCGAGGAAGGTTGTCTCCTATCGGAGAGCCTGAAGGACGGCGCAGCCCGGCGGACGAAGGCCTTTTTTCTCCATAAGCAGGGGCGGCGAATTCCGGTGTCGGTCAGCGTGCAGCCCATTGCGGCGGCCAACGGCTCGATCATCGGGGTAGTCGAAATCTTCAAGGACCAGTCGCAACGCGAGGCGGCGCGGCGCAAGGTCGAGGCGATGGAGCGGCTGGCCTTTATCGACCCGCTCACCCAAATGCCCAACCGCCGTTCGCTGGAGATGTCGCTGCAGTCGGCGCTGCTCGAATACAAGGTCACTGGATTGCCGTTTGGAGCATTGCTGATCGACCTTGACAAGCTCAAGACCATCAACGACTCATTTGGCCACCCCAACGGCGATTACGCATTGACCCAGGTGGCGAAGATTCTTAGTGGCACGATACGCCCCACCGATACGGTTGGGCGATGGGGCGGCGACGAGTTTCTTGCCATTCTCCCCGGCGTCGGCGTGGGAGTTCTTCGTCAACTTGCGATTCGATGCGGTGTGAATGTTGCACGGGATTCGTTCTCTGAAATCGACGGCCGGCCTATCTCATTGTCGATCTCGGTGGGCGGTACGCTGGCGCACGAGAAGGACACCGCCGAAACTCTTATCGCGCGGGCCGATGACCTGATGTACGAGAGCAAGACGGCCGGCAGGGATCGGGTCACGATTCGATAGCCACCTGCGGTGAGGCAGACCACCTGCGGTGGGGCAGATGCGCTCGGGCGCCATGGGTTCGTGGTTTCCCAGGTCCCAAAAGCGGGACCTAGGGCAACCCGGCAGCAAGTCCCTGCGAGCGATTAGCGAGCGTCTGCTCCATGCAATGGTGACTTCTTCTCGATCTTGGCCCAGGAGTCTTTTAGCGCCAGGGTGCGGTTGAAGACCAGATTGTTGGGAGCGGAGTCTGGGTCCAGGCAGAAGTAGCCAACGCGCTCGAACTGGAAACGGTCCTCCAGCTTGGCGTTGGCCAATGAGGGCTCTAGCTTGGATCCCAAGAGGATCTCTAGAGAGTTGGGGTTGAGATTGTCGAGAACATCCTGACCCTCTTCCAGATCGTAAGGATCGGGCTTGGCGAAGAGGTTGCCGTAGAGACGGATCTCGGCGGAGATGGCGTGAGCGGCTGAGACCCAGTGCATGGTGGACTTGACCTTGCGGCCGTCGGGAGAGTTGCCGCCGCGGCTCGCGGGATCGTAGGTGCAGTGCACCTCGACGATGTTGCCGGCAGCGTCTTTGACCACGCTCTGGGCGGTGACGAAGTAGGCGTTGCGCAGACGCACTTCCTTACCTGGAGAGAGGCGGTAGTACTTGGGCGGAGGAATCTCGCGGAAGTCGTCTTGATCAATGTAAATCTCGCCGGAAAACGGGACCTGGCGAGTCCCAGCGGAGGGATCCTCGGGGTTGTTGGCGACCTCGACGAATTCCGACTGACCTGCCGGATAGTTATCGATGACGAGCTTGAGGGGGCGCAGGACGGCCATGGCGCGGTGGGCGCAGTGGTTGAGGTCGTCGCGTTGGAAGTGCTCGAGCATTTCAATGTCGGTGACGCCGTTGGTGCGCGAGACGCCGGCCTGGGCGACGAAGGTGCGAATGGCCTGAGGGGTAAAGCCGCGACGGCGGAGGCCGCAGAGAGTGGGCATGCGCGGATCGTCCCAGGCGCTCACACGCTTTTCACTTACGAGCTGCAGGAGCTTGCGCTTGCTGAGCATGGTGTAGGTGATGTTCAGACGATCGAATTCGATCTGCTGCGTGGGGAAGATGCCGAGTTGCTCGATATACCAGCGATAAAGCGGCTGATGATCCGCAAACTCCAGGGTACACATGGAGTGGGTGACGCGCTCGAGGGAGTCGGACTGGCCGTGCGCGTAGTCGTACATGGGATAGATGCACCATTGGTCGCCGGTGCGCTGATGCGAGGCGTGGAGAATGCGGTACATGACCGGATCGCGCATATTCAAATTTGGCGACGCCATGTCGATCTTGGCTCTCAGCACGCGGCTGCCGTCGGGGAATTCGCCGGCCTTCATGCGGGTGAAGAGGTCTAGATTCTCTTCGATTGTCCGGTTGCGATAGGGACTGTCTTTACCCGGCTCGGTTAGAGTGCCGCGGTGCTGGCGAATCTCGTCGGCTGTGAGGTCGTCAACGTAGGCCTTGCCGGCTTTGATAAGTTGTAAAGCCCATTCATAGAGCTGGGGGAAGTAGTCGGAAGCGTAGCAAAGGCGCTCCCAGTCGAAGCCAAGCCAGCGGACGTCGGCCATGATGGAGTCGACGTACTCCTGCTCTTCTTTTTCAGGATTGGTGTCGTCGAAGCGCAGGTTGGTCTTGCCGCCAAACTCGTCGGCGAGGCCGAAGTCGATGCAGATGGCCTTGGCGTGGCCGATGTGAAGGTAGCCGTTGGGCTCGGGAGGAAAGCGGGTCTGAATGACGGCGTCACCGTACTTCTTGGTACGCACATCCTCGGCGATGATGTCGTGGAGGAAGTTGGAGGGGGCGGCGGCGGGGCTTGGAGCGACTGGGCTTTCCGGATTCGAGTTGGTCATGGCTGCTAATCATTATTCCACGGGCGGGCTGCGCTCATGAAGAGCGGCGCGGCTTGCCAGTCCATAAAGATGCTGCCCGACTTTTTATCTATGGAAGTCCACTTCACTCCGCATCCTGAAGCATTGGACTAGAGCACGGCTGGCGATGTTCAGTCCTGGTGGCGCCCTGCTCCGTAGCGCGGCCCCATGGGATTCGTCGAGCGTTCCTCCACGTGCGCGGCAAAGGACGGATAGCAAGACGCGCAGTGGACGGCCTTATCCGCCGACTGGCTCGTGTACTTCGAACTCCTCTCGTAGACCTCGGCATCAGCGCCGTCAGCCTGCAAATCGACGAAGTGAATCGGTTCGTGCAGCACCATGGCCGCGCGGGCTTTCGGCCCGTAGCCGTCTCCGGCCCAGTCGTATCCCGGCTTTGTCGTGCGCAGGGGGTGGAATAAGGGAGACCAGCATATACGCTGCTGATATTGTGTGTAGCCGGGGTTTTGGTAATCGGACGATCCGTTGAAATCCGCATACATCTGCCGTCGGGAAACGGAGCGGAAGTGCGTTCCGCTCGATAACTCCACCAGAGCCAAGTTGAAATTGTTACGGATGATCCCTAGCAGACGCAGCGCCTCTGTCTTGGGCGTCGCCGCCGTGATGTGAAAGTGATCCCTCAGCGCCGCCGCGACAATAGGATCAGGATAACCAGCAATGCTGTCGTGCTGCCCCAGATGGGCTATCAGGCCCACGATTGCATTCATGCCGGCCATGCCCCAAATTTGTGCCAGATGTGAGTCCTTCCGGGCCTGCGTGGCTGGATCCGGCTCCGGATCGAGTTCTGGCTGCAAGGTGCGTGCGCTTCCCGTTCGCCAGGCCTCGTTAGCTCTTTGGTTCAACACGCTGATGGTGTTGCTGCCCGGTTGAATGATTCCGTTGGGGATGCGCTTGAGGTCGGGAAGGCCTTGGAGTTGGATCGTCTGGAAGCGGCGGATGGCCGTAGCCGTTTTATCTCGGTACCAGCCATCGATATCCAGGATCGGGTTCGCGCCCCCATCCGCAGGCGCAACCGTGTTCAGCAGTAGCTGGACGATGATCACATCGTCATCAGCGTTAGCGCCGTTCACTCCTACACTTTTCTGAATTTCAGGCATACCGACACCTCTCGTCGAGCACTTCTTGGTTGTTTCAGTGCTTCCCCGTGGAATGAGTACAGGTTGGATCCCATGAACCGCCGGAATTATGGTCTAAACTATGTCACACTCTGCCCGGCGAGTGCAACCGTGAGAGCCTCAAACGGGATAGTGCGTGGGCCAGCCGCCGTTCAGCTCACTTGCCGCGGATGGCCCAGGTCCTGCTTCTAAGGCCTGGGAAACGTTTCCCCAGTTCTAGCCCCACCGCAGGCGGCCCGTGCGGGGTAAAAGCAGGGATTTTCCGGGTGGCGGGGTGTAAATGCATCGTGCGGACGGGCCGGGAACCGTTTTTTCCCGGCGCGGAGACGTTTATTGCGAAATGTTCTGTGCTCAAAGTAGCTGTTGAAGGCTGGCTTCGGCCTTACGGATGCGGGCCAGGCAGAGATCGCCGCCCAGGACGGCCATGGTTTCAAAGAGCGGTGGGGCGTTTTTGCGTCCGCAGACGGCTACGCGGATGGGCTGGAACATTGGGCCGGCTTTTAGGCCTAGCGACTTGGCGGCTTCGCGCAGGGCTTGGTCGAGCGAGTCGTGATCGAAGTTGACGCTGGGGAGGATTTCGAGCGCGTGGTGAAGAACGCGCTGGGCCATGGCGGCGTCGCACCCCTTGGCCGGGATCAGTTCGGCTGGGTCGTAGGGAGCGAGCTGGGGCAGGAAGAAGAAGTCGGCGGCGGGGACGGCTTCGCGGAGGAGCTTGATGCGTTCGCGAATGAGCGGGGTTACGGCGAGGAGCTTTTCTGGCGAGGGATGAAGGCCGACCTGCGAGAAGAAGGGCGCAAGCGAAGAGCTGAGCTGGTCAACCGGCAGAGCGCGAATGTGTTCGGCGTTGAGCCAGACAGCTTTGGGGTCGAAGGGGTCTTCCTCAGTGAAGTTGACGACGGCGTTGGAGCGGTTGACGTTTTCGAGGGTGAACGCAGAAACCAACTCTTCGAGGGAGAGGAATTCGCGATCGTTTTTGGGCGACCAGCCGAGGAGACAGAGGAAGTTGATGAAGGCCTGCGGCAGGAAGCCGGCATCGCGGTAGGTGGTGACGCTGACGACGGGACCGTGCTTGCGCTTGGAGAGCTTGGCGCCATCGGGGGCGACGAGCAGGGGAAGATGGGCGAATTGGGGTGCCTCGACGCCAAGGGCCTCGAAGATCAGCAGGTGCTTGAAGGTGTTGGTGAGGTGATCCTGGCCGCGGATGATGTGGCTGATGTCCAGATCGGCGTCGTCTACGCAGGAGGCGAGGTGATAGGTGGGAAAACCGTCTGAACGCAGAAGAGCAAAGTCTTCGACCTCGTCGGCTGACTTGGACTGCTCGCCGTAAACGCTGTCGGCGAATCTGAGCGTGCGGTTTTGGCCGCGCGGGACACGATAGCGGAGGGCGAAGGGTTCGCCACTGGCGGCACGGCGGTCGGACTCCTCTTGCGACATTTCCCTCATGCCGGGATTGAAGAGCCATGCACCCTGGGCGCTGGACTGCTCGTCAGCCGCGTGAGCTGGGGTGAAGTCGCGATAGGCAAGGCCCTTGGCGAAGATCGCCTCGGCCTGCTGGCGGTGGAGGGCAAGGCGTTCGGATTGCTTGTACTCTTCGTCCCAGGAAAGGCCGAGCCAGCGGAGTCCTTCAAATATAGATTGCACGCTGGCGTCGGTGTTCCGCTCGACGTCGGTGTCGTCCAGACGCAAGACCATGGTCCCGTTGTTATGGCGGGCGTAGAGCCAATTGAAGATAAAGGTGCGGGCGCTACCGACGTGCAGAAAGCCGGTGGGTGAGGGGGCAAAACGAACGCGAGGGGGTTGCTGAAGAGAGGGAGCCGGATCGGGCATTGTGACTTTATGGTATCAATCGCGAGGCGGGTGGCGCTCGCCCAATGTGAGCGCGAATGATCCCACCCTAGATCACCCCAACGACGAAGACCTGTCGTTGGGGACCCCGATGCCGCAAAAACAAATACGCGGCGAGGGTGGGGCACCCATGTCAATACGCTGCCCGAGAAGAAAGCTCAGGCCTGAGGAGGAATGGTCGGCGGCGGGTAGGGCGGCTGCGGAGGATAAGGCGGTTGCCAGCCGAGCTGGGGCGCGGGCACGACCTTCCAATCGGCGAAGGCAAGAACGTAGAGCAGGACCAACGTGCCGAGAGACGGAATGATGCACAGCAAGCAAAGCCACGGGGTAAAGCCGGCCTTCTTGAGGATGAACCAGCAGGGCACCATGACGATGGCAATCGCCACCAGAATGATGATGGGAATGATTGCCATCATAGCCATGACCATGTGGCGGATCATCTCAGGATCGGGCTCGTTTTGCAGAAGAAGCGCGAGAAGATGCATTGAGGAGACTCCTAGGGTTCGATGGAAACGCAAGGCAACGATACTGCCGAAACGCGAAATCTGCAATGAAAAACTTATCCAGGTTCCGGGAGGGCGTGGCCGAGGTTCGCGGTTTCCCACCCTTTCGCCTCCCTGATTCCGTGGAAAAAAGCGGAAAGGATGGGGCAGGGTGGTGGTACAAAACCAAGTGGTCAGAGACCTAGTTTCTTATTTCCCGATCGCCGTTCCCTGTCCTATGTGATGTCCTCGGTGTCGTAGATCGGGGCAACCCGCTTTTTGGGGACGCCGTGGACGCTGGAGAGGAGATCTTCGACGACGTCTTCGAGCTGGCGCTGGCTTTCGATGACGGCGCTCATGCTCTTGATCTCTTCCGGTTCGATGACGCGCTCGACGAGGGCGACGGCGTGGCATTGGGCGACGTGATCGAGGTTCAGGCCCTCGGGGGTCTTGGCTTTGACGCTGACCTGGTCGATGCCGATGGTGAGCAGGTCGGCGATGCGGGCGCGCATCTCGGCGGAGACGGGAGCGATCTTGGGCGCGGCGAGAATCAGGGTCGTGTCGATATTGACGATGCGGTAGCCGGCGTGCTGCAGCTCCTCCATGGCCAGGTTGAGGAAGACGGCCGAGTCGGCGTCCTTCCAGCGGGGATCGCCGGGGGGGAAAAAGGTCCCGATGTCGCCGGCGGAGACGGCACCGAGGAGCGCGTCGGTGATGGCGTGCAGCAGCACGTCGCCGTCAGAGTGGCCGAGGAGGCCCTCCGGGTGTTCGAGCTTGAGGCCGCCGATGCGCAGTGGGACTCCCGGCTTGAATACATGCGAGTCCCAGCCAAATCCGATGCGTGTTTCCATAGTGACTTTGCCTATCCTTGGGGCGGCCCTCTCAGGTTGAACCGAAAAGCAACCGCAGGTCCTTCGACTTCGCTGCGCTCCGCTCAGGATGACAGCATTTTAGGTGATTCAGAGTTTTGGTACACGATCCATACTTTGCTCAGGGTTAGCGGGCGCGGTGGCGGAGGTAGAACTCAGCCAGTTCAAGGTCGCCCGCCTGGGTAATCTTCAGATTAACCTGAGAGCCATGAACGACGGCGACCGGATGACCGGCGCGCTCGACGACCGAGGCCTCGTCGGTGCCGACGAATCCATCTGCCTGGGCCTCGGCAAAGGCGCTCTGGAGCAGGCCGTAACGAAAGCCCTGCGGGGTCTGCGCCAACACGATGAACTCTCGGGGAATGGTGGAGGTGATCAAGGCTCCATGGGCGGTTCTCTCGACCTGCTTGATGGTGTCGACGGCCGGCATGCCGACGATGGCCGCGCCATGTTCAATCACAGCATCTATGGTGCGGTCGATGGTGGCGGCGTCGATTAGGGGACGCACGGCGTCGTGCACCAGGACGATGTCGTCCGGCCCTGCGTCGAGAGCGGCGAGGGCGTGGGAGACGGACTCCTGGCGATGATCGCCGCCAGCCACGACGTGAACGCGCGAGGCAAAACCGAATTCGGCTATCTGGGCCTCGACACGCTCCATCTCCGGCTTTCGGACGGCCACGTAGATGGCCGTTACCCGCGCTACGGAGGCAAAGGCGCGCAACGAGTGAATGAGGATGGGAACCCCATCGAGCGCCAAAAACTGTTTGGGTTGTGGTCCAGCCATCCGGGTACCCAGCCCGGCGGCGGGAAGAATCGCAAATACTTGCATAACGGTTGGAGTATACAACGGCGAGGCATTGCATGCAGCAGAGTTTTCGTGGAGGAGGCGGATGTGGTTCGTGGCATCCCACCCTTACCGCAGAAGGAAACGGAAAGGATGGGGCACGGAAGCTCGTCGAGCTTCACTACGCCAAGCCAGGCGCAAGAGTACAGCCTTATCATTCTGGAATGAGCCCGAAGCTGCCCACGACGCTCGCGATCGACACTGCGCTGCTCAAGCCGGGTCTGCGGCTGGCCGTCGGGCTTTCGGGCGGGGCCGATTCCGTGGCGCTGGTGCGTGCGCTGGAGGAGCGGAGCAAGGAGCGAGGCCTGGTGTTGCACGCGGCGCATCTGCACCACGGCCTGCGCGGCGAGGAGGCCGACGGCGATCTTGCCTTTGCGCGCGAGCTGGCGGCCAGACTCGGTCTGCCCTTCCACGAGGCGCGGGTGGAGACCGAGCGGGAGGCAAGGGCCGATGCCGGATCGGGCAAGGCGGCCGAAACGATTGAAGAGGCGGCGCGGCGGCTGCGCTACGGCTGGTTCCGGCAACTGATGGCCTCGGGCGAGGTGGACGCGGTGGCCACGGCGCACATTCGCGATGACCAGGCTGAAACTGTGCTGGCGAAGTTTCTGCGCGGGGCCTGGACCGAGGGGCTGAGCGGGATTCATCCGGTGATCGAGTTTCCCGAGGGGCGCATTCTGCGGCCGCTGCTGGGGACGACGCGGGCTGAGGTCGAGGCTTATCTCGGTGCGCTGGGCCAGGGCTGGCGCGAGGACTCGTCGAATCGTCACCTGAGCTTTACGCGCAATCGCATTCGCCACGAGTTGCTGCCGCTGCTGGAGGGATGGAATCCGCGGTTGCGCGAGCATCTTGCGCAGATGGCCGAGCTGGCCCGCGGCGAGGAGGCATGGTGGGGCGCGGAATTGGCTCGGATTGCACCGCAGATGCTGCCGACCGGAAGGCCAGTGCGGGGCGGCGGGCGAGCAGCGGGCAGCGGATTTGCAATTGACGTGACGCGGCTCGCGGCGCTGCCTTTGGCGCTTCAGCGAAGGATCTTGCGTTACGCTGCGGAAAAGCTGGGCGCCGCGATCGATTTCCTCTCGACCGAGGCGTTGCGTTTGCTGGCTCTGGCGGGCCGAGCCGGGCAAAAGCTCGAGCTGGCTGAGGGGCTCCGGGCTGAGCGAACGCCGAGAGAGCTACGGCTCGCAATTCTGCCGGATGGGAGAGCGAAGGGACAAGCGATTCCAGAGTACGAGGTGGCGATTCCCGGCGAAGTGACAGCGGAGGCCTTCGGACTTTGGCTGCGAATCGAGGTAACCGCGCCCAGGGCAGCCATCGAGGGTCGGACCGCGACGCTGCGCAACTGGAGGCCGGGCGACCGGGTGCTGCTTCGCCACTCTTCCGGCCCGCGCAAGGCGAAGGAGGTGCTGGAGCGGCTGCGGGTTACGGGCTCGGGCCGGCAAGTATGGCCGGTTCTGGAACTCGATGGCCGCATCCTCTGGATGCGGGGAGTGGAAGTGGAGCCGGCGGCAGGAGTTCGCATCGTGGCAACCGGTCTGGAGGAGGTAGGCGCGGAGCATTCTCCCTCGGGCAGGTCCGCAGGGGATTGACTCCCTGCCTCCGCCGCGAAGCGGCCCGCGAATTGCTACAAGTTTTTTGGCCTTGAGAGTACAATTTTAAGATACTGCTCTCGCGGGCGGCAGCCTAGAGGTGTCTGCTGTCAAGATTCCGTGTACTTTCTGTGACTTTGAGGAAGACGCCGGCGTCTAAAGTGGTGTGGGCGGTGCTGGAGGCGCGCTACGCGGGCTTTCCAGCGCCGGAAGAGAGGAATCCTGGTGAATTCGACCGTCAAGACGATTATGTTCTGGATCTGCATCCTTGCCTGCCTTATGGTGCTGATTACATGGGTGAATAAAGGCGCCACGGGCAAGGACACGGAGATCAAATACTCCGACCTGTTCGACGCGATACAGCAGGGACAAGTTAAAGATGCAGAGATACAGGACAGGGATCTGCGCGGCCACTTGAAAGCCACGCCCAATCAGCAGTTCCACACTACGCTTCCAGCCAACTATGAAGATCTGGACAAGGCCATGCTGGCGGCGCATGTTCCCTTCTCGATCAAGGAGCAGCAGAACAATATCCTGCTGCCGCTGCTGTTCAACGTGGGCCCAATCATTCTGATCGGCTTCCTCTTCTTCTTTTTCATGCGCCAGATGCAGTCGGGCGGGAACAAAGCCATGTCGTTTGGCAAGAGCCGGGCGCGGTTGCTCTCGATGCAACAGAAGAAGATCACCTTCAAGGACGTGGCCGGCGTGGATGAGGCCAAGGAAGAGCTGAAGGAGATCATCGAGTACCTGCGCGAACCGGCGAAGTTTCAAAAACTTGGTGGACGAATTCCCAAAGGCGTGCTGCTGGTGGGGCCTCCCGGAACCGGCAAGACGCTTCTGGCCAGAGCCGTGGCCGGCGAGGCCAACGTCCCGTTCTTCTCGATCTCCGGCTCGGATTTTGTAGAGATGTTTGTGGGCGTGGGCGCAAGCCGCGTGCGCGACCTCTTTGAGCAAGGCAAGAAGAACGCGCCGTGCATCATCTTCATCGACGAAATCGACGCAGTGGGCCGCCATCGCGGAGCAGGGCTGGGCGGAGGGCACGACGAGCGCGAGCAGACGCTGAACCAACTGCTCGTCGAGATGGATGGCTTTGAGTCGAATGACGGCGTGATCCTGGTGGCTGCGACCAACCGGCCTGACGTGCTCGATCCGGCGCTGCTGCGCCCAGGGCGCTTTGATCGCCGCGTGGTGGTGGGTTTGCCCGACGTGCGCGGCCGCGAGGAGATTTTGCGCGTGCATGTGAAGAAGGTTCCGGTCTCGGACGACACCAACCTGAACGTGCTGGCTCGCGGGACACCTGGATTCAGCGGGGCCGACCTTGCCAACATGGTCAACGAGGCCGCCTTGAGCGCCGCGCGCATGAACCGCAAGCAAGTGACGATGTACGACTTCGAGGTGGCCAAGGACAAGGTGCTGATGGGCGCCGAGCGCAAGTCCATGCTGCTGACCGAGGAGGAGAAGCGGGTCACCGCGTATCACGAGGCGGGACATGCGCTGGTCTCGTTCAAGCGCGAGCACTCCGACCCGATTCACAAGGTCACGATCATTCCGCGCGGCATGGCGCTGGGCGTGACGATCTTTTTGCCGGGCGACCGGCACAATTATACAAAAGAGTATCTGGAGGCCAATCTGGCGATCGCCTACGGCGGGCGGGTGGCTGAGGAGATCTTCCTCAACCAGATGTCAACCGGCGCAGGCAGCGACATCGAAAGCGCTACGGATACGGCGCGACGCATGGTCTGCGAGTACGGCATGAGCCGGCTGGGACCGCTCACCTTCGGCAAGAAGGAGGAGCAAATCTTCCTGGGCCGCGAGATCGCGCAGCACCGCGACTTCAGCGAGGAGACGGCGCGGCAGATCGACCTGGAGGTGCGGCGGCTGATCGACGAGGCTTATCAATCGGCCCACACCATCGTGGAGACGAATGCCGACGCTATGCACCGCATTGCAGCAGCCTTGCTGGAGCGCGAGACGATCGATGCCGAGGAGGTCCAGATGCTGATCGATGGCAAAACGCTGCCCCCGATTCGCTCGAATCTGGCTACACCGAGCGATACCGGCAACGGCGAACAGCAGCAGGTGCTGAAGCCGGATGCCCGCGGACCGGGCTATCCGGAGGGCTCGCCTTCACCGGCATAACGGTCTTTCAACCTTGCTTCAAATGGAATGGGCCGCTCAAGTTGAGCGGCCCATTCGTCTTTTGTTGCGCTATATGGAACCTTTATCTCCTCTCCGGCGTACACGTTTCGTAGATATTGTCAGAAAGGATATGCATGAGCCTATGTAGCAGCAGTCTCTTCTCTCGACCGGTCATCGTATTGATTGCAGCTGTCTCGTTCGTTGGCGGGACGGCGGCCTTCGCACAGAACTCTGGCTTCAATCTCGAGCTTCATGCCAATAAGCACGCCAGTGCGACAGAGGTCGGCCTGCCCTCCTATCCAGGCGCAACCCTCGCCAAAGAAACTGACGCCGACAACACCGCCGATTTAGGCTTTACCTTTGGCGATACTCACTTCAGGATATTGGTTGCCAAGTACGCAACGGCCGATTCGCCTGACCGGGTTCTTGCCTTCTATCGCAAGCCGCTCTCCCGCTACAGCGAGGTTCTTGAGTGCAATCAGGGCAAGCCCGTTGGCAGCCTCACCGTTGCGCACAGCGGACTGACCTGCTCTGGGCAGAAAGAGGGTGGGCTGACCGTCACGGACAATGAACTCTCCTCAGGCGGTCACGAGCTTCGTGTGGGCTCCCCCCATCAGTTTCGCGTCGTTTGCATTGATGAATCTCACCCACAATCGACTCGTTTTTGGCTTGTCTACATCGAACTGCCCAAGGACAACGACAAAGCCGAAAGGCCGGAATAGCACTCGGGGTATTCCGAATCGGGCCGCTCCATGCGAGCGGCCTTTTTTTCGTCCATAGAAATTTCCGCGTAGATTGAACCTTAAGAGAGCTTCATTCGACATATGTAGTGAACGCACATGAACAGCGAAGATCGAATCCAGTACGAGTGGCTTGCGCTGCGTTGCCAATCTGGCGAGGCGGGCGCATTCGAGGACCTGATCGCGGTGATGGAGCGGCCATTGCTCTACTACGCTGCCAGCCTCACCGGCAGCCCGGACAGTGCGCTCGACGTGCTGCAAGAGGTATGGATCAGGGTCTTTCGCGGCATGCGGAAACTGAAAGATCCCGGCTCTCTGCGGTCGTGGCTGTATTCGATTACGCATGGAATCGCCGTGGATCGCATTCGCAAAAACTACTCGCGGGAGCAGACGGAGAAGATTCACACCCAGGATTTTCAGGAAGCCGAAGAGCCATCGTTTGCCGAGGAAGATGCGGGTGAGATTCATCGGGCTCTGGGTGAGATTGGGCTTAAGCATCGCGAGGCGCTGGTGCTGCATTTTCTTGAGGACCTGTCGATGGCGGAGATTGCAGAAGTGGTGGGATGCTCGGAAGGCACGGTGAAATCCCGCATCCATTACGCCAAGCTGGCAATGAAGGAAGTTCTAAGTGGGAGGGGTTATGGAACAGGGAAACAGCAGTGTGCGCGACAGGTTGCTGATGCGTTTACCTCAACCGGAGAATCTTGCGGCTTACCGGGAGGAAACCGAGTCTCTGCTGGCGAAACACGAGAAGGCACTCTCCACAGAACATTGGACGAACAAGGTAATTGCTCTGTGTGCGGTTGCTCTTTTTCTGTTCGCCAATTCAATCTGGGGCCCAAATGCCCATCCAGCCTGGGTCCTAAAACTCACCCAGATTACAATAATCAGCTGTGATGTTATGGCGGGTGTCCTGTTTTTTCTTACCGTATTCAGCAATCTGCAGCAATTCATCTATCGGAACCAGATAAGCCTTCTGAAGGAAGTGAAGCAGGTTCAGTTGCAGGTGCTTGAACTCCAGGCTTCGCTTCGCGAGGGCGGCGATCCGTCCCGTTGATCGCTCTCGGGGCTTGCAAGCCTGCGTTCCCTCGGTGGCTAAAGCCCCGGACCTTCTTATTCCGACTACGGCACGACTGAAGCCGTGCCCTTTCAAAGCCTGGTCTGTTGCCTGTTCGCAGTATACCTCTATCCTTAGAGTAGAGGCTCAGAAGATCCTGTAGCTGATGCCGGCACTGGCGCCGTAGGGCGAGATGGTGGAATTGCCCCAACTGGGCCAGTACTGGTACTCGGCGTCGAAGGCGCGGATGCTGATCCGCTTGGTCAGTCTCACGTCCATGCCGCCGCCAAAGGCAAAAGCGGTGAAGGAGCCGTGGTAGCCGTAGCCCAGGTCCATCCGCGAGAAGCCGCCCAACGCCTTGCCATAGACGGTCGCCTTCCAGAACTGGTAAACCGGAACCCTGGGGCCGATCAGATAGTTGTCTTCATGAGTGTCCTGATTTGTATAGCAAATTATACATTCTGGAGTGAGCGTTCCAGAAACGCTTTGACCATAAACGCCCTGAGCCCTGTTGAGGCGCAACCAGCGGGCTTCACCCTCAATCTGCACCCATCGACTGAATTTCACATCCACAAAGGCGCCCGGACCGATGAGCGGCTGGCTGGCGGCTTGCGCGAAGGGGTAATAGAGGGTGTTTGGCGCTAGGGCCCACCCGCCGGTATAGTCGGGCTGAAAGACGGAGGCTATTGCGCCGGCCGTGATCGAGAACTGGCGGGCGTTGGCTGAAGGAACGACTTGCGCTCGAGCGGCAACGGCTGCTGCGGCAAGCAAGATGCACGAGAGAGCAAGGGCGGATCGTTTCATAAGCATCGATGTCGTCCAATCCGGGTGAATCTTCGGTTCCGATGAGACTCGAATCAAACTCGGTTGGGAATCCTCGAGTCTGTTGCGGCACGGCGCAACAGGCCCGAGGATTCCCGATGAAGGCTACTGCGGCGGCGGATTCGGAGTATCCGTGGCCGGCGGGGGAGCCTCGCCGGGGGCGGACGGAGTCCCCGGTGGAGCGGCGGGTTGCGCGGCCGGTTCGGCCGCAGGCGGCGCTGCTGGGGGCGCGGCAGACTCGGTCGAGGGCTCGGTTGCAGCGGGAGGCGCGGCTGCAGGCGGAAGCGGCGGCGTCATGCGCGAGGCATCGTAGCGCTGCAGCTTATAGAAGATTGGCGTCAGCTCGAACGGCATCTTGTCGCGCGGATTCATGTAGGCGTAGATCTTGGCGTTGAGCTGGTGTACCCTGTCGTCCCAGGGATCGGTCTTGAGCCAACTGCCCAGGGGCAGCGCCGGACGCTGCGTGAGGTCGTCCCAGGTGAGCTTGGGCGCCATGTGCAGCAGATCGGCCATCCACGGTGTGCCGGTGCCGTCGGTCTTATCGAGCAGCGAGTCGCCGAGTTTGGGCGTATTCAGGGCCTTCAGCGCCTTCTCCCGCTCGACCAATTGCGCATAGTAGAGTCCGGCCGAGGGTAGTTTGTCCTTATACATGGAGTTCTCCAGATACTCCATGGCGCGTTTGGCAGCCTCGGCATTGTCGTGATCCGAGTGATACATGTCGATCTTCTTGAAGGTCGCTTCGTCGGGGAAGAGCAGGCGGTCGTTGAAGGCGTAGCGCGTGTCGATGTGGTGACCCATGGCGATGTGGGCCAGTTCCATGGCTACCACCGAGGCGATCGATTCCTCGCTGGGCAGGGTATCGATGAGCCCCTTGCTGATCAGGATGGTGTTGCCGACGGTGGTAGCCTCGATCGTGGTGGTGAGCAGAATGCGGGTATGCACCTGGTCGGTGAAGGCGAGATTGTTGGGCACCTGCAGATTGATGACGATCTGGTCGAGCACGGTGTTTTCGTAGCCGCCGGGGGTCAACGGGGCCACCAGGCCGGCTTCGACGAGGCGATCGATCACGTTGTCTTCAGCCTGCGTGACCCAAGCGCGCGTGGCCTGCAGCGGGCCTACATCCTGCGAATCGTCGCTCTTGTTGACCGCATCGTTGACCTTGACGCTGACGTTCTCGCTCTCCCGCGAGGGCAGCTTGAGCGAGTAGCCCCAGAAGTGCGTTTGGGCCCTCAGCCCGCCCTGCTTGCTGTCTTCGCCCCGGTTGGTCTCCTCGACGTAAACGGCGACCGGCAGCCAGATTCCGGGCTGCACGTTCATCCGCCAACTGTCGAAGTGGAAGTAGTAGCGGGAGGGGTCCTCGGACTTGGGTCCGGTGTAAGTTCCGTTGAAGCGGACGATGTTGCCATCCTGGTCCTCGATCCAGATGCGCCCGAAGAAGCGCCCCATGCCGGAGACCTTGGGATGCACGTCGTAGACCCAGGTGCGCACGGAGCCGAGAAATTCGCGGCGCACATAGCTGAAGACATAGTGCTGGGTGTCGAAGCCCTTGGGATCGATGAACATCATCTGAGTGAAACCCAGCGGATTGTAGGTGAAATGCTTGTCCAGCCCCAGTGCCCTGGTCAGCTCGCCGATGGCCGAAAGCGATCCCTTGAAGAAGCCGTGCGAGGCGGAATCCCTGGGCTCGAAGGTTCTGTCGAAGAAGCCTTTGCCGAAGTCGATGCGGCTGAGCATGTACACGTCCGAGACCGGCACCTCGTAGAGCTTGACGTCGGGCTTCGTGTTCTGGATATAGGTCTCCACCAACGGCGTGCGCAACTGGATGTTCTTGATCAGCACCTTTTCGCGGCCAATAGCTCTTTCCACCAGAGCAGCCTGATCCTGGGTGAGCTGGTGCGCCGGGGCGTACCTTGGTTCCTTCCCCTTTGCGTGCGCGCAAGCGACGCTCAAAATAATGAAGAGGAAAGTAACGGAGATCTTCCGAAACGTCATGTCAGGCTCCTAAGCTGAGTTCTTTCAGGTCTATTTCCGGCCGCTTGCACTGTTCCGGCATACCGCGATTGAGCGCAGCCGTCGATCATGCTGCAGGTTTTATGTTACGCCAACTGAAACGTGATTGTGATGTTGGTGGTCATGTCCACCGCCTGGCCATTTCGTGTGGCGGGACGAAAACGAATCTGCCTGGCCACGCGCCGCGCCTCATCATCGAGGCCATGTCCCAGGCCATGCACGACGCCCTTCACAACCACATGGCCGCTGGCGGTAAACGTAACCCGCAGGATAACGTCGCCCTGGACCCTGAGCTGCTTGGCTTCGGGGGTGTATTCGGGCTGCGGCTTGGAGATGACCTCAAGATCGGTGGCGGCAGGTCTGGCAACGGGTCTGGGGGCTTCTGCGACGGCTGTGGGCGCACTGGGAATGCCGGCCGCGGCGACCCTGCCCCCATAGGCCGATGGAGCTTCGGCTGTCACCTTCGGAACGGCGACCGAAGCTACCCGGCCGCCGGGTCTGCCGCCGTTGTTGCCGAACTTGATTCCATCGCCGATGCCGGTCGAGCCAGGCACCCCATGGGGAGCGATGGCCGGACCTCTCATATTCCCATATTCATTGCCGATGGCGGCCACAGTGGCCGGCCCTTTGGCATTCGGATTTGGCAGGACACCGAAGGTCTGGCCAAGATGCACGGGCGCGGTGGAGGGCTTGACGCGGTTGTCTTGCGCGGGCATGGCCGCCGCGGCCAGCGCCGCTTTGGGCTGAGGAGCCAGGATCACCGCCGGCTTGACATCCTTCATGGTTGGCGTGGGCAGCTTAACCTCCATCGGGATAAGCTTCTCCGGCTTGGGTTCCGGCCTGGGAATGTTGATTCTGGGCGCCTCGAACTTCACGTCCAGGGGCTTGGGCCGCTCGATCTTTGGCGGCGGGGGAATCTTCGGCTTGGGCGGCGGCGGGGGCTGCTTGGCGGGGAGAACCAACAGCGTCTCCTCGTACCGGTGCTGATCGACTGCCTGCTTGGCCGTTGCTCCAATGTAGAGCATGAAGCCCAGGATCAATCCATTGATGACCATGCTGGTGATAAACGAGCCGGGGCTGCGCTCGGGTTCGGGAAGCAATCCGAAGGTGGCCCTTCCTCGATTTGGCGTCACAGGCATGGTTTCAGTCCTCGTTCGCTGCTGTTGGGGCAACGTAGATTCGGATTCCTGGCAGGCTGATCCGCGGGGCGCAGACCTGCGGAAGCGGAGAATCGCGAAGCACTAAAGCGCGAAGAACTCCGGGCATCCACAGAAGCCTTGGTCAACTCTTCAAATATATCGGCTGGGGGGCAGGATACTGCAACTGCCGCCCACTGCCGCAGCGCTGGTGCATTTCGTAGTTCATTTAGCAGTGCGCGGCAGTTTAGTGACTGGTTAGACGCAGCCAAAACGCGAATGGCTGCCGAGCCGAATTCGAGCTGCATTCGCGCTTCCACGATAGGGGGTAGAGGAGAATCTTTGTTCACTATGATCGCCGGCGGTGCGGTGAAATCAAAACCACATCGATCGAACCGAAGCTTGCGAAGCTCCGAACAATACATATGACCGGCCACTCGGACCTCGGACATTCGAGCACTCCAATTCGCGTCCAAGGCATGGAACAAAGCTACAGTCCCTCGCTTTGCAGAGGGATAACCACTTTCCGGTCTAAGCACGATGCCGCTTCGAACGGCCATGCTCTGAGCCGGCACGGGCAGCACAGAAAACCACATTCGGCTCGCCGTCCTTCCGACGGTCTGGAGGGTGCGGCGTACAGCCGCCCCGCAATGCCCTATGTAATAGACTTTAGGGTATACCAAAGTGCTCAGGCAGGTACAGGGGGGGTTGTGAAGATCTTGGTGACCGGTGGTGCGGGGTATATAGGTAGTACAGTCGCCGGAGTGCTAGTTGAAAATGGCCATCAGGCGGTTGCATTCGACAATCTGAGCCATGGGCGGCGCGACCTTTTGCCCTCCGGTGTTGAATTCATTGAGGGAGAGCTGGCGGATCGCTCCCGGCTTGAGGAGATCTTCATAGCGGCCAAGAGAGATGGCGCTCCTTTTGACGGGGTTCTCCACTTCGCTGCGCTGATCGAGGCCGGCGAGTCGATGCTGCGACCCGAGATCTATTTTCGCAACAACACCGCATCCGCACTGGGACTCTTCGAGGCCATGCTCGCCCAAGGCCCTCGGCGGCTGGTCTTCTCTTCCACGGCCGCCGTTTACGGGGAGCCGGAGACGGTCCCGATCAAGGAAGATGTGCGATTGCTGCCGACCAACGCCTATGGCGAGTCCAAATTGCTGGTGGAGCGGATGCTGGGCTGGTTTCACCGGATTCACGGACTGCGTTCGGCTTCGCTGCGCTACTTCAACGTGGCCGGAGCGGCGGAGGGGCCGGAGGGGATGACCCGCGGCGAGGCCCACGAACCCGAGTCGCATCTGATTCCGCTGGTTCTGGATGTGGCGCTGGGACGGCGGAAGGCGATCAAGATCTTTGGTGACGACTATCCCACTCCGGATGGCACCTGCATCCGCGACTACATCCACGTCTCCGACCTGGCGGAGGCCCATCTGCTGGCTCTCGACGCACTGGAAACTGCACCAGCTCGCCGAAAGCTGCCTGGTCTTCAACCTGGGCAACGGACGGGGCTTCAGCGTGCGCGAGGTGATCGAGTCGGCGCGGCGGGTGACCGGGCATCCGATTCCGGCTGAGATTCAGCCTCGGCGGCCCGGCGACCCGGCTGTGCTGGTTGCGAGCTCAGAGAAGGCTATCCGCGAGTTGGGCTGGAGGCCGAGGTACACGCAGTTGGACGAGATCGTGCGGACGGCGTGGGCTTGGCATCGGAAGCGGTATCGGGGCTGCCCGGCCTGAATCTCAGGTCGGGCAATCATACTCTGTGAACTTAGCCTGTTTGTTTCCGCGAGGCTTTTCAGGCTATGCTGTCGGCATGAGGTTCCGAAAGAGTTTTGGGCTGCTCGGCTGGATCGGGCTTTTCTGCGCGTGCAACGGGTTCCTTTCTTGGTTGACCGAGCGTCATCCGGGACCCTTGTTGATCTTTAATATTGTCCTCCCCATTCTATTGGTCGCATACCAAGCATTCGGTCGCCACTTCATCTACTGGGATCTGGACTCCAACGGCATTCGCGAATGGCGATTTGGGAGCAAGAAAGAGCTTCTACCTGGATGGGACAAAGTCCTCGTTGTTCGCAACTTTATTCCGGGTGTGCGTTGGGATGGCACGGTGTCGATCTATTTCGATGACCCCGGCTCGAAATTGGGCTTTAGCTACTTCGTGACCACCCCTCAACGTCGCAAGGAGTTCATTGCGGCTCTGCGGGAACATGCACCTCAGGCCAAGTTTCAGGTTTAGGGCGGTCCAATCCCGAGAGCTAAAGCGAGCCGACTTGCAGGTTGTGTGCTTGTCTCGGTAGAGTTTCTTCCACGTGGTTCTCTGCGGGGTTCTTCCTTAGCGGGCCGCGAGCTGTATCGATTCTTCATCCCCAAAAGGACGTACGCATGGCTTCCCTGCCCGATTCCGTCGTTGTCGGCCTCGTTGCTGCCACCAGTCAGGACATCGACTCGACGCTGCGCGAGAGCCGCGTCTTTCCGCCGCCGGAGGAGTTCAGCGCCAAGGCGCACATCAAGAGTCTCGACGAGTACGAGACGCTCTACCGGCAGTCGATAGAAAGCCCAGAGGCCTTTTGGGCCGGTATCGCCCACGAGCTGCACTGGTTCAAGCCATGGGAGAAGGTGCTGGAGTGGAATCTTCCTTCGGCTCAATGGTTTGTAGGCGGGAAGTTAAATCTTTGCTATAACTGCGTGGACCGCCATGCGCTGGGGGCGCGGCGGGAGAAGACCGCGCTGATCTGGGAGGGCGAGCCTGGCGAGATTCGCCGGATGAGCTACGCAGAGCTGCATGTCGAGGTACAGAAATTCGCCAACGCGCTCAAGGCGCTGGGCATTCGGAAGGGCGACCGGGTTGCGATCTACATGGGCATGACACCCGAGCTGGCGATTGCCCTGCTGGCCTGTGCGAGGATCGGCGCGATTCATTCGGTGATTTTTGGCGGATTTGCGGCGAACGCCATCGCCGACCGGGTGAACGACTCGGAGTGCGTGGCGATTCTGACCCAGGACACAAGCTACCGGCGAGGGAATGAGATCCAGCTCAAGCGAACTGTCGATGAGGCGATGAATGCCTGCCCTACTGTGAAGCATGTGGTTGTCTTCCGCCGGACGGGTTCGCCGGTGAAGATGGTGGACGGACGAGATCACTGGTGGCATGAACTGGTGGCCGAGGCAGCCCCTGAGTGCCCTGCGGAGGAACAGGACTCCGAGGACCCGCTGTACATTCTGTACACCTCGGGGACGACGGGAAAACCAAAGGGGCTGGTGCACACAACTGGCGGCTACGCTGTGCAGACCTATATCACGACGAAGTATGTCTTCGACCTGCGCGACGAGGACATCTACTGGTGCACGGCGGACATCGGGTGGGTGACCGGGCACTCGTATGTGGTATATGGCCCGCTGCAAAACGGCGCCACCGTACTGATGTACGAGGGTGCGCCGAACTGGCCGGATTTTTCGCGATTCTGGAAGATCGTTGACGACCACAAGGTGACGGTCTTTTACACCGCGCCGACGGCGATCCGCGCCTTCATGAAATGGGGCGACCAACACGTGGAGAAGCACGATCTGGGATCGCTGCGGCTGCTGGGGACGGTGGGTGAGCCAATCAACCCCGAGGCGTGGATCTGGTACCGGGAGAAGATCGGCCACAACCGCTGCCCCATCGTCGATACCTGGTGGCAGACGGAGACGGGTGCCATCATGATTGCGCCGATTCCGGGTGCGGTGGCTGCCAAGCCCGGCTCGGCGACGCGGCCGTTTTTCGGGATTCAACCCGAAGTGGTAAACAAGCAGGGCGAGCCTGTTCCGGCCGGAAGCGGAGGCTTGCTGGTCATCCGCAAGCCCTGGCCCTCGATGGCACGGACCGTGTACGGCGATCCGGAGCGCTACCGGAAGACCTACTGGAGCGATGTGGATGGTTGCTACTTTACCGGGGACGGTGCGCGGCAGGATGCAGACGGCTACTTCTGGCTGATGGGCCGGGTGGACGACGTGATCAACGTCAGCGGGCACCGGCTGGGCACGATGGAGGTCGAGTCGGCGCTGGTGGCGCATCCCAAGGTGGCCGAGGCCGCCGTGGTGGGGCGTCCGGATGAACTGAAGGGGCAGGCGATCTCGGCCTTTGTGTCGCTCGAAAGCGGCAACCAGCCCAGCAACGAATTGAAGGAAGAGTTGCGGAAGTGGGTCTCGAAGGAGATCGGTTCACTGGCCCGGCCCGACGATATTCGTTTTACCGAGGCGCTGCCCAAGACGCGCTCGGGCAAGATCATGCGCCGGCTGCTGAGAGAGCTGGCCACCCATGGCGAGATCAAGGGCGATACCACGACGCTCGAAGACTTCACCGTGATCGCGAAGCTGCGCGAGGCAGAGGAGGGGTAGCGTGCGGCGCTTGAGCTACGGCGTGGCGATGAGCCTGGATGGTTTCATCGCTGGACCCAACGGTGAATACGACTGGATCATCTCTGACCCCGCGATCGACTTCGCCGCCATGTTTTCCCGGTACGACACATTCTTGATGGGGCGGAAGACCTATGAGGTTGCCAGCGAGAAGGGCAAGTCGTGGGACCTCTTCGGACAGCGCTGGATTGTCGTCTCGCGCACCATGAAGGCCAAAGATTACCCAGCCGTCACCCTCCTCAGCAGCGGGATCGAAGAGGCGGTGGCGGCGATGAAGGGGCAGCCGGGCAAAGACATCTGGCTCATGGGCGGCGGCGTGCTCTTCCGCGCCATGCTCGATGCCGGACTCGTGGATACGGTCGAGGTTTGCGTCATGCCGGTGCTGCTGGGGAGCGGAACTCCGCTGCTGCCGGAAGGACGGCGACAGTCACTTCATCTAGCTAGCAGCAAGGCATTGCCAAGCGGCATTTTGATGCTGACATACTCCGTACTGCGGATAGAGCCCTTAGCGGAGGCGGGTGACCCAGCTGCGAGAACTAAGCAATGAGGGTGGCGCAGGCCTCGCTTCTGAAACCCCGGAAAGCAAGAACTCTCTGCGAGCGAAAAGCGGGCCGCTGGCCGCACCGCAGGCGCTCAAACCCGCCAGTAGTCGGGACGCCAGCTGTTGATGCGCTCCTTGATCTGCTTGCGGTTCAGATTGTGTTCCAGCGCCTGCTTGGCTAGTTCCACGACCTCGTCATCGGCTGCGAACCGCAGCCCAATCAATTGATCTTCGGTAAGACGATAGATCTGCGCGTGCCAAGCGGCGGGAGCCAGCGCCTGCAGGCGCAGCCGCTCTTCGAGGCGGATGACGCGGTCCTGCACCTTCACGGGATATTGGCGCATTTTGAGGACCGCGACGATGGCCGCCAGGGAGAGCACGACGATCCAAGGGCCTACGAAATAGGCGGTCTCCCAGTGGCGGATCATGTGGACGACAGCGAAGACCAGGTTGGCGGCCAAAACGAGGAGCAGGACGAAATGGAAGGGCGGATCGAGCCGGACATGGTTCTTGAGATTCTGTACCGAGGATTTACTCATGAGCCACCTTGATTTCTCTCAGGCCGGAGTTGGCTGTGACGGTTTCGTCTGTTGCCGCGGAACCATCGGCAGTGGCGCCGGGGGTCTGAAGACCTGCGCTTTCGGGATTTTCGGCCGAAGGGGCACGAGCTGTCAATGCTATAAGACTGTCCGGCGTCAGGAGTTGGGGATTCCTGGGGATGATACGATAGCGGCCGCGCACCAGGTAATCCAGGAATAGCCCGGCAGCAATGTAGGGGTTTGACAGCGCGATGGGAAGGGCATAGCCAGTGGTAGCCAGCGACTCGGCGATGCCCTTGTTGGAGCGGCTGTTACGGCGGTAGCCGGGAATCTGCGCGATCTCGAAGATGGTCAGTTGCACTTGAGGGTGGTTGCGGGAGTAGCGCAGCAGTTTATGGGCCATCTGCTTGGGAGTGGTCAAGCCCAGGTCCGGAAAAAGGCTACGTTCAAAAACGCCAGGAAAGTAGAAGTTGAGAGTGCGGCGGGCGAAATCCGAGCAGTTGTTAAAGAGCAGGTTAAAGTGCGAGCGGTTTGGCCGATCGTTCATCAGGGTGATGAAGGCGTCATCCTGCTCTTCAGTGGTCTTAAAGCTGAAGACGTAGATGCGCCGGTCATAGGAGAGGCCCACCAACTGGGTCCAGCCGCCGCGCAGCAGATTGCCGGGATGTGGATCATTTCCCAAGATAGACAGATGGGCTTCGCGATAGCGGTTGCGCAGCCGGTGAACGGTTTCGCGGTCAACGCGCTGGGGCACATCGGAGGCCTTCTCGACCGAATAGAGGTATGGAAGAAGCGGAATCGCCACCCAGTCATACTCGTCGATTCCCTGGTAGCGAGAGATGACGGCGCCTAACTCTCCGGGGGCGCAGCGGCGCAGGCGGGTGGGTGTCTCGGCGCAGATGCGTTCAAAAAAGATTGCATTGTGGCCCGTCGGGTTGATCGCGCCGAAGAAGCCGTAGGGCTGCTCCATCAAAAGAGCGGCCTGGGCACGAACGGCTGGCGGAGAAATGGCCGAAACCACTAAGGCTATGAGAGCAAATGCCGTTATGCGCAAGTTTCGCGTCAAAAGCATCGGTCCTCCGAGGTTAGGATATCGAATTGCCTTTGCGTGTGTCCCGCTTGCAGGAGCTGCGCCGCATCGCTGCCGATTTGCGAACCGGGCGGAAGGGATCTGCCGCAGCGAGGCATCCCGCCAGGGAGATTGGCTCGAGCGAACAACTTCTTCTGACATTCTGACACCGATTTCCGGGAGAAGTTGCTGCTGGGCCGCTGCAAACAAGGCAATCGCATAAACGCATGACCACTGTCTGAGGTCTGAGGTCTGACAGGAAAAAGCGAACAAACGGTGAATCAGACCCCCGGGGGGTGGGTATTTTCCCCGGTGCATCGGCCGGACCGGCCCACTCTGGACGGCCGATCCAACTTCAGGCTAACAAGGTGCCGGAAATAATCTGCAAAAACAGGTTTGTGCGATTGCCCTGCCGGTGCAAACTGGCAGAGCCCGCCATGGAGGGCGATCGTTTACTCTGGTAACGCTCTCATTCCGGCGAGCTCCGCCGCATCAAGCGGTTGCGATCTCCCGGCAATCCGATTTCCGTGAGGTGCCTCGTGAAACTGCACAATCTGCTTCTGCTTGCCTTGCTTCCGGGCGCGGGTGTCTGCGCGCAAGTGACCTTGCCCAGGATTCTCTCCGACCACATGGTGGTCCAGCGCGATCTGCCGGTGCATGTTTGGGGGATGGCGGAGGCGGGAGAGGAGGTGACGGTGAGTTTTCGCGGCGAGAGCCGTGCGACCAAGGCCGGGGCACTGGGCCGATGGAGCGTTTTCCTGAAGCCCGGCGCGGCGGGCGGTCCGTTTCAGTTGACGGTCGAAGGCAAGCCCGCGCCTGAGGGCAGCGCGCCAGCGCAGAAGATCACACTCGACGATGTGCTGGTAGGCGATGTGTGGGTGGCGTCGGGGCAATCGAATATGGAGTTCGAGATGCGCAAGGCGGCCACTGCAGCCGAGGATCTGCCCAACGCGGCCAATCCGCGCATTCGCCTGCTGATCGTAAAGCATGACGCGGCGGAGTACGCGCAGGACGACATCGAGACTAGCGGCTGGGCCGCTTCATCGCCGGAGACGGCGAGGGATTTTTCGGCTGTGGCCTGGTACTTTGCCCGCGAGATCGAAGCGCGGGAGAAGGTACCCGTGGGGGTGATCAAATCGGACTGGGGCGGGACGCTGGTGGAGTCGTGGACGCGGTTGAGAGCGCTGGGCGAGGACGCCTCACTATCGCCCGTGTTCGTCTGGCGGGGCCGGATGACCGATCGCGAGGCCGACGCGCTGCTGGCGGATAAAGAGCACCAGCAGGAGATCGCCGAGGCCAAAGCGCAGGGCAAGCCGATTCCGGAGTTTCCATGGCACCCGGAGCTTGAAATGTGGGCGCCGGGACTGCTGTGGAACGGCATGATTGCGCCGCTAACCCCGTTTCCGATTCGCGGCGTGATCTGGTACCAGGGCGAGAGCAACAGCCCGGTCGAGAGAGAACCAACGCTCTATCACCGCCTCTTCCGCACCATGATCGAGGACTGGCGCAGGGAGTGGGGCGAGGGAGATTTCCCGTTCCTCTATGTGCAGATTGCGAACTTCAAGTCTGGCCCATCCGAGGACTGGGCCGCGATCCGCGAGGGGCAATTGCAGACCCTGGAGCTGCGCAATACGGCGATGGCAGTGACCATCGACATCGGGAACCCAGACAACGTGCATCCCACAGACAAGGTGGACGTGGGCTTGCGGCTGGCGCGCGCCGCCCGCGCGATCAGCTACGGCGAGGCCATCGAGTATTCCGGGCCGCTCTTCCGCCAGGCGACGCCGGAGGGAAGCGCGATTCGCGTCTGGTTCGACCACGCGAAGGGACTGACGGCCAAGGGCGGCGAAGTATCCGGGTTTGAAGTTGCGGGCAAGGACGGAAGGTTCTTTCCTGCCACAGCAATGATCGAGGGCTCGACGGCGGTGGCTACGAGTCCATCGGTGGCCGAGCCGGTGGCTGTGCGCTACGGTTGGGCTAACAGCCCGGTGTGCAATCTGTATAACGGCGAGGGACTGCCGGCTTCACCGTTCACTTCGGAGAGGTGAAGGGACTACCTACGGCTTTTCAACCATTCCTTCCGGCGTTCGCGCGTAGCGGATGACTTCGACCGTGGATGCGGCGACCAGGCCCTCCTCGACCATCGAGTCGAGCCAGGGAGTGAGCTTGCCGATCTGCTCTTCGGTGTCGATGATGCTCATCTGAATCGGGGCGTCCTTGCTTAGCGGCCAATGGCTCGAATGGCGGATGCGGCTGGCCGAGCCGTAGCCCTCGATGCCGCGGAAGACGACGGCTTCGGCGATGCCCAACTCCATGCACTTGGCCAGAATGGCCTCATGCAGCGGTTTGCCGTGCCAGCGGTCGTCTTCGCCAAAGTGGATACGCAACATGCGGGCTATGAACTGTTCTTTCACGGGGCGTACCTCCGCTTAGTTCTGAACGGGCGCGGGCGGCGCCGGTTGCGTCTCAGTTTCGAGCGCGCGATATGCATACTTGACGATGTCCACATCGGAGAAGACCACCAGACCCTCGGCGACCATCTGATCGACGATGGGCAGGAAGGCGCGAAGCTTTTCAGCGGTGTCGATGGCCGAGAGCAGGATGGAACCGTGATGCGGGTGGAGCAGGGGCTTGTCCTTGTGAACCCGGCGGTGCGCTCCATAGCCGAGGATGCCGCGATAGACGGTGACGCCGGCGAGGTCGTTGGCGCGCATCGCCTCGACGAGCGCTTCGTGGAGGGGCTTCGACTTCCAGCGGTCCTCTTCGCTGACAAAGATGCGCATCATCTGCGCCTTGCCTTCGATCTTGAAGTGCTCGGGCGTGAGCGGCTGTTTGGGTTTGGAGATCTGGGCCGGCTTGGCCACCGTGGTCTCCTGCATCTCGATCAGGCCGCTGCCGGCAAGCTCCTCGAGCTTGCCCAGGATCGACTCGACCTTATCCCGGCTCTCGATGAACTCGATCTTGATGGGCAAGCGGTCGGAGATCTCAACGAGATGCGCAGCGTGCATGTGGTGATCCGCGCCGAAGCCGGCGATGCCTTTGGTCACCGTGGCTCCGGCAACGCCGCGATAGAAGAGGAAGTCGAGGATGCTGGAGTAGAGCGGCGCGCCGTGATGGGTGGCTCCATCGCTCAGGTATATGGTGACTTTGACGGCTTTTCCAGGTTGCAGCATTTTTGTCTCTCTCAACGAGGCCGGTTGGGGTTCGTGGTTTCCCACCCTAGCCGCAAAAACAACTACGCGGCGAGGGTGGGGCACCCATGCCTTTATCCAGCAAGGGTGGATTTTACGCTCAGGAGATCGATTCGGCCAACACGACGCCGAACCAGGTGGCGGCAAGGCCCAGAATGAGGCTGCCGATGGAGTAGAGACCCGCCATCGCGAAGGCCCCCGCGCGCAAGGTGGAAAGCGTCTCCCACTCGTAGGTGGAAAAGGTGCTGTAAGCGCCGATGAAGCCGATGGGGATGAAGAATCTCCAAGCCGGGCTCAACTCCACGCGTTTGCCCAGATAGGTGAGCGAGAAGCCGATGATGATGCAGGCCGTGATGTTGATGACGAAGGTGCCGTAGGGGAAGCGCGTCCCCATGCGGCCGCCGATGGTGGAACCGACCCAGTAGCGGGCGACGGAGCCGAGCGCGCCGCCGGCAGCGATGAGCATGTACTTCTGCAAGGTCCTCTCCTCTCACTCAGGTTACAACGTGGGCAACGGCGCGGCGGGGCGTGAATGCGCTGACGCGTGAACCAAATGGCCTTTTGGCCTGCCACGGTCCGGTGTTGCTCAGGTTATAGTCAGGGATCGCGCTGGGAGTTGACTCCGCAACAGGAAACCCTGTCAGGAGTCATCATCTGTCCGGCCAGATGGGGAGGGACAGCGGTTAAGGGTGAACTCCTTCACCACTGATTACGATTTTATTACACGGCGGGATGAGGGTGGGTGTCAAGGCTTCGGGCATCAGGCTGCGGTGCGGCTTCTGGTAGGCAGACCAACCGCTCGCAATGGCAGCTCGATTCCCCCGCCATCGATCCACAGGCACGTTGCGGCCTCTGCGACCGCTAGCATTGTGACACTTGCAAAAGTGTACTCATCGTTCCCCAAAGGTCTTCACCTCTCATTTACGATTAGCCCGTAATGAAAGCGAGGTGAGGTGGTGAAGATCAAGTCTCTTGAGAAGGTGCTGTGCGTTTTGATGCTGTCGATACTCGCGGCACAAGATGTCAGTCGCGCCGAAGAGCCGGCCAGCGGAGGAACGCCGGCTCAAACCTTGTTCGCGTATAGAAGTTCATTTGGGGCTCGACTGCATGATTCACTCCTCGGATACTCGGTGCTCCCCTCCGATGTGCCAGTAGAACTGACGCCAGTTGACCCATCTGCGTTGGCGCACGCGAGCATGAATTCGACGGTGACCTTTCGGGTCGTCCACAACGTTGTTGTCGGACAATACGCATACGCGTACGGGGGAAATCTCGTCGAGGCGAAAGTGACCCGGATTCGCGAAGGTAAGCTTCGAATTCGGCGGGGAAGAATGGAGCCGCGTGTAATGGAGGTTATTGTGGTTGGGTTGATAGAATCCAGCCCCCCAGACTATCTGAAGCTGAGATTGGAGAGCACCTCAAGGAGCCGCTTGAGCCGAAAAGCAAAACAGTTCGCCACCTTACCCTTAACAGTTATTCGGTTTGTTGTCGTGTATCCCGCCGAGGGTATTCTGCTCGGGATCGGCTGCGCATTTGGTTGTGACCTCTAAGCCATCGAACCACGACCCAGCCCACCCATAACCAGATGGCCTATAAACGAATGCAGTTGGCGGGTCACCGGTTAACCGGAAACTACGTCGTTACCCAAGCATCCCACCCATTCCGCTGAAAAAAGCGGAATGGATGATTGCATGACAGCGTCGGCTCCCTCGACCTGAGTAGACTGGTTGCGGCTAAACGACCACGAAGCTCGGGAGGAAAGGAGCCGAGCATGATGATTATAGGCTGTGATTTTCATCCGCGGTTTCAGCAGATCTCCTTTTTGCTGGAGGAGACCGGCGAGTGCGGGCAGCGGCGCTTGATGCACACGGCGGAGGCGGAACAGTACTATCGCTCGCTGTGCGGATCGAAGGTGCGAGTTGGCATCGAGGCCACAGGGAGCTATGGCTGGTTTCGACGCCTGCTGAGCGAACTGGGCCATGAACTTCTGGTGGGCGATGCGACCCAGATTCGCGCCTCGAACCCGCGCAGGCAGAAGACCGACAAGCGGGATGCGGAGCATATTCTGGGTTTGCTGGTGGCGGATCGTTTCCCCGCCATCTGGCAGCCGCCGGCAGAGAACGAACAACTGCGCCAACTGCTGCCGCATCGCAGTCGCCTGGTCAGGCTGCGCACGCGGGTGACGAACCAGTTGGATGGGATGGCCAAGAACGAAGGGCTATTGCTTCCTGGCGCGTGGAGCGGGAAGCGGCGCAAGGCCATCGAAGCATTACCGCTGCCGGGCTGGTATGGCGAACGTCGCACGGATCTGTTGGGGCTGCTGGATCGGCTTGAGGAACGGATTGCGCCGTTGAACAAGGCGGTCAGCCATGCTGCGGCCAACAACGCGGAGGCTTGCCTGCTAATGACGCATCCGGGCGTGGGTCCGGTGGTCTCACTGGCCTATGTGCTGACGATCGGCAACTGGCAGAGATTTCCGCGCGGCAAGCAGGTGGGGAGTTACTTGGGTCTGATTCCGTCTGAGGATTCCAGCTCCGACAAGCGCCGTCTGGGACACATCAGCAAGCAGGGCAACACGCTCGTGCGCTGGCTGCTGGTGGAGGCGGCGAGCACGGCGCAGAGGTACGATCCGAGCTGGCATCGGCAGTATTTGCGCCTGTCGATGACGAAACATCACGGCGTGGCCAAGGTGGCGATTGCGCATAAGCTGGCGGTGAGGTTGTATTGGATGTTGCGCTCCGGGGAAGATTATCAGCATGTCAGGGAGCGCGGTTCTCATGCGAGGCAGTCCGAGTGCCCCAGTGGTCGCGAAATGCGGCCGATTGAATGATTGGACGCCTCGACTCTTCCCGTGAGGGGAGAGTTTGAACAGGAAATCATGGGGTAAGTCCGACCCGTATACATGGTTGGTGGAACCTGATGTCCATCGAGAATGATTGGTTCAACACGCGAGCTTGGGGTCGTTGATGCCGATAGACCGGTTTTTTCAGGGAGGGAACGAAGCTCAGAAAAGAACTCTGATCTTCGTTCCCAATTCGATTGTGGCAGTGGCCGGGACGGCGTCAAGGGTCAAGATAAACGCCAAAGTACGGCGCCCTTGACTCCGTCCCGGCCACCCATGGGAGAGTTTGCGCCCAAATGAAAAAAACGCGCTTGACAGACGCCGACACTGTCATACATGGGGCACGGTAGGTGTATGTGAATGAAGAGTCGATTTACCTGTTTACCTGTCGGTGCAGGAGTAGCAGGGGTCGATGGAGGCCTGGATCAGAGGTGTGTCGGCCAAACGAGCGCCCACGACCATCCAGCGAATGGCGGGCATCACCGCAAAAGTTGGTGTGCGGACGTGGACGCGGGCTGGATTTCTGGAACCCTCTTTCCAGGAGACCGAGTACATGACTTCGCCCCGAGGAGCTTCGACGCGGCTGGTGGCTGTTCCGGTCATGAAGGGGAATTTCTCGCCCTCGGTATGAATCTCGCCGGGGGGCAGCTTGGCCAGGGCCTGACGGAGAATCTTGCAGCTCTCCATGATTTCGAGGGCACGGACGAGCAGGCGGGCGCGAACGTCGCCGTCGGGCTGGACGGGCACATCGAAGTCCATCTCCTTGTAAGCTGCGTAGGGCGCGGCGCGGCGCAGATCCTGTGGCAGTCCGGAGGCACGCGCAACCGGACCGACAACGCCGCAAGAGATGGCTTTCTCGGTGGTCAGCACGCCAATGCCGGCGCAGCGCGAACGCGCGGTGGAGCTGGTGGTGAAGATGGGAATGACGGTGCGGGCCATCTCGAGTTCGAGAGCCTCGACCATCTTCAGAATGGATTGCGGATCATCGATGTCGCGATTGACCCCTCCAATGCGGTTCATGGAATAGTTGACGCGATTGCCGCTGATGGCCTGGAGCACATCCATCACCTTTTCGCGCAGTTCGAAGCAGGTCATGAACATGGTCTTGAAGCCCATGAGCTTGGCCGCGATGCCGGCCCAGAGGACGTGCGAGTGAAGGCGTTCGAGCTCGGCCATGATGGTGCGAATGTAGAGAGCGCGCGGCGGCGGGGTGAGGCCGGTGAGGCCCTCCATCGCCTGGCAGAGGGTGAGCGTGTGAATGTTCGAGCAGATGCCGCAGACCCGCTCCATGAGCGCGATGACCTGAATGTAGTTGCGCGTCTCGGCCAGATGCTCGATGCCGCGGAAGTTGAAGCCGATATGCAGCTTGGCGTCCTGAACGGTTTCGCCTTCGCAGATGAGGTCGAGCTTGTAGGGTTCTTCGAGCGCCGGGTGGTATGGGCCCATGGGGATTTTGTAGCTCATTTTTTCTCCTTGCTTGCCGCCACGGCGTTGCTCGCGGCCACGGCATCGCGCAGGTTCACGCCCGGCGTGTCTCCCTGGCGCAGAAGGAGCGGTTCGTATGCGTGGCCCGAAAAATCGATCCCAAAGCCCTCGTGAACCTCGCGCTCGATCCAATCCACGGCCTCGCAGAGATCGTAGACACTCTCGATGGTGTTGCCGGCGAGCAGAAAGGGGAAACCGAGCAACTGGCCGTCGAGGTCCCAGTGATACTCCAGGCGAAAGCCCTGCTCGCCGGGCAACTGGTAGGCGGTGATGGTGACGAAGCGGGCGTGAAGCTCGTTCATCGCCTTGGCGAGCTCGCGCACCTTCATGCCGCCGGGCGAGAGCCAATACACGCCGCCCGTTTCTACCCAAGGCTCCGTGGTTCCCAATCTCTCTGAAATGGCTTCGAGCGGGGTCATTGTGGGCGTCATTTTGCGTCTCCTGAGGCGGGGATGGCGGGAATTGCTGCTTGAGCGGCGGGCGACGGGGCCACTGCGGCAGGCTTGACCGGCGGCTTGCGGGCGACGGTGTAGGAGGTCTTCAGTTCGCCGATGGTGGTGTAGACGGGCGGACACTCGGAGTCCTGGCTGAGTGCATGAGTCTTGCAGCCCTCGACGCAGCGTCCGCAGAAGGTGCACTGGCCGGGATCGTAGCTCCAGGTGAACTCGCCTTTGCCGGCCTTGAACTCGATGGCCTTGGCGGTGCAGCGGAAGCGGCAGATGGCGCAGCCAGTGCAGAGCGCGGGATCGAAGCGCACAAGGCCCCGGAAGTGCTCGGTTACAGCCGGGCGCTGGGGAAAGAGCACTGTCCGTGGACCACCCCACAGGTTCTTCCACATCATGGCAAGAATGTTCATGCTCTAAACCTCATAAAAAGCGCGGAGGCAACCGCCAGAACCGCAAAGATCAGCGTGCATTGCCAGTAAAAGCGGACCGTCGTATCGATCTGCAAGCGCGCGGTAGCTGCCGCGACCACAGACAAAAGCAGGACGATGGCAAAGCAGAGCGCAACGAAGATGAGGGCTGCGGCCCACCACGCGGCAACGACCGGAGCGGCGAGCGTGGCGACGAGTCCGGTGGCCGCGACCCATTCCAAACCATGAGACAGTTCCCACATGGCCAGCTCGGGTCCGGCGTACTCGGTGATGGGACCGGAATAGATTTCCTGCTCGGCGTTGGGCAGCGAGAAGGGATTCAAGTGCAGCTTGGCGGGCAGGCAGACCAGAATCGCGGCGATGCCGAGCCAGCGCAGCGGCGAGGCCGACTGTTGCGCCAGCGCGCTCAGGCTGAAGGTGTGCTGCGAGGCGGCGATGGAGAGGATGGCCAGCAGAAAGACGATGTTGTAGGAGACGCTCAAGACGGCTTCGCGGGCCGAACCGATCTCGCCGAAGATGGAGCCGGAGGAAAAGCCAGCGGCGATGATGCACACGGAGGGCAGTTCCAGCAGAGCTAGCAGCAGGATCAGGTCGCCCTGGAAGCCGCCCGAGGCAGGCAGCACGGGCAGCAGGCCAACCGCACCGGCTGCAGAGGAGACGGCGATCAGAGGCCAGGCCCTCATCAGCATTCCACCGATGCCGTTGCGCGGCGGCGTGGATTTGCCCATGAGCTTCACAAAATCGAAGAAGGGCTGCATGAAGGGCGGCCCGATGCGGCCCTGCATCCGCGCGACGGCCTTGCGTTCGACCCAGAGGAAGAACCACGCGGCGGGGACGGCAAAGAGCAGGCCGGGAAAGATAAGCAATCGGGCTAAGGCGGTGATCAGATTCATTGAGCCACCTCCTCGGTCTTTGCTTCTGTTGAGGCCGAACAAGCGCAAGCGCCATTACATCCGGGCCCGACTAACGGCATGACGACAGGCGCGGCGGGCTGGCTCTTCCCTGCTCTCTCGGCGAGAATCTCGGCGGCCTTGGCGACGCCGAGAATGATGGCGTCTGGGCGGGGCGGGCAGCCGGGAACGAAGACATCGACGGGAATATGCTTGTTGAGCGGCCCATCGAGGGTGCGGCTCTCGACAAAGACATTGGTCGTCGCCGGGCAGGAGCCGATGGCGATGACGGCCTTGGGTCCGAGGACCTGATCGTAGACGGTTTTGATGGCATTGACCGCGTTGTTCGTGATGGGGCCTGTGATGCAGAGAATGTCGGCGTGACGCGGGCTGCCTTCGAGGCGCACACCGAGCTGTTCGGCGTCGTAGCGCGGAGTGAGGCTGGCGATCAACTCGATATCGCAGCCGTTGCAACTGCCTCCGTTCATGTGGAAGAGCCAGGGACTGTGGCGGCGGGAGTAGCACATCAACTTATTCCAAAGGTTCATGGCCTTCCCCCAAGAAGCAATTGCAGCGCAGTCGGCCAGATGCCGGCCGCCAACAGCAGCACGGTCAGCTCGATGATCGCGGCCTGCAGCAGGATTGGCTCCTCTGGCGGCCGAGAGGCAGGATCGGGTTTATCTGGCGGTCCCCACCAGAAGCGGGTCAATGCGAGCACATAGGCGATGAGCGCGAAAATGGAGGAGAGAATGAAGACGGCGGCCAGCCATGGACTAATCTGCAAGGCCGTCTCGTAGAGTCTCCAGCGGCCGATAAAGCCCATCGTCGGCGGGATGCCGATCATGGCCAGCATTCCGAAGAGGAAGCCAAACGCGGCGACCGGGTAGCGCGCGGCCAAGCCTCTGGGCTCGCCTTCCAGTGCGCCGTCGGCTTCGGGACCGCTGAGGCAGGCGAAGAGGAGAGCCTTGGCAATGGCGTGGGTGGAGGCTGCAATCAGCGCGCCGTCGAATCCAAGCTGGCTCACAGAGAAGATTCCCAGCAACAGGAAGCCGATGTCTTCGACGGTGGAAAGAACCAGCAGGCGCTTGAGGCTGCGCTGCGTGAGCATCAGCAGAGCGGCGAGGAGCGAGGTTGCGGCCGCCGCGCCCAGCAGAAATGCATGGTGAGCGAGGTAATTTGGAATCGACTGCGCAGCAAGAGCGAACTCGCCGAAGGCAGCCATATCGACGACCGCAATAATCAAGCCAAGAACAAGGGCCGGAAGTTCGTCGGCCAGGCTAAGCAGCCAGAAGAAGAGCGGCACTGCAGCGAGCTTGACGCAGACACTGGTCAGCAGGAATGCATGCGCCCACTCGGCCTGCCCGCGCTCCATCAGCAGGTCGGCCGAAATCAGGGATAGTGCCGAGATGAGGACGACCACGAGATAGGTCAGCTTTGCGGCCCGCGTTCGGGCACTCTGCCAAACGAGCGCCACAGTCAATAGCGCGCCGAGCTCCAAAAGACCGAGACGAAGGCGCGGAGCCGATAGCGCCAGACCTGCGATGGTCGAGGCGCAGGTCAGAATCATCCATGGCAGCAGACGGAGGCTTGTCTTGTGGGAGAAAGCAACCAGAATCAATGCGACCGCGGCCACGGCACAAGCCGCAACCAGGATCGCCGGGACGCCGGACAATGCGGCGGTCTCAGCGCCCGCCGCTGCGGGGGCAAGCCAGCGAACGGCTCCCAGTATCGCCGCCGCCAGTGCGACAACGAGAACAGCCGCGTAACGCTCCATCCAGGAGACGACGACGCCCAGGCCGCGCGAGGCTGCCTGCAAGCCGCGCCAGACGCCAAGATAGACAGCATCAACGTTGGACCAGCGGAAAAACTCTTTCCAGTTGCCGAGGAAGATCGCGGAGAAGTCGCCGGCTGTGAGTCTTCCCTGCTCCGACAACGGCTCGCCGCCGGTGAAGATGCCGCCTCCACCACCCGCTAACGCCGCTCCGCCCACCGTCACAGGGCGTGCAACGTAGGCGATGGCGTAGATCACTCCGCCGACAACCAACGAAACCACGGCCAGCACCAGGCCGCCCATCGTCGAGAAGCTGCCCGCATCGACAGAGAGGCCAAACCATGTGACCTGAACGGTGGCCATTTGCAGCGCGCCCAGGATCGGATTGAGCAGGTAGTTGACGGCCAACTGTGGGGCGATGCCCAGGATGACGCTGCCGGCGGCCATGAATCCCATGCCCCAGACCATCGAACCTGGAGATTCATGAGCGTCTTTGGTGGCAGGGGTCAGCGGGCCGAGGAAGACGGCGCTGGTGGCCTTGGCGCCCATGAACACTGTTCCCAGGCTGACGGCCCAGGCGATCATGGCGGGCACAGCCCACCCGGCCTGCAATGCCGCCGCATAGAGCATCCACTTGCTGGCGAAGCCGCTCATGAGCGGAATGCCCATCATGCTGCCGACGCCAATCAGCCAGGAAATTGTGGTCCGCGGCATCTTGGTGGCCAGGCCGCCGAGCTGGTTCATGTCGCGGGTGCCTGCGGCGTGCTGGACCGAGCCAGCGGTGAGGAAGAGGCCGCCCTTGAAGAATCCGTGATTGAGGCAATGGAGCAACCCGGCGGCGATGGCCAGCGGGGTGCCGATGCCGATGCCCAGCATCATGTAACCGATTTGACTGACGGTGGAGAAGGCCAGCATGCGCTTCAGGTCGGTCTGCACCATGGCGTACATCACGCCGACGGCCATGGTAACGGTGCCGATCCAGACGAGGGTTGCACTGCCCCATGCGAAGCCTCCGGACGCGGGCCATGCCCCGAAGCTGTGCATCCGGCAGGCAAGATAGACGCCAGAGGTCACATAGCAAGCTGCGTGCAGCAGGGCGCTGACCGGTGTGGGCGCGGCCATGGCCTCGGGAATCCAGGTGTGCAGGGGAAATTGCACGGATTTGGCAACCAGCGACACCAGCATCAGCGCAAAGACGCCGCCGGTAAAGGCATGAGCAACGGCTGGATCGGTCCAGAGAGCGCTGCCGGTGCGGTAGTAGATCATCAGGATGGCCGCCAGCAGGCCGTAGCCGGCGATGTGCGTCATCAGCAAGACTTTACGTGCGCCGGCGACGGCTTCGCTGTTGGTATACCAGAAACCGACCAGGCTGAAGGAGCAGAGGCCAACCAGTTCCCAGCAGAGGTAGAAGAAGAATAGGTTGGCGCTGCAGACAAGTCCTACGAAGCCGGCGATAAAGACCAGCATCGAGGCATAGAAGCGCGTGGCGGCCTTGTCGTGGGCCATGTATCCGATCGAGTAGAGCAGGACGAAGGCGCCGAGGCCGGTACCCATCAAGGCAAAGAGAACGCTGAGCGCGTCGACGTGGAAGACGAGGGCCAGCGGACCGTCCCAGTGGGAGAGATTCAGATCGACGGCCTGGCCTGCCTGGACAGAGCGCTCCGTAAGGGCCACGGCAAGGACTGCCGGGAGACAGGCGGCGAAGGCCAGAATCCCCTTGGTCCGGGCGGAAAAAAGCCGCGCTGCCAGAATCTGGAGCGCGGCGCCCAGGAGAAGCGAAGCAGGCGCTATCAGGATCAAGGTCACTGCGTTCATACTTGAAATAGTAGGAGCGCGACGATACGCCTAGATGTGATGGACCTCACATGGAGGGCACCCGTGTTGCAATGCGGGACGCGGAGAAACGGGGAATGAAGAATAGCCAGGGGAAGGCGAGCAGGGTCTGCTGCCGAATTGGAAATGTCCGGAGCTTTCATCCAAGCCTGTTGCGCCAGACAAGCGATATAGCGGACACTACAAGCATGGTGCTTTCGATTCGCCAGTTGGTCAGTGTAGCGCTCCTCCTCCTATTCTATTTCCCGCTCTTTTGCTCCGCGCAAGGCTCAAAGAAAGGGGATCTCTTACGATACCTCTCCAATCAATCGGGTTTCGTGCACTACGCACGCTTTCGAGGCCAGCCCGCTCCATCGAATGAGTTACGCGCCATTCTGGACCGTCAGGCCCGGTGGGACGATGCGCAGCAAAGTGATCCGAGTGGCTCGGGATTGCGCTTGCACTTCGAAAAGATCGACGAGCAGGCGATGCCGGGAGGGCATGTTGCGGTGCGATACCGCATCTTTGCCGAAGGCGCACCGCAAGACAAGGTCTTTGTCCTTCAGACCTGGCTGGTGAACGATGCAATCTCAACCGATCCACGCGATATCTACGTGAATGCGCAAGGCCTGTTGATGATTCACAAGCCGAAGCCGGAGGAAGAGGCGAGCTTGAAGGCCGGGGACGATGAGCTTGACGTCCTCTCCGCGACCGATGGCGCGGAACCCATGCGGTTTCTCCTGGCTCGGAGGGACGGGGAGACGGCCATCTATGGCACGCTCGTTGCGCATCCCGTGGTGTCGTACGATCAGGGGTGCAGGCTTGAAGTGAGAATTGCGCAGCCGGGAGCAACGTCTGTGCTGATCGATGCCGACGGGTTCCCGGCAAAGACCAAGATTCCCTTGGTGCTGGAGTCGGAGGGCGCGCTTGCGAACGAGGTGCTGGAGACCAACGCGGACGGCCACGCTGTGATCGCCGTTCTGACGGCTGTCCCCGGCAAGACGCAGGGTACGCTCAAGGCAAGCGCGGAGGGCCCCAATTGCCTGCCCTCGGTCCTGCAGCCGTGGAATACAGCGGGAAATGCTCCGAAGCATTGAACGTCAAGGCCGACCTGAAATGCCACCGGATTGCCGCGGTTTGCGGCGGGTTTAGGGGTGGGCCGCCTGCCCACACGCCTCCTCAGGCGTGGGTGCTGACTTCGGCGGCGGATTCGGCGTGGGCGGGCGATCGTTTGGCGCGGCAGATGGAATCGGAGACGGCCCATGTTGCGCCGGCGATGGCGACGCAGATGGCGTTGCCCGCCCAGTTGAAATGGTCATGAGGGCTGGCCAGGAGCTTGGGAATCCATACCAGTAGTTCAAAGCCGACAATCTCAGCGGTGAGCAGACGCGAGGCAAGCGGAGCCACGAATCCAGAAAGGATGGCTGCGGCGGCGAGGAAAAAGCCGATGGTCGTAGCGTAGCACCAGAAGATCTGCGAAGGCGGAATCCATTGAGGGACCCAGGACCCCAGTCCGGGCATATCGACAATGTGAACGATGCCGAAGGAGATAGCGGAGAGGCCGGAGAGCCGGGCGAAGAGGGACTCGCGGCGCGAGATCAATGATTCGGCCGGCGAAAGCCGCGCGAGCAGGACGGCTCCGCCGGCGACCAGCGAGAACTCCTCAAAGAAGTTGCCGGTGGGGTCGTAGCCGCTCAGGCCTTCAAGGATTTTGCGCAACCACAAGAGTGTGAAGACGGAGTAGACGAGGGTGAGCGTCAAGGCACCGGCGCGAGCCGTTCGGCGCTCGCGCATCAGGAGCGCGATTCCGGCGGCGAGCTCGATGAAGGCGGTGAGATAGGCGAGTGGCTCGCGGAAGGGTACGTTCGGGCCGACGCTCTGCCATGAGCCGGCGAAGTCGCCCGAGGCCAGGCCGAGAAGGCCGAGGAAGATGGCTCCGGCGGCGTAGGCGTAGATGCCGAGATTGGATGCGGGGCTGCGGCTCTGCATGGTGGTTTTTCTCCGGAAGGAGCGGCCGACACGGCCAGTCTACATGATTCCGTTAGACGGAAGACGGACTGCTAAGGTTTGTTCTCGCCCGTCCCCAGGTCAACGCGGTAGCGCCGGTCTCCAGACCGGCTGTTGTGCGGGCGTCTCGCTCGCGCCCATCAGCCAGGCGTAGAATTCGCAGTTATGGTCAAGCCAATCGCTGATCCCCAGCCAGCAACCGCCGACGTCGTTCAGGGGGCGGTACAACCTCGGTTCGGTGAAGTGCGCATTCGGCAGCGCGGACGCCTGCCCCATTGGGAGAAGGACGCGGGCCTGTATTTCCTTACCTTTCATTTGGCGGACTCGCTGCCGCTGCCGGTCCTCAAGAAGATAGTGGAGCGTCACCGCATTCTGACCGCGGCAAAGCGCGTGGGCGCTCATCTGTCGCCGTCCCAGGAGGTGCTGGTCGCCGAATTCAGCACGGCAAAACTGGAAGAGTATTTTGATCGCGGCATGGGCGCATGTTTCCTGCGCGATCCGCGCATTGGCGAACTGGTAGCCGACGTTCTCAATTTCTGGCAAGGAAAGCGGTATCGGCTCGTGGCTTGGTGTGTCATGCCCAATCACGTGCATGTTGTTTGCCGGTTGCTGCCGGGGCAGGAATTGAGCAAGGTGCTGCAAGGCTGGAAGTCCTTCACGGCCAGAAAGGCAAACGAAATCCTCGGTCGCGGTGGGGCGTTCTGGCAGCGGGAGTATTATGACCGGCTCATTTGCGATGGGGACGAGTTGGGGCGTGCCGTCCGGTATGTGGTGAATAATCCGGAACGAGCAGGGTTGAAGGGGTGGAAGTGGGTTTGGAGCGCGGGCGAGGACACCCGCGCGACAGCCGGTCTCCCACCCCTGCGAGCACAAATCGCTCGCAGGGGACCCCGGTCTGGAGACCGGCGCTACCAACGAGTCGCGGTTCGAGGATTCCCAGGTCTGAAAATCCAGACCTGGAACCCGCCACTTTGAAGCGCAAAAACTGTATGATCCCAATACCAGAAGAAACACAAATGACCACAACGATCAGCTGAATCTTGGCCATTAGAACCTGACGGTTGCGGAGTTCCTCCATGAACGAATCAGCTCTCAAAATATCCCTCGACAACCTCGACATGTCGCGTTCCTCGCTCGATTGGTGGTTGGGTTTTTGGACATTGTTAGTGGTTATTGGCGTAGTCCTGGAAGTGGTCTTCGTAGTTTGGGAATATGTTGAAGGTTGGCAGGAATTTGAGCGCGCCCAGGTCCATCCCCCGAATAGGCCAAGCCACTGCTGTCCGGCTATAAGCTGAACAGATTCAGTTGGTTGGAAGAGCAGGGTAAATCTTCCTGGGAGTCGATCTGCTGAAGTGCCCGTAAAATGGGGGTTTTCTCGAATTGAGTTAGGCTGAGCACCTGTAGGATTTGGTAGAGACTGTTCTCCAGTTCGAGCCGTTTGCGTACGATGGCCACCAGCACATAAACCGAGACGGCGATCCAGATTTGAGCCTTGACGGCGTTTTCGCTGGTTCCGTAGAAGGCTTTGATGCGCAGGTGCTGCTTGATCCATTTGAAGAACAGTTCCACTTGCCAGCGTTGCTTGTAGATCGCGGCGATGGTTGCCGCGGGCAACGCGAAGTTGTTGGTCAAGAAGACCAGCCGCTTTCCGGTTTCCGCATCGACATAGGCAACCTTGCGCAGCGCATCGGGATAGGCCGAAGCTGATTGCAACGACGCGAGAACGACGGTCTGATCCGAGCGCACACCGGAGTCTTTCTCCACGCGATGCGAGTAGCGGCGCTGGAGAAGCACGTTGGACTTGGTGCGCACGACGAAGAAGGCCGACTCCAGCGTGAAGCGGTAGAGCCGCTCGAAGTCGATATAACCGCGATCCATCACGTAGAACGCTCCGGCTTCGGGCAGGATCAGATCGAGCACGTTCACATCGTGGACCTTGCCGTCGGTGATGTGGATAAAGGTCGGGATGTTGCCGCGCAGATCAAGCAGAGTGTGCATTTTGACGGCGGCTTTCTGGCGACGAAAACGCGCCCACGGAAACAGGCTCAGGCATAAGTCGATGGTCGATGAATCCAGCGCGTAGAGGCTTTGATCGAGTTCGATGCCCATCGCTTCGGTGGCGTAAAGCAGCCGCGCTTGGGCGATCAGTACTTGCGCAAAGTCGGCGTAGATGCGCCAGTCGTGCGTATCGTTGGCGTCGGCCAGCGTCGATTTGCGCACGCGACCGCGAAAGCCCATATGGTAGAGCTTTGGCTGCATGGCACCGAGGCAGGCCTCGATGTCGCGCAGACTTTCGCGATAGGTCAACTGCGCGAAAATCATGGCCAAATATTGGTCCCGGCAAGTAAAGCCTCGTGGGTTCGAGTCGCCACGATAGCGGGCAACGCACTTTTGAAATTCTTTGTGCGGCAGGAATTCGATCAGTTGCGCGAAAATGGTGCGGCCAGCGTTCATGCACCATTGTTTCGCCACCACCGCGAGGCGGGAAATCGGGTTTGAATTTCAAATCGTTCCCGATACGAGTGGCCGCATCATGTTGCTATGTGTGGCGTTACGCAATTTTCTCGAAAAATAGCCGGACAGTAGTGAGGCCAAGCCTATTTAAGTTTATGTTTGAACTTCTCGGAGCGGCGCTGGTTGCTGTTGGAGTCGCTGGCGAACTGTATGTGGACGGACAAATTGGCGGTGTGGAAACCGAGATCAGAAGGGTGAATGATCTCCGCGCTGCGTTACTCTCTAAAGAGGTTGGCGATGCAAAGCAATCTGCGACGGATGCGGCGAGCGCACTACAGCTTGCCCAGCAACGGCTAGCCGCCCTTGAGACGAAGGCTGAAGGGCTGGACAAGCGCCTTGATGCCGCATCAGCACAAATGGGAATGGTTGAACAGAACATTGTTGCCCAAGGTCCGAGATCGAAACTGCTCGCTAAATCCGCATTAGAACTTGTAAAGCTACTTAGGCCTTTCTCGGGGCAACGGGTGGGTTTGTATGTCTGCGGGATAAGCCATTCGCAAGACCAAGAAACACTCGACACCTGGGGTGAAATCGAAACCATCTTAGGTAGTGATGAGCGATATTCTGGTGGGGCCAAATGGAAAGAGGCTCCTCTAAATCTCGTCAATTTCAATGGATACCCCGACTGCGCTGCGGACCACGGATTAGGAGAAGGAATAACTGTGATTGTTAATAAACGCGCCCCACAGCACACAATGGAGGCGGCTAAAGCATTGAGGGACGGACTCGCCAAGACCATTCCTCCATCGCAATACAACGGGTTCGGCGTTATTGACCCTGACTTTTCTAAGCGTTTTATGCAGCCGATAGAAGGAAGGGACACACCAGAAGCGATGGTGGCGAATGATCCAGAATTGATAACCGTACTCATCGGAGCGCATCCAGTCCAGTAGTTCGGCACGGCATTTAGTAAGATGAATGCCGAACGAAGAACCTGTGGAAATCGAACTGCACCGCTGCCAACGCCCTATTAGTTGTGCTTGCCTTTCCACTCGGCGTAGGGGCCTTGGAAGTTTTCTATGCCGTCTTCCAAGATGATCCATAGTGTTGTGGCTGCTTCGTTGATTGGAGCGATGGGTAGATTTCCGCAGGGGCTAAAGCCCGACTCGTTTTGGGCTTTGTGTTGCCGGGGATAAATCCCCGGCCTACCGCTCCGGGATCTGCCGATCCTGGCCTATCGATCCGGGTCCGCACAAAGTCCGCTTTTGGGGTATGCTCATCTCAACCGGCCATGGGAACCTATGCGCTCACAACCACGACCTACCAACGGCGTTCTCTGTTCGTTCGGACTGCAAACGCCGAACTGATGGTCAAAATGCTCTTCCATTATCGGGATCAAGGGCGCTATCATTTGCATGGTTTCGCGGTCATGCCAGAACATTTGCATGTCTTACTCACTCCGTCGCCGAACCAGACGATTGAGCGTTGCGCTCAATGTATCAAGGGCGGGTTCTCACACGAGGTTCGGGCACAGTTTGGCGGAGAGATCTGGCAACCTAGCTTTCACGAACACCGGATTCGCGACGGAGAGGATTTCCAGGGACAGCTTGGGTATATTGCGGCTAATCCGGGGAAGCGGGGACTTGTGGATTGGGCCTTTGTTCACACCAGGTTCATGGATCAACTGGACCCTATGCCGGAACGATTTGGGCAGTAGAGGAGGGGAAGCTAGGCCGGGGATTTATCCCCGGCATTTGATCAGCCAGAAGATCCCGGCCTTTAGGCCCTGAGGTATGCTGTTTTTCGGCCGCTACCTGAATTCTTGAGACAAATCGCGAATGGCACACCTCGAAAAGGATGCCTCAGGGGTTGAAACCCCTGCCCCGAGGGGAGAATGGATTACCGGGGATGAATCCCCGGCCTACCGTTCCCTGACCTGGAATATTCAGCGACAAGGATTCTCTTAGTTGTGCTTGCCTTTCCACTCGGCGTAGGGGCCTTGGAAGTCTTCTATGCCTTCTTCTTTGAAGACCCATAACCTTGTGGCTACTTCGTCAATTAAATCGTGGTCGTGAGTTACTAACAGGACTGTGCCTTCGTAGCGCTGGAGAGCTATGTTCAAGGCGTTAATGGCTTCTAAGTCCAAGTGATTTGTCGGCTCGTCGAGGATCAGGATGTTGGGCTTGGTCAGGATCAACTTGCAAAAAGCCAGTCGGGCTTGTTCGCCGCCAGAGAGAGCCTTGGTCTGCTTGTCGCCTTCTTCGCCCGAGAAGAGCATCTGGCCGAGGATGCCGCGGATGTCTTCTACGTGGGCGTCGGGCTTCCAGCGATGGAGCCACTCGGCGATGGGCAGGCCGTGTTCGATGGTTGAGCCTACATCCTGGGGGAAGTAGCCGATCTGGGCTTCGTGGCCCCAGAAGACTGTACCGTTGTCTAACTCGAATTCCTTGTCGGCGAGGCCGGGATAGTTCGCAAGGATGCTCTTGAGGAGGGTAGTCTTCCCTGCTCCGTTGCGGCCCATGAGACAGATGTGTTCGCCACGCAGGAGGTTGGCGGAGAAGCCATCGATGACCTTTTGATCTCCGTAACTTTTGGTGATGTGCTTGAATTCGAGGACATGCTTGCCGCTGGGGCGGTTCTGGTCGAATTTGATGTAGGGGCGGGCGATGTTGGAGCGGGCCAGGTCGTTGGTCTGGAGGCGTTCGACCTCTTTGCGGCGGCTGGTGACTTGGGAGGAGCGGGTTCCGGCGGCAAAGCGGGCGATGAAATCGTTGAGCTGGGCGATCTTCTTTTCGCGCTGGGCGTTCTGGGCTTCGAGAGTGGAGCGGATCTGGGTCTTGGCCATGACCATCTCGTCGTAGCCGCCGGTATAGGTGATGATCGTCTCGTAGTCGATGTCGGCGGTGTGGGTGGTGACTGAGTTGAGGAAGTGGCGGTCGTGGGAGATGGCTATGAGGGTTCCGTCGTAGTTCTGGAGGAAGTCCTGGAGCCAGTGGATAGATTCGAGATCGAGGTAGTTGGTTGGCTCGTCGAGCAGCAGGGCCTGGGGCTTGCCGAAGAGGGCCTGGGCGAGGAGGACGCGGACCTTTTGACCGCCTTGAAGCTCGCTCATCCGGCGCTCGTGGAGGGACTCGGGGATGTCGAGGCCGTCGAGGAGGACGGCGGCGTCGGATTCGGCGGTGTAGCCGTCCTCGTCACCGATGATGCCTTCGAGTTCGCCGAGGCGCATTCCATCCTGGTCGGATAGGTCAGATTTTTCATAGATACGGTCGCGCTCTGCGAGGGCTGCCCAGAGGGGACGGTTGCCCATGATGACGGTGTCGATGACGCGGAAGGCGTCGAAGGCGAACTGATCCTGGCGGAGGACGCCGAGCTTGCGGGGACGGACGACCGTGCCCTTCTGGGCCTCGAGCTCGCCGGTGAGGATGCGCATGAAGGTGGTCTTGCCGGAGCCGTTGGGGCCGGTGAGGCCGTAGCGGCGGCCGGGGATGAAGGCTACGCTGACATCTTCAAAAAGGATCTTGGAGCCGTAGCGCATGGAGACGTTGCTGACACTGATCATTCTTATTGGGTTCCTAGATGCGGGCCACAGCAGGGCTTCGGCGACGCGAGCCGATGGATGCTGAGGTTGAAGCAAGGTTTTGGGGCACGCACACGCGGATAGCCCCGGAGAACTGATGCAGTCCTATTTTCTCATAAGGGCGGATTGCGGGCCGGTTGCGACTGCGAATCTTACAAGAGCAGCGGGCTGGCACCCGCTTCGCGGGGTTAGCAAGTTAGCGAATTGGCGGGTTCCTTTTGGCAAGTTGACGGGGTTCCTGCCCTTTTCGGCGAAACCCGTGAGGGATGCAAGCAGCAGAGCTTTTGCAACACTTTGACCCAGATAGCGTCTATAGAGGCAGGTAGGTTCATCTTTTTTGCCGTGCCCAGGAGGAGCCGAAGACCGGGGAAGATCCGGCCAGAAGCGGTGCTTGCGGGGTTGTGGCGGGCAGGAACCGCCAGCCAGGCTGGGATTTGCGCCTTTGGCTATACTGGAAGTTGGAGCAATCAACCACCCAGCCCCAAAAGGCTGAACTCCTGTGAAGAGGTCAACAAAGTTATGAAATCGCTCTTAGAACGGCTGCGTTCGCGCCGTCTCGCGTCCGTGTTTGTCCTGCTTGCCACGCTCTCGGCCGCAATCGTGGCCGGCTCCTTTACCGCACACGGCGTTCGCGGGGAGGAGAAGCAGAATTCGAGCGCCGACGCCACTCCGCTGAAGGTCAACAATTCCACCGTTCCAGCGAACAAGTTCGTGACGATTGCGAAGATGGTTGGGCCCGCGGTGGTGAACATCAACACGCAGACGCTACCCAAGCAATCCAGCGGCAAGGGCAGGGGCAATTTTCACGGCCGGATTCTGCCGATGCCTCAACAGCCGGGCGGCGACGACGATCAGGACCAGGATCAACAGCAGGGGCAGGGTCCGGACAACTTCCAGGACTTCTTCAACCGCTTTTTCGGCGGGCAGATGCCGGACCAGGATAACGGGGACGACGGGCAGGTTCGCGAGTCACTGGGCTCGGGCTTCATCGTGGATCCCAAGGGCTACATCATCACCAACTATCACGTGATCGAGAAGGCCGACAAGATCTTCGTCAAGCTTTCGACCGACCCCGACGGCGAAGATATGGGGCGTCCGGCGCACCAGATCGGATTCGACAAGGCCACGGATCTGGCGGTGATTAAGATCGACACAAACGCGCCGCTGCCGACGGTGAAGCTGGGCAACTCGGATAGTACGCAGGTGGGTGATTGGGTCGAAGCGATCGGCAGCCCGTTTGCGCTGGCGCAGACCGTCACCGCGGGCATCATCTCCGCCAAGAACCGGACGATCGAGCCGGGGGCCAGCGGCCAGTTCCAGCACTTCATCCAGACCGACGCGGCGATCAATCCCGGCAACTCCGGAGGCCCTTTGCTCGATATGAACGGCGAGGTGATCGGCGTGAACACGGCCATCTTCACCCAGTCGGGCGGCTACCAGGGACTGGGCTTCGCCATGCCGTCGAACACCGTGGCCGAGGTCTACAACGACCTGATCAGCCCCAGCCACAAGGTGACGCGGGGCTCGATCGGGATCGTTTTCAAGGTGGGATTGTCGGGCGCGGTCAACCGCGTCTATGGCTTCAAGAACGGCGTGCTGGTGCAGGAGATCACGCCGGGCGGACCGGCTGAGAAGGCCGGGCTCAAGGCGGGCGACATCATCTCGACCATCGACGGCCGGACGATCAAGGACGGCGACGACCTGGTGAACGAGATTGCCAGCCGCAGGCCGGGCTCGAGCGTGCGCCTGGGCTATGTGAGAGACGGCAAGCCGGCCGATGCGACGGTTACGATTGGGGACCGCGAAAAGGTCTTCGCCGACCTGAGCGGCCATCCGGTCGAGGCAAATCCAGGCGAGAACGGCGACCCTGGCGAGACCAAGCTGGGCCTCGTGGTCCGGGAGGAATCGCCGGCCACCCTCGCCAAGCTGCACACCCCCGGCGTGGTGATTCAGTCGGTGCGCTCCGGTTCGTTTGCCGACCTGCAGGGACTTGAGCCCGGCCTGGTGATTACGCGCATCAACCGGCAGGCGGCCGGGACCAAGGAACAGTTCGATGCCGTTGTGAGCAAGCTCAAGACAGGCGACGACGTGGTCTTCGAGGTCATGGACCCGCGGCATCCCAACGACGGTATCAACTACGTGGGCGGCACGCTGGAGTAGCGTTTGGGAGTTGACTTCCCACCCTGGCCGCAGGAACAATGACGCGGCGAGGGTGGGGACCCCATCCTCTTCGGCGATTCTTTGGGCTGCCGGGACAGAGGCGATTTTTCCCTTGCCGCGCTGCGAGACAATTCGCTAGACTTCAACACAACGTCCGGCGATCAACTGTTGTCTTTGAGGTGAACCAGAGTGCTTTCATTTCGAGCGATCCTGGTGTCTGTGCTCTTTGCCGCCCTGGCTGCATCTCCGGTCTTCGCTTCCGAAGGTTCAGCACCGCGCCCCCGCCAGCGCCCACGCGAGACACAGCCGCCACAGAGCCTCGAGATCGCGCCGGCTGCGCGGCCAGCAAGCCATCGATCCGGCCCGTGTTAGCGAAATCCAGCAGGCCCTGATTCGCGAGCGCTATCTTACCGGCGCGGCCAACGGCAAGTGGGACGAGACGACCAAGGCGGCGATGCAGAAGTATCAGGCCGACCAGGGCTGGCAGATAAAGCTGATCCCCGACTCGAGGGCACTGAAGAAGCTGGGCCTGGGCCCCGATTACTCGAATGCGATCAACGCCAAGGACACCACCTCGGCCGCGCCGCCGCCGGCCAGCACGACTCCTCCGGCGGTCTCGGCGGGGTTCGCGGAGGCCTCAGGCGTGAGTCATTGATCTTTCGGCCGGGATCTGCGGCTGGAAGCCGTTCTGAAGATTCAATTCAACCGGTTCAAGAAGCCGCATCTTGCCTGCAAAAGTATGGCCGGGCCAGAATATCTTGCGAAGCTAACTCGAAACTGAGTTTCTGTTCTCAGGGGCTTTAGCCCGCGTTGCTTTTGCGCCACCTACGGCGCGGCTGAAGTCGTGCCCTGATACAAGGCCCGAGCTTTTCAGCAAGTTTCCAAGGGCGGCCATCGTTGTCCCATTCCCGCATTGACTCAACCTTTGACTAGAGCGGCGGCATTCCGCTGAGCAGGAACTCATAGCGCGGGCGCAGGGTGTCCGGGCCGGAGGTGATGTTGCTGTCGAGATGGATGAGCGAGTCATCCTTGCCATACCTGGGCCAACCGGGCAAGCCCTTGCCGTTAGGGTCGCCGGTTTTGGCGAAGTTGGTCCAATAACTCATCATCTGCTCGCTCAGTTTACGGTCCTCGGGACGGACGGTCCAACCGGGCCGGGTGTCGAGGGTGCCGAAGACGTACTCGATCTCGTCGGAGTGGAAGGCGTAAGTGCCTTGGTGGAACTTGCTGGGCAGGGCGGGAAGCTCGAAGTGGTAGCGGTAGACGGGCGACTCTCCGGTTTCCCGTTGGGCCTCCAGCCACTTCCAGGTGGCGAAGGCGATGAAAGAATCGCTTCCGTAGTCGATGGCCGAGCGCACCGCCTGCTCATCGGTGTCGCCGGGATAGAGTTTGAGAAACTGATCGGCGCGGTCGCCAAAGTGTTCGGCCGCATAGGCCTTCCACTTCCGCGCCGTCATGCCGTCGGCGAGAGAGGTGTTCTCGTCGCGATTCCAGCCTGCCAGCAGCGGCACGTGCGCCTGACCTCCGCCTGCGTAGGTTCCTTCCAACGACTCAGCGATCAGCTTGCCGTTGACATAGGGTGGAATGCCGCTGATCTCCTTGCCTTTGGCGGCTTCGAGGATTTTGTCCGTGGGCCAGGCGCGCAGCTCCTGTGTGGAGGCCACTCCCAGCGATGCCACCCACTCGCCGTCTTTTTCCCGCACCGAACTCATGGAGCCGGCCTGCGACGCAACGACGAAGGCCGCTCCGCTTTCGCCGATGGCCCTGTGAAAGAGTCCCCGCGTCTTTGAAGATGCCATCAGCGTGCTCACCGCAAAGGAGCCGGCGCTCTCGCCAAAGATGGTCACGTTGTCGGGATCGCCGCCGAACTCGGCGATGTTGGCATTGACCCAAAGCAGCGCGGCGACCATGTCGAGAAGACCGTAGTTCCCTGCTGCGCCGCCTTCTTCTTTCGCCAGGTCGTCAGTGGCCAGAAAGCCGAAGACGCCGAGCCGGTAGTTGATGGTGACCAGAACTACGCCTTTGAGAGGCAGAAAATCGCCGCCTTGTCGCGGCTCGGAGGCTGAGCCGCCCACGTAGCCGCCGCCGTGAATCCAGAACATGACCGGGAGCTTGCTTTTGGCTTTAGCGCCGGCGGGCGCGTAGACGTTCAGGAAGAGGCAGTCCTCGCTCTCTCCGCTATCGAGAAAGGTCATGTCGTCGTAGACGTGGCCCTGGGCGCAGCGGGCGCCAAACTCGGTGGCATCGCGATCACCCTTCCAACTGGCCGGGGGCTGGGGCGGTCTCCAGCGCAGGTCGCCGACCGGTGCGGCTGCATAGGGCAAGCCCAGAAATGCCTTGACTCTGCCTTGATTGATGGTCTTGCCGCGTACCTTGCCCTGCACGGTATTCACGACCAGGGATTCCGCATAAACTCGGCCAGCAAGCCCTGCCGTCAGCGCCATGATTGCCAGCGCGCACACCGTTCCCACTCCGATTCGCATGGAATCTGCCCCCACAGCACAGTAAAAAGTGCCCCCGCAACACAATATCAGGATGGGATGAAAAATGCGCGATGTTCACGAAACGTGGCAGTAAAACGAATAACCTTAGTTACCGATGATATCGATCCCCGCCGTAATGGTCTTGGGAGGCATGCAAGCATTGTTGTCGCAAGCCTGGTAACGGAGTCTGGTCTCGACCAGGTGATTGCCGGCGGTGGCCACGATGCGCGCCTGGATGGCGAATTCGCCGGTGTAGACGCTGAGCCTGGTCGTCTTGTCGAGCGGCAGGATAAAGTCCGTGCCTGGAGGGTAGACGGCGCCTTCGAGACGAACGCCGGAGCCATCCGGGATGGAGAGGGTGGTCGGGATGAGTTCCTCTTCGCTGGGGGTGTGGGAGTTGATGTGCAGGCCGGGAGCAATGCGGAAGTGGAGTGCGACGGTGGTTGACTTGCCAGCCTGGAGGGTGAGCTGCTCGGGGTAAAGATAGGTGACAGCTGGGGGCCTGGAAGCGGGGCGATCCGGGTTGCCGATCAGCGAGGTCTGCGCCGATGCCGAGGCTAGCGTCAGGGCCGCAGCGATGGCGATGCGAATTTCAACCTGTCTTCGGATCATGCCTTCCTCCACATTCTTGCCGGCACGGGTCATCTGGCGCCTTTAGCCAACCCACCGCCTGAGAGATGCTTCCCTGTTTTCCACCCTTTCCGCAGTAAGGGAATGAAAAGCAGGTTCTTCGACTCCGCTACGCTTCGCTCAGAAGGATAGGGCACGGAAACCTACTTTCTTCGATGCGGAAAAACCGGCCGGGTCAATTCTTCAGCGCCTTCTTGATGTTGGCTTCGATCTCGTCCTTGGAGGTCAGGCCCATTTGGTAGGCGACCACGTTTCCGTTACGGTCTACAAAAAAGCTGGAGGGCAGGTCGTCGAGCCCGCCATAGGGCTTGCTGATCGAGTCGCCATCGATCAGCACCGGGTAGGGCATGTGCATCTGCTGGACGAAGCGGGCGATTTCCTTCTTTTCTCCGTTCAACTGTTGGGGGTTGCCCCGGTCGATGTCGTCCATGGAGATGCCGAGAATCTCAAAGCCTTGCGGGGCGTACTGATTGTGCAGCTCGACGAGCCAGGGGGTTTCGATCTTGCAGGGAGCGCACCAGGTGGCCCAGAAGTTGAGCATCAGGGCTTTGCCTTTGTAACTGGACAGTGAAAGCTTCTTGCCGTTGAGGTCTTCGAGGGTGAAGTTGGGCGCGAGCTTTCCCTGGAGCGGCGAGAGGAACTGAGGCGCGTCGCCGGCAGCGGCCGGGACAAGCTCGGCCTTCGCGGCGGAGGCCAGCAGGCGCTCGGAGGCCTGCTTGCGATACTCCCAGTTGGCCCATCCGGCCCAGGCGAAGGTGGCCAGGATAAAGAGAACGGCGGAGATAACCAGCGAGTTGCGCTTCACGGGGAATAGAACCTCTTGTCTCTATTGTACGATTCGGGCAGCTCAGGATAAACGGTCGTTTCGCAAGGCAAACAACACGCAATCCCCGCGCCTTCTTTCTGGCGCGGACATGCCGAAGGCGGCTGGCCCCACCGCAGGTGGTGGAAACTGATACCATCAGAAACCGATGAGCGAAGAAGGAAGACGGCACAAACCTGAAGATGGCGAGGCGGGCCGCGGACCGGAACCGGCGGCTCTGGTGCGCACCGAAGCGGCGGCTCTGGAGGCTCTGGCTACAAGGCTGGAAGGACCGATGGCTGCGGCCTTTGACCGGGCCGTCGAATTGATCTTGCGCTGCGGCGCGGAGCGCGGGCGGGTGGTGGTCACCGGCATGGGCAAGAGTGGAATCATCGCGCAGAAGATCGCAGCAACGCTCAGTTCGACTGGCTCGCCGGCGCTGTTTCTGCATCCGGCCGAGGCGGTGCATGGCGACCTGGGCGTTCTGATGGCGGGCGACGTGGTGGTGGCTCTGTCGGCGAGCGGCGAGACGGAAGAGATTCTGCGCCTGTTGGCTATGCTGAAACGCAAGGGCGGCGCGCTGGTCAGCTTTACATGCAATCTGGAATCGACTCTGGCTGGGGCGAGCGATGTGGCTCTCGATTGCTGCGTGGAGCGCGAGGCCTGCGGACTGAATCTTGCGCCCACCGCCTCGACGACCACGATGCTGGCGCTGGGAGACGCGCTGGCCATTGCGGTGAGCCTGCGCAAGGGCTTTCGTGCCGAGGATTTTGCGGAGTTGCACCCCGGCGGGAAGCTGGGCAAGCGGCTGGCCAAGGTGCGCGACCTGATGCACTCGGGCGATGCCGTGCCGGTGGTTGCAACGACGACGCCGATGAGCGATGTGATCTACGAGATGTCCTCAAAGAAGCTGGGCATCGCGACGGTGCAGGAGGCTGGACGGCTGCGAGGCGTGATCAGCGACGGCGACTTACGGAGATTGCTCGAGCGCGAGGGCGGTGCGGCGCTCTGCCGTACGGCAGGTGAGGCGATGAATGCGCATCCGCGGACGATTGGGTCGGGAGAGCTTGCGGCGACGGCACTGGCGATTCTCGAGGAGCGGAAGATTACTTCGCTGGTGGTGGTGGATGGGGCGGGGATCGTGGAAGGAGTGCTGCATCTGCATGATCTTTGGGGCGTGGAGTTGATCTGAAGGCGGGGATCAGAATGAACGTGAACCATGCGAAAACAACCGCAGTTTAAGGAGATTCGCGAAGAAATCGAGGCGAAGCAGAAAGCGATTCTCTGGCCAGATGCATTAAGAGCCGGTCGGAGCGTGGATGCGTTTCTCTGGAGGGGCGATCCAAAAGCAAAGCCAATTCAGAGAGCAGGGCTTGTTGTTTTTGCCGTGACGTATTGGCTTCTGGGGGTTCTATTCATCGCGATGGGTTGGGCAAGATATGAGGGTTTTGCGTGCCTCGTAACGTCACTCATTGGGTCAGCCTTTGTGCTTCTCTCCATTCGCCTGGTGCGAAATGCCTTCCTTCGACCTAACAAGGTTCCCGAAGACGAGAAGGGTCGTAAGGAATAACTTGCCACCTCTCCATAATCCGGAAAAGACCGCACTTATCACCGGCGCATCCAGTGGCTTTGGGCTGCTGACTGCTGTCACGCTGGCGCGGCGGGGATGGCGCGTTTTGGCTACGATGCGCGATCTCTCGCGGCGTGATCGGCTGGAAGACGCCGCGCGGGCGGCTGGAGTGCTCGACCGCATCGAGTTTATTGCGCTGGACGTGACTAACGACACGCAGATTACTGAATTGGCTGCTTCGATTGCTGCCCGTCCGTCGCGGCTGGATGCGATAGTCAACAACGCCGGCTTTGCAATGGCGGGATTTATCGAAGACGTTTCCGGCACGGAGCTACGGCAGCAGTTCGATACGAACTTCTTTGGCGCGGCGGCGGTGACGCGGGCCTTTCTGCCGTTGATGCGGCGACAGGGCTCCGGGCATGTTGTGATGATTTCGTCCATCTCCGGGCGGATGGGCTTTCCGGGCGTCGGGAGCTATTCGGCGTCGAAGTTTGCGATGGAAGGTTGGGCTGAGACTCTGCGGCTGGAGATGAAACCGCTGGGAGTGCAGGTGGTTCTGGTTGAGCCAGGATCGTTTGAAACCGACATCTGGACGCGCAACGCCATCTTCGCTGCCGATGCGCAGGATGCGAAGTCGCCCAATGCCGCACGCACAGCGCGGCTGATGAACAGCCGTGAGGCCCGCAAGCTGAAGGCCGATCCGCAGGTGGTTGCCGACGGAATTGCGGCGATTCTGGACGATCCACGACCGCGGCTGAGGTACGTCTTTGGCGGGGATGCGAGGCTGGGGCTGTGGCTGAAGCGCCTGCTGCCGTCAAAGATGCTGGAATGGGTGCTGATCAGGGTGAGCGGGATTGGTGTGAAGGCGCAATAGAAGGCGCGACTTCAGGGAGGGTTTGCGGGTAAACTAGAGGCATGGCGGAGATTCAGCGCAGGAAAACGGGGACGGTCACAATCGGGGAGGTGCGCGTGGGCTGGGAGGTTCCGGTCGTCGTGCAGTCGATGACCAATACCGACACGGCGGACGTTGCGGGAACGATTGAACAGGTTGAGGCTCTGGCGCTGGCAGGCTCGGAGATCGTGCGCGTCACGGTGAACAACGAAGAGGCCGCGGCGGCGGTTCCCTACATTGTTGAAGGCCTCGACAAGCGCGGGTTGCGTGTGCCGATTGTGGGCGACTTCCACTACAACGGGCATCTGCTGCTCAAGAAGTTTCCAGAGACGGCGCGGGCGCTGGCCAAGTACCGGATCAATCCCGGCAATGCGTCCATTGGCAAGAAAGATAACGACAATTTTCAGGTGATGGTGGAGTGCGCCGTCGAGAACCAGAAGCCAGTGCGGATCGGGGTCAACTGGGGGTCGCTGGATCAGCAACTGCTGACACGCCTGATGGACGAGAACAGCCGCCTGGCGCAACCGCTGCCGGCGCGCGAGGTGATGATGGAGGCGATGGTGCGCAGCGCGCTGGACTCGGCCGCCGCCGCCGAGCGTTACGGGCTGGGGCACGACCAGATTATTTTGTCGGCGAAGGTGAGCGGGGTGCGCGACCTGATCGATGTGTATACGAACCTCGCCGCACGCTGCGACTATGTGCTGCACCTAGGATTGACCGAGGCGGGGATGGGATCGAAGGGCCTGATCGCCTCGACTGCAGGTCTTGCGCCGCTGCTATTGGCCGGGATCGGCGACACGATTCGTGTGAGCCTGACACCGAAGCCGGGGGGCGACCGGACGGAAGAAGTGCTGGCCGCGCAACAGGTTTTGCAGTCGCTTTCGATTCGCAGTTTTTCGCCGCAGGTGACGAGTTGCCCTGGGTGCGGACGGACTACGAGCACTTATTTTCAAGAGCTGGCCGAGCAGATTCAGAGCTATCTGCGCGTCTCGATGCCGGAGTGGCGGAAGAAGTATGCCGGCGTCGAGGAACTGAAGCTGGCCGTGATGGGCTGCATTGTCAACGGGCCGGGCGAATCGAAGCACGCCAATCTTGGGATCAGCTTGCCGGGGACTTTTGAGGAGCCTAAAGCTCCGGTCTACGTTGACGGCAAGCTCTACAAGACCCTCCACGGCGACACGATAGTGGCCGAGTTCAAGCAGATCCTGGATAACTACGTCGAGAGCCACTATGGGCAGGGAGCCAAGAGCTCGGAGTTGGTGAGGGCAAAGTGACTCTTCAGCATTGTGGACTCCCGGAAGGCCCGCGATGAGGCTAACAGCATGAATGTCTGCATCATCTCGGTGCTCGAACATAAGTCGCAACCTGTCGAAGCAGAGACTGACGGCGCTCAACTGCGCGCTCGAAAGCTCGCTCTAAGAAATCTCCTCAAGTCGCATCTCGCACAACTCAAAGTTGCGGTGATCCTTGAAGAATGGTCGTGCCCCGAGATAACGATTGCTCATCAACTCGCATGTCGGAATGAACCTCCTATACCCTGGCAAAACATCGACATGACCGATGATGAGCGCAGAGCAGAGGGCATTTTTGACGCTCAGAGGGATCGTCCTGGACACGCCGACTGGAGCGAAATGCCCCCAGGTTGGATTCAGGAAAGAATTCCTTCCGATAAGGTCCGAGAGGACTTTTTCGTCAGTCGGATACTCGAATCAAACGACATCAATGGGAAGGTGCTGGTGTTGCTTGGGAGAATGCATGTAACGCTCGTGGCAGAGAAGCTACGTGCTACGGGACACACTGTTAGCATCCAGCCGTAGCCCGTTCTAGCCTAGCACTGGAATGACAATGGCATCGGCAGTCCGTCGGTCATTGCGGTAGCGCCGCCCGTGTCCTCAGTTCATCAACCAACCTTTCTGCCGAATTGATTGTTTCCTTTTCTCGGTTTTTCTCCCTACGCGCCAACCGGCGATGATCAATCGTCAACCAGAGCGAGTTCTTGGTCTTGGCGTCGTAAATTGTGAGCACGAGATGCGGGTCGGTAATCTCCCTGCTATGCACGTCCGTCGCGCCATTGTAGGTGTTTGTTGAACTCCAGACTCTAGTCCCCTTGTCTACTACACGGTAGGCCAATTCCACAACCAAATCCGCATCGTCAGGTGAGCCTACAATCTTGTATTTGCCCCAAGTTTTCATCGCAGAGTAAAACGCATCGTACGCAAGATCGCTACCTCCGCCATTCGATAGAAAGACCCTTTGCGCATTCACAATGGCACCGGGCAATGACGCGGCTGGAATGTCCTTTCTGGTTCTCTGACCCGACAAATATCCAGATGCGAAAGCGAGGAGACAGATCATTGCGAAATATTTGCGCATCGCAACTCCTTTATCGACGGAACCAAAAGATCATAACACGCAACTCATCCGGCTCTCTCGGGTTAGCTCGAAGAGCGGCAAAAGCAACCGCAGGTCCTTCGACTCCGCTGCGCTTCGCTCAGGATGACAGCTATATAGAATTGCAGTCGCTTTGGGCGTAAACGCTATCGCTCATTGGCTTCGTCAATAGTTACTTCATCATCCGGCGGCTTAACACGGCTAAAGGTGAGAATCTTATCTATGGCCCCAGTATGACTGCGAACACAGCTCAACTCAAATTCATTTTCTCCGGTCTGCGTGAACAGTGCCTCATCGCCGGGTTTGAGGTTTCGTTCTCTGACGATTGCCGCAGGGATGGTAATCCAAAGACCTTTTCCGCGTTTTCTGAGCTTCAATGTCTTCTCCAGCATGAATGCCTCTCATTTTAGATCGGCCAAGGATGAAATTGAATGAGGTCTCGCTTCCATTCCTGGCGAATTCGCGCTACGATTGCGGCAATCACCTTTGGAGGCCTGTTGTGGTGCTGCGCCGCTTCGTCTGGCTCGTGCTCTTGGCTGCATTTGTGCCTGGACTGGCCCTTGCCGGCAAGCCGAAGCCCTGTGTAACAGCCGATGAAGCCACCAAACTCGTCAACAAAGATGTTTGCGTCTCGGCGCACGTTTACGAAGTGGTCGAGTTGTCCGATGGGACGCGTTTCCTGGACATATGCTCGCCGGAGACGCCGGATGCCCAGTGCAGATTCACCATCGTGAGCTTGTGGGAGGATCGCGAGGATGTGGGCGAACTGCGCAAGTACCGCGACATGAACGTGCAGGTGAGGGGGATTGTGAGGCCGATGCATGGGCGGGCAGGGATGGTGGTGAGCCATGCGCGGCAGTTCTATGGCGGGCCGCCGAAGTTCAAGCCCAACCCGAAGCTGGCGCGGGGTTTCAGTGCTGATGAGAGCCGGCCGCCGGTCAATGATCCCAATCTGCGCTCGCAGGGGGGACGGCGGGCGTTTATGAATACGCGGGATCAAGAGACGCTACCGGGGAAGTGAGTTTCCTGGTTTCCCAGACCTCTATTTTGGGCTTTCTGGGCTCCTCGGGTTTAGACTGAGGGCAACTCTGCTCTTCATCATCGAGGTTCCAATGCGCCAGGCAAGACGAAGTGCGTTCGCGTGTTTCACCCTCGCAGCCACCATGCTTTTGGTCTTGTGCAGCGGGTGTGGCGGTAGCAGCAAAAGCAGCGCCCTTCCGGCTCCAACGACTCTTTCTGCCGCGCAATCTACGGCGGTTGCGACACAGATCGAACAGACCTTTGTCTCGGCGTCTGCCGGGATGGGCACCGATTGGTGCGGTAACCCTTACGCTCCGACGGAGGAATTCTTTTGCACGATTCCTGTCGCCTTCGATGGGGTGTGCGCTGGGGGAGGAACAATCGCCATAACCGGCTCTCTTACCGGCGATCTGGATTATTCCGATACAGGCGCCGTTACGGCGTTGCTCACAGTAATGCCGGCGAATTGCGCAATACCGGGAACCACGCTGGTGATGACCGGGGATCCAAATCTAACAGTGACCGGCTCCGGATTGGAATTCTATGGTGGACTCTCAACCTTCAGCGTCACGGAGACTGGGTCGATCACGTATGGACCAAAGCCAGCGGGAACCTGTCAGACCGATTTGACGATTACGGCGTCCTTCATCGGTGATGCTCAACATACGGTCAAATCCTGCACGCTTACCGGAACGGCGTGTGGAGAAACGATCAACCAGAGTTGCATGTAACTTGAGTTAAGCTACCGGGGCACGGGGGCCAGCTCAAGCAGTTTCTTCCAGCGGAGGGGCGAAGCGGGCTCCGGCGAGAAGGATGATGCCGGAGACGACCAGGGCGATGAGGGTTGCTCCGAGGGCAAGGCGGAGGCTCTGGACGCGGTCGGAGAGGTAGCCGATGATCTGTGGCGAGAAGGTGTCTCCGAAGCAGTGAATGATGAAGAGATTGACTGCGATGGCGGTGGCGCGGATGGGGCCATTGACCGAGTTCACGATCGCGGCGTTGAGCGGGCCGGTGTTGAGGAAGAGGAAGAATTCGGCGGCAAAGAGCGCGGGAACGGACCAGGCTGGAGGGCCAAAGAAGACCAGCGCGCCGCAGGGCAGTGTGAGGGCGACGCTCCAGAAAGAGACCAGGTAGAGGGCGCGGTGATTGGTGCGCAGCCAGCGCTGGGCGATCCAGCCGCCGGTGAGGGTTCCGGCGATGCCGTCGATGACGGTAATCGCGCCGACGACTTGGCTGGCGCTGCCAACTGAAAGCCCGGCGGAGCGGCGCAGGAACTCGGGGACCCAGTTGGAGATGCCGCCCATGGCGAAGGTGAGAGCGGCCAAGCCAAATGTAGCGGTGAGGTAGGCGGGGTTGGTGAAGAGTCCGCGGAAGGTGCTGCGATTGAGCGTGGGGCGGATGTGGTCGCAGGCGCCGCGCTGGGGTTCGCGGCCCAGCCATCCGTAGAGGGTGGCGATAACGAGGCCGGGAATGGCGCAGATATAGAAGGGCGCTCGCCATCCCCAGAGTGGGCCCATCTGTCCGCCGGCCAGGTAGCCAAGGGCTGCGCCAACGGGAATAGCTAGATAAAAAATGGAGAGGATGCGGTTGCGCTCGCGCTCGGGATAGAAGTCGGCAAGGACGGCAGGGGCGAAGATGCCGAAGGTGGCCTCGCCGACGCCGACCAGCGCATGGCGGATGTAGAGGGTCGTGTAGTCGTGAACCCAGGCGGTGGCCAACGTGGCCAAGCTCCAGAGAACCGCGCCGGCAATGATGAGCGGCTTGCGCGGGAAGCGGTCACCGAGCCAGCCGGTAAGTGGCGCGGCGATCATATAGAAGAAGAAGAGAGCGGTGGTGAGAGCGCCCATCTGCTGGTCTGTTGAGTGGAACTCGCGCTGGATCAGCGAGAGTTCGCCGGGCAGGATGTAGCGGTCGATGTAGTTGAGCAGGTTGAGGGCGATCAGCAGCAGCAGCGTCCCCTGGGCGGGGGTGAGGCGGGGGCGGAATGGTTGCGTGAACTTTGGCAAAAGGCTCTGTTCTCATGGAAGAAAGAGATTTCCCAACGGGTATAATCCCATTCTTCATGCCTAGATTGTAATCTCCGGTTTGTGACGCCTCGCGCCGGAGATTACTTGTAGCCCCCCCAATTGATCGGGGTCTCTTCGAAATATGTACCGTCGAGGATCGGCTTCAAGTCGCCGTCGAACAAATCACAAAGCATCTGCATGAAGACTTCGGCAAAACTGCGAATCTCCGTTGCCGGATCGCGATAAGAAAAGAATTGAGTCAGTTCCTCGTGCCCGTGCAGCTTGAGGTAATCTTCGAGACAGAGACAGCGGTTCACCGGCAACACCAAAAAAACGGTAAAGCCTCCATTTAATCCTCGTCTGGCGGGGAAAAAACCAATATTCATCTTCATTGCCGTTTGCGCCTTAAGAAAACACGCTTCCACGCCATCTTCGATAGATAGAGTTTCGTAGCTTTTGACGCCCAGAAAGAGAAAACCATTTGCGGTGATTTGATGAATATAGCTGAAGACAACCTCCCGGACGAGAAAAGATTCTTCACTAAGCGCCGTGCCGCTTGAATCCATCTTCTATCTCCGAAAGGTCACTCTTTTGGTCTCGGCCAGCGGGCTTCTACGGTGGTGCCGATGCCGCCGCGGGGACGGAATTCGCCTTTGACTACGACCCAGACCGGGTCGCAGGCTTTGACCACGTCTTCCAGGACCTGGTTGACGATGTTTTCCTGGAAGATGCCCAGATTGCGGTAACAGAAAAGGTATTCTTTGAGCGATTTCAGTTCGAGGCAGCGCTCGCGCGGCATGTAGCGGATGGTGAGGAGGCCGAAGTCGGGCAGCCCAGTCTTGGGGCAGACCGAGGTCAGCTCCGGATCGTCGATCAGGATTTCGTAGCCGGGAAACTGGTTTGGCCAGGTTTCAATGGCGGGAAAGGGGAAATCGAGGCCGGCTTTGGCATGTTCATCGGTATAGCGCGGGGCGTGACCAGGGGCGTGGCTCGGATCTGGCGACATAGATCGATTGTACGAGGATTGGGAGTGGCTGGCCAGATTCTCAAAGGCTTCATTCTATGCTTCCTCAGACCACGTGTCCGATCTTATATACTGACTCTGGTTGCCTGAATGACACACGAAAGAAAGCAATTGGACCGGCGCTGGTTTTGGCTGGGCGCACTTCTCCTGACGATTGCAGTGTTTTTCGCAGTGCGGTCGCTGACCCGGGATCGTCTGCCGGTTCGCGTGGCCATGGCGGCTCATATGCCTTTGCAGAGCACGATCAGCACCAATGGGCGGGTTGAGCCGGAGGTGAATTACGAGGTTCACAGCCCGATTGCAACCACCGTGAAGGCGGTTTATGTACAGCCTGGGGACCAGGTGGCGGCGGGCCAATTGCTGATGGTGCTTGACGACACTGAGGCACGAGCCCGCGAGGCCGCGGCCCAGAGCGGCGTAATGGCAGCGCAGGCGGCGTACGAGGCAGCCACTCACAACGGAACCCAGCAGGAGCGGCAGGCGACAGCGGCCGATGAGACGCGCGCGCGGCTGGAACGCGATGAGGCAAAGCGGAGCCTGGAGGCTCTGACCAAGCTCAACGCGACCGGAGCGGCTTCGGAGAGCGAGGTGGCCGCGGCGCGGCAGCGGCTGGAGATCGCCGACGCCAACCTTCATGCATTGGAACAGACTTCAAAAGACCGCTACTCCCCGGCAGAGGTGGAGCGCGCTCGCGCTGCGCTGGCCGACGCGCAGGCCCAACTGGCGGCGGCGCGCGAGGTGGTGGCGCAGACCTCGGTTCATGCTCCGGCCACAGGAACGGTTTATAGCCTCGATGCGGGGCGAACGGAGTTTGTGGAAGAGGGCAAGCTGCTGCTGCAGTTGGCCGACCTGCACCACGAGCGCATACGAGCCTATTTCGACGAGCCGGAGATCGGGCAGTTGGCGGTGGGCCAGAAGATTCAGATCAAGTGGGATGCCAAGCCGGACCGCATCTGGAACGGGCACATCGAGCGGACACCGGTGACAGTGATCAACCTGGGCACGCGCAGCGTGGGCGAGGTGCTGGTGAAGATCGACGATGCGGACGGCGGACTGCTGCCGGACACCAATGTGACGGTGACGGTGACCATATCGAGCGATCCCAACGTGCTGAGCGTACCGCGCGAGGCGCTGCACTCGGAGAACAGCAAGACCTACGTTTACGAAGTCGTGAATGACAGTTTGAAAAGGACCTACGTGACGATTGGGACCATCAATCTGACCCAGGTGGCCATTCTCTCCGGACTTGAGCAGGGGGATGTGGTGGCGACCGGAACTACCAGCGGGCAACCCTTGCAGGAGGGCGTTCCGATCAAGGTTGTGCGGTGAGGGAACGGGCGAGACTCATGCTGGCCGGACTGGTCCTGGCGGGGGCTGCGGCCATTCCGTCGTGCGCGCAGAGCGGCGGGAGCGCGCAGTTCGCGCAGGCCAACGCGGACTTGCAGGCTGGGGAGGCGGACAAGGCGCTGGTCCTGCTGAATCCGCTGATCCAGCGGGGCGGCAAGGCAGAAGCCTACAACCTGCGATGCCGCGTGGAGTTGACGCTGGAGCAATGGGATCGAGCCGTGAACGACTGCGAGCAAGCGGTCAGGCTGGACGGGCAGAATTCGGACGATGCCATGTGGCTGGCTCGCGCACTGGGCGAGAAGGCAAGCCGGGCGTCGTTTCTGAGCGCGTTTTCGCTGGGCAAACGGGTCCGGATCGAGTTTGAAGCGGCAGCCCGGCTCAATCCCCGCAATGCCGCGGATCTGGCCGATCTGGGAGAGTTTTATTACGAAGCGCCAGGAATCGTAGGCGGGGGCATGGCCAAGGCAGAGGGAGTAGCCGCGCAACTGGACAAGGTCGATCCGCTCCGAGCCATCGAACTGCGTGCCCAGATCACCGAAGAGCGCAAGGACTTTGGCACGGCGGAGCGGGAACTCAAGCAGGCAATCGCGAAGTCGCCGCACCCGGCCTTCCAGTGGATGGCGCTGGCCGGCTTCTATCATCGCCGCGAGCGCTGGACGGAGATGGAAGCCGCGGTGCGCACCGGGGAGAGCGCCGCGGAGCGGGACAAACGCGCCTCGGTGGCGCTCTACAACGGGGCGAACGTACTGCGCACTTCCAACCGCGATCCAGAGCGGGCGGCGAAGATGCTGGAGGAGTATCTGGCAAGCCCAGGAAAGAGCGAAGAGGCGCCGGCGTTTGTGGCGTATACGTGGCTGGCCCGTTTGGAGCAGCAGCTTGGAGACTTGGCGGCGGCCGGCCGGAGCCGCGCGGCGGCGCTGGCCCTGGCGCATGAGTACAAGCCGGCCCTGGATTTGAGGCAATGATGAAGGCTAAAAGCACATGAGGAACAGCGACAATCCGCTGAAGGGCTGGGCAACGATGCTGGTGGGAGCGGCATTGGCGGCTGCGCCCCCACTTGCTTCGGCACAGGTTTCGCTGGCCACGGTGGTCGATCTGGCGCAACGCAATTCGAGCGCGGTCAAACTGGCGGACGCCGATATAAAAAAGGCAGAGGCAGCCCTCGGCCAGACTCAGGACGCGTATATTCCGAATTTTGTGATCGGTTCCAATGTAGGTTACTCTCATGGCTTTCCAACCGGCCAGCCGTCGGTTGGGAGCGCAACCATGCAATCGCTGGTGTTCAGCTACTCTCAAAGGCAGTACCTAAAAGCCGCCCGCGCAGGGCTCAATGCCGCCAACCTGAGGCTGAAGGACGCGCGCGAAGAAGTTGCTCTCGACGCTTCCACAACCTACATCGAGCTCGACACGGTGAACCGTGAAATGCAGGCTGCCAAACAACAGGAGTCGTTCGCAACAGGTCTTTTGAAGATCGAGCAGGAGCGTGTCGATGCGGGCGTTGACTCCAAGCTCGATCTGCTCGATGCGCGTCTCACCGCGGCACAGATCAAACTGAAGCGGCTTCACCTTGAAACCCGTGCCGGCACGCTCGCCAAGCAGATTGCCATTCTGACAGCCCTGCCCGTCGGCTCCATCCTGCCGGACCCATTAAGCATCCCCGAGATTCCCGCCGTCACCGCGGATGAAGCGCCCCAGAAGCTCCTCGCAATTGACGCCGCAGGGTCCCTCGCGCGTTCCATGCAATTCCAGGCCAGGGGAGACGACCTTGCGTGGCGGCGGCCCCAGATCGGATTCGGGGCCGTGTACAACTACGACTCGAACGAGTTGAACAGTTACAGCACGTATTATCTGAACTTTACCCCCAACAATGTCAGCTTTGGCCTGCAAATTACGGTTCCGTTTTTTGACTTTGCACTTCGTGCGAAGGCCAAGGAAACTGCGGCTGAAGCACTGCGAGCCACGGTGGAAGCCGAACAATCTCAGCGGCAGAACGATGTTCAGATTGCCGAATTGACCGGCAGCCTGCGCGAATTGGATACTCTGGCTGAGGTTGCGAGTCTAAAGCAGCAGATCGCCGATGAGCAGCTCAAGGCCGTGATGGCGCAAATGGAGCTGGGCAATGGCGCCGGAACCGGGCCTGGCGCTCAGCCGCAATTGAGCCCCAAAGCCGAAGAACAGGCCCGCATCGACGAACGGCAGAAGTATGAGGACGCGCTGGACGCCAGCTTCGACCTGGCCAAGGCGCGGCTGAGTCTGCTGCGCGCGCTGGGCCACATGGAAGATTGGCTGGGCGAATTGCATGGAAAGTAATCCGTAAGCGTAAAACGGCTGAAAGCCTGCCGAATCAGAAGAAAAATGCCGGAATGTTAGAATAAAGGGGATGCCTATGCCTCTGAAAACGCTGTTTCTGAATCCGCCCTCCTTCGAGGGTTTTGACGGCGGCGCAGGTTCGCGCTGGCCGGCCACGCGCGAAATCGAGTCCTACTGGTACCCTGTCTGGCTAACCTACCCAGCGGGATTACTGGAGGGCTCGCGGCTGCTCGATGCGCCTCCGCACCACGTCTCCGCCGAAGAAACCATCAATATCTGCAAGCAGTACGAGTTCCTGGTTCTCTTTACCTCGACGGTGGGCTGGGAGGGCGATCAACGGTTGGCCGAGGCCATCAAGGCGGCCAATCCGTCGATGCGCATTGCATTCGTCGGGCCCCCGGTGACCACCGACCCGGATCGCGCGCTGAGAGAGTGCGCGGCGCTGGACTTCATTTGCCGGCGGGAATTCGACTACTCCGTCGTCGAGTTCGCGCAGGGCAAGCCGCTGAGCGAGATCCTCGGCATCAGCTACCGGCTCAATGGCAAGGTCGCCCACAACCCCGATCGGCCTCAGGTCGAAGATTTGGACGCGATGCCCTGGGCCACCAAGATCTACAAGCGGGACATGGACGTGACGCGCTACAATGTGCCCTTCCTGCTGCATCCTTTTATCGCGCTCTACTCGACGCGCGGCTGCCCGGCTCAGTGCACCTTCTGCCTGTGGCCACAGACACTGAGCGGACATGCCTGGCGCAAGCGCTCCACCGACGACGTTGCCGCCGAGTTGGCCTGGGCCAAGCAGAACTTTCCCAACGTGAAGGAGTTCTTCTTTGACGACGACACGTTCAACATTCAGAAGCCGCGGACGGTTGAGCTGTGTGCGAAGCTGAAGCCGCTGGGCATCACGTGGAGCTGCACTTCGCGCGTGACCACCGACCGCGAGACGCTGAAGGCAATGAAGGAAGCCGGGTGCCGGCTGCTGATCGTGGGCTTCGAGTCCGGTGATCCGCAGATTCTCAAAAACATCAAGAAGGGCGCCACCGTGGAGCGTGCGCGCGCCTTTGCCAAGGATTGCCACGACCTGGGGCTGACGATTCACGGCGATTTTATTCTCGGCCTGCCGGGCGAGACCAAGGAGTCGATCCGCAACACGATCAACTTTGCCAAGTCGCTGGACGTGGAGACGATTCAAGTTTCGATCGCGCACGCCTATCCGGGGACGGAGTTCTACGACTACGCCAAGGCCAACGGCTTTATCGTGAACACCGCGGCGATGATGGACGAGGGTGGCCACCAGATGGCGCACATCGAGTACCCCGGCCTGCCCACCGACTACGTGCTGGAGATGGTGCATCGTTTCTACGACGAGTATTACTTCCGGCCCAAGGCGGCCTTCCGCGTGATCTGGAAGGCGATCGTCAACCGCGACGTGCCCCGGCTTTACGTGGAGGCTAAGTCGTTCATGAAGCTGCGCGCGCAGCGCAACAAGATGGTGAAGACGGCGCGCAGTCATGCGGCCGACCCGCCCGCTCCGGCAAGCGCCGGCGCCTAGCAGCGGCTCGCGTTCATCCCACCGGGGGCGGCGCTGAGGCGTCCGCCCTCGATTTTGTGGAGCCTGACACAGAGAAAGTTCACACCACCAATGGCTCATCACAGACTTCTGCCGCGGCAGTACATGATTCTGGGGCTTGTTTCCCTTTGCGCTCCGCTGGGCGACTCCTGCCTGTCGCGCGGAATGACCAGATTGCCGGCCATCACGCTGGCCCATCCTGCAACGCTGATCGCCGCGGTCTTCACTCCGTGGATCGCTTTGGGCATCGCGTTGCTGATCGGCTTCTTCGCCAGCTATCTCACCGCACTCTCCTGGGCCGACCTTACCTTTGTGCTGCCGGCGACGGGTCTGGGCAATGTGGTGGTGGCGCTGCTCTCGCGCTTCTGGCTGCATGAGGCGATTTCGCTGGAACGCTGGGCGGGGATTGTGCTGATTACCGTGGGCGTGGGCTTTGTGGCGCAGGGGCCGTCTTTGACCGAGAAACCCGCGGCTGAAGCTCTTACGCGCGCGGAAGTTGAGCAGCCAGCCCTGGAGGAACAGGTGCGATGACGATTCCCTCCCCTGCCTCCGCGACCGGCTTCTGGGCAGCAAGTGCGATGATCGCGGCCATCGTCCTCACTTCAACTACCGGCGAGGTGCTGACGGCGGCGGCGATGAAGTCAATCGGCGATCTGGACGAGATTCGCGCGCATTCAGGATTGAAGGGAGCGATTCGCGCTGTGCTCACCTGCCCGTTGTTCTTTGCCGGGTTGGCCTTTCTGGCCCTGGCCTTCTTTTCGCTGCTGATGGCTCTAAACCATCTTCCGGTGAGCCTGGTCGCTCCCGCCTCGGCCTCGCTTACGCTGGTCACCAATGCGATCGCTGCGAAGCTCTTCCTCAAGGAGAATGTTGACCGGCGGCGGTGGACTTCGGCTGTGCTGGTTTGCGTTGGGGTGTATTTTCTGGCGCACTGAAACAGGGGTCAGAGATCAGGGATCAGAAAAGACCTTGCGGCGCTATTTCCTCTTCCCTGCGCTCACCAGTCGCATCAATCCTCGCGGCTTCAAATCCGGCTCGAAGCAGCGCAGCGGATTCTCCGCGCTCAAGCTAAGCGCCTCCGCGGCCAGATGTCCTGAGCGGGCGGCGCTCTCCATGGTTGAGGGCCAGCCGGTCTGCACCCAGTCGCCAGCGAGGAAACAGTTGGGCCAGGGGGAGCGGGCTGAGGGGCGCGCGGCGTCAATACCAGGAGAGACGCCGAAGGTGGCATGGACTTCTTTCACCAGCGCAGCCTTTTCGAGCTTCGCTTCCCTCACTCCTGGGAAGAACTCGGCTAACTCCGTGAGAGCCTGCTGGATCGCTGCTTCGCGTGAGAGGTTCGCAAAGCTCCGCGTGGCGCTGACAACTAACTCGATGGTTTGGCCGCCGCGGCCGGAATGCAGCTTCGACTTGTTATACATCCAGTGAATCTCACGGTCGAGAAGCACTGCGTGTTCGAGATCTGTAACTAGGCGGTCAAACCAGAGATGAACGCTGCACAGCGGCCAATGCTCGTGGCGTTCGATCTGGCGGGCAAGCTTCTCCGCGCCTTCCTCGGCCGGCAGGTGTGGCAATAACTTCTGTGTTGCCTCAAAGGGCAAGGCCAGGATCATGTAGTCGGAAACAATCTCGCCGGTGCGCGTACAGATCAGCCACTTTTTTGATGTTTCATCCCAGGCCGCGCCTTCGACGCGAGTGTTTAGAAGCACGCTGCTGCCGCGCTCATTGAGAAACAGAGTTACTCCCGCATATAACTCGCTCAGCGGAACTGTGCTCATTCCCATGCTGCCTGCTTGCGCGGAATTCAAGAATAACTCACGAATCACTTTGGCCGCGTAGGGGACGGCGATCGAATCCAGCTCCGCGTTCAGGGCACTGGCAATCACCAGCCGCCAGAAACGATTGATCGCGCCCTCGGTCTGCTTGTGACGGCGGAGCCAGTCAGATAACGTCTCGCGCGTGTCTTCCATTGCAGATGGCTGCATCATTGCGCGCATCGCACGTCCCAGCGCGAGTTTGTCGGCGAGCGTAAAGGCCTTGGCGTTGAGGAAGCTGGGCGCACTGTGCAGCGGGGCAGGCAGGCGGATCGGTCCTAACTCGAAGGGACCAAGGCGCGAACGGCGGCCACCCGGCTCGATCATGGTCATCTCGCTTGTCCAGTGGATGCGGTTTGCGACGCCGATGCGGCGATAGAAGCCGATGAGGTTGGTGCAGCAGCCGAAGAGGACGTGCTGGCAGTTGTCGATGACTTCGTTGACGCCGGGATGCAGATAGGAGCTGGCGCGGCCGCCGAGATAGCCGCGGCGCTCGACGAGTTGCACGCGGAAGCCAGCCTCGGCCAGGGCGCAAGCCGCGCTCATGCCGGCTACACCGGCGCCGATGACGGTCACGGATTCTTTCGCACTTTGTCGAACTATCTCTTGCCCCGAATGCATCCTATTCCTTCAGGGGCTAAAGCCCACGTTCATTATGGCGTATTACGGCACGACTGAAGTCGTGCCCTGATACAAGACCTTTGTTCTTTCGCTCCCAGTAGGGCAATTCTCCAGAAAGAGATTCAAGGTACTCTCTCACGCGAACAACCTGGCCCACGCCATGCGCGCAAGGCCCATGGCGAGAATGGCGAGCTTTTGTGGCATGGGTACGGCGGCGCGGGTGGAAAAAATGTCGTAGTCCATCCGGCGTATGCGCTTGAGCAGGCCGTGATAGATGGAGATCAGCACCCACAGGGCCGGGCGGCTTTCGCGGTCGATCAAGGGCTGCAGCTTCTGCGCGGATTGATAGAAGTCTTCGGCGCGCTGGGCAGTGGCGGCTAACAATGCGCGCTCGTTAGCTGTGGGCGGCGTACCTGCTTTGCGCCGCAAAAGAGAGTCGAGCGAAACATGGTGGGCTGCAAGGTCTTCGAGCGGCAGATAGACACGATTGCGCGCTGCATCTTCATCCACATCGCGCAGAATGTTGGTGAGTTGGAAGGCCACGCCGGTCTCTTCTGCGAGTTTCTCCGCGCGCGGGTCGGAGTAGCCGAAGATGCGGATGCAGACCAGGCCGACGACCGAGGCTACCAGATAGCAGTAACGGTAAAGATCGGCGAAGGTAGCGTATGTATCCGGGGCATCGGATGCGGCGCGATCGAGGTCCATGGTGACGCCAGCTATCAGTTCATCAAGCAGGTTGAGCGGAATGGAGAAACGCTCGACAGCATCGCGGACTGCAAAGAAGACCATATCGGAAGAGTCGCCGCCATGGCAGACACCGCGCCAGTTCGCCTGCCAGGCAACAAGACGGCGCCGGCGCTCGTCACGCGACAGGCTCTCGTCGTCGGCCTGGTCGTCGGCCTGGCGCATAAAAGCATAGATTGCGCAGATGGCGTTTCGCCGCGGTTCGGGCAGGGCGACGAAGGCGTAATAGAAGTTCTTTGCCTCGCGCTTGGCGATGGCGCGACAGTGTGCGTAGGCCTCATTCAGTTTGGGATCGTGCGTCAAGCGGTCAGTCCTCAACTGCAGCCAAGGCGCAAAAAGGGCAGGAGCTTGCCGCTGACGGCGCGCAGAAGCAGAGAGAATTTCGTAGTTTTCGAGATGGAGGGCCGTTTGCTGAGCACGTCGTAATCCCGGCGCTCGATGGCTCGCAGAATCTCCAGGCCGCCCCGGCTGAAGAGATCCAGCTCGACGGCCAGATGGCGGTTCACTCGCCCGATCAGCGGAAGCCCCTCTTCAAAAAGATTGCGCGCATACTCGACCTCGCAGCGCATCAGGGCGCGAAAGCCCGGCGTGACGACACCATCGGCCATGAACTCCTCTGTGACGCCAAAGGCCTCCATATCCTTTTGCGGGATATAGATGCGGTCCTTGGCGAAGTCCCGGCTCACATCCTGCCAGAAGTTGGCCAACTGGAGCGCGGTGCAGGTCGCGTCTGAGAGGCGGACGTTCTCCTCGCCGTGCTCGCCGCAGGCGTGAAGCACCAGGCGGCCGACAGGATTGGCCGAGTAGCGGCAATAGGCCAGCACGTCGGCCATGGTGTCGAAGCGGGTAACGGTCTGATCCTGGCGGAAGGCCACGAGCAGATCGGCAAAGGGATCCTTGGGGATGGAGCACTCGCGGATGGTCTCGGCCAGCGCAACAAAGACCGGATGGCGCGTGCGGCCCTCGTAGCAGGCATCGAGTTCGCGGCCCCAGAGGTCCAGAAGAGCCAAGGACTGCTCCGGATCGAAGACCTCATCGCCGAGGTCGTCGGAGACGCGGCAGTAGGCGTAAATCGCGTGGAAATGCGGTCGCAGGGCCTTGGGCAGGAACCAGGTGGCGACATGGAAGTTTTCGTAATGGGACTCGGCCAACTGCCTGCACCAGGTTCGGGCCTCCTCGAGCGTGGGCGCGGTTGCGGGGATGCGATAGCTCTCAGGCAGAGCGGCCCAGCCGCGCTGAAGGAGCAGTTCGCGACGCTCCGCGTCCCGCTCCGCCGACGGGGCTTGTCTGTTCGGCGTTTCGTTGTCCGATTCTGAAGTCTCCATCGTCATGGCTTCGCCTCAGGGCACAATGGCGGTCTTGATCTCGCTCGATCGCTTCATCAGCTTCTCAAAGACGCGGTTGAGTTCATAGAGATGTGCGTGGCCGGTGATGAAGGCTCCGGCCTGGAAACGGCCGCTGGCGATCAGATCGAGCGCCTTGCGGCACATGGCAGGGGTGTGGTGGAAGGTGGCACGCAGAGTGATGTCGGAGTAGTGGATGCGATTGGTGTCAAGCGTGACGTGCGTGCCGACAGCGCACCCGCCGAAAAAGTTCACCGTGCCGCCTTTTCGCACCATTTCGACGGCCTCTTCCCAGGCTTCGGGGACCCCGACGGCTTCGATAGCAATATCAACGCCACGATTTTTGTCGGTGAGCGCACGGGCTTCGCGAATGGCCTTGCGGATGTTGGTGGACTGCACCACGTGGGCAGCGCCTAACTGACGCGCCGCCTCGACCTGGCCGTCGTGCTTGACAATGGCGATGACCTCGAAACCTGCCAGGGCGGCCACATGAAGAATCATCAACCCCAGCGGGCCGCCGCCGATGATAGCCACCGTGTCGCCGGGGTGAGGGCGCGAATCCTCAAAGCCGTGGACCGCACAGGCAAGCGGCTCGGTCAGCGCCGCATGCTCCAGTGCGACATGGTCGGGAATCCGGAGGGTGTTTTTGGCCACGATGCGGGCTGGGATGCGGATGAACTCGGCGTAAGCGCCGTTGTTGAAGAGCAGATCGTCGCAGAGGTTCTCCTGGCCGCGCTCGCAAAAGTAGCACTGGCCGCAAGGGGCAGAGTTGAGCGCAACCACCCGGTCGCCGCCGGCAAAGTCCGTGACTCCTTCGCCAGCCTGCACCACAGTTCCGGCCTGCTCATGGCCAAAGAGGGCCGGGGGCACGATCATTCGCGCATGATAGCCCCGGCGGAAGACCTTCAGGTCGGTACCGCAGGTGAGAGCCGCGCCGACGCGAACAATCAGCTCGCCCGGTCCCGCCTCGGGAACCGGAACCCGCTCGATGCGAACATCTTCACGTCCGTGGAGAACCGCCGCATTCATGGTTCCGCGGCCAACCTTTAGGACATCGTCCACGGTGTTGCGGCCGACCAGCAGAACGTCCTCAACCGTGTTCCGGCCAACATGCAGGACTTCTCCAACCGTGTTGCGGCCAACCTGCAGAACGTCTTCAACCGTGTTGCGGCCAACCTGCAGAACGTCTTCGACCGTCGTGCGGCCTCGTTGAATGGCGTCCTTTACGCTCTTTGGCATCTATCCCTCATCGAGCGGCTACGGAGCTGCTCAGTCTCCCAGCTGTTGCTTTATGTGGCCCAATCCAAGGGAAGGGGCCTGCAACAAGTGGACCTCTGGCGCTGGAACTCATCGGTTTCGACCTTCGCCAGGCACAGGCTCAATCATAATCTTCATGGAGTTGCCTTTGGGAGCCGAAGCGATCTCGATTGCTTGCACCGCGTTTTCGAGCGGAAAGCGATGCGAGATCAGTTGGGTTAGGTCGAATCCGTCGCGATAGCAGCCGAAGACCAGGCCGGTGACCTCGTCCAAAAGCCCGAAGGAGGAGGAGTAGGAGCCGAGCAGGGTCTTCTCGTCCATACAAACCTGGCCGGGATCGAAGGCGGCTTCGCCGTATTGGGTCTGGGCAAAGAGCATCACCTTGCCTCCGGGGCGAACCGCAGCCATGCAGGTTTTGATGAGCGCATTGCCGCCCACGGCCAGGATGACGGCGTCCGCGCCTCGACCCTCGGTTTCGGCAAAGACGCGCTCGACGACGTTTTCCTTGCCGGCGTCGATCGGATTGTGGAGCCCGAATTTGGCGGCGATGGCGTGGCGTTCGGGGTAGAGGTCCGAGGTTAGCACACGGGCTCCGGTGCGGCTGGCCAGCGCGGCGTGCATCAGGCCGATGGGGCCCTGGCCGATGACCAGGACTGTGTCATCGGTGGCCAAGGGGAGCATCTTCACGCCTTTGAGGACGGTGTTGACCGGCTCAAGAAAGGCTGCCTGCTCGAAGGGCACGCCGTTGGGAATGGGCACGACGCCACGGCTGGAGGCGATCCAGTCCATGACGCGAATGTACTCCGCAAAGCCGCCGCCAGAGGGCTCGAAGCCACCCGTGGCGCCGACTTTTTTATAAAGCGCGCACTGCGCCGGCGTGCCCTTGCGGCAGTAGTAGCACTCGCCGCAGGGAACGTGATGGTGGACGACGACGCGGTCGCCGAGCCGGAATCGAGTGATGCCTTCGCCCAGCTTAGCGACGGTTCCGGCCATCTCATGGCCGAAGATACGCGGGGCGGAGTGGGAGCCGGTGTGGATTTTTTTGAGATCAGTCCCGCAGACGCCGCAGGTAGCGATTCTCACGAGCAGTTCGCCGGGGCCGATTGAGGGTACGGGGACGGTCTCGACCCGCATGTCGTTGATGCCGCGATAGACAACGGCGCGCATGGTGGCGGGGATCTTCGACTCGATTTGGGGACTAGCGCTTGAGGTTTGGGTAGCCATTGCGTTTCCTGATTTGACCGTCTTTATCGAGTAGATCGAGCAGGGAGTCTGCGATGCTTCGCGCAGCCTTTCTGCTATTTTCGCGCATCCGGATGAGGGCGGGCCAGAGCCATGGCTTGAGAAGTGCAAAAAAGGCAAAACGAGCCAGTTGAAAGCGGCCGTCTGTCGAGATAAAGCGATTGAAGTCAGGGAGTTGGTCGGTGTAGCCGTCGCTGATTCCCTTGATGCAATAAAAAGGGATGCCGCGCATCTGCGCGAGGCGGGCGATGGCCGAGGCCTCCATGTTGACGAGGGCGGCCGAGTAGGTTTCGGCGAGGCGCAGCTTTTCGTGGGTGTCGGCGACCTTCGGGCTAGTGACGAGGCAGCAGTCCGGGAGAGGGACGGCAGCGACAAAACGCTCGCCGGTGCGAGCGTCGATGACGGCGGAGACGTCGAGGGCCTGGCCAGGGACTGAGATCCTCGCGCAGGGCCCCGGCCCAGCCGGTGGAGATGACCTGGTCGAGGGGGCCGGACTTTTCGGCTTCGGCAAAGGCACGGGTGGCTGCCTGGACGCCCGCTCCGGCGCAGGCGGCGATCCATTCGCCTTCAGCAAAGCTCCAGCGCCAGAGCTCGACGCCGTTTTGGCGCGAGTGATGCCAGCCGCGGATGAGCGGCTTCAGCTCGGCGGGCATGGCGGCGATGATAGCCGTGCGTGTCATGAGAGAGGGGTGTCTTGAGCACCAACCGGAGCTTTCGTCGAAGCCGCGCGGGGCGGGAGAAATGTCAATGGCACCAGCACGAACAACTGAACCACCAAACCAACAGCAACAAGGACTGACAACCCGTATCTATGTGCCCACTCAGATATGCCCAATGGCGCCAGGATTGGGACAATCCAAAGCAAGTTGAGGCGAAGTTCTATCAGGCGCCTGATCGTTAAGATAGGCCAGGTTAAAACAAATAGTGCGGCAAGTATTAGGTTGTAGACGAAGCCGGCGCTATCAACCGAATTCCAAATCGTAAGATCAGCGATCACACCAAGAAACGTAATGGACGCCAAACCATAGACCCATCTGTCGATAGGTGGTCCCTGCTTTGAGAAAATGCGGGCTAGCTTCATACTCTTCTTCCTCCAGACATCCTATGGCGCGTAGCCGTTGGCGCGGAACCAGTCTATGGCGGCCTTCATTGCGGGGTTGACGGGGAGGAGGCGGAAGCCTAGCTCCTGCTGGGCGTGGGCGCTACTGGCATACATCTTCTTGCGGCCCATGCGGACCTCGTCGAAGGTGGCGCGGGGCTCGCGGCCACGGATGCGGCCGGTGATCCATTCTTCAAAAAACGCGTAGGTCGCGGCTACGGCGATGGGGATCTTCATCGTGGGCGAGGGAAGGCCGGTGATCGCCGCCATCTTGTCGAGGATCTGCTTGAGAGTGAGGTTTTCGCCGCCGAGGATGTAGCGATGGCCGCGCTTGCCTTTGGTCAGCGCGGAAACGTGCGCGCGAGCGACTTCGGCTACGTCCACGAGGTTGAGGCCGGTGTCCATGTAGGCGGGGAATTTGCCGTTCAGAAAATCGACGAAGATGCGGCCTGTCGGCGTGGGCTTCGCGTCGTTGGGGCCGATGGGGGTTGTGGGATTGAGGATGATCACCTGCTGGCCGGTCTCAGCGGCGGCGATGGCCTGCTGTTCAGCTAGGAATTTGGAACGCTTGTAGTGGCCGACCATGTCTTTGAGCGAGACCGGCGTGTCTTCATTGATGACCATGCCGTCGCGGCGGAAGTGCATGGTGGCGACGCTGGAGGTATAGACGACACGCTTGACTCCTGCCTCGCGGGCCAGCTTGAGCAGGTCGCGAGTCCCTCCGACGTTGGCGCGGTACATGGCCTCGGGGTCGGGAATCCAGAGACGATAGTCGGCGGCCACATGGACTACGGCGTCGCAACCGGAGAGCGCCGGACGGAGCGACTCCGGGTCGGCCAAGTCGCCCAGGTGAGTGTCGCCGGGGATGCCTTGAAGGTTGGCGAGGTTGCTGGTCTTGCGGACGAGGAGGCGGAGTTGAGCGCCTTCGCTAGCAAGTACGCGGGCCACATGATGGCCTACAAATCCGGTGGCGCCCGTGAGGAAAATCTTCATGGTTAGCAAGTCAGCGAGTCAGCAAGTTAGCGAGTCAGCGGACTTGGAGCCCGGCGTGGGCGGTGTGCCTAACCCCACACCCTAGAAGCAGGTCCTTCGACTACCCCACCCCAGCGACGAAGACCTGTCGCTGGGGACCCCGGTTCCGCTGCGCTTCGCTCAGGATGACAGATTGAGTATAGTTCACGGTGTCCGCAAGCGGCTCATGAGCTCCGGCCCGCTGACTTGTCCCGCAGGCTCGCCGCCTTGCTGATTTGCTAATCCAGCTTGTCCGGGACGAGAGCAATGTTCGTCTCTCCCGCGGCCTTCTTTTCGTTGTAGGCCTTGACCCAGTCTTCCCAGTGCTTTCCGGCCGCGCGATCTTTGCCGCTGAATTCGAGGCGGGCGATCTCGGCGTAGCTCACTTTGCGCTTGTCGGTCGCGGCGGGGGTGAAGTACTGAACCCATGATTCGGCGAGAGTAGGGCCGGTTTGGCGGTTGAAGATGTACGCTTCGATGCGTTCGCCGGACTTGAGCGTGAGAGTGACGTCGCCGCGGTAGTCGAAGGCCTTTTCGAGGGCCTGACGAAGCTCGTCATCGCCAGCCACGGTGGGAACCCAGCCTTCCAGCTTCTCGTGCTGGGTGCCGGGAGCGAGTTCGAGGGCCTCGACCTGCGCGAGCGTATATTTGAGGACTTCAGCGGTCATGCGTTGTTTCCCTTATGAAAATGCTCGATCGGCTTCGTGGTTTCCCACCCATTCGCAAGAAGGAAGGCGAATGGATGGGGCACGGCGGTTCTGGCGTTGAACCTGCTATGCGTTCGTTGCTTCGAGGGTCTCGGCTGGCTCAGTGATCTGCACCAATGGGGTCGGGCCGTGGGGCGCAGGCTCGTTGAGAAGTTTCAGTGCGGCTTCATCTTTGTACATGCTGAAGTTGCCGCGCACCATGGCCCAGAAACCCTTGAGCGATCCGAAGCCATCCATCACCGCTGTCGGCTCATAGCCGCAACTGACCATGCAGTTGGCGCATTTTGGATTGCCGCTGGCCACGCCGTAGTCCTGCCACTTGCTGGTTTCCATCAACTCTTTGAAGCTGCCGGCGTACCCATCCTGAAGCAGATAGCAGGGCCGCTGCCAGCCAAAGATGTTGTAGGCGGGTGATCCCCAGGGCGTGCACTCGTATTTGCGGTCGCCCATCAGGAACTCAAGAAAGAGCGGCGACATGTTGAACTTCCACGATTTTTTGCGATTCGAAAGGATGGCGCGGAAGAGCCGCCGCACGCGGGCGCGACCCATGAAGCGATTCTGGTCGGGCGCCTTGTCGTAGCTGTAGCCGGGCGAAAGGACGATGCCCTCAACGCCCATGTCCATGACTTCGTCGAAGAAGGCGCGGGCACTTTGGGGATCGGCCCCATCGAAGAAGGTAGCGTTGGTTGTGACGCGGAAGCCGCGACTGACGGCCTCCTTGATGCCTTCGACGGCGATGTCATAACCGCCTTCGCGGCAGACGGAGAAGTCGTGATGCTCGCGCTGGCCGTCGAGATGCACGGAGAAGGTGAGGTACTTGGAGGGCTTAAACTCGGGCAGGCGGCGCTTGAGTTCGAGCGCGTTGGTGCAGAGATAGACGTACTTCTTGCGGGCGACGAGGCCGTTGACGATCTCAACGATTTGAGAATGCAGCAGCGGCTCGCCGCCGGGCAGCGAGACCATGGGAGCTCCGCACTCCTCGACCGCGGCAAAGCACTCCTCGGGGGTGAGCTGCTTTTTGAGGATGTGGGGCGGATACTGCACCTTGCCGCAGCCGGCGCAGGCCAGGTTGCAGCGGAAGAGCGGCTCAAGCATCAGTACCAGCGGATAGCGCTTGTTGCCGGCGAGCTTCTTCTTCAACACGTATGTCGCAACCGTAGCCATCTGGGAGATCGGAACAGCCATCTTTTGTTTTTCCTCAGGGGCTAAAGCCCCAAACCATTTTCGGCCACTTTCGGCACGACTGAAGTCGCGCCCTTTCAAAACCGAACTTTCATCGCAGCGTGTAAGGTCGTAACCCTTCAAAGCAGTGCGGTTCTTTCGCAGCCTGTAAAGCCGTGCCTTTTCGAGAACCAACGGTCTGGCGGTGTCAAGCAGCGCGTTCCATCGCCCGCCGGTAGCTGGTGAGAGCCATCAGCGGGAAGTATTGGCGATACATGTTATAAGCCAGATAAAAGACCCGTGGGAAGCCGGTGCCGGTGATGATGCTCTGGCTTGCTCCATCGCCCTCCATTATCGATTCGTCCCAACTGCCGTCTGCGCGCTGGCGGGTGAGCAGCCAGCGGACGCCTTTGGCCAGCGAGTCGGAGCGGTCGTCGCCGGCAGCCAGCAGAGCTAACAGCGCCCAAGCCGTCTGCGAAGGAGTGCTCAGACCAACTCCCCGCGTGTTGGGATCGTCGTAGCTTCCGCAGGTTTCGCCCCAGCCGCCATCGGGATTCTGCACCATGCGAATCCATTCGGCCGCCTGTTGAATCTGCGGCTCGTGATGATCGACGCCGATCGCGTCCAGGCCGCGCAGGACGAGAAACGTGCCGTAGATGTAGTTGACGCCCCACCGGCCAAACCAGCTACCGTCAGGCTCCTGCTCGTTGAAGATGAACTTGATGGCCCGCTGCACGCGCTTGTCGTCGCGCGTGTAGCCGTAAGTGGCAAGCATTTCCAGCATTCTTCCCGTAATGTCGACCGTGGGCGGATCGAGCATGGCATTGTGATCGGCGAATGGGATGTACTGGAAGATCATCTTGGTGTTGTCTTTGTCGAAGCTGCCCCAGCCACCGCTTTTGCACTGCATGGCGAGCTCCCATGCGATGGCGCGCTCGGTGACCTGATGCTGGTAACGCTCCCGGGGATTCGCCACTTTGTCCAGCGCGAGCAGGACCTGCGCGGTGTCGTCGGTGTCGGGATAAAACTCGTTGTTGAATTCGAAGTACCAGCCGCCGGGCTCGGTCTTGGGAACCTTGACGGCCCAGTCTCCCTTGTGGCGAACTTCTCTCGAGAGCATCCAGTCCGCGGCCTTGATCATGCGCGGGTCGGTGGGGGGCACGCCGGCCTCGCCCAGTGCGTAGACGGCCTGCGCGGTGTCCCAGACGGGCGAGACGCAGGGCTGCATGCGGAAGGTCGGCTCGGGCATCGTCTCGTTGGCCGGCTCCTCGATGCCGAGCTTCTCAAACTCGTCGCGGGCGCGAATGACCTGAGGGTCGTCCTCGGAGTAGCCCAGGCAGCGCAGGGCGATGATGGCGTTCAGCATGGCCGGGTAGATGGCGCCCAAGCCATCGGTCAGCTCCAGGCGCTCGAGCATCCATTTTTCCGCGCGCTTGAGGGCCAGCCTGCGCAGCGGACGAATGTGAACCGCCTCGGCCCAGTGCGTAAGCCGATCCAGAATGATAAAGAAGTTGCGCCATGAGAGGATCGATTTGCGATCTCTTCGCAGGCGAAGGATCGAGTTGGCGCGGCCGCCGACGAATAACTCGTCGATTCCCTGCTCTGGCGGAATCTTTTTGAAGGGCTTGCGGGCAAACATGATCGCCAGCGGTACCAGAATCGAGCGCGACCAGGAAGAGATCTCGTAGATATTGAAGTAGAACCACTTGGGAAAGAGAACGATCTCCGGGGGAATCGCGGGCACCGCATCATAGTCGTACTCGCCCAGCGCGCAGAGATACATTTTGGTGAAGGTGTTGCACTCGACGGCGCCGCCGTGCTCGAGGACCCACTTGCGGCACTTGGCCAGCCGGGGATCATCGGCGCCGACCCCCATCAGCTTGGCCGAGGAGTAGCACTTGACGGAGAGCGACACATTGCCCGGTCCGCCGGGATAGATGCTCCAACTCCCGTCGCCGTTCTGGTAGCGCATCATCTCAGTGAGCGCGCGGCGGAGCCGACCCGGATCGCCGGTTTCAAGCAGCGTGTGCAGAAAAATGTAGTCGGCCTCAAGCATCGCGTCGGCTTCGAGCTCCCCGCACCAATAGCCATCGGGATGCTGCAGGGAAAGCAGGAAGTCCCGGGAGCGGGCGACGGCCGATTCAACATCCGCCAGGTCCGCATCCAGCCGGCCGAAGCGCGGCGCAACGGATTGTGTCTTCCTTTGCTTTATTTTCATGCGATTTGAAACGCCTCAGTTCCCGTTAAGCTTTTAGCTCTTAGCCTCTAGCTATTAGCTTTTTGTGTCGATTAGCGAATCATTGGAACTCCGCCAAAGCTACTACTGCGAGAATCAGCTAAAAGCTGAGAGCTATTGTCGCATCACCTCACGGCCACAGTCTCCGCGCCGCCTGCTCCACCGATGGCTTGCACGATCTCAGGGGGCAGGCCGAAGCGCACATTTTCCGGCATGACCTCAACCTCTTCGACGCTGCTGAAGCCGTTTAGTCGCAAGTAATTGACCACGTCCTCGACCAGCACCTCGGGAGCCGAGGCGCCGGCCGTCACTGCAACCGTGGTCACGCCTTGGAGCCAGGCGGGATCGATGGCCTGCGAGTTGTCAATCAGATAGCCGATAGTCCCCAGGTTGCGCGAAACTTCGACCAGGCGGTTGGAGTTGGAGCTGTTGGTTGAACCAACCACCAGCACCAGGCCGGCATTGTGCGCCACATTGCGGACCGCGACCTGGCGGTTTTCCGTGGCGTAGCAGATGTCCTGCGAGTGCGGGCCGACGATGTTGGGAAACTTCAGCTTGAGGGCGTGGATGATGTCGCGCGCCTCGTCGAGCGAGAGAGTGGTCTGTGTAAGATAAGCCACGCGGTTGGGGTCAGGAACCTTGAGCGCCGCGACCTCGGCGACGTTCGAGACGACCTGGGTCGCCTCGGGAGCTTCGCCCAGCGTGCCCTCGATCTCGTCATGGTCGCGGTGGCCGATGAGCACCAGCGAATAGCCCTGCTTGGCAAACTTGACCGCTTCGATGTGGACCTTCGTCACCAGCGGACAGGTGGCGTCAATCACCTTGAGATTGCGGTCCTTGCTGATTTCTCTGACCGCGGGCGAGACGCCGTGGGCCGAGTAAATGACGCGCTGTCCGTTGGGCACATCGTCGATCTCATGGACGAAAATCGCGCCCTTGTCTGCCAACTCATTGACAACATAGCGGTTATGGACGATTTCGCGCCGGACGTAGATGGGGGCGCCGAAGGTTTCGAGAGCGATCTTGACGACGTCGATCGCGCGCACCACTCCGGCGCAGAACCCGCGCGGCTTGAGCAACAACACCCTCTTCTGACTGGGGGAAGTCTCGGAGCGGAACTCGTTCGAGATGGAATCGAGCGGAGTTGTAGTCACAGTTGCAGTATACCAATGTGGCTGTCGGGTGTGGGGACGAAGGTGGCGGAGATCCTGGGACTCGATGGCGGAATGAGAGGCGCACCCGGCAAAGGTCTTGTCAAAGTCTACGGACTTGATAAAATATGGCCGAACTGACAACCTAAAAAAGGAGATATCTCTGGAATGAAGACCTTTCAAAGCCATCGACTTTGCTTCAACGTTCCTCACCGTTTTGGCACTTTACTGCTTGGTTTGGCCGCATTGGCTGCAGGCACACCAGGCATCTGCGGCCCGATTCACGATGCGGCTCGCGCGGGCGATTTGGATAAGGTCAAATCGCTGGTCAAAGAGCATCCTAATCTGGTCTCAAGCAAGGACGAAAAATATGGACAGACTCCTCTGCATATTGCCGCCTTCAACAACCACAAGGAGGTGGTGGAGTTTTTGCTGGCCAATAAGGCAGATGTAAATGCCAAGGCCACGAACGGATCGACGCCCTTGCACCTGGCGGCAGCCAAAGGCAACAAGGTTATCGTGGAACTGCTGCTGGTCAACAAGGCTGACATCAATGCCACGGACAATGACGGCTGGTCGCCTTTACACTCTGCGATTTTTTGGAACCAAAAGGAGATTGAAGATCTTCTGATCGCGAAGGGCGGCACGGACCTGCCCGCCGCATCGAAGCCTTTGGCACCCGCTCCCGCCAAATCCCCTGCCGAGAAAGCGCCGCCCGTGAAGACTGGCGAGGACGGCCAGTTCAACCTTATGGATGACGGAACCGTCGTAGACACGAAGACGAAGCTGATGTGGATGGGACGAGACAACGGATCGGCGCTGAGCTGGCCCGACGCAAAGAAGTTTGTGGAGGGTTTTCGCGGGGCTGCTTACTCAGACTGGCGGCTCCCGACGCTGGCTGAAGTGTCGGCGCTATACGACAAGGCCAGTACGCGAAGGAGCTATTGCCCGGCCGCCGTGGACGATTTAGGCGCTGCCGCGGACGAGATTCACCTGACGAAATTGATCCATCTTTCCTGCGTCCGTGTGTGGACCTCGGACGAACGCAGCGACAAGCCGGGATCGGCGACGGTCTTCGACTTCCACTCAGGCAAGGACGCGACGCGGCCTGAGATCAAGGATTTCGTCGATACCGCGAGTCGCGTGCTGGTGGTGCGGAACGTGAAATTGCCGGGTTCGCACTGAGGTGCGTTGAGCAAGCCAATGACGGCCGGAGCGATTGCTCCGGCCGTCGTTATGTTTGAGGTTGGTACAGGGCGGATTCGCCTACTGCCGGAAGAACTGGAAGACCCTCCGCAGGGGGTGAAGTTGCTCAGGCCGCTTCCCCAAGCAAGTTGGCAACGGCCTCCGGGTTGCGGGCGATTACGGTAAGGTAGGCGCGTGCCGGGGCGTCTGGTCGTTTGCGATTCTGCTCCCAGTCGCGCAGGGTTCCGATGGGGATGCGGTAGGCTGCGGCAAATGCCTCCTGCGTGAGGCCGAGGCGCTCGCGGAGTTTCTTGACGTTGGGGATGTGAATCAGGCCCAGCTTCGCCATCTCCTCATCGCTGCCAAGAGGAAACGGCTGCGCATCGGGATCCGAGAGAGCCGCTGCATGAATCTCTTCGTCTGTCAGCGCTTCGACCGCATCCCAATCCGTGTCCGTCTGAATCGGCGGATCGCCGGGTTCATGATCGACCCAAACCATATTTTTTGATTTCCTCATTCCCCCTATTATACGGCTAAGCCGTAGTTCAATCGACTAGAAACAACGGGGAAAGCGCTGGATTGGCGCTTGTTGTGGAAATCGGACGGTGTTAGCCTTAACCCAGGCAGAAGAGGCCTTTCTTCGATGAGCGAAATCATCTTTGAGGTGCGGGAGGACGAGGCAGACGGCGGCTACACAGCCGCTGCCCTGGGCTACGGCATCCATACCCAAGGGAACACTGTGGAAGAGTTGCGCGCGATGGTCAAGGATGCCGTGGCCTGCTACTTCGACGAAGCGGCAGATGCTCCCAAGATCATCCGGCTCCATTTCGTGCGTGAAGAAATACTGGCGGCATGAAGCTGCCTCGGGATGTTGACGGACCGCATTTGGTCAAAGCACTGAGCGTTTTGGGTTATGAAGCGACCCGGCAAAAGGGATCGCATATTCGAGTGACCACACAGCGCGACGGCGAGAATCACGAAGTTATTCCCTATCACGATCCGATCAAAACCGGCACACTCGCCAGCATTCTCAAGCGAATCGCCGCGCACCATGGGATGAGCGTAGATGAACTGCTGAAACTACTCGGTTTATGATCGGGATTCTGCGGCGACACTACAGGGCGGCGGAGGTCTGGTTCGCGGTTTCCCATCCATCGCAAAATGCGCGATGGATGGGGCACCCGGCAACTCATCGTGCAGCATCGCCTCACACGTCAGAATTGATTTCAATTACATTCGTACATTTTCCTGATTGCAATTCTCCCAACTTTTCTCATTGCTTACGAGTATGCTGTATGCTCAATTGGTAGCTATATCTGCCGTCTATGATTTCATCAATTTCCTTGCTGTCATTCATGAATTGGTCCATGGTCTTAGTAACATACTTGCCGTCGCCAGTAAGTGTGCCTGCCGTCGTGAACAGTCCCAGAGTCGGCAATATGTAATGCTTCAGCAATTGCTTTAATTCCAGGTTCTTGCCTAGACCGGAGCCAACCCCTAACGTAGCAACACATATTGCCTCATTGATCTGCTCTTGGCTCGCTTCCTGAGCTTCCATCGATACTTGCATTCTCACGGCCGATGCTATTATCTGATCTCGCTTGCTGCCTGTCTTTGCCCCGTCTACGAGCATGGCAATAAACAACAAAAGCGGGGACAGCAAAACCATCCACGGGCTTACTCTATAGAAACAATAAGTAGAGAAACAGAAGACACAGAACGCTATCGCATAAATCGAATAGTGAGTTAGGGAATAGCGAAAGAGCCCCGGCGCCAAGATGGGATTGTAGCCCATCTTGAGCAGTGCTTTCGTGTACCAGCGAAATATCAACCGGTAGATGATGTAGAAACCGAGAAGCCCAGCAATGAACATCGTCATTTCTTCCCTTTCTCTACTTCCGGCCTAGCGGGATCGACGGGAAAGAACGTTCACGGCGGGGTCCGTCAATAGCCAGAGGACCGCGCACGCGAGTTTACTTGGATTTCCCCAGGCTAGATCGTACCTCGTTGATGTGCTCTATGATTGCTTCTCTTTCTGGTTCCCACGACAGCAAGGCTTTCCCCGCCGAGCGATGGGGATCATTCCGTGCGATGTACAGTTCGTCGGCGATGATTCGGAGTAATTTCTCGATTCGTTCAAGCTGTTCGTTTTCCATGAACAGGAGATTAGCAAAGAAAAGGCGAATATTCAAGCGCATTCTTTGTGCTTAGTAATGATCTTTACCCACTACTGTCCGGCTATTTTTCGAGAAAATTGCGTAACGCCACACATAGCAACATGATGCGGCCACTCGTATCGGGAACGATTTGAAATTCAAACCCGATTTCCCGCCTCGCGGTGGTGGCGAAACAATGGTGCATGAACGCTGGCCGCACCATTTTCGCGCAACTGATCGAATTCCTGCCGCACAAAGAATTTCAAAAGTGCGTTGCCCGCTATCGTGGCGACTCGAACCCACGAGGCTTTACTTGCCGGGACCAATATTTGGCCATGATTTTCGCGCAGTTGACCTATCGCGAAAGTCTGCGCGACATCGAGGCCTGCCTCGGTGCCATGCAGCCAAAGCTCTACCATATGGGCTTTCGCGGTCGCGTGCGCAAATCGACGCTGGCCGACGCCAACGATACGCACGACTGGCGCATCTACGCCGACTTTGCGCAAGTACTGATCGCCCAAGCGCGGCTGCTTTACGCCACCGAAGCGATGGGCATCGAACTCGATCAAAGCCTCTACGCGCTGGATTCATCGACCATCGACTTATGCCTGAGCCTGTTTCCGTGGGCGCGTTTTCGTCGCCAGAAAGCCGCCGTCAAAATGCACACTCTGCTTGATCTGCGCGGCAACATCCCGACCTTTATCCACATCACCGACGGCAAGGTCCACGATGTGAACGTGCTCGATCTGATCCTGCCCGAAGCCGGAGCGTTCTACGTGATGGATCGCGGTTATATCGACTTCGAGCGGCTCTACCGCTTCACGCTGGAGTCGGCCTTCTTCGTCGTGCGCACCAAGTCCAACGTGCTTCTCCAGCGCCGCTACTCGCATCGCGTGGAGAAAGACTCCGGTGTGCGCTCGGATCAGACCGTCGTTCTCGCGTCGTTGCAATCAGCTTCGGCCTATCCCGATGCGCTGCGCAAGGTTGCCTATGTCGATGCGGAAACCGGAAAGCGGCTGGTCTTCTTGACCAACAACTTCGCGTTGCCCGCGGCAACCATCGCCGCGATCTACAAGCAACGCTGGCAAGTGGAACTGTTCTTCAAATGGATCAAGCAGCACCTGCGCATCAAAGCCTTCTACGGAACCAGCGAAAACGCCGTCAAGGCTCAAATCTGGATCGCCGTCTCGGTTTATGTGCTGGTGGCCATCGTACGCAAACGGCTCGAACTGGAGAACAGTCTCTACCAAATCCTACAGGTGCTCAGCCTAACTCAATTCGAGAAAACCCCCATTTTACGGGCACTTCAGCAGATCGACTCCCAGGAAGATTTACCCTGCTCTTCCAACCAACTGAATCTGTTCAGCTTATAGCCGGACAGCAGTGATCTTTACCAGTTTTCCTCAGTCGCGAGAATTCGGCCCTTGATCGGGCAAGGTTTTTTTCGGTGCCCCTTCTAGAATGGGACTAGCCATGGCTGAATTTACGCATCTGCATTTGCATACGGAGTACTCGCTGCTGGATGGGGCTTGCGACTTGACCAAGCTGGTTGACCGGGTGGCGGCGGTGGGACAGAAGTCCGTCGCGATGACCGACCACGGGAATATCTACGGGGCGGTACACTTTTTCGCAGCGGCCAAGGCCAAGGGAATCAAGCCGATCCTGGGCTGCGAGCTCTACATCTGCAAGAACGAGGACCACCGCGCGCCGGGCGACGGGGACGAGAACAATCACCTGCTGGTGCTGGCCACGAACGAGGACGGCTACAGGAACCTGGTGCGCATCACTTCGGAGGCTTCGCTGCATGGCTTCTATCGCAAGCCTCGGGTGAGCAAGCGTTACCTGGCCGAGAATTCGAAGGGGTTGATCGGGTTTTCCGGGTGCCTGTCGGGTGAGCTGTGCGAGGAACTGGTTGCCGGCAACTACGAGAAGGCGCGGAGTGTAGCGCAGCAATATGAAGATATCTTCGGCAAGGGTAACTTCTATCTCGAGATTCAGGACCAAGGCCTCGAACTCGAAAAGAAGATCCATGAGTCGCTCTTCCGGCTGGAGAAGGAACTAAGCATTCCCTTGGTCGCGACCAATGATTCGCATTACTTGTGCGGGGAAGATTCGCAGGCGCACGACGTGATGCTGTGCGTGCAGACGGGCTCGAAGATTCACGACAAGGAAAGATTCCGTTTCGATTCGGATCAGTTTTTTGTAAAGAGCGCCGACGAGATGGGGGCGATCTTCAAGGATGCGCCGGAGACGTTGCAACGGACGATGGAGATTGCCGAGCGGTGCGAGTTAAAGCTGCATCCGGTGGACAATCCATTCCCGGAGTTTGCGGTTCCGGAACAGCACACGATCGACAGTTACTTCGAGTTTGTCTGCCGCGAGGGATTCAAGAAGCGGATGGAGACGGCAGTGCGCCAGTTAGAGGTGCGTGGAGTGCTACGGACGCCTCTGCATGAATACGAGGCGCGGCTCGAGTATGAGATCGGCATCATCAAGCAGATGAAGTATCCGGGATACTTTCTTATCGTCTGGGACTTCATCAAATATGCGCGGGACCATGGCATACCCGTGGGTCCGGGGCGCGGCTCGGCGACGGGTTCGCTGGTGGCCTATGCGATGGAGATTACCAACATCGATCCGATGCAATCCGTTCTTCTCTTCGAGCGATTCCTTAACCCGGAACGCGTCACGATGCCGGATATCGACGTCGATTTCTGCCAGAACCGGAGGGGCGAGGTGATCGACTATGTCACGCGCAAGTATGGGCGGGAGCAGGTAGCTCAGATCATCACCTTCAACACCATGGCGGCTAAGGCGTCAATTAAAGACTGCGGCCGCGCGATGGATATGCCGTATGGAGACGTGGATCGGATTGCAAAGCTGATTCCGGCGACTGTGGGCATGACGATCGACGCGGCGCTGGAGAGCGTTGACGAGCTAAAGAAGGCGTACAAGACGGACGGGCAGATTCGTGAGCTGATCGACACGGCGAAGAAGCTCGAAGGGCTGGTGCGCGGGTCGGGAGTCCATGCGTCGGCGGTAGTAATTGCGCCGCGGCCGCTGACCGAGCTGGTGCCGCTGGCCAAGACCAAGAACGACGAAATCGTCACTGCCTACGATATGAAGGCCGTCGAGAAGATGGGCCTGCTGAAGATGGACTTCCTCGGCCTCGCGACGCTGACGGTAATCGACGATTGCCTGAAGCTGATCGAGCAGAGCCGCGGGGAGAAGGTGGACATCGAGGCGATTCCACAAGACGACGAGGAGACGTTCAAGAGAGTCTTCCACTCGGCGCTGACATCGGGGATCTTCCAGTTTGAGTCAAGCGGGATGCGAGACATTCTGCGGCGATATAAGCCGGATTCGGTGGAAGAATTGACGGCGCTGAATGCGCTCTACCGGCCGGGACCGATGGATATGATCGACGATTTCATCGAGCGCAAGTGGGGGCGGCGCAAGGTAGAGTATATGCTGCCCGAACTCGAAGAGATTCTGAAAGGCTCGTTTGGGGTAATCGTCTACCAGGAACAGGTGATGCGGATCGCGAACGTGCTGGCGAGTTACTCGCTGGGAGAGGCGGACCTTCTGCGCCGCGCCATGGGAAAGAAGAATGCCGAGGCGATGGCCGAGCAGCGGGACCGGTTCATGACCGGCGCGGCGGCCCTGGGCCATCCGAAGAATCTGGCCGGCGAGATCTTCGACCAGATGGAGAAATTCTCAGGGTATGGGTTCAATAAGTCGCACTCGGCTGCGTATGCGCTGGTAGCCTACCAGACGGCCTACTTAAAGACTCACTACCCGATCGAATTCATGGCAGCGCTGCTGACTTCAGAGACATCAAAGCCGGAGAATGTCGTGAAGTATATCGCCGAGTGCAAAGAGATGGGCATCAGCGTGGAGGCGCCGGATGTGCAGGTCTCCGGGGCGCAGTTCACGCCGCATGTTACTCCAGAGAGCCAGGCGATACGCTTCGGTTTGGCGGCGGTGAAGAACGTGGGCGGCAACGCGATCGAGTCGATCATGAAGGCGCGCGCTGAGGTCGGCGGGCGCTTCAAGAGCTTCTGGGAGTTTTGCGAGAAGGTCGATCTGCGGGTGATGAATAAGCGGGTGATCGAGTCGCTGATCAAGGCCGGTGCGCTGGATTCGCTGGGCGGGCGGGCGTCGCTGATGAAGGCCGTGGACAAGGCGATGGAGCGGGCGCAAAAGGCGCAGAAGGATGCGGCGCAGGGACAGAGCGGACTGTTTGGGCTGTTCAACGAAGCGCCTGCGGCGGGCCGCGGCGGCGACGATCTGCCGAAGGCCCCGGAGTGGGAAGAGGGCGAGCGGCTGGCGAATGAGAAAGAGGTGCTGGGGTTCTTTGTCTCCGGGCATCCGCTGGATAAGTACGCGGAGAAGCTGCGTAACTTGACGGGAGTGATCACCGCGGCAGAGGCGCTGGAGCGGAAGCCGCCGGAGAAGCGCTGGGGCGCGCAATCGGACCCGGCGGACGAGATACAAGTGGCGGGAATGATCCAGGGGCTGCGAGTTCAGAAGACGAAACGGGACCAGAAGCTCTATGCGCAGGCGGCACTGGAAGACGCAACGGGGAAGATCGAGCTGGTCTGTTTTCCGCGCGATTACGAGCGCCTTGCGGAGCAATTGAAGATCGAAGCGCCGGTGCTGGTGCGCGGATCGCTGACGGGCGACGAAGATGCCGCGCCGAAGATCGCGGTCGGAGCGATTCAGCCGCTGGAAGAGGTGCAGGTGAAGCTGCCTACGGGAGTACGGATTCGCATTAATCTGGAGCGGGCGACGGAGGAGATCTTTGTCGAGTTGAAGAGCGCGGCGGACGCGGCTCCGGGGCCCGGAAAAGTGATGCTGCACCTCAAAAGGAATGGTGAATACGAAGTTATTCTGGAGCCGGCGGGGATGAGCGTGGCAGCGGACCGCGGATGGGTGGAGCGGGTGGAGGAGCTAGTGGGCCGAGGAGCCGTACAGGCGCTGGGATAAAGATTATCGTATCTTCAGAGATCACGGAATTCGCACAGAGCGAAGAATCCTGCCACCCACTTTTGCAGTAATAGAACGCGTCAAGGGCGGGGCCCCCGTCAACTTAGATGGACCCGGAAGACTCCCTATGCTGAGCGACGATGGAGAAGCGCGCGGCAACGCTCGCCAAAGGTCGGCACTTCCGGACACTCGAAGTAGACCTGGCGGTTGAGCGCCATGAGCAACTGCACGGCCTGCAACTGCTCACTTTTTGAGGAAAAGGCAAGCCCCTCATGCACGAACTCGTCGGTGAGGTATTCGATGGCATGGGCGAGGATCTCAAGCGCGTGTCCGGCTTGAGGAGTGATGCGGCGACGGCGGTTGGTGCGCGCACAGGCAGTTTGAACGGCCTGAGCAGAGGCCGGGATGGAGAATCCGGTGGTCGTGGTGGCTGCCATAGTTTTATCCTCACTCTCTTTTTCGGCTCTCCAGATTAGTTCTTCAGATGACGAAGGTACCGTTTCCCAAGGAAGAACAGGCGATTTTGAAGTACCGATATGGGAATCGAAATGACGCCGACCAAAGCGCCCTTCGTCTGCCCCGACGACTGCCAAGAGTCAAGGAGTGGGAGAGTGAAGGAGCCAGCCATGAATCCCCGACTGATGGCGTGAACCGCGGTGGCCCCTATGGCGGCGACAGAGAGATGCAGAGACTTCGATGGGGAGGGTTTTCAAAGCAAGCGTCTCACGGAACGGTGAAATGATCTGCAATCACCGTGCGATTTTCACGCAGCCTTGACGGAACGCCTCTGGAAACCTAAGCTCAAACCAGCATCCTGCTTCAACGGAGCCGCTGGTGGCTTGGCTAAGGCGGGTGCAATTCCCCAGGGTTTTCCAGATAGGACAGCGATGATTCCCTACCACTGGCAATATCTCCCGCTGTTTCTGCAGATTTTTGCAGCGTTTGGACTTGGCGCTGTCATGGTCGCGGCCTCGTGGTTGGTGGGACGGCACCGCAATACGCCGACCAAGCTGGCCGCCTACGAGTGCGGGATCGAGGCTGTGGGAGATGCACGGCAGCGATTCAGCGTGCGATTTTACATGGTCGCAGTACTGTTCATCCTCTTCGATGTGGAGGCGGTCTTCATGATGCCCTGGGCGGTGGTCTACCGCAAGCTTCCGGCACTGACCGGCTGCGGCAAGTTGCTTGGTTTCTGGGAGATGGTGGTCTACCTGGGGTTTGTGGCCGTGGGGCTCTACTACATCGTGCGCAAGGGCATCCTGAACTGGAGCCGGGACAAGGCGGATCTATAGTGGCCGAAACTATGAAGACGAGCCTGTCGAGCAGGAGCGCGGTTCTGGAGGGCTTGCCGGAGCATCCGGCAGTGAAGGCCATGCTGGCCTGGAACCCCGAGGCTCTGGAAGACGCCAAGTTCGACCGCGGCGAACTGACGCTGACCATTGCCGCCGGGGAGATTCGCGCTGCCGCGGCCACGGTGCAGGGGGCTGGCTACAACTTCCTCGAGGACGTGACCGCGGTGGACTGGTTCCCTTCCTCGCCGCGCTTTCAGTTGAGCTATCACATTGTTTCGCACACTTATAAGGAGCGCATCCGGCTGCGGGTGATGCTGAATGGCGAGAACCCGGCGGTCGAATCGATCACAGCGGTCTGGCCATCGGCCAATTTTTACGAGCGCGAGGTCTTCGACCTCTTTGGCATTCGCTTTGAGGGGCACCCCAACCCGCGGCGCATCATGATGCCGGACGACTGGCAGGGGCATCCGCTGCGCAAGGACTATCCGGTGGAGGGGTATCGCTGATGACCGAGACGATCGGCACTCCAATTCTCGAAGCCCCCGTTGCCGCAGGAGCGCGCGATCAGCACATGGTGTTGAATATGGGGCCGCAGCATCCGTCGATGCACGGGGTCTTGCGCCTGGTGGTGGAGATCGACGGCGAGATCGTGGTGCGGCTCTACCCGGAGATCGGCTACCTGCACACCGGCATCGAGAAGACCTGTGAGGCCAAGTTCTATCAGCAGGTCGTCCCGCTGACCGACCGCATCGACTACCTCAGCCCTTTGGCCAACAACCTCTGTTATTGCCTGGCTGTCGAGCGGCTGCTCGGCCTGGAGATCCCGGAGAAGGCGCAATGGCTGCGCGTGCTGCTGGCCGAGCTGACCCGGCTGAATTCGCATCTGGTCTGGCTGGGCACGCACGCCATGGACATCGGCGCCCTGACCGTCTTTCTCTACACCTTCCGCGAGAGGGAAGAGATCCTGCGGATTCTGGAGGGCTTGAGCGGCCAGCGGATGATGACCAGCTACTTCCGCATCGGCGGCCTCTCGATGGAACCGCCGCTGGACTTCCACGACCGGGTGCAGAAATTCATCCGCACCTTCCCGGAAAAGATCGATGAATACTCGAATCTGCTGACCGGCAATCCAATCTTCAAAAACCGGCTGAAGGGAGTGGGGATCTTGTCGGCGGCGGATGCCATCGCTCTGGGCGTGACCGGGCCGAATATGCGCGGCTCGGGCGTGGACTTCGACCTGCGCCGCGATATGCCCTACTGTGGCTATGAAAAGTTTCAATTCAAGGTTCCCGTCGCCTCGGAGGGCGATTGCTGGGCGCGGTATGAGATCAGGCTCATCGAGATGCGGGAGAGCGTGAAGATTATCCAGCAGACGCTGGACGGCCTTCCCGAAGGCCCCATCAAGGCCGATGCGCCGAAGATTGTGCTGCCGGACCGGGAGAAGATGAAGACGCAAATGGAGGCGCTGATCCATCACTTCAAGATCGTGACGGAGGGGTTTGCCGTGCCGGCCGGCGAGGTCTATCAAGGGATTGAATCGCCGCGAGGGCAGATGGGCTACTATGTGGTCTCGGACGGCACGGCCAAGCCGTATCGCGTTCACATGCGCAATCCGTCGTTCGCCACGCTGCAGGCGCTGGAGACGATGTGCAAGGGCCGAATGTTGGCTGACGTGGTGGCGGTGGTGGGGTCCATCGACATCGTGCTGGGGGAGATCGACAGATGAACACAATGGGGGAAAATTGTGATCGATTACGCGAAACTTGCAGATCTTGCAAAGCTGAAGGAGATGGCGGATGAATCCACCGTCGAAAAGCACAAGCAACTGAGAGCGAGCCCGTGCACCTTCTTTGAAACCGTAGAGGCGCATCTGGTGGAGGAGATGAAAAAGGCCAACGTGGAGCTGAGTAAGAGGAGCGCCTCCACATTTGACAGAATCTCTCTGCCCAGCTTCGATGAGGAGTTCATCCTGACATACGGCACGAATGCGCTGTGCAGGGTAGGACGCGGGATTATGAGAGGAGGATGCCGAATCACGGCGGTTATCAGCGGCCCTCCGAATGGATATGAGATCTCGCGGAGGGAATATCTGTGCAAAAAAGAAGAGGCCTGCAAGGAGGTCATTACCATCGACCAAGCGCAATCGCCGCCCCTCTCCTTCGGTCCCCAGGAAGTTGCAGCGGATATTATTGCCGGCGTGCTGGTTGGCAAGTTCAAGTAAGTGTGATCAGGCAAAGAGATGCTCTTGGGAGTTAATGCAATGGGCGATGAGACGATGACAGTGTTTTCTCCCAGGCTGGCGGTGCGCTTCGACGCGCTGGTCCTGAAGTACCCGTTGCGCCGTTCGGCTTTGATTCCGATGCTGCTTTACGCTCAGGATGAGATCGGCTACCTGTCGGACGCGGTGATCGCCGAGGTCGCAGCACGGATCGGCATCACCGAGTTAGATATTCGCAACGTGGCCAGTTATTACTCGATGCTGCGCTTCAAGCCGGTTGGCAAGTATAACGTGCAAGTTTGCACCAACATCAGCTGCATGTTACGCGGAGGCTATGAGCTTTACGAGCGTTTTCAGAAGGAGTTAGGCGTCGGAGAAAAGGGAGTTACGCCCGACGGGATGTTTTCGCTTGAAGAGGTCGAGTGCATCGGGGCCTGCTGCTGGGCACCGGCCATCCAGGTGAATTACGAGTTTCATGTGGAGCTGAATCCCAATCACGTGCCTGGCATTCTGGCCGGCTATCGAGGCCGGTCTGGGATCCCCGGCGACGGGTCTACGTCGCTGGGGCAGAGGGCAGGGGTCTCCGGCGAGGGGTCTTCGCCGCAGGGGCGGAAGGCGCAGGCCGAAGGGAAGGCGCCTCATGCCTAGACTTGTCTCGCATCCCGATGAGGTGAAGATCGTCACCCGGCGCTTTGGCCAGGGGGCGGCGAAGATCGAGCGCTATCTCGAACTCGGCGGCTATGCGGCGGCGAAGAAGTGCCTGGAACAGGGGCCCGAGTGGATCATCAACGAGATGAAGGCCTCTGGCCTGCGCGGGCGCGGCGGCGCGGGCTTCCCGACTGGATTGAAGTGGTCGTTCGTTCCTAAACAAAGCGCCAAGCCAAAGTATGTTCTGGTCAACGGCGACGAGAGTGAGCCGGGAACCTGCAAGGATCATGTGATCTTCCTGCACGATCCTCACGCGGTGATCGAAGGCACGATCATTGCCGGGCTGGCCATCGGCGCGAAGCTCGGCTTCATCTATCTGCGCGGCGAGTACAGATACCTTCTTGAGATTATGGAGAAGGCCGTCGCGGACGCTTATGCGCGCGGCTTTCTCGGCAAGAATATCTTCGGGTCGGAGACTGAGTTTCAAATTATTACGCAGACCGGCGCGGGCGCGTATGAAGTGGGCGAGGAGTCGGCGCTGATGGAGTCGCTCGAGGGAAAGCGAGGCGTTCCCAGGATCAAGCCGCCCTTCCCTGCCGTCGTCGGCCTTTACGGCGGACCGACGGTGATTAATAATGCCGAGACCATCGCGACCGTGCCACATGTGATCGCCATGGGCGCGGCTGCTTATGCGGCAGCAGGTTCGGCGCGCAACGGCGGGACAAGATTGTTCGGGATCAGCGGCCATGTCGAGCGGCCCGGAGTCTACGAGTTGCCGATGGGCTACAACCTGAAGAAGATGATTTACGAGGTGGCTGGCGGGGTACGCGGCGGACGGGAGTTGAAGGCGGTGGTGCCCGGCGGCTCTTCGACGCCGGTTTTGCTTCCTGAGGAGATCGACATCGGCATGGACTTCGACCAGGTGGGCAAGGCCGGGTCGATGCTGGGCTCGGGCGGCGTAGTGGTGATCGACGACCGGACGTGTATTGTGGAATTTGCGCTGCGGACGATCAGCTTTTATCAGCACGAGAGCTGCGGCTGGTGCATTCCATGCCGCGAGGGAACGGACTGGCTGAAGAAGTCGCTGACGCGCTTCCATGCGGGGTTTGGCTCGACCAAGGACATCGATAACATGCAGTATCTTGCCGAGAACATGATGGGGCGGACGTTTTGTCCGCTGGGCGATGCGGCGGCGATGCCTACGCTGGGGTTTGTGAAGAAGTTTCGCAAGGAGTTTGAGGAGCATTTGAACGGAAGGCCGTGCCCGTTCGCGAAGCATGTGGATTTGGCGGTGGTTTAGCGGCGTTGGAGACGAATGGCAGACGTAACCTTCACAGTCGATGGAAAGAAGCTGACGGCTCCCGCGGGGACGCTGCTGATCGACGCTTGCCGCAAGGCGGGGATCGAGATTCCGGCCTTCTGCTACTACCCTGGGCTGAGCCTGCAGGCGGCCTGCCGCATGTGCGTGGTGCGCCAGGAGAAGGTGCCCAAGCTGCAAACGGCCTGCACGACGCAAGTCGCCGAGGGTCAGGTCTTCATTACTGAATCAGACGAAATAGCGCAGGCGCGCAAGGCGACGATCGAACTGCTGCTCGGCAACCATCCGCTCGACTGCCCGGTCTGTGACGCGGGCGGCGAGTGCGAGTTGCAGGACATGACCTTCAAGTACGGCGCGGGCGAGAGCCTATACGCAGAGGCAAAACAGCACCGCGAGGAACAGCAGTGGTCGCCCGCCGTCTTCTTTGACCGGCCGCGCTGCATTCTCTGCTACCGCTGCATTCGCATGTGCGGCGAGGGCATGGACGTATGGGCGCTGGGCGTGCAGGGCCGCGGCGTGCATTCGACGATTGCGCCGAACGGCGGCGATCACCTGGACTGCGAGCAGTGCGGCATGTGCATCGACGTTTGCCCGGTGGGCGCGCTGACCTCGGGCAGCTATCGCTACAAGACGCGCCCCTGGGAGATGAACCACGTGGCGACGGTTTGTGCGCACTGCGCGGACGGCTGCAAGGTGACTCTCGGCGTGCGGCAGACCAATGACGGCTCGGAGATCGTGCGCGCCGACAATCGCGACAAGAGCGGCATCAACGGCGACTTTCTCTGCGCCAAGGGGAGATTTGGTTTCGACTTTGTGGAGAGCGCGGAACGGCTCACCAAGCCTTTGGTGCGCAGCGCCGAGGGCAAACTGGAGCCGGCGACATGGGATCGCGCGCTGCGATTGGCCGCGGGCATCTTCAAAGAGATGCGCGATACGCGCGGCGGCTCGTCGATCGGCGTGATTGGCTCGAACCAGAGCACCAACGAAGAGAATTATCTTTTACAAAAAGTTGCGCGGACGGTGCTCAAAACCAACAACATTGACCACGAACGGACTGCGGATTATGCGGCCTTTGCGCGGGCTCTCGCAGGACACATGGAAAAGGCCGCCAGTTTGCGCGATACAGCGACGGCGCCTGCCGTGCTTCTGATCGGCGGCGATCCTACGGTGGAGCATCCGCTGCTGGCTTGGAATCTGCGCACCAACGTGCGGTTAAATCGCGGCCGGCTCTATATCGCCAATACGAAGGCCGTCAAGCTGGAGAGACAGGCCAAGGCGACGCTGCGGCTGCCTGCCGACGGCTACGCAGCGCTGGCCGCATACCTGGATGGGGGCAAAGCGGCCTTCGATCGTCCGGCATTCCGCGAGGCCGTGTTAGCCGAAGAGTCGCTGCTGGTGGTCTTCGGTGCGGAGTTCAGCGGCGCGAAACTGGCGAGCCTGGTGGCCTGGGGGCTGAAACGCGGCAACGTGCGCTTTGCATATCTAGGCGACTACGCGAATTCGCGGGGCGCGGCGGATATGGGAGTTTTGCCCGACCTGCTTCCCGGCTATCTGCCGGTCGCGGCTCCGGGCGCGTTTGCAGCCGAGTACCCAGGTCTGCCCGCGACACCGGGCAAGTCGTATCAGGGAATCTTCGATGCGGCGGCCAAGAAGGAGTTGAGCGCGTTGCTGGTGGTGGGCGCTGACCCGGTCGCGAAGCTGGGCGTGGACCCGGCTACATTGAAGAACACCTTCGTCATCGTGCAGGACATCTTTCTAACCAAGACCGCTGCTCTGGCCGATGTGGTGCTGCCGGCCGCCAGCCTTTACGAGAAGAGCGGCACGGTGACCAACACTTTTGGCGATGTGCAACTGATGAAGAAGGCCGCGGATCGCGCTGGCGTGAAGCCGGACTTCGAGATCCTTGTGCGGCTGGCGGGCGCGATGGGCGTGGATGTTAAAGCGCTGGTTCCATTTGGCAAGGGCGGCGTGACAGCCGACCTCGGACAGTCGCGCGGCGCACAGGCGGGCGAGGCAGACAGGCACGCGGTTTGGCTGGCGGCGAACGGATTGGAGCCGAAGCTGAGCCCTTTCGATCCGCTGGCGGTGCTGGACGAAATTGCCCGGCTGGTTCCGGGCTACGATCTGGATCGGTTGAATCTCTTCGGCGGAAACGATGTTCCAACGGAGCCGGGCTTTGTGCCGGTGGCGGCGTTGACCGGTGCGGCTACGAATGGCCGGGAACCGATCGCTCCCGCTCACGATGGATTGTTTGCTTCAGGAACGCTGGGTGAGCATAGCCCGGCGCTCAAAGAGTTGAAATCGCATCAAGCGCGATATGGCGGGCTGAAGGTGTTGTGAAGGATGCGGATTGGGGTTCGTTGTCTCCCATCCTAGCCGCAATAACAAATACGCGGCGAGGATGGGGCACCCAGGGATTGAGGGTGACGATCTGAACGCAAAAGCAGGTCCTTCGACTGGCGTTGCCCGCTCAGGGTGACAGGTTCGTTGGAGTCTCAGGATGACGGTTTGTTGAGAGCTGAGGATAACGGAGATTTCGAGAACTCAGAGTTACCGGTCGATTGGGAGTCTCAGGATGACGGCATTGAAAGAAGAGGCTGAAGGCTAGTGACGATTTTGCAGTTTTTGCTGTGGAGCTTGCTGAAGGTGGCCGTGGTGACGGTGGTGATGCTGCTGGCCGTCGCCTACACCGTGCTGCTGGAACGCAAGCTCGTTGGGCGCATCCAGAACCGCTGGGGGCCGAGCCGCGTTGGGCCATTTGGTCTCCTGCAGCCGCTGGTGGACGGGGCAAAGTCGTTTCTCAAAGAGGACATCGTCCCCACTGGCGTCTATCGGCCGCTCTATCTGATCGCTCCGATCATCGCCTTGGGCTGCGCGCTGATCTCGATTGCCGTTGTTCCCTTCGGCGAGCCCAACGTGGGCCCAGGCGGCCTGGTGAAGCCCGGTGAGCTGAACTTCTTTCAGATTTCCGATGTGAATATCGGCCTGCTGGTGATTCTTGGCGTTACTTCGATCAGTGTCTACGGCATTGCGCTGGCGGGGTGGTCCTCGAACAGCAAGTATTCCCTTCTGGGTGCGCTGCGCTCCTCAGCGCAGATGGTCAGCTACGAGCTGGCGCTGGGGCTCTCGCTTGTTGGCGTTGTGCTGCGCGCCGGATCGCTGAATCTGCGCGTGATTGTGGAGCAACAATCGACCCAAGGCATGCTGACCTGGAATCTCTTCGGGGGAATGCAGTTTGTGGCCTTCTTCATCTATCTGATGGCGGCCTACGCCGAGACCAACCGCTCGCCCTTCGACCTGCCCGAGGCAGAGAGCGAGCTGACCGGCGGCTATCATACCGAGTACAGCTCGATGAAGTTTGCCATGTTCTTCATGGCCGAGTATGCCAACATGATTACAGTGGGTTGCGTGGCCACTCTGCTGTTTCTGGGCGGCTGGACAAGTCCCTTCGGCGATTTGATTCCTCCGCCACAGAACATTTTCGTCCACGCGCTCTTTCCCATCTTCTGGTTTGTGCTCAAGGTCTTTTCGTTTCTCTTTTTGTATGTCTGGGTGCGGGGAACGCTGCCGCGCTTTCGCTATGACCAGTTGATGAATTTTGGCTGGCGCTGGTTGATGCCTGTCGCCATCCTGAACATTGTGGCTACGAGCCTTTGGCTGGCGTATCACTGAAGTACAATCGGGCGTGCCCGGAGCTTGCGATGCATGTGATCCTGTTTATCGTGTTTGCGGGATTCTGCCTGGGTGGGGCGATCAATCTGCTCCTCCAGAGCCATCCCATCAACAGCGCCTTGTCGCTGATTGTGGTGATGACCTCACTGGCCGTGCTTTACCTGATGCTGGGCGCTGAGTTTCTGGCGGCGGCGCAGGTGATCGTCTACGCCGGGGCCATCATGGTGCTCTTCACCTTTGTCGTGATGCTGCTCAACGCCGGACGGGAAGATCGCACGCTGGGCAGCCGCGCGGCGCTGCGGGTAGGCTTTCCCGCGGTAGTCGCCATTCTGGCCGTGATTGCCACCGTGATTCTTCATGCGCAGGGGCTGGGCGTTGCGAAGATGAGTGGAGAGATTACTTCGACCGAGGCATTGAGCGCCGTGCTCTTCACCAAGCTCCTGCTGCCGTTTGAGGTAACCTCGGTGTTGATTCTCATCGCGATTCTGGGGGCGGTTGCGCTGGCCAGTCATGGCAATGGAGACGGAGAAAGGACGGGCGGGCGATGAGTCCATTTTTTGCGCAGGAAGTTCCGCTCTTCTGGTATCTGTTATTGAGCGCCGCGCTGTTTACGCTGGGCGTGGTGGGCTTCCTCATCAAGCGCAACCTGATTACCGTTTTCATGTCGATTGAGCTGATGCTGAACGGCGTGAATCTTTCGTTTGTGACCTTTGCGCACCAGTGGCACGCGGTGAAGGGACAGATCTTCGTCTTCTTTGTGATGATGGTGGCCGCGGCGGAGGCTGCGGTGGGGCTGGCCATTATCATTGCTGTCTTCCGCGCGCGCGCAACCCTGGCCGTCGACCGCATCGACCTGATGAAACTATGAACGGATACGTCTTCCATCTTTGGTACATTCCGCTGCTTCCTTTCGTGGGATTCCTGATCAATGGAATCCTATGCAAGAGGCTTCCCAAGTGGCTTGTCACTACAGTGGCGCTGCTGGCGCCGTTGGCGGCGTTTGGCGTGGTGGCGAATGAGGCTCTGGGCGTCTTTGGAGTGGTTCCGGCGGCGAATTCCCTTCCCTTCACTGAGACCTGCCCGCTGCCTTGGATCAATATCGCCGCATTGCACGTCGATTTCAGCTTCGTCCTCGATCAGCTTTCGCTTGTGATGCTGCTGGTCGTCACCGGCGTCGGCTTCCTGATTCACGTCTACTCGGTCGGCTACATGAAGGGCGACGAGGGCTATGCGCGGTACTTCAGCTACCTGAATCTCTTTCTCTTTTTCATGTCGGTGCTGGTACTGGCGGGCAATGCGCTGGTGATGTTCATCGGCTGGGAGGGCGTCGGACTCGCTTCGTACCTGCTGATCGGTTTCTGGTTCAACAAGAAGTCCGCCGCGGATGCGGGCAAGAAGGCATTCATCGTCAACCGCATCGGCGACCTTGGATTTCTGATTGCGATGTTTTTGCTCGTCGCCAACTTTGGCTCGCTGACCTTCACCGAGATTGCGGCCAAGCTCGGCATGGACCCCGGCTGGAACGGCGGCGTGGTGACTGTCATTGCGCTATGCCTGATGCTGGGCGCGGCAGGCAAGAGTGCGCAGTTGCCGCTCTACATCTGGCTGCCGGACGCGATGGAGGGCCCGACGCCGGTCTCCGCGCTGATCCACGCGGCCACGATGGTCACGGCGGGCGTTTACATGGTCGCGCGTACGCATGTGTTGTTTGACCATTCGCCCTTTGCGCTGAGCGTGGTGGCGATCGTGGGCGCGGCGACGGCGCTCTTTGCGGCGACCATCGCTCTGGTGCAGAACGACATCAAGCGTGTGCTGGCCTACTCGACGATCTCGCAGCTCGGCTATATGTTTTTGGGCTGCGGCGCAGCGGCTTACTCGGCGGCGATCTTCCACCTGATGACGCACGCCTTTTTCAAGGCGCTGCTCTTCCTCGCCGCTGGCTCGGTGATTCATGCGCTGGGCGGGGAGCAGGACCTGCGCAAGATGGGCGGGCTGTGGAAGAAGCTGCCGGTGACCTTCTGGACGATGACCGCAGCCGTTCTGGCGATCGCCGGGATTCCGCCCTTCGCGGGGTTCTTCTCAAAGGACGCGATTCTTTATGCGGCCTTTTTGCAGGGGCCAAATGGCAGGGTGCTGTATTTTGTTGGGGTGTTTACGGCGCTGCTGACTTCGCTTTATATGTTCAGGCTCTGGTATATGGCCTTCCTGGGCCACTCGCACAGCGAAGGGGTTCATCCGCATGAGAGCCCATGGTCGATGCGCGTGCCGCTCATCATACTTGCGCTGCTGTCGCTTTGCGGAGGCTGGATCGGCGTCGATCTCGCAAACGGCTGGACGAACATGGAACGCTTCAGCGGTTTTCTTGCTCCGGTCGTTGGCGCGCGAGCCCCGGCGGGGGGCAGCGCGGAGATCGAGCTCTACCTGAGCATGCTGGCGGTTGGCCTGGCGCTGCTGGGTTGGCTCGTGGCCTATCTGCTCTTCGGCATTGACAACGGGCTGGCGGCGCGTCTGGCCAGGGTTTTCTCCAGCCCTCACAAACTGCTGGCGAACAAGTATTTTGTCGACGAGATCTACGGCTTCACTGTTGTCAAGCCGCTGCTTGGCATCTCGAAGTACATTTTAGGCTGGGTTGTGGATGTGGGCATCGTAGGCGGAGCGGCCTGGCTGCTGGGCGGCGTGGCGATGCTTACGGGCTCCATCTTGCAGCGCTGGCAATCGGGGAACCTGCGCTCGTATGCGGCGTGGCTGGCCGCGGGCGCGGCGGCGGTGCTTCTCTTCCTGCTGGTTCCGTGGACAACGGTCTGGCCGGTCTCTATGGCGTTGATCTGGAAAGCGGCGGGGCATTGAGAGAATGAACGAAATCAATAGCTCGATTCTCATGCTGATCCTGCTGGTTCCGCTGGCTGGAGCGGCGCTGGTTGCGCTCACACCCGACCGCTGGAAGCTGCCCAACTGGGTTGCGCTGCTGACCACACTGGCCACCTTTGTGCTGACGCTGCATTTGCCGGCGCACTTTAACGGCGGGTTGAACGGCTTTCAATTTGAAGTGAATCGTCTGTGGATCGACTTATCTCCAGCTTCCATCGAGAGCCGCGGAATCTTTTATCACGTCGGCGTGGACGGGCTGAGTTTGTGGCTGGTTGTGCTGGTGGGCCTGCTGGCTCCGGTTGGCGTGATCGCCAGTTGGAATGCGATTCAATCGCGGCGCAAAGTCTTTTACGCGCTTTTTCTTGTCCAACAGACAGCGATGTTCGGAGTTTTTCTCTCGCTGGATTTGATTCTGTACTACGGCTTCTGGGAGCTGTCGCTGGTGCCGATGGCGATCCTGATCGCTATGTACGGGCGCAAGGACGGGCCCAGGGCCGCGCTCAAGTTTTTCCTCTTCACCTTCATTCCCTCCGCGCCGCTGCTTGTGGCGATCCTGTGGCTTTATGCGCGGACGGGAACATTTGACTTCACCACGCTGCAGATTCTCATTGCGCATGGGAATCTGCCGGGGTACGCGATGTGGTGGGTGGCTCTGGCGTTTCTTGTCGCCTTTGCCGTCAAGGTCCCGGTCTTTCCGCTGCACGGCTGGCTCGCCGACACCTTCAGCGAGGCTCCGGTGGCGCTGGCGATGGTAGTGGCGGGAAAGCTCGGGCTCTATTCGATGCTGCGCTTCCACATCGGCCTCTTCCCCAACGAATCGCGCATTGTGGCGCCGGTGATGGTAGGGCTGGCGGTGGTTGGCATTCTCTACGGGGCACTTCTTGCATTGGTGCAGCGCGATTTCTGGCGGCTGATGGCCTTTGCGGCGCTGAGCCATTTGAGCCTGATTACGCTCGGCATCTACGGGCTGACGCTGACCGGCTGGGAGGGCGCGATCTATCAGATTCTGAATCACGGCGTGGTGGACGGCGCGCTCTTCCTGCTGCTCGGTGTGCTCTATGACCGCTATCGCACCAGCGAAATCGCCGACTACGGCGGGCTGGCGAGCAAGCTGCCCCGCACGGCCACGTTCTTTGTTTTTGGCTCCCTGGCGATGATCGGGCTGCCGATGCTGGGCGGCTTTGTAGGCGAGTTCGTGATTCTGCTCGGCACCTTCAACGGCGTCAGCAAAGGCTGGGCGATTGCAGCCGCATTCTGCGTGATCCTGGGCGCGGCTTACATGTTGTGGCTGGTGCAGCGGCTCTTTTACGGACCGGAAAGCAAATTGACCGCATCGACGCCGCCGAAGGATCTGCGCTTTGGCCAAATGGCCGTGATGTGGCCGCTGGCCGCGCTGATGCTGGTGATGGGCATGGCGCCGATGCTCTGGCTGCCGACCATCGAGCAGGGAGCGCGCAGGGCATTGCTGAGGAATTCGTTACCAGTCTCGCCGATTTCGGTGTTCAGGGAGGGCCGGCGGTGAATCCTGTCCTGGATCGCATTTTAGGTTTCCTCCTGCTTCACGAGGATCTCTTCCGCATTCTTCCCGAAGTCATTCTGACGCTGACCGGCGTACTGGTGATGCTGATCGACGCGACCCTGCCTCCTCACTGGTCGCGCCGCTGGCTCGGGTGGGTGGCCGCCGTAGGAACGACGCTCGCCTTATGGGGCAGCCTGTGGCAACTCTCACTGCCCGAGGGAACCGGCTTCTCCGGCACGATCGAGACCAGCACCTTCACGGTCTTCTTCCACGTGCTCATCTGCGGCATCGTGCTGGTGGCTCTGCTGCTCTCGATGGACACCTTGCCCGAAGACAGCCACCATCAGGGCGAGTTCTATGCGCTGATCGTCTTCGGCGCTGTGGGCATGTGCCTGCTCACGGGCGCGATTGAGCTGCTGCTGGTTTTCATCGCTCTCGAAATCTCGTCAATCGCCACATATGTTCTGGCCGGTTATCGCAAGGAGACGGGCAAGGGGCCGGAGGCGGCGATCAAGTACTTTCTGCTTGGTTCCTTTGCCACGGGCTTCCTGCTCTATGGCATCGCCTTGATCTTCGGCGCGACCGGAACGACGCAAATCTACGAGATTGCCCGGCTGGCGCCCACTGCGGAGAATCATTCGTTCATCCTGGCGGGAATGGGGCTGATGCTGGTGGGCATTCTCTTCAAGGTCTCCGCCGCGCCCTTCCATGTGTGGACACCGGATGTCTACGAGGGCGCGCCCTCGCCGGTGGTGGCGCTGATGTCCACCGCGCCCAAGGCCGCGGCCTTTGCGCTGTTGCTGCGCGTAGTCTATGAAATGCTCCCCTCGCTGCGCTCGGTTTGGGAGCCGCTGCTGTGGGTAGTCGCCGTGCTCTCGATGACGGTTGGAAATCTGGCCGCTCTGCGCCAGCAGAACGTGAAGCGGATGCTGGCCTACTCCTCGATCGCCCATGCAGGCTACCTGCTGGCGGCCTTCACCGGAGCCGGGAGCGACGGCATTGCCGCCGCCAGCTTCTACATTGCGGCCTACGCGGCGATGAATGTGGGCATCTTCGCCGTCGTCACGCTGGCCAGCGGATACGACGAGAAGCTACCGCTAATAGGCGACTTTCGCGGGCTTGCCTACCGCTCGCCGCTGCTGGCCGGTTTGCTGATCTTCTTTCTGGCTTCGCTGACCGGCATTCCCTTCACCAGCGGCTTCTTCGGCAAGCTGACCTCGTTTTCAGCGGCGATGGGCGGCGGAGCGATCTGGCTGGTCATCATCGGCCTGCTGAACTCGGGGCTGGCCGCTGCCTACTATCTGCGCCTGGCTCTGGTTGCAGCCCAGCGTCCGGCTGATGAGAGCTCCGCCGCTCCGGCGCCGCTGGCGGGCATTGCCGTGAGCGCGGCCCTGCTGCTGGCGGTGGCGGCTACGCTGGTTCTGGGCATCGTTCCAGGCGCCACGCTGCGCGCGGCCGAGCAAGGCGCTCACACATTGCAGGCGCCTCCTGCCGAGACGAGTGCACCGGTTGTGGCAGTCTTGCCCCAGTCGCAGCCGTAATCTACTTTCGCTCGCAGCGGATGAAAGATTGCGGATGCGCCTTTCAGTAGATCGGGGCCGGCACGGAGTTGGCGGGAATCGGCTTTCTTCTGGAATTCTCCGGCAGACTCCGGTCGAGAAGGCTCTTATAGTACTGCGCAGTACGGCCCAGGACGTGCTCGTTGACATAGTGGTCGAGAACCCAGGCCCGGGCAGCCAGGCCCATGCGGCAGCGGCGCTCGGGGCTGCCCAGCAATTGCAGTACGGACTCGCAAATGGCAACCGGATAGCCGGGAGGAATGAGCAGCCCGGTCACCTCCGGCACGACGGCGTCGCGGGAGCCTGTGGAGAGAGTGGTCACAACGGGAATCCCTGTGGCCGCAGCCTCCAGGACAACGTTTGGAAAGCCTTCGCGCCAGGTCGGCAGGACCATGACATCCATCACGCGATAATAGGGAGCGGTGTCGGCAACGAACCCGGTCATGTGAACGCACGCGTGGTTCTCGATGCGAGAGCGCAGCTCGTGGCTGAGCGCGTCCTCTGCGGCGTCAAACCAGCCGACCAGAAGTAAGTGGGTGTTGGGCTTCGCGGCCAGAATGGAGTCGAAGGCCTCGATGAGTTCCGGCACTCCCTTGTCGCGAGTCAACCGCCCCACAAAGCCCACCACATGCGCATCGTGCGGAAGGCCGAGCCTGCTGCGCAGGGTGCCAGCTCCGGGATGGAAGCGCTCCACATCGACGCCGTTGCTGCTGCCGCTGCCCAGCAGGCGCAGTTTGCCCTCTGGCGCGATGCCCAGAGCGATCACCTGGTTGCGCAGACTGTCACTGTTGCACAGAACGGAATGAGAACTGGCTGAAGCCAACTTCTCGGCGGCGAGCAGAATGCGGCGCTTGATTCCGCCGCAGGTTTCGAGCTTGAGGCCTCGCAGGAAGTAGACCCTGGCAGGCACACGGCAGAGCATGGCGGCAATCGAGCCTAGCAGGCCGGCCTTGGGCGTGCTGAACTCCGTCATATCCGGCTTGAGCCGGCAGAGCAGCCAGCACAGCCGCAGCAGCGAGAGAAGATCGGCCAGGGGCGCGATCTCGCGCCGCATGGAAATAGCGACCGATTCAACGCCTTCCTGGGCCGCGGTGCGCGTGAGCAATTCGCCGGGGCTTGAAACCAGCGTGACCCGAAAGCCCGCCTCGCGCAACGCGCGCAATCGGCCTTGAAGGACCAGGCAGGTCTGCGCGCTGGTGATGCCAATAACGATATGAGGGCCTTGAGACGCACGGGACGCCCGAGCCGGGCGAGCGGCCAGGGATGAAAAGCGGTTGAGCACGCCGAAGAATGCGGGTAAAAAACCGGCATCTGCACTATCTCGACAGCGGTTGAACACGAGTCCCTCCCCAAAGGACCTTGCGTCCCGATACGAATCGGACATCGGTAACGTATTTGGAAAGGTGCTCAACGGCTTCGAGAGTTCTTGCTTATCGGACGCTCTACCGGGCCCCACGCCCTGGAACGTCGACTCTCGTGTGCCGCCTCAGCCGCTCTCCTCGTGACAACACAGATGAGACCTAGAGCTTTGGCTTTCTGTTGGAGATAATGAGGATCAGTACTGTCAGGAAACATTAGTTCCCTTCAATGTGTCAAGAGGAACTTTTCCACAGGGAAAGTAGGCATTAATTTCGAATGGCGAGGGACGGGAACTATACTCGCTGAAATCTCTGAGGTTTCCCATGCCAGCTAGTCCCCGGCCGAGAGTCCTGCTGCTCATTCCTCACCTTGGCGGCGGTGGAGCGGAGCGTGTGATGGCGCTTCTGGCGCGTGGGCTCGACGCTGAGAAGTACGAGCTGCACCTCGGAGTCGTCACGCAAGCGCAGACCGGCGGAGAAGAGCTGCTGTCGCGGCTCCCTGTCCACGCTTTGAACGCACCGCGAGTGCGAGCCGGGGCCTTACGCCTGCTCAGGCTGGTTCGCCGGCTCAAGCCGGACCTGATTCTGTCGGGAATGTTTCATCTGAACTTTCTGGTGCTCTCGCTGCGCCCTCTGTTTGCGCGAGGAACTCGTGTTCTGGTGCGACAGAATGGAACGGTTTCAGCCGCTCTCTCCTTAGGTTTGCAACCTTGGTACACGCTGCTGCTCTACCGCCTCCTGTACCGCTATGCGGACCGTGTAATCTGCCAGACACAGGCGATGGCCAGCGATCTCGCGGCGGAGTTGCGGCTTCCGCAGAGCCGGATCGCCGTGCTGCCCAATCCGGTGGATGTGGCTGAGATTCGCGACTTCAGCGGCGTGAATCCAGAACTGAAGGCCGGCAAGGGACCGCATCTGCTGGCCGTAGGCCGGCTTTCGCGGGAAAAGGGTTACGACCTGCTGCTGCGGTCCTTCGCCTCGGTCCGCGGAAAGTTCCCCAAAGCCACTCTCTCGATCGCCGGCACAGGACCGGAAGAGGCTGCGCTGAAGGCCGAGTGCCATGTGTTGGGACTTGACTCCGCAGTGAGCTTTGCGGGGCAGATCGCGCGGCCGTGGACCCGGTTCCCGGATGCGACGCTCTTTGTGCTTGCTTCCCGGCACGAAGGCCTGCCCAACGCCTTGCTGGAGGCGGCTGCCGGTGGACTGCCGATTGTGGCACTGCCAGCGTCGGGCGGCGTTGTGGAACTGCTCCGCGGTCGGCCGGGAGTTTGGCTCGCGCCCGAGGTCTCGGTCGAAGCGCTGGCCACTTCCCTGCTCGCCGCTCTTCAAAGCCTGCGGCCGGGCGAGCGCTTCGCTCATGCCTTTGTCGAAGAGTTTCGCCTGGACCGCGCGATTCGTGCTTATGAAGAGCTGATCGATCGGACTCTTGAGGGGAATCAACGGTGAGTGGTGCGGACCGGCCGGTTCGGCGCGGAACGAGTAGCCTGATGGATGAGCGATGGCTTCAAATCTCTCCGCTATACTCAGCCACCGTCTCAATCGCTGCCGTAGCAGCCAGTCGATGGCGGGCCAAGGGGGCAGCCATCAGCCAGTAAAAGGCCGGTCCCAGCAGAGCCACCGCCGCGGCCAGCAGCAGCGCGGAGATGGAGCCGATCTGCTCTCCGCGCGCGGCATAGAGCGCATAGCCGATCAACACTGCGGGTCCGACACCCAGCGCACAGGCGACTGCGAGATTCCCTGCCTTGAACGGTCGATTGAGTCCCGGCTCGCGGAGGCGCAAGACCACCAGCGCCACAAACTCCAGCATCAGGCTCGAGCCGTAGAGCACAAGGTCGATCGAGATCAGCCGCTCGAAGGGCAGGCTCAGCGCCGCGGCCCAGGCCGTTCCGCAGAGCAATACGCTGACCCACGGCACACGATGACGGTTGCACCGGGCTAGAACCTTGGGCAGCATTCCATCCTCGGCCATGGCCATCGGCACGCGCGTATAGCTCAACACCAGGGCGTTGAACATGCCTACTCCGTTCATGGCGCCGCCGGCCACCACCGCCAGACCCAGCAACGGCCCGCCAAGAACGACTGCCACGTCCACCCAGTCGCCTGTGGAGAAGCTCGCAGCCGAAATGCCCGCCGCCGCCATCGCGCCAAGCGGAATGAGATAGCCGACGGCCACCAGGATCGTCGCCAGAATCATCGCCTTGGGATAGTTGCGCTGCGGATTCTCGACCTCGTCGGCCACCGTGGCGGCGTTGTCCCAGCCCATGTAGTTCCACATGGCCACCTGAATGGCGATCGCGATTCCGCCTTGCGTGTGCGCCTGCGTCCACTGCACTGCGGGATGGAAGGCGAAGCCATGCCAGAAGCCGAGCCCTGCCAGCACGACAAACGGCGAGAGCAGCAACACAAAGAGCACCATCGAGCCGTTGCCTACTGAGGGCGCGCCGAGCAGGTTCCAGGCCGCGCAGACCCCGATCACCAGTAGAGCCCATCCGAAGCGGCCCCAACCGGCGGTGAGCGAAGGGTCGAGCTTGCCCAGATAGCTCACGAAAAGAGTCGGATAGATGGCCATGTCGAAGATGCTGGCCGCCAGCGAAAGCCAGCCCTCCTGAAAGCCCCAGAAAGGCCCCATCGCGCGCCGCACCCAGACGTAAAAACCGCCATCTGCGGGAATTGCACTGGCTAGCTCGCCGACCATCAGCGCCGTCGGCAGGCTCCAGACAAACGGCAGCACCAGAAGGATGATGATCGCCAGGCCGTAGCCCGCGCCGCCCAGGATGTCTTCAATGCCGTATGGCCCGCCCGAGACCATGAAGTAGGTGGCGGCCACCAGGGGCAGAAGCAGCATCTTTCCCCGCAGCCCGCTGCTGAAGATCGCCCTTCGATGCGAGTGACGCGGGCCGGCCTGAAGAGCAGGACGCATGAATTCAAATCTAACAACTTTTTGCCCCTCCAAAGAGAGGAAATGCGGGTACGGTTTTATTTTCCTCGGGGTCGAGACAAATCGGCGGATTCGAGCGCCCGGCGGCTGCGGCCTTATCCCTGTTTTTGAAGCTCTCGCGGAAGCAGCCTCCAGGTCCAATACCAGAGAAAGATGAAAGTGCTCACGGTCCAGAGCGAGGTGGCCAGCGCGATTCCGGCCACGCCGAACCAGCGCATGAGGATTAGATTCAACACAATGTCCAGCGCCAGGTTCAGCGCGCCGCAATAGAAGATCAGGTCGCTGCGGCGCATGGCGACCAGAAAACGGTAGAAGACCCGGCTGGAGACAAAAAATGGGATCTGAATGGCGTACATAGCCAGCACCGGCGTCACCAGCGCCGTGTCGCGCGGTCCGAAGACGCCGTGCTGGAATGTGAGCCGAATCAGCAGGTGCGCACCGGCAATCAAAGCCAGCGCGATGGGCGTCGAGACCAGCGCCGTGAGCCGGACCCACGTGCGCAGCGTGTGACGGCAGCCGGCCCAGTCGCTATGGGCGATCATGCGCGAAAAGGCTGGCACCACAGCCGACGAAACCGCACCGGCCAGCAGCGTAATCACGACGCTCACGAAGCGGTTGGCGTAGGCCAGTGCGGAGACGCTTCCGGCAGGCAGCATGGCGGCCATCGACTGATCCACGAGCAGGCCGCCCGAGGCCACCACGCCGCTGAGCAGCACTGGGCCGTATTGGCGCGCTACTTCTCCCGTGGCTTCAGTGGCTCCGTGCCACCAGAGGCGAAAGCGATAGCCATGCGAATCCATCATCCAGGCCACCGCTCCGGCATGAACGAGAGCCCCGGCCAGCGTCGAGTAGACCATGGCCCAGACGCCGTAGCGGCCGCTCAGCAGCAGGGCTCCCGCGATGATGAGCGCCGGAGTCGCCACAGGAGCGAGAGCGGGCAGTGCGAAGCGGTCGAAGGTGTTCAGAACTGCGGTGCAATTGGTGGCGATGCCGGTGATCAACACGACGGGGAGCAAGGCATAAAAGAGCCGGATGGAGAGAGCGAGCTTCTGCGGCGGAAAGTGCGAGGCGATCAAGGGAAAGAAGCCGTGCGCGGTGAGGGCCATGAGCGCGGAGGCCGCGGTCAGTAGCAGGCAGACCCAGAGCATCGAGCTGGAGAGAAGTTGCTGGGCGCGATCGTGGCCCTCGTGCTCGCGCACGCGGATGAGCGTGGGCACGAGCGCCTGGTTCATTGATTCAGAGATGAGGTTAATCAGCAGGTTGGGGATGAGAAAGGCCGCGAGAAAGGCATCCATGGCGTCGGAGCGGCCATAGACTCCGGCGACGGTGAATTCCTTGAAGGTGGCGACGAGCTTAACGAGAATCCCGGCCGCGGTGACCGACGCCGCCGCGCGGAAGATGCGGCGATTGACGCTGCCGCCGTGGAACAACCGCGATATTGGGGGGATAGAAAGCATACTGGCACAATCAACCCGCGAGCCTACGGCGCGGGGCGTAGAGTTTCCTCTCTATCGGAAGGGGGGATAATAAATATAGACATAAACGAGAATCTTAGTTGTTTGGGTCTTTCCGACCAACCTCCAAGCAGTACAGTTTGATTTGAATCTGTTGAGAACGGCGCGTAGATTTCCTTCTTATTGCTCGCACCTATCGTTTCCGATCCCACAATAAACGTATCGTAGGGGCCAACGGCGACAGGCAGGGATGGTTTTTGGTAGAGACCGATCCTGATCGACACTTGCCCTCCAGGACGAATCCTGGTTATCGATAGTTGCGCCACGTTAGAAGCAGGTCTACCGTTTGTACTTACGGTGCTGCCAGGGGTCGGATACATTGTGGTGATATTGGGTTGAAAGCTCAGCCCCTCTGAGAATTTTGTTGTAAGAACTTCGTAGTTAGAGATTGGGAATGGAAGCTGAATCAGAAAGTCAATGAGAGTCGCATCACGGCCGGTCTTATTGGAAATCGATAAGATGTAAAAGCTATAATTCTTGAGAATCGTGTCTATGTCAATCTTTTCCCCGGGTTTGAGGAAATATGGATATCCCGGCTCTGCAATGAAAGAAATATCTAACAACTTGTTCTCTTCACTGGCGGTATGGGTCTTAGTTATTACACGTCCAGGCGCGGAATCACAGGGGCCGATGATATTAATGGTATTCCCGTTCCCTGTGACTGCAGGACTGCAAGGACCCTTAGTTACCGCTGCACCCGAGGAGGAACTTTGGCTCCATCCGGATATACTGGCTGCTAGCATCACAATCGCTGCGAATCGCATTCTTCACTCCTTCCGCGGGGGCGCAGACTTCGAAGGCTCAGACTGTCCATAGACCACGCTGTTTCCCTCACCAGTGATAGCCGGGCTTTTCTGGCCCTCGGTGGTCGCCGGTCCAGACTGCACGGACGGAGCAGTTTTGGCAGGCTTCGCTGTAGTTACGGCAGCAATCTGTAGATATGACCACAAACCAATTCCAACAATACCTGTCGAAAAGGTAAGGAGGACTAACAACCTGAGAAGAGAATAAACCTGCCGGGTGTTCAATCTTGATAAGGCCTTGTTTTTGACGACGGCGCAAAATGCAAGCAGGATCAGGCCAATGCTGAATCCAGCGAGTCCCGCATACTTACCCAGAATTTCGAAGAGTTTGGCATCCATTAGGTCCACACTTCCAAGTTCTAGCTTGCGACCATTCGCATAGATTATTTCAGATGAAAGTGACCTCTGCGCGCTTCAGGCGTCGATTTGATATCTGAGGGTACGCTCAACGCAGAGCCCTCAGGCGGCGAGCGGTCTGATCTTCCGCCGCTTCTTCTGCGATTCAATCCATTGGAGTTTGGCCAGTGGCTGGAAAGCATCCATCCAGTTTTCCGGGTTGTTCGACGGCCAAGCGTCCGGCCAGTGCAATCAGGGCCAGGAGCAGCCATGTAGAGCGGCTCTCCTCGACCGTGGAAGCGAGCGAGGTAACCAGCCAGACCAGCAAAGCCGTGGCCAGCGCCCACTTGAGCGGGCCGCGAGTTTGCGCGATGGACCAGGTGGCCGAGGCGACGATGGCGGTGGCGATGAAGAGCGCGACGAGCCCTCCGCTGACGACGATCGATAGGGCCGTGTTGTGCGCGGTATCGACGGGCGCAAGGCCAGCAGCCGAGACAAACGAGCCCGCCCCTGTGCCGAAGAACGGCGCGCGGACAAAGGCATGCCAGCCGGCGCGCCAGATGTTGAGCCGCTGGTTGAAGTCGCCATGTTGAAGCTGCTGGCCGATGGTGGCGAGACGCGCGAAGGTTCCGTGGGGAACGGTGAGCCACAGGACGGCGGCTAGCGGCGGCGAGGCCAGAGCCACGGCCAGCACTCTTCTTCGATGGCCGTAGGCCAAAAGAAGGCCGCTGCCAGCCAGAGCCACCACGGCCGCCAGAAATCCTCCGCGGGAGGCGGTGAGCAAGACGGCAACGAAGCCCAGCGGCAGGTAACCGGCAGCCAGCAGACGCCAGGGCCAGCGGCTCTCGCTGTTCAACAGCAGAGCAGCCAAAGGGAAGGCCAGATCGAGAAAGCGGGCCAGATCGTTGGGGTCCTGACCTGAAGCGGCAAACCGGATTTGACCGGTGGCAATCGCCTCGGCGGTGGCAAAGTTGACGAAGGTCAGCAGGGCGAGCACCCAAGAGCCGGCCACGGTCGCCCGCAACAGCGCGCGCAGATCGGCGGGGCTCTCGGCAAACTCCCAGACCAGCCAGACAACCATCATCTCCTGGAAGAAGCCGCGCATTCTCTCCAAGGTCGCGAGCGGTTCGATGGTCCAGAAGTAGGTGCAGCAGAACCAGAGATAGAAGGCCAGAACCAGCCCCAGCATCGCTCCCGGAGTGCGCAGGCGGCGCGATTCGAGAACGGCGGGAATCGCCGCCAGAAGCGCCAGCAAGCCAACCAAGCGAGCGATGTTGCCCAGCGGTTCGCCCAGGTCCAGGGAGTACTCCCATGGAACTGCGAAAGCGAAGAGCAGCAACAAAAGCCAAGCGATCCGGCGCATCGGTGGCACCTCTCAGGAATCCGTGTCAGCCTCTTCAGGCGCCTCAGGTTCAACGAGCCGCGCCGGGATGAGCCTTCGCCGGAGAAGGACCGCGGGAAGCTGAAGAACGGCGAACAAGACGAGCGCGTGCTGGAAACTCAGGAGACTGAGCGCAAACGGCACGGCACACGCAGCGAGTACGACAGCGCAGAAGCCGGGAACCCAGCGCCTCAGGCCAAGATTCGCGAGTCTCCCTCTCACGCTGAAGATCCACGCCACGCAGAGCAACACCGAGGCTGCATCCAATCCGAACCTCAAGGCGCGTGACATGGCCATGCCTGCCACATCGCCCCGCAAAAGATGGAGAACCCACAAGAGGCCGGCGATCAACAGGACATAGACCGCAAATTCGATGGCCCCGATCGGGGTGACCGGTCGAGCCGGCTGCTTCTTAGCCAGCTTCGATGCTTCTTCTGCTTTGGCCTCTTGCGGCAATGGCTTCGCTGGCGCCGGTTTGTCCGGAAAAAGAACCGCCGGAACCTGGAGTACGAAAAAGAGCACGAGCGTTTCCAGGCTATTCGTGAGTTTGAGCGCGTGCGCCGTAAGACAGCCGGTGAAGACGATGAGGAAATAGGGCCAGAAGCTCCAGCGCGGCAATCCGGCATCGCGCAGGCGGCTCTCCAGGCTTCTGGTCCAGAAAACGCCGAGGAGAACCATGCCATATTCCACGGCGAGCTGCGCGCGATGGCTCTCCGCGTGGGCGTGCAGCAACTTGAGAGCGATGCCGCATAGCGCCGCGACCGCCAGCAAGGAGCACAGAAAAACGATGCGGCTTGTTTGGCGAGTTGATCTTGAGTCAGGCAAAACTTAATTCCTTCGTCCTTCCCTAATACCTCTGAGAGTAGACCAGGCCGGAGTAAATCGTGACGCCGATGGCCGATTGAATGGCCGATTCCATGGTGTGGTTCCAGATGTTCCTGGCCGTGGAATCCGGGACGAAGAGAATGTCGCGGTCGTGGATGGGCTGGTCGGGCTCCTGGCCGTGCAGCATCTTTCTCAGGTTCAACGTGGTAATGGTGCGTCCGCCCTTCTGTTCGCGGATCAGCAGCGCCTTGCCGGTTGCGGCGTTCTGCGTCGGTCCCCAGGCCAGCGAAAGGGCCTGCACCACGGTCAGCCCTTGTGCCGGATCGACGGGAAACCCGCCGGGACGGAAGACATCTCCCACCACATAGACCAGGCCCGCGCGGCTGACCTGGACGGTGTCGCCGGGAGCGAGTTCGGGGTTGTGGTCGCTTGCGGTGTCGGTTCCACTGGGATCGAGCACCACAGGGTGAGGCGTTTTGGGATCGTCGCGGCTGAAGACGTTGACCAGGCGGCCGGCGTTCGGGGAGAGTCCGGATGCAGCCGAGATCAGGTCGAGCAGCCGGTGGTGCAGCGTGTAGGGATAAACGCCCGGATGCACCACCTCGCCCAGCACGCTCACGTCCTGGCCGACGTAGGAGGTAACCAGCACGGTGACCTGAGGATGCCGCAACATTCCCTGCGCGATCAAAGCAGCCTCAACGGCGCGCGCGGCAGCCTGCTCGTCCAGCCCCACGAGTCTGACCTCATGAATCATGGGCAGCGTCACGACGCCTGCTGGAGAGACGCGAACGATGGAATGGAATTCCGGGGTGTGAAACTCGCTGATATCGAGGAAGTCTCCCGGCGCGATGGGAGCGGGCATCCGAGCGGCCGGCTGCGTGCCAGCCATGGGCGGCATGCCACTTTGGCTTGGGATGTCCCAGACGGCTGGCGATTCGTTGGGATTGGGCGCCTTTGTAGACTGCTGTGGTGCGGGAACGCGAACGACGCCCGTGGGCAGGCCGGAGGTACTGGGCGTGGGCGCCTGCGCATGGACCATAGCGCCAGCCAGAATAACCGCAAGCAGCGCCAAACCCGCGCGGTTGACCGAGGGATGAATCGATTCCAGCAAGAGCGCGCCTCCCACTGCCAGCCAGAGACTAACAAAAAGAGTAATGGCCATATAGAGCGGCAGATCGGGCGCAACCGGCTTGACCGGCTGGCGAGCGTAGTCCACCACGGAGATGTTGGAGCCTTGCACGCCAGCGGCCAGGCCCGCTTCCTCCGACTTTTCCAGCACCCGCACATACAGCTCACGATTGGCGTTGGCCTCTTCGCGCATGGCCTCGTACTCGGTGGCCGCTTCATTGGCCTTCATGCCTTCGCCGGTCGCTTCTTCGAGATCTTTGCGGATCAGTCGCTCGCGATCGGCAGCCGTCTGCCAGGCGCTGCGAAATCTCTCGACCAGCTTGGCGTCCTCGGCCTTCTTTTGCCGGTCCAGATCCTGCAACTGGCCGCGAATCTCGACGACGCGAGGAAAGTTGGGACCGTGTTCTATGTTGAGCTGGGCCTGTTCCTGCTCCAGTTCGCTCTGGCGCGAGTGAATCTGCTGGAGCAGCGACGTGGCAAAGTCGCCGCTTTCGGCTTGCAGGCGCGGATCGGAGGCGATGACCAGCTCCGGGTCGCCCTGAGAAGCTGCGCGGTATTGTGCCTCGCGCAAGATCCGATCGGTGGCAGCCACCACCAGTTGACGGCCCAGTTCGTCGATCTCCAGCAGCGCCGAGGTGTGATCGGTCTCACCCGGCTGACCATTGGCCATCGTCTCGGGCGTAGTCAGCAAGCCATGTTCTCGCTCGAAGGCCGCCAGTCGCTGGTCGTCCCGGTCCACGCGGGCCTTCAGATCCTTCAATTGGCCTTGCAGCCAGTCCGAGGCTTGCAAAGTGGCCTGCATCCGGGCATCGGCGTCCTGCTGGCCGTAGGCGCGAATCAGCGCGTTGACGACATTTGCCGACAGAGCCGCATCCCCGCAGCGGAAGCGAATTTGAATCAGCAGCGTGCGCGGAAGCGTCTCGACGCGAAGGCGCCGCTCGAAGCCCTCGAGCAGCCAGGCCTGGGCATCGGCGGCTGGCTCCTCAGGATGAAAATCCGGAAATCGGCTGCGAAAACGCCCCATGAAACCAGGTGCTTGGTAAAGCTTGAGGGTGGTGATGACCTTCCAGGCCAGTTGGTCGCTGCGAAAGACATTGGCCAGCGTCTCCTGCTGCACCGGCGCGGAGAGAATCGAGGCCGTGACGTACGGCTCAGATGCCTCCAGGCTCAGCGCGGAGGCCGGCGAGGTTCGCAGCGCCACGCTGGCGCTGGCCTCATATTGATTCGGAGCGATGAGGCAATAGAGAAGACATGCCAGCAGCAATCCGCCAACAACCGAACCAACCTGACGACGGCGGCGGACCAAAACCTCCCATAATTCGCGCAGGCTTCGTGTTGAGTTTCCTTTGCCGGCACGGAAGATCGAATCGGCCTGTTGGGAGGGGTTATATGGAACGGTGTTTGCTTCCTGCACGGGTTGAGAACCTCCGTTCCAAGGTCGCTCCGGCAGGGCTTTCCCAAGTTTCAGAACGAGCAATGGCGGAGTAGGAAATCTCCGTCAGTTTGCTTCATAGGAATCATTCCGTCAATAGACGCATTTAATCAAGAAAGCCGAAGGCTGGGTAAACCCATCGCGCCACAAGAGTTCAGTCCGCTCCGCCGCCGCCGCGGTACCACGCGACGGTGCGGCGCAGGCCTTCTCGGAAATCGACGATCGGCGCGTAGCCCAGCAACTCTCCAGCGCGGCTTATATCGGCCAGCGAGTCGCGGATGTCGCCCGCGCGCGAAGGAGCATAGGCCGGCTGGCCCTTGTACCCGGTGAGCTCGCGCAGAATCTCGAAGGTCTGATTCAGCGTGATGCGGCTGCCAGTGGCTAGATTCATCATGCGGCCCGAGATCTTTTCCGCCGGGGCGGCGGCGGCCAGCAGGTTGGCATGCACCACGTTGTCGATGTAGGTGAAGTCACGGCTTTGCTCGCCGTCGCCATAGATGGTGGGCTGCGGTGAGCCAGGAGTGTGCTCCCCAGCCAGCATTCTGCGGCAGAAGATGGCCAGCACGCCGGAGTAGTGCGAGTTAGGGTCCTGGTAAGGGCCGAAGACGTTGAAGTAGCGCAGCGTCACTGTCTCCAGCCCATAGACGCGTGTGAATGCGCTCAGGTAGTGCTCGCCGGCCAGCTTGGCCACGGCATAAGGGGAAATTGGATTGGGCAGCATCTCTTCGTGCTTGGGCAGCGTCGGCGTATCCCCGTAAGCGGAGGACGAACCGGCATAAATCACGCGGCGCACCCCGGCGGCGCGGGCCGCCACCAGCAGATTCAGCGTCGCATCGACGCAAGCTACGTTGGTAGCCACCGGATCGGCCACCGAGCGCGGCACCGAAGCCAGCGCCGCCTCGTGGAAGACGATCTCGACGCTGGAGCAGGCCTTGGCACAGGCGGCCGGATCGGCAAGATCGCCCTCGATGAACTCCATCGCCTCCAGGCCAACCAGATTGGAGCGCTTGCCGGTGATGAAATTGTCGATGCCGCATACGCTCTCGCCACGCGCCAGCAAGGCCGCGGCAATCGAGCGGCCGATGAATCCTGCCACGCCGCTTACAAGAAATCTAGCCAAGATGATTCTCCACTTTCTGAATGATGCGCGATGCACAGGAGTGAGGCGGCAATGAGCAGGATACTAAGTTTCGCCCTGCCTCCCGAAATGGGCACGACCCGGCTTCCAGTTCTATCGCGGCCACACCGCCGCCGCCAGCGCGGCAAGAAACGCCAGTTGGATTGTAAGCCGCACGCCCACTCCAGGAACGGGCCGTCCGCCTATCGTCAGCCGCTCCCGCGCCGCCTTCACGTTGGCCGGAAAGATGCACACCAGCATCACCGCCGCCGACCCCGCAACCGGCAACGCTGCTCCCGGAATTTGCAGCCCCGCCGCGATCAGAAGCTCTGCGATTCCCGTGAGCGTGACCCACGTCCCGGCAGCGCCAAAGGCCTGCGGAACCATGCGCATCAGATCGGGGCGGCGCTTGCCCCAGTGCGCCGATGCCGTCAGCAGAAACATCACGCCCAACGCCGCTCGAAGGGCGTGCTGCCAATCTGCGAAATATGCCACACCAATGCCCGCCAGCCGGAACGCCACAAACGAGATAGCCAGCACAATCAGAGGGATCACGGCGCTACTCCTCTTTCTACCTTAGCTCATCCTGCTTGCGGCTCACGAGTCCTCTCCAGGCCACTCGAGAACGTCTCGTATCCTACAATGAAGAACATGACTACTGCTACCGAGAACCGGCTCGCCGGACTCAAGCAAAAGATCGAGTCCCGCGAGGCTCAGATCGGCATCGTTGGGATGGGCTATGTGGGACTGCCGCTGGCGCTGCTCTTCAGCGGCGAGCGATTCCGAGTCACGGGATTCGACATCGAGCAGGACAAGGTGGACACGCTCAACGCCGGCGGCTCCTACATCGTTCATATCCTCCCCGGCGAGATCCAGAAGGCGCAGAAGGCGGGCTTCCGCGCTACTTCGGACTACTCTGAGATCGCCCGGATGGACGCGGTGATCATCTGCGTACCTACCCCGCTGAACGAGCACCACGAACCCGACCTCAGCTTCGTGACGGGGACAGTCGAGTCGATCGCTCCATGGCTTCACGAGGGCCAGCTCATCGTGCTCGAAAGCACCACTTATCCCGGCACCACCGAAGAGGTTGTTGTGCCGCTGCTTGAAGCCGGCAACCCGCGCGGGCTGAAGGCCTCGCGCTCGCTCGACGAACCCGGCGTGCATGTGGCCTTTTCGCCTGAGCGAGAAGATCCCGGCAACAAGACGGTCGCTCGCCACGACATTCCCAAAGTGGTTGGAGGCTGCGGCCCGGCAGCCACGGAGCTCGCTTCGGCGATGTATGGCGCAATTTTCGGTCGCGTCGTGCCGGTCAGCAGCCCCTCGGTCGCCGAGATGACCAAGCTGCTCGAAAACATCTACCGCTGCGTCAACATAGCTCTGGTGAACGAACTCAAGCAGCTCACGATGCGCATGGGCATCGACATCCACGAGGTGATCGACGCGGCCAAGACCAAGCCCTTCGGCTTTCAGGCGTTTTATCCCGGCCCAGGCCTGGGCGGCCATTGCATTCCCATCGATCCGTTTTATCTCTCGTGGAAGGCCAAACAATTCGACTTCCGGACCCGCTTCATCGATGTGGCTGGCGAGATCAACACTGCCATGCCCTATTTCGTGATCGAGCAGATCGCGAACGGCCTCAACGAACACCGCAAGTCGATCAAGGGATCGAAGGTGCTGGTGCTGGGCGTGGCCTACAAGCGCGATATCGACGATCTGCGCGAATCGCCCTCGCTAACCATCATCGAACTGCTGCGCGAGAAGGGCGCCGAGGTCTTCTACAACGACCCCTACTTTGCCAAAGTGGGCCGCGGCCGCCACTACGACCTGAATATGACAAACACACCACTCGACAACCTTGGCCAATACGACGCCGTGGTGATCGTAACCGACCACTCGACCTACGACTACAAGGCGATCGTCGAGCAATCGCAGCTTGTGGTGGACACACGCAACGCCACCAAGGGGATCGATTCGCCGAAGATCGTGCGCTGCTGAACAGGCCGGAGAATGGGTTAGCTGGAGTCTCGCCGGCTTTGAAAGGCTTGATTATGAACGAATACAAGGAAATCATTGTTGCTCTCATTGCAGTCTTCGGGGCTGCGGTTCCTTACCTGCTTCAAAAAAGCAAGGAACTGAACCTCAAGATTGCGGAGCAGAAACGCGAGGCGTACACACGCTTCCTGACGAACTTCACCGAGATTGCGGTTGCCGCCATGCATGACAAGAACATCTCAGGAATGGATGCAGACCGGAAACGGATGCTAGCCAGAGACCAACTGTTGTTATTTGGTAGCGACGAGGTCATCGAGGCATATGACGCATGGATTAAACATGCGGACACGGATGAGCACTATCTTGAGAGAGAAGGGGAGCTTGTGGGTCTCATACTCCTGGCCATTCGTAAAGACATCTTGGGGAGGACCGACGTTACGAATGAACACATTGACAGCCTAAATCCGTATAATCGCGGTTGAGATTCGAGTCGAATCTTCACTAACCAAAAAAGTGACTTAACATGAGAATCCTACAATTTGAGTTTGTACCATTTCAAGGCAGGTCCGGATTCTGGCTTCTCCATGAAGCAGCGATCTTGCGCAGCGCACGACAGCCCCCTGGATGATCGTGTATCGTTGGCGTGTCTGTAGCTTGGTTCGTATATGTTCCTTCTGAACCTAACTCTGGCTGAACCTCAGCACTTTTCCTTAGCGGAAAAGCTGCTGCTTATCGCGCTGATTGTGGCTTCAGCCGCAGCTTTCTGGAGCCGCTTCGGCGCGGTCCTAGGCAAGATCCTCCACTCCAAGAAAGACGCTGGTTTTCGCCTCTTCCCTATTGGCAAGCGGGTTTGGGATTTCGTCTGGGAGGTGGGTTGTCAGGCGAAGGTCATCCGCCAGCGCCCGCTGCCCGGCCTGGCCCACGCCTTCGTCTTTTGGGGATTTTGCGCCTTTGTCCTGGTCACATTGAACCATTTTGCCACCGGGCTTGGCCTTGGCTTTCTTTCACCGCGAGGATTCTTTGGCTGCTTCTACTTTGATTTTGCTGCTGTCTTCGCTTTGGCCTGTGCCGTGGGCATTCTTGGGCTCTTCGTCCGTCGCTTCCTGGTGCGGCCTAAATGGCTGGGCGAAAAGCTCTCCTACGAGTCCGGTGTCATCGCCTTCTTGATTTTTCTGCTGATGGTCACCTATCTGGCATCATTCTTCGTGGCTGACTCCGGCACGGCTGCGAGGGTTCTCTGGTGGGTGCACACGCTTGCGATCCTTGCCTTTCTGCCCATCATTCCGCACACCAAGCACCTGCATCTGGTGCTTAGCCCGGCCACCGTCTTTCTCTCGCGCGGCGGCTTCAGCCGGATTCCTGCGCTGGTGGGCGATGAGGACTTTGGGCTGGTTGCCGGCACGGATTTGACCCGATTGGTGAGCCTGCAAGCCTACTCCTGCGTCGAGTGCGGCCGCTGCACCGAGCACTGCCCTGCAGCCAACACCGGCAAGCTGCTTAACCCGAAAGAGATCATCCTCGGCTTGCGCGGCTATTTGAACGATCTCGGCCCGGCGGCATCGGAGCCGTTGCTCGGCAAGTACAACTCACAGGAGGCTGCCTTTCAGTGCACCACCTGCGGAGCCTGCGAGTTTCAATGCCCGGTGGGGATCGAGCATCTGCCGATTCTCGTCGGCCTGCGGCGCGGGGCGGTCAACACCGGGTCCTGGGCGGACGGCCGTGGCACCAAGCTATTTTTGGCTCTCGAACACGGGTCGAACTCTCTAGGCCTGCCCGCTGCAGATCGCGACAAGTTCATCGAGAAGGCTGGGCTGCCCATTTTTGATGGGACGCAGGAGTATTGCCTGTGGCTGGGCTGCATGGGCGGATACGACCCCAAGGGCCGCGAGATTGTCGTCGACCTGGCCCGCGTGATGAAGTACCTGGGCGCAAGCTACGGCGTACTGCGCAAGGAGAAGTGTACAGGCGACCCGGTGCGGCGGCTGGGCAACGATCTGCTCTTTCAGCAACTGGCCGAGGAGAACCTGAAAACGCTGGCCGAGAACAAGGTGAAGAAGATCATCACCATCTGCCCGCATTGTGTGCGGACGATTCAGGAGGACTGGAAGGAGTACGGCACGCCGCCCCCGGTCGAGCATCACAGCGAGTTTCTGGCGCGCTACGCAGACAAGCTGCCACGGCAGAGGAACGGAGAGAGCATTGTCTTCCACGATCCCTGCTATCTGGGGCGCTATCGCAACATCTACGAGGAGCCTCGTGCGGTTGCGGCGCAGGCTGGAGAGCTGGTCGAGGCTCCGCGCAACCACGAACGCAGCTTTTGCTGCGGAGCGGGCGGCGGGCTGGCTTTTCTCGGCGAAGAGACAGGCGAGCGGGTAAGCCACGTGCGCGCTGCGGAACTGGTTGCGACCGGGGCCAAGACTGTGGGAACGGCCTGTCCCTTCTGCAATAGTATGTTCCGAGATGCGCTGGCGGAGAGCGGCGAAGGCGCGCCACAACTGCTCGATATTGCGCAGTTGACTGCGCGTGGATTGCCGGAGAACGGGACGAGATAAGGTTCGTTGTTTCCCAGGTCCGAGAATCCGGACCTGGGGCACCCAAGTACTCTGGAAAGTTTGAGAATGAAAATCATCGTCGCCATCAAACAAGTGCCAGAGCGGGACGCGCAGGTGCGGATCGACGCTCAGGCCAAGTGGATCGAAGAGGCCGGGCTGCAATGGGCACTGAACGAGTCCGACGCCTACGCCCTCGAAGAGGCCCTGCAACTCAAGGAAAAGCACGGCGGCGAGGTGATTGTGCTGAGCGCGGGGCCGGAACGCGTTGGCTCGACGATCCGTGAGGCTCTGGCCAAGGGCGCGGACCGGGCGATTCAGATTGACTGCGCCGACCTCGGTAATCGCGACGCGCTGGGCGTTGCGCGGCTGCTGGCCGCCGCCGTAAAGCCGGAGAATCCCGATCTTGTGCTGACCGGCCTGCAATCCGAAGACCTGGGACTGGGCCAGACGGGCGTGATTCTGGCTGAGTTGCTGGGGCTCCCGCACGCCTCGCTCATCCTGCATGTGGAGAAGACCGAGAGCGGCCTGACCGTCAAGCGTGAGTTGGAGGAGGGCTGGTTCCAGACGATCGAGCTGCCTACGCCGGCTCTTCTGACGATGCAGTCCGGCGGCAGCAAGCTGCGCTACGCGACACTGATGGGAATCAAACGCGCCAAGACCAAGGAGGTGCGGCAAGTAAGCGCGGCTGAGTTGGCCGTGGATGGTACGCCGACGGTCGTGTTGGAGCGGGTCGTGCTGCCAACCAAGCAGAAGTTGACCCAGATGCTGCCCGGCTCGGCGAAGGAAGCCGCCGCGGCGCTTGTGGAGAAACTGAAGTTCGAGGCGAGGGTGCTATGAGCGGCATTTGGGTTGTGATGGAAGATCGGGATGGCCGCGTAAGCCGCTTCAGTTGGGAGGCCGTGGCCGCAGGGCAGCGGCTGGCGGCGCTTACAGGGCTGGCGGTGAATGCTGCGTTGATCGGCGCACAGAGCGAGGCCCTGGCCGCTGAAGTCGCAGCCAGGGCCCTTGGCAGGGTGGCACGCGTGGAGCATCCGCTGCTTGCTGCCTACACGCCGGATGGTTTTTCGCTGGCATTGCAGCAGTTTTTCGACGCGGAGAAGCCCGAATTTGTGGTTTTTCCGCACAGCTACCAGGTGCGCGACTACGCTCCGGCGCTGGCTGCGCGGCTGGGTCAGACCCTCGTCGGCGACGTCACCGCCATTGGCGAAGGCCCCGTCTTCACGCGGCAACTGATGCAGGGACGGCTCAGCGGATCTTACAAACACACAGGCGGCGGGCCGTGCTTTGTCTCAGTGCAGGCTGGAGCCTTTCGCGCCGATGGCGTCGAAGCTGGCTCGGCGGAGGTCACGATCTTCTCGCCAAAGATTGAAGCCGCACAAATTCGCACTCGGCCGGGCGAACGATTCCGGGGTTCGGCGCAGACCGTTGATTTAGGCGCGGCGCAGAGGATCGTGAGCGTGGGCCGGGGCATCAAGGATGCGGACAAGATTCCCTTGGTTCAGGAGTTGGCGACGGCGCTCGACGCGGAGCTGGGCGCTTCCCGGCCGATCTGCGACAACGGCTGGCTGCCCATGGACCGGCAGATTGGCAGCTCGGGCCAGACCGTCTCTCCCAAGCTCTACCTGGCCGTGGGCATCTCGGGAGCGATCCAGCATCTGGTCGGCATGAAGAGCTCGCAGTGCGTGGTGGCCATCAACAAGGACCCCGGCGCGCCTATCTTTGAAACAGCCGATTACGGCATTGTCGGCGACCTCTTCGAAGTTGTCCCGGCGCTAACCGAGGCGGTCAAGGCGGCAAAGCAGTAAAGACTCCCGACCGACTGCCGTTCGCGGCTTCCCACCCTTTCCGCAGAAAGCAGCGGAAAGAATGGGGCACGGGGCCTTTGTAGGGGTGCGTACACCAGCACATCTATGCCGCTGCTCGCTGCGCCAATGTCATACTCTCTGAATCAATTCTCTCCAACCGCCATATTTCCCCCTGAACGGCGCGCACTCACACGTGTCTGCTCTGACACGCCGTGTGTGCCGTGACACGTCCCCGCAAACCTTAGACACCGATAAACCATTTGTTTTCAGCACACAGCCTTTGGCGGATCGCTTGCATTTTGTCTGGGCGCAGGCAATTCGCAAGGGGGATGCGATGAAGGCTTTGATGCTCGGCAAGCTGGTGATGGTGGTGGTGGCAATGGTGGCGATGGCGGCTCAGGCTATGGCGCAGAAAGCCGCCACGCAGGGCAACGTATCCAAGCGGGTGATCGTTGTGAGCCTCGAAGACCGCAAGCTGGCCCTGGTTGAAGACGGGCAGGTGAAAAAGATCTACCCCGTCGCGGTCGGCAAGCCCTCCACGCCGAGCCCCGAGGGAACCTTCACCATCGCGCGGCGCGTCGCCAACCCCACCTATCGCCACGACGGCAAGACTGTGCTGCCGGGGCCGCACAACCCCGTCGGGATGCGCTGGATGGGCCTGAGCATTCGCGGCTACGGAATTCATGGAACCAATGAGCCCCACTCCATCGGCAAGGCCGCCTCCCACGGATGCATCCGCATGGCCAGGGCCGACCTCGAGGAGTTCTACGGGCTCGTCGCGGTGGGCGACACAGTGGAGCTGATCGGCCAGCGGAACGGGGAGACGGCGAAGTTGTTCGGCACGGAGCCGGCTCCGGCAGTTGCCCCGGCAGCGCAGCCAACGCTTCTGGCAGAGTCTGAGTCCCCGGCAGCACCCACGGCAACGACAGCCGAGGCCACAAGCACAACAACGAATACGGCAGCAGCGCACGCAACCGCTTACGTTGCGGCCTTGCGGTAAGGGGGTGGAGCGATGCATCTGCTGACTGAGGCGATGAGCGGTTTAGGAGCGGTTCTGCTGCCGGTGGCGATGGCGCTGCTCTTTGAGGAGTTGACGTTTGGAGGACTGGTCCGGCTGATGCTGGCTCCATGGCCGGGAACCGGGAGACGCGGAACAACCAGCGGCAAATCTTCTCCGCTGGGGTGCATACACGGAGAGCGCAACAAGCAAAAAGGAGAAGGAAAATGATTGCACTGAAGCTGTTGTTGACGGTTGCGGGAGTCGTGTTGCTGGCTGCCGCGTTGGCGATTCCACTCTATGGCCTATGGCTGCGCATCCGCGCCGCCCGGCGCAAGGCCGGCGGAGAGACCAACCTGGCCGAGACTGAATTGAATGAACCCCAGGAGATCAACTGGCGCGGCTCCGTGGCGCTGGCGCTGGTGGCTTGCCTGCCGCTGCTGGTGACCTCGAGCATCGTCGTTGTGCCCAGCGGAATGGGCGGCGTGCGTGTCAGCCAGATAGGCGGAACACTGCCGGGAACGCTCTATCCCGGCCTCCACTTTGTCACTCCATGGGTTGAGAGCGTCCAGCTCTTCGACCTGCGCGATCACCTCTTCACCACCGGCGTTGCGGAGCAAGGCGCAAAGGCCGCGGCCGAGAAGACCGCCCTCAGCGTGCAATCGCTCGAAGGGCTCAACATCGGGCTGGCCGTCACCGTTCGTTACCGGCTCGATCCCAACAGGTTGGACAGCGTGCAAGCCCACATGCCTCAGCCGGTGGACAAAGAGTTGGTGCCTCCGGTGGTGGCCAGCGCCTGGCGCGAACTGGCGCCCGCCTACACCGTTCGCGAGATCTTTTCGACCAAGCGCGAGGAAGTTCGCTCCAAGGCGGCAGCGGTCATCACCCGCAAGCTGGGCGCCGACGGCATTGTGGTCGAGGAGGTCATGCTCTCCGACATTCAACTGCCCGACGAGTACGCCAAGGGTCTTGAAGGACTGCTGCTCAAGGAGCAGGAGGACGACCAGCTCGGCGTAGCCACCGACATCCAACAGAAGCAGGTGCGCATCGCCGAGTTGCAGGCCGAGGCCGAGGCGGTGCAGAAGGTGAAGGAAGCCGAGGGAGAAGCCCAGTCCCGCGTGGTGGAGGCCAAGGGCGAGGCCGACGCTATGCAATACACGCTGCCGCTCAAGGAGAAGCAAATCGAGCAGAGCAAGCTCGAAGCCGAAGCGCGCAAGGAAGCCACCATCGAGAACGCCGACGCCGATGCCCAGGCCAAGGTGATCGACAGCAAGGCCGAACTCCAGCGGCGCAACCTGCTGGCCGACGCTGAAGCCAGCCGCATCCGGCTGATCGCCGCGGCCAACGCCGAACGCATGACCAGCGAGGCGGCGCTGCTGAACAAGTCGCCGCTGCTGATCAACAAGATCATCGCCGAACGGCTTTCGGACAAGATCCAGGTGCTCATGGTGCCGTCTGACGGCAAGTTCTTCTTCGCCAACGATGTCTTCAAGAGCGCGGCGACCAATCCGATTGTGAAGCAGGAGATGGACTCGGAATCCAACGCAGAACCGACGAGCGGTCATTGAAGAGCTGTGCCGCATGGGCGAAGGGTTCAGGCCATCGCCCATGCGGCGCACGCGTCTTGTCTGTTTCGTTGCACAGGCTGACCCGTGCGGCAGATTGCGGCAGGCCTCAAACGATATAATCCGCGCAAACGGATCATTGAAGGAAAGCTGAACCGAATGAAGCTGACTTGGCTGATTGCGGCGGTCGCGAGTGGAGTGATGGGCCTGATGGCAAGCGCCGCGGCCGCGCCCAGCCAATGGGAGCAGCCCGCCGCCGCACTGACCGAGCAAATTGCGGAAATCCTCGGCCCCGGCCAGGCACATCTCACTCTTTGCAACCTTTCCACCATTCCGGCCGATGAACTTCCCGCGATTCGGCGTCTCTTGGACCAGGATTTGAAGGCGCATGGCGTGGCCACCACCGACGCCGAGAGCGCCAATCTCCTTCGAGTGACGCTCAGCGAGAACGCACGCGAGCGGCTGTGGGTTGCAGAGATCGTCGAGGGCAACGAGACTCGGGTGGCGATGGTGCATGTGGACCTGAAAGCCGATAACCCTCCGACCGCGTCGAGTGGTGTCGTGCTCCGCAGCAAGCGCGTGTGGGACTCCTCGGGCCCGCCATCGAATGCCATTCCGCCCTCCGGCGAGCCAGTGCTGGCGGCGATTGAGACAAAGGAAGGTCTGGCGGTCCTGGAGCAGGAGCAGATCGTAGTCCTTCCCACAGCATCGTCAAGCGGTCAACAAGAGCAACGCTTCAAACTCGGGCAGCGGCTGTCACTACTCAGGGATCCGCGCGGGGACATGCTTCCCTCCGCCGACGGGTTTGGCTTCACGGCCTTCACACCCGGAACCGAGTGCACCGGAGCCTACGCAACTCCGGCGATGACGGGCGCGCAGGAGAGCGGCTGGTCGGTTCACTGCGATCAGAGCGATGATCCCTGGCCTATTGCGACTGGGCCCGCCGACGCGACCGACGCCTCGAAAGGCATAGCCACCCTCAAAGCCTTCTACAACGCCGCCCGCAACTACTTCACCGGAGTCGTCACTCCCAGCTTGGGCGTCGATCTGCCCCCGTTCTACTCGGCCGCCCTGCTTCCCCGGCCTTCGGGAGCCGCTTTTCTCTCCAACGGCATCGACGGCAAGGTGCAACTCGTCGAGAATGGAGCGCTCAAGCCCGTCAGCGGCACGCGCGACTGGGGCAGCGATTTTGCGGCGCTCAACTCCGGCTGCGGCGCGGGCACGCAGATCGTCGCCTCCGGCTCCGGCGAAGCTCTCAACGACAGCCTGCGCGCCTACGAGCTTCCCGCGCAAGAGGCCGTTCCTGCCAGCGCGCCGCTCGCCATGGAGGGAACCGTGACCGCGCTCTGGAGCGCGCCGGACGGAAAGAGCATCTACGCCGTTGTGCGGAAGGCGGCCAGCCCAGGCTCGACAGATTCCTACGAGGTGGACCGTGTTACGGCAAGCTGCAATTAGCTGTCTGATCGCCACGCTGGCACTCCCGGCCGCGGCGCGCACCCGCCCTCACTACGGCGGCACGTTGCGCGCCGAGATCGCGGGCGAGCCCTGGCAGCGCCCCGGCGGCCTGGCGCGACGGCTGGTCTTCGACGGCCTAGCCTCCATCGGCGCGGACGGACTCCCGCAGCCCGCCCTGGCAATCGAGTGGAAATCGGAGGACAACGATCACCGCTGGCAGTTCCGGCTGCGGCCTGGAGTGCGCTTCCACGACGGTACGCCGCTCACCTCGGTCAATGTGGTTGCGTCGCTCAACACCATCTGCACTGCGGGATGCCCGTGGACGGCGGTCCACGCTGTCGGCTCGGAGGTGATCTTTACCGGCGACTCGCCCATGCCCAACTTGCCCTCGCTGCTGGCCGGTGACGAGTACCGCATTGCCCTCACCGTCACCGAGAACGGCGCAACGCCCTCCGGCAGCATCGGCACAGGCCCCTTCCAGCTCACCGGCTTCTCGAACGGCGTGTTGACGCTGGCCGCCAACGACAACTGCTGGCAGGGCCGGCCATTTCTTGATGGGATCGAGATCAGCGTCCATCGCGCGATCCGCGACCAGTGGCTCGACCTTTCCGTAGGCCGCGCCGACCTGGTCGAGATTCCCGCCGATCAGTTGCGGCTCGCCCGTGAGCAGCGGCTTACCGTGGTAGCCTCGCCGCCTGCCACGTTGCTGGCGCTCCAGGTCGCGGACTCCGGCGTGCTAGGCAACCCCAACCTGCGCGCGGCTATCGCATTGGCCATCGACCGGGGCGCGCTCTCCAACGTCATCTTCCAAAAACAGGGTGAGGTTACGGCCAGCCTGCTGCCCAACGCGCTCACCGGCTACTCCTTTCTCTTCCCCACCGTCCGCGACCTGAACAAGGCCCGCGAACTGCGCGGCGGGCTTGCTCCTCCGCCGCTCACGCTGGCTGTCGAGGGCGACGGTGCGATGCAATTAGCGGCACAGCGCATCGCCCTCAACCTGCGCGCGGCGGGCTTCAATGTGCAGATGGGCGGAGCAGTTTCAGGGCACGCTCCCGACCTCGTTCTGCGGCAGCTTCCGCTCGAAACCACACAGCCAGCAGCCGGGCTGGAATTCCTGCTCCAGGCAGCGGGGCAAGCGACTCTAATCGACGACGAGAGCCTCACTTCTGTTTTCAAAGTTGAACATGAGGTTCTTAGTCGTAACACGCTGATTCCTTTGCTGTATCTTCCTCGGGCTTTTGCGGTGAGTGGCCGCGTGCGCGACCTGCGGCTGGCCGCCGATGGAGCGCCCGACCTTGCTGGCGTTTCGCTGGAGGACGCACAGTGAGCCTTCGGCAAAAGCTGTTGCTGATTCTCTCGCTCACTGTAGCGGCTGCCGTGGCCGCGGTTGCCTGGACCGTGCTCATCCGCATCCGCCAGGTCTTCGACGAGCGGGACCAGCAGGAGACGGCTCTCTTCGTAAGCCAATTCCAGCGCGAGTTCCAGCATCGCTCGGACGAGGTCGCCTCAGCCCTGGAGCGCACGGGCGCGACGGAGCGGGTACGCGCAATGGCTTTCGAGTTGGCGCAAACCGGCGATGGATCACCTTATCTTACCGAGGCGGCGAGCCTGGCCCAGGACGCGCAGCTCGACTTCCTTGAGATTGTCGGTCCCGATGGCAACGTTGTCAGCTCCGCGCAGTGGCCGGCGCGCTTTGGCTACCCGGAGCCAGCCGCCTCGCAGACAGCCCAGGCGCCCTTCCTCAAGCGCGAAGAGCTGCCTGACGGAAGCACGGCGCTCGGCCTCTTTGCCGTGCGTGCCGTGCGGCATGGCGATTCAGCCGGAACTGGCTCGGGACCGGTGGTCCGGCTGATGGGCGGCGAGAAGCTGGACCAGAGCTTTCTTGCCGACCTGCCCGTCGCGCCGGGAATGCAGGTCGGCCTTTACAGCGACGCAGAGCCCGACGCGAACGCCAACCCAGACGGAACGACAGCGGCCAGTGCTGTTGCCGGTTTCGACCCGAGGCGGCTTGTTGGCGCCACGGGCGAGGTTCCGGGCGTAGCCAGCTACCAACCCTTGATCGACGCCGCAATTAAAACCGGCCAGCAGTCAGGCGGCCTGCTTTACCTAACCAGCCGCCGGGAAGACAGTGTGAACGCCACAGCGATTCCGCTCAAGAATGAGTCAGGCGCCGTGCTGGCAGTGCTCACCGTGGCTGTCTCGCGCGCCGGTTTGGTCCAGGCGGAACAGCACATCAAGGCGATAGCTTATGGCGTGGCTACTCTCGGGATTCTACTGGCCGTAATCTTCAGCCTGTGGATTGCGGCGCGCATCTCGCGGCCCATCGAGCAGTTGGCCCGCGCGGCTGAAGAGGTTGCCCAGGGCAACTGGGAGGCGCGGGTGGCCCGGCCCGGCAAAGGCCGCGATGAACTCAGCGTGCTGGCGCGCAGCTTCAACCACATGACCGGACAACTCGCCAGCCAGCGCGAACGGCTGCTGCAGAGCGAGCGCGTGGCGGCGTGGCGCGAACTGGCCCGCCGGCTGGCCCACGAACTCAAGAATCCCCTGTTCCCACTGCAACTGACCGTGGAGAACCTGGTGCGGGCTCGCGAACTGCCTGAAGCCGAGTTCGACGAAGTCTTCCGTGAAAGCACCACGACGCTGGGCATGGAGATCGCCAACTTGAAGACGATCATTGGCCGCTTCAGCGACTTCAGCAAGATGCCTAAGCCGGAGTTGGAGCCCATCGACGCCAAGGACGTGGTGGAACGCGTGCTTTCGCTTTATGGAAATGCAAGCAGCCAGAGTGAGGCAAAGATTCGCTTTGAGAGCGATCTGGCGAGCCAGCCGATGCCGCTGATGGCCGACACTGAACTTTTGCACCGGGCGCTGAGCAATCTTGTCTTGAACGCGATGGACGCCATGCCGGAGGGCGGCACGCTAACGCTCTCAGCAAGGCCTCTCGGGGAAAAGATCGAGATTCGCGTCGCAGACACCGGCCAGGGACTGACTCCGGAAGAGTGCGAACGGCTCTTTACTCCGTACTACACCACCAAGCAGCATGGAACCGGGCTGGGTTTGGCAATTGTGCAGTCGGTGGTGGCCGACCACGCAGGGACGATAGCGGTTGAAAGCCGGCCCGGTGGCGGCGCTGTCTTTGTCATTACGCTTCCTAAAGCCGTTGAGGCGAAACCATGAGCGCAAAAGCGAAGATTCTGATCGTCGATGACGAGGCCAACACGCTGGCCTCGCTCTCCCGCGCCTTCCGGCTTGCCGGCCATGAAGCCGTAGTCTGCGACAACGCGGCCCGCGCGCTGGAACTGGCCTTGGCGCAACCCTTCGACCTGATCCTGAGCGATGTGGTGATGCCTCGGCGCGACGGTCTCGCTCTGCTCGAAGATCTGAAGACTGCTGGCGTAGCTGCGCCGGTCGTGATGATGAGCGGCCAGGCGCATATCGAGATGGCGGTCCGCGCAACGCGGCTCGGCGCGCTGGATTTTCTTGAGAAGCCGCTCTCTACCGAAAAGCTGCTGGTCACGGTAGAAAACGCCCTCAAGCTTACGCGCCTGGAGACTGAAAATCAGGATCTGCGTAGCCGGGTGGGCAAGCATACGCTGGTCTGGACGGGCGAGACCATGCGCCGGGTGATGGCGCAGATCGAGCGCGTGGCGGCCAGCGAGTCGCGCATCTGCATCTATGGCGAGACCGGGACGGGCAAGGAGCTGGTAGCGCGGACGCTGCATGAGAAGAGCAACCGCGCGGCGGGACCGTTTGTCACGCTGAACTGTGCTGCGGTTCCGGCGGAGCTGATCGAGAGCGAGCTCTTCGGCCACGAGAAGGGATCGTTTACCGGCGCGGCGCAGCGGCGTACGGGCAAGTTCGAGCAGGCGCACCGAGGAACGCTGTTCCTCGACGAGATTGGCGACATGCCGTCCGCAATGCAGGCCAAGCTGCTGCGCGTGCTGGAGGAGGGCGAGGTAGAGCGGATCGGCTCGGGCAAGCCCACGACGGTCGATGTCCGCGTGGTGGTGGCGACGCATCGCAATCTGGAGCAATTGGTCGAGTCCGGCGGTTTTCGGCGCGACCTCTACCATCGCGTCGTGGTCTTTCCCGTCGAACTGCCTCCGCTGCGCAACCGCCGCGAGGATCTACCCGCTCTGGTCGAGCACTTTGCCCGGCAGGTGAGCGCACAGAATGGATGGAAGCCGGTTCCCTTCACCGCCGAGGCCATCGAGGCGCTCAAGCAGTACGGCTGGCCGGGCAACATTCGCGAGCTGCGCAATGTAGTCGAGCGGCTGCTTCTGCTGGCCGGAGCGGAGGTGGACGCCGAGGCAGTGAGCTTGGCACTGCCGGCCTCTCACTCGTCCAAAAAGACGGCAAGCCTATCCAGCTCCGGCGCAACGGGACCGCTGGCCGAGCGCGTGATGGCCTTTGAACAGGCCACGATGCTGGCCGAACTCGACCGGCACAACCGGAACGTGACCCAGACGGCCAAGGCGCTGGGCCTGGAACGCAGCCACCTTTACAAGAAATGCCAGCAGTTGGGAATCGACCTCAAGAGCCTTTCCGAGCGGGAATGAGGCAGATAGATACGATTGGGAGCGAACAGACGAAGAGTCGCGCCCCCCAGGCAGAAAAGCGCTTAAGGGGCATCCGTTTCCGGGACCGGCGATTGTGGAACCGGCTCAGGGCTGCCTGGCCCCCAAGCGCTCTTCCATTTCCTTGATCAGGGATTGCTGAAATTGCGGCTCGGCTGACTGCGCAAGTGTCAGCGCCTTCTGGTAGTAAGGAAGCGCCTCCTGCGGACGGCCGCTCGCATCCAGCGCTTTGCCCATGGTGGCGTTGACGCTTGCCGAATCGGGCGCCAGGGCTTCGGCTTGCTGCGCTTCGGCGAGGGCTTCGGGAGCTTTGTTCTGCGCCAGCAGCACACCCGCTTTTTGTCCGTGGCTCAGAGCGGCGGCGAGGGGAATGTCGAAGTGCCCATCGTAGATGAAGACCCCGTAGTCGATGACCGCCGCGGGCTTGAGCTGCCTGAACTGGTCGTAAGGGTTCAAGGGGTAGGGGCCAAACTCAAAGCCGGAGAGGACGCCGGCGCTTATCAGAACAGGACCATCGATCGACGGCGGCACATCGTGCGGAGCATCGAAGTAGAGAGAATCGGCGGTGATCAGCGGCTTGCAGGGAATGCCGTAGTAGCGATAGTCCGCGACACCCTGACCGAAGTAGGCGAACCAGCAGTTCTTGATGCCGTGTGCGTCAAGATAGCGCTTCACGGACTTCAGTTGCTGGCCCCAATCGGAGCTGGAGTCGCTGAGCAGCTCGTGGACGCGAGAAGGACCGCCGGCCGCCTCGTTCGCATAGGAGATGTAGGCCGGAAAGGCGCGCACTACAGAGACAGCCTGAAACACAAGGAGGGCGACAACAACGGAGAGCCAGCGGCGATTTCTCAGGACGAGGTTCCAGACCGCTCCGGCAATCAACACGGAGAGGAAGACATAGACGGGAAGGACATGGCGGACACCGATGTTCATGCCTCCCGCCATGGCAAAGGCCATATAGATTGCGGCCGGTATTGCCATGTAGAGGATTTCGCGCCGCTCAGGAAGCCTGCCCGTTACAATCACCAGCGCGGTGATTGCGAAGAGGATCAGGAAGGTGAGGGTTGACTTGATGACCATGGCTACGGGGAAATAGAACCAGACGGGATGCGGGTAGATTGTACCCAGCAAAAAGCTGGTGAAGGCCTTCGATTGGAAAAGGACGTGAGCGAACCCGTAGATGTAGGACTCAGGCAGCAGATGAAGCCTTGCCGCGGATGCGAGAGCATCTCTCTCGGTCGGGCTTGAGACTCGGGCGAGCTGGGCGGCAAGAGGGGGGTTAAGGTGCAGTCCATCTTCGCGCGCGGCGTAGCGGAAATCGTAAGAAGCCCAAAGAACGCCTACGGAGAGAATCGCAATGGAGATGAGTGCTGCTAGAAAGCGAATAGAGCGTCTTCCAAGGCTCGCGGCGTGCTCCCAAGGTAGAGGAGCCCGGGGCCAGGCGACTTCAACAATGGCCAGCAAAAGCAGCATGGGAAAGAGCAGAACAGAGCTATGCTTGGAGGCCAGTGCCAACCCAACCACCAGACCGGCGAGCGCCAGGCGGACTATGGATGGCGCCTTTGCATACCGGTAAAAGGCATAGATCGAACAAAACATGAAGCAAGCTCCGCCGGCGTCGGTGGTCATCAGCGCCGAATGGGCGAGCAGCGTGGGGTCGAAGGCGATGAGACCGAGAGCGATGAAGCCAGCGCCCGCGCCAAACATCTCCTGAGCGGCGAGGAAGACGATGAGAGCCAGCAGGATGGTGATCGAGGAGGTTGCGAGGCGGACGCGGAAAAGAATGGTATTCGCGTCGTTGCCGAAGAGGAAGTCTCTACCCCCAGCCGCTTCCTCAAGGCGGTATGGGCGGTCCTCAAGCGGAGGCATTTTAAGTTGCATGTTCAAGAGCGGTAGAGCGCCGAGATACTTGATCAGCGGCGGGTGCTCGGGGTTGAGCCCGAAGTCTCCACGCGTCGCCTGCATATATGCGGAGTAGATGTGATCCGGTTCGTCCCAGGTGGCGGAGTTGGCTTGCGCCATCAGCGCGAGCTGGATAAAGATGACCGCGAGCAAGGCTGTTACGGCACTGGCAACGGCGAAGCGGCGGAGTCTCGTATCGGGCTCGTTCATGGATCTCCTCGACTCATTAACAGGGGCAGACCCGATTATCGTCTCATCCACCGCAAAGGGTGCCGAGCGATCTCCGGTTTAACATACGATTTGCTGCCAGTTTGCCGAGACTGGATCGCCCCAACAATCTTGCTAGCCGACAAGTTCCATCGCGCGAATCGTCTCCTTACGGGCGGTGAGCTGTTCTACTCGATCGGTGCGCACCTCGTATCCGCGGCCGGGGGTCTCCGGTACGGCGATCTCGCCGGCGGGGGAAACCGTCACCGCGGGCTCGATGATGTCCTCGGCCCAATAGCGCGCCGAGGCGGAGATGTCGCCGGGGAGCGTGAAGTTTTCGAGAGTCGATAGCGCGATGTTGTGCGCCCGCCCCACGCCCGACTCGAGCATTCCGCCGCACCAGACCGGGATGCCCCGCTCTTGCGCGGCGTTGTGCACGGCGATGGCCTCAGAGAAGCCGCCGACGCGCCCCAGCTTGATGTTGATGATCCGGCAGGACTCCATCTCGATGGCCGCCAGCGCATCGCGCCGGTTGTGGATGGACTCGTCCAGGCAGATCGGCGTATTCAGGCGCTTCTGCAGCATCGAGTGGTAGAAGAAATCGTCGTGCCAGAGCGGCTGCTCGATCATCAGCAGGTCGAAGGCATCGAAGCCGACCAGATGATCCGCATCCCTGAGCCGGTAAGCCGAGTTGGCGTCGCAACTGAGCAGGATCTGAGGCCAGCGGCTGCGCACCTTCTCGAAGACCTCGACATCCCAGCCCGGCCTGCACTTGAGTTTGATGCGCCGATAGCCGGCTGCCAGCTCACGCTCGATAATCGTGATCAGCTCGGGAATCGACGACTGAATCCCCAGCGAGACGCCGCATGGAATCGTATCTCGAACCCCGCCAATCAGATGGGCGAGCGAAACTCCTATGCGCTGCGCCTCCAGATCCCAGATGGCGTCTTCGAGAGCTGCTTTGGCCATGCGATTGCCCCGCACCTGGCGGAAGATCTTCGGACACTCGCCGCCGTGCGCAGGCGACGCCGCAGCCAGTATCGGGGCAAGTTCATTGACGATCACAGCCCAGGCGCTGTCGGTGGACTCGGCGGAGAAGTGGGGCCGCTCGCCCGCCGTGCACTCGCCCCAGCCGGTCAGGCCTTCGGACTTGACCTCCGCGAGGAGGATTCTCCGGTTGCTCGTGACGCCAAAGCTGGTTTCAAAGGGGCGCACCAAGGGCATGTGCAACTCGCGCAGGATGATCGCATCGATCTTCATAGAGTTTTTTGAGCTCCTTGAGATTTATGGCCGGCTTCGGCCTGATTAGGGAGACCCAACTCGAAGACTCCGTTTCCTTGTGCATCCAGAGTATAGCCAAGGACGGCTAATCCGCGTGAAAAGGCATCCTGGAAGTTTTTGCGGTTTTCCAATTGAACAGCGAGAGCCTGTTCCCGGTCCGCTTTCGAAGCCTTCCAGTCATTGACGGAGGCCGGGACCGAGATACGCGCCTCGATGACGTGTGCTGCTGCCGGCCGGCCATCGAGAGCCGCCTCAACCCTGGGCGAATCGAGCTGCCACTCGGCGACCAGGCGGTCGGTCGGAAGCCCACCCTGCAGACGAGATGAGGATACACCATAAAAATCCACTTCGTACCGGCGGGCAATCGCGCCCAGCTTTTGGATGTTGAGATATGCGTTTTTGATTTCGAGGGGATCAAAGGTCCATTCGATAAGGCAGATGCCGCGCGAGAGCGCCTCAATGCGTTGCGCCAGCTTTAGTTGCATGCCGAGGCCGCGATTTCGGTAGCGCTCTTTTACCGCCAGCATGTGGGAATGCAGATAGGGGCGGGGCGCGCCATTTTCCGTATCTGTCTTCATTCCCGGCAAAGAGAGCACGAAGCCCACCAGCGATTCCGGGGCGCCGGTGCTGGAGATCTCTGTGTCGAAGGCGCCGATCACCTGGCCGCCAATCTTTTGCCACACCAGAAATGCTTTGCGGGGAATCACATCCGTCGGGTCGTAGCCCCAGGTCTCGATCTCGAGTTGGACGCAGGCTTCCAGTTCGTCGCGGCCCTGGCAACTGCGAATCGAGATCATGGCCTCGTCTCCGGATTGGGAGCGGCGAGTGTGCGCTTCGCTTCTGCCCATAAGGCTTCCAACTCATCCGGGGAAAGCGCTTCGAGCGGTCTCTGGGAGGCCAGCTCCATCTCGCGAAAGCGCTGCCGGAAGCGCCGGTTGCAGCCGCGCAGGGCCATCTCGGCGTCGACGCCCAGGTGGCGGCCCAGATTGACGACGGTAAAGAGCAGGTCGCCCAGTTCGGCCTCGACCGCGGGCTTGCGCGCAGGATCACCGGATGAGGCTTCGGCCTCCAACTCGGCGGTCTCCTCGGCCAGCTTGGGCAGCAGATCGCGCCAGTTGGGCCAGTCGAAACCTGATTTTTGCGCCTTTGCGCCCAGCTTGGAAGCCTCGGCGAGAGCCGGCATTGCGCGCTGGACGGAATCGAGCCGCGATGCCGGATGCCTTTGCGCCGAAGGCGTGGCGGCTGCATGCAATGCCTCCGCCGCCTTGATCTCCTCCCAATTGCGCAGCACGGCTGCCGATGAGCCCTCGACCTCCGCATCGACATTGGCCCGGTTGCCGGCCGCCCGCGATGCCTCTTCGCCAAAGACGTGGGGATGGCGCCGGATCAGCTTGTTGTTCAGATGGTCGAGGACATCGGCGATGGTGAAATGGCCCTCGTTGGCCGCCATTTCGGCATAAAACAGAACCTGGAGCAGCAGGTCGCCCAACTCCTCGGCCAGATGTGGAAAGTCGCCGCGCTCGATGGCGTCGAAGACCTCGTAGACCTCTTCCAGCGTGTATTTGCGAATGGAATCGAAGGACTGCTCGCGGTCCCAGGGGCAGCCGCCGGGAGCGCGCAACTGCGCCATAATCTCCACCGAGCGCTCAAACAAGGCCGCCGCCCGCGCCGGGTGAGATGCGAGAGGCGCGGAAGGCTGTGCTGTGGAACTTTCAGGCGGAAGGTCCATGCACCTTCAGTTTACCTTGAGCTGGAGCGGCTGCGACGGTCTCTGCGTCTCAAGAACGTATACTCAATTCTGCTCATGCTGCACATTCTGGGAGCGGTCTATGCGGGCTTGATGGGGCTGGCCTTCGGCAGCCTGCTTAACGTGTGCGTACTCCGCTGGCCCAGGGGCGAGAGCATGATCCGGCCGCGCTCCCATTGCCGCAGTTGCGGCCGCACCCTTACCTGGTGGGAGATTTTGCCTGTCGTCAGTTGGCTCTTTCTCCGTGGCCGCTGCCGCACCTGCCACGCCCGCGTGAGCTGCCGCTATCCGCTGATTGAGCTGGCGGTTGGCATTCCATGGGCGATTGCCGGCTGGCAATGGCTCGGCGGATTCCTGCAGCCGGAGCTGCCGCCGCATTTCTTCTACAGCTCGATGGTCGTTTTCTTCGGGAAGATGATTTTGTCGTGGCTATTGGTGGCCCTGGCCGTGCTCGATGCCGAACATCTTTGGCTCCCCGACTGGATCACATTGCCGGAAACCGCGCTGGGATTCATCGCTTTTCTTCTGCGACTCAAATTGACATCAGGAGACGTTCTGAGCGCGCATAGGGGCGTGTTTTTGCCACAGAATATTCTCCTTCATGACGCGATTCGCCGGCTTCTCGGGATTCTGGCCGCTGTCGGCCTCATTCTGCTCATTCGATGGGTCTACTGGCTCGTTCGCCGCCGCGAGGGCATCGGCCTGGGCGATGCCAAGCTGATGGGGATGCTCGCTGCATGGCTGGGGTTGCCGGGCGCTCTGCTGGCCTTCGGTCTGGGTGCGGTGCTGGGATCGTTGGCCGCCGTCGTTCTGCTGGCAGTCTCGTCTACGCGGGCCAACGCGGAAGGATGGGCCACGACGAAGCTGCCATTGGGGACATTTCTCTCGATCGGGGGAATCGTCAGCAGCTTGTGGGGACAGCCCATCATCGCCGCTTATCTGCGCCTGGCCGGTTTCTGAGGGCTATTGTTGCGTCTGGGCCGCCGGAGGCTGGCTGGCGGCGACGTTTTTTCCATTGGCAATCTCCGGCTCTTTCAGCTTCTTGCGCGCCTCTTTGCCGTGGTGGCTGTCGGGATCGTAATCGACGACTTTTTCGTAATTCGCTCGCGCATCGGCAAGATTGCCCAGATGCCGGTCGGCCTCCGCCAGGCCCCAATAGACATCGGGGTTCTCCGGGTCGAGCACCAGCGCGGATTCGAAGCGCGAAAGAGCGCCCTTCCAGTCCTTCGTCTCCAGATAGTAGCCGCCGACCTCAATGTCTTTGGAGGCGGCCTCCTGGTGGGTAGGCTCCTTGACGGCGAGTTTTCTCTTGCCGGACTGATCGTCCTCGGGGCTGGGCAGCAGATTCGCCAGTCCCGCGAGGCTGGAGCTGAAGTCGTCCGGCTTCGCGCTCGCTGCGGCCGGCTCGGGGTCGTCGGGAGAGCGCACCGGGTCAAGGTCGTCGCCCGGCAGAGGAACCGGAGCGCTCTCCGCTCCGTTATAGCTCCCATCCGGCAATGCGGGCGTGGAATTTGAAGGCATGACGGGAACCGTGCTGGTGTCCTCGGGAAAGGGATTGGCGCCTGATTGGGAGGCGGCCGCGGGCTTCTTGCTCTCGTCCGCCGGCTTGCTTTGGCCGTTTGCCGCCAGGCTGCCAGCCAGACAGCCAGCCACGAGCAGCGCTATTGGAAAAATAGGTCTCATTTCATCGCCTCATGCGGGGCTCACGCCGTTCCTCATGCATTCAATGGTACGATGCGATTCATACCGCTGCAAAAGGAAAGCATCGCACATTCGCATGGGGTTAATCATCCGCTCTTCCGCCATCCACGCCGCAGGCTGCTACACCACGACGCCGATCCGCAAGGGCGCGCGCGTGGCCGAGTACACTGGCCCCCGGCTCAGCAAGGCCGAGGCCGACACCGCCTACGAGACCTCGCCAATCACCTACCTGTTTGGACTTGGGAGTGGCGAGATCGTCATCGACGGCCACTGCATGGCCATGTTCATCAACCACAGACTGCGACGCCAACTGCGAGACCAGCGAGGAAGACGGGCGGGTGTGGATCAAGGCCATCCGGAAGATCGCCGCGGGCGAGGAAATCACCTACGACTACTGCCTCTACGACGGCGGCGACGATGAGGCCATTTGCAACTGCGGCGCAAAGAACTGCCGCGGCACGATGTACTCGAAGGAAGAAGTTCTCCGGCGCAAGGCTGCCGCCAAAAAGGCCGTGAAGAAGGCTGCCGGGACGGACCGGGCGAAGCCCAAGACCGGCAAGAGCCTCAAGGCGAGGAAGAGATAGGAGCCCGATCGGCAGCGAATCGGCCCGGCGGGCTCGAAGCTGAGATCAACCGGCCAGGATGGGAATGGCCGGGCCTTCGATCGCCGGCTTGACCACTGGCACGTCGGCTTTGACGTAGCCGATCTTGCCGGCGTCGATCTCATCCTGGGCGATGCGGCAGGGTTTGGTGGATTGGGTGGGAACAAGGGCATGGGAGCCGCCCTGCAACTGCCGGGCGCGGCGTGCTGCTACCAGGACCTTGCGATAGTTCGAGTCGAAGCCAGTTTCAATCGTCATCGGAGTCCTCGTCGAAATCCAGGAACTGCTGACCGGAGTCGCTGCCAATGCCAAATGCATCCAGCACAGGCTTTACCCGCTCATACGAGTTGACTTGCAGGCATCCGGCTGCCACCTCGAGCACGCGGCGCGACCGGAAGGCGATCGGCTCGTCGTGGCGATAGAAGCGTTCGGCCTGCACGATGGCCTCCAGTTGCGCCACCGCCCGGTCCAAAATGTCGTTGACCAAAATATAGCCGTATTCGCAATAATTCTCAATCTCCTTGCGGGCCTCGCTGAGGCGGCGGTAAACCTCGGCCTCGTCCTCGACGCCCTCGGCGCGGCTGCGATTGCGCAGGCGGGTGCGCAAGACCTTGGGGTTGGGCGGCAGGACGAAGATGCTCACCGCCTCGGGCATGGCGGCCCGCACCTGTGCCGCTCCCTTCACGTCGATGTCGAGTACCAGGTCGTGGCCGGCAAGGCGGGCCTGCTCGAGCGAACTGCGCGCCGTGCCATAGTAGTTTCCGAAGACCTCGGCATGCTCGAGAAACAATCCCGCGGCGAGCATCCGCTCGAACTCCTCGCGGCTGGTGAAGTTGTACTCGCGCCCGTTCTGCTCGGAGCCGCGCGGCTGGCGCGTCGTCCAGGAGACGGAAAACTCGATTCCGGTCAACTGCTTGCGCACCTCGCTGACCAGCGTGCTCTTGCCCGAGCCTGATGGCGCCGAGATGATGAAGAGAATTCCTGCCACGATGCGACTTTCCTCTGGGCGCATTGGTTGAGTTTCCGCCCGACCGATCCTGCTATTCTACGTTCTGAATCTGCTCGCGGGCCTTTTCAATCTCCGACTTCATGGCCAAACCCAGTTCGGTAATGGTGGTTCCCTTGCCGCCGATGCCGCCGGTCTTCGAGAGCAGGGTATTGGCCTCGCGGTTCATCTCCTGGAGCAGGAAGTCGAGTTTTTTGCCGACTTCGCCGCCGGCCTGCAACAACTCGCGAAAATGGCCGATGTGGGTGGTCATGCGGGTCAGCTCCTCGGCAATGTCGCTGCGCTCGACCAGCACGGCAACCTCCTCGAGCAGCCGTTGGCGGTTGAACTCGGAGCCGGTTGCGGCCAGCAGCCGCTCGGTGAGCCGGGCCTGATAGCGCTCTTCGACCTCGGGGCGAAGCGCCGCCACGCCGTCGTTTGCCTCCGCCAGCCGGTCCAGCGTGCCGTGAAGAATCGCCTCCAGAGCTTCGCCCTCACGGGCCCGCATGGTCTTCAATTCTTCAAGCAGGGGGCCGATCTCGCGCTGTACGCTTTCGATCAGCGCGGCCTGGTCCTCGTCGCCATTCGAGCGGTTATCGTTCTGCAATGCTCCGGGCAGGCGAAGAATGGTGTTCAGGTCCGGCTGGCCGCCCAGGCCATGCTCCTCGCGCGCGGCGGCAAAGGCGGCCAGATAGCTGTTGACGAGTTCGCGGTTGTAGCCGGCCGACTGCTGAGTGGAGCGGTCGATGGAGAGGGTCAGATCCACATGGCCGCGAATCAAGTTGTCCTTGATGGCCTTGCGCAGCTCCATCTCCAGAGCATCGAGGCCCGAGGGCAGGCGCAACTGCACGTCGAGAAAGCGGTGGTTAACGCTCTTGACGCTGAGCGTGTAGCTCAGTTGGCCCTCATTGGGGAGGGGGACGCGAATCTGAGAGCGGGCAAACCCGGTCATCGAATAAATCGGCATGACTGCTAGTCCTTTGTCTCGGCTGAGAAAGCAGGCTCCGGCTGGGGTCCTTCCGGCATGTCCATGAATTGCAGTTGATAAAGCCTCTGATAGGTGGGGGATGTGGTCAGCAGCTCCTCATGCGACCCGATGGCGGTGATGCGTCCGTCTTCGAGGACGGCGATGCGGTTGGCGCGGCGAATCGTTCCGAGCCGATGGGCGATGACCAGCACCGTGCGATTCTGCATCAGGTTGGCCAGTGCAGCCTGGACGAGGGATTCGCTTTCGGCGTCGAGCGAGGAAGTAGCCTCGTCGAGGATCAGGACTGGCGCGTTTTTCAGGATAGCCCGGGCGATGGCCAAACGCTGGCGCTCGCCGCCGGAGAGCCGGAACCCCTTTTCGCCGATCACCGTGTCATAGCCTTGCGGCATACGCAGGATGAATTCGTGAGCCAGGGCGGCCTGCGCGGCCTCTTTTACCAGCTTCATGTGAACATCGGGCTGGCCGTAGGCAATGTTGTTGCGCACCGTGTCGTTGAAGAGGATCGTCTCCTGCGTCACCTGGGCAACCTGACGGCGCAGCGATCCGAGTGTCAGATCGCGCAGGTCGCGGCCGTCGATGAGGATGCGGCCGCTGGTTACATCGAAGAAGCGCGGAATCAGGTTGACCAGCGTGGATTTTCCCGCGCCGCTGGGACCGACCAGCGCCAGCACCTCACCGGCCTGGACCTCCAGATCGACATTGTGCAGGATCTGGTGTTCGCCTTCTTCGGTGGAGTAGGAGAAGCCGACATTCTCAAAACGAATCGCGGATTTGAAGCCCTTGAAGACTGTGGCGTGCGGCTTTTCCTTGACGTCGTCCTCGGCATCGAAAAAGCTGAAGATCGACATCGACGCGCCCATCGCCTGCTGGAAGCTGTTGTAGAAATAAGCAAACTTGCGCACCGGATCATAGAGCTTAAAGAGCGCGACGATGAAGGTGATGAAGACCTCGGCCGTCATGCGCCCGTGCTGGATCTCGTTGCGGCCAATCAGCAGGAGCAACGCAATCGCCACCGCGCCGATCGTATCCATCAATGGCGAACTGATGGATTGAATTCGGACACTGCGCAGATTGGCGCGGAAAAGACGCTTGGCGGCCTTCTTGAAGCGCAGAATCTCCCACAGTTCAGTATTGAAGGCCCTGACGATGCTGTTGCCGGTTACAGTCTCATGAAGAATATTCTGAATTTCGGCGAGCTTGTCCTGTCCGGTGCGGGTGCGCGTTCGAACGGAACGGCCGATGCGGCGCGAGGAAGTAATCACAACGGGGACAAAGAGGAGCAGCAACCAACTCAGCCGTCCACCCAGGGCAATCACCGCCGCCATCGTAAAAACAAAGGTAAACAATTGTTGCAAGAAATCGCCCAGCACCGAACTGACTGCGTTTTGTACGCGGTCCACATCGTTGATGAGCGTGGAGAGAATGCTGCCGGTGGGATGCTGATGAAAGAAACTGGAGGAGCGCCGGAGCGTTACTTCATAGAGGTGATTGCGCAGATCGGTGATCATCCCAAATCCCGCATAGTTCACCAGATAAGTGCCCAAATAGTCACTTAGGCCCTTGAGAATCGTAGAGGCCACCAGCGCGAACGCCACAACCGTCCAGGCATTATGCAGTTGATGAGGGACAAAGCGATGAATATCTAACTGCCAGGCGGGAGGCGCCATGGGGAAGAGATTGAGTTCATTGGACTGGCTGTGAGGATTTAGAACCACTCCAAGAATGGGCACAAAGAGCACAATGCGAAGGGATTCCAGAAGTCCAACTATGGCCAGCAGAAAGATGCCGGGCAGCCATTGAAAGGTGTAGGGCAGCCCATAGCGCATCAGGCGCAGAAGTCTTTTCATGCCGGTTGACCCGCGTGGGCTGCGTGAAACTCCATCACCGCATTATATCTGCCGGATGCAGTGGGCGTTGCCTCAACCATCGCAGGATGGCTCACGCAGATTACTTTCGATGGTCCGGCATCCGGGAGCAACCCGGCGGTGAACATTTAGAATAGAGAGAATCGGAAAATCGTCCTGCGCCGGCACGACCGGCGGGAAAGTCGCACTCATCCTCATGCAACGCTGGTCAAAGCTCTTCATTCCCACTCTTCGCGAGGCCCCGGCTGACGCCGAAGTGGCCAGTCACCGGTTTCTGGTTCGGGCAGGCTACATCCGGCAGCTCGGCGCGGGCATCTACAACTATCTCTTCCTTGGGACACGGTCGATCAACAAGATCATCGGCATCGTGCGCGAGGAGATGGACCGAATCGGCCAGGAGTTTTATCTGCCGGCCATTCATCCGAAGGAGCCGTGGGAGAAGAGCGGCCGCTGGACGGTGATGGGCGACAACATGTTCCGGCTGAAGGACCGCAAAGGCGCCGATCTCTGCCTGGGCATGACCCACGAAGAGATCATGACGACCATCGCCGGCAACGAGCTGCGCAGCTACAAGCAGTTGCCGCAGATCTGGTACCAGATTCAGACCAAGTTCCGCGACGAGGCGAGGCCCAAGTCGGGGCTGCTCAGGGTGCGCCAGTTCACGATGAAGGACAGCTATTCCTTCGATATGGACAAGGCCAGCCTGGACAGGAGCTTCGATCTGCACGATGCGGTCTATCGCAGGATCTTCACGCGCTGCGGGCTGAGGTTTGTTGCTGTCGAGGCGGATTCGGGCTCGATGGGGGGCTCGCAATCGCAGGAGTTCATGGTTTACACCGACGCGGGCGAGGATCTGATCGCAAGCTGTCCGGTCTGCGGCTACGCGGCCAACACCGAAAAGGCGATCTCGAAGTTGGAGCCGGTTACTGAGTTGGAAGCCACAAGCGACGGCAAGCCGGAACTGGTGCACACGCCGGGCTGCGGCGCGATTGCCGAGGTTGCAAAGTTCTTCAAGATGGCCGAGTCGTCGGACATCAAGTGCGTGGCGTATATGGTGCTGACGCGTGGCAGGAAAGGCCAGCCGGATGCCTGGCATGGAGTTGCGGCTTTCCTGCGCGGCGATCACCAGGTCAACGAAACGAAGTTACTGGGAGCAATCGGCGCATCGGAACTGCGGACCATGCAGGGCGACGAGTTGGATGAATACTTCAACGGGCCAGCAGGCTTCCTCGGACCTGTGGGACTGAAGCCCAGTGCGAAACCGCTCGACGACGGGCTGACTGTTGTCGCCGATCAGTCTCTCGAAAACCGCAAGAACATGGTCGCCGGCGCGAACAAGCTCGACTACCACCTGCGCAATGTTACGCCGGGCCGCGATTTCTCGTGGACACTGATGGCGGACATTTGCACCGTAAACGAGGGCGAGGGCTGCCCGAAAGATGCTTGCGGCGGCAAGCTCGTCGTCGGCAAAGCCGTCGAAATCGGCCACATCTTCAAGCTCGGCGACAAGTACACTGCGTCGATGGGCTCGCGAGTGCTCGATGTGAACGGCAAGGAAGTGACGCCCATCATGGGCTGCTACGGCATCGGCATCGAACGCATTCTCACCTCGGCCATCGAGCAGTCCAATGACAAGAATGGATTCTGGCTGCCGGCTTCGATTGCTCCATTCACCGTGGTGGTCACCGTGACCAACATGACCGATGCATTGCTGGCCGAGACCGGCGAAAAGCTGGCCGTGGAGCTCGAAGCGGCGGGGCTGGACGTTCTGCTCGATGACCGAGACGAGCGCGCCGGCGTCAAATTCAAAGACGCGGATCTGGTGGGCGTTCCCTACCGCATCAACGTGGGCAAGAAGGCGGCCGAAGGCAAAGTGGAGTTGATAACGCGGGCTACTTCGACCAGCGTGGATGTGGCCTTGGGTGATGTGCTGGCGCTGGTGAAGGAACGCGTCGAAGAAGATGCGCTGCTGGAGGCGGTGGGGGCATAAACACAGCTTTTAGCTATTAGCTTCCAGCTGTTCGCCTTTTCCACTCAACTCGCCTTCAGTCTTCGACCAAGTTTCTCCAGCGGAGAAGATTCCTTACCCGCTAGAAGCTAGTAGCTAGAAGCTGAAGGCTGCATTTCAAGGAGCATGATGGCGCTGAAGGTCATTATTCCGAGGCAGATCCGAATGCACCACTGGGCAACGCCGGTGTTGCGCGTGGGGCTGCTTGGGCTTGCTGCCTGTGCGCTAGGTTTCTTTGCTCTCTGCGGTTATTACTACGTCAAGTATCAGCACATTGTGGACGAGCGCCTGAAGCAGCCGATCTTTGCCGCGACCGCCAAGATCTATGCCGCGCCGCGCCAGGTGCGCCCAGGGCAAAAACTCTCGATCCGCCTGATCGCCAACGAGTTGGCCGAGGCCGGCTACTCGGCCGACGGCGCCGCGCAGACCTCTCAGATGGGCACCTACAGGCAAGGCGCGCAGAGCATCATCGTGCGTCCCGGCCCGCTGTCTTACCACGCGCCCGATCGCGCGATAATCCGAATCAGCGGCGGGGTTGTCCAATCGATCACCGACGAACAAGATCAGCCGCTGGCCAGTTATGAACTGGAGCCGCTGCTGATTACCGGCCTGAGCAACGATCCTAACCGCACCAAGCGCCGGCTGCTTACCTACAATGAGATTCCGCAGAATCTGGTTCACGCGGTGATGGCTATCGAGGACCGGCGATTTTTCGAGCACGACGGCGTCAACTTCTCGCGTCTTGTCTCCGCCGCGGTTCAGGACCTGTTTTCCGGCCACAAGAAGCAGGGCGGCTCGACGCTCACCATGCAGCTCGCGCGCGGTTTTTTTCTCTCGCCGGAGAAGACCTGGAAGCGCAAGCTGATCGAAATCCTCATCACCTTCCAGCTCGAACACCGGTTCAGCAAGCAGCAGATCTTCGAGATGTACGCCAACGAGATCAACCTGGGCCAGCGCGGCAGCTTCTCGATCGACGGATTTGGCGAGGCCGCCGAGTCCTACCTTGGCAGGGATGTGCAGAAGCTCGATCTATCGGACTGTGCGCTGTTGGCGGGAATGATCCAGCGGCCCAATTATTTTTCGCCCTTCCGCCATGGGGACCGGGCTATCGACAGGCGCAACCTGGTGCTGGACTCGATGGTCGAGACCGGCGCAATTACCAAGGAACAATCCGAGCAAGCCAAGGAGGAGCCTCTGCACCTGACAACGCAGAGCGTGGACGCCAGCGAGGCGCCGTACTTTGTGGACCTGGTTCACGAGCAACTGCTGCAAAAGCTGGGTGAACTCGACTTCAACCGCGAGGGCCTGCGCATCTATACCTCGCTCGACCCCGACCTGCAGCGGGAAGCGACGGATGCCGTCGAATCCACAATCCACGTGGTGGACGAGCAGGTGGACCGGCTGCACGCGCGCGACAGAAAACGCGGCATACCGTATGTCTATCCACAGGTGGCGCTGGTGGCGCTGAATCCGCACACCGGCCAGGTGCTGGCGCTGGTGGGCGGCCGCAGCTACGGCAGCTCGCAACTGAATCATGCGGTGGCCAAGCGGCCCACGGGCTCGATCTTCAAGCCCTTTGTCTATGCCGCGGCCTTTGCCACCGCTGCCGAGGGCACGATTCTGCCCGGCCAGAGCAAGCTCTTTTCGCCGGTAACGATGCTCAACGACACGCAAAGCACCTACGGCGAAGGAACTCCCTACGAGTACACGCCGAAGAACTATGAAGGCGAGTATTACGGCGAGATTACGGCCCGCTTTGCGCTGATGCGTTCGGACAACAACGCCACCATCGGTTTGGCCTCGATGGTGGGATTTGACAATGTGGCAGCGCTGGCACGCAACGCGGGCATCAAAGGCGTGCAAGGAACGCCTTCGATGGCCATCGGCTCCTATGACGCCACGCCGCTCGATATGGCGGGCGCCTACACCGTCTTCGCCAACGGAGGGCTCCATCTGGATCCCTGGATGCTGGCCAGTATTCGCACCTCCACGGGCGATGTGATCACCGACTACACGCCCGCCTCCAAGCAGGTACTCGACCCGCGCGTGGCCTATCTCACTACCAGCCTGATGGAGAATGTGCTGCAAGGCCAGGGGACCGGCGCGGGGGTGCGCAACATGGGGTTCGTCTCTCCCGCCGCGGGTAAAACCGGCACCAGCCACGACGCATGGTTTGCCGGCTTTACCAGCAACCTGCTGTGCATCGTGTGGGTGGGCAACGACGACTATACCGACATCAAGATCGAAGGCGCACACGCCGCCGCGCCGATCTGGGCGGCGTTCATGAAGAATGCCGTCCAACTGCCGCAGTACTCCGACACCAACGAATTCACGCCCCCCCCGGCGTGGAAGTTGTCTCCCTCGACAAGACGACCAACCTGCTCAGCGACGCCTCCTGCCCGGACGATTATGGGGCGGCGTTCCTCGACGGCACCGCGCCCATGGAGACCTGTGACCACCCCGGAGACCATAAGAATATCCTGCAAAAGATCTTTGGGCTGGGCAAAAGCGGGAATTGAGGACGATCGAGCCGAGCGCCGCCATTTCCAGAACCCCTGAAAATGTTCTATATTTCCCTTGCCATGACTTTCAGAACCCGCCCCATCCTTCCCTTATTCCTGACAGTATTCGCCCTGCTTCCTTGCGTAGATTCCGCTCCGGCGCAAACAGCAACCGCTGGCAAGCCCACCGTCGCCGAGGCTCTGGCCTTTATCTCCAGCGCGGAGAAGGAACTGAACGCGATGAGTATCGACGCGAACCGCGCCGCGTGGATCGAGGAGACCTATATCACCGACGATACGGTGGCTCTGGAGGCCGAGGCCAACGACCGGATCATCGCGCGGCAGACCGAGCTGATCGGCGAAGCGCGCAAGTTTGACGGACTGGCTCTGCCGCCCGGCGCGGCGCGCAAGCTGCTCCTGCTCAAGCTGAGCATCGGCCTGCCCGCGCCCTCCGATCCCGCGCTGCGCGCCGAAACCACCCGGCTGGCCGCGCAGTTGGACGCCGCCTATGGCAAGGGAAAGTATTGCCCCGATGCAAATCCCGATCATTGCATGGGCATCGACGAGATCGGCGCCAAGATGGCCCAGGGCCGCGACCCCAAGGAACTGGCGGCTCTGTGGACGGGATGGCATGAAGTCGGCGCGCCTATGCGCGGCGACTATGCGCGGCTGGCCGAGTTGAGCAACCAGGGCGCGCGCGAGTTGGGCTTTGCCGATACTGGCGCGCTGTGGCGTTCGCAGTACGACATGCCTCCCGCCGAGTTTGCAGCCGAGATCGAGCGCCTATGGAAACAAGTGGAGCCGCTCTATCTGGAGCTGCACACTTACGTCCGGCGCAAGCTCATCGAGAAGTACGGCGATGCCGCGCGGCGGCCCGACGGCATGATTCCTGGAGACTTGTTGGGGAATATGTGGGCGCAGGAGTGGGGCAATATCTACGACGTGGTCGCGCCGCCCTCGGGACCGATGCCCTACGATCTGGGCGCGATCCTCAAGGCGCGCAACACGACGCCTGAGCAGTTGGTGCGTTACGGCGAGGGCTTCTACAAGTCGATTGGCTTCGATCCCCTGCCCGCAACCTTTTGGAAGCGCTCGATGCTCTCGCATCCGCGCGACCGCGATGTGGTCTGCCACCCCAGCGCATGGGACATCGACAACCAGCTCGACGCGCGCATCAAGGCGTGCTTCCAGCCCACCGCCGACGACTTTGTCACCGTGCATCACGAGCTGGGCCACAACTACTATCAGATGGCCTATCGCCATCAGCCGTTCTTTTTCGAGAACGGCGCGAATGACGGCTTCCATGAGGCCATCGGCGACGCGATCGCGCTGAACGTGACGCCGGATTACCTGAAAGAACTGGGCCTGATCGAGCAGGTTCCGCCGGCAAGCGCGGATATTCCGCTGCTGCTGCATACAGCTCTGGATAAGATTGCGTTTTTGCCCTTCGGCCTGTTGATCGACAAGTGGCGCTGGGAGGTCTACTCAGGCCAGGTGAAGCCGGAGCACTACAACAGCGCCTGGTGGGCGCTGCGCGAAAAGTATCAGGGCATCGCCCCGCCCGTAGCGCGCACGGAGGCCGATTTCGATCCAGGGGCAAAATATCATATTCCCGGCAATGTGCCCTACATGCGCTACTTCCTGGCGCGCGTCTACCAGTTCCAGTTCTATCGCGCGATGTGCCAGGCCGCGGGCTACAAGGGGCCGCTCAATCGCTGCTCGGTCTACGGCTCGAAGGAGGCCGGCGCGCGGCTGAATGCGATGCTCTCGATGGGCTGTTCAAAGCCGTGGCCCGAGGCGCTGAAGGCCATGACCGGAACCGACAAGGCCGACGCCTCGGCCATCGTCGAATACTTCCAGCCGCTGATGGACTGGCTCAAAGAGCAGAACAAGGGCGAGACCGAGGGCTGGACGCTTCCCGCCGATCCGCTGAAGTAGAATTGGTCAAACTGCGGTCAGGCCGGTTTTCGCCACCATTTGCGCCGCGTCCCGATGCATAAGGAAAGGATCGAACCATGAAAATGAGGGGTTGGCTTACATCCATTTTGGTTTTCGGGATTGCATCCGCGGCACTGGGACAGCAGAGCGCGGCACCGCCATCCAATTCGGCCGCTGGTGCGCCGTCGCTGGCAGAGACCATGCAGTTCCTTCAAACGAAGTTGAACGGACAGGGCAAGATGAATTGGGCGACGCACTATCATGACAGCGCCGATGGGACGAATTGGACCTATGCGTTTATCTTCGAAATCAGCAACGCGGTTGCCGATGCAGCGACGTGTAATATCGGTTATCACTACAAAATCACGAGGGATGGCACTGTCGTCGTCGAAGAAGACACCTCATTCAAACTGCGTGATGTACAGGACTTGACTCTGACAACGGGCGATCTGCGTCAGAATAAGAATGATGCAGCCGTCGGGCACACAACCTGGAGTGCGAAGGTCGATCCGCCCGTCTTCGACCTGATTGTGCGCGGGCAGGGGACCGCGGAGTTCTACTTCTTCTTTTTCGATGAAGATACGGCCAACCGCGTCACGAAAGCCATGGGGCATGCAGTGGAATTATGCGGCGGAAGCAGAGGTTCGTTCTAGACTCCAACACCGGGTGCCCCAGGCCCCGCGTTTTGGGACCTGGGAGACCTCTTAGATTGCGATTAGTACTTGACAATAGCCGTAAACGAATCGGGCTTGAGGCTCGCGCCGCCGACCAGGGCCCCGTCGATCTCTTCCTGACCGATCAGGGAGGTAGCGTTGTCGGGCTTCACGCTGCCGCCGTAGAGGATGCGCATGGCCGCCGCGACCTCGGCGCCCAGCAGTTTGGCTACTTCGGCGCGAATGATCTTGTGCGCATCGACGGCGATCTCGGGCGTGGCCGTTTTGCCGGTGCCGATGGCCCAAACCGGCTCATAAGCGATCACAATCGGCGCAGCGGCTTCGGCCGTGATGCCGGCGAGGGCTCCCGTGATCTGGGTCTTCAATACCGACTCGGTCTGGCCCGCTTCGCGCTCAGCAAGCACTTCTCCCACGCATACCACGGGGACGACGCCATGCTTCAGCGCCGTGTGCAGCTTCTTGTTGACGATTTCGTCGGTCTCGGCGAAGTACTGGCGGCGCTCGGAGTGGCCGATGAGAGTATGCGTTCCGCCGATGGCTTGTAGCTGGTTGAGCGAGGTCTCGCCGGTGTAGGCGCCCTCTTCGGCAAAGTGGATATTCTGCGCGCCAACGGCGACATTGGAGCCCCTGGCGGCTGCGATCACGGCCGGCAGAAGAACTGGCGAGGGAAACAGAGCGATCTCGTCGCGTGTATGCGAGGCAACGAGGGGTAAGAAGGCATCGACGAAGGCCTTGGCTTCAGCGGGCGTCTTGTACATCTTCCAATTGGCGGCAATCAGTGCTTTACGGGACATTTTTTCAGAACTCCTCATCTGCAATTTTAGTGGATGGATTCCGGCGCGGGTGACGGCAAACACTCTTGCCGGCCGATTTCGCGATGCAACTCCCGCGTCATACAATGGTTACTAGGTCTTTGACCGTTTAATTCTGTACCATCTCCGTGCCCCATCCATTCGCCGTTTTTCTGGCGAATGGGTGGGAAACTGCGAACCCTAAAGTCCGAAATCATGCGGTCAGAGACCTAGAGACGCGGAATCGAGAACGAACACCCGCGATGCGCAGTTTTCACCACTCACGCGAGCGATTGCCATAAGTCATTCAGGGGCCTGTAGCTCAACGGTTAGAGCAGGGGACTCATAATCCCTTGGTTCGGGGTTCGAATCCCTGCAGGCCCACCAAAATGTAATCAGATAAACAAAATATAATGCACAAGTTAGAGTTGATTCCGAGCTGGCCAGGAAGAGCCATATTCGCCATGCTTGCGCCTTGATATAGTCATCGGGTACACTTTTGGGTACAGTGCCAGAACGTAAGCACTGTTCTGGAGGTACAGTGGCGACGATTATCAAGAGACCTTCGGGCAACTGGAAGGCCGTCATTCGTAAGGCTGGCTGGCCGCTTAAAGCAAAGACATTCCGGACCAAGCGAGACGCGGAAGACTGGGCGCGCCGCACCGAGGATGAAATGGTGCGCGGCGTTCACATCGTGCGCGCCGCCGCCGAGCGCCTGACGCTGGCGGAAGCGTTGAAGCGCTACACCGCCGAGGTCACTCCCACTAAACGGCCATCGTCCCAAGAGGGCGAGCTTCGACGCGCAGCGATTCTTGCGCGGCATCTCGGCAAATACTCTCTTGCCGCGCTCAACCCGGAGATCGTTGCACACTTCCGCGATATGCGTCTTGCCGGAGAGGACCGCAAAGATGAAAACGGAAAGCCGATTCCCCGCGCCAACAACACGGTTCGGCTGGAATTGGCGCTCCTTGGACACTTGTTTACGATTGCCATCAAAGAGTGGGGCATCGGCTTGGTCGTGAATCCGGTGATGAGCATTCGCCGACCAGCGCCTGGACCAGGGCGCAATCGCCGACTGACGGAGGACGAAGAAAAACGGCTCTTGGCCGCCGTCGATGCACATTCGAATCCAATGCTGCGCTGGATTGTGCGCGTCGCGCTCACCACCGGAATGCGCGCATCTGAGATTCTGACGCTACGCAGGTCGCAGGTGGACCTCCAACGCCGCGTAGTTCGCCTTCTCGAAACCAAGAACACGTCGCCGCGCACCGTGCCGCTGAGTGCGGCGGCAGCGGCAGTTTTCCGTGAGGCGCTGAATCATCCCGTGCGTCCAATAGACACAGACCTGATCTTCTTCGGGGAGCCAGGGCGGGACGGCAAGCGCCGCCCCTACCAGTTCAATCCGGTTTGGCTGAATATCAAACGTGAATTGAAGCTGGTCAACGTACACTTCCACGATCTACGCCATGAGGCTGTCAGCCGATTCGTTGAAGCCGGATTCTCTGACCAGGAAGTCTCCGCCATCAGCGGCCACAAGTCGATGCAGATGCTCAAACGTTACACGCATTTGCGGGCAGAGGATTTGGTTGAAAAGTTCGATCTTCTTCCAAGCAGAAAAAGCCGTTGAAGTAGCCGTCAGAACGAAAGGAAGTTAGATGGCAAATCGAAAGCGTTGCGAGAAGCTTGCCATTCCAGCGTGGTTTAGATTGGAAGCCTATAACGGCCTCTCGAACTTAACCGCCCCTCTTGATTGGCTGAAGCAGCTTGCATTCCGTATTGACCTGAAACATTTTTGGCTAGACATTGCAGATGGACATGTAGCGCGCTCTTCAGATACAGGCTTTCCATTCGAAGGCGATCTTGCCTTCGATCAGATTATTATGCAAATCCAGCAAGACCCAATCCTAGCAGTTGACGAACTCGTTGAGAAGTACAGGCGTGTCATTGACTTTGCGACGGTAAATCTCGTCAAAAGAGGACGTGATCCAGTTCGACCGATGACAGTCACGGATTTTCTCTCAATATATGCCCTTTGGGATTCCGAAAAACGAGATTTCATGGACCATGTCCTTGGCCGCATCAAACACGATGCTCCATATCCGGACGTCGGGATATGGTATGCCACACGTGACGATGCAGAAGGATACAAATCCAATTCGAAGCCTCCTCGCATTTCTCGCGAGCACGGAGCGATAGCGAGATACCTGGAAAAGTTCAAGAGCCTCTTATCGCTATGGAAGGCAAAGGATTCCAAGGTTTCTTTCCACAATTCTATTCTTGGCAATGATGCGGTAGAGTCCGACCGAGATTTCATGAGTGACTCAATTGGAAGCCACATTCCAGAGGGATTTACTTCATTCTTCGCAATGGATGCCAACGTTCCTTATGCGGAAGCAGAAGTGAATTTCAAGAACTACTACAAGACGTGCCAGGGAAAGACGAACGCAAAGAGAATAGAGCCGGAACTCTTTGCCTTGTGGAGGACAAACGGTGTTCTTCCATACATCGACCTGCAACTTTATGTGGACATCGAAGCAGCCATCCACCGAAATCCAAGAATGAAAATCAACGATGAAGAAATCGCAGGAGCTATATACCCAGAAGGGAGAATGAGAGATGATCCAGATCGAGTTTCGTGCACCACAAAGCCCGAAGCGGATAAGCTGATGGACCCGACGAGCGCCCTCTTTCGTCAATTGCTCTCAGCGGCACACCACAGCCAGATGAGCGTCAGACCATCCCTACCAGAATGACATTTATTATATCTGATGCTGCGAAATGAACAGGAGCGTCTTTTGCCGGGATTTTCTGGCCACAAATTCACCCTGTAATCAATTCCACATGATCGCTACCCTATCTCCTAGATCCCGAAACCGAGGGGGAGGATTACGGTGCCTAGCGCAAAAGAGGAGTTTTTCAAATCGTCAGGGCCACTGCTGACAACTGGGCAGCTTGCCAAAATTCTGAGCCGCTCCGAAGAGGGGCTGCGCATCAGCCTTCGATCCGACACGGAGTTCTCGCGCCAAGTCAATGCAGCGCGCAAGCGGTTTGGCCGTCGAGTATACTTCTCGACTGAGAAAATCGCTGAAATCATTGGACTTTCCTAGCATGTGATCCATATCACCGAAAGATGTGGCTTCCGTGGTAGTCTGAGACCATGCTGAGAGGTGTTTTCCAACGGGCGGCGGTGGCCATCGTTTTGATGGGCTCACTGCTTGCGCCGTTTGGAACCTGCTTGCAACCGGCGCACAAGGCCGCGCACGGTTGCTGCGCTCCCGCATCCGAGTCCAGCAATACCGCTCAAACAAATTGCTGCACAGCCAGCGCTCCACTGCCTGCCGTCGTCGTTGCGACCAAACTTCCCGGTTCGGCTCCAGTGACCGTTGCGCAGGAGTTTATCTCCCTGGATGAATTCTCTTCACGGAGCGAATTCCCGAGATTGACGGTGATTCCTCCGCATTCTTCGCCTCCGGGCGTATTCATCTTAAGAATCTAAATCTTCACTTCCGCCGTGGCTCTCCGAGGTGCGTGTCTCTGCGCCTTGGCGTTTCTCCTTTTGCCGATTCACGCGGAGTTGAAGAGTGAAACCCATCTATGTTTGTGCGCCGTTGGTGCTGGCGCTGTCGATTGCCCGTTTCGGGCAAACGGAGCCGCGCTCCGTTGCTGCGCTCAATGTGTCTGCTGTGCCTTTGTCTGTCGATGACGCTGTAGCGGCTGCGCTTGAGAACAACCCCGATATTCGAGCGGCGGTGCGGCGTTTGTCGCTGGCCCAGCTCAAGACCACCACTGCGCGCGGCCTGGACGATCCCATGCTGATGGTGCGCGACTGGGATACGCCGGTAACAAAGCCCTGGGATCTGAATCAGGCGCAACTGATGGTCTCGCTGCAACAGACCTTCCCCAGCCGCCTGAAGCGGGATGCGCGCGCCAAGCTGGCGGAAGACGACGCTGGCGTTGCGGCCAATGATCTGGAGATCCTGCGACAGGAGGTTTCCGTCGAAGTCCGCAAACTTTGTATCGATTTGCTGCGCAATGCGGACGAAGTGCGGTTGCAGGCGCGTCAGAGTTCGCTGCTCAAAGAGGCTATAACAGCGGCGCTTGCAGAATACACCACCGGCAAGGCCCCGCAGGCGGATGTACTGCGCGCTCAGATGGCATTGACCCGGCTGAATGAGCAACTCATTGAACTGGACGAAGAGCGCGACAACGCGCGCGCGCAGTTGAATGCCCTGATGGGCCGGCCTGCGGACGAAGCAATCGAAATAGCCGGCAGTTATGGGATTCCCGCCGGTCTGCCTTCGATCGAGGAACTGGAGCAGGCGGCGATGGAGCACCGGCCTGAGTTGGCTGCCTTGCGCGCGCAAGTCACGAAGTCCAGAGATGAAGGAAGGCTGACGCGCATGGCAATGAAGCCCGACTTCACCGTCGGTCTGGGCTATATGTTGATGCCCACCGGCTCGATGGCGCGCAACGCCTACATGGCGGAAGTGTCGATGAACCTTCCTTGGTTGAACCGCGAGCGCCATGACGGCGAAGCGAAGCAGGCCGATGCAGCGAGTGATGTGTCGCAGGCGGAACTCGAAGCGCGCGCGTCAATGGTCTTCCTCGAAATCCGGCAGGCACAGATCGAGGTGCTGGCCGCAGAGAAGCGCGTCAAGCTCTATCGCGACACGCTGCTGCCGCAAGCTGAGGCATCGTTCAAAGCCTCTACAGCCGCATACCAGAACAACCGCGCCGAGTTTATGAGCCTGATCGACGCTCAGAACCTGCTGCTCGATATTCAGACCACTTACTACAAGGCATCGGCAGCTACGGACGAGGGCATGGCGCAGTTGGAACGCGCCATTGGCGCGCCAATAGCGAACCCAACGAACAGCAGCCCGGAGAGGAGAAGCAAATGACAATGAAAGAAAAGAAGCTGTTTGCATTCGGTGTCGGCGCTGGAGTTTTGAGCGCGACTCTGGTGGTTGGATTTCTGACAGCGAGGGAGATGCGCCCTGTTGCAGCGGCTGCGAAAACGGAAAGCCTCGCCGCTTCCACTCGGTCCGATAACGGCCAGGCCGCGCAACAAGGCACTGAGCCCGGCACGATGGTCGAGCTGACTCCGGCAGAGATTACAGCGGCGGGCGTGCAGGTTGCCGAAGTGCGCATGGCCGCGCTGAAGACGGACATTGCCGCCTTTGGTCGCGTGGAGCAGCCGGAGGCGCAACTCGCCGCCGTGAGCGCACGCATCGGCGGCCGCGTGGACAAGCTCTATGTGCAATACACCGGCGAGCGTGTGCGCAATGGCCAGGCGGTCGCCGACATCTACAGCCCCGAAGTTGCTACAGCGATCGAGGAGTATCACCTGGCAGAGGAGAATCGCAATCAGCTGAAGCAGTCGGATGATCCTTTTGCGCGCACACAAGCCGACGCGCTGGTGAAGGCGAGCCAACACAAGCTGGAGCTCTGGGGGATCGGCGGCAAGCAGTCGGATGCGCCGGAGAAAGATGGCATTCCTCATGTCACCATTTATTCCTACGCCTCGGGAACCGTTGTGGATCGCAAGGTGACGCAAGGCCAGTATGTGAACGCGGGCGACACACTGTTCACGGTCGCGGATCTCAATCAGGTGTGGATCAAGGCGGATGTCTACGAGGAGCAACTGCCGCAGATTCGTCAAGGACAAGAGGTGGAAATAACCGCCGACTCGCTGCCCAATCGAACGCTGCACGGCCATGTGGACTTCATCGAGCCAGCCGCCAATCCGCAGACGCGCACGGTTTCAGTCCACGTGCATGTTGCCAATCCGGAGATGCGCCTGTTGCCTGGAATGTTTGTCAATGCCACATTCGTGAGCCGCGCCGCACAGCCGTCCATCGTAGTTCCCCGCTCGGCGGTGCTCGATACGGGCACGCGCAAGATCGTCTATCTGGCCAGGCCCAACGGAGTCTTCGAGGCGCGCGAAGTGCAAGTGGGTACGGCGACGGAAGACCTGTATCCCGTGCAGCATGGGTTGGCTATGGGCGACGATGTTGTGCTCAACGGCAACTTTCTCATCGACTCGCAGGCACATCTCAGTTCGGGAGTCTCGGGGCTTTACGGCGGCTCGAAGGAATTTGCAGCAACACAGCAAGCGTCAGCCGCTTCCACGAATCAAAGCGCAGAGGCAAGCGCGGTAAAGATCGACTTTCACGCTGATACCAATTCGATGAAAGCCGGAGAAGATAACCAATTCCGCGTAACTCTAGATGATGCGGCCGGTAAGCCCATCAATGATGCCCGCGTGACGGTCACGCTCATCATGCCCGCTATGCCTTCAATGGGGATGCCGGAGATGAAAAGTTCCTGCGAGTTGGCATGGAAGGCCGACAGTAAAACATACGAAGGCAAGGGCCAGGCGCCGATGGCGGGAACATGGACCGTGTTTGTCGAGGCGCGTAAGAACAGCAATGTCATCGCATCCATGCGCACACACCTCAGCGCCAAGTAGGAGAGACCATGATCAACCGCATCCTTGAATTTTCGATGAAGAATCGCTGGCTGATCCTGGCCATCTACGCTGCCTTCGCGGTCTGGGGTTATTGGGCGCTATTGCATACGCCTATCGACGCGATCCCCGACCTGAGCGAGAACCAGGTCATCGTCTTCACCGAGTGGCAGGGGCGCAGCCCACAAGAGGTCGAAGACCAGATCACCTATCCGCTCACGGTCAACCTGCAAGGGCTGCCGCACGTGCGCACGGTCCGCTCGGCTTCGGCCTTCGGCTTCTCGATGGTGAATGTGATCTTTGAGGATTCGGTGGACATCTACTTTGCGCGCACCCGTGTGCTGGAGCGGCTCAGCCTTGCTGGCAGCTTTCTGCCAGCGGGCGTGACGCCAATGATGGGTCCGGATGCAACCGGAGTCGGCCAGGTCTTCTGGTACACGGTCGAGGGTCCATATGACAGCGGGACACTTCACTCGATTCAGGACTGGTTCATCAAATACCAGCTCAACTCTGTGCCTGGAGTCGCCGAGGTTGCCAGCGTTGGAGGATTCGTAAAGCAGTATCAGATCGATCTTGATCCGATCAAAATGCGCGCCTACAACGTCGCGCTGAGGGATGTTGTTGGTGCGGTCGAACGAAGCAACAACAACGTCGGCGCAAAAGTAATCGAAGCTGGCGACACAGAGAACATCGTGCGCGGCATCGGCCTGATTCGCAGCCTGAAGGACATCGAGGATATTTCGCTCGGAGCATACAACGGTACTCCTGTCACGGTCGGCAACGTAGCCAGCGTACAGCTCGGCCCGGAGTTCCGGCGCGGCGTTCTAGACAAGGACGGCAAGGAAGCCGTCGGCGGTGTCGTCATCATCCGCTATGGCGCCAACGCGCGCGAGGTCATCGAAGCCATCAAGAAGAAGATCGGCGATATTCAGCCCGGCCTTCCAGCGGGCGTGAGGATTGTTCCCTTCTATGACCGCAGCATTCTCATCGATCATGCCGTAGACGCGCTGCGCCACGCGCTGATTGAAGAAATAATCCTGGTCACGCTCGCGCACATTCTCTTTCTCTGGCATTTCCGCAGCATTCTTGTCGTCACCATTCCTCTGCCGCTAGCAGTGCTGGGCGCATTCCTGTTCATGAAGGGCGCGGGCATCTCGTCGAACATCATGTCGCTGGGCGGAATCGCCATCGCCATCGGAGTGCTCGTCGATGCGGGAATCGTGATGACCGAAAACGTGATTCGTCAGGCAGAGCGATACGAAGAGGAGCATGGCAGCTATCGCGAGCACATCTGGGAGATCACGCTGAATGCCGCGCAGCTTGTCGGCCGGCCCATCTCGTTCGCCATGGTCATCATCATCCTCGCCTTCATTCCGGTCTTTGCGCTCACCGGAATGGAAGGAAAGATGTTTCATCCGCTGGCCTTCACCAAAACCTTTGCCATGGTCTGTTCCACCATTATGGCGATCACGCTGGTGCCGGTTCTATGCACCTTTCTCATTCGCGGCAAGCTGCATCGCGAGGATGAGAATCCGGTGATGCGCCTGCTGCAAGCCATCTACAAGCCCATGCTGAGGTGGGCGCTGCGCCACCGCATCATTACGCTGATTGCGGCGCTGGCGCTCTTCTGCGCGGCTGTCTATACCGCAACCACCATTGGTTCCGAGTTCATGCCGCCACTCGATGAAGAGACGGCACTTTTTATGCCTATCTCCGATCCGCGCATCTCTCTTACTGAAGCGACCAAGATTCTCCGCCAGCAGGATGAGATCATCGCCGCCGATCCTGAAGTCGCAATGGTCGTCGGCAAAGTGGGCCGCGCGGAAACATCCACAGATCCGGCACCCGTGAATATGTCCGAAACAACCATTACCTTCAAGCCGAAGGAGCAATGGCCTAAGGGACTTACCAAGGATGCCATCCTGGCCCGGCTTGATGAAAAGCTACAGATTCCCGGCGTGACGAATATCTGGACGCAGCCGATTCGCAATCGCATCGATATGCTCTCCACCGGCATCCGAACGCAGATCGGCATCAAGGTCTTCGGCCCCGACCTCGACGTGATCGAACAAATCTCGGAACAGATCAAGGAAGTGGTCAGCCAGGTTCCCGGCGCGACCGACCTCTACGCCGAGCGTACGACCGGCTCGCCGTATCTGGAGATGACGGTGGACCGTCCAGCCGCAGATCGCTACGGTTTGAATGTCGCCGATGTGGAGGATGCGATTGAAACCGCTGTGGGCGGCAAGAATCTGACCACTACCATCGAGGGACGGCAGCGCTTCCCGGTGCGTGTCCGATACGCGCGCGATTTCCGCGAGAACCCGCAACAGCTAGGAAACGTGCTTGTAACCGGCAGCAACGGAGCACAGGTGCCGCTGAACAAAGTCGTCAACATCAAAATAACACTGGGACCGTCGATGATCAGCAGCGAGAACGGCCTGTTGCGAGGTTCAGTACTTTTGAATGTGCGAGGCCGCGATGTGGGAGGTTTTGTCGATCAGGCTCAACATGCCGTCGCTCAGCAGGTGAAGATGCCGCCGGGATACTACGTCGAGTGGAGTGGCCAATACGAGAACCAGATCAGCGCGCGCAAGCGGCTGGAACTGGTTATTCCGCTTGTGCTCGTAATCATCTTCGTCCTGCTCTATCGCACCTACGGCTCCGCTAAAGAGGCGGCGCACGTTTTGCTGGCTGTGCCCTTCGCGCTCTCCGGAGGCATCTTCCTAGTCAAGGCGCTCGGTCTCAATTTCTCAGTTGCGGTATGGGTTGGTTTCATCGCGCTCTTTGGAACCGCCGTGCAGACCGCCGTGGTCATGGTCATATATCTGCGCGAAGCGGTGACGCGGAGAAGAGCCGCCGAAGGCCAACTCACGCGCGCCGGCCTGCACGCAGCCGTGATGGAAGGCGCTCTGCTCCGCCTTCGTCCCAAGGTGATGACCGTGGCCACGGTGGTTGCAGGCCTGCTGCCCCTGATGTGGTCCACGCGAACCGGCGCAGAGTTTATGAGGCCGCTCGCCGCCCCCGTGCTCGGAGGAATGGTCAGCTCTCTCGTTCACGTACTGATCGTAACGCCGGTAATCTTCACGTGGTTGTGCGAGAGGGAACTGTTACGAAACCGGGTGGAATGATGGGGCACCACCTCTGTTCATGAACAGCCCTTCGCATTCGCTGTGGAGTCCATGCGGATCTCTGACCTTCCAGGACGGCGAAGGACCATTGCTGGGATTGGAGTAGAATTGCTCTACGACCCTCAACAACTTGGCCAACTATGGTTCGAATGTCATCACGTCCGCTCGAATTCGAACCATTTTCAAGCGTGGGGTCGCTGCGAGGCGTAAAGGCCGCTGCGCGCCGCTGACGCGATGGCCTACAGCCAGCCTTGACTCCTCTACGCTGCTGCCACGGTAATCATGTTTTTCTTTTCCCAGGAGCCTACGGGACGTACCAGCCGGAAACAAAACCATTGCTGGCAGGACGCACGATGCACAGCTTATGCTTTCCGTCCTGGCTCCGTTGCACGGTCCAACCATCGCGGTCACATCGAATCAAAGACCTCAAATCCCCGTCCTGTTCCAGTTTATAAGCAGCCTGCCCCTCACTTGACGCAGCCCAGGCAGACACCGCTTTTACGTCGAGCGCACGGGCATATCCATTTGTATTCCCGATGGTATATCCCCAATAGAAGATTCCACCCATCAAAAACATTCCAGTGATCGCTGCGCCGCCGAGCCACTGGAGCCAGGATTTACGCGCCGTGCTTTGTGCAACCGTCTGCGCGGCCCGCGCAATCTCTCTTTGTGCCGACGTTACGACGGCTTGACCCACAGTTTCTTCTATGCGCGCCTTCGTTGCCGCAAGATCGGATTCAGCCCGTCTGCGAGCACTGTCCAGCGAAGATGTGTACTTTGCGAGCGATTGCGAAATCAGTTTGTCGATTTGTTCCGGCATCTGTTTCGCCAAATCAAGATGATGGCCGAGCAAGAAAGCGATGGCCCATATCGCATCATTGTCACGGATGCCGAGTTCTTTACCGATGCGATTGAAATAGTTCGTTTCTTCAGGGCTCGGAGCACGGCCATAGATTGAGAGAAAGGCTGTATCGAGATTCATGCAACAACCCCATCGAAGACCGATGCACACTCCTTTACCCAGCGGTTTACCTCGGCGCGATTTCCGATGGGCGCGACCTCGATTACTTTTTCAATCGTCAGGCGCTCGCTGTGCAACAGATCGGAGATGCGGTCTGCCACCTCCGGGAAATTGAAAGTCTTACCCTGAGCCTCTACCGTTGCCCTGATCTTTGAATTGTTGTATAGCTCGAATTTGCGTTCCGGCCCGTGATACAGATTGCGAAGAACATGGGTCGTGTGACCGCCGACTGTGTCCAGATATTCCTTCAAGAGTTGCAGGCTATCCCGCTGCGAATTGATTACCCACAGCGTTACCAGCTCGCGCCCCAGTTCTTGCATGGACTCCGTGAGCAGCGTTCCGTAGAGTTTTACGCCCTCTCCACTGCGAGCAGGAGTGTTGACGACCACGGTCTCATCGGGCTGTACAGCCAGACGATTCACAAGGTCCATCCATCCGTCCTTTTCGTCCAGGTTGATGTAGACGGTTTCGACTGTCTTTCCATACGCCTTGCCGACATCTGGATTCGCAGTGTCCGCGTCAATCAGCAAAAGTTTCTCGTCGCGTTTCGAGAGGTAATGAATCAGAGACATCGAGACGATGCTCTTGCCGACGCCACCCTTTGAACCGCTGACCATGTACACAGGCTTTCCCATACTTCCTCCTCAGATATCCTTGTCGTCTTCGATTACCGTGAATGTTTCCTTCTTCGTTGCAACTGTGTTTACCGGGGCAGCACTTGATTTTGCGGGCGCAGCCGGAGCAGTCTTCGTAAGCGGTTTCTGTTGGGCTTCCAGTCGAATACCACCGCGCCCCTTACTTGTTTTTCTTCCAGGTTTCAGATATTGCCGCGCGGTTGAGATTGTCATGCCGAGGCCGACACCCTTGAGATCATCAAGCACCGTTTCGAGAGTGTGTCCGGCAGCGAGTGCTTCCCTGGCCTTTCCGCGCAACTTTACAAATGCTTCTCTGCGCGAATATCTTTTCTCCGCAGGCAGAGGAGGCATTGCAATTCGTTTATCCAATGCCGCGATGGCAGCTTGGAGCATTGCCTCAGTGATTACTTCTCTTTGCGTCATCAAATTCCTCCTGAGTATTCCGCAACGAGGAATATATGCAAAATAGCACGAGAGGAGATCGGAAGAAAAATGTGAAAACGCCTTTATTTATTAGGTGATGCGTAGTTATTCGAAGGTGAGCGTAATTAGGTGTAAGAGTGCGTAGCAAAATAATTCTTGCGACGATTTCTGTGCGCGCGGTGGCCTTGCGTGGAAGCAGTTTCTCGGATAAGTTGTGAATGTAACGCGCCATGTGTTGGCAGAGCGGTACAGGATGCGGGTTATCCGTACACATGGCTTCGCCCTGTGTCGTCTAACCCGTCGCCTGCGATGCTCCGCGCTACGCTTGTCTCATCGAGGCTCATCCTGAAGCTAACCGCGCACGCTACGCGTAGAGAAAACACCATGCCGTTCACTTCACGAACCAATGACCGCGCCTCTGCGCGATTTGAAATGCGGTTGACGGCGGCAGAGCGCGCGCAACTCCGCGACGATGCCGACCTTGCCGGGATGAGCATAAGCGAGATGGTTCGCAAGCGCGCTTTCGGCAAAACTATTCACGCCACAACCGACCTGATGATGATCCGCGAGTTGCGCCGGTTGGGTGGATTGCAGAAGCACACGATCAACAAGTTTCCCCAGCACGGCGAAGTTGTGGACGAGTGCATCGCGACGATTCGCGCAATACACGCAGCCATAGAACGAGTCGCCAACCATGATCGTTAAGTACATTGCCAATCCGAAGACGCAATCGAGCAAGGCCGCACGCATTGGCAGCTTGCTCGACTACATCGAGGCCGATGGACGCGCAGACGCGCAGAAGGCGGAGTACATTGGCGCAAACGGAAACTTCTATTCGGACTCGCAGCAAGGGCAGCGCGCCGAAATGGTCGCTCTTGCAATAGAGGCGACTCGCAGCAAAGACCCGGTCGATCATTGGCTGTTGAGCTGGAAGGAAGGCGAGCAGCCGACGCAAGCGCAATGCAATCAAGCCGTCGAAATTCTGAAACGGCATCTCGGTATGAGCAGCGGCCATCTTGCCGTTTTTGCATTGCACCGGAACACTGAGAACTATCATCTTCATGTCGTTCTCAATCGCGTTCATCCCGATACGTTGCACGTAGAAGACAAGGGATGGTGCATAGACAAAGCGCACAAGGCCATTGCAGAGATTATCCGCGCGCAAGGTTGGGAGGCAGAGAGAAACGCTCGCTATCTCGCCGACCGCAGCGGTCAGGTTACGCGAGCCAGCAGTGTGCGGCAGCCTCAGCCCCGCTCGAAAGCGCGAGACCATGAGAATGCAACCGGAGAGAAATCCTGCGAGCGAATCGCGCAGGAAAAAGCCGCACCGATTCTGCGTAATGCGAAGTCGTGGGCGCAGGTTCATGAAGGGCTGGTCCAGGTTGGTATGCGCTATGAGCGCAAAGGCAGCGGCGCAATGCTTTGGGTGGGAGATCAGCCGCTCAAGGCCTCTTGCATCGGACGTGAATTCAGCAGGATTCGGATGGAGGAGCGGCTGGGCGAATATCAACCTGATAGCCGCAGCAATACAATGCCGCAGCAGCCGCGCACAGCCGAGCCTCTTCGCCCGGATATGCCAGCAAACTGGGCTGAGTATCGCAAGACACTCGTAGCGAACCGCAAACAAAAGGACGCTGCCCAGCTCCAGCAGCGCATGGATCATCGTGCCGCGCGTGAGATGCAGTTTACGGAGTTCCGCAAAGAGCGATCCGCGCTGTACCAGGGCGGCAAGTGGTCCGGCGATGCCTTGAATGTCGCCAGGAGTCTCTTGGCCGCCGACCATGCCAAGCGAAAAGCTGAACTAATGGAGCGGCAAAAGCGCGAGCGTGACAGTCTCCGCGTGAGATTCGGCCGACGGAAGACCTTCGAGCAGTTCCTTGTCGAGTTGGGAGAGGCCCAGCTCGCAAAGCAATGGCGGTATCGGGATACGGAGACGCCGGGTGCGGCAATTCTTGGATACGGAGACGAGATACCACGCAAGCGCGACATCCGCGACTTCACCGCGCAGGTACGTCAGTCACCGCAAACACTGGCAAATGAGATTCATTATTCATCGCGCTCCGATCCAAGCCACGTCAGCTTTACGGATCGCGGCATGCGTATCGATGTCTGGCAAGCGCAGGATGAGACTGCTGTCTTGGCCGCACTCCAGTTGGCTGCGCAGAAGTGGGGAACTGTGACTATCACCGGCCCCGACGAGTTCAAGCAACTGTGTGCGCAACTTGCAGAGCAACATGGATTCAAGATCGGCAATCCAGAGTTGCGGCGGGAGATCGTTCGCAATCACAGCGAGGGCCAGCCAGTTCCGGTAATGCCGTCTGGAATGCCGACGTCAGGCTCGGCGTATCGGTTGCACAAAGCCGATATTCTTAATCGTATCGAGGTGCGGAACGCCTCGCAGCTTGATTGGATGATTGCAGTAAGAATGCGCGTAACGGGCCACGATCAACAGACCGTAACGCAAGCTCTGAAGGAAAACGCCAACCAGGGGCGCGAGGCAGAGAATCGCAACTGGACCAACTATGCGGAGCGCACCGCCGAGGCTGTCTTTGGCCCACGCGGAGACCGCGAGTGCGCCAGGAGCGAACCACGCGCCGAAGCATGGGCGCGGGTCGAAGGCCGCAACATTACCCCCCAACGCGAGGTGCAGCACAGCCAGCGCCGCGCAGTTCCAGAGCGTGGCCGGAGAGACTTTGAGATCGAATGAATGTGACCATGCCCGCTGCCGCCAAGCAAACCGTCAGCCCTGGCCCGAAACCAAAATCCGCACTTATCCCAACCACTCCCACGTGCAATCATTGATGTAACGTGCAACTCATCTATACCGTCGCCGAATACGTCACCGATCTCCGGGCCATCCGCTCGACCGGCTCGGCAACCGCCGAGACCTCCTATTACCCTCCCCTCGACCGACTCTTCAACGCTGTCGGTCAATCGCTCAAGCCCGCCGTCCTGTTCTCAACCCAACTTCGCAACAGCGGAGCTGGCCTTCCCGACGGTGGATTCTTCCCCCAGCCCAAACGCCAACGCCGCAGTACCGAACCCGAATTACTCCAGAACCCTCCTCGGCGAAACCTGCGTCGATGTTTATCTCAACGGCGACGCCCATTGGTCCGCGATCCCAATCAACGTCTGGAACTACACTCTCGGCGGATACCAGGTTCTCAAGAAGTGGCTCAGCTACCGCGAGTTCACCCCGGAACCCGCCTCACCCCTCCTCCACCGCGCCCTTCGTCCCGAAGAGGCAGCATACTTCGCCCAGGTCGTCCGCCGCATTGCGGCGATCCTCCTGCTCGGCCCCGCCCTGGATGCCAGCTACCGCGCCATTCTTCCCACCGCCACCGGCATTCCGGCCTCAACGCATCGTTAGCAATCGTTTCATAACGCTTTGCCAAAGCTGTCTCGCACTGACTCGCAGCGCTCGCGTATCTGTTCGGCTAGAGCTTCGGCGACGGGATGCTCGATTCCTGTTTTATCCAGATTCAAGAGAACTGCTCCGGCCAGTTCCGGCACACGGCGGCGGACAAGCGGCTTGGTTAGACCGGCCTCTTCGGCTAGTTGCTCGAAGTTTGCCTTCGACACCCGGTCGGATGAATACTCGCCGCCGATCTTCATTGCCAGTTCGCGGGTCAGTTCGGGATAGTAGCGGGTGCTGACGACATCGTAGAGGGGCGCAAGCCGCGTTTCCATGCTCGCTTTGCCCGCGCCGCGATAGAGCAAGGAAAAGTTCTTGCCGTGCGCATCGTTGTTGCCGATCAGGAAGTTGAAGATCACCGCGTCCAGCAGCCGCGCCAGGTCGAGAACCGGCGCGCTGGAGACCTCGCGCAGCAGAGCGAAGCACTGCTTGAGCGACGGCCCGCCTTCCTTTTGATACTTGTTCTCGGAGACGATGCCCAGCGCTTGGCAAAAGTCCTCTTGATGCAGACGTTCCAGCGCCGGGCCCTCTGGACCCTGGCCGTGCGTCCGGTCGTAACGCTCGACCAGCAAGTATTCAACATCTTCCACGCGGCGGATTTCAGTTTTGGCCACTGGCAGGTCGACCGCCGCAGCGAGCCTCATGCAGAAAGCTTCATTGAAGACGACCCCGGCGAATCGCTCCACGGCGGGCTTCAAGATGTGCGTGCTGGGCGCGCCGCCCAGGGGGAGCGAGATGGCTTCGCCCTCCACGCGCACGGCGATCTTATCCTGTGCGCCGGCAAGCGAAAGGCGGATTCCTGTCTCTCCAGCCAGCAGCGGACGGCGCGGCAGTTCTCGGAGTATTCCAGCCAACTCTGGCGACGAAAGCGCCCGGTAGTGGTTGTCAGGTGCGGGCAGGGCTTCGCCAGTGGGAAGGAACGTGACAGCGCCCGCGCACTCCCCGCCGATCCGCTCCAGCATCGCGTAATCGTTGCGTGCACTGATGCCCAGGTTGCGGGCGATGATCTCGCGCTTGCTCTCTTCGGGCAGAACACCGGCGAAGTAGCCCCGGCATTCCTTGCGCGTGAAGCGCTTCCGCCGCAGCGGCAGCGAGTGGGACAAGGGTGTGGCGTCGGGCTTTTGCAGCCAGCTTTCCGCGTAATCGAAGCCCATCTGGCCGCCGTCATTCTGAATCAGGTGGCCGACCAGTTCGCGGTGCAGGTAGACATCCAAGGTTCTCGCCATGCGCTATTCCTCGCTCCCGGAGACCGCAGACGGCGTCAGCGCGATCTTGATTCCCAGCGTTTGCAGGACAGTCAGCACCTTGCCGATCTGGCAGGTCTCCTTGCCCTTTTCCAGCTCGATAATGAAACGCAAGCCGGTCCCCGAGGTCAGCGCCAAGTCCTTTTGCGTGACACCCAACCGTTTGCGGCCATCGCGGACCATCTGGCCAATTTCCAGTACAGTGTATCTCACCGGCTCACCATGATTATTCCCGTACGGGAATAATATGACATTCTCGAACCAAAGTCAAGAGAATATTACCGTTCGGGAACAAATCGACGCTATCAGTTCAGCCTTACGAGAGAGATTCCCGCTCGGGAACTTCTTTATGAGCATTTTTGCGATGTGTATCGAGCCTGCTCGGGGAATGTGTGTGGTTACGGGGCGTGCCCAGTCTCCGGTTTGCCCACCCGGCGTACACAACACCCGTATGGAATAGGCCTATTCCTCCGCAATGATCGCAAGCACGCGGTCCAAATACTTGGCGACCTGCCTTGAGTCAACATTCATTCGCAACCCCAAGGGGGTCCGTCGGAACCAATCATCCCGCGTCTTCGGCCGCTTCTCGATGAAGAAACTCAGCAATTCAGGGTTGAGCAATCCTTTTTCCGAGGGAACGTCCTGAAAATCAGGGCAAATCTCCCTATCACGAAGCTCCTCTAAGCGATGCCTGAGAATGCCAGTCCGATTGGCTACTGTTTGGTACTTACGATATTCCGGATCCATATCCAGGAGGGCCTGGAGACGGCTCTTCAGCTTTCTGACCGTGCCGTCCCTATTCTTGTACCAGTCGGTAGACCAAATTCGGTGAATCTTCCAGCCGAGGTTTTCGAGAATCTCCTGGCGGAGGCGGTCGCGGTCCCGCGCTGACCGTCCAGAGTGGTAGCTAGCGCCATCGCATTCGATACCGAGCAGGAACGTGCCAGGCTTGATGGGATGTTTTACTCCGAGATCGATGAAGAATCCGGCTACGCCAACCTGCGGTACAACTTCGTAGCCGATCTCCTTGAGAACTGAGCTGACGGCCCGCTCGAAGTCGTTCGTCGGCTGTTCGCTTCCAGTGTCGGCCTGTTGAAGGACGCCAGTGCGAGCATAGGTTAGGTACTGCTTTAGCGCCCGAACTCCCCAAGGGCTGTTGGGGTTTGTCTGGATGCGGTCAGGGTCGAGTGAACTGAAGACGACAACGCGCTTCTTTGCACGCGTGAAGAGGACGTTGAGCCGGCGGTGGCCATTTGAATTGTTAATCGGCCCAAATCGCTGGTACTGATTGCCGCGAGCATCCGGTCCATACGTCGTCGAAATGAAGATGACGTCTCGCTCGTCGCCCTGGACGTTCTCCAGATTCTTCACAAACAGTGACTTCTGGCCGCCCTGCATCCTCTCCTGATAAGCAACCGCTGCGGGATCTTCCCTCAGCTTGTGATCCAGCAGTTCCTCAACAAGTTCGCACTGTTCGAAGTTGAGCGCCACCACACCGAGGGATTCATCAGGATTCTGCCGCATGTGCTCTAGCACAGCCTCAACTACAACAGCGGCTTCCCGCGCATTCCGACTATCTTCGTAAATCCCATCGGCCACGAAGTTGTACTTGATACCAAGAGAGGGATCGTCATGATAGGCCGTTGGAAAGATGATCAGGTCGCTCTGATAGAACTCTGCGTTGGAGAAGGCGATCAAGCTGTGATGCCGTGACCTGTAGTGCCACCGCAGTTGGCGCACAGGCTGGTACAAAGTGCTTGCTACGTCAAGGATGCTCTCTGCCTCTTCGGTGGCCGTTCGGCTATCTTCGTTATTGCCGTCTTCGGTATCCATGCCAGAGCGTTGGAAGAATGTGGTTGGGGGGAGCTGTTTCGGGTCTCCTACGATGACGACCTGCTTACCGCGGGCGATTGCTCCGATGGCATCTTCCGGCTTGAGTTGGGAAGCTTCATCCATAACCACCAGATCGAACTTCAGGCCACCAGACTGAAGGTACTGCGCCACCGATAGAGGCCCCATCATGAAGCACGGTTTTAACGAGACAAGGGCGTTGGGTGCCCGCTGAATCAATTGCCGGATTGGGATGTGGCGCTTCTGCTTGTTGATCTCATGGTAGACAAGAGCCATGTCTGTCCAACCGCGAACTGGTCCAGACTGGTGGCCATGGAACGTCGGCCGCTTGTCGATGATTGCGGCAACCCGCTCGCTGTAGAGCCGAATGGATTCCTTGTCGGCTGCGGCGAATTGGCGGCGCAACTCCTCTTGCGTGATCCCTGTCATCTGATCCAATTCGGGATGGTCGGAGAAAACGTGCCGGCAGAGCGAATTGTAGAAGACAAAGCGGAATGCTTTCACCAGCTCAAGAGGTGGTAAATCCAGTGAGTCAGCAAGCTTCATGAGCCGTTCGATCCGCTCCTCTTTGCTCTTGATTCGCAGCCTGAGAAGTGAGTTCCACTGAGCTAAAGCCTCCGGATGCGATTGTGCGTTCTCCGCGAGGGTCCGCATACTATTGAAGGTGCTCGTGGAGTGGGAAGTCCAGTAGTCGGACTCCGAAAGGGAGTCCAACTCTTTCAATGAGTTCCGAAGACGGTCGGAGCAATCAGAAGTAGCGTTAAGCAGACTGCGAAGTTGGCCGAAGCGGCTTTTGTACTCGTCGCACAAGAGCCAAGTAAACGTCGTTTCCGGCAGGTTGCGTCCCGCAATATTCCCCGCGAACTCGACTGTGCGTTTGATGAAACTGACATCTGTATCGACTCCCCGATAGGCATCGTCCAGGATGGCGTGCAGGTTGGTAGCGGCCTCGATAGCAGCCTTGGTATTCCGGCATTTCCGGGCAGCTGGTAGGGCACTCAAGACATACTCTACGGTCACGTCGTCGCAGATTCCGCGCTGCTCGATAACCTGTAGCACGTTGCCAAGCTCTTGATCCAGAGCCCGGATACAGTTGAGAATAGCCTCAAAGGAGCCGGAGGCAATCAACGAAAGTTGACCTGGCACAGCGCGCGAGAAGTCCGCAATGCGCGAAGCGATCAATTGGAGCGCGGTAACGGATTCCTCAACGCTAGCGATGTTGAGCTTGATAGCCTTTAGTCGCTCCGCGCGGGCGCTGAACAATATCTGGCGGAAAGGCTGGGCCTGCTCTCGGTGATCCGGTAGGGCAATAAGCACCTGTTCGTACCATCGGAGAACTAAATCAAAATCTTCCCAGGCACTTTCTACGCCGCGGAACTCTACACCAAAAAGCGTTTGGTAGTTCGCGTTGTTGTCAAAGCGGCTGCGGCGTTGTGCGTGTTCTGCCACAATTCGCAGCGAACGGCTCATGTCGTCCCGGCGGGTCTTTCTCTTGTCCAAAGCGATCTGTGTGTAGGCCTTGACGGACTTCCGGTATTCCTTGCCAAAGATGCGCTGCCAGAAAGATGCGGAATCCAATTCGGCGGCGCACTGGAGCAGATGAGCCGGCGTATGCATCCCGTCTACGAGTGAGAGGTCGAAGTGCTGGCCAAGCTGCGTCGCCTTTTCTTTGATCTCGCTGGCCTCGTACTTGGCGGCCTGCAACGTCGGCTTGATGCATTCATCCTCATATATGGACTTGCGGAGGTGTAGATGATCAAATGGCGCGGATTCCAAGATGCGGACGAATTCAAGCAGATAGGTGATTGCCGAGTGTGTTGGCGCCACGTCGCAGTCGGCCACGGCCAGAAGTGTACGAAAGGAGGAATGAGCCTCTTCAAGCAGTTTCGCTGTTTCAGAAGCAATCTTCCATGTCTCGCGCAGATCCCTGACAGGATGGTTTTCCAGCTTCCAGCGCCGTAGGCATTCAAAAGCATTAGCAAGTTCTTGGTCGATTTGTGCGTCAAGAAAGGTGTCAACCAGTGTCGTCAACGGCGTCAGGGCATTGAATGAAGCGCGATAGGCTTCCAAATGGCTGGCAAATTCGGTAAGCTGGTGCCTAGTCGAGAGTGTCTGGCAAGGGGTAAGTAATCTTTCAGAGAGATTGTCATCGGCTTCTGGAAGGTCGTCGAGGATCTTTCCGGCCCTTTCGAGGCCATGAGTGGACTCTTCGAGGGCAATTCCACAGGTACCTTCCAGTCGGGCGCGGCATTCTTCGGCGCGCCTCATTGTGGTAAGAAACTCCTCTAATACACTGAAAATGCGTTCTTCTGCGTCGATTCCAAGAGGAACGGTCACCCAAGCCCAAGGGTGCCGGTCCAGGGAATCGCAGGTCTCAAAAATGGCGGCTAGTGTCTGTCCATAGATGGAGACAAACTGTTCAACCTCAGCGAAATCCATCTTCGTGAACTTCACAATGTGGGGGAAGAACATCTGTCCGAGCACATCGCGATGACGGCCGATCTCCTGGCTGCTCCGATCTCTGGCCCATAGAATATCGAAGATGGTCGCTTGGAAGGGTTCAATGGTCTTGTTGATGAGAGCGGCATACTTGGTGAGAAGCTGCTTCTTCTGTTCGACTATGGCCAGCTGGTTGTTGAGGTCTCCAGGCTCGCGGAAGGTGCCGCGCTTATTGCACCGCTGCGCAATGTCGTTGAGCAGAGCTCCCTTCTTTGTCTTGTGACTGTGAAGCTCAAGGCAGAAAATACCCAGCCCGACATCATCAAGCCGACTGCGAACAACCTCAAGAGCTGCTAATTTCTCTGAAACAAAAAGCACAGTTTTGCCGCCGGCGAGCGCCGCAGCAATCAGATTGGTGATGGTCTGAGATTTGCCAGTGCCCGGCGGCCCTTCGATGACCAGATTCTTTCCACGGAGAGCATGAATCAGCGCACTGTGCTGGGAACTGTCAGCATCACGAATCAACAGTGGGACATCCTTCTTCAGACTGGGCTCGTCAATGGCGTATTCCTCAGCCAGATTGATGTTCGGGTTTTTTATTCCCTCAAACAATTCACGGACGAGCGGGTGATTGGCGATACTCTGGCCGGTTGTGCCAGTGTTCGGGTTGAGATCGCAGTACATGAGGAGCTTGCCGAAGCTGAGAAATGTCAGAGTGATACGCCTGCGGATCTTCCACCGCTTTTTCAGGTTCAGTAACTCAGAGAACTTTTCGAAATATCCTTCCGGTGTGTCGTCGTCTTCTAAAAGCGGTATCTCGATACCGAAATCGCGCCGCATCTTTTCGACCAATGACAAGTTGGACCCAATATCCTCACCGGAGTATTCGATGATAGTTTGAATCGCCTTACCGGTGCTTCCGACGCGCTCTATGGACACAGGTACAACAATAAGAGGGGCTAGGTGTGACTGATCTGAATCGTCCGACTCGAACCATTCCAGAAATCCGAATACGACGTAAAGCATATTCACGCCGGATTCCTCGATCAGAGTCTTAGCGGCACTGGCGATCTTTCGGCTCACGGTATCGAGCGATTCTTGGTAATGCAGGACTTGAAGGCTCGTAGCGTCTTCCTTCTCAACACCTTCGAGATCAATCGAAGTGTTCCAGCCCAGCAGTTCAGCATGGTCTCTTGCGGGGATTCTTTCCTCAAGGTTCCCATCATCATCTGGCTCCTGCACAGGTATGAATGCAAGCTTCTCTCCGTCGCAAAGCCTGGTGAAGACCGGACCGATTGGGGCGTCCACGACCTGAAGAGACGAAGTACTTGAAGGCCGGAAGTTGAGAAGTTTATTGCGGTTTGTAATGTCGAGCAGCCGGGTGCGAATCCGTTCCAGACCTGCCGCAGTATCGCCCGCGAGGAAGACTTCGGTAATGTTGGGCGCAGAACCGGCACCGTCGTTTCGGTTGCCGTTACCGGGTGAAAGATTGCTGGTTGGCACGCGAATCACCGCTGCTTCTTGTGTTGGAAACCATTATAGGGACTGCCCCATGCGCGGGTGCAAAGAACTTCCAATCACAGAAACCTCCGAGGCAATTGCGGTGGGTCGGTTGCCAGCTCAAACACAACTCCTTAGCAATGCTTGGGAGAGGGAATCGCCCCACCATGTATCTATGCAAGCAACCACTCGTCTATGAGTTCTGATGCGCGGGTACAATAGCGGTACACCCGTCAGCTTTGCCCAAACCCGGAAAACTGCACTATATTACGGTCGCGCAGTTACTTACGGCATTTCTAAACTACGGTAACATTCTCTTTATTATCAATAACTTACAGTGTTGATGCTCGACTCATAATCCCTTGGTTCGGGGTTCGAATCCCTGCAGGCCCACCATTAATCAATAAGTTATGGGGTTTTGAACTTCTCTTGCTCGCAGTTGGGGATGGGATGCTTCTGGGGTGCTTTGGCGCCACAGACGGCGTGGAGAAGTTTGGCCATGCCGCGCAGGTCATTACCGGGCATTGTTCCCGCTCGGCTTTCGAGAGGCGCTCCGCAATGGGAAGGTCACCGGCAATCCTGCGCAACTTGTGCGACAGCGACATGAGAACAATGGACGAATTCACTTCCTAACCGAGGTCAGCGAGGAGCGGCGCATGCGGAAGGCCATTCTAAACCGACCCGCTCATTCGTTGTGCAATCAACGAGTCAAAGGGCCATGTGTCAGAGACCACTTCGCCGCCCGGAGATCAGGTTGAAGATCAGAACGATCAGTGCTACAACTAGCAGAAGGTGAATAAAACCGCCAGCAATATGAAAGCTGAAGCCCAAAAGCCATAGGACCAGAATGATTACAAAGATTGTCCAGAGCATAAATACCCTCCTTCCGCATAGCGGGTACCCGGGATCAAAATGAGCCCGAGAGCCCGCAATGCAGTTTACAACCGGCTGCTAGTTCGAAGCAATGGCTTGAGCTTTCGCATCCCTGACCGCATCGAGGAACGATCCCGCCACGGCCGGCACGGCAACTTCGCCGCGCAGTATGCGGCGCGTTGAGATGTCATGTCCGTAGACGGCCTCTGTGGAATCGTCGTCGCGGCGAATATCGGCGCCGGTCAGCGTTAGTCCAGCAAAGGCGCCTCTGGCCCGCGAATAGGTTAGGATCTCGGTATCCAGCTTCCAGTCGGTATCGGCGGAAGCATGACGTCCAACCGGTCCTGCTGCCGCCGAGGCGTCCCCGCCAAGCTGAAAGTGGTCTGACATCAAGTCCCGCATCCCACGGTCGGTCTGGACGATCATGACCAGATCCACGCCTTCGACGCCAATCTGCAATCCCCAGCTTCCGCCGGTGATGGTAAAGAACGCTGGCGCGCTCCATCCGTTTTCCGTCCGGCAGGTTGCCACGCCTCGGCCGTTTTCCGCGCCAAACACAAAGCCGCCCTTGAGCATATGCGGCACCACGGCCACGCACTTTGCGTGTTCCAGCACTTCTTCTGGAATGCCCTTGTCCGGCGCCGACATAATCTCATGCAGCACTGCGCCGGCATGATCCAACCGATCGACCGTTGCTTCCCGACCGGATCCCGCCCAGCAGACACTTGTCAAACTGAGTAATGCCGCAATCGTCATAAACTTCTTCATACAATTCACCTTTTCTACCCATGCGCAGCGTCACTTGCTCTATGCGCATTGTGGCGCACAAGGTATCTTCCACACTAGAGGCAGAGCATCCGTTCGTCTGAGCTAGAGTGCTCAGCGAATAAAAGGCCGGTAGAGTCGGATAAACTCAGTTAGGCTCTGATTCCTAAGTCGTTCGCACCTGACACTTCATGCGATCGCCGGCGGATAAGAAAGCCATTTTGCTATTATCTGCGCACATTGAGGATTCGGCTGTGGCTGACCGTATTACATGCGACGATTTGCTTGATTTTCAGAAGTCTTGAAATGATAAATTCGGCGGACACGGCCGGAGAGCAGGGCACACACGGCTCATCTCTCACCAATTGGTCCGGATTCGGTGCCCTTTATGCTGCGAGGGATGAGAACCGGGGCCAACTTGCCTTTGCTTCGCGCTCTCGGCGATCGAGCACTCCCGCGAGCCCGAGTAGTACTTTCGAGGAGCAAGCCGAACAGCTCATGGCGCAATTACCCACGACGTTGCAGTCCTGACAAAGGTACGCCGAAGCCAGTGGGATCTGTTGCTGCACGGTGTGAGTCATAGTTTCTATCGGTCCTTCCCGGTGAACGAATATCAATCCGCTTCAATCATGACAGCGGGCAGCGATTCGATTTATTTGATGCGTTGTTTATTCTGATCGGTTGTCAAGCAATCCTTGGTGCAAGGATGCCGGTCAGTCGTGCAGCACTACGTTGACCAGTGAACTGTTTATTTGCATGCCGCCGCCGTTGTAGTCGATGTAGCCGAGATCGCGAAAGCGGTTGAGGAAGAAGCTGACACGGGATCTGGTTGTTCCGATCATTTCCGACAGAGTTTCCTGGCTGATCTTGGCGATGACGGGAATGGGCTTCGATTCCTGGCCGAAGTTAGCCATCAGCATCAGTAACCGGGCAAGCCGCTTTTCGCTGGAGTTGAACAGATGATCGACGAGGTCAGCTTCCATGCGAATATTCCGCGATAGCAGGTGCGCGAGGAATTGTTCGGCAAACTCAGGCTCGCGATGGAGCAGATCCTGCATGGCCGTCTTTTCGATGCGAATTATGGCGCTGGATTCAATTGCATACGCAGAGGAAATACGGGCCTTCTGGCCTGCCAGGAAAGCTTCACCGAAAAAGCTGCCCGCCGGAAGATGGGAGATTACAGCTTCCTTGCCGCCCATCGATACGACGGTGAGCTTTATCTTGCCGCTCTGGATGTAGAAGACAGCATTGGCCGGGTCACCTTGCGAAAAAATCGACTCGCCGGTCAGGTACTCACGCCGCGATTTCCCGATCAGGAGCCTATTAAGTGGAATCTGAAGGTCGGGCGCAGACCCCGGCTCTGTCAAAGCGCCTATCTTTCCCGGAACGACCTTCATCCCATGTCGCGCAACCGGAGGCAACGGGAACGAACGGCCCAGCGGAATCCTCAGTGTCGCGCTCGTCATAGTAGCGAAGCTAGTAGCCATGATCGATACCTTTCAGTCTTACAGAAAGAGTGCAAGAGAATGAATTACCGTCATCCTTTGCACTGTCACTAGGTCTCTGACTGTTTAAAGATGTATCTTTGCAGGCACTTTTATCGCGATTTGAATGGCTGCATAGTGGGGACATGCAAAGCTACCATCGGGTGCATGTTCAGTTGAAGAGTAAGGACCGTCAGCAGGTTTCCGGGATGCTGACGAAGGGGCGGGGATCGTCGCGAGTGTTGCGGCGTGCATTGGTTCTGCGCCAGCTTGACCGTGGGCAGAAGGCGGCGCAGGTGGCTGCCAGTGTGGGCGTAGCTGCGAAAACGGTGCGAGCTATTGCCCGGCGCTATGAGGAGGAAGGGCTGGAGTCGGCACTGTATGAAAGGCCGCGGCCCGGCAAACAGCGCGCACTGGACGTAGGACAGAGCCAGCGGATCATTGCCATGGTGTGCTCGCCGCCGCCACAGGGCATAGCGCGGTGGAGTGTGCGCCTGATCGCCACCGAAGCAGTGAAGCGGAAGCTGGCGCCGCAGGTGGGCCGGGAGACGATCCGCATCCTGCTTCAGAGCCACGAACTGAAGCCGTGGCGGGAAAAAAATGTGGTGCGTGGCGGAACTGAATGAAGAGTACATCGCCCGCATGGAGGACGTACTCAAGATTTACGAAAAGCCGCTATCGGAAAAGGAGCCAGTGGTCTGTGTGGATGAGAAGCCTGTGGTGCTGCACGCCGATGTCCGCCCGCCGCGGCTGATGCGGCCGGGACGGATTGCTCGGCGTGATTGCGAGTACGAGCGGCGCGGCACGGCCAACGTCTTCTGCGGTGTCCAGCCAAAGGCCGGCCGGCACTTTACCAAACCAACCGCGAACCGCTCCTCACCGCAATTCGCCGACTATCTGGTGGAGATCGTTGCCAGCTATCCGGAGGCCGAAACCATCCATCTGGTGATGGATAATCTGAGTTCACATAACCGCAAGGCGCTGGTGGACCGGTTCGGTGAAAAGATCGGCGGCCTGTTGTGGGAGCGTTTCACGGTGCATTACACCCCGAAACACGGAAGCTGGCTGAACCAGGCGGAGATCGAGATCAGCCTGTTCAGCCGCCAGTGCCTCGGCCAACGCCGTATTCCTTCACTAAGCGATCTACGACGGGAAGCCAAAGCCTGGGACCGAAAGATGAACCGCCACCACGTCACCATCAACTGGCAGTTCACGCGCAAGAAGGCACGCCAGAAGTTCGGCTACGAAAGAAACAACATCACGCGGTCAGAGACCTAGAACCAAGATATGTGTTGAGAGTGTGTGTGTACATCGGCGATGACTGTTATATCTGTGGCTATTACCGGCAACCTATGTGAGGTTTCCCTTACGTCTAAATCGCGAATGAATCGATCAAGCGAACATGACAATATAGCCCACGGGTAAAGCTCGCAGTTGCCACAAATAGGCTATTGTGCCGATGTGTCAATGAATATAAGAGAATCCATTTAACTCTCTGACGTACTTTAGTTAGGGTTCCAAATTGGATTTGCGCCGCTATCCAGTATCTTCTGGATCGCCGGCGCCAGTTCCTCTGAAGCACTGTTCTTGTTAACATAGGCGGTCGCACCGGCCCGCAAACAACGCGATGCATACTGGCTCTCAGGCTGGACGCTCACCATGATCACAGGAAGCTGAGGGTAGATAATCTTAACATCCTTCAGCACCTCCATCCCGCTGCGGCCTGGCATATTGATGTCGAGCAACAATACATCTTGCCGGGATCTGAGTAACTCCGTCAGCACCTCATCTCCGTCGCAGGCTTCGGAAAAGCAAGCGCCCAGAAATGCGTCAGCCAGAATCTCTCTCAGTCCGCGCCGGACGTTCGCATGATCATCTGCTATCAGGATGTTCATCGTTATATTCGTTCCCCGGCCCGCAAATCCGACCTGAATCTACAGTACCGGAGGCGAGAAAGAATTAATATCAGCGATGACCGTGTTTTTTGTAAGGCTTGCGCGTTCGCTCTGTAGGGTTATTCCTACACCGGCAGGCAAACCTAATCGATCAGGCTGTTTGCCATCGCATAGCGAGTAAGCTCGGCGTTGCTCTTCATTTGCATCTTTTCCATAATGCGAGCCCGGTAACTGCTGATCGTTTTTACGCTGACATGAAGCCTGTCAGCGACTTCGGTCAACGGGACGCCGTCGGCGATCATTCTCATCACTTCGTGTTCCCGGTCCGAGAGCGAATCGTGCAGAGGCTTATCAACGGGCTCATCCAAATTGGCGATCAGTTTCTCTTGAAGACTCGCACTGAGGTAGCGACCGCCGCTCATAATCTTCTTCGTCGCGATCGCCAGTTCTTCGGGGGCGCTATCTTTATTGATATACGCGGCTGCACCGGCTCGCAGGCAGCGTACGGCATACTGGTCCTCCGGATGGCAGCTCAGTATGATCACAGGCAACCGCGGGTATGTGTGCTTTACATCCCGCAACACGTCGATCCCGCTGCGCCCAGGCATATTGATATCCAACACCAGCAGAGCAGCCGGGGACTTCCCCAGGTGGCTCAGCACCTCATCCCCGTTGCCGGCTTCAGAAAAGCTTGCGCCGGGAAGGGCATCGGTCAGAATGTCTCTGAGGCCACGGCGTACGACAGCATGGTCATCCGCAATCAGGATGTGCATATTTCGCTCCTCTCGGCGCGCGGGATGTCTACGGGGACGCGGACTGTAACCGTTGTCCCGTTTCCGGGAAAGCTGGTAATCTGTACGTCGCCTCCGCAGAACTGCGCTCGTTCTTTCATGCCCAGAAGCCCCAGAGACCCCAGGGCGTTCGATACGCCGGATTCATGGAAGCCGATTCCGTCGTCTTCTACAACCAGGAGGATGTTTTCATCCTCCTGACACAAGTCAACGCGCACCTTCTTCGCCTGCGCGTGCCGAATCACGTTGGTTAGACACTCTTGAAAGATTCGGAAGGTCGCGGTAGCTCGGTCACCATCCAAGTGCAGATCAATCGGTGGAACAGAAACTTGGCAATGGATGCCATTTCGAGATGAAAACTCGCTGGCCTGCCATTCGATCGCCGCCGCCAAGCCAAGGTCATCCAAAACTCCAGGGCGCAGGCCGCTGCATATCGTGCGCACCGCCTTGACTCCATCATTGATCGACTGAGTCGATTCCCGTAGTCGAGCGAGCACCTCGACTTCCGACTCCGGCAGATGGCGAATCATCCAGGTCATGTCCATTTTGATCGCGGTCAGAATCTGTCCGATCTGATCATGGAGGTCGCGAGCAACCTGCTTCCGATCTTCTTCGCGCACCCATTGCAGCCGTTCGGCCAGCGCCCGTAGCTGTTCTTTTTGCAAAACGAGCGATTCTTCCCCGCGCTTGCGTTCAGTGATGTCGCTGTTGACCACCAGCACGCGTGGTGCCTGGCCACGCTTGCCCCATTGCAACGCCCATCGACCAGTCACTGCAACGCGTCTGCCGTCTTGCGCGGTCTTGAGGAGGTCTCCCTCCCAGTGTCCCACGCGCGCCAGTTCAGCCATGATCTCGGCGAACGGCTGCGGGAACTCGGTGCAAAGCAGCTCGTGAGCGATCTTGCCGGCGGCCTGGGCTTTGGTGTATCCAAACATAACCTCCGCCCCGCGGCTCCAAAACAAAACCGTACCCTCTCTATCGATCACAAAGACGGAGTCCTGCGTGAGCTCAAGCAGTGCAGCCTGCTCGGCGATCGCGATCTGCTCCCGCCGCCTCTCAGCAACATCGCGGAAGACCAGCACGACGCCTATGACTTCTCCTTTGGCGGCGAGGATTGGCGCGGCGCTGTGCTCGACCGCAACCTCACGGCCATCTCTTGTGACCAGGTCCACATGATTGGCTACAGCCAATATCTGCTTCTCTTTGAGCACACGGAGCACTTCATTGTCCGCGGTCATGCCGGAGGATTCATTGATGAGCCTAAGCACATTCCCAATCGGTTGGTTTAAAGCTTCCTCTGGTTGCCATCCGGTCAGAGCGGCGGCAATGGGGTTGAGGAAGGTAACTCGAGCCTCGCTGTCCGTTGCGATAACAGCCTCGCCAATGCTGCCCAGGGTAGCAGTCCAACGCTCCTCGCTCTGCAATAGTTTGGTGCCCAGTTTCTGGACGTGATATCGAGTGAAGAAGGCGAGGAAGACCCCAAATCCCAGGCCTAGGCCCAGGCAGCTTGTCACCATCAGGTTCCATCGCAGGTGCGTGGCTTGAACGCGTTCGGCACGCAGGCCTTCTTCCACGCTTTGAAACCCCGAGAATTGCTCTCGAAGGGCATCCATCCTGCGCTTTCCCTGCTGGCTTTCATAAAGAGTGGGATCAGCTTTTCCCGCACGTCGAAGGGCGATAATCTTGCTGGCGTATGCTTCCCATTCGACATAGCCGGCATGAATATCTTTCAGCCGCTGTTGCTGCGGTGGATTATTATCCAGGAGCTGATACAGGGCTTGAAATTCAGAGTTGAATCTCTTCGTGCCTTCAATATAAGGCTGAAGAAAGCTCTCGTCGCCAGTAGCGATGTATCCACGCGTCGCGGACTCCATATCGACCAGCAACATGAGCAGATGCCCGGATTGATCGAGGACCCGGTCGGTGTGATCAACCCACTGCATGGATTGGTTCAAGTCGAAGGTTTCCCACAAAAGCAATCCAGCAAGGACCGCCGTGGCCACGACGGGAACCACGATTACTCGGCGGAGCAACGATTTGAATTTCGAGTACTCCATCGTAACGAGAAACTCCTACAGGAAATCGAACTCAAGCAAACATCCTGTATCACTCGCCGAATAGCAGTTCCTGCCGGCGGACTAGTGAAGTCGGCAAGATGCAACAATTTGAGAACGCCCAGCGCGTGTCAGCGAGTGAATCAGTTGATTGAAGTGGTCAGTTTTTCAGACTTTGATTGTGCCCGCGGAATGTCGATGATTGCCGGTTTTACGGCATTATCGTCGGGGAATTGATCATGTAGAATCACGTTGAGCAGAGCCTTGTGCACTCGAATGCGGCCGTCGTAATCAATGAGGCCAAGGTTGTGAAACCGGTTCAGGAAGAAGCTGACCTTGGACTGCGTGGCGCCAACGGTCTCCGCCAGCGTTTCCTCTGTAACCTCGGGAATCAACACCTTCGATTCGCCTGACTCGCCAAACTCCGCCATCAACAGGAGTATCCTCGCCAAGCGCTTTTCGCTGGAGTTGAAGAGCTGGTCGACAAGATCGGACTGGATGCGCATCCCGCGAGCAAGAAGGAATTGAAGGAATCGAGCAGTAAGAGGCTGCTCCTCGTGCATCACGCGGAGCATCTCCCCCCGCTCTATCTTGAGCGCTGTGCAGTGCGCTGTGGCAGTAGCCGTGGCCATGTGCAGCGCGCCGACGCTTGCTAGCGACTCTTCTCCAACAAACTCCCCTGCGGAGAGGAGGGTGATTGTGGCTTCCTTGCCATTTTTGGCAACGACGGTCAGCTTTGCCCGGCCACTCTGAAGATAGAAGATGGAGTCGGCGGGTTCCCCCTGCGAAAAGAAGGTCTGCTTTTCCCGTAGTTTGACAATGATTCGCCCGAGCCCGGCACTTGCCAAAAAGGCCTCTGTATCGAATGCTGGCTTCTCATGTTCAAGCATCAATGACATTCCCTCAAAAACGGATTGCAACTCGGCAAAACTTGGCGCACAGTTGCGTCTGCTGGTTTTGATGGGGAGATGCCACAACCAGGACAGGCTCAAGAGCGGTTATCAAGCCCTCGCCAAGCAGATCACAGCTGGCTTAGATAGACATCCGAGTATGCAGCTGGGCATACCTGCGGGGGTGCCTGTCTTAGGTTCGCACAAACGAGCGAAACAGACAGAGCAATACTGCTCACCGAATTGAACCTGTTCTATGAAATGCCTAAGGGAGGTACATTCTCATGCGCTGAGTGCGGTATCCCACACACAAACCGGTGCAGAGCAGACGCCATGATAGAGACTGTATGGTTCTGTTTCCCTATGAGAACACGCTGCTTGACAATTCTTTCACGCAATAGCGACAAGCCTGGGCTTCTCGGAGTTGTGCTCGGGTAGTTGGTCGAGCAGCACCACATTGAGCAGCGACTTATGCACCCGGATCCGGCCGTTGTATTCGATAAAGCCGAGCTTGCGGAAGCGATTCATGAAAAAGCTGACGCGAGACCGGGTGGTGCCGATCATCTCCGCCAGGGTTTCCTGGGTAACGGGAGGAATCAGCGTTTCCGGCTCACCCGGCCTGCCGAATTCCGCCATCAAAAGGAGAATCCGCGCCAGACGCTTTTCGCTGGAGTTGAAGAGTTGATCGACAAGATCGGCCTGGGTTCGCATACTTCGGGCAAGCAGGAATTTCAGGAACATGTCCGCGAAAGCAGGCTCATCGTGCATCACGCGAACCATCTCATCTCTTCCAATTTTGAGAGCCGTGCAAGCGGTTACGGCAGTGGCCGTCGCCAAACGCAGACCGACGATCGCAGCCAACGACTCTTCCCCAACAAATTCGCCGGCCGCCAGAAGGGTGATCGTGGCTTCCTTGCCGATTTGCGATACGACTGTGAGCTTTGCTCTGCCTCTCTGCAAGTAGAAGACCGCATCGGCCTTGTCTCCCTGGCAGAAGAAGGAATCCTTCGGCTTCAAGTCAATGATTTGCCGGCCAAGCCCGGCTTGAGCAAGGAATACCGATGGGTCGAATGTCGTCGCGCTGCTGAGTATCAGCATATTGGCCTCGTTGCGGGGGAGTTTGTTCCGCGTGCCCGGTTCCTGTTCTGCAAGCGTACACGTCATCTGTGGACGTATTGACGATTCCGGCTAGCGAACCAATGATCGAGGAAGTTTACACGTCGGAGGATAGAAGCGAAGGATTCCTGACAATTTGGTTTCGGCGACGCTATTCCGAACCATTGCACTACGACGTGGCCGCCGCATAGCAGCCACTTATCCGCATAAGTGACACGCTTGAATATTCTCGCCTGGGGGGGGGGGGCGATGTCTGGTCTATATTGCTCACATTGTGAAGATATTTTAAGCGTTGATGAAACAAATCCGGCCGACAAGAGGCTCGTCTGGTGAGTCGGGCGAATGGCCCAAGGTCTTTATCTTGCAGGGCCCTGGGAGCGTAAACTCGTTTTTCGTTGAGATGAGCCGGCACGCATGGATCAAGGCGCGGCAGACAATGGAATCTGATAGGACATCTCTGAAGCAGGCACCATCCGAGGTGCTTCTGTTTAGCTAATTTGGGCGGTATTGTAGAGAGTCCAGCGGGACGCTGGTCGAGTCACCGCGGCCGGACGTTCCCTAAACAGGTTGGGTTCGCGATTTATTTGGTCTATCCGCCTCATTCGGCGGTCTGGCACTTCTCTAATCCACGCACACTGGTTGGCGACCCGGCATTCCCTGACAACCTTTGAGTCATCACCTGAAAGTGATAGCCCATTACCGCCAGAGTCATGGCGGCGCCGACGCAATGGCGATAACGCGTTGCCACTGTCAACAAAAACTTCCAGTAACTCCAACGCTGCCGGCCGAAGACTCCCTGGCGGATGATCGACGTGACGAATGCACGAACGTTGCTTGCGGTCAACCACTGCTGCCTGGTTCTTCGGTCTCCCTTACGCGGCTGGGTGCGGCTCAAATAGAGCTTGACACGCTCATAGTAGGCTTCGCAGGAGTAGATCCGCGTGAGGACAGATCGATAGCCCTCTATCAACCGAGTCGCATCCATATGGGGAAGAAAGTTCAGCTTGTCGCACGTGTTGTCGCCGTGGCCCGCGTCCAGAATTCGACCCTCTTTACCCAAGCGTCGGAAGAGCTGGGTTCCAGGCATGGCTTGCAACAGACCGACCATGGCAACAGGGATGCCGCTCTTCTGGATGAACTCCACCATGCGGTCGAAGATATCTTCGCGGTCCGTGTCGAATCCCAAAATGAAGCCGCCCATCACCTGCATTCCATAGCTCTGGATCGTAGCCACGCTGTCCAGCAGGCTGCGGCGCGTGTTCTGCAACTTGTTGCTGGCGATCAGCCCCGATTCATCCGGCGTCTCGATGCCCAGGAAGACCGACACAAAGCCGGCGTCTTTCATCAATTGCATCAACTCCGGATCGTCGGCCAGATTGAGTGAGGCCTCGGTATTGAAATCGAAGCTGGTTTTGTATTGGCTGCGCCATTCGGCCAGCGCCGCGCATAGCTCCTTGGCTCGGGCCTTATTCCCGATAAAGTTGTCGTCGACGATAAACACCGCCTCGCGCCATCCGGCCGCGCGAAGCTGGTCAAGCTCTGCCAGCACCTGCGACACAGCCTTGGTGCGCGGCCGGCGGCCATAGATCTCGATTATGTCGCAGAACTCGCAGTTGAAGGGACAACCGCGCGAGTACTGCACGGCCATGGTCGAGTAGCGGTGCATCTTGATCAGGCTCAGGTCGGGCAGTGGGCTGGTCGCCATCTCCGGCCTTTCCGCGGCCTGATAGATGGGTTTGGCTGTCCCCTGCTCCAGGTCGCGCGCCAGACCGGCAATGAGGCTTTCCGCTTCGCCAATAACCACATGGTCGGCCTTCAGATCGGAGGCTGAAAGGCTGCTGGCCATGGGCCCGCCTACAACCGTCCGCAACCCGCGCGCACGGCAACGTTCGATAATGACTGCAAGCGAGTCGCACTGAATGTGCATCCCACTCACGAGCACCACGTCTGCCCAAGCCAGATCGCGGTCACGCAGCCGTTCCACGTTGGTATCAATCAGGCGCTTTTTCCAGGCGCTCGGCAACAGCGCAGCCACCGTCATCAGTCCGAGAGGAGGTTGCGCCGCCCGCTTACCTAAGAACTTGAGCGCATGTTTGAAACTCCAATAGGTGTCGGGAAATTCGGGGTAGATCAACAGCGCGTTCATGGGACCCTCTTTGGAAAGTTGGTCGGCTGGCAAACACGAATATCAATGTTCAGTATAGTCGCCGGAGCAGACCAGCCAGCCTGCTCCAGCGGTTTGAGTGTCTACTTCTTGGTGGCGGCTGCAGCTTTCTTGTGGGGCGCCGGAGCCTTCTCGTTGAGTAGCGTGAGGGCATCGGCCGCATTGAACGGGTACAGACGAACCGATTGCTGGCCGGTTGTGCTGAGAGTGACGTCTACGCGGCGGTTTTGAGCCAGGACAATAACGGTCAAGTCGCGGAGAACCTTCTCCCGCTCTGCGTCGGTCAGATCAGTATTCTGGTCGACGAGATCTTTCACCTGGTCGGCGGTGAGCTCTTGGTCTTTGCCGAGGGCGCGCGTATCGATGCTGGCTTCGGGAACACCCTGCTCAACCAGGAACTGCTTTGTGCGAGCGACTCGGCGTTCTGAGAGCGCCTGGTTGTACTCGTCTGATCCACGCACATCGCAATGCCCGCTCAGGGTCAGGTGAGCATCCGGCTTGAATGTCAGGTAGCTCTTGAAGTCCGTCGCGAGGGTTGTCAGAGTTCCCTGCTGGCTGGCGACCAGGCCGCCTTCGGGATGCTCTGCCCTCGGTTGGGCCGTCGGGAAAAAGACACTGTGCAGCGCCAGGCGAGCCTCGAGTCGCACTTGCTCCGCCGGGGGAGCCGGAGGAGGAGGCGGAGCCAAGACGGTCACGCTGGTGATGGCCGTTGCTGTCTGCCCCTTGTCGTCGGTCACACTGCAGGTGATCGCAACAGGCCCGGTGGGAGCGCCTGCCGAGTTGAAGACCGCTGTTGAACCGCTACCGCTTATCGTTCCAGAGGCAGTCGAATAGTTATAGGTCAGCGGACGGTTTTGCGGGCTAAGGCCGGCGGCGGTGACTGTGCTTGTGTCGCCCGGTTTGATCTCGCTTGGGCTGGCTGAGCAACCGATCGTCGGTGGTTCAAACGGCCTCACTGTGAAGTTCGCCGTTGCGGTAGCGGACTCCCACGGCTTCAAGCCTTCCCTGCCGGGTCTGCCTTCCTTCACGCCGCAATTCACCGTATAGGAGCCGGGCGCGAGCGTTGCGGTGGCCACTGTCGCCGTCGCTTCGCTTGCCGCTAAGCCGGGACCGGTGAGGCTATAGATCACGTTCAGCTTGGGTTCCAGATTGCCTGCCGTTGCGGTCACTGCAACCGGGTCGCCGGGGAAGACCGAAGCCGGGCTGGCGGAGCACGCCAGGGTAACTGGTGGTGGAGCGCCGCCTCCGCCGAGAGGGAGGACAATTCCCGAGGAGAGGCGCATGTCATTCTGCGACGCACTTGCTCCGGTTGAGGAATTATTGAATCCGGTCATCAGATACTCGGCTTGAATAATGCGAATGGCGAAATGGCGGTGAACCCTGATATCGAGGCCGCCGCCGGCTGTCATGGCAAATGAGTTCTCTGCCGGGAGGACTGTGCAGTTGGCGCCCGCGCAACCCGAAGAGAGTGTTACCTCGCTGGCATGAATTCCCCCGAACAGAACCTGAACAAAAGGAGTGACTCTCTCGTGGTTCCGGAAGGAAAGGCGCGGGCCAAAGAGATAGGTATAAGCGGTTCCGCTTGAGTCCACTACGCTAGAAGAATTCGTGCCTGCGCCCGCGAGCCGGATCTCCGAGTCGTCGAAACCGCCGAAGTCGCCGACAAGTCCGAGGTGGCGGTTGAGGTTGAAGGCGATGGACGTGCTGCCGCCATTGAGCCACATCATCCGGTTTCCATCGGCCGGAGCCGGAACAGCGCGCAGGTAGGAGTAGCCCAAGAACAGTTCAGCCTTGGGAGTGCCGAAGTTCGGGCGGTTCGAATAAGGCGAGGCGGCTGGCTCCTGCGCCCGAATCAGAAACGCAGGCATTAGGAAAATGGCAAATGCCGCTGTGGCAATCATTCTTGAATTCAATCTCATCTTCGTCTCCTGCAATACGGTTCGCCATGAGCGGAAGACCGCAGCGGCGGGTTAACCTAACGCGAACTGAACCTACCCAGACACAGCATCGCCCGAAACAGGCTGAGACCGCCCTTGGAGGCGGTCTCAGCACATCGTTATTGAGCAGGCACATTGATTACCGTATTCACAATTGTGACTGGCCCTACCAGGACCATCGCTCTGCCGTTCAATGTGGTAATAGCGGCCACTCCAGCGGTCGAGATCGACACCCCATTCTCGGCAATGATGGTTCCCTGCATCGTTCCGCCTCCCAGAATTCCGTTGATCGTCGCAGCGCTCCCGACCTGCCAGAAGACGTTCTTCGCTTGGGCGCCGTTGACCAGCAGAACACTGCGATGTGAAGACGGCGTGCCGACTGTCAGCGTTGTCGCCATCTGGAAGACCCAGAAAGCGTTGGGATCGCCCTTGGCGTCGAGAGTTAGATCGCCCTGCGAAATCGCAAAGCTTCCCGGCGCGGCCTTATAAGTGCCGGCGGCGAGGGTGCGATTGCCTAACTCGCCCGCTGAGCCACCACCGCATCCGGGGCAGACCGATACATCCAGGCCGTTCGGGATGGCAGCAAGAGTGTTATAAGCCGCAAGAGTTTCCAATGCGACCTGGGCTGCGGCCGCGGATGTTACAGCGGTCCCTTCATTGGGGCACCCAACAGTCGGCGGTGGCGGAGCGGTGTCGATGACCCCATTCACCAGCCCGATATTGAGTGGTGTCTCCGTGTAGGTGCATTCAGCTACCCCACCCACCACAACGCTGGTGTCGTGGAACCCTGTGATCAAAGTTGAAACGGCGGTAGTCCCGATATCTCCGTTAACGACTGTAAAGACTCCTTGATTGGTGATTCCTGCAGTGCCGCCGAATGCGCCAAACAGCGAGGCGTTTGGCCCAAGAACGATTGGCGGTGTGACCGAAGCCGTGCCGGTGGTAAAGCTCCATGGATTCGGCGCGCCAGTCGCACCCAGGGGATTGCCCGTCAGATCAGTGACTCCATCCGTAATCGTTGCGATATAAATGCTGCTGGCAGTCAGCGGAACTGTCGGCGTGAACGTCGCAATGAAGTTGATTGCATCGTAGGATACTGTTCCGGCGATCGCAGTTCCGCCCGGTCCCGTCAGTTGGAAGGTTGCCGTGGTGATGGTCAGCGGATTGATCGCTTCGGTAAAGGTTGCGCTGATTGCCTGATTCAGAGGCACGTCGGTGGCTGCGTTCGCCGGGACCGTTGAAACGATCTCTGGAGCGGTCGTCGCGGTGGTTGTTCCGGTTGTAAACGTCCAAACATAGTTGCTGGCCAGTGCAGTACCCGCGAGGCTTTGGGCCCCGGTTGTGATCGTGGCTGTAAACAGAGTGCTGGGCGCCAGATTCGCTGTCGGCGTGAAAGTCAGCGTATCTCCCACCGCCGCATAGGCGACCAATCCGGAGACGGCAGTTGTGCCTGGTCCCGTCAGCGTAAAGGTTGACGAGCTGATTGTGGCAGGGTTCATTGCCTGGTTGAAAGTAGCGACGACGATCTGATTGAGAGGGATGCCCGTCGCTCCGATGAGAGGAATGGTTGAATTCACCGTCGGCGGCGCTCCACTTGAGGCGGCAGCGGTGGTGAAATTCCAGGTGTAGGTACTGGCCAGCGCTGTGCCTTCGAGATCCATTGCTCCCGTAGTGATCGTGGCCGTATAGGCCGTGCTCGATGCCAGTGCGGCGGCCGGTGTGAACGTCGCAACCGAACCGGCGGCGACATAAGTGACGACTCCGGTAACCGCTGCTCCGCCCGTCGCTGTCAGCGTGAAGGTTGTCGCGTCGATCGTCGCGGAATTCATCGCTACACTGAAGGTCGCCGATAGGGCATGGTTGATAGCCACCGCCGTGGCTCCATTGGCGGGCACGGTGGAGATCACTGTCGGTGGTGTCGTGGCTGGCAGGGTCCTGAAGGTCCACACATAATTATTCGCCAGAGGAGTGCCCGCCAGACTCTGAGCTCCAGTGGTGATCGTTGCTGTATAGACAGTATTGACGGCTAGATCGGCCGTAGGCGTGAATGTTGCGACGCTTCCCGTGCAACTTACTGTACCTGCCACGGCTGCCCCACCAGGGCCAGTAACGACAAAGGTCGCCGCGAGGGATGCGAGCATCGAGCATTGGACTGCCTCATTGAAGGTTACGCTGAGGGCCTGACTGATCGGGACGCCCGTGGCCGCATTAACTGGCACCGTTTCCGTCACAACGGGAGGTGGCGTAATCGTCGTAAAGGTCCACACATCGTTGGTCATCAGAGGCGTGCCACCTGCGTTCATAGCGCCGGTGGTAATCGTGCCTGTATAGCTGGTTGCGTATGCAAGAGCTGCAGTCGGCGTAAACGTTGCCGTAGACCCGCTGTACGTCACGGCTCCAGCGATGGCTCCGCCTGGCCCGGTCACAGTAAAGGTTGAGGCGGTTATTGTGGCCGCCTTCATTGCCATGCTGAAGGTCGCGCTGATTGGTGTATTGACAGCGACATTCGTGGCGCCATTGGCGGGGACTGTGGACACGACAGAAGGAATAGTAATCGTTTCCTGGCCGCATCCGGCGACAAGAATGACCGATAGAACCGCCAGCCAATACTTGATACCAAACCTGGTTTTGCGCATTTGTAACCTCTCGTACGACTTTGGGGGAACAGTTTCCAACACTCGTCATTCACCTGATGAGGCGAGAACGCGGAGCACACACGTTGCCCTCACCTTAGTGAATTGTTGGAGGGTTTGACTGTTCAAAACCGCTCACCACTGGTTGGGAATGAGAAAGGCGAATTGCATTTAAGAGCTGAACTGGGCATTCACGCAATATTAACGGCGCCAGCGCGCACGTTCATCAAAGTGTACGAAGCGTAATGCTCGCAGGCCAAAGAGGCTGCCCAGTATCGGTGGCTCATTTCAAATCTCAACTACCACGACCTGGACAGACACCTGCAGCGAGGATCATCCATTTCAATCGCTGTTCTCCCGCAGCGCGGGTCTTCCATCTCTTTCGGCGCGCGATAGTACAGGCTCTTGCATCGGAGATCTTCCATCTCAATCACCATGCCATCAAGCATTCCGTTGCACCGGGAGTCATCCATCTCAATCGCCGCAATCTTGCACCGAGGGTCATCCATTCAATCACCATATCCTTGGGCGGATCTTACAGCCAATCGTTTCTTCACCGAATTGAGTTCAAGTTGAAGCCGGTTGTCGGACGCGGTCTGTTCAATACTGAACACTACTCACAAGCATGAGTGTTAGGCTGCTCACTTCGTCAGATATATTAACGAAATCGGAAACCACATCGATCTCAACAGCAGTAACTTCGCGAAGAAGGCCGGCGGCGAACACCGATTGAGGAAAACCCAGCTCCGAAACTGGAAGGGTCTTACTGCCGATGCCCGAGTAGAAGACGATCGGGTTCCGAGTCGCATCAGGGAGCTTCAGAGATCACAAGGACCACATATACCTACCCGGTTGCTGCTCAACGCGGTCCTGTTCGATCAGAGGCCGAACGATAACGCCGAAAGGCCGCCGATCACGGCATGATCCGGAGGCCGTCCTGCGCGGGCCGACGGTCTATGGCAGGCACTGTACGAAATTGACCAGCATAACCATTTGATGGCGGTCATACTGGTTCCAATCCCGAAGTGAAGCACTTGAGAGGGGGCAAGAGATGTTGAATGAACCAGCTGCACTCCTCATCGTTGACGATGAACCTTCCATCCAAGAGTCGCTGTCGCATGTGCTGACTGAGATAGGCTATCGCGTTCGCTCGGCGGAAGATGGTTTTTCCGCATTGCGCGAGATGCGCCGTCAGGTTCCCGATCTGCTTCTTTCCGATCTCAACATGCCTAACATGTCCGGTTTCGAGTTGCTCTCAGTGGTGCGGCGCCGTTTCCCAGGGATCAGGACGATCGCCATGAGCGGCTCATTCTCCGGGAACGAGGTGCCTTCCGGCGTGACCGCCGACGCCTTCTATGAGAAAGGCAGCAGCATACGCTCTCTGTTGAAGATCATTGGAGGGTTGGCCCTGCCTACGCGAAAGCCTGTCAATCATGCAGGTATCCCTGCGCCCCTTTGGATTCAGCGAAACGGGAACGATGCCACCGGAGAGCCATACGTCATGATCTCCTGTCCTGAGTGCCTGCGGACCTTTCACCAGGCTGTAGGGGATTCTCTCAGTCTCGTTCGAGAAGCGCGTTGTGCTCATTGCCGGACTGCTGTTTATTACGCGGTCGTCGAGCCGGCCGACCTGGCGCCCGCGCAGGTCTCTCAAAGGGTTCCCCGCCAGCGAAGCCAATTCGCCAGCCCCAGCTACTGAAACCAGCAACAGAAAGAGCGTGAATGTTGTACACCAACGTCGAACCCGGCGGCGAATCGCCAGATTGCTCAAAGCGGCATTTCGGGCGCCGATTCTCTCCGAATTCAAGCGGCTCTGCTCAGGTCTAATCGATGTTTTGCGGCTTCCCCCTCGATTGAGGCACTTGAAACGCTCTATAGTGCCTCAATCGGCTTCACGAAAGCAAATCCACGGAGGTGGATCCATGAATAGAAATCAAGTAAAGGGTATCATTGACGAAGTGGCCGGAACCGCCAAGCGCAAGGCGGGCGAATTGACCGACAATCCCAAACTCCAGCTTGAAGGCATGGTTCAGCAGGCTAATGGCAAGGTCGAAGGTGCCTGGGGCAAGGCAAGAGATGCGGTCCATGGTGCCCTGGAGAACACCGAGGTGCATCTCAATACTCACGTAACACTTAAGACTAAGAGCTCAACGGCAGATGCTGAATGCAAAGAGACTAAGTAGGCCCTTTGGCCAGCCGCGACTCTGAGACGCATGAACAACAGTCGATTGCCGCGCACACTCCATCTCGATGGATTCGGTCGCTGTTGAAATCGATCGGCCCCGGAGTCATTACCGGAGCTGCCGACGACGATCCCTCGTGCATCGCCACCTATTCCGTTGCCGGCGCACAATTCGGAACCAAACCTCTGTGGACCGCGCTCATAACGTGGCCGTTAATGGCCGCGGTTCAGATGAGTGGGCTCGTAACGGCAAGGTAACAGGCAGGGACCGGCCGGAAATGTCAGACAAAGATTTCCGCGGTGGCTGCTCATCGCATTCGTGATTGCACTTCTGGCCGCAAACACAATCAACATTGGGGCTGACCTCGCAGGGATGGCAGATACTGCCGCCATGCTCACGGGGATCAACTCTCACTGGTTTGTAATCGCGTTTGCGCTTCTCATCTCGTGTGCCACTGTCAAGCTTCAATATCAACAGATTGCCGGCGTTCTAAAATGGCTGGTTCTTGCCCTGATCGCGTATCCCATCACCACATTTGTTGCGGGGGCCAATTGGACTCTGGATTTGCGAGATTCCCTCGTACCGTCAGTACCTCACAACAGAGATAAATGGTCGATGCTGGTAGCAATTCTCGGCACCACCGTCAGCCCGTACCTGTTCTTCTGGCAGGTGAGTGAAGAGGTCGAGGAAGAGGAATCTTCAGGTCAGAGTTCGCTTGCTCAGCGCAGAGGAGCCTCACTCAAAGAGCTGGATCTGAGAAACATCGATGATGGTGTTGGCGCGTTTTTCTCGAACATGGTCATGTTCTTCATCATTCTGACAACGGCCATTACCCTTCACGGGCATGAAATTACGAAGATCGGCACTTCTCGCCGGCGGCCGAAGCTTTGTATGGCTTACGGTGGAAATCGAGACGCGCGACGGCCGGCATTTCTTTCAGGTAGAGGTTTCTCCGGGGAACCTCAATCCGGTTCAACTAAGGGTTGAGCTCTACGCGGACGCACTTCAGGGAGGCGAGCCAGCTCTCGAAATGATGACTATACCCGAACCCTCCGCAGATTCACAGGGCGCATTCATCTATTCGGCCCAAGTGTCGGCAACCCGTCCCGCAAGCGACTACACTGTACGCATCACTCCCAATCATCCCAACGCATCTGTGCCGCTCGAAGCGCGGCAAATCCTGTGGCAGCGATGATCTACTCCAAAGCCGGGAAGTTCCGTGCCAGCTTTCCTTGATTCATTGGACAGGACAGAGATACTTCAGCTTCGGATTGTTATCCTGATAAGACTGTGCTGCTGGGGTTATGCCAGCCGCCATCGGCAGCAACGATCACGTCAGCCTCTTTTGGACCCCAGCTGCCTCGTTTGTAAGAGCGCACCGAGTGATGCCTCTTGAGAACTCGATCGACCGCCACCCAAGCGGCTTCCACGGCGTCCTCGCGAGTGAAGAGCGCGCCGTCGCCGCGCATGGCATCGCCCAATAGCCGTTCATAGGGCGTTTCCTCCCCCGACTGTTCATCTGACAGATAAAGCTCTCGCTCTTCTCCAATGAAATCCTGGCCGGCAAGCTTCACGCGAGCAGCCAGAGCAATTGCTGAACTGGGAGAGAGCCGGAAGCGCAGGTAATTCGACCGGCTATTCGCTTGCACCGCGTCGTCAAACAGCTTCTGCGGTGGCCGCTTCAGTTCCACCAGAATCTCGGTCGCCGTAGCCGGCAGATATTTACCAGAGCGCAAATACCAGGGCACACCATCCCAGCGCCATGAATCTATGAACAGGCGCAGAGCGCAGAAGGTCTCGACATCGGAGCGCTTCGCCACATCCGGCTCCAGGCGGTAGCCGGCATACTGACCGCGCACCACGTCATCGGGCCTTAATGGGCGCATGGCCTTGAAGACCTTAGCCTTCTCATTGTGCATGGCTCCGAAGTCCCTGCCCGCGGGCGGCTCCATGGCAAGGAGTGCAACGACCTGGAAGAGGTGGTTCTGGATCACGTCGCGCAGACAGCCGGCTGTTTCGTAAAACGCGCCGCGCTTCCCAACGCCGAAATCTTCGGATAAGGTTATCTGGACGCTGGCCACGTAATTGCGGTTCCAGATCGGTTCCAGAAACGAATTGGCAAAGCGGAAGTAGAGGATATTCATGATCGCTTCTTTTCCGAGGAAGTGATCGATGCGGAAGATTGAGTCTTCTGGAAAGACTGTATGCGCGACCTGGTTGAGTTCCCGTGCCGAGGCCAGATCGCGTCCGAATGGCTTTTCGACAATGACACGCGCGTGTTCGGCCAACTTCGCGGCGCCAAGCCCTCTGATCACCGTTTCGAAGAGAGAAGGCGGAATCGCAAGGTAATGTGCCGGGCGTCGCGCTTTACCGAGCGCTTCTTTAATCGCCGAAAAGGTATTGCTGTCTTTGTAATCCCCGCTCACGTACTTGAGCAGGGAGAGAAGATGTTGCAACGCGCGTTTGTTATCGACTCCGCCCGCCCGCTCGATGCTGTCTGTTACACGCCTGTGCAAGCGCTCCAAAGTCCACCTTGGGAAGGCAACGCCGATAACTGGAACTTTGAGTGCGCCTCGCTTTACCATCGCATAGAGTGCCGGGAAGATCATCTTATGGGCCAGATCGCCCGTCACCCCGAAGATCACCAGCGCATCTGACTGGGATTTAGCCATCACGCGCCTGCCTTGCTGGCAGCTGCCTTCTCGTTATGACCGCCGAACTGATAACGAAGCGCCGACAACACCTTTTCGGCGAAGTCGTCTTCCCCGCGCGAACTGAAGCGTTCATAGAGCGCGGCGCTGAGTACGGGAGCAGGAACCGACTCGTCGATGGCGGCGGCGATGGTCCAGCGCCCTTCTCCCGAATCCGACACGCGTCCAGCGAACTTCGCCAGGTCCGGGCTATCAAGGAGAGAGATAGCAGCCAGGTCCAGCAGCCACGAAGAGATGACGCTGCCACGACGCCAGACCTCAGCGATGTCGGCAATGTTCAGGTCATACAGGTAGTGTTCGGGGTTGCGCAATGGCGTGGTCTCGGCATCCGCAGAGCGCTGCTGTTTGCCTACGTTGGCATGACGCAGGATATTCAGTCCCTCCGCATAAGCGGCCATGATGCCATACTCAATGCCGTTGTGGACCATCTTGACAAAATGACCCGCGCCACTGGGACCGCAGTGCAGATAGCCGTGCTCGGCTGTGCCGCCGGCCTTCTCCCGGCCGGGCGTGCGGGGCGCGGAATCGATGCTGGGCGCGAGAGCGGAAAAGATGGGGTCAATGCGCTGGACGACGGCATCGTCGCCGCCGATCATCAGGCAGTATCCTCGCTCCGCCCCCCAGACACCACCGCTGGTGCCGGCGTCCACATAATGAACGCCTTTCGGCTTCAGTTCGGCAGCACGGCGAATGTCATCGTGGTAGTAAGAGTTGCCGCCATCGATAATCACGTCGCCGGCTTCGAGAAACGGGATGAGGGTCTCAAGCGTTGGATCGACCACGGCAGCCGGTACCATCATCCAGACGGCGCGTGGCGCCTTGAGCTTCTTGGCAAGGTTTTCAAGCGAATTCGCCCCGACCGCGCCCTCCTTGACGAGTGCCTGCACGGCTTCTAAATGGAGGTCATAGACGACGCATTGGTGGCCAGCCCGCAGAAGGCGCCGCACCATGTTGGTTCCCATTCGGCCCAGTCCGATCATGCCCAATTCCATGTGGTTTTCCTTTCGCTTGAGAGTGGAAGTAATTGTTCTACACAGACGTAAGATGCATCCGCCGAACCGCAGGATTTTCAAAGTTTGCACTTTGCGGGCCTGGCGTCTCCGGGCGTCGTCGATCGGGCGAGCAGTCAGAAGAACCGGCGCTCAATTCCCGGGGTTTTGGCGGTTGCCTCATCCAAAATGAGGAACCTGCATGAGTACTGTTCTGAATTGACCGGACTTCCCGGTGCGTTGTCTTGGATAGTAGCCTTGTCGGCCCATGATCAAGGGGTGCATCAGTGTGTAAATAAGTGGAATTCGGAAGTCCAGACTGGACGAGGGAGCGAAGCAAGCACAAATGACATTGCAAACACTGAGAGATACCGCGCGAATCCTTGTCGCAGGTGACAAGGGCCTGCTCGCCATGGACGAGAGCAATCCGACATGCAACAAGCGATTTGCCAGCTTGGGGATTCCGCAGACCGTCGCGGCACGACGCGCCTATCGAGAGATGATTGTCACCACTGCAGGGTTAGGAGATTGCATCAGCGGCGCGATCCTCTACGACGAGACGATTCGTCAGCAAAAGAGCGACGGCACTCCCTTCGTCAAAGTCCTCAACGGCGCGGGAATCATTCCTGGAATCAAAGTGGATGCTGGAGCCAAGGAGTTGGCTGGGCATCCCGGTGAGAAAGTAACCGAAGGCCTGGATGGATTGCGCGACCGCCTGGCCGAATACGTTCGCATGGGTGCACGGTTTGCCAAATGGCGCGCAGTCATCGCCATTGGCGACGGTATCCCCAGTTGGGGTTGCATTCATGCCAACGCACACGCTCTGGCCCGCTATGCGGCGCTTTGCCAGGAAGCAGGTCTCGTCCCTGTTGTCGAGCCTGAAGTGCTCATGGATGGCGAGCATACGCTGGACCAGTGTCGAGAAGTGACGGACAAGGTGCTGCGAACCGTATTCAGCGAGTTGTTCGCACAACGGGTCACGCTGGAAGGGATGATTCTGAAGCCCAATATGGTTCTTCCAGGATTGGCCTGCCCCAAGCAGGAATCAATTGATGAAGTAGCCTACGCGACGGTCAATTGTCTCTTGCGAGCCGTCCCCGCTGCCGTTCCGGCGATCGCGTTCCTGTCAGGCGGCCAATCCGCAGAACTGGCCTCGGGTCGTTTGAATGAGATGAATGTGAGATTCAAGTCGCGGTTACCCTGGGCGTTGGCATTCTCGTTTGCCCGCGCCATTCAGCAGCCGGCCTTGGAACTTTGGAAGGGCCAGGAGGCCAATGTCTCGGCGGCACAGCAGGCTTTGGTTCACCGCGCACGCTGCAACCGGGCTGCGCGGCGCGGCGAATACAACGCAGCAATGGAGAACAGATGACCGGAAGCAAGCACAACCGTGAGGGAAACAGTGGTGAAGACAGCGAACCGGACCCAGGTCCTTACTGGAGACGGATGCATCGTGACTGGCGCTTCTGGGTAGGCGCTGTCTTCATGGCCGCCGCGCTCGCTATCTACATTCTGAGTGGCGACTTGGCGTGGGTTCCAAGGCGCCAACCGCGATAGTCAGTATTAGCAGCTGCGGGAAATGAATCTAACACCCCGATTTCCCAAGTCACGACCCTACTACCTGCTATCCGCCGGTGTGAACAACTATGGATGCGCCGCTGAAATCGATCGAACGCCAGCCGTCTGCAATGAGAACAAGGTGACAAGCGATGGGTTAAATGCCTTTGTATCCTTTGCGCTCCGAGCCTATCTATCAGTATCGTCTGGGGGGCGGCAAACGGTTCTCCAACCTGATATCTGCACCGCTTCACGGGGACGAACCCATCGGTGAAGCATGGATCTTCAGCGACCGCGACGATTATCAAAGCCAGGTTGCCAACGGACCGCTCAAGGGGCAAACCATCTGTAAATTGATGGAAGAATTCCGTGACCAACTGATGGGGCCGTGGGCCTCGCGCTTCCGGCGCTTTCCGCTCCTCCTCAAGTCTCTGGATGCACGCGAGATGCTTTCTGTGCAGCTGCGTCCCGGCGATGCGCGCCCAGACTTGATTCCAGCAGGAGAATCAGGGAAAACCGAGGCGCGGGTCGTGATTGAGGCGGGAAATGGAAGCCTGATCTATGCGGGCCTGAAACCGGGTACGACTGCCGATGATCTGTGGCATTCACTTGTCGCCGGGACGATAGACACAGCAGTTACAGCAAAAGCACCAGGTCCAGCGACGGTCGTTGTGGGTTCGCCAACCGCAGGCGAAGCCCCGCAAGCCCTAGGTCTCTGACTGTTTAAAGATGTATCTTTGCAGGCACTTTTATCGCGATTTGAATGGCTGCATAGTGGGGACATGCAAAGCTACCATCGGGTGCATGTTCAGTTGAAGAGTAAGGACCGTCAGCAGGTTTCCGGGATGCTGACGAAGGGGCGGGGATCGTCGCGAGTGTTGCGGCGTGCATTGGTTCTGCGCCAGCTTGACCGTGGGCAGAAGGCGGCGCAGGTGGCTGCCAGTGTGGGCGTAGCTGCGAAAACGGTGCGAGCTATTGCCCGGCGCTATGAGGAGGAAGGGCTGGAGTCGGCACTGTATGAAAGGCCGCGGCCCGGCAAACAGCGCGCACTGGACGTAGGACAGAGCCAGCGGATCATTGCCATGGTGTGCTCGCCGCCGCCACAGGGCATAGCGCGGTGGAGTGTGCGCCTGATCGCCACCGAAGCAGTGAAGCGGAAGCTGGCGCCGCAGGTGGGCCGGGAGACGATCCGCATCCTGCTTCAGAGCCACGAACTGAAGCCGTGGCGGGAAAAAAATGTGGTGCGTGGCGGAACTGAATGAAGAGTACATCGCCCGCATGGAGGACGTACTCAAGATTTACGAAAAGCCGCTATCGGAAAAGGAGCCAGTGGTCTGTGTGGATGAGAAGCCTGTGGTGCTGCACGCCGATGTCCGCCCGCCGCGGCTGATGCGGCCGGGACGGATTGCTCGGCGTGATTGCGAGTACGAGCGGCGCGGCACGGCCAACGTCTTCTGCGGTGTCCAGCCAAAGGCCGGCCGGCACTTTACCAAACCAACCGCGAACCGCTCCTCACCGCAATTCGCCGACTATCTGGTGGAGATCGTTGCCAGCTATCCGGAGGCCGAAACCATCCATCTGGTGATGGATAATCTGAGTTCACATAACCGCAAGGCGCTGGTGGACCGGTTCGGTGAAAAGATCGGCGGCCTGTTGTGGGAGCGTTTCACGGTGCATTACACCCCGAAACACGGAAGCTGGCTGAACCAGGCGGAGATCGAGATCAGCCTGTTCAGCCGCCAGTGCCTCGGCCAACGCCGTATTCCTTCACTAAGCGATCTACGACGGGAAGCCAAAGCCTGGGACCGAAAGATGAACCGCCACCACGTCACCATCAACTGGCAGTTCACGCGCAAGAAGGCACGCCAGAAGTTCGGCTACGAAAGAAACAACATCACGCGGTCAGAGACCTAGGTCTCTGACCGCATGATTTCGGACTTTAGGGTTCGCAGTTTCCCACCCATTCGCCAGAAAAACGGCGAATGGATGGGGCACGGAGATGGTACAGAATTAAACGGTCAAAGACCTAGTAGAGAATTGAGTGACCTCGCAGGCGGACTCGGGACCTATTCTGTTTGCGCAGTATGCAGAGTAACCCAGTAGTATCGCCGCCAGCAAAACATGCAGCGAACGGGGCGCAATGCAAACATTGCCAACAGGCCATCGAATGAGCGCAACTCCGCTTGTTTGAATTTCACGGAATTGCAGCACGGACATTTTCGCCGCATCCAAAGTGGATGCGGTAGCCAATCGGGCCAGTTTCGGCTTGCATTACTCATATTGCGATCCTCCCTGCAATGCCTCCGCACGAGCTAAAGTGTGCGTCTCTCCGCTTGACTCCCATTCAAGTCCAACCAGGAGAGAAGACAACGGATACTTCCTGTGGCCAAGGCAATGCACGAATCAGCGGCACCATAATACAAATTGATAGTGTCTCCATCCGCTCCGATCGTCTGTCCGCAAGGAAATACAACATCACTTACATCACCATTACGTTCATAACTCGCCTCAGGTCCGAATACCCAGGAACTTCCGCGCTGTAGGCAGACCTCCGGCTTTTCCAAATCGAAGAGTGCCAGGCCGAGGCGATAAATGCTTCCCGACGCAGTTTGCCGCACGCCATGGTAAATCGCCAGCCAGCCTTTGGCGGTTTCAATCGGCGGAGAACACAGCCCGATCTTGTTCGCATCCCACCATCCGCCGCGTCGTGCTTCGAGAATGATCTTATGGCTTCCCCAATGCCTTAAATCCGGCGAATAGGATATCCACATATGGGCACCTAAAGCTGTCATTGGCCGGTGTATCAGAGCCCAGCGACCGCCAATCCTTCGCGGCAACAACGCCGCGTCTTTATCCTCTGGCGGCATGATAACGCCGAATCTCTCAAATTTGCGGAAGTCTTTGGTCAACGCCAGCGACACTCCAGGGCCTCCTCGTGCAAAAGATGTGTACGCCACGGCGTATTGTTCGAGCTCCCGGACGTAGGTAATACGCGGATCTTCTATTCCCCAGATTTCCTCTGGGAATTCCTGAGGATTTGCCACTAACGTTGGCTGAGGATCAATCCGCCAGTTATCAACACCATTGGCAGATCGCGCTGCGCAAAGATGCGACAATCCGCTACGGTCTTCAACGCGGCACAAAAGCAGTGTGTCTCCGTCTGCCAGCAAGACGGCCCCCGCATTCAGAACACTATTGATCGGGTAGGGCCAGTTTTTTTCGGCTAAGAATCGGATTGCCGTCATGTCGTGTAAAGAGGGGCCGATCTTCGCAAGCCTTCACCTTTGCTAGTTCCAGGGCAATTGACTCAGGCGATTCATTGGGCGTGGTGACAGGATTCAATAGATGACGCTCATTCCCTGATTCAGTTCGTCTGCGCTTGCTACTTTATTTGCCTGCATTTCAAGCAAAGCCATCAGGAAGGAGAGGGTAGATTCAGCTCCCTGATTTTCGTTTACGCGGTCGGGATGAAGCCCATCTCTGCAACCGCCAGTAATTGGGTCGTAAAGAGGCGCCTGCAAATCGTTCTTGCCAAGAAACCAACGAAATACTCGCTGGGCCTCCTCGCGCCACTGTCTCTCTTCCGTCAGCCTGTAGACCTCAAGGCAAGCGGAGATTGTCGCGCATGCCTCGACAGGCTGCTGATCGAAGCGCGCCTTTTCATTTCCTTCAATAAAAAATCCACTGGAACCGATCGGCACAAAGATCTCCTTATCGTCGCGATGCTGCTCGGCAACAAGCCACTTCAGCGAGTCCATTCCTGCCTCGATCATCCTCTGGTTGTCACTCCGCCACCCGGCAAGGATGAGGGCCTGCGATAACCTGGCATTCGAGTAAGAAAGGCTCTTCTCGAACCACCTCCATGTTTCGGAGTGAGTTCTCTCATAGATATCTAAAAGCCGGTTTGCCAGGGCATTGCGAACACCCTGGATGGCCCTGTCTCCGGGAAACCAGTCCAGATATGCTTGCAGGCCCAGGATGGAGAATGCCCAGGCGCGCGGACTGGTGAACTTGAGTGTGGCTGGGACCGCGGCTTCAAACAGCCTGCCCGCCGCTCCTCTCAATCCAGCATTTCGCGAATGACCAAGCACCATTCCAAGAGACCACAAGGCGCGGCCATGGCTATCATCTGATCCTACCTCTTCAAGCCACTTGCGATCATAAGCGAGGAAGTTTTTGAATCTCCCCGTATCGGAATGAAAAGCAAGCCAAAGAAAGGACAGGTAGCGGTGGGAAAGGGTTGGATAATCGTGTTCTCTCTTCTGAGTATCGCTTTTGTCCAGAAGAACTGACACGGACAGTGCGCGGGCATTGTCGTCCGTCGTGTAACCTTCGCTCGTATTCGGCACGGAGAAAATGGCGTGCTGCAACATGCCTGTGTCATCGGTCATGTTCAAAAGGTGACCGGGGTTCAACGTGGGTAGAAAGTCCACCGGCTCCATCACAGGATCGCCTTGTTGAGCAGCTCTTGGATGCAGCGAGCGTTCAAACCTTGCGCGCTGAAAACTCGCCATGTAGGCTCGCGCCGTCTTTGGCCAGGTCGTGCCACGGGAGTACAGATAGGCGCGCTTCCGCATGGCATGTCGCGCCGCTTCGTTCTCCAGCAATTCGATAACTGCCTCAGCAATGGCGCCGGGATCGGCAAATGGAACAATCACGCCCCTCTTTTCCGCGAGCAGTTCTTTGGCGTGCCAGTACGGTGTCGAGATAATGGCCTTTCCCGCCCCCAAGGCAATAGCCAGCGTGCCGGAAACCACCTGCGCCTCCTGGAGGTAAGGTGTGATGTAAATATCCGCCGCGCCTACGTGCTCTATCAACTCCTCGGTGCTCACAAAGCGGTTGTTGAGAATCAGTTGCTCGGAAACGCCCAGACGAGCCGCCAACGCTTGCAATCCTTCGCGGTAGCGCTCGCCTTCGCGCCGGCGGATATGCGGATGGGTCACGCCAGAGACGATATAGACCACATTTGAGTGCTTTTGCAGAATTGCGGGCAACGCCTGAATGACGTTCTCGATCCCTTTGTTAGGAGACAGCAAACCGAAAGTGAGCAGAACCGACTTGCCCTCCGTGCCGAATTTGTCTTTGAAATAGTTGGGATCCATAAAGGGGAGATCCGGCACGCCGTGCGGAATGATATCGATCTTTCCGCTCGGAACTGCATACACCTCGCGCAGAAGCTTGGCCGCCAATTCACTCATGACCACAAGGCGATCCGAGAGCCGCCCAATCTCTTCGAGCACGGCGCGCTGGCTTACATCAGGATCTCGCAGAACCGTATGCAGTGTAGTGACCAGCGGCATCTTCAGTTTTCGCAGCAAAGCCAGGACGTGGCGACCCGCCGACCCTCCATAGATGCCATATTCATGTTGCAGGCAAACTAGGTCTCTGACCGCGTGATGTTGTTTCTTTCGTAGCCGAACTTCTGGCGTGCCTTCTTGCGCGTGAACTGCCAGTTGATGGTGACGTGGTGGCGGTTCATCTTTCGGTCCCAGGCTTTGGCTTCCCGTCGTAGATCGCTTAGTGAAGGAATACGGCGTTGGCCGAGGCACTGGCGGCTGAACAGGCTGATCTCGATCTCCGCCTGGTTCAGCCAGCTTCCGTGTTTCGGGGTGTAATGCACCGTGAAACGCTCCCACAACAGGCCGCCGATCTTTTCACCGAACCGGTCCACCAGCGCCTTGCGGTTATGTGAACTCAGATTATCCATCACCAGATGGATGGTTTCGGCCTCCGGATAGCTGGCAACGATCTCCACCAGATAGTCGGCGAATTGCGGTGAGGAGCGGTTCGCGGTTGGTTTGGTAAAGTGCCGGCCGGCCTTTGGCTGGACACCGCAGAAGACGTTGGCCGTGCCGCGCCGCTCGTACTCGCAATCACGCCGAGCAATCCGTCCCGGCCGCATCAGCCGCGGCGGGCGGACATCGGCGTGCAGCACCACAGGCTTCTCATCCACACAGACCACTGGCTCCTTTTCCGATAGCGGCTTTTCGTAAATCTTGAGTACGTCCTCCATGCGGGCGATGTACTCTTCATTCAGTTCCGCCACGCACCACATTTTTTTCCCGCCACGGCTTCAGTTCGTGGCTCTGAAGCAGGATGCGGATCGTCTCCCGGCCCACCTGCGGCGCCAGCTTCCGCTTCACTGCTTCGGTGGCGATCAGGCGCACACTCCACCGCGCTATGCCCTGTGGCGGCGGCGAGCACACCATGGCAATGATCCGCTGGCTCTGTCCTACGTCCAGTGCGCGCTGTTTGCCGGGCCGCGGCCTTTCATACAGTGCCGACTCCAGCCCTTCCTCCTCATAGCGCCGGGCAATAGCTCGCACCGTTTTCGCAGCTACGCCCACACTGGCAGCCACCTGCGCCGCCTTCTGCCCACGGTCAAGCTGGCGCAGAACCAATGCACGCCGCAACACTCGCGACGATCCCCGCCCCTTCGTCAGCATCCCGGAAACCTGCTGACGGTCCTTACTCTTCAACTGAACATGCACCCGATGGTAGCTTTGCATGTCCCCACTATGCAGCCATTCAAATCGCGATAAAAGTGCCTGCAAAGATACATCTTTAAACAGTCAGAGACCAGCATCGCCCTGGAAATGACGAGTTGATTTTTCTCTTGAGATAAGATTTGGACGCGGTCCTCTTCATCATCTGGACTTTCCTTTGCCCTGACCTGAAACGCCTCGCTGTGAATCAATTCTGGTGCTCCAGCGAACGGCAGCAAAGCGGCGCTTGCGCGCCGCCTCACTCACCGGCTTGTCCCGGCCAACCCGAATGGCTGGGAAGATTGTCTGGAACTATCGTGTCCAGAGTTAGACGGATTTCTTAAACAGCACGGGAAGCAGGAATCCGGCGCCCAAAAGCATCATTCCGCACAGCCCGATCAGACCCAGATTGCTGGCGGTCTTTGGCAGAGTTGCAACGAGTACAGGCGCTGGTGTAGCGGGTGCTGCCAGAACGGCTTCCGCGGGAGGCGCTTCAACTACCTGTGCGATATCCACGGTTTCTCCGTTCGGGTTAACGGCCTCGACCGGGGCTGCAGCGAGAGTTTCGATGGGAGCTGCCGCCTGCACGATGGGTGTCGATAACACGATTTCATTGGTTTCCTTGGCCAGTTGAATGGCCTTGGGCCGGTCATAGACGAACTGCTCGCCCCATTCACGGCCGGGATAGAACCATGCCTTCAGAGCCTCGGGCTCTCCGGCAGGCCGCTCGCGAAAGGTCATGACCGTTTTTTCGGTAGGCTTCAGGCGATAGTTGGGCATTGCGACGATAAGGGTGAACACATGGGTTCCGGCCTCGTTCGATATCTGGACGATATGGCTGTATGCTCCTGGATTCATGACCTTGAAAACATAGGTTCCAGCAGGCAATATCTGTGCGCCGGAGCCGCCAACTTCGACTGGTGCGCTGAAGGTGACGACCGTCTTCCTGTTAAAATCGTCGGCCTTTGCTTTCGGCGCGGCGAGTAGACAGAGCACGGTAAGGGATAGCCCCGTTCCGATTCCTTTGAGCAGTGTCATTGTTTCTCCAAACCTTCTCCGACTCACCGCACGGCGGTTGTTATGCAGCCTCTTTATGTTGTCGGGTTCACAAGAGTTTGCACGCCGGAGATTCCGGCAGCCTTCTATCCGTGGCGTGTACTGATTTTGAGTATTCCCCATCGATGATTCGTTGGCTGACCAATATTGACCTCATGAGATAAAGCCTGCGTGGATCCCGGTTCGCCCGGCACGCGAGATCGATCTTGACCAAAGGATCAGGTGCAATGAGGGGTAAGCTGAAATAGACAGACATAAATCAGCATTTATCGGGCGAAGTGTCTTTGCGGTCATCATCTTGGCGGCACTTGGGTGCGGCAAGTTCTGAGCAGGTTGGTCGTTCCTCTTCCGGCGCATGGAAGCCAGTGGCCCTTATTGCTCAGACTCCGAAGATGCCTGAGTCTAGAGTCGGGAGCGTAAGGGCAGATAGACGTTAAACCTGATTACGACACGGGAATTCATGAACGGACTGAACCCCTTATGGTAGCTGCTGTTGCTGGACTGTTCTTTACGGCTGCACACAGCATCCAACGTAATTCCAGCCATCGCAGACAGCTTCAAGGAGGTTACACATGCGCGGACTTAAAACATTCATCGGTACGACAGCGTTACTCGCCGTTTTGGCCATGGCACCTAAGGCCAATGCACAAATCGTGGTCGATATCGGCGTTCAGCCAGTCTGTTCCTATGGCTACTACGGATACGCACCGTACGCCTGTGCGCCTATGGGCTATTACGGCCCCGGCTACTTCTACAACGGCATCTTCCTGGGCATGGGACCATGGGGCGGATGGGGCTATAGCCACGGCTGGGGCGGGCACCGCTTCAGTGGTGAAGGCGGCGGACGCTACCACGGCGGACCCGGCCGCGTAGCCTATCACGGAAATGCCGGTGGTGCATCTCGTAGCAGTGCTGGATATCACGGCAGCGCAACTGGAGTCCATCCGGCAGCAGCACGCGGCGGGACAACCCACGCCGCGCCAGCAAGGCCGGCCGCATCTCACACCCAAAGCGCGAGGCCCAGCACAAGCCATAAGGCGGCTCCGCGTGGCGGCGGTGGCGCAGCTCATGGTGGCGGCGGACACCAAGGCGGGGGCAAACACCGGTAGGCCCTGACTGAAGCGGGCAGCGAATAGACCTCAAAGCGGCGAAGCTAAACGGCTTCGCCGCTTTACATTTGATCCCGATCACGCCCGCTTCTGCCCCATTGAGGTTTCTCCTGCTTGAGTCGAACGAGTGCTTGACTGGTGATTTATCAGATTGTGAATCTCGACAGACGGGCTCACTCCAGGCAGAATTGCAGAGAAATACGTTGCCGGCCCACCAGAAATCATCCGCGTGCCACTGCGGCCTAATTCAAAATGCGAAGTGCGCGTCCAGTTCCCAATTTTCAAGATTCCTGTCGCGCGACGGCGAGAAAGGCGCGCTCGAATCCGCCAATCGATCCGATGATCTGCTCCAACGGAATCGTGAGCGAAAGGCGAATGTACCCGGAGCGCCCAAATCCGTAGCCGGGGACGGCGAGCACGCCTTCCTCCGCCAGCCTCTTTGAAAATGCAATGTCGTCGGCGATGGGAGTCTTGAGGAAGACGTAAAACGCACCCTCGGGCCGCCTCACTTCGTACCCGATAGCTTCGAGCGCATCGCAAAGAACGTTCCTCTTGTGCTCGTAAGGCGCGGGATCAATCGCCTCTTCGAGCGATTCCAGCATCACCCACTGCCAGATGGCCGGCGCATTGATAAATCCAAGAGTCCGATTGCAGAAGGCGCAGGCCCCGCGCAGAGCTGCGCGGGCATCGAGTTGCGGCGAGAGCGCCACGTAGCCGATGCGCTCGCCGGGCAGTCCAAGCGACTTCGACCACGAGTTGCAAATCGCCGTGTTGGCAATGAACGAGGCCACCTCAGGCTGCCGCTGCCCGTCATAGACAAAGGACTTGTAGGGCTCGTCGCTGATCACGGTGATGGGCTGGCCAACGCGCGCCAGCATCGCCTCGAGATCGCGCAGAATGCTCTCTGGATAGACGCGGCCGGTTGGATTGTTCGGCGTATTGAGCAGGATGGCGCGCGTACGCGGAGTGATCGCAGCGGCGATGCGCTCCACGTCAGGCAGAAATGTCGCATCGGTCTCGACCGGAACCATCGTCCCGCTGTGGTTCGAGATGTAAAACTGATACTCGGGGAAGAACGGCATCAGGACAATGACTTCGTCTCCGGGGTCGAGGATCGACTTCAGGATCACGTTGCAGGCCCCCGCGGAGCCGACCGTCATGAAGACGTCCTCGGCACTAAAGGCGAGGCCGGTCTGTCTCTGGAGCTTCTCAGCAACCGCCTCGCGGACTTGCGCATAGCCCGGATTCGGCATGTAGCCGTGCGAGCCGGGACGGTTACTGGCGACGATTCGCCGCAATGCATCGAGCACAGCCGGCGGTGGCTCGACATCCGGATTGCCAAGCGAAAAATCGAAAACGGCATCGGCTCCGCGCTCGCTCTTCAGCCGCACGCCCTCCTCGAACATGCGCCGAATCCAGGAGGAGTTCTCCAGTTGCCGTGCGATGGTCTTTGCAACAGACATATTATCGGCCTTCTAACTCTTCAGGAGTTCATGGCCGACCAGCACGTTGATGCCGGCCGTCTGCAGTCGTGCAATCGCCGCATCCGGATCGTTGAAGCAAAAGATCAGGATCGCCTGGTCTCCGCGAGGATAGGGAAAGGCATACATGTACTCGATATTGATGCCGCTTCCGTCCAGCGCGCCAAGAACGTCAGCCATGCCGCCGGGACGGTCGGGCACTTCGACGGCGAGAACCTCGGTTGGCTTGGCCACAAATCCATTCGCTGCGAGAATCGCGGCCGCCCTTTCCCAATCAGACACGATCATTCGAACGATGCCGAATTGCTCGGTGTCGGCCAGGGACAAGGCGCGAATATCGATGCCCTCCTGCGCCAGCAGGCGTGCAGGAGCGGCGGTGTGTCCCGGCTTGTTCTCAACAAAGAGCGATAACTGCTGGATCTTCATACTGTCCGCCTGTCGATGACGCGTTTTGCTTTGCCTTCGCTGCGCTGAATGGAGAAGGCCTCGACCAGCGCAACCTTGACCCGGATACCCAGCACATGATCGAGCGCGGACTGAATTCTGCCTTGTAGTCCCTGCAACGCGCCGATCTTATCGTTGAACATCTGCGGTGTGACTTCGACCTGCACTTCCATCTGATCTAGGCCGTGCTCGCGCGTCAGAATGATCTGGTAATGCGGCAGGGTGCCCTCGATCTCCAGCAGCGCCGCCTCCACCTGCGACGGGAAGACATTGACGCCGCGAATAATCAGCATATCGTCGCTGCGCCGGCCGATGCGGGCGATGCGCCGCATGGTGCGCCCGCACTCGCAGGTGCCCGGCATCAGCATGGTAATGTCGCGTGTGCGATAGCGGATCATGGGCATGGCCTGCTTGCTTAACGTGGTCAGAACCAATTCGCCCTCGACGCCGTCCGGCAACGGCCTGCCGGTCTCAGGATCGATGATCTCGGGATAAAAATGATCTTCGAAGATGTGTAGTCCCTGATGCTGGCGGCACTCGCAACCGACGCCCGGCCCGATGATCTCGGTGAGACCATAGATGTCGAAGGCTTCGATGTTGCTGGCGCTTTCAATGCGTCTTCGCATCGAGTCCGTCCACGGCTCCGCGCCGAAGATGCCGGCCCGGAGTGGAAGCTCCTTCAGATCCACGCCGAGTTCTGCGGCGCGGTCGATCAGGTGCAGAAAGTAGGTTGGAGTGCAGCACATCGCCGTCACGCCGAAGTCCTTCATGAGCATGATCTGCCGGTCGGCGTTGCCGCCGGAAGCCGGGATGACCGCCGCGCCCAGCGCCTCCGCGCCGTAGTGCGCGCCAAGGCCGCCGGTGAAAAGACCATAACCGTAGGCGACCTGAATAATGTCTCCGCGATGCAGTCCGCAGCCGGCCAGGCACCGCACCAGCACCGATGTCCACACGTCGATGTCCTCTTTGGTATAGGCGACGACGATGGGCTTGCCGGTGGTTCCGCTCGATGCGTGGAGGCGGACAATGTCCTTCATCGGGCTGGCAAAAAGACCTGCCGGATAAGTATCCCGCAGATCGGTCTTCACAGTGAGTGGCAGCTTGGCGACGTCATCGAGCGAGCGAATAGCATCGGGCTCGATGCCACACTCGTCCATTCTTGCGCGGGAGAGCTTGACCTGCTGCCAGGCTCGCGCGACCACGGCCTGCATACGCTTCAACTGCAGAGCGCGCAGCTCTGAAACCGGGATATAGTCCGGAACGCTCGCGGGATGGCAGTCTGCGACGGTAGTTTCCAGAATTGTATTCATCATGCTCGCCCCATGGCCGGCCTGTTGGCCCGACCCATAGAAAACGATCGAAGATTCGCCTCGTGCACCTTCTCCGGCAGGTTGCGCTTGAGAGCGGCCCTCCATGCCTCGACAGAGAACGGCAAATGACGGCTTAACACGCCCAGCAGCGCCACATTAAGGCTCTTCTTGTTGGTCAAAGTCGCTTCGTCAATATGAGAAGGTTCAATGAGGATGCCGCCCTGACGCAGCGCCGCCGCGTTTACCGGAATCTGGTCGGGCGCGATGACTACCAGAAAATCGGCTTCGCCCTCCGGCACCATCGGGCTGAAGACGCGCTCGCCGAATCGCACATCGCTCGACACGGAACCGCCGCGCTGGCTCATCCCATGCAGCTCGCTCTTCTTTACGTCGAGGCCTGAGCTGAAGGCAACGTCGGCCAGGATGTCGGAGGCTTTGATCACGCCCTGCCCGCCCAGTCCGGCGATCACCACGTTAGTCGGTTGGCTGTTCATTGCACCTCTCATATTCGCGGATCGCGCTGGTCGCCAGCAGACACTCGCGGCGGGCAATCACGACGGAAAGCTCCGGCTTGGCCAGGCACTCTTGAATCAGCTTCTGAAACTTCGCAAGGTCCTCTGTGGGATCGATCACGTGCACGTTGCGCACACCGAGCGAACGCGCCAGATCCTCGAAGACTACTTTGCCCGTCTTGGCATGAGCCAGCGTGCGTCCGGTGCCAGGATGCTCCTGCATGCCCGTCATGGCCGTGGTTCCGTTATCGAGAATGAGCACCACATGGCCGCTGGCCGGCGGGTTGTAGACCATCTCGACGAGCCCGGTGATCCCGCTGTGCACAAAGGTGCTGTCGCCGATCACGCTCACCACGCGCTTGGCATCTTCGGGTGGCAGCACTTGACGGAAGCCGAGCCCGACGCCGATGGCCGCGCCCATGCACACCAGCGTGTCCATCGCCTCGAAGGGCGGCAGCACTCCCAGCGAGTAGCAGCCGATATCGCCCGCGACGATGCAGTTCAGATCTCTCAGCACCGTGTAGACGCTGCGATGCGGACAGCCAGGGCAGAGTGCCGGCGGCTTGCCGGGAACAGGCTTGGACTCCGGCGAACCATCGCCGTTGAGGATGCGGCGCACCCGGCTGACGCCGAGTTCGCCAAAGCGAAAAATCTCCTGCTTGCCCTCGACCGCGATGCCCGCGGTGCGCGCGGCTTCGACGAGAAAGGGGTCTCCCTCTTCGATCACGACGCAGCGCTCGACGCTCGCGGCGAAGGCGCGCATGCTCTCGAGCGGCGGCGGATAGGTGACGCCCAGTTTTAAGACGCTGGCTTCCGGCGCGGCCTCGCGCACATGCTGGAACGAGATTCCCGAGGTGATGATGCCGAGCTGATTTGAGCCTGCGATGAGCTGGTTCGGCCCCTCCGCGTCGTTCCAAGCGGCAATCTCTGCCAGCGTTTTGCGCAGCCGCCGATGCCAGCCGCCGATGCGCAGGTTTCGCGTAGGCCGGAATTCGCACTCGCGACGGGTAATCGTGCTCGAAGTGCGCTCGACCTGGGCTCGGAATCGTGACGGTTCCGCGCCGGACGATCGTCTTGGAGTGGCAGACGCGCGTGGTCATGCGAAGCAGTACGGGCACCTGCCAGCGCTCGGAGATTTCGATAGCGCGAAGCGTGAACTCGTAGGCCTCCTGTGAATCCGAAGGCTCGAGCATCGGCACGCCGGCGGCCAGCGCATAGCGGCGATTGTCCTGCTCATTTTGACTCGAAGCCATGCCTGGATCGTCGGCTGAAACCACAATCAGCGCGCCATCCAGCCGGGTATACGCCACGGTAAACAGGGGGTCGGCTGCGACGTTCAGCCCGACATGCTTCGTGGTCACCAGAGCCCGCGCCCCGGCGAAGGCTACGCCGATGCCAACCTCCAGCGCCACCTTCTCGTTGGGCGACCACTGCGCCCTACCACCGAGAGTCTCGAAGGTCTCCAGAATCTCCGTCGAGGGAGTGCCCGGATAGCCGGTGCCAAGTGCCACCCCGGCGTCGAAGGCGGCCAAAGCGACCGCCTCGTCACCGCTCAACAACGCGGGCGCATGATCTTGCTGAAGAGAATTCAAGATGAATCCTGTGACTTTTGAGTCTTGAGCCTAGTTTACACGATTGCGGAATCCCGGCGTCTCTCGCACCGAACGCCTGCCCCGTCTTATCCCATCTCCACCGCAACCTGGTTCTCGCCCAACAACTTCTCCAAAGGAATGAAGTTCCCCTCTAACTGGGTCCCGTTGAGAACCAGCTTTTTCACGCCTTTTTGCACCCCCGATGGATTCTTGACCTCTATGGACAGTTTCTTGCCACGAAAGACGCGAGTTGCTTTGAACCCTTTCCACGCGGAAGGAATGCAGGGATCGATTCTGAGACCGCCATACTCCGGCTGAACACCGAGGATGTATTGAGTTGCCGCGAAGAACGACCACGCAGCGGAGCCGCTGAGCCAGGGAACACGCGAGGCTCCGAAACGTGGACTATATTTGCTATGGGTAAACTGGCAGTAAACATAAGGCTCGATCTGCCTGACTTCGGCGCGCGTGTTATAGGCGGCTGGCAGATAGGCCCTGAAATACTCATAGGCCAAATCCCCGTGGCCGAGCAGCGTCTCCGCGATCACCGCCCAACCCTGGGTATGGGTGAAGATCGCGCCGTTCTCCTTCAAGCCCGCATTAAATAGTGCCGCCCGCATCACGTGAAAGTCCGTCTCGATATAGGGCGGGTCGCAGATCATCAGGCCAAACTCCGTTCCCAGGCGTTCGCGCACGGACTGCATTGTCCGCGCGGCTCTTTCGGGATTAGCATGTCCGCTGATCAACGCCCATGATTGCGGATTGAGGAAGATATTGCCTTCGGCGCTCTCCTTTGAGCCGAACTTGAATCCATCGGCGCGATATGCGCGAAGATACCACTCTCCGTCCCAGGCATATCTCTCCAGGCAGTCGTCCAACTTGGCTAACTCATCCTTGGCCCACTTTTCCTCGGCGTTGTTAGTCAATAACTGGCAGATCTCCAGATAGGTTTTCATGGCGTAGCGCAGTTGAAAGGCCACAAAGGTCGATTCGCCATCTTCGCCCAGGCGAATGCAATCGTTCCAATCGGCGGAGAGGCCGCAGGGCAGGCCGTGCACACCCGAGCGTCCCACATTGAATTGGATCGCGCGCTTCATGTGGCCCAGCACCGGACCCTCGCCCTTGTCGGCATACGGTAATACCTTGTTATAGAAGGATAGATCTCCAGTCTCCTTCACATAGGCTGGAATCGCATTGAAGAGCCACAGGCAATCGTCGGATCGGTATTCCTCCTCCTCCGGAAGTTTCTCTTGCCACGGATGATGGTCGAATTGCCGCACTACCGGGATGGCTCCACCCGTCGAGACCTGTCCCGTAATCATCAATTCGAGCCTTTGGCCGGCTTCTTCGGGAATCGTGTGCATCACACCTAACATGTCCTGGACCGTGTCGCGAAAACCCAATCCATCGCGCTCACCCGCGTAGATCAAGCTCGCCGCGCGCGACCAGGCGTAAGTCATCAGGCAATTGAATGGTCCCCACATGTTCAGCGTGCTGTTGAACTCCGCATCCGGTGTCTCGACCGTGAGCCCCGCAATGCGCCCGTGCCAGTAGCTCTTGAGCTTGGCAAGTTCCTCGCGGACCTTCGCCATGCTGCTAAATTCCGCCGCCGCCGCCTTCCCTTCCTCGCGGGCCCGGCCAATACCCATCAGGACCAGAAACTCCTTTGTCTCTCCGGGAGCAAGGCTGATCCTGGCCTGCAGGGTGCCGCAGGCATTGTCACCCACAGCCAGCGAGTTTGTGCATTGCCCCCGCTCGACAACCGCTGGATTACCATAACCGCGGTAAGTGCCAATAAAAGCCGTGCGGTCTGTGTCATGGCCGACGATCTCGGCTCCCACCAATGCCTGAAAAGTATGGCGTCCCTGATCTTTCTCGGCGAAGTTATCTGGCATGGATGGGATATTGACGTTCGTCCCATGGTCGATGATGTTCTCATCGATCTCCATCTTCACCGTGTGCTGCGTGTATTGTAAGTTGATCAGGTCGTCCGCCGCCACCCAGTTCCCCGCATATTCCGCATAAGTGAATGCGCTTAACTCGCGAGGCCTTGAGCCCCGGTTGGTGAGCTCCACATGCCAGCATTCGAAGTTCTTTCCCAGCGGAACAAAGTACGTGGTTGCGGATTCTATGTCGTTATACTCTGACGAGATCACCGTGTAGGCGCTGCCATGGCGGCATATTGACTTGTACTTATCGAGAGGCTTGCCCACAGGCTGCCACGAGGTGGACCAATAGTCCTTGCTCAAAGTATCGTGCAGATAGATATAACGTCCCGGCTGGTCCATCGGAACCCCGTTGAAGCGCAGCCGCATAAAACGCCCCATGGCCGCCGACTTATAGAAGCTATAGCCGCCGGCATTATTTGTGATGATAGCGCCATATTCCGTCGAGCCCAGATAGTTACTCCATGATCTAGGAGTATCTGGGCGAGTTATGACATACTCTTTGTTTGCGTCATCAAAATGCCCGAATTGCATGGCGAGTTGATCTCCAATAGATTTGAAAGAGATTCCATCGGGGGCCAAAGCCCGCGTCAATACTGGATCGTTGCGGCACGACTGAAGGCGCGCCCTGTTATAAAACATCGACAGAATTAAAGAATCATCTGCTCTACCTTCAAAATCGCGGCACCTAAGGCAGTATGATCCGGGTCGCCGACTGCCTGCCGGGCCTGCAACTCACCCTGCAGTTTCTTCATCCTGGCTTCATTGAGCGGATAGAAGATCAGGCCCAGGCCGGTCAGCAAGAAACCGGTGGCGGGAATGACGGTAAACAACAGCAGAATGCCATGGAGGGCGTGCGGCGTCTGCGCCACGCTGGCCTGGTAACCAAATTGGGCGAGGAGCCAGACAGCCATCGGCCCGCCGATGGCCCAGCCGAGTTTGTTTGACATGCCCGCCGCCGAGAAGACGAGGCCGGTGGCACGGCGGCCGGTGCGCCACTCGGAGTAATCGGCGGAGTCGGCAAACATGGCCCATAGCACCGCAGACGTCGGCCCAGTAACTGCGCTATAAAGCACCTGAAAGACAAACATAAGCATCACTTGCTCTGGCCTGACCCAGTAAGAAACTACCAGGAAGACCGAACCAAGCACCGCCAGACCGATGTAAGTCGCCTTCCTCCCGGCAAACTTTGTGACGTGCTGAATGAAGATCGTTCCAAGGAGGGACATCAGCGTGCCGGCAACCATGAATGAGGCGGCCAGTTTTTCATTGCCCACGTAATACTGGAAGTAGTAGAGGATCGCTCCGCTGCGGATGGCGACCGCGCAGACGGTGAGTGTTCCCACAAAGAATAGAATAAGCCAAGGGCCGTTCGATGCCAGGTCAGACAAATCCTGCCCCAGCGAGGTCTTCTGCGGTGCCGGTTGCACTCGCTCATGCGTAAGGGCAAAGGTCAGAAAGAAGAGCGCGACCGCCGCAATGGCATAGATGCCCATTGTCAGCTGATAACCGTGGGCCTTGGCCGCTGCCATGAGAACTCCACCCATCCCCGGCTTTACCTTTCCGAAGTAATCCACCAGATAGAGCGTGAGATATTGAACCACCAGGCCGGCTCCAAAGGCAAAGGCAAACCGGTACGAAGAAACGCTGGTGCGTTCCTGCGAATCGGAAGAGATCACGCCCATTAAAGCCGAATAGGGAATATTGATTGCCGAATAGACCATCATGAACAGCGACAGGGTGATGTAGGCATAGATCAGCTTCCCATTGGGACTGAATCCTGGCGTGCTAAAGGTGAGAAAGCTGATGATTCCGAAGGGGACGGCAAACCATAGCAGGTAAGGACGGAACTTGCCCCATCGCGTCTTGGTCCTGTCGCCCATCACGCCCATGAACAGGTCAAAACCCATATCAAAAATGCGCGTAAGCAGAAGCAGAACCGCGAGTTTTTTCAGCAGTGTGTCTTCTAACTTGGTATCGGGGGTATAGAAGAAGACATCGGTATAGAACTTACTCTGAAAATAGATGAAGGTCATCCAAAACAGGTTGGATGCTGCATCGCCAAAGGCATAGCCTGTCTTCTCTGCAAACGTCAGTTTTTGAGTCTTCGCTTCCATCGGCCCTGCCCTCTCGTTCAACACCCCTCTTTGCCAACTTCAAACCGCGCCAGCCCCAGGATGGCGAGATTGGCAATTACACTCCATGACATCAGTGCAGCGGTGGTTCATTTGCAGGCTTTGCCCGCTTCGGGGATCACGCTAGGTTACGCTTTTCCAATTGTTCAGTTCCGTTCTTTATTGCGACGGCGCACGTTTTCTTTTCGGTCTCGCCTTCTCAGAACCTGTAGACCACGCCGAAGGCAGCGCGCGCATTCCGGCGCAGATGCGGCGAGTATCCCGGTCCCGGCGGGTTCGTGTTCGGCTCCTGCACAAACGACGAGGCTATATCGTCGCCTGCAAGCCGTATGCCAAAATGCGGATTCAATTTGTAGTCCAAGCCGCCGCCGGCCCCGCCGGCAAACGAGAGCTTCGGAATGGTGATGAAGCCGGATGCAGGGTCGGTCGAGGTATGTACCCCGCCCAACAGCACACGAGCGAAGCCATCGACCCGCTCGAAGAGCTTCATGCGAAAGACCGGTCCAAGCAGCACTGTATCCACCGTCGGGTTGCCGGGGTTGCTCGTGTTGTAGGTGTAGGCGTAATAGCCGCCGTCGGCGGTCAGGCCGAAGTGCTTACCCCAATTGCGGGTCAGGGAGAGATTCATCCCCATCAGACCGTTCTCCGACTGGTTCACCTGGTTGAGGCTGGTGTAGCCGAAGCCGGCAAATATCTCATACTTGTCAGAGGGCTCGGCCGCCTCAGTACGAGCGGGACGATCGGGGGCAATCTGGCTTGTGGCCGCCAGGGGCAACAACACGGCCGAAACCACGGCCAAAATTGCAAGCAAGAACTTCCTCTTCAATTTGGGACTCTCCTTAACGCCTGGCTGTGTCTATTTCAGCCGCTCCTGGGCCTGGCCCTGCGAGCGGATTTCGTAACCTCGACCGGCTACCTTTAGACATTCCTCATCTAGACTATCCTTTCCACCCCGGTTCGATGAAGTCCCAGACTGCTCCTGTTGTCGAATTTCTGTCAGTGGTCTTGAACAGGAACCCCTTCGGCGAGCCGCAACAGCTTTCCTGAACTCCCGGCCACAGTAACGGCGACTCCCTTGGGAAGATAGCGCCCGATCACCTCGGGCCGCGCCCAATCCAGCTCCCAGCCGTCCTCGATGGCCACTACGGTGTATTCCCCCGGAGGCACATCGTGCAGGGAGAAACTGCCGTCCGAGTCCGACTGATCGCGGCGAAACTGGTCGGCATTCGCGGCCGGGTTCCGCGGCACCAGAACGACCATCGCGCCGGCCAGGCCTCTTTCATTCTTCCGGGCGAAGCCCTCCACCCGCGTGTCGCCCAGGCTCACCGTTGCTTCGATTTGCACCGGCTTGTCCTCGACCGCGAACAGGTTTCCGGCCTGCGTCTTTGCGCCGACGGAGATCGAGCTGACCGAGAGCGTCTTGCCGGGGCTATCGGCTGTGAGCTTCCAGCTTCCGGGCGGGACTCCGGTAAAGCTGAATGAGCCGTTGGCGCAGGCTGTTTGCAGCGGGGTTTGGCTCTGCGCGGCGTTCAAAGGGCTAAGGTGTACGCTCAGATTCTCCGGAAAAAGAGCGCCAGCGGTTGCCCAAAGCCTTCCGGAGACGATCACAGTCGGCATGCCCAGGCTGGGGTCGATCTGCTGGCTGGTGGTAGCGTCCACTTCCACAATGCGCGGCGGATCGCTCTGGGTCAGTTCATACTGGCCGGGCGCCACGCCCGTGAATTCGATCTCTCCCGTGCCGGTTTGCCTCCTGATGCGCGAACCAACCGCCGCCCGATAGACTTCAGTGCCAAAGATGCTTTGACGCAGTTCCGTGGTCGAGGCGGTTCCATCCTCCTGGATGGGCGATTCAACCGTCAGATGCAGCGCCGGAACCGCATGGAGGTTGATGTCGGCCTCTTCGCGGCTGCCTCCGGTCAAGTGGATTTGGGTTGCCGAAGACTCGTCGGTCGTCGAGTCGAAGAAGGTCGCTGGGTATGCCACGTCGAGAGCGGCGGCGGAATCGTTCTGCGGCCGTTGCCGGTCTTGAGCGGCTGAGCGGTGCAGCGCGTACCAGGGCTCCGCCTTGACCGCCAGCAGATATTCACTTGCCGCCAGATCGTCGAACTCGTACGCGCCGGTATCGTCGGTCGCGGCCTCGCCGGCCTGCGCGATTTTTGCGCCGGGGTTGTGATTGCGGGGCTTGACGAAGAGCATCACTCTGGCGCCTTCGACCGGATCCCCGCCGTCACCGGTCACAACTCCGTGCAAAACCGCGCCCGGCACGAGCCGGAAGACCAGTCCGCCGGTTTCCTGTCCTGGGCCGGTCACAATCGCCGTGTTGTATCCCCCGTCGTGCTGGTCGTAGAAGGCGGTAAGAAATCCGCGCTTCGAGGCCGTCAGCGGGTACTTGCCCGCCGCAAGTCCTTCCAGAGCAAAGCGTCCTTCGTTATCCGTCTCGACCGACTCGACTGTATGGCTATCCGGCTCGGAGAGCACAGCCACTGTCGTCCTGCGAAGTGGCTCTCCCGTGACCGCGTTCACCACCGTTCCCGCGATGCGGTAGCCGGTTGCGGCCGGAAGCGTCTGCCCCAGCGCGCCAATGGCGGCCGTTGCAAAGAAGAATACGACGGCGCAGAGGATCTGGATTGCGGAGAGGCTTTCTGTGTCTGAGAAGGCGACCGTTTTGAAAGGGCACGGCTTCAGCCGTGTCAAAAACTTGGCAATGGAAGATCTGGGCTTCAGCCCCTGAGGAAATGCGTCCTCGATCACTAGCATTCCCTCAGTGGCTAAAGCCACATTCGAAATGAGCACATTGGCGGCACGGCTGAAGCCGTGCCCTTTCAAAGCAATGATTCTGCTTAACGTTCCCCTCATCGTTCCGGAACCTCCAGCATCAGGCTGCTCGTGCTCCCGGCAGTCAGCGTCACGGCCTGACCTTGTGCCGGCGGCGCCGCGATCGCATCGGGGTTCCGGTACTCCAGCCGGACGGGCCGGTCGAAGACGTAGACGTGATAGTTTCCCGGCGTCAGCCCGTCCACCGTCAATGTCGCGCCGGAGGAGGGATGCATGTTCATCGGCGGAATGTCGACTGTCGTGTCGAAATCAGGGACCACATAGACGGTGTAAAACGGCTCGTCGCCGGGCAGGAACTCCGAGAGCGGCGGCGGCAGGCTCAGGGCCAGCGTCGCGCAGTCGTCGCGCAGGGTCAGCTCCATCGGGGGCGGCGAAGCGCCCAGGGCCACGTTCAGCGGCTCGCGGGCCAGGTTAATGCCTCCAGCGGAGAATGAATCCACGCACAGGCTTCGGTCGTTGACCTGCACGCTGATCCAATGAGATCCAGGACCAACGCCGTTCATCTCGAGCTGGCCTGGTCCTGCATCGTCGGCGATGGTGTCGCTGCCGTTGGCTGCGCCCACCGGCGCGTCGCCCGCGCTGGTGGCTGTCACCGTGACCAGCGTTTGCAGTTCCCGGCTTGCGCTCGTGCCAGCCTGCACCGGCTGGCCGCCGGTCCCTACAGCGCGAAGCTCAATCGGCCAGCCCGGCCAGGGGGAAAGCGGAATGCGCAGGTTGGCCGGCGCCTGCCCGTCAACGGAAAACTCCGCAAAGCCCGAAAAGACTGTCAACCCCGCGTGGGGCCTTCCCGCGTTGCTTCCATGACTGGAAGCGTTCCTGTCCCCTGCCGACGTCGCACTGGCGATCAGTGTATAGCTCCCGTCCGGCAGAGTGGCCTGGATGGTATGTGTCGTCGCGTCGAATTGGGCGGAGTAGGCCAGCGAGTGCCCCGACGCGTCCAATATCACCGCGGCAAGTACCGGTTCCGACAAGAAAAAACCCTGCTCCAGTCCCCTGCCCTCAAACGGCCTCCCATTGGGCAGGATCGCCGTCGCCGCGACTGTGTAAAAAGGTTCGGGCGTGAACAGCAGATTGGCCTCGGCCTGCTGCCCGTCTTTGAGCCGCATGCGCGTCGCGCCGGAAAACTCCCGCGCCCCAGGATAGAAGACGCTGGCGTAGCCTTCGCGCGCAACTCTGGCTCCGCGCGCAACCACCGTCACCGCCGGCTCGCTTTCCAGCGTGGGTTGCGTGTAGAGTGCATAAACTCCGCCGGGAAGGCCGGCAAAACGGTAGGCTCCCTCGCCGTTGGTCTTCGTGCTTCCGTTCTGCGCCCAGCCGGCGCGGCCATTACGCACCACCTGCTTGAGCAGGTTGAGCGCAATTCCCTCTGCCGGATCGCCGGTCGAAAGCTCCACATGCCCATAAACCGCCGAGGCGGGGCTGAGCGCGAAGTCGAGATCCGGCATCTTTGCCGCCACCAGCACATTGTGCGCCGGGCCATCGCCCTGATAGCCCACATCTTCGGTTGCGTAGGGCCGGTCGAAGTATCCCGGCTTGCGAACCCGGATCGTCTGCGGCCCCACCGGCACGCCGGGCAGCTCGAAGCGCCCTTCGCCGTCGGTGAGCGTGCCCGTGTCGGCGTCGCCCTCGATCTGCACCAGCGCCCTGGGCAGCGGTTCGCCGTTGGCCCGGTTGCGCACCACGCCATGCACGGTGGCGAGCACGCTGGCCGCGTCCTCTTCCGAGCCGGTCTGCGATTCTTGCAGCGGATGCGGCTGCTCCTGCGCCATGCCGAAGGCCGCAGCCAGCAGAAATGCACCGCACAAGGCTCGCAATGTCATCGATCGGGGGCCCGGCAGCGAACTCCGCGCTCCGCCCGCGCATTCATGGATTTCAAGAGGGTCCACGTATGATTGTGACGGTTTCTGGCCGGGAATGGAATCAGAAGGGGAAGAAAACCCAAGGCAATTGCATGAGCGCATGACGACAGTCTGAGGTCTAACAGGAAAGAGCGAAGAAACGGAGAATTGCACCCCCGGGGGGTGGGGTTTCCAGGCTCGAAATCAGAGATCAGAGAACAGAGATCGGTTTTATGACACTCTCCTCGCTGTCTCTATTGTGCATGCTGGCCGGGTAATTCTCTGAAAACGGGCAAAAATCTCAGGATTCGCTGGCGGCTTGAAGGAGGAGAGGCCGGGCAGGGCTCATCTTTCCGCTGTGCGCGCTGGCTGGGAAATTCTCTGCAAGCGGGCCGGGAATTCTCTTCCGGGCTCTTGGATGGAGGCCGGCGTAGGCCAGCCTCGAAACGCGCGTTGGCCTGTACGCATCAACCGAGAGACATGCGCAGCCAAGGAACCAGTCCCAGTTGCCATCCCGAATTGCAGTGGCCGCAACGTTTATGTCAACCGCATACGTTCCGCCACCGTTCCATCCCAGCAGCCAGATTTCGCTGTCCCCGTGACCCTGCGGATTCGTTTCGTCGTCAGTCAACCTTCAGGCAATTCCCTGAAGGGTTGACCGGCATTTGTCTTGCCGATCGTGTCCCGCATTACCGGAACTCAAGGCTGCACGAAAGGCGTCCCTGCCTGCCAACGCGCCTGAGCGGGCAGGCCGGAGCACGTACCGCCGCAACCTGACGGGCCGGTCTGAATTTGCTCTGAGCCGGTAGGCGTCACCCACGGCCAGGTATAGCCGCTGCCGGCGGTGAAAAACGCAGGCTTGCTTGGCAGATAGAACGAGTTTGGAAGCGTAACCGGCGAGCCCTGCCAGGTCACGGCGTTGTTGAGGTAGTCGTAGTTGCCGTTGATGAGAATGTACGACGCATTGACCCCGTCTATGTTCGGATCCTGGCCGCCGCCGCCGGCGCCCCACCCGAGCATGAAGATGCGGGATCCAGTAAAGTCTCCGCTGTAGGTCCAACCATTCGCCGCAGTCGTCGTGCCCGACACCCCGAGTACGTTGCCGACGAAAGCAAACCAATAGCTGTACGCCATCGGCCCAGCCGCGCGCAAAGGCCCCGGAGTAGTTTGTACGCAGGAGGCCAACCCGTCCGGGCAGTAGTAGCCCTTCCCGGCGTAGTCATCCACCAGCGCGGTATTGCCAATGCTGGGATCGTCGAAGGGCGTCCTCAGCCCGGTGCCGAGGTTGCGGAAGAATGCGATGTACGTCGAATTGCCATGCGTATTGTCGCTATCCAGGTTGTCGCCCCAGTTTCCCTCAAACAGAACATGGTGCGGCCCCGCCTCGTGGCTCGCGTTTACCGACATATCCAGCCACCAGTCGCCGATACCCGAATTGTCATCGTACATCGAGTCGTCGATATAGTTATAGGAAACAACCGAACCTGCACCGCCCGATCTGGCGACCATTCCTTTTCCGCCGAAGTTGGTAATGCTGTTAGTGATCAGCATTTCGGTCGAGGCGTCCCCCAGGTCGATTGGATATTCGCCGCCGTTGTTGACGGAATCCCAGCAATGGTGGACGTAGACAGTGTTGATCTCGCTTCGAGCCGAGTACTCCATGCTCAACCCGCCGCCGACCCAGTCGCCGATCTCGGTATTCTTGACCCAGCAGTTGACACAGAGTTCCATCTCCAGGCCCCCCTCTGGAGAGCGAAGAAGCGAAATGTTCTCCACGCCGGCCTGTTGGAGCATTGGAATAGGCGATCCACCTCCCGAATTATTCCCATAAAGATTTGCGTAGACCTGAGCGTTATGGCCTCCGCTCTCCCGGAAAGCGATCGTGAGCGGATCGTCGAATGTCACGGTGCAGTTGGTCCCTGGACATGGACCGGCGCCTATCGAAGCGATCTTGTGCAACTCGGCGGTCGGACGGTCGCAATAGGAATGCCAGCAGCCTGGCGTACTAGCCTGGTAGGGGTAGATGTCGGAACTAGCTGCGCCGAAATCTCCCTCATAAGCTACGGAGACATCGAATTTTGCCCAGGCTACACGGCCTGTCGCCGGGCTGCCGGATGAACTGAGCCAGTCGGGAGCGGCCCACACTGACCCATATCCCGTCCATTGATTCATAGGATCGGCGACCCATCCGGCGCCTGACGCCTCATCGATCAAAACCCACGAGCCAACTGTGAAACCGGTTGTGCTGGTGACTTGAATCGTGGTCTGTCCCTGAACGGCGTCAGCGGCCAGAGGCGTTGCGCCGCAGCCTGTGCCGAGAGTTGCGCCAACGTTGCCGCATTGCTCCCAACTGTAGTTGTAGTCGGGCTCAACAGGCGACATTAGAATCTCCGGCTCCCCTCCATCCGGGCAGTCAGTTGCAGTCGACGAACTGGTGCCGCATAAAGCATAGGGGCCGTCCACTTGATAGGCAAGAGCGCCATTAGACACGGTAATGGATGTCTGGCAGTAGGGCGAGCTGGAGCCAGTGCAGTTGCCTGTTCCGCGCAACGAGATCCCCGTCGAAATATGGATAGGCATATCGGCTAATTGAATGCTGAATGCGCCCGCTGCAAGCTGAACCACCTCGCCGGCCGGACAATTGTTGATCGCGGTCTGGATGTTGGTGTAGTCGTCCTGTCCGTTACCGAGCGGATTGACTGTTGCGCAAATCGTTGTGCGATCCGGAATGCCGCCAACCAGAGCCAGGCCGGCGTTCTTCCAGTTTGCATAAGCATCGTTGTAAGAGGGAAGCACGCCGATGGTGGGATCGCCCGGCGCGGGAGGCTCCGGCGTGGCCGAGGCCTCGTTGGACATCGGGCTGGTTCCTCCGCCGTTGACCGCTGCGACTTCGTAGTAATACCGTTGGCCGTTGGTCAGCCCCGTGTCGGAATAGAGCGTCGTGGTGATGCCGGTGGCGATCGGCGTCGTGCTTTCGCCGCCGGAGGTTATGCCGCGATAGACGTTGTAGCTGGCCGCTCCAGTAGAAGCTGTCCAACTCAGCGACACCGACGCGTTGCCCGCCGTTGCTGTCAAGCCTGTGGGCGCTGCCGGAATAGGCGGCTCCGGCATGGCGGAGGCTTCGTTGGAGAGCGTGCTGGTTCCTCCGCCGTTGACCGCTGCGACCTTGTAGTAATACTTCGTTCCGTTGGCCGCGGTTGTGTCGGTGTGAGTAGTGGTCGTAATGCCGGTCGCAAGTGCCGTGGTACTCTCTCCGCCCGCCGTTGTTCCGCGATAGACGTTGTAGCTGGTTGCGCCGGCGCTGGCGGTCCAACTCAGTACGACCGACGCATTTCCCGCTGTCGCCGTTAGGTTGGAGGGCATGGCGGGTACGACGGGATTCACCCCGACGGTGGCCGTCTTTGAGGTTGTGGCTCCAGCGGCATTTGTAACGGTTAGGGTGTAGGTCGTCGTATCCGTGGGCGAAACGCTGACAGTCGTGCCGCTGGTGACGCTGACGTTTCCCGGCGTGATGACCCCCGTGCCGCTCGAAAAAACTCCCGTCAGACTTGAGGATGCGCCCGCCGTCACCGCCGTGGGATTGGCTGTGAAACTGGTGATCGTCGGCGCGGAAGAAAAGGATCCCCCGCTGGAGGAATTGCATCCGCTCAAGCCGGCCACAAACATGCAAAGAGCCAAGAACAAAAAAGAAAGGCTGGTCACGCGACGCATAAAGTCTCCTGTGACCAAAGCAACTATAACAACATCAGTGCTTCAAGAGCCCGGAGGGTACTGGTCATCCCAGCAGGAATACAATTATTCGGATTTGTTGCAAGATACCATGGCACTTGAATGACGTGCAAGATTTGGGTCGCAGGTCTTGCGGAAGAGCTGGGCGAGCCCGTAGCGTACCGGTCTCGCCAGCGTTTACCTCGTCTTTCGCAAATCCCTCTCCTGTCAGGCGATGGATCGCGACACTCGCGATTTTTCCGCTAGAAGATTCTGGTCAGTTGGTTGCTTCTCGACCAACAATCGCGCAACTCGTTCGTGCCACCCGCGGGCATTGTTCTTGCCGGCTATCCAAGCCTCGGAATGCTTCTCCGACCGGCATTGTGAGTCAGCCGAAGATCGGAGTGAATATCGAAGTCCAAGTTCCAACGACAACAACGTCGCGGAATACGTCCTCGGAAATGTCCTGGGGGCCGCAGCACTTCTGGAATGATGCAAAATCGCCAAAGCACTCATTGAAGAACCGATTGGTCATCATTATGTCGCCCAGCGTCCGGCGAAGTTCTGGCTCAGGCTTTTCCCTGCGCCATCAGCACCAGGAGCCAGCCGTTCAGGCCGGCGATGAGGATGGCTACGGTCCACGAGAGGGCTTGCAGCCAGCGGCCATTCACGAACTCGCCCATCTTCTTGCGGCTGCCGGTGAACTGCACCAGGGGGAAGACGGCGAAGCTCAGTTGCAGGGAGAGAATGACCTGGCTGAGGATGAGCAGCTTTTCAGTTCCCTGCTCGCCGGTGATGGCTACGACGATGATGGTGGGGATGATGGCCAGCGAACGGGTGATGAGGCGGCGCAGCCAGGGAGAGACTTTGAGGTGAATGAAGCCCTCCATCACCACCTGGCCGGCGAGGGTTCCGGTGATCGAGGAGTTCTGGCCGCTGGCCAGCAGGGCAATGGCAAAGAGGGTGCTCGCGCCGGCCGCGCCCACCAGCGGACTGAGCAGCTTGTAGGCGTCCTGGATGGCGGCGACATCGAAGAGGCCGCGGCTGTGGAAGACCGCGGCGGCCACGATGAGAATGGCGGCGTTGACAAAGAGGGCCAGGGTGAGCGCCAGGAAGGAGTCGATGTTGGCCATCTTGATGGCCTCGCGCTTACCTTTGGAGGTGCGCTCGTATTTGCGGCTCTGCACGATCGAGGAGTGCAGGTAGAGGTTGTGCGGCATCACCGTGGCGCCCAGAATTCCGATGGCGATGTAGAGCATCGCGGGGTTGGTGACGATCGACGCCGAGGGAATGAAGAGGCAGTGAAGCGCGGGCCAGTAATCCGGACGGGAGAGAAACATCTGCACGCCGAACATGCCGACGATGGTGCCGATGAGCGCGATGACCAGCGCCTCGACGGTGCGAAAGCCCCAGCGCTGCAAGAGAAGAATCAACAGCACGTCCGTGCCGGTGATAAGAACGCCGTAGAAGAGCGGAATGTGGAAGAGCAGTTCGAGGGCGATGGCCGAGCCGATGACCTCCGCTAGATCGCAGGCGGCGATGGCGATCTCGGCCAGGATCCAGAGCGCATAACTGACCCTGGGACCGTAGGCCTGGTGGCAGAGCTGCGCCAGATCGCGCTCGGTGGCGATGCTCAGCTTGAGCGAGAGGCTTTGCAGCAGAATCGCCATCAGGTTCGAGGCCATGATGACGAACAGCAGCGTGTAGCCGAACTGCGAGCCGCCGGCGATGTCGGTGGCCCAGTTGCCGGGGTCCATGTAGCCGACCGAGATGAGGAAGCCGGGGCCGAGAAAGCCCGCCAGCCGCCGCCAGAAGATTGGCGAGCGGGAGAGGCGCACCGAGGCATGAACCTCCGGCAGCGAGGGAACCTGGTGCTCCGCGCCTGGAGCGAGGCCGGGGATTGGGGGCAAGGGGGCTTGGGCCGTTGCACTCATACAGAGAGTATGCCACAACTAGTTAACCATGGTTAACCTTTTTTCTTATTTTTAATTACATTATTATGCACTTGGCACAAACGCACCAAAAATGGTGCAATAATAGGGACAAGGCGGCGCGGTTCCAAGACCGGCCGAGTTCTATTCTTGTCCAACCGCAACGAATGGGCCAGGGGGCACGTCTAAAATATGTCTGTACGCACCAAAATTGGTGTGGTATCGTTGTTTTCCAACGAGAAAACACGATTGGTACAGGATGCGGCTGAACTTCCGTTGGAAACAGCCGATGAGTTAAACGTCATCCAACTCCGTCCAAGTCGATTGAACTTGCAATTGAAATCGCTTGCGGCGCAGGAGGACATCCATGAAAAGGCCTTCAGTGAAAAAGTCTGAGAATAGCGCAGGTAGCAGCCCCGAAAAGTGCAGCTCGCCCACACCGACCGTCACTCCGACACCGGTTGGCGGCTGGTTCACGGGTACAACCCAGGTGTTTCGCTCCACAGCGACCACGGCGGCAGGCACAGTGGCGGGTGGCGCGCTTGTGAACCTCGCAAATGAGCGGTGGTAACCGGCCTTGAGCATGATCTTCGTTCCATGTTCGCAGGCCGTCACATACCGCATGAACTGATTGGGAGCAAACATCCCCCTCTGGCCGACTGGTAGGAAAGCAAACTCTGAATGCGGCAGGTCGATGGTTATTCGTGAACTCATAGGATGCGGGTTCAGGGGCGGACCAAGGGAGAACTGTATCCCCAGTTGTACAGGTTGAATTACCGTCGGCAGAAACTCGTTCAGCCACGCGGTCTCAGTTTGGCAATTCCTGGCATACGCTTCTGACCGTTCGGTCACGACTCGATATTGGTGGACAATCATCTGACCAATATCCACTTTCAGAACTTCCGCCACCGGATGCTGACCATTCGTCTGAAGATTGAGGAAGTCTATGAAACGTCGGGCGTGAGCCTGTTCTTCGGTATTGAGTGGTAGACGTGCGCAGGCAGCGCCACGGCCGAGTGGCAGCCCGGCAGCACGACTGCGATAATCCTGCCATGTAGCAATCGCCTCCTCTGCCGTTCGAGAAGGGATGCATTCTGTTGTGAACATCGAGATAGCTTGATCGCGCGTCATCCAGCCGGGCAGTAATCGAGCGCGAACTGTAGGAACTGTAACCAAGGCAGTGGACATGATTTCACTCTTTCTAATTCACTACTGCAAAAGCTGCGCCTGTTCGCCAATCGAACTCGTAGGGGAAGCAAGCCGAAACCCTCCGGCTATGCCCGTCTTCTCAAATTCTTTGCTGCGGCGCAAGGTTGTGTAGACGATTGCCCACGTGTTCTTGGAGTCCTTGAGAATCCTGGCGGCGACCAACGCCTTCTTGGCTTCTCCCACGTACACGATGCCATTATTCCTCTTGGCGATTTCGATACATGCCTCGCGCGTGCTCTTACCAAAAAGATCATTCGGAATGACCGATGGCTTAACTTCTTCGGCTGAGTCTTTCGATTCCGGCGTCTCTCGTAGAAGCCGCATGGTAATCGAAACAGCTTCTATTTCCCTATCGATCTCCTCCAATTCTGAAGCGTGTCGAATCTGAATCGATTCCTTCTTCGACTTTAGGTGCCTCAATAGGGACATAGCTTCGCTCTCAAACTTCGCTTGGTTGCTCATGATGATTCCCTTCCTCCTTGCTTAGCTTCCATATGAGTTGACATGCTTGCATACGGTTTGGTTACTCTTAATCCAATTGGCGGAGCCGGGGGGACTTGAACCCCCACCTGCTGTGTCAGCAGCAGATCCCGGATTATAAATCCGCTCCTGTGACCATTGAGGCACGGCTCCCGCTAATTGACGATGAAGGGCCCGGACCAGAGTTGTACAGGCGTCTCACCCTTGCCAAAGGACGCGCCTGGACTCCTCACCTGCCGGGCCCATTTCTTATGAATCCTAGCAGAAGAATGACTTACTCGCTAGTTTTTATATAATCGCATCTTGTGGAAAAGCGGGCACAGAATATGATGAAAGTGGCGAAAACACACAATCATTGTCAACTTTCCGACTTCAACCAGACGGCCTCGGCTGCCGGGATCCCCAGAGTGACATTGCCCGCAGATAGCTCAATCAAAACTGTTTGATCGTAATTCTGGCTGACGACGCGCAGGGTCTTGCCAGGAGCGATTCCGTTGCCGTGCAGAAAAAGCAGCAGTTTGTGGTCGCGCTCTTGAAGGCTGGCAACGATGTAGCGGCGGCCTTCGACGGCCTCGGAGAGTTGGGTCTCGCCGCGCTGCTTGCGCTGGGCGGGGCTCTCGGGCAAGACCTGGTTGCCGTGCGGGCAGGCGCCGCTTTCGCCCAGCCTTTCTTTGAGTTTGGTTTCAAAGGCCGGCGAGACGGCGTGCTCCAGCCGCTCGGCCTCCTCGTGAATCTCGTGCCACTCCATGCCGAAGATCTCGCTCAACATGCGCTCGATGAGGTGGTGGCGCAGGGCGGTGCGATAGGCGGTCTCGCGGCCCGTTTCGGTCAGCCGCACGATGCCGTCGGCGCCCACCACGACGCAGCCGTCGCGCTTGAGCCGCTTGAGCGCCATAGTCACTGCGGGCGCTGAGACCTCGAGCCAATGCGCGAGCAGGGCTGGAATCACCTCGCGCCCCTCGGCTTCGGCCTCGAGGATAGCCTTGAGGTAGTTCTCTTTCGAGACGTGAATCGAGTCTTTCATGGCGGAACTGCAATCAGTCTACACGGCGGAGGAGCCGGCAGCCGTCGAAGCCATCGCTCGCAGCGTTTGGCGAGTCGAAGCGGAAATTTCGCGGCGATGGGTCCCGCCTCGCTCGGATAGAATGATAACCGTTATGAAAACAGAGGCAATTAGCCGAGATTGGGTGGGCCAGGCCATCGACGGGAGAATCAGACTCCTCGAATGGCTGGGCGGCTCCGAGTCGAGCGGCGTCTTTCTCACGGAGTTGCCGGGAGATCGACCGCAGAAGGCGGTCATCCGGCTGATTCCCGCTGACGCTACAGACGCCGATGCCCAACTCGCTCGCTGGCAAGCGGCGACCTCGCTATCGCATCCTCACCTGATGCGCCTGTTGCACAGCGGTCGATGCCAGATCGGCGCCAGCACGCTGCTTTACGCGGTCGCGGAGTATGCCGAAGAGAACCTCGCGCAGGTTCTTCCCGAGCGGCCGCTGACGGCTGCCGAGACCAGAGAGATGCTCGGCCCGGTCCTCGACGCGCTCGCATATCTTCACGGGAAAGGCCTTGTGCATGGGGGCCTGAAACCATCGAATATTCTGGTCGTCAATGACCATGTGAAGCTCTCTATCGAAGAGGTTCAGGCAGCGGGGAATGTGAACGGGCAGGCGCGTACGCCAGGAATCCATGACGCGCCGGAGTGCGCCTCCGGGACCATCTCGCCGGCCGCGGACATCTGGTCGCTCGGCGTCACGCTCGTGGAAGCCTTGACGCAGCGCCCGCCAGTTTGGGAGAGAGGGGCGCAGAACGACCCGGTTGTACCGGAGTCCATGCCGCAACCCTTCGCCGCCATCGTGCGGGAGTCTCTTCGCACGGACCCTGCGCGGCGATGCAGTCTCGGCGATGTCAAGACTCATCTCGAAGGCGCCCAATCGCAGCGGAACCCGGCCGGCAAAGCGGTTGGAACAGGATCTGCCAAGCTCCGCGGGTTTGTGCTGGCTGCCGCGGCGGTAATTCTGATTGCGGTGATTGCGATCTTCTCGATGCGGTCGCGCCAGACCCCGCCGGCGTCGCCCACGGTAGAACAATCATCCGAGCCGCCGATTGCCGCGCCCCCGGCTCAACCTCCCGTGACGAAGACTCGAAGCTCCAAGGGCGCGGCGCGGAAGGGCGAGGTCGCCGATTGGTCTCTGCCCGACGTATCCCCAAAGGCCATTGCGTCGATTCACGGCCAGTTCAGGGTGCAGGTGCGGGTCGCGGTGGATGCGGGGGGCGCTGTGTCGGATGCGACGCTCGATTCGCCGGGACCGAGCAAGTACTTCGCCAAGGCGGCTCTGGAAGCGGCGCGGCGCTGGAAGTTCAAGCCCGTGCAAGTCAAGGGTGAAGCAGTGGCCAGCGAATGGCTGCTCCAGTTCCGGTTCACGCGGGCCGGATCCGAGGTTACGCCGGTCGAAGTGGCGCCGTAGCGGCGCGCGGCTACCGCATTTCCAAGACTTCCTCGGCCGAGCCAGTTCATCTATCAATTCACTTCCTGAAATTCTGGAGATTGTCATGAAGCCTTTGATCGCAGCTCTATGGGTCGTGTTTGCATCAAGCGGTCTCTGTGCGCAGATGGCAGTCTGGCAGCCATCGCCGGGTCATACGCAAATTCCGATCTGGCCGGGTGCGGCGCCTGATCCGCAGCCTGTCGCCGGGCCGGAGGTCGTCAAGTCGTCGGGGAAGGACGACCTGATTGCCGGTAGGCAGGTGCTGGAGGTGGACAACGTCTCGCGGCCTACGATGACCGTTTATTCGCCGACGGGCAAGAATACCGGCCCTGCGGTAGTGGTCTTCCCCGGCGGTGGCTATCAGATTCTGGCCATCGATCTTGAAGGCACTGAGGTCTGCGGCTGGCTGACGGCCGAGGGGATTACCTGTGTGTTGTTGAAATACCGCGTGCCGCATTCGGGACCGTATTGGGACCGGCAATGTCACTGCGAGATCTATCCGAAATCATCGATGGCATTGGAAGACGCGCAGAGAACGTTGGGATTGGTGCGGTTTCACGCGGCGGAGTGGCATATCGATCCTCACAAGATTGGCGTGCTCGGGTTTTCGGCGGGAGGACATCTGGTAGCCGCGATGAGCACGCACTTTGACAGGCGTCTATATCCGGCCGTCGATGCGGCAGACAAAGAAAGCTGCCGGCCCGATTTTGCGGTGGCTCTTTATCCGGGACATCTGTGGATCGACGATAAGAAGTTCGAACTGAATCCGGATATTCGTACTCATATTACCCGCCAGACGCCGCCTACATTCCTAATTCAAGACGAGGATGATCACGTGGACAATGTCAACGACTCGCTGGTCTATTACATTGCGCTGAAGAAGGCCGGGGTTCCCGTGGAGATGCATTTGTATGCCCAGGGCGGTCATGCGTTTGGACTGCGGCGCACCAAGTTTCCGGTGACTGCATGGCCTCAGTTGGTTGAGACGTGGCTGGGAACGATCGGGATGATCCCTGAGTGACGAGTATTTGTGGCGCGGCGCGAGATTTTCAAACAACGTAGTGTTTGGATTCGTGGGTTCGTGGTATCCCACCCTCGCTCACCCCAAACCGGCAAGGACAAAAACGCCGCGAGGGTGGGGCACCCGGATTATTTGTGGGGACTGCTCTTTACTTCACGCGCACCTTGGGCTCGACCGATAATCCCGGCCTCAGCTCGTGATTCGGATCTTCTTTGGCCAGGTCGGTGAAGTCGATACGCACCGGGACGCGCTGGACGACTTTGACGTAGTTGCCCGTCGCGTTCTCCGGCGGGAAGAGCGAGAGCACCGAGCCGGTGGCGCCGCCAATCTGCGTCACCTTGCCGTGATAGGTCTTGCCGGTGGCGTCCACTGAGATTTCGACAGGCTGGCCAGCGGACATGTGCTTGAGCTGGGTCTCCTTGAAGTTGGCGGTGACCCATAAACCCTCGAGAGAAACCAGCGTGAGCAGGTTCTGCCCTGGGGCGAGGTTCTGGTCGATCTCGACGCTCTTGCGGGTGATGATGCCGTCGGTGGGCGCGACAATTCTGGTGTAACTCAGATTGAGCCTGGCCTGATCGAGCTTGGCCTGCGCTTCGGCAACCTGGGCCTGGGCCTGCTTGGCGCGAGCGCTCTGCGCGGCCACCTGCTGCGGGCCGGTCTGGGCGTACTTCAAACCAGCCTCGGCCTGCGCTTCGCGCTGACGGGCCACATGTACACCGTCTTCGGCTGCACGCTCGTTTGCGCGCGCGTCGGAGAGCGCGGCCTTGGCGGCATCGGCTGCGGCCACGGCGGCGTCGAACTGCAGCTTGCTAATGACGTCCTTCTCGACCAGCGGCTTGTAGCGTTCGAGGTCGGCCTGGGCCTTGGTGTTGTTAGCCTCAGCCTGGGCCACGCGAGCCTGCGCGGCCTCCAGTTGCTGCTTGGCCTGCTCGACGGCGGCGTGCGAGCCTGTCAGATTGGCGTCGGCGGAGGTGAGATTGCTGCCTGCATCGACGGTGGTGATGGGCACATTTACACTGGCCGCGGCAGCGTTGGCCTGGGCGCTGGCCAGAGCGGCTTCGGCGTTCTCGACCGCAACCTGATAGTCGCTGGGATCGAGTTCTGCGATCACCTGGCCGGCCTTCACCATCTGGTTCTCTTCGACGTATACCTTGGCGACCTGGCCGGCGATACGCGAGCTGATCTGAATCAGATGGCCATTGACCTGCGCGTCGTCGGTGTCCTCGGTGTAGGTGGATCGCCACCAGAGTCCGACAGCAACCAGCGCAAGAACCGCAACCACGACAATGACGATGGCTCTGCGGCGAGACGGCGGTTGCGCGTTCTCGATCTCTTCGCTCGGATCGTGTTCGGCTGGTATTGGGAATGAATCCGCCACGTTTACTTTCCTCCCAGATAGTTCTTGTAGTTCTCGGCCGCTCCCAGGGCGCGGGCCAAGCTGAGCTTGGCCACATTGTGCCGGTAGAGGCTGGTCACGTACTGATCGTCGGCCTGCACCACTGACTGTTGCGCCTGGCTAACGGCCAGATTGTCGCTGACTCCGTTGGCGTAGCGCTGCTGCGCCTCGCTGAGGGCTTGGTTGGCCAGGGCTACGCTCGATTTCGCGACCTCGACCTGCTGCTCGGCCGAGGCAAGATCGAGCAGCGCGTCGCGCACATCGGCGTCCACCTGCGCGTTCTTGTCGCTCAACTGGGCTTGCGCCGTGTCGAGCTGCGCCTGGGCCTGCTGAGCCTCTCCGCGCAGGGCGAATTCCTTGAACAACGGAACGCTCAACGTGCCCGAAGCGTTGCCGGTGCCGTGCGAGGAGTTCACATTGACTCCGATGTCGCCGTAGTCGCCTTCAAACTTCAGAGTCGGCAGCCGTGCGGCCGTGGCCGCCTTGCGCTGCTCCTGGGCCGCCTTGGTCTGCTCCACCAACGCGGCCAGATCCTTGCGGTTGGCGTGCGCCTGGCGTATCGCGGCTTCAACATCGATCTGGTCGAAGGCCGCGTAGGGCTCCCGGTCGGCCAGCATGAAGCTCTGCGCCAGCGGCAGGCCGATCGTCCGGGCCAGGGCCAGCTTGTCCTTTTCCAAAGCATTGCGGGCGACGATCAACTGCTGTTGCTGAGATTGGAAGTCCACGCGGGCGCGCAACTCATCGAGCAGCGGCGCCGTTCCGGCCTGATGATTGGCCACCGCCTGGTCGAGCGAAATATTCGCCGTGGCCACCTGCGCTTCTACGCTGGCAACGCGGGCCTCATCCGCCAGAGCGAGCAGATAGGCGTTGCCGACGACGAGGATGACCATCTCACGAGCGTCCTGAGCGGACAAAGTGGCCGCGGCAAAGTTGTGGCGCGCGGCCAGATAGTTGCGCAGCGAAGCCACATCGATTAGCGACCACTTCAGATTGGCGCGCAGGTCGGTATAGCCGAAGGGCCCGATGATCTTGGGAAAGCCGGGAATGCGCAGGCCTTCGGCGGGCAGGTCGGTTTGCAGATCGGCTTCAGTAGCGTTGAAGTCTACCGAGGGCAGCAGGGCCTGCAACTGGCTCAGCCGTTCGCCGCGCGCCGCCGCCGTCTGCGTGCCGCTGAGGATGACGCCAAGGTTGGTCTTGAGGCCGCGCTGGATGGCGTCGTCGAGCGTGAGGTTGACGGGTTGCGTCGAAACTTCGCCATGCGCCACGCTGCCCTGGAAGGGAGAGGCAGACTGCTCTGGAGCCGGAGCGGCGCTTTGCGCGGCCAGCGCGCAAGGCTGCAGCGCCGCAAGAGCAAGCGCCAGCGCGCGGGCACACGCGCGGATCGACTTTTTGCTGGAAGAAATTAAAGACATCAATGTCGTTCGACTCTCACCGAAGAGCTGCAAGCCGGAAAATCTCCACCCTAAATGGATGCGAAGAGCGGGCGGCAGGGTTCTTCTCTCTAGTGTAACGAAGGAAGCGGGCGGCAGGGTGGCGACGGGGTTTCCATGCGGCGCAATTAGGTTTGCGGTCTCCCACCCTTTCCGCAAAAAGAAACGGAAAGGATGGGGCGGGCGCTGCTCCCTATTCCCACGTCCCTATTCCCTGGTCCC
>CAVQBW010000004.1:0-76645 GCA_963710875.1 uncultured Acidobacteriaceae bacterium | reverse complement strand
GGCACCTTCGCTGCGGGATTTACCCCATATGGACTGGCTTTCGATGGAGTCAATATCTGGGTGGCGAATGCCAGCGGAATCTCCGGCTTGGTGACCAAGATACGCGCAAGTGATGGTTTCTTGCTTGGCTCATTCCCGGTTGCAGTTGATTGCTTCGGGCTGGCTTTCGACGGGGCAAATGTCTGGGTGGCGAGTAACTCAGCCAACGTGGTGGCGAAGCTGCGTGTCAGCGATGGAACGGTGATGGGCGCATATCCTGTGATAAGTCCTTACGAGATGGCCTTTGACGGGACCAACCTCTGGATTACCGATCCGAACTCCAATCAGGTGACGGAACTGCGAGCCAGCGACGGATCCGTAGTCAATGTTTACGCCGTCGGAGGTTTTCCATTTGGAATTGCTTTTGACGGTCAGAGCCTTTGGATAGCAAACAATCGAAGTAACTCCGTAACCCGTCTGCGGGCCAGCGACGGCACGACGCTCGGCACGTACAGCGTGGGAAGCGGGCCATCGGGTGTGGCTTTCGATGGCACCAACATTTGGGTTACTAACTCCGGGAGCAACACGGTCACTAAGTTGAGCGCCGTTGACGGTACCGTGCTGGGGACTTACCCGACCGGCAATACACCCACCAGCGCGGTTTTCGACGGAGCTAATGTCTGGGTGACCAACGATGGCGATAATACGGTAAGCAAAATGTAGGACTTTGAAGATGCACAAGCCGGTAAAAGGTCATGGATGCAGCCGGAGTTCCAAGGTGTCGATTTGAGACCTGGAACTTCCGGCTGCTTCCTCGGCGGTTGCTGGGCCTCTTGCCGAGCCCTGGGATGATAAGCCGAATGCTCGTTGTTATCGGGTAGTTTCTGCGCTTTTGATTATTCGGACACAGTTACCGCGGTATCTACGACCTCATCAGGCAGCAAAGAAACGACCACCCGCGCGATGTCCCTCTAAAGATGGAACGGAGCCAGTTGGAGGCTAACCTCTTTCTTTTCTCGCAATACTATCGAAGCGCCGAGCAACTTCAATAATATTTAACCTCACATAAAGCGTCTTTATGACGCCCATGGACAGAGAAAGGAGGTCTCTCGCAGCTCTCTGCGTCCATTCACGGATCGGAATGCACTAAAATAAAGACGCAACGATCTCCGACATAGGATTCCCCTCTTATGACTGAAGCCCTGAAATCTACACTCGTTTCTACTCTTGAAGCGGCCGCCGCGCAGGCCGGCCTGGTTCTCGTCTCCACCACGCAAGGCACGGACTCGAAGGGCAGCCCCACGGCCGTCTTTCAACTTGGCTTGCCCGCCGCCGAAGCCTCAGGCCAGACGCTCAAGCTCGAACTGACCGAGGGTTTCGACTTCGGCAAGGCGGAGCTGCTGCCGACGATGACTGCCCATCTGGCCGCCGAGGCCAAGCGGCTGCGCAATCCACGGCCTGAGTGCTACGTCACGCTGGGCGGGCTGCCGGTGGCCTTTGTGCAGTTTCAATGGCCGTTTCATCGCTCGACCTCCGGCGCGGACACCTACATCGTCCATGGCGAGCTGCATCTGGCCGACGGCGGGACGCACAACCTGCACGCCAAGATCGCTGCCTCGGTGACACTGACTTTCGCCGAGATTGTGCCGTCGATGGAGCAGCCCTTTGCGGAGACCTTTGTGTATAACGCCGTCCGCAAGGTCGTCGACCTGGGCCAGCTTGAGTTTCTGAAGTCCGGGAACCGCCAGCCGGTGCCCGTGACGACGCGCTACTACAGCCGCTGGCAAAAGAAGTTCCTCTTTACGGAGACCAATGACGAGGAGCGGTTGGAGTACCTGCTACGCAAGATTTACTGGCTGAGCGGCGTGCTGGGCGAAGGGCAGCCGGTCTGGATCGCCGACCCGCGCGACGCGCAATATCTCAACACGACCGAGGCCGATCTGCTGCGCATGGCTGCGAATAAGGCCGGCGAGGGATTCTTCGTGCTCGACGGCGAGTTTGCCGCCGCTACGCTGAAGCTGATGGCCCGTAAGCTGGATTACGAGGCGAAGCTGGAGGCTGCGCTGAACTTCACCAAGCCGCAGTTCAACGAGTCTATGCGCGCTGGGCGGGCGAATATGTAGGTCGCAGGGGAACTATTGCCGCGCCGCGCCGCAACCCGAGCAGAAACGCGCGGATTGCGGATTGGTCTGGCCGCAGCGGCTGCAGGCTGTGAGCGTGCCTGGTTGCGGCGCCGGGGGCGCGCTCGCCGCGACGTTGAAGGGCTGGCCCCAACCCGGCATGGGAATCCCCAGCATCCCCGCGATGGCCGCTGCCTGGATGGCGTTGAACTCGCGCACGCGGCCGGGCATGAAGAAGCACTCGATGAAGCCCAGCACCCACGGGATTGGCGACCAACTGAAGCAAATGTAGAGAATTCCCAGGCCGGTTCGCCGCAGGTAGAAGTGGTGAACGCCGAAGCCGCCCAGGAAGAGCGCCAGCAGAATGCCCACCACCTCATCGCGGCGCACCGCCTCATATTGCTGGTAAAAGATCGCTTGCGCGTTGGGATAGGTCTGGCTGCTCATCGGTCGCTCTCCTTGCTCTGCATTCTACATACGCGCCTGAAGTATGCCGAGTTCCACTGGTCCTTCAATGAAGGGCTAAGTCTCTCGATTGCCGCACCGCGCAGCGATGCCGCAGCATCCAAGGACTCATGGAGACGCAAGAGACAAACGTGGAAACGCACAATATTCATGCCAGCGGCAGCTTTCTTATCGGCGGCGATCTGCCGGTGCATCGACTGGGCTATGGAACGATGCGCCTTGTGGGCGAAGGGGCTTGGGGCGAACCAGACAACGCTGCCGAGGCGCGCCGCGTGTTGCGCCGGGCCGTCGAGTTGGGAGTTACGCTGATCGATACTGCCGACGCCTATGGACCGGAGATCGCCGAGCGGCTGATCGCCGAAGCGCTTTACCCGTATGATTCGCGCCTGGTCATTGCCACCAAGGGCGGGATCACGCGGCAGGGACCGGCCAAGACGGAGTTCGTGGGCCGCGCCGGCTATCTGATCCAGTGCGTCGAGATGAGCCTGCGGCGGCTCAAGCTGGAGCGCATCGACCTCTACCAGTTGCACCGCATCGATCCGCGCACGCCGCTTGAGGAGAGCCTCGGCGCACTGAAGCGGATGCAGGAACAGGGCAAGATCCGCCACATTGGCTTGAGCGAGGTGACTCCGGCGGAGATTGAGGAGGCGCGGAAGATCGTCGCGGTGGTCACTGTCCAGAATCGATACAGTCTGGCCGACCGGCGGCATGAGATGACGCTCAGGAATTGCGAGCGGCAGGGGATTGGATTTATGCCCTGGTACCCGATCAATGCCGGGAAGTTGTTGAAGGCGGAGAACCCGCAGGCAAAGATGCTGGCCCAGATCGCCGCGCGGCAGTCGGCTTCGGTCGCGCAGCTTTCGCTGGCATGGCTTCTGCAACGGTCGCCGGTGATGCTGCCGATTCCGGGGACATCAAAGGTGGCGCATTTGGAGGAGAATGTTGCGGCGGCTAACCTAAAACTGAGCGCTGAGGACATGGCCGAGTTGGAGAAGGCTGCCAGTTCGTGATCGGGCTTGCGAGGGGAACGATTAGCGAGCAGGCTGAGTCGAGATTTGCTTCAAAAACGGCATAAAATGGCTCGATTTGAGGCCAAAAACAAGGAAAACGATGGGCAAGAGAGACGGTTGTGTATACCGATCAGATAATGGGCGCATAAATTAAACTGTTTATTTATAGGTAGTTATAGAGAATCCAGTGTCTAAATAAGGGCCTCCACAGGGGTAGGAGGTGGGGGCGTGCCAGTTGACAGTGATCAGTGGTCAGTCAGACCGCACTCCTCTGATTGCTTCTATTGTGCGCCTGCAGAGAGTTACTTCTTGCAATTTGCGGCTGGGAGAGATTCGTGGTTTCTCAGGGCGAACGAATCCATATTCGACCCAAGGACGTGGACCTGTCCGTGGGGCCTCGGTTGGGGCATTCGCCGCCTGGTTTTCGATTCCTGGGGCAGAGACTGGAAGGCGCTGTTAGACTACGTGGCAGATCAATTCTACGCGCATTGGAGGCGATATGACCTCGAGCGGGGGGCTTGCTGCGGCATTGCGTTTCACCAATTCGGCCGCGCGTCGCGGGCGCGGACAAGGTGTTGCGTCACGCTACAGGATCCGCTGCTTGGCGGCTATCCTGCTGGGCACCGCGACAATCCTCCTGAGCGCGCAGGATAACAAGATTCTCGAACAGGCAGCGACGACTCAAGCGCCGGGCGCGGTCACGGGAGTGAAGATCGAGCCCGATCGCGTGGTGTTGGCTCCCGGGGAGACCAGGCAATTTACCGGAACCGTCACAGGAACGGGAACTTTCAACGCTGGATTGAAATGGTCGGTCAATGACGTGGACGGGGGCAATGCCTCGCTGGGAACCATCAGCAACAGCGGGCTGTACGTCACACCGTACCCGGTACCGGCGGCAGTGACGATCAAAGCCGCGAGCACGGCAGAGCCCTCCAAATCGGCAAGCGCGACCATTGGGTTTGCGGCGCCGCCGGTCGCCGAAGGGCCGGCGCTCCTTGTGGATGCGGCAGCGCCTACGCATCCCATCAGTTCCCTGATTTACGGGATGAACTCCTGGCGGCTTTCGGACCCCTGGCATGAAGCGCCACGGGTGGCAAAGGCCGTACGGCTGCCTCTGGATCGATGGGGAGGGGATGCCGACACGCGGTACAACTACAAGCTCGATGTTTCCAACTCTGGTGAAGACTGGTTTTTCGAGATCGTGCCGAAATCGAATATTCCTCGCCTGTTCATTACTGCGTTGTTCACTATTGCGGTCATCATCTACGGGTTGGCTTGGTGGACCGTCTGGAAGAAAAAGCCATCGGGGAGAGGCTGGGGAATTGTCGCAAGCCTGATTTATCTTCCGGTTTCCCTGTCGGGAATCATATTCTTCGCGCAACCGCTTTTGGGTTACGAAGGAATTGTATTGGCTCTCGGAGTTGCTGGAATGGTTGCCTTTGTGGACGGCAGCGCCAGGAAACACCCAAGCGGAAATGTTGTGGAAACGCGGACACGAAGAATGAACACATTCAGAGGGTGTTTGTGTTGGGTTTTCGCGATCACTTTCCTGGCGTTTCTTGGGTTGGACATTCAGCGCATCGTGCTCAACGGTGGTTATCAGGATGAATCGGAGTTCAACAGCCAGGTGATAGCCGATCGAGCCGCCGGCGCCGAGACCATGGGGGCCGTGCCGGTGATGGGCTGGGTCGCGAAGACGCGGACCCGCAGTGGCAGTTACTCGGTGGCGAAGTATGGCGCCCAGCAGAAGACTGATCCCTATTGGCCGGAGTTTGGAAACGGCGTCAGGCCTGACGGAACAATGATCACAAACAACGATCCCACCGATACCTGCATGCCTGTCGATGCAAGCTGGACTTCGGAATGGGTGAAGTACCTGGTGAGCAGGTTCGGCAATGCCGCGAACGGCGGAGTGGCCATCTACGCGCTGGACAACGAACCGACATGGTGGGACAAGATACATCGCGATGTGCATCCTTCGCCTTTCACGTACGACGAAGTCACAGAGAAGGGACTGAAGGCGGCCAAGGCGATCAAGGCTGCCGATCCCACGGCTGAGGTGAGCGGGCCTGTCATCGACTTCTGGTTCACTTACTTCTATTCAAAGAAGGATCTGGAATGGTATTTTCAGGGCCGTCGGCCGGATCCCGCGAACCTCTTCATCGATCGCAAGGCGCACGGGAACGTTCCGTTGATCGACTATTATCTGCGCGCCTTCAAAGCGGCACAGGATGCCGACCCGCGACATACACGGTTGCTCGACTATCTCGACCTGCACACCTACTTTGCGGCCGGGGATGCAATGCTGAAGCCTGCGGGAACAAGCGATCAACAGAGAGCCGTCATTGACTCGACACGCGTGTTCTGGGACGCAACTTACACCGAGCCGCAATTCCGCGACCCCGACAACTACATGAAGCCGCTTGCGCCGCAGATGATTCCCCGCATGAAGAACTGGGTTGCAGCAAACTATCCGGGAACCAAAATCGCGATCACCGAGTACAACTGGGGTGCGCCGGAACATATCAGCGGAGCGGTTGCTCAGGCCGACATCCTGGGTATCTTTGGACGCGAGGGTCTCGACCTTGGCGCGCTGTGGGGACCGCCGAACCTGAATCAACCCTTGATGTTCGCTTTCAAGATCTTCCGCAACTACGACGACGCGGGTGGAGAGTTTGGCGACATGAGTCTCAAAGCCAGGAGCGCGGACCAGGGCAAGCTAAGTGTCTATGCGGCGCGGCGGACGGCAGATCACACTGTCACCGTGATGGTGATCAACAAGACATTCGGCGACCTGCGGGCTGATCTGACGCTTGACAATTTCAAGGCGAAGGGGCCGGCGAAGGTGTATCAATACAGTGGCGTGAATCTCACGCAGATTCGCGCGCGTCCTGCAGTCAACGCATCGAACCCGGACGAGAACGCCGAAGCAAGCGTTATAAAGGACCAGTTGTTCCCAGCTATGTCGATTACCATGTACGCGATTGCGAGTAAGTGAGCGAGCGTCAGCTGCCATTGCGGCTGCCTGGGAAAGAGAACAAAAGAGCCGCAGCCCCTTCCATGGCTGCGGCTCCAAATTGGAACTACGAGGCGGCAGACTTACTGCCGAAGTTACATTTCTTTTGCGCCTTCCACGAATGCCTTTAGCTTGCGGCTTCGGCTGGGATGGCGGAGTTTGCGCAGGGCTTTGGCTTCGATCTGGCGGATGCGCTCGCGGGTGACCTGGAAGCTCTGGCCCACCTCTTCCAGCGTGTGTTCGGAGCCGTCTTCGAGGCCGAAGCGCATCTTGATGACCCGCTCCTCGCGCGGAGTGAGGGTGCGCAGAACCTGCGAGGTGTACTCCTTGAGGTTCACGCTGATGACGGCCTCGGAGGGCGAGACGGCCTGGCGATCTTCGATGAAGTCGCCCAGGTGCGAGTCTTCTTCTTCGCCAATGGGGGTTTCGAGAGAGATGGGCTCCTGCGCGATCTTGAGCACCTTGCGCACCTTGGCAACGGGAATGTCCATGCGCTTGGCGATCTCTTCGCTCGACGGTTCGCGGCCGAGCTCCTGGACCAACTGGCGGCTGGTGCGGATGAGCTTGTTGATGGTCTCGATCATGTGGACCGGGATACGGATGGTCCGGGCCTGATCGGCGATGGCGCGCGTGATGGCCTGGCGAATCCACCAGGTTGCGTAGGTCGAGAACTTGTAGCCGCGGCGGTATTCGAACTTATCGACGGCCTTCATGAGGCCGATGTTGCCCTCCTGAATGAGGTCGAGGAATTGCAGGCCGCGGTTGGTGTACTTCTTGGCGATGGAGACAACGAGTCGAAGATTGGCCTCGATCAGTTCGCGCTTGGCCTGCTCGGCGTCCATGTCGCCCTGGATCATCTCGCGCTGCGTGCGCTTGAGCTCGGCGATGAGAACGCCAGCCTCGGCCTCGATTTTTTCGAGATCGGCCTTGCAGTTTTTTTGCTGGCGGCGGTACTCCTTTTTGAGCTCTTCGCTGCGGCTGGCCTCGTGCTTTTGTTCGAGGGAGCGAATCTGGCGCTCGAGGGTGCGCATGGTGTCGACGGTCTTGTTGACCTTGTCGAGCAGGCGCTTGCGCTCGAGAGCTGTGTATTTGAGTTCGCGGACGATGCGCGAGACGAGCACCTTTTCGCGGGCGGCGAGCCAGCGGTGATGGCGGTGTTCGCGGATCTTGGCCTTGGTGGCGGGCGCGGGGCCGGCGAGTTTTTCTTCAAGCTGCGCGATGCGCTTCTGGTGCTTCAAGAGCGCGTCGATGCGAGTGATGGTGGCCTTGACGCGCGTCTGAACCACCTCTTCGGTGAGCTCTTCGTCGTCGAAGATGACCACTTCTTTGATGTTACGCACGCCGCGCTTGAGGTCTTCGCCGAGGGCCATGATCTCGCGGATCACGATGGGCGAGCGCGAGATGGCCTTGAGCACGCGCATCTGACCGCGCTCGATGCGCTTGGCGATTTCGACCTCGCCCTCGCGCGTCAGCAAAGGCACCGTGCCCATCTCGCGCAGGTACATGCGCACCGGATCATTGGTCTTTTCCAGGGTGCCGGGCGTGAGGTCCAACTCGACGTCCTCGCCCTCTTCGAGTTCGAAATCCTTATCGCCGAACTTGGGGCCGTCGAGCAGGTCGATGCCCTGGGTCCCGATGGTGGTGATCAGGTCGTCCAGATCGTCGGGCGAGGATGCCATCTCGTCCGGGATCATATCGTTTACGTCGCCGTAGGTGAGGTAGCCCTTTTCCTTGCCGACCTCGATCAGGGTGTCAATATCGTGGTCATGGTCATGGTCGTGCTCGTGTTCGTTTGCAAACTTTTCTTCGATTGCCAAAATGCTCCTTTTCTCTAGCGCAAGAGTGATGCAGCACCGTCTTGCGCGCGGCGCGGTGTCGTTTGCAAAGCGCACAAGGTGAAAGTTTTCCGGAAAGAGTCCGGAAAAACGGCGCATCTGCACGCAGACCTGCGGTCACCCGCATAAAAGCGGTTTCAGGGGTTTGCTCGGAACAGGATGACAAGCGCTTCAGGATTCACCTGGGTCGCCCGCGAGCCAAGGCTCATGGTTGGGGCAAAGGGGCGCGCATCCGCACAGAGACCTTTAGAATACCACTACTTAGCTCGTTTTCTCCGACAAAAAACCGGGCCAAGCCAGAAAGTTTGAGCCGAGCGCGCGGCCGGACCTAGGTCAGATTGTCTTCCGTCCGCTTCTGCTGCTCTCTATTTGACGCGGAAAATGACAATTTGACGCAGAATTTGCGGGCTGGCGGGTGGGGGCTGTCGGGAGGTTTGAAAAGGGGTTACCGCACCGGCAGGCGCTGGTTGTGCAATTGTCTCAGTGTGCGATCCAGATCGAGCTTCTGCTGGGTGAGCAGGGCCAGTTCGGCAAAGTCGCCGCGGCGCTCAGCTTCGGCGATTAGGGCGCGCAGGTCGCGCTGGCGGCTCTCGATGGCGCGCTCGTGAATCTCCTGAATGGCGCTCTGGACTTCGGTTTCCTCGGGCGGCTTGGTCTCGGCGAGCAGCGTCTCGGCCAGCAGGGCCCGCTGCGCCTCGTCCTCGACCACATCCATGGGGTCGTGAGACTGCCGCTCGGCGAGCGCCTGAAGGGCTGCGAAGACTCCAAGATGCTCAAACCAAGCGGGTTGCTCCGCAAAAGCCTGGATGGCCAGCCGCCGTGCGCCGCCGAACTCCGGGTCGTCGATGGCAAGGGCGCGCAGCAGCACCCGCTCGACTTCGGTGAGGGCGGTCGCCTTTGTTTCGATGTGGTCGCGACGTCGCAGCGCGGCTTGGCGCAATTCTTCGCGCAACACCGCCGAGTCGATGCCCAGCTTTTGCGCGGCGTCGGCGGCAAACTGGTCGCGGGCGAGCTTTTCTGGCAGGCGGCGAATGTGGGGCAGGAGGTAGTTCATGGCCTTGACCTTCTGCTCCGAGCTGGCGCCGGGGAAGAGCAGGCGAGCACGCTCGATCAGGTAGTCGGCCTGGCGGCGAGCTCCTCGAAGGGCCGCCGTGTAAGCCTCGACGCCCCGTTCGCGGATATAGCGGTCGGGGTCGAGTCCGCCCTCCAGGGTGACGATCTTGATGGTGAAGCCTTCCTCGGTGAGAAGGGCGATGGACTTTTCCGCGGCATTGGAGCCGGCGGCGTCGGGATCGAAGTTAACGACAACCTGAGAGGTATGGCGCTTGAGCAGGTTGACTTGCTGCTCGGTGAAAGCCGTACCGCTGGTCGCGATCACGTTCTGAATGCCGCGCACGTAGACAGAGATGCAGTCCATCTGGCCCTCGACCAGCAGGGCAAACTCATGCTGTCGGATCGACTGGCGGGCTTTGTCGAGATTGAAGAGAACGAGGCTTTTGGAATAGAGCGGCGTCTCCGGCGAGTTGATGTACTTGGCGCCGGCTTTGTCGCCGGTTTCGAGGGTGCGGGCGGTGAAGGCGATCACCCGGCCGCTTTCATTGCAGATCGGAAACATGACCCGCTTGCGGAAGCGGTCGTAGATCGGCCCCTGGCTGCCGTCTTCGTGCTCTTTTGAGGCGAAGAGGCCGCTGGCGCGCAGGGTTTCGTTGTCGGCCATGGGGCTGAGGCGGTCGCGCAGGGCGTTGAAGCTGTCGGGTGAGTAGCCGATGCGGAAGGCCTTTATGCCCTCGGGGGTGAGGCCGCGACCGGCGAGATATTCGCGAGCTACGGCACCTTCGGGACCGCGTAGTTGCTCCTCAAACCAGGCGGTTGCGGTCTCGTGCAGTTCCAGCAGCTTGGCACGCATGCGCGCGCCGGCGGCTTCCTCGGGCGAGGAGAACTCGCGTTTGGGCAGGGGAATGCCGCATTTGCCTGCGACGATTCGGACGGCCTCTGGGAAGGTGACGTTTTCGATCTTGGCGACGAAGCTGAAGACGTCGCCCGAGGCCTGGCAGCCGAAGCAGTGGTAGAACTGGCGGACGGCATGGACGGAGAAGGAGGGGGATTTTTCTTTATGGAAGGGGCAGAGGCCCTGGTAGTTCTGCGCGCCGGCCTTGCGCAGGCGGATGTATCCCTCGATCACCTTGACGATGTCGGCCTGCTGCTTGACGGTTTGGGCGAAGTCGGACACGGGGTCTCTATTGAGGATAAGGCCGGCACTCGGGAGGCGCTGTGGAAGGCAGCGGCCATCTTGACGCCAAATCGGACACAGAGTAGCGTCAAATCAGACGGGAGCGCGCTTTGGAGGGGATGCCATGACCGGGATTCAATACGTTACCGACGAGGAAGGCCGCAAGATCGCGGTCCAGATCGACCTTCGTGAGCACGCGGAATTGTGGGAAGAGATCGAGGATGTTTTGGTCTCCGAGTCGCGACGCAACGAGGAGAGCATCCCGATCGAGCAGGTCGAGGCGAAGCTCACCCGAAGAGGCAAATTGAGTGCCTGATTACAGGGTTGCGCTGAAATCCAGCGCGTAAAAGGAATTCTTCCGGCTACCTGACAACATATCAGCCCGCATCCTTCCAAGAATAAAGGCGCTTGCCACAGAGCCGCGGCCCCACGGCTCAAAGAAACTCCGGGGAGGCGAAGACAGCTGGCGCATCCGCGTTGGGAATTATCGCGTGGTCTATACCATCGACGACGAAGTGAAGAAGGTCGAAGTGACGCGCATTGCGCACCGGCGCGACGTGTATGAGTAAGAAAGCTCACGCGAGGCCCAGCACGTCCATGCCTCCGTCGTAGCGGGGTAGGACGAACTTGCCGCCGCTTACTACTCCTACGTTGAATTTTGGGAAGAGGAAAGTGTAATTCTGTGCCTGGCTATCCCATAGGACATTGAGCTTGGAGCTGCCATCGGGGCGAGTTACAAAATTCTCCAGGTCATAGACCAGCAGGCGGCCATTAGTGATCGTCGAGTTAGCGTCTCCGTAGGGAATGAGGGCCCACAAGAGCGCCGTGCCGGGATTGTTGCCGTTGGCCGAGATGCACATGAAGCCTCCGGGCATTCCCCCAGGGGGCACTGGTGAATTGACCGAGGCGACCTCGTCGGAGTCCGCGAGAAAAGTCATCTGGCCGTTGGGCTGCATCGTCCAGACGCGGCAATTCCCGTTCTCGCCCCAACAGACCAGCATCTGGCCATGTGTCTGCGAGAAAAACTGGGGCGAGGTGGAGTGAAGGTGCTGGGTCTTGTTATCGAAGAGAAAATCCAGAGTGCTTGGGTCCTGCGGCGCGGCATTCACGTTGAAGCCGGGGAAGTAACTGTACCAGAAGGGGGGCTGCGCCAGCTTGGCATAGTTGGCGGCCGCGTTGGCAAAGTCGGCGGGCATGGTCTTGCCCATGGCGTCCATCTTGACCGGATAGGCAATGCCGTCTTTGCCATAGGCGAGGATGACGCGGTATTTGCGGATCATGGCCGGACCGGCCGAGCCGAGGTCTTCATCACCATAGGCTGCACCGATTGCGGTGGGCACGGTGCTGAAGAGATGACCGGCGACGACCTTTCCGTTCGTGTCGCGCACCGCGGCCATGTTGGTGGGCATGTGGCCGCCAGAGGTGGGTGCGCTTACGCCGGAGAGTTTTGCGGCATCAACCGCCAATGGAGTTGAGAGTGTTGGATCTTCGCCTTCCCGGCCCGCGTCGGTGTACGGCGTCCACCAATCGACAACGGCGAGCGAGGCGGGCGTTGCGCCGCTGGCCGGCGTGTAGCGGACTCTGCAGACGGATTCGCCGAAGTCGCCGTGATTGGGATCGAAGCTGCCATTGCCGGTTTCGAAGAGCAAGTCGCCGTTGTCGTCGACCGACAAACCGGAGCCGGCCATCCACACGCCGGCGCCGTAACCCGCGCTCATAGCGAGGCCGGCGGCGATTGTGTTGGTGGCCACATCATAGGCGACGATCCAACCGGCCGATCCGGAGGCCGTCTCCAAGACGGTGCCGGCAGCAAAGAAGATGGTCTTGACGTTGTTGACTTTGGTGAGAGTCAAAGAAGATCGCTGCTTGCGCATGACTGCGCTCCAGCTTTGCAGCGCGCCGCCATTGGGCGGTTGGTAGGTCAATCCGGCCAATGGGACGGGAGGATTTACGCGGTTTCCATTGGCGATGTTGAGGGAGTGAACGAAGTGTGCGCCGTTTGCCGCGGTGCCATCGGGCGACTCCCACGCGACGCCGTACCAGGTATTTGTGTCGGGATCGATGACTCCGGTGCTCAGCAGGCCCCAGTGGTCGTTGATATTGTGCATGTCGATCGCGCCGCTGCCGTTGATGGGAATGCCGAGCTTCTTGACCCACAGGATATCGGAGGTGTTGTAGTCATAGGCCCAGACGGTATTGTTCATCGAGGCGGTGACGATGACGTCGCGGACGTTTCCGTCATCGCACAGCACGCTGGGCATAATGAGCGCCTGCGCCTCTGCGCCTCGCGCATCGCCCTCCATGTAAAGAGAAAAGTATTTACGAATCCCCTGCGTACGGACGTTTGCGACGTTGAGGATTGTGTCGTTGTAGAAGTAAGATCGGTCATTGTCGTTGCCACGCGTGAGCACGGGCGAGGCAATGCCCGAGGGCGGCAGGGCAAACGCACTTCGCGCGGGCAGCAGCGCCGTGGCTGCCGCGCCGCCGCCGAGAGCGAGAAACCTTCTGCGATTCAAGAGAAACTTCTTTGCAATCTGGTGATCCATGGTGTTGACCTCCTCGGGGCTGAATGAACCTTTCTACAGTTGGCCGGCGCTGTAGTTCACACTCAAGTCAAAAGCGACCGGCGCGGGAGCAATGGTCTTCACTCCAATGCTGTACCACCCTGTCTTGGCCGGCTTGTTGCCGGGAACCTCGGTCGCGCCGTCGAGCAGAGCTGCTTCGATGTTATTGCGCGTGGTGAAGGCTACGCTGGTTTCTTCTTCTACATAGATTCGCGCGATGGCGCGGAACTCTCCGGGGTGCGCCGGAGGAATGTCGAGGTCGGGCGCGCCGAAGAACTCCTGGGTGGTGCGGCGTGGTTGCTGGACGATCGGCTTGTCGCTGAAGGCGCGCGAAAAGCATAGATAGCTCTCCCCGCCGGTGTAGGCATTGGGCGGAATCCAGAAGGTTGCGTTGCCCTGCCAATCGGTCCAGATATCCGAGTGGCGGCCGGTGTAGTCGTGCAGTTGCACGTTGGCGCCGAAGCTGGTGGCGCAGGTGATCTTCTGAATGTTATAGGTGTCGAAGTTCATCGCAGTCAGCAAGCCGGGGCTATTGCCGATAGGACCGCCATTGCCGTCGCGTTCGATGACGATGACCGAACCGTCGACCCAGCGGGTAACTTGTCCGCCGTAGGCAAAGGTGCGGTTGATGTAAATCAAGTTATCGATCAGCGGCTTCAGGCCGTAAGCTCCGGGCCATACATCGCCGCCAAAGTAATCCTTGCCATAGATGAGGGCCTGGCGGCAATTCACTGTTAGAAGGAAGGCATAGCCGAGCATCTTCGAACTGATCACCTGTTCGCCGGGGCTGGTGTCGGTGTCGGGGTTATCGACGAAACCGTAGGAGAGGCCGCTGTTCCACTGCGAGTAACCGGCTCCGTCCAACGCTGGAGCGTTGAGGTTGTTACATGCGTCCTCGATGGCGAAGTGCATGGAAAAGTCTTCGACGGCACAGCGGCCATTGATCGGCGGACTGGTTGCCCACCAGTTCAAGTTGGCTGGGTCGCCATCGAAGTATTCGCCGTAGAACGGCTTGTTGGCCATCGCTCCGTGGCCCATGAACTCAGCGACAAAGGGCGCCCACAAGCCCTTCACGTCGTCGATTCTTGCGCCGTCCGCGCCGGTGGTGCGGAGGGTCCAGTCTCCGCAGTCGAGGGCGTCGTCGATGGTGTAGCCGGGCGGTTTGCAATGCTGATAGACCTTTTCGTCGCCGAAGGAAAAGTCGTCCGCAGGCACCGGCACATCGTCCTCCGGCTGCGTGCCCGCGCCGGGCGAATAGCGAAAGCAGCCGGGATGCATCGCGCCGCGGCCATTGAGCGTCTTGCCGTCGGCTCCGAGATAGCGGTAGGTGGCGTTTTCTCCGCCGATGAGCTGATGGAGGACGAGGTCCAGATCGACCGAGAGTCCGCAGCGATGGGCGACCGCGACTAACCGCCGCAGCGAGTCGGCGGAGCCATAGCGCGTGGGCGTGCTTCCCTGCTGGTTCTTGCTGCCAAGGTCGCGCGGATCGTAGATGCCATAGCCGTCGCAACCCGCGCCGTCGCCTCCCTGGGCCTTGCTTGCAGGAGGAAGTTGGATGCGATCGAAGCCGACCGCGGCGAGATTGGCGGCTTCGGAGGCGAGCAGATCCCAAAGCCATGGTTTGCCGGGATCGGTGTTGGGCGCGGGCACGGTAATTCTATTGCCGTATTGATCGAAGAATCGGCCCCAGCCGATAAGACTTACTGTCATAGCTTGATAGCCTCCGGAAAGAAAGTTCCTGTTACCAGCTGAAAGAGTGTCAAGCCCGTCAGCCTTCGCGAGTGAATAGAAAGAGATCGAACGTTGTCGAGAACAGCTTTTACCCTCTGTGAATTTGAGCGAGAATTGACAATTGCTCGAGTATCTTCATTTTTTCCATGTTTTCGAGCTTGGGCTCACCACCCAAAGCGAGGGGAAGTTTGTAGCCGTACATTTCGTCATCCTTTAGCAGACCGAGCTTTCGGCGGGCTCTGTTGAATTGCGTCTGATTGAGGATGGCGCTGCGCCCGTCCTCGCTGGAGAGGAAGAAATCGAAAAGGATTTCGACGTTATCTCCGGCGCTGAATGTGTCGTTGTAGTTCACGTCCAAGAGCCAGAATTTCTCGCGATCCCAGTAGATGAGCTTGCCAAAAGAAGTTCGTGCGACAACGAGCGGCAGGCGGCGCATGGAGGTTTTGGGGAACCACTCGGTCATCGGGCTCTCAAATTGTTTCGGATTCGTGATCCACAGCAAGCCCTGATGGAAGGAGGCGATCCCGATCGTCCGCCATACTTCCATCATCTCCGGAGGCAAGCTCTTGGCGAACTCCTGGACAAAAGTCTCCTCCGGCTTCCACGGGTTGATTGGAGGTCCGAATTCCGACAAGAATGTCTCAAATGGGGCCATTTTTTCTGCCTTTATACTGGGGAACCGTCCAAAAGAATCGTAACATTCATGTTCCACTTTTTCTGATTCGTCGGGCTAATCGCCGACGTGACCTTGTAGATGTCGGCAACCTGCGTGCGCCATGAGCTTCCTATGGACGAATTAATTCGTGTGTCGCCCATGTCGGTGGGCATCGCACCGCCACCGGCCACCTGGTCGAGCGGATGAAGGGCTGCCTGGTGCTCCCAGTCCTTTTGAGCTTGCTTAGTGGCATCCGCGACGGACATTTTCGGCGGGCCTTTTGCCAATTCGCTAGCACGGTCAGCGATCCATGACGTCTTTTGCGTCTTACGGAAATCCTCCTGATACTGTGCGCTTTTCGGATCGCGCCCGGATCTGGTCTTCTTGAAGCGATCCATGAAAGCGTCGCGCGCGGCGATCCAGTTGACGATCTTCATCGACCAGATGGTCTTCTGGGCCGTTTGCAACTGCCGCCGGTACTCGTTCTCATCGTAGCTCTTGTGGGTAAACAGCGCCTTGCAAAGAGGCATTTTGGTAACGAATGACTTGGGCTTGGAGGAGGCCTTGGGATTGATCACCGCGACGACATGATCGGTTTCGTGCGTCTCGTCGCTTGAATCCTTCACCAATTCGATGCTCGTAAGTTTGTACTTGGTCTTGATCGATTTCAGCGCCGTGTTGACTGAATCCTGATCCGCTCCCTGAACGGACATCGCGGTCTCGGCTTCAGCGACCCCCTTATTTACATCGCTCTGTTTCTGTTCTTCGGTGCGCTCGTCCTTCTTACCCTCCTTTTTGCCGCCGAAGAGCCAGGCGAAGAGAGCTTTGGCTTTGGTGATGATCCAGGTGATGGCGGTGTCGAGGCCTTTGTCAACCATTCCCTGGAGCTTCTTGATGAATTCCATGACCTTGTTGGCGACACCGCCGAGGCCGAAGAAGCTGGCGAGGAAGCTGATGGTGAGTGAGAGCATGGTTTCGAGGCCGCTCTCCACCTTGGCAGCAGCGCCGGCGATCTGACTGTTGGCGATGGCAACGATCGAGTCGACGAACGCTTTGACGGCGGCGACGATCTTGGACAGCTTCTCTACGAAGGTCATGATCGCGTCGTAGATGGAGATGATGGCCGAGATGAATCCCGCGCCGGGGATGAACATCGCAATGAGCTTGGGAATCGCCTTCTTAATGATCGTGTCGGTGACAAGGCCGACGATGCCGTCGACCACCATGTCTTTGAGGCTGGTGAGCTTCTCTTTGATCAGCTCCCAGGCCGCCGCCGGGCCGCCCTTGATCAGCGCAACAACAATATCGAAGGTGGTTTCGAGGCCCTTCATGATCGTTTCGCCATTGGGGCCGAGAGCCTTGACGATCTTGGCGCGGATTTGCGCCCAGGTGATGCCGAGGATGCTCAGGACGAACATGCCGAACTCGGAGAGGGTGAAGGCCTTTGGGATGTAGATTCCTGGTAGCGCACCAACGAGCCAGCCGAGCAGCGCCTTCTTGAGATGTTCGCCGAAGTTCTTGAGGAAGTTATTGAGCCCGAGCAGGGCTGCGTCGATGAGGTGACGCACAAAGCCAAGCGGGTCTTTAAGGATCTTCTTGAAGGCCGCGCCAACTTTCAAGAGATAGGGCATGACCTTGGGCGCGACGACCTCAAAGATGATCTTCAGCAGATCCCAGACCTTGCCGCCGGCCCAACTAATAAAGTTGCCCAGGAACTTGCCGAAGACGCCAACGATCTTCATGAAGCCGCCGGGAAGATCGAGAATGTCGGACCATTCAAGCGACTTGAGAGCCTTAATAAAGAGATCGGGAATCTGCGAGACAAAGCCCAGTAGCCCCGAAAGCACGCTCTGGAACCATGCGAAGGCCCGCGAGATCGCGTTGGCCTTTTTGATGTTTTCCCAGATTTCGTCTTCATGAATGAGGTGCATGAAGCCGCCGATCAGCGTCTCGGGGGTGCGCGGGACCGCTTCGCCGGTGATCGGATTCTTGCCCATGACGGCGATGAGCAGCGGCCAGCCGGAGGTGCCCTCGGCGAGCTTCGAGATCGGTTTGAGGACGGCATCGCGGACAAACTTCCAGATGTCCTCGATCGTGCCTTTGACAAAACTGATGATTTTATCTATGGGATCGGTGAAGATGCGCTTGGCGCGGTCCCAGAGATCGCCGAGGTGGAAGATGTCGCGCCAGCTCAGGCTGTCGAGGAAGTCCATCAGCGCTTTCTTGATAGAGCTGCCGACCATGCCGAGCTCATCGATCTTTCCGGAGATCCAGTTGCCAACCTTATCGAAGACACCGTATTTATCGAGAGCGTCGGTGATCAGTGTCCCACCGGGAAGGAATTCCACGACTGCCCTGAGCACGTTGGCAGCCGAACGCTCGACGTGCTCCATGTTGATGGGGTTGACGCCGAGCACGACGGTGAACATGCGGAAGCCGGGAATGTAATTGGCCTTGTCCGCGAACCAGTCCAGCGCATCGCTGATGCCCAGGCGCTGCACGCGGGGCGAGTCCACGCGCTCGCGGACGGCAAAGCTCCGGCCGCTGGCGACCGCTGACGCGGCCTGATCGGCTTCGCGCTCATACGGATCGCTGCGGGCGGACGACCACGCCTGCACGACAGGCGCGGTGTGCTGCTGCTGGATGACGTGGGCGGCCTCGTGCGAGATGAGAGTGAGGTCCGTTGGGTGCGCGCCGTGGCCAAGAAAGATGTCGTTGCCGAAGGTGAAGGCGCGCGCGGAGAGGGACTGGGCCTTGCGCTCGGCGGCAGTGCTGGCGTGGAGCCGCACCGAGCTGAGGTCGACCATGAGGCTATTCTGGATGGCCTCTTGAATGTGCGGAGGCAGCGGTTGGCCGGAGCCGAGGCTTGGAGTTTTAGGCGGTGCAAGCGATGCGAGCTTCGGCTTGGCCTTGGATGCGGCGGCCTTGTGCGTTATCGGAATGAGTGCCGCTGGCTTATGGTGTTCGGGTTTATGCGCATCGTGCTCATGCTCGGCGGGCTTGGGAGTTGCAGGCAGCAGCGCAGGCATCTTGGCCGCGACAAGCCCGTGTGCCGGCATCGGGACGATCTTTGCGGCAGCCTCGGGCGGAGGGGCCGGATGCAGCGCGGCCACGGCCGGCTTGGCAAAGGCCGGAAGCGCTGGCGCATGCGGAGCGGAGGGAGCGACATCGTGTTTTGCGGTCGGCGCGGCCTTTGCCGGGGCGTGGCTTACCGTTGCCGCGCGTGGCGCGGGGGCGGCGTGCTTGGGAGCGGCGGTGGCATTGGCTGGCATCGGCGATCGAGTATCCCTCAGGTCTGGCCGGAGGCTTGTGCCACGGCCTGCGCCTGCTTCAATTCGTTGGGTAGTTGCCGGCTCATCTTGCGGAATTCACTGGCGACTCCGGTAAGCAAATGGCAATACTGAATGCTCTTACTGTCCTGCGCGGCGTCTACTGCCGCTCGCAGCACGGCGTTTCTGATTTGTCCTCCGGTGAGTTCGGCGACGGCTGAGAGCAGATTCAATTGGCCGTTGTTGACGCTGTGTTCCGGGCCGAGATGCGCCAGCCACAGTGCGCGGCGCTCCTCCGGGCCGGGCAGCGGAAACGAGAGAATGGCGTCAAAGCGGCGGGAGAAAGCGTCATCGAAGCGGCCGCGGCCGTTGCTGGTGAGAATGGTGATCCCGTCGTAACTCTCCATGCGCTGGAGAAGGTAGTTTGTCTGCGCGTTGGCAAAACGGTCGTTGGCCTCATGAATGTCGGTGCGCTTGCCGAAGAGCGAGTCGGCCTCATCGAAGAGGAGCAGAACTTCATTCTGTTCGGCGCGGGCGAGCAACTGGCTCAGGTTCTTCTCGGTCTCTCCGATGTATTTTGAAGTGACGGCGGAGAGGTCTACGCGAAAGAGGGGAATGCCCAACCGCGTGGCAAGCCAGGCGACGGCGAGAGTTTTCCCTGTGCCCGAGGGACCGACAAAAAGAGCGCGCACCGAGGGGCGATAGCGCGCCTGGATTGAGGGCCCGAGGGAGCGGGGGAAATCTTCGCGCAACTGGCAGCGGGTGACCAGCGATTCCAACTCATGACGCAGCGTGGAGTTGGCGACCAGGGCTTCGTCGCCGACTTCGTCGGGGATCAACTCGGCGAGGGCTCCGAGGCCGACCGAATCGCCGCGCCGCGAGACGGCGCGAATGTGGGCGAAGGAGAGGGCCGAGCCGCCGCCGCTGGCCTCGTGAGCGGCGCAGTCCTCTTGCGCCTTTGCGGCGAGTGTGGCGATGCGTCCGGCGGCGTGGCGATGGGCAAGCGCCAGACGGCTTGCGAGCGCACGGTCGCCGATGGCCGCGCTCCAGAGCTCGGTGCGCTCCGCCGCGGAGGGAATCTCCAGCCGCCAATCGAGGATGCCGCGATCGTCGGATTCAAACTCGCCTTCCGGGCCGGTGAGCAGGATGAGAGGGCCGAAGAAGCCGGGAATGATGGGGACTGTCCTGCGTTCGCCCGGCACGAGCCATTGTGCGAAGACGGGAATGAGGCCGTTGAGGACGAGCCAGGGAGCGATGCCCATCAACTGATCTGTGTGAATGAGGACCGCCTGCGCGCCGGAGTGGGAGGCGACCAGCGAGGCCGCCGAGCGAGCCTCAAGAGCGTCTCCGCAGCGGATGACGAGAGCAGGAGCTGCGCCCTCGGATGCGTGCAGACGGCGGGCCAGCTCTGCGGCGTGAGTCTGAGAGGATTCGCCCAAGGGGACCGGGTACTGATCGAAGGCGATCGGCGCGGTCCCCGGCCATACGCTCTCCATCCTCTGCAACGCGAGGGCCGTAGGCAGCGGAGTGCGCATCTGGCGCTCGGGCAGCGGAAGATCGTCGCCGCATAACTGCAACAAGCCGCAACGGACGGCATTTCCCTGGCCTAAAAGGTGCATGGCCTGGTGGAGATCGTCGGCGGCAAAGGCCTGCGCGACGAGGCCGACGGTGGGGCGGCTGAGAGCGAGGGGCTGTTGCAGATGCGACAACAGGTGACCGATCAGCAAGTCCTGCTCGGCGGCGATGGCCAGGCGGATGGCGAAGACTTCGATGGTGTGCAGCCTGAAGTAACGGGAGGCTTCGGCGAGCGCGGCGTTGACCTCGCCGGGGTCTTTCAAGTAGTCGTGAAGCGCGGAAAGCAGACTCCTGCGGCCGTCGATGCGGCGGTCGGCGATTGAACGCAGACGCTCCTGAATGCTTTCGTCGAGCGTCTCGCATGAGTTGGCCAGCCGCGCGAGTCCTGTGAGGACGAAGGCGAAGGAGTCCAGCCGATCTTCGATGACTGCGTTTGCGGCTCGATTCAGCATACGGGCTCCTCCGGCTGCCGATCGCGATAGTGGAAGCGCACGACGCGGCCAGACGCGCCGAACCACGGCAGCCAGCCGGGGTCGATGTCGAGGCCGATGCGGCGAATGCGAAGATCGGCCGCGGCGAGCGGAAAAGTGACGTCGAGGTCGGTGCGCGTGAGCCAGACGCGGCCGCTGCGATCGATCACTTCGCTGATGGTGAGTCTTCCCATTCGCCAGAGCCATCGTTTTGCGGCGACGCTCCACACACGCAAAAAATAGCCGCTGTCGAAGCCGGCGCGGCGCGAAGGCGCAAAGCCTTTTGGCCAGGCCTCCGGTTGTTGTGCGAGGCCGGCCAGAATCTCTTCAGGCAAGGTGAATGCCTCTTGCGGCAGGCGGAGGCAGAGCAGGATCGGATCGTCGTCCGCGATACCAGCTTGAATGGCGAGTTGACGCAGGATGTGAACTGCAAGATTGGATTCAGCAAGCGCGGGGCAGGCTTCCAGAGCGGCTGCGATGCCGAGTGAGCGGAGAACATTGAGCAGAAAATACAAGCCCGCTGCCTGAGTGGCTTCGCCTAGCAGCGGCCTGGCTTCGGGGATGTCCGGAGTCGAGCCTGCCAGCGACGCAACCTCCACGGCCATTTCGCCGGGGGCCGGCGCTCGGTCGGATGAGGGGCCTTCATCGTTTGTCGCACGCGATCTGGGGAGTTCCATTTTGCTTCGCGGCTCTGGCTGGGCCTCTTCCACACTCCATGAGAGCCTCTGTCCCGCGGCTGTCTCGTCCTCGTCGTCAAAGACCAGCTGCGGAGCGGCGCTTCGGATGATGGAGGCGGTCCGATCCTGCGGCTCGCGGAGTTGCTCCTCTTCGAGGATTCGCAGCGTGGCGCGAGCCCGCTTGACTGCAGTGCCGGAACTCCACGTGCCGGGGAATCGAGAGAGAACAGCCTGTGCGGCCAGCCAAACGGTCGCGGGGTCCTTCCATCCAAAATGAGAGGCGGCGCGCTGAAGCGTAGTCTTGATTTCGCCGGGCAACTGCGCGGGCGGCGCGGATGCGGAGAGGCTCGATTGTCCTTCCAACTCGCGGAGCCACTCGCGGATGACTGCGACGGGAATAGCAGAGAGTAGCGGGACGGGATCGGCGTCGCCGAGAGCCGCGAAGAGGATTGCCGCCGCAGCGCCGGGAGCCATCGCCGGCGGGCGAAGACGATCGAGAATGGCCGTGATCCGCTGAGCGTGGCCTTCGCCTGGCTCCGCGCCAATCACGGAATCCGCGAACCAATCCGTATTGAAACCCTGCGTTCCGCCGTGGGCGCGCACGGCTTTGCGCAGCAGCGTTTCCAGGGCCTCTTCGATGTTGTTGAAGTAGACCGCATTGGCCGCGCCCGCGTTTGGATCGGTTCCATGAACCGCCTGCGCCGCCAGATTGCCGAGGACCTGCTGGACTTGTTCCATCCAGACGCGGCGATTTGCTTCGGCGGGAACTCCGGAGAGCGAGACACTGCGAAAGCAGTAGATGCGGCCCTCCTCCTCGCCGGGGAGGCTCGCCAGGCGCAGGGCCTCTTCAAGCGCGTAGGCGACGCGATGACGCGAAGCACCTTCGCCGACACGCAGGACGCTCCGCCGCACATGGCGGTCAAGCCGTCCGGTCGGTGGCGCGAAGGTGGACTGCATCGAGTCGAAACCTCATGAAAGCCAATCAAGGTTCGTCGTATCCCACCCTAGCCCGAAAGACGAACGAGAAGCAGGTCCTTCGACTCCGCTGCGCTTCGCTCAGGATGACAGCGGCGAGAGTGGGGCACACGAAGTTACATGAACAAAGGACGCAGCGCGACTGCTTGCGGCGTCATGGTGGTGAAATGGGCTGTATCTGAAGTTTCCAGATACGTGCCGGGGGTGAAGACGTCGGTCACTGTTGCGCTGACTGTGCGGCTGTCGAGATCGCTGACCACGGCGCGCGCCGCGAGTGTTGCGCCGGAGTAGAGGTTCACATACATGCCCGAGGAGATGCGCTCCGACGGCAGGTTGAGCGAGACGATGCCGCCGACGGCCGGCTGCGTGCGCGCGATGACGCTGCCGGAGATGATGTTGTCGATGGGAACGTCGCTGGCCAGCAGGATGGCCGTGCGCACGATGTCGCTCATGAAGGCCATGGCAGAGGTGTTGGTGGTGTCGATCTGCAGGAAGAGCCAGTCGACCAGCATCTGCATCTGCTGACGATCGGTGTAGGAGAGCTGGTTAAAGCTGGGCAGGATTGCCAGGCTAGCCAACTGAACGGAGAGGCCCGAGCCGCGCAGATATTCGGCCCACGCGAGGCGGTCGATGGGCAGGGCAATGCTGACCCGCGTGTAGAGGCACGTGGCCACACTGGAGATCTGCTGGATGAGCCGGGCCACGGCGTTGCTGATCTCGGTGTGCACGGATTCGGCGGAGATGAGGTCGTTGATCGCGGCGACACTCTGCATTGCGGTCACCTGGCTCGTCCAACTGAGGTTGGCAAGCGCGGCCGGCTGAATGGCGGCTCGCTGCATCTCAAAGCCGCGGAAGGTTTGTTGATTTGCGCCGTAGACGCTGGAGATGGTGGAGGCGTAGACGCCGGAGTCGCCTGCGGCCGAGGATGGCAGCAGTGGAAGCTCGAGCATTTGTGCCGCGCGAGACTGCACGCTGATGGCAAGCTGCTGAAGAAGGGTGGGGCGCTCGAGATTTGCAACCTGCGACGCAACGGAAGGCAGCCAGCTAACCGGGGCCTCGCGAAGCTGGCCGACGATCTCGCGGATTTCTGGCGGAATCGCGACCGACTGCTGCAGACAGGCTGGGACGGGATTCGTGACGTTGGCCGGAACCAACTGGCGGCTGGGCGCTGTGTCCGTTGCTTCCAGGGTGCGCGCGCGAGTGTAGGCGATCAGTTGAACGGAGGTTGCGAGCACCTGCTGGCGCTGTGTGTTGACACCTTGCACCCGCTGGGTTTCGTCGGCCAACAATGCGCTGGTGAAGGCTTCGTTTTGGCGATCCTGCAGCAGATTGTTTTTCAGTTGATTGGTGTAGGTCTGCGCCTGCTGGATGTTGTTTTGGATATTGTTGAGCGCGTTTGTGCAGAGCGTGACAAAGTCGGAGTATTGCTGAACGCGGGCCTCGAGCGCGCGCAACAACATGGTGTGCTGCTCAGCCACGCGCACGCCCACCGAGAAGAGGGTGGCTTCGGCGGAATCCGCAATCAGGTAGGGAGACTGAATCGCCTGCTGAATGGCGGCCTGGTTGTTCGGATAGTTCAGGTTCCGCAAGTTGCTCGGACCGAGCCATTCGGAGAAGGTATGAATCATCACCGGAACGGCGGTAGGGGTGGTTGGAGGAGTAGCTGGCGGATTGTCGACCAGAATCGGTAGATCGTCGGCCACCAGATTGAGATCGTTCTCGATTTTCTGAAGCGCTTCAAGAAAAGTCAGGCGGTTGCCGATCGAATAGAACATCGCCTCCTGGGAGGGCGACTGCTGTAGGCGCTGGGCGATAGTGAGCGTGCGGAGATTTAGTTGCGCGCCCGCGAGCGGAGATTGGCTGGTGATGTCTACCGGAGTGGCAACGACGTTTTGTCCGGGGTTGACGATCTGCGCGGGGCTAACCGGGCCCCCTCCCTGAGTCATGCTCGGGCCGGCGCCGATGAACCTCTCTGCGACACCGGAGGCGGCCAGATTTGTATCGATCATCTTGAACGGACTGCTGGTCGTTCCGGAAGATGCCTGCTGGACGCTCGCCTGATTCGCCTGGGAGAGATTGATCTGAGAGAAGGCGCCGCTATTGAAGGCGATCTGATTAAAGACGCCCAATGCAGCTTTGACCGCCTTGCTGCGCTGTGTTGGCGCTTTGACGGAAACGTTGCGAGCCGGAAGCTGGAAAGCGATGGGCCTGTTGGCCAGCACCACTGGAGTTGGGATGGGGTAGAACTTGGGCGGAGTATAGGGGGGCGGTGAGGGCGTGGTGCCCGGGCTGGGAATTGGCGGAGGATTCAGCGTGGTGATGTAGGTTTGCAGGTTTTCGGCCGTGGCAGAGGCGGTCTCGCCGGTGGCGATATTCGCCAGGATTGGAGAAGTGGCGAGAGCGGTTGCAGCTGTAGTTCCAAGTACATTTTGGCGGTAGCGATAGATGTCGGTCTGCAACGTGAGAAACGCAGTGTCGAGCAGATCGTTGGCCTGCGAGATTCTGGCATTGAGGCTGGTGATCAGAGGTTGCAGGCCGTTGGTTGAGAGATTATTCAGATCGGCGGTGCTGAGCAGGGAGATGGTGTAGGAGGTTCCCGTCGAATCGGTGAAGGTCTTCGTGTAGGGGGCCTGATTGGCGACGGCCTGGAGCTGCAGCAGGTCCGATGAATAGTAGGCGAGACAGGTCCAGGTGATGTTGCCGTCGGTGGTGGTTCCGGCGGGTGTCGCGCTCCACACGGGAGGAGTGGTTCCCGATGTCCCTGCCGCTCCGGCGACCTGGAGGTTGTTGTTCGAGTCGAGGATGATCTGGCTCGCGGCGTAGTTGGTGCCTGGCTGCCAGGTCAGAGGTCCCTTGTTGGTCCAGATTACGGCGGCATCGATCGACGTCGCATTCGCGCCTTCGGTCCAGGCAGGTTGCGTGACGCCGGAAGTGCCACCGATGGCCGCGACCTGAATATTCCCGCTCGTATCGAGGACTGCCTGGCCGGCGGAGTAACTTGTGCCGGGCTGCCAAAGGGAGCGGCCGAGATTCTGCCAGACGACCCCGCTGTCCTGCGTGGTCTGGCCGAGAGCCGGATTCCATGCGGGAGGAGAGTCGCTGGAGATGCCTCCGGTCTGCACGATCTGAATGCCGCTCGCGTCCAGAATCAATTGACCGGCGGTGTAGGGGAAATCGGGCTGCCAAAGCGCGCTTCCGCCGGACTGCCAGATGATTCCGTCCTGCGTGGTCTGGCCCGCAGTCTCGGGCTGAAGCCAGCTTGGCGGCGATGAGGCGGTGGCGCCGTTATTCGTCGCTGTCTGAATGCCGCCAGTGGAATCGATGATGGCCTGGCCGGGAGAGTAGCTGGTTTGCGGCTGCCATGTGGCGTGTCCGAGATTACTCCAGACCACTCCGCCGGTTTGCTCCTGCGTGAGCTGGCCGGGATTTGGATCCCACATGGGCACCGATGGCCCGGAGGTGCCGGCGGTCTGCACGATTTCGATGTTGTTATTCCCATCGAGGATTAGCTGACCGGCGGTATATGGATGGTTTGGCTGCCAGAAAGCTCTGCCGCCGGCCTGCCAGATCACACTGCCGTCCTGGCGGGTTTGGCCTGCTGCTTCAGGCTCGAGCCATGCGGGTGGGGATGATGCGGAGGCGCCTGCGGTTGTAACTGTCTGGATGAAGCCGCCGGGGTCCACGACGAACTGGCCGACGACGTATGCCGTATTGGGCTGCCAGGCCCAGGGACCGTTGTTGATCCAGGTGAGCGGAGCATCGATTGTGGTAGCGCCGGCGATCTTGCTCCAGACCGGCATGTTGGGGCCACTGGCGCCTCCAATCTGGGCAAATTGTATGAAGCCGTTGGCATCGACGATGGCCTGGCCGGCCGGATACGGCTGGCCAGCCTGCCAGGCATTTCTGCCGAGGCTCTCCCAAATCACCGTGTTGGCGGCAACAGACTGACCGGCAGGCGGGGCGGGATCCGCGGTCTGCGCGCCAACAGTTTCGTTCCAGGTGGGAGCAGCGCCGCCGCTGACGCCGGCACTTTGGACGATTTGGATGTTGCCGGCAGCGTCGAAGATTAGCTGGCCGACGGCGTAAGAGGTGTTCGGCTGCCAGGTTGCGTTGCCGCTGTTGACCCAGACCATTCCGTCCTGGGCGGTCTGGGCTTCGGTTGTATTCCAGCTGGGCTCTTGGGAGCCGGAGGTACCGGCGGCCTGGACGACTTGGAGGACTCCATTGCTATCGACCGCAAACTGGCCGGCGCTGTATGCATTCGAGGGAAGCCACGTGGATTGAAGAACCGTGCCGAAGGTTTCAGTGGCCGCCGGAGTGTAGGGCGGAGGGGTGTTGCGTCCCGTAAGTTCGGCCGGGGAGAGGCCAGCATTGGGGTCGATCAGGTTCGGGTTCGATGGCTGGTTGGGGCCGGCGGCGGCAAACAACTGGTTGGTTTCCTGTTGCACAGTGTTCAGTTGTTGCAGAGTCAGGTCGCGCGCCTGTGTCGCCTGAGCGACCTCCTGGCAGAAGACCGGAGCGACGGTCTCAACGACCAGAATGTCGGGATCGTAGAGCGCATCGGGCAACGGAACGAGGACCTCGACCGGCTCAAGAAGCGCGGCGTCTTCGGGCGCGGAGGTTTCCGCCGCGATCAGGTCCAGCGTCATGCCGGTTTCGAGCACGGTTTCAAGCTCCTCCAGATGAACCGGAGCGGCAGAGACAGACCAGTTGGGCGGGAGCCACGGGGCTCGCTGCTGAGGGAAGTTCAGCGCCTCGGCGGGCAGGATTCCGCTGGGAGGTAGCGTGGGAAAGATGTCGGCCAGGGTGCTGAAAGGCTGCTGCTGCGCCATCGTCTGGCTGAGTTGCTCGGAGAGCTGGTTGATGCGGGCCTGGGCCAGCGCGGGCTGGATGACGGGCGGATTTCCCGAGCCATTGTTGATCCAGGTCACGGTTCCATCGGTGGTGGGCAGATAGATGCCATTCCAGACTGGCTCGGTGCTGCCGGAGACTCCGGCGGTGAGAACATGCTGCATGTTGCCATTCGAGTCGAAGACGAATTGGCCGGCTGCAAAGGCTGTGTTTGGCTGCCAGCTTGACGGGCCGTTTTCGATCCATACGACCGTTCCATCGGTGGTGGTCTGGCCAAAGGCGGTTGGCCAAGTCGGCGGCGGGCCACCGGATGTGCCCGCGGTCTGCACCAATTGCACGTTTTGATTGGCGTCGATGATGAATTCGCCGTCCACGAAGTCTGTGTCCGATTGCCACTGCATCAGCGGCAGAGGCTGCGATGGAAGCACAGAGCGGCGGCGAGGCAATCCTCCGGCGCGGACCACGGCCGAGCAATCGACGAACAGCGGCTTCCAAGCCAGGCCGTTGTTGGTCCAGGTGACGCTGCCGTCGGTTGTGGGTTTGCCATAAACAGTGTTCCATTTTGCTGGCTGCGTAGCGCCGGAGGTTCCAGGAGTCGTCACAAGCTGAAGGTTGCTGTTGGGATCGGTGATGAACTGGCCGGCGGCGAATGCGATGTTCGCGGCCCAGGCTACGCCGCGATCGAAGGCAATGAGGCCGACCGGAAGTCCGAGCATCGCCCAGGGAAGCTGGTCGTCGGGACCAAGCAGCGACTCGGCTTCAAAGATGGCATAGGCGAGGCGGTTTCTCCATGTGGCGACGGGATCTTTCGCGGGCTGCGGCAGAGCGGGGACGCCCTTGGGCCAGGGAAGATAGACCAGGCGCACGGCGTCGGCGATCTGCCAGTCCTCGAAGCCGTATTCGCTTGGGTCCTGATCGCAGGAGGCGCCGAGGTTGCCGCTGACTTCGATGGGCAGCGTGCCAGTATCGAGCATCTGCCCGCTCACCTGCGCGATCACGGGCTGCAAGAGCAGAATCCCGGCGTGAGTGGAGTTGGTGGGGTCGCCGACGGATTGATGGAAGTCGTACATCTCCACTCCCGTGACGGCGTCGATGACTGCGAGCGTGCTCAGGCGGGCCTTCAATGTGCTGTTCAGCACCACATCCTGGCCGCTGGCGGTAATGCCGTATCCGGGCGTGACAACGAGCAATGGGTCCGCGCCGCTGAGGTCTAATGTCAGGGCAAGGCCGCTGACAGTGCCTGCGGTGACCGCCTGACCCAGCGTCGCGAGCAGGCCGCCGCGATAGCCCTGTTCGCTGTCGAGGGCGGAGACGCTGAGCGTGCGCCCGGTATAGAGATTGAGCCGCTGACGCCACCAGCCGGGATCGACCTGCTGCTGAAGCTGCGGTTCTGTGCCGACCAGCGATTCGCCGGATACGGGATCGGTGATAGGTGTCGCGGGCATAACGGCCTCTCTTGAGTTAAGTAACTGCTCCAGTGGCAAAGCTTACATACGCGGGCGAACTGCGGCAGCGAATGTAGAAGCCATAGATCTGGTTCTGGATGATCTGTTGCCATGCGGAGTTCTGGCTCTGCGTTGGCAGGGTGATTGCAATCGCGCCTTTATAAAGACTCAGCAACTGCGACGGCGTGCGGAAGCTGAGAATCTGCGGCACGGTGGGGTTGGGCGCGAGCGTGGGCAGGCTGGCCTTGAGCGCGGCAAAGCCGCTGCGCGACACCGGAACCAGGGCAAAGACCGTCAGGTCGGCATAGGCGTTCGCCGGAAGAGTCAGATCGATGGGCGGCAGCGACATGCTGTCCTCGACCAGCGCCGGAATCTCATCGACCGGGATGACGCTCAGGCGCACATCGAGCTGCTGCGGAAAGAATGCCTGGGTAAAGTTCTGCGAAGTTCCCTGGCTGTTGATGCCCAGAGTGGCGAGCGGAAAGCGTCCGGCCGGCGGGAGCGCCTGAAAAAAATCCGCTGCGGCGAAGCTGGCCGATGCGCCCGAGGCAAGGCGGGCCGAGACCGTCTCCTGCAACTGCGAGTCGTATTGCATCAGGAAGGCCTGCTGGGTGGGCGGGTCGGCGAGGCCGAGACGCAAACCGCTGTACTCCGGGCCGCTGTCGCGCCGCACCAGATATGGATCGACCCAGGCGATGACTCCGCGTTGAAGATAGATCATGGCCAGCGGCAGCAGCGCATTGGAGAGCTGGCTGGGGTTGGCGTTGAGGAAGATCTGCCGCGCCAGCGCCGCGCGCAACTGCGAGGCGTCTTGCGTGCTGGCGCGCGTCCAACTGACGGGACTCGGGTAAGGCACGAGAGCGATCGCGGTGGCTTCAACGATGTCGCCGTCGTGCGTGGTGCGCGTGCCTTGAATGCTGGTGGGGTAGGAGACGATGGGGTTGGCGGTGAACTCGACCGGGCGCAGCGCGAGCACATAGGCGCCGGTGCGCGTGCGCGCGGGCGTATTGGGAATTGGAGCCAGATTGAACTGCGAGTCCAGATTCTGCTCGTCGGGCAGGTCGGACAACTCGACGGTGAGGTCGTTGGGCATCAGCACCAACTCGCCAGCCGGCGTGAGACCTTGCCCGGCGCGAATGATCACCGTGTCCGGGGTGGCGCTGGTGTCGTTTGCCGCGGGCGTATCCACCTGCAAGCCATGAATGACGCTGAATCCGGCCGCTTGGCCCAGATCTGCTTGGCGCTGCAAAAAGTAGTCCTGTTCGCGTTGCAGATCGCGAGCTGCGAGAAAGCGACCGTCAAACCAGTAGGGACGGCTGCGCTGGCTGTCGATGACCAGAGAACCGTCGTTTTGTCCGGCAACGACGTCGGCTTGCGAGAGAGTGATGCGCGTGTCGCCTTGCGTATAAGTGGGCATGGCTGGCTCCTAAGTTACGATCCCGAGCTGAGGCCGATGGAACGGGCCACTAGCGAAGCTGGATACAGGAAGAGTCGCGAAAGATTGTCGATGGTGATGCTGTTCAGGTCGAAGTTCGGCGGCTCGCCGGAGGCACCCTCGGTTGCGGGAATCGAGATGCGCGCAAGGAAGACCGAGCTTGCATCGAAGCCCGGTGGAATCTCTGCGGGGGTGGGGCCGGTGGCGGCAAAGGGCGGCGTGGATGCCGGGCCGGCGTTGACAGCGAGAATGCTTTGCTTCAGGCTCTGGGCAATTGCGGGAGTAATCGTGCCGGTCGGAATCGCTCCAGCGGGATCCCACGGATCCTGGGGAAGCTGCGGGTTCGAGTCGTTGCGCAGAACGAGTTGCATGGCGAAGGAATCCAGCATCCGGTTGGCTGAAAATGCGTCGGTGGCGGAGTAGTCGTCCTGCGTGGCAAAGCACGGTGTCACTCCCTGGGTGCATGGAACGAAGGTGGCAAAGACATCGACCAGGATGTTGCCGCTGCCGGAGGTAAGGAAGCTGTTCAGGTAGGCGAGCGGCTGATTGGCGAGCCATGGCTTGATGCGGATGCAGACGGTGCTCGGCACTTCGATCATGCGGCCGACGCGGTTGACGGCCATTCCCGGTGTCACTTCAATCTCCAGTTGCGATGGGCCTACGCAGGTCCAGGCGAGGATTGCGGGGCTCCCGTCCAGCGTCGTGCTGCCGATGGCCGTGCTCCAGACCGGCAAGAGCGGACCGGCGGTGAAGGTGGCGCTGCCATTGAGGATTTGAATGTTGTTGTTCGAGTTGACGATCGCCGAAGGGGAGGTGAAGGGCGCATTGGGCCGCCATCCATTGGCGTTGACAGGCCCCTGGTTGGTCCACACAAGGCCCGTTCCATCGGTCACGGCTCCGCCTGGAGTGGTGGTGAAGGCCGGCGGCGTGCTGCCGCTGACTCCCGCGACGCCGGTGTTGACCTGGACGTTCTGGCTCCCGTCATAAACGAAGGCTGACGCGGGGTACGGCGTATTCGGCTGCCAGACCTGCGGAATGCTGACGTTCAATCCAGCCACCGTGCCCGTGCCGCAGAGTTCGAGAAGCGCGCGGGCCAGGCAGCCGCGATGATAGTCCTGGTCGGCCTGGAAGTCGTCCACGCCCAACATGCGCCCGAGCGAATAGTAGACGCGGCTCGGCGCCGGCGGCGGATTCAGGTTATCGGTCGGCGTTGCTGCAGTCATTGTCGTTGCCATTGAGTTATCTCGTCATTCCATCGGTTTTATTCCGATTCAAGAGTGTGGTTTTGCGGACTAATTCACTGGGGACGTCGATGGTGGAACCAAGGCAAACGTATAGCTGGCAATGCTGCCTGATGACGTGGAGCCGCTGCCGGAGAGATCGATCGCGCCGCCTGCTGCAACCGTTGAGGGCGTTGCCGCAATTACCGCGACGGGCGCACCCTGAATGGTCACTGTTGCGAAGGCCGGCGCACTCTGCACGCCCAGATTGTCCGTGACTACCAGCGAAAACGTGACCGTTCCCGAGGTGTTGGGGACGGTGACCGACACGCTCGAAGTGGGCGCGGTGGTGGTGACGGTGGGACTGGTTGGCGAAAGCGGCGTCGCAGTTGAAGTCGGGGCCGGAGTCGGGTTAATCACTGGGCTTACCGGGCCAACGATCGGCGTTATCGGGCTGATGATCGGCGTCGCCTCGGCTTCGGGGCGGTTTTCACTCGTGCTCTCAGACGGGGCCATTTTTTTCTCCTTGGTGGTACGCTTTTTCTCTTTCATGGCTGCACCAACGTCCACTGATATGAGGTGATGGTTGTGCCCGCCGGGGCTGTCGAGGCCCCGCCGTTCAACGTGATTGCGCTCCCCGCCTTGACGACGGCCGGGGCGATGATGCTAGCGATCGGCTGGGTGTATTGCATTGGGGCCTGCCCGTTGTCCATCCGCGGGTCGAGGGTTGGCATCTGCATGACGACATCGTAGCGGCCGACATCGCTGACATCGACGGTGATCGGGTTGCGCGGCGGTTCCGGCGCGAGATAGGTGTTCACTCCCAGCAGCGAGGCCAGGCCGATCATGAAGGGCTGCGTGGCGACACGGACGAAGGCCTGCACATGCGCCGGCTTCTCCGCGTCAACGACTCTCTGAACCAGCTTGAGATTCACATTCTCAACCTGATTGTGGATGAAGACTGTCATGCGATTCGCCAACTGGTCATAGAACGACTGAACGGCCTGCGCGCTGCCCGCGATATTCAGATCGGTTTCATAGAGCGCCTGCAATTCGGCCTGCATGCGCGGGTCGCCGAGAAAGAGAGTGTCGCCCACGATGGAGTTGCTGCTGGGAGAGTAGCCGGGAAGCAGCGGATCGTTTTTGATGGAGAGGTCCGCGCCCAGAATGGTTGCGAAGATGTGGCGCAGGCGGAAGTCCTCGATGACGATGATCGCGCCGCGCGTGCATGCGCCGTTGGTCGCTACATCGAGCGCCTGTGTGACACCTTTCGCGGTTCCCCGCCACTGATAGAGACTGGGAGTCACTTGAATTCGAGCGCGGCTGCGGCCGGGCGGATAGTTGCTGGGCTTGATGCCGATCCAACTGCCGAGCCAGGGGAGGGAATCGTCGGGCACGCACTCCGATCGCGTCAGCAGGTATGCGTTGGCGATACGGTCTTCGATCCGCGTGAACTGCGACTCGAAGAGATCTACGAATCGCTCGAGGAAATCGCGGCGCGTACTCGCGCCGTCGGCATCGGCGGCGGGCGGGAACTTGGCCTCGTGATAGATGGCCGGCAGATACTTCTGCACGTAGGAGAAGCGCGGGCCATACGCTCTCAAGCCCGCGATCTCCGGCGTGTTGAGGCCATCGCCATTGAGCTGGATGCGCACGCCCAGGTAACGCCCGGTTAGGTTGCGGACCGCCTTGTTTGCCCGCTGCACAAGGACCATGAAGAGTCCCTGCGTGCTTTCGATAGGATCTTCGCCGAGCAGGGTTGGAGCAAAGGGGACCTCGGTGGGGATGGACTGCCACACTGCCGTGGGCGTGCCGGGAAGCATCGCTGCTGGTATTGAAGACGTATCGGCGTCGCCGAGAATATGCGGATACCAGGTGAAGGTGGGATCGACGAGGTCGGCGAGGCGGTCGGAAGCGGTGAGCCAGAGCAGCGCTCCGCAGCGGGGAGGAACGATGGCCTCAACAAAGATGCGATGCCAGATGGCTTGCGAGGTGCCGCTGTCAATGATCGCCGGACCCGACGGGTTGGTTGCGCCCGTTGCGGCCAGGCTATTGAGCGAGAGCGGCAGCAGCGGCAGCATGAGCGGGAGTGTGCCAGGCACGTTGGCGTAGTTTGGCGGCAGATTGAAGCCGTGAACGAAGGGGCCGACGTTGTTTGCAGCGAGGATGTAGGTTTCGCCCGCGGGAACCAGCGTCTCGCCCGCATCCGAGAGATCGTAGATGAGAGCCTCATTCAGATTGGTCGCAAAGACAGCGAGTTGCTGATTGCCCAGGCCCGCGACGGCATAAGGCAGACGGACGCCGCCAAGCTGCCATGCGGAGCTGACTTGTAATCCGCCGCTGGCGAGGGCCGTTTCATTCAACAGGCGAAGATTCGCAATTTGATTGGCAGCAGTGTTGGTTACCCAAGAAAGCAGCGCGTACTGAGGCGGCTGCTGGGTCATGTCCATGGGCCCAAGCGCGACGAAGGTCTCCGCCGAGGGCAGTGCGATGCGAGAAACGATTTGCGGTGGATTGGGATTCGGATCGCACGAGCGCAATATGCCCGGATTGGGCGTATCGACCGGACCGGTCTGCAGCGGCTGGCCGGAGAGCTTACCAAGTTGTGGTGCGTTGCGGTCGAGCGCGAGCACGCCGCCCTCGGGCAGAGCGGTCAGCCGCCAGAAGCTGAAATCCGAAGCCGTGAGAGTGAAGTTGGGCCAGCGGCCGCGGCGGTCGATCATGACCAGCGAGCCGCTGACTGCAACGTAGAGAATGCCGTCGTAGCCCATCGCCAGATCGGTCACGTCCGGGCTGCCCGGAGCATAGATGGGCACTTCGTCCAGCTTCGCCGTGCAGTCGGCTCCGCTTCCTCCGGCCATCACCATGCCGCTCGTTGCATCCCAGCGCGCGTAGTTGCTGTACTGGTCGAGCGTCATCGGAACAACGCCGACCATGTTGGTCGCGGTGTTGAAGTCTTCGACAGGAGGAGCGCCGGTGCGCACGCTGCGCAGTTGCAGGCGGTTGCTCTGGCTGCAATAGAAGAGGCCGGCCTGCGTGGGTCCGGCGCAGCTCCAGGTCACATTGCCGTCGATGATGGTTGCTCCAAGCGCTACCGGCCAGACAGGCTGCGTTGCGCCGGTCGTTCCGTTGAGGGCAATTGACGTGGCGCATTGCAGGTTGCCGTTCGAGTCCAGGATGTACTGCCCGGCAGAAAAAGCGGTCGTCGCCTGCCATGTGCCGGGGCCGGCGTTGATCCAACTGATCCCGGCATCGATCGTGGTTTCGCTGAGAGTTGTGGCCCAGATTGGCGGGATTGCATCGGTTGTGCCGGCATTCTGCGCTATCTGAATGCTGCCGTTGGAATCGACGATGCCCTGCCCCAGGATATAGGCCGTGACGGCGCGCCACGGCGGAAGCCAATCGTTCAATTGGCTCAGCATCCAGAAGCGCAGACCGTTCGAATCCATGGCGAATTCCTCAGCAGATCGTAGGCACAACAGGCACGGCGACCGTGTTGTCGGTTTCAAGGGGTGGCGTCAGCGTGGTCGGCACTGTACTTGCCGTTCCATCCGGACTGGCGATGACACTCACAGCCAGCACCTCAGGAAGCTGCCAACTGTCTAGCACAAGTTCAGGCGAACCGCTTGCGTCGGTCGAGAGAAGTTGATAGGCGCCGGAGGGGAGGACCTGAAAGAGATTCAATCCGTTCACTTCAATCACGCCCGGCACCTGGCTTACGACGACTTCCAGCTCGAGGTTGCGGACATTGCGGCCAAGCGGCCAGCCGGTGTTATCGATGCCGCCCGGTGCGAGCGGCCACAGATAGTTGCGCAAAGCAGTTTCCACTGCCTGCGAGACCTGCAGCAGGCCGAAGCCGGTCTTCACTTCCACGCCGACTGAGATCCCGAGGCCGACGTATTCACTGGCGATGACATACATCTCAGCGGCCACCGGACGGCAGGGATCGAGATATTGATAGACCGTCTCCAGCGTAGGCCGGTCGGCGCGCGGGCAGGGATTCATGACTCCCGTTTTGTTGGGAATCACCATGACCGAGACGACGCCGGGAACGTTGCTGGTGCGCGTCTGCGGCATGAAGAGCGGCAGCACTTCCACACGCGCCACATTCGCTCCTGCAATGTTCTGGGCAAGATTGGAGTAGTCGCTGGCGGTTACCGCGCGGCTCTGATTCTGGAGCAGCGAGGGAATGCGCTGCTGGGCGGAATCGAGGGTCTCAGGGTCTGCGCCGCCAGTCGTTGCGATGGGCTGCTGAACGGAGATGGTCTGCGGAATCTGAACGCCGGAGAGATCGAAGGCCTGAATGGCGGTGAGCGAGCTGGCCGGCAGATTCCCCGCAGACCCTCCGCCGGCGCGCATGGTCTGCACCATCACGCGGCGGCCCGCGGGCGGAATCATTCCCTGGAGCTGGTTGCCAAAGGTGACCGTGCCGGCCTCGGGGTCGAGCACGTAAGCCATCGCCGGCCCTTGCAGCACAGAGAGATCGTCCACCTGCTGCCAGGAGATAAAGCCCTGGCCCGGCATGTCCGCCGCGAAAACGAAAGTGCTCGGATCGATCTGCGACTGAGGCAACACAAACTGCTGATTGGCGCTGCCGTCGCTGACGCCGATGACGATGGAGTTATAGGTGGTGCGTTGATCGATCTGGACTGCATTCGCGCCCAGCCAGCTCACTTGCAGGGAACTCTGTACGCTGAGCCGCACCCAGGTCAAGAGGCGCGACGTGATGGAGGTGTCGTCGACGCGCGGCGGCTTCATTCCGACGCCTGCCTGCGGATCGGAGCGGACATTGTTTTGAGGCGCGCCGATTACCGTGCTTGGCGGCACGAGAAGCTGGATCACTCCCGGCTGGGTCAGGCTCTGCGTGGTGTCACCGAGGATCTTCAGCGGTGTATACGTGATGGGCTGGCCTGCGGGCGGTGGCGGTTGGCTCATCATCCACGATGCCTGGACCGCGGTCGGCGTCCCGCTGGCGTCGTATTGTTGCGGCACCGGATACAGCCCCGGCACCGCGAGCGCAGGCACAAAGCCGATATTGAGAATTTGCTCGCCCAGGCCGAGAGCGTTGAGCACCGGAGTTAGGTTCTCGGGCTTCGCGACAAGCAGAGCCAGCCAAAGGCTCGAGTCGGTGGTCCCGTTCACCACATCGATGCCGTTGGGATCGGCCAAGTTGTTGGTGAAGACCGGCGTGGTCGTATAGCCGGCGGGGAGCGTAGAGAGGTTGTAGAGCTGCTTGAGCCCGGCGAGCAGGGGCATGGATGCCGCCTGTTGCGCAGCGGTCAACGGAACCTTGATATACGCCTGCGCCGTCACAGGAAGTATGTCAATTTCGCTCAGAGTCTCGAAGTTGACGGCCCCACTCACCTTGGCCCCGGTTGCTACGGCCACGGGTGCAACCGAAGTCTGATCGAGCGACAGGGAGAGAATGCCGGTGGCCGCGGCCGCGGGCTGCATCGTCTGGCCGAGGAGCTTGAGGAAGGCGATTCTCTGCTTCTCGGGGATCAGGTTGGCGCGGTAAAGGATGGTGTCGGCAAGCCAGGCAAAGAGCTCCAGCAGCGTTCGGCCGGGGTCGCCCGGCTGCGGATTGGTCCACTCCGGAGTGTGCGCCGGGATGTTAGCGAGCATCTCCTGTACGAGATCGTCGTAGGAGCGGTCGTCGAGAACAGGCGGTATCAGGGGCATGATGTCAACCCACTTGCATGGTTAGGCCGATCTGCTGAGGAGCATTGGTACGCAGCAGCCGGTAGTGAATCTGGACTTGGACCTGTGCGGGCGCGTTCGCCACCGGGTCGACATCGACGGCATCGACCGTGATGCGGTTTTCATAGTTCTGCAAGCTCTGCATGATCGTGGTTTGTATCTGGCTTCGCAAGGTGATGGTGTTTCCTTCGTCGAGGAAGTTTTCCAGGCCTGCACCATAACGCGGGCGCATGAGCTGTTCGCCGGGACACGTCATCAGGATGACCCGGATGGAGTCGCGCACGCTTTGTTCGAGCGTCGGAAATGCAAGCTGGCCCGCCTGCGGTACAGGCAGAAATGGCCAGCCAATCGGGTCCTGGTACGTGATGGTCATTCCTATCCCTCGTCGGGCGCGCTGGGTGCCGGAAATGGAATGCAGATCTTGATGAACGGCAGCCAGAAGAAAACGATGTTCAACAGGCTCAGGAAAATGTTCAGAACGAAGAACGCACAGATGGAGATCAGTGGAATATTGAAGCCGCAAATCCATCCCAGGCTGAGTCCGCTGCCGCCGCCCGCGCCATTCATCAGGCCAGACATGCTGCTTCCCTGCATGGCGCTCATCAGGTTGCCGGGGACTTGAAAACTGCAATTGGGCTTCGCATTCTTCACGAAGTCAGACGTGGGATCGGGCAGCGGAATCGGTGCGTGGGCGCGGCTGCCGGTCGCATGCCATGGCGCGATCTGGAAGGTCTCGCTGTACTGGCTCCATACAAGTTTTGGCGGGCAGGTGGGAGTGTCGCCTTTGACGCGGAAGAACATGCGCAGCTTGTAGTGGCGATTGCTGTCCATGAAGCGCCCCCGCGGCGAAAGCAGGTTGAGGCTTTGCGAACGCGGGCCGACGGCTGCGATCATCGCGGCCACAAGCGCGCTCTGATCGTTGTCGTTCAGCGAATCCCAGGAGGAGGGCATTTGCAGAGTAGGCGGGTTTGGCGATGCTGTGGGATAAGGGTTGTAGTCAAGCAGCGCGACCTTTGCCGAGTGGTAGAAGGCGCCCATGGGTTGCGTCGAGCTGTCGGGGAAGGTCACGTTGTGCTGATTGAGCAGAGTCAGGATTGCATTGCCTTGCGTGGTGCCGTCGAATGCGCCGAAGACGGTGTGCAACATGCGCAGCGCGGTGGTGAAGCCATGAAAGAGCGCGGCGTCCGAATTCGGCGTGGGCGCTGTGGGCGGGCTGGCCGTGGAGAGCGTCGGCGGATAGACGACGTTGAGAAACTCGTCCGACATCCAGTGGTAATCGACGACCGGCGCGGGCGAGGGAGTGGACGGCTGCGATGTGTATTGGCTGGAACGAAGCAGCGCCGGAAGGCTGGGGATTAAGTCCGATGCCTGAATCTTCGGCGGGGTAACCGGCGGTATATCGCTCACCTCGCTGCTTGCCGTGGGAATGACCGCATAAAACACCGTCCTGCCCAGCGCAGCGCAGGTTGCCGGTGGCGCGGCGTATGCCGGCGTCGTGCTCTCCGTATTTGCGGTGGAAAGATACAACGCAGCCAGCTGCTGGTCGAGATCCGGTTGGCCTGACTTGAGCTGCGGACGCTTGGCTGGGTCGGGGTCCCAGCACTCCTGATCGTGCGTGAGTTTGACCCACTGGAATTGCCCGGCCGGGTTGGACATCCATGCCGAGAGTGTGTCGTAGTCTTCGTAGGTCTTGCCGTCGTTTCTCGCTCTGCGCAGGACACGGCGTATCACCAGGCCCGACGACACGATGCGAGTGGGATCGATGCGCGGATTGCCCAGTCCGGTGCAGCAAAGATCGACCAGCGCAACATTCAACATGCGTTGAACCGGCTGATAGAGCGGCTGCGAAGATGTGTTCACGATTGCGGCGCTCGAAATCGGAGGCAGGTTCGGCGATGCGAGATCCTTGAGGAAGCGCGCGGGGAAATCGTCGTCGTTCATCTGCAGGATCACCGGCTTCGTCTGCTCGTCGCCGGATAGATCCACGCCCTGCACCAGCATTTCGTTCTTCACCATACGTTGCCTGCTCCCGGTGTATAGGTTGACGCCACGACTGTAGTGGCAATCATTGTCTGGCATTGCACAACGCCGCTGAAGGTCGCCATCGCCGCATTGACGCTCACCTGCGGCGCGGTGATGCTCATGCTGCTGGCCGCCGTCACCTGCACCTCGGCGGTCGGCGCGTTGATCGTGACTCCGCTGCTGTCGATGCGGATCGAGGTTTGATTCGCGTCGCTAAACTCGATGGACCCGTCCGAGTCGGTCATCTTGCCCGTCAGTTGTCCGGGAGTCGTGAACTGAATCGTTGGACCGGTTGAGTCTTCAACGATTGCGATCTTCGTGCCTGCCTTGCCGGTGATCGTCCAACGGTTGACGCTGTCGCCCGAGCCGCCGAAGGCATCAGGCGCTGTATCCTGGCCGTTCCACAATCCGCCAAGGACCACCGGATAACGCGAATCGCCGCCGAGATAAACCACCAGAACCTCATCGCCCACATCGGGGATGAAGAAACAGCCGCGGTTATCGCCGGCAAAGGGCACCACCACGCGCGCCCACACCGCGCCATCCTGGTCGTTAATGCCGTCAACGTCGAAGACGCGCACCTGAATGCGGTTAAGATTGCCGGGGTCCTTTACGTTGACCACCGTGCCAACGAATGCGCCCGTGCCCAGCATCGCCAGGCTCTGTTCTTGGAGCAGGCGGCTCATGAACCACCTCCAAGATAAGCGCACTCCGCGCGGAATCGTGTCTCATAGCCGCCTTGCGTATCGAAGTGATGCACCGTCGCCGTGGTGTAGTAAGTATTGGAGAAGCGTGGGCCGAGCCCAACGAGTTGCAGATAGGTTCCGACGCGCAGATTGGGATTGCCCTCTGAAACTCCGTGTGCCACCACGAACGACCGAGTGCGCTGGGCAAACTCCGAGTTGACGAGAGCCTGCGCCTCTGAAGCGGTGAGGGCCGTGAATTGGCCAAGCTGCTCCGATCGCGTGCTCAACGCTTGCTGCAACCAGTTATTGCCTGACTGCCCCGAACCTGGCCCGAAGGAGGATGTCTGGCTGGTTACTGAGATTCTCTGGCCCTGCGTGTAATCCCATCCCGTAGCCGTTATTTGCGTCGCCTGATGCGAGAGGTCGGCGATGACGCGCAACTCTTTCAGTTGGCTGTTCAAATCAATCTCGATGGAATTGCGCTGCGCCTGGCTGCGCGGCGAGGCGTGCAATTCGGTGCCCACAATCTGGACGTCGGCGTCGTAGCGCGCCAGCAGGCGGCGCAGAAAGTGGAGATCGCTCTCGTTGAATTGCTGCTGCGTGCCGATGTTGGTGTCAAGGCCGGCCAGCACCGGAGTCAAACCGAGGTTCGTGGCGATCTGCTGCGCAATCGCTGTCAGCGTCGTCGAATCCCAGTTCTTGGTGCGCCGCTGCATGCGGGCACCCTGTAAAGCATCTTCGGCAAGCACCACCAAGTCGGGCGGACCGCCGTCAGGGAAACGCCCTTCAAGCCCGGTGATCTTGCCGCGAAAGATTTCGGTCGGCGAGCTTGCATCGCCCGCATAAACCAGAACCGCCGAACCAAGTTTCAAGATCGCTCCATCTTCAAAGACCAGGTCTGCGAGCCCGGTGGAGAACGATCCAAAGTTGCTCAGGCGCATCTCCAGCGACGACATGCCGCCCTCCTGCTCACGCATTTCGATGCTGAGCAGTTGGGCCGTGACTTTGTCGTTGGCCTGGCCGTCGATCTGCACGGTGGGGATCGCGGTGTAGACGGCGTTCTGTGTGAGTGGCTGTTCCGGCATAGGTCAATCCGCTTTCAATCGCAGTTTGCGTTCGTGAAGCGCTTCCATGGCTTCGTGCAAGCTGACATCCTTCTTCTTTTCGTCTGTCGGCGCTGGCGCGCTCGCTGCTTTCGGAGCATCCTGGGTTTGCACATGCATCTCGTCGATCGTGACTGCCATGTCTTTGCCTCGTGTTCTTTAGGGCCTCGCGTTCCTTAGTCGTCGCTGTTGAAGGTCAAACGGTCGCTGAAGCTGAAGTTGGTTCCAACGTCGGTTGAAAGCCCGGAGGAGCCGGTGCTGTTTGCCGCGCCGCCAAGACTGAAGCTGGCGCCGTTGTATGCGCCTACATCCGTGCCCACGGTCGCCGGCAGCATTTGCAATGGATTCAGATTTGCTGTGGTGCTGGTCTGCGCGCGTCCGGTCTGCAAGCCGGAAAAAGCGCCCGCTGTTGCTAAGACTCCTGCCGAAGCGGAGGCTCCGAAGGCCGGGCCGAGGCCGCCGATTTGGACGCCGGCCGAGATGCCGCCCGAAGCGCCGGCAGAAGCGCCGATGGACACGCCAGTGGAAGCCCCGGCTGATATCCCGGCAGAGCCGCCGATTGAGATCCCGGCAGAGGCACCGACCGAAGCTCCCACCGAGATTCCGAGGCTCATTCCCGCGCCGGCCGATGCCGAGGAAGCCGTGACAAACGCAGCGGGAGGATTGAGTTGCACGCCACCGCCGTTGACTTGCATCGAAGCTCCCCCGGTGAAGCGCAGGCTCTCAAGGCCGTTGTCCGCGCCGAGCTGCCGTGCCGCACTTGGGTCGCCGCCGCGCGTGGCCATCGACTGCGCGCTGTCGCCGCTCGAACTTGGCACGAGACTGCCGGAATCGGTGGGGCCGGAGAGATTCGCGCCCTCGTCGAAGACCTGATCCTGGCGCGACAAACCGATGCTGACCAATGCGCGCAGGGCGACTCCATCGTTGGAAAAGAAGTCGATGGTCTCCTTGAAGGAGTCCATGATTCCCTGAAACTGATAAGTGCCCCATTGAAACATCAGCACCGGCGGAGCCTTCGGCGGGGGCCCGGACGAATTGCCGTTCGCGCTGGGCGGGGCCGAGTTTTGCGCCGCGGCCGAGGCATTGGCCGAGGCCTGCATGAAGAGCGCAACCTGGTTGGTCACCGTCCGCACATCGGAGCCGTCGTTAGTGGTGTCGAACTGCAAATCCATCGTCAGCTTGCCCGAGAACTGCGCGACATACTGCGCCTTCTTCGGGTTGCCGGACTGCTGCGCCACCGAGTTTTCTACGGAGTAGACCAGCGACGCGGGGTTGAAGTGCACCGTGAGCGGCGTGCCGCCGGGGAGGGCGGTCAGTGTGGCTTTCGCGACGATGGGCGGTTGCTGGGGCATGGTCTTATAGCTGCTGCGTTGTGGGCGTCACCGACCACAGGCCTTCATGGACTAAATGCAATTCCTCGATGCCGATCTCGCCATTCTTCGAGTTGAGATCGGAAAACTTGTACTTGATGGGCATCGCCTTATCCAGTTGCCAGGCGTACTGAATTGCCGAACCGTCGATGTCGAAGACGTTGATTGTCACTTGCATGCGTGGCGCGAATGTTCCGGTGCTGACCGAGTTGAAGATCTGATAGAGGTTCTGGTTGTTGCTGATGCCGCGCTTTAACACCACAGTCGCGAAGGTGGTGCCCCCGGCCCTCTGCGCAGTGCCGTAGTTTCGCCCACCCTCCTTGATGACCTTGGGCTCCATCGTCGCTTCGAGACCGGTGCACTCGGCGAAGGATCCGGAGCAGACCTGAAATTGCTCGTTGCTGTCATCGTCGGCGAGCGAATCGGTGAAGAAGTCCACCTGGAATCGGAAGACATGAAGCGGAGAAAGAGAAGCGCTGGCCATCAGCTCACCCCCGCCAGATTGGCTGTGATCTCCTGTGCGCTGGTCCCGCTGGTCTCCATGGCCAGCGTCACGGTGATCGTCTCGATCATGGACGCGGGCGTGAAGCTGACCAGTGCAATGAGCCGCCCGTTGTCGCGATCGTTCTGGGTCATCGTGGTCTGGTCGCAGCGCACGCTGAATGCCTCCTGTACCGTTGCCCCGGCCAGAGCATTCAAGCTCCACAGCCGGGTCAGCAGATTCTGCAGGAAGCGCTGTACGCGTCCCCACAGCACCGGTCCATTGTTCTGGAAGACCGCGCTCTCGCCCATGCGGCGCGCCGCCCGGCAGATCACGGCAACCAGTCGATTAACCGGAGCCGGACGGTAACTCTCGCCCGGATAGGCCGTCACGTCGGAGAGCAGCTGCAGTCCCGACGGCGTGAAGCCGAAGAGGCTGATCCGTTCGATCAGTGCTTTGGGCGGCACCGTTGGCGCATCGGGGCCCCAGACAAGCGGCTGTGCGGAACTCACCATCTCCTGCGCGGGAAGCGCGGGCGAGATGTCATAGACCTCCGCGGGCGTGATCTTGGTCGCGCTGGTGAAGGTTCCGTTGACCAGCGCGTTGCGAGCCAGCAACCCGGCCAGCACGCCATCGGAAGGTTCGAGAGACTCCAGCAGAATACCCGAGCCGGAGGTCTTCAGCCATGGATAGGCAAGCTGCAAAAACGCGCTGGAGATGTTGCCGGTGACGACCATGCCCTGCGGCGGTGCGGTCTCCGGCATTTGCGCGGCGATCACTTCATGAATGTCCTGCGCAATCTCAGCGCTCGACGGATTCTCCGCCGCGGTTGCCGGGTCCAAATCCTGCGGCATGGGAAACGCAGCTACGAATTGAATCTCGCGCAGATGAAGCTGATTGCTCGTAACTCCGCTGGCCAGGTAATTCAAGATCGTTGCCACGTTGGCGGCCCAGATCGTGTAGTCGCCAGAGGCCAATCGCGGAGCCGGCGAGGGAAATGTCCGGTACTGTTGCGGAGTGATGTCGCCCTGCGCGCACACGGTAAACTCTTCGGGACCGCTAGCGGCTGCGGGAAGCTGCCCGGTGGCCCCATCCTGCGACGAGGCGCAGAGAATGGGCAGATCGGGCGTCGCCAGAAACGAGACATCTTCAAGCGCCGCCAGACTGCCAATACCGGTCCAGCTTGCCGCTGTGTCGGGCGCATAAGTAGCGCTCGGTAAAAGCTCCTGCAGTTTGACGGCCTTGGTTTGCGGCGTATCGGAGGGCGAAACCGGATCGTCCACACGAACCACATAGCATCGCCTGCCGCCTTGCGCAAAGAAGCTGCGTATCGCCGTGGCAACGTAATCGGTGCCAAAGCCCGTGCCTGCGCTGCCATCGTCGAAGATCGAGGTGAAGGCAAGGTAGTTTTCCAACAGAATCGGAATGTTGGTGATGGTCGCGATCTGAGTGTTGGAGTAACCGAGCGAGTTGAGCCAGGTCGCCATGGCCGCGGACACAGTGGCCCCAGGCAGCAGCCGCACCAGCCCGACGAAGCAGGCGATGTCGGCGCGGCCTGGGTTCAACTGCGGCGCGGCGGGCTGGTTGTCGAAGATCACGCGGCTCATGGCGTTCTCCCAGGTAAGCATCTGCCGGACGGGTCATCTACGCTAGCTGGCCGAGGTAATTTCAATTGTCTCGGGCGCCAGCACCAGTTCTTCGATCGCGACGTCGCCGGCTCCCTTGCCACTGAGCGTCGGCCCCGTGTAGCCCTTGGGAGTTACGGCGTAGAGCTTGAAGATCTGCACGGGATTGTTGGCCTCGTCGCGCAAGGTGATGGTTACATCCCGCTGCGCGGAGGAGCCGTTGGTGCGGGCGTCGGTGATCCAATCCCACAGGTCCGTCGTATCCACCAGGCCCCGCTTCAACGTCACGTCGGCACTGGTGTGCATGCCGCAGTACTTGTGAACGAAGTTGGCGCTGTCGTTGCCGTCGCGGTATTCGGAGATGTGCAGTTCGGTCTTGAGGCCGGCGACATCGGAGAATCCGCCCAGCGGCTTTTCCGGATCGCGCGGGCCTTTCAGATCGACCAGGTAGTTATAGGATGGGTAGGGTGCGGTACGGTTCGACATTCGAATCCTCCTCTTTCAGCGTGGTTGTCTAACTGGGTGCGTTTGCGGTCATCTGGCCAATGCGGAAGATGACGAACTCGGCCGGCTTCAGCAGGGCGACGCCGATCAGGCAAATCAACTGCCCGTTGTCAATATTGTTCTGCGTCATGGTGGTGCGATCGCAACGGACGAAGTAAGCATCCGAGGGAGAGGTGCCCAGCAGGTTGCCCGCCGCGAATTCACTGTTCAGGAACGAATCGATCGAGTCAGCAACCCGCGCCCAGAGCGACGGCCCGTTATTTTCAAAGACCGCCCATTGCGTGCCGTTGTCGATCGAGTGTTCAAGATAAATCAGGTAGCGGCGGACATTGATATACATCAGCTCGGTGTCGGAACTCACCGTGCGCGCTCCCCAGACCCTGTAGCCGCGGTCGGGGAAGAAGCGCAGGCAATTGATGCCCAGGGGATTGAGGATCGTCTGCTCGGCAAAGGTGATATGGCGCTCGAAATCGACGGCCCCCTGCACCACCTGGTTCGCGGGAGCCTTGGCCACGCTGTTCTGCGTATCGTTGAGGACATAAACGCCGGCCATGGAACCGGTCGGGGGAACAAGGATCTGGGCCGGACTCGAGGTGCCGGCAACCGCCAATGGGTTGGGCACGTAGATCCACGGCACATAGAGCGCCGCGTAACTGGAGTCGATCTGCGCGCGGACACTCTCGTACTGCGAATCGAGCAGGTTCGGCCCGGCCTCGAGAATCGCGACCCGATAGGCTCGCTGCGCCTCCACATGCGGGAGGAGGCTGCCGATCATGATGTCTGTGTTGTCTGCGTAGATCGACGAGCCGGGCGTTCCAACGATCGCGATGTCTTCGAGGGCCGACAGGTACTGGAGAGGGGTGACGTAGTTGTCAGCCATCGGTTCGGCGCCGTCGTCGCCCGCGGTGGCGCCGTTCTTACCGGTGCCAAGAGTGAAGACGGTAACCGGACGCCATGGGCCATGATTTGTCCAGGTCACTGAACCATCCACTGTGGTCTGGCCGGAGTTGGGGCTCCATGTGGGCGCAGTCGCGCCGGAGGTGCCTGCCGTTGTAACGATTTCAATGTTGCCGAGCGAATCCATGATGACCTGGCCGGCAGTGAATGCGTTCGAGGCCTTCCATGATGCCGGTGTTGTCGAGGGATCGATCCAGGTTGGGAAGAGGGCTCCGAACAGCGCAAAGCCCGTCGAGATGGAGCTTCCGATGTTGAACCATATCTGGTTCTGCAATTGATCGATCGGTCGCGGCGGATTTACGCCCAGGGTATTCCCGATGTAACTCGGGTGGTTGGGATCGAGCCCCAGACCGCTGTAGACCATCTGCTGGCCGTTCGCGCCCGGCGCCGTCACCTGTACGGTCAGCACGTAGAGTTTTGCCGGGAAGGTCCCCGCGGTCAACGCTGCCGGCACCGTGGCGTTGGACATGAAGGTCGTGCCCGTCCCGTTGGCATAGAGGGTCGGCGCACCGTCGCCTGCTCCCGGCTCGCCAAGCAGCGATCCAGTTGGCAGATTTGCCAGATTGTTGAAGTTCAGGACGCGAGTAGCAGTCAGCGCGACCGAGACCGTCTGCGTATTCAGAAAGGCTCCGGGGAATCGTCCCTGAACGACAACATCGCTCGCCGAAGCAGTACCGGAGACGGCAATGCCCGGATCGATCGTCCCTTCCGTGGCGCCGGGGTTGTTGGCGAAGACCCGAGAGACGTAGAGCGCCGAGCCGCCATTCAAAAAGAATGCCTGGACGGCCATCGCCATGTAATTGACATCGACCATGCTGGCCGGGTTCACGTTCTCCGAAGAGACGGTCAACGACAGGTCGGCATAGCCGCCGTAGATGTTCTGGAAGTCGCCGAAGCTCGACAGCAACTGCGGAACGGTGGGCGCCGGACTCCCCGCAACCGCGCTGCCGCTGGCTGGAAGTCCACCATAAGGCATGCCGCTGACAGGGCCGGTTAATGTAGGTCCGGCAAAGGCGGTGGTGGTAGTCCCCACACCTTCAATTGTCGGTGCGCTGTAACTGACTTCCTCAACATATACGCCTGGTGACAGGTAGCTGGGCACGGCAGTCCTCCTTGTTTCAATTCCTGGCTCGTTTCAATTTCCGGTTTCGGTTGTCGACCTCAACGCTTGCTTCAAACGGTGATTGCAAAACTCATCGCCATCTCCTGCCCGGAGCTAAGCTCGACCGCCTGGCTGCTGGACTTGAGCGCGGGGTTGGTTAGATCGTTCAAGATGTCATCCGGATTGGGAATCCAGCCTGTCGGCTGACTCAAGACGCTGGGGTCGAAATAAGCTATGACCGTGGCCGCGACCGTCGATGTCGTCACGGGTCCGCTGCCGCCGGTGTTGGCCTGCACTGTGAGTCCAACCACAGCAAGGAGTGCCTCGCCATTGAGATCGGTCTGGCTGGTGGCCAGCACGGCGTTGTTACTCGTTTGCACCACCTGCAGGACTGCCCACGGCAGTCCCTGCGGCGGGTTCGTGCCCGCGAGCGTCACCGAAGCGTGAATCGATGCCCAGTTAGACCCGATCACCCCAGCCGGCGAAGGATAAACCGCGACCTGCTGCGGTGCGAAGACTCCCGTGGGCGGCGTTGGAACCGGGGGGTAATTCGGCACGGCAAGCGGCGCTTGCACATTGGCCCGCCGGGGCAGATAGCGGAGGCTTGGATCTTGCAGCGAAACCTCAAAAGATACCGGCGCAGGCCATGTCCCAGAGGGGATGAATTCATCGGTCAGCGCGTCGAAGTTGGGTCCGTCGAAGATGACGTAGATACCGCTGCGATTGGGCGTGACGGTCCACTGCGAAGCGGTGACAGGAATGGCGGGAATCACCGAGTTGCCGGTGATGGCATCCACGCAGACAAAAGCTCCCAGAACGCGGCGGTCCACATTCTCAATCACGAGAGGCCTCCGTTCTGCAGTGGAAGGTCCTGCATCTGAAAGCGAGTGGCCACCACCGGCAATCCGGGAGTGATGGTCCGGTCGACTCTCACGACGCGCGCTACATAACCCACCGTCAGGCGGTACTTGGGACCCAGGCCGTCCCAGATATCGAGGATGTCCTGAAGGCTCAGATCCGCGGGAATGATCTGCACCGAATCGGACTTGGTCCACCCGGGCGCTGACGATGACAGCGAGAGAACCGATGCGTCGAGGTTCGGGTTGGACTGCAACTGCTGCATGGTCCAGACGAGGATCTTCTGCTCCGCCTCCGCGCCTTCGGCTGAGGCATCCCAATAAGAGAGCAGGTAATGCAGATCGAGATAGAGAACCGGCTGGTCATAAGGCGAGTCATAGAGGCGAGTTACATTGCGGTAGTGCTCGGCAGTGGTCATGCGGTGAAGAAAAAGCGAGACGGTCTTGTCGAGCTTGGTTGTATCCTCGTTGGCGATCTCGGCGCTCGAGACCAGCTTGAAAGCGCAGGGGAACCCCACGACCGCCGGGTCGTAGTTATTGTTCAGGAACTTCGCGAGCGCGTCCCCGACAGCAAAGACGGCTTGATAATCAGCCACTCGGTTCTCCTCTTGCCTTCCGGCCGATGAAACTTCTGACGCCGGCCTGCCACAATCGCTTCGATCGATGCCTTCTTTGGCGCCCAGTCAACCGCGGGTATCCCGGTTCCGCGGCGATTGATGTTGCCGTTCTTCTTTGAGCAACAACTCCGCGTCTTGCTGCCGCGCCGGGTTCAGCCGAAAGAGGCTCTCCGTTCCGACTCTGGCCTCCTGCTGCACGTACCCTTCGGCGACCAGCCAGTTCAGCGCCGCCTGGGTGCTCTCGACGCTCAACCGGATTCGCTCCTCCATGAGCCGCCAGCGCGCAAGCTCGGTCAGGCTGTCCGACCCCTCGGGATTGCGCAGGAAATAACTCAGGATTTGCTTTGCAACCGCCATGTTTGCAGACTTCCCATCCGCCACAGCAAGATCGCCCTTGGTGGAGAGTTATGCACCTTGCGCGCCAAACCGCCGCGGATTTCCACCGCATGGGAATCTGCGAGTTAGGCGTCCTTGTGAGCGAGTTCCGCGCGGAGGGAGGGATGTTTTCGTCCCGGCGAATCGTGGCGGCACGAGAAGAAAGATCTGCTGCTGGATTGGAAAAGCCGGTACTTAGGAGAGTGGGTAGAATACGACCCGGATGGGGCGCGGCCGACCCATCACTCGGATGCCGCGAGGATTCTGTATTTTTGCGCCAGGCGTCCGAAGGCGCGGCGGTCTTTGCACGCCTCGCGTGCAGCTTGAGTTACATTGCCATGATGCTTCTCCATCAGTTGCTTCACATATTCACTCTCGAAGCGCTGGATCGCATATAGCTTGGCGCTGCGGAAGCCTTTACAGGCAGTCTCGCAAACGCCTGCCCCACCGCCATTGCCGGATGAATTCAGAGGAATGACCGAAGCGGCGATTTGTGTTCCCGGCGAAGTCAGAACCGCGCGCTGCATCGTGTTGTAGAGTTCGCGGACGTTACCCGGCCAGGGATATTGCTCGAGCTTGCTCAACGCCGCCGGAGAAAGAACCTTCTTAGGCAGTTCATTCGTCTTACAGATTTCATCGATGAAATGCCTGCCGAGGATTGCGATGTCGGAGCGGCGCTCGCGCAGCGCCGGCATGTGAATCCGCAGGACATTGATGCGGAAATAAAGGTCGGAGCGAAAGGCTTTTTGCTCCACCAGCTCTTCCAGATTGCGGTTGGTGGCCGCGATGACTCTCACCTCCGCCTGCTTGAAGACCTCCGAGCCCAGCGGGCGGTAGACGCGCTCTTGCAGCAGGCGCAGGACCTTGCTTTGGGCTGCCAGAGACAAACTATCGATCTCATCCAGAAACAGGGTCCCGCCGTGGGCCAGCGACACCAGCCCCTTCTGGTCCGAGCGCGCATCGGTAAACGCGCCGCGGGCATGGCCGAAGACCTCATTCTCAAAGAGGTGGTCGGGCAGAGCGCCGCAATCGACCGGAATGAACGGCCCCTGGTGGCGCTTGCTGAACAGGTGAGTCACGCGGGCGCAGAGTTCCTTGCCGGTTCCCGTTTCTCCGGTGAGCAGCACCGGGGCGTCGTTGGCGCCAAAGCGCGAAACCTGAGCCAGGGCGCTGAGGAAAGCGGGGTCCCGCCCCACGAGTTGTCCCAGGCCGATCTCCGCCGCCAGGGTTGCCTCGATGTCGTTCAGCTCCCTCGACCTTGGTCCCAACAGGCGGGCGATCCGCCGGTGCAGCTCCTCGGGGCGGATGGGCCACAGCAGAAAGTCGTCAACCGTCTCGGTTGCTGCGTGAAGCATGGCGCAGTCATCGGCCGGAAGAATGGCAAAGATGGGAACTGAAACAGGATTCCTGCGAAGCCATTGAAAGAACTCCGCCGCCTTGCCGCCGCCGGCAACGGCATTGGCGATCACCAGGCTGTCTTTGGAGGCGCACAACTCCTTCGGAGAGAAAGAATCCCACGACGCGCGGCGGGTATTCTCCCATTCCGTAGAAACCTCAGTCAATTCCCCGTCACAGCCTGGGGATGACCGTGGATGCTCGACAATGAGGATGCGGTTGGACACCGTATTCGCTGAGCAGTGAAGGAGTTGTCTGGAGCCGGCGCAGGGGACATCCGGGAAGAGCTGCCGCGACTCCGCCACAGCTTAACACAACCCTCGCAACGCTCACTATGATAATTGTGTTGCAAGACGGCAAATCGTTTCGCGCCGGACGCGCCAGGCCGGTTTCAAGGAACCGGGCATCACCGGCTGCATCGGAATCGGGGCATTTTCGGCCTCGGCGCGCCCGGCCGCTCATGGCGGGCACGGACCGGGCAGAGTTGTCCGCTTGCAGTTCGGCTTCCTTGGTTTCGGCATTCAACCGTTGTTCCGATCTTTGCCCGCTCCTCGCCATTTCAACCGTGCGCCACCGAAGGTTCATTCTCCGCAAACCGTGCTCGTTGGGTTGCAGAGGGAAGAACGCCGCTTGCGGCATCGGTTTCGTCTACGGAGATTGTCGAACCGCCCAGGTGTCGGAGAGTAGGCCCGCACGCCAATCTCATTGGGTCGAGACGGCATAGTTCCGACGCCATAACCCTCTCGAACTCCTCCGCCCAGCCGTTACAGAATATGGACCATGCTATCCATTTTCTGGATTCCGCCTACATATAATCATATTATATATGAGGGTACTCAAATTTAACGTCCTTTGTAACCGGTGTATTTTCAATAATTTTCAATATTTTATCTCTATTGGAGAGAATGGCGATCAGCTTGCGTACAATCCCTAAAATGTCGGAGCCTGGCTTCCTTGGGATCGAATCCCCATTCTCTCAATCGAAGCCCTTTTAAGTGAAAGGAACAGGCACAGCAAGCGAATCAACGTGTCCTTATTTGAACTTCTGCCCACTAAGTTTGGAGGAGAATATGCGGTTTGTCCGGTTCAATGCAGTAACGCTGACGCTCGGGGTCATCTTCACCTTTGTGCTCGCAACCCCGCTTCTGCAACAAGCGGGCTACGCGCAGGCGACGACAGCCTCCGGCGCAATCCAAGGCACTGTGACCGATCCTTCGGGCGCTGTGGTACCGGGCGCTAAGGTGACGATCAAGGAACCTTCCACGGGCTATGAGAAGGTTCTGACAACTACAAGCGCAGGCATCTACTTGGCCGGCGGCTTGGTTCCGGGCAAGTACACGGTGTTCGTCGAAGCTCCCGGATTCTCCCCGTTCACGCGCACGATCATCGTTCAGGTGGGCGAGACGGCCAACGGAGACGGCAAGCTGGGCATGCAGGGCGTCGTCACTCAAGTGAGCGTGCAAGATACGGCCGTGCAGGTGGACACCTCTGGTTCGTCGGTGGAAGGCGTGCTGAACCGTCAGGAGATCGAGGCGCTGCCTTTGAACGGAAGGAACTTCCTGGATATGGCTCAGCTCCAGCCGGGAGTTCAGATTCAGGATGGAACCAGCTTCGATCCCACCAAGAACGGCTACTCCAGCATTTCCTTCGGCGGGCGTTTCGGCCGCACGGCCCGCATCACGCTGGACGGAGTTGACATCTCGGATGAAAACGTCGGTACCACCACCCAAAACGTCTCCGAGGACGCGATTCAGGAGTTCCAGATCGCCCAGTCGAGCCTGGACATCTCCACCTCTTTGACTTCTTCCGGATCGGTGAACGTGATCACTCGTTCTGGAACCAACAAATTCCACGGGGATAGCTTCTACAACTTCCGCGACAAGCGCGCTGGCAACGCCGAGCCGGTCGGCTACGCTCCTGTTCCCGGTGTCAACGCGGATTACTTCCAACGCAACAATATGGGTGGCGCTGTGGGCGGCCCGATTCGGCACGATAAGCTCTTCTTCTTCGGCCAATATGAGTACTTCCGCCAGAATATCTTCAACCCCGTCATCTTCAGTGGACCGTTTGCTGGCCTGACCAGCGTCGACGGCGGTGGTTACCCAGCCAAATTCCACGAAACCCTGACTATGGGCCGGCTGGACTGGAACGGACCGCATGGACTTCATGTTTTCGGCCGCTGGAACTACAACAACAACAGCGACACCGTGACGTCGGAGTTCTCGCCCTTCCTGAACCGCGACAACACGCCCACTTACGCCGGAGGAGCGGACTACGCCAACGGCAACTTCACCCACAGCTTCCGCGCCGGATACTTCAAATTCGTAAACCACATCACCGACGCCACGGCGGGACTCTACAATCCCACCCCCGGCATCAATCTTGTGATCGCCCCCTTTAATTTTTCAACGGGTCCGAACGACAATGCTCCGCAGGCAACCGTGCAGAGCAACAAGCAGTTCAAGTATGACGGCAGTTGGCTGAAGGGCAAGCACACACTGCGCTATGGCGCCGGCATTAATCACATGCTCGGTGGAGGATTTGCCAGTTTCTTTGGCTTCGGTCCGCAGGACTACACCATTGCGGGCTGCGACGTTCTGCGTGCGGCGGAAGCTGGGACGTTCCCGGCCATCGGCTCCGCAGCTGTCCAGAGTGCGGATGACGGTTGTGCAGCATCCGAGGGCGGCGTCTCTGCAAACTTTGGAAACGCCACTAACCCCTTAAACTATCCGGTTAATGGCGGAGGCTACTATCCGGGAGTACTCCAGGGTAATGGCGAGGGCTACGACACTGAGATTCCGCAATTCGGTTTCCCCGGAGGCGGTCAAGAGGATTGGCGTTTCAATGCTTACCTGAGCGATACCTTCAAGGTAACCCATGAGTTGACCGTCAATGTCGGCCTGCGTTATGTCCACGACACCGGCCGCACCGATTCCGACCTGCCGGCTATCCCTCAACTGGACAACCAGTTCACGCAAGCTCCCAACCTGGGCGATACGGTCAGGCAGCCAAATGCCAACTTCGGCCCGCAGGCGGGCTTCGCGTACGACTTCAAGGGCACAGGCAAGACCGTCATCCGCGGCGGCGCCGGCCTCTACTACGAGAACAACGTATGGAACAACGTGCTCTTCGATCGTCCGCCCAAGCTGCCCACGGGCTTGTTCTGGAACATCGGTATCGATTCGGGGTATAACGGCGTTCCGCTTGGAGAGCAGGTTCTTCAGGGCACGTCGACTACCTGCACCACTGGTTCTACCTGCGCCCCGGCCTACTCATTGCTCGCCGGGGATGAAGCGGCGCTTCAAAAAGCCACCATTGCTGCTGGGCCTTCCGCGAATGGCTCCTATGTTCTGAATAACCTGGCAGAGGGGCCAAACACCAATGGCGATGAACTCTTTGCGCCAAACTATAAGACGCCTACCTCCTACCAGATCAATATTGGCGTGCAGCATGAGATCCGGCCGGGCATGGTGCTGACGGCTGACTATGTGCGCAGCATAGGTCTGCACACGCTTGTCGGCCAGGACGTCAACCACGTGGGCGATGCGCAATACCTGAGCGTCGCGAACGCGCAAGCTGCGATCGCCAGCACACTAACGGCGTGCAGCACCACGACCGTTACCGTCTCCACAATCGATCAGGCTATCGCCGGATGCCCAGGATTGCATCCCGCCGTGCCGGCCACTTCTACTACCCAGGCTATTCCTGTTGGTCCGGCCACGATCACCGACTTTGCCCTCAATGGCCTGGATTCGGGGAATCAGTTTTCCGGAGGCGGGCCCGGAACCGCGGCATTCAATGGACAAAACACCACCTGGGGTCAGATGTTTGTCTTGTATCCTACCGGCCGCTCGGTCTATAGCGGTCTTGACCTTTCGCTGCAGGGACGGATTCAACAAGCCACCAAAGGCCTGAGGGATATCAATACTCAGATCTCCTACAGCTACTCTCATTACGATGCGACCGGAACGTCGGAGTTGGGCGATGCCGACTTCGGCGGCACGGCGTGGGATAACAACCACCCGACCAAGTACTTTGGACCGACCTCGCTTGACCGCCACAATCAGTTTTCCATCGGCATCTCGGCGAAGACCTTTGGCGGTGTCGAATTCGATACGATTTCACACCTCTATTCCTCGCTGCCGTCCAACGTCAACCTGCCAACCACGGGCTCGGGCGACATCTTCACCGACGACGCAAACGGCAGCGGCGTGACGGGTGTCCTCGTGCCTGGCACCAATGTTGGCTCCTTTGGCAGACAGTATAACGGCACGAACATCAACAAACTGATCAGCCAGTACAACACCAACTACGCGGGTAAGCTCACTCCGGCCGGACAGACACTGGTCAGCGCGGGCCTGCTCACCTCGAATGAGATGACCGAACTGGGCGGCGTTCTGACAACGCTGGCGCCGGCGCCTGCTGCCCAGGTGAGTAACGATATCCTGCGCGTGTGGGACGTGACGCTGGGACGCACGATTAAGGTGCGCAGCGAGCGCTTTACCGTGCGGCCTACCTTTGCCGCCTTCAATGTTCTCAACGCAGTGAACTACAACAACCGTACTGGCACCCTCAGCCCGAACGTGATTGGCGGTCAGCTTACAGGCACGGCGGGCAGCCCGAACGGCACTGCTGGACACGCCGCCGAGGAGGACAGCCGCGTCGGCCTAGGTTCTGGCGTCTTTGCGGAAGGCTCGCCACGCCAGATCGAATACGGTCTGAAGTTCAACTTCTAAACCCAAGCGGCAAGCAGCACAAAGGGCGCCCTTCGGGGTGCCCTTTGTCGTTGCTTTGAGCTTCGGATTGACTCAGTTGGAGGGGTCTACACTTCGCAAACCAGCCTATCCGTTCTGGCTGCCTTGATCGGGATGAATCGTTCGATAGCTTGCATTGCCCTTCGACCAGACGAGCACCAGCAGATCCTGTCCGCTGTTGTTCTGCTGTACGTCGCTGGCGAATTGGCTTACAGAATCGGCCGGCTTGCGGTTGACCTCGAGGATGACGTCTCCAGGCTGGATGCCCGCGTCGTCGGCCGGGCTGCCGGGACGGACATTTTGAACCACGACGCCATGGACACGGTCGGGCACGTTGAACTGCTGCCGGGCTTGCTGCGTAAGGTTGCTCACCTCGAGGCCGATCTTCCCGTTGGGCTGGTTATCGCCGCCTTCGTTTCCTGCCACTTCGGAGTTGCCGTGAAACTGGCCGACGGTGAGGTCGAGCGTGACCGGCTTGCCGTCGCGAATCACACTCAGGGCGATCTTCGTTCCGGGAGTCATCTCGGTGACCGCCAGCTGGAGTGCGCTTCCGTTCACGATCTTCTGCCCGTTGAGTTGCGTGATCACGTCACCGGTCTTCACGCCGCCGCGGCTTGCCGGAGAATCGGGCGTGACCTCGGAGACGATGGCTCCGGTCGCATCCTTGAGATCGAAGAAGTGCGCATTGTCGGGCGTGACGTCGTTCATGCCGATGCCCAGGTAGCCGTGCTCAACCTTGCCGTTCTTGATGATCTGATCGGCGGTGGCGCGCACGATCTGCGAGGGAATCGCGAAGCCCGCCCCGGCAAACGATCCGCTGTTGGTGATGATGAAGGTGTTGATGCCAACCAGTTCGCCATGCGCATCCACGAGCGGACCGCCGGAGTTGCCCGGATTGATGGCGGCGTCGGTCTGGATGTATCCGCCCGGCTTGCGCGGATTATCCGAGTAGGGATTCGGCCGGTCGACGGCGCTGACGATGCCGCGGGTGACTGAAAACTGGAAGTAGCCGAAGGGGCTGCCAAAGGCCAGCACAGTCTGGCCGGGTTCGAGCTTGGTCGAGTCTCCCCAGACGATGCAGGGAAGATCGGTTGCATTCACCTTGAGCACGGCAAGATCGGTCAGCTTGTCCACGCCGACGACCTTCGCGTTCAGGATGCGGCGATCGTGCAGCGTCACACGGATCTCCGTGGCGCCATCGACCACGTGATCGTTGGTCACGATATAGCCGTCCGGCGAGATGATGACGCCGCTTCCCACGCCATGCTCGATCTGCGGCTGAGAGGGTTGCTGGAAGAGGGGCCCGAAAAACTGTTGAAAGCCCGGTGGCAGGCCCTGCATCTGGGCGCCGTCGGACGAGTCGCCGGAGCTCTTCGAGGTCACGGCGACATTGACGACCGCGGGGGTTACCTTCGAGGCAACCGCCTCCATCGCATGATCGAGCGAGGTGAGCGCCGAGACGCTGTTGTCGTCCAGCGCGGTTGCGGCGTGAACGCTTCCGTGGCCGACGAAAATTGCGGCGCCCAAAGCGAATGCGCCCACGATTGCTGCGGGAAAGGCCAGCTTTTTTGCGTTGGCTACTAAATGATTAGTTGATGCGGACATGGAATCTCCTCCTGGTTGAAGTTGCGGTTAGATTTGAACGATCAGCCAGCCGCCGGCAATGGCAACGGCGGCATACGAGGGGCGTCGATCCTGGGAGACGGCGATGATTACCTGCGGAGGCGGCCCGGAATCTTCCCACTCCGTGAGCAAAAACCAGGCGGTCTGGCTTGGGAGGGCACGGGGCCGTCTCACCATCTGCTTGACGGCTGGACGCCGATGAGCCGAGCTGTATGCAGTTTGCCGTCTCTGAGGCAGGACGGCCTTGACCAGTTCCGGGGAGCCGCTGAATTCTCGAAGGCCGATCTGCTGAAGACCCGAGGCCGGGATGGCGCGAGCCTGCAGGGCGGGTTGAGCCGGCGTGGCGAAGTTCAAAAGCTGCGGGCTGCGGGCCAGAGCGGCCGTACCCGCCAGCACCGCGAGCATCAAGCCGCCAGTCAAAACCGCTCCCTGCTTGCCGCCGAGGGGCTTCTCCGGATGCCGCAGAATGCGATGAATGCGCCGCACCAGCTCCGGCCGCCTCTCCCAGGCGCCGAGCGCCAACGAAAGATTGCGGCGGAAGATGGAATACTCCGCCAGGCGGGTGAGACAGATCGCGTAGGCCTTGCGGGCGCCGGTCGAGAGCAAGACGCGGTCGTCGCAGGCAAGCTCCCGTTCCGCGCAGAGCCGGCGCTCCACCCAAAGCAGCGCCGGATTCAGCGGGAAGAGAACCAGGCCCGCCTTCTGCAGCAGATTGGTCCAGTCGTCAGCGCGGCGCAGGTGCTCCATCTCGTGGATCACGACCTGCCGCAATTGGCTTTCGCTCAATTGCTCGGGCAGGCCCTCGGGAAGAAGGATGCGCGGATGAAAGAAGCCGAAGACGCTTGGACGCTCGATCTCCGCCGAGGTGCAAAGCTCCGCCTTGCGTCCGAGTTTGCTTCCATGCCTCACCTGGAGCAATGGCTGCAAATCCGCATCCGCGCGCAATGGAATAGCCCGCGCCGCCAGGCCACGACCGCGCATGGCGCCCGCGACCAGATGCACTCCTCTCCAGAGAGAGAGCAGCGCCCATGCGCCGGCAATCGCCTCGGCCCAGAACGGGTCAACAAGGAAACGGGAAGGGCGGTAACCGGCGTCCGCGAAGCCGCTCGCTCCGGTCGAGGGCAAAGCCTGCAGGATCGAGGGAAGAACGTGCAGAAGGACCAGAAGAAGAAAGACGTTCGTCCAGACGACCGACCTGGCTGCTGCGCTCAAGCCGGGCAGCAGGCGCAGGCACAGCGCCACGCATCCGGCCAGGACAACGCCTTCCCAAACGGCAGAAAAGAGAACTCCCGCCGCGGAGGCCGATAAGAGCGAGATCGTATGCAGCAGCGGGCCCATCTAGAATTCCTCCGCGGCCTGGCCGGGATGCTCTTCCGGCAGACTCGCAATCGCGCTCTTCAGCCGCCTGAGCTCGTCGGGGCGGAGTTCATCGTCGCCCAGCAGCGAGAGCAAAAGCCGCTCGCGCGAGTTGCCAAAGAAGCGTTGCAGCACATGGCGAACCTCCGACCGGCCGGCTTCGAGTTCGCCAATCGAGGCGCTGTAGAGGAATGCCCTGCCCTCCTGCCGGTGGCTCACGTAGCCCTTCGTCTCAAGAATCCGGATGGTTGTGAGGATCGATGTGTAGGCCAGCTCCGTTTCGGCAGAGGTTGCGGCCACCATCTCCGCGACCGTCGAATCTCCGCGGTCCCAGAGGACCTTCATCAGCCGAAGCTCGGCCGGTGTCAGCGTGATGGATTTCTTTGGCGGCATGGAAGCTGAAGTTCGGCACAGCCTGCTGGCCGATCTTTCCTAGCTATAGGACGCTCAACTAATCATTTAGTTACAACTGTTGTTTGAAGTTTTTTCCCGAGGCTTCGTCACGGACCAGGCTGCGCCGGCGAGAGAACTCCGCAAGTGGCTGAATTTCAGCCGCTTGCCCGTCTGCTTCCTCTGACCAGCGCTTGCGGACCGCATTCCCGACCGCGGCCTAGAGCGATACGATGATGAGAGGCATCGAGAGCACGTCTCGCCTGGAAGCCGTGCTCGCCGGAATTGCAGCTTCGCGGCTGACCGAGCGCCCGGACGAGAAGCGGCAGCCGTTGATGTCGATCCAAGCCGACCTGGCCCTCCGGATTTCCGGCGATGCACGGTCTGCATTGCCTTCCAACTTGGGAACGACGTCATGAAACAGGAGGCTTTCGATGACCGCTGAGTTGATTCACCGGCTGCACTTTGCCTTCACCATCACCTTCCACTATCTGTTTCCGCAGCTCACCATGGGCCTCGGCCTGCTGATCGTGGTTCTCAAGTCGGTAGCGCTCAAGACGGGCAGTGAACAATGGGACCGCGCGGCGCGGTTCTGGGGGCGCATCTTCGCCATCAATTTCGTCTTTGGCGTGGTCACCGGCATTCCCATGGAGTTCGAGTTCGGCACCAACTGGGCGCGGTTTTCGCGCCTCTCCGGCGGAGTGATCGGCCAGCCGCTGGCCATGGAAGGAGTCTTCAGCTTCTTTCTCGAGTCCGCCTTTCTGGGCCTCTTTCTGTACGGCGAAAAACGCATCTCCAAATGGATGCACTGGTTCTCGGCAGTCATGGTTTTCGTTGGATCGTGGATCTCTGGATTCTTCATCATCGTCACCGACGCATGGATGCAGCATCCGGTGGCCTATGACCGGCTGCCCAACGGCCAATTCGAGGTGGTCAGCTTCTGGCAACTGCTGATGAATCCCTGGGGCCTGCTGCAATACGCGCACAACATGACCGGCGCAGTCGTCACCGGAGCGTTTGTCATGTCCGCCGTGGGCGCATTCTATCTGCTGGAGGGGCGGCGCGAGGAGTATGCCCGGATCTTTCTCAAGGTGGGCGTAATCGCCGGCGTCATCGCCTCCATCGCCATGATCTTTCCCACCGGCGACCTGCACGGCAAGTACGTGGCGCGCAACCAGCCGGCCGCAATGGCCGCGATGGAGGGCCTGTTTCACAGCGAGAGCGGCGCAGGACTGGTGCTGATGGGCCAGCCCAACGAGGAGACAGGCCAGATCGACAACCCCATCGTCGTCAACGACGCGCTCAGCTTCCTCATTTACGGCACCACCATGGCAGAGGTGAAGGGCCTGGACCAGTTTCCCCCCGATCAGCGGCCCACCGCGCTGCCGCTCCTTTTTTACGCCTATCACATCATGGCCGGCCTCGGAACCTGGTTTGTGCTGCTGATGATCGTCTCGGCATTTCTGTTGTGGCGAAATAAACTCTTCACAGCGCGCTGGGCGTTGTGGGCGCTGCTGCTCAGCTTTCCGCTGCCTTACATCGCCAACACCGCCGGCTGGATGACCGCCGAGCTTGGCCGGCAGCCGTGGATCATCTACGGGCTGATGCGAACCAGCGAAGGATACTCGAACACCGTCTCGGCCTCGAACGGCCTCTTCACGCTGCTTGGCTTCATGGGTCTCTACGCCTTGCTGAGCCTGCTGTTCACCGTGCTCATCTATCGCGAGATCAGCGAGGGGCCGGAACCGAAGGCCGTCGAAGCGGATGCCGTTCACGCCGCTTGACGGCTGCCGCTCTTGCTTGATGTTCTCGAAGGAAGGAGTTTCGCCATGATGGGTTTTATCTGGTTCTGGCTGGTTGCCGTGATGATCGTGGCTTACGTGGTGCTCGACGGCTTCGACCTCGGCGTGGGCGTGCTCCACCTCTTCCTGGTTCGCACGGAAACCGAGCGCCGCACCACGCTGGCCAGCATCGGCCCGGTCTGGGACGGCAACGAAGTCTGGCTGCTGGCCGGCGGCGGCACGCTCTACTTCGCTTTTCCGATGCTCTACGCCTCGGCCTTCAGCGGCTTCTATCTGCCGCTGATGATCGTCCTCTGGCTGCTGATCCTGCGCGGCGTGAGCCTGGAACTGCGCAACCACATCGAAGTCGGCGTCTGGCGCGCGTTGCTGGACGGCGTCTTCGGCATCGCCAGCGCCCTGCTCACCATCTTCTTCGGCGCCGCTCTGGCCAATGTCCTGCGCGGCGTTCCGTTGCAGGCAGACGGCTACTTCTTCCTGCCCCTCTGGACCAACTGGCAGCCCGGAGTCAATCCCGGCATTCTGGACTGGTACACGGTGATCGGCGGGCTGGTGGCGCTCACGGCGCTCACGCTGCACGGCGCGCTGTGGCTCACCGTCAAGACCTCGGGAGAGCTGGCCGCGCGCGCACGCCGCATCGTAAACCCGCTCTGGCTGGCGCTGGCGGCGCTTACGGCGATTAGCCTCGCAGCCACCATCGCCGTGCGTCCGGCCAGCCTGAACAACTACTTCAATTACCCGGCCACATTCATCGTTCCCGTTGGCGTCGTCGCATCTCTGGCCGGCATCTGGCTTTTCAATCGCGCGGCGCATCCGGTCAAGGCCTTCCTTTCCTCCTGTTCCTACCTTTTCTTCATGCTGGCCGGCGCATGCTGGGGCCTTTATCCCACGCTGCTTCCCGCAACCACCGGCGCCGGCAACGACATCACCCTCAGCCGTGCCATCTCCGGCCCGCACACGCTCGGCGTCGGCCTCGTCTGGTGGAGCTTTGGCATGGCGCTGGCCGTCGGCTACGTTGTCTTTGTCTATGGCAAGTTCCGCGGCAAGGTGGATCTGCACGCTGCCGGAGAGTGATGAAGCTGAAAGCCCGCATTTCTCGGCCTTATATAGATCGAAAGATATAGATCCTCCTATATCCCTACGCGAATTGTGAGCGGGCTGAAGATATGCCAACATCCTATGAGAGGCCGGCCTCTGCTACGGCTGGCCCGCCCTATCGACCAGAAGCGGAATCAAACGGAGAAGATCGCGCACCCAATCGGGGTTGCGCCTCCACGGCGCCGTTTTTGTTGATGGGAGCGAAAAAAGCGATGAGCGGGAGTTGGAGCAAAGGAGTCGCAACATGAATTGGACAAAGTTATTGACGCGAATCTTCGGTTTCGCGACGTTGGCATTTCTGTTGAGCGCAGTGAATCTGATTGCGCAGAGCGACCAGGCCACGGGGACCTTGAAGGTCCATGTGGATCCCAAGCAGGCGTATGTGTTCGTAGACGGAAATGCCATTCGCGACGGCAATCAAAAGATCGTCTTGACAGCTGGCGAGCACAGCATCGGGGTTTACAACTACGGATACACGCCGGACCTGCGAAAAGTGAATGTTGAAGCTGGAAAGACCGTCAGCGTGGACTTTGACCTTCAAAAGAGCGGGGGCCGGGTGAGCGGGCCGTTCGCGGATATCGAATTGAAGGGGCATCCACGGGCCGCCGTTCTGCTCAACGGCACCACGCCCGACTACTTTGTCGGTCACGTTGACGAGTTCGATAACAACTTTCTGATGCACCAGTGGCTGCTCGTTCACCCCGGAAAATACCAGGTCACCGTTACGCGGGAAGGCCGGACGATCTGGTCCGGCCCCGTAACTGTCGATGCGGGGCAGAGGGCTGTCGTCTATCTGAACGACAACGGAAAGATCAAGATGAGGAGCTTCAAAAAGGGCCTCACGCTCGGACCGCAGCGGCGGTTCGATGCCGGCATAGCCACTGCAATGGTTCCGATTGCGCCCGTCACCGCGCAACTCGCTGCATCGCAGTCGAAGATTGGCTGCGGCCAGAAGGACACCTTGAACTGGAAGGCCTCGAATGCGGTGGCGACATCCATCACCGATCTTGGCAGCGTGCCGATGAGCGGCGATCGCGCTGTGGACCCAACGCGGACGACGACATACCAGCTTCTGGCGAGAGGCCCCGGAGGCATAGTCAAGCAGGATGCGACGATCGACGTCAATCCGCAGCCGCTTCCGACGATCGCGCTCAGCCAGCCTGAAGTGCGCTACCACAAGATCGGAGACAAGGTCGTCGAAGACACTTCAGCCACTCTGACCTGGTCTGCTCCTAACGGCAGCAAGGTCACGATTCAGCCACTGGGCACTGTCGCATCCAGCGGCGACGAGATCATTCAAGCAACGCCTGGGACCACCGACACAGGCCCGGTTGACCGGGAGATCACCTACACGCTCACTGCGGCCGGCGCGTGCGGAACCCAGACGCAAAGCGCAACCCTGCATGTAGTCGGGTCCATCGATCCGGCGCCGCCTGTCAAGCTGGTGAGCCTTTTTTATCCGACCGCCTATCCCGAGCGGCGCCATCCTAAAATCGGGTTGGTTTCCAGCGAGGAGCAGGCTCTGCAAAAGGCGGCCGCGACCTTCAAGCGCAACGAACAGTTCGATCAGCAAAACGAGCTGACGATCGTTGGGCACGCCGATGTGCGAGGCTCCAGCAAATACAATATGGCGCTGAGCAAGAGGCGAGCGATGCTGGTGAAGAGCCTGCTCATCAAGCAAGGCATCGCAGCCGACAAGATTGAGACTCGGGCGGAAGGCAAAGCCCAGCAACTCTCCAAAAGAGAAGTGGAGCAACTTCAGACGCAAGACCCGCAACAACCAAAGAAGTGGATGACCAAGCGGGAGAAGGCGACATGGCTTGCCTATAACCGCAGAGTCGACATCCTTCTTGAGCCGAAAGGACAGGAATCGGCGCAGATCTACCCGAACGACGCTCCTGCGGCACGCATTGTGTGGGAGAGAAAAGTCCCCAACCTCACGGCGGTAGAAGCCGCGTCTAAGATGACTCAGGGCGGCCAAGTCGCTCAGATGCATAGTCCGTCCAACTGAAATTGCGAGTAGCTCCCATGTCTTCTCTGCCTTGGTGGTCTCGGGCGCGGCACACAAGCCGCGCCCAAATCAAAAGAGTCTTCGGAGAACCTGATACACAAGAGCGAAACGCCAAGCGGCTTCCCCTCGCTGGCACTGCGATTGCCGCCTCCCTCCTGTGGGGAGGCGCAATCCTGCTTGTTGAATTGATCAATCGGGCAGGCTCGGCTCATTAACAAACCTTTCGCGCCGCCAAAGATCCGCCGATTCCATTTAGAGGGAGCTCTCGCTAGCGCCTATCCCATAAACAGGCCTTGAAGGGGCGTGGCTTCAGCCGTGCCGCCGGTCGGCAGCAAAATCACGGGCCTTATTGAATACTGCGTAAGGAATGTTCGCACCAACGCGCCGGAGGCGCAGAGCTGGTTAGCCCCGCGCTTCAGCGAGGGGGAAATGGATTCCAGCAGTTCGTTATAGAGTCCCGTAGGGACGGCGCAAGAACATGGATTTATGCAGGAACCAATAACCCTCTTGGGAAAGCCTGAGGCGCCACAGCGTTTATGAAACAGCTTAGCTTCTCCGGTCGCTCACATCAAGCCCGCGTTCACACAGTAGCAATGAGCCGGCAATTGCAGTGCGCCGGATTCATTCGCTTTCGCAATCCCCCTCGTCGTGGCGAGGTTGTCGCCACGATGGGAGATGGATTGTCTTCGATTTGCGACACCCTGGCGCGGCTCGTCCTCAGCCGGGATCTCGCACCGGCTCTAACTCCGGACCTTGACAATCAGATTCATACTGACTGGTACTGGCCGATTGTCCAACATCGCCGGGATGAACCGGTGATCGCGCACCGCGGCGATTACAGGTCCATTCAAGGCTGGGTCCGCCGATTTGATGACCTCGATATTCTTGGCCCTGCCCCTCCTGTTGAGGTTGATCTTCAGAACGACGACGGCAAAGTGCGGGAGATCGGGTAAATCGTTGGTGAAGTCGGGTTGGGGGGAGTTAACGATCTGGGCCGGCATGATCGATGATCTCACCGGCCGGATTTGGGTTCGAATTGCGGCGTCGGTCGCAGGCGAGCTTGCGACTGCGGCCGTGGCGAACAGCACGGTGGATAGCAGGGCGCTTGCTTTCAAGATTCGACGCATTGGAGTTCCTCCTACTCAAATTAGACGCATTTTGTCCTGATTTGTTTTGATTTCACCAGAGCGGGAATGCCTTCAAGAGGGAGGCGCCGGTTGCCTGCGGACGCTCTTCTCTGGGGTCTCGCAGGACGGCCGGCTTTACGGAATTGCGTGCCGATGCTAGCTTTGAATTGAGGCGCTTCGCCGAGTCGATCCACGCGCCCACGCAAGAGCCCTGACGAAAGGTTCTTCGTGCCATGTCCCCAAACGAGAAACCAGGACGGCGGATTGGCGGCTCCCTCGCCATCGGCGTATTCGTTGCCCTGGCCAGCTTCGCTCTGGATGTTTTCTTCGATCGCAGAGATGGGACTCTGGCGACCAATGCCCTCAACGATCTGACGATTGGCGTAGCGGCTGCCTTGCTGGCGCATTTTTGGGTTTCGCGCCGGGACGCAAAGCATCAGCAAATCCGTTCCGCGGAACGGCTCATGCAGGATGCGATCCACAAGGAACGCAAGCGAATCGCTCTCGAAATTCACGACACGGTAGGTCAGGCGCACGCCGCTGCGATGATGCACCTGGAGTTGGCGAGCGATTCCCTGGCAGCGAATGAGGAGGCACAGCAGCATGTGCGACGCGCATTGCAGTTGCTTTGCGGGAGCATGACGGAGATGCGGTGCGCGTTGTGGGATCTATATCCGGAGGAGTTGCAGAAGCTCGATCTGAAAAGCGCAATCGAGAGCCTGGTCAAGGACTTGACGGCCAGCAACGGGCTCACCGTGCGTTTTTCCACCGATGGATCGATCCGCCGGCTTCCTCTCGAAATAGAGAAGGCGCTGCTGAGAATCTGCCAGGAAGCTCTGTCAAACACCGTCAAACATGCCGGGGCGCGCGAGGTGAGAATTGAATTGCTTGTCGATTCCGGACAGGCTCGGCTCAGCGTAGAAGACAACGGTCAGGGGTTCAGGCCTGATCAGCACGCGGAGAGCCTGGGCCTGACATCGATGCGGAACCGTGCCCACGCCCTGGGGGGCGTTTGGACGATTCACAGCCAACCGGGCAGCGGAACCGGCGTCCACGTTTCGATCCCCGTTCCCGCCGCGATGGATTGAAAGGGAAGCGATGATGGAACCTTCTTGCATTCATATCGTGATCGCCGACGATCACTCCATCGTTCGCGAAGGCCTGTCGGCAGTCATCCATCGCGAACCGGGGATGGAAGTGATCGCCGAAGCCTGCAATTGGCCGGAGGCCGTGGACAAGGTTGTCCAGCATCGGCCGGAGATCGCGGTGCTGGACCTGCACATGCGCGGGATGGAGCCCGCTGACGGAATCGCGGCGATTCGCCGCGGATACCCGGCGGCGCGGATGATTGTTTACTCGGCATTCAGCACCGACGAAGAAGTCTTCCAGGTGTTTTCCGCCGGCGCGCGCGGGTATGTGCTGAAAGGCGAGTCCGGCCGGGAAGATTTGCTGCAATGCATCCGCGCCGTCTCTCGCGGGGAAACCTGGGTGCACCCGCTGGCCGCGGGACGGCTTGCGGCGCGCGCAACGGCGCCAAGCCTGACTCCGCGGGAGATCGATGTCCTTCATCTCATGGCGGTCGGCAAATCCAACAAGGAAATCGGATCGTCCCTTCGCGTCACGGAGGGAACGGTGAAGGTTCACGTCAACCATATCCTCGCCAAACTCGGCGTGGCCGGGCGCGTCGAGGCCACCGTGGTCGCGGTTCAACGCGGATTCGTCCGCCTCATGGGAAACCGCCAGGCCCGGGCGCGCGGCGCCAGGCAGGGCAATGGACCATCCTCTTTCTTTCCCTCCTAGCGGAGTTGCCTGCGCTTAACCGAATGGTCCGCGAAGCGGCGAAGCAGGCTGCGAGTGCGGTCGCGAATACAGCGCCCGCTCTTTGGCAAGTTGTGCGCAACGGTGAGACAGGCCTTAGGCAGAAGTTATTTCATCGTCAAGCTGCCGGACCCATGCTGGCGCGCTCGGCCAGCCGTCCGGTCAATCGCTCCTGGTTGCGCAGACGCGCGGCATCCACCAGCATCTTTCCCGCCCAGCGGTAGATGTTGAATTGAACCAGGAGAGACCGCATCGATCTCATGCGATCCTTTTGTTCGTCCTCCGGCATGGTCAGCGCGGCGGCCAGCGCGTCGCTGCTGCTTTCAAGATCGTAAGGATTCACGATGAGCGCTTCGGTCAGTTCCCGCGCGGCTCCGGTAAACTCGCTGAGGATCAGCACGCCTTTCAGGTCTGAGCGCGCGGCCACAAATTCCTTGGCCACCAGATTCATGCCGTCGTGCAGGCTGCTCACATAGCAAAGATCCGCGGCCCGATAGAAGCGAAAGACCTCAGGCGGCTCGTGGTGGGAGCGGAGCATGATGATGGGCTTCCAGTCTTTTTTCCCGAAGCGCAGGTTGATGCGTTCGGCCAGGCTCTCCACGGCTTCGTTGAGCTGCTGATATCGCGGGATCTTGGTCCTGCTGGGCTCTGCCAGTTGCGCGAAGCTGAACCGGCCGCGGAATTCCGGATGCCGCTCGAGCAGCAGTTCCACCGTCAGCAGGCGCTCCTCGATGCCTTTGGTATAGTCAAGGCGATCGACTCCGAGACCGAGCAGCGCATTGGGCTTCAATCCAAATTCCTGCCACACCTGCGCGCGGCACTCCTCGGGGCTGGGCGCCGTCTCCGCCCACCGGACGGGCCATTCAAGCGAGATCGGATACGGCCGGATCAGCGTGCGGTGTCCCTGCATCACCACCGCATTCCGTTCCTGGTCTCTGCGCGTCTCCAGATACCTGTCCACGGAGTCAAGAAAATTGTTGCAATGCAATTGCGTGTGGAAGCCGAGAATGCTGCTTCCCAGCAGGCCTTCAAGCAGTTCGTTGCGCCTGGGACAGATGCCCATCTGCTCGGCATTGGGCCATGGAATGTGCCAGAAGACGATGACGGTCGCGGTGGGCAGGCGTTTGCGGATCATCGCGGGAGCCAAGGCAAAGTGATAATCCTGCACCAGGATGATGGGGTCTTTCGAATCCACTTCGCTGCACACCGCGTCGGCAAACTTCTGGTTGACGGCGCGATACTGCCGCCAGTCTTCGGCACGGAAAAGGGGCCGGGCGTGCGCCATATGGCAGAGGGGCCATAGCCCCTCGTTGGAAAAGCCGTAGTAGTAACCTTGCAGTTCTTCTTCCGAGAGCCATATGCGCCGGATGAGATACGACTCTTCATCGGGAGGCACGCGCACATGATCGTTGCGGTCTACCGTTTCGCGATCCGCGCTGCCGCTCCCGTGGGCCACCCAGACGCCGGAGCAGGCGCGCATGATTGGTTCGAGCGCGGTGACAAGGCCGCTGGCCGGATGCTGGACTTCGATTCTTCCTTCTGCTGTGTACTGATGGACGTACGGCTCGCGGTTTGCCAGGATAACGATCTTCTCTCCATGCAGATACCGGTTCAGCGTCTGCTTCAGCCGCTGCGCAGTCCAGAGCCCAGGAGCGTCCTCCCGATCGTTGGCCATGCGCCCGACCAGCTCGCGCACGTCGCTGAGAATAGGCTGAAACTCGCGGCTGTGCTTGCCTCCGCCGCGCAGCAGTCTGCGCAGTTCCATGCTCCAGTCGGAGCGCGCCCGCTTTGCCACCAGGAGGGGCACGCCGAAGGCCATGACGGCCAGAATGCCGAAGACCACGATCAGGAAAGTCTGCGCCGCTTCCTCGCGCCGTTCAATAAAGCTAAGGTCGTGTACCAGCACCGCAAATCCAAGTTCTTGTCCCTGAGCCAAAATGGGCATGGCGGTCACCTGTACGCTGCCGGTGGGAAGCGTCGCGACCGTGCTCCACTCGTGAAACTCCGGGTTCGCATTGCCCGCGCCGGCGTAGGCATTGCGAACTCGACGCCCCACCGCCAAACAACCGAACTCGTCGGGAAATCCCGGAGTGCTCGATCGCGTCGTCAAGTCCGTATTGCACGCCTCCGCGCCCATCACACGCTCGTCGTGCGTCAGGGATACGAGTTGCTTCTGAAGGTTTCCAGGATCGTACCATGCATCTGCCAGCGACTGCCGGGCGCCGATCAGCACCAACTGGGCGCGCGAATTGACGTCGCGTTCGAACCATTCGCGCGCCGTCGTTTGCACCACACCGGACGCCGCCCAGGTCAACAGAGCCAGGCCGACAATCAGGGCGAGGATGAATCGCGCCACGCGTGTCATATTTTTATTGAAACATGCCATCCGCTAATAGGGGAGCCTAAAATGCGGCTGGAAGATCTGGAGCTGATCGGGAACTGCCAATTCTCCGCCCTGATCCACAACAGCGGGGAGATCGTCTGGTGCTGTCGTCCCCGCTTCGATTCAGAGCCGGTATTTTCGACGCTCTTGGACAGCAAGGATGACGGACGCTTCGGTCTTCAAAAGCGTAAAGGCTGGCTGGGCGGGTTGCTCGTCAGCGAGCTTTGGTCTTCAACTCCCGCAGGCTCTCGACGGATGGATTCTGCTTCTCATTGAGAGTGCGATGGGAGAAGCGCGCCGCAAGCAATGTGTCGATTGCCAACCGTCCGGGACCAAAGATCAAAATCAGCAAAGCAGCAAACCAGAAGGTGTAGGGGTCCGCGCCGTAGAATTTTCCCGGATCGGCGAGGATGCTGCCCAGCGCCTCGCGGTCTCCCGCCACATACGCGATCGACATATCGAAGAACAGGACCAACGCAACAACGCGCGAGCCAAATCCCAAGGCCAGCAAGATTCCTCCAACCAATTCGCTCAGCGCAACAATCAGCGCATTCACATGCGGAGCGGGTATGTTGAGCGTCTGAAAGAACCCCGCGACCCGATCCAGATGCTGCAGCTTTCCCCAGCCTGTCTGGGCGAACTGCCAACCCCAATAGAGCCGGATGAGCAGCAGCAGCGGCGACTGGACTCGATCGAGCGATTGCGAGCACCATTCGTATGCGGAGCTGAGGAATGCGAGCAGGCGCGTCATGAAATCCCCTCCCTAATTGCTGTCGAGGCTCGCTGCGCGGAACAAAGCCATCCGAGTTCCGCCCAGTTTGCAAACCACTCGCCCACGCTGGCAGCCTGTTCTTCGGGAGTCATTGCAGAACGCAGAAAAGCCGCCTCCAGAGCGGTTCCCAGCGAACCCCCGCCGGCCAGCGCAGTCAGTAATTCATACTCCTCCCGCGCAAGCCGCTTGTAATAAACCACGAGATTCTGCCGATGAACGGCCATCCAAATATCGCGCCGGTCGATCTCCGCGAGCGGAACTGGCGGCGATGAATGCGATTCACTGCCGGCTTCTCTGGTGCTTGCCTGGCTTGCCGCTTCCACGCGCATGCGCTGCCGGTGAATGCCCAGGACAAGGTCATCGACTGGATAGTGCAGAGCGAGCAGTTGCACGTGAGGTTGCAAGCCGATCTGCGCATCCTCGCCGAGTTGCGCGATCTCTTCCGCGCCGATAGGGTCAAACTCGGCCAGATCGAAGGCCTCGGCATAGGCCCACTCCAGGCGCGCCACGTCGATCGCCAGCCCGGCGCGATCGCCCGCGTATTCGCGGTGCGTGGCCAGCCATGCGGGCAATCGCGAACCGAGATTGCGCAGCGTGAAGCTGCGCGATGGATGCGCGGCAAGATAATCTCGCGCGAGAATCTCGAATTGCTCTTCGCCAATCACAGCTTCGAGAGCGGGAAAATCCTCCGCCAGCGCGTTCAGCACGCGGAACCAGTATTGACGGTTGTAGATCTCAAGCCGCTCGAAGGCGCTCAGATGGCGGTTCGGCTTGACGTAGGAGGCGGCGCGATCGCTCATGCTGGTGCCGTCGTCGAGCCGCTCCCGCATCGTCTCGTCCTCGTCGAGGGGACTCATCACATCGGCGGCCATGCGGCGCTGGAACTCGAGCAAGCTCATCGCGCCACCTCTTCCGTTTGCAGCTCGCGCGCCGCATTCAGATAGCGCTCGGCCTTCTTCGCCTCGCGATGAACTTCGTCGAATGCAGGAATGCGATCGTCCCATTCGAGCAAGGTGGGAGTGGGGCCGCAGCGTTCGATGGCTCGCGCGTAGAGCTGCCATACCGGATCGATGACCGGGTGATCGTGCGTGTCCAAAATGTACTTCTCGTAGCGGCTGTGCCCGGCGATGTGAATCTGCGCGACCCTCTCGGCGGACACCGCATTCACATAAGTCAAAGGGTCGAACTCGTGATTCACCGATGATACATAGATGTTATTCACATCGAGCAGAATGCCGCAATCGGCGCGCTCGACGACCTCGTTCAAAAACTCCCACTCTGTCATCTCGGAGTCGGTGAACTCCGCGTAGCTGCTGACGTTTTCAACCGCGACGGGGATCTCCAGATACTCCCTCACCTCGCGAATGCGCGCCGCCGTCGCTTCCGCCGCCTCCCAGGTGTAGGGCAGCGGCAGCAGGTCGTGCGAGTAAGTCCCATCCACGCTTCCCCAGCAGAGATGATCGCTCAGCCAGGGAGTGCGGGTCCGCTTGACTAGAGTTTTCAACCGGCGCAGATGTTCGCGGTCCGCGGGCTGCGCCGAGCCAAAATACATTGAGACGCCATGCTGCACCACGCGATACTTTTCCAGAATCCGGTCGAGCACATGAAGCGGACGGCCCGCATCCACCATGTAGTTTTCCGAGATGATCTCGAACCAATCCACCACGGGATTCCGGCTGAAGATATGGTCGTAGTGCGGAATGCGCAGTCCAATGCCAACGCCATAACCCTGAAAGTTATTGAAGCGGTTTCCGGGCATGCTATCTCTCCCTCGACTCCGCCTCCGGAGATCGAGTTGCGCAGAAGTTTCTTCCAAGGAGAATGCGGCAGGGACCGGCGCTTTGCCGATCCCCGCCGCAGACTCGGCTAAGCTGCATCCGGCATGGAACCGTCGGTGGCGCAGCCGCCCTTGCCCTTGCAGCTATTCTTGCCCTTGCAGCCGTTGTCGCTCGATTTGCACCCGCCCTTGCCCTTGCAGTCGTTCTTGCCTTTACAGGAATGCTTGTCCTCGTCGGCAAAGCCGATTGAACGCAGTCCGGCATGGGCGCTGGTTACCTGGTTGCCGCTTGAGCCGTTGGTCTGGGCTTGGGCGCGTACCGCGGTTCCGCTCAGGAATCCGGAAACCGCGGCCGAGAGAATCAGTGCCTTGATGGTGTTTTGCATTGGGGAAAGACCTCCTGTGAGTGGTTTGTTCGTCGATTGCGCGGACTGTTCGCAGAGAACAGCCCAGGTCTGGAACACCGGAGATGTGTTCGGAATCTCAGCCGAAAAGGGGAAGAACCGCGGCTGAGACCGCCGCCGGATAGCGCGGGAAGAGCAGGTCGATCGGGGAAGCCTCTCCTCACACTCTTTGATCCGCGGCCATTGCAAAAGGTTACAGCCAAGACGAGGTTTTTTCAAGAATTTCTCGACATCGCAATTGGGTGCCCCACTCTCGCTTGTCATTCTGAGCGAGTGACATAACTTTCGCATACCATTGGTTTAATTGCAGATAACATCGAAGTTCTCTGCTGTGTAGGATCTGTGCAGGGAAACTGTGCAAATTTCAGCCAATTCTGCCTGCTACTGGTCCCTTGTGCATGAGGAGCCGCAGTGCATCGCCCCTTCTTCCGAAGGTGAAGCCAGAACAAAAGCCACAGAGTAGCCATGTCCATACTGGATGTCGGTTCCTGCTGTTCATACTGCTAACGATAAATCATCGCAGCAATGGCCGCATCTTCGCCACATGTTCAGTGGTCAGAACCGATAAAACCGAATGCTGATGCCGCAATCGCCAGTCGAGGTCTCAGCCATGGGCTTCGGGCAACGGACAATCGCATCCGTCGTTGGAGCCTTCAGAGGCTCAACCCTATATCCATACCCTGACTCTTTTCCTGCTTGGGAGTCTCGGCAAGCTCATGCTCCGGCGGGTTTCGGTCAGGCGTATGGGCGCTTTGGTGGGAAACATCATGGCCCAAAGCCTGCGACAGCTTTTCTCGGTCGTTCGTGAATATCTGAGCGTCCCATTGGCCGCGCGAAACTGACACATAGGCCATGCGATTATTGAGCAGGTCCTTCGCGCCCAATTCAGTATCAACATTGATGAGCACACGGTCTGCGGTCTGCCCCTGGCTGGAGTAGCTGGTCACGGCGTAGCCGTGATCCAGATGCGGATGGCGCTGCGGATCGAAGCTCATGCTGCGCTCGTTGTCCAGCTTCAATCGCATCGTGCCATCCTGCGCGATGCCCTCCACTGTTCCAAGTTCACGGTTCGCTATCTTCAATTCCTGGCTGGGCGCGGTGAACTGGATGCGGTCGCCTACAGAAAACGCCTTCTCCTGCTCGCGGTAAACCGAGACTCCCATCTGGCGGCGCGGATCGTAGGTCGTCTGTTCTCCGCTCGTGCGCAGAACCGTCAACGTGTTTTCCCGTGCGTTCACTGAGACAACGCGGGTATACTCGCCTTTCTCAATGCCAGTCTCCTGCGAGCTGCGCGAGTAGCGCAGAATATCGTTGATCTGGTACTGCTGCGCCCAACTGCGGTCTGCGCCGGTCATCTCTTGGCGCGGCACAAGCGTCTGTACGGAGTGTTCTTCGCGGCTTACAACGCCGCGCGATTGCAGTTCGTCGTGTATCCGCTGGTTGATCTGTGTGCGTGAACGGTTGTCGGGCGAAACTACCAGTGTGCTTTCAGGAGACTTGGCATACTCGTTTGCAATGGCCGAGATGCGCTCCTCATGGCCCTTCACTTCATGCACGCGGCCCTGTCGGTCAAGACTTTCGACTGCGGCTCCCACCTGACCGTGAGCCAACTGTTCGACGGCTCGTTTCAACTCCGGGTCGCGCTGACGCACGATCTCATCAAGCTTCGCAGTGCGCATCCCCGCTTCCTGAAGCTGCGCGAAAGGGCGACCGGCTTCGACGGCCTCATGCTGTCGGGTGTCACCTACCAGTAGAACGCGATCATTCGGATGGAGTCGGGTAACGAATTCGTGCATCTGGCGCGTTGAGGCAAGCGATGATTCATCGAGTACATACAATCGCTTCTCGCCGCTGTCTGGCTGTTCTCCTCTGGCAAGATGATGCTGGAGCGTTGAAGTCTCAATGCCAGCCTCGGCGAGCTTATGCGCCGCGCGGGAAGTCGGTGCGAATCCTTCGACCGTGTATCCCTGCGCCTCCGCGCCCTCACGGACCACAGCCAGCGTCGTCGTCTTGCCGGCCCCGGCGACTCCATCCAATGCGACGATTTTCTCGCGACTCAGAAAAATCTCATCGACCGCGCTGCGTTGCGCCGGACTCAACTCCGGGTGCCGGTCTTCTGTCCAAATTCGCAACTGCGGTGAAACCAGCATTGGATCATAGCCGCGCTCATTGCCTCTCTGCATCCGGCCGACGATCTCCTTCTCCATACGAATCATCTCGGCAGTTGTGTACTGTGGTGCGGCGCGGCCATCCGTCTGTTCAAACGCGCGGAACTCGCCTCGCATCACCCGCTGCTCAAACTCATGTCGCACCTGGCCGTAGGTCGCCTGCCCCATGCTGCGGTCCATCGCCGCATGGAGGATGGCCCTTTCATCCTGCACCGCCGCACGCTCGAAGACATGATTTCGCGAATAGGTCACGGACTGCTGTACTGTCTTTTCCGGTTGCTGCGTATGGTGTAGTGTATGTTCCCGCGCCTGGGCGACGACGCGATCCGCCTGATGGCCGAACTGCGCGGCCAGATCGCGGTGCCGCTGCAACACCTCTTCCGGCGAAAGCAGTTCCTTGCTATCGCGCGTGCGGTGAGCGGCGACCTGCGCCGCGCCCGCGCCGTCCCTCCCGATCTCCTGCAAGTGCTCTTTGATCTGTTCACGGCGTGGACTCGATGCGTCGAGATACTCCTGCGTGTAACCCTTGATCTCCGGCTGGCCATGCTTGCCCCGTTCGATCTCGTAGCCCAAACCATGCAGTCGCATGGCAAGTTCGGAACGGTACACGCTGGTCGCATAGTGCTGGGACTGGAATAAGCTGCGCTCCTGGAGCGCGCGTGTCTGGCCGTTCTCGCGTTCGGTCACATTGAAGATGACGGCATGGGTGTTAAGCTGCGGCGCAGCATAACCGTCCACCGGACGGGCAGTGTCATGCTCGAATGTCGCCGCTATGAATTTGCCGGTCGTCTCCGGTGCATGGACGTTGCCGATACGCGCCTGCGTGTAACGCTCCAGTTCTCCAAGAGCGACGCGGACACTTTCACGGTGCGCCTCGCGGACACGGTCATCGCGTCCAACAAGGGCGGTGAGCGAAACGGACTTCGGTGCGGAGAATGTGGCATCCCATCCGGCGCGATGCTCCACGCTGGTGACTTCCTTGCCGTACTCGTTTTCGTAGGTGCGTGCTGGCTGATGCTTGACGAGCTGCAAGCCGCTTTCAGGATGCTGGCCTTCACTCAGGCGGGCGAAGTGCTCGGAGCCGACTTCGCCATGTAGACCCCACTCCTGCGCGAGCTTTCCCTGCCACTCGTTATGTGCCTGTTGGTCACGGCTCCAGTAGTTCTGCTTCTCGGAAGTAAACTCACGGGAGTGATACGTCCGCGCCTGGCCCGCTGACAACGATTTGGAGATGGTCAACATGCGCTTGTACTCCACAATGTGCGCGGCAGCATCTCGCTTTTTGCCTAATGAAATTCTATCGCCAACCTAAAGAATTATGGGAACTGAGCGAAGGCCCATCCCCACTTCAATGTCCAATCCGACAATTTTCTCGCGACTCACAAAGATGTCATCGACCGCGCTGCGTTGCGCCGGACTCAACTCTGGGTGCCGGTCTTCGGTCGCAATTCGCAAGTGCGGCGATACCAACATCGGATCGCCATAGCCGCGCTCATTGCCTCTCTGCATCTGGCCGACGATCTCCTTCTCCATGCGAATCATCTCGGCAGTCGTGTACTGTGGCGCGGCGCGGCCATCAGTCTGTTCCACCTGCGCGGAACTCGCCTCGCATCACCCGTTGCTCGAACTCATGCCGCACCTGGCCGTAGGTCGCCTGCCCCATGCTGCGGTCCATCGCCGCTTGCAGGATGGCTCGCTCATCCTGCACCGCCGCACGCTCGAAGACATGGGCGCGCGAATAGGTCACGGACTGCTGCACTGTCTTTTCCGGTTGCTGCGTATGGTGTAGTGCATGTTCCCGCGCCTGGGCGACAACACGATCCGCCTGATGGCCGAACTGCGCGGCCAGTTCACGATGCCGCTGCAACACTTCTTCCGGCGAAAGCAACTCCTTGCTGTCGCGCGTGCGATGGGCTGCGACCTGCGCCGCGCCAGCGCCGTCTCTCCCGATCTCCTGCAAGTGCTCTTTGATCTGTTCACGGCGTGGACTCGATGCGTCGAGATACTCCTGCGTGTAGCCCTTGATCTCCGGCTGACCATGCTTGCCGCGTTCGATCTCGTAGCCCAAGCCATGCAGTCGCATGGCGAGTTCGGAGCGGTACACGCTGGTTGCATAGTGCTGGGACTGAAACAAGCTGCGCTCCTGGAGCGCGCGTGTCTGGCCGTTCTCGCGTTCGGTCACATTGAAGATGACGGCATGGGTGTGAAGCTGCGGCGCAGCATAACCGTCCACCGGACGGGCGGTGTCATGCTCGAAGGTGGCCGCGATGAATTTGCCGGTCGTCTCCGGTGCATGGACGTTGCCGATACGCGCCTGCGTGTAACGCTCCAGTTCTCCAAGAGCGACGCGGACACTTTCACGATGCGCCTCCCGGACACGGTCATCGCGTCCCACAAGGGCGGTGAGCGAGACGGACTTCGGTGCGGAGAATGTGGCATCCCATCCGGCGCGGTGCTCCACGCTGGTGATTTCCTTGCCGTACTCGTTTTCGTAGGTGCGCGCTGGCTGATGCTTGACGAGCTGCAAGCCGCTTTCAGGATGCTGGCCTTCACTCAGGCGGGCGAAATGCTCGGAGCCGACTTCGCCATGCAGACCCCACTCCTGCGCGAGCCTGCCCTGCCACTCGCTATGCGCCTGCTGGTCGCGGCTCCAGTAGTTCTGCTTTTCGGAAGTAAACTCGCGGGAGTGATACGTCCGCGCCTGGCCCGCTGACAAGGATTTGGAGATGGTCAACATGCGCATGTACTCCACAACGTGCGTGGCAGCATCTCGCTTCTGCCTGATGAGATTCTATCTCTAACCTAAAGAATTATAGGAACTGAGCGAAGGCCCATCCCACTTCAATGAG
>CAVQBW010000003.1:0-83251 GCA_963710875.1 uncultured Acidobacteriaceae bacterium | reverse complement strand
CAGCCGCCAGCGGCGGCACGTGCAGGGAGATTTGCCGCTAAGAACGCCCCAGCGGGGCAGCGGCAAATCAGAACAATCTCTGTGAGGAGCGTCCGGGCCGGACATTGGGACGACTACGTCCCTGCGCCAGCCTCCGCCAGCGGCTCCGGCAAAAGACGGCTTCGGGAGGTTTATTGTCAACGCGCCTTGCTGCGTTGACCTCCTTTAGACCTATCGTGAACCTCTGCCGCCTTCACCGCCTTGGCCTTGCTATAGTCCGGTTGCGGCAGTTCCCACCCCGCCATCCCCTGCAACACGCGGTCCGCGTGCTTGATGGTGTTCACGTGTCCATAGTGGGTTTCAATCATGTGGACGGAAGTTCCCATCTGCTCGGCGAGGAAATACACGTCCACGCCTTCCTGCAATCGGAGCGTGGCGTAGGTGTGCCGGAAGCAATACGTCGAGCGCGGCACGCCCTGCGTGCCTTCGCGCAGTTTCGCTTCGTTCAGAAGGTCGGCAATCAGCGAGCTGTAAAGAGTTTTTGCGGGCTTGCCTGTGACATTGGTAAAGACTCTGTCGTCCGGTTCCGTGGCTTTGGAGATCGCGCGGATACGTTCCAGATACTCTCCGACGCTTTTAGGAGCCACCAGCTTGCGCGACTTGCCTTTGCCTTGGACAAACAGCACAACGATCTCACGCCCCTCGCGGTCTTTTGCAGGCATAATGTCGCGCCAGCGGAGATTCTTCATCTCCGCCGGCCTCATGCCTGTATTGCAGGCAATCAGGATCATGTTGTAGGTGACGGTGCGATACCAGATGCTTGAAGGTTTATCCGTCTCGGCAATCCACTTCCTTCCCACAGTGTGGAGTTTGCGGTATTCCTCCAGCGTAAACTCATCGCGCCTCATCGTCTTGAGCTTGGGGCGCTCGTCGAAACGCTGGCTGGCCGCAACGTAGCGTTTCTTGATGGCGTAATTCATCACCGCACCGAAGATGGACATCTCCAGGCGGATGGTGGAATCGCTAATAAAAGGAACCGTCCGTTCTTCGGAAGGTTTGACTTCAATCGGCTTCAAAACTCGGATGCCCAAGGTTTGCTGAACCTTGGTGCGGCGCTCGGCTTCCGTATCCGCGAAGGCTTGCGCCATGTCGGCAGTGACTTCTCGAACACCATTGCGCTTATTGCGTCCCGCGCCGTTCTCCCGCCGCCATGCCGGATAGCCGCCCCAAAGCTCATCGCCAATAAGGTGGACCTGCGTTGAGCCTACATATCGGTCTAAAGCGCCTTCGATGATGGCGCGAACTTTCTTGGGCCGCGCCGCGCTGATCTCTCCGCGTCTCGCCCGCGCCTCCTGCATCAGCAGATACTCTCGCCCCACCTCGCGGAAGGGATGGTTGAACACAGGAACGTCATGCTTCAAGTCGGAACCGGATGTCTGCGTCCTGGTCGAAGGCGCGTTCCCGCGCCACCTCGATGTCGGTCGTCTTGAGCGAAACCGTCTTGTAGCGGTCGGCTTTGGGTATTTTCATGCGGCAATACCACATCCGATGATCCACGTCGCCACGCCGGAAGAGAACCAGGCCCGGCTTGAGTTCCGCTTTGTCGGTGACGAATGCCATGTTCGCCTCTATTGTTTTCGATGCGTCCTGTGCAGATTCCGTGCAGATTTTTCCGGCAAGTCATTGACTCTGCGTATCTGTGCAGGACTCGTATAGATGATATCAAAATATTATGTTGCTTGTTTATATATATTTACGATATATTTGTCATCCTGAGCGGAGCGCAGCGCAGCCGAAGGACCTGCTTTTGCTTTTCGTTGCCTTGAAAGGGCACGGCTTCAAAGCCTGCCCTGAGCGCTGTCGAAGGGTGCCGCGAGCTATCGATAACACGCGGAGGGAGACGGGGGTTTCAACCCCCGCGTAAACCCGCCCACCCATCTTCAGAAATCAATCCACGCGGCGCTAGCCGCGCTCAAAATCCGTACAGACTAGCGGCCAGTTCCAGCCCGAATCTGGGTCACAAAGCCAAACTTCACAACTAGGTCATTCCCTCGCTAAATGGATCGAGGAACAATTGGATTACGCACGTCCTGAACACGCCGTCCTTGAATCACACAAACAACCCGCACCGCCTTTGCAGATAATTTCCGTTCCCCAGCGCACAATAGAAACAGTCGGAGGTGCGCGGTGTCAGATATGTCCACAGTTCAATCTGTCAGGCATGTGCCCGATCCACCCCGGTACCCCCCACCCCCCTCCCCCTGTGGACGCCCCATTTCGAGGCTTTGGATGGTCATAACTAACTCCTAATCAACAGCTTGTGATTCATTCCCCTTATCGAATCAGTCAACAAAAAGGCACAAATTCACACATTTTCAAGCCCAAAACGCCCCTTTTCAAGCGCTTTTTCCCCTGTTTTCGCTACGAAAAGAAGCTCTGCTATCCTCCCGCAATCGCCCCAATAATCAGCAGCGGCTCTTTCCCTTCGGCCACCGCGCGGCGCAGCCACGCATCCACCGGCTCATGCGACCAATCCTCTTCGCAGGCGAAGAAGCGCAAAAACGCCCGTCGCTTGCCCGTCTCATATTCGCGAATCGTCCCGCGCAGCATCGGGTACCCAAAACAAAAACGGGGAAGGCGCGTCACATTCCGCTCAATGCAATTGCCTGCGAGGCCCTGCAAGAACGGGGGCGCGCACAGCAGGATGACGATGCCAAGCAGAAAGAGAAGGACGCGGATCAATCGGATGCGGTGTACGTCTTCCGGGATTCCGGAAGAGACCCGCAACACAATTACCGGCGCTGGTTCAACGAAGCGTTGACCGAAGCCAAGATTAAAGACTACTCCTGGCATTGCAACCGTCACACCTTTGCAAGTAGGCTGGTTATGGCAGGGGTTGACCTCCGCACGGTTGCGGAACTGATGGGACACGGCAGCATTCAGATGACCATGCGTTACGCTCACTTGGCGCCACAGCACAACCGTGCCGCTGTGGACCGGCTTGTGCCAGCCTCAAAGCCGCGTCGGGTGTCGAAGAACCGCGCGAGCGCGGTCGGGCGCGAAAATGAACTTGTCACTAAATCGGTCACCATCTGCAAGACTAATTCCGGATTGGCTGCAGAAAATCACAATAAACAACTTGAAGAAAATGATTTACAAAATGTGGCCCCGTAGCTCAGGTGGATAGAGCAGCAGTTTCCTAAACTGCGTGTCGGAAGTTCGAGTCTTCCCGGGGTCACCATCTCACCTTCACTGCGCCCGCGTCTCCTAGTCGCCGTCACTCGCCCTCTGGCCCAGCCCCAAACCGTCACTCGCCCTCTGGTCCAGCCCCAATTGGATGGCTCTTACTCTTTGACTTCTCCCCCCGGTTCGGCTATAGAATGTTGATGCCACGGAAACCTGTTCCATGGCATAGCGGCTGCTCCCCTGCGGAGCAGCAAAACCCACCACGGTAATCGCCAGGATGCTCGGGAAGGCGGTGAAACTCCGCCACTGCCCCGCAACTGTGAGCGCCCCTGCCCAGCGGCCCGTTCTATCGGCCAGGGCAGGGAACCAGCCAGGGTGCTTCCGCCCGCAGCGGAAGTTCCTGTAAACCACTGCAGTTCGTCGCCCCTGGGCGCGTCTGTGGGAAGGTGGCTGGGAAGCGCAAGTCAGGAGACCGGTCCTCGCGCCCCCAACCCGCTTGCGTTCCGAGGGGAACGAAGGAGCCTTCATGCCTGATTCTGCGCAATCTCTCATTCGCCACTTATTACCGCGCGCATTCGCGCTGCTTCTGCTCGCCGGCGCCGTCGCGGTCTCTCCGGCTGCCTCCATCCGCGGCGTGATCACGGACATCTCCGGCGCCAAGGTCACCGGCGCCACCGTGGTATTGATCAGCGGCGGCAAGGCCGTCGGCTCGGACATCTCGAAGGCCGACGGCAGCTTTCAAATCCTCAGTGGCACCGAGGGCCGCTTCTTCCTGGTCGTCTCCGCAAAGACCTTCCGCCAGTTGGAGACGCCCAGCTTCTATGCCGGCCGGCTCGACTCGATTGAACGGAACCTCGTTCTTGAACCCGAGTGGGTGCGCGAGTCCATCGTGGTGACGGCGACCGGAACCCCCACGCCCCAATCGCAGACAAGCGCCGCCACCAGCGTCCTCGGTCCGCTCGAGCTAGCCCTGCGCGACGACCTGACCAGCGCTCTGCGCCTGATGCCGGGAACCGTAGTCGTGCAGGACGGCCAGCTTGGCGCACAAACCTCGCTCTTCATCCGCGGCGGCGACTCCGATGCGAACAAGATTCTTCTCGACGGCGTCAGCGTCGGCGACCTGGGCGGGCAGTTCGACTTTGGCCCGCTGTCGACCACGGCCGTCGAGCGCGCCGAGATCTATCGCGGCCCGGATTCGAGCCTCTACGGCGCCGACGCTGCCAGTGGCGTGGTCAGCCTCACCACTCCGCGCGGCACGACTAGCTTTCCTTCGATCCTTTTGCAAGCTGACGGCGGCAACCTCTCCACCTCGCGTGAAGAACTGGAGGTGGCCGGCGCGCACAACAAGCTGGATTACCTTGGCGCCTTCAGTTGGCTCCAGACGGCCAACGATCTGCCCCTGGACGAGTACCATTTGGCCACCTCGGCGGCCAACCTCGGCTGGCAGCTCAACGGAAGCACGCAGATTCGCGTCACGCTGCACTACGGCGTCGATGCCACCGGCGTTCCCAATCAGTGGGATTTCTACCACATCAGCGACGACCGCAAAGAGGGCGATCAGGATCTCTATGGCAGCGCCTCGGTAGAGAACCAGACGACGGCCAGCTTCCACAATCGCTTTCAATACGGCCTGACGCGCAAACGGGAGCAGTCCCAGCAATGGTATCCGGCGGGCATCTGCATTCCTGTTGACAATGTTGGATGCGAGGGCGCATTCGACACATTTACGGGCGGAAACTATTACGGTCTGCCGGTTGTCATCCAGGGCGCCAACGGCTATAGCGCCATGGGTCCCGCGCTGCTCGATTACAGCGAGGCCAATGGCGGCGACTATCCGAACCGGCTGGACGTGATTAACAATCGCGATCAGTTTCTCTATCAGGGAGACTATCGCCTGACGCCGCATCTGATTCTGCTGGCCGGTTTCCAATACGAGAATGAGCGCGCTGCGGAGCGCGAGCCCTACCCCGTTCCTGCCTACGCCACCAACGACGAGATCAATCGCACCAACTACGACTACATCTTTGGCGCACACGGCGACTTCCTCAAGGAGAGAATCTTTTATACGCTCGGCATGGACGCGATGCACTATCAGTTGATCGGCAATGGGATCCGGCCCCATGCCGGGCTGGGCGCCTATGTGCTGCGCCCGCGCAACGGCATCTTCAGCGGCACACGGCTGACCTTCAGCTTCTCCCAGGGCATACGCGAGCCTAAACTGACCGATGAGATCGGCTCGCTCTACGACTTTCTGGAAGGCGAACCCGGTGGTTCCGCGACAATTCAGCAGTATCACATCGCTCCCATCGAAGGGCCCACGGCGCGCACCTGGGAGGGAGGCGGCGAGCAGGCCTTCTGGAGCCAGCACATCCTCTTCCGCGCAAGTTACTTCCACAATGAGTTCGGACGCGCCATCGAGGGAGTCCCTGCTCAAGAAGCTCCCTCACTGCTGCCTGACCTGACTCCGGTGCAACAAAACCAGCTAGTAAGCGTTCTCAACAGCGAAAATGCCTACTCGCTGGACCTCAACTCGCTCGCCTTCCGCGCACAGGGCATCGAAGCCACCGTCGAAGGTGGAATCGGCAAAAACATCTTCCTGCGCGGGGGCTACACCTATCTGGATACAGTGGTGCAGCAGTCCTTTACGAGCGACCAGGAGCAGGCAGGGGTCTATCCGGCCGCCTTCAATGGAATTCCCGTGGGCGACTATTCTCCGCTCAAAGGCGCGCGGCCTTTCCGGCGTCCGCCCCACACCGGCTTCCTCACGGCCAGCTATGCCGGTAAAAAGATCACCGGCGTCTTCACCTCGGCCTTTTCCAGCCGCAGCGACGACTCCACATTTCTTGGCGGGGAAGACATCAACCAGGGCAACACGCTGCTTCTGCCCAACCGCAATCTGGACTGGGGCTACGCCAAGTTGGATCTCGGCGCAAGCTACAATCTGTTTTCCCGGCTCAAGATTTACGCCCAGGCCGAAAACCTCACCGACAACCAGCACATCGCTCCCATCGGCTACCCAAGTCTTCCTTTCAACGTCCACGCCGGTCTGCGCATCGAGTGGACCAGGGCGGCCAGGCAATGAGCGAGTCTCCGTCGTTTGAAGATGCGGAGTGCAACAGGCCGCGGCGGTGGATACGTCTTGGATTCCGCAGCCGCGGTGCCGCCGTGAACCGGTGAAGCCCCATCCAACCGAAGCGAAACGTCACTCGGATTCCGCATCCAAGTCACAACAAAGAGCAGGATATTCATGACGGTTAAAAGGTTTTTCATATAATGAAATCTACTTTTCCGAGATCTGTTGAAATTCGGGCAGGATTCCGCATTCCGCACAATAATCATTGAAAATCTGACTCCAGGAAGATTACAGTTGACAAAACTGCCCCGCTTGCTGCGCTTGTGTTGCCCTGATGTTTTCATTTCAGAGGTGTATTCATGAACTGCCCGAAGTGCCAATCCTCCTCCGTCTCCGTCATTCCCGCAGAAATCCGGCTCTACCGCAACTGCCTTCGCACGCTGAGCCATCCTCCGATGACTCCGTCGCCCGACGTCATGGTCTGCCTCGATTGCGGATGGTCTGAATTCTCGATCCCGCGCTCCTGGCTCTCCGCCGGATGGCTGCGTCCGATGCGGCCTCAGCCGGTTGCAGTTACGCCGTCCATCTCCTCGGCTCGCATTGCTGTGCTGACCTCTTAGCGGCGCAGGCGCTTCTGCGAAGCGTGCGATCGGCTGTAGCCTCGGATCGCTGAGGCAGCCTATGTGATTGCCGTGCCGCAAGCAATTCTCGTGTGCGCAAAAAGGCCCCCAGCCGAAGCTGGAGGCCTTTTGTTTTTGCGCCAAAGGTGCTGCTGCCGCACCGCAGGTGCTCAGTACATGCCGTCCATGCCGCCGCCTTGTCCGCCGGCCGGAGCACCCTTCGGCTCCGGAATCTCGACTACCAGTGCCTCGGTCGTCAAGAGCAGTCCGGCAATCGAGGCGGCATTCTGCAACGCCGTCCGCGTCACCTTGGTGGGGTCGATGACGCCGGCCTTCACCAGATCCTCGAAGACGGACGTCTGCGCGTTGTAGCCGAAGTGCGGGTTGTAGGTATCGCTATCCTTTTCCTTGCCCACGAGCACCTTGGCCACCACCACCGCGCCCTCTTCGCCTGCATTGGCCACGATCTGCCGCAGCGGCTCTTCGAGCGAACGGCGAACGATCTGCGCGCCGATCTTCTCGTCGCCTTCGAGAGTCTTGATCAGCTCGTCAACCGCGGGAATCGCGCGAACCAGAGCCACGCCGCCGCCGGGGACGATGCCTTCCTCGACCGCCGCGCGAGTGGCGTGCAGCGCATCCTCGACGCGAGCCTTCTTCTCCTTCAGCTCGGTCTCGGTTGCCGCGCCCACCTTGATGATGGCCACGCCGCCGACCAGCTTGGCCAGCCGCTCCTGCAGCTTCTCCTTGTCGTAGTCCGAGGTGGTCTTCTCAATCTGCGACCGGATCTCCTTCACGCGGCCTTCGATGTCGCTCGCCTTGCCGGAGCCGTCAACGATGGTCGTGTTGTCCTTGTCGATGGTGATCCTCTTGGCCTTACCCAGGTCCTCGAGCTTCACGCCCTCCAGCTTGATGCCCAGATCCTCGGTGATGGCCTTGCCGCCGGTCAGGATGGCAATATCGCCCAGAATCGCCTTGCGGCGGTCGCCGAAGCCCGGAGCCTTCACCGCAGCCACGTTGAGCGTGCCGCGCAGCTTGTTCACGACCAGAGTTGCCAGGGCCTCGCCCTCGACATCCTCGGCGATGATCAGCAGCGGCTTGCCGCCGCGGGCCACCTGCTCCAGCAAGGGCAGCAGGTCCTTCATGGCGCTGATCTTCTTTTCGTAGATCAGAATGTAGGGCTCTTCCAGAATGACTTCAAGGCGCTCTGCGTCGGTGACGAAGTACGGGCTTAGGTAGCCGCGGTCGAACTGCATTCCGTCGACCGTCTCGAGTCCCGTGTGCATGGTCTTCGACTCTTCGATGGTGATCACGCCGTCCTTGCCCACAACCTTGACAGCCTCGGCGATGATGTCGCCGATCTCCTGGTCGCCGTTGGCCGAGATGGCGCCCACCTGGGCCACCGATCCCTCGTCCACCGGCTTCGAGAGCTTGCCCAGTGCACCGCCTGTGGTCCACTTGCCGTCCTTGTCGCGGGTGCCGATAATTGCCGCCACGGCCTTGTCGATGCCGCGCTTCAGAGCCGTCGGGTTCGCGCCTGCCGCAACCGTCTTCACGCCCTCGCGGAAGATCGACTGGGCCAGAACCGTCGCCGTCGTGGTTCCGTCGCCGGCCACGTCGCTGGTCTTCGATGCGACTTCGCGGACAAGCTGCGCGCCCACGTTCTCCATCGGATCCTTGAGCTCGATCTCCTTGGCTACTGTCACGCCGTCCTTGGTGATGGTCGGCGATCCGAACTTCTTCTCGATGACTACATTCCGGCCCTTGGGGCCGAGCGTCGCTTTTACCGCGTCCGCCAGCGTGTTCACGCCGCGCAAAATCGCCTGACGGGAATCTTCACCGTGTAAAATCTGCTTTGCCATTTTTGCTTCTCTCCTAATCTCAGTTATCAGTGAACAGTGGTCAGTGTTGCTGACTCGCTGACTTGCTAACTCGCTAACACGCGCGAAGCGCGGCTAACTTCAATTACCTGCCGCCTTGAGCGCCTCTTCAGAAATCTTGAGCCCTCGAGATACTTTCGAGGTGATTCCCAGCACCTCTTCCTCGCGCATGATCAGGAACTCCTCGCCGTCGATCTTGATCTCGGTGCCGGAGTACTTGCCGAAGAGGATCTTGTCGCCCGCCTTCACGTCCAGGGGGAAGACCTTGCCTTCGTCGTTGGACTTGCCCTTGCCCACCGCGATCACTTCGCCTTCCTGCGGCTTCTCTTTGGCGCTGTCGGGGATGATGATGCCCCCGCGGACGGTTTCGCCCTCTTCCAGGCGGCGGACGAGGATGCGATCGTGAAGCGGGGTAAACGTCGTCGCTACGGATGTCGATGCCATTGCTTTGCTTCTCCTTTGTGATCCATTCAACGATGCGCGGACAACGTGCTGCCGCGCCGCGGAATTGGTGGTGATTTCAGAAAAAACGTCGTGGAATTGCGGGGAGTTGCTCGAAATTCCGAAGTGAGAGACCCGGTCGAGCAGTTCTGCCAGCCGTATGCTAGCACTCTCGCCTTCCAATTGCTAACGATAGGCAAGCTCCACATATTTTGTCAAGTGGTAAATGTGAAATATGAGTGAACTATACTCATAAAGTATGACATTTTACCTCGCCGAGATGGGGGCTCTTTTCTCTCCGAGCCGATGGAGGTTCCGGGCACCGCTCGGTCGCAAACCATTTACAATGGTACCCATGCTTTACCGTTCTCAAATTCGTCTCTGTATCCTCGCAGCTTCGTTTTGTCTGGTCTTCTGTTCGCTCGCCGGCGGCGCCGAGCAACAGTCCTCGAATCGCGGCCGCAAGTACAAGGCGCCACCGCCCACCGCGCGCATCGTGGTCACCGTCCTGCGTGACGACGATGGCAAGCCCATCGAGAATGCCGCCGTCATCTTCCGCCCCATCGAGGGCGAGAAGAGCAAGGGCAATATGGAGCTGAAGAGCAACGAGGATGGCAAGACCATCATCGACGTGCTGCCCATCGGAGACACGGTGCGGCTGCAGATCATCGCCAAGGGCTACCAGACCTATGGAGGCGACTTCAAGATCGACAAGGCCGAGATGGCACACGAAATCCGGATGAAGCGCCCCGGCGCGCAGTACTCGATCTATAAAGATCATCCCGAGGCAAAGGGCGGCGACAAGAGTACGGACTCCGGCAAGCCGGCCAACCCGCCCGCGGGAACGGATTCGGACGCCGGCAAGAGTTCAGGGTCATCGTCTGCTCCAGCTGCAAAAGGCAAGCCCGCCGCCCAGCCGGACGCGCAGTCCAGCCAATCTCAGCCGAAGTAGAATATGCCTCGCGGGTCTGAGGTCAAGCAATTCCGATTACAAGCGTCCGGACGTATGGGGGAGATGGATTGAAAGCCGATTCGAATGCCCGTCCGAGTCGCTTAGGTATTATTGTCGCCGCACTCTACGTCTTCCTCGTTCTGGCCGTTTATGCAATCACTGCCTCAAGCAAACCAAATGGCCTTGGCTATGAGTGGATACCCTTCATAGACCTTGCCATGCCGTGGTCATTGATGGGCGACAACGTATCTCTCCCAGGATTTGGCTTTCTATCTCTCCTAATTTTTGGCTTTATTGCGAATGCAGGCATTCTGTACCTGGTTGGCGCGCTGGTCGAGAAGCTCCTGCGATGGCCTTTCCGGAAGAAGTAAGGATTCAAAGAACTGCTCAGTTCGTTATCAGACAGGCAACTTTATGCCAACCCAACTCCTCAGCGGCAAATCGGCACTGGTCACCGGCGGCGCACGGCGTGTTGGCCGGGCGATTGCGCTGGCGCTGGCAGAGGCCGGCGCGAATGTCGCCATTACCTTTCGCAACTCCGGCGCAGAGGCCGCTGAGACCGTTCGCGAGATCGAGAGCCTTGGCCGCCGCTCTCTGACCGTCGAGTGCGATGTACGCTCCGAGGCCTCGGTTCGCTCGGCCGTGGCCGCAGCCGTGGGGAGTTTCGATCGCCTTGACCTCGTGGTGAACAATGCCGCCGTCTTTCAATCCGCCCCGCTCGACTCGCTGACCCTCGATCAGTGGGATGCGGTCTTCGAGACCAATGCGCGGGGACCCTTTCTCGTTGCCCGCGAGGCGCTGGCACACTTGCGCGCCGCCGAAGGCCGCATTGTCAACATCGGTTCGCTGGGAGGGATCCAGGCCTGGGCGACCCACGCGCACTATTGCGCCTCCAAGGCCGCCTTGCACACGCTCACCCAGGCTATGGCCAAGGCATTTGCCCCCGAGGTCAGCGTGAATTGCGTCGCCCCTGGCTGGATCGAGTTTGAGGAGAGCGACACGGCACGGGCCGGACATTTTGCGCAGAAGACGCCTATGCGGCGCAACGGGAGCGTGGAAGACGTGGCCCAGGCGGTCCTCTTCTTTGCCGCCGGGCCGCACTTCATCACCGGCCAGATCTTGACCGTCGATGGCGGACTGGGACTGTAAAGCAGATCACTGCTTGTGAATCGAAACAACGATATCTTGTGATGCGTTATCGGTGGCCTTTCAGTGTGAGGATTTCCGAAGCATAACCGTTCGGTTCTGCGCGCAGGGTCTCATTGCCCTGATATTTGGTGGTAGCGGCGAGGGCGTAGAGGTTGAAATTCTCCCCCTCATCCCTTGCTGTATAGAAAAGCGCATGTCCTATCCAGCTCCTCTTGCCGCTTTCGTCCGCCTCGGAAAGCCGCGCTGGTTGCTGGACATACCACGATGGCGGTGTCGATTCGACGGGGTCGACCACAAGGTAGATGCTTCCACTCCAGTGCGTCACGTAGCCGCTGCACGTTACATCATACTGAGCTCTTCCATCTGCCAAGATCGATGAGGATTCTTCACAGGTTGGGGCAATGTAAACATCGGGCTTCACAGGCTTCGGTCTGACGATGACAGCCAGCGAAAAAACAACTGCCGCTACTACCAGAAACAGAAATGCGCGATGATGGTTTTTTAATGTCGGTTTGTCCATCCCTTTACGTATCGACTCGAGCACGAGTGGAAAAAGGATTCCGGAGGCAGCCGCAAGGATTAGGTCATGGAGCGTTTCATCGATCATTGGTTTGCCCTTTCTAGCTCAGGGTTACCCAAAAATGGAATTCTAATCTATCGCGCGAAGAGGCGCTTGAGGAAGCCCGGCCTTGTTGCGTTGGCGGGAGCGTCTGCGGGCTCTTTGGACTCGTTGTTTCGGGGCGCTGGAGAAAACCGCTTGGCATGGAACTTCAGCGGCACGCGCTCCCAAAGACCCACGGGCTCGGGCTGCGCCGGCCACCGGGCTCCCTCGACGGCAGCCCGTGGATTCGTCACGCACAGACGCCGTGCTGTCTCTTCGCCGGCCCGCTTGGCCACGTAGTTGTAGACCTTCTTCAGGTGCGGCGGACGCCATTGGGTATTGTGCGCATCGCTGGCCAGAAAGTGAATCCAGTTGCGCTCCAGCAGCTCGTTGGAGAAGACCTCTGCCATCTTTCCGAATCGCCCATAAAGCGAGCCGGCGGTTACCTGGACCAGACTCCCTGTGCGGATCCACTCCGCCAGCATCTCGGGCTGAATCAGCACCGCCGGGCATCGCTCGGGATGGGTGATGATGAGGGTGTAGCCGGCCGATTGCAGCATCAGCATGGCGTCCACGATCTGTGGCGGAATCGCCGTATTGGCGAATTCGATCAGCAGGTAGCCTTTGCCGTCGATCGAGTAGCGCAGGGGGTTGGCAATCGCCTCGTAGACATTCTCCGCGTTCATGTGGAAGTCGCACCCGAGGCTCAATTCGATCTGGCCACTCAGGTGTTCGCGCAGCTCGGCGTAACGCTCTTCGATGAGTGGGGTTTCATAGGGATAGCGCTCGCTGGCGTGCGGAGTGCAAACGATATGGGAGATGCCATCCGCCGCGGCCACATGGGCCATGGCGAGTGAGGTGTCCAGATCGGGCGATCCGTCGTCCACTCCGTAGATCAGATGATTGTGGATGTCGATCATGGCTGTGCCAGCTCCCAACTCGGCTTCAGGATCCTCAATGGGCCGCCAGCGCCTCGATCATCGAGGCAAAGATCTTCCATCCGTCGGCCGATCCCAGGAGCAGTTCACTCGACCGGTCCGGGTGAGGCATCATTCCCAGCACATTCCTCTTCTCGTTGAGAATGCCCGCAATGTTGCTCAGCGAGCCATTCGGATTCGCCGCCGCGGTGATCTCCCCGCCTTTGGTGGCATACCGGAAGGCGATCCGGTCCTCTGCTTCGAGCCTCTTCAACTCTTCGGGATCGCAGAAGTAATTACCCTCCATGTGGCCGATGGGAATCTGGAGCACGTCCCCCTTGGCGAGCTGGTTCGTAAAGGGACTATCGGCGGTTTCCACGCGAAGATGAACCTGCTTGCAGATGTACTTCAATCCCGCATTGCGCATCAGCGCGCCGGGCAACAGTCCAGCTTCGGTCAGAATCTGGAATCCGTTGCAGATGCCCGCCACAAGCCCTCCGCCGTCGGCAAAGCGCTTGACCGCCTGCATCACCGGCGAAAAACGCGCAATCGCTCCGGTGCGCAGGTAGTCGCCGTAGGCAAAACCGCCGGGAACCAGCACCGCATCGACGCCCTGGAGGTCTTCGGAATCGTGCCAGAGAAAGGTGACAGGCCGATGAGCCACTTCGGCAATCACGTTATATGTGTCGTGGTCGCAGTTGGAGCCAGGAAAGACAAGAACCCCAAATTTCATGCTTCTAGGTTATCAGCTTCCGGCGGCGGGTCATAGGGCGTCGGGCGGGATTGCTTTTATCATCTTCCGGTGTGAATCGCGGCGCCTCGCCAACCGTCGCCAATGGTATACTCACAAGGTCAGGCGCGTGCCCGCGCCGCATTTTCACTACCACTGAGGTTCCCATGTCCGGCCATTCAAAATGGGCCACAATCAAGCACAAGAAGGGCGCGCTGGATGCCAAGCGCGGCAAGATATTCACCCGCCTGCTCAAGGAAATAGCGGTCGCTGCCAAGGGCGGCGGCAATCCCGACACCAATGCCCGGCTGCGCACCGCCGTTCTAGCGGCCAAGGCCGAGAATATGCCGCAGGACAACATCAAGCGCGCGATCCTGCGCGGCACTGGTGAGCTGGAAGGCGTCAGCTACGAGGAGATCTCCTTCGAGGGCTACGGCCCTGGCGGCGTGGCCATTATCGTCGATGTGCTTACCGACAACCGCAACCGCGCGGTCAGCGAAATCCGCCATGCCTTCTCTAAAAACGGCGGCAACCTGGGCGAGTCCGGCTCGGTTCGCTTCATGTTCCACAAGAAGGGCCTGATTGCCGTCGAAAAGGACGCGGCCACGGAAGAGCAATTGATGACCATCGTGCTCGAAAACGGCGGCGAAGATCTGAACGACGAGGGCGATACCTGGGAGATCGTCTCCGATCCCGCCGACCACGAGGCCGTCGCTGCCGCCGTCAAGGCTGCCGGCATTCCCACGGTCATGAGCGAAATTACCATGGTCGCCTCCACCTATACAAAGCTGGAGGGCAAGGAGGCCGGCCAGATGGTCCGGCTGCTTGAGGTTCTGGAAGACTGCGACGACACGCAAAACGTCTATTCGAACTTCGATATGGACGCCGAGCAGATGGAAGCGGCGGCCGGCTAAAGAGATTGTCATCAGGCGCTCGAAAGGCCGCCCGATTGTGGCGGCCTTTTTATGGAAATTCTGATTTTTGTCAGGGAAGGAAAGACGTTGATACAAGTCGTAAAGCTTTTCGCGTTTGTCTTGATGGCAGGGACCCTGATGGCCGAACCAAATGCTTCCGCTGGGCAAACATCAGACGTTGCCGCCGCCGGCCCGGAAGCGGCCAACCCCGTCGCCCAGGTTCGCCAGAATAAGAGCTGGGAGTACGGCCCGTTCATCAATTACGGCAACGGCCTCGGGAATTCGGATCGCTCGAAATACAAGTTTCTCTGGGGCGGCTTTCAGTTGTCGAAGCCTTTGACGCCGGTGCTGCCGGCTGGAATCTTCACCGGCCAATTCGAGCTTGGCGGCAACATCATGCCCCTTTGGCAGGCCTACACGCCTGCGCCGGGTAAGCAGAACTTCACCTGTGTTAGTCCGGACGGGCCTTACGCCTGCTCTCTGGAGGTCGGAGGCGGCACGTTTCGGGGAGTCAGCCTTACGCCGGTTATCTTCCGCTGGAATTTTCTCACCCGATCGTGGCGTTTTCAGCCTTGGTTTCAGGGTGCGGGGGGGCTTATTTATACCACCCACAAGTTTCCGCCGAACGTGCAGAGCACGCAGACGATCGACGGCCAAACGGTCCTGATCGACGGCGGGACCTGCGTGTGGAACTTCTCGCCGCAGGGCGGTTTTGGCTTCCATTACTTCACCCGCGCCAAGCGGTCGATCGACGTTGGGGTGAACGGCGTCCACATCTCCTCGGCCTCGCTGGGCGACCGCAATCCGGGCGTCAACGCGAGCATTCAGGTCCAAGTGGGCTACACCTTTTGGAAGTAATCAGCGGATAGTGATTTGTTGAAAGGGACGATGAGCGAACCGTTAGTCGAGTGCGTACCGAACTTCTCCGAGGGCAGGGATGCCCGGCGGGTCGAGGCCATTGTGGCCGCGATGCGGGTTGAAGGAGTTTATTTGCTCGACTGGTCGATGGACGGCGACCATAATCGCTCGGTGGTGACCGTTGCCGGCGATCCTGCGGCGGTGGTCGAGTCCGCGGTGCGCGGCGTGGGCAAGGCAGCCGAACTCATCGACCTGACTCGCCAGGAAGGCGTTCATCCCCGCATCGGCGCGGCCGATGTCATCCCGTTTGTCCCCATCTCCGGCATCAAGCTGGAGCAGTGCGCGCTGCTCGCCCGGCAGGCGGGCCTGGAGATCTGGCGCCGCTTCAACGTGCCGGTCTTCTTCTACGAAGCGGCGGCCGCACGGCCCGATCGAGCGAATCTTGAGGAGGTGCGCCGCGGCCAGTTCGAGGGGTTGCGCGAGGCGGCCGGCAAGGACTCCTCTCGCCGCCCCGACATTGGCGGTCCCGCCCTTCATCCGACCGCCGGAGCCTGCGCAGTGGGCGCGCGGAAGTTCCTGGTGGCCTACAACATTTACTTCGATTCGGCCGACGTTGCCATGGTGCGCGCCGTTGCCCGCGAGATTCGCGCCGCTTCCGGCGGACTCAAGGGCGTCAAGGCGATGGGCGTGCTTGCGCAGGGCCGCGCGCAACTCACCATGAATATCACCGACTTCCGGGCCACTCCCCTCTCCCAGGTCTTCCACGCAGCCTCGACTCTGGCCTTGCGGCACAAGGCCGCGCCCGTCGAGGGCGAGATCGTCGGCCTGCTCCCCGAGGCTGCTTGTGAGCGGGAGAGCGAGTGGATGCGTCAATTGACTGGGTTCGATGAGCAGACTAAGATCCTGGAGCGCCGTCTCGCGGCTCCTTTGGCTTGGCCGGGAGAGGCAGGAGCGGTCCCGGCGGCTTGAAGTCCGCATCGGTCCCCTGTCTGACGGTAAAATGAAAGTGGAACAGATACGGCGTCTTTGGCGATCGAGTTTGAGGAAGGGCTCGGGGTTTGAACCCGGTTCCCGCTTCGGGATCCAACAACTGCCGTAGCTCTGGGAGGATGAATTCGTTGAAAGCATTTCTGAGTGTTTCAATTCCGGTTCTATTGTTCGCCGCGGCTGCTTCCGCGCCGGCGGCCCAGTTATCCACCGATGCCCGCGACGCCATTCCGCAGGACGTACAGCAGTTGGTGGCCATCGACTACCACACGATGGAGAACTCCCCCTCGGCCACGGATCTGCGCAATCGTGTCATGCCGCCCGAACTCAAGCGCTTTGAAGAAGCGCTCAATAAATCGGGCCTGAACGAAAATCACGATGTCGAACAGTTGGCTTTTGTTCTCTTCCGCCCCAAGGAAGGGGAAGACAAAATCGACATGGTTGGCATCGCCGAGGGGCAGTTCTCGTTGCAGGACATCCTGGCCAACTTCCGCAAGCAGAAGGTGAAGCCCACGCTGGTGCGCACCAACAAGGTCTATCCGCTGGCCAAGACCGGCATGGTGGTTTGCTTCGTCGATCCCTCGACCATGGTCTTCGGCGATACCGATGCGGTGGGGAAGGCTCTGGATGCCCGCGACGGCATTACGCCCAGCCTGCTCAACAACGCGCCCATGATGGATGCGATGAACTCCGTTGACTCCGAGCCTCTGTGGAGCATCCTCGACAAAAAAGGCACCCAGACCATGATGGGCCAGGTGATGGGTCAGGCCGGTTCGGTCGCCGACTTTGATTCGATTCGCAAGAAGCTGCAGGGCTCATGGTACTCGATGGACTTCCAGCACGGCGTCAAGTTCGACCTCACCATCTCCACCGGAGACCCGTTTACCTCGGCCACTCTCTCTTCGCTGCTGACGGCGGCGCTGACGGTTCGCAAGATGAGCGGCACGGCGGCAGAGAAAGAGGCGCTGATGGCCACGACCCTGGCTTCCGACTCCGGGCGCATGACGATTCACTTCGCCACCACCGATGCCGAGTTCAGCAGCTTGCTGCAATCCCCGCTCTTCCAGGGCATGGTGCACTGAGCCGCACTGTGTATGCGCCATCCGGCAGACGGGCGGGCGATTCCATCACGGAATCGCCCCGCCCCAGGTTCCCGCACATCCGAGAGTGAAGATACTCAAGCCGGCTTGCCAGCGGCAGCCTCTCGCAGTGCGGGGGGATGCGCGTCCTCCCCGCTACCTTCGATCGCGTTGCCGTTGCACACCCGATCCCGCCCGTTGTATTTGGCTCGATAGAGCGCCTTGTCCGTCATCTCGATCAGGTCGGGGGCGTGCTTTCCAAACCTGGGGATCATCGTGGCGCAGCCGGCGGAGATGGTGACGATTCCGGGGGCATTGCCGCTGTGCGGCAGTCTGCGGGCCCGTAGAGCCTCGCAGATCTCGTTGGCAATATGCTCGGCGCCCTCGTTTTCCGTATTCGGCAGGATCACGACAAACTCCTCTCCGCCGAAGCGCGCCACCAGGTCTCCGGGCCGGCTGACCACGTCCATGCAGGCCTCCGCAATCTGCTTGAGACAACTGTCGCCCCGCTGGTGCCCGTAGGTGTCGTTGTACGCCTTGAACTTGTCCACATCGAGCATGAGCAGGGAGAGCGGTTGGCGGTCGCGCAGGCTGCGCCGCCACTCGGTGGCCAGGTATTGGTCGAATCGGCGGCGGTTGGCCAATCCGGTCAGCGCATCCGTCACGGCCAGGGCCTCCACGGCGTTGTAGGCTTCCTGTAGCTTCTGTTCGGCCTTCTTGCGTTCGGAGACATCCCGGACGACATTCAGGATTCCCGACGGAGCTCCCGTCTCAGGACTGTGCACCACCCGCAGGCTGGCCTCCACCCAGATATACTCTCCGTTGCCCTTGCGGACGCGGCATTCAATCATGGCGTGTTCGCGGCCGGAGTTCAACTCGCGGACAATCGCCTCGGCTCTCTGCCGGTCGTCGGGATGGACTACCTCGGTACTCCCTTGGGTCAGCAGATCCTCGGGTCTCCAGCCGAGGCTCTCCGCGGCCGACGAGACGTAGCTGCGGTGTCCGCTGAGGTCGGCGAGGATGATCGCGTCGCGGGAGTTCTCGCTCACCAGGGCGTGCAGCGCGGCGATCTTCTCCAGATGGCGTACCGCCTCCCGCGCGCTCTCCAGTTCCATAGAGACGGTCAAGAGCATGAATGTGAGCAGAACTCCACCGGCAATCCAGACCAGGTTGGCCATGGGGAGAGTGCGCGGGATACTGGCAGCGAGTCCAACGGAGAGGAAGCAGATTGCCAGACGCACGCGATGCCCATGCTTCCCCAACCACGGAAGCTGGCGACGGCCTTTGATGGACGCACTTCCGCGCATCTTCGCCCTCTCACTTTTTTATCGGTGAGATGTGGACGGGCAAGAGCGGTTAAGAGCCTTTTTCCTTCGGGGTTCAAGGTTTTCGGTGCAGGTTGGCGGCGCTTGATTACTGCCGCGGCGTCAGTTGGGGATGAAAGTCGGCTTTTCCGCCGGGCAGCAGCACAATTTCGATTCGGCCCTCCTGCCGCTCGGCCAGCACGGGGCCGCCGATTTGCTGCTGCCGTCCATCGCTGCCGGTGTACTGGACCTTGAGCGGCCCGGCGCCGCGCAACTGGATGCGATAGCGGTACGCAGCACCTGCGGCGAGGCTGTCGGCCCCAAAGCTGGCGCTCGGATAGTCCACTTCGAGAAGTTGAATCGCCCCGCCGGTGCGGTTTTCGACTGTCACATCGACGTGGTAGGAGTGGCAGCCCGGCACCCAGGCCAAGGCCGACACCAGAATCCCGGCCAGAATCAGTCGGCGCAGACCCCAGCGGCCGGTCACTTCTGGCCTCCGTCTGTTTCGGCTGGATTCTGGGCCGCCAGCCTCTTTTCCAGCCGGTCCAGCCGCTTGAGCAGCTCCGGCAGCCGCTGGAAGATGGTCACCGCCCGCAGCCAGACGCGATTGTCGAAGCCCGGCGAGCCGGAGATCGTCTTGCCCGGCGGAATATCGTGCGAGATGCCGCTCTGGGCGGTCAGAATCACCCCGTCGCCTACGGTGCAGTGCCCGGCTACCCCCGTCTGTCCGGCGAGGATGACATTGCTGCCCACCTCCGAAGAGCCGGCCAGACCTGTCTGAGCGCAAAGCAGAGTGTTTTCTCCCACATGCGATGCGTGGCCGATCTGGACCAAATTGTCCACCTTGGTTCCGTCGCCGATGCGCGTCTCGCCCACCGTCGCCCGGTCGATGGTGGCGTTGGCTTGCACGTCCACCCGGTTGCCCAACCGCACCGGCCCCGACTGCGGGATCTTCTCCCAGTGGCCAGCTTCGTCTTTGGCGAATCCGAAGCCGTCCGCGCCGATCACGACGCCATTTTCAAGGGTCACGTTGTCGCCGAGAATGCAATCCTCGCGCACCACAGCATGAGCATGAGCAAAGAGGTGGCTCCCGGTGTGGACGCCTGAGTAGAGCACCACGTGAGGCAGCAGCGTGGCATGATCGCCCAGTCTTACCCGAGGCCCAATCACAACATATGCCCCAATGTGCGCCCCGTTGCCGATGACCGCCGTCGGGTCGATGACCGCTGTTGGATGGATGCCTGGAGCGTAGGCTGGCGGCTGATAGAAGATGCCTAGCGTCCGCGAAAAGGCCAGATAGGGGTTCTTGATCCGCAGAGTCGCCGCCTCGATCTCCGGGAACTCCGGCTCGACCAGCACGGCGGCGGCTCTGGTCTTGCGCGCCAGGCCCGCGTACTTGGGATTGGCGACGAAGGCGACCTCAGCAAGTCCGGCCTCCTCAATCCCTTTCACACCTGTAATTTCCAGTTCCGCGTCTCCGCGCAGCTCCGCGCCCAGCCTCGATGCCAATTCGCCTAGCTTCATGGATGGAATTGTAGCGGAATGGGCACTGCATACGAATTCCGAAGTAGAATGTCAGGCATGAAAACCGCGATGCTACTGCTCCTGGCAATCTCCCTTTCGCCTGCCCCGTCTTTGCATTCGCAAGCCTCGTCGCATGCCCTGCCCCGGCATTGGACTGAAACGGAGACAGAGACGCTTTGGAAAGTTCGATATACAAACTGTGATTACGGGTATTTCGTATTGCTCGGCAATGAGGCGATAGGCCATGGGACACACTCCCCAAGCCCCAACCACGGCATTCTCGTTCCTTTGCCGGACGTTGGCAGAACATCTTATGCCACGGATAAAGAAGAACGATATGTGTGGGTCGATGCCTCCTACGACGTAATTGACGATCAGTCTTTGCTTGGCGCGGTATCAAACAATGAGCAAATTATGGAGGAAGTAAGAGGCAAGCCGAATACCGTCAAACTAATCCACACGAAGCTTGCAAGCCTCCCGGCAATTATGTCCAGTGTTGAATACTTAACTCCCAAAGGAACTGTTGTTGAAGAGACAATTATCGCGGTGCGTTCAGGAATCGTGTACACGATTGGACTTCGCACAAATCTGAAAGATGCCACCACCGACGAAGAGCAATTCCAACGGATAGTCAACGGCTTTAGGCTGCTCAAATTGCCGAAAGGTGAGTGCAACAACGGCTGACGTCTTCGTCGAGTCTCCGCTACCCCCCATCCGAGTCGGCGGGAAACAATTCCGGCTGCTCCGTCGCCCGGCCGGCCGCTTCAGCGCGCTTGCGCCCCGCAGCCCCAATCAGACTCACCACTTCAAGTGTCTGAATCGCCTGCCGGGGTACATAGATCCGCTGCGTATTGGAGCGTGTGTCCGGCGGGGTCAGCAGCAGGCCGGCGCCCTCGACAAGCGACCGGTCGTTGGCCGCCAGGCCCTCCAACTCGTCGCCGTCGGTCAGGGTCATGCGCAGCCACAGGCCGGGGGTCCGCGGCCGGATGGCGAAGCGTTTGTGCAGCAGACGCTCGGGGTTGGCGGTTTCGCCGGCAGGGAAGTCGCGCACGGAACAGACCCACTTGATCTGCTCCCAGCCGATGCGCAACACTTTGCCGGTCAGGTCCAGGATCTCCAGATCAGGGGCATCCTGGCCAAAGCTCGTTCCCGCATAGCCGGCGCACCAGTCCCTGGAGAACTTGCGCACGATCACCGGTTTGCGCTGGGAGGTCATTGTTCTGAATTGTCGCACAGTCACAAGTTGCGCTGGAAAAAGCGAACAAAGAGCGAATCTAACCCCCGGGGGGTGGGTACTATTTTTGGGGGTACGAAGCGAACCGACCCGTCCCAGTCGTGCGACCCAGCTTCAGGGTAGCCGGATGAGGGGAAATCATCTGCAAGAGTGGTTCATACGATTGCCCTGATAGCGTTAGGGCCTTTCCAACCGCACCGGCTTGTGATAAGGTACTGGTTTGCAACCATTGCCATGTGACGCTGTAACAGCAACAGCATGAGCCATTTGGCTGAGAGATTGGAGTGCGGAAGCAGGAAACGGAATGCCCGATTACATCTATCTTCTGGAAAACCGGCTCTCCTCTGACCAGCAGAACGCTTTGCGCCAGTTGCGCGAGGCCGCCCGCGAAGCTGGAACCATCCTGTTTCTCACCGGCGACGCAGTGCGCGACCTGACCAGCGGACACGCCGTTCGAGAGCTTGAAATCGCCTTGCATGGAAACGCTCTCAAGCTCAAGAAAACAATAGGAAAAATGGGTGGAACTGTTTGGGGCGAAGACGAGGCTTCCCGGACCCTTTACCTCTGTTTTCCCGGCACCGTTCGCGTCGATCTGGTCAGCGCCCACCACGTCGAGTACCCCAAACCGGGCAGGCCGGTCTACCACCCAGCGACCATCCAGGAGTATCTGCGTTGCCGCGACTTCACCGCCAACGCCATGGCCATCTCCCTCAACGAGGGCTCCTTCGGGTTGCTGATGGACCCGCTGAACGGCGCCGCGGACATCGAGTCCCGGACACTACGCCTGGTTTCGAACTACGGATTCCTTGAAGAGCCGTCCCTGCTGATTCGCGCCACCCGCTACATCGCCCGCCTAGGCTGGGAGTTGGACCCCAAGACCCGCACCCGCTGTGAGAATGCCAAGGAGGCGGACGTGATCGAACACCTCTCGCCGCAGGCCCGCAGCCGGGAACTGGAGCAGATCGGCCACGAGGAAGAGGGGTTGAAGGTATTGCAGGCGCTCGAAGCCGAGGGCTGGATGAAGGTTCTCTTCCCCGCTTGGACCCCCGCCAAGGCCGACGAGGAAAAGCTGACGGCCCTGCACGATCTGGCCGTCGAGCTTTTGCAGCAAGGCGTTCACCCAGACATGTCAGCGGCCCAGATGCGTCTGCTCACCGCCAGGCTGACGTCCAAGGAGTTGACCGCGCTCAAGAAGCAGATGCTGCGCCCCGGCTTTGTCGAGGAGTGGGACAGCCTGGATGCGCTGGCCTCGGGATTTGCCAAAAAACTGCTGGCCAAGGAGAATGCCACCCCCTCGAACAGCTTCAAGCTTTTCACAAGCTATGACCCGGAAGCGATTCTTTGGCTTGGATTTACTAGCAAGGACGCGACGGTCAAGGAGCGCTTCAACCTCTTCCTCAAGGTCTGGCCAGAGGTTCGCCAGCGCATTCCCCATGCCTTGATGCAGGAGATGCGGATTACGGCCGAACTGTCTGCATATCGCGAGATCGTGCAGAGCGTCTTCCTCGAGCTGCTCGATGGCAAGCTCGGCACGCCGGAGGAAGCGCGCGCCTTCCTGGAACCGCATTCGCCGCCCGCTCCGCCGCCGCAGGTCTCCATCAAACGGCCGCGCGCCAAGCGCGGAACCGAGGCCAAGATGAAAGAGCCCGCCTTCGACGAGGATGAGGAGATTGAGGAGAGCCTCGATGAGGTTGAGGATCTGGACGACATCGGCGGAGAGGACGATGAACTCGATCTCGGCCTGCACCTTCCCAAGGTGGATATGGACATGGAGATCGCCGACGACTCCGAAGGCGCTGCCGCCGAAGACGAGGATGAGGAAGAGGAGACGAGTCCGAAACCGGCCCCGGGGCCGGCTCACGTGAAGCGCGCTCCCAAGCAGCCGGCCCAGCCCAAGCCGGCTCCGCTGCCCGTTGCAGCCTCAGCGAAGGCAGAGAAGCCTGCCGCTGGCTTGGCTGCTCCCAAAAGGGAAGAGACGGCCAAGCTCGCGCCGGTCCCAAAGATCAAGAAAGAATTCAAGCCAGAGCTCAAGCCTGCGCCCCCGGCAAAACCCGTGTTGAAGGCAGCCAAAAGCCACGCGCCCGCCGCCGGCCCCAAGTCCAAGCCGACGCCGGCCAAGTCGGCCGCCGCAGAAGCCAGGAAGCCGGCTCCCAAGCCAAAGCTCGTGCCCAAAAAAGCTCCGGCGAAGGCTCCGGTGAAGCCGCCCGTTCGCACACCGGTGAAGGCTTCTGTCAGGGCCACGGCAAAGGCCCCGATGAAAGTCAGCCCCGGCCGGCCGGCCATTTCAAAGAAGAAGCCGGTTTCAGCTGCGAGTTCCAAGCCGGCCAAGGCGGCGAAACCGGCAGTCAAGAAGCCCGCGCCGAAGGCGTCCAAGAAGCGCTGAAATCTTTGCAACGATTCCTTTATCGTTGCGATCCTGCCTGAAAGCAGCGCGGGAGGGTTTGCGGTCTGGAACCGGCTCTCGCCCCCATAAAGCGCAGGGTGCCTTGGCTCCCGCCATCGCCATCGGATCGCAGATTTCCGTTTTCGCTCACCACGGAAATTGGAGTAGAATTGTTTCCGACTCACACATGACCTACGGAGTTCCAGTTAACCCGCAAGGAAAGTTGCATGCAGCCGGGGGGACAGCAATTTCGTGAATTCAGACACTTCTCTGTATCTCGATGATCCGAATCCAGACTCGCTCGGCTCCGACGTTCTGTCGATTGCGCTGATCGGCCCGAACGACGCGAGCCGCAGGGCGGCCGCCACCGCGCTCGCCGAATGCCAGGGGGGCGAGATTCGCGAGTATTCCACATACCCGCCCAGCCTGGACGATCTGCCGAGGCTGCTGGAGCAGCATTACGACATCATCATCATCGACCTGGACAGTCACCCCGAGTACGCCCTTGAGCTGGTGGAGAGCATCTGCGCCAAGGGCGCGGCGACGGTAATGGTCTATTCATTGAAAGCCGACTCCGAGCTGCTGGTCCGCTGCATGCGCGCGGGCGCTCGCGAGTTTCTCACTCTGCCCTTTGCCCAAAGCACTATGGCAGAGGCTCTGGTGCGGGCCTCGGCCCGCCGTCCGGCAGCGTCCCGCCCCGCGAAGAAGGCGGCCGGCCGGCTGCTGGCGTTTCTCGGCGCCAAAGGCGGGGACGGAGTGACGACTCTAGCCAGCAATTTTGCGGTATCCCTGGCTCAGGAGTCGGGCCAGAGCACGCTGTTGATCGATCTCGATCTGCCGCTGGGAGACGCCGCGCTCAACCTTGGCGTCATGGCCGAATACTCGACCATCAATGCTCTTCAGAATGCCAGCAGGCTGGATTCGAGTTTTCTCTCCAAGCTGCTGGTCAAACACAGCACCGGGGTCTCGGTGCTGGCGGCTCCCGGCAAGTTTCCCCGCTTCGATGCCTCCAATGACGCCATCGACAAGCTACTGACGGTGGCGCGGCAGGACTTCGATAACGTGGTCGTCGATATGGGCTCGCGGCTCGATCTGATGGGGACGAGCCTCTTCAAGGACGGCTCGACGGTCTACCTGGTGATTCAGGCCGGCATCGCCGGATTGCGCAACTCGAATCGCCTGATCTCGCAGTATTTCAGCTCCGATATTCCCAAACTCGAGATCGTGCTCAACCGCTTCCAGCCGCGTTCCCTGGGCGTCGCTGAAGATCAGATCACCAAAGCTCTCACGCGGCCGGCGCAGTGGAAGATTCCCAACGATTATGCAGCCGTGCGGCGTATGCAGCACACCGCCATTCCGCTGGCTCTCGAAGACTCGCCGATCTCCCGGCTGATCCGGCAGATGGCTCGGACTGCTTGCAGCCTGCCCCCCGTCCAGGAAAAAGGCTCCGGATTCAGTTTCAAGAAGATCGGCCGCAGTATATCGGCGAAGATCTCCTCGCCCGAGGAGTCGCAGCCGCTGACGCAACTGGAGTTGTCGTCCGACCGGAATCACGGGGGCATTTCGTCTGTCCCGGCACAAGCTGAAGCCTCGGCGAATCTTCCTGAAGAACTCGATTTTGCTGCTCCGGCGAAGAGCGCGGCCGCTGCGGAGTCCGAGTTTCTGGCGGCGCCGGCCGGCACTGGGCAGGCCTCCGGCCATGAGGAGATCGAGAAGGGGGCAAGGCAAGACGCCGGCAATGCCGGCCCGGAGAACGAAGCTGAAACGCGCACCTACCAAGGCGCTACGTATGCCAGAGGCGCGGACGGCAGATGGCATCTGCAGAAGACCGAGGCCGAAGCCGTGAATCGGGAGACGCCGGCCATTGCGTGGCCGACGCCCGCCTCCATTATTTACGGCACCGCGCTCAGCGCCGCTGAACTCAATGCCGAGACGCCGGTTGCGGGTAGCTTTGCGTATAGGTCCGCCGCGGGAGAAGTGCTGGCGGCGGGAACGCATACGCTTTCGGTCACCTTCACGCCAGAGGACACGGCAACTTACGCCGAGGCGCAGTCTACCGTCATGCTCATCGTGACCCAGGCAACGCCGGTCATCGCGTGGTTGACGCCCGCTCCGATTGCTTATGGCGCCGCGCTCAGCGCCACTCAGCTCAATGCCATGGCATCGGTCCCGGGAAGATTTGCCTATAAGCCGGATGCGGGCGAGGTGCTCACACCGGGAGTTCAGAGGCTTTCCGCCGAGTTCACTCCGGAGGATGCGGGCAACTACACTCCGGCGAAGGCTACGGTGTCGCTCACTGTCACTCTGGCAACGCCGGCCATCGCGTGGGCGACGCCCGCGCCGATCGCCTACGGCAGGGGATTGAGCGCCGCCCAGCTCAACGCCTCAGCGCCGGTTCCGGGAACGCTGGTCTACACTCCTTCCAAGGGCGAAGTGCTGCCGGCAGGAGAGCATACGCTCTCAGTTTCCTTCACTCCGGACGATGGCAGCCTCTACAGAACGGCGGGGGCGGCTGTCGCGCTTGCGGTCAACAAGGCAACGCCGATCATCACCTGGCCGGCGTCCGCCGCCATCTCCTCCGGCGTCGCGCTCAGCGCCACTCAACTCAATGCGACGGCGTTGGTTCCGGGGAGGCTGGTCTACACTCCCGAGGCGGGCGAGGTGCTTCCGGCGGGAACGCATACGCTCTCTGTCACCTTCGCTCCGGCGGATACCGCGAACTACATTTCGGTGGAGGCCACTGCGCCGCTCACCGTCACCAGGACAACAGCGGAGATCCGGAAGCCGGAGCAGGACCCGATTACCTTCGGCCGCCGTAGTTTGTTCAGCGCCCATGAACTTGATACCGAGTCTCAGCCCGCGCCTGCCAAGGCCGCACCTGTTCCTGCCAGAAAGCCTACTCCGCACGCCAAGTCTGCACCCGCGAAGGTCGCACCGAAGGCACCCGTCGAGGAGCCGGTCAAGATTGCCGCAAAGCACCAGCCGAAGGCTTCGGCACAGATGCCCGACGGGACTCCGGCGCATGCTCTGGTCAAGGTGGGTGGTCCCAAGGCGCCGATTGAAGTGGGTCCCGGCCTCGATTTGATGGGTTCGGCCGTCCTGGAAGATGGCACGACGATTTACCTGGTGATGCAGCCCGGCAGCGCTGGCGTCGCCAACTCAAATCGTCTGGTCTCGCAGTTCCTCTCTGCCAAGGGCCCCAAACCCGGTTTCGTGATTAACCGGTTTGAGCCCCGTTCTCCAGAAGTCGCTGAAGGCCAGAGTTCCACGGCACTAACCCGGCCGGCGCATAAGCCCATCTCCCGGCTGATCGGGCAGATGGCACGGCCCTCTTCCGAGGTGCCCGCCACCCAGGAAAAGAAGGTAGGCTTCAGCCTGAAGGGTATTGGCAGGAGCATCTGGTCCAAGCTCGCCACTCCCGAAAGAGTGCCGTCGATGACGCGGCTGGGGTTGACGTCTGACCCGAACGATACCGATACTCCGCGGGGCGCGGCCCAGCCGGAAACCACGGCCAGAATCTCGGAGAGACACGTCAACCCGTCTCCGTCCAATACGCTGTTTTCGTCTGCCGGGCACACCGCGTTCACACCGGCGGAGACTGCCGGCCTCGCCGATCGTGCAAGCCTGCAGCGGGATGGAGCGCCAACCGTCAGCACCCACAAACGCCACGCGCCGCCTGCAACGCGCATGTACATGGGCGCTTTATATGCGAAGGGCGACGATGGCCAATGGCACCTCCAGCGAGCTCAGGCTGAAGCGCCGCAGCAGAAGAAGCCGGTCATCCCATTGCCAGCATCTACGCTGGTTGCCGGCTACGCCGGACACGGCGTCAAATCAGAGCCGGCCGCTGTCAAGACTCGCCCCGCTCCGTCCGGCAAATCTGCTCGCAAGGCAAAGCCCGCGCCCACGAAGTCGCAGGTGAAGGCTTCAACCAAGCAGAAGCCGGCCAAGGCTGCGGCAAAGCCCCCGGCGAAAGGCTCCGCCAAGCGGCCTGTCAAGGCCGTTGCAAAGCCTGCGGCGAAGGTTCCAGCCAAGCGGCCGTCCAAGACTGCGGCAAAGCCCGCGACGAAGGTTTCAGCCAAGCGGCTGGCCAAGGCCGCTGCGAAGCCCCCAGCAAAGCGTCCCGCCCGGGAGTTGGCCAAGGCCGCTGCAAAGGCCCCGGCGAAGCCGCCGGTTCGCAAGCGGGCATCCGCAACTTAGAAACTTGTGCCTGCTCCAAGCGCCAAGCCTGTCAAGAGAGCTTCGGCTCTTCGGAAATATACTGTGGACAAGCGCGACCGGAAGGTAACTTGAAGGGACTCGACGCCTCAGAGGGCAGCCACGGCCGGCTCTGCGACGGCTGCGATGGCCATCTCCCGGATCGAATCGATCACCAGGTCGGGCTGATCGAGATGAATCCAGTGCGCGCTCTTCGCGGCAATCACCTGCTGCACGCTGTTGCCGATGCGGCCGAGACATTCGTCGGAGAGCGGCGTCGATTTCCCCGGCGTCAGCACCAGCACCGGGATGTCGCGGATCGGCTCGGCGTTCCGCATCTCCCTGACGGTGTCGGGCACGGCCTCGACGTGGCTGCGCATGCCTGCGTAGTAGCTGGGCCGCGACCAGTGGGCGGCGACAACAGGCCAGACCTCTTGCGGCATCTTGCCCACCTCGTTCTTGATGCGCTCCAGCACGTGCTTGCCGCCATCTCCGGCAGCGCCCGCCAGCTGCTCCGCCACGCGGCCCGAGCGGCAAAAGAGCGATCTCACGGCCAGCCGGGCCAGTCCGATGTGCGCGATGGGAATCGCAAAGCGGGAGAGCTTCTTGCCGCGATCGATCTCCGACTGCTTGCCGGGGTTCATCGGCGGCCACTCCTCGCAGCGCATCGGATCCACCAGCACGATGCTGGTCACTTCCTCCGGATAGTTGAGCGCAAAGCGGCGCATCACCAGCCCCCCGAAAGAATGTCCGACCAGGATATACGGGGGCTTGATGCCGGCTTCCTTGAGCAGTTGATGGAGTTCGGCGGAGATGTTCGCGGGCGTGCGCGCCGTGCGGCACTTGCTGCTCCAGCCCAGCCCGCCGCGATCGTAGGAGGCGGTTGAGGCAAACTGCGAGACCGTCTCTTGGATGTGAAACCAGTTCAGATTGGTGGCCGCGATCCCCGCCTCGAATAAAACGGTCGGTCCGCTCGATCCCTTTTCCAGCAGGTAGAGCTTGCGCCCGCCGCCAATGTCGATCCATCTGCCGTCCGTGGCGTAGCGCAGGCGGTCGCGGTGCGCGCCCAGACATTGATAAACAAAGCCTGCCGCGACTAGAGCCGCAGCCAATCCGGGAATGACGAAAAACAGGACCATGCAATGACCAGGGATTGCGTGAATGCTAGTTTATAGATCAATAATCCCCGTGTCTATCCCCCAGGCGCGCTCTTCGAAGAAACCGAATTCCGGCGCGTGACAGGCATAGGGATTCAGAACCGTGAATGCATGGACTTACGGCGAATCTGTGCAATACGGCACAGGCTGCTTTTGTTTCAGCCGCATACAGAGGTGTTTTTCTTCGCCGGCACGATGAGCGAAGAAAAAAGTAGCCGCATCCGATGCGGCTACTTCCAGAGGATTATGAATTGATTTGTTGCGCAGCTAGAATTGAACAAAAATACAGCGGTCAAAGCTCACCACCGGCAACCCCAGCCGAATCGGGGACGCTGCAGCGCTTTGTTTTAGACCCGTTGAGCGAGGCGAGTCCGGCGGTCAAAGCGGCCCCTGGACTCGCTGCTTGTTACCTGCCGCGGCCGCGCGAACTGCCCCCGCCGCTGCCCTTGCGCGCCTGGTAGCAGTCCCGGCAGAAGACCGGCCTGTCGCCACGCGGTTCAAAGGGCACTGTTGTAGGCTGACCGCAACCCGAACAAATCACAGGTGTTCCCTGTGCCGGAGCCGAACGGTAGCCGGAGCCTCCCTGGTCGTTCTTCTTTGCCTGACGGCAATTCTTGCAACGCTTTGGGGTCGAATAACCACGTTCCTGGAAGAACGTCTGATCAGCAGCGGTGAAGGCGAAGTCCTGCCCGCAATCGCTGCACGTAAGTTGCATATCTCCAGCCATGGATGTCCTCGTGGAAATTGTACAGCCCAAAGTGTATTTTGCGTGCAAGGATTCTTCTGAAATAAAAAAACTTATGCGAGAAAGTGGATTTTGGATGGGTTTCGCGCTGTCGCTTAGATGCAGATTCTGGGAATTTGCCGCCCCATTTTCAAGTCAATGCGGCAAAAAATAATCAGGCAATGTGAAAAGGTGCAAGCTTGTCTCTTCGAATTGACCCAGCCTTCAGCTTAAAGCTCCCACCAATCCAGCAGCTTCATGCGCGGATAATAAAGGCCGGCGAAGATCGGAGGCTCCGCGCCGTGGAGGTTGCGCAGCAGTTGGCCATAGGCCTCCACCTGCGGCGCAAAGAGTTCGCGCAGCGCCGGAAGAGACTTTGCCGGATCGATTTGATCGGCGTGGGCGGTCTTGTAGTCGATGACCCACCAGCAATTTTCATCCTCTGAGCCCGGTGTCGAACCAGCCCGGAAGACGCGATCCACGCGAACCGAGCGCAGAGCGCCGCGAACGACTCCAGCCCAGCCTTCCTCGCTGGCCGCTCCGGCGCGGGGCGAGAGAATCCAGGACCCGATGGGATCATGGGAAGCGTCGATCGCGAACTGAAGCGCCTGGGCTGCAATCCGCGCGGCCTGGGGCTGGTCGACGCCAACGGCGCGGACTTGAGCGGCGATGCGGGGTTCAAAATTGCGTAAGGCCGAGCGGGCGGCCTCCCATTCGAGGTTGACGCGCAACCGGGCCAGTTCTTCGAGAAGTGTGTGAACGGCCGTGCCCAGAGCGCGCGAGAGCAGTCCGCCTTCGTGGCGGCTGTAGAGCGGCGCCAATCCCGCCCCGATTCCGACGATCTCCGATTCCGCGGCAGCCTGCAACGATGCGCGGGATTGCGCAGGCCGGTAATCCGGCGGCAGGCGGCGAAGCATCGTGGGCCGGACCTGCGATGGCATCACCAGCAGATTGCTCCCGGCGGCGGCTGCGATCGATGTAATCTCTTCCTCAACAGGAGGCCCTGCCGCGCCTCTGGCGGTCTTCCACTCCTCGAACTGTGCTTGAATCTCCTCCTCAAGCGCCGGCCAAGCCGTAGCCAGCAGGCTGTTTGCGGGTTCCACCAGCGCGAGGTTTCCGTCTTCCTGCTTGCAGGCGGGACGGGCGAAGAGGTGCAACTGCTCGCGTGCGCGGGTAGCCGCGACATAGAGAACGCGCCGGGCCTCCTGCCGCTCGCGCTCGCGATAGACGCGATCGACCCAGGCCTTTGCCTCTCCCCGGGCGCCGCCTTTGCGCTGAAAGGGCGCGATCAGAAACTCGGCGATCTCTCCCGATTCGTCCGGCTCGGCGAGACCGCGCTCCAGCCAGGAGAGCATCCTGGGCCTGCCGCGCCCAGTTGCGGCTTGCAGCTCTGGCACGATCACTACCTCGAACTCCAGCCCCTTGGACTTGTGGATGGTCATCAATTGCACGCCGCAATCGCTGCTGGCCGCAGGGTCAGGCAGCGCGGTGAGCTTATCGAGCCCCGCATCCAGGGCGGGGCCGAGTAGATCGGGTTCACCTCCGGGCAGGTTGTCCAGGCAACTCCAAAGCAGCTTCAAGTTGGCTTGCGCGGTCTGGTCCACGCACGCCGCCCCGCCCAGTTGCAGCCAGATCTCTTCAAGCCAGGTTCCCAGCGATGCGGTGGGCTGGGCAGAGCGAAGAGCGGCTACCCCAGCCAGCGCCTGCAGAACACGCTCCGCAGCAGGGCGGCCAGCTTCGCTGAGCAGCGAAAGCCGCTCGGCCAGCAACTCAGGCACGGGGCGGCTTACCGGCTCGGCATCGACAGAAACCGTGTGCAAGTCGTCGAGCGAGAGGCCGCACCACGGGGCGCGCAAGACTCCCAGCCAGGCGACGCGATCCTGAGGATTTAAGAGGGCGCGAGCCAGCGCCAGCGCATCCAGCACCTCCGGACGGCCCGCGAGCTTTTCCAGTTCCACGGCCTGGAAAGGGATCTGAGCCTCGCGCAGAGCCTGGGCGATGGGAATGAGGTGACTCCTGGCGCGGCCCAGAACGGCGATGCGGAATCTCGCACCGCAAGCGCGGGCCTGCGCAATGGAGCCTTGATGGCCGCGAATCAGATCGACGATTTCGCCAATTTGCTCTGCGCGTGCATTGTCCTTTTCATCTTCGCGAGTGGCAGCGCCGCCGCGTTCGGGCTGAGGCGCGAAGTTCAGATGGAGCTTGAAGTGCGGTCCCGCGTTGGCCGTTTCTTCCCGAGCCGGTTGGGCAGAGGAAAACGTGACCCCGCTGCCGTCGTCTTTCGCGAAGATCCTCTCGAAATCCCGATTGAGCCGCTCGACCAGCCCCGGCACGGAGCGGAAGTTTGCTTTGAGAGCAACGAAGTCGAAGATCAGCGGCAGCTCTTGAAAGACCTCCAGGCCGGCCGTCTTGACGCGCGAAAACAGTTCGGCGTCGGCCTCGCGGAAGAAGTAGATCGACTGCATGGGATCGCCGACAACAAAGCAGGTGCGGCCCTCGCGCTCCGGCCAGGCCGCGATCAGGCTTGAGAGCAATTGATGCTGGCGGCGGCTGGTGTCTTGAAACTCATCGACCAGCAGGTGGCGAATGCCGTCGGAGACAGCCAGAGCGGCGTCGGTGGGCAGGCCATCTTCGCCTTTGAGAACGCGCTGTGCGATCTGCGCGACCTCGATGTAATCCACCCGGCCGGCCTCGGCAAAGGCGATCTTTAGCTCTCCCGCAGCCTGGCGCAGCAGCGCGAAGCAGGAGCGCACAATCTCCCACTCTTCCTCGGTGTAGCGCGCGGGCGGGAGAGTGCGAACGGCGGCCAGCGCGGCTTCGAGGCCGGGGACGGCGGCCAACTCGGCGATCAACGACGAAAACCGGGCTTTGCCGGCACGGCCACGCACCGTTGACGGAAAGCCATCGGAGGTCTTGAGGCCTCGCTCGGTTCGCCAGCTTCCTTTCTGGGTTTGCAGAAACCCGGAGAGAGCAGAAAAAGCATTTCGAGCAGATTCGACTCCTTCTGCGAAAGGTGAAGAGGGAATTTCAACGCATTCGACCAATCCCCAAGGTGAGTTTGCGCCCGGTTCCTCGCAGGCGAGCCGCGCCAGCTCCAGCGCACTTTCCCTCGCGCCGGAAACCTGATCGAGAAGCCGGCTCAACTCAGCCAGCGCTTCGCGCACGGCCTTCGCAAAAGGCCGCTCCAGCCGCTCGCGCAGCTCCGCCCAATCCGGCTCGCGCTCCAGAACAAAGCCGTGCATCCAGCGGTCGCGGCTCCTCAGCATTTCGATGAGCAAGTCTTCCATCTCCTGCCAGCCGTTGTCGCGCCACATCAGTAGATTCTCGATGGCCACGCCCAGCGCCGAACCGGTCTCGTCGACTTTTTTCAGGGTTTCGCGCGCCGCGCGGCGATAGAGCGCATCGGGTTGCTTGGCGATCTCCAGGCCGCCGCCGAAGCCGGAGAGCAGCGGCTGTTGCAGCGCCAACTCGCGGCAGAAAGAATCGATGGTGCGGACGCGAAGTTGCGCGGGCAAATCGAGCAGCTTCCAGCCGAGCGCCTCGGAGTGCTTGAGGGCGCGACGGGCCAGCGCCTCCATCGAGAACTCATGCGAGAACTCGTCCGCCTCGGAAGCAGGCCTGGGAATGGGGTTCGCCGCGGCCTTTTCCAACTCGCCCAGAATGCGATGCCGCATCTCCGCGGCGGCTGCGTTGGTAAACGTGATCGCCACCACCTGGCCTGGCTCCTCGACCTCGCTCAAGAGGCGCAGAAAGCGCCGGGTCAGCAAATCGGTCTTACCCGAGCCCGCCGGAGCCTGCACTAGAACCGACCGGCGCGGATCGAGTGCGCGCTGGCGCTCCTGCTGGTCGGGGGGCAGGGAATTGGCCGGCGTCTTACTCATCTCCGGCCCCCTCGTCCTCGGATTCGTGTTCGGCTTCCAGCAGCTCTCGATGCTCTTGAATGCGGCAGAGCGATTGCAGGCCGCAGCGCTCGCAGGTCTTGGGATATTCGCGCGGGTCCACCTCGGCGCTTCCGTCGAGGAAATCTCTGGCAAGCTGCTCGATGCATTCGCGCCAATCGAGGAGCTGCTCGGCAGTGAATTGGTTTTTCATCAGCGGGCTTGTGCCTTTGAGACCGGCGAAGAGTGTCCCGGCCGCGTCGCCAACCCGCCCGGCAAAGGACAGGTCGCCCGATCGCACCTTGGCGAAGACCAGCCCGCCAAGCACATCGCTATCGCGGTCGATGGCGAAGCCGGCGTAAAGCGGCAGTTGCACATCGTCGGGGCGGGGCAGCTCCCAGAGGCTGGGGGAGACATTGCCGGATTTATAGTCGATCACCAGCAGCGAATCGTCGTTGAGCCTGTCGATGCGGTCAAGGCGCAGGTCGAGCATGAGTCCGGCAAAATGAACCGTGCGCTTGGCTTCGGTCTCAGCAACCTCAAAGGCGATGCGCGCCGCTTCGAAGTCCAGCCACTCGGTCACCAGCCCTGTAAGCCGCTGCTCTTCGAGCCCCAGATAGCGGCGGGGCATAACTTCGCGAAGATGGGGACGCAGCTCACCGGCAAAGACGCGCCGGACGTGGCCAGCCACAAAGCTCTCCCGGTTTTTTAGCTCCAGCAATTCTGCGTGGCTGCGAATGCCCTGCGGCGGGCCGGCCCAGACGGCGTGAAGCGCCTTGTGCAGCAAGCTGCCGCGCTGCGATGGGGTCAACCCGGCCTCTGCCGGTTCCCAATCCTTCGCGTCGAGGCGCGCGATGGCGAAGGCCTTGAAGGGGCATTGCGACTGCGCTGTCAGAACGGCAGATCCGCCATCGACTTTGCCCGGAGGGAAGGGAATCCGGCTCGAGTCCTCGAACCAAATTGTGCCCGGCTCTTTTGCAGAGGTGACAATCAACTCCGGCGGCAACTCCCTCACCTCTCCGGCAAGCTGCGCGATCAGCCGCGAGGGGCGTGCTTCGGCGCCGTCACTCTGTCTTGCATAGCTGAAATGGACCTCGCGCGCGGCGGCCAGCAGCCGGTTGGTCATCGAACGGGCCAACTCCCAATCGAGCAGCGGCGTCGCGTGGGGCATTCCAGTCTCACGTTGAACTTCGATGGGCAACAGCGGATGGGTCGCACCGTTGGCAGGCCAGGCTTCTTCATCCGCTCCCAGAAACCAGAGGGCATCGGCGGCGAGTCCAGCCGACTCGGCGGGACCTGCGATCTGGATCGGCGCGTCGCGCGATTCGGGCGCAAAGAGCGTCTCGTCGAGTGTGCGGCTCAGCTCAGCGAGAAAATCTCGCCAGCCGACCCGGCGGCCATTGAAGCCCAGCGAGCCGCAGTTCTCGACAGCTTGTTGCCAGCGGCGAAGGGCCTGATACTCGGCGCTCGAAAGCGTGCGAGCGCCGGCGAAGTGAAGCTGCTCCAGCAGGCGCGGAATCAACTCCGCCCACTTGATCGGGCTCTGCGGGCGGCGCGCGATGTCGGCGAGGCGGCGCTGCGCCTGCGTCACGCGCTCAACCCAAAGCGCCGGGAGCAGCTCGAGGGCAACCAACTGTCCGGTGAAGGCCGCCAGCGTCCACTGCGTTCGTTCCAGGCTGCGATGGCGCAGGGCTCGCATCGCCCATTGCAGCGCCGCACTCTCCTCCGCACTAGCTCCCGCGAGGCCTGTTGAGAGCAGCCAGTCGAGCTCCTGCTCGTTCAGCGTGCCGTCGAGCCAGCGCAGCATGAGGTGCGCCGCCCGCGCCAAGGCAACCTGGCTGAGCGGGATTCCCAGCGAGAACTCAAAGGCCGAACCAGCGTGGCGCAGGAAGGCGCGCTCGATCTCGCCGCGCCGCGCGCTGGCAGCCTGGGCGATGACCAGCAGGGGTGCCTTCGGGTTGGCGGCCAGTTGCCTGCCACACCAGATCGCGCAAGCCTCGACCTCAGCCTGAGCATGGGCGGCAACATGGAAACACACATCGTTCGCAGGCTCGTCCGAAGCCGCCTCGCGCCACTTGCCCCAGGCGTCGAAGAGGCTGCGCTGGACAGGCAGGATGCGATCAAAGCCAGCCAGAAGCAAAGGCGGGCGCGCGGACCGGTCCGATTCGAGCAGCGGAATCAGCTCGTGCGGCAGACGGCTGGGACTGAGCAGGCTTTCGGTGCGGCAGATTTCGTCGAAGGCTGCAAGCCAACCGCTGAATGCGGCGGCATCCTGCTGCCAGCCGGCGCGTGCAGCCGGGCGCAGGAGGCGCGCCGCGTAGGAGCAAAGCAGCTCGTGAGCCTCCAAGGCCAAAGCCGCCAGGCGATGGCGCGGACCTTCAAGCGCCGTGGCCGGTGCGCGCTCTTCGCCGGCAATCTCCACCCAGAGCTTTTGCTCTTGCGCCGGATTCAGCAGCAGGCGCGCGCCGGTGCTGCGCTGCTCCCAGGCGGCGCGGGCAAAGCTCTTCCAATCGAGGATGTTGGGCGCGGGCCAGGCGGCCAGGCCCTCGGCTCGCCGGGCACGATGGAACGATGCGGCAAGGGCGCGGGCTGCACGGTCGCTGGCCGTGACGACCAAGCCGCCCTCGCGGAGCCATGTATCGATCTCAACTGCCGCCAAGGCCCCCATTCCGTCGTTATACTCTGCCGGACCGGCGACCTGCCATCGAATCGCGGCGAAGCGCATTCAATGCACTCCGGTCCCTCTGTGCAAAAAGCGGTGTTGCCGATGTTGAGTCCGTGATGAACGAGGTTCGGCTGGGGCTCTGCAGGCCCTGGTAACAGGCTGCGAGCGCGGATAATCGAAGTTGTGGGAACTGCGGGCAATCTATCGTTGTTGAAGGACTACCAAGCCTACCTGCGCGTGGAAAAAGGGCTGCGGCCTCTCACCTGCGAAGCCTACCTGAGCGACCTGAAGACCTTCGCCGAATTCATCGAGACCCGCCACGGCGTTCTGCCAACGGCAACGCAGCAGGATGTCTCGGCCTTCCTCGAGCATCTGCGCGATCACGCCATCGACCAGCGTTCCATCGCCCGCAAGTTGAGCTGCCTGCGCGGCCTTTACAAGTGGCTGCTGCTCGATCGCCGCATCCATCACGATCCCACCGTCAACATCGAGTCGCCCAAGGCCTGGAAGGTGCTGCCCAAGTCGCTGGCCGAGCCTGAGGTAGCCGAGATGCTGGAGCGCGCCGGGATGGCCGCCGAGCATCCGCAGGCGCAGGCCACGGCCTTGCGCGACCGCGCGATTCTGGAGCTGCTTTACGCGGGCGGGCTGCGCGTCTCCGAGGTGACGGATTTCTCCACCGGCGACCTGGCTCTCGACCTGGGCCGCGTGCAGGTGCGCGGCAAGGGCGACAAGGAACGCATCGTGCCCCTGGGCCGCTCCGCGCTAGAGGCATTGGAAGTGTATCTGCGCCTGGGCAGGCCGCATCTGGCGCGCATCAGCCCGGCCAACTCCAAGCGAAAGAACTCCGCTTCTGCGCGGACAGAGAGCGCGCGCCAGGGCGGCACGCGGCTGTTTCTCTCGCTCCGCGGCATGCCACTCACGCGCCAGTGGGTCTGGCATGTGGTCAAGATGGCCGACAGCTCCGCCAGCCCCCACCGGCTGCGCCACAGTTGCGCCACGCACATGGTGGAGCACGGCGCCGACCTGCGCAGCGTGCAATTGTTGCTGGGCCACGCCGACATCTCCACCACGCAGGTCTACACGCACCTGGCGCTGAACCGGCTGAAAGCCGTGCATCGCGAGCACCACCCGCGCGCCACGCGGCAGCTTCCGGAGCCAATCGAGCTTCCCGTCGCTGTTGAAGCTCCGCGCCGCGGCCTGCATCTGGTTCCGAAGACCACGCCAACCGCCCGTCCGTCCGGCATCCCCAATGAGGAGCCGGCATGAGCGCCTCGGTTGTTCCTGTCGCCGCCTCCCCGCTGGAAACTCTGGTGGCCGACTATCTCCGCGTGCTGGCCAACGAACGGGGCGCATCGGTCCACACCCTGCGCGCCTACCGCCGCGAGCTCGAAGCCTTCGCTGCGTGGATTGGCGGCCAATACGGAAAAGACCAATGCCCTGAGAAGATCGAGCACACAGCCATTCGCGCTTACCTGGGAACGCTCTATGACCGCGGCCTCTCGAAAGCCTCAGCCGCGCGGGCTCTGGCCGCCATTCGAAGCTGGTTCAAGTGGCTGGCGCGCACCGGCCGCCTGGAGCAGAACGCCGCCTCGTTGGTGGCTACGCCCAAGCTGCCCAAGCATCTGCCTCGCGTGCCTTCGATCGAACAGATCAATCGAGTCGTTCAACTCGGTCCGCGCAGACGCCGCCAGTTGGCCCACGCGCGAAACGGCGATTTTGGAGCTGTTATATGGCTGCGGCATCCGCAACGCCGAGCTCACCGGCCTCAACCTCGACGACATCCACTGGGCTAACGAAGCGATCCTGATTCGTGGCAAGGGGCAGAAGCAGCGCTACGTGCCTCTCGGAGACGCCGCCGCCCGCGCGCTCCGCGCCTATCTGGCCGAACGCTCGGCGAGGCTCGCCGCGGCTGGCGATACCAAGGGCTACGCAACGCCCGCGCTCTTTCTCAATCTGCAACTGCGCGGCCTGGGCAAGCCGGCCGGTTCACAAGCCAGCCGACAGGCTGGCCAACAGTCCGGCCAGGCTCGGCTGACGACTCGCAGCGTCGCCCGCATCGTCAAGCGTATCGCGATCCTGCGCGGACTCTCAGCCGACGTCCATCCGCACACGCTGCGCCACGCCTTCGGGACACATCTGTTGGAGGAAGGCGCCGACCTCCGTGCGATCCAGGAACTGCTCGGCCACGAGCGTCTCTCCACCACCCAGCGCTACACGCAACTGACCACCGCGCAGTTGACGGTGGTTTATGACCGGACGCATCCGCGGGCAAAGTAAGCTCGACGAGTGATAAAGGCTGTTTGCCGCAACTGTGAAAGAATCCACGAAAACAGCCGATTTTCTGCCTATTTTGCCCTGAATATGGCTAAAAAGGGGGCGAAATCGGGGGTTTGCCGTTACTAATTCGCCAATAGGGTGAAAATGTAAGATGTTTATATTGTGCAAGTTACAAGCATTGGAGGGGCCGAAAATAGATTTCCACAGGGTGGGGGGGGTGGGGGTAGGGCGGAAAACAGGGAACAGGGAGCGAAAGAACAGGGAACAGGGAATAGAAAACTTCGCTGTGGTTGGCTTCCGGTTCGACATTCTTTTCACCCGAATTATGATTGTGCGCGCGGAGGGGGAAATAATCTGCAAGCCACCAGCGCCACCTGCGGTGGGGCAGACGGCGCTTACGCGCCAGAGGATTTGTGGTTTCACGGATCTCCAAATTGATACCTGGGCCACGCGCCATCCAGCGCTACACGCAACTGACCACCGCGCAGTTGACCGTGGTCCACGACCGGACGCACCCAAGAGCGAAGTAGACGCGCTCTGAATCCGGTAATGGGATCGCTTCCTGATAGCCGACGAACCGACAACTAACCGTTGTGCCTGGAGGCTATTGAGGTCGTGTCTGGGTTTACGACCAGATATGATAGAGAGCGACTGAAATGCTACCTGAGACCATTCCGGAAGCGTGGTTGGAGGAGCTCAATCGGCTGCTGAGTGAGAAGCAGGTGCCCCATAGCGCCCGGCCGTTCGAGGCGATTACTGAATTGTCCAGGGTTTGGAACTGCGAGGTTAACTTCAACTCACCACAAGTGAAATCGATATTTAGCTGGTTTGAGAGCCACTCGCCGAAAGGATCTCACGCAGTTGGATCCCTATTCACAGGTACATATTATTTCGATGCATATTTCTGGAGAGTTTCGATACCGCTTGCGTATGGCATTGTGCCGCTTAATCCTCTTGACTCGATTGAGGGGGCATCCGATTCGGTTAAGACTCAGATACAAACCAACAAGGAGCGCTTCACTGATTACCTCTTTCTGTGGGTAGATACTATGGACTATGGATTTGGCATCGATGATGTGCCACATATGGCGAAGCTGTCGATTTTTGCTCATGCGTTGATGAGGAGTGCAGATCGCGAGCTCAGAGCAACGGTGAGACTTCTCACAGAAGATCGTCAACCAAACTCGAAGGCTATGGACACATCTCGGATGACGACGGAGATGTTCCTAAAAGCATACTTGGCAGCGCATCGTGGTATGACTGAACAGGAGGCAAAGGAACGTTTCGGACACAGTATTGAAAAGCTCGCAGAGAATTGCAAAACGATCGGGAGTCAAGAGGAATTGGAACGTGTTCAGGAGGTTTCTCGGATTTTTCCGAAGATTGAATCGCGATACGATGGCAAAACATACAACAGGGAGACTCTTTGGCTTGGATATTGTGTCGCTCAGTGCGTTGCTACATTGTACGTGCGTTCCCTTACCGATAGAGATTCTCGAAGCCAGATGTTCGGCAACATGTCGTGCCGCGCGGAGAAGAGACCTTGACGGTGCATCTTCACGGGCGAACCAGAAACCAGCCCATCGCCGAACCTAGATTAAAGATCAGAAGATTGTTTTATGTGCTAACATTGTTATTACATGGAGGGCGAAGATGCTGACGACGATTCGGCGATTGGGGAACTCGCAGGGGATTCTGATTCCCAAGCCGCTGCTGCAACAAGTCGGGCTTGTTGACCAGGCGGAGATGCGCGTCGAGGGGGATGCACTGGTTCTGCGCAGGCCCAAAGCCGCGCCACGGAGCGGTTGGGCCGATTCGAGCAGGAAGCTGGCGGAGCTTGGCGACGATACTCTCGTGCTGCCCGAGTTTGCCAACGAAGGCGACGCGGGGTTGAAGTGGTGAAACGGGGCGAGATTTGGCTGGTGAATCTCGATCCCACGGTTGGCAGCGAGATTCAGAAGACGCGCCCCTGTGTTGTGATTTCGCCCCCGGAGATGCACGACTATCTGCGCACCGCCATCGTTGCGCCGATGACCACTGGGAGCCGGCCCGCGCCCTTCCGCATTGCCATCCGGCATGGCGGCGAGCAGGGTCTCATCCTGCTCGATCAAATTCGTGCCGTTGACAAAACCCGCCTGGTAAAGCGCGCCGGAGCCATCGCTCCGGCAACTCTCAGCGCCACTCTGACCACTCTTACCGAAATCTTTGCCGAATAGCGAAATCGCTGTGCGCAGGGCGTAAAAGCCGTGCTGGATTTGTGCTAGGCCATGGCCTGGGGCGAGGCGGCTTCCTCGGCCTCCAGCTTGCTGCCTACCTCGGCGGCGGCGGCGGCCAGCACGCGGTGGTGGATGGTAAAGAGCGCCAGCTCGAGCCGGTCGCTGACCCCGGTCTTGTCGTAGACCGAGCGTAGGTAGTTTTTGATGACCTGTTCGGTGGTTTTGAGGCGGAGGGCGATCTCCCGGTTCTTGCAGCCTTGAACGATGAGCGCGACGATGCGCATCTCCTTGGGGGTGAGCCGGTCGCGGACCCGCGTGCCCACCATGTCTTCCTCGGGCGAGTCGGCCACCATGAGCTGCGGAGGCAGCCATGTGTCGCCGGCGGCCACCGCGCGCACGCACTCCACCAGGGCCGCTCCGGTCGCGTTGCGGAAGACCACGCCGCGAAAGCCCTGCTGCAGGTAGGCGCTGGCGGGTTCGTTGTTTTCTGCAATCACGATACCGCGGCTGCCTACGGTCTCCAGTATCGTGCGCAACCGCTCCATATCGGGTCGCAGAGAGGCGGCAAACAGGACAACGGAGCCGGGAAAGGTGGTGATGGCGTGATGCATGCGATCCAGGTCGGTGCACTGGGCGATGATGCGCACATCTTCGTCCATGGCCAGCACCTTGGCTGTGCCCGCCCGAAAAATCGCCTGCGAATCGGCCAGGATGATCTTGTTCATGATGCGCGCCTCATCCTCCCCGTACCCCCTGTATGCCTATTTGAAGCCCGTCTGGCCCCCGCCACCGGCGCAGCCGGAAACGGCGCAACGATCTCAGGCAATGGCCTCCGCTGCTTGCAACACTATCGGCAGATTGCCGCAAATTGCTCAATCTGTCTCAATCTGCAACGCTGAGCCGGGGATATCTTGCTCTTGTGGCAGGTCCCGGCGCAAAGCTCACTTGGCTTTGGCAGTTTTCCTACCAACGAGATTACAGCCAGCCGGTGCTCCCGGTCACGAAATTTTGTGGCGGCCGGAGGTGTCTTCTGTTTACTGATGAGGGTCATGGACCGGGGGCAGCGGCTGAGGCGAGTGCCGTTTCGATCATCGTCCCAGCCAGTCCCAGGATCTCTTCCCTTAGCAAGATCCAAGCCTTTTCTCCACACCGCAATGCGGTCAAGTCGGCCCGCACCGCGCCGATGAACGAGATGGAGAGGCTGGATGACCGATCGCACGGAACTTCTTGAAGCCGCGCTGGATAGCCTTCCCGAGGGCATCGCCGTGGTTGACGCCGGGGGCCAGGTTGCCTTTTGGAACCGCTCCGCAGAGGCCATTACCGGGCACGCCGCCGGGGAGCTGGTGGCGCGTCCTGCGTCCGAGGCGCTGGAGCCGCTTCTCGTCAGCCAGCGGCCGGGCGAGCAGGAGCCGTGCCTGGGAGCGCAGCCGGATAACGCCGCCCTGGTTCATCTCAGGCACAAACTGGGCCACGATGTGCCGACGATGATGCGGGCCCTGGTGCTGCGCGACGGGTTGGGCGGGCGCATCGGCCTGGCGGCCGTCTTTCATCCCGCCGAGAGCCTCGATGAGCTGCCGCACGGGGAGTGCAGCGAGGGGTCGGTCGTGGAGGCGAGCCAGGCGGAGTTCGAGGAGCGTCTGGAAGCGGCCTTCGCGGACTACGTCCGGGGCGGGGAGACATTCGGCGTCCTGTGGCTCACCGTCGATCAGGCGCACGAGCTGCGCAAGACCCACGGCGCCGGCGCCTGCGACGCGATGCTGGAAAAGGTGGAGCATGTGTTGGCAAACGGGCTCCGGCCGGCCGAAAAAATGGGGCGCTGGGGAGACGATGAGTACCTGGTCCTCTCCCACGAACGCACGCCCGAGATGCTGGCGGCACATGCCCAGGTGCTGGCCGGGCTGGCCCGGACAACGGACTTCCGCTGGTGGGGCGACCGCGTGTCGATCACCGTCAGCATCGGCGCGGCGCAGGCGGAGCGGGAGGGGAGTTTGACCGGTCTGCTGGAAAGGGCAAAGGCCGCCATGTTTTCCAGCTTTCATGCGGGCGGAAATCACATCACGTTCGCGCCGGGGGGAGAAGAATGTTCGCCATCATAGGCATTGTCGTGGTCTTCGCGTCGATCATTTCAGGGTTCCTGATTGAGAAGGGGCATATTCTCGTTCTCCTTCAGCCGGCAGAATTTCTCATCATTGCCGGGTCGGCCACGGGCACCTTGCTGGTGGCCAATCCGACCCATGTCATCAAGGCCATCGCCGCCGGCTTGATGGAAGCCCTGAAAGGCTCGCCCTTTGGCAAGGAAAGATACCTGAGCACGCTCAAGATGATGTACCAGTTCCTGAACAAGGTGCGCAAAGAGGGATTGCTGAGCGTTGAAATGGATGTCGAAAAGCCCGAGGAGAGCATGATCTTCAAGGACTATCCCGATTTTCTCGGCGACCATCATGCCCGGGACTTTGTCTGCGACACCTTGCGCATGGCCATCACTGGCGGGGTGGACCCTTTCGACATGGATCAGATGATGGAGCTGGACATGGAGGTCACACACAACGGGTCTACCCTGCCGGTCAGTTCCTTATCCACCGTTGCGGACTCGCTGCCGGGCCTGGGCATCGTGGCCGCGGTGCTAGGCGTGGTGATCACCATGGGTTCGCTGGGCGGGCCGCCGGAGGAGATCGGCGAGAAGGTGGCGGCGGCGCTGGTTGGCACCTTCCTGGGCATCCTGCTTTGCTACGGCGCGGTCGGCCCCCTGGCCTCGAACATGGCCAAGACGGCGGACGCGCACAACGAATACCTGCATGTGCTGCGGGTGCTGATTCTCTCGTTCCTGAAGGGCTCGGCGCCCATGATCGCCATCGAGATGGGACGGCGGGCGATCCCCGCGCATGTGCGGCCCAGCTTCGATGAGATGGAGAAGAACTGCAAGAGCCACGCGGTGGCCGTTGAACCGGCCGCGGCCGCGGCTGCATAAGCGCGCAAACCGTTCCCAGGAAAGACAGGGCATCATGACGGCCAAGACGCAACCGATCATCATCAAGAGGAAGGGCGGCCACGGAGGCCATCACGGCGGAGCGTGGAAGGTGGCCTACGCCGACTTTGTCACTGCCATGATGTCGCTGTTCATCGTGCTGTGGCTGATGGGCTCGAGCGAAAAAGTCAAAAAAGCCGTGGCCGGCTACTTCAACGATCCCAAGGGAACCGGCAAGCTGCTGGGCACCCTGATGACCGGCACCGGCACCGGAGTGACCGTCGCGCAGGTCAGCACCGACGAACTGCAAAAACTGAAAGACAAGCTCGAAGAAGAGATCAAGGCGCGCAAGGATCTGGAAAAGCTCTCCAAGCAGATCGAGATCACAATCACTCCCGAGGGGCTGCGCATCGAAATGATCGAAGGCAAGGACGGAACCTTCTATCAGAGCGGCAGCGCCAAGCTCAGCCCCAGCGGTCAGGAGTTGCTGGCGCTGCTGGCCTCGGAGCTGAAGACCCTGCCCAATTCGCTGCTCATCGAGGGCCATACCGACGCCACGCCCTACCCCAGCGACTCCGGCTACAGCAACTGGGATCTTTCGGCCGACCGCGCCAACTCCGCCCGCCGCCTGATGCAGGACGACGGTGTGCGTGTGAACCAGGTGACCCAGGTGCGCGGCTATGCCGACCAACTGCTGCGCGTAAAAAGCAATCCCTTCGATCCCTCCAACCGGCGCATCTCGATCCTGGTAAAAAACGACAACGAATCGGTGCCGACGCTCTCGGCGGCCAACGTCGTAAATGGATCGACGCCCCTGCCGGGCACCGCGACGCCGCCGGCTCCGGCAGCAAACGGAGCCAAGCCGCAGGGCGTGCCGCCCTCCATGCCGCCCGCCGCCGCTCCAGTCTCGAAGCCCCCGGCAGCCCAGCCGGCAGCCCAGCCTAGCCTGATCGACAGGCTCAGGAAGATGCTGCCGGGAGGAAAGAGATAGCCTGTCCGTCGAACGATCCAAATGCTCCTCTTGTAAAGCGGGCTGAAAAGCCGAGGCCCCGCCATCTGGGTGACGAGGCCTCGGGCTTGCAGGGTCGCGCTTGCTTATTGCTCGGCGACCTGCACGCTTGGCGAGGGATCGGTCTGCGGCGTGCAGACGAACTTCGCCGGATTGACGACCGCGCAGCTTGCCTGGCCCTGTGCGCCGTTGGCGACGAGGAAGGTTCCCGCGCCGGGAGCCGACGCATCCCACGCATAGGTCATGCTCGCCGCCTGATCCCAGGAGAGGAGTCCTTTGCCCGAGATGGTGGCAGCGCCGTCGATCGCGCCGCTTCCCGTCAAGTCGTACTCTCCCACGCTGGCGTCGGACTCTCCATCGAGCGGCGGCAATTCGCCGAACAGGTAATTGCCGGCCAATGCCGCATCGGTAAAGGCGGTCTGCGTCTGCGATTCCAGCCAGCCCGAGTCCAGCGAGCCATTGCTGCCAACGCTCATTTCCAAAGCGCTGCCAGTGTCGAAGAGGTAAAGATAGGTCGTGCCGCTGGCCGATTGGAAGGTGGCGCGGCCAGGATGGGCGGAGTCGAAGTCGAGAGCGATCGGGCCGCCGTTCGAGCTGCCGGCTGAGTAAACGCCGCTGTCGTCCTTGTAGCTCTGGTTGATCGTCAGGTTGCCGTCGCCGTCGCCGGCGCCCTGCAGGATCTCAGCATAATAGCCCGACGGCAAGTCGCCGTCGTTGTTGAACTCAGCCCCTCGCATGTAAAGAACGAAGGGACCGCTCAGGGCCGCTGCGGAGCTGGATGCCGGTTGCTGGGTGCGCATGTTTCCGGCCTCCTCGCCGTCATTCGAGGTGTTATCCAGGACGAACATGCGGTTGGCGTCGATGATGTAGACGGTCAATCCGGCGATCCTGCCGCTGCCTTTGAGAGCGATCTTGAAGCGGCCCGTGACCGGGTCCGGAGCGTTGTAACTTCCGCTGAAGGAGGCGTTCTGGACGCTCGTATTGCCGCCTTGGGCCAGGTCGATGCTGCCGCTGACGGTCATTGCAGCGGAGGCGCTGAAGATCCCCGCCGACGCCTCCAGCGCGCCGCCGCGGTTCTCGCCCTCGAGGGCGAAGGCGAAGCTCGAGCCGCTGATTGTGCCGGTGGTAAAGGCGCCGGGGGTGGCCAGGTTGCAATCGGCCGTTCCTTGCTGGCCGGATGGCAACTCGCCAAGATCGTCGACCTCGACCATTTGGAACTCCTGGGCCGGCCGAACGGCGCTGGTCAGCGCCAGCGCCCACTGCGTGGTTAGGATTCCCGCGGCGCCCTCGGTCAGAACCGTATGAAGGCTCGCCAGGCCGTTCCAGTCGGAGCCGATGTTGTAACTGCCGGTGATCGCGCCCGATGCCGAGCCGATGTCATAGCTGTTGGTGTCGAAGACGCCGGCGCTGAAGTGACCTTTGCCGTCAGCCTGAAAGCTGGCCAGGGAGGCCCAGCGCGTGCTGTCGTCGTCGTAGAAGCCCTGCAGCCGGCAGACGTAGCTTCCGTTGAGGCTGCCGTTGCTGGCGCCGCTGGGACCGCTCGCGACGTTGAGGGTGTAGGCCACAGGGCCCGCAGTTCCGCCGCCGGAATCCTGGACCGAGACCTGGAAGTTCACCACGCCGGGCGCGGCGGGCGTTCCGGCGATGGTCAGCGTGCTTCCGTTCGTGTTGTAGTAGGAGAGGCTATCGGGCAGACCCGTAACCGTCCAGGTATATCCGGGCACGCCGCCCGTTACCTGGATCGGCCCCGAATAGGCGCTGCCGGCGGTTCCGGAGGGAAGCGTGGTGGTGATGATTCGGGGCGCGGGATCAACGGTGAAGGTTGCTGGAGCCGATGTGCCTGCCGCCGTGGTGACGGTAATGCCGGCTGAGCCGGAGCTGGCAATCAGCTTGGCGGGGACCGCGGCCGTCAACTCCGATTCACTGACATAGGTCGTCGTCAGAACGGTCGATCCCCACTTCGCGGTCGCGGTTGGAGCGAAGTATTGCCCGTCAATGGTCAGGGTGAACGCCGCCCCGCCCGCGGTGACCACGCCAGGGTTAAGTTCGCCGATAGACGGAGGCGCCTGCTTGATCGTCAAGCTCGCCGGAGCCGATGTGCCTGCCTGTGTTGTGACCGTGACGCTTCCCGTGCCGGATTCCACAATCAGGCTCGCCGGAACAGCGGCTATCAGTTGGGTTGGGCTCACGTAGATCGTGCCTAGCGGGGTCGTGCCCCACGCCGAGGTGGCGGCTGGAGTAAAAGCCGTGCCGTTGAGGGTCAGCATGAACCCGGCGCCGCCGGCCGTTACCGAAACGGGATTCAAGCTGCCGATGGCCGGCGCCGCCGGGTTGACGACGAAGGCGGCCGCGGTTGACACGCCGCTGCCGCCGAGCGTGTTGACGACGACGCTGTACGTTCCTGCGGTGGCGATCAAGCTGGCCGGGATCCCGACCGTCAACTGTGTGGAGTTGACGTAGGTTGTTACCAGATATTTGGATTGCCACAGGCAGTAGGAGGTCGAGTTGAAGTTGGCTCCGTTGATGATCAGTGTGAATCCGGCGCTGCCGGCAGCGGCCGAAAATGGGCTCAGACTGGTGATAATCGGTTCTGGCTGAATGATGCTGAGGGAGGCCGGAGCCGATGTTCCCCCTGCGGTGGTCACCGTCACGCTGGCCGTCTGAACGCTTGCAACCAGGCTGGCCGGAACCTGCGCGATAAGCGTGGATCCTCCTTGCGGGGTGGTGACCAGCGGCGTTGTTCCCCAATTGACGGTCGCAGGCGATGTGAAGTTCGTGCCGTAGACGGTCAATTGGAAGGCCGCATAGCCGGCGGGGAGCCGGCTCGGGTTCAAGCTGGTAATGATCGGCTGCGCCGGATTGACGGTGAAGGGCAGGCCGGACGAAGTCCCGCCGGCCGTGACGACCGTGATCTTGGCCGTGCCGGCGGCAATCAGGCTGGCAGGGACAGTCGCCGTCAATTGGGTGGAACTCACGTAGGCCGTCGTCAGCGCAGTGTAGTTCCACCGCACCACGGACGCCAAGGCTCCGGGGAGGAAATTTGCGCCATTGACCGTCAGAGTTAAGGTACCCGTTCCCGCCACGACCGAATTGGGGCTCAAACTGGCGATCGTGGGCGGAGGCGGATTGACCGTGAAGGTTGCGCCGGAAGAGGTTCCGCTTGCGGTGGTCACAGTGATGCTCGCCGCGCCGGCAGCGGCAATCAGGCCGGCGGGGACAGTGGCCGTCAGCTTGGTTGTGCTCACGTAGGCTGTGGTCAGCGCCGTGCCTCCCCAGTTCGCTGCGGCGGTGGAGGTGAAGTTCGTGCCGTTGATCGTCAACGTGAAGGCTGCGCCGCCGGCAATCGCCGAACTGGGACTCAGGCTGGCGATCGTGGGCGGAGGAGAACTGACAGCGAGGGCGACTTCCGGGGAGGCGCCGCCGGTCGTGCTTACCGTCGCGCTGGCCGTACCGGCGTCCGTGCTGACTGTGATGCTCGCCGTGCCGGCAGTGACAATCAGGCTGGCAGGGACGGCGGCCGTTAACTGGGTCGCGCTGATGTAAGTTGTGGGCAGCGGCGTTGAGCCCCAGTTCGAAGTCGAGTTCGGAGTGAAGTTCATTCCGTTGATGCCCAGATTGAAGTTCGCGCCTTCGGCGGCCGGAGAAACCGGAGTCAGGCCGGTGATCATGGGCAGGAGCGGATTCGCCTTTTGCCCGGCTTCAATCGCGCCGCCGCAGCCGAGAAGCATCAAGGAGAATCCCTGGGCGGCAATCCAGAGCAATGAAAGCCACAGCAGACGTCTGCCGCATGGGGCGATGAGCGGTTCACCGGGGAGAGAAACCCTGCCGCCACCTGCGGCCAAGGCCGGACTGAGGACGGTGATCGCGGGGGAGGCTTCCGATACGGCCCGCGCCAACCCCAATGCCATCGGAAAGGTCGCGGTCCACCCGCGCAGGAACGAACAACCATTTTGCATGTGACATTCCCCCGGACGCGAGGCCCTCTTGCTCTTGCCTCGACCAGCCAAATGGCTCGCGCCCTTGTGGAAATCGCCGCTTGGACGGGCAAGTTGGAGCGCGGCCCCGACACGCCGCCTGGTTAAGAAATCGTCGAGAGTCCGGGGAGCAAAAGGTTACTTTTGGCTAATTTCTTGAGGCTTCCCAATGGCCTGTTCCAAATGCGATCCGCTGGAAGAAGGAACCCCGGCCCACATGAGAGTTTCTTCATCGATCGAATCGGGCGGAGGGGGAGTTCTGGCGGCGGTTACTTCGAGGCGGCTACAACATTTTCTGAATGTCCCCAGCTCAGGCGGGCGTTCAAAGCTCGCCCGCCCGTTGAGTTTCATTCCTTCGCCCGGCGTTGCGGCGTGCTTCGCGGCCTTCTCACCGGTCGCTGGCAGGCCTCAACGCCTATAATCAGGCTGTTGTGCAACCATCTTCTTCATCTCGCTTTGGCCGGCTTGGGCGATGGGCCGCCCCGCTGGGATTGTCTCTTGGGCTGATCCTCTCCACCGCGGTCTGCGTTCGTGCCCAGGCGCCGGCCGAGACCGGCCCCGCTGCGGCTGACAGTGGCCGCATCCTGCTGGTTCTCCCCTTTGACAACCGCACCGGGCAGCCCAGCCTGGAGTGGATTCGCGAGGCCTCGGCGGAGATCTTGACCAGCCGCCTGGCCTCGGCGGGTTTCGCCCCCATGAGCCGCGCGGACCGCATGTATGCCCTGGATCATCTGGGACTGCCGCAGGGCTTTCACCCCTCGCGAGCCAGCTCGCTGAGGCTGGCCGAGACACTGGACGCCGATTCGATCGTCGTGGGCAGTTACGTGACCGACGGGACCGGCATCGTGGCCGAGGCGCAAGTGGTGGATGTGCCCCACCTGCGCATGAGTCAGACGGTGACCGCGCGCGGCGAGATGCGCGATCTGATTTCAGTCTTCTGTTCGCTGGCCTGGAAGCTCACCCGGCAGCTCGATCCCACGTATAAAGTTCCCGAGGAGACCTTTGTGGCCGCCGGTTCCACGCTGCGGCTCGATGCCTTCGAGCAGTACATTCGCGGCATCACCGAGCCCGACCAGGCAGAGCGGCTGCGCCACCTGAATCAATCGGTGCTGCTCAGCCCGGAGTTCTCGCCGGCCTGGATGGCTCTGGGCCGCGAGGAGTACGCCGGCCAGCAGTACGAGCAGGCGGCGCAGGCTTTCGCGAAGGTGGGGGGCAAAGACGCCGACCCCGGCGATGTCCTCGAGGCCGGCTTCTTTCGCGGGCTCTCGCTGCTCTTTTCCGGCGACTATGCACGCGCCGAAGAGGCCTTTGCCGGCGTGGCGCGCCAGTTGCCTTTGGCCGAGGTTCTCAGCAATGAGGGAGTCGCGCTGGCCCGCGGCGGCAAGGACGGCACCACGCTTTTTCGCCGGGCAGCGGAGGCCGACCCCAACGAAGCGGACTACCACTTCAATCTGGCGCTGAGCCTGAAGCGCCACGGCGGCTACGACGCTGAAGCCTTGACTGAATTGGCCCAGTGCCTGCGACTGCGTCCTAACGACAACGAAGCCCAGGAGCTCCAGAAAGCCTGGACCAAGCAGGACAAGCCCGGAGTTGCAGGATCGGCGCCTCCGCCGGCGCCGGCCGCGGCCGCGGACCATCCAGCGGAGGAAGCCGACGCCAAGCCCGATCCGCTGGAGCGCATCGAGCGCAGCTTTGACGCCGCCGCCTTCCATCAGGCCGCCCTCATGCTCGATCAGGTCGAGGCCTCGGCGCTGGAGGCTCTCCCGCTTGTCGAACACGCTCAAAGACTCTCCGCCCAGGCGCATGACTACCTGGACCGCGGCCTCTTGCTTGAGGCCGAGCGCCTCTACCAGTCGGCCCTGGCTCTCGACCCCAAGTCCGCCGAGGCTCACGTCGGCCTAGCCGAGGTTCGCGAGCGTACCGGCGACGCCCAGGATGCCCGCAAGGAGGCCGTTGCATCGCTGGAACTGATGCCCTCGGTCGAAGCGTACCTGGTGATGGCCCGGCTGGATCTTGCGGCCGGACAAATGAATCAGGTCGATTACGAGATGGGCGAAGCCCTGAAAATCGACCCCAAGAGCAAGCAGGCTCTCGAGTTGCAGCGTCAGATCGAGGCTCAAGAAATTCAGAAGAAGTGATGTGCTTTCCCGCCCTTTCGCAAGAGATGCGTGAGAAGCACGGGGAGACGGGCAAATCGGGCTTTGGGAAACGTCCTGAAGGGAGCAAGTCATGATTCAGCGCATAGGCTGGTTCGCGTTCCTGCTTGGTTTGGTTGCGGCCTGCGGGCTGGGGGCTCCAGTCGCCGCCCAGCAACCGCTGGTGGACAAATTTGTCCTCGCCGACACTATCCAGCCGGTCACGGCCGGTGAGCTCAGCCGGGCCATCGTCCACGCCAACTCCGACGGCGCTCACGCCCTGCTGATTGAGCTGGACACGCCCGGCGGGCTGCTGGACTCCACCCACATCATGGTGCGCGCGATCCTCGACTCCAAGGTCCCGGTGATCGTCTACGTCGCCCCGGCGGGCGCGCGCGCTGGCTCGGCGGGCTTCTTCCTGCTGGAGGCGGCCGACATCGCCGCCATGGCGCCCGGAACCAATGCCGGAGCGTCCCACCCGGTGATCGAGCTCGGCCCCCAGCCCGACGCGACAATGATGCAGAAGATCGAAAACGACACGGAAGCCTTTCTGCGCTCCTACGTCACCAAGCGCGGCCGCAATGCCGAGGCCGCTGAGGCCGCCGTGAAGTCGTCCCACTCCTACACCGCCCAGGAGGCGCTGGACCAGCACCTGATCGACCTTATCGCGGGCAACGAATGGCAACTGCTGGCGCAACTCGATGGCCGCGAGACCACGCGCTGGGACGGCAGCAAACTCACGCTCCATCTCGCCAACCCGCGCATCGTGACCCTCCGCCCGACCCTGCGCGAGGAGCTGCTTGGCTGGCTGGTCAATCCCAACATCGCCCTGTTGTTTCTCGTCGGCGGCGCGCTGCTGATCTATCTTGAATTCAACGCCCCCGGCACCATTGTCCCCGGTGCGCTGGGCACCTTGATGGTGCTGCTGGCGATCTTCGGGTTGAATCTGCTGCCCATCAATTACACGGCCGTGCTGCTGCTGGTGGCGGCGCTGGTCCTGCTGCTGCTGGAGGCCAAGTTTGGCGGTCACGGCGCGCTAGCTATTGCCGGCATCGTCTGCCTCACCTTTGGGACGCTGACGCTGGTGAATGCGCCCGTGCCGGAGATGGGGGTCAGCCCCTGGGTGGCCATCGCGGTCAGCACCGCTTTTGGGTGCATCACCGTCTTTCTCGTTCGGCTGGCGGTGCGTGCCCGCCGCATGAAATCCCGGCTGGGCCCACCGGCGCTGGTGGGCTGCCGCGCAAAGGCCATGGAGGCGATGAACCTAGAAGGCCATGTGCTGGTCGAGGGCGAGATCTGGCTCGCCGTCTCCACCGCACCCGTATCGGCTGGAACCCCGCTGCGCGTCGTGGGCCTGGAGCAGTATCTGCTCCACGTCGAGCCAGCCCAGCCACCCAGGCCGCCACAGTCCGTAGTGTAACCCTGCTGGAGTACAATCCGTCGTAAGTGAGGAAAGCCAAATGCCCGATCTGTTAACTCCGTTTGCGATTGTCATAGCCATCGGCGTGCTCTATGCGCTCAACTGCATCAAGATTCTCCGCGAATATGAGCGCGGAGTGATCTTTACTTTGGGACGCGTCTCGCCGCAGCCTTACGGTCCGGGCATTATCTTTGTCTTCCGGCCTATACAACAGATGGTGCGCATCTCGCTGCGCCAGGACGTGCTCGAAGTTCCGGCCCAGGACGTGATCACCCGCGACAACGTCACCATCAAGGTGAACGCCGTGGTCACGCTCTACGTGGTCAGCCCCAATGATGCCGCCATCAAGGTGGCCAACTACGTCTATCAGACATCGCAGTTGGCGCAGACGACCCTGCGCACGGTGCTGGGCGAGGTCGAGCTGGATGAGTTGCTCAGCCATCGCGACAAACTCAACCTGCGCATCCAGTCCATCATGGACCAGCGGACCGAACCGTTCGGCGTGAAGGTGATCTCCGTCGAGGTCAAACAAGTGGACTTGCCCGAGCAGATGCAGCGCGCCATGGCCAAGCAGGCCGAGGCCGAGCGCGAGAAGCGCTCCAAGATCATCCACGCCGAGGGCGAGTTCAACGCCGCGCAGAAGCTGGTGGACGCCGCGGCCCTGATGGCCACGCAGCCCATGACCCTGCAGTTGCGTTACCTGCAAACCCTCTCTGACATCGGCGTCGAGAAGAACACCACCATCGTCTTCCCGCTGCCGCTGGAGATGATGACGCTCTTCAACAAGCTGGGAGCGCCAGCCCCGGCCAAGACAACCCCGGAAAAGCCGTAGGCGATGCTCCCGGCCTATAGCAAAACCGGGAGGGTGTATCCCGGAACCGGTACACCTAGGTCGACGCGACCAACAGAGAGCGGCGACCCTCCACGATTCGATTCAGGCTTGAGGTTCCCTGGTTTTGCTCAAGCGGTTCCGGCCTGCGATTGGTCTTGACTCAGAAGGTCCGAGGACGGGAATGGACGACGATTTCAACCCGGAAGAGTTGCGCCCGGTCCCCTACCGGCCCGACACCGAGCTGATGCTGGGTCCGTGGGCGCTCGGGGGCATCTTCTTTTGCCTTGTCCTGCTCTGCGGAATCTGTTTCTCGCTGGGCTACACGTTCGGCAAGCGCGGCGCTCACTCTTCTTCGTCCACCGGGCAGCAAGGGGCCTCAGCCTCTCCGCTAGCCGCCGGATCGATTCCCAAGCCCGCCCCGCAGTCCGTCTCCATGGCGCGACACCCTGCGGAGGGCCAGTCGCTGTCCGATGGAACCAGCGCTGCCCCGGTCCCCGTTTCCCCGGCTTCCGGCTCGGCGTCTCTTGCTGGCGGCAACACAGCGCAGCCGCTGGTCAAGCCCGCTCTGCCCGATTTGGCAACCGCGCCTGGGCTGGCTCTGATGGTCCAGATTGCCGCCGTCTCTCACCAGGAGGACGCCGACGTCTTGGTGGGCGCGCTGCGTAAACGTGGCTTCGCGGTCACCTTGCGCCGCGATCCCGCCGACAATCTGATCCATGTGCGCATCGGCCCTTTCGCCAGCCTCAACGACGCCAACGCCACCCGCCAAAAGCTGCTCGACGACGGCTACAACGCCGTCGTGCAACCGTAAAGCCTCAAGCCCGCATCCACTCCGGCAATCCCGAGGCAATCGCGGCTCGCACGGCCTCCAACAGTTCTTCGCGCGTTGTGTAATCGCCAGGATTCACCGGTGCATGGAAGACGATGTGCGCGGTGCCCGGCTTGAGGCGCAGGCTGCCCTTGGCCATCATCGTCTCGGTCCCGTAGATGGAGACTGGAATGCACGGCGCGCCGGTCTGCATGGCCAGATAGAACGGACCCTTCTTGAAGGGCAGCATGCGCCCGTCTTTGGAGCGCGTGCCCTCGACGAAGGTCGTAATGTGAATGCCTTTGTCCAGCAGGCGCTTGGCCGCGGCCACGCTCTCCTGCGCACTGGCTTTGCTGCCCGTGCGGTCTACCGGAATAAACTCGCCCAGCCTGAAGCCGTAACCGACGATGGGAATCTTCATCAGCGAACGTTTGAGGAATGCAGAGGTGCGGCCGGGAATCTCCGGGATCAGCGCCTGCGGATCGAGATTCGATACGTGATTGGCCATGAAGATGCACGCCGTTTCCGCCGGCACCCGCTCCCGCCCCACGACCGCGATGCGAATTCCGGCCACCCAATAAGCTGCACGCACCAGCCAATTCGTAGCGCGATAGAGGGGCACAACATTTCCCGTGATCATCGTCCAGGGAATGAAGATGGCCCCTACAAGAGGGATGAGAACGACCAGCGTGGCCAGCAATAAGAGAGAAGGAATCATGCAGTTCTTTCTAAGTAATCATGGTTGAAGTGCGTTGAGCCGCGCGGGAAGTTTCTCGTAGATGCCGTCGAAGCCGCCGTTGGAAAGGATCGCCACCACGTCGCCGGAGTGGAGCTGCGGCGCGATGGAATTCACAATCGCATCGGCATCCGGGCAGAGTTCGGCTGGCGTTCCAGCGGCATTGAGCGCACGGACTACGTCTTCCGGATGCAGCCGCTCTGCCTCCGGAATGCGCTGCTGCTGGTAGACCCCGGCCAGCACAGCGCGGTCGGCTGCGCGCAGGCTTGCCACGAGATCGGCTTCGAGCACCTTGCGCCGCAACGTATTCGAGCGCGGCTCCAATACCACCCATAGACGCGCCAGGGGGTACACGGCACGAAGTGCCCGCAGCGTCTCGCGAATGGCCGTAGGGTGATGCGCGAAGTCGTCGATGATCGTGACGCCGCCGATTTGCGCACGCACCTCCAGCCGCCGCTTCACGCTCTTGAAGCTGGCCAGCGCCGTCGAGATCGCCTCTTTGTTCACGCCTTGCTCCGAGGCGAGCGCCGCAGCAGCCGTCGCATTCAGTGCGTTGTGCTCGCCGGCCAGACCCATCGCAAGCTCAGCCCACTTTGCGCCCGCACGCCAGACCTCCCAGCGCGTCAGGCCGTTTTCGTAGCGCAGATTGCGAATGCGCCAGTCTGAAGTTTCAGAGAATCCGTAGCGCTGGACGCGGCAGAACGCGGCGGCTACGCACTCATCGACATTCACACTGCCATCGTAGGCGACGATCAGGCCACGCCGCGGCACCAGATTCACCAGCCGCTTGAAGGCTGTCTTCACAGCTTCGAGGTCCGCATAGATGTCCGCGTGGTCAAACTCCACGTGCGTCAGAATCAGCGCGTCGGGAAAGTAATGCAGGAACTTGGGCCCCTTGTCGAAGAAGGCCGTGTCGTATTCGTCGCCCTCCACGATAAAGGTCCGCGTAGGCCTCAGTTGAAAGCTGCTGCCAAAGTTTTCCGCCACGCCGCCGATCAGAAACGAGGGCTCCAGCGCCGGGTTTTCGCGCGCGGCCATCTGGTAAATCCACGCCAGCATGCTGGTGGTTGTTGTTTTGCCATGTGTTCCCGCCACCACCAGCGACTCGCGCCCCAAAAGAAGCTCTTCGCGCAACAAGGCCGCCATCGAGGTGAAGGGAATCCGCTCGTCGAGCACGCGCTCGATCTCCGGGTTGCCGCGGGAGAGCGCATTCCCGATGACGACAAGGCCGGGAGCTGGGTCAAGGTTGGCCTCGGCATAAGGCTCCATCACCGGAATGCCAAGCGAGGCGAGCAAATCGCTCATCGGCGGATAGGCCGCCTTGTCCGAACCCGTGATGCGGTGGCCCTGCAACTGCAAAAGGCCCGCCAGCGAAGCCATCGCCGTGCCGCAGATGCCGCTTAAATGAATGTGCTTTTGCGGTGTGCTCATCGCATCACCGCCGACTCGAACCAATCCATGTGCATTCCTAGTCCCTAGTCCTGTCTTGTCACCGCCGGTTCGATCAGCTCCAGCGTTGCTTCTGCATCCGTTCTCAACTCGGCCTCCACGCCAAAAGTCAGCGTCACGTTATCTTGCGAAACATGCCCGCTGCGCAGGCCGATGGCGATGGGGCCATCAAAATTCTCGAAGGCGCGCAGAATCACCTCGTCGAGCAGCTTGGCCGATGCGCCAGGTGAGACGCAATCCAGCATCTCGCCGAAGACGATGCCGGAGACGCCCTCCAGCTTGCCCGCCTGCCGCAATTGCCACAACATGCGGTCGATCTGGTAGGGCTTCGCATTCACATCTTCGAGAAAGAGCAACTTGTCCTCGGTCTGCGGCTCGAAGGGCGTGCCCACGAGCGATGCCAGAATGCTCAGGCAGCCGCCATAGAGCGTGCCGCGAGCCGTCCCGGGCTTCAGTGTGCGCAAGCCTTCCGCCGGACCCACCTTATAGGGCTCGCCGGCAAGCGACGCCTGAAAACTGGCCTGATGCACGCCGTCTTCAAGATAGAAATCCGCCGCCGCCATCGGTCCGTGAAACGCGGGCAGGCCGAGCCGGTCCAGTAGATGCAACTGCACGCCGGTCAAATCGCTGTATGCAAAAAATGGCTTGGGGTGGCTGCGAATCAGTTCAAGATCCAGCCCGTCGAGCAGGTAATTGGAGCCGTAGCCGCCGCGCAGGCACATCACGACGCGTATGGTCTCATCCGCGAAGGCCTCATGCAGGTCAGCGAGGCGCTGCCGAGCGGTTCCGGCAAAAAAGAGCGGCTCGCGCTGGAGCGCGCTACCGCCGAGCTTCGGCGCAAAATCGAGAGCCTTGAGCGAGGCCAGGCCGCGCTCCACGCGCTCGGGCAGAGCGAACGATGCCGGCGCAATGATGCCGATGCCCGCACCGGGCTGAATGGCGGGCGGCTTCAACAGATCCCTCATGCGCACCACGCTTCGCCGCGCGCGATCAGCGACGCCGGGCCGGTGAGTCTGAGTTCCGTGCACGGCCCAGCCCACTCCACCGTTTGCGCGCCACCGGGAGCGACGACGGTCAACGGCGACTTGGCCAATCCCAACGCGATTGCGGCGATAGCCGAGGCCGAGCTGCCGGTACCCGACGAGGTCGTTGGCCCAACGCCGCGCTCGAAGATGCGAATCTCAATCTTGCGCTCGTTCACGACGCGCACAAACTCCACGTTGGTCTGGTTGGAAAAATCCGGGTGCACGCAAATCTCCGTGCCCATTTGCCGCCATGGGAAGGTAAAGAAATCACTGTCGACCACAATGACAAAATGCGGATTGCCGGTCGAGACCTCGACGCCCTCGACCTTCGTCCCATCGGCAAGCGTAACGGTCTTGAGCGCGAAGGTGGGAATGCCCATTCCGGCAGTCACCTCCACGGTGAATTCGCCGTTGGTCTTGAGCGCATTCATGCGGGAGATGCGCAACCCGGCATCGGTGGTGATTTCCACCTCATCGCCCGCCTTGAAGCCGCGTTCTTCAGCCATCCACGCGGCTACGCAGCGCGTGCCGTTTCCGCTGATCTCGGCGATCGAGCCGTCGGCATTGTGCAGGCGAAGCCGGCCGGAGCGAGGGCCGGTCCAGGCGAAAAACTCAACGCCGTCCGCGCCAATGCCCGTGTTCCGCGCGCACAGCTGCCGCGTCAATTCCGCCCAATCGTGCTCCGCGGCCGCATCTTCGGTCACAATCAAAAAATCATTGCCGCAGGCGTGCGCTTTTGCAAAGGGGATCAATCTTCCTCCGGATTACTGAATCTAAACAAACTGGGTGCCCCATCCTTTTCACGATCTTTGCGAAAAGGGTGGGATGCCACGCATCATCTTCATCGACTTTCCTTGCCCGATCCTATCACCGCTCCGCCCACACTTTTGAGATTCCAGGCGCTCGGCGGACCAGAGACGTAAATCCTTCCCGCCGGCTGGCCGGGCGCCGTGAAGTGCCGCACCGCCGTCAGCCCCTGGGGATGCGCCTTGACCGCGCGGTCGATCTCGTCGCCGTCGAAGGCCAATACGATCGCCGCGTGTGCCGCCGGCGCCGCGAGAGCCTCGCTATAGATCCCGAGATCGCTCTCGTTGATAGTCTGCCGCAGCGGAATGCCGGTGAACGCAACAAGATTCGGAAAGGTCGATGTATCCATTAGCACCGCGCAGCCCGGCCGCTCGGCTACGAGCCTTCGCAGCACGGGTGGAATCTCCATCTCGTAGGCACGCCGCGCATGGATGTTTTTGGTCCCCTCGACATAAACCAGCGGCCGTTCGCGCACCATCTGGATTGCATTCAAAACCAGCACGGCAAACAGCGCGCCAACCGCACCCCGCACCCAGCGCGGGTCGCGCTCTTGCGGCTTGAACTCATTCACCGCGGCCAGCGCACACTGCGCGGCAAAGCCCATCCCCAGCGCAAAGGCTGGCAGCATCTCCATCCCGTAGCGCGTGTTGTACCAGGAGTGCGGCCACCACGGCGGCAAAAAGATCGGCACCGACCCGTAGGCCACCGAATACGCATAGAAGGGAATCGGGAACCAGAGCAGCAGCGCCCATCGGAAGGCTCGGTGCCGCTCCATCAGCCAGGCCAACGCTGTTCCGAGCAGGGCTACGACAAGCAGCACGTTGCCCCAAGCCGCAGCTGCCGCATCCATCTCCGAGACCTTAACAAAAAAGAGCAGCGAGACCCAGGGATTGTGCCAGCCCGGATGCGGCGGACCGGCGCCGTGCGACATGGTGCGTATCTCGATGGCCTTGGCCGAGTACGGCCCGCGCGCGAAGTAGAGCCAATCGCCGAAGCCCACAGAGTTATAGACGAACCACGCGATCGGCGCGGCCACCAGTACGACGCTGGCCAGCCAGAAGCTCCGCGAGCGCAGCCGGCCGCGACGGACCAGGGTTAATCCCATACACGACCAGGCCAGCAGCGTCATAATCCAGCCATCGTAGCGCGTGAAGACCGCGGCCACCAGCACTGCCGCAATCAAGCACTGCAAACGGCTGGTCTTAGTAGTTTCGGCGTCAAGACTCGCTCTCCACTCCACCAGCCAAACCGCAACCCACACCATCTCGCAGACAAAGAGCGGCTCGGTCATGGCCGTAGTTTGCAGATAGAGCAGATTCGGATCGAGCGCGAAGAAGGTGAGCGCAAGCGCAGACGGAGCCGGACGCAGCCAATGCCGCGCCAGCCGGTAGATGCCCGCACACGCGGCCAGATAAGCCAACGCCGACGGAATCACACCCGCCCATCCACTCGCCCACCAACTGTAAACCTGCACAAAAGGCAGTAGCAGCAGATGCGGCAGAGGCAACCAAACGGAGCCTAGCTCGGTGAGCCGCGGGATGCGCGCGTCGAAGACCCGCCGCGCAATGTGCAGATGGGCCACCGCATCGCCGTAGTTGAGAAAGGCGCCATTGCGCCAGCTCCACAGGATGGCCGCGACGGAAGCCGCTGCGCACGAGGCGAGGACTGCCAGCCATTCTCGTCTTGCAACGCGGCTTTGAGCACTTTCAGTCAAGGTGCGTCAACTCGCGGAAGAGCGCAAATCGCTCGTCGATCTCCTTGCGCGTGAGCTGCTGCAGCCGCTCGGTGCCGAAGCGTTCGCAGGCGAAGGATCCCATCACGCTGCCGTAGAACATGGCGCGTCGAAAAGCCTCGGGAGTCTGCTCTGGCTGCGAGGCCAGATAGCCGAAGAAGCCGCCGGCAAAGCTGTCACCCGCGCCCGTTGGGTCGATGACCTCTTCCAACGGCAGCGCCGGGGCTTTGAATATCTTTGTGCCGTGGAGTGTTGAATCAGCGCTGTGGAAGAGCGTCGCGCCATACTCGCCGTGCTTGACGACCAGCGTCTTCGGACCCAGGGCCAGCACCGCGCGCGCCGCCTGGACAAGATTGTCTTTGCCGGCCAGCATCTTCGCCTCGGTATCGTTGATGAGCAGAATATCGAGGCCCTTCAGCACTTCAAGCAGCGCCGGGCGATGATCCTTGATCCAGTAGTTCATCGTGTCACCGGCCACCAGCTTCACGTCCGGCATCTCGTCGCGCACGCGCCGTTGCAGGACCGGATCGATATTCGCCAGAAACAGGAACTCCGAATCCTCGTATGCCTCGGGAATCTTCGGTGCGAAAGTCGCAAAAACATTCAATTCCGTGTTATGAGTCTTGGCCTCGTTGAGATTTTCGAGGTAGAAACCCTCCCAGAAGAAGCTTTTGCCCGCCGTGTGCTCAATGCCGCGCGTGTCGATGGTACGCGCCTGGAAGACGGCCTCTTGCCTCCTGCCAAAGTCCTCACCTACAACGGCTATGACTCGCACCTTGGTGAAGTAACTCGCAGCCAGCGAAAAGTAAGTCGCCGCTCCTCCCAGGCAACGTTCACGCCGCCCCGCCGGTGTTTCAATCGAATCGAAGGCCACGCTGCCTACTACGGTAATTGCCACTGATAGTCCTTTCTAACTTAAATGCGTTAACCCGCTAACTCCGTCAACACGCTAACTCCGCTCATCAGCCCAAATACTTCCCAAAGAGCAGCCCGAGTTTCTCCCTCGCCGCCGCTGGAATCGCATCGGGCTGGGTCAGCACGGCGTACTTTGCAGCCGAGACGCAGGCGCAATTCCGCTCATGCGGCATCGCGGCCACCGCCGCCTTCACCACCAGCGCTGCGTTCTCCGCGTTCTTGTGCAGCACGCCCACAATCTCCTCGATCGTCACTGCATCATGCCCTTCGCGCCAGCAGTCGTAGTCCGTCACCATCGCTACCGTCGCGTAGCAGATCTCCGCTTCGCGGGCCAGCTTGGCCTCCTGCAGGTTGGTCATGCCGATCACATCCGCGCCCCAACTGCGATAGAGATTCGATTCGGCTCGGGTGGAAAACTGCGGACCCTCCATGCAAACATAGGTCCCGCCCAGCTTGCCCACGACGCCCACCGTCTTGCAGGCTTCGGCTGCTGCCGTTGCGACGGTCGCGCAGACCGGATCGCCAAAGGCCACGTGCCCCACAATCCCCTCGCCAAAGAAGGTCGAGACGCGGTGGAAGGTGCGGTCGATGAACTGGTCAGGCATCACAAAATCCTTCGGCTTGTGCTCCTCTTTGAGCGAGCCGACGGCTGAAACAGAGATGATTCGCTCGACGCCCAGTTTTTTGAAGGCGTAGATGTTGGCGCGAAAGTTCAGCTCCGAGGGCAGAATGCGGTGGCCGCGCCCATGCCGGGCCAGAAATGCCACCTTGCGCCCCTCCAGTTCGCCCAATACAAAAGCCTCCGAAGGCGCGCCAAAAGGCGTCTCCACCGTCTCTTCATGAACGTTGGTGAATCCAGGCATCGAGTAAAGCCCGCTGCCTCCGATAATGCCAATCTCCGCCTGAGCCAATGCCCGCTCCTTCTTGCCCGAGCGAGATCTGTCGCCGGGGCTCTGATCCTGATGACGAACCCTCTCGGGCCGTCCTTTTTCACTCTGCAAACATCTAAGTATAAAGGCTGGCGATCCTCTCCTTTGCGGCAGGTGAGTGGTTGAGAAGGCCGGATTCCCGGAGAAGGGAAGGAACAGGCCGGTCAAAGCTAAGCGAATCTCAATTCAGGCCGGCTACTCTGAGCCTTTGCCGAGGAAGCGTTTGCGGATACGGCAAGAGTAGTGCTGAAAAGGCAAAGCGAAGGCCGCCAACGATCCTGCCGCTGAATCTGGCGCGGATGAGGGCTAAGGGGCGGGATAGCCCGTTGACCGTTTCCCGTGTTACGATAAACGTTAAGCGTGATTCAATCCTTCGCCGATCACGAGACGAAAGCGGTCTTTTTCACCGGAAGGAGTCTGCGATGGGCGGTGATTGCGCGGGTTGCGGCGCGCAGGTTGCAAGCTGTGGATTTTGCGTCGGGGAAAGGTGACCTGCGAAATCCCCCGGGAAGCAGGCTGGAGAAGCTGAAAGGCGACCGTGAGGACCAGTGGAGCATCCGAATCGATGACCAATGTCGGGTATGCTTTCGCTGGGACGGCAACGACGCATGGGATGTGGAGATTGTTGACTATCACTGAGGGAGAGCGGCCATGAGTATTCCGCGGAAACACGAGCAAAGAGGCGTGGCGATCCATCCGGGCGAGTTTTTGCGTGAGGATTTTCTTGTCCCGCTTGGGCTTTCGGCCAATGCTCTGGCCCTTGCCCTGCGCGTGCCGGTGACGCGCATCTCGGAGATTCTGCGCGAGCGGCGGGGGATTACCGCAGACACGGCGCTGCGCCTGGCGCGGTACTTTGGGACCACTCCGGATTTCTGGATGAAGATGCAGATGTCCTACGACCTGGCGCTGGCCAGCCGGGAGGTAACGGCCCGGATTGAAATTGAGATTCTTCCAGCGCCACGCACGGAGACGGGAGATTTGAAGGCCAGACGGATCGCGTGATCGACTACTGATTCAGGAAAAAGGAAACGAGTCCAGACAGACCATGCCCACGACCACGAACAAAGACTATTACGCCACTCTCGGGGTGAAGAAGACGGCCACTCCGGAGGAGATTCGCAAGGCCTTCCGCAAGGCGGCGCGGCGCTATCACCCGGACGTGAACCCCGGCGACAAGCGGGCCGAGGAGAAGTTTAAGGAGATCTCCGAGGCCAACGATGTGCTCAGCGACGAGAAGAAGCGCAAGATCTACGACCAGGTGGGCTTCTACTCCGACCAGATCGACCCGGCGACGGCCGAGGCCTATGCGCGCCAATCGGGCTCGGGGCACGGGATGCCGGTGGACTTCGGCGGCTTCGACTTCTCCGGCTTTCAGAGCGGACCGGGGCAGCATCGCGGCCATCGTGCGGATGCGGGTTCGGCGACAGACTCGTCTTCGTGGGGCAGCTTCAAAGACATCTTCTCCGGCATGTTCTCCGGCGCGCAGCAGCCGCAAAGGCCGCGCGGTCCGCAGCCGGGGACGGATTTCGAGTATCAGGCCACGGTGGATTTTTGGACGGCGATCCGCGGCGGCCAGGCGCGCCTTGAAGTGCACCGCCAGGAGACCTGCCCCACCTGCCACGGCCAAGCGTTGACCGGCGGGTCAATTCAGTGTCCGGAGTGCAACGGCACCGGCCAGGTGACGCAGATGGGCGGGCGCATGAAGTTCAACATCACCTGCCCCCGGTGCGGTGGCAGCGGCCACATCGCAAATGCCTGCGCGACCTGCCAGGGCGAGGGCGTGGTCAGCCGCACCGAGCCGGTCGAGTTCCGCATCAAGGCCGGCACGCGCGACGGGCAGCGCATCCGTTTGCAGGGCAAGGGCAACGCGGGGTTGAACGGCGGCGCGGCCGGCGACCTCTTCCTCATCGTCCGCACCGGCTCGCACCCGGTCTTCACGCGTCAGAACGACGACATTCATCTCACCGTTCCGGTGACCGTGCCCGAGGCTTCGCTGGGAGCCAAGGTGGATGTGCCCACCATCGACGGCCGGGCGCAGTTGAAGATTCCTCCCGGCACGCAGAGCGGGCAAAAGCTGCGCATGAGAGAGCGGGGCGTCGAGAGCGCCCAGCGGCCGGGCCAGCGCGGCGATGAGATTGTCACCGTCGAAGTGGTGGTGCCTACCCTCGCCGACGAACGCAGCCGCGAGATCATGCGCGAGCTGGCCAAACTCAACAACCAGGACCCGCGGGTTGCGCTGTTTGATAAGCTGTGAGCGTCAGTCGAAAACGATGTTTGTTGGTGGTGCGAAAGTGGACGATGATAGAGATGCCGGTGGCAAAAGCAGCCTGGAAGGATTGGATTTCGAATGGTATCCTCCAAAAGCAGCCGCGAACCTGAAGAAGCATAAAGTTACTTTTGACGAGGCCAAGACGATTTTCGGGGATAAGAAGCACGTTGTGTTTCCAGACCGAGAGCATAGTTGCGAGGAGGAACGTTATCTTGCAATTGGAAATTCCGATCAAGGACGGCTCATCGTGCTTTGCTTTACCGAACGTGGCCAAAAATTGCGTCTAATCAGCGCCAGACTCGTTGAACCTTGGGAAAGGAGGGAATATGAGATCGCAAATGAGTAAGAGCGAAATGGAATTGCGGAACCGTTTTGATTTCTCGAAAGGTGTACGGGGCAAGTTCCACGAACGATACGAGAAAGGACATTCGGTCACCCTTCTTGAAGGTGAGCCGGACGATGACGATCCGCTTGCTCCAAGTAAGCATGATTCGCAACTCACTGAAATTGCGGGAAAGCACTTGCTGATATCCCGGTTGGTTGCGGCCGGGTTTGAGGTAGCGGAGCCTCTTCGTGATAAGGGAATCGATCTTGTGGCCTATCGCGATGGAGAAGGTGGCAAGGACTTTGCGGCCTATCCGATTCAGCTAAAGGCATCATCGCATCAGTCGTTTTCGCTGGATAAGAAATACGAGCGTTTCCGTCGCTTACTGATTGCCTATGTCTGGAATGTTCAGACTCCAGAACGCAGCGTCGTGTATGCGCTGACCTTTAAGGACGCCATGCAGGTCATGCAAATGAAGGGATATGCGAAAACAGATTCTTGGACGAAGAAAGGCTACTACTTTGTACGATCCGCAGGGCCTGAATTGGAAGAAATTCTGGAGCCCTACAAGATGACCACAGAACGGTGGCAAGAGAAGTTGCAAGGTATCGAGTAAGCGAAAATCCCATGGCCGCAAAACGCAAGTCAAAAGGCGCGTACATGATCTCGGCGGTGGCCGAGATGTACGAGATTCACCCGCAGACCCTCCGCCTCTACGAGCGCGAGGGGCTGCTGAAGCCCTCGCGTACCGAGGGCAACACCCGCCTCTACACCGACGAAGATTTGGAGCGGCTGGAGTTCATCCTCAATCTCGCCCGAGACCTGGGAGTCAACATCGCCGGCATCGCCATCATCCTGCAGATGCGCGAACGCATGGAAGAGATGAACCGCCAGATGCAGAGCTTTGTCGAGTACGTCCGCACGGAGATGCTCTCGCGCTTTCAAGCTGCCGCGCCCGGATCGGCCGGCGCGATTGTGCCCCTGCGCAAACCGGGGGTGATGGCCAAGTCCTCCGCGATCAACCGCAAGCCCTAACCGCCCGCAAGCCCGAGGCTAAGACGCCCAACGGGCCGGCGCCGCGTCTGCCGGCTCTTCGATGAGCCTGCGCAGCTTTCCCTGGGGGAGCAGTTCGTAGGGATCGCCTCGGTAGCGCAAGCGGCTTGAGCCAAAGTAACTTCCAATCCAGAAACAGAAACCCATCAAGTCGCGCAAGGGATAGAGCCAGGCCTTGCGCCGGGCCGCCTTATCGCGGACCACGGCGCCGGCCACCAGCAGGCAGAGCAGCATCCGGTCAAGAAGCGTGAAAGCCAGCAAAGCCAGCCCGAAAGCAAGATGGCCGACGGCGCCCAGCGCGGCCAGGCCCAGAAGTCCATACGGAACTGCATAGGTCAACACTTCGCCCAGATGTCCCAGCGGCCGGGAGAAGCGGGTGCTGGTGGCCCAGTCCTGCTGATGCGCCATGGTGCTCCTGAAGCCGGCATTGAGAACATGGTGCTCGATGATGCAAGAAGAAAGCTCGACCCTCTCTCCGGCCTTGGCCGTCCAGTTGCCCAGCACAAAGTCGTCCGCGTAGAATTGCGCGACCTTCTCGAATCCCCCGATCCTCTCGACGGTGCTCTGCCGGATGGTCATCGATGGGCCAAGGGCAAACTTCATGCCCTCAAGCATGTTGGCCACCAGGACGCCCGAGCTCATCTCGACGGACATGCCCATGGCCTCCAGTCGCGCCCAGAATCCGCGCCGCGCAACCCCCCGGTAAAGGCAAGTGACCATGCCCACCTTGGGGTCGGCAAGCGGCTGGACCACCGAGGCCAGGTAATCCGGCCCCACGCGCACATCGCTGTCCGAGGCCACCAGGATGGGATAGCGGGCCTCGCGGCGCATCACTTCCAGCGAATAGGTGCGGGCATTGGGCCAGAGGGGCTCGCCGCAGACCAGCATGCGCGCTTTTACGTGCGGAAATCGGGCGGCTACGCGGCGCGCCGTCTGGAGGCCGGCATCGGAGTTGTGCCGCGCGCAAAACAGAATCTCGTACTCGGGATAATCCTGGTTGAAAAAACTTGCCAGATTCTCTTCCAGATCCGGCTCGTCGCCATGAACGGGCTTCAAGACACTTACCGGAGGCTGAAAAGCGCGCGCGCCTTCGTGCCTCCCGGCCTCTGCCGCGCGCCGGCGGAATTGCGCCGCGGCCGCGGCGACCATGAGGCTGTAGACGGTCGAGGTCGTCACTCCCAGGACGGCCAGGGCGCCGAGCGCGATGAAAGGAATGGGCTCGAGTGTCATGGTATGGTCAATCTCGTGTTCGGCCACTCACTCCGGCTCTTCGAGGCGTCAAAGGAGCAGGGCAGGAGGCAAGCCACGGTGTGCGATTCAGTGATTCTATAATGCTTGTCAAGATGAAGATTTGGTTCAGCCGCGATCTTTTGTTATTGACGTGAAAGTGGGAAAAAGGGAATCGGCGGCTTCCCGGATCGGCGCTGGACAGGGAGTTTCTCATCCGATAGAGTTAGCCTCAGCGATTTCCTCGAAGTTGCAGAGCGGCAAAAGGAGCCGTCATCTTGGCATTTTTCATCTTGGTTTTGGGCATAGCGGGAATCGCAACTTCTACAATCTTCACAGGGATGGTCTTTGTCGCGGCCGCGAAGTATCTGACCGCCAGAGGCCGTAAGAAACATCAGGTCTTCGACTTTACCCTTCCCGTCAGCATTCTCAAGCCTCTGCACGGCTCGCCAGCCTACCTCGAAGAGTGCCTCGAGGGCTACTTCAAGCTCGACTATCCGGAGTACGAACTGCTGTTTTGCGCGCGCCAGCCCAATGACGCCGGACTTGCTGTGGCCGCAAAGCTCTCCAAACGCTATCCGAAGATCCCAGTTACCATCCTCCATTCCGGCGAGCCGCCGTGGATGAACGCCCGCTGTTATTCGATGCATCTGATGGCCCAGGCGGCGCGCCACGATCTGCTGGTGGCCACCGACGCCGATATTCCGGTGGAGGCGGGGTACCTGCGCGAGATGGTTGCGCCCTTCCGCGATCCTCAAGTCGGCGCGGCGTTTTGCGTCTATCGCGGCGATCCGATCGACGGGGGCTTCGGCGAACGGCTGGAGGCTTTGGGCATGTCGGTCGAGATGACCTCGGGCGTCTTGGTGGCGCAGATGCTGGAAGGCGTGCGATTCACCCTAGGGCCCTCCTCGGCGGTGCGCAAGTCTTCGCTCCAGCGTATCGGCGGCTTTGAGCGGCTGGGCGGCTACGCGGCCGACGACTATATGCTTGGCAACCTGGTTGCCGAGACGGGCGAGACGGTGGCGCTCTCCGACCACGTCGTCAACCATCTGATTCTGAGGTCGGGGTTTTGGAAGTCGATCGGGCACCAGTTGAGCTGGATGCGCAGTACGCGCTTTTCGCGGCCCAGGGGGCACTTCGGCACGGCGCTGACCTTTTCCACGCCCTTCGGCCTGCTGGCGTTTCTGGGCGGCCTGCTGGCTCACCATGCGCTTCTGGGAGTTGCGCTGCTGGGCTTCACGCTGTTGCTCAAGATCCTCCAATCCATGATCGTGGGCGGCCTGGTGGTGCACAGCCGGCTCTCGGTGAGGCTGGCCTTTCTTTACCCGCTGCGCGACTTCATCGGTTCCCTGCTATGGGCGGCCAGCTACGCCAACAACACGCTCCACTGGCATGGTAAAGTCTTCGAACTGGAGCCGGGCGGCACCATGCGCAGGCCGATCGCTCAGACGCCGGCAGTGCCCAAACCGCGTTCTTCTTGAGGACAAGCGGCCGAAGGCCCGCCGGCCGACTTCACCCGCCCACAATCTCCGCGGCAGCCTTCAGCGCAGCGGCCGCCGCCTGATCCATGTTGTAGTAGCGGTACTGCGCCAGCCGTCCCAGAAAAACGACCTCCGGTTCGCTGGCGGCCAGTTCCTGGTAGCGGCGGTAGAGTTCATGGTTCGCCGGGCGCGGAACCGGGTAGTACGGCTCACCCTCATCGGTGGGAAACTCCTTCACGATCGAAGTTCCAGAGTGCTGCTGGCCGGTGATGTGCTTGAACTCGGTGATCCGCGTGTACTCGTGCTCGTTGGGGTAATTGACGGTGGCCACCGGCTGGAAGCGCTCGACCCCGGCCAGGTGCTCGTGCTCAAAGCGAATGGACCGATAAGGCAGCCTGCCCAGCCGGTAGCCGAAGTACTCGTCAATGCAGCCGGTAAAAACAGTGAGCCGCGGTCGGACGCTCTCGCGCATCGAGGCGAACTCCACGCCCGTCTCGACGCGAATGCGCGGATGAATCAATAGCCGCTCGAACAGGCGCGCGTAGCCCTCGGTGGGCATGGCCTGATGCTTGTCGGTGAAGTAGCGATCGTCGCGATTGGCGCGCGTGGGAATGCGGGCCAGAACGCTGGGGCTCAGTTCGCTGAGGTCGAGATTCCATTGCTTGCGGGTGTAGCCGCGAAAGATCTTGTCGCAGAGCTCGCGTCCCACCGCGTTCAGCACCACGTCCTCGCTGGTCAGCACCGGCTCGCGATGTTCACGGACCCCGGCAAGGAACTGCTTCACCCCGGCCTCGTCCAGACTCAACCCGTAGTAGCGGTTAATAAAGTCCTGATTGATGGGCAGCGGGTAGAGCTCGCCTTCGAGCGAGACCAAAACACGATGCTCGTAAGCGCGCCATTCGGTAAACCGCGAGAGGTATTCAAAGACCGAGTCCGAGTTGGTGTGAAACAGGTGCGGACCGAACCGGTGCACTAGGATGCCGTGGCTGTCCGGGTGGTCGTAGGCATTGCCGGCGATATGATCGCGACGGTCGATGACCAGGACCTCGCGCCCCGCGCTGGCCAGCCGCTCGGCGACCACGGCGCCCGCAAAGCCCGCTCCAACGACCAGCACGTCTTGATTTGCGGGCATGGGACTCACGGGCGCGCGCCGTCGCCGATTCGAGCCGCCATCGGACGGGTCGATTCGCTCTGCGGCAGTGGCCGGTCGGTCCACAGCGCCTTGTCGGCGATGGACCGGACGGGGTAGAGCCGGCCTGCCAGCAGTTGTTCGGCCTTGGGTTGGTTCACGTCCTGGGCGAAGAGCCATTTTCGCTCGCCTGTGCCCCAGATTTGCGAGAGCTCTTCCTCGCTCACGAAGACCTTCGGCGCGTCGGCGTAGCACGATCCCCACAGCATCGACGAGCCTTCCCCATGCTGCGAACAGGGTTGGCCCACCAGCAGCGCAGGCTTGCCGTGGAAGAAGCTGTGCGTGTAAAAGACGACCGAGGAGGCGTCGGACTGGTCGCCGAAGACGATGAAGGAGTCGGCGGACGAGCCATCCCGGATGATGGTGTCGGCCAACTGTTTCGAGCTGAGCATCGGCTCGAAGCGGGCGAAGGCGATGTGGGCGGCGATGAGGAAGACAGCCGAGGTAAGCGCCACGCTGATGGTGGCGGCCATATGGCGTTTGTTCAGCCGCAGCAGCCAGCCCACGGCCGGACCCACCAGCAGGGCGATGGCGGCCAGCACGGCGGGCAGGCGCAGCGCGGCAAACGATGGGCCGGTGAGGTCGAAGATGTGCGACATCGAGAGCGTGTAGTCGCCCACGCCGCGATGCGCCAGCAGGGTGCCCACGTCGGAGACGAAAGGCAAGTGGCGCGAGTCCCAAAGTCCCCAGCCCAGGGCTGCCGCCGCCAGCACGCCGGCCACGGCGAATGCGGCCTGCGCGCCTGTGAGCCAGGCCGTCGACAGCAGCGGCTTGCCGCCGTGCAGCCTGCCCAGATGGTCGCGATGCTCCTCGATTCCGGCCAGCACGCCGGCGATCAAAATAAGCAGCGGGGTCCAGGCAGGAAAGGTGTAGTACTCCTGATTGGTCGAGAGAGAAAAGAAGACGAGAAGGAAGGCTGAAAAGAGGCTCAGGAGCCAGATCGTATGTGCCCGGAATCTGTGCCGGAAAAAGGAGTCGGCTGCCTCTTCGCTCGCGGCTTGATCCAAACCGGCATCGAACGTTTGGCTTGAGTCCTCGCGCAGGTGCCGCATCCAATTGCGGCGGGTCTTCCAGGCAACCGCTGCCAGGGCGGGCAAAAACAGACTCCAGGGAAAGAGCCAGACCAGGTGCAGCAGCCAGTAGGCGGCAAAGGGCAGCCGGTTGTAGTCGTGCGGATAGCGTTCGCCGAGAAAGCGGAGGAGATGCTCGTTGATGAAGTAGAAGTACCAGAAGCCGTGCACGTTGCCGGGCGTGGGATGGTTGCCGATGGGATGGCCATGGCCGGGATTGGCCAGCCCGGCCAGGATGTGCCAGGGCGCGGCGACGGCCAGGAAGAGCAGCGCTCCGGTGAGAGGCTTCAACTGGCGCCAGCGCCGCCAGTGGCCGCTCAAATAGAGGAGCGGGATGGCCGCCGCTCCAAAGAAGATGGGCGCGATCAGGCCCTTGGTCAGCACCGCCAGCCCCAGCGCCGCCCACATCCCATAAAAACGCAGCGGCCGGCTGGACTCGAAGCCGGTGAGCAGCCAATAGAGAGCCAGCAGCAGCAAAAAGCTCAGCAGCGCCTCGGGAATCGCGAAGCGGGTATAGAGAAACGGTCCGACAGCGGTCAGCACTCCCAGGCCGGCGTAGAGGCCGGCGCGAGGGCTCCAGGCGCGGCGGGCCCAGAGCCAGGCCAGCCAGGCGCAACCCAGCAGGGCCAGCGCATTGGGCAGATGGGTGGCAAAGACGTTCTGGCCGAAGACGCGATAGAGCCCGGCGTCCAGCCAGTAAGGCAGAGGCGGCTTCTCCAGGTAGCGCAGGCCGTTCACCTTCAGCGTCACCCAGTCGCCGCTCTCGTCCATGTGCTGCGCGGTCTGGGCGTGGCTGGCGTCCACGTCGTCCAGCAGAGGCGGGGTAAACAGCGAGGCCAGGATCACGGCGGCGAAGATCGCCATCAAGAGCGCCCACGCCGCCCGCGTGGAGGGCGATTCTTTCGGGCGGTCAACGGAGTGCGTAGGGGTTGTCATCGAGAAAATAGCGACCAAAGTCAAGGATAGCAGCGAAGAGCGAAGAGCAGGGACTAGGGACTAGGGACTAGGGAACAGGGAGGAGGCGTGAGGGGGCGGGCGGGGGCGGAAAAGATCGCCTTGCAAGGCGACTAAATTTGCCGCCTTGCAGAGCCATAAATGAGAGGACTGGTTCGCAATTTGGCTAAATGACGCCTTGCAGGCAGAGCGAACGTCCCAGACACTTCCCTTGCGGGTCTCTAAAAGCAATCAAAAGGTCCGCGAATCTGGTAAAAAATGGCTCGAAAAACGCTTCTTCTGCGCCCATATTCATGCGATCCCAGATTCTCGTAAGCGAGACCTGGGGCATCCTGGGCCTCATGGCACGCCCGACGCCAGCTCCCCGCCTGCATCATGTTCGACTATCGCGCTACGCAAGCGTTTGGTAGCGGATGACGCGCCTTGCGCCCAACCATATCAGCCACACCGCGGCGGCGAGAAAAACCGTGTTGCTGATGCGCATACCCAGCAGTCCGCCGACCAGCGGCCTGGCAGTAAACGCGCGAATGCCGTAATCCAGCGCCCCGCCGGCTGCCAGGCTCAGGACATGCAGTGCGCTCCACCCGGTTTGTCGCGAAAAGAAAACGACCAGGACGAGGAAGACCACGTCGATCGTGAACATCGCACCCACCGCAGCCCAACCCCACTTCGGCTGCGCATGCAAGACGCCCATGCCCAGCACGAATGCAACGGCTCCTGTGATCCAAGGACTCGTAATCCAGGGGCTCGGCACCCTGCCGCCGGCCACGCGCGATCTACGCGCCGGAATCAAGAACGCAGACACGATCAGCAACGCGCTCAGCACTGCCGCGCCAAGAAGCTGCGCATGGGATGCTACGAACCGGTTCTGCTTGAACCCGATGGCGAATCCCGCGACTGAACCAAGCACGAAGACCAGAGCGACGACCGAATCACCCACCGGCCCCAGCCACGGCGCATCAGCCTCGGCAGGGAACAGCGCCTCCACCAGCGCAATCGAAACGCCCATGCTCCAGAACGTGTGGAGGTTCAACATGAGGCACGTCCACCAGCCTCCGACGCCCAACGCCGGAATATAGGCAGGGTAGAGCAAGTGCCAGTGCTTCTGCATATAGTCGGGATTGAAGAGCGACTGCGACACCAAGCCTTCGCCGATCAAAGCGTAGGCCGCGCCCAGCATCAGCATCGTCGGCCAGCCGCGGCCTGTTCGCCGCGCTGCGTCGCGAATCAGTACCGCCCCGCCGCCATATGCTGGCGCTAATACGATCAGTGCCGCCAGCATCTTGAGCGGCAGATCTCCCAGCAGATACTCCGCCACCAGCGGAGCCACAAAGAACAGCGTTATGACCGCGATGATATTTCTCTTGGGCGCAACCATCGTCCTCTCCTTGCTCTATGGATCCGGGCCGTGAATTGTGTGCCGGCCTCCCACCCATTTCGCGATAAAACCTGCGAAATGGATGGGGCACGGTGCTTGTATCTACGGGCCGGATCAATCGGTGGAATGGAGCAACTCGCCGTGGTCATCCGTGCCGCAGGCAGGCTTGAACCGCCTGACGGAAAAAGGACCAGTACTCAGGTTTGGGCCTGTTCGCCCTGAGCCTGGCAGCCGTTTCATCGTCCGGCCAATGGCTCTCGTCGTCGTACATCCGTCGGAACCCCTCGCCAATTTCCGGATTTCCTTGCGTGAACTCGTCGCCCAGGCGCATCCAGCGCGCGACCAGCGCCCGGCCTTCGGCGCTGTCCGGCGGCACTCCGCGATCAAGCGCGCTCTGAAGATCGGCGAACAAAGCCCTCCATCGGGCGCCGATCTCTGCCTTTTGTTCAGGGGTCAGGGATGCCCGCCGCTCCCGAAGCGCCTCAACGGCCTTCGGACTGTAGTATTTCTCCGTCCAGTCTGTGGCTTCTTGCATTTGTATCTCCTTCAGGATGGTCTGATAGAGGAGCCACTCGGGTTCCGCAGGATCTTGTGCGCGCCGTTGTGCATGTTCAATGGCCCGCAGGACGCGATCCAGGCCGTCGCGCCGCTCGCGGAGAGCCGCTCGCTGCCGCGCAAGCGTGATCGTAAGCGCTTCTGAGCCATGGCCGGTTGGGGTGTTCAGCAGCGCGGCGATCTCGCGCAACGAAAGCCCCAGGTAGCGCAGCGCGAGAATCCGCTCCAGGCGGCCGAGATCCTCGTGGCAGTAGAGCCGATAGCCTCGCTCAGAACGATGCGCGGGCGACAGCAGCTTGAGCCGGTCGTAGTGATGCAGTGCCCGTACTGTAACGCCGGCAAGTTTTGCGAACTCCTGGATGCGGAAGGTGCTCATGGGTCTCACTTTGGACATTGTTGACCCTGACCTAAGGGCAGGGTCAAGCGTCTTTCGAAGAAAGTAATGACATGCCGGCTTTGCGAGGGGATTCCATTGGGAGTGGATTGGCGTTGCTTCCCAAGGCCGATGAAAACCGTTGGCCTGTCCCGCGTCCTCCCGGCCCAGTCGTGTATCTTGGCCCCAGAGCCAGATTCTTCTTTCCGGAGCGCCGCCAGCAGCCATGCCTACCTTTGCCGCCATCGATATCGGTTCCAACTCCTGTAGATTGAAGATCGCCAAGGTCGTTGCCCATCGCTTGAAAACCCTCCACGAAGACCGCGAAGTGACGCGGCTGGGAGCGAGCGTCTTCGAGACCGGGCTGGTCTCGCCGGAGGCGATGGCGGCGACGCTCCAGGCGCTCAAGCGCTTTCAGCGGGCGGTGCAGTTGCATGGGGCGGGGCAGATTCGCATGGTGGCCACCTCGGCCATGCGCGACGCACGCAACGCGGCGGTCTTCCAGGCGCGAGTGAAGGCCGAGACCGGCTGGAATGTCGAGATCATCTCCGGCCTCGAGGAGGGCCGGCTCATTCATCTAGGCGTGATGGGGCTTGACGGCGCCGGAGCCGAGGCCGGGCACAGGCCGGCGGGCCGCGTGCTGCTCATCGACCTGGGCGGCGGAAGCTGCGAGATCACCCTCTCCGAGCGCAAACACATCCGCGAGACCATCAGCCTGCCGCTTGGCGCCGTGCGCCTCACCGAGGAGTTTTTGCCGTCCGATCCGCCGCCGGAAGACGGCCTGGCGCGGATGCATCAGCTCATCGCCCGCGAACTGCGCCGGGCCCATCGCAGGATTCAGCCGGAGAAACTCTCGCAGGTGATCGCCACCTCGGGCACGGCCGCCGCGCTCAGCGACGCCTTTGCGGCAATGGCCAAAAACGGAAACGGCAAGGCGGCCGGGAGGGCAGGCAAATCGGCGAAGACGGCCGGGATGGTTCCTGCGCGCGAGGTGCGCAAGCTGGCCAACAAGCTCGCCCAGCTCCCGCTTGCCGGGCGCGCGTCGATCCCCGGCATCGGCCCTCGGCGGGCGGAGATTATCGTCCCCGGCGCGATGGTCTTCGCCGAGCTGCTTGAGAGCTTTGGGCTGGCGGGCTTTCGCTATTCTCCGCTGGGGCTGCGCGACGGCATCCTGGCGCAGATGCTGGCCGTCGAGGATGCCCGCGCCGCCGCTCACCGCGAGTTCGAGCACGAGCGCTGGGAGAGCATCCTGGCCACGGCGCGCCGCTACGGCGTCGATCCCCGCCAGGCCGAGCCGGTGCGGGTTCATGTGTTGCAGCTCTACCGGGAGTTTCAGCCGCTGCACCAGTTGCCTCCGGAGTACGAAGGCTGGATGGCCGCCGCCGCCCTTCTGCGCGATACCGGCAAGTTCATCAACCACCAGGGGCACCACCGGCACACGCAGTACATCGTTTCGAGTTCGGAGATTTACGGCTGCACGCAGTTGCAGCGAACCGTCATCTCGGCCATCGCACGCTACCTGGGCAAGAGCCGTCCACAGCCGGGCGACCGCGCCCTGCGCAACATTCCCGCCGGCGAACATCGGAACGTGCAGCGGGCAGTGGTGCTGCTGCGGCTGGCCGTGGCGCTCAACCAGGATCGCGCTTCCGATGTTGTGAGATTCGCGGCCAAGGTCTATCCCAAGCGGGTTCATCTTGAAGTGCAGCCGGGGCGAACAGGCGCGGAGCTTGAGTTGTGGTCGCTGCGCAAGGAGGCGGGTTACTTCCGCGAGGTCTTCGGGCGCGAGCTTTTTTGCACGCTGGCGTAGATGGCCCGGGCCGAGCGCGGATCGATGAGCCACTGCAAGAGCGGCGGATGGCGGTCCACATCGACGCGGGCGACCGAGCCCTTCCTCATGCGGATGGCCGCCCCGCCATTGCCGGTGATCAGCCGGCCCAGGAACTGAAAGACATTGGGGTTGTGGCCCACGGCCAGCAGGCCCTCGCAGCCGGAATACTTGGCCAGCATCTCCTGGAAATCGGTGTAATCCGCGCCGGGCTCGAGGGCCGGACTGATCTCTACCTTGCCGTCATAACCCAGCTCCGTGCCCACAAGCTGCGCGGTTTGCAGAGATCGTTTGAGCGGACTCGACACGATCACGTCTACCTGCACATTGAGCGCGCTCAGCAGCCGCGCCATCAGGATGCACTGCTCTTTTCCCTCTTTGACGAGAGCCCGCTTGGCATCGAGAAGGTGGTTTTCTCGTGACAATCCGGCATTGGCGTGGCGCATCAGGTAGAGGTTCATGGGGAACGATCCGGCGAGGACGGGTAGGGGTCTGCCAGCTCCTAGATCATTGATATTAACACAACTGTAACAATCGGGAGGAAATCAGAGTAGCGCTGAAGGCTCCCTCGAAGATGGATCGGCGAGGCCTGCGGGCAAGGATGCCTTCCAGGGCAGCCGTCTCTCAGTCGGCGGCGTTGGCGCTCTTTGCGGCAGCTTTGGCGGGTGGCCTGGCTGCCTGCGGCTTGGGGATGGCTTCCAGATCCGCCTTGCCCTCGGCCAACCGCATGAGAAACTCCTGGCTGGAAAAGGGCTTTGCGTCCTTCAGCAGCTTGCTGGCGCGGATGTAGCTGCCGTCGGGCTGCTGCAGGCGGGCCTTGACGTTGTCGGCGAGGTAGGCGGGCAGAATCTCGTCGTGGATGCGGGCCAGCGCGGCCAGATCGCGGACCGGAAAGACCACTTCGCAGCGCTCGAAGAGGTTGCGCGGCATCCAGTCGGCCGATCCCATGTAGATCTCGTCGCTGCCGCCGTTGGCAAAGTGGTAGATGCGCGAGTGCTCGAGGAAGCGGCCCACGATGGAACGGACGCGAATCCTGTCTGAAAGGCCCTTGACGCCGGGCCGGAGAATCGAGAGGCCGCGGACGATCAGGTCGATCTCGACGCCGGCTTGCGAGGCCGCATAAAGAGCCTCGATCACCGACGGCTCCAGCAGGGCGTTCATCTTGGCCACGATGTGGGCGGGCCGCCCGGCCTGGGCGTGCTCCTGCTCGCGGCGGATGAGGCCGAGAAAGCTCTCGGCCATGGTCAGCGGCGCCACCAGCAACGGCCGGTAGTCGTCGATCTCGGCATGGGCGGTGAGGTAGTTGAAGACCATGTGCACCCGCTCGGTAATCTGCGGATCGCAGGTGAGCAGGCTGAGGTCGGTGTAGAAGCGGGCGGTCACCTGGTTGTAGTTGCCGGTGCCCAGATGGCAGTAGCGGCGGGTTTGGCCGTCCTCGTCGCGGCGCACCAGCAAAGCCAGCTTGCAGTGGGTCTTCAGGCCGACCACGCCGTGGAAGACCTGCACCCCGGCGTCCTCCATGCTGCGCGCCCAGCGGATATTCGACGCCTCGTCGAAGCGCGCCATCAGCTCCACCACCAGCGTGGCCTCCTTGGTGGCCGCGGCCTCGATCAGCGCCCCGAAGACGGGCGAGTCGCTGCTGGTGCGATAAAGGGTTTGCTTGATCGAGACGACGGCGGGATCTTCGGCGCCCTGCTGGAGGAAGTCCACCACCGGATCGTAGGAATCGTAGGGATGATGGAGCAGCACGTCGTGCAGCCGCAACTCGTCGAAGATGCTGGCCGCCTTGCGGCTCAGGTGCAGCGGCCGCGGCGTGAAGGACGGGAACTTCAGATCCGGCCGCTGCACGTCGCCATAAAAGAACATCAGCCGCGAAAGATTCACTGGGCCGTCACAGTGGAAGACCTGATCCTCGTCGAGCTCGAAGTTGACGCGCAGCCGCTCGACGATCTCCTGGTCGGCCCCGGTCTCGATCTCCAGGCGCACCGCGTCGCCTTTGCGGCGGTTGTGCAGCTCGACGCGAATCGACTCCAGCAGCGAGCGCGCCTCTTCCTCCTCGATATACAAATTGGAATTGCGCGTGACGCGGAAGGCGGCCCTGGCCTGCACCTCATAGCCGCGGTACATGCCGGCCAGGTTCTGCGCAATCAGATCCTGCAGCAGCAGGTAGTCAAAGAAGCCGTCGGCCGCGGGCAGGCGGACGAAGCGGGGCAAGGCGCGGGGCACCGTGACAACTCCGAGAACCGGGGGGCCGGAGCTGCGCCGCTTGAGCCTGAGCAGCAGCGCCAGGCAAAGCGCCTTGTTGATCACGCGGGGAAAGGGGTGGGCCGGGTCGATGGAGATGGGGGTGAGCAGCGGATCGACCTCGCGCTGGAAGTAGCCCTGGGCATAGGCGCGGGCTTCCTCGTCCAGCTCTTTCCACTCCAGCAGCCGGACGCGCTGCTGGCGCAGCTCGGGCAGCAAGTGTTCGTTCCAGCAGCGGTACTGCGCGTCTACAAAGCTGTGAATATCGGCGGTCAGCACGGCCAGCGATTCGTCGGGGCGCAGGCCGTCGAAGCCCGGCTCGCGATAGCCGTCCTCGATGCGCTGCATCAGCCCGGCCTGGCGGACTTCAACATATTCGTCGAGATTGTTGCCCGTGATGGACAGGAACTTGACCCGCTCCAGCAAGGGATTGGCCGGGTCCTCGGCCTCTTCAAGCACACGCCCGTTGAACTGCATCCAGGAGTGGTCCCGGCCGTTGAAGAGCTTTTGTTTCTGTGTGGTTCGTGCCATCGAATCCGTTCTGTGCGCCGTGTTGGCAGTCTACAGCGTTTTCACGGAAAACTGAAGATCAACCGTCAAGTGGCTGCGAAGACCCCCTGGTCCATGCATACCAGAGAGTCGGCGGCAATGATGTTAAAGCTTGGACAATGGTGTTGTTTCCGAATCGGCGACGACTCGCACGGGACACTGATCTGCCTCTACCCGAAAATTAGCTGCAGCCAATGCCTCAAGGTTCTCGGTTTCATCCGAGCCAAGTTGTTCTTCGCCGTCAGCGTGTCCGGATGCTCCTCACCCAGCAGACGGCGGCGAGTCTCCAGCACTTGTTCCTCAAGCTTCCGCGCTCGCGCCCGATCACCCTGCGAGTACAGCGTCAGGGCGAGATTACTCATTGCCGATAAGCTGTCCGAATGCTCCTCGCCAAGCAGACGAAGGCGAGTCTCCAGCACCTGCTCCTGGAACTTCCGCGCCGCGACCAAGTCGCCGAGGGCCTTCAGCGTCACAGCGAGATTGTTCATTGCCTTCAGACTGCTTGGATGCTCCTCGCCAAGCAGACGAAGGCACGCCTCCAGCGTCCGTTCCTGAAGTTCCTGCGCTCCCGCCAGATCCCTCTGCGAGCACAGCGTTCCGGCGAGACTGGTCATCGCTGTCAGCGTGTCCGGATGCTCCTCACCCAACAGCCGACGGCGGGTCTCCAGCACTTGTTCCTGGAGCTTCCGCGCTTCGACCAAGTCGCCGAGGACCATCAGCGTCGCAGCGAGGTTGTTCATCGCCGTCAGTGTGTGAGGGTGTTCCTCGCCCTGCACACGACGACTTTCCTCCAGCATTTGTTCTTGAAGTTCCCGCGCTCCTTTCAGATCGCCCTGCGAGTACAGCGTCGCGGCGAGATTGCTCATCGCTGTCAGTGTGCGAGGATGTTCCTCGCCACGCAGACGGCGGCGAGCCTCCAGCACTTGTTCTTGAAGTTCCCGCGCTTCTGTCAGATTGCCCTGCTCACCCAGCGTCACGGAGAGATTGCTCATCGCCGTCAGTGTGTGAGGATGTTCCTCTCCCTGCACACGACGACTCGCCTCCAGCACTTGTTCCTGAAGTTTCCTCGCTCCCGCCCAATCGCCCTGCCTGTACAGCGTCCCGGCGAGATTGGTCATCGCCGAGAGAGTATCCGGATGTTCCTCTCCGAGCAGATGACGGTGGCTCTCCAGTCTTTCTTCTAGAAGTTTCCGTGCGGAGGCATAGTCTGCTCGCTCGGAGTCGTGTTTTTCCCAAGTGATCGCCATTGCAGTATCGATACCGTATGCTACCGCTATCCAGACCCGCTTGGCCAACGATGCGCGGAGCAGCTTCGCGTGATTTCATAGGTCGTGGCTTCTCAAATCGAAACTCACGACACATACAATTTGCTTGCGACGGCTCATAAGTACTAGACGTTCCACTGCGACAGGGTTGCCGCGACGAGTCTTCGCACATCTCTAAATGCCGAAAAACTGATCGCAAGCGCTCATTCCGGTTGGATCACCGGCTAACCGGAGACCGCACTACTATCAAAGGTTGCCGGATTTGGGGGAACTCCGAGGGGGATGGGAGAATTTGCCACCGCTAAGAAGCTAAGAATTGGTCCCGTTATCGCGCATTATCGGACGTTCCGGAAGAGCCGAAGGCAAATCGGTTGCGTACCATGGAAGGATGGAACGTGGAGCTTTGGGCTTGGCGATCTGTCTGGCGGTCGTTGCATGGGACGCATCGCCGGCCCAGAGCGCCCACCCCGCGGCGAATCCGGCACAGGCGTCGAAGCCGGCCAGCGGCTTGAGAGTGCCGTTGCTCGCCGAGCCGCTAAGGCTCTCCGATTTCCCCGCCATGGAACCACGCCAGGAGCTGAAAGGCAAGCTGCTTCATATCTCCGGCTTTATCCAGAACACGCCGCACGACGGCCAGCCGGCGAGCGAAGCGACCGAGGTCTGGCTGGGATATACCAAGAGCGACTTCTATCTTGTCTTCGTCTGCCATGACCATCATCCGGAGCAGATTCGCGGACATCTGGCGCGGCGCGAGAATGTGCTCAACGACGACAACGTCTCGGTGCTCTTCGACCCCTTTGAGGACCGCCGCAAGGGTGTGCTGTTCACCGTGAATCCGGCAGGCGTGCAGGCGGACGCGGCGTGGGCCGAGTATAGCAATCCGGATTATAGCTACGACCAGGTGTGGGACTCGGAGGGACAGGTGACGCCCGGCGGATGGATGGCGCTCATCGAGATTCCCTTTCGCAGCCTGCGCTTCCGCCCCGCCGGCGCCGGCTGGGGCGTGGTCTTCATGCGCAACTTCCCCCGCAACAGCGAGGTGGACTATTGGCCGCGCGTTTCAACCAATATTACCGGCGTGCTCAGCCAGGAAGGAACACTGAACGGAATCGAGGGCGTCACCGGCTCGCACAATGTGCAGGTCAACCCCTATTCCCTGGCGCAGAACGAGCGCACCCTGGAAACCATCGACCCGCTCAATCCATATTTCAGCTCACGCCACTTCGAGGGTACCGCTGGCGGCGAGTTCAAGGCGATTCTCAAAGACAGCATCGTCTTCGACGCCACCGTCAATCCCGACTTCAGCGACATCGAGTCGGACCAGCCGCAATTCACCGTGGATCAACGCTATCCGGTGTACTTTCCGGAGCTTCGGCCCTTCTTTCTTGAGAATGCCAATTACTTCGCCACTCCTATCAACCTGGTCTACACGCGCAATATCGTTCATCCGGAATACGGACTGCGCGCGACCGGCAAGATCGGCCGCACCAACCTCGGTCTCTTTGCCATCGACGATCGCGAGCCGGGGCAGACGGTAGCGCCCGGCGATGCGCTGTATAACAAGCGCGCAAAATACATGGTTGGCCGCATCTCCCAGGATCTTGGCAAAGGATCGAGCATCGGCGCGATCTATACCGACGAGGAGTTCGGCCAGGGATGGAACCGCATCGGGGGCGTCGATTTCACCTGGAGGATAACCGACAAATGGACGGCGCTGGGACAGATGGTCGAAAGCTCGACCAAAGGTACAGTCGATAGCGGAACGCCGCCCACCTATGCCGCCGGACCGGCGAGCAACCTTCAGTTGCAGCGCGCCGGGCATGCATTCAACCTTCAGTCGACATACCAGGATATAAGCACCGGCTTCCAAACCCAGTTGGGATTTATTCAGACCTCGAACCTTCGCAACGGCCAAACGCACATGACCTATCAGTGGTATCCAAAGCACAGGGCAATTCAAAGCTTTGGGCTGGAAACCAACCAGAACGTGGCGTACGACCACTTTGGCAACCGTGTCTATCATTACTCGGTCTTCGACCCGTTTGTACTGCTGCCGCGCAACATCGTGATTGCGACGCTTGGCGGCGAGAACTCCGATACGGTAGGGCCGCCGGGCTATTCGACCCTTACCCATTACAGGAACTTCACGGAAAACTTCGGCGGGTTGGTCGCGCGCGGCGCGCCGTTTCCACAACTGAACTTCAATATCACCGCCTACCGCAGCGGCAATGTGAACTACAACCCGGCGGCAGACAAGGCGCCGTCTCTGCTCAACCAGGAATCGGTGCAGGCGCTGTTTACCTTGCAACCACTGCGCCAGCTAACCGCCGACAATACTTACCTGCTGGATCGCGATCACTCGGTTGCCGATGGCGCGTTCGTTTATGAGAGCCAGGTATTTCGCACCAAGATCAACTATCAGTTCACGCGCGCGTACTCGGCTCGGGTCATCGTGGAGTACGACTCGACGCTGGCAAATCCCGCCGAAACTTCGTTGCAGCGGACCAAGCAGGTGGGCTCCGAGGCGCTCCTCACTTGGCTTCCTCATCCTGGAACGGCCATCTATATCGGTTATAACGACGACCTGCAGAATCTCTGCAATCGCATGAAAGATGGGGCGTGCGATCCCGATCTCCCGCCGCGCCTGCCGAATTTCCTCAACGATGGGCGCCAGATCTTTATCAAAGCATCCTATCTATTTCGCTTCTAGATCCGTCCAATGCGATGGCGAACAAACGCGGGCTTCCTCAGATTTCTTTGTGGTAGAGCATGTCGCGAATGGTTCGCCGCCGCGCTTCGTTCATCTCTTTCTCCGCCTTGCGGGTATCGGCGTCGAGGTGGCGCTTCCCGGCGGGTTCGCCGGCGGACTCCGGCTCGCTGCAGGCGGGACAGCGGTTGGCAAAGCCGGGCTTGTCCGGCCTCAACTCGAACTCTTCCGAGCAAATCACGCAGGTTTTGATCGGGAAAGCCATACCCCTCCATTTTAAGACAGGTGATTTTTCCCGGTTGCTCCGGGATTCTGGTCTGACAGTCCCAAAAGTCACCTCGGGCCGTCTTCCGGTAACGCAATCGAGGGAAGCCGGTCCGCGTTTTTCATCTGCCCTCATTGACCCGCCCTGCCCGGCGGGTGGACGATAAAGATTGAGCCAGCTTACTTTACCCGAGAGAGGAGCCGTCGCCATGCCACAGGAATTGGACCCGCAGCACCAAAGCCCGATTTCAGCCGGCTCGGATTCGTCCGAGCTGATCGCCGCCGGGGCCTCCGAGGATCTGAAAGGGATCGTCGATCTGGTTGCCGCCGGGCTCTACAGCCTGGCTTCGATGCTGTTGGGGGAAGGCAAGGACAGCGAGCGGCTGGTTGAGATGGCCATCGCCAATGCGGAGATCTCCGTGTGCCAGGACCCGCAAGAGGCAATCCAGAGCAGCCGCCGCGCTCTCTCGGCGGCGGCCATCGAACTGCTCGCCGGGCGCGACCCCGGCAGCCTGGACGCTCCGGAGGGACTTGCGCCAGCCTCGACCTGCATCGAGGACGACGACCTGGCTTCAGCCGGCATTTCAACCGAGGAACTGCAAAACATGATCTCCGGGCCGGAGCGCGAACGCGTGCGGAGATGGCTGGCGAGCCTTCCCATGTGGATGCGAACCGTCTTCGTGCTGCGCGCTGTAGCATGCTTCAGCGCCGCGGAGACGGCTGGACTGCTCCAGGCTCACGGCGGAGCGCGAGCCGCCGCATGGACCCCGGAAGCGGCGCGTGAAGTCTTCCGCCAGGGACTCTGCTCGCTCGCCTCGCAACTGCTTCACGCCTCGGCCGAGCGCTAAAGGCAGGGAATAGGGAC
>CAVQBW010000002.1:0-729732 GCA_963710875.1 uncultured Acidobacteriaceae bacterium | reverse complement strand
TGACAACGATATTCAGGCAACAAGCTTCCAATCACTTTGGTTGGGCGGCCAATACCAGCTAGGCCAGGAATTTCTTGAGCGGCTCCCAGTAGTGGCTGTGCCAACCCGAATCCAGACTGTCGTATTCGCCGGCGGGGAAGCCGGTGTGGTCGAAGACGAGCGTGGTTTCGGCGGCACGGGGCTTGAATTCAAAGTGGACGATGGAGTAGATGCCGGGATCCCAGTGGGTGGGCCGCCAGGCCTGGACGATTCGCTGGTTGGGGACGAGTTCGATGGTGCGGCCGACGATAAGTCCTCCGAACATGGAGAAGGCTCCGCCGGGAGCGGGGTCGATGATGGCGGCGAGGCCAGAGAAGGCGGCGAATTGCTTCTGGTCGAGGATCGCTTCGTAAAGACGCTGCGGGCTCGGATGGAAGTCGATCTCGTAGTGGAGGGCCGTGAGGGCCTGGTTGGCGGGGTTGGAGGGCTTTTGGGCCATCGCTGGCTTTTGATCCTGCGCTCGGATGGGAGGGACGGCGGCAAGCGCGCCGAGTGCGGCGGCGATTCCTGCGATCGCGTGGCGGCGGGTGGGGATGGATGGGTTGGGGTTCATAGGGACCTCCGAATGACGATCTACAAAGCTGTAGATAGAAGTATCCCACCCTAGCCGCAAAAACAAGGACGCGGCGAGAGTGGGGCACCCGGCAAACTTTCCCCACAGGGGCTGAAGCCAGGAATTCTATTGCTTCTGCTGCGGCGCGACTGAAGGCGCGCCCTGATACAAAGCTGGTCGATTCGGTACTCACCCAACATTGCCAAAACCCCGGCAAAGCGAACGTGCCCTCGGCCGAAGGCCGATTCCGCCTGGACGGCTAGTCCCTAGTGCTCGTCTCTGCCGGGGCGGAGCATCAGGGTCTTGATGGCTTCGCGAGGGTCTTTGCCTTCGTTGAGGATCTGCTCCATCTGCTCGGCGATGGGCATCTCGATGCCTTGCTGGCGAGCCAGGCCGAGGGCTGCGCGAGTGGTCGAGACTCCTTCGGCCACCTTGCCGCCGAGGCCTGCGAGAATCTCTGGCAGCTTGCGGCCCTGGCCGAGCTCCTGGCCGACGGTGCGGTTGCGGCTGAGCGAGCCGGTGCAGGTGAGGACCAAATCTCCCACGCCGGAGAGGCCGGCAAGGGTTTCGCGGCGGCCTCCGCAGGCTACGGCGAGGCGGGTGATCTCGGCGATGCCGCGGGTGATGAGGGCGGCGGCGGAGTTGTGGCCGAGGCCGACTCCGGCGGCGACTCCGGCGGCGATGGCGATGACGTTTTTGAGTGCTCCGCCGAGCTCGACGCCGATGACGTCGGTCGAGGTGTAGAGGCGAAGGCTCTCGGAAGAGAACTCGGCCTGGATGCGGGCGGCCATGGACCACCCCGGCGACGAAGACCTATCGCCGGGGACCCCGGTGGCTGGATCGTCGAAGGCGACGGTGAGAGCCGTGGGCTGGCCCTGGGCTACTTCGAGAGCAAAGCTGGGGCCGGAGAGCGCGCCGATGGGGATTGCCGCAGGGGCTAAAGCCCCCATTTCATTTGGCCGGGCTTGCGGCACGACTGAAGTCGTGCCCTGACACATTTTGTCGCTTGAACCGAGCTTTTCTGGAATCTTCTGTCCAATTTCATTGAGACAACTGGCGATGACCTGGGTCATGCGCAGGAAGGTGTGGTTTTCGACGCCTTTGGTGGCGCTGACGACGATCTGGCCGCGGCGAAGATGCGGGCCGAGGCGGGCGAAGGTGGAGCGGAGAAACTCCGAGGGAACGACGGAGAGGACGATCTCGGCCTCGGCGACGGCGGCATTGTCGCCGGTAACGGTGATGGCGGCGGGGATGGGAAAGCCGGGGAGAAAGAGCGTGTTTTCGCCGGCGCCGTTGATCTGCTGGGCGAACTCGGGGCTGTGGGCCCAGAGAGTGAGCTGATGGCCTCCGCGACGGTGGAGCGAGAGGGCAAGGGCGGTTCCCCATGCGCCGGAACCCAGGACGATAATACGGCTCATGCGGTATTCCTCACGGCTGAATGGGCTCCGATGCGGGATTCAGTGCCGTCGAGCAGGCGGCGGATGTTCTGGTGGTGCTTGGCGATGATGAGCAGGGCGACGGCGGCCTCGACGGCGATGAAGAACGGAGGCCTGTGGCCCCCGCCCTCGATGCGGTTGATGAGCCAGTCAAAGAAGGGGAAGCTGGCCGCGCCAAGAACCGAAGCCAGCGAGACATAGCGGCTGAGCACGAGGACCAGCGCGAAGACGGAGATGGCGGCCAGTGCGGCCAGTGGCGCGGCGACCAGGAAGACGCCGAAGCTGGTGGCCACGCCCTTGCCGCCGCGGAAGCGGAGCCAGACAGGGTAGACATGGCCCAGAACGGCGCAGAGGGCAGCCAGGGCTCTCATGTTGAGCGCGGCAGCGCCGGGAGCGAGCAGGCCGCCAAGCATCCCACCGAGCCAGACGGCGGACGAGCCTTTGAGCACGTCGAGCAGGAAGGTGACCGCGCCGAGGAGCTTGCCGCCGGAGCGAAGGACGTTGGTGGCGCCGGTGTTACCGCTGCCGGCCTCGCGGATGTCCCGATGGCGGAAGATGCGGACCAGCAGGTACCCGGTGGGGAATGAGCCGAGCAGATAGGCAGCGGCCGCGATGAGCAGGCTTGCAAAGACCATGACGAAGGAGAGTTTAGCAGGTGGAGGCGGACGAACGGTTGGACAAGACCTGGCGGGCGGAGCGCAGCTCGGCGGCCAGGATCTGAAGGATTTTGAGCGAAAGGCGCGGATCGGCCTGCATCATGCTGGTGAACTGGTCGCGGGGAACAAAGCTGAGCCGTGCGCCGTCGCGGGCAACGGCTGAGAGCGTGTAAGGCCCGTTGCCGATCAGCGCCGGCAGACCCAGCAAGGAGCCGGCGCGCGCCTGGAATTGCATGATCTGCTGGCCGCCGGGCGAAGTCATGGTGAGGGTGATCTCGCCCTGGTCAAGGATGTAGAGACCTTGCGGGATATCGCCTTGATTGAAGAGAGAGCGATCTTCCCCGCAGGAGATTGCGGTGGAATGTTTAGTGAGCGCCTGGATCAACTCCAGGTCGGCGACAAATGCGGACGAATCGAGCTTCACTGGGGCCTCCAAGGATGAAAGCAGGGAATGAATGAGTGATAAATCAATCTGTCGGCCTGGGGATATAGTCTCACCGGGGAAGTTTGTTTTTGGTGATAGGCATCACATAATGCCGGTTATCTGAGGCATGTGGAGCGGTCGGCGGAGAGTAGCGGAGGCTGGCATCTGGTCCCGGAGCAGCGAAGAGGATTTGGGAGCGGGCCTTTGCCCCCATTTCCCGCCGGCCCGGCTGCAAGACGGCCGAAGCCGCCGGTCGATCTTGTGCGACGGCGGTCACAGCAGCTTGATTCCGGCTGCTCTATATTCATAGCAATCCGTCGAATTGCTTCTTGTTGCAAGATGTCATGGCGGCAGGCCGGCCAGCGGGGAATTCTGGGCCGACCGGGGCTGAGAGGCCATTTTGCGCGGCTGCCCTAACGGTGAATGGGAAACGCCGTACCGCTGCCGCGGGCGCTCCATTCCGAAGAAAGACAATCTGCTTGATGAGCCTTCCGCGGCCATTTGGCAGCCCGTGAACGCTTGTTCCGAGCCCAACCGAACAAAGGAGCGCAACTCCCGATGCACACCCACGAAATTGAACAGATGTGCGTGGTCGCCAAGGGGCCGAATCACGGTCCGGCGCCGATTCCGCAAGAAGGCCGTTGGACGAAGGCGAAAGAAGTAACCGACATCTCAGGTTTGACCCACGGCGTGGGCTGGTGCGCTCCCCAGCAGGGAGCCTGCAAGCTCACGTTGAATGTCAAGAACGGCATCATCGAAGAAGCGCTGGTAGAGACGATCGGCTGCACGGGAATGACTCATTCGGCCGCCATGGCTGCCGAGATTCTGCCTGGCAAGACGATTCTAGAGGCGCTCAATACGGATCTGGTTTGCGATGCGATCAATGTGGCGATGCGCGAGCTGTTTTTGCAGATCGTCTACGGCCGCACCCAGACAGCGTTTTCAGAGGGCGGGCTGCCGATCGGCGCCGGACTTGAGGATTTGGGCAAGGGCCTGCGCAGCGTGACCGCGACGATGTACGGCACCAGCGAAAAGGGCGCGCGTTATCTCGAACTGGCCGAAGGCTACGTCACCGAACTGGCACTCGATGCCGACAACGAGATCATCGGCTACAAGTTTGTCCGGCTCGGGCCGATGATGGACTCGATCGCCAAGGGAGTGGACGCGCAGACCGCGCTCGCCAAGGCAACCGGCACCTATGGCCGTTTTGCCGACGCCGTGAAAACCATCAACCCGCGCAAGGAATAAAGGAGAAGATCATGGCTTTGTTTGAAGGATATGAGAGAAGGATTGCGCAGATCGACTCCTTTCTTGCTGCCAATGGCATTGAATCGCTTGAGAAAGCCGAGAAGGTTTGCCTGGACAAGAACGTCGATGTGCGGAAGATCGTTAAGTCGATCCAGCCGATCGCGTTTGAAAACGCCGGTTGGGCCTATCTGATTGGCGCGGCCGCAGCCATCAAGAAGAATCAGACCGTTGCCGCGGAGGTGGCCGAAACGCTGGGCGCAGGCTTGCAGGCCTTCTGCATTCCGGGTTCGGTCGCCGATGACCGCAAGGTCGGGCTGGGGCACGGCAATCTGGCGGCGATGCTGCTGCGGGAAGAGACCGGCTGCTTCGCCTTCTGCGCGGGCCACGAATCTTTTGCCGCCGCCGAGGGCGCCATCGGACTGGCCCGCTCCGCAAACAATGCGCGCAAGACACCGCTGCGCGTCGTTCTCAACGGGTTGGGTAAGGATGCGGCGCTGATCATCTCGCGCGTGAACGGATTCACCTATGTGCAGACGGAGTTCGATTACGCGACAGGGAAACTGAGCGTGGTCCGCGAGAAGGCATACTCGAAGGGCGAGCGCGCCGCCGTCCGCTGCTATGGGGCCGACGATGTGCGCGAAGGCGTGGCGATCATGCACCTGGAGCGCGTCGATGTGGCCATTACCGGCAACTCGACCAACCCGACGCGCTTCCAGCATCCGGTGATGGCAATCTACAAGAAGGAGCGGCTGCTGGACGGCAAGAAGTTCTTCTCAGTTGCCTCTGGCGGAGGCACGGGCAGAACGCTTCATCCGGATAACATGGCTGCGGGTCCTGCTTCGTATGGCATGACCGACACCATGGGCCGGATGCACTCGGATGCGCAGTTTGCCGGCTCGTCCTCGGTGCCCGCGCACGTGGAGATGATGGGCCTGATCGGCATGGGCAACAACCCTATGGTCGGGGCATCGGTCGCGGTCGCGGTAGCCGTCGAAGAGGCGATGAAGGCATAGAGAGGCGCCTCATTTTTTTCTCATGGTTCTGGCGAAGGGATGGGGCGCCTGCCTGTGCTCTGGATGACAGTGCAATTTGTGAATGAATTTCAGAGACAGGGCACGGTATTGCGTCAGTTTGAAAGGACCATCCCTCAGCGGCTAAAGCCGGAGTTAATTTTGCGGCATTTGCGGCACGACTGAAGTCGTGCCCTGACACATTCACAGACTTGTATTGAGTTTTTCCGCAGCTTGTGAAGCCCCCTACTCCCTCAAGTAAAACTCTCTGCAACTCAGGTGCTAGAAGCTGACCTTGCGCTCCGGAAACCATGTGAGTTGAATGGTGGTGGTCGTCACCGTCTGCTCGCCGGGGAGGTAGATGGGAGCCTTCCAGTGCTCCAGGGCAAAGTTGCCGTTGATCTCGAAGTCCTTGCCGAAGCGCTTGACCACCTGGAAGTCGATGTCGTTGAGCGTGGTGCCGCCGGGCGCCAGGCAGGGAGTGCTGGCGGGGCAACCGTGGCTCCCGGCAGGGATGGTCTGGGTGGTCGAGCCGGGGATGAAATAGCCGGTGGCTTTTTGATTGCGGTAGCCCGCCTGAATCCATTCGTTACCGCTCAGGTGATAGGTAAGCCAGGCCTGTCCGCCCTTGTCCTCGCGGCCGATCCAATCGCCAAAGAGCTGGCCCTGATTGGTGTAGCCCTGTTTCTGGATGCCCTCGTAATACATGAAATGGCCGTAGAGGCTTGGATATGAGGGCTGGGAAGGATGGTCTGAACTCGATGGGTCAGTGGACGCGGCTTCGACGCGCAGGTCGAGCCTGGGAAGGCCCGGCACATGAGAGAGATAGATTCCGGGCCGGTAGGCGGCGCGCCGGGGAGCGTCGACCGGAGAAACGTCGTCATGTACCTCCGAGTCTGTGTAAAGCGTGAGCCATTTTCGGACGAAGGGTAGCCGGTAAGAGAAGTCGAAGGCGCCAAAACGCGCGCCAGGATCGTCGCGGCCATCCTTGGTGTTGCCGGCGGGCGAGGCAAAGCTGAAAAAACTCTTCAGGAAGGTGTGAATCGTAATGGGTCCGTGGCCCTGGCCGCCCCAGATCGCCGTGCGCTCGAAGCCGAATTCGAGATCCTCCGTAGGCCGGAAGCTGATCTTCTCAAGATGCACCCAGGGGTTGCCGGGGTTGATCACGTTCGGCAGATTGAGGTTTGTGCCGCCGGGATTGGCCGGATTGGGCATGTAGTCGTGCCCGCGAAGCTCGCCGATCAGGAACTCGTAACGAAAGGGGCCGGTCAGCCGGGAGAGCCCCGGAACGTGCAGCGGCTCGATGCGGTTGACGCGGAAGGAGTAGATATTCTCGGCGTTGTTGGAGTAGGCCATGCCGCCGCCCAGCCCAGGCCCGAGCCAGTCGTCCTGCTTGCCGAAGGAGATCTCGTGGTTGAGAAGGTGCGCGGAGACGTAGGCCTCGATGAACCGGCCATCGGTGATCGAAGAAATCGGCCCCATGGGAATGGTGGCCTGGGGAAGGAAATAGGTCGTCGCCTGGGTGGTTGGGTCGGTGTACGTCGTGCCGTCTACGATGCTGAGCGCCTGGGCCAGCGCCTGGGAGTAGCCGGTGGCCGAGGGCGCGGCCTCGAACTCGCCGCGCGCGTAGAGGGTGAAGCGGCCTGTGGCGGCATAGCCGCTGGCGCCGGAGTAGCTGTTGAATCCGTTTTCATAGGGACGGCCGTAATCGTTGATGACGGTCGAGCCGAGATGGTAACTGTCGCGCAGAGGCGTTCCGGAGATGCCGCGGGCGACAGTGTAGACCGATTCGATGCGGGCGCTGCCCTTGCCCGTCAGGCAAGGTCCCTGCGTGTCGATGTTGAGTTCGTGCGTCAGCGCCTCGTAAATGCCTTGAGCCTGGTCTGTGGCCGGACTCTGGTCTGCATCCTCGATGCGGGCTCCGGCCTGTTCGAGCATGTGGCTCAGGCTGGCGCGCGTCCACGGCCTCATGCCGAGAAAGACACTGTCGACAAAGCCCAGTGAGTAGAGCCGCAGCACCGCGGGATAGACCCAGCTATCGACAGGAATATAGGGCGAACCGAGCACGGAAGGCTCGCAGACCGGTTCGGCAGCCTGCGTATGCGCGAACTGGCTGCCGGCGAAAAGGGTCCATCCGAGAATCAGTGTCGCGTATGGAAGAATAGCGGACTGGAACCTGCGTTGGGTCAGATTCATACCCTCACTTTATCATCCGTCTGCGCGGACTGGATGCACGAAGGGTGCGGTGCCGGGCGCGCAATCGGCGGTGCGCATTGAACTAGGAATTCAGCCGATCGATTGCCGATTTGGGACTTGCCGGAGACCGCTTCGCTGCTGCCGTCGCGATGGCGGCGTCCAACTCCTTGCCGAAGGCGGCAGCAGTCTCGCGCTTCAAACCCTCATTGAACAGGCCCTTGCGGCTGAGGTAGGCTTCCATCTTCTGAATGGGGCCGGTCTCCGCATGGCCGCCGGAGCCCAAACCGGTGCACTCGATGAGAGTGGCTCCGTTGCCCCTGCGGGCGTGGGCGATGGCCTCGGTGGCGACACGATAGACGGCCACGACGTCGCTGCCGTTGACGGTAATCGAAGGAAACCTATGCGGCCAGGCGGCCTTCTTATTGACTCTGGTTTGCATGCCGACACTTTCCAGCCCGGCTTGTGCGGTGGAACTGCTCACAAAGAGCATGGGCAGCCGGTTGACGCCGGCAAGACTGAGCGCCTGATTCCAGGATTCTATCGAAGCTGCATCGCCGTCGTGGAAGACGGCAACAATTTTGCCGTTCTTCTTGACCTTGTTGCACTGGGCGACGCCAGCGGCCTCTGTGAGCTGGTCGCCAGACGTCTCCCGGTCCGTACTGCGAAGGCTTAGCCCTGCAATGACTCGATTCAGAGGAAGGCCCTTGATGAAGTCAACAAGGAAGTGATTGGGCGAGGAGACGACGCTGTCTTCGGGCAGCAGGTCGATGGCTGCGCCGGCTATGGCAGCCTCCCGTCCCGCGACCGCGGTATACCAGCCGTCGCGCTTGCCGGGCTCCATGAGAGTCCGCATGCGCTCCTCGATCATGCGGCATTTCAGCATCAAGGCGTAAAGCTGAAGCAGCTTTTGGCTGGAGATAAGCGAGAAGCCGTTGTTGGCGGCCAACGCGGCGGCGGCGGCTCTCTCTGCCTTCGTTCCGGTCGTCATCGTGCAAGTTTCCTCATCGGCTGCTGCGATTGTATACGGGCCTGGGACGGCGGAGAAGAGCTGTTCGGTTGGCGCTGAGGCGGCGCCGGCTGTCTCATTTCCGGACAGTTCAGGATTAGATTTTTCAAACACTTGAGGATTCTTATCATGGATCGTGTCTCCTGGCCGAAGAATTGCTTATTGAGCCGGCGAGGAGCGCGATATTTGCGCTTAATCCCTGCGCCGGTCTTCAGGAGCGATCTTCATGGCTTCATCTCCCATGATCTTTGGGGTCAATCAGGCGAGAAGTTCAGGCACCGAAACTGAGAGGCTGCGAGGGCGGTTACCGGGCCAGTTGCGCGCGTGGCTGCCGGCGCTTGTTTGCGTGCTGGTCTTTGCCGTGGAGTCCACCCCATATTTCGGCTCGGATCGCACCAGCGCGCCGTTGCAGCGCGTGGCCGAGGCGATCTTCGGCTATGGCGTGGGAGTGCACTGGGAGTCGATTCATTATCTGATTCGCAAGACGGGACACTTCATGGGGTACGGAGTGTTTTGCCTGCTCTGTTTTCGCGGCTTCTGGATGGAGCTTGAGGGCGTGGCGTCGCGGCTGTCAAGACAACTGAGGGCGCATGGGCTGGCGATTGTGGCGACCTTCCTGGTGGCCGGGGCGGATGAGTTTCACCAGAGCTTTCTGGCCAACCGGAGCGGCCAGTTCAGCGATGTGTTGCTGGACACGTGCGGCGGCATGGCGCTTGGACTGGTGTTGTTCCTGGCGATGCAGGCAGCGGAGAGTCTGCGGCAGGCACGGGCGAGGGCAGCCGGCCACTGTGAACCGGCTTGCGCCGAGACCGCCGCTTAGGAGGCTCTGGTACGGTCCCAATCCCCGCGACGCATTCCCGCAAGGGCTAAAGCCCAAGTCGATCGTGCGCTACTTTCGGCACGGCTGAAGCCGTGCCCTTTCAAAGCAGCAGCTTATTCAGAGGCTCGTTACGTTGAGTAGTCGGCGTTGATGGCTACGTAGCCGTGGGTCAGGTCGGTGGTCCAGAAGAGGCAGGAGCCGGAGCCCTGGTGGAGTTGGATGGAGATCGAGAACTCGCGTTGGGCGATGTAGGCGTGGGCGGCGGCTTCGTCGAATTGAGCGGCGCGGCCCCCATTGCGGCAAATGGCGAGTTCTCCGAAGTCGATGTCGAAACGCTCGGGGTCGATTTGCGCGCCGGAGTAGCCGATGGCCGCTGCGAGGCGTCCCCAATTGGGGTCGCCGCCGGCCCAGGCGGTCTTGACCAGCGGCGAGTGGGCGATGGCCTTGGCAACCCGGAGCGCGTCGGCATCGTTGGCCGCTCCCTGGATGCGCAATTCCACAACATGCGAGATGCCCTCGCCATCGGCCACAATCTGCCGAGCCAGTGAGGTGCAGACCTGGGTCAAGGCGGCGGCGAAGGCGGAATTTCCAGCCTCCACGAGGGCTCCGCTGGCGCCTGAGGCCAGCAGGAGCACGGTGTCGTTGGTCGAGGTGTCGCCGTTGACTGAGATGCGGTTGAAGCTGGTCTCGATGGCCTGGCGCAGGAAGCCGTCAAGAGCTGCCGGCTCGACGGCGGCGTCGGTCAGGATATAGACCAGCATCGTCGCGTGGAGCACAAGCTGAGGGTGAATCATGCCGGCGCCTTTGCAGAGGGAGGCGATTCTCACCTCTTTCCCGGCGATCTCCAGACGCGCGAAGGCGGTCTTCTCGACAGTGTCGGTGGTCATGATGGCCTGGGCGACGGCCTGGAAGCGGTCGAAGCTGGCGCTCATGCCGGCGGCCAGGCCGGGCAGGGCGGCGATAAGCTTGGCGGCTGGCAGCGGGACCCCGATGACGCCAGTTGACGAGGGAAGGACCTCCTCGGGCCGGCAGCCGAAGAGCTCCGCGGCGGCCTCGCAAGTGGCGCGGGCCGCATCCAGGCCGGCCTGACCGGCGGCGCAGTTGGCGTTGCCGGCGTTGATGGCGGCGATGCGCACCTTGCCTCCGGTTGCCCGCAGGTGATTTTTGCCGATAGTAAGGGGAGCCGCGATGACGCGGTTGGCGGTGAAGGCGGCCGCGGCGCTGGCTGGCGAGTCGGCCACGATGAGGGCGAAGTCGGGGCGGCCGCTGGCTTTGAGCCCGGCCCTGGCGGCGCCAAAGCGAAAGCCCTTGGGGATAAGAAAAGGAGAGTTTCCGGAGGTCTGGGTCATGGGATTCAACCCATTCAATCTAACAGATTGATGCGGCCGGGCGAGACTGGCTGAGCCGCTGTTCGGCCGAGATTCCGCTCATTCCGTGCATGTGGCTCGCAGTTGATGGAATAATGGACAGAGTTTTTGGGGGGCGCTATCAAACAGGGAGATTCGCAGAATCCAATTATGCCGAGCGATCCGGCCTTCTATCGCGAGTTGCTGGATCACATTGGCGATGGCGTCTACTTCGTGGACCGGGAGCGGAGGATTCAATACTGGAACGAAGCTGCTCATCGCCTGACCGGCTACAAGGCCGAGGAGTTGCTGGGCAAGTTCTGCCAGGACGATATTTTGTGCCACGTTGACCAAGCGGGGAAGAGACTGTGCTGCGATGGGTGTCCTTTGGCGGCAAGTATCGGCGACGGGCAAACGCGCGAGGTGAATATCTTTCTGCGGCATAAGCGGGGACGGCGCGTGCCGGTATCGGCGCGGGTGCAGCCGATGCGTGCCGCAGACGGCTCGATTATCGGGGCGATCGAGATCTTCAGCGAGAATTCGAACGAGCTTGAAGCGCAGCGCAAGAGCGAGGCGATGATCCGGTTGGCCTTTCTCGACCATCTTACCCAGCTTCCCAACCGCCGCTTCCTGGAGATGTCTTTACAGACCGCATTGGGCGAATTTGAGGTGCACAAGGATCCGCTGGGCGTGATTGTGATCGATATTGACGAATTCAAGAAGATCAACGACAGCTTCGGCCATGCGAGTGGGGACCGCGCCTTGCAGGAAGCGGCGAAGACTCTCACAGGATCGCTTCGCCCGACGGACACGGTCGGCCGCTGGGGCGGCGACGAGTTCCTGGCCATCGCACGGAACGTGGACCGCGAGATGCTCGGCAAGCTAGCGGAGAGATGCGTTGCACTGATCGGGCAAACCTCGGTGCTGGGCAACGATGAGCAGCGCATCTCCCTGTCGAGTTCAGTGGGTGCCGCGCTGTCGCATCCCGGCGAGAGCGCCGAGGAACTGATTCATCGGGCAGACGAGCTGATGTACCAAAGCAAGAATGGCGGCCGAGGCCGCGCTACGACGGAATAAATTGAAATCGGTCTGTTCAGGTCAGATGGAGAGAATCGACAACGAAGAAGCGCCGTTCCTCGAGCTGCGCCGGGTGAACGTGGCGCGGGGCGATCAGATCGTGCTTCACGATGTGAATCTGACGATTCGCGCCGGGGAGCACGTAGCGATTCTGGGGCCGAATGGCTGCGGCAAGTCCACGCTGATCCTCACCATGAGCTGCCAGATCTATCCGATCGTTCAGACGGGCATGAACGTGCGCATCTTTGGCCGCGAGCGCTGGGATCTGACCGAGTTGCGCAAGCATTTTGGCGTGGTGGCAGCCGGCCCGAGGGGAGATCTGGCCGGGGAACTGCCGGGCGAGCGTACCGCCGTCACCACCGGCCTCGACGCCGTGATCGCAGGCTTCTTTTCGGCTTCGACGCTGTGGCCCAATCTGCATGTAACCGGGGAGATGAGAGAGCGGGCCGTGGAGGCGCTGGAGCGGATGGAGGCCTTGCACCTGGCCGGGCGGCTGGTGGGCGAGATGTCGGCCGGAGAGAGGCGGCGCATTTTGATTGCGCGGGCGCTGGTGCACCGGCCGCGGCAACTGCTGCTGGACGAGCCCTCGAACGCGCTGGACCTGGCAGCGCAACGGGAGCTGCGCGAGAGCTTGCGGGGGCTGGCCCGCGAGGGCACGGGACTGGTGCTGGTGACTCATCACCTGGGCGACATTCTGCCGGAGATCGAGCGGGTGATTCTGATGCGTGCCGGACGCATCGTGGGCGACGGGCCGCGGGAGGAGCTTCTGACCGAAGCGCGGCTGAGCGAACTTTTCAATGCACCGGTGCGGATCGGCCGGGACGAAGAGTGGCTGCATAGCTGGTGAGCGGGGTGCGGAACCGGAGACAGAGGCCGTGAAATGAAGACAGGAAGTCCTGAAGCGGGAAGCCGGTGAATCGAACGAATCGATTTCCGCAAAAACTATTGTTGACGCGCTGCGGCCGGAGCGGTACATTAAGCGAACACGGGAAAGGAGGTTGATCCAGCTGATGACAAGAGACTGTTCGAGTTGTTTTTTACGTGAGGTGACTGAGGCCTAGGGCATCGCGCCTTGGACCCCCAGTTCGCCCCGGCGGAGAGAACAGTGGCCGCAGGGGATGCAACCGCATTTTCACGGTGTTCTGTAACCATCGACGCGATTTGCAGAATGGCAATTCTTTCATTGTCGCGACGAGTTTCGTCGCCGAAGGAGTCCGGCTAGCCGGATATCGCCACAACGGAATCGCGGCCTGGAACAGAGGTGAAGATGCCCGGGCACTCGCTTAAGCGCGATGGCCTTAGTCCAATACCCACAGATCACCGCGGCGGCCTGGGCAATGCGCCCAGGCCGCCGTTGCATAGCGGAGTTTACGCAAGTTGTGAAACTCCAATCCCGAAGTGAAACTTGGAAGTCACGCTGAACAGGAACTGGCACAAGCATTCAAGGCCGATTCCCCGAGAGAGTGACGGTGAAATCGAGTGAAGGGGCCCGAACGCGGGCCGATGGAGAGATTGAGGGGCGGCGGAACATGATGAGTCTGCCGTCATGAACCGACGAGGAGACGAATTGTGGATTTGAACCTGGCAATCCAGAAACACGCCGAGTGGAAGTATAAATTTCGCACGGCCATGGAAAAGCACGAGCCGATGGATGCGGCGGCAATCTCGAAGGACAATGGCTGCGAGATCGGGAAGTGGCTTTATGGGGAGGCGAAGGCCAAGCACGGCCACCTTGCAAGCTACGCGAAATGCCTGTCGGCACACGCGGCGTTTCACATCGAGGCGGGCAAGATCGCAGTTCTGATCAACTCCCAGAAGAAGGAGGAGGCCGAGCAGATGCTCTCCTCCGGCACTTCTTACCATGAAGCTTCCAAGCGGGTCGGGATTGCGATCATCGAACTTAAGAACGCGATCGGCGGCTAAGGCGAGCCTATTTGTTCCCTGCCATACCAGCCGGTGCGCGAGGCCTCCGCACGGGATGCGGGATGAGCATGGCCGCGCTCAAAAGACAACTCACCGCATCTTTCCGCACGCCATGGATACCGGGGAAGGCGGCTGCGCGAGTGGATCTCGCACGGCCGAACGCGCGGGCGAAGAGAGGCTTGGCTGCGATACACTCATGCCCATGCGGGTCTTTGGCATCGACTGCGGGACGGAGGTCACCGGGTATGGCGTGGTCGAGTCGGACGACTCGGGGCGGCAGCCGCGGCTGGTGTTGAAGGCGATGGGGGCGATCCGGCTGGTCAAAACCAAGACGACTGCCGAGCGCCTGGAGCAGGTCTTTCGCCGGCTGAGCGAGGAGTTGGAACGCTGGATGCCGGATGCGGTGGCGATCGAGGAGGTGTTCTATTCGGTGAACGCCAAGTCGGCTCTCAAGCTGGGGCAGGTGCGGGGCGTGGCGCTGCTGGCAGCGGCCACGCAGGGGCTGCCGGTGGCCGAGTATGCACCGCTCAAGATCAAGTCGAGCGTGGTGGGCTACGGACTGGCGAAGAAAGAGCAAGTCCAGTTCATGGTCGCGCGGCTTTTGCAGTTGGCTGAAGTGCCGCAGCCGGCCGATGCCGCCGACGCGCTGGCCGTCGCCATCTGCCACATTCATACCGCGCAGACGCTTGCTCTGCAGGGAGGGGCGCAATGAGGACGGGATGGCTTGCATTGATCGCGCTGGCTTCGGCCGCCGCACTTGCGCTGCCGTTGACGGGCCAGGCCGGCCCCATTGTCCGGGTGGACTTCTCCAATCCCGGCCTCATACCCGCGCACTGGACGCTGATCCTTCACCCGGACGGAAGGGGGCATTTCCGTTCTGAGCGGGGCAATGCGCCCGCCGAAACTCCTCGGGGTTCCGATTCATCCCTACTGGCCGCGCCCGATCAGGATCGCGATGTCCAGTTGAGCGCACAGTTTGCCAGGCGCGTCTTTCGGGCAGCCCGCGATCACAAATGGTTCGGCGAAGAATGCGATGGCCACATGAAGGTGGCTTTCCAGGGATGGAAGAAGCTGAGCTACACCGGCCCCGAGGGCCAAGGTTCCTGCTCGTTCAACTACTCCAAGGACAAGGAGATTCAGGCCCTGGGCGACTCGATGGTGGCCGTGGCCGACACCATCCTGGAAGGTGCGCGGCTGGAACTGCTGTTGCTACACGATCGTCTTGGGCTCGACAAGGAGATGGAGTACGTTGCAGAAGCCGAGGGTGATGGGCGAATGCAGCAGATCTGCGCCATCCGGGGCATTCTGGAACGGGTGGCCGAGGATCCGGCCGTGATGGAGCGGGTGCGCAAGCGAGCCACGGTCCTGCTGGAAAAGACGGAAGAATAAGTCGTCTCAGGGTACGGTTCGACGCGACATTTGGCCCTGGTAAGGTGTCACAAGAATGTTGAATAGAGATGGGAGTCAGTTGTATGGCCAGGGGCAGTGCGGTGGGAAGGCGGGAAACCATGAATCCTAGAGGATTGACTGGAGGCCGGTCAGGCGTTTGGGTGGCGGGCCTGGCGGCGCTAGCCATGGGAGCGGCTCTGCTGGCGCCGGCGATGCGCGGCGACGGTGGCGCGCAGACAGCGCGCGCGGCGCGGCTGAGTTACGTGCAGGGCGGGGTGCGGATCGCGCAGGGCAGCCAATTGCTGGCCGATCCGGCGCTCCAGAATACACCCCTCTTCGGGGGCACACAGGTGCTGACCGCGCAGGATGGGCAAGCAGAGCTCGAGTTCGACGACGGCAGCGTGGCCCGGCTTTCGCCCAACAGTTCACTGACACTGACGGTCCTGAGCGGAGAGGACAGCTCAGTCGATGCGGAGATCGACCTGACAAGCGGCCTGGGCTACTTCGAGTTGCAGGGCGGGAGTTCGGAGAGCCATATCCGGGTGCGCTTCGGCGGGAGCGTGGTTACGACCAGCGGTTTCACCGTACTGCGCATCGACCTGGACAACCCTCCGGGCGAGCTTGCGGTCTTCTCCGGCAATGCGCATCTTGAGCGAGGCAGCGGGGTGGCGATCGACCTGCATGGCGGCGAAAGCGTCACTCCGAACGCGGCCGATCCCACCCAGCACATTCTGGCCGAGTCGATCGAACCGGATTCCTGGGACACGTGGAACTCCGATCGCGACCAAGAGCTTTCAGCGATGGCGGCGGCTCGAACCGGCGCGACAAACAGCCTGCCGGAGAACAGCAACCCGGCCTGGAACGATCTGGACGCCAACGGTGACTGGTACGACGTGCCGGAACAGGGCCCTGTGTGGTCGCCCAATGACGCCTCCAGCCCTGGGTGGGACCCGTACGGCAACGGCAACTGGATGTGGACACCGAGCTTCGGCTACATCTGGGTTTCAGGCGACCCCTGGGGCTATCTGCCCTTCCAGTGCGGGGCCTGGAATTTCTATAACGATTTTGGCTGGGGCTGGGCGCCGGGAATGTGCCAACCCTGGTGGGGCGGCGGCGGGTGGATCTTCAACATTCGCTCTGCGCCGGACCACTATCGCCCACCATTGCGTCCACATCCGGTCCCGCTACGCAGGATGGACGGCCATCCGTTGAAGGGTGAATTTGCAGCCATGCAAAATCCGATTGTTCCCGTCAACAGGCGTCCGGCTAGCGGGAGCTGGGAAGTGCCGGTTCGGCAGAGGAACCGCGCCCTAACGATCGGTGGACACCAAGTGGAAGCGTTGCGACCGGTCTCGCCGCGCCCGCAGTATAGCCGTCCGCCGGGGTCCATGGATCGTCCTCAGGCTGCTTACAGAGGAGCGGCGGCACCGGCCGGTCAGCGGCCCGCAACCGGCTCCAGCCCAGGCAGCAGCCATCCGGTCAATGCACCTCCGGCGCGGGGCACAGCGGGGCGGCAAAATGCGGCTTCGCCAAGCCGTACCTCTTCGGGCGGCGGCATGCCGTCGAGCCGTCCCGCAGAAGGTGGTGGAGGCGGCGGCTCGCGGCCAAGCGGCGGCGGCAATAGCGGAGGTGGCGGGCACCACTAAGAATCAGGTCGATTCAAAAGAGAAGGGCTGCTTCACGAGACGAGGCAGCCCTTTTGCATGCCCCCGCATGAATGACACGGTCGCCGACCGGCTACCGCTTATCAATCGCGCCCAGCAGCGCACGGTTGAGGATGCCGTATCTCCCGCACATAGCTTTACAGCTTATTACGGATGCGCGATTCGAGCTGGCACCGCAAATTCGGACAGGGGCATAAGTGGAGGTTCTGTTCTTCCGCAGCCTAAAATGGCTTGGATGAGGAGAACAGATGGGGAGACATCCGCGCCGGAATCACTCGGCGGCTTTCAAGGCGAAGGTGGCTTTGGCGGCCCTCAAGGGTGAAAAAACACTGACCGAGCTGGCCGAAGGCACATCCGTACGCTGATGAACCGGATGGGAATCGAGGCCATCTATCGCAAACCAAACACCTCGAAGCCCGCGCCCGGACACAGGATTTATCCCTATCTGCTGCGCGGCCTGGCCGTCACCCGGCCCAACCATGTCTGGGCCATGGACATCACCTACATCTCCATGGCGCGCGGCTTCGTCTATCTAGGGCGTGTTCACACTAACTATGCCTAGATGTGGGTCATTCCCTTGCTAAATGGATCGAGGAACAATTGGATTACGCACGTCCTGAACACGCCGTCCTTGATTCGCCCCAACAACCCGCACCGCCCCTTGCAGATAATTACCATTTCCCAGCGCACGATAGAAACAGTCGGAGGTGTGCAGTGTCAGATATGTCCACAGTTCAATCTGTCAGGCATGTGCCCGGTCCGTACCCCGTAGCCGTACCCCCCCACCCCCCACCCCCCACCCCCCTACCCCCGGATCCCCAATCCTGAAGCACTCCCGTTCGATATAACATCAATAACAACAACATCTTATGTCGATCCATTGAGTAACCAAAAAGTAAATAATTTACTTGACTCCACCACTGTTTTTTGTTACAGTTTAGACAGTGAGGAACGATATGGGCAACGAACCCAAAAGCCTTCAGTATGCAATCATTTACTTCTCGAATCCCGACAATTGCGTTGCTCATCTTGTGGCGCAACGCTGGCCAGATGGAATCGTGAAATGCCCGACTTGCGGCAACGAAAAGGTCAGCTATCGCGCGAATCGCCGGACCTGGACCTGTTCCAGCCATCATGCAAAGCGGGAATTCTCTATCAAGGTTGGAACCATGATGGAGGACTCGCCTATCGGCCTTGATAAATGGCTTGTTGCTACTTGGCTCATCACCAATTGCAAGAATGGCATCAGCAGCTACGAGATCGCCCGCGATGTGAAGGTTACTCAGAAAACCGCATGGTTCATGCTGCATCGGATTCGGCTGGCCATGCAGGATCGGTACTTTGGGAGCAAGTTCTCCGGCGAAGTGGAGGCCGACGAAACCTTTATCGGCGGCAAGGCTCGGAATATGCACAAGGCCGTCCATGAGCGCCGCATCTCTGGAATGGGCCAGAGCGCCAAAGACAAGATTATCGTCATGGGTGTCTTGGAGCGCGGCGGAAACGTTCGCACTGAATTGATTCCTGATCGGCAGAAACATACCTTGCAGCCCATCGTCCGCAAGCACGTTGAAGCTGGCGCGGCCCTCTATACCGACGAAATGGGCGGCTACAAGGGGCTGGGCGAAGACTACCTGCATCAGATCGTCAATCATGCAGTCGAGTATGTGAGCGGGCGCGTCCACACTAACGGTATGGAGAATTTCTGGTCTCTCCTCAAGCGCGGTCTGTCTGGTACTTACGTTAGTGTTGAACCGTTCCATCTGTTTCGTTACCTCGATGAGCAAACCTTCCGTTACAACAATCGGAAAAAGTTGGATGACGCTGGCCGCTTCAATCGCGTTCTTTCTCAGATCCTCGGCAAGCGGTTGACCTTCGCCGAACTGACCGGCAAGGGATTGCAAACGGCCTTCTAATCCTTCGCGGTTGGAGCGGGGTCCGAAGCAATCTCGATTGCCAAAGTAAACCCGTTCGTTTTGCCATTTTCAGTGGAAGCTCGGAGCTTGAGCAGAGAATCCTTAAACTCCAAGAATCTTGCCACAGATCCAGTAGCGGGCGTCATCCATACTTCATCGCATGAGGGACATTTAGCGGGTCTCTCACTTTTCAGACTGGCCGAGGCTGGGATAGACAAAGACACTCCGCATTCTTTGCAAGTAAAGCAAAAAGCCAAGATGTCTAAAAGTTCAATCATTTTTTTTTGCTGAATTGTCATTTGTAGGTTTCCTCCCTCTTTTCCGTCCTTTTTGCATGTGATTTTTCTTCCATTCAGCCTCTCGCCTCTTCAATTCCTCGCGTGGCACGGAGAGAACTTTACGGAGAACGGTATTAAATTTTTCTAGTTCATTTGTCATTTCATCTCCAATACCTTAGATACTGCATCCAAGTTCATCTGACCTCCGATTGGTTTACCGATTAAAATGGGCAGGCATAGACGTGACCTATTAGATTTCGGATCAACAAGATTATGCATTATCGCAAGAGCCGGTTCAGCAAATTCGGACAGGGGTATAAGTGGAAGTTCTGCTCGCTTGCGGCCTTAAGATGGCTGTGAAGAGGAGAACGGATGAGCAGACGTCCCCGCAGGAATCACACAGCGGCGTTCAAGGCGAAGGTGGCCCTGGCCGCCGTCAAGGGTGAGAAGACGCTGGCCGAGTTGGCCGAGCAGTTCGACATCCATCCCAACCAGATTACGCAGTGGAAGAGCCAGTTGCAGGAGGGCGCCGCGGGCGTCTTCGGCGAGGCCAGAGCGGAGCAGGCCGCGCCGGTCAACCTCAAGGCGCTGCACGCCAAGATCGGCGAACTGACGCTGGAGAACGATTTTTTAGAAGGGGCGCTCACAAAAGCGGGTCTTCTGAGCGCAAAGCGATGATCGATCCCGAGCATGACCTTCCCATTCAGAGACAGGCTGAAGTGCTTGAAATCAGCCGCAGCAGCGTCTACTATCAGCCGCGACCGGTCTCACAGTCGGAACTGTGGCTGATGCGGCGCATCGATGAGCTGCACTTGAATTACCCGTTTGCCGGCAGCCGGATGTTGCGCGATCTGCTCTGGCAACAAGGGCTCACGGTCGGTCGCAGGCATATCCGGACGCTGATGCGGAAGATGGCGATCGAGGCCATCTATCGCCGGCCCAATACGTCCAAACCCGCGCCAGGACACAGGATTTACCCCTACCTGCTGCGCGGCATGAGTATCACGCGGCCCAATCAGGTCTGGGCCATGGACATCACCTACATCCCGATGGCGCGCGGCTTCATCTATCTGGCGGCGGTGGTGGACTGGTTCAGTCGCCGCGTTCTTGCCTGGAAGCTGTCGATCACCATGGAGACTTCCTTCTGCATCGAGGCGCTCGATGAAGCCCTTTCCAAAAATGAAAAACCAGAGATCTTCAACACCGATCAGGGCAGCCAATTTACCAGCGAGGCCTTCACCGGGCGGCTAAAAGAAGAAGGGATCAGGATCAGCATGGACGGCAAGGGCCGCTGGCGCGACAACGTTTTCGTTGAACGGATCTGGCGCTCGATCAAGTACGAGGAGGTCTACCTGCACGCCTACACCTCGGTCAGCGAAGCCAGGCAGTCGATCGGCCGCTACATCGACTTCTACAACACCACCCGGCCACACTCCAGCCTGAAAGCGCAAACGCCCGATCAGGTATACTTCAACCGCCTGCCAGAATCCATGGCAGCCTAAAAACAAAAGCAAGAACTTCCACTAAGGAAAAAGCAAAAACTGTCCGAAAGACCGGGACCACATCAGCATAAGCTAAATAATCCGAAGGTTCGAGGAGGGAAGACTTAGGAACCGAACTCCATTTAGCTAACGCGCTGTTCCCTTGTTTTCTTTGAAGCGTGGGGCTTTTCGCCATCAATCCTAGCGCGTGTTCTCTCACTGCCGCAAACTCTTTCTGCTCCTCAAATACAAATTCAACGCGTTCATTCTTAGGAATTGCGTCTAGCACGGCGGCAGCTAAACCCACAAGAGTAACGAAATATCCCTTAGCAAAAGCCTTGGTTTTGAAGGCCGGGATTTTATTTTCATATTCGCTAACATTGACAGACGAATAGAGGGACTGTAGTCCACATTCGTATGGAACTGCTGCTAACTTTTCAAGCATTTGTTTATGTTGGTCGCTCTTCCATCCTCTCAATTTATTCATGTGAAGATGACGTTTGGGAAGGAGGGCTTTTTCCCATTTTTCTGCGAACACTGTCCACTGACTCTCGTCACCTAAGAATCCAGCCATCACAGTATACCCATGTGGACTTTCGACACTCTCGTCGATATATGCGGTTAGCATAAATGCCCATCGAGGAGGGTTATCGTGTGGGGATTCAAATAGACCATCCAAATCGTTGACAAATCTCACCTCACACCACCATTCTCCCTTAGAGGTACGGTGGAGTCAAGTAAATTATTACCCCAAAAAGGGTAAATAGAAACACCTATTTTTGCCCGTTTTTTGCCCCTTTTAGGCCATAAAAAGGCAGAAATCAGGCCAATTCCTCTCGCTTTTCGATGCCCAGACCAACTCCCAGCCAATCAGTAAATATCGCGATTCGCTGATCCCTGATCTCTGCTCCCTGCTCTCTGATCTTTGCTCTCCCCTGTACACTGTCGCCATGCAAGTTCTTTCCACAGCCGAGATGCAGGCCTGCGACCGCCTGACCACCGAACGCTTCGGTGTTCCGTCGCTCGATCTCATGCGGGCAGCCTCGGCAGCGGTGGCTGCCTTTGCCCGCCAGCAGTTTCCGCGGGCGCGACGGATTACGGTCCTCTGCGGCCGCGGAAACAACGGCGGCGACGGCATGATGGCGGCGCGCCAGCTCGCCTCGGCCGGTCATGAAGTCACCACGCTGCTGCTTGGCGCGCGCGATGGCCTCAAGGGGGATGCTGCCGAGGCCTGGCGTGAGCTCACCAGTCCTGCACACGGCCTCATGGCCATCATCGAGAAGCCGGAGGACCTGGCCCAACACAAATCCGCGCTCGAATCCGATCTGATCCTCGACGCCGTCGTCGGCACCGGCTTCAAGCCGCCGCTCAAAGGCCTCGCGCTGGCCGCACTCGAATGGCTCAAGGGCAGCCACGCGCCCATTCTCGCCGTTGACCTGCCCAGCGGCTGGCCGGCCGATGAAACCGCAGCCACGGTAGCCGCTCCCGTCTTTCCCGCCGACGCGGTCATCACGTTTACCGCGCCCAAGCCGGCGCACGTCTTCGGGCAGCTTACGCGGCACTGGTCGCAGCCCATCGTCGTTGCGCCCATTGGCTCGCCGAAGGAAGCGGTTGTCTCTGCCCAGAATCTGACCTGGGCCGGCTCGTCGCTCTCGCTCACGCAGGCGCCACGAGCCGCGGCGGCCAACAAGGGCAACTTCGGCCATGTGCTCGTCGTAGGCGGCTCGGTAGGCAAGTCCGGCGCTCCTGGCATGGCTGCGTTGGCTGCTATGCGGGCAGGTGCAGGCTTGGTCACCGCTGCCGTTCCTGCGCCGCTGCTACCGCTGGTGGCGTTCATCGCGCCAGAGCTGATGACCTGGCCGCTGGCTGCGACTGATACAGGCTCGATCTCCGCGGACAACCTTGGTCCGGTAGTGGCTGCGCTGACCTCGGGAAAGACCGTGCTGGCCATTGGTCCCGGCCTGGGTCAAAGCCCGGAGACGATCAAGTTCACCACTGGCCTGCTTTCGGCGACCAAGATTCCGGCCGTGATCGACGCCGATGCGCTCAATATTCTGGCCGCCAAGCCGGTGCTGCTGTCCAAGCTGGCCAAGGGACGAACGCTGGTGCTCACGCCGCATCCCGGCGAGATGGCCCGGCTGTCGGGCCTCACGGCGGCTGAGGTGCAGGCCAACCGGCTCGATGTGGCGCGCAACTTTGCTCAGCTCAACGGTGTCACGCTGGTGCTCAAGGGCTGGCGAACGCTGATCGCACACCCGAACGGCCGCGTGGCCGTCAACACCACCGGCAATCCCGGCATGGCCAAGGGTGGCAGCGGCGACCTGCTCACGGGGCTCATCGCTGGCCTGATAGCTCAGTACCCGAGTCAGCCTGCGCAGGCCGTCGAGGCGGCGGTTTATCTGCACGGTCTGGCCGGCGATCTGGCGGTCCGCGCCGGCGATGAACACACGCTGTTGGCCACCGACAGCCTCCACCGGCTTTCTCAGGCTTTTCACTTTCGTTCCAGCGGTCCAAACGGTTATCTTTGGTTGCAGGGGCTGCCTGCAGAGTCGTTACCGGCCGCGGCCTCCCATGAGGAAGCCCAATGACCGATGCCGCCCCTCCCGCCGAAGGCCGGACGCATGAATTCACAACCCAGAGCGGCGCGGACACGATCGATGTGGGGCGCAAACTCGCTCGTCTGCTCGTCCCGCCGCAACTGCTGATCTTGAGAGGCGACCTGGGCACCGGCAAGACCACCCTGGTCAAGGGCATCGCCCAGGCTTTGGATGCCGCCGACCCCGACGAGGTGACCAGTCCCACCTTCACCCTGCTTCACGAGTACCACGGCGCGCGCGACGGCCAGCCGGTGAAGCTCTTTCACCTGGATGTCTATCGCCTCGAAGGCGAGCGCCAGCTTGAGACGCTGGGTCTCGATGAGTTACTAACTCCGGAAGCGCTGGTGTTAGTCGAGTGGGGCGAAAAGTTCAAGAGCATCAAGAAGAAATCGACGGGCGAGATTGCCATTACCTCGGCCGGCGGCGACGCGCGCAAGATTACCGTGACGCTGAAGGAGTAGTGAGCGCCGCAAAAAGCGGGTGCCCCATTTTCGGCGCGTACTGCGCAGCGAAGGTGGCGCACCCATCTGGTTGAAACTCCAGCTAACTAACTCAGAATCCCATGATGTTATAGCCGCAATCGACATACATGATCTCGCCGGTGATGGCGCTGGATAAGTCGCTGGCCAGAAACAACGCCGCTCCACCCACTTCCAACTGGTCCACATTGCGGTGCAGTGGCGAGCGGTCGGCGTGCGATTTCATCATGTCGCTCAGGTCGCCGACGCCGCGGGCGGCCAGGGTCTTGATAGGGCCGGCGGAGATGGCATTCACGCGAATATTCTTCGATCCAAGGTTATAGGCCAGATAGCGAACCGTCGATTCAAGTCCGGCCTTGGCCACGGCCATCACATTGTAGTTGGGGACAACCTTCTCGGCGGCGTAGAAGGTCAGAGTTATGATGCTGCCGCCCTCGGTCATCAGCGGAGCAGCGCCGCGGCTGACGGCGATCAGCGAGTAGACGCTCACGTCGAGGGCAATACGGAAACCTTCGCGGGTGGTGTCGATGAATTCGCCGCGCAGCTCGGCGGCGGGCGCAAAGGCCACGGCGTGAACAAGGATGTCGAGCTTGCCATATTTCAATCCGAGCACGGCAAAGAGGGCCTCGACCTCATTGTCGTTGGAGAGGTCGCACTGGAAGCCTGTGGCGCCAGTCAGTTCGGCGATGAGGCCCTCGGCCTCGAGCTTCATGCGCTCATTTTGATAGCAGATTGCCAGCGTTGCGCCGGCCTCGTGCAGTTTTTGGGCAATGCCCCAGGCTATGGAACGCTTGTTCGCCAGCCCGAAGACCACGGCTGTCTTACCCGCCAGATTGATCATGCTTGCTTTCGTCCTCCACGGTCCGTGTTTTGGGGAGTCCGGACCGGCCAACTCATAGAATATCAGTGAATTTCACCCGCCGAGGTCTACAAGCTCGACCTTTCCCGTCGGCCAGCCGAGAAAACGGGAGCCAAGGCGCTCGAACTTCTCCACCGAATCGGTAGCGAAGCAGCGCAGGAATGGATCGGCTGGCGTTGGTTTCGGCGGTGCGGGAAGGTCGTGACAGAGATAGAACACGAGTTTGTCGGCCGCCGATTCGGCGGAGTCGATGATCTTCATATCGGAAGGAATCATTTGCTCGATGAGCGGCCTGAGCAGCGGATAGTGGGTGCATCCCAGTACCAGAGTGTCCGGTTCCAAACCCTGCGCCGAGGCGTCTTTGCTGAGTTCGTCGAAGTAGATGCGCAGGACCTCAGCTGTGACGGGATGACTGTTCCATCCCTCTTCGACAAGCGGGACGAGCAAGGGGCAAGCTTTCTCAAATGCGCGAAGACCTCGAACCCGGCAAGCCGCCGCATAGGCGTGGCTCTGTACGGTGGCATCGGTGGCGATCACGAGGACATCCCCAGTCTTCGATGCGCTGCGAGCGGCCTCGGCGCCTGGTTCAATGACGCCGATGACTGAGACGGAAGAAGGAACGGCTTCCTTGATGGCGTCGAGGGCAAGAGCGCTGGCGGTATTGCAGGCGATTACGAGATAGTCTGCGCCTTGTTCCTCGACCAGCAAGCGCGCGCTTTGTGCGGCATACCGAGCGATAGTGCGGGAGGACTTGGAACCGTAAGGTAGACGCGCAGTGTCGCCTATAAATGCATAACGTGCCTGGGGTGCACGGGCGATCAGGGCGCGCAGCACGGTCAGGCCGCCAAAACCGGAATCGAAGACGCCGATGGTGGGAGTTGTGGTTCTCAAGCCGCAGGTCCGGTCAGGCGAGTCAAATCCGCAAGATTCTTGGATAACCAGCACAATTCCATGAAGACGCTTCTGTCGTATGGATTGCTCGTCCCGTTCTTGTAGAGAATCGCGTTGAGGTTGTTATAAACAAAGCGATAAACCTCTAACATTCTTGGCACGGACGGCGTATGGTCGCGGTGGAAAGCGTTGCGAAGTTCCCGGAGGACTCCCTCCGGCGTGCCGTTGTGGATATAGGGGTCGGTTCCGTTCAGATCGCTGGCCGACCTTTGAAGTCGAAAGGGTTCCGACTCCCAAACGAACCAAGTGTGGCGGCTGGGGTAAAAATCAGCCCAGGTAATTGTCATCCCCAATTCCAGAGGCATATTGAACCGTGGCGCTGCCGAGGGTGAAGTGCTCAATTCTACCCTCGATAGATCGTGGATCGAGTACCGGCAGCTCTTGATAAGCTGAAATATTCTGTTGAGCCTGCGATCCCCGCCGGGGATCTCGGAGGCGAGATGAGGAACCAGATCCAGTTGGTAGAGCCCAATAATATAGGCAACATAGAGGCTGCGGAACTCTTCGTCGTAGGGGATGTTCAGAAAGACAGCGTTTGGGTCAGGCGGCGGAGGCACGCTTGCGCCTCTTTTCCGGTTCGATCAAGTTCGCTGGCGCCTTCTCCTGATGGGAAAGCCGAGCCTTAAACTCGTCCACAAGCACCTGTAACTCTTTCTTGCGAGCCTTGGAGATGCGCAGGTGCCTCACCATTTCTTCCTGGGTGGGCCGGGGGGCCGTAATGTAAATGGGCTTAGGCATAGCTACTCCCTTATCATACTGCGAGTTTCAGTGGAAATAAAGCTGGATCTCGCAGGGTTGCTCACGGGTGGGCTCCTTCAGTGGGCACGGCATCGGCGGCCAGGTAGGTGCGGGTCAGGTCGGCGTGACCGGCCAGGGTGGCGCGCGGCTGGCCGTCCACCAGAAAGCGCACCTCAGTGACACGGGGCAGGTTGGCGCGCAGGGTGCCGCAGATGGAGAGGACGGTCAGCATCTCGGTCTCAATTCCGGAGGGGTGGCTGGCAGCAAAACTGCTCGCCAGGTTGACGACTGCCAGTTGCGGGCCGGTCTGCTGCTGTACCTGGGAGGGAGCCCCGGAAGATTTGGCAGCTCCGGTCCCTGGTGCGGGCAGCAGGAAGACTTGAAGCACAGAGGCGCCACCGCCGGGAACGGGGTGGGCGGCATCGGGAGCGGCATAGAGGTCCAGCAGCTTGGCCAGCACGGCGCGGGCCCGGGCGCCGGGGTCGGCGGGCAGCGGCAGGGAGCGGACCTGAGCCAGCAGGGAACCGTCGCTGTTATTGGCCACCAGCAGGGTCGCGTCGACCGACGGAGCCACTTCGGGAGCGCTGGTGGGAGCCGTGCTCTGGCCGGCCAGCAGCCGCTGGTGGGCGCGCTCGCGCAACTGCCACAGTGTCGCGCCCATGATGAGCGAGGCGGCCAGGAGAATGCCGAAGAGCAACTTCTGGTGGCGGGGAATCACGGACGGGCCTCCGCGCGCCATTCGACGAGCGCCGCGGCCAGCGCCGTGGCCACGCGCGCCTGGTAAACGGGATCGTCGAGCGAGGAGACCGCTTTCTTGTCCGGACCCAGCTCCGGCGCAATCTCGACGGCCACCGCCGGGCAGGTCATGCTGTCCACGCCGGGCAACGAAGTGCGGCCCAGGGTTACGTTCATCCCGGCTTGCAGCAGCGCGGAGTTCAGCACTCCCTCCAGCGCCAGCGAACGAGTTACCCAGGCGGCCTGCGCCGTCTTCCAGGCCAGGAAGCGCACCGGCTGGGCGGGCGCCAGCGAGGAGGTAAACAGGTGAGCCCCCGAGCCGCTCTCGGAACCGTGCAGGATCAGGCAGGCCTCGGCCTCTGCGTGGTTGGCGATCTCCGCTCTCTTGTCCGGCGCGACCGTCGCATCGGATTCGCGGGTCATCGCCACCTGGATGCCGCGTGCTCCCAGCAGCGAACGCAGGCGCATGCTGATCGCCAGGGTGAAGGTCTTCTCGATTTGGCCGCCGGCGAGGCGTCCGCCCGCGTCGTCGCCGCCGTGGGCCGCATCCAGCACCACCACAAAGCGGGACGGTGGAGCGGTCGGAGCCGGCGGGGCCTGCTGCGCGACGCAGGTCAATCCAGTCAGACCCCCAGCGGCTACAACCGCAAGACTCCAGTTAGTCCAGCGCATAAATCGTCAAACCGCTCAGCAGTTTTGGGAAAAAATCGGTGGATTTTTGCGGCATGACGTCGCCGGCAAAGGCCACTTCTTTCAGTTGCTCCATGGAAACCGGGTTGGTGAGGAAGGCAACGTCGGCCTCGCCACGGCGAACCTGGTCCACGGCCTCGGCCGCATCGCGCAGGTAGCGCAGATTGGTCTGCTCGCGAACCTTTTCCGCGTCCAGCCCCAGCAGCCGGTCGAGAACGATGGAGTGAAGGCAGCTCAGATCGAGCTGGCGCTGGCGCTCGGGCAAGGCTGCCAGCGCGGCGGCCACCGGCTCCGCCTCTGCGCGCAGCAGGAAGGCTCCGGAGCGGGTCACTGCGACAAAGGCAGTGCTCTTCTGAGCCGTCAGTGTGTCGATATAACTCGATGCCTCCACGGCGGGCAGAGCCGCAACCGTGAAAAACTCCTGCGCGGCGCGTGCGAACTCGGCCGGATCGAAGCGAGCCAAACTGTGAACCACGCGATGGGTGGGCAGAATCACCAGGCCGTCGGAGTCCATGTTGACGAAGGTCATCATCACCGCGGCCTCCGGGTAAGCCGGCTGGGGCAGTTGGCTGGTGCTGAATTCGGCTTTTACAGGCGCGGCCGGCGCATGCTCTTTGGAGTAATTCAGAGCTGTCTCGTAGCGGTGGTGCCCGTCGGCGATGATCAGCTTCTTGTCGGCCATGGCCGTGGTCAGCAGGTTGATGACCGCCGGATCGCTGACCTTCCAGAGCCGGTGGAGCACGCCGTACTCGTCCGTCGCCTCCGCTTCGGCCGGGCCGGCTCCGTCGTAGAGAAGCCGCTCCACGCTGCCGGCCGCGTCGGAGTAGAGCATGAAGATCTGACCGAAGTGCGCGTGCGTGGCCTTCAGCAGATTGAGCCGGTCGCTCTTGGGTTTGCTGAGCGTCTGCTCGTGGCGAAAGACCACCTGCTCGGCGTAGTCGTGCAGCTTGCCCAGGGCGATGAAGCCGCGCCTAACTTTGACAATCTCAGTGCCCGGCAGTCTAAACCTTTGCGAGTAGGCGAAGATCGCCGGCGATTTTTCCTGTGCCAGCACACCCTGCTTCTGCCAGGCTCCGAAGTCGCGTGCCGCGCGGGTATAGACACTCTCCCCGCCTTCGGCGTCGAAGAGTTCCGGCTTGCCCAGGATGATGCGCACCAGATTGTAAGGGCTGCGATCGTAATAGGCCTGCTGCATGGCAGGCGTGATCTTGTCGTAGGGCTGCGTGACCACGTCCTCCAGACGGACTGCGGAAGGGTTGTAGCGCCAGGCGCGAAAGGGATAGACGTGGGCCATGCTGAAGGTCTTTCTCCCCGAAGGAACGGTGGGATTTGCGCGCAAGAGCCTCATCCTCCTCAATTCGGGGCGGTTGCTCGCTTAGCGTTGATTGTATCCCAGCGGCGAAAGCGGCTCCGGGTTTTCCGCTGACTATCTCGGGGATTGAACGGCGACAATGCGATGACAGTACGGGGACGCCATGCGTCTATCAATCGTGCTACTATCGCCTTCAATCGTTGGTGTTGAGGCATGAAGATGCTTCCCCTTGAGAGCAAGCCCCCCAGCGGGCACGGCCATCGGCAACGGCTCGGCAGCCGGTTGTGGATATGCGCTTTGGCGGCGGCGCTGCTGCTGGCGCACGCTCCCGCCCAGGACAACCCGCTCGAGGAACCGCACGTGACACCGCCTCCGGCCTCAACGCCGGCCACGGGAGCGCCTGCCGGAACCGAGGCGCCGGCCGCAACCGGCCCCGGCGCCTTGAAGCTCCATCCCGGCGCGCGGATCCGCCTGAACGTCAACATGGTGCTGATCCCGGTTACGGTCACCGATCCCATGAACCGGCTGGTCACCGGCCTCGAAGAGGAGGACTTCCAGGTCTTCGAGGGCAGCGGCCGCCAGAAGATCCTCTCTTTTGCCTCTGAAGATGCGCCGGTCTCGATCGGCATCATCTTCGATCTTTCCGGCTCCATGACCTCGAAGCTGATCCGCGCGCGGGAGTCGATTCTGGAGTTCATCAAGACCGCCAACCCCCAGGACGAGTTTTTCGTCATCGGTTTCAACGACCGGCCGGAGCTGATCGAGGACTTCACCAACTCGGTCGACGACATCCAGGCCCGTCTGGCTACGGTGCAGAGCGGCCATCGCACCGCCCTGCTGGACGCCATCTACTATGGCGTAGCCAAAATGAGGGAAGCCCGCCATGAGCGCAAGGCGCTGCTGGTGGTCTCCGACGGCGGCGACAACCGCTCCCGCTACACCGAGGGCGAAGTGCGCGCCCAGGTGCGCGAGGCCGACGTCGAAATCTACTCAATCGGCATCTTCGATCCCTATGCGGCCACCCCCGAGGAGCGCGCCGGCCCCCAACTGCTCGACGATGTGAGCGAAGAGACCGGCGGTCGCCTCTTCCGCGTTGACGATCTCGACGAGATGGGCGATATCGCCGAGAAGATTTCCACCGAACTGCGCAACCAATACGTCATCGGCTACCGGCCCAAGGATCTTGTCCGCGACGGCAAATGGCGTAAAGTGAAGGTGAAGGTCAATCCTCCACCGGGATTGCCTCCGCTCACCGTCCATGCACGCACCGGCTACTATGCGCCTTTGCAATAACGCCGCCCTCGCGCTTCTTCTTGCCGGGGCGGCTATCGCCCTGCCTGCGCAGCAATCGCCGGCTCCAGCCCAGGCCCCGCCGCTCACCGTGGACCGCGACCCGGTGCGCTCTCCCGATCTCGAACCGCCGGTTGCCGCCCAGCCCATGAGCAAGCAGGGCGAAGGCTACGTGCTCCACGCCGAGGTCGAAGAGGTGGTGCTCAACTGCACCGTGCTGGAGGGCAACCGGCTGGTCCCGGATTTGAAAAAAGAAGACTTCAAAGTCTTCGAGGACGGCGTCCAGCAGAAGATTGTCAGCTTCCAGCACACCGACCTTCCCGTCTCCATTGCCATGGTGGTCGACAACTCCGGCTCCATGAGCCGTAAGCGTCCCTCGGTGAACAAGGCCGCACTGGATCTGATCCAGGCCTCCAACCCCCAGGATGAGGCCTTCGTGGTCAACTTTTCCGACGAGGCCTTCATCGACCAGGATTTCACTTCCGACCTGAACAAGCTGCGCGACGGCCTTGGGCACATCGAATCCCGCGGCGGCACCGCGCTCTACGACGCCGTTGTGGCCTCGGCGGACAAGCTGGTGGCCGACGCCAAGCGACCCAAGCAGGTTCTCATTCTCATCACCGACGGCGAGGACAACGCCTCGACCCTCGACCTGGAGCAGACCATCCGCCGCGTCCAGCAGCTTTCCGGCCCGGTCATCTACTCGATCGGGCTGCTCTTTGGCGACGAGATGAGCCGCAGCGAGGTGCGCCACGCCCACCGCGCGCTCGAGATGCTCTCCACCGAGACGGGCGGCATAGCCTTCTTCCCTAAAAATATCGAGCAGATCGACCAGATCGCCGCCGAGGTGGCGCGCGACATCCGCAACCAGTACACGATTGGCTACCATTCAACCAAGCCCACCTCCGAGCCCGGCTTCCGCCGCGTGGAGGTAACGGCCGAGGCCAGCGGCCACGGCAAGCTCACCGTCCGCACCCGCACCGGCTACTTCCCGGTGGCGCGCGCGCCGAAAAGGTCCTCTGCTCAGGCGCAAGAGTAGCTTTACTCCTCCCTCCTGCCCACTACCGGGCGTGTTTTTTCAAGCCTGGGTCGGAAACGGTTGAACCTCCGCCAGCACCATTTCTAAGCTGTCGTTTGAGGATTTCCGTTGACCAACCTCGATTGGGAAGTTATCTTGGTAACCTCTGCACGGCCTTTCTTTTCAACATTTGAATGTGATCCCGGGAGGAAACGATGCGAAGGTTGCAGGTCGTTGGATGGCTGCCCTTGTTGCTGCTCTGTCTTGCGACAACTGCTACGGCGCAGCTCAAGATTGTCTCGTCCCAGCCGGTGATTCTGCGCGAAGGTGCAGGCGCGGCCCAATTTGTCCTTACCAACGCTGGAAAAACCGCTCTCCCCCTGAGCCTGACCGCCGGGACCTTTCTGGACGAGACTTCCCATGCCAGGCTGCCGACGCCCAAGGTTACCTTCGCGCTGGAAGCCGCGGGCGCCAACCTTCCCGCAGAGATCGGTCCGGGGCAATCGCTGCAGATTGTAGCGAACGTCAGCAACATGGCCAGCTCGACCGCTGCCTTTACCAAGCTCTTCAACCAGAATGAGGAGATCGGCGCGTTGGACGCGGTAGCGGTCGATGTTCCGCTCAACATCACTCTCGACGGCAACGGAACCCCGGAGAAGCCGCTCAAATTCGCCTATGGGCGGACGGTGGCCCTCACGCTGAAGAATGGCGGCACCGAGTTCTTCACCCTGGATTGGCGATTCCAGATCGGCGGCACCGTCGTCAAGACCGGAAAGTTGATTCTGACGCCGAACGGCCGCACGCGCATCGTTCTGACGCCGCCCATCGAGGTCTATTCCTGGATGGACTTCGTTCGCCCCACGGAGCGCAACGGCCTCTTGCTTGTCAGCCAGCACGGCCCGCACGGCGTCTCCAACGACCTGCTCCCGATCCAGGCGATCCCGGTGAATCTCACCATGATGCGGCTTGGCCCCGACCTGACCGAAGTGCTCTTTGCCATCTATGTCATGTTCTTTCTGCTGATCGGAGGATTGCTGTCGCTGCTCGGCAACTCGGTATTGCCCAGCGTCTTGAAGAAGGTGGCCTTGCACAGGCAAATTGGCGACCTGGCCGACCGCACCAGCAGCGTGAGCGCCCGCGTGGACTCCTTTCTGAGAGTTCTGCTGCGCCTGGAGCGCACCAAGATAGGAATCGAGCTCAACGAAGTGGGTCCTTTCGCGCTCTCCTCCACGGAGAAGTTCGAGGACGTGGCCGTGGCCATCGACAGGCTGGCCAAGAGGCTGACTGTCGCCGAGAGGCTGGACGAGCTGCGACGCAGATTTGAAGATGCTTCGGCCAGCGCTCCGCCGTCCATCACCGACGATATCGACAGAACGCTGCAATCGGCCTCCAATCAACTGCATTCGCTTAACTTGCCCGACGACGATGTGAATGCCGCCAATCTCCTGCTGAGCAAGGCCGAGGCTTCTCTCGCACTGCTCGATGACAGTGTCGCCCAGGCGAAGCTGATTGCAACGAATTTCACGCAGTTGAAGGACCGGCTCAAGTCCTTCCCTGTGCCCTATTACAGCGATCTGATGCTGGCGCTGCCGGGTATCTTTGATGTTCTCCAGGCTCCCTTCGACGATCCGGCCAACATCGTTCGCCCCATGTTTTTTGCCATCGATCACGCCATCGCCGCCACGCATGCGGCCCTGGACTATGCCATGGTCAGGGTCTCCATGCCGACGGGAAGTTCCTCAAACTGCGGAGATCCGGGAAAGACCTCCAGAGAACGCCTGCTGGAGCATGAATGCGAGCTCATCGACCTGCTCGGCACCCTCTCCTGGAAATCCCTGCGCGCCGCCACCACGCTGGTGCAGGAGATGCGCGAGGATATCTACGAAGCCGACGTGATGGCCGAGATCGAAAAAGTGAGAGAAGACGGCGCAAAGCGGGTGAGGGTCGTCTTCGACACGCTGAAGGCGCGCCCTTATCTTCCCGTCTATTTCTCGGTCGCCTTCGACAATCCCCGCTTCTGCGGAGCCGCGGCGCTTGGCAAGCTGGGTTTCAAGTGGGGTTTTCCCGGAGGCTTGTCGGAAGAGGGATCGCGAGTCTGCCATTACTTCCTGGGAGATGAGCCGCTGGAACACGATCCAATTGCAGGCGATACCCAGCACAAGAAACTCCGCAGGACTCGCTTCCTGAAGAAGAATGAGCGGAAGGTCAAAATCGTGGTTGCCGTGCAGAGCCATAAGAATCTGGAAGCCGCGCATACGATCGAGGGCCTGCTTGAGATCCAGCCGCTCAAACCCAATGAATCGTCTCGCGCTTTCGCCGAAGCCGTCCGCTTCCTCATCGCATTTGGCGTGGCCCTGGCGGGATTGGAGGCCGGCGCGCTCAATCAGCTTGCCAAGCTCGACTTCTTCCCCGCGACTCTTGCGGTCGTGGCTCTCGGCTTCGGCGCCGACTCGATCAAGAACCTGCTGACTCAGTCGCCAACCGCAAAAAGCGCCAATGGCGCACCCGGAGCTTCGGCCCCGAAGAGTTGATTTCCTAACCTTTTGCGGAATCACTTTGGGCAGTTGAATCGCAAGCTTGCCGGGTGCCCCAGGTCCCTCGCATTTGGAGACCTGGGAGGTAATGAAGTTAGGTCGCAGTCACCCGCTCCAACGACGACCACCGCCCGCTGCGATAAGCTGAAAACCAGGAGATCGTGCAATCGCTATGACAGCTTCCCCATGCAAATACTCGACGCTTGCCGTTCACGCCGGCCAATACCCCGACCCCCAGACCGGCGCTGTGAACGTGCCCGTTTATCTTTCTTCGACCTTTGAGCTGACCGGCATCGGCACAGACCGGGGCTGGGACTACTCGCGCGCCGGCAATCCCACGCGCGACCGGCTGGAAGAGGCGCTGGCGGCTCTTGAAGGCGGACACAGCGCCCACGCCTTCACCACCGGCATGGCGGCCATCTCGGCCCTCGTGGCCATGCTGCGAGCCGGCGACCATCTGATCTGTTCCAAGGATGTCTATGCCGGCACGGTCCGTCTCTTCGACCGCATCGTCTCCGGTTACGGCATCGAGATCGAGTACGTTGACACCAGCAATCTTGCGGCGGTCGAAGCCGCCATCCGGCCGAACACAAAGCTGATTCACATCGAGACGCCGAGCAATCCGCTGATGGTGCTTACCGACATTGCCGCGATCAGCCAGATCGCCCACGCCAAAGGGGTCGAGGTCAGTGTCGACAACACCTTCCTCTCGCCGGTTCTGCAAAGCCCGCTGGCCCTGGGGGCGGACATCGTGATGCATTCGACAACCAAGTACCTCAACGGCCACTCGGACGGCCTGGGCGGCGCTCTGGTCGGCTCCAAGCCGGAGCACAAGGAGCGCTTCCTGCTGGTGCAGAAGGCGGCCGGCGGCGTGATGTCGCCCTTCGAGTGCTTCCTGGTGCTGCGCGGCATCAAGACCCTGCCCCTGCGCATCAAGCAGCACGAGGAGAACGGCCGCGCCGTGGCGGAGTTCCTCTCCACGCATCCCAAGGTGAGCAAGCTCGCCTATCCAGGCTTGAAGACCCATCCGCAATATGATCTGGCCGTCAAGCAGCAGCGTGGCTTCGGGTCGATGATGAGCTTCGAGGTCGAGTCGCGCGAGGCTGCCGGCCGCTTCCTCGCTGCGATCAAGATCTTCTTGAGCGCGGAGTCGCTGGGCGGCGTCGAGTCGCTGGCTTCGCACTCGGCCACCACAACGCACGGCTCGGTCAGCGAGGAGGTGCGCGCCTCCATGGGAATTACGCAGGGACGCGTTCGCCTGTCAATCGGCATCGAAGACAAGGCAGACCTGATCGCCGACCTGGAGCAGGCCCTGGCGGCTGTATAAGAGGGAGCGCATGTCTGAATCGGCATTCCTGCTGGCGATCGACACCTGCGGCCCCTCCGGCACGGTGGCGCTGGGCCGCGACTCCGGCCAGGCGGTTGAGATTCTCGGCCAGATCGAGCTTGAGGGGCGCAGCTATTCCTCGACCCTGGTCGCGGCCGTCGCCGAGTTGCTGGCTCAGGCCGGAATCGAACTCCGCCAGCTCCATGCAATGGTGGCAGTGAACGGCCCCGGCAGCTTTACCGGTGTGCGCGTGGGGCTGGCTGCGGTGAAAGGTCTGGCCGAGGCCGCGCGGATTCCCGTCCTCGCCGTCTCGCGCCTGGAGGTGCTGGCCGCAAACTCCGGCGTGCCCTCGGCGGCTCTTGATGCGCATCGCCACGAGGTCTTCCTGCGGCTCGGCCAGGCCGGCGAGCCGGGAACGGAACTCCTGGCCGGAGCCTATGAGCTTGCCAGCATCTCGCCTGTCCGGTCGCCGATCGCCGTTTGCGACGAGGCCGCCGCCCTGCTGCTCTGCTCGGCATGGCCGGACGCTGAGTTGCTCCGCACCGCAGCGCCCACCGCCGCCGACGCACTCTCGCTTTGCGCTCCTCGGGTGGCAGCCGGGGAGTTCGTGGACCTGGCGCTGCTTGACGGACACTACTTGCGCCGGAGCGATGCGGAGATCTTTGGCTCCGCGAGCTTTGGCGCTGAGAACCCAGGCGAGCCAGCCGCCGCCGATCGTCCATGAATCCCCCAAGCGCAATCCGGGTGCGCCGCATGACTCAAACGGATCTCGATTGGGTCATCGAGATCGAGCAGAGCCTGACGGCAGCGCCCCACTGGCCTCGTTCGGCCTACCTGGCCGCACTCGACCCCAAGGCCACACCCCTCCGGATTGCGCTGGTGGCCGAGGAAACCGGCCTTGGAGCCATCTGGGGCTTTGCCGTGGCCAGCCTGCTGCCGCCCCAGGCGGAGCTCGAGACCATCGCGGTCGATATCGTGGCCCAGCGGCGGGGTATGGCCCGGCGGCTGCTTTCCGCGCTGGCTGGCGAGCTTTTTACCGCTGGGATCATTGAGGTGATTCTCGATGTGCGTGCCTCCAACCAGCCGGCGCTTGAGTTCTACAAGCGATCAGGCTTCGTGAAAGCCGGCCGTAGACCGCGCTACTACATTGATCCGGTTGAAGATGCGGTCCTAATGCGCCTCCAGCTCTGAGGGGACAATCCCACATCTCCAGGCAAGGTACGCCTGTAGATGTGGGGCACCCGCAGTCACTCTAGCCAGGTTTTCGGCTCCAAATTCCACAGCCTGGGTTACCGGAGGTTCATTTTAGACTTGCGGTTTGTGCTGCTGCGGCGATATATGTAAAAGATCGTTAATAATTCGGAGGTGCTGGATGGATGAAATACAGGATTCCACGCTGAGCGAAGCAATCAATCGCCTGCATGCCGAACATAGCAACTACGCTCAGCGGCTGGAAGAACTGCTCCAAAAACCTTATCTCTCCGCAGAGGAGCAAATTGAAGAGGTGCGCCTGAAGAAGCTCAAGCTGCACGCCAAGGACCTGATCTTCAATCTGGAGCGTAGGTTGGCGGTTCCCGCTTAGAGTCCTCAGGCGGAAAATGGTGTGCAGGTGAAGTGCCCAGGCGCCGGGTTTGCACGGCCTCAATGCAAGTGGTGTGTTTCGCACTCAGAGTGCGGCTGTAGAGGCGGTCGAGAGCTTGGGTTCGGGAACCGCGGCAACTGTCTCAGGCGACAGAAGGTAGGCCCGGCTAGAATGTTTCTCCCGGATGTTGCGCTGTCCCGGCAATTCTTTCGCGGCCCTGGCAGCCAGCCAGGCTTCCTTTGTCATCTTCTGGCGAGCATAGATGGCGGAGAGCGTGCCATATGAGATAGCGTTCGGGCGCAAACGCACAAGATGTTCAGCTTCCTCTTGCGCCTCTTCGAGTTGCTTGGTTTCGCTGTACAAGCTGGTGAGATTTCTCCGCGCCATAACATGGTCCGGGTTCAACTCGGTGACAATCTCGTACGCTTCGATGGCGATCGCTCTGGAGTTCAACCCGAAGTCGTGGATCAGGGCCAGCTCAAAGACTGCATCGACGAAACTCGCGTCTCTGGCAATGCATTGCATGTAAAGAGATGAGGCCTTTTCCATCAGCTCGTTCCGCAAATTCATCTTGAGGGCTGTCCTGAAGAAGTTCGACATGGAACTCTCGTTCTTGATCCCCAGGAAGGCGTAGCATCTTCCCAGCAGATAGCAGCCGTATGCGCTGATTTCAAGCGTGGTTGGCCTCTCTGCCAGGCGTTTTATATTGGATTCCAGCTCTTGAATGATCTCGTCGTATTTGTTTTTCCGGGCGGCAATGGTCTTTAGCAGCATCAGGCCGCAGGTGGCATCGGCAAGACCGCCGGACAAAGCGGCGGTCATCCCGTCCCATGCCGCCCGGCCGTCGCCTTGCCTGAGAGATTCGATCGCTCCATAGAATCTCTGTCGAGCTAGACCTGCAGCCAACCCTTCCATGACCGCTCCTTTCACTCTTATAGCATTTTCGACTCCGCTCTTGGCGGGCACTGCCCGGCAATGCGGCTCATCACTCAACCAACGGGGTCCCGGCGACAGCTTGCGGCCGCCAGGTTAGTTGCAAGTGTTGCTTGCTGCGCTGCACGCAAGGCAATCAAAGAAGCGAAGATGCTCTCGGCGCAAGCGTCCGCGCAGACAGGTACGACCAATATAAATTGTACATCCGAAGAACGAAGATCAGTTATGCCGCACTGATCGCGGCGGGAGGTCGAAGCAGCGGTTTTGAATGGGTGGGAGCCATCCGCCCGGCCGTCAAGCTGCCCGTCATCGAGAATGGCAATGGCGAAACGGCTCGGGCGCTCCGCCGCTACGGCCTTTGCCGCGAGATCTGCCGCAAATTCTCCTGCGCTGCGGAATCACCGTATAATCGTTAGGGAATATGGTTCGTGATGGTTATATCTACGGGTTGAGCCTGCTGGCAGTGGGGGCCGTGCTGGCGTGGGCCACGCACAACTGGGCATGGAGCATCGCGCCAGTGCTTCTGGCGGCTTTTTTCCTATGGTTCTTTCGCGATCCGGAGCGGGAGATTCCCTCCGAGCCCGGCCTGATTGTCTCGCCCGGAGACGGCCTGGTCACCGAGACGGCAGCCATCGTTACCCCCGGCGGGCCGCGGCAGCGCATCAGCATCTTTCTCAGCGTCCTCGACGTGCATGTGAACCGCGCGCCCATGGCCGGCGTGCTGACCGGCGTGAGCTACCAGAAGGGCCAGTACCTGAACGCCATGAACCCCGCCTCGGCCGACCGGAACGAGCAGAACAGCGCCACGGTGAGCGGTGGAGGCATTGAGATCACCTTCAAGCAGATTGCCGGCCTGCTGGCCCGGCGCATCGTCTTCGATTTGCGCGAGGGCGACACCGTCGAGCGTGGCCAGCGCGTCGGCATGATCAAGTTTGGCTCCCGCGTGAACGTGCTGCTGCCGGCAGAGGCCGAACTGCGCGTGAAGGTAGGCCAGCGCGTCAAAGGCGGCTCAAGCGTACTGGCGGTGATGAATGCCGCGCCGGCTGAAAGAGAGCGCTCATGAATCAACGCGACCCCGCACTCGCAAAGGCCAGGGCACGGGCGCAGTTGCGCCGCGGCATGTTCCTGCTGCCGTCGCTGTTTACCGTGGGCAACATCGCCGCCGGCTTCTTCTCCATCACCCAGACCATTGCGGCCATCGGCAGCGCCGGCGACGCGCACATGCACCTCGACTGGGCGGCCATCGCCATTATCTTCGCCATTCCCTTCGACGCGCTCGACGGACGCATCGCCCGGATGACCAACACCTGCAGCGACTTCGGCAAGGAGCTGGATTCGCTGGCCGACGCGGTCACCTTCGGCGTGGCGCCCAGTCTGCTGGCGCTCATCTGGGGCTTCCATTTTCTGCCCGATTCCATGAATCCCCAGTTGCACGAAAACCTGGTCCACGCCGGGGCCTTCATCTGTTTCCTGTTTCTCATCGGCGGGGTCTCGCGGCTGGCGCGCTTCAACATCAGCCACGACGCCCAGCCGCGCAATCCGGGGCGGCCGGGACGAAAGTATTTTGTGGGCATGCCCATTCCCGCCGCGGCCGGAATGCTGGCCACCACCGTACATCTTTGCTACGGCTATCCGGTCGAGGCCTGGTGGGTCGCCATCATCTGGCTGGCGATCGTTGGCGCCAGCGGCTTCCTCATGGTCAGCACCTGGCGCTTCTGGTCCGGCAAGGAACTCAGCTTATCCCGCCGCCATCCCTACCAGGTTCTGATTCTTATCTCGTTTGTGCTCTTCTTCATCATCAAGTTCTCCCAGGTGGTGCTTTTTGCCTGGGCATTGGTCTACATGTTCTCCGGGATATGGGCCAGGGCAGCCTACTCGTGGCAGCGCCGCCGCCGCTGGCGATTGAGCGGCGCGCGCGCTCCTCTTTCCGAGCCCGCCGCGGCCGACCCAGAGCCGCTCAATCGCAACTGATCTCCATCATCGAACCAATCCAAACTAAAGGACGCCTGTGTACAAGATCGCCATTGCCGGAGCCTCTACCCTGGTGGGCAGGGAGTTGAAGGAAGCCCTATCGGAGTCGCCCCTGGCGGCGGCCAGCTTTGTGCTGCTGGATGAGGAGGAACTCCAGGGTCAATTGGACCAGGTGGGCGACGAGGTCACCTTCGTCCGGGCCATCGCGCCCGACGCCTTCGAGCACATCGACTTCACGTTCTTCTGCGGCACCGAGGCGCTGACCCGCAAGCATTGGCGGGAGGCGCTGCGGGCAGGCTCCACTGTGCTCGACCTCTCTGGCGCCCTCGATCAGGAGACCGGCGTACTGGTGCGTGCTCCCTGGCTGGGCTCCGAGGCGGCTTCGGTCGACCTGTTTACTCCCGCCATTGTCCCGGCGCACCCCGCGGCGCTGGCTTTGGCTCTGCTGCTTGAACGGCTGCAGCAGGCTGCCCCGGTTCACACGGCCTTCGCCACGCTGCTCCAGCCGGCGAGCGAGTTTGGCCGCGCCGCCCTCGACGAGCTGCACCAGCAGACGGTCAGCCTGCTCAGTTTTCAAGGACTGCCGCGCGAGCTATACGATGCCCAGGCGGCCTACAACCTGCTCTCCGGTCTCGGCGAAGCCGCCAAGGTCAACCTGCGCGAGGCCGAAGCGCGGATTCGCCGTCATTACGCCGCGCTCTCAGCCGGCCGCTGGCCTGCCCTGGCACTGCACGTCGTTCATGCGCCCGTCTTTCACGGCCACACATTCTCGATTGCCATCGAGCTGGAGCGGCCGGCGGAGATAGCCGCCATCGAAGAAGCTCTGAGCGGCGGCCACGTTGACCTGGTCCTCGAAGACACCGATTCGCCTTCCAACCTTGCCGCCACCGGGCAGAACGACGTGCTGGTGCGGCTGCGGCCGGAGGTGCTTTTGGCCCCAGGCCCCCGCAATCCCAACCTGGTCTCCCGCTTCTGGCTTTGGGCCGCTTCGGACAATCTGCGCCTTCAGGCGCAGAACGCCGTCGAGTGCGCCCTGGACCTGCGCCGCCTCAGGCCGCAAGGGACGGTGCAGTAAAGCCACGGAACCATTCATTCCGGCCGTTTTTTTATGTGCTGAAACTGTCCTCCGGCGCCCCAATGCGCGTTTCAAGCTCATCGGAGTAAAATTCATGGCCGAGGAGGAAGCTATGAAACTCGACATCAAAGCCCTGTCGCTGGCGTGCGCAATCCTGTGGGGAGGGTGCGTTTTGGCGGTCGGTCTGGTCAATCTGATCTGTGGCAGCTACGCTTTGCAATTTCTCCAGATCCTGGCGTCGTTTTACCCCGGCTATCACGCAACCCGCAGCATCGGCGAAGTCATCATCGTGACCCTCTACGCAGTCGCCGATGGCCTCATCGGCGGAGTTGTCTTCGGCTGGCTTTATAATCGCCTGGCCAGCTCCGCTGCCTGAGCCTTCAAGGCACCGCCGCAAGCGCTTTTCTCGTGGGGATTCAACCCGTGCATTACGGCCTGGCCGCAAGCTTCGGCGGATCGGTAATGTACTCATCGCCGACGCGCGCAACAATCTGCTGGCGCCGGTCGTCGAGCAGCTTCAGTTGTTTCGTCAGCTCGATGAACTCCTGCTTTTGCGCGGCTGTCAGCGGCGTCGCGGGAGTGTTCAGCTTGGTCAGCTCATCCAGCCGTGCTTCGAGCAGCGGCATCTCGCGGTCGATCAGCACGGGGCGAATGACTGCTGTCTTCGCATGGCCGCTGGCCAGCTCGTTGCGATTGTTCTCGCCCCACACCGGCAGAACGCCGACATGGCCCAGTTCGACGCGCACCCCGCCCGGCCCGTAGTCATTGCGGACGGCGGCAAAGAGGCCGATCATCTCGTCGCGCGGGTCGCCCTCCTTGTCCGGCATCAGGCCATCGACATAAGTGCGCGACTGGTTGGAGAGAAAATTACCCAGCGAATAGAAGATCACCGTATTGCGGCCGTCCTGCGTCCGGTAGGTCTCGACTGGCTGCAAAACATGGGGATGGTGGCCCACGATCACCGAGGCTCCGGCCTCCAGCATCTTGTGCGCGGTCTCGACGTCCTCGGGCCGCGGGGCGGGCGCGTACTCGATGCCCCAGTGAATGGAAACCACCAGCATGTCGCACTGCGTTCGAGCTTTTTTGATGGCTTCCAGCACCCCGGCCTCATCCTCTCCGGTTGCGCCGCCCGATTCGCCGGGATAAGGAAAGAAGTTCACGTGCGGCTGGTCGTCATTATCCGGATTGCGATTGCCGTTGAGCCATCGGGTCATGCCCAGCCAGCCCACTTTGATTCCGTTGGCCTCGACAACGACCGGCTGCCAGGCCTGCTGGGCGGTATCGCCCGAGCCGACAAAAATCATCCCCTCGGCGCGCAGGTGTTCGCGGGTCTCGTCAAAGCCGGCCCAGCCCTGATCCATCACGTGGTTGTTGGCGAAAGAGACGATTTTGATGCCGTTGGCTTTGAGCGCGTCGATCAAGGCGATGGGCGCGTCGAACATAAACGGCTTCGACCCCTTCGAATGCTCCGGAGCAACCGGAGTTTCAAGATTTACAAAGCCGAAGTCGGCGCTCTTGAAGACATCGGCAACATCCGAGAAGAGCGCGCCCCAGCCCTGCACGCCCTCGCCGGCAGCGGCAGCGGCGGCCCGCACCGCCTCATGCGGAATCACATCGCCCGCCACGGCAAAGCGCACCTGGGCCAGTTCGTGCGGATAGGGAACAACGACCGCGGCAGCACGATTCGAGCGGTGTCCGACGAGCAGAGCGGGCGCAACCGCGAGCAGCACGGCCATGAGGCCCGCCAGACGCCAGTGCCTGCGCAGGAGAGAGCCGAGCTTCGATGCCGCGAGGCCCTCCCAGAGTGGCCCGCCAATCGCCCGACCCGTTGCCTGCACCACTGAAGCACCCCTTTCCGGCTGCATGATCAAACGCATTCAGGATACAGGTTCAGCGCCTCCGGTTCCATTGGCTCGCAGTTTGCGCATCGCTACCGCGATGATTCCCGCCCAAAAACGAAGACGCCAGAAACCGAAGTCCCTGGCGTCTTAATGGCGGTGAACCCGCAGGTTCCTTGAACCAAACATCGTCCCGATCAGCCTGCCGACACGTTTCCGGGTTGCCCCGTACTCCGAGTCTTCAAGCTGGGCCGGCGATGGAGCCTCGAGTTTCCCCGATTCTCGCATCCTTCGGCGGCTCCGTAAGCCAAGCTCCGGGTCGCCCCGTCTCTTTGCTTCTCCAGCTCCGCCTTCGATGTCTCTTCGGGTTGCCCCGAATTCGACATCTTCCGGCTTGCCTACGGCCGGTCTCCGGGTTTCCCCAGATTTCGACCTTCCGGCTAGCCTCCGGCTCAGTCTCCAGGTTGCCCCGGTTGCTGCGCCTTTGGCCTGCCTCGGGATGGGTTTCCGGGTTGCCCCGGCTCCTCTTTCCCTCGGCGGCGCCGACTGATGGATCTCCGGGTTTCCCCGAATCTCGCACCCTCCGGCGGTACCGCTTCCGCGTCTTCGGAGCGCTCCGAATCCTGCGTCTACGGCTGGGCCGATGATGACTCCCCGTTCGGGCTCGAACTTTGCATCCTCGGTCCTAGGCCGCGGATGAATCTTCGTGTCCAATCGGGTCTTGCACGTTCCTGCTCGGCTCTCAACGCACTCTCAATCTCATTCGGCCTTCCTCTGCTGTAGCCGGCTACGGCTTCGGAGTGCCGCCTTCGATCAAATCCTGCATCGTCCTGCCTGCCCGGAACTGCGTTTCCAATTCCCTGCAAGGTCACCAACTGGTTTGGAGAGTAGGCTGAATCAATCTGTGGATACAAGTGCAAAAAGAGACGAGACCTGTGGATTTCACCAGTTGTGGTGCATGAATCGAGGCGGGCGAGAGAAATTTGCGCGCAGTTTGATCTTTGTCGATTGCCGTGAAGGCTTCCGCCCCGCCAATCTCCCCAGCTCACCCTTGAGCGCTGCTTCCTCCTTTCGCGTCTAGTGGATGAAGACGGGCAGTGGGGAGAAGCGCGGGCTCAAGCTGATAACCTTAAACTTGGGAAGAATCACTCGAATCGGCCGGATTCTCACCCGGCGGGCAATGGCATGGCGGAATTCGTAATCAAATTGGCCGACGAGCGCGGCCGCGTGCAGGAGCAGGTGCAGTCGGCGGCCACCGCCGAAGAACTGCGCACACGCTTTGTCCATGCCGGCTATCACGTCTTTTCCGTCAAGACGCGCTCCGGTTTTGGCGTCCTCAAGAGTGGCAAGGTCAAGCTCGAACCTTTTCTGATCTTCAACCAGCAGTTTTTGACGCTGATCCGCGCCGGACTGCCGATTCTGGGCAGCTTGCAGATGCTGGCCAAGAACCAGAAGAACGCCCGCTTTGCCGCGCAGCTGGATGACGTTTGCGCGCGCGTGAAGACAGGCGACTCGCTATCGTCGGCCTTTGAGGCGCAGAGCGGCTTCCCCATCATGTACACCACCACCCTGCTGGCCGGCGAACGCTCCGGCAATCTGCAGGAGGTGCTGGAGCGCTACGTCGCCTTCCAGCGCGTCTCGCTCAGCTTTCGCAAGAAGCTGGTGGCCTCGCTGATCTATCCCGCCGTGCTGCTGACCCTGGTTTGCGGGCTGATGTTCTTCATGCTTGTGGTGGTGGTGCCGCAGTTTGCCGTTCTCTATGACCAGATGGGCAACAAGCTGCCGGCCATGACCATGGACCTGCTGGCCTTCGGCAAATTCCTGCAGCACAACATTGTCTGGATCATGCTCGGCGCGGCTGCGACGGGCTTCGGCAGCTACCGTTTTTCCATCACCGAGCGGGGCCGCGACTTCATCGACGGCTTCCGCGTCAAACTGCCGGTCTTCGGCAAGATCTGGCTCAAGTACCAGGTGGCGCTGTTTGCGCGCACGCTCTCCACGCTGCTCACCGGCGGCCTGTCGCTGGTGCCGTCTCTGGAGACGGCGGCCCGCTCGATCTCTTCGCGCCGCGTGGCCAAGGCAGTCATGACATCGATCGTCACGGTGCGCGAGGGCAAGAGCCTGGCCGATGCGCTGATCCAGACCAAGGTCTTTCCCGATCTAGCCGCCGAGATGATCTCGGTGGGCGAGCAGACCGGCGCCTTGCCGCAGATGCTCAACTCGGTCTCGGAGTTCTACGAGGAGGACGTCGCCACCGCCCTGGCCGCGTCTCTGGCGCTGATCGAACCGGCCATTCTCATCGTCATGGGCGTTGTGGTCGTCTTCATTCTCATCTCTCTCTACCTGCCCATCTTTTCCCTGGGGCAGGCGGGCGGAGGTCAGGGGTAATCCATGGCAGATGCCGCGATCCTCGCAATTCCGCTTCCCGCCGGCGGGGACGAGCGTTCCCAGGCTGAACTTCTGGCCGTGCGCTATCACGCCGAGTTCGTCGATCTGAAGAACTTCAAGATTCAGCACGAACTGCTGCGCACCGTTCCGGTCGAGCTGATGTTCCGCTACAACTTCGTGCCCATCGAGCAACAGGGCGATGCGCTGGTGATCGCCGTCAGCGATCCTTCGCGCCTGATGATCCTCGATGAGATCGCCGGGCTGCTGGCACACCGCATCATTCCGCGCGTGGCGACGCTTTCGCAGATTACCGATCTGCTGAAAAAGACGGAACAATCTCAGCGCGTGCTCGACGAAGCCAGCGAGGGGCTCACCTTCGACGTGCTCACCGGCGAAGAGAACGCCGACGAAAATATCTCCATCGAGAAGCTGACGAGCGAAGAGGACATCAGCCCCATCATTCGCCTCGTGGACACAACTATTTTCACCGCCCTCGAACGCAGAGCCTCCGACATTCACATCGAGACCTATGACGACTCGGTGCATGTGAAGTACCGCATCGACGGCGTGCTGCAGGAGGCGATGGCGCCGATCGCGCGCGAGCATCACTCGACCATCCTCTCGCGTATCAAGATCATGAGCGAACTGGACATCGCGGAGCGGCGCGTGCCCCAGGACGGGCGCTTCCGGGTAAAATACAAAACGCGCCTGATCGACTTCCGCGTCTCCATCATGCCGACGATTCACGGCGAGAATGCCGTGCTGCGCGTGCTCGACAAGGAGTCGATGAGCGAGAAGTTCCACAATCTCACGCTGGATGTGGTTGGCTTTGCCGAGGAAGACCTGAAGCGCTTCCGCGCCTACATTCGCGAGCCTTACGGCATGGTGCTGGTCACCGGGCCGACCGGCTCGGGCAAGACGACGACCCTTTATGCCGCGCTCAACGAGATCAAGAGCGACGAAGACAAGATCATCACCATCGAGGACCCGGTCGAGTACCAGATTCGCGGCATCACGCAGATTCCCGTCAACGAAAAGAAGGGGCTGACCTTTGCCCGCGGCCTGCGCTCGATTCTGCGCCACGACCCGGACAAGATCCTGGTGGGCGAGATTCGCGACAACGAGACGGCGCAGATCGCCATCAACTCCGCGCTGACCGGGCATCTTGTTTTCACGACGGTCCACGCCAACAACGTGGTGGACGTGCTGGGCCGCTTCGTGAACATGGGCGTCGAGGTCTACAACTTCGTTTCCGCGCTCAACTGCATTCTGGCGCAGCGGCTGGTGCGCACCATCTGCGAGCACTGCGCCCGCCCCGTCATCTATAGCGATGCGGAGCTGCGAGCGAGTGCGATGGAGCCGGACGAGTGGCGGGGCTTTGTATTCCGCGAGGGCCAGGGCTGCATGGAGTGCGGCGGCACCGGCTATCGCGGCCGGACGGCGATTCACGAGCTGCTCGACCTGACCGACCCGATCCGGGAGCTGATTCTGGCCAAGAAGCCGACCTCCGAAGTCCGCAAGCTGGCCCAGAAAGAGGGCATGAGCTTTCTGCGCGAGTCGGCGATGGACCGGGTCCGGCGCGGCCTGACCACACTCAAGGAGATTAACAAGGTTACGTTTATCGAGGCGTCACGATAGTGAATTCGATTCTCAGCAAAGTCAAGCTCGGTTCCCAGCTCGGCGCACGCCCCCCGGTCGCGGTGGAGATCTCGCCGCAGGGCGTGCTGGCGGCCTCTTCGCCCGGACCGGGCCAGCCGCCCGTCTACGCCTTCGAGCCGCTGCCGCAGGGCGCGCTCGTTCCCGACCTGAGCGAGCCGAATCTGCGCGCGCCGGAGGTCGTCGCCAACGCCATTCGCACCGCTCTCGGCCAGGTTGCGCCGCGCACCCGCTCCGTCACGCTGGTGCTGCCCGACACCGTGGTCCGGGTCTTCGTTCTGGACTTCGATTCGCTGCCCGCCCGCCCCGAGGAAGCGATTCCTGTTCTCCGCTTCCGGCTGCGCAAGACGATTCCCTTCGATGTGGAGCACGCCGGAGTGAGCTACCAGGTGCTGTTCGAGAGCAAGACCGAGTGCAAGGTGCTGGCAGCCGTGCTGCCCGGTTCAGTTTTGCAGGAGTACGAGGCCGCGATTCACCAGGCTGGCTATGAGCCCGGAGCCGTGCTGCCCACGAGTCTGGCGGCTTTGGGGGCCATCGATTCGCCCGATCCCGTCCTGGCTGCCAACCTGGGCGCGCAGGCGCTGACCACCTCGATCACGCACGGCCAGAACCTGCTGCTCTATCGCACCCTCGAGCTTCCCGAAGATGCCGCGCTGCGCCTCGCGGAGGTGCAGCGCGGCATCGCCGTAGCTGCCGCCTACTTTGAAGACAAGATTGGCGCCCGTCCCCAGTTGCTGCATTACGCCGGCATCGGCGCAGGCGGCAACAGCGCCGCGGAAGACTTTGCCCAATGGATCGACGACCCTGAACTGACCGTCACCGACCTGGCGCCGCGGCCCGAGACCGGAGCTGCCACACCGCTCGGCAACCTGCTGAGCCTGGCCGGCGTCGTGGGCGCGCTGGCGGGAGCAGCCTGATGCAAATCACTCTCAATCTCGCCACCCGGCCCTACGCCGACATCCGGCCAGCCCTCAAGCGCCTGCGCATCGCCATGGCGGCGCTGGCGGTGGTTGCCATTGGCCTTGGCCTGGGACTGCGGGCCTTGCACCAGAAGGCCGAAGTGGCCCGGGCGACCGAGCAATCCGTGCAGGCCAGGATCGACGCCATCAACCGCGAGCGCCAGGGCTACCAGGACCTGATGCGGCAGCCGGCCAATGCCTTGCTGCTGAGCCAGGTCGCCGCGCTCAACCAGCTCTTCGACGAAAAGACCTTCTCCTGGACGCTGGCCATGGAAGACCTTGAGACCGTCCTGCCCGGCGGCGTTCAAGTTACCTCCCTTGAGCCGGTGCGCGACAAGACGGGCAATATCACCCTGCACCTGCGCGTTGTCGGACCCCGCGACCGTGCCGTCGATCTTGTCCAGAACCTCGAACGCTCCAGATACTTCCTTCGGCCCAGCATCGTGGGAGAAAGCACGGAGTCCACCGGGGGGCCGGGTGAGAAACTCGAGCCGGTGAGCGCTTCGATGCGGGTCAACTTCGACCTGCTGGCCGACTACAACTCGGCCGCGCTTGTCCAACGCGCAGCAGAAAAGAAGGCGGAGAAGAAGGCCGAAAAGAAGCGTGAGAAGCCGGCGGCCGGCGTTGAGCTTGCCGGCCAGAGCGCGCCGCCGGCCAACCCGGTCCAAGCTCCCCACCCCAAGGCCGCTCCCGGCCAGGGGCTGGCAACGGTGCCCAGTTTCACCGGGAACCGGCACAAGCCGATCCTCAATCTACAACCCAATCGCAATCCCACTCGCAATCCAGGAGGCCCGCGATGAGCAGCAGCAGCCATACCCCGGCTCCGTGGCGTGAGCGCCTGGCCTCCCCGCTCACCTGGCACTACGCCGGTTTTGCCATTCTGCTGGTCCTGGTTGCAGGCCTCTCCATCCGCTTCGGCCTGGACTGGGCCGCCACCAGCGGCAGCTCGGCCGACGCCCTAGCCGGCAAGCAGCTTCAGTTGAAGGCCCTCGAACTTGAAACCGCTCCCTTGCGCGGCCTCGAAAAGCGCGTCGAGGACTCTCGCGCGCAGATGCTGGCGTTCAATTTGAAGCGCATTCCGCCCAACTATTCCTCCATTGCCAACCGCATCGGCGAATTGGCGCTGGACGGCCCCGTGCGCCTCTCCAGGGTTCAATACACGCAGGGCAAGCCCGGCTCCAATCTCACCGAGATTTCCATGGACGCGGGCATCACCGGCGGATACGCGCAGATCATGCATTTTGTGAACAGCCTGGAGCGGGACCAGACTTTTTTTGTCATCCGCGCCATGTCGCTGACCGGCCAGCAGGGCGGTCTGGTGAATCTGCGGCTGCGGGTCTCCACCTGGCTGCGGCCGGGCGATGTGCCCAACGGGTTGGCGACCACCCCGCAGGACGGCGAACCGCAAGCGAAACCGTCCTCCGCCTCTTCCGACGCATCGGGAAAGGAGGGTGAGTAGCCATGGCCATACCTTTGGGAACTGAGAACAAAAAGCAGGTCTACATGCTCATCGCCCTCGGCGTACTCCTCGTCTGCGCTGCCGGCTACGCAATCAAGAGTACTTTTGGAGGGTCCTCCGCGGCGCCCGCAGTGAAGGCGCCCCGGCTGTCCAGCATCCCGCCTGCTCCGGCCAATGGCGGCGCGGCTGAGCCAGCCGGCTCCGCCGGACCGGAGGCCCAAAAGCTCTCCAATGCCGGCATCGACCCCACCCTGCACCTCGAAAAACTGGCTCTGACCGAGGACGTGGAGTACGAGGGCACGGGAAGAAATATCTTTTCCGCCGAGTCGGCGCCCGCGCCAGTGCGCATTGAACCTCTAGCGGCCGGCCCGCGCCCCGGCCAGCCTGGCGTGAGTGCGGCGCCGGCCGCGCCCGCGATACCCACACCCCCGGCCATCGATCTGAAGTACTTTGGCTACGCCCAGGGCAAAGACAAATCGCTGGAAGCATTTTTCGTCCACGGAGACGACGTTTTTGTTGCTCATACCGGCGAGGTCGTCGACCACCGCTACAAAGTTGGCAGCATTTTGCCCACCAGCGTCCAGGTCACCGACCTGGCATACAACAACACCCAATCGCTCAGTTTCAAGCCCAACTGAGATGCAACTGTCCGCTGGAAGTCGTATGAGAAGGTCCGCCCCAATCCGCCCGGTGAAAGCTTCGGAGGAGGGCTATGTTCTGCTGACGGTGATCTTCCTGCTGGTGTTGCTTACCATCTCGCTGTCGATCGCCCTGCCCAAGGTCACCAAAGAGATTCAGCGCGACCGCGAGATCGAGACCATGCACCGCGGCAAGCAGTACGCGCGCGCGATCAGACTCTACTACAAGAAATTCGGGTCCTATCCGCCCAACGTCGATGCGCTGTTCAAGCCCACCAACAACATCCGCTTCCTGCGCAAGAAGTATTCCGACCCGACGACCGGAAAGCCGGATTGGAAGCCGATTGGGGTTGGCATGAACAAGGCTCCGACGGTGATGGGCTTCTTCGGGCAGCCGCTCGGAGCGATCGGCGGTTGCGCCCAAACGAACCCCCTGGGCGGAAATACTCCGCAGAGCACTTCCACCTTCGGCTCATCCTCAAGCTCCCCGTCCCTTGGCAGCGCGCCCGGCGCCTCGACCGGCGCCAGTTCAAACTGCCCTGGAACCGGCCTGAATACGAGCGCAACCGCTCCCACCGACCCCAACGCCGCCAATGGCACTGCGACTCCCAGTGCCGATTCTTCGGCCACCGGCCAGCCAGGCCAGACAGGCCAGCCAGGCCCGACCTTTGGCGGAATGGGCATCATGGGCTTCTCACCCAATAGCCCCAAGCAGTCGATCATGGTGTATAAGACGAAAAACCACTACAATCAGTGGGAGTTTGTCTACGACCCCTTGGCCGAACAGATGATGGCGACGCAGGGAGCCACGGGTGGCGCTCCTGGCACTGGTATTCCAGGCATGAATGGAACTCCTGGCATCGGTGGAACCCCTGGCATAGGAGGGACGCCAGGTATTGGGGGAACTCCTGGTATCGGTGGCGCCGGCGGAACGCCAACGACTCAACCGACTCAGCCTCCTTCGCAGTAGCAGCCTCGGCGAACCGGCCCATCATCCACGCCGGCAAAGCGTAAAAAGGCCCACCCCGCGAACGGGATGGGCCTTTTTGCATCAGCGAACCAAGGCTGAAAGGCGAAGCCAAGGCTCCGTGCCGTTACACGCTGAAAGACGAGCCGCAGCCGCAGGTCGACTTCACCTGGGGGTTGTCAAATTTGAAGCCGGCGGCCTCGAGGGTTTCCACGTAGTCCACGGTGCAGCCGTTGAGGTACATCAGAGACGTGGAGTCCACAAAGACCTTTAGGTCCTCGAAGTTGAAGACCTTATCCATCATGCCGCTCTGGTTTTCAAAGGCCATGGAGTACTGAAAGCCGGAGCAGCCGCCGCCGACCACGCCGATGCGCAGTCCGGCGGGCAGGGGGTCCTGGGTGGCCATGATCTCGCGCACCTTGGCAATGGCTTGGGGGGTCAGGTTGAGGGGCGCTTTCTTGACGGTTTCCGGTGCGGGTGCGGCGGTTGTTGTGGCCATGGTTTCTCCCAGACGAGGTTTTTGCTTGCCGTAGAGGCAATTCTACGGCTCCGCGGACGAGGAATCAAGACATCTCCGCAGCTCTGTTCCATTCGATGCGCCCAGGACGGGAAAGTCGCATAAGCGCCAATTGCGCACGCTGGCGATGATTTCAACGGTACCTTGTGATTATTCCCGGTGCCGCGGCGCTCATTCGGAGGTATGATGGTCACCGAAGAGGCTCCTCTGCCGGCTGGGTGTTGGATGGTTCAAGATCTGCCGGTAGTTGAGGGCTGATCATCTGTCCGGAGGTGGGGTATGGCGATTGTTCCGGTAATGTGGGTTGTGTGGGGAGTGTTGGCGGTGGTCGCGGCCGCTCTCTATCTCTATCGCTCCAGTTTGACCCGCGACGAAGAAGACCAGATTTACCTGGACGATGCCTTCCAGCACGAGAAGCTTGCCCAGGAGGCCATTCTCGTCAAGGTATCCAAGATCGAGCCCGCGCTGCGGGTCTCCCTTTGGCTGGTTGGGGCCTGGACGCTGTTGGTGGCCGTGTACTACGTTTGGGACTTCTTCGCCCAGTTCAAATAAACCGCTGCTGCTTCGTTTTACCTGAACGGCTGGCGGCGCCCGAGGGCGTCTGCCGGCCGTTCTGTGCTTACGGGCACATTCGCTTCGCTTCCTACTCCACTTCCGGCTTGGCGCGATAGCCGTCGCGTGCAATGATGTCGTACTTCAGGGGCTTGTGCTTCTCGTCCTCGATGCGTAGGGGATGGCCTTCGTCGTCCACCAGATCCACGCGCAGCTTTCGATACTTGCCGTCCTGCTTGGTGTTAGTGGGCTGGTAGATCAGTTGATACTTTGAGCGGATGCTCTGGTTGATCTGCTGGAAGATATCCGGCATCTCTCCGGCAAACCGGGGAGCGAACCACCTGCCCCCGGTGAGTTTGGCAAAGGTCCTCATCTCGTTGTCGGCCTGCAGATAGTCCATATCGCGCATCGAGCCCATCATGCCGCCGGTGCCTTCGGTCATGGCGCGCATGGCGCCGCCGGTGGAGATGGCGAAGATGGTCACGTCAGGGGTGTTCTTGACCTTCTGCAGGATCTTGTCGAAGGTGAGCTTGGAAAACGTGTCGCGGCCGGTGGCGATCAGGATGATGTATTTGTGTCCATCGATGCGGCTGAGACGGTCTTCGGCCTCATAGAGGGCGTCGAAGATGTTGGTTTCTTGCCACATCGGAATCTGCATCGAGCCGATGGCCTGCAGGATCTGGCGCTTGTCCTGCGTAAAGTCGGTGACGATCTGCGTGTGCATGTCGAAGGTCATGAGGGCCACGTAGTCCTGCGGCCGCAACTGACTGGCAAAGGCATACGCTGCATTGAGCATGTCGTCGGCCTTGATCCACCAATAGCCGTTTGCGGCAAACTCGCAGAGCATCAACGCCGTGATGGGAGCCTCGGTGCGTTTGAAGCCGGTGATCTTCTGCTCCACGCCATCCTCGTAGACGCGGAAGTTGCCGGGCTTGAGATTGGGCACGAACTGGCCTGTCTTTTCCAGCAGCACGCCCACATCCACGGTCACCTCGGGAACGTCGATGTGCAGGGAGAAGTTGGGCATTCCCGCGGGGTTTTTGAACTTGGGAGCGGCCGGCGCCGGCGGAGGCGCGTTGTCGGGATTCTCCTTCTTCTTGGGCAGCGCAATCACCCCGTTGTCGCCGCTGGGGCCGCCGGATTCGGGCGCGGTCTGGTCCGGCTGCTGGGGCTGTTGACCGGCGGGCGGAGGCGTCTGGGCCGGGGCCGTCTGGGCCAGACTCACCGGGGCGCAGGCCAGAACCAGAAGAGCCAGAATCAGCGTGGCCGGCGAAAACCGGCGAAGAGCGGGGACAAATGGGCGCAGTCGGACCATAAAAACCTCCTGACTCAACAGCATACGGGATTCGAGCGGTTCTCCAATTCACTCACCTTGACCGGCCGCGTCGAAGGTGGCTTTTTCTTGAGGAAAAAGCCACTCAGCGTTCGCGGTCTCGGCGCACACCAATTGGAGAACCGCTGTTCCCGAGGCGAGCGACAAGCGTGGAGCGCGTTGCTCCTGTGGATTAGACGCGAATCGGCTCGCGAGGAGGGGTTGCCAGGCCCATTTCAATACCCGCTGGCCACCAGCCATCCCTCGGTCAGCTCCAGCGCGGGCTTCTTTTCGGTCAGCAACTGCGCGTGGGCCAGCTTCACCAGCACATCGGCCTCCACGTTCACCGGAGCTCCCACGGCAAGCGTGTGCAGATTTGTCCGCCAATAGGTTAGCGGCAAAATCGCAATGGTGATTGTCTCGCCGTCAAAGTCGGCGATCGTCAGGCTGATCCCTTCCACAGCCACCGAGCCCTTGTGCACCATCCACGGCCGGACCTTCTCCGGGACCTTCACCTTGAGCGTCCAGTCGGTCGTCTGCCGGTCGAATGCCGGATCGGCCGGGGAAATAACCGGATTGAGAGCCGTCAGCGCTCCGCAGCCGTCCACATGCCCCTGCACAATGTGGCCGCCCAGCGGGCTTCCCGCCGCGGTAGGCAGTTCCAGATTGACCTTCGAGCCAGCGGCCAGCGCGCCGAGCGAGGTGCGGTCCAGCGTCTCCTGCGCCAGATCGGCGTGAAAGAGCCTTGGGTCCACGTCCAGCGCGGTCAGGCAGACGCCGGAGACTCCCAGCGAATCGCCCTCGCGCAGCCGCCCGGCGAGCCCCGGAGCCTCGACCGTAATCCGCCGCACACCGCCCCGGCTCTCCAGCCCCACCAGCGTTCCGGTCTGTTCGATGATCCCGGTAAACATGTTTTCATTTTAAGGGAAGGGCTCTTCAAGACGATTTTGTATTTCTTAGGCTGAACGAAAAACGAGCGTCCAGGAGAAAACTCCCAGACGCTCGCATGACAGATTCTGCTCAGGCCGCCTTTTCTAGACGCGGTCTGAATAGATGAGACGAGCCAGGAGATTCTCGATTTGCTCCTGCTTGCCAGAGCGCGGTTGAGGATTGATGCCGTTCTTGAGAGCCGCTGCCTCGATCTGATCGAGCGACAGCTTGCCGCTGAGCATTGCCGCAGCCTCAGGCGACTTCCAGCCTGCATAGCGTTGCTCGATGATCGCATCGTACCGGCCGTCTTCGATGAGCTTGGCAGCCGTGAGGAATGCGCGAGCACAGAGGTCGGCGCCGCCCACATGGGCATGGATAAGATCCTCGGGCTCAAAGCTCTGACGCCGCACCTTGGCGTCAAAGTTACACCCGCCTTTGGTGAGGCCACCGGCCTTGATCACGTGATACATGCTCATCGTCATCGACCAAAGCTCGTTCGGGAACTGGTCGGTATCCCAGCCCAGCAGCGCATCGCCGCGATTGATGTCCAGAGATCCAAAGATTCCCAGGGCGCCGGCAGTCGAAATCTCATGCTCAAACGTATGTCCGGCGAGCATGGCGTGGTTGGCTTCGATGTTGACCTTCACTTCCTTTTCGAGGCCAAAGCGCTTCAGGAATCCAAAGACCGTTGCGGTGTCAAAGTCGTACTGGTGGGTTGTCGGTTCCTTCGGCTTGGGTTCGATCAGGATCTGGCCGTCAAAGCCGATCTTGTGCTTGTATTCCACGACCAGAGTCAGGAACCGCCCCATCTGATCGAGTTCCTGCTTCATGTTGGTGTTCAGCAGAGTCTCGTAGCCTTCGCGTCCGCCCCAGAGCACATAGTTCGAGCCGCCGAGCTGCTTGGTGGCATCCATGCAGTTTTTTACCGTCGCTGCGCACCAGGCGAAGACCTCGGGATCGGGATTGGTCGATGCGCCAGCCATAAACCGCGGATGGGAGAAGAGATTCGCTGTTCCCCACAGCAGCTTGGTCTTGGAGTTGCTCATTTTCGACCCGAGATAATCCACCATGACGTGGAAGTTCTTCAGGGTTTCGGCAAGCGTGTTCCCCCCTGGCGCGATGTCCCCATCATGGAAGCAGAAGAAGGGAAGGCCAAGCACTCTGAAGAGCTCAAAGGCCGCATCGGCTTGCACCTTGGCCTGCTCAATCGGATCGCCGGCGGCAAACCACGGACGCTGCATCGTGGCTGAGCCAAAAGGGTTGCCTCCTCGCATCGCAAGCGAGTGCCAGTAGGCGCCCGACATGCGCAGATGATCCTTGAGAGGCTTTCCGAGTACAACCCGGTCCGCGTCGTACCAACGGTAGGCAAGTGCCTTCTCACTTGAAGGCCCCTCGTACTTAACCGTCTCAAAAGAGCTGAAGATTGTTTCAACCATTGTTTCGAGCATTCCAAATCTCCTGTCGTGGAATAAAAGTCAAAATCGAGCCTGTGAATTGCCCCGCTGAACACCATCCATCCCAAAGGAGAATGCGACTCGATGGCAGCTCCCTGTCGATTCGCTTTTCGTCAGGCGTTTTTGGGCGATCTCTCCCGGACACTATATTGTGTCATAACCGCGGCTGGTCAATCTCCCCAGACGAGGAAAGAGCAGGGCAGTCTTATGAACCTGTTTTTGCAGATTATCTCCGGCATCCTGCTAGCTTGAGGTTGGGCCGGCCGTCCAGAACGGGTCGATTCCGCTTATGCGCTGGGGAAAACACCCCCCCGGGTCCGATTCACCGTTTGTTCGCTATTCCCCGGCAAGCCTCAGACTGTGGTCATGCCGGATACGCTCCAGCGATGTATCCCTCGAGCGCCTCGATGTGCTGCGCCTGGCCGGATATCACCCACTTGACCAGATCGCCGATCGAGACCACCCCCACCACGGCGTCTCCCTGCAACACGGGAAGATGGCGAAAATGGTGATTGGTCATCAGGGCCAAACACTCGTCCACGGTCTGCTGTGGGCTCACGCTGAAGACAGGGCTGGTCATGATCTCCTCGACTTTGGTCGTCTTGGAAGGGTGGCCCATCAGGATGCACTTGCGCGCGTAGTCGCGCTCCGACAGGATGCCGGTCACCCGGCCATCGGAGATCACCAGCAGCGCGCCGACATCGTGCTCGGCCATCATCTCGAGCGCATCGTAGACCGAGCGCTTCGGTGCTATCGACAGCACCGTCTTTACCGCTTTATTCTCCAGCACCAATGCAATCTTGTCGGTAATCATCGTCAAGCCCACCTGACTCCAGCCGCAATATGCCGGCATTTCATCCCCGGCAGCTTCGATCGCCCAGCAAAATCGCTGCAACTCGATCCATGCAGAGCGGTCCGGGCATGCAGATCGAATTGGCGTCTTCGCTTCGCGGGGCCGGGGAAAGTTCGGGGCGAATCCAGGCCTCTCCCGATTCGCGTGGATTCAATATAGACCATCTTGAACAGGAGAGAACAGCAGAAAATGGAGGAGGCCTGCCGCTGGAGAAGATTGAGCCCTCGCGTGAGGCTCCGCCTGCATAGCCGTCACTCTTGCTTTACGGCCGGCCAGGGATTTCGCAGCAGCGAGCAGAGCCCTAGATCGTTGCCATAGCGCTCGACCTCGACCTCGGCCATGCGGATGGCCTGAGCCATGCCGCGGAATGCGGGAACAGCGTCGGAGCCCATGATTTGCGGGGAGACGAAGAGGTGAACGCGATCCACCAGGCCGCCCGCCAGCAGGGCCGTGTTGAGGCGCGTGCCGGTCTCGGTGAGCAGGGTGAGAATGCCTTCCTCGCCCAGCTTGTCGAGCACCTTGCCGAGTGGCACGCGACCGGCTTCGGCGGGAAAGACCTCCACGCGAATCCCGCGGCTGGTCAGTTCGCGCGCGCGGACTTCGTCCTTTGAAACCGTGAAGACGACCACGTCATTGTGCGCCGTTGCGACCATTTTGCAGTCGAGCGGCATCCGCAGAGCCGAGTCCAGCACCACGCGCAAAAGCGGTCTGCGACGGCGCAGGCCGCTGCGGTCGGTGAGCAAGGGATCGTCGGCCAGCACGGTATCTACGCCGGTCAGCGCCGCGTCGGCCTGCCAGCGCAGCGGTTGTACAGCGGCACGTGCGGCTTCGCCGGTGATCCAGAAAGGCTCGTGGAGCTTGTGCTCGCCGGGCGGCGGCGCGATGCGGCCATCAAGCGTCATCGCCACCTTCATTAGCACCAGCGGACGGCGATGCTGGCTCCAATGGGCAAAGCCTTCGTTGAGGCGGCGTGCCTCGGTTTCGCAAACTCCCACGACTGTTTCAGGTCCCGCCGCACGCAAGCGATCGAGCCCGTGGCCGGCGACAGCGGGATTGGGGTCGATGGTGGCGGCGACGACGCGCGCAAGCCCGGCGGCGATCAGCGCTTCAGTGCACGGGCCGGTGCGGCCGGTGTGGTTGCATGGCTCCAGTGTGACGTAGGCTGTGCCGCCGCGCAGCCGCTCGCCGGCATGCTGTTGCGCCACTTTGAGCGCGACAACCTCGGCGTGGTCGAGCAGATCGTATTCGTGCCAGCCCTCGCCAGCCACCTGACCCGCGCAGTCGAGAATCACGCAGCCCACGGCCGGGTTGGGCGAGGTGACGCCGATTCCGCGCTTCGCTAGCTCTAACGCGCGCTGCATCCAGTAACGGTCTCGATCCAATGCGCCCATCCTAATCCAGTAGCGAATTCACAAACTCCGCCGGAGAAAACTCCAGCAGGTCGGTCATCTGTTCGCCCACGCCCGCGAACCGCACCGGGAGCCCAAGTTCCTGTGCAATCGCCACCGCGATGCCGCCCTTTGCCGTGCCGTCCAGTTTTGTCAGAATAATCCCTGTCACCCCTGCCGATTGCGTGAACTGCCGCGCCTGCTGCAATCCATTCTGCCCGGTCGTCGCGTCCATCACCAGCAGCACCTCGTGCGGCGCACCGGGAATCAGCTTGGCTGCCGTCCGGCGCATCTTGTCCAACTCGTCCATCAGGCCGGTCTTGGTGTGCAGGCGGCCGGCGGTGTCCACAATCAGCTCGTCGATCTTGCGCGCCTTGGCGGCGGAGGCGGCGTCATAAAGCACCGCCGCCGGATCGCCTCCGTGGCGAGTCTTGATCATCTCCACGCCGCTGCGCGAGGCCCAGACCTCAAGCTGCTCGATGGCCGCCGCGCGAAAGGTATCCGCCGCGCAGAGCAGCACGGTCCGGTTCTGGCTGCGAAACCACGCCGCCAGCTTGCCCGCCGAGGTGGTCTTGCCGGTTCCGTTGACGCCGACGAGGAATGTCACCATCGGTTCGCCAGTTGGCGGGGCTGAATTTGGATGGTTGGCGATAGGCGCTTCGAGAATCGCGCGAATCTGCTCTTTCAGCAGCGAGCGCAGTTCATCGCCACCCTCGATGGCCTGGCGCTTGGCCCGTTCCCGCAGCGCGGCGAGGATGGCGTTAGTCGTTTCGACGCCCAGGTCGCTGGTGAGCAGCACGGCTTCGAGATTTTCCAGTGTCTTCTCATCCACCGTGCGGGTGAGAGCAACGATGGATTCGATCCGGGTCGAGAGCGACTCGCGGGTGCGCGAAACCGCCTGCTTCATGCGGCTGAAGAAGCCGGATTTAGGCGCTTCGTCCGCGCCTGACTCAGCCTCCTTCGAGGGGGCTTCATCCGCCGTGTCTTTTTTGCCGCCGAAGAACTTGATCATAAGAGGGTCCCAGATTTGAGTTTAGAGCATTGGCGTTCCAGCGCGGGATCAACGACTGCGGCCAGGCATGGCCTGAAATTCACTTGCATTTTGGCAGCGAGTTAGGCAAAAATCTCGAAACAGACCTTGCGGAAGTCCGGCCCAGAAGGCCGGAGCGGGGAGAAAAGGAGAGCCATGAGCACTGTACGAGTCCTCGTGGGGACGCGCAAAGGCGCATTCATCCTGACCTCGGACGGCAAGCGGAAAGACTGGCAGGTCAGCGGGCCGCACTTCGCGGGCTGGGAGATTTATCACATGAAGGGGTCGCCGGTGGACCCCGACCGCATTTACGCATCGCAGACCAGCGGGTGGTTTGGCCAGTTGTTGCAGTGCTCCACCGACGGCGGTAAGACTTGGCAGCAGCCCGGCGTAGAGCCTGAAGAAGCCGCGCCGTCCCAGCCCCCGGCCAAAAGCAACCGCTTCCTCTACGATGTCTCGGCTGAGACCGGCAAGCCGCTCACCACGCATCAGTGGTACGACGGCACGCAGCACCCCTGGGAGTTCAAGCGCGTCTGGCATCTCGAGCCCTCGCTCACCGATGCCGAGACGGTCTACGCGGGCGTCGAAGATGCCGCGCTCTTTCGCTCCACCGACGGCGGCAAGAACTGGCATGAGATGGCCGGCCTGCGCGGGCATGGAACCGGTCCGCGCTGGCAGCCTGGCGCGGGCGGCATGTGCCTGCACACGATCATCCTCGACCCCGCCGATCCTGGCCGGATGTACATCGCCATCTCGGCTGCCGGAGCCTTCCGCACCGACGACGGCGGCGCTACCTGGAAGCCGATCAACAAGGGACTGGTCTCGAACTTCATGCCCGAGCCGACGGCCGAGATCGGCCACTGCGTGCACCATGTAGCCATGCATCCGGCGCGGCCCGATGTGCTCTTCATGCAGAAGCACTGGGACGTGATGCGCTCCGACGACGCGGGCGAGAGCTGGCAGGAGGTCAGCGGCAACCTGCCCACCGACTTCGGCTTCGTGATTGACGTGCACGCGCATGAGCCGGAGACCCTCTACGTGGTGCCGATTACCAGCGACTCATTGCATTTCCCGCCGGAGGGCAAGCTGCGCGTCTACCGCAGCCGGACCGGCGGCAACGAGTGGGAGCCGCTGACCAAAGGGCTGCCGCAGCAGGACTGCTATGTGAACGTGCTGCGCGACGCGATGGCCGTCGACTCGCTCGACGAGTGTGGCGTCTACTTCGGCACAACTGGAGGCCAAGTGTATGCCTCGGCCGATGCAGGCGACAACTGGTTGCCGATCGTCCACGACCTGCCCGGCGTGCTCTCGGTCGAGGTGCAGACGCTGGCATGAGTCCCCAAGGCCTAATGCCGCGCACGATTCGGGTGATTCTGCCCTACCATCTGCGTAACCTGGCGCATGTGGGCGCGGAGGTTGCGCTCGAGGTCGCCGAGCCGGTGACGATGCGGCGCGTGCTGGACGCGCTCGAAGCCGCCTACCCGATGCTGCGCGGGACGATTCGCGAGTATGAGACGGGCAAGCGACGGGCGTTTTTGCGCTTCTTCGCCTGCGAGGAGGATTGGTCGCATGAGTCAGTGGACGCGTGGCTGCCGCGCGCGGTCGCCGACGGGAAAGAACCGCTGCTGATTATTGGGGCGATTGCTGGAGGATAGCAGAGCTTCTTTTCGTAGCGAAAACAGGGGAAAAAGCGCTTGAAAAGGGGCGTTTTGGGCTTGAAAATGTGTGAATTCGTGCCTTTTTGTTGACTGATTCGATAAGGGAAATGAATCACAAACTGTTGATTAGGAGTTAGTTATGACCATCCAAAGCCTCGAAATGGGGCGTCCACAGGGGGAGGGGGTGGGGGGTACCGGAGTGGTATAAGCCGCACCGACCCGTTCTGGAGGGCCGACCCAGCTTCAGGCTAGCAGGATGCTGGAAATAATCTGCAAAGACAGGTACATGCGGTTGCCCCTGAAAGAAAACCTGGGAAACAAGTCTTCCAGCGTTCTGGGCGGTCTCGTTTTGCCAGCACTCAAGAGCGGAGTTACGGCCTGGCGCTGGAATCAACGGGACCTGGATTGGGAAGGTCGACCCGCTTGACGCCTGCCGGCGGGTTGAAGAGAGCAGGATCGGGCTCGGAGCGATCGATGTTGCTCAGCTCGGTCGTCACCGTTCCCGTGCGCGGATCGCTGGTCGTCTGGCGCACCGTGGTCTTCAGCTCCGGCGAGATCCAGGTCTCCGAGGTCACGGTGAAGTCGCGGTCGTTGTCGATGCTTCCGGCGGGAACCACCTGCGTGGTGCGAGTACCCGTGACATCGAGACCCGCCATTGAATCCTCCGGCAAGGCCTCCGTGTGGATATTTGCTGCATCCTGACTTGCAGGCGAACCGAGCGCAACCAATGGGGTTGCGACGCGCAGAGAACGGGATGGAGCGCCCGCCTGCGGGGAAGCCAGAGCGCCCATCAAGCCGTTCATCTGCATCTCGGGAAGATGAAGCGCCGTGGCATAGCTTGCAGAGGGGCTGCCAGTTACCCAGGTGATCTCCGTTCCGTCGATCGGGTTCCAGAGGGCCACAACACGACCCTGCTGCTTGCTGCCGGTCTTCAATTGGAGTGCACTCTCCGCGCGCATTCGCCCCTCGTTATCGCGCCAGAGTTGCACCTCGACCGTGCTCTTGATGACCGTGCCGTCGGCCAGCGTTTGCTCGCGCACTGTGGTCTGAGTGGCGGAAAACGGCACTCCCTTCACCCGTCCCCAGGCAGCTTTTGGCATCACCGCGGAGACAACCGCGGCAACGGCCGGATCGGGAGCACTGGCAATCGAAGCCGGTTCGGCGCCGGCGAACGCCGAAGTCCTCTGCGGTGTGGATTGGGCGTTGGCGATGACTGCGATAGAGAGTGCGGCGAAGACGATCCACGAGGTAGAACGCATCAGTTGCTCCTTGACTGCGGACAGCGCAAGTCTACTCCTCGGTCCGCCCAAGTTCAAAGATTGGACGCCATTCAGGAACGAGGCGCTCAAGCTCTCGGCCAGAAGTGCTCTTCCGGGCTGGCGCGGAGCCGCCGGGCCGCCTCTTCGGGAGTGATGTCCCTCTGCGGCATGGCCAGCATCTCAAAGCCCACCATGAACTTCCGCACCGTGGCCGAGCGCAGCAGCGGGGGATAAAAGTGGGCGTGAAAGTGAACCTCCGGATGCAGATGCCTGTCGGTGGGCGACTGATGGAAGCCCATCGTGTATGGAAAGCTGGTCTCGAAGAGGTTGTCGAAGCGGATGGTCAGCCGCTTCAGCGCGTCGGCCAGCCCGTCGCGTTCGCCGCTGTTCAGATACGGCAGCGCGCCCAGATGCCGGCGGCTGAGCACCAGCACCTCGAAGGGCCAGACGGCCCACCAGGGGACCAACGCCGTGAAATGCTCGCTCTCGAAGATCACACGCTCCCCGGCTCTCTCTTCGGCGGCAAGAACCTCGCAAAGCAGGCAACGGCCGGTGAGGGAAAGGTGCTCGTGCTGAGCCCTGGTTTCGGCGGCCGGTTCATCGGGAACAAAATCCGTCGCCCAGATTTGCCCGTGGGGATGAGGGTTGCTGGCACCCATCATGGCCCCGCGATTTTCGAAGATCTCGACGTACTCGATCCAGTCCAGGCTGCCCAGCTCCTCATACTCCCGCGTCCAGGCATCGACCACGCGGCGAATCTCCGGCCGGCTCATGCGTGCCAGCGTCAGGCTGTGGTCGGGGTGGTAACAGAGCACCTTGCACAGCCCGCGCGCCGGCTCGGCTTTGAGCAGCGGCGAGGATTGCTGTTCTGTTTCGGAGGTGGAATCCGGCAACAGGGCGGCGAAGTCGTTTTCAAAGGAAAAGATTCCTTCATAGGCAGGGTTCACCACCCCGCCTGCCCGTTTGTTGCCGGGGCACAGATAGCAGCCCGGATCGTAGGCCACCGCCGGGGGCGCGGCTGCATGGCCCACTTCGCCCTGCCAGGGCCGTTGGGTGCGGTGCGGCGAAACCAGCACCCATGACTGGCGCAGCGGGTTCCACCGGCGATGCGGGTACTGCCCCTTGACTTCCATACTTGCTCCCGCATCGATTGTAAAGTCTCTGCGCGCGGCTCATGCCCTAGGGCTTGAGATCGAAGGCCGGACGCAGGCTGCCATCCATGTAAAAGGGCACGGATGTGTGCTCGTGGACGATCCGCCATGCGCCCGCGGAGCGTTCGAGGCAAAGCGTCTCGCGCATCCAGAAGCTGACAGTGCTCTCAGCGCCTTTCTTCGTCCCACTGAGGTGAAGGAAGCCGTGGCAGAAAGCGAAATCTCCGCTGACCTGAACCTGGAAATCGCGCGGCTCGATCTTGACCGGCGTTGCCCATGAGTCGAACCAGGCTTGCTTTTCCTCAAGGTCGACCCCGTGATGGACGAGCGGAGGAGCGAGATTGAAGATGGCCGCATTGGGGGCAAATTGCGCGCCGAACAATGCGGCATCCTTGTTGTGATTTGCTTTGCTGAGAGTTGAGACGAGATCAAGGATAGCGGCCTCGTCCTGAGCGGATTCAACGGTCAGTGTTGATGTGGACATGATGGGACCTCCGGTTTGGTTGAGGGCAGACGGCGCCTGCGGACCAAGTGCGTTCCGGGGAAGCAGAATCATTGGCGCGGGCGCGGTTGCCGGTTGAATCGGACTACGCGGTGGGCACAAGAATCTCGGTGATCAGGTGTTCTTCGGGAGTGATGTTTGGATCGTTCAAGTAGTGCTCAATAGCGAAGTCATCCCGGACCGGGATCGCCTTTTCAGAGACAATCTCCCAGACGCGCCGTGAGGCATCGGGCAGATCGGAATAGGGGCCGGTCAAGACGAAGCGGCTGAACTTGCCGCCGGAATATCTCGTGTGCGCTACGCCCTCCGGCAGCTCTTCCGGTGCGGCTTCGAGCGCGAATCCAGCGCGATAGATCTTAGGCGCCATCTTGTAGAGGCTCATGTACCCGGTGATCTTGTTGTGCTGTGAAATCGCTGGCCGAAGTGAATGAGCGGTCTGCCATGCGGAGGGCGCGGTGGTCATGAAAGGCCCGGTCTTTTCGACAAAGACATAGTGCGTCTCGGGCCAGGTTACGGTCTCGGGTTCCAGGGTGAGGTTCATGGGATCTCCTTTGGGGATTGGGTTTGATTGAAGAGCAATTCCAGATAGCGGTGCAGATGATCGATGCAGGCGGCGGCAACCTCCGGCTGGTGTTTGGCCTTGGCCAGGATGAATGCTCCCTGAATTGCGGCTTGCGTGTAGAAGGCGAGGCTCTCGGCAGTCCAGTCTCCTTGGACGCCGTGTTGCCGCATTGCCTGCTCGATGTCGGGCAGCAGAGTTGCGGCGTGATCGCTGATGCTCTTGCCACAGGCCTCGCGAATGGCGGGATGCGTCTCGTAGATCTCCTGCACCATGGTGCCAACGAGGCAGGTGAACTCCGGCAGATCGCCTTGAAGGATTGCTTTGCGGAAATCGACGTACGCGAGGAGTCGATCAAGGGGATCGGACAATGCGCGATAGGGCGCAGAGGCAAAGAGTGCGCCAGTGGTCTCTGCCCAGTATTCCGCCGCAGCCAGAGCCAGATCTTCCTTGCTCTTGAAGTGGTGGAAGAAGCTGCCCTTGGTCAGGCCGGCCGCTTCGCAGATGTCTTCGACGCGGGTTGCGGTGTAGCCCTTCGAGCGGATCACATGGAGGGCCGCATCGAGGAATTTGATCTTTGAATCGTGCCGTTGATCGGTCGCATTCATGGTATACCTACCAGTTGGTATATAGAATACCAACTGGTAGGTATTCTGTCAAGGCCCTACTGAAATTTTTTCGAACGCGGATCATTCGGCAGCAAATCCAGCTTCCGACCACCGGCACGCATCGGATTCTCCTGGAATGGGACTGCGCCGTTCAGTGCAGCGAAACCAGCACCCGGAACTGTCGTAGCGGGTTCCACTGACGATGCGGGTGCAGGCCGTTGCCTCCAATGCTCCTCGAGTCCAATTCTAAAGCGCTGTCTCCAATTGAGCTGTGCGTGCCGGAGTGACGCAGAATCTTTTCGCTTGACATTGCTATGAGTCTAGTGTACTACTTGACTAGACACTCAAATGGAATTACGAATCAACTTCGCTTCCGGCGTGCCCATCTACCTGCAACTGATGGAGCAGATCAAGCACGCTGTGGAAACCGGCGCCGTCCGCGTGGGCGAACAATTGCCAACCATCCGGAAGGTTGCCGAGGAGCTGGCCATGAACCCCAACACCGTTGCTCGATCCTACCGTGAACTGGAGCTGCAAGGCATCATCGAGGTGCGGCACGGTTCGGGAGCTTACGTTGTGGAAGCGAAGAGCGCTTCCAGGTCAGTCGCAATCGGAGAAGCTGGCGAGGCTCTGCGCCGTGGGATCGAGTCGGGACTGTCACTGGGTCTGTCGGAGCCGGAGTTGCGCAGAGTCTTTGAAAATGAGCTTTCTTCGTTACTTGACAATTCAAACGCTGCACGGAGACGCACGTGAACGACTTATTGATTGAGACGCAGGGATTGACCAAGAGCTACAACGGCACAGCGGCATTGCAAGGGCTTGATCTCGCCGTGCCGCGCGGAGCGATCTGCGGCTTCCTGGGCCGCAATGGCGCGGGAAAGACAACGACGCTGAAGCTGCTGCTGGGAATGCTGCGACGCGATGGCGGCGAGATTCGACTCTTTGGCCAGCCAGTGGAATCCGAGGCCGCATCCGTCTCGGCGCGCCGCCGCATTGGCTTTGTCAGCGAGGAAAAGGAGCTATATCCCTTCATGACGGTCGGTCAGACGATCGCATTCACACGCCCGTTCTATCCCAACTGGCGGCGCGATCTTGAGGAAAAATATCTTCGCCTCTTCCGGCTGCCGCTCGACCGGGCCGTGACCAAGCTCTCCAAGGGAATGCGAACGCAGCTGATGCTGCTGCTGGCAATGGCGCGAGGCGCGGAGTTGCTGCTGATGGATGAGCCGACCAGCGGACTTGATCCTGTGATGACCGAGGAGATTTTGCAAACCTTGGCCGATCTGGCAGCTACCGACGGTACAACGATTTTCTTCTCCTCGCATCAACTGGCCGAGGTCGAGCAGATTTGCGACCGGGTTTGCCTGATCGACGAGGGCAAATCGGTGATCGACGGCGTGCTCGACGACTTGAAGATGCATTACCGTCGCATTCTGCTGGTCTTCGATGGCGAGCCGCCACGGGAACTCGAAACGCTCGCGGGTGTCGATCATCTTCGCCGGCGCGGCAGAACGGCCTCGCTGCTGGCGCATAAGGATGTGGAGGATCTGGCAGAACGCGCACGCCAACTAGCGCCGTGTTCGCTGGAGATCAAACAGGTAACGCTCAAGGAGCTTTTTCTGGACCACGTGAGGGGGGAATAAATGCTCTTGTACAAGGCATGGCTTGAAACTCGTTGGCGCTTCGTGTTCATGATGGTCATGACCGCCTTGTTCTGGCTTCCGCGCTTTATGGGCGCGCCCACGCAAAAAGGGTGGGTGGGGGTTGCGGTGGGAATGATGCTGCTGAATTGCATATCTCCGCTCTATCTGGCCGGCAGCGGCGTCAACAGTCAAACCACTTACAGCGCAGTCTCCGGCTTTCACGGCTCCATGTTCTTCACGCTCTCGCTGCCGGTTTCGCGGCGGCGGCTGTTCTTTGCCCGCGCTGGGTTTGGAGCGATGGAAAGCTGCGCTTTCGTCCTCCTGACGACAGCAGCCATCCCCCTCTTCAAACCGGATGCGAGCTTGTTTCAACTGCTGCGTTATGGGGCGCGCGCCATCGTTTGCACCCTGGCGATTTATGCGCTCTCCACCTTTCTTTCTTGCATCCTCGATGAGATGTGGCAATTTACAGGCGCCATTCTGATTCTGGGCGGCGTGGCCATGCTGCAATTCCGCGTTGCCGGTATCTCGTTTTTCAGTCCATTGCGGGGTTTAAACCTGCTCACGTGTCCATTGACGGCGTCAACTCCTTGGGCGCCGATGCTGACCTCGGTCGTGTGCGTGGCCGTGCTGCTCTTTGCTTCCGTGTGGGTAATGGAGCGGAAGGAATACTGAAGAATCCTGTTAAGATCGATTCCATGCTTTCCGCCCAGTCGATCGTCGATTTGCAGGACCGCGCCACTGGAGACTGGCATCGAACTGGCGCACTGCGGCAGGATTCCGGTTCGGCTTGGCCTGATGCGGTCAACCGCCAGCATCGCGCCAACATCGAGCTCTGGCACATCGAGGACGAGGCCCGCGCTCCCGGCGCGACCGACGCCGAGCTTGCCGGGGTGAAGCGGCTGGTTGACCGCACCAACCAGCAACGCAACGATCTGGCCGAGGAACTGGACCGCGCCTTGCTCGCCTGGCTGGAACCGAATGGCCTGCCCAACCCGGCGGCCGCCTTGCACTCCGAGTCACCGGGCCTGATGATCGACCGGCTTTCGATCCTCTCGCTGAAGATCTACCACACGCGCGAAGAGGCCGAGCGAGTGGACGCGCCTGCCGGCCACGCCGAGCGCAACCTGGTCCGGCTCGCCATTCTTGAGGAGCAGCGCGCCGATCTGGCCTGCTGCCTCGACGCGTTGTGGCGCGAAACCCTCGCCGGGACAAGGCGCTTCAAGCTCTACCGCCAGTTGAAGATGTACAACGATCCCTCTCTCAACCCAGTAATTTACGGTAGCCCGGTCCACGCGAAATCTTCCGGCGCCTAGCACCCGCCGGAGGCCTGTCTTGACGTGAGGCGGGGTTGTGCGTATAAAGAGGGCCTGAGCAACGCAATCTTCAGGAGCACGATTTCTGCCGGCAGCGATCCGGCTTGACCGGCTCCCAAGGTGTGCGAGCTTTCGGTAAACTCATGATGCAAGAGGCTCGATCCGTGGCGCACGACCGAAAAAAGGAAGCTTTACCCTCAGGCAAGGCCGGCGGGCACTCAACCGCGGGCGTGGGACCGTCCTTCCAGCACTACCAGGCCGCCGTGCAACTGTTGCAGCAGGGCAAGTACGACAAAGCGCTCGCCGCCTTGGAGAAACTGCTCCCAACCGCACCGCCCGAGCTCAAAGAGCGCTGCAAGATGTACATCAGCACCTGCCAACGGCAACTGGAAAAGCACAACCTGACATTTCCGACGCCCGAGGAGCACTACGATTACGCCATTTCGCAGTTGAATACCGGCTACTATGAGGAGGCGCGCGAACAGTTCATCGCCATCCTGGCAGCCTATCCCAAAGCCGACTATGCCCTTTATGGCCTGGCCATCCTCGACGCAATCACCGGGCGCGCCCAGGACTGCCTGCAAAGCCTCGCGCTGGCCATCGAACTGAACCCCAGGAACCGGCTTCAGGCCCGTGCGGACAACGACTTCCAGAGCATGGCGGACGATCCCCGCTTTACCGAATTGTTGTATCCCGAGGTTCCCTAAGGTCTCAAGTGCCCCCCACCCACACTCCGCCCTTACGCCCGGAGCCGCTTCCGCAGCCGAGCGGGGTGCGTGAAGCGCTGACCGCGATTCGGCCGCTGCGCGTGGTGGCCATCGGCGGCGGCACCGGACTTTCGACGCTGTTGCGTGGATTGCGGCGCCATGTCACGGCTTCCACCCAGCCCGGATGTGAAGCCTGCCTCATCTCCGATCTGGCCGCCGTAGTCACGGTCACCGACGACGGAGGCTCGTCGGGCCGCCTGCGCAAGGGCTTCAACATGCTGCCTCCGGGCGACCTGCGCAACTGCATGGTGGCGCTCAGCGAGGAAGAGGATCTGCTGGCTCAGCTCTTCGCACATCGCTTTCGCAAAGGCGATTCCCTCAAGGGGCATAACTTCGGGAATCTCTTTGTAGCGGCTCTGACTGAGATCACCGGCGACTTCGGCCACGCCATCCAACTGGCGTCGAAGATCCTGGCCACACGGGGACGCATCTATCCGGTGACCACTGCTAACGCCACCTTGGTCGCGCGCATGAACGACGGCTCGCTGGTGCGCGGCGAAACCAAGATCACTGCCAGCCGCAAGCGCATCGCGGAGCTGATGCTCGACCCCGCGGACGCCGCTCCGCTGCCGGAAACCCTCGAAGCCATCGAGCGCGCCGACCTGATCACCGTGGGGCCTGGCTCGCTTTACACCTCTCTCATCACCAACCTCCTTGTGCGGGACATACCCGCGGCGCTGTCCGGCGCCCACGGCGTGCGAGTCTATATCTGCAACCTGATGACCCAGGCCAACGAGAGCCTGGGACTGACCGCCTCCCAGCACATCGAGCGCATCTACGAGCACACCCATGCCCCCATCTTCGACTACGCCCTGGTGAATACCGCGGCCTTTTCGCCCGAGACGCTGGCCCGTTACGCCGCCGAAGGGGCATCGCCGATCGAGGCCGACATCGAGCGCGTCGAGGCGCTGGGCGTGCGCTGCATCAGCGGCAACTTCGCCAGCGAAGACACTGTTGTACGCCACGCCGCCGGCCGGGTCGTAGGCGCCTTGTTTGCCTTGGGCGGCGCGGCTCTTGCCGGCCGGGCCTAAGTTTTTTCTTTCCAGTTCCTGCCACGCTGCTGTAGAGTTGGAGCGCGCGTGGGCCAAGGCTCGCGCGATTCGCAGGAGGCAAGATGAGCAAGACCCGTGTTTCCATCGTGTTGGGCTGTTGTATCTTCGCACTTGTCGTGGCCGCATGGGCGCAGGCCAACAGAAAGCCCGGCCTGTGGGAGATGACCGCAAACATGACCTGGCAGCGATCGCCCATGCCTAACGGAATGACCATGCCCGGCGGCGGCCCGCACACTACGCAGGTTTGCCTCACTCAGGCCCAGATCGACAGGTATGGTGCCCCGATCTCGCAGAACCGCGACTGCCAGATCACCAACATCGTGCTCTTGCCGGGCAGCATGACGGCCGACCTGGTGTGCAACGGACGGATGAACGGCAAGGGAGAAATCCAGTCCTCCTGGGCCGACGGCAATCACGCCAAGGGCAAGATGCATTTTGCCGGAACGATGCAGGCTGGACCGAACTCCATGCCGGTTGAATGGACGGTCGACTCCTCGTCCGTCTACAAAGGCCCCGATTGCGGCAGCGTGAAGCCGCTGCCAATGCCCAGCAAATAAGAGGTGCGTGCGCCAACAGGAGCGAATAGCGCGACCTCAGCGTCATTCTCCCAATGAGCAGGATCAACATCGCGAATTATGGCCTAATTCTTGGAGCCATGGGGCAAGCCATCTTTCTGAGTTCTTTGTCTCAGAATCACCCCAACAGAATTGTTGTCGCAATCTTAATGGCGATAGTGCTTCCTCCATGGTTGGTCGTATACGCGATCTCATTCTGTAATCGCCCGCCTTGCGGCCCAAGTCTCTTCCGCCGCATTCTGATCTTTGCCATGAGCTGGTACACAGCGGTAACCTTGTTGGCGGAATCTCTTCGTTTCTTTCTTCATCCGGCTTCACATTGGGTGTATTCCCTGGTCTTGTCGCGAATCTTGATGTATTTCGGATTTCTAAGCTTTATCGTGTTTATTCGATTTTGCATCTTCTTAAGCCAAGTGGAAGCCGCCAGAAAACAGGTAGCTGAGTAGTCAGGTGTTGCTACCGGGGTCCTTGTCCTCCACAGTCCGCTTCAACTGCCCGCAAGCCGCATAGATGTCGCGGCCGCGCGGCTTGCGGATGTAGGCTGGAATACCTGTATCGGCTAAGGTGCGGCGAAAGGCCTCCACGGCCTCAGGCTGCGGCGTGGCGTAGGCAATCCCGGGACCGGGATTCCAGGCGATCAGGTTGACCTTGGCCGGCAGGCCGGTCCGTCGCACCAGCCGGGCGACCTCAGAGGCATGCTCAGGCCGGTCGGTCACCCCGCCCAGCAGAACATATTCAAACGTAATCCGCTCCCGTGGGCGAAGCCGGACCTGGCGCACCGCATCGACAAGCGCTTCAATGGGCCATTTACGGTTGATGGGCATGATCTCGGTGCGGATTTGGTCATTTGGCGCGTTCAGGCTGATGGCCAGCTTGGGCCGCAGTTCGGCTGGCTCCTGGGCAAAGCGTTCGATGCCGGAGACGATTCCCGAAGTTGAGACCGTCATCCGGCGCGGGCTCAGACCAACCTCCTCGACCAGAAGCCGCACCGCGCCCATGAAGTTGCCGTAGTTCAGAAAGGGCTCGCCCATGCCCATGAAGACCAGGTTCACGCGGTCGCGGCCGACCTCGACGCCCTGACGGTCGAGGACCGCAACCACCTGCCCGGCAATCTCGCCAGCGCTCAGGTTGCGTTGCAGTCCCAGCTTGGCAGTCAGGCAGAACTGGCAGTTGACGGCGCAGCCTATCTGGCTGGAAACACAAATCGTGGCGCGTTGCCTTCGATTCCCAGCCTCGTCCGCCGTCTCCGCATCGCTCCCGTCGCCGGCTTCGCCGCCGTCGCCCTCCGGCATCCAGACGGTTTCTACCACCCCAGCGACGGTGGACCTGTCGCTGGGGACCCCGGTTTTCACGGTCAGGCCGTCGCCGCCCTGACACTGGACCAAGTAGCGCTCCGTGCCGTCGGCGGATCGAAAGACCTGGACAATGCGCGGCCGACCGACCTCCCAGCCTTTGGCGGCAAGCCGCAGGCGCAATGGCTTAGATAAAGTAGATATTTCACTTAACTCTGTAATTCTTTGACTATAAATGGCTTCTTTTAGTTGATTTCCCCGCCATTCCGGCTCGCCTGCCTCGATCATGCAGGCCGTCAGCGCCCTGGAATTCAGACCGAAGAGCTTCCTTTTTGCTGCCTCTGAGCCTTGGCTTCCGCCGGGAACATCGGTGAGACGAACGAGTTGGCCTGGATTCTCTGTCATGTCTGGGCCAGAATAGTGCATTTCGCGCGCGAATGCACCGGGGGCAAAACAGCATGGCAATTGCATAAGGTCAAGATTATTCATGGTTTCGCTGATTAAAAGCGAAGAAAAGGAGAATCGGACCCCCAGGGGGTAGGGGGGTGGTCTGCGGGGTCCGTTCCAGATTGCCGACCCTGTTCCAGGGTAGCGAAATGCAGGAAATCATCTGCAAACTGACTCGTGCAATTGCGCTTGGGCAAGCGTCAGGCGGCTTCTGCCCGGAGCGCAGCGATTGCCCTGAAAACCCAGTTCGTGCCGCTCCGGCCCGCATTGACCTACAATTGAATGAGGCCGGAGGACGATGAACACTGAGCGAAATCTTCGCCGCACGGTACTTCCGGGCGGCCTGATCGTTCTGACTGAGCGGATGGAGTACATGCGTTCGGTGGCCATGGGCGTGTGGATCAAGTCCGGCTCCCGTTGCGAGCCAGCGGAGTCCAACGGCATCTCCCACTTCGTCGAGCACATGCTGTTCAAGGGCACCCGCTCCCGCTCCGCCCAGCACATTGCCCGCGAGATGGACTCGATCGGCGGCAACCTGGACGCCTTCACCGGCAAGGAGACGATCTGCTTCAACGTCAAATCGCTGGCCGAGCATGTGCCCATCGCCTTGGATGTGCTGGCCGACCTGGTGCTGAACCCCGTCTTTGACCCGCCCGACATCGAACGCGAACGCGGCGTGATTCTTGAGGAGATCAAGATCGACGAGGACAACCCGGACGTTCTCGTTCAGGAGCTCTTCACGCAGGCCTTCTGGAAGGACCATCCGCTCGGCTGGCCCATTCTGGGTACATCAAAGACGGTGGCGCGCCTTGACCATCAGAGCCTGGTGGCCTACCACGGCGACCGCTTCCACAGCGGCAACATGATCTTCTCCGCAGCCGGCAGCCTGGATCACGACCAATTCGTCGAGGCGGTTGCCGGGAAGTTCTCCACACTGGCGGGGGGCGTGAGGCTGGAGGAGCTGCCGGCTCCCGAGGCAAGCGCGCGCATTATCCTGCGCAACAAGAAGGCTCTGGAACAGGTGCAGATCTGCATGGGCGTCCCCGCCCCGCCCATCACCGATGAGAGCCGCTACGCCACGCTGATCCTGAATACGGTATTGGGCGGAGGCATGAGCTCGCGCCTCTTCCAGACCATCCGCGAGGAACGGGGCATGGTCTATTCCATCTACTCCGATCTCAGCCCCTATCGCGATACCGGGACCCTGCTGGTCTATGCCGGCACCTCGACCGGGAAAGCCCTGGAAGTGGTGGACCTGATCCTGGAGGAGTTCCGCAAGCTGAAGGAGCTTGCGATGCCCGACGAGGAACTGAACCGCTCCAAGGACCAGCTCAAAGGCAACATCCTGATGGGTCTGGAGAGCTCGAACTCGCGCATGGCCAACCTGGCGCGCCAGGAGATGTACTTCCATGAGTTCATGACGGTGGACGAGATCATCGGCCGCATCAGCGCGGTGGACGCGAGCCAGGTTCAGGCCATGGCTCAGCGCCTTTTCGACCCCAAGCGCATCGCCGTCACCCTGCTTGGCCGCCTGGACGGGGTGAAGCTGAAGCATTCGCAACTGGTGTGTTGAAAAGCAGAGATCAGAGAACAGAGATCAGGGATCAGTTGTCGCCGTCGCGCATTCAACGCTGCTGACACACTGAGTTGCCAAACGCTGCCTGAGCGACACAGATCCGCTTATAGCAGGAAACTGATCTCTGATCTCTGACCCCTGATCTCTTTTCCGAGCGTCCGATTTCCCTTCCGCGTCCATTCGTTGTAGGATTCTCTCGAATGGGCCGGGGCTTTCCTCCCCGTTCCCAGAGGAACTGACACCCCATGAATCGCACGAACTCGAAGCATCGCATCTGTCGCGTCAATCGCTTTATCCAGCCCAACGGCTTTACGTTGATGGAGTTGCTGATCGTCATCTCGATCATCCTGATTCTCATGCTCATGGCGATTCCCACCATGGGCAACATGAAGAGACAGGCCAACGAAACCTCGGCGATCCAGTCGATCCGCGCCATCTCCCTGGCAGAGATTCAGTACGATTCCACCTACCCGGCCAACGGCTATGCTTGCACGCTGACGGCTTTGGGCGGCGATCCCAGCGCCGGCGCTCCCTCGCCCGCCGCCGCGCAAATGTTGCAGGGCGATCTGGCCTCGGGCTACAAGTCCGGCTACATCTTCTCCATCGGCAACTGCACAAAGGTGTCGATCAACGGCAGCGACAGGATCACCGGCTATACCGTCACCGCCGTTCCGCAGACGGTGGGCAAGACCGGCAATCGCGGCTTTTGCAGCGATCAGTTCGGCGGCGCACCCAAGTACGATCCGGCAGGCGGCACCAACTGCACTCAGCTCCTGCAATGAGGGCTGACCCGTTTTTCAGGCGCGGCGGCTTGGTCTGTGCCGCCGCGCTGCTCACAACCTGCCTCTTTGCGCAACCGCGGCCTCCAGCCTCTCAGGCTCTCTCAGCGCAGGAATTGGCCCGGCGCGTCGATCGCCATTACAACCAGCTGCACTCGCTCAAGGCGGGGTTTGTCGAGAGCTATGAGGGGCTGGGCATCCGGCGGACAGAGAGCGGGACACTGCTGCTGCTGAAGCCGGGGCGCATGAAGTGGGAGTACAGCTCACCGGCCGGAAAGCTCTTCCTGCTCGACGGCAAGTACGCCTGGTTCTACTCGCGCGGCGACTCTCAAGTGCAGCGCATCGCCGCCAAAGAGCTGGACGACCTGCGTTCGCCGCTGCGTTTTCTGCTTGGCCATACGGAACTCGAAAAGGAATTGAGCCACCTGACGCTGGCGCCTGCGTCTGAAGGACGATTCACGCTCTCCGGCCAGCCCAAAGGCGAGGAGAGGCGCGTCAGCCGGCTCACGCTGACCGTGACAGCAGAGGGCGCCATTACCGGCATTGAGATTGAGGAGACCGATGGCGCGCTCACCCGCTTCACGTTTTCTGGCGAACAGCCCAACGCGCCAGTCTCCGCGGAGAGCTTTCAATTCACCCCGCCTCCCGGCGTGCCGGTGGTGAACGCGCTGCCGCCGGTGTGAGGATAGCGATCAGTGATCAGTTTTCAGTTGTCAGTGACCGACGCAAAGAGGTGATTCGTGGCCCAGTCATTCCGTGATTTGCAAGTCTGGCAACGGTCTATCCAAGCGAGTGCCAGGAAACTGACCACTGTTCACTGACGACTGACCACTGTCACTCATACCTCAGCGCCTCGATGGGGTCGAGATTGGCGGCACGCAGGGCGGGAATCATGCCGCTGACCAGGCCGGTGACGATCAGAATTCCGGTAGCGACCAACACCGATGCGGGCGAGATGATAAGACGGATGTCCGCGGCTTCGGCATTCTTGGCCAGAGCGCTGTAAAAGGTGATGCGCCCCACCATCATCGAAACCAGATAAGCCAGGGCGATGCCCGCCACGCCGCCCACGCTGGTGATGGCCAGGGCCTCGGCCAGAAACTGCGTGAGAATGTGCCGCCGTTGCGCGCCCAGAGCCTTTTCGACCCCGATCTCGCGAGTGCGCTGCTGCACGGCTACCAGCATGATGTTCATCAGGCCGATGCCGGCGATGCCCAGCGTGAGCGCGCCCACCAGCGAAAGCAGCACCTGAAGGGCGATGGAGAGAATACTGAACTGGTGAAGTTCAGTCATCAGATTGGCCACGTGAACAGCCTCGTGATCGGAGGGGCGGAAGTGATGAGCCGCGGCCAGGGTCTCGCGCAGAGACTTCTCGGCCAGTTCATTGTCGCCGTGATAGCTGAACCAGACGCCATCGAGGTACATCGTGTCTTTGAGGTCGCTCATGGTGTTGAAGGGCACATAGATCTGGCGGTTAACGTCATTTTGGTCGCCCTCCTGCATCTTGGGGCGCAGCACGCCGATCACCGTGAATAGAACCCCGTTGAGCCGGATCGTCTCGCCCAGCGCCCAGGCGCCAGAGAAAAGCTTGGTCTTGGCCTCGGAGGCGATGACGCAGACATGGGCGCGCTGCTGGTCCTCGGCGCCGTTGAAGAAGCGGCCCTGAGCGATATCCATCTTCAGAATGTCTTGATACGAGGGGCGAACGCCGTTGACATTCCAGGAATACGTGTGCAGGTCGTTCTGCACCGTCACAGTCTTCGACACAAAGGGCGAGATATGCGTGATGCCCGGAACAGCGTTGGCGACGCGATCGACATCGTCCAGAGTGAAGCGGACCAGGACGCCGGCCTTGTCGCCGCCGGCCTGCTCGGTCGTCTTGCCGGGAAAGTACCCGATGGTGTTGGTGCCCCACTCGGCGAAGATGGCCTCAATAGCGTGGCTGAAACCAGCGCCATAGGCCAGCAGCAGCACCACCGTGGCGATACCCCAGGCCATGCCGATCATAGTGATTGCAGTGCGGCGGCGGTTGTAGACCATCGCCTCCCACGCCTGGCCGAGAATGTCTTTGAGCATAGATCAGCTCCTAGCTGCTTTATTTACTCCCGCCGCAGCGCCTCGATCGGGTCCATTGACGCCGCCTTGCTGGCCGGATAGAGGCCGGCGGCAACGCCGCACAACACCAGCGAACCCAAAGCCAGCGCGGCCGACCACGGCACGAGCCGCGGAGGATCCCAGCCCGGCATCTTGTCGGTCAGCACCTGCTGCAAAAGCCACATGAATGCAGCCGAGAGCCCAATTCCTATCACTCCGCTGATACCGGTCAGCAAGAGCCCCTCCCAGAAGAACTGCGACAGAATGCTGCGCTTGGTGGCTCCGATGGCCTTCAAGAGGCCAATCTCATGGGTTCGCTCGGTCACCGAGACGAGCATGATGTTGATGATGCCCACCGCGCCCAATCCCAGCGTCACAATGCCCACACCGCCCAGAAAGACATCCATGGCGTCGAAGATGGCGCCCACCATCTTCTCTTCCTTCACGGTGTCCCAATCGTCGAAGGCGTCCTTCAGGCTGGGGTCGAAGCCATGGTTCTCTGCAATCACGCGATGAACGGCGGCCACGGCAGGCGCGGATTCGCCCTTGATGGCTGGCTGGTATTGCAGCGAAAAGACCGCATCGCGGGGAATGTTGTCGCCCTTCAGCGGGAAAAGCTCGAGCATGGTGGTAATGGGGAGGTAGATCTTCTGATCGTCCCAGGTATTGTTGCCGCGGCCGATCTTCTGCACCTGTCCGACAACCGTGAATGCTGTGTCGTCGATGATCACGGTCTCGCCCAGGAGCGGACGGCCGGGAAAGAGCAGTTGGGCTACCTTTTGCCCCAGCACGATCACGCGGCGGTTATCGCGCATGTCGGTGTCGTCGATAAAACGGCCCTGCGCCATGGGAATGTAGCGAACAACCTTGCAGTTGGGCTCGACGCCGGTTACATGGCCGGAGGTGCTGCTCCACTGGCTCACTTCATACATGTCCGAGCGCTGGAGCTCGGCGGTCACGGCGCGCACCTCCGGCAGCCGGCGCATTGCCTCTTCGTCGCGCAGCGTCAGCTCATAGGGGCGCATCCCGGTGTGCTGGTTGGCGAGCGCCGGGATGGTCCCGCTAAACATGAGGATGAGATCGTTGCCCAGAGAGGCGAAGTTCTTGTGCTGGCCGCTGCGAAAGCCCTCGCCGAGGCCGACCAGCACCAACAGCGAACCCACGCCCCAGGCAATTCCGAACATGGTCAGGAAGGAGCGGAGCTTGTTGGCCATGATGGCGCGGTAGACCTGGCCGAGAGTGTCGGAGAATGTCTGCATGGCATTGGGACGCCAAGGTGCGCGTTTGGAGAGTGATACGCGGCAGAGGGGGATTCGGTTCCCGTTGCCTTGGCGGTTGACTGAGAGATTGCTTGCTAAAGCAACCTCATTCCAGCAAACCGGGACGCAGCCACATCGAAGGTGACCGTCTCAGTGCAACCGGCTGCGGCGCAAGAAGATTCGATGAGGCAATCGGCGAAATCGGCTTTTCCGCCGACAAACCGGTTCAATGCCAAGGCGGCCGCATCATAGTTTTCAATTACCAATTCACTAAGACTGAATAATCGCTTCAAACATTCAATCTGTCGAGATTTGGGCATACTATACTGACTGCGCAATACCCAGACGAGTTCAATCAGTGAAACAAGCGAGACAAAACCTGGCGCAAAGGGAGTGAGAGATTCGAGAAATTCATCAGCCTTCCGGCTCTGAACGAGATCATCCCGCGTTATGTATCGAACCAGAATGTTAGTGTCGAGTCCTTTCATCTTTTGCCGATCAATCCTCGAAGGTCAACAGGCCTGCCCAACCCTTGGCAATGGTTTCGTTCATCTCCTTGATAGAGACAGGCTTTCCGGTCCAGCGCGCGAATCCCTTCAAATCCTTGATCGAGCCGGTCTTCGGCTTGAGGATGATTTCGCCGTGCTCGCCTTCGATGAACCTGACCCGGTCGCCAGGCTTGATGCCCAGCTTCTTGCGAACTTCGATCGGAATTGTTATTTGACCTTTGGAAGTGACAGCGGCGGTAGCCATCATTAGCCCTCAATGGCCATCATAGCACCATTCCTTACTTCCGGTAAGGAATCCTCAGTTCCCGCTCGAACCGGCCGGCACCAACTGGAGCGGCTCGGAGAGGCTGAAGAGCAGCACGGTCCCCGGCTCAAGGGTGGCTTGCGGATGGCTGATGAGCAGGTGAGCCGTCACGGCCCCGGCGCCGATCAGGCTGCCAGTCAAGGCACCCACCGGGCCGGCTATGACCGCTCCGGTAATCGCGCCGCCTCCCACTGCTCCGCCGTATTCAATACTGTCGCGCCGCAGCCGCGAATCGGGCAGAATGGCTCCCTCGCCGCCAACGTGCGTCCGGGAACCGGGAGTTCCCGTCACCTCGGCGTGCAGCGTGTAGCGCGAGCCGTTGGGCAGAATCACGGTCTCCGGCTGCAAACGAATCGAGCCGCGCCCGCCCGTATGGCCGCTGGAGACTTCTGCCACGCGGCCGTCAATCTCCGCTCCGGCGGGAATCAGCACCTGCCCGTCCTGCAGCACGTCGCTGGCCACGCGGCTGCGAAAGGCCTGGCCCCGCTCGCTGCCGGTGGTCGAGAGCCGGTCCAGCAACTCGACGCGAATCATGGTCCCTTCTCCCAGTTCGCCGGGGCGCAACGGCTGCGGATGCACGATGTCGCCGTCCGGATCGTCAGTCGTGCTGCGCGCGGTCAATTCCGGCTGCGGCGGCGTGGCGGCGGTCTGCTCGACATGCACGATGTCGCCGTCGGGGTCGGAGTCGTTCGTAGCAGGATTGGCTGCGGCGGTTTCCGATGGCGCCTGGGCCTGCGCATGGTCCTGCGTCTGGTTCTGACTCTGGGCAGTCGCTGCCGGCTTTCCGGCCGGCGGCTTGGCTTGGGGTGATTCTGTCGTCACGATGGTATCGTCCGGGGGAGGCGTCGAGGTTCCCTGGTAGGGGTTCGACTGGCTTGCACTCTGCGCTCCCATAGCGGAAGCGGCCACCAGCAACAGCGCGCATACAAGGGTCGGCCTGTTCATCCAAGTCTCCTTTTCTCCCAACGCGGGGCAAGAATCTTGCTGTGAGGTTAAACCCTGCCGGGCTCGAACAGTTGCGGTCGCGATCCGATTCCATGCGGGATTCAGGCGCCAGCTCACCCAAGTTCAGGCTAGCGCAGGCCGGCTGCCGATGGGGTGCCGGCATGCGCACCCGTGCCTTGGACGGCACGAATCAACAAAGGCAACCCGTCCGGCGCACTTCCTTGAGCTGGCAGCGAGATGGCCCTGTCGCTGCCAGTTCACAACGCGCCAGGGCCCGGTTTGCTAGAATCCTATCGAGAGATCAGCCTCCCTTTTAGCGTTGGACGGAGAGGAATCAGCAACGTGCAGGAGCTTCTGAAGACCATTCAAAGCGCCGCCGGAGAGACTCTTGCCGTCGATCGCCGTCCGCAACTGAACGACCGGCTGCAGCATCGCATCATGAGGACAAATATGACTGAGATTATTGCCATTCGCGCCCGCGAGGTTCTCGACTCGCGCGGCAATCCGACCGTGGAAGCGGACGTGATCCTAGAAAGCGGCGCTCTGGGCCGCGCCATCGTGCCCTCGGGCGCTTCCACCGGCGAGCACGAGGCCGTGGAACTGCGCGATGGCGACAAGAGCCACTACATGGGCAAGGGCGTGCTGCAGGCCGTGGCAAACGTGGAAACCGTGATCGCGCCCGAACTGGAGGGCATGGACGCCTCCAACCAGCGGCTGCTCGATCAGACCATGATTGCCCTCGACGGTACGCCAAACAAATCCAAGCTGGGCGCCAACGCTATTCTCGCCGTCTCGATGGCTTCCGCGCGCGCCGTTGCCCAGACGCTTGAAATTCCGCTCTACCGCTATCTGGGCGGCATCAATGCCAGCATACTGCCGACGCCCATGCTGAATGTGCTCAACGGCGGCGCCCACGCAGACAGCAACGTGGACTTCCAGGAGTTCATGATCATGCCGGTCGGCGCCGAGCGCTTCTCCGAGGCGCTGCGCTGGGCCGCGGAGACCTTCCATACCCTCAAGGGCGTGCTCAAGAAGAAGGGCTACAACACGGCTGTCGGCGACGAGGGCGGCTTTGCTCCTTCGCTCAAGTCAAACGACGAAGCCATCGAGCTTATCCTCGAAGCCATCTCTGCCGCGGGCTACACACCCGGCGAGCAGATCGCCATCGCGCTCGATCCCGCGTCGAGCGAGTTCTACGACACGGAAAAGAAGAAGTACATCTTCAAGAGGAGCGACAAGCGCGAACTCTCCAGTGAAGAGATGGTGGCCTTCTACGACAACTGGACCCGCCAGTATCCCATCGTTTCGCTTGAAGACGGCCTGGCCGAGGACGACTGGGCAGGCTGGAAGATCCTCACCGACAAGCTGGGTGGCCGCATTCAACTGGTCGGTGACGATATCTTCGTCACCAACGTCAAGCGCCTGCAACGCGGCATCGAAGAAGGCGTGGGCAATTCCATTCTGATCAAGGTCAATCAAATTGGCACGATTACGGAGACTCTTGAAGCCATTGACCTGGGCCGCCGCTACGGCTACACCTCGGTGATCTCTCACCGTTCCGGCGAAACCGAAGACACATTCATCGCGGATCTCGCCGTCGCCACCGGCGTGGGCCAGATCAAGACCGGCTCGGTCAGCCGCACCGACCGCATCGCCAAGTACAACCAGTTGCTCCGCATCGAAGAAGAACTCGGCGGCGGCGCAGTCTTCCTCGGCCTCGAAGGCCTCAACTACAACGACTGAAGCGGACGGCAGATTATATGGCGATTTGGCTCGTGAAGGCTGGCTATCAAGGCATGATCGCGGATAAGTTCCGAGACCAAAAGAAAATCGCGGTCGGATGGAATTCTCTCGGCGATTTCCCCGTAAATGGACAATGGGACGAGTTTCGTGCTGAGATCAAAAAGAGACTCCCAGAAGACTACTCCGGACAGAAAGTTGGGGCCGCTGCTGGACAGCTCTGGAGTTTTATTCGTGCAATGAAACAGGGAGATTTCGTCATCACGCCTGTCAAGAGCACGCGCGAGGTTCTGGTTGGCAAAGTTACAGGGGATTACAAGTATGACGCGAGCTTTGACAGCGGGCACCCGCGGACACGCGCAGTCGTCTGGTTCCATCCGGTTCAATGGGACACCATCCCACCAGATCTGCGGAACTCATTTACTATTTGGCAGACGATTGCCAAGCCCAGTGCAAACTTCGCACCTTTGATTGAGGCTGCCCAGTCACCAAATCAAGCCTCGGCAATACTCAAGGGCGTTGAGGAGTCAGCAACTAATGAAATGGCCACTCAAGAAACAGAAAACCTCTCGGAACGGGCGGAAGAGGCCGTTCGCGAGAGGTTAAAAAAGATGGGCCATGAGGATTTCCAACGAATTGTCGGTGCAGTTTTCAAGGCGGCTGGTTTTACCGAGCTTTATAACAGCGCCGGCATAGGAGCCGACAGCGGAATAGACATCATCCTCTCGAAGAATCCCCTCGGCGCTGGGGAGAGAATCATCGTTCAGGTAAAACACACGAGTGACCCAGTTGGCCAGCCTGATCTTCAACAACTTCTTGGTACCCTGAAACAGAACGAATTCGGGCTTATGGTGGGCCTGAACGGAGTCAAGTCCAACGGTCAACGCTATTGGCGCGAGAATCGCGATCGGCTTCTTCGTCCGATGGATGCGACCGGCCTTATTCAGATGCTCCAGGAAAACTACGAAAGGCTTCAGGATGAAGATAAGGCATTATTGCCGTTGAAGCGCGTATTTGTCCCGTTCAACATTGATGAGGAAGGGTAGTCTACTCAGTCGCTAAATCTCCATCGAAACGCAGAATGAGGTTCCCCGTGAGTTCGCGTTGTATGTGACCGAAGCCACACGCCGTCACGGCGTCGCAGGTTATCCTGAATAGAGTACTTCGATCTTTCTGAGGTGTTCTTCTACGTGCCCATTTTCAAGCGTCCACTCGTTCTGACCATCCTCGATGGATGGGGCTATCGCGCCGAAACCGCCAACAACGCCATTGCGTTGGCTCGCAAACCCACCTACGACAAACTGCTGCGCGAGTTTCCCAACACGCTGATCCAGGCCTCGGACCACTTTGTCGGCCTGCCCGACGGCCAGATGGGCAACAGCGAAGTCGGCCACCTTAACATCGGCGCAGGACGCATCGTGCAGATGGATATCACGAGGATCGACGCGGCCATCGCGTCTGGAGAATTCGAAAAGAATCCGGTAATCGTGAACGCCATGAAGCGCGCTCGCGAGGCCGGACGGCAGCTTCATCTCTTCGGCCTGGTCTCCGACGGTGGCGTGCATTCGCACCAGAATCACATCTACGCCCTGCTGCGTACGGCGCGCGAGTACGGCCTGGAGCGGGTCTTTGTCCACGCCTTCATGGACGGGCGCGACACACCGCCCGATTCCGGCGCCAAATATATTGCACAACTCGAACAGAAGATGCGCGAGTACGGCGTGGGCAAGGTCGCCACCATCAACGGCCGCTATTACGCGATGGACCGCGATAAGCGCTGGGAGCGCGAGCGCAAGGCATTCGACGCCATGGTCAATGGCAAGGCCGAGGGCGGCGCTTACCCCGATGCCGTGGCGCGCATCAAGGAGAGTTACAACAACGGCATCACCGACGAGTTTCTCATTCCTTTTGTTGTTGTCGATGCGGCGGGCAAGCCGGTCGGGCAGATTCGCGACGAAGATGTCTGCATCAACTTCAACTTCCGCGCCGACCGCGCCCGCGAGATTACCCGCGTCCTGACCCGCGAGAGCGGACTGAACAAGCGGGGCGGCCGCGACCTCGACGGCTGGGAAGCGCTCGATGCCACGATTCCCCGCAGCGAGATTCCCAAAAATCTCTACTACCTCTGCATGACGCAGTACGACAAGCTCTACGAACTGCCGCTGATCATGCCGCCGGAGTCGCTTGATAACATTCTCGCCAACGTGCTCGCCCAGCATCATCTGCGCAACCTGCGCGTGGCTGAGACGGAGAAGTTCGCCCACGTGACTTACTTTTTCAACGGCGGCATCGAGACGCCCTTCCCCGGCGAAGATCGCGTGCTGATTCCTTCGCTGAAGGTCGCCACCTACGATCTAGCTCCGGAGATGAAAGCCGAGGCCATCGGCGATGCGATTGTGAAGGCCATCGAGGACGGGACCTTTGATTTGATTGTTGCCAACTTCGCCAACGCCGACATGGTGGGCCATAGCGGCAAGCTGGAGCCTACGATCAAGGCCATCGAAGCCATCGACGCGCAGTTGGGCCGCATCTACAAGGCCATTCGCGAAAAGAACGGCAGTTGGCTGATCACCGCCGACCATGGCAACGCCGAGATGATGGTGGACCCGGTGACCGGCGGCCCGCACACCGCGCATACAACCAATCCAGTGCCCCTGATTTACGTGGCCGAGGAGGCGCCTCACTATCGCCTTCGCACGGATGGCTCGCTACGCGACATCTCGCCGACACTGCTGAACATTCTCAACCTGGGATTGCCGAAGGAGATGACCGGCGGCGATCTGCGCGTGCCGCTGGCGAAATAAGCTGGTTGGGTTCGGGTTGGCTGCTCAGGGAATCCGCACCCACTCCTCTGTCCGGCCCAGCAGCGAGATGCCGATGAAGCCCCTCATGCGGAGCTTATCGTTTCCGACGGCCCAGATCTTGCCCTTGTATTCCTTGCCATTCTCTGGATCGACGACGGTTCCTTCGACCCAGTCGTCTCCCTCGGGATGAAAGTTACGCAGGATGACCATGCCCAGGATGAGCTGATTCTTGTATTCGCCGGAACACTTATCGCAGACGTCATGCGTCGTGCGGCCGGGACGCACCTCGGTGACACGGCCAAAGAGCTTTCCATTCTCCAGATAGGTATCGACTTTGCCTCCCGGTTTGCCGTCGCTATCGATGACCTGCCAGTGGCCTACGGCGTTCTGCAGCTTCGGCGTAAGTTGCTGCGCGCTTGCCGGGGCGAGGGAAAGCAGCGCGAAGAGAGCAAGGGCTGAGACGCAAATGCCGATGTGTCGAGTGGATTGCATCGGGACCTCCTCGATGGGTGGATTATAGGGCGGGAACCTATAGGCTGGCAGGGCTGCGGACATTGACGCCCAGGTCCCCAAATGCGAGGGACCTGGGGCACCCGGCATCCGGCATCCATCCATCGACGACCGGCGCTGCTCACATCGGACGCCAGGTGATATCTACGTGGACGGGAATCTCGTTCCTGATGGGAACGGTGAGGAACGAGGGGCGGTCGATCTTGAAGTCGGAGCAGGTGGCCGGAACGGTTCCCGTGATGCGCAGTTCATTGCCCTGCGCCACGCGCTGAAAGGGCACATGCGCATAATGGGCGGTCTGGCCGGCGAACTGAACTTCAAGATCGGCATAGACGGTTGCCGATCCTGTTTCCGCCTGGGGAAAGCGCGCGCGCACGACGACCATGGGGAACTGCGCCCCGCGCGTCGCCTCGATCATGTGCAGATCGCGGTTCGTGTCGCCGGAGTCGAAGGACTTGACCGGCGCGGCAACAAGAAAATCGCACTGCCCGGCGTGGCAGATTCCCTTCCCCTTTGCCGCATGGCTTACGCCGTCCACCTGATGCATGGGATGCGTCATATGATAGGTGAGAGTGGATTGCTCTGCGATCCATTGCGTATCGGACTGCGCAACGACGGACGCCGCGGCAAGCAGGAGGGCAAGCAGGATCGGCTTCATTGTTTCTCCCAGAACTTCCAATGAATGGGCCAGGAGACGGCGACGATCGACGCGCCATAGGCGCCTGCGGTGATCCAGGCGACAGTGCCATGCGCGGAGGCAAGGCCGTGGACCTTTTCTCCGGCGTTCTCCTGTTTGTAGGCCATGATACCCAGGGCCGGCGTGAGAATCATGCCCGGCACATGAACGAAGGCCAGCGTCTCATGAAGGCGAATCGCTCCGTGTTTCGTGGTTCCCGGCACCTTGGGCGCAAAGATGGCGTAGTAGGCGGAGGTGTAGTAGAGAGCAGCGGTTGTTCCGCCGAGCGCGGCGTGAAAGTCAAGATTGGCAGTGGTCGGCTCGGTGATGGTCTGGCCGTTTTTCCCTTTTGCCTTGGCCATGGGACCGGTAATCAGCGCGGCTGCCATTGGGATGGCAGCGATTAGGCCGAGACGCTGATGGATCTTGAGCATCTCCGTCCGCCTGTCGAGCATGGCCTGCAACTTTGCATTCGGCTGCGACTGTTCCGGAGTGAAGCCCAGGTCCCCGAGCGAAGGCGCGTTGGGCAGCGGCTCCGGGGAAGCTGGAGCGAGCGTCAGGTCAAGGGTCTGAGGCTGGCCAGCGGTGAGCGTGACTTTGGCCGTCTTCGCGCCCAGCGCTTCCGTCGAGACAGAGACCTCGTACTCGCCGGGCGCGAGCTTGGTGAAGGTGTAGACACCATCCGGATTGGTTAGAGCCTCGGCGGATTCATCGGTCTCAAGATTCCTGGCGGCGACTTTTGCGTTCGCGATGGCCTTGCCCGAAGAGTCGGTTACTTTGCCAGAAAGCGTGGCGGATGATCCCTGCGCGAGCAAATGGACCGGAATCAGGAAGGATAGAACCAAGACTGCCAGTGCAAAGGCGCTCCTGGTGGCTTGCATCTTCATCAGGGGATTCTCCTTAACGGGAGAGCGGGGAAAGGATTGCCGTCCCACCTTGGACGCACATGAATACTTGCAGTTAGCGCAGCGAGGCCAAGTTCTTGCACGGCTCCCACCTGCGGTGGGGCTGGCGGCTCGCTTCTCGCTCGCATGGGTTTGCTTGCCTGGGCGCACGCTGACCGGATGAGTTTCGTGGAATCCCAGGTCCCCAAATGCGAGGGACCTGGGGCACCCAACTAAATGTGAGTGGTTGTCCTAGCCCCTACCGGCTGCCCGCGATCATCTGGGCGGCGTGCTGAAGGCTGGTGTCGGTGACCTTTGCGCCGGAGAGCATTCTGGCTACTTCGTGGGTGCGGGCGCGGTCGTCTAAAAGGCGGATCTGCATCTTGGTACGGCCATCGGCTTCGCGCTTTTCAACGACGAAATGCTGGTCGGCGAAGGCTGCTATTTGGGGCAGGTGAGTCACACACAAGACCTGCTGGCCGCGGCTCAGGGATTTGAGTTTTTGACCTACGGCCTCTGCGGCGCGGCCGCCGATGCCGATGTCGATTTCGTCGAAGACTAAGGTGCGTGGCGTGGGGGCTTTCTTTTTTGGCTTGGCGGCGCCCTCTTCGACCGTGACTTTGAGGGCCAGCATGACGCGGGACATCTCGCCGCCAGAGGCGATCTCGTGGAGGGGCTTGAGGGGTTCGCCGGGGTTGGTGGCGATGCGGTATTCAACCTCGTCCCAACCGTTGGCGGTCCAGTGAGCGGTGTTTCCCTCGTGGGCTAAAGCCCCGGTTGAATCGGGAGAGCTGATGTACGGGCTGAAGCCCGTACCCTTCAAATCTGAGCGGACCTCAGGGGCTAAAGCCCCTTCTGTTTTTGCGGCATTTTCGGCGCGACTGAAGTCGTGCCCTTTCAAAGCAGAGGGCTTATCGACAACATCATCTTCCAAAGCATCCTGGCCTCCCGCGGAGTGGACGGCGATCTCGAAGCGGACCTTCATGGCTAGCGAGTTGATCTGGGCTTCGGCCAGCTTGGCGAGTTTGCCGGCGGCGGCTTGGCGCCCGGCGGTGAGGGCCTGGGCGGCAGCGCGATAGGCCGCAACGGCGGTGGCTAGGTCGGCGCGGAGAGTCTTGAGGATTTCGTCGCGGTCTTCGACCTCGGCGAGCTTGCGAGTTACGTCCTCACAAAAGCCAATGACCTCGGCGATGGTCTTACCGTATTTGCGCTTGAGACGGTCGATGAGGGCGAGGCGATCTTCGATTTCGGCGAGGCGCTCGGGGCTGGCGTTGATGCCCTCGGCGTAGTCGCGCAGGCTGGCGGCCAAATCGTCAATGGTGGCGCGGGCGGAGCCAAGCTGCTGCGCGGCCTCGATGAAACGCGCGTCGTAGCGGGCCAGTTCCTCGACATTCTTGATCGCGGCGCGGAGAGCGGCCTCGGCCGATGCGCCGCCCTCGTAAAGTTGCTCGAAGGCCCCCATGGCGGCGGCATAGAGCTTCTCGGCGTTGGCCAGAACGCGCTTTTCGGTCTCCAGAGCCTCGTCCTCGCCGGGTGCGAGGCGGGCGGCTTCGATCTCCTTCTGCTGGTAGCTCCAGAGATCGACCATGCGCAGGCGGTCCTGTTCGCCCTGGAGGAGTTCGTCGAGCTTCTGTTGTGCGGCGCGCCAGCGAGCGTGGGCTTCGGCGACGACCTCAGTCGAGAGGCCGCCAAAGCGGTCGAGCAGCGTGCGCTGCTGGGCCTGGTCGAAGCTCGAAAGGCTCTCGCTCTGGGCATGGACCAAGGCCAGCTCCGGGGCAAGCTGGCGGAGGACGGCGACAGTGGCGGGCTGGTTGTTGACGAAGACGCGGCCCTTGCCCGTGGAAAGAATCTCGCGGCGCAGGATGACGTCGTTTCCACCCGAGTCGATGCCGTTTTCCTCGAGGATGTTTTCGGCATTGGCGGTGGACTCGAAGACGCAGGAGACGACGGCCTTGTCGGCTCCGTGGCGGACCACTTCGGCGGAGGATTTGCCGCCCATCAGCAGGGCCAGGGCATCGACGAGGATGGATTTTCCCGCGCCGGTCTCGCCGGTGAGCAGGTTCAGGCCAGGACCGAAGGAGGCGATGGCGTGATCGATGACGGCGTAGTTTTCAGCGCGCAGTTCGACGAGCATGTTGAGTCCGTATTCCCGATATATCAGGCTCCCGATATGGAGCCGGTTGATGTTCGTGGGTATCCCACCCTAGCCACAAAAACAAAGGCGTGGCGAGGGTGGGGCACCCGGGCGGGGCTGGTTGTGGCTGCGACTGTAACAAAAGCAGCAAGTTAGCCCCCGCTTCGCGGGGATCGCCAGTTAGCGAGTTGGCGAGTAGATCCTTTGTGGCCGGATCAGCGCTCGACAAAAACCGCAACGGGAATCCGAGCGCAGCATAGCATGAAGGGCGGCAGGCATGGCCCGAAGATTGCTGTTGGGGAGGCTGAATGGACCAGAACCGTAACTTGGAAGCCCCCATCGCGTCTGATACCGTGAATAGAGAGGTGAAGACCGATTCTTTCCGCTGCGTTTTTCTTTCTACTGCAAGCTGATAGCGGCGCGGCTCCGGCGGCGCCGGCGGCGACTTCGAGCGCGCTGGTCGAGATGCTGATGAATAGCGGCCCGATTGCGCTGGCCGTGCTGGCGCTGCTGCTGTTTGCCAGCCTCTACTCGTGGACCGTGATTCTGGGCAAAAGCGCGTCGTTGCGCAAGGCAACCAGCCAGAGCCGGCGGTTTATCCAGGGCTTCAGCCAAGCGACGCGGTTGCAGGAGATTGCCGTGCTGGCCGGGGAGTGCAAGGCGAGCCCGATGGCGCAGGTCTTCGAGGATGTATACGAGACCTACAAGCGCCAGACGGGCGGCTCGGGCCCGCCGCGCAACATCGTGCCGCTGGAGCGCTCGGCGCAGACCGCGGCGAGCGAGGCGGTGACCAGCCTGGAACGGCGGCTGACCTGGCTGGCGACTATCGCATCGATCAGCGTGTATGTGGGGCTGTTCGGCACGGTGATGGGCATTGTGGACGCCTTTCACGGCCTGGGCACCGCGGGCGCGGCCACCCTGCGCGCGGTGGCGCCGGGCATCAGCGAGGCGCTGATCACCACGGCGGCAGGGCTGTTTGTTGCCGTGCCCGCCAATATCGCCTATAACCAGTTCGCCGCGCGGGTCAGGGTCTTTGCCTCGGCCATCGACGACTTTTGCCGCGAGCTGCTGAACTCGCTGGAGGAGATCCCGGTGCGTGCGGTGGTGGTGCAGCGGCCCACGGCTCCGGCCGTCCCCGAAGCCGCCAGGGAGGTAGACCGTGGCCTATTCAAGTAGCTACGGACAGACGCGAACCTCGCTGGCGGAGATCAACATCACGCCGCTGGTGGATGTGGTGCTGGTGCTGCTGATCATCTTCATGATCTCTGTGCCGGTCTTGCAGTCCGGAATTGAAGTGGCCGTGCCCAAGACGCGGACGGTGAAGGAGATCACCGAGCAGCGGATGGTGGTGACGATCGATCGCGAGCAGCGAGTCTATCTCAACGATCAGCCGGTCAATATTCACGAGTTGGGGCGGCGGCTGCACCAACCGGGCACCGACGATGCAAAGAAGGTGATCTATCTGCGGGCGGACGAGCGGGTTCCGTTTGGGGCATTCGCCAGCGTGATGGACGCTGTGAAGCAGGCCGGGATCACCAACATTTCGATTGTGACGCAGCCGCTGGAGACGAAGGCGGCGGGCGGCAACTAGGAACGCTGAGGAAAAACGAATCGAGGTTCGTGGATTCCCACCCTAGCCGCAAAAACAAATACGCGGCTAGAGTGGGGCACCCGCGGTTTTCGGAGTGTTGATGGACAGTGTGCTGGAGGGCGGCGAGCAACTGGAGCGGGAGCTGACGCCGGAGCCGTTGGCGGCGCCGGCCGCGGGATCGCTGCTGCTGCACGCTGCACTGGCCGGGTGCATTGTGGCCTACGGCATCCTGGGCGGACTCTTTCATCACAACGTGTGGGGCAATGAGGGGCTCGGCGGGGCGATTCAGGTGACGCTGGTGACCCACGCCCTTCCCTTGCCCAGCGATCAGCCGCCCAACGAGAATGTGCTGTCCACCGAGACGCCCAGCCAGGCTCCTGCCGTGCCTGAGCCCAAGGCCAAACAGGCGGTGGACGAGACGGCGATTCCGATCCTCGGCAAAGAGAAGAAGCAAGAGCAGGAGAGCGAGCGCAAGACCCAGCAGCATCAGCCCCCGCCGAAGCAGAACAACCTGGCGCAGTATGGCGAGCAGGCGGGATCGTCGATACCGCGGGCGGTCCAATCGCCGGGTTTCACCAGCGGCCAGACGACGGTGAGCGACAGCGACTTTGGCAGCCGCTTCGGCTGGTACGTCGAAAATCTCAATCGCAAGATGGCCTCGAATTTCTACAAGCCCGAGGTGGACCCGCATACCCCGCGAGGAGCGCGGGCCTACATCCAGTTCGCCATTCATCGCGATGGAAGCGTGAGCGGCGTGCAACTGACTCAGTCGAGCGGAAGTTCGACTCTGGACAGCGCCTGCCTGCGTGCGGCGCAGCGCGTGGACACCTTTGGCGCGCTGCCCGCGCAATACAACCAAAACATTCTCATGACGTCTTACTATTGCGAATACTAGACTGCAACGTGCGGCGCGAGCGGCAGACGTAGAATGGATCTATGAACAGGCGCGGCACTTTGCTGCCCCGACGGCAAGAACGCGGGACAACGAGGCTGACCGCATTCGAAGAGTCCGCAAAGATCATCCACGCTCTCACCCAGGAAGGATTGCGCACGGCATGAAGGCAAATTCCCGGCTTACTTCATTTTTGACGATTGTTTTGGCGGCTTTTGCGGCACTGCCCGCCGCGGCGCAGGACTGGATTCATACCGGATCGAACCTGGGCAACGAGCGCATCCGGATCGCCGCGGCGGATTTCAAGCCTCTGAGCGGCGATCCGCAAACTCCGGCATTGATGACGATCTTCGACGCCACGCTCTCCAATGACCTTTCCAACGCCGGTATCTTCGACCTGGTGTCGAAGAGCATGGCGCCCCAGGCCACGCCCGGCTCGCCGCAGGAGATCAACCTGGCGCAGTGGGCCGCGGCGCCTTCCAATGCGGCAATGGTGGCCTTCGGGGCGCTCTCGGTGACGAACGGCCGGCTTGCGGTCTACGGCTGGCTGGACGACGCCCGCAACACCGTCAGCCCGCAGGTGCTGGGCCAGCAATACAACGAGCAGGCCAGCGAGGACATGGCGCGGACCATCGCTCACAAGTTTGCCGATGCGATCATACTGCGCCTGGGCGGAGGCATCGACGGCATCGCGGAGACGAAGATTTGCTTTATCAGCTCGCGCAGCGGGAGCAAAGAGATCTGGGGGATGGACTACGACGGGCAAAACCAGCATCAGATCACGCACCTGGGCACGATTTCACTCTCGCCGCGCGTTTCGCCGGACAACTCGCGCATCGCCTTCGCCTCTTTGGGCCGCAATGGATGGGAGATCCGGATGTACTCGCTGGACCTTGGGCGGCTGGTGAGCTTTCCCGCTGGCGTGGCGGGAGGAAGCAACCAGTCTCCGGCCTGGTCGAGCGACGGAATGAAGCTCGCCTTTTCGTCTTCGCGCTCGGGCGATCCGGAGATCTGGGTCGCGGACGTAAGCGGGACCAATCTGCACCGGCTGACCAGCTTCGCCGGGCCGGACGTCTCGCCCGCCTGGAATCCGCGGACCAACGCGCAGTTGGCCTGGGTGAGCGGACGCACCGGATTGCCGCAGATCTACACTATGGACGCGGACGGCGCCAACGTGCAGCGCCTGACCGACGGGGGCTATGCCATCTCCCCCTCCTGGTCGCCCAATGGGCAGTTCCTGACCTTCAGCTGGAACCGCAAGTACGGTCCCGGCGCCCCCGGCGGCCAGGACATCTACGTGATGGACATCGCCAGCAAGCGCTGGCTTCAGGTAACCCATGAATCGGGCAGCAACGACTTTCCCTCCTGGGCGCCGGACGGCCGGCACATTGTTTTCGAGCGGTCCATGACCCCGCGCAGCCACCAGATCTGGTCGATGCTGGCCGACGGCACCGAGCAGCATCAACTGACCCAGACGGGCGAGAACTTCATGCCCAATTGGAGCTGGAAGTAAGCCGCGGATGAGGCGGCAAGCGCACTCGGCATGGCTGGCCGAGTGAAACTTTCCGGCCGGCTGCACTATCATATTGTTGAGGACAATCAATTTGCGGAAGGAGTAGTTCATTGAATCGACTGCATCGCTTTCTGTTGCCCCTCGTTGTTTTTGCCGCTTTGGCCGCGGTTGCAGGCTGCGGCAAGAAGACAACGCCGCCTTCCGCCGCGCAGACGGCTCCGGCTGAGGTCGCCGCGCCTACCGCGCAACTGACCGCAACGCCCGCATTTGTCTCGGCCGGCGACCAAGTTCAACTGAAATGGACAACGACCGATGCCACCACGATCTCCATCGACGGCATCGGCGATGTGCCCAGCGCGGGCGTGAAGACCGTGACACCCACCGAGACGACCAGCTACCACCTGGTGGCCCGCGGCGACGGCGGGATGGCGGAGGCCACCGCGAAGGTGACCGTGAACGCGCCCCCGGCCGTCGAGGTGCCGACCGGCGCCATGAGCCCGGAAGAGGTGTTCAAGGCCAACGTCCAGGACATCTTCTTCGACTACGACACCTACGACATTCGCGGCGATGCGGAGGCCACGCTGGCGCGCGATGCCTCATACCTGGTGAGCCATCCGACGATCAAGATCGTCATCGGGGGCTACTGCGACGAGCGCGGCTCGAACGAGTACAACCTGGCGCTGGGACAGAACCGGGCCGATGCAGCCAAAAATGCCCTGGTGACCGCAGGGGTTGCGGCCGACCGCATCCGCGTCATCAGCTACGGCAAGGAGAAGCCCTTCTGCTCGGAGTCGACCGAGGAGTGCTGGCAACAGAATCGCCGGGCCGGATTCACGCTGGACCGGTAGAACAAACCAGTTGTCAGCTATCAGTTGTCAGTGGTCAGCTACAACCTCTGGAGATTCGGGCTCTCGATTCCGATAGCCCGAAGAACTGACCGCTGAAAGCTGATTGCCGACAATTGCTTTACAGGTGACTTATGCAGAAAGCACGCACAATTCGCAATCGTTTCGTTGCGGCGGGAATCTTCGCCGCGGTTCTCGTCTTGCTGCCCGCCCAGGCGCAGGCCGCATCGAAGGAGATCATTCAACTGCAGACGCAGGTGCAGCAGCTTCTGGATATGGTGCAGCGGCTCCAGTCCACGATGGACTCGCGCTTTGGCGTATTGCAGAACCTGGCGCAGCAGACCGCGGACAGCGCCAACCAGATGAATACGGCCGTGACTGCGCTGCAGCAGAAGATCGCGGCACAGAACGATGCGGTCAACGGCAAACTGGACTCCGCCGCCGGACAGACGCAGTCGCTGAACGACTCGGTGGACGAGTTGAAGACGCGCGTCGACAAGCTGGAAAAATCGATTCAGGATTTGCAGGCGCAGTTGCAGAACATGCAGAGCGCGCCGCCCGCAGTCGCCGCACCGGCCGCGATTCCGCCTGCAAACAGCGCTGCTCCGGTGAGCGCGCCCCCCGTCGCCGTTCGGCCCGTCAATCAGACACCGCCGCTCAAGGAGACCTTTCAGGCGGCTCTGCGCGACTACAACGCGGCCAAGTACGAGGTGGCGTCGGGCGAGTTTCAGGATGTGCTGCACTACTATCCGCTGGACGAACTGGCCGGTACGGCGCAGTTTTACCTGGGCGAGATCGACTACCGGCACCACAAGCTCTCCGACGCGGTAAAGGCCTACAATGCCGTTCTCGAAGGCTTCCCCGGCAACGCCAAGGCACCTGCGGCTCAACTCCACAAAGGAATGGCGCTCTTGCTGATGGAGCGGAAGGACGCGGGTATTCACGAGTTGCGCCTGCTGATCCAGCGCCATCCGCAAACCCCAGAGGCGGCCCAGGCGCGCACCAAGCTGGCCGCGCTGGGCGCAAAGACTGCGGCAGCGCACCAAAGCGACGCCCAGCAGTAATAGGCCCGAGCAGGGGTCAATTGAGAAACAAAGCCCCGCGTTTGCGGGGCTTTGTTGTCGGCGCGCCGGTCAAGGCTGCCCACTATTCGATTTCCATGCGTTCGATCAGGCCCTGGCGAATGCTGTAGGCATGCCGCACCATCGTATCAATCAGCAGCTTGCCATTCAGGTCGTGCACTACCTGGTGGACGTGGACGACGGTCCGGTCCTGGTCGTCCTTTTCCATGCTCAAGGGTTCGACGCGGGGATCAACCATCTTCCATTGGCGGGTCCAATACTGGCGCACTCCATCGTGCCCATAAACGTATCCGCCTTCCATCCCATTTGGCCAAACAACGTCCGGATGCATCAAGGCCAACACCGCATCGATGTTGCGCGCATTGAACTCGCGATACGCTGCGACCAGAATCTCGTTGTCGTTCCCGATCGAATCGTCAACCATAAGCCTCGTTACTTGAGGGTGGCCATCAGCGCATCGAATGCCTGCTTCGGCGGCCGGGTGACCGACTCCGGCAGCGTGGCCAGCGGCTCATCCACCACATTCAACTGATCGATGAAGGTCGGCTTTTCGGTATTGATATAGAAGACGCCGGTGAGGATCTCGTCTTTCTCCTGCGCCTCCATCATGGTACGCACGGCGTTGGCCTTGTCGGTGGGGTCGTAGTCTTCGAGCAGCTTGCGCAGGCGCAGATTCGAGCCGTCGTGCAACTCCACTTCGTAGATCGCGCCACTGTCGTAATCGACCTCGATCTCGTCGAAGCTGGCCACGAATCCGATCTCGTTGATCGGCTCGTCGTTCTCCTGCATGAACTTGTAGCTCTTGGTGGACCCCTCGTGGTCGTTGAAGGTGACGCAGGGGCTGATCACGTCAAGCAGCACCGTGCCCTTGTGCGCGATGGCGGCCTTGAGCACGGAGAGCAACTGCTTCTTGTCTCCGGAGAAGGAGCGGGCCACGAAGGTCGCGCCCAGTTGGATGGCCAGGGCGCAGGTGTCGATGGGGGGCAAATCGTTCACCACGCCGGTCTTGAGCTTCGAGCCCAGGTCGGCGGTGGCAGAAAACTGGCCCTTGGTGAGCCCGTAGACGCCGTTGTTCTCGATGATGTAAATCATCGGCAGATTGCGGCGCATCAGGTGAACGAATTGGCCCATGCCGATCGATGCGGTGTCGCCATCGCCCGAAACCCCGATCGTCGTCATAGTGTGGTTGGCCAGAATGGCGCCGGTCGAGATGGCCGGCATGCGCCCATGCACGCCGTTGAAGCTGTGCGCACGGTTCAGAAAGTAGGCGGGGCTCTTCGACGAGCAGCCGATGCCGCTCATCTTCATCACCCGCTCCGGCTCGACGCCCATCTCGAAGAGGGCGTCAATGATGCGCTCGGAGATGGCATTGTGGCCGCAGCCGGCGCAGAGCGTGCTCTTGCCGCCGCGGTACTCGATAACGGGAAGGCCGATGTGATTCAATTTCGGAGCTGAGGCAGCGCTTGCCATTTAGAGGCCCTCCTTGACTGCAAATTGCTCCGTGATGGATTCGGCGTCCACCGGCAATCCGTTGTAGTGAAGAATGCTGCGCAGTTTGGTCACCTGATCGGCGGGCAGGTCGAGTTTGAGCAGGCTCGCCAACTGCGCGTCGCGGTTCTGTTCAACCACATAAATGCGCTGGTGTGCGGCAACAAAGTCGTGAACCGCGTGCGCGAAGGGCCAGGCGCGGAGGCGCAGATAATCCGGCTCCTGCCTGTAACGCTGCTTGATCTGGTCCAGGCTTTCGCGCAGCGCGCAATCGGTGGAACCGAAAGCCAGAAAGCCGATCTTCGCGCCGGCATCCCTGACAACAACCGGCGCGGGAACCAGATCCCGAGCCTTCTCGAATTTCAGCGCCAGCCGCTCCATCAGGGCCTGATACTCTTCTGGGTCCTCGGTGTACGCAGCTGCGTCATTATGACCGGAACCGCGCGTGAAGTAGGAGGCCTTGGGGTGGGGCGTTCCCGGCAGCGTTCGCCAGCCGATCGCATCGCCGTCCACATCGCGATAGCGCGCAAAGCCGCCCAGTCTGTCCAGGTCCGCGGCGGTGAGCACCTTGCCCCGGTCGAGGGGCTTGCTGGGATAATCGAAGGGCTCCGAGACCCAATTGTTCATGCCCAGATCGAGATCGGTGAGGACAAAGACCGGCGTCTGCATCCGCTCGGCCAGGTCGAAGGCGGCCTGGGTCAACTCGAAGCACTCCTTCACCGAACCCGGCAGCAGAATGACGTGCTTGGTGTCGCCGTGGGAGAGAAAGGCCGCGGAGAGCAGATCGGCCTGCTGGGTGCGCGTCGGCATGCCCGTCGAGGGCCCGCTGCGCTGCACGATGATCAGGACGCCGGGAATCTCGGCGTAGTAGCCCAGGCCGCAAAACTCGGCCATCAGCGACATGCCGGGGCCGGAGGTTGCGGTCATGGCGCGTGCGCCCGCCCAGCCCGCCCCCAGCACCATGCCGATGGCGGCCAGCTCGTCCTCGGCCTGGATGACGGCGAAGGTGGCCTTGCCTTCCGGCGTAACGCGCAGCTTTTTGAGCAGGTCAGTGGTCGCTTCGACGACCGAGGTGGAGGGCGTGATCGGGTACCAGGCGACAACCGTCACGCCGGCAAAGACCGCGCCCATGCCGCAGGCTGCGTTGCCGTCGATGACGATCTTGCCGGCCGTCGCATTCATTCGCTCGATGAAATAGGGGTCCCGCTTGGTCAGATACTGCTGGGCATAGTCGAAGCCCGCCTTGACCGCGCCGAAGTTCAGGTCGAAGACCTTCTGCTTCTTGGCAAACTGGCGGCGCAGCCCGCTCTCTACCACTCCAAGATCGATGGCCAGCACCTGCGCCACGACGCCCACGTAGACCATGTTCCTGACCAGCTTGCGCAGCTTGGCCTCGGGACAGATGGATGCCGTGATCTTGTCGAAGGGGATTGGGTAGTAGAACACATCCTCGCGCGCCTGATTCAGGCTCAGAGTCTTGTTCAGGTTCTCCTCGTAGATGGCCACGCCGCCTGCGGGCAATGCGCGCACGTCCTCCAGGGCGGTCTCAGGATTCAGAGCGACCAGAATCTCCGAGTCGCGCTTGCGTGCGACATATCCATGCTTGCTGGCGCGGATCAGAAACCAGGTCGGCAGGCCGGCGATGTTCGAGGGAAAGAGATTTTTCCCGCTGACGGGAACGCCCATTCCGAAGATGGCTTTCAACAGAACGCTGTTGGCGGATTGCGACCCGGAGCCGTTCACCGTAGCTACGTTGATGCTGAAATCGTTTATCACGCGCTGGCGCGTGCTCAATGCGCCCTCAAGCTGACCGAGGGCCAGGTCTCCTGTCGCCATTTGGCGGGATTCCCTTCCTGTTCGTTGTGGAGCGTTTATCTCTCTCGCTCTGATGTGATTATAGTCACATTTCGAGGCCTCTGTCCTTGGTGGAGATCCGCAGGTAACCACATTGAGTCCCACGAGATGGGACGTGAGAATGGCGTGACCCGAAGTTCGTCCGATTTGGCCCGGACCAACATCAGCCGGGTCAGGATCTTATTGGAAGCGAAGCGCCAGGCAGTTCGAGTCGCGCCGCCAGCGCGCCAGCAGCGCCACGGCGATGACGACCAAGGCCGCCAGAAGTCCGATCCAGAGGCCGTAGATGCCCCAATGGAGGGCAAAGCAGAGCGTCAGCCCCAGCGGCAGGCCCAGCACCCAGTAGCCCACCAGGTTGGCCAGCATGGGGACTCGCGTCTCGCCGAGCCCGCGCAGCGCCCCGGTGGAGACGGTCTGGATGCCGTCGAAGATCTGGAAGGCCGCCGCCAGGCCAAGCAGGCTGGGTCCGACGGCCATCACCTGGGGATTGCGCGTGTAAAGGGCGATCAGCGGTCCCGGCGCCGTGAGGAAGACCACCGCGGCCAGCAGCATGAAAGCAGTGCCTAGCCCCAGCGCCAGCCATCCGGCGCGGCGAGCTCGTTCCGGGTCTCCAGCGCCAACGGCATGACCAACACTCACCGCCGCCGCAGCCGAGACTCCCAAGGGAACCATGTAGGTGAGGCTGGCGTAGTTGAGGGCGATCTGGTGGGTCGCCAGCGCCACCGGGGTCAGCCACCCGGCCGAGAGCGTCGCCAGATTCCATGCGCCCACCTCGAGAAGAATCTGCCCGGCAGCCGGAGCGCCCAGCTTCACCAATCGCCGGAGGCGGTCCAGACCTGGCGCAGCCCAGCGGCGGAAGAGCGGATGGCCGCGCCTGCGTTCATGGCGCCAGGCAAAGCCCAGCAACGCCGTTGCCATGAAGATGCGCGAGACGACGGTCGAGATAGCCGAGCCCTTCACGCCCATCGCGGGCATTCCGAGTTTGCCGTAGATCAACACCCAGTTGCCGAACCAGTTGAGCAGATTGGCCCCGATGTAGGTCACGGTAATGACGCGCACATCGCCCACCCCTTGCAGGTAGCGGCGGGTCCCGCCATAGAGCAGCAGCGGCAGAGTGCCCCAGTTGAGAATGCGCAGGTAAGCCGCGGCCGGAGCGGCGACCGCCGGATTGATGCCGAAGCGCGCAAAGCCGAAGCTGGCCAGGAAGACCACCAGCATCAGCAGCGGCGCGGCGAAGCATGCCAGGTAAATTCCCTGGGCCAGCCAGCGATGGCATTCGTCGTGATCCCTGCGCCCGAAGGCCTGCGCCACGAGCGTGTCCAGGCCGAGCAGCAGTCCAATTCCGAAGAGCGCAGGAGTATTGCAGACCGCATTTCCCAGGGCCACCGCTCCGATGGCCGCTGGGCCCAGCTTGCCCACCATGATGGTGTCGACGATGCCCTCGGCCATCCAGCCCAGCTCGCTCAAGACCACCGGAACGGCCAGGGCCACCATCGCGCCCAACTCCTGCTTCCACTGTGAGATTGAAGCGCCGCGGGCCATTCCACCACTCTACAGGCCAGCCGCCGGCACGGCCAACCCAGCGGTTGATCGGAGGAAGAGGAGAACCCGAAGATTGTGCGAAACGATCTTTCAGCAGCGGATCGGAGGCGAGTTCCGGCAGGCCGGCCAGTACCACGATCGCGTAGTTTCATAGTTTCCCAGGTCCCCAAAAGCGAGGGACCTGGGGCACCCAAGTTCATGGACGCGATTACGAAATCACCAAATTGCGGTATTAGTGCCGGAAGTGCAACTCCGGTGCTACCACTGCGACCAGTCCCCGAGGGTGAGGACCCAGGCAGCCAGCAACAGGTTGCTGATTGCGTGCGCGGCAACGGCGTCCCCCATGCGTCCCTTCCAGCGCAGCACGGCGGCGTAGGCGAGGCCGGCCACAGTACCCACCATCAGATGACGCCAATCTCCCAGGTTTTGCATATGCATCATGCCAAAAACGGCCGAGGATACAGCCACGGGAAGCACGGTCAGGCTGGAGAAGGAGACACGGTCGAACTCCTGGCTGACCAACCGGCGCGCCAGATAGCCGCGAAAAGCCAGTTCCTCGGCGATGGGCACGGTGACGATCGCGGCGGCGACGCGGATGGCGATCCAGGCCCAGCGGGCCGCGGGCGAAAGCGCAGCCAGCGCCGGACCGAGCGGACTGGCGGCGCGTGGATGCATCCACCAGGACGGAGCGATCCACACCAGAAAGACCCCGACGCCGGCCAGCGGCGCCAGCCAGCCGAAGCGCCAGTTGAGCCTCTTCAACTCCGGCTGGTAATGCCAGAGGACGATGGCCGCAACTACGAAACGCAAGGGGTATAGCCATTCGAAGTATCCGGAGGCAGCCTTGGAGACAAACGATGCGGCCAGAATGGCGAGAAATGGGACAAGATAAGTGCGGATGGCTGGAGATTCTCCGCAATCTTCGATCGGATGCTCCAGCGCGCTTGCGTCGGTCGTCAATCCGTCCATCCCCGGATGTCCGTCCGCGCTTGAAACGGGGATGGGCTGCTTTCGCGCCCAGGAAATCCTCTGGGTCGCCAGGAAGAAGCCCAATGCAACGACGATGAATGTAATCCAGCCGAGCTTGGAGTGAATGCCCACCAAGGCAATGTCGGGATTAATTTGATCGCCGATGACGATCAGGATTGCTAGCCGAACAATGTTCCCCCACCAAATGCATACCAGTGCACAAGGGATAAACAGAAGCGCATGGGGAAAGCGGCACTCTTTCCTGGAATACCAAAGCCAGACGGCGGTGAAGACGAGGACCAAAGCAAGACCCTCGATTCCCGAACAGCCGGGCCGAATATAGACCGAAAAACGAGGAGTCCCAATCGTGAAGTTTGGTGCATCAACGACAAGTCCCGGCAACAAAAAGCGAAGGACCAATTCCAGCGAATGGATGGTGATGACCTGAAAAAAATTGCTTATAGGCGCGCTCAACCACAATAACTTGATCGGAAAGCCAAAAGCCCATGCAGTCACGCCTGCCAGGGAGGAAACCAGCCATAAGGAAGCTGTGGCGCGCAGCGTTCTTATCCAGCCGCGAAACGGAATGCAGGCTAGAAGCAGCAGGGGGATTCGCAAGAGAAGAAGCGGGGAGGCAGCGAACGCCTCGGCATGGGAGAAGAGAAAGCCGGTCCCATGAAATGCAGACAGTGCGCGAAAGAAGATTCCGATGGCCAGGCAGGAAAGGTACCCGCCAAATAACATCGACCCGAAGGGAATCTCTTCTCGCTGGTCCTTCAGCCTGGAATGCCCCAGGGTCAGGAACACGCCTAATATGACGATCGCGATTCGAACCAGATGCGAATGAAGAGCCGGTCCAACTCTGAGGACCCCAACGACCAGCACACCGTCAGCCGCGCCGATTGCGGCCAATAGATAAAGGCGTCCAAGAAGATGCCGGGGGATTGTAAAAAAAGGCATTGACTGGGGATACGTGTCCCCAGTCGAGCCAGGATGGAGGTTCATCGTCGGCTGCGTGATTGAGCCGTCTACTTCTTGCGCCGAATGCGCAGAACCGCGATTGTTCCTGCAAGCAGAGTGAGGCCGCCGATTGCGAGGCTGGGATCAACCTCTGGGACTTTCGGGCGGCTAGCATATGCGGCGGTGCAAGTGCACAGCGCAAGACCCAGCATCACGAGTGAGTATTTCAGTAGATTCTTTGTCACGTGCGAATCCTTTCTGGGGGTTGTCCAAATGAGCCGGAATCCTGGAAGATCTGTAACCCCAAATCAAGCGGCCCGGTGTACACCGTTTGCCTTCTGCGATTCTAACCCAATTTCTGCCAGTCGATGCCTTGCATCCAGCACTTGCAGTCAAGCGCAATCTCCCAGCTTCTGGACTAATTCCAATTCGGCTGCCGGAGAGGAAAGTCCCGGCAAATAAAAGCGAATCCCCGAACCATAACTTGCATAGCCTTCAACAAAATCCTAACACGATAATCGACAGTTCGTGCACTCGCACCAAAAAAAACAAAGTAACCAAACGATAGGGTACCCAGCGTTTAGCTCCAGGTCCGCTCAAGATCTTCAACTGTCCCAGAACTGTACAGCACAACTTGCAGAACGCCCATTGACCCAGTGGAGCGGCCCATTCTTCATGCGAAACCGCAGAGACCGCACCCGCTCAGACCACCGCAAGCCGCTGTTGAACTTTCCTGGTCAAAATGGTCAGTTTGGCTGGCGTCAGTTCGGGGCCATCCCAACCCTCCTTCACCGCCTCGATGCGAATCTCGCCCGGCTGCCTGGTCGACTGCACAATCACCTGCGCGAGCCCATTGAACAGCGACCGCTTCGGCTCCTTGTCGCTCTCCTGGCAGTTGGGGTCGCCGTTGCCGACGCCAATCAGCGCACCATCGCCGGAAACCTTGAAACCAATGAGGTTATTGGCGGTCGGGACGGGCCGGCCCTCCCGGTCAAGGGCCTGAACCGTCAGAATCGCCACGTCTTCGCCATCGGCATCGATTTCGGACCGGTCGGCGGTCAGCCGAATCGCTACGGTCTGGCCCGCCGTCTCGCGTTTTTCCACAAGCGCAACCTTGCCGTCTTTCGTCCCCCGCGCCTCGATCGTGCCCGGCTCGTACCGCACCTTCCATTCGACGTGCCCCAGCCGCGGAACCTTCTGGCTGCCCATGCTCTTGCCGTTCACTAACAGCTCGACCTCGTCCAGATTCGAGTGCACCCAGACCGGGATTTCGGCGCCTTCCCTGCCCTCGAAGTTCCAGTGGGGAAACAAATGCAGAACCGGCTCGGCGCCCCACCAGCTTTTGTAGTAAAAGAACGTGTCCTTGGGAAAGCCGCACATATCCACAATGCCGAACTGCGAGTTGATCGAGGGCCAGCGGTAAGGCGTGGGTTCGCCGCGATAGTCGAAGCCGGTCCAGGCAAAGCCGCCCGCCTCCCACTCCCGCGCCATGTAGAACTTCCACCACTCCTCGGCCGTCTCGCCCCATCGCGCCTTGTTGACGTCGTAGGCGCTTTCTGTGTTGCGCAGCGGGTCGGTCGAGTAGACCCCGCGCGTCGCGAATCCGCTGGCCGTCTCCGAGCCATAGATGGGCCGCGTGGGATTCTTCTTGTGAAAGTCGTCGGGATATTGCAGTTGGTAGTTGAAGCCGATGATGTCGAGCGCGTCGCTGTCGCCCTTGTCGTTTGGGCCATTGACCGCAGCCGAGACCACGCGCGTGGGGTCGAGCTCGTGACAGCGCTGAACCATGGTCGCGGCGATCCGTGCGCCCTCCTCGGCCATCTCGTTCTGCAATTGCCACTCCTCGTTGCCAACGGACCACAGGATGATCGATGGCGAGTTGCGATAGCGCTTGACCATGGCCTCAAGCTGGGCCAAGCCCTCGGGGCTGGAACTCATCTGCCGCGTCTCGCACATCATCATCATGCCCATGCGGTCGCAGGCCTCGACCCACTCCGGCGTTGGCATGTTATGGGAGGTGCGTACGGCGTTGCAGCCCATCTCGCGCAGCACGCCCAGCCGGAAAGCCTGCAGCCGGTCAGGCAAGGCCGCGCCCACTCCGGCATGATCCTGGTGGTTGCAGGTGCCCTGGATCTTCAGCGGCTTGCCGTTGAGGAAGAAGCCCTTGTCCGCGTCGAAGACTGCCGTACGGACGCCAAATGCGATTCGTTCGGCATCGCGCACTATGCCGTTTGTCTTCACTCTCACAATGGCCGTGTAGAGGTAAGGCTTCTCCACCGACCAGAGGGTGGGGTTGGGCAGTGTCATTTCGCAGGTGAAGCTTGCGGACTCATCCGGTTCCAGTGGATTGGACCGTCCGGCACCGCTGCCGCCCTGTATCGGTTTCCCATCGGCATCGAAGATCTGCCAGTCTACATCCGCGAATTCGGGTTTCAAGCCGTCGTTTTTAACGCCCGTGCCGAGGGTAAGTTTGGCAACCTTGCCTTTCAGATCGGAACGCACATAGCTTTCCCACCGGCCCAGGTGCAGCGCATCGGTCTTGGTGAGCCAGAGATGGCGGTAGATCCCGGCGCCCTCGTAAAACCATCCGTCGCCGAAGCTGGCGTTGACGCGGGCCACGATGTAGTTCTTCGCGCCATAGGCCAGAAAATCGGTCAGGTCGAAGCGGAAGGGTGCATAGCCGTTGTCGTTGCGGCCAATAAAGCATCCGTTGACAAAGAGCAGCACGTCGCGGAAGGCGCCATCGAATTCGACCCAGATGCGGCGGCCCAGGTCGCTGGCCGGAATCTCGAAGTCGCGGCGATACCAGCCCACGCTGGTCTCGGGATAGCGCCGGCCAAGAGGCTTGTAGCCGTGCGAACACAGCTCTTCATCGCGCACAAAGGGCATCTCGACCGCCCAGTCGTGAGGCAGATTGAGCGCGCGCCATTTTGAATCGTCGAAGCCGGCCTTGGCAAAGGCGAAATCGCCGGTCTTGGCAAAGTCTCCCTGCCCGTAGCCGAAGCCGAGATCGCGGGCGGGGTCGCAACCGTGGCCGAACTGGAACTTCCAGCCGAAATCGAAGAGCAGTTGCTCTCGCGGCGCCACGGCAGCCAGCGCCTCAGGCGAGGCCGACGACGAAGAACCGGCCAGCATTGCGGCGGAGCGGGCCCAGGCCGAGCGGGCCAGCAGAGAAGAAGCGGAAAGTGCCAACCCGGAAGACAACAGGTCGCGGCGAGAGATTTTGGACATCGCAATTCCCTCCATTGGGTGAGCTCTCACCTCAGACGACGGCAGAGTCCGGTGCGGCGAGCAAAGCGAAACTATATATTAATCGCCGGGCTGAAGTAAACGATTTCAACTTCCGCCAAAATATGCAGCGCCGGCAAAGCTACAGAGCCGGATAGAAGCTCGCGATCCAGCCTTGGAGCAGCGCCGGGAAGCATCCGAGGATCACGACGGCGGCAGCGATGAAGAGTAGAACGGCCATCGTCACCGGATGGGCCTTGATGGGAGTCTCGTCGATGCCGGGCATTACGTAGGCCCGCTTGAGAACCTGCAAGTAGTAATAAAGCGAGACGGCGCTCATGGCGACGGCGAGAGCTACCAAAACAAAGGGAACCGGGCCAGCGGAGACTCCTAGCACGGCGGCGAAGAGGTTGAACTTGGCCCAGAAGCCGACGAGAGGCGGAATCCCCGCCAGCGACAAGAAGAGCACCAGCAGCACTGCCGCCAGCAGCGGATTGCGTTTATGCAAGCCAAGGAAGGAGTCGAGGCGGTCGCTGCCAGTGGCGCGTTCGACGACGGACACCACGCCGAATGCGCCGATGGTGGTCAGGCCGTAGGTGAGAACGTAGTAGAGGACGGCGTTAAGACTAACGCGAATATGTGGTGCAACAGACTCGATGAAACTCGAAAGGCTCCCGGAACCAATGTACTTGGGTAAATCGGATACGCCAAGCAGCACCCACCCCACATCGGAACCCATGTACTTAGGTTGGGCTGCAAAGCCAAGCAGCATGTACCCCACATGAGCAATGGCCGAATAAGCGAGCAGTCGCCGCACACTGATCTGTGCAAGCGCCGCCAAATTACCGACAACCATCGACGCTGCAGATAGCACGAGCAGCACCATCGTTAACGGTTGCCAGATTCGGATTGCTTCCGCTGTCCATTTATCGCCAACATTAAGCCAGATTTCGGTGATCGTAATCAGCAGCGCAAAACTGGCAACTTTTGAAACCGAGGCGATGAATGAAGCAGCCGGAGCAGGCGCGCCTTCATAGGTATCCGGTGCCCAAAGATGGAACGGCACTGCTGCGACCTTGAAGCCCAAACCCGCGACGACTAGAATCCACGCTACATAAAACAGAGGACTCGATCCAGAGTCCGCAATCGCATCCTGTATCCAGAACAGATTCGTGCTCCCACTCAGTCCGTAAAAATAACTGAACCCGAAAAGCAAAAATGCCGCCGACATTCCACCGAAAAGATAGTATTTCAGCGCCGCTTCTGCGCTTTTGGCAGAAGACTTGGCAAACGCGGTCATGATGTACAGACTCAAACTCAGCAGTTCAAGTCCAACAAAGATTACAAGCAAATCTTGACCGGCGGCAACGAGCAATCCACCGGAAGCGGCCATGAGAACCACGGCAACGAATTCGCCGACATGCTTTGTGAAATCAGAATCAATAAGCAGTAACAGCGTCAGCGCCGTCAAAATTAGAATTCCAGACTGCGCCGCGGTGATATAACCGCCTTGCCCAAGAAGCATCTCTGCCTCAAACCTGTATCCAGGCCCCCATATTTTGGATTGCACTACGTCAGCGGTTTGCAGATTCCACAGGGCCACGCCGCAGCCGGCTACGCCTAACAACGCTGCCACTGTTATGCGCAGCTTGAGTGCGGCCTTGCGCAGGAAGCCTAGATCGACGACGAGCACGATGAGTGCCGCTACTTCCAGCGCTGTTTCGGGGAGCGTCACGCGGAAGAGGTCTGCGTAGTTCATTGCACACCTCCAGCTAGCAGCGCTCTTACGGCCGGTTCGATGGTGTCGAGCAGGACTCTCGGCCAGAGGCCTACGATCAGGGTGGCCGTGGTGAGCAGGGCAACGCCGGTGATCTCAGGCCACGTGATCGCGGCGAAGTGATGGCCTTGTTCCTCTTCCAACACGTGCGCGCTGGGCAGGAGGTCGCTGAAGAAGGCCTTCTGCAAGGCGCGCCAGGTATAGGCCACGCCGGTCACAATGCCAACGCCGGCCACTAATGCCCACCATGGTTTGGCGATCCAGGCCCCGACCAGCACCTGCAACTCGGCGACGAAGCCGGAGAAGCCGGGCAGCCCCATCGAGGCCATTCCGGCAACGACAAAGGCCCAGGCGGCAAAGGGCAGACGCTTGGCGAGGTGCATGGTTTCGAGTTCCGCGAATTGGCGGGTGTGCGTGCGGTCGTAGACGATGCGGCCGACGATGGCGAATAGCAAGCCGGCGATGATGCCGTGCGAGAACATCTGCAGGACCGCGCCGGTCATTCCGATCTGGTTGAGCGTCATCAGGCCCAACAGCACAAAGCCCATGTGGCTGACGCTTGAATAGCCGATGACGAATTTGAAGTCGGTCTGCGCCAGCGCCACCAGCGCGCCATAGACGATGCCGATGACGGCGAGCAGCGCAAAGACATCGCGCCAGGAGCCAATGCCGAGAAGCGAGAATCCCCAGGTGTCGAGACCGTGCGGGAAGAGGCCAATGCCGACGCGCAGGCAGCCGTAAGCGCCGAGCTTCATCACGACGCCGGCGAGCAGCATGGATGCAGCCGTCGGCGCGGCGACGTGGCCGGTGGGCGCCCAGGTGTGGAAGGGCCACATGCCGGCGAGAATTCCGAAGCCAACGAAGACCAGCGGGAAGCACCACATCTGAAAGCTCACGGGCAAGCCTGCGTGAGCCAGCGCGACCAAACCCGTGGAATGGCTACCCGCCGTTGTGTAGGCTGCAAGCAATCCGATGAGCACCATCGCCGAGCCGGCAAAGGAGTAGATGGCCAGCTTCATGGCAGCGTATTCGCGACGCGTGGAGCCCCAGATGGCGATCAGGAAATACTTGGGAACGATGGCGATTTCATAAAAAACGAAGAGCAGAAAAAGATCGTAGCTGAGAAAAACTCCATAGACGCCGCCGATCAGGGCCAGGAAAAAGGCAAAAAACTCGTTGGTGCGCAGCTCGATATTCCAACTGAATAGGACTCCGGCGACCGCGGCCAGGCCGGTGAGCAGAACGAGCACGCGGCTGATGCCGTCGGCTGCCAGCAGAAAGTGAATTCCCATCGACGGTACCCAGGGCAGATCGACGATGGTCACTCTTCCCTGCCCCGCTGCCGCGGCAAATCCCGCTCCAGCAACGACCAGCCCGGCCACGGTCACGGCCAGCGCCAGCCAGCGCGCGAGGGCGGCGCGCCCCTTGGGAAGCAGCGCTTCGGCGAGCGCTCCGGCAAACGAGAGATAGATCGCCCAAGCTAACATCAGAATCTCCAGTGAGCCAAAAGATGCAGGACCGTGGGGTTCACGCCATTGACAATCAGCGAAGGCACAAGGCCGACGAGGAACATCAGGCCGATGACCGGTGCCAGCGCCATCCGCTCGGCATGGTGCAGGTCGGGAAAGTTCTCGCAGTGCTCTGCTACCGGGCCCCAGAAGACCTTCTGAATCACGGTGAGAATCACGGCGGCGGTTACCAGCAAGCCGAGCACGGAGACCGTCGCCGCGACCCACGAGAGCGAAAAGACGCCGCGGAAGATGAGGAACTCGCCGACAAAGCCGTTGAGTCCCGGCAGGCCGAGCGACGAGAAGAGCGCGATGCCCATCAGCCCGGCGAGCACCGGCGCGGGCTTGCGCAGGCCGCCGAACTGGTCGATGCTGCGATGGCCGCCGGTGCGCTGCTGCATCATGGCCACAAACCAGAAGAGCGCCGCCGCCGTGATGCCGTGGTTGAACATTTGCAGGATGACGCCGTTAAGCGCGATGGCCTGGCTGGTCTGCGCGCCTGCTGCGGCGGGCACGGCCAGCGCAAAGATCGCCAGCAGGCAGTAGCCGAGGTGATTGACCGACGAGTAGGCAAGGATGCGCTTCAGGTCCTTCTGCGCCGCGGCGGCCCAGGCTCCCATCACGACGGTGGCCACGGCCAGCACCAGCAGCGGGGTGCGCATCTGGGCGATTTGTGCCCCAAAGATCGGAATCGCGATGCGCAGCAGGCCGTAGACGCCCATCTTCGACATCGCACCGGTCAGCAGCATCGTCACCGGCGAAGGCGCCTCGGCGTAGGCCGCGGGCAGCCAACTGTGGAACGGAATCATCGGCACCTTGACGGCAAAGCCGGCAAGAACGCCGATGGCCAGCCAGAGCATCACTGGACCCGTAACCAGCCGCGCGAGCTCGCCCGTCGAGGCCAACTGCGCCAGATAGTCGAAATCCATGCTCCTTGCGTAGCCGAAGAGCGGGCTCCTGGTTGCGAAAAAGAGTCCGAGAAAGGACACCAGCAGAGCTACCGATCCGGCCATCGTGTAAACAAAGAACTGCGTCGCCGCCGGGCCGCGCCGCGCCCCGCCCCACAGCTTGATGAGAAAGAAGGCGGGAATCAGGCTCAGCTCCCAAAAGAGAAACCAGTGAAAGAAGTTCAGCGCCGTGAAGGAGCCGAAGAGACCGGACTCCAAGAGCAGCACCAGGCCAAAGTAGAGCCCCGGCTGATGATGAACGCGGTGCGCGGCATCGACGGACATGAGCGTCACGATAGCCGAGAGCACCAGCATTAGCGCGCCCAGACCGTCCACGCCCAGGTGGTACTCGATGCCCAGCGACGGCGCCCACGCGGCCCGCTCGACCATGCCGATGCTGCCGTCGGCGGGCAACTGCGACCAGACCACGAGGGCCAGCGCCAGGCCGATGAGAGTAGTAACGAGAGCCACGGCGCGTGCGTGCTTGCCTGAGAAGAGCGCGACGGCCGCTCCCGCGAGGGGCAGCACGGTCAAGAGCGTCAATATCGGAAATCCGTTCATGCCCGGCTGCTCCAGATCAGGATTGCTGCCAGCGCCACTACGGCCAGCGCCAGAATTCTCAGGTAAGTTTGCACGCGGCCGGTCTGCACCCGCGCCAGCAGCCCGCCGCCCACATTCAACTCCTCGCAGCCTTTGTCAAAGCTGCCATCAACGACATTCGTATCGAGGAAGCGATTCAACTGCGCCCACAGGCCGAAGAGACCCGCAGCCCCAGCCACCACGCCGCCCCAGACGCAGCGGTCGAGCCAGTCCGAGACGTGCGCCCACCAATCGTAGAAGGCGATCACCGTCGCTCCGTAGAACTCATCCACATAGAGCCGGTCGCGCAGCCAGCCCCAGACGAGAGGCGAGGCCTGCTCCAGCCGATCAGGCTTCTCGGGGCTGGGCGATCGATCTCCGTAGAGCCGCCAAGCCAGGCCAAGGCCAAGAAAGACCACCAGCGAAGAAGAGGCCATTAGCGTCAATAGCCCAGGCTCGGCAAAGCCGTGCATGTCGAAGCTGGCTGCGCGGCCATCGAGAAACGCGCGGAACCACGGCCAGGCGGGAGTTCCAATCGCACCCAGCGCCATGGCGAAGAAGGCCAGGATCGCAAGCGGCACGGTCATTACTTTCGGACTCTCATGCGCTGGCTTGCCGCCCCGCCACACGCCGAAGAAGACATACGACACCTGTCGCGTCATGTAAAAGGCTGTCAGCAGCGCACCAAAGACCAGCATGTAGAAGGGCGTTTGGGCTATGCTCCAGTGCTTGGCCGCTTCGAGAATGGCGTCCTTCGACCAGAAGCCGGAGAAGAAGAGTGGAAAGCCGCAGAGCGCCAGCATTCCAATTCCGTAGGTCGCGAAGGTCAGCGGCATGTCGGACCTGAGCCCGCCCATGCGGCGGATGTCCTGCTCCTCGTGGCAGCCGTGGATCACCGAGCCCGCGCCGAGGAACAAGAGCGCCTTGAAGAAGGCGTGCGTGATGAGATGAAACATTCCTACAGCGACGCCGCCAAGCCCCAGGCCGGCCATCATGTAGCCGAGTTGCGAGACGGTCGAATAGGCAAGAATGCGCTTGATGTCGTTCTGCGCCACGGCGATCAGCGCGGCAAAGACGGCGGTAAATGCGCCCACCCAGGTAATGACGGTCAGCGCCGTCGTCGTGCCGCCGGGAAGAATGCCGGCCTGCATCAGCGGATAAACGCGCGCGACAAGATAAACACCCGCGGCCACCATGGTCGCCGCGTGAATCAGCGCGGAAACAGGCGTGGGGCCTTCCATCGCATCCGGCAGCCAGACATGCAACGGAAACTGGCCGCTCTTGCCCGCTGCTCCGGCGAAGATCAGCAGGCCGATTGCGCCCGCAGCGCTCAACCCAAGGCCTGCGTGCTGGCTCAGAAGAACGGTCAGTGCGGTTGGCTCGATGGAACCCGCTCCGTTGTTGTAGAAGAGCAGCGTTCCGGTCTGCGCGAACAACCAGACAATCCCAAGCAGAAAGAAGACATCGCCGACGCGCGTGATGAGAAATGCCTTTTTCGCCGCCGCAGCCGCAGCGGGTTTCCGATACCAGAAGCCGATCAATAAATACGAAGTAAGTCCCACGATCTCCCAGCACATGAAGAGCAGCAGGAGGCTATTTGAGATCACCACGCCCAGCATCGCTCCGGCAAAGAGCGACATGAAACAGAAGAAGCGCGTGAAATTCTCATCGTGCTTCATGTAGTCGATGGAATAGATGAAGATCAACAGGCCAACGAAGCTGACCATTACCAGCATCACGGCAGAGAGCGGATCGAGGACCCAGCCGAGGTCAACGCTTGCTCCCCCGGCTTGAATCCAAGTGAAGTTGACGACCTCGCGCGTCGCCACGCCATGCGACCAGTCACTCAATACATGGAAAAATTCGAAGAGCGCAAGCAAAAGCGAGAAGCTCAATGACCCAATCGCCAAAATCGCTGAAGTCTTGCGGCGAGGCTGTTTCAGCAACGCAATCGCGCCCGCCGCAACGATGGGAACTGCGGGAACAAGCCAGAGAATGCTCGCGGCAAATGAGCCGTAGTACGGAGTTGTTGGCGCAAAGGATTGAGTCAACTCTTGCATCAACCGGCTTACCCCTTCATCCTGTTCATTTGGTCGAGGTCTGTCGTCTTGGCGTGGCGATGGATTTGAATGACCAGCCCCAGTCCTACCGCTGCCTCGGCCGCAGCCACGGCAATCGAGAAGATGGCAAACATCATGCCTGTTAATGCCTCGGGATGCGGCCCGTAGCGCCAAAAAGCAATCAAGTTCAAATTCGCCGCGTTGAGCATCAGTTCGATGCCGATCAGCACAAGGATGGCGTTGCGCCGCGTGAGCGCGCCAGCCAGGCCGATTGAAAACAAGAGAGCAGCAACCAGAAGATAGCCTGCAAGCGGCGTCATTTGGCACCCTCTTTCTCGTGGATCGCAATGATCACCGCGCCGATCATCGCAGCCGTAAGCAGCACGGCAACGATCTCCAGGGGCAGCACGTAGCGGCCGACAAGCGCCTGGCCTATCTGCTGCACTGTGACCGTGGGCGTGGGCGCGGATTTGGGCAGCATCGGCGCGGTCTGAAGCACTGCCCAGCCGAGCGTCGCAAAGACCGCCGCTGCAACGGCCAGACCTGCAAGCCATGTGTGGCTGAAGACACCGTCTTTGGGAGTTTCAGAGCCTTTGGTGAGCAGAATGGCGAAGACGACAAGGATCGCGACGGCGCCGATGTAGACCAAAATCTGCGCAAAACCGGCAAACTGCGCGTCGAGATTGAGAAAGAGCAGCGCCAGGCCGGCAAAGGCAACTGTCAGCGCCAGTGCGCAGTGGACGGTGTTTTTCAAGAGCACAGCAGCCAGAGCACCAGCCACTGTGAGTGTCGCGAGGAGGTAGAAGACAAAGCTCATCGGCGCACGCTCCCTTCGTAGCGCCTACAGCGCGAACTACTCCGCATAGCGATACCTCCTCGGCCCGATCTGCTTTCTGCGCAGCTCATTCAAGCCCATGCCCGCATAAGCCGCAATCAGAATCGCCGAACAAATCACCCAGCGCAGCAATCCTTCGCCCAAAAAGCGCCACGCCGCGACGACCACCAGGTTCAGCAGGCACATCGGCAGTACCAGCTTCCAGGCGAAGTTCATCAGTTGATCCTGCCTGAGGCGCGGCAGCGTTCCGCGCATCCAGATGAAGACGAAGATCGACATCATCAACTTCGAGAAAAACCAGATCCACGACGGAACCCAGGCGAGCGACGCAAGCGGCGCCGTCCAGCCGCCCAGAAAGAGCGTCGTGCCCAATCCGGAGATGGAAAACATGGCCAGATATTCGCCCAGAAAGAAGAGCGCAAACTTGAAGCCGGAGTACTCGGTGTGATAGCCGGCCACCAGCTCGGATTCGCCTTCAGGCAGATCGAAGGGCGAGCGATTCGTCTCCGCCGTGGCCGCGATGGCGTACATCACAAAGCCCGCCAGGCCCCAGGGCGTGAAGATGAACCAGTGCGGAATGCCCCAGCTGTAGTGGTTTTGCGCTGCGACGATTTTGGTGAGCGAGAGCGAGCCGGCGATCATCACCACCGTCACGCTCGACAGCAGCAGCACCACCTCATAGCTGATCATCTGCGCCACGGCGCGCATGGCGCCCATCAACGAATACTTGTTGCGGCTCGACCAGCCGGCCATGAAGACCGACAGCTCTGTCGACGCGCCCATGGCGAAATAAAAAAGCAGGCCGGCGTCCAGATCGACGAGCACCATGTTGCGCCCCATCGGAAGCACGGCAAAGCCCATGAAAACGGTGACGACAAGAACCAGCGGCGCAAGGAAATGCACGGCAGCATCGGCGCTCAGCGGAACGATGTCTTCCTTGGTCAACGACTTGATGCCATCGGCGATCGGCTGCAAGAGGCCAAACGGCCCCACGCGATTTGGCCCGATGCGATTTTGAATGCGCCCCAATCCCTTGCGTTCAAAAACCGTAGTCAAAGCAAAGAGCGCCGGAAAGATGCAGACGATGGCCACCACGCCGAGCACGACGCCGCCCAGCGGCTGCCAGGCCGCAGGCAGATAGCTCACGAGCCGGTGCTGGAGCAAGACGAAGATCTGGTCCAATCTCTCGGCCATGCGCTAGTTCCCTGCTTCTTTCGATTTGGCTGCCGGTACTTCCGCGCCCTTGATCGCCGCAGCAATCGCTCCGGCCGTCGCCTTAGCTTCTGTCTTGGCTCTTCCCTCTGAGAGGCTGTCGTCCACCTCGGCGGCTTCGGTGGGATGAATCCTGTGGTAGTACTCATTCGATTTTGCCAGTTGCTTGCGGTCAAGCAGAAGCCCGCCGAAGCGGTCGGCTGTGCTTAGTTCGAACTGCGTATCCATCTTGATCGCCTCAAAGGGGCAGACCTCGACGCAGATCTGGCAGCTCATGCAGACCGAGATATCGATGTCGAAGCGCGACGGGTAGAATTGCAGCTTGCCGGCGGCGTCCGGCTTCTTGTCTTTGGATTTCTCGATGAAGATGCACTTGGGCGGGCATTCCTTCTCGCAGATCTGGCAGGCTACGCATCGCATGCCGGCCTCCCAATCCGCTGGGTCCGCCGTATTTTTGGAATCGTAGACAAGGAAGGGAAAGACGCGCGCCGCCTCGTAGGGAGCGATCCGCTCCTCCGGATACTGGACCGTCGTCAGCCGCTTGGCCGAGAAAAAGCTGCCAAGAAAATTCCTGGCCGTCTCCGCCATGCCCTTCAGAATGCCCTCACCCAGCAATGAAACCTCCAAAATCAGCTTTTAGCTGCTGGCTTCCAGCCGCTAGCCTTTCCTCTTGCAGTACAAGCTCCCACGTTAGCCAACAAAGCGTTAAGGGCCACAGACAGCTAGAAGCTAAAAGCTAGCAGCTAGAAGCTGCCTCACCGGTCCACTTCCCCCAGCACAATATCAACACTTCCGAAGATCAGCACCACATCAGCTACATCGTGGCCCAGGCACATATCCTCGAGCACCGTCAGGTTGATCAGGCTGGGCGGACGAATGCGATAGCGGTAAGGATTCGGCCCGCCGTCGCTGATCAGATAAAAACCCAGTTCGCCCTTGGGCGCCTCGATGCGCCCGTAGGCCTCACCCGGCTTGGGGCGAAAGCCGCGAAGCTTCGCTTTAGGGTCCATGATCGGACCACTCGGAATGTCTTTGAGAGCCTGTTCCAAAATCGTGATCGACTCGCGCATCTCCAGCAGACGGATCATGAAGCGGTCGTAGACATCTCCATGATCGCCGAGCGGCACGCGGAAGCTGAAGCGATTGTAGATGCCGTAGCCATCGACCTTGCGAATGTCGTAGTTGACGCCCGAGGCGCGCAGCATCGGACCGGTCACTCCAGCGTTGACCGCCAAATCAGCCTTCAGCACGCCCACGCCCTGCGTGCGCGCCATCAGAATCTCGTTCGAACTCAGCAGTTTGTCGAACTCGTCCACAAACTCCAGCAGGCCGGCCACCACCTCGCGAGTTTTATCCAGCCAGGCCGGCGAAGCATCCACGCGGCAGCCCCCGAAGCGCATGTAGTTGACCATCATCCGCGCGCCAGTCAGCTTCTCGAAGAGGTCAAGAATCTTCTCTCGCTCGCGGAAGGCGTACATCAGCGGCGTGCCGCTGGCTCCCATTTCCTGAATCAGAAAGCCAATCGAAGAAGCGTGGTTCTGGAAGCGCGTCAGCTCGCCCAGAATCACTCGCAGGTACTCGGCGCGCTCGGGAACCTCCTGGCCGGTGAGCTTTTCGACCGCCAGCGCGTAGGCCCAGTTGTTGGTGATCGGGCAGATGTAGTCGAGGCGGTCGGTATAAGGCATCGAGGCCAGATAGCTGACGCCTTCGGCGATCTTCTCGTGATTGCGATGCAGGTAGCCGAAGACCGGCTTGAGGCGGATGACCCGTTCGCCATCCAGAGACACATCCATGCGGAAGACGCCGTGGGTCGAGGGGTGGTGCGGCCCCATAGCCACTTCCAGCAGCTCCCCGTCGCCCGAGGGCTGAATCAATGCAGGACGATTCCAGCCTTCCAACTTTTGGCCTTCGGGCTTCTCGGCGACGGCTCCGGATTGGCTTTGCAATTCACTCATTGGCCGGCCACCGTTTCCTGCTGGGCGCCGGCCGCTTGGTGTTCCTGGGCCCGCTTGAGCACTTCGTCGTGGGCCGTTGGCTCGTACTCGAAGTCGTCGGGCTCGCGGTAATCGCGGCGCATGGGGTGGTCTTTGAATCCATCCCACATCAGCAGCCGCCGCAGGTCCGGGTGGCCGGTGAAGACGATCCCGTAAAGGTCGAAGATCTCGCGCTCCTGGAACTCCGCCGAGCGCCAGATCGGCGTCAGCGAGGGCAGCTCGACATGCTCGTTCCGGTCGACGGTGCGCATCCTGAGAACGACCGGACCGTGTTTTTTCTCGACCGAATAGAGGTGATAGACCGCCTCAAGACAGCCCGGTTCGAGGCGTTTGCGGGTCTCCTCAACCATCTCCTCGACCGTCGTTTCTACCCCGTCAATTGTCTTCACCACTTGGCGTGCAACCTTGACTTTTTCGGCGATCTCTTTGTCGGGCCAGTCGATCCCGGTGACGTTGGAGAGAAAATCAAAGGCCAGCTCCGAATCGTCGCGCAGGAACTTGGCCACTTCAACGGCACAGCTTGGAGCAAGCCTGAGCGAGTGCTGGCCCGAGACGCTGGGATTGAAAACAATCTCCAGCCCCGCGCCCGGCACGGCCGCCTCGATTGCCGCCTTGATCTCTTCTACTGTCTTCATCAGCGAATCACCACCGGCACAGTCCAGACGCCGGGATTGTGCGAGGGCTCAAGATCGTGTTCGCCCTGCACAGGCACGGGAAATTCACCCTGGGCCTCGGAGTTCAAATGGCGCGGACGGTCCTCGCCGGTCAGAGGCTGGCCGTCGATTTTTTTCTGCAGCGTGATGAAGGCCTGCATCAGCGCCTCGGGCCGTGGCGGGCAGCCTGGAATGTGCACGTCCACAGGAATGTAGCGGTCGATTCCCTTGAGGACGTTGTAGCCTTGTTTGAATGGCCCTCCGGAGATGGCGCAGGCCCCCATGGCGATCACGTACTTCGGCTCGGCCATCTGGTTATAGAGCCGGACCACCTGCGGGGCCATCTTCTTCGTAACCGTCCCAGAGACGATCATCAGGTCAGCCTGGCGCGGCGAGGGCCGGAAGACCTCAGCCCCGAAGCGAGCCAGATCGTAGCGCGCCATGGTGGTGGCGATCATCTCGATGGCGCAACAGGCAAGGCCAAACTGCATCGGCCAGACGGAGTTGCGCCGGCCCCAGTTATACAGCTCTTCGATGGTTGTCACGAAGACCCCCTGCTTGCCGAGCTCGATCTTCAGTCCTTCATCCATCGCTCGCTCCGCTCACTCCAGTGGACAGTGATCAGTGGACAGTGGTCAGCTGATTTTCCGCACTCTCGACGGTGACCTCTCCGCAATCACTCCACGTTCTTTAGCGTTACTTGGAAAATCGCCCCGGTCACTTGCTCCCGAGTCGCCACGCGTTCAACCCCCCGGAGTGTCTGAAACTGTCCACTGTTCACTGTCCACTGACCACTGCCGTCACGCCCACGTCAGCACGCCCTTGGCCCAGGCCCATGCAAGCCCCTCGACGAGCAGCAGTACAAAGACCAGCATCGCTCCGCAGGCCGCGGCAGTCAGGCCAGTGAAGGCCACCGCAAAGGGCAGCAGAAAAACCGCTTCCACGTCGAAGATCAAAAAGATGATCGCGTAGAGGTAGTAGGCCGAGTGAAACTGCATCCAGGCATCGCCCCTGGACTCGAGCCCGCACTCGTAGATCGAGTTCTTGACGGCATTCGGCTTGGGCGGCGAAAACAGCTTCGCCCACAGCCACGCCAGCCCCAGGGGGGCGAGGCCAAAGCCCAGCGCCGCTACAAACAGAACTGCCAAAGAAAAATAAGGGTTTGAGACCATCTTCGAAGCAGAATCCCTCTGATCCAAGCTACCAGTTTGATGGCCGTTTTGGCGAGAGGATGCGCCTTGCCCGCTCCTGCAATTCCAATTTCGCCTGAATCATCCCATTCTGTGAACCGCTCCTCGCGCGTGGCCCGGAATCCGCTTCCGCAGATTGTATTCAGAGCCGCAAGGCCTGAGGCAAAAGAAGCTGGGTGCCCCACCCTTTCGCGCGCTTTGCGAAAGGGTGGGAGACCACGGACCCCAGCCCAGTCTCATTCAACTTCCTGTGTCTCTCCCAAAGGCGAAGCCACCCTCCCCGGCGCCACAATTCCATACTTCCGGTCCAGAAATCCCTCTAAATCCTCCGGCAGCATCGCAGCCAGTTCCTGCCAGGTGAGCACCTTCAGCCGCACGCGCATCTCGGCGGATCTCACGGCCGCCAGCACCTCAAACCACGCCTCGCGCAGATCCGGCCGCCGTTCGTCATGCACAACGCAGAAGCTGCAACCAAGGGCGTAGGCCGCCAGCGCGTTGCGAATCAGTTGGTAACTGGCATAGCCAGCCTCGGCGCCCGTGGAAGCGGCGGCCGCGAGAAAAGGCGCGGTATCGAGAAGCAGCGCAGAAAGATCGGGCGAGTCACGCCTAAGAAAACCGTCAGTCTGCGGCGCGGTCTCTTCAAACTCCTGCGAGTAGTCCTCGGGAAATTCCGCAGCCTCTCTCCGCCTCTTCGTTGCCAACCGCACCCGCGGCAGCCGTTCTCGATCGAAGACCTCATCGAAGTCACGGTAGCCTTCGACCACTGCCGCCGCTTTGGTCTGGAAATCGCCTTCAGTGAGTTTGGCCTCGACCAGCAGCGAACCCAGCCGCATATCGACTTCAGTCCGATCGAAGCGCCCGTTCTTGAGCGGCACCTTCGCCTTCCAGCCGAAGACCGGCGGCTCATCTCCCTCGACTCCCAATGCCCGCCGCAGAGCCGGCGACTGTGCCACGCCAGGCGTGCCGAAGACGTTCATCAGCAGCGCATCGGAGCTCATCGACGAATCCAGCTCGCGCCAGCGCCGTCCGGAATCCGCCTTTGGCAGCGACTTCTCCCTGGGATGAATCTTGTTGAAGCGGCGCATCCACTGCGGACGCGCGGCAATCGCCGCATAGGCGGGGTCGAAGAAGTTGCCGTGGTGCTCGTTCTCAGGCGGATACACGATCACCGGCGGGTTGCCGTAGCTCTCGACATGCGCCCGCTCTCGCGCCCATTGCCGGTTGCGCAGCCCCAATTCACGCCGCAACTCGCTCGCGTACCAGCTTGATTTCACCGTCATAAGGAGCAGCCTACACCGCCGTGCTCAAGCCCGCCTCAGTCTTCGATGGCGGCGGCGATCCCCGTGTGCACCGCCTCGGGCAACGAAGGCATCGCGCCGGATTGAGAGGCCACCCATGCGCCCCAGCGGTTGCCTGCTTCGTTGAGCGTGGGCAGGCCGGCTCCGCGCAACAGGTAGTGGACCATTGCCGCCGTGAACGCATCTCCCGCGCCGATCGTGTCGGCCACACGAACTGGAAGGCCGGGATGCACGTGCCACTCGTCGCGCGTGACCAGCAGGCTGCCGCGGCCGCCGCGAGTCACGGCCACCATCTGGAGCGAAGGAAACTCCGCGAGCAGCCAATCGGCGCCCAGCCGGATCAGCCCCCTCCGCTCGACGGTGAAGCGCAACGGGACGGGCGCGGACTCGGCCCCTGCCGGCTGACCCGGCAGCGCCGGCATTCCCAGCAGCGCCAATACCTCCGGCGCTTCGCTTTCATTCATCTTGACAACCGTGGCCAGTTCCATCGACTCCTGGATCACTTCGCTCGAGTAAAACGGCGTGCGCAGATTCACATCGAAGACCCGGACGCACGAGGCCGAGGACTGGGCGGCCAGCGTCTGAATGGTCTGGCGAGACTGGGTCGAGCGCTGCGCCAGCGAGCCGAAGCAGATGGCGTCGGCCCTCTCGGCCAGTTGCACCCAGCGGTCGGTCAGCTCGAGAAAATCCCATGCGGACGGTTGATGAATCGTGTAGTGCGGCTGACCGTTGTTGAAGGCCACCGTCACACGGCCCGTCGGCTGCGCCGGGTCTACCTCAAGAAAGCTCGCGTCGGCCGGCAGCGGGTCCAGGCGCTCGACCGCTTTGCGGCCCAACTCGTCGCGCCCGATGCGGCTCAGGATCACGGCATGATTGCCCAGCCTTGCAGCCATCACGGCGAAGTTGGCCGGCGCGCCGCCCAGCCTCATGCCTTCTGGCAGGACATCCCAAAGCAACTCGCCGATACCGAGAATCAGGTGCGGCTCCTTCACACTCAGCCTCCAGCAAACGCATGATCAACCCGCATCGGATTCCGTAAATCGGCGGCCCTTGGCAGTTCATCCCACCCGTTTATCGTCAGACCTGTGGCGCGGGCGGGGCGCCAGTCCTTGTGTCCTACAAACATTCCCACTTCGCTGCGCCTTCGTCAACCGTTCGATCTATTTTTCGTGTTTTTTCTTGTTCCCTATTCCCTGTTCCCTGCTTTATCCGTTCCAGCGCCAGATCGAGCAATCCTCGACATTCGACGAGGCATACTCGCCCTCCGGCTGGTTGGCCAGAATCCTGTGATCCGCAATGGCATCCGCACGCGAGCGCGGGATCTGACCCAGAAAGAGCCGGGCGGCTCCCGGCCGCCGCATCAGTTCGATCTCAAGCACATGCTCCTGCTCGTTGTTCACATAAATCAGATCGAGTGGCTGCGTGTGGTCTCGAAGGCTCCTCTTCCAGACTTTCAGCAGCCGCCGCATCACAGTCGCGCCAAAGGGATTGAAGAGGAATGCCAGGCAGGGACCCGCCGGCAGCGGGAACGAAACCGCATCTCCGCAGATCATCTTCATTGGCGCGCGCGCCCGGCCCGCAGATCGCCACACGGCCAGATTTCTTCTGGCAATCCGCACCAGCGCCGGATTGAGCTCGACTCCAATAACTTGATGGAAGGGCAGTTGAGCCGCCAGCAGCACCGCTCGCCCCATCCCGGCGCCAATGTCGATGAATGTGAAATGTTCGATGGGCGCAGCCGGCAGGCTCCGCTGCCAGCGGCCGAGCAGCGCGCGGAAGACCGAAGGAGCAACGCCGTAGTAGGCCGTCGCGTGGCGGTCATGCGGGTGCCCGCTCTTCAAATGGCGCCCTGCGACCAGCCCGCTGGTGCGCACGCCGAACACCTCGTCGAAGGGGTGGCGAGTGAACCCGTCCGCAACCCTGAGTCCCGGCAGCAGCCGCCGACTTGCTTCCGTCCCGGCTTTCATTGAAAGAAGGTCTTCATCCTGCACGAACCGTCCATTCGATCCCACAAACCAGAGGGGCCTCCCGTTTGGGGAGGCCCTAAAGCTTTTAGCGCCGATTTTGTCCTATCGCGAGCGAAACGCCTTGATCGCCGCCATCGCCGCCGGCAACCGCTCTTCGATCAACTTGGCGCGCTCGACGGCAATGCCGCCCAGATACGACGGAGCCGGGGTGGCCGTGAGCACCAGCAGCAGAGCAATCACCGAGAAGCCAAGTCCCGCGATGCCCGCCGACACCAGCATGTGGTAGGTGTCGGCAATGTCAAGGCCGAAGACATTGAAGGCGACATGCTCCAGAGGTTTGATGTGCTTGAGAACCGCCAGCGCGAAGAGAAAGAAGAAGACTGCCAGCGAGGTCAGGACGGCCAACGACACGTCCAGGCCGCGGTGGAAGCTCTGCCGCGCCTTGCAGTGGGAACACTCTGCCAGATGCTGCTCGTAGTCCCTGCGCATCTCCGGGGAGATGACGGAGATGTCATACCGCCAACTGGCTAGAATGCCGCCAACGACTGTGTCCGTACATTGGGTTCTTGCCATAAACGTAAAGTCTCACTTTGCAAAGGATGTGTTCAACCGCCATCGCCCAGCGCGGCTCACATGGCAACGGAATGCTCCAATCAACGGCGGCTTCGATTGCGGTTCTTGCATCGAACGCTCGAATCGACCCCGCCTTGCCGTGGCCAAACCGCCCCGGCTCGTTCCTCGCCAATCCACCTGGTACAGAGTGATACCCGTGTCTTACTATTGTAACTTACTGCCGTTAAAAGTAAATAGGGACAAGCGGCTCATGCTGCTTGGCCAGGAGCAACTGATTCGCCAGCAGGCTCGCCCGGCCGTTCAATGCACGTTCGGCTGCGACCCTTGCAAGCTCCGGAAGATTATTGCTTTCAGATAGATGTGCCAGAATCACGTAAGCGGCCTGGCCGTCGTAGCCGTCCTCGAGGAATCCTGCAGCCGCCTCGTTCGACAGGTGACCCACCCTCGAAAGTACCCGCTGCTTCACCGCCCAGGGATAAGGGCCGTCGCGCAGCATCTCCAGATCGTGATTCGATTCGAGCAGCAGCAGGTCCACGCCCTGGAGCTGCGCCCGGACGTTGGGCGAAATGTAGCCCAGGTCGGTGGCGGAGGCCATCCGCACCCCTTCGGCCTGAAAGACAAAGCCCACCGGGTCGGCGGCGTCGTGGGGAATGGTAAAGGGGCTGACGGCGATATCGCCGATCTCGAAGGGCTCTCCGGCCCGGAAATACTCGACCGCCGGGAGCCATGTCGGGTCCTTGGTCGTGGCGGAAGCGGCTGGCAAAACCGACACGGCCTCTTGCTGTGGAGCCTCCTCGGACTCGACCAGATCGCTCTCGTCCGGCTCACCCTCCTCAGCCGTCGTCTCCGCCTCCGCCTGGCGCTCGGCAGCCTGCCTGCGGCACTGCTCCAGCCATTGGGCGTAGGTCATTTGCCGGCGCGGCGTCAGCCAGCGCATCCAGGCGCGGTGCGTGCCTTCAGTGAAGTAGACCGGGATGCCCAGCTTGCGCGCCGTCACGGCGACTCCGCTCACATGGTCAGAGTGCTCGTGGGTGATTAGGATGGCGTCCAGCGTCTCCGGTTCCTCGCCCACCAGCTTCATGCGCCGGAAGAGCTCGCGGCAGCTCAGGCCGCAATCGACCAGAATACGCGTCCGCCCTCCGGAGACAACCGTGCTGTTGCCCTTGGAGCCCGACGCCAGCACCGTGAATCGCACCATAAACTGAGAATACAGCGAAGAGCTGTGCAAGACGAGACAACGAGAAGCAGGAGCCTTTCCGCGCCTCGCCTTCGGCGGCGAATGGCAGGCAGAGCCAGTCAACCTCTAAATAGTCTTCGCCCTGAATGAGTGCAGCTGGCTACGCTTTTGCCGAACCGAACCGCGCGTTCCCCATCCGAATCCGGAACCGCGAGACTTATCGTGCCTCGATGCTTAAAACTGGCGGAGATCCGAGAACCAGGATCGGAATGACGAGCCGGCCTTGCACTCTTTCAATTGACAGGCCAGGCGCAGAGTGCAACTATGATGGAAACCAATCGGAGCAACCTGAAATAAGCTTGAGAGTGAAGTTATGGAGGAAGTGATGTGTTATTGGGGAGTCAACGTTGGAGCCATATTGATCGATGGCGGGTTGACCGCCTCATTCCTTGAGAATTACGGCCAATGGCTGCCTCTTGTACTCATCCTGGTTGCCTATCACATTGTTCTCGCTTGGCTGGTTATCAATGCAAAGCATGAAACGGGCCTATCTCTTTCCATTCCCGAGACGATTTTCTCTCATCTTGCCTGTCTCGTGGTCGTCCTGTTTTTCGGTGCGATCGTTCGCCATGTACCGATCCTGAGGCTGCTTCGCTACGCGATTCCCGCTCTTGCTCCCTTTGAACGCGACTGGCTCTTCAAGGCGCGTGGCCAGAATAATGCGAATAAAAGAGTGCCGCCATCCAAGGCGGAGGCTGCGAAGAAGGCTGCTGCCGTTGCCAATGCCGTAGCCGCCGCCGCGACAGTCGATGATTACCAGGAATGGCTCAAGTATCTCGCACAGCCAAACCGTCCGCCTCGTAAACCCGGAACGTCCGTCCAGGATGAATACAAGCAGTGGCTCCTGGCCCGCGCCAAAAGCCGAATCGCGCCTCGTCCGAGGCAATGATGCGCAGGCCTAGCTAAGGCGCCTCCGGCGGATTCCCCGGAAGATCGAGCGAATCCACAGTGCCCCGCCCAGAAGACGCAAGGTGTGGGTGTCCGGCCCGCCGCCCTCACAGATTCGGAGGCTCCGATGCATCTTCTTCGGACGGATATTGTTTCGATTCTCGATTTGCGTTTCAAAGGCGTGCGGCAGATCTCTCAACTGTCGCGGATCTCCTGGGAATCGGAGGACAATTCGCTTATTGTGACTCGCCTCGCCGAGTCTTTTGAGTGGCTGTTCTATGGGGAACAGCTCCGGGACTTTGAGGCCTTCGATGTCTCGGCCAAATCGCCGCATATCACAGGCGCGATTCTGCGGATCAACCGGCGTCTTGGAATTGGCACGTACATGTTGTGGCAGAAGTATGGTGCCGATACCGATGCCCTGGCGCTGAAAAACGCGGCTTGGGAAGAGTCGAATGAATTCCTGCGCTCCCTAAGCCCGTATCTTGAGGGGCTCGAGGTGGAACGGTTCTACCCCTTCGTGGCGGTCATGGCCGACACCGAAGCGATCGATGAGTTTGCCACGGCCAACGCTGTTGAGATTGGCCGGATTCTGACCGGCGACCTGGAGGGGGAGAGGACCGCCACGCTGCGCAAATACATTGAAAACGACTTAAGCCAGCGCTCCTACGAGAAGCTTCTGATCCGCTGGACAGAGGCGTTCGCACTTTATTCCCGGCTGGACTCGGAAAAGAAATACGAAGAGTGCATGTTTCGCGCCGTCCAGGTCTTCGAGCATTGCATACTAGCTCGTGTTTCCCTGCTAGCGATTACCGAACAGATGGAGAAATTCCTGCATCATCTCCTCTTTCTGACTCCAGCAAAGTGGATCAAGTCGCGCAGTCTACTGACCGGCTTTTCCAATATCGAAGATGTCTTTGTCATGTATCCACGGGTGCAATCGGTTGAGGCGGACCGGCTGATTGGCGCGGCACATGCTCAATTCGGGCTGGAGAAGGTCTTGGACGCAGCAAAGGCAAAACAGGCCGAGTTGCGCGAGCAACTGGATTGGGCAAAAGCTCTGAGCCTCGGCCTGCTGGCTTTCATCGCTTATCTAGCCGACAAGATGAAGGACTGGGTCCTGACCGGTGAATGGCTCGCTACCGGTTTCCATAAGGTCTTTCATTAGCAATCAGGACCAGCTTCTCAGGTTTCAGAGAGGCCTGCGTGCCCGGTGACCGAACGCCGTCTTCACGGCGACAGAATATAGCGCTACTTTCATCCTGCGCCCGGCAGATTCGCCGGAATCTCGATCGAGATTAGCGTGCCGCGGCCTGGATTACTCACCACGCTGAAGCGCGCCTGGCTGCCGTAAAGAACCTCCAGCCGCTCCTGCACGTTTTTCATGCCGATGCCCGCGCCATTGCGGCTAAGCGCCGAGGCCGGACGGTTGCCCATGCCGACTCCGTCGTCGGCCACCTCGATCAACACCCGATCCCCTTTGAGCTGGCTGCGCAGTGTGACAGTGCCCCCGCGAATGCGCGGCTCCAGGCCGTGCTTGATGCTGTTTTCGATCAACGGCTGCAGCAGGATGCTGGGCACCAGAACCTCCAGCGTCCGCGGGTCGATCTCCTTTTCGACGCGCAGCTTTTCGGCGCCGAAGCGCACCACCTCGATGTCCAGATAGTCGTCGGTGAACTTCAGCTCCTCGCTCAACGGAACGTATGTATCGTGGTCTTTGAGCAGGGCGCGCAGAATGTTGGCCAGCTTGACCGTCATCTCTCGCGCCAGTTCTGGCTTGAGCCGCGCCAGCGAAGCGATGGAGTTGAGGGTGTTGAAGAGAAAGTGGGGATTGATCTGGCGCTGCAGCGCGTCGAGCCGGGCCTCAAGCAGCAGCCGCTTCTGCTCCTCGAGCTTCAGCTCGATGCGCAGCGCGTTCCATACCTTCAGCGCGATGCCGACCACGATCGGCGCGCTGAGCCAAACCAGTAGCTGCACCCACCACTGGCTGGCGAGCAGCGCGAAGAGCCGGTGCGGATAGGCGTGGGCGATCCAGTCGCGGCAGGCTTCGGCGGCCACGATGAGAAAGAGCATGAGAAACTGGCGGTCGATGCGCGGCTTGATCAGGTTCCGCCGCACCCAGCGGTAAAGGCTGAGGTCGATGAAGGGAGTGAACGACCAGATCTCATCTTTCTCGACAATGCGGCCCAGCAGGCCCGCCGCCATTCCCAGCAGTACGTTGAAGGGCAGGGCAAGATACTCGTGGTGGTAAATAGCCGGCCCGGAGAGCACCACCCCGCCCAGCATAGCCCACTCCGGCCCCAAGAGCAGCCCCAGCAGGATGACTGTTTCAAATGAGATGTCGGCGGCCAGAAAGTTGGGCACCGCGATCCGCACCCAAACGCCGAGGGTCAGCGGCACCAGGAAGAACGCCAGCAGGGCCAGGGTCTGGCGGGGACGGCGCTGCTCGGCAAAGAAGAGCCGCCGGAAGGTGCTGACGCGCGCCAGCACGCTGGCCACCGATGCGACCACGCCCAGCTTGACCAGCAGCGTGATCAGGATCAGATTGTCGCTCACCGCGACGCATCCCGGTGCAGCGCCTTCACCTGATAGCCGGCCTTCTTCAGTTCCGCGGCGATCTCCTCGACCATCATCACGCTGCGGTGCTGGCCGCCGGTGCAGCCGAAGGCTACGGTCAGATAGCTCTTGCCCTCATTCACATAGTGCGGCAGCAGGTAAAGCAGCAGTTCCTTGACTTTTCCCAGGAACTCGATCGTCTGCGGAAAGCCGCGCACATAGGCGGCCACCCTGGGGTCGAGGCCGGTCAGCTTGCGAAACTCCGGCACAAAGTGGGGATTGGGCAGGAAGCGCACGTCGAAGACCATATCCGCATCGAGCGGCACGCCGTTCTTGAAGCCGAAGCTCAGGCAGGAGACGAGCAGGCGCTTGCTCTCCTCCTCGTGGCCGAACCGCGCCTGGATGTTGGCGCGCAGCTCATGCACGTTGAAGTCCGAGGTATCGATCAGCGTGTCGGCCACGTTGCGAATGGGGTCCAGCAGTTGCCGCTCTTCGACGATGGAGCGCGAGACCGTCTCCTGCCGCCCCAGCGGATGCGGCCGCCGGGTCTCGGAGTAGCGCCGCACCAGCACCGCGTCCTGCGCATCCAAGAAGACCACGCGCGTGTGCAAGAGCATCTTCACCCGCTTGAGGATCTCCGGGAGCCGGTCCAGTGTCGGGCCCTCGCGGACATCCACGACGATGGCCGCGTTCTGGATCTCGGCGGATTTTTCCACCAACGCGGCAAAATCCGGCAGCAGTTCCAGAGGCAGGTTATCCACGGCGTGAAAGCCCAGATCCTCAAAGGCCTTGAGGGCCGAGGCCTTGCCCGAGCCGGAGATTCCGGTGACGATCACCAGCTCCTTGCCCGGTCCGTCCATCCCCTTGGCGGGTTTGGCAGGAGGACGCGCCGATGTCATTCGGGATGCGGGCTTTGAAGGCGCCATGGGCTCATGCTACAACGAAAGGCGGCAACTGCGCTTGAAAGCAGCGCAGTTGCACCCGGCCTATCCGGCAACAGAGTCGCTTCGATTCGGCTTTTGCGCACGTTCTATGGAAGCTCCACCAGTTCCATCTGTCCATCGCGGCGGCGGTGGAGCACAAACGTCTCTCCCGATGGATTGCGAAAGATCAGCAGGTCGCGGTCGCGGAACTCGGCATCCTTGACCGCCTCCTCGATGGTCATGGCCTTCAAAGCAATCGCTTCGCCGTTGGTGACGATGTGCGGCTCGACCACTGTCTTGCGGGCCGGGAAGGAATGCACGGCGATCTCCGCACTGGCCTTCTTGCGGGAGCGGGCCGGCGTCGCTTCAGCTCCGTCTTCACGCTGGGCCGAGCGGGCTTTGGGCCTTGCTACCGGAGGCGCTGTGAGCACCTTCTCCTCCTTGGGCAGGCGCTTGCTGCCAATGCGCCGGTCGCGGTGGCGGCGCGCCTGATGTTCCGCGTGTACGAGAGCCTGGCGCAGAGCCGCGTCCAGGGTGTCGGCCTCGCCCGAGGCTGCAATGGTCTGCAGCCGGGCCTGAATGGTCAACTCGGCGATCTGCAGACGCTTCAGCGCGCTGAGAACAATACTGGCCCGCGCGCTCCTGCCCAGAATGCGGGCAATCCGTTCCATCCCCTCCTCGGCCTGCGTACGCAGCGCCTTGGAGATCTTCACTTGCCGTGCGGTGAACTCCACTTCCATGGTCAGCCTCCGCTTCTTGTTTTTTTGCCGCTCCTTCTCGCAGCACCATTATCGGCTGGAGAACTTCGGATTCTATAGCATTTGCCGCTGGCGTGCACGGAGAATCGCGAAAAATAGGGAATAGGGATTAGGGAATAGGGAACGAAACTGGTTGGCGATGTCCAACTGCTTTCGGAATTTCTGAATGAAGAACCACGTGCCGACCATCACCGCCGCGCACGGCGCGGGCTAGTCTCAAATTCCTGACCCCTATCCCCTGCCTTTATCACTCATCGCGCCGGCGGCGCTGATGGGTCGAGGGAATGTTCATGTCCTCGCGGTACTTGGCCACGGTGCGGCGGGTCAGTTGGATGCCCTGGGCCTGAAGTTTGGCGGCCAGTTGGTCGTCGGTCAGCGGATGGCGCGGGTCCTCCTCCTCGATCAGCTTGCGGACCTTGCGCTTGAGCACCAGCAACGGCGTGTCGGCGCCCTCGGGGCCGTTCGAGCCCTCGGAGAAGAAGAAGCGCAGCTCGATGACCCCCTGCGGAGTGTGGGCATATTTATTGGCCACCGCGCGGCTGACCGTCGAAGGATGAACGCCGATCTCCTCGGCCACCTCCTTGATCATCATCGGCCGCAAAGCCTCGACGCCGCGATCGAGAAAATCCTGCTGGCGGCGCACAATCACCTCGCAGGTGCGCAGAATCGTGCTCTTCCTCTGGGCAATGTTGCGCAGCAGTTGCATTGCGGAGCGGAAGCGCTCCTTGACGTAGTCCTTCACCTCTTTGTCGGTGCCTTCGGAGGCCAGCATCCGCCGGTAGCGGCGGCTGAGCCGCAGGCTGGGCATGTCTTCCTCGTTCATCGACACGACCCACGTGTCGCCGCGTTTGATGAACACCACATCCGGCTCGATGAGCCGCGTCTGCTCGCGGTTGTAGAGGCGTCCGGGCCGGGGGTCGAGGGTTCGGATGAAGCCCACCCCGGCATGAGCCTCGTCGGGGGTGATCTGGGCCGCCCGCGCCAGTTCTTTCACATCCCGTTTCTGCAGCAGTTGCAGGTGCCGGTCCACGATCAGCGCGGCCACCTCCATGCTGCGCCGCCGCTCCTCAATGTGCGCCTCGGCCTCGGCACGGAAGCTGCCGTGCGGATCCTCGTCCGGGTCGACCTGCGGTTGAACAAACAGATGAACAAACTCATGCTGCTGCGCGACGATCTGGATCAGAAGACACTCGCGCAGATCGCGCGCGCCCACCCCGGCGGGGTCGAGCTGGCGCACCAGTTCGATGCCGTGGCGCAGCAACTCAAGCACCGATTCCGTCTGCAGCTCCTGACGCGCCTCAGCACTGCTGAATGCAGCCGCAAGCTCCTCTTCGCTGCCGACAAGGTAGCCGTCGCCATCCAGATTCCCGATGACGAACTCCGCCGCCTCGCGCAGCTTTGGCTCAAGCGTCAGAGCTCCCAACTGCCACGCCAGGTGATCGGCGAGAGTCGTAGGCTGGGAGAGGAAGTTTTCGAACGAGGGCTTTTCGTTTTCTTCGTACTCCGGCTGTGTGCGATAACCGGGGTCGAGGTATTCCTGGAAGTACGATCCGAAGTCAACCTCGTTGAAGGGATCCTTGGGCGGGGCCGCGGGCTCCTCGGCCACGCGCTCCAGACGCTCCTCGACGCCGCGCTCCAGGAGCTGCTGACGGCCCGCAACCTCATCCAGCATCGGAACCGTCTCGTCAATCTCCTCCAGGACGGGATTCTCCACCATCTCGGCATCGATCATCTCCTTCAGTTCCAGCTTGTTGAGCGCAAGCACGCTCACCATCTGCATCAGGCCCGGAGTCAGGATCTGACGCTGCGCGACCTTCAGGCTCAATTTGGGTTGCAGCAGCGGCATAAGAAGAACTCTGTTCCTGTTTGGACTTACCGTCAGTGTACCTGAACGGGAAAGAAGCTCATGGGCAAATTGCGGCACATCGAGCCAATGGTTCCGGTTTGGGCGGCACTCAATCCGGGAATCTCTGTCTGGAATACATCGCCCAAGCTTAAACGTCAAGGGGTTGACGGAAGACAAACTGCCTGCAACCGGCCTAGCCCCCTGTTCGCCACGGGTCTGCATCAACTTAGCGAGAAGCCCTCTCCCAGATAAAGCCGCCGCACATCCACATTGTTACCAAGCTCATGGGGAGTTCCGGCAAAAAAGATCTTTCCTTCGGCGATGATATAGGCCCGGTCGGTCACGCTCAACGTTTCGCGCACATTGTGGTCGGTAATCAGAACGCCGATGCCGCCGGCTTTCAGGTCGAAGATAATCTTCTGCAACTCCAGCACGGCGATGGGGTCGATGCCGCTGAAGGGCTCGTCGAGCAGGATGAAGTTGGGCTGGATGCAGAGCGAGCGGGCGATCTCGACGCGCCGGCGCTCGCCGCCGGAGAGCGCGTAGCCCCGCGTGGTGCGGATGTGGCCCAGATTGAGCTGATGGATCAGCTTCTCCGTTCGCGTCCGCCGCTCGCGGTTTCCCAGCGGCTGCGCCTCCAGCACCGCCAGGATGTTCTCCTCCACCGTCAGCTTGCGAAAGACCGAGGGCTCCTGGGGCAGATAACTGATGCCGAAGTTGCGCGCGCGCAGATACATCGGCGTCTGCGTGATCTCGGTCTCGTCCACCAGCACGCGCCCCGAATCCGGCGCCACGAGTCCAACGATCATGTAAAAGCAGGTAGTCTTGCCGGCGCCGTTCGGCCCCAGCAGGCCGACCACCTCGCCACGCGAGATCTTCAGGTCCACCCCGCGGACCACCTGCCGCCCCTTGTATGTCTTGCCGATTCCTTCGGCGATCAGTGTGTCCATCGAGTCGGTCAACCTGTCAGCTTACCAAAAATCAAATCTACCATCATGGGCGTGAAGACGCACGATGCGCCATTCATTTCCTCGGAAGGGCGGCGGTGAGAATGCTGCGCAGCTCGTTTTGCTGCGACTCGGAAAGACCGGCCAAGTTAACAACCATGGAGTGCGCTGCTGGGCGAGAAAACAACACCATCACGCCCTTCGTTTCATACCAGACGCGATAAGGCTCCCATCCGGATCGATGGAACGTTCCTGCCGAATTCTGGACAGAGATTGACTCCCGCGTAATGCTCACCGTAAATTGTCCTTGCATGGCAGGATCTTTCCTGTATCTGCGCCGCTGGAGCTTCGGCGTCAGCACAGGAAGCAACACCAGCGTCACGACGGCCAGTAGAAGCGGTCCAAAACCCTCAATGTAATCCCAGGCAATGTGGTTGGGTCCGACTCGATGAATCGCCGGCGGTTGCACAACGGATGCTCGTTGTGGTGAGTGCTGAAGCCATGTAATCAAAACCATCAGGCAGACAAGGACGATGATCCAAAAAAGGATAGTTTTGACGACACTCTTCATCCTGCCCTTGAACTTGGGATTGAAGGCCTCCAGATAATCTGCTTCACTGATCCTGTAGCTGAATTCCATGTCGTTCTCCGATCGCTTTCTCCGCGCTAACCAGAAGCATTCCTCACTTCGGCGCGGTGGTCTGCGTCGTCGTTTTGCTGCTGCCGCCTTCGACACTGACGCTATCATTGCGGCTGCGGAAGATCAAAGCCTCGCCGGAGACCGTTCCCCGCGCCGGATCGGTCATTCTGGGCAGGGCGGTCGCGGTTCCGGTGAGAACATACTCATTCGTCGCGCTGGTATAGACCAACTGCTCGCCGGTTCCGCGCCGGCCGGCGGAGGTCAGCACAACGTGGCCGCGCGCCGTCATGCGCTCCACCTGCGCCTGTCCCTGAGCAGCCGTGCCCGCCGGCAGCAGCACGACCTCGACCACATCCGAAGATGAAGTCGCGGTCCCGGTCTCTGCAATCACCGAGCCCAGAATGCCGCCGTGCATGACGGCCTTGCGCTCCGTGTCGGAGTACTTGAAGTCGCCTCCGCACACACGGATCACGGCAGGTTGGCTCGACTTGGCTGCCTGCCTGCCCGCGTTGTTGCCCGCCTCCGGTGCTCCCGCTGGCGTCACTAATACCGCCCGCACCGGGTTGGCAGCGTCCGTCGTGCGAGCCACCAGCGTCTGCCGCGCGCGATCGAGCACGATCACCGGCGCGGAGATCGAGTTAGCCTGCTGCCACAGCCGCGCCTGCCCGCTGAAGGTGGCTTCGCCAGTTACCTGCCGCAACTCAGCCTCGGCAGCGACGACATGCGCCGGACCCTGCCCGCCCAAAGCAACGCTGCCCTGGCTGGCCGCGGGCTTGCCGTGGGCGCCGGCTTCCAAATCCGTCCAGCTTGCTTTCACGTTGCCGTGCGCGAAGGCGTCGCCCGAGGCGCGCGAAACATCTACCTTGCCGGCGGTAAGCTGCAAGGCTCCGTCTTCGACGCGCGGACTCAGCGTCAGGTGCAGCCACTCGCCGGCAGCCTCATAAACTGCGCGCCCGGCCGTTGCTCGCAGCGGTGCGGGCGGCGGCGCGCCGGGCGTCGCGGGCGACTGCTGCGTCAACACGACATGGCCCTCGACCACGGCCGACTGAAGCTCACCGTCGCGGCGGTCTGTTCCGCGCTTTGCGCCCAGCTTTCCTCCGGCCTGAACGGGAGCGGCGAAGCGCGCCTCTACCCGGTCGCCGCTCGTTGTCTGCCGGGCTCCCGTCGCGGTCGTCTCCTCGATGCTCGCGCTACCAATTCCTTGCAGGCCGGTCAACCGGGACCCTGGCCCAAACTCGCCCGACACCTCGTCGGCCGAAAGCCGCGAAGGCGACACCGGCCCACTGCCGCGCTGGCTCTCGCTCGTAACCGCCACGCCGCCGGTTCCGCGCATTGTGACCGGCTCGATCTGCCCATGGCCGGAGTCCCGAAAATCGAGATCGGCAACGGGCGAACGCCAATGGCGGCGCAGGCGCTGCGGCTGGCCCGCCGACTGGCTCAACTCCTCGCTATCGAGCGCCACGCCCCGCTCCAGGTGCGCATGGCGCAGCTTGCCCTGCGCGTTGAATTCGAGATTCGCGCTGGGCGCGCTCCCGTGCAACTGACGCCGCCGCAACGCATCCCCAGCTCCGGACTCGCTCGCCGAGTCCATCGTGACTCCGCCTTCCAGGCGGCCGTGACTAGGCTGGTTCTTCTCGTCGAAATCCATCTGCCCGGCAGGCGCTGCGAGATGGCTCCCGGAGGCGGTGGTCAGCGTGAATCCGTTCGTCGCATCCAACCGCGCCGCCGATCCATCCTGGCGAAAGAGAACCTTGGCATCGCCGGCTGCGGCTTGCCCGCCCTGATACTCGGCCGCGACGCCATGCAGCCCGCACACTTGCTTGTCGCGCTCGCACTCGGCGTGCTGGGCGTGAATCTGAACCGTCTCGCCGCCGCGCAGCACCGTCAACTCCACAGCCCGGTCAAGCACCAGCAACCCTTGCTGCGAGTCGAAGGTGGCCCCCATCGAACTGCCCGTTCCCTGCGTTATGGAGAAAACCACACGCTGGCTGGTTGTGGCCACCCCGCTGTGCTGGTCGAAGGTGAGTCCGCTGGTCTTGACGTGGACCTCGCCACGCGCGGCAGCTTGGGCGGCCGAGGCCACAGGACCACCCTTCGGCTTGTCGCTCATCGCATTTCCGGCGGCTGCCTTAGGCGCAATGGCAGGAGCAACCCCCGGCCTCATCAGCGTAATCTCCACCGGCCCCGCCGCCTTGGCCGTGCCCGCATGCTGGTCGTACTCGAACTCGTCGCCCTCGATGAGGTCCACGCGGCTGCCATTTTCGTCGTAGAGCTCAATCTTTACGTCGTGCAGCAGAGCGTTTCCCTGCTTCAACTGGACCACCCGCGAGGCGTGAATCTTGAACTGCGAATGCGCGCCCAAGGCATGGGAAAAAGTGACGCCGTTGGCCTCCTGCTGAATTTCAAAGCCCAGCCGTTTGGGCAGATCGCGGCGATTCAAGGGATTCTTCCACTTGCCCATGGCAAGAAAGACCACCAGTGCCGCAATGAGCAGAACGCCCGCGCCGACCAACAGCATTCTCATTCTTTCGATGGTGAGCCGCACGGTCAGTTCGGCCCCCCAAGCCGCGTCGACAGCCGAGCCGCAAGCCGCTGGGCAAGGCTCTCGCCGAGTTCGCTCCATAGCAGGCGCGCCGTGGCTCCCGAGGCCTTCTCGACGGCCGCGGTCAGCTCGACCAGTTGGCGCACGTTTTCCTCGACGTGCCGGGCGGCTACGGAGTCAAGCTCCAGATCTTCTTCGAGAAATGGCGTGTCCGAGCCGAAGTCGATACGGATGTGTCCGTCGGCCTCGTAGGCCCCCTCGTCGAAGAGCGGCCCAAAGCCTGTCACGCGCACCAGCCGCGGCTCCCGAGTCCAGCGAGCGTCGAGACCCACTGAACTGTCATCCTGAGCGGAGCGTAGCGCAGTCGAAGGACCTGCTTCTCCCGTCGTCTCCAGTTCCCACAGGCTCCAGCCGATCTGGAACTCGTAGGCGTAGTCGTCGTGCAGGATTTCGAGTGCTTCTTCGACGGCAAAGTTTGGCTCCGCGCCTCGTTCACCCCAGCCGTAAACCTGCTGAAAGACCGGCGACTCGCTCCAATCGATCGGCCAGACCGTAGCGGCATAGACTCTGGACTCGCCGTAAGCGGCAAATTCCCCCAGCACCGCGGCCAGTTTGTCGGCAAGCGCTGCCAGCCGCAAATTGGGATACCACAGGCTCAGATAAAGCGTGTCAGACATCACTAATGATTGTAGACGTGCGGCAAGAAACGAGGATGGGGGAGCCGATTCGATCTAATGTCTGGGTGCCCAGGTCCCTCGCATTTGGGGACCTGGGAAACGACGAACCCTAACCTGTTCCGCGAGTGGAATCCGACTCTATCCCGTCACAATCTCGCTGAAGTCCGCGATGCCCGAGAAGCCGCGCAGAACGCCGTCGATGAGAGCGAGATGGGCGCCGCGAATTGCAGGATCGGGATCGAGCACCATCACCTTGTCGAAGAAGGCATCGACGACCGGGCGCAATGCGGCGATCCGGCCCAGCGCCTCGTCGTAGGCTCGCTCCTTGCGCAAAAATGCAACCTCGGGGGCCAGCGCCTCGGCGGCGTCCGCAAGCTGCTGGGCCTCCGGCGCGAGCCCCGCGTCCTTGGGCGAGCCGAGGGCAAAGCCTTTCTCCTCGGCCTGGCGCAGAATGTTTTTGATGCGCTTGAATGCCGCTGAAATCGCCGCAAAATCCTCCGACTGGCGCGCTGCCGTGAGGGCCTCGGCGCGGGCAATTGCGTCACGTACGTCGTCCCACCCAATACTCATTTTGCTGAATTCTACTGCTTTCATAACTGCATTCACTACGTCGTATGAGTATCCGCGGACGTCACGCAAATAGAATTCGACACGTTCGCGGAAAAAGTTCCGAAAGTTTTCCAGCAGGCCCTTATTAGAAAGCGGATTGTGAACATTGGGCGAACTGCCAATCAGCGTTGTAATGGTCAATGGCAGATTGGACTCCGCCAGAATCTTGATGATTCCGTTCGCTGCGCGTCGTAAAGCAAAAGGGTCTTTTGAGCCAGTCGGTTCTAACCCTATACAGAACATCGCACTGATCGTATGCAATCTATCGGCAAGTCCAAGCAACTGGCCTTCAACGGTCGCCGGAATTGCTTCGTCGGTCGAGGCCGGCGTGTACTGCGAATAGATGGCTTGAGAAACCGCCTCTCCAAGCCCCTGCGCCTTCGCGTAGAGTCCGCCGATCATCCCCTGTAACTCGGTAAACTCCTTCACTAACTCCGTAGTCAGGTCGGTTTTGGCTAACTCCACAGCCTTCAGCAGCGCGGTTTCGTCGAAATCCACGCTCGCGGCTTTCACCGCACCCGAAATTGCCCGCGCCACGGCCAAATTGGCCTCGGTCTTCCAGTGATAACTTCCAAGCTCTTTCTGAAAAGTCACATTCTTCAGGCTCTCGACACGATCGACGAGTGGTATCTTCTGATCGACATTCCAAAAGAACTGAGCGTCTTTGAATCGTGCGCGCAAGACGCGCGCATTGCCGTGACGGATGATCGCCTCGCCCTCTGCATCCACCTGAATGTTGAGCACAGCCAGGAAATGCGGGGCGAGTTTGCCGTCCGCGCTTTCGACCGCGAAGTACTTCTGATGGTCACGCATCACCGTGACCAGCACCTCTTCGGGCAGTGCCAAGTATTCAGGCTCAAAATCGCCCAGCACGACCGAAGGCCACTCAGTGAGATGAGCAACGGTTTCGATCAGCGGTTCGTCCTCGCGCCATCGCGCGCCGGCAACGGTGCGGGTCGCCGCATCGAGAGCCTTGCGAATCGACTGCCTGCGCTCGGCAACATCGACGACGACAAAAGCTGCGCGAAGAGACTCTTTGTAGCTCTGTGGCGAAGATAAAAGCACTGAGCGCTCGCCGTGCAGGATTCGATGTCCGCGGCTCACATTGCCCGCTTGAATGCCGGCGATTTCAAGAGGAACAATCGCGGAATCGAGCAGAGCGACGATCCAGCGGATGGGCCGCACAAAGCGCTCCGGCTTGCCCTCGCGCCAGTACATGTTTTTCGCCCAATAAAGGCCGAGCACTTCTTTAGGGAGTTCTGTTGCCAGCACCTGCGGTGCGGCCAATCCCTCTCGCTTCACAGTTGCACTTACATACTCACCCTTGGCATTGACAACTTTTTCAAGAGCTTCCACGCCCACGCCGGCTTTCTTGGCAAAGGCAGCGGCAGCCGCGGTTGGAGCGCCGTCCTTGAAGGCGACCTTCCACGATGGGCCGGTGAGCTTCTCCTCGGTATCGGCCTGGCTCGCCAGCACGCCCTCAACCAGCACGGCCAAGCGGCGCGGCGTCGAGTAAGTGGTGAGTTTGGCCTCTAGGGCAAGCAGCCGCTCGCGCGTGAGCAAATCACTCACGCGGCGGCCAAGCTCGGCCTCGGCCCCGGCAATCATGCGGGCCGGAACCTCGTCCAGCCCAATCTCCAAAAGAAAGTCCGACATAATTCCCTTGCTTTCATGTCTTACTCAAGCTATGAGGGCAGAGGATTGGTCAACATCCCCTCAGGGGCTAAAGCCCGTCCTCATGTTTTTGATCGTCTGCGGCACGGCTAAAGCCGTGCCCTTTCAAAACGGTTTACCTTTTACAGAGCTTGAGCGCCGGGGCTAAAGCCCACGCATTTGTTTCCCGCCTTTGTCAGGGGCCTAAAGGCCCCTGCTCCCTCCGACTATTGTGCCTGCTGCGCAACATACACCTTGGCCACGCCCACGGCCAGATTGCGAATGCGCCCGATCATGCCGACGCGCTCGGTGACGCTGATCGCGCCGCGCGCATCGAGCAAGTTGAACAGGTTCGAGCACTTGAGCGCCAATTCATAGGTAGACATGGTTGGGAAGCGCCGCTTCTCCGCGGCACTGGCCTTCTCATCCGCTATTAGCGCATTTGCCCGCGTCAGCAGCGCCTGCGCCTCAGCCTCGTAGAGGTTGAAGTGATCCCACAACTTGCTAACATCGGCCTCCTCGAAGTTATAGACCGAGTATTGAAGCTCCTCGGCCAGCCTAACATCGCCATAGGTCACAACGGCGCCGGTCTTCCACCCCAGCGACGAAGACCTGTCGCCGGGGACCCCGGTTTCCGGATCGCGCGCCCAGACCACGTCGTAGACCGAGTCCACGTCCTGCATGAAGGCCGCCAGCCGTTCCAGTCCATAAGTCAGTTCGGCGCAGATGGGGTCAAGATCGAGGCCGCCGCACTGCTGGAAGTAAGTGAACTGGGTGATCTCCATCCCGTCCATCATGACCTGCCAGCCCACGCCCCAAGCTCCGACCGTCGGGCCTTCCCAGTTGTCTTCCTCGAACTTCAAATCATGTTTGGAGAGGTCGATGCCGATCGCTTCGAGCGATTTGAGATAAAGCTCCTGCACGTTGGCCGGCGGCGGCTTCAGAATCAACTGAAACTGCGTGTGGCGGAAGAGGCGGTTAGGGTTTTCGCCGTAGCGGCCGTCGGCCGGACGCCGCGAGGGCTGCGCGTAACCCACCTTGTAGGGCTTGGGACCGAGCACGCGCAGAAACGTCTCCGGCGCCATGGTGCCCGCACCCACTTCAACGTCGTAGGGCTGTTGCAGCACACAGCCGCGCTCCGCCCAAAAGCCCTGCAAGCGGAACAACAGCTCCTGAAAGGTGAGCGGGGTGCTCTTCGGTTGGGATAAGACCTGGGATGAGGACACGGGCAACTCTCTCTCGTCGGGACTCTCTCGATTTTATCAGCCCTTTACCCGTCTTCAGCCAGCCGTCTCACCCTCCCAGCCTGCGCCAACGCCTCGGCAGAGCGCAGTTTGCGCTCCAGGTGCCGCTCCAGGGCTTGGAGCGTAAAACGGCGCAGATCCTGTGCCCGCCGCCGGGGCCACTCCTCGCCGGCAAAGGCCGAGACCGGCGAACGCAACATCCGCTGCGTCAGTTGCCAGGAGTCCGCCGAGAGCTCGTTCGCATTGCCGTTGCGGTGCACTGCGCAAAAAAGCCCATCGGCGTAGACATTGAAAGTAATCTCCTCCGCACGCAGTGCCTCCCCACAGGCCGTGCAGTGCGCGATGTCGGGCAGCACACCCATCAGCCTCGTCATCCAGAGTTGAAAATAGGTCAACGGCATCCAAGGCTGCCCCACCGTTGTTTGCTCCAGCACGGCCGTCAGCAGGCGGAAGACCGTCTCCTGCGGATCGTGGTCGGGGAGCGACTCATCCAGCACCTCGGCAAAAAAGCTGAGCACCGTCATGCGCACCGGATCGACCGGGGCCGAGAGCGGCGAGCGGAGGATTTCGAGCTGATCGAGCCGGACCAGTTCCTGACGGGGCCGCTCGACGAACCATGCGCGGGCCAGGGTCATCGGCTCCAGCGCTCCGCCAAAGCGTTTGCGGCTCTTGAGCGCCGCCTTGGCTACACCCCGCACACGTCCGTAGTCGCGCGTGAAAAAGCTCACAATCAGGTCGGCCTCATGGACCGGCCAGGTGCGCAAAACCACGGCTTCGGAGGTGAGCACGTTCATGCGATTCCATCATCGCACTCTACCCTGCCCGCAATGATTGCGTTTCGGGGGCCTGGTCGACGGCATCGTCAGAGCCGCCGAATCCTGTCAATCGAGAACTTCGACCGGAAAAGTACGCGATGCTGAGATGTAACTACTTTAGATAGAATGCGTCGCCCGGCTTTCCACAGCTTTCTGACCGGGAAGCCGTGCAATTCGAGGCTATAATGGCGGCAGAGGTTCCAAATGCACACCGCAATGGTCACCTTCAACGGCCGCATCACCCTTCCCCCGCAAGTGCGCAAAAACCTAGGTCTGAAGATCGGCGACGACGTCGAATTTGTCGAAGTCGAGAAAGGCCGGTTCGCGATCTCCTGCCGGAGCAGATTGACCGCGGACACCGATCTTCGCAATCCCAGGCCCGATCGCACGCTCGTCGTCGAAGAAGAAGATAGCCAGCCCGTCCTCTAAAGGACGGCAAAGAACGGCTCGCTCACAATCGGCATTCTCAGGTTGACGGAATTGCTTGCGCAGAAGCAGGCGCGCATCCCGCCCGGCGGGATGCGCGCCTGTGTGCTGGATTGAAGCCGATTAGCGGCCGAAGTGCGATGCGTTCTTTGCTGTGTAGCTGGCCCATTTTTCGGGCAGATCGTCGGCGGCAAAGATGGCCGAGACCGGGCAGGCCGGGACGCAGGCGCCGCAGTCGATACATTCGACCGGGTCGATGAATAACTGATCGGAGTTGCCGAAGCCGTCCTCGTCCTTCTTGGGGTGGATGCAATCGACAGGACAGGCGTCTACGCAGGCGGTGTCCTTGGTGCCGATACAAGGTTCTGCAATCACATATGCCATTCTGATTTCTCCAGGGGAACTAGGTCTTCGAGGCTGATAGTAGCACAGGACCCCAAAGGCTGCCTCAAGCCTGCGCAACGGCATTTTGCCATGCGGGAATGAGAGCGATCCTCTCACCATGTTCCAAAGACGAACTGCCAAAGATGCCGTCGTGGGCTGAGGGTCTACCGGGTTTCCCGCGCGGCGCGGCGGGTCGCAAACTCTTGCGGCGTGGGAATTGGCGCAAGATTCCGGCCGTGAAACATATCGTCAAAGAAGCCCAGTAACTCGGCGTGAATCAGCCCGTTTGACGCCAGAATCTCCCGGCTGTCGAGCTTGAAATGTTCGCCAGAGAAGTCGGTGACTTGCCCGCCGGCCTCCTCGACCAGCAGAATGCCGGCCGCCGTGTCCCAGGGGTTGAGGTTGAACTCCCAGAAGGCGTCCAGCCGGCCCGCAGCGACGTAGGCCAGATCGAGCGCGGCCGAACCGGCCCGGCGCACCCCATGCGAGCGCAGGGTGAACTCCTGATAGAAGTGGATGTTCGGGTTCGCGTGGCGTTTGCGGCTGGGAAAGCCGGTGGCCACCAGCGCCTCATACAGCTCCGGAGTCCGCGAGACCCGCATGGGCTTGCCGTTCAGCAACGCGCCTCGTCCCCGCTCGGCCGCGAAGAGTTCATCCCGCATGGGATCGTAGATGACCGCTGCCACGAGCGTTCCGTCCTCGCCCGCCGCCAAGCCGGCCGGACGCTGCTCCAGGCCAAGCGAAACGCAAAACTGCGGAAAGCCGTGAGCGAAGTTGGTGGTTCCGTCCAGCGGGTCCACGTACCAGCGGAACTCGCCCTCTAACCGGTCGCGGGTTCCCTCTTCGCCGTAGATTCCGTGTGCGGGAAAGACCACGCCCAGCCTCTCGCGGATCAGCTTCTCCGAGGTGCGGTCGGCGACCGTTACCAGGTCTGCGTCGCCCTTGTATTCGGTGGCCACGCCTTCCGCGAAGAATTCGCGCAACCTCGAGCCCGCCTCGCGCGCAATCGCCGAAGCCGCCGGAACCCACACCCACTCCGCAGCCGGGGTCACACCGCTCACTCGGAGTCCCCGTTCGCGGCGGAGCCATTCAGTCTGCGGCCCGCCGGCCTTCGCATGGCGCGGAGCCCGCTTGCTCACCTCGGTGATAGTGCGGATCTGGTGCTTGTAGATAAATAGGTTGGGCTTGCCCTCGCGGGTCAGGCGCAGCATTCCGTCGTCGAAGTACTCGATCCAGCCGCGCACCGTCTCGCCGTCGCGCAGCTTGATCTGCACATTCACCTGGCGGTCGCTGAGTGAGCGCAGGTAGAGGGCCTCCTGGCCGGTTTCGCCGGGTGGGGGCGTCTTGGAGCGGCGGCGCGCAGAGATAGGTGGAGTCATGTTGCCATTGTAGATGGAACGCCCTGAAAGTTGCAGACTGGCGTTTCGGAATGGCCAATTTCCTGATTGCCCGCGAGAATGCTTCGCTGAATGCGAGCGCATATACTTGTCGGATCGTCCTTAGAAGCAACGGAAGTCAAATGGAAGCACCGATTGAGCTTCGGTCATGATTCCAGTGTGTGACCGAGTGTGCGAGGACTATGAACGCAGAGCGATTCTCGATGAGCTCCGTATTGAAAACGGCGGTGATTCTTCTTGCATTCCTGACCGCCACGGTAGCCACTGCGGCAGCGAATGATTCGGCGCAAGGCCGGATAAGATCGATTGCGTTTCGTTTCCAACCGGTCACGATAGGGGAAAAGCGGGCGTTCCATGTCGAGGTGCGATTTCGCGCGGCGGAGCAGGTGACCGCGATAAGTTTGCCGACAAGGTGGGGTGGTGCGCCGCATCTGGAAGGTCAGACGCAAAATCTGAAGGTACTGACGCACGGGGCGACGCTTGAGGACAGCGCCGATCCTGGCGAGAAAATGTTGCATGCCCGACCGGGCGAAAGAGTGGAACTGGCGTACGACATCGTGCCGTTGCAGACGGAGTGGTTCCGGCATCCGCAGGAACACATGGCTGTCATCAATGCGGATTACTTCCTCTTCAACCCGGAAAACGCGCTGGTATACCCGAATCTAACCAATACCGATTTGGTGGACGCGACGTTCGATTGGCGTGCGTTGCCGAAGGGAATGCCGCTCGTCAGTAGTTTTGGCGATGGGAAGCGGGTATTGCGAGTGCGGGCGCCATGGTTCCAGATACTGGATGCTTTGTTCGCAGGCGGGGATTTTCGCCTGACCAAGAGTTTTGAGAGCGGAACGACGCTGGTGCTGGCGACTCGCGGTACATGGAAGTTCACCGACGCAGAAGCGTTTGAGAAAATCCGCCGGGTAGTCGATGAGGAGAACAAGTTCTGGCATGCAAAGCCGATGCCATTTTTCCTGGTCACACTGGCGCCGTTTGATGATAAGTCGGGCGATAACGATGGCAGCGGCTTCACGGACGCATTCATGCTGTTTCTGTCGCACGAGGATACATTTGATGCGGCGCGGGTGCGACTGTTGGCGCACGAGATGTTCCACCACTGGAATCCCATGAGCATGGGTCCGGAAGGCGCGGACGAGGCGGTGCAGTGGTTCAGCGAAGGTTTCACGCGGTATTACGAGGGAGTTATTCCGCTGCGAGCAGGGCAAATCTCGTATGCGGACTATCTGGAGTATCTGAACCGACGGCTACGGGAGTACCAGACATCGCCGCTTCGGAAGATTTCGAATGCCGAGTGGCAGAAACTCTCACACTCGTCAGGGCCAGGGTACGAGTTGTCGTCTACGCGGGGCGTAGCAGTGGCGCTCTGGGCGGATGCCGCGATTCGAGAGCGTAGCGGGGGCAAGTCGTCTCTGGATAATGTCATGTTTGATCTGGTCAATGAAGCGCAGGGCCCGAAGCCGCCGGAGTTGACAGAGGATCGGGTGTTTGCCACATCTGCGCGCTATCTCGGTTCGGACCAAGTGGCCCAGATGCGAGCGATGGCAGTGGACGGCGCGGACGAACCACTGCCGAGGACGTTGGGGAACTGTGCGCAGTTGGAGCAGGTGACTCAAGCGGTCGTGGATACTGGATTTGACGAGAAGAGCCTCGAAAGCAACCGCATTGCAGGTGTGGACCCAGCAGGTCCCGCATATCGCGCCGGGATTCGCGACGGACAGGAGGTATTCCGGTTCTCGATTTATCATGACGACCCATCAAAGGACATAATGATAGGAGCAGTGATCGACGGCAAGAGACAGATAGTTCACTACTCCGGCACAAAGCAGCAGGAAATTGAACAGTATCGCGCCACGGCAACGGAAAATGCTGCGCGGGCTTGCACTCCGTTTTAGTTCGATGTATTCCGTTGATTGATATATAACCTGCCGCCTCCCGGTTATTGCAAATCGCCTTTCCGCTCAAAGATCGATTCAAAATCCGCGCCAATCACTTTCCTTTTGCCGGCGGGTCGGTGAAATACCCGGTGCGATTGCGGATATTGAAGTCCTGGCTGGCGGCCCTGGGGACGGTCACCTGGATGCGGTGGAAGCTCAGTCCCTTGACCTGATTGCGGGGATAGTAGCCCAGCAGATACTGCGTGCGCAGATCGTCGCTCACTCGCGCGAAGGCTTTGTCGAGGCCCCCGTCTTTGACGTAGAAGCTCTTGCCGCCGGTCTCTTCGGCCAGCGTGATGAGCGCGTGTTCGCCGCCCAGGTCGCGGCCGGCACTGGCTTCGATCGGCACATCGATGATCGAGTAGATCATCACCTCGTTGCGCAGAGCCTCTTCCAGCGCATTGGCATAGGTGGCTTTGCTGGCGGTGTCGTCCCCGTCGGTGACCAGAATCAGCACCTTGCGTCCCTCTTTGCCGCCCAGCCGCTCGGAACCCAGGCAGGTTGCGTCGTAGAGCGACGTCGCCCAGTCGCTGCGCAACTCGCCGAGCGCGCGATCAATCTGGCCCAGCTTGTTGGTGAAGGGCGTCAGCTCGCGCACAAAGGTGGCGAACTGCAAGACGCTCATCCGGTCCTGAGGGCGCAGCAAAGCATGGGCGAAACGCCTGGCAGCATCCGCCTCCTGGGCCATGTCCTTTTGCACGCTGCCGCTGGTATCGATCGCCAGGACCAAGTTCAACGGCAGCTCCGACTGGCGCTCGAAGACCGCGATCTGCTGCGGCCTGCCGTCCTCGGCGAGCGCGAAGTCCTCCCGGGTCAGACCGCCTACGATGGCCCCGTTACGGTCGGTCACATTCACAAAGACGTTGACCAGCTTCACGTCCATGTGGAGCGTGATCTCCTGCGCAGGCATCGACAGAGGCAGAAGAACCAGCGGCAGCCAACCCCCCGCGCGCCGCAAGAACCGGCCTGGACTAAGAGCCATGCGAAGCCTCCGGCGGCTCAACGGCCATGCCCGCTGGGAACGGCTCGCCCGCCGCCCAAACGGCTCCATCGGCAAAGGTTTCCTTCTTCCAGATGGGCACGGTTTTCTTCAGCGTATCGATCAGCCATCGGCAGGCATCGAAGGCTTGCGCGCGGTGCGCTGAGGCAACCACGATCAGCACGCTCGTCTCGCCCACATGGAGCCGGCCGAGGCGATGGACCATCGTCACGTGCCGCACGCCAAAGCGCGAACGCGCCTCCGAGACAAGCTCGCCCATCTGCTTTTCGGCCATCTTCTCGTAGGCCTCATAGTCGAGATATTGAGTCTCGCGACCGCGCGTATGGTTGCGCACAATGCCGTCAAAGACCACGACCGCCCCGTCTTCGCCGCGCTTGGCCGCCTCGATCCACTTTTGCTGTTCGATCGGCTCGGTACACAGAGCAATCACCTGCTCCAACTCCCCGCTGCCGCCCGAGACCGGAGGCAGCAGGCCCACTTCATCGCCCTCGCGGAGCGTCTGAGCCTGGTTTGCGAACTCGGCATTGACGCTGACCGCGATGCCGCGCAGCAATGCCGCGGGCCGGCGCTCGCTTAGTTTCGCAAGCAACTCGGCCACCGTCGCACCCTCGGCCAACTCGATGGTTGCCGCGGAAGCGCCCAGCCAATCCTTCAATACGCCAAAGCAGAGAACGCGCACCTGAATCATTGAAGAAAAGAATACCGCCTGACGGTTAGACGCGGCAGACGGCAATCAGTCGGCGAAGCGCGCGGTCAGCCGAACTTGTACAGGAACCCCGACGGAGTTCCCCAGAGATTTCTCGAACGGTCGTCATAGAAGATGCTGAACTCGATGCCGGCAATGTCGTAGTCGAAGAGAGGCACGCGATCGAAGGTGTAGTCGCCTCGCACCGAATACTCGTCGCCGCCGCAATCGATCATCAGCGTGTCTTCGGTGGAGAGCCGCTCGGGATGCGTCAAAAGCATGCAGGCGACGGCGTAGACCCCCGCGCCGAACTCGTTGCCGGCCATCCGCACGCGCGAGCGCCGCGCCGAGCAGCCGCGATGCCTCATGCCGGCCTGCGCGGCCACCACCAGGATGTCGTTGCCCTGCTGCTGATCGGCCAGGATCTTTGCCGCGAGCTTCGAGCGCTCCGACTGGCGCAGATAGGTCGGCCCCAGCCGTCCGGCGATGCGGTTTTGAAACTTCCGCCTGGTGGCGAGAACTCCCAGCACCATCTCGACGGCCTCGTTGTAGGTGGGCGCCAGCGCCTGCCAGCGGGGAATCGCGAACCATGCTTCGGCGCCCTCCAGCAACGGCTTGCGCGCCAGCTTCTCCATGCAACCGCCCAGCGAGGGAAAGAACTTGCGCAACTCCGTCGCCTGGGCCTCCACCGGCCGCACATGGTAGGTGGGCGGATAGACGCGATTCGAGCCGGCCTCCTCATCCTTGAACTTGTCGCTGACCGTGTGCCGCTGGATGATCTCGACCAGCGAATCGGCGACCTCGGCCTTGAGCTTCTTTCCCATCTCCAGCACCGCCTGCGCGCTGTGCCGGTCCAGTTGCTCGATCGCCGTTCGATAGGCTGCCTGAACGGCTCCCGCGAGAAACTCCTGAAGCTGCGTATTCTGCTGCTCGGTCGTATTCCCGGAGAGATGCAATGGGGTGACAAGAGATGTGCTCGCCATAGTCGCCGCTTTTCGCGCATCCTCGCGCAGTGGATTCTATGGCCTTCATCGGCGGAGAAGGCGCTTTCAGCAGGCCAAAAACACCAAAGTTGCTCGTTTCTGGAACAGGGAAAGGACCGAACCTGACGCTGAATCAACGGCTGCGCCGAGCGCATCCTAAAAGCTCGGGTACGGCTTACCGAACGGCCCAATTCTCCACGGCAACCTCGGCTACTTCGTCCTGATGCGCGTCGTGCCGGGCCTTCAGCAGCGGCAACGCCACGGCCAGCACATCTTCGATGCGGCTGGCGTAGTGGATTGCGACGCCCTCGATCAGCTCTGGCGTCAGGTCCTCTTCCACATCCTGGCGATTCTCGGCCGGCAGGATGATGGTTTGGATTCCCGCCCGCCGCGCGGCCAGGAACTTCTCCTTGATGCCGCCCACCGGCAGCACATTGCCGCTGAGGGTGATCTCGCCGGTCATGGCGGTCAGCGGCAGCACCGGTGTATCGGTCAGCAGCGAGACCAGAACCGTCGCCATGGTCACCCCGGCAGAAGGGCCGTCCTTGGGAATCGCTCCGGCCGGAACGTGAATGTGCAGGTCGATCTCCTTGGTAAAGTCCTCGGCCAGCCCCAGCGAGGCGGCGTTTGACCTCACCCAGGTCAGCGCGGCCTGCATCGACTCCTGCATCACCTCGCCGATCTGGCCGGTCATGGCGAAGTTGCCCTTGCCCTTCATCTTGTTGGCCTCGATGAAGAGAATGTCGCCGCCGGCCGGCGTCCAGGCCAGGCCTACGGCCACGCCGGGGCGCTTGACGCGCTCGGCGACCTCGGTGTCCACCCGCACCTGGATGTGGCCGAGAAACTCCTTCACCGTTTCGCGAGTCACGATGAGCTTTTCGGTCTTGCCCTCGACCACGCGCCGCGCCTGTTTGCGGCAAACGGTGCCGATCGTCTGCTCCAGCTTCCTCACGCCTGCCTCGCGCGTGTAGTGGCGCACGATGTGGCGCACCGCGTCCTCGGGAAACTCGATCTGCTCGGGCGTAATGCCGTTCTCCTTGATCTGCCGGGGAATCAGGTAGCGAAAGGCGATATGCATCTTCTCGTCCTCGCTATAGCCCTGCAACGGGATCAACTCCATCCTGTCCAGCAGCGGCGGAGGGACAGTGTCCAACTGGTTCGCCGTGCAAATGAACAAAGTCTTCGACAGGTCAAAGGGCACGTCCAGGTAGTTGTCCCGGAAGGTGAAGTTCTGCTCCGGGTCCAGCGTCTCCAGCAACGCTGACGCCGGATCGCCGCGGAAGTCCCTGCCCAGCTTGTCGATCTCGTCGAGCATGATGACCGGATCGTTGGTCTCGGCCCTGCGGATGCTCTGAATGATCTGGCCCGGCATCGCGCCGATGTAGGTGCGGCGATGGCCGCGAATTTCCGCCTCGTCGTGCATGCCGCCCAGCGAGATGCGCTGGAACTTGCGGCCCAGCGCCCTCGCAATCGACCGGCCCAGGCTGGTTTTGCCCACGCCCGGCGGCCCAACAAAGCAGAGAATCGGCCCTTTCATATCCGGCTTCAACTCGAGAACGCTCAAATAGTCGAGAATGCGGTCCTTCACCTTTTTAAGTTCGTAGTGATCCTCGTCGAGAATCTCCTTGGCCTTCTTGATGTCGATCTTGGAGCCTGAACTCCTGGCCCACGGCAGCAGAGCGAGCCACTCGATGTAGTTGCGGGTCAGCGAGTAGTCGGCGGCCATCGGCGACATGCGCGAGAGGCGCGCCAGCTCCTTCAGAGCCTCCTTCTTCACCTCCTCGGGCATGCCTGCTGCGTCGATCTTCTGGCGCAGCTCGTCGGTCTCGCGCTGGCCCTCGTCCTGCTCGCCCAGTTCCTTCTGGATGGCCTTGAGCTGCTCGCGCAGATAGTAGTCGCGCTGCGACTGCTGCACCTGATCCTGCACCTCGCTCTGGATCTTGGTGCGCAACTGCTGCACCTCGATCTCCTTGGCCAGATGCTGGTTGAGCTGCTCCAGCCGCGCTGGGATGCTGGGCGTCTGCAGCAAGCTCTGCTTGTCGTCGGTGGTCAGGAAGGGCAGCGACGAGGCAACAAAATCCACCAGGCGGCTGGGTTCATCGATGTTGGCCGCGATCGTCCGCAGCTCATCGGAGAGGGTCGGCGACTCGGCGACAATCTGCTGGAACTGGCCGATGACGTTGCGCACCAGCGCTTCGGCGCCGGGCGTCGCCGGGGGCTCCATGTCCTCCAGCGCCTCGACCTCAGCCACCATAAAGGGCTCGGTCTGCTCGTAGCGCACCAGGCGTACCCGCTCAACACCTTCGGTGAAGACGAACCGGCTCTGGTTGGGCATGCGCACAATCTTGTGGACGGTAGCCAGGGTTCCCACCGCGTGCAGGTCGGCGGGCTTGGGCGCATCCAGCCGCGGGTCCAACTGAGCTACGACCACGATGGACCGATCCTCGCCCAGCGACTCGATCAATTGGATGGAGCTCTCCCGGCCCACCGTCAGCGGCAGCACGGCGTGCGGAAACAACACCGTATCCCGGACCGGCAGGACGGCAATTCTGCGCACGCTGGGAGCACCCTTTCTGGGAGGGTTTTTGGGGGAAGGCGAGATCGGAGACTGATTCGGCATTGAGTGTCCTTCTGTCAACTTTTCTTCATTAGACAACGCAGACTTCAAAAAGTTTCAGGAAATCTCCTCTTTTCCCGGTCTTTCCTCCTGTCCGGACCACACCTGCACCCAAAGTACGGTTGAGGACAGGATGTGGTTCCCAGGGCGAGACGCGGGGCTCCAGTCCTCTTATGGAAGGTGCCAGTGTCTCTCCCAAGCGAAGCCGTCGAAAGGGTTCGGATGAAAGAAGCTGAGGCTGTTGGCCTGGAGCGCCCTCCACCCTCCGATCTTCCGATACGGTTTGGATGCACTGCTGCTGGAACGTTGTATCGGCCAGAGCGCAAGGAAGGTGAGGGCGACCGGGCCGGGGGAGGGATCCTCGTGCATAGCGAACCTGGTCGCTCGACAAAGCCTGCGCTCACAGGATTTTGGTGGGAGTCGCCTCCAGCCGCGCCGGCTTGAAGGCTTCACTCCGGCTCTCCTTCCAGTTCGCGTGGACCTTTCTGATTGCGAAGGGCAGATTCGATCTGATCCCACACGGTGTCCGGCGGTTCCACAGTGGGAAACAGCTCACGAGCGGCCTCGGCGATCGTTTCCAGGTCGCTCAGCAGCGCGCGGCAAAGCGGACAGCTCCGCAGGTGCGGATCGGCGGCCAAGTCCTCGCACGACCCGATCATTTCCGGCAACCGGGCCTGAAACTTCTGGCAGGTCAGGGTGTTGGCTTCTTTCTTCATCGCCGCTCCTCTTTCCGGGGAGGCGTACGCAGCGCATCACGCAGCTTGAGCCGTGCCTTGTGCAACTGGGATTTGACGTTCCCGGTCGAGCAATCCAGCATGGAGGCGATCTCATGATGCTCATAGCCTTCGACATCGTGGAGAACAAAGGCGAGGCGGTAGCCGGCAGGAAGATCGCCGACCGCGCGTTCGAGGGCCAGCCGGTCGACGGAGCCGGACAATCTGAGGTCCGGAGCGCCAAAGCTTCGGCCGGGGCTTCCTTCAGGAGCGGGTTCCATGGCTTCATCCATTGAGATCAGCGACAAACCATTCTTTCTGAGGTGCATCAGCACAACGTTGATGGCCAGCCGATGCAACCAGGTGGAAAAGGCGGAATCTCCGCGAAAGCTGGAGATCTTCCGATGCAGTTGAAGAAAGGTCTCCTGCGTGAGATCTTCTGCTTCGGCCGCATTGCCCACCATGCGCACACATAAGGAATAGATGCGTCTTTTATGCAAAGAGTAGAGCCGGGCGAAGGCGAGGTGGTCTCCTTCACGGACCAGTGCCAGCAGATCGGTCTCGCATGGAGGGTTCAGAGCCGCAGGTGCGGAGAGAGCCGGATCGGGCGCAGCGGACGTTTCCCCAGCCGCCTCATCTGCTGGCAGAGAGCGGGGTGCGGGTTCCGGCGAATGCTCTCGGTGCCGGGCACTTGACATGCGCTTCTTCGTGGGGATCGCTCTCCAGCCCGATGCTGCTGCACCGGGCGCCGTTCCTCGTTAGTATAGAAGGAACAGCGAGCAAGGATAGAGAATAGCAATCGGCGAGTAGGCAACAAGAGACAAGTGGGTGGAAACGAAGAAGGAAACCGGGCCTGGGGAAGGCATCAAGCAACGCCGGCAACCGGCTTCCAGCTCCTGATCCCCGATCTCTGTCTCGCGATCTCTGTTGGGAGAAATGGTTTTGAGGGCAAAGCCGGTGTGGCAATGGGGCAAGCGGTTCGGGTACGGCATCTTCCTGGCTTGTCTTGTTGCCATTGGAGTACCGGGCGGGATTGCCGGCTGGAGCCAGAACCCCGCGAGCAGCAAGGGAAGTTCCGGCGCGGCAAGCGATCCGGCGGCGCAGGGGCCGTCCGATCCCCTTGCCCGGTGGGTGGGCTTGCCTGTGAAGCGCATTTCCTTCGAGGGGGTTTCATCCGAGCGCCTGGTTCCCCAATCCGGCCATCTGGCCCAGGCCGTGAATGACCCTCTGAATCGGGAGATGCTGGAGAAGAGCCTGCGCCAGCTCTTTTCGACCGGCCTGTTTGAGACGGTTGCGGCAGAGGGAGTGCGCGACGGGGATGGCGTGGATCTGATCTTTCGCGGGACTCCGCGCGCCTTCATCGGCACAGTCAGCGTGGACGGCGCCAAAGGCGCCACGATCAACACGCAACTGAATCGCGCCAGCCAGCTCGCCCCTGGCACACGCTTCACCCCGGCCAAGCTCGACCTTGCTTTGGAGCAGATGCGCGCGACGCTGATTCAAAACGGATTTCACGAACCGGTGATTACCCACACTCTCACGGCCCATCCGGATGAGCAATTGGTCGATATTGCATTTCATGTGGTCTCGGGCCCGCAGGCGCGCGCGGGCACGGTGTCGATAACCGGCGACCCTGGAATGAGCGTGGCCGATTTTCGCCGTCACGCGCACCTGAGGGCCGGTTCGCGCGTGAACAATGAAACCGATAGCCGGGCTTTGGCCGGGGTGCTGAAGGTGTACCAGCGCGAGCAGCGGCTGGAAGCTGAAATCAAGCTCGAATCCGAGGATTACGACCCGCAGACCAAAACGGTGAATTACCGCTTCTCTGCCAACCGGGGTCCCATCGTGAACTTGCGGGTTGAGGGAGGCAGCATCGGCCTGGATCGTCTCAAGCGCCTGGTTCCCATCTTTGAAGAGGGCAGCGTGGACGAAGACCTGCTCAATGAGGGCAATCGCCGGTTGCGCGACTACTTCCAAAGGCTGGGCTACTTCGACGTCAGAGTGGAGCATGAGAAGCAGTCCCCGTCCGCGGACCGGGTGGTCATTCTCTACGAGGTTCGTCTGGGGCCTCGCCGGCGCGTCGAGCGGGTCTCGGTCGAGGGTAACCGCTACTTCGACTCGGCAACCCTCGAGCAACTGCTCAGCGTGCACGCAGCCGATATGCTCGATCGCCACGGCGCCTATTCACAGGCCCTGATCTCGGCCGACATCAACGCCTTGCAGGCTGTTTACCGGAACAACGGCTTCTCCCAGGTCAAGGTGACCGCCGAGACCAACACGGTAGAAACCTCAGCCGGCGCTGCCGGCACGACGGAGAGCCCCAGCAACCGATCTCGCGCATTGAAGACAACTCCGCTCACGGTGGTCTATCGCATCGAGGAGGGTGCACAACTGCGGGTAGGCACGGTACGACTGGAAGGAAACGAGCATGTCGGCGGGGCCAAACTCACGCCGCTGCTGAACACGGTCTCAGGGCAACCGCTCTCGCCGGAGAATCTGGCCGGGGACCGGGACGCCCTGTTGACCGACTACCTGAGCCGGGGCTTCGACCAGGTCCGGGTGGAGGTGACCCAGCAGCCTGAAAACACCGATTCGAACAAGGTGGATGTGATCTTCCACATCCATGAGGGACCGCAGATCTTTGTGCGCAAAGTGCTGCTGACCGGCCTGCATTACACCCGCCCGCAAACCGTCTCCAAGGCCATCACCCTCCATCCCGGCGACCCGCTTAACGAAACGGCATTGCAGCAGACGCAGCGCAATCTCTATGACTTTGCCCTCTTCAGCGAGGTCGACACGGCCGTCGAGAATCCCTCGGGCGGAGAGGCCTACAAGACTGTGCTGCTGCAGGCATCCGAGGCGCGGCGCTGGGCCCTGACCCTGGGCTTCGGTCTCGAAGCTCAGACTGGAAACCCGCAGAATAACTGCGCCGGCGCCATCGCCGGCGGCCTCTCCTGCAATCCGAACGGCAAAACCGGGGTCAGTCCCCGGTTTCTTGGCGACATTACGCGCAACGATCTTTTCGGGCGGGATCAATCGGTCTCCCTGCGCGGAAACTACGGCTTGCTCGAGCAGAAGATCGACCTGCTCTTCCAGAATCCTCACTTCGAGGGCAACCGGAACTTCGGCCTGACCTTATCTGGCGGCTACGCCAACAGCCTGGACGTCTCCACCTACGTGGCCTCGAAGCTGGAAGGCGGAATTCGCTGGACCGAGCACTTCAACACGCCGGAATCGCACATCTCCAAGGCAAACACGCTGGTTTATGAATTCGACTTCCGCCGCGTAAAGGTGGACGCGAGCAGCCTGCAGGTGTATCCGGGCGCTATTGCGCAGGACTCCACGGCGGTGCGGGTGGCGGGCCCGGCCATCACCTGGATTCGGGATACGCGCGACTCGCCGATCGATGCGCACCGGGGCACCTATACCAACTTCCAGGGCTTCCTCTCCGGGACGGCCTTCGGCGCGCAGGCGCAATTCAGCCGCCTCGACCTGACGAACTCGAGCTTCCACCAGTTCGACAAGGGGCGCTTGGTGTTTGCCCGCAACACGCGCTACGGCCAGGAACGGGTCTATGGCAATCCCGAGGACACACTGATTCCCCTCCCCGAGAGGCTCTACTCCGGCGGCGCCACTTCGCTGCGCGGCTTCGGCGAGAACTCGGCCGGGCCGCGCGACCCAGAGACGGGATTTCCCATCGGCGGGGCCGGCGCGCTCGTCAACAGCACCGAACTGCGCCTGCCGCCGCCCACGCTGCCGTGGCTGGGCAACACCGTCAGCTTCGTGCTCTTCCACGACATGGGCAATGTTTTTACCAATGCCGGGGATGCCTGGGCCAGCGCTCTCAAGGTTCGCCAACCAGATCGCGGAACCTGCGAGAAGCCGATCCCCGCGACAATCCCGCCTACCTCCCCTCCCGGCCCAGATACCTCGACGGGGATTCAGGGACCCTGCAGCTTCAACTACTTCTCTCATACGCCGGGGGTTGGTCTGCGCTACCATACGCCGGTAGGGCCAATCCGTTTTGACTTCAGCTATAACCTGAATCCGCCGATCTTCCCCGTGACTTACAACTACTCGGATCCATCGGAAGCGACGCACGTGGGCGAAGGCAATCACTTCAACTTCTTTTTCAGCCTGGGGCAGACCTTCTGATGAGCAACCGGACCCGAATTCGACTCAAGAGCAAGCCCGGAACAGCTTGCGGATGGACAATGGCGGCCTGCCTCGCCGTCGCGGCAGCGGTCTGGGGAGTGGCTCAGAGTCCGGCTCAGAACACGGCCCCGGCGATTCAATCCGCCCACCCGGTCGTGCTCGATAAGGTCGTCGCCGTGGTGAACAACCAGGCCATTCTCGAGAGCGATGTGGACGAGGAGATGCGGCTGGCGGTGCTCGACCCCGGCAGGGCCGGACTCGGCGATCTCACTCCCAAGCTCGCCCTCGACCACCTGATCAGCCGCGTGCTCATCCAGCAGCAGATTCGCCAGGAGGATTTGCAGGCCATGGAACCCTCGCAGACCGAAGTCGATGCCCGGCTGGCGGAGATTCGCAAGGAACTGCCGACCTGCGTGCGCCTGAACTGTGCCTCGGAGGAGGGATGGAAGGAGTTCCTGGCGGCCCGCGAACTGACGCCGCAGCGGGTCGAGACCTATCTGCGCAACCGGCTCGAGATTCTGGATTTCATCGAGCAGCGTTTCCGCCAGGGGATTCGCATTACCCCGGAGGAGATCCAGAGCTACTACCAGGACACGCTGCTGCCTCAATATGCGGCGGGCGAACCGGCGCCTCCGCTGGACAAGGTGGCCCCGCGCATTCAGGAGATTCTGCTCGAACGGCAGGTCAACGTACTCTTCGACGATTGGCTCGACAAACTGCGCAAGCAGGGCGATGTGGAGGTGCTGGACCCGGCGCTCGGAACCCTTGAAACCCGAAGCGAAACAGAGAGAGGAGGCTCATGAACGAAGACGAATTCCTGCCTCCCGATCAATTGAAGAATCCTGAGCCGGACAGACACACAGAGGCACCCAAGCCACGCCGCCTGCGCCGCTTCTTCCTGCGCCATCTTCCTTTGACGGCGGCCTCGGCGGCGGTTCTGCTGGCAATCGCCGCTGTCGGCCTCTACTTTTGGGCAAGTTCGGCCAGCTTTGAAAACCTGGTCCGCAAGCGCCTGATCAGCGATCTCGAAGCGGCCACCGGCGGGCGTGTCGAGATCGCGTCCTTCCACTGGAACCTGCCTCGTTTGGAGGCAGAGGCGGACGGGTTGGTCATCCACGGCCTTGAAGCTCCCGGCGAGGCGCCCTACGCCCAGTTCGAGCGCCTGCGCGTGCGGGTGAGCGTGCTGGGTTTCTGGAGCCCGCGCATTCTGCTGCGCGACCTGGAGATCCTCCGCCCCCAACTGCATCTGATCGTTTACCCCGGCGGGTCAACGAATCAGCCCCAGCCACGCAGAAAGAGAAAGCCGGGCGAGCCCGCGATGGACTGGTTCTTCGATCTGAAGGCCGGCCAAGTCGAGGTGGAGCAGGGGGTTCTGGACTATGAGAATCGCGCCGCCGCCTTCGACTTCCAAAGCCGGCACATCCCGCTCGACTTCACCGCCAGCGATGTTTCTCTGCGCATGGCTTACGCGCCTGCGGCTGCAACCCGTCCGGAGAGCTATCGCATCGAGGCCGGGGCACGCGATCTGAGCCTCGCGCGCGGCTCTTCGTCCGGGCAGGGCAAGGCGCAGCCGGTGCAGGGATTCGTTCAGGCCACGCTCGATCTGACACGCACCGCGGCTTTCCTGCGCTCTTTGCGCGTCACCGCCCGCAGTCATGGCTTGAAGGACCGGACACTTGAGATTTCAGGCTCCCTGGACGACTTTACCCATCCCCGATGGCAGGCCACCGTCAGGGGCGATCTCGATATGCGCTTGCTCGACACCATCACGGGCTACCCGTTTGCGCCCGAGGGCCTTGCCCACCTGGATCTTGCCGGGACCGGACACGCCGGCGATTTTCGCGCCGATGGCACGGTGCACATCGAAGGCGGAGCCTACATCGGAACCGGCGTCGTCGCCAGAGGCGTGGGACTCGATGCGCGGGTTCATGCCGATCCCGGGCAGTTGCTGATCTCCTCGATCGTTCTCCGCCTGCGCCAGGGCGGCCAGATCGAAGGCAATCTCTCCTTGGATCACTGGCTCCCCGCGCTTCCGGGAGCGGCCACCATAGGACCGGCCAGCGCGGCCACCGGCAAATTCCGCGACGCCCGAGTCAAGGCTGCTCTCCCTGTCAAGCCGTCCCAGCCGTCCGTTGACACCACCCTCCCCGTCAACGGCAACGTGACGGCCGACTTCAAGGACGTAGCCCTCGACACGGTCCTCGAGATGGTCTGCGCCCCTCCCTTCCAGCATCTCGGCTTCGACACCCGCCTCAACGGTCCTGCCACGGCGCGTTGGATCGACGGCGACGTGCGCACCCTCTCAGTGAATGCCTTGCTGAACCTCGCTCCACCGGCACAGGCTGCGCAGGGGAAGGTGCCGGCCAGCGGCCTGATCGACGCTACTTACACCCAGCGCGACGGTGCGGTCGATCTGCGCAATTTCGAGTTCCACACCCCCGCCAGCCAGTTCGAGGCCCGCGGCCATCTCGGCGCCTATCCGATCACCAGCCCCTCGGCATTCGCCGTCGAATTTCACTCGCAGAACCTCGGGGAGTTCGACACTGTTCTGCGCGATCTGGGATTGACCCGCAATGGAAAGTCCGGAACCGCGGCCTTGCCGGTGGCGCTCGCAGGGCAGGCGGATTTTCTCCATGGTTTCTGGAACGGCTCCCTCCGCGATCCGCGTCTCTCCGGTAACCTGAAGGCCACAGAACTCACGATCGAATTGCCGGCGCGCGCGACAGTCAACTCCGGCCAGCCGCAATTTGTTCATCTGGATTCGGTTGACGTCACCGGCAGCTACTCGGCAGCAAACATCAACATATTTCAAGGCCTGCTCAGTCGCGGCAACACCGAAATCAGCCTCAGCGGCAGTCTGGCCGTTGCCGCCGCCACGACCGCGCACGGCCCGGCACACATTCCGTCCTTCGACGCAAATTCCCTGCTTCATCTCCGCCTTCGCGCTAGCCAGGTTGGCATCGGCGATCTGCAGCCGTTCATCGGTCAGAAGCTGCCCCTGGCAGGCGCTCTGAACGCACAGCTTCAAGTCGACGGGCCTGTTCATGCGCTGGGCGGCACAGGATGGGTGGAACTGGATAAGGGCAGCGTCTTCGGCGAGCCGGTTGCCCGCCTCCGGGCGCAGGGAAACGTCGCCAACCAGATCGTCAGCCTGACATCGCTCACGGTGAGCGAAGAGGCCGGCACGGTTGCCGGCGCCGGCAGTTACGACCTTCAATCCCGCCGCTTCCAATTGGAGGCCAACGGCGCGGGGATCGACCTCGCCCGCATTGAAGCTCTTCGCCGCAAGGGGCTGGAGGTCACCGGCAAGCTGAGCTTTACCGTGCAGGGCTCGGGGCTAGTGGACGATCCGCGTTTTGAGGTGCACGCAATCTTGCCCGGCCTCGCAGTCAACGGGGAATCTCTGGGCGAGTTGGAGCTGGAGGCGCACACCGCCAACCACGCCGTCACCTACGATCTGACAACCCGGCTGGAGGCGGCCGACTTCAAGGCGCACGGCCGGACCGAGCTGATGGCCGGCTATGCCACCCAGGCCAAACTCGAGTTTTCCCGCTTCAACATCGGAGCGCTGCTCAAGCTGACCCACGTGCAAGGCCTCAACGGGGAGTCCGCGCTGGCCGGCACGGTGACTCTGGAGGGGCCGTTGGCGCGGCTCTCCGAGCTGCGCGGCGAGGCCCGCCTACAGGAGCTGGCGGTGACGGTATCGGGCGTGCATCTCAAGAGTGACGGCGGCGTCCATGCCACGCTGGATCATGCCGTCATCCATCTCGACCCCCTGCACGTAACCGGCGAGGAGACCGACCTGCACGTCCAGGGAACGCTCTCGCTCAAGGACAAGCGGCAACTGGACCTCTCCGCCAGCGGGGCGATCAACTTGAAAATCGCCGAGACGCTCGACCCCGACCTCACCGCCCGTGGAAACACCACCTTCCAGGTGGAGGCGCACGGCCCGCTGATGAATCCCGGCCTGAGCGGCCGCATCGACTTCCAGGACGGAGAACTTTCTCTCGAGGACTTGCCCAACGGCCTGAGCCAGTTGCATGGGACGCTGGAGTTCAACCAGAACCGGCTGGAGGTCAAGAACCTCACCGCCATGACCGGCGGCGGCCTGTTGACCGTTGCCGGCTACCTGGCCTACCAGCACGGCCTCTATGCCGATCTGACCGCCACCGGGAATGGCGTTCGCATCCGCTATCCGCAAGGCGTAAGCTCGCTGGCCAACGCATCGCTTCACCTGCAAGGCCCGCAAAACAACCTGCTGCTTTCGGGTGACGTGCTCATTACCCGCTTCACGATCAGCCCGGACATGGATATGGCCTCCCTGGCCGCGCAGACCAACGCCGTTGATACCATCGCGCCCCCTGACGCTCCGTCCAACCACATCCGCCTGGATGTGCACATCGCCTCTTCGCCGCAGTTGAACTTTCAGAACGCCTACGCCAAGCTGGCTGGCAACGTCGATCTCCGCCTGCGCGGCACCGTGGCCTCGCCTTCGCTGCTGGGCCGCATTTCGATCACCGAGGGCAGCAGCATTATCGCCGGAACCCGCTACGAACTCCAGCGCGGCGACATCTACTTCACCAACCCGGTTCGCATCCAGCCCTCCATCGACCTGAATGCCACGGCCCGCGTCGAGGACTACGACATTACCCTCAGCCTGCATGGAACTCCGGACAAATTGGCGGTCACCTATCGCTCCGACCCGCCCCTGCCGGAGGCCGACGTGGTGGCCTTGCTGGCCCTGGGCCGCACCAGCAACGAGCAGCGCCTCTACACCCAGCAGCAGGAGGCCGCCAACCCCACCACCGACGCCCTGCTCGGCGGCGCTCTCAACGCCACCGTCAGCAGCCGCGTACAAAGGCTCTTCGGCGCGGGAAGCGTCAAACTGGACCCCAACTACTCTCGGAACACTGGGCAACTCCACCTCCCGCATCATCGTCGAGGAGCAGTTGGGCCGCAACCTCACGCTCACATACGCCACCAACTTCAATACCACCAGCCAGCAGTTGATCCAGGCCGAGATCGCCATCAACCGCCATGTCTCCCTGCAGTTGGCCCGCGATGAGTCCGGCGTCTTCTCCGTCGTTGTCAAGACCACCCGCCGCTACCGCTGAACGCTCCGCCGGCGCCCCGCCCTCTTCTACCGGCCTTGAATCCGCGACTTTTCCCCTGAATCCATGTCTATCTCTGCGAGTGCGGTAACCGAGCCGGAAACTCGCAGTCCGGCTCAACCACCGCGCACGGCAACAACAAGGAGGTTTCGTCATGATTGGGACAATAGGCAATTTACGCGCCGCGTTCGTAGCGGCCACGCTCACTGGAGCCCTTCTGAGTCTGCCCCAGGCTTCCTTGGCGGCGGCCCAGCCTCTGGCCCCGAGCTCCGGCGCGCCCGCGATGGCGCAATCGGACAACCTTGCGGCGAGCGCTGCCGCCGCCCGGCTCGACAAGAAACAGTATCAAAACGTGAAGGTCAGCGTGGAGAACGGGGTTGCCACCCTGACCGGAACCGTGAGCCTTTACGAGTACAAGGCCGACGCCGAGAACAGCGTAGAAAAGGCCAAAGGCGTCGTCGCGGTGCGCAACCTGATCGAAGTCGCCGGCCCCAGCATCTCCGACAAGGAGTTGAAGGCAAAGCTGGCCGAGAAACTGACCTATGACCGCGTGGGTTACGGCAACACCTTCAACGCCATCACCATCGGCGTCGAGAACGGCGCGGTGACCCTGGGCGGCCACGCCCGCACTTTTGTCGACAGGGACTCGGCGCTGGCCCTGGTTGCCACCACGAAAGGCGTCAAGGACATGACCGACGAGATCCAGGTCGATCCCACTTCCCTCATGGACGACCAGATTCGGATCGAAGTGGCCCGCGCCGTCTACGGCTATCCGACGCTGAACAAGTACGCCATCGACCCCGCCAAGCCCATCCGCATCTCAGTGCAGAACGGCCATGTTGAACTCTACGGAATGGTGGACTCGCAGGCCGACAAGGAAACGGCCTACATCCGCGCCAACGGCGTCCCAGGCGTCTTTGGCGTAAGGAATTACCTGCAGGTTGCCGGTCAGACGACAGAAGCGCAAAAATGAATCCTGCGCTCGTAGTATCCTGGCTGGCCCGCACCACCCGCTACCCCAGGTCTCGATGTCCTGAGACCTGGGAGTCCTCGAACCGCGGCTTTGTCTAGAACTTGACCGATGGCACCGTCCGCGCCTCGGGACTGGCCGTGAAGTAAGCGGTGTTCTCCTTGAATCCGGCAATGCCGGCCCAGATGTTGTTGGGAAATTGAAGGATGAACGTGTTGTAATCCTGGATCGCGTCGTTATAGCGCTTGCGCGCCACGCTGATGCGGTTTTCCGTCCCCGACAGCTCATCCTGCAAACGCATGAACTGGTCGCTCGATCGCAGTTGCGGGTAGTTCTCCGTGAGCAGCAACAGACGGCCAATCGCCGAGTCCAACTGTCCGTTGGCTGCGATCTTGGCTTGCGGCCCCTGCGCGTTCAACATGCCGGCGCGGGCGTTGGCGATCTCCGCATATACGCCGCTCTCCTCCTTGGTAAAGCCCTTCACGGTCTCCACCAGGTTGGGAATCAGGTCGGCTCTCCGTTCCAATTGCACATCGACCTCCGACCACTTGCTCTTCACGTTCTGGTCCTTCTCTACCATCTGGTTTCTGGCGCTTACGTAGCTCGAAAAGACCATCAGAACTGCCAGAATCAAAACGCCAACAACACCCAGCGCAATCCAAGCTCCACGTTTCATAAAGTCCTTATCTCCTCCGGCCCGCCCTCAGGCAAGCCACTTCACAAATCCCGAGAACTTACCAGCTTCCCCCAGCTCCGCCGCCACCAAATCCACCCCCGCCAAAACCACCAAAGCCACCCCCTCCGGAGTCTCCTCCACCGCCAAAGCCGCCGCCGCCGAAACCACCGCCGCCCCAGTTCCGTCCGCCAAAGATGCTCGACATCAGCCCATACCCCAGCAACATTCGGAAGATCGAGCCGCCGCCAAAGAAGATCAGCAACACGATCAGCAGGATCAATTTGCCCACCGCCGGTCCCTGGCGCACCGGCTGGGGCGCTTGCACGGGTTCGTCGTCTGAAAGCGTGACCTTGGCGTCGGCGGCGATGACCTGCGCCACTTGCTCCACGGCCAGGGTCACCGCGCCGTCATCGTCGTTGGCGCGCAGGTAGGGAACCATGGCGCGGCCGATGTCGCCCACCTTGCCGTCGGGCAGAATGCCCTCCAGCCCGTAGCCCGGCTCAATGCGGTACTTGTGGTCGTTGACGGCCAGCAGAATCAGCAGGCCGCGGTCCGAGCCTTTCTTGCCCATCTTCCACTTGTCTTCCAGGGCATTGGCGAAGTCGGCCGCGTCGTCGCCGCCGAGGTTGTGAATGGTCACCACGGCGATCTGCGCATTCGCAGCCGAGTGGTCGAGCTGGGCGCAGATGCTGTCGATGCGGGCAATCGCCTCGAGCGAGAGCACATGGGCAAAGTCGCTGACGTAATCGGCGGGCTGGGGCAGGTCGGAAACTTGTTCAGCCAAGCCCCGCTCTGTCTGGGCGGCAACGGCAAAAACGCAAACAAAAGCTGCCAGCAGCAGCCGGAGAACGGCGGAATGTGCGCGGCGAAAGCCCTTCATCGCTTTCTATTGTACGGTTATGGCGCGGGAAAGGTTCCAAATGCAGCCTTTAGCCTCTAGCCTCTAGCTGCTAGCTCTCTGCAACGGAACCTGCAATTCGCGTTTGCTCCAGATCCGGGAAGAAAGAGCTAAAAGCTAGAAGCTAGCGGCTAGCAGCTGCCTCAAGCACTAAACTATTGAATGAGATGAACGAGAATCTGCCTCCTCCGCCCCCCGCCGCCCGCAAGGAACACAAGGAGCTCGCCTTGCACGGCACAGTCCTCATCGACGACTACGCCTGGTTGCGCGACAAAGAGAACCCCGAGGTCGCCGCCTATCTCGAGGCTGAAAACGCCTACGCCGAGGCCGTCATGGCCCCGCTCAATGGCCTGCGCGACGAGCTCTACCGGGAGATGCTCTCGCACATGAAGCAGACCGACGTCTCCGTCCCCTTCCGCGATGGCAACTGGTGGTACTACACACGCACTGAGGAAGGCTTGCAGTACGCCATTCACTGCCGCAAAGCTGCGACGGCCAACCAGACCTTGGGTGCCCCATCCTTGCGCCTCGTTTCTGGCGCAAGCGTGGGAGACGACGAACCAGAACTTCCGTCAGACGCGCCCGAGCAGGTCATCCTCGACGGCAACGAACTGGCCAATGGGCACGCATTCTTTTCCTTCGGCGCCACCGACATTACCTCCGACGGCCGCTGGCTGGCCTACACCACCGACACCACCGGCTTCCGCCAGTACACGCTGCATATCAAAGACCTGGAAACCGGCGAGACGCTGCCGGACGAGGTCGAGCGCGTCGGCTCGGTCGTCTGGGCCGGCGATAACCGCACGCTTTTTTACACCGTTGAAGACGAGGAGCAGAAGCGCCAGTATCAGCTCTGGCGCCACTGCGTGCGGCAGACCACCGAAGATGTGCTGGTCTATCAAGAAGACGACGAGCGCTTCAACCTGGGCGCCGGGCGCACCCGCGACGGCAAGTTCCTGGTGATGGAGTCGGCCAGCCACACCACCACCGAATCCTGGGTGCTGCCGGCCAGCGAGCCCGAAGGCGTCTTCACCGTCATCAGCCCGCGCCAGGACGAGCACGAGTACTCCATCGATCATCGCAACGGCCTGTGGTTCATCCGCACCAACGATCGCGGGCGCAACTTCCGCCTGGTCACGGCGCCAGCGGCCACGCCGGGCCGCGAACACTGGACCGAGCTGATTCCCCACCGCGACAGCGTGATGATCGAGGAGGTAGACCTCTTCGCCGGTTTCTTCATCGCCTGCGAACGCGAAGACGGATTGCCGCGCCTGCGACTCTGGCGCTTTACCGGCAACGGCCCCGAAGCTGCCAGAGCCGGCGAGATCGCCTTTCCCGAGCCGGCTTACAGCGCCCATCCGCACGTCAATCGCATCTTCGACGCGCCCAGCTTCCGCTACAGCTATCAGTCGCTCGTTACGCCCAGTTCCGTTTACGAGTACAACGTGGCCAGCGGCGCATCCACGCTGCTCAAGCAGTTGGAGGTTCCCGGCGGCTTCGACCGCACCCTTTACGCGAGCGAGCGAGTCCATGCCATCGCTTCCGACGGCGTCAAAGTGCCGGTATCGCTGGTCTATCGAAAAGACAAACGGGTAGCGCCGGTCTCCGGACCGGCTGTTGTGGGGGACTCCAGGCTCCCACAGAATCCCCTCTACGTCTACGGTTACGGCTCTTATGGATATTCGCTGCCGCTCGGCTTCAGCTCCAACCGGCTGAGTTTGCTCGATCGCGGTGTGGTGATGGCCTACGCGCACATCCGAGGCGGCGGCGATCTCGGCGAACCCTGGCACGACGCCGGCAAGATGCTCGTCAAGCGCAACACCTTCACCGACTTCATCGCCGCCGTCGAACACCTGACCGCGGCTGGCTTCGGCGACCCATCTCGCGTGGCCATCGAGGGCGGGTCGGCTGGAGGGCTGCTGATGGGCGCGGTCGTCAACATGCGTCCCGATCTCTTTCGCGCCGTCCTCTCTCATGTTCCGTTTGTAGACGTGATGAACACCATGCTCGACGCCTCGCTGCCGCTCACCGTTCCTGAATACGAGGAGTGGGGCAACCCGAACGAAGAGAATTATTTCCGATATATGCTGAGTTACTCGCCCTATGACAATCTGCGGGCCGCGAGTTATCCGGCGATGATGGTGAAGACCTCGCTCTACGACAGCCAAGTCATGTACTGGGAGCCGGCCAAGTACGTAGCCAAGCTGCGCACGCTCAAGACGGACAACAACCCATTGCTGCTGGTGACCAACATGCAAGCCGGACACGGCGGCGCAAGCGGCCGCTACGACTACCTGAAGGAGATCGCCCTCGACTACGCCTTCCTGCTCCGCGAACTTGAACTAGTGTGATAGAGTTTCTTCGATAATCCAAGGAGACATTGATGAGGCGCCAATGGGGAATTGTGCTGTTCGTTGCTGCGACCACGAGTCTTATCTCGGGACAACAGACCACCCCGTCAGCACCGTCTCAGTTGGCGGATGACCATTCGCAACACGTTAAGGTCTATGCCGCCGGTCCGGGTGTGACATCGCCGCAGCTTCTTTCAACCACCCCGATCCGGATCGACAGCGGCAAATGCAAGAAGAAAATGGACAGCAAAGTCATCTTCTCCGTCCTCGTGGACTCCCTGGGCCAACCGCGCAATCTGATGTTTCTTCAGCCGCTCGGCAACGAAATGGATAAGTTTGCCCTTCAGGTTGCCTCTTCGGATCGATTTACCCCCGGAACTCACGATGGTGCGCCAGCTGTGATTGGACAAACCTTGGAAGTCGGTCTGCAAGCCTGTGTCGAAGAGAAGAAAGACGACGCCGGCAACAAAACTCTCGTTTATCGCCTAAGATCCCAGCCGTCACAAGAGCTTCACCCCCTCGTCAATCCTCCAGACGAGGCCGTTCTTGCGCCGAAGGATTGGTCTAAGGGAGATCCAAACGGCAGCACTGGCTCAATCAAAGCCCCCGTTCTTCTAAAGGCTGTTGAAACGTCCTACACCAAGGCAGCTCGGAAGGCCGGATTGGAAGGCGTTTGCAAAATCTCTCTCGTGGTTGATCAATACGGAATGCCGCAAAACATCCGAATTACCGAAAGCCTGGACAACGGCTTGGACCAGAAAGCAATAGATGCGGTCCGTCAGTACCGATTCAAGCCTGCGATGAAGGAAGGCGAACCGGTCCCGGTTCAGATCAACGTTGTAGTTAGCTTCCATCTTTACTAAAGTCTCCATCGAAAGTCTGACGTTTGGCTACGCTCGCGCCTGTCTCACGTTATGGTCCTCTCCGGCACTGCGTGCCAAAAGCCGAGACACCACCATCACGCCTTTTGCGACGCTCTTCGCCGCTCTCGAAGCGCCGCCCACACCGCCCGCCGCGCAATAACCCCTAGCAGAAATGCAAATTTTTCGCTAAAATAAAGTCTTCAGCATAGTCCCAGGCGCGGCCGGGCCTGCTCCGATCGTCCTCTTCAGACTAGACAAGGCGGTTTCCACCGGCGAAATCGCACGGCATATGTGTCTTTCGTGCAACGAGTTGCATTCGGCGCCATACAACATCATCGGGAAGGTTGCCATGAATTCTTCAGACACTTCAAATTGTCGTCTCCGCACTCCTCAACCACAGGGCCTCTATCATCCTGTGAACGAGCATGACGCCTGCGGAATGGGCCTGGTCGCGAACATTCGCGGCGAGAAGAGCCACGCCATCATCCGCAAAGGCCTCGAAGTGCTCATCAATCTCACCCATCGCGGCGCGGCCGGCTGCGATCCTGAGACCGGCGACGGCGCGGGCATCCTGATCCAGATTCCTCATGTCTTCTTTGCCCGCGAGTGCGGCGAGTTGGGGATGCGCCTGCCGGAGCCGGGCGCCTACGGCGTGGCCATGTGTTTTCTGCCCGTTGACAAGCACAGCCGCCTGCAGTGCGAAGGCGTCATCGAGCGCATCGCAAAAGAAGAGGGCTTGACGGTGCTCGGCTGGCGCGATACGCCGGTCAACGGCATCGCCATCGGCCGCGAAGCGCGCGCGTCTCAGCCGTACATCGAGCAGTTGTTCCTGGCTAAGCCCGAGAGCATGAAGCCGGACGACGACGCCTTCGAGCGCCTGCTCTATCGCGTTCGCCGCCGCACCGAAAACGAGGTGGCCGCCTCGGAGATCGAGGGCAAGGAGTTCTTCTATATTCCCTCGCTCTCCTGCCGCACCATCGTCTACAAGGGCCTGATGCTGGCCCCGCAAATCGAGAAATTCTACTTCGAACTTGCCAACCCGCTGGTCACCAGCGCGCTCTGCCTGATTCACCAGCGCTTCTCGACCAACACCTTCCCCAGTTGGAAGCTGGCCCATCCTTACCGCTATGTCGCGCACAACGGCGAGATCAACACCATCCGCGGCAACATCAGTTGGATGAACGCGCGCCAGTCGGTGCTGGAGAGCCCGCTCTACGATGGCAAGATCGACGATCTCTACCCGGTCATCATGCCCGAGGGAAGCGACTCGGCCTCCTTCGATAACGCCGTCGAGTTTCTCTACCAGTCGGGCCGTTCCCTGCCCCATGTGATGGCCATGCTGATTCCCGAGGCGTGGTCGGGCAACCCTGACATGGACGAAGACAAGCGAGCCTTCTACGAGTACCACGCCTCGCTGATGGAGCCCTGGGACGGACCGGCCGCCATGGCCTTCACCGATGGCCGCGTCATCGGCGCAACGCTCGACCGCAACGGCCTGCGCCCCGGCCGCTACGTCGTCACCAAGGACGATCTGGTGGTGCTGGCCTCCGAGGCCGGCGTCCTCGACATTCCGGCCAAGGACGTGCGCAAGAAAGGCCGCCTGCAGCCTGGCCGCATGTTCCTGGTCGATACCGTCCAGAAGCGCATCGTCTCGGATAAAGAGATCAAGAAGCAGTTGGCCGGCCGCCAACCCTACGGGCAGTGGCTCAAGGAGCAGCAGGTCACGATCGAGCAGTTGCCGGAGCCCGCGCGGGTAATCGCCTCCAACCCCGAAACACTGCTTCGCCGCCAACGCGCCTACGGATATAGCGAAGAAGATCTGAGAATCCTGATGGGGCCCATGGGCGCCACAGCAGCGGAGCCGGTCGGCTCGATGGGCACGGATGTGCCCCTGGCCTGCCTCTCAGACCGCCCCCAATCGCTCTTCAGCTACTTCAAGCAGCTCTTCGCGCAGGTGACAAATCCGCCCATCGATCCTATTCGCGAAGAGCTGGTGATGTCGCTCATCAGCTACATCGGCACGGAGCGCAACATTCTCGATGAGGCGCCGGAGAACTGCCACACGCTCAAGCTGCCCCATCCGATCCTGACCAATCGCGATCTGGAAAAGCTGCGCCGCGTCTCATCGGGAGACTTGCTGGCCACCACGCTGCCTGCGCTCTTCCGCGCCGCCGATGGCGAGCGTGGCCTGAGGCACTCGCTCGAAGATCTCAGCAACCGCGCCGCGCACGCCGTCGAGTCCGGCTACACGCTGCTGATCCTCTCTGACCGTGGCGTCGATGCGACTTACGCGCCGATTCCCAGCCTGCTGGCTATGGCCGCTGTGCATAATCGCCTGGTGGGCGACAAGACCCGCACCCAGGTCGCGCTCATCATCGAGAGTGGCGAGCCGCGCGAAGTGATGCACTTTGCACTGCTCATCGGCTACGGCGCAAGCGCCATCAATCCTTACCTGGCCTTCGAGACCCTGCACGACCTGAAGCGCCTTGGCCTGCTGCCGCATAACATCACTGGCCCCCATGCCGAGAAGAACTTTATCAAGGCCATCAACAAGGGCCTGCTCAAGACCTTCTCGAAGATGGGCATCAGCACGCTGCAAAGCTATCGCGGCGCGCAGGTGTTCGAGGCTGTGGGGTTGAATCACTCGCTGGTGAATGCTTACTTCCCCGGCACCGCCTCGCGCATCGAGGGCGTTGGGCTCGACGTGCTGGCCCGCGAGGCGCAGATGAAGCACTCCTTCGCCTTCCAGCCGCTCACCGAGTCCGAGACCGAGCTGGTTGTCGGCGGCCATTACCAGTTTCGCCTGGGCGGCGAGTATCACCTGCTCAATCCGGAAACCATCAGCAAGCTGCAACAGGCCGTGCGGAACAACAATCCGGCCACTTTTGAAGAGTACACGGCCCTGTTGGACGATCAGAACCGCCATCTCTGCACGCTGCGTGGACTGCTCCAGCTCAAGTACTCCGACACTCCAATTCCGATCGAAGAGGTCGAGCCGGCCAAGGAGATCGTCAAGCGCTTCACCACCGGCGCCATGAGCTTCGGGTCCATTAGTAAGGAGGCTCACGAGACTCTGGCCATCGCCATGAACCGGCTGGGCGGCATGTCCAACACCGGCGAGGGCGGCGAAGAGGAAGAACGCTTCAAGCGCGACCCGAATGGCGACTCGCGCCGCTCGGCCGTCAAGCAGGTTGCCAGCGGCCGCTTCGGCGTCACGACAAACTACCTCGTCAATGCCGACGAGCTGCAGATCAAGATGGCGCAGGGAGCAAAGCCCGGCGAGGGCGGACAATTGCCCGGCCACAAGGTGGATGAGATCATCGCCCGGACGCGCCACTCGATTCCCGGCGTGGGACTGATCTCGCCGCCGCCGCATCATGACATTTATTCCATCGAAGATCTCGCGCAATTAATCTACGACCTGAAGAACGTCAATCCCCAGGCCCGCATCGCCGTCAAGCTGGTCTCCGAGGTTGGCGTCGGAACGGTCGCAGCCGGCGTCGCCAAGGCCCACGCAGATACAGTCCTCATCTCCGGCGACAACGGCGGCACGGGCGCTTCGCCGCTCAGCTCCATTAAGCACGCGGGGCTGCCCTGGGAGTTGGGCCTGGCCGAAACTCAGCAAGTCCTGCTGCTCAACGATCTGCGCGGACGTATAAAAGTCCAGACCGACGGCAAGCTCCAGACCGGCCGCGACGTAGTCATCGCCGCGCTGCTCGGCGCCGAGGAATTCGGTTTCGCCACCATGCCGCTGATCACCATGGGCTGCATCATGATGCGCAAGTGCCATCTGAATACCTGCTCGGTGGGCATCGCCACGCAGGATCCTGTCTTGCGCGCGCGCTTCAAGGGCCAACCCGAGCACGTCGTCAACTTCTTTTTCTTCATCGCCGAACAGGTCCGCCAGCACATGGCCAAGCTCGGCTTCCGCACCGTCGATGAGATGGTCGGCCGCGTGGACAAGATCGACGCCGCCATCGCCGATGCCCATTGGAAGGCCAAGGGCGTCGACCTTTCGTCGATCCTCTATGAGCCCGAGTTGCCCTCGCGCGTCGCTCGCCGCAAGATTCAAGCGCAAGATCACGGCCTCGACAAGGCCCTCGATCACAAGCTGATCGAGACCGCCGCGCCTGCGCTTGAGTCGAAGACTCCTGTCGCAGCCAGCTTTGCGATTCGCAATGTGCACCGCACAGTGGGCGCCATGTTGGGCGGCGAGATTGCCAGGCGCTATGGCTCGGCAGGATTGCCCGACGGCACGATTCACTTCAAATTCGCAGGCTCGGCCGGCCAAAGCTTCGGCGCATTCGTGCCGAACGGAGTGACGCTGGAGCTCGAAGGCGACTCGAATGATTATTTAGGCAAAGGTCTCTCCGGCGGGCGCATCATCGCCTATCCGCCCAAGACCTCGAGCTTCCTGCCCGAAGAGAGCATTCTCGTTGGCAACGTCGTTCTCTACGGCGCGACCAGCGGCGAAGTCTTCTTGAACGGCATCGCCGGCGAGCGCTTCGCTGTCCGCAACTCCGGCGCGATCGCGGTGGTCGAGGGCGTAGGCGACCACGGCTGCGAGTACATGACCAACGGCACCGTCGTCGTCATTGGAAAAGCCGGACGCAACTTCGCCGCAGGCATGAGCGGTGGACGCGCCTTTGTCTACGACGACCGGGGCGACTTCACTGCGCGCCGCTGCAACAAGACCAGCGTCGATCTGGAGCCTCTGGTTTCCGAAGAGGATGTGGCTGAGGTCCGCGGCCTGCTCGCGCGCCATCGCGACCTGACCGGCAGCCCCCGCGCGGCTTGGATTTTGGAGAATTGGGCCGACGCGCAGCCGCGATTCATCAAGATATTCCCGCACGAGTACAAGCGCGTCCTCAATGTTCCGCGCGTCGAAGAGTTTTATTCTCCGCAAATCATCTCGTCGCCTCTGGTGACGGCTACGGCAGAGGTGCAGCATGGGTAAGGTGACAGGATTCCTGGAGATTGAGCGCGAACAGCCCACCCGCCGCAAGGTAGAGGACCGGGTCAAGGACTGGTTCGAGATCTACGAGCCGTTTCCCGAGGAGAAGCAGAAGGAACAAGGCGCGCGCTGCATGGACTGCGGCGTTCCCTTCTGCCACACCGGATGTCCGGTCAACAACCTCATTCCCGACTGGAACGACCTTGCCTACAACGGCCGCTGGGAGGCCGCTATCCGCCGCCTTCACGCCACCAACAACTTTCCGGAGTTTACCGGCCGCATCTGCCCCGCCCCCTGCGAGGCTGCCTGCGTACTGGGCATCGACCAGCCGCCCGTCTCCATCAAGCTCATGGAGCGCAGCATCGTCGATCGCGGCTGGGACGAGGGCTGGATCCATCCCGAGCCTCCCGAGCAGAACACCGGCAAGCGCGTCGCCGTCGTCGGCAGCGGACCCTCGGGTCTGGCTGCCGCTCAACAGTTGCGCCGCGCCGGCCACTCGGTCACCGTTTATGAAAAGGCCGACCGCATCGGCGGCCTGCTGCGCTACGGCATTCCCAACTTCAAGCTCGAAAAGCACATCGTCGATCGCCGCGTCCAGCAGATGCGCGCCGAGGGCGTCACCTTTGTGACCAACGCGCATGTCGGCGTCAATGTGCCTGTCGAAGCGCTCACTGAGCACTATGACGCCATCCTGCTCTGCGGCGGCTCCGAGCAGCCCCGCGACCTCAAGATTCCAGGTCGCGAGCTCAAGGGCATTCACTATGCCATGGAGTTCCTGCCTCAGCAGAATCGCCGCTGCGAGGGCGACGTAGTCGATTCTTCCACCGCGATCCTCGCCGAGGGCAAGCGCGTGGTCATCATCGGAGGCGGCGATACGGGAGCCGATTGCCTCGGTACAAGCCTCCGTCAGCATCCCTTGAGCGTTCACCAGTTTGAGATCATGCCCAAGCCGCCTGAGAAGCGCGCTGCCTCCACTCCGTGGCCGATGTGGCCCCTCCAGTTGCGCACCGAGAGTGCGCATGAAGAGGGCGGCATCCGCGACTGGAGCATCAATAGCGTCAAGTTCACGGGCGACGAAAACGGCAACGTCAAGCAGTTGCACGCCCTCCGTGTAGGCCCTCCCCCGAAGTTTGAGCCCATCCCCGGCACCGAGTTCACCCTCGACGTCGATCTGGTACTGCTGGCCATGGGCTTCCTTGGCCCCGTTCGCAATGGCATGATCGAACAATTCGGCGTTGCCCTGGATAACCGCGGCAACGTTGCCACCAATAGCGAATATCAAACTTCTGTCGAGAATATCTTCGCCGCCGGCGACATGCGCCGCGGCCAGTCCCTGGTTGTCTGGGCCATCAGCGAAGGCCGCAAAGCCGCCGCTGCCGTTGACCGCTACCTGGCCACCATCGAAGAGTCCACACCCCAGCACCACCACGCGCTGGCGTAGGACAATTGATGGAATCGGGGTCAGAGGTGCAGAACCTGGACGCAGAACTGGCGCGGTGTGAGGATTTTTGTTTCGCCGACCTTCCCCAACTCCAGGATGTGTGCTCGCTTATCTCCCGTAACAAGATAGTGGGCCTTCACTGCTTCTGAGAGGTTAAGCAGAAAACTGTCGGCCGGATCGCCGGCAGCGTGAAGAGCGGGGAGCGGGCGCGTCCAAACCTGTGAGCGGCTCAGGTTATTGATCAGGATTCCGAAAAGATGCGGCTGCAGTGCAGTGCGAAAACGAGGATACCGGCTGGCCTTCCGAATCTCCTCGATCTGATCGATACAGGTGGCGAGTTCGAATCGCTTCTGGCGCCAAGCCTGATGAATCTGCGCCGACGGGCCGCTCGGAGCAAGAATTGCGCTGAAGAGCACGTTGGTGTCGAGCACCACGAGCATTATTGTCGCCTCGCCCAGGCAAGCGCTTCTTCGACGATCTCGTCAATCTCCTCTGGAGTTCTCGATGCATTCTGCTGTTTGATTGCTTGCGCCGTCAGATCATAGATCCGCTCTTTGACTGTTTCCTCGACAAAGCGCGACAGATCGCCCTTTTTCCCTCCGCCTTCCGCAGCCAGAAACTGGCGTAGTGATTTGTCGGTCTCTTTCGAGACAACCAAATTCCAGCGTGTAGTGTTTGTGGCCATGAGATGCACTCCATTCCCAATATACACCTAAACGGATAAACATACAAACACCCAAGCCCGCCTCTAATCCGGCCCATTTCATGGAAGCGGAATTCGGATCTATGCTAAGATTTGACCATAGTCGGTGACTATAGGAGGAATCGCGATGACAACCACAATCGCCGCTGGAGAATTCAAGGCCAAGTGCCTGAAACTGCTGGATGAAGTTGCGGAAAAGCGCCAGCCGCTGCTCATCACCAAACACGGCAAGCCGGTGGCGCAACTGATTCCCGCACCCGCGGAAAAAAATATCGTCGGATCGATGAAGGGCAGCGTGCTGTGGATGGGTGACATCATCTCTCCGATCGATGTTGAATGGGATGCGATGAAATGACAGCTTCGCAGAAGGACGGTGCGCCCCTACTACTTGTTGACACGCACGCGCTGATCTGGATGGTGGAGGAAGCTCCCCAGTTGGGAGTGCAGGCTGCCAAGGCGTTGAATAGGGCTGGACGGGAAAACCGGATTGCCATCAGCGCCATCACGCCCTGGGAGATTGCGCTGCTGGTTAGCAAAGGCCGGCTGCAGCTTGGAGTTGACGTAATGGACTGGATTCGCGAGGCCCTGGCCAAACCGGGCGCGCAACTGGCCCCGCTGGAGCCGGAGATTGCGGTGGCCAGCTCCCGCCCGCCCTTCGAGATGCACCCCGACCCAGCCGACCGCATTCTTGTCGCAACAGCCCGCCATCTCGGCGCAACGCTGGTGACCGCAGACCGGGCGTTGCTTACACTCGCGTCGAAAGGCCATTTCAGGGCCTTGGACGCGGAAAGATAAGGGCGAGAAAACAATGCCGAACAGGAATCTTGATGCCGAGGAGTTGAAGAGAGCCAATGCATTGCTCAGCGAGGTCCGCACGAAAATTGATCACTTGGCCGGGGGTGACCCGCTTCTGCGATTTGCATACCGGAGAAAAATCTACAAGGAACTCATTTACGACGAACGGGAAAAGCCGAGCGCACGCCGCAAGATCAAGATCCAAAAAGTACGACCAGCAAAGCGGAAAATGTGCGCACTGCGGCGAAGACATGCAGATCAAATGCTCCGAGCTTGACCGAAAGAATGCGGCTGACGGATACACAATTGAGAACACAGAGCTAATTCATGGTGAATGCCACAAAGTTCGCCAAGCTGCGAAGGGGTACACCTAAAGCGTCAGATAGAAAAAACGCATCCGGCGTGCAATCTGCGCCGGATGCGTTTTTTGGCTGTTCCCTGTTCCCTGTTCCCTATTCCCTGTCCTACTTGTCCGTCAGCGCTTCCACGCCCGGCAGCTTCTTGCCTTCCAAAAACTCCAGCGAAGCCCCGCCGCCAGTCGAGATATGCGTGATCTGGTCGGCAACACCGGCCTGGTTGATCGCCGAGACCGAGTCGCCGCCGCCGATGATGGACGTGGCCGCCCGATTGGCCGCAACAGCCCTGGCGATGGCGTTGGTGCCCACGGCAAAACGCGGGAACTCGAAGACGCCGGCCGGACCGTTCCAGACAATCGTTCGAGCGGTCGAAACGACCTCTTCAATCGCCGCAATAGACTTCGGCCCGATGTCCAGTCCCTGCCAGTCGGCCGGGAAGTCCACCGAGCAGTCCCACTCCTGGGTCTTTGCGTCCGCCGCAAACTTGTCGGCCAGAATGTTATCCACGGGCAGCAGCAGTTTGACGCCCTTTGCCTTGGCCTTGTCGAGAGCGGCCTTGGCCATGTCGATCTTGTCCTCTTCCACAAGCGACTTGCCGGTGGCAACGCCCAGCGCGCGCTGGAAGGTATACGCCATGCCGCCGACGATCACCAGCGTATCGACCTTGTCGAGCAGGTTGTCGATCACGTCGATCTTGCCCGAGATCTTCGAGCCGCCGATGAAGGCCACGAAGGGCTTTTCCGGCGATTCCAGGGCCTTGCCGAGATATGTGATCTCCTTTTCCATCAGCAGGCCGGCAACGGCCGGCTTGAGGAAGTGCGTGATCCCCTCGGTCGAGGCATGTGCGCGATGCGCGGAGCCGAAGGCGTCGTTGACATAAACGTCCGCCAGCGAAGCGAGCGCCTTTGAAAACTCCGGATCGTTGGCTTCCTCCTCGGCGTGGTAGCGCAGATTTTCCAGCAGCAGGACCTGGCCGGACTCAAGCTGGCGCGCCATCTCGCTGGCGATCTCGCCGATGCAATCCGGCGCAAAGGCCACATTGACCGCCTCGTCCAGTTCCTTGTCGAGCAGCGCACGCAGCCGCGCAACCACCGGGCGCAGCGAGTATTTCGGATTCGGCTTGCCCTTGGGCCGCCCCAGATGCGATGCCAGGATGACCTTGGCTTTGCGCACAAGAGCGTACTTGATCGTGGGCAGGGTGGCCACGATGCGGGTGTCATCGGTGATGGTCGAGCCGTCTTCGGTCAGCGGCACGTTGAAATCGACGCGGATAAACAACCTCTTGTTCGCTAGATCGATGTCGCGAATCGTGAGCTTGGGCATGAGACTTGGCCTTCCTTGATGTCAGTGAACAGAGCGCGGTGGACTGTGATCAGTCGAGAGCACGGTTGAGCGTGCCGTCGCTATTCCGTTGTAGTCGCCTTATCGGAAGCTTCTTCGATGACGGCCTCCATCTCAATTTCAACACACCATTTTGGGTTGAGCAGCGCGGCCACGACCATTGTGCTCGCGGGACGGATCTTACCGAAGAATTCGCCATGAACGCGGCCCACGGTCTCCCAATCTTCGGCACGGGCTAAGAACATTCGTGTCCGGACAACATCCTCGAAGCTGGCGCCAGCCTGGGCAAGCGCCGCAGCGGCCAATTCAAAGACGCGGCGCGTCTGGCCGGTGACATCAAGATCGTCGGCACCCGCAGGTCCTGTTCCGGACAGATGAACGGTATCGCCGATACGAACGGCGCGGGAGAAGCCGATGATGGGCTCGTAGGGAGAAGTGCCAGGTATGTTTTTGCGGGTCATTTTGATTTATCTTACCTTTGAATCGCAGCCGGGGCAGCGAAGTTCGTCTCTTCGAAAGCGGCGGAGGTGTTTGTCGCACACTGGACAGCGATAAATTGCAAGATCCAGAGCAAAAGCAACTGATTCGATTGCGAAGCCAATCAAGAGTGCGCCGCCAGCGACTCCCGATACAAAGGAGGCCAACAGAGAATGCTCATTCCAATAAGCAATTCCTAGCAAGACAAGGCACAGAGCCACAGCTACAAACTTCAAAACGGCGGCCACTGCGCCGACGTAGCTGCAAATCCTGAACCGCCACGCTACGATGCGGATGATTTCATCCGGTTTCAGATCAGTCCGCGCGATCTGTTTTATTTCAGCAGGCTTGAAGAAATTCATTGCGATCCAGTTCAGTGGTCAGCGGTCAGGGGTCTGAAAACTGACCCCTGACCACTGACCACTGTTTACAGGCCCTTCTTGACCAGGAAGCCGATCAGGTCAACAACGCGGCTGGAATAGCCCCACTCGTTGTCGTACCAGCTGAGCACCTTGACGCTCGATCCAACCACCTTTGTAAGCGGAAGATCGACGATGGAGGAGAGCGAGTTTCCCTTGTAGTCGGAGCTGACCAGCAGGTTCGAGTCAACGCCCAGAATCCCTTTCAGCTCGCCCTTGGAGGCAGCCGTGAAGGCGGCGTTCAGTGCTTCAACCGTCGTCGGCTTCTCGCTGATGAAGGTCAGATCGACGATAGAAACGTTCGGCGTGGGGACGCGAATGGCGAATCCGTCCAGCTTGCCGGCCGTCTCGGGAATGACCAGTTTCAGGGCCTTGGCGGCGCCGGTCGAGCTGGGAATCATGCTCAGGGCGGCGGCGCGGGCGCGGCGCAGGTCTTTGTGCGGGAAGTCCAGAATGACCTGGTCGTTCGTGTAGCTATGAATGGTGGTCATGATGCCGGAGACGAGGCCGCAGCTTTCGAGGACCACCTTGACGACCGGCGCCAGGCAGTTGGTGGTGCAGCTGGCGTTGGAGATGATGTTATGCTTGGCCGGATCGTACTTGTCCTGGTTCACGCCCAGCACCATGGTGATGTCTTCGTTGCTGGCCGGAGCCGAGATGATGACCTTCTTCACGGTCGCGCCCAAGTGCGCCTTGGCCTTCGCTCCGTCGGTGAAGTGGCCGGTCGACTCGATGACGATCTGTGCGCCGACAGAAGCCCAGTCCAGCTTGGCGGGGTCGCGCTCGGCCCAGACCTTGATCTTCTTGCCATCGACGGTGATGAAGTCCTCGCCAGCCGTGATCTCGTTCTTCAGGTTGCCCAGGATCGAGTCGTACTTGAGCAGGTGGGCCAGAATTGCCGGGCTGGTCAAGTCGTTGACGGCAACAAAATCGATCTCCGGGTTGCCGAGCGCGGCGCGCAAAACGTTGCGGCCAATGCGGCCGAAGCCGTTGATACCAACCTTTACTGCCATGTGTGTCTTCTCCTTCGTAAGTCGGTGAGGCTGTGGGTCGAGCTTGTTTGAGTCCGGCAGCTGGGGCTGCCAAGCGGGCACTTCTACCAAACTCTTGATCGTAGCATTCGAGGCTGCGGAAACGAAATCAAAACGCGTTTCTTCCCGCTTTGCGCGGAACCTCTCGCATCTATAGTGTGCCCGTCCCAATATAGGATCGTATGTGACGGCGTGCACAGCATTTGCCGCACCTGCGGGAAGTATGGTATTCCGGTATTAACTTGATCACAGTTGAAGGCCGCATGAGAAGACGCTCCAGAAGGACCCCCAATACCTCCGAATCCACAGGCAAGATTGGCCAGGAACTCCCCTCGAATCAACCGGCTCCTCTGGTTCCGCTCTATCCGGACGCGGTGGTGGGGCCTACGCCGCAGCCCCGCGCGCAGCGATCCCACGAAGCTGCGCACCACCCCGCAGCGCAACGGCCGGCAACGCCGCCCGCAGTCGAGCCGCGCCCCGCAAGGCCGGAACGGCCTTCGAGGTCCGAGGCGGCCGCAAGACACGAACGGCCCACCAAGCAGGAATGGGATGAACCGGCCGATTCCGGACGGTTCGAGCTCGAGACCCAGCCCGAGATGCCCTCCGCGGTTCCGCCGGAGCCCGAGGCGGCCGAGCGCTCGCCGCAGGGCCCGAAAGGCTTTGTGGTGCTGGCCATCGGCCTGCCTGGCTCCGGCAAGACCACCTGGTTTCGCCGCCGCGGCGTCACGCCGCTATCGAGCGATCTGCTGCGCAACATCCTTTTCGACGACGTGGAGGAGCAGCGCTATCAGGGGCTGGTCTTTTCCACCCTGCGCTCGCTCCTGCGGGCCAGGCTCATCGCCCGCATGCCTTTGAATTACGTGGACGCCACCAACCTCTCCATCCATGAGCGCCGCCAGTGGATCAAGATGGCCAAGAGCTTCGGCTATGAGGTGCAGGCCGTCTTCTTCGACGTGCCGCTTGAGGTCTGCCTGGAGCGCAACAGCAAGCGCGACCGCTCGGTCAGCGAGGACGTGATGCGCAAGATGGCCGAAAAACTCAAGCCGCCAGTCTTCGAGGAAGGCTTTGCCAAGATCACCGTGGTACGGGTGAAGAACGCGGGATAGACACTGGTAATTGGAGAGGACTATGGACCTCCAAAGCTGTCAGTCCGAATGCGTCGAATTGTTCTTCAAAATGCGCAAGGACAACGTTCGTGAGCTACTGGCTGCTCCTTTCTTATCAATTGCGGAATCTCCCCCGACCGCCGGTGTGCTAGGAACAATACTTCTGGTAGGTAAATCTACCGCTGGAAAATGGAAGATCGAAGACTTCGAACCTGACATAGATAGCCCCCGCTCAGAACGCGTAGAGGAACGCTGCAGCACTACACGCGCCTTCCTCAGCGTGATGCATGACAAGCCAAATTCCGCTTTCTGGCGCTTCTGGAGAGATCTAGGTATGATCGGTTCGCCAGTAATTTGGACGAACCTGGCAAAAATCGGTGTCGCATCAAGAAATCCTCAAGGCTGTTATTTAGAGGAACAAGCAGAATTGGCTGTCAGGACTCTTAAAGCGGAAATTGCTGAATACAAACCGTCTCTCGTAGTGCTTGTTACGTCGGATTACGCAAAGGAACAAATCGTCTATCCCATCTGGTCCCAGAGGACCTGGACCATCTCAGGATTTGACGGAACTTGTTGGATCAGGGGAAAAGGACGAGCACCATCGGTGCTCTGGACGGACCATCCTCAAGGGAAGTCGCCTGAAAGATTGGCCTATTGGCTTAAAAAGGCGAACTGGCTAATTAGAAATTGACTCGACTTTTGCTGGAGAAGTTTCCATGAGCACCGCTTCTACACCTCACGTAGAGCCCTGGCTGCGCGGAACCCACACCGAAGTTCCGGCAGGTGGCCGCGCCGTCTTGCACGCGCTCGATCTGGCTCTTGACGACTTGACCCGCTGGACCGCAGGCCTGACCGATACCGAAGTTCACTCGCAGCCGCTCGGGCTGACTTCGGTCGCCTTCCATCTGCGCCACATCGCTCGGTCCATTGACCGCCTCCTGAGTTATGCCGAAGGAAAGCAGCTCACGGCGGAACAGTTGGCCGCACTCAAGGCTGAACAAGCTGGAGAAGAAACGCTGGCCGAGCTTCTGGCTGAAGTCGAGGCGTCGTTCTCAAATGCAGCAGAACGGGTGCGTGTGTTGGCGACGGCCGACCTGAATATCGCTCGCAGCGTGGGCCGCAAGCAGTTGCCGACATCGATTGGCGGCGCGCTGATTCACGTGGCCGACCACACCCAGCGGCATGTTGGTCAAGTGGTTACGACGGCCAAACTGCTTAAGGCGCTGCGTAGCTAACCCGCCCGCTCCTCGTCCGCCACCGAGTCCACGATGTGCCCCATCAAAACGTCTTGTACTATAATCAGCAACTTGAAGATTCCACATAACTTAAATATTCGTAAAAGTCGTGAAAAGTGCTGAAAACGTCGATTGGTTCAGCAGTTTTTCAGCAATTCCCCGCCTCCTCGTGCAAAGAGCGAATCCGCAGCCTTTGCGTTTAGGTCGCTGCCAAGCCAAGCGGCCACACCAGCTAAACGTACGACCAGCTGTTCCGCCGCCACAGCGACCGATGCCAACGGCGGAACGACCTATTACACCTACGATGCTGATGGCGATATGCTCTCCATCAAGAATCCGAACGGCGTGTCATCGACAAACGGACCTGACCTCTCTTTCTGTCAGAACGGCGCTTCAGCAGATTCTTGCGGAGTTTATTGCAAGAGCTACTGCCAAGTCCGTTCTTTCAATAGTCGTTCATTTATTTCTGTCTATGAAGGGACTACGAGCATGGAACTCATTGTTGCTCTGGTTGGCGGTTTATTAATTGCGATCCCAATAGCGGCTATTGTTGCGTTGGTTCGGACCGGGACACTTCGCAGGCTTCTCGAAGACAATTCATTGGAGTTCCGCGACAAGCTTACCGACTTGATTGGTGAAACTGGGCGTCTGAAGCGCGAAGTTGCAGAACTTTCCCGGCGTTTGGATCAGCAGGGAAAGGCTGCTTCGCCTGCTCCCGCCGCTGAAAAGCGAAATGAAGGACCTGCTCCAAAACCGGTCACTGTTTCCATTCAAGAAACCGTTCCCACACCGGTCGCTCATAGGGAGCCCGCCCCTCCAAAGCCTGTTGTGCCGCCACCGATTCAGCCGCAAGCAGCGATGGCCACTCCCGCGCCCCAAGTCTATCTGAAGCAAAGAGAACCAGCTCCTTTGCCTCCTAAGCCCGAGCCTGTGGCGGATACGGTTCCCACTCAGCCAGTAGTCGACACCGTCGCCGCAACTACCGCCCCGGCGCCTTTGAACGACCCGGCTTGGCTCCAGCACCTCGCCCAGCGGGGCGCCGCCTCCAGAAGGCCAGGCTCTACCATTCAAGATGAGTATGCGGAGTTTCTCGCAGCTCGCACAGTGCCGGCCTCCGCGAAGGTCCAGGTCAAACTGCCTCCTTCAGCACCGCGTGAGCCTGAGCAGCCACGCAAGAGCCTGGGAGAGCGTCTGCGATCCACGTTGCCATTCGAAGAGCTGCTGGGCATGAATCTCTTCGCCAAGATCGGCATCGTCTTGCTCGTTCTTGGATTCGCTCTGCTCGGGAGAGTTGCTTTGATCTCCATGGGGCCGGGGCCAAGAGTTGCGATGACCTACACCGCTGCCGCCGCGATGCTGGGAGGGGGAATCTGGCTTGAAGCCAGAGAGCGCTATCGCCTGATTGGCCGCACTGGAATCGGCGGAGGCTGGGCACTGCTTTTCTTTACGACCTATGCGATGTATCACGTCCCGGCTATGACGGTGATGAGTTCCAACACACTCAACTGCATACTTTTGCTAATAGTAGCGATTGCAATGGTGGCGCACACCTTGCGCTACGAATCGCAATTGGTTACCGGACTCGCATTTCTATTGGCTTTCTCTACCGTCGCTCTGAGTCAGGACAGCGTTTATGCGTTGACCGCGGGAATCATCCTTGCGGCAGGCATCGTTGCCATTGCCCTGCGCATGGGCTGGTACGAACTTGAAGTCTTTGGAATCCTGGCCAGCTACGCCAATCATTTCTATTGGCTCTACCGGCTTTTCCCGGACGGCATCGCGGGTCATACCTTTCCGCAGTTCTGGCCGAGCGCGATCATTCTTATCTTCTATTGGGCAATCTTCCGCGTCTCCTATGTTGCGCGCCGCATCAGTGCGCCAAGCGAAGAGAAAATCTCCACCATCGCGGCGTTGCTGAACACCATGCTGCTCCTCGCCGTGATGAAGTTCCAGTCAACGCGACCCGAGCTTGCCTTCTATGCGTTGCTCGGATTGGGCGCAATGGAGTTTATCTTCGGGCAATTCAAGGTGACTCGCCGCCGCCGTCCGGCATTCATCTTGCTGACAGTGATCGGCGCCACGCTGATGTTTGCTTCTGTGCCTTTCAACTTCAGCGGCAACAGCATTGCATTGTTCTGGATGATTGCGGCGGAAGTGCTGCTCATAGCCGGAATCGTTCAGTTGGAGGTTATTTTCCGCAGGCTCGGTCTTATTGCGGGATTCGTCACTGGGTTGCTCGTTGTCTACGAAGCCTGGGACATCATCGACTTCCGCCAGCACTCAGATCTGCCGCGCATTCAAGACGGCATTCTGCTGCTCACATGCAGCGCGTTGTTTTACGCGAACGCACTTTTCATTCGTCGCAGATGGAGTTCACTTTTCGAGACATTTGACGGACAGATTGCAACTTTTCACAGTTATATCGGTTGCATCACCGCCTTTCTCGGCGTGTGGGCCTTATTTGCAGGGGACTGGACAGCATTGGGCTGGGGGGCGTTGATGCTGGGCGTAATCCTCGGCAACAAGTTTCTTGATGACAATCACCTGTTGGCCCAAGGATGGGGATTGTTTGCTGCGGTGGGGTTCACCGCCGTGGCAGTTAATGGCCATCTGTCCGACACTTATCCACACCACATCGCGGCGCGTTTGGTCACGCTCCCAATCATCGCGCTCGTTTTCTACGTGTCGGCCTGGGCGCTATCCGGGACCGGCGATTTTCGACTGAATCTTCGCTTTCTTGCGATGTGGGCTGGATCGTGCCTTTTGGTGCTTCTTGCATGGTTTGAAGTGGCTCCTGCGTGGGTAGCGCTAATCTGGATGGCGCTCGCTGTTGCGTTCAGTCTCATTGCCCGCCGCCTCAAACTCAGAGACTTCGCTTATCAAGGCCATGTGCTGGCTGTTGCCGTTGGTGCGCAGCTTTTTGCCGTGAACCTCTACGCGGAGAGACCGTTGGAACGCTACCTCCCATTCTTCGGATGCGCAGCGGCCTTCTATGCCATCTCGCGCTTTTGCACTTTGCGGGATGCCCCGTACCGGCGTCCAGCCGCCTGGATGCATACATGGGCTGCGACAGCCTTGATCGCGGCACTGGCATGGAACGAGTCTCCGCAACTTTGGCTAGTGGCAGTCTGGGCTGGTTTTGCGCTTGCTCTTGCCATCGTTGACCGCATCTTCGATGTCGAGGAGTTTCCGTATCAGGCGCACGTACTCGCTCTGCTGGCCGTCCTGCGCGCAGTCACCCTCAACCTGTACGCGCAGGATCAATGGCGCGGCGTTGACCTGCGACTTATTACGGTATCGATTCTAGGTCTTTGACCGTTTAATTCTGTACCATCTCCGTGCCCCATCCATTCGCCGTTTTTCTGGCGAATGGGTGGGAAACTGCGAACCCTAAAGTCCGAAATCATGCGGTCAGAGACCTAGTTGCAGTTCTCTACGCTTTGGCGCGTTGGGTGCGAATGCCTGAAACACTCAATGCGCGCCATGCGTATACCTGGGTGGCTTCCGCCCTTACCGCATGGCTGTTGTGGAGCGAACTGCAACCCATCAGCGTTGCAGTCGGCTTGTCGGTTTTTGGGCTCGTGCTCTTCGAGTTGGGCACGTGGTGGCAGCAAAAGCAGATTCGTTTGCAGGCGTACACAGCTCTAACCGCGGCGTTTGCCCGCATCTTCTTTGTGAATCTGACGGCGGCAACCCTGCCCGGCGAATCGATCAGCCCGCGTATCTACACGGTCGTTCCGATTGCGCTGATCTTCTTTTTCGTGTGGGCGCAATTGCAATCGGACAAGGCAAAGCCGGAGATCGGACGCTGGTCACCGCGCGATCTGATCGCCTATTTCGGGACAGTGTGCATTGCCGCGGTGTTGTATTTCGAGACGCCCGTGGAGTGGGTCGTTGTTGCCTGGGCTGCTCTTGCATTTGTGTTGGTGATTGCAACGTGGGCGCTCGATAAAGAGGTGGTCTTGCAACAAGCAGTTCTTCTTGCGGTGGGGATCGTTGGGCGGGGAATTGCACACAACATATTTGGCGGAAGTTACTTTTCTTCAGGCGGGTGGCGAGGTAACTTCGCCGTTCTGTCGATCACATCCGCCTTTCTGCTGGCTTCGTTGCCCATCACATTCCGATTGCGAAAGCGCTACGCTGAGCATCCAATCGAATCGCTGCTCAGTCGCTGTCTTGCCCTGAAACGCAGCGAACAATGGTTCTTCTTTGCTCCAGCCGTGTTGATCACCATCATGATTGCTGTCAAGATGAATCCGGGAATGGTGACACTATCGTGGGGTATTGAAGGAGTCTCAGTAATTCTGCTTGGACTTTTCGTAAGCGAGCGCAGCTATCGCATCACGGGGCTGTTCTTGCTTTTGCTTTGCGTAGGTAAGATCGTTTGTTTCGATGCCTGGCGCCTAAGCGATACCGACCGCTATATTACTTTCATCGCGTTGGGAGCGGCTTTAACACTGGTTTCCTGGCTCTACAGCAAATACCGCGAGACCGTCAGGCGGTTGCTATGAAGCATGCCCTTGCGCTTATTGCCGTATTGCTTGTTGCCGGCGGTGCTCTCTATTTCGCGCAACACAGAAAGCGCCAGGACGCCGTGAACGCCAACGCTGTCGTGGACATGGCCGCGGATTGGCAACGGGATATTACGCGTGCACCTATGCAATTCACACGCATCTCCGACGAACAGGAAACACAGATCGGGGACGAGCTTGCGCGGCAGTATATTTCAGCACAACCTGAACAGAGTGCAGAGACGCGGGCGACTGAGCAATACTTGAATGTTGTGGGCGGGCGAGTTGCGGCGCATGCGAAGCGCAAGCTCAACTATCGCTTTCATCTAATCGGCGACGCCAATCTGATCAATGCCTTTGCGTTGCCGGGCGGTCACGTCTTCATTGGCCAAGGTCTTCTGGACCAGATGACAAGCGAGGACGAACTTGCGTTTATCCTGGGACATGAGCTAGAGCATATCGATCACTATCACGCCGTCGAGCGCGTTCAGATTGAAGCGAAGCTGAAAAGCCTGAACCTCGACATCGTGGCGGCTGTGGCTGAGATTCCAATGTCCCTATGGCAAGCCGGTTATAGCAAAGATCAGGAGTTCGAGGCGGATCGCGAAGGATTGCGCATTGCGGCGGCGGCTGGCTATTCACCTGAAGGTGCTGTAAAGATGACGGAGAAATTAGGAAAGCTGCAACGCGAATATGTGATCCACGCAGAGACGCCGACCGACGAATTGAGTCAGGTTGCAATCGACGGATTGACAGGCTATTTCCGCTCTCATCCGCTGCCCTCTGAACGCCTTGAGCAATTGAATGCTGTGATTGCACAGGATCATTTGCCGAAGGATCAGCCTCTGAAGCCGTTCCATATCGAATATGAGGTTACAAGCGGAGAAAGATAGTAGAGACTCGGATGCAATTGCACCCTTACTTCCACGTGCTGCCACCATCTGAAGTCGTCCAGACGGTTCCATCATCGGATTCAACTGTTCCGAACTGAGCGGTTTGGAAGTGAATGTGAGCGATGGAATGCTCGCGGCCATTCTTATCGGGAAGGACAACCAGGTTCCAGGTCGCTCCGTTGTCAGTGGAATGATAGAGGCGCGAACTGTCGCCGCCAATCCAGACCTCGCTGTCAAAGACCGATACGACCCGCATCCTTGATGGTTCATGAGGCAGAACCGCGGCCCAAGCTCCATCGCCGAAGGAACGTTCCGGCTGTCCCGCGCTGTTGATGCGCCAGTGCGGACGCGCAGTTGGGGCAATGGCAGCACTCGACAATGCCCTTGCTGGCGCGACACCGGCGAAGGCAGAGACAGAACGAGCCGGAGCGGCCTTGAGCACGGGTGCGCTGGGTGCTGCAACTTCGCCAGCTTCTGTGCTGGTTTGATAGAAGTTTTGTTGGCTGAAATCGGATTTCTTTTCCGCTTCGATCGAGGCTTCCGGAATCGACTTTGCGAGGGTCATGTTCTCGGAAGGCGAGGGCGCTTGCAACTGGCGTGAGTTCTGACTAATTGCTGTCTTGCTGCGTGTTTCCGTCTTTTTCAGTGGGGGCATCGGCGACGGTTGTTGAAGCGTTGACGAAAGAGGTTGCACTGCCTCCCTGGTTGCCACGGCTGTGTTCTTTGGGAATGCCGCTTTCTGCCGATAGACCAATACCGCCGAACAAACTACCAGGAGGCCTGCGGCAATGCTTGCCCAGGGTAACCAGATGCGTTGCGGTGGACGCATTGGGCGAGCCATGAGGAAAGGCTTCAGATCGTTCGCAGGATCCATTGCCGCAGTAGCAGCAATGCTCAGTATCTCGCGGCAATCAGCGCAAGCCGACAGATGCGCCAACACCTGCTGACGTTCGCCCTGCAGGAGCGCATTTTCAGAAAGAGCCGTAAGTAGGTCGGAATCGGGGTGAGGCTCGCCGTGCTGACCTCGCGCCAGCTCCCGTCGCAGCGGATTGGACTCTGATTGCTTCACTTCGCTAATCCATCTCCTACTTCGCTTCCTAACTTAGAACGTTTCAACTGGTCTTTCTTGCCGCAGATTCTCCGTGACATTGACATTAAGGTCACGCACATCAAGCTCCCGCAAGAGCTCATCGCAGCGCCGAGGATTGAATCCCTCGGCCTGCAACCGTTTTCGAATCCTTTTTCGCAATTCCCTGGTCAATTTTTCCAGTTTTCTGCTGATTGTGGATTCATGGACACACAACTGGCGTCCAATATTGGCCAGTGTACGCTGATCCAGATAATAGGATGCGAGCAGAAAGCGCTCCTCGCTGCTTACTTCGGCGAGTGTCTGCGCAATTGCTTTACCTACTCGATCATCCGTCTCTGCTGTTTCTATCGGAGAGCTCGCCGCAAAGCTGACACCAGCCTCAACCTGCTCATCGAGGCTCACGTCCCTGGCGTGCGCACGGCAACGGTTCACATGCTGCTGCGCAAGCACCGTGCGGAGCCAGCCTTCCAGGTAACCGCGTCCGGTGTAATAGTCAAGCTTTGAAACGCGGCGGCCTTCGCGGTTGGGGATTCCGTAGAGTTCGGCATAGAGTCCGTCAGCCAGTTCGCGGCCGGTCGCCTCATCCTTGGCAATACGATAAGCCGTCTCATAGAGCGATGCGCGAAAACGAACAAGGAACACATCCCATGCGTGCTCGATTCCGGCGGTGCAGGCGCGCGCAAGAACCAGTTCCCCAACACGCAGCATCGCCACCAGTTCCAATCGCCCGGCTTCACTCGCATCCGCTGCATAGCGAATCACCACCGCGGCCACAATCTGCTGGAAATGCTGGGGCGTTATACCGTAGCTTTCCGCGCCAGACTCGCCGTAGCGTTGCGCGATGGCGTCAAGCACAGCACTGCCCAGGCCATGATCTTCAACCGGGATTGAATGGACCGGATTTGGCGGGCCGGGGGGCATCGCTATCGATGGTAGCAAATTCTCTGCAAGAAACCTAAAGGCCAGCGTTCTTCTTCTGTACAGGGGCAGCAATCGACAATTTAAGGAGGATGCAATGGCAAATGTTGTGGACTTCTGGAGTCAAGGCTTGCGCGCGGGCGCGAAGATGATCCTGGCCGCTTTCTGCGGTTTGATGCTGGCAAATCCTGCGTTTGCCGGCGGCCCCAGCGATCAGGGCGGATTCAAGGTGTTGCCGGCAATTGTGCGCGGCAATCTGGCAATCTTTCCTGTTGTTGCCGATCACCCCTACGATACCTCGCAATTGATGACGCTCGATGAGGGCGTTCGCTCGGGACAGGTCACGGTGACGGAAGCCGGGGACGAGCGGGGCCTGATCCGGCCTGGCCAGCCGATACCACCGCGACAGGAAGGGGCTCAGGTCAATCGTCTTGTGCTCTACAACAACTCCAGCCGCCCGCTGCTTCTGCTGGCAGGAGAGATCGTCACCGGCGGCAAACAGGATCGCGTCATTGGTTCCGACCGCATCGTCCCGCCGAATACAGGACCGATCGACCTCGGCGTCTTCTGCGTGGAGCCAGGACGCTGGGTAGCCTCGAGCGCCAACTTTGGCTCGATGGGGGCGCAGATGGCTCAACCCAGCGTACGCACACCGGCGATGGCTGAGCACGATCAAGGCCAGGTTTGGGAAAATGTGCGCGCCTCGAATGCAAAGATGGCTCGCAAACTCACCAGCTCCGAAGCGATGGCAGTTGCGGGGACAAGTTCTTACGCCAAGGTGTTCGCCAGCGCGCCGGTGGCAAAGATGGTTTCATCGTACGGAGGCGCTGAGGGCGAGCAGGCTATCTTGCGCGAATTGCGTGCCAAAGGCGCGGTTGGCGTAGTGGTCGCAGTCAATGGGCGCGTTCTGTGGGCGGATGTATTTGCCAGCACGGAGTTGCTCTCGAAGTATTGGCCGAAGCTCATGCGCAGCTATGTTGCGGAGGCAATGACTTCAGCAAGCAACGGCACGGCCGCGGATATTCACGAGGCGGAACTCTACATGAACGTCTTGACGGGCGGGCGCGAGATTGTGGAGACCGAGCCGGGGGTCTATCGCCGCACCGATATTACGGGCGACGGATTTCGCGTCTTCGAGTTGACGGCCCTGCTTCCCAAGACCGGCTTTAACGTTCACATCACAAAGATTCGGCAGTGAGTGCGTTATTCTGGGCAAGATCATAAGGCCATCGCGGATCTCTTGAAGTGCGTGGCGAACTAAACATTCCGGCGGACCAGCGCGTTCGTCTTTCAAGGCAAAAGGGGAAGAATGAAGCGCAAGAAACTCCTTTGGTGCATTTGTGGCGTGTTGGCGTTGTTAGCTGCTCTGGAAGTCTGGGAGCGCCCGATCAGCGGCCTCTACTTCAAGGGGGTTATACCCCTGCGCTTGTGCTTGGCTGGCGCTGATAGCCGCTCAATCACTGTTGCCGGCTATCGAGTTCATTACGACGTGCTTGGGCCTGCATCAGGTCCGCCGGTGGTTCTGGTGCATGGACTGGGTGGGCGCGCCGAAGAGTGGCTGGACTTGGCGCATTTTCTCGTCAAGGCCGGTTATCGCGTTTATCTCCCCGATCTGGTCGGCTACGGCCAGAGCGAAAAGCCGACGGAGTTTTCCTATTCGGTGCATGATGAGGCCGCCATCGTGGCGGGTTTTCTGGATGCAGTGGGATTAAAACAGGTGGACCTCGGCGGAATATCGATGGGTGGATGGATCGTACAGCTTGTCGCATGCGATCATCCCGATCGAGTGCGGCGCCTAATGCTCTTCGATAGCGCTGGAATCCATGAGCCGCCTTCCTGGGATACGCGCCTGTTTACGCCCGCTACGAATGACGAGGTGAGCCAACTCAATGCCCTGCTTTACCCCCATCCCTTTCCGGTGCCAGGATTCGTTGCTCGCGATATTTTGCGGCTGACCGATCAGAATGGTTGGGTCATTCGTCGCGCCGTGGCGTCGATGCTCGCTGGCGGCGACGCGTCAGACGACCTATTGCCAAGACTCAAGATGCCGGTACTGATCGTATGGGGCGCAGAGGATCGCATCATGCCGCTTCATCAGGGCGAGAAGATGCACCGTCTCGTCCCGCAGTCTCAATTTGAGGTCTTCCAGGGCTGCGGCCATCTGTCCCCCATGCAGTGCGCCAGCCAGGTCGGACCGGAGGCAGTGGCCTTTGTGAGAAAGTAAGCTGGTGAGGGATGCCCGCAAGTCATGAATGTAAACGCGGGAGGCGTTCTATTGAAATTGGACGAGGTACTCACCTGGCGGCTGCCTTTCCTATGTCACGCCATACAAGAGATGCCGTTCAGCCAAGCCAAACATTGGACCAAAGCCCGACGGCATTTGCGCGGACGGACCGTCGATCAGAATACGTCCCGAAAAACGCCCCAGGGTCGAGCAAAACTGGTGCCTCATACTTGGACTGCAAGCAGTTTATGCACTATCCCTCCAGACACAAGAGCCGCTCTCGGTTCCCCGATGCCTGTCAGTGTCTAAATCCATACCTTTTTGCACGGACAGATCGGCAGATTCGGCCGTCGATTCTGTGGGGTTTATAGGACGGGTTTTGAGACCCCTTTTGTCACGGCGCTGATTCGCTTGTGGGCGTCGTAGAGAACGCGGCGCTGGTCCTGGAGCGAGCGGTCGATCTTTTCGGTGTTGGCGAGGATCTGCTGAAGGGCGAGGCGGACTTCGTAGGCAGCGGCGAGGGCGGAGATCTGGCCTCGGGTGGCGACATATATAAGGATAGCCATGACCGCGATGACGGCGAGGCAGACAAGTGGAGTAAGAAGGTGTTCGGTCATGCGGCATGCTCCTGAGTGATTGGGGCGTGCTCGCGGAGCACGCGTTGAACAGTGGCCGTCGAGATGCGGTGGCCCTTGGCGATCTGGCGAAGGCTCTGGCCCTGGCCGCGGTCGCGCTAGATTCCGGCGTGGTCGAGTTCGAGCCGATTGCAGCCGATGTGACGGCCTTCGAGCCGGGCACGCCGCATGCCGGCGCGCACCCGCTCGATGATCAAGTTGCGTTCCAGTTCGGCGACAGCGCCGATGATGACCACGATGGCCCGGCCCAGCGGGCCGCCGGTGTCGATGTTCTCTCTGAACGAGACGTACTCGATGTTGAGCCGGCTGAGTTCGTCCAGGACATCGAGGAAGTGCTTCACCGATCGGGCGATTCTGTCCGATGCCCAGACCAAAACGATATCGAAGCGGCCGTGGCGGGCGTCGGCCATCATGGCATCGAGTCCTGGCCGTTTGGCCTTCGTGCCGCTGATCCGGTCGGTATATTCGTGGATGATCTCGTAGCCGCACTGGGCGGCCATCTGGCGCAGGTCATGCACCTGAGTTTCGGGGTGCTGATCGACGGTGCTCACCCGTAGGTAAAGCGCGGCGCGCTTCAAACGCGCCTGCTCTTCGGCTTCGGAGCGGCTCCGTACTTGGCCACGTAGTTCTGGATGAACCCCACAATGACTGTGCTCATATCGACACCCTGAGCTGCCGTTGCCGCTTTGAAACTGTTGTGAAGACTGACCCCAAGATTGACGTTCATGCGTTTTATTCCTGCTCCTTCCTTCGTCTTGATCGATCTCACCTCCTTCCCCTGGAGATGAGCTTATACGGCTTTGAGTATCTACCGCCAGTGCCCGGGAAAAGGCCCAGGCGGCGACAGAGCAAGGTTACTGTTCCCAAGCACCCTGACAGAGGAATGCCAGCAACGCGATCTTCTCGCGGCGAAGACCAAGCGCATCGGACATCGGATGCAGTTGCTGTGGATCGGGAACGTAGCCGGCCTCGATGGCGGCCCATTCAGATACCTCCATCCCGCTCAATCGGGCGGCTTCTTCCAGAGAACGGCCGCAGGCTTCGCGGGTCTTCTCGATACAGGCGCCAAAAAGCCGGCCCCAGGACTGGCGGTCGGAGAAGCGGAGGTCGTCTTGAACGTAAAATGTAATACTCATATACACATTACCCTCGATAGACGCGCCCCGTCAAGCAAACCGGGGTCGCGCTGATTTGAATTCCATGATGAGTATGTACTCACAGCGGTCCGCAACCAAAGCTACGCCGTTATTGCGAGAAGGAACTTGGTGCAGGTGTAGGTCCCTCTCCGGGATTAACCGAGCTGTTCGGATACACCGAACCCTTCCGCCGCTTCGTTCAGAACGAACTCTTCTCACCCCAGGCCAACGAGATCCGCAACACAGCAGCCAGCTGGCTGCCAGGAGATGACTACTACATCAACTTCCACGAAGGAGATCCCTTCCTCAAGGTGCCCGAAGGCTATGCCCGCCTGCCCGGCGCCGGCTACGAGGCCCTGCATCCGGAACTCAAAGGCCTGAGCCCCGAAGATTATCCAGACATCCACAAGATGGCCATCCTGGCCGACGTGGCTCCCTACTCCGCCGAATATCACACCTACCGGTCGAGAGTAGCCAAAGAAGCTCAGAGCAATACCGAACTCGAGATCGAGTACGAGAAGATCCTGACCCGGGTGAAGAAGACCCGCGAGTCCGTGATCCGGATGACCGATAGGCACTTCACCGAGCCCGTCGATGAGATTTCAGGCACCGTCGATAAGGTTTCCCCCGGCGGAGTCACCTTAAATGAATACCCCGGACGGCTATTCGAGTTCTCCTCGGTAAGCACCAGTGCCGCCGATATGTCGGCGCGCATCCTGGGCGAACAGAACAACATGACCCGCAGCGAAGTGGCCGCCGAGGTCGATCGCCGCCGCGGAGCATTGCAGGATTACCAGGTCTCTCCATCCTGCCTGGCCCAAAAACCCCTTGCGCGCGCACGCCGGAAATCGGCGATTTGCCGGTGCTGAAAATAATCTGATTCCGCCTCAAATCACCGGCCAGTTTAACTGGCCAAATTTTGACGCAAAACAGGGGGAACATGCCTTTTCCCTACCGAGCATTGGCGAGTTTCGCTCTAAGGTTCGCTTAATATTCGCCTCAACTCCCGACTTAGTATGGACCGCCAAGGTGAAACCAGTGAATCTGGTGATTACCTAGTAGTAAACATTTAGCTCTCCTGTGACCTTTTCTGCCCCTTAACTTTCCCCGCCATCGGGCCGGTACTGGTCCAGCAGGACCTCATCTCCGGCCATCATCGAGTCATGATGCCTTCTTGTCTATATCTGGTAGGTGCTGACTCTGATTCTCAGGAATTGGTTCCTTCTCCTTACAGAGCAATGAATTCCGGTTATCGCTCTCGCCTGGAAGGTCTTTCTGGCCTTTGTTTAAGTTGATCATGGTTCTACTCTGCCAGGCAGCTAGGTCTCTGACCGCGTGATGTTGTTTCTTTCGTAGCCGAACTTCTGGCGTGCCTTCTTGCGCGTGAACTGCCAGTTGATGGTGACGTGGTGGCGGTTCATCTTTCGGTCCCAGGCTTTGGCTTCCCGTCGTAGATCGCTTAGTGAAGGAATACGGCGTTGGCCGAGGCACTGGCGGCTGAACAGGCTGATCTCGATCTCCGCCTGGTTCAGCCAGCTTCCGTGTTTCGGGGTGTAATGCACCGTGAAACGCTCCCACAACAGGCCGCCGATCTTTTCACCGAACCGGTCCACCAGCGCCTTGCGGTTATGTGAACTCAGATTATCCATCACCAGATGGATGGTTTCGGCCTCCGGATAGCTGGCAACGATCTCCACCAGATAGTCGGCGAATTGCGGTGAGGAGCGGTTCGCGGTTGGTTTGGTAAAGTGCCGGCCGGCCTTTGGCTGGACACCGCAGAAGACGTTGGCCGTGCCGCGCCGCTCGTACTCGCAATCACGCCGAGCAATCCGTCCCGGCCGCATCAGCCGCGGCGGGCGGACATCGGCGTGCAGCACCACAGGCTTCTCATCCACACAGACCACTGGCTCCTTTTCCGATAGCGGCTTTTCGTAAATCTTGAGTACGTCCTCCATGCGGGCGATGTACTCTTCATTCAGTTCCGCCACGCACCACATTTTTTTCCCGCCACGGCTTCAGTTCGTGGCTCTGAAGCAGGATGCGGATCGTCTCCCGGCCCACCTGCGGCGCCAGCTTCCGCTTCACTGCTTCGGTGGCGATCAGGCGCACACTCCACCGCGCTATGCCCTGTGGCGGCGGCGAGCACACCATGGCAATGATCCGCTGGCTCTGTCCTACGTCCAGTGCGCGCTGTTTGCCGGGCCGCGGCCTTTCATACAGTGCCGACTCCAGCCCTTCCTCCTCATAGCGCCGGGCAATAGCTCGCACCGTTTTCGCAGCTACGCCCACACTGGCAGCCACCTGCGCCGCCTTCTGCCCACGGTCAAGCTGGCGCAGAACCAATGCACGCCGCAACACTCGCGACGATCCCCGCCCCTTCGTCAGCATCCCGGAAACCTGCTGACGGTCCTTACTCTTCAACTGAACATGCACCCGATGGTAGCTTTGCATGTCCCCACTATGCAGCCATTCAAATCGCGATAAAAGTGCCTGCAAAGATACATCTTTAAACAGTCAGAGACCTAGGTTGTTCTCCCTGCGCGCGGGATTGAGATGCGGGAGATGGTTCACATCTTGCATGGCCGTTCTGAATCAATGATCCCTTTCTGGTTGGCCGGCGCCGACTTCTCCAAACCTCCTCTTGGCCCGCCGGCGAACAGCGAAATCCTCCAAAACTCCTGTTGCCGTTGCGCACCTGCCCGAAACTGACTGCGCAACACCATGGCCAGGTGCAGCAGACAGTAGCGAATATGGCCGCATTTTTAGAGGAATCACCGGTTTCAGCGTGAGGGGTCATACTAGAAAAAGGTGAGGGCAAGAACTGTCCATCAAAAGGGGCCTCACCGATGTCAACTACATTCTCCGCCGTCGCCGACCTGCAATCACGCTGGCACATCCTGTCCGATCTTGACCGTGCAAGAGCCGTCTTCGCCATCCAACAGACTGGCGCCAGTCATCGCGGACTCGCGAAGGCTCTGAACTGCAGCGAAACTCTCCTTCGCCATCTACTCAAGGCGCTTCAGGCTCCAGTTGAGGACCGATATCTCGCTCGAAAGGGCAAGATATCCACCCGAGAACTGGCTCGCAGATCCAAGGCCGCCGGGACGCACCGTGACGCGAAACAACATGAGCAAATTGAACTCGAGCGCGCGCAAGGAGCCCTCCAGGGAAGCCGCACGATCTGCAATTGGCTGGCAGCCGAGGGAATGCGTGGGTCGTATGGCGAACAGATCGTCGATGAAGCCCGGCGCCTGTTCGCCAAGGCGGAGCAGGATGGGAAGTTCCCGCCAGCGCCGCCCCGGCTGACATGCCACCTGCGGAGATAATTCAACGCTGCCGGCCTGCTGAGCTGAAGAACGACTCCATCACCTTCATCGCCCGGTACGCTTGGTGGCTCGCTCTCTGGGTCTTCTATTCGATGACCGACGTCGTTGTCCGTGACCGTGCTCTGCAACTGGCGCTCGAAAGGCAGTGGCGAAGATAGAGAAATCGCCACAAACGAAGGGCCGGCGTGTCGGTCCCCCGCCACTCCCGTCAACAGTAGCGCAACCTTTCGCCCTATAACCTGTTGTGCTCGGTTCGGAGGCATCAGGTAGTGGTCACTGTCTCGCCCGATCATCGCTCGGGGTTCCGGCGAACGCAAATCTGTTGCAGTTGCGACGAGATCAACGATTATCTGTGTGCAGAATGTGTGCTCCACGAGATCGCGCTACGCAACCTCAGCACCAATCTACGCCTTCCGCAGGTCCTCGGCGATCAGGGCGAACTCGTCTAGGGCAGCTTGTAGGTCCTCTACGATCTCTGCGGCGATCACGTCGGGGGCAGGGAGATTGGCTGCATCTTCCAGGCTGTCGTCTTTGAGCCAGAAGATGTCTAGGCTGGCCTTATCGCGCTTGACCAGATCGTCGTAGGCGAAGGCGTGGAAGCGCTCGGTCTCCTTGCGCTTGTGACGATTCTCGGCGCGGTAGCAGGCGACGAAATCGTCCAGATCCTGGCGGCGTAACGGGTTGGTCTTCAGCGTGAAGTGTTCGTTGGTGCGGAAGTCGTAGATCCACAGCTTTTTGGTCCAGGGCTTTTCGGCGGCCACGCGGCGATCGAAGAACAGCACATTGGCCTTCACGCCCTGTGCGTAGAAGATGCCCGTAGGCAGGCGTAGCAGCGTGTGGACGTCGCAATCATGCAGCAGACGACGGCGAATCAATTCGCCCGCACCACCCTCGAAGAGAACGTTGTCCGGAACCACTACCGCGGCGCGGCCGTCGATCTTCAGAATTGAGCGCACGTGCTGAACAAAATTAAGCTGCTTGTTGCTGGTGGTTGCCCAGAAGTCGTCGCGGACAATGATCAGCGTTTCGCGCTGCTCGTCGCCGTCCTCTCCGATCACGGTAATGCTGGACTTCTTGCCGAAAGGAGGATTGGTCAGCACCATGTCAAACTCAACAGACCCTTTGCTGCTCAGAGCATCTCGCACCACAACTGGCTCTTCGCCGCCAATCCCGTGCAGGAAGAGATTCATTGCGCAGAGCCGTGCGGCGCCGTCGACAATCTCGACTCCCGAGAGTGCCCTCTCTTTGAGGAAGCGCTTGTCGTCTTTGTCAAGCGTGTAGTGGCTACTAATGTAGTCATGCACCGCCAACAGAAAACCGCCTGTGCCGCAGGCCGGGTCGTGGATCAGCTTCCCTGGTTCCGGGCGCATCACATCCACAATGGCCTGGATCAGCGCACGCGGCGTGAAGTACTGGCCCGCCCCGCCCTTCACGTCGGCAGCGTTCTTTTCGAGCAACCCCTCGTAGGCGTCGCCCTTCACGTCCACACCAAGGGTGGTCCATGTCTCGCGGCCGATCAGGTCGCTGATCAGCCGCTTCAGCTTGGCCGGGTCCTGGATACGGTTCTGCGCCTTGCGAAAGATGGTGCCCAACATGCCGGGCTTCTTTCCCAGTTCGACTAGAATGTGCCGATAGTGCTGATCCAAGGCATCGCCGTCGAGCCGCTCGAGGCTCTGCCAGTCGAGGTCGCGAGGAATCAGCGCGGCTCTCTCTTTGAACAGCTTTTGCCGTTCGTCGGCCATCTTGAGGAAGAGCAGAAAGGTCAACTGCTCAATGTAGTCCTGATACGACAGGCCGTCATCACGCAGGATATTGCAATAATTCCACAGCTTCTGGACGATGCCGTTCGAGGTCATTGCAGTCTCTTTCCAGCAGGGGGAAGTTTCTTCAATCTCGCTTTGCTTGGAACCGCGCCAACCGTCGCTTCCGCCAGCCTGTCAAACAGCCAAAGGGCTGCGCCTTTATTTTCGGCCCAGGCACCACTCAGGTAACTCAGACACAAAGCGGCCTCCTCTTCGCTGCCCGGCGAATACATCTCTGGAGGTTCCTTCGGTAATCGCTTCCGCGCGGTCAGGAACAGTTCCATGTGCGGATTTGCCTTACGAGCCTGTGCAAGAGCAGCGTTCGCGCCCTCGGGATCTCCGGCCAGGAACCGCTCCAGCACCCGCGCCCAGGCGAAGTTGGCTGAGGCATCATCTTTATACCTTTTGAAAAGGCGCGCGACGCCATTGAGATCGCCGGCTTCGAGATAGAGGCCGAGCAGCGGATCGCGCACACCATGGTTATCGTTCGGGTTGAGCTTCAGCATCTTCTCGTAAATCCTGATCGCGTCCAGGCTGATGCCTTGGCTGCGGCACGCTTCGGCCAGAGACTGCAACGCGCGCATATAGGGGCGGGTCTCGATCAGCATCCAGAAGTGACCCGCGTGATCGTCGATGAACTTTGCGCCGAGCGAGCGCTCGCCGGCGGCCACGGCTTTTTGCAGACCTTCGATCGTCTCTCGCGGTGAGTGCGCATCCAGGTTGACCATCACCAGCAGCGCGTCCACGCAATCGGGGTCGAGCTTCAGGGCGCGCCTGGCCAGCTTGCGAACCTGTGCCTCGCTCTCGGCCTCCGTGGCGTCAAAGGCAATCTGCTGCGCCTTGTCTTTTGCCTCGGCCTCGGCTTCGCTCAGCCGGTCATAGGGCGATGGGCCGCTGAGCGAACTCATCAGTGCGTTCACGTCGTCCGGCATGATGAGCTCATCGGGGCCAAGATGCTGGGTGACGAGGCGCATCATCTCCTTCACCAACGCCTGGGGCGACGCGGGCGCCTTCTTCGCGGCCTTCTTTGCCGAGGCCTTCTTGGCGGCTTGCTTCTTAACTGGCTGTTTCGTCATGGCTTTTCCTTAGCTGCGGCGGCGCGGCGCGCGCCCGTTGCGTTTTGAGCTATCTTTCAATTCCCGTTCGGCGCGAATGCGTTCAAGCAGCGCGGAGGCGGGTTCGTCGGTTGAGTCCTGGGGGACAAGTTGGCCAGTGAATGCTGACGACAGGATTGAAGCCCGCATGCTGGACGACGTGATTGCGAGCTTTTCGAGTGCCTGAGCGGTATGCCTCAGCGTTGTAAATGCTTTTTCTGCTGCGGCTGCAATACCGAGTTGCACGTCGAGAGAAGGAAGCGGAATCTCAAATCGCTCTATATCGGATTGAGCAATCTTATGGATGCCTGCGGTTGTTCGCGCAGTGCTCTCGATCTGATCCCGCATGATGCGGGAGTTCCAGATGAGCACAAAGTAGCGTGCGTCACAGAGTTCCTTATTGAGGCGAATTCGGATCATCGTGTCTGGGAACAAGATGGGTTCGGATTCGGCGCTGGTATCTCCGACCAGGCCAGCTAATCCTACCAACGCTTTCGAACCATTTCCCCTCGAAACCAGAATGTCACCCTGTTTGATTGATAGTTTTTCAATCCAGCTTTCGGATACGGGGCCTCTTCGCCACTCCTTCATATCGATGCCGCCATCTTGGAGCGCAGTCAGGCGGAGGATTTTGAAGCCCTCTCTCGCTCCTGCGGGGGATCGGCCATTGGCGAGCGGTTGAGCGAGCAATTCGATTACTGGGCTCTTCGGATAGATTTCGGCACCGTTTTCGGTCGAAACCAGACGTCCCTCGCAGGCAGCTTTCAGCACCGAGGCGCGATACCGTTTCAGATTGGCCTGCACCCGCTTCAGCGCCGCCGTCGCCGCATCCAGCCGCGTCAACTGCTTTTCGATCTCTGCGACAATGCGGTCTTGCTCAGCGCGCGCACAAATTGGAACTGCCGTCGAGCGAACAATTTGCTGGCTGATATTTGGTTGCGCACCGCCCTGGCTCAATCCAATTAAAGCTGATCGCTGAGATTGGAGAAAATAAAATAGAAACCTCGTTTCGATCTGAGCATGAGGGCTGATCCCACACACGGCTTGATTCGTCGCTGCTTCCATTGCGAGAAGGCCAACTTTACCTACCGTGGCTCCATACAATGCGATACAAAGAGTTCCGGATGAGAAAACCTTGGCACTTGAGTTCTTCAGGCCAAGCTCTGTGATTGATTCGCCAACCTCGCTCACAACTCCGTCGTTCAGTTCTCCCGACTTTACCCAGGGGATTGCACCGCCATAGAACTCGGACCTCATTCTGCTGGGTGTGCCCCCACTGGAGGTTGATGCAACATCGTCTATCGTTGTCCAAACCCATGAATTCGGCAGTTCACTCATGCAGCCAGCACCTCATTGAGTTCGTTGAGCAGCGGCAGGAAGCGGTCCCCGAAGATCATCTGAGCGCGGCCGAGGCCGCCCCAGCGGGAGAAGGGATCAAGTTTCAGGTCTTCCGGTTCGACGGCAAGGCTCGATGCGATGTGGTCGCGGATGGCCTCAAGCCAGCGAAGCTGATCCTGTTCAAAGATGACTCCGGCGCTTAGCTGTTGCTGGAGCCACGCGGCAAAGCGCGATTCGACCTCCGCGCGGCGGGGTTCAAGCTGCGGCTTCTGCTTGAGGGCGAAGCGGACGAGGTTAACCAGGTCTGCGGCGACCTCGGTATGACTGCCGTGAACGTGCGGGGCGTCGATGCGTTCGTAGGCGCGCCAGAGCATGTCGGGCGTGAGGCGCGGGCTCCCGGCCAGATCACCGGTGGGGGGCTTTTCAATCAGCGTGGCAAGCGCTTTGACCTGCTTGAGCGAGAGGCCGACGGCGTAGGGCTTGCTATATAGAATCTGTAGCACTTCGATTTCATCCTTATGGTCGCGGAGGAATTGCTCGAACGATTGCACCATGCGCAGGGCGCGTTCGCGAACCGCCTCCGCGGGGCCGGCCTCCAGAAGCCGGTCTTCGTTGATCGTGTCGATGATCTGCTCGTAACTCTTCTTGATTCCCAGTATAAGGTTGCGCAGGGCGGGATTGGCGGCCAGCGGCTTGGCTGCCTGATTGACCAACTGCTTGCGGGCCTGGGCAAGCTCTTCTTCGTTGGGCTCGATGTCTACGGGCAGATGCACGGCGAGGCGAGCAGCCTCGACGTGCCGGTCGGGATCGAGGGCGGAGACGATCTCGCCGGCAATGGCGGAGAGGGTCTGGCCTTTGGCCGTTTCGGTGAGCGCGGTGCGGTCGTTGGGAGTGAGTTCGCGGTCGAGGCGGGCAAGGCGCGCGGCGATGGAGCTGAGCACGTCCTCGTCGCGATTGCCAAAGGTGACGAGTTCAAAGAGCTTTTCGAGGCTGACGGTTCGCTTGCGTTCGAGCGGCTGCGTGTCCTCCATCTTTTCCGGCTCAAGGCCGACGGCGTCAATGATGACGAAGTGGTCCTTGAAGCGGCCGTCCGGGGTGACATTTTGCAGTTCGGTCGGCGTGACGGTGCGGGAGCCACGGCCCTTCATCTGCTCAAACATGGTGCGGCTCTTGACGGCGCGCAGGAAGAAGACGATTTCAAGCGGGCGAATGTCGGTTCCGGTGGCGATCATATCCACGGTGACGGCGATGCGGGGATTGTAGGCCGTGCGGAACTGGCTGAGCATATCTTCCGGCTTGAGGTTCGAGGATACCCATTCATCGACCTCGTACTCATTGCCTTCCTTGTCGGTTTTCTTTACGCGGACTTTGGCGGAGCCGGTGCGGTAGGTGATCTTCTGTGCGAATTCGTTGCCTTTGCCGAACTCCTCGCGAAGAATTTGGACGATGTCGTCGGCGTGGCTGTCGTCTTTGGCGAAGATGAGGGTTTTGGGCACCTCTGTGCGGCCGGGAAAGATGTCGGTGAAGAGGCGGTCGCGGAAGGTGCGGACGATGGTGCGGATCTGGTCGGGCACGACGACGCGCCGGTCGAGCTCGTCGGCGTCATAAGGGATGTCCTGATCGGCAAGCTCCCAGCGAATCTTGCGCGTTTGGCGGTCGCGGTAATCCACCTGGAAGCCGGCGGTGATCATGCTGCCATGCTCGGAGATGAGTGTGCGGATGGTGTAGAGGTCGAAATCGACGTTGACGCCATCGGCGACTGCCCGGTCGAACGGGTACTCCATGATCAGGTTCTGGTGGAAGAAACCGAGGGTCTGCTTGGAAGGCGTGGCGGTGAGGCCGATGAGCGAGGCGTCAAAGTACTCCAGAACCTGCCGCCACAGGTTGTAAATGGAGCGGTGGCACTCGTCGGTCACGATGAGATCGAAGCTCTCGATGGGGATGGCGGGGTTATAGGCGATGGGTTCAGGCGGGCGTTTGAGCATTTCCAGAGTCGAGCCCGATAGTTCGTCCAGTTCGGGGTCCAACTCTTCGCCTTTAAGCATGGAGTAGAGGCGCTGGATGGTGGAGATGCAGACCTTGGCCACCGGGTCGATGCGGCTGGATTGCAGATGCTGGACGTTGTAAAGCTCGGTGAAGATGCGGCCATCGTCCGGGGTGCGGAAGGCCTGGAACTCCTTGAGGGTCTGGCGGCCAAGGTTGCCGCGGTCAACCAGGAAGAGCACGCGGCGGGCGCCGGCGAACTTGATGAGCCGGTAGAGGGCATTGCAGGCGGCGTAGGTCTTGCCGGCGCCAGTGGCCATCTGGATCAGGGAGCGGCGACGGCCCTGGCGAAGGGAGTCTTCCAAGGCGCCGATCGCGGTGAACTGGGCCGGGCGGAGACCGAATGGGACAAGCGGCGGCATTGAAGTCATGCGAGCCTTCAACGCTGAGCCGGGGCTGGCAAGCTCGTCTTGCAGCCACTGGGACAGGGTTTCCGGCTGGTGAAAGCTGAAGATGCTGCGGCTGGAGGCATTGGGTTCCAGCAAGTTGGTGAACCGGGTCTCGATGCTGGTGGACTGATATAAAAACGGAAGGGGTCGGTGGGGGGCCGGAAGAGCCTCGGGGATGCCCTCGCTGTACTTTTGCGTCTGGATTTCGACGCCGATGAGGGTCGAGCCTTCCTTCTTGGCCTCAACGACGCCGGAAGCCTGGCCATCCACGAAGAGGAGATAATCTGCTTCGCCAAAGCCGTGACCCAATGCAAATTCGCGGACGGCTACCCCGCGGCCGGCATCGATGTTGGCATCGGTCCGGTTCTGGATGATCCATCCGGCGGCTGCAAGCATGCCGTCGATGGACTCGCGGGCTTTCTCTTCAGGTGTCAAAGAAGTCTGTTAGCTCTTGGCCACCAGTGTACGACAATGCGTAGAAAGTCGCCCAGCATCGGGAATTCGCATCATATCTAAGTTGCTCGCCGTCTTTGTTGACTAATCTTCTGCAAACCTTTCGGACTCCGCTTGAAGACCGCGCGCTGACTTGGGCAGTCGAAACCTCACGCGTCGGAACACTTTATTTGTAAACCTGAACCAGTTTGGGTGCCAGCCAATCGGTATGGCCATGGCGAATCCGTCGGGCTCCGCGTCTCAAAATGTATCGACATTTCGACCAGAACGGCCAGCTAGCATGTGACAAAAGGCTCCAAGCGAGTTTCAAGCCATGAAGGTAGCTGCCGATCAACAGACGAGCATACCCTGAACATGAGTCTGACCCCTATCCTGACACTTGCTGAACATCTGGCTCGCTCACTCAAGCTTGCCGCCCAGCAGACCATCGTTTCTAGAGGAATCCTCTTCGACGGTTCAGGCCCGAGAGAGTACATCCTGTCAGAGGTACGAGCCGGCTAGTGGTGCGACAATGACTATGGGATTCGAGTCAAGCCAGACCGAGAGTGACGCTAAGTCGGGGCCATTCTGCGGGTACAGGAGCATCCCATCCGGCAATCTCAATCAAAGAAGGGGTTGTATGGAGTCGAACCAAGCATCATTTGAGCAGCATTTTTCTCCTTTCCAGTTGGGGGAGATTTGGGGGTTATCTGCAGACCTCATTCGGGAAGAATTCCTCAATGAGCCAGGAGTGCTCGTGATCAACAGGCCTGAAACGATGAACAAGCGTGGATATTGCAGCTTGCGCATCCCAAAGTCGGTTGCTCATCGGGTCCACTGCAGAATGCAGAGGAAATAGCTCTCGAATGCACAACTGCCCGGCCCTTCGTGGCCGGGCATTCTTATTGCCCACGGACCACAACGCCCATCCGCCTCATTGCGGCGACTGCCTTGTCGTCCAGCTGATCACGACGCGATTTCACCCAATGAGCATAAAAGCGTTCGGTCGTGCGGATGGATTTGTGAGTCAAAAGGCGAGACACATCCTCCAAGCTGACCCCGGCCAGCAACATTTCCACGGCATAAGTATCACGCAGCATGTGAGAGTGGAACTTCATCGGCTGGCCATGCTCATCCAAAAGCGAAAGGTATTTGTTGAGGCGACAGATGAGCCTATCCCAACGTGTGGAAAGATTCCGCGCGTTCAGTTTCTTAGACCAGAAAAAGTAGTCGGGCCGAAACAATCGCCTATCAGGTGAGAGGACGTTTAGGGCGGCAATAGCACAATCAGGCAAGATGCGGCCGACTTTCGCCCCATTCTTTTTGGTGACCAGTCGCAGACGATTGCCGACTATGCCTGTGCGGGGCAGGAGCAAGCAATCTTGGATGCGGAGACCAGACCATCGCTGAGGTAAAAACAATGCCCGGAACTCAGGTGCGAATTCGTGAACGTCACCGGGTTGCGCGGCGGTGAAGGGTCCGATCGCTTTCAGCAACTCCTCGAACTGCGAGAGCGTCAGAACCTGAGTCCGTTTCGTGCTCGGCTTTATGTACGCCATTATGGTGGTAGGGTCCGACTGAATCAAGTCGATGCGCCGTGCCCAACCAAAGAAACTCTTGAGGCGGCTTTGGAAGAGTGATTGGGTTGTTGGCCCGATGCGGTTGAACTTCTGCGCCGCTGCTTCTGACCACTGCCCACGCCACGCATCCATCGCGCCAGCCGTGACCTCATGCAGGTAGGTGATTCCCTCACGGACTGCCCACTCTTTCACTTTGCGCTGGAATGTTACATAGGCCGCCAATGTGCCCTCTGTTTTTAACTTGCGGCTGGCTACCCATCGGGTGAGGGCGTCGGGGATAGATATTGCCTCCTCATGCGCGGCGAGAGCCTTAGCGTTCTCCTCAGCCTCAATCTCTCTAAGGCGAATCTTCACAGGATCGTGTAGGTCACGTTCCGCTTGTGCGACTCGCTCCGCTCGCTCCCACGACCGCGTCTTGGCCGAGCGATACGAGACTCTGCCATCTATATAGAGGTAGAGGCTCTTGCGGCAGGTACACCGCTTCCATTGTGGGTCGGTTTTGGGGCAGTCGGCAGAGTGCCGCGTGAACACGGTTATGGTGGCTGTGCTGTTCTTTGCGTCCATACTCAACATTATTTAGAGTTCTGCAATTCTTCAGCAAAATCCTTTTATTCGTATTTAACTTCTTTATTTTCAATAAAGTCAATTATGTGCCCCATCTTCTCCTGCTTGGTGCGCACGTAGTCCGCGAAGCTCTCCTGCGGTTCGACCTCGGCCGAAACGCGCTCGACGACTTCGATCCCGGCAGATTCCAGAGCCGCAACCTTCTCGGGATTGTTGGTGATCAGCCGGACCTTGGTCACGCCCAGCAGCTTCAGCACCTCGGCCGGCAGCTCGTACTCGCGGCAATCGGCGGCAAAGCCCAGCTCGACGTTAGCCTCGACCGTGTCAAGACCCTGATCCTGGAGTTCGTAGGCTTTCAACTTGGCCATCAAGCCAATGCCGCGGCCCTCCTTTTCCTCGTAGAGCAGAATCCCCGCGCCCTCCTCGGCGATTCTGCCCATAGCCAGCTCCAGTTGCAGCCGGCAGTCGCAGCGCAGCGATCCAAAGACATCCCCGGTCAGGCACTGCGAGTGGATGCGCACAACTGGCGGCGCGGCGTGAATGTCGCCCATCACCAGCGCGACGAGTCCCTCGACTTCTCCAGCAACGGCAGCCGCTCCATCGTCGCAAGAGCGGGGCGCCGCTAGCCGCCCCTCGAAGCCCAGAATGCGGAAGACCCCCCAGCGGGTGGGGAAATCCGCCTCCGCGATCTTCTTCACGCTCTCAAATCCCATATCTCTATTCTACTTGGACGAAGATGGGAGCCGGCGCCGGCCATCACAGAGGATGGGACGGAGCCACATCCCCTGAAAGCCGGTCCTCAGCCTCTACGTTCGGAAATGCCGGTTCCAATCCTCCAACACGAAGCTACCCATCGACATCCGAGCCGTCGGGCATCGGTTGGCAGCGCGGGCACCAGAAGGTGACACGCGCATCCGGCCCTTGCAGTCGCCTGCGAATGGGCTCGCCGCAGCGCCGGCAGGCTTCGCCCTGGCGGCCGTAGATCCATAGGCTCGCGCCAGGGTTGGATTCATGTGTGGTGCGGCGCTTTCTGCCGCCGTAGGTGACAATCTGGCCGCCGGAGTCCTCCAGCACATTGGCGGCAACCAGCTTTTGCGCGTTGGCAATCAAAGCAGCCACTTCTTCCCGGCCCAGCGCACCCGTCTTGCAGAAGGGATTAACGCCCGCAACAAAGCAGATCTCCGACTTGAAGACATTGCCCACGCCGGCCAGCACCTTCTGGTGCAGCAGCACATCGGCGATCTCTTCATTGCCGTGGGCCAGCACACGGCGCGCCGCGGCTTCGGGGTCGAACTCCGGGCTAAGCACGTCGAGAATGGGCTGCGGAATCTTTGCGTCGCGAGCCAGCGAAAGCGCTGTGTGCATCCGCGCCACCGGCACGCGAAAGCCGACGGCGATGTACTCGCTATTCTCGATCACAATCCGCATGTTGATGCGCGGCTGCTGCCAGCGCTCACCGTGCCGGTAGATGTGCCAACTGCCGTTCATCAGCATATGCGTGGCCAGCGTGCCGCCGCCGGAAAAATGAATCAGCAGCCATTTTCCGCGCGACTCCACGCTCTCGACACTCTGTCCCGTGAGCGGCGTGTCGTCATTGAAGCGCGTAAGCAGCGGAAAGGTCGAACGGAAGCCTGTGATCGGCTTGCCCACCAGGGCGCGTCTCAGCGCGCGAGCAGTGCGGAAGATGGTGTCGCCCTCGGGCATCTTCTATTGCAACTCCGCCGGCGGTTCGCTATGCGTGACGGCCAACGGAATGCGGCGCAGGTGCATTCCCAGCGGACCCGGATGGAAGCCGGCATCCATGAAGAAGCGGGCCATGGGGTGCGCCGCCACAGGTTGCCCATTAATCGTCGTGATCAGCGCGCCCTGGTGGCTGCTGGCGCGCATCCGCTCTTGGCCGCGCGCGCAGAGGAAGTGCGCGAGACCCGCGGCTACCTGCGAACGTTCCGGCTCTTCGCCGGGCAAAAACACCAGCAGGTTGGGATTGCCGCGCCGCAGCCAGGCAACCAGTTGGCCGTTGCGCAAAATCACCTCGGCGTATGCTGCGCGAGTCAACACGCGTGGCGCAGACTCACGCCCCACGGACGAAGACCTGTCCGTGGGGACCCCAGACTCCGAGTCCTCCTCGGCGACAGGTAGATCGGGCCAGCGCAAGACAGACCCATACGGATTCGCCGGATCCGTCGCGGCCAACTGCACAAACTCCGGCCTCTCTTCGGGCGGCTCATTGCGCAACTGGCGCAGCAGATCCACTGCAGCGGGCAGCGCAAACTGCGTGGCGCCCAGCCCAGCCACAAAGTACCCGCGCCGTATGCGGCCGCCCTCTTCCAAAGCCTTCAGCACGTCGTATACCGCACTGAAACCGCCCGGCACATTCTCCGCCGCGACCGACTCCCGCAGCAGCACGCCGTAGCGGTTAAGCAGTTGCATGGCGAGCGCGTGGCTGCGCTCAGTCGCGGTGATCTCGCTACCTTTGCTCGATAAGGCTGCTGCATGCAATGCCGACCAGCGCCCCTGCGCGGTAGGCGGCGTCGTCCGGCGTGAACGGAAGACCGCTCCAGTCTGCAATCGCCGAGGCGCCCGTGCACTCTCTGGCCTGGTAATGTAGGCGCGCAGCGCGTGCAGCGAATCGTTCGTGATGAGCCCGCGCCAGACCAGGCTCCACAAGGCGTCGATCGTCTCGCCGGGATAGCCTCCGCCGACAGCCTGATGCAGCGGGTCGAAGAAGCTGGCGCCGGTTGATTCGAGCGCGGAGATCAGCTTCTCTTCGCGCTCGGTGAGCGGCTCAACCGAGGGCCGGGTTTGGAGCAACAGCGGCAGCTTGTCGGCGAGAAACAGCGCGATCCGGCCGTCGCGCTCGCCGATCGGCTCCACGCCCGCCCATGTGACCTCTCCCGCTGCAATCAGCGTGTCGAGGCCCGCAGGCGCATACTCCGCGAGCCGAGCCGGCAGAATCGAACTCTCGATCAGCGACGCCGGCAGCGGCACGCCTTGCAGGCTCTCGACGGCATCGAGCAGCGCATCCAGATGTGCGCCACGGCGCGGAGTCAGCAACCCCTGCCAGTGAGTCAGGAAGCGCGCCAGAGTATGCTGCTCCACCGGCTCGACCTCGCGGCGCAGCTTGGCCAGCGATTTGCGCCGGATCTGGCGCAGGATCTCCGCATCGCACCACTCGCGATGAAGGCCGCCCGGACGAAAACCACCTTCGAGCACGCGCCCTTCGTGGGCAAGCTGGCGCAGGGCCTCTTCCACAGCCATCGCATCCAGCGCAAAGCGCCCCGCGGCCTCGCGTAGCGTGAAAGGCCCATGAGTACGGGCGTAGCGCCGGACCAACTCAAGCACAGGGTGCGCAACCGGCTCCAGCAGCGCCGCCGGCAGCCCCGGCGGCAGCGGAATTCCCAGGCCATCGCGATAGCGGGCTGCATCTTCGGCAGCAATCAGACGCCGCTCGCACGCGATCCGCAATTCGAGCAAGCGCCGCGAGCGGACCAGGCGGTCCACGCTTTGTACAAGCTCCGGCGAGGCCACGCGCCGGGCAAGTTCTTCGCGCGACAGATCGCCCAGCCGCAAGCACAGATCGTGCATCCCGTCGGCCGAGCGCGCGCGATGAGACTCGACGAGACATTGCGCCGCCTCTTCCACCTCGGCAATCGCATTCGCATCGAGCAACTCGCGCAGGTCGGCCTCGCCGAGCAGTTCGCGCAACTGCTTTTGATTGATCGTCAACGCCTGCGCCCGGCGCTCGGCCAGCGGCGCATCGCCGTCGTAGAGAAAATTGGCCACATAGCTGAACAGCAGCGACGCGGCAAAGGGCGAGGGCTTCCTCGTTTCCACCACATGTACACGCAACTGGCGCCGCTCGATCCCGCGCAGCGTCTCGATCAGCGCCGGCATATCGAAGACATCGCGCAGGCATTCGCGATAAGCCTCGAGCAGCAACGGAAACGAAGGATACCGCGAGGCCACGCTCAGCAGATCGTAAGATCGCTTGCGCAATTGCCATAGCGGCGAACGCGCATCGGCCCTCCGGCGCGGCAGCAGCAGCGCGCGACCGGCCGCCTCGCGAAAGCGTCCGGCAAATAACGCTGTCGTCCCCAGCTGCCGCAAGACAAGAGCCATCGTCTCGGCAGACTCGACCAGGAACCAATCCGGATCGGGCGGCTCGTCGGTATCGGGAAAGCGCAGTACAAAGCCGTCGTCGCTCCACAGCGTCTCCACCTCCGGCCCACCGGTTGCGCGAATGCGTGCGCTCACCGCCATCGCCCAGGGAATGTGAATGCGGCTGCCAAAGGGTGTCAGCACGCAGACACGCCAGTCGCCCAGTTCATCGCGGCAGCGCTCGATGACCACGGTGCGGTCATCGGGCACAACGCCCGTAGCGGCCTCCTGTTCGGCCAAAAACTGCATCAGGTTCTCCGCAGCTCCGGGATCGAGGTCGTGTTCAGTCACCAGCCGCGTCAGCGCGGCCGGCTTCGGCAGCTCCCGCAGCTCCCGCACCAAGGCCCCGATGCGGCGGCCGAACTCGAGCGGCCTCCCCGGCCCATCCCCCTTCCAGAACGGCATCTTGCCCGGTTCGCCGGGAGCGGGCGTCACCAGCACCCGGTCATGCGTGATCTCCGCAATCCGCCAGGTCGAAGCGCCAAGAATAAAAGTCTCGCCCGGATGACTCTCGAAGACCATCTCCTCGTCGAGTTCGCCCACGCGCACCGCCTTGCCCTCGCTGTGCGCCAGAAAAACTCCGTAGAGCCCGCGGTCCGGGATGGTTCCGGCATTGAGAATCGCCAGCCTCGCCGCGCCATCGCGAGCGGTGACCACGTTGCGCACGCGATCCCAGGTGAGACGCGGGCGCAACTCCGCAAACTCGTCGGAGGGGTAACGGCCACTGAGCAGATCGAGCACGCCCTCGAAGGCCACTCGGCTCAGCCCGCCAAAGGGCGCGGCGTGACGGACCAGCTCGAAGAGCGCATCGACACTGACCTCCGGCTTTCGAAACTCCGCTTCCACCTGTTCACGGGCGCCGGGCTTACTGATCCCTGATCCCTGTCCACTGTTCCCTGCTTTTCCCGGCGGGTGCGCCACAATCGCCACCAGTTGCTGCGCCAGCACATCCAGCGGATTGCGCGGAAAGCGCGTTCGACTCGATGTGCCCCTCGTGCATGGCGCGAGTCACCGCGGCGCAGGCCACCAGGTCGGCGCGAAACTTCGGAAAGAGAATCCCCTCGCTCACCGAATCCACATGGTGGCCGGCACGCCCGATCCGCTGCATCCCGCTGGCCACAGAGGGCGGCGCTTCGATCTGGATGACTAAGTCCACAGCACCCATGTCGATGCCCAATTCCAGCGTCGAAGTGGCGCAAAGCGCGCGGATCTTCCCCGCCTTCAACTGCTCTTCGATAATCGAACGCTGCGCCGCGGCGAGCGAGCCGTGATGGGCGCGGGCGATCGGCTCCCCGGCAAGCTCGTTCAGCGCGCCGGCCAGCCGCTCGGCCACCTGGCGGCTGTTGACAAAGAGAATCGTCGAGTTCCGTTCACGGATGATCTCCAGCAGCCGGGGATGAATGGCGTTCCAGATGGAGACGCGGCGCGGCGCTTGCGAGGCCGGCCCGCTGGGCAGATATTCCTGTTCTCCCAGGCGCGCCATATCTTCAACCGGAACTTCAATTGTCAGTTTTAATTGCTTGATTGTGCTTGCATTAACAATCGTAACTGGACGGTAGCGTAGAGAGATGGAATCAGAGAGATCGGACGACCACGCGGCCTCAGGAGACTTACCAGACGCCACTGGCGTTTCAACCTGCGGCGTCTCCACCCCGCCCAGAAATCGCGCCACCTCCTCCAGTGGCCGCTGGGTCGCCGAGAGGCCGATCCTCTGGATCCGCCGCCCGGCCAGCGCCTCCAGCCGTTCCAGCGAAAGCGCCAGATGCGCCCCGCGTTTGGTGGGCACCAGAGCATGAATCTCATCGATGATGACCGAGTTGACGGTCCGCAGCGCCTCGGCCGCCTGCGAGGTGAGCAGAAGGTAAAGCGATTCCGGAGTGGTGATGAGAATGTCGGCCGGATGGCGCGCAAAGCGTGCCCGCTCCCGCTGCGGCGTGTCGCCGGTGCGCACGCTGATGGTTGGCTCGTGAAACTCGACGCCCATCCGCCGGGCCATGTTGGCCATCCCCGCAAGCGGCGAACGCAGGTTCCGCTCCACATCCACCGCCAGCGCCTTCAGCGGAGAAACATAAACGATGCGGCAACCGCGCCCCGCTCTGTCGGCAGCCTTCTGATCCCTGACCCCTGATCCCTGATCCCTGTCTTCCAGCACCAACCGGTCCAGGCACCACAAAAAGGCCGTCAGCGTCTTACCTGTTCCCGTCGGCGCCAAAATCAGAGCGCTTTCGCCGCGAGCGATTACCGGCCAGCCCATTCGCTGTGGCGCGGTCGGCGCGTCAAATACGGCGCGAAACCACTCCGCCGTCACCGGATGAAAGCAGGCAAAGGGATCGGCCTCTGGAGTCGGATCGGGTGAGCGGCCGGATTTGGGCTCGTCGACAGGCATTCAGATTTGAGCATAGCTCAGAATGCAGCGAAGAGGAAGCGAAGAAACTGCATCTATAGTCCAGACCAGGGTTGAAGGCCTGAGCAATGACCGAATGGTAAGATCACCGCAGAAGCCCTTCCCAACGAGGAGGAATAGCGATGATCGATGCTCCCTGGAAACCGAGAAAAGTCGTGATTGTTGGCGCCGGCGCGGTAGGTTCGACCTTTGCCTACACCCTGGCGCAGAGCGGCCTTGCCGATGAAATCCTGCTTCTCGATCACAGTCATGAACTGGCGATGGGCCAGGTACTTGATCTGGCTCACGGCCAGGCGTTCTTTCCTTCGGTACAGATTCGCGAAGCGCAGGCATCCGACTATGCCGACGCACACCTGATCGTCGTAACCGCAGGCTCCAAACAGCGGCCCGGCGAGTCTCGCCCCGATCTGCTGCAGCGTAACGCGAAGATCATCGAGGGGATCATCGATGAGATCGCACTTCAGGGGTCGTCGGCGGTGGTGCTGATCGTCAGCAATCCGGTGGACATCCTGACCTACGTCGCCTACAAGCGCTCCGGCTGGCCGCGCGGGCGCATCCTGGGTTCGGGCACGGTTTTGGACAGCGCGCGCTTCCGCCATCTGTTGAGCCTGCACTGCGGCGTGGATGTGCACAATGTCCATGCATACATTCTGGGCGAGCATGGAGACAGCGAGTTCCCGGCCTGGTCCATGACGAATATGGCCGGCCTGCCCATCGAGCAGTTTTGCAGCCAATGCTCGAAGTGCGACGGCTGGGAGTCGATGCGCGGCGAGGTGGCCGACGAGGTGCGCAACTCCGCCTATCACATCATCAACTACAAGGGGGCTACATGGTTCGGCGTAGGCCTGGCCCTGACGCGGATTGCCGCGGCGATTCTGCGCAATCAGCATGGGGTGCTGACCGTCTCCTCGGTACTGGAGGGTGAGTTCGGCCTGGAAGGCGTGAGCCTGGGAGTCCCCTGCATCGTCTCCCAGAATGGCGTCGAGCGGGTCTTGCAGGTGGCTCTGCCGCCCGGCGAGCAAAGCGCCCTGATGAACTCCGCCACCGTCTTGAAGAAGATGATCGCCGAGCTAGGTTTGGCATCGTGAGGGTTCCGAAGGCATCGCCCAGGGGGCCCTCGCTCCGCAAGCATCATGGCTTACCATGAACTAGCCGGAGCATTCATGCGCGACCATCTGGCCACACTGCTCGACGACTTCCGCCGCTTCGACCGCCAGATTGCGGTGGTCCGCTTCCAGGGCATCCGGCGGCGGACGACCAGCTATGGGGAGATTGCGCGGCTGGCGGGCAGGTTCGCGGCCTTGCTGGCCCAGCGCGGCATCGGATCGGGCGACCGCGTCCTGCTCTGGGGTGAAAACAGCGCGGAGTGGATCGCGGCCTTCCATGGCTGCATCCTGCGGGGGGTGCTGGCGGTGCCCCTGGACGCCTATGGTACAGCGGAGTTTGCCGCCCGCGTGGCGGCCGACGTACATCCCAAGCTGGTTGTAGGCGATACGCTCCTGCTCCGCCAATTGCCAGCCGAGTGGCCGCGCTTGGCCTTCGAGGAGTGGCCCCGCGCACTGCCCGCCGAAGAGGCCGGCCCGTTCGAGGGGCTCTCGCGCGAAACGCCACTCCAGATTCTTTTCACCTCTGGCACAACCGGCGACCCCAAGGGCATTGTGCTCACCCATGGCAACGTGCTGGCCAGTATCGAGCCGATCGAAAAAGGCGCGCAGCCCTATCTGCCTTATGAAAGGCTCGTCCATCCGCTACGTTTTCTCGAGACGCTGCCGCTGAGCCACGTCTTTGGGCAGATGATGGGGCTTTGGGTACCGGCGATCCTTGCTGCCGAGGTGCACTTCGAGAGCCGTCTGGTCGCAGCGCGGCTGATCGAGACAATCAAGCGTGAACGCATCAGCGTGCTGGCCGCGGTGCCGCGGGTGATGGCGCTCCTGAAGACTCACCTCGAAGCCAATCTGGCCGGCCTGGTCGAGCGCGTGGCCGATTCAGAGAAGAAGATTGGGGCCTTCAGGCGCTGGATGCGTTTCCGCGACGTGCATGGCGAGTTCGGATTGAAGTTCTGGGCGCTGATCTCAGGCGGCGGCGCCTTGGCCGGACCGCTCGAGCAGTTCTGGAATCGCCTGGGATTTGTGGTGGTGCAGGGCTATGGAATGACGGAGACCTCGGCGATCGTCACCCTCAACCACCCCTTCCATGTTGCCAGCGGAACCATTGGCAAGCCTCTGCCGGGGCGCGAGGTGAAACTGGGGCCGGACGGCGAAGTGCTGGTGCGGGGCGCGATGAACTCGCGCGCCACCTGGTCGGGCGGCGCCTTGCAGCCGCGCCAGGATGAGTGGCTGGCCACCGGCGACCTGGCTGAGGCATCACCCAGCGGCGAATTGCGCTTCCTGGGACGCAAGAGCGAGGTTATCGTGACTGCGGCGGGAGTGAATCTGCATCCGGAGGACCTCGAGGCCGCCATCGATCAGGAGCCCGGCGTGGCGGCCTGCGCCGTGGTGGCGATGGAGACGGCCTCCGGGCCGGAGCCTTGCGCCGTGCTGGCCTTTCGCGGCAGCCGCCACCAGGCCGCGGCGGCCATCGAGCGCGCCAACCGGAGGCTGGCCGAGTTCCAGCGGTTGCGCCATTGGATGCTGTGGCCAGAGCCGGATCTGCCGCGCACCTCGACCGGCAAGGTGCGGCGCAAGGCGGTGGCGGCCTGGGTGGCTGAGACGCAGGCCGCCGCACCCAGCACAGAGGAGCCTAACGCGGCAGGGCCAAGCCGATTGGCAGCCTCGGCGGATTGGCTGCTGGCGTTGATCGCCCAAATCTCCGGCGAGGCGCCAGCCAACGCAGGCGATGATCTGCAGTTGACCGAAGATCTTCACCTCGATAGCCTGGGGCGCGTGCAATTAGCGGCAGCTCTGGAGGAGCGTCTGGGCATCGCGCCCGAAAGCGGGCTGCTGGAAGACGTACGCACGCTTGGAGAGTTGCGCCGGCTGGTAGCGGAGCAGGCCGAAGGGGCGCAGACAGAAGCCGAGGCAGATCAAATACCTGGGAAGGTTTTTGCCGAGCGTCCTTCCACTGCAAGACCCGAAATCGACTCTTCCGGTGTCGATGCCACGAAACAAGCTACGATTCATCCCACAGCGCCTTCTGCTTCGATTGCTCCGCCTCAAGTTGATGCTGCGCCAGCCAGTTATATCTACCCGCGCTGGCCTTGGCTCCTACCCTTCCAATGGCTGAGGGCGGCATTCATTGAGACCGTCGCGCAGCCGCTGGTTTGGCTGCTGGCAAATCCCAGGGTGGTCGCTGCGGAGTTGCCGCCCTCGACGGAGCCGATGCTGATCGTAGCCAACCATGTGACGGCCTTTGACGGGCCGCTGGTCCAATACGCGCTGCCGGGCGCGTTGCGGCGGCGCATTGCAGCGGCGATGGCCGGCGATATGCTGGAGGACTACCGGCACTTCCGCAATCCCGAGGGCGCGCCGGGACAGAAGGGCCTCTATCTGCCAGGGCCGGCGATTTACGTGTTGCTGACGGCGCTCTTCAACGTCTTCCCGCTGCCGCGCCAGCGCAACTTCCAGCGCAGTTTCGCCCATGCCGGCGCGGCGATGGACCACGGCTACAACGTGCTGGTCTTTCCCGAAGGCACGCGCTCGGCCTCAGGCGGGCTGGCGCGATTTCGCGGAGGAATCGGCCTGCTGGTCAAGGAGTCGGGAGCTGCCGTGCTGCCCGTGGCACTTCGCGGCCTGGGCGAGTTGAAGACCGGCAGCCGGCGCTGGTTCCGCTCCGGCAAGATCGAGGTGCATGTCGGGCAGCCGATCCGCTTCTCGCCGGAGGACACCGAGTCGGCCATCACGGCGCGCCTGTACGCCGAAGTGGAAAAGCTGCTCAGGGACTGCGATTAGGGAATAATCCGCAGTTTTTTGCTGTAAAAGCGGCGCTTTTCAGGCTGGAAAATGGACAAATCATCGGGGTTTATCGTTGCCGATCAGTCAATGGGTAGAAATCTCAAGCTATTTATTTAGTGCATTTTACGAGCAGTTGGGGGATAGACCCTCCCGCGGGAAAAGCGAACAAACGGAGAATCGCACCCCCGGGGGGTAGGGGGTATCTCTGGGTGGATCGGTACGGGCCGGGGAGATGGCGGACACACTGGACCGGTCCCTCTCGACCTCGTTCGGCATTCGCCCGTAGTTGACCGTCTTTGCCCTCTCCGAACTCCAATTCACATTGTGCTCCGGATGAGGGTAATTCTCTGCAATGGCGCAGTCTCCGAATCCGTGCCAACCCAGGCTCTGTGCAGATCCCGGACCCTGCGGCGTTTCCCGGGACCGAACCTTTGGACGACGCTCAACCCATGCTCGATGAGTGCTATGCCCTGTTAACCGGTCAATCGAGGCTCCAAAATGGGCGAATCAAGAACCCAGCCACCAACCTGTTGACAATCTGCCTATGATGCGCCAATCTATAGGCTGACAATCTACAGGAGGCCAGGCATGACGGAGATCAAATCGGATCTTTTGCAGGGAACGCTGGACTTGATGGTGCTGAAAACGCTTGATTCGATGGGACCGCTGCATGGATATGGGATTGCGCGACGGATCGAACAAGTAAGTGGAGACACGGTCAGTCTCAATCAGGGAACCATCTATCCAGCGCTGCTGCGGCTGGAACAGCGAGGGTGGGTGAAGGCCGAATGGGGCACCTCGCTAACCGGACGCCGGGCCAAGTTCTACTCGCTTACCGGAAGGGGGCGCAAACAAATCGAGCACGAGACCGAGAACTGGGAGCGCGTGGCCGCGACGATGGCGCGCTTCCTTGCCCCGTCGAATTAGGAGGCGGAGATGGATTTCATTCGGATTGTCTTCAGCCGTTGTATGGCCCTGTTGCGCAGCAAAAAGCTCGACGCCGATTTGGACGAGGAGTTGCGTGCTCACATTGAGTTGGCCATCGAAGAGAATCGCACGCAGGGGCTGAATGAAGAGCAGTCGCGCACCGCTGCTCTGCGCGCGTTTGGCGGCGTGACGCAGATCCGCGAGAGCTACCGCACGCAGCGCGGGCTGCCGCGATTGGAAGAGGCGGCGCGCGATTTTCGCTATGCAGTTCGTCAACTTCGCAAGTCGCCCGGCTTCGCACTCACCGCAATCCTGACGCTGGCGCTGGGCATCGGTGCCACAACTTCGGTGTTCAGCGTAGTGAATGCGGTCTTGCTCAAGCCGTTTGAGTTCCGCGATCCGGATCGCCTTGTTGTAGTGCGAGAAGCGTACGAGGAGCCCGGCAGTGAGAGATCAGTCGAGCCCGATAATTACCTGCATTACTTGCGACTGAAGAAAGAGACAAAGACCCTTGAGGACGCGGTGATCTTTCAGCAAAGGGGAATGAGCGTTTCTCCAACCGGCGATCATCCGCGCATCGTCGGCTCGGTGGTCACTTCGCCGAATTTGTTCCGGGTGCTCGGCGTGCAGCCGATGCTGGGCCGGGACTTTGTAGACGCCGATGCGGCAAAGGGCGCGGCCAACGTAGCGCTCTTGAGCTATGAGGGTTGGCAGGCGCTCTTTGGTGGAGATCCGAAGGTGGTAGGCAAGACGCTGCGATTCGGTGGCGATCCAACCACGATCATCGGCGTGCTGCCGCCGGGCGTGCGCTTTCCGCGGCTCACGCTGGCTCCCAACATCGCTTCCAGTGCGTCGCTTGCAACCATGCTCTTTGTGCCCTTGACGCCAAGCGATTGGGACTTGAGCGCAGAGACCGGCAACTTCAACTACAGCGTGATTGCGCGGCTCAAGAACGACGTGACTCTGGCGCGTGCCAATACCGAACTGGAGACCTTGCAGAAAGCGTACACGGTTTCAGCGCACCTGCCCATTCATCTGGGGATCGCGTTAACCCCTTTGGCGAGCGACGTGACTGCGGGAATCAGCAGTGCGCTCTGGCTTATGTTTGCCGCGGTCGGGGCCGTGCTGCTGATTGCGTGCGTCAATCTTGCCAACCTGCAACTGGCGCGTGCCGTATCCGCCGAGCGGGAAACGGCAGTACGCACGGCTCTGGGTGCAACCAGGGGACAATTGGTGAGGTCGCGCCTGACCGAAAGCCTTGTGCTTGCGCTTGTGGGAGGCCTTGCCGGAGTGGCTCTTGCTTTCACTGGTGTCCGGCTTCTGCTGGCGCTTGTGCCTTCGAACGTGCCTCGCCTGAATGAAGTGCAGATGAACGCGCCGGTGTTATTGTTTGCGGCTGGTTTGTCAATCACGGCCGCGCTGGTCTCCGGCGTCCTGCCGGCGCTGCGCTCGCTGCGTGTGGACCCACAGTCTGCACTGCAGGCCAATTCGACACGTAACGCAAATTCTCGGGATGGCCGCCGCACGCGCAGCATTCTGGTTGCGGGCCAAATTGCGTGTACCGTGGTGCTGCTTATCATCACATCTCTGGTCCTGCGCAGTTTCTCGCGCCTGTTGCGGCAGGATCGCGGCTTTGATTCGAGCCACGTGACGATGGCGCAAGTTGATCTGTTCTCACCTGAGTTCGGAGACAAACTACCCAACGTGAAGGCGGTGAAACTGGCCTTTACCGATCGCGCGCTGACTGCTTTGCAACAACTGCCCGGTGTGCAATCGGTCACTGTCACCAGTGCGGTCCCGTTGACGGGCGAGACCTGGGTGGACGAGCTGAAGCGCCCCGATCATCCATTGCCGGAAGCGCAGCGCCCGTTGATCAACCTGCGCTGGATCAACGAGGACTATCTTGCAACCATGCGGATTCCTTTGGTTGCGGGGCGCAATCTTACCGCGACCGACCGGGCTAATCCCTATGTGGCGCTGATATCGGAAAGATGCGCACGCGAGGGGTTTCCCGGCGAAGATCCAATTGGCCGAACCATCTTCGACATCGTTCCGGACGACGAGCATTCAGTTACCATCATCGGAGTTGTCGCGGATACGCGAGTCAATGGACTCAAAAACGCGGCTGCCATGGTCTACATCCCTTACTGGACCTTTACCCCGTGGACGCTGACATTTCTTGCACGCGGCCCGCAACCCAGCAGAGCGCTGATTCCGGAGATGCGGCGCGCGATCTGGCAGATTGATCCGCAGGTGGCCATTCCCTCGCTCAAGTCGATGGACCAACAGCTCAGCGAGTCCGTATCCACGGAGCGGTTTCAGGTGGTGGTACTGACGAGCTTTGGTGCGGCGGCGCTGCTGTTGGCGCTGCTGGGCGTTTACGGCGTGATGGCGTATTCGGTTTCGCTGCGGCATCAGGAGTTCGGCATTCGCATAGCAATGGGCTCCGGTAAGAGCGCGCTGACAGGACTGGTGCTGCGCCAGGCTTTGCAACCCGTTCTGCTGGGCACAGGTGTTGGACTCGCGATGGCGCTGATTGCGCTGCGCTGGGTGCGCAGCCTGCTGTATCAAACGCCCGTCATGGACCCGATGGCAGTAGGAGGCAGTATTCTACTGCTTTCGGTTGCCGTCGCGATAGCAGCAATCGTACCGGCCCGGCGCGCAGCCTCCACTGACCCGATGCGCGCGTTGAGGATGGAGTAGGTAGCAAAGATAGGTTAGAAGCGCATTCTGCTCAGGGCATGGCCCCTGGTTTGCAACGAAACACGCTGTCGCTGCTGATCCACAACAAATCGCCAGAAGCACTCATCGACCGGCAGGATTACTACTGAAATGTCGCCATTGCGCATGGAATTCACACCACAGGACTGCAAAATTGATTTTAGCCAGAATCTTCCAGCCAATACATGCAATGGGACGAGAATCTGACTAACGGCAATACCTTCTTCTCGTTACAGGTTCTTCTGAGGATTACTCCCCTAATGTCGCCTTTCCCGACTGCTTTCCGGGGTTTCTTGCGCTCCGAGTGCGTGGACTGGCTGAGCGGAGATTGCGGCGCTGCCCTCGAAGCCATCTCAAGCAACGCCATTCAGTCCATGCTGAGCGTTCTGCCGGGGCTGAAGCTCCCGATTTTTCGGGGCATTTTTTGCGGCACGGCTAAAGCCGCGCCCATTCAAAGCCTGCTTATGGGATCATTTCCGAGTCACGCGCGTGGGTCTGGAGGCCCACACGACAGCCGGCCGGGAGAACGGCGCTCCAGGTACATTTCTTACCGGTCAGAGACCTAGCTCGGCTGTCTTGGCCGGAAGTGGCATGTGCCGCCGGAGAGCACCGAGGTCCAGATGGAGGGATCGGCGGGCTGTTCGCTCGATCCGAGAATGAGGATGCCGTCGGGAGCCAGCAGCTTGTGAATGCCGGCCAGCAGAGTCTTGCGCGTCTCCTGCGAGAAGTAGAGCATGACGTTGCGCAGGAAGATGACGTCGAAGCGGTCGCCGGCCCGGTTGAAGGGCAGCGTCGTGGCGCAGAGGTTGGCCCGGCGGAATTTGCACATCCCGCGAATCTCGGGCTTGACCGTCCAATCCTCGCCGACGTGCTCGAAGTAGCGCACCACGAAACGGGCGGGCAGGCCGCGATTGATCTCGATGCGGTGGTAGCAGCCGGCCTGGGCGCGCTCGACGACCTCGGCGCAGATGTCGGTGCCCTCGATGCGGATATTCCAGCCGGCGAGCGCGGGAAAGTACTCGTGCAAGAGCATGGCCAGGCTGTAGGCCTCCTGGCCGGTGGAGCAGGCCGCGCTCCAGAAGCGCAGGCCGCAGGCGATGCGGCGAGCCTCGATGAGCTTGGGCAGCAGATCGGTGCGCAACAGCTCGAAGGGGCGGCTGTCGCGGAAGAAGCTGGTCTCGTTGATGGTCATGGCTTCGGCGATGGAACGCTCGAGTTCGGGGTTCCTTCTCGCCTTGAGGCGCCGGACAAGCTCATCGAGGCGAGCCATGCCCTGATTGCGCAACAGCTTGGAAAGGCGGGTCTCGAAGAGGTAGTCGCGCGACGGGTCGAGCACGTTTTGCGAGAGGCCGAAGACGAGCTGGCGAAGATAGCCGTAGTCAACTCTGGACGAGGTTTGCATCCCTAGGCCACCGAATCCCGAAGTTCGCGAGCTTGTCCGTAAGTCCGGTTTGCCAGCCGGAGGAGTTCAGGAGCCATTGCGCTGAGAGGCAGCACCTTGTTCGCCAAGCCTGAGTTGACGACGGCGCCGGGCATTCCCCAGACCGTGCTGCTGGCCTCGTCCTGGGCCATGACGCTGCCGCCATGGCCGCGGATCGCGCGGCAGCCCAGCATACCGTCGGAGCCCATGCCGGTCATTACCACGGCCAGCGCGCCCACGCCGTAGACCGCGGCCACCGAGCGGAAGAGCACATCGACGGCAGGACGGCAGTGATTTTCGAGCGGGCCCTGGTTCAGGTGCAGCGTAGCCGGCAAGCCGATGCGCGCGCCGGCCAGCACCTCCATGTGCCAACTGCCCTTGGCGATGTAGATGGCCCCGGCCCGCACGGGTTGGCCCTCGACCGCCTCTTGCACCCGCAACGGGCAGCGGCCATTGAGCCGCTCGGCAAAGAGCCGGGTAAACAGCTCCGGCATGTGCTGCACGATCAAGACCGGCAGCGGAAAGCTCGCCGGCAGCGCGGGGAGAAGCAGATCGAGGGCCGCCGGGCCGCCGGTAGAGACGCCAATGGCCAGCACGACAGGCTCCGAGGAGATCGGCTGCGCCTTGGGCAACGGCGCCATGGGAGCGAAGAGCGGGATGCGCGGAGCATAGGGGATGACCGGCTTCGGCTGGCTGGTGAGGGCCCGAATCTTGGGAATCAAATCCTGGGCAAGTGCCCGGATCGCCGCCTCGCGGCCCGATTGTCCAGCCGGCTTGGCCACATAGTCCGAGGCCCCGCAAGCCAGCGCTTCGATAGTCACTTTGGCTCCGCGCTGGGTGAGAGAACTGCACATGATGACCGCCATTTTGTGGCCTCGCGCGCGCAGCTTTCTCAGTGTGACCAGGCCGTCCATCACCGGCATCTCGACATCCAGCAGGACCGCGTCGGGGTGAAGGGACTCGATGGCGCTCAGGGCCGATTCGCCGTCTGCCGCGGTGCCGGCCACCTCCAGGCCGGGATCGGTGGAGACAACAGAGCGCAGCAGGCTCCGCATCACCGCAGAGTCGTCCACGATCAGAATCCGGGTTCGGGGGCCCGAGGCCATGGTTCAGGCCTCCACAAGACCGAGCATGGCCAGCTTTTCCGTCAGGGCCTCATCGTCGAATGGCTTCATCAGATATTCGTCGGCGCCGGCATCGAGGGCGCGGAGGATGAAGTCGTTCTCGGCCTCGGTGGTCACCATCATGACCTTCATGCCGCTGTATCCCTCGGTGCGCAACTGCTTGAGCATCTCGAGGCCGTTCATCACCGGCATATTCCAGTCCACCAGCGCAAGGTCGAAGGGTTCGTCCGAATGCAGTTGGTCCATGCCGGCCTGGCCGTCGGCCGCCTCTTCGCACTCGATTCCCTTCTCTTCGAGCAAGCCGCGCAGATAGCCCCGCACGAAGCGGGAATCGTCGACAATCAAAGCTCGCATGGTCACCTCCAGCGAGAAACCGGGTGGGGCCTGTTGCGGCTAAGCGGCCCGGGCCGCGCTCAGCCTCATGGGGTCCAGTTGCTCAGGGTCCAGCATGACGAGCAGGCTGTCCTTGAGTTTGTATGCCCCGGCAAACAATGCTCTGCTGCGCTCGTCGAGAATCGATGGGTTCGGCTCATGGTCGGCCGAAGAGACGGTAAGAACCTCGCCGACCGAATCCACCAGCAAGCCGAAGCATCCGCCGGAACTCTCCAGCACCAGGATGCTCTGTGCACCCTCCCTGGGAGGCAGTCCCAGGAGCTGGCGCAGGCTCACCGTTGTCAGCACATCGCCGCGGTAGTGAAACAGCCCGCCAACAAAGTCCGGCGCCAGCGGAACCGGCTGCGGCCGCGCCGATCCGACGATCTCCAGGATGTGCGTGATGGGCACGCCGAACAGCGCCTGCCCCACCCGGACGGAACACATCTCCACCATGTGCGCCGCCGTTTTTTCCTTCCGATTCAATTGAACTGCCGCTGTGCTCATGCCTCCGTCTCCCTTGTCTGGCTCCACTCCGCGGGCGCCTCTTCGGCGGCGGGCAGCGGGGGCACGCCGCCCAGGTCAACCACGCCCGTCACATGGTCCTTGAGCAGCGTCACGCCGCCGGTGCGCTGCGCGGTTCCGGACTCGAAGAGGTCGCCGCCCGCGGCCACATCGAGCACATGCGAAACCGCAATGCCCACATGACGATTGCCCTCGCGGCAGACCACCACGATCATCTGCTTTTCTTGCTCGTCGGGCGTCCCTGCGTTGGCTTGAAGCGCGGCCAGCAGCCCGCCCGAATCCTCGACTGGCAGCAGTTGCCCGTCGAAGTTGAGCACCGGGCGGTAGCCGATGTACTCGATGCGCGAGAGCGGAAGCTGCTCGATGCGCAGCACGTCGGCCAAGGGGATCGCGGCCCGGCGTCCCGCGACCTCGACCAGCAAGTATTCGAGATTCTTGGCCTCCTCCGTCTCCCCTTCGCCGGTGTGCACGGCCTCCTCCTCGCACAGGGTCACTCCAGCTTTCATGGCGATCGACCCCGGATCGAGAATCAGCGCCAGATCGGCATTTCCCAGCACGGTTGCGCCGGAGAAGAGGCCGATAACTTTCAGCACCGCGGAGAGCGGCTTGACCACGATCTCCTCGGGATCGGCCAGCCCGTCCACCACCAGCCCAAAGCGGCGGCCATCGGCGTCCAGCACGGCGATGAAGTTGTCCCGCTCGGTTGCCATCTTGTGCTCGACGCCGGGCATCAGCAGCCGGTCGAGAAAGATCAGCGGCAGCAGCTTGCCGCGCAGACGATAGAGGGGAGCGTTTTCGATCCACTCGATGGCCGTGCCGGCCTGCTCGGGAGGAATATGCACCAGCTCGGAGAGCGCTCCCTGGGGCAAGGCGAAGCTCTGGTTCACGCTGCGGACGATCAGCGCGGGAATGATGGCCAGGGTGAGCGGAATGCGCAGCCGCAGCGTGGTGCCCTTGCCGGCGCGTGAGTCGATCTCGACCTTGCCGCCGATCCGTTCCACATTCGTCCGGACCACATCCATGCCCACGCCCCTGCCGCTGACGTTGGTCACCGCCGCGGCGGTCGAGAAGCCGGGCAGGAAGATCAGCTGCAGAAGCTCGCGCTCGGCCAGATGCTTGGCGCGCTCGGCAGTGATGAGCCCGCGCTCGATGGCCTTCTGGCGAATCTTTTCCACGGCAATGCCGGCGCCGTCGTCGGAGATTTCGATGATGACGTGGCTGCCCTCCTGCGCTGCCCGCAGCTTGAGCGTTCCCTCGGGGTCTTTGCCCGCGGCCAGGCGCACATCGGGCGGCTCGATGCCATGATCGAGCGAATTCCTTACCGCATGGGTCAGCGGGTCCTTGATCGCTTCGAGAAGGCTCTTGTCCAGCTCGGTATCCTGGCCCTCGACTTGAAGGCGGACGCGCCGGCCGAGAGCCTGGGACAAGTCGCGCACGATGCGCGGGATCTTGGAGAAGATGTTCGAGACCGGCTGCATCCGGGCCTTCATGACGCTCTCGCGCAGATCGGCCGTCACCATGTCGAGGCGACGGCTCAGCATGGTCATGTTGGGGTCGGCCGAGGTAGCCTGCAAGACCTGGTTGCGGGTCAACACCAACTCGCCGACCAGGTTCATCATGCGGTTCAGCAGCGTCACATCGACGCGCAGCGTGCTCTCGGCTGCGGTTGTCTGGGTGCGCGGCCGCGCAGGATCGCTCTCCGCCTCGACGGCAGTCTTTGCAACTGGCTCCGGAGCAGGAAGAGGCGCGGAAGCAGGTGCGGGCTCCGGCGGCTGGGCCGCAGCCGGGGCGTGCGGAAGCGGGTCAGGCGCGGCCGGGGCGGGTCCAGGCTGAGGCTGGCGCGGAGGCTGCCGCCCGCGCCGGGGGAGAAGGCGCCGCGGAACGTGCGCGCGCCTTGACATGGACCGGCAGCTTTACCCCGGCATGGACCGGCAGCCTTACCGTCGCTTGCGCCGGGAGCTGCAACTCTTCCAGACGGCCGATGAGAGCCGCATCGCCGCCCTCGCCCTCTTGGTCTTGCGCCTCGATCGTCTTGAGAATGGCGCGCAGGCCGTCAAGAAGCTGCAAAAGGCCGGTGATGATCGGCCCGTTGGCGGTCAGCTTGCCTTCGCGCAATTGGCCGAGGAGATTTTCGCCGGCGTGGGCCAGCGTCTCCAGCCGCTTGAAGCCCAGAAATCCCGTGGTTCCTTTAATCGTGTGCACCGAACGGAAGATCTCTCCGATGAGCGCCGCATCCTTTGGCCGCTCTTCGAGATCGGTCAGGCACCGCTCCATGCGGTCCAGCCCTTCCTGGCTCTCGATCAGGAACTCTCGCGTCAATTCATCCATTGCGTCCACTCATCTTTGCCGCTCATCGGGCAGGCCGGCATGATCCCCCGGCACAGCGAGCACCTGAGCCGTTCATCGGAGAAAAATGGCGCAACTTGAGGAGCAGGGACTAGGCACTAGGAAACAGGGATCAGGGATTGGTTGGAGTGCCCCAGATCCACATAACTAAGATCTGGGTGCCCCAGGTCCCTCGCATTTGGGGACCTAGGTCTTTGACCGTTTAATTCTGTACCATCTCCGTGCCCCATCCATTCGCCGTTTTTCTGGCGAATGGGTGGGAAACTGCGAACCCTAAAGTCCGAAATCATGCGGTCAGAGACCTAGGATGCGACAACCCAACCCGTAATTCACGTCAGGTGCGAAAATGCATTAGCGAGAACTCACATTGCGAAATGAGGCCAGGCCCAATGGACAACACCCCTACAACCGAACCAGCCCTGCTCAGCCTGCTCGATCTGGCACGCCAGGCCGCGGAGAACGCTTACGCGCCTTACTCCGGCTTTCGTGTGGGCGCGGCGCTCCGGCTCACCAACGGCGAGATCGTCACCGGAACAAATGTTGAGAATGTGAGCTACGGATTAACCATCTGCGCCGAGCGAACTGCTCTGGTGCGCGCCGTCTCTCAATTCGGACCGAAGATTCGCATCGAAGCCGTCGCCATCGCCAACCTGAACGACGCCCCCAGCCCGCCCTGCGGGGCCTGCCGCCAGGTCCTCTCCGAGTTCATCCTGCCCGATGCGCCAGCGATCTTCCCCGCCGAAGATGGCCCGCGGACGATGCCCTTCCGCGATCTGTTTCCACTGGCCTTCGAGATGAAGGCGAAATAGGATCCAGCAACCCAGAGGCCCAAAAGCTAAACTAAAGTAGAATAATGTGATTCCTTTAGTGAGGCGAATATGCAAGCCATAAGGGCTTTCCTGTTCATTTCTTCGATGTTATTAGTTGCATTACCCGTTTTTGCTCTGGATGATCCGAAAGTGGCGCGGGCAAAATATGACGAGCTTGCCGCGAAAGTCAACGGCGGGGACCTGAATATCGATTGGCAGGCGTTGCGATTGGACGCACGAGTTGGGGAAGTCTATGGGGACTACGACCCTTACGATGCAACGAAACGGACTCAAGCCTCTTTTGAAAAGGGAAACTATGAAGAGGCTCTCAAAATTGCTCAAGAAACTGAAAAGCACAATATCGCGGATATTGAGGCTCATCTTGCGGCGTGGAGCTGTCTCAAGCAACTTGGGAGGCAACAAGAGGCAGACAAAGAGTGGAACATTCTACACGCGCTGGTACAATCCATCCTCAAGTCGGGGAATGGCAAGAGCGCCAAGACAGCGTGGTTCGCCGTCGGCATCCGAGAGGAATTTGTCTTCATGGAAGTTCTGCAGGTGCGATCCAAACAGCAGCGCAGTATGAAGATAGATGGACGTTACTACGATATGGTTTTGGTAACTGACCAATCCGGCAAAGATTCTGTGCTATGGTTTGACACGGACACGGACATCGAGCTGAACGGTCGTGCGGGAGATTCGGGACGCCACATCTATTAGCTGTGGCTTTCGGTAGGCTAAACAACCCCATCTTGTAATACTAAGCAGCACTTCTTTTCAGAGGTGAGCCGGGCCACACTGTCGTGACCCGGCCAAAGTGCCTAATTGTCTCTTAGCCTGCCGCCTATTACTCCGGCAGCACCAGCTTGCCCTCGATGTTCAAGTCTCCGGTGACCACCGGAGCGCCGGTGTCCGGCTGGCCGTCGCCGACCGAGACTTCATACTCGCCCTGGGCGATGATGGGAACCCCATCCTCGGTGACCATGCTCAGGTCGCGGGGCTGAAGGTCGAAGTGGAGCTTCTGCGATGCGCCTGCCTCCAGGTGAACCCGCTGGAAGGCGCGCAATGCCCGCAGGGGCGCACCGGGCACATTGGGAAATTCGAGATAGAGCTGGGCAATCTCGTCACCGGCGAGCTTGCCGGTGTTGGTGACGGTGACATCGACCGGCACAGGGCTGCCTGCCGCCACCGCTCTCGTAGGAAGGGTCAATTCGCTATAGGCGAAGGTGGTGTAGCTCAGGCCGTAGCCGAAGGGATAGAGCGGGGTTCCTTCAAAATAGCGGTAGGTGCGGCCCTTCATCGCGTAGTTCTCGAAGGGAGGCAACTGGCTGACATCTTTGTAGAATGTGACCGGCAGGCGTCCGGCGGGGTTGTTGCGGCCAGAGAGCGTATCGGCCACCGCCGCGCCTCCCTCCTCGCCGGGATAAAAGGCTTCGAGAATGGCATTGGCATGGGCTTTGGCCCAGTTAACGCCGAGAGCGCTGCCGTTAATGAGCACGACGACCAGCGGCTTGCGCGCCTCCGCCAACAGGTTCAGCAGATCCTCCTCCGGCTTGGGCAGATCGAGGCTGGTGCGATCTCCGCCCTTGAAGCCGGGTTCGTTGACCTTCATCTCTTCGCCTTCAAGCTCGCTGGTGATGCCTACCACGGCCACCACCACATCGGCATCCTTGGCCGCAGTCAGAGCTTCCGGCCGAGGGCTGGAATCGACCTTCGACCAGACCAGGCGAATGGAAGGCTGGTTCTTGATCGTGACGCCGTATTCAGCCTCGATCTTGACTGGCTTGCCGGCCTCGAAGTGAATCGAGCTGAGCTTGGTTTCGACGCCGGTGGCGTCCCAGACGGTGAAGGCCGTGTCGCCATCGATCGTGAGGCGGAAGAAGCCGTTGCCCTCCAAGCCCAGGTAGAAGTCGCCGGTCTCGGTTGGTGTGAGACTTGTCTCCCAGCGAACGGCAAATGGCCGGAGGTCTTTCACCTCGGGCGGCAGGGAGTCCGCGAAGACGTTGATGTCGGCTTCGGTGCGGCTGGCCAGCACCTCGGGCTTCTTGGCTCCGGCGCCCCAGTCGATGCTCAGGCGCGTGTAGCTCGCCTTCACTCCCGGCTTGCCGTCTTCGCTCAACAGTTTGGCCGGAACCGGATCGGCTTGCTTGCTGAGGTATTGCGTTCCCGGCACATAATTGATCGTGGCATTGGGGAACTCGGCCTTCAACCCATCGAGCACGGAGACCGTGTGGCTGGGGATTCCGGTGTAGTTGCCCAGCAGAGGCCGCGTCTGATCGGCCAGCGGGCCCACCACGGCAATCTTGATGCCCGAGGCCTTCAGCGGCAGAACGCCGTCGTTCTTCAGCAGCACCATGGACTCGTTGGCCAGCTTGCGGGCCATAGCGCGATGTCCGGGGCTGTCGAGCTGGCTCTCGTCGATCTTCGAGTAGGGCACCATCGAAGGGGGATCGAACATGCCCAGCTTCATGCGCGCCGTAAACAGCCGCGTGACGGCAACGTCGATCGCGCTCTCCTTCAGAAAGCCCTCCTTGACGGCATCCAGATAAGGCTTGTAATCGTGGTCATCTTTGATGTTGGTGGTGAAGTCGATGCACTCGTTGTCCATGCCGCGCTCGAGGCTGATGGCCGAGGCCTGGGCCTGGGTAGGTTCGTAGTGATGGCCGGCATAGATGTCGACCACCGCGCCGCAGTCGGAAACCACATATCCCTTGAAGCCCCACTTGCCGCGCAATTGATCCTGAAGCAGAAACTGGTTGGCGCAAGCAGGCTGGCCGTTGATGCTGTTGTAGGCGCACATGACCGAATCGGCCTTGCCCTCGGTGACGGCGGCGCGGAAGGCGGGCAAATAGGTGTCCATCTCGTCGTGCTTGCTGACAATCACGTCGGCAATGTGGCGGGTCGGCTCCGGACCGCTGTGCACGTCATAGTGCTTGGGCGTGGAGATGGCGCGGTAATAGCGCGGATCGTCGCCCTGCATGCCGGTCACAAAGGCCACTCCCATCCTCGCCGTCAGGAAGGGATCTTCGCCATAGGTCTCCTGGCCGCGTCCCCAGCGGGGATCGCGGAAGATGTTGACGTTGGGCGCCCAGAAGTCCAGCCCCTCGAAGATGCGGCTGCCTCCCGCGCCTTCAGCGCGCACCGCCTGCTCATGCTTGATGCGCCCCTCGACGCCGATAGCCACGGCCATCTCATGAATGGCCGGCGCATCGAAGGTGGCCCCCAGGCCAATGGGCTCGGGGAACTCCGTGGTTCCGTTGCGCGCCACGCCGTGCAGAGCCTCGCTCCACCAGTCGTAGGCCGGAACGCCGAGCCGCGGAATGGCCCGCGCCTGGTTCACCAGTTGCGAAGCCTTCTCCTCGAGCGTCATTCGCTTCACCAGATCCGCCGCGCGCTGCTCGGCGGGCAGGCTCGGGTCCAGGTAGGCGGGCTTGGCCGCATCCTGCGCCCCGGCCATCCACGCCGCCGAAATCAACGCCAACGCCGCCGCGGTCCTGCGCAATCCGAAACTCTTCATCAAATTCCTCTTTCAGGGGCTATGGGCAGAGACCAGTCTTCAGTGCCAGCAATTCAATCCCGTTGCAGTGCGAATCCGGGCCGCTCTCCGGGTGCGAAGTTAATGCGCTGAGGAAGCCGCTGTCAAGCGCGCGGCACAGTCGGCTCATCTCCATTGAAAACGTTTTATTCGCCCAGAATAGCACCTTCCGGGAGGTACACGGGGTGAAGACTCGGCCCGCTCCCGCGCCTGCCACAAGGACCCGGCAACGATGGCATGACCTTCTCCACAGCCTGATTTATTATCCGATGCCAAGGGGACGGCGCGGGGATATAATCTAGTTTCATCTTCTCGAAAAAACTTGGCCCGATCCGCCTGCCGGGTGAATTGCGCGTTCAAGCTGGAATATCCCAACCGGATAACGACCGAGAATTCGGGTTATGGAGGGGCTTCTTGGAATTGTTGCGCTTGCAAACAGAGGTTCTTGAAGCCAACCTCGAAATCGTCCGCCGCGGGCTGGTGCTCTACACATTTGGCAATGCCAGCGGCATCGACCGGGAAGCCGGGCTGGTGGCCATCAAGCCCTCCGGCGTCTCCTACGACCAACTGACCCCCGCGGATATGGTCGTCTGCGATCTCGACGGAAAGCTCCTCGGCGGGCGGCTCAAGCCGTCCTCCGATCTTGATACGCATCTGGAGCTTTACCGGGCCTTCCCGGCCATTGGCGGCGTCGTGCATACCCACTCGGAGTTCGCCACGTCGTGGGCGCAGGCCGGACGCAGCATTCCCGCCTTCGGCACCACACACGCCGACAGCTTTCACGGCCCAGTTCCGATCACCGAGCCCCTGAGCGACGAAGAGATCGAAGGCGACTATGTGCTGAACACGGGCAAGGCCATTGTGCGCCGCTTCCGCGATCTCGATCCCATTGCCATGCCGGCCGTGCTGGTCGCCGGACATGCGCCTTTTTGCTGGGGCAAGACTCCGATGGACGCCGCGCACAACGCCGTCGTTCTGGAGACAGTGGCGCGCATGGCCCTTTATACTGCAATACTGTGCCCGGACGGCTCGGGCGTTGGCCAGGCACTGCTCGACCGGCACTACCTCCGCAAACATGGCGCAAATGCAACCTATGGGCAGTAGAGAACAGTCTTTAGCTTTTAGCTGCTGGCCGCTCACGTTGTTATTGAGACTTTGGAATTCACCGGGTACGAATGAGCTAAAGGCTGGAAGCTAGCAGCTAGAAGCTCGAATGAGGGGTTCAAAACCGTGATCGTGAACTGCATGAACTACGTTGGATCGCTGGCGCTGCCCAACCTGCTTGCGCTCGGCGCACCGTCGCTGGCGCACCTCAGCCCGCTGGACCTCGCGGTCATCGCCATCTATTTCGTGATGGTCATCTGGATCGGCTTCTATCTCAAGAGCAAAGCCAACACCAGCGAAGAGTTTTTCATGGCCGGACGCGAGATGACGGCGTGGATCGCGGGCTTGAGCTTTGTTTCGGCCAACCTCGGCTCGCTCGAACTGATGGGCTGGGCCGGCTCGGCCTACCAGTACGGCATTCTTGCGGCGCACTGGTACTGGGTGGGCGCCATCCCCGCCATGCTCTTCCTGGGCATCGTGATGATGCCCTTCTACTACGTCTGCAAGACGCACTCGGTGCCCGGCTACCTCAAGCTGCGCTACGGCCAGGGAGCGAGCATCGTCTCCGCATTTTCCTTCGCCTTCATGACCGTGCTGATGAGCGGCGTGAATATGTTCGCCATGGCCGAGGTGATGAAGGTCGTGCTGGGCTGGGACCTGAACTTCTCCATCATTGTCTCGTCGCTGGCCGTGGCGGCCTATGTGGCGCTGGGCGGGCTGCGCTCGGCGATTTTCAACGAGGTTCTGCAGTTTGTGCTGATCTGGGGCGGCGCGCTGCTGGTGCCGATCCTTGGGCTGGTCGAGGCCGGCGGATGGACCGGATTCAAAGCCAAGCTAGCGGCCAATATCGCGAAGGGCGCAATCGCTCCGGGCGACTATACGCACCTGTGGCGCAGCATGGGCCACTTCGCCGACAACCCCATGGGCATTCACTGGACGGGCATCGTCTTCGGTCTGGGCTTTGCCATCAGCTTCGGTTATTGGACTACGGATTTCCTGGTCGTCCAGCGCGTGCTGGCCGCCAATAGTCTGCGCTCGGCGCGCATGGCTCCGGTGATTGGGTCGTTCTTCAAGATGGCTGTGCCGTTCATCGTGATTCTGCCCGGCCTGCTCGGATTGGTCGTGCTGCAGAACCCCGACGGGAGCCTGATGCATCTTGTGGGCCAGGATCAGGTGAGTGCGCTTCATCCCCACAGCTACAACGAAGTGCTGCCGCTGATGCTGGTGCGCTATTGCGCTCCCGGCCTGCTCGGCCTGGGCATCACGGCGCTGATCGCCGGCTTCATGAGCGGCATGGCGGGCAATGTGAGCGCCTTCTCCGCCGTATGGACCTACGACATCTACCAGCCGCTCTTCAACAAGAACGCAAAAGACGAGCACTACGTCACCGTCGGCCGCTGGGCAACGATCCTGGGCGTCGTCATCTCCATCGGCACCGCGTACCTGGTGATGACCGCGGCGGGGATCATGGATTATGTGCAGGCGCTCTTCAGCTTCTTCATCTCTCCGCTGCTCGGCGTGGTGCTGATGGGCATGTTCTGGAAACGCGCCACTAAGGCAGGCGGCTTCTGGGGATTGCTGATCGGCACGCTGACCTCGATCGGACTGTGGGCGTGGGTTCATTTTTATCCCGCGGCGCTGCGTTATGTCGCCATTTCACCCGATGCGAAGGCGATGGCCGAGGATATGTATCGCGCCCTGTGGTCGGTGATCACCGCTGTTCTGGTGACCTTTGTAGTGAGTCTCTTCGGCAAGGCTCGTCCGGTGGCGGAGCTGAATGGCCTTGTCTATGGCGCGACCAAGCTGCCCGAGGAAGAGCCGGTGCCGTTCTACAAAAACGAGTATTTCTGGATGGTGATCGCCATCGTCCTCTTCCTGGCCCTCAACATCTACTTCTGGTAAGGAGTCCGCGAATGCACTCAACCAATATTTCGATCTGGTTTTTCATCGGCGTTCTGCTGACCATTTATGGCGCGATGATTCTGGGTTATGGAATCTTCGAACTGGTCACCGGACATACGGCCAATGTGATTCTGGCCAATCTCCACGCGCCCGTCTGGTGGGGTGGTTTGTTGCTGGCCCTTGGAGTTTTTTATGGCGTTCGTTTCTGGCCGCACCGCAACGATTAACCGAAGTGGATGCAAGGAGCAGGTAAGAAATGACAGCGCAACGAACCATGACGTTTGGAGTCATCGTCGGCAACCGCGGATTCTTCCCCGACCACTTGGCGAAGACCGGCCGCGACGAAGTCCTCGCGGTTCTCGATGCGGCAGGCGCGAAGGCCGTGGTGCTCGGACCTGAAGAATCGAAGTTCGGCGCGGTTGAGTCCTACGCCGAGTCGCAGCGGTGCGCGGAACTCTTCAAGAAGCACGCCGACGAGATCGACGGCATCCTCGTCACGCTGCCCAACTTCGGCGAGGAGCGCGGCATTGTGGATGCGATTCGCCTCTCCGGGTTGAAAGTTCCGGTGCTGGTGCAGGCCACGCCCGACCGCTCGGAAAACATGACCATCGCCGTGCGCCGCGACAGCTTCTGCGGCAAGATGAGCGCCTGCAACAACATGATGCAGTACGGCATTCCCTACTCGCTGACCACGCTGCACACTGAGTCGCTTACCTCGCCGGAGTTCAAGGCGGACCTCGAGTGGTTCTCGGCCGTCTGCCGCATCGTGAAGGGACTCAAGAACCTGAAGATCGGCGCCATCGGCGCGCGGCCCGCGGCGTTCAATACGGTCCGCTACTCCGAGCGGATCTTGGAGACGAACGGCATCTCGATCGAACCCATTGATTTATCGGAGATCTTTGGACGCATCAATCGCATGAAGGATAACGACGATGCGGCGCAGGCCAAGCTGGCCGCGATCAAGAGCTATGTGACAACGGCGGGCATCCCGGATGCGGCTCTACTTAAGATGTCGAAGCTGGGCGCGGTGATCGACGGCTGGATGAAGCAGACCAACTGCACCATCAGCGCCGTGCAATGCTGGACTTCGATGGAAGAGTATTTCGGCGTGGTGCCCTGCACGGTGATGAGCATGATGAGCAACAACCTGATTCCGTCGGCCTGCGAAGTGGATGTGCCGGGCGTGCTGAGCATGTACATGCTGGCGCTGGCTTCTGAAACGCCGTCTGCGCTGCTGGACTGGAACAACAACTACGGCTCCGATCCGAACAAGTGCGTCTGCTTCCACTGCTCCAACCTACCCAAGCACTTCTTCGCCAAGCCTCCCACCATGGATTATCAGTCGATCATCGCCGGCACAGTGGGCAAGGAGAATGCATTCGGTACCTGCGTAGGCCGCGTCAAGGCCGGCGACATGAGCTTCGCCCGCTACTCGACCGACGACCGGCGCGGCGTGATTCGCGGCTATACCGGCCCCGGCAAATTCACCGACGATCCGCTCGATACCTTTGGCGGCGCGGGCGTGGCCGAGATTCCCGAGTTGCAGCGGCTGCTCAGGTACATCTGCCGCGAGGGCTTCGAGCACCACGTGGCCGCCAACTTCAGCGAAGTCTCCAAGGCCATTCACGAGGCCGCCACCCGCTATCTCGGATGGGAATCCCTCTACCACGGCCCGGCAGAAGAGTAGGGGCGCAAACGTGGCCATCGCAGCAGGAGTTGATTTTGGAACGCTCAGCGTCCGCGTATCAATCCTCGATAGCGGGCGCGGGCGCTTATCCACCGCAGTCGCAGAGTACCCGCTCCACCGCCTGCGCGAAGACCCCGACTACGCAACGCAATCGCACGCCGATCACATGAAAGCCCTGACCGCTGCAATGCGCCAGGCCGTCGAGCGCGCTGGAATAAGCGGCAAGCAGATTGAGGCTGTCGCTCTCGACACAACCGGCTCGAGCGTTGTGCCGGTTAACGCGCAGATGCAGCCGCTCGGCGACTATTACCTGTGGTGCGATCATCGTGCCAAGACAGAGGCGCGCGAGATCACCGAACTTGCACATCGAGAGGGTCTGGAAGCGATCGACTGGTGCGGCGGCGTCTACTCGCACGAATGGGGCTTCGCCAAGCTGCTGCATTGGCTGCGGCACAACCCGGAAAAACGCGATCGGCTCGCCTCCGCCTTTGAGCATTGCGACATGGTGGCGGCCACTTTGTGCGGCATCACCGATCCAAGACTCGCGAAGCGCAGCGTCTGCGCCATGGGCCACAAATGGATGTGGAATCCCAAGTGGGATGGTCTGCCGCCGCAGTCATTTTTATCAAAGGTTGACCCGCTGCTTGATGGCATTCGCGAAAAACTCGCTGGCGAATATCTCACGTCCGATCGCCTCGCCGGATACCTCGCGCCGAGCTGGGCCAATGAACTTGGGTTGCGCGCGGGGATTCCGATTCCCGTAGGCGCATTCGATGCGCACTGGGACGCCATCGGCGCGGGCTGTCGCGAAGGCGACGTGGTCAACGTTGTCGGCACATCCACTTGCATCATCGCGATGGCGAAAAACGCCGAACTCGTGCCCGGCGTCTGCGGCGAGGTGCCGGGCAGCGTTCACCCAAACTACATCGGAATCGAAGCCGGCCTCTCTGCAACCGGCGACATCTTCGAAGCCATCGCGCGGCGCGCTGGGACTAAGGTTGCCGAACTCTCGAAGGACCTGGAAAGCTATCGCGCGGGACAGACCGGCCTGCTCCGCCTCACATGGGACAACGGCGACCGCACGGTGCTGGTGAATCCTGATCTGGGCGGCGTGACTTTGGGTTGGAATCTGCTGCACACCGCGCAGGACGAGCTCTTCGCGGCCATTGAGGGCACGGCCTTTCACACACGCATTATCCTCGAACGCATGGCCGAGCATGGCGTGCCGGTGGACCGCATCATCAACACCGGCGGCATCCCGCAAAACAATGCGGTGCTCAACCAGGTTTATGCCAATGTGCTGAACAAGCCGGTGCTGGTGCCCGATGGCGTGCCGACCAGCCTCGGATCGGGCATTTTTGCAATGCTGTCGGCCGGCGCGTTTTCTTCGTTGGAAGAAGCACAGAACAAGATGTGCCTGCAGAACAAGACCTATGCTCCGGACCCTGAGGCGGCGGCCGTTTATCAGAAGCTTTATCCTCTCTTCCGGACGCTTTATTTTGCGCTGGGTTCACCAAATGCAGAAGCGGCGCAGGTCGGCCACATACTGCCGGAGTTGAAAAAGATCGCGGCAGAGGCCTCTGCTGCCAGAAAGAGTGAGAAACAATGACACAAAAGATCATTGGCATCGACGTAGGCACAGGCGGCACGCGCGCGGTTTTGGTGGACGAAAAGGGTACTCTGCTCGGCTCGGCGACGCACGAACATGCGCCGTTTGCATCGCCCCAGAATGGATGGGCGGAGCAGGATCCGCGCGACTGGTGGAAGGCATGCCAGAAGGCGATCGGTAAACTTCTCGAGGAGACCGGTGTCTCAAGGAATGAGATCGCCGCGGTCGGCCTGGCCGGCCAGATGCACGGCGCGGTGCTGCTCGACAAGAACGAAGAAGTCCTTCGCCCCGCGCTAATCTGGTGCGATCAGCGAACCGCCGAGGAGTGCCGCGTGCTCAACGAGACCGTCGGCGAGCAGCGGATCGTCGAGCTGACCTCGAATCCCGCTCTGCCCAACTTCACGCTGACCAAGCTGATGTGGGTGCGCACCCATGAGCCGGAGATCTGGAGCAGGTTCCGCTCCCTCCTGCTGCCCAAGGATTACGTTGGCCTGCAGATGACGGGCGTGCGCGCGATTGATGTCTCTGATGCATCGGGTACCCTGCTGCTCGATGTCGCCCATCGCCGCTGGTCGCAGGAGATGGTGGCAGCCACCAAACTCGATCCCAGTTGCCTGCCCGAGGTCTTTGAATCGCAGGAGATCGTTGGGAGAGTCACGGCGAGCGCGGCTGCGGCGACGGGATTGGCGGAAGGCACTCCAGTGGTTGCCGGTGCGGGAGATCAGGCCGGCGGCGCCATTGGCATGGGCATCGTCAAGGCCGGCGATGTGAGCGCAACGATCGGAACCTCAGGCGTCGTCTTCGCCGCGACCGACCAGCCCTTCCTCGATCCCAAGGGCCGCCTGCACACCTTCTGCCATGCGATTCCGAATCGCTGGCACGTGATGGGCGTGACCCAGGCGGCGGGCCTCTCTCTACGCTGGTTCCGCGACACCTTCGGGACCATCGGCGCTTCAGCCGGCGATCCCTACGACAGCCTCTCGAAGGAGGCAGCGGCGATTCCCGCCGGAGCCGACGGCGTGATGTGGGCGCCTTATCTCATGGGAGAACGCACGCCGCATCTCGACTCCGACGTGCGCGCCGCGCTGATCGGCCTTGCGGCCAGCCATGGCCGCGGCCACATCATTCGCGCCGTTCTCGAAGGCGTGGCCTTCAGCTTGAAAGATTCGCTGACCATCTTCGCCCAGATCGGCGTGCCGGTCAACGATATCCGCCTCGGCGGAGGCGGCGCGCGCTCGCCGCTGTGGCGCCAGATTCAGGCCGATGTTTACGCGCAACCCGTCTCACTGCTTGCAGCCGAAGAGGGCTGTGCGTATGGCAGCGCGGTGCTCGCCGGGGTCGGCGCGGGCATCTGGCCATCGGTCGATGAGGCATGCGCGCAGATTGTGCATGTGGCTTCGGTCGTTGAAGTCAACAAGGCCGCTTCGGAGAAGCTCCAGCAGCAATACAGCCTTTATCGAGCGATTTATCCGGCGCTTAAGCAGATCCGATAAGCAATTTTCGCCGGCTCAGATCTACCCCGGCGGCAGAGTGGAGAAGTACGATGAGCACAGCACAGCAAGCCCCTGGCGCGAATGCTTCACAGACGATTCAAGATGAGATCGGCATAAAGAAGCAGGAGCTCACCGAGCTCATGGCCAAACTCAACCTGGGCGGTATCGTGCTGAGCAGGCATGAAAATGTTGCGTGGGCCACGGCCGGCCAGGTGGATATGCGCGTCGCCATTCCGGCAGCGACAGGCAGCGCCGCCCTCTTCGTGCGCAAGGATGGACAAGCCTTCTACCTGACGACGAAAAATGAAGCGCCCAGAATGTACGAGGAAGAGTTCGCCGGGTTGCCCTTTGAAGCGGTGGTCCTGCCCTGGGCCGAGGGCGACTTTGTCAAAGCCGCACGCGGCCTGGCTGGAGAATACGCGATCGGCGCGGATACGCATGAGACAGCCTGCGAAATCGTCAATCTTGCCGCGCTGCGCAGCCAGCTTCAACCTGGCGAGATCGAACGCTATCGCTTGCTGGGTTCCATGACGGCGCGCGTTGTCGAAGATGTCGTCCTGCATCTCGAACCCGGCGTCACGGAACACGAGATCAGCGCCATGACCGCTTCACGGCTTATTCAGAAGGCAATCCTTCCTTCCGTGCTGCTGATGGCGGTGGACGACCGGATTCTCAAGTACAAACATGCTCTGCCCAGAGGCGGACACCTCGAGCGCTTTGGCATGGTGAATCTCTGCGCGCGCAAGTGGGGCCTGGTTATCTCCATCACCCGCTTTGTCCACTTCGGCCCCATGCCGCAGAGTCTTTCCGATGGATTCGATGCCGCGGCCAAGGTCAATGCCGCATTGCTCCATGCCACTCGCGCCGGAGCTGCCTCGGCGCAGCTATTCGCCGTTGCAAAGAACGCCTATGCGGCGGCAGGGATGCCGGGCGAGGAAGAGTTGCATCACCAGGGCGGAGCAACCGGCTATTCGGAGAGAGAGTGGTTGGCAGCGCCGAATGGAGCGGAGATCGTCCTGGACCGCCAGGCGTTTGCGTGGAATCCCTCGGCGCGTGGCGGCAAAGTGGAAGACACGGTCTTGCTGAGGGACGGCGCGATCGAAGTCCTGACCGAGACAACTCAGTTCCCCGCCGTGGTTACCGCCGCGGGCGGCGAGAGCTATGCTTCCTCGGGCGTGCTGCTGCGCTGAGAGGCTGTCTCGCCAGCTCACTTCTCCGGCGCTGCCGCCTGCGGTTGCGCCGGACTGCTCGCGGCCTTGCCCCCGCTGATCTTGTTGACCAGCGCAGTGTCGGCGGTTTTAGTGATGCTGCTGGCCTTGTCGAACTCGGCCTTGGCTTCGTCTATCCTGCCCATTGAGCGGTAAAGCCGCCCCAGACGCCAGTGGACGTTGACGTCCTCCGGGGCCAGCCGCGCGGCTTCTTTCAGCTCCTTCAGGGCGTCGTCCTTGCGGCCCGCATCGCCATAGAGGATGCCCAGATCGAGACGCGCCAGTTCCCTGCTCGAGTCAATACGCAGAGCGTTCTCCAGGAGCGGTTGCGCTGCCTCGGGGTGGTTCAAATGCATCTGCGAGTCTGCCTCGTAGATCATGGACTGGACGTGATTCGGATTATTGGCCAGTTCGGCCTGAAACTCGGCCACTGCCTCCGGGAATTGCCTTTGGGTCCACAAGAGGTAGCCCAGGCCGAAGTGAACGTCCGGCTCCAAGGGATTGGCCTTGACCGCGGCGCGAAATTGCTCGATCGCGCCCACGCGGTTCTTCAGCTCGTCCTGCGCTTCGCCGGCCAGCATATCGGCCTCGGCGGACTCCGCATTCAGGGTCAAAATCTCGTGATAGGTATCCAGCACGCACTGATACTGTTTAGACCACATGCAACTGTGCGCCAGGGCAAGCCGCAGTTGCAGATTCCGCGGGTCGCGGGCCGCGGCGTCCTTCAGATAGGGAGCAGCTTCGGCGTATTCCCCCAGTCCATAGTGCGCCATCCCCAACAGAATGGTGAGGCGCTGGCTTTCGGGTGAGCCTGGAGGCTGGTTCTTGAGCAGCGGTTTGAACGTCTGGACGGCCTCCTTCATCTGGCCGGCCTTGAAGAGCGCGAGTCCCAGGTTGAGTTCGATGCCGGGCAGCTTCGGACCCAGCGCCAGCGCCTTCCTATACAGCGGCACGGCCTCATTGTAATGCTCCTGCCGCGCCTCGAGAAGCGCCAGGTGAGCGTAGGGTTCCGGGTTCGTTGGATGAGACTTCGCGCACAACCGCCAGGCGGCCTCGGCCTCTGCGTCCTTGCCCTGCTGCTCCAACGCAAGCGCCGTTTGCCGCGGATTCCCCGCGGCCGCGGCTTGCCCCGCGCTGTGCCCGGTCATGATGGCCAGGGTGACCGCCAGGGCCAGCCAGATTCGCAATTGCATCGCGCGCCTCACTCTTGCTCTCTATCTATTTTATTGGAAGCCGGGCAACTGGCGCGCCAAAAAGAGAAGGGGCGCGGCAGGGATAGCCTGCCGCGCCCGGTGGAGGGTTAAGTTAGAAGTTGAGCCGGCCGCCCAATTCCAAGGCGCGCGGATCCCACGTGCCGGTGGCCTGGCCGAAGTTGCTCTGACTCATGTTCGATTGGACACCGTTGAATTCAGTGTGGTTGAAGGTGTTGAACGACTCGAAGCGCAGTTGGAAGCCCACGCGCTCTGTGAATGCGAAGTTCTTGTAGAGCGAGGTGGTGAAGTTCACGCGGCCGGGACCGACGATCGCATCCTTGCCGGCGCTGCCGAAGCCCAGGTTCGGGCCGCCCAGCCAGTATGGGATGGGAGCGGAGAACGTGCCCTTGCTGAAGTAGTCGGTCTGCTTCCTCGCGTAAGTGACCTTGCCGCTTGCGTTGGGACGGTCGGTGTAGCCGCCGCCCAAGCCGGTCGTATCGGAGCCCAATTGGACCGGGCCCTGAACCAGACCTGTGTTATCGAGGAACGTGCCGGCAAGTTCCCATCCGCCCGCGACGGTGCGGACGATGCCCTGATTCTTGTTGAAGAAGGGCAGCTTGTAGACGTAGTTGGCGCTGAACTGCTGACGGCGATCCAGCACGCCCGATCCCTTGTCGTACTTCGGAACCCAGGGATTGAACGCGGTGGTCAGATTCTTGGCTGCCGTTGGCAGTGGTGTCGATCTGGTGGGAGTAGGTGTAATCGGCTTCGCCGCTCAGGCCCCACTTGTTCTGGACCCGCAGGCCGGTCTGGAGGCTGTTGTAGTTGCCGGTGTTGCTGTCCTGTTCCTGGGTGATGGGACCCCAGCCCTGATAGGTAACAAGAGAGTTCCCGGGAATCGAGGAATTGTTCAGATCGGCTAAAGGTGTGGAGAGCGGGTAGGTGTTGATGGCGCGCTGAATGTTCTGGTGGTAGTCCAGGTTGCCGACATACTGGACAACCCAGATCACCGAGGGAGCCAGTTCGTGTTGAACGCCCAGGCTGAACATCGCCGACATTGGAGCCTTGTAGCTGGTTGCGATGCTGGTCAGGCTCGTTACGAAGGTCGGAAGCGTGGTGGGGCTGGTCACGGCGCCGTTCGCCCAACTGGTCCCAGGCGCGCTGAAGTAGGGGCTGCTGTTGAGAATAAGGTTGGCGGCAAAAGGCGAGTTGCTGTCCATGTCAAAGACGTCGTTGCCCGCCATGCGCTCGAAGAAGCTGCCGTAGCCGCCGCGCAGGATGGTCTTGCCGTTGCCGAAGAGATCCTCGGAGAATCCGACGCGTGGCTGCCAGGTATTGTAGTCGTTAGTCACCAGGCCCCTCGGGGTTCCATTCTGGCCCGCGAGCTGAATCCCGTTCAGGTAGAAGGGCACTCCGTTCCGCACTTGAACGCCGGGACCGGTCGAGACGATCGTGCTATCGTTGGCACCCCAAGTGGGTTGGAGAGACGATTGGTAGTCGTCGGGGACGAAGTTGGCCATGGAGTTGCTGCGCTCGACAGTGTGCGGCATCGCGTCGTAACGGAAGCCGATCTGCAAGCTCAGCCGTGAGCTCACGTGCCAGTTGTCGTTGATGTAAACCGAGGGTGTCTGGTTGTACCAGTGAAGTATCGGAGTCGACTGCTCCTGCTGATACGCGTCAGTCAAGCCCAGAAGCATATCCATCATGCCGTCGCCCGTGGCTCCTCCTGTCAATTGGTAGTCGCCCTGGGAATCGCCGCCGATGATCTGCTTCTTGGTGTAGCGGTTGTAGCTGAAGCCGAACTTCAACGCATGTTTGCCCTCGGTGTACGAGATGTCGAGCTTGGGCTCGTAATCGCGCGCCGCGTTGGAGTAGGGCGAGGTGCTGGTGTCTTCGTTGGTGTTATACGGAGCTCCGAAGCCGCTGCCTCCCGAGATGCCGGTTACGTTTGTGAAGCCCGGCACTACTGTTCTCTGGGTCAGCGGGAAGGCTGAGGTAACCGGTGTGATGTCCCAGCCCGTTGGCTTATTGGCGAGCGAGCTGTCTGCGAAGGCCAGCAAGTTTCCGTCATAATTGATGCTGGCCTCGACCAGCAGATTCGGCGAGATCGTGCCGCTCAGCTTGATCACCGCGCTGTTGGACGGGCTGTCCAGTTGGCTTTGAATCGTGTTGTAGCTGAACGAGGTCCAGCCCAGGAACGGACCGGGGGCGGCTGTGTTCAGCGATTCACCGATCCAGTGGCCCATCAAGGTCCACTTGTCGTTGAAGTTGTGATCGATGCGAACCAGATCCTCGCGCGCCTTGGAGGGCAGCGGGACGTTGGCAACAGCATAGTCGGTGCTCGTGACGGTGGGCGCGGGCAGAATACCGCTGTTCAAAAACAGCACGGCGTTGGAATCGAACAGCGTACTCGGAATCGTGTTGTTCGGGAATGGATCTCCCGGCGCCAGGGTTGGATTGTCCGCCAGGTATGCGGCCAATTTAGAATTCGGATCGCCCACAGTCGGAATCGTCAATACGGTGGTGGGGGCAAACTTCGGCGCCACATAGGCCAAATCCGTGCCCGACTTCGGAATGTCGAGGGGATCGATGGTCGGGCTGTTGGTGCCGCCCACACCCGACGTCCTGCGCCACTCCTCGTTCCAGAAGAAGAAGGTCTTTTTATGGTCCGCGTTGTACATCTTGGGGATGAACACCGGGCCGCCCAGGTTGAAGCCGTAGATATTGTAAGGGGTATTCGGCCTCGCGGTAACCGGGTTGTTCAGCTTGTTGAAAAAGTAGTTGGCGTTGTAATCTGTGTTGCGGTTTTCCTCCCAGGCGGTGGCGTGGTATTTGCTGGTGCCGCTCTTGAGCGCCATCGAAACGGTGCCGCCGGTCCCGATGCCGTAGTCCGGGGGATAGTTGCTGGCCAGGACATTGAACTCAGCGAGCGCTTCCTGGGAAGGCTGGAGGGCGCTCTTGCCGCCCGAACCGCGGTCATAGGATTCGCCGCCGTCGATCAGCCAGACGTTGTGGGCCTGGCTCAAGCCGTTGAAGCTGATGGACCAACTGGAGCTGACGGCGGCAACCGCGTTGCTGTCCGGCATATCGTTGGTTACGCCCAGGCCGAGAGCCGCCAGAGACGAGAAGTTGCGGTTCTCGGTGGCCAGTTCGCTGATATCTTCTGAGGTAATCAGCGTGCTGATCTCGTTCGAGTCGGATTGCACAGCCAGAGCGTCGGCCTCGACGGTGATGGTCTGTGTTTCTTGGCCGATGGTCAGCTTGACATCCACCCGGAAGGTTCCGGAGATGCTAACCGCGATGCCGTTTTGTTGGAATGCCTGAAAACCCTTGGCCGTGACCCTCAGGTCGTAGTTGGAGGGGTTCAAGCCGGAGATGTCATACAACCCCGTGCTGCTGCTGACGGTGGAGTGCGCCACGCCGGTAGCCGGATCGGTGAGCACGATCTTGGCTCCCGGGACGACGGCTCCCGTCTGGTCTGTAACGATGCCGGTGACGTCAGAGTTGGCCTGCGCAAAAGCTCCCACGCATGCCAGCACGAAGAGCAACGGCAACAGGAAGAACCTGTATCTCGCTTGTCTCATGTGACCATCCTTTTCAAATTTGGTTCCGTTTGTGTTTCGTTCTGCAATCGCTTCCCTGTAATCAGGAATGAAGCCAGTTGAAGTGCATCGGAAAGCTGTCAAGAAAATGAATCAATCCACCCCAAAATTCTTCAATCCACCCTGCCCGCTCTCCTGGCCGCTCCGCAATGTCTTCGTGGCGGAGTGCCGCCGGCTTCTCAATGCGCCGGAATGCGGTCTTCATCCTGTTCTGTCCTCTGCCGGAACATTCTTCTTCAATTCCGGCAATGGCTCGGTTCCAGCCCTTCTGCCCAGGCATAAAGAACTCCATCCCCAAGCGCCGGAGCGGTTCCGATTTCTCCGCGGTTTGGAAGAAACAAAACGCGTTTCTCCGCTTTTCAGAATTTCTTTGCTCAAACGTTTAAGCTGCTACAGCAAAGCATTTGAACAAACTGCGCGAAAACCCTTAACCGGAGAGCCGCGCACATTACACGCCCATGCACGACCCGTTGTCAAGCGGTTTTTATGGCGGGGCTCAACCATAGGTTGAGAGATGAAATAGCAAACATATTATCAACAACATAAGTATTAATAGCCGTTACGGTTCCTGGAACGAAAATGAGTTGAAAACGACAGAGTGAATCTGGCTGGCCGCTCCACCCCATCGAATAAAGAATCGTGTCTGAAGGCCGGCGGGGCGGGTTTTCCACAACGGACAAATCTTGCCTAATTCATGGTTAGTTTTCCCAAATTGGGATTAGCAGGCCCGACTCCAGATGACGGCCATTGCTGCCGCCGGCAGATGCTTACCAGGGTCGGAATCAGGCCGCCACGGGTTCGAACAGCGATGGCCGCAAATCCGACGGATGCCTCACCCCCCTCTGCGTGAAATTGCGCCGGAGAGGAGGCATCCGCTTCTGCCGAGCTGGAAGCTGCCGTTATGCGGCTTTTACGTCGCTCGCCGACCTGACCCGGAAGCGCTTCATCTGGATCGACAGCACGCGCTCGATCTTCTTCAGATCGCCGCGCTCCGCCGGTCCGGCAAAGGTCGAGGCTACGCCGTGCGCCGAGGCGCGCCCGGTGCGGCCGACGCGATGAACAAAATCCTCGGCCACTTTGGGCAGATCGAAGTTGATTACGTGCGCCACGTTGGCCACGTCGATGCCGCGCGCGGCAACGTCAGTAGCGACAAGAACGCGATGGCGGCCCTCTGAAAAGCTGCGCAGCGCGGCGTTGCGCTGGGCCTGCGAGCGGTCCCCGTGAATCTGCGTCGCCGAGTGCCCGCTGCGGACCAGCCTGCGCGCCACGCGATCCGCGCCGTGCTTGGTGCGCACAAAGACCAGAAAGCTGCCCGTCTCCGCGCCCAGCAGGTGTTCGAGCAGCTCCTGCTTCTTGTCCGGCTCGACCTCGAAGGTGCGCAGTTCGACATTTTCCGCGGGCTTCAGCACCGACCCGATCTCGACGCGGGCCGGGTTGTTGAGATACTTGCGCGCTACGTCCTTCACCGCGCCTTCCAGCGTGGCGGAGTAGCACAGGGTTTGCCGCACGGCGGGCAGCGTGGTGGCGATGCGCGCGATCGCCGGCTGGAAGCCCATGTCGAGCATCCGGTCCACTTCATCGAGCACGAGAATCTTTACCCCGTCCAGACGAATCATCTTGCGCTTGAGAAAGTCCTCGAGGCGCCCGGGCGTGGCGACGATCAGCCGCGCGCCGCGGCGAATGGCGTCGAGTTGCGAGCGCTCGGCCAGCCCGCCGACAACCAGGGCCACAGTCTGCGAAGAGCTGGTGCGAATAGCGAGAAAGGCCTGCTCCACCTGCATGGCAAGCTCGCGTGTGGGCAGGCAGATCAGAGCCTGTGCTCCCCTGCCTTCGGCCCTCTGCAACATCTCGACAATCGGAATGAGGAAGCCCAGCGTCTTGCCGGTTCCGGTCTGCGCCGTGGCCAGCACATCGCGGCCTTCAAGAGCCGGAGGAATACAGCCGGCCTGCACCGGCGTCGGAGTTACAAATCTGTTTACGTCAAGCCGCGCCATCAAGGCGGGCGAAAGAGAAAACTCGGAAAACTGTGTCGTCAAAATTAAGTCATTTCCTGTGGCTTCCGGAGCCGTCCGAGACTCGGAGCGGCCTGCAATCGGAAGCGGACAAAAGAGGCGGGCGCCCTTGAATGGGCGCAGGCCTTCGTATCAAAATTTGCGTAAGGGAGAACCGAAGAGTCGAGCTAAGACTGGCCCATCATTCGACTGGGCCCGGAGCTGCCACACGCTACATCATCGCCAGACGGCACAATGCCGAACGGCACCACGCTCCCACGCTTTCTGCGTTCCCTGGTTTGCTTGCGCCGCGTCTTCTATTGAAGAAGACAAACGCAAAGTCTACTGCCGGGCCTGGTTTGACCCATGGCAGAAGCCCCCAGGATGGGAGACTTATGTGGATACGCTGTAGGGGCTTGGGGGAATATCTGTGCTGGGGCAAACTTGCCTTGATAAGGCTCGCTGCCGCTCACGGCCAAATCACTGAGCGCAAATACAGTGTAGCACGGCAAGCGATAAGAAGCAGTCGTTATAGCTTTTCCGATACGAGCGTTCTACGACCAGCGGGTAAGCTTTCCGCTATTAGGACGGGGACTTTTCGCGAGCAAGCTGTAAAAGCGGGCAAATTCCTAGTAGTGTTGGCATTTTTTGCCTGTGTCCCACAACGTCATCAATCGCTGCCATCATCGAATGAGGCGGAGCCGCCTTTCTCCAGAGTCAATATCCCTGTGAAGGGAGGAAGGGAAAGATTGTCTTCGCCTATGAGGGTAGCAACGATCCTTATAGTGCCAAAGGGAAGGAAACGGATAAGAAGCGTGTTTGGATCGGTCTTCATCTCAATCACCTGGTGAGCTTTCCATCCGTTGTCAAAATATGAGACGATTTCGGCGCACATCTTCTTCGTGCGAAGATTGACGGAAGCCTCTCTTGTGCCCCACCACCTTGCCGGGAATACTTCTAAAATCTCTTCACCGCTCGGATGATTGTAGTAAACGACTTTCAAGCGGGCTGACTTAAACTCGTCAACGCGCTCATTTGGTATCAGGACATTCTCAAAGCAAAGAGCGAGCATTTGGGGTGGCTCGCTGATACTTGCCAACCCCAGACACTGGACGTTGTGTTTCGAGCCAGTTTGGCTGAGAGATTGCGGGAGAGTCATCTCGATCGGGAGGTGAAAATGCTGCTCAATCCTGCCCCCCTCAGCAGTGGCAGTAGCCGTGCCGCCTGAATTTGTGCTGGATATTGGAGGAAAGGACACTGATGGCTCTTGCCGCTCTTCTTCGCTGTGCATAAAGACCAAGTAGAGGCAGATTCCAATCAGCAGAGATATAACCGTCAAATCACTATGCGCGGTTAACCACTTTGGAAGATGAGACTTCACGATTTCAGCGCGCTCAGCAATTTCAAATAGGCCGATGAATGCCAGCGCTGTAACGCTTGCGATTTTGTGATGAGGTTTCATTGATCTGCAATCATCTCACTGGAAACCCGTTTCAGTCGATGCGTTTACCATTTAGTCATGATCTAGGCCAAGGTTGGACCACCGAACGATCCTGGGAAGATCTGGTCCTGACCTGGTTTTCGGCCTTTTATCGCCAATTCAAAAGCTGCACCACCATCGTTATCCCATGTAAGTCGATGCCTAAGGATCTCGCTGAATGCGGTCCGTCCGCGACACGTAAAATAGCAGTTAGGGAGAACGAATGTCGCAGTTGCCACCTACGATTGACCACACTCAAAAGTTCGGCGTTGCTACCGAACCAGAAGCCAGCCAAAGCCTCGATCCAAAGGACTGGGCCGAGTTCCGCGCGCAGGCGCATCGCATGCTGGACGACATGCTTGGCTACGTGGAAGACATTCGCGAACGGCCTGTGTGGCAGCCGATTCCTGATGCCGTGCGGGCACACTTTCACTCTCCCGCGCCTCTCCAAGGCGTAGACCTCGCACAGGTTCACGCGGAGTTCATGCACGAGGTGCTGCCCTATGCTCAGGGCAACGTGCATCCCGGCTTCATGGGCTGGGTCAATGGCGCCGGCACGCCGGTAGGCATGTTGGCGGAGATGCTCGCTGCCGGCCTGAACGCCAACTGCGGCGGACGGGATCATGTTCCCATCGAGGTTGAACGGCAGGTGACGCGCTGGGTTGCCGAACTCTTTGGCTTTCCCGAAGGGGCCTCAGGATTATTTGTTACCGGAACCTCGATGGCCAATCTCATCGCCGTGCTCGTTGCCCGCGATACCGCGCTGGGCTTCGAGGTGCGCGCCGGCGGAGTGGCCGCAGCACCCAGGCGCCTCACCGCATACACATCCACCTCCGTTCATAGCTGTGTCCCCAAGGCGATGGACATCGCCGGGCTAGGGAGCGATGCGCTGCGCCTGATTCCCGCCGACCTCGCCTGCCACATCGATCTTGCCGCTCTCGCCGAGGCCATCCAGCGCGATCGCGAGGCCGGCTTCACGCCGTTCCTCGTTGTGGGAACCGCCGGGACCGTGAACGCCGGAGCGATCGACGATCTGGCCGGCCTGGCCGAGTTATGCCAGCGCGAAAAACTCTGGTTCCACGTAGACGGCGCATTCGGCGCTTTAGCAAAACTCGCCCCCGATCTTGCTCCGAAGGTCAACGGAATCGAACGCGCGGATTCAATCGCCTTCGACTTTCACAAGTGGGGACAGGTCCCCTACGATGCTGGCTTCATTCTGGTGCGCGACGCAGCGGCGCACAAAAGCGCATTCGTCGCTCCCGCAGCCTATCTGCAGCGCGCGGAGCGCGGTCTGGCCGCAGGCTCGCCCTGGCCCTGCGACTTCGGCCCCGATCTCTCGCGCGGCTTTCGCGCCTTGAAGGTCTGGTTCACGCTGAAGGTCTATGGCGTTGAAGCGCTGGGTGCATCCATCTCGCGCAGTTGCGCTCTGGCCCGCTATCTCGAAGCCCGCATCGCCGAGACGCCTGAGCTGGAACTGATGGCTCCGGTCGAGCTCAACATCGTCTGTTTCCGTTATCGGACGGAATCGTCGAGCCAGGACGGCGTCGGCACAGAAGACCCCGAGCGCTCGAACCGCATCAACGATGAGATTGTCATTCGCCTGCAGGAATCCGGAATCGTCGCTCCGTCAACAACAAAGATCAGAGGCCGTCTGGCCATTCGCGCGGCCATCGTCAACCATCGCACCAGCCGCGCGGAGATCGATGCCCTGATTGACAACACGCTTGCCGTGGGCCGCGTGCTCTAATTTACTCCCGCGCTTCCAGCCGCGCCACTACCTGCTCGAACATGCGCTCCAGCTCGGCCGCATTCTCTCCCAGCGCTTGACTGGTCGTCTCGGCGGAACGCCCGATGCGCGCATCGGGAAAGCCCATCCGCCGCTTCAGAGCCAGAATCTCGTTGATCTTCTCTTCGGGAATTGCTTTGAGCGGCTGCCCAATCTGCAAGGCGAGCAGATAAGTCTTGCAGCAAGTTTCGAAGATCTCCGTCAGCCATTCGGCGTGCGTCACCGTATCTGCCCAGCAGACGATGCCGTGGTTGGTCAGCAGAATCGTGTTGTGCTCTTCGACGAAGGGAAGCACCGTCTCGGCAAAGGCCTGCGTGCCAGGTGTTTCATAGGGCGCCACCGCCGCCGGCCCGATGAAGATCTCGTACTCGGTAATCAGGCCATTGGGCGGCGTGGTTCCTGCCACGGCAAAGGCTGTTGCGTAGGGCGGATGGCAATGCACCACCGCGCGGGCGCGCGGATTGGCTTTGTATATCTCCAGATGCAACAGCAGCTCGCTGGTGCGCGAACGGTCTCCGGCCAGGATGTTGCCTTCGAGGTCGGAGAGGCAGATGTCGGCGGGTACCAGGTCCTCCTTGCTGACCATGGTGGGCGTGCAGAGCACATATTGCGAACCCAGCCGGACGCTGATATTGCCGCCGTTGCCGTCCACGTATTGACGCTGCCAGAGCTTGTGCCCGGCGCGAATGATCTCCTGGCGGAAGGCCTCTGCCTCGGGCGAGCTGGCCGCGGCAAGAGGCGAATCTTCCGCGAGATTCAAAGCCGCGGGCTTCCAGGCAATGCCCGTCTCCGGCGCGGCCTGCGCCGCTTCCCTGCCCTGCTCCACAGGCGAAACCGCCGTCTGCTCCATCGTTGACCTCGCGCTTTGGCTGCATAGCCGGGCTCAGGCGTGCCCCGGCGTACCCTTCAAATTATATAGAACGCCCTCCGAAGAGAATCCCGGTGACAGCGGTCACGAATGAGCGAAACAAGACGAGATTCAGGTCACTCTTCTTTTCAGTCCTGCAATCATCTACTCTGCCTTCACCAGCCGGCGCTGCAACGCCTCGAGCGTCTGGCCCTTGGTCTCCGGATAGACGAACAGCACCACCAGAAACTGCACCACCGTCATGATCGCGAAGAAGGTGAACGGAGCGCTGCGTCCGATCTCGGCCACCACCATGGGAAACGCCAGTTGAATCGCCGCGTTCATGAACCAGTGGCTGGCGTTGCCCACGCCCTGGCCTTTGGAGCGAACGGCGTTGGGAAAGACCTCGCCGATGTAGACCCAGATGACTGCACCCTGCGAGAGCGCGAAGAAAGCGATGTAGGTAATCAGCACCCAGACCAGTGCTCCGGGGTGGGAGTTGGTGGCGAAGAGCCACGAGACGGCCGCCAGGCAACCGGCCGTGCCCGCCGCGCCGATGAGCAACAATGTCTTGCGCCCCAGCTTGTCGATCACGCTCATGCCGACAATGGTAAAAACCAGATTCGTGAATCCGATGGCGATGGCCTGCTGGTCGCCGGAGATCTGGCTGAAGCCCGCCGATGCGAAGATGCTGTTCAGGTAGTAGAGAATCGAGTTGATTCCCGCTAATTGGTTGAAGGCTCCAATCGAAATCGCCAGAAAGAGCGGATAGCGGTACTTCCAGCGGAAGACCGGCTCGTGGGCCGTCGCGCGCTCCTCGGCCAGGGCCGCGCGAATGTCGGCCAGCTCGGCCTCGGGCTCCGGTTCGCCCATCAGGCGCAGAACGGCCAGCGCTTCATCGTTGCGATTCCTTGCTGCCGACCAACGCGGGCTGCGGGGAATGCCGAAGAGCAGCAGCAAAAACCCAAAGGCCGGCAGCGCGGCAACGCCCACCTGCCAGCGCCATTCCGCCGCGCCCAGGTCGAGCGTGCGGATCAGGTAGTTCGAGGTGTAAGCCACCAGGATGCCGAAGACGACGTTGAACTGGAATGCGCCGACCAGCCGGCCGCGCCACTTGGCTGGCGCCAGCTCGGCGATGTAAACCGGCCCCAGCACCGACGAGGCGCCGATGCCCAGGCCGCCGGCAAAGCGGAAGAGCATCAGCACGGGCCAGTTCCAGGCCAGCGCGCTGCCAATCGCCGAGACAACGTAGAGTACGGCTGTGATGCGCAGGGTTGCGCGCCCGCCCAGCTTTTGCCCCGCCTGGCCGGCGCCCAGCGCTCCCACTACGGTTCCGATGAGCGCGATGGCCACCGTCCAGCCCTTGCCCTGCGGGCTCAGGTGGTAGAGCCGCACCAGCGCGTCGATCGCGCCGGAGATGACCACCGTGTCGAAGCCGAAGAGCAGACCGCCCAAGGCTCCGGTCAATGTTGCCTTCAACAGGTTCGCGTTCGGTCGCATGGTCTCCGATTCCTGGAATTGCAAACCATCCTACAGACTGGCTCCGCAACCGGCAAACGGTGCGCGCAACGCCGCGGGCCGATTCATCCAAGCTGCCTCTGCAATGCTAGACTTCTCCTTTGGACTTTCGACGCGCCTCCGGCAGCAGCATGAAAGTCCGTCTCCGCCGGGAAACTAAGGAGATTCACTGCGATGCACGCCATCCGCCTGAGATTGCCCCATTCGTTGCTTCGCCGCCATGCCGTCTGCGCAACCCTGCTCTGCCTTGCCGCCGCCCTGAGCGCGCAGACAGAGAAATGGGAGACTTACAAGTATCCAGCGGACGGATTTCGCGCCTCCTTCCCCGCAGAGCCCACGCTGGAGCGGAACCGGAAGGAATCGAAGTCGGGCGCCATTCTCATGGACTCGTATTGCGCACAGGTCTCGGCCGCGTCTCTCTGCGTCGCGGTCATCGATCAGGGCCCGGAGGCTACCGGCCTCACTCCGCAGGCCCTGCTGGACCGCACGAAGGTGGGTGTTCTCGCCGTACCCAAGACCCGCGAGCTCCACGAACATGAGATCGATCTGGATGGCTACAAGGGCGTCGAGATTGAAACGGAGAACGAGAAAGCCCACACCCTCACGCGCATCTATCTGGTGGACAATACTCTCTACCAGACAATGGCCGTCTTCCCCATCGAAACGCCCTTTGCCGGCGCCAGCCGCTTTCTCGACTCCTTCAAGTTGATCGAGCGCGTCCGGAAATAGTTCTGGCGGGTCAAGCCTAAACGCGCACTGCGGAAAAGGGCTATAATCGGTTGCTCCGGGGCCATGCGGAAGGACGGCAGCGTTTTGCAATGCGAAACTCTGCGGCGGTTGCCGATCGAACCGATGACGCCGGGATTGAAGGCCAACAGCAGGTTGATTTCTTTTCGCAGGCAAGGAGAGCCGCCAATGATCGACAGGGTACATAGGACTTTCATACGCCGTTTTGCCGTTGCCGTTGTGGCGCTCGGGTTTGCCGCCGCGCTCGGCGCACAGACGCCCCCCGCACCCAGCACGCCGCCCTCCGCCGCGCCCGCCGCGCAGACGCCTGCCGCACCCAGCGCGCCGGCGCAGGAGTGGAAGAGCTACAGCTATCCGGCAGATGGATTCAGCGCCTCCTACCCCTCTCAGCCTGAGGTGCAGAAGAAGGATGTTCCCACCGCGAAGGGCACCTTCGAATTGCGCGCGTATCTTGTGCAGGAAGGCGAAGCGGCGATGTTCGTTGGAGTTTGCGATTACGGCGACGCGGTCGCGGGCAGAGATCCGGACTCCGTGCTGGACGGCGCCCAAGCCGGCGCGATTTCAAACGTCAGCGCTCACCTCATCAGCGGGAAGAGGATCACCTTCGGCATCTACCACGGCGTCGAGTTCGAGGCCGAAAACGACTCGATGCACTTCTCCGCCCGCGTCTATCTGGTGGGCTCCACGCTCTACCAGACGCTGACCGCCGCTCCGCTCGGCACGCCGTATGCCGGCACCACCCGCTTTCTCGACTCGTTCCAGTTAATCGCGCGCGTCAAAGACTGAGAAGGGCCGGTCAGCCTTCAGCGTGCGGTCCGGCCGGCATCACGGCCAGGATCCGGCAGCGGTGCTTGCCTGCCGCGCTCCAGGACAGCGCCATCTCGCTCTCCATGTAGGCGCAATCGCCGGTCTCCAGCAGCTCGCTGAATCCGCCCGCATCCAACTGCAACTTCCCTTCCAGCACGTACACCAGGCCGCTCGCACCGTGACAGGCATCCGTGACGCAGGAGGTCCCGCCGGCGGGAAACTCCATCATCCGCGCCACCAGCCCGGCCCCCTCAGCGTGCGCGTTCAGCGGGGTGACTTTCACCGACTCCAGCCCGCGGCTGTTGCCTTGCAGGTGGGCCTTGCGCGTGACCGAGAGCGTGTGCTTGGCGGGCTCGGAGAAGAAGTAGCTCATGCCCACCCCGTAGACCCGGCTGATGGTGGCCAGCGTGGGCAGCGTGGGAATCATGCGGTCGGTTTCGAGCTTGGAAAGCAGCGCTGTCGAGAGCTTGGTCTCGGCCGCCAGACGCGAGAGTGTCAACCGCTTCTGGGTACGCAGCGAGCGCAGCTTCATCCCGATGCAATAGGGTGCAAGAAACCACTGCGCGTAAGTTACAGGCTTGGTCATGGCAATCTCCCTCGGGGTCCGGTTGACACATGCGCGACGAAGATCGGCTGTCAACAGGCCTGGGACCAGCATGATCCACTCGAGCCCTTCAATTTCTGACCAAACTCTGAAGTTCTTCTGAAATTGCGCCGCCTTTTCGCGTTCGCCTGGGGTTACCATCATGGAAATGGGGATGGAATCGAGCGGGTTCGGTTTCTGTCCGGCTTCATCCCCGGATCTTTGTCAGAGGAGAGGATTCCCCATGACCTCGCGCATTCCCCTGCGTCTCGTCTCATTCCTTTTTGCGTGGGCAATCGTTGAAACGATCGCGACCCCCATGCTTCACGCCGACGCGGTTGTGCTGACCAACGGCGACAAACTCACTGGAACGGCGATCAAGCTCGAGGGAGGAAAGCTCACCTTCAAGACCGCCTACGCAGGCCAAATTGCCATCGCCTGGGATCAGGTGACAAGCCTGACAACCAGCCAGCCCTTGATTCTCCCCACTCCCAAAGGAAACTTGAGCGTCACCTCTGTGGAGCGCACGACTGCCGGCCTCGTCGTCGCCACCGCGTCCGGCCCATTGACCATGGATCTTGCGGCCGTCACCGTGCTGCGCACACCCGCCGATCAGATGGCCTATGAGGGCTCGCTGCACCCCGGCTGGGGTCATGCGTGGGCCGGGACTGCCAGCGTCAGTCTCGCCCTCACCGAGGGGAACTCGGAAACCACCACCTTCGGCGCAAGTTTCACGGCAGCTCGAACCACCTCCACCGACAAGACGGCACTCTACGCAAACACGATCTATGGCAGAAACGCACACGCCGTCCCCACGACCAGCGCTAACGCCACCGGCGGCGGCCTGCGCTACGACCACAACGTCAAGCCCAAGCTCTTCGTCTTCGGCAGCGGCGACTTCTTCTCCAACGCGCTTCAAGAACTGGATCTTCGCTCGATCGCCGGCGGTGGATTCGGCTGGCACGCGGCCAAGTCGCCCAGACAATCCCTGGATCTGATGGGCGGACTCGTCTGGACCCATGAAAGCTATTCGGCCACTGCGAGCGCGCCCAGCACGATCAACAGCTTCGCTGCTCTCAATCTCGGCGAGCAGTACTCTCGCAAGGCCGGCGCCTCGAGCCTTCTTACCGAGCAGGCCTCTGTGTATCCCGACCTGAACGACATAAGCCGTTATCAATTCACCTTCAGCTCCGCCTTCTCAACCAAGATTGGGAAGATGTTCAATTGGGTAACCAACGTGAGCGACAGCTATACCTCCTTCCCACCCGCTGGAACGCTGAGTAACGACCTCGTTCTGACCACCGGCCTCGGTGTCTCTCTGGCGCGACACTAGAGCGTGTTCAAGGGAAACCAGTTCTGTCTCAGGGTACGAATTCAAAGCCTCGCCGAGCGAAGCTGAGGGTGCATATCTTCATCTTCTTCCGCCGGAGTGCATCGAGAATAAAGAGCCTGGGCAGTTACGTTCGATAGTCAGAGATAGCTTGATGGTTACTATTTGATTGCTCATGGATTACTTCCTGAATGAGGAATCTCTTATCCAAGCTCTTCCCGTGTGCCTCGCGGAAGCGGATAATCAAGGGGTCATCAAAAAAACACTGGGCACATAGAAGGACGAAGATTCGCCGGAACTACTGCTTTTCTTTTTTCCATCTGGGTTGTGTTTCACGCAGGTTCCCGCGACTACGCAGGCAGTTGCCTTTTTCTTTGTCCCACAGGGCAAGAGACCGGCAAACCTGCCGCCCAGGATTCGAGGAAGTGCGTTGGACCCAACAACAGATCCACCCCCAGTCTTGCGAAGAGCTTCCGATGCGGGGTTCGCGGCGACGGATCATGGCCGCGCAGGCGGAGAATGGGTCCTTTCCTTTGGAGGACTCCGGCTGGAGGCCGATGGAACGCTGTGGCGCGGCGATGCTGTGGTTCACCTGCCTCCCAAAGAGCTGGCGGCGCTGCGGCTGCTGTTGGCCAATGCCGGACAGGTTGTTTCGCCCGTGCAGCTGAAACGCGCGCTTTGGGGCGACGTACACGTAACCGCCGACAGCGTTCCCAAATGCTTGTCTTCCCTGCGGGCACGGCTTGAGCCGGAGTCCTGCATCGAGACTGTTTACAAGCGCGGCTACCGCTTGACGGCCGAGGTGTCGCGGCAGAGCAGCAGGCGGTCAGGTACGCTTCCGCGGCTGGCCATCCTGCCCTTCGCCACAGAATACAGCGTCCCCGAACATCTCGGGCACGCCATTGCCGAAGAGACCATGACCCGGCTCTCGAATGCGCGCTTCCCGGCGCTTTCCGTGCTCGCCAGGGATTCGGTTTTCACGCTGGTCAGTCGCGGACTTACGGCCCAGCAGATTGGCCTGGCGCTCAAAGCCGACCTGGTCCTCACCGGAACCCTCCGCGCCCTTTCCTTGCAATTCCGGCTGCGCGCGGAGATGATCCGCGTCGAGGATGGAGTGCAAATCTGGGTTGAGGATTTGCTCGTGGACCAGTACCGGCTCGCCGGGCTGGAGTCGGAGCTGGTCGAGCGGCTGGCCTTCCGCCTGGCCTCCGGGGTCCCCGGCGACAGGTCTTCGTCGCAGGGGTGGACATCCGGGGTCCCCGGCGACAGGTCTTCGTCGCAGGGTTTGAGCGGCTCCAGTCTGCAAATCTCCGCCGCGGCGGAGGGTGAGACCGGCAGCGAGCGCGCTCCCCGGCAAAGGCAAGCCTACGACACCTTCCTGCGCGGTCACCATGAGTGGCAGACGCTTCATCGCCACCGGATGCAGGACGGGCTGCAACATCTGTTGCGAGCCATCGAGCTCGATCCCGAGTTGATCGCCGCCAAGGTGGATCTGGCGTACCTGTGCGTCACCCAGGCCATTTACGGCTACATGTCTCCGGCCGTTTCAGCAGACTATGCGCGGCGGATCGAGGAGTCTGTCCCCGGCTTGCCCTACCAGGCCCAGGAGCTCCTTCCTGCGCTCGGCTGGATCAGATTCCACTTCGATCGCAACTTGCCCGCTGCCCTGCAGGCTTTCGCCTCCAGCGCGCATCTGCCCCACGATCCCTGGACCACGCGCGTGCGCACGATGTTCGCGCTCAGCCGCCGCCGCTTCGCCGAAGCCATCGCCCTGCTGCGCGCGGCCATCCAGCAGGATCCCTATTCGCCCTGGCTGCAGAGCCGTCTGGCCTGGGCGTTCCACCTGGACGGACAAGCCGCTGAAAGCGTCGAGCAGATTCGAGTCGCGCTGAGCCGCTTCCCGGAGGATGAATTCACCCATCTCTACGGAGCGCTGATTCTCGCCCATAACGGGGAGACGGCGCGCGCCACGCAACTCGCCCTCGATCTGGCGCAGCGCCTGCCCTTCTTCGACCTGGCCACCGCCGCTCACGCCTACGCACTGGCCTGCGCGGGCCGCAAGGATGAAGGCCGCGCCATCCTCGAACGATTGCAGTGGCTGAGCCGCGAACGCTATCTCCTCAACTGCTTCAACCCGGCGGTTCATCTAGCGCTCGGCAACCCGGATGCCGCGGTCGAGGAGCTTCGGATCGCCAACGAAACTCGCTGCCCCTGGTTCTTCCAGATGCTGGCCGACCCGCGCCTGAAGGCGCTCCACGGCCGCCCGGAGTTCGACCAGATGTGCGCCATCCTCACCGCCATGGAAGCCGAGGCGGCGCAGCAGGCGGAATCGGAAGACGAAACAGAGACCAGCTCTGAGATGGACTAACTTCGGACCACTCTCCTCAGCCCGGCCGTGACCCGTATCACAAGCCGCCCTTCCCAAATGCCGGACAATCCTTGATGATGGGAACAGAGTTGCCTGCGCGTTGACCGCGCGATTCGCTTCGGGGTGCGATCTGTCCTGACTCACGCGGATGCGAGTGGCCGATGGCATTGGCCGAATCGGAGTCCCGCCTTCATGTACAAGATTGTGGAAGCCACGAACGTCGGCCTCAATATCAAGCAGTTCGTGATCGAGGCGCCGCGCATCGCACGCAAGCAGAAGCCCGGCCAGTTCCTCATTCTGCGCCTGCATGAGAAGGGCGAGCGTATCCCGCTGACCATCAAGTCCTCCGATCCTGCGGCGGGCACGGTCACCATTGCGGTGCAGGCCATCGGCAAGACCACTTCTCTTTTGAATTGCCTCGAAGCGGGCGACTCCATACTCGACATCGTCGGCCCCCTCGGCCGCCCCTCGGAGATCGAAAACTACGGCACTGCGGTCATCCTGGCCGGCAGCGTGGGCACGGCCATGGCGCTGCCCACGGCCCATGCGCTCAAGGCCGCCGCCAACCATGTGGTCTTCATCGAGGGCGCGCGCAATGAGGAGATGGTCGTCTTTGAAGACGAAGTGCGCCAAGCCAGCAACGAGAGTTACATCATGACCGACGACGGCAGCTACGGCGAACAAGGGCTGGTCACAAAAAAACTCGATGAGCTGCTCGCCGCGGGGCGCCGGATCGACTTCGTGCTCGCCGTAGGCCCGGTACCGATGATGCGAGCTGTCGCGCAAATCACCGCGCCGCTTGGCATCAAGACCATGGTCAGCCTCAACTCCATCATGGTCGACGGAACCGGCATGTGCGGCGGCTGCCGCGTGCTCCTCGGCAACCAGAGCAAGTTCGCCTGCGTCGATGGCCCGGAGTTCGACGCCTCACAGGTCAATTTTGAAGTTTTAATGCAGCGCAATACGATGTATCGCAGCAAGGAGTGCGAGTCGCTCAAGCGATTTGAAGAGAACAAGGAAGAGGAAGTGGCCGGGCTGCGCGCGGAGCTTGCGGCGGGGGAGACTCACTATGTCTGAGAAAAACACTCTTCCCCTCAAAGACCGCATGAAGATCCTGCGCACGCACATGCCGGAGCTCGACCCGCAGGTGCGCAGCCGCAACTTTGAAGAAGTGAATCAGGGCCTCGCAGCCGCCGACGCCCTCACCGAGGCTTCGCGTTGTATTGAATGCGCCAAGCCAGGCTGCGTCGTCGATTGCCCGGTGGGCGTGCAAATCAAGCAGATCGTGGCTCTCATCTATGCCGGCGACTATCTTGCCGCGGCGGCCAAGCTGCGCGAAGACAACGCGCTGCCCGCCATCACCGGCCGCGTCTGCCCGCAGGAGAACCAGTGCGAGGGCGGCTGCATCCTCGGCAAGAAAGGCGCGCCCGTCGCCATCGGCAACCTTGAGCGCTTTGTAGCCGACTACGAGCGCACCAGCGGCCAGCTTGGGCTGCCGGCCATCGCAGCCGCGACGGGCAAAAACGTTGCCATCGTCGGCAGTGGGCCTGCTGGGCTCTCAGCCGCCGGAGATCTCATCCAAAAGGGCCATCGTGTGCGGGTCTTCGAAGCGCTGCATGAACTCGGCGGCGTGCTCGTCTATGGCATTCCCGAGTTTCGCCTGCCCAAGTCCATCGTCAAAGGCGAGGTCGATAACCTGCGCCGCATGGGCGTCGAATTCGAAACCAACGTGGTCGTCGGCAAAAGCGTCACCATCAACGAACTGATGCGCGACGAGCACTACGATGCTGTTTTCGTCGCGACTGGCGCGGGTTTGCCGGTCTTTCTCGGCGTGCCCGGCGAACACCTCAATGGCGTCTACTCAGCCAATGAATTCCTCACCCGCATCAACCTGATGCGCGCCTACCAGCACGAAGAATACGACCAGCCGGTCTACGACTGTCGGGATCGCGACGTAATCGTGGTGGGCGGCGGCAACACCGCCATGGACGCGGTGCGCACCGCTCGCCGTCTCGGCGCGCGAACAGCGACGCTGGTCTATCGCCGGTCGGAGGCTGAGATGCCGGCCCGCGCCGAAGAGGTCAAGCACGCCCGCGAAGAGGGTGTCGAATTCCGCATGTTGACTGCCCCGGTCGCCTTCCTCGGCGACGAAAAAGGCTGGCTCACCGGCGCGCGCTGTGTGCAAATGGAACTGAGCGAACCGGATGAGAGCGGCCGACGCCGTCCCGTCGAGATCAAGGGCTCTGGCTTCAATCTGCCCGCGCATGTGGCCATCATCGGCGTCGGCACCACCGCCAATCCCCTCATCCAGAGCACCACGCCCGATCTCGCAACCAACAAGCACAACTACATCGTCGCCGATCCCGAGACCATGCGCACCAGCAAGCCAGGCGTCTTCGCTGGCGGCGACATCGTCACCGGAGGAGCAACGGTGATCTTAGCCATGGGCGCAGGCCGCAAAGCCGCCCGCTCCATCCACGAATATCTGACAACAGGCGAGTGGGAAAAGGCAGGGAACAGGGAATAGGGAACAGAAAGGAGACTAAACGTCATGGCAATCCAGGCGTTTCAACTTGAGGAATATGTAAAGGTCATTGCAACGGGTGCCGTAGGTCGAATTGAGCAATGGACCGAGGGCCCAAACAAGTATTTTGTCGAGTTCAATCGTGATTCTGGCACGCGGAAATGGTTTGCCCCTAATGAACTGGAGCCAGCCGAAAAGCCTTCCTGCGTGTAGCGAAGCCCGCAGAGGCTATAAATCAGCAGGGAGCGCGCCGACCGATTCACGCCAAGCTCTATCGGCTGCATCTGCCTTCTTTTTATCCATCGTCCTGAAAATGGTAAGGATGGCTTGGGCAGCTTTGAAGCAAAGCTCTGCATCCGCCCGCTCATAGCTCAGATTGCCCCAATGGATGACGCGGTTGCGGCGGGCAAAGAGCGTCTTTTGAAAGTATCTCTTTGGCGATTCGCCAACCGAATCGAGGAACCCTTTCATAACCTCTGTGGCAATTGGGTCAGTGGCGACAAAGCTATCAAAGTCCACTCCGGCAAGGAAATTGGAAACGAAATCAGCAGGTTTCTTGTCGAAGCCCCCATTTCTGGGAAACTCTTTTTCCCATGCGTCTGTCTCGGCTTCGCTGGGGAATCTACCAACGGCCCCAAAGTTTTCTATTCCTTTCCATTTTATAAAGGCAGCGGTGAGGAAAGACTCGACGGCAATAGCGCTGCAAATAATTGAGACGGAAAAATCCTTACCCTGTAATTCGTTTTGGCTCCGATAGAGCAGACGTTCCGCACCAACACTTACGGACAGCGGATCGACAATGTTGATTGTGACTCCGCATTCAGGGCATGTTGCTGGTGGAAATTTTTGCTCGGCATAACCCGCCGTCAAAAACTTGCAACCACACGAAGAACAATCCACGGGAATTTCGAATTTCATTGAGCGAGCCTCCAATTCAATCCGGCGCACTGTTCGAAAGTCTAGCACTTCGGAGGGTGGCCCACATCTCGATTCTGAGATGTGGGAGACGACGAACCCCAACCCGCCGCTTTGAATCTCGAAGGCTTGGAAGGCAACAGACTTCAAACGGTCCTCTGGTTCCAGGCAGGGGAGCTACTGCGAGCGATGAGCGAGCGTCTGGCCCCAGCGCAGGTGGTCAACAATTACACGAAAAAAGTGTACACTGTTTTCGTATGAAGAACATCACCCTAAGCGCCGACGAAGATCTGATCGAGAGGGCTCGCTTGATCGCGCGCGAGCAGCGCAGAACCCTGAACGATGCCTTCCGTGAATGGCTTGCGCAATTCTCTCAGAGCGCGGGAGACTCCCAGGGCTTCGACGCGCTGATGAAGCGCCTGCGGCACGTCAACGCCGGCCGCCGCTTCAGCAGGGACGAACTGAATGAGCGATAGATTCTTCCTAGACACAAACATCTTCGTCTATTCATTCGATCAAAGCGCCACCGTGAAGGCCCGAAAAGCCGCCCAACTGATCCGCAAGGCCCTGACGACGCAGAAAGGCGTCATCAGCTATCAGGTCGTACAGGAGTTCTTCAATGTGGCCCTGCGGCGGTTTTCAAAGCCGATGCAGACAGCCGACGCCGAGCAATACCTGAGCACGGTCTTCCGCCCGCTGCTCGGCGTGCATTCGTCGCCGGCGCTCTATGCGGAGGCATTGCATCTCCACGCCCAGAGCGGGCTTTCGTGGTACGACTCGTTGATTGTCGCGTCCGCGCTCCAGGCGCGGTGCGATCTGCTTTTTACCGAGGATCTCCAGCACGATCAGCGCTTCGGAACTCTCCAGATCAAGAACCCCTTCCTCTGAGTTCTCAGAGTCGATTGATTCCTGGCTTCTTGCCCACAAAAAAATGGGCGGCAAGAGTTATCCCTTGCCGCCGCCCGTCCCTGGGTTGTCTTGAAGTTACTGCAATCGAACGTTGAAACTAACCTGGAGTTACTGCAAGAGCTTGGTTACTTCCTGCTGCACACTGTTAGCCTGCGCTAATGCGGCGATGCCGGTCTGCGAGAGAATCTCGTACTTCGACATATTCGATGTCGCCGAGGCGTAGTCGGTGGCCTGGATTGCGTTCTGCGCCGAAACTACATTTTCCTGCTGCGTGCTCATCACCTGGCTGATGGCGTTCAGCGTGTTGATCTGGCCTCCCACATAGCCGTCCAGAGCCGCGGCAGCGCTGATGGCAATGTTGATTGCCGTCAGAGCGATCTCCGCGTCGGACTGCGTGTTCAGGTCGGTATTGCTCAGGTTGGCGCCCGCGCCGTCCGAATAGCTGATCGTCGCAGTTCCGCCCGTGCCGTTTGTGTCCGTCGTCATCCCCGTGACTCCGGCGCCGCCGCCGGTGCTGGAGTCGGTCACATTGCCCGTGATCCCCACGTTGTAATACTCGGAGTTGTCGGTATTGCCCACGATGGATACCGGGTCAGCCGCACCGGCGTCTTTCGGCGCGCCGCCAAAGGTCATCGCGGAGTCGGACGAAGTAAAGGTGATCTCCGTTCCCGCGCCATTGAGCGTGGCCGTCACTCCAAACTTGCCATCGTTGATATATGTCGCGAGGTCGGCGATATTGTCGGTGGATCCGACCGAGCCGAGGGTAATGACGTTCTGGCCGATATCGAGAGTGCCGGTGAGAGCATCGGCGCTGTTGGCTACGGTAAAGGTGCCCACCTGGCTTTCGTAGGGGCTATCGACCGTGGGTATGCTGGTGAGAGCCGTTGCATTGCCGGCATCGGTGATGTTTGCGCCCGAGACGGTCACCGCGGAGTTCGCCGTGGTAAGCGTCATGGTCGTGCCGGCGGGATTGAGCGAGGCCGTCACTCCGTAGCCGCCGGTGTTGATGGTTGCCGCCAGATTGGAAAGCGTATCGGTCGAGTTGGCCGCGCCGAGGGTAACGGTGTGGGTCTTGCCGTCGGAGCCCACGATGCTGATCGTGCCTGCGAGCAGATCCGCTGAGTTGGCGACCGTGAGCGCGCCCACTACGCCTGCGCCGTTTGAGCCCGTGCCCAGGCCTGTGCCGGAGATCTCGATGCCGGTATCGGAACCCGTGCCGGCCGTGGTGGCGTTCGCGGCCTCCGCCGCATTCACCGCCGCGGTGCCGGCCTGTTGCGCGGTCGCAAAACTGGCGTTCAGGCCGAGGCCTGAGTTGTTGATGGCGTCGATCAATCCCTGGGCTGTGTTGGCGTAGGTGGTGCCGGCGCCCACGGTGATCGGCGCGGTTGCGGTCACCACCGATCCGCCCGTGCCCTTGGTCAGATAACTCACGTCGATCGTGGTTGAGGTGCCCCCGAGGCTGTCGCTGGCCGACGCGTTTGTGCCGCTCTTCGACAGGTCGAGGAATACGTTGTTCGCGCCGCTGCTGTAGGAGATGATGCCGTCGGAGTCGCCCACGTTGGACGAAGAGAGCGGGCGAATGTGCAGATCGTCGATCGACGAGCCGGTCGTCGAGGAGTCGCCGGTGTAGATGGCGATGGTATTGCCGGCAAAGACCTGCTCCTGGTTGTAGGTCGTCGTCGATCCGATATTGTTGATTTCCGAAAGGATCGACTGATACTCCTGGTTGGCCGCCGCACCCTGGGTGGCGTTGAGCGTGCCGTTGGAGGCTTCGGTGGCCAGCGTCACGGCGCGGTCCAGCAGGTTGGTCACCTGCGACAGCGCGCCATCGGCCACATCCAGCAGCCCAACACCCTCCGTCGCATTGGTCTCCGACTGCGTCAGCGCCGTCTGGTTGGCCTCCAGGCCGTTGACCAGCGAAAGCCCCGCGGCGTCGTCGGCCCCGGAGTTGATCCTTGACCCCGACGACAACTGCTGCAAGACCGTCTGCAAGCTGTTGTTCGTATTGTTCAGGTTGTTGGCCGCCTGAATCGCCGACAGATTGTTCAAAACACCGAGGGCCATGGAAGGTACTCCTTTTGGATGCGTTGAATCGCGCCCTGCCTGGCGGTGCATGCCAGGTTCCCCGTTGGATCCGGATGGGCTTTCTGCATCCACCCCGTTCATCGGAGCCGGCGGAAATAACTTTAGTCATAATTTTCAGGAGCGCATTTTTGCCGGGTTGTCGCGCCCCGATTCAAGCTGTCCGGCTTCCGTTCAGTCCCTGTCCCAAAGCGATTCAGAGGCTGTCCCGTTGCGCTTCACCCGTCTGTCTCGCTTCGCGACAGGGAGGGCTGCTTCAATGGGCGTCTGAGAGGCATTTGAAACCGTTCTCATTGGTGCGGCGCGGCCACGTTCCCGCCCGTCTGTCGCGCACAAAAAACGGCGGCAAGAGGGTCGCCTCCTGCCGCCGCCGTTCTAGATTGCAACACTATCTTCTCTCGGCTTGAAACACTCGCCTCGCAGCGCTCTTACTGGTCGGCTCCCGCTCCAGGAGCCGGAGCAGCCGGCATTGCCGGGGCCGATTCGGGCTGCGTGCCTTGCGGAGCCTGCGGCGGCGGAGGCATCTGGCGACGGTGCTCGCCGCCTTGACCCCAACGACCCGGTCCCTCACCGTCCCTTCCGTGGCGGTCAGCTTCCCTGCCCTCGCGCTCTTGCCCATGGTTGGCGCGGAAGGCCTGGATCTGCTTCCACTGCTCCGGCGTCAGTTTGTCACGAATGGCCAGCAGGAAGCGCGCATTCGCCTTTTCGAGCTCGGCTCTGGCCTGGGCCACCTTGTCGATTTGAGCTAGAATCCTGGTCTCGTCCGGTTGATCGGCGCTCACCAGGGGTTCCATCTCCAGCTCTGCCTTCTCCACGTTGGCCCGCAGGTCGATCAGCTTCTCGCGGTGCTCCAGTAAAATGCCGTCAAAGGCCTTCCGCTGCTCATCGGTCAGCTTCAACCGCTCCACGACCTTGGGATTATTCCACCAGCGCCCATGATCGCCATTGAGACCGAAGGCTTTCTCCATCGGAGGCCGATGCTCCCCGAATCCCGGCCCCATGCCGCTGCCGGCTCCCATTCCCATGCCGCCAGGCCCCTGCGCCATCGCCGTGCCCGCCAGCAAAACTGCCGCGATCGTCCATCCCAACCGCACCACCCTCAATGCCTGCATCCTCTTCTCCTCTCCCTCGATTTGCCGAGGGTTCACACCCGTTTTGCGCCTTCGCACTTACTGGTTTCCGTCCCCAGTCATCAGTTGAGCCAGAGGCTCCATGGCGCTCGGAACCTCTTGCGATACATCGCTGTCCACCTTGGCCAGCAAATCCTCATCCTCCTGGCGAACCCGCTGCTGGGCGGCCATCCGCTGCTGCTCGGCCACGCGGGCGGCGGCAATGCGCGCCAATTGCTGCCGGTGAAGATGCTCGTAAACCCCTCCCGAGACGCCGCCTGCAACCAGGACGCAACCGAGGGCCCAGCCAACCGCCAGCCGCCAGAATCCGGCGCCGCCCAGGCTCAACCGCGCTTCGTGGACGGCTCAAGGCAGCCTCGCTCCAGCCATGAACGCACAAGCGGAAATTCGAGATGGCTTCCTGCAGCTCGCCCAACTCGCCGGCCAACTTGCCCGCTCCGCTCACCCCGTTCCCGGCCCCAACTTTATCCTCGAAGCTCATCGTCTTCCCCCCAGTTCCGCGCGCACTCTCGCCAATGCCCGCGAGAGGTGCGCCTTGACCGTGCCCTCATTGAGCCCGGTGGCCCGCGCAATCTCGCTCAACTCCATCTCTTCCACATAGCGCAGCAGAAACACCGTCCGCTGGCGCTCGCTCAGCCCTTCGACCGCCTTGCCCACCTGCCGCACCCGCTCCCTGGCCAGCAACTGCTGCTCGACCGACCGTTCTCCGCTCGGCAGCCAATCGCTGGCCTCGTCCAGATTCACCGCGCGGGTCTGGGTCTGCCGCCAGAACTGCATCCGCCGGTTGCGCCAGTGGTCCTTCTGCAGGTTGATGGCGATCCGCATCAGCCAGGTCATCGCGCTCGACTCCCCGCGAAAGCTCGTCCAGTTGCGGTGCGCCTTCAGGAAACACTCCTGGGTCAGCGTCTCCGACAGGTCCGGGTCGCGCGTCGACGAGAGCAGAAACCGGAAGATCTGCGGACGGTGCTTTGTGACTACAGCCGAAAACTCCTCGGCGGCAATCTCGTTCGCCGTTGCCATGGTCATCGTTTCCAATGCTGTGCCGGCTGCCATCACTTAGGTAGACGCCCGCACCGGCTGCAAGTTTACAGCCTTCGTAGCAATTCTCGCCCATTTTCGAATCGGACGGCCCTGGCGCCGGGCAAAATCAGCGCCTGCCATGCGATAAACTCATAGGCGAAGCGCGGGAATTGCAAGCTGGGCGGCAGGCCCCGGCTCAGCACAACGATGAACGACAAACCGGGTCGCTCTTCGAGCCGCTTTCCGGCGCGACTCTGGCAAGGGAGACAACGATGGCGCCCATTCTTCTCTGGCTGATCATGTTTCTCTGCCTGGTAATCTCGGTCGTCAAATATCTCATGGGCCTTATTCTCAAAATTTCATTTCCCAGCGCAAAGGTTCGCAAAGACTATAGTTGGCAGCCGACCGTCAGCGTTCTCATGCCCTGCTTCAACGAAGGACGAACCGTCTACCAGACCATCGAAAGCATCAGCAAGAGCAACTACCCCAGCGGCAGCTTTGAAGTGATCGCGCAGGACGACTGCTCGGTGGACGACAGCTATGAGTGGATGCTCAAGGCCCAGCGGGACTTCACCAACATTCCTATCCGCGTGGGCCGCAACAGCTTCAACTGCGGCAAGGCGCGCACCGTCTGCAATGCCCTCGAGCACTCGACCGCCGAGATCATCATCTCGATCGACTCGGACTGCATCTTCCATCCGGACGCCATCCGCGAGCTGACCGCCTGCTTCGCCGAGCCGGGTATTGGCTCGGTTGGCGGGCGTGTGGGCGTCAGCAACCCCAACGACGGCGTCATCACCGCTATCCAGACCATCATTTACTACTCCGCCTTCGAGCTTTACAAGATTCCCGAGAACTGGACGCGCAGCATCTGCTGCATCAGCGGCTGCCTCTTCGCGATTCGACGCTCGCTGCTGCTGGAGATCGAACCCGCCATTCGCGCCCGCCATTGGTTCGGCATCCCGGTCAATCAGGGCGAAGACCGCTTCCTGACGCATCAAACGCTGCTGCGCGGATACGGAACTTACATCAACAACGACGCCCTCTGCTGGACCACGGTGCCCAATACGCTCTCGGTACTCTTCAAGCAGCAGCTTCGCTGGCGGCGCAGCATCGTGCGCGATTTCTTCTACACCCTGCGCACCTTGCCCAAACACGTTTTCAAGTTGCATCCCAATACCGTCCTCACGCTCGTGCTTACGCCGCTGGGCGCTATCGTTGCGCTGCTGGTGGTGGTCACCATGCTGACCTCCGATCCGATGGCCTGGGCCGGGCCCGCACCGCTTGTCGTCTATCTCGGCATTGCCGCCGTTCTTAGCTGGGCCATCAAGAAATACAGCGCCAGAGAGACGCTTCAGCACCCCCTGGCCTTTGGCGCTTACATCGCATGGTCGCTCGCCAGCACGCTATTCATCACGCCTCTCGCGCTCTGCACCATGGACTCCGCCGATTGGGGAACACGCGCCAAAGAAAAGGAAGCAGAGGAGACCTCCATTGGCCACGCCTGAAATCGAGAAACGCCCGGTGGCGGCAAAGACCCGCCCCGCGCTGCAATCGCTTGCCTACAAGTCGGTTCTCACCACCTATCGCATCTTCGCCATCGTGGTGCTCTATGCGGTGCTGATCGGCGTTCTTTGCTATGCCTTCGTCATGGGCTTCTATGCCGTGGACAAGAGCTGGGCCGCGCCCGTCATCCTATCGGCTTCAGACGAGAAGAGCCTGGACTTCATGCAGAAGCTGGTTCTTAGCCGGCAAACCATCGAGGACCTCAGGGTGGACATCCTGCGCCAGCAGACGACTCTCGCAGAGATGGTCAAGTATCGCGCCTCCCTGCTGGCGCTGGATTCCGAGTTGCAAACAGCCATCGCCCGCGAACACAGCCACGACCAGCTCACCGGGCCGCAACTGGCCGCGCTGGACGTGCAAAAACAGGCAGACAATTCCAAGACTCAGGAGTTGCTCACGCAGATCCACCAGGTCGAAGCGCAGATCAAGAGCGACCTCGCCGCCGGACTCATCACCAAAGGAGACGCCGCCACACAACTGGCCGGGCTGAATCAGGCCGAGGGCGCCTACACCGACAGCCGAATCGCCGATGTCATGCTCTCAGACAGCGTCCTCGACAAGACCACGATAGGCACCAAGTCCCTCGATGTAGTCGAAAAACAGGCCGAGCTGCGCTCCAACATCGCCCAGCTCGATGTGACCCTCAGTGTCGCGGAGAAGCAGTTGGCGGAGGACAACCGCCAGGCGGACCGGCTGCACGACGCCATCGAGATCGCCAAGCAGAGTCCCTACTACCTCAATGCCACAGGCGACAAGCGGCTCTACTTCGCCTTCGTTCCTTACGACAATCAGGCCAACGCGACGATGGGCGCGCCCATCTACGACTGCTACCTCAACATGGTTCTCTGCCGCAAGGTCGGCACCGTGAAACAGATTTTTCTCGGCGAACAGGTCATCAGTCATCCCATCTTCAAGACCCAGGTGCGAGGACTCACCATCCTGATGAACCTCTCGCACCCCGAGTCGGCAAAGTCGCAGACTGTTTTTCTGGGCCGCAAACCGATCTTGTTCTAGAGCCTGCCTGTAAGCCACGGCTCTTCTCGTTCCACAATCGATTCTTGAGGGAGCACGATCATGTTTCGCCGCAACTCGATTCTCGCAGCCATCTTCTTTCTGCCATTGATCAGCGCCGTAGCGACGGCGGCGCAAAACATTCAGGCCGACGAGCAAGCCTACTGCGCCTATCTGGCCGAGCAGGCCAGGGCGCAGAGCGATTTCCTGCGCACACCCAGCGGGCTCGCCGGCTTCACGCAGCCTGAGACCGGGCTGCCGACGCAGCTTGTCGCCGGCGCTCAGCTTAGCCTGTCCAACCTGAAGAAGGCCGGAATCACGCTCGACGCAGCCCGCAAAAACTGCGATCTCTACAAGGCCTCCAGTGAGGCGCAGCTGACCCTTCAGTACGCACTGCCCGCGATCGAGAAGGACGCGCTCACGCATCGGCTGACCTTAATCGGCGAGGCCTCAAAGTCGCTGGACGCGCTGATCGACCAAGCCAACAAGATGGTCGAGGCCCAGGACATGACCCGTCCCATGCTGCTGGCCCTGGTGACCAACCGGATCAAGCTCGAATCGGACCGCGCAGATACCGCATCGAAGATTGCCGCGCTCTACGTTCCGCCGCTCAGCGACCAGCCTCTCAAGTTGCAGGCGGCGGCAAAGCAGGCCAGCGACATCGATGAGCAAAGGTCCCTGGCGCGGCTGACCCGGCAAAACAACTGGGACGTCGCCCTAACCGTCGGCATGCACCAGCAGATCAATCCTGTGGCAGAGGGCATTGAACCCTACGGGGAAGTCAGCCTCAGCTATAACCTCGCCAGCCGCGCCATCGACAAACACCTCGACCGCTCTGTCGATGCCTACGGCGACTGGAAGAAGGTCCAGGAAAACGATGTTGCCCGGGGCATGGAGGTGCTCCGCGGCCAGATCGAGCAAACCGTTGCCGTCCAGCAAAACCGCATCAACTCTCTGCAACGGGAAACCCGGGAGATCGAGAAGAGCCTCAAGCTGATCGGAGACGCCGAGACCCGCCCGGCCCTGGACTTCCGCAATCAACTGGCCTCCACTCAGCTTCTGCTGGGAATCGAGACAGGCGACGCCACGTACCGGCTCGACCGGTTGCGCGACTTTCTTGAGAAAAACTTCTGACACGCTGCCTATCGCCACCATCGACTCCGCCCTGACCTCGTTCGTCTCAGCATCAACCCGCAAGGAGCACGGTTGCCATAAGCCTGGAACAAACCGCGCAGAATTCGCTGAGGTTATCATGGTACCAATTTCAGTAGATCAATCCCTTTTAACATAGACCATCTCCCGTTTACTGCATCTTTCTGAGAAACTCCCGAAGCTCCGGTTGACTTTTTCGCCAAGCCAACGTCCCTATCTCATGTATTCTCAGTTGATTGTCGATTCGTGCCTGAGGAGTTAGCTCATCCTCCCGACATGGCACCCTGCGTGCTAAGACAAAATGAAGCAAGGTACTCACCTCATGGAGAGAAGTCTCTTCAATCGCTTGCAGGCGACGCTGCTGGCCGTGGCCACGGTCGGTCTCTTCGTGTTGGCGGTGATGAATTTTCTTCAGGAGCGCCACACGCAGCTTCCCGATGACGGCGTCTGGTGGCGTGAGGCGGCCGGCGGCAGCGGACTGGTCGCCGACAAAGTGCTGCCAGACAGTCCCGGAAAGCGCGCCGGCATCCAGGTGAACGATCTGCTGACCGGAGTGAGTGTCCCGCCGGTCGGACCGGGCCTGCACACTGATATTCAGCCGCATCAACCGCTGGCAGACGTGAAGGAGCTTCCGGACGAAACCGCCGGCCAGAGCACCGTCGCCGAGCCGCTTTCTCTTCCCACCGAGCCTAAATACACGCCCGTCTACACCGATGTCGTTCGCGCGGCGGATCTGGAGCGCGCCCTTTACCGTACCGGCAGCTACTTCCAGATCGACTACCGGATCGTGCGCAATGGCGTTGCGCTGGGCAGACCGGTCGAAGTCATTCCCGAGCCCATGGACCGCAGCCTGCAGCTGGGACAGCGCCTGATTGGACTGGTCTATCTGGCCATCGGCATCTACGTCCTCTTCCGCCGCTGGACGGCTCCGCGCGCCACCCACTTCTATCTCTTCTGCCTGGTCTCGTTCGCTCTCTACGCGCTCAAGTACACTGGCGCCTTCGGCCCGCTCGACTGGATCGTCTTCTGGTCGAATATCCTGGCCGAATCGCTGCAGCCGGCGCTGTTTCTGCACTTTGCCCTCAGTTTTCCCGAGGATCGGCTTAAGAAGCTTCGGAGCCGTTGGCTCTGGCTGCCGCTCATCTACGCGCCCGGCGCCATTTTGCTGGGTCTGTGGGTGGTGGCGATCACCCGCTGGGAGGCGACCAAGCTGCTCGAGCACCGGCTCGATCAGGCCGGCACCGGCTACGAAGCCTTCTTCTACGTTCTCGCGGCCTACCTCTTCGTGCGCAGTTATCACCGCGCCAACACGCCCCTTCTGCGCCAGCAATTGAAGTGGCTCACTCGCGGCGCGCTGTGCGCCGTCGTCCCGTTTACGCTGTGTTACTCCATTCCCTTTCTCCTGGACTGGCGGCCTTACAGTTGGCTCACCAATCTGGCGAACCTCTCCATCGTCGTTCTGCCGCTCACCTTCAGTTGGGCCATCGTCCGCTACCGGCTGATGGACACCGACCTGATCTTCAAGCGCGGCATGGCGTACACGCTGGCCACCGGCCTGATCCTGGGCGGCTACTTCGGCGTGATTGCGGCAGCAGCAGGGCTGGCCCATTATCAACTGCCGGGGCCGGTCAGGGACTGGGGCGAAGGCATCGCCATCGTGCTGGTGGCAGCCTTCTTTGAGCCGCTCAAGCGCCGCATTCAGGGCTGGGTTGACCGGGCCTTCGACCGGCATCGTTACGACTACCGCAAGGCGCTGGTGGAGTTCGGCCGGGGCCTCAGCTCCGAGACCGATCTGAATGCCTTGCTGGAATCGATCGTCGAGCAGTTGCCCAACACATTGCTAGTGGCGCGCGTGGCTGTCTTCCTGGCCCAGGAACATGGCCGCCTGCGCCTGGCCGCATCCCACGGGCTGCCCGCCGAAGCCAAAGCCGCCCAGGACAGGATTGGAGCCGGCGGCATTGGCCTGGGCGCGGTTGGACCCGGCAAGCTCGATCTTGGCTTCCTGGACTTCGACCACGCCAAGGACCACACGCACATCTTTTTGGAGAACGCTCAAGCTGCCCTGCACCTGCCCGAGGACCAGCAGCGCACCGCCTCCCTGCTCGACCTGAACTACTATCTGCCCTGCCGGGTCGCCGCCGGCCAGATTCAATCTGGCGACACCACTCCCAATGGACCCGAGACGACGCGCACCATCGCCGTCATCGGCCTGGGCCGCACCATCGGCGGCGACTTTCTTTCCAGCGAAGACGTGGAACTGCTCGAGTCATTGGCCAGCTATATCGGCATCGCGCTGCAGAATGCCAGCCTCTATTCGAGACTCGAAGAAAAGATCGGCGAATTCGAGCGGCTCAAGGAGTTCAACGAAAACATCGTCGAGTCGATCAACGTCGGCATCCTGGCGCTCGATCTCGACGACCGCATCGAGAGCTGGAACGCGCAGATGGAGGCCATGTACGCGCTCAGCCGCGCCGAGGCTGTCGGCCAGGCGCTTCGCGCCGTCTTTCCCTCCGAGTTGGCCGACACAATGGACAGCTTCCGCAACGAGCAAGGCGTGCATCACCTCTACAAGTTTCCCCTCACCACCCGCGCCGGCGAGCAGCGCTCGGTCAACATCGCCATTGCGCCTCTGCTATCGCGCGACTTCGTATCCGTCGGCCGCATCATCCTGGTCGACGACATCACCGAGCGGGTCACACTCGAAACCCAACTGGCGCAGGCAGACAAGCTCAGCTCGATCGGCCTGCTGGCCGCCGGCGTCGCGCATGAAATCAACACGCCGCTGGCCGTCATCTCCTCCTACGCGCAGATGCTCTCCAAGCAACTGAAAGGCGACGCGCGCCTTGGCCCGGTCCTCGACAAGATCACCCGGCAGAGCTTCCGCGCCGCAGAAATCGCCAATGGCCTGCTGAATTTCTCCCGCACCTCGACAACGGAGTTCCGCGAAACCCATCTCAACCAGGTCATTCGCGACACGCTCTCCCTGCTCGAGCATCAGTTCAAGACCGCGAAGGTGATCGTCGATCTAGATCTGGCCGAGGGATTGCCCTCCATCCACGGTAACCCCGGCAAGCTGCAGCAGGTTTTTCTCAATCTGCTGCTCAACGCCAAGGAAGCCATGCCCGACGGCGGCCGGTTGCGCGTGGCCACCCATTTCGACGCGCCGAACGGGCACTCCGGCCACGTCTCCGCGCTGGTCGCCGACTCCGGATCGGGCATCGCTCCCGAGCATCTCAAGCGCATCTACGATCCATTTTTCACCACCAAGACCCTGGCCAAGCCCGGCGACCGCCGCGGAACCGGCCTGGGGCTTTCCGTCTCTTACGGCATCATCCAGGAACATGCCGGTAAAATTCATGTAGAGAGCGCGATCGGCGTTGGCACAACCTTTCATCTCGAGTTTCCCCTGTTGAGGAATTCCGTTCATGCCTGAGGTCGAACAGTCCTTGAATCTGCCCGCATCCGCAACCGCCGTCGCCGGCCACTCCGGCTTCTCCAGTGGCCTGGCCAGCATTCTGGTGATCGACGACGAGGCCGCCATCCGGGAGTCGCTGGAAGTGCTGCTCACCCTCGAAGGGTACGCGGTGAGAATGGCCGCCGACGGCATCGAGGGGCTGCGGACACTGGATCTGGAAAACTTCGACCTGCTGCTGCTCGACCTGAACCTGCCCGGCCAGAGCGGCCTCGAGCTGCTGCCGCAGATCAAGGAGCGCCAGCCCGAGCTGCCGGTCATCATGATCACCGCCTACGGAACCGTAGACAATGTGGTCGAGGCCATCCGCGCCGGCGCCGAGAACTTCGTCCAGAAGCCCTGGGACAACGAAAAGCTGCTGGCCGACATCCGCTCCGCCGTCGCCCGCCATCGCGCCGAAGAGGAGGTGCTGCAACTCAAGCGCACCCTCAAGCAGCGCTACAACTTCTCCAACATCGTGGGCAAGAGCGAGATCATGCTCAGGGTCTTCGACCTCGTGGCCCAGGTGGCTCCCAGCCGGTCCACTGTTCTGATTCAAGGCGAGAGCGGCACCGGCAAGGAGATGATCGCCAAAGCCATTCACGCCAACTCGCCGCGCCGCGACAAGCCTTTCGTTCCCATCAACACCGGCGCCATGCCCAGCGAGCTGCTTGAATCCACGCTCTTCGGCCACGTCAAGGGCGCATTCACTTCGGCAGTGGCCTCGAAGAAAGGCCTTTTCGAGGTGGCCAACGGCGGCACGCTCTTCCTGGACGAAATCGCCACCATGGGCATGGATACACAGGCCAAGATCCTGCGCGTGCTGCAGGACCGGCGCTTCATGCACCTGGGCGGCATCTCCGAGATTCAAGTAGACGTGCGCATCATCGCCGCCACCAATATCGATCTGCGCCAGGCGGTGCACGACGGCCGCTTCCGCGAAGACCTCTTCTATCGCCTCAACGTCATCAGCATCGATTTGCCTCCGCTGCGGGCCCGCCGCGAAGACATTCCCCTGCTGGCCAGCCACTTCCTAGATTTCTACGCCAACGAGAACGGACTTGCTCCGCGCAAGCTCTCCGCCGACGCCCTGCGCGCCCTGGTCGACTACGAGTGGCCGGGCAACGTGCGCGAATTAGAGAATTCAATAGAACGCGGCGTGGTGCTCTCCAGCGGGCCCGTCATCGGCTCCGACCTGCTTCCCGGCCACATCACCGGGCGCAGCTTCCAGGACGCCCTGCTCCAGCACAACCCCAACGCCTCGCTCTTCGACATCCTCGAGGACATCGAGCGCCGCATCATCATCGAGAAGCTCGAGCGCTCGAACTGGAACCAGACCGACGCCGCCGAGCATTTCCGCATTCCCCTCTCCACCCTCAACCAGAAGATCAAGCGCCTCAATATCGAGATTCGCAAAAAAGGCCGGGAGTAGCCTGGAGATTGCTTTCAAAGATCTCCCATCTTGCCTCCCAACTCGAGTTAATAACTGGCGGAGGTCACTTGAGCCTCTGAAATATCCTTGGAACTCTGACTTCCAAAGTTGCGAAACTCGCGAACGCTGCGCAGTGAAAATGCAGCCGAGCCGCGCTCGATGCGCATCCTGAAGCAATCCAGCCCATCCACGTCCTCGGCCCAGATGGCCGGCCGCGCATCCGGCTTCGCCGTGGCGATCTCGATGTTGCTGAACTCGATATTGCGGGCATGGCGCAGAAAGAATCCCGTGGCCGGCAGCGTTCCGAACATGCTGGCCTCGGGATAGCCGCGCTCGTTCTCGGGTGGATGCAGGCCAGCCCACTCTGAAGCTCCCCCGCCCAGCTGGTGGAGGTAGACATCGCTGATCTTCACGTCCTCGATCAGCGATCCGGGAATGCCGCTTATGATCGACGGCAGCTCAGCCACGGAGTCCTGGCTTATCACATTCGATATGATTACGCGACGCAGAGTGCCGGGTTGAGTACCCGCCGGTCCGCGCAGCCGGCTGCCGAGACGAAGAAAGACGGGAGGATGCACCAGACCGCGCATGGCGAGATTGGTGACAGCGATGTCTTCAATGATTGCGCCATCCACCGTCTCGAGAGCAAGACCCCGGCACCGGTCGAAGACGCAATTCGCAATCGTAATGTTCTTGAAGCCGCCGTTCGATTCGGTGCCGCACTTGATGCGGCCGCAGGCCTTATGCGCCTGCCAATAATCAGACAGCTTCCAGGCACCGCTCAGCATGCTGCCAAACTCGTAGGCACCTGTAATGTAACAGCCGGATATGGTCACGTTTTCGGTCGAGCGCGCGTAGCCCAGAGCGAAGGAACTCTTGGGACAGATGGCATCGTCCAAGGGGGAGTTGACGGCGCAGTTGGAGACCCGCACGTTGCGGCAGCAGTCGATGTCGATGCCATCGCGGTTGGTGTCGATCTTGAGGCCGTCAAGGACGACGTTGTCCACGCCCGTGAGCAGAATGGCGAAGTGGCCGCACATCAGCATGGAGATCTCGCGGATGGTCGCGTTGCGGCAATTCTTCAGCGCAATGGCTTTATTGCCGACGCCGGGGCTCTCCGCGCGCGGCAGGCTGTTGGAATCGCCCCGGCTGAGCCCCTTGCCCCAGATGAGGCCGGGGCCGGAGATGGAGAGGTCTTCAAGGCCTTCCCCGTAGATGAGGCTGTTGGCCCAGTGGTTGTGTCCGTAGTCCTGATAGGCCTCCCAGGGCTGTGGCGGCCCGGCAGGATCGAAGCCGCCCGTTGTGGTTCCGGCATCGGGAACGGCCGCGGCGAGGATGGTTGCGCCATGCTCGATATACAGGCCCACATGGCTCTTGAGCCGGATGGTATAGCAGGCATAGGCACCCGCGGGAAACCACACTGTGCCGCCGCCTTGGGCCGCCGCGGCTTCAATGGCCCGGTTGACGGCAGGCGTGTCGATGGTCGATCCATCGCCGATTGCGCCGAAGTCGCGGACATTGATCCAGCCGGGTGAAGGCATGATTCGCGGCCCGTTCGGGAGCTGCCGCCGCGGATCTTGCGCTGCCAGACCGGCTGGAAGCGCAACGGCCAGGCCGCCAATTGCGTTTTGAAGGAAGTCTCTGCGGATCAAGGCGTTTCTCCTCTGGCGCACGATTCTTTTGATTTGATCGGCCCTCGCGCTCAGTGTAAGAGGCTTTGCACCGCCGCACCTCTGCATCGTTTCAGCCAAGTTGCAATAGCTGATTGGGGTGAACGGTCCAGCGTTGCGCAGGACGCGAGCCGAACTGGACGTAGACGGTTTCAGTTGCCTCGCCGATGCCGCTGAGCGACTTCGGCCGGCCCGTCTTGTCGGTCACAAGGCGAGCTGTTCCCGACTCAATGCCGCCAATGCGTTTGCCGTCAAGCTGCAGCACTGCGCCTCCTCCGTTATAAACCATGGCGGCAGTGCGGTTGCGGTCGAAGTGCATGGAAAAACGCGCGGCTTCTGAAGCGGCGCAGCGCGGGCGCACATTCCACTCCAGCAGCTCTTGCGTCTCCCGAACGCCGGCCAGCCTCCAGGTGAAATCCACCATCACCAACGCCGCGGGCGAGTAGCCGGGCATATCCGCCTGGGTGAACTCGCCGGTCATTGGGTCCACCTGCTGGCGGAAACTCATATCGCGTTGGATGGCTTCACACCAGCGGCTCATCAGCAACGAGAGCTCCGCCGCCTTGCCATAATATTCGAAGCATCGAGGCGCGCGCAGAGCGGTGAGCGCCTGCGACGCCCCGCCCCAGGAGTTCCGTGGAATCGGCCGCACAAAAGCAGGATCGTCCAGCGCGATCGATGGCAGCGGATATGGGGCCCAGAAGGCTTTGGGATTATGGATCTGACGCTCCCAGAGCGCGTCGAAGGTCTTCCGGTTGACGACGTGTTCACCGCAGACTCGGCTGAGTACGTCGGAACGAACGCGAACGAAATGCCCCTGCGCGTCAAGATCATAGAAGGCTGCATCTTCCGGAACGCAGAGCTTCGCGAGAATCAGTTGGCGGATCTGCTCCGCGCTTTCAGACCAGCGATCCGCGTCGGAGTTTTTGCCCATAGCCTTGGCCATAGCTGCCAGAGCCACGCGGCCTCCATAGACCGTGGCGGAGAGATCGGGACACAGGCGCGGCAACCCCGGAGCCTTTGGACAAATTCGGGCATCCCCGCCGGGACACCGATTTGGCATGCCGGCCCACCGCGGGCTGTTGTCCTGGCCGGTGTCGTGGGTGCAGAAGCCTTCGATCAGTCCCGTGCCGCGTGTGTTGCGGTACCGCATCAGCCAGCCATCCCATCGCGCGCAGCTCTCGTATGCCGTTCGCAGCAACTGGCCGTCTCCCGTGCGCTGAGCCAGCTCCCAGGCCGTCGCCGCAATGGGCACCACCATCTGAATCTGCCCAAAACCCGTCTCCGTGTGTTTGTTATTCGCCGGAAGCTGCCCGTCCTCCTTCTGCAGGGCAAAGAACGTCATGTGGCTGTTGCGGGCCACATCGTCCCGGTATGGACGGTAGACCAGCGCCTCATGCGGCCCGCACTCCTGCCAGATGCCCTTATAGCTCGCTCCCTCGATGAGCACAGGGGCATCGTAGCGCGGCAGCACCTGCACATTGCCGGCCAGCACCTGAAGCGCACGATCGTAGGCCTTCTGCCACCTGCGATTGCCCGTTGAGAAGACCGGCGCATCGCGGCCGGCATCGGCCCCGTAGAACCGGCTTGAACCCGCGGCCAGCAGAGCGGCAGTGGAGGCGCGCAGAAACTCGCGGCGTTCCATACTGCACATCATCCTCCCTCGGGTCGGGCTCTCGTCAAGTCGCGCTCCATGCCCTTTGACGTGTTCCGCGATTCAGACGGACATGAGAGTAGAATCTCCCTACACTCGCTTCGCTCCGCCGCGGCGAATCCATCAGACGCTACTCGGCAACCGCCGGCCTGCTCCTGTGCTTGGCAAAGCGGCCGCGATCCAGGTTGAAATTGTTATCCTCGATTCGTACGATACCCAAGGTGTGTGAATATGACGATTGCAGTTGTTGTTTCTCCCTCGCTGAAGTTTCTGGAAGACCGTTGGGATCCAGCCATAGCCGATGCGCTGGACGAACCCGAGTTGCTGCGCTACCGCTCAAACCTGCTTGGCTCCGATCTGCGCATCACCAACTTCGCGGGCGGCAATACCAGTTCTAAAGTTGACGAGCTCGATCCACTCACTGGCCAGAAGGTGAAGGTGCTCTGGGTAAAGGGCAGCGGCGGCGATCTGGGAAGCATCAAGCGGGGCGGCTTTGCCACGCTCTACCAGGAGAAGCTGTCGGCGCTCGAGAGGCTCTACCGGGGCCCGGAAACGGAAGACTCCATGGTCGAGATGTATGCGCTTTGCGCCTTCCGCAACAATCCCGTGGCGGCGTCGATCGACACTCCCATGCATGGCTTTCTGCCCTTCGCGCATGTCGATCACCTGCATCCCGACTGGGGCATCGCGCTGGCGGCGTCGGCCAACGGCAAGGCGAAGATGGAGGAGTTCAATCGCGAGTTTTATCACCGGCTGGTGTGGGTTCCGTGGCAGCGTCCGGGTTTCGAGCTGGCCATGACAATGAAGCGCGCCGTCGAGGAGAACCCCGGTTGCGACGGCATTGTGCTAGGCGGGCACGGCCTCTTCACATGGGGCGAGACGCAGCGCGAGTGCTATGTGAACACGCTCACGGTGATCGATCGACTGGGACAGTTTATCGAGAGACACGGCTTGAAGAAGGGAGATTTCCGTTTTGGTGGAGTAGCAGTGAAATCGCGCTTGAACCGCAAGGATCTGACCGTCGAAATCCTGCCCTTCCTGCGCGGGCGTATCAGCGGCCAGCGGAGATGGATCGCAAACTTCAGCGACTCGGACGATGTGCTGCAGTTTGTGAACTCGAAGCATGCGAGAGAGCTCGCGTTCCTCGGAACCAGTTGCCCTGACCACTTCATTCGCACCAAGATTCGCCCCATGTTTGTGCCGTGGGCCGAAGCAGACAATGTAGACGCGCTCAAGAAACAGATTGACTCGTCGCTCACCGAGTATCGAGTGCAGTATCGGAGCTATTATGAGGCCCACGCGCTCTTCGATTCGCCGGCGCTGCGCGACACAAATCCTTCGATCGTGCTGATCCCCGGACTCGGTATGATCAGCTTTGGCAAGAACAAGACCGAAGCGCGCATCGGCGGAGAGTTCTATACCAACGCGATTCACGTAATGGAAGGCGCGAGCCTGCTGCAAGAAGAAGATCAATCGGGACTAAAGGCAACGCCCGTTCCGCAGTGCGGCGAAGGCATGGACCCGGCCAGCTTCAAGGTCTTCACAAACTACGTTGCTCTACCGCTCAGCGAAGCCTTCCGCATCGAGTACTGGGCGCTCGAAGAGGCCAAGATTCGCCGCCAGCCCGCGGAAAAGGAGTTGAGCCGCAACATCGTGCTGGTGGCCGGCGGAGGCAGCGGCATTGGGCGCGAAGTGGCGCTGCTGGCCGCCTCGCGCGGCGCTCACGTGATGGTCGCCGACCGCGATTCGAACGCCGCCGCCAACGTTGTCAACGAGGTTGCAAAGCTCACCTCAAAGGAATTCGTTGCATCGACGGCGGTTGACATCCGAAGCCGCGCCGCAATCACTCAGGCTCTCAAGGCAACCGTCGCGGCCTTCGGCGGAGTCGACATCCTGATCAACACCGCGGCGATGTTTCCTTCGTCGCCGGATGGCGCGATCCCGGAGTCGATGTGGGCCACGACTCTCGATGTCAACGTCACGGCGAATTACCTGCTCTGCGATGAGGCGGCCAAAGTCTTCGCGGCACAAGGACTGGAGGCTTCGATCGTGCTTACAAGTTCGGCAAACGCGGTAGTGTCCAAGCGCGGCAGCGAGGCCTATGACGTGAGCAAAGCGGCTTTGAGCCATCTAGTGCGCGAGCTGGCCGTGAGCCTGGCGCCCAGGGTGCGCGTGAATGGCATCTGTCCGGCGACCGTCGTGAAAGGCTCCGCGATGTTTCCCCGCGATCGCGTGCGGACGTCGCTGACCAAGTACGGCATTGCCTTTGAAGAGTCGATGACGGACGACGAGATGCGCAATCTGCTGGCGGCCTTCTACGCCAAGCGGACGCTGACGCATCGGCCCATCGATCCGGCGGATTGCGCGGAGGCGATCCTGTTTCTTGCCGGCGCTCGCTCCCGATGCACCTCGGGCCATTTGATTCCCGTGGACGGCGGTCTGCCGGAGGCATTTCTGCGGTGACCTCGCCCGAGGCTCAACCCGCGCGCAACCCGGATGCGAAGCACGAGCTCTTGATGCCGCAGAAGGTGGCCACACCCAGGCCGAGCTTCAGGTCGAACTCGCGAATGCTGGCCAGCTTCTCTTCGTGCGACAGCTCCTTCTCTTTGCAGATGCCGGGCGCCCCGGCAAAGAGAATGCCCAGCAAGCAAACGCCCACTTATGGCTCTGCTTCGGCTGGTGTTGCATCAAGCGTCTCGCACCAAAACGACAACCATGAAGCGCGGGCCGTGAACACCTTTGATGCGCGTCATCTCGATGTCTGCCGTGGCGCTGGGGCCGGAGATGAACGTGGCCAGAGCCGGCGGCTGCTGGCAGCGGTCGAAATACTCGGGCAGAGTCTCAACCACCTGGCTGGCGCGGAGGATCGAGAGATGCCAATCGGGCAGCAGCGAGAGCAGCCTGCGCCCTTCTGTCCCCGAATGATGAAGAACGATGGTTCCCGAATCCGCAATTCCGCAAGATGCGGCAGTGAGAATGCCTTCAGCTTTCTCGATTTCGCCTGCCGAAAGTCGACGATCAATCAGCCAATCGACGCCGGGGACGAGCCATGCTGCCGGTATCTCGTGCGGAGCAACGATTTTACGTTTTCCGCTGGCGCGAAGCTGCGCGGCGATGGTCTCAGGCAACTCCGCTTGCGCGCATTCCACCACCTCGGCGTCGTAATCCCGGAGGCGCTCGATCATCTTCGCGATGAGCGCGTCAACGTCAAGTTGTCCGCGCCGGAGATAGTTTCTCGGCAGCGCAGCGTAATCCTCCGTGAGTCGCGACGGAACTGCTGCCACGCTACGTGTAGCAGCGCGAATGCGAGCAAGAACCCTTTCGCGAGACTGGGCGGAGCCGTTCATTTAGGCTCCTTTGATCGCGTTGCCCACCATTCATGGAAGGTCTGGCTGGGCAGGCCGCGCAGATCGCGCGTGCCAGTCCACTTGGCGCCGAGGCCAGGCAGCGAATGAATCCATCCATCGCGGCGAGTAAAGATGCGGGTCGCCATGCGCCCGAATCGCTGGGCGAGGTGGAATCGCCACGAACTTTGAAAGACAAAGTTCGCAATCTTTATGCCAAGAAACATGGGATCGAAGAGACGCCTGACGTTCCGGCGATCCTGATCGACGATCTGCGCTCGCAATTCGATGAGCACTTCGGGGATATTAATCTTGACCGGGCAGACCTCGTAACATGCGCCGCACAGCGAAGAGGCGAAGGGAAGCGATTGGGCGTGCCGCAACTCTTCGAGCTGCGGGGTGAGGATGGCTCCGATGGGACCGGGGTAGACCGACCCGTATGCGTGGCCGCCGGTCTGGCGATAGACGGGGCAGGTATTCATGCAGGCGGCGCAGCGGATGCACTTGAGGGTCTGGCGCTCGGTGGGCCGGGAGAGAATCGCCGAGCGGCCATTGTCGAGCAGCACGAGATGAAAGCGCTGCGGGCCATCGTTCGCCGTTACGCCGGTCCACAGCGACGTATACGGATTCATGCGCTCCCCGGTGGCCGAGCGCGCCAGTACCTGCAGCATCACTTCAAGGTCGCTGTAGCGAGGCAAGACCTTTTCGATGCCCGCCAGCGTAATCATGGTGCGAGGCAGCGTGAGGCACATCCGGCCGTTGCCTTCCGACTCGACCACCGCAACCGCGCCTGTTTCAGCGATTAGAAAGTTGGCGCCGCTGATCGCGGTTGGAACGCTGAGAAACTTCTGGCGAAGATAGGCGCGCGCCGCCGCCGTTAGAGCGTGGGGATCGTCGGAGAGATCGTCAAGCCCCATGCTGCGGGCGAAGATCTCGCAGACCTGCGCGCGATTGATGTGCAGAGCGGGCACGACAATGTGGGAAGGCTCCTCGTGCCCCAATTGGAGGATGATCTCGGCCAGATCCGTCTCGTACACATTGACGCCCGCAGCTTCGAGGAAGGGATTCAACTGAATCTCCGCCGACGTCATGGTCTTGATCTTGATGACCTCGGATGCCTTCTCCTCGCGCAGCAGATTGAGGATGATCTCTCGCGCCTCCGCTGCATCGGAGGCCCAGTGGACGATGCCTCCCGCGGCCGTGCAGCGGCTCTCGAACTGCTCAAGATAAGCGCCCAGATTGTCGAGCGCATGATTGCGGATCGCCGAGGCGGCTTCGCGCAGTTGCTGCCAGTCCGCCTTCTCCGCCACCATCCTGGCGCGCTTGGCCTGGATGACATCCGTGGCGTGGGCGACATTCCTGCGCAGTTGGGCGTTCTGGAGAATCGGCAGCGCGGCTTGCGGAAATGGCGGCGCTGTCGCGGGATCGAGGTTGGGGCGGTACGACGCCGGACGGGATTGAGCGGAGAGACTCACCGCGCCGCCTCCACAGGAGAAGACTCCGTGCTGGCGAGAATCTGCGCCAGGTGGATGGTCTTCATTGCGAGAGATTGGCGATGCATGGCTCCGCCCAGATGCATGAGGCAGCTATTGTCGAGCGCGGTGCAATACTCGGCGCCGGTGGAGACAATATCTTCGAGCTTCGTAGCCAGCATCGCGGACGAAACCTCGGCATTTTTGATGGAGAAGGTCCCGCCGAAGCCGCAACAACGGTCCGCGTTCTCAAGCGGCAGCTGCGTCAGCCCCCGAACCTTCGCCAGCAGGCGATACGGCTTGTCGCCCAGGCGCAAAGCGCGCACACCATGGCAACTGGCGTGGTAAACGACGCGATGAGGAAACCAGGCGCCAACGTCCTCGACTTTGAGCCGGTCGATGAGGAACTCGCTCAACTCGCAGACCCTGGGCAGCAGGGCGGCGAAGTCGCTGCGCAAGGAATCGTTGCCGAGCTCTGCAAAGAGCCCGGGATATTGATCGCGCATCATGGCGACACAAGAGGAGGAAGGGATGACAACATTCTCCGCATCCAAATAGAGGCGAACGAAATGCTTGGCCTGCGAGAAGGCTTCGCCGCGGAAGCCTGTGTTGGCGTGCATCTGGCCGCAACAGGTTTGTTGAGGACGAAAGTCGAGATCGACTCCCAGCCTCTCCAGGAGCTTGACCACGGCACGGCCGGTCTCCGGGAAGAGCGTGTCGTTATAGCAGGTGATGAACAGAGAAGCATGCATGATTTGGGCCGATCGTTTCCCGGATCATTCGAGCGAATGAAAGTGTATTTTACGCGCATCCACATTGTCTCACTACCATCCGGCATATCGAACGATGAGTTGATCTGAAGGAATTATTATCAATCCGATATGGCGTAAGTATCCTCGCTCGAATCGCGCATAAAATAGGATTCCAATGACTCCGAGGGACAGAATGCCGTCAAAATCGGACGGATTCCGACTTCGCGGGGTTTAGCCATGACCGGCGGCGTTCGACGGACCGGCATCGGAGCCATTTTTTGCGCATGAAGAATCATTCAAGCAGCGCAAGATCGGCGGGCAGGTCGATATCGGCTTCTCCGCCAGCGAAGGGCAGCGCGATCACCGGAAGCGCCGACTGCATCAGCAAGGCGCGTGCGCCCTTGTCGCCGCGGAGCGCAAACAGATCCGCAAAGACCGCGCGGGGAAAGACGGCGGGGATGCCCAAAACGCCTGCATAAGCCGAGGCCGCAAGGACGGGCGCCGGTTGCGCAGTGAAGGCCTCGATGAGCGCGCGCAAGTGCTCTGCCGTGAGCCGGGGCTGGTCGCAGCCCAGAAACAGCGCGCCGCCGGCCTGCGGAGCATATCCCGCCAGAGCGCGCAAACCCGCGTGAATGGAGGTTGCAATGCCCCGCTCCCAGTCGCTGTTGACGACCGGGATCGCAGGCTCCAATCGGGCGGCCGCGCAGATCGTCTCCCGATGAGCGCCGAGGACAGCAAACACAGGATCCGCGCCGGCCTCGCTGGCCAGCCGGATCGCGCGCCCAATCAGCGCTTCGCCGCCGAGTTGAAGCAGTTGCTTGGGCCGGCCGAGACGGCGGCTTGCTCCGGCGGCAAGAACGATGGCGGCAACAGGCATCGGCACCAGTGTACCCGGAATCGCCGGCGGAGAATCTCCGGCTCATGCCCCTTCACGCCCAACTGAAGCCGCTCCGAGCCAGCGGCAGCGTGCGGATTCTCTTGCCCGTGGCGGCGAAGATGGCATTGCACACCGCCGGTAGAATCGGCGGCAGAGCCGGTTCGCCCAACCCCGTCGGCGCGTCGTCGGTCTTGCGCCAATAGACCTCGATCTTCGGTGTCTGCCTCATGCGCATCAAAGGGTGGTTCTGGAAGTTCGTCTGCTGGATCTTGCCATCGACCAGTGTGATCTCCTGCCCCATGTAGCCGAGACCCTCCATGACTCCGCCACACACCATGTTCTCCGCCGCGTCGGGGTTGATGATCTGACTACCAATATCTCCAGCAGCCCAGACATGATGCACGGTGACCTTGTTCTGCGCGTTAACGCTTACATCGGCAACTTCAGCAAAGTAACCCATATGGCAGAACCATGCGGCGATGCCCATGCCGCGGCCCGGCGTCTTGCTCCGCCTGGCCCAGCCCGACTTGTCCGCAACTAACTCAAGCACGCCTTTGAACCTCTCCGGGATGAGAACCTCCTGTCCAGACGGCTCGTGATCGCCCACGGGGTCGTGTTCGCTCGATGACCAGGGGGATTGCTTGTTGCCGAGCAGTTCGAGCTGGAAATCGAGCGGATCGCGCCCGGCGGCAAAGGCCAGTTCATCAATAAAGGACTGCGCTACCCAGCAATAGGCGTTGTCGCCGGGGGCGCGGAGGGCGCCTGTGCGCAGCATGAGCGGCTGCATCGAGGTGTAAAGCGCGTAAGCCGGTGGAAATCCGGCGGGAAAGGTGTCCTGTCCGATGCCGCCGCCCGAGGTCGCGTTCTTTTCATCGCCATAGGTGATCAGATGATGCCGCCAGGCGGTAAGCTTGCCCTGCGCATCAATGCCGCCTTTCAGGCCAACCGTTCCGCCGGGGCGGAAGGGATCGTGCGCAACATCGTCTTCGCGGGACCAGAGCAGCTTGACCGGCGCGTCAATTTGCTTCGCAATCCATGCGGCTTCGACCAGGTAGTCGTTTTGCAGCCGCCGCCCAAAGCTGCCTCCCGAGCGCACCATGTGGGTGGTGACATCGCTCGCACCGATGCCAAGCGTCTTGGCGACCAGTTCGCGGCCGTTCTCGGGCAGAGTGCTGGTCGACCACATCTCCAGTTTGCCGTCCTTCCAGTGCGCCGTTGCGCCCTGGGGTTCCATCGTCATATGGGCAATGAAGGGATACTCATAAGCAGCTTCGACAACCTTGGCCGAGGCCTTCAGCGCCGCGTCCACATCTCCGTACTTGCGCAAGCTATTTGCCGGCGGAGCCTTCAGCAACTCAGCAGCCTTGGCCGCGAACCCCTCGCTACTCTGTGTGGCCGCGGGTCCCAGATCCCAATCGACCTTGAGCTGCTTGCGAGCCTGCTGCGCCTGCCACCAGGTGTCGGCCACGATCGCGATGCCCGGCTCCATGCCCGGCTCCCAGGGCGTGAAGGCAGCGGGCGTGATGCCGCCATCGATGAGCAGGACATGGCGCACACCCGGCAGCGTTTTGACTTTGTCGAGGTTTGCGCTTTTCGCTTTGCCGGCAAAGACGGGAGCCTTCTCAATCGCCGCATACAACATCCCCGGCACTTCAATGTCGATGCCAAAGAGCGGCTTGCCGGTGACAATCGCATGGGTGTCAACGCCCCGCTCCGAGTGGCCGATGATGCGGTAATCCTTGGGGTCTTTGAGCTTGACGCTGCTCAACGCTGGCGCGGGCAGCGCCGCGGCCTTGGCGGCAAGCTCTCCATAACCCGCGGAGCGTCCCGAGGCTGCGTGCAGCACCCGGCCCGGTTGCGTGGTGCATTGCTCCGCCGGCACGCCCCATGTTTGCGCGGCGGCCGTGATCAGCAACTGGCGTCCGGCAGCGCCGACGCGGCGCATCGGCTCCCAGCCCTGGGGCGTGTTGTGAGAACCTCCGGAAAACTGGCGGCCATAAATCTTCTCGTTCAACTCGGCCTGCTCCACGCGAACTTCCTTCCAATCGACATCCAATTCCTCGGCAATCAGCATGGGCAGCATGGTGCGCATACCCTGGCCAGACTCCGAGGCCCGCGCCATGATAGTGGCGACACCATTCGGGTCGATGTGGATGAAGGCCTGAGGCTTAAGCTCCGGCGTCGCCGGATCTTGACCCGCGGTCAGCGGCGAGAAATATAGATCCAGGGCAAAGCCGCCGCCTGCAAGGGCCGTCAACTTCAGAAACGATCTGCGGTCTATGCGCATCGGATGGCCCTCCTTTACTTGGTGCGGGCTGTCGCGCCCGCTCCTGCTGCCTGGTGAATTGCCTGGCGGATGCGCGTATAGGTTCCGCAGCGGCAGAGATTGCCGCTCATGGCATCGTCGATCTCTGCGTCGGTAGGATGCGGCGATTGCGCCAGAAGGGCCGTGGCAGACAGAATCTGGCCCGCCTGGCAGTAGCCGCATTGCGGCACGTCCAGCGCCTCCCAGGCCGCCTGAACCGGATGCTGGCCGTCAGTTGAAAGCCCTTCGATGGTGATCACCGGATCGCTTCCCACGGCGCCCACCGGCGTCATGCAGGAGCGCACGGCGCGGCCTCCCAGCAGCACCGTGCATGCGCCGCAAACCCCGATTCCGCAGCCATACTTGGTTCCCACCAGGTGCAGCACGTCGCGCAGCACCCAAAGCAGAGGCGTATCTGACGGCGCGTTCACCGTCGCAACGGCATTGTTGATTGTCAATTTGAGCGGCATCTGTTCACTCCACAATCCGTAAGGAGAAGAGGATCGGTCACGAACAAAGAATCCTCTGCAAGTCTATCGCAACTCCGCCTGCCTCTTCCACAGGAGAGCAACTCGCCCCATCGCGATTCGGTCATTTCCGTGAAAATGAAGGGCGTTGCACGCGCGTACCCCGCAATTTGCGTTAGGATGGCTGCATCCTTTGAGGACGCCTTCCGGTGAACGTTTCGTTAAGACGTGTGCTGCCGACCACGCTTGTCTTGCTGGCCATCCTGCTTATTTTGCTGCGAATGGCGGCCTACGCGCGGCGCATGGGCGGGCGAAAGACTGTGCATGCCCAACGGAGTTCACAGGCAGCAGCCGCCAACGCGGCGCTGGACTGGGGCGACCGCTTCGGCGATGGCACGCCGGACTTCCTCCGGCTCACCGATCCGGCCGACCGGGCCGCCTTTCGCCGCTGGTTCACGCTCATCGCCGACTACCAGGCCATTCGTCCCAAGGCGGAGATTCCGCCGGAGATCGTCGATTGCGCCAGCCTCTTGCGCTTTTCCTATCGCGAGGCCTTGAAGCGCCACAACGACTCATGGTTCATGACCACCGGCATCGAGGTGCTGGCGCCGCCGGGAGAGATTCGCGCCTGGCACTATCCCGATACGCCGCTCGGCGCGGCGCTCTTCCGCGTGCGGCCAGGCAGTTTTGCCGCTGCCGACGCAACCGACGGGGCATTTGCCCAATTCGCCGACGCCAAAACGCTGGTCGAGCGCAATGCCTACCTCGTCAGCCGCGACGTGCGGGACGCCCTGCCCGGCGACCTGCTCTTTTACCGCCAGTTCGGCCAATCGTCCCCCTGGCACTCTATGATCGTGGTCCAAGCCGGACCAGAGGCTCAGGTGGTCTATCACACCGGCCCCGATCACGGGTCGCCCGGCGACCTGCGCCGCGTCCTGCTCTCCGAGTTGCTCGATCACCCAAGGCCGCAATGGCGGCCGGTGGCCCAGAATCCCAACTTTCTCGGCGTTTATCGCTGGAATATACTGCGAGGAAACCTATGAGGTTCCGTAAGTCGCTGCTTGCCCTTCCGATGGCGCTTTTGCTGGCTTGCGCCGCTGCCGCGGAAACCGGGGATGCGCCGCGCTCCTTCTCGCTCTCCACCACGCGGACCTTTGCGCCCGGCGAGAGCGTCAAGATTCAGCTTTACGCCAGGAACGTCCCGGCTCTGGAGTTTCGCGTCTACCAGGTGCGCGACCAGCAGAAGTTCTTTGCCGGGCTCAAGGATCTGCACAGCTTTGGAGTGCGGAGCGAGTCACCCAGTGAGACGATCGACCAGCGGAGCTTTCTTGAGAGGATGCACGACTTCAAGGCCGATCTGTGGTGGCGGGTGCGGCACTTCTTCCGCGGCCAGTTCACCAGCGAGGCGCGCGACAGCTTCCGCGAGGAACAGGGCAAGCTGGGCAAGCGCAGCCAGGTGGTCGGAGCCACCGAGTTTGCCCGCATTCCGCTGCTGAACTCCGATCAATTGGTGGCGCGCTGGAAGCTCATCACTCCGCCGGCCATCGTGAGCGAGACCCAGCAGTTGCCCATCGACGGGCTGGCCGCGGGGGTTTACCTCATCGAGGCTACCGACGGCACATACAAGGCCTATACCGTGGCCATCGTTACCAGCATCGCCCTGGTAGAGCGGGCAAGCAACGGACGCGCCGATCTCTATGTCGCCGACAGGAAGACGGGCGCTCCGGTCGATGGAGCCGAGGTGGCGCTTTGGGCCGACGCGAGCCAGCAGTTGACGGGAACGACCGGCACGGACGGCCTAGCTTCGCTCGCGATGAAGGCGCGCGGCGGAGCAAATTCGTCCGGCGGAGCCACCGGCGCGGAGCCGGAGAATGTCTGGATCTTGGCGCGTCACGGAGCCGATGCGGCGCTTGTTACTCCCTACGGCTATGTTTTCGGAGCGAACCGGACGACTGATCTCACAGCCTATGTTTATACGGACCGGCCCGTCTACCGGCCGGGACACACGGTCCACATCAAAGCCGTGGTGCGCCGCCAGAAAGACGATGCGCTGGAACTTCCCGAGGACAAAACCCTGCAACTGAAGGTCACCGACGCCGACAACAAGGCCGTCCTGACAGAGAATCCGCAGCTCTCGGCGCATGGAACTGTAACTGCCGATCTAACTCTGGAAGCCGACGCGGGGCTGGGATATTACAGCATTTCGATTGAAACCAACGGGCAGGAGGCCGGTGGCGGCAGCTTTTATGTCGAGGAGTACAAGAAGCCGGAGTATCAGGTGACGGTGAAGCCTGCCGCGCAGCGCGTGCTCCAGGGTAACTCGATTCAGGCGGTCATCGAGGCGCGCTACTTCTTTGGGGAGCCGGTGGCCGGGGCCAAGGTGAAGTACGTCGTGCACACCTCAACGCATTATTGGTGGGATGAGGACGAGGAGGAGAGCGATGACGCCGGCAGCGGCGAAGGCTCCTCTGCGGACTCCGATGAATCGGATTCCGATTACGACGAGACCGAGCAGCAGGAGCATGAGGGGATTCTGGACGCGAATGGCCGCCTCGCCGTTACGCTCCCCACGCGGGTCGATGACGAAGGCCAGTATCACTACCACCTCGACCAGGACTATCGCATCGAAGCGAGGGTGACCGACGCCGCCAATCGCGAGGTCGCCGGTCACTCCACGGTGCTGGCGACTTATGGCTCTTTCCGCGTCCAAGTCGAGCCGACGAGTTTTCTCTTCTCGCCGGGCCAGACGCCCAAGGTGAAGGTGACGGCCTTGGACTACGACGGCAAGCCTGTGCAGACGCCGGTGCATCTTGGAGTCGTTCTGGACAAGTGGGACCCGGTCACCCACCAGCGGGCGGAGATGCCCGTGACCGCCAGCGATGCAGCCACCGGCGCGGATGGCTCGGCGCTGGTCGAGCTGCCGATTGCCAGCAGCGGCGACTTTGAAGTGACCGCCAGCGCCCAGACCCCGGAAAACCGCACCGTCGAGGACCACACCTGGATCTGGATATGGAATGGCTCCGGCGCGTGGTACAACCAGAATACGCAAGCTCAGATCGTCGCCGACAAGAAAAGTTATCAGGTCGGCGATGTGGCGCACTTGCTGCTGGTTACCGGACTCAAAGAATCGTGGGCCGTCGTCACCGTCGAAGGCAACAGCGTGCAGTCGCGGCAGTTGCTTCACGCGACGAGCGAGAGCTTCGCCTTCGATGTGCCCATCACCGTCAAAGCGCAGCCCAATCTGGTGGTGAGCGCCGTGATCGTTCGCGACAACCAGCTCATCACCGCGCAAAAGAGTCTGAAAGTTCCGCTGGTCGAGCGCACGCTGACGATTACAGCCACGCCCTCGAAGACGCGCTTCCTTCCGGGAGAAACCGGCAGCTTCGATGTGCTGGCTGTCGACTCGTCGGGCAAGCGGGTCGAGGCCGACCTGAGCTTTGGCGAGGTCGATGAGGCGCTTTATTCGGTGCGGCCCGACCAAAGCGGAGACATCGTCGCCTCTTTCTATCCCAAGCGAGACGTCGACCTCGAACCGGAGACCTCCTTCGACTTTTACTTCCATGGCGAGGCCGGAACCAAGAGCCCGCTGCTGGCAAGGCTGAGTGCCGGGCTCTTCCATCCGCGAATGGCCCAGGTCAAGCCGGGGTCGGACCTGATCGTTCCCAAGGTGCGCAAGGCCTTCCCGGATACAGCTTACTGGAACCCGAACGTGCATACCGGCCCCGACGGCCACGCGCGAGTCGCCTTCGCATTCCCGGATTCGCTCACCACCTGGCGGACCACGATTCGCGGCATGACCGACGACGGCAAGGCCGGAAGCGTAGTGACGCGGGTGCTGGTGCGCAAGAACCTGATTGTCCGCCTGGCCGCGCCGCGCTTCTTCCGCCAGGGCGACGAAGTTACTCTGCGAGTCATTGCTCATAACTACCTTGAAACCGCCAAGGACGTAACCTTTGCCCTGGATGTGAGTGGCCTTGAAGTCATCGGCGGCCAGACGCAGAAGGTAAGCATTCCCGCCAAGGGCGAGAGTTATGTGGACTGGCGGGTGCGCGCGGGTGCTACCGGCAGTGCGGCGTTGACCGCCAAGGCGCTGACCAATGAAGAAAGCGACGCGCTGGAGACCACTCTGCCGGTACTGCCCTTCGGCGTAAAGCGACGCGCTGCCGCTTCCGGAGCGGTCTTCTCCGGCACGGGTCAGAGCCAGTGGAGTTATAACTACCCTGCTAACTCGGATGTTGGCTCCAGAGGAGTTACCATCACCGTTGCGCCCAGCGTGGCGGGAACGGTCTTCGATGCGCTCGATTACCTGACGAGTTATCCGTGGGGATGCACCGAGCAAACCATGTCCAGCTTCCTACCCGACCTGGTTGTAGCCCAGGCGGTGGACAAGCTGCATCTGAAGTCGCCCATCGACAGAGCCACGCTCAACGATATGGTCAGCGCCGGCATGGAGCGGCTGTATAGCTTCCAGCATGACGATGGCGGCTGGGGCTGGTGGCCCGACGATCCCAGCCGCGTCTTCATGACCGCCTACGTGGTCAGCGGACTGGGCCAAGCCAAAGTTGCCGGTTATGGAATTAACGAGGAACGGCTCGACAGGGGCCGCGCATGGCTCGACTCCGCGCTGCAAGCGCATTCTGAGATGATTCCCGACCTGCGCGCCTACGTGGTCTACGCGTTGGCCGCAACTGGCGGCGCGCCTAAAGACGCTCTGGACAAGGCCTGGCAAAGCCGCGACAAGCTGAGCGACGAAGGGCTGGCGCTGGTTGGCCTGGCACTCGACGCCGCCGGGGACGGCCGCGCAAGAGATGCGGCGCAGTTGTTGGAAAAGAAGGCCAAGACAACAGATTCTGACGCCTATTGGACCGGAACCTACGACGGCTTGCTCGAATACTGGGACGATACTTCCGACGAAACCACGGCCTTCGCACTCAAGCTACTCACGCGGCAGGACCGGTCGAGCGGCCTGCTGCCCAAGGCCGCCGAATGGCTCGGCAAGCATCGCAGCGGAGATTACTGGGAGTCGACCAAGCAAACGGCGATGGTAATCGAGGGGCTGACCGGCTACATGACGCTGAGCGGCGAGCTGGCAAACAGCTCCGATGTCGAGGTGCTGGTCAACGGCGCAAGCGTGGGCAAGCGCCACTTTGCTCCCGAAGATGGCTTTGCGCTGCCCTGGAAGATCAAGCTCTCCGCCGCGCAGGTGGGCAACGGCGGACAAGTGACGGTGCGCAAGAGCGGCAACGGCATCACCTACTGGTCCGCAGAGAGCGTCTGGTATGCGGCGGACCGGCGTTTCTATCAATCGGGCCAACTGGCTCTCAATATCACGCGCGACTATTACTTGCTCCAGAAAAATCAGCCCAAGCCCACCGACCCGATCACCTACGATCTGGTTCCGCTCAAAGGGCTAGTCCACGTCGGCGATATCGTGGCCGTCAAGCTCGCGCTCAATGGGTCGCAGTGGAAGTATCTTCTGGCCGAGGACCCGATCCCCGCCGGCACCGAGTTCCTCCCCAATACCGGCCTCTACGCGCTAAACCACAAGCCCGATTGGTGGGCCGACTGGTTCACGCGCAAGGAGTTCCGCGACGACCGCGCGGCCTTCTTCGATACCGATTTCGGCGGCCGCCGCGAATATGTCTATCTGCTCAAGGCCGTCAATCCCGGCAAATTCGTCATCAGTCCGGCGCAGACCGGCCCGATGTATCAATCGAATGTCCAAGCCACGACCGATCCGGCAACTCTGGAGGTGCAGCCGTGAACTGCTTCAAAGATTTGTTTGGCCGCCTGCGCCAAGGCCGCCGCTGGGTTGCGGCCCAATTGATTGGAACGCCGCTGCTGATTCTCGCCGGAATCGCGTGGACCCGCCTGCCCGAGAAACACCTCTGGCAGGTGGCGATCTCGTTGCTCGTGCCCGTGCTCCTGGCCATCTCCGTCCTCGAGCTGAACGCCGGCACCATGCGCAGCTTCGCAGGCAATGACGGCAAGCGCGTCAAGCTGGTCTGGGGCGCGGTGACGCTGCTGCTCTGGATCGCGGTCGTGTGGCTCTCGTGGACAATTCTCGATTGGTGCGACGGCCGGATTCCGCAGTGGGCGGGCTACCTGAACTCCCAGTCTCCGGCGCATCTTCGCGCCAAGCTCCTTAGCTATGAGCATCTGGTTCTCTGGATGACAATTCTGGAGTGGGTCTGCCGATGGATCGTTGTGCCGGCCAAGGTCATTCCCTACGCGTTGGCGTCGGCACAGTCCGGCTTGCGCCTGCCTCTGCGTCGTGTTCTGCGCCTGATCTGGAACTGGCGCTGGTGGCCGGCGGTAGCGCTGGCGGCTTTTTTGAGCGTATGGCTGCCGCCCCGGTTCTTTGCCGGCGAACCCAGCGGAACCCTCTCCGCGCAGATTTGGCATGTATCGCTGAAGCTGGCCGCGGCGTACCTGCTGGCGATCGGCAGTTGGGTTCTTCTGCTGGCATGGGCCGCGGTGCTCTTTGGCCGCCAGCGCCCGAAGAGCGATGACGCGCTTGATCTGATTCTCGGCCAAACGCAGGCCCGTCCCGCTGAGGTAGAGCCAGAGAAGCCGCCCTTAGCGGAGAGCCGCTAACACACTCTGCGGTACGCCCGTGCGCAGCCACTCCAGCACCTGCGCGCGGCCAAAGCGGTCGAGAAGCTGCTGGGCGTACCAGCCGACGGCCTGGTGCGCGGCCTCCGACTCGTTCTCGCTGGCCGCATGGGCCAGTCTTTCGTCGATCGAGTCCAGGCTAAGCGCGGGTTTTGGCCCCTTGCGCAAGCTGCCCGACCAGGTCTCCACCAGCCCTTCGCGAAGCCATAGCGGTGTGTGCGCCGTGGCCTGCTCCTCCACAAGCGCGTGCAGAAACTCGTGGAGCAATGTGGACTCGAGCAGCTTGCGCGCGGCCAGAATCCGCATCGGCTGCAACGAGATCAGGTTGCCTTCCGTGAAGCCCGCTACCCATCCGGGCTCGAGCGTCGCGTCGCGAAAGGCCGGCGTCGAGCGGTGAGCCCGAACGGCGATCGTTGTGCCGGGAGCAAGCCCGCTGCGACTCTCGGCCTCGGCCAGAGCGCGCGCCAGCGCCGGAAGGTAGGCATCGTCCGCCGCCTCGCTGCTCTCCAAAGTGAAGCCGCCGCCGTTCATCGTCCGCCACGTCGCGCCAGTCGTCTCCTCCGCCACCGTTGCGCCGGGAAAATACTGGGCAAGAATCTCGCGGTAGCTGCGCCCCTCGCGCGCCATCTCTGCCGCGCCGGCCTGGCAAAGGCCCACGCCGTGTCCCGAGCCGCGGCCATGAAAGAGAAAGCCGTCGCCTTCGGCCGCAATCTCAAACCAGTTGCTGCGAATCCGGTTCCATCCCAGGGCTCGCCCCACGGCCAGCCGAAAATCCTCCGCCTGAATCTTTGTCGAGCCGGCCAGCAGCATCGTGGCGCGTCCCGACTCGCCCCGCCGGGCAACCGTCAGGCTCTTCCATCCCGGCGCGGCCAATCCTGCCGCGGCCAGGGCCTGAGTGAGTTCCGCGCGCGAGAGCGTCGCCGTCCACTCGCTCGAGCCGGCTCGTTGGCAATAGGGATCGACGCGCGAGGCCAGTGAAGCCTCGGCTGCCCGATCCCTCGTCGTCCGCCCCGGCCAAACCTCCTCGGCAGCCGCCGTCCGCCCGCCGCAGTTCTGATGAAAGTACGCCTCGGCCCGCCTCCCATTGCGCCATAAGCTCTCGCCCGCGGTGGCCAACGTTGCCGCATGAGCCTCAGGCGTCGTCCGCCAGCGCACCCACTGGCAATGGGTCGAGTCGCAGACATCGAATGCCGTGTGTCCGTGCGCCGGAGCCAACGCAAAGCTGCGCGCCGCCACAGCCAGCGCCTTGCGCGATTCCGGCCCATCCGCAGCGCCGCTTTCGGCAGCCACCACATACTCTACGTATCGCTCCACCGGCAGCGTTGCCGCCATCACCAGCGCGCCCCCATGAGCCATGATCCTGAGCGGATACGAGAGCGTCAGCGACTCCCCATGAGCAGCGATCTTGTAGCTGCCCGTCAGCAGCAACTCCGTGGACGTATGCGTGCGCCCATGCGAATCGCTCCATGACAGCTCTGCATTCTTCGCCCGGACAGTCATGCCAGCGAGCGGCCGTGCGGCGCACCTCTCGCACCATCGAAGCGTTGCGCCAGCTACGGGCGTCACGGTCGCTTCCTTGTCGTGCCAAAGCGTCCACAGCCCCACGCGAATCGTGGAGCGGGGAGCGGCCTGGGCCATGGCCGCGCCGCAAAAGAAGGCGAGACAGAGAGCCGGCAGCACACGCTTCATGGCTTCCTCAGCGGCGAGAGCGCCAGCACTTCCGCAGCCAGCCGGGCCGCATCCGAGCCATGTCCAGTGGGAACGTAGACAGCCACCACCACCCGCGGCGACTCCGCCGGCGCAAGGCCCACGAACCAACCGTGGGTCGCGCCGCCGCCCTCCTCGCTGGCCGTCCCGGTCTTGCCGGCAACGGGCACTCCGCCCAGCGAAGCTGCTCCCGCCATGCCGAAGCTGGCCGAGTCCGCCAGCCCCGCCGCCACGGTTCTTGCGGCCGCCGTCTCCGGGTGCGCGGCCAGCTCAATCGCCAGCGACCGGTACGCCTCCGCCAACTCCGGCAGCGTAACCCGAATCCCCTCCACGCCCAACGCGGCAAGTTGAATCTGCTCCCGCGTGCGCGGCTCGCGAAAGGCTGCCACCTCTTCCTGCCGCGCCAGTCCCGTGGCCGCCAGCAGGCCTCGTTCGCTGAGGGCTTGCCGCAGTTCCTCGGGCGAAAGCCTTCCTGCCAGCTCCGCAAAATAGGAGTTGCAGGACCAGGTCAGCGCCTGCTGCGCATTCATCGGATCCATCAAAGGGTGGGAGCAGTTGAGCTGGTGGCCGCCGATGCGCATCTCACGGCTGCATGCAACCCTGCGCTCCGGATTCCAGCGCCCAGAGGCAAGAGCAAAGTAGAGGATCAGCGGCTTCAGCGTCGAGCCGGGTGCTGCCAGCGTACGGCTCGCTTCGGAAAGATGAGCGGACGCCAGCAAATCTCCTGAGCCGATCTCCAGCACCAGCACCCGCGCCTCGGGAGCCTCGCGCAATGCCTGATCGGCTGCGCGCTGCCACTGTGCGGTTGCCCGCCTCTCGCCCTGCGCCGCTAGCTTCGTCTGCGCCCAGCCGCTCGATCCAGCAATTGCCAGTCCCACGAGCAAGGTCCGTATCGGTTGCCGCCATGACCGCATCTCTCAAGTATGAACCAAGAGCAAGGGCCCGTTGCCGTCGTCTCCGGTCGAGCGAAACAGTGGGCTTCCGCTCCCGGCTGCCCGTTCAACGAAAAAAGCCCGGCTGCAGCCGGGCTTCTTTCTTGCGCTCAACTTCAATCCGCGCTCATAGCTTCTCGTAGAAATCGCAAACGGAGCACGAGATGTAGACGCCGCCCGGAACGCCGCGTTCGCGGTCCTTTACGCGCTTGACGATGCGCGTCGGCTTGCTGCACTTGGGACAGTCGGTCGACTTCGTCGTGTCCATTACCTTCTTGCGGTCGCCTGTTTTGGCAATCTTGGCCATCGGTGGGGTGGTTCTCCTTCTTGGGGGTGTCTCTGCACACACGCGCAAACGGTCTGCGCGCGGCTTCAACATCGCGGTCTTCTGCTGCCTTTGACGGCAATCTAATTGCCTGAAAGAAGCCTGACTCGCTCTGATCAGTTTACATCATCGCTGCCTGCATTGCCTCACGGGGTCTGGCTTGCGGCGGCTGGCGGCGCGGGCTGCGGTTTGGCCGGCGCGGGCTGCGAGGCATCCGGGACCGCCGGCTGCGCCTGACTTGATGGCTGTGCCGGCGGCTGCGCGTCCGGCTCTCCGTCGGGATTGGCGCCGGGTTGCGGGGCGGGCTTGGGGAAGCGCACCGGCTTCATCACGCCGGTATTCGCGTTGTCGCTGGGCAGCTTCTCTCCGGGGTTGCGCAGGGTGGGCGGAGCGGCGGGGGCCTGCGTGTCGGGGTTGCGCTCGACATCGCCCATCTCGACGGTGTGCCTCTCGGAACTGGCAGTCTCAAGCGGCGTGCCATCGGTGCGCATCAGTCCTTCCACCTCGTTTTTGGTATACACAACGGGCGTCTGGTCCATCTTCGCCACTTCCAGGCGAATCACCTGATTGCCGTTGATGCGGACAAAGTCCACCTCCTGCGGCGGCTGCCCGTAGATCCACTCCTCGAAGGGCATCTGCCCGTCCATCTCCCGCGTCTTGCGCTCCGGCTGTCCCTTGGCAAACAACACCATGTCGGTCGACATGCCCACCAGAACCTGGTGGTTCAGGATGGCATCCTTGAGCTTGGCGGGAAGAGTGTCGGTGAATGCCTGGATGGGTGTCTTCACGTCGAACGAAATCAGCGGCGCAAGCAGTGCCTTAACCTGGGCGCCGGTCAGCTCTGGCACGTGGCCGCTGAAGGCGAGAGTGACTCGCGCTCCCACCGGACCCTGATCGTCTCCCTGGATCACGGGATTCATGACGTCCGGCCCCATGCCGATCTGGACGTGGCGGAGAAAACGGTGCTTCGGGTCCGGTCCGCCGTTCAGGTCGAAGACGACCCTTGAATGGTCGATCTTGATGTTTGTCAGCACCACGCGGTCGCCGGGCTTGGCGGAGAGCCCCTCGCTGGTGACCATGTTCAGGTAGCCTTCCCCGGCCGGATTCAGCTTGCCGTTGGCTGCCAGCGTCAGGCCCTTGCGGCCGCGCGGAAAGGGACGCATGGCAAAGCCCTGTTCCGCCTCCAGCGCGCGGATCAGCTCCAGGCGCGTCCTGTTGTCGAGCTCCGATTTCGTAAGCGGAACCTGGGTGGGCGTCACCTGCCGATAGCGCCGGTCCACCTGGGCATTCTCGCTCGAGGCGCCGTTCGTCACCGCGCCAGTATGCGTATTGATGGTGATGACCTGGGCCGCGGCCGAACCGGCAGCCAGCAGCAGAGCAGCGGCGCACCAGGCTGCTCCGCGCCGGAATCCTCTCCTGCAGCGGCCTCTGAGAAAGATCGGGGGGGCTGACCGCCCCCCATTGGCTTGTGATGGCCGAGTCATGGGAGCCTCCCATGCCCGCGAACGGCATTCAAGCAAAAGATAACCCGGATCGAGAAGAAAAGGCAAATGGCGGCGAGCAGCGTAGTTTCCGAAAGGGCAACAACCCAGGCAGACCAACAATCCTGGACCCTGCGGCGTTGCCGGGATTAATCTGAAGCTTGGGCGAGGAATTCCTCCAGTTTTCCGGCCATTCTGAAAGAAAACGAGTTCGGCTTATGCCCCGCTCGTTTTCATGCGTTCAGAAATGTGGAGTGGAGCGGTTCCAAATTCCCGTTCCACTCCCGTTGCTACGGTGCGCTAGTTGACCACACAGGCCACTCCATTGAGTAAGATCGCCGTGGGCACTGCGTTGGTGACGCCGTTCCAGCTCCCGTTGAATCCCACGCCGGTGTAACTGGCGCCGGGGGCGATGCTGCCGTTGTAATTCTCGTTGGTTACAGTCACGTTGGCTCCGCTCTGAGTTCCCACGCCGTTCCAGAGTTGCGTAATTGCCTGCCCGTTGGCAAAGGTCCAGCTAAGCGCCCAACCGGACAGGGCGGTGGTTCCCGTGTTGTCGATGGTGATGGTCGCTCCGAAGGCGCTGCTGTTTTGAGGTTGAATCACATAGTCGATTGTGCATGTGGAGGGTGGCGGCGCCGCGGGGTTGACCGTCAGGGTGATGGTGGTGGATCCGAGCAATACCTCCAACGTACTGGAGATATTTCCGATGGCGGAAATGGTCACCGTGGAGGTGCCCGTCGTGGCCGTGCTGCTGGCCGACAGCGTGAGCACGCTGCTCTCTGTGGCGGAAGTGGGGGTGAAGGACGCGGTAACTCCGCTGGGCAGGTTGGTGGCTTGAAAAGTTACGCCGTCGGCGTATTCGCCGGCGGTAACGCCAGCCACGGAGATGGAGCTGGCTCCGCTGCCTCCCTGTGTGACCGTCAAGCTGGCCGGCGAAGCGGAAACAGGAAAGCTTGGCGTCGTCGTAGTGACGGTGAACGCAATGGGGGCGGTTCCCGTCTCCGTGCCGGAGCTTCCGGTGACAGTGATCGTGTAAGTTCCGACGGTGACTGTGCTGGCAACTGTGAAGGTGAGCGTGCTGGCGCTGGTGGCGGGGTTGGTGGAGAATACGGCAGTTAGGCCGCTAGGCAGGCCGGAGACGCCAAGAGTTACGCTGCCGGTGAATCCGCCTACGTCAGTTATCGCGATGTTGTCGGCGGCGATCGCGCCTTGCGGGATCGACAGCGCCGATAACGCCGGCGCAAGGATAAAGCCGCTGCTGTTCACCACCTGGCTCAATCCAATGGCTGTGCTGGATTCAAAGTAGCCGTTCTCCTCCGTAAAAACTGCTCCCACCACGTCCGTTCCGGCTGGCAGGGCGCCGGTTGTATAAGTGGCCGCGACGCCCGTGAAGACGTTCACGCTGCCGCTGCTGATCGTGACCGGCGAGCCAACCGCAACCCCGTTCACGGTGAACTGGACCGTTCCGTAGATTCCGGATGGCGCGTAAGTGGCAGCGCCAGTGCCGGGGGTGCCGATGACACATGCCGGAATAGCCGTTGCCAATACCGTAGCCGAGAAGGTGATGGATTGGCCCAGCGTTGACGGGTTCTGCGAAGAGGTTAGCTTAGTGGCAGTTATGCCCGCGCAATCTCCAGCGACAGACTGCACCAGCGTCGATGTGCTGGCGATGAACCCTGAACCGCTGGTGGGGATGTAAGTCGCAGTGATACTGTTGCTGCCGGCGAAAAGCGCGGCGGTTGTGTAATCGGCGTAGTAGCCGTTGAGCGGAACCGGGGAACCCATCGCCACGCCGTTGTCGCTGAATTGAACCGACCCGATTGGAACACCGAGTACGTCCTCTGTCGTAACCAATGCGTAGAAAGTTACGTACTGGCTCACGTTGGACGGATTCGCGGAAGAGGTCAGTGAGAGGAATGTGGGCATCGCCTCGAGGGTGTACGTTGCCGAAGCCACGGCACTCGTCGAGTAACCCGGAGCCACGGCGATGGCCGCGACGGTCTCGCTGGAAGATATGGCAATCGCTCCGGCGTAAACGGGCGAACTGGTTGTGGGCGTGGTCCCGTTGGTTGTGTAGTAGATGGTTGCCCCAGCCGTCGCGTCGGCAATGGTCACTGTCTGCGCAGTGGTGTATGTCCCGGCCGCCAGACTGAAGGTTGGAGTGGCTGCCGCGGGCAGGTTGATGGTGTAAGCGGCGGTTGCCGCGGCGCTGGTGGAGTGACCGCTGGCCATCGCAATTGCCTCAATCGTCTCCGTCGCGTCCACAGCGATCGAACCGCTATACGCAGTCCAAACCGGCGTCGCCGACGTTGCGTTGGTCGAGTAGTAGATGGTTGCGCCAGCCGTTCTATCGGTGATCCTCACCGTCTCTATCGTTGTGTAGGTTCCGCTGGCCACGCTGAAGGCTGGTGTCGCGGCTGCCGGTAAGGAAGCGGTGGATAGTTGATACTTCCAAAGATCGTTGGGGTTGTCGTTGCCTCCAAAGAGCCACAGATTGCCGCTGCTGTCGCGCCAGTTCGCAGCGCCTTCGCGGGCTCCGGGGATGTTTTCGGCAGCGGGCGTGCCAAATGTACCGTACTCCGCGACCGGGTTGGCGGCGCTGCTTCCATCGATCCATGTCCATTCGTTCGTTGCAGGGCTGAACTTCCAAAGATCGTCGAGATCGCCATAAGCCCCGGCGGAGCTGTAGCCCGTGCCGCCGAAGAGCCAGAAATTGCCGCTGCTGTCGGTCCAGCTTGAAGCCTGAATGCGGCTGCCGGGGATGTCTGCCCCAGCCGGTGTTCCCAATGTGCCGTACACTCCGGACTGGTCGGTTGCGCTGCTTCCGCCCATCCAGGCCCATTCCTTGGTGGAAGGATTGAACTTCCAAAGATCGTTGGAACCAGGCGAATTCAAACCGCCGGCAAAGAGCCAGAGATTGCCGCTCGAGTCCATCCAGCTTGCGGACCACTCGCGGCTCCCGGGGACGTTTCCAGCGGCCGCTACGCCCAATGTGCCGTAGACTCCCGGTTGGATGCAGTCGGCGCCGTTGGATTGGCAGATCAAGGCGCCGCTTCCGCTGACCCAGGTCCATTCCTTCGTGGTTGGATTGAACTCCCACAGGTCGTTGAGCCAGCCCAGCGTCCCGGCTACGGAGCCGTAGCCCATACCGCCAAAGAGCCACAGATTGCCGCTCTTATCAATCCAGCTCGAACCGCCGTCGCGGCCTCCAGGGACATTTCCCGCGGCAGCCGTTCCCAGCGTGCCGTAGACGCCAGCCGGGCTGGCCGTGTCGCTTCCGCTTATCCACGCCCATTGCTGAGTGGATGGATTGAACTCCCAAAGGTCATTGAGCCAGCCCGCGCCGCCGACGCCATCGTAGCCGGAGCCGCCAAAGAGCCAGAGATTGCCGCTATGGTCGGTCCAGCTCACGGCCCCATAGCGGGTTCCGGGGATATTCCCGGCGGCAAACGTTCCCAATGTGCCATACACTCCGGTCAGACCGGAATCGGCGCCGCTCCCGATGCTGCCCCCGATCCAAGCCCATTCATTGGTGGAAGTATTGAATTCCCACAGGTCGTTGAGTCCGCTTTCCAACCCGTTGGCATCGACGCCATAGCCGCCAAAGAGCCAGAGGTTGCCGCTGCTGTCGGTCCAGCTCGAAGCACCCCAGCGGCTTGCGGGAGCGTTTCCTGCGGCGAATGTTCCCAATGTTCCATAAACTCCGGGCTGGCCATCGTAGATGCCAAGGGAGCTGCTTCCGCTCATCCACGCCCAATCGTCCACTCCCTGCGGATGGGCGGGCGGGGCAAACGGGAACAGCAGGCAGCAGAAAACTGCCCACAGGGCAGCAGTTTGGGTCCGCTTCTGCGGACGGCTGAGAATTCGATTCGAGACGGAGACGGGATTCTGCGGGAAAACCGGGAGAGGTATGGAAGTCATGACTGGATTTCTCCTTCAAGGAAGGTGGACCTGTTCGCCGCTGTTGTTAGGAGACAAACAGCGGCCCAAAGCAAACTCAGGCTCGCCGGGAGGGGGGCGCAAGCACCCGGAATCTGCCACTGTTCGAGAACGGCGGAAGGATACCACAGCTCCGCTAGAGAAATCCTAGACAAAAAGAAGCCGTCGATTCGCCCGAAAGCATTGCTGGATTTGGCGTGTCGCTAAAGTCCGGCGAAGCGCACGTAGTCCTTGCAAGCGAAGACAGCGGCAAGCCTGTGGGAGAGCGCCGCGTCTGCCAAACCAGCCAGGAACAGAGAAAGAGCAAACGGCGCTCTCCCTGCAAATCTTCCAGATTGTCAGCATCTAATAAATCAAGCAAGATTTGGAATCCGTCCGCAAGTCGGCTTCTCGACTGTTTTCCGGAGTCTCTGGCCTCTGGGCGGGCAACCGGCCAACCGGAAACGGCACTACTACCCGTCCGGCCCCCTGATAAACTTCACCCGTGGACGAGCAACAGGCCGCCGGATGCGCCGTCGTGGAAATCTCCGTCGACCAGATCACCGGCAAGATGAACGTCGATCCGGAGTGCCTATAGCGGCCGCGGCTCGTCAGGCGACTCGGACGGCTCTTGATTCCCCGGTGGCGGCGACACGGGCAAGATCTGCACCAGCGGAGCAGCCGCAACCTCCGCCGGCCCCATCGCGGCCTCATGCTGGCGGCGCGCGGCGGCGTCCAGATCCACCGGAATGCCCCCAGCCACAATCTCCGGCGCGTTATAGCGGAAGTCCAGCTCGCGCGTCAGCCGGAAAACCGCCGGTAGCGCCACCAGCAGAACAACGAATGCCACCCAACTGCCGTCAAGCCCATAGCCGCCGCCAGTCAGCCAGAACGATCCCATCGGATTGCCTTCGACCACCGGCGAGTGGCTGCTGTCGCCGCTGATGGCCAGCCCGAAGACCAGCGCCCGGCTAGCCTTCCAGCCGAAGTTGATCCCCCAGCTCACCCACAGCGCCCGCGTGCGCAGATAAGCGATCGAAAGCACAAAGCTGAACACCAATGAAACAGCGATGCTGGCGCGGCTCGACCCCGGCACGAGAGCTTGCACAATGGCATAAAAGGCCGCAAAGCCCAGCGCCGCCCCAAGCGAGCCCACCGATTGCTCGAAGCGCTGAAATCCGTAGCCGCGAAAGGCGACCTCCTCGGCCAGCGCGGCCAGCGCGAAAAAGGCGGCGTCGGCCAGCAGCCATCCCCAGGCCGAAGCCCCAAGGATCAGCACGATGGCGATTCCCCCGCTGACAACCATGGGAAGCACGCACGCCACGGCCATCGCCCAGCCCACGGCCAGCCCCAATCCGCCCTCGCCCGGCCAGCCGGCACGCCTGGGCAGTCCCTGAGCGCTGATCGGATGCTGCTGGCGGTCGAACGTGAAGCCCATGCTCGCATAGCCCATCAACAACAGGAAGAGCAGCATGGCCTGATCGGCCAGCGGCCGCCACTGCGCATTGGCCAGCCCCAGCGCCTCGTGCCGCGCCAGCGCCCGCGCCACAAAGAACCAGAGCACCGCGGCAATGAATCGCATGTAAGCGCGTAGGCGGCCGCCGGCAGCCGGGGATGAACTCATGGGAATCTAACCTTCCGTGTAGAACTGCGCGATGTTGCGGAACTTGGCCTGGCGCGCGCCCACCAGTTCATCTACCGGCAGCGCCTTGAGCTCGGTCAGATGCTTCTGGAGCACGGCGCCCAGCACTCCCGTACCCGCCTCGCGATCGGCGTGAATCCCCTCCAGCGGCTCTGGCACGATCTCGTCCACGCAGCCCAGCGAGGCAACTTCAGGAGCGGAGATGCGCATCGCCTCGGCGGCTAGCTGCTTGTGCGCCGCGTCGCGCCACATGATTGCCGCGCAGGACTCGGGCGTAATCACGAAGTAGAGCGCATTCTCCAAAATCAGAACGCGGTCGGCGACAGCCAAAGCCAGCGCGCCGCCCGATCCGCCCTCGCCGCTGATCACTGAAATCGTCGGCACGCGCAGCCGCGACATCTCCAGCAGATTGCGCGCGATCGCCTCGGCCTGCCCCCGCTCCTCGGCGCCCAGGCCGGGATAGGCGCCGGGCAGATCGATAAAGCTGATCACCGGCCGCCCAAATTTCTCGGCCAGCTTCATGGCGCGCAGCGCCTTGCGGTAGCCCTCCGGGTGCGGCATGCCGAAGTTGCGCCGCACCCGGTCCTTCGTGCTCCCGCCCTTGCGGTTGCCGATCACCATCACCTCTTCGCCCGCCAGCCGCGCCATGCCGCAGGCCACGGCCTCGTCGTCGCCATAGGCGCGATCCCCGTGAATCTCGCTGAAATCGGTGAAAATTCGCTCGATCAAATCCATGGGATTGGGCCGCAGGGGATGCCGGGCCCGCTCGATCCTGATCCACGCCGGCGAGGCCGCCTGCGCCTCGTTGGAGATCCCTTGTTCCTGTTCGCTCATCAATTCCTTGCTGGGTCCGGATTGGGTGGGGCTCAAGACGGGCGTTCTCGCCGCCTATGCCGATTCTACGGGGCGCAGGCGCTGGGGACAAATCATCCTGGCATCAACCGGCTGCTTTGGCGCGGGAAGCCCAAGAAGGCACCCAGTAACTTCGGACGCTCCTTCGTCACCGCAACCCGCGTTTTCCTCGCGCCTGCCTCCCGCCGCCCGCTGTAAACTCGTCTAATCCATGAGCCTGAGCCTGCCGGAGTTAATCCGCCGCTGGAAAGACAGCTAGTTGTCCGAGCGCGCAGCTTCGCACTCCCACTTTGAGCGACTTAAGCTCTCATATTCGTCCGTCCGGGTTCTCCTTAAGGTGTGCTCGACGGCTCACCTCTCGGAGCTTCCTGGATGGACTCCCGCATATGTCAAACCGCCACTACCACCCTGGCAATGCCGGGAGAACTCCCGTTTGATTAAACTCTCTTTACTTATCCAACTCCAAACTGTATCATTCTCTGAGAACACTCAAAGTTATTCGAAACCCTCTTTCGGATGCAGCAAGGCTTCTGACCGTCCGCTGGTCAAGAGCTGCGGACGAATCCCGTCTTGCACAGGATCGACCCAGCCATGATTTCGATGCGTTTCTCAATCTGCCGGCAGTATCCTTCCGTGGACTTTTCTCGGATTTCCAGCTCTATGCCAAGACGCGGCAGTATGGTGATCTTGCGTTCCTATCTGGGATCGCTTTCTTGTTGTTCAGCATCCCCAGCATGGCGCCGGAGCCACTCCATGCGCTGTCCGGTCACGTTCTTCCTGCGGTTTCCCGCAAACAGGCGGCTTTGGTGGGTTCTCTTCAGCTCGAAAGAGCAGCTCAATGTCCCGATCATGCTGCCGACGGACAGCCGATCGGCGCCTGGTCTTCTTCTCAGCCCCTGCCTCATGGCAATTCAATCACACACAACGTCTCGGTCCTGCGACCGCGCCACTAACAATGATCAATAAGAAGGAGATTGACAAATGACTCCCCCCCTTGCATTCCTACGGAGAATCTCGTACTCAATAACGCTCGTCGCGCTCGCGTCGGGCCTCACCGCGGCGCATGCGCAAGTGGGCGTCAGCGGCGGTGGAACCTTGACTTTCAACCAAGACGAAACCCAATCGCAATGCAGTCTGGTTGGTTACACCTACAATTACACTTACGATGATTTTTCCTACACATCCACGGACGGACAAAACTATCCTCTAAGCGGGTCGTATACCTGGTCAACCGGACCCATTGCGGCCCAATGCTCTGAGAGCGGACAACCCGCGCCACCACCGACACAAGCTTCTTTATCTCTCCCCTCCACCTTTGACGGGGGCGGATGTGTCATCGATATCTCCGTCAGCAGCACCCTCGGATCCGCAACTCTCACCTGCCCGCCACCAATGGTTCAAGGCTACATCAACCCCAGCTATAGGATCGTCGGCGTCGTCTACGCGCCCCCCGGAAGTGCGAGCTACGTTCAATACACAAATACCACTATGATGGGGACGAGCACTTCCACTCAAGGATCCTTCGCAACCAACGAATCATCGAGCATACAGGTCTGCGAGACTCTTAGCGGCGCGTCAATACCTCTTATAAAGGATAATGCGAAGCTCTGCGAGAGCTACTCCAATTCCTTCACCCAGCAGACGAGTAACTCCTCGTCGATCGCTATCAACCAGACTACGACGTTCGTCAACAAGTGGCCTGGATCCTCCGACGGACTTGATCACGGGAACGACATTGTCTATGTCTGGCTTAATCCGATAGCTTGGTTCTCATTTCCCTCTACCAATCCTCCGCAACAAACTCCCATACAATTTAACGGGTATAGTTTCGACGGAGCCGACGACTACGACAACGGCAGCGAAATGGAGGTCGTGCCCATCTACCTTTCACAGTTACTAAACCCGTTGACCATCGCTACCTCGGATCCAACCTTATATGATCGGCTCCAGCGCACCTGGGCGCAGCCAAATGTGGATGGGACGGGGCCGGGACTCACGGATGCCGACCTTGCGCAAATCGCCGCTGCCGATCCCTTTTCAGATCCTAATTATGTCTTCTCCGTGCCGAGCGCACCGGCGGGAAACTTGACTAGCAGCGACGGCCGCTTCACGCAGACGGTAAACGAGCCATTGATCTACCAGCCCGGTACGGCAACCGCAACGCCCCCCACATATTCGTATCAATGGGCGTACACGAATACCCAGACGCAAGGACAAGGCGCGACCAATACCAGCGTGGAAGGATTCGCGGAGGAAGAGAGTGTTGGACTCGATTTTTTCGCAGGCTTCACTATCGATCTCAAGCAATCGCAGAGCATGACGTGGACAGACGGATGGAACAGCCTGACCACGAACATGACGGGCCAAACGAATCAGGTGTCGGTGACCGGGCCCGCCTACTGCGCGCCGGGAAGTACAACTTGCACACCGTACACAGGGCCTCAAGAATTCAACGTATACCAAGACAACATCTTCGGGACCTTTATGATGTATCCCGTCCTATCATCCTTCAGCGTCTCGGCGTCGCCTGCCTCGGACACAGTGGCTCCGGGCGACAGCGCCAGTTATACGCTTAGCACCGAGGCAAACAACGGCTATACAGGAACCTTGACGTTCAGCATGATGCCTGGAATGCCTGCGGGAGCCACAGGGGCTTTTAGTGCGAATCCAATCAGCGCCGACGGTTCTTCAACATTAACAATCAGCACAAGCGCGTCCACACCTCCCGGAACTTACCCACTGGCAGTTATGGTGACAGATGGGCAACTGATCTACTACGCATATTTCACATTGGTTGTGCAAACTCCCAATTTTTCGATTGCGGTATCTCCAGGCTCGCAAACGATTACGGCCGGAAGTAGCGCAACCTACACGGTATCCGCGAGTGCTTTGAATGGGTTTAGCGGGGACGTGACCCTGTCGTCGAGCAACCTGCCTTCCGGTATTTCTGAAACCTTTAGCCCCAACCCGATCGCCGCTGGCGCGTCATCGACAATGACCATCGATTCAACGTCATCAACCGCTCCGGGGGCATACAGCCTCACCGTCAATGGGACGAGTGGAAGCTTATCCCACGTCGCGAGTCCGAGCCCAGTCATTATGGTGAATGCAGCCACCTCGCAGACCATCAGCTTCGGCACAATTCCAACCCAGACGGTGGGAACGCCTCTTACGCTTTCGGCCACGGCCACCTCCGACCTGACAGTCAGCTTCACCTCGACCACGACTGGCGTCTGTACGGTCTCAGGCAGCACGGCAACATTCATCGCAGCCGGAAGCTGCACCATCGACGCGAATCAGGCGGGCGACAGCACCTATGCGGCGGCCGCGATGGTTCCGCAGAGCTTCACCGTCAACCCCGCACCCCTGACCTCGCAGACCATTAGCTTCGGCGCCATCCCAACCCAGACGGTGGGAACGCCGCTTACGCTGTCGGCCACGGCCACCTCCAGCCTGACGGTCAGCTTTACCTCGACCACGGCTGGCGTCTGTACGGTCTCAGGCAGCACCGCAACATTCATCGCAGCCGGAACCTGCACCATTGACGCGAATCAGGCTGGCAACAGCACCTATGCGGCGGCCACGATGGTTCCGCAGAGCTTCACCGTCAACCCCGCACCTGGGACGCCTGATTTCTCCGTCTCGGCCTCGCCATCGTCGCTCAGCGTCACGGGCGGAGCGAGCGGCACGGTGACGATCGCCGTAGCGCCGCAAAACGGCTTTGACTCCGCAGTTTCATTCCAGTGCTCGGGGCTGCCCTCGGGCGCAACATGCAGTTTCTCCCCAGCCAACGTGACGCCCTCGGGCGCCGCAGTCTCAACCAAGCTCACTATAGCTACCACTTCCACGAGCGCATCCGTGCGTCGCAACTCCAGCCCGTTCCTGCCAGGAGCCACGCTGGCGGCGCTCTGCCTGCTCGGCTGGAGGCGGCGGCGCAATGTGCAACTGCTGCTCCTGCTGGTGGTGAGCGCGATCGGTGTAAGCCTGTTCACCGGCTGCGGTGGCGGAAAGTCGCCGTCAACCTCTTCGCCCCCCCCGTCATCGGTCACATCGACGGTCACCGTAACCGGCACATCGGGTACGGGCGCGAACGCACTGCAAAATACCGCAACATTCTCGCTCACCGTGAATTGAAGCGTCTCAACCGCTGCCTGAAACAGCCGGGGCCTCTCCATGACTGGAGAGGCCCCGGTGCAGTACGCCATCCTCGACTGTCTTGTGTAAGTTCCCCAGGATAGGCCTGATCTGGACTCTACGTCCTGAATCGAGACGTCTATTTTTGTCGCCCATCTTAACTGTGAAAATCAAGCACCTCGTAACCCTTCCCAAGCGCACAATGAAAGACTGTACAACGACCAGAGGCACGAATCCTTACTACTCCCTGTCCCCTGCCTCTGGGTCCCCTCCCGGGGCGGCTGATTCACCTTTTTTCGTTTCCGGTCGCGAAACGCCTTAACGCGCGCCGTTCACGGCCACAGCCTTTTGCTTTGCCAGGCGGCTGACGGCGTCGCTCTTCTTGACCATCTCCATCACAGACAGGCCCTTTTCGGCGAGCGCTCCGGTGGGGCAGGCCTGCACGCACTTGCCGCAGCCCGTGCAGTTCGTCGCATGGCCCCAGTCGTCCTTGAGGTCGCTGACGATGCGCGAGTAGATGCCGCGCGAGGCCACCTCCCAGACATGCGCGCCCTCGACCTCCGCGCAGACCCGCACGCAACGCGTGCAGAGGATGCAGCGATTCTGGTCGAGAACGAAGCGGGGGTGCGTCATATCGACGGCAAGCCGCGGGTTGTTGTAGGAGTAGCGAACGTGGGTGATGCCCAGCTCTCGCGCCATCGCTTGCAGCTCACAGTGCCCGTTTGAGACGCAGGCCGAGCAGATATGATTGCGCTCGACCAGCAGCAGCTCGACGGCCATCTTTCTGTATTGCGTGAGCTTGGCCGAGGCGGTCTTGATCGACATGCCTTCCTGGATCGGCGTGGTGCAGGACGGCAGCAGGCGGTCGGTACCGGCCAGCTCCACCATGCAGACGCGACAGGCTCCGACCGCGGACAGGCCCTTGAGATAGCAGAGCGTGGGAATCCGCTTCCCGTGAGCCTGGGCGGCCTCCAGAATGGTCTGCCCTTCGCTGGCGGTCACCAGTTCGCCATCAATTCTAACGGAGATTGTTTTCGTCGGCACGGCGGCATTCCTTTCTGATTCGATGGGCTTCAATTGACACCCACGGTGGCTCGCAGATCGCAGCGCAGACAGCGGCGGCTCTCATCGAGCGCCTCTCTCGGATCAAGTCCCGCAACCACTTCCTGTTGCGAGTGAACCCTGGCAGCGGCAGGCGCGACGTGCGCCGTATGGCGGCGGCTGAGCGAGGGCTCTCCCGGCGCCGTGCGGCTGTATTCGAAGTCGGGAAAGATCCGTTCCCAGCGCGCCTCTCCCATCATGCGCTCATCCATCTTCTGCGCCGCCTGCTTGCCGCAGCTCATGGCATTCGACACGTTGGATGCGCCGGTGATCACGTCCCCGCCGGCGTAAAAACTGGGCCGGCTGGTCTCGTAGGTGAAGCGATCCACGATAATCGTTCCCTCCTCCTTGAGCGCCAGGCCGGATGCGCGGCAGAAGTCCTGATCGAAGGTCTCGCCGACGGCCATGATCACCGAGTCGCACTCGAAGCGCTGCACCTCGTTGGTGGGAATCGGCCTTCTGCGCCCGGATTTGTCGTACTCGCCCAGCCGCGTCTTGACGATCTCGATGGCTTTCACATGCCCCTCGGCATCGCCGATGATGCGGTGCGGCGCGGCCAGAAAGACGAAGCGCACGCCCTCCTCCTCGGCGGCCTGAATCTCCTCGTCGATGGCCGGCATATCCTTGCGCTCGCGACGGTAAAGAATGGTGGCATTCGCGCCCATGCGCATCACCGTGCGCGCCGAATCGATGGCCGCATTGCCGCCGCCGATGATCGCGACCCTGGCGCCCATCGACACTTTCTCATTCTTGGCCACCGACTCCAGGAAGGGCAGCGCCGTATGCACGTTCTTCAACTCGGTACCGGGCAGATAGAGCCAGGACTCCTTCCAGGTTCCGATGGAGAGAAAGACCGCATCGAACTGGCTGGCCAGCTCGTTCAGCGGAAGATCGAAGCCGATGCGCGTGTTGAAGACCATCTTCACGCCCACGCCTTCGATCAGGTCGAGTTCGCGGCGCAGCACGGACTTGGGCAGCCGGTACTCGGGAATGGCAAAGCGCAACATGCCGCCCGCCTCGCCGCGCTCTTCAAAAATGGTCACATCATGGCCCAGCATCGCCAAATAGAATGCAGCCGTCAGGCCCGTCGGCCCGGAGCCCGCCACGGCCACCTTGCGGCCCGTCGGCGCGAGTTTGCGTGCGCGAATGCGCGCAAGCATCGGCGCGAAGAGGTCAGATTGATAAATGGAATCGGCCAGGAAGCGGTGCACCTCGCGCATATTCACCACCTCATCGAAGGACTGGCGGCGGCACCTGTTGTCACAGGGGTGCTGGCAGACCCTGCCCGTGGAAGCGGGCAGCGGATTGTCGAGAATCACCGACTCGAAGGCGTCTTCCAGGCGGCCCTCCTGATAAAGCTCTAGGAATCGCGGAATGTTCATCCGCAGCGGGCAACTGTTTTCACAGGGAGATAGCGCCAGATCCTGGCAGACGCCGGCCCTGCAGCGATGGGCGAGAATGTGATCCTCGTACTCCTCGCGGAAGTGTCGCAGGGTGGTAAGGACGGGATTGGGAGCCGACTGGCCCAACGCGCAGAGAGAACACTCGCGGATCATCCGGCCCAGTTCATCGAGCAGGTTCATCTGCTCGCGGGTTCCGTTGCCGGTGGTGATGGCGTTGAGAGTGCGCAGGGCCTTGTTGAGCCCCACCCTGCACGGAACGCACTTGCCGCAGGACTCCGAGTGGGTGAATTCGATGAAGTAGCGGGCCACATCGACCATGCAATTGTCTTCGTCCATGACTACCATGCCGCCCGAGCCCATGATGGAGCCAATCTGCGCCAGACTTTCGTAATCGACCGGCGTATCGAGCATCTCGACTGGAATACAGCCGCCCGAAGGTCCGCCGGTCTGCACGGATTTGATGCGGCGGCCATTCACGGCTCCTTCGCCGATGTCGTAGATGAAGCTCTTCAGCGGCGTGCCCAGCGGCATCTCGACCAGGCCGGTGTTGCATATCTTGCCGACCAGCGAGAAGACCTTGGTTCCGGGACTCTTCACGCTGCCCGTCTCGGCAAACCATGCCGGACCGCGAGTAATGATGGGTGCGACGTTGTACCAGGTCTCGACGTTATTAATGTTGGTTGGCTTGCCATACAGACCCCGCTGCGCGGGATAGGGCGGACGTGGATGCGGACGGCCGGCGTTGCCCTCGAGGGATGCGATGAGTGCGGTCTCCTCGCCGCAGACAAAGGCTCCCGCGCCCTGCACCATCTGGATGTTGAAGTTGAAGCCGCGGTCGAGGATATTCGCGCCCAGCAGGCCGTACTCACGAGCCTGTTCGATGGCGCGGGTCAGGCGGCTGACGGCCAGCGGATACTCGGCGCGCACATAGACGATGCCCTCGGTAGCGCCCATCGCATAGGCGCCGATAATCATGCCCTCGAGCAGCGAATGCGGGTCGCCCTCGATCTCGTTGCGATTCATGTAAGCGCCGGGGTCGCCCTCGTCGGCGTTGCAGATGATGTATTTGGTGTCGGCCTTGGCCTTGGCCAGGAAGTCCCACTTGTTGCCGGTGAGGAAGCCCGCGCCGCCGCGGCCACGCAGCCTTGCAGCCTTGATCTGGTCAATCACAGACTCCGTGCGCCCGTCGATCAGGACTTTATAGAGCGCCTGATACCCGCCCACCGCGATGTATTCTTCAATGTCCGACGGATTGATGAGACCGCAATTACGCAGCACAATCTTTTTCTGGCCCTTGAAAAACGGAACTGAATTCCACGAGGGAAGTTCCGGGTAACCCTGGCCGTATTTCAGGCTTGTCGTGATGTGATCCCATTCCTCGATCTTGCAGTAGACCAGATCGGACGGCAGGGTTCGCGTCGAGATGCCTTCGAGAATCCGCGCCGCGTCGTTGGCATGAACGCGGTGCATCACCACCAGCGGATTTCCCGGCAGCCGCACGTTGACCAGCGGCTCTTGAAAACAGGAGCCAAAACAGCCCACGCCGGCCAGCATCACATCCAGGCCGCTGCGCTCGATGGCCTCGTTCAGAGCGTGAAAAACCTCCTCGGCGCCATTGCCGCTGCCACAGGTTCCCATCCCGACAGTCACGCGCGGAATGGCCGGCATCAGCTTGGCAAGCCCGGATTCGCGAACCGCGTTGAAAGCGCCAATATCCTGAATTCGCGGCATTATTTCCTCCCCATTCCGGTCTGACCCAGAGCCTTGATCTCCCGCTGCAAGGTACGCTCGTTCACATGGCTGAGAATATGGTGGTTTACCTCGACCACCGGAGCCAGCGCGCACTGGCCGAAGCAGGCGACGGTGCGAACCGTGAAATGGCGGTCGGCGGTAGTGAGCGCCAGTTTGTCAGCCTCGTTGCTGTCGCTCGGCTCCTTTTCGCTGAGCCCCAGATCGAGGCAGACCTTGGAGAGCAGATCGCGCGACCCGCGGGTGTGGCAGGCCGTGCCGCGGCAGACGCAGATCACGTTGTCGCCCTGCGGATCGAGGTTGAAGAGCGCATAGAATGTGGCCGCGCTATAAATTGTTGCCGGGGGAATGCCGGTCTCCTCGGCGATGTAGCGCAGCGACTCCATCGAAAGATACTTGTGCGCGTTGGCCGCCTGCACCGACTCCAGGATTCCAAGCAGTGCGCCGGGCCGTCCGTCGTGCTCTTGTATCGCCTGGTCGATCAGCAGCCTTTCGTGTGCATTCAATTTTTCGATTGCGACGCTCTGCATGATTCCTCCGCTTCTAAACAGGATTCTTCGGCGATAACAGACACTGAGGCGCGCAAAAAACACAGATTCGCGTCTGCTTCTCTTCGATGGAATGGAAGGCTTGATTCAGAAGTCGCGGCCTTGTCTGCGCCGGTTGAAAAAGAACAGACACCTGCCGCGCAAACAATGTGAGGTGACGGGATGGAGAGGGCGACATAGGCAGACCCTGCTCGCTTCTGGACTCTGTTTCAGGGGTGGAAGGGAAAGATAAGAAAGCGTTCGCCTATGAAACCCTGCATCTGCTCGAATAGAGGACACCGCGCCTCGATCCTTGCTCGATCCGCAGAGACTTCACCCCGAGACCGTCCGCAAGGGACATTGACACGGCCAAGTCACGATAGGCTGTGCCTCACATCACACGGGCATGTGACATGCTTCGTACTTCAGTTGCAGATAGCTATGCCGGAGGGAGCAGGGGGCTTCAGCCCCCTGAGAATGGGCCGGAAAATCAGGGCCTTTAGGCCCGGATCTGAGCAATTCTCGACAAGTGCAACTGTAGGATCAGAGGCAGTGGAAGACAAACCTGCCTCGACAGCCTTTTGCTGCCGGGACGGCGAGGCGGGCCGGGCTCAATCACCCAAAGGCTTTTCCGGCGCTCCGGCTTCCGATTCCCCCGATCTCGAACGCTCCGAATCGGAAGAGCGCGCTTCTGCGTCCGCCTTGAGTTCGGTGGGGGATTTGGCAACGAACTCAATCGCCGGCGCTGGAGGCTCCCACCGTTCTTTGAGCGAATGCAGCAACTCCGCCAGCGTTCTAGGCTTGGTGGCGGATTCAATCTTCGGCGCTAGAGGTTCCCACCGTTCGCTGGGCAAAGGCGGCGCTTCTGCTCCCGTACCGGCTTCGCCAGCGGGTTTCGCGACGAACTCAATCTTCGGCGCAGGGGGCTCCCACCGCGCCGTGCGCGAAGACGGCAGCTTCGACAAGCTCGGAGACCCCGCTGCGGATTTGGCGTCGAAATCGATCTTCGGCGCTGGAGGCTCCGAGTGCTCGTCGAGCGAGGGCCTTGGCTTCGCTACTGTCACAGGCTGCACAGCGGATGCGGCGGCAAATTCAATCTCCGGTGCAACAGACTCCGGCTCCGCTTCCGCCTTGACGATTGTAAAATCCGACAAGTTGAAGCCGGATTCGTCTTCCGGTGCGGAAGGCTCCGGCTGAGCTTCGGCGGACGCAATGACAAAGTCGGACAATTTGAAACCCGGTTCAACGGCAGACTCGACCGGTCCCTGATCCATCGAAGGTTCAAGGGAATGCTTGGGTACAGGTACAGGTTCAGGTTCGGGTTCGGGTTCGGGTTCTGACGCCAGTTCGGCGCCGACCTCAGTTCCGGTGTCAATCACCGATTCGATCACGAATCCATTCTCCGGCTCTTCCGGCTCCGCCTCTTCAACCGGCACGGGGGCCGTCGCAGCAGAGGGTTCGAGGTCGGCTTCAGCCTCAGGCTCGAAAGCTTCCAATTCCACAGCAGGAACAGGCTCGGCCGCTGCTGCCGGCAACTCGGATTCAGACGCCTCAGCTTCCGCAACAGGGGTCTCAGTTTCAGCAACAGCTTCGATTGCGGGCTCGCCTCCGGCTCCACTCTCCGGTTCGGCCAATTCCTCAGCCTGCACAGGCAGCGGCTCGGCTGCTGTCGGCGGCTCGGGTTCGATCGCAACTTCAACCGCGGATTCAGCGGCGGTTTCTGCGGCAGCTTCGAGAGCGGGCACAGCTTCGGCTTCGAACTCCGGTTCGACCGGCTGTGACTCATCGCCGCGCGCAAGCTCGGCTTCCACTGACGGCTCGGCAGGGTTCAAACCCCCTGAGGCCCCGGGCTCCGTTTCGGCTGGCGGCTCGGGTTCGGCTTCCGCCTGAGCGGCAGTTTCGGCAGCGGTCTCAATCTCTTGACCGGCCGCCTCCACCTCTTTGCCAGGCGCAAACTCCGCCTCCGCCGGCAACTTAGGCTCTGGCGCCGCCGCGGCACCTGATTCAGATACTTCAGGCATCGTCTCGGCTTCAGCCTCAACTTCAGCAACCGCTTCGATCGAGGCCCCGGCCACTGTCTCAGCCACCGCCCCGGCCTCAGCTTCGGCGCCAGGAAGGCCCTCGGAGACAGCCTCTTCGCCGGCGGCAGGAACCATCAGCAAATCAACGCGATAGCCGGCGGCCGCGGCGTTTGCCAGAGCCTCTTCGATCACCTTGCTCATGGCCTCCACCGCCGCGCGATTGCGCGCCGCGCGGCCGGGGGCTGTCTCGCTCGCCAGACGCAGCAGCGACGGCATCCGCAACCACCAGAGCAGCTCCTCGTAGGGTTCGCGCACCAGGTACTCTCTGCCCTCGGCCCGATGTACGCCGGTCAACCAGCGCACATCCGGGTCGAGCCACAAATCAGGCCACAGGGCAGGTGCGAGCGCCTCCCTTTCAACCGGGATGGCCGCCGGCTCTGCCGCCACGGGCACGTCTGCTTTTGCTGTTTCTTTCGGCTTGCCGGCGCCCGCTCCGGTCAGCAGCCCAACCTTGACGCGGCCAGCGGCGCGCCAGGCTTCCTCACCCTCGAATCCAAGCGCGGCAAAGACATGGCCGAAGGGCTCGCGCAGGCGCAGCCGGTCGAAGAGGTCCAGCGCGACAGGCTCCGGCTTCTCTGCTTCAAACGACTCGGCCAGCAGCTCCAGCACGCACCACGCGAGTACCGGACCCCACATGGCCGTCGCGGTCAACTGCGGGCTGGGACTGGGCAGCACGCGCCGGGCTGCCGTGCTCCACGGCACTGGGAAAAGCGCTTCGACGGCGGGAATGCGCATGGCGGCGCGCAGCCGCTCACGGAAGGCCGCGCCCAGCACTCCGGGGTCGCCAGGCAGGCCCCCGGCCAGCTTCTCCGCCCCTCCGATCAGCTGAAGATAGGCCTTCTGCGCCGTGCACATGAAGCTCTCGCAGCGCATCCAGACCTCGTCGAAAAACCTCGTCCGCTCGGCCTCGATCCGGGTGTTGGTTCCGACAGCAACTGTGCGCGGATGCTCGGCCAGATCGGCGAAGCGCCGGACCATGCCGGGATCGAGCAGGGCGCGCAGCGCGTCATGCGCCGGCTGAAGCTCCAGATAGACCAGCGCCTCTTCCAGACTCGGCACGCCGCGTCCGTTGAGCTGATCCGAGAGCCGGTCCCAGGGCCTTTCTTGCGTCGAATAAAGCTCGCACCAGTCGAGAAAGACGTGGCACTGGTAGGCGTGCAGGTCGAGCCTTAGGCCCCGATGCCTCAAATCGCTCGACCGGCGCAGGTATTCCAGGCCCGTCAGAGAGTCGCGCCAGGCCAGCACCGCGTTCGAGTGGCCGCCAAAGCCCAGGCCTTCGCCGACCCTCCGCTGGCGCAATTGGTTGGCGCCCTTGTCGGCGTAGGCCGCCGAGTAGTCGATCGTCCCGTGCGTCTCGCCGTAGCGGTTGTTGAAGACCACCAGGGCCCGCTCATCGCCGTTGCGGTTCGTGTAGGCAAAGACGTTTTCGTCCACCCTGCCCGAATCCTGATAGAAGTCGTAGAGCAGAAAGTTGCCGCTCTCGGCAAACAGCCGGCGGCGTTTCAGCAGCGGCGCGATCTCGCGTTCGTGGCGCTCGACCATCCATGGGTCGGGGCTCTCGTCGTATCGCGGACGCTGGTACTCCATCCCGTATTTCTCGGTGAATCCCTCTACCTGGCCGTGGCCGAACATGGGCAGCCCCGGCAGGGTAGCCATCATCGTCGCCACGCCAAAGCACTTATCGCCCTTGCCAAATTGATCGATCGCCGTCCGTTCGTCTGGATTGCTCATGAAGTTCACGTAGCGCTTCATGATGTCCGGATCGAACTCCAGCGTGTTCTTGATCACCGAGCGGTACTTGGCGTTATCCTCGTCCCGCAGCATCACCATGAAGGCGCTGTTGTAGACGCGGTGCATCCCGAGAGTGCGGACGAAGTAGCCCTCCATCAGCCAGAAGGCCTCGGCCAGCAGCAGCGTGCCGGGAACCTCCACCGCCACCCGATCCACCACCTCGCGCCAGAACTCGTGCGGCATGGCGCGGTCGAAATCGGCCTGGCTCATGCCGTATTCGGCCCGCGACGGAATCGCCCCGCTCGAGCCCGGCCCCGGAAACCACAGCCGGTGAAAGTGGCGCTTGGCCAGCGTCATGGCAGCGTCAAATCGAATTACCGGGAAGAGCCGCGCCACATGCAGAATTGTCTGAATCACCTGCTCTCGCACCGCGGGATTCAGATAGTCGAGCTGCGCCGTGTCGTTCCAGGGAAAGCTGGTGCCGTCGTTGCCGTGATAGATGTACCGGGTTTCGCCGCTGGCCCGGTCGCGCCGCTGGAAGACCACTGCGGCGTCCGACTGATCGAAGTAGTGATCCTCGATCTTGATCTCGACGCGACCGTCGTGCGAGAGATCGGGGCCATTGAAGCTGTAAGCCGGATAAGGCGGCTCCTGGCGGGCGATGAACCAATCCGGATGCTCGACCACCCATGGCGAATCGATGCCCATGTGGTTGGGCACCATGTCGCTGGCCAGCCGGATGCCGTGGCGATAGGCGCGGTCGCGCAGGTTCACATAGGCCGCCTCGCCGCCCAGGTCCTCGGCAATCTTGTAGTCGAAGAGCGAATAGGCCGAGGCCACGGCATCCGAGTTGCCGCAAAGCTGCTTGATCGTCTTCGACGCGCGGCTGCGCTCCCACACGCCGATCAGCCAGAGAGAGTTGAGCCCGCGGCGCGCCAGCGTTGCCAGCTCCTCGTCGGGAATCTCGTCCAGACGCTTGATCCAGCGTCCGTATTGCCGGCTCATCTGCGCCAGCCACACATAGGTGCTCTTGGCGATCAGCACCGCGGTCGGCATCCAGGCCTGGTCGGGCGAAAACCTCTCGTACTCCTGCGCCTGATCGCCGAAACCGGGCACCTCGGCGGTAGCGACGACTCCGCCCCCAGCGCCATGATGTCCTCCGCCATGAGGATTGAACCGCATCCAGATGGCCAGCTCTTCCTCCTGCAGAATCTCGGCGGCGATGTCCAGCAGATGCTCCAGGCTATCCCCGATCAGAAGCTTCCACAGCTTGCGAATCAGGGCGAGCTGATCGGCCAGCGAGCGAGGCGCTCCCAGCGCCGGGGCGCGCAGCAGCTCCAGCAGATTCATCGCCTTCGCATTCGGCAGAGGAATCAGCGGGCGCGAGGCAAAGTACTCGGCGAACTGTCGCGTCACCTTGCGGTAAACGGTCCTCTCGGCCAGGTTCTTCTCCTCGAAGAGCTCTCTGAAGGGCGAAAAGGCTTCGTTCCGGTTGGCAGTCCACAGAAGCATCAGTTCTTCAAAGGCGACCGCCCAGTGCGGCGTTCCCGCGGTCTGCCCCGAAAGCCATTCGATCGCCGTCTGCCGGCCGCGCATCACTGAAATGCCGGGAAACTGCTCGACAAAGGCCACGAGCATCTTTCCCACCGCGTCTGCGCCGACTTTGCCCGCGAACCACTCCAGCGCGCCGGTCATCACCTGCGGGTCGTACTGCTCGCGATAGCGCGCCATCAGCACGTGACTGGCCTCGTCGATAAGGCCCATCGCGTAAAGCTGCCCGGCATGGACCGCCCGATCCGGATGCGTCTCCACGCCGCGAACCGTGTTCATGCGGTGCGCGAACTCGCGGCAGGCGGGAAGATTGGCGAAAACAACATTCCCCGAGTAGGAAAACAACGACTCCGCGAACTGGTACCGCTCACGCGCATTCCGGGATATATGAAATTCCATCATGAGAAAATCGAACTCCCAAGCTCATTCATACATTGTCATCCTGAGCGAAGCGCAGCGAAGTCCAAGGACCTGCTTTTGCTTTTCGCCAGAGTGCCCCGCCCCCGCCGCTCTTTGTTTTTTGCGGCTAGGGTGGGATTCAATGTGGAAATCAAGGCCAAAAGCTAAAAGTACATCAAAGGGGACAGCCGCACTCGTAGATTGATTCTATCTCTCACCCCGGAGCTTCCGCCGTATCCTCAGTCCAGCGCCTTGTGGAATCGCGAAACAGCCGCCGTCAGCAGCGCGATTCCCAGCCCGGCCATCGCCGCCATCTGCGGCCAAAGAATATCCATCCCCACGCCCTTCAGATACGTGCCGCGAATCACGATCAGAAAGTAGCGCAGCGGAATCGCATAACTGAAAAGCTGCATCCAGCGCGGCATCGTGCTGATGGGAAATCCGAAGCCCGAAAACGTAATCGCCGGCATGATGAAGAAGAAGGCCGTCACCATCGCCTGCTGCTGCGTCGAGGAGACGGTCGAGATCAGCAGCCCCACCCCCAGCATGCACAGAATAAAAAGACCCGCCCCCGTCGCCAGCACCCAGACATGCCCGCGAAACGGCACCTGAAACCACAGCGAGCCGACCACTGCGATCAGCGTCACGTCGAAGATGCCGATCAGAAAAAACGGCAGCGTCTTGCCAAGAATAAACTCCGCCGGACGAATCGGCGTCACCATGATCTGTTCGAGCGTTCCGATCTCCCGCTCCCGCACCACCGCAAAGGCGGTCAGCGTAATCACCAGCACCAGCGTGAGGCTGCCGATGATTCCCGGCACAAAGAACCAGCGGCTGCTGAGGCCGGGGTTGTACCACGGCCGCGGCGCAAGCTCCACAGACGGCATCGCCTCGATCAACTGCGGAGCTATGCGCTCGATGCGGTCTTTCTGCACCTCCTGGGCGAAGCCGAGCGCGATCTGCGAGATGTAGCCCGAGGCGATCAGCGCGGTGTTCGAGTTGGTCGCGTCCACAATCACTTGCAACGGCGCGGTCTCGCCCGCCCGCAGCTTTTGCGCAAACCCGGCGTCGATCTCGATCCCCGCCGTTGCCTTCCCCCGCTCGATCGCATCGCCGAGTTGGCGCGAGTCAATCACTTGCCGCTGCACGTCGAAGTACGGGCTCGAAGTGAAGCGTGAAACCAGTTCGCGGCTCTCCTGCGAGTGATCCAGATCGAGCAACACCATCGGCACGTGGCGGATCTCGTAGTTGGCAGCGTACCCGAAGATCATCATTTGAATAATGGGCGGGCCAATGAGAATGAAGCGCGTCCGCTTGTCGCGGAAGACCTGAATAAACTCCTTGATCAACATTTGCTTCAGTCGCGCCAGCATCGCTTCTCTCCTTTATTCCAGCCTCTTGTGAAAACTGCGAGTGGCCAGCAGCGCGAGCACGAACGCGAAGACGGCCAATGGAACAAGGTCCGGCAAAAGCATCGACGCCGGCGTTCCCTTGAGAAAAATCTTTTTCAGTACTGAGACGTAGAAGCGTGCCGGCAAAATGCGCGTGATCCATTGCAGCGCAATGGGCATCTGTTCGATCGAAAACAGGAATCCAGAGAGCAGGAAGGCCGGAAGAAAGGTAATCAGCAGTGCAATCTGGCTGGCCGCAAACTGATTCTTCGCCAATACTGAAATAAAGAATCCCAGCGAAAGAACGACCACCATAAACAAAGCCGATGCTGCCATCAGCGTGATCCATGAGCCGCGAAACGGCACCTGAAACCAGTAGATCGCGATCAGCGCGGTTATGATGGTATCGAACATTCCCAGCACAAAGTAGGGCGCCAGCTTGCCCAGCATGATCTCCATCGCGCTCACCGGCGTTGAGATCAACTGCTCCATCGTGCCGCGCTCCCACTCGCGCGCAATGGTGAGCGACGTAAGAAACGCGCCAATCACCGACATCACCAGCGCCAGCACGCCGGGAATGATGAAGGCGCTGCTTTCAAGATTCTCGTTATACCAGGTGCGGGTCTCGACACTCATCGCGGCCGGCTCGATCGCGAGACCGCGCCGCCCGAGCCAGTCGATCTGAATCTGTGCCGAGTAACTCTCGACCACCGCCTGCGAATAGCCGATAAGTACATTGGCGGTGTTATCGTCCGATGCGTCGACCAGCGCCTGAATCTCGACCGGCCGGCCGTCGCTTAGCCGCTGCGAAAAGTCCCACGGAATCACAAGGCCCATCTTTGCCTGGCCGTCGTCCAGAGCGCGGGATAACTCGGGATAACTCTCGACGACGCAAGCAATATGAAAGTATCTGCTGGCCTCAAAGTGCTTGAGCAGGTCCTGGCTCTGCTGGCTGCCGTCCTGATCGTAGACATAGACGGGCAGGCCTTTGAGATCGAGATTGACGCCATAGCCGAAGAGAAGCACAAGAATCACAGGCATGAGGACGACAATGATCAGGCTGCGCGAGTCGCGCAGGATTTGCACGAGCTCTTTTCTTGCGATGGCCAGCAGGCGAGTCAGGCTCATGGCTTGCGCTCCTCCGCCGACTCGCGCCCCGTCGTCAGCGAGACGAAGACATCTTCGAGGCTCGGGCGAATCTTCTCCATGCGGCTCACGGCGATGTTACGTGCAGCCAGATAACTCTGAAGGCGCGGCATAGCCGGCGCGGCATCTGCGACCACCAGATGCAAAGCGTTGCCGAAGACCGCCGCGTCCATCACACCCGGCGCGGTTTGCAGCGCTTCGACCGCATCGCCCAGCGGAGCGCACTCGACGAGAAGCAGCTCACCGCTCATCGAATCGCGCTTCAATTCAGATGGCGTTCCCAGAGCCACAATCCTGCCGCGAAAGATCAGCGCCAGGCGGTTGCAGTATTCGGCCTCCTCCATGTAATGCGTAGTAACAAAGACTGTAACTCCCTCCTCGGCCATCTGATGAATAAGATCCCAGAACTGGCGCCGCGTGATGGGATCGACACCGGAGGTCGGCTCGTCGAGAAAGATGACGGGCGGCCTGTGCAGCACAGCGCAACCCAGCGCCAGGCGCTGCTTCCACCCGCCCGGCAGCGTTGCGGTGATGAGATTCTCCTGGCCTTTGAGGTTTGCCATCGCCAATGCCCACTCGATCCGGCCTTGCAGTTCCTTCTGAGGCACGCTGTAAAGTCCCGCGAAAAGCCGCAGATTCTCGATCACGGTGAGGTCGTTGTAAAGCGAGAATTTTTGCGACATATAGCCGATGTTCTGGCGCACGGCTTCGGGCTTCTGGCTCACATCGAACCCTGCAACCTGCGCGCGTCCGGAGGTGGGCCTGAGCAGGCCGCATAACATCCGGATCGTGGTGGACTTTCCCGCGCCGTTGGGCCCGAGAAAGCCGAAGACCTCACCCTTGCGAACTTCGAGATCGATGCGATCCACGGCGACAAAGCTGCCGAATCGCTTGACGAGGCTCTCGACCTCAACCGAGTTGGACGCGATAGAGTTAGCCATGTCAGTCATGAGAAGTTACTCCAGCCTCGACTGCGTCAACAAACAAATCCTCGATGGAAGGCGCGATCTCGACGATCGCATCGAACGGAATGTTGGCGCGCCCGAGCCTGGCCTCAAACTCGCGAATGCGGCGGGCCGCATCGTCCACCACCACATGCACTCCGTCGCCGGTCAGCAGAAGGCTCGATATTCCCTCGGCGTCTTTGAGTTCGCTGCGCAAGAGGCGGGGCTCCGGCCCGGTGATCGATAAGACGCCTTTACCAAGCCCGGCCTTGAGATTTGCCGGCGTGTCGCTGAACAAGAGCTTGCCCTGATGCAGCAGCGCGACTCGATGGCAGCGCTCGGCCTCGTCGAGATAGGCTGTCGAAGTGAGAATTGCAACGCCCTCGGCAACTAACTCATAGAGAATTCGCCAGAAATCGCGACGCGAAACAGGATCGACGCCTGTCGTCGGCTCATCGAGGAGAATTACCTTGGGTCGATGGATCAGCGCGCAAACCAGGCCGAGCTTCTGCTTCATACCGCCGGAGAGCCGGCCGGCCAGACGCTTGCGGAACTCATTCATCCCCGCAGCATCGAGTAACTGCTCAGACCGTGCGGCGCGCTCGGCCTTTCTAACTCCGAAAAGGTCCGCATAGAAACGAATATTCTCATCGACCGTAAGGTCTTCGTAGAGCCCGAAGCGCTGAGGCATGTAACTGAGAGCGTGCTTGGCTCCCTCCGGGTCCCGCGCCACATCGAAGCCGGCGACTGTGGCTCTCCCCGCATCGGCCGGCATGATTCCCGCCAGCATCCGCAAGGTCGTCGTCTTCCCTGCCCCGTCTGGACCGACCAAGCCAAAGATTTCCCCGGCGTGCACGTCAAAGCTCAGGCCATCGACGGCGCGCACGCCGGGAAAGTTCTTGGTCAGCCCCTCAGCCAAAATTGCGGATTGGAGCAGCGCTGTCATTGTGCGGATTGTGCTGTGGGCCCTGCGGCGAGTTCGATGTGTGCGTCTGCCGGCATGCCCGGCTTCAGTTCGTGATGCGGATTGTCGATGTCGATCTTGATCCGGTAGACGAGCGTGACCCGCTCCTTGGTCGTCTGAACGCTCTTGGGCGTGAACTCGGCGGTAGATGCGATGAAGGAGATGCGCCCGTGGTATTGCTTGCCTGGATAGGTATCCGTAGTCACGGTCACATCCTGTCCCCAGTTGATGCGGCCAAGATCGGTCTCGGCAACGTAGGCGCGAAGCCAGATATGGTCGAGATCGGCAAGCGTTACGACCGGAGAGCCGGGCGAGACAACCTCGCCTAACTCCGCCTCGCGCACTGTAACTACCCCGGCCGAAGGAGCGCGCAAGACGGTATAACTCAGATTGACTCGCGACAGGCCGAGATTGGCGTTGGCTTCGCCGAGATTGGCTTGCGCGATGGCGATGTCTTCCTTGCGGCTGCCCTCGACGGCCTCGTTGTAACGCTGCTGGGCAGCTTTGAAGATTGCTTCCGAACGCTTGAGCGCGGTTCCCGCCTGATCGCGCTCCTGCGCCGAAACTTCGTCCTTGGCGAAGAGGCTTTGGGTGCGACCGTTGTCGAGCTTCTTCTGCTCCAAATCGGCTTGGGCGTCGATCATCGTCTGCTGCGCCGCCTTGACTTCCTGGCGGCGGGTTCCAGCGAGGACGAGGTTGAGATCCAAATCGCGCACGCGCACTGCGGCCTCATCGATGTGGACCCGCTGCTTGAAGTCGGCGTCATCGAGCCGTGCCAGCAGAGCGCCCTGGGCCACCTGCTGGCCCTCCTCGACGGGCAGCTCAACGATGCGTCCGGCCACCTTGAAGCCGACCAGGCTCTCATGCGCCTCGATGTTGCCGGAGAGTTTAAGCTGGTTCGTTGGCGCCGGCTTATTGGCCAGACGCGGATAAAGGTACAGGCCCGCAGCAACCGCCGCGGCCAACAAAATCAGGAGAGGAACGATTCGCTTCATTGCTTCAAACCTCGCGTGAATGACTCCCGTTCGCAGCCTCGCCGTCAACGCTGCCTATGGCTTCCCGATGAACCCGGCGATGTTCTTCTCCGTATCGCCCATGCCGCGGGCGAGGGCAAACTTCGCGTCCACGTGAGCGGAAACCGCGAGAATGTAATTCTCTTCCGCGCGCGCCAGCTCGTCCTGCGCCGTGACAACCTCGACATTGTTGGCCGTTCCAGCTCGAAAACGATCCTGCGCCATCTGTAACTCGCGCCGCGCCAGCTCCTGGCCGTCTTGCGCGACGGCCACCTGCTCAGCCGCGGAGTCCAGATTCAGCAAAGCCTCGCGAAGGTCCTGCTCAATGCCGCGGCGCAGATCGTCAATCTGATCGTCGATGCGCCTCACGCGGCTGGCCAGTTCCTCGGCTTCTCCATTGCGATCGCGGTCGAAGAGAGTGAAATCGATCTGGCCTTGCAGCAGGCCCGTGGTCTGGACGCCGCCGATGCTGCGCCCAATCTCGCCGATGTTCCCGTTGAGGCTCAGCTTCGGATAGGAGCGTGCCCGGCTGGCGCGCTGCTGCTCGACCAGTCCCTCGCGCTGGCTCAGGAGCGAAAGATAGTCGGCGCGCGCCAGCAGCGAGGCGGAGGTGAGTGTATCGATCTCCGGCTGGCGCAAGGGATGAAAGTCGAGCGGCTCGGCGAGTTCTAGCGGCGTGCCCGGATTCATGCCCAGGTTACGCGCCAGCTCGAGCAGCGATTGCTTGGTCTGGTTCTGGGCAATCAGCAGCGCCTGGCGGTCGTTGGCAAGCTGAACCTGTGCGCGAAGCACGTCCACGCCGGTTGCCGTACCCGCGTCGTGCTTGTCTTTGGCCAGCTTCAATAGAGTGCTTGAATCGCTCACTCGCGATTGGGCCGAATCGGCGCGCGCCGCCGCCGATTGCGCATTCAGATAGAGAGCGGCGATGGCGCGCACGATCAGGTCGCGCGCATCCCGCTCATCCATCTTGTCCGCATCGACAGCGCGTTCGCTGGCCTTCAATCCGCGATAACTCTGGAGATCGACCACGTTCTGCTGCGCATAGATGCGAAAGTCGTAGTTCGAGAAGGGACCGACCACTGCGGGAAAACCGGGCGCCGAAATCCCAAAGGCCTGTAAGTCGCGGTTTTGCACGTTGGCGTAGGCCTGGGCATTTACGCGAGGCAGCAATGCGGCCGACAAGCGGCGCATGCGCGTGCCTTCAGCCTCTTCAACCCGCGTGCCTGCAACCAACACGCTCAGGTTGGCCTGGAGCCCCTCTTGAATCGCTTCCTGCAGCGTGAGCCGCACCGGCGCCGGCGGCTGCGCCAACGCCGGCGCGCCTCGAAGCGCCCCTATAATCAGGCTTGCCAGCAACAGACAAACGACCGAGCGCGAATTGGATCTCATGACTTCTGCTCTCTGCCGGAGACGGCGATCGATCTCCAAAAATGTTGAAAGCTGTCTTCCATCCACACATTGAGCGCCGGCTCCTCGTGCAACGACCAGAAGAGGACCGTGCCCATAAACGTTTGCAGGACTTGAATTGCCACCTTTTCCTTCTTCAGGCGCCGATCGATCTCCCCGCGCTTCTGCCCCGCAGCCACTACCCCCGCGATCATTCTGCGGCCCTCTTGCATATTGCGTGCGATCAGACTGCGCACGCCCTCGCTGGCTAGAAAGGAAGAGATCAGGGCGCGAGCAAGCTCCGGACTTCTCCCCGGTTCCTCCGCGGCGCGCAGAAAGAGGCGGTGCAGGACAGATTGAATCGTCCGCTTGCCGTCCGCCGCCAGAGCCAGAGCTTCGGCGACTTTTCCAAGCTGGATCTCCGCCATCACGCCCAGCACGTGATCCTTGCTTTCGAAATAGTTGAAAAAGGTCCCCTTGCCTACGTCGGCGGCTTCGGTGATGTCTTCCACCGTGACGCCTGAGAAGCCGCGCTTGGCAAAAAGTTGCAACGCGCATCTAAACAGCTTCAGCCGCGTCTCAGCGGCGCGGCGCTGGCGGCGGCCCGGCGCTGGAGGATCGACAAGACCGCTGGCGGCCAGAGCCAGGGCGGGCGTAGCCTGACGTTCTGTTTGACCATCACCCATATCCGGCTTATGACCATTTATGACCATAGGTCATTCTACAGCGAAGAGAACGCCGTCTGTCAAGAGGAATTCTTCCCGCCCTGTCGTATCATCAGAAGTTGTCCCTGATGGCGCTTGCCAGCGCCGGGGCAAAGATTTTCAACCGGCGTAGGCGCACTATTTGGCGGCTTGCCGGCCCGGCGCCAGTACCCGGCCCGGTATTGAGCGGCGCGTTCCTCCCTTCCCAACCGTTCTCAGAGGGTCAGCTTGCCTCACGGACGGAGCGCACTCCATGGCCTGCCGAGGAAGCTGGCTCCGTCGGCTTCTGTGGGCATTGCAACCCTTGCGCATTTGCCGGTAGAGTGAAGGTAGGCTGGTTGCATCCTGTCGCTCCTCATTGCAAATCCGCTCCCAATTGCGTGCGGGTAATGAGTCTGGAAACGGCAGGAAGCGCTCGGTGGCTCGTTGCACCGGGGAACGACCCGCGAGTTTAAGGCACTCTCGAATTTGCGCGACACAACGGAAGTGAGACGCGGAGAGGTGGCAGAGCCCGGTTGAATGCAACTGACTCGAAACGAGTTTTTAGGCCTTCTGGAAGCACTCGCAAAATCTCGCAATAGATCGTATAAATACTGTATTTTCAATATGTTGAAGGAGATCTTCTTTTGCAGTGGATCGCAATTCTTCGCATTATAACTGGGAACAAAGTGCCATCAAAACTGCGTGTAGAATTCGTGACCTTACACTAGATTCAGCTCAGCTTCCAGAATCGTAGCTTCGTGTCTCCCGAAAATGCGCCTAGAGCCTTGCCGTGGCTATCTGCGCCAACCTTAGCTCATTTGGGAGTCGTGCGCTCTTGAGAGCCGGAGCCTGCCCAGAAACGCAGCGTCCATGCCACCAATGCTCCCGCCGCACCGCTCAATGGCACGACGGCAACGTGCCACACAAGCACGTGCGCGGCCTGAAAGTTAGGGCAATGCAACTCCAGCACTCCCACACCAGCCAGGCCCCCGAGCGTGCCTGCTGCCAATCCGGCGGACACGGAGTTGACCGCGAAGCCACGCCGGAGCAGCAACCAGCCGAGCAACGCTGCGGGAATGGCGTGGATAAAGCCGGTGAGCAGGCACACGATGCCAATGGAGAAGAAGTCGTCGGTTCGATAATCGCGGAACAGGAACGCAAAATCGATAAACAGTACCGCGCTGCCGAGTGCCAAAAGCGCGCCCGAAGAGATGCGGCGCAAGCTGCCCGGAATCATTGCACGAACGAATTCGCTCCCAGCCACCCAGGCAAGGAGAACGAGCAAAGGAAAGATCAGCAAACGCTCCAGGATATCCATCTTTCCAAATCCGAAGAACCCGGCGCGGGCTGCGCCTGCCAGCGAGACGGCCGCGCAGACCAGGACCAAGCCGCTCGTCATCACCCATGTTGGCGGCAGCGGGCGCACAGGGCGGAGCGACGGCTTGATTGACCCAGCGATGCGGTGCAGCATCTCCGGCGCCAGATCGTGCGGAGCTCGCACAGCCCTGTTCAGGACATCGTCAATCTCTTCATCTTTCACGGCAACTCTCCGTTCGGCCCCGTTCTGAATCCAGTGGCGTTCATTGCTACCCTCAACTTCTTGTAAGCCCTGTGCACTTTCTGCTTTACCGATCCCACGCTCGAAGACGTGGCCCGTGCTACTTCTTCCAATGACATCCCCGCCACCTTCAACATCTCGATCACCTCACGCTGGCTCTCAGAGAGCGGCGCCAACAGTACGTCCAGGCCGCCGGCGTGCTCGGTTGCTCTCGGGACGACCGCCGCATCTTTGGACATTGCTTCCAGTTGCTGCTTGCCGATAGCAGTCCAGACCGATTTCCGATAGTGGTCCACGCGAACGTGCCGGGCAATCGCGTAGAACCACGGAAGCACCGGTTCGCCAGGGCGATAAGTGTGCCGTACCTTGTGAATGCGAAGCCAGGTTTCCTGCAGCAGGTCATCGGCATCTGTACGGCTCTGAGATTGCACAAGAAAGAACCGATGGAGCTGCGGGCCGATGCGCTCGATGAGAACCGTGGCCGCGTCATAATCTCCCTGTTGATAGCGAGCCATGAGGTTTTCAAGATTGCTGTCTGGGTGCATGGGTTCAAATGCCTTCTTGCAATGATTATCCGTACCGGCTTGTTGACGCAAATCGTTCCCGCCGTCAGGTGCACTCGCGAAACCATTTCAATCCCATATTGAATAATTCGATGAGGAGCGCCCGAAAGTTACGCGAGGCCAATTTATTTCAGAGATTTGTTAACGGAAAGATAAATCGGATAGCCTACCGTAACTTTTCAGCGGTTCTGATCGAATACCCATCAGTGAACATGCTCCGCGCCCGGGGCGAGTGCACGAACTCGCGACAGCGGGCATTTTCAACAAAACCCCCAAAGGAGATCGAAATGAATTCGCAAACACATCCTAAATGTGGTATGTGGCGCTCCGGCTTTGTGCTGGCGGCGCTTTGCCTCACCAGCGTTATTGCCGCCGCCGGCCAGACGGGACGCAGCGCATTGGTGATCACGAGCACGAACAACGCGAGCGGCAATGCTGTAGTCGTGTTCAAGCTGGACACCGCGGGAACGCCCTCGCTGGCATTGGCGGAGAATGTGCCCACGGGCGGCAAGGGCGGGGCGAGCACAAACGCAGGAATTCTGCAGTTCGAGGGCGATCTGGGAGCGGTGGCGAATTATGGATCGAACACCGTCAGTCAATTGGTGCGGTACGGCAACTCCATTGCTATTGGGAAGACAATCCAACTGGCGTCCGACTGCGCGAATCCGGATTCGGTTGCATTGACCCAGGAACATCTCTTCGTAGTCGGCGCCACTTGTGCAGAGAGTCATGCGTGGCCCTGGGGCTTTGTCGATGGGCCCGTCGTGAGCCTCTCCGATCCATCGGCGGCGCAGATCGCAGTCGGCGAGAACTGGGCAGCCGTGACGATGAGTTCAGGATCTCTACTTCAGTTGCCGCTCACACATGACGATGGGGTGCTGAACGGAACCAGTACCTCCATTCCGCTGCCCAGCGACGCGGACATGGTTCCTCTTGGAGAAGCGTTCTGGGGAAACGTCTTGGGCTTCACGCCGGCGCACAGTCCTGACAGCTTCGCGATTGTGGACGAGGACCGGACGCTGACCCCAATTCCCGGACCAACACCGTCGTATCCCGTCAACGCCCCCTGCTGGGTGGCCAAGGGACCTGGGAACATCTGGTATACGGGCAACTCCCCCGGTGATGCGATCTCCATCTTCTTCAGCGACGGCCAAGGCGGAGTCTTCTACAAGTCGGTACCCTTGCCGGGCTCGCCAACAGACATAACGGTTTCCCCCGACCAGAAGTGGCTGGCCGTCATTTATACCGCGGGCAGCAACGCTTATGTCGCCGTCTTCTCAATCGATTCTCATGGCGATCTCACACCTGTGGCGACCTCAAACTCAATCGGCGTCGCCTCCTTCAGCGGCGTAGCGTTCAGCGAGTAACCCATTCAATCATCCTCGTCATGCCTGGCGGACACTGCTCGCCAGGCATGACGACGGTTTACCAATTCAGGGCTGGCTGTTGACCGCGTTCAGTGACGAGTTTGTACATAGCCCCCGGTGCAGCCTACACCACTCTCCAGATGCGGGACCACTCGGCCATTCTTGAGCAAAACAGTACAGCGTCCGCAACTAGGCGAGTTGATAATTTTGCAAGAGCCGGTCTGGAATGCCTGAACGATTTGCTGGGTGAATGCGCCCGCTTCCAGGAATTCACAGACCTCGAATGAGCTTTCTTCTTCAATAGCTCGCTCTTACAGGCGAGGGCTGCGCAGCCTGTGCAAAGAGTCTCCGCGCTTCACCGAGATAGGCTCCTGGCGGATGGAGCAAGAACAGGAGAACGATCACAGTGAAATCGAATCCAGATAAGCCCGAATCGAAGCCGACGCCCAATGCAGATAAGGCCGAGCCGAAGCCTGATTCCAAGCCGGCTCCGAAGGATGACACGAATGCTCTGAAGACCCTCGCCATGCCTGAGCTCCTGAAGAAGCTCGCGTCATCGGCAGACGGGCTCACTCAGGCCGAGGCCGAGAAACGCCTGGCGCAATACGGTCCGAATGAGATCGCGGAAAAGAAGACCAATGAATTCCTCAAGTTCCTCACGTATTTCTGGGGTCCCATCCCTTGGATGATTGAAGCAGCGGTCATTCTATCGGCAGCCGTGCAACACTGGCTGGACTTCTTTATCATTCTCCTCCTGCTTTGTTCCAACGCAGTGGTCGGATTCTGGGAAGAACACCAGGCGGGTAACGCCATCGCAGCTCTGAAGGCCAAGTTGGCGATCAATGCGAAAGCCAAGCGGGATGGCAAGTGGGAGAATCCCAAGGCGAGTGAACTGGTACCTGGCGATGTCGTCCGTCTGCGGCTCGGCGACATCGTTCCGGCAGATGCACGCCTGCTAGACGGCGACTCGATCGAGGTAGATCAGTCGGCATTGACCGGCGAGTCCTTGCCCGTCACCGCTAAACCTGGCGGAGCAGTGTTTTCCGGGTCAATCGTTCGCCAGGGTGAAATCGACGCGATGGTGTACGCCACTGGGACGAACACCTACTTCGGCAAGACCGCGCAAATGGTGCAGGAGGCCAATACTGTCAGCCACTTCCAGAAGGCCGTTCTGAAGATCGGCGACTACCTGATTGTTCTCGCGGTTGCGCTGGTTGTGTTGATCCTGATCGTTGCGCTCTTCCGAGGCGACAAGGTCCTCACCACACTGGAATTCTGCCTGGTGCTTCTGGTGGCCGCGATTCCTGTCGCTATGCCCACCGTGCTCTCGGTGACGATGGCCGTCGGCGCGCGCCTCCTGGCGAAGAAGGAAGCAATTGTAACCCGCCTGTCGGCGATTGAGGAACTGGCTGGCGTGGATGTGCTGTGCTCGGACAAGACCGGCACACTCACTCAGAACAAACTTACGCTGGGTGATCCTTTCAGCGTGGACGGTATCGCTTCCGATCAGATCATTCTGTGGGCTGCGCTCGCCTCGCGTGCGGAAGACAAGGACACCATCGACCTTGCCGTCATAGGCGGCGTGAAAGATGACAAGGAACTGAAGAGCTTTCAAGTGCTGCACTTTCAGCCCTTCGATCCGGTACATAAGCGCACGGAAGCCACTGTCAAGGGAGCTGACGGGAAGCAGTTCTTTGTGGCCAAGGGCGCGCCGCAGGTAATTCTGGAGATGTCGACCAACGCCGCTGAGGTCAAGCCGGCGGTCGAGAAAGCCGTCAATGAATTTGCGGGACGCGGCTTTCGTTCCCTCGGCGTGGCGCGGGCCGATGAGCAAGGCAAGTGGAAGTTTGTGGGTATGTTGCCGCTGTTCGATCCGCCCCGCGAGCAAGCCAAGGCGACCATTGCGAGCGCCCGGCAGATGGGCGTGGACGTCAAGATGGTTACGGGCGATCAGATCGCCATCGCAAGAGAGACCTCAAAACAGCTCGGGTTAGGCACAAACATCCTGGATGCCAGCGCGCTGGGCGATACGAAGAAGCAAGAGTCTTCGCAGACTCAGGAAGCGATCGAAAAAGCCGACGGTTTTGCCCAGGTATTTCCCGAACACAAGTACCACATTGTCGATGTTCTTCAGCAGCGCGGCCACATAGTCGGCATGACTGGCGATGGTGTCAACGACGCGCCCGCGCTCAAGAAGGCCGACTGCGGAATCGCCGTCTCCGGCGCGACAGATGCGGCGCGGGCGGCAGCATCCATTGTGCTGCTGACCTCCGGCCTGTCTGTGATCATTGACGCCATCAAGGAAAGCCGCCGCATCTTCCAGCGGATGAACAGCTACGCCATCTACCGCATCGCGGAGACGCTACGTGTGCTGTTCTTCATGACGCTGGCTATCCTGGTCTTCAATTTCTATCCCGTCACCGCGGTGATGATCGTGATGCTGGCGCTCCTCAACGATGGAGCGATCCTGTCCATCGCGTATGACAACGTCCTCTACAAGGACAAGCCCGAGGCCTGGAACATGCGGCTCGTGCTGGCAATCTCCACCGTGCTGGGAGTCATCGGGGTTGTTGCTGCGTTTGGCCTGTTCTATCTTGGCGAGCGCACCTTTCACATGGATCGATTGCACGTCCAGACACTGATGTATCTGAAGCTTTCGATAGCCGGACATCTGACCATCTTCCTCACGCGTACGCGCGGCCCCTTCTGGTCCATCCGCCCCGCGCGGATTCTTTGGATAGCGGTGCTTGGCACACAAATCATAGCAACATTGATCGCGGTTTTTGGTGTGTTCATGGCCCCGCTGGGCTGGAAATGGGCAGGATTTGTTTGGGTTTACGCTCTGCTCTGGGCCCTTGTCAATGATCGCGTGAAACTTCTTGCATACAAGATTTTCGATCCCGTCAAGGCAGAGCCGAAGCACGATGCCAAAGCCGAGGCGAAACCTGAGGCCAAGGTCGAGCCGAAACCTGAAGCCAAGGCAGAGCCGAAGCCCGAAGCCAAAGCTGATGCGCTGAAGCCGGAATCCAAGGCCGATGCACCTAAGCCCGAAGCCAAGATCGTTGAACCGAAACCTGATGCCAAGGCTGACGAACCGAAGCCGGAAGCCAAAGCCGATGCACCTAGGCCCGATGCCAAGACCGATGCACCGAAGCTTGATGCCAAGGCTGAGGAGCCAAAGCCCGAAGAAAAAGCTGTGCCGACGCCTGAAGCCAAAGACAAGCCACAGCCTGATGTCTCGCCTCAGCTCGTCAAACGAGTCCATGAGCTCTACGAGCAGCTAGGGCGCGAGGACGTTCAAACCGTTCAGGACTGGGAGAAGGCGGAGCCGGAGCGTCAGAAAAATGAATCCCAAGAATAGACAGACACGAACAACGAGGATGGCATGACTGACAAATCGAAGATAGAAATCAGTTCAAAGGATTTCCGTGTGCCGCCGGATAAGAAGGTTGACCTCGGCGAATGGCCGACGATTGTCGAGCCCTATGCGAAGTCGAAGAAGCTGTACAAGGAGTTTCTGCACCAGCACATGGAGAAGCTGAGCGCGCTGCAGCAGCTTCACTACGCGTCCAACCATTACGCGCTATTGCTGATTTTCCAGGGTATGGACGGTGCTGGCAAAGACGGCGCCATCCGGCACGTCATGTCTGGCGTCAATCCGGAAGGCTGCGAGGTCTTCAGCTTTAAGCAGCCCAGCGCCGAAGAGTTGGAGCACGATTTTCTTTGGCGAACGACGTGCCGCCTTCCCGAGCGCGGCCGGATCGGCATCTTCAACCGTTCCTATTACGAGGAAGTCCTGGTCGTCCGAGTGCATCCGGAGATTCTCCGCGCCCAAGGGCTTCCCGAAGAATTACGCGACGAGAAGGACATCTGGGGGCAGAGGTATGGCTCCATCGTGGACATGGAGAAGCACCTTCATCGTAACGGCACGCGGATTGTTAAGATATTCCTGCATCTCTCTCATGAAGAGCAAAGAAAGCGATTTCTTGAACGCATCGATGAGGCGGACAAGAACTGGAAGTTCAGCGCCTCCGATATTCACGAAAGGAAATACTGGAAGCAATACATGAAGGCCTATGAGGACTGCTTTCAGGCAACAAACACTCATCGTGCGCCGTGGTACGTCGTTCCCGCCGACGACAAGGAAAACGCACGGCTGATCGTCTCCCAAATCGTTTTGGATGCGCTCGGAGAACTCAAGATGGCCTATCCCAAAACCACCGAAAAGCGCCGTCTCGAATTGCACTCGATCAAAAAGCTGCTGGCGAAATGATGCCAGGCAACCTTCGCGGACAGACCTGAACAAACCAATGTTTCGAAGCCCAACGCACTGCAAGCAGTTGCAGAGAAATAAGGGAACCGTCAGCATGGCTACCAAGGAAATTGCGTTGAACGCCGACCAGAATGGCACCCTCCAATCGCTAAGCAAGGAATTCGATCAGACTGGCAACTCTTCCGGGTTTATCTTTGATGTAGCCTTGTCGACCGCGGTTGCGGCAGATGGCAAAGTTGAAGCACAAGCTCCGGTACCCAAAGGGCCGCTTTCGCCGGATATGCTCGATAAGATGAATCGCTACTGGCGCGCGGCGAACTATCTGTGCATCGGCCAGATCTACTTGTTTGAAAATCCTCTTCTGCGGGAACCGCTCAAAGCGGAACAGATCAAACCAAGGCTGCTTGGTCATTGGGGAACTTCGCCTGGGCAGAACCTCATCTACATTCACCTGAATCGCCTCATCAAAGAGCATGATGCAGACATCATCTATATCTCAGGCCCAGGACACGGAGGCCCCTCACTGAATGCCTGCTCTTACCTGGAAGGCACGTACACCGAGGTCCACCCTGAGATCACGCCTGACGAAAACGGCTTGCGACTTATGTTCCGCAAGTTCTCGACGCCGGGCGGGGTACCCAGCCATTGTGGGCCGCACGTCCAGAACTCCATGCATGAAGGCGGCGAACTTGGCTACTCTCTGGTCCACGCATTCGGTGCCGCATTCGACAATCCGGACCTGATCGTCGCCTGTGTCATTGGAGACGGCGAGTCGGAAACCTGCCCGCTTGAAGGTAGCTGGAAGTCAGTCAACTTCCTCAACCCTGTGCGAGACGGTGCGGTCCTTCCGATCCTTCATCTCAACGGATACAAGATTTCGGGGCCGACAGCCCAGGGACGCACCAGTGACGCAGATTTGAAGGCTCTGTACAGCGGACGTGGCTACAAGCCGCACTTTGTTGAGGGTGACGCCCCGGAGGTCGTGCATCAACTTCTGGCTGGAACATTAGACGATTGCTACGCAGGAATTCGGGCAATTCAACAGGAGGCCCGCAAGAACGGGTTCAAGAAGCAGCCCGTCTGGCCTATGATCGTTCTGCGCACACCCAAGGGGTGGACCTGTCCCAAAGAAGTGGATGGAATCCCGGTTGAAGGCACCTTTCGCGCGCATCAGGTTCCACTCGCAACGGTTCGTGAAAATCCCGAGCATCTCAAGATCCTTGAAGCCTGGATGAGAAGCTACAAGCCTCAGGAACTCTTCGACGAGAACGGAAAGTTCACAGAAGAATTGGCGGCTCTCGCGCCTGTCGGCAACCGGCGCATGGGAGGCAATCCCCATGTGAATGGCGGACGATCGCTTATTACGCTCGGTCTGCCCGACTTTACGGATTATGCACTTGAGATCCCCGGACCGGGTCAAGTTCTAGCCGAGGCTCCGCGCAAGCTAGGCGACTTCTTTCGCGACATCTTCAAGATGAACCTGACAAACTTTCGTATGTTCTGCCCCGATGAAACAAACTCCATTCGCCTGAACTCCATCTTCGAAGCCACTAAGCGTTGCTCCATGGCTGAACTTGTCTCCATCGATGACGAACTCGGCCCGGATGGACGAGTGCTGGAGGCGTTGAGTGAGCATCTTTGTGAGGGATGGCTTGAAGGATACCTGCTTACTGGCCGGCATGGCATGTGGTCTTCTTATGAGGCTTTTGCTCAGGTTGTCGATTCAATGGTGACGCAACACGCCAAGTGGCTGGAGCAATGCCACGAGTATGCATGGCGCAAACCGATCGCATCGTTGAATGTTCTGCTCACAAGTCGTGCATGGCGAAACGATCACAACGGATTCAGCCACCAAGCCACGGGTTTCGTTGACAACGCGCTGGCGCGCAGAAGCAATACCATCCGCGTGTATTACCCGCCAGACAGCAATTGCCTTTTGAGCGTCTTCGATCATTGCCTGCGCAGCCGAAATTATGTCAACATTGTTACCTGTGGCAAGCAACCTCAGCTCCAGTGGTTGAATATGGACGAGGCTCTGGAGCACTGTTCGCGGGGCGCATCGGTTTGGAAGTTCGCCACGAACGATGGAGGAGCAGAGCCGGATGTTGTATTGGCCTGCGCTGGAGATGTGCCGACCATTGAGATCTGCGCGGCCTCGTGGCTCTTGCAGAAGCACGTGCCCGGCATCAAGGTGCGGGTTGTGAATGTGGTGGACCTGATGACACTGATGTATCCGGACAAGCATCCGCATGGGATGGACGATATGTCCTTCAATGCGCTATTCACCGAGAATGCGCCTGTCATCTTTGCCTTCCACAAGAATCGCTGGCTCATTCACACCATGATTCATGGGCGCTCGAACGAGGGCCGTTTTCATGTACACGGCTACATGGATCAAGGCACGACGACCACTCCATTCGACATGGTCGTGCTGAATGAGATGAGTCGCTATCAACTTGCTCTGGATGCGCTGAAGCATGTTCCGAGGCTCCGTGTGCAGGCGGCTAATGCAATCAATCTGTTCGGCAAGAAGCTGAATGAACGTCACGACTACATTCGCGAGAACCTGGAGGATATGCCCGAGATCAGGAACTGGCAATGGACGGCAGACTTCAGCGATGCTGCGTCCCCGGCGCCGATGGCCAAGGGGCATCCCGAGAAAGCGATGTTCACCGACAGTTAAACGACAAACGAATAAAACTGTCCTGTGGTCACAAGAGGAGATTCCGATAGGCTCGGTCTACCAATGCAACCAGCGCCTCCATTGATGGTATTGGCGACGTGCCCGCCACTGGCGTGAAGACCGTGACTCCAACCGCCTCCACCAGCTATCATTTGGTGGCCAAAGGTGCTGGAGGCTCGGCGGAGTCCACGGTTCGCGTTACCGTGAATGCACCGCCGCCGGTTGCGGTAGCCCCTGTCAACACTATGAGCGCCGAAGAGGAGTTCAAGGCCAATGTTCAGGACATCTTCTTCGACTACGACCAATACAACATCCGCGCCGACGCGCAGGCCACGCTTTCGCATGATGCTGCTTATCTGCTGAGTCACACGAACACAAAGATACTCATCGGTGGCTACTGCGACGAGCGCGGATCCAACGAGTACAATCTGGCTCTCGGTCAGAATAGGGCCAATTCCGCCAAGAAGGCTCTGGTTGACGCTGGAGTTGCTGCCGGCCGCATTCGCGTTATCAGCTACGGCAAGGAGAAGCCCTCCTGCACCGAATCAACTGAAGCTTGCTGGCAAGAAAACCGTCGCGCTGGCTTCACACTTGACCGCTAGGCTCGATCCTGATTCCCCAGGCTTTGTTCTCGGAGCCTGGGGAATGCGGTATGTCCTCCAAATTGTGACCAGCTCCGAATGACGGTTCGGTCTCTTTGCCAAGCCCGATTCGTTTCACGGTATTATTCCAGCGAATTGCTTCATCATCGCCTTACTGTTTCACTCAGGTTGCGTGGGGATAGTGCTATTTAACAGGCAGCATCTGACGGCTGTGACCCTGTTCGCACATTCTTATCTGCTTCTTTCTGCTCATGGTGCAAGGGTAAATGAAGCATTGTGCGGTTGTTGGTATCATTCATCCATGCATTCGGACCACAGAGATCGCCGGCGACTCACCCTACTCTGGAGAGCTGTAATTGAAGTCGCGTTTATCGTCTTTCTCTTTTATTCAAATCTCCTGATGGGAGAATTTACCATTACGAACGGGCGTGGGAAGAGTTTAGCGTTCGCCTTGAACGATATATTTTCGAGTATGAACTTCCTTATCGCGGTAATCTCCGCTTTGATCGGGTATGTTGTGTTTGAATACCTCCGAAGGAAGCTATAGGGTTGCGGGCCGCTCCCGGAATGGCGGTATGGCCACCGAACTGAGGCCAGCGTGGATTCTCTGCTCCGGAGATCAGTATCTTCAATCCCTACTGACGTAGCGTTCAACCAAAATCTCTGCTGCTTTCCTTGGTCCATCCCACTGTGCAACGACTCTGGCAAATGCTGCCGCTTTTGCTTTTGCGGAATCACTGTGCAACAACTGTTCAATCGCGACTTGAATCTTGGCGGACGGATCTTGTGATTTGGGAACTCGAATCGCGAATCCCAAGCGTTCGAGCGCCGCCAAATTCGCGACCTGCTCCATCTGCATGCCGACACCGACGACAGGTTTTCCCGCCAGAGCGGCCGTCATGACCGTGCCAATGCCCCCGTGAATAACAGTCAGGTCAGCCATCTTGTTGACTTGAAGTGCCGGAACCCAGTCCGTAACCAGGACGTTGTCCGGTATACGAGTTCCGCGGACCTGCGCAAGCTGAAACTTCACCGGAGCGATTACCTGGTAAGGTTTCCCTGCGAAGCTCTCGATGACCTTGGCAACGATCTCGGGCGTACCTGAGCTTCCCATGGCGCAGTAGATCAGGGGCTTGTCCATTGGAATATCCGCGAGCTCGTCGGGCAGCGGGAATTCGTCCCGTGGGATCAATGGACCGATGAAATAGTGGCCCGGCGGCAGTTTGGCTCCAGTGAACTCCGGAGGCTCTGCCACGAGGGTGATGTCGCCGCACCAGAACTCGAAGATTGAGCCGTAGCCAGCTACTCCGAAATGTCTCGACGTTCGGTTAATGGCATTAAGGAATCCGTACCTGATCCAGAAGTTAATAAACGTAAAGACAAGCAGATCGGCGACCGCCTTGACCGGAGCGGGGCGGATGCGGTCGGTCATTCCCGCGCCATGGCAAAAGAAGTCTGGGAGCCAGGTCGAACTGGACGACCCAGACGAGGGGTATTTCAAGAACCCGACAGGTCACCGGGATGGTCACGTAGGAGCCGGTCACAACAGCGACGGGCCTAAGCTCCTTGAGAACGGCAACTTCGTTGTTGACGCGCTGGATCAGTTCCGCATTACTGAAGGCGGGCGTGAACTTTTCGCCGCGATCTACCTTGGCGATCAGTTCGATTTTCTCCCGCGTCAGTCGGGGTTCCATGCGCGTCAAGGCGAAGCCGTGCTTCTCGATCATGGTCTCGAAATCGCCGCCGTCGGAGATGAAATGGATATCGAAGGCCAGGTTCGCTGCGGAATGGCGCTCAATGGCTTTGGCAATTTCGACCATGCGGCTGGTCTCCGCCAGATTGAATGCGCAAGGGGCGAACAGAATTACCTTTTTCGGCATCATCTTGCTCCCAAACTTGAATTCGAAACGGCTGACCCCATGGTACGCATCTCCGCGTGGGAAAACGCACCTTGAGGAAGACGACCGCTGACATCAGCGCACGAGCCATCGGAACGCCCGTTCCACGAATGGCTTTGCGTCTTTCTCGACGCACTCGCCATGAGCGATGATCAGCTTGTCGAAATCCCACGAAAGCAACTTTTCGAGTGATTGCCGCGCGAGAGTTCGATTAGTGAGCGACAGCCTGAAGTCGAGCGCGACGCCTCCATGCGGAGATACAACGCCTTCCACTTTCCACAGAGCATTGCTAAAAGGCTTCCCCTTCACGATTGGATGAATCTGGATCAAGTCATCAAGGATGACCGTGCGCGACTGTTTGTGAAAGAAAAACACTTCTTCAATGAGCCGGTTACCTTTGAAGGCAAGCTGGTCGAAGTCATTCGTCCAGGCTTGAGGCGGCTCGTCCCCCAGATTGCCGGTTAACGGTAGATGCCCTTTCTTCAGCGTAAATGGCGTCGTTCTTGCCGCCCATAGCTCCGCTTCGGGAAACAGCGTATGTCACGCCGCCAGCCGCCAGACGTGCCTTGGCGTCCCGGCGACAAGATACCTAACGGGTCCCAACGCAGTTATCTTCTTGAGAGTGTCGAATGTCACGGGGACGGGAGAATCCACCCAGAGTGAGCCGTCGGAGAGCTTCACGACGGCCATTCGGGTCGTGAACATGACACCCATGTCGCGAACATCGGGACCGTCAACGGTCCAAATGTCTTCGGCGAATTCGGGAAGATCGGTCACAGATTTGCCTCTCTCAGAATATTAAGCCTTCAATGATAGGCATTTTGCCAAACGGGGTCCAAGTGAAGCTTTGAAGCGTGCGTGAAACAAAGTTCGCGTAAACTGTACTTATGTCGTCTTCGCCCGCCGCTGAGAGCCAGCCGAAAATGAGTTGGGTCACGGCCCTCCGGGAGCATTTGATAGCTGATCTTCAACAGCGGGAGGAGCAGGTCTTTCTTCTTCTGTCGCTGCTGATTGGAGCGCTGACCGGGCTCGCCGTTGTCGGGTTTATCGTGGTCACCGAGCGGTTGGGAATGCGCCTCTACCCGGTGGGCAGCGCCGCCTGGAGACGTGTGCTGGTGCCTGTGGCCGGCTCGCTGGGGATGGGCATTCTGTTGTACCGCTATTTTCCCAACGCACGCGGTAGTGGCGTATTCGCGCGGCCTGGCCGAGGATCTCGGTTGTGATCTCAAAATCCTCGGCAGCGCCATCAAGCCGGATGCGGCCGAGCAGTTCGCTGTGCCGCGCTACGAAGGCATCGATTTCCGCGGCCGGCAGAGCGTGGCCGATGAAGTCCGCTACATCGATGGTGTAAAAGTCGCAGGCGCCGAGGAATCGTCTGACCGTCGGAAGATTGATGTGGTCGGCATCGCAATAGTAAGCATGCTTCCAACCGAGCGCCGCAACCGCCGTGTCGGCAGCCTGCCGCACGGAAGAGGGCTTGGAGCCGATGATGGCATGCTCGCGGTTTGATTTGTTCCACACCGGTTCGATGACGACGCCGTCTTTCTCGGCCAGTAAACAGGCCTGCAACTGCGCTTTGGCCTGGTGGGCAAATCGATCGCCCATTTCAATGGAGTATTTCCCGAGTTGCAAAGATTGATGTGCCATGAATAAAACCCTCGCCGGTTTGCCACGAGGTCAGACCACCGTATACACTCTCACGAATAACACGCATGCGCGCCGGAGTTTCCGGCATTCGGCAAACAGTGCCGGCAAAACGGTGATAGCCTCGCAATAGGCTGATTTCTCAGTAACTTTGAAAGGTAACTGCTTCATGCCGCGACCCGCGAAAGATCTCTCGGATACCCATCGAACCATGCATGTGGTCAACCATATTCGGTCTTTGATCGAAAAAGGAACTTTGAAGCCTGGCGACAAGATTCCGCCCGAGCGCGAGTTTGCGCAGGCGCTTAAGATCAGCCGGGCCAGCCTTCGCACGGGCATTGGGTACCTGGCGACCATGGGCGTTATGAAGGTGCGGCATGGAGTTGGGACCTTTGTGGCCGATGGGCCTGCTGAGTTTGGCAAGACCTCATTTAGCATGATCGGGGTCCTACATGGGTTCCAGTCGTGGCAGATGTTCGAGGCGCGCTTGGTTTTGGAAACCGACCTGGCAGCGCTTGCAGCCGAGCGAAGCAAAGAAGAGCACCACGCGGCTCTAGCCGATGAAGTGGCAGAGTTTTTCGCAAGCATCGACAACCCGAGCGACTTCTTGATTCACGATGTACTTTTCCACCGGATCATTGCGCAGGCCTCGGGGAACCCGATACTGGCCGCCCTGATGGAGACAATAACCACGGCTCTCTACGACAAGCGCCGCAAGACCGTCGAGCGCTCAACCGATCTCCGCAAATCTGCCGAGATGCACCGCGAGATTTACCGTGCGATTCGTGCCCGGGATGGCGCCGAAGCGCGCAGGCTGATGGAGCAGCACCTGCGCATGGCGGAAGCCGCGCAGGGGGCTGAGACGCCGGTGGATCGCAAAGCCGGCAAAGACCCGGTACGCGCGATCCGGTCCACGAATGGGGTTCCGGCTGTCTTGGCGTAGGCAGGTGAGACCGGTCTGATTGAGAGCAAAGGCTGGAGGATCGGATCTCTTGCGCTGTGCCGGGTTGGGTATACGGCACCTGCTCAACCAAGAGACGTACTTCTAAGGCAAATGCCATCGGTGCGATCGCCACGCTTGGCAGAGCGACCGCTGCGCAGCACGGGGTCCTTATCAGCAGTTCATGCAGATTCATGCGTCATCCACAAAGAGGATTGCCTTGCACATCCCAACGGGTTCATGGAGGTGCTTCGGCCTGCCGGTTGCGGTTGGCCGGATCAAACGGACCGTTGCGCCGCTGAGCCGCATTCTATCCCAATAGGGTCTTAAGGTCTTACCAGTAGACTTTTGGATTCTTGCCGTGACTTGCAGAACTAACATGTTTATTTGCAATTAGTTAATAGGGTGTATACGCTGCCAGTTTTTCCTGCTTGACAGGAGCGAAGCTAGTGTTACAAACTAGGGGCGCTTCAGATGTGGTCAGACCTCAGTCCTTTGATGGATCCCGTTCACTGTTCACGCGCGGGCCACTGGATGAGGCAACCCAGGGAGAAAATGGAGGCTTTGATGAGAGGCTTTGTTACAAATGTACGGCTCATTCTGCCCAAGAGAATCCAGAGCCCGGTGCGCGGACTCCTGCACAGTTTTGGATGGATGTGCGTGGCGGTGTTTGCAATCGCCATGTTTGCGGCGGGCGTTGCCAACGGGCAGCTAACCGGCAAGGGCGAAATCACGGGCACTGTCACCGATAACACCGGTGCGGTGATTCCGGGCGCCGCCGTATCCGCCAGGAACGACGCAACCGGAATCAGCACCGTGACGAAGACGACGGGGGCGGGCGATTACACCTTTCCGGATCTCGATCCAGGCATCTACACCGTTACCACGTCTGCGAAGGGATTTCAGACACTCACGCAGAAGAATATTCACGTGAACGCGATGGAATCGCAGACTTACAGCCCGAGCCTGACGGTAGGCGCGGCCAGTGTGCAGATCACCGTAACCAGCGAGCCGCCACAATTGGAAACCAGCAACGCGACGCTTGGCGCAACCATGGAGAACGAGACCTACGCGGAACTGCCCATCGAAATGGGTGCGTACGGCCAGGCCGATCAGCGCCGCGCCACCGACTTCGTTTACCTGATGCCCGGCGTACAGGGCAATGAGACCAACGGCAATGCAACTACCAATACCGGCGTCGTCAACGGTTCCGGCAGCAGGGGTGCCGTCTCGGCGGTGTATATCGACGGCCTCCCGTTTGTGCGTGCCGGCGGCAACGGCGACCCACGGTATGTGTGGACCGCGATCTCCGTGGACGCAGTCGATCAGTTCCAATTGCAGACCACGGGCTACTCGGCCGTCTACGAGGGCCAGGGCGTGATGAACTACAGCATAAAGGGAGGCGGCGACAAGTATCATGGCTCCGTTTATGAGTTCTTCCGGAACACGGCGCTGGATACCTGGGGCTGGTTCGGAAAGATTCCCAATCCGGCGACTGGCGTGCCCGTCAAACCGATCGAACACAGCAACGAGTACGGCATCAATGTGAGTGGTCCGCTAATTCCCTTCGGGAGCTGGAAGAGCAAGGTCTTCTACTTTGGCAACTACAATGGCTTCCGCTACTCGAGCGCAACTCCGACCCCGATGACATTTCCGACTCCGGCGGAGCAGACGGGTGACTTCAGCGCGACGGGCGTCGCCATCTACGACCCGCTATCCCAGGCTGCGTGCACAGCGAACAGCACCAATGGCTTCTGCCGGTACCAGTACGGCGTTCCATACAGTGGCACCCCTGGGCTCAACGGCGGTCCGGTTCCGGTGTCGGAGGCGCCCGACCCGGCCTTGGTCAATGTGATCCCGTCCAGCGAGATCTCGCCGATTGCAACGGCAATGCAAGCCTTCCTGCCCACGGGAATTGGTACCTCACTGCAGAACAACTATGTCTCGCCCAATGCCACCGGGTTAGTGAATTGGTCGATGACGCACCGCCTCGACTACCTCATCAACCCGAATGACACGCTGTCGTTGGTTGCGGCTATTGGCCGCCAGGCCAGTTCGGTCCCCGTAGGCCAGACTACCGCGGGCCGCAACGTAGGGCCGGTTCCATACAACTACGGCCAGGCATACGCTCCCAAGACTGCCTTGGGCGTGATCGAAGAGACGCATACCTTCTCTCCGACCCTGTTGAATCAGGTCAAGTGGGGATTCGCCCGGTACTACGGCCCCACCTTCAATCCCAACGAAGCATCTGCTTACGCTGCCAGCACCATGGGGATCGGGGGGCTTCCGGCAGGACAGGGAACAGGAACCTTCCCCATCGTGACCTTTGCGGGAACCGATGCTCCGACCAACTGGGGCGGCACCACCGCCAACCTGACGACTGCGGAGAATTACACCGCGCTCGACAACCTGCAGTGGACAGTCGGCAAGCACTCCTTTACCTTCGGCGGCCAGACGGCCTGGTTGCTCTACAACGTGAACAACGCCACCGGCGGCGGATCGACACCGATCACCCTTGCGGCAGCCGTCACTGAGACGGCGGGCTTCAAGGCTTCGGGGAACTACGCTGCATTGTCGGGCAGCGGTCTGTCTTACGCCAGCTTCCTGCTCGGCGAGATCGACAAGGGCAGTTTCACGCAATATCTGCAGCAGGAGTTCGGCGCGCGCTTCCGCGCAATTTCACCCTATGTGCAGGACAACTGGAAGGTTACGCCGAAGCTAACCTTGGACCTGGGCCTGCGTTACGACTTCTTCCCCAGCGTCACGGAAGTGCACAACGCCGAGAGCTACTTCGATCCGAATCTGGCCAACCCGGTGACCGGCATCAACGGCGCTCTGAATTTCACGGGCAAAGGAGCCGGCACCTGTAACTGCGCGACTCCTGTCAAGAACTACCACAAGAACTGGGGACCGCGCCTCGGCCTGGCTTATCAGCTTGGCTCGAAGACCGTCATCCGCTCCAGCTACGGCGTCATGTTTACGCATGGCGATGCGGTGGGTGGCCTGACCACGAGCCTTGGAACACTCGGCTTTTCGGCCGCGCCGGCCTTTTCGTCGACCAACGACCAGACCACCATGCCGGGGCTTGAGGCAGGCGGAACGGGCGCAATTCCCACCTATACGGGTGCAAGCGGAGTGGCATCGGGGCCGGCCTACGGCACCGGCTACACTCAGACCAAGAGCTATACGGGAACCCCGTCAAGCATTGGGTATGACGACCCGTACCTTGGCGGCCGCGCACCGGAGTACATCAACTGGAGCCTAGGCGTCCAGCGCCAGTTGACCAATGCCATGACACTCACCGCGACCTATGTCGGCTCCGAAGGTCACTTCCTGCAGATGGACAGCATGACCGGCCGCGGCATCTACGCCAACGAACTCGCGCCGCAGTATTTGTCACTGGGCTCGAAGCTGTCCGACCAAGGGACCGCTCTCGCGGCTGATTGCACTGCTAACAACCTGCCCTGCCCAACCTTGACCACGTTTGCCACGAACCAGCCGTTGAGCACAGCCTTGAAGCCTTTCCCGTATCAAACGGTCAGCGACACCTTCGGCTACATTGGCAATGCCAACTATCACGCTCTGCAAGCTCTGCTTGCGATGCGCGCCTGGCACGGGCTTACGCTGAGCACCAACTACACGTTTTCGCGCACGATCGACGACGGCGGCACCTTCCGCACCGGCTATGCGATTCCAGCCGGCACCATTGCCAATCACCCGAATCTGTCTTACAAAGCGGATCGTATCGAACGCTCGGTTTCAACTACCAACCAGCCGCAACACTTTGTTGTGACCGGCGTGTGGAATCTGCCCTTCGGCAAGTCGATGCTGAATAGCAACTTCACGGAGCGGGCAATTCTGGGCGGCTTTACCTTCTCAGGCGTATACCAGGCCTTCTCCGGCTCGCCGCTGGCGATTACGGAATCGACCTGCCAGACGAATCCTGCACAGAGCAGCAGCAATTGCCCGGCGATCATGAATCCCAACTTCACCGGATCGGTCCGGCAAAATGGGAAGTGGGGGCATGGTGTGAGTTCAGCCTCCGGGCTGCCTAACAGTTACAACGCAGTCAGCTTCATCGTACCTAGCACTGGCACGACGGTTGCCACTGCGGCGGGCCCATTTATGGCTCCGGTGACGGGAATCCTGAGTTCGTATGCGTATCAATTCAGCGATGCTCCGCGTACTGCGCCTTACAACCTCTACGGCCCCGGAAACTACCAGTTAGACCTCGCCTTGGTGCGCAGCTTCCCGCTGCGCTTCATGGAGAGCGCGAAGCTGGACTTCCGCGCCGAGATGTACAACGTAACCAACCATACCTTCTTCGCAGTGGCCAGCACGGCGGTGGGCAATGCAAGCTTTGGACAGGTCACGAGCAACTCGCTCGCGACTCGCAAGGCAGCGCAGTTCTCGGCACGCATCGAGTTCTGAGCCGCTTCACTTGACCATCAACCTGAAACAGAAGAGGCTGCCTATCACCATCGGCAGCCTCTTTGGTTATCTGGAGTCGCGCAGAGACCTGAGAACTTAGAGACGGCGATGGATGGCGCACTGCAGCTCCGCTCGCCGAACTGGAACAGTTTATGGGGTGGAGCAGGGAGCGCCCGGAGGCGAAATGAGTTTTTCCCGGCTCATCGGCTGGCTGTCGGTCGTTGCTGTTGCGACGGGTCTTGCCTCCGCTGCGTGCGCGGAACAGAAACCCTTGTCAGTGCGCATGGCCGACGTGTCGATAACGCGCTGGCCCAATGGGCGGTTTGCTTCTCCTGACGCGCGCTGGGCCTGGAACTACGAACTGGGCACGCTGCTGGAAGGTTTCGACGACCTGTGGCTGAAGACCGCGGACAAGCGGTACTACGAGTACATCAAGAGTTCCGTGGATCAGTTTGTGGAAGCGGACGGGTCGATTCCTACATGGAAACCGGAGGAGTATCAACTCGACAACATTCTGCTGGGCCGGCAGCTCTTGCTGCTCTATGGCGTGACCCAGGAGCCGCGTTACGCCAAGGCCGCGACACTGATCTACGATCAGTTGCAGCATCAGCCGAGAACGCCTTCCGGCGGGTTCTGGCACAAGCAGCGGTATCCGAATCAGATGTGGCTCGACGGGCTTTACATGGCCGAGCCGTTCTACGCCGAGTATGCTGCGACCTTTCATCATCCTGAAGCGATTGCGGACATCGTAAAGCAATTTGCGCTGGTGGATAGTCATGCGCGCGATCCGAAGACGGGTCTGCTCTACCACGGGTGGGATGAGTCCAAGACAGAGCGCTGGGCCGACCCGAAGACCGGACTCTCATCGCAGTTCTGGGCGCGGGCAATGGGATGGACCATGATGGCGCTCGTTGACACGCTGGATTATCTGCCTGAGGCTGAGGCGCGCGCGGAACTGCTGGCGCAACTGGGGCGCGATGCGGCGGCTGTGGCGCGGTTTCAGGATGCCAAGAGCGGTTTGTGGTTCCAGGTGATGGATCGCGGCGCGCAGAAGGGGAATTATCTCGAGTCGTCGGCCTCGTGCATGTTTGTCTATGCGCTCGAGAAAGCCGTGCGTCGCGGGTATCTTCCCGAGAAGTACGGCGGCGTTGCCCAGCGCGGATACCGGGGCATACTGAGCCATTTCATTCATGAGGGCCCCGGCGGGGATGTAACGCTGACAGGCACGGTGAAAGGCGCAGGACTGGGTGGCGACCCGTACCGCGACGGAAGCTATGCGTACTACGTGGGTGAAAGAGTCGTCGCGAACGACCCCAAGGGGGTGGGAGCATTTCTGCTAGCCAGCGTGGAGATGGAGAACGCACCGAACGCGACGCTGGGCCGCGGCAAGACGATCCTGCTGGATGCGTGGTTCAACAGCCAGCAGCGGAAGAACGCCTTCGGACAACTGGTCTCATTCCACTATAAGTGGACCGACCAAGCCGACAGCGGCTACTCCTTCCTCGGCCACATCTTTCGCAGCTACGGAGCGCAAACTCAGACGCTCTACCAGGCGCCCACCGCAGAGAATCTGAGCCAGGCGCAGGTCTACATGATCGCCTCTCCGGACATTCCGCTGAAGAATCCCAAGCCCAACTACATGACGGCTGAAGCCGCGGAGCAGATTGTGCGCTGGGTCATGGCCGGCGGGGTGCTGGTGATGATGGAGAACGATCCCGGCAACGCCGACCTGGAGCATTTCAATCTGCTGGCCGAAAAGTTCGGCATCCACTATAACAGCGTGCTGCGAAACAAGGTGACGGCAAACAACTTTGAAATGGGAAGGCTCTCGCTCGCCGGTGGCGGACCCGTCTTTCGCTCGGCGCATACGATTTATATGAAGGAGATCTGCACGATTACGCCCAGCTCTCCGGCTAGCGCACTCCTTGTCGACCATGGAGACGTTCTGATGGCGACGGCGAAGTATGGCCAAGGAACTGTGTTTGCGACCGTCGATCCGTGGCTCTACAACGAATACACCGATGGACGCAAACTGCCCGCCGAATTCGATAACTTTGGCGCGGGCAAAGAACTGGCGCGATGGCTTCTCGAGCAGGTTCCGCACGAGCCGGCCACGCGGCCACCACCGCAAACCGGAATCCGGCACTGAGACGGACCCTTGTCGCGGATAGAGAGATCCGCTCTTTTTTGCGGGTTGACGGCAGAGGGTCCTATTCCAGCATCGTGGAGAGCCCTGGAGGTCAGTCTTCGCCGATCCATTTCGAATTGTCCGGGCCCAAGATTCGCGCAAGACAGAGGGAGTTTGTTATGCGTCCATCAACACTAATTCGGCTTCTCGTTCCGGTGCTGCTCTCGAACTCGGCAGCGCCCCGCTCTCAAGACACGCGCAAGGTCAGCGAGCCGCAGATTCCGGCAGCCTGCGCAACACTGGATGCCGACGTTGCCGCGAAACACGGCGTAATTCCGCCGCGTGACGAGTCGAAGCTCAGCACGGACCGCATTCAGCACGCACTCGATATCTGCCAGTCCAGCAAGGCTGTCGTGCTGCGCGCAACCCGGAAGAACCAGGTCTTCCTAACCGGGCCGCTTACCCTTCGGACGGGCGTTACGCTGGTGGTCAGCGCAAATGCGGCGCTTGTGGCATCGCGCGATCCGCGAATCTACGATCTGACTCCAGGCAGTTGTGGAGTGGTGGCGGAGAAGGGGCATGGCTGCAAGCCGCTGATCAAGGGCGATGGGGTGACGAATGCCGGCATCATGGGGGAGGGCGCGATCGACGGCCGAGGTGGCGCCAAACTGCTGGGCCAGGACGTCTCATGGTGGGATCTGGCGCACGAGGCGAAGATCAAGGACAAGCAGCAGAGCGTTCCGGTGCTGATCAGTCTACGCCACGCGGACAATTTCACGATGTACAAAATCACGCTGCGCAATTCGCCCAACTTTCATGTGGGAATCAGCGAAACCGATGGCTTCACCGCCTGGGGCGTGAAGATCATGACGCCAAAAACGGCGAGGAACACGGACGGCATCGATCCTGGCTCATCTCGGAATGTTACGATTACGCACTGCTTCATCCACACCGGAGACGACGATGTTGCCGTGAAATCGAGCAAGGCCGGCCCCTCGCAGAACATCTCCATCCTTCATAACCACTTCTACACCGGCCACGGAATGTCGATTGGCAGCGGTACGAGTGGCGGCGTGGACCAGATGCTTGTGGAGGATTTGACCATCGACGGCGCTGATAACGGTATTCGCATCAAGTCTGACCGCAGCCGCGGCGGGCTGGTGCACGATCTGATTTATCGCGATGTCTGCATTCGCAATACAGCCAATCCGCTGGTGTTTACGCCGCTCTACACAACCTTTGGCGGCGATCAGCTTCCGGTCTATCGCGACATCACGCTGGACAATGTGCATGTCACCACCGGAGGCAGCTTCACCTTTCTCGGCCTCGACGCGGAGCACAAATTTGAGCTGCAGCTCAACAACGTCTATGCCCGGCGATCAGCAAAACTCGCGGATGCTGGCCAAGGACGCTAACATCAAGATCGGCGGCAAGCGCGGCAATCTTGAGCCGGCGGGAGACGGCGTGACGGTTGAGCAGACCCCTGATTCGGCACTCGGGACGCCGCTCGATTGCGCTACGCGCTTTGTTCCGTTTCCAGAGTTGCCCGAGGCTCCGGAGATGGCGGGAACCGTCCCGCCAGAGGACAAGACGCTCTACGTTGCCGCCGACGGCACGGGTGACTTCTACTCGATTCAGCGCGCGCTGGACGCAGCACCAAACGATGGCGCGCTGGTGCTCGTCGCGCCCGGAACCTATCGCGAAGTACTGACCATCGATAAGCCGAAGATTCAACTGCGCAGCGCCAACCCGGACGCAAGCGAGACGATCATCGTCAACGATCGCAGCGCGGGCGCCAATGGCGGCACGCTGCATTCGGCTACCGTCAACGTTACGGCCGACGACTTTTTCGCAGAGAATATCACGCTGGCAAACGACTTCAATCGCACTCACCCGCAGTTGCCTGCCGGCTCGCAAGCGCTGGCGTTGCTGGTCACCGGCGACCGCGCTGATTTTCACAATGTTCGCTTGCTGGGCAACCAGGACACGCTCTATCTGGGCAGCCGTAACTGCGCACCCGACGGGCAGAACTGCATTCCGGCGCGTCAATATTTTTCCGATTGCTACATTGCGGGTAACGTGGACTTCATCTTCGGCGACGGCAAGGCGGTCTTTGACCACTGCGAGATCCACAGCACGCCGCACGATGGCGGATTTGTGACCGCACAGGGAAAGCATTACCCGGACGAAGACTCCGGCTTTGTCTTCGACCACTGCAAGCTCACTGCCGATCCTGGAGTTACCGGCAAAGTGTACCTGGGCCGGCCCTGGCGGCCCTATGCGACGGTCGTCTTTCTCAACACCGAGATGGGCGAACACATTGACCCGGCGGGCTGGCGGGAGTGGCATCCCGGAGAGACCCACTCGATCGAGACCGTGTTCTATGCTGAATACAACTCAACCGGCGCTGGAGCGCCGCACGGCCAGCGTGAGCCGCATACGCATCTGCTAACAGCGGAAGAGGCTGCAAGATTCGATCCAGCAGTTTTCCTGCGAGGAAACGACGACTGGAAGCCAACGATTCCGCGTCAACCGTAGCTGCGCAAATCGGGCTGCGTACATCCGGCTGAAAGCTGCAAGACCTATCAAAAGGAGAACAATGAAGAAAGTTCTGATAGCCGATCCGGTCCGTTATCCTCGCATGTCAACGGGAGAACTGCGAGCGGCATTTCTGTTGAGCGGAATGCATGAACCGGGCAAGCTGCACCTCAGCTACGTCGATCTGGATCGCACGATTGCGGGCATGGCTGCGCCGCTTGGCGATCCCATTCCGCTGCCGGTCTATCCTGAGCTGCGCGCGAGCTACTTCACGGAGCGCCGCGAATTGGGCGTGCTCAACATCGGCGGCAGCGGCAGCGTCAGCGTTGGAGGCAATGTCTACACTCTCGGCAACCTGGATATGCTCTACATTGGCCACGGCAATGCCGAGGTCTCCTTTGCGTCGAGGGATGCGAAGAGCCCGGCAGTTTATTACCTGCTGAGCTACCCGGCGCATACCAGTTATTCGGTCGCCTTGATTCGCAAGGAACAGGCGCAATCGGCTGAGCTAGGCAGCGCAGAGACGTGCAACCGCAGAACGATCTGCCGCTACATCCATCGCGAAGGCGCAAAGAGCTGCCAGTTGGTCATGGGCGTCACGCATCTTGCGCCGGGCAGTTCGTGGAATACCATGCCGCCGCACACACACGACCGCAGGTCTGAGGTGTACATGTATTTCAACCTGGCCGCGAACGCTCGCGTGGTGCACCTGATGGGGCCGCCGGATGAGACTCGCCACCTCATCATGGCCGACAAGGAAATTGTGGTCTCGCCTGGCTGGTCGATTCATGCCGGAGTGGGAACCACTGCATACAGCTTCTGCTGGGGCATGGGCGGCGAGAATCAGGACTACGGCGACATGGACGCCGCGCCCATTGAGAGTCTACGGTGAACTGAGGAGAGCGGGATGAAGATCGCGATTGCATTGCTTACTGCGCTGGCGTTGGCCGCGCCCGCGGCGACCATAACCGGAGACAAGGCTACGGTGATTCCCGCGGTCGATGTGACGACTGCTGTCACGCAGCTTGTTCCGCAGGCCAAACCCACGGGCAGCAGCGGGTCCACCCTTGCAAGTTCCGGCAACTTGGCGCTCAAGCTATCGGTGCGGACCTCGAGCGGCGGAGCTGAGATTCATGTGCACTACGATGACTTGATGATTGTGGAGCGGGGGAGCGCGACGCTGATCACAGGCGGAACGGTCATCGGCGGCGCGACCAGCGCTGACGGCGAGACCCGCGGCAGCGGGATCGAGGGCGGCGTTCGCAAGAACATCGATGTGGGAGATGTAGTGATTGTTCCAGCGGGCCAGCCGCACCAATTGCTCATTCCGCCCGGCGTGATCTACGCAGCGATGGTAGCCAAGATCAAAGAGCCGTAGTCGCAGAGCCTCATCGCGCCATCCAGCCGCCGTCCACCACCAGCACTTCTCCGGTTACATAGTCGCTGGCCGGAGAGGCAAGAAAGACGGCTGCGCCAGCGAGGTCTTCAGGGTCACCCCAGCGTCCAGCGGGAATGCGCTCGAGGATCTGCCGGTTGCGCGTTTCATCGGCGCGCAAGGCAGCCGTGTTCTCTGTGCTGAAATAGCCCGGCGCAATGGCATTCACCTGCACATTGCGTCCCGCCCACTCGTTGGCTAGCGCTTTGGTGAGTTGCGCGACGCCACCCTTCGAAGCTGCGTAGGCCGGCACACGAATTCCGCCCTGAAACGAGAGCAACGATGCAATGTTGACGATCTTGCCGGACTTCCGCTTCAGCATCTCGCGTCCGGCAAGCTGGCAAAGGCGGAAGACGCTGTTCAGGTTGACTTCGACGACCTTCATCCAAGCTTCCAGGTTGTACTCTTCAGCAGGCTCGCGGAAGATGGTGCCCGCGTTGTTGACTAGGATATGCGGCGCGCCCATCGCTGTCCTCACCTCTTCGAAGAGCTTGCCTGCGCCGTCGGCCTCGCTCAGATCGGCGGCAAAGCTCCTTGAATCCCGGCCCAGCCTGCCGGATCCGCGAACTGGTTTCTTCCCCATGCCGCCGGTTGCCATGGCACGCGACATTGGCGCCGGCCTCGGCCAACGCAATGGCAATGGCCGCGCCCAATCCACTTGCCGCGCCAGTGACCAGCGCTGTTTTGCCGTCGAGTCGAAATCGTTCGAGAATGCTCATCTGTTCCGCCGATCCCCTACGTCAGGGACAGTCGACGCCAGCCGCTCGCCGAGTCCTGTTCAGAAATATCGGGCTTAGGTGCTCCCGACCTGTCGCTGAAATGATAATGCATGACATGTCGTGCCCCGCTATAGCAAAACCAGGGAAGATGTGTCCCGGAGCCATGGCGCTCAAGTTGACGCGGCCAACAGGGAGCGGTGATCCTCAATGGAGCTAATCAGGATATAGTTTCCCTGGTTTTGCTCTAGTCGCAGGACCGCGTGACGCTCCAGACACTCAATCCGGATTCGAAGCCCTCGTTCAAAGAGTCTCTATCTTCTAATACAGGGTGAACAACGCATCGCGGCGCCCTTCTGCGCTCCTTCGCCTGCGAAAAGGACTGGCGCACGAGCCGCTAGACGCAGAGCCATCGCGCGCCTTGACAGAGGGCAAAGAGCCGTCACTGATCATTGAGGCGATTGCGTAAGGCCCAGGCCACTGCACCCGCGGCCACTGCCAGAACTCTGAAGCCTTGTTTCTCCAGTGGGTCGGCGATCGTAGCCGCGGCGGACGACGGAGCCGTGAGAGCCGGGACCGCGGTGAACGCACCCTTGATGACCCGCTCTGCGCTGCCCTTCTTGTCTGTCGCTGTCGCCTCCGAAGTTTTCTTGACAGGATCGAACGGCACAAACGTGATTAGCTGCGGGGTCAGACTGCGGCAGTTTCTTTTGGCAATTGCGATGCGGGTTGGTGCGAGGCGGCAACGCGAATCGTTCCATCTACAGGATCCTGACCGCCATCGGAGCTTGCCAGAGCAGCCAATCCGAGAACGTCGGCTTCGTCGAAGCCTGGCATGGGACGAACGCTGGTTACGGTAAGCTCGTTGCGCGTTAGTGTTCTTGTTTTGTCCGAGCATGGGTCATCGATGAATTCGGCTTCATCCACGGCGGTGAGCCCTGTTGGCAATACTCCGAGCTTGGCCAGAGCTCTTGCTCCAACCGCCGCGGCATGAGTGAACTTTGCGGGCAGCGCCACGGGTTTAGTAGCCAGAATCGACTCCAGCCCGAACCTTGCAATCGATGCATACAGTAGAACAAGAATCTGGATAGCAGTAGTGTTTTCTGCGTGTTACAGCTCCTCTCCAGGATTACTCCCTGAAAGTCGGCCAGTGGCTCTTGATCGAAAAGTGGCCATGAGCGTTACAGGGGCAAAGACAAGATTTGCCTGTATTAGCGGCGCAAGGCCATTGCAATTCCGACCCGCTCCCCGAGCATAGGTAATTGATAAATATAGATATTACTTTACATCAGTGAAATCCATTTGACGTGAGGCCCGGTTTTGCAGGAACATAGGGCGAAGATAAGAGGAATATGCCTCTGGTGCCACTATGCCGTCCGCCGCTGCCCTTCGGATCGAAATCGAGCGCACCCTCGAACGCAGCTTGCTTAACAATCAGCCGATGGGCTTCTACTTACCGGCCGTGCTGATTAAAGACGCTCAACGCCACGGCTTGCGCGTGCGCCCCATTGACGTATTACGCTCCGAGTGGCTTTGCACGCTAGAAACAGAGCCTAACGGCTCGCACTCGCTACCTGTCGGCTTCAACTTTGCCAAAGAGCTCAGGCAATCGTCGGCGGAGGCTCTTCTAGCCGCACGCCGTAGCAATGGAGCATTCGCCTCTGTCGATGACCTGGCTCGCCGTGTCCCTGAACTCAACCGCAACGAACTCGTCGCATTGGCCCGGATTGGCGCGCTCAACTCGCTCGGGGAGGTCGAGCATCGACGTGACGCCCTTTGGCAAGTCGAGGAAGCCGGCCGTCCCGTTGGCCCATAATTGCGAAGTTTGCCGCGAGGCGCCGACAGCACTTTCACCGGCACACACCAAGACGCCCTTGCAGCAGATGACCACCAACGAGCGTCTTGCCGCCGACTATGCCGGTACGGGCCTTGCAACAGGCCCTCACCCCATGGCTTACCACCGCGAGACGCTGCGGCAGGAAGGCATCTTGTCGGCGGAGGAGCTTACCCACAGGCACAGCAATCAACCTGTCCGCATCGCCGGCTGTGTGATCGCCCGGCAACGGCCTGGCACAGCCAAGGGTTTCGTTTTCCTCTCCCTTGAAGACGAGACCGGAATAGCCAACATCATCCTTGCCCCCGATACCTTCGAGCAGAACCGCATCACGGTCACACGCAGCCGATTTCTGCTGATTGAAGGCCCTCTTCAGAATCAGGACGGCGTGATCCATGTCAAAGCCCAGCGAATAGCACCGCTCGACATCACAAATGCAGACACTCGCTCACACGACTTCCACTAGGCATCTCTGCGACTGATTCAGACGTAAAAGGACGAGGACCGCATCGGCGGGAAACAAGCAATTACCGTTGCCTTCGTTGATTGCCGTTCATCTTGATGGGTAGCTGCAGTTGTATTGGTGCGCGCCGTTCCTCCATCCGCTTCACAAAACCCCGGACGTACTCGCTGACCAATGGCGATTTGTTGCTGGCCAGTGTTGCAAAGTGCATATCGAGACGAATTTCAGAATCTATACCTGGCATTGCAACCGACATGCCTTCGCCAGTAGACTGGTAATGGCCGGCGTGGATTTGCACGCGGTCGGGGAACTCCTGGGAGATAGGACGGCACAGATGACCAAGCGGTACGCACATCTCAGCGTGAACCACAAGCAGTCTGCGGTGGAGCGGATATCCGGGGTACCAAGTGCCATCAGAACTGCCAGTGGGAATTTGAGTCTTCAGGAGCATCTCCTAAGTAGTTGAAAACAATGAGGAGAGGTGGCAGAGCCCGGTTGAATGCACCTGACTCGAAATCAGACATAGTCGCAAGGCTATCGGGGGTTCGAATCCCTCCCTCTCCGCCAAGACACCTTCCAAGAACATCCCAAGACATCCAATAAAAATACGTAAAGCCTAGTAATTACTGGGCTTTACGTCTTTCTGCGTCCAGATGCATCCGAGTGCGGCCGCGTTTGACAGGGGGTACTTATGGGGGTATTTTTATTTTGAGGTGGGGGTATTTTCCAAAAACGGAGGCTCTGGACGAAATGGCGCTGACCGACACTGAAATCAAGAAAGCCAAGGCGAAGGAAAAGGCCTACAGCTTGAACGACAACGGAGGACTTTACCTCTGGATTACGCCAGCTGGCGGAAAGCTGTGGCGTTGGGCATACCGTTTTGACCGCAAAGAAAAGCTGATGTCCTTCGGCAAATATCCAGATGTGCCCCTGGCGCTGGCCCGTGAGCGCCACGCCGAGGCCCGCAAGCTGCTGGCGACTGGCGTTGACCCGATGGCGCAACGGAAGGCCGAGAAGACCGCAGAGAAAATCGCGGTCGAGAACTCCTTCCAGAGCATAACCACACAATGGCTGGAGCATTGGCAGGAGGGGAAAAGCCCACGTCACGTAGACACGGTCCGGCGGCGTATGGCGTCTGATATTCTGCCCTGCCTTGGTGCGCGGCCGATTGCCGAGATTGAGGCACCGGAATTGGTAGCGATGGCCAATGCGATTCAGGATCGCGGCGCACGGGATATTGCCAAACGCGCTCTGGAGACGGTGGGGCAGGTTTTTCGCTACGGCATCGCCCACGGATATGCCAAACGCAACCCAGCCACTGAGATTCGCCCCAGCGACATTCTGAAATCTGCCCCCAAAACCAACTATGCCCGCGTTGATGCCAGGGAGTTGCCAACCCTGCTCAGACGCATCGAGGTCTATCAGGGAAAGCAGGTCACACGGTTGGCAATGAAGCTAATGTCCATGACCTTTGTGCGTACCACCGAATTGATCGAAGCCAAGTGGGGGGAATTTGACCTGGAGAATGCCCGCTGGGACATACCCGCCGAGCGGATGAAGATGCGGACGCCGCATATTGTGCCGCTGGCCAGGCAGGCATTGGAAGTGCTGGAGATGTTGCGCGATTTCACTGGGAGCAACGAATGGCTTTTCCCCGGCGACCTCAACGCTGCCCAACCGATGAGCAACAATACCATTCTGGCAGCATTAAAGCGCATGGGCTACAAAGGGCGCATGACCGGCCACGGTTTCCGCGGCCTTGCTTCAACCATTCTTCACGAGCAGGGATACAACCACGATCATATTGAGCTTCAACTCGCACATGCTACGCGGAACGCTGTGAGCGCCGCCTACAACCATGCCCTCTATCTGGAGCCACGCGCCAAGATGATGCAGGACTGGGCAGATTTCCTGGAACGGACACAGCGCCGGGGCAAGGTGCTGCCCTTCCGTGGAACTGCGGCGTAGCCTGTCAGCCAACTTGGCTGGCAGAGAATCAGACCAGGCCCCGCAATCCAATCTCAGATGGGTGCCGATCCCAAATCTCGCGCCGTTCGTCATCTTGCCGACGAACGATTCACGCCGGATCTCTGGCTACAGATTGTCCGGCTGACTTCAATCTGGCAGGCAATCCACTCCTCGACCTCTGTTTCGATCCAGCCGACAGCCCTGGCCCCCAGCGACACTGGCCGTGGGAACCTCCCTTCGTTGACGCGCTGATAGACGGTGCTACGTGATAGACCAGTGCGATCCAATACGACTGGCAGTCTCAGAATCTTTCGCGGCATCCCATTCCCTCATTGATTGAGTTGCATTTGAATTACGTGTGGATTTACCAAGCCCACACTGCAAAGTGCTATCGAATTTGTCTACAAGCCAGCACAGACAACTCTAATTCCCTTGCGTCCTCTGTCTGACTTTTCTCCAGAATGCACTGCACGGTTATGTCCTTTTGTCTGAACCAACCTCACAGGTATCCCGAAACAAATTGTTTGCAGGTTATTACGCGAAAAGACCATACTGGTACGCCCTTGCTTACAGCGGTACATCCGGTTTCATTGCCAATTGTCTTCCTGCTTGAAAGCCAGATGTTGAAGGTTGTGTCCTCGCTTTACGAACCTCGTTTGCCGACACCATCTCAGCCTCACCGTTCAGTTTCTTCATGTAGCCCGACAATGCTGTTGTGGTGATTCTCATGCCGTTCTCCTCAAAAATGCGGACCAGCATATTGAGCGTGTATCCCCTTTTTCGCAACTCACACAGTTCAGGGAAAACCGCCCGCACGATCCCGCCAATCGTGTACGAGGCCGGTTGCGGCGCGGGTTCATTCGCCTTTTCCTTCAGAAACGCGCGAAGTTTTTCGACATTGTGCGACGAGAGCACCTGAACCCTGCGATGAGCCTCATTCTCCATACACCGGAATTTCATCATATTGACGTTTATTATGTCAAATATGTATTATATAGTTGGACGATCCGAAAAGGCTGATAAGAGTGAAGGCAAGGTAGGCGCTGGATATACCGAAACTCCCTGCGGTCGTTTTGGCATATCCACCGGCCCCAACCCAATCCGCTGCGCTACTCGGGTTTGGGCCTGCGCACCTTGCTCAGGGCTCCGCCCCGAGACCCCATAGGAGCACCGAAATGGCAAGGCCAAAGCAGACAGAACATCGCCGGGGGTTGCTCATCAAACTCTTGTCCCAGGAGAAGGAAACCATTCGCCAACAGGCCCATCTCGCCGGCCTGACGGTCAGCGAGTTCATTCGTAAATGCGCTCTCAACCGGCCAATACGTTCCCGTGTAAGCCGGGAAGTTGCCGCCGAACTCAGCAAGCTATTCGGATTGCAAAAGCATCTCCTGATGGAGATAAAAGGCCGTCCCAATGAGGAAGAACTGCGCAGCGAACTCAACTCGGTACTAGCGGAGTTGCACAGGGCGCTAGCCACATTCAACAAGAACACAGCGGAGTGAAGATGATTGCCAAAGTGCAACCAACTCGGCAGCACGCGAGCAGTTTCAGGCGGCTATGCAAGTACCTAACTACGGAACGTGATGCCGATACAGAGGAGCCGCTTGTGCGAGGGGACGTTGTATTGTCGGACAACCTTGCAGGTTTGGACACGGTGTCAGTTCAAATGGAAGGGATTGCATTTTTGAACCCACGCTGCAAGGATGCGCTTTGTCACTATGAACTGTCGTGGCCACCAGGAGAATGTCCGACTCGGCCACAATGGATGGACTGCTCGTTGCACACACTGAAAGCACTTGGATACCGGGACCATCAATTTATGGTTGTAGCGCACGATGACAAGAAGCACTTTCACATTCACATTATGGTCAACAAGGTTCATCCTGAGACATTCAAAGCGCATACACCTTATCGGAACTGGTTGACGCTTGATGCCGCAATGCGCGTCCTCGAAGCGAAATATGGCTGGACACACACGGCGGGTCCGACACGTTGGGATGAGCAATCGAAGCAGGCAGTACGCGCGTCATATTCGGAACGTAACGCGCTTCGTACTGCTCGACAACAGCCGATAGGTGCGGCGGCACAATATGAACATTATCACGATGAAGAGTCCTTGCAAACTTACATACGTCGAGAAGTTGCTCCGCTTGTACGAACGCTGCTAATTCGCCAGAATGCCTCATGGGAAGCCCTTCATACACTCCTTGCAAAATATCATCTTCGCATTGAGAAAGGGGAATCGGGGGGATACACGGTCCTTGCTGTTGATCACAACATTTGCGTGAAAGCATCCGACGTATTCCGCAACAACTTCGCTGGGAAGATCAATCGTCAGACCACAGAATCTATCCTTGGCCCGTGGACAGCAGCCTCAACATCCATTCAACATTCCGCACCACATCTGGCACAACATAGCGAACATAATATCGCACAGAAGGTGGAACGCAAAGCGCAGCGCCGGGCTGACCGTTCCGCTCTGATGAATGAATATAACCAGTATCGCAATCGGCAACGGGAAGTGTGCAAGGCCTTCACAACAGACGGCAGGGAGTGTACGCAATACCTCCGTGAGGTTTTGCGGCAACAGAAGAAAGAGATTCGTGCGTCCGCTCTGTCATGGCCGGACAAGAAGGTCCTACTTTCCCAGGCTACGGCACAATCCGTTATCGAAGTGCACGCACTAAAACAGGCCTTCAAAAAGAGACGGCGGGAGGCATTTCCGAAGAATCTGCGCTCATGGGTTGCGGACAGGGCCAGCGAGGGAGATTCGCGGGCGGCCGCACAACTTCGAGGATGGCGCTATGCGGACCAGCGCAATCAGCGGCGGCTCGATGCAAGGTTGGAATCAGATGCGCTGCACATTGGTCCACCGCCCGATCATGACAGCAGCACAGACTGGGCCGACCTCGCGCAACAGCGGCTTGCAGCCCAACAGGAGCAGCAGGCGCTCGCCAATCAAATCGCAGCGACACGTATTTGGAAAATTGACCGCAAGACCGGCGATGTTTCGTACACGTTGAACGGGCAGGTTTCCGTCATTGACCGTGGGCGCCTCGTCACCGTGCTCAACCAGGATAAAGCCGCCGTCCTCTTCGGATTGGAGATGGCCATACAAAAATACGGATCGCGCATCGCGTGTAGCGGCACCGTAGAGTGGAAGCGGATGGTCACAAAAACTGCGGCGCAACATGGCATCTCAGTCCAATTCTCGGACCCGGAGATGCAACACGCCCACCGCCTTCTACAACGTCTGGCGAATCCGCGCCAACGCCAGCAGGAAAGAGGCGGAAGGTAGCCCGTTGCTAAAGAAACCGCCCGTCAGCGCCCGCGACGAGCATGAGCGATATGCCATTGTCGTCGGCAGCGGGCCTTCCACGATCATCGCGTCAGTGTGGTCGCCGCATCAATATGTACTGACCGCGACTACACGGATGTGGGGCGGGTTGGCGTCTTGAGCTTATGAACGGCTGCAAAATAGGCCACCATTACGCGAAACGTCTTGGATTTGTTCACGCCGCCGAGGATTTCCCCACCCACTCGCTCCAATTCATCGGCAATATCATGGGTCAGAGGGAAGACGAACGATGTGTCAATGGTCTGAAACGGAATGTCCAGCCACGGGCCGTTATAGAACGCCTGAATCTGCGCCTGAGCAGCCTTGGTTTTGAAATTCATGATGATGTGCTCGGCCAGGGCGTTTTTTCGCCGGATTTTGAGCACAGCAAATAGCTGGCTGAAATGGCTCTTGGTGAATTTGGAATCGACGGTGAGCCGGATTTGAGTCCGCTTCTCTGCGGGTGCAACAATTTTGCGCTTCGGTCTGGCAGTCGTCTTCTTTGGTGGGATCATATATCGTTTCTCCCGTGATGTAGAGTATATCAGATCTATATCATATGTAAATGCACTAAACTAAAGTTTTCACAAGACTTCACATAATGCGCGTCCGCGTGGGAGCAGTGGATTTATTGCATGAAGAGAATGGGAAGGGCAGTTGCCGAGAGAACCACAACCAATCTAACCGTGGGGAGAGCAAGAGAAAAGGAGACTTGCCAGAGTGTGCGGAGCGCCTCAAATCCGAGACCGCGAAAGCTGACTGCGATGCAAATCTAGAAACAACAGGCGATTTCTGAGAGTGCGCAGCTTCTCCATGAGATTCGCGATGCGGGCCTATTTCGTCACATCCAGTCAAAAGAAAACGATCTCGCGTTGACCCCACATGCTAAGGAAATCCGTAGTTCACTTGGAACAACTTCCTGAAGAATGTTCTTGTTCGAAGCACGCGGGTTGAATTTTCCCAACTAATGCCGTGGGCAATGGGAAGGAGTTTGCCGACCAAAGAATTCCAAGCAGCACCGCGATAAAGCATGGGACCACCCAGAGCACTGCTCGCCTTCGCTGCACTTTCTTCTCCGGGGAGAGCTGCCCATCAGGTTCAAGCTTCGGAAAGGAAGATGAGCAGTCTTTCAGTGCACGAAACAGCAGAATGAGCGCGATTAATGCGAGGTCCGCCGTAAGCATATGCGGTGCATCTACGCTCCTCACAAACCTGATTGTTATCCAGGAAAGAAAGAGACAGGCCGTACTCGGCAACATTCTTACGCCATTAGTGCGCCACCACGATGAATCGAAATTCACTCTCAATGACTTCTTGGACTTGTCTCTATATTTCCAAAAGATCAAGACCTTTGTCAGAATGTCCCAAAGGAGATACAAAGCGAATATTACGAGCATCAGAAGGGCCACTTCAGATGCCGGGGCAATGTGTGGGACAGCTTGATCTTTACCAAAATCAACTGATCTAACGAGGATGAAGTAAAGGATCACCAGCAAAACGTCCAAAAGGAGTACCACAAATTCCCACTCAAAGATGCCTCGCACGTCCCGTCGAGCCCCCGGAGCCACACTGAGTGTCCACCCCACCCAACTCGTTGCAATCACAACAATGGCCAGAGTGAGATGAGTATATGCTGGGAGGAAACGAAAAATTGGGCCAGCCTGAAGTAACGCTGCTGTCTGCAAGCCGACTTCGCCGACAGCAACCGCAAACATCATACCAACGAATTCATGACGCAGTTTTGGTTCACGATTTGAAGCATCAGGTTTGAGTCTCAGTTCGCGCATCTCTTCGACCTCACTGACTGTTGGACTTACTACTGTGTGGTTAATAGTAATCGGTCTTAAATCGATGTTCGAGCAGCTTGGGCTCCTGCTCCACACTCTGACAGATATTCGAAAATGGGCAGCGTCTCATTTCGCCAGGAAACAATGCGAGGGGTACATAGCGAGAAGGCAGGCTACATGTCGGCGGACATGAGCGACAGTGTGGATTGTCCCGTGTGCAGCATGAACGGAAGACATTCCAAAACAGGTAATGGATTTGACTCGGGTTATGCAGCCCGCTGTATTCGGATACCAGCATCAGGGCGTCATGCACCGCCTGACGGATGACAATATCTTGTTCGGCTGTTACTTCCTGACCTTCAATGAGCTTCGTGCGTAGCTCTGGATCTAGAATTAGAACGGTGCCGATTCTTAAGTGTCCCCTGACCTCGTGATAATCGATGGGAGCGCCAAGATTGTCCGGATCCTTATATCTCCAAAGCCCAGCGTTCCGCATCAGCGCAAGAAAGAAAAAGCTCTTCTTGTGGACAGGGTCGTCATAAGCACGAAATCTAGCCAATAAGCTGAGAAGGCTCACATCGCATCCGTCAATGAATCCGCCGGATACACGGTAGATTTCTTCTACAGAATTCCAAGAGTAACGGCGCATTTGCAAACCGAGATCACGAATGAGTTGAGCACGACCTTCGGTATCGCTCAATCGATCACCGAAAAATTGGTCGTGAAAGAGTCCCCTCACATCTTCTGCGGTAATTGAATCCCAAAAGAGTGGTGAAAGGATGCTTGGATTGACGCTAACTGCCTCCTCTAATTTGGCAGACAAGTAGTCCCAACCGCGCAGATGGCGACCGTCGGTCGTTCCTTCAAGTGGCTCTCGGCCACGTGGTGAGGTTTGATGGGAAATGGCAACCAAGAGGAAGTAGAAATTTCCAATTTCGAATGGTGTGAAACCGGCTAGCGAACTGTCCTCATGATCCTGCGGAATAGAATGTGCAGTGAGTATCGCGGCGAGTCTACGGCAGGTCTGTACATTGACCGCCACCGGTCCATCATTGGCGGGATTTGAAACTAGATCAACGCCGCTCATAGCCGGGCCATCACTTCTTCCTGTGAAAAAGGACTACTTCTCGACTGCCACCTGTTGATCCTAATTGACTGGCGTACCACTTTCTTCCAGGCACGGAACGCCACATTCTACCGTCTGGCTCCTCGGCAGACATGGACATCTGCTGCTCCTTGAATCCAGCCTGAGACATCGTTTCTAGATAGCGTGGTAGCTGCCATTCAGGTTCGGAGAATGCCACCATCTGCACTACAAGGGTTTTCTTTGTTGCGATTGCATGGACAGAACTGAATGCAGATCGAACGCTTTCAAAATACCGATCCAGCCCAGCCTGTTTGCGGTCACCAAAGGTATAAAAGGATGCGCCGTCGCCATCGAGGGTTCCAGCAATCCAGAAAGGTGCCGCTGTCTCTCTGCGCCCTCTGATTTGCCAACGGTGGTAGAGCACATGTAAGCCTGGATATGGCGGCGAAGTCAACACGAGTGTTGGATGCCCCGCGTCTTGGATTTGCTTTTCGGCCTCAGCGCCTATCGCGGACCGATGGAGGCAACAAACGCGAGGCTTATGCTTGAGTCTGCGCATTATTGAGGCATAACCGTGTGCAGCGTTGACCATCTCTTGGGCATTGATAATTGCTTGCTTCCTAAACAAGTCCGTGGATGGGATATCGGTGCGACAGTCTAATGCCCACTGGCCCGTCTTCAACAAGATGCAGCGAGCAAGCTGTTGCTCGGCTTCGGTGTCGAGCAACTCGACGGAGTTCAATCCGACTTCCAGCAGCTTCCGAATCCGCCAAGTGGATCGGCTGTTGATGTTGCGCTGATAGTCCTTCCGAATCCAATCCGCCTCTCTGGGAGCATCCGTCCCCACTTTTAACATTGGCACGACGATACGCGCCCAAGCCTCGACGTTTAATAGTTGTGCGTCACTGAGAGCCGTAGTTTTTACTTTTGCAACAAACGCTGCAAGACTGCTGATGTCCGTTCCAATAGAGTGCCGTCCCAAAGAGGCGGCTTCAACGAGGGTTGTGCCCCCTCCCATAAAAGGGTCGTACACCAAATCGCCGACTTCGCTGAACTCCATGAGAATAGAGCGCACAAAATCAGGAGAAAAGCGAGCCGGATACCGGTAGAAATTGTGAGTCAAGCCACTGACTGGGTCCGTACTGCAGATCCCATTTCTCAAGCGACTTCGGCTCTCATCGGTCAGGGAACCTTTCATTTCACTCCCCTTGGCTGCGTGTGCCCATCGCTCTTAATCCATCGGTCAACATCATCCCGGTCAAAACGCCAGCCGCGGCCGATTTTGTGCCCAGGGAGCTGTTTCTTCTGCACCAGCCGGTACAGCGTTGACCGTGGCATCTTCAGATAGGCGGTCAATTCCTTGAAATTGAGCCAAACGACCATACATTGATTGTGAAGCCTACTCATCCCCAAGACAAGTAAATTTGAGCATTAATGAACACTGTATGACACTCCATGCATATAGTGAATAATATTGGTGATTTTTATTTATTTAGTTGGCTAAATAATCGTATAGTTAGCTATATTGTCTTCAGGCGGAGAAAACCGATGATTATCTGCATCAATGTTGAGCGCAATACAAAGGATCAAATGGACCAATTGATCCGTGCTGGTCAATATAGGGACTATTCTGAGCTTGCGGCCATTGCCATAGGGAATCAGCTTTTATTGCATGGCACAGGGGAAAACGGACTTGTGCAGCATTCGGAGCCAACTCTACACGTTGATTCCCCTCGAAAGGAGGTAATCGCTCCTTCCGGCGAATCAAGAAGTGATCTTCGCGATGATGAGGCCACCCAGCCAAAACGCTCGGAGGCTTTGGGAATTCCAGAGATCTTTCAACTCGCCGTTGGTAGCAACTGCCCTGACACTTTTGCGCCGTTGCCAAATGATGCATTCGTTCCGGGGATGGAGGTGACGGTCGACAGGTGGATATTCGGCCAACACAACAAGCTGCTTCCGGTTAAAGCAAATTTGCGCGCCCTTGCGAACCTCCTTCGGTCTGAATCGAGCCCAGCCGGACTCCCCTTAGATAGAGCCTCAACGGAAATCGCAGCTGCGGCAGTAGGGCTTGGAGATATGTTGCGGCGTCTAGACTCCAGTACTCACCGTTCGCGGGACGAATCTTTTGCTGTTGCCTTCCCTAGCTCCGACCCGGCTAATAGCGACAAATCGAGGCTGCGATACGGTAGCCAATTCGTTGGGGCAATATCCCGAGAGGGACGGATGACGGGATTACTTATCGATCTGAAATTGATCAATCACGACCGTTATAAGTCTCCCCGCATACAGTTGACTGAGCCGGGATGGCGGATCGCAGAACTCCCTAATCCGATCCTGGACAGGCAATACAACGAATCCGGCGACAGATTTTTTCCCGCCGAAACGGAATTCTTCATTGCGCACATCGCATCTGCGGTTCCAACTGAGCACTTCGCATACAAAGCGACGCTCTCTGCAATAAATGATGGCTACGATACCCCAGAGCGTCTCGATGCTGCTCTGAGGAAATTTCTTCTGGACCGGAAAGAAAAGCCATTCACCGATGCATTTCTTACCACGCAAAGAGCTGGAGTGATTTCACGAATGGCGGACTTGGGACTCGTGGCCAGAGTTCGCAGCGGGCCGAACGTCACTTATATTGCCACGGCAAGAGGAAAACAATTCACGGAGAAAGGGCGCTAACAATGCACACTATGAACAATGACGAGCTTAAGAAGCTCTGCCTTGGCTTATTAGAAGTGGACACGGAACAAGAAGTCATTGCCATCCTTGAGAAGGCAGGACTCTGGTCAACCCCTGGCGTGTGGCGGTTATACGGCGACCGTGAAAACAACTTCAGCACCATCGGAAACCAGCAAAGCAGGCCGGACGCAGCGCTTGTCGAAAAACTAATCAACTCGGAAGATGCGCGATTGATGTCGGAATGTTTGAGCCGCGGAATTGATCCCCAGGCACCTGAGGCTCCCCAGACTATTAGAGACGCCGTCGCACGCTTCTTTGATGAAAAGGACCCTTTGATGAATCCCAATGCTGGAAGAATTGCTCTCTGGGGAGAATCGAAGCGCAGACAGGTGGCTCGCGGCATAACTCTCAGTGCAACAGGAGCACCGCCGAGGGCTGGAAGACCGTGTTTCACCATTGCAGATTCCGGCGAGGGTCAAACTCCAGACATGATGCCTGAAACGCTTCTCTCGCTGGATAGATCAAACAAGCTCCGCATCCCGTTCGTACAGGGAAAGTTCAACATGGGGGGTACCGGAATTCTGAAGTTTTGTGGACGGCACAACCTGGAGTTTGTGCTGTCAAAGCGAAATCCTTCGATACCAAATCCCAAGGGCAGTCCATCTGACTCACAATGGGGGTTCACTGTTGTTCGTCGAGAAGACCCGAGCGGAATCGCCCGAAGTTCGGTATATACATACTTGGCGCCACTCGGCAGTGAAACCTCTCCGAAGAAGGGTGGCGTGCTGCGCTTTACATCTGAAGAACTGCCCATCTTCCCCGAAACAAACAAGGCGTACGCTCGGAGTGAAAAGTGGGGTACCGTTATCAAACTATATGAGTTCGGTGGCTCCACGTCTGTGTTCAGTAGCACTCACATTCTCATGAAAGATGGGTTGCTGAGCCGATTGGATCTCCTTCTTGCAGAACCGGCATTGCCTATTCGCTTGCACGAGTGCAGACCAAGTTACCGTGGACATGCGGGCAGCTTTGACACAACATTGACCGGCTTAGTCGTCAGGCTTGAGGATGCCCGCCAAGAGAACTTGGAAGATGGCTTTCCGGCATCCTGCCCATTGAGCGTGGATGGGGAGAATATGGTTGCAACGATATACGCATTTAAGAAAGACCGAGCAGAGACGTATCGCCGTGATGAGGGGGTAGTGTTCACTGTAAATGGACAAATGCACGGCAACCTGACCAAGAGCTTTTTCGCGCGGCAAAGGGCCGGTCGATTGAATTACATCGCTGATTCGCTTCTAGTGATCGTTGACTGTAGCGCAATGAGTGGGCGCGCAAGAGAGGATCTGTTTATGAATAGCCGCGATCGGTTGAGCCACAATCCATTTCGACAATCAATAGAGGCCCAACTCGAGGTAATGTTACGTGAAAACCCTGGACTACGAGCACTGAAGGAACGCCGGAGGGCAGAGGAGATCCAATCCAAATTAGCCGAAGAAAAGCCCTTAGAGGAAATCCTCGAAGGAATTCTCAGGCAGTCTCCGGCCCTTGCGTCCTTATTTCTCACTGGTGTTCGCGCTGCAAATCCGTTTAAGACAGTGAATGTGTCTCAACAGGAAGAGAAGTTTGAAGGGAAAACGCACCCCACCTACTTCAAGTTCAAAGGAAAAGACTACGGTAAAGAGTTAGCTCGCGATTGCAACCTTGAGCAGCGGTGCCGCATAACCTTCGAAACCGACGCTGTTAATGATTACTTCAAGAGACAGATCAATAGCGGTTCATTCTCTCTTTTTCGTGTATCTGGCGCAAGCCGGAGTGCAGTCAGCGATTACGTCGGACCGCTCTTGCAAAACGGAATTGCTGTTCTGAGCATGGAACTGCCGGCAAATAGCCAGGCAGGAGACTTTCTCGAATTCGAAGCCATAGTTACGGACCCCGTTCTCATGGACGATTTCGTCAACCGGTTCTCTCTGACTGTGAAGCCGGCGGTCACGCCGAGTGGGCAGAATCACGGAGTCCGTCGAAAACCTCCAGCGGAGCATCCTGGAGACGAACGTGAACGCCCGAGCGGCATCGCTATGCCCAATATCATTCCCATTTTCGAGAAGGAGTGGGGAAACTGTACTCCGCCGTTTGACAAGCATACCGCACTGAGAATTGGCATTACAGACGAGCAGGGTCCGAACCCAACCGCAAACGAAGATGAGCGCCACGACGTGTTTGATTTCAAGATCAACATGGATAACGTATTTCTAAAGACGGAACTCAAGAATTCAAAGAACGAGGTTGAGCTAGTGCATAAGCGCTGGCAGTATGCCTTGGTTCTGGTGGGCCTAGCGTTGCTGCACGATGATAGACAGCAGCGAAAGGAGAGTCACGGTACTGATGGTGGAGCCGATCCGGAAGTGAGAGACATGGAAGACGAGGGTGCAACTGAGAGTATCGAGGACAAGGTTGCCCGCTTAACAGTTGCGCTTGCACCCGTCCTGTTGCCCATGATCGAGACCCTGGGAGCGCTCGACATCGAGGCTGCTGAGACAGTGAGCGCTTCGGCGGAGTCAACCTAAGTTGACTGGAAGCGAGAACTACTCTGGGAGGGGCAGGTTACCGCTCAATTCACTCGCAGCGTGCCCGCAGCGATCCAAACTTCGCTGTTTCTGCTACCACAAAGGAAGCAGACCTTGATGCTCCGCCGCGTCATTCTGAATCTGTCTGCCTGAAAGCCCATCGTCAACAGGTGGCCGGAACACAGTCAGGATACTCCTGGATCTCCTGTCAAAGGATCCCCATGCAAAAGCATCGATCATATAGGTTCCCACAAAACTCCCGATGCCAACGTCCTCTACGCGTGATTCTTTATGCGCGCCAGATTTTGCCGCGAGTATTGCAACCAAGGAACCTGACCGAGCCTTTGATTTTCTTATTGGTATGAAAGCTCCTGGACACAGGTGCCACCATGGCGTCATGCGTTCGTGCATCGGCCAAGAACTTTTAGCTTCAGGTAATTCTCGCCAAAGGATTGCTCCCTGTACGTTGATCCGCATCAAATCTGGGTCGCCGAGACGTGCGACCGCTGCATGCACGCTCACGTGTGCAGTGCTTGATTGTGTGACGGCATACTCCGCAAGGTTGGTCGAGGCCGGAAATTCATGCCACATTACGCGAGGCATGAGAAGCAGACGTGCGGCATATTCGGCGAGTGCCTCCTCGAAGGAATCAGCAGGCATCCGGAGCATTACTTCATCCAATTCGTTGCCACGTCGATGAAGAAGGAGATGGCCCAGCTCATGAGCAACTGACAAGCGAGCAACTTCGTAGTCAATGTGGTGGGGTATCTCTATCACAGGCCGAGAATCTTCGAGACGTAGCAAGCCTGTATGACCAGAAAGCGCACGAGATGGGGAATCCGCGTAATTTGCAGAAGCTTGTTGGGATGGGAGTGGCCCAGCTAGTTTTACATCCATCAACTTACAGAGAGCACGCACACTAACAGGGAGCTTAAGCCCCGCTCCATGTTGATACTTCTGTAGGACTTGATCGACCGCTTCAATTAAAGCGTCTGTGACGCGGGCCTTTCCAGCAGATTCTGCGAATCTACGAACGGCCAAAGGAAACTCAGTGGAGCGTAATTCGCTCTGAACAACCTTGTACAAGTCCGCGTCGAGAACCTTCCGTTCTGTATTTCCAAAATGCATCAGAGCTCCGGCACTAAACCTGGAAGGTCCATCTGCTGCCCCGAAGACCCGTCGATTCCGCTAGAGACCTCGCGAATGACACGTAGCAGTCTTTCGCGATCACCTTCGCCCTTCTTAACCTCCAAGCGCATCCTCATCTCGGAATCAACCCGCTTAACTACCTTCGACAGACTGACTAGGGGCGATATCGTCAACCATTCCGCCCGCCATCAGCCCGTAAATGCCGCCGCTCTCGTGTGAAAGCTCTTCCGCAAGCATCCGGTCATTTTTGAAAATGAGGGCACGCTCAAACGCCAGCGCAACAATTGGCTGCTTATCCCAGTAGGCTGGATCGAGGAACGCGTGGAAATGCCAGATTGATTTGTACATCTCCTCAACGGCGCGAATTTCGCTCTGATAAGGTTCCAGGCCGTCTGGACTGATGTTCGTCACATCGCGAAGTCGCGCAGACTTCCCCAGATCTGATCCGACGACGAGTGCCTCGGCCACTTTCATTGAAGTCTTCCGCTTTGGACAATGTACGACGACCGAGCCGATCGGCAAGTTGCATACTTCTTCTATCCGGCGCTCTAGGTCTCTGACCGCGTGATGTTGTTTCTTTCGTAGCCGAACTTCTGGCGTGCCTTCTTGCGCGTGAACTGCCAGTTGATGGTGACGTGGTGGCGGTTCATCTTTCGGTCCCAGGCTTTGGCTTCCCGTCGTAGATCGCTTAGTGAAGGAATACGGCGTTGGCCGAGGCACTGGCGGCTGAACAGGCTGATCTCGATCTCCGCCTGGTTCAGCCAGCTTCCGTGTTTCGGGGTGTAATGCACCGTGAAACGCTCCCACAACAGGCCGCCGATCTTTTCACCGAACCGGTCCACCAGCGCCTTGCGGTTATGTGAACTCAGATTATCCATCACCAGATGGATGGTTTCGGCCTCCGGATAGCTGGCAACGATCTCCACCAGATAGTCGGCGAATTGCGGTGAGGAGCGGTTCGCGGTTGGTTTGGTAAAGTGCCGGCCGGCCTTTGGCTGGACACCGCAGAAGACGTTGGCCGTGCCGCGCCGCTCGTACTCGCAATCACGCCGAGCAATCCGTCCCGGCCGCATCAGCCGCGGCGGGCGGACATCGGCGTGCAGCACCACAGGCTTCTCATCCACACAGACCACTGGCTCCTTTTCCGATAGCGGCTTTTCGTAAATCTTGAGTACGTCCTCCATGCGGGCGATGTACTCTTCATTCAGTTCCGCCACGCACCACATTTTTTTCCCGCCACGGCTTCAGTTCGTGGCTCTGAAGCAGGATGCGGATCGTCTCCCGGCCCACCTGCGGCGCCAGCTTCCGCTTCACTGCTTCGGTGGCGATCAGGCGCACACTCCACCGCGCTATGCCCTGTGGCGGCGGCGAGCACACCATGGCAATGATCCGCTGGCTCTGTCCTACGTCCAGTGCGCGCTGTTTGCCGGGCCGCGGCCTTTCATACAGTGCCGACTCCAGCCCTTCCTCCTCATAGCGCCGGGCAATAGCTCGCACCGTTTTCGCAGCTACGCCCACACTGGCAGCCACCTGCGCCGCCTTCTGCCCACGGTCAAGCTGGCGCAGAACCAATGCACGCCGCAACACTCGCGACGATCCCCGCCCCTTCGTCAGCATCCCGGAAACCTGCTGACGGTCCTTACTCTTCAACTGAACATGCACCCGATGGTAGCTTTGCATGTCCCCACTATGCAGCCATTCAAATCGCGATAAAAGTGCCTGCAAAGATACATCTTTAAACAGTCAGAGACCTAGTTCATAGCGGTCCTGCGGCTTGGAGTATTTTTCCGCAACGGTCTCTTCACTATCACCACCGGTTTGGTGGGCGTTCCCGAGCCGGTAGGCCAGTTTCGGCAATCTGCGAGAATTTAGCCGCCAGAGGGCACTTCGAGCGCCGCGGACCCGGAGACGAACTTGATCGATTTCTGGCGACGTAAGGCTCGCTGACGATTTTGAGGCCGGAACAATCCCAGTAATAACGCTTGTAACAAGCGCAGCCATCTTGTTCTCGACTGGCCAAGTCCCCTTGACGATGTCTCGCCAAGGTTGAGGGTTCCCGGCCAATGCTTGTGGCTCCAGCCTTGCACAGATTTCTTCGACGCCGCCTGCCAGTTCGGTCAGAGTTGCCAAGAATTCAATGTCTCCTAGCACCTGCATCCAGCTTGGTAGATCCTGAAGTCCGAGGAGCTGTACGGCTGTACCGAGTACGGCACCGGCGGCGCACTTCGTTGGATGGTACAAAACACGTTCGTTTATAAGGTAGCGCGCCTTCAGTATCCCGCTTATTTCGGACAGGACATCGTGCCTCATCTTATTTGTAAAGACCTGAATCGCTGTTCGGATCGCTGGAAACTTTGTCGGTGAAAGCTCTTTGTCCACGGAGACAACACAAAGATACCTGAGGAAGCGGGTGTCAAACTGCACACGGAGGCCGGCATGATCTGCGTCGCGTTGCGCGTAGTCCAATAGATCGGCGCAAATAGTGTTACCGACTAGATCGATCAAGAAGAGATCGCGGTGGAGCAAGAATTCCTTTGAAGTGCCACCAGAATCAAGTATTTCAATGACCTTCGAGACGAGCAGTTCCTCTGTCGCTGGCTCATCTTGATCATGACCGTGCGCGAACTCGATTTTCAGGAGAAGACGGCATGCGAGTTCAACATCCCTGAGGTGATTAGCGAGCAAAGTTCTCTCGGTAGGGCTAAGCCTGGCAGCCAACTCCTGCGCCCATCTGATTTCCCTGGCCATGCTGTCACTAAGATTCAGGGAAGCGAGGTCTTCGAGAGTTGAACCGTGGAATGTGTGAATGCGTCTTTCACTAATCCAAAGGTAAAGCAACTGCGCAATCAGCCCATTGAAGAATCGTGTTTGGCGCTTCGGATCGTCATGTTTCTCATCGAATACGTTGACCTCATCTTCCAAGGTGTGGCCAAATGCTCCGTGCGTTACGTCGTGCAGGAGCGCCATCAGCCTGAGCGCTGGAACCCGAGATTTAAGATGCTCTGCAAGATCCTTGCCAGAGATGCTGGTGTCAACCAATCCATTGCGCTCTCGGTATTTGAAATGCTCGTCGTGGTGCGACCCGAGCCACTCGATTAACGAAATCGCCATACGTTCGACTACCTCAGTCGCTCCGAGAATATGGTTGAACCTGGAGTGAATGGCGTCGGGATAGACACGGTCGGCGAATCCGAGTTGCTTGAGTCCGTAGAGCCTTTGCAAGAGGGGGCTGTGCACGATCTCAAGCTCGAAATGGGAGAACTTTTGGTCCCCGTAGAGTCGCGTTCTGACTATTTTAGGTTTCTTCTCAGCGTTCAAGAATTGCATACGTCACCTCAGACGGAAAACTCCCCAAATATAAATTATATGGGAAACCTTCAGCCAAAGCGCAATCTTTCCGCGACCAGATTCCGCTGAATGGACCCCGCCGATTTGTTCTTGCGTCGTGGGCCCCGACAGGCCGCGCCACAACCTGAACCTAGGCGAATGAGGAATGCATCAGATTTCTACTATGATTCAACCTCGCATTGGGGGCATGCTAACCAGCTACCATATCTGCAAAAAACTCCTTCTGCCGACGGCTTTGGAACGGAAGAGGCTGAAAACGATACGAGTAGAGACAACTCGGGCAATATGTAACGCGATTGCAAGAAGCGCGTTCGTGGAGGCGCTGGCGACGCGGATCAAGCTAGTTGCGGGCAGGTTGGCCTTTCGTCACATAAATGCGAGAGTTCGTGCACAAGCCGGGTGTCCCTTGAACGAACCATAAAGACTGGATGACCCAAACCCCTCACGTTAGGGAGTTTAAGTGGCTCCATGCGCGCTTTCCACCGTTGGGTATCGAACGGATACAAATGGGTATGAATGGATATTTTCTTGCATTTGGCTATGAATTGGGTGAAAATGGGTGAAATCGGATATTGCCCATGCGCGACATCAAGAACATCATCATCACGCCGGAAATCCTCAAGCTTATCGCTGATATCGACGAGTTTAAGGGGCGCTGGAAGGTTATTGAAACCCTTGCACCCGAAAAGCTGACGAGCCTGCGGCGAATTGCCACGATTGAGAGCGTGGGATCGTCTACGCGCATTGAGGGTTCCAAACTCAGCGATGTAGAGGTGGAGAAACTGCTGTCCGGGCTGCAGACCAAATCCTTTGCCAGCCGCGACGAGGAGGAAGTTGCAGGCTATGCCGATGCAATGGACATGATTTTCGAGGGCTACGAAGTCATCACCGCCACTGAAAATCACATCAAGCAACTGCACGGCGTGTTGCTCAAATACAGTTCCAAGGATCAGGATCATCGCGGAGAGTACAAGAAGGTAACCAACCACGTCGAGGCATTCGGACCTGACGGCAAGAGTCTGGGCGTGGTATTTGAGACCGCCACGCCATTTGAAACGCCCGGATGGATGAAAGAAATAGTCGATTGGTTCAATCAATCTGTACAAGAGGAAAGCCACCACCCTCTGATACTGGTTGGGATCTTCATTGTCGTATTCCTGGCAATCCACCCGTTCAAGGACGGCAACGGCAGGCTCTCGCGCATACTGACAACATTGCTTCTGCTGTGTGCCGGGTATGGCTATGTTCCCTACAGCTCAATGGAAGGCGTGATCGAACAGAACAAGGACAGCTATTACCTCGCACTGCGCCGCACTCAGCAAACCATACGCAAGGATGAGCAGAACTGGGAAGCGTGGCTGGTATTTTTCCTGAAAACGATGGTCAAGCAGAAAGACAACCTGGCCGCTAAGGTGAAACAGGAACAGGCTCTTCGCGCGTCATTGCCCGCACTTTCCCGCCAGATACTTGAACTGGCGAAAACGCGCGGCGAGATCACCGTCAAGGAAATCGAAGATTCGACCGGTGCCAACCGCAACACCATCAAGGTGCATCTGAAACGGCTCGCCGAGCAGCACTACCTGGTGCAGGTCGGTAAAGGACGTGGCGCTCGTTACACGATTAAATAGCGGCACCACGTTCGGATGCCTCAATGGGGTGATAAGCCCCAGTCAATTTTCGAAGGGGGTACTTTTGGGGGTATTTTGCGGATGCGATTTCTTATCTCTTTACTCTTCAATAGTTTATCTATCGATGTGAATCCCTCCCTCGCCAAGAATTTCATCCGGTTACGGTCCCGCCCACCGCTTCAACATCGTCAAGATGGTCAAGGCGGAAGGCGGGTGGGACTTCTTCCCCACCGTCGTCGAAGCCAATGGAAAACTGAAGGACAAGGTACGTGTCCGAGGATCGGTCGAAGTCCATCCGGAAGGCAGCTATTACCTGCAATGGCGGGAGGGCAAATCTCGAATCCCCAGCCGGTCCCAGAGAAGGCGGACGTTCTTGATCTGGCCCGGCGCAAGCGCCTTGAAGTGGAAGCCCAAAGAGCCGGTGTTCCGCTCGCGGAAGCAGTCGAAGAGAAGCCGACCGGCCCCACTGTCCACGAGGCTGTGGCAACCTACCTTGAGAACATCAAGCCGCCACAGCGCGAACCGAGAACCTACGTCGCCTACAAATCCTGCCTGGAGACCTTCGCGGCCACTGCAAAAAACGCCATATTGGCGACGTGAAGCGCGAGGATCTTCTTGCCTTCATCCGGCATCTATATGCGATCGGCAACGGCGGTCGGACCCCCGATTGAAACAAGGCATATTAATGCCATCCTCGCCCTTTCAGACGAGCTGAACTTCACGCGCGCAGCCAAACGGCTGAACATTATGCAGTCGGCCTTTAGCCGTCAGATCCTCCATGCTGAAGGGATTGTCGGGTTCCCGATATGCAATTGGGATCGGAGACGGGTTGCGATCCGCTTCGCGAACGGTTCAAGAAGTGCAGCATTGAATTGATTGTGCCATACCGGAAAAGCAACAAGGCGCGGCGCTACGAGGACGGACGCAAACTGAGGCGGTACAAACGCCGCTGGATCGTCGAGCGAACCAACGCATGGCTGGGGCAGTTTCGACGCCTGTTGGTCAGACATGAACACCTCCTCACCACGTACCGCGCCGTCTTCTACCTCGCGTGCCTATGGATCACGCTCCGCAGATGTTTATGAAACAGCCTCTAGGAAGGATCTATTGATTAGCAAGTGCCGGCACAGGCAGTGATCGAATCCGCTTGTGACTCTCAGTGCAAACAGCAAGGGGATGCCACGCGCAACCGTCAGACGCGGCCTCGCCGGGCAATATAATTGTCGTCAACGGCTTTCTGTTCGAGGCGGGCGAGACCCGACTCATACGCGCTGCGCTGCTCCTCGTGCATGCTGGAAAGCATCTCACGATTCCGCCGCGCCGTCTCGTAGACGGCGATCTGCCTGTCGCGCAGTTGTTCCAGCTTCCCGATTTGCTCCTCGAGAGTCTTCCTGTTTTGCTTGAGTTCATTCATCCATCCGTAGGAAGCATGAATGTTATGCCCGGCACGGGCCTTGAAGATTTCTCCGCGCCGCGCGGCATCCGATTCGGCAATCTCGGCCTCGATGCTCGCCAGCGCCTCGCGCGCCCGCGCGATCTCGAAGAGAATCTGCTGCAGCATGCGTTCTTCCTTTTCTTCAAGAACGCCACGTATCCGAAGCACCGTAGCTAGTGGAAACTGGAAAGGCATATCAGCTCGCAATCTCGAGAAGGGATTTGACCACAGCCGGAAAATCGGCAATTTGTTCGGGACGCTGGTGCAGGAATGCATTCAGTTGCGGCAGGATCTCAACGGCCCGGTCAAGCGTTGGATCGGCGCCTTTCTGATATGCGCCGATGCGAATCAAGTCTTCAGACCTCTCGTAGGAAGCCATCAGCAGACGAAGTGCCTTGGCCCGCTGTATGTGCTCTTCCGAGGTGATATTCGGCATCAGGCGGCTCAGGCTCTCCAGCACCGAGATCGGCGGATAGTGGTTTCTCATGGCCAGGTTTCTATCGAGGATCACGTGCCCGTCGAGCAGCGATCGCACTGTGTCTGCCACTGGATCCTGCTGATCGTCGCCCTCCATCAGAACCGTGTAGAAAGCGGTGATGCTGCCGCTCTTGAAGCAGCCCGCGCGCTCCACCAGTCGAGCCAGCATGTTCAGCACCGAGGGCGTATAGCCCTTGGCGGTTGGCGGTTCGCCGGCCGACAAGCCGATTTCGCGCTGCGCCATGGCAAAGCGGGTGAGCGAATCGACGACCAGGAGCACGTTCTTGCCCGAACTGGCGAAGAATTCCGCGATGGCGGTTGCCGCCAACGCAGCGCGCAATCGCAACAGAGGGGATTGATCGGAGGTCGAGACAACCACGACGCATCGCTTTCGCCCTTCGTCGCCGATGACTTCGAGAAACTCCCCAACCTCACGCCCGCGCTCGCCAACCAGCGCCAGCACCGTCATATCGGCGCTTGTTCCGCGGGCCATCATGCCCAGCAGCGTGCTCTTTCCCACTCCGCTGCCGCCAAAGATGCCCAGGCGCTGTCCGCGCCCACAGGTCACAAATGCGTCCAAAGCCTTGATGCCGCAGCCGAGCGGCTCGCGAATGGGAACTCGATCGAGCGGAAGCGGCGCAGACCCATCCACCCACACCGCTCGCTCTCCCCGGTATTCGCCTTTCGAATCGAGCGGCGTGCCGGTCGCATCGATCACCCTGCCCAGCAGATCGCTGCCGACCCGGATCGATGCGCGCGTCCCCCAGGCGACGATCCGGTCGCCGAAGCGAATGCCCTGCGGATTTTCGACAGCCATCGAAAGGAGCGTTGAACCGCGAAAGCCAACCACTTCGCCCGTGTACTTCCTGCCGCTCGCGTTGGTGATCTCGCAAGACTCTCCGACCGAGCAGAAGGGCCCTTCGGACTCGATCAGATTGCCGACCACCTGCAACACGCGTCCGCGCCAGCGCAGGGTGGACCCTCGATCCAGGCGGTCGAAGTAGGGAGCAAGCGGCCTTGCGGTAGTCATTTGATCGCGGGCCTCTGTGCGAGCAGATCGAAGAATCCCTGCTCAACTTCTTTCAATTGCGCATCGATCGAGAAGTTTGCCGAGCCAAGATCGGTTTCGAGAATGCAATCGTCCGGGCCCAGTTGCGCATCTTCAATGATTGCGATGGTTGAGCCATTCATCGAACTCGCCAGGTACTCGCGCCACTTTTCCGCGTTGGCCGGCGAAGTGCGCACGGAAACACTCGATCCGTCGTGCAGCTTATCCACCGCAACACGGACCAATGCGGCAACCAGAAGCGGATCGACCTGAGCCTCGCGATGCAGAATCTTTGAGGCGATGGCCAGGGCTAGATGAACCACGTCGGACTCGACCCTGGAAAAATAGCTCTTCCGTTCCGCCACGAACAGTTCCAATACATGAGAGATCCTGGCTGCCTCTTTCGCCGATCTCGCCTCATACTCCGCGCGCAGGCGCCTCTCGGTTTCGGCCGCCGCCTCGGCGCGCGCGCGACTGAGCAGATCGTTGATCTCCTGCGTTGACTGGCCTGCAGACGCTTGCTGCTCCCTCTCGTGTCCCGCCGTGCTGGCCGGCTGCTTCGGTTCCCTGGGAGCCGTCGAAGCCGGGGCGCTCATGTCCCGGTATAAGTACGAGGTGACCGGAGCGGGGAATGCATGACTTGCTGCTTCGTCAAACGAGATATTCATCGTTCCCATCCCCCTTCAATACAATTCTGCCTTCGGCCTCAAGCTGCCGCGCAATCGTGACAATCTCGGTCTGCGCCTTGATGACTTCCTTGCTGCGGACGGGGCCGAGCAGCTCGATATCCTCTTTGAGCATTTCGACAGCCCTGGTCGACATGATCCGGAAGAAGTGGTTCTTCAATTCATCGGCGGTTCCCTTGAGGGCCGTCGCCAGCGTTCTCTTGTCGACAGCTCCCGCAAGCTCGCGAATGTGCGCCTCGCCGACATGCAGAAGATCTTCAAAGGTGAACATGAGATCGCGAATGCTGATGGCCAGGTTCGGCTCTTCGTTCTCGATGTTTTCCAGGATCTCCTGCGCCACCGTCGTGTCGATGCAATTCATGATGTCGGCCACGCTCTGGAAGCCGGAGTACGTCCGCTTGCCCTGCTCTCCAACCGCTTTCAGCCGCTGGCTCAGCATGGTCGATACCTTCTCCGCCATCTCCGGCGAAAAGCGGCGCAGGTTGGCCAATCGCTTGACCGCTTCGGCGCGCGTTTCGTTCGGAAGGCTCATCAGCAGTGCCGATGCCTGGCGATCGCCGAGCTGGCCGAGAATCAGGGCGATCGTCTGCGGATGTTCGCTTTCCAGGAATCTCGCCAGCTTCTGCGGATCGGCCCTTTGCAGCGACTCCAGGGGTTTCAGTTCGCGGGCCTTTGTCAGCCGGTGCAGGATGCTCTCCGCCTCGGTTTCTCCAAAGGCTTTGATCAGCAGGCGCTGGGCAAGTTCATAGCCGCCCTGAACGAGATACTCCTGGGCCTGGGTCATCCTCTGGTACTCTTCAATGACCTGCACCGTCAATTCCACTGGAATGGTTCCGAGACTTGCCACCTCGTCCGCCACAAGCTGCAAATCTTCCTTATTCAAGTCGCGAAAAACTGTCGCGGCAACGTCCTCGCCGAGGACCGTCAGCAGGATTGCGGCCTTACGGGCGCCGCTCAGTTTCACTCTCTCCGCCGTCGCCGTCATTGAGCCTCTTCCCGCAGCCACGCGCGCACGGCAATGGTGCTGCTCTCAGGCTCAGCCTGGACAAACTCCGCGAGTTGCTTCTTCAACATCACCGAACGCCGGGCAAGGCTGGAGGCGGGTTCAACCGTGGGTTCCTCATCGGGCGCTGGACGCGCCGGAGCGCGGGATGCCACCAGCAGCGAATTGGGAATGGAGAGAATGCGCCGTTGAATGGGCCGGATCGTCAGAAGATAGACCAAAACAAAGAGGCCCAGCAGCACTGCATAACGAACGATGGACGAGTAGTCGTTCAAGTCCTTCCGCGCCTGATCGACGAGCGTGGCGGGGCCAAGCTCCGCCGCCTCGGGACGATCGAAGGGGAGGTTCTCTACGCTGACCACATCGCCGCGGGCGCTATCGAATCCGATGGCCGCCTGCGTGAGTTCGCCGATCAGCTTCAATTCATCGGGCGTCCTCTTGCGGCGAGTCTCAATCCACTTGCCATTCACCTGCTTGCGCTCGACCGCATCGTCGAGCACGACCGCGGCGGTCAGGCGGCGAATGCCTCCTGCCGGCTCAATCGTGTGGCGGGTGGTTCGATTCACGCCGTACGTGTTGTTATCCGTTTTGGAAGACTGGCCGGGATCTTTGGCGACAGGCGTACCTCCCTTGCCAACGGGTATGTTGCTCGATGCTCCGGGAACCCCGCCGATGCCCACCCCAGGACCCGTAAGTTCCTCGGAGTGCTGCATGGTAAGCGTAGCGCTCACCGCGGGATCGTACTTATCCTGGCTCTCTTCGCTGCTGCCGGTTTCATATTCGACATTGACGCTGGCTCGAATCCGGTCGGCTCCGACAACCGGCGCGAGGGTCGATACCAGGCGGCGCGTCAAGTCCTGCTCAAGGCCGTCGCTGCCGGGACCGCTGCCTTGTCCGAGCGACTGATTGGAATCCGCATCGATAATGACGACGTCCGACGGCTTGAGTTCATCCACCGCTCCGGCAACCAGCCGCGAGATGGCCGAAGCATCTTCCCGCGACAGGTTTCCGCGGCGAAGGCGCAGCGTGACCGAGGCTTTTGCCCCGCGCTCTCTGTCCAGGAAAACCGAGTCGCTCGCCATCACCAGATGGACGCGAGCGCTCTTCACGTTGCTGATGGTTTGAATCGTCCGCTCCAGCTCGCCTTCGAGCGCGCGCTGATAGTTCACCTTCTCATCGAACTCCGTTTGCCCCCAGCTCGACCTTGTCAAAGATCTCAAAGCCGATGCGCCCGCTATGCGGCGAATCGTGAGAGGCCACTTCCAGCCGGGCAGCGTCCAACTGATCTGCCGGAACTTTGATCGATGTGCCGTCCGGACCGATGATGCAGGCGATCTTCTTGGCCGCCAGTTCGGCTGAGATCGACTGAGCGTCGGCTGGTTCCAGGCCATTCATCAGCGGCTTGTAGTCTGGCGTCGCGATCATCTTCATGAAGAAGACGGCGGCCGCCACGGTGATGGCGAGACCTGCGCCAAAGAATGCCTTCTGCTGTGGACGAAGCCCTGTCCAGAATACCTTGGCGCGTTCCATGGCCTGGTCGAAGCCTGGAGCTTGTTTCGTGGTTGCTAGTTGATTTTTGCCGGCCATAGGTCCCCGATCTCGCCGCTCTCTTAGAACCCCGTGCCGGGAACCGCATCCCCAATGCGAGGTTCCCGTGTGCGCATCCTACGATGCGCATCGCTTAAAACTGCATCTTTTCGATGTCCTGATACGCGCTGACAATCTTGTTGCGAACCTGCATCATCAGTTGAAAGGCCACATCCGCCTTTTCCACCGCGATCATCACCGTACTCATGTCGGTGTTGCCGCCCTTTAGCAGGCTGCCAATCTGCTGCTCGGCCCCGCCGTTCAGCTGGTTTACCTGTTGAAGCACATTGTTCAGCACGCCGCCGAAGCCGCCTTCCGCGCTGCTGGATTCTTGCGGAAACAACTTCGGAAGGCTGCCGATCGAGCCAATGGAACCGAGATTTGCAATAGGGCTGCTCATCTTCTTGTCTCCTGCTAACTCTTGAGAATGTCGATCGATTGCTGGATCATCTGCTTGGCCGCGGCCACTGCCGACGCATTCAGCTGATAGGAGCGCACCGAACTCATCAGGTCCACCATCTCCACCACCGGGTTGATGGCCGGATAGGCAACATAGCCATCCTTGTTTGCATCCGGATGGTTTGGCTCATAGCGCATGACAGGCGGAGTCGGATCGTCGACAACTTCAGAGATTTGCACGGTGCCGGGCGTGGGCAGGTTCAAGTTGCCGGTGCCGGCAAGAGCCAGCCGGAAACTGGAAGGCCCGGACGACTGGAAGACGACTTCCTTGCGCTGGTACGGCCCGCCGGCTTGCGTGTGCGTTGTCTCCGCATTGGCCATGTTCGCGGCGACGATCTCCGAGCGCTGCCGCTCCGCCGCCAGGGCCGATCCGCTGATGGTTAATGAGTCGAATAGATTCATCACTGCCCTCCGCCGTTGATGGCGCTCAGTATTTCGTGGAACTGCTGTTTCACCAGCTGAATGCCGATCTGATACTGCAGTTGCGTCTCGGACATCAAAAGTCCTTCGCGGTCGAGATTTACGTTGTTGCCGTCCGCGCGCTCCATGAGACCCGGAACTTCCTGCACAACGGGATTCAGTTGCACGGTTCCACTTCCATCCCCGGACTGACTCAGAATCCCGTTCATCGCCCGGCCTAACTCGCCTTGAAAATCGATGTCTCGCGTGTGGTAACCGGGAGTGTCGACATTAGCCATGTTGGCGGAGATTGCCTGCTCGCGGCTCGAGGTGAGCTTCAGGTAAGTCTCCAGAGTTGAGATCAGCGGTGAGTTTGGCATCAGGCATATCTCCTTGGCGGGAGCCCGTACTCCCTGATTTTGTTGCGCATCGTGCGCAGGCTGATTCCCAGCATTTCGGCCGCGTGGGTACGGTTCCCGTTCGCCAGGGCCAGCGTGTTTTCCAGATGCATCTTTTCGATCACTGAGATCGGCGTGCCAGGAGCGGGCAGCGCGCGCGATGCGGCCGGCGCGCCTCCCATGGGATGAAACTCCCTGAAGAAGCACTCCGCATCGATGGCTCTGCCCTGATGCAGGGAGAGAACGCGGCGCATGAAGTTTGCCAGTTCCCTTACATTGCCGGGCCAGCTATATTCCTGAAGTTTCTCGATGAAGCTCGCATCCAACTCCGGAGCAGCACAGCCGGTTTCAACGGCGAATCTCTCTGTAAAGTGCTTGGCCAGGGCGGGAATGTCATCCAGACGATCACGGAGACCGGGAATCGAAAGAGGAATGACATTCAGCCGGTAATACAAATCGGAACGGAAGCGGCCTTGCTCAACCATCGAAGCCAGAGATGCGTTGGTGGTGGCAATCACACGAATATCGACGTGGATCGAGCGCGTCTCGCCAAGCCGCTCGAACTCGCGCTCCTGAAGAATCCGCAGCAACTTGGGCTGCAGGTTGAGGGGCATCTCGCCGATCTCGTCGAGCAGCAGCGTGCCCCCGTCCGCCAGTTCGAACTTCCCCGCCTTGGCTCCATTCGCGCCGGTGAATGCGCCCTTGGCATGTCCGAAGAGCTCGCTTTCGAGCAGATGCTCCGGCACAGCCGCGCAGTTCACGGCGACAAAGGGCTTGCGTCTGCGGTTGCTGGACTGATGGATGAACTTCGCCATCAGCTCCTTGCCGGTGCCGCTCTCGGCTTCGATCAGCACATCGGCATCGGTGCTGGCGGCGGCGCGGGCGCGCTGCAATGCCTGTAACAAACTGGGAGAACGGCCGATGATTCCCGGCGTCACGATCTCCTCATCCACAATCTTGTTTGGGACTTTAGCTGAGGCTGCGGTCTCGGTGATCCGCTGCATGACGCGAGCGGCGGCGGCCTGGAGCTGTTCAAACGAAACCGGCTTGGTCAGATAATCGAAGGCTCCGCTGCGCATCGACTCCACGGCCTCGGGAACGCTGCCGAATGCGGTCAGCAGAATCACGGCCGTGGTCGGCGAACTCTTCTGCACCGAGCACATCACCTCGAAGCCGTCGCCATCCCTCATGCGAATGTCGCTGACCACCAGGTCGAAACTGGTCAGCTCGAAGGCCCGTGCCGCATCGCGGACGCCGGTGGCCGTTTCCACCCGCCATCCGTGGCGCAGGAAGTTGGCCCGCAGCGCGGTCCGCATTCCCGGCTCGTCGTCGACTACCAATACAGAAGATTCACTGTTCGTTTCAAGCGTGCTGTTCATGCCAAGGCCAATTCCATCTGGTGCACAGGAAAATGAAGCGTGAATCGAGCGCCTGAATGCGCACAGTTCGTTGCGGAGATCCGCCCGCCGTGCTGCTTCATGATGCGCTCGCAGACTGCCAGGCCCAGTCCGGAGCTGTCGCCCCTCCCGCTGAAGCCAGGCTCAAAGATGCGGTCAATCTGATCGGGCCGGATGCCGCAACCCGTGTCGGAGAACTCGGCGATAAGCTGCTCTGAGTCGCTTCCGTTCTTGTTTTCTTTCGCGCCGCTATCTCCAGGCCGGAGCGAAACGATTACATTGCCGCCCGCTGGAGTGTGGCGAATGGCGTTGGAGACCAGGTTGAGTACAACCTGCTGCAGGGCGCTTGCATTGCCCATCACCTGCATCTCGTCGTGGCCGCCAAGCCACTCCAGCGAAACCGCTGCCTGATCCGCAAGCGGCTGAACAAACTGGAGCGCATTGCCAATCACCCCAGAGAGAGACACCGGCGTGAGAGCCAGCGAGCCGGACCCGTGGAAGCTCAGGACGTTGTTCACCGTTCCCGAGAGCGACCGGATGCCGGCGCGCAGATGAGAGATCCATTCGCCGCGGCGCTCATCGTCGTTCTCGATCAACTCGGCGAAGAGTTCCAGACTGGCTAATGGGTTTCTAATTTCATGAGCGAGAGTAGTAGTGATCTCTGCCAGGGCCATCGCCTTGCGCCCTGCTTCGCGCTCCCGCTCGGCACGTTTCTGAGCCGTGATGTCGCGCAGAATCAGGATCGTCTTGTCCAGCACGCCGGGCTTGCCCGATGCACGGAAAAGCCGGCGATTGCGAACCTCGACCCAGCGCTTGCCCTCGGTACCGCGAATGCAGAACTCCTGTTCCGCATCGCTCGTGGAGGCGTCTGCGTACCAGCCATCAAGATTGACGCCGCTCCAGGCCGAGATCTGCCGCAGAGTTGTCGTCGATGCTGTGTCGAACTGCGCCTCATCAAGTCCCAGCAGCCGCCGGCACTCCGGGTTGATCGTTGAGATTTGCCCGTCGCAATCCAGCACCAGCACGCCGCAAGGCATCGAATCCACAATCTGCTGGAGCGCCAGCCGCATCCGCTCGTTTTCGGCCAGGCTGGTGTTCAGCGCCGCATTCCGCTCCGACAGCTCCTGACCGAGCTGGGAGACTTCCTCCTGCAAAGCACGGTAGGAACTCTCCAGCTTCGAGGCCGCCGCGATGAACTCGGAGAACTCGCCGGCCAATAGCAAGGCACTCCTGGCCTGCATTTCGACTTCTTCCCTCGATGCAATCAGCTGGCTGACGCTGCCCTCGGCCTGAGAAAGGCTGGTTTGCCCACGGCTCAGGCCGCCGCTCGGTTCTTTGATGAGCGGGAGATTTATTTGCGCGAGATGAGAACTAGGCAGCATCTGCCTATCGACTATGCACGATGAGGGCCAACTTGATTTGCGATTTTGAAGCGGAGATCGAAAGGCGAAAGTGGCATCTATATATATGTTCCGGAAGCCGAAGAGACGAAAAACCTTCGTTCGCGGCAGACTTTGGGAATCATCTCCCCGCAAGCAGACTCTCGACCCTTAACCGGAATCGCCGGGCAAAGTTTGCCGGGGGGTGCTTTAGAAAAGAATGTGCCGGGCCAGGATCTCCCGCTCACTGCCGACGACAATGCTCGACCGCTCGATCACGTTTTTCAGCTCGCGAACATTCCCCGGCCAGTCGTGTTGCTGCAGCGCCTGGGTCGCGTCCGCGCTCAGGGAGGCCGCGGGAGAGAACTTCTGGAGAAAAGCCTCGGCGAGCTGAACGACATCTCCGCCGCGTTCACGCAAGGGCGGCAGCTTGATGGGAAAGATCGCCAGGCGATAGTACAGATCCTCACGAAAAAGGTTTTGCTTGACGCGGCTCTGAAGGTCGGCGTTGGTCGCGGCGACCACCCGGACATCCACTTTCAGATTGTCGTTGCCGCCGATTCTCTGCACTTCTCCCTGCTCGAGGAAGCGGAGAATCTTGCTTTGCAATGAAAGGGGCATATCGCCAATCTCATCGAGAAAGAGCGTCCCGCCATGAGCCGCGTGGATGCGGCCGATGCGCGACTGCACGGCGCCGGTGAAGGAACCTTTCACATAGCCGAAGAGCTCGGCTTCGAGCAGCGACTCAGGGATCGCGGCGCAATTGATGACCACCAGGGGCTGCTTTTGGCGCAGGCTGATCAGATGGATCGCCTGGGCAACCAGATCCTTTCCGGTGCCGCTCTCCCCCGTCACCAGGACCGTCGTATCCCGCCGGGCGACCATATGGGTGAGTTCATAAACGCGCTGCATCGGCGCCGAGTCTCCGATCATCCCGCGAATGCCGAGCCGTCCCTCCTCATGAGTCCGCATCCGGTGCAATTGCTCGGGGGAGATGCTGTTGGAGGGCGCATTGCCTCCGCTATAGAGCAGTTCCGTCAGTTGAGCCGACAGCAAGGTGGGCGAGGAGGTGCCAAGAACAAGCTGCCCGGTATGCGAATTTACGGAGAGGATCTGGATGTTAGGGAACTGCTCGCGAACCATCGCGCTGAATTCGCCTGACTCAAGATCGGGGAGAAGAGGATCGAGCAGGAGAATCTCGCTGGCATCTTCATTCAGGCACTCGAGCGCTTCGGCGCCGCTCGCGGCCTCGGTCAGATTCCAGCGCGGCTGACGCAGCTTCTCTCTGAGCGACACGCGAAGCCTGCTGTTCGGGCTCACCAGCAACACGCTGATGACCGTGCTTTCGTCCGCGCGAAACTTTGGAAAAGAAGACGTACCCATCTTTGTACCTTCCGCCGCGTTCATGGCTTCGATCGGACTCCAACGGTCCTCATGGGCATGGCATCAGCAGAAACGCGCGAGCGGCGCCCCTTGCAATTCCATTTGCACGCTGAAAGGCTTCAGGGTCCAGGAGAAATCGGCCTGTTGGCTCCGGATATTCGCCTCCGCAAAGGCCATGCTCAGGCTCGTTTCCGCATTCATTGCCTCGACGTACGAGGTGAGATTCCGCACCACCACTTTAACCGCGTTGGATGAGGACGAAGCAATCAATTCGACGGTGTCCTGTGGACGGGATACGGCATGGGCAATCAGCAAGATGGTCGACAATGCCTGAAGAGTCCGCGCCTTGTCAATGAGAACCGGCTGGCAGTCTTCGGAGACGATCGAGCGGAGGAGTATCTTGTCTTCCTTGAACAAGAGGGTGACTCCGTCCGCCACATGCGCAAGCAGGGGCAGAATCGAGGTTTCCGACAGTTGAGGCCTGGTGCTCTCCGTGTTGACAAGCTGCTGCAGGCAACTGAAGAGCGTACAGAGCCGCTCAACCTCCGCGGCTGAGCCCGACGCAAGTTCCCTGAGTTCTTCAAGACTCATCCGGTCCACACGGCCGTTGCCCAGACTCGCCCGAAGAACGGCAAGCGGCTGCGCAGCGGCATGGATGCACTGCGACAGGTTCAAGCAAAGCGCCTCTGATGCAGATTTCGGCATTGGTGATTCCCCCAGGCTCAATCCCGCTGATTGTCGCTCAAGACATACCCCACGCCCCGAACTGTGCGGATCAACTTCGTCTCCCCATCGAAGTCGATCTTGTCCCGCAGATACTTCATATACACGTTGACGATATTGGTCGTGGAATCGAACGTGGTGTTCCACACATCCTGCATGATGGTCGCGCGCGACACAGCCTTGCCCGCGTTGTTCATCAGGTACTCGAGCAAGGCAAACTCGCGTGCTGTCAAATCGATCCGCCGGTCTCCGCGCTGCACCCAGTGCTCATCGCGGTTGATGGTCAGATTGCCCACCTTCGATGAGGTCGCCGGTGAAGAATAATTGCGCCGCAGCAGACCCCGGACTCGCGCCAGCAGTTCCAGGAACGAGAAAGGCTTGATCAGACAATCGTCCGCTCCCTGTTCGAGCGCCGAGACCAGATCGTGCGTGTGATTTCTCGCCGTCAGCACCAGGATTGGCAGCCGCGGATGACTCTGACGAACCTGTTTCAAGACGGCCATTCCGTCGATTTTAGGCAGATTCAGATCGAGAATGACAAGGTCGTAGACGGATTCCCGGATGTCGTCCCGAGCCGCCTCGCCATCGTGACGGATCTCGACGGTAAAGTGCCTGCGCTTGAGTTCGCGACTGAGGAATTTGCTCAACGGAACGTCGTCGTCAACCACCAGGATCTTCTGCCCGGTCGACGTGGGCTGAACTTGGAGGGCCTCGTCCGCTTCTGGCTGTGATGTCGCGCCGCCAGAATGCACACCGGTTTCCAGCGACTTTGGAAGATGTGATTGAGAGCACATAGCTTTGATTTAGAATCTTATCATCCAATTCTAATTTGCACAAAGAAAAGGTTCTCAGAAAACTCTTCCCGTTGATTACAAAGAGGATGTCTCTACTCTTTGCGTTGTCGGCGGCCGCGGGATCATGCCCTGCTCCGGCACTCCAAAGCGCTGTCGGATCCGTCAAAGAGCGCCTGCCGGGCGCTATACTGAAATTCTGGGTCGCTTCTGCCGATAGTCACGATGAGCCACTGGAGGGCAGGTTTGTCCTGCGTCCAGAACCTGGAGGAGTACGCAGGAATGACATACATGAAGAGCATCCGCAAATTCGAATATCGGCCTTGCCGCATTGCAGCGGGCTTCAACGTCGATTTTGAAGTGGATGGCGAGACGCTCAACGGCCTATGCCGGGATGTCAGCGATACAGGCATTCGCGTCAAGCTGGAGGGCTCCGTGGTGGTCGGCGACTCCGGGCTGCTCACCCTTCGACATCCCCTGGGCGTGCTCAAGCTTGAAGCCAATGTGGCCTATATCGATCAGTTTCATGTCGGGCTTGTCTTCGTTTTCGAGACAAATCGCGAACGCACCAATGCACTCGAGTACATGAGCGTGATCGCCACCGATGCTGCCGCTTCCACGATCATTGAATTCCCCTAGAAGCTGCTTCATCGCCTGGCTTTGAAAGGGCACGGCTTCAGCCGTGCCGCGATGGAGCAGAAGAACCGCGGGCTTTAGCCCCTGAGGCAGTGCTTCACGACGCACCCAAACCGGCTATGAAATAGCCAGGTCTCTGACCTCTTTTTTTCTTTGTACCAGCATCGTGCCCCAGCCTTTTGCCATCCTAAGGGAAGCGTAGCGGAGTCGAAGGACCTGCGTTTCGTAATTCTGGCGAAGGGGTGGAAAAACACGAAGCCAAAAATCTGCACTGCGGGCGCATCCAGTTAGTTCTGAATGTGCGGCAAGTTGCCTCCGCTGACGATTGCAGGAGGCTGATCGGGAGCGGGCAGGTATTGGATGATGAGTGTGACCCTGCGGTTGGAGGCGTCGAAAGGCTGCAGTGGCTTGCGCAGTTTGCGATCGGCGAAACCGCGCACCTGCATCACTTGATTCGGCCGCACGCCGCTGCCTTCCATCAGGCGCCTGGCAGTGTTCGCCCGGTCGGTCGAGAGCTCCCAGTTCCCGTAGGCCTTCTTCCCGGAATAGGGCTTGGAGTCGGTGTGTCCCTCGATCGAAAGCGGATTGGGCAATTTGCCGATTTCGGGAGACAGAACCTTCAGAACGTTCTGCAGGGCCGGGGTTGGTTCCGCGCTTCCCAACTCAAAAAAGGTTCCGTGAGGATCCTCCATCAACTCGATCTGCAGCCCTTCCGGGGTGACGGTGATCTCGATCAGCTTCTTGATCTTTTCAAAGTTCGCCATCTTTTCCATGGCTTTCATCAGCTCTTCCTTCAACTTGGCCATGTCTTGTTTCTTGACGATGGCGGCATCGCCGGTTCCTTTCAGTTGCGTGCCCTTCTTCTGGCCGGTGCCATGCGGGTCGCGAAAATAGCCCCCCACCGCATCCTGCACAGGCTTGCTGCTGTTCATCAGCCACATCACGATAAACAGCGACATCAGCGCGGTGACAAAGTCGGCATAGGCCACCTTCCACGCGCCATTGTGGTGGCCTTCGTGCCCGCCCTTCTTCTTGACGATAATGACCTGTTCGTCGGCTACCATGATGTCGTTTCCCTATGCGGCTTCAAACTCCGCCACGGGCTCCCCAACTTTCTCCCTGCATGCCTTTTCCACCTCGAAGAAGTCGGGGCGAGAGTGCTCCGGAATTGCCCGGCGGCCCATTTCGACCGCCAGAATGGGAGAAGTGCCTTTGATGAAGGCCAGCATCATCACGCGGAGCACATGGTAGTAGCTTTGTTCCTCGTCCACCGTCTTCGACATGTTGGAGGCCAGCGGCCCGACCAGTCCATAGCACAAAAGAATTCCCAGGAAGGTGCCGACCAGCGCCGCGGCGACCTTGCGCCCGATCTCCTCCGGAGGCCCTCCGAGCGACTGCATCGTCACCACCACGCCAAGAACCGCGGCCACAATTCCCAGCCCCGGCAGCGCATCGGCCATGGTGGTCAGTGACTGGCTCGGCTGGTTTGACGTCAGGTGATGGACATCCATATCCAGCTCCATCATCTGGTCCACATCAAACGCGCTCACCCCGCCGGTGATCGCCATGCGCATCGTATCGCAAACGAAATCGCGAGCGTGATGATCGTTGAGGAAGACAGGGTACCGGGAGAAAAGCACGCTATTGTTCGGCTCTTCAATATCGCCTTCAATGGCGATGGCCCCCTCTTTGCGCGATTTCGCGAGCAGGTCGTACATCATCTTGAGCGTATCCAGATATCGCTGCTTTGAAAATGGCGATCCCTTGACGATATTCCCGAGTTCAGCGACGATCTTTTTCAGAATGTGCATCGGGTTGGCCGTCAACAGCGTACCCAGCGCCGCGCCCCCGATGATGATCAGCTCGGACGGCTGGAGCAGGACGGCGATCTGGCCCTTTTCCATCAGGTAGCCAGCCACGACGCAGCCGAAGACGATCAGGATTCCACCGACTTGAATCATGCTCTATCCCATCCCGTCTGCTTGGCACTTTCCACCCGGTATGCGTGAGACCGCAAATCCGCGAACTCGGCTGCGCGAACAGCACACCCGCTTTCTCACCATCGGCAAGTCAAAACATCTATTTCAACGGGTGCAGGAGAGGATTGCAGGGGTCCGTGAGCCGTGCATGGCGGCCAGTGCGACCCGTAAGTGATAGACATGTCAGAGAAATCTTCCGTAACCCTGCCGTCTGTCACCGCCAAACGTGATTTCTTCCTCGACCAGGGCAATCGAAGCCTCGACGGCTTGCCCTAGAGGCCGGGCCGCGCGGGCAGTTTCATCGATGAATCCAGCAGATGGCGAACCGTCCTCAATAAGTCGTTCTGGGTGAAGGGCTTCTTGAGGAATGCATAGCTGTGTCGAGCCAGGAGCGACGGAGCCATTGAATCGTCGTTGAAGCCCGAGACATAAAGCACCTTGGTCTCCGGCCTAGCCTTGGTCACCCGTGCCGCGAGATCCGAACCGCTGAATCCAGGCAAAACCACGTCGGTAATGAGCAGCGAAATGGGTCCGGGATGATCTTCCGCAATGCAAAGGGCCACGGCTGGGTCGCCGCAATCGAGCACCGTGTATCCGCCGTCTTCGAGAAGACGCCGTATCAGTCCGCGCAGGGCCCCGGCATCGTCCACCAGCAGAATGGTCTCCGCTTTTCCATGCGCGGGCTCCGCCTTCGCCGGCCTGGCAACTTCCGGCGCCTGGCCGGAGCGGGGAAAGAGGATCTTGAATGTCGCTCCGGCGCCGGGCTGGCTGTGGACGGAGATCGCGCCCCCGTTCTGCTCCACGATGCTGAAAACCGTGGACAAGCCCAAACCCGTGCCTTGCCCGAAAGGCTTGGTGGTGTAGAAAGGCTCGAAGATGCGGGACTGAGTTTCCAGATCCATTCCGGCGCCCGTATCGCTCACGCTCAACATCACATAGCGGCCGGGCCGCATCGAGGGGCGTTGCCCGGCATTCGCTTCATCGATCTCTACGTTGGCGGTCTGGATCAGAATCCTGCCACCCTCGGGCATCGCGTCCCGCGCGTTGATGGCCAGGTTCATCAATACTTGTTCAATCTGGCCCGGGTCGGCGTCGATGCTTCCCAATCCGCTGCCTGGCAAGATCACCAGCTCAACGCCGTCCCCGATCAGCCGGCCCAGCATCTTCTCCATGCGGCTCACAGTCTCGTTCAAATCCACGGCCACGCGCTCGACCGCTTGTCCGCGGCTGAAGGCAAGCAGGCGTTGTGTCAGATTCCTGGCGGATGCTCCCGCGTTGTGAATCTCCAGGATCATCTTGCGGCTCGCGTCGGGCAAGGCCTCCTGGTCTCCAAGGATCTCGCAATACCTTAGAATGACCCCCAGCAGGTTATTGAGGTCGTGAGCCAGTCCTCCGGCGATTTGGCCGGCTGCCTCCATCTCCTGGGTGTGTCGAATATGCAGTTCCGGGCGGACGGCGTCTTCCCGCGGGCCGATGCTGCAAATATTGCACTGGACCAGCTTCTCTCCACTCCTTTGATAGACGTTGCCCGTAACTTCCACGCTGACCGGGTCTCCGTCTTTGGTCACCAGAGGCAGATCGTCATAGTGAACATGGCCCGTTTGGATGAGCTCATGAAACGCGCGCCTGCACGCATCCGCATCCTTGGGAAGCCCGATCTCCCAGAGCGTCATGCCGAGCAGTTCCACCGGGGAGAAATCCAGCATTCTCCCCAGGAAGGGATTCATCTCCAGGATCGCGCCCGTCTGCGGGTCGAGAATCAGGATTCCATTCTGCGCGGCCTCGTCGAATCGCCGGTATCTGCCTTCGGAGTCCATGAATCTCTCTTCCAGGGATCGATCCCTGTTCCTGTTTCCCTCAGTAATATAGGCCACCGTTGGCCGCAGAGGCAAAGAGGCATGGCATTTTCAGGAATACCGCGCAGCAAAAAGCGGCGCCGCCGGGAAGGCAGCGCCGCTCGTTGTTTCTAACCGGGCCGGTCTGAACTCAATAACTGGAGCCGGTTCGTGCTGTTCGCTCTAAAACAGGTTCCAGAGCGACTGGTTGTAGACCTCGTGGTGGAACTGCACCTCGGCGCCCTTGACGATGGTGCCCAGCTCGCGCGGGCAGCGGTTGGCGGAGGCTTCCTTCAACTCCGCATAACGGCCCTGCACGTCCTCGCCCAGGATCGTCTTGATCCAGGCCGAGCCCCGGAAGTCCGCGATGGCCTTCTGGATGTTGTCGGGCAGATAGCGGCCGCCGGCGCGCAGATTCTTATCCTTCGAGATTTCGCCGTCCAGGCCGGTCTTGAAGATGCCGTAGAGCGAGAGGTAGGGGTTGGCGTCCGGAGCCACGGCGCGCACTTCGGTGCGCATTGAGCGGTGGTTGCCGATGGGTACGCGGACCATTGCGCCGCGATCGACAGCCGAGGCGCGAATCTGGTTGGGAGCCTCGAAGTGAGGATCGAGCCGGCGATAAGCGTTCACGCTGGAGTTGAAGATCAGGCACAGGTCCAGCGCGCTGGTCAGAATGCGATCCAGGAAGTTCCAGCCGAAGGTGTCCAACTGCTCTTCGCCCTTTTCGTTCCAGAAAAGGTTCGTCTTGCCCTTGGAGACCGAGACGTTGGTATGCATGCCGCTGCCGTTGATGCCGACAACCGGCTTGGGCAGGTAGCAAGCGGTGAAGCCCATGTTGTTGGCGATCTGCCGGGTCAGCAGCTTGTAAAGCTGAATCTGATCGGCCGCGCCCACCGCTTCCGAGTAGCTGTAGTTGATCTCGTACTGGCTGGGCGCAACCTCCGGGTGGTCCTTCTCGTTCTGGAAGCCCATGGCGCGCTGCACTTCGGCCGAAGTGTCGATGAACTGGCGCAGCGGATCGAGCGGCAGCGCGTGGTAGTATCCACCATCGCTGATGAACTCGAACTTGCCGGTCTTGTGGTAGGTGCGCTCGGCGTCGCGGCCGGCAAAGACGAAGCCCTCGATCTCGCTGGCCGCGTTGAGCGTATAGCCGTTCTTCTTGTGCTGCTCGTCGGCATAGCCCTTGAGCACGCCGCGCAGATCGCCGGAGTAGGGCGTGCCGTCCTTGTCGATGACGTTGCCGAAGACCAGCACCTTGCCAGTGCCGAAGACATCGGCAGGCACCCAGTAGAAAGCGCCCCAGTCGATGCCCAGCCGCAGATCGCTCTCTTTCTGGGCGGTAAAGCCGCGGATCGAGGAGCCGTCGAAGGTCAGGTTTTCGTGGGCGCCGAGAATGAACTTCTTGTCGTAGTCGAGCAGGTGAAGGCGGCCCTCGAGATCCGAGAACAGCACGGTCACTGCCTTGATCCGCTTCTCGTCGGTCAGGTACTTCAGCCGCTTGTCGCGGATTTCACCGGCCGCAACGCGATTGGCGCGATCGGCCTTGGCTTGCAGGTTGAGCTCTTCCAGCTCGGCATAGGAAAGAGCCAGAAAATTGCGATAGTCAGTTGACATGGGTCTCCTTTTTGTTTTGAAATGCAGGTGAAGGCTGTTTCAGATTTGTCACAATTATAGTTTCTCCGCGCGGGGTTCCGGGAAAATCGGCCACAATCCGCTGCCATTCGGCGGCCAGGACCGCAGCCGCCCCGCCTCTCGCGGGGAATCGGCGTTTTTCCCCAACATAAATGAAAATCTTTATGAGTTCTTTATACCGATAAATGACCCCCGGGTATAATTTAGCCAACTTATCGAACCGACCCGCGTTGTTCCTGCATCGCCCCTATCCCGTGCAGACAACCGGGAGGTAATCCACCAAGGAGATTGGACAATGCCCAAGAGTGCAACCGACGTGTTGAATCTCGCCAAAACGACTGGCGCGAAGATAGTCGATCTTCGGTTTATCGATCTGCCGGGGATGTGGCAGCATTTTTCGATTCCAGTCGAGGAGATGAACGAGGATCTGTTCGCTGAAGGTATCGGATTCGATGGCTCCAGCATCCGCGGATTTCAGCAGATCAACGAAAGCGATATGCTGCTCTTCCCTGACCCGGAGACGGCCTATCTCGACCCCTGTCTGGAGGTTCCTACGCTGAGCATCATTTGCGATGTGAAGGACCCGGTATCTGGCAAGCCGTATAGCCGCGACCCCCGCTACATCGTGCAAAAGGCGGAAGCCTATCTGAAGAGCACAGGCATCGCGGACACCAGCTACTGGGGTCCGGAACTGGAGTTCTACATCTTCGACAATGTTCAATACGACCAGAACGCCTTCACCGGCTACTACCGCATCGACTCCGACGAGGGCGTCTGGAACACCGGACGGGACGAAAAGCCCAACCTCGGCTACAAGCTGCGCCACAAAGAGGGCTACTTCCCGGTGCCGCCCTCCGATCAGCTCCAGGATCTGCGCTCGGAGATCATCCTGAATATGATGAAGGTCGGCATCCCTATCGAAGTTCATCATCACGAAGTCGGAACCGCCGGCCAAGGCGAGATCGACATGCGCTTCTCGCCGCTCAAAAAGATGGCGGACAATGTGATGTACTACAAGTACATTCTCCGCAACACGGTGAGGAAGCACGGCAAGGTAGCCACCTTCATGCCCAAGCCGATCTTCGGCGACAACGGCTCCGGCATGCATGTGCACCAGAGCCTGTGGAAGGGCGACACCAACCTCTTCTACGATGCGAAGGGATACAGCCTGCTGAGCCAGACCGCCCTCTGGTACATCGGCGGCCTGCTCAAGCACGCTCCGGCGCTGCTTGCGCTTTGCGCGCCCACCACCAACTCCTATCGCCGGCTGGTGCCGGGCTACGAAGCGCCTGTCAATCTGGCGTATTCGCAGCGTAATCGCTCGGCGGCGGTGCGCATCCCCGTCTATTCGAAGAGCCCCAAGTCCAAGCGCCTCGAGTTCCGCTGCCCCGATCCGTCGGCAAACCCCTACCTCGCCTTTTCCGCTCTGCTCATGGCCGGTCTGGACGGAGTCAAGAACAAGATCGATCCGGGCGAGCCGCTGGAGAAGGATCTCTACGAACTGGAGCCGGAGGAAGCCGCGAAGATCAAGAGCACGCCGGGCTCGCTGGGCGAGGTTCTGCACGCTCTTGAGAAGGACCACGCTTTCCTGCTGGAAGGCGGAGTCTTCACCAAGGATCTGATCGAAACCTGGATCTCGTACAAGCGGGAACGTGAGCTGGCGCCAGTCAACCTGCGGCCCGTGCCCTATGAGTTCTTCCTCTACTTCGATCTTTAAGACGCGGGCGCTTGCGAGTCTCAGTCCGTCTTCTTGCTGAGTTCCCTGGGCCGGTGATTCCCATCGGCCCAGGTATTTCTACGCAAAAACCGGCTCGTCCTTCGCTACCGTGTTGATCGTCTTCAGGATGCGCGAGACAATCTGATAGGGATCGCCCTCCGAGTTGGGGCGGCGATCTTCCAGATAGCCTCTGTAACCGTTCTTAACAAAATTGACGGGCAACCGGACTGAAGCGCCGCGATCGGAGAGACCGTAGCTGAACTTGTCAATGGCCTGTGTCTCGTGCAGGCCGGTCAGGCGCAGATGGTTATCCGGCCCATAGACGGCGATGTGCTCGGGGATGTACTTCTCGAAGGCCGCCATGAGGGATTCCAGGTACTCCTTGCCGCCCACTTCGCGAATGTACTTGGTCGAGAAGTTGCAGTGCATGCCCGATCCATTCCAGTCGCCCTTGAGGGGTTTGCAATGCAAGACAACATCCGCTTCGTATTTCTCGCAGAGACGCATCAGCAGGTAACGAGCCATCCAGGTGTCATCGGCGGCCTTGGTGGAGCCTTTGGCGAAGATCTGGAACTCCCACTGGCCCTTGGCGACTTCAGCGTTGATGCCCTCATGATTGATGCCGGCCGCAAGACAGAGATCCCAGTGTTCTTCCACGATTGTGCGGGCCAGGCTGCCCATGTTCTTATAGCCGACGCCGCAGTAGTATGGGCCTTGCGGAGTTAGAGGAAAGCCGTCTTTCGGCCAGCCGAGAGGCACCCCGTCCTTATAGAGGAAGTACTCCTGCTCAAGACCGACCCACAAATCAGGATCGTCCTCGATCGTAGCGCGCATGTTGGTGCTATGCGGGGTGCCATCGGGGTGCATGACTTCGCACATAACGAGATAGGCATCCTTGCGGGATGCATCGGGATACAGAGCCACGGGCTTCAGCACGCAGTCGGACTTGCTGCCCTCAGCCTGCATGGTGGAACTACCGTCAAACCCCCAAACAGGTATATCGGCGAGGGTGGGTGGCTTCTCAAATGTCTTGAGTTGACCTTTGCCGCGCAGGTCGGGTACGGGTTTTTTGCCGTCGAGCCAGATATATTCCAGTTTGTACTTCGTCATGATCCTCCTTCTTTGAATGGGGAATTGGGATGGGGATGGTTCTGAAGCGCCTTGGTGTGAATTATTAGGCCTTCCGCGTAAAGAACCCATGAGGAAATCGCATGGAACCAGTGGAGGAGTGTGCGTCAGCAGATGACAGGGTCGCGGGAGTTCGCCGAATGAACAAGGAAAAGTTGACAAAGCGCTTTGCCTTGGCTGCGAACGAGCTGAAATGGGGTTGGCTTTGGGACTTTCGGAAGGGTGTGTTGAAGAGAAGTCTACGCGGTGAGCCGTTCGAGCTGGTCGGGCTTGACGATCGTCAGGCTGGAGCCTTTGATGCTGATCCACTGGTCGCGGCGGAACTGGTTGAGCAGCCGTGTCACGGTCTCGCGCGAGGTGCCAGCCATGTTGGCGATCTCCTCGTGCGTCAGGGCCATGGTGAAGCGGATTTCGGGCCTGCCGTTGGCCGACGCGCGGCCCCAGTCCAGCAGCAGCCGGGCCAGCCGTCCCGCAGCCGAGCCGGAGAGCGCCAGCCGCTTGGCATCGTGAAAAACCGTCAGGTATTCGCCGGAAAGAGACTGGGCGGCATGCATCGAGGCAATTCCGTGGCGGCCGAGGAAGTCGACAAACTCCTGCTTGCGAACGGTCTTCACCTGGCAAGGCTCGATGGCCTCGGCGGTAACCTCGTGGGGAACATTGGCCAGCACCGCGCTCAGGCCCATCACGTCGCCGGGACCGGCGATCTTGAGGATCATGGTCTTGCCGTCGCGGGAGGTGGAGGAGATCTTGACCTGTCCGAAGCAGATCACAAAGACATTGCGCGCCGGGTCGCCCTCGGAAAACAGCTTGGCTCCGCGGGCATGGCTCATCATGATTCCGATCCCGTCGTAGTCGGCCAGCGCCTCGGGTGTGAGATTGCAGAACATCCGCAGATGGCGATGCTCGCAGTTAATACAATCTTCCGGGGGGTGATGGGGATGAAATGCCGACATGGGTTCGCCGCTGTGCAAGTTGAAGTATAGCGCACTTTAACGGGATCGAAGGCAGGGATTTTCCAACGGGCTCCGCAGCCGCCTCGGCATGGCAGCAATCGAAGACCGGTCAGAACAACGAAATTGCCGCTCCGCCGCCTAGGCTGCGGAGCTTCCCCGCCTGTGGCTCACCGTGCGGCTCAGGCAGCAGGTGCAATAGGCGCGGGAGACCTCGCGGGCCAGTTCCTCCAGCAACTGCATCCGCAGCGGCGGATAGCTCTGGAACGCCTGATTCAGGGTTTCGATGGGCAGCATCAGCAGCGATCCGGCCGTCTGCGCCGCGAGCGTATACGTATGATGGCCGTCCCCCAGCGCTGCAGCCAGCTCCACCAGGTCCCCGGCCCGGGCCGTCGACAGCGTCAACCGCTTCTCCAGCCGCTCGGCGCGGCGCAGGAACTGGCCCGAGACCACCAGGTAGAGTCCCCGGCAGACCTCGCCCTGGCGAAAGACGAGCGCCCCGGCATCGAAACCGATGCACTGGGACGAGCTGTTCAGCAGAAGCCCGACCGACGGAGGGCACTCCAGCAACTCGGCCACCGGATGCGCTCGAACAGCTTCCAATCGCCTGGATCTTGCCTCACGTTGCATGCTTCCATCTCCCTTTGTCTTCGCTCCAAATCCAAATCCGGAACCGCTCCCGCCTCCGCTCAAGACCGCAATCCGCCCGGAGGACTCCTGCCGGCCAGTGGTCCCGGCAATGCGTGTTTGCTGCGAACCGGATTCCATATGCGCCGAATCGCTCCCAATGGAACAACTCCGGAAAACCGGAGGGTTGATGCCGGGCGGCCTGATCTCTCGCGCCCCGCCACTTACAAGTGAAAATCGAAGCCGCGCTTCCCCACCGGCCTTCCTTACCGGGTCTATGCGCAGGTGCAACTGCTGGCGCAAATGCAGGCCTCCGGCTTGTCTCCTGCGGGCGCCGACTCCGGCGGAACGCAAAGGACCGGCACGCGAGAGCGGGCCAGAAGGGCAAAAGCCGTCCCATGCGGCCCCGGCGTGCCGCTGGCGCGCTTGACGCCGGCCACCAGAATGCAGGGATGATTTTCCGCAATCCCTTCCACGGTGGCGTCTACCGGATCGCCATCCTTCACCATGCAATGCACTGGAAACTGCTCGGTCGAAACGATGCCAAACTCCTCCAGATTGGTGGCGGCGCAAGGGTCGAGAGAAACCGCCGCCTCCGCCGCCGTGCGCGCATGAAGCACCAGCAGCGGGCGCTCGAAGGTCCGCGCCAGCGAGTAGGCCGTGGCAGCGGCGGCGGCGGCAGCCTCGTTGCTCTCCATGGCCAGCAGTACCGGCCCTCCCGGAGTAGGGCGAAACGCGCCGGCATTCCAGTCCGCGGCCACCGCCAGCACGGGACACGGCGACAGCCGCACCAGTTGCTCGGCGATGGCGCCCACAATCACCGGTCCGGCGCCCTCCTTGCCCTTGGTACCGATCACGATCAGCCCGGCCTCGTATTGCCCGGCCACATCCAGAAGCATCTCCGCCACCGCGCCCTGGCGAATCTCCGAGTGGCTAGGGATGCCCTCCCGGAGCAGATCGGATGACAATGTACCCAGAGCCGCGCGCGCTTCTTCGGGCAGCCCCGTCAGCACCCGGCCCGGTACCGCGTCCACAGCCGCATATTCCACAGGATCGATGCCGTGGGCCAGCACAATCCGCGCGCCATAAGCCGTGGCCAGCTTCCGCGCATACTCCAGAGCTGCCTCCGAGCGTCCATTCAACTCGGTGGCTACGACGATGGTCTTCAAACCCTTTGCAAAGCTCATGGCGCCTCCAGGCGCCGCTTGGCGCCCCATGCTTTCCTATCTGTTGGACTCCGAGTCTGCTCTCCCGAATAAAGCACCAGCAGTGACACCATTCACCCCAAGCTGTGACTTTCGTCACAAGTTGCCTCAGAAGAAGGACCTGGAGACGCCCCTCCTTTCGTCATGAAGACGGATGCGTCAAGCAAGAGCATGTGGCCGGAGAGCTTCACGGATTTCATCATGCGGTACATCGACCCGGCCTGTGACCCCTGACACTTGCGCTGAACGCCCGCTCGGCGAGAATCAACTTGTGAGGCCTGCCAGCCGACAACGGCGCGGGCCAGGAGAAAACTTCAATGAGCGATCTTGCACAGTTGGCTGAATCCGTCAGCGTCAACCCGCTGGTCGGCCATCCCCCCGACTTCCACGTCTTTCACCAGTTCCTGGAGCGCTGCAAGCAGCTGCCGGCCATAACAACAGCAGTGGTTTGGCCGCTCTCCGACGTGGCTCTCCGTGGCACCGTGGAAGCAGCCGAAGCCAAGCTCATCCAGCCCACGCTGATCGGCGACGAGGCCGAGATGAAGGCGCTCGCCGCCAAGATCGGCATCGATATCGATCCCTATCCCATCCTCCAGGCCGACACCGAGCGCAAGGCCGCCGAGCTGGGCGTCGCCATGTGCCGCAGCGGCAGCGCGCAGGCCATGATGAAGGGCAGCCTGCATACCGACGAGTTGATGAAGGTGGCGATGAAGGCCGACACCGGCCTGCGCACCAACCGCCGCATCAGCCATGTCTTCGTCATGGACACGCCGGCCTATGCGCGCACCCTGCTGATTACCGACGCGGCCATCAATATCGAGCCCGAGCTTGAGGACAAGATCCACATCGTGCAGAACGCCATCGACCTGGCTCATGCGCTGGGCATTCCCGAGCCCAAGGTGGCGCTGCTCTCGGCCGTCGAAACGGTCAACACCAAGATCAAGTCCACGCTGGACGCGGCAGCCCTGTGCAAGATGGCCGATCGCGGCCAGATCACCGGCGGCATCCTCGACGGGCCCTTGGCTTTCGATACGGCTGTCAGCGTCAAGGCGGCCAAGATCAAAGGCTTGGTCTCGCCGGTCACCGGACAGGCCGACATTCTCGTCGTCCCCGATCTCGAGAGCGGCAATATGCTGGCCAAGCGAACTCGAGTACCTGGGCGGAGCTCAGTTGGCCGGCATCGTCCTCGGCGCACGCGTTCCCACTATCCTCACCAGCCGGGCGGACTCGGCCGAGACCCGGCTCACCAGTTGCGCCGTGGCCGTGCTGCTGCACTATGCCAGCCATCCGCTGGCAGGAATCTAACCCTCAGCGGAATCTGAAGCCCGGCAGGACGCCATCTTCTCCGAAATCTCCCGGCACAGGTCTTCGTCGCTGGGGAGGCAAAGACGGCGCCCTTTCCGTTGGGCGCCGCCGGATGTCCGGCTCCGCCGATAGCGAGCGAGGCGCAATCCTTCGATAATTTGATTGTGAAGAAAAATAAACCTCTACATTCTGCGATTTTTGGTGTATAGCTTTGAAAAAGGGCATATTTCGCCTTGGCTATGCTTGAGAAATAGCCGATATGGTTCATGACTGCACACTTCCAGGCTGTGCATATCGGAAGATCAATCGAATACTCGCCGGAGCGGGCACGGGTCGAAATGCAAATTCAAGCGGAAGCGAACCTATCGGCGTTGATTGAGAGCACCGAGGACCTGATCTGGTCGGTGGACCTCGACGATCGCCTGGTTACCTTCAATAGCGCGCTTCAGCGGCACATCAAGACTAATTTTGGCGTTTGGCCCGCGGTGGGGATGCTCCCCAGCGAGTTGGTTCCGCCGGAGAGGGCCAACCTGATGCCTCCGCTCTATCAGCGTGCGCGGGCCGATGGTTCGGTCCAGGTTGAGTTTTCCCTTCCCAATGACCGCACGTTGGATCTGACCCTCAGCCCGATCCTTGCCGAGGGCATTGTGACCGGCGTCTCCGTCTTCGGCAAGGACATCACGGAGCGGAAGGTGGCAGAGCATGCGCTCAGAGAGGCTGAGAGAAAGTACCGGGATATCTTCGACGGGGCGCTGGAGGGGATGTTCCAAACATCCCGGAAGGGCGAGCTTCTGACCGCCAATCCTGCGCTGGCAAAGATGCTGGGCTACGATTCTGTCGAGGAACTGCTCTCCATTGCCGGAAATGTGGCCGAGGCCGTGTGGGCGAACGAGGATGAGCGCGCGAATTACCTGCGGCAGCTCGAAAGAGACGGAGCCATTCTAAGCTACGAGTGCCAGCTCAAGCGCAAAGACGAAAAGAATATCTGGGTGGAACTGAATACCCGCAGGGTCTGCGGAAACGATGGGCAGTTGCTCAACTACCAGGGCTTCCTCATCGACATCACCAAGCGCAGGCAAGCGGAAGAGAGGCAGCGCGAGGGACAGGACGCCCTCAAGGAAGCGCAGATCGTTGGAGCGCTAGGCAGCTATTCCCTAAATGTTTCATCCGGCGTCTGGACAAGTTCGGATGTCATGGATGAAATCCTTGGAATCGGAGAGGAATACGAGCACAATGTCGCAGGATGGGCGGCCCTGGTCCACCCCGCGGACCGCGCGATGATGACCGCCTATTTCGCGGATGAGGTTCTGGGCAAACGGAAGGACTTCGACAAGGAGTACCGCATCGTGCGGCAGAAAGACGGGGCGGAGCGCTGGGTGCACGGCATGGGCAGGCTCGAGTTCGACGCTCAGGGTAAGCCCGTAAAGATGCGCGGGGTCATCAAAGACATCACCGGGCGCAAACTGGCGGAGATCGCGCGCCGCAATAGCGACGAGCACTACCGCAGCACCTTCGAGCAGGCCGTGGTCGGCATCATTCATGCCTCCTTCGAGGGCATCATCCTCCGCTGCAATGCGCGCTTTGCCGAGATGGTCGGCTACACGGCCGAGGCACTCATGGGCATCGACGTTCAGCAGATCACGGCCCCCGAGGACGCCGCCGCCAGCAGGGAGGCCCTCGAGCGGGTCTTAAGCGGGACTGCCGCTGTGAGTCTTGAGAAGCGCTATCTCCGCAAGGACGGCAGCCAAACCTGGGTGAAGCTGACGATCTCGATCCAGCGCGACGGAGAAGGTCGCGCGCTCTACTTCACTGGCCTGGCCGAGGACATCAACGCCCGCAAGGCTGCGGAAGAGCGCCTGGCCGCGGCCGCGGAGGCCCTGCGGGTGAGCGAGGAGCGCTACCGCACCGCTTTCCAGACCAGTCTCGACGCCATCAATATCAACCGCCTGAGCGATGGCAAATATATCGATGTGAATCAGGCCTTCCTCGACATCACCGGCTATGAACGCGAAGAAGTCCTTGGAAAAACCTCGCTGGAGCTGGAAATCTGGACGGAACCCCGCGACCGGCAGGTGATGACGGAGATGGTGCGCCAGAACTCGAGTTGCCGCAACCTGGAGATCCAGTTCAGGAAGAAGAACGGGAATGTCTTCTGGGGACAGATGTCGGCCTCGATCATGGAGGTGGACGGCGTCCCCTGCATCCTTTCCATCACCAGGGATCTCTCCGAATCGAAGGCCGCGGAGAGTGAGATACGGAATCTTGCCTTCTACGACCCGCTGACAGGCCTGTCCAATCGCCGCATGCTGCTCGACAGGTTGCGCCAGACTCTGGCCACCAGCACTCGAAGAAGCGGCTTGCATGCGCTGCTGCTTATCGATCTGGACAACTTCAAGACCATGAACGATACTCTCGGTCATCAAACAGGCGATCTCCTTCTGCAGCAAGTGGGCCAGCGCATCGCCTCATGTGCCCGGGAAGCCGACACCGTAGGCCGGCTGGGCGGCGACGAGTTTGTCGTGATGCTCGGAGACCTCAGCGAAGTAGCCGAGGAGGCCGCGGCGCAAGCCAAGTCCGCCGGCGAATACATTCTGGCTGCGGTCAGCCAGCCCTACCTGCTCACCGGCCGCGAATGCCTATCGGCCGCCAGCATGGGGATCACCGTCTTCGGCGATCAGCAAAAAACAGCGGACGAAATCCTGCAGCAGGCCGACATTGCTCTGCATCTGGCAAAAGCCGCGGGCCGAAACACCCTGCGCTTCTTCTCCCCCGCCTTGCAGGCTGCCGTCAATGCCCGCGCCTCGCTGGAGGAGAGCCTCCGCGACGCAATCAAGAAAAAACAGTTCCTGCTGTACTACCAGCCTCAGATCGAACGCGGCCGCCTGACCGGCGCCGAGGCCCTGATCCGTTGGAAGCACCCCACCCGCGGCATCGTAGAGCCGGACGAGTTCATTCCCCTGGCCGAGGAATCCAGGTTGATCCTGCCCCTGGGCAATTGGGTCCTGGAAACCGCCTGCAAGCAGATCGCGACGTGGGCCGGCCGGAAACACACAGACCGTCTCACCCTCTCGATCAACATCAGCGCCCTGCAGTTCCGCCAGCCGGAGTTCATCGAACAAGTGCTGGCGGCCCTTGATCGCAATGGAGCCAACCCCAAGAGCCTCAAGCTGGAACTGACCGAGAGCATGTTAGTGGAGAACTTCGACGATGTCATCGCCAAGATGTCCGAACTCAAGGCCCACGGCTTGAGCTTTGCTCTGGACGACTTCGGCACCGGCTACTCCTCGCTCGCCTACCTCAAGCGCCTCCCATTGGACCAGCTCAAGATCGACCGGGCCTTCGTTCGCGACATTCTGGTGGACGTGACCAGCGGCGCCATTGCGCAGACCATCATCTCGCTGGGCCGCGCCATGGATTTGTCGGTGCTCGCCGAGGGCGTGGAGACCGAGGAACAGCGGGGCTTCCTCGCCGGACTCGGCTGCCATTGCTTTCAGGGACACCTGTTCAGCCCCCCGCTGCCGCTGCAGGAGTTTGAGGCTCTTCTTTAGGGCTTGGCTGAAAGCTCAGCCGCGCAGCAGGATCAGGCCAACCCGCCTTCCGATCCCTGATCTCTGCTCTTCTCAATCCATCGACAGGCTCAACTGGTGGCGCACATCGGCGCCGCGAATCCAGAAGATGACGTCGGTGGCGATATTCGAGGCATGGTCGGCGATCCGCTCCAGATGCTTGGCGACCAGGATTCCGCCGATCGCCTGCTGGGTGAAGCCCGGCTTCTCCACGATGAGCTGCAGCAGGTCGGTGTGAGCGCGGCGGTTCATGCGATCGATCTCGTCGTCCATCTCGCGCACCGAGTCGGCCAGTTGCGCGTCGCCCTCCAGCAGGGCATGAAGCGCCGAGCGGATCATGCGCCCGGCAAACTCGCCCATGGCCGCAAAATCCACCGGCAGATCGACATCCTCGCGCTTCATCGCCTCCCTGGTGCGGCGGGCAATGCCCATCGACTGGTCGCCGATCCGCTCCAGGTCGCCGTTGATCTTGATCACCGCCAGAATAAATCGAAGGTCGATGGCCATCGGCTGCTCCTTGGCCAGCAGGTCGTAGGCCATCTCGTCCAGCTCCCGCTGCGCGGTGTCGATGGCCGTCTCGTTCTGCTTGACGTACTTGCACAGCCCCTTGTCGCGCTGCAGATAGGCGTCTACCGCGGACTCGACCGCCTGTTGCGACAGGGCCGCCATGCCCAGCAGCTTGTCCTTGAGCTCGGCGAGTTGAAGTTGAAAATGAATGCGCGGCATGACAGTCTTCTCCATCCATGATTGTGCATCATCGAATGTTACTGGCGTGAGAATTTCCCCCGTCTGCACCACATCGGTCACACCCTGCGGCAGGCGGGTGCCAATATGGGTTAGACGCGCAGAGGATCGAAACAATGTTTTAGGCTATTGACCGGGTGCCCCACCCTCGCCGCGTCTTTGATTTTGCGGCTAGGGTGGGATTCACGGAAACTCACGTTCCGATCTGAAACAATGTTTTAGGCTATCACTATGGACGCAGCCCGCACCCCTCAATCTTCGATGCTCACCTTCAACCCTGCCGAGCGCCAGCCGCTGGAGATCTACAAGCTGATGACCGGCATCATCGTGCCGCGGCCCATAGCGCTGGTCTCGACGATGAGCCGCGATGGCGTTGCCAATCTCGCGCCCTTCAGCTTCTTCTCCGGCGTGGGCGCTGTGCCGCCCACCGTGCTCTTCTGCCCTGCGCTGCGCGAAGGCGCCTCTGCCGAGGCCGGCGAGCGTAAAGACACCCTGCGCAACGTCGAAGAGACCGGCGAGTTCGTCATCAACGTGGTCAGCGAGGCCATTGCCGCGGCAGCCAACGCAACCTCAGCCGAGGTGGCCTTCGGCGTGGACGAGTTCTCGCTCTCCGGCCTGACGCCGATTCCCAGCGAGGCAGTCCGCCCGCCACGCGTCGCCCAATCGCCCGCCCAGATGGAGTGCAAGCTTCTTCAGGTCATCTACACCGCCCGCGTGCCTCGCGGCGGCGTCATCGTACTCGGCGAGGTCGTCCGCTTTCACGTGCGCGAGGATCTGGTCGCGGACTTTCGCGTCGATCCCGCCGCCCTCGACGCCGTGGGCCGCATGGCCGGCAACACCTGGGTCCGCACCCGCGACCGCATCGAGCTCGTCCGGCCCAAGTGAGAAAGCAGGGATCAGGGATTAGGGAACAGGGAACAGCCGGGCGTCCCATCAAAAGTGGGTGCGCCACCCTCGCCGCTGTCATCCTGAGCGGAGCGCAGAGGAGTCGAAGAACCTGGGTCTTGATTATTTGTGCGTTAGGTGGGATAGCTCCACCTATCTTTGGTTTCTTACAGTCTCTTACGGATTCTAGTTTTCGGATTTCCACGCAGGAATAGGATCCAGTAGCCGGCATTCCATAAATAGTGAGAATGCGGTAGAATTCCGTGGCGTTGGCAAAGTCGCAAACAAAAGGATCGCGGATGCGAACTGGAAGAGTGAGCGCGAAGAACGTTGACGGAGCCTTGCGGCGGGCGGCGGGAAGCGTTGCGGCGTTGCTTCTGGCGGCCGCCCTGCTGCCGGGTTGCCGCGCCTCGACTGCGAAAGCCACTGCGAAAGGAGGTGCAATGAATCTGTCCAGCACCAGCTTCCAGGGCGACCGGATTCCGGCCAGGTTCACCTGCGACGGCGCGGGAGGCTCGCCGCAGCTTGCCTGGTCCGAGCCTCCGGCTGGAACCGCGAGTTTTGCCCTGATCGTGACCGACCCGGACGCGCCGGGACGGACCTTCATTCATTGGGTGCTCTACGATCTGCCCGGCTCAGCGCGCGAGCTTCCCGAGGCACTGCCGGGGCAGGGTGAGCTTGCCGGCGGCGGACGGCAGGGGCGCAACGACTTCGGCGACATCGGCTATGGAGGGCCCTGCCCTCCCGGTCACTCCACGCACCACTATGTCTTCACGCTTTATGCGCTGGATACAACGCTGAATCTGCCCGTGGGCGCAACCAGGGCGCAGGTGGAAGCAGCGATGCAGGGCCACATTCTCGCGCGCGGCGAGCTGGTCGGGCTTTACAACCGATAGGCTGCGGGAGCGGCAATGCCAGAGTCAGCCAAAGTCATGGTTTGGCTCCTGCTTGCAATAGGGCTTTAATGTCGGCGTGTTCCCCTGCCAAATCCAGCGCGGTCTTTCCGTCGTTGGACTTGGCGCCCATATCGGCTTTGGCGGCAAGAAGCGCCCGCACCACCTCCAGATGATCGAATTTCGACGCCTTCATCAACGGCGTAAGGCCATCCGTATCCTGGGGGTTCAGATCCGCGTTCGCTGCGATCAAGGCCTGTACTACCCCCGGGTCGCCATACTCCGCCGCCACCATCAGCGCTGTCTGGCCATCGCCCGTCCTGGCGTCCACCTCCACTTTGGCTGCGAGCAGTGCCTTCACAGCCTCCAGGTTGCCATCCTGCGAAGCCATCATCAACGCCGTGGTGCCATGCTCATCCTTTGGCTTTGCAGGCGTGCCACTTTCAACAAGAATATAAAGACCTCTTTGGAAGGAATCTTCCGTAGCCAGAATCTGGACAAAACGGCACCCGCTCCCATTGCCTGATATGCATTGAGCGTGACGAGCAGATCCTTCCGGCGCTGCGAATCGGGCGCGGCCAGTGGATACATTCTCGATGCCATGACAAGGTTAGGAGCTACCAGGGGACGGTCATTTCTCTTTTTGAATGGATAAGTCACTCCGGCCTGGCGGAGGGTTTCATCCAAGTTTCGGTAGAGCGGGAGAAAACCTTCTGGGATGGCGGCACCTGCGAGTACCGGCTTATCGCTCACCTGCATCTGACTCCGCCCCGACGCCGAAGGTGCAAGCGCCGAGAAACAATGTGCCAGAAACATCAGGAAAAGATTCGCCTTCACGCTGTTCAGCGATCGTTCCCGACCATTCCGTCCTGGGCATCGACGTGGCGCGGTCTCGTCAAAGCCACCAGCGCTCCAATCCAGACGAGCAACGTCAAAGTCGCCATCGGAATCACCCACGCCGGCAGCAACCCATGAATCACGGCCAAATCGATTCCCCGATATGCAGCCAGCCAGCCTCCCAGCCGAAGATTCAGCACCACCAAAATCACCGCCCATCCCAGCACAAACCGCCTCATCGTTCGCCTCCAGCCTGCCAAGCTATCACGGCTGTTCACATGGAGCAAATGCGATCCGCCCAGCACAATCATCGCTCCAAACAGAATTGCGCCCACCAGCCAGTCGTGGGCCTCGAACGCCAGATAGATCAGCGCGGAAAACATCGCCACGTAGACCCCTGCCACCATCGCAGCTCTCGAGGCAAGAGTCATGGGCGCTCCGCTGCTCTCCGGAATCCCCGGCTCCTGCTCAATCTGGCGTCGCATCGCTGCACCCCGCCGGAGGAAGAGCACGATGAACCCCGCGACCACCATCGCGTAGATCCACCAGAAACCCGTCACCACCGCAAAATACGCCGGATCGCTCCACGCATATCCATGGCGCAGAGCCCGCACGGCATATTGCCCGGCCACGGCCCAGCCCAGCACAAAGATCCAAAAGCAAGTGAGCCAGAGGCCCTGGAAACGACGCTCGCGGGCCGTCGGCGCTGAACGAACAGACAGCCAATTCACAAACATTCCGGCAAACACGCCCAAAAACGGCGTCAGCGGAACCAGCCACGCGGCCATCGACCCCGACTTGGCCATCGCCGCGCCTTTTCCCGCCACCCCAGCGCCCACCGCTGCCGCCGGAACAGCCGGCAGCATCGCCAGCACCGCATTCGAAAAGCTCTGTCCGGGCGCGGTCCTGCTCAACGTTCCTTCCACAAACGCGACCACCTCTTCGTGCAGCAGCTTGCGCCCCCGCGAGAGCCTCTGCTTCACTGCGTCCTCGCTCAGCTCCAGTTCGGCTGCCACGCGCCCAATCGACTTCTCTTCGCGGTAGAACAGGATCAGCGGCTCGCGGTAAGTATCGGGAATCCGTTCCAGCGCTCGCCACAGGATCGCCTCTTCTTCACGGCTGACTGCTTGCACTAGGGGCGACGCCTCAAACGAGGACAGCTCCTGGATTTCTTCCAGTGGCTCGGCGGCGTTGATGGGCTCACGGCCCTGTCGCCGGAATTCTTTGCCCACCAGGAACCGCGTGATGCCGCACAACCAGGACCGGAGCCTCGCAGGCTCGCGCAGTTCTGAGAGCTGGTTCCACGCGGCAAAAAACGCGTCCTGCGCCAGGTCTTCGCTCCGACTCAAGCTTCCGGTGGCATTGTAAGTGATGGAGCAGACCAGTGACTGGTACCGCTTGACAATCGTCGCAAACGCGGCGCGGTCGCCTGCCAGAGTGCATTCCACCAGTTGCGCGTCATCGTTGCTTGATGCTTTCATGATCATCTCTATGCCTCATCGTATAAGTACCCGGACAAGATGAAGAGGTGACAGGAATATTTGGAATCGTCCTCAGGATCTGATTCCCGAGAAGAATCTTCAGGCGGCGAAGGAACATCCCCCAAACCCGGCGCAAGCGTTCTCGCTCTCGAATGCATGGCAACAATATCAAAATGAATCGCTTATAGCATCTTCAGCGAGATCGATCCCCGAAAGTCGGCTTTTCGACTGCTTTCCGGAATCTCTGGGTTCCGGGCTTCAGCCGGCAGACCGGAAAGTTAGCCCCTGCTGGGTTTTCTTGGCTGGTTTCTCTGCGGCTGGCCGGGTCTCTGGGGAAGGCTTCCCTTTACAATCGATTGCGTGAGCCATTCGTTTGAAATCGGTCCGGTCCATGTGGGCGAGGGCCAGCTCTTTCTGATTGCCGGTCCTTGCGTCATCGAATCCGAGGCGCACGCGCGCACGATGGCCGAGCAGATCCAGCGCATCGCGGCGGATCTCGGCATTCCGTATATTTTCAAGGCCAGCTACGACAAGGCCAACCGCACCAGCGTGAAGAGCTTTCGCGGGCCGGGGCTGATTGAGGGCACGCGCATCCTGGCCCGCCTGGCGAAGGATACGGGCCTGCCGGTGCTGACCGACGTGCATGAGCCCTCCCACTGCGAAGTGGCAGCCGAGGCCGTGGACGTGCTGCAGATTCCGGCGTTTCTCTGCCGTCAAACCGATCTTCTGGTGGCCGCGGGCAAAACGGGCCGCGCGGTCAATATCAAGAAGGGGCAGTTCGTGGCTCCGTGGGATATGACGCATCCGGTCGAAAAGGTGCGTTCGACGGGCAATGAGCGCGTCTTTCTCACCGAGCGCGGAGCCAGCTTCGGCTACAACACGCTGGTGGTCGATTATCGCAGCCTGCCGGTGATGCGGAGCCTCGCTCCGGTGGTCTTCGACGCGACCCATTCAGTGCAGCAGCCCTCGGCGGCCGATGGCGTGAGCGGCGGCCAGCCGGAGTTCATTCCGCTGCTGGCGCGGGCCGCGGTGGCGGCGGGCATCGATGGATTGTTTCTGGAGGTTCACGACGACCCGGCACATGCCAGGTCCGACGGAGCGAATGCGCTGGATTTGAAGCTGCTGAAGCCGCTACTGGAAAAGCTACTGGCGATTCATGCCGCGGCCGGAGAGGGTTCATCCAGAGCATCTTCACCGCTGCTGTAATGTGGGAATCGTGGTATCCCACCCTGGCCGCAAAATGCCAAGAAGCAGGTCCTTCGACTCCGCTGCGCTCCGTTCAAGATGACAGCGGCAAGGATGGGGCACACATCTCCTTATACGATCCATGAGAATGCTCGAAGAATCGATCGTCGAATTGAAAGAGAAGGGGCGCCCCGTAAGTACGGAGCGCCCCTTCCGCGCATTCCAGAAGTCTTGTAACTTCTTGGAATCAAGCCGCCGCTTGCCGTCTGTATCTCACCGGCGTCTCCTGTGTCACCAGGAGCGCGGGCACGACGGCATAGGCACAGACGCGCCTGTGCTCTTCCAGTTCGTACCGGGCGCGTTCCATATCGACATTCTTCTGGGCTGCAAGCTCTGTGCTGATCCGGTAGCGCACCGAGGATCGCGCCTCGATGTACTCTCCGAGCACAGCCTGATAGGCTTGTTCCAGGTTTTGGCAGATTGAGCAACCCATAATGACCTCCTCCGGCCTTCAGCCAGGCCTGCGGGAACGGAGATACGGTGCCATACCGGCTGAGGATCTCCCTCTCAGCGCGGCTTCAATCCTATTTGGTTGCGGCCGCACTGCTGCCACGGCCTTCAAGGCAGCTCAATCGCTCACCTTCTTCCTAGGGCGATGTAGCTGTAATTCACGCCTCCGCCTCGGCAAGAGCGCGCTTCAAACGGATCACATGGGTTTGTTTCGGTTGTTTCCGGTTTCCGGAATCGCTCCCTGAGAAAGACTCCGGGGATCGAGGATGAGTGACCAAAGAGCAGGATGACTCACATCGGCTGCATTGGCAAAGTGAACCCCACGCAGCAGAGGTTAAGTTCACTCGTTCTAAGGCGTTGCGCGAAACCCGGCTCACGCCAGGCATTTCCACCGGGTTCTCCATCTCATCCGCAGGCCGCCTGCCCGCAGTTGCTTCACGATGGAAATCCGTAACACTGGGTCAACTTATGCTGCTCTCTGGATGTGGCTCCGGAATTGCCTGCCATCCCGATCACGGTGATGCGCAAGCCGGAGTGCGTGTGTTCCAACATGAAGTCTTCGGCAAAGGTTAGTCTGTCCGCCCTCGTTCCATCCGGCTCGATCCCGGAGGAAGTGGCTCTATCCGTCTGTCCCATGGGCCTGAACGAATGTTCGCTCTTGTTCCGGCCAGAAGATAGACGACTCCGTGTATCGCATTTTTTGGCGAGACTCATAGCGGCTCCAGTTGTCCGGTCGGTTGTTCAAATCAAGCCCTCCCGGCACAAGCCATTGTCGGCTCGATGCGAGTAGAGCTTCTCTCGATTTCTCTAAGCTGAACACACCCGATTTGACCCGGTGCCGCCTGCGTGGTGGCTGGCCTATCTTTTTTTGTGGCGGCAAACTGTCTCAAGCGCCGGTTATAAGAGAGCCTAGAAGTCGAACTCTGGGGAAGGCTCAAGGGGTCAAACATCAGGGGTGGAGGACTTCAGACGATCTGCCTTAGTTCAGAGAATCTGAATGAGGGGGGCAAAGCCCACTCGCTGATTCCATATCTACGCTGGTGCCTTGCGCGTGTCAAGAGGTTTTTCTTGTCAGGAACAGTTTCAGCAGGTCTTGTATCATCTTTTTACCTTCGATTCACGCAGATGCCCAAAGAACGCGGCAGTTTCCCGGCCTGATAGCATCTTCGTATGATTCTGCAGCCGATTCGCACTTTGATCCGCGCCGGAAAGATCGCTGCCGCAGCTTTGGTTCTGTGCGCCGCATCGAACCTGTCAACAGCGCAGGCGCAAGCCGCGCCTTCCCTGGACCGTGCGCACATTGAAGAGGTACTGAAAGGACTCGATCGCGGGCGCTCCATCGGGCAGGTGGCAATCTCCCCTGATGGCAAGCAACTGGCCTGGATTCAGCACGCGAAGGAAGGCACGGAGATTCGCGTTGCGGCGCTGGGGGAGCTGATGCAGAGCGCGCAGGCAAAAAGCGAGCGCGTGACGGCGGCCGCAAAGCCGGACGAAACCTGCCAGGAAGGCCAGATCGCCTGGGAGCCGGACGCGAAGGCGCTGGCCTTCTTCTCCGATTGTTCGCACCCGGATCAGCCTGACCTTTATCTGACTCGGCTTGATGGCAGCCCTGCGCGGCGGTTGACCGAACTGAAAGGCTACGTCGATGCCCCTACATTTTCACCGGATGGAAAGAGCGTGGCTTTCTTATATGTTGCAGGCGCCACCCGTCCGGCCGGAGCGCTGGCGGCGATGAAGCCGCCGGCGGGAGTGATCGGCGAGGAGGGCGCGGAGATTCAGCGGGTGGCTGTCGCTCGCGTCGATGCCTCGAAGCCTGAGACCCCGGAGTGGGCGACGCCGCCCAGTCTTCACATCTACGAGTTTGACTGGCGGCCGGATTCCAAGGGGCTGGCTTACATCGCCGCCGATCCACCGGGAGAGAACAACTGGTGGGTGGCGAAGCTCTATACGCAGGAGTTGAACGGCGCGCCCACGGCGATTCTTGCGCCCGCCGAGGTTGCCGGGCCGCTGCATGGCTTGCAGATCGCCGTGCCGCGCTGGTCGCCGGACGGCAAGAACATCGCCTTCATCGGCGGGCTCATGAGCGACCAGGGCTCGACGGGCGGAGATGTATGGATGGTTCCGGCGATGGGCGGCCAGCCGCGCAACCTGACGTCAAAGCGCCCGGCGACGGCCTCCTGGCTGGAGTGGAGTGGCGCCAATCAACTCATGGTCAGCAGCCTCGCCGGCGGTAATGTGCAACTGGCGCGGCTCACGCTCGACGGCAACGCGGCCAGCTTCGATCGTCCCTTTTACAATCTTCCCGCCATGATCGGCGATGGGCGCTTCGAGTCAAGCGTCTCTGCAACCAGGGATCACACACTCTTTGCCTTCGTCGCCAGCAGTTTCGACCGTCCGCGGGAGATCTATCTTGCGCGAACAGACAACAAGACCGCCGGCAGCCTATCGGCCCTCACTCAGCTAACACACGTCGATGACGGCGTGGAGCCTGCCTGGGGGAAGACACTCTCGCTTGACTGGAAGAGCGGGAAGTTCAACGTGCAGGGCTGGCTGATGCTGCCCAAGAACTACGACCCGGCGAAGAAGTATCCGCTGATCGTCATTGTGCATGGCGGACCGGCCGCTGCGGCAACGCCGCATTGGGGCGGGTTCCTGAGCGCGGCGGCCTTTTCGGCGCTGGGCTATTTCGTTTTGGAGCCCAACCCCAGGGGCAGCTTCGGGCAGGGCGAAGAGTTTACACAGGCCAACCGCAAGGACTTCGGCTACGGCGACCTGAGCGACATTCTGGCCGGCATGACCATGGTGGAAGCGAAGTATCCGGTAGACCTCAAACGCGTCGGCCTCGCCGGCGGGAGCTACGGCGGATTCATGACCATGTTTGCCGTGACCCAGACCCAGCGCTTCAAGGCGGCAGTGGCCGCCGCGGGCGTCTCCGATTGGCTAAGCTACTACGGCGAAAACTCGATCGACCAATGGATGCTGCCCTACTTTGGCGCATCGGTCTACGACGACCCCGCGGTGTATGCGAGAAGCTCGGCGATCGACTTCATCCGGCAGGCGCACACGCCCGCGCTGGTCCTGGTGGGAGACCGGGACGGCGAGTGTCCCGCGCCCCAGTCTTTTGAATTCTGGCACGCGCTCAGAGACTTGCACGTACCCACCCGGCTGGTGGTTTATCCCAACGAGGGGCACGGACTCACGGACCCGGCTCACCGGCGGGATGCGATGGAACGGGCCGCGAAGTGGTTTGCCCGTTATATGCCGCCAGCGCCGTAGCCGCCGGGCTGCTCGACCTCCGGAGCCGGTGGGGTCAATGGAAGAGGCGGGAGCGGAGAATCGCTCCGCCCGGCTTGCTGCCAGCTACCACCCCGTCCTGATACACTTTTCATTGGAGATTCGATAGCGCATTCGTCAACCGGCTGCAAGGCAAGAGCGTGGCGCCGGGCGCCGGTCAACTGAGCGGATTTCACCGGCGGCAGGCCAGCCATGGCGTGTTGACGGACCGCTTTATAGAGCGTCTTTCAAATCTCCGCAGCCTTTTTTTGCGTCGTTCGAGGGGCTTTTAATTCCGGACCAGCGGCTGAGACCGGTCGCTGAGAGCGCGGAAGAAAGAGCCGCCGGGAAGCGGCAAAGGCGGGCGGCGGCGATGGAAAGTTCGCTCGTAACCTGAGTTATCCGACGGGTTCGGGAAAGACCGTTCCGTGGTTCGACAAGGCGGGGCGGGGAGGATTCATGCGGCGGTTTTTGACGCTTGTCTGCTTGTTGTGCTTGGCCATTCCAGCCGGAGTATCCGTCTCCGGCTGCTACCGCAACCCCGGCGCGAAGTACTGCAATGGACTGGGTTACGGGATGAAGATCACCGATGTGGCTTCCGTCACTTTTTCTCAACCGCTAGCAACCACGGGGATCTCCATTGCCTATGGGCAGACCCGCTCGGCGGGCTCGCCGTCGGTCACTAACTGCAATGGCGGGACGGTCAGCGCCGGCACGCTCGGCTGGGGCACCACCAACCGCCAATTGGTGGACATCTCGCCGACCGGCAACATCTGCGCCGGCGCCTGGAACCGGAACACGGGCGGCGGCATCTCCGACTACACCATCTGCAGCCCGCCGAATCCATTGCCTTCGACCGGCGGCCTGCCTTACGCCACAGCCTATATCTCGGCCACCGCCCAGGGGGTGGTCTCCAATCCGGTGGAAGTGTTTGTGCATGCCCAGGTGACCTCGATCAGCCTTGTGGGGCCGCAGACATGCGTCTCCCAGCTGCAAACGGCCACGCTTGATGCGCAGGGTTGCTATGCGGGAGCGAACAACCAGCAGGTTCAGCTGTGCGCGCCTTCCGGCGTTACGCAATGCCCATACGCGGCGGGCGATTCGCGCTGCAACAATCCAAGTCTTTATTTTGCCTGCCCAGGGGGGCTGGCTCCTGGCGTCTCCTCGGTCCCCAGTTGCACAGCCTCCATCGGCACGCTCAACTACTCGGTGGGCACCTCCAGCATCGCGGCCATTTCCACCAACACCGACAGCAACGTGGTGACGATCACCGCTGGACTGCCAGGGACCACCACGATCACCGCGTCGGTTGCCCAATCGGGCTCTTCGGCCGGCTATTTCACCACCTGCCCGCCGAAATCGATTTCATTGACCATTCCAGTAACCGGCTGCGAGAGCACGACCGCATGCACCATCACCCAGGGCGTCACGCAGAATCTCCAGGCCGCCATCTACGACACCAACGTGGCAGCGTGCCCCCCCTCCCCCACGAATCCAACGGGTGGATGCCCCATCACCGGCCTGAGCCTGGATTATCAGTCCACCGACCCGATCGACATCTCGGCGGCCAGCGGAGGATCCATCACCACGTCCTTCCCCGGCGTGGCTTCGGTCTATGCCATTTGCCAGCCCGTCACCTGCAATCCTTCCCCCATCAACGAGATTGGCCTGTTCGGTACGGGTCTGCCCATCTCCTCGAACAAGGTCACCATCACCACCCCCGGCACGGCCAGCGACTACGTCTGGTTCGGGGCCCCCGGCCAGTCGCAGTACATTGTTCCCGTCGAGCTGATCACCGGCACCGTCGGTTCCACCGTGCTCCTGCCGTACGTGCCGAACTCGATGGTGATGGACCGGCTGGGCACCAATCTTTACCTCGGCTCCGCGCGCGAGTTGATGACCGTCAGCGCTGTCACCGGCACGCCCGGCAAGACGGACACCACTGTCCCCGGCGTGGTGCTGGCGGTCTCGCCGAACGATGCGCAACTGCTCATCAACGACCAGGTGCGTCAGGTCTTCTATCTCTACAACACCTCCGGCGGAATCGCTGCGATCTTTAGCGGCATGGGCGCCGCCGCCACCTGGACCCCCGACTCGAAGACGCTTTACATCGCCGACAGCGCATCCCTCGGCGCCGGCCACTCCGACACGCTCTACGTCTACAACGCGAGCACCGGCTGGACCACCTCCGAATTGCCTTGTTCGGTCTTTGATGCGAAATCCTGCCCCGACCCCTCCATCGGTGCGAAGAGCCTGGCGATTACCATACCCAGCGTGGGCGCATTCCTCAGCGGCAGTTCGACAACAGCCCACACGTGGTGCCCCATAGGCACGGTCGGCGACTACGCGAGCATGACCTTCTATCCTCAGCCGCCCAGCGACTCGGTACCCGTCGAGACCGACGTGCTGGCAGCTACGACCGATGGGCAGCACATCCTGGGCGCTGCGGCCACCGCGAGCGGGGTCACTCTCAGCGATATTGGAGTTGACGTTTCTCCTGCCGAATGCACACTCTCCGCACCGCTTTCGACCGGCCCGGTGCTCAACGCCACGCTCCCGGTGACGCTCAATGCGGCGCCCGCAGACACCACCCTCAATCAGGTGATCGCGTCACCGCAGTCGAACCTGGCGTTCCTCACATACACCAACAACGGAACCACTACCGGCGCGACGCTGCCGTACTATGTGCCGGGAAGCGGCACGGTCAACTATGTGCCGCTGACCGGAAGCTCGGCGATCACCGCGCCCCTGGCCGGCGCCTTTACCCCGGATGACAAGCTCTTCTTTGTCTCGACGGCGGGCGACAACATGATCCACTACATCAGCGTGCCGCTTGTCGCCAGCGACCCGGCGCATGCGGACACGCAGCAGATCAGTCCCAACCTGCCGGCCTGCACGCCCGGCCTCGACGCCGGCTGCACGCTCACAGCACCCACAACCAACCCCGTTCCGGCCACGGCCATCGCCGTCAAGCCGCGCTCCACGACAACGATATAACTCGGGCGCGCCAAGCAGCATGCACAAGAAGGCCGGCCGCGCGCCGGCCTTCTTGTGCTTCCGGACCCAAGAATCTCCCATGTCACATTCATTTTGCGGCTCTTTCGAGGATCGCATGCGCAGAGCGCGGGCCATCGTTTCCCCCTCCCGTGCAGGATAGAATCAAGAGATGATCAAGGGGATCTCCTTTCTTCGTTCCGCGGGCAGCGGGTCGGCCTATGACCGGCTGGCGAGCTTCTTTTCCGCGCTGGGATTTGAGCCAGGCAAGGGCTGGAATGAACCGGAGAGCCGTGGCGCATCGTTTCTGGCTCCGCTGGGCAACCTGGAGTTTGTCGACGGCCAGTTCCCCTCAACTGCCGATGTCCTGGTGGAGGTGACCGCTCTCGACGCCGTGCATCAGGCCGCCGCGGCCTGGCTCTCCGCGCAGGGAGGCGAAGAAGCCGCAGCGCGCCTCTCCGCCATCGCAGAAACCCACTGGAAGTCGCGCATCTTCACCGTCGAGCCGGAGCCGGGCTTCTCGTTCAGCTTCTGGGCCTGGACCGATCCCATGCGCGGCAAGCCGGTCGCTGTGGAAGGCGATCTTTCCGCCGCGGGCATGAAGTTTGCAATCGTCGTCGCCCGCTGGAATGCTGTGATTACCGAGCGTCTGCTCGAAGGCGCGCTGGACGCCATGCTGCGCGGTGGCGCAAAACGTGCCGATATTGAAGTGGTGCGAGTGCCCGGCGCATGGGAGATTCCGGCGGCGGCTCGCACTTTGGCAAATCGCGGCAACCTCGATGCGATCGTCACCCTGGGTTGCCTGCTGCGTGGCGAGACGGCCCACTACGAGGCCATTTACAACGAAGTGGCCCGCGGCATCGGACAGTCGCAACAGGAGACCGGCATTCCGCACAGCTTCGGCGTGCTCACCTGCGAGACTTTGGAGCAGGCGCTCAACCGTGCAGGAATCAAGGCCGGCAACAAGGGCTTTGAAGCCGCCCTCGCGGCCATCGAGATGGTGAGCCTAACCCGCAAGCTGAGACAAGCCGAGCGCCCCCACGGAAAGGTCTTGCTCCGCGGGGTGGAAGGCGGCCCTGCTTGAGCAACGGACAACATCACAGCTCGGGGCGGCGCAAGTCGCGCGAACTGGCCATGCAGATGCTCTTTCAGGCCGACATCGGCAAGCAGACGCCGGACGAGGTGCGCGCCACCTTCTGGAAGGCCGCTGACGAAGTTGAACCCGAAGTCCGCGGCTTTGCCGAGGATCTCTTCCGCGTGGCCATCGCTCACCAGGCGCAGATCGACGAGCTGATCGCGGCCAACTCCAAGCGCTGGCGCATCGAACGCATGCCCGCCGTGGACCGCAACCTGATGCGCATGGCCGTGGGCGAGATGCTGGGCTTCAAGGCGACGCCCTTCCCCATCGTCCTGAACGAAGCGCTCGAGATCGCCCGCCGCTACTGCGCCCCCGAGTCCATCAACTTCCTCAACGGAATGCTGGATACGATCGCCCACGGCCTGATCGGCCAGTAGGCCCTTCTGCCGCCGCTTGAGATTTCGCTGCAAGTCCATTCATCCTTTTGGGACTTCCCCAGCTTTGGCTTTCCCCAGGCCGCCCATTTATGGCACACTTGCAGGCATGGGAAGCAAAGACAAAGGCAGGAAAGAAGTCAAGAAGGCGCCCAAACCCAAGCCCAAACCGGAACCCGCGCAGAGACGCGAAGGGTTCACTCCGGCACCGCCGAAGTAAGACTGTTAAGGCCATCGGACTTGCGCCGCTTGAGCGAAACCGCTCTCAGTGCACGCTTGGGGTGTCGAAAGTGCTGGATTGCCGTCGGAGCGTCTGGTGCTGCGGGTTGGTGCGCCTTGATGCGCCAGTCGCTCCCTCTCTCCTGATATCGAACGCTCTCTTCCTGTTCCTGCGGTCTCGAACGGTTGCTGTATCCCGTATCCGCAGTGGCGAAACCAAGCGGCGGCGTTTTCGGGTGTAATGGTTTTGAGGACATCGGTGACAGCCTGATCGGGTGCTTCTTTGGTCCGTGCTTTCGCGTCGCGAATAAGCCTCTCGAACTTGGACCAGGCTTTTTCAAGGGGCTTCAGGTCCGGCGAGTAAGGGGCAGATACAACAGTTGCGCGCCGCTGGCCTCAATCAGGTCGTATGTACCTGGCACCTTGTGCGCCGACAGGTTGTCGAGGATCAGCACATCGCCCGGCCTCAGTTTGGGACACAGCACCTGCTTCACCTAGCCCTTAAAGACTTCTCCGTCCGTAGCTGATTCGCAACTCCGGTTCCGTTCTAAAATAAGAGCTTGATGCCTTCCTCCACTTCAAAGAGTTATCCCGAGCCGGAAATTCAGTCGATCGATGCGCTTTTTAACGAGGCGGGCCTCAAGCGCAGCCTGCGCGGCAACGCCGGGGTCCCCAGCGATGGGTCTTCGTCGCTGGGGAGGAAGGCCGCAGGGGTCACCCGCCGAATGCGTTTCGAGCGGGTCGCGCCGCAGGAGCTGACCTCCGTCCCGCCGCACTCTCAAGTGGCTCAGAACGGCGTCGAGTGGCTGGCAGTGGCGGGCTGGAAGAGAACGAACTGGCTCTGGCACGGCTTCAGCACCCACCGCGGCGGCCTCAGCCGGGCCTATGGAGCCGAGGATGCGCCGGGCGAATTGAATCTTGGCTTTACGGCTGAGGACGGCCGGGAGACAGTGGCCGCAAATCGCCGGCTGCTGGCTGAGGCAATCAGCGGAGACGCGGCAACACCCTTGATCTCCCTCCGCCAGATTCACTCCAATCTCGTTGTCCTCGCCACCGCCGCGGACGCCAGCCGCCAACAGCCGCTGAGAGCTGACGGCCTGATGACCGATCAGCCCGGCCTGTTGCTGGCCATTCAGACCGCCGACTGCGTTCCGGTGCTGGTGGCCGACCGCAAGCGGCGCGCCGTGGCTGCCTTTCACGCGGGCTGGCGCGGCACGGTGAAACGCATCGTCGAGACCGGCATCGGAAGGATGAGGCTTGCCTTCGGGTCACGACCCGAAGACTTGATGGCCGCCATCGGACCCGGCATCGGCCCGTGCTGCTACTCGGTCGGCGAAGAGGTGCTTTCGGAGTTCGAGTCGCAGTTCGCTTATGCCCGCGAGCTCTTTTGCGAGGTCTACGACTCCGACCCGGTGCGGATGCGCTACCCGATGCTCTTCCTGACGCAGCGCGCGCCCGGCCACTCGGAGATCGGCCCCAGTTTGCATTTGAATTTGGTCGAGGCCAACCGGCGCCAGTTGCTGGCCGCCGGCATCAAGCCTGGTTCGATTCGATCGGTCGGCGGCTGCACAAGCTGCCAGCCGGAGATGTTCTTCTCTCATCGCGCCTCGCAGGGCCACGCGGGCCGCATGATGAGCGTCATCGGCATCCGGGCTGCCATTCAGCGGAAGGCGTAAGACACGCCAAACGAGAAGATCGGGTAGACCTGCAGCGGGTTCAGGTCGCTCTTGTACTTGGCGATCTGAGCATTCAGATTGGCTTGGGTCGTGGTGTTTGTGCTCATATCCACATAGGGCGAAGAGCAGGTTGAACCATCCGAGGTGGGGCAGGCAAAACCGGCCAGGCCCATATTCAGCGTGGGCACGCCGGTGAAGGCCCCGCCAAGTTCAAAGGGGAAAGACCAGTGACCGCCCTTGCGGGGAATCATGTTGCCCCAGCCAATCGTCGCGGTGAAGGCCTGCTTTCTGGCGTTCAGGCCCAGCGCCGCATTGACGCTGACCGGGGCGCTTGCTTCCGAGAGATAGTCCTGGTCGTTGAGCGTCACTTTGGTTCCACCCGTGACGATGCCGCTGGCCGTGATCTCGTTCTGGTTATAAAGCATCGCTCCGGGGCTCAGCCGCAGGCCGTGGGTCGCGAACGGATAATAGTCCAGCGAAGCGCTGGCTGCGGCAAAACTCACCTTGCCATTGACGTTGAAGCCGTTGGTGCTGATGTCGTTGACCGTGTAATTGAAGACGTTGCCGGTGCCGCGCAGGTTCAAGTGCCGGCTCACGTTGGTTGCCGTTTGCAGGTTAACGCCCATCAGCGAGATGCCGCCTCCGAAGGCCACTCTGGAAAAGGGCCTCATTGGAACCTCGGCATTCTTGTTCAGGTTGGCGGCGATGGCAGAGAACGCGGCTTTGTTTTGCGCTTCGTTGGCGGCGGGGGTCTGAGCTGCCGGGCTGCTGGACGGGACGGCGGACTGGCCAAAGAAGGGCGCAGTCGCGGTGAGAAACGCTAGAGATAGGAACAATGCTGATATCTTCATGAGGGCATACTCCATCTTCAATTGAAAGTCCCGGCAACCGGGCCCATCCCGCATGGATTGCGGCGGACCTAAGATCCCTATCGACTAACGGCATCGGCCAAAGCAGTTTCTCTTTGAACTGGGACAAAGGCAGCATCTCTGCCATCGGCAGATTTTCGCTCGGACTTTAAGTTTCCTGATTCGGGCAAAAAAGAATGGAGCGGAAGGCTCTTTGGGCAGGATTGGGTAAATTGACTATTTTTTCTCGGAGGCTGGCCTCGATCTCAATTCGATGCCAAAACTATGCGGCCCAAGCCTCGACTTGCAGATTTGGGGCGCGTATTCTCTTTCAACCAATCAGATGCAGGAACCCGCGCGAACTCTGGGAAGCACGGGCGCGCTCGGAAAGCTTACGAGGCCTTGGCGGCTTCCTTAGGATTGACCAGGTCGCGCAGCTCCTTGGAAGGCTTGAAGTAGGGCACCTTCTTGGCCGGAACTTCGACGCGCTCGCCGGTCTTGGGGTTGCGTCCGATGCGGGGATTGCGCTGCCGGATGCGAAAGGATCCAAAGCCGCGAATCTCGATCTTGTCTCCGCCCTTGAGGGCCCCGATCACTGAATCGAAGATGGTCTCGACGATGACCTCGCCGTCGCGGCGAGTCAGGTCACCCACTCCGGTCACCTTTTCCACCAGGTCTGCCTTTGTCATATCGTTTAGGCCTCCGCTTTCAGCATAACCGGATTCTGCCCATTCCGGGATGGAAAAGAAGGCTCGATTGTGGATTTGGACCCATTCCCTTCAACAGCTTGGCGAAAAAGCCCCTGCTTTGGAGATTGCCCAGGCCAACTTCGCCCTCGCAGCGTTATGATGGCCTGAGCCATTCCCTGAGGTTTTTTAACGCCAGCGGAGTTGTGGCAGAGGGGCAGGAACGTGAGGGACGAAGTCAAGACCGGAGCCGGGCCGGGCGTCGGCGCCGCGCCAAAGTACAGCATCGTGATTCCGGCCTATAACGAGAGCGCCCGCATTCCGGGGACACTCGAGTCGGTGGTGGGCTGCATCCGCGCGCGCGGATGGAATGCCGAGGTTCTGGTGGTCAACGATGGCTCCACGGATAAGACCGCCGAGGTGGTGCGGGCCTTTGCCCAGAGCGCGCCCGAGATCAGGCTGATCGAGAACTCCGGCAACCGCGGCAAGGGCTACAGCGTGCGCAAAGGTATGCTTGAGGCGCGGGGCCAGATCGCGCTCTTCACCGACTCGGACCTTTCCGCGCCGATCGAGGAGGCCGAGCGCCTCTTTGCCGCCATCGCCGAGGGCGCCGATATTGCCATCGGCTCCCGCTGGCTCGAGCGCGGCCGCCAGACCCAGCGCCAGCCGCTCTACCGCCAGTTCTTTGGCCGCTGCTTCAACTCCGTCACGCGCCGCGTGATGGGCCTGCGCTTCGCCGACACGCAATGCGGCTTCAAGGCCTTCACCCGCGCCGCCGCCCAGACCGTCTTCCAGCTCCAGACCATCGAACGCTGGGGCTTCGACCCGGAGATTCTCTTCATCGCCCTCAAGCGTGGTTACTGGATCATCGAGGTGCCGGTAAGCTGGGCGCACGACGAGCGAAGCCGCATGAGCTACCTCCGCGACGGCGTCAAGATGCTCCAGGAACTTGCCATCGTCCGCTGGAATGCGCTGCGCGGCCGCTACGACAAACCGGTCGAGGCGGGCCTGCACGCAGCGCTGTGAAGTCATAATTGGTTGAACAATCGGTTCCGCTGCCGCGTGGTCCGGAGCTGTGAATCTCTCAACTGACAACCCCACACGACGGCGCCGCAGAACCGGTCATTCCGTGACGGCTAACTGCTTTTCTCAACGGCAATGGCCAGCGCAATCTCGCTTCCCGCCGGCAACTTTACCACGCCTTTCTTTGCCGACACCAGGGTCCCGGAATTGTCGCTTGCGATCTTGCTGTGAAGTTCTACGCCGGTTTGAGGTTCAACCTGATCGACTTCAAGGATCTGATTGTTCCATGTGTTCGGTTCCTGATTGCCCGCGGCCACCTGATGTCCTTCGCCGTCATCGAACACCGGCGCATAGACTCCGACGATGGTTGCCTTGATTGGAACCGTCTTGCCGCCCTTCAGCGCCGCTTCGGTAAATCGCAGTTCTATCCTCGAATCGTCGTTGGCGTTGGCCGGGTCGCTCGCGACCGTGCCGACAAGCTGAGTGCCCCGCGGCAGCTCGGGTCCGTCTTTGAGCCGGACCGTCTTGCTGAGCGTGATTCGAATCTGCTGGCCGGGTTTCGCATCTCTGGCGTCCAGGGTTTGCGTTAGAGCGCCTTGCGCGGGCACCATCAGTTGGGCCATTTCCTGCGGGGCCACCGTTGAGGGAATGTCGGCAGGCGCGGATTTCATCTCGTCCAAGGTGCGGGCCTGGGCAAATTGCGGGATGAGCAGAGTGAAAGCTACTGCTGCAACCGAAAGGGTTGTCGCGAATTCTCGCTTCATGAGGGGAAGCTCCTGATTCTCAGATTTGCGTGCACCTCCGTGGCGTCCTCGGGCCGGAGGCAAGATTGCCTCCCGCTTAGACGACGCAGCCGAGCCGTCGGTAGTCGTATTACGAAGCAGAAATCAACCCGGTTCCCCATCTTTCACGCAGAATTCATCTCTCTCGCAGCGCCCGAAGATGCGCGTGCCTGGAGATCGAATCGAATGTCGAAGAAACGGTGAGGTTTGTTGCTCCAGCTCTTGGGCTCTACAGGACGCGTTGACGCAGGAAGGCGGGAATATCCCGCGCGCCCTGAGTCACTGCCACAATCTCGATGAGCTTTTTTTGAACGCGGTAGAGAATCAGGTACGCGCCGACGGGCCAGAACAGGATTGGGTAAGCGGTGAGATCGTCCCGCCGATGCCCAATCCCGGGATTTCGCGCCAAGATTTCAAAGGCGTCGAAGAGCTTCCCGATCCAGCGGTCGGCGGCATCGATGTTGTCCTCGGCGATGAATTCCCAGATCTCGTTCAAGTCGAATTCGGCTCCAGCGCCGAGAACGTACTCGTTCATGCGCTGAGCCTTCTCCGTTCGCGTGACTTCTGCTCAAGGCGTCTTCGCGCACTCTGCGGCTTGACGTGTTCGCCACGGTCTAGCGAGGCCAGCCGCGCACCCAGTTCCTGGTTGAAGGCGGCAAGCTGCGCGCCGCGTGCACGGTCGTGCTCTTCGAGCATCCGCAGGGCCTCGCGGACGACCTCGCTTGCCGAGTTGTAGCGGCCGGATTCGACTTTTCCGGCGACGAATTTGTCCAGCTCGGGGGTCAGGGAAACATTCATGGGGAAATACTCCTGTCTTCGATGCTGGACCGAATAACAGGCTTTGTCAATCTTTGGTATACTCCCTGACGGAATCTCCGGCGTTATGGCGGAGAAGACGTTTGACATTAATTCGTTTATAGACGAAGATTCGGCAATGAGAGACAAAAATCACGACGAGGCGATGGCGGAGGAGTTCAAGCGAAAGCCAGGCTATGCGGTGGAGTTGCTGAACGAGATTCTTGCTGATGGCGAGCAGGGCGAATTGCTGATCGTTCTGCGCCAGATGGCCAAAGCCTTTGGCGGCGTGCAAAGCGTAGCGGAAAAGGCCAACCTCAACCCCACGCAGCTTTACCGCACATTATCCGAGGAGGGCAACCCGGAACTGCGCAGCCTCTCGGCAATTCTCAAAGCGATGGGGCTACGGCTTGCTGTTGAACGGGTTCGTGCGGCTTAAGTTTCTGTTGAAGATCGCGTGTTGAGGTTCGTGGTCTCCCACATCTGAAGACCGACATGCTGGCCGACCGCCCATTTGCACCTATCCAGCTTGGCTTTCAACGTCCCATTTCACCGCCCAACGCAACCAACTCCTGTTTGATACACGACCTACATTACCGGCCCAAAACCTATCACTGACAGTAACTAAACTTCCCGCAATGGCCGCATACACCGCAAGCTTTGGATCTGCTTGCGCGATAACGATAGCACCTGCGGTGATACCCATTACTTTCCCAATTGCATTTAGCCGAGCAGGCAGTCGGAGCATGCCTGCAATACGTCTTATATGATCTCTATCCATAGTGTTTGGATTAAGAAGATGAATATTCTGATCACGGACTATTCCACGAGCCTCGTGCAAGAAACTCGTATATTCGTCAAAGCTCATCTTCTCGGCCATTCCCATAACCGCATCAGAAAAAGATAGCGCAACCCGTGGAGCATCACTGGGAACATCGGTCAGTCCTGGAAGATTCGGCTTCTCACGAATCGGGTGAGCCAAGTAATACTTATCTGAACCGGAGTACTCCCCATACAGAGGGTATCGAAGAACCACATCGAAGGCGTATAGAATATCCTCCTCGGAAACTCCAACTCTAGTCGCAAGTCGATAGAGTCCGTCGTAACGACGAAGTCTTTCAATCTCAAACAAATAATGCGTTGGAATGCGAGCCATGTGACCTTTACGAATAGAAATATCTCTGTGAAGTGAAAGCCATTCCCCTAGCCTTGAACTGCTGCTTCCGGCCCAAGCACTGAACGATGCAAAAGCCGTCATCAATAATTCTGGATTCAATTGCCTTTGTTCATTTGCCGGAAAACAAACCGGCTTAAAGAGCTCGCCGTCCCGCTCCATTAATTGCAGCAGTATGGGAGGAAGCATAGATTTATCGAACGCAGAGGTCGATGCATCCGACGAAGGCATTATGAAACGAGCTTCATCGCTATATATATAAAAGTCTGCGAATAATCCTGCAATTCTTGGACCCCACGGATCCTTTGGACCTTTTGTGAAGAGAGATCCAATGCCGTAAAGCGAGGTAATATCGATGGCTGGCGAAAACTTGTCCACGCGTACTCTCCAGCCCTATATGATAACCTGGTCGCCTCAGGTCCGCTTTTGGCACCTGGGAAACCACCAACCCCATCCCATCGCGCAATCCCGCCTACGCCGTGGCCGCGTTAGCCACTGACTGCAAGCCTCTCGCTTCGATCTCGAAGTCGCGAATTTTGTATTTCTGGATTTTGCCGCTTAGCGTGGCCGGGAACTCTGTGACGAAGCGGACGTGCGCAGGAATCTTGTAGTAAGCGATCTGGCCCTCGCAGAAGGCTTTGATCTCCTCTTCGGTGGCTTCTTCGCCGGGCTTGAGGCGCACCCATGCGGCGACGATCTCGCCCAGCCGCGCATTGGGAATGCCGACAACCTGCGCCTCGCCGACCTTGGGATGGGTGTAAAGGAACTCCTCGACCTCACGGGGATAGATGTTTTCTCCGCCGCGAATGATCACGTCTCTGGACCGACCGGTCAAATGGATGCAGCCGTCGTCGCGCATGATGCCCACGTCGCCGGTGTGCAGCCAGCCGTCTTCGCGGATGACTTGCGCGGTGCCTTCCGGATCGCCGTCGTAGCCCTTCATGAGCGCATAGCCCTTAATGCACAGTTCGCCCTGCTCGCCGGAAGGAACCGTCTCGCCGGTCACCGTCGAGACGATCTTGATCTCGGTCTGCGGCATGGCGCGGCCGACGGTCTTGACCCTGATCTCAATCGGGTCGGCGGCGTCGGACATCGTGGTGACGGGCGAGGTCTCGGTCTGCCCGTAGGCGATCACCAGCTCGCCAATGTGCATTTCGTTGAGCACGCGCTTCATCAGCTCGACCGGGCAGGGCGCGCCGCTCATCATGCCGGTGCGCAGGCTGGTCAGGTCGAAGCTGGCAAAGTCGGGCAAGGCGAACTCTGCGACGTACATCGCCGGAACCCCATATACCGAAGTCGCCCGCTCGTCGTGCACGGCTTTGAGCGTGGCCCGCGCGTCATAGGTCCAGTTGGGCAGGATGATGGCCGCGCCGGAGTTGAGCGCTGTCATGGTGCCGATGACGCAGCCGTAGCAGTGGAAGAGCGGCACCGGGACGACGATCTTGTCCTGCTCGGTGTAGTGAAAGCCCTGGGCGAGGAATTGCCCGTTGTTGACGATGTTGTGGTGGGTGAGCAGCACGCCCTTCGGGAGCCCCGTGGTCCCGCTGGTGTACTGGATGTCGGCGATGTCCTGCGGGTCAACATAGTCCGGCAGGCGGCCCTCGGCGTCAAGCAGCGCCGGCCACTCGGGCGTGTCGAAGTAGATGGTGTGTTCCAACTCAAGGTTGAGCCCGTGGCAGGCGCGGCCAAGGATCTCTTCGTAATCGGCGTGCTTGTCTTTGTGCCAAAGGAAGAGAGCCTTCATGCGCGACCGCTGGAGGGTGAATTGCAGCTCGTGGGAGCGATAGGCGGGGTTCACGTTGACCAGGGCCGCTCCGGCGCGGGCGCAGCCCATGTGCATCATGATCCACTCGATGCAACTGGTGGACCAGAGGCCCACGCGGTCGCCCTTGCGAATGCCGAGCGACCAGAGGCCGCGAGCGACCTGGTCTGCCGCAGCGCTCAGCCCAGCCCAGGTGAGGCGCTTTTGCTGGTGGCAACTGGCCACGGCGAGCCGGTCGGGAAAGCGGCTGGCGGTGCGGTCGAGCAGGCCGCCGACGGTCAGATCCAGCAGCGGCCGGCTCGGGCCGCGCGTGTAACTCAAGGTGCGAAGGTCTTCTTCAACAGGCATAGTTCAGGCTCGGAAACAACGAACGGAAGTGTACACCCCGGCACCCCGCGCCAAATTGTGACACAGCCCACAATCATTCTGCGCCGAGACGCTTCTCATTCGCTCGATTCCGCGCTCTCGGCTCTTCGCATGAAGAAGGGCGGATGCTTGAAGCTCAATTGCATCAGTTGGATGAAAGATAGATCGGGATGAAGGTCCGCGCGGTAGTACACGATCCCTCCCGCCACGGCATAGACCAGGGCGCAGGCCAGCACGATCGGGATGACCCTCGTCACGAGGAAGACAATCAGCTCCCATGGTCCCCACGGGCCCCCGACATCGACCACCTGACCGTATCGCGTCAGCACCCAGTAGTCGCTCCATTCGTGCCCTTTGAGCTTGAAGTACAGTCTGCCCTTGTCCATTCTGGGATGATTCACATCGGAGAGGATGGGGATCTTTGTGCCTGCCGCCGTCTCCAGAAAAGGACGGAAGCCGGTGATGGCGGTCAGCTTGCCGTCGTGATCCCAGCCGATCTTGTCCATGTGAAGCGCGCAGGGGCAGAGATTCGATGCGTAGCGGGGAAGTTGAAACTTGGGCAGGATGATCAGATAGTATTCCTGGCCGGGAAGCGCCTGATAATAGCCGGCTCCGGCGGCGGGATTTTCCTTCGAATCCAGTTTCATGGTCTCGCCGGGCATGACGTAGAGACGGGCGACGACTCCATGATCGGCATCCTCGATGTCCACCACGGGAAGCGGGAATTTGTAGTCGTTTCTTACCGGTTCCAGGTGCAGGGAGAAGGCCGGCGGAGCCATTGCGACGGCTGCAAGCAGGATCAGCGCTGAATGAGGCTTCATGGCCCATCGTTTTATCACACGCCGGAAGGGTGGAGCAATTGTGGCGGAGGCCGCCGCCTTCAGCTCGCCTATCCCGCGCGCACGAAATCGGTCCGCTGACGTAGAATGGCATGGCCGCAGGAAAACGCTTTCAAACGTCGGGAAATCTGCCCCGTTGGCCAGCGACTTCCGGCGATTCGATTTCACTCATAGGGATGGATTGAGATGAAAATGTTGACACATGTGCTCTCGCTGCTGCCCCTTGCCCTGCCGGCTCTGCTGGCGGGTTCCTTCGCCCTGATGGGCTACGCCCAGTCCGCTCCTCCGGCGGAGGGCCACCAGCCCGCGATCGAGATTGGCGGCGAGAAGGTCATCACCATCAGCCGCAAGGCCGTCAGCACCACCAGGCCGGAGTTCACCTCGATCACGGTTGCGCCGGGACGGGGCATGGAGGTCTTGCAGATCACCGCCAACTGGCCCGGCAAGGGCAATGTCGACGTGCTGGCCTCGCCCGATCTGGCCAGCGCCAAGCAGATGCTCGATGTGGACGACGACGCCTTTGGCAACCTCGGCTACCGGCTGGGCGCGGCCTTCCTGGTTCCCTATCCCAACCGCATTCGCGGCAAGCTCTCGGCCGACGGCACAACGATCGCGACGGAGTGGCAAGGCCACCCGATCACCCTGCCGGCGAACAATATAGGCAAGCTGCCCGGAGCCGAACGCCACGCCATGCACGGGCTTATTCTCAAGGCCAAGACCGAGGATCTGAGCATTGGCAAGGTTCCCGGCGGCCAGGAGGTTTCAGGCGTCATCCGGGCGGGCGACTTTGGCGGCCACTGGCTCTCGAAGACCCAGATCGTCATCACCATCCGGCTTACCGCCAAAGCGGTGGACGTCAGCGTCGAGGCCAGCAACGCGGGCAACGAAGACGAACCAATGGCCATCGCCTGGCATCCCTACTTCAACCTGCCCTCCGGCGATCGCGCGCAAGCCCGGCTCAGCGTTCCGGGCGACGAAGTGGCCCAGGTGGACAACTACGACAACGTCTTTCCCACCGGCAAGCTGCTGCCCGTCGAGGGGACCAAGTTCGATCTGCGCTCGATTGCTGGAGCGCCGCTGGGCGATCTCTACTTCGACGACAATTGGAGCCACCTCCACTGGGTCAACAAAGCCGTGACCGTGCGGGTGATGGACCTGGCCGCGCACTATGGCGTCAGCATCGAGGGCCTGTCGCCGGAGATCAAGACCATTCAGGTCTACGCGCCGCCGGCCAAGAACTTCGTGGCCGTCGAGCACCAATACAACTTCGGCGATCCCTTTGGCAAGGAGTGGGGCTCGATGGACACCGGGATGGTGACGCTCAAACCCGGCCAGCGCACCAAGTGGCATGTGCGGCTGGGATTGTTTGTGCCGTAGCAAGTAGCTCGCTTGGGGGCGTGTAGCGGCGCCAGCGATCGTTCTGCCGCGCATCGGATGCTTTGAGGTTTCTCATCCATTCCGCGGGAAAGAGCGGAAAGGATGGGGTATGGAGCGGTTTCGCCTTCGTGCCTCGCCGCAGAGGCATGTTTTCGCGCTCTGCTCGGCTTCGAATGCCCCTTCGGTTCCTTTTGAAGGAAGGAACCCGCTCAAGTCGAGCCGCACTTCGCCGATGAAATCCCCGTGTAGCTTCGGAATAAGAAAGGGTTACCGCCATGCAATGGCTGCGCAACCTCCCTGTCTCCCGCAAACTCATCGTCGCCTTCGGCATCGTCTGCGGCCTGTGCCTCTTGCTCGGCGCCTTCACGTTCTCGACCTTCCGGGGCATTGCCGGGAAGAGCGCTGTGGTGAGTGGAAACCATCTGCCCTCCCTGATCCACATCGGGGACGTTCGCAACGGCGTCAATGAGGAGAGGCGCGAGGATCTGGAGTTGATGCTGTGCATGACGCCGGCCTGTTCCGCCAGCCATCTCGCCAAGCGGCAGAATGCGATCGCCCAGTACCAGGAAGCATTGAAGGAAATGGCGCCGCTGATCATTCCCGAAGAGCGCGATCATTACCAGACATTCCTTTCCTCGATCAAGGTGTATCAGGACAAGAGCGATCGCGGCGTTGCGCTGCTGGCCGCGGGCAAATCCGGCGATGCGCTGGACCTGCTCTCCTCCGACGCGCTGATGTCGTCGCTGGCGGAAGCTCTGGCGGCGGCGGAGAATGGATTCCTGGTTCACGCAAAAATGGGCATGGAGCAGTCCGCCTCGGTCACCGGCGACAGCAACCGCGCTGCCTGGATCGCCACCGGAGCCACTCTGCTGATCGTTCTGCTCTGCGCACTCATCGGCACCATGCTGACAAGGTTGATTGCGCCGCGGCTGGCTCACGTGATGGCCGCCCTGGAGGCTTTGGCGGCCAAGGACCTGACCGCGCACGTACAGGTGACCGGAAGCGACGAGATCGGCCGCGTGGGCGAGGCATTCAACGCCAGCGTGGCTTCGATGCACAGCGTTCTGGTCTCCGTCGCTCAGGGCGCGGAGACGCTCTCGGCGGCCACCACGGAGATGAGCGCCCGCTCGGTCCAGGCCGCCGGCAATGCCAATACCCAGTCCAGCAAGACCAACCAGATTGCGGCGGCGGCGCAGGAGATGACCGCGACCATCGGCGAGATCAGCCACAATGCGGAGAGCGCAGCGGGGGCCAGCCGCGTATCCGCCGAGACCGCCAACCAGGGCGGATCGGTGATGCAGGCCGCCTCCGTGACCATGGAGAAGATTGCCGCGGCCACCAGCTCGGTCTCCAGCAAGATGACCTCGCTGGCCCACCGCTCCGAGGAGATTGGCAAGGTGGTCAACGTCATCCAGGAGATCAGCGAACAGACCAACCTGCTGGCCCTGAACGCGGCCATCGAGGCAGCGCGCGCCGGGGAGCATGGCCGCGGATTCGCCGTCGTCGCCGGAGAGGTTCGCCGCCTGGCCGAGCGCACCAAAGGCGCAACCGAAGAGATCTCAGGCACCATCCGCAGCATCCAGGAAGAGACCCGCGAGACGCTCCAGGTGATGCAGGACAGCCGCGCGGCCGTCGAAACCGGCATGGGAGAGACCGCCCACGCGCGGCAGAGCCTGGAGGCGATTATCGAGTCGTCGAAACAGGTGGAGCACCAGATCCATCTGATCGCCACCGCCGCCACCGAGCAGACAGCCGCCTCCGGCGAGATCTCCGAGTCCGCCGGGCAGATCTCGCAGTTGTCGGTAGAGAATGCGCAAGGCGCCGAAGAAGCCGTCGAAGCGCTCAAGAACCTGGCCAGGCTGGCCAGCGACCTGGATGGCATGATCCGCCAGTTCAGCCTGGAGAGCGACCACCAGGCCGGCGGAAGATTCACAGGCGACGGCCAGCCGGTTGCCCGGCCTGCGTTGCGGACCGCGCACTCGTAACCGCCCTCAGCCGGCGGCAGCCACACCCGGATCTGCGGTCCCTGCAATCAGGCACGAGAGCTGCGGACCGGGCTGCCGCGTCTCCTTCACATTGCCGCGTCCTGCACAACGCGGCTTTCGACCGGCCTCAAGGTTCGATCATTCAAGGCCCGGTCCATTCGCAGTGGTTTCCATCTCTCAGATCGAAGTTTTTCGCCCCGGAAGGAGACTTTCTGTGGATACCCAACTGCAATTAATTGCATATCTCAAGTGATGTGATGCGCAAGTCGCTGATTCCATAGGTTCATGTTTGGCGTGAAACATGCATATATCTTTCATAACACTCCTAGGATGAATCGGTAGAACCTAATCCCACAGCCAGGAGTGCTGGGTTCAGTCCCCCAACTGACAACCCCGAAGTGCAACCAATTCGCGCCATGCAGCCTGAACACAGTTTGGGCGCGAATGTTTGTTGCCGGCTTGGCGTGATTTGCCGGGAGTCGTCCGGTCAATCGTTGGAATCGAAGGCGACGCCCAATTCCGTGACAAGCGGCAACCGAAGATGCGGAGATCGTAGGATGCCCGCAAGGAAGATGCAAGGAGAGAACGTGAAAGCGATTTTGAGGATCTCAGTGTTACCGGCGATGCTGGCCGCGCTTGTCTCGGGGGCTTGCGCCGACACGATCACTCTCAACAGCACCAATGGTTCGTCCTCCAGCCATGCAAACGGCGCGTTGGAGTACATGGGCTACAGCGCGCTGAACGCCAGCTTCCTGGCAAACACCCCTGCGCTGCCCAACTATGTGCCGTTGTCGGCTTCGGCGACCCCCTCCACCAACAGCACTTCGCAGACTACTTATGCCATCCCTGCCGGCGGTTGGGCTACCGCGATAGCCGGAACAAGCTGGGTCTCGAACACATCGTCAGCCGGAACCACTTGCACGAACGGCACAACATGCGATCCGAACGACTTCTACTATTACCAGACGACCTTCAACGCGGTTGGCGGGGGCTACAACGGCAGCATCAGCGTCATGGCCGATGACACGGCAGAGATATTGCTCAACGGCGCGCTGATCGTGCCCTTTGCCATCGTCGGCGGCGACGGCCATTGCGCATCCGGAAATGCAAATGGAACGGATGCTGAGCCGAGCTGCGGCGCTCCGGACGAAGTTTCCTTCAGTAGCATCTCGTTGCTTTCCGGCGCAAACACGCTGACCGTCATTGACGCTCAGACCGACCTGAACGGCGCGGGCCTCGACTTCAAGGCCCAATTCACCGAAGCGCCTGAGCCCAGCTCCCTGCTGCTGCTGGGAACTGGGCTTCTCGGTCTGGCATTCTTTGTATTCAGAAAGAACAAGCCCCTGGACCGGGCCTCGAACTCCCAAGTCTGATCGCTTCGCTTGTCCTGTAAGCATAGAGGGCACGGAAACGTGCCCTCTTCTTTTGCTGCGCACAAGACGGATCGGCAGCAGGTTCTTTCGGCCCAGTTCCTTCCCGGCCCTCAGTACTTCCGCAGGTAGGTCCTCGAGAGGCGGTCGTGCCAGCACAGGCGATCGTCGTCGAAGAGCGCCCAGGCTACGCCCAGCCCCACCGGGACCAGGGAGAGCAGTTGCGCGCCCAGGCGGCTGCGCAACTGCTCGCGCGTGGGGATCTGGCCGTCGAAGGTGCATGGGGAGATGCGGGCGCACCTCATCCCCGGCGTGGCCCCGGCCAGGGTGAAGAAGAGAGCGTGGTAGAGCATCCCGGCAAGCAGAAGCGCCAAAACCGCACCGATTGCCACGATCTTGATCGCGGGCAGGTTGCCGAACCTGGCCGCGGCCGCGAGGGCCGGGACCAGGATAGCTCCGGCGATGAGCGCGCCATCCACCAGGGCCGCCGTCAGCCGGCGGCCGATGGGCGCCAGATGCAAGGCCGGCAGTGCGGCCGGCGGCTCCTGGGGCTCGGCTTCTTCATGGAGTTGAGGCTCCAGCCCGATGTCCGACCAATCGCGCTCCGGCCAATCGGCCGCGAGCGGCGCGCCGTCCGGCTCGGGATCGAACGAGATCGCGCCGGGATCGACCTCGAAGATGCTCAATTGCATCTCCGGTCTCTGCGCCGCAAACGGTCCCTCGACGCGCCGGGGGCGCATCTTGCGGGTGGCGACCAGTTCTCGCGGAAACTCGATGAGGTTGGCGTGGATCGGAAGATCCGGCTCGACAGGCTCGATCGCCTCGCTCTCCGACGGCTCTTCAGACATCGTTTCCCACTTCCACCGGTCTTCAAATGGAGATGCGACGGCCGAGGGCGCGAAGGCCGGCGAGTCAAGCTCCTCGGCTGCGCGCGGGGTGCTTTGAACGGCCTGGAGTGGAACCGGAACCAGAGTTGGAACCCGAGTTGGAACAGGTTCCAGGCGGCGCAAGCGAAGGTCCGGCTCCCAGCGGCTCTGGGAACACTCGTTCTCCCAATCCTCGAGTGAGGCGGGCGCGACGGGGTGGAGCGGCGCGACGGCTGGCTCCCCATCCTCCGGACGCGCAGTGGATCGCGCAGGCTCGACGGCGGGCGGGGTTTCGGGCTCCCACAAACATGGGGCGGCAGCGGCAATCGGCAACTCCGCAATGTCCGTTTGAGCAGCGACGGGCGCCTTCGGAGCCTCGGGAGCCGCACTCGCTGCGGCGCGCGGGGCGTCGCTGGCTTGGGCGGCCAACACCTGGCTGTAGCTGGGAGCCTGGGCATAGCGCGCGGCCACGCGGGCGGCGGCCTGGGCGGCCCGGCTGCCGACGGCTGTCCAGCGAGGGGCCGGCGGCGCGGCCGGCTTCGCCGTGGACCAGCCTCTGCGGCTTTGGTGCGCGGCAATGCGCAGGCTGACTTCCTGCTTCCAGGAGGGGGTGGTGTCGGGATGGCATACGACAGATGTGCTCAAGGCTCCGGATTCCCTTCTGACCCGCTCCAGACCGGTTCCTGCGCCTGGAGCGGCTGTTTCGGTCCTTGAAGCCCGGTGCACCGGGGCTCTCGGACGTTTCTTTCAAAAGACGAAGGGAGATTGCGGAAGAGGACAGGCACCTGCTCGACCGCCGGCCCAGGTCGTGAGACCCGGGCGCGGTGAGGAGCATACGAATTTTGCCTGCTGCCAGAGCTGCGCGGCGCGCCACCCGTCCCAGGCAGCCTGTTTTGCTATGCTGACCTTGGTCCCTGGGATGCGTCCACGCACTATAGTGTTTATCACGATGCTGGCCCTCTGTCACCTGGAAATCCGGGGACAGGCGTTGACCAATGCGGCACCTCCAGCGGCACAGGAGGCCGCCAGCGCCGGGCCTTCAGCCGATTTGCAGACGGCCGATTTGCCGGACGACCCCAGCCAGGAGACTCTGCCCGTGGCCGAGCCGGAGCCGCAGCCGGCCAGCGGCGTGCCGGTCGAATGGGAAGCCAAGAACCAGAGCCGCGTGGGCGATGACTGGACTCTGACTGGCGACGTGGTGGTTCACTACCTCGACTACACTCTGAAGGCCGACAAGGTCGTCTACCATCAGTCGACCACCGAGCTGGAGGCGGACGGCAACCTGCAGCTCGCGGGCGGGCCCAACGATGTGCTGATCTATGCCTCGCGCGGCGATATGCGGTTGAATATGCATACCGCGCGCTTTTACAACGTGCATGGCTCGCAGGGCGTCCGCACCCTCGGCCGCACCTCGGTCTACTCCACCACCAACCCCTTCCTCTTTACCGGCAGGGTGCTGCTGGAGACCGGCGAGGGGCGCTACAGGATCATAGATGGCACGATGACCAATTGCCGCCTGCCGAGGCCGGACTGGCTGTTGATCTCCCGCACCATCAAGTTGGAGGACGGCACGGCCTCTTCGGCCAATCTGCTCTTCAAGTTTCTCGGCGTGCCCGTCTTTTACCTGCCCTACCTCAGCCATCCGACCAACGAGACCGGCCGCGAAAGTGGGCTGCTCTTCCCCATCGTGCCCAGTAACTACAACACGATCCGGGGCTACACATTTGGCGAGCAGGTGTATTGGGTCATCAACCGCAGCATGGATATGATCGCCGGTTCGGACTACTACAGCAAGCGCGGCTGGGCGCCCAACGGCGACTTCCGCTATAAGGGCCCAGGGCTCGACCACCTGATCGTGCGTGCGAATGCTCTCTTCGACCGCGGCTTTGTGCCGGCGCCCGACAGCACCCCAACCGCCAATTGCCTCCCCAATCCAACCAGCGATGGGCGTGTCAACCAGGGCGGCATGGACATCAATGCCGAGGGCCGCAAGGATCTCAGCTCCGAGACGCGCCTCGCCGGCAACGTGGAATACCTGTCGTGCTACGTCTACCGGCTGGTCTTCAACGACAACTACTCCCAGGCGGTCAACTCCGAGGTGCAGAGCGACGTCTCTCTCACCCACGCGCACCATGGCTTCGTACCCTCCGTCTCGCTCGACCGGTTCGAGGGCTTCGCCAGCTCTGCCAACGGCGACGAAGTAAGAATTCTCCACCTGCCCAGCCTGCGCTTCGACGTGATGGACAGGCCGCTGGGCGCTTCATGGCTCTATGGAGGGCTTGGATCGTCGGCTGCTTATCTGACCCGCTCCGAGCCTGCCGGCATTCCATCCGGGACCACCTTCCACGCCCGCAACGCCGGCCGCATCGACTTCTATCCGCATCTCTCCCTGCCTCTGACGGCAGGGGGTTGGAGTGTGCTGGCCGAGGCCGCGCTCCGCGAGACCGCCTATACCATCAGCCAGACCCCCGATCTGACGGGCATCAACGGCGGCACGCCCGCCATCAGCCACGACCCGCTCAACCGAAGCGATTTTGAAGCCTCTGTGGACCTCCGGCCGCCGGCCCTGGAGAGGGATTTCACGCTCACCCGCTGGAATCGCGAACTGCGCCACGTGATCGAGCCCGAGATCACCTATCGGTACGTCTCCGGCATTGGCGCGCAGGAGCGGAACGTGCTCCTGATGGACACCACCGACATCGCCACCAACACCAACGAGCTGGGATATTCGCTGACCCAGCGCTTTTACCTGCGACCGGCCAATCAGCAGCCTTGCGCCTCCGAGGATGCCGCGACCGGCTGCCCGGAGATACCCCGCGAGTGGGCCAGTTGGCAAATTGCGCAAAAAATCTTCATCGACCCCAACTTCGGCGGAGCGCTGATTTCAGGCCGGCGCAACGTCTTTGATTCCACTCTGGACCTGACCGCCATCGCTTTCCTGACCTCGCAGCGCAACATCTCGCCCATCGTCTCGCGGCTGCGTTTTGAAGCGATCGACAACTTGCGTGTCGAGTGGGATCTCGACTACGACCCCAAGGCCGGGCGGATAGGCGCCGACAACCTCTTTGCCGGATACAGTTGGGGACGCACCACAGTCGGCGTGGGCCATGCCATGCTCAACGCCGTAGACGAGAAGGCCACCGGCGCCTCCACCATCCAGAGCCAGCAGGTTCAGCCATTTCTCTCTTTCGGCAAAGTCGGCAGCAATGGTCTGCCCAGCAGCGCCGGACTCAGCTTTGCGGCCAACGGCGGCTATGACTTTGTCCTCGGCCAGTTGCAGTATGCAGGGTTGCAGGCGACCTACAATTGGGACTGCTGTGGCCTTACGCTTGGCTACCGGCGCATCAATCTCGGCACGATTCGCGGCAACGACACACAATATCTCTGGGGCTTCACGCTGGCCAACTTCGGGACCATCGGCGACATCCGCCGGAGCAACTCCGCCTTCCGCGATCCCAGCCAGCCGCCGCCGTATTAGAGCGGAATTGGTCCTTGGACGCTTTAGCAGCTCTTATCGTCCAGTTTGCGTCAGAATTCGTGATGATCGTCTACCAGGGCAGCGATGGTTTGCGAGGGACCATTGACGTGCGTTTCCTTGCCCGATGTCGAGTTGGCCGCTTCTGTTTGAGCGCGCAGTTTGGCCACGGCCAGCCAGTTATCTTTGTGCAGCTGCTCGGCGATCCAAGGCGGCAACGGCATGCGCAGGTAGTCAGCCAGCGCCTCGGCATAGCCCTCGTAGAGCGCGCGCATCTCGCGCAGCCGTTCAATGGAACGGCCGTCTCGGCAGACGCTGACGCCGCTCTGGCAAAGCAAGTTGTAAAGCTGCTCATAACGCTCAGGGGGAAGCCGGTCGGGAGCATTTTTAACCGGGGCAAGGGAGAATATCTGGGCCAGATCCACCATCGCGTGGCGCGCCATGGCAAAGGTCAATTGGGCCTGGCGCGCCTCGTGCCCCTTCACTCCGGCGATCAGCAGAGCCGAAGTGTCGAGCACTGCCGTTAAAGCGCTAATCCAGCTCTGGTTATTATGCTGCGAACGGAAATAGCAGAGCAGCGGATAAGAGATATGGCTCTCCAGCAGTTCTGCCGACCAGCGTTCCCACTCCAACAGCAGCTGCGATAGAGCGTTATTCCCGCCCTCATAGGAATGGCGGCGCATCAGTTCCGCGGCCGTGGGCGGAGATCCGGCCCGCGCGTCAAGCAGCGAGATGCTGACCTCGCGGCGCGAAAACGCGCCGTACAGAACCGGAAAATATCCCATCACCACCGCCAGAAATCCAAACCCGGTACCAGCTTCCAGAATGATGAGTTCGCGCGCCCAGGCGCTGCGTGGCGTCACGTCTCCCAGCCCGAGCGTAAAGATGGTGGTTCCGCTTACATAAAGGTCCGACCGAAAGCCGGGGCCCTGACTGCTGTCGTTGAAAGGGCTCCCCAGGGCATGAAAGATCAGCGCAAAGCCGACAACCATCGAGCCGGCCCAAACTACGAGGAGAAAAATCAGCGACAGAGGCCCATAGTAGCTGAAGGCAGATTCTCGCTTGCGTGGATCGCTAAGCCGCCGGGCGAAGAACACCCACGGTTTCCATGTAACAACATAAAATATCCGCGTGAGCCGAAAACGGCCCGAAGCGCGGCGCGGCAGAATGATTGTCTGGAAGGCATCGAGCAGCACGGCAAAGAGGCAAGCAATACCAGCAACCAGAGTGAAAACCCGCATCGATCCTCCTTCACGCTGAGTGCGCAACGGATTCTTGTGCTCCACCCGCTTACTTTAACCTATGAGAAGATGGGCGTACAAAGGGTTGCAGGTGAATGACCTGACCTTAGTCTAAGGATAAGCTCCAGCACATGGTCCTGCCTCAATCTGACTTGTTCGCTGATGAGGGCGCGATTAGCGATGGAACCGCTGCTGGCCACGATCAGGCCGCCAGCGGGACTGGTGACAGGATCGAAGTTAGAGAGCTGATTGTTGGTCTCAAAGGGCGGAGTTGCCAATTCGTAGCGCGTGCCCAAGTTAAGCGTGAGTTTGTTTGAAATGCGCCAGTCGTCCTGTGCGTAGAAGAAATGCATCCGCTGGTTGTATTCCACCGAGTGGCCCTTCGCTAGCCCCCACCTCCATCAGGTTGAGAGAGGACTTACACCTCAAGCTGTCAATCATGCACCGCGTACCAATCGAAAGCGGGAGCGATGGCTCGCTCCCGCTTCTTCCAACACGCTCTTGATTAGTTACCAACCGTAACGTTGATGGTATACGGCAAAGACATGTCGTCTCCGTTGCCATAAGCAGTGGCATACGTCGGTGGTTGACCGGTACCCGCGTTAGAGACATACTTCATACTACCGGTCTCCTTGGCGGTGACCGTAACCCAGTAGCTCCCGGCCGGCGTGACGCCGGTTACAGAGGTCGATCCCAGGGTCTTGGTGCTGCAAGCGGTAATGCCGGCGATGGAGCCGCCGCAGAGCAGCAGGCAAACGACCATCAGAATACCTCCGAATCGCGACGCCCGTCTGCGGAAGGTGAAGCCGAGGAAGCCGAGCCCAAAGAGAGCCGCGAGTGCAAGGCTGCTCATGCCCGCATTGCGGCTGGCGGCGGCACTCGGGCTGACATTCGTTTGGATGGTCATCGTAACGGTGCCCGGCCCAAGGCATCCATCACTGGCATCGCAGGGCGTTGTCGTGCTCTTGGCATGGTTCTGCGAGTACCCAACCACGGTTCCGGGGGCAGGGCCGACGTCGATGGCGCAGTACGCCGGGGCCGCGGGTGTGCTCGAAGCGCACTCCAATCCAATCGGATTTAACATGAAAGTCGGGTCCGTGGCGCTCGGAGTTGGATAGCTAAAGGAGCAGGTTGCGTACGCCGGCAGACCCTGGCACTGCAAGTCCAATGGAAGCGCATAGTTTTGATAGCTGCCGTTACGTCCAACATAACCGTATCCCAGAACAGAGGATAGAGTGAGCATCGACGATACCGAGGAACCAGGAGCCACAGTCAGCGTAGCTGGGGTGGAACTGATCTGGACCATGGGATTACGCAGCGCCCATATTCCGAATGTACTTCCCTTGACCTGCGTGTAGTTGGGATTGACGCTGGTAAGGTCGTTATAGGTCCCCGTATATACCGGAGTAATCGAGGCGTAGGTCATGATATCGGGGATCGTGCCGTTGCTTGTGCTGACCGCCGCGCAAGCGACTCCAATCGGCGCTGCCCCGGTGTCATCTACGTTGACGATCGAGGTGCTCCCCGCTTCGGAGCCGCAAAGGGAACTCCCGTCCGCCATCTCAAAGTTCACCGTTCCAAAGTTGAATCCTGACACCACTGCCTTGTTGGCGTTATCGTAGACGGCCGTGCCGACAATGGGGAAAACACCAGGACCTGTTGGCGCCATGTTAATCGTATAGGTGTAAAGGTATTGGCCGGGCGACCCGTCAGTCGGTTGCGCGCCACCGCCGGCGTCGCCATCCCCGCCAAGAACCAGGTAACCCGAAGGATTGGTCCCAGAGGGCTGCCCGTAGTTATACGAAGTTGTGCAGCTTGAGCCGGAGCCTGAGGTGCAGGGAAGCGTATAGCTCACCAGCGGAATCGGAGGGAGCCCAGCCGGGGTAAGCTCCAAGATCGGGGGCGGGGTCATCGTAACCGCCACCGGCGTGGTGACGGAGACAGACCCCGTGCTAATCGAGTGCTCGTAAATGTAACCCGCGTCTCCTGCGTAGCTGGCGGTGAAAGTATAAGTCCCAATAGGAAGGCCCGTAGGATCGAATTGGACCGCCCCGTTGATAGTTGGCAAAGTGATGGATAGCACCGGGGGAGGAATGGTGACCGGGACATTGCTGCCTGGGATGATAGTAAGAGTCACATTTCCCGTTAGTGGCTGGCTGTTGGCCGGATTGGGCGCGACGGTCACCGAGACCGGGACGTCTTCGATGGTTCCGTTCGTAGCCACAGTCATCGCAGTCGCTGTGCCGGCCAGCGTCGGAGCCACGCCTGTGCCGTTCACCCCCACGGGCGAATTGGCCACATTGCCCTGAACCAGAACCTCGCCCGTCAGCGTTTTGTCGTCGCCGATGCCGGCGCTGAAGGTGATCGTCACCGTGCAGGTCGAGTTGATCGCGATTGAATTGCCAGTGCACGTATCCGCTGTCTCGCTGTAGTCGGGCGTATCTGCGTAACCGGTGACCACCATGGCCGCATTGCCGTAGTTCGTCATCGTGGCCGATTGAGTTATCGACGAGCCCGCTGGCGGCGGTAAGGGGTACGGATCGGCGGTCAGCGTTCCAAAATTAATCGAAGCACTGGCGCTCGTCATGTTGATGTTCAGCGCGCTCCCGTCCGCCACGTAGACATTGCCCAGATAATCCTGGACCACGGAGGTCGGATTGGTGACGCCGGTTCCCACCGCTGTCTTGTCGGCGATAATCAGAGTGCCGCTCTCGTTGGGAACGCGAATCGTCCCGCCTGTCATGGCAACGTACACAGAACCCGAGGGATCGACCGTCAATCCGGTTACACCGGCGAGGCCGGTGAGCACTAGTGTCTGCTGGCTTCCTGACGGCGTGACTTCGATCACGTCGAAGCTGTTCGTCGCGGCGTTCACCAGGTTCGCCACATAGAGGTTGTCGTAAGAATCCACCGCCATTGCATGCAAGTTAACCGATGTTCCCACTCCGAAAGGGCTAACGACTTGTGGACTGAGCACGCCGGGCAGGCTGGTATTCCAGCCGGTGCTGAAGTTCTCCAATTCATAGAGTGCCGTGTTGCTTTCATCCGATACAAAGAGGTTGCCAAGACTGTCTGCTGCCAGCAGGACCGGCGAGCCAAGGCTCAGGCCGGTCTTCAGTGTCACCTGCCCCTTGGCATTTAAACCGCTGGCCGTTTCCGGCACTTCGTAAATGCTGCCGCTGTCCGCGATGAACACATCGCCTGCTCCGTTGACTGCAACGCCAGTAGGTGCTTTGAGGCCTGTACCCACGGAAGTCCCCGCAGCGCCCGCAGCCGAACCCGCTGGGTACATCTCCACCGCGCCAAGGCCCGCATCGGCTACATAGAGATTGCCAGCCGCGTCCACGGCGATTTGGCTTGGTGTCACGAGGCCGCCGCCGATCGTCGACTGCGGCGCCTGCAAAAACTGCACAGCGGCACTTGTTCCGATGCCGCTCATGGGGATGGAAGCCAGCAGATTGCCTTTCCCATCCAGCATGGCCAAGGTAGCGGAAACAGCGCCTGCCTTATTGGGTGCAAAGCTCACGGTAACAGAGCAGTTCGTCGAGGAAGCAGTCGAGGAGGCATCGTCATATGTCGTCCCCGCCGCGCAGTCTGCCGAGTTGCCGCTTACGATAGAGAAGTCCGGATTACTCGTGCCGGCTTCCAGCACCTCAATCGTGCCGGGCGTCGCCTTTACATTGAAGCTGAAGGCGATGCTTTCTTGTGCCGGCTTGCTCGTCCCGACCGTCTCTGCCCCAAATGCCGCGGCATTAAAGGTAACTTCAGCAACGTCGGCGATGCCGTTAAAGAGCGACCCAGTCAAAGGACTCTTGGCCGTAGGAACGAACAAGGATTCATTATTGCCAGTCACGCCGACGGACCCCTGAGCGTACACCGGGGTCAACAGGTTAGCCACGCTGGACGGGGTGAAGCCTTTGGGAAGCAGGTAAACGCCGTTCTGGAGGTCGCTGATGTAGATATTCCCAGCACTGTCAGCAGTCACTCCCGTTACCTGGGGCAGACTGGGATCGACTCGCGTTAGGCCCGAGTCCGACGTCAGTCCGGTTTGCCCGGCAGGAATCTCGTAAGCGCCAGACAGAGCGCCCTGGCCTTGCTCGACAAAATAGATATTGCCCGCCGGATCCTCGGCAATTGAAATTGCCTGCCCTTTCAGGCCACTGATGATCGTGGTTGCCGCTCCTGCTGCAGGGGCCGTCCACGCGCCGGTCACGGCGATACTGGCGATGCCGTTTCCGGAAGACGAACTTGTCCCGACCAGAAGACTAGGGGTACTCGTATTCCCGATGGCAAGACCCCAGGTCTGCACGCCGGTTCCGAAATTGTAGAAAGTGGAGGAGGCGTTGCCGCAAGCAGTGGAAGAAGGAGCTGTCAACGTCAAGGTAGCGTCTAGACTGCTCCACGTACTGTAGGGATACATCAGCACGCAAGCGCCGCCCTCGATGTACAGATTGTTACTCGAATCGATAGCGATTCCAGGGGTCACAATGCCGCTGGGATAGCCGATGCCAGCAAGGCCGCCAGCGCCAACGAGCGTCACATAAGTTGCGTTCCCCGCAGGAAACTCATACAACGCTCCGTTCGAATCATCCACGGCGAGCACATCCCCAAAACTATCGGTGGCGATGTTCGCGATGCTGCCTACGTTCTTGAGGGCGGAATTCCCAGTACCATGATTCACCTCAGTGGCGAAACTCGCGAAGGCCGCCGGCGCGGTCTGCGCCTTAGCTCCCGCGCAGAAACATGCGGCGAGGAACAGGAACGTCAGCGCAAATCCGGAGAACCGGCGCAGCGACATGAATTGCTTGCTGAACATGACATTTCTCCCTGGAAGACTCATATCAACCTTGTTCATTACCTGAAACCGCAGCTTCAATTAGACCCGGATTCTGCGGCCTCCGGAGGGCGACTGCCCGCTCTCCGGAGGCCGCTTTCACCGGAAACTATTGGATCGTCACGGGCAGGGTGAAGGGCAGTGACTCCACGTTACCCGTCGCTGGATCTGTGACAGTGATGCCGACCTGATAAGTACCGGGCGTGGTCGTAAACTTCGGGGCCACAGGTGTCTTGGTGTAAGCGGAGTTGGTACAGCCGCCAACACCCATAACGACTCCGATCAGCATCAACACTACCCCGGCGCCGCTGAGCAGTTTTCTGTGGAAGATCGCTCTTCTGCGCAATGCCAACCCGAAGAGCCCGAGACCAAAGACTCCCGCCGGAATCAGCGGAGAAGTACCTGTCCCATGGGTATGCACACTGGCTACGCCACCCGGCGGCAGGTTCACCGGGATATTGCTGCTGATGGTGACGACGGTCGTAGTAGTTCCGCTGCACGGGACTTGGGCCGTGCCTGGGGGAGCACAGAGCGTGGGCTGAGGAACGTTGAACGTGCACTCGGCATAGTACAGCGTCCCCATATTGCACGTGATGTTGGCGCCGTTAGGGGCCGCGAAATCGGCAACCGAATACAGGGTGAGGGTGCTCGTCACCGGCGTCCCGGCCGGAGTCGAGACCGAAGCCGGACTTGCCGTGATCAGCACAAGGCCAGTATTCGGAAGGACCTGGAAAGCGACGACCGAAGAGGCTGTTGCAGAGAAGTTCTGATCGCCGCTGTAATTCGCAAAAATACTGTAGGATCCATCTGCCAGCCCGCCTGTGCTAAGGACTGCGTTCCCGTTCGCATCCAGTGTCACGGCGGTTCCAACTTGCGTTCCGTTATTGGCCAGGGTCGCCCCGTTCGAAAAGGTCACGGTGCCCGTCGGTGTCCCAATCCCAAGTGGCGAGGAGATGTTCGCCGTTAGGGTGATTGTGGTCTGCCGATCCTTCACATAATAGACGCCGTTCGAGGGGTTGGCGGCTACGCCGAGAGGCTCGCTGAGTGTGATTGACGGTGAAGCCGGGCTTACGGTGAAGTTTGGCGCTCCAACAGCGCAGGCGGGGCTTTGGCTCGGCTGGAATAGGTTAACTACGCTTCCCGCGTACGCAGCCGTCACACAATAGGTGCCGCCGGGGATGTTCGTCAACGGGAACGTCGCGGTGGTGCCTGTATCGTCGCCTGAGGCCTGCCCTGTTTGATTAATCGCACTCTGCGTGCAACCCGCATTCATGCAGGTCAACGTCAGAGTGACCGTCCCCGACGGAATGTTGGTGGTTGCGGGTGCGGAAGCGGTCGGCACCGGAGTGACCGTCACCGTCACCGTTTCTTTCCCAGGGAAAGTCGAGGTGCCCTGGGCTGGGCTGATGGTTGTTGAAGTCTCCTCGAGGTCTGCCAAGACTGTGCCTCCCAGCCAGGCAGTAACGCTGTTCGGACTGACGTTAGCCGCATTGGTTGCGACCGTCATCGAATCACCGCTATAAACGTCTTTCACCGGACCCGTAAACTGGATATCCAGCGTGCAAGACAAACCGGCAGCTACGGACGTCGCGCCCGTGGTATCGCACGTCCCTCCTGGAAGAAAGTCGTAAACTCCACCGTAAGCGTCCCCAACGGTAAAGGTTGGAGGTGCAGTCACCGCCAGAGGCAGGTTGCCGATGTCATACAAGGCGGCTTGCACAGTTGTCGGCTTCTCAGGGGTAAGCGCGTCGCCAAAATCTATCGATCCCGTGACGGCTAATTCGAATAGATTCGGGACACCGCCCGTCATGTCGGTGACATAGATGTTGCCCTGCTGATCCAGGGCCACGCCATCTGGCGCAGTGACGGGTGAAGGGACGGTAGAAGCTATGGGGCCCGCGCTGTTGAAGGTGAGGGTACCGCCGATCGACGGAATGCGAAGGATGCCGCCCTTTTGAGCTACAAGCACCGACCCGGACGCATCCACGGCCAAGCCGGTAACAGGCGGAGTCAGTTGATTAGTTATGAGGTTTTCCTGACTCAGCGGCGAGATTTCAAGCAGAGTCGCGCCATCGGCGACGAACAAATCGCCGGAGCTGTCGACCGCGACCGCCGAGGGCGCGCTGAAAGCCTGGTTGACCGAACTGACCGTAACCGTTGACGAACCGTTGACGCCCGCTATATCGGCGTTAGGGATCAGACTGACTGCGGCGGGATTGGGAATCACGACAACACGGGAATTCTGGGGATCGGCGACGAATGCCTCGCCGATACCGTTTACCGCCAGATTGAGATTGAGACTCTTTCCCAGGCCAGAGACGACAACGGTCTGGCTGGTGCTCCCTGCGGGAATCTCACTCACCGTGCCTGCCCCCGAGTCGGCAACGTACACATCGCCCGACCCGTCCACGGCCACACCCGTTGGAGACGACCACCCGCTCCCGACTTGAGTACCGGCTGCTCCGGAGGAACCCGCCTTGAACATGAGAACTTGTTTGAGGCCGGGATCGGCCACATAAGTGTCGCCTGCAGAATCGGCAGCCACCTGTGCTGGGGAGACGAGTCCGGCTGTTGGTCCGGCTACTGTGGTTTGCAGCGGAGAACCAAGCATCGCCACTTCCGCGCCGAGCTCGGTTCCGGTCAGATAGATCGAGCTCGAAACGGGGGCATTGGCCGAATCAACCCCGGAGATCGTTACCTGGCCAGAGATTGCCCCAGGCGCACCCGCATTCTGCTGGACCCAAATCTGGCAGGTCGAGAGCACCGTGGCTATATACGTGGTTGTCGCATTTGATGCAGTGCACGGAATTGTCGGCGTTCCTCCCGATGGGGGAGGATTGGGGTTCGTCGATGCGGCCGCGAAAACCGTCCCGCTCCCTGTCTGCGGGAACTGTATATTACCGATCGTGACCGGGTTGGGATCGTTGAAGTTCACAAATAGAGCGCCTGACGGTCCCGCAGCTCCCGATCCCGAGGTGCCCACCGTGAAATTCACGCCGTTGCTCTGGAAGCCCCCCACGATCGTGCCTTGGAGCAGCACGGGGTTCACGAGAACGACCACTGGGCCTGTGGTCGCATCCGACGGCACCACCGCCGTGATCGATGTGGAGCTCCAACTGGTGATCTGGGTCGTCGACAGACTGCCCGTTGAAAATTACCGTGCTTTGGCCCTGCGTGGCCGTGGCGGTGCCCACCGTGGCGCCGAAGTTCATCCCCGTGATCGTCACCGAGTTGCCGGCCACGCCAAAGTTCGGAGTGATGCCCAGGATCGTCGGCGAATCGCCCGTGGCGCCCAGATTGAGGGAGCCCGGAGCCCACACTACCATTGCCCAAACGCCGGGGTAAGGCCCCGAGCCGCTGGGAGTCCACTGATCGTAGGAAGGAATCCAGAGGTATCCTCTTGGATCGATGGCAATGGGGTTGTTGCTGCCGACGGGAGCGAGAAGCGAGATGTGATTGAAGTTCAAACAGGCGCCGCTGTGAACCGATTTCGCGCCCCCGCATTCGTTCGGAAGCATCCAGATCCCGTTGGTGGTCTCGTCATAGTTGGAGTTGTTTTCGGAGGGGACATAGAGATTGCCTGCGGCATCCAGCGTCACGCCGCCGTACACCACCGTACTGGGGGATCCGCTGGAGGTTACATCGATGCGCGTCAGCGCCGCCTCCGCGTCACCAACACCCGTTCCCACAATCGGCGGACTCGTGGTTCCAGTCCCGGCAGGGACGAAGAAAATCCCGCTTTTGCGTTGCGTGTCCTTTACGGCGCGCTGCTCCGTGAAGTAGATGTTTCCAACCACGTTGATCGCCAGCTTCTCCTGGTCGGTAAACAGGCCTTCGACAATGGGCGTGGCCGCTATGGATGTCAGCTCGTTATTCCCCTGGTTATCCACCGAGACCGAGTAGATGTTGTTGGCGCTCTCAGCCCCCCAGTACAGAGTCCCGCTGCCGTCCAGCGCGGGGCTGTTGATGAACTGCAGGTCGTCCACGCCATAACTGTATGACTTGTTGCTGTTGGTGGGATCAACGATATTGGTGCCCCACACGTCGCCGGGGACGGGTTCCCAGGTTTTTTTAACGGTATCGTAGGGAACGCGAAAGAACATGGCATTGGGAGCGACCTTGAGCCCTTGATAGCGAACGCCTAAATAAAGGTTGCCCACGGCATCAACCGTCATGCCGATGGCGCTATACCCGGCGCTGCTCCCGGCCCCGAGAATCGTGGCTGAAGTCCCGGTTCCGTCAACAACGGCTGACCAGGATGTCGCGCCCGGCGAGAGCTGCCACAGGGAGCCGTTTCCCGAATCCAGCGCCAGAACGTTCCCATCATAAAAGGAAATTACATAAATCTGGCTCATATTCTGGTTGGAGGGCACAACAACCACCGAGCCAGTCGTCATCGGCGGAGGCGCTTGAGCCCCTGCGGTTCCGCACACCGACAAAACTGCGATCAGTAAACCAATCCCGGTGTGCGCCAGCCGGCGAAAGTTTGCTCTTGTCTCGATGGCCATGAAAAACCTCCCGAACGATCTCATTCAAATCTCTCCGCGGACGGCATCCCGCCTGCCGCATCCTCAGGGTCACGCCAGACCGGCGGCCCTCTCTTCTTTCCGCGCCGACGGCTGTCTTCCCGCGGCTGATTCATGCGCTTCAAGCGGTCCCGGCGCGCTGGCAGCGGGACCGGCGAAGCGATTGCTCAAAACGAAAACTTTGCGCTCAGTTCCATGAGGCGCGAACCGTACTTCACGTTCGCGATGCCGAAGTCTTTATGTCCCAACTCCGCCGATGTAAGGGCCTGCCCCGGCACCGCCTCCAGCAAGCCGCCCAGGTTCAGATTGGAATTGTCATTGTTGTTGAAGGAGACCTCGGGATGGTTGAGGAAATTGAAGCCGGCGGCTCTGAGCTGCAGCGTCTTGCCCTCTCCAAACGCGAAGTTCTTAAGCACCGACGCATCGAATTTTGTGAATGCGGGACCGTGAATATACGGAAGCCGATACACTCCCTGCCCGGTGGGGTTCGGTGAAACCACATAACCCTTCCCCGAGGTTCCGCTGCCCGGCTGCGGAACACCGAAGCAGAGCGGCTTGATATATTGATGCGTTGCGCTGCCACCCTCCGGATTGCAGCTTAAAGTAGGCATCAATTGGTAATCGGGAGTGCCCAGCCAGACCTCAGGGGTCAGGCTGGTTACGCAATACGTATGACCGCTCGCGTCCGGTGGAACGTCAAAATTGGTCGCGCAGAATTTGTTGGCGTTGGACGGAAGATTGATCTGCTGCCCCATGTAGACGCGGGTCTCTTCAAGACTGCCGTATCCGAAAAAGAAGTTCTCGCCCTCCTCCGAGGTCAGGTCCGGACCGCTCGATATCTGCGAGATTCCCGAAATCTGCCAGCCATTCGCGGCTTTGGTTAGAAGACGATTTCCGCCGTGGTAGCGAGTTCCCAGATCGACCAGATAGTGGATATTGAAGACGTGGGTACGATCGAATGGGGCCGGATTGTAGTCGTTCCGCAGATTCACCGGATCGGTAAGCGTGTTGTTGTAGGATGCGGCCGTCGCGAGATCCTTCGAGAAGGTGTAGTTCGCTCCCCAGCTCACAATGCCCGACGACTTGTTCCACGACGCCTGCAGGCTGTTGTAGTTCGAGTAATAGTCGTGCTTCAGAGCGTAAACGTGCTGATAAAAGGGATACGCCCTGTAGAAGTCATTGCACTGCGTGGACATGGAGCTGAGATCTGCGCAGCCCGTTGACCGGAGCGTGGCCGGTAATTGGCCGAGGTCGAAGCTGTCCTGAAAGAGTGCACCCAGGGGAAGCAGGTTCAGATCGGACGAGCCGTTGTAGCCGCTGGACTGAACATTGTAGGTGGGCAGGTTGACCGACTCACTTCCGACGTAGGCGACCTCCAGAAGCGAATTCCACTTCAGCCTCTGATCGGCGCTCACGTTGAATTGATAATAGATCGGCCGAACGTTGTCGGCGGAAGTGAGGGTATAGACGTTGATGTCGGGAGGAGCGACCGGCGACTGATTGTCGACCAGATCGAACGACAATTGCCCGATAGACTCGCTTGTCTTATAACCCTGCGCGGACGCCGCCGCCAAAGCATAGGGCTGGAACTCCTCTTCGTTGCGATAGATGCCCCATCCGCCGCGCAGAACGCTCTTGCCCGTACCGAATATGTCCCATGAGGCGCCGACACGCGGAGTGAAATAGATCGTCGGCGGGTTACTCACCGAGTTTGTGACTGAACTATTCTGCCCGTGCCAAGTCATGCCTGGCATGGCCAAGGTGGTTCCACAGTCCCGGCCCACGCATTCGCTGCTGTAGAGCGTGGGAGAGAAGGTTGCCAAGCCGTTGTTATGACGGTCAAACCAGGGTCCGAGGTGTTCCACGCGAGCGCCAAGCATCAGCGTGACCCGATGCAACTTCCAGGAATCGTTGGCAAAACCTGCCAATGTCGTGTATTGCATGTCCACGGTCGGGGAGAAGTTCGTCTGGGTAAAGCTGTCCGTCTCACCCAAATACATCATGGCGATTGGGTTGATGCAGTTGCCGAAATACGCTGCGCCCGAACTGCGGTTCGTTCCATCCGGATCCTGGTTTTCGCAGTTGACGTAATCCGTATTCCCGCCAACGCTCGAACTGTACTGAAAGTACCCATTGCCGGGATTGAACGTATACTCTCCCTGCGGAAACGCATTGGCATAATCAGCCGATCCATTCAGGATGCCACGCTCTGCATAAAATCCGAACGCGAGGCTATGCGACCCCTTGACCCAGTTCAGCGTATCCGAGATCGTCGGAACGACCTTCTTCATCCTGATTTGGTTGTTGTAGAAACCGCCCGGCATCAGCAGGTTGGGATAGCCGAGAGAGCTATAGTCCGACAGCGCGGGCAGCGAATAGTCCCCGTTGCTCTTGTATTCGCCAAGATAGTTGAAGCCCTGGGTGTTGGTGCAGGTTCCGGCCGCCCGCTGCGCCGGATTCGAGCAGTCATACTGGCCTATATCGAACCGGTTGACCGCGTTCGGGTTGCCCATATTGCCCGGATTGCTGATAAACGACATCGAGACACCGGCATCGTTCGTCACGCTGGCGCCAAACACCCGCGTATTGTGGATGGAGAAGACATTGGAAAGATCGCCGGACGTGACTTGGCCCGGATACTCCATGGCGTTGACGGGAGCGTAATTCCAGGCAACCGGCTCGTCGCTGACCTGCTGCTGGCGGCCCCAGGTCGCATAGTACTTGTCGTAGTCGTTATGGTTCAAGTCCATGCGGATGTGAAGCTGATAGCCGTTCTGGGTCTGAAGTACCGGCAGAATATAGTTGTAGCCCTGTTCATTCACAAACGGATCGGCGTTCGGCAGCGGAAGCCAGTTGACCAAGGCCCCGCCCGAAGGATTGACATATTGAGCCACATTGCCGTTGCTAATTGCGTTGCCGTTCGGCAGATAGTTCTCCGCGTAACACATCGGCAGGACCGCGTCCAGGTTGACGCCGCCGTCCGGACGCGCGCCGCAGAGCTGTGCATTCAATGTCGCTACGTCGAAGTCGCCATTGCGCTCGGCGAGCGTCGGAACCCAGGAGCCAAGGGTTTCCGGCGAGTAGCTCTGGTTGTAATACTCGTAGCCGGCAAAGAAGAACAGCTTCTGGTTATGCGGGCCGAACCGGGTATGGGGAATCCAGACAGGACCGCCCAGCTGGCCGCCTGGATAAAGATAGCGTCCCGGAGGCCGCGACTGCTGAAGATAGTTGTTGTACCAGTCGTTGGCGTTGAGCACGGTGTCGCGGACGTACATGTATCCCTCGCCGTGGTAAGCCGAGCCGCCAGCCTTGGTTGTGGCGTTCAGCACAGCCGGGCCTTTCGCATATTCGGCGCTGAAGCTCGACGTCGTGGCCTTGATCTCCTGGATCATGTCGGCGTTGACCGTCTGAACGGTCCCGGCATTTGAATCGATATCCTGGATCGAGACGCCATCGAGAATAGTGGCCAGTCCGGTTGGGCCGGCTCCGTTCGCGGAATAGGACCCGGTCGAGCCGCTCATGCCCACTACGGCAGTATTCGGCGCCTGGTTGTTGACCTGCGGGCTCACCATCGTAAAGCCCGGCAGCATCTCGATCAGTTCCGTTGCGTCGCGGCCCTGGATGGCCAGCGTGTCGAGATCCTTCGCCGTGATCACATCGCTGCGCTCGGCCGTATCCAATGGCTTGATGGCCTGATTAGCAACCGCCTCCACGGTGACCTGCTCGGTCGCTTGGGCGATCTGCATCTTGATATCGGTGAAGTTCATCTGATCGCCGGGCCGCAGCGGAAAGGGGCGCGACTGCCAGCTTTCAAAGCCCGGCTCTGTCACCCGAAGTTGGTATCGCAACCCGGCCGTGATCCCAGGGATCGCAAACGCGCCGGTGCCGTTGCTGACTGTCCTGCGCTCGGATTTGTTGTCCAGATTCGTCACCACCACGACGGCGTTTGGGATCACAGCGCCTGTCATGTCCTGCACTACGCCGGACACGCTGCCCGTGGTCTCCTGCGCCAAAACAGGCAGTTGCCAAAACAGCAGCACCGCGACGATTAGCCCCAACAATGCGGACGCTGGCCTGAATCCAGGAAAAAACGTCATGTAACAACCCCCTTGGCTGCCCAGTTCTTTGCGAGATTTGGAGCGTGCGTGACATCTGCACGTCGCCCCGGCGAAATGCCTGCGCTGCATGCTTCCAAACTTCACTAACTTTGATCTCGGTTTGTAATTATGAGGCCCGTGAACGGAAAAGGTCAAGAGAATTTTTTCAAGGACTTGAGCGCGGCCACATCAGCCGGGAGCTCCAGGTAGGATTGTCACGCAGGGACTGCTGTGCTTAGGGTGGTATCGTTCCCAGTCTGCAAGGCGAGCGAACCCTGGCGGGCTCCGTCGCCGCTGCTGAATCCGCTGTGCGTCCCTGTCAATCCCCCGCCGCTCGTACCGCACTTCTCTCATTGCGATTCCATTCGCTCGCTGCCCTTCGCCAGCTCCCATAGCCTCGGCAAGCGGGCAAATGCTCACTCTTTTCCGATCGGATGGATGTGGTTGAAAACACATTAGATCAGGCGTAGATGGCCCGGCCTCTGCGAGCTCTGAATTCTCGTCGGCCTGGCAGCCGTCGCGGAGCAGGGTCGATGGAGACCGGTCCTTCGATTTCCTCCTGTAGACCGCCATTTCCTCGGCCCTCCATTCGAACCACCGGTTTAGCGCGGCCAGCCGCATCTTTTTCAGCGCGGCCAGCCGCATCTTTCTCCTTGACAACGGCACTGGCGGGTATGAAGATGTTTCCGCATCTCTTTTTCGACATACCTCGGCAGCAAATACTGGGGGGGCTTTGGCGACTGGATGGTCGTTCGTTGAAGCCAGAGATGGCCAAAGTTAATCGTGTGCGATCAAACGACAGCTCGGAACGCAACAGCCGTTCCCCATTCTGAAACAATTCTAACCGGAGGATTCATGATGCAATCGAAGTGGAACAGGATTCAGAGCGGTACGGCGCGGGGAACGTGGGTTGCCCTGCTGTCGGTACTGGTCATATTGCTCTTCGCGGCTGCCGCGAGCGGAGCAGCAGCGCAATCAGTGGTGCTCAGCCAGGTCACCGCCTATCCGGGAATGCCACAGACCCTGGACAGTGAACCGTCTTATGGCGCCGGTGTGTTCGCCGGAGATAATGGCGCCGGCAGCTCCTGGGGCGTCAACTCGAGCGGCAACATCGTCGCCAGCGGAACGTATGGCAACACAATCTTTCAGTGGAATGGCCCAGGCTATGCGGTCACTGAAGTTGGACCCTTCTCCAATGCCGGCGGTGTTGGCATTGACAGCGGTAACTATCTCTACATTGGCGGCCAATACGGCACCACCTTGTTCAAGGTTCCGATGAACACCGACGGAACCTACAGCTTTGTCAATGATCCGACTCAATCGGGCAACGGCTATCCCACTTGCGTCGGTCCCGTAACCACCGCCGGTGTAACCACCAACGACACCGTAGCGTGCCTGATCATGGGGCCGGGCTCTTCTACAATGCTCAATTACTTTGGCACGGCTGCGTTCGCCTTTGACGCATCGGGCACTCTGTACTTCACCACCGACGATCAGGGTGGTTTGTACGGCGGTGCTGGCCTTAGCCTTCCCTACACCATTTATCAGTGCAATACAACATGCCTCTATGGCCCAACCTTCACGGCTCCTGTCGTGATTTTCAGTGAGCCCGTCGACGCCGCTCCTACAACCGACGGCGTTGGCCAATACTTTATCGGCGCCATGTCCTTTGACCCCTGGGGCAACCTCTGGTTCACCGATGCCGCCGAGAAGGGAACCGGTGGTGCCGTCTACACCTCGAACTTGAATGAGCTGATCAAAACCGGCTCAACTCTCAGCACGACCAAGACCGTTGTCGAAACCCTCACCAACGCCGCCGCGGGCGGTAGCAACGAGATCGATTCGGTCGTCGTCTCGAATATACCTTCGACCACGAACCTGAAGCAGGTCAATGTGTACTTCAGCCTCCTCGGCGGCGGCATCTACGCGCTGCACGATAACAATAGCGTCGCCGATCCGACGAGCCTGTGGTCGATCAGCAATCTCTCCCCGAAGCTCCTGATGCAAGACAGCCAGGGCAATTTCTTCGCCATGGCCTACAGCAATACGAACTCCGCGGACTCGCTTTACTATGTCTCGCTCAGCGGCCCGACCTTCCCTGGGAATCCGCCAGCCGCGACAGTTGCGAATCTTATCGCGGCGGATAATGGGGTAGCCTGCACTGCAACGACCCCAGCTTTGACCGGGATCTCCTCGAACACCGATTACGCCATTGCTCAGGTCGATTTCCCTGGCAATCCCACAGCCACTCCTCCCGTCGCGCCGTACCCTTGCACCGCGATGACGCTGGGAACCGGCTCCTACGCTCCGTTGACCGTCACCTTAACCCTGGGCACCGGCGAAACCGTTGCGCCCAGCACTTCCATGACTGTGACCGATACCACGTCGAGCGCCTCGGCCTCCGTCGGAGTTAAAGGCCCCGCGCCGATCTCGGTTGACCAGAGCACATGGGGGCAGCAATTCGAAACCGCCGCGGGTGGGCAGCCAGGTGGCGGAGTCTTTGGCGGCCAATCTGCTGGTGGCAGCTCGGGCGGCATCAATTCCATGGGCACCGTTGTCATCGGCAGCTCCTATGGCAGCGCAATCCAGGAGTTCACCGCCGGTGGCACCGTTATCGCAAATATTGGTAACGCCAACAGATATGGTGGCGCTGCTGCCACGTTCATCGACAAAAACGACTACCTCTACGTCTCCTCTGAATACGGCGGGACCTTGATGCTGAAGTTCCCCATGGATCCCACCACGGGGCTCTACCCTGCCGTCCCTGCAGCCACAGCGGCATTCAATGCGATTCCCGCCTGCGCCGGGGACGGAGTGGCTCCTGACAACGCGGGAATCTGCAAACTGAATCCCGGCTCTGCGACGATGGACTACGGCGTTGCTTCCCTCACCGGGGATGCGAATGGCACTCTGTTCATCGCCACCGGGAATGCCACACCATCGAGCACTGTGACCAACGTTCCATTCTCCATCCTTGAGTGCCCTGTGAGCTGTCTGTATGGCGCCACGCCGACAGCCCCAACCGTGCTCTTCACGGAGCCGGGCCCTGATTCACTGGGAGATCAGCTCTTCGTCGGCGGCATCGCCGTGGATCCCTCGGAGAACCTCTTCTTTACCGACGACATGCTCGATGGCCCGAAGTCCAGCAGTGGCTACAACCACTATTCGGACCTCTATGAACTGGCCTTCTCGGGAGGCGCCTATGCCACTACACCGACGCTCCTCGAAACCCTGGCGCCGGCCTGCGGCACGCCTCCGTGCTTATACAACAACGAGCTCGACTCGGTCGCTACCGATGCTTCCGGCAACGTCTTCTTTGCCGATCAGTACACCGGCATCTACGAGCTCGTGAACAACGGGGGAACCTTCGATGCCCTCAACCCGACTCCTTACGCGCAGCCTGGCGCAAAGGTCATCATCCCCGACGGCAAGGGCAACTTCTACTTTGCCGCATACTACACCCCCCCCGGACCCAACGGCGCCGGCGGAGACACAATCGGCTTCGATCTCGTCGGCTCGGTAGCAATTGCTGGGCAGGCCACGCCTACATCTCCGACCACGGCCACCGTCTATGCGCTGGATAACTTCCCCTGCGCCTCAACGCCCACGCTCGACTTCGTATTCGGCGACACTACCGATTTCTTGGTGCCTGCGACCGCCCCAGGGTGCACAGATCTGAACTATGGAAATTCTTCTTCCATCTCTCAGACCATCACCTTCCAACCCGCCGACACCACCTCCGGCACGATCAACACAACCTTGACCGTGACTGACACAACCAATGGCGGCACCGGCACGGCAGCGGTCACCGCCCTCGCCGCAACCGCGCAGACCATCACCGGCTTCGCCGGAATCACCTCGCCTGTTGTCTACGGCGCGGCAGCCTCCTACACGCTCAGCGCCGACACGGGCCCTGCGGGTAATGCGCCGGTCTTCACGATTGACGGTACCTCGACAATCGCAAGCATCACCGGCAACACCCTCACCATCACCGGCGCCGGCACCTTCACCATCGACGTCAACATGCTGGGCGGCGTTGTCGGCGGCGTCACCTATGCGAATGCGCCGCAACTCCAGGTGCCCATCGAGGTCGACCCGGCCCCGCAGGTCATCGCACCCCCCACCGCCACGACGGTCATGTACAACGCAACGGTTGACCTGGCAACAACTGGCGGACTCTCCGGGAATCCGCTGACCTACACGATCGACGCCGCAGACAGCACCGGAACCGGAACCCTGAGCGGCAGCGTCCTGACTGGAACCGGTCTCGGCACGGTCGTTGTCGATATCAACCAGACGGGCAATACCGACTATCTGGCTGCAACCCAGGTGCCTGTGTCCATCACCGTCACCCAGGCCGCGCAGACCATCGTCATCAGCGCATCTCCCACCGCTCCCACTTATCCAGCCACATCGGCGATCACCGCAGCGGGCGGCGCATCGGGCAACGCGGTCACACTCGCCATCACGACCGGCAGTTCCATCGCAACCCTTAGCGGCACCACACTGACGCCAACGGGAGCCGCCTTCGGCGCCGTTGTAGTGACCGCCAACCAGCTGGGCAATACCGACTACGCCGCGGCTGCGCCAGCGACCGTGACAGTCACCTTCGCTGCTGCTGCCACGGTAGCCACACCCACGATCACCCCGGCGAGCGGCAACCTGACCGTCGGAGTGAACAACACCATCACCATCGCGGATGCGACAACCGGCGCCGCCATCTACTACACGACGGACGGAACTGACCCACTGGCAGCCGGTGGCACCGGAGTCCTGTACGCAGCTCCGTTTACCCTTCCGGCCTCTAGTACACCCACCGTCGTCACGGCCGCGGCAACCTTGCTGGGAGATACGCCCAGTGCAGATGCAACCGCAACCTACAATGTCACCACGCTGGCCCCGACCTTCACCATCACGGCCAGCCCAACGACGGCAACCGTCACATCCAGCACTCCCGCCGTAATCACCATCACCTTGGCGCCGAATGCTACATTCACCTCGGCCATCACGTTCGCTTGCACCGGCACGGGCGTAACCTGCGCCTTCAGCCCGGCATCGATCACGCCGCCAACCGACACCACCACGCTGACCATCAGCAAGAGCGCCACAGCGGCTCTCCACAATGGTCCCAACCCGTTCCTTCCTGCCGGAGCAACGTTCGCCATCGCTCTCGGCTTCCTGGGATGGAAGAAGCGCCGCGGTATCTTCCTGGCGGCCGTTCTGCTGGCAGGCATCCTCGGCATGATGCAGCTTACCGCCTGCGGCGGCTCGTCGGCCAAGACCTCCACAGTGACCGTTACGGCCACTGGCGGCGGCGTCACCCAGACGGTGCCGTTGACCATCACCGTGAAATAACAACCCGGACTAGCTGTAGAACCCGCCGAGGCCTCTCCCAAAAGGAGAGGCCTCGGTGTTTCTGCGCGATGCGATTTTGCCGCGGGTTGTGCTGAAGGCGACCGAGCCGGCCGCGAGTCATCGTTCCCGTAAGTGGCCGGCCGGAACCAGTCCTGCGGTTTGCCGATCGCCCTTCGCATCGATTCACGGCAGGCTGCCGGCGCTTTTTCGCCGCACGCGCCAGCACGCGTGCCGCGCCCGAATTCAGGTGCTCCAGGCGCGCTGTCTCCGTCGATCGCACTCTCCGCCGTTGCGTATGCGCCGTGTCGAACTGCACCCATAGCGTGGCGGGCGTGCTCGACGACTTAGCGTGGTCAGTGCCTTGCCCCCTCTGTACTCGCAAGTTCATCCCGTCGTGGCTACCCCTTCGCCCCAACTTGCGACGCAGGTCCCTGGCCGCTTGTGCCGCAGGCAATGGCACTAGCGTTTGTCGATCGCATCCGCTCGAAACCGCCCGAACATCTGATTCTCCTAAATGCAAGCTGTGCGGAGGCCTTGATGAAGCGACTCGATGCACGCCGTCCGAAAGGCTGCCGCATCCTCAAAGCCAATCCGGGGTCAACGCTGCCGTGAGGAATCGCGGCGGCGATGACCCTCATGGAGGCGGTCGATGCGCAGATCCTTCCGGCTTAAGTCGAAGAAGTTTCGTGCCCCGCGCTCCAAGCCGGCGACATGCCGGTGATGGACAATCTTAGCTCGCACAAGGTCAACCGAGCCCCGAACCCGATTGTCTCCATCCGAACGAAAAGTTGAGAGACACCGTTCGCGTCCGCGGCAGGACCGAGTTTCATCAAGCAGGCGCAGCCATGAGTTGCACCGGCACGGCGGAAAGCCGCGCTTTCCCCTCTCAGCGGCGATCAAGCTGCAATCGGCGAAACAAGCTGGCAGAAACCTGTTTCGAGCGGTTTGCGTTCTGCAGTCTGAAGATCGGCCGCATCGGCTTGGTCGCAGCGAGATCAGGCCTGCGCCGGGTTCCCTGGCGCAGGCCTGATTCGTGAGTTATCCCGATACTCTTCGGTCTTCGACGATCCGCCTATTGCACAAAGGTTGTAATGCTCTGTGCGGGCAGCGTGTAGGTGAACGCACCGCCTGAGACCGTGATCGCGCTTTGCGGCATGAGTCCTCCAGCAGAGGTGGTCTCGTAAGGCGTCACTGTGGTGACGGTCGCGTTATTGATGGTGAAGGGCTGGCTCACCGCGCCGCTGGTCGTGGCCGTATCGGCATTGTCATTGATTGCCACGATCACGTAGTGCTGCGTTGTGCCCTCCATCCCGGCGTAGGCCGAGATGAACACGCCATTCGTATAGCTAGGCGTGGCGTTGTAGCGGTAGTAGCCCGGCTGAATGAACTTGGAGAACTGGCCCATCCCGTAGCCGAAGTTCGTTGGAGCATTGCTAGAGTCAATCAGGCCTGGATTGCCTACAGAGGTGGATGCGCCCAACATCCCCCACCATACATAAGCGCTGTACTGGCCCGTGACCATGGAAGCGTGAACCTCTTCGGCCGTGCTGATGGCATCGGTGATATTTCCTGCCGAGTTCAGATAGTGCTCTGTCATCCAGAGCTCCTTGGGGCTGACTCCCGTTGGCCAGGGGTAGGCTGTGGGCGAGACTCCATAGAGGTGGCCTGCGACGATACTGATCAGGGCGTCGGCAGCCGAGTCTTCGAGGGCCGTTGCGGCCTGGCTTGGTTGGAAGCTATCCGCTTCCGGCATGATGAGCTTCGTGGGATAGGTTGGGTCCGCCGTGATCACTGAGGCATTGTTTGCTATCCAGGTATCCATATCCGAGGCAGACCAATAGCAGGACTCATAACTGGGATTGTTCGCAGAACCCTGCGGAACGAAGTTCGGTTCGTTCTGCATGGAGATGGCGTATAGGTCGAAACCGGCGTTGTCATTGAAGAAGGTGACAAAATCCTCAAGATACTGGGCGTAGTCGGCTCCATGATTCGTTACATCGAGAGAGCCGCCACAGTAATCGGTTCCAGGGCTACAGGGAGATTGGTACCCATCACCCGAGACTGAAGAATCGATCTTCATGGAGGGGGGCGGAGTCCAGGGGCTCGCGAAGACTATGGCATTGGGGTTGGCGCCGACGGCTTCCGCGCCGTTGGTCAACTCACCGTCCCAGCCGCCGGGATCGCTCTTACCACCGGTTTCGTAGGGATACCCGTATTTGCCACCGCCCGCTGGCGATCCCTCGGGATCGATGCGCAAGCGCAGAATGCTGAAGCCGAGGCCGTTGACTGGGTCGAAGAGGGCTGTGGCTTGTTGCGTTGACATTGCCCCCTGCCAGGCCGTCGAGCCGCCAAAGCCGCGGATGATCTGCTTCTGACCGGTCGTCGCTCCAAAGTCCGCCGTTACCAAGGGGTTATTCACAGTCAGCAACACGCTTGAGGTCGCTGTGGTGTAGTCCGTCGCGTCTGTTGGTGTAAATGTAGTGTTGAGCTGAAGGGGATCGGGGTTACTCAGTATCGTACCCGACGCCGGGTTGTAGACAAACGTGCCGGCTACATTGGCCGTGGCATTGAGTTGGGTAGAGCCGAGAGTCGCTCCCACGGTAACGGCGGCCGGAGTCGCCCATGTAATCACCGGCGTGGCCTGATTCACCGTGAGCGGCACGCTATCCGTGGCGCTTTGATAGTCCGTGGTGTCGGTCGGCGTAAAGGTGACCGAAAGCGTCTGCGAACCAGCCGTGAGCACAGCCCCGGAGGTCGGCGAATAGACAAACGTGCCGGGCACGCTTGCCGTGGCGTCAAGCTGAGTAGCGCTCAATGCCGTTCCATATGTGATGTCCGCTGGAGCCGCCCAGGTGATCGCCGGGACGCCCTTGCCCACAGCAAGCATCACGCTGTCAGTCGCGGTTGTGTAGTCGGTAGCATCTGTCGGCGTGAAGGTAACCGAGAGAGTCTGATTTCCAATCGCTGGCACTTGACCCGCGGCTGGGGTATAGACAAAAGCGCCGGGGACACTGGCGGTTGCATCCAATTGCGTGGCGCTCAATGCCGTGCCGTAGGCAATCCCTGCGGGTGTTGCCCAGGTAACGTTGGGAGTAGCCTTGCTCACCGCGAGCGTCACGCTTGCGGTCGCGGTGGTGTAATCCGTCGCGTCGGTCGGCGTGAACGTAACCGAGAGGGTCTGGCTTCCGGCCGTCAGGACCTGTCCCGCAGCGGGGGAGTAGACAAACGCGCCGGGAACGCTGGCTGAGGCATCCAGTTGGGTTGCGCTCAGCGACGTACCGTAGCTGATTCCTGCGGGCGCAGCCCATGTCACTGAGGGCATGGCCGGGGTCACTGTCAGTGTCACGCTGGCAGTTGCGCTGGTGTATTTACTTGTGTCAGTCGGCGTAAACGTCGCTGAAAGCGTTTGCGTTCCGGCCGTTGGCACCGTCCCAGCGGCCGGAGAATAGGCAAACGCGCCCGGCACGCTCGCGGTCGCATTTAGTTGGGTGGAGCTCAGCGCTGTGCCGTAGACGATGGAGGCGGGCGTTGCCCAGGTGATTGTTGGTGCAACAGGCGTTGATGATCCGCCCCCGCATCCCGCAACCGCCAACGCCATTGAAACCGATGACAGAAAACAAGCCACTCTGAAGCGCATGATCACCTTTCTCCCTCAACCGTTATGGTGGAGAGGCCAAGGTCAATCCATGCTTGCAACCCTATTTGGCACGGCGAGGACGCCAATTGGGAATCGTGGTTTTGCCGTTGACTTCCCCGACCTCTCGTTAAACTGCCCATGAAACCCGCGCCGGACGCAGAACCCTCAAGCGCTCGGCTCCCAACAGCGCATCCCACAGAATAGATCAACCATGTCTATACACGCAAAGATGCCGCTGCCGCGGGCATATCTTCGGTAACCGCCTTCGTGGCCGTCAACTTCCCAGGAAGTCCTTTGCTTTCTGAATGAGAACGTCGCGGCCGACATCGGAGATGGCGTTGGTGAGGGGAATGCGCTTGGGGCAGACTTCAACGCAGTTTTGCGCGAAGCCGCACTCCTGGATGCCGCCGTCGCCGGCCAGGGCGCGCAGGCGCTCCGCGGCCAGAACCTTTCCCGTGGGATGGTTGTTGAAGAGCTTGACCTGGGCAATGGTGGCCGCGCCCACAAAGCCCGTCTCTTCGTTGAACTGCGGGCAGACCTCCATGCAGCAGGTGCAGCTGATGCAATTGGAGAGCGGATAGTTGATCTCCTGCTGCTGCGGCAGAACACGGGGGCCAGCGCCGAGATCGTAAGTCCCGTCGACGGGAATCCAGGCCTTCACAGCCTTCAGGTTTTCGAACAACACGGACCGGTCCACTTGCAGGTCGCGGACCAGGGGAAACTTCGAGAGCGGCTCGACGCGAATGGGCTGTTCCAAATTGTCAACCAGCGCAGAGCAGGCCATGCGGGCCTTGCCGTTGATACGCATGGCACAGGAGCCGCAGATCTCCTCCAGGCAATTGGAATCATAAGTCACGGGAGTCGTCGCGCGGCCGTCGGCGGTGACCGGGTTGGCGGCGATCTCCATCATCGCTGAGATCACGTTCATGCCGGGGCGCCACTCAATCTCGAAGCTCTCCCAGGTGGCGGGAGCATCGGGGCTGGCCTGGCGCTTGATTTCAAATTGCACAGTCTTGTTTGCCATTGTCAGTCTCCCTCAACTCATTTGGCCACGTCGTAGCGGCGCGGGCGCGGCTTGATGTACTGCGTATCGACGGCCTCGAACTGGAAACGCGGGCCGGAGGCCGTAAAGTTGGCCTTGGTGGTCTTGAGGAAGTGCTCGTCGTTGCGCTCGGGAAAGTCGGGTTTGTAATGGGCGCCGCGCGACTCGTCGCGCAGGATCGCTCCCTGAACCACGACGCGGGAGAGTTCGAGCATGTTATAAAGCTGGCGCGCGAAAGCGAAGCTGGTATTGGCCCATTGGCTGCGGTCGGCGAGGTTCACATTTTTATAGCGGTCGAGCAGCTCCACAATCTTCTTGTCGGCCAGCTCGAGGTTCTTGTTATAGCGAATCACCGTGGCGTGCTTGGTCATGACTTCGCCTAACTCGCGCCATAACTTGAAGGGGTTTTCCTTGCCGTCGTTGTTGAGCAGGCGGGTGTTGATCGCGCCCTGGCGAACTAACTCCTGGGCATGGCCGCCGTCGCCTTCGGGCGCGCGAAGGTTCCTCGCATAAGTCAGAGCATTGGGCCCGGCCATAAATCCGCCGAAGATGCAACTGAGCAGCGAGTTCGCGCCCAGACGATTGGCGCCATGGTACTGGTATTCGCACTCGCCGGCGGCAAAGATGCCCGGAATATTCGTCATCTGGTTGAAATCCACCCACAAGCCGCCCATCGTGTAGTGCATGCCGGGGAAGATCTTCATGGGCACGTCGTGCGGATCGTCGCCGACGAACTTTTCGTAAATGTCGAGAATGCCGCCCAGCTTGCGGTCGAGTGTCGCCCGGTCGATGTGCGAGAGGTCGAGATAGACCATCGGCTGGCCGTCGATGCCGAGGCCATCTTCGTAAACCACCTTGTGAATGGCGCGCGTGGCGATGTCGCGGGGGACGAGGTTGCCGTACTTGGGATACCACTCCTCAAGAAAATAAAAGCGCTCGGCCTCGGGGATGGATTTGATGGGGCGCTTGTCGCCGGGGGTGCGCGGAACCCAGACACGGCCGCCCTCGCCGCGCGCCGACTCCGACATCAGGCGCAGCTTGTCCTCGCCGGGAATCGTAGTTGGGTGAACCTGAATCAGCTCGCCGTTGGCGTAGTAGACGCCCTGCTGAAAGACGGCCGATTGAGCCGAGCCGGTGCAAACAACGGAGTTGGTGCTCTTTCCAAAAATAGCCCCGATGCCGCCGGTGGCCAGGATGATGGCGTCGGCGGGAAAGCTGCGCAGTTCCATCGTGCGCAGGTCGAGAGCGGTGATGCCGCGCGCGACGCCTTTGGAATCGAGCACCGCTGAAAGAAACTCCCAGCCCTCGTATTTCTTTACCTTGCCTTCGGACTCGTGGCGGCGGACCTGCTCGTCGAGCGCATAGAGCAACTGCTGCCCGGTAGTGGCGCCGGCGAAAGCTGTGCGGTTGTACAGTGTGCCGCCGAAGCGCCGGAAGTCGAGCAGACCCTCAGGCGTACGGTTGAAGGGCACGCCCATGCGGTCCAGCAGGTCGATAATCGCGGGGGCGGCCTCGCACATCGCCTTCACCGGCGTTTGATTCGCCAGAAAGTCGCCACCATAGATCGTGTCGTCGAAGTGCTTGTCGGTGGTGTCGCCCTCGCCCTTCAGATTCTTGGCCGCGTTGATGCCGCCCTGCGCGCAGACCGAGTGAGAACGCTTCACTGGGACGATCGAGAAGAGGTCAACCGAGCCGCCTGCCTCGGCGATCTTGATGACCGCCGAAAGTCCGGCCAGCCCTCCGCCAACCACAATGACTCTTGGTGCTACCATGCGTACTTTTCCTTTCGGACCCAAACAACAAAGATCAGGGATCAGAGATCAGTGGCCAACAAACGCCCAAATGCTCATCAGCCCCATCACTGCTAATCCCAGCCCAAGAGCCACGCAAACATATCCAAAGCGCTTGCGTGCCGTCGCACCGGGAGTGATGCCCCACTTGGCCGCGAAGAGCCATACGCCATACGCGAAGTGCCAGCAAATCGCGATCATGGCGATGATATAAACAGCCAGCATCCACGGATTGGCGAGCTCCATCTGAACTTTGGTGAAAGCGTACTCTGGATGCTCAGGCAGGCTGACTCCCATGAAGCGCTGGCGGGCAACATGCTGCACGATATAAGCGAAGGCGATGAGGCCGGTGTAGCGCTGGGCGACGTAGAGCCAGTTCCCTGCCCAGGGGTAGTAGACAATGTTCGACTTGCCGCGCAGCCAGATCCAGACGCCGTAGACGCCGTGGTAGAGTATCGGCAGAAAGATGAAGACCCACTCCAGCACGCGCACCATCGGCAGGCTGTTGAGGAAGCGGACCTGCTCGCCGTATGCGGCGGGGCCTTTGAGGGCCTCGAAGTTCGAGAGAAGGTGCTCCAGCAGGAAGGCGCCGATGGGAATGATGCCCAGCAGCGAGTGCAGCTTGTGCCAGAGAAAGGACGATCCCTCGCCTGCGCGCAGCGGCTGAACGCCGGGGCGAACCGTGGGGCGTCCGGTTGGCGCGGCTGAGGTTTGAACGGTTGCCATGACGATGTCAGCTCCTAGAGGCTTCGAAGGCCCGGTTGCGGGAGACTGCGGTTTCGATTTGGGGGATTGGAAGCACTGCCTGTATTTAACTCATTATTGGTGTTCTACATCACGTCCGTCAAGGCGCGTCGTGAACGGCGTATTATGCGAACGATGGCATTAAGACCAAAATTCTGGAGATGGATCACCCCGTTTGCAGGTCTCGGCCTATTCGTTCCGTCTGTAATTACCTTCGGGTGGTTCATTTTCCACCCAAATCTTGGCGATTGGTTAATTCTCTGGCCAAGCTCCGTTATGTTCATGGCTCTGGATAACGCCCCAACATCCACCGTCATTTTTGTTTATGCCGTTGCGTTCGCCGAAAATGTTCTCCTTTATGCAGCAATTGGTGCCGTTACATGGCCACTTGCGTACTTTGTCTTGCGCCTCTACCGCTCTCACCAAGACATTCCTAAATCAGATTAGCGCTTAAGCGCCTAGCATCGGCAGCAACGCCGCAATCGCGCGTCCTCGATGGCTGAGGGTGTGCTTGGTATCAAGATCCAGTTCGGCCATCGTGCGGTCGAGCGCTGGCAGGTAGAAGAGCGGATCATAGCCGAAACCTCCGGTGCCGCGCGGAGCTTGAAGGATCATGCCTTCGACTGCGCCTTCGGCGATGTGCAGCACGACGCCGTCGCGCGCAGCTACCAGAACGCATCGATAGTGCGCCGTGCGCTGGGCGGCGGGAACGCCGGAGAGCCGCTGCAGCAGGACTATGTTGTTCCACACATCGGTGTTGTCGTTGGCGTCGGGCGAGTCGATCAGCCCCGAGTCGGCGGCAAAGCGCGCCGACCGCACGCCGGGCGCGCCGTTGAGGGCATCCACTTCAAGGCCGGAGTCGTCGGCCAGCACAAGCACGCCCGGCGCAAAGCCGGAGTAGTAGACGGCCTTGAGCGTGGCGTTCGCGGCAAAGGTCAAGCCGTCTTCTTCCGGAGCGGGGATGGATTTGAGCGCAGGCAGCGCCTCGATGATGAGCGAATGAGCCGCGGCGGCGGTGCGAAAGTCGTGCAGCTTGCCCTGGCTGGTGGTGGCGGCGTAGAGGCGAAGAGCCATGAAAGAAGTGTAACGGGCGAAGGGCAAGCCGGACATCTGCCGAGTGGAAGAATCAAGAGGGAAATCGAGGTCGCCGGCATCCCACCTTAGACGCAAATACAAGTACGCGCTGAAGGTGGGGCACCCACATTTCTACAACGGTCGAGCTGCCTCAGTCGATCGTCTGCTCGACCCGCAGATCCCGCGACGAAGCGCCTACGCTCAAGATCCGCTTGCCTATCGTGGTCACCCACTTCCCTTCCTTGGTCGACCAGTACTGCAACTGGCGCGGGGCCACGTGGAGGGTTACGGTTTTGGTCTCGCCCGAGGCCAGATGAATGCGATCGAAGGCCGCCAGCGCCCGCACCGGGAACTGCACTCCTGCTGGAATCTCGCTCGGCGCTCCCAGGTAGACCTGCGGAACTTCGTCCGAACCAACACCGCCAGTGTTCTTGAGGTCAACTCTCACATCGAGCCCGCCGTCCGCGGTCTTCGCAACCTTCAGCCCGGAGTAGGCAAAGGTGGTGTAACTCAAACCGTAGCCGAAGGCGAAGAGCGGAGCAATCTTCTCCTTGTCGAACCAGCGATAGCCTACGTTGACGCCTTCGCTGTAAGTGGTCTTGCCATTGACGCCTTTGAAGGAGCGTTCGGGATGCGCGGGGTCGGTGGCGGGGTAGTCCTCCAGCCGCTTGCCCCAGGTGACAGGCAGACGGCCCGCGGGACTGATCTTGCCGGCCAGCAGGTTGGCCGTCAACCAACCGCCCTCATCGCCCGGCCACCACATCTCGAGGACAGCCTTGACCTTGTCGATCCAGGGCAGGGCCACAGGCTGGCTGGTATTGAGCACGACGATGGTGTTGGGGTTGACCGCGGCTACTTCCTCGACGAGTTTGTCCTGCTCGCCCGGCAGGCCGAAGACCGGCTGAAGCCGCGTCCAAAGAAAGACCACAGCGACCTTCGCGTTCTTGGCGGCGGCGATGGCAGCCTCGTGGTCGGCCTTGCGCTGCTCAGGCGTATACCAGTTCAGCCGCACCTGGACCGGCGAGTTCGAGCTGTCCGGGCTGGTCTCGATTTCGATCTCGTGCGGCCCGGCAGTCAACTCAACCGCGCGGCGCACATTGTCGAGGCCGTCGGTGGTGGGAATGGCGTTGTCCTGGTTGGCTTGCAAGATGTCACCATGCACTCCGCCCTGGCGTGCGCCGGTGCCGGCAAGGCCCCTGCCGTCGATGAATATCTTGGCATTCGTCCCCATCGCCTGCAGATAGAGCCAGAAGATACCGGCGTGAGGCGGTGTGAGCGAGCCCTTCCAGGTGACGGCCGAGTTGGGCGGCAGGGCGTTCTTGCCAGTGAAATCAAGCTGTGCGTCAATCTGCGTTGCGCGTGAGCCTGTGCGTTCGAGCCCCGGCTTGCCGTCGTGGCTCAAGGCCGATGCCGGAACGGTCGTGCCGGTCATGTCGTCGTCCACGGCGAAGCGGATCTTGTCGTTGCCGGTGATCTTCTTGAGAGCCGCAAGCGGGCCTACCTGGCGCTGGGGCAGGCCGACGGAGCGCTCGCCGTTGATACCGATTGCGTCCACCTGACCGGCCGTGGGGCCGATCAGAACCACGGAATCGAGATCGGCGGCCTTCAGGGGCAGCGCCCCGTCGTCGTTCTTCAGCAAAACCGCAGCATCTTCGCCGGTCTTCTCGATGATCTTGGCGTTTGCCTCGATGGACTGTGCGGTGATCTCGTGTTTCTGCTCGCCGTCCATGTACCCGAAGCGAACAATCTCATAGAGCACGCGGCCCGCGGCGCGGGTGATGGTTGCCTCACTGACCGTCCCGTCCTTCAGCGCTTCGGTCATCTTCTTGGGGTCCAGCTTGAGGCCGAAGTCACCGCCGCCGCCGCGCACGCGCACCGGCTCTTCGGGAATGTGTCCGCCGAACATGTCCCCGCCCACCTCGCCGGCAGCGCGCGCCGGAGGCGAGGGAGGTACAGGCAGCGAGTCAAAGAAGGAAGGAGTCGGATGAATGTCGCCCGTTATCGGCACGCCGGGCATCTCCATATCCAGCCCGGCATTGATGAAGTTGACGGCGTGCACCGCACCCCAGTCAGAGGTCACGAATCCCTTGAAGCCAAGCTCGTCGCGCAGAATTTTGGCGAGCGTGGCTTCGTTGCCACAGGCAAAGGTTCCATTCACGCGATTATACGAGCACATGATCGACGAGACGCCGGCTTGAATGGCCGCATCGAAGGGGGCTACATAGATCTCGTGCAGTGTCTGGTCGTCGACAAAGATGTTGCCGCTGTTCGAGTCGTAGGCCACATAGTGCTTGATCTGCGCCATCACGTGCTGCGACTGAATGCCCTCGATCTCGGCCACGCCCATCTCGCTGGTGAGCAACGGGTCTTCGCCGAAGGTGTTGTAGCCGCGGCCGAATTCGAGATCGCGGTCGATGTTCACAAAGGGCTGCAGGGAGACGTCGATGCCCAGCGCGCGATCTTCGCGGCCGATCACCAGGCCGTTTTGCTCGGCCAACTGGCGGCTGAAGGTGGCGGCCACGCCCATGGTGGCTGTCTCGCCCGCCGACGGATGCCGCGTCAACACACCCGGAGGCCCGTCGGCAAAGCGCAGCCCCGGAATGCCCAGCCGCGGAATGCCGGCCAGGTAGCCGGCTTGTCCCTGGTAGACCGCTGGATCCTCATGCGTCCCGTGGATCAGCGTCAGCTTCTCCTGGAGCGTCATCTGGCTAAGCAGTTTGTCGACCCGCGCGTTGCCTGTAACCACCGGCACGCTCTGGCCGAGCGCCAACCCCGCGCTCAGCGCCAAAACTAACCCCAGCACAACCGAAATGGCCGTGCGCAATGCTTTTGTCGTTTGCAATAGATTCACCATTGGATGCTTGCTATCTTCTCTTGACGGATGAGCCGGTTGCCGAGTCGCAAGCTCTTCTCAGGCGGGCAAGGGTAGTTGGGCGTCGAAGCCCCGCGCGATCAGATCCGCGCGAAGCCGTTCAACGCTGAAGAACTGAATCGTCTGTAAGCCCAGCGCCTGCGCGGCCTCGATGTTGGGCAGTTTGTCGTCGATGAACAGCGTCTCTGCGGGCGGGACGCCGAGTTCAGCAAGAGTATGGCGATAAATGGCGGGGTCGGGCTTGGCGATGCCGAGCTGGAAGCTCCACACCAGCACATCGAAGCGATGAATCCACGCAAACTCGCGCTCCACGCTGGCCAGCACATTGTTGCCCATGTTGGAGAGAATGGCGGTGAGCAATCCGCGCTGCTTGAGCGCAAGCTGCCAGGCCAGCATGGCGGGATTCTCGGTCGTCCACAGCCGCGCGTCCCAGCGGTTCAACTTTTCCACGATCTCGCTGTCCGGCGGCATTCCGGCGTCGCGCATGAACTTTTGCCAGAAGGCGATGCCGCTGAGCTTGCCTTCGTCGTAGGCATGCCTGTCGGCCCAGTAGCGGGGCTCAAAGCGGTCGATGGACAATCCAGTGATGCGCAGCAGATTGGCGTAGGCTTCAGGGTCCGGCTGCCCGGTCAATACCATTCCATAATCGAAGACAACCGCGCGCAAAGCCAACCTTCCCTCCTGGGAACGCCCGTGTAATGTTGAAGAGGACGCCTGTTTCTATTGTGGCACCTGCGGTGCGGCAGCCTTTCTAAATTCTGACGGGGAAGAGTATCATGCGCTTTTCCGAGCGAACCAACTGGAACACCGAGGAGAGCGAGTTAGCGCGAGCGCATCGGCTACTAGCTGCGGCCGGGCAGCCCATCGCCGACCTGACGGCCTCGAATCCCACCCGCTGCGGCTTTCGCTATTCGCCCGATCTGCTCACAGCTCTGGCCGATCCTCGCGCTCTCGACTACGATCCGCAGCCGCATGGCCTTATGCACGCGCGCGGGGCGGTTTGCGCGCACTATGCGGATCACGGCGTGGCTCTGAAGCCCGAGCAGATTGTTCTGACCACCAGCACCAGCGAGGCCTACAGCTTCCTTTTCAAGCTGCTCTGCGATCCCGGCGGCGAGATTCTCGTCGCCCAGCCCGGCTATCCGCTCTTTGACTTTTTGGCCGTGCTCGACGATGTGCGCCTCAAGGCCGCGCCGCTGGTCTACGATCACGGCTGGCAGATCGATCCTCAAGGATTTCGCCAGGCCATCACTCCTCAGACGCGCGCCATCGTCCTCGTGCATCCCAACAACCCCACTGGCCATTTCACCAAGCCGTGGGAGGCGGAGGAACTCGCGCGGCTCTGCCGGGAGTTCGATCTTGCGTTGATTGTCGACGAGGTCTTTCTCGACTACAGCTTTGGCGAGAAAGCCGCAAGTTTTGCCGCCGGGCTTGAGGGCGTTCCGGTTTATGTGGTCAGCGGCCTGAGCAAGATCGCCGGACTGCCGCAGATGAAAGCCGCATGGATTGTGGCCGCCGGGCCTCAGGCGGACTTGGCTCTCGATCGCCTGGAGGTCATCGCCGACACCTTTCTCTCGATGAATGCGCCGGTGCAGTGGGCCATGGCATCATGGCTCGAAGGCCGCGCGGCCATTCAAGAGCAGATCCTCGCGCGCGTCTTGGCTAACCTCGCCGAATTGGACCGCGAGCTTGCCGGGCTGCCTGAGGTGAGCCGTCTCGTGGTCGAGGGCGGCTGGTACGCTGTGCTGCGCATTCCGGCTCTCGCGACGGACGAGCAGACGGTGCTGGCTCTGCTCGAACGCGGCGTCTGGGTCCATCCCGGCTACTTCTTCGGAATGGCCGACTCCGGCTGGCTGGTGGTGAGCCTGCTTGGCCCAGAAGATGAATTCAGCGCCGGCGTCGCCCGGCTGATGGAGTATCTACACCACCGCTCAACGGGCTCCTGATCTACACATTAAATTGTGTGATATTCTACACATAGAGGGAGATGCCACAATGCCGACCAATCTCGCTATTGACGACAAACTGATCAACGAGGCACGGCGGATCGGAGCTCACGTGACCAAGAAGGAAGCAGTGACCGCTGCCTTGCAGGAATATATCCAGAGGCGAAAGCAAATGGAAATCCTGAAACTGTTTGGGACGATCGACTATGACCCCGCCTACGACTACAAGAAGGTGCGGCTGCTTGATCGGATCGAAATCGAACCGTGAAGATTCTGATCGATAGTTGTGTCTGGTCCCTTGCGCTGCGGCGCAGGAACAAAGCTCTTCTGAGCAAAGACGAGCAGCGCATCGTTGCGATTCTCTCCGAAGCGGTCCAGAACGGCCGCGTAGCCATCATCGGCCCAATCCGCCAGGAAGTCCTTTCTGGAATCAAAGAGGTAGCTCAATTCAAGCGATTGAGTCTCGCGCTCGAAGGCTTTCAGGATATCCCTATTCCAACGTCGCATTACGAAGAAGCAGCGAGAATGTTTAATCTCTGCCGGACTCGCGGGGTAGCATGTGGAGCAATTGATATGCTGATCTGCGCTGTCGCATTCCGAGAGCGTTGGAGTATTTTGACTACTGACGCCGGCCTGATGCGCTGCATCGAAACTTTGCGGGCGGAAGGAGTCTTCCGCCACCTGCCTGCGGAGTAACACTCACATGCTCTCTTCTCTATTCCCTGTTCTCATGATCCGCGCAGGAACGGATTACTCCTTCGCTCGACGCCAATGGTGGTCTCGGGGCCGTGGCCGGCGACAACGCGCGTCTCGTCGGGCAGCACCAGTAGGCGGCTCTGGATCGAGTCGATGATCTGCTCTGGGTCGCCGCCCGGCAGGTCGGTGCGGCCGATGCTGCCGGCAAAGAGCGTATCGCCGGCCATCAGCAGCTTGAGCGGGGCAAAGTGCAGGCAGATCGAGCCTTGCGTGTGGCCGGGCGTAAACAGAACCTCTGCGGGGTAGTGCTCCAGGCCTACGCGCTGCCCGTCGGCGAGGTTCTCGTCCGGCGGAGCGGTCTCGGGGGTGGCGATGCCGAGCCATGCGGCCTGCCGATCCATCATTTTCAGCAGGTCAAGATCGTTTTCGTTCAGCAGAATGGGCGCGCCGGTCAACTGCTTGAGCCGGAGCGCGCCGCCCACATGGTCGATGTGCGCATGGGTGACGATAATCTGCTTGAGCTTGAGGCCGAGTTCCGTGAGCCGCCGGGCGATCCGGCCGACCTCGTCGCCGGGATCGATGACGATGGCCTCGCCTGCTTCCGGGTCGCCCAGCAGCGTGCAGTTGCAGGCGAGCGGGCCGACGGGGAAGGTCTCCAGGATCATGGCTCCATTCTACAGTCGGTCTGGCTGTCAGTGGCCAGTAGGTCACCTGTGGGATTTGTCCTTCCAACGGCAGTTGGCCCCATAGCAAGTGGTTTGCGGAAGGTAATTGCATAGAACTTGCCGTCCTTCAGCATTTCAAGATGAGTTTCTTCCATCTCCGGCGGCACCAAATCAATTGGCACAGTCACGGCCTGTTTGCGCTTCGAATAAAAACCACTCGTAATTGGACTCTTCTCGTACGTGCTCTTCACGTACTCTTCGGTTTCGTCCTCGATCATCAGATGGCCGCCCGGCTTGACTACGCGAATCATCTCGCGGATGGCCTTGGCGCGGTCGCTGAAGAAGTTGAAGCCGCCGCACGAGAAGACCACGTCGAAGCTCGATTCTGCGAAGGGCAGGCTCTCGGCATTGCCCAGATAAAGATCGGCATCCATCTGCCAGCGGCGCAGATTGTTCTGGCAGTTCGTGAGCATCTCAGGGGAGAGATCGAGGCCGGAGCGTTTTGCCTCGGGAGGCAGGTATTTGAAGTTGAGACCGGTTCCGACGGAGGTCTCGAGCACGGAATCGCCGGGTTTCACCTCGAGCAAACTCATATAGTTTTCGAAATATGAGTCAATGTCCAAGCCCCGGAAGGCGGCAACGACACGTTGAGTATCGTCGTAAAAGCCGCCGATGGTTTCATAGAGCCTGTTGTATTTGCCGTTGTCGCCGCTGAGATCCTCGGGCCTGAGAAAGACGGGAATTCCATCGCGAACCGGAAAGCGCTCGCCGGAGCTGCTGACCAGTGCTTCCCTGCCCTTTTCGGCAACCACATGCAAAGGGTCGCCGGTAAACGGGCTTCGCAGCAGGGCAACGGTCTGCGGGCGGTCTGCCCACGGCTTGTGCTTGCCGCGGGCGAACAGCGCCCAGATTGCAAGCGCGATGCCTCCGGCAGGAGGAATCCATGCCCATATCGTGACTACGCTGGCAGGCAGGATGTTGAGCAAACCGACGCCTCTGATCCGGGAGTAGATTCCAAAGCCCAACAGAAGTCCGAATAACACTCCGATAAAGGCCGCGCCTCTGCCGACCCTTGAAGCGCGAAACTCGTTGTTCCACATCCACACGACCACCGTCGCAAACCAGCAGCCAATGAAGATGCTGGCGTCAAGCAGCAAGAGGATAGGGCCGCCGCCGATCCCCTTCATGACATGCAACAACGGCATTTTAGCCGCACCGTCGTCGGCGAGGAACATGAAAGCGCCGGATGGCAACAATGGCAAGCACCAAAACTGAATTGCCGCGGACGCCAGCGGAAAAGGAAGCGTCGAGATGAATCCCGGCAGGCGCGGACTAACCAGCCGATGGAAGGTGAAAGGCAAAACAGCCAGCAAGGATGCCAGCAGTATCCACGCGGCATATTCAAATGCCGGTCGAAGACCCGTTTGCGCGAAGAGACGCCAATCGGATATCAGGTGGGGAATAAAAGCAAAAACCATCATCCAGAGAAATCCGCGCCGAGGTTTTTGCGTACCCGCGAACCAGACGCCGAGGATGGGTCCTGTCCAGTAGCCTATTTGAGCGCGGAAGAAGCCGAGGACGAAGATACTGCCGGCAACCCAGGCTGCGATCTGCGAGCTGCGATTCGATTTGACGTTCGTGGTCATTCTTGGTTCTCCGATCGAGGTTGATTGGGAGTTGCCGATGGCAGTTCTTCGGATCCTGCGGCCTCCATGGAGGCAAGCTGGGTCAGCGCCGATTCGCCCCAATCGAGCGCGGCGCGGGTCATTGCGATTCCCAGGCTCAGCGTGAGCATCCAGTACGGCCGATGAGGATTTGGAGATTGATGCTGGTTCGCCATGCCCTCGATCCCTTCGAGAGTGGCGAGCATGCGCTGATTCCGTTGTTGCAGTTCGCGGACGTGCGCGACCGCGACGCCGGGCGCAGCCTCCCGGCCAAAGAAGAGCTTGAGCATGAATTCATTGCGTGGAGGATCGTTGTGAAAAGGCAGGGCAAGCCACTCGCGAAGAGCGGCGCGCCCGGCATCGGTCAGCGCGTACTCCTGGCGTCGCTTCTTGGGCTCGGAGGCTGGCTTGCAGGGCTCGATCAAGCCCTCGGCGGCCAGCCGTTTGAGGGTGGGGTAGATTTGCCCGTAGCTCTCGCCCCAAAAGCTGCCGAAGTTGTCTTCGATGGCCTTGTGCAGCTCGTAGCCGGATAGATTCCGCTCAATGGAGAGCACACCGAGAATGACGTATGCGGTCCGGCTGTCTTTCATATATCTACAAGATATATCTCGAAGATGTATCTGTCAACAAGTATTCTCAGGCAAACTGACGAAAGTGATGGCCGCACGCAGGAACGGCAGGCCGTTTGGCCCGCCGCTCTTGATTTATATCCTTGTTGAAAAAGGTCTTACGCTCTATTTGCCAGACTTGGCGGGGGCAGAGACCGGCGCGGGCTTGGAGCGATCGAGCACCGAGTGCGAACGAGTTCCGCCATGTACGTACAAGATGGTCAGGGTGATCGAGGTACACATAAAGATGACGGCCGACCAGGTGGTGAGCCGGGTGAGGACGTTGGCCGCGGCACGAGGACCAAAGGCGGTCTGCGAGCCCTGGCCGCCGAAGGCGCCTGCCAGGTCGGCCGAGCGGCCCTGCTGCAGGAGGACCACGCCGATCAGAAAGAAGCACACGATCACATGCAGGGCAACGACGAAAGCGAAGAGGATATTCATTTAGAAAGCTGCTTTCTGAGGTCAGTCCGGCTGACCCGGAAGAGAGAAATTGGTGCGGAAGAGGGGACTTGAACCCCTATGCCTTTTCAGGCGCCAGCACCTCAAGCTGGTGCGTCTGCCAATTTCGCCACCTCCGCACAGTGGTGAACTCAACAAGTATAGCAAATGCCATGGGCGTTGAGAAACGTCGTCGGTGAGCTTCGATCACCCACCCAGCCGCTCCATCCACGCGGCCAGGGACTGCTGATCGGGGCTCCCTGCGGCGTGGGCGGCGTGGATCTTGCCCCGCTCTGCCAGGTCGCGGTTCTGGCTGATCTTGAACTTCCCTTCGATGCGCGCGATGGGGATACGGAAGCCGACGATCCCGGCCAGCATCGAGCGGCGAAAATCGTCGCTCATGGCGCGCCATTTCTCCGCGAAGCCCGGCTCATGGGCCTGAATCAGTCCAGCCAGGAGGGCTTCTTTGCCCAGCTCGTCCTCGACAAGATGCAGAGTGCCGGTTGCGTGCACAGCGATGTAGTTCCACGTGGGAACCGAGAGCGGATCGGCATACAAAGTGGGCGAGACGTAGCTGTGGGGTCCAGGAAATACGACCAGGGTCTCGCGTCCTGCCAGGGCCTGCCAGTGAGGATTGGCGAGGGCGAAGTGGCCTTCGAGCAGCCCATGGGGGCCCGAGTCTTTGACGACCAGGGGCAAGTGCGTGGCCGTGAGCGGCGCAGCGGTTTCAGAATCAGGTTTCGGTCCGAAGAGAATGGCAAACGAGTAGGACCGCATCGCCTCGATGAGAATGGCCCGGTCAGCGACTTGATTGAATTTGGGCGCGTACATTTCAACTCCTACTCTATCCGCTCGAAGAGGAATCCGGCTTCTCCGAGTGCGCGATTGATGGCGGTGATGTGGGCTGCGCCGCGGGTCTCCAGGGTCACGTCGATCACGGTTTCGCCCAGGCTGACGCCGTAGTAGGAGCGATTGTGGATAGTCTCGACGATGTTGGCGCGCTCGCGGGCCAGAACCTGGGTGAGCGCCAGCAGCGCGCCGGGGCGGTCCTGAAGATGGACACGAATGCGCAGCAGGCGGCCGTCTTTGACCAGGCCGCGCTCGATGATCTTGGCCAGCAGCGTGACGTCGATGTTGCCGCCGGAGACCAGGACGACGGTGCGCCGGCCGCGCAGATCGGTCTTGGACTGAAGCAGAGCGGCCAGGGCTGCGGCGCCCGCGCCCTCGGCCAGTGTCTTTTCGTGCTCCAGCAGCATGAGAATGGCGCTGGCAATCTCCTCGTCATCCACGGTGACGATCTCGTCAACATAACGCGAAACCAGCGGCAGTGTCAGTTCGCCGGCACGGCGCACGGCGATGCCGTCGGCGATGGTGGCCTCGGTAGCAATGGTGACCGGCCGGCCGGTCTCGCGGGCTCGAAGCATCGACGGCAGCTTCTCCGGCTCGACGCCGATGACACGAATCCTGGAGTTGCTCTCCTTCAGCGCGCAGGCGACACCGCCGATAAGTCCGCCACCGCCGATGGGCACGACGACAGCCTCGAGTCCGGGAACCTGCTCGAGCAGTTCCAAGCCGATGGTGCCCTGGCCGGAGACGATCTCGACATCGTCGAAGGGATGGATGAAGGTGCGGCTCTCTTCGCGGCAGATGCGCAGGGCCTCTTCGCAGGCTTCTTCATAGTTGGCGCCGTGGAGAAAGACTTCGGCCCCGAAGCCGCGCGTAGCCTCGACCTTGATCTGCGGAGTGGCCAGCGGCATCACGATCTGCGCGCGAATGCCTAGGGCGGCAGCGTGGAAGGCGACGCCCTGGGCGTGGTTGCCCGCGCTGGCGGTGATGACGCCCCGCTCCCGCTCGGCCTGGCTGAGAGTGAGCAGCTTGTTCAGCGCGCCCCGCTCCTTGAAAGAGCCGGTGCGTTGCAGGTTTTCCAGCTTCAGATGTAGCGGCAAGCCGGTCAACTCGGAGAGGTCGCTGGAGAGCTGGCAGGGCGAGACATAGATGGCTTCGCCGATGCGCGCGCGCGCCGCCTGGATGCTTTTGAGGGTCACGGATTCCAAAACCTTCCTCCTTGGCTGGACAAAAAAACGGAATGGACAAAAATCTCAAAGCGGCTGGAAAAACAAAAACCACCAGCCGCGCTTGCGGGTGGTGGCCTGGATGCTGCATGGCTGCTTTCCGGTTTCTCAGGCTCCATTTCCCGCGTGCGCAGTGGAACTGCTAATTCGCATGGCGGGAATCGGCAAGAGGATGCGCAGGACCGGAGAAGAGTTCGCATTGACGCCGGGAGTGTGCATACCGTTGATTTCAGTAGAGCAGAGCGGCGAGGTGCGCGTCAAGAAAGCACGATCACGCGACGGCAATGGGCCAGAGTGACCAATGCGCGAGACCAGCCGTTACCTTCGATTTCCCATAAAAGGGAGCGCTGTTGTTCCCCAGGGATTCTGGGCCGATTGGCTCTATATAATGATCAGTTACACTTTCAATTTTCAATCTAAAGGAGCGAACACACATGGTGTGCTCGAAGTGTCAGAGCCATAGAATGCACCGGATCAAGCGGCAAGGATTCCTGCGTGTCAGGCTGGCTCCGCTCCTCGGCTACTTCCCCTGGCGATGCTCCGTCTGCGGGACGGAGCAATTGCTCAAAGCGCGAGGCGTACGGAAGAGCACGCGCAATTCGGGTAATACGCAGGGCAACCTTTCCAGCCCAGCAACGGAGCCAATGCGCCGGGAGCCCGCAAATTAGAGCTTACAACCCTCCATCTTTTGGATGAGTCCGGAATACCTCTCAATGCAGTATGGTGAACACGTTCACAATGTGGAGGCCGCATGATCACGCTGATTCCCCGGCGTCTTCAGAGGTTCCTGTCCCTGAATCAGAGAGATCTTGCCTCATGGGACGAGGGATATCAACTCTTCGCCAGACGAGGAACCGTTTGCAGACTTGCCGGCATGGCGATCTGCATGGTGCTGTTTGCACTTTCGCTGCGCTGCGCCGCGCAGTCCAGCACGCCGGACTCGCATGCCGCCGATACGCAATCCGACAAGCCACTTGAAGGCGGGCAGGCTTCCGCCGTGGGAGGAGTCAACACCGGAGGCGCGCACGCGGCAGTTCTTGACAAGGAGCACCGGCCGATCACCGCGGGCGGTTTCGTAAAAGACGGCCCAATCCTTTTTGAGGACATCGCCCGCCAGGCCGGATTGACCTCCTGGAAGCATGTCATGGGCACACCGGAGAAGAAATTCATTATCGAGGCCAATGGTTCGGGCGTGTGCCTGCTCGACTACGACAACGACGGCTGGCTGGACATCTATCTGGTAAACGGCTCGACTTATGATGCCGAGAGCGGAAAGACAACTCCGCCGCACGCTGCCCTGTTTCATAACAACCACGATGGAACCTTCACCGATGTTGCAGAAAAGGCCGGCGTCACCAACGACCGCTGGGGTTTCGGATGCGCCGTTGCCGACTTTGACAATGACGGCTGGCCGGATATCTACGTATCTAACTTCGGCAAGAATCGTCTCTATCACAACAATCACGATGGAACCTTCACCGATGTGGCCGAGAAAGCCGGTGTTACGCTGGGCAACTGGTCAACCGGAGCCACCTGGGGAGATTACGACGGCGATGGAAGACTGGACCTATTTGTTCCCGGCTATGTTCACTATGACCTGGCAAATCCGCCGGCATCGGGCGGCCAGGGCGTGACTTACAGCTTTTGCACCTTCCGCGGCGAGACTGTCGCCTGCGGCCCGCACGGCTTAAAGGGAGAGCCCGATCATCTCTTCCATAACAACGGCGATGGCACGTTCACGGACGTCAGCGAAAAGGCCGGCGTCGCCGACGACAACGGCTACTATGGGCTTACCTCGGTCTTCGTCGATGTCAATAACGACGGAAAACCCGACCTGCTGGTTGGCAATGACTCGACCCCGAATTATCTTTATCTCAACAAAGGAGACGGAACCTTTGAGGATATAAGTTATGCATCGGGCTTCGCTCTCAATGAAAACGGCCGTGAAACTGCCACCATGGGAATTGCTGTTGGCGACTACCGGAACAATGGCATGGTCGATCTCTTCAACACCACCTTCAGCGACGATTACGACCCGTTCTATCGCAACGACGGAGACGCTAACTTCACCGACATCAGCTATCAGCTCGGAATTTCCGAAACAACAGTCCCATTTCTCGGCTGGGGAACAGCATTTTTCGACTACGACAACGACGGCTGGAAGGATCTGATCGCTGCCAACGGTCACGTCTATCCGATCGTGGATAAGGAGCCTTGGGGAACCAGCTACGCCCAGCGCCCGCTGCTGTTTCACAATGACGGCGGCAAGCAGTTCGACCTGATGCCGGCGGTTGAGGGAACGGCGCTCGCACAGACTTATGTGGGTCGCGGCCTGGCTGTCGGCGACTTATTCAACGATGGTAAGCTCGATGTGGTCATCAATGTTATGGATGGCCCGCCGGCTCTGCTCCGTAACGTCTCGCCGGACAAGCACCATTGGATCGAATTGAAGCTGATTGGCGGACCAAAGAGCCCGCGGGACGCCGTCGGCGCAACGGTCTATCTTACCGCCAGCAAGATGCGCCAGCGCGACGACGTGATTTCCGGGGGAAGTTATGCCTCGACAAGCGATCCGCGGCTGCACTTTGGACTCGGAGATGCTACCACGATCGACGATATTGAGGTGCATTGGCCCAGCGGAGCGAAGGAGCATTTCCCCGCTCCGCAGATCGACCGCATAGTAACTCTCGTGGAAGGCCATGGTACAAAACCTTAGAACGTCGAATCCTACCCCGGCCCCAAGGGCAAGAACACGGCGAGGATGGGGCGGGCAGTTTCACCTCTTCTCCATGAAGAAGAGCTTCTCCTTACTCAACGCCGGAGGTCAGATCCTATGAGGATCAATAACATTGAGATCGCGTTGAAGCCGACGTTCTTTGCGAATCGAACTCTTCGGCTAGTTAGCAGAATCATGGTCGTAGCTACCGTCGTCTGCGCCTTCATGACTTGGCCAGTCAAGCGGGCCTGCGCCAGCGACGATCCGGCTGCCGCGCAGCGAGCGAGCTATTCCCAGGCGATCAGCGAGCACTATAACTTCCGCTTTGGAACGGACGAGCCGTTTCTTCCCTCGAATGCCACCACGGACACGGGTCAGTTTATCGATCCCAAGAGCTTTCCCACGGCAAAGTACTGCGGCCACTGTCATCAGGAGGCGCACGCCGAGTGGCGCCAGACAGCCCACGCAAACTCCTTCCGCGCGCCCTGGTATATCAAGAACGTCAATATGCTGATGAAGGGAAAGGGGATCGAGTTTGCGCGCCACTGCGAGGGGTGCCACAACCCTATTGCCCTGGTCTCCGGCGCGATGACCGAGCACTCTCCCGTCAATCGCAAGTTCGACGAAGACGGCGTGACCTGTTCGGTATGCCATGCAATCCAGAAGGTCAACACGCGCGGAACAGGCAGCTACATTCTCGCTCAACCGGCAGTTATGGTCGACGAGAACGGCAAGCCGGTCTACGGCGAGGTTCCCGACAAGGAGGTACTGGCTCACCTCGACCGGCACTCTCAGGCCGTGATGAAGGACTTCTACCGCACAAGCGAGTTCTGTTCAGTGTGTCACAAGGCCGCCCTGCCCAGAATCCTGAACGGCTATAAGTGGCAGCGCGCCATCTTTCTTTACGACGAGTGGCAGCTTTCTTCTTTTGCAAAACAGTCTCCACTTCCCTTCTATGTCAAAGATAAGGTTTCTACCTGCCAGACCTGCCACATGCCGCGAGAAGAAACCACGTTGCCCGACTATGGGGCGACGGAAGGCAAGCTCGCGTCGCATCGCTGGCTGGGAGCCAATACGGTTCTCTCGAAGTATTACGGCTACGATGCTCAGATGGAGAAGACCGTTGCCTTTCTGCAGAACGGAGTCTTTAATGTGGACCTCTTCGGGATCGAACGTAACGGGGGAAAGATCGTCGCGCCTCTTGGAAGCCGGCCGTTCGAGATCGCTCCGGGCGACTTACTTACAGTTTCAGTCGTCATTCAAAACAAAGGCATCGGCCATAGCTTTGTTCCGGAGCAGCGCGATTTTTACGAGAGCTGGGTCGAGTTTGAGGCCAAGGACGCGGCGGGCCGCGTGCTGATGCACTCCGGTGCGCTGCAACCGGACGGCGCGCTGGATCCTCGCGCGCATAGCTTCACCAATCGCTTGATCAACAAGTATGGCGGGTTGAACGACCTTCATCAGGTCTGGGATACTAGGGTGGTTGCGTATAACAACACGATCCAATCGGGCCGATCCCAGATCGTGCGCTATGAGTTCAAGCTGCCCGCGGACGCCGCCGGGCCGATCGCTGTTACCGCCAAGATCAACTACCGCCGCTTCAATCAGCACTTCATTGACTTCGGCATGGGCAAGCACTATGAAATGCCCGTGGTTGAGATGGCTTCTCGCACGCGGTCTCTGGCAATCGGTTCGAATCCGGCAGCGCCGCCCGATCCCATCGACAACAAAGAATGGATGCGCTGGAATAACTACGGCATCGGTCTGCTGGATGCGCAGCAGTATGCCGAAAGCGCGCGCGCCTTTGAGCGAGTTACCGAACTGCGCCCGGACTATGCCGACGGGTTCACCAACGTCGCCATTGCCGATTCTCAATGGGAACGCTACGGCGACGCGCGCAGCAATCTGGAGAAAGCACTCCAGCTAGCTCCGCACAATGCGCGCGCGCTTTACTACCTCGCGCTGGTCGAGCGCACTCAAGGGCATCTGGACGCGGCAGTCGCCGATCTTCGCGAGGTGGCGGCGCAGTTTCCCCGCTCTCGCGATGCGCACCGCGAGCTTGGCTTTTCGCTCTATCAGCAGCATAAGTACGTCGAGGCGCGAACCGAGTACGAGACGCTGCAGTCAATCGATCCGGACGATCTGGCGGCGCACTATATTCTCTCCATCGTCTATCGCCGGCTCGGTATGAAGGAACAGGCGGCGCGCGAGTCCGCTGCCTTTGCAGATCAAAAGGACGATCCGACCGCCAGCACGTATGCCTTGGAGTTTCTGCGAAAGCATCCCGAGATCACATCGGAGAGCGTGCCCTGGCACACGCACAGCGATCTCGCGCCGGAGGCCGTCGCGGGCGGGAGCGCGGGCAGCCAATGAGGGTGTGGTTAGCGGCATTTGCCGTCCTGCTGCTTTGCTCCCCCGCCGCCTTCTCGTGCTCACGCCGCCAACGGGAGCGCGGCGCATCGGTCTTCGCCGCGACCGGATGCTTGCACTGCCACAGCATTCGCAATCAAGGCGGACACAAGGGACCCGACCTCTCAGGGGTGGGTAGAAGATTGAAGAAGCAGCAGATGCGCCGGCAGATCGTCGAGGGCAGCAAGCAGATGCCGCCCTTCGGAGAGGACTTGCAGGACGCGGATCTCGCGGACCTGCTCGCCTATCTGCACTCCTGCCGGGATAAGAAGAAGATGTAGCGAAGCTGCGCCTCGAAGGGAGTATGACTGCGATACACTTTAGGTGGTGGAGGAATCTCCTTGTCGCGCAATTCCGGACTGATATCGGCACTTTTCTTCTGTACGCTTTTGGTTTCTTATTCGGGTTCGGCGTTATGGGCTGCACAGCAAGACCAGCAGAGCGGAATGCCGCCATCCCAGGGTGGAGTGAGCGGGGGCGGTATGGCCAATGCCGGTCCTCAGAAAGCGCAGTTCGATAGCCAACACCGGCCGATCACCGCGGGCGGCTTTGTCAAGACTGGCCCGATCATCTTTCAGGACGTCGCCAAGGCCGCTGGACTTACCAGCTGGCATCACACGGCCGGCACTCCGGAGAAACGTTTGATCCTGGAAGCCAAAGGCCCGGGCGTGTGTCTTCTGGACTATGACAATGACGGTTGGCTTGACATTTATCTGGTCAATGGCTCGACTTACGATGCGCTTGACGGCAAGGCCGCTCCACCGCACGCGGCTCTCTTTCATAACAATCACGATGGCACCTTCACCGATGTGACCCAAAAGGCCGGCGTCGCCAACGACCGGTGGGGATACGGGTGCGCAGTGGGCGATTACGACAACGACGGCTGGCCGGATCTATACGTGACTAACTATGGGAAGAACCGCCTTTATCACAACAACCACGACGGGACCTTTACCGATGTTGCGGAAAAGGCCGGAGTCGCAATCGGCACGTGGTCCACGGGCGCGACCTTCGGCGACTACGACGGCGATGGGCGGCTGGATTTGTTTGTGGACGGTTACATTCAACTTGACTTGGCCGATCCTCCGATCTCCGGGTCGAAGGCAGTCAACTTCGCTTTCTGCCAGTATCGCGGAGTGCAGGTGATGTGCGGACCGCGCGGCCTGAAGGGCGAACACGACCACCTCTTTCATAACAATGGAGACGGAACTTTTACCGATGTCAGCAAGAAGCTGGGGGTGGACGATCCCAACGGATACTACGGCCTGGGGGCGCTGTTTGTGGACGTGAACGGAGACGGCAAGCCGGACCTGCTGGTGGCAAACGATTCCACGCCCAACTATCTCTACATGAACAAGGGAGATGGAACGTTCGAGGATCAGAGTTACGAAAGCGGATTTGCGCTCAACAGCGATGGCCGCGAGGCTGCCAACATGGGCCTTGCCGCCGGGGACTACGAGAACAACGGGCACCTTTCCATCGCCAGCACCACCTTTGCCGACGACTACAATATCCTTTTCCAAAATGACGGAAGAGGCTTTTTCACGGACGTGAGCTATCAGGCCGGCATCGCGGAGTCATCCATTCCATTTGTCAGTTTCGCCGATGGATTTCTCGACTACGACAACGACGGCTGGAAGGATCTGCTGATTATCAACGGCCACGTCTATCCCGAAGTCGATAAGCATCCGGAGTGGGGAACCAGTTATGCCCAGCGCCCGCTGCTCTACCACAACCTGAAGAACGGCAAGTTCGAACTGGTCCCGGCAGTCGAGGGGACCGGGCTGGCCGTTGTCACCGTTGGCCGCGGCGCCGCATTCGGCGATCTCTTCAACGACGGCAAGATCGACGTGGTTATCAATAGCATGGACGGCGTTCCGGTGCTGCTGCGCAATGTGAATCCAGACCACCACCAATGGGTTGAACTGAAGCTGGTGGGCGGGCCGAAGAGTCCCCGCGACGCGGTCGGAACGACTGTCTATCTTACGGCGGACGGGATGCGCCAGCGAGGAGACGTGCTGAGCGGCGGCAGCTATCTCTCCTCCAACGATATGCGGGTTCACTTCGGCTTGGGCGATGCGGCCGACGCTGGGACAGCCGAGATTCGCTGGCCCTCCGGCGCGAAGGAAACAGTCAAGCTGCCGGCGGTGGACCGCATCTATACCATCTCGGAAGGCCAGGGGATCACCGGGGCGCTGTGCGGCGGGAGTGTGTGCGCTAACATGAACCCGCCAACGGCGAAGCTTCCGGCTGCTCCCAATGCTCCCGTTCATTAAGCTATGCGTTTGCCGGCGGATATTTTCGCAGTACGCTCAATACTTTGGAGGATTTATGTTGCCGCTGGTTCCTCATCATTGCGCCCGTATGCCGCGCCGGCAGTTGATTGCTTTCCTGCTTGCGGTTTGGCTGGCGTCAGGCGCGGCTTCCCCTATTGTCGTTGCGCAGGCTCCTGCACCGGCGCAACAAAAGCCAGAGGATTCAGAGAGCGGCATGGGCGGCATCTCCTCGGCGGGAACATTTGCTCCGGTCTACGATGCCGAGCACCGGCCGATCACTGCGGGCGGCTTTGTGGACAAGGGAACGGTGGTCTTTGATGACGTGAGCAAAGCTTCCGGACTGGCCTCCTGGAAGCACGTCATGGGTTCGCCGGAAAAGAAGTATATTCTGGAGACCGATGGCTCCGGGGTTGGACTGATCGATTACGACAATGACGGCTGGCTGGATATTTACATGGTCAACGGCTCGACATTCGACGCGCTCAGCGGCAAGGAGACGCCGCCCCACGCAGCGCTCTTCCACAACAACCACGACGGCACCTTCACCGATGTAGCGGCCAAGGCGGGCGTGACCAACGACCGCTGGGGCTTCGGCGTGGCCATCGGCGACTTTGACAATGACGGCTGGCCGGACATCTTTGTCGCCAACTACGGCAAGAACCGGCTCTACCGTAACAATCATGACGGCACCTTTACCGACGTGGCCGAGAAGGCGGGTGTGACATTGGGTAACTGGTCGGATGGCGCGACATGGGGAGATTATGACGGCGACGGGCGGCTGGACCTGTTCGTCTCCGGCTACGTTCACTACGACCTGGACCACCCGCCCGCGGCCAGCGGCACCACCTCAGTTTCCTTCTGCCAGTTGCGCAAAGTGCCGGTGATGTGCGGCCCGCGCGGCTTGCAGGGCGAACCCGATCATCTCTTCCACAACAATGGCGACGGGACGTTTACCGATGTGAGCGTCAAGGCCGGCGTCTCGGATCCTAGCGCCTACTTTGGATTTACCGCGATCTTTGTGGACGTGAACAACGATGGCAAAGTGGATTTGATGGTAGCCAACGACTCAGAGCCCAACTACCTTTACATCAATAAGGGCGACGGCACATTCGACGATCAGAGTTACTTCTCCGGCTTCGCCTTGAATGGAGATGGCCGCGAGATCGCTTCGATGGGCCTGGCGGTAGGCGATTACATGAACGATGGGGGGCTGGACGTTCTCATCACGGACTTCGGCGATGACGACAAGGCGCTCTACCACAATGACGGCACCGCCAACTTCACAGATGTTTCCTTCAAGGCGGGGATTGTCCAGGAGGCGATTCCTTTTGTCGGCTGGGGCGATGGCATGTTCGACTACGACAACGACGGCTGGAAAGATTTGATGATGATCAACGGCCACGTCTACCCGCAGGTGGACGGCCATCCTTGGGGCACAACCTATGCTCAGCGGCCGCTGCTCTTCCACAACAACCACGACGGTACATTCGAGTATGTACCCCCGGTGAAGGGCTCCGGTCTTGCGGTGCTGACCCCTGGCCGTGGAGCGGCCTTCGGCGACCTGTTCAACGACGGCAAGATCGATGTGGTGATCAGTCCCATCGACGGACCGCCTGTGCTCCTGAGGAACGTGAACCCGGATCATCATCATTGGGTGGAGCTGAAGCTGGTGGGCGGGCCGAAGAGTCCGCGGGATGCGGTGGGAGCCACCGTTTACCTCACCGCCAACGGCCTTCGCCAGCGCGAGGATGTGATGAGCGGCGGAAGCTTTATCTCCTCGAACGATCAACGTGCGCACTTCGGCCTGGGCGATGCGACCGATGCCGGGACGGCCGAGATTCATTGGCCCTCCGGCGCCAAAGAGAAGATCAAGCTGCCCGCAGTGGACCGCATCTATACCATCACCGAGGGCCAGGGAATTACCGGGGCGCTCTGCGGCGGGAATCCGTGTGCGGCAGTGGCTGCGGTTCCAACGGTGTTGCCCGCCAAGGCGAGCAAACCCTGAACGGGCCGAGGTGTTTTCATGCCGCTCGTTGAGCTTGACCGCGGAGTTGTGTGGGGGAGGCAGAATCGGCATGGACCGCTTTGCGGCATTCAAAAAGGAAACGGGCGGCAGCCCAGCGAGTTGGGCGGCCACCCGAAAGTCACACTTTGAACGACTCGTTCAGGAGACAAGATTCACGAGACATGCATAGAGTATCGGCAGACTACTACAATGTCTTGAGCCATTCGAGTGACCTTAGTCTCGATCAATGGGTGGAGAGCTGCCATGGTCTCTCTTGCGAGGATTCTCCTGGTTTTTCGCGCAGCCGGAGCTTTGTCCGAATCCTCTGCATCCGCGCGGTTTATGCGATGCTGAAGCCTGTATGAGGGAAGCTGCCTCCGATCCCGTGGCCCAAATTCACACCAATTCGAAGAATCCACCGGAAAGAGGCGCCGGGTTCCTCTTCTTTTCCGGCAGAAGCGGTGCTTCGGCCGGGCTTTGCGGCATTTTGGCGACTGCATTCCTGCTGGGCTGCGCACTTCAAGGGCTGGCGCTGGAACCATCGACTCCACTGGCCAACTACGCCCGCCAGACGTGGGGGATGGAGAACGGGCTGCCGCAAAATACGGTGCAGGCGCTGGCGCAGACCCGCGACGGCTTCGTGTGGCTGGGGACCGAGGTGGGGCTGGTTCGCTTCGACGGCAACGGGTTTCAGGTCTTTGACAGAAACTCCGCTCCGGCGCTGCCGGGGAACGACGTGCGCTGCCTGCTGCAGACCCGCGACGGGGCGTTGTGGATCGGCACCAGCGAGGGACTGGCACGGTGGAAGGATGGGGTCGTAACTGCGTTTACGACCAAGGAAGGCCTGCCGGGCGGGGCGCTCAACTCAGTGGTCGAGGATTCGAGCGGCGCAGTGTGGGCTTGGACAGATCAAGGGTTGGCACACATGGTGGGCGAGAAGTTTGTACCGGCAGCAAAGGGAACGCCGAAAGGCACAATCACCTCCATAGTAGCGGGCGACCGGGACGACATTTGGGTGGGGACGGCCGAGGAGACTGGTGTTTTTCTAAAAGGACAATGGGTGGATCAAGGCTTTAAGTGCCCCTTCGGCTCCTGTCTGGTTGGGCACGGTCTTGGCGGCCAAGTAAATATCGCTGGCGGCGGCGTTTGGGATCCAATTCTCTCTGGGGGCGCAATGGTTGCGTCGGGCCAGGATGTTCCTCGCGGTTCCTTGCAGCTTATGGAGCCCTTTGGCCACCAAGGGGTAGCCGTCGCGAGCAAGAGCAATCTCTCGTTGATCGAATTTGGGGGAGGGCCGGCAAGTAAGTTGGCCGTCGGCCACGACCTACCTGGCAGTCGCATTCAGACACTATTCAAGGATAGTAAAGGCAGTCTATGGATCGGCACCAATAGCGGGTTGGCGAGGTGGGCCGGAGGAAGACTCGAACTTCTGCCCGTGACCGACCCGCTGGCGACGGCCTCGATCCTGGCCCTGATGGAAGACCACGAAGGCAACCTCTGGGTCGGGACCGAGACCGATGGGCTGCACATCCTGCGCGATCAGCGCTTCCGCACTCTGGGCACGCGGGAGGGCCTTTCCTCCGATGCAACGACTGCCGTGGTCGAAGACAAGACGGGCACGCTCTGGGTGGGAACCAACGGAAGCGGGCTGAATGCGATGCACCCCGAAAGCAAGGCAACCCTGAAAACCTACCCTAGCCACAAAAACGTGACGCGGGTGGAGCGCCCGGATTCATGGGAAGCGGTCAAGACTTACTCTGTCCGCGACGGCCTGTTGAGCGACGTGATTCTCTCCATGGCCGCCGCGCCCAACGGGAACCTTTGGGTCGGAACGCCGGATGGATTGAACCGGATTCGCGGCGGCCGGATCGATTCGTTCACCTCGGCGGACGGGCTGCCGGACGACTTCATCCGTTCGCTTCACGCGGACGCCGATGGGTCGCTATGGATCGGCACCCGCCGTGGACTGACGCACTGGACTCTTAACGCCGGCGGCGAGTTGGCCGGCGCGCAAATGGAGACTTTCACGCAGGCCGACGGCCTGGGCAGCGATCTGGTGGGCGCGATGGCCCGCGATTCCAAAGGCGATTTGTGGGTGGCGACCTTTGCCGGGCTCGCGCGGCTCCATGGCGCCAAAATCACCAACTACACCACTGCAAACGGACTCTCCAGCAATGTAGTGACGGCTCTGCTGCCGGGCGCCAATGGCACGCTGATGATCGGCACGCAGGAGCACGGCTGGAACCTGTGGGATGGGCAGCGATTTACGGCGGAAACGCACGACGCCCTCAATCAGGCCAACCTCGACCGGACGACCATCCACGCCATTCTGGACGACGCCATCGGCCATCTGTGGTTCGCTACTGAGAACGGAATCGCCCGCTGCGATTGCGGAGGGATGGGCGTTGGGATGCAGGGGACGGGATGCTCGCATTGGATCGAGTTTGGCGCCGCCGACGGGCTGCGCAGCCGGGAAACGGCCACCAACAGCCATCCCTCGGCCTGGCGCTCCCGCGATGGGAATCTCTGGTTTGCCACGCCCAAGGGGCTGGTCGAGGTGGACCCGGCGCACTTCCCGGTTAACACCGTTCCGCCTCCGGTCGCTCTCGAGCGATTCACCGTGGACGATGTGCCGCAGGCGCTGATTCCATCGGGCTCCGCGCTGAAGGTTCAGGCCGGCCATGTGCACTTTCAATTCGACTATGTGGGCCTGAGCTTTACCGCGCCGCAGAAGGTGCGCTATCGTTTCAAGCTGGAGGGTGTCGACCGCGACTGGACCGAGGCCGGCGCGCGCCGCTCCGCCTACTACACCAACATTCCGCCGGGCCGCTACACTTTTCGCGTGCAGGCGGCGAACAACGACGGGCTGTGGAACACAGCGGGCGCATCGCTCGCCTTTGAATTGCTTCCGCACTTCTATCAAACCCTCTGGTTCTACGCTCTGCTGCTGGCGGCTGTGGCCGGGATGGTTGTGCTGCTGCTGCGGCTGCGCTTGCGGCGGGCCGAGGGTGAGTTCCGCGCCGTTCTGGGCGAGCGCAGCCGCATCGCGCGCGAGATTCACGATACGCTGGCGCAAGGCTATGTGGGCATCTCGGTGCAGTTGGAGGTGCTCTCGGAGCTGCTGCGGCACAAGAAGACAGAGGCCGCGGAGAAGCATCTGGACCTGACCCGCGGCTACCTTCGCGAAGGGCTGGCCGACGCGCGCCAGTCGATTTGGGCGCTGCGATCGCAGGACTCGGGCGAGACAACGCTGCCGGTCCGGCTGCGCCGCATGGCGGAGGCTGAAGGTGGCCACGGACTCGAAGCAAAATTCAGCATCTTCGGCGCCTACCGGCCTATGCCTCCGGGCACGGAGCGGGAATTTCTCCGCGTGGCCCAGGAAGCCATCCATAATGTGAAGAAGCACGCCGGGGCGCAGCACCTCTTTGTTCAGTTGGAATACGGGACGGAGGAGATTGCACTCGAGGTGCGCGACGATGGGCTCGGCTTTGCCGCCGAGCCTGAACCACAGACGGGCCACTACGGACTGACCGGTATGCGCGAGCGCGCGGCGGCCATCGGCGGGACGCTCGAGGTGACGAGCGAGCCCGGAACTGGAACTACGGTGCGGCTCCGGGCGACGCCGCCGAGAGAGACGAGAGAGCAAGCGAAGGAGCCACAGTGACTAAGGAATCGATTCGCGTGCTGGTTATAGAAGACCACCACGTGGTGCGCCAGGGACTGGTGGCGCTGCTGAACGTCGTGGACGGCCTGGAGGTGGTGGGCGAGGCCGCGGACGGCGTCGAGGCCATTGCGCAGTTTCGCAAGCACCAGCCGGACATCGCGCTCGTCGATCTGCGGCTGCCGCGGCTCTCGGGCGTTGAGGTTATCGAGCGCATCCGCATGGAGACGCCGCAGGCGCGCTTCATCGTGCTGACCACCTACGACGGCGACGAGGACATCTATCGCGCCCTGCAGGCCGGCGCGCGCGCCTATCTGCTCAAGGGCATGACCTCGGAGCAGCTGATTACGACGATTCGCGCGGTTCATGCCGGCAAGTCTCACATTCCTCCGGCGATCGCCGAGAAGCTGGCCGAGCGCATGGGCACCGAGGAGCTGACACCGCGCGAGTTCGACGTGCTCGAGCAGATCGTGCACGGCAAGAGCAATAAGGAGATCGCGGCCGAGCTGGAGATTTCAGAGGCCACGGTGAAGACCCACATCAACAGCCTGCTGGGCAAGCTGGGCGTGACCGACCGGACACAGGCGGCCACGGCCGCCATCCAGCGCGGCATTGTCACCCTCGAATCCCTGAGAAAGCCGAAGCCATGAACAAAAGACTGACACAAAAGCTGATTTCTTGCGGAGTTTTTCTATTGCTTTTGTCTCCGCTTGCGCAGGCGCAAAAAACGACGTGGAGGCAAGCTACGGACGCGGAGCTTGCGTCGCTGCTGCCGGCGCGGGCGCAGGTGGAAAAGGAGCACATCGAGACGGAGATGCGTACCGCCTCCGGCATCGTGGACGCCCGCGGCCGCTACATCGCCGGCGTTGTTCTGCTCACGGCCGGCTACTCCGCGGAGGGAAAATACTCGCACTACCTGATTGTGCAGGCGCCAATACGCATCGGTGGATTTGCGCTGAAGCCAGGAGATTACGTTTTTGGATGGACGCGGGCGCAAGGGGGCAACGCGCTCAACGTTCACTTCAACGAGGCAGCGACAGGCGCGCAGGTGGGCGCCGCGGAGGCGCATCGCATTGCCGGATCGAGCCGCGTGGAGAGCCTGCACATCTGGCCTCCCGAGAAGGCATTGATTCAGATTGGGCGATTTGGCATTCCCTACGAATTGGGAGAGAAGTAACCGCCGAGGTCAGTTGTGCCCGCGCGGTTCGCCGGTCGGCAGAAATGCGACCCCGGAGATCGAGTCTCCCGAGGCCAGCACGTCCCTCAGCCGCTCCGCGTTGGCCCCGCTGCGCGAGGCAGCCGCTTCGAGCAGGCCGAGCGCCGCGGCCGGAGTGGTCTCCGGCGGCAGACGGAAGATCCACGGAATGTTGGTCGAGGTCAACTTCCTGTCGCTGCTCAGGGCAACCACCGGCACAAAGGCCTTGAGCGCCATTTGCTCGGCCAGGTGAGCCGAGTCGCGGTCGAGCGCCAAAATCGCCAGAGCATGATCGTCCATCAGCGCATGAACCAGTTGGGTTGACGCCGCGCCCCAGTTTTGATCGCTGGCCACGGGCTCGATCTTCCATGCGCGGCCCTGGGCCGCGGCGGCCGCCAGCTCCGCCTGCACATCGGCCGACTGTGCCACTTGCGCTGCGTGCGGCCCGAAGAGAACCACCTGAACCGGCCCTGGCGGAAGATCACTGATGCGCGGGCCGGCGTAATCGACGCCATCCTCGCCCACGCGCGCATAAGGCACCTGCGGTGCGGCAGACGCCGCTTGCGCGGCAGCAGGTTGTGGCGCTGAAGGCGTCTTTTCCATAGATGCAATGCGGTAAGTTACTGCGCCGTCGTGCACCGTGCCCAGATACATGGGAGCCACATTCTTCTGGTTGGGATCGAAGACCATATGCCCGGTCACGCCGTCGTATTCCTGGATGTCGGCCAGCGCGTCGTGGATGCGGGCGCGATTCAGGCCCGCCTTGCAGATCGAGTCGAGCAGCATATCCATTGCGTCATAGGCCAGCGACGCAAACTGCCCCGGCTCCTCGTGGAAGCGGGCTTCATAGCGGCGATTGAAGTCGAGCCACTTCGGATCCTTGCGCGTGGGGTCGTAGGGAAAGACGGCCTCGAATCCCTCGGCGGCAGGCCCGGCTTCGGCCAGCAGCGTCGGACCCAGAGTGCGATAGGATCCGAAGACGCGCTGCTTCATCCCCAGCGCCCGCATCTGCTTGAGAATCGCCGCGGCCTCGCTCTCGTCGGCCCACAGCACAATGGCGTCGGTACGCGACCCGCGGATGACCCGCAACTGCCGCGAAAAATCCGTGTCGCCGGGCATGTACTTCTGCTCGATGACCACCGGGTGGCCCAGCCGCCGCGAGGCATCTCGGAACTTGGGAACGCCCATCCGGCCATAGCGATTGTTCACGCGCAAGATTCCCACGCGCTTCAGGCCGAGTTCGGTGTTGATCCTCCTGGCCAGAGTGAAGGTCTGCACCCGGTCGTCCTGCAGGTCGGTGAAGTACCACGGAACATAGGTTTCCGGAATTGTAGGATCGGTCGAGGCCGAGTTGACGATCGGAATCTCCGCGCGCAACGCCAGGCGTAACATGATGTGCGTCGACTCGGAGCTGATCGAGCCGAAGATCGCCCAGTCCTTGTCGTCGTAGATCATCTTCACCGCTTCATTCGAGGCCGAGCCCCAGATCGTCGGGTCGGTGGGCCGCTCCTCGCCATACACCGCCTTGGCCTGCCAGTTGTCGTAGTCGTTGTGCAGCATCAGGCGAAATGGCTTGCCGCCGTACCCCCCATGGGAATTCGCATCTTCGATCGCCAGTTGCGCCCCGTGCAACATGCGCAATCCGAAGACTTGGTCGGGATTGTGCTCGATGGGCCCGTAGAATCCGATGCGGACTTCGGTAATGTCTTTTGGCGTGGGAATGTCGCGTCCCGCGCCGGAGTAGATGTTGGGATGGGTGTAGTTGAGGTAGTAGGGCGTAGCGAACTTCTCGTAGGGACTCAAATCCTCCGGTTCGCCCGCATAAGGCTCGACGACGCGATCCTTCGGCGGCGCTGGCGGATGCGCGCCGCACGCGCACGTCCCCTTACCGGTAACCTTGACCGGACTCGCATTCTGATCGGCGATCTGGCTCGAATACGAACCCGAATCCTGCGCGGCAACATGCACAGCGCAGAGCGCGGCAATCCCGCAAACCACTGCCAACAACCATCCCTTGCGCATCACAGCTACTCCTTGCCGGCCGATCCCTTGTCCGTGCGGAACATGGCAATGGCCTCGATCTCAATCAGCAGTTCGGGGCGGCAGAGATGAGCCTCGATGCCGGTGGACGCGGGCAGCGGATCGAGCCCCTGCTCCTTGAAGAAAGCAGTACGCCCGGCATTGAAGACATCGTAGTCGCGATCGATGTCGCGCAGGTAGCAACTGGTCCGCACGATGTCGTGCCAGGTGGCGCCTTCAGCCTCGAGCAGGCCGGTGATGTTGTCGAAGGTCCGCCGCAACTGGGCAGGAAAGTCGCCGATGTGGACGCTCCGGCCGTGTTCGTCGATCGAGGCCGTGCCCGAGATCAGCAGGATGCAGACCCCGCCGATATCGATCCTCATGCCGCGCGAGAACGAACTTGGCTTGGCGTAGGCGTAAGCCTCGTTAAGCACGCCGTGATTGGTGATCGCGCGCTTTTCGATGGGCGCGTGCGCGATGCCTTCCAGAATATCCGCAAATGCATTCATGATTGCCGCTCCTTATGGAACTACTGTTTTTGTCGAATCCCGTGGCTCAAACCCTTCGCGGTCGCGACCCAGATGTCGTCGCCTTCGAAGTCGATGCCGAGAATATAGTTGTGGGCTGGCGCGGTCGCGACCTCGACCGGCGCGACCTTGCCTTGTGCGTCCCGCACCCACATCTCCGGCTTGCCGTCCTTGAGCGAGGGCGTGTAGACGGCCCAGTTCGCGCCGTCGTAGTAGGCCAGCCCCTTGTCGGTGCAGAACCAGGCTCGATTGGCGTCCACGCCCTTGATGGAGTTGATGAAGTTCGAGGGAAGTCCACTGTCTTTCGTGAGAAAGTTGTGCCAGTAGCGGCCATCGTAGCGGCTGGCGCCAAAATATGTTGCCGCCCAAAGTATATTGTCCACATAACTGACCGAAGTGACAATCTCGTGGATCAGCCCCTGATCCTTGAAGAGCACAATCTCGTTCTCGCCGTCCGGGTCTTCATACTTGTCCCAGCGCGCGGTCTTCTGGTCGTACTCCAGAATGCCGCTGCCCCATACGGCGTAATACACCTTGGTGGGCGTCGCGGAGACTCCGTAAACCCAGATCTCGATCATGGGCGTGTTGCGCTCGTTGTAGAGCGACCACTGGCCGGTGTGCAGGTTCAGGCGGCAGGCGCCCGCCGCCGTGGCCACCCACACATTTTCTCCTTCCACCGAGACGCCGTAGACCACGTCGTTGCTCAGGCCCGAGTTCAACTGCGTGAAGCTGTCGATGCGCCCGCCGGAGATGCGGCTCAAGCCGCCCATCGTGCCGGCCCACACATCTCCGGTGCGCTTGTCGAGAGCCAGCGAGAGCACGGCGCGATGCGCCAGACCGTCCTTGGTAGTGAAGGTCTTCCACTTGCCGTCTTCGTAGAGCCCCAGCCCATTGTCCGTGCCCGCCCAGATGTGGTCTCCATCCACCAGCACGGAGTACACGTGATTGTCGGGCAGGCCGTTGGCGGTCGTGAAGTTTTCAAAGCGGTAGCGCGGTAGCTGCGGCGGCGCGGGCGCCCGCGGTGCGGCAGACGCCGCTCGCGCGGCCATCGTCAGCGTGCCCGACAACACTGTGCCCATTACGGCGAGTCGTGCAAATGTGCGGAGCTTTCTCAATGCGGACATCTTCATCGCGTCCTCAGGTACTCGATCAGGTCGTTGAGTTCGTCTTTGGTCAAATCGTTCGTGCGCCCGTGCTTGTCCTCCGGGTTGTAGACCGTCCAGATCTCTTCGAGAGAGTGCGCCGAGCCGTCGTGCAGGTAGGGCGCGGTGAGCGCGATGCTGGTCAGCGGCGCCGACTTGAAACGCCCCCCTGTGTCCGTGGCCTTGCGCGTCCCCACGTCGAATATCTGCTGGTTGGTGCCCTTGGGGCCGCTGTGGCAATAGGAGCAGCGGTTGCTCAGCGGGATCGGATTGCCGAACTTGTCTTGCGCGCGCTCGAATATCGCCAAACCGCGCTCCTGCGCCTCCGTAAGCTCGCCACTCGCCAGCCGCCAGCGGTTCGGCCGCGGGGACAAACTGAGGGCGTACATGGAGAGGTCGGCGAGCGTCAGATCGTCGTACTGCTCCGAGCGCCAGAAATACTTTTCCGTTCGCGGGCCGCACTCTGTCGGAATGTTCGGATTCGTGCCAATCCACTTGTAGGGCGCTGTATCCTTCACCCCCTCCAGCATCTTGTTGTCCACGATGTCGAGGCCAAATCCATCCGGCTCCAGATCCCAGGTAAGGCCGTCGAAGGTCGAGTCGATGTGGCAGCTGGCGCAGCCGATCTGACCCTGGAACGAATAGCGCGAGGTGTAGAAGGCCTGTTCGCCGCGGCGGATCGCGGAAACCGTCTTCGGCCCGGCCAGATTGACGGTCGAGGCCACGAGATCGGTGCGCGTGTCGATCACGCTGATCGTGTCGTCGAGCCGGTTGGCCACGAAGAGCCTGCGCCCATCGCGGCTCAGCGCCAGTCCGCGCGGATCGCGCCCTACTGCAATGCGCGCTACTACATAGTTGGCGCTGGCCGCGAGATCCTGCTCGAAGGAGCCTGATTCCGGATGTGGGCGCGCGTGGATGAAGCGCAGCAACCGCGGAATATCGATTGCAATGACACACTCGGAACCGCCGGCGGTGACGTAAAGCCTCGACTTGTCCGGCGCAATGGCCACGCCGAACGGCCGCGAGGCGTAGCGTTCCAGCTCGTCCAGAGGAACCTCGACCGGCTTGCCCACGTCCGCGCCAAAGAGCGTGAGGGTGAAGGCGAAGGCGCCGCCGTGCTCCAGATGCGCCAGCGGGACCAGATTCTTGGGATGGTACTCGGCAACCACGCCCAGCCGTCCGTCAGGAGAAAAAGCAAGATGAAAGACACCGGCAATGGAGTGGAGCGGAATGCGATCCACCACCTCGGCCCGCGCCGTGTCGATCACTGTAATCTCCGACTCCGGCGGTTTGCGATTATCCATCCCGGTTGGAATCCGCGGCGGATTGGGATAGACGTGCGTCGAGTAAATCCGGCTGCCGTCTGGAGAGAGCGTGAGGTAGCTTGCGCCGCGCCCTGCCAGCAAGCGCTTCTGTTCCGCGCCAGTCGAGGCGTCCAGCACGGCGATGTCGTTCGAGATGCGATTGGCCACATAGAGCCGCTTGCCCGCGCGGTCTTCGACCACGCTTGACGGCTCCGCGCCCACCGGCCAGATCGCCGTCACGGCCAGCGTGCGCGTGTCGATCACCGAGAGCGTGTCGTCCCAGGAGTTGGCGACGAAGAGCCGCGCGCCGTCATGCGAAAGCGAAAAGCCGCGCGGCACACGGCCCACGGCGATCTTCTTGATGACCGCGAAGCTCGCCGCATCCAGCACCCGCACCTCTTCGGTTTGCTGGCAGAGCACGTAGAGCCGCGCGCCGTCCGGCGAGAACAACAGCTCAAGCGGCGAAGCGTAGTCCTGCATGCCGCCTTCGTCCGCGCGCACCGGAGAATTGATGGAGGGCCAGAGGGCAAACGCCAGCAGCCCCGCGGCCAATGCCGCGAGTCCTGCACCGCACTGGGTTTGAAGGCGCTGGCTCACTTTCCGTCTCCGGATTTCGGCTCTTCGACCTTGAGCACGCGATCCACGCTCAGCTTCTCCAGCGTCTGCTCGCGTCCGCTGGGCCAGTGAACGATCAGCTTGTCCACCGTGGTCGCGGCGCCCAGGCCGAAGTGCAGGCGTTCGTCGTTCTGCGAAAGATAACCCGATCCGGCCACGCGCTCCGCCGTCTGCCGCTTACCCGCCGCGAAGACTTCAACGCGCGCGCCGATGCCGTCGCGATTGCTCCCTGTTCCGGCTTTCCCAGTCCTGGCTCCAACGAGCTTGATCTCAATCCAGTGTCCGGTATTCGTGGAGACGTTGTGCAGCAGCGTTCCTTTGGCGCCGAGATTGACCACGAAGGCATCGACCTTGCCGTCGTTGTCGTAGTCGGCAAAGCAGGCGCCGCGCGACGTGGTGCGCAGGTTGATCACCGGGCCGGCGGATTCGGAAACATCGGCGAATTTCCCGTTGCCCAGCCCGCGAAAGACCGTGTGCTCCTGCGGAATTAAATGAATCAGCCCGCCATGGAAGATGAGAAGATCCAGCAGCCCATCGTTGTCGAAGTCGTAGACGCCCGTGCCCCAACTGACGTATTGCGCGTTTGTCTGCGAGACGCCATTGGAGGCGCCCATATCCTCAAAGCCCTGTTTGCCGTTGTTATGCAGCAGGCGGTTATAGTGGCCGTCGGTGACCCAGAGATCCAGCATTCCGCGGCCCTCGAAGTCGGCGAATACCGGGCCCATCGACGAAGTGGATTCACCATTCTGTCCGTAGGCCGTGCCGGTGTCGCTGGCAACCTCTTCAAAGGTGCCGTCGTGCTTGTTGCGGAAGAGAAAGTTCTCTGTGCGGTCGTTGGAAACGTAGATGTCGTCCCAGCCGTCGTTGTCGAAGTCGGCCGCCGTCACGCCCATGGTGCGGCCCGCGTAGGCGCCGATGCCCGACTTGTCGGAGACATCGGTAAACGTTCCGTCGCAGTTGTTGTGGAAGAGCTTGTTGGTCTCGCCCTCGTAGTCCAGCGGCCCCGGATAGTTGTCCGCTGCGTAAAATGCGCGATACTTCGGATCGAACTTCACATAGCGGCCCACAAAGAGATCGACGCAGCCGTCCCGGTCGTAATCCAGCCAGGTCGAGCTGATCGACCAGCCGTCCACCTTGATGCCGGCCTTCGCCGTCACGTCGGTGAAGTGGCCGTTGCCGTCGTTGTGATAAAGAATCACCTTGCCGTAGCCGGTGACCAGCAGGTCCTCGCGTCCGTCGTTGTCGTAGTCCGCCGCCGTCACGGCGATCCCATAAAGATCGGGATTGAGACCGGCCTCTTCGGTCACATCGGTGAAGGTGCCGTCGCCGTTGTTGCGATAAAGATGATTGTGCGGCAGCGGATCGGGCTTCACCTTCAGCGGATAGGGGTGCATCGAATCGTCCAGTGGGCGGCCGTTGACGACGTAAAGAGATTCCAGGCCGGAGTTGTTGTAGTCGAACCAGACACAGCCGGCGCCCGTGCCCTCAAGCAGAGAACCCAACTGGCGCGAGCCGAAGCTGTGCGTAAAATTCACCCTCGCCTTGCTGCTTGCGTCTTCAAAACGAATGACCGGCGACGCCGGCGATGGGGCCTTCTGCGCTGCCGCAGACTCCTGCCGCGCAAGCGGCGCCTGCCCCACCGCAGGTGGAGCCGCGGCCATCGAAACAACGCTGAGTAATAGAAGATAGCGAACGAACATCTCAGTTGCCTCCCGGCGTCTTCGGCTTTGGCGCCTCTTTCGCCGCTCCGGTCAGATCGACCGGCGTGGTGGTGCGCAGCAGCACTTCAGGCACGCGATTCTCCGATGCGCGCTCCGGGCCTGTGTGGCAGCCTACGCAGATGCGCTGCTCGCCCCGGCGAATCCAGAACCATCCGTGCTCCTGGCGCAGAACCGCGCCCTTCTCATCGAGCAGCGCAAACCGGATCGGCTTGTCGGCGGGAGTCTTCACAAAGAACGATCCATCCGGCGCGATTGGCGCGGTACCCGTTACCACTGCGCGATCGCCGTCCAGCATCTCCAGGCGTACCGACGCAGGCAGAGTTTTGAGATCGCCCTCGCGCGACAGTCTTGCATCGAGCGCAAGCATGTTGGCGTAGTCCCAGGGATGGAGTCCGGATGGGTGGCGCTTGGGCCGCGTGCGCGGCGCCACCAAGACCGGCTCGACAAGATTCGCGCCGCTCTCGGCCAGTACCGGGTCGAGCGCCGCCGCGCCAGGCTTCCACAGCTTCAACGCGTAATGCGCGCCCGCACCGGACCGCGCACTTAACAGCCATGCGCCCGATGCCGTCTCCGCAATCGCGCCCGCATATTCGGCAGTTGGAGCCGCAACAGGCGCCTCATGGGCCAGAGACGAAGTGAACCGCGCCAGCGAAGTCCCGTGCGTGAAGACCACGTCCCCGTTGGTCAACTGCTTCCCGCCCCAGCGCGCGCGGCCATGATCGCAGCGGTAGGATTCGACGCCCGAGCCGTCGGCATACACCAGATACAGCTCCGGGGTCGATCCCGATCCGAGCGGGAAACCGGCCTCAAAGAGAATGCGCCCGTCAGCCAACACATCGGAAGGAAACGCGCTGGCCCGCATATAACTCAGCGCCAGCGGCCCAGGAGCTGTCGTCGGATTCAAGGGCACGTAGGCCGGAGGGTGGCCGTCTTCCACGGATTCCAATTGAAAACCCTTCGACGCACGAAGCGCATAAACCATCCGCCCACCTGGCAGGTAGAACGGCCGCTCGGCGTCGGTGGCGGATGCAGTCACCTGGCGCACGGAGCGATCGGCCAGCGTCAATTCCCAAATCTGCCACGGGTCGCCCGGCTCTTTCTTGCCGGCAAAAAGCGCGGTCTTGCCATCGAAGGAGATATTGACATCCGCGGCGTCCGCAAAACCCGTCAGCAGCGGTTCGGCTTTGCCTGCGTGAACCAGCAGCAGTTGCGCGCCCTTGGGAAACCTCTCCCCGCCGCGCAGCGCGGCGAGCGGTTCGTAGACCGGCGCAGCGGTAACGATGATATCGGCGTCGATCGCCGGGCTGCTCTTCAGGCTGGAGCCTTGCGCGGTGTTGGGCGCGGACGTGCAGACCGGAATCAGCATCGCAACCGCAGCGGCACTCGCCAGTATTCTGGCAGCAGCAGTCATCCCACAGCCTCCATCGTCCGCGCGCCAACCGTCTCTCGCCGCGATCCTCTCAGCCTGCGCCGCGAAACTCCGCTATGATCGCGCGCCGCCAGCCACGGCTCGATGTCGGCCATCATCTCGTCGAATGCGGCGAAGTCCAGCGACTGTTCGCCGTCGCTCCATGCCTTGGCCGGATTGGGATGCACCTCGACGATCATTCCATCGGCTCCGGCTGCAACCGCAATGCGCGCCAGCGCGGGGACCAGCTCACTATGCCCCGATGCGTGGCTCGGATCGGCGATGACCGGAAGATGAGAGATTTGCTTGAGCAGGGCAACTGCGGCCGCATCAAAGGTATTGCGCATCGCCGTCTCAAAGGTGCGGATGCCGCGCTCGCAGAGAATCACGTTGGGATTTTCGTGGTCCAGAATCACCTGCGCCGAACGCAGCCACTCAGCCACCGTGGCCGCCATGCCGCGCTTCAGCAGCACCGGCCGTCCCGAGCGCGCCGCTGCTTCGAGCAGCGCGTAGTTTTCCATGTTGCGCGTGCCGATCTGCAGAATGTCGGCATACTCGGCCACCATCGGCGCGTCCTCTTCCGACATGACCTCCGTCACAATGGCCAGACCGCTCTCCTGGCGCGCGCGGGCCAGCATCTTCAGTCCTTCCAGGCCAAGCCCTTGAAATGCATAGGGAGAACTGCGCGGCTTGAATGCGCCTCCGCGCAGGATGCGCGCCCCGGCGCGGCGCACATGGTTGGCGGTGGCCATCAGTTGAAACTCCGTCTCAACCGAGCAGGGCCCAGCCATCGTGACGAACTCGCCGCCGCCGATCTCCAAGTCCAGCACCGGCACAGTCGTCTGCTGCCGCCGGGCGCTCTTCAGGCAATCCGGGGATTCGGCAAATCGTTCATGCCAGTTCTCACGCACCCAGTGCGCTCCGTTTCTGGGGAAGCGGTAGCATCAGGCTATCGCGGCCGTGGTCCCCGCGCCTCCATCCAAAGGTGGAGACGGAGCAGTCAAGGCCGCGCCCTCCGGCGCACCCCCAGGAAGACTAAGTGCATATCCTTGTGACGAATAGACTGATTGAGAAGAGACTACCCAGTTGAAGCGATAGTAGGCGGCTTGTAGCCGAAGGCTGCGTCCACAATCGCTGCGACGCCTAGCGCAGTCTCATCTTGAAAGGGCCGCGCAACAACTTGCACGCCGATGGGCAGGCCCGACCCTCCACCCTCGTCTGTCCGGCCAACCGGCACCACCGCCGCCGGCGCGGCCAGCGCATTGAACCACTGCGTGTATCGCCAGGCATCCAAATAGTTCACGGTCTGGCCTTCGACATTCCACTCGCGCTCGCCGTGGCGGAATGCCGGAACGCTGGCGACCGGACAGAGCAGCACAGGATACGCGCTCATCTCCTGCAGCATCTTGGAGCGAAGCAGATCCAGCTCCGCCCACGCATTCAGCAACTCAGTGGCCGTCAACGGCGGCAATGCCTCGGAGAAGCCGAGAAATTCGTTGAAGATCGGAGACAAGTGCTGCTCCCGGCCGCGAATCGCCGGCGCATAAAACATAGCCCCACACCGGACAAAAAACTTCCACCACAACTGGCGCAGCGGTTCCAGCGTGCGCGGCCTGAACGGCTCAACGCGAAATCCAGCTTCTCTCAGCGCTGCCGCAGCGGCCTGCACAGCGTCGCGCGTCTCCGGCGTGACGGGCACGAGGCCGTCATCCTCGAAGAAGCCAATCTTATTCGAGCGCAGCTCATCGAGGCTCGGCTCGTGAAGCGCAATCGGCGGGCTGGCAGGATCGTGCGGGTCCTGGCCACTGAGCGTGCGAAACATCAACGCCACGTCGGCGATGGTGCGCGCCATGGGCCCTATCGCGCCGAGTATCGAAAACGGACCCACACACGGCGGCAGGTGTCCGCGGCCGGGAATCCGCCCCGGCGTGGGCTTGAGCGAACAAATGCCTGTGAAATGCGCGGGCACGCGCACCGAGCCGCCGCTGTCCGAGCCCAGCCCGCCCGCGGAGAGTCCAGCCGCAATCGCCGCCGACTCGCCGCCGCTCGATCCGCCCGGCGTGCGTTCAAGATCCCACGGATTATTCGTGCGCCCGTGCAGCAGATTCGCCGTCTCGTAGGCCATCAGAAACTCCGGGCAATTCGTCGTGCCCAGAATCAACGCCCCCGCCGCGCGCAGGCGCGCCACGACGACCGCGTCTTCAGCCGGAATCTCGCCCTTGTGCAGCACGCTGCCGATCTCGCACTTGAGTCCTCGCGTAGCGATCGATGACTTCACGGTCACCGGCAATCCGAACAAGGGTCTGCGAGACCGGGTGCCTCGCCACGCATCGTGCTTCCGCGCCCGCTCGCGGACACGCTCTGCATCGAAGTCGGCGAAGACATTCAACTGCGGATTCAGCCGCTCAATCTGCCGGATGTGCGCCTCGGCCAACTCCGCGACGGAGAGCTCGCCCGCTCGCAGCAACTCCAGTTGCCGCGTGGCCGGCTCAATCGTCATTCCGCTCATGGCTCCAGCTCTCCGAATCCCGTTCCTCGATGGGGTTATAGCGCGGATTGAATTGTTTCTTCTCTTCTTCGTCACGCTTCCGCTTCTTCTTAGTTTTGGCATGGAAGATGGGCATAACGGTATGCACCAGAAAGTAAATGAAACCGATCGCCCCGGACGAGATGCCCAGCCTCCGCGCAATCTCCTTTTGGAAATGACCATCCAGCCAGTTGACTGCTCGCAGCAGCCAATCGCGCGCCAGCCAAAGTATGACCAGAATGCAAATGGCGTTGAGGGCTAGCCGAAGATGGTCTCTTCCGTGAGCCGCGCCGATCGGCTGCGGGCTTTCAGCCAGCTCTTGAATCTCCGATTCGTCCATCGTGCTCATGGCCTCGTATCTTCGGCTGGCGTCGCTTGCCGCTCGCGGTACTCAAAACGATACTCGCGGTTAGGCTCGCCCGAGTCGAAGCGATCGTTCCAGTTCAACTGATATTCCAAAGCACTCGCATCGTCCGGGAACCTTTCATTCGCCGGATACGGATATGCGCTCATCCCGTGGAATGGCAGTTGCGCCACGGTAAATGGCGATGCATCCCACCAGTCCATGTCTTTGACGAATCCGTTGGCGTAGAAGAAGTAATCCCGCTTCCAGTGCGGGGCGAGCGCGGGCAGATGCGTTGCGTCGAACTCCGCCGCGATCTCTTCGCCGCTGCCGAAGATGACATAGCGGTCGTTGACGCTCTTCACCAGCGGCGTGACGTCGCCCATGCGCGTGTAGTTGCCGCGCTCGTGCTGGAATGGCCCCGTCAAACTCACGCGATCATAGTCGTAGTCGAGATCGCCTGGGCTTGCGCCTTCAATCTGTGTTGGGTAGCCGCGGAAATGCAGTGTCGCCGTCGCCAGCGGAATCTCTGTTGTGCGCGACACCCCCTCTGCGTTGTTGTCGATGAGCACCTGATCCCAGTAGATCTCAAGGTTGCTGACAAGCCTTATGCGGCGAGCACCTGCGGGCAGCTTGCCCGTCAGATCCACCACAATGGTGCGCTCCAGGCCAGCAGGAAAACCGGCATTGTCCGCAATGCGCTGCCATTTGCCGTCAGGCAATTGCGCCTCGACATAAGGCGAAATGGGCTTGATCCCCGCCTGCCACGCGGCATAGAGCGAGGTCGCGCTGAAGTAGTTCACATAGCCGGTCATCAGCAGCCTTAGCGGCGCGCCTTGCTTCACCTCGCCTAAATCGAGCATAAGCCTGTGCAGATTCGCGAATCCATCGTAAGGCAGCGGCGTGAATCCGCTGGCGAAGCTGTGATCGCGGCGGCTGACCTGCTCGAGCACATCGCGACCCTCGCCATCCCATGCACCAACTGGCAGCCGCGTGCCCACCGACGCGATCACACGCCCCGACGCGAACGGCGGATCGTCGAGGAAGCGTTCGTCGGGATTGACCTCGGCATTCTCCGGATGATCGACCGCAACCAGCCGCATCTGATCGATGTAGTTGACCTCCTCCATCGGCTCGATGAAGCGCAGGCTCAACTTGCCATTCACCGGCGCAAGCTTCGCTCCGTCAACCTTGATCCACTCGCCGGGGTTGGGCGTGTTGCGCCGCGTGGGCGTGAACCAGTGGCCCACCACCGCCGCGCCGATCACATCCGTGACCAGCTTGTATTTATGGCCATTCCAGGCAAAGAGCACCGGACACGAGCTGCCTCGCCGGTCGGCCTCCTTCATCGCAATCACCGGCCCGCGTGGCAAATCGATCTCGTCCTGCAAGACGCCCGTGGGCCACAGAATGCGCAGCAGATCGATACCTTCCGCATCGCCCAGGCCCACGAGGATCTGCGGCGGACCTTGCGTCTGGTAGCCCGAAGCGCCGGCCAGCTCCCACTTCTGCCATTGACCATTGGCGAAGATCTCCACCTTCACTCCCAGCGCCGTCTTGTTGTCCGCAAAGCCCGTCAGGTCGAGGCGAACCGAATGATTCTTGTTGCCGCCCACATTGCGCAGCAGCACCGGCGGCGCGTTCGCTTGCGTCACAATCAGATCCGCGGCGCCATTGTCGTCCACCGCAATCAGCCCTCGCGGCGCGGTCAGCTTCACGCGATCCAGACCCAGCGCCCGGCTCACATCCTCGAAGCTGCCATCGCCGCGGTTGCGGAAGATGCGCACCTGCGGGCCGGTCTTGGTCTCGACGATCGCCGCCAGATCGATCCAGCCATCGTTATCGATATCGACCGCCGTCACGCCCCATCCACGCAGCGCATCGTGCAGCGGAAGCTCCACTAGTTCAAACCGCCGGCCGATATTTTGCGGCCCCTCAACATTGCGCCAAAGCGTGAGCCCCGGCGCCCCGGCGTGCGTGACAGCGATGTCCATCCAGCCGTCCTTGTTGTAATCGAGCACAGTAATGCCGACGGTATGCGGGAGCGATATAAATGCTGCTGGTCCACTACCGAACTGGCTCGATTCATACAAAGCCTGCGTCGGATACTTCCCTTCCCTCGGATTCACGTAAATCAGCGGCGCTGGCCCATCGCCGGTGGTCACCAAATCCACCGCGCGATCGTTGTTGAAGTCGGTGAGAATCACCGCTGCCGTCTTGCCGCTGCCTCCCAGGCCCGTTGGCTCTGTCCATTCGGTGAAGGTCTTGTTGCCATTGTTGCGCCACAAGACATTTGCCTCACCGCCCGATTTCAAAGCCGAGCCGGTCAAGAACAGATCAAGATCGCCATCGTGGTCATAATCGATAAACGTGATTCCGCTTGGCCGGTTCTTCGGCGTTAGCCCAGCTTCCGCCGTCACGTCCTGGAACTTTCCCTGGCCCAAGTTGCGAAACAGAAGCACTTGATCGTCCAGCGCAACGGCCAGGTCGTTCAAGCCATCGCGATCATAGTCGCCCACGGCACATGCCACTGCGCGGCCCCGCGCCTTCAGCCCTGCCGCCGCAACGTCGAAGTCTTCATAGCTGCCGTCGCCTTTGCTATGCAAGACGCGAATGGCCTGCGCGCCCGACTGCATCAGCACCAGATCCATCGTTCCAGCGCCGGTCACGTCCATCATGCAAGCTCCGCCGGTAGTCGTCCATTTCACGCCGGGTGCCCCAGGTCTCGATTTTGAGACCTGGGTATCCATCACCCGTGCCACCAGCTTCACCGGAATCATCGCGGCTTTGCCGGCTCCCGGTGTCTCGATCGGCGTAACAGTCGAGTAGTGTCCCTGCTCGCCGTAGGAGAGCCCGATGGGGCTTCCAATCTTGGTGCTGGTCAGGTGCTGGAATCGCTTGAAGTGCTCCTTGGCCTCCTCCACATGGCCAGAGCGCTGCAAGGCGCGCGCCAGGGCAAACTCCGACGAGGCGTGCAGCGGGTCGATCTCCAGCGCCTTGCGGAAGATTTCAGTCGCCTTGTCGAGTTGCTTCATCTCCTCGTAGCAGACGCCCTCAAAATAGTAGGAATCCGCGTCTCTCGGATCGATCTTGACCGCCTGCTGGAAGCTGGCCAAGGCAGCCGCGAGGTCGTTCTCCGCGTGCTCGGCGAGGCCCAGGTTGTACCAGGCTTGAGCGCTCTCTGGATCCAAAGCAATGGCCGTCTGCAAGGCCTTTTTGGCCTCGTCCAGCTTTTGCAGCGCCCTCAGCGCAATGCCCTCGTTAACCTCTGCCTGGGCCAGCTTTGGATCCTTCTGGAACGCCGCGGCAAACGACGCAACTGCGCGCTCGCTAAACTGCTGGCTCATTTCGGCAACGCCGCGATTGTTCAGCCGCACCGCCTCGGCGTCGAAGCGCGCCTGCGCCCCCAGCGCTGCCGCCGCTGCTAAATAAAGAACAAGGCCCAACGGCCCGGCCATCCTCACGATTTTCTTCCTCAACTCACTCTCCATAGCGGCCCGGGCCTACTCCCCCCATGAATCCGCCGAACCCTACAGTGTATGCGAGCGGCCAACCGCGCCGCATCGGTGCAAAGTATGGGAGCTTGATGAGGGACACGCCTGGGAGGCGCGGCGAATTATACTTCTGGTGTGATTCCGTCCCTCCAAGACCTCGATTGGCGCGGCTTTCTGGCTCGTCCGCGACTGCCGTCGCCATCTCCCAGCGCACTCGATCTGCTGCGCCGGCAGCCGGTTCTCATCACCGGCGCGGGCGGCTCCATCGGCTCCGCGCTGGCTCTGCGCCTGGAGGCGCTCAGGCCGCCGAAGCTGATTCTGCTGGAGGCTGCCGAGAGCAATCTCTACGCGCTGGAGAGGGGTTGGGCCGTTGCCGGTGCGGCTTGCGCAGCGACCTTCATCCTGGGCAGCGTGGCCGACGAGACGCTGCTGGATGAGATCTTTGCTCTGCACGCGCCGCGCATCGTCTTCCACGCCGCCGCCTTCAAGCACGTGCCGCTGATGGAGCAGCAGCCGCTGGCGGCCATCGCGAACAACATCTTTGGCACGCAAATGCTGACCCGGATGGCAGCCGCGCACGGGGCGCGCGTGCTGCTGCTCTCCACCGACAAGGCCGTCGCGCCCGCCTCGGTGATGGGCGCGACCAAGCGAGTCGCGGAGCAGATTGTGCTCGCATCCGGCGGCGCGGTTTTGCGCTTGGGCAACGTGCTGGCCTCGCGCGACAGCGTGGCCGAGATCTTCGCGTGCCAGATCGCGCAGGGAGGCCCGGTCACGGTCACCGATCCGGCGGCGCGGCGCTACTTCCTCACTCTCAATGAGGCCGTCGATCTGCTGCTGACGGCCGCGGCGCATCTCGGTCAGCCTGCAATCTTCGCGCCAGTCCTGCCGGCAACGAATTTCATTGTAGACCTGGCTCGCTTCATGGCGCGCGAACTGAGCCCCGAACGAGAGATCGCGATCGAGTTCACCGGTCCGCGCGCGGGTGACAAAGAAAGCGAAGCGTTGTGGTCCGCCGACGACCGAACCAACGCGGCAAGCCTCGACGGAATGGTCCTGGTCGAGACGGCACTGCCAACGGAAGCACAACTGGCAAGCCGCCTCGCCAACCTGCGCGTAGTCTTCGATGCCCGTGACCTCCGTGAGGCGCTCGCTTATCTTCGCGAGCTGGTTCCCGATTACACGCCAGGCAGCGCCGTGCTGGCGCTCGCACAGTGCGGCTCACGGGTCTGCTTATGAGCGAAGCCGGCAGCAAGCGGCGCATCGGCGTGATGACCACCTCGCGCGCGGATTTTAGCCATCTCTATTGGCCGCTACGCGAACTGGCTGCGCACCCTCAAGTCGAACTGGGTATCTTCGCACTGGGCGCGCATCTCGCGCCGGAGTTTGGCTCGACCGTTCGCGAGATTGAGGCCGGCGGATTTCCGATTCAGGCGCGCATCGAGTGCCTGCTCAACTCGGACACCGACACCGGAATGGCCAAAACCATCGGCGTGGCCATCCTCGGCCTAGCCGACGCCCTCACCACATGGCGTCCCGACCTGCTGCTGCTGATCGCCGACCGCTACGAGATGCTCGCGCCGGCCTCGGTTGCGCTCGCATTGCGGATTCCCATCGCCCACATCGAAGGCGGCGAAGTGAGTCAGGGAGCCATCGACGACGCCGTTCGCAACGCTCTCACCAAGATGGCGCACATCCATTTCACGTCCACGCCAACGGCGCGAAGGCGTGTGATCGCAATGGGCGAGGAGCCGTGGCGTGTGCATCACGCCGGCGCTCCGTCGCTCGACCATCTGCGCCGCTCCGCGCTGCTCGACCGCGCAGCGCTTGAGGCCCGGCTCGGACTCGCACTCACCCCGCCCACACTGCTGGTCGCATGGCATCCGGTCACCATTCTGCGCGATACAAACGCCGAGGCCGACGCCCTCTTCGACGCGCTGGCGCAGGCTCCCGGCCAGCCTCTCTTCGTCTATCCCAACGCCGACGCCGGCAGCCTCGCGCTCATCGAACGCACCAAGGTACTGGCAGCCGCACGGCCGCACACGCACATCTTCGTCAACCTCGATCCCGTCACCTACTGGAGCCTGCTGGGCAATGTGGATGCTATGGTGGGCAACTCGTCCAGCGGCATCATGGAAGCCGCCTCCTTCGCTCTGCCTGTCGTCAACGTCGGCATGCGCCAGCAGGGCCGCGAGCGCGCGCGCAATCTGCTCGACGCGCCCGCCGAAACAGCCGCTATCCTCGCCGCTATCGCTCAAGCGTTGAGGCCGGAGTTCCGCGATTCCCTGCGCGGCATGGCCAACCCTTATGGTGATGGAACCGCGGCTCAGACGATCGCTCGCGTCCTCACCACCGTCCCGCTGGAGGGCCTGCTCATCAAGCAGCCCGCTCCGCTGCCAGCCGAGACCGGCTCGGAGCAAAGATGACTGTGCGCGTTCCACTTTCTTCTCCCGACATTACCCAGGCAGAAATCGAAGCCGTCACCGCCGTCCTGCGCACACCGCAACTCAGTCTTGGCCCCGAATTGGCGGCCTTCGAGGCTGCGCTCGCCGACTATCATTCCGTTCCCCACGCCGTCGCTGTCAGCTCCGGAACCGCGGGCCTGCACCTGGCTCTGCTCACGCTAGGCATCGGCGAAGGCGACGAAGTCATCGTGCCCTCCTTCGCCTTCATCGCGGTCGCCAACGCGATCCTGCAGGTGCGCGCCACGCCGGTCTTTGCGGAGATCGACCCGATGACGCTCAACCTCGATCCGGCAGCCGTCGAGAGGGTCATTACGGCGCAAACGCGCGCCATATTGGTCGTTCATACCTTCGGCGTTCCCGCCCAGATGGATGCGTTGCTGGCCATCTCCCGCCGTCATCATCTTGTCGTAATCGAAGACGCCTGCGAGGCCATCGGCGCGGAGTTCGACGGCAAACGTGCAGGCTGCTTCGGCGACCTGGCCGTGCTGGGCTTTTATCCCAACAAGCAGCTCACCACCGGCGAAGGCGGCGCGGTGCTGGCGCGCGATCCGACGCACGCGGCCCGCCTGCGCAGCCTCCGCAACCAGGGACGCATCAACAATGGCGAGTGGCTCGATTACTGCGAGGTGGGTTACAACTACCGTCTCTCTGAGCTTGACTGTGCCCTGGGCCGGGTACAATTGGGCCGCCTCGGGGAGATGCTCGCGATGCGCCAGGCCGCCGCCGAGCGCTACGACTCGCTGCTGAATGGAGTTGCAGGCTCGATCCTGGGCCCAATCCCGGGTTTGGAGCTTCCCCCGCTCACTCTTCCGAGCCGCACAATCAGTTGGTTCGTCTACGTCGTCCGCCTGCCGGAGTACGCGGACCGCGACCGCGTGCAGGCCGACCTCGCCCAGCGAGGCATCGCCAGCGGACGCTATTTTGCTCCCATCCATCTGCAGCCGGCGTTGCGCGCGCATCAGTGTGCCAGCGCGATTACTCTCCCGGTCACCGAAGCCGTCGCACGGCGAACGCTGGCCCTGCCCTTCTTCAATCGCATCGCCATGAGCCAGCAGGAAGAGGTCGCCATCGCGCTCCGGGAGGCGATTAGCTCCGAGGAGTAAGCAGTCGCGAAGCCGCGCCGTCGCCTGGCGCACTTCTATTCTGTTTCGCCCACGACGACGAATTTCCGCAGTTCCCCATCCGGCATCAGGAACTCATAGGTTCTTTGATATTCAAAGGAATGACCAGTTTCATCCTTCAATACTTTGGCTTTATAGTCGCCAATCCGCAGCAGGTCGGTTCGAGGGCTCGTATCCGAGAGTTCAAATTTCTTTCCGTCGATGAGAACATTCACGTGCTGCACCCAGATGCAACCAGGAGCGCACAGATCGTTCAGGCGCGAGGATTGCACATGAACGGAAATCGAGTAGTCCGCGGGATTAAGGTCCGGCTTTTCTCTTGCATAGCAAGCCAGCGCGGGCGCCAACAGCAAAATCGTCAAGATAACTTTCATCATCTTTTCCTCCGGCTGCAATCATGGCAAACCCGGCCGTCCGGCGCAAGCCGCCTCAATGAGACACTCGCGCACTTGCTCCTTTTCCCTCGGCGTATCATCTAAGACAAACGGGAGTAGCCCATGTCGGAATTTACACTGCGCATCGATGGAATGCACTGCGGCGGCTGCGTTCGCCGCGTCAGCCAGGCCCTGGCCTCGGTCGAGGGGGCTGTGGCTAAAGATGTCCAAATAGGTACCGCGCAACTCACCTCGGAGCTCGATCCCGCTCCCGTCGAACTTGCCATCGCAGCTTTGGCCAAGGCCGGCTACACAGCACATCTTGAAGCATAGGTTCATCGATGGCCGCAGCCGCAACGGAATCGATCACGCTGCCCATCCTGGGCATGACCTGCGCATCCTGCCAGCATCACGTGGAAGAAGCTCTGCGCTCGACGGCCGGGGTTGAATCCGCGCGCGTCGATCTGATGGCCAATCGCGCCAGCGTCGTCTTCGATCCGGCAATTGCGCAACCAGGCGCGCTGGTCGAAGCCGTTCGCTCGGCGGGATACGACGCCGTGCTTCCCCGCGCCGATACAGCCTCGGCGGAATCCTCCTCCGATGCGCTTGCAGCCGGAGCCGACCGCAAGACCGGGGTCCCCAGCGGCGGGTCTTTGTCGCTGGGGTGGAAGGCACTTGTCACAATCATCGCTGGCGCCGTGGCGATGCTGCTGGCCATGCCTTTGGGTTCGGAGATGGGCCCGCTGGACCATGCTCTGATGCGCGTCCTCCCCTGGCTCTATGCGCTGCCGCCGGATCTGCTGCGCTGGTCTTTGCTGTTGATGACGGCTTCTCTGCTGGCCTGGGCCGGGCGCGGAATTTACTCGAACGCCATCAGCGCGGCGCGCCATGGAACCACCAACATGAATACGCTGGTCAGCCTGGGAACGAGCGTGGCCTTTGCCTATTCCGCGTATGCCACTATCTGGCCCGCGCCGAGCCGTCAGGTTTACTTCGATGCGGTTCTGCTGATCGTCGGCTTTCTGCTCTTGGGCAAAAGCCTTGAAGGCCGCGCCAAGCGCCGCGCGCTGGCCGCGCTGGACTCGCTCTCCCGGCTGCGGCCCGCGACCGCCCGCCGCATTCGCGATGGAGTCGAGAGCATCGTGCCGCTCGAAGAGATCGAGGTGGGTGACAGCGTGCTCGTGCTGCCGGGAGAACGCTTTCCGGTGGACGCAACAATTCTCGAAGGCCGCACCACCGTGGATGAATCGATGCTTACCGGCGAGTCGACTCCGTTGGATCGCGCACCGGGCGGGCGCGTTCTGGCCGGTTCTTTGAATTATGAAGGCGCAGTCACCTGCCGGGCCGAGTCGCTCGGCGAGGCAACTGTGCTCGCGCAGATTACGCGCATGGTCGAACAAGCTCAGGGCTCGCGCGCGCCGATGGAACGTCTGGCCGACCGCGCCAGCAGAATCTTCGTGCCCGTGGTGCTGGGCTTGGCCGCGCTCACCTTTGTCATCTGGCTCATCGCCGCGCACTCGCTTCAGATGGCGCTGGCCTCGACCGTCGCCGTGCTGGTGATCGCCTGCCCCTGCGCCATGGGGTTGGCCGTGCCCGCCGCGCTCACCGTGGCCGTGGGACGCGGCGCGCAGCTCGGCGTGCTCTTCAAGGGCGGCGAGGCCCTCGAACGCCTTGCCCACCTCGACGTAATCGTGCTCGACAAAACCGGAACACTGACGGTGGGCTGTCCGGTGCTGGAAGCTGTTCATGCGCTAGGAAAATTCTCCGAGGACGATCTGCTGCGCCTCGCCGCTGCCGCCGAGGAGCGCTCCAATCATCCGCTGGCCCACGCCGTGGTTGACGCGGCGCGCTCGCGCAATCTGGCTTGGCAGCTTGCGGAAGAGGTGCAGGTTCTCCCCGGCCGCGGCCTCACTGCCAAAGTCAAAGGCCGCGATTGCATGTTGGGCAACGATGCGCTCTTCAAGGAGTTTTTCATCCCGCTTCCTGAAGGGATTGCGCCGCCGGAGCCGGGCGTGACGCGGCTTTGGATGGCTCTCGACAGGTCGCTTGCCGGCTACTTCGACGCTCGCGACGCTCTTCGCCCGGATGGGGCCGAAGCCGTTGCCGCATTGCGCCGTGCAGGTCTTCGAGTGCTGATGCTGACGGGCGACTCGGCCGCGGCGGCAGCGCCCATCGCACAGCAAGCAGGAATTACCGAGATTGAATCCGGCCTCGATCCCGCCGGCAAGCTGGCCCGCATTCGCGCCCTGCAAAAGAGCGGTCTGCGCGTAGCCATGGTCGGCGACGGCATCAACGACGCAGCCGCTCTCGCCCAGGCCGACGCCGGCATCGCCATGGGCACCGGCGCCGACCTGGCTCAGGAGGCCGGCGACGTGCTGCTCTTGCGCGCGCTGCCCTCCGCCATTCCCGCGGCCCTCGGTCTGGCTCGCTCCACTTTGCGCATCATGCACCAGAACCTGATCTGGGCCGCCGGCTACAACCTGCTCGGCATTCCGCTGGCCGCGGGCGCGCTCTACCCCGGCTTTCACATTCTGCTCAGCCCCTGGGTGGCCGCCGCCGCCATGGCAATGAGCTCCGTCTGCGTGCTGGCCAACAGCCTGCGCCTGCGCGGCTGGCAGTCTTCCGCATCGGGCCGGAGCGAATCGCACTCCGGGCAGCGTCCTAAGACCGAGTTGGGGTATCGTGTTGATAATATTTAAGAAAAAGCGCTGTAATCTGGAAAACGTCTTGCAAAGTCGTACGTATATATACTAAAGTTGTGGGGAAAATCCTCCGAGGGCAAAGACATGAGTACAAATCCGATTTCAAATCCGAAGATTGCCGGAGAACTCGGTGAGAAAATCTACCGGGAACGGTATAAGGATGAGTACGAGCGCGAACATCCGGGCAAATTCGTTGCGATCAATGTGTTGAATGAAAACGCATTTATCGGCGAAACCCCAGAAGAGGTCCTAGATCGCGCCCATGCAGCTGCCCCCACTGGAGTTTTTCATTTGATTCAAGTCGGTCATGCGGGCGCATTTCGTGTCAGCTACTCCCAAAGCACCAGTTTGGACTGGATATTTCAGTAAATCCGGATCACCAGCGCTGAAGGTCAAAGTCAAGGGACCGTTCGGCCAAGGTGTCGAATTTGAGGGCGTCTTGGACACGGGATTTACCGGCTTTATCAGTATGCCGCTCCTGAGCGCTCTTCCGCTTGGACTGATTCTCTATGGGACAGTATCCGTCGAATTGGCAGATGGATCAAAATCGGTTAAGCTCACTGCGCGCGGCATGGCGGAGATGGAAGGGGAAAGTGAGGTCGGTGTGGTAGTTCTTGAGCCGAACTCCAGCGAAGTCCTGATTGGGATGGCATTTCTTAGGCTATTCAAGCGTGCGCTTCTTCTTTCACAGAACAAGGTCTACCTGGTTGATGAATCTCAGACACCAGAGACCGCCGAACCTCCGGTTGAGCCGGCCAACACTGAAGAGCTTAGCCCTGCATCTGAACCCGAGAATCCTGGGCCATAGCAACGCACTCCTAGGTCGCCATCGAATTCCGTGCGGGTGCGCTCCAGCGCGATAAACTAACCCCAGAGCCTGTTTGTGCGCACCCTGACCCGCTACATCCTCGGCGAAATCCTCTCTCACGGCCTCATCGGTGGCGTGATCTTCACCTTCATTCTCTTCATGAAGGAGCTGCCCCGCATCCTGGAGATGGTCGTCCACAACAGCTCGACCTTCATGAGCGTTGTCGAGGTCTTCCTCTTCTCGCTGCCCAACTTTCTCATGGTCACCATCCCCATGGCCGTGCTGGTGGGGGTGTTGCTGGGCTACAGCCGCCTGGCCGCCGACAGCGAAATCATCGCCATGCGTGCCTCCGGGCTGGGCATCGGCTACTTTGTGCGCGTGGCCGCCATCGTGGCCATTGGCGGCATGGGCCTGGGACTGGTCAACTCTCTGGTTCTAGCGCCGCGCGCCAACCAGGCGATCCTGGCAATGGATAAGGCCCTCGCCTCGCAGGCCTCCTACGAGATCGAGCCGCGCGTCTTCGACGAGGATTTCCGCAACCTGGTCCTTTATGTGCAGGACGTGCGCTCGGGGACCGGCGCGGCCCTCTGGCGTCAGGTCTTCATCGCAGACACCACCGACCCTGCCGCCCCCATGATCATTACCGCGGCCTCGGCCACCGTGGCCAACCAAAGCAATCGCGACTCCAGCCAGGAACTGCTCATGCGGCTGCGCGATGGAACGCAGCATAAGATGGTCGCCGGACAGCCGCAACAGTACGACATCTCCACCTTCGACTTTACCGACCGGCTCCTGGCCTCCGGCCAGCAAAACGAAGAGCATCTGGGGCGGCTCGACACCAACATCTTTGCCATGCCCATGAGCGAACTGTGGCAGCTCAGCCATGGACCGGACGGAAAGCGGTTTCTGATTGAGATCCACAAGCGCTTCGCCTATCCGGCCGCTTGTCTTGTGCTGATGCTGGTGGGCGTTCCCCTGGGCGTCACCTCGCGGCGCGGCGGCAAGAGCTTCGCCTGGATCTTTACCATTGTGCTGGTCTTCATCTACTACCTTCTCTCCTCCACCGGCATCGCCCTGGGCAAGCAGAACTGGATCTCGGCATTCTTCGCCGTCTGGTCGGCCAACCTGATCTTCACCGCGGGCGGCATCTTCCTGCTGTGGCAGATGGCCTCAGGCGGCCGCGTTCTCAATGCGGTAACCGCCTGGACCTCACGCCGGCAAAGGTCCGCAGCCGTCGGCCCGGCCAGAGCCGCCGGCGGCCTGCTGGGAGGCATCCTGGGCCGCTTGCAATCGCCTCCCCGGCGCAAGAAGGCCCGCAATGTCTTTCCCCGCATCCTCGACGAGTACGTGGTGCGCGAGTTCTTCGGCGTCTTCCTGCTGGTGCTGGCCGGCTTTGTCATGCTCATGCTGGTCTTCACCTTCTTCGAGTTGATCGGCGACATTCTGCGCAACCACATTGCGCTCTCCATGATCGGAGAGTATCTGGTCAACCTGACGCCCAGCATGCTTTACCAGATCGCTCCGCTGGCCGTGCTGATCGCCGTGCTGGTCACCTTCGGCGTGCTCAACCGCAACTCCGAGATCGTGGCCATGAAGGCCACCGGCATCAGCCTCTACCGGCTGGTGATTCCCATCGTCTCCATCGCCGCCATGCTGGCCGTCGGCCTCTTTCTCTTCGCCCAGTTCTACTTGCCGCAGGCCAACCGGCGGCAGGAGGCCCTGCACAACATCATCAAGGGCCGTCCGCCGCAAACCGTTCTGCGCCCCGAGCAGAATTGGATCTTCGGCCAGCCGCGCCGCGGCGAGCCCGGACGCATCTTCTACTACAAGTTCTTCGATCCCGACCGCAACGAGTTCGCCAATCTCTCCATCTTCGAATTCGATCCGGCCACCTTCGCGATCTCGCGGCGCATCTTCGCCGCCCGCGCCGTCTGGGATGCCGGGACCGGCGCGTGGATCTTCCTGAACGGATGGGAACGCGACATCTCGGGCGCCAACGTCACCGAATATAGCCCGTTCCTCAAGACCTCCTTTCCCGAAATTCACGAAGACCCCAGCTACTTCAAGAAAGAAAGCTGGCAGGCGCAGGAGATGAACTTCGGTCAGCTCGATCGTTACATCGGCGACCTGAGTCAGAGCGGCTTCGATACCGTACGCCTGCGCGTCGAGCTTTGGCACAAGCTCGCCGATCCGCTTGCCGCGGTCCTGATGGCAGTGCTGGCCATTCCCTTCGCGCTCCTGATGGGCCGCCGCGACTCGCTCACCGGCATCGCCGTGGCCATCGCCGTGGCGCTCGCCTACTGGGTCGTCGATGGCCTCTTCGGCGCCATGGGCAACGTCAGCTACCTGCCCGCCGCCATGGCCGCCTGGTCCGCGGATCTGCTCTTCGGACTGGTGGGCGGCTATCTGCTGCTGAAGACGCCGACGTAAATCCGCCTATGGTAATCTGGCCCAACGGTAGTGCCTATGAAGAGGATCTTCCCCTCGCTCTTTTTCGTGCTCATGCTCGCGTTCCCCGAGCTGCGTGCGCAAGCAGGGCCTCCATTTCAAACCGACGACCCAACCCCAGTCGACTATGGGCACTATGAGTTCTACGTCTTCGGCACGGTGGATGGAACTCCGGTAGAGACCGACCCGACAGGCCCGGCCTTCGAATTCAACTGGGGAGCCATTCCTAATATCCAACTTCATGCGATCCTTCCTTTCGGAGCCGTGTTGCCCTCGAACAATCCTGTCTATGCTCCCGGTGGAACGGGCTCCAGCGCCTTTGGGCTCACCGATATGGAACTGGGCGTGAAGTATGGCTTCATCAAGCAGACAAAGCATCGTCCGCAGATCGGCTCGTTTACCATGTTTGAGATTCCGACCGGCAATTCCACGCAAGGGCTGGGCGTCGGCCGCGCATGGTACAAGCTGCCCATCTGGGTTGAAAAAGAGTTTGGACCCTGGAGCCTCTGCGGCGGCATGGGCTACACCGTCGTCCCGCAGGACGGCTACGACAACTTTCTCTACGGCGGCTTTCTTGTAAAACGGGAGATCAATAAGCGGCTGGAGATGTCGGCCGAGGTCTTTTCGCACGCGCGCGAGGGCTTCGCCGCCCCGCAGACACAGGCTTCGACGATGATCGACGCAGGCGGATACTACCACTTCAAATCCCCCGGCCTGCAACTGCTCTTCGCCTACGGCCACTCGATCGCCGGACAGACGGAAAACTACGGCTATCTCGGCCTCTACAAGACCTGGGGAAAGGACAAAGGCGCGGGCGGGAAGACCGCCGGCGATGCCATGCTCTCTGCGCAACCGCGGTAGTCCCATTGCAACGAGCAACCCACCGCCCATCCCCGTACAATAAAACCATGCTTCGGGATCTGGCCCCGCTCTTTAGTTACATGCGCCGCTACCGCTGGGGTTACCTGTGGGGCACGCTCTCCTGCGTCTGCACCAACGCCATCTGGGTGCTCTTTCCGCAGGTCATCCAGAGAGCCATCGACGACATGGATCACGGAGCCAGCCGACAGAGAATCCTCGTCTTCGCCGGCCTTTTGGTTGCCATCGCCCTGATCAAAGGCGTCTTCCTCTACGCCCAGCGCTGGATTCTCATCGGCATCTCCAGAGAGATCGAATACGACCTGCGCAACGACCTCTTCCGCAAGCTGGAGATTCAGGACTCGGGCTTCTATCAGCGCTACCGTACGGGCGACATCATGGCCCGCCTGACCAACGATTTGAATGCCGTGCGCATGTTGCTCGGCCCCGCCCTCATGTACAGCGCCAATACCATCTTCTTCACTGTCGGCGCGCTGTTCTTCCTGCTGCGCATCAGCCCATGGCTCACGCTCGTAGCCTGGGCGCCCATGCCGGTGGCCAGCATTCTTGTGCAGTACTTCGGAAGCAGGATTCATGATCGCTTCGAACGCATCCAGGCCAGCTTCTCCGAGATCAGCTCCCAGGCCCAGGAGAACTACTCCGGCGCCCGCCTGGTCCGCGCCTTCGCCCGCGAAGAATCGCAGATCGGCCTCTTCGAGCTGCTCAACCGCCGGTACATCGCCCGCTCCCTCCGGCTGGTTCAGCTCATGGGCATGCTGTGGCCCACGCTCGAATTCATCCTCGGCGTCTCGATGATCATCACCCTGCTGGCAGGCGGCCACCTGGTCATCGAGCATCGCATCACCGTCGGCCAGTTCGTGGCCTTCAACACCTACATGGTGATGCTCATCTGGCCCATCATCGCGGTGGGCTGGGTGGTGAACCTCTTCGAGCGCGGCACCGCCTCGGTCAAGCGCATTGACGAGATACTGCGCGCCAAGCCGGCCATCGACGACAGCGCAGCCGATCCCGCAATCGCAGCCGGCGCCGCGCTCCACGGCGAGATCGAGTTCCGCGATTTGAGTTTCAGCTATAACGGGACCGCAGTCCTGCGCGGCATCTCGCTTCGAGTGCCCGCCGGTTCGAGTCTGGCTATCGTCGGGCCAACCGGCTCAGGCAAGACCACTCTGGTCAACCTGATCTCAAGATTGTATGAAGCGCCCGAGGGCTCGCTTTGGATCGACGGCCGTCCCGTGCGTGACTATCCCCTGGCAGTGCTGCGGCGCAACATCGGTATGGTTCCCCAGGAGACCTTCCTCTTCAGCGCGACGATCCGCGAAAACCTCACCTTTGGCGCACCGGACTCCGGCCCGGAAGCCATGCTCGAGGCGGCCGAGGCTGCTCACATTCGCAAGGAGTTCGAGGAGTTTCCGCAGGGCTTTGAGACCATGGTGGGCGAGCGCGGCGTCACCCTCTCCGGCGGCCAGAAGCAGCGCGCCGCCATCGCCCGCGCACTGCTGCGCCGACCGGCCGTCCTCATCCTCGACGACGCGCTGGCCAGCGTGGACACTTACACCGAAGAGCGCATCCTGGGCGGGTTGCGCAGCTACACAGCAACCTCGACCACCATCCTCATCTCCCATCGCGTCTCAACCGTCCGCAGCGCCGACCAGATCGCCGTCCTCGATCGCGGCCGAATCGTCGAGCTGGGCCGCCACGACGAACTGCTCGCCCTCGACGGCTACTACGCCGGTCTCTACCGCAAGCAGCAGTTGGAAGAGGAACTGACCGTCGCCGGATGATTAAAGCAGGGACTAGGTCTCTGACTGTTTAAAGATGTATCTTTGCAGGCACTTTTATCGCGATTTGAATGGCTGCATAGTGGGGACATGCAAAGCTACCATCGGGTGCATGTTCAGTTGAAGAGTAAGGACCGTCAGCAGGTTTCCGGGATGCTGACGAAGGGGCGGGGATCGTCGCGAGTGTTGCGGCGTGCATTGGTTCTGCGCCAGCTTGACCGTGGGCAGAAGGCGGCGCAGGTGGCTGCCAGTGTGGGCGTAGCTGCGAAAACGGTGCGAGCTATTGCCCGGCGCTATGAGGAGGAAGGGCTGGAGTCGGCACTGTATGAAAGGCCGCGGCCCGGCAAACAGCGCGCACTGGACGTAGGACAGAGCCAGCGGATCATTGCCATGGTGTGCTCGCCGCCGCCACAGGGCATAGCGCGGTGGAGTGTGCGCCTGATCGCCACCGAAGCAGTGAAGCGGAAGCTGGCGCCGCAGGTGGGCCGGGAGACGATCCGCATCCTGCTTCAGAGCCACGAACTGAAGCCGTGGCGGGAAAAAAATGTGGTGCGTGGCGGAACTGAATGAAGAGTACATCGCCCGCATGGAGGACGTACTCAAGATTTACGAAAAGCCGCTATCGGAAAAGGAGCCAGTGGTCTGTGTGGATGAGAAGCCTGTGGTGCTGCACGCCGATGTCCGCCCGCCGCGGCTGATGCGGCCGGGACGGATTGCTCGGCGTGATTGCGAGTACGAGCGGCGCGGCACGGCCAACGTCTTCTGCGGTGTCCAGCCAAAGGCCGGCCGGCACTTTACCAAACCAACCGCGAACCGCTCCTCACCGCAATTCGCCGACTATCTGGTGGAGATCGTTGCCAGCTATCCGGAGGCCGAAACCATCCATCTGGTGATGGATAATCTGAGTTCACATAACCGCAAGGCGCTGGTGGACCGGTTCGGTGAAAAGATCGGCGGCCTGTTGTGGGAGCGTTTCACGGTGCATTACACCCCGAAACACGGAAGCTGGCTGAACCAGGCGGAGATCGAGATCAGCCTGTTCAGCCGCCAGTGCCTCGGCCAACGCCGTATTCCTTCACTAAGCGATCTACGACGGGAAGCCAAAGCCTGGGACCGAAAGATGAACCGCCACCACGTCACCATCAACTGGCAGTTCACGCGCAAGAAGGCACGCCAGAAGTTCGGCTACGAAAGAAACAACATCACGCGGTCAGAGACCTAGGGAATAGGGAACAAGGAACAACCAGAGCCATTCGAGCCAACCAGCCCCCGTGCCCCATCCTTGCGGTTTCTTCCTGCCGCAAGGGTGGGAATCCACGAACCGTCGTCAGCCGCCTTTTCCCTGTTCCCTATTCCCTATTCCCTGTCGTTAAGCATTCCACCGTGAGCCCATCGCCGCATCCTCGCCGAACTCCCCGCTATCGATGTTTCCTTGCCGGTGCCTGGAGGCGTGTGCGGCCACCTGGGTTGGTGCAGGATTGACTTCGGGGTCCCTGGCCACCTGGCGCCAGGCGTCGCGCACGTTCTTGACACAGCCGATGGTGTGCTCGAACTTCTGCCTCGAGGCCGACTGCGAGGCCTGCAGAATCTGCGCGAAGATCGATGCGTAAAACTCGCTCAGCACCTGCGCGGGCCGTCCGCCCACATCCATGCGCAGCCGCGCCTGCAAGTGGATGATGATGTCCAGCGCCCGCTTCACCGAGACGCGGCGCGCAACCGCGTCGCCCCGCTCCACGGCTGCCGAGGCCGCATAGAGAAAGCGGAGAATTCCGTCGTAGAGCGCTACAACCAGATCGACCGCCGAAGCGCCGTCCAATGCATGATCCTGATAACTTCCCATCGGAATCAGACTCCTTAACCGTTTGTGTTCTCGCCATAGCCGGTGATCGCCGAGTAGAGCTCGTTAACCTGATCCAGCTCCGTGGGCAGTTGCTGCATGATCTGGTTGGCCTGGTTCAGTTCCGTCGTCAGGCTCGATTGCTGCCCGGAGATATAGCTGTTTTCTTTGGAGATGTCCGCATTCAGCGTGGATTCGATGTTGCTGTTGGAGTTCGAGGCCAGCTTCAGAATGCCCGTCGACGAGCCCGTTCCGGCATTTGTCAGCATGGTGGAGAAGCTCTGGCCCCAACTGTTCACGTTCTGGAAGAAGCCCACCACGGAGCTGTAATCCGAGTTCAACACCGAGTCCAGGCTCCCGGCGTCAAAGGTCAGCGAGCCGTCGCTGTTTACGCTGATGCCCAGGCTCGTCAGGTTATTGAGGTCCGATGAGTTAGTGTAACTCAACGTCGATGTGGTCGGGTTGGCTGTATCCAGGATGCTTGAGGTTACGGTCAAAGCTCCGGCCGATCCAACGGTGTTGGAGGCTAGCTGGAGGCTCGAAAGCCCCGTGGTGCTGCTGGTCACCACCGAAGCCGTCACTCCGATGGCGGCAGTGTTGATGGCCTCGGCCAGCCCGGCGAGATTGTTGCTTGGCGAACTGCCCGAAGCGGGCGGCACCTGGATGGTCTGGGCCGCGCCGCTGCCCACCTGGATGGTGATCGAGCCGGCCAGCGTATCGCTCTGGTTGGCAATTCCAGCCAGCGTGCCGGTGTCTGCCGTGGTGCTGGTATAACCGCCCGTATCGGCATAGCTCAGAGGCGTATCGCTGCTGGCGACGATGCTGGAATTGACCGCCAATGCCCCCTTGGTTCCCGCGGTTCCAGAGGTCAGCGACAGGGTCGACTGGCCGTTGCTGGTGGCCACGTTGGCCGTAACCCCGATCTGGGCCGCATTGATGGCGTCGGCCAGGCCGGAGAGCGTGTTGATCCCGCTGCCGGTATAAAAGGTATTGGCCGCCGGAGCGCCGCTGCCCACGACGATGGTCTCCGTCGTGCCGCCGCCCACCGAGATGGTCATCGAGCCAGAGAGTGTGGCGCCGGTGTCGGTTGTGATCGGGTCCAGAGAGCCGTTTGGATTCACCAGATTCAGACCGCTCAACAATTGCTGTTGCAGCAGCGAGAGCGTCGGAGAGCCAAAGAGCGGCTCCGCCTTGCCCGTACTGTCCAGCCCCTCCTGGGCGTTCATGGCGCTGATCAGCGAGTTGTAATCGGTGACCATCTGGTTGACAGTGCTCTCCACATCCTGATTGTCGTTGCCGATCACCACCTGCACCTGCTCCAGGCCGCCGCCGGTCTCCGTCGCGCTGGGAGCCAGCAGCTGGAAGGTCACGCCGGGAATCAGATTGGCCACCGTGTTCGAGGAGCTGGTCAGGTTGACCCCGTCCACCGACAGTTGGGCATCGGAGCCGGTCACGCTGGAGGTGTAGCCCAGCCCGTTGCTGGTGTCGACGATGCTCGACGATACAGTCAGCGTTCCAGCCGCGCCCGGCGTCCCGGAGAGCAGGGAAAGGCTCGAGGTGCCATCGCTGTTGGTCACCACCGTTGCCGTCACTCCGATGCCGGCCGTGTTGATGGCGCCGGCCAGCCCGGAGAGCGTGTTGTCGGAGGAATCGAGGGTCACGACATTGGCCGTGCCGCTGCCTACCTGGATCGAGATGGAGCCGGAAAGCTTATCGCCGGCATTGGTGATCGATGTCAGCGTGCCGGTCGAATTCTGTTTTCCGGTTCCCGCCACGCCGGAGTAATTCAGTGTCGTGTTGCTGGCCACGATCGAGTTCGCGCTTACGGAGATGTTCCCATTGGCTCCCGAGGTGTTCGATACCAGGCTCAGCCGCGAACCGGTCGAATCGGTCAGCACGCTTGCGGCAATGCCCAACCCGGAGGAGTTGATCGCCGACGCCAGGCCCGCGAGCGTGTTGTCCGACGAGTTCAGGGTGATCTCCTGCGCCTGCCCGCTGCCCACCGCCAGCGTGAGGGAGCCGGAGAGCGTCGCATTGGCGTTGGCGATGGGAGCCAGATAGCCGCTGGAGGTCTGCGCCAGATTGCTCACCGTAATCGTGTGCGTTCCTGCCACCGCCGCGGAGTTGGCCGCCGTCAGCGTCAGCACATTGGTGTCCGAGCTGGAGCCGGTCTTCTCCGCCATGATGCCATTGAAGTCGGTCAGCGAACTTATATCGTTGGAGAGATTCGAGAACAGCGTCCCCAGGCTGGAGATCGCCGTATCCTGGCTTTCCAGAGTCGTCAGTTGATTCTTCCACGGCGTCTCGACATTCTGCAGATTGCCGACGATCTGGGCCACCGTCGCGCTCACATTGAATCCCTGCCCGCTGGTAGCCGAACCGAAGCTCAGTCCTACTGTGCCCATCGCGTCCTCCGTCAAGAACTCGTGCAGCCTGAGAGCCACCCGCTGCCGGAACGGATTAGAAGAAATTCATTGATCTGGCTCTTCAACGAGAGAACTCCATGGCCCGGCGCGGCCTAGACCGTCAAAGAACTCATCGGCCCCGCATCTGGCGGCATGAGCCGCTTTGGCCTGAAATCTTTTGGGATCTCGTCCGTCGCGCGGAAAAGGGCGCCTTGGCAGGCGCCCTTCTCCGGTTGACGGCTAACCCCGGCCTTACTCCACCCCGGCGACGAAGACCTGTCGCAGGGGACCCCGGGTTACTGCAGCAGCTTGGTCACTTCCTGCTGGATGCTGTTGGCCTGCGCCAGGGCCGCGATGCCGGTCTGGCTCAGGATCTCGTATTTCGACATGTTGGAAGTTGCCGAGGCATAGTCGGTGGCCTGCACCGCATTCTGCGCCGACTGCACGTTTTCCTGCTGCGTGCTGAGCACCTGGCTTACGGAGTTCAGCGTGTTGATCATCGCGCCGATGTAGCCATCCTGCGCCGAAACATCGCTGATGGCCGTGTTCAGATCGCCCAGCGCAACCTGCGCATCGGTAGCATTGGACAGATCGGTGTTGGCCAGCGACTGGCCGGCGGCATCCGCGTAGCTGATCGTCGCCGTTCCACTGGAGCCATTGTTATCTGCAGCTACGGCAGTGTTCGAGGTGGTACCGCTGGTGGTCGTGTCTGTAACCGTGCCGGTCACGCCCACGTTGTAATAGGCTGAGCTGCTCGCTGCCGGCGTGTCCGCTGTTTCATAGATTGTGCCGGTCGTCGTATCGGCAACGGTATTCGTAACAATCGCACCCTGTGAGGAGGCGTTGGTGGAGGTCAACGTCATGAGCGTACCGATGGCATAGGTCCTGGAAGTGCCCGATACGGTGGTTGTCACTGAAGCATTATTCAGCGAAGCCGAGACCCCGAGATTGGAAGCGTTGATCGCGGCAGCCAAACCGGTCCACGTCTCCGTACCCGGAGTGATGGTGGTTCCGTCGATCGTAACGCCGCCTGTGAGCACGTCACTGGCATTCGTGCCACCGGCTGAACCGATCTGGGCAATTTGATTCTGGTTGGCAACGTTGATCGAGGAGACTACTCCGGCGCCACCTGTGATTGCAGTTGTGGCGGCGAAAGTATCCGATGCGTTGGCCGAGTAGACGTTGAGCACATCGCCCGCAGCGTAACTTGTAGCCCCAACCTCCTGTGCAGCCGAATTGGTCGAAGCCGTAACACCGTAGTTGCCGGCATTGATCGTCTCCGCGACCTCGGCCAAGGTCTGCGTGCCATATGTGGTTGCGGTTGGTGCTGTGCCGAGGGTGATTGTGGAGGCGCTTGAACCGAAGGTCAAAACACCACCAGTCAGGTTACCGCCTGTATTCGTAACCGTGCCGATCAGATTGGTGAACTGAGAGTTGGAAGCGGTCGGTGTGTTGGCCAGAACCAGATCGCCGGCGGCGTGAGCATCCACAAGATTTGCCGAGCTCACGGAATCCTTCGCGTTTGCAGAGGTGAAGGTCAACAACGAATTGGTGACATATCCGTCCTGCCAGCCGGTGGTGTTCAAGGTTGCCGTGACGCCATAGTTGGCGGCATTGATCGTGGCAGCCAGATTGGCCAAAGTGTCAGTCGAGTTGGCAATACCCAGTTGAATGTTATGGGTGGCGCCGTCGGAACCGGTGATGGAAAGAGTCCCGCTCGATAGGTTGCTGGTCGTGCCGGCGCCTACCTGCCCTGCGCGCTCCTCCAGAGTCCCGATGACGCCCGCGCCCTGGGTTCCGGTGCCGATGCCCTGACCGCTGATGATGATGCCTGTGTCGGTGCCGCCACCGCCGGAGGTGTCAGCCGCCGCAGCATCTGTCACACCCGTGGTGCCTGCTTGAGCCGCTGTGCCAAAGGTGGCAGTCAGGCCCAGGCCGGAGTTGTTGATGGCCTGGATCAAGCCCTGCGCGGTGTTGGCATAGCTGGTGCCCGCGCCCACGGTGATGTTCGCGGAGGCGTTCACGGCCGAGCCGCCTGCGCCCTCGGTCAGATAATTGGCTGTGATCGTCGTGCTGGCCGTCGCCACGCCGAGGCTGTCGGTTACAGACGCATTCTTGCCCCCGCTGGACAGGTCCAGGAAGACGTTGTTGGTTCCGTTGCTGTAGGCCATGGTGCCGCTGGTGTCGCCCAGATTGGTCGAAGACAGCGAGCGGATATTCAGAGCGTCGATCGAAGAACCCTGCGAAGAGGAGTCGCCGGTGTAGATGTTGGTCTTGGAATTGAAGACCTGCTCTTGGTTATAGGTGGTTGTGGTGCCGATGTTGGAGACTTCCGAGAGGATCGACTGATACTCCTGGTTGGCCGCCAGATCCTGGGTCGCGTTGAGGGTGCCGTTCGAGGCTTCGGTAGCCAGCGTCACGGCCCGGTTGAGCAGGCTTGTCACTTGCGAGAGCGCGCCATCGGCGACTTGCAGCAGGCCTACGCCTTCTGTCGCGTTGGTCTGGGATTGGGTGAGGGCTTGCTGGTTGGCCTGCAGGCCGTTGACCAGCGAAAGGCCTGCCGCGTCGTCCGCGCCGGAGTTGATCTTCGAACCGGAAGACAACTGCTGCAGGACCGTCGACAAGCTGTTGTTGGTGTTGTTCAGATTGTTCTCCGCGTAGACGGCGGAGATGTTATTCAAGACACCCAGGGACATGGGGTTCTCCTTGTTGGATGCGTGGATTTGCGGCCCTTCCCGGAAACGCCCCCAATTTTTTTACGAACCCTGGGTTGCTGATTCCGATCCGGTAACCGCCGCATCTGGCCCCTTCTTCGGCGCGGGTCCTGGGGACTTTATCACCCCGCCTTTTGTGTCTCAGGTGCGGACACTTCTGTCTCGTTTGCTCTAATTCTTGATCCTTTTTTCCCTCCCGCCGATGACTTCTGCGAAGGAGTTATAAGGCGATGATCGAACTGACACGTCTGAACGGCAGCCCCATGGTGCTGAACAGCGACTTGATCAAGACCGCCGAGGCATCTCCGGACACCATGCTGACTTTAATCACTGGAGAAAAGCTGATTGTGCGCGAAGACACGGCCGAGGTGGTGGAACGCGTGCTCGCTTACCGAGCGCGCCTGTTGGCCTCGGTAGCCAGGCGGCTGCCGTCTTGGGGCGAACTGCAGCGCGCGGTCTCGCTCACCAGCCTGGACGCCTCCGGCCAGCCCAAGCCTCTATCGGTGCCGCCCAGGGGCGACCCCCAAGGAGTCCGCTGAAAGTTGCATTCCAGTCTTCTCATCTGATCGTTCGAGGAGCTTTCCATGGATAAAGGGAGTGTTGGCGGAGTTCTTCTGGCCATCGCCGGCATCGTCGCCGGATTGCTCATCGAGGGCGGCAACTTGGGACAGATCGTGCAGCCCACCGCGGCCCTGATCGTCTTTGGGGGCACCATGGGCGCGGTGCTTCTCCAGTTCCCGCTGCCCACCGTGCTGGCGGCGTTCGGCAGCCTGGCACACGTCTTCTCCGCGCCCCGCAAGGTCAACGACCAGTTTCTTCACCTGCTGGTCGCCTTCGCCAACAAGGCCCGCCGCAACGGCGTCGTCTCCCTGGACAGCGATCTGCAAACCATCAAGGATCCGTTTCTCAAGCAGACCCTCATGCTGGCCGTCGATGGCACCGAGCCCAATGAGCTGCGCAAGATCATGCAGGTCAGCCTCGACTCCATCGCGGAGAACGAAGAACGGCTCCCCGCGGTCTTCGAGTCCGCCGGAGGTTTTTCGCCCACCATCGGCATCCTGGGCGCGGTGCTGGGACTGATTCAGGTCATGCAGCATCTGGACAACATCCACGAAGTCGGCCGCGGCATCGCCGTTGCCTTCGTCGCTACCATCTACGGAGTCGGCGTCGCCAATCTCTTCTTCCTGCCCTTCGCCGGCAAGATGCGCATCCGCCAGCACGACAACCATCAGCGCCGCGAGATGATGCTTGAGGGCGTCATCTCCATCCTCGAAGGCATGAATCCGCGCATGCTCGAAGTCAAGCTGTCCGGCTTTTTGAACGAGCCGCATGAGCAAACCAAGGAGAAAGCGGCATGAGGCGCGAACGGCGCAAGAGCCACATCAGCCGCGACCGCTGGCTGGTCTCCTATGCCGACTTCATCACCTTGCTCTTCGCTCTCTTCGTCGTCCTCTTCGCCTTCGCCAAGGCGGATGCAAAGAAGCAGGTGCAGGTGTCAACCGCCATCGACTCGGCATTCCGCTCCCTGGGCATCTTTCCCGACTCCTCACGCCATCCGGCCAGCGCCCCAAGCGGTCCCTCCGGCATCGACCCGGCGATCATCCCCATGAACATCGTGATGGGTGAGGAGGTGCTCTCGCCGGCCAGGGTCAAAGAGGACCTGGGCGTCATTCGCCGCGACCTCGAACAGAGGCTCTCCAATCGAAGTCGCCACGCACACCGTCTCCATCCAGATGGGCCGCGACGGTTTGGTCATCAGCCTGCGAGAGGCCGGGTTCTTCGACTCCGGCTCGGCCGCTCCCAAGCCCGAAACGCTGCCCACGCTGCGCCAGATCGCCGCCTCGCTCGGCCGCACGCCCTACGATCTGCGCATCGAGGGCCACACCGACAATATTCCCATCCACACGGCGGAGTTCGACTCCAACTGGGAGCTCTCCTCGGCCCGCGCCACGCGCATCGCCCGCCTTATCCTCGACCTCAAAACCATCTCTCCCGAACGCATCTCGGCCGCCGGCTACGCCGAGTTCCATCCCGTGGCCGGCAACGACACGGCTGCGGGCCGCGCCGAAAACCGCCGCGTCGATCTGGTCGTGCTGCCCCGCACCAGGATCGATCTCTCCGCGCCCGAATCGACTCGCTCCAACGGCGAATGGCGCAAGATCACCGACGGCGACACGTCCGCCCGAAGCGACAAAACTCCGCCTCCATCCATTCAATAAGAGCAAGGTTCGCTGGCATCGCGAACTCGCCAACTCGATGAATCGCCGACTCGCCAACTCGCCAACTTGCCAACTCGCGCGAAGCGCGGCTAACTCGCTAACTTCGTCAACTCCGCTACTCCACCCCCAGCACCTTCACGATCACCCGCTTCCTCCGCTGCCCGTCGAACTCGGCATAAAAGACTCGCTGCCAGGTTCCCAGATCCAACCGGCCGTTGGTCACCGGCAGCGTGGTCTCGTGATGCAGCAGCAGCGACTTCAAATGCGCGTCGCCGTTGTCCTCGCCCGTCTGGTGGTGCTTGTAATCGGGTCGCGCAGGAGCCAGCTCCTCCAGCCACTTGCCGATGTCTTCAATCAGCCCGCTCTCCAGGTCGTTCACATACACGGCAGCTGTGATGTGCATCGGCGAAACGAGGCACAACCCATCCTTCACGCCGCTGCGCCCCACGATCTGCTCCACCTGGTCCGTAATATGCACCATCTCCCGCCGCTCTTTCGTTTCAAAGACCAGATACTCCGTATGACTCTTCATCTCCGCCTCCTGATATTGCGCCCCTCTGAAGTGCATCAGATTGAGTGATTGACGCCAACAACTGCAATCTCATTCTTTTCTGAATCAAAATCCTCGTGGAGGTGGAGATGAAATCCGTCCTTATACCCACTCAATCCGATTTGGATCAGAATCTCACCAAGCCGCACGAGCCCGGCACTGTTGCCAAAGAAATAGGGAATCCCGTCCACTTCAAATCTGCGAAGAAGCTCATCGCCCATAGTTGACATCGAAATTCCATCATGTGAATTGCCGGTAGCGCTCGCCGATCCGTCGGCAAACTCCACCAAATGCGTCTTCGTCACGTCAATCCCTCCATGCCAAAGTCAAACATCACTCCACCCACCAACCATTATCCTAAGTCCAGCCATGACCGCGCCCCAAACCACTCCCGCCCAGCGCCTGCGCCGGATGCACGACCGGCTTGCCGAGGCCTATGGCCCCCAGCACTGGTGGCCTGCCAAAACTCCCTTTGAAGTCATCCTCGGCGCCTACCTCACCCAGAACACCGCATGGAAGGCCGTCGAGCGCTCGCTCTCGAACCTCCGCGCGGCCGGAGCCCTCACCGTCGACGGCCTGCGCTCGCTGCCACTCAATGCATTGAAGCGCCTGATCCAACCCTCCGGCTTTCCCACCCGCAAGGCGCCCGCGCTCAAAGCCTTCGTCGCCATGCTCGACGAGGAGTTCTCCGGCTCACTCGACTGCCTTGCCGCCAGCCCAACGGCCGCCTTGCGCGCGCGCCTCCTGGCCCTTCCCGGCGTCGGTCCTGAGACAGCCGATGCCATCCTGCTCTACGCCCTCGGCCATCCCGTCCCCGTCGCCGACGAGTACCTGCGCCGCATTGCGGAGCGCCACCGGCTTCTCGCGCCCCCGCCCGGCCATGATCGCAAAGGATACGAGTCCATGGCCGCTCTCACCCATCTGGCCTTCGCTGCCGATCGCCCGGAAGTCCGCGCGCGGCTCTTCAACGAGTTTCATGCCCTCATCGTCGCCGTGGGCAAGGCCCATTGCCGCAGAATCGCCCGCTGCGAGGGCTGTCCTCTGGCCTCGGATCTGAAGGTTACTCAATCGCCGCACGCAAAATTCGCGAAATTGACATAGGATAGGAAAGGGACTCTCGCCAATGGGACAATCCGGTTCAACCATGCAGTTGACGCGGGCAGCCGACTATGCGGTTCGCGTGATGATCCACCTGGCCACATTGCCCGCCCAGGAGCGCGCGCTGCTGCCCGCGCTGGCCGGCGCCACCGGAGCTCCCAAGAGCTTTCTTTCCAAGGTCCTGCAGGCATTGTGCCGCGCCGGATTCATCGCCTCCCGGCGCGGGCAGTCGGGCGGCTTCGAGATGCTTCCCGCCGGCCGCGAGGCATCCATTCGCACCGTGATCGAGGCCATCGAAGGCCCCATCTGCCTGAACCTCTGCCTCACCACTGGAGTCTCCTGTAACCGGCAGTCCTTCTGCCCGGCGCACCCCATTTGGGAGAAGGCGCAAGAGGCGATGCTGGACGTCCTGAACGCGGCCACCGTCGCCGATCTCGCAGACGAGGCGGTTGGCCCCAGGGTGCATCTTGCCGCTGGCAGGCACTGACCCGCCCGAGAGCCTCTCGCCGCAGCCGGCTTTGTCCGAAAAAGCCCCTCTTCGACCGAGTCTTGGGCAGGATTCCGTCTACTCGGTAACTTCCCCCTGGGCGGCCATTCCTCCCGGAACCGCAAGATTGGGCCTCGTCGAATCTGGAAGCGTGCATCGGGCTGTTCTCGTCAACTGACATCCCACAACGATTCAGGCCGGCCCGGAGCGGTCCTCCCGCCAGCCGCGACCTGCCGCTCTTCTAATTATCGAATGCCGAGCCTAGAAAATCTCCGTCTTGTGGTCTTCCGCGCAGTCGCGGAACGGTTCGGCTTCCGCAAGGCCGCTGAAGATCTGTATCTCACGCAACCCGCAGTGAGTTTCCAGATCAAGGCGCTGGAGGAGGATCTCGGTGTTCAACTCTTTGACCGCACCGGAGCGCACATCGCCCTGGCCGCGGCTGGAAAGGTTCTTCTCGCGTACCAGTGCCGCCGCCGATCGATTTCGAAACCCCGTACTGCCATTCTTCAGCAATAATCTATGTTTCCAAGCGGGCTACAATTAGGTCTAAGCAGGAGAAAAGCTAGGTATGGACCATTCGCGTCGCAGTTTCCTCAAGACTTCCGCCGGGGCTGCCGGATTGTGCCTGATTGGCCCCTCGGAGGCAATTCAGGCCTTAACTTCCGTCGCGCTCGAGCGTCCTGCTGGCCGGGTCGAGCCTTTCTCTCTTGCCGCCGTTCGTCTCACCTCCGGCATCTTCCGCGAACAGGAGGAGATCAATGCACGCTACCTTGACTCTCTTTCCGTTGATCGGTTGTTGCATTCCTTTCGCATCACTGCAGGCATCTCTTCGGGTGCGATGCCCTATCTGGGATGGGAAGACCCGGGCTGCGAACTGCGCGGACATTTTGCCGGCGGCCACTATCTCTCTGCCGTAGCGATGGCCGCGGCATCCTCCGGAAACACTGTTCTCAAGACCCGCGGCGATGAACTAGTATCCGGTCTCGTTGCCTGCCAGAAGAAAATCGGAACCCGTTACCTGAGTGCTTATCCAATCGAGATCTTCGAGCGCCTGGCGCACGGCACGCCAGTGTGGGCGCCCTTCTATACCTACCACAAGATCATGGCCGGCCTGCTCGACATGTACCAGCTCGCCGGCAACGCCGACGCATTGCAGATCGCTGAAGGCATGGGCGAATGGGCGCAGGACTTCATGTCTGGCTTTAGCGTCGATCAGCGCCAGCGTATGCTGCGGACCGAGTACGGCGGCATGAATGAAGTCTTCGTCAATCTCGCAGCCGTCACCAGGAACGAGCGCTTCATCGATGCCGCGCGCCTCTTCGAGCAGCCAGGCTTTCTCGATCCGCTCGCTGAACGCCGCGACGAGTTGCAGGGCCTTCATGCGAACACGCATGTTCCCAAGGTCATCGGCGCGGCCCGAATGTACGAGGTCACCGGAGATCGCCGCTATCGCGCGATTGCCGAGTACTTCCTCGAAGAAGTGCTTACAGCGCGCAACTACGCCATCGGCAACACCAGTCTCGACGAATTCTGGAAGACTCCCGCGAGCCAGCTTGAAGGGACCCTCGCCTGGAAGAACGCCGAGTGCTGCGTGGCCTACAACCTGATGAAGCTCCAACGCCACGTCTTCGGTTGGACTGCCGGCGCGCGCTGGATGGACGAGTACGAGCGCTCGCTCTTCAACTGCAGGCTGGGTACGCAGAATGCGCAGGGTCTCAAGCAGTATTTCTTTCCGCTCGCTGCCGGCTACTGGCGCGCCTACAACTCGCCTGAGGAGTCGTTCTGGTGCTGCACGGGCACCGGAGCCGAGGAGTTCGCAAAACTCGCCGGCACGATCTACTTCCACCGCGGCGGCGACCTCTTCGTCAACCAGTTCATTTCATCCACGTTGGATTGGAAGGACGAAGGCCTCACAATCGAGCAGGTCACGCAATTCCCGCGCGAGCAGGGCACAACGCTCAAAATCAAATCCGAGCGGCCGGTGCAGCGCACCATTCATGTGCGCATTCCGCACTGGACGACAGAAGATGCTCAAGTGAAGATCAACGGCCGATCGCTCGGCGCGATGGCCGATCCAGGATCGTATCTCGCTCTTCGCAGAGTCTGGCAGAACGACGACACCATTTCCATCAACCTCCCGATGCAACTGCGGCAGGAGCCGCTGCCCGGCGACGGCACAGTCTCTGCCGCGTTGTACGGCCCGCTCGTGCTCGCCGCCGATCTGGGATCTGATCCCTCGGACGATCCGAACCGTGTAATTCACAGCGGTGACACTTCACCGAAGAATCTGCCCGCCCCGGCGCCGCTGCCCAAAGCCGCGGCAACACCGGATGCGAACACAAAGCAGTGGATTCAGGTAGAATCCCCGTCGGAGCTTCGTTTCACCGCAGCCGGCGAAAACGCGAGATACCCTCTGATGCCCATGTTTCAGATCGGCGAACAGCGCTACTCCGTTTACTCGCAGATGCAAAGCCCCAAGAAGCAGAGTTAACGCGCAGAACCAACCCTCAAATGCGGGATCAACCAAAGCGAAAAAAACAGGCCATCTCTGAGTCGAATCTGGAGACGTGCATCGGCCTGTTTTCATCAAAAATCGCTCGTCTGACAGCCTCGTTGCAGCGAACTTCTCAGGCGCCACACTCGATCACAAGCAGCGCCCGGATGAGACGGCTGCTTGTGATCTCTGCTTCCCTCTTGGCTTAGTAATGGATGAAGCCGCGCGTGCACATCCACAGTGCAAGGTCGATCCCAAAGACCAGCATCACCAGGACCAATGGCACGAACATGTTCTTGAAGACACGCAAGAGGTTCGCATTCATGCCGATACTGGCAAGAGCAGCACAGAAACACACCTCGTAAACAGAGGTAACCCCATCGGCGAAGTTTTTGGTCATTGGGACATAGGAGAAGATGAATCCAACGATCAGGAACAACACCATGTACCAGGGCACATACAAGCGGCGCCGGATCAGATAGGACACTGTGGGAATGGCGACCAGCAGGCACGCAATTCGAAGAGACTTGATGGCCATGCCAAGGGCCAGCACATCCTTGGGTTGGGAGGCAAGCGCCATTTTCACAAAGCCCGTCTGATGCAGCAAGGCTCCGCACAGTGCCCCATATTGATGTGGAACCAGCATGGGCAGAATCCAGGTGGCAATCAATCCCCAGGACAGCAGCACTGCTACCGTGTTATCGACAAGCGCCGTAGCGGTTTCGTCCGGATCGCATTCCACAATCGGAGACGCGACAGCGATGGCCGATGCACCGCATATGGCCGATCCAAAGCCTAGCAGGTAGCGCATTTTGGCGCTCAAGCCAAACCACTTTCCTAGCCAATACATGAGCACAAACGTTGCCAATGTGATCGCTGCAAGCTGCAGAGACACCAGAGGACTGGCATGTGTCAGAAGTTTGATGTTCAGATTCTTACCGTAAAGGACAATGCCAATGGGCACCAGCACAGCCTGCGCCAGCAGGATACCCGGAAGCATGCGAAAGTACAGGCTATCCCAGAGGTTAAGCAGCAACGATACAGCCAGGCCCAGGACGACAGCCCCAACAAGCGGGTCTAGCCCTTTAACTTGTTTGCAAAGAAACGATGCCAACCACCCTACCGCCAAAGCGAGCAGAAATCCTGCCAGCCCATCGCGGACCGCATCTTTGATTTCACTCGCTTTCAGGCGCTGTCTTGAATTGAAAAAGATCGCGATTGCACTCATGGTCACCTCAGTACGGTTGGCAAATCGATGTCAGAACCCTGAATAAGCGGGGCGATTGCGGATTTCATCAGGATTCTTGCCACCCCGCTGGCTATCTTCACATAGGCTTGGCAAACGGAGTCCAGGGATTCCTTGCTGCCTCCCGATGTCACAGTGCCGTCGGCCGAAACGCTGATACCGGCAATTGAGCGAACAGGAGTTAGCGCTCGATCCGTTCCAAGCAGCGACACCATTTTCTTGATGATTGCGGACATCAATTCTTCGTATTTCCTCATCACTGCATGCACCCCATCCCTATGTGCCCTCCTATCGGCAGCGAAGGACAAAAACTTCACGCTCAGAGAGCTTTGGGGATATGAAAACTTCAGTGTCCGAATGTTCGCGTTCCGGCTGCTGAGGTTGAACGGGTGCGATTTGGCCGCCTGGCTCCGGAATTCGCCTGGGCATTGCTACCCGCGCAGCGCACGAACTTCAGCGGGAAGCAGTTTACGCAGCTGCAACCGCTGGACGTGATTTGTTCGATGGGTTATGAGCTCTGGACCTTTCCCCGGCATTGGTGAAAGGGATAATTGGATTTGGGGGGTGGTCAGAATAATTGGTTGACAACCGCGCTCATGAGGAGAAATCCAGGAATCGCCCAGGCACTATAGTGAGAATTCCCTGGCTGTCCCGGCTGCGGTCTGAGCCTGGGTCGCGTAGTTCTTGAGCAATTCCCCTGCTTTTTGTGACAAAATGCCGCTTCTGTCGCTTCTTAAGCAGCGCCGCCTCAGCTCAACAAACTGCTCAGCCGGGAGCGAAAACGACTGAGCCCTCATCCTCAATCACCGTTGTTTATTGGTCGATGCCAAAAGTAAAGACCTCATCGGCAATGACGATCGCGTATTCACCGGGATTGAGGGCAGACACAGGCGCCAACTTATAGGAAGATTCGCCATATTTTGACAGGTTGACGTGCAGGCCTTTGATGGAGTCATCTCTGACCACGCCGACCCTTCCATATCCGAAGCGGCGTTTATCTTTCTTCTGCTCGAAGCGGTAAAGGCTTACACTCTCTGGCTTTCCGGTATTGAATACAAATTCAACTTTTTCACCGGCTTTCAGGCGAAAAGCGGATTTGCTCCCAGGCACAACTGCATAAATCAAGTTGTTTCCCATGGAGGGCCCCGCGGGTTTCCAATCTTCGTTCGGAAGCCGCCTTAACTCCTGAGATGTCGGGTCAAGACGGAAAGCCACGCCGATGGCAGTGGGCTCTGCGGGCTTACCCGGAGCGGATTGAGCTGTCGCGATGCCAAGCGAAACAAAAAATACCCCAAAAAAGACCAGATTGCGCATGATCTGAACTCTCCTCATCCGGAATCTTCACTTCTTTCTTCCGGAATCACTCAGTCTACACCGGCAACCGAATCGTAGGCGCCCGCCGAGTCGCCGCAATATCAGCGCCGCCTCAGCTCAACAACTGTTTCCCCACCTTGATATAAAGCTCCACCGCCTCCAGCAACTCTTTCTTAGCCAGCTTCTCAAACGGCGTGTGGGCCACGTGAATCGATCCCGGTCCCACCAGCAGCGGTTCACCCCAATTCGAGAGTTGCGGAATGTCGGTGGAGAATTTCGCGACCATCGTCGGCAGTCCCTCGACGGCGCGCATCCGGATGAACGGAGTGTCGAGCGTAAACTCGACCTCCGCCAGATCGCCGGCGATCTCAGTCAACTGCGCCCGCACCGGGCCTGAATCCGTCACCGTGCGAACCAGCACCTGCGCCTCGGCCTTGTCGGCGATAACATTCGGAGCATACCCGCCCTGAATCTGGCCGATGTTGAGTGTGCTGGGCCCAATCCCCTCCAGCTCGGCCAGCGGCATCGCGAGCACCTTGCCCAGCACCACGACCAGCTTGTGCACGGCGCTCTCGCCCAGCTCCGGATAAGCCGAGTGGGCCATCTTCCCCGTGGCCTTGAAGGCCGCCCGCAGCGCGCCTTTTGACGCCAGCGCCAGACGATTATCCGTGGGCTCGCCGTTGATCAGGAAGCGGCTGCCCTTGGGCGCTTTGTTGGCAGCCAGGGCGCCGGCCGAGTCGCGCTCCTCGCCACTCAAAAAGAGCAGCCCGATCTTGAACCCTGCCGCGCACAGCGCCTCGGCTGCGGCCACCTGGGCTGCCAGAATGCCCTTGGCGTCGCAAACCCCGCGGCCGTAAACGTACTCCTCATCCTCGCGGAAGGGAATGTAAGGCGGAACGGTGTCCATGTGCGTGGAAAAGACCAGATCGGGAGTCTGGTCCGCCGCCCCCGCATAAACATTCCAGCGCTCGCCGCCCCCCGGATTCTCTCTGGGCTGCTCAACCGGCGTTTTTTCCACCGCCCAGCCGCGCCCAGCCAGAAAATCGGCTAGAAAATCGCCAATCTCGCCTTCGTGATAGGTGGTGGACTCGATCTCGCAAAGTTGGCGGGTGAACCGAATAGGGTCAATGGAATCAATGGGCGAATCGGCGGGCAGACGATCATTCATGATGCTGCCAGAATACCTCATGCGGCATCCCGTCCCATTGGATGAAACGATCGATCTCCAGTCGAACACGGGCGCGGGCCGCGGCTTCCCGATCCTCTGCAAAGCGGCCATTGCACATAGGATGTATCCTCGAAAAGCGCGTAGAATAAAAGCTAAGAATGTCCCACACCCCCGCGCCAGCCCACTCCAGCTTGTGTCCGGTTGGATGAAGGAGCAACTGCGATGACCCCGGCCAGCGATTCCGCCCTCGACTCATTGCACGCCACTGCGACTGCAATCTTCACCGGTGCCATCGAGGCCTGCAGCATTGCATCGGCCTTCGACCGTCGTATTCGCATCGAGGGCAATTCGCTTCACCGCCTTCTGCCCGAAGGCAGCGGTCCGGCAACGATCGACATCTCGAGCTACAAGCGCATCTTTGTCATCGCCCTCGGCAAGGCAGCCGGCCCCATGCTCGAGGTTCTGCTCGATCGCGTCAAACGCCGCCAGGGAATGCGCGGCATCTGCTGCTCCAGCCAGCTTCCTAAAAAGCGCAATTGGCGTTTTCGCTACTTCGAGGGTGGCCACCCTCTGCCCAATGAGGAGTCTTTTGCGGCAGCCCGGGCCGCGCTGGTCATGCTGAGGAAAGCCCGCAAAGACACGCTGATCTTCTTCCTCATCTCCGGCGGCGGCTCGGCCATGTTCGACCTGCCTCTTGACCCGCGTATCTCCCTCGACGACACCATCGCCTTCCATCAGTTGCTGCTGGCCTCCGGGGCCCCGATCGGCGAGGTCAACACCCTGCGCAAGCACTTCTCCGCCGTCAAGGGCGGGCGTCTGGCCATCGCCGCGCCGGAGGCGGCCAAGATCAGCCTCCTGGTTCCCGACGTGCCGCTGCGTTCGCTCGACGCGCTCTCCTCCGGGCCCACCTCGCCCGACCACTCCACCGTCGCCGAAGTGCGCGCCCTGCTCGATAAGTACAATCTCGCGCCCAAGCTGCCGCCCTCCATCCGCGCCTTCTTCGAGCGCGCCGACCTGCCCGAGTCGCCCGGCAACAAGGGTTGGCGAGCGCCCTTCTTTCCCAAGCTCTCCATGCCCGGCTTCGTGCCCGCCCGCCGCATCACCGCGGCCGCCAGCATGTCGAACGAGGACGCGCCATTTCGCGATTCGGTCTTCGAGATCCTGCTCTCCAGCCTCGACCTCGCGGAGAACGCCCGCGCCCTGGCCGAGAAGGCCGGCTTCCATGTGGTCATCGACAACACTTGCGACGACTGGGACTACGCCGATGCCGCGCGCTATCTGCTCGAGCGCTTCCACTCCCTGCGCGCCATCCACCCCCGGCTCTGCCTCATCTCCGTCGGCGAGTTGACGGTCACGCTCGACCGCCCGCCCGGCGCCGGAGGACGCAACCAGCAGTTTGTCATGGAATGCGCGCTCGAACTCGAGAGCTATCCCGGCGAGCGCCTCACCGTCCTCAGCGCCGGCTCCGATGGCATCGACGGCAACACCCAGTCGGCCGGCGCCGTCGCCGATCCTACCACGGTATCTCGCGCCCATGCCTTCGGATTTCACCTCAAATCCTCGCTCGCCGCCTTCGACGCCTGCCCCATGTTCACCGCTCTGGGCGACGCCGTCGTCACCGGCCCCACCGGCCACAATCTGCGCGACCTGCGTCTGATGCTGGCCGGAAACCCATAACGCACCACGGCGAAAAAGGATGGTTTCGTGGCTCGAAAAGAAGCCCGCAAGACAGTCGCCAAGACTCCCGATATTCGCGCCGTGGCCGCCCTCGCCAGGGTCTCCATCGCCACCGTCTCCCGCACCGTCAACGGCTCCTCGGCCGTCAGCGACCGGCTCACCAAGCGCGTCTGGCGCGCCATCCACCAGCTAAACTACTTCCCCAACACCCATGCGCGCTCCCTGGTCTCCGGCCGCAGCCGCCTCTTCGGCATCATCGTCGAGAACATCACCAACCCCTTCTTTCCCGAACTGATCCAGAGCTTTGAAGAGGTCGCCGTCGCCCACGGATACGAGATCCTGGTCAGCAGCTCGAACAGTGACCCGGCCGTGCTCACCCGCTGTGTCCGCCGCATGTTGGAGCGCAAGGTCGAGGGCGTTGCCGTGCTCACCTTCGGCGAGGAAGAGCCGGTGCTGGACCAGTTGATGCACAACAACATTCCCATGGTCCTGGCCGAGTTCCGCCTCGCCGACCCCAAGACCGCCACCATTCTCCTCGACTACACCACCGGCATTCGCGCCGCCGTCGATCATCTGCGGGTACTGGGCCACTCCCGCATCGCCTTCCTGGCCGGCCTGCGCACGCTGCACTCCGCCGTCACCCGCGCCAACGACTTCCGCGCGGCCATGGAAGCCGCCAGGCTGCCCATCCAGAAAAAGTGGATCGTCGAGTGCGACCACACCCTCAAGGGCGGCGTCACCGGCTTTGGAACCTTGCAGGCCCTCGCGCCGCGCCCCACCGCCATCGTCTGCTCCAACGACATGACCGCCATCGGCGTCCTCCGCGCCGCTTACACTGCGGGCCTGCGCATCCCCCAGGATCTCTCCGTCATCGGCCTCGACGACATCGCCTTCGCCGAGTACACGCTGCCGCCGCTGACCACCATCCGCCTCTCGCGCGCCGACCTCGCCCGCGCCGCCTTCGAAGCCCTCCGCCAGCAGGCCGAAGACCCCGCCAATCCAAAACTTCAGCGAGAGTTCCTCGTCTCCACAAGCCTCGTCGTCCGAGCCTCGACCGCCCCGCCACCCACAAGCGGCCAATAGCGGCCCCATTCCTCTCGCAATTGTCGTCCTGAGCGAAGCGCTGATGACCCGCCTCTCATCCTGAGCGAAGCGCCGATGCCCGGCGTCATCCCGTGCGAGTCGCTAGAGTTTTGCAAAAATGCAGCATTGTGTCAGGGCACGACTTCAGTCGTGCCGAAAAGGGCCTTAAAACTCGGGCTTTAGCCCCTGCAGGATTGCATCAACGAACTGCTAAACCATTTTTTGAAACATAATCTAAGAACCCGCCTGTCATCCTGAGCGAAGCGTAGCGAAGTCGAAGGACCTGCGGTTGCTTTTGCTCTTGTTCTTGCCTTTGCTTTTTTATTCGTTCTCGTATTTCGTCGAAGCCCGCGGCCAGGCAGCCCGGGGTTTCAACCCCGGCAAACCCCATCCACCCATTCTCGAGAATCAACCCGCGCGACGAAGCCGCGCTCAAGCCTGATCGATCCCCAACCCAGCCAACTCCCGCACCAGCCGCACCGTCTCCACTGAAACCGTAACCACCTGCCCCACCAGCCGCACAATGTACTCCGGATCGTCCTCCCGGTTCGGATCGTTCACGATTCCCGACCGCTTGTCCGTCGAAACCCTGTACTGGTCCACCACCCACTCCAGCGCGCTCCGATTCCCCAGCCGGTACTCGTACACCTCCGCCGGAATCCCGCTCAGCGTCAGAAACTGGGGCCCCCACGGATAGGTCCTCGTCCGTGGGGTGGAGAAACTCGTTGTACTTCAGTTGCGTCTTGTCCTTCGACAGCGACATCTTTTCCACGCGCCAATCGAGCTTGCCCGTCTCCCTCCGCTCCAGCGGATACTCGGTTTGCTTTTCATACTCGATATGCAGCCTCATCAGCGCCGAGCCAATCTCCGCAAACCGCTTGAACTCAGGAGCCATCGGAATCCGCGGCAACTCCCGCTTCAAATTCGCCGCATACTTCGTCCGATACTCCGGATGATGCAGCAGGCCGTATGTGTAATGAAAGATATCGAGCTTGGTTATTTCGCCACAATCCCGCCGCTCATCAATGCTTTGAAAGGGCACGACTTCAGTCGTTGCGGCAGACTTTTTTGAATCGAGCCTCCGGCCCTGGCTTTGAAAGGGCACGACTTCAGTCGTTGCGGCAGACTTTTTTGAATCGAGCCTCCGGCCCTGGCTTTGAAAGGGCACGACTTCAGTCGTGCCGCCCGAATCCCGCCGCTCATCAATGCTTTGAAAGGGCACGACTTCAGTCGTGCCACCCGAATCCCGCCGCTCATCAACGCTTTGAAAGGGCACGACTTCAGTCGTTGCGGCAGACTTTTTTGAATCGAGCCTCCGGCCCTGGCTTTGAAAGGGCACGACTTCAGTCGTGCCACCAGAATCCCGCCGCTCATCAATGCTTTGAAAGGGCACGACTTCAGTCGTTGCGGCAGACTTTTTTGAATCGAGCCTCCGGCCCTGGCTTTGAAAGGGCACGACTTCAGTCGTTGCGGCAGACTTTTTTGAATCGAGCCTCCGGCCCTGGCTTTGAAAGGGCACGACTTCAGTCGTTGCGGCAGACTTTTTTGAATCGAGCCTCCGGCCCTGGCTTTGAAAGGGCACGACTTCAGTCGTTGCGGCAGACTTTTTTGAATCGAGCCTCCGGCCCTGGCTTTGAAAGGGCACGACTTCAGTCGTTGCGGCAGACTTTTTTGAATCGAGCCTCCGGCCCTGGCTTTGAAAGGGCACGACTTCAGTCGTGCCGCCCGAAACCCCCAAAACCGCCTGGGCTTTAGCCCCCGAGGGATGTTTTCTCGCGCTCCGCCCATAATGCTTCCGAAACTCCCCAAGCGCCCAGTCGGTGATGTTCTCCCGCCGATTCGTGCCGTCTTCGTCGTAGAAGTAAAGCGGGAAGCATTGAGAATCGCCCGTTAAGTGTAGATCCGCAGGACGATCCACCGCCAAGCATTGAAATGGTCTCTCTCCACACGCACCCGATATACAGATAACGGGGTCATCCTTCCTATCTTTTGGAAAAACCGCTTCCCATCGAGAAGGCCGGTCCACCACAAAATCGTCTAGGTCTTTGACCGTTTAATTCTGTACCATCTCCGTGCCCCATCCATTCGCCGTTTTTCTGGCGAATGGGTGGGAAACTGCGAACCCTAAAGTCCGAAATCATGCGGTCAGAGACCTAGGTACAAATAGCGCGCCGAAAATGGTCGATATGCACCAAGCAAAATCCTCTGCGACCTATATCGTGCCTCCTCCGAATGAGCTAACTTGCGTTTTAGCGTCTCGCTCCATGGGAGAAGCCCATAGTCAACGAAACCTTCGATGAACGCTTTCAGCTTTCGCGGGTCCGTCGGCTTCGTCTGTCGCTGGAAGCGGCAACCTTCCGAGGTGAAGTCCTCAAGAAACCTCTTCGCTCCTCTTGCCAATGCGGCCTTTGAACTGTTGTAGGCTATAGAATCTCGGTTTGTAGAAACCCCAAGGGTCTGAAGGGTAAAGATTCCTTCATAGTCAGATGACGACGGAAGGCTCAGAAAGCCCTCAAAATCGCGACTCAAGCCCTCCGTAAGCCAAGTGTTGCCTTTGTCCGGGTAAAGCAATTTCCATTTGACGTTGGACAATTGGCCGTAATCTTCCAATTGTGCGTATTTCTTCTCTTTCCTCCAATCCTCACCGACAGCCGCATAAAAGACCTTACCCTTCTTGTCGATTTGATGTTCAGAGTTCTTAACCAGGACCGTGATCGCTACCCCTACCTGAATCCCGAAAACATTATGCGTAGTTCCTGAGAGCTTCGGATTCTTCCTCACATTACCGCCAAGGTCGAGCACGAAAATCTTGTCGAATTCATGCTGAAGATACTTCCGCATTCCATCGAAGGCAATCTGATCCACAAAACTGTCGTTGCTCACGAACGCAACCACGCCTCCGGCGCGAATGCGGTCGCTGGCCAGCCGAAACGCCTTCACATACGGGTCGCTCAGCTTGTTCCGTAGCGTGGCTTTGGATGCCTTCGTATAAGTCTCCTGCACCCGCGCATCCATGTGCTCGTACTTTCGATTCTTGTTCTGATCGTTCTCGTTCACCTGCCCCATGTTGTAAGGTGGGTTCCCGATCACCACGAAAATTGGCGCTTTCTTCTGCTTGCGGATACGCTCGGTGTTGCCTTCGGTCATGAACTCGAAACCGGCCTGCTTCGGCTCGGCCAGTTCAAACGTATCCACCAGGCAAATGCCCTCGAATGGCTCATACTCGCCCACACGGTCCAGGTAGGCGTGCTCGATATTCATGCTGGCGATGTAATAAGGCAGCAGCATGATCTCGTTGCAGTGCAGTTCTTCTTTATATTTATGCGGCAGGCTGCTGGTCCTAATCTCCTTCATCACCCTCGTAATGAAGTTGCCCGTTCCCACAAACGGGTCAAGAATGTGCACGCCCTTGTCGCTCAGGCTGCGGCCAAACTCCGCCTTCAGAACCTCCTCCACGCTCCGCACCATAAAGTCCACAATCGGCTGCGGCGTGTAGACGATCCCGTGCGTGTCCGCCTGTTTCTTGTTGAAGCCCTGGAAGAAGCGCTCATAGACGCGATTGAGAAACGCCTGCTTCTCCGAGTAGTCGCTGGCCATCGAGGCGGTTTCTTCAATCGCCTTGTAGAACGGGTCCAAATCCTTCAAAAAGCTGTCGCGGCTGAAGTGCCTCTTGGTGAGCGAATCGATCACCTTTTCGATCTCGGCGGCAATCACGTTGCGCCGCGTGAACTCCGGATTATCAAAAATTCTTCGGAAAATCCGCTCCGTCAGCAGATGCTGTACCAGCATCTCCTCGACAGCCTCATCTTTGAGGTCCGGATTGATCGACTCCCGGCACAGCTCGGCAAACGCAGTGAACCGTTCGACAAACGCCCGGTTGCTCTTGCGTTCGCCCTCAATCAGCGTCATCGCGCCCTTGGCAATCTCCGGAATCCGCTCGGAAAACTCGCAAACGGCCCGGTCCCAATCCTCCTGGTGCGGCTGCCGCCACTCAAAAAAGAGCCGCAGCACATCGACCAGCTTCTCCGGTTCCGTGATCTCGCCGTCGAATGCGATGCGCCCGTCTTGCACCAGAATGGCGCGTGTTGGAGCCTGAAAAAGGATGTTCGTTCGCGGGTATCCAGCGGCGAACTTCTTGTTCATCTCCGCTTTAAGGTCGTCCTTTTCGTCCTTGGCCTCCCAGTACCCGCGCGGCAGGTTGAAGGCATCCAGCACCGCAGCATCCACGCGCAATGGGTTCTTGCCCGCCCGTGTTATCTGGTACTCGGGCACAACCATCCAGTCGAAGGTCCGCGCGCATTTGGCCAGCAAGTCCTCAAAAGCTTGCGGACGTTCCCTTCGTTATCTTGCTTGGCGCGCTCGAACCGCCCCAGAGTCTCGTAGTAGGCCTTGACCGGCGCGTGGGTTGCTTTCAGCTTGAAGTTGCTCATGGTGTCACCACCACTCTAAACCTCAGCCCGCCAACCGCGCTGACTCGCCGGCCTGCTGACTCGCTGATCAGCCAGACGCCCCACCGCGGAGCCTGCCTTGAGCGAGTCGAAAGGGCTCGCAGATAATTACCCCATGCCGGCGCACAATGGAAACAGTCATGACAGCGGGCTCCGCCGAGCCCTGATCTCTGATCTCTGCCCCCCGCAGCCCCCCTACCCCCTGGGGGTCCAGTTCTCCTTTTGTTCGCTTTATAAACTGCAACTAATACATTATTCAATCACTTATAAAACCTCCAGACCATGATTGGGTTGCGGATTTCCAGAAAAATCACGCAAAATTCACCGTCTCGGATCGCTTTGCGGGCTCTACGGCAACGGCATCTGCCTGCGCATGGCCGTAATCTCCGCATGCGTCTGGTCGGCCGCGGTGCGCCGGTCGGGATACACCTTCGGCTGGCCAAAGCGAACCCTGGCCGTAAAGCCCGGCGTGCTGAGCGCCTTGAAGAGATGCGTTACGAAAAGCGCGTCGCCGAACCAGCAAAGCTCCCGCTCGGGAGTGCCATCCTCGATGACATACCGTATGGCGGCAGCCGTAATTTCAACGCCGGCGGAAGTGGCCGGATCGATCAGCCGGGAGTGGAAGCGCAGCACCTGGCTGCCGTCCGTGCTCGTGCCTTCTGGAAACAGCAGCACGGGAATCGGCAGCCTGAGCTTCTCGCCGATCTGCTCGGCCACCGTCACGGCGCTGGCCAGGCTTGCGCGGTCGAGGAAGATCGTTCCTCCGGCGCGCGCCGCCTTGCCGAAGACCGGCCAGCCGCCGATCTCCATCTTGGCGACGAAGAAACAGGGCATGGCCGCCGAGAGAATCAGCACGTCGAGGTAACTGAGGTGGTTGGCGACGACCAGGCCGTGTGTAGGAGGCTGGCCCTCCACCTGGTAGCGGATGCCCGCCCCGGCCATGATCGCGCGGCAGGTCTGCTGCACCCACACAACGCGTTCTTCATCGGTCAGTGGGCCATGCACACGCCTCCGCCAATAGCGAAGAATACCCAGGCCCAGAGCCGTTCCCAGCGCCACAGCGCGCCGGATCGCGCGAAAGTTCAAGTAGTCAGCGGAGCCAGGAAGCGATTGCGCGCCGAGGGCGAGATCAATCTCAGATCGAGCAGAGTAAGGAAATCGATGGTGCCAAAATCACGATCCCATGCCGGCGGTCCGCAGATGCGCGCCCCGATAGCCACATAGGTCTTCAGCAGCTTGGGAATCTTCGCCTGAGTGGGTGGCTGATCTTTGTGTGCCGGGTCTTCTGGCTGGGGCGACGGCTGTGCGTGTCGGCCCTCTGGCTCGCTGGGGCAGGCATAAGCAGTGGCCGGCAGGGTCTCGAACTCGGGTGAGACCCGGTAATGCTCAAGCTGGCTATATACCTGCCAGCCCTCCGCCGGATCTTTCGAGTTCAACGATGAGCAGCCGATCAGGTAACGCAGCCCCATGTCGGAAGCATACTGGGCGATGCCCCTCCACAACAAGGTCAGCACCTCTGGAGTCCGATGCTCGCGGTCGATCGAGGCGCGGCCCAGCTCCAGGATGTCCGCCCGGAGCGGCTCATAGGGAGCAAAACTGAACTCCTGCTCGGAGTAGTAGCCAAGATTGCGTGCGGCTGTCGAGCCGGACTGCATCCGGTAGGTTCCCACGACCCGCCGGCGCGGATCGTCCTCCAGCTTGTCCTCCACCAGCAGATGTTCGCAGAAGATATCGAAGTGGTCGGCATCCAGGCCGGTCTGGTAGGAGCTCTCCAACCCCTCCCCCAACTCGATGTTGAAGACCTTGAAGCGCAGCCGGCAGGTGGCATCGCGGTCCTCCTGAGTCTCGGCCATCCGCAGCCGATAGCGGCCGACCTCCGCGTGGATGCGAGGCCTCGCCGGTGCAGAAGGTGGGGACGGAACAAGATTGGGAAAGGAAAGTTCCACCAGAGGAGTGGAACCAAGGGCCATTTTTAACGGAATCGCTTGCCTGGTTTGCTGGATCACAGGGGAAGTATCTGCCTAGAACTGTAAAAGGACGGTCAACCCCGTGCGAATACGGTGCAAATACTTTATTCAGTTTGTAACCCCTCAGTAACACATCTTCACAGGCCTGCGGCTACCGCTTCTTTGCCTTTGCAGGCTTGGCGGTCTTCTTGCCCGCTCGTTTGGCGCCATGCGCCTTCATCTTGCCCATCACCGCGAGGTTCTTCTTGATGAGCACGCAGCGCTGTTCTACACAGGCATGGCTGCGCAGCGGATCGGCGGGCGTGTTCACCACATAGTCGAGCAGTTTGGCGACAGTGGTGGTAGCTACGTGCAGGCGCGTGTCCGAAGAGGCGTAGTAGATGAAGACATCGCCGTTCTTGCGTTCGATCCAGCCGTTGCTGAAGACCACGTTCGAGACATCGCCTACGCGCTCCGCTCCTTCCGGAGCGATGAAATAACCGGCCGGCTTGTGCGTGACAACCCACGGGCGCTCTAACTCAGAGAGGAAGAGATAAAGCACATAACGCAGGCCGGCCGCGGTGTTGCGTACGCCATGGGCCAGGTGCAGCCAGCCCTTCGCGGTCTTGATGGGTGCGGGGCCGAGGCCGTTCTTGACCTCTTTGATTGTGTGATACTCGCGGTTGTCGAGAATGATCTCGTTGTCGATGACGGCGTTTACGATGCTGGAAGAGAGGCCCCAGCCGATGCCGCCGCCCTTGCCTGCCTGGATGAAGTCATCCTGCGGTCGAGTGTAAAAGGCGTACTTGCCATCGACGAACTCAGGATGCAAAACGACGTTGCGCTGCTGCGGAGATTTGCTCTTCAGATCGGCCAGCCGCTCCCAGGTCTTCAGATCCTTGGTGCGCACGATGCCGCACTGCGCGACCGCCGACGAGGTGTCCCACTCCGGCGTCGCCGGGTCTTTGCGTTCGGTGCAGAAAAGGCCGTAGATCCAGCCATCTTCATGCTTCACCAGGCGCATGTCATAGACATTGGTATCTGGGTCGCTGGTCTCCGGCAACAGGATTGGGTACTCCCAGAAACGGAAGTTATCAATGCCGTTCTTGCTCTCGGCGACGGCAAAGAACGATTTGCGATCCGCGCCCTCGACCCGCGCAACCACCAGGAACTTGCCCTCATGCAGAATGGCGCCGGCATTGAATGCGGCATTGACGCCGATGCGCTCCATCAAGAAAGGGTTGGTCTTCTGGCTGAGGTCGTAGCGCCAGGTGATGGGCGCGTGCGCCGCAGTCAGCACTGCGTTTTCGTAGCGGTCATAGATGCCATTGCCGCCGGATGACTTGCTGTTGCGCTGGGTGAGCAGCTTCTCTTGCTGTTTGAAGAGACTTTGCACTCTCTTTTTGAATTCGGCTTGCGTCATGGGTCTTCTCCGGAGATTCTTGATGCAAATTTGGCTTAATTCCTGGCTTCGCTCGGAGCGGCTTTGAGGGCATCCAGCCGCTCCATCGCCTCAATGCAGGCGCGGCCGTTGTGGTAGGGGCACTTCCACGGGTCGACCTTGTGCTCCTCCTGGCTTGGCACACCCGACTTCGACACGCGCCAGAACCACTCGCCGTGCTTGTGATCGACAATGTACTGATCGATGAAGGCCCAGCTTCGTTCTGCCGCATCGAGAAATCTCTCTTCGCCCGTAAGCGAATAAGCATTGAGGAAGCCGACGACTGCCTCAGCTTGCGGCCACCAATGCTTGTCGCTGTCGATGATGCCCGTAGGATCGGCCTCGTAGAGCAGGCCGCCATCTCTGTCGAGGCCCTGTTCGTAGACGGCCTGAGCCATCTTCACGGCAACTTCGCGGACGTGATTTAACAACCCTGCGTCGCCGAGGATATCCGCAGCTTCGCAGAGAAGCCAGCTTCCCTCAATATCGTGGCCAAAGGAGATCTTGTTCGACCGCGGAGTCCATTTTTCATCGAAAAAGAGGATGAAATGGTGCGTGGTCGCATCGAGGATGTGATCGAGAAAGATCTCGATCAGCTCCCTCAGCCGCAGGCGGACGGTCTCATCTTCATGGAAGCTCAGCAGCGTAGCGTAGGCCTCCATCAAATGAAGGTGAGTATTCATGGACTTTTTCTCGTCCATGTCCGCATCGCTCAGACGTTGGTCCTTGGCCAGCGTCCAGTCGCGCTCGTAAGTCTCGAAGTAACCGTCGTACGCGTCATCGTGGCTTGCCGACTCGATCGACCTGACCATGCTCAGGGCCTTGTCCAGCGCTTCTCGATCGCCGCTCGCGTGGAAATACTCGGCCAGCGCGTAGACCGTGAAGGCCTGGCCGTAGATGCGCTTCTTGGTGTCGTGAGGCTGCCCCAGGTAGTCGAGCATCCAGAAGACGCCGCCAAACTCGGCATCCCAGAAATATCGGGTGAAGTAGTCATAGGCGCGGCGAGCCGTGACGAGATAGACCGGGTCGCGATAAACGCTGAAAGCCTTGGAAAAAGTCCACAGGATGCGCGCGTTCAGGATGAGTCCCTTGGCGGCGTGCGGGTCGATGGTCAGGTCATTGGTGATCTGGCCGCGGAAGCCGCCGTATTCATCGTCGATGGTGGTTTTAAGCCAGAAGGGCAGGATGTTGGAGAGCAGCTCCATTTCCACCCTTTTCCGTAAGTCGTTCACGGCGATACCTCCCGATGAGCGGGTCCAATCCAGATTCTATGGTATCGTGACCAACTCAGGCGGGCAGGCTCAGAATCGCATCGATGCGAGAAAGCTCACCCGAGGTGAAGCTGAGGTTGGCCAGCGCAGCCACATTCTGTTCGATCTGTTCCACGCGGCTGGCTCCGATCAACGCTGAAGTCATGCGGCCGTCGCGCAGCACCCAGGCCAACGACATCTGCGCCAGCGACTGCCCGCGCGCGGCAGCGACTTCGCCCAGGGCGCGAATCTGTGTCAGGCGATGCTCGTCGATGTCGGCCTTCTTGAGGAATCCATGCGGCTTGGAGGCGCGCGAACCTTCTGGAATTCCCTTCAAATAGCGGTCGGTCAGCAAGCCCTGCGCCAGCGGACAGAATGCGATGCCGCCAACGCCTTCCTTGCCCAGCACGTCCAGAAGGCCATTCTCAACCCAGCGATCGAACATCGAGTACTTGGGCTGATGAATCAGGCAAGGCGTTCCGAGTTCGCGAAGAATTTTGACGGCAACGGCGGTTTGAGTTGCGTTGTAGCTCGAAATGCCGGCATAGAGCGCCTTGCCGGAACGAACAGCCTGATCGAGCGCGCCCATGGTCTCTTCGATTGGAGTCTCGGGGTCGGGACGATGGGAGTAGAAGATGTCGACGTACTCGAGGCCCATCCGCCGGAGGCTCTGGTCAAGGCTCGCCAATAGATATTTTCGTGATCCCCAGTCGCCGTAGGGGCCGGGCCACATGCCCCAGCCGGCCTTGGTGCTGATGATGAGTTCGTCGCGATAAGGCGCGAGGTCGAGGCGCAGAATCTCGCCAAAGGCGCTCTCCGCGCTGCCCGGCGGCGGGCCGTAGTTGTTCGCCAGGTCAAAGTGGGTGATGCCGAGATCGAAGGCTCGGCGCACCATGGCGCGGCCGTTTTCAAAGACGTTGACCCCGCCGAAGTTGTGCCAAAGTCCCAGGGAGATGGCGGGAAGGCGCACGCCGCTTTTGCCGCAGCGACGGTATTGCATGGCGTCGTAACGCTGTTCGTTCGCGATGTACAAGATATGCTCCTTGGGGTCAAGCCAGTTGAAAAGAATTGGCGGGTGGCCCTGATCTCACACAGCATCTTATCAAGTTGAGGGTGCCCCCGGTCCCTCGCCTTTGGGGACCGGGGATGGAAGACAGCCATTTCACTGCCGTCGTATTCACAATTGGAGTATCCCTGTTGTGCATAAAAGGCGAGGGGTTGGCTATTGCCCGAGTCGATGCGCTATCGGCAGTCCGACTCCTCCCCGGTCCCCAAAGGCGAGGGACCGGGGACACCCAGTTTTTGGGGAAGGTTAGATGTGGAACACCCGTCTTAGGGTGTGCTACCCGCCGTAGCCGGCGTCTTTGCGGGCGAAGTCGTTGACTGCGTGTCGGTCGTAGGCGTTTGATTGCCAGCACGAGCTGGATATAGCTTATAGGCTGACACACTAAGTCCTACGAGAAGCGCAAGGAAAACCAATAAATAGAAGATGTTCCGTGGGTCGATAGGGCAATAACTACAGAGGCTTTGGTGGAACTTCATTTTTTCTTCGATTTTCGTACTCAACTCAATCCGATCAGCATACTCTGAATCCTTACTCTCCTCTTCGATGGTGAGCAATGCATCGACCGCGCCCTCAAGGAGGCGATTATAATATTGCATGTCGAGAACCCACACAGCGATCCAGAACACAGCTAGCAGGAAGAAAGTGCCTGTAAGCAGACTCCATCGCAACTCGCCTGTCATGTCATTTTTTGCGACCACTCCGACAAGCGTTGCGACAGCAGCGACGCCACCAAGCGATTGGCTCCGAAGCTTGATGATGAGTTCATTGAAATGCATCGCTACCCCTTCGTACTCTTTCCAGAGCTTGAAGAGTTCAAACTTGGTGCTCGGCGTGTCTCGATCAGTCATATGATCTTACCCTCTCAGAATGGCGGGTATCGCATCCTAAGTTCTTGAAACTGTTAACGTTATTGAAGATGAGGCCGCCCCCATTACCTCACAGGATTGTGTGCACCGGGTCTCAAAAACGAGACCTGGGGCACCCAGTTTTAGGTTGTTGATTCTCAAGATAACTAGAAAAAGTTAGCTCAGAACTCCCTTGACCGTGACTTCCTTCCGGCCGTCGGTGGGAGGAGGTACGACGTTCCCTTCAATCGGCGAGCCGTCTACAGTTAGAGCTATCGAGTTACCTTCGCCCTTGCGCTCAATGGAAATCTTGTAAACCACTCCGCGATAGATGCGGGTCGCGGTGAACCCCGGCCAGCTCTTCGGAATCACCGGGGCAATCTCCAGCCCATCGAGCGAGGTGCGGATACCGAGAATCCACTGCGCGATCGCGTAGTAGTTCCAGGCCGCCGTGCCGGTCAGCCAGGAATTCTTGGCCTCGCCGAAGGTGGGCGCATCCTTGCCCGCAATCATCTGCGCATAAACATACGGCTCGCAGCGATGCAGGTCGCTGATTTCTTCCCGCGCCGATGGATTGATGCGGCTGTAGTAGTCGTGCGCCAGGTCGCCGTGGCCGATACGCGTCTCGCCAATCATGATCCAGGGATTGACGTGACAGAAGACGCCCGCGTTCTCCTTGTATCCCGGCGGATAGGAAGAGATCTCGCCCATCTCGATGTAGTACCTGCTGTAGGCCGGCTGCTGGACCACGATGCCGTGCTTGGTGGCCAGATGCTTTCCTACGGCGGCCAGAGCGCTTGCGGCCTTTCCGTCCTCCAGACCGATACCGGCCAGCGTGCAGTAGCCGTTCGACTCGATGAAGATCTTGCCTTCCTCGCACTCCTTTGAGCCAATTTTCGCGCCAAAGTCGTTGTAGGCTCTCAGGAACCACTCGCCGTCCCAGCCGTGCTGCAAAATCACCGACTCCATCTTGGCGGCTTCGGCGAGATATGTGGTCGCCTCAGCCCCAAGCCCGCGATGGCTGGCTATGGCGGCCAGTTCACGGCCAGCATGGACAAAGAGTCCGGCGATGAAGACCGACTCGGCCACCTTGCCGTCCTTGTTCGTGGTCGTCTGGAAGCTCTGGCCCGGCATGTCGGAGAAGCAGTTCAGATTGAGGCAGTCGTTCCAGTCAGCGCGCCCGATCAAGGGCAAGCCATGCGGCCCAAGCCGCTCCAGGGTATAGCGGAAGCTGCGCTGCAAGTGTTCGTAAAGCGGCTGTTCCGAGCCGGGCTCGTTGTCATACTGGACAGGTTCGTCCAAGATGCTCCAGTCGCCGGTCTCCTTCAGATAAGCCGAGACGCCGATGATGAGCCAATGTGGATCGTCGTTGAAGCCGCCGCCGATATCGTTGTTGCCGCGCTTGGTAAGCGGCTGGTACTGGTGGTAGGCGCCACCGGTGGGCAATTGCGTGGCGGCCAGGTCGAGGATGCGCTCGCGTGCGCGCGCCGGCGCCATGTGAACAAAGCCAAGCAGATCCTGGTTGGAGTCGCGGAAGCCAAGGCCGCGCCCAATGCCCGACTCATAAAACGACGCCGACCGCGACATGTTGAAGGTGGCCATGCACTGATAGGCGTTCCATATGTTGACCATGCGGTTGGTGTGAATGTCGGGCGTCGAGACCTGGAAGATGCCGAGCAGGCTATCCCAATACTGGCGCAGTTGCTCGAATGCGGCATCGGCGTTCTTTGCGTCGAGATACTTGGCAATGGTCGGCTTGACCAGCTTTTTGTTGATGGTCTGCGAGCCGGGAGGATCGAACTTCTGGTCCTTCGGGTTCTCGTGGTAGCCGAGGACGAAGACGATCTGCCGCGTCTCTCCAGGCGCGAGGTCGAGCTTGACCTGATGCGCGCCGATCGGCGACCAGCCGTGAGCGATGGAGTTGGTGAGCTGGCCGGCTTCCACAGTGGCGGGCTTCTCCCAACTCCGGTAGCGGCCAAGAAAGGCCTCGCGTTGCGTATCGAATCCGGCGCCGGGCTCGGAAGAGGCAAAGTAGGCAAAGTGGTCGCGGCGCTCGCGGTATTCGGTCTTGTGATAGATCACGCCGTCTTCCACCTCAACTTGTCCGGTATTGAAGTTGCGCTGGAAGTTAGTGGCGTCGTCCTGGGCATCCCACAGGCAAAACTCGATCGAGGAAAAGGCCGAGACCGAAGCCTTCGTGGCGCGCTTGTTGGTGACGGTGAGCTGCCAGATTTCGAGGTTCTCGTCGAGGGGGACAAAGTAGCGGGTATGCGCCTCGATGCCGGCGTACTCCGATCCGATGACGGAATAGCCCATGCCGTGGCGGCAGGTGTAGTCCTTGAGTTCATGGCGCGTGGGCTGCCACGAGGGCGACCAGAATTCCTTCGACTCATCGTCGCGCAGATAGATGTAGCGCCCGCCGAAGTCCAGGGGCACGTTGTTGTACCGGTAGCGGGTGATCCGGCGCAGGCGAGCATCGCGATAGAACGAGTAGCCGCCTGCCGTATTGGAGATGATTCCGAAATAAGCCTGGCAGCCAAGGTAGTTGATCCAGGGTAAGGGCGTATCCGGTTGCGTGATCACGTACTCGCGATTCAAATCGTCGAAATATCCAAACTTCATCTTGCTGGCTCCCTCAAAGAAACGTGCCGTCAGTATATCCTCCCGGACAAAACCGCATCAAACGATTTTGTAGAGGGTTGCGAAGTGCTTCGAAAAGCGCCGCGGAATTGCCCCGTGGATTCCGCGGTTCCCCGAAGCTATGCAGAGTCATCGATTCGCTCGAAATCGGGAAAACGTTATCAAGCAGTTGCGAGGTGCGCGCCGGATCATTGCCAAGGTTCATCTGGATATGAGAGAATTTGGCGTTTTTGAACTCATCCTTGGCTTCACCCGGAAGCGAAACCGCAAAGATGGCAAGTTCTGTGCTTTTACTCTCCAAAAACGTGCAAGGCAGTGGAAGGTTGCTTCAATCCGCCGTTCTGGCCGGTTTACTTCTATGCTCCGGCGCTTGCGCGCATACTGCCGAGACCCTGCCATGGGCGATCCAAGTGGACCAGGTGGGCTACCCGCTGAACGGCCCCAAGGTCGTGCTGGTCAGCTCCCCAGGGACAACCTTCGAGGTCCTGCGCTCCAGCGACAACTCCGCCGTCTTCCAGGGAAAGCTCACGCCGCCCCAGGCCGACGAAAACTCCGGCGACCATGTGCAGGCCGCGGATTTTTCTGCGTTGCGGCAGGCCGGCCGTTATTACATCTCGGTTCCCGGCGTGGGTCGAAGCTGGGATTTCGAAATCGGCCCAAATGTCTTCGAGCACACCTACTATATGGCTATGCGCGGCTTCTACGGGCAGCGCTGCGGGACGGCGGTGGACATGGGACCAGAGTTTCCTGGCTTTGCCCACCCCGCCTGCCACCTGCACGGCGAGTTCAGTCCCACATCGGGGAAATCGGGGCCTCGGGACAATATCGGCGGCTGGCACGATGCGGGCGACTATGGCCGCTATATGGTCAACTCTGGCATCGCCACTGGCACCCTGCTCTGGACCTGGGAGATCTACGGGGAAAGGATCAAGAAGATCTCGCTCAATATCCCCGAGTCGGGCAACGGCACGCCGGACATTTTGAACGAGGCGCGCTGGAACCTCGAGTGGATGCTGAAGATGCAGGACGATGACGGGGGCGCCTGGCACAAGCAGACCAGCGAGCACTTCTCCGGATTCGTCTCACCTGAGGACGACAAACTGCCCAGCGAGGTGATCGGGACTGGTTCGGCCCCGTACAAGAGCACCTGCGCCACCGCGGATCTGGCGGTGGTGGGCGCGATCGCCGCCCGGGTGTACATGCCCTACGATCCGAAGTTTGCCGCACGGGCTCTTGAGGCAGCGCGGCGGGCATGGGCCTGGACCGAGAAGTACCCCAATGTGACCTTCAAAAATCCGCAGGGGATCACCACCGGCGAGTATGGCAGCGCGGACTGCCGCAACCAGCGGCTCTGGGCGGCGGCGGAACTTTGGCGCACCACCGGCGAGGCGCAGTACAACGACTTTTTCCTGAAGAACTATGCCGGCTTCCTACCCGGCCTGGACACGCCCCCCGGATTGAAATGGGATCCGGTGGCATCGATGGGCCTGTGGGCCTATGCCCTCTCGACCGGCAAGGGCACAAACGCCAATATCGACACCAAGGCAGCCGCGGAGATCCGGAAGCGGAGCGTGGCGGCGGCGCGCATGCTGGTCGAACGCACGCGCGCCAATCCCTACCATGTGAGCATGCAGCCGAGAGACTACGTCTGGGGCTCGAATGGCGTTGCGGCGGAGTATGGCGTCTGTCTCCTGATCGCCAATCTCTTCCAGCCGGATGCAGCCTTCGTGGACACAGCACGCGACAACCTGCACTATCTGCTGGGCCGCAACACCTTTTCGCTCTCCTGGGTGACGCAGGTCGGCGAGCACCCTTACGAGCATCCGCATCACCGGCCCAGCGAGGATGGAAAGCACGACAAGCCCTGGCCGGGACTGCTATCCGGAGGGCCGAACAAGGACCGGGAAGACAAGATACTGGAGGCGCTTCCGGCGGGTTTGGCTCCGGAGAAAATCTACGCGGATCGATGGGAGTCGTACGCAAGCAATGAGATTTGCATCAACTGGCAGGCATCGCTGGTCTTCCTGCTGGCTGGTGAACTGCATTAGGGATTCCCGGAGCCAGCCTCCAACCGGAGATTCGGCTGCGGTTTGCCCCAGCGTGGCCTGCATGTGCCGGAAATCACACTCCGGTTTCGCAAAACCGTTATAATGTCGGTTCAGAGTGGCGGAAAAATCGTTTTACCTCTCTAGCCGAGAGCGGAGAGAAGATGCCCGCGGGTATCGAGGAGTGGAATGCTGCAACTTCACGTCATTGACATCGCAATCATTGTTGCCTACATGCTGAGCACGGTGCTCATCGGCTACTGGGTCTCGAAGCGCGCCTCGCAGAGCATGCAGAACTACTTTCTCGGCGGCAATGCGATGCCCTGGTATGTACTGGGCATCTCCAACGCCTCGGGAATGTTCGATATCAGCGGCACCATGCTGCTCGTCTACTGGATGTTCGTCTACGGCCTGAAGAGCGTTTGGATACCGTGGCTCTGGCCGACCTTCAACCAGATCTTTCTGATGGTCTATCTTTCATCCTGGCTGCGCCGCTCCAAGGTGATGACAGGCGCGGAGTGGATCAAGACGCGCTTCGGCACCGGGCGGGGCGCGCAGCTATCGCACCTGATCGTAGTGATCTACGCCTTCGTCAGTATCATTGGATTCTTCACCTACGGCTTCAAAGGCATCGGCGAGTTCGCGCAGATCTTCCTTCCCTGGCACCTGTCGGCCAACCAGTACGCCTTGATTCTGATCGCCATTACGGCCATTTACGTGATCAAGGGAGGCATGATCAGCGTGGTCATCACCGAGGTGGTGCAGTTCTTCGTGCTGGCCATCGCTTCCTTTGCCGTGGGCGTGATCGCCATGATGAAGGTGGATCCGGCATTGCTGCACAAGGTGGTGCCGCCCGGCTGGGACAATGTGTTCTTCGGCTGGCATCTGGGCCTGGATTGGTCCACCTTGCTTCCGTCGGCCAGCGAAAAGATCGCGCAAGACGGCTATGGGCTTTTCGGCTTCTTCGTGATGATGCTCTTCTTCAAGGGCGTGCTGATCTCCGCGGCCGGACCGGCGCCGAACTACGACATGCAGCGCGTTCTTTCCTCGAAGACGCCGCGTGAAGCCTCGATGATGAGCGCCTGGGTCAACATCGTACTGACTCCTCCGCGCTACTTCCTGGTCGTCGGACTCACCGTGCTGGCGGCTGCATTCTTCGGCCCCAACATCCGCGCCATGGGCACCAACATGAACTTCGAACTGGTGCTTCCCTATGCGCTGGGCAAATTCGTGCCGGCGGGCCTGTTGGGATTCCTGATTGCCGGGCTGCTGGCCGCCTTCATGTCCAACTTCGCGGCCACGGTCAACGCGGCGCCCCCCTACTTCGTCAACGACATCTACAAGCGCTATATTAATCCCCATGCGCAACCCAAGACCTATGTCCGCCTAAGCTATCTGGCCTCTTTTGCCGTGGTGGTGATCGGCGTGCTGATCGGATGGAACGTAACTTCGGTGAATGCGGTCGTGCTGTGGATTGTCTCCGGTCTGTGGGCCGGCTACACGGGTTCCAATGTGTTGAAGTGGTACTGGTGGCGATTCAACGGCTACGGCTACTTCTGGGGCATGGTCGCCGGCATCGTCTCCGCGCTCGTTCTAGCGTGGCCCAATCTGCTCACGAGCGTGCCTGTGGTTCATCGCTTGCTGGCCCGCTATTCCATCAATCCCGATGTAACGATCGTCTTCCCGCTGGTACTGGGAATCTCCTTGATCGGCTGCATCCTCGGCACGCTGCTCACCAAGGCCGAATCCGATGAGGTGCTCATGGACTTCTACCGCCGCGTGCGGCCATGGGGCTTCTGGGGTCCGATTCTCAAGAAGGTTCTGGCGGAAGATCCCGGCTTCAAGCGCAACACGGACTTCGGGCGCGACATGTTCAATATCGCCATCGGGATCGTATGGCAGATTTCCCTGGTGGTGCTGCCGCTCTACGTCGTGATCCAGGAGTTCGTCCGCGCCGCCATCACCCTGGGCGTGATTCTGGTTACCTCGCTGATTCTCAAGTTCACCTGGTACGACCATCTGGCCGAGCGCGAGATTGAAACAGACCTGGCCGCCGCGGGCGATCTTGCATCTGAACCACCCGTGCAACTGCATTCATAAGGAATACAGCCGCTTGACGGTATTTTTTCAACGAACATAACTCGAAGCGCGTGGCATAGCGGGAAAGAGGCAGCGTAACTTGGAAAGCCCAACGGGAGCGCAGGTTGCGCTCGACTCCCCTGACGCCAGGCTGACAATCGTGTCTGTCACGCGAGTCAACTGGCGTGGCTGGCACGGCTGCTATCTCATCGCCAATCGCAGCGTGGAGGCCATCGTCGTTCCAGCCATCGGCCGGGTGATGCAACTGCGCCTGGCGGGCGAAGCGGAAGGCGCATTCTGGGAGAACCGGGCGCTGGATGGCCAACTGGCTGACCCGGCTTCAGACCAGTGGACCAACTTCGGCGGCGACAAGTGCTGGCCTGCTCCTCAGTCTCAATGGCAGAGGCAGCAAGGCCGCAACTGGCCTCCGCCGGCTGGTTTCGATTCGCTCCCGATGGAGGCAATTGCCGGAGAGTGCGGAGTTGCGCTGATCTCGCCCGTCGATCCGGCCTTTGGCATTCAGGTCACGCGCATTGTTGAACTCGACGCGGAACTGCCTGTGATGAGGGTCAGAACCGAGTTCCATAAGGTTGCCGGCGTCGCCGTCCGGGTGAGCGTGTGGACGATCGTTCAGATGAACGATCCGGAGCGGGTCTTTGTTCCGCTACGGGCGGAATCGAAGATGCCGGGCGGGTTCATCCGGATGACCGACGCAAAACCGCAAGACCTGCGGATCGAGGCCGGCATGCTTTCGCTCACGCGATCTCCGTTCAAGAGCGCAAAGATCGGCGCGGATACGGCCAGCCTGGCCTGGGTGGGCCGGGAGCTGGCCCTCCGAATCGACGCGGAAGCCGGGCCGGGAGAGTATCCCGACCACGGCTGCGTCACGCAGGTTTACACCAGCCCCGACCCGTTGCCCTATATCGAATTGGAGATTTTGGGTCCCCTCACGACGATGCGCGCCGGCGACCGGATCGAGCGGACTGCAACGTATACGATCATGCCCCGTTCAACGCCGGACCCGGAAGCCGAAGCGCGGAAGATTCTCTGCTTTCGGTGAGACTCGCGGCTCGTCAATCGGCCGTTCCGGACTGTCAATCTGTGAAGCGTTGGCGCTTCGGGCCTGATCGCCCCATTAGCAGCCTTTTTTGCAGCGCGCCATGATGGCGGCGTGGAGGCGCTCGCGCAGGCCGGAGGGAAGCTCGTAGATTTCATGGGAGCGGTAGATCTCGATGGTCTTGCGCGTGGTGTTGAGAATGACCTCGCAGTGGCCGCAGCGGCCCAGGTGGGCTTCGAGGTCGGTCCGCGTTTCGGCGGGTACGGAGCCGTCGATCAGATCGTCGAGGAGGGCGAGGAACTCTTTACAGGTCACTTTGCACTCCCCGTTTGCCCTGGACTCGATTCTTTGGGATTCGATTCTTTGGGACTCGCATCTTTGGTCCCCTTTTTCCTGTGGAAGTAGCGGCTTAGTCGCTCGCGCAGTTGCAGCCGGGCGCGTAAAAGGCGCGACTTGACGGCGGGGATGCTCAGCCCCAGCGTCTCTGCCGTCTCCTCGGTCGAAAGCCCTTCCACATCCCTTAAAACAAACACGATACGAAACCCCGGCGGCAGCCCCTGGATGGTCTTGCGCAGAATCTGAGCCAACTCGGACTGGCCGTAGTTCTGTTCCGGGTCGGGAGCCCAGTCGGCCAGATCGCGCGGCACGCTGCCCTCGTCGGTGACGATGTCCTCGTCGATCGAGACCATCCTGCCGGTGCGCCGCTTGCGCAGCCGCATCAGGCTCTCATTGACCGCAATCCGCACCAGCCATGTATAAAACTTCGAATTGCCTTGAAACTGTTCTAGCTTTTCGTACGCCTTCAAAAAGGCGTCCTGCATGACGTCTTCGGCATCCTCGCGGTTCTGCGTGATGTGCTGGGCGATGCGAAAGACCTGGCGCTCATACTTGCGAACCAAGTCATCGTAGGCCGAGTCATCCCCGCCGCGCACCCTTTCAACCAGGGCTACGTCGGGATGCGGTTCGAACTGTCCTGCAATCGGTTGGATGATCGCCATGGGTGTTGGATGCGAGAAATCCGCTGGACCAGATTTGGGTTTCGCTTGGGGTCCCTAGTCGAGTGTACCGGACAGCGGCGCGGCGGGCCAAACGGGAGTGGCGAGGCAGCAGTGGTGAGTCTCCGGTTGGCCGGTCGCCGCCTCGGAACCCGGAGATAGCCAAAAACAGTCGAGAAGGCGACTTTTGAGGAGTAATCGCGTTCGGCGAGTGTATTGGCGATGATGCGCTCGTTGGCGCCCTAGAAGATCGAGGGACCGAGCTCCGTTTAAGAGAAATAATCCCGAGGATTGCGTGAGAGGCACATCCAAAAGAAGCGTGATTCAGTCGGTGTGCACCACGCTGCTCTATGGTGCCCAATACCAATCGTCGAGTGTAACAAACCGCTTTGATGGCGCTCTCAGCGCGATGCTCGCTGACTCCGTGGTCGAGTCGCTTCAGCTCTCCACGACAAAACGATGGTTGCAGCAATCGTGGCCCTGCATGAGCGTCTTTGTGCGGATCAGCTTGATGCGAGGGCTGACCGCCTTCGTGTATGCGTAGTCTCCAAAGCACACAGTCGCGTACCCGATCTCGCCAGCGTCCTCGGCGCGAAACGTACTGGCCCAGAGGCATTGCGAAAAGCGGAATTCGAGGGCCGTAGAGCTCTTTTCGACGATATCCCATTTCAGAGCAGAACGGTAAATCGGAGCGGGCATCAGCTCGTCTAGAAAGTACCGGATGAAGTTCTCCATATCCCGGCCCGGTTCCGGCTTTACCTTCATGGGTGTTTCCGAGGATGCCTCCGATGACGCCTCGCTTAACAGTGCTGGGAACTTATCGTTGCCAATTAGTGACGAAAGTCTTTTCATCAGGTGGATATATCCCTTGTAGCGAAACCTGAAGGCCTGTTCCCAGGTCATGTCCGCGCTCGCACTGGGGCCCATCGAAGTGGCCGGTGAGGCGGTTTGATCCGTGGACTTCTGTGCGCATAGGGCAAGACTTGCACAGCCCATGCAAGTCGCCGCACCGGCGGCGGGAATGATGCTCAACAGATCGCGTCTGCTCAACATGTTGTCCCAACCTCCCTTTTGAATGAATTGGGATTCTCACCGTTAGACCATTCAACCCGCGCGGCGAAAGCAGGTTGATCGAAATAACCGGGTTTTTCGAATTGGCTTTTCTCCGGAAGAAGTATACGCCTGAAGCGATGCACGCGGGTGCCGCACCTCAGGGGGAAATCAACCGAATGTGACATCGGGGCTCCGCAAGGTCCCGATATTGAGATCCGGGAAGCACGTAGGCTTCAATTGAAGGGATATTCTTCCTCAAAAGCCGGCAAGTCCCCAGCGAACCTAGGGGGCGTTGGTGATCTCAACTGTTGCCTTCAGGGAGATCGCTCATCGAGTATGATTTCTGCGATAAGCACAAGATTGGTATCAGGAAACGCCCCAGGGTCCAGGATTGATGCTGCGCCTGGTTTACCGCCTGGTTCTAAACTGCCCGCCGCCCAACCCTCGCACCGAGCATAACCCGCCCCCGAGGTAATACACTCTCCTCATGCGCCCCCGCACTACAGCCCGCATCAGCCTCACCGCGCTGCTTGGCACCCCGATCACCGATGCCCAGGGCCATCTGCGCGGACGGCTCAAGGACATCGCCGTGGCTACCGGCGAGGATGCGGGCAAGGTGGCCGGACTGGTGCTCAAGACCCGCGACGGCCTGTTCATCGTTCCCTCGCAGGATGTAATGGAGACCCCCGCCGGCACGCTCGAGTTGCGCTCGGCCGGCGCCATGACGCCTCTCGAGGATCAGGGCAACTACCTTTACCTGAAACAGGACCTAGTCAACCGCCAGATCATCGACATCCACGGCCGCAAGGTGGTCCGCGTCAACGATGTCGATCTGGAGTGGATGGGCCAGGGCGCGGCTCACCTCTTGCGCGTGGCCGAGGTCGAGATCGGGCTGCGCGGAGCCATTCGCCAGGTCTTCCGGGGATTGCTGCCCCGCGCCTCGCTGGAGAAGCTCTCGCGCAAGTTCAAGCCCAACGGCATTCCCTGGGAGTTCGTCAACGTCATCGAGGTCAACCCGGCCCGCCGCGTCAAGCTGCGCATCGAGTACGAGCGCCTCTCCGAGATGCATCCCTCCGACCTGGCCGACATCCTCGAAGACCTTGCCCCGGCCGAGCGCGAGGCCGTCTTCACCTCGCTCGACGAAGAGGTCGCCGCCGAGACCCTCGAAGAGGTCGAGCCCAAGCTGCAAAAAGCCCTGCTCGAAAAACTCGATGAAGAGCGCATTGCCGACATCGTCGAGGAAATGGACCCCGGCGCCGCTGCCGATCTGCTCGCCGAACTTCCCGAGGAGCAGTCCGACGCCATCTTGGAAGAGATGGAGCCCGAGGAGCGCCAGGAAGTCGAGGACCTGCTCGAGTTCGACGAGAACTCCGCCGCCGGCTCCATGACCACCGACTTCGTCTCGGTCGGCAAAGACGCGACCGTGGCCCAGGCCGTCGAGGCCCTGCGCAACTTCGACGGCGACCCGGAGAGCGTCACCGAAGTCTACCTGCTCGACGAGAAGCGCGTGCTGCGCGGCGCCATTCCTCTCGCCCGGCTGGTGATGGCCCAGCCCGAGACGCGCCTCGCCGTGCTGACCGAACCCCGCGTCCTCTCCTGCCCCATCAACCTGCATCAGAACGAGCTGGCCGAGCTCTTCGACAAGTACAACCTGCACGCACTGGCGGTGGTCGATGGCCAGGGCCGCATGGTCGGCGTCGTCCAGGCCGATCACGTCATCAGCTTCCTGCGCGACAAGCTGTAGAATCGGCTCAATCTGGCATCTCCGAGCAGGTGGCCCACCCTTCGGGATCGGTCAGCCCCGATCCGCGCTCCAGGCCGGAGACCGGACGCCAGCGGTAGCTCGACCAATCCGCGTTCAGATCCAGCCGCACGCCTAGGTCGGCGTTGGGATGATTGCGCGACCAGCGCATCACCTCGGGAAACCACGGCCCGGGAACCAGAATCCCCGCCGTCGTTACCCATCCCTTCTCCAGAGCCTCGAAGCTGGCCTTGTCCACCGAGTGCGCCATGCCCAGGTCTTCGGCCTCAATCACCAGCAGACGCGCATCGGCCTTGTAGTCGAGCTTCTCGGCCACCGTCTTCGATCCAGTTGGCCAAGCCTGCTGCGCCGCCGCACACGCGCAAAACGCCACAACACCCGCTCCGGCCAGCCACTTCCAGAATGCACTTCTCATCCCGAGTCTTCCTTTTCTATGCACAATTCGCATCTCAATCTCCAATCAGGATTGGGTGCCCCAGGTCCGGAGTTTCGGACCTGGGAGGGTACCGCCGTGTTCCCGTCGCCAGCCGGTCCACTCCGACTCGATCTCCACGCCCCCTTCGATTCCGGTTGAATAGTGCCGGAAACTGGACCACGGCCAGTCTCCTGGCTTTTCGGCCAGCCCTCTCTTGACCGGATTGCGATGCATATAGCGTAGTTTCTCTATCCGCGTTTCTTCCGTGAAGACATTGAAATCGTAGTAGCGAGCCTGCCAGAACGGGCGTTCCAAACTCCGCAACGCAACCGAGAGTTTTATCGACTTGATCGCCCGGTCAAGACTGGAGCACGCCGGTTCATTCACTAAAAGATGAACATGCTCTGGCATGACCACGTATCCGGCAACAACAAACTTGTACTTTTTCCGGATTCGTTCCAGCGCGGATTCAAAGAGATTTCGGGCCTCGGGCGTGGCGAAATACGGGAGACGGCGGTAACAACTGAAAGTAAGGAAATGCATATCACCGCAGTGTTGGTAACGAACGAGTCGTCTCTCCGTCATGGAGTCGAGGATACACTGGCGGTCCCTCCCAGGTCCGAAAATCCGGACCTGGGGCACCCATCTTTGAGCTTTTGGACCCTGTGGGACATGGGCCACCCGCCGGATTGATCCAGAGCATATGCGCCTACTTGTTGGAACGCCCTTCGGCTAGGCTCTGAGTGGTAATCTCCAGTGTTAAATCGTCGAACTGATAGCCGAGCCCTTGGGATGAGCCTGCTGACGCCGATTCGACATGCGCATCAGCGACCTTAACGCGCATCTGCATCCCAAGCTTTGGAAGGTCGATCACTCTCGACTCTCCATATGCCGATTTCTGAATCCCGCCTGCAAAATCGGAAGCTGCGAAGACATATGGTTGATAACCGTGCAGCTTCCCCGTCGAATCTAAGAGATTCGGGTCGTCTTCTGTTTGGCCGGGCTTCTGAAGAAGAAGGTCTAAAACGACGACGTGTTTCTTCACGTCAAGTTCTGGAACTAGCGAAAGTTGATATGTGACTCCACTCGGTGCCTTCAGAAGAAATGAACTCGGCTGCGAAGACGGTTTTGCGGAGTAGGCCAATATTTTCGGAGAAGAACCTGCACTCTGGCTATTCGCCATGCAGGTTCCCATCAGAACGATAAGCAGAAGTGTCCAAGTACTAATCCGAAGTTTATTCATGGCACACCGTCACCTGGAGATGCTGCGCACCCCAATTTATGGCCTGTTGGGTTGAAGGGAACCAAAGATCAATATGCGCGTTTTTGATCGCTCCGCCACGGTCCAGAACAGTGCCAAGCCCGTAGCCAGGAATAAACATCTGGGTGCCGAAGGAATAAGTGGGTGGCGCTGCTATCGTGCCGTTAGCAGCGACCGAACCGCTTGCTGTCAAACCGTAGCCAGGATCACCCGGATTCTTCCCCGTACTCTGAAAGGAATTGTCGTAGCCCGTAACCAGCATCTTTTGGGTTGTTCCGGTTGTGCCGGGCGGACAGTCGTTTGGTTGTGTCCCGTTATTTGGGGCATCTACCGCCGCCAAATGCTCCAGGCTGTCGCAAGAACAATAATCAAGAGCAAAACGGTGGCAGTCCAAACGAGAAGTTCCCTTCCGGTGACATACTTCATCGAATTTCCCATGTACAAGGTGACGCCATGCCGAAATATGGTGGCTCCGGCAATCAAAAGGCATGAAATCACTAAAACGGAAATCATCACGGTGTTACGGCCTATGAGCGCACGGTTCATTAGCAGTCCCCTCAATCACAGGTTCCCTGGGTAGCGGACCAAACATTAGGCGAGATGCCATAACATTGTTTTCCACTTCTGTTGGTTACCCCTATAAAGAGCAGATTCAGGTATGGACCTTCACAAGGAGTTGGGCTGCTGTAGCTACTCGTGCCACATACCGCCGTGGTTCCAGCAGGGCAGGCTAAAGTGAATTGGCATGTATTGCCTACGGGAGTTGCCTTGTATGTTGCTCGATGAAGGCCGAGGCCCACCGGATCGTTACTTGGGGCACCTCCGCCGACAGAGAAAAGGCCGAGGCTGAAGAAATCGACAATAGGAGGTAGCCCCACTTCATTGGCCGCACCGCTGTCAAGCAAACTGCCATTCTCGGCAACCCAGCCATACATGGTCGCAGTGTAGGTGTAATTGTCATCATTGATTGTTTCACCAAGATTGCCGTTTATATCATAGAAGCCGCCCCAACCGCCGTCGCCGTATAGTGGGTCTCCATCACCGGAAACTTGGAGACCCGCAAAATCCACTGCCTGCGTTGGCTGATTCTCGACATAGGCATAACGATTGAAGGATTGCGGATCGGCTTGGCTGACGACGGCCCACCCAGCCGGGTCGGGCGAGAGCCAGCGTCCCGCCGCCGGATCGAACTTGCGGAAGAGGAAGTCGTAGGTGCCTGTGCCGCCGGAGCCGGTAACCACATCCTGATCCTGGCCGGTGAAGGAGCGGTCGGGCGTGCCGGCCTCGTTATACGTCTCGCCGAAGGGCGCGTAGGCCTCCTTGGAGTAGACGGCATGTGCCCAGGTGGTTGCCAAACGCGAGCTCCCCAGCCAATCCGTGTGGCGAATGTAGTTCAACCCGCTCCCATTGTAGACCGCCGTCTCGCCGCCGGGCAGCGGAATCATGATCTTGGCGTCTAGGCCGTTCTCGACCACCGCCAGCTTCTGCCAGCCGGGCGAATAGACGTACTGGGCGTACTAGGTCTCTGACTGTTTAAAGATGTATCTTTGCAGGCACTTTTATCGCGATTTGAATGGCTGCATAGTGGGGACATGCAAAGCTACCATCGGGTGCATGTTCAGTTGAAGAGTAAGGACCGTCAGCAGGTTTCCGGGATGCTGACGAAGGGGCGGGGATCGTCGCGAGTGTTGCGGCGTGCATTGGTTCTGCGCCAGCTTGACCGTGGGCAGAAGGCGGCGCAGGTGGCTGCCAGTGTGGGCGTAGCTGCGAAAACGGTGCGAGCTATTGCCCGGCGCTATGAGGAGGAAGGGCTGGAGTCGGCACTGTATGAAAGGCCGCGGCCCGGCAAACAGCGCGCACTGGACGTAGGACAGAGCCAGCGGATCATTGCCATGGTGTGCTCGCCGCCGCCACAGGGCATAGCGCGGTGGAGTGTGCGCCTGATCGCCACCGAAGCAGTGAAGCGGAAGCTGGCGCCGCAGGTGGGCCGGGAGACGATCCGCATCCTGCTTCAGAGCCACGAACTGAAGCCGTGGCGGGAAAAAAATGTGGTGCGTGGCGGAACTGAATGAAGAGTACATCGCCCGCATGGAGGACGTACTCAAGATTTACGAAAAGCCGCTATCGGAAAAGGAGCCAGTGGTCTGTGTGGATGAGAAGCCTGTGGTGCTGCACGCCGATGTCCGCCCGCCGCGGCTGATGCGGCCGGGACGGATTGCTCGGCGTGATTGCGAGTACGAGCGGCGCGGCACGGCCAACGTCTTCTGCGGTGTCCAGCCAAAGGCCGGCCGGCACTTTACCAAACCAACCGCGAACCGCTCCTCACCGCAATTCGCCGACTATCTGGTGGAGATCGTTGCCAGCTATCCGGAGGCCGAAACCATCCATCTGGTGATGGATAATCTGAGTTCACATAACCGCAAGGCGCTGGTGGACCGGTTCGGTGAAAAGATCGGCGGCCTGTTGTGGGAGCGTTTCACGGTGCATTACACCCCGAAACACGGAAGCTGGCTGAACCAGGCGGAGATCGAGATCAGCCTGTTCAGCCGCCAGTGCCTCGGCCAACGCCGTATTCCTTCACTAAGCGATCTACGACGGGAAGCCAAAGCCTGGGACCGAAAGATGAACCGCCACCACGTCACCATCAACTGGCAGTTCACGCGCAAGAAGGCACGCCAGAAGTTCGGCTACGAAAGAAACAACATCACGCGGTCAGAGACCTAGCGGTTCTCTGGCCGACGCCGGAGATGACGTCTGGATTCCATAGTAGGAGCCCGAGCCTCACGAGATGCACTTGACGCCGACAATTCGGTACGGTCTGTATAATATTGCTCACTTGTCTTTCCCGTCGCGTTACTGAAGTGCAATAAAAGATAGTGAATCATCAATATTTGTGAAACAATTCATAGATGATGCAGTTTCCCAGGATCATTCAGGGCGGGATGGGGGTTGGCGTGTCCAATTGGCGCCTGGCCAACGCCGTCTCCAAACTCGGTCAACTCGGCGTGGTTTCAGGTACGGCGCTCGATTCGCTCTTTGTACGCCGCATCGCGGATGGCGACCCAGGCGGCCACATGCGCCGCGGCCTCGATGCCTTCCCCTTCCCCGAGATGGCCAAACGCGTCTGGGACGAGTACTTCATCCCCGGCGGCAAAACGGCCTCAGCGCCTTACCCCGTGCCGCCCATGCACCAGCGCCGCGACCTGCGCAAGGTGGTCGAACTCTGCATCGTCAGCAACTTCGTCGAGGTCTTTCTGGCCAAGGAAGGCCACAAGAATCCTGTCGGCATCAACTTTCTTGAGAAGGTGCAGATGCCGCACCTTTCCTCGATCTATGGCGCGATGCTGGCCGGCGTGGGCTATGTGCTGATGGGCGCGGGCATTCCGCTGCACATCCCCGGCGTGCTCGATGCCTTCGCGGCCCACCGTCCGGCCGAATACAAGCTCAGCGTCACCGGCGCCGCAGTGGGCCAGGATACGGCCATGCTCTTCGATCCTTCCGATTACGTGGAAGGCCCGCTGCCCTTGCTCCACCGGCCGCGCTTCCTGGCCATCGTCTCCTCCAACACCCTGGCCACCACCATGCTCCGCAGGGCCAGCGGCCGCGTTGACGGGCTGGTCATCGAATCGCCCACTGCAGGCGGACACAATGCTCCGCCGCGCGGCAAGTTACTGCTCAACGCCTCTGGTGAGCCGGTCTATGGCGAGCGCGACCAGGTCAACGTCGCGGAGTTGCGCACGCTGGGAGTTCCTTTCTGGCTGGCGGGCGGCTATGGCAATGCCGAGAGCCTGCGCGATGCGGTCGAGCAGGGCGCTGCCGGCGTGCAGGTCGGCACGGCCTTCGCCTTCAGCGAAGAGTCCGGCATGCGTCCCGATTTGAAGAGTTCGCTCCTGGCCCAGGCGGTCACAGGTTCGGGTGTGGTCTTCACCGATCCGCTGGCCTCGCCGACGGGCTTTCCTTTTAAAGTGGCGCAGGTGCAAGGCTCATACTCCGATGCCGAGGTCGCCGAGGCGCGTACCCGAGTTTGCGATATTGGCCTGCTGCGGGAGTCCTACGTCACGCCGGACGGCAAGATCGGCTACCGCTGCTCCGCCGAGCCGGTGGCGAATTACGTCGCCAAGGGCGGCAAGGTCGAGGAAACAGTCGGCCGCAAGTGCCTCTGCAACGCCCTCTTTGCCAACATCGGCCACCAGCAGGTACGCAAGAATGGCAGCGTCGAGCCGCCCCTGGTCACCGTCGGCGACGATCTGAATACCGTTGCGCAGTTCCTGGCTCCCGGCCGTACCTCCTACAGCGCCGCCGACGTGGTTCGGTCGCTCTTGAGCCTGTCCGCAACCTCCGTCACCGCCGAGCAGGCCGAGCGGGTTTTGGCCACAGCCTGACGCGCCGGCTAATTTTACAGTCCGCGAAAAACGCGATCAAAACGATTGACGGGGGTTTCGGCCCTCGCCTTTGTTGTTCAGGTGTTCCTCACGGCTTCTTGGCCGAAGGCGCCCGCCCCGCCGAAGTTGGCCTCCGCTCCTTCAGGTTGTGGCTGTCGGCGGCCTTCAGCGTCATTCCGTAGATCGTCTTGAACTGCTCGATCTCCTTCAGCGTCTGCGCGGAGAACGGAACGGCCTTGCCCTCGAAGGCATGAAGGACAATTCCTTCTAACAGGTCGCCAAGGGTCATCTCCTTCAGTTCCGCGACGGCTTTGAGCACCTTCAACAAGCGCTTTTCCATCCGAACGCCGGTCTGGACGCGCTCAACGACGACTGGTTCGCGATTTTGCTGCGCTTGCGGCATAGCTCCTCCTGTGGTACATAAGTATCAATGTACCAAGATAATTCGCTCCGGTCAACCCCCGTTTTTCACCTGTGAGAATCGTCCCTTCCGCCGCGTTTCACGCACCCTGCCTCGGCCTGTTATGGTCAGAAAGGACCCGCAATGAATCCACAATAGGAACCCGCACGCATGGCCAAGCGTTGGCGAATCCGGATACTCCTGTTCCTGGCCGTCCTCGGCCCCGGATTCATCACCGCCAACGTCGATAACGACTCCGGCGGCATCCTCACCTATTCGCAGGCCGGCGCACAATATGGCTACACGCTTCTTTGGACTATCATTCCCATCACCATCGCGCTCATCGTCGTGCAGGAGATGTGCGCCCGCATGGGCGTGGTCACCGGCAAGGGCCTCAGCGACCTGATCCGCGAGGAGTTCGGGTTGCGCCTCACGTTTGTGCTGATGGCGCTGCTGGTGGTGGTCAACTACACCAATGTAGTGACGGAGTTCATCGGCATCGCCGGTTCGCTGCATCTCTTTCACGTCACAAAGTTCATCTCAGTGCCGTTTTGCGCGGCGCTGGTCTGGTACATGGTCGTGAAGGGCAGCTACAAGAGCACGGAAAAGATCTTCATCGTTGCCTCGCTGGTTTATATCTGCTACATCTTTGCCGGAGTGCTTTCGCAGCCCAGTTGGCACGATGCGCTTCTGGCCACCGTCCAGCTGCCGCAGAAAACGGTGTGGAGCGACAAGGCCTATATGTACATGGCCATCGGCGTGGTCGGCACCACCATCGCCCCGTGGATGCAGTTTTATCTGCAATCGTCGATCGTCGAGAAGGGCATTCGCGTCAAGGATTACGCGGCCTCGCGCCTGGATGTAATCGTCGGCAGCCTCTTCACCGACATCGTGGCCTGGTTCATTATTGTGGCGTGCGCTGCCACGCTCTACGTGCATGGCATGGGAGCTATCCAGGTGGCCTCGGACGCCGCAGAAGCGATGCGCCCGCTGGCCGGCGACTACGCCTTTATCCTCTTCGCCTTCGGCCTCTTCAACGCCTCGCTCTTCGCCGCATCGATTTTGCCCATCTCCACGGCATACACGGTTTGCGAAGGCTTGGGCGTCGAATCCGGCGTGGACAAGCACTTCAAAGAGGCGCCCTTCTTTTATTGGCTTTATACGCTTCTGATCGTCGGCGGCGCGGCCACTGTACTGCTCTTGCCCGACGCGCAACTGATCAATGTAGCCATTCTCTCGCAAGTCCTCAACGGCGTTCTCTTGCCGGTGGTCATCATCCTGATGCTCATGCTCATCAACCGCGAAGATCTGATGGGCGAGCACAAAAACTCACGCCTCTGGAACGGGATAGCCTGGGCCACCAGCATCATCGTCATCGGCATGACCCTGGTCATGCTCTGGGGCATGATGCCGGGGCACTGACCACCTGCGGTGGGGCCAGCGGCCTTCGGCTCGGAGTGGGAACGGTATAGCTTTTGCGTGCCCAGTATCACCGTCTATTCGAATGTTTGCCTCGGAACTGAAGTTCCTGCCGCTACGCCGTTTTCGCAAGGTATCCCGGCACGGACCTCCGGACTCGGGAATATTGCCTTACAAAAGCTTTCCCGCCGCCAGGTCGCGGATGAGTCCGCGGTCGGCGGCCAGGAACTCGTAGCCCGAAAGGTCTTCGAGCCTGACCCAGCGCACCTGGTGGTAGATGCGGCTCTCGATCTCGCCGGTGAACTCGTGCACGGCAAAGAATTGCAGATCGACGGCGCCGCCGTGGCGATAGTTATGACGGACATGGGTAACATGCGGTCCGATGACAGCGCGAATGCCGAGTTCCTCGTCCAGTTCGCGTACCAGCGCCTGCTCGGGGCTCTCGCCGGTCTCGATCTTGCCGCCGGGAAACTCCCACAGCAGCGCCATCGGCTGATCCGGACGGCGCTGGCCGATCAGCACCTCGCCGCCGCGGACGATCAGCGCCGCCGCCACAAAGCGCAGAGCGGGGCCGGGAGGCCGAGGATCGCTCTTCGGTTGAACTTCTTCCACATCACTAGTTTAATCGCATCCTATCGGTTGCAGAGCTCGATGCCTGGATTTCCCGGTTCTTCGCGTGAGAACCGCTTGGTTGCCCTGCGATGGGGCTCATCTCTCCAAACGGGGCATCACTCGCCTGCTACGGCCGCTTCAACGCCCTCGGCAGCCTCGGGCCGGAAGTAGCCCCAGCCATTCTTTGCCGCCGCCTCGATCAGCGCCGGAGACGGGTTCACCGGGAAGGCATTGCGCGCGATCTTGAGCATCGCCAGGTCGTGGATCGAGTTGCCGAAGGCCGCATCGGGGCGCGGCAGTCCGACCCGCGCCAATGTCGCGGCCTTGCCCTCATCGGTCGGCACGTCCACCAACTCGCTGGTTATGAGGCCGTCGGCGACGCGCACCTCGGCGGCCAGAATGCGCTCCTCGGGAATGGCGAATTCGCGCACCCCCTCGGTGACAACCCACTTGTTCGTCGAACTGACAGCCCACAACTCGACGCCGGCCGTTCGCAGCGCTGCCACCAGCGCGGCCATCTCCGCGAAGACGCGCGGCTGGACGAACTCGCGCACGTAACGCGCGGCCGCTTCGCGCAACTCCTGCTCGCGCAGCCCGGCATACATCTGCACCATCGCGCCGCAGATCTCCAATTCGCCGACCTTGCCGGCCAGGTAGCCGCGATAGCGCGTGTCAATCCAGTCGCTGGTCGAGCGCGAAACCAGCCCCTGCTCGATAGACCAGGTCATGAAGCCATAGCCGGCGTCGCCGCCCCACAGCGTTCCATCGCAATCGAACACCGCAACTTTAGGGTTGCTCGCAAAAACCAGCCGCTCGAATTCCGCAACGGTCCAACGTTTAATTTCAATCTGCAAAGGTGTCAAACGTTCCTCTTGTCGTCATCCGAAAATTCGTCTAACTCCATTTTCCTTCAATTTGAGTGAATTTGCACGTTAACGTCTGATGAAGCGCATGAATCGGCAACACGGTCAGAGGTTTGAGGAATGCAACGGAACGCAGCAATGCATTACACGGTCTCATGGAAATGCCGCCAGATCGTCTCTGCTGTCTTGCGCGGGACCACCGCGGCCAGCGACTCAGCGGTAGCTTGCTGCACGTCGCGCAGGCTGCCGAAGTGAGTTAGCAATCGCTGTCTCGTCTGCGGGCCTACGCCGGGAATATTCAATAGCTCCGAGTCGCGGTCGCGCATGGCCCTGCGCTGGCGATGATAGCCGATGGCAAAGCGGTGGCTCTCGTCGCGGATCACCTGAATCAGATGCAGCACCGGCGAGCGGCGATCGAGGACCACCGGCTCGTCTTCGTTGCCGTAGAGGTAGATGATCTCTTCCCGTTTTGCAATCGACGCCAGCGGCTGCGTGGTGAGCCCGAGCGACTCAAGAGCCTCGGCTGCGGCGTGCAATTGGCCGAGGCCGCCATCGACAAGGACCAGCGACGGCATCGGCTTGCCCTCTTCGAGCAAGCGCTTATAGCGGCGCGTGACAACTTCATTCATCGCCGCGAAGTCGTCCACGCCGAGGACGGTCATTACCTTGAATTTGCGATAGGCCTGCTTGTTCATCTTGCCGTCTTCCCAGACCACCAGCGAGGCCACAGTCTCCGCGCCCTGGATGTGCGAGATGTCGAAGCACTCGATGCGGCGGGGCAGCTCCGGCAGCATGAGGATGTCGGCGAGGGCCTCCTGGATGGCCTTGCGCGAGGGCTCCAGCACGCGGAAGCGCTGCGTGTAAGACTGTTTGGCGTTCTGGCTGGCCAGGTCGACGAGCGAGCGCTTTTCGCCGCGCTGCGGAACGGCGATCTCGATGCGATGGCCCGTGTGTTCGCCGAGCAGCGTGGCCAGTGTCTCGCGATCGTCGAACTCCGTTGGCACCATGATCGTGCGCGGAACATAGTGCTGGTCGATGTAGAGTTGCTTGAGGAGTGCGGAGAACACAGGGCCGGCGCGGAAGGGTGCTTCTGTGTTTCCACCGTCCGTCTCGTCTTCTGAGTCGGCAGCTTCGAGCAGCTCCGGCAGGTCCTCCCAGAAAAACTCGCGGCGATCGACGATCTTGCCGGCGCGAACGTGGAAGAGATTCACGGCCAGGCTCCCGGCCTCGAAGTGGTAGCCAAAGACATCGGCGTCGTCGCCTTGTTCGGCGGTGGCGATGCGCTGCTTTTCCTGTAACTGGTGGACGGTGGAAAGCTGGTCGCGCAGCCGCGCCGCGGCTTCGAACTGCTCGGCCTCGGCTGCGGCCATCATGCGCGCGGTGAGCGAGCGCTCCAGTTCGGCGGCTCGGCCTTCGAGCAGCATCTGCGCATCGCGCACCGCATTCGCATAAACCTCCGGCGTGGTCAAGCCTTCCACGCAGGGGCCCAGGCAGCGATGGATGTAGTACTGCAGGCATGCGCGTGGATGGTAGCGCGAAAGATCCACCTTGCAACTGGGAATGAGAAAGCTGCGATGAATCAATTCGACGATGCGATAGGCCAGGTTGCCGGGAAAATATGGACCATAGTAAGCCGCGCCGTCTTTGCGCAGGCGGCGGGTGACGAAGACCTTGGGGAAGCGGTCGGCCATCGTCAACTTGACGTAAGGGTAGGTCTTGTCGTCGCGCAAAAGGATGTTGAAGCGCGGATGGCGCTGCTTGATGAGGTTGTTTTCAAGCGCCAGGGCCTCGTGTTCGTTGGCTACCAATATATAGTCGAGATCGACGGCCTCGCGCATCAAAGAGCCGGTCTTGGCGTTGGCCTGCGCGGCCTCCAGAAGATACGAACGCACCCGCGAGCGCAGGTTATTGGCCTTGCCCACGTAAATGACCTCGCCCTCGGCGCTCTTGTAAAGATACACGCCGGGCAGCGTGGGGAGAATTCGGATTTTCTCGTAGAGATCCATGGGGCCGCTGCGGTCAGCTTCTAGCATAATGGCAGTGCCGAGAAAACGCGGAAGGCGCAACGGAAATCAGGCAGCCCAGGCGCTACGGATGCCGTTTACTGGCGCGTGGTATGCCGGGAAGTCGTTCTGCCAAAGACCGTTTCGGCGACCTCGGTGAGCTTCCCCATCACGACATCGGAGCACAGTCCCACGAGAAATCCGATCGAGTAGGCGTATACCCTCTCGTCCCCGCCGGACTTCGGATCGAATGTAATGCCAAGAAGTCCGGCCTGGAGAATGGCATAGGCCGAAACCGACAGAAAAATGCCCATGAAAGGCGATGTCAGCCGCCAGGCAATCAGGTCGTAGCGCCAAATGCCGTGAGTAATGGCGCGCACATACCGTTTCATGGCGTAGATCCAACTCCCGGCTATCCCTCCCAAGGCACAAATCAAGAACCGCTGCACAAACTCGTGCTTGCTCAGATCGCGGCTCAGCAGGATCACAGCACCACTGCCGCCAATATCAGCACGCAGAAAAGGTAGATTCCCTCGAAGATAATCCTTCGCCAGGCCTCCGGCGGATATGCGGTCTTCCAATCGCACGCGCTGCCTGGTTGCGAATTGACGGATACACCACCCATAACTCCTCCTTCTTCCAGACGCCCGTTTTGCTGCGTCCTGCAACTCTCTGAATTGTAGGCAAACTGCGCGGCCGGCTGCCACGGAATCTCAAGCTGATTCTCATACGCGAAGCTGGAAAGACGTGCAACCTTGGCGCAAAGGGGTGAAATCTACCTGGCCCAGATACATCGTTCGCTCTGACTCCGCTCGCCGGTGAACTGCGGCTCGCCGATCCCAACTTGTGCACTGAGCACTTGCGACCGAGAGAGGGTTGGGCAGCGCCTCGGTTCCGCATCATAAGCCAGTTGGTGAATCAGTCTGTGCGCTTCGTAACGTAGGCGAAGACAGAGCAAACTGCAGATACTGCGTTGCCGGTAACTTCACCGCTGCTCCCTGATTCTACGCAATCCTTACCGGATCGCGTAAAAAATACACGGTCTGTGCGGATGCCTATTCAGAAATGACAATTGATCGTCCTTTATTTTCAAGCTGTTGAAGTCCATGGTCTTTTGGCCACGCGGATGCAATTCCGATTAAGACGGGAAAGCCAGCACCGCATCAGAAGTGCCGCACGCACGAAGCGTGGCGGAGGAGGAAAAAAGACTATGAACGCATACCGGGTAGTAGCGTTGAGTTTGGCGGCCGGTTTGGCCGTGGCGGGCGCGACGGGCTGCGCAACCAAGAACTATGTGCGCAATCAGACGGCGCCGTTGATCGATCAAACTAACCAGCTGGATGCAAAGACGGCTGCGAACAATCGGAATCTGCACGACGTGGACGACCGCGCGCAAACAGGGATCAAGCAGGCACAGGGCACAGCCGACATGGCCAATCGAGATGCCCAGGACGCCTCCAAGGCCGCCGGCGATGCGCAGATGACGGCAGACAACGTGGTGCATCGCGCGGACACGCTGGAGAGCGTGGTGAAAGGACTGGATAACTACCGCCAAGTGGCGAATGTCGCGGTGACCTTTGGCTTCGACAAATCTGTGCTGACTGCGGATGATCACCAGCAACTGGACGGATTTGCCGCGCAACTCACCTCAGCGAAAAGTTTCATTCTCGAGGTGACGGGCGGAACGGACTCGACCGGGCCGGCCCAGTACAACTATGAACTGAGCCAGCGGCGCGCCGATGCAGTTGTGCAATACCTGGCGTCGAAGTACGGCGTTCCCGCGCACAGGTTCTACCTGATCGGGATCGGCAAGGACGAGGAAGTGGCGCCGAACACAACCGCCGAAGGCCGCAGGAAGAACCGGCGCGTCGAGGTGCAGTTGCTCGAGAACACAGCGGCCAATGCGCCGGACCAGACGGCGTCGGTTCGATAGCGTTCGCCAAAACTCTCATCGATCGTCCAATCCCGCACCAATTGAACAGGGCCGATCCGCCTCGCAGATCGGCCCTGATTTGTATCTGCGCCGCTGGCTCTCAGGAACTTTCGGGTGAAAGCTGCTTGACGTGCTCCGCGCGCACCTGCTCCGCGGTAAACAGGCTGAGAAAGGGCGCGCCCTGCGCGGCGGTTTCGACGGCGGGGCGGCCGTTGGCCTCCACTCGCTCGACGATGCAGACCACCGCGGCCACGATCATCTGAGCCTCGCGGGCTGCTTCGATGGCGTTGATGGTCGAGGCGCCAGTGGTGCAGACGTCGTCCACAATGACCACGCGCGCGCCGGGCCGGTTGAAGCCCTCGATGCGGCGGCCCGTGCCGTGGGTCTTCTCCGCCTTGCGGACCAGGAAGCCGTGCAGCAAGGGCGCGCCGGGCTGCGACTGCGCGCGCCACGCGCTGGCAGTGGCCACGTTCGAGACGATCGGGTCCGCGCCCAGCGTCAGCCCGCCCACAGCCTCGGCTTCGATGCCGTTCCGCTCCAGCAGTTCGAGGATTGCGTGTCCGGTGAGGCGGCCGCCCTCGGCCTGGAGCGTCGTGGTGCGGCAGTCAACGTAGTAGTCGCTCGTGCCGCCCGATGAGAGCTTGAACTGGCCGAGGCGGAAGCTCTGGCGGGCGAGGATCGAGAGCAATTGCTGAGCGTGAGTCGGTGTGGTCATCAGGGTTGATTGTAAAGTGCGCGGGTGGAGGGCGAACAGGGAATCGCGGTTGGAGAGACGGCGGGATTGAAAGAAGATCGCCGGTCTGCCGTTAGCAGAACTGCCTCGCATCGGTTAACGTAGAGGCAGGAAGTATTGCGCGTAGCCCGCAGGATGATGAACGCCTCCCCAACTCAGCTCGACCCGCCTCGTCGCCGGCACAATACGTGGCTCATCCTGATTGCCGCCTTCAAGCTGGCGCAGGCCCTGCTCTTTGTCGCCGTCGGCGTGGGCGCGTTGCGGCTGCTGCACAAGGATGTAGGTGACGAAATCCAACGGCTGGTTGACCATCTGCGCTTTAACCCAGAGTCGCGCTTCGTCAACTTTCTGCTCGAAAAGGCCGACATCATTGACGACCGCATGCTCCGCCGCATCGGCGCCGTGGTCTTCATCTACGCAGGGCTCGATCTGATCGAGGGAACCGGGCTGTACCTTGAAAAGGTGTGGGGTGAGTACCTTACCTTGACGATCACAGCATCCTTCCTGCCCTGGGAGCTCTTCGAGGTCTCGCGCCGGTTCACTCCAATTCGCGTGGGCTTGCTGACCGTCAACGCTCTGGTCTTCGTTTATTTGGTCAAGCTGGTGGTTGACCGGGGAAGGCAGCGGAACGGCGCAGTGAACAGCAAATCGGACAGTTTGAGCAGCAATCCGGCACATTCATCGAGGGAACCCTAGATATTCGCCTTATATTCGCTATCACAAGCCGCCGACCCTGTCCAGCGCCGGCATCAAAACAGTAAACCCCACATCTTGTGGCCGCTGGCTTCGTTTATCTATTAGAAGGATTTCCCACAGGAAGGCCCCTTTCTCCGAATCTTCCCACGATTTTTTTCTCGACGCGAACCCATATTCGCGTTACTATCGCGTCTATGGAGTGAAACGGAGCGAAATGGAGCCTATTGGATTCTCAAGGAGTCGAAGAGTTGATTCCATCGACTCCGGGGCGGACCGAGTTGCATCGCCCCCAAGGAAAGTCTAATTGCATTTCCTTCACTCCACCCGGAAAAGGGACGAAGGAACCAGCCTTGCAAACCGGAACAGGCCGGGAATTGCAAGGTGAAAGACGCGGCAGAGGCTTGGAAGCGGCCGCCAGAGGCAGACGGACATGGAAGCGTTTCGCGGCAATCATCCGGCGAAGGTTGAAGAGGGCGGGAGGCTTAAGCTCCCCGGTCCCTTCAAGAAGCTGCTGGATGAGGCGAACGTCACCCAGTTTTATATCACCTCGATCGACGGCCTGAGCGCGCAGATTTGGCCGCTGCCGGCCTGGGAAAAGCAGGAAGCCCGTTTGGCTGAGTTGAGCGCCGAGGACGACGCGGCGGAAAAGTACCTGAACCTGACCAGCTACTACGGTCAGCAGGTGGAGATGGACAAACAAGCCAGGGTCCAACTGCCGCAGATTCTGCGGGCGTCGGCCAGTTTGGATACGGAAGTCGCTATTCGCGGAAAGATGAACCACCTGGAAGTCCAGAACCTCAAGAATCTCGAAGATAGTTTGCCGGCCAACGTATTGACAGTCGAGGATCGCCGGACGCTGGCGCCGATCCTGAGGCCGCGAAGTGACACCTAATGCCCCCCAGGGGGAGCGCATGAACAAGGCAAGGGAACGTCATGCGCCAGTTCTTTTTCAGGAAGCGATTGATTTTCTCCGGGTGCGCCCTGGAGCCACGGTGGTGGATTGCACGATCGGCCTTGCGGGTCATGCGGCCGGAATTGCAAGGCTGCTGGGAAGCCATGGACATCTGATCGGCTTTGACCGGGACCCCGAGGCGCTCGATCTGGCAAAAGTCAAGCTCGATGGAGTTTGCCGGGAGTTAGGAAGCCAGGCGCCCAAGGTAACTCTGATTGGCGAGGCCTTCAGTTCCATTGCCGGTCATTTGCAGCCGGCCTCAGTGGACGGCTTGCTGGCCGACTTTGGAGTCAGCAGCCTGCAGTTGGACGAGCCGCAAAGAGGATTCAGTTTCATGGCGGATGGGCCGTTGAATATGCGCATGGATGGGCGTAGCGGCACGCGCACTGGGCCAACCGCCGCGCAAGTTGTAAACGAGGCGAGCGAACATGAGTTAGCCGGCCTCATTTACGAATACGGAGAGGAAAGGAGGTCGCGGAGAATCGCCAGAGCCATTGTTCGAGGGCGGCCAGTGACAACCACGGGGCAGTTAGCCCGCATCGTTGCCTCTGCCGCCCCGGCAATGAAACAAGAGCATATTCATCCGGCAACCAGAACCTTTCAGGCTCTGCGTATCTATGTCAATCGCGAGTTGGATGAGATCCGAAGTTTGATGGAGGCCGCGCCCGAATTGCTTAAGCCCTCCGCAAGACTGGCCGTCATCAGCTTTCACTCGCTGGAAGATCGCATCGTGAAGGACAGCCTGCGCGAAGGCGCGCGGCAGGGAATCTGGGAGATTCTCACCAGGAAGCCGGTCACGGCCGGCGAAGAAGAGTTGGAGCGCAACCCGCGTTCGCGGAGCGCAAAACTGAGAGCGGCGGAGAGACAGTCGTCAGTGATTAGTAAACAGTTTTCAGTTCGCCGTAAGTAGCGGGCAACGCGTGCGGGTTTCGAGAGTTTTTCTAAAGCGGGAGTGTTTTTGGATCGACCAGCGCGGAGGGTCAGTTCCAGGGCATCGGTAACTGACCACTGATCACTGTTCACTGACCACTCCGGGGAGGACAACATGGCGGCATGCACGACAACTTATTTCGAAGCGGGCAGAAGCTGGAGCGCGCGTGTCGCCGAGCGGAACGCCGAGCTGATGGCCCAGCAAGCTCTGCGGCGTCGCGGCGTGCGCACGCCCGAGTTCAGCTTTCCCAAGCGCTTTGACAACAGCCGTCTGGTCAAGGCTCCCGATCCGGTGCGCGCCCGCCAGATTCGCCACTTCTCAGCGGCCATCACCATTCTCTTTTCGCTGACGATGCTCTATGGCTTGCAGCACTTCAGCGCCATCGAGAAGGGCTACCGGATCGAATCGGAGAAGCAGGTCCGCGAGCAGTTGCGCGAAGAGAATCGCCAGTTGCGTTTATCCGAGGCGCAGCTCACCCAGCCGGAAAGGGTCGATAAGATCGCGCGAGAGATGGGTCTTGCCGAGCCGCAGCCGGGCCAGATGGTTCATCCCAGCGCGGATGAGGATGCTGGAACTCCTGTGATGGCGCGGGCAACTCCTCCTCCGTCCGCCGTAAGGAACAGCTACTAGCTTCTAGCTGTTGCAGCATGTTTCAACAATGCACCATTGTGTCAGGGCACGACTTCAGTCGTGCCGTAAAGGGCCAGGAATATGAGGGCTTCAGCCCCTGCGGAACTGCATTCACAAACTGCCAAACCATTTTTGAAATACGCTCTGACTTTTAGCTTTGTGTTGCGAGTCACAAGATTCCTGGTCTACATCGGAAGCTTCATAGGTGCGGGTAAAGGCCAGCCGTCTAGCTGGATGCTGCCGTAAGCTAAAAGCTAAGAGCTAGAAGCTAAAGGCGGAGCAATTATCCATGGCGTCTCCCGTTCGACCCAGCCGGAACCGCTACACCGCGCTGCGCGCCACGCCTCTGAAGCTGGCGCGCTTCTGGCTTATCTGCCTGTTTTTTCTGCTCTGGGCCGTCCTGATTGCCTCTCGCCTCTTCTGGCTCCAGGTGGTGCAACACAAGGAGTACGTCGAGCGCGCGGAAAAGCAGCAGGAGCGCACCTTCGAGGTGGCACCGCGCCGCGGCGTGCTTTATGACCGCAATCTGCGCGAGCTGGCCATGACCGTGCAGGTTGACTCCATCTTCGCCGTGCCCACCGAGATCGAAGACAAACAGGCAGCCGCTCATGCTCTCGCCGCAATCGTCCACACCGATCCGGAAGACGCGTGGACCACCGAGGAGCAGATCGCCTCGCGTCTGGCGGCCGGGCGCAACTTTGCCTGGGTCGCGCGGCGCGTCACGGCGGAGACCGCCGCCAAAGTGAAGGCGCTGATCGCCTCCGGGGCCCTCAAGGGCATCTACTTTCAGAAGGAGTTTCAGCGCTTCTATCCGGACAACGATATCGCCGCGCAGGTGCTGGGCTACGTGGGCCTGGACGACAAAGGCCTGGGCGGCCTGGAGCTGAAGTTCGAACCCGAACTGCACGGCGTCCCCGGCCGCATGTTCACGGCCATGGATGCGCGCCGCCATGTGCTCGGCTCCAGCGAAAGCGAGCCCGAGCCGGGCCGCAATCTGGTTCTCACCATCGACGAAAACATTCAGTTCATCGCCGAGCGGGCATTGGATCACGCCATGGAGACTACGCACGCGGACAACGGCACCGTGGTTGTGCAGGACGTGCACACCGGCCAGATTCTGGCGCTGGCCATCCGTCCCACCTTCAACCCGAACCTCTTCCGCCGCACCACTCCGTCCCTGCTGCGCAACCACGCGGTCAGCGACGTTTACGAGCCCGGATCGGTCTTCAAGCTGGTCACCTATTCGGCCGCTCTCGATCAACATGCCGCGGCGCCAGACGACCCAATCGACTGCCAGGGAGGCAAGATCACGCTGGCCGGCCGTGTGATTCACGACAACCAGGGCGAACACTTCGGAGTGATTCCCGTTCATCAGGCGCTGGAGGTGTCAAGCGACGTGGCCGCCGTCAAACTGGCGCTCAAGGTCGGCCCGGAGCACTTCTATCAATACATCCGCGACTTCGGCTTCGGCTCCCGGACAGGCGTGGAGATGCCGGGCGAGACGCGCGGACTGCTGCGCCCAGTGAACCGCTGGGGATCCTCGTCGATCGGGTCGATCGCCATCGGCCAGGAAGTCGGCGTCACGCCAATTCAGCTCGTCACAATGGTCTCGACCATCGCCAATGGAGGCGTCTATCTTCCGCCGCATGTGTTGCTGCCGGGACAGTTGGACGGATCCGCCAATAGCAAAGCGTTGGCCACGCCCCAGGTGTTCAGGCCCGGCGGCGATCTGCCCAATCCGCTGCCTCCCGGCGCGCACCGCGTTCTCTCCACGCTCACCGCCGCCGAGATGCGCAAGATGATGGAGGGCGTGGTTCTGTATGGAACGGGCAAGCCGGCGCAACTGAATGGATACTCCTCCGGCGGCAAGACCGGAACCGCGCAAAAGATCGATCCGGCCACCCATCTCTACTCGAAGACCATGCACATCGCCTCGTTTGCCGGCTTTGCTCCGGTCAACAATCCGGTCATCGCGGTGGCAGTGGTCATCGACAATCCCAAAGGAGGGTCCTACTACGGCACCGCGGTCTCCGCGCCGGTCTTTGCCGAGGTGGCGCAGCAGGTGCTCGAATATCTCGCCGTGCCGCACGACATTGAGCTGCGCCCGGCAAAGCCTGGGGCCAAGCCCGAAAAACCGGCGCCCGAGGACGACGCTGCCGGGAACGCCAGCGACATCAATGCCCTTTACGACGCGGTCAACGATTTGCCGGCCGACGATCCACTGCGTGCGCCTCAAAGCCAGCCGCCGCCCGCCGATCAACCCGCTGCGGATCATTCACAGACCAGCGCTCAGCCTGCAAACCCAGCCGCAGCCGCCGAGCCTGCGGCGCCGCAAACGCAGACGGCCACCACGGTCACGATCGCAGACGGCAAGACACTGCGCGTTCCTTCGCTCATCGGCCTTCCAGTGCGCAAAGTCATCGAGCAGGCCGCCGCGGCCGGCCTTGAAGTCCAGATCACCGGCAGCGGCATTGTCCGCGAACAGGCCCCGGCCGCGGGATCCATGGTCCCGCCGGGAACCAAGATCGTCGTTCGCTGCACGCGGTAGGGCATTCTTAATGTCCGTGAGCCTTCTATGAGACGGCTCTATCTCTGGCTTTCGCCGAGTTGGCTGGATTGAGCCTCTCGAATCTCCTCCACATCGGCAAGATCGCGCAGCCGCCCCGCCGCCAGTTTGGACGCGATAAGGTCTGTCTTTGAGATGATGAAGACAGTCAGGTTGCTCTTTGGATCGATGACGCCTTCGACCCGGCGCTCCCATGCCTGGTCAAAATCCACGCCGTCGATTCCGGGAAGAATATCGATAGCGATGGGCGGCTGTCCGAATCGGATGAATTTGCGTGGGTCGGCAAGGTCGCTCTTGTCGATATTCGCGAGCGGAGCTCCGAAATCGGCCAGCGCCGCATAAGCCGAATCCGCATTGGCCGGGTCTGCCTTGATGAGAATGTCCAATTCCTTGGTCGCGCGGGGTTGCGCATGAAAAGAGACAGCATAGCCGCCAACAACAAGGTACTTAACGTTGTGGGCGTTGAAGGCAGACAAGAGTTCTTTGAAGTCGTCGTACATGGGCGGCGGGTTTCTTCATTGCGTAAGCTGCGAGCGAAAGCTCCGAAGCAGCGCTCATGCGTTCATGGGCCGGGCGGCTCTGCCAATATCGATACTCGTCCGCCTTCATCTCCGTCAAGCTGGTGTATTTGCGGACTGTCTTATCCATACACTGATTGTCGGCCAGAAAGTCGGGGCTGGCAATCACTTATTGGCCAATCTCATGCGATTAGCCGTCGGATTCTTTCCGGCGTCGGGAGGGCGATTGACCCGGAATTCAGATGAGGTCGGGGCTTAACTGGTGCGCCAACAGGCGCGTCCGGAGGCAGGTCCGGCTCACTGCGTTCTGAAATATCGCCAAGCAGGAGTTCTTGTAGATTCTGGATCGTCTCAACATCCGCCTCCAGATACGCTTTCAAATACGCTCGGACGAAGTCCTCGACTGGGAAACCATGCAAGTCCCGCTTCAGATCGTCATACAAGCCTTTTCTCTCCTCATCCATGAACAGATCTTACCGCCAATTCCAATCGATTGAGGCGAAGCCATCTACAATGGAACCCGTGATGAACTGGAAAGAACTGATCGAAGAAGTGACAGCGGTTGGTGCGGGCGGGGACTCCGCCGACCCGGTCGCCGGCGTCGAGTACGACTCACGCCGCGTCCGCCTTGGTTCGGTCTTTGTTGCCATGAAGGGCGGCTCGACCGACGGCAACCGCTACATCGAAAAGGCCATCGCCGCTGGCGCCTTGGGTATCATCACCGACTCCGCGCCGAAGTTCGACCATCTGCTCGTCTTTCAACCCGGCCTGCCGGTGCTCGAGGTCGAGCATGGCCGCCGCGCGCTGGCCGAGGCTTCCGCGACCTTCTTCGGCCACCCCGAGCGGAAGCTCGCAGCCACCGGCATCACCGGCACGAACGGCAAGACCACAACAGCCTTCCTGATCGAAGCGCTGCTCAACGCGGCGGCGCGCAGGGCTGTGCTGGTCGGCACCATTGAGTATCACATTGCTGGCGAAGTGCGTCCCTCGGTCCACACCACTCCTGAGTCGCGCGATCTCTTTGAGCTGATGGCCGACGGCGTCAGCCGCGGAGCAACCGAGCTTGTCACCGAAGTCTCCAGCCACGCTCTCGACCAGGGCCGCATGGCCGGAATCAACTTCGACGTCGCCGTCTTCACCAACCTGACTCGCGACCATTTGGACTACCACCAGACGATGGAGCGGTACTTTGCCGCCAAGCGCCTGCTCTTCGATGGCACGGTCTATCCGGCTCCGCGCGTCGCCGTAATCAACGCGTGCGACCAGCACAGCGAGCAGTTGGCCGAGGCCGCGAGCAAGGCCGGAGCCGAGGTCAGGACCTTTGGCATCGGCCAGGGCGACTGGCGCGCTGCCTCTTTCAAACTCACGCCCTCGGGCGCGGTCATCGATCTCGAAACACCGGCCGGCGCAGCCAAAGTCGTCTCGAAGCTCGCTGGCGAGGTCAACATCCTCAATCTTCTCGCCGCGCTGACCGCTGCCCATGCGCGTGGAGTCTCGTTCGCCGATCTCGTCGAGTTCGTTCCCCGGCTCCAGCCCGTTCCCGGCCGCTTCCAATCTGTCGATGCGAGCCAGCCTTTCACGGTGATCGTGGACTACGCCCACACCGACGACGCCCTGCGCAACCTGACTGCCCTGGCTCGCCAGATCACCGGCGCGTCCGGAGGCCGCGTTATGACTCTTTTTGGTTGTGGCGGCGACCGCGACCGGACCAAGCGTCCCAAGATGGGCCAGGCGGCCGGTGTGGGAAGCGACTTCGTCGTCCTCACCAGCGACAATCCACGCTCCGAGGAGCCGCTCGCCATTCTGGCCGAGATCGAGCCGGGCCTCAAAGCCAGTGGAGTTCACTACACCGTCGAGCCGGACCGCGCCGCCGCCATCCGCCTGGCGCTCCGCGCGGCCAGGCCCGGCGACGTGCTGCTGATCGCCGGCAAGGGCCACGAAAAGGAGCAGATTCTCGCCTCCGGCTCCATCCCCTTCGACGATGTGCAGATTGCTCTTTCCGCGTTGGGCGAAATGGGCTATGGTGGTGTCGAATGAATCTCACACTTGCAGAGGCGGCTATTGGCGCGGCCGCTGTGCTGGAGGCGCCGGCCAGCGTGCCCAACGCCGGCGCGCTGGTCGCGTCGGGCTACTCCATCGACTCCCGCACCGTGGCCGCCGGCGATCTCTTTTTTGCCGTGCGCGGCGAGCGGCTCGACGGCCATGATTTTGTTGCCGCCGCGATTCAACGCGGAGCCTTGGCCGCAGTGGTTTCACGCGCGCGCGTTGCCACCTTGCCCGATGCCGTTCTTGCAGTTCCGCTGCTCATCGCCGAAGATCCGCTCACCGCCTTGCAGTCGCTGGCCGCGCATCTGCGCCGCCGGTGGGGTAGGCGCGTGGTGGCCGTCACCGGCTCGGCCGGAAAGACTACCACCAAAGAGGCGATCGCCGCGGCCCTGAGCGCAAAGTTCAATGTCCTCAAATCCCAGGGCAACCTCAACAATGCCTTTGGGCTTCCCTTGCAGCTCTTGAGGCTTCAGCCGGAGCACGAAATCGCGATCGTCGAGATGGGTATGAACCATCCAGGCGAGATCGCCGCCCTGGCTCGCATTGCTACGCCCGACTGGGGCGTCATCACCAACGTGGGCACGGCGCACATCGAGAACTTCGCCGACGGCCAGGCCGGCATTGCCCGCGCCAAGTTTGAATTGGTGGAGGCGCTGCCCGCAGCCGGCGTCGCTTTCCTCAACTGCGATGACCCCTACGTCTCGCAGTTTGGCCGCGACTTTTCCGGCCGCGCCGTCTATTTTGGCGCCGGCCCTTGCGCCGATCCCCAGATTCTTGAAGCCGCCGAGGACCTTGCCGGCCTGCATCTGCGCTATCGGGCCGGAGAGCGCGAGGGCCAACTCACGCTCAAGCTGCTGGGCACGCACAACGCATCGAATATCATGGCCGGTCTGGCTGTTGCGCTCGAGGCGGGCGTCGATCTGGATTTGGCCGTGGCGGCGCTGGCCTCGCTCACCGCCGGCGACAAGCGCGGCCAGGTGATCGAGATCGGCGGCGCGACCATTCTCAACGACTCCTATAACTCCAACCCCGAGGCCTTGCGCTCGATGATTCACACCCTGGCCGCGCGGCCCGCCAGGCGCCGGATTCTTGTGGCCGGCGAGATGCTGGAGATGGGCGAACACGGCCCCGCGCTGCACGCCGAAGCTGGCCGCGCCGCCGCCGAGGCTGGCCTCGACCTGGTCGCAGGCGTCGGCGGCAATGCCGAACACCTGGCTGCCGCCGCATGCAAGGGCGGGGTCGCCGCGCTCTTCTTGCCTGACGCCGAAGCGGCAGGCCGCTGGCTCCTGATCAATCTCCGGCCGGGTGACGTAGTGCTGGTAAAAGGCTCCCGCGGCGTACATCTGGAGCGGGTCATCGAAGCGCTGAACAGACTGCCGGAATCCAAATGAACACCTCCGCTTCCACAGCCGTCCGGCGCCCGGCCAAGTAAAATCGACTATAAACCCGCCTCACGCCGGCTCTGGAGGCCACTTGCTTTACTGGCTGCTCTACGAAAAGCTCTTTCCGTTCTTTCACCCCTTCCGCATCTTCCGCTACCTCACGTTCCGGACTGCGTTCGCCTCGCTGACGGCTCTTCTCATCGCGCTCTTCATCGGTCCCTGGGTGATCCAGAAGCTGCGTGAGTTTCAAATCGGCCAGTACGTCCGTGACGACGGCCCGCAGACGCACTTGAAGAAGACCGGCACTCCCACTATGGGCGGCGTCCTCATCTTGATCGCAATTCTACTGCCCACTGTGCTCTGGTCGGACCCCGCCAATCCCTTCGTCTGGATCACCGTCGTATCCACCCTCGCCTTTGGAGCCATCGGCTTTGCCGACGACTACATCAAGGTCGTCCAGAAGCGCAGCCTGGGCCTGACGGCGCGCGCCAAGCTGCTTTACCAGGGATTGGCCGGCGCGGCAGTTGCCATTTCCCTGGTCGTTCTTCAGCAATTCAAGCTCTTTTCCACGCAATTGACCGTGCCCTTCATCAAGAACTGGCGGCCAGACCTCGACTGGCGCTGGCTCGGCTCCATCCCCCACCTGGGCCTGCTGGCTTTTCTGCCGTTCGTCATTTTTGTCATCTTCGTATTGATGGGTTCGTCCAACGCCGTGAACCTGACGGATGGATTAGACGGGCTGGCCATTGGCTGCACCATCATCGCCTCCGGCGCTTTGGCCGTGCTCACCTACGTCAGCGGCCACGTCGTCTTTGCCGACTATCTCGAACTCCAGCGCATGCCCATGGTCGGTGAGCTCACCGTCTTCTGCGGCTCCATGGTCGGCGCCTCCATCGGCTTTCTCTGGTACAACGCCCATCCGGCGGAGATCTTCATGGGCGACGTAGGCTCGCTGGCTCTCGGCGGGGCCATCGGCACGGTCGCCATCGTCATCCGTCAGGAGCTGCTGCTGCCCTTCATCGGCGGTATCTTCATCATCGAGGCGGGTTCTGTCATCCTTCAGGTGGGCAGCTATAAGCTGCGCAACAAGAAGCGCATCTTCAAGATGGCTCCCTTGCATCATCACTTCGAGCAAATAGGCTGGCAGGAGTCCAAAGTCATCGCACGCTTCTGGATCGGCGCCCTGGTGTTTGCATTATTTGCACTCACCACGCTGAAACTCCGTTGAACAGGAACGAGAAAGGTGCACAATATGGAGAGATTGACAAAGAAATGGTTAGGTGTTTTTTCAGGATCACTTACGTGCCTCTGTTTCGCGATTGTCTTTTTTGATGCATGGATGAGAGAGAGAGAAATCATGGTACGTACACCATGACTTCGATTTGTGGAGCGGGGGAGATCATGTCTCTCTTTCTCCTTGTTCATCGCATACGAGATAAAAAGTGAAACTACGGCCACTGGCATCATCGGCCTGCAAGAGATGAATTCATCGTCGCATTTTCTCCCGTAGGGAGAATCGATAATAGCCCAGGGTGTAGCGCAGCGGAACCCTGGGACAGCGTCCAACAAAAGCCTCCCGTCCCGTAGGGACGGTGCGAAATCCGCCCACAATGTGTTTTTTAATCGTGCCTTTTCAAAACAAACTTTGAGGTCGTTCGTATGCTGGACCTGAAAAACAAAAAAGTTCTCGTCGTCGGACTGGGTAAATCCGGCTTGGCGGCGGCCTTGTTTCTGCGCCGGCGCGGCGCGCTGGTCACCGTCTCCGACATCCGCTCGGCCGATCAGTTGGCAAAGGAAATCCCCGCGCTCATCGAAGAGGGCATCATGGTCGAGGCCGGCGGCCACGGCCTGCTCACTTTTCGCCGCCAGGACCTGATCGTCGTCAGCCCCGGCGTGCCGCTGGACACCCCCGAACTGATGCAGGTGAAGAACTTCGGCCTGCCGGTCATCGGCGAGCTGGAACTGGCCGCCCGCTTCCTCAAGGGCCATACGCTGGCCGTCACCGGCTCCAACGGCAAGACCACAACCACCACGCTTCTGGGCGAGATCCTCGAAGCTGCCGGCCTGCCCACACTCGTCGGCGGCAACATCGGCGTTCCGGTCGTCTCCCTCATCGACAAAAGCGACGATGACACCTGGTCGGTCCTCGAAGTCTCCAGCTTCCAGCTCGAAAGCACTGTGGAGTTCCACCCCTCGATCGCCGTCATCCTCAACATCACCCCGGACCACCTCGACCGCCACGGCAGCTTTGAAAACTATTCCGCGGCCAAGGAACGCATCTTTGCCGCACAGACCGCCGAGGATTTCCTGGTACTCAACGCCGACAATACTCCGTGTGTCGAGGCCGCTGCACGCTCTGCCGCCAGGGTCTATTGGTTCTCGGTCGAACACCCGGTGACGCAGGGAGCCTTTCTGGAGCAGGGTTTTGTGGTCTTTCGCCCCGCTGAGGGTGAAGCAGCAGAAAAGGTGATCCCCGTGAGAGGAATTCCGCTCAAGGGCGCGCACAATATCGAGAACGTGCTGGCTGCGGTGGTTGCCGCACGGCTGGCAGGCGTGCAGGCCGATGTGATTCGCCGGTCTATTGAGGACTTTAGAGCCGTCGAGCATCGCCTGGAGTATGTCGCCACCCACCACGGCGTCGAGTTCTACAACGATTCAAAAGCTACCAATGTAGACGCCACCGCCAAGGCCATCGCCGCCTTTTCGGGCGGCATTCACCTCATTCTCGGCGGCAAGGACAAGAACTCCGACTACACCCAGCTCGCCGAACTGCTGCGCGAACGGGTCAGCGCCGTCTACACCATCGGCGCGGCGGCGGCCAAGATCGAGTCGCATCTGCGCGGCGTCGTCTCCATCCACTCCTGCGAAACCCTGGAGAAGGCCGTCCATATCGCCGCCGCCGCCGCGCGGCCGCGCGAGGTGGTTCTGCTCGCCCCCGCCTGTTCAAGCTTCGATCAGTTTGAAAACTACGAGCACCGCGGGCGCGTCTTCAAGCAGCTCGTCAAAGAAATGCAGGACTGAGGAACCATGGCAAAGCGAGTCGGTGGAGACAAGTGGCTCTTCTTCGTCACCCTGCTGCTGATCGTGATTGGATTGGCAATGGTCTTCTCCGCCTCCGCCATCGTGGCGCAGGAGCGCTACCACTCGCCGTATACCTTCGTCGGCAAGCAGGCCATCTGGGCCGTAGCTGGCCTCGCATTCCTCCTCGTTCTCTCGCGCATCGACTATAACCTCTACAAATCTCCGCGCTTTATCTATCCCGCCCTCTGCGTGACGACTTTTCTTTTGGTGCTGGTCTTCTTCATGCCCGGCTCGCACCACACCCACCGCTGGATTCGCTTCGGTGATTTCTTTACCATCCAGCCGTCTGAGATTGCCAAGCCTGTGCTGGTCGTCTTCCTGGCATGGTTTCTCTCCACGCGGCTCGACAAGATCAACGACTGGAAAAGCACCCTCTTCCGCGCCCTCGTCATTCCCGCGTTTTTCATTGTATTGATCCTCGTCCAACCCGATCTTGGCACTGCGCTGGTCCTCGCCGGCATCACCGCCATGATGCTCTTTCTCGCCGGCCTCAATTGGAAATACCTGGCAGGCCTGCTTTGCGTGGCGCTGCCCGTCCTCGTCGGCATGCTCATCTTCGTCCCCTGGCGCTTGAAGCGCGTCCTGGTCTTCCTCAATCCCAACTGCGATGCCAAAGACGCAGGCGGCGCGGCCTACCACGTCTGCCAGTCGCTGATTGCCGTCGGCACCGGAGGCTTGACTGGACGCGGCTATATGGAGGGCGTGCAGAAGCTCTTCTTCCTCCCCGAGGCCCACACCGACTTCATCTTCGCCAACATCGCCGAGGAGTGGGGCTTCATCGGCTCGGTCATCATCCTACTGCTCTTCGCCATCTTCGGCTTTCGCGGCCTGCGCACCGTCTTTCGCTCTCAGGATCCCTTCGCCCGACTCACCGCCTTTGGGATTACGACAGCTCTGGTCCTTCAAGCCTTCTTCAACATGAGCGTAGTCCTCTCGCTGCTGCCCACCAAAGGGATTCCCCTGCCGCTGATCTCTTCGGGTGGAACGTCGCTCTTTGTAACTCTGGCCAGCATAGGCGTCCTGCTCAACATCAGCAGAAAAACGGATTAAAGGCAGGGACCAGGGATTGGGGAACAGGGATTAGAGCTGGTTGCATAAAAGGGCTTTGAAAGGGCACGGCTTCAGCCGTGCCGCAAACACAACAAAATGAAGCAGGGCTTTAGCCCCTGAGGGACGTTGTATTTGGGCCGGGAAGAGTTGAAGAGATGAACATCTGCGATAAGGACGGCAATGTAATCGCAGTATCCGAGCCGCCGGATACCCGCATTTTCGACAACATGACCATTCGGAATGCTCATCTTGCAGAGAAGGAGCTAGAGGGCATTTCGTTCGACGGATCGGACTTACAAGGTTCCGATTTTAGTGGTTCCGATCTCTATGGGGCTTTCTTATACGATGCCAATTGCGATTCTTGCATATTTGTTGGTGCAGATCTGAGATATAGCTTTCTCTTTAGGACGACATTTCGAAATGCAGACTTGCGTGGTGCTCGATTGTCTCTGGATGAAATGTCGGGAGCATTGAGCCTGAATGAGGTGGACTTTACCGGTGCAAACCTTGATGGCGCGGATTTTACAGGCGCTATCTATGACTCGGCCACGATCTTTCCTGAGGGCTTTGATCCAATGAACCGAGGTTTGAGGCCGAAATGAGCAGCTTGAAGGGAAATCTGTCGGCCAATCTGCGCGTACTCATAGCCGGTGGCGGCACCGGAGGCCACATCATTCCGGCGCTGGCCGTGGCTCGCGAACTCGCCGCCCACCACTCCGCCGAGCTGCTCTTCGTAGGCACCGCGCGCGGCATGGAGTCGCGCCTCGTCCCCGAGGCCGGCTTCAATCTGAAACTCGTCGATGTCGGCCAGCTCAAAAATGTCCCCCTCGTCACGCGCCTGCGCACGCTGATGAGCCTGCCCCGCAGCGTCTTTGCCTGCCGCAAACTGATCCGCGAATTCCAGCCCAATGTCGTCTTCGGCGTCGGCGGATACGCCTCCGGCCCGGCGATGGCCGCGGCCTTGCAGCTCAAAATCCCCGCCATGGCCTTCGAGCCCAACGCCATGCCCGGCCTCGCCAACCGCCTCGTCGGCAAGCGCGTCCAGGCCGCAGCAGTCAACTTTGCGTCGGCGGCCAAGTGGTTTCAGAACGCCGAGATCACCGGCATCCCCGTCCGCCCGGAGTTCTTCACGCTCGCCCCGCCGCCCGCCAACGCTCCGCCCCATCTGCTCGTCTTCGGCGGCTCGCAGGGCGCGCGCCTCTTCAACACGCATCTGCCCCAGATCATTTCGGCACTGCTCGCCGCGGTTCCAAGACTCACCGTTCTCCACCAGAGCGGAGCGCGCCACCTTGAAATCACACAGGCCGCCTACGAAGCCAGCGGCGCCGATCCAAGCCGCTGGCAAGTTAGCCCATTCCTTGACGACATGCCCGCCCGCTTCGCCCAGGCCACACTGGTCATGGCCCGCAGCGGCGCATCGACGGTAGCCGAACTCGCCGCCGCAGGCAAGCCCGCCTTGCTGGTTCCTTTTGCCGCAGCCGCCGACGACCACCAGCGCCGCAACGCCGAGGAGATGGTCAAGGCCGGCGCTGCTGTCCTGCTCGACGAGTCAGACCTGGACGTTCCCGGCAGGCTCCTAACCGCCCTCACCGGTCTGCTCGCCTCGCCGGAGCGTCTGGCCGTGATGGCCACCGCAGCCCGCACCCAGGCCCACCCGGACGCCGCCCAGCGCATCGCCAATGGCCTCGCCGAGTTGGCTGCGGGCGATCTGGACCAGTTACCGCATTTTCACCGATAGCGTAAGGAATCTCCGTGCCCCATCCATTTCACGTTCTTTGTGAAATGGGTGGGAAACCACGAAATCGGCCTCACAGGAACTCTGAAAATGCTCTCCCGCCTGTAGTCACCGGGGAATCGTATAGACCTGCTTTTTGCAGATTATTTCCGGCATCCTGCTAGCCTGAAGCTGGGTCAGCCGTCCAGAACGCGTCGCTCCGTTCTGTACCCCCCAGACCACCCCCCTACCCCCTGGGGGTCCAATTCTCCGTTTGTTCGCTTTTTATATCTTAAACCATAGATGATTATGGCCATGCGTTCATGCAGTTGCGGCGCAGGAGCGGCGCAAAACACGAAATTATCATCAAGACATCGCATCATTCATGCAATAGCCATGCCTGTAGCCAAGGGCTTCATCTTGAAAAGCGAAGCTCTGGTAAGATCGCCTTTGATCATGCTAAACGGGTATTCAATAATCGATGGCCAAGCCAGGGTGGGAACCGAACCTGAATTTGCCGGCTTCGATCCCGCCACGGGCACTCGCCTTGACCCGGTCTTTCATTCCGTTTCCACCGAAGATGTTGACTTGGCGGCGAAACTGGCCGGGGAAGCCTTCGCGAGTTATGGCAAGTTATCCGGGCGGGAAAAGGGCAGATTCCTTCGCCACATCGGGGCAGGAATCGAAGGCATCGCGGTTGAATTGGTGGAGCGAGCGCATCGTGAGACAGCTCTTCCGGAAAAGCGGCTTCAGGGAGAGGTTGGGCGAACCGTCTCTCAGCTTCGGCTCTTTGCGCAGCTTGTCGAAGAGGGGTCTTGGGCGATGGCTCGAATTGATCCAGCGGAGCCGAGTCGCACTCCGCTGCCGCGGGCAGATCTCCGCTCTATGCTTCGTCCGCTGGGACCGGTTGCGGTCTTTGGCGCGAGCAACTTTCCTCTTGCATTCTCCGTTGCAGGGGGAGATACCGCGTCGGCTTTCGCGGCGGGAAATCCCGTAATCGTCAAGGCTCATTCGGCACATCCGGGCACAAGCGAGATGGTGGGGCAGGTCATCTGCCGCAGCGTGCAAGAGTGCGGCCTGCCGGCAGGCGTCTTCGCGTTGCTCTTCGGCACAGGCGCACAGATCGGCTCGGCGCTGGTGAAGCATTCAAAGATAAAGGCGGTTGGTTTCACCGGCTCGTTGTCTGCGGGCAAGGCTTTGATGCAACTGGCGGCAGCGCGGCCGGAGCCGATCCCCTGCTTCACTGAGATGAGCAGCACCAATCCGTTGTTCGTGCTTCCCGAGGCTCTGCGCACGCGCGCCGCGCAGATTGCCGATGGGCTTTTTGGTTCATTTACGCTGGGTGTTGGGCAGTTCTGCACCAAGCCCGGACTGGTTTTTCTGCCCAAGGATGAATTCGCAGACGCGCTGGTAGCCGGTCTGGTGACTCGCGTGGAGAAGGCTGCGGCCTCCGCGATGCTCACAGAGGGAATCTGCAGGAGTTACAAGACCGGAGTAACTCAGCGGCAAAGGCATAACTCGGTTGAGTTACTCGCGCAGCCTGATTCAACCGAAAGCGCCGGGCATGTCTTTCCAGCCCTCTTTCAGGTGAACGGCGGCGAACTTCTCCGCGACGGCGAACTGGCCAAGGAGATCTTCGGACCCAGCACGCTCATTGTCCGCTACGGGGATCGAAATGAACTGATCGCGCTGGCGCATGGGCTGGAAGGCCAACTCACCGCGACACTGCACGGTACCGATGCCGATCTTGCGGCCTTCGCCGATCTCATTGAGATTCTGGAACGCAAGGCCGGGAGACTCATCGTCAACGGCTATCCCACCGGCGTCGAGGTCTGCAACGCCATGGTGCACGGAGGGCCGTATCCAGCCACCAGCGACAGCCGCTTCACGTCTGTCGGCAGCCAGGCAATTCTTCGCTTCGTTCGGCCTGTCTGTTACCAGGATTTTCCGCAAGCCGCATTGCCTGAAGAATTGAAGGACGGGAATCCGCTTGGCATTTGGCGGCTGGTCAACGGCGCATTCACGCGAGATGCGCTTGACTGTCCAAAAGCGTAGAGCCATGGCCTCTCAGGCGTTGGCATAACTCGCGGGCTTCGCCTCTTTCAGCTTGTAGATGATGCCGCCCGCCAGCACGAGCAGCATCGACATGAAGAAGTACCCGGCGCGCGAATTGCCGGTAACGGCCTGCATCAGGCCGACAAGCCACGTGCCGGCGAATGCGCCCAGTGCACCGAAACTGTTGACCAGGGCCATCACTTCACCGGCCACATTCTTCGGCAGCATCTCCGGCACAATCGAGAAGAAGGGCCCATAAGGCGCGTACATTGCGCCACCGGCGACAATCAAAAATGAATACGCCAGCCAGAAACTATACCCGGCGGTCATCGAAGAGATGAAGAGCGCAACTCCCGCGAGCAATAGAAATGGACCGACGAAGCGCTTGCGGCTGAGGGTCCGATCTGAGAAATGCGCGACCCCCAGCATGAGAACCACTGCCAGCAGAAAAGGGACGGCGTTGAGCAGGCCGACCATCTCGATCCCGCGCTCGGATCCCGCGCGGATCATGGTGGGAAGCCACAGCACAAAACCATAAATCCCCGCGCTCCAGCAAAAATACTGCGCGCACAGCAGAATGACGCCGGGCACGCGCAGTGTCGCACGGAAGTTGGCCATCAGCGGCAGCTTCGTCTGCTCCAGATCGAGTTCTCCCACAAGTTCGTCGCAGCACTCCTTGCTCATCCACTGCGCCTGTTGCGGATGGTCTCGCACAATGAGCACCCAGATGAACGCCCACAGAATCGATGGAATTCCCTCGAAGATGAACGTCATCTGCCAGCCGACTGCCTTGATCAGGAATCCTGTCAACGCTGACATCCACAGGACTGTCACCGGATTTCCAAGCATGAGGGCCGCATTCGCCCGCGACCGCTCTTGGCGCGTAAACCAATGGGTGAGCAGAATCAGAATCGCCGGAAAGATTGCGCTCTCCGCCACGCCCAGCAGGAGCCGGTCAAGGGCCAGCAGCCAGAACTCGCGGATCACGCCCGTCAAAGCCGCCAGTACGCCCCAAAACAGCAGAGCAAGAAACACCAGCCGTGTAGCGCTCTTGCGCTGCGCATATGCCGCGCCCGGTATCTGAAAAAGGAAGTAGCCGAAGAAGAAGAGCGACCCCAGAAAAGCCGACCGCGAATTGCCGATGTGGAGCGTCTCTGCCAGCCCGGCTGCCGCGCCGAAGCCGTAATTCGCGCGATCGAGATAGGCCAGGCTATAAGTTACGAAGGCCGCCGGCATAAGAAATAGCCAGCGGCGCCGCAAACCCGGCTGACGGGCCGCCGAGTTTAGCGTTTGCTTATCCACCACACAGGTTTTATATCACCTCACGAGCGTTCTAGCATCTTGCGAGCGCCTACTCCAATGGACGCGCGGTCACTATACTTGAGAGCGAAAGGAAACTGCCATAGCCACCGTATCCCTCTCGTCGGTGCTGGAGACGGCGGACCAAAGTCTCCTCGGCGTCGCCACGCATGGGCGCGGACCCGCCGGGCTTTTGCCGCTCTCAGCGGAGATGCTGCTGACGCAGCCATCTGGAAATCTCTTTGGCCTCACTCAGGACGCAGGCATGGGCTGGGACCCGGATCGCCTGCTCGATCCCGAGTTCCTCATCCTGAGCACGCATGGCGGCCTGCGCGCTGAAAACGGAGAGCCAATCGCTCTCGGCTTCCACACCGGGCACTGGGAGGTCGGCCTGCTGGTTGCAGAGACGGCGCGCGAGTTGAAAGCATTGCGCGCCGTTCCTTTTGCCGGCGCATGCACCGATCCCTGCGACGGCCGCACACAGGGCACGGCCGGAATGCTTGACTCGCTCCCTTATCGCAACGATGCCGCGATTGTGCTTCGCCGCCTGATGCGGTCGCTGCCCACGGGCAAGGGAGTGATCGGCATCGCGACCTGCGACAAGGGTCTACCGGCGATGATGATGGCGCTGGCCTCTGCCGGAAAGAAACCCGCCATTCTGGTTCCAGGAGGTGTCGCACTGCTGCCCGAGTCGGGAGAGGATGCCGGAAAAGTTCAGACCATCGGCGCGCGCTTCTCCCAGAATCAGATCACGCTGGAATACGCCGCCGAGGTCGGTTGCAGGGCCTGTGCATCTCCCGGAGGCGGATGCCAATTTCTAGGCACCGCTGCGACGTCGCAGGTGGTTGCAGAGGCGCTTGGTCTTGCCCTGCCTCACACCGCGCTCGCTCCCTCAGGCCAGCCCATCTGGCTCGACGCAGCCCGGCGCTCGGGTCGCGCAATTTTGCGTTTGCACCAGTTGGGAATCGGCGCTGAGGCAGTGTTGACGCAGGCGGCAATCCGAAACGCAATGGTGCTTCATGCCGCATTTGGCGGGTCAACGAATCTCTTGTTACACATTCCCGCTATCGCTCATGCAGCGAAGTTGCGGCGTCCTACAGCCGCGGACTGGGCCGAGGTCAACGCCCAGATCCCGCGTCTCGTCGATGCGCTCCCCAACGGCCCCCGCAACTTCGCTACTGTGCAGGTCTTTCTCGCCGGCGGCGTGCCAGAGGTGATGCTGCATCTGCGCGAGGCCGGCCTGCTCGACACCAGCGCGAAGACCGTCTCCGGCGAATCGCTCGGCGCGTCGCTCGATTGGTGGCGCGAGAGTCCGCGGCGTCATGAACTGCGCCGCATGTTGCAAAAGCGGGACGGCATCGATCCCGGCGATGTCATCATGTCTCCCGATCAAGCACGGTCGCGAGGACTCACTTCCACGGTTTGCTTTCCGGTGGGCAATCTCGCGCCCGAGGGCTCGGTCATCAAAAGCACCGCAATCGATCCTTCGCTTGTCGATGGAAGCAATGTCTACCGGCATCTCGGCCCAGCACGGGTATTCGTGACAGAAGAATCAGCCATCCAGGCAATCAAGAGCGGCCAAGTTGCGCAGGGCGATGTCATTGTTCTCATCTGCGGCGGTCCCGCGGGCGCCGGCATGCAGGAGATCTATCAGATCACTGCGGCGCTCAAGCAGTTTCCTCACTGCAAGCACGTAGCGGTTCTCACCGATGCGCGTTTCAGCGGCGTTTCCACCGGCGCATGCATTGGCCACATCTCTCCCGAGGCTCTCGCCGGCGGCCCCATCGGCAAGATTCAGGAAGGCGACCGGATCGAAATCGTGGTCGATCGCAACGCGCTCACGGGCTCTCTGCATCTCGTTGGGGACGCGAATGAGATCTACGGCGCGGAGGAAGGATTGCGCCGCCTTGCGCAGCGCAAGCCGCGCGCTGACCTGCATCCGCATCCCCAACTGCCCGACGATACGCGACTCTGGGCTGCGCTGGTCAATGCCAGCGGAGGCGTCTGGGGAGGCTGTGTCTACGATGTCGACAAGATCGTTTCGCAACTGAAGGGGCAACCGTGAAACTCTATCGCACCAGCAACGGACATTACGTAGAAAGAGGTGGCAGTTATTTCCATCTTCCCGAGCCTGCCTGGGATTCGCTTGTCACGCACGGCGATTTGCATGGCTATCTTCTCTCCATCGTCAACCAGGGCGAGTCTGCGGGAGACTTTTCCTCGGCGAAGATACTGGCGCCCATCGGCAGCCAGGAGGTCTGGGCGGCCGGCGTCACCTACTACCGCAGCCGCAGTGCGCGGATGGAAGAGGCGAAAACTGCCGGCGGGGGCGACTTCTACGATCGCGTCTATGCCGCGGAGCGCCCCGAGCTCTTCTTCAAATCCACGCCGCACCGCGTCGTCGGCCCCGGAGAAGACGTCCGCATCCGCAAGGACGCCAAGTGGTCTGTCCCGGAGCCGGAGTTGACGCTGCTCATCAACCATCGCGGCCAGATCGTCGGCGCCACCGCCGGAAACGATATGAGCTCGCGCGACATCGAGGGCGAAAATCCGCTCTATCTTCCCCAGGCAAAGGTCTACGTGGGCAGTTGCGCATTGGGTCCGTGCATTCTCATTGGCAGCGAGCCGCTCTCAATCTCCACGCCCATTGGCCTCGAGATTGTGCGCGATGGCCGCACTGAATTCTCCGGCGCCACAACGCTTGCCGAGCTCAAGCGCGCGCCAGCCGCTCTCGTCGAATATCTCTTCCGCGATAACAGCTTTCCCTTCGGCGCATTCCTGATGACCGGGACAGGCATCGTTCCGCCGGATACCTTCACCCTGGCCAGCGGAGACCGGATTCGCATCACCATTGACCCGATCGGCACGCTCGAAAACAAAGTGGCATGACGAATGACAACGCCATGCTGCGGACCACGCCGAGATGTGGTTAAATCTGAGTAGACCGTGGACCTCGGCGGTGAGATGCTCGTCTTTCCCGACCGAGGAGTCCTTCCCCGCGATAAGCCTCTTCCCCGCACGCCGGCTTGTCGCGCCGATTGTCCGATTGAGACATTCGCCTCCATGAGGTCGCCGATTGCATACCAAGGAATCAGCTTCGCGGCAAGTGGCTCGTTTGCGCGCTCCGAAGGCAGTCCACGCGCCTGCCGCGCGGCCGCCAATGCGACAGTTTCCCAGGACTGCATCTGTCGCGTCTCTGCTTCTGGGTTTTGCTCTCGTCTCTTGCAGCGGAGGTTCTCATTTCGGTTCAGTTACGCCGCCGCAGGAGTTTTCGCTGGCGGCAATGCCCGCGAGTATCACGATCGTTGCCGGCGGCACCGGGCAACCGGTCAGCATTAATGCCATCCCGGTGAATGGCTTCACGGGAATGGTCGCGGTGTCGATCACCGGACTTCCCTCCGGCGTGACCGCGAGCCCGGCCACGCTCACGTTGACTCCGGGCACGGCGCAGGATGTGACAATCACCGCAGCTTCGGGCGCCACGGCTGGCAATGCGACGGTGACTTTCACTGGAACGTCAGGCACGCTCATCCATTCGGCCGCCGTTGCGGTAACCGTCTCCGCGTCCCCGCCGCCGCCGGACTTTTCGTTGACCCTGTCGCCAACGTCCCTGACTGTCGTCGCCGGGGCAACGGGTTCAAAGGCCGGCGTCCTGGCGACTGCGGTGAACTCCTTCAGCAGCACTGTCACTGTGACCATCACCGGACTCCCTTCCGGCGTGACCGCCAGCCCGGCCTCGCTAACGTTAACTCCGGGCACGGCGCAAAGTGTGACAATCACCGCAGCTTCGGGCGCCACGGCTGGCAATGCGACGGTGACTTTCACTGGAACGTCAGGCACGCTCATCCATTCGGCCGCCGTTGCGGTAACCGTCTCCGCGTCCCCGCCGCCGCCGGACTTTTCGTTGACCCTGTCGCCAACGTCCCTGACGGTCGTAGCCGGGGCAACGGGTTCAAAGGCCGGCGTCCTGGCGACTGCGGTGAACTCCTTCAGCGGCCCTGTCGCGGTTACCATCACCGGACTTCCCTCCGGCGTGACCGCGAGCCCGGCCACGCTTTCTTTGACTCCGGGCACGGCGCAAAGTGTGACGCTCACTGCCGCTTCAGGCGCTGCGCCTGGAAGTGCGACGGTGACTTTCACTGGAACTTCGGGAACTCTGAATCACTCGGCAACCGTTGCGGTAACCGTCGCCGCGTCCCCGCCACCTCCGGACTTTTCGTTGACCCTGTCGCCAAAATCCCTGACTGTCGTCGCCGGTGCAACGGGTTCAAAGGTCGGCGTCCTGGCGACCGCGGTGAACTCCTTCAGCAGCACTGTCGCGGTGGCGATCACCGGACTCCCCTCCGGCGTGACCGCCAGCCCGGCCACGCTCACGTTGACTCCGGGCACGACGCAAAACACAGTGTTGACGGCATCCTCCGGCACAGCGGTGTCGACCTCGACCGTCACTTTCACAGGCGTCTCAGGAAGCCTTTCGCACGCTGCCTCGCTGGCTCTGACGGTGCAGCCGACAGTCTCAACGACCAATGCGCCGGATATCACCACGTATCACGACGACATTGCGCGCGACGGGCTCAACGCGCAGGAGATCATTCTGACGTTGAGCAATGTAAACTCCACTCAGTTTGGCAAGATCGGCTTCGATGCCGTGGATGGCCTGGTCGACGCCGAGCCGCTTTATCTGGCCAACGTGACGGCCGGAGGCCAACTGCGCAACGTCTTGTATGTGGCCACCGAACACGACAGCGTCTACGCCTTCGACGCCGATAGCGGCGAGCAGATATGGAAGACCTCGATCCTCGCCAGCGGAGAAACCACAAGCGACAACCGCGGCTGCAGCCAGGTCACTCCCGAGATAGGAATTACCTCTACGCCGGTCATCGATCGCAAGCTGGGAGCTGACGGAACCCTCTTCGTCGTTGGCATGAGCAAGGATGCAGGCGGGAACTACCATCAGCGCCTCCATGCGCTGGACATCGTCACAGGCGCGGAGACTGGTGGAAGCCCAGTAGAAATCTCGGCCAGCTATCCGGGCACGGGAGACAGCAGTTCGAATGGCAATGTGCTCTTCGAGCCGGGCCAGTACAAGGAGCGCGCGGCTCTGCTCCTGTTGAACGGCAACGTATATCTCACGTGGGCCTCGCACTGCGACTTCAGACCTTATACCAGCTGGGTAATGGCCTACGGCGAGTCCAGTCTGCAGCAGACGCAGGTGCTGAATCTCACACCGAATGGCAGCGAGGGCGCCGTCTGGATGGCCGGCGACGGAATGGCCGCCGACAGCGGCGGAAACCTCTACTTCCTCGATGCGAACGGCACCTTCGACACCACCTTCGACCTCAATGGATTCCCCTCGCAGAGCGACTTCGGCAATGCCATGATCAAACTCTCGACCAGTGGGACGCTGGCGGTCGCGGATTACTTCGAGACTTATAACACCGTAACTGAATCCGACGACGATGAGGATTTGGGATCGGGCGGCGAGGTTCTGCTGCCCGATCAGACGGATACGCTCGGTGCGGTCCATCACCTGATTGTCGGCGCAGGAAAGGACGGTAACATCTATCTCGCGGACCGGGATGACATGGGGAAGTTCAGTCCCAGCGGGCCTATTGACCCCAATATTTACCAGGAAGTGACCGGAGAACTCTCGGGCGGGGTCTTCTCAACGCCTGCGTTCTTTAATGGCGTGTTGTACTACGGAGGCGTCGGGGAAGCGTTAAAAGCTTTCCCGCTCACGAATGCGATGCTTGCGACGACGCCATCGAGCCAGTCGACAGCCACGTTTTCTTATCCTGGGACGACGCCGAGCGTCTCCGCCAATGGAACTCAAAACGGGATCGTATGGGCATTGGAATCCAGCATGTCCGCACCCGCCGTGCTGCACGCCTACGATGCGGCAAATCTGGCGCATGAACTCTACAACAGCACGCAGGCCGCCAGCGGAAGGGACAGCTTCGGAGATGGAAACAAATACATCACCCCGCTGGTCGTCAATGGCAAGGTCTACATCGGAACCCAAACCGGAGTGGCCGTCTTTGGACTCCTTGCCCCTTAACTTCGTCGCCTCACTGCCTGACGATCTCACCGCCATTGCGTATATTCGAAGGATCGAATATACTGCCAAATATGCAGGAGACATTGCGCACCTACAAGGCCAATATCTTTCGCGCACTCTCCCATCCCACCCGTATTGCTATCCTTGAACTGTTACGCGACCGCGAACTCTCCGCGCGGACGATCCAGGAGAGGCTCGGCCTCGAACAGGCGAATCTCTCGCAACACCTAGCAATCCTGCGCAGCCACCAGATTGTTGTGAACCGCAAAGAGGGCAACCAGGTCTTCTACTCGATTCGAAATCCAGTGCTGGTCGAGGTTCTGGACATCATGCGCCTGTACATTCAAAGCAGCCTTGCCGACGCCGTGCAGATGCTCGGGGAAGCGGAAAGCGAGGTCTCCCCGCGATGATCTCTGTGCTTTTTCTGGGCAGCATCCTCGTCTGGCTCGCGGGCGCGCTGGCCTCGCTGGCTCTTTGGCGCAGGCCGGCCGATGCGCGCAAAGTTGCCTGTGGAGCGGCGCTGGCCGGTTCGCTGCTCGATCTGGCCGCTTCATCGGCGGCGATCTTCAGCGCCGACGCTCCCGTGATCGGCCTTCCCTTCGGCAACCCGATCTTCTCCTGGACCGTCACAATTGACCCGCTTTCGGCCTTTTTCAATTTGACGCTTGCGGTGCTGGCCGCCACCGTCTCGCTCTATTCCTTCGGCTATTTGCGAGAGATGGAAGGCAGCCGCAACCTGGGCGCCTTCGGGTTCTTCTTCAATCTGCTGCTGATGAGTCTGGCGCTGGTCTTCACCGCGTCGAACGTGTTCTTCTTCCTGGTGGCGTGGGAGGTGATGGCCCTGGCGGCCTTCTGCCTGATCGGTTTCGAGCATGAAAAGAAAGAGACGCGCAAAGCCGCGGTGGTTTTTCTGATCATGTCGCACGCGGGCACCGGGCTGCTGCTGATCGCGTTCATGGTCCTCACATCCGCCTTTGGCACTCTGGATTTTGCGAGTTTTCATCAGTTGGCTTCGAGTCTTTCGCCGCTCCGGCAGGGCGCGGTCTTTCTGCTTTTCCTCTTCGGCTTCGGCGTGAAGGCGGGCCTGGTCCCGGTTCACATCTGGCTGCCCGAAGCGCATCCGGTCGCGCCCAGCAATGTCTCGGCGCTCATGTCGGGCATCGTGATCAAGAGCGGCATTTACGGCATGGCGCGGGTCTTCTTCGACTTCTATGGGCCGCCCCCGATCTGGATGGGAACCGTGGTGCTGGCGCTCGGCGTGGTCTCCGCGCTGCTCGGAGTCCTCTACGCGCTGATGGAGCACGACCTGAAGCGATTGCTGGCCTGGCACAGCATCGAGAATATCGGAATCATTTTGATGGGCTTTGGCGCGGCGCTGATGTTTCGCTCTCTGGGTCAGCCGAATCTCGCCGCCCTCGCCTTGATCGCAGGACTCTATCACACCTTCAACCATGCAACATTCAAAGGCCTGCTCTTTTTGGGCGCGGGATCCGTGGTGCAATCCACGCGCACGCGCAACATGGAGAGGATGGGCGGGTTGATCCGGCTCATGCCGGTCACGGCCATCTGCTTTCTGGTGGGCGCCGTAGCCATCTCCGGGCTGCCTCCGTTGAATGGATTTGTCTCCGAGTGGCTCACCTACCAGGCACTGCTGGCCGGCTTCGGCACCACGCAGAGCCTCACGCGATTGATGTTTCCCATCGCCGGCTCGCTGTTGGCGCTCACCGCGGCGCTGGCGGCGGCTTGCTTTGTGAAGGCCTTTGCGATTCCGTTTCTCGCGCAGCCGCGCAGCGAACAGGCCGCGGAGGCCAAAGAGGCCACGCCCACGATGCGCGCCGGAATGGCGGTGCTGGCGGCGGGATGCGTCGCGCTGGGTCTTGGCGCGACGTGGCTCGTGCGCATCTTCGATCCCATCACCGAGCAGACGCTGGGAATCAGCGCAAGCTCCGCGCTGGTGGCGGCTCACGGCATGGCGCTCTCGGCGGGAACGGCGCACGGCGGCACCGTGTTGACCGCTGGGATCGCATTGCTTCTCCTGCTCGCGGGCGCCGCATTCGCGTTTCCGCTGGCTTTGCGCTGGAGGCGCCGCAGCCACATAGGGCCGGCGTGGGATTGCGGCCTTCCGGGGCTGACCGCCGATAACGAATACACTGCCACGGCATTTTCAAAACCGCTGCGCATGATCTTTTCGGCCCTCTATCGCCCGCGCCGCGAGATCCAGGCGGAGTACGAGGTCTCGCCCTACTATCCCAGCGCGATCCGCTTCGAGAGCGAGATCGAACCCACCATCGAAAAGCATCTCTACGAGCCTCTGCGCCAGCGGATCATGGTCGCGGCAAAGCGCATGAGAGCGATTCAAGCAGGCAGCATCAACGCCTATCTGGCCTACATCTTCATCACGCTGATCCTGTTGCTGCTGTTTGCGGTGCGCCAATGACGGAGAGCCAATCATGACTCGAATCCTCGAATCCGTCGCGCAACTTTTGCTGCTCGTGGCGCTGGCGCCGCTGGTCACGGGAGTGATTCGCACGCTGAAGGCGCGGCTGCAGATGCGGCGCGGCCCCGGAATCTTTCAGCCCTACTGGAATCTCCTGAAGCTCTTTCGCAAGGGCATGGTGATTCCAGAGACCGCGAGTTGGATCTTCGCGGCGACGCCGTGGATTGTCTTCTTCAGCACGATTCTTGCTGGCCTGATGATTCCCATGGTCGCCGCCGACGCGCCGCTCGGCTTGTTTGGCGGCGTGCTCGCTGTGATCTACCTGCTCGGTCTGGGCCGCTTCTTTCTTGCGCTCAGCGGACTGGATACTGGCGGCTCCTTCGGCGGTCTCGGCAGCAGCCGGGAGATGACTATCTCGGCGCTGGCCGAACCGGCCATGATGATGGCCATCTTTACCGTCGCGATTGGCGCCGGATCGACAGGCCTCACCGAAATTGCCGGAGCCGCCATCGGGCAAAACTGGCGCTTTCTCGCTCCCGCGCAGATGTTCGCTTTCGCAGCGCTGGCGCTGGTGCTGATTGCCGAGACCGGCCGGATTCCGGTGGATAACCCAGCCACTCACCTCGAACTGACGATGATTCACGAGGCGATGATCCTTGAGTACTCCGGGCCCTATCTGGCCCTCGTCGAGTGGGCCGCCTCCATCAAGCAACTCGTCCTGATGACGCTGTTGATCAATTGCTTCTGGCCGTTTGGCCTGCAGCCCACATGGTTTGGCTTTGGCGCTCTCATCGGCATCGGCTGGCTGCTGGCGAAGCTGCTGCTTTTAAGTTGCGCCATCGTCCTGCTCGAAACCGTCAACGCCAAAATGCGGCTCTTCCGCGTGCCGGAGCTGCTCGCCGTGGCCTTCACGCTGGGATCGCTTGCGCTGGTTTCCACTTTTCTTTTTTGATGCTTATGAGACCGTTTCTGGATATGCAATTCGGCGACCGGATCATCACTCTGATGGCGGCGCTGGTGCTGGTTTTGCAGATCGCTGTGGTGGCCCAGCGCTGGATCATTACCCACATCCGCATCTTCGCGATTCAATCGTTCTTGCTGGCGATGATTGCCGCAACCATCGCCTGGTTCAACCACGCGCCTCATATCTATATCGCTGCCGGGCTCACGCTGGTGGTCAAGGTGATTCTGGTACCCATCCTCTTCGAGCGCCTCGTGGTACGCATGGATATCCGCGAAGAGATCGAGCCGATCGTCAACGTGCCGCTCTCCGTTGTGATCTCCGGCGGGCTCACGCTGCTGGGCTATGTGGTGGCGGAGTCGTTTTACCATCCGGACGAGCCCGGCCTGGGCCACAACGCGCTTGCCGTGGCCATCTCTCTTTTTCTCATCGGCTTCTTCACGATGATCAACCGGCGCAAGGCGCTGACCCAGGTGCTGGCCCTGCTCTCTTTAGAAAACGGCCTCTTTCTCGCGGCCATCTCGCTCACTTATGGAATGCCGCTGATCGTCGAACTGGGAATCTTGTTCGATGTGCTGGTGGCGGCGATGGTACTGGGCATTCTGGTCTACCGCATCCGCGAGACCTTCGAGTCGATGGATGTGAGCCGCTTGCGGAGGCTGCGAGGATAGGATGCTGCTGCTTGCTCTATTGCTGATCCCCGCTGCCACCGCCGCCGCGTCCTGGTTCGCGCGCCGCCGCGAGCAGATGGAACGGGCCAATCTGGCTGGCTTCGGCCTGCTCGCTCTCATCGCCATCGCGCTGGCCGCGCAGGTGCTCGCCCGCGGCACGGTCTCGCTGGCCAACGGATTCTTCTATGCCGACGCGCTCAGCGCGCTGGTGATTCTTCTCACCGCATTGGTGGCGCTGGTTTGCGCGACTTATTCGATTGGCTATCTCCGCGACGACGAGCAAAGCGGAGAGCTTGGCGACGACCCCAGCGGCAAGGATCAGCTCGCGCAGCTTCGCATGTACTACACGCTCACGCCGCTGTTCGTCTTCTCCATGATGTTCGTTGCGGTGGCCAATAATCTGGGCGTGATGTGGGCGGCGATTGAAGCGACTACGCTGGCTTCGATCTTTCTGGTTACCTTCTATGGCAAGGTCACCTCGATTGAGGCCGCATGGAAGTACGCCATCATCGGCGGCGTGGGCCTGTCGATGGCCCTCTTCGGCACATTGGTGGCCTACTATGCTGGCCATCGCCTGGCCGGCTCCGACGCCCTGGCCGGGCTGAACTGGTCTGTGCTGGCGCAGCACGCCGAGTTGCTCGACAAGACTTCGATGCGGCTGGCCTTCGTTCTCATTCTCATGGGCTATGGAACCAAGGCAGGCATAGCTCCGATGCATACGTGGAAGCCCGATGCGTATAGCGAATCCCCTGTGCCCTCGGCCGCGATCCTCTCTACGGCGACGCTCAACTGCGCGCTCTACGGTCTCATCCGCTTCTACATCCTCACCAGCCAATCTCTCGGCGCGGAGTACCCAAGCCGCCTGCTCTTGCTCTTCGGCCTGCTCTCGATGGGCATCTCCGTTCCGTTCATCCTGGTGCAGAAGAACTATCGCCGCCTGCTGGCCTATCACACCATCGATCACTCGGGTATCATGGTCACGGCGCTGGGACTCGGCGGCGCGCTGGGCACTCTGGGTCTAACGCTGCACATGACCTTCCACACCATCGCGAAATCGCTGCTCTTCCTCTGCGCGGGCAACGTGCGGCAGCACTTCAAGACCGACCTTTTCACCGAGATCAAGGGCAGCGTCATTCGCGTCATGCCGCTGACCGGCGTCGTCTTTCTCATGGCCATGCTGGCCATCATCGGCATGCCGCCCTTCAGCTTGTTTCAGAGCGAGTTTCTGATTGTGCGCGCCGCCTTCGATGGCGGGCATCTTCTTACGGGAGTTCTCTTCGTCCTCTTCGGGACGGGAGTCTTCGCAGGCGCGCTGCTGCATGTCGGCGGCATGATTCTCGGCCCCGGCAACGATGAGCCGGTTGTGCCGCGCCGTCCCTGGCGGGATGGCTCGATCCTCGCCCTGGCCGCGGCGCTTGTCGTCATCGCATTCTGGCTGCCGGCTCCGTTGCTCGAACTGATTCGCAGAGCGGCGCAAGTGGTGAGCGGACAATGACAACCTTTGCCGAAGAACTTCGCGACAGTTTTCCGGGGCTCATCCGCTCCGTGGATGAACTTGTCCCCGATCAGGTCGTGGTTCTGCTGAGCGGCCCCGATGTCACGGCAGTAGCCCGTCACTTCCTTAAAGAACACGAAGCGAGAATCGTCACCGTCTTTGCCGAGGATCGCGTGAGCGCCGAAGGCGTTTTGTATAACTACTATGTCTTCGACCGGCCCGGCGATCCAAGCTGGGTGATCCTCAAGGTCCCCATTCCCGAGCGTCTTCCGTCCTTTCCCTCGTTGGCCGCGGAGCTGCCGGCAATCAACTGGCAGGAGCGCGAGATTCAGGACTGGTTCGGCCTCGAAGCTGCGGGGCATCCCAACCCGCGCCGCGTCGCGCTGCACGATAACTGGCCCGACGTGCATCCGCTGCGCAAGAGCTTTCCGCTCGCAACCGTGCTGCCCCCGTTTGAAGGAGAGCGGCACCTCTACCGGCCAACTTATGGCGAGGGCGTCTTGCAGATTCCCGTCGGCCCGGTTCATGCCGGCATCATCGAGCCCGGCCACTTCAACTTCGCCGTCGCCGGCGAGCCGATCCTCTACCTTCAACTCCGCATGTTCTACACCCACAAGGGAACTGAGAAGCTCTTCGAGAATCTTCCGATTCACCGCGCGGTTTTTCTTGCTGAAAGCATCTCGGGCGACTCGGCCTTCTCCCACGGCGCGGCGTTCTGCCAGGCCGTCGAGAGGGCGGCGGGGATCGAGGTTCCCGAGCGTGCGCAATTCATGCGAACTATCCTTCTTGAACTCGAACGCATCGCAAATCACATCGCCGATGTCGGAGCCATCGCCAACGACGTGGGCTTCGCGATCGCCAACGCCCATGCCGGACGCATGAGAGAGATAGTGCTACGCTTGAACGAGACTCTTACCGGCAGCCGCGTGCTGCGCGGTATGGTTGCCATTGGCGGCGTGCGCAGGGACTGGGAGCCAGATCAGGTGCAAGCCATCTCACGGAAGCTCGAAACGGTCGAACGAGATTTCCGCGATCTGGTGGCAATCCTTCACGCCTCCGACTCCACCCGCGACCGCCTGGAGCGCACCGGAATCCTGCGCCCGGAAAAAGCGTTGACGCTGGGAATCGTCGGCGTGGCCGGGCGCGCCTCCGGCGTCGATCGCGATATCCGCCGTGATCATCCCTATGAGGCCTACAGCCAGCTCCAATTCAAAGTCCCTGTCTACCAGGCGGGAGATGTGCGCCACCGCATGCAGGTTCGCATCGATGAAGTGGGCGAGTCGATCCAGATAATCCGCGCGGCGGTTGCGCGTTTGCCCCAGGGCTCGCACCGTGCGCCGGCGCAACCCATTCCGCCGGGCCGCTGGGCGATAAGCGCTGTCGAAGGCTGGCGCGGCGAGATCGTTCACTGGATTCGTACCGGCGAAGGCAACCGTCTCGAACGCTGCAAGGTGAAGGACCCGTCCATCAACAACTGGCCGGCCATCGTGGAAGCCGTCGAAGGCAATATCGTCGCGGACTTTCCGGTGATCAACAAGAGCTTCAACTTGTCTTATTCGGGGACGGACCGGTAACGCGATGTTCAAGATCCTGCAAAAATCGTTCAAGGTTGGCAACTCGACGGCCGATTATCCGAAGATTGCGCCGCACCTGGCCGAGCAGTTTCGCGGATGCCCGGAGTTCGACTTCGAGGCCTGGAGCGATGCGCGCCCCGCGGCCGAGGCCTGCCCGACCGGAGCCATCGCCCTCAAAGACTCCGGCGGCAAGCGTCAAGTCATCGTGGACTACGGCCGCTGCATCTTTTGCGGCGAATGCGAGCAGGCTTCCGCCGGTGGAGCGGTGCGCATGACGCACAAGTTCGAGCTTGCGGCCAGCGATCGCCGCGACCTGGTTCTAACCGCCGAATACGCGCTCCGTCCCGACGGAACGCACGCCGAGCTGAAGTCGGCCGCCAGCAGCCCCAGCGTCGAAGAGCCCGGCAAGCGGGTTGCAGATGCAATTCAGAAGCTGCTTGGCCGGTCGCTGGCGATCCGCCAGGTGGATGCGGGCTCGTGCAATGGCTGCGAGCAGGAGATCGTTGCGTTGAACAACCCGGTGCACGACATCGAGCGCTTCGGCATCCACTTCGTCGCCTCGCCGCGCCATGCCGACATGCTGCTGGTCACCGGCCCGGTCACGCGCAACATGGAACTTGCGCTGCGCAAGACCTGGGCCGCAACGCCGGATCCAAGAATCGTGATAGCCGTGGGCGCCTGCGGCATCAGCGGAGGCATCTTTGGCGTCAACTACGCCACGCTGGGCGGAGTGGATGCGGTCATTCCCGTGGATGTCTACATCCCCGGATGCCCGCCCCGCCCGGAAGCGCTGCTGCATGGGATTCTGCTGGCGTTAGGCGAGATGCGGCAAAGAGTGAGCTCCCATCCGGTCAATGATTTCCTTGAGCACTCCTCACGGGAACACAAACGAAATCAATCCCTGAAGCTGTAGGTTTTTCGCAGGATTGTCTCCCGGCGCCGGAGATTCCTCCCGATCTCTTGAGAGGCGCTCCAACAAAAAAGCTCGCCTGCCGAAGCAGACGAGCCTTTTCTTTGAGAACCAGCAACCAGTCTTACCGGTGTCCGCCGCCGCCGTGCCCGCCACCGCCGCCGTGGAATCCTCCTCCGCCGCCACGGAACCCGCCGCCGGCTCGCCCGCCGCTAAATCCACCCCGCGAACCAGCGAACCCACGAGCACCGCCGCCATAAGCGCGCGCTCCTCCGGCTACTCCACCGCGGTAACCCTGGCGCCCCGCATAAGCTCCACGGCCGCCATAAGCTCCGCGCCCGCCATAAGCTCCACCATAGGCTCCGCGTCCGCCATAACCTCCGCGCCCGCCATAGAAGCCACGGCCGCCATACCCCCAACCACCGCGGCCCCAGCCGCCGTACCCCCAGCCCCAGCCGTACCACGGCCCGACGCCGATGAAGAGGCCGTTGTCGAACCAGTCAGCACCGTAGTAGCCGTACGGTGCGCAGGCATACGGGTAGTAAGCGTAATAACCCCACTGGCAGACCGGGGGACCATAGGCCTCGGGGGCGGGAACAACCGCTGGACCGACTCCAACGTCGCCCTCGTCCTGGACGTCCTGCTGGTCATACTGGGCGACCGCTGTCGCCGAGAGTGAGAGAGCCAGCGCAGTTGCAAACAGAACCAGCCGAATGCTCCGCATAAAATCCTCCTCGTGCCGCCCTGTTCCGTTTGTTCTGGACCGGGATCCGGAGATGAACTCCGTCCTCAGCACTGCCGGTTCCGGGGCTTTTCTTCCCCACCGGCTCCTGTTCTCTCAGACAGCGTTTCAAGGATTAAGTTGCGCTTCTTTCAAGAAAGATTCACCGCCTCAGCGAAGAAAGACCGCTTCGCCGGCCATCCTGCCCGGCAAAACGGCCTTTTAAGCCAAACTCAATCCGGGTGCCCCATCCTCGCCGCGCTCTTGTCTTTGCGGCTAGGGTGGGTTCCCATGCAACCCCTCAATTTGCCAGCACCGCGCGGTAGCGGACCTTGTTCTTCTTCACCTTTTCGATGGCTGCATTGGCCTGGGCCATGGGGAAGGATTCTGTCTGCGCCTTGACCCCGTGCCGCGCCGCCACGTCCAGCATCTCCTTCAGCCGGTAAGGACTTCCCGTCGGGTTGCCGCTGATGGAGCGAAGGCCGGAGATGAGCGGGAAGGCATGAACGCTGACCGGCGACGGCGGAACCCCCACGAAGCACAGTGTTCCGGTAGGCCGTAGCGCCTGCACGTACACGCCCCAATCCTGATCGGCGTTGGCGGTGCACAAGATGAAGTCCTGCGTCCCGGCCGCCTCTCTCAGGGCTTTGGACTCGCGGCTATTGACAAAGTTGTGCGCTCCCAGTGCGCGCGCCTCTTCTTCTTTGGCGGCGGAGGTGGAAAAGGCCGTCACCTCGGCGCCGAAGACCCGAGCAAACTGGATCGCCATGTGTCCCAGTCCGCCGATGCCGACAATGCCCACGCGCGACGACGGGTTGACGCCATGGGTGCGCAGCGGGTTGTAGACCGTGATGCCGCCGCAGAGCAGCGGAGCCGTAAACTCGCTATCGAGCGCATCGGGAATCGGAATCACGAAGCGCGCATTGGCGCGCACATGATCCGCGTATCCGCCGTGCCGGTGAACGCAGGTTCCCTCGGCCGCCGGGCAAAGGTTTTCCATGCCGCGCGTGCACCACTCGCAGATTCCGCAGGAGTTCGACTGCCAGCCCAGGCCCACGCGCTGGCCCGCTTCGAGCGACCGCACCTCGGCTCCCACGGCCGTCACCTTGCCCACGATCTCGTGGCCGGGAATGAAGGGATACTGGCTGATTCCCCAGTCGTTCGCGATCAGGTGAAGGTCGCTGTGGCAAACCCCGCAGTGGGAGATTGCGATCTCAACCTCCTGCGGGCCCAGTTCACCTGGGTCGTACTTGAAAGGCAACAGCTCGGCTCCTGCCGCGTGTGCTGCAAGTCCTTGAATCTGGCTCATCGTTGGTCTTGAATCCTCGCTGAAGTGGGTCAAACAGGACGGCAGGAATACGGAGGCGCCGCCCCGAACAATGGCATCGAACTCCCCCGCCTTCCCTAGTCTAACCCGCCGCCCGGTTCAATGTGCAGGTTGAGCACCTGAAAACCGCTCAGTACTCCGCCGGCGGACTCATCGGCTTCCACCTCCGCCGACTCCCCGTTCAGGCTTGCATCCTGTGCGGCGCGCAGCGGCTCCAGCACGTTCGCCACTGAAAGCGGAAGACTTGAAAGGGTTTGGCCCTCCATGTCTGCCTGCGCCTCCGGCACCAGAAGGCTCACGTAGATCCGGTCCGCCGGGTGCAGAAGCCGCGCCTGGGCCAGCGCAGTCTCCATCTCCGGGGTGTGGGTCTGCTGCTTTGGCTGAACTAAAGTCCGGTCAAGCGTCCCGGCATCCGAGACCAGAAGCCGCAGGTTTCCCGCTTCCAGCCGGGCCGGCAGCTTCACCTCGATCCGGACGTTGCGCTCTGCCTGATGCCACGGCCTGAGCGTCGCCTCCACGACCACCGTGTCACCGGCATGAACAATGCTGCTGGAAGCCAGCCGCGCCGCCTCCAATTCCACATCGACGTGCTGCGGAATGGCTTCGACATCGAGATCGACCTCGCGCACCGCGCCTTGCCGGCCTGAGTTCGAATAGAGCCGCGAAAACTGCTCTCCGGCCAGCAGCGCCGTCTCCATGGGCGCGGGTATCGCCTCCCCGGCCGGCGCCCACACGTTCAGCGGCGACGGCGGATAGCCCTCCATGTCAATGCTGCCCGTCAGGTGATAGCTGGTCTCGGCCGTGTTGTCGTTCGACTCCAGCAGGGACTCGTACAACGTCACCAGCAGAGCCTGCGGAGTCAGCGAGGGCATGTCCAGAACCTCCACGTTCAGCCGTCTCTCCTTGCCCTGCTCGAGCACCCGGATGTGGATCGGGATCATGTGCGCGCGAGCCCCCAGGATGCCGCGAATGGCCGCGTCGCGGTCCTCGTTGAAGGCTCCGATCGTCGCGCCGGTATTGATAATCTTGAAGGCATTCAATGGCGAAGCCAGCGTGGCGACGACCTCGGCCGTGGTCATCGGCAGCGAAACCGGCCCGGCCTGAAGAATGGCGTGCCCGCAGGCCAGCAACTGCTTTGGGTCGATGTAGGTCACCGTGCAGGTGGCCGCAATCTCCATGTCGCCGCGCACCAGTTGCGCACTCACCGCCGAGCCGGGCACGACGCTGGCAATCGCCTTGGCCGAGGGTGCTGTGTCCGCTCCCCCAGCCGATTCGGCGCTCGATTGAGAGGCCCCGCCCATGCCACCGGCGGCCACCGTTTCCAGGCCGGTTCCGGCCATCTTCTGCTGCCAGAGCCGTATCGCCTCGGGATGGAAGCCGCTCATCACCAGCGGCGTCTCCATCGCCTGCATCGTCTCGGTCCCCAGCGCCTGAAGAGACTGGTCTCCGATGGCTGATCTCTGATCTCTGATCTCTGATCTCTGTATCGGCAGATCCCGCACCTCAAGCATCTGCTCGATCGGCGTGATGCCGGCGATGGGCTCTTTGCTGAACTGCCCGATGCGATAGGAGAGCGACCCCACCAGGCGGTTGCCGATGTAGACCGGGCTGCCGCTCATGCCGGCGACCACGCCGGTGAACTCCGGCTTGGCGCCGTGCAACTGGGCCAGGATCATGTCGTGGCCGGGGCCGCGCGCATCGCGCAGCACGCCCAGAATCTCCACCTGCATGGGTTCAGGCTTGGTTCCGGTGAAGACCGTCCAGGCGGTGCCCGTCAGCCCGCGATGCACCTCGCTCAGCGGAAAGAATCCACCGCCGATGGGCGGCCCGGCGGGCGGTGCGGCCCTCTCCGGCGCTGTCTGCGCGGGCATCGGGCAGGGAATGAAAAGTACAGATAATGCCATGCCCAGAGCGAGCACAGTGAGGTGTGATTGGGTTCTGGTCAGGGAAGTTTTCACATCTACAAGAGTACAACCGGATACGTGATAAAAGCCTGCCTGAAGCCGGTTACGAGGGTATACACTGCCGGTATTGCCGGTAAGACGTAATATCTATTGTAAGATAACAAATTATAGGCCTACTTATTGATAGATGGCCTACTATTGACATAATATCTTACATAAGCAATAATGTAAGCCATGGAACAGATATTCACGACCGTCAGCAGCAAGGGCCAGATGGTAATTCCGGCACAAATTCGCGAGGCCATGGGAATCGAGCCGGGGACGCGTGTTGCGATTCGGATCGAGGGCGCAGAGTTGATTCTCCAGCCTCAAACACAAGATACTACACGCCTAATGATTGAAAAACTGTGTGGCAGCACTGCGGGTGGATTCTCCATGAGCGATGCGCTAATCGCAGATCGCCGTGCCGAAGATGCCAAGGCCGGCTGGTAGGGAGTGCCGGTGACGATCTTCGTTCTTGATTCTTCGGCAGTTGTGCGTCTTCTGGACAAGGAAGCGGGATGGGCTCGTATAGCGGCGATTTTGCAGGCCCATAAGTCGCAGACCGCCGAAGCAATGATCTCAGCGATTCAGTGGGGCGAGGTTGCCGGGATCGTGCGCAGGAAGCAGGGCGTTATCGGACAGAAGCGCACCCTTGATGATCTTGCGTTTTTCCAACTGCGGACTGTGGCGGCAACTGGAGACCGGGCAATTCATGCCGCGGAGATCAAAGAAGACCGCAAGCTTCCCTACGCCGACGCCTTTGCCATCGAACTTGCGATGGACTCCGCCGATCATGTGCTGGTGACCGCCGACTACGACTTCAAAGCCGTGGCCGATCTGGCGCGCATAGAATTTCTGCCGGCAAAATAGATCAACATCTGCTCCAGTCCCTGGTGCGAGCGGGGCCCTCATCGCCTCTTGAATCGCATGTTGGAGACGGTGGCTCCCAACCCCGGCGGCATTGCCGCCAGCGTCTCCCCCGGATAGAGGATCGTAACACCAGGGTTGCGCAGATTTTCTCCCGGTAAAAACTCCCCAAAAACCTCTTCATGGACCTTGAGGTACCGGCGCAGCTCCTCGCGGATCACCCCGCCGCTTCCCGACGATCCGTAGCCGTGGATGATCTCCAGCCGTCCCCGGTAGCCGCTCCGCACGCAGGCGTTGTAGAAGCGCACAAACTCCCGAATTGCCTCGGCAACCGTGAGGTTGTGGAGATTGATGGATCGGCTCTCGCTCATCGCTCGGACTCACTCGATCGAATCGTCCCGCCGCAGCGCTCCCAACTCTGCTCGATATAGCTGTCGGTCATCCCGGCGATGTAGTCGGCGACGGTGCGGGCCAGGCCCTCGGCGGCAATCTGCGCCTGGTGGTCTGCGGGCAGCAAGCCGGGGTCGCCGATGAGCGCGGCGAACAGTTCCCGGACAACCTTGGTGGCGTGCACGTGTGCCTCTTCGATGCCGGGTGAGTTGTAGAGATTGGCGTAGAGAAAAGCCTTGGCAGCGGCGCGCGCGGCCTCCATCTCCGGGCTCAGCGCGGCCACCCGCCGGGGCGCGCGGCGAACCTCATCCAAAGTCGTCGCGCCCAGCTCGATCACCTGCCGCCGCACCTCTTCCAGCAGATCCGTCACCAGAGCATTGAGAACGCGCTTGAGGGTCTCATACGCAGCCAGCTTCGCCGGTGCAGCAGGATAATCCACGAGCACCGCGTCGTTGAAGCCGCGAAAGAGCGCTACGCCCTCGCGCACCTGCTCCAGCGTGAGAATGCCGGAGTCGAGGCCGTCGTCGAGATCGGCCGTAGTGTAGGCGATCTCGTCGGCCAGATCGATCAGTTGGGCTTCGAGGGGTGGGAACTGGTCGAGGAAGTATTCAGCCAGCTCCGAGTGGGTGGCGGCGGAGTAATCGTGGGAGTGCTTGACGATGCCTTCGCGCACGCCCAGGGTCAGATTCAGTCCGCGGAAACCGGCATAACGCTCCTCAAACCAGGTGACGATGCGCAGGGCGTGCAGATTATGGTCGAATCCCAGACCAAAGCCGCGCAGGCACTGGTCGAGGGCCTTTTCGCCGGCGTGGCCAAAGGGCGGGTGGCCGATGTCGTGCGCCAGCGCCAGCGCCTCGGCCAGCTCCTCGTTCAGCCCCAAAACGCCGGCCAGCGTTCGGGCAATTTGGGTCACCTCCAGGGTATGGGTCAGGCGGCTGCGGAAGTGGTCCGACGGCGCGTCGGCGGGGAGACGGGCAAAGACCTGCGTCTTGCCGGCCAGCCGGCGAAAGGCCCGTGCGTGCAGGATGCGTGCACTGTCGCGGGCAAACGGCATTCGATAGGGATGCGGAGGCTCCGGGTGCCCTCTCCGGGTCAGTTCCCCGTCTACGCCGACGGCAATCCCCTCAGGCAACCGGTACTTCGGCCTCGCTTCCGGAGTCATCTTCGCAGTCTAACTCAAAGCTCCGCGTCCGGTTTCACCGCGGGCGAGGGTCGGCAATTCCCTAATCCCTCGTTACTCCGGCTTGGGCTGGCCAATGGCGCTGTCCTCCCGCGCCAGCTTGACGCGGGCCGATTCCAGCTTTTTCTGCACCTTGGTCACTTCGGACTGTTCCACATCGGCCGGGGCCGACTTGGCAAACTGCGCCAGCGAAAGCTGCCACTGCGCCGCGGCCAGGCGAATGCGGCCGGTCTTCTCGTAGAGGTCGCCCAGGTGGTCGTGAACGGTGGGATCTGACTGATCGCGCTCGACGGCCTGGCGCAGGTTCTCCTCGGCCAGTTCGTAGTCGCCCATCTTGAAGTACACCCAGCCCAGCGAATCGAGGTAGGCGCCATTCATCGGCTCCTGTTCCACGGCCTTGCGAATCATGTCGAGGGCCTCGCGCAGCCGGATGCCCTTGTCGGCCAGCATGTAGCCCAGGTAATTGAGGGTCATGGCGTTGCTGGGGTCCTCTACCAGCGCCTGGCGGAAGAACTGCTCGGCTGGCTCGTAGTGCTTTTGCCGCTCGGCGAGTTCGCCCCGGAGGAAGTAGAGATAGGTGCGGTCTTCCTTCTTGGTGGTCAGCGGCTCGGCCTTGTTGATGGCGTCTTCCGCTTCTTTCCAGCGGTGCGCGCGGATGTAGATCTGACTCATTTCCAGCCAGACCGCCCGGTCCTCGGCTGTGTTGTCGAGCATCCCCTTGGCCATCGCCAGCCCTTCGTCTATCTTGCCCAGATCGCCCAGTTCCATGGCCAGCATCAGCTTCAGGTCGCGGTCCTTGGGGTTCGCCGCGACCGCCTTGCGCGCGACCTCGACCGCCTTGTCGAACTGCTTGGCATCGCGATAGGTGTCCACCTGATACTGATAGCCGCGTACGGCCGCATCGCCGCCCATGTCGATCATCTTCTGGAAGGTCGCTTCCGCCTGATCGATCTTGTTCTGCTCGCTATACACCGAACCCAGCCGCTCCAGAAAGATGCTGCGGTTGTTCTTTTCGTCGGCGGTATAGGCTCCGTTGGCGTGCGAGGCCAGGTCCACCATCTTCCCGTACGCCTGCGCGGCATCGTCGAAGCGGCCCAGCACATCCAGCAGCAGCCCCTCGTTGTAGCCGGCATCCAGGTTATCCGGCTCCAGCTTGAGCGCTTTGCGGATGGTAGCCAGCGCCTCCTCGTACTTTTCCTGGCGGCGCTGGATTTCGCCGATATGAACCAGGGTCTCCGCGTTGTCCGGATCGGCCGCGGCCAACTCATTGTATTGCTTCAGCGCCTCATCGAGCTGATTGTCGTTGAGCAGGGCCTGGGCCAGCGCGTCTCGCGTGCTCGCGTCCGACGGATCCATGTCGATGGCGCGCTGATAGGCGGCGATCGCATCCTTGCCTTGCTTCAACTGCTCGTAGGCCGCGCCCAGCGCATCCTCCAGCTTGGGCGTCCGGTCGTCCACGGGAACGGCCTCGATCACCTTGGCCTCGCGTGCAATGTCGCCGCTCTCGGCATACAGGCGGGCCAGATTCAGCACCACCTCCTCTGAGTCAGGTTCGAGGTCTTGCGCGGTCTTGAACTGCTCTTCGGCCTTCTTCTCGTCGTGCTTGACCGTGTAGAGCTGGCCCAGGACCATGCGATCCTCGACGCTCGTCGGATCGAGCGCCACCACCCGCTCGAATTCGGCGATCGCCTGATCCAGCGCGTCGCTGCTGGACGAGGTGGAGGGCGAGGCATCTTTCCCTTCGCTCAGCTCGCGCAGGTAAATGCGTCCCAGCAGCTTGTGCGCGTCGATGTCGTCCGGCGTGCTCTTGAGCAGCGCCCGCGCTGTGCTCGCGGCCTCATGCGTGTGGCCGGAGCGAAAGTAGAGGTCGGCCAGCGCGTTGCTTAACTCTGAGGAAGTGGGGTCGGCGTTCAGCGCCAGCTTGTACTCTTCGATAGCCTGCGTCACCAGCTCCGGGTGGCCCGTAGTGACGGCCTCCTCTTCGTAGGTGCTGGCCAGAGCAGAGTGATAGTACGCCTGGCCGCGATCCGGCGCCTGCGCGGCGGAATCCGCGGGCTCCGCCGTCTTTGCAGGAGCAATCTGGATCGGACCGGCCATCGGCGCCTTAGCTGGGCTGGCTTGCGCCGGGGCCCCTTTCGCCGGAGCGGCCGGAGCGACGCTTTCGGGCAGGGTGCTTCCCGGCTCATTCTGGGCGCTGGCGGGCCTGGCCGCCGAGTGGAGGGCAATTGCGGTGGCAAACAGGAGCCAGAGGGGCAGCAAACGAAGTTTTCTTGTCATCATCCTGGGGATTCCATTCCTTCAGCCAAGCCCGCGGGTGAAAATCTCCCGCGTAGCAGGGTTGAAAGGCGGCGCAAGCAGCCCATAAGGTCAGCTCCACCTATTGTACAGACGATTCTAATCGCTATTTGGATCAAGCATCTTTGCGCAGTGCGCGCTATTAGAGCAAAACCGGGGATACTGCATGCCGATTGACCTCGTTCAGGGTCGCCGTTCCCTGTTGGTCGCGTTCAACTTGGGTGTCGCGGCCTCAGGAACCTCTTCCCTGGTTTTGCTGTAGCCCTCTTCGCTCAAACAGCCGCCTCCTGGCCGGTCCAAAACCCTGAAAGCGCAGCGCGTTAGCTCCTGAGATATGCTTTTCGGTAGATTAGCCTCGAATTCTTTCCGTTTCCGCTGCTCATCGAACCCCGCCAAAATCATGGAATGCCCAGAATCTTGTGCGTCTGCAGGCTCAATCGCCAGCGCGGATGATCGAGGCAGTAGCGCAGGGCGCGCTCGGTGTTGACTTCGCGCTCCGGTCCGTCCATCGGCTGCAGGAAAAAATGCCGGAAAGAGAGCAGTTCAAACTGCGCCGGATCGCCTCCCGTCTGCGGATAGACCAGCTTCAGCTCATCCCCGCTGCGCTGCACCAGCCCGGCTCCTGCCCCAACGCCGAGTTTGGGGCTGACGCAAAGCCAGTCCACCCCCTCTGGCGCGGCAATCGTTCCATTGGTCTCGACGGCAATCTCAAAACCCCGCCCTCGCAGCGCGGAAATCAGGCCTGCATCCAGTTGCAGCAACGGCTCGCCGCCCGTGCAAACTACGAACCGCTGGCCCAACCCGGAGCCTTGCTGCCCGGAGTCCACGGGCCATTTCTCTTCGACAGCAGCCGCCAAATCCTCCGCGGAGTCGAACCTTCCGCCGCCCGGCCCATCCACGCCCAAAAAATCGGTGTCGCAAAAACGGCAGACCGCCGCGGCCCGGTCAGCTTCGCGCCCCGACCAGAGGTTGCACCCGGCAAAGCGGCAGAAGACGGCCGCGCGGCCCGCATTCGCCCCTTCACCCTGGAGGGTGTAGAAGATTTCCTTGACGGCGTAGCTCATCTCAACAACTCCTCACATCTGGGTACCCCACCCTCGCCGCGTCTTTGTTTTTGCGGCTAGGGTGGGAAACCACGAACCCAAACCGACGTTAGATCACAAAAACCCACACCTTACAGGTACCTCAGCGGGTCCTCGATCCCGTTCTCGCGGAAACCCTTACGCCGCAGCAGGCACGAGTCACATTCCCCGCACGGCTGGCCCTTCGCCGACGGGTCGTAGCAACTGCTGGTCAGTCCGTAATCCACGCCCAATTCGATGCCCCGGCGAATAATCTGGGCCTTGGTCAGCGCGATCAGCGGCGTGTGAACCTTGAGTGCCTGGCGGCCTTCGACTCCGGCCTTGGTCGCCAGATTCGCCATCCTCTCGAAGGCCTCGATAAACTCCGGCCGGCAGTCCGGGTAGCCGGAATAATCCAGCGCATTGACCCCAATGAAAATGTCGCTCGAACCGAGCACCTCGGCCCAGGCCAGCGCAAACGAGAGAAAAATCGTATTGCGCGCAGGAACATACGTAATGGGAATGCCGTGGCTCATCTGGTCCGCGTCGCGCCCCTTGGGAACCTCGAAGTCACCGGTCAACGCCGAGCCGCCGAAGACCCGCAGATCGATGGCCGCAATGCGATGCGCCGCCACGCCAATGGCCGCGGCCACGCGCCGGGCCGCATCGAGTTCAACCACATGCCGCTGGCCATAGCTGAAGGAGAGCGCGTAGAGCTCGTATCCCTGGCTCCGGGCAATCGCCAGCACAGTGGCCGAGTCCAGCCCCCCGCTCAACAGTACCACCGCGCGTTTTTCGTTGCTTTCCATGCTTTTGCCTGGGTGCCCCACCCTCGCCGCGTCTTTCTTTGTGCGGCTAGGGTGGGAAACCACGAACCACAACCCGTTCCTTCATCGGGAACCAGGGTGGGGTTCTGACTTGTACTTACGTCAAGTCCCCGCCCTTGCCGATGTCGATCGAAGGCGGCAGGGGATTGCTCTCGTCAATGGATGCCGCGATGCACTGCTCCAGCACTCCCTTGGCCTCGAGGATAAACTCGATCGCATCGCGCCCCGCGCCCTCGCCGCCCCGGTTCGGAGTTACGTAATGCGCCTCGGCCTTGACCTGCGCCCGCGCATTGGCCACAGCCACCGCCAAGCCGCACTGGCGCATCACCGGCAGGTCGATCACGTCGTCGCCCACGTAGGCGATCTCATCGAGGGCGACGCCTTCTTTCTCCATAATCTCGCGCACCGCCTGCATCTTGAAGGCCTGGCCCTGATAGACGAACTCCAGCTTCAGATCGCGGGAGCGCAAGGCGACGGTCTCCGAGATGCGCTTGGTGATGACGCCCAGCTTCATGCCGCCCAGCCGCGCGAGTGTAACGCCCGCGCCGTCGTGGGCGCTATAGCCCTTGGCCTCGACCATCCTGATTGTTATGGCCCCATCGGGCCCGGCGACCGGCGCCGGTATGATCCAGATTTGTCCATTGGTCAGAACGCCATCCACGTCGAAGAGAACGATCTTGATGCGCCGCGCGCGATCCTGTGCGGAAAGAGTCATATCTTCGATTTTACAGATTGCGGCCACTCTATCCCGAATGGATGGCCGTTGCTTTAGAAAACACGAGCTATCTTGCAGATAATTACCTTCCCTTGTCGCACAATGGAAGAAGTCAGGAGCTAGGGGACTTGCTGAGCCCTGTTCACTGACCGCTGTTCACGGGAGAGCGCCTCCCCCCTCCCCCCTTTGACTGTGAAACTGTGTAACTGTGATGTGATCGGCGGTGGCGCGTCCGCCTTCACCAGCACGGCAAAGCGCGGAAAGGCAAAGCTGCCCGCCGCGTCGTCGATTACGTTAAGCTGGCAGAGATACTGCCCCGGCTTCAGTCCGCTGAGCGGCACATCTAGCTCGATCGCCACTGCATCGCGCCCCTCGACATTGATCGCCGAAGCCCTGGCAAGCGGCGTCTCGTAGACCTTTTCGGCTCCTTGAATCAATTCGAGGCTGCTAAGAATGTCGATGCCCGGCTTGGTTCCTTTCGGCTGGTTCTCGGCCGGTTTTTCGCGTGCCGGAGAATAGATCTCGTAGAGCAGATAGAGGTGCTGATCCTGGCGGAAGACGTGGCTGATATTGGGCACGTACTCCTCGCCGCCGCGGATCAACGGGCTGCTTTTCTTGCTCGGCTGGCGCATCGACGCCAGCACGATCGAGCTCATCCTGAGACTTGGAAGCGGCGTCTTCTTCAGCTCCGGCAGCGTGATGCCGGCCTCGAACGAACCCATGCGCCCGGTCTGGTTTTCGCGGACGACGAACTTCAAATGGTACTTGCCCGGCGGCAGGTTGAAGCTGGTCGTGTATTGGATGGTCTTTTGCCGCGCTTCGAGCGATGGGTCGAGATTGAGCTTGACCGTCTCGCGCGCCCGGCCAATGGGCCGCTTTACCTCATCGATCACTTCTCCGATGATGTCCAAAGTGGCCTTGTCTTTGTCCCCGCCTTTGACAAAAGGAATCTGCGAGCCGGGTACGATCAGCGAAACAGGCATATAGTACCGGTTCTCATCCAGCCTGAAGTACATCGCATCGAGATAGACCGCCATGTCCGTCGCAGGCAAGTCGCTGGCTAACTCCTCTTCGAGTTCGCTCTCGCGGTCCTCCTTCGCGGAGTGCCGGAAGTCGGCCGGCGCATAGTAGCCGGGCCGGTATTCGAGCTTCACTCCCGGCCGGTCGATCTTGATCGTCAGCTTGCGATAGCGCCCGTCGCGCGCGGGATTCGAGCTATGAAAGCCGATGGCGTAGTAAGCCGAGGTGTCGCGCTGCACCTGCGCAAAGGCGGGAGCAAAATCGTTCGAGTCGAAGAAGGCCTTGCCGCCCGTGTCGGAACTGAGCGTGGCCATCACCTCCTGTGTGTCGAAGTTGGCGTTCATATTATTCAACAGCGCGCCGCCATTGTAAGCGCCGGTCCCGCGCAGGCTGCCGGTCGAGGCATCGCCCGTGGACGTAATGGCTTGCAATCCGCGTGTGTCCACGCTGTAGATGGCCAGGTTGGCGCGCACCGCCGCGTTCACCGCGGCTCTCAGTGACGCTTGGTTCTCGATGCCGTCGCGCGAGATGCCGCCGGAGAAGTAGAGCAGCGATTTCTTTTCGGTAATCTTCTCAAGCGACTTCGAGATCGCCCGGAGCGCGAATAACTCGCGATCGGTGTTGAGGTCGTTGTATTCGCTCTCGTCGGGCGTGTAACCGGTCGTGTCCTCCACCTGGTTTGTGTTTGCATTCGCGCCCTGCTCGAAGCCTTGTCCCTCGGTGCCGTTGTAGGCGCCGGCCTCATTGATCAACGCATTCTTGTCGGCGGTGAAATCCTGGTCCACGTTGAGCGTGTCGCCCAGCGAAACCAGCGCCACCAGATCGGCCGGCTGCATCTTGGTGCGCAGAAACTCCTGCGCCGCTGTGACACTGCGATCAAGATCCTCGGGCTGCATCGAGGTCAGATCGAAGAACATCACAATCAGACGATGGTTTCTCAGTTCCTCGGGCCGCGCGACGGCGACAGCCTTGCCGCCGCTGGCCCCCGCGGCCAGCCCGCTGACCTTGGCTTCGTTGAGCGGAGCGGCCATCTCCATGCTCTCGAAGTCGAAGGTCGAAATCTGCTGCCGCTTGCCGTTCTCGAAGATCGTGAAGTCGCTCTGCTTGAGCCCGAGCACTAAATCGCCGGTCTTCTTGTCGCGCGCCACCACGTTGGTCAGCACCAGATCGCTGTTCTTCTTGAGCACGAAGCCGCCCTGCGTCGTGGCAGAGACCTGGCTTTGATTGGCGCTTTGCGCAAGCTGGGGCCGCGCTCCCGCGAACGCCAGCGCCAGCGCCGCGAACCCCGCTCCGATCCTGTGCGTCCAACCTCTCATCAGCTTCCGTCCTACGCAAGCTCCGCTAACTCCGCTAACACACGCGCGGCACTGCTAACTCTGGTGCCCCACTAAAACCTGAACCTCGCATAAAATTGAAACACCCGCATCAAACCCGCCGAAGTCACCTGCCCGAAGGTGGGCGAATCCACATTGGTATCCACGCCGGAGTACTGCACGGTGTTGAAGACATTGCTGGCCGTGGCGCGGAGTTCCATGCTGCGCGTATCGCCCAATTGCATGGTCTTCGAGAGGGACATATTGTTTTGAATCTTCCCCGGCCCGGCGATGGAGTTGCGCGGGACATTGCCAAAAGGATAATTGGGGTCGGTGGATTTAGGCTCCCTAAACGCCAGAGGATTGAACCATTCCCTCAACGAGCCGGCGCCAGCAGTGACAGGGACGCCTGTGTAGTTCGGACGCTGCGTGCCGGCCGTGCCGCGCGCCACATCCTGCGCGGCCGCCTGGTAACTCGGCGTGAGCGGCATTCCGGTGAGGAAGGCAAAGCTGCCGGAGATCGAAAATCCCTCAAGAATATGCGATCCAACTCCACTAGTAACCCAGAACTTATCTTTTCCGAAGGGTAACTCGTAGAGATAAGTCCCGCTAACCTGGTGGCGCACGTCGAAGCTCGAGTTACCTTCCTCGGCTGCAAGGTCCTGCCAGTTTTGCGCCACCACCGTCGATGTCCCGCCCACCGAACCGGCATCGTCGATCGAATGCGAATACTGATAGTTCGCGCCCAGCGCGATGCCGCTGCTAAGTCGCTTATTTACGCGTAGAGTTCCGGCATTGAAGCGGGAGAAAGCGCCAGACTGCTCATAGTTGAAGATCAGATTTGTGGGGTCGGTGCCAAGGCTGCTTGCGGACGAACGCGGCGCGCTTGTGACATCCAGATCGCTGCCCCGCGATCCGTTATAGCCTGCATTGAGCACGACATTCCAGGGCAGTGTCTTTTGAATATCCAGACTCCACACCTGTACATAGGGCAGATGGTAGTGGGGATCGAGTTCGTAGTTGCCGGGTGTTGCCACTGTCGCTGCCGGGCAGAACCCCTTCGCCAAAGTGAGCGTAATGCAGGCGGAGCCCGCCTCGTTGGTCTGCTCGTTCACAAACGACGGGTCATTGGCGATAGGCTGATGCGCCATTGTGGTAGCAAGCGTTGCGTACTGGCCAACGGTGTAATTGATGCCATATCCGGCTCGCAGCACGGTCTGCTTGGGCAGTCGCAGCGCCACGCCAAGACGCGGCGCAAAGGCGGTTCGAAAGGGGAGGACCAGCGAATCGGGCAGCGTGCCGCTCGAAGAAGAACCTCCGGGCGCGACTTCAACCGGAGTGCCGGTAAACCCGGCTTCGGGGTCGGTATCCACCATGCCCAGGCGGCCGTACTTCTCCGTATATGGCGCAAAGAACTCGTAACGCAGCCCATAGTTCAGAGTGAGATTGGGCCGCGCCCTCCAGTCGTCCTGGGCATAGGCATCCATCACGTTGTCGCGCAGGTAGCTCTTGCCCGCGGCCGCGTCGATGGTGGTCTCCTGCGGCAGCCCGAGCAGAAAATCCGCCAGAGGCGAGCCTGTGAAGGCGCCGCTGAAGAGAAAGGTCCCGGTTGCATTGGAGCCGCCCAGAAAGTCGCGGTGGACACGGCGATAGTCGCCGCCAAAGCGCATGTTGTGTTTGCCGTGAATCCAGCTCAAGGTCTCCGAGACCGAGATGGTTTGCGAGAGCGAGAAGTTAGGCTGCTGCTCGTTGAGCCCCTGAATGTCGCCGAGGACCACGTTGGGAAGGCCATAATTCAGCGGCGTGGTGCCGATCCCGCCAATGGCGAGCGGGATTGCGATGTCGGTTGTGTTGGTGAAAAAGTTCGTCGCCTGGCTTGCGTTGCGATTCCAATTGGCGTTGAAGATACTGGTAATCTTGTGGTAACCGACTGTGTAACCGGCTTGCAGCGAGTTAGAGTGCGAGGAAGTCTTTCCGCCTAACTGGGGGAAAACATTCACGTTGTCCGAGGCCGAGTCGCTCCAGTTGTAATTGAAGTTGATGCTCTGGCGAAGCCCCTGGCTCTGCTGGCTGCGCCGGCCGCGGCCGCCGAGACCGGTCAGCGAGGCGTCTTTGCCCAAGGCGCGCATGTAGCGCACGCCGGCCTGCGTCGAGTTCGACTGCGCAGTGGTCAGCAGATGATAGTTCTGCGTGTAGCCGGGCAGATTCGGCGCGGGGAAGAACGGTTGGCAATTTGTTCCGGTTGCGTAAGGATTTGGACACGTCAACAGCCAGGTCGCGGACTGCACGATTCTTCCACCAGGTCCACTCGGAATCGTGTTATTGGTAAATGGCTGACCGTTCTTTGGGTCATAGATCGTCGGCAAACCAAGAGCATTAAAGTCGCCCGTCCGCTCATCGACCGTCCCGAAAAGTGGATTGCCATCTGTCGGCACAGTCGCGTACTCGTCGATCGGATTCGAGCTGCGCGTCCCGCTGAGCGTCAGGAAGACAGTGTCCTTGCCGCTGGGCTTGGTCAAATGCGGCAGGTAAGGCGCGCTCATGAAGGTGAGGCCGAAGCGGTTGGTGCCGGAGATTGGTTGTTGCTGCGACTGGCTGCTAAGAAAAAACGGCTCCGCGTTCAGCGCCGAGTTGCTGCCGGTCCAGAAGATGGCGCCATGCGGTTGGCCGGGATTGAAGCCGCGGAAGTTGCCGCGTCCGCCGCCAAAGCCGCCGCGCCCGCCGAAGCCGCCTCCGCCGAAACCTCCGCCAAATCCCCCGCCGCCCAGGCCGCGAAAGTTTCCGCCGCCAAGTTCTCCATTTTGCCCGCCCGGCAAGAGTCCCTGGGCGCGAAGAGTCTCGATCGCGTCGCGGATGCGGTCCATATCGAGGCCGGCCAGCGGACTGACCGCGCCCGCCTGGCCGCTGATGGCCACCGAATCGCCTGCAAAATCGGAGTTGCCGGCAATCGAAGGCAATGCCGCGCCTGCCTCGCCTGAAACCGCAGCCTGCGTCGCGGTGTCGTCCGCCAATGCACTCATAAGGCTCAGGCTCTGTGCGCCATTCGCAGCCAATTGCCGGATGGCCTGTTCCGCCTGCGAGCCCTGCGCCCCCTGCTCCTCGCGCTGCGCCTGTTGAGCCGCACGAGAGGCAAGCATCAGCTCGAAGTTCACGGTCTGGTCGTGGCTGGCAGCGTTCAGAACGGCCTCTTCATCGCCGGGCGCAAAGCCCGCAAACTGCGTTCGGACAACATAGCGGCCATTCTGCGGGAGGTTCATCCCCCAAGCGCCGGTGACGTCGCTGGTGGTCCGGAAGCGCCTGCCGGTCAGAGTATTTTGAGCGGTTACGGTCACGCCGGGCAGCGGAACGCTGCCGCTCTTGACTACCCCGTGCAGCCTTCCGCCGGATACTGCCGGCGGTTGCTGCACGGCTGAAGCGGGTGCTGAAGGCTGGGTCTGAGGCGCGGCCGGCGGCTGGGCCAGGGCGGCAAGACCGCCGGCCACAAAAATCTCCGCTGCAATCGCCCACCGCATGGTCCATCGCCGCATGGTCGCGCCCCGCCATTTTACGCTAGCACCTATTCAGACGGCCTATGCGCCGCCAAGGTTTACGGCTTCACGCCTTTGGTGCGAATTTGGCCATTCGGCGCGCCGGCACGCGGCAGCCGGCTGTCCCCATTCCGTAACGCGAAGAAGGCTCTTGCATTCCGGCGCCGGCTATGTTAACTCTTATGTTAATAATCTTTTGATTGCTACCTTGCAAGGCAACTCGGGTAGCTATCGAACAGGAGATCGCTCGTGCTGAAGATCGGCACCGCCATTCGCTCTCACCGGCTGCAAAAGGGACTCTCCCAGGGAGACATCGAGAAGAAGACCGGCCTGCTGCGCTGCTATCTCTCGCGCGTGGAGAACGGCCATACCGTGCCGTCGCTCGACACGCTGTCCAAGATTGCCCGCGCGCTCGATCTGCCCATCACCCAGTTCTTCGCCGACGAATCGCTGGGCCGGCAGGCAACCCTGCAAAAGCTCTCCGACGAGGAGCTGCGCTTTCTCACCCAGATCCGCCGCTACTCGTCGAATCTGAATGACAGCGACCGCAAGCTGCTCTTGACGATGGTGAAAAAGTTCGCCTCTACGGCGACTCGGTAGCGGCGCAGAGTTCGGTTTTCAGCTTTTTTCGCTAACGCGAAAACCTGACCAGGTAGAAGCCGAAGAGCACCAGGATTCCCACCACCATTCCCGTGGCTACGCGCCGGCGGAAGATAAATAGATCGCGGGGTGAGCCGATCCGGGGCTCCATTGGGGCCGCGAAGAGCAATCCACACAGACATCCGCCCAGGTGGGCCGAATTGTCGATAGCCACCCCAGTATGCTTCACCACGACGTTGAGGCTGATGGCGAGGCCGATTCCCAGATTGATGGCGGCAAAGTAGATCACCGACCTGCGCAGCTTGTGCAACTCCAGCGGAGGCACCGGCAGCCGGTGGGACTTGAGCAGAATAATCAGCGCCCCGGCGATGCCGAAGACGGCTCCGGAAGCTCCCGCGCCGGCCGGAAAGAAGACCGAGGGGTCCATGGCCGTGACCCCGGCCTGGTGGCTCAACCATGCGGCATGGTAGCGCATCCACTCCGGGGAAGACTCCCACCAGTTGTAGCCGGTCGAGAGCAAATTGCCCGCCGCTCCGGTAAGAATGTAGGCGGCGACAACGCCCGCCGAGCCCATCAGCGGCTCGGCCAGCAGTCCCAGGTTCCACAGGCACCACATATTGGTGGCCAGGTGCAGAATGCCCACATGCACGAACATGGCGGTGACAATGCGCACCCACTGGCCGCTAATCAGCACCGAACCGGCATTGTTGGCGCCAAAGGACATCAGTTGATCCAGGGTCGGACCCCAGATGCTTGCCCCGCGCGCCGTCATGACCAGAAAGACCAGGCAATTGATGCCCACCAGCGCGTAGGTTGCCGGCGCATAGGACCACGAGGGGCGCGGCTTCCGGACCTCCTCCGACGGCGAAGTGAGATCGGCCTCCGGAGACAGAATTTGTGGTTCGGATACGGGTGGGGAACTTCCCATATCTCAACTTTATCGTATTTCCGGCAACCTTGGCGGGATGAAGTCGTTCGCTGGGTAATGTCGGCGAGTGCCGTACCGTCATGTGGTTTAGCCTGCTGCCGCGCCCCACGATGTACTCTGTTGTTTGGACTTCGCAGGCTCGACATGGCAGAGTTGCGCCGAAGGCGAAGACTGCCAACAAGGAGTGCAGCGGTGAGTGCAGAGAAGCGGATTCGGCGGGCGTTGCTGAGTGTGACCGACAAGACTGGCCTGGTGGAGTTGGCCCAGGCGCTGACGGGCTTTGGCGTGGAGCTGATTTCGACCGGAGGAACGGCGCGGGCGCTGCGCGAGGCCGGCCTCACCGTCAGGGACATCAGCGACCTGACCGGCTTTCCCGAGATGCTCGACGGCCGCGTCAAGACCCTGCACCCCAAGGTTCACGGCGGCCTTCTCTACATTCGCGGCAACGCCGCGCACGAGGCGGCGATCGCCGCGCACGGCATCGAGCCGATCGACATGGTGGTGGTCAATCTCTACGCTTTTGAGAAGACCGCCGCGATGCCTGGCGTGGCTTTTGGCCACTTGATCGAAAACATCGACATCGGCGGCCCTTCGATGGTGCGCTCGGCGGCCAAGAACTTCGAAGACGTGGCTATCGTCACGCGCGTGGCCGATTACCCGGCACTGATCGAGGAGATGAAAAGCGCCCACGGCGCCTTGTCGCGCGCAACTCGCTGGCGGCTCGCCAAGCAGGCCTTCGCGCTCACCGCCGCATACGATACGGCCATCGCCAACACATTGGACAGGATTGCAGAGGCTCCCGCGCCTTCATTGGCGGCAGAGTTCGATGCTGACAGCCTGCCCTCGACGCTGCGCATCAACCTTCCGCTGGCCCAATCCCTCCGCTATGGCGAAAACCCGCACCAGCGCGCCGCCCTTTATTCCGACGGCTCAGGCCTCGGCGTCGCCGGGGCAAGCCAGCTTCAGGGCAAGGAACTCAGCTTCAACAACCTCGTCGATCTCGACGCCTGCTGGGAGCTGGCGCAGGAGTTCGACGAGCCGGCGGTGATTATTGTCAAGCACACCAACCCCTGCGGCGCGGCCACCGGCTCGAGTCTCCTCGAAGCCTACAAGAAGGCTCTGGCCTGCGATCCCGTCTCGGCCTATGGTTCCGTCATCGGCATCAACCGCGCGGTGGACGCCGAGGCCGCCGAAGAGATCGCCAAGCTCTTTGTCGAGGCCATCGCCGCACCCAGCTTCAGCGCCGAGGCCCGCGAACGCTTCGCCGCCAAGAAGAATCTGCGTCTCATTGAAGTCCACTCCGCGCCGCCCAGGCCCGTCGTCAAGCACGTTTCTGGCGGATTGTTGATGCAGGACGCCGATACCGGCCGGATCCACTCGACGGCGGACGACTCCGGCTTGAAGATGGTCACCTGGCGTCCGCCGACCGCCGAGGAGCTGCACAGCCTGCTCTTCGCCTGGAGGGTTTGCAAGCACGTCAAGTCGAACGCCATCGTCTATGCGCGCGACGGCCAGACCCTCGGCGTCGGCGCAGGCCAGATGAGCCGCGTGGACGCCGCCCGCTTCGGCGCCATGAAGGCCGTCCTGCCGCTCAAGGGCTGCGTCGCCGCCTCCGACGCCTTCTTCCCGTTTCCCGACGGTCTTGAAGTCGTAGCCGCCGCCGGAGCCACCGCCGTCATTCAGCCCGGAGGCTCGGTCCGCGATGAGGAAGTCATCGCAGCCGCCGACAAGCTAGGCATGGCCATGGTCTTCACCGGAGTGCGACACTTCCGGCATTGATGTGGATACAAATGTGACATATGGATGTCCCATTGATAAGCAGTTTCTTTTTGACATTTTTGTTTGGGAAGCGCATGATTCAACTACGTTATCCCCCCGGCGCTTCGGTGGCCGGGCGCGAAGCCGCCCTTCACGGGCGGCTTCTGCATTTGTTGAGGCTGATTTGATTGCGAATATCTATATCGACGGCTTTAACCAAATACTATGGGGCGCTTCGCAGTACTCCCTATTGCTGGTTCAATCCAGAGACGCTTTGCCGGCTCTTATTGCCGAAGAATACTATTGGACAGATTCTTGCTCTGCAAAACAGTGCTCCGGGTCAGAGATCAGAGGCCAGAAGAGGACATGATGACAACGAAGATTGCTTGCTCGGTGTGCCATGCAGCGATTACGCCTGGCGCGATGGTTTGTCCCGGCTGCGGTCTGCCATTGATGGCCCAAGCCGTCCCAGTGGTTCAGCCTAAGAAGTCAATCATTCCGGTGTTTCTCTGTATCTTCGGGGTAATGTTTCTGATCATCTGGATCGTCAAATCCATCACAGATGGCATCGACGAAAGACGGGCCGGTCAGTTAAGAGGCGAAATCTCCAGCGGCGGTCTTTCGACGCCCGATGCTTTTCAAAGGCGCTGTGGCAAGGCCAGTTCCGCGAGCATGGTCAAAGGGATTCCAACGCTGCGATATGCGATGACCGCCGGCACTGTGACGGTCAGTTTTGTGGGTTCCGCGCCCGCCTTCCAATGGACGCGCGATCTGGAAGATGAGGCCAAGCCCGACATCATCACCACGGCGAGCGATACCGACTTCGCGCTCAACGAGATCGGCTGCAAATAGCCCGCCATGATGATTGACTACTCAAATATTGTAAAGTGCTGGTCGCGGCTATAAGCCGCCACCCACTCGTCACCCCCGCCGGTAATATGTCCCGGTTCGCCCAACTTTAGTAAACTCAACCCCAGCATGTTTCTTTCCTTCCTTACCATCAGCCGCCCCCGTTTTGCTGTCCGTCTCTCCGCGCTGGCCGCGGCTGCGATGGCCGTCGCCTCCCTGACCGTCTCAGCCCAGGGCACGCACCTGTGGACCCAGTCGCGGCTGGAGGAGTTCGAGAAAGGCACGCCGCAGGGTGTCGAACTGACCAGCGACGGCCACCTGCGCGAGGGGCCCGGCCTGACCGAAGTGCTCACCACGCCCTCGACCTATGTCTGGTCGGTCGCCGTGGACAAAGCCGGCACGGCCTATCTGGGAACCGCTTCGCCAGCCACTGTTCTGCGGGTCGCGCCGGACGGCAAGACCTTCACGCTCTTCGAGACCAAAGACCTGGCCGTGCAGGTCGTCCGCCTCGGCCCGGATGGTGCGCTCTACGCGGCAACACTGCCCAGCGGCAAGGTCTACCGCCTCAAGCCGGATGCAACCGCCAAACAGGACGAGAGCAGCGCCACGGTCGTCTTCGACGCAGCCAAGTTGGACGAAGCGGCGACCGGCGGCAAAAGGCCCGCAGATGCAGAGAAGGGAACCGGCAAACAGGAAAGCAAGTCGCACTACATCTGGGAGATGACCTTCGATACTGCGGGCCGGCTCTACATCGCTACCGGCGGGCCTGCCGCGGTCTACCGCGTCGATGTTGCCAAGCCTGGCGCACAGCCGGAGCTTTTCTTCAAGAGCGACGAAGCTCACATCCGTTCACTTGCCTGGGATGCGAAGGGCAACCTGATCGCCGGCTCCGATGGCTCCGGCCTGGTCTACCGCATCAGTCCCGAAGGCAAAGGCTACGTGCTCTTCGAGGCGCCTCGCCGCGAGATCACGTCCGTAGCCGTGGCTGCCGACGGGACCATCTACGCCGCCAGCGTGGGCGATAAGAGCCGCAACCCGCTGCCGCCGCTGCCGGTGCAGGGAGCCAGCTCGATCACCATCACCATCGTCCAGCCGGGCTCGATGCAGGCGGCCAACGCCAGCGCCTCAATCCCCGAAGGCAGCGAGATCTATGCGCTGACTGAAGGCCAGGCCCCGCGCAAGATCTGGTCCGGCAAGGACGAGGTCGTCTACGCCCTGGCCGCGCAACCCGATGGTCTGCTGGCTCTCACCGGCAATCAAGGGCGTGTCTTCGAGATTGCCGACGACGGCAGCTACGCCGACATCGCCCATCTCGATGCGCAACAGGCCCTGAGCCTTGCCGTGGAGCAAAATCCGAACGGCATCCTTATCGGCACTGGCAACACCGGCAAGCTCGACCGCCTGGGCGCGACCGCGGAGAAGCACGAATACGCGAGCGATGTTCTGGATACCGGCGCTCTGGCCCAATTTGGCCTGGTCGAGGTCGAGCCCGGCTCCGCCGGCTATGAAATCTGGACCCGCACTGGCAACGTCGAGCAGCCGGTGCGCGGCTGGACCGACTGGCAGCCTCTCAAAGCCGGCGCGGTAGCCTCGCCCGCCGGCCGCTTCCTGCAATGGAAGGCGGTGTTACAAGCGAATGGCTTGCTGGGCTCGTTCGGCGTCAACTACTTGCCGGTCAACGCCGCTCCGGTGATCGACGATCTGGTGGTCGTTCCCGGAGCGCGGGTCAATCCTCAGACCCTGGCCCAGAACCAGCAGGGCCAGTCGTCGACGGTCAGCATTACCTTTTCCACCTCCGCTCAGAATTCCATGGTGAGCTTCGATCCCAGTTCATCCTCCTCGCCCTTGCAGGCGATCAAGGACCGTACCGCCATTACCGTCCGCTGGGCCGCGCACGACGACAACGGCGACGACCTGATCTACTCGCTCTATCTGCGCGGAGACGGCGAGACCGTCTGGCGGCTGCTGAAAGCCGACATCCCCGACAAGGCGTACAGCTTCGATGCCGACCTGATTCCCGACGGCGGCTACCAGATCAAGGTGGTCGCCTCCGATGCGCCCTCGCACACACCCTCTGAAGCCCTCACCGGGGACAAGGTGAGCGAGCGCTTCGAGGTCGACACCACGCCGCCGGTCGTCACCGCTCTCAAGGCCACGCTCCAGGACGCCGTCTGCAAGCATCTGCCCTGTACCATGCAGATTCACCTCATCTTTGATGCCGAGGACTCTTTCTCTGCCATCTCCCACGCGGAGTATTCTCTTGACGCAGGCCCGTGGCAGCATATCGACCCTGTGGGCGAGCTCTCCGATTCGAAGCGGGAGCACTATGACGTTCTCATTCCCGCGCCTTCGGACGCCACAACCAGCGAGCAACTGATTGCCGTTCGCGCGTATGACCGGCACGACAATGTGGGCGTGGCAAAAACGGTGATTCCTGCCCAGGACAAATAGCTCCCCGAAGAAGAGTCAAGAAGGCGCAATGCGATTCGAGCTTTATGTGGCGGCGCGGTACCTCAAGGCCAAGCGGCGGCAAGCCGTGGTGGGCGTCGTCACCGCCATCTCCGTCGCCGGAGTGGCCGCCGGAGTGGCCGCGCTGATCATCGCGCTGGCCATTACCAACGGCATGAGGCGCGACCTGCAGGACCGTCTCCTCGGAGTCACGGCGCATGTGGACCTGATGCGCGTCGCCTCCGACGGCATTCGCGACTGGCGGCCGCTGCTCGAACGCCTGCGCCACGTTCCCCATGTTACCGCCGCCGCGCCGGGGCTTTACGGACAGGTGCTTGTCTCGCGCGGCCCGCGCGCCGGCTTCGCGCTGATCAAGGGCATCATCCCCGCCGAGGAGCGGACGGTGAGCAGCCTGCTCGACACCATCGTCTCCGGCTCGGCCAAAGACCTCAATCCCGAGGCGCCCAGTCGCGACGCGCAACTGTTTCCCGGCCAGGGTTCCGTCAACGAGCCGTATCCGCCGCTGGTCCTGGGCAAAGATCTTGCCGAAACCATCGGCGCGCAGGTGGGCGACAGCGTTCTCGTCACCAGCCCCCAGGGTGAACTGACGCCGCTCGGCCTCGCGCCCAAATACCAGCGCTTCCGCGTCGCCGCCATCTTTCAGTCCGGTTTCTACCAATACGACTCAGCCATGGCCTTCATGCGCCTTGCCGACGCGCAGCGGTTGTTCTCGGAGCCCGACCTGCTCTCAGTGATCAGCTTCAAAGTCGACGACCTCTATCGAGCACCCGAGATCGCCAAGGCCATCGAAGCTGCAGCGGGCAAGGGCTTTATGACGACAAACTGGATGGAGGTGAACCGCGAGCTCTTCCGCGCCCTCAAGCTCGAACAGGTGGTCACCTTCATCGTCATCGCCCTCATCGTCATCGTGGCCGCGCTCAATATTCTCATCGCGCTCACCATGATGGTGATGGAGAAGACCCGCGACATTGCCGTGATGATGAGCTTCGGCGTCGAGCCGGCGCAGGTCCGCCGCATCTTCCTGATGCAAGGCCTGCTCATCAGCATCGTCGGGACGGCTCTCGGCCTGGCTCTCGGCTACCTCGCTGCCTGGGCCGGCGGCCATTATCACTTCATCCATCTCTCGGCCGAGGTCTATTCGATCGACACGCTGCCCTTCGCCCCGCGCCTGCGCGACGGCCTGATCGTCTCCGTGGTCTCGATCGGCATATCGCTGCTGGCAACGCTGTATCCGTCGTCGGCTGCGTCACGAATTCTGCCGGCCGAGGCGCTTCGGTACGAGTAACCTTCGCACGCCCCCCTTGACAATGTGACACATTATGTGTCACATTGTATCCATGCCGAGCGTAAATCTTCGCCAACTCCGCGACACCCGCCAACTGAAGACCTGGCTCAAAGCAGGCGAGGTCGTCGAGTTGCGCGAGAGAAACTGCATTCTGGGCCGCATTGTGCCGGAATCGCCGAAACCCAAACCCGTCGAGTGGCCAGACTTTGAGGCCCGCGCCCGGGCGATCTTCGGCGACCGGATGATTCCCATTGTGGAAGACCTGATTGCGGATAGAGAGGACCGCTATTGACGGTCTACGCGGATTCGAGCTTTGTGGCTCCCATCTACGTGATTGACGTTCATGCCGCGGAGGCGCGCCGCCGCATGAGCTCTCGGCCAGACTTGTGGCTTACTCCCTTCAACCGGACCGAGCTTGCCAATGCCCTTTACCAGCAAGTCTTTCGAGCGCGCATATCGGCGCTTGAGGCCCGGCTTGCCTGGAACAACTTCGAGCAGGACTGCGCCAACGGCATCTGGAATCCAATCAATTTGCCGGAAAGTATCTGGGAGACGAGCATCGGCCTCGCGCGGCAATATGGTCCAACCCTCGGCGTTCGCACACTGGACTCGCTTCACGTCGCCTGCGCCCTGGAGTTGAAATCCCAAAAGTTCTGGACTTTCGATGACCGCCAGGCTCGCCTTGCCGAAGCGGTCGGACTCAATACAAATCCCTGACAGCGAAGCAGTGCAAATTGGGCTGCAAACTCTCACGCCCAGAGCGTCGCGAACTCCTCGGCCTGTCGCACGCAGCATCGCCGCTTTGATACCCTCATAGAGATGAGACATCCTGCCCCGGCCCGCTCAATCCGACCACCGAGGACTCCGGCTGTGTGATGGGCGACCTACTCCAACTGCTCCGCCGCAATCGCAACTATCGCTACACCTGGGCAGGCCAGATCGTCAGCGAGATCGGCGACAACTTCAACAACATTGCCGTCTTTGCGCTGGCCATGGAACTGACGCACTCGGGCCTGGTCGTCACCGGCGTGCTGCTGGCGCGCGCCATCCCGGCCATCACGATGGGCTCGCTCGCCGGCGTGGTGCTCGACCGCTTCGACCGCAAGCGCATCATGATTGCCAGCGATCTGATCCGCGCGCTGGTCGCTCTCGGCTTCATCTTTGCTGTCGTTTCGCACCTGGTTTGGGTGCTCTACGCATTCAGCGCGCTACTCATGGCCGCCTCGCCCTTCTTCACCGCTGGGCGATCGGCGATCCTGCCCACCATTGTCACTCCCGAAGAGATTCACACCGCAAACTCGCTGACGCAGACCACGCAGTGGATGACGCTCACCATCGGCACCTTTCTCGGCGCAACCGTCATCGCCATCGGTTACAAATGGGCTTTCGTCTTCAACGCGCTCTCCTTTGTCTTCTCCGCGTGGTGCATCGGGCATCTTCGAGCCCCCGACGCGATGGGCTTTCATGCCAGGCGCAGGAAGCCGGCAGAGGACGATGGAATCCGCCCCTTGCGCGAGTATCGCGCAGGACTGCGTTACATGCGTTCGGTGCCGCTGGTCTTCGCCATCGCGCTGCTCTCGGTGGGCTGGGCCTCGGGCGGCGGGGCCGCGCAGATCCTCTTCACGCTCTTCGGCGAAGTCGTCTTCAACCGGGGAGCCGGCGGCATCGGCTTGATCTGGGGCTGCGCTGGTCTGGGGCTGCTCTCCGGCGGAGTCGCCGCCAACTGGCTTGGCAAGCGGCTCTCCTTCAACAATTACAAGCTCGTCGTTTTCATCGACTTTGTCGTGCATGGCGCTACATATGTTTTATTCAGCCGCGCGGAGCAATTTGGACTGGCTCTTTTCTTCATCTTTGTCTCGCGCTGCGGCATGGCCATCAACTCGGTCCTCAACTACTCCTATCTCCTGCGCACCGTCGACAACCGCTACCGAGGACGCGTCTTCGCCACCATCGACACCTTCACATGGTCCATGATGATGGTCTCGATGATGGTCGCGGGCATTGCCTCCATGCACTATAGCCCGCGTCTCATCGGCACCATCGCGGGCCTGGTGAGTTCAACTACGGCGATCTTCTGGGGTTGGGCAAACTGGACCGGCCGCCTTCCACTCCCCGCGTTTGCAAAAAGCGAGCAACCGGAGCCGGAGGCACACGCGGAGCTGGCTATCTGAGCATCTCGCCGCAGATTTTCACGATGGCGCACGATGCCCAATCGGCCTCATCGCCATCTACTGCGGAGTAATGATCCCGCCCAGCGCATGGCGCCGGGGCAGCACGATTCCGCGATGATCGACCACCTGCGGTGGGGCCAGCTTTGGATGATCTTCGATAGGAAGAGCTGCCCGCTCCACCAAGGCCCCGCCACAGGCCGGACACCAGTCGGCCATCGTCTCCTCGGCAAGCACTGCGCGGCACTGGCTGCAAATCCGTTCCATACCCATGAGCTTACCGGATCGAGTCCCGACGCATCCAGCGCAAGCTCCGCCGCAGGAAGTTGGCCCCACCGCAGGCGGCCAGTACACTGGGGGTATGCACCCTCCGGTCCGGCTGGTAGCAATCGACATGGATGGAACCCTGGTGCCGGCCATTGGGCAGGCAATCAGTCCGCGTACCGCAAAGGCACTCAAGGCTGTGCAGGAGGCAGGCATCACCGTTGCCATCGCCACGGGACGCCGGCCGGCATACACTGCGCCGCTGCTTGAAGGGCTGGGCCTGCGAGCGGATATGCCTCTGATCGCGTCCAATGGAGCAGTAGTCCGCACCCTGGGCGGCGACGCTATCGACCGCTGCCAGATGGAGTCGCGGGTGGCGCGCGGGTTGTGTGGGCTCCTCCGGCCCTTCGGCTCTGTCGTTTTCACCTTTGACCGCCCAGGGCGCGGGGAGTTGGTTCTGGAGGATCTCGAAGAAGCAAAAGGACGAGTGGCCGTCTGGGTCGAGGCTAACCGCAACGCCATCGAGGTGGTGAAACCGTTAGAGGACGCGCTCATCGACGGCCAGGATCCCATACAGGGCATGGCGGCTGGAGCGGTGAGCCAGATGCACAAGGCTGAAGAGGCCGTGAAGGCCAGCGAGTGGGGTGCTTTCTGCGAGTGCGTCCGAACCGAGTATCCGGCGCGCGATCTCTCGATTCTGGACCTCTTACCGCCGGGAGTATCAAAGGGCTGGGCGCTCGAACGGCTGGCCGCCCGGCTGGGCGTGGACCGCAAGCAGACCATGGCCATCGGCGACAATTGGAACGATGTGGATATGCTGGAGTGGGCCGGCCAGGGCGTGATGATGGGCAATGCCGCCATGGAGTTGCGCGTCATGGCCAAAATGCGCGGCTGGAAGCAGGCTCCTCCCAACGACCAGGACGGCGTCGCGGTTGTGCTGGAGCAAATGCTGGCACGGCGGACTTCTGCTAAAGTGTGATCGGACGATAGAGTGCAAATAGGATTGAGGATGCGCGGAAGTCTACTGATTGCAGCGGCGGCACTCGCGGTCTTGGTTCCGGCGGCGCGGGCGGCAGAGCGTGTAATCCTGCGCAACGGATTTGAGATCGACTGCCAGCACCATGCACAGGTGGAGAACCATATCCGGCTCTATCTGAGCGCCGGCGAGGATAGCTACATCGACCGTCTGCCCGGCGACATCGCCAGCATCGAAACGGTTCCCGATCCGCCCGCGCCGCCGGATGCGAAGGAGCCGGCGCCCGCGGAATCTCCCAAAGTCGCCGCGGATGGACGGCTCTCTCCGGTGGACCTCGCCGAGATGCTCGCCAAAGCCGGCCAGGCGCACAACCTGGACGTGGACCTGCTGGCCAGCCTGGTGAAGGCCGAGAGCGGCGGCAATGCCCACGCCGTCAGCCCCGCCGGCGCCCGCGGATTGATGCAACTGATGCCCTCGACCGCCAAGGACCTTGGCGTCGAGGACAGCTTCAAGCCGGACGAGAATGTGCGCGGCGGATCCACTTATCTCGATGCCCTCCTTACCTACTATCACGACAACCTGGCATTGGCCCTGGCCGCCTACAACGCCGGCCCGGAGGCGGTGGCGAAGTACCACGGCATTCCGCCCTATCGCGAGACGCGGGCCTACGTGGCGCGCGTGATTCACGAGTTCAACCGCCGTGTGCTGGCGCGCGAGGCGGAAGCGAATCGGGCGGCCGCCCCGGCACGGTAGTTAGCCGCATCCACGTCCGATGCAAAGGGGACTCGCCCAAGGCTCTCTCGCAGTTCCAGGTGAGAAACTAGACTAGAGATAGAGCAACTGGAACGGAGAATTCTTGAAGAAAAAGCAATTGATCCTGGGTCTGATCGTGCTGGCGGCGCTGGTGGCGCTGATCGTTTGGGGACGGGACCGGATTCACTTCGACTTTGGCGTCTTTCGCTCCCAGTTGGCGCTGGCCGATTGGCCCAAAATCGGCATCGCCTTCGGCTGCATCTATGTGGGCTACATCTTCCGTTCCGTGCGCTGGGCGCTGCTGCTGCGCCACAACAAAAAAGTCGGTCTGCTCTCGCTCTTGGGAACGCAGGTGATCGGCTTTACCGCGGTCGCGCTGATCGGCCGCATCGCCGACCCGGTGCGGCCGATTCTTGTCTCGAAGAAGACCGGCCTGCCGTTCAGCAACCAGATCGCCGTCTACATTGTCGAGCGCCTCTTCGATTTCGGCTCCATGGCGCTGATCTTTTCGGTTGCCATGCTCTGGATTCCCGATGCCGACATCGTCAAGGCCACAAGCCACTCTGCAATGTTCTCTCTATTGATGCGTCATTCCCCGGTCAGCCCCGCCGCCATCGCTCGTTATAGCGGGTTGGCGATTACGGTGCTTGCCGCGCTCTTTCTGACCGCTGTTCGCCTGGCTGGCGGCACGGTCGCCTCGTTTCTCGAGGGCGCCTTTGGCCTGATTTCCAAGAAACTCGGCCAAGCCATCGGCCACAAGGTCCACACCTTCCGCGCCGGCCTGGACATCATGCACTCCTTTTCGGATTTCGCCGTCGCCGCATCGCTTTCCCTGGTCATGTGGGTCCTGATTGCGCTGTCTTATCTTGAGACGATGCGGGCCTTTGTCGCCAGCCCGCAACTGGCTTCGCTCACGCCGTCCAAGTGCGTCTTGATGATGACGGCCAGCGGCGGGGCAAGCGTCTTCCAGTTGCCCATCCTGGGCTGGTTCTCGCAGATCGCCATCGTTGCCGCGGCGCTGCACGGATTCTTCGGCGCCGCCTGGGAGCCGGCCACCGCCTGCGCCGCCATGCTGCTGGCGGTCACATTTCTCGGCATCATTCCCGTGGGCCTGATCTGGGCGCGCATCGAGCACGTCAGCCTGCGCAAGGTTACCGTCGAGAGCGAGCACGCCGAAGAGGCGCTGATTATCGATGAACCGGCTGGCTAAAGCGTCGCATCATAACGCTTGCCGTTCTTAACGAAGTGCGTTATGATACCTCTGTGATCAGAAGCTTCGCGGACGCCGATACGGAGCTGTTGTGGGACACCGGCAAGAGCCGGTGCATCCCCGCTAATCTCCGCTCCTCGGCTTTGAAGAAGCTTTTCATCTTGCGCCGGGCAACGCAATTGCAAGATTTGAGTGCCCCTCCCGGCAATCGTCTCGAAGCACTAACTGGCGATCGGAAGGGTCAACACAGCATTCGAATCAACAATCAGTTCCGGGTCTGCTTCGTTTGGCATCACGGAGACGCTTACGACGTTGAGATCGTCGATTACCACTAGGAGACACCATGGAGAAGATTCCGTTCGGTTACTCGATTCATCCCGGCGATATTCTCAAGACCGAGTTTATGGAGCCGCTGGGACTCTCCAGCTACAGGCTGGCCAAAGAGCTGCATGTCTCCGCGCCGCGGGTCAACGATATTGTCCTCGGCAAGCGAGGGATTACGGCCGATACCGCCATGCGCCTCAGCGCCTACTTCGGAACCTCAGCTCAACTCTGGCTAGGTTTACAGATGGATCACGACATCTGGCTCGCCGCGAAGAACAAGTCTCTAGCCAAGGTCAAGCCGAGGGCGCAGGCGGCCTGAGATCCTTTCCCGCCGCCAGGGCCGGCTGAGAGAACCGGATGCTCTCCGGCCCTACGGCCCCGCCGGTCATGATCATGCTCATTGCTTGCTCCATGCTCAGGTCGGTGTCCGTGACTCGTCCGATAGGCAAAATCTGCAAAAAAGCCGAGGTCGGGTTGATGGCGTTGGGCACGAGAACCGCGGCCAGCGCTTCGCCGGTCGTCGAGTCGGTCATGGTGCGGGTCAGGAAGCCGATCGACTTCTGGCCGGGGATGGGAAAGTCCACCAGCACGACGCGCTGGCTGGATTCTTTCTTGGCCATCATGCTATCCAGCAGTTGGCGCACCGACGTATAAATCTTGGCGACAACGGGCAGCCGCTCCAGAACGGCCTCGAAGAGTTCGAAGGCTTGGCGGCCGATCACCAGGCTGCTGACCCGGCCCACCACCCAGAGCACCACCAGTGTCAGGACAACGGCCAGAACCGATTGCAACAAAGGCTGGCTGAGCCAGTCTCGCGGAAAGATGGTCGCAAAAAGCCTGACTACCGGCAAGCCGGCCTTGGCCAGCGCGCCCAGAAGAAAGCTGAAGATCAGGTAGGTAACGAAGAGCGGTCCGATGGTGATGATACCGGCCAGGATGTTGCGTTGCAGGCTGCGCAGCGGACGGGCAAGGACTGGGTTCACGCGTTTCTCCTGTCGATGAGAATATCCGAACCGGCCCACACGCGGATGTGACCGAGCGTGCAGGCCGTCGAGTGCACAGGTCGCTTCGCTCTGCCCAGGGGCGCTGCCTATATAGTGGGGAAGAAGGACGGCCATGAGCGACTCATCCAATCCTCCGCCAGGGCGCACGCTGACCCGCTCAGCGAGCCCAAAGGCTTCCGGTCAGCCGGCCAGAGGATTTCAGCGGACAGCGGGCGCTCTGCGCGTCATTCTTCCGCACCTGCTGCGGCTTCTGCCTCTGCTCGACGGAAATGTCGGCTCGGCGGTCTCCAATCTCCTCAGCCCGCCTCCGCCCGCGCCCCCTCCCCCGCCGCCGGTGAACCTTGAACCGATCGAGAACAGCTTGGCGGAGCTTCAGGCGGAGCACCGCGATCTGCGCGCCCAGCTCCGCACCCAGGTTTTGGAGCAGAATGCCTCGCTCGAGCGGGTCGAGAGCCGGTTGGTGATGGTGGAGGAAACTGCGGCTAGCAACGCCGTCGCGCAGCAGGATCTGCTCAAAGAACTCAAGGCCGTGGGCCATCGAGTGGAGGAGTTGAAGGCCGCGGGCCGCAAGGCAAGCGTCTTTGTCCTGATTGCCCTGGGCCTGCTCGGTGTCTCCATTGCGCTCAATGTCTTTTTGCTGTTGTACTTCCGCCGTAGCTTGCCCTAAGAAACTCTCTGGAGAGCGCTGACTACTTGAGGAAATCAGCACTTTGGAGGAATGGCATGGAGTACACCGGGCGTGGGTTTTCCGCAGCCGCATTTTGCCTGTTCAATGGACATTTCTGCTCCGAATAACCAGATATTCATGTAGTCAATCGATATTGCACTTCTGTGAATAGGGATTCTTAAGAGTTTGCTCACTTTTAGCTTTCCTGTGATGTGGGATATTGCCAGTCGCATTTTCAGAGGGCTAATATTTGCGGTAGCTCATCCGGGTCAGCTCCACTCCCCCCGGCCTTATGACCGCTATGCAGTCGTTCCCAAGTTCACAGTGCTTCACCAACGAGTGGCGCTATCCGGCGCACGCAGACGGAGTGTCTCTTTATGGCATGGTATGCCTACTGCATCGGTGAAAGACAAGCATTTCCTGAATTGGCCCGTCATCGCAAACCCATTCCGATGGAATCGGTCCTGGGAATCGATGGCAACCAGGTTTTTGTTTACCCCGCCTGCGACCTTGCCGTGATCGTCAGCGAGCACAACTCCCAGGAAGCTATCAACCAGAAATCCGGCGTGGACCACGCCAGGGTGATCGCCGACTGCTTCCAGCACTCCACGGTGCTGCCCTTCCGCTTTGGCACCGTCTTCAACGACGACGAGTGCCTGCGCAAGTCCATCCGCTCCAACCAGCGCCAGTTTGTGGGCAACATCGACAAGCTGCGCGGCAAGACCGAGATGCACCTCAAGGTCTTCGTCGACGACTGTTCCGGGCCAGCCAACGACAAGCACCTGCCGCCGGAAGCACAAGGCCGGGAGTATTTCACCAATCTGCGCGAGAACGCCGGCCGCCAGCGCGAGCGCCAGACCCGTGCCCGCGCCGTCAGCTTCCAGATGCACCGGCTCTTCATGCCCCTGGACGAAGAGGTAAGCTGCCGGTTGACCGAGAGCGGCAAGATGATGCTGGACGTCGCGCACCTGATCGACCGCAAGTGCGTGGAGCGCTACCTGAACAAGTTCTCCACCACCTGCGCCGTCATGCGGCAATACCAGATGCAGCTCTCCGGACCCTGGCCGCCTTATCACTTCGTTCAACGGCTTACACGAGGCATTCACTCCCACCCGCAGCAGCCGGCGCTCTCCGCTTCGGCGGCTGTTACTGTAGCTGCCCCGGCGATCCGCATTTCAGAAGCGGCTCCCGCGCTGGCCTGAACCGGCCGGCCCATCGCATAAGTCTCACACCAAGCCCCGGCCACCGCCGGGGTTTGGCGCGTTCAGAGGGCTTGCAACCGCCCAGACAAGAAAAAGCCATCCAGCAGCGCTGGATGGCCTTTTCCCGATTGGTTTTGGCCAGGGCGCTGCCCCGGCTCGCCCTATTTGAAGGAGGCGATGGCGCTGGCCTCGTCGTCCTTGATGTCGAAGACGGTGTAGAGCTTGGTCAACTGCAGCAGATCGTGGACTTTCTTGGTCAGATTCAGCAGCTTGACTTCGGCCTGCTGATTCTTGGCTGTGGTAAAGGCGCTCACCAACTCGCCCAATCCTGAGCTATCGATGTAGTTGACGTCTCCCATGTTCAGCAGGATGTTTTTCTTGCCCTTGCTGATCAGCCCGCGAATGGCATCGCGCAACTGCACGCTGCCCTCGCCCAATGTGATTCGCCCGCTAAGGTCCAGAACGACTACGCCGTCCACTTCACGCGTTGCAATTGTCAGCGCCACAGGTATTCCTCCTCGTTGGTATTGCAATTATAGTACGTTACCGGCGGGAATTCCCCAGCCTTCCTCTGCCTCCCGGCGAAAATATTAACCTCTCTGCGCCGCCGGACCGATGTGCAGGCGCTTCAAGTTTTTCCCGCGGCCGGCGCCAGATGCTTGACCAGCGTTAGCTCGGTTCCGGGATGCAATTGTCGAAAGTGTACCTCATCCATAAACGATCGGATAAGAAAGATGCCGCGCCCCGCCCCGCGCAATAGGTTTTCCGGTGCCAGCGGGTCGGGCAGCTTCTCGGGATCAAGACCCTTGCCCTGGTCGGCGATTTGAATCACCAGTGCCTCTCCGGTGTTTTCAAAGCTGGCGATGATCCGTTTTCCGGGGTCGTATTCGTTGCCGTGCAGTACCGCATTGACGGCGGCCTCGCGCGCCGCCATGGCTACGTGGAAGCGCCCATCCTCGTCGAGACCGGCCTCGGCGGCCAGTCTCTCGGCAGCCGCCTCCACTGCGGCCACGCTCTCGATGGTCGATTTCAGCGCAAGGGTCAGACGTCCTGCTTTCGGTTCGCTCACCTGATCTCGAACCCGCCTCTCCCTGCGCGAAGATGGTTTGTTTGCCCCTTTGCGCTCCACAGCAACCTTGAACCCGAGTTTCAGGGTTGCCGCGGAGTTGTGTCAAGAGCGCCCGTATTGCAAAGAGAAAAAGGGACACTGCCCCGCCGGAGCGGCAACCGCTGTCTGACTTGCATCGTCCGTCGCAAAATGAGCGGAACAGCTCCATACAGCTCAGGGTACAGTCTCTTGATTCGGAGCTCCTTCAAACCTCATTGAGCGAGTGTTCTTTAGGGGCCCGGCTCGGCAATGATCCGGCCATGGTTCGCCAATATCTCTCGCGCGACCTCGCTTCGCGGGAATATCGAACGGCGGGCGCCCGCTTCGGCCACTCTCGCCAAGGACGCAATTGACCCGGCGCGTGCTGAGCTGCGCGTTGCCCAAGCCGCGCATCCCGGCAAAACGGCGGAGTCGAATGGGTGGGTCGGCTGGGTTACGGTGCTGCTATAGTGAACCCATTCTTCACGAAGATCGCTTGAGCCGTCGGGCTGCTGAGAAACTCGACGAACTTGCGCGAAGCCTCTTCGTTGCGGCTTCCTTTGATAACTGCCACGGGATAAACGATCGGGTCATGAGTGGATTCGGGAGCGGTGGCAACAACTCGAACCCTTCTCGAAACGAGTGCGTCGGTGGCATAAACCAGGCCCGCGTCGGCGTTCCCGCTTTCCACATAAGTGAGAACCTGGCGAACGTCTTTTCCCAATACCAGCTTCTTGCTGAGCTTATCCAACAGATGAAGAGCGACGAGAGTCTGGCGCCCGTACTGGCCGGCTGGCACGCTGGCCGGATCGCCAAGTGCAATCGTTTGGATTGATCGATCTGTGAGTCCCTGAAAATCCTTCAGCTTCGAGTCGAGCGGTGCAATCAGAACCAGCGTGTTTTTGAGCAGATTGCGACGAGTTCCGGCAACGATCAGTCCTCTTGCTTCCAGGTCGTCCATCGGCTTGGCCGCCGCGGAGAGGAATAAATCCACCGGCGCGCCTTGATCGATCTGCAAGGCAAGGGTTCCCGACGAGCCGAAGTTGTTGCTGAATTCTATATTCGCGTTGGCTTGCTTGTACGCGGACTCAGTCTCCGCAAGCGCATCCTGCAAGCTTGCCGCGGCGGATACTGTCAGGCGCGTCTGGGCTGAGCAATAGCAGGTGAAAACCAAAGCCGTAAGCACAGCAACCACAACTCTGCGGTAACGCAGCATTCCATTGAATCCATGAGCAGGCCGTAATTTCATTCCTTCTCCTTGTCCGATGGTCGATCCTGAAATGACCGGCACATTCTGAATTCCACATTCTCCGTGATGGTTTCAGAAGCTCCACGGTCTGGGGTTGCTAACCAGCCCGTCGCGCATGGCTGTCCCCTAAAACGGAAGGCGCACGGTGATGACGGTTGCGTGATTGTAGGGATAATAATGAGAGATGGCGATCTGCTGGCCCGCTCCGAAGGTCAGGCCAAGTCGTCCAGGCTTCCCAGCAGCGTTGTGCGAAAGTGGAATGCGGCCGATGATGAGCCCGGGGGTTGCAAAGACAGCGACATCGCCGTCAGTGGAGCCACCCTTGTAGAAGGATGAGTTGATCTCAACCTCCGGCCAGAAGAACCGCCCGGCTCCGCTGGTCCCGACGCGATATTGGGCGACGCTATTCCAGGTGATTGTGTGCCCCAGGCCTTCTGCGTTGGTAACTGGCAGCGAGCCTCCCGCGGTTGAAGTGAAAGCGAATTGACCGAAGCCCTTTCCGACTGCGAGCGTTGGCGTGACGACGGCACAGCAGCTTCCGTTGCCGTTCTTGCCGGTCGGGATTGATCCCGAAAGGAATGCCGTCACGATCGCGTTGCCATGCTCCTCGTTGCGCGCATAGAAGCGAAATTTCTGAAGAAACGAGATGTCGCCGAATCCGTCCGGCTCGCCGTTGGAGCGGTTGAAAAATGGCGGCACATTCACAATGATCTCCGTGTGCTTCTCGGGAATAAACTCCAATCCCTTGCCATTCCCATAGTTCCAGACCGCAAAGCCTTTGAGGTTGTATTGATGCACGAAATCTGTGCGGAGCTCCTGTTCAAGCCGGGGTGTAACCGTGACGAGTGGAGTGATCCAATGAGGCTGTTCCGCCTGCGTGGCGCTTACTCGCGCCTGATAGTTTTCGACGAAGATTGTTTGACCCAAAAGTGAACCCGCTGCCCCGATTATTCCAAGGCTGAGAAAAAGATGAGAATAACCTCTTTTCATTTCTTCCTCCAAAAGGTCGCTGCTCCGGCAAAGCCCGAGACTCCTTGTCCGTCTTGAGCTATAAGATGCTCTGCAATCATCGTTTGAGGCGGGTTAGAGCATGGTGGTGAACAGGGGCGGCGAGCAAGATGAATATTACTATACACGACAGTGTCACTTTAGCAATACAAATGTTGGTGGAGGCTTGGGGTGTATGAATCCGGCCTATCGACGCAATTGCCAAACGTTTAGCGGCGTTTCCAACTCCCTCTTGTGCAATTTGCCTCGTATCCGTATCATGAGTCGCGTATAGAGTACGGACTAGTTTGCCACGAGGCAACGGATGCAATCAGTCGAAGTACAAACGAATCTCGCGCAATTGAGGGCCAAGCGGGCGATTTCCGCAGCGAAGCTGGCAGCGGAAATCGGCGTCAGCCGCCAGACAATTCATGCCATTGAAGCCGGACTCTATATTCCCAACACAGCGGTGAGTCTGAAGCTGGCTCGCATCCTCGGTACGACGGTTGAAGAATTGTTCCAACTCGAACCAGACCAGGAAGCGATTGCGGAGACCGCTGAAGTCTTCATTCTTGAGCAGGCGGCCTCGCTGCCCAAGGGACAGCCGCTGAGACTCGTGAGCGTCAACGGCCATCTGGTCGGCTTAGTGCCTGATCCTGCGAGCTGGGGCTTGCAGCCAACGGATGCCTTTTTTCTTGCGCCGATCCGCGGCGGGAAGAGCAGCGTCAATGCGAAGGTCAGGCTCGTTGGCAGCGGATGGAAGAATCCAGGACGCATCCTCCTTGCCGGTTGCGATCCCAGCGCATCGCTGCTCGCGCACTCGCTTGAACGGCAGGGTTTTGAACTTGTCATCGCCTATGAAAACAGTTCGCACGCCCTTGATCTGTTGCACGAAGGACTGGTTCATGTTGCCGGCACGCATTTGACCGGCAAGGCGAGCGGCAAGGCCGATTTATTGCCGATCACCAAGATGTTTCCTCGCAATTCTATTGCCGTTCTGTCTTACGCAATGTGGAAGGAAGGGATGATCGCCGCTCAGGGAAACCCTAAGAAGATAACAGGCATTGAAGACCTATCGCGCAAGGACATACACATCGCAAATCGTGAACCGGGCGCAGGCTGTCGCAGCTTATTGGACAACTTGCTGCGAAAAAGTAAAATTGCCAGTGACAAGGTTAGAGGCTATGAGCGAATCGCATTAGGACAGCTTCCCGCCGCGCGCCTGGTCCAGAGCGGAAAGGTGGACTGCTGCATCGGCACGCAGGCCGCCGCGTCTTCCATGGGCCTGACCTTCCTTCCACTTGCAGAGAAGCCCTACCTGCTTGTGCTCCGCCGTTCACATCTTGCGTTGCCGCCTATCCAGGCGCTCATCGAGACGCTGGGCCGAGCTGCGTACCGGCGCGAGGTTGAAGCCTGTGTGGGTTACGACATGCGCGTGGCAGGCGACAGACTGGCTTGAAGTGCCGCTGCGCCATCTCATCTTAGACATTTCAATGATTGCGAGTAGTGCTATCGCATCAATTTATGGCGGAGAGACAGGGATTCGAACCCTGGGTACCCTTTCGAGTACACACGCTTTCCAAGCGTGCGCCTTAAACCACTCGGCCATCTCTCCACTCGGGGTGCCGTCTTCTTGAATCTACCACAGTGAACGGGTCACATCGCGTCCCGTTTGCAACACGCTGGATGCCTCTTCTATGCAGTCTTTGCCGCGTTGCCCGTTAAATTTCAAAAACGGCGCCGCTGTTGAACAAAACCCCATCCAGCGCGGAATCGCGAGTGCCTATTCGAACTCCACGACCACCTGATTCACCTTCACTGAGTCGCCCTTCGCCACGCGCACGTTCTTCACCTTTCCCGCCGCGTGCGCTGTAACGTTCGTCTCCATCTTCATGGCCTCCAGCACCATGATCGGGTCGTTCGCCTGAATCGCCTGTCCCGGCTCGACGTTCACTTTAATGACAATGCCTGTCACGGGACTGCGGCACAGCTTCGCCTCCTCAGCGGCCTCGGCCGCCGGAGCCTGCTTCTGCGCGGCGGCCTGCTCCGGCTTCCCCGCCGCGGGAATCGGGTTAGAGGGCCCATAATTCATCTGACGCGGCAGCGCGTCATCTTCCAAGACTTCGACTTCAGCCTCGTACGTCTTTCCGTCAATTGAAATCTGAAGCTTCAAGTTACCGGGTTCCTTCCATCAAACAACTTTCAAACCTCAACTCCTCGATCGTGGATTATGCGAGCCGTGAACCAGCAATCGCCCGTGCTGAGACCACGCACTCGCAACTTCGCGGGGCGGCCGCAAGCTCTTTGCCGAGCGGATGCGGACCTTCTTGCCCAGATACGCGGTTACCGCGGCGGCTATCATCGCCAGGGTCTCGGGTGTAACTTCCTCATCCTCACGCTGAACCGCCTGCGGCGCAGCAACTACCGGTGCTTCCGTATCGGCGACGGAGTCGTCAACAGCCCGTAACTCCGTCAACTGGCTGAGTTCCACCACCTTGGCTTCCAGAGCCTTGAGCGCGACGGCAAGCGCGTCCAGCCGGCTCTCCGTTACCTGTTGGCTCACAGACGCAGCCTGCCGCAGCATGATCCACAAGCCGGCAAAGCTCACCGCGCAGCCCGCCGCAACCAGCACCGCAATCGCTATAAAGTCCGCAGAACTCAATTCCACGCGCGGCTCCTCATCATAAGGGAATCAATCCGTGTTTCTTTCCTGGCCGCATCTCGCGCTTCGTATGCAGCGATTCCAGCGCATCCACAAGATACTTCCGTGTCTCCGACGGCTCGATGATGTCATCCACCAGCCGCCTGCCCGCCGCAACATACGGATTGGAAAACGTCTCGCGATACTCGTCTACCAGTTCCTTGCGGCGCGCGGCCTTGTCCTCGGCGGCATCGATCTCGCGCCGGAAGACAATCTCGGCCGCGCCCTCTGCGCCCATCACCGCGATCTCAGCCGCGGGCCATGCGATAACTCGATCCGCTCCCAGATCCTTGCAGCACATAGCGATATAAGCACCGCCATAGGCCTTGCGCAAGACCACTGTAATCTTCGGGACAGTCGCCGATGAGTAGGCAAAGAGCAGCTTCGCGCCATGGCGAATGATACCGCCGCGCTCCTGCTCGACGCCGGGAAGAAAGCCCGGCACATCGACAAACGTGATCAGCGGAATGTTGAATGCATTGCAGAAGCGCACAAACCGCGCGGACTTGTCGGATGCGTTGATGTCCAGCACGCCAGCCAGGCAATTCGGCTGGCTGGCGATGATCCCCACCGGCCGTCCCTGCAAGCGCCCGAAGCCAATCACGATGTTGGCCGCAAACTCTGGTTGAATCTCAAGAAAATCCTGATAATCCACCACGCGCCGGATCACATCGCGCACATCGTAGACAGCCTTATTGTTGACCGGCACAATTCCGTTCAACTCCGGATCGGCCTCGATCGGCAGATTGTAAGTCATGCGCGGCGGGTCTTCGAGATTATTGGACGGCATGAAACTCAGCAGCCGGCGGCAAAGCTCAGTCGCGTCCTCATCGTCGCGCGCAATCAAGTGAACCACGCCCGAACTCATCTGCGCATGAGGGCCGCCCAGTTCCTCGTCGCTGACCACTTCGCCGGTGACCTGCTTGATCACCTTCGGCCCGGTGATAAACATCCGCGCCTGCTCGGTCTGAATCACAAAGTCGGTCAGCGCCGGGCTATAAACAGCGCCACCAGCGCACGGCCCGCAGATCAGCGAAATCTGCGGGACAACTCCGGATAACATGACATTGTTGTAGAAGACCCGGCCATAGCCAGCCAGGCTGTCGATCCCCTCCTGCACACGCGCGCCGCCGGAGTCGTTCATAAAAACAAACGGGCTGCCTGTCTTCAGCGAGAGCTTCATCATGTCCACGCACTTGTCGTTGTGCGCCTCGCCCGCCGACCCTCCGCCCACGGTGAAATCCTGGCTCGCCAGATGTACCAGCCGCCCGTCGATCTGCGCGCAGCCAGTCACGACTCCATCGGCCGGCATCTCTTTTCCGGCCATCCCGAAATAAGTCGAGCGATGCATCGCAAACAGCCCGATCTCCTGGAAGCTGCCCGCGTCCACCAGCCTTGCCACCCGTTCCCGCGCCGTTAGCTTGCCGCTCGCATGTTGTTTCTCGACGCGTTCCTTGCCGCCGCCCTGTTCAAGCTCAGCGCGCTTTGCGCTCAGGCTTGAAACCTTTTCTGCCATCGTCTTCTTATGACTTTCCGGTTGCTTCGCCATCCTTGCTCCTGACTCCGTCGCCATCAATCTCTTCTAACTCTGCGGAGCCACGGTTACCCGGTGCTCTTTCCCGTTCAGTGTAATCACATAACTCACTTTGGACTTCAACCCAACACCGCCGGCCGCCGCCGCTTGCGCCTTTGGCTCCGGCGCATGCGTGGCCTCAGCCTTTACCGGGTCCTTGCCCAGATTCTTCCGTCCTTGAGAGCGGCTCTCGAAAAACTTCGGCGCGACCTGCGGGAACATCGCATAAGTCAGCACGTCTTCGTCGCTGCCATCCGAACCCTTCAGCGCCTTCGCCGCAGTACTCAGAGCTTCCCACTCCGGCTTTTGCAGGTCGGCCGGGCGCACCGTAATCGCCGGCTTCTTCGCGTGCGCTTCGGCCTGTTTCAGCACCTCTGGATCCTTCGGCCCGATCGTGGCTCCGTAGTAGCCCAGCATCAAGTCGGCAAACTCGCCGGTCAGCACCTTGTACTTGCCCATCAGCACATTGAAGACTGCCTGCGAGCCCACAATCTGGCTGGTCGGCGTCACCAGCGGCGGATAGCCCGAGTCCTTGCGAACCCGTGGCACCTCAGCCAGCACCTCTTGCAGCCTGTCTCCCGCGCCCTGGCCTTTGAGCTGGCTCTCCATATTCGAAATCATCCCGCCCGGAATCTGGCTCTTGAAGATCTCCGTATCCACGCCCGAGTTCTCGCTGAAAAACTCCTTGTAGCGCGGGCGGATCTTCGCAAAGTGGCTGGAGATTCTCAGCACCCGCTCCAGATCCACGCGGGTCTCATACCCTGTCCCTTCCAGCAGCTCGATCAGGCTCTCCGTCGGATTGTGTCCCGGCCCCAGTGAAAGGGAACTGACCGCCGTATCCACAATGTCGCACCCGGCCTCGATCGCCTTCATCAGCGAGACCATCGTGACTCCGGTCGTCGCATGGGTATGAACATGCACCAGCGTATCCGTGCCGCACCGCTTCTTGATGGCCTTCACCAGATCGAACGCGGGCTGCGGCCTCAGCAGCGCGGCCATGTCCTTAATGCAAATGGAATCGCACCCCATCTCCCGCAATTGGTAGGCCATCTCGGCAAAGGCCTCGACCGTATGCAGCGGGCTGACGGTGTAGCAGATGGCGCCCTGCGCGTGCTTGCCGGTCTTCTTCACCGCGGCAATGCTGGTCTTCAGGTTGCGAGGATCGTTCAGCGCGTCGAAGATGCGGAAGACATCGATCCCGTTCGCGGCCGACTTCTCCACAAAGCGCTCGACCACGCCATCCTCATAATGCCGGTATCCCAGCAGGTTCTGGCCCCGCAGCAGCATCTGCAGGCGGCTCTTGGGCATCAGCTTGCGAAAGGTCCGCAGCCGCTCCCACGGGTCTTCATTCAGAAAGCGGATGCAGGAGTCGTAGGTCGCCCCTCCCCAGCACTCCACGGACCAGTAGCCGGCATTGTCGATGTCTTCGCACGCCGGAATCATGTCGTCCAATGCCATCCGGGTGGCGAGCAGGCTCTGATGTGCATCTCGAAGCGCGAGTTCTGTAATCTCTACGACACGGCCCATTTGTGCGGCTCCCCAAAGAAATAGCCCAGCAACAGGAGTCCGGTTTCCAAGACCAGTCGATGGGCTTGCGCAGGTTTGCAACTAATCTTTCATCATACTATCGGAGCCGCGTCAAATAGCAAGCTGCGCGAAGCAGGTGTCAAGGCATCGATTCTGGCTGCTTCGATCGTTAGCCAAGATTGAAGGCTCATAACGATTCTTCGGGGTTGATGAGTGGGCCACCTGCCCTTGTCCGCGGGGTCGAGAGCAACAGACCATTTTGCCGAAAGCAACTCTGGCCATTTCGAAAATGCTCGGATTTGCGCCAGCTCTTTGCGCTCGAGATAACTCGTGACAGCCTCGGTGTATTCAGGGATAATACGCATCAGCAGTCGGGGTCGGTCGCAGACTGCAATCACAAAAAATCAAAGGAGCAAGCTTCCCCATGCCTAATGCGTTCTCCAAACTCACGCCCTCGCGAGGCCGGAAGATACCTCGCATATGGTCAACTCTGATCCTATTGGCAGTGACCGCTGCTGCGGCCGAACCCTTTCAAGCTGCCGCAAGGGATGCGTCCCAGGATCGTCATGGTTACAAATTCGTGAAGCTCGATGCGCCATTCCCAGGGGTCGATCAGACCTTGGGTTATGGAATAAACGATCTCGGCATGGTAGTGGGCAAATACAATGACACCGCCGGAGATCATGGGTTTCTCATGGAGGACGGAACCTACACACCGATCGACGTTCCGTTTGCCGGTGCGCAGAATACGACTGCATTCGGGATCAATAACCGTCGCCAGATCGTCGGTAGTTACACCGTGGGCGAAATCGGTCACGGATTCCTCCTGAAGGATGAAGTGTTCACCCCTATCGATTTCCCCGCGCCAGGCGTGACCCAAACGCAGGCAAGAGGGATCAACGATCAAGGTACGCAAAGAGCGGGGGCGGTGTAGTTTCACTTTAGCCGGTTATTCAGGTGCAATCCGTAGACCGAGTCTTTAGTGCACAGGAGTGCCGACTAGATCAAAAGGCGATCACGCCTACCGCGATCTCCACCAATCACGGATTCTTGCAATGTGCTCGAACACTTTGGCGCTTGGCGTGGAGTAAAAATAGAGGGCCTGAGCGGCGATCACAATGAACAATGGAATTTGCCACCATCGCATGTTGAAATCATATATCGAGGGGGACGTGCGACCCATCCGAAATCTTACTAGAGAAGCCTGGGTGCCCCACCCTCGCGACGTTCTTGTTTTTGTCGCTAGGGTGGGCAGCCACGAACCCCAACCGTTGGGACCAAACCATCAACTCACCCCCGCGCCTTTTTTCTGGCGCGGACAGGCAGAAGGCCGCTGCCCCACCGCAGGTGCTTGCAGATTATTTCCAACATCCTGCTACCCTGAAGCTGGACCAGCAGTATCTGAGGGGCCAATCCAGCCCGAAATCTGACGTACCCCCCACCCCCCCACCCTGTGGAGGCCATCTTTTACCCCTAACATTGCTTGTAACTTGCACGGGATCAATGGTTTGAGGTTTTTACCCATTGACGAATCAGTGACCGCAAAACGCGCATTTTGCCCGTTTTTCGGCTCAAAAAGGCGTCATTTTTGCCAGAAAATCCGCTTTTTTCCCGGTTGTGATCATAGCCAGGGCAGAGCTCCAGACAGACTCTACTGAACGTCCACGACTGTACTGAGCTCGATGTCGCTCGACGAATTACCAACCATCACCCGAACCGGCTCAGCCTCGACGCGAAATCCCGGCAGCTTCTCATCCCACCAAGCCAGGCTCGCAGCCTTCAGCGGGATCTCAACCGTCTTCGTCTCGCCGGCCTTCAACGTCACGCGCTTGAAGCCCTTCAGCTCTTCATTCGGCCGGCTCACCTTCGAAGCCAGATGCTTCACGTAAAGCTGTACAACCGCATCTCCTGCCATAGCACCGGTATTCGTCACATCGACGCTTACGGTCACCGTGCCATCCTTGGCCAATTCCGGCGAACTGGTGCGAAGGTTCGAGTACTTGAACGTCGTATAGCTCAGTCCATAACCGAAGGGATAAAGCGGCTCGCCCTTGAAGTACATATAAGTGCGCCCATCGCGGATGTTGTAGTCCATCATCGGCGGCAACTGATCCATCGACTTCGGCCAGGTGACGACCAAATGTCCGCCGGGATTGTATTCGCCAAACAAAACCTTCGCCAGCGCCGTGCCCTCGTCCTGCGACGCGTGCGCCAGGTGCAGAATCGCGGGCACATGTTCCTGGCTCCAGTCGATGGCGAAGGGGAAGCTCGAGACCAGAATGACGATGGTCTTCGGGTTCGCGGCATAGACCTGCTTTACTAACTGTTCCTGCTCCAGGGTGATGCTCTCGCGGTCGCGTCCTTCGCGCCCGTCGCTCGGCACGGTGCAAGCCAGCGTGCCGCCGCCGTCGATTGTGGGGTGCCAGTCATGCGCCATGTCGGGGCCGCAGGTCGGGTCGTTGCCGACGACCACCACCGCGACATCGGAGGTCTTTGCCGCATCGAATGCCGCGTTGCCCAGTTCGCTGGCCGCGTAGTTGACCTTCACGCCGGGTCCCACTTCATCCTTGATTCCCTGAAGCGGGGTAACGGCGTAGGGCGGAGTGCCGCCATACCAGTCCCAGTGGACCGAGTCGGCAAGCGGGCCGATCACGGCGATCGACTTGATGGCATCCTTTTTGAGTGGCAGCAGCGCATTCTCGTTCTTCAGCAGCACCACTGACTCGAGCGCCATCTGCTTCGAGACCGCCTGATCCGCCGCGGTATTCCACGGCTCGGGCGAGTCCTTGATCTTTGTGTAGGGGACCATCTCCGGCGGATCGAGCAATCCCAGCCGGATCGTCACGCGGAACTTCGGGCGAAGGAGCCCGTCGATTTCAGCCTCGGTGATCGAGCCGTCCTTCAGCGCCGCCTTGGTTTCGTCCGCATATTTATCCAGGAACTGGTTGATGCCGGCCTTGAGGCAGGCGACAACCGCTGCCTCCTGATTGGGAAAGAGATGCCGCGGATCGACGAGGAGATGGACGGCTCCTCCGTCGCTCGAGATCACATCGACGCCCCACTTTTCCCGAACAATGCTTCTGAGAATGGGGTTGATGGCCATCGCAGTGCCATTCCATGCGTTATAGGAGGCCATGACGGCCTTTGCGCCACCCTCCTCGAAGCCCATCCGGAATGGCACGGAGTAGTACTCCCAGAAGAGGCGCTCATCGAAATTAGAAGACGAGGTGTCGCGGAGGTCCTCGTTACTGTTGGCCAGGAAATGCTTCAGCAGCGCCGCAGCCTGCCAATACTTCGGATCGTCCCCTTGCAGGCCGTTGATGAATGCGACGGCCATCGTACCGTTGAAGAACGGGTCTTCCCCGTACACCTCTTCGCTGCGGCCCCAGCGCGGATCGCGCTCCAGATCGGACTGCGGTCCCCAGAGCATCAGAATCTGGCGATCGTACTTTGCGGTCTGCGTAATGAATCGCGCCTCATAGCCCTCGACGCCCGCAGCCTTGCGAACCAGCTCCGGATCCCATGATTCGCCCATGCCCGGCGGCTGCGGAAACTGCGTCGTTGTAATGGGTTCGCGATTGCCTCTGGGCTGGCGCTGGACCACTCCGTGAATGCCTTCGGAACTCCCGTAGCTCATGACGCCAAGCCGTGGCACGCCGGTGTTCGTCCCCAGGCAGGCGATCTTTTCGTTGACCGTCATCAGCGAGAGCAGGTTGTCGATCCTCTGCTCCATCGGCAGCGCCGGATTGTTGAAGGGATAACGCGGTTGCTGGGCAAAGGCCGGCACAATCGCCGGAACCATCCCGGAAATCATCAGACAGAGTAGAGAGGCAAGACGCTTTTCAATCATGATGAAACAGGCAACAGCTTTCCCGGCGAGGAGTCACGTTCGGCTGTGCCCCGTCCGTTGCGATATGGATTGCTACCGCAGAAAGCCTATCACGTCCGCCATCTTCGACTGCTCGCTTACTGCGTCTTGCGGTAGTTGATCGTCTCGCCGTCCAGCCGGTATTCGGCCGAACAGATGTCGCCGCCGCAGATCATCGGCTCGCCGGCGCACAGTTGGCGGCGTGTGATCAGTCCCATCGTCCCGCAGCGCGGGCACGACATCACGGCCACGAACGGGTTTTGGGCATGACCCATCTTCGTCTGGTTTTCCAGCACGAAGATCGTTCCGGGGTCCATTCTTTCGGGAATCCATTCTTCCAGAAACTGCAAATCGGCTGACATAGTGCCCTCCGGTTGGTCGAAGCTACAGAACTCATCCGAAAAATCGGCAAGCCCTGTTTTGCGACAACAGCAGACTGCGAATGGCATTGCGAAGGATGGGGCTTCCTCCGAACAGAATCAGTGTGCTTGCTCGCGGCAACCGAAGTCAACTGGAATCTAAAACCGGAAGTATCGAATGAGATTCTCGGCTCCGCTGTGGGAAGGCTTCCTCCTATCTTCCCGCCCCCGAGGCCGCCTTGCTTTCCTCGCCGGCAGCCGCGTCGATTGCCTTGTACGTCTCGACGTTGCGCAGGATGGCCTCGACATACTCCCTGGTCTCGGTGAAGGGAATCGATTCGACAAACTCGTCGATGCCTTGATAAGGCCCCGCCTCCTGCCAATCGACCACCCGCTCGTCGCCGGCGTTGTATGCCGCCAGCGCGTACTCCGTCACTCCGCCGAAGCGATCCAGCGTCTTGCGCAGATAGCGCGTGCCGAGCCGGATGTTGGTCTCCGGATCGAGCAGTTGGTAGGTCTCGAAGTGGTTCATCCCCTCCTCGCGCGCCAGCGACCTGCCCACCGATGGCAGCATCTGCATCAGGCCATAGGCATTGGCCGGGGAGATGGCCGAGGGGTTGAACTCCGACTCCTGACGAATCAGCGAAGCCACCAGGTACGGATCGAGATCGTTTTTGGCCGACTCGGCCTTGATCGTACCCCAATACGGCTCGGGAAAGAGAATCCGCCAGTAGGGCAGCGGGATGGATCGGATGGAGGCCGAGGTGGCATAGGGCAGAGCCCTCTTCAGCGAGCGCATGGCGCGAAAGGTCTCGCCGTAGGAAGCGTAGATCTGCGCCTCGGCCAGCGCGCTCCACGAGGCTGAGTCCGGGTCGGCGGCAATCTCCTGCGCAATGTAGTCGTTCAAGCCCGCATTGGCCAGCAAACGCGCCTTGGCCAGGTGCGGGCTGTCGACGGGAAAGCTATCCTGAAGCTCGGGCACCGGCGGAGCCTGGAAACGGTCCAGTTGCGGCTCGGGCTCGGCCGGCGGCGCGGTTCCCATTGCAGCCAGCCGTTCTCGCGCCATCTGCGCATAAAAGTAGTGCCGATAGACGCGCAGGATGGTCCGGTAGTTGGCCGCGGCCTTCTCCGGATTATGCTCCTGCGTCTCATAGAGGCGCCCCCGCCAATAGAGCGCGCTCACCGTCTCCCTTGCCTCGGGATAGAGTTGGATCTGCTCGTCGAAGAGCCTCGCCGCATCGGTATAGAGCCCCTGCCGGTAACTCAGCCAGCCCGCCCGCCAGTGCGCCGCCGCCGCATCTTTGCTCGCAGGAAAGTGCGCCGCCAGGTAGCTGTAGTACTCGACCGCCGGTCCGTAGTCGTGCCGCAGCAGATACATGTTGCCGCTCGAGAAGAGCGCCTCGGCCAGCCACGGGCTCTCGGGAAACCTGGACTCCATCTCGGCCACAATGCGCCGCTGATTCTCCCCGTCGTCGCGGTTCCTGGCCAGCTCCATCAGCAGATAGAGCCGCCGCGCGCCGTTCTCGTCGTTCGAATCCGGCAGCGCCTCGGCCTCCGCCTTGGTCAGCCGCTTCATCTTCAGCTCGCAGCCCGCCGCGGCCACGGTAAATCCATTGCGGCTCTCGGCCGGCAAGCTCGACATCCGAGCCAGCGCGCGGTACTCTTCGCCCGCCTCCTCGTAACGGCCGGCGTTGTAATAGGCGTCGCCCAGGCTGCGCAACTCCGCCGTCGCCAGGCTCGTCTCCGCGCCCATGGCGGTCAGTCTTGCCCGCGCCATCTCCGCCTCCGGGCTGAGAGGATGGCCCAGCAGCAGTAGCTTGAAGGTCTCCTCCGCCTTCTGCTCGTCTCCCAGCATGAACACCACCTGCCCCGCCGCGAGCTGGTAGCCTGGGCGGTCCGCGGCGTCGGTATCGGCGGCTGCGGCCAGCACGCGCCCGGCCCCTGCCGCGTCCTTCATCGCCAGCAATGCGTTGGCCTCCAACTCGGGAGCCTGGTTGACGAAGATGCTGTCCGGATAGCGCTCGGAGAAGCCGTGCAACAGCGCCTCGGCCGCTTCCTCGTTGCCCGCATCGTGGTTGGCGCGTGCCTCGAGAAAGTCCGCATAGTCGGCCAGCTCCTCGCCGGCCTTCCGCGCCAGGCGAAAGTTGGCGATCGCCTCCTCGTAGCGCCGGTCCAGCCAATATGCGTGGCCCAGCGCCAGATAGGCCGCTGCCGCCGCCTCACCGGTATGCTCGTGCGCCCATTGGGTCACTCCCGCATAAGCCGCCGGCGTGCGCAGGGTGGCCAGTTGCTGGGCCATGGGGCGCAGTTCGGTCGAGGCGACGAACGCCCTCTTGATTCGCGCCGTTCGCGCGCGCCGCACCGCCCTGCTCGCCCGGCGCTTGCGCGTTCTCGCCTTCTTGCGCGCTTTGGCCGGATTCTTCGCAGTTGTCTTTGTCTTGGAAGAAGAAGCGGAGTCCGCCTGAGCCGTCGCCGAATGGCCCGAGGAGTGTCCCGTCACCGGCAGCATAATCGCAAGCAAGGAGAGCAGCAGAACCAGCCGGCGGGCAGCCTGCCGCAAAAATGCAGTGGGGGAAAGCGCAACCTTCATACTTCCACTTTAGACTGATTTCGTCCCAGTCCGCATCGCCGGGAACCACCCGTGTTACCGCGAACGCCGCAAGATGAGACGGCCACGCCGGGCGTTGGCGCGGTTTCGGGATCGCCGACGATGCAGTTGCAACATCATTCTTGGATCTTGGGGCGTTTTCATCATCTATCTTCCTTTCACGACGGAAGCTCTATCGACTGAGGTGTTTATCGTGGTGTTTATCCGCTAACTCAAATGGATGAGCACATCGTAAAACTGCCCGCGCTTACTTCGCCGAGATCCGGCTCTCGCTGACTTAAGAGTTGCTGACGAGTAGCCAGTCATCTTGGTGCGTTTAACCGATTAGTGGTGGGCTACCTTGAAGCCGAAACAGCCGCCAATGAGATTGCTTACGGAGCAAGAAAGTAGAAGCTGTTTCATAACCTCCGCAAGGTGATCATGAAGCAGGCGATGTGGAAGAAGGCTTCGCAGGCGGGCATAAATCCCTAAAAGTCGGCTCCTCGACTGTTTTCCGCTATCTCCGGGTTCCGAGCGAACGACCGGCCAACCGGAAACCGCACCATCACCAGTGCTTAACGCGAGTGGCCATTCCCGGATAGAAACGGCACCTCTCCCAGTTAATAAAGCCTCCTGGTGTCGATTACATTGCCATCCATGATGAGGGTGGAGATGCGGCGGGCATTCCAGATGTTCTGCGTAGGGTCTCCGTCAACGACAAGGATGTCGGCGCGGCGGCCGGGGGTGAGCTGGCCCAGCTCGTTCCAGCCGAATTGCAGGCTGTAATTGTTGGTGGCGGCGGCCAAGGCCTCGCGCGGAGAGAGCCCGAGGCGCACCAGCAGTTCCAGCTCGGTATGCATGGAGATGCCGGGCAGGGACGCGTGGACCGGCGAGCCGGAGGCGGCCAGGTAGTGCGGATAGGCCGAGAATAGAGTCTCGTTGATGAGCCACAGGCGCAGGGCAGACTGCTCGGCCTTTTTGCGCTGGCTCTCGATGATCCAGCGCTGTGCGGGGCCGGGCAGGCGTCGCTCCCAATAAGAGAGTGGATAATCGATCTCGCCAGTGGCGCGGGCCGTTGGTTCGAAGACGCGGGCGGGGTCCAGGAGCCGGGCGACCGGCTCCTTCCACAGATTGCGGTGCTGCGGCAACTGCGCGTAGTAGATGCTGAAGGCCGGCATGAGCGCGGCGTGGTGGGAGGCCAGGAAGCGGGCGTAAACACGCAGGTGCGGGTCGTTGGGGGGCACCCGCTCCGCGTAGTCGTAGGCGGTGGTTGCAGCCGAACCCTCGGAGTCATCGACCAGCGGGCGCTGGAGCTCGTCTGGAATCACGCCCAGTTCGTAGCGGCCCATATGGACCAGCGCGTTGACGCCCGCCTCGACGCCCACGGTGTAGGGGGTGGAAACAAAGTTCCCGTAGGTGGCCAAACCCATCTGGTGAGCGCGGGCAACGATCCACTGGACATTGGCGGCGGTGAGGTTGGGGCCCAGCAAGACGGCGCGCGTGCCTAGCCGTGCGGAATCGATGAGCTGCTGCGCGGTGTCCTCGGGGCTCAGTTCAGCCGGACGCGCGCCCTGCCTGAGCTTGAGGGCCCACTGGGGGCGCTTGGCCAGCAAGCTCCAGTTGTCGGTCGAGCCGACCGAATCCAGCAGGTAGAGGTGGGGGCTGGGCGAGGCGGCAAAATCGACCATGCCGCGGCGAGGGTCGCTGACCGCGACTACGGTGGTGACGCCCATGATGAGGTTGGCGCTGGCCTGGCCCTGCGAGTTCATGCCGGCAAAGCCATCCACCAGGCCCGGAATCAGAAACTTGCCGGTGCAGTCGATGACCCGTGCGTCTTTGGGAATGGAGACCGCCATGCGCGAGCCGACATCGGTGATGCGGCCGTCGCGCACAATGACGATCGCGTCCGGCATATCTTTTGCCGAGTGGCCCCAGTCGGTCACGTCCACCACTGTGCCGCCGGCCAGCACCAATGGAATCGAAGGCGGAATTCTGGGCGGAAATTGGGACGGCGTCTGCGGCCAGGCCAGCGCGGAAGCCAGAACCGGTCCAACTGCGCACAGTAAAAGCAGACGAGAGAGTCCCATAGAAGAATCAGTCTTTTAAGGATTGTCGCACAATGGCCTGGGCGCGGGGCTACGGTGTGCTGGCAGGAGTGCTGGCGCTCTTGCGGCGACTGAGCACAAAGGACTTGCGGCGGTCCTTGCTGGCATGATCGATCTTCTTCCAGAAGCCCACAAAATAATCGATGGCGGAGATAATCGAAACCAGCAGCGTGAAATAGATGGCGGCGACGGCGATCCATTTGACCGGGACGATGAGCACGCCGATCTGCCACTCATGCCATTGATGGGCCAGGATGGCGGAGACCACGCAGACGATCTGCGTGACGGTCTTGAGCTTGCCCAGGTCGCTGGCCTCGATCGTAAAACCCTCAGAAGATGCGATGGAGCGCAGGCCGCTGATCAGAAACTCGCGGCCAACAATGATTACCACGATCCAGACCTTGACCACCGCTGGGTTGTAGGCCACCAGGGCAATCAGCGCGCCGGTGACCATGATCTTGTCGGCCAGCGGATCCAGCAGCATCCCCATGGTGGTGATTTGACCGCGTCTGCGGGCCAGATAGCCGTCCAGCCCGTCGGTGATCGAGGCCAGCACGAAGAGCACCGACGCCGTAATCTCCTGCACCCCGTTCCCTTGCCAGGGAAAGTGCGGCGTGAGAATCCACAGCAGCAGCGGGATCATGACGATCCGGCTCATCGTGATGGAGTTGGGCAGATTCATCTCGGTGCGCAGCCGTTGTGTCGATGGCTTGCCTTCATTATCGCAGGTTCATTGCAACGGCGTCTCGCGTTCAGTCTTGCATGGTCCATCAAAACCAAAGCGGGATGAGCTGGGGCCCATCCCGCTTCGGTAGTCGCGTGACACTACGGCACATTTGCCGCAGTCCTTCCACACATTACTTGTTGGTTTTCCACATACTGAGTGGATAGGAGGCTATCAGGTATTTGCCTTGATCGTTATCGACAGGGTCAAGGTCCAGATACGGCGGAGGCGGATATCCAAGAGTTATCCCATTCAGAAATCGTGTCCGGAAGTAATAAACCTTCCCCGCCTCCGCAGTGAAATGCGCGAGCACCACCAGTTGGCCTGCAGAAAAGTTCGATTGCACGTTTGCGCATACATGATGCTCTCCCGGCCCCACGGAAACGGCGAAGTAGGAGTTATTTTTGTAGGCTCCCGCCCATGCACCGTCCAGTCCGATCCTCAGCGTGTCATGTTGATTTCCGTCTCCCAACGTACCGTTGTCCTGGATGATGTAAACCAGTGCACTTCCCGGCGCGGGCTGCGCTGGGGCCTGCCGCGTGTCGTCCACCGTCGCTTTGAAAGTGACTTTCTCAGGACCGCAGGCTGCGGGAAGACTGGAAGACGGGGTCTGAGCAAATGCTGGTACAGCGAAAAGCAAGGCGATAAGAACCACTTTCATAACCTTCCTCCAGAGGGCAAACCATCCTCTGCCTTGAAGACGATGCCGGACAAAATAAGTTTCGCATCGTCAAAGCAAAAAGGCGGGACCGGCCTGAAGCCCATCCCGCTTTGGCAGGTAAGTGCGCCTGCGCCGCCAGTGAAGACGGCGAGCTTCGGCGCCCCGGCCAAGACCGGTTCATTGCTTCTTCGGGCTTGAGACGCTCAACGAATAGGAAGCGATCAGGGATTTACCTTCGTCGCTATCGATTGGATTGAAAAACAGATACAGCCCCTCCAATGTGGGAGGGAGGCGCGCACGGTAGAAATAGACCTCTCCCGCCTTCGCTGTGAAATGTGTGAGCTCTGCCATCGGCGCACCAAGGCCCTGCATTTGCGCACACACATGATGCTCTCCCGGTTCCACCGACACGGAGAAATACGAATGGCCCCTGTTTGCGCCCACCCATGCCCCATCGATCCCATACCTGATCAACCCAGATGCCTGAACGAAATACACCCGTGCCTTTCCCGGTTCGGGCTGCAAGACGGCGTGCTGGTTTTTGTCCAGATGCACAGTGAAACTCACAGCCTGTGGTCCGCAAGCTGCTGGAAGAACAGCAGACGGAGCCTGGGCAAATGCGGATGCGGCGAAAAGCAATGCGAAAAGAGGGATCTTCATGACTCTCCTCCAGGCTTGCTTTGAACTCTTCATCTCTGCAAACAACTCCTCAATAGTAAAGTTGCGCCGTTCGGAAACAAAAAAGCGGGAGAGGCCAGAGGCCCATCCCGCTTTTGTTTCCCCCGTCTGCCTTGAACCACCAAGCGATTATGCGTAGATGCCGCGCTGGCGGATGGTGAATGCCACCCGGTCGATGGCTAGCATATACGCGGCGATGCGGTTGTTGACGTTGTGCGCCTCGGCATAGCGGACCACATCGTCGAAGCTGTCGCGCAGGATGGTTTCCATCTGCTCGTTGACCACCGCCTCCTTCCAGAAGTAGCCCTGGCGGTCCTGCACCCACTCAAAGTAACTCGCTGTTACGCCGCCGGCGTTGGCCAGAATGTCGGGCACGATGAAGATGCGCTTCTCGGCCAGCATCTCATCGGCCACGGCGGTGGTGGGGCCGTTGGCGCCCTCGACGACGATGCGCGCCTTGATCTTGTCGGCGTTGCGGCTGGTGATCACGTTCTCAGTGGCCGCGGGGATCAGAATCTCGCACTCGGATACCAGCAGCTCTTCGCTGGGAGTGGCCTCGGCGTTGCGGAAGCCCAGGATGGTGTTGTTGCGGCGCTTGTAGTCGAGCAATTGGTGAATGTCGATGCCGTTCGGGTTCGCGAGGCCGCCGTCGAACTCGGCGACGCCGACAATCTTGTAGCCGTGCTCCATCATCAGGCGGGCAGCGTTCGAGCCCACGTTGCCGAAGCCCTGGATCACCACCCTGCAGCCCTCGATGGGCATCTTCAGGTAGCGCAGGCTCTCGTCGCAGACCGTCAGGACGCCGCGCCCGGTAGCCTCAAGCCGACCGCGCGAGCCGCCCACGGTGACAGGCTTGCCGGTGACCACGCTGGTGACGGTGTGGCCCATGTGCATCGAGTAGGTATCCATGATCCAGGCCATGGTCTGCTCGTTGGTATTCATGTCGGGCGCCAGCACGTCCTTCTCCGGCCCGATGAAGTCGATCAGTTCCGAGGTGTAGCGGCGGGTCATGCGCTCCAGTTCTCCCTGGCTCATCTTCTTCGGGTCGCAGATGACGCCGCCCTTGGCGCCGCCGAAGGGGATGTTGACCACCGCGCACTTCCAGGTCATCCAACTGGCCAGCGCGCGCACCTCGTCCAGGGTCACGTCCGGCGAGTAGCGGACGCCGCCCTTGCCGGGACCGCGGGCGATCGAGTGCTGCACGCGGAAGCCGGTGAAGATCTCGAAATGGCCGTCATCCATGGCCACGGGAAAATGCACGATGATCTCGCGCGAGGGCATGCGCAGCATCTTCCACAGGTTGTCTTCCAGGTTCAGCTTGCGCGCCGCAAAGTCAAATCGAGCTTCCTGGGCCTCCCAGGGATTGATCTCCTGCTCAAGGGATACCGATTCCATTCGTCTCTCCAATTCCGGGGCCAATTCCGGGGGCCGGCCGCTTCAGCGATGGGCTTCTGGGAAGCACCCACTCCCACATAATAGATGAGTTGGGCTTTTTCGGCCCTGCTCCGCCTGCCGAGCCCGCCTCAGCCACGCCACGACCGCCCCAAGTTGCCAACGATTATTTCTTTCCTAACGCCAAGCAATACCGATCGGGTAGAATTGCTTCGATTCCCTTTTCAGGCTCAACCGGTCGCCAAACCACGAAAGGATCGCGCCCATGGGTAAGTTCTTGGGTAAATTGGGGGGGGGGCAATTGTAGGGCCACTCCTCCGCGCCGCCACGCTTTTACTGCTGTTTTCTTCAGCTTTCTGCCACGCGCAAACCAGTTGTGCCTTCACGCAGCCGGTTATCTCTTCCATCTCTCCCACCCAATGGCCCGCGGGCGCGACAACCACTGTCACCATCCTGGGTAGCGGCCTTTGCTATCCCATGATCGATGTCACCGTGCCTCCCGGAGGTGGATCGGTGGCGGAATCCTGGCTTGATTCCGTAGACTCTGAATTGCAGTTCACCGTAAAGCCTAATGCCAGCGACCCGACAGAGACAGCTACAGTTTCGCTATATTCAGACTGCGATTCGGATTTTGGGCCGTGCTATACGGTACCCTCGGTCACGGTCCAGATTTTGGGCTGCACGCCGACCATCGCCTCAATCTCTCCCAGCACATGGTTTGCGGGAAAGACGTACGACAACGTCGTCATCAAGGGAACAGGCTTCATTACGACGGCTAAGGCAACCGCGGCCTGTCCCGTAACTCCGGTCACTGCAACCACGCCGGATGGAAGCACCGTTACGGTATCCAATGTGAATGTCGTTGACAAAACGAAGATCACCGCAACCATAGCGCCCGACGCCAGCACCACCACCGAGCAAGCCACCGTCACGGCGGGCACCGTCCCCAACACGGGAACGTCGACCTCGCTCGCAACTCCGCCCCAGATCCTCGGCAACGAGATCCACTGCGATCCCAGCTTGAATTGCACTCAAGACGTCATCAGCACAACAGACGGATCAAATCCGCCGGTGCAAAGCGTCGTTGTCGGACAGCCGATCATCTTGACCACGAACCCCAACCTGCCTGCCACGATCACGCCCTATAAAACAACTTGGACAGTCGAAGGAACGAGTATAGGTGGATATGCGCCAACCACCGCATCAGCCACAGTGACTAAAACAGTGCTGAACAAGGCATCCTTGAACAGCTACTGGGTCTATCCACTAAACGGCATTAACGTAACCTACACGTATTGCGTCAACATCCCAGGCGTAGGTAACCAATGCAGCGAGGAGGCGAACGCAATCTTCGACGTATACGGTCCAACAGCCACGATTACGCCTAGTCCAAATTCCTGGTCTGTTGTCCCACCGATGTCTTGCCCTACAACCGTTCAACTCTTGTATTTTGGGTATCCCGACCCAACCTCTGGTTGCAGTGTCACACCATTGGTAAAGGGGATCTCCTTCAGCGCAGCGCTATCGAACATGCCCGCCATTAACGGATCGGTCGTGAGCGGAACGGCCGAGTGGATTCAGTTGATTACAAAGGATACCCTCTCCGGTACCCTTCTTTCAGGTGGCAAGGTTGGGCCGACAAGCCAAGGAGTCGGATTGGATAAGACATATCCATACCCGCCGAATGACCTATACAATGTCGTCACTACAGCGACAAGCGATTCTCCGGATAACAGCTTGAACCCACTTCTTACGAGGGAAACCCGGAGATTCAAGGCAGACATGTATTACCTGTGGAAACCACAAATATCCGGGTCCATTTTTGTGCCTCTCGGATATGTTGAGTGGGGCACATCTGGAACGGGAGTCCAACATACGAAGGATTCGCCGCCATGGTCTCTTGCATCGAGCGGGCCTACAACAGCGGTTTTCAAGCCTAGCTCCGATACAGGGACTACGCACGGATTCCCCACTTGGTGAGGACTGGTCAAGAATAGCAATTCAAATGGCAACGAAAACGGTGATGAAGACGAAGAACCGGAGGAACAACAATGAAGATGGTGAATATGATTGGAATGAACCTGCTCGGGCTAACGCTCCTATCCCCCGTTGTATGTTTATGGGCACAGACTTCGGAAAATCTCGCGCCTAAATTCGCGTTGGCAATCGAAGAAGAGCAACTCAGCGCCCAAGCCGGATATCAACCGGCTGACCACGAATTGATAGTGAAATATACAAATACCTCGGAGAAAGTGCAGCGCGATGCCTGCGCGGTAATACCGGACGCATACAATCTCGTGGTTCTCCGCGACGGAGTTGCAGTCGAGAAGCGGAAATCAAAAAAAGAAGCCGAGAACAATTCCGAGGACGGCAGTACTGGCACAAGAATTGAGGTAACACAAATGGGGCCTAATTGTCACAGCGATAACAAAGGTCTCAATCCTGGGCAAAGCGTAACATTTCCCTTGTGGGTCAGCTCCGATTACGACATGACCGTGCCTGGCACTTACGACATTACGGTGACGCGGGAGACGGACCGGTGGAATCCCGAAAAAAGCGTGACGGTCGAATCCAACACCCTTACCATCGTGGTACCGGAGCCGGGGGCCGACTCATCGAAATAACCATCCCCAACGCAAGCCCCGCCCCGGAGGCGCCAGCCGCCTCCGGGGCGGAGTTGTTTGCGGCAGACGCTGATGCAGTGGGCCCGCCGCGCGGCCAGCAATTACACTGGTTCTGTGAAAACCTCAGCGCAATCCGTTCTGCCCAGCCGCAAGGAGTTTCTGGCGCTCGCCAGGGAGCACACGCTTGTTCCCGTCTGCCGCACCCTCGCCGCCGACCTCGAAACCCCGGTCTCGGCCTTTCTGCGCGCTGCCTGGCCGGAGCGAGAGTGTTTCATGCTCGAATCGGTGGAGAACGGCGAACAGGTGGGCCGCTATACCTTCATCGGCTTGCAGCCCTTCAAGCGCATCGTGGCGCGCGGCCGCGAGATCACCATCACCGAAGGCAAAAAAGTCACCGACATCGAGGACGACATCTTCCCCGTGCTGCGCCGCGCTCTCACCGGCCACAAGCCTGCGCGCCTTGCGGGGCTGCCGCCCTTTACGGCCGGGGCCGTGGGCTTCTTTTCCTACGATGCCGTCCGCCAGATCGAGCGGCTGCCCTCGACGGCCAAAGACGAGCTGGGTGTTCCCGACGCCTGCCTGCTCTTCTTCGACGAGGTGCTGGCCTTCGACCACGTGCGCAAGGAGATCTGGCTGGTGGTCACCGCCGATGTGACGCGCGGCAAGGCTGCCCGCGCCCCCGGAGCCGAATACGACAAGGCCGTAGAGCGCCTCGACCGGCTCGAAAAGCGGCTCTCGCAGCCGCTGCCCAAACTGGCCGGGCATAAAGGCAAAGGCAAGCTGAAGGTGAAGCACCGCACGGTTAAGAAGGACTTCCTTGCCGCCGTCAACCGCACCAAAGAGTACATCACCGCGGGCGACATCTTTCAGGCGGTCATCTCGCAGCGCTTCGACGTAGAGCCGGAGGCGGACAGCTTCCAGGTCTATCGCGCGCTGCGCACGGTGAACCCCAGCCCCTACATGTACTTCTTGCGCTTCTCGCCCGAGGGCCCTCTGGGCGGCGCTCCCGAAAGAGCTGGAAGCTCCTCGAAGAAGTCAAAGCGACCGAGGACTATTGAGTTAGCAGGCTCCTCACCGGAGCTGCTGGTGCGCGTGCATCAGGGCAAGGTCGAGTACCGGCCCATCGCCGGAACGCGCCCGCGCGGCGCGACCGAGGCCGAGGACGCGAGGCTCGCCGACGAGATGATCCACGACGAAAAGGAACGCGCCGAGCACGTGATGCTGGTCGATCTGGGGCGCAACGATGTGGGCCGCGTGAGCCAGTTCGGCTCGGTCAAGGTGGACCGGCTGATGTTCGTCGAGCGCTACTCGCACGTGATGCACATCGTCAGCACCATCGAGGGCAAGCTCAAGCCTGAGTTGACCGCGGTCGACGCGCTGCGCGCCTGCTTCCCCGCCGGCACGCTCTCAGGCGCGCCCAAGGTGCGGGCCATGGAGATCATCGAGGAACTAGAACCAGCGCGACGCGGCACCTATGGCGGCGCGGTGCTCTACGCGGACTTCTCGGGCAACCTCGACTCCTGTATCGCCATCCGCTCGATGCTGGCTGTCGGCGGCAAGGGCTACGTGCAGGCCGGCGCGGGCATCGTGGCAGATTCAGTACCGGAATTGGAGCACCAGGAGGCAATCAACAAGGCGTCGGCGGTGATCCGCGCCATCGAGCGCGCGCGGGAGATGTAGAACGCAGGGAGACGGCATTATCCTTAGATCTCTGTTCCCTGTTCTCTGTGTTTCACTCCGCGCCGAAGATGCGATGGAAGAAGTGTCCAACCTTGTGAAAAAACTTATGCTTGTTCTTGTCGATGGGATTGGTTGCAGGCGGCTCTGGCGCTGCTACGGCCTGAGCCGCCGCGGCAGTTAGAGCTTCCGCGGCGGATTGCGTCTCCGCGGCAGGCTGGGCGGCGTGGTCGGCGCTCTTGTAGACCAGCGGCGCAATCACCTGCGGAGGATTGGAGCTGTTCCTCGGTACGCGAGGAGCCGGTTTGGGCAGCGGCGCAAGGCCCGCGCTCTCGGCCACCGGGAACTCATTGGTGCCAGGATGCGGCGGAGGCGGGCAGCCGCACGGTTCCTTCTCGTTGTCCACCACCTGATGCACGCTGCCATGCTGGAACATCACGCGCTGGCCAGCCTGCACGTGATAATCGCCGCCCTCGAAGACACTGGTGACGAGAACATAAGGCACGTTTTGCCCCAGCGGCGAAGACCCGTCGCTGGGGACCTCGGCATTATCTACACACGTGTCGCCGTGCTGGCCGAGGCGCACCTTGACATCCGCCGCGCCGGGCCCGCCGATGAGAATGCGAAACTCGGGGGTCAGCAGGATGTCGGAGTTGCGGCCGGTGGCAAAACTGGCCTCGACCGCCCCGTGATCGAAGGCCATCATGAGGCCGGGCATCTCGCCGGCGGGAACGCTGGAGTCGGCCGCCAGCTTGACGGTGGTCGAGGCGCAGACGCGCAGTACACCGCGATGCGGCAGGATGACCTCAGTGGTCTGGCTGCCGGAGGTCACAGACCCGCTGGCGGCGATGATCGCCTTGCCGGCCGAGACCTGCAACGCGCCGGTCACGGAGGGGATCGCTTCGGGATTCTTGTTCTCCAGCGAGACGATGGCGATGGGACCGCCAAGTGGAGTGGCCGGCTGCGGCTCGGTTGGGGCCTGGGCGCACAAGAATGGCGTGGCAGCAAGAGCCGCCAGGAAAAGGAATCCAGCCGGAGTTATGCGGTAAATCGGTCTGCGGCGGCACATTGCTCTTTCCATCGTGTTCACGAATTCAAAAAGTTGCGGATCATCTGGTGGCCGCCCTCGGTCAGGACGCTCTCGGGGTGGAACTGCACGCCTTCGATGGGCAGGTTGCGATGGCGCAGGCCCATGATGACTGAGCCCCCGTTCTCCGCCGCACGGGCGGTGACCATCAGGTCGGCAGGAAGCGACTCCTCGGCGACAATCAGCGAATGGTACCGGGTGCAGGTCAGCGGCGAGTCGAGTCCGGCGAAGATGCCCTTGCCGTCGTGCTCGACGCGGCTGGTCTTGCCGTGCATCAGATGGCTGGCGCGGACGACCTCGCCGCCGAAGGCCTCGCCGATGGCCTGATGGCCAAGGCAGACCCCTAGAATCGGCACTTTCCCGGCCATGTGGCGGACCAACGGAACGAGAATGCCGGCTTCGCCGGGCGTGCAAGGGCCGGGCGAGAGCAGGATGCGATCAGGCTTGAGCGCCTCGACCTCGTCGACGGTGAGTTCGTCGTTGCGGCGGACCTCGACCTCGGCGCCCAGCTCCCCAAGATATTGGACCAGGTTGTAGGTGAACGAATCGTAGTTGTCGAGAACGAAGACCATTGTGAAGTTTAGTGTAGCGCGCCACCTGCGGTGCAGTCAGCCGCCACCTGCGGCGGGGTCAGCCGCCACCTGCGGTGGGGCCAGCCGCTCGCTCTTCGCTCGCATGGGCATCGCGCAGTTTTTGTAACGTCAGTCCCGTGGGAGTCAGGTTGCCGGTTGCACGGCGGCGGCTCATCTGTAAGACTTTTCACGATGGTTCTTCATTTCCTTATTCAGGGGCGTGTGCAGGGGGTCGGCTTCCGCTGGTATGTGAGCCGCGAGGCCGCCGAGCTTGACCTGCGCGGCTGGGTGCGCAACACCGAAGAGGGCGATGTCGAGGTGGTAGCCTCAGGCACGGTGGAAGAGCTGGCCGAGCTGCGCGCCAGCCTGCGACGCGGACCGCGCGGCAGCCGCGTGGATCGCCTGATCGAACACTATCTTGACGATAAAGAGGCCGAAGAACTAAGTTCCTTCCGCATTGAAGGAGCGTGGTGAACCACCCCAGCGACGAAGACCTGTCGCTGGGGACCCTGGTAACCACCCCAGCGACGAAGACCTGTCGCTGGGGACCCTGGTGTAAAAGCAGGGAATAGGGATTAGGGAACAGCGAATCACTCCGTGCAGTCGAGGCCGCCGAGCGGGCACAGGACGCGGACGCGCTTTGGCTTGTCCATGGGTTTAGGCTGGTTGGCAACCGGAACAAAGACGGGAGCCTGTCCCGGTGGAGCGACTCCGGCCAGATTTTCTTCTTCAAGAATCAACGGACGCTGCAAGACCATCTCCACCTGCGTGCCGCCCTCGATGTTCACATCGGCGCCGCGGGTGAAGAGCGATGCCAGCCCCACAGCGGCGAGCCCGGCCCCTATACCAATAAGCCCTCCCTCGACGGGATGCCCCGTGCCGAGTCCGCCGATCGATCCCACGCTACCGCCGGTGGGAATGGCGACCTCGGCCACTTTGCCGGCGTTGCGGTTTCTGTCCGGGTCCTGCTCGATGGTACCTTCGCCGTCGTCCTTCACCGACTGCTTGCTGGCGCCGGGCAGGCTGTTGACCAGGCCGGGAATCTCGACCACCGTGCCGTTGGGAAAGATGATCGAAGTGAAGTGCATGTCGAGCTGCGACCTGCCCTTGCTGCGTCCGGCGCGGACCACGCGGTCCACCACGCCCTGCACGTAAACCCCGGCGGGAATCATCACGCGGTTGCCGACGACGACCGGGAAGGTCGAAGACAGGTAAACGCCATCGCCGGGCTTGGCGCTTTTGGTGTTGATGGCGCTGCGCAGTTCCAACAGCACCTTGGTGCCGGCGGGGACGGTGTAGGTCTTCTTTGCCGGAGGGGCCGCAGGCTGATCGGCTGGTGCAGCGGGCACAGCGGCAGGCGCCTGCGCGGACGCGCTCGGAGAAGCAGCCGTAGCCTGGCCAAGGGCAGCCGTTGAAGCCGCGGTTGCCACTCCCAGCACGATTGCAGCCATCAGCGATCCATGCGACCGACGCATCATTGCCCCCCCGAGCACCGCGTTGAGAGATAGACGAGCCATCCGCCTCCAAGGATAGCCTTCTCGCTTGACAAATGACAAAAATGAACCCGCGCCCGAGCAGCGGCGGGCAATTCGCGCTACGATGCAAGAGAGCGATGCACGCTGAAGACACTCTGCCCGACGCTCGACCCGCCGGCCCGCGCGACCGCTTTGCAGCCGTCTACGGCGTGCTCGGCGAAGCCATCGCCGCTCATGCCTTTCCCGGCTGCGCCTTTGGAGCGCTGGCAGGCGGCGAAGTTGTCCTCGCAGACGCTCTGGGCCGCTTCACGTATGACGAAGCCACGCCCGCCGTCAAGCCTGAGACTGTTTTCGACATTGCCAGCATCACCAAGGTCGTCTCAACCACCTCCGCTGCCATGCTGCTCGATCAGCGAGGCCTGCTCGACTTGGAGACGCCGCTGGGCGATCTGCTTCCTGGATTTGTGGCGGGCCGCGGCGCAGGCGATCCGGCTCACCGCGTGAAGCTGCGCCATCTGCTGGCGCACAGCTCCGGGCTGCCGGGCTATGTCGACTTCTTCCGCACCGCCGCCACGCCCGAGGCGCTGCTGCAAGCCTGCCTGAAGCTACCCCTCGAAGCCGAACCCGGCGCAAGCGCCGAGTACTCCGACCCCGGTTTCATCCTGCTGGGCAAGGCGCTCGAAGCATTCATTCGTGAACCTCTCGCCACCTGGACACTTCGCGAAGTTTTTCAGCCGCTTGGCCTCTCTGCAACGGTTTTTCGTCCCGCTCCCGGCGCGGGCAGCTCGATTCCTCCCACCGAGGAAGACACTACCTTTCGCCACCTGATCGTTCAAGGCGAGGTCCAGGACGAAAACGCATGGCTGCTCGGGGGCGCAGCTGGTCACGCCGGATTGTTCTCCAACGTGCCGGACCTGCTGCGCTTCGCAAAGGAAGTCCTCTCGGCCAACGCAGCAACCGGAGCCTCGCGCCTCTTCGATGCGGCAACCGTCGAGCTTTTTGCCCGACGGCAAGGCCCTGAGGGCAGTTCGCGCGCGCTGGGCTGGGATACGCCCTCTCCGGATTCCACATCGGGCCGGCACTTTTCGCCTCATTCGATTGGGCATCTGGGCTTTAGCGGCTGCTCGCTGTGGATCGATCTTGACGCCCGAGTTGCCGTGGTGTTGCTGACCAACCGCACCTGGCCCGACCGCAAGAGCCGCCTGATCCGCCAGGTTTGGCCCGCTTTTCACGACGCCCTCCGCGAGGCGCTTTAACGCTCTCGCGACCTGCGGCGGCCCAGATCACACCATTCCGGCAGAATTCTGACTCGATTTGACCGATTTGAAGATACAATAAAGACTCGGGGACAGAGGCGATGCTAACCAGCTCGACGACGCAGGAAACGGCCACCGCCCAGAACAACGGCGGGAATCATCATCAGGCCCCCTTGCTTCAGGAACTGACAACCGAGAGCCAGAACGAGGCATCTCAAGGCTTTGACACTAAATCCGCGCTGGAGATCGCCCGCATCATCAATCATGAGGATGCCAAGGTCGCGGCCGCGGTCAAGAAGGCCGTTCCGGAGATTGCGCAGGTGATCGATCAGGTTGCCCGCAGTCTGCGCGATGGCGGCCGGCTGATCTACGTCGGCGCGGGCTCGAGCGGGCGGATCGCCGCGCTGGACTCCTCGGAGTGCCCGCCCACCTACTCGACCGCCCCCGGACAGGTGCAGTACATCATGGCTGGCGGACCCAAGGCGCTGGCCTCGGCGGTCGAGGTCAATGAAGATTCCGAAGAGCTGGGTCAGCGGGACATCGCGCGCCGCCGCCCCACGCGCAAGGACATTGTCGTGGGCGTCTCCGCCTCGGGCCGCACTCCTTACGTGGTGGCCGCCGTGGCTTATGCCCGCGCCCGCGGAGCACACACCGCCGCGGTCACCTGCAACCACGACGCCCCTATCGCTGGAGCAGCGGAGATCGTGATCATCGCCGATGTGGGCCCCGAGGTCGTCTCGGGCTCGACACGCCTGAAAGCAGGCACCGCCCAGAAGATGATCCTGAACATGATCACCACCGGCGCGATGACCCGCCTGGGTTATGTGTACGAGAACCTGATGGTCAACGTGCACATGCAGAACTCGAAGCTGGTGGAGCGCGGCATCCGCATCCTGATGTGCGCCTGCAAGATCGACCGTGCCACCGCCGTCGAGACGATCAAGTGCGCCGGCCGCAGCGTCCCCGTGGCGCTGGTGATGCTCAAGGCTAAAGTTGACAAGCCCGAGGCCGTCCGGCGGCTGGCGAAGTCCGACGGAAACGTGCGCCTGGCCATCGAGGACAATGTGCTGGAGCTGTAAAGGAGTGACCTGACTTAGATCTCCTCGTTTCGAGATGGCCCCGCTGACAGCGACCAAGCCAGTATCCACGACCCCCCGCAGATTCCCAAAGCAATAAATGCGCTCGACCACTCGTCCGGATCGAGCACGCGCGGGTAGCTGGCGACTCTGGGCGCATGAAGAACCAGGAACCAAAGCAGGAACATCAGTCCCAGCATGAAGCTCGCCCAGCGGTCCATCTTTCTAACTGCAATGCTCACGCCCGCCGCGATGAAGCCAATGGCGGTGAGATTCGCCCAGAACCAGCCACTGCCCGGAATCCACGTTGGCACCAGACTAACGATCAAGCTGAAGACAAGATAATGATCGATGCCGAAGACGATCGCCGCAGTTGCGAACAGGTAACGGCCAGAGAGGATGAGGCCATTCGCCGCGCCTTCCCATCGCCCAAAGCTTCCGCTCTCTGCCGAGAGCGTTCCGGCCAGCATCAAGGCCGAGGCGCACATTGCCAACGTCTCAAAGGCGCAGGTCCGAACTCCCACATCCCACGGAAGCGCGGCGACTCTGGGAATCTGCAGCAGCAGATCGCAGAGAAGAAACAGGACGCCCAAAAGCAGAGCCGCAAGCCGTGCTCCGATCCTGGCCGCGATGCACACGCTGGCCGCAATCAGCAGGATTCCTGTCAGGTAAGCCAGCCAAGGGTAACTCGGAACCCAGGGAATGACAGGCAGAAACGGATCGCGGGAGCGGGCGCAGACCAGGTTCTCGACCCCGAACGCAGCGATAGAGATGGCAAACAAGTACCGTCCCTGCTTGACGATTGTTTCCATGGCCGCCATCTCACTCGAAGCGTAACATGAACTGCTCCCCTGTGAAGGCGCAAACATGAATCAATCTCCCCCGCGAACCACGCGACAGATGGAAGAACCAGGCGGGGTGGGGGAGAATATCCCTGCGGTCCTCAAGGCCAAATGACCAATCGGACATACGGCCGCCCTGGCTTCCTCAGTAGGTCGTCAATCTCACCTTCAGCAGCACATTCTCATCCGACTTTAGATTCAGCCCGTAGTCGGTCTGGTCGCCGTTCCAGATGCGGGCCGTCTTCCACTTCCCTGCCCCTTCGAAGCTGCCCTCTTCCACCTTGAGCCAGAGCCGCTTCTTCCCCGCCTCAAAAGTGGGAGTGAAGTCCACTCGCACATGGTGGCCTGCAATCAAAAACTCGTCCGGTCCAAGTTGCAAAATCACCACTCCTCCATCGGCGGGTGAATTGCCCTTGGGCTTCATCCAGTCGCCGAAGGAAGGCATGCCGTATTGAATCACCGCCTGCCAGCGCTCGAAGGCGAGAGTCTGGGTGTGATTTTCGGGGTCTTCGCTCGTGCCCCTTACCTTGCCCTCGAGATTGCCTTTGGCCAGAATCCGCGCAATGGGCGCCAGCAACTCGAACTGCTGCGCAAAGGGCTTCAAGGCGGTTGCCTCCATCGCCTCCGGTCCATCGGTCTGGTTGCTGAACCGGCTCAAGTCAAGCCCAAAAGGCGCCCACCCAATCGCGCCCTGTCCAATCGCAGCGTAAACGTAGTGCGCATAGACCGCCGTGTTGCCGGTCTCGGGAATCAGCAGCGGGTTGTCCTTGCGCTTGTACAACTCAATCAGCTTCATGTATTTGGCGTACTCCGGCATGTAGATGTCGGGAGCCACCACGCTGATCGATGGAGCGGCAACCTTCCACAAATCGATATTGTTGTCGGTAGGCGCGCCCGACTCATAGCTCGGGGCCTTGCCGGGGTTGAAGGGATCGCGCAGCGCCGCATTCACATAGAGCGGCAGCGGATACTCGGCCTTCCCTGCCGCCGCTACCTGCTCGATGTAGATGGCTGTGTACCAGGCTTCGAAGGTCTCGTCGGCGGCATCGCCAAAGACCTGCCGCCAGCTACCCGCCTGCTTGCCCAGGGCCGCGACCAGCTTCGCCGGCACCTGCCCTGCGAATGCCTTTTCGGCCTCCGCGCCATAGTCGCGCACGCCGCCCCATTCGCCCGCTTCATTCTCCACCTGCACCATGAGCACTGTGCGCATCGGATCAACGGCCTTCAAGTGGCGCATCAGAGCGCGGAAGGCCGCTGCATCAGCCTCCAGCCTGGCCGGCGAAAACGGAGACGGCGAATCCACCGTTCGCCCATCCTTGTCCACCACAAACGGGTACTTCGCCTGATCCAGCTTGATCCACTCCGGAGTGTAGTGCGAGCTGCCGTTCTTCCACGTGCCGAACCAAAGCAGCACCAGCCGTAAATGATGCTCCCGTGCCTGCTTCAAAATCAGATCGACGGTGCTGAAGTCGAAACTTCCTGGCGTAGCCTCGATCTGCTCCCAGTAGACAGGCAGCTCGACCGTATTGGCGTGCAGCGTCTCGGCCGCCGGCCAGACCTTGTCAAGGTATGCGGGCCAGGCGCTGGAGTTATTGACCTGCACGCCCAGCATCAGGTACGGCGCGCCATCAACCATGAGCGCATAGTGGCCATCTTTCTCGACAATTGCAGGCATGGCCGCCATTGCGTGTGGAGCTTGAACGGCTACTGCCTTTGGTCTACCCGATACTGCCGTAGCCGCACTTTGCGCCCATACTGCGCCAGTTCCCAGCAACGTCAACCCCAACGCCGCAATTCCACTCCGCATCCAGTTCAGTCTCATTGCTCGATGCCTCCGAACCATGCTCGACGCTCGTGCTTCGATCAAATCACAAGTATATCTTCCGTACCATGACGACCGAGCCCTCCGATTTACACTGAAATGCTAGAGGCAGTACAACATTCATGGATAAGTTTGTCATTCGCGGCGGGAATCCGCTGGTGGGAACGGTTCGCATCTCGGGCGCGAAGAACTCGGCGCTGCCCTGCATGGCCGCGGCGATTCTCACCGAGGACGAAGTTACTCTGGAAAACATCCCTCAGGTGCGCGACATCGAAACCGAGCGGCGGCTGCTCTCGTCGATGGGGGCCGAGGTCGAACTGGGCTATGGGCGCGCGCAGCATCGCACCACGATCTGCTGCCGCAAGCTCTCTGATCCAGTGGCGAAGTATGAGATCGTCAAAACCATGCGCGCCAGCTCGCTGGTGCTCGGCCCTCTCATTGCCCGAGCCGGAATGGCGCGCGTGGCCATGCCCGGCGGATGCGCCATCGGCGGCCGGCCCATCGATCTGCACATCAAGGGCCTGGAGAAGATGGGCGCCACGATCACCCAGGAGCATGGCTACCTGGAGGCGCGCGTCAAGCGCCTGAAGGGCGCGCACCTGGTCTTCGACAAGATCACCGTCACCGGCACGGAGGATCTGTTGATGGCCGCGGTGCTGGCCGAAGGCGAAACCCTGATGGAGAACTGCGCGCGCGAGCCTGAAGTCGTCGACCTGGCCTCGCTGCTCACGGCCATGGGCGCGAAGATCGAAGGTGCGGGCACCTCCGTAATTCGCGTGCAGGGCGTCGGCAGCCTTCATGGCGCGCGTTACCGGGTCAATCCCGACCGAATCGAGGCGGGGACGTTCCTGGTAGCCGGCGCGATCACCGACGGAGACCTGATTGTGGCCAACTGCAATCCGGCTCATCTGAGCGCGGTGATTGCCAAGCTGGAGGAGTCCGGCGTCCGCATCGAAGTCCTCGGCCCGGACACGGTGCGCGTGCGCGCCGGCAGCCGGCTGCGCGCAGCCGATCTTTCCACCGAAGAGTATCCCGGCTTTCCTACCGACATGCAGGCGCAGTACATGGCGCTGGCAACCCAGGCCGAGGGCGTGAGCGTGGTCAAGGAAAATATCTTCGAGAACCGCTTCATGCACGTGCAGGAACTGGTGCGCATGGGCGCAAACATCAAGGTGGACGGCCGGACGGCCACGGTGCGCGGACCGGCCAAGCTCTCCGCGACGGCCGTGATGTGCTCGGATCTGCGGGCCTCGGCCTCGCTGGTGCTGGCGGCGCTGGTGGCCGACGGCGAGTCGATCCTCGATCGCGTCTACCACATGGACCGCGGCTATGAGCGCATCGAGGAAAAGCTGGCCAGTGTCGGCGCGCAGATCAGGCGCATGGGCAATGTCTTCCCATCCAAAAACGAAAAGCCTGACGGGGCTTAGCGCATTACTCGGAGGGTGGAGTCCCGCAGACCGCCGGGTGCCCCGTATCTGACGCAGCCTTATAGCGTAATATGCGGGAAACGATGAACCTCAAGCGAGCGGGTAGCGAGCAGTTGGCCCCACCGCAGGTGGCTAGCGCCAACTGACGGCGATATGCCAGCGCAGCCCGCGCAGGGCAGCCTTGCGCAAGACTCGCTGATATTCGCGGAGTTCGAGCTGAACCGGCTGCGTCTCCGAGCCCAGGGCGGCCGGGTTCGCGGCTAGAAAGCCGATCAGGGCAGAGACGGCGAGAAGGCCGTCGGAGGCATCGAACCATTGCGGCTGCGGCAAGGGCCGCTTCCACTCGCGATCCTCCACGACCTGCTCCATGAGCAGCGCCATCGAATCTTCGTCGGCGGAGAAGAACTCCAGCAGCGGACGCACATTCAATCGAGCAGCCAGCCGTTCCAGGGCGTCTTCGTTGCGCGCCAGGGCGCGGCCGTTGACGAAGATGTCAAACCCAGGGTCTTCGCCCTCGACGACAATGTATAAGCTCGCGGCCATTTTCTTGAGTCTAGCGGAGATTGAGATCGCCCAGCGGAAAAATCAGGCGCGGTCATCCGATCGATCACGGGGTTGGAACGGGCTGAAGTTACGGAAGTATACCCGAAAGTCCTATCTTGGCGGCAAAAAGAGGCCAGTCGATCGCTTCGGATCGTGGATGATGGAGATGAACCGACAAGATTAGGGGTAAGTCTCTTTGATCCTGAGTAAATTGCCGGAGGTTGTGGCCGTCACGGTTCTGACGTGCGCCTTCGCGTCGGTGGCAAGACGCAATCACACCCCCACGTCCAAGCTCTGGCTTACGGCCTGGGTGATGATCGCGATCCACTTCTCCGCCGCTGTCTTCATGGACGCGCCAGGCATGTGGGGAACCCTGGCGACTTTGGTCACGCTCTCCGCCCTCACCTGGGCCGGCATCCTTTTCATGTGGGCGTCCGTCCCTTATCGCAATCACCGCTCCAGTTTGTGGATGCTTGCAGTGCTGATCTTCACAAACACCCTTTACCTGGGCCTCCTTGTCATCGGCCCGGCGGCAGAGTGGCCGCTGAGGCTGGCAGCAGCTCTTTTCTTTGCCGTTCCGCTTGGCCTCACCCTGCATTCGCTGCGCCAGCTCAACCACCCCCTTCGCTGGACGCTGGTTGTCATTTACACCTTTCTCGCGGCCTTTCTTCTCCTCTTTCAAAATCGTCCCGGCAACGGAGGAATCCTGGCGGTAAATGCACTCCTGTTTGCCGTCTATTTCAGTTGCAGCATTTACTTCTTTTACGCCTACCGGCGCGCCACGGCCGGCGCATTCATCACCATCGCCGGATTCTTCGCCTGGGCCGCGGTCTTTGTCGTATCGCCGGCCATGAATGCGCTTTTGCCGCATCTCCAGGTTGAGAGCGCCGTTTGGAATCTGCCCAAATACCTGGTGGCCGTGGGTATGATTCTGCTGTTGCTTGAGAACCAGATTGAAGACAACAAGTACCTGGCGCTGCACGACGCGTTGACCGGGCTGGCGAACCGCCGGCTCTTCGAGGACCGGATGGCGAGCGCCCTCGAGCGCTCCCGCCGCAACGGAAGCCAGATGGCGCTTCTGGTCATCGATCTGGACTACTTCAAGGAGGTCAACGACACGCTGGGCCATCACATGGGCGACCAAGTCTTGCAGCACGTCGCATCGACCTTCACCGAGCGCGTGCGCCGCTCGGACACTGTCTCTCGGACCGGCGGCGACGAGTTCTCGGTGATTCTGGAGGAGCCCACAAATCGGGAAGAAGCCGAGAACGTGGGAAGATCGCTGCGGCAACTTCTCGACGATCCACTCGACCTGGGCGAACACAAGGTGCTCGTCGGCGCCAGCATCGGCATCGCCGTCTTTCCCGAAGACGCGGCCGACGCCGAGTCGTTGTGCATTGCGGCCGACCGCAAGATGTACGAAGCCAAGCACTACGCCCAGAGATTGAACCCGGAAGCGCCGCAACCCGGCCGGAACCCGCTCTCTGCGGGCAAGTCTGGAACGGAAGCGAAGCCGCGGGCGGCGCCCTAGAGTATCTCCGCGCCTGGATGCAAGTCCGCATCCAGGCCATCCATGCTGTGCCGCAGCCGCGAACTGATCTACGCCGTTACCGTGCGCGAAGGCTTGGACCCCCACAGCCCGTAGTAGGCGATGAAGAGATAACAGAAGATGGGAATCACGAAGGAGTTCTGAATGCCGGCCTTGTCGGCCAGCGCGCCGATCAGGGCCGGAATGATCGCTCCACCGACAACCGCGGTCATGATGAGCCCCGATCCCTTGCTGGTCATCGGTCCCAGTCCCTTGATCGCCAGCGCAAAGATGTTGGGGAACATGATCGAGTTGAAGAAGCCGCAGAGCACCACGCTCCAGATGGCGATCTGCCCGCTGCTGACCATGGAGACGACGAGCAGCGAGGCCGCGATGAAGCCGAAGGCGCCCAGCAGCTTGTTCGACTTGATCCTGGTCAGCACCCAGGAGCCGAGCAGGCGGCCGATCAACGCGCCGAACCAGTAGAGCGAAACGAGAATCGCGGCGATTCCCACGTCGGTCCAGGGACCAAATAGGCGGGTAACCAGTGCGCCAAACCAGCCCAGCGAGGCGAAAAAGCCGGCGACTTTGGCGCTGTTCAAGCCCTCGGTGAGGAAGTAGTTGACCGCGATCGAGGCCAGGCCCACCTCCACGCCGACATAAAGGAAGATGCCCACCGCGCCGAGCACGGTGTGCTTGTAGCTCCAGATGCTGCGGCTCACGGCCGGATCGTCTCCCGCGGCGGCTTGGGTGTCCTCGGGCTGCTCGATGTGTGGCAGGTGCATGAAAGCCACGATAACGCCCAGAATCAGCAATCCTGCTGCAATGGCAATGTAAGGACCGCGCACCGTATTCGCAATGTAGGCTTTGGACTCCATTGCGGCTGGGTCGGTGAGGATGTAGTGGCCGGCAATCAAGGGGGCAATGCTTCCGCCCAGCGAATTAAGCGCCTGCGCCAGCGTCAAGCGGACGGGCGCGCTGCTCTCGGGTCCGAGAATGGCGACATACGGGTTGGCTGCGGTCTGCAAGGCGGTCACGCCCGCTCCCACAACGAAAACCGCGGCGAGGAAGAGCGGAAAGTTGACCAGCCTGGCGGCGGGAACGAACATCAGGCAGCCCACAACCTGGATGAAAAGCGAAACCACCATCGTCCGCTTGTAGCCGATCATTTCGATCAGCTTCGAGGTGGGTGACGAGAAGACAAAATAGGCAAGGAAAAAAGCCGACTCAGCCAGCATGGCCCATTTGTAGGGGAGATCGAAGATCGACCGCAGGTGGGGCACCAGGGCCATGTTCAGGTTGGTAATGAACCCGAAGATGAAAAACAGGATGGCGACCGTAATGAACGGGCCTAAGTAGTTGGGCGCGTTCGGAGCCGCCTGGGTTGTGGATCGCGTTGCCATAGTTTGCAATTCCCCGCTTCCTCAAGAAGAAATCGCCCGGTTAGCGCCTGTTGCATGGTCCTGGGCGCTCAACGCGCACCAGAGAACAGCCGGCTGGTTCTTGGCCGGTGGAGTAGTCTGCGGCCGGGAATCCCGGATTTTTTGCTTCACACAACACTATACGGTAAGCCCATCCCAGGGGAAGCGAGCCCCCATGACGCAATGCGGAAGGCTACCGCCCGGCCAGCGGATTCGGCTATCCTCAAGGAACAGCGAGGAAACGATCATGGCCAATGCAACGTTGAGCAGCGCCAAGCTGAAGAAGGTCCTGGCGGCGCTGGAAGGCAACTGGCAGGCTGAGATGGAAGGCTACCACACTTACATGACCCTGGCCGACCGGGACACGGACTCGGTGCGCTCCCAGGTGCTGCGCCATCTGGCTAGCGCCGAGTGGGAGCACGCCTCGCTCTGGCATGGACGCATCGTCGAGCTGGGCGGCGGCGAGCCGGTCTATCGGGGCAGCCCCGGCGGCGAGGCCAACTCGCTGGCCAACCGCGCCGGCGGCGTGCGCATGGCCCTGCGCCGTCTGGAGATCGAAGAGAGCCGCGCCATCGCCGGCTACGGCGAACAACTGAAGTCGCTGGGCGATGAGGAATCGATCGCCATCCTCGAACACGTCATCGAGGATGAGAAGGACCACTACCGCGAACTTGGGTCGCTCTTGCGCGGCCACTATCAGGCTCCGGCCGGCGCGCAAAAAATCGACGCCCAGGCGGTGCTCGATGAGATGCTGGCCAAGCGCAACCAGGGCCGCAAGCAGCCCGGAAGCTGGATCGGAGACGCCATCTACGGCGTCAACGACGGCCTGGGCGCCATCTTCGGCATCGTCAGCGGCGTCAGCGGCGCAACCGCCGGCGACAGCAAGTATGTGCTGCTGGCCGGCCTCTCCGGCCTCATCGCCTCGGCGCTTTCCATGGGCTCGGGCGCTTATCTCGCCGCCAAAAGCGAGCGTGAAATCTACATGGCCGAGCTGGCCCGCGAGCGCGATGCCATCCAGATGAACGGCCCCGAGGCCCGCGAACTGCTCTCGCTCTACTACCAGGTGAAGGGGCTGCCCGAGGAAGACGCGCAGCATATGGTCAACCACATCGCCAGCGACCCCGGTCAGTTGCTCCGCGCCCTGGCCGGCGAACGCCTCGGCACCAGCGAGGAGGCGCTTGCCAATCCCCTGGTCTCGGCCGGCTCGGGCGCGCTCTCGACTGCCGTCGGCGCGGCCATCCCGATCATTCCCTTCTTCTTCATGCAGGGGATCGAGGCAGTCGTCGCGGCCGCCGTCATCTCGCTGGCCGCGCACTTTGCCGTCGGCGCCGCCAAATCGCTCATCACCGTCCGCTCCTGGTGGTCCTCCGGCCTCGAGATGACCGTGGTCGGCGCCGTCGAAGGCGCGGTCACCTACGGCATCGGAATCATGCTCGGCAAAGGCGGGATGTAATCGCACCTCAGCATCGTTGCTTTTCTCCGGGGGCAAGGCAGGTAGAATGGACTCGGCTTTCGCCCTTCGGAGAATTCGATGCTGAAAAAGACCCTTTGCCGGCTCGTCTTTGCCGTCACTCTGCTGCCATTCATTCCCGCTGGCGCTCAAACCGATGCCGGCATCGTCGTCGAGCACAATGTTGCGATGAAGACCCGCGACGGGGTGACGCTGCGCGCCGACATCTACCGTCCGGCGGGCGAGGGCAGCTACCCGGTGCTGCTCACGCGCACTCCTTATAACAAGGATGGATTCGCTGGCTTTGGGCCTCGGGCCGTAGCGCGCGGATTCATGGTGGTGGCTCAGGATGTACGCGGCCGGTACGCCTCCGAGGGCGAATGGTACCCCTTCAAGCACGAGATAGAAGACGGATATGACACGGTCGAGTGGGCGGCGGCGCTGCCTCACTCCAACGGCAAGGTCGGCATGTTCAGCGGTTCTTATGTCGGCGCGACGCAGATGCTCGCGGCGATCGCTCGTCCGCCGCATCTGGCCGGCATCTGCCCCATCGTGACGGCCTCGAACTACCACGAGAACTGGACCTATCAGGGCGGGGCCTTCGAGCAGTGGTTCAACGAGTCATGGACCTCGGGGCTGGCGCAGGACACCTACGGCCGCTGGATCAACCAGCGGGCTAATGCCGTGATTGGAGACACCGTTCTGCCGCTCAAGAACTTTCCCGTCTTCAACATCAAAACTCCACAAGACGGCGCGGCTCTGACCCGCTCGCAGGCGCCCTACTTTCTCGACTGGCTCGATCATCCCAACTACGACAGTTACTGGAAGCAATGGTCCATCGAGGAGAACTACGACAAGATCCAGGTTCCGGCGCTGACCATCGCCGCCTGGTACGACATCTTCCTGGGCGGATCGCTGCGCAATTACCTGGGACTGAAGGCCCACGCCGGCAACCAGGCCGCCCGCGATGGCCAGCGCCTGATCGTCGCCATCGGCGGCCACTCCGGCTGGGGAAGAAAGATCGGCGAGGTCGATTTCGGCCCCGACGCGCTCTTCGACGAGAATGATTACGTTTTGGATTGGTACGACTATCTCTTCCTCGGAAAGCAAAACATGTTTGCCAACGGCAAGCCGGTCAGAATCTTTGTCATGGGTGAGAACAAGTGGCGCGATGAAGATAGCTGGCCGCTGGAACGCGCCAAACAGACCAGTTACTTCCTTCACTCGGAAGGCAAGGCTAACAGCGCCAGCGGCGATGGCGCGCTTTCCACCTCCGCCGCGCTCACCGAAGCGGCCGACCAGATCGTCTACGACCCCGCCAACCCCGTGCCCACCGTCGGCGGCCCGCTCTGTTGCGACGCCGTTCACCTGGCTCCCGGCCCGCGCGATCAGAATGAAGTCGAAGCCCGCCTTGACGTGATGGTCTATTCCACGCCGCCATTGGAGAGCGACACCGAAGTTACTGGCCCCGTAACTCTCGACTTATACGCAACTTCTTCTGCCGTCGATACGGACTTTACCGCCAAGTTAGTTGACGTATGGCCGAATGGCTTTGCGCAGAATCTTACGGAAGGAGTCTTGCGCGCCAGTTACCGCGAATCGACAACCGCTGAGCCGAAGCTCATCGTGCCCGGCAAAGTCTACGAGTACAAGATCGATCTGTGGGCCACGAGCAATCTCTTCTTCAAAGGGCATCGAATCCGTCTGGAGGTCAGCAGCAGCAACTTCCCGCGCTTCGACCGCAACCTGAACACGGGCAAGCCAGCCAGCACCAGCGCGATATTTGTGAAGGCGACAAACACCATCTTTCACGACAAAGCGCATCCGTCAGCATTGGTTTTGCCAGTGGTTCCGAGATAGGGGTGCACGATGCACTTTGTGAACTCGCAAGTTTCGTTTACGTGTTGGTTCTGTGGAAACAGTGTCGATCAGACCAACCCTGACGATTTCTCGCTACAGGTTCAGAGCTTCGGAGGTAGGTCTCCGTGTTTGATCTGGGCGCATGGTCCATGTCTGCGAAAAGCAATTCCTGCTGCAGGAGAGGAAATCCCCGGCGAGAGCTAAATCTATTTGCGACTTGCCTGCTTGTTGACTTGGCAGCTCACTAACTTGCGTCAGCCGCGATCAGATCTTTCGCCGCCTGCCGACCCAGGCGGATGCAATCCGGAATGCCGATGCCGTCGTAGGCGTTGCCGGCCAGCCGCAGGCCGGGAAGGGCCGCCACAAGCTCGGCGATGCGCTGCTTGCGATCCTGGTGGCCGACGGCGTACTGGGCCATTGCCCGCCGCCAGCGCGAAACCTGCGCGTGCTCCGGCTCGACCTCTTGCGGGATGACCGCTTCTCCGAGGATCCCGTTCAGTTCGCGGCGGACGGTGGCCACCAAAGCGGCGTCCGGCTTGTCCAGCAGCGCTTCGTTTTTCATGCCGCCCAGGAACGCGCGGAAGACCGCTTTGCCGTGCGGCGTGCGGCCCAGGAATTTGCGGTGCACAAAGGTGCAGGCCAGCATCGCGCGGTCTTCCACCGCCGGAACCAGGAAGCCGAATCCCTCCGGCAGGCGGCCCAGTTGAGCCTCGTCGTAGATCAGATTGACGGTAATCGACGAGGAGTAGGGGATGGCGCTCAGTTCTTCGCCCAGCGCGGCGTCCACGCGTCCGAGCAAAGCGCCGGCAGCCCACGCGGGCGAGGCCATGATGAGCGCATCGAAGCGCTCCGTCGCACTGCCGGCCTGAACACTCCAGCCTTTAGCCATCTTCTCGATGCCGCTGACCGGCGTGGCCAAGCGCACGGTGGTTGGATCAAGCCGCGCGGTCAGGGCGTCGATCAACTGCTGCATGCCGCCGCGCAGCGCGGTGAAGGCCGGCCGGGGTGCCGCGTTGCCGGCGGCCTTGCCGTTCTGTTGGGCGGCTGCCTTGGCACGAGCGCGCATCTTGCGGTGCGCGGCCAACATGCCTCGAGTGAGCGAGCCGTAGTCGTTCTCCATCTCCACCAGACGCGGCAGCACGGTGCGCGCGCTCAGCCGCGTAGAGTCGCCGCCAAAGATTCCAGACAACAGCGGGTCGGCCAGCCTGTTGACGGCCTCGCGGCCAAAGTGACGCTCGACGAGCGCGGCCACCGACTCGTCTTGATGTGCCGGTTGCGGCGGGTGCAGCAGTTCCAGTCCCATGCGCACCTTGGTGGAGAGGCTGAAGAGCCGGGTCAGCGCGGTGGGAATCAGCTTGGTGGGCACCATGAACATCAGCCCGTCGGGCAGAGGAATGAGCCGGTTGCGAACCACGATATAGGTCTTGCGGCCGGCGTCGTTCGAGGGGGTCAGCGCATCTCCCAGGCCCAGCTCGCGGCAGAGTTCGGCTGCCGCCGGCTTCTCGGTCAGAAAGGAGTCCGGGCCGCGCTCCAGCACCGCGCCGTTGACGATCTCCGAAGCCAGGCAGCCGCCCAGCCGCTCCCGCGCCTCAAAGAGCGTGTACTCGACTGCGGCGCCCGCCTTGCGCGCCTTCTCCAGCTCATAGGCAGCCGCCAAGCCCGCGATGCCGCCGCCGATGATCGCCGTCCGCATGGTTGACTCCACCCCACTATTAAAGCAGTTCCGGCTGGAAGGCGGCTTGCGAAGAGCAAACCCGTTCAGCAGAACGCCTTGAATCACCATCCTTCGCAAATTGGCAGCCGACAGGGTCAGAGGCTCCTCACGCCGCACACCTCGTCGCTTGGTTCGCCTGGCCTTCGGCAAGCTGTCGCATGGGACGATCGGCCTTGGCCGGAGCACGACTCGAAGAACAACAAAAAGCCGGGAAACCGCGATTATGATGCAGACAGGATGGAGCGTAACCGGAACAGCGTGATGCGGTGGTTGTTCGACTCCAGGCACGGTCCGCCGGGCCGCCTGGTTCCGCGCTGGATCTTTCTGCGCGCACTCGCGGCCATCTGTTTCTCCGCATTCTATTCCCTCCTCTTTCAGATCAAGGGATTAATCGGGCCGCAGGGCATCCATCCCGTGCAACCCTACCTGGCGGCTGTCGCAGAGGCGTTTGCCGGAGCGCGCTTTTGGTATGCGCCGTCGCTCTTCTGGCTCTCCGCCAGTTCGCCAATGCTGATGGCGGTCATGTGGATCGGCCTGGCGGCGTCCGTCGCCGCTTTCCTGAATCTATGGCCTCGCCTGACTTTCTTTGTCTGCTTTGCCTGTTACCTGTCGTTCGTTGCCGCTGCCGGAGAGTTCGCCAACTATCAATCTGACGGGATGCTTCTCGAAGCCGGTTTTCTCGCTCTCTTCTTCGCGCCACCCGGAGTGCTGCCCGGCTGGGGAGCGGCTCATCCTCCTTCGCGCGCCAGCCTGTTTCTCCTGCAATGGGAGTGGTTCCGCATCTACTTCGAATCGGGCATGGTCAAGCTGCTCAGCGGCGATCCGCAGTGGCACACCCTCACCGCCATGGACCACTACTACCAGAACGGTCCATTGCCAACCTGGGTCGGCTGGTACGTCGAGCATCTTCCGCACTGGTTTCAAGCCGCCACTGCTGCCGGCACGCTTGCGCTCGAACTTGGACTGGTCTTCATGCTCTTCTTTCCGCGCCGCGTGCGGCTCATCTGCTTCCTGATCGTGACCCCGTGGGAGATCGGAGTCATTCTTACCGCCAACTACACTTTTTTGAATTATCTTGTCCTCTCCCTGGGCTTCCTGCTTCTGGACGACAGGACGCTGCTGCGGCTGGTTCCGGGGCGTTTCCGTCCGCGCGTGCCGGAGAGCTCCGCCAGCGCCGAGCCTCGCCAGGAGCAGCCGCTGTCGATCCTCACCGTGAACCAGGCAAGCTCTGATGAAGCCGCTTCCGAGCCTCCTCGAACCAGCCGCCGGTTTGCGGCTGTTTGCAGCCTCGTCCGCCTGATCTTTGCCGCGACGATGCTCTCATGGATCGCATACGACACCACGGCGGAGCTCATCGGCATCCCTGTGCGCGGCATTCCGCTGCCCACCGCGCCGATTGCGGCTCTCGAACCCTTCCGCATCGCCAACCAATATGGCCTCTTCGCGGTCATGACGCGGGGTCGCTACGAGATTGAGTTCCAGGGCTCGAACGATGGCCAGAACTGGATACCCTATCCCTTCCGGTACAAGCCGCAAGCGCTGGACGAGCCGCCCGGCATCTACGCGCCCTACCAGCCCCGCTTCGACTGGAATCTCTGGTTTGCGTCGCTGGGCAGTTGGCAGCAGGACGATCTTGTTCCGCTTACGGAAGAACGCCTGCTGACCAAGGACCCCGGCGTGCTCGCACTCTTCAAGAGCAACCCGTTCGCCCAATCGCCGCCTCTCTTTGTGCGCGCGGTTTTATGGCAGTACTGGTTCACTTCGATGGACGAAAAGCGCCGCACCGGCAACTGGTGGCACCGCCAGCTTCTCGGCCTCTATGCACCGGAGATTACCCTCACTCCGGACGGCAAGTTCGCCGTGGTCCAGTAGCCTGACGAGCTGCCGCTTCACGACTGATCGGTGGGACTGATTGCCGGAGGATAAACGCGATGAAGCACGCATACGTGATCGGCTCCGGCCCCAACGGACTCGCGGCCGCCATTGTTCTGGCGCAGGCGGGGCTCTCCGTCGAGGTCTTCGAAGCCGAAGCGGAGCCGGGCGGGGCGGCGCGCACATTGCCGCTCTCCCTCCCCGGTTTCCGGCATGACTTCGGCTCCGCGGTGCATCCATTGGCTGCCGGCTCTCCGTTCTTCACTGCGCTGCCTCTGACGGAGCATGGACTGGAATGGATCCACGGCGAAGCGCCATTGGCGCACCCGCTCGACGATGGCTCCGCCTTGGTGCTGGAACGGGATCTTGGGGATGCCGAGCGGGCGCTGGGCGCCGACGGCAAGCCTTGGCGCCGACTGATGGAGCCGGCAGCAGGCCGCTGGGACGAGTTCGCTTGGGACAGCCTGGGTCCCATCCTTCGCATTCCCCGTCACCCGTTGCGGATGGCGCGCTTCGGGCTGGCCGCGCTGCAGCCGGCGCAGACCCTTGCCGGCAGCCGCTTCTCGACCCCCCGCGCACGGGCGCTTTTTGCGGGACTGGCGGCGCATTCGCTTCTCGGCCTCGATCGGCCGCTCAGTTCCGCCGTCGCGCTGGTGCTCGCCGCCGCCGCTCATGCCGTCGGCTGGCCGATTCCACGTGGCGGAGCGGGCGCCATTCCGCACGCGCTCCTCGCTTGCCTCGAAACCCTGGGCGGCACGCTGCACACATCGCGCCGCATCGATGCGCGTTCGCTGCGCGAGATGGATGGCGACAACACGCTCACGCTGTGCGACATCTCGCCGCGCCAATTGCTAGATCTGGCGGGCGATCGGCTGACGCCCCGGTACCGGCGCACGATGCAGCGCTTTCAACACGGGCCGGGCGCATTCAAGATCGACTTTGCTCTCTCCGAACCGGTTCCCTGGCGCGCCCCGGAATGCTTGCGCGCGATCAGCGTGCACCTTGGCGGCACATTCGAGGAGATAGCAGAGTCAGAAGATGCCGTGGCGCATGGCCGCATCGCCGAGCGCCCCTTTGTGCTGGCGGCGCAGCCTTCGCTCTTCGATCCGGAGCGCGCGCCGCGCGGCAAACACGTTCTCTGGGCCTATTGTCACGTGCCCAACGGCTCGGCCATCGATATGACGGCGCGCATTGAAGCCCAGATCGAGCGTTTTGCACCGGGATTTCGCGACTGCGTGCTGGCGCGCCGGGTTTCGCCGCCCGCCATGCTCGAGTCCAAGGACGCCAATCTTGCCGGCGGCGACATCGGCGGCGGAGCCTTGACGATGCGCCAATTTCTCTTCCGCCCCGGCATCTTCAACTACGCCACCAGCGCGCCCAACCTGTATCTCTGTTCGGCATCGACGCCTCCCGGCGGCGGCGTTCACGGCATGTGCGGCTACCATGCCGCCACGCTTGCGCTGCGCCAGATGCTCGGGCGCTCCTGAAGCACAGGGTGCGGCGATTGCAAGAATCTTTGGGCATCATCCGCCAACGGGGCAGCGGGATCACTTCCGCATCGCAGGCGTATGGGTTACGCCCACCAATAGACCTTCGGGGCCCAGCAGCCGCGTGACGACTTGACCCCAGGGTTCCTTTCGCATCGCAACCAGCAGCTTGTAGCCTTGCGACTCCAGTTCCGCAGTGGCTTTTTCGATGCTCTCCACGTCAAATTCGATCCACGCTTGCGGCACGGGAAGATTGCCTGGCCATTGATCCGTGCCAAAGCAAGACTCAGCCGCCTGCACCAACGGCCACAAGGCGAGATGCTTTACGCCATCCACCCCACCCGTGTGCAGATAGCCATTGGCATCTTCCTTGAACGGGAGTCCCAATACTTCGGAATAGAACTTGCGACTTGCCACCGGGTCGCGAACGATCGGGCCAAAACCGGCGACGAATAGCACATCGATGTTCTTCGGCGTTTTCATAACCAAGTCTCCTGCATTAGGTGGCGCATGGGTAACCGCTCCCTGAATCCGTCTGCCGGATTCAAGGGCCGGCGCCAATGCGCCGGTGGGTTGCTCATCTCGTCAGGCCGGCGTTCCTCATCCCGTCGCCAGAACCGGGAATCGAGTGATCGGCTAGGGCTTTGCGAAGGCGGCCGCTTCGTTTTCCAACTGCTGGTCCCAGTTCCTGGGCTGATAGATGCAGCATGGCTCCTGGGCCAGTGGATCGCCGGTCACGGCGTAGGCGCGGGCGCGGGAGCCTCCGCAGATCTCCTTGTACTCGCAGGCGCCGCACTTGCCTTCGAGCTTGCTGGTGTCGCGCAGCGATTTGAAGATGGGCGCGTTGCGGTAGATCTCCCCGAGCGGGGTCTCGCGGATGTTGCCGGCGTGGATGGGCAGGAATCCGCTGGGATAGACGTTGCCCACATGCGAGACGAAGAGGAAGCCCTTGCCGTCGTTGACGCGGCGGGTGGCCCAGCTTGCGGTGCGGGTCTGCGCATCGGCCGTCGGCGCGCCGGGCTCATAGGCTTGCGTAGTGGCTGGCCTGGCACCCGGATGGCCGTGACCGATCTTGCGCTCTTCGAGATTGTGCTGCAGCAGGTAGCGGCGGTAGTGCATGGCCTCGGTGGTCTTGATCTGGAAGTTGACGCGGTGGGAGAGTTCGTAGATCTTGCCGAAGACCCTCTCGAAATCCTCGCCGCTGAGCAGATCGTCGAGCTGGCCGCGGCCCACGGGCACCAGGAAGAAGACATTCCACATGACGATGGCCAGCTTTTCAAAGAGGGCGCAGAGACTGTCGAGATCGTGCGCGTTGTGGCGGCTGATGGTGGTGTGCACCTGGATGGGGATGCCTGCCTCGTTGGCCCACTCGATCGCCTGGATGGTGCGCGCCCATGCGCCGGGCAGGCCGCGGAAGGCGTCGTGAATCTCCGGGGTCGAGCCGTCCAGCGAGATGCCCAGCCGCACCAGGCCCGCCTCCTTGAACTTGAAGATCGCCTCGCGCGTGAGCAGCGGCGTGGCGCTGGGGGTCAGAGCCACCTGCACGCCTTTGTCCGCGGCATAGCGGATCAACTCGAAGACGTCTTTACGTTTGAGCGGATCGCCGCCTGTGAAGACGAAGATCGGCACGCCCATCTGGGCGATCTGGTCGATCAGGGCCTTGCCCTCGGCGTTGGTCAGCTCGTCGGGATGGGCAATCGGCTGGGCGGCGGCGCGGCAGTGCTTGCAGGCCAGGTCGCAGGACTGCGTGACCTCCCAGATGGCCAGAAAGGGGGTTTCGTCGAAGTTCAACCCGCCGCGGGCGGGAATGTTATGCATCGGTTGCATGAGACCTCCTGCGGAATCGGAGGGCGGGGCCGGAAGCTGCTCCTGCGCCGGGGAAAGAGATGCCTTTCGTAATTCAACAAAAACCGAGACAGTGCCGATAAGATGCTTTTCCCTTCGGCGAAGGGAACCACCATGCAAGCTTACGGCAGAGCCCCGTGAATTGGAAGGCAGCTCTGGAGCGCCACGATTCTGCTCCAGAAGAGCATCCGAGGCATGGGGTGGGCTGTGATTTGGATCACTTCATCTTGCTCAATCGACAGGCTCCGCATTGTCCCGGCGAACGAGACTCCGGATGGAATGCACGATGCGGCCTCCGCTGAACGATTGGCTGGAAGCTGCGGTCTTATGAGTGAAGCGACAAGTCTTCGAGCGCCGGAAGCCGCGGAATAGGGCCCTTCACGGGTGATTCAACTCACTAGGACTTGTGCCGCCGGATACGGCATTCCGATGGGCAGTCCCCTAGCATATTTGCGCACGATCAGGAGGTTCCATGACCTCTCTACTCAAGCCGGGTTGGAGCAAGCCCTCCGCCATCCTCTTTGCCACCGAGACTCCTGCCAACGAAAAAGCCTTCGCTTTCGCGCTTGCGCAAGCTGTCGAGTTTGGCGCAAAACTGATCCTCTTTCACGCCTACGACACGCTGGTGGTTGAGGCATCGGAGACCTCGGGAATCCGCTACTACGACTACGCCGCCGCCGCCAAATTAGAAGCGGAGCATCTGGAGCCGCTGGCTCAGCGCGTCCGAAGTGCGGGCGTAGAATGCGAGACGGTTGTGCGCCCAGGGCCGGCAGCCGGCCAGGTGATCGCCTTCCAGCGCAAACGCGAGATCGACCGCATTGTGATGGGAACTCACTCTCCGGGCCCCATCGGCAAGCTGCTGGTGGGCTCGGTGGCCGAAGCCGTGCTGCGCACCGCCAAAGTTCCGGTCTGCATCGTCGGTCCGGAGGTGGTGGACGGCAAATACCGCAACTTCGAAACGCGCACCATCCTATGCGGCATCAGTCTTCACGAATCCTCTTATGTGGTGGCCGCCTTTGCCGCGGGGCTGGCAGCGGAGCAGAATGCGCGCCTGATCCTGCAGCATGTCATCCGGGACCAGGATCGCCATGAGACTCTGGCCGGCCGCTCCATCGAGCAAATGGAAGCCGAGATGATCTCGCTCATTCCGGAAGAGTTTCAAGGCAAGGTTTCCGTGCAAGCGATCGTGGTGCCGGGCGATCCGACCGAAGAGCTGCTCTATCAAAGCCGCGCGCAGCAGGTCGACATGATCGTCCTGGGAGCGCAGGGCGCCTCGGCTTTTGCCGCGGTCGCCCGGCAGGGGGTGGTCTACAAGGTGCTGGCCCACTCCCGTTGCCCGGTGTTGACGCTTTCGCCGGTGGTGCTGGCAGCCTGCGGAACCAAAAAGGAGACGGCCCATCCGGCCGAGGTTTTTCTGGCTGGCGTCTTTTAGAGAATTTCTGAAATAGACCGTCGTTTTGACAGGGCGCGGCTGAATCCGCGCCCGTCGATCCGCAAGCACGGCCCGCGCGTTTCGTTCTTGCAATTGCTCTGGACTGTCCCATTCCGGCTAGTCCCCAGACCCATTTTCGTCGTATCCTATCATCCAAGGGTGGTTCCCCATGAAGACCTTTACCCTCGACGAAGCGCAGTCTCTGCTCCCGGTGCTGGAGTCGCTCTTGAAGCGCGCGATTGAAGGCAAGCGGTCGGCCGAGGAGGTCGAGCAGAGCCTCTCTGAGACGGCCCGCCGCATCTACCTCTCCGGCGGCATGAGGGTGGACGTGGCCGCGATCGCCAAACAGCGCGCCGAGCTGGACTCCCTCGTCAAGCTGGCCCGCGAGAGCATCGCCGAGATCGACGCCATCGGCGTGCAGGTGAAGGATCTCGAAACCGGGCTGCTGGACTTCCCCTGCCGCATCGACGACCAGGTCGTCCTGCTCTGCTGGCGCATGGGCGAGCCGGCCATCGAACACTGGCACACCGTCGACTCTGGCTTCAAAGACCGCCAGCCCGTCGATGAGCGCTTCCGCCGCCGTTCGACCTCCGGCGGCTGGCCCAACTAAGAATCCTTTCCCGGCACTCCGTCATCTCTTAAGTGAATAGCCCTGTGCGAAAACCGAGTGTTTAGCCGCTGTCTGCCTTCCACGCTTTCATTTCATTTGATCGGCAATCGGCATCGGCGCCTCTGTCCGCACGCACCGTTCACCCTGGCAACCTACGAGGAGTGTGCATGCTGACCGTTGGAGAAAAATTCCCTGCCTTTGAACTGACCGCCGTGGTCGATCTCGACCTGAAAAAAGCCTTCCAAACCATCACCGATCGGAGTTTTGACGGCAAGTGGAAGGTCTATTTCTTCTGGCCCAAGGATTTTACCTTTGTCTGTCCCACTGAAATTGCCGCCTTCGGTGAACTGAACTCGGAGTTCGTGAGCCGCGACGCGCAGGTTCTCGGCGCCAGCATCGATTCTGAGTTCGTTCACTGGGCCTGGCGCAACGAGCAGCCCTCGCTCAAAAACCTGCCCTTCCCCATGCTCTCCGACATCAAGCGCGATCTCTCAGAGCAGTTGGGCATTCTCGACCTGAAGGCCGGCGTCAGCCAGCGCGCCACGTTCATCGTGGACCCGGAGAACATGATCCGCTTCGTCTACGTGACCGATCTCTCGGTGGGCCGCGACCCCAAGGAAGTGCTGCGCGTCCTTGACGCCCTGCAAAACGGCGGACTCACCCCCTGCGGCTGGCAAAAGGGCGAAGCAACGATCGCGGTCTAAATGACTCCCAGAACATGAATCCGGATGCCCCAGGTCCCGCTTCTTCCCGGGGTCCCCAGCGACAGGTCTTCGTCGCCGGGGTGGTTGGGACCTGGGAATCCATGAACTCTACTTCAGCAGCAGCCCCATCGCCGTTGCCACAATCCCCACCACCGCAGCCGCCAGCCCCGCGAACCAATAGATGCGCCTCTTGGTCAGCAAGGTGATCGATGTAATCACCAGCCCAATCTCCAGCAGCGCCTCGCCGAAGTCGTAGTAGTCGGCCTTGTGCTCGGCCAGCCGCACCTCTTCCTCGAAGCCCTCGGCCACCTTCTTTTCCTTCTCCAGATCGTCGGCCCACTTCGCCTGGTGGTCGGCATAGCCCTTGGCGGCCTTCTTCGCCCCATTCCCGTCGGCTACCGTGACCACGTTGAGCAGATCGGTCACCAGTTGCGTGTCGTAGGCGCGATTCTTCTTGGCCTGGTACTCGTTCCATGTGTCGCTCGCCTTGGCCTGGTTCAGCACCGCCTCGGTGTGCGTGCGATGACCGACCACGGTGACCACGGCCACCAGCACGGCCAGAAGGCTCATGGTAAAGGCAACCGCTTTCAGTGAATCCGAGTGGCCTGCGTGTTCGGCGTGTTCCTGCAACTCCTGCGCTTCGTTGGCTTCCATGGGGTCAATCTCCTGTTTCTCAATCGTCCTTGCGGTTACTTCCGCTTCCAGCGCACGCCGTCCTTGGAGTCTTCGAGCACAACGCCCTTCTCCGCCAGCTCATTGCGAATCTGGTCGGCGCGGGCAAAGTTGCGCTGCCGCTTGGCCTGGTCGCGCAGGGCCACCATCGTCTCGATGGCCTTGTCGGTCAGCCCTTGCCGCTTCAGTAGCTCAGGAGCCACATCGCCCATCCGCCCGGACTTCTCCGCCCATTCCAATGCAAGCCGCGTCGCCTCGGCGTCGCCGTCCTCTATCACGCCGAAGACCGCGTCGAAGCTCGCCAGAACCGCCAGAATCGCGTCCCGGTCCCCAGCCTTCAGTTGCCCCTGATCCATCGCCGTGTTGGCCGCGCGCAGCAGCTCGAAGATCGGCGCTCTTGCTTCGGCGGTATTCAGATCGTTGCTCAGCGCGGCCAGATAATCCGCCTGCGCCTTCTTCGCGGCATCTTGCATAGCAGGGTTTTCGCCCGGCGCAAAGCTGCCGCCTGTGAGCCTCTGGCGAAAGGTCCGCAGCCGCTCAATGGCCGCTGTCGCCTCTACCAGCCCGTCGAAGGTGAAGTTGAACTGGTGCCGGTAGGGTACGGAGATCAGCGCCAGCCTAATCGCCGAGGCCTTGTAGCCCTTCAGCAGCAGATCGCGCAGGGTGTAGAAGTTGCCCTCGCTCTTCGACATCTTCCGCCCGTCCACCAGCAGAAACCGCACATGCATCCAGTGCCGCGCAAAGGTCTTGTGCGTCACGCTCTCGCTCTGCGCGATCTCGTTCTCGTGGTGGGGAAAGATAAGATCTTCGCCGCCTGCGTGCAGATCGAAGCTCTCGCCGAGATACTCCATGGCCATCGTTGAGCACTCGATATGCCAGCCAGGGCGCCCGCGCCCAATCGCCGTCTCCCAGGAGGTCTCGCCAGGCTTGGCCGCCTTCCACAGCGCAAAGTCCCGCGCCGAGTCCTTCTCATACTCGTCGACGTCCACTCGCGCGCCATCTTCCATGCCGGAGAGATCCTTCTTGCTCAGCTTGCCGTATTCCGGAAAAGCCGCGAGGCGAAAGTACCAGCTCCCGTCCTCGGCCTGATAGGCTGCCCCCGCCGCCGCCAGCTTCTCGACCAGCGCCACCATCCCCGGAATATGCTCCGTGGCCCGCGCGATGATCTCCGGCTGTTGGATTCTGAGAGACTCCATGTCGTCAAAGAAGGCCTGCTCGAAGGTTGAAGCGTACTCGCGGATGGAGATCCCGGCTGCGGCGGCATTGCTGATGATCCGGTCGTCAACGTCGGTAATGTTCATCACGTGGCGCACGCCGACCCCGGTCAGCTTCAGAAACCTCCGCAGCACGTCCACCTGCAAAAATGTGCGGAAGTTCCCGATGTGCCCATAGTCGTAGACCGTCGGCCCGCAGGCGTACATGCCCACGGTTTTGCCGTCAGAGGGTACCAGCTCGTCAAGTTGTCCCGTCAGGGTATTGAAAAGGCGCAGGGTCATCGATCGGATTTCTTGCTCAAATTCGACCAAAACTCCGGCAAAATCATCCGGTTTTCAGCCTATCCGATTGTACCAGCGCTGCATTCAGCGGCGCGGGAAAGGCTCCGTTCACCGCCCGAGCGCCAGCGAAGGATCGGCCGACAGCGACCCTGAAGCAAACTCTCCGCTCAAAAACCGCGGCCAGGCAGCGGCGGCGATCATGGCGGCATTGTCGGTCGAAAGCGCCAGCGTGGGAAAGGCCACAGGCAGCCCGCGCCGGGCAGCTTCTGAGCTGAAGCGCGCGCGCAACTCTCGGTTCGCGGCCACGCCCCCGGTGACGAGAATCCGCCGCGCGCCCAGCCACTCGGCCGTGGCAAAGCTCTTCTTCATCAGGTCGCCGACCACCGCGTGCTGGAAGCTCGCCACCAGATCCAGCACCTGCTGCGGACACAGAGCCAGCGCTTCTTCTTTGCTCTGTGGCGGCTTGGCCTCAACGCCTGGAGCGAAGAGCCGCGCCGCCCGCGCCTGCGCCTCGCCTCGCAGATCATGCAGCTCCACATAGCGCAGCACCGCCGTCTTGATCCCCGAAAACGAGAACATCAATCGCGGGTCGAGATCCGCAATCGGAGCGGTCAGGGCCGCCTTGGTTCGAGGAGCCTTCCCTCGCAGATGCGCCTTCGTCTTGATCTGCGAAAACGAAAACGGCACAGCCTTCGAGTCGCCGAAGCGAGCCAGTGCGTCGATCCACGGACCTCCGGGATAGCCGAAGCCGAGCAGCTTGGCCACCTTGTCGTAGGCCTCTCCGGCAGCGTCGTCCACCGTCCGCCCAACCAGCGAGTACGTCCATGTTTGGTTCTGGGCACCATCCGCCGGCCGAGCAAGATAAAGGTGCGTGTGCCCGCCCGAGACAACCAGCGCAAGGGCCGGCTCGTCGACGAGAAGCAGGTCCTTCGACTCCGCTGCGCTTCGCTCAGGATGACAAGTTTTTGAGAGCTCGCGTTCATTCAGCAGCACCGCATGGATGTGCCCTTCCAGGTGATTGATGGCAACCAGCGGCAACCCCTGCGCATAAGCCAGCGCCTTGGCATAAGTGATGCCCACCAGCAGCGCCCCGGCCAGCCCCGGCCCGGCGGTCACGGCGATGGCATCGAGATCGGCCAGAGTAATCCCAGCCTGCGCCAGCGCCCCCCGGACCACCGGCACGATCGCCCGCAGATGCTCGCGGCTGGCCAGCTCCGGCACCACCCCGCCATAACGGGCGTGCATGGCGATCTGCGAGGCTACGACCGAGGAAAGCGTGCGCGCCCCGCGCTCGACCACAGCCGCAGCCGTTTCGTCGCAGGAGGATTCGATTCCGAGGATCAGGCCGCGCGTGCTCACATTTATAGTTTAGCGGGCTCGTGTAGCAGGTCGGCTGGACCATCGCCTTACCACCAGATTCTTGGCAGACTCCACACAAACCATCTGCATTTGACCTTTGCGTTCTGGTGTAAATGGACAAACCTCGAAATCACCGGAGATCCCTTCAACATCTGGAGCGAACTTCAACATTTCCATTGGCGCTATTGGGTCGTCCGCATCATCCGCAATCGGTCCTGCGGTAACTCCGAGCATCCGCTTTGTCCCGACGGGCCAGATTCGAAGAGCCGGTGTCCCATTTCCAAACGTAGCTCTGCCATAAACCATATAGCACGCACCAACAACTTTTGTATTGGTCTTGCACTCGCGAGACTGCCCAAAGGCAAGCGTGGTAAGCAGCAGTATCACAACAAACAACTTGATTACCATTGTCAACTCCACCAATAAAGCAAATCATAACGCCATTCGGCCGCAAAGGGTTGAAAATGGAGAGAGCAGGCCATGTTGCCCTCCACGCGCCAATTCGATGCGGCTCTCAGGATCGTTGCCACCCTGCGCGCCGCCGGCCATCAGGCCTATCTGGCCGGCGGCTGCGTGCGCGATCTGCTCCTCGGCCGCGAGCCGAAGGACTACGACGTTGCGACCAGCGCGACGCCCGACGTGGTTTTGGAGATGTTTCCGCGCACCTTTGCCGTGGGAGCTCACTTTGGCGTGGTGCTCGTAGCCGAAAGCACCACCTGCGGTGAGGCAGACGCCGCTGGCGCGGCCGGAGCGGAGTCCGCGAAGCCAGAATACGGAATCACAGAAGTCGCGAGTTTCCGCTCCGACGGCGTCTACTCCGATGGCCGCCATCCCGACGCGGTGCGGTACACGGCCAGCGCCGAAGAGGATGTGCGGCGGCGCGATTTCACCATCAATGGGCTGCTGCTGGACCCCTTGCGCGAGACTGACTTTCAAGAAACAGGTCCTTCGACTGCGCTGCGCTCCGCTCGGGATGACAGGTCGATCGTAATCCGGGAGAATCTCCGCGCGGCGGTGATTGATCATGTGGGCGGGTTGGCGGACATTGAAGCCGGCGTCGTTCGCGCCATCGGCCAGCCCGGCGATCGCTTTGAAGAGGACCACCTGCGGATGCTGCGCGGCGTGCGCTTTGCGGCGCGTTTCGGATTCGAGATTGAGCCCCAGACAAAACTCGCCATCCGCTCACTCGCCGCCAGGACCAAAGCCATCAGTCGCGAGCGTGTCCGCGACGAGCTGACGAAGATGCTCACCGAGGGTCATGCGCGGCGGGCCTTCGAGTTGCTGGATGAGACGGGCCTGCTGACGGAAGTGCTGCCTGAGGTGGCAAAGATGAAGGGCGTCGAGCAGCCGCCGCAGTTCCATCCCGAAGGCGACGTGTGGATACACACGCTGATGCTCCTCGAGCAACTTCCTGACGACTGCTCCTTCACGCTGGCCTGGGGCGCGCTGCTGCACGATGTGGGCAAGCCTCCGACCTTTCGCCGGGCTCCGGACAGGATTCGATTCGACGGCCACGTGGAGGTGGGCGTGGCCATGGCCGCGGAGATCTGCCGGCGCTTCCGCTTCTCCAACGACGAGACCCGGCAGATTCTGGCGCTGGTCGAGAATCACATGCGCTTTGCGGATGCGGCGCGGATGAAGGCCTCGACGCTGAAGCGGTTTTTCCGGCTGGAAAACTTTCCCGAGCACCTGGCTCTTCATCGCATGGATTGCATGGCCGCGAGCGGCAATCTGGACCACTGGGAGTTCGTGCATGAACGCTATGAAACCATGCCCGCGGAGGCCGTGCGGCCGCAGCCGCTGATCACCGGCCGCGAGCTGGTCGCCGCGGGCTACAAGCCGGGAGCTGGCTTCAAAGAGATGCTGCGGGCCGTAGAGGACGCGCAGCTTGAGGGATTGATTGCAACGGCCGATGAGGCGCTCACGCTGGTCCGGGAACGATTTCCCATTCCTTAACTCGTCGCGTTGCCAGGCGCGCGGCTTTCACTCGGTTTCTTGAGAAAATCTTTCCCGCAACGCCCGCCGGAGCAGCTTGCCGGTGTGGTTCTGCGGCAGGCCGCCGGACTCGAGAATCCAGATGCGGCGCGGCGCTTTATAGGCCGCCAGATGCTGCCGGCACCACTCCAGCAACTCGTCTTCGGTTACTTGGAAACGCTCGCGCAACTCTACTACAGCACCGGGAATCTCGCCTTTCTCTTTGTGCGGCAGGCCGAATGCGGCTGCGCGCGCCACTGCCGGATGGGCCGCGATGGCCTCTTCCAGTTCGCGCACGTAGACCGAGTAGCCGCCCGACTTGATCACGTCCTTCATGCGCCCAACCACGCGAATCAGACCCAGGCGATTCCGAGTGGCCAGGTCGCCGGTACGAAGCCATCCGTCAGCCGTCAGCAGGCCTTCGCTATCGCCCTGGTCCTTCCAATAATGAGGAGCCAGCCCGCGACGGCGAATCTGGCACTCGCCCTCCACGCCCGCGCGCACGGAGCGGCCGTCTTCGCCGGCCACACGAACGCGAAACGGCGGCATGGGAAAGCAAAGGTCGCCGCTTTCCGGCAAGAAAGAGAGCTCGATTCCCATCATTGCCAGACCGCCCACCTCGACCATTCCGTAACCGTTCACGAGCACCGGAGGAATGCGCCGCTCGCCCGGAAGCCGGAGCAAAGCCCCGTATCGCCGCAGTCGGAGGCGAACCTCCGAAGGCAGTTGATCGCTCGCCGAGAGCCAAAGCCGCACGCTCGTGAGCCGGGACGCCGCTGGGTTGCTGTTCACCAGCCGCGCGAAGATCGCGGGCACGCCGACGATGGCCGTGACGCCGAGTCGCTCGACCATCGCCAATGCCGGCTCGACATCGAAGTGATCGAGGAAGCAGCCGCGAATGCCAGCCATCAGACCATAAAGCGCAATGCTCACCGCCATGATGTGCGACCACGGCAGCGCAATCAACGCAAGATCCTTCGGTCCAAGAAACATTCCAACCACCACCGTCAACGCGCGCGCGCCCAGCAGAGCTCGGCTCGAAAGGGCAGCGCCTTTGGGAAAGCCGCTCGTGCCCGATGTGTGGAAAACGGCTACGGTCGCTCCCGGATCAGTGTTAGCTGGAAGGAACGGCGCACTGCTTTCAGCGCCGGGAGCGGGAGTACGCAGAAATCCATCGAGCGTCTCCGCTTCATCGTCCACTTGTATCCAGGTGCGCACATTGAGCGCTGCGCGCTGCTGGATGTTGCGTTCAAAAGTCGCTCTATCGGTGACAAGAATTTCGGTTCCGCTGTTGGCCAGAATGCGGCGCACCTCGGCCAGCGAGAGCATCGGATTGAGCGGAACGGCAATGCCCCCGGCGCGAATGATCGCCAGTAACCATCGAAAGCAACGCACGTCGTTGGTGCGATAGATGGCGACGGGCTGGCCCGGTTGCAGATGGACTACTGTGCGGAGAAAAGCATCGATCGAGCAGAGTTCGGCGTGCAGTTCAGAGAGGCGAACTGGCCGGTCTTTCTCGACGGAGACCTCGCTGTCTCCGTTACGGCGCAGCAGCTCGTCAACCAGATTTGCGACGGTGACACTGCGGTCGCGCGATAACCTGAATCGCCGGAATATATTCATTGCGCTGAGACCGGCTTGCGGCCCCAGTCACTGGCCACGCAGTAGTTGAAAAGGCGGTCGAGATAGTCAAGCACTGGCGGTGGGGTGACGCCGGCGTGGTCCAGCAGCCGCTCGGCATTGGCCGTGTCAAATTGCATTTTCATGGTGAAGTAGTCGCGATAGGCGCGGCCGTCGCGCAGCACGCGGCGCTTGCGTCCCCAGAGAGTCATAAACAACAGCGGCCGTAGCACGGCGAAAAAGAACCTCGGATCGACAAAGCGCGGCTCCGGCGCATGAAAATATTCCATGGCACGTTGCGCGATCTGCAGGATGGTTGCGCTACCGCGCGGTCCGGAGCAAAGATGCACTGTGCTGCCCTGAGCAGCCTCGTCGAATGCCAGCCGAGCTACCGAAGCTGCCACGAAATCCACCGGCACAATGTCCAGCACGGCGTCGGGGTAGCCCGGCACGGTGCGCCACAGCCCGCGCGCGTAAATCTTCAGAGGCCAATACATCATCTTGAAACTCGACGTTGCGCCGGTTTGCGAATCGCCCACGATGATGCTGGGCCGCAGAATCACGCCTGGCAGCGAGTCAAGCCGCGAGCGCACCAGAGCCTCGGCCTCGGCCTTGCTCTGTTCGTAGCTGTTGCGGTAGCTCTGGCCCACGGCCAATTCGTCCTCGCGGACCAGGTCGGAGCGCTCGCCTGCCACGTATGCCGTGCCCACATAGGCCAGGCTGCGCAGTTGACGCATATTGGCTGCGAGGTCGAGCACGCGCCGCGTACCCTCGACGTTGATGCGCCGTGCCTCTTCCAGCGTGTGGTCGAAGCGCACAGTGGCCGCGGAGTGAATCACACGGGTCGTCTCGGCGCAGAGACTCTGGTAAGCAGCGGTATCGAGGCCGCAGTTGGGCTCGACCACATCGCCTCGGTAAACCTGAACGCGTCCCCGTTCGCTTGCCGGCACAATGGTGTCGGCCCGCTGTTGCCCCGATTCGCCGGGACCTGATTTGCCGGGCTTGTTGCGGATGAGTAGCGCCAACCTGGCGTGAGGCCGCCGCTCCAGCAGTTCTCGCACAAGGCGCGCACCCAGAAAGCCGGTCGCGCCGGTGACAAGGATGAGTTCTTCGTTATTCAATCGAAAACCGGCCTCAATGCGCGGACGACTAGAAGGCCAATAAACAGCGGCCTTTCGGTGTTCATGCGACGAACAGAGTCAACCGATAGTATAGCCCGGCGAAGCGTTCAGAGTGAGCGCGAGTGTGACGGTCGATGCTTCGCGATGGTTCGAGAATCTTTGTGTCTCGAATCCCACTGACGCAAAAAAGGCTTCGACCGGCCGACAGCCCGATCGAAGCCCGTTCGCCTAAACTGCTCTTACTTTGCCTTCGGCCCTGCTGCGCGAATTGCCTCCGACGCATCGAACTTCTCGAAGTTGGCCTCGAAGCGGGCTGCCAGATCGGCGGCCGTGCGGTCGTAACCTTCCTTGTCTGCCCAGGCGTTGCGCGGATTCAGAATCTCCGCGGGTACTTCCGGGCAGCTTAGAGGAATACTCAGCCCAAAGGCCGGCTCGGTGGCGAACTCCACCTTGTCCAGCCGCCCGTCGAGCGCCGCATTCACCAGCGCGCGGGTGATTCTGAGGCTCATGCGCTTGCCTACGCCAAACTTGCCGCCCGACCAGCCGGTGTTGACCAGCCAGCAGGCCGACTGGTGTTGGCGAAGCCGTTTGCCCAGCATCTCCGCATAGAAGCGCGGGGCCAACGGCAGGAATGGCGCGCCGAAGCAGGCTGAGAACTCCGGCATCGGGTCTTTGACGCCCGTTTCAGTCCCGGCCAGCTTTGCCGTATATCCCGAGAGGAAGTGGTACATCGCCTGCTCCGGCGTCAGCCGCGAGATCGGCGGCAGCACGCCAAAGGCATCGGCGGCCAGGAACATCACATTCTTCGGATGTCCGCCCACCCCCGGAATCACCGCGTTTTCGATGAAGTCCACAGGATAAGCCGCGCGCGTATTTTCCGTCAGGCTGATGTTGAAATAGTCCGGCTCGCGCTCTTCGTTCAGAATCACATTCTCCAGCACCGACCCGAACCGGATCGCCCGGTAGATCTGCGGCTCGTACTCCTCGGTCAGGTTCACGCACTTGGCGTAGCAGCCGCCTTCAAAATTGAAGATTCCCGTCGGGCTCCAGCCGTGTTCGTCGTCGCCGATCAGCCGGCGCGCCGGATCGGCGGAGAGCGTCGTCTTGCCCGTCCCGCTGAGCCCGAAGAAGAGCGCCGTCACGCCATCCGCGCCCACGTTGGCTGAGCAGTGCATGGGCAGCACGTCGCGGTTCGGCACAATGAAGTTCATCGCGCCGAAGACTGACTTCTTGATCTCCCCGGCATACTTCGTTCCGCCGATCAGGATGATCTTGCGCGTAAAATTCGCCAGGATGAAGGCGCTCGTCCCGGTCCCGTCGCGCTCCGGCACGGCCTCGAACTCCGGCGCCGCAATCACCGTAAACTCCGGCTCATGCGCCGCCAGCGCCTCGGCATCGGGCCTTACAAAAAGCTGGTGCACAAACAGCGACTGCCACGCGTATTCGCTGATCACGCGAATCGGCATCCGATACTGCGGGTCCGCCCCGCAGTACATGTCCTGCGCAAACAGGTCGCGTTCGCTCAGGTACTCGGTCACGCGATCGAGCAGCGCATCGAACTTCTCCGGAGGAAACGGCTTGTTCACCTTGCCCCAGTCCACAAGCTCGTGCGTCACCGCGTCGTCCACGGTGAACTTGTCTTTCGGACTTCGCCCGGTTCGCGAGCCGGTTACGGCCACCAGGGCGCCGTTGGCCGCTAATCGCGCCTCGCCGCGTAGCAGCGCGGTCTCAACCAATTGCGCCGCACAAAGATTGGCATGCACCAGCGGCCCAGCCGCCAGCGCCTTCAGCGACTCCACTCCAGAGAGACTTGCCATGGACAGGACTCCTTACCAACAAAGGATTAAAAAGGGTCAATAATCCATTGTGCCATCTGAACGCCATTTGTGGGAAGGCCCCCGGCTGGAATTGAGGCTCCCGGCGACAGGGGCAAAGGAATAGAGAAGAAATGCCGGCAGTGGCACGGGGCCAAGCCGGGGGGCGGGGGCCCCGCATCGGGCGCAGTTTCATCGCGCCGGATGTGGGATTCCTCGTGTCCCCGCCGTGAAGACCCAGCTATCTCCAAGAAAGAAATTGACAACCGAGCAGCACAGAATCGCAATAACGTTCGCGGCGAGTACCGGCATGCGCGCCTCATCGACCAGGATGCGCATCAGCGCAAGATTCCCCAGTATGGAAACCAGCCCGTTGGAAAGATGAAACCGCACGAATTGGCTGAGTCGTGTCGAGTGAACGCGCCGGTCGCGCCACGTATACTTCATGTGCCATACAAAGTTATGCAGCAGAGTGAGTTCAATGGCTGCCGCTGATGCAAGCAGGTAATGACCTGCCGCCCACCGGATCAGAAGAGCCAGCACGCCAAGCTGCACAACCATGCCCATGGCCCCTACCAGATTGAACTTACCCCAGCGGAGAAAGGCTTTCACGGCAAAGGCTCCTGCCGGTAGAGTTCGGCCGTGTGGCGCAAAGTCACAAGGATCGCCATGGCAAACATGCCCAAGGCCGCAATCGCTCCTCCCAGGTCAAAGAGCAATATCTTGTACCCGAAGAACGTTGCGTACGGGCTGAGCAGCAGCGCGAGGTTGCCGATGATCAGCAGAATGCGAATCTCTGTGGGTCCGAAGAACCCTTGCGAGAGTTGAAAGCGGGCCAGGGTATAAGTGGCAAGATAACTCTCGCTCGATAGGATAAGGAACGCCAGGAGCATGGCCGCCGCCGTCTGCCAATGCACAAATCCTGAGCAGCCGAGGCCGCCGATCAGCGCTACCGATCCAAAAACATCGGCCATGTGATCCACGTAGAAGCCATAGCGCGGACGCTGTTGTTGCCGCACTCGCGCCAGCGTTCCATCCAGGCTGTCTCCCAGCCAGTTGAGCGCCAGGCAGAGAATCACTCCAAGCAATACGAAGCGGTGGTAGCGCGACAATGCATAGCAGGCGCCAGCTCCAATCTGCGCGGTAACTCCCATCAGCGTGAGCTGGTCCGAGCTGAGCCACCGCGGTGCACGCTTGGCCATCCACTCGAGAGATCTCTTCTCAAGGGAGGCCGTCAGCGCCCGATTGATTCGGCGGGCCGTTATGAATTCAGCTTCACCTTTTGGTATAACTGATGAAACAATCATTCCAGTCTCCTTTCCAGTTACTAATCTCTCTCCTGAATTTTAATAACTCGATCAAACTACCTCCGCAGCGCATTGCAAACTGACTGCAGCGTAAACTCCATTGACTCCCGCGGCACGCTCTCCACAAACGGTCCGACTGCCCAGCCAAGGCCGGCCGGAATCGAGCGCGTCAGTGAAACTGTCTCAATCTGCATGAAAACTCCGCCGTCGCTCTCCTCATAACTCCAGTAAGTATTCAGCTGCCAGAGAAAGCCATGCTCTTCCTTAGAGCTCAGTGCGCGCTCACGGCCGGTTCCGGGCGAGTCGATCTCAGAGATTTGGATGCTCCGCGAGATGCTATAGCCGTGCCGCACATCAAGCCGGCCAAAGCTAACGTCATAAGTCGTATCCATCACCACGGTGATGACATGCCGCTGGCGAACCCGCATCGCCGTCTGAAAGCGATCGCCCTGTTGCGACAGGGTCTTTGACCGAACCACCTGCGGAGAAAAATACCGCGGATAGCCGTTAAAATCCCTCATCAGCCGTCCAAAATCCGCGGCCGTGGCTCCGGTTACAAAGGCTGTCCCGCGCCAGTGGTGCAGCATGGCTCCGGGCAGATCCGCTTCTGTGGAAGGCGTGAGCCGCTCGACGATCAGCTCCCCCCGACGCAGCCGCACCTCGTCTTGTGGCGCCACTGGAGTGAGAAAACCCTCCTGCGACCCATGCTGCCTGGCCAGCCGCGCCTCGACGCCGCCGGCATACGTGTTGAATGCCAAAACAGCCGAAGCCGGAGCCTGCCCAAGGCTGGAGCCAGTAGCCCCGAGCAGAGCCAGCAGAATCGGGAGCGCCCGGACAAAAGAGCCTACCGAAAGTCTTTGCGAATCTGTGTACCATCGCCGCGTCATAAACAGACCTTACCTCTCAGCGCCTTTCAAGGCAATGCACGGAATCTCATCGAACGACAATTGTTTCTCGCTCTGCAAATGATTGCAGCGGCTGAAGTTCCGGAGAGTTGTACTTTGACCTTCAGCTCGGGAGGGGCTGCGCCATCGAATACACTGGCTTGAGAGATGACCGACCCATCCCCAGCCCGGCGGTACAGCTTCGGAGCCTTTGAAGCGGACGCAGCCACCGGCGAGCTTCGCCGTCAGGGCATCCGCATCAAGCTGAACGCGCAACCCTTCCAGGTGCTCCTGCTGCTCATCGAGCGCCCTGGCCAGTTGCTCACGCGCGAGGAGATTTCCCGCGAGCTATGGCCTGACGGAACCTTTGTCGACTACGAACACGGCGTCAACGCCGCCGTCAATCGTATTCGCGAAGCTCTCGGCGATACCGCAGCCAATTCCAGATTCGTTGAGACTCTGGCGCGGCGCGGTTATCGCTTCGTGGCGCCCGTCGAGCGTATCGCCTTCAACGAAGCCCCGCCGCCCTCTGTGCCGGCGCCAAGCGAGCCGGCAGCAACACCCAGACTGGAGGCGGGCCAGCCGCCAGAGCCTGAGCCTAAGCTCCACACCCGGATTCTGGCCTCCCCGGAGGAGCTTCCCAAAGCCTCGCACTCCGTTGTGCAGACACTCTTCGTCCTGCTGCAGATCATGTATTTGGGATTTTATGTTGGGGCGCTGGCAAATCTGGCGGAGATTGAAGAACTGCTCTCGCTGCTGCCCAAAGCTGCTCAGGCGTATACCGTGCTGATCGTAAGTGCCGCGATTCTGATTCCCGTCCGGGCCTTCGTGCTCTCGGCAACGCTGTTTCATGCCCCAGGAGCGCGCCAGAAATTCCTCAAGCTCTGGCCGTTTCTCCTCGTCCTCGATGAGCTATGGTCGCTCTCGCCCTTCCTGCTTCTGCACCACATCAACTTCGGACTGGCGCTGGCCTGCACCACGCTTCTCGTCTATTCGCCCTTTGCGCAGCGTTCGCTGGTTCTGATGGGCGCCGCCGGGGCTGACCCGGAGTCGCTCAAAGACCTGTCGTCCTGAGTCCGATCGCTATCCCCATGTATCGCTATCCCCATGTAAGGATCGGCAGCGTGGGCATCTCGCCCAGCTCTTTGGCTTCCGCCACCACGGCTTCGAGGTGCGAGAGAACCTCTTCAACAGTCATGGTGCAGATCTCGCGCCGGGAATCGTAGCCTTCCTCGATCGATTGCTTGAGGAACCGGCCCGCGATCTGGGCAGCGAGCTGGTCGGTGATCACCTTTCCAGTCAACGACTTCTGCCGTCCCCAGGCCTCCAACGGCAAGGCCACCCAGAGGGCCCTCCCGTTTACGTCGAAGCGCACATCCACGGCGTCGGCGTGGCGCGTGGCGATGGCCACGACGGTGCCCTTCCAGCGGCAGTGCTGCTCTTCCCCGCTCCAACGGTCCTTTACGCGAAAATCCTCATACATGCTCCAAGCCTACCGCTCCGCCGCACCAAGGGCAACTGCGGCAAGCTCCATAGACCCGTTTTGCCTCCCGGCTGCCGCACAACCGCATTCTTCGCCGTTTGCCGCCTGCATTTGGTTGAATGCCGCGCGTTTTCCGGCGATTTCGGCATGTTTATTCACAGTTCCATCTCGACTTGTTCCTCGCCCGCCGATGAACAAGCCGGGGGAAACGAGCCACCATGATCATTTCCGTTACGGTTCCCGAGGCGGTCATCCGCGCAGCGCAGGATCGCAACATGCCCGTCGAAGATTTTGTCGACATGCTGATCGACAAGGGCATGGAGAAGGCGACGGGGCGCCCGATCGTCAGCAGCGCCATCGAGCGCATCCGCGCCCTGCGCACAGAAATCGTCGCCCCCAAGCGCTAGACGCCGGAAACAAGAACGCCGACCGCGCCAGAATGAATTGAGTTGGATGCGCGCGGCGATGCGCGTAGCGGTTGAACTGATATTCTTGAACTTGCCTGCCAGGCCCAACCTCGCCGGTAGCCGCGCGCACGGCGCGCGCGGCCATTTATAATGATTCCGCAAGTCCGTTGAACGCTTAGAGTCTGCACGTCCCCCAATGATTCATGGGCTCTTCAACGTCAACATGAAGGATCCGGTGAGTTTTAGGAGCAAGGAGAGACGGTCTGGCGCGGGAGTTTTTTGAAGCTCCCATCGCCATCAGGCGCAAAAAGGCTGGTCGATCTCGATCCTGAGTACGCGCCGACGATCCAATGCCCGGAGTCATAGAGAGCTTTGCATGTATGTAAGGCTGCGTTGTTTTTTCAGTTACCGATTGGATGCGCTCGCATTTGAATCTCGATGGCTTTCGGATTAGAGCGCCTCTTTGCGAGAGGGTAAGGGTCGAGCTATGCCGATTCATGAAGATCGTCTGTTTCCTGGTGAGCCCAGCGTGCGGAAGATCGCCAAGGCGCTGTATGCGCATGTGAGCGCGCTGCCCCTCCTCAGTCCCCACGGCCATACGAAGGCTGAGTGGTTTCAACATAATGAGTCCTTTTCCGACCCCGCGACGCTTCTGGTGCAGCCCGATCACTATGTTTTTCGGATGCTCTACAGCCAGGGGATTTCGCTTGCGGATCTTGAGATTGGGGAGCCGGCGATAAAGGACCCGCGCAAAGTCTGGCGCATCTTTGCCAGCCATTACTATCTGTTTCGCGGAACGCCGACGCGCCTGTGGCTGGATTTTGTCTTTCAGGAGCTTTTCGGACTTGAAGAACGACTCTCGGCAAGCACCGCTGATCAGTTTTTCGACACGATCTCGGAGCGGCTCAAGACGCCGGAGTTTCTTCCGCGCGCGCTTTACGAGCGTTTCAATCTGGAGGTCTTGACGACGACGAACTCGCCTCTGGATTCGCTGGCCGCTCACCAGGCCATTCGGAGTTCAAATTGGAAGGCGAGAATTCTTCCCGCCTTCCGGCCCGACCCGGTAGTGGATCCGGAGTTTGCCGGATTCAGAGAGAACATCGCAAAGCTAGGCGAGCAGACGGCAGAAGACACCGCAACCTGGGCCGGCTACCTGGCGGCGCTGCGTGTGTCGCGCGCCCGCTTCCGCTCGCTCGGCTGCACCTCGACCGACCATGGGCATCCCACCGCGCAAACCGCCGATCTTCCTTTGGCGGAGGTCGCGGAGCTGTTTCGCCGGGTGCTTGCCGGCGAAGCCAGCCAGGGGCAGCAGGAGCTTTTTCGTGCGCAGATGCTGACCGAGATGGCGGCGATGAGTATTGAAGACGGCCTGGTCATGCAGATACATCCGGGCAGCGCGCGCGATCACAATCGCAAGGTCTTTGAACGCTACGGCCGCGACGTGGGCGCGGATATTCCCCGGCCGACGAATTACGTGGACGCGCTTCGCCCCTTGCTGGACCGGTTCGGCAACGAGAGCGGCTTGACGATCGTTCTTTTCACGCTGGACGAGTCAACTTATAGCCGCGAGTTAGCTCCGCTGGCCGGGCATTATCCGTGTTTGCGGCTCGGGCCTCCATGGTGGTTCCACGACAGCCCCGAAGGGATGATGCGCTTCCGCGAGTTGACGACTGAGACGGCTGGCTTCTATAACACGGTTGGATTTAACGACGACACGCGGGCCTTTCTATCGATTCCGGCCAGGCATGATGTGGCGCGGCGTGTTGACTGCGCGTTTCTCGCGAAGCTGGTCAGCGAACATCGGTTGGCCGAAGACGAGGCCTTCGAAGTAGCGCACGATCTTGCCTATGGGCTGGCAAAAAAAGCGTATCGGCTGTAGGGAGCAGATATGATCGGCAATGCGGCGCCCGGTTTCCATATAGATGAAGAATACTCGGCCGGAGCGCGTCTTGGGCGCGTGCGCTGGGCGATCTGCGCCATGCTTTTCGCCGCAACGACGATCAATTACATGGACCGGCAGGTCCTGGCGCTCCTCAAGCCCACCCTCATGCAGAGCGTCGCCAATCACGGCATCGGGCTGACCGAAGAGAGCTATGGGACCATCGTGGGCCTCTTTACCCTCTTCTATGCGCTCGGCCAGCTTGGCGCGGGGCGCTTCGTAGACAAGGTGGGCACGCGCATCGGCTATATGGTCATCATGGCTCTCTGGAGCCTTTCCGCCATGAGCCATGCGCTGGTCAACTCGGTGCTTCAGCTCGGCATTGCGCGCTCCTGCCTGGGCCTGGGAGAATCCGGCAACTTTCCCGCTGCCAACAAGACCGTGGCCGAATGGTTTCCGCAGAAGGAGCGCTCGCTGGCCTTCGGCCTCTTCAATTGCGGCGCCAATGTGGGCGTGATCCTGGCTACGCTCCTCGTGCCTTTAGCAGTCAACAGCTTTGGCTGGCACTCCGCCTTTCTGATCACCGGCTTTTTCTCCGCCTCGTGGATCGTGATGTGGTTCTTCAAATACCACAAACCCGCCGAACATCCCGCGCTCTCCGCCGCCGAACTGACCTACATCAACCAGGACTCCGCTGAAAAGCCCGGCCCGTCAACGCCTTGGGTCAAGCTGTTTGGCATCCGGCAGACCTGGGCGTATGCCATTCCAAAGTTCCTCACCGATCCTATCTGGTGGTTCTATCTTTACTGGCTGCCGGGATACTTCAGCGACAAATTCCATCTAAACCTGGTTGGTTTGGGGTTGCCCATTCTGATTGTTTACAACGCCTCGACCGTCGGCAGCATCTACGGCGGTTACCTTCCTGCGTCCTTCATTCGCATGGGACTTTCCGCGGAGCGCGCGCGGCTGGCGGCGATGCTTGTCTGCGCCTGCCTTGTCGTGCCGGTTTTCCTGATCAACAATACTCATTCCGAATGGGTCGCAATCGGACTGCTCAGTCTCGCCGCCGCCGCGCACCAGGGCTGGTCGTGCAACCTCTTCACCACGGCATCGGATATGTTTCCGCGCAGCGCCGTCGGTTCGGTTACCGGCATCGGCACCATGGCCGGAGCCGTCAGCGGCTTCCTTTTCGCCAAATACATCGGCCACATACTGCAACTGACACACGGAAACTATTCGATCCTCTTCATCATCGCCGCCAGCGTCTATCTCATCTCGCTGCTCGTCAACGTCGTGCTTGCTCCTGGATTGAAAAGGGTGGAGTTAGTCGCATGAGTCTTTACTGCTCGACCGGAAGCGCCGATACCGACCTGTCCATGGGACAGCTAGAGGACCTGCTTGCGGAGAGCCTCGGCAAGTTAGGGGAGCGGAGCCGGGTGCTAGCCGTACCGCCCGATCAGAGCCGCGCGCATTCCCGCGCCGGCGAACTGACCGGTTATGCGTGGAAGTACTATGGCGACCGGCTCAAGGCGGTTCTTCCCGCGCTCGGGACGCACACTGCCATGCGGCCTGACCAGATCGCGCAGATGTTCGGCGATGTTCCGCTGGAGCTATTCCGCGTTCATAACTGGAGGAGCGATATCGAGACGCTCGGCGAGGTTCCGGCGGAGTTTATTCGCGAACAGTCGGAAGGCAAACTGAGTTATTCCTGGCCGGCCCAGGTGAACAAACTCATCGCGCAGGGCGGCTTCGACCTGATCCTTTCCATCGGCCAGGTGGTGCCCCACGAAGTGATCGGCATGGCCAATTACAACAAGAACATTCTGGTGGGCACGGGCGGCCGCGAAGGGATCAATCGCAGTCACTATCTTGGTGCGGTCTACGGCATGGAGCGGATCATGGGCCGTGCGCAAAACCCGGTGCGCAATGTGCTCAATTACGCTTCCGATCATTTTCTGCGAAATCTGCCCATCGTCTATGTGCTCACTGTGGTTGGCAGCCGCGCGGACGGCGGACTTGCCGTCCGCGGCCTGTTTATCGGCGATGACGCGGAGTGTTTCAATCTGGCGTCCGAATTGAGCTTGAAGGTGAATTTCGAGATGCTGGACGAGCCGCTTCAGAAAGCCGTCGTCTATCTCGATCCGCGGGAGTTTCATAGCACATGGATTGGCAACAAGGCCATCTATCGCACGCGCATGGCGCTGGCCGACGGCGCGGAGTTGATCGTTATGGGGCCTGGCGTCAAGGAGTTTGGCGAGGACAAGGAGATCGATAGGTTAATCCGGAAGTACGGCTACTGCGGAACGCCCGCAACGCTGGAGGCGGTCGCGGCCCATGCCGATCTTGCCGGCGATCTGAGCGCCGCCGCGCACCTCATTCACGGCTCTTCGGAAGGGCGCTTCAAGATTACCTGGTGCCCTGGCTACCTGAGCAAGGCAGAGGTGGAATGCGCAGGTTTCAGTTTTGGCGATCTAAAAGCGATGCTGGCGCGCTACGATCCAAAGAAACTTGGGCCCGGCTACAATCAGGTCGAAGGCGAAGAGGTCTTCTTCATCGCCAATCCGGGGTTGGGGCTGTGGGCGCACCGCGCCAGGTTCTGACGCTGCGCAACGCGCCTTTCCGTTGAGGGCGCCAAGAACGAGGAGTGAACGATCGATGAGTTATGGATTGAATATTCGCAAGGATGCTGAACTGGATTTTCTGTCGCTGGGAGCGCTGGTGCATCGGCTAGATCCGGGGATCATTCCTTTTCGCAAGGCGACAGAGTGCCAGATTCACGTCAGCGGTGGCGAGTTCAACGTGGCTGCCAACCTCTCCGATTGCTTCGGGCTGAGGACGGCGATCGCGAGCGCCATGTCCGGCTATCCAATCGGAGACTTAATAGCCGAGCGGGTGCGCGCCATGGGCGTGAAGCCTTTCTACAAGCACTTCCAGCACGACGGAGCTACCGGCCCCAACATGGCAGCCGTTTATAGCGACCGCGGATTTGGTTTGCGCGCGCCGGTGGTCTTTTACAACCGAGCGAACGAGGCGGCGGCGCGGCTGAAACCGGGGGATTTCGACTGGAAAACGATCTTTGCAGGCGGCGTTCGCTGGGTGCACAGCGGCGGCATCTTCGCGGCGCTTTCGCCTACGACGGCGGAGTTGGCGGCGGAGATGATGAAGGAAGCCAAGGCTGCCGGCGCGATTACTTCGTTCGACCTGAACTTCCGCGAGAAGCTATGGAAGATCTCCGGCGGCAGCGAGCGCGCCGTGGAGACCATCGGCAAGATCGTCGAGAACGTTGACGTGCTGGTAGGCAACGAAGAGGATCTGCAGAAAGGGCTCGGCATTCCCGGGCCGGCTGTGTCGGCCAAGTCGAAGCTCGATCCCACCGTCTTTTTTGGCATGATCGACAATGTGGTCAAGAAGCATCCGCAGGTGAAAGCGGTAGCCACCACGCTGCGCGAGGTTCACTCCACCAATCGCCATAGCTGGAGCGCGGTTGCCTGGATCGACGGCAAGACCTTTACCGCGCCAACCGCGGAGCTGGAAGTATTCGATCGCGTGGGCGGCGGAGACGGCTTTGCGGCCGGACTCATTTATGGCTTGCTAACTGGTGAAGCGCCCGAGGAGGCAATCAAGCTGGGCTGGGCGCATGGCGCGCTGCTTACGACCTTTCCTGGCGATACCACTATGGCAACCGTGGAACAGGTGCGAGCCTTTGCCGCGGGCGCATCGGCGCGCATCCAGCGATAACTGAACGATAAGTCAAGGCCCGAATTCGACTTTTAAACGGATTGGAGAAAGTTAGAATGACCCAGCTTCTAAGTCTTGAAGGCAAGACTGCGATTGTAACTGGAGGAACCTCGGGAATTGGGCGGGCACTGAGCCTTGGACTCGCCGATGCCGGCGCCGATGTGATCGCCGCGGCGCGCCGCCAGCAGCAGGTGGATGAAACGGCAAATGAGATCGAGGCGCGCGGCCGGCAAACCCTTCGGCTGACTTCCGACGTGTGCGACCTGGCCTCATTGGAGGCCCTGCTGGCCGGCGTGCTGGAGCGCTTCGGCAAAGTCGATATTCTGGTCAACTGCGCGGGAAAGATCAAGCGCGCGCCGACGCTGACCGTTTCGGAAGAGGAGTGGGCCGATATTCTGAACACCAACCTGACCGGGACGCTGCGCGCCTGCCAGGTCTTCGGAAGGCCGATGCTGGAACGCGGCTACGGGCGCATCGTCAATATCGCGTCGTTGAACAGCTTTGTCGCGCTCAGCGAAGTGGCTGCCTACGCGGCCAGTAAGGCAGGCGTCGTTTCGCTCACGCGCTCGCTTGCCGTGGAGTGGTCCAAGCAGGGCGTTACCGTGAACGCCATCGCTCCCGGCGTCTTCCGTACTGCCCTGAATGCCCAGTTGCTCGACGGCTCGCCGCGCGGCCAGGAACTGCTGATGCGCACGCCGATGGGCCGCTTCGGGAAGACCGAAGAACTGGTGGGAGCCGCGATCTATCTGGCCTCAGACGGCGCCTCCTTCGTGACCGGGCAGACCCTGGTGGTTGACGGCGGCTTCCTGGCCAGCGGCGTGAACCAGTAGTCCCGGCACTGTACGCCGATCCGGCCCAGGTGGACGCTCCGCTTGGCGCGCTGATAGACTAATAGGGTTGCAGTCGAGAGACCTCCACCGGTTCGGAGCCGTCTGCAAGTCTAGAAACGAAGGACGAGAAGAGATCCCGTGGATACAAAAGCCCGTCATGCCCTGAAAAAGGACAAATTTGCCCAGGCCACCGCAAGCAGCATGAGTTGGTTGAGTGGTCATCGTTCCGGCGTTCTGCGCTGGGTAATCGTTGCAGTTGTCGTCCTCGCGGCGGGCATAGCCTCGCTGGTGGTCTGGAATCAGCGCTCATCGGCAGCCGAGAGCGCGCTGGACGCGGCGATGGACGTCTACTCTGCGCCGCTTGCGCAGCCCGGCGCTCCGGCCGAAAAGGGAGTGTACACGACAGCTATCGATCGCTCGAAGGCTGCGAATGAGCAGTTTGTCGCGGTCGCCCAGAAGTACGGATGGCTCTCGGAGGGCGCCAAGGCCCACTACTTTGCCGGGATAAGCTATGAAGAACTGGGCGAGAACGGCCCCGCCGAGACGGAACTGAAGGCCGCGGCCAGCAGTTGGAACCGGAATCTCTCGAGTCTGGCCAAGCTGGCGCTGGCCGGCCTCTATTACCAGACGAATCGTGACGCGCAGGCGATCGAACTCTACACCGCGCTGGCCGCCAAGCCGTCGGAGACGGTGCCAGCGGCCGTAGCCCAGCTTGACCTGGCTGACTTGTATGCCGCGACCGGCAAGCAGGAACAGGCCCGGGCGCTTTGGGCCAAGGTCAAGGACGCGGACAAAGACGGCGCGGCCGGGGAGATTGCCGCGCAGAAGTTGGGCCCCAAGCAGTAAAGCACCGGATCGGACGGAAAGGACTCGCGGGGCCCGTGGCTTCGCGAGTCTTTCTTTTCGGCCGGCGCATCTATGAGGGCGGCCCGAATCCGAGCATTTTCCGGTTCGATTGCGTCTGGTGGACTATGAGCGCCGCCCAGGCAGTATTCTCAGGTTGGATGGAGATCGCAGACAAGACTGTGAATGACCAGGCTCGGCAGCACGCGGAGGAGGCGGCTATCGCGGGGCTGGTGAGCCAGTATGCCGGAACGCTCTACCGGGTGGCCTACTCCGTGATGCGCAACGCCGCCGACGCGGAAGACGCGGTGCAAGAGGCATTTCTGCGCGTGCTGCGCCATCGCGACACGCTCCACGAGGTGCGCGACCAGCGGGTGTGGCTGATCCGCATTGTGTGGAACGTGGTGCTGGACCGCAAGCGCCGCGCCAAGACCAGGCCGGAGACCGACGACGTGGCCGAACTGGCGCGCGTGCTGCCCGCCGACGGGCTGAGCGCCGAGGAGCGCGCCGCAGCAGCCCAGCACCACGCCCACGTGCTGGCCTGCGTGGAGCAGTTGCCCGCGAAGGAGCGCCAGGTGCTGATGCTTTCGGCCTTCGAGGAGCTGACCAGCGTGGAGATCGCTTCGGTGCTGGACATCACCGAGTCCAGCGTGCGATCGCGGCTGTTTCGCGCGCGCAACCTGATGGCCGGGCTGCTGGACCACACGAGGAGTCTGCGATGAACGGAGATCGGTGTTTCGAGAGCGAAGACGGGCGGCAGGCTGCCTCATCGATCGATGAGGCAAGGAGTTGGTTATGAATCCATCTGGACAAAATACGATTGCCGGGAACTCCGGCTCCAAAGACTTTGAAGCGACACTGCAACTGGTCGCCCGGCTCTCCCCGCCCGAGGGACTTGAGGAGCGGGTACAGGCAGGTCTGCGTTCGGCACCGGCTTCGGGCACGGCGCGGATTCTTGCCTGGCCCGCGGCGCGGCGGCTGGGCGCGGCCTGGATGCGTACGGCGGCGGCGGCGGCTATTGTTGCCGTGGTCATCGGCGGAAGCTGGGGCGTCTACTCGCGCGTGCGGCCGGTTGAACCCGCGAGGGCCATCGCGAACCCTCCCCGCCTATCGACTCAAGGCGGGTTTTCAAGCGCCGGGGCCATGCGGACGCCACAGACGCTGAACGGCCCGACCGTGGAAGCTCCCGCCGTGGCGCATCCGGCAGTGGCCGCGCCGCTGCCAGCCCAACCCGGGGTCAGGCCTGCTCAGAAGACGCCGCTGCAATATGGCGACAAAATGCCTGAAAAAGGGCTGGAAGCGCCCCGCTAAAGCTCTGTCCAGGGCTTTGATTTCTTTGAACTCAATAGAGTTACGAAGCAATAAGCGAACAAAAGGAGAATCGAACCCCGGGGGGGTAGGGGGGGTCTTCGGGTACGGACCGGGCACATCCCTGACGGACAGATTGGATGGGGCGAAGCAGGATACTTCCCGTTGGCGCTCGACCCCGTTTTCAGCTCTTCGCACAGAGGACATAGGTCGATTGTGCACCGATGAGCCGTAATTCCCTGCAAAACCAGCGCAAATTCTGTTACGCGCCTTTGGTGATGGCGCGGATGAGCATGCCGAGCAGGGCCAGCACCGCGGCGCCCCAGAAGGCCGCGCCGAAGCCGCGCACATGGAAGCCGCGCACCAGGGCCGACGCCAGCATAATCATCAGTCCATTGATGACCAGCAGAAAGATGCCCAGGGTGAGGATGCTGATGGGGAAGGTGATGACCTTGAGGAAGAAGCCGACTGTTGCGTTGAGCAGGCCGATCACGAGCGCCGCTCCCAGCGCAGGCCCAAGCCCCTGGACTTCAAAGCCAGGCACAAGACTCGAAACCGCCAGCAAAGCCACCGCACTCAACAGCCATTGAATCAAGAGCTTGACCATTGAAATCTCCTTCCGTTGTCGAAATCGTAGCATCCGAGGGCTTCGTTACCAAGCCCGCGGAATGGCGATGGTCGAGCTATCGCCATGATCAAACAGGCATGCACGGAACCGTAAAAATCGAATCGGAATGGACCGCCTGCGAGGGACTGACTGCCTGAGGGGATGCGCTACCGGCACTTCGATTCCCCCTCCCCGGTCCCCAACTGCGAGGGACCGGGGGCACCCTCAACTTGATAAATTACCATGCGAGACCAGGGCCACCCGCCAGAAAGATGCCCAGGGTGAGGATGCTGATGGGGAAGGTGATGACCTTGAGGAAGAAGCCGACTGTTGCGTTGAGCAGGCCGATCACCAGCGCCGCTGCCAGCGCAGGCCCCAGCCCCTGGACTTCAAAGCCAGGCACAAGACTCGAAACCGCCAGCAAAGCCAGCGCACTCAGCAACCATTGAATCAGTAGTTTGACCATTCGGAAATCTCCTCCCTTGGTCAAGATCGTAGCATTTGGGGCTACTCTGCGAGCGGCGGCTCGAGATCGACGGTTGGATCAGGCTCAACGGGCCGATGCGCGCCTTTGGCCTTGACCTGCGCCGTATTCACCAGGAAGACCGCGACAATGATGCCTGCCATGCCGGCAAATTCGGCTGGCTCTGGACGCTCGTGGAGCAGAAGGATGCCGAGAAGCACTGCGACGACCGGGTTCACATAGGCGTAGGAAGAGACCTTGGCCACCGGCACGTGTTCGAGCAGATAGATGAATGCGGAGTAGCCGACGAGCGAGCCGCCGGTGACGAGCCAGGCAATCGACCCGACCGCGGCCGCGTTGAGGTGAAAGTCCGGCCATTGGCCCATCGCCGTGCCGAGCATGGCTGAGAAGGCACCGGCGATGAACATCTGCCATGCAGCGGCTACGGCGCTGTTGACCGCCAGGCGCGAGTGCCGCGAGACGAGACTGCCGGTGACCCAGGCCAGCGCTCCGATGAGCAGCACGCCGACGGCCGCGAGGCGGGCCTGATCCCCGGCAAGGCCGGTCCTCAGCGAGGGCCAGAGCAGCACGGCCAGGCTGGCAAAACCCAGAGCCATGCCCAGCCAGCCGCGCGCGGGCAGCGGTTCGCCGCCAGGCAGCAGCATCTCGGCCAGAGCGGCAATGATGGGAATCACCGCCAGCACCAGCGAGGCCAGGCCGCTGGGCACGGTCTTCTCGGCATAGATCAGGCACACATTGCTCACGCTCAAGAGGAAGAAGCCGATGAGGCCCCCAGCGTCAGCATGGTTCTGAGCGGCCAGAGCAGGCGCAGCCCGCGCCAGCGGCACCATGCAAGCAGGATGGAGCCCGAAAGCAGGTAGCGCGTTCCGGCGAGCAGATTCGCCGGCATATAGGCGGCGCCGATGCGGATGGCCGTGTAAGTCGATCCCCAGAAGAAGTAGACGCAGGCGAAGGCGAACGCGATGGACGCCGCGGATGCTGCTTTCTTTCCTGGGTGAGACGTCTGGGTTGTGGAGTTGGCCATGGTGTAGATTCCATCTTAGCCGGAGGAGCAGTCCAGATGAGATTTCACGGCGCCGCATGAACGGAATCGAACCCAAACTCGGCCTGACTGAATCCGATAGGTTGGCATCCCTTGCAATCTGTACTAATATTGCGCAAGATCAGGAGTTGCCATGGAAGGAAACTGGACGGTTCAGACCGAGGACGGCAGCCATGCCATTCACGCAGATATCACCACCGACCTCTTATCCGGCAAGCTTAAGGTCACCTGGGACAGCGAGGTAGTTGAGTCGTGCAGGCTAATGCTTCTGCTGGGCGACATTAAATCCTTCCAGCGTGGCGGCCATTCTTTTCTGCTCAAGATCCACGGCTACGGCTTGTTGGGCAGGCTTGCGCTGTCGATGGACGGCATCGAGATTTCAAACGGCGGCTTGCCGGCCCCGGTGCGACGAGCGCCGGCTCCGGCTCCGATCCAGTTCGTCAAGGAACTGAGCGTGCAGGAGTCGGAAGAGGTGGTCAGCACGGAGGAGTATCCGCTCGACAATCGCTACGGCGATCAGGCATTTTCCACGGTTCACCAGGTCTCGCGGGAGTCGACCAACGAACTCTCCGTTGACACGAGCGGCCAGCTTAACGGCAAAGTCGGTCTCGAAGTCTTCACGGCAATCAAGGCCGAGATAGAGGCGCAGGTTTCGCAACAGACCGGCCAGAAGATCGGCGAGAAGGTGACCGAGAGCCAGACCCTTACCTTTTCTGTCGGGCCGAAATCGTCGGTGCTTTATCAGGTCGTGTGGAAGCGCAAGATTCGCAGCGGCGAGCGTCTCTATCTCTCCGGCGGCAATCCTGTCACGGTTCCGTATCGTGTGAATTATGGTCTGTCGTGCGAGGTCCGAACGGAGGCACTGACGGCCACTCGATGAGATTCCCGAGGCCTTCGGAATCGCGCCACTATCTCCCATTCTCAGAGCCTTCTGCGCAATTTGCCGGAGCTGAAAAAATGTCCCAGCTCAGGCACGACGCTTGGGCTGTACAGCGCAAGAGAAAATGTACTATCCTCGGCGCACGGGGTGTCTATGCATTTGCGCGCTGCCCATCGACTGCTTGTACCGGCCAACCGGCGCTGGTCGCGGTCGCGCGAGCGCAGCATCTGCCCGCGGCGGCACCTGCGCGTGCTGCCCATGCGCACCCGGCCCAGCCTCTTTGCCAGCGATTGATCGCTGCCTCGCTAAAACCGCTCCGCCCCGCGCCCCATCGTTGCACTCAGGTTGCTCCTGATCTGGAGGCCATTGAGGTTCAATGTTTCCCACCCATTCGCCAGGAAAAAGGTGAATGGATGGGGGCACGGTGCATTCTATGGAGCGTCCGGCTCGGTCATCTCAGGCCGCAACTCGCGGGATGAGTGTCGATGCTCGGGGTGCAAGTTGATTCCATTGGGCGATAGCCGCTTATTGAGGAGACAAGACGATGACCAAGCAAGAGATGCACGCGCAATATGGGCCGAAGCTGGTGTGTCCGCTGCCCGGAGCCAAGGCCCGGGCGGCCGTCGCGGCCGACGAGCGGCTGATCTCGCCCAGCTACACGCGGTCTTATCCATTGGTCGCCCGGCGCGGACGCGGCATCCGCGTGGAAGACGTGGACGGCAACGAGTTCCTCGACTTCGCCTCGGGCATCGCCGTGGTTTCGACCGGGCACTGCCACCCGGAGGTGGTGGCCGCGATCCAGAAGCAGGCGGCCGAGCTGATCCATATATCGGGAACTGACTTCTACGACGAGCATCTGACCGATCTGGCCGCGAGGCTTTCGGCGATCGCGCCGATGCCGGGGCCGCACAAGGTCTTTTATGGCAACTCGGGAGCCGAGGCGATCGAGTGCGCGTTGAAGCTGGCGCGATACCACACGGGACGGCAGCAGATCATCTCATTTCTGGGGGCCTTCCACGGACGCACGATGGGCGCGCTTTCGCTGACCGGCTCCAAGCCGCAGCAGAAGAGACGGTTTTCGCCGCTGGTTCCGGGGGTGACGCATGTGCGCTACCCGTATGTGTATCGCGGCTGCTCGGGCGGGGCGCAGGAGGAGGAAGCCTTCAGCATGGGCTGCGCGCGCTACATCGAGGAAAGGCTCTTCAAGACGATCCTGCCGCCGGAGGAGGTGGCAGCGATCTTCATCGAGCCGATCCAGGGCGAGGGCGGCTACGTGGTGGCGCCGGACAACTTCCTGCGCGAGCTGCGGGCGATCTGCGACCGGCACGGGATATTGCTGGTGGCGGACGAGGTGCAGTCGGGCGCGGGCCGCACGGGCAAGTGGTGGGCGATTCAACACTCGGGCGTCGAGCCAGATATCGTTTGCATGGCCAAGGGCATTGCCAGCGGGATGCCGCTGGGCGTCTGCATGAGCCGCGCGGAGATCATGGATTGGGCGCCTGGATCGCACGCCTCGACCTTCGGCGGCAATCCGGTGTCGATCGCCGCGGCGCTGGCTACGCTGGACATCATCGAGCGCGAGGGGATGAGGAATGCGGCGCGCGTGGGCGGGCAGATGCTGGAGCGGCTCAAGGGCTGGAAGCAAAGCCATCCGGCGGTGGGCGACGTGCGCGGCCGCGGGCTGATGATCGGCGTCGAGCTGGTGAAAGACAAGGCGACGCGCGAGTCTGCCGCTGCCCTGCGCAACCGCGCGGAGACGCTGGCCTTCGAACGCGGGCTGATGATCCTTGGGTGCGGCGAGAGCTCGATACGGCTTTGCCCGCCGCTGATTGTCGGCGATCAGGAAGCTACAGTCGCTCTGGACGTCCTCGAAGAGGCGCTGACGGTGGCGGAGAAGGAAGCTGGGCTGGGCTGAGATTTGATGCGCGCCGATTTTGGTATCCCACCCTAGCCGCAAGTACAAAGACGCTGCTAGGATGGGGCACCCGCTGGCCTGAGCCTCGATGAGCGCTGATTTTGGTATCCCACCCTAGCCGCAAGTACAAAGACGCTGCTAGGATGGGGCACCCGCTGGCCTGAGCCTCGATGAGCGCTGATTTTGGTATCCCACCCTAGCCGCAAGTACAAAGACGCAGCTAGGATGGGGCACCCGCTGCGAACTTCCTCCGGCGAAGCTCTTCGCTATCACACTACCTCGTTGACCTTCATGCTGGCGATCTCCGAGGTGCGGTGCGCGGCTCGTTCGAGATTATGCGCCATCTCCTGTGCGGCCATGTGCTGCTGCTCGGCGGCGGCGGCCATCTGGTGCGAGAGCCCCGAGAGTTCCTCGGTCTGGGTTGAGATCAAGGTAATCGCTCCCATGGCGGTGGTCACGTCGACGCCGATGGCGGTGACCTTGGCCTGAATCTCGGCCGTGGCCGAGGCGGTCTGCTCGGCCAGACGTCTCACCTCGCCGGCAACCACGGCGAAGCCCTTGCCATGCACTCCTGCGCGGGCCGCTTCGATGTTTGCATTGAGCGCCAGCACGCTGGTCTGCGTGGCGATGGAGGCAATCAGCTCCGCGACCTTGGCCACGCCTCTGCTCGAGGCTCGCAGGCTCTCGATGGCTGCCTTGCTCTCGGCGCTGGCAGAGCGCGACATCTCGGAGGCCTGCGCCACATTCGCGGCGTTCTTTGCGATCTCGGCGATGCTGGCCTCGATCTCGTGGGTGGCCGTGGCGACCATCTGCAGATTGCCGTTCAGGTGCTCGATGTCGTTGCGCTGCGCCTCCTGCGCGGCGCGCACGGCGTCGATGGCCGCCTGGGTGCTGATGCCCCAGACGACCACCGCGCCGGCAAACTCCCCGCGCCTGCCGGTCATCGGCTCGACGTTCAAGTCGAGCTTCACCGGCCCCAGCGGAATGATGGCCTTGTGCGGAAGATGATGCACGCCCTGTTTTGCGCCCAGGATTCTGTCGATATTGGGGGGAGATTTGTGAAAGATATGGATCGACTTGCCTACGAGTTGATCCACTGGCAGCGGCAGATAGTGCTGCAAGCCCTCGAGCGTCTTGCGCGAGGCCCGGTTGAGGTAGCGCAGAATCAGCTCCCGGTCGCAGAACATGGCGTTGACCGGCAAGGCATCGAGCGCATACTCGAAGCTGCGGTCGGGCTCGGCGTCAATCCGTGTCTCCGCGGGCGGCCGCAGACTCATTGGAACCTGCGACGCCTTAGCGCCGCGCTGTGAAAACATGCTTGTGAGCAAGCCCTGGGACATAACGGCTTCTTCCTCCCGCAACCCTTCAGTTTCGTCGATTTCATGGCTGGCCGGGTGCGCGGAATGCCGTCAATCTGCCGCTGAAACTGGACTCTTCCCGGATGGGAACTCGGCTGTTCCACTTTGAAAACAACTCGGGACGGAAGCGGATGCGGCGATGGGAGCCAGGGACCGGATTTGCGCCTTTCGCTCATCCGGTTGAGAATGGATTGCCATGGGATGGCTGGAGCAGATGCGGATCGGCTGGGAAGAACGCGCGCTCGCCGGCCTCGTTTGGGCAGCGCGAAGACGAGGGCGTGGCGAAGCCCTGCCCGCTCACCTGATCACGGGAATCGAGGGCGAGACGGCGGCCTTCTTCTATCTGCGACGCAAGGGCTATTTTGTTGTGGCTCGCCGCTGGTCGTCGGGCGAGGTGGCCGGCGATGTGGACCTGATTGCGTGGCAGGGACCCATGCTGGTTTTTGTCGAGGTGAAGACGCGCACCGCCCGCGACGCCTCACCGGCGGAGATTGCCGTGGACTCGCATAAGCGCAATACGCTTCGCCGGTTAGCGCGCCGCTACGTTCGCCAATTACCGCAGGAGGGCGCCCCGCCGGTGCGCTTCGACGTGCTCAGCGTCTACCTGGTGCCCGGCGAAAAGAAGGAGTTCCAGCACTTTGAGGGAGCCTTCGGCTGGAGCGAGTTTGAGGATTACGAGCCGAGATAAGCTATGGTTCTCATGAACTGTCTTGCTGCCAATCCGATGCCGATTACTTTTGCGCGTCCTCGAACTCCTCGTGCCAAGCCATCTGAATAGCCTCAAGACGCGCCTCATTCGACTTGGCCGGGTCGTCTGCGAAGCCCTCCAGTTCGGTGACGTAGCGATGCAGATCGGTGAAACGCACCGTCAGGGGGTCGAGTTCGGGAAACTTCTCTTCGAGTTGAATGCCGATCTCTTCGGCGTCGGTCCAGAGAATCTTGTGCGGCATGGGAGTCTCCTGATGAAGCTGGACAGGTTTGGCGTTTAGGTCTCCCACCCTAGCCGCAAAAACAAGAACGCGGCGAGGGTGAGGCACCCAGACTTTTACTTATCTTCAGCAAGGGTCAAAGGCTTGCCTTCGGAGACGATGTTGCGATTCCACTTGGGAATCTCGACCACGTACTCGCCGGGGCGGGTAATGACGGCCTGGCAACCCAGCCGCGAGTTCAACTGCTGGTCGGCGGCCATGTCGAGCCGGTCGAGTTCGTCGTCGTCTGCCTCGCTGATGCCCGCCTGATCCTTGATCCACAGGTGGCAGGTGGTGCAGGCGCAAACGCCACCGCAAGCGTGGTCGAGGAAGACGCCGAAGTTCTCTGCCACGTCGAGAAACGACATTGGCTTGCCGTGATGCTCGTAGGGGAGCTTGCCGAACTCGAACTCGACCGTTCGGCCTTCGGGCTGGAAGGTCACGCGCACGAGCTCGTCGACGGGAATCGTCTTTTCGGTTGGTACGCTCAATGAATCCGCCTCTTTCTTGCCGAATCTATCCCGTGGAACAGAGAAAACCATTCAACACGATGCGCTAAAGGCATACCGCAGGGGCTAAAGCCCCGCATATTGGGTCGTGTCTGCGGCACGACTGAAGTCGTGCCCTTTCAAAAACACAGGCTTAAGCAGAGATTCGTTCCCTCCGCTGATCACCTTGCGCCGCTTCACTTGAACTCCGCCGGGGCCATGGCGTGAGGCGCGGTCACTGCCTCGGCCAGATCCTCGCCGGCTGTCTCCATGGTCTTGCCGCGCAGGGCGCTCGAAACGGCGGCCTCCATCATCAGTTCGGCAAAGCGGCGCGTGGCCTGATCGAGTGCCAGTGTCGCTTCGCGGATTTGTGCAACGTCTTCGCCCGCTTTTGCCTGGACCAGCCGGTCGCGCGCGGCGGTGATGGCGGCCTGCTCCTCGCCGCGCAGCAACGCCCACGCGGGGCTCCGCGGGGCGCGCTCGACGGCGGCGAGAATCGTCTCCGCCTCGTTGCGGGCCTCGATCAGCAGGCGCTTGGCAAAGTCGGCCTCGGCGTTGTCGAAGGAGTCGAGAATCATGCTTTCGACCTGCTCGTCCGTCAATCCATAAGTTGGCTTGACCTCGATCTCAGCGGCCTTTCCGCTGCGCTGCTCGCGCGCGGAGACGTGCAAAATCCCGTCGGCGTCGATGAGGAACTTGACCTCGATGCGCGGCAGACCGGCGCTCATCGGCGGAATGCCCTTGAGGTCGAACCGTGCCAAAGACCGGCAATCGGCAGCCATTTCGCGCTCGCCCTGCAGGACGTGAATGGCCACATTCGTTTGGCCGTCGACGCCGGTCGTAAAGTGTTCGGTGGCCGAGGCGGGAATCGTCGAATTGCGCTGGATAATGCGCGCCACCACGCCGCCCAGAGCCTCGATGCCCAAGGAGAGAGGGGTCACGTCGAGCAGCAATAGCTCTTCAGTGGATTTGGATGCGCCGGCCAGAATGTCAGCCTGCACTGCCGCGCCGAGAGCTACGACCTCGTCGGGATTCAATTCGATGTGCGGCTTCTTGCCGCGCGCGGAGAGATGGAAGAGATCGTCCACCAATTCGCGCACCGCGGGAATGCGCGTCGAGCCGCCGACGAGCACCACTTCGTCAATTTGTTCCGGCGTCAGACCGGCATCGATCAACGCTTGTTTGCAAGGGCTCGAGGTGCGCGCGAGCACCGGCTCGATCAGGATTTCGAAGACGTCGCGGGGAATCTCCCTTTGGTAGCGGTCGCCGTTGGGCAGCTCGATGTCGAAGTGCGCAACCTGCTCGGTGGAGAGACGAATCTTGGCTTCGATGGCGGCCTTGCGCACGGCCTGCACCGCGCCCGGATGGAGGCGAAGATCGACGCCATGCTCGGCGTGAATCTCGTCGAGTGCAATAGCGAGCAGCAAATTGTCGATGTCGTCGCCACCTAAATGCGTGTCGCCGTTGGTTGACTGCACTTCGAAGATGCCGTCGCGCAGTTTGAGGATGGAAATATCAAAGGTCCCGCCGCCCAAATCGTAGACGGCAATCGTCCCAGCCTTGGCGCGGTCTAAACCATAAGCAAGAGCCGCGGCGGTCGGCTCATTCACAAGACGCAGCACATCGAGGCCGGCCATGCGGCCCGCGTCTTTGGTGGCCTGGCGCTGCGCGTCGTTGAAGTAGGCGGGCACAGTGATGACCGCTTGCGTCACCGGCGCCGAGAAAAATCGCTCGGCGTTGCGCTTGAGCTGGCGCAGAATGTAGGCCGAGATCTCGGGCGGCGTGAAGCGAAGCTCGCCTAACTGGATGCGCGGTACTTCGCCCTCCTCAACGTCTCCGGCAAGATGAAAGGGGAAGAGCTTCAGCTCGTCTTGAATCTCTTGAAGACCGCGGCCCATGAGCCGCTTGACCGAATAGATGACGCGCTCCGGTGTCTGGATCAGCACCTTGCGCGCGCTGTTGCCTACAGTGACCGTGGGGCGATTGCCGTTGGGAGGCATGGGGTCGAGAGCGACGACCGACGGCACAAGATTGGAACCGTCGACGCCGGGAATCACCACCGGCGCATCGCCCTCCATATATGCGACCAGGGAGTTGGTGGTTCCTAAGTCAATTCCAACTACGCGGCCGATCGAGTTCAATTCCGCCATGCTTTCTCAGGCTCCCAAAACTTCATTCACGTCGCGGACCAGATTGCTCAGGTAGCGCCTGCGGTCGAGCAGGGCCACCATATTTCGTTGCGCTGCGGCGCGTGCCACCGCGCCACCTTCGTCCCACTGCTCCCACTCGACGCGGAGATCTTCGTCGACTGCCGCGAGCAGGCCGTCGAACTTTTCCTTTGCCTGGACCAAGCTCGCTTCGAGGGCGGGATCTTCCTCGTCTATCTTGCGGTTCGCGCGCATCTCTTCAAGCTGCATGTTCAACTCGAAGACTTCTTCGAGCAGATCGGCGGGCGTTCGCACGCTCTTATCCTCTTTGGCTTCGTCGCCGGCGGGATTCTCCGCGCCCTCCAACTTGAGCAGGTATTCGGTGCGGCGCAGCGGGTCTTTGAGGGTGCGATAGGCGTCGTTGAGAAGCGCCGTGTCGGCCAGGCTCCACTCCTTCTCGTTCTCCTGCGAGCGGGCGAAGCGGTCGGGATGCAGCTTGCGGCTCAGGCGGTGAAATTCGTGTTCCAGTGTGCCCAGGTCAAGATTCAGCCTGGGCTCCAGGCCGAAGACGGAAAAATAATCACCTCCCGGCGGGGGCTGAATCTTGCTGCAATGCGGGCAGAAGAGCGTGGAGTCGTTGTGGCCGATGGAGCACGACCAGCAGGCGACCGGTACGGCGGAATCGAGCGTCTTGAACATGATTGAACTCTCATCAGTCTGAAGTCTGCTATGAAAAGGACGAACCGCAGCCGCAGGAGTGCGTGGAGTTCGGATTGATAAAGTTGAATCCCTGGCGCATCAACGTCTCTTCGTAGTCAAGCGTCATGCCGTGCAAGTACAGGAGTGACTTGGGATCGACGAAGACTCGCACGCCGTCGAATTCAAAGATGCGGTCGCGCTCGCGGGGCTGCGTGTCGAATTTGATCGAGTAGGAAAGCCCCGAGCATCCGCCGCCCATCACCCCGAGGCGCAGCCCGCCCTCGGCGGCCGAGACGCCTTCCTTGGCCATGGCCGCGCGAATGCGCTTGATGGCCCGCTCGGTCACCTGGACGCCGCCTGCGGGCGCCTGGGGTGCGGCCGATTGCGGCGGCGGCGCCGATGCTTCCTGCGACGGTTTCGATTCGATGCTTACCATGTTCGACATTCATGCCCTCTTACTTACTGCGCGGCTGAGATCGTTGCTTGAGCCGTCTCAGCCACGCCGTTCTTCTTCTTCCAGTCGCCGATGGCGGCGCGAATCGCATCCTCGGCCAGCACCGAACAGTGAATCTTGACTGGCGGCAGCGAGAGTTCCTTCACGATGTCGGTGTTCTTGATGCCCAGTGCGTCGTCCACGGTGCGGCCCTTGATCCATTCGGTGGCCAGCGAAGAGCTGGCGATGGCCGAGCCGCAGCCGAAGGTCTTGAACTTGGCCTCCTCGATCACCTGGGTTTCGGGGTTGACGCGAATCTGGAGGCGCATTACGTCGCCGCACTCCGGCGCGCCGACCAAGCCGGTGCCGACCTCGGTCGATGCCTTGTCCAGTTGACCCACATTGCGGGGGTTGTTGTAATGGTCGATCACCTTGTCGCTGTATGCCATGTGTCACTCCTCTGCGGGGGAAGCCGCGAAAAACAGTTGTCGGTGGTCAGTTGTCAGTTTTCAGTTGTTTGTTGCAGGTCCGCTATCACTGACCTCTGACAACTGAATACTGACAACTCGCTTCTAGTGCGCCGCCCATTGAATCTTGGTCAGGTCGATGCCTTCCAGCACCATCTCGTAGAGCGGCGAGAGCTGGCGCAGGTGCTTGACGATGTCAATTACCTTGGCGGCTACATAGTCCACTTCGGCCTGGGTGTTGAAGCGGCCCAAACCGAAACGAATGGAGCTGTGCGCCACATCGTCGCCGAGGCCCAGGGCCTTCAATACATAAGATGGTTCCAGCGTCGCGGAGGTGCAAGCTGAGCCGCTCGAAACCGCTACGTCGTTGATTCCCATCAACAACGATTCACCCTCGACGTAAACGAAGCTCATGTTGAGGTTGCCGGGGAGCCGGTGTTCCATCGAGCCGTTCACGTGGACGTAGTCGAGCTCGGATTCGAGCTTGGACTTCAGCCGGTCGCGGAGTCCGCGCAGATAGGCCGCCTCGGAGTCCATCTCCTCGAGAGCGATCTCGCAGGCCGCGCCCAGGCCGACGATGCCGGGTACGTTCAACGTGCCGGATCTCATGCCGCGTTCATGGCCGCCGCCGTCGATCTGCGCGGCGATCTGCACGCGCGGGTTGCGCCGGCGAACGTAGAGCGCGCCCACGCCCTTGGGGCCGTAGATCTTGTGTCCGGAGAGCGAGAGCACATCGATGTTGCCGGCGATCACGTTAACCGGAACCTTGCCCACGGCCTGCACCGCGTCGGTGTGGAAGATGACTCCTTTTTCGTGGCAGAGCTTGCCGATTTCGGCGATGGGCTGAAGCACGCCGATCTCGTTGTTGGCCGCCATGATTGAGACAAGAATAGTCTTGTCGTCCATGGCCCGCGCGAGGTCGTCGAGATCGATCAGGCCGTCGGCCTTGACCGGGAGATAAGTGACGCGGTAGCCGTACTTTTCCAGACGCTTGCAGGTGTCCAGCACGGCCTTGTGCTCGGTGACCTGGGTGATGATGTGGTTGCCGCGCTCGCGGTACATCTCGGCGATGCCCTTGATGGCCAGGTTGTTCGACTCGGTTGCGCCGGAGGTGAAGATAATCTCCTTGGCGGTGGCGCCGATGAGCCGCGCAATCTGCTCGCGCGCCGCCTCGACGGCCTTTTCCGCCTCCCATCCGAAGGAGTGGTTGCGGCTGGCCGCGTTGCCGAACTTGCTGGTGAAATAAGGCATCATCGCCGCCAGCACTCGCGGGTCGAGCGGGCTGGTGGCGTGGTTATCCATATAAATCGGCAAACTTACGCCTGTCGGCACTTCGACTTGACTGGCAAATGTACTCATCTTCGTCTCCATTCCCGTCCCCGCTCGTCTCAGCTTGTCATAAGGGGGAAAAACTCAGTACAGCGTCAGCGCAACCAGCGGCGGCGCATGGGGCGGCCTCGCCGCAGGTCGTTCATGCTCCGCCAGATCCTGAATGCTGATGCTTTTCAGCACTCCGGCAATCGTCTCGTTTACCCGCGCCAACGGCTCCTTGATGGTGCAGCTCGGGGTTAAATCGCAGCCCGTTTTGCCCTTCATGCACGAAGTGATGAAAAACGGTCCGTCGATGGCCAGGATCACCTCATAAGCCGAAATCGAGCGCGCCTCTTTGGCCAGCGCATAGCCGCCGTTCATTCCGGCATGGGAGCGCAGCAGCCCGGATTTGGTCAACTGCTGAAGGATCTTGGCCAGCAGTTGCGCAGGAATCCCGTAGGCGTCCGCCACATCCTTGGCGCTGAGCGCGACAGTCTCCGGGTGCTCGGCCAAGTACTTGAGCGCCATCAGTCCGTAATCTGCTTTCTTGGTCAACTTGAGCATTCAATATCCGACTTCTTAGGTCCGTATTCAGTATACGACCGTTTCTGTCGGGATTTCAAGTCCCGGCCCGGAGTTGTTCCGTCCGGCAGACAAGAAAATTGCCTGCGAAGAAAAGTTTCAACAAATAACGGTTTGAAATTGGGGGAAATGCCGATACAATTTTGCGGGAAGAGACTCTCTTCACCCAAAACCACGAGCGATGGCAACCGCCTGCAAACATCCGAAGGTACGAATCGTCTCCCGGCACGAAGACACCGAATTTGTCGAGTGCCTGGATTGTGGCGAGGTCTTTGACTCCGAAGAGTTTCGCGACATGGAGCTTGAAGACAGCGTCGAAAAAGAACCCAGCCTGGAAGACTCCTGAGGCCGAGCCTCGACGCCTGACTCGCCGAAGGGCGGGAAGAGTCGCCGCACCTGGTGCGATGGGAGAGGAAAAGAAGGCTGACTGGCCTTACTTGCCCTGGCCGTTGGGGGATTGAGCGCCAACGCGCCTAGCCGCGGCCCAGGCGTAATGCAGCCCCGAGGCGATGGTCAGCCCGATTGTGGCATCCAGCGCCACCAGGCGAAAGACCACCACCCAGTGGACTGTCGTGAGCTGATGCAGGAGCACGGCCGCCACCGCGGAGAGCTGGGCCAGGGTATTGGCCTTGCCGAAGATGCTGGGGTTGAACTCCCGCCGGCCCGTGGCCGCATACAAGAGTGCCGCCACCACCAGAATTCCCACATCCCTGCCGAAGACCAGCACCGTCACCCGCATCGGAATCAGCCCCTGGACCATCAGCACGACAAAGAGCGTGCTCAGGAGCAGCTTATCGGCCACCGGATCGAGGTACTGCCCGAGCATGGTGCGCTGCTTCAAGAGGCGCGCCAGCAGGCCATCGAGCGCGTCGGTGAGCCCCGCGCACACAAACAGCCCCAGACTCAGCCCGTAGCGGTGCTCCAGAATGGCGGCCACCAGAAACGGCGCCAAGCAGATGCGCAACAGCGTGAGCAGATTGGGAGTGGTGCGGTACCGGTTCAGTTGTCCGCTTGCAAGGCTTTTCATGGGCGGGTTCAAACAGACGATGCTGGCCCCTCAGAAGGGAGAGCGGCCCCGGCCGCAAGAGGTTTGACCATCCGTCAACGATGGTACAGCATGGCGGATGAGGTCGCCCATTCTTTTCTCGCCGGACCCGATCCTGATAGACTACGTGAAGTTGTTTTTCAGGCGCGTAGCTCAGTTGGTTAGAGCGCTTCCTTGACACGGAAGAGGTCGCTGGTTCGAATCCAGTCGTGCCTACCATATTTATCAAGCATTTAGCGGCTTCCCTCCCTTGGCGTTTGGCAGCAAATTGGCAGCAAATCTCAAAACCTTCGTCGACGAAGGCTCTGAATTCGTCCCATTTCTCCTTTCTGAAGCGCCTTTCGGCTTTCCCGATTTCAATTCGTTTCTGGTTTGAGGCATCTCGACGACCCGAGTCTCCGACTCCGGCCCCGCAGACGCTGGCTTTGCCGTGATCTGTGTAGACCGGGAGGTCGCCACCGCCCCGCCTCCACCCGTACCGGTTTTCAGCTCCCTGTGGATTGAGTTGACCGTCGCCCGGACCCCTTCGGGAAGTTCCTGCATATAGACATCCGTGGTTGTAGCCGTCCGCGAGTGCCGCAGGATGCCCTGCACATCCTTGACCGTGCCCTTTCTCTGGGCCAGTGTTGCGATGGAGCGCCGGATGACCTGGAACGTCAGCTTCGGCAGTTCCAGTTCCTCGGCCAGTTTGTGCAACACCCGGTTGCGAAAGTTGCTCGAATCGAGAAATCCGCCGATTCTGTTGGGAAAGATGAACGCCTCTGGAGATGGATCCATGCTTAGCTTCTTCCACTCGACCAACTCCGCCGCCAGTTCCGTGGCGATCGGAGCCGTCGTGAGGCTTCCGCGTGTCTTTCCCCAGGGGCGAATCTTTCCTTTGTAGGTGGTTTCAATGATTGTGATCGACGGAACTACCGGATCGAAGCACTTCCACCGCAAGCCGAACAACTCACCTGGACGCAGAGCATTGGACATATCGAGTTCGAGCAGAATCCGATCCCGGAGGCCAAGCTCCGACAAGGCAGCCCTCAACTGATCCCATGTCAGGGTGGTCTTGTCGGTCTCCCGAAGGTGCGCCGGAATCCTCACCGAACGTGCGGGGTCTTTTGCAAGGAAATCCTGATCGGCCGCCTCGCCAAAGATCGCTCGCATATAGGTCCGAATCTGCAGCACTCTGTCCTTTGAGCGGGTTTTGGCCAGTTTGTTAAGGTGGGTTTGCAGAGCGAACTTATCGATGTTTTCAAGGCGAACATCTTCGAATTCATCGACCAGATCTGTCAGGATGAGGTGCTTCTTCACCTTGGCAGTCTCTTCTCTCCAATCCCCCTCCTTCAGTGGCAGGTAGCGGTTGCGGACGAACCATCCGAAGGTGACGGCTCCATTGATCATGGATCTGTCCCCTGTGGACTGTCCGCCCAATCTGGCGATCTCGCCCTCCAGCTTTTCCCTGGCCTGAAACTTCGACATTTCCGGCTTCAGTCCAAGAATCACCTGAGCGATGACCGGTTTGGGTTCATCGGTTGCCGAGTCAAGTTCGGTTCTGCGGAAATATCCGTACCACTTCTTCCCGCGTAACCGAACCCAGCCCTTCTGGTGTGAACTTCCCATTTATTCCTCATTTTCTGTGTGGGGGGAATAAGCGGGCCGTCTCCAGTCTAACGCCGTTTCCGGCGCAAATTGGAGACCCGCTCCCGTTCGCTTAGGAACTCTTCAATCTGGCTTGCCCGATAACGCAATGCGCCGTCACTCATCCGAATGACGGGCAAATAGGGAAGCCTCCGGGAAGAGTGATCCCAAACCCAATCCCTGCTAACTTTTAGTCGTTCAGCAACAGCTTCGGCTGTCAGAAGCTGCTCAATCGAGGGTGCTTGCTCCGCAATTTGCGCTAATGCCATGACCATGTTTCCTCCAACCATGTTTTGTGCGGCCGGGCCAGGCCCGCGAGTTCTGGCATCTTCAGTCGAATTCGTTTCTCGGTCAAATCTGCACCGACTACTGCCTTCCACTCCGGTTGCGAATCGCGCAGAACCACGGAAATCGGGAGATTTGACCGAGTTTTTAATTCGACCAATACTGGCGCCGAATGGTGGGAGGGGACGATGTTCAACTCGCTCGACGATCTCTCGGTCCGGCTTACGGCGACCGGATACTTCATTGACCCGGTGATAGTACAGGTCGTCTATCTGGCGGCGAAGTTGCAGAAGCCGCTGCTGCTTGAAGGGCCTGCGGGGAGCGGCAAAACGCAATTGGCAGTTTCCGTTGCGCAGGCGGCCGGGACGCATATCGAGCGGCTGCAATGCTACCGCGGGGTAACTGAGGACAAGGCCATCGGGCGGTTCGACGAGAGCCTTCAGCGGCTTTACATGGAGTTCTCGAAGGGGAACGGAGAGAGCGGGAGCTGGCGCGAGTTGCAGGCCAACCTCAAGGGGCGCGATTTCTTTCGGCCTGGACCGCTGATGCGGGCGCTCGAATGCGAAAAGCCTTGTGTTCTGTTGATCGACGAACTCGACAAGGTGGATGAGGGGTTCGAGGCTCTGCTGCTGGAGATTCTCTCCGCCTGGCAGCTCTCGATCCCTGAGTTCGGGACGTTTGAGGCCAAGAGCATTCCGTTCGTAGTGCTCACCAGCAATGAGG
>CAVQBW010000001.1:0-1146917 GCA_963710875.1 uncultured Acidobacteriaceae bacterium | reverse complement strand
CCACATCACCGACGGCAAGGTCCACGATGTGAACGTGCTCGATCTGATCCTGCCCGAAGCCGGAGCGTTCTACGTGATGGATCGCGGTTATATCGACTTCGAGCGGCTCTACCGCTTCACGCTGGAGTCGGCCTTCTTCGTCGTGCGCACCAAGTCCAACGTGCTTCTCCAGCGCCGCTACTCGCATCGCGTGGAGAAAGACTCCGGTGTGCGCTCGGATCAGACCGTCGTTCTCGCGTCGTTGCAATCAGCTTCGGCCTATCCCGATGCGCTGCGCAAGGTTGCCTATGTCGATGCGGAAACCGGAAAGCGGCTGGTCTTCTTGACCAACAACTTCGCGTTGCCCGCGGCAACCATCGCCGCGATCTACAAGCAACGCTGGCAAGTGGAACTGTTCTTCAAATGGATCAAGCAGCACCTGCGCATCAAAGCCTTCTACGGAACCAGCGAAAACGCCGTCAAGGCTCAAATCTGGATCGCCGTCTCGGTTTATGTGCTGGTGGCCATCGTACGCAAACGGCTCGAACTGGAGAACAGTCTCTACCAAATCCTACAGGTGCTCAGCCTAACTCAATTCGAGAAAACCCCCATTTTACGGGCACTTCAGCAGATCGACTCCCAGGAAGATTTACCCTGCTCTTCCAACCAACTGAATCTGTTCAGCTTATAGCCGGACAGCAGTGGCGATAAATGCTTGCACGGCGGTAAAGATTACCAAAGCCCAAGTCGCCCAATTCAGCGAGCGAGTCGATTTCGCCAACTGTTCTGTTGCTTTGTACATCAATTCCGCGTCGCGTTCGCTTTGTTTGCCGGCTTGCTCGTTACTAAGGAGAAGTTTCTCAGTTAGTTCATTCGCTCTGCTACTAACCCCGATTTGTTCTTCAGTTAGTGCCTGTGTACGTTTTGTAAGTTGAATATTTTCCATTCCCATCTTCGCATTTGCAATAGCAATGGATTTATTCCAAACTAACGGTTGGTCCTTCGATGTTGTTGCAACACTTTTCAGCAATTCCTCAACTGAAAGTGCGCTCTCGTCAAAGCTCATACTTCACCACCGATTTCTTCTACCTTCCAAATCGTTGCTTACCGCCCATGCCCATGGCGCCGAGGCCGCCGCGCATCATCTTGGCTCCAAGGCCGCCTTTGCCCATCTGCTTGAACATCTTGGCCATCTGCGCATACTGGCGCAGTAACTGGTTCACGTCCTGAACCGTCGTCCCGCTCCCGTTGGCGATGCGCTTGCGGCGGGTGCCCGAGATGATCTCGTGGTTGCGGCGCTCTTTGGGAGTCATCGAGTTGATGATGGCCTCCAGGCGCGTGAACTGTTTCTCGTCCACGTTCTTGGAGGCTTGCTGAAGACCGGCGAAGGGGCCGACCGAGGGCAGCATTTTGAGGATGCTCTCCATCGACCCGAGCTTCTTGATCTGTTGTAACTGGTCGCGGAAGTCTTCGAGCGAAAAGCCGTCGCCGAGCAGTGCTTTCTTGGCTAACTCATCAGACTTCTTGCGGTCGAGAGTCGACTCGGCCTTCTCGATGAGCGACATCATGTCGCCCATGCCGAGGATGCGCGAGACGATGCGATCGGGATGGAATGGCTCAAAGGCGTCCGGCTTTTCACCCACGCCAATGAACTTGATGGGCTGACCGGTGACGTGGCGAATCGACAGGGCAGCGCCGCCGCGTGCGTCGCCGTCCATCTTGGTGAGCACGACGCCGGTGAGCGAGAGGCGCTTGTGGAAGTCGGCGGCGGAGTTGACGGCGTCCTGGCCGGTCATGGCGTCGGCGATAAACAAAATCTCGCTTGGGTTGAGGAGCTTTTTGAGCCGCTCCATCTCGCCCATCAGCTCTTCGTCGATGTGCAGGCGGCCGGCGGTATCGACGATCAGTGTGTCGCAGCCCATGTTACGGGCCTCGCGGCGAGCTTCGCCGGCTAGACGCTCGACGAGGGCCGAGCCTGGTTTCTCACCCTTCTGATCGCCTTCGTAGAGGCGGACTTCGACGGATTTCGCGACGACTTTGAGCTGTTCGCGGGCTGCGGGGCGGTAGACGTCGACCGAAACCAGCATGGGCCGGTGGCCGCCTTTTTTGAGCCATGCGGCCAATTTCCCAGCGGTGGTCGTCTTACCGGAGCCCTGCAGGCCGGCCATCAGAATCACCGAAGGCGGCTGGGAGGCGAATTTGAAGCGGGCCGTGTCTTTGCCGAGCAGCGCGATCAGCTCATCGCGGACAATCTTGATGACCTGTTCGGAGGGCGAGAGGGCGGTGAGCACCTCGGCGCCGATGGCCTTGACGCGGATCTGGTCGATCAGTTCGGTGACGACGTTGAGATTGACGTCGGCCTCGAGCAGGGCAACGCGAATCAGGCCCAGGGCTTCGGCGATGTTCTCTTCATTGAGCGTGCCCTGGCCGCGAAGGACCTTGAATGCGCGTTGGAGCTTGTCTGTAAGGGTCTCAAACATGATCAATTCAAGTGTATCGCGCCGCCTGCGCCACCTGCGGTGGGGCGGGGCGGCGCTTGTGCGCCTTGGAGTTCTTGGTTTCCCACATCTGGCCCGAAGGGACTGCGCCAGATATGGGGCACCGACACGCCTTGGGGTTCGTGGTATCCCACCCTTCCCGCAAAAGCGCGGGAAGGATGATTGCATGACAGCGTCGGCTCCCTCGACCTGAGTAGACTGGTTGCGGCTAAACGACCACGAAGCTCGGGAGGAAAGGAGCCGAGCATGATGATTATAGGCTGTGATTTTCATCCGCGGTTTCAGCAGATCTCCTTTTTGCTGGAGGAGACCGGCGAGTGCGGGCAGCGGCGCTTGATGCACACGGCGGAGGCGGAACAGTACTATCGCTCGCTCTGCGAGGCGAAGGTGCGAGTTGGCATCGAGGCCACGGGGAGCTATGGCTGGTTTCGACGCTTGCTGAGCGAACTGGGCCACGAGCTTCTGGTGGGCGATGCAACCCAGGTTCGCGCTTCGAACCCGCGCAGGCAGAAGACCGACAAGCGGGATGCGGAGCATATCTTGGGTTTGCTGATGGCGGATCGTTTCCCCGCCATCTGGCAGCCGCCGGCAGAGAACGAACAACTGCGCCAACTACTGTTGCATCGCAGCCGCCTGGTCAGGTTGCGCACGCGAGTGACCAACCAGTTGGATGGGATAGCCAAGAACGAAGGGCTATTGGTTCCAGGCGGGTGGAGCGGAAAGCGCCGCAAGGGGATCGAAGCATTACCGCTGCCGGGCTGGTATGGCGAACGGCGCAAGGACCTGCTGGGACTGCTGGACCGGCTTGAGGAACGGATTGCGCCCTTGAACAAGGCGGTCAGCCAGGCTGCGGCCAACAATGCCGAGGCTTGCCTGCTGATGACGCATCCGGGCGTGGGTCCGGTGGTCTCACTGGCCTATGTGCTGACGATCGGCAACTGGCAGAGATTTCCGCGCGGCAAGCAGGTGGGGAGTTACTTGGGTCTGATTCCGTCTGAGGATTCCAGCTCCGACAAGCGCCGTCTGGGACACATCAGCAAGCAGGGCAACACGCTCGTGCGCTGGCTGCTGGTGGAGGCGGCGAGCACGGCGCAGAGGTACGATCCGAGCTGGCATCGGCAGTATTTGCGCCTGTCGATGACGAAACATCACGGCGTGGCCAAGGTGGCGATTGCGCATAAGCTGGCGGTGAGGTTGTATTGGATGTTGCGCTCCGGGGAAGATTATCAGCATGTCAGGGAGCGCGGTTCTCATGCGAGGCAGTCCGAGTGCCCCAGTGGTCGCGAAATGCGGCCGATTGAATGATTGGACGCCTCGACTCTTCCCGTGAGGGGAGAGTTTGAACAGGAAATCATGGGGTAAGTCCGACCCGTATACATGGTTGGTGGAACCTGATGTCCATCGAGAATGATTGGTTCAACACGCGAGCTTGGGGTCGTTGATGCCGATAGACCGGTTTTTTCAGGGAGGGAACGAAGCTCAGAAAAGAACTCTGATCTTCGTTCCCAATTCGATTGTGGCAGTGGCCGGGACGGCGTCAAGGGTCAAGATAAACGCCAAAGTACGGCGCCCTTGACTCCGTCCCGGCCACCCATGGGAGAGTTTGCGCCCAAATGAAAAAAACGCGCTTGACAGACGCCGACACTGTCATACATGGGGCACCCGCAACCACCTGCGGTGGGGCGGACGGCGCTTGCGCGCCTTGGGGTTCGTGGTATCCCACCCTTTCCACGATGAGGCTGTGGAAAGGATGGGGCACCCCCAAGCCAAATTCTGGCTTGCCGTCACCCTCGACCTCTGATCGCAATTTAGCTGCAGCCGCTGGTTGAGCCGCAGCTCATGCAGCGGTAGCAACTGCCGTTGCGGACCATGATGGCTCCGCAGACCGAGCAACTGGGAGCGTCGCCCATCTCGTACATCGTGCGCATGGCGTCGGCGGCGTGATAGATGCCGCGGTCGGTGAGGCTGGGCGCCTGCGCGGCGCTGGCGGAGATCGACAGGCCGGTCTCCGATTCAGGAGGGATGCCACCGCCCGCGCCTCCCGGATTGCCGAAGCCGGGACCGGCGGGCGGACCGCCGACCTGATTGAGCCGCCGGGCCACCTCTTCGGCCAGCTTGGCCAGGTGACCGTGCGAGATGGCGGCATCCTCCTCGGCTTCGTTCTCGGGAATCATGCTGGGCGAGGCGGGCAGTTGCGGGGCCTGCGGAGCAAGGGTGGAGAAGAGGGACAACTGCGTTCCGGAGAGGAAGCGCAGATTGAGCCAGCGGAAGATGTAGTCCATCAGGCTCTTGGCGTATCCGATCTGCTCGTTGCCGGTCCAGCCCGAGGGCTCGAAGCGGGTATGGGCGAACTTTTCGCAGAGCACCCTGAGGGGCACGCCGTGCTGCAGGGCGATGGAGATGGAAGTGGCGAAGGAGTCCATAAGGCCGGAGACGGTCGAGCCCTCCTTGGCCATTTTGATGAAGATCTCGCCCGGCTGTCCGTTGGGGTAGAGACCGACGGTGATGTAGCCTTCATGGCCGGCGATGGAGAATTTGTGGGTAATGGAGGCGCGCTCTTCCTGCAGGCGGTGGCGGACGGCGCGCGGCGGCCCGTTGGGGTCCTGCACGGCGGGGTTGCCGTTCTCCTGGGCGGAGTCGAGCGGGGGCGTGAGTTCGAGCACAGGCACGGCCGCGGCCTTGGCGATCTCGTCCAGCGCGCGCTGGAAGGCGGCGGCAGCGAGGAAGACCGGTTTGGCGGCGATCTCGATCTTCTCGCCGGCGTTCGACTCCAGGGCCTTCAGGTCGGCGGGGGCGGCGGGCTGTCCGGCTGCCATCTGGGCCAGCACGCGGCCTGCGGCGGCATTCAGCGGGGAAGACTCGCTCTTCGAGTCCATGCTGGTATTCAAGGGCTGCGTGCCCTTGGAGCCGTCGCGGTAGATGGCCACGGCCTTGATGCCCTGACGCCAGCTCTCGGCGTAGGCCTCGGCGATCTCCTCGACGGTGGCCTCTTCCGGCAGGTTGACGGTCTTCGAGATGGCGCCGGAGAGGAAGGGCTGCGTGGCGGCCATCATCTTGATGTGGCCCATGTAATGGATGGTGCGCGTGCCCTTGAGCGGCTTGAAGCTGCAATCGAAGACCGCCAGGTGCTCGGGCTTGATGCCGGGCGCGCCCTCGATCGTTCCAGTCGCGTCGATGTAGCTGACGATGGCGTTGACCTCGTCATCCGCGTAACCCAGCTTGAAGAGCGCGGCCGGCACGGTGTTGTTGACGATCTTGATATTGCCGCCGCCCACCAGCTTCTTGTACTTGACCAGGGCCAGGTCGGGCTCGATGCCGGTGGTATCGCAGTCCATCATGAAGCCGATGGTGCCGGTGGGAGCCAGAACCGTGGTCTGGGAGTTGCGGTAGCCATGACGCTCGCCATAGACCAGGGCCATATCCCAGCACTCGCGACTGGCGTCGATGAGGGCTTCGAGCTGGGGAACGTTGAAAGGTTCGCCGCTCTGGCGCACCGCGCCAATGTTGTTCACCTCGGCGCGATGCATGCGGATCACGTCAAGGAAGGGTTCGCGGTTGACGTAGAAGCCGGGGCAGGCGCCCTCACCCCGTCGAGCAAGCTCGCCGGGGACCCCGAATCCGCCCTGGTGTTCGACACTGGCGGTGAGCGGCGTGGCCGAGGCGATCGGCGGGCAGTTGGCCGCGATGATGGCCGACTGCAGGTAGGCCTGGCCAGTGAGGATGGCGGTGAAGACAGCCGCAAGATTGCGGCCGGCTGCCGAGTCGTAGGGCAGGCCGAAGGCCATCAGCAGCGCGCCCAGGTTGGCGTAGCCGAGGCCGAGCGGGCGATAGTCGTGGGAGTTCCTGGCGATCGACTCGGTCGGGTAGCCCGAGTTGTCGACCAGGATCTCCATCGCCGTAATGAGCACGGAAATGGAGTGCCGGTAGGCGGGAATATCGAAGCCGCCCGACGGGGTGACGTACTTCATGAGGTTGAAGCTGGCCAGATTGCAGGCCGAGTTGTCCAGGAACATGTACTCCGAGCAGGGATTCGACGCATTGATGCGGGCCGAGTTCTTTGAGGTGTGCCAGCGGTTGATCGTGTCGTCGAATTGCATGCCGGGATCGCCGCAGTGCCAGGTGGCGTCGGCGATCTTGCGCATGATCTCACGCGCCTTGTAGGTCGCTACCGGCTCGTGGCCTTTAACGGTATAGGTGGTAACGTCGCCGTCGCTCTCGTAGGCGCGCATGAACTCGTCGCTCACGCGGACTGAGTTGTTGGCGTTCTGGAAGAAGATCGACGAGAAGGCCTCCGAATCCGGCCCCGAGCCGTCATAGCCGCACTTGATCAGGTCGTGAGCCTTTTGCTCTTCCTTGGCCTTGCACTCGATGAAATCCAGGATGTCGGGATGGTCGGCGTTCAGGATGGCCATCTTGGCCGCGCGGCGCGTCTTGCCGCCGGACTTGATGACTCCGGCAAAGGCATCCAGGCCGCGCATGAAGCTCAAGGGACCGCTGGCCGTGCCGCCGCCCGAGACGGATTCATGGCTGGAACGCAGGGAGCTGAAGTTCGTGCCCGTGCCGGAGCCGAATTTGAAGAGCATGGCTTCGGTGCGGGCCAGATCCATGATGCCGCTCATCGAGTCTTCGACCGAGTTGATGAAGCAGGCCGAGCACTGCGGATTGTGATAGCCGGTGGCGGAGAAGCGCACGCCGCCGGTCGCCGGATCCCAGTGCCAGTTCTGGCCCTCCGCATCCGGCTCCAGGCGGTCGCAGCCCACGTTGAACCAGACCGGCGAGTTGAAGGCCGCCTTTTGGGTCAGCAGCATGTTTGCCAGCTCGTCGTGGAAGATGACCGCATCCTCGTGGGTGGCAAAGTAGCCGCCGGCCAGACCCCAGTCGCGGATGGTCTCGGCCACCCGGCTTACCAGTTGGCGAACACCGGTCTCCCGCTCCGGCGCGCCCAGCTTTCCGTGCAGGTACTTCGAGGCCACAATGTTGGTCGCGGTCATCGACCAGTCGACCGGGACCTCCACATTCTTCTGCTCGAAGATCGTGTTTCCCTTCTGATCGGAAATCGACGCGGTGCGGCTCTCCCACTTGACCTCGTCATAGGGGGAGACGCCTTCGGTGGTGAAGCGGCGGGTAAAGATCAGTCCCCGTTGGGTTTGGGAAGCCTGGGGGTTTGCGGTGGAACTCTGCTGCTGGACCTCGTTCATGGAATCCTCTCAATCTAAATTCGGAAAATCTCCGCCCTTCCCCGGCGCAAGGCAGCCTGGAGCAAGTCGGGGTAAACCTCTGGCAAAGAACGGGAAAACGGGGATTGGAAAGTACCGCGAGTTCTCTTCCTTCAGCGGCCTCTGTGAATCGTTCCCACCGGATTCCGTTACAATCCGTTTACAGCCGCAGATGAAAAAATACCGCTGTCTGTGGTGCCTGTCAACAAAAAACCACAACATCTAGTATTTTCTTCGTATTCCCCGTATCTACTTTCAAAACACAGGCACTTGGCTGTGGAAAGCTCACAACGGCCTTGTCCGGAGCGGACTCGCGCCCTCGAACTCTGCCCTAAATTAGATGCAAGTCAGGCTCTGCCGGACGTTTTGATCCCAGCCTCCAGCCTAGCCCTGACTGGGAACGGGATCAAGGCGCAAATACGGTGCAGATCGCAGGTGATTCTGTGCAGATGTGGACAAAGCGGATTCCGGCATGGAGCGTCCATCAACGTCAATGGTCCGGGTCGAAGGGGTTCGCCGGACAAGACGCGAGATCTTCACTTTTCGAAACGGGATTTGGCCGGAATCATTTGCTGGTGGAGAACGCGCACGATCAGCACTCCGCTTGGTTGAGACATGTAAAACACCACGTGCTTACCGCGTTCAAGCCGGTGCAGGCCGGGACGGATCGAATCGCATCTCTTGCCCAAAGATGGATTGTCGGCAAGGAGTTGAAAACAATCCCGCAGATCACGGGTGTACCGCAACGTCCGATCTCTTCCCCAGGTCTTCATGGTGTAGCGAGCGATGGACTTGAGATCGGACTCGGCGGGTCTTGCTAGGCTGTACGCCGACACTCTTCATCCCCCGCTGCCAGTTCGTCGATGTAGGCTTCGAGTCGGTCGAAGACACCGGGCTCGGCGATGCCGCCGTTAAGCCCTTCATCGATGGCCACTCGGAGCGCGGCCAGCTTCTCCTCGTACTCCCGCTCTTCCTTTTCAAGTAGGCGCAGGGCCGTACGCATCACTTCGCTGGCGTTTGCATAGTCTCCCGCCTCCACCTTTGCTGTGATAAATTTGTCCAGTTTTTCGGGCAGATTGACGTTGCGCGTCGGCATGGAAGGCACCTCAACTTGAGTATAGGATCTTTGGCCAACTTTGCCAACCCGAACTCCACGCTCAACAAGAAGTCAGTCCCGCTCTTCCCGAAACCGATAGCGGATCAAAGCGTGCTGCACCATTGTCCCGATGTCTCGGGCACTGCAGATAACCGCGAGTCCGTTAGGTGCTCCAGGTCCGTCGACAATGCTGCGGTATGGCCCCACCGTTAATTCGAGGTATTCCGGCGGGACAGCAGCCCCCACCGGAAGTTGTTTGCCTTTGCGATCCCTGATAATGCTGGCCATCTTCTCCCCGGCCTGAATCTCGTCCTTAGCGGCTACGAACTCAACGGAAGGATACCTATTCACCAGCACAAGGGACCTCGACCGCTCCTGTCCGGCGGACCTCCGAACCGTAAAGCCGACCTTCACTCGATACTCCTTATCTCCCAGCGAGGCAACACCTTCCAAGACTCGATTGAATTGCTCTGACTTCTTGTCTGGCCAAACATGTTTGAAATCGGGTGCGGGCTCGAGATTTACGGGAGGTCCGCTTATCGACATCGTTTCGATAACGGGGACAAGTTTGGTGTAGGCATCGTTTTTGTAGTTGGCGAGGTCGAACTCCCGCACCCGATAATAGCCTGCTACATCAATCGCGCGGAGTCTTCCGGAATTGATTTCTTTCCGAACGGCATCGAGAGGAACCCGCAAATATTTGCCGACTTCTTCCAAGGTCAAAATCTGCTCGTCAAGCATGCTAAATCTCCTTTGAGTAATATATGTACATCAAGTCATTTATGTTTGTCACGTAATTTAAGTAATTTTAGTGTGGATAGCTTCTCGCTCGTTTCATTGTCCTCTCCCACAAAGACACAAAAGCGGCCCCGCGCACTTCGCACAGGACCGCATCGTGGTTCCCTTATCCGCCAGTCGGGAGATAAGCAGCTTGGAGACCCGGCCATCCCTGCGTGAGCTGGGATGGCCAAGCTGTGAGTCCTACAGGAATCAGTTGCTTTCCTTGGTTTCAATTCTCATGCCATAGAAGGATTTGTGCACGAAGAAGACCGATACCAGGAAGAACGCGACGGCGAGCGAGGTGGCAAGCACCGGGTTCTTCGCAGTGAGCGTCACGGCCAGTTCGACAGCGAGCAATCCGAACAATGTCGTGAACTTGATCACCGGGTTCAATGCCACCGACGAAGTGTCCTTGAAGGGGTCGCCGACGGTGTCTCCGATTACGGTTGCATCGTGCAGTGGCGTTCCCTTCTGCTTCAGGTCAACTTCGACAACCTTCTTCGCATTGTCCCAGGCACCGCCGGCATTGGCCATGAAGATCGCCTGGTAGAGGCCGAAGACCGCGATGGAGATCAGATAGCCGATAAAGAAGAACGGCTCAATGAACGCGAAGGCAAGCGTAGCGAAGAAGACGGCGAGAAAGATGTTGAACATACCCTTCTGCGCGTACTTGGTGCAGATCTCCACCACCTTCTTGCTGTCGGTGACCGATGCCTTCTCCGCGCCTTCCAGCTTGATGTTGGCCTTGATGTACTCTACCGCGCGGTAAGCGCCGGTGGTGACGGCCTGCATGGAAGCTCCGGTGAACCAATAGATCATGGCCCCGCCAGTGATCAAGCCGAGCATAAAGGGCGCGTGCAGCAGAGAGAGGTTCTCTTTACCCACGGTCAGCCCGTGGGTCAGGGCCATGATAATCGAGAAGATCATGGTGGTTGCGCCGACGACGGCTGTGCCGATCAGCACCGGCTTGGCCGAAGCCTTGAAGGTATTGCCGGCTCCATCATTGGCTTCCAGCAGGTACTTGGCGCGTTCGAATTTCGCGTCGATGGCAAAGTCCTTCTTCAACTCGGCTGCGATGCCGGGAATCGTTTCGATCAGCGACAACTCATAGACCGATTGAGCATTGTCGGTGACAGGGCCGTAGGAATCGACGGCAATCGTGACCGGTCCCATGCCCAGGAAGCCGAAGGCGACCAGGCCAAAGGCGAAGACGGCGGGAGCGAGCATCAGGGCATCCATGGATGGCCCGGTACTGAAGAAATAGCCCAGGCCCATGAGCGCGACCATGCTCAAACCCAGCCAGTAGGCTGAGAAATTGCCGGCCACGAGTCCCGACAAGATACCGAGGGAAGCCCCGCCCTCCTTGGCGGAGGTGACGACTTCCTGCACGTGGGCCGAATTGGTCGAAGTGAAAACCTTGACCAGTTCGGGGATGATCGCCCCGGCGAGGGTTCCGCAGGAGATGATCGAAGCGAGCTTCCACCAGAGCGTTCCGTCGCCGAGATCGGGGATCATCATCTTTGACACGATGAAGGTAAGGACGATGGAAATGATGGAGGTGATCCAGACCAGGGAGGTCAACGGCGCCTCAAAGTCCATCTCGTCAGAGTTCACATACTTCGCCTTGGCGATTGCGCCATTGAGGAAGTAGGCGGCCGAACTGGAGACCAGCATGGCCACGCGCATGACGAAGATCCAGACCAGCAACTGCACCTGTGTCCTGGGATCATGAACGGCCAGCAGAATGAAGGTGATCAGAGCCACGCCGGTGACGCCATAGGTCTCGAAGCCGTCGGCCGAGGGGCCAACCGAGTCGCCCGCATTGTCACCCGTGCAGTCGGCGATGACGCCGGGGTTGCGCGCATCGTCTTCCTTGATCTTGAAGACGATTTTCATGAGATCGGAGCCGATATCGGCAATCTTGGTGAAGATGCCGCCGGCAATACGCAGCGCCGCCGCGCCGAGGGATTCGCCGATTGCGAAGCCGATGAAGCATGGGCCGGCATAATCGGCCGGGATGAACAAAAGGATGGCGAGCATGATGAGCAGCTCGACGGAGATCAGCAGCATGCCGATGCTCATGCCGGCCTTCAGCGGAATCGCAAAACATGGATACGGTTTGCCGCGCAATCCCGCGAATGCCGTGCGCGAGTTGGCAAAGGTGTTGACGCGAATTCCGAACCACGCCACACCGTAGCTGCCGGCGATGCCGACCAGCGAGAACGCCAGGATGACGGGCAGGGTAACCCAGACATTTCCCACCGGCGCCAGCCAGCCGAAGTACATCGAGATGATGACCGCGATGAATGCCCACAGCCAAAGAATGAACTTGCCCTGCGTGTACAGATAGGTTTTGCAGGTCTCATAGATCAGTTCGGAGATTTCGCGCATGGAGCGATGAACCGGCAGGTTCTTCAACTGCACAAAAATCACCAGGCCGAACAAAAGGCCGGCTGCGCAGAAGAGCAATCCGATTGACAGAAGGTTATGTCCGTTCAATCCGAAGAAATTCGCGAAACTCACGGACCGCAAATCCGGCAGCTTCAGGCTGGCTTCGCCGCCCGCGGCTTCTTGCGCGCCGGCGAATGCGGGAAGCAGCAGCAAGCCCAGAAGGGCGGCCACAGTCTTGTACTGACGCTTCAGAAGTGCTTTAGCGCGCGCAAAGTTGAAGGCCACGAGCAGCGAAAGCGCGCTCACGGCCAGAAAGAAACACACCCCATACTGTGCAGTCACAAATCCTCCCAAGCTGTTCTCAAGCTGAATTGCCGATGGCTTACCGCGAACGGAATCGGAAAACACAACTAGAATTTTCCGCAAAAATAGTCATCCGAAGGCTACCATCCGGGGTGAACACTGTCGAGTGATTGCAGTCACACCGATTTCGAGAGATTCCCGGAGTGAATTCAGGCGTCCCAACTTGGCGCGCAGCAGGGTCTGGCTCCGCTACTGGATGGGAATCTCGATCCGGTCGCCGGGAAGGGGGATTTGCAGGTTCCGGTCGCCGGGCGAGCGCACCTGGCCGCCGGGAAGCGGGTGCAGCTTGAAGAGCACCAGAACGTTGCGTTCCGGGTCGTCGAAGGCGCGGAAGCTGGCAGCCTGTTCCAGCGAGAAGTGGGTGTGGATGTCCTCCAGTGTGCCGGGGTCGATGTCGTTCCATGTGGCCCACCAGCCGGGCTGGTAGCGGGCCAGTTTTGCGACCAGGTCCGGATAGGCCGGGGTTGGGGTGCCGAAGTCGTCGCACAAAGCGGGCAGGTGGGTGACCAGGGCGATCTGGTCGCCGCTGATCGAGACCAGCAGCCGGTTGCCGTTGGGGTGGGCATCGATATACTGTGCAAGCCGCCGGGCCGCATCTACAAATGTGTACTCGGGATGGGTCGCGTAGTTCAGGGTCTGTAAGCCGTTGAAGGCCGCGGTGAGGCTGGCCAGCGCGACCACGGCCCAGCCGAAGAGTCGTTGCTTGGAGGGGCTCCTCGAGTTTCCGTTGGCCGGCGCCGTTGGATCGAGCAGCGCCCCTGCCCCTTGCGCCACCAATAAGAAGCTGAAGAATGCCACCACCGCAAAGTAGCGGGGCTGGGGATGGTTCTGGAAGGTCATGAAGAAGATCGAGCCGGCGATGGCCAGAATCGAGGCGCCGAAGACGGGGTCCAGCAGCAGGCGGCAGGCCCAGGCATTCCACGCTGCGGGCTCTCGCCCGGTCTGCGCGGAACCTGTCTTCAATAATGCCGGAACCGCGACTGCAAGTGCAGCTAGGGCGACCAGGCCGGCCAGCGGAATCAGGATGCGGCCCGCCCATAATCCGCCGTGAAGCGACCACCACAGGCTGACGATAGGCCAGGTTAACTCCTTCGGCTTGAGGTATTGGTTGACGAAGAAGAGGTACTTGTAGTCGGCCAGCAGGCCCCAGCGGACGACCAGCGCCAGCCACAGGCCGTAAGCGGCGGCAAAGGCCGCAGTCTGCTGCCAATGCACATCGAGCGGCCCGTCTGCGATCATGCCAGAGCGGCAGCAGCATCGCCCAGCCCAGAGCCGGCAAGAGAAACAAGGCGGTGGTCTTGGTGAGCATCATCAGCGTGAAGAGCAGTCCAACGGCGACCGAAGCGGCCACCGGCCGGCGCAACCGGGGCAGCCGCACCGCGATGTTCAGGGCCGCGAGCGTGAGGGTGGTCAGCAGGGGCTCCAGAATGGCCAGCCGGCTGAAGCAGTAGAGAAAGGGGCTGGTCGCGATCAGCGTCACGGCCAGCATCGCCACCCAGCGCGATCCGCGCACTTTCAGCAGCAGGTAGCTCAGCAGCAAACTGCAGCAGAAGCAGGCGACGGCCAGCCCGCGCGCTGCCTGGACCGTGACCCCGGTGAAGAAGAAGAGCACCCATTCGAGGGAGGGCCACAGGGGCAAGGCCGGAGCGGGATTGAAGTCCCCCGCGAGATACCAGTGGCCGAAGAGATGAGCGCGGATGGCTGCGTTGCCGTACCAGCCCTCGTCGGTATATTTGGCCCAATCCATATGCCAAGGCGTGTGGTTGGGGAAGTCGGCGCTGAGATGGAGGGCGTGGAGCACGGCGAAGAAGACAACAATGAGCAGCCAAATCGTGGTTAGCCAGCGCTTTTTCGTGATCGTCAACCTCTGTCGCCTCACCGGAACGCACACCTGCCGTCTGCTAGAGCAAAACCGGGGATACTCTATCCTGAAAAACCTCGTCCAAGGTCGCCGCTCCCTGTTGGTCGCGTTGACTTGAGTGCTGTGGTTTCGGGATACATCGTCCCTGGTTTTGCTGTAGCGACGAGGCGATTTCCCCATGCAGGCGCGCCTCCGCAAAAAACGGGAACAGAACACCTCAAGGGAATATCTGAAGTATATCGCGGCTGAATCGCGCCCCTACCCGGCTTACAGCAGCCCGCCCCGGCCAACCAAGCGGCGCGAGAGCAGCCAGGAGAGCAGCGAGACGCCCAGCGCCATCGCCACCCAGCCGACCGACTCGACCGATTGCATGGATGCCGCGGAGAGATGCGGCATGGTGAGCGCGAGCGGGGGCACTGTGGGCAGGCTGATTCGGGTCAACTCCACCGCGCCCCAGCAGAAGACTCCGGCGGCAAGCAGAATGCCGGGAACGGCGCGCATCCATGAAAAGGGGATCGGCGGAGGCGCGGCAGCCTCATCCTCGACACGCTCCATCACCGAGGCCATGAAGCCCGAAGAGGGAATCAACTCCCCTTCCGTCGCCAGAATGTGGTCGATCTCGCTGTCGATCCGATGCTCCAGAGCTTGATCTCGTCCGATCCGATTTTTCTTGGCTGGCTTCAATTTGTGACCTCCCTTCCTGTCCCCATTGCGGCGGCTTCCATCGTGGCGTGCTCTTTTTCGAGGTGCGGGAAGCGTTGTCGCAACAGCGCCCGCGCTCGGGAGAGGCGAGCTTTGATGGTTCCTTCGGGCAGGCACAGATTACGGGCCGCCGCAGCCACGTCCTGCTCATGAAAGTAATACAAAATGACCGGCTCGCGATAGCGCTCGGGCAGCGCCAGCACGGCGCGCCTCAGTGCTTCGCGCCGTCCTCGTTCTTCGAGTTCCCGCTGCAGCGAGGCCGGGTCGGAAGGTTCGGGAGCTTCGTCGAGCGGCAGCGTCTCGGTAGGGAAGCGCTTCAATTCGGTGCGGTAGACGTTGGCGGCCAGCGCAAACAGCCAGGTGGAAAAGCTGCCCTCCCGCCGCCACTGGGCCAGGCCGCGCCAGGCGCGGATGAATGCCTCCTGGGCCATCTCTTCGGCACGGCTGCGGTCGCGGCAATAGCGCCAGGCCATATTGACCAGCGGCCCCTGCCAGCGGCGGACGATCCCCGCGAAGGCTTGCACATCGCCGGCCAGAACCCGGGCCACGTCGGACAAGTCGGCTGCCGCGTTCTCTTGCGCCGCGTTCATGAGAGCTCCGGTCAATACAAGCATTCTCCGCTGGGTGAGACCGGAAAGCCAGGAACCCGGTTGCAATTTTTTGAAAAAAGAATCCTTCAGAAATAATGCAACCGCATTTGGCCGTCTCCGGTCCCACCGGATGTAAGGGAAGAAATCCCTTCAAGTGGTGCAGGAGGATCTATATGATGCATCTGGTATTGGGGATCTTCGATAACCCCGTGAATGGTTTATGGGTGTTTCTCTCCATCGGCGCGGTAGCGCTCTTCGCGGTCTTTCTTCCGACCGTGACCTGGATCGACAAGCAGCACAAGGAGCGGGAGGCCTTCTACAAGGCAGAGACCATCCGGCGCATCACCGAGGCCTCCGGCGAGGGTGCCAAGGCCGCCATGGAATTGATGCGCGAAGAGGCCCGCCTGGAACTGCTCAAGAAGCGCGAAGGCATGAAAGTCGGCGGGCTGATTTGTGTCGGCGTCGGGGTGGCGCTGGTGATCTTTTTGCGGGTGATTGCCGGTCATGAAGCAGACAATCCGTATTTGGTCGGCCTGATCCCGGCTCTTGTCGGCGTTGCGCTGCTGGTTTACGTCTATGCGATGGCTGCGCCACTTGAGTAGGCGGCGAAAGGCCGAATAGGTGAAGGCGCCGGCAAGGGCCAGTTGATCGAATTTCAGGCAAGCGCGTGCAGCAGAATGCCCAACACCGCTCCGCCAACGATCAGCCAGGTGGCGTTGACCCGATAGCGGACCAGCAGCGCCACGCTCACCAATCCCAGCGCCAAGGTCCAGCCGTCCATAAGCGCGGCGCGGCCCAGCGAGAGAGCCACGGCGGCCATCAGGGCTACGGCGGCGGCATTCACGCCATCGAGGAAGGCCGCGGCCAGCTTCGATTTGCGAATGCGCCCGGCCAGCGCGCCCACCAGACCTGCCATAAGAAAAGAGGGCAGAAAGATCGCCACTGTAGCCACTGCGGCTCCAGCCCAACCGCGCAGCAGGTATCCCAGAAAGGTGGCCGTGGCAAAGACCGGCCCCGGCGTCACCTGGCCGGCGGTGATCGCGTCGAGCAACTGCGGCTGGGTGACCCAGTGCAGCCGGTCCACCAGATCGGCTTGGAGAAAGGCCACCAGCACGTAGCCGGAGCCGAAGACGACCACACCTAGCTTGAGAAAGACGAGAAAGAGCGGGATCAGTCCGGTTGCCCCAAGTGCGCCGCCGCCTGCCGCGGCGGGCAGAGCGGCAAATCCCATCGCCGTGCCGCGCCGGGAGCCTGCCCATGCCGCCACCAGCGCCAGACCGCCCGCGGCGAGCAGCACGGCGATCGGAGGAATGCCGGCCAGGTCCGCCGCAAAGCAGGCCAGCCCCGCCAAGGCCAGTTGCCAGCGGCGAAAGGCCGTCCTGCCCAGTTTCCAGATGGCCTGGACGATGATGGCGATCATCACGGGCTTGATTCCGTAGAGCAGTCCTTGCGCCTGGGGAAGGCTGCCATAGCGAACGTAGGCCCAGGCCAGGGCGAGGGTGGCCAGCGAGGAAGGCAGAATGAAGCAGCAGCCCGCGACCACGAGCCCTATCCAGCCGCCTCGGTTGTAGCCCAGAGCCATGGCCACCTGCGTGGAACCGGGTCCAGGTAGCAGGTTGCATGCGCCCACCAGGTCGAGGAAGCTCTCGCGGCTCATCCATCCGCGCCGCTCGACGGCTTCGCGCTCCATCAGGCCGATGTGCGCGGCCGGGCCGCCGAAGGCGGTCAGCCCCAGGCGCAGGAAGAAACGGAGAATTTCACCCAGCGAAGTTTTGGCGGGGAATGCCATGCTCTTCTCATCTGCCTTTTGGATTCAGGTATGCCGGAAGCTTCTATTGCGCACGGAAGACGGTTCAGCCTCCGCTGAATGTCTATTCATACGCATGAGCCTTGGGGGAGAGCCTAGCTTCCGCCCTGGTACCAGCGCCGCTTGCGGCCCATATGCACGCCGGAGTCGATGGCGATGGCCAGCAGTCCGAAGATCATGCTCAGATCGGTGCGCGCCTCGTGGAAGAACTCCAGCCAGCCGTAGTTGTTGAGCTTTTCGAGCGTGAATGGTCCCAGCGGCCTGCCCAGCATAATGGGAATCTTGGTGGTGATCAAGGCGGTAAAGATGACCACCAGCAGAAAGATGGCGGCATCGCCGGCAAAAAAGTTCAGCAGGATGGCCCCGCCGCACCCGATCTCGATGCCGCCCACCAGCGGCGCCAGCACATTGGGAAAGGGCAGCCCGATCGCGGCAAAGCGCCCCGCGCCCAAAGCATCCGGCCTGACAAACTTGAGCACGCCTTCCAGCAGGAATACTAGGCCCACGATCGTCCGAATCAGGATCATGGGAAGACTTCGGCGCACGCTGCCTCCATTCGCTGGTTTTTCGGACGAGGCCCGACCGGCTGGCTCGCAAGAGGCCGAATTACAGGCCCGACAAGAAAAAGAATACCGCAGGGGCCAAATCCAAAGGGGGAAAAGAGGAGGATTCGTGCAGATATTTCCAGAGGGCAGTTCATTTCAGGGAAGATAGAACCGCGTAGACCCTATTTGCCATCGAGCAGGCTTTGGATGGCGTTGATCAGGGCCTTGGGACTGGTGGCTGGGGCGTAGCGGCGAACCACGCTGCCGTGCCGGTCGACGAGGAACTTGGTGAAGTTCCACTTGATGCGCTCCGTGCCGAAGATTCCAGGTCCGGCCTTCTTCAAAAACCGATAAAGGGGATGCGCATGGGGGCCGTTGACTTCGATCTTGGCAAAGAGCGGGAAGCTGACGCCATAATTCCGTTCGCAAAACGAGGCGATCTCGGCTGCCGAGCCCGGTTCCTGTGCGCCAAACTGATTGCAGGGGAAGCCCAGCACCGTGAAGCCGCGCTCCTTATAGGTGCGGTAGAGCTCCTCCAGGCCGGCGTATTGCGGAGTGTTACCGCATCTGCTTGCAGTGTTGACGATCAGCAGGACTTGACCTCGAAACTCATCCAGGCAGACCGGACGCTCGTCCGGAGCCCCATTCAGCAGGGGTGCGGAAAACCCATGAACTGTCTCTCGCGCCTCTTCCATCGCTCGAAAACCCTCCGCACAGAGAGGATGTCATGCGCGCCCCGTCTGCGTCCAAGGGAATTGCTGCGCAGATGGCGGAGTGGAACAGCGACCCAACCCGCCTGAGTCCGATAGACTGTGGGTTGGGTCCCGAATGCGCCGGGGTGGTAAACCGGTGTCGCGAGGGGTCCGGCCCGAGTCCGAAGGCGGCATGCGCGGCAGGGAGATTCTGGGAGAGAGACGGTTTCCGAGCCGAGGTACAGCCCGGCGGTTTGGGCGGGGTGGGCGGCGTCAAATATAATCAATCTTTCCTCGTGCAGTCAGATTTTTTGAGCAGTGAGGGTGCCGATATTCATCCCGTGAAGCCGAACCTGAAGGCGAACTATGGACCGCACCAGTACGTGTGCTCGACGCAGGGCTGCGGCCCGGTGAAGATCAAGCACAATTCCGTTAGCCACGCGTTGCGGACCGCCTGCCGTCTGGCGCGGACGATGATCCTCGTTGCGTTGATGCTCTTGGCAGGCGCAGCAGTGGCCCAGCAGCCCGACACCATCGATTCCATCCGGGTCATCGGCAACCGGCGCATCCCCAAGGAAACCATACTGGCGCGCCTGTTCACCCACCCCGGCGACACCTACGACCCGCTTTCAATCGAGCGCGACTTTAACTCGCTGTGGAACACCGGGTACTTCGACAATGTGCGCATCGAGCGCGAGGATACGGAGAAGGGCATCATCCTGAACATCTTCGTCGTGGAGAGGCCCACCATCCGGGAGATCAACTACAAGGGGCTGAATTCGGTCTCCGTCTCGGACGTGCTGGACCGCTTCAAGAAAGAAAAGGTGGGCCTCTCGGTCGAGAGCCAGTACGATCCGACCAGGATCAAGCGGGCCGAGACGGTGCTCAAGGACATTCTCGCCGAGCACGGCCACCAGTTCGCCACCATCAAGACCGAGGTAAAGACGATTCCTCCGGCCTCGGTGCAGGTGAATTTCAACATCAAGGAAGGCCCGGTTGTGAAGGTGGGCAAGATCAAGTTCACCGGCAACGAGCACCTGAACAGCCTGCTGCTGCGCCGTTCGATGAAGAATCTGAAGCCCATCGGCATCCCGTATTCGATCATCTTCGAGGATCTGTTCCCGCAGACCTTCGATGCCTCCAAGCTGGAGGAGGACACGGAGCGGGTCCGCCAGGCCTACCGCGACCGGGGTTATTACAACGCAGCGATCGAAGAGCCGAAGACGCACATTCGCGACCAGGGGGGACTCAACTGGTTCACCTTCCGGCCGAACAAAGGCAAGCGCATCGATATTCTGATGCCCATCGAAGAGGGCGCGCGCTACCGGCTGGGCACCATCACCTTCACCGGCAACAAGGCGGTGCGCAATGAAAAAGCGCTGCGCGCCACCTTCGCGATCAAAGACGGCGACTGGTTCGACGCCACGCTGATCGGCAAGGGCCTGGAAAACCTCAAGAAGGCCTATGGGCAGTTGGGCTACATCAACTTCGGCGCCATCCCCACGCCCCACTTCGACGACGCCAAGAAGACCGTTTCGCTCAGCATCGACATCGACGAGGGCAAGCCGTTTTACGTCTCGCGGATCGAGTTTCAGGGCAACACCATCACCCGCGACAAGGTGATCCGCCGCGAACTGATGCTGGAGGAAGGGCAGGTCTACAATTCGCAGCTTTGGGAGTACAGTCTGCTCCGGCTGAACCAGCTCGAGTACTTTGAGCCGCTCAAGGTCGATCAGGACTCGGAAGCCCACCAGGATCCCGAGGCAGGCACGGTGGAGCTGCTGCTGAAGGTCAAGGAGAAGGGTAAGAACTCGATCGGCCTGAACGGCGGCCTCAGCGGCTTGCAGGGCGCGTTCCTAGGTGTCAACTACCAGACCAACAACTTCCTCGGCCTGGGCGAAACGCTAAGCGTGCAAGGCAACCTGGGCAGCGTGAGCCGCCAGTTTACCTTCGGATTTACGCAGCCCTACATCCGCAACCGCCCGCTCAACCTGGGCTTCCAGCTCTACAACACCAAGCAGGACTTCAACTCGGCCAAGAATCTCGCGTCGATTAGCGGGCAGTCGGCCAACCTGTCCGCGGCGGAATCCTCGCTGACGCAGAACTACAACCAGGCCTCCTATGGCATGAACTTCTCTCTCAGCTATCCGCTCAAGCGTCATGCCTTCCAGCGCCTGGGCTTCACCTACTCATGGAGCAAGTTGACGATCAGCGCGTTCTCGACCGCCTCGCAGACCTTTTTCCAGACCATCGGCTTTCGCTCCGGGATTCAGGGATCCAACGCCCTGGCCGGCATCATCAACAGCTATGTCTCGTTTAGCTACGCCTACAACACGATCAACAACCCCTTGCGGCCGCGCACCGGCAAGGAATATACGGCGGTCATGCAGACCTCCGGGATCTGGGGCAACGTACGCTATTTCGCGCCGTTCGTGGCCTACAAGCAGTTCATTCCGATGCACTATCTGATCCCGTCCGCCGGCGGGCGCAACGTGCTGGGCCTGCGCGCGCAGTTGGGCTACGTGCAGGGGTATGGCGGCGCCGTGGCTCCGCCCAACAACCGCTTCTTCTCCGGCGGCGAGGCCGAGTTGAGGGGCTTCGACATTCGCGGGGCAACACCGTACGGTTACGTTCCCAATCGCATCACCGTGCAGTTGACCAATCCGGACGGCAGTTGTGTTCCGCGCGATCCGACGAACCCTCAATTGGGCCAGTGCATCGTGGTGCCGCTGCCGGTTTACGGCATCTCCTCGATTGGCGGCGACACCAGCCTGACCACCAATGCGGAGTACCGCATCCCCATCGCCGGCCCGGTGACCTTCTCGTTCTTCGACGACTTCGGGATCGACACGGCCCTCAACAAAGGCCAATTGGAGCAGAGCCCGGAGGGTTTTGCCACGCTGACCGCGCCGCTCTACGGCTGCCCGGTTTTCAACAACGGCGCCTGCGAGGGCGGCATCCCCGGCTCCGAGGTCGGCTTCCAGAAGAACATCCGGCCGGTCTCCGGCACCAACTTTGTGCCGCGCATGTCCACCGGCGCCGAGTTGGCGGTCATTATGCCGGTGGTCAACGCGCCCTTCCGCTTCTTCTTCGCCTACAATCCGCTGCGGCTGTATGAGAGCCCCTACTGCAACCTGGGACTTGGAAGAAACAAGGAAAGCTGCACGGCGCAATTGATTACGCCGGCCATGTTCCCCAATGCCAGCTCGGACTGTTCCAACCCCACCAACGCGGGCACCTTCACCTACTGTCAGGCGATTCAGGCTTACGGAGCGCAGGATATCTTCCGCGAGCCGCGGAAGACCTTCCGGTTGACGGTCTCGACAACGTTCTAGAGCCGGAGATCGACCGGCAGGTCTTCGGGCCGCTCGCCATGAGCGGCCCTTTTGCCGACCGAGCAAGTTGACTCCTCCCTTCCCTCTGGGATTGAAAGATGCATCCGCCATGAATTCACGTCTTGCCGGTTTGACGCTCCCAGACCCGGCCCCTATAATCCATCTAGTTCCTGCTGACGTCTCCGTTCGCGTCTCGTCTTAATCTCTGCGCCCTCCGGCGCAGGGACTTCAAGAATAAGCCGCAAGGTTTCTCAGGAGGCACAGCCTTGGTCTGGCTCCGGTTTATGAGCAGGCCACCAGGAATTCCGAAGGAGCTTTACACTCACATGAAGCGTTCGCTTGCACTGATTCTTACGCTGGCCTCGGGATTTGCCCTGTGCGCCGCCGCCCAAACATCGCCTGTTCCGGCCGCACCGGCGCCGGACGGCCCGGCCAAGATCGCCGTCATCGCCTTTCAGGTGGCTGTGGCCCAAACCAACGAGGGCCAGCGCAACTTCGCCGACCTGCAGAAGAAGTACGCGCCCCGCGAAGCTCAACTCAAGTCCGAAGGCGAGGAGATCGATACACTGACCAAGCAGTTGCAGACACAGGGCGACAAATTGAGCGATGAGGAGCGGGCCAGTCGCGCCAAGATCATCGACGACAAGAAGAAGAAGGCGCAGCGGGACCTGGAAGACGCCCAGAACGATATGAACTCGGAGATGCAGGAGATGTACAACGGCCTGGCCTCCAAGGTCTACGACGTTCTCGCCAGCTACGCGCAGCAGCATGGGTACACGCTGGTGCTGGACGTGGCCCAGCAGCAGAATCCGGTGCTCTACGCCAGCGATTCCAGCAACATTACCAAGGCCGTGATCGAAGCCTACAACGTGAAGTCGGGCGTGCCCGCGCCTCCGGCCCCGCCGCCATCTGCGCCTACGCCGGTCAGGCCGGATGCCAAAGCTCCCGCGGCCCACTGAGGACGAAACGGCAACAAAGCTCACAAAGGCTCCGCAATGCGGGGCCTTTGTGCTTCAGGAGTGACTCTCAAAGAGCGCACGGTGGCGGCGAAGCAGGCAGGATTCCCGTTCTTCCAGTTTGACGCTTGCAAACACCGCTTCTATAATTCAGATACTTCTTGGTGGCTTCTCCATCCGCCTCTTTTCCCGTCTCCGCGGCATCCGCTGCTGGGTGCCTGCCATGGTCCCGGCAACAGTCCTTCGTCGCAGGGTGGGAGGACGGCTCCGAGGGTTCTCAGGAGGCTCAATTCCGCCTTCGCGCGGAAGCGCGAACTCCCTCACAGGGATTCCCAAGGAGTCTGTCATTCAAATGAAATGCATGCAAGCAATCTCTCTTCTGCTGGCCCCTGGATTTGTCCTGGGCGCCTTGGCCCAAACATCGCCTGTTCCAGCCGCCGCGGCGCCTGCCGCTCCGTCCAAGATCGCCGTCGTCGTCTTTCAATCGGCGGTGAGCCAGACCAATGAGTTCCAGCGCAATTTCGCCGAGTTGCAAAAGAAGTTCGAGCCCAAGCGCCAAGAAATAGCGGCTCTGAGCGACGAGATCGAAAGCCTGCAGAGTCAGATGCAGGCGCAGGGCGACAAGCTGAGCGACGCCGAGCGTGCTGCCCGCCTGAGAACCATCGATGAAAAGAAGAAGAAGGCGCAGCGTTCCATGGATGACTCCGAGAAGGATTTCCAGGAGCAGATGCAGGAGAGCTTTGGCAGCGTCGCCTCCAAGGTCTATGAGGTAGTTGTCGCCTATGCGAAGCAGCAGGGGTACACACTCGTGCTGGATGTGAGCCAACGCCAGAAGAGCGCCCCGCTTGTGCTCTACGCCAGCGAATCCACCAACATCACCAAGGCGGTCATCGAAGCCTACAACGTGAAGTCGGGCGTACCCGCTCCGCCGCCGCCGCAGCCATCCGCGCCGACGCCGGCCAGAGCTCCCGCGACACACTAAGGACGAAGCGGCAACAAGGCGCGTAGAGGCTCAGCAATGCGGGGCCCGTGCGGCTGCATGGGCAATCGGAAGAGAGAAGAATGGATTGGTGGCCGGATCACGCAAGGAAAATGCAAATTCAGCACCGATCATTGTGGAAAAAATTGTGGAATTCTTCCGTGAATCGCGTGAAGAAATTCAGAATTTTCCTATTGCCAAGAGATGTTCTTTTCTGATAAGCGATTCAACTCCTTATTTATCAATAACTATCAAGAGAGTGCACTCTTGCGTGGGCAAGTTGCCGACAGCACCGGCGGCCACTGGGGCTTGGTGGGGTTATCCACAAATGCGTGTCAAAAAAATGTGAATCAGGTCACCAGAAAAACGGTTACTTCTGCGAATCTTCGCCTATGCGCAGCACCGCCAGGAAGGCTTCTTGCGGGATGTCCACCTTGCCGATGCGCTTCATGCGCTTCTTGCCTTCTTTCTGTTTTTCCAATAGCTTGCGCTTGCGGCTGATGTCCCCGCCGTAGCACTTCGCCAGCACATTCTTGCGCAACGGGCTCACCGTCTCGCGGGAGATGACTTTGGCGCCGATCGCCGCCTGGATGGCAACCTCGAACTGCTGGCGGGGGATCAGTTCGCGCATCTTTGAGACCAGCGCCCGGCCGCGTTCGTAGGCAAAATCGCGGTGCACGACGATCGAGAGCGCATCGACCGGCTCGCCGGAGACCAGAATGTCGAGCTTCACCATCGGCGACTCCCACTCGCCAGCCAGTTGGTAATCCAGCGACGCATAACCGCGCGAGATTGACTTGAGCCGGTCGTAGAAGTCGAGCACGATCTCGTTCAGGGGCAATTCGTAGGTGAGCAGAACGCGGCTCGACGTGACGTATTCAAAGTTCACCTGCTTGCCGCGCTTTTCTTCCACCAGTTTGAAGATGCCGCCTACATATTCTTCATTGGTAAGAATCTTGGCCGTGATCACCGGCTCGCGGATCGACTCAATGTTGGTGGGATCGGGCCAGCGCGAGGGATTGTCCACTTCGACAACGCTGCCGTCGGTGAGCGTGATGTGGTAGCGCACGCCGGGGGCCGTCGTAATCAGATCAAGCTCGTACTCGCGCTCCAGTCGCTCCTGGATGATCTCCATGTGCAACAGGCCGAGAAAGCCGCAGCGGAAGCCGAAGCCCAGCGCGGCCGAGCTCTCCGGCTCGAAGAAGAAGGACGAGTCGTTGAGACGCAGCTTTTCCAGAGCGTCGCGCAGCAGCGTGTGCTCATGCGAGTCCACCGTGTAGAGCCCGGCGAAGACCATCGGCTTGATGTCTTCAAAGCCCGGCAACTGCGCCGCGGCGGGCCTCGTGTCGTCGGTGACCGTGTCGCCGATCTTTGTATCGCTGACGGTCTTGATGGTGGCCGCGAAGAAGCCCACCTCGCCGGCCCTCAGTTCGCCAATCTCTACCGGCTTGGGCATCAGAACGCCCATCGACTCCACTTCAAAGGATTTGCCATTCGACATCAGGCGGATGTGCTGGCCCTTGCGCATCGTGCCCTGCATCACGCGCACCAGCACGATGACGCCGCGATACGCATCGAACCATGAGTCGAAGATCAGCGCCTGCAGCGGAGCGTCGGGGTCGCCGGTGGGCGGCGGCAGCCGGTGGACGATGGCTTCGAGCACTTCGTCCACGCCCTGGCCTGTCTTGGCGCTCACCGGGATGGCGTCGGTCGCGTCCAGGCCGACGGCCTTTTCGATCGCCTCCTGGGTGCGCACGATGTCGGCCGAAGGCAGATCGATTTTGTTGATGACGGGAATAATTTCGAGGCCGTGGTTGATGGCGAGATAGGCATTGGCCAGCGTCTGCGCTTCGACGCCTTGCGAGGCATCGACTACCAGCAGCGCACCCTCGCAGGAGGCCAGCGAGCGCGAGACTTCGTAGCTGAAATCCACGTGGCCCGGTGTGTCGATGAGGTTGAGCTGATACGTGTTGCCGTCGTGCGCGTTGTACATCATGCGCACCGCGTGGGCCTTGATGGTGATGCCGCGCTCGCGCTCCAGATCCATGGCATCGAGGATCTGCGCCTGCATCTCGCGGCCGGTCACCGAGCCGGTCAGCTCCAGCAGACGGTCGCTCAGCGTTGACTTTCCATGGTCGATGTGGGCGATGATCGCAAAATTTCTTAGGAAACGGGCGTCCATGAGGGCTTGGCGAACGAGACATTTCGCGCAGTCGAGCGCGCATGCCTCCATGGCATAGCTTATCATTCACGTAGGTTCTTTCGCGGACAGAGGGCCTTGTGTCTCTCTTCCGCGTCCGGGCAACATCATCTCTCATGCATATTGGCAGGATTCGGTATCGACTTCTCGGTTTCGCCGTGCTGGCCTTTTCGCTGGCTGGCTGCGCCCCGACGAATTCCAAGAGCGCTGCAAGCAGGCCGCCCGCTCAGGCCACGGCTCCCGCCTTGCCAGCGGCTCAAGCGAAGCCGGCTCCCGCCGCCGAGGCGCCTCCGCCGCCCACGATCGAGCAGCAGCGGGTGCATCTGCTCATCCAGCAGGTGGATGCCGCCTATGCTCTCGGTGAAGCCAACTATCGCAAGGGAAGATTGCCCGAAGCCAAGGAGGAGTTCGATCGCGCCGTGGATCTGATGCTCACAAGCGGCATCGACATCAGGAACGACCCAGAGTTACAGGAGGAGTTCGACCGCATCGTCGACGGCGTCAACGCCATGGAGATGGAGGCGCTGAAGCTGGGCAACGGCTTTGTGCCCAAGGAGGAACCCACGCCGGCCGATGTTGCCGAGGAAGCGACCTTCGAGGTCGATCCCAGCATTGTGGCCAAGGCCAGGGCCGATCTGGCTACGACCAACTCCGATCTGCCGCTGGTGGTCAACGATTACGTGGCCGTCTACATCAACTTCTTCGCCAACACCAAGAAGGGCCACAACACGCTGCTCCATTCCTTCGAGCGCGCCGGCCGCTACAAGTCGATGATCGAGCGCGTGATGGCCGAGGAGGGCGTGCCGCAGGATCTGATCTATCTGGCGGTGGCCGAGTCGGGCTTCAATCCGCGCGCGCTCAATCGCCGCTCCCGCGCCGGCGGTATGTGGCAGTTCATGCCGCACGGCAACTACGGGCTGGTGCGCAACGCCTATGTGGACGAGCGCTTCGATCCGGAAAAATCCACGCGCGCCTATGCCCGCTACATGAAGTTTATCTACGACCAGTTGGGCGACTGGTATCTGTCCATGGCAGGCTACGACTGGGGCGCGGGCAATGTGCAGCGCGCCGTCGAAAAGACCGGCTACGCCGACTTCTGGGAACTCTACAAACGCAACAACCTGCCCGCCGAGACCAAGAATTATGTTCCTGAGATTCTGGCGGCCATCATCATCGCCAATCATCCCACGCAGTACGGCTTCGACGAGGTGACGCTCGACCCGCCGGTGCTCACCGACACGGCCACCATCAACTACCCGGTGGACCTGAGATTGGTGTCGGACCTGGTGGGAGCGCCGGTGGATGAACTGATCGCGCTGAACCCCAGCCTGCTGCGCCTCGTCACGCCGCCCGATACGTCCTTCGATCTGCATCTGCCGGCCGGAACCGCGGCCTTGTTCTCGCAGCGCATTGCGGCCATTCCCGAGGCCAAGCGCGAATCCTGGCGCTACCATCGCGTTGCCGCCGGAGATACGGTGGCCTCGGTGGCGCGCGAATATCGCGTATCGGAGGCGGAGCTGGCCGCGGCCAATCAACTGAGCGAGAGCAATAGCCCCGACGCTCTCGCCGGAGTCGAGGCGCTGGTGGTTCCGGTTGCGCCGGCCGCCGCGTCGTCGTCGCGCACGCTGCTCTATACCGTGCGCAGGGGTGATACGCTGGTCACCATCGCTGACCGTTTCGGCGTCTCGCTGAATCAGTTGCGGCGCTGGAACAGGATCACCGGCATCCGGGTGAACCCGGGCCGCCGGCTGCATGTGGCCGATCCCTCGACCGCGCGCACTGCCCCTCACAGCCATCGCCGCGGCGGCTCTCGATCGGACGCGAAGACGCGGAAAGCCGCGCCGGCAGCGGAGAAGAGCGGAGCAGCGGCCGTCAAAAAATCCCCTGTGCGGAATAGTACCGCGGTCTCCAAATACTCCGCCGCAAAATAAAAAAAAGCGAGCGACATGAATCCATACTTGTTATTTGCTGGTGTTTGCGTTCATGCTATTGCTACAATGGCTTGCGTGAGCGGATCGTGAAGTTCCGCCGCGTAAACAGGGGAACGCAAAAAGGGCAGCGGCAAGCCGCTGGAGGCAATCGGATGGAAGAAGTGTTCAGGATGTACGCGATGAGCGACGGCGAAGCGAAAGCCCAGCCGGCAGCGCTTGATTCGGTTCACGACGACTTTGAAGAGGACGAAGAGGTTGAAACCTCCAGCGTGCTCACCTCCTCGGACGACGACGAAGGCGTAGTTGAAGAGGCGATGATCGTGGTCGTGGAACAACCCGCATCGAAACCGGCCGTGAAAAAGGCCGCAAAGAAAATCTCTCCTGCAAAGAAGGCTGCGAAAAAGGCCCCGGCAAAGAAAGCCGCGGCAAAGAAGGCTCCAGCAAAGAAAGCTGCAGCCAAGAAAGCAGCCGGGAAAAAGGTTGTGGCCAAGAAGGCCGCAAAGAAATCCGCCGCAAAGAAGAGCAAATCTGGCGCGAAGGGCGGAAAAGCCAAGGCCAAGAAGGCCGCGGCCGGCAAGAGCGTCAGCAAAACCACCAAACGAGGTAAAAAGTTGGCCGTTAAGAAAGCAGCAAAGAAGGCGCCAGCCAAGAAGGCAGCAAAGAAGGCAGTTGCCAAGAAGGCCCCGGCGAAGAAGGCAGTTGCCAAGAAGGCTCCTGCGAAAAAGGCAGCAAAGAAGAAGGCCCCTGCGAAAAAGGCAACCAAGTAGCAGCGGTAACCTGAACTGAAAGGCAAGCAAAAGAGCCCGGCACGCGCCGGGCTTTTTTGCGTCTGTACTCAGGCGATTTGCCGAGAGCGAAATCAGGGAAGACATTGCCGGCGACCGTTCCGAGTAGGCGGCACGCCCCGGCTGCGGTCCGCATGGATTGCTCCAACCGGACAAAGGCAACAAAGGCGCCGCTCCGCAAGACCTTCGTTGCGCCATGGGCGTCCCCTCATCGCCGAGGGGCGGCTCTTATGTGTTGGGCGGCTTGACGGACCGATTCGTTACCTGGGGCATCACGACGGACTGTTTGTTGGGCGGCTTGACGGAGAGAGGTTGCGCGTTGGGCGCGGTCACAGATTGCTTCTGCGAGTTGGGCGGCTTGACAGAACGGGTCATGATTGCTCCTTTGCTGTTGCTGGGTTGAAGGTTGTCTTATTTCTGGGCTGCCGACAGGGCGGCCAGTACCTCAGGCGAGTGAACCGAGGGGTCTACTTTGGTCCACACCTTGACGATCTTGCCTTGGGGATCGATGAGGAATGTGTTGCGGTTGGCGATGGCGATCGGCCCGAAGTGGCCCAGCGAGCCGTAAGCATCGACGACCTTGTGCCCGGGATCGGCGAGCAGGTGGAAGGTGAGCCCCTCCTTGGTACAGAACTGTTTGTGGCTGTCGGGCGTGTCCACGCTCACGCCCAGAATCACCGCGTTGGCGTCGTCGTACTTCGCCTGATCGCGCTGGAAGTTGTGGGCCTCGATGGTGCAGCCCGGCGTCATGTCCTTGGGATAGAAGTAAAGCACCACCCACTTGCCGCGATAGCTCTCGATTGAAATTGGCGAGCCATCCTGCGAAGGAAGCGTGAAGGTGGGCGCAATCTGCCCCACGGCGGGCAGCGCCGCTTCAGTTTCCTTGGCTGCGTGCACGGTGACGAACGAAGCCGCCAGCGCAATAGCCGCGGCAGAGAGAATGAGAGCCCTCTTTCTCACGTGAGACCTCCTGATTGTCCAACACGACCTGGGGAACAGGGAACGGCAGGAGCTTGACGGGGGAATCCTGCTCGGAATCAGTATAGCGAATCGGCTTCCGAGCCGTGCCTCCCGATCCCTGAGGGTATCAGTATGTACGCGAAGTGGCCACGATGGCAATACCTTTGTGGCCGGCCCGTTCGATAAGTTGCGCCCGGTCGAAGAGCAGGGTGCGGCCGGCCTCGACCGAGAGGCAGCTAGCCCCGGCGCGAATCATCGCCTCCACGGTAGCGACGCCTACGACCGGCACGTCGAAGCGCATATCCTGATTCGGCTTGGCCACCTTGACCACGGTCAGGCGGCGTTCCAGCGTGGAGGCATCGTCCTCCAGCGATTTCATCAGCCTTCCGGCGCGCTCGATGGCCGCATCCGTGCCTTCCATGGCCTCGACGGCCACGCAGGCCTGCGCGGCCACCACCACCGTCTGCCCAATGTCGAACCCCGCCACGGCGCGGGCCACGCTCAGCCCGTACTCGATATTCTTGCGTTCTTCCTCGTTCGGCGCGCGCTCGGTCAGCACGCCCTCCTCGGCCAGCAGCGGCTCAAGAAAGGCGGTCGAGCTGATCAGCTCGATGCCTTCGTCGCCCAGGACCTTGGCCACTGCACCCAGCAGCATGTCAGTATTCCGCGTGCGCAGATTGAGCACCAGCTTGGCCAGCCGCCAGTCGGGACGAATGCTCGAAAAAATCTGCTTGTGCTTCACCTGGCCGGCCATCACGGCCCGCTTTACGCCCTCTTTGTGGAAGGTCTCGATCAGCAACGAGAGCTCGCCCAGCGAGAGCCAGTGGACGCTGATGCGCTTGTCCTCGGCCGCTCGGCGTTCGATCTCAGGGTCGGTCTCTTCGCGGATGGCGGCGACCACGACGGCCAGTCCCTGCGCCCGCGCCGCATCCAGCAGCAGAAACGGGAAGCGCCCGTTGCCAGCGATGAGGCCGAGCTTCATGGCTACTTGATCACCCCGCGCTCACTGCGTTCGATGAAGGCGGCCAGCAGCGCCGCGTCTTCGCCTTCCAGCTCCTTGATCTTCTCGACGGCCTGCGAAGTATTCAGCTTGGCTGCCAGCAGAAGCCGGAAGGCCTTTTGTAGCGTCTTCAGCCGCTCCGGTGTGAAGCCGCGCCGCGCCAGGCCAACCTTGTTAATCCCGAAGGCCTTGTTCTCCCGACGGGACGAGGTCAGCGAAAACGGCAGGACATCCTGAGTGACAATCGTCCCGCCGCCGATGAATGCGTACTGGCCGACGACACAGTGCTGATGCACCGGGCAGAATGCGCCCACCGTCGCAAAATCCTCGATGATCACATGCCCGGCCAGCGTGGCGCAGTTGGCCAGAATGCAGTGGCTGCCCACCTGACTGTCGTGGCCGATATGCACGCCGGCCATCAATAAACAGCCAGACCCGATGCGCGTCACGCCGCCGCCGCCCGCAGTGCCGCGACTGACGGTGACGCATTCACGGATCGTATTGCCGTCACCCATCTCCAGCGCCGTCGGCTCGCCGCCGTACTTCAAATCCTGCGGCGCAACGCCCACCGCGCAGAAAGGATGAAAGGTGTTGCGCGCGCCGATGCGGGTGCGTCCGTCGAGCACCACATGGGAGATCAGCGTGCACTCCTCTCCCAGCACTACCTCGGGACCGATCGTGCAGTACGGCCCGGCGGTGCAGGACTCCGGCACGACGGCTCCGCGGGCGACGACCGCGCTGGGATGAATGCTCACTCGGCCTTCACCGCTTCGGCCGCCGGCTGGGCCTCGACTGCGGGCGCCTCTTCGCGCACGCGCGGCACGATCGCGCAGCTCAGCGTGGCCTGGCAGGCCAGCTTGCCGTCCACTGTCGCCCTGGCTTCCATGCGTCCCATGCGGCTCTTGAAGGCCAGCACGTCCACCTCGATGCGCAGTTGATCGCCGGGGGTCACCTGGCTGCGGAACTTGGCCTTCTCGATGCCGGTGAAGACCGCCAGCTTCTTCTCCCGGTCGGGAATCTCGCTCATCATGATGATGGCACCGGCCTGCGCCATCGCCTCGATCACCAGCACGCCGGGCATGATGGGGACGTTGGGAAAGTGACCCTGAAAGTGGGGCTCGTTGAAGGTCACGTTCTTGATCGCGACCAGGCGCTTGCCGGGCTCGAACTCAATCACTCTGTCGATCAGCAGAAATGGGTAGCGGTGGGGGAGCAAACCCAGGATCTCCTGGATGTCGAATGTCATTCATCTCTCCGGCGCGCGGGTGTTTTAGTGCTTAAGCGCTGCAAAGAATTATATCGAAGCACTCGGCCAGCGCGCCTTAAAACGCCCGGTTTGCGGTTCCAACAACCGCGATCGCCGATGAATCCAACGCAGGGAATAGATGGATGCTGTTCGCCCGTCGAGGCCCCGGCCCGATATTCTGGCTGATTGATGGCCAGAATGTTTACAATCACTCTGGTTCCCTCGATCTCATCCTGCCGGCACTGGTGAACGAAATGAAACGAATTCTCCCGCTTCTGCTGCTTGCCGCCCTCTGCCCATCGTCTTGTCCTGCTTCCGCACAGGCAAGCGATTCCGCGCTTCCTGCATCTAAACCGGTCGCCGCCATTTCCGATTCGTGGGCGCCCACGCACGGGGTCAAATCCGCTGAGCAGATCGATAAGGAGTGGCAGGACTCTGTCTCTAAATTCGACGCTCGCCGCAATGCCCTGCTCAAAGAGGCTGATCGCCAGGCGCAGGATGGCCCCTACCGCCCCGACTGGGAGACCCTGCGCAACCACGAGATTCCCCAGTGGTTCAAAGACGCAAAATTCGGCATCTTCATCGGATGGGGAGTTTATGCCGTTCCCGGCGCGGTCAATGAGTGGTATCCGCGCAATATGTACAAGCCCGGCGACCCTGCGTACGAGGATTTCATCAAACGCATGGGCAGCTTAGACAAATTCGGCTACAAGGACTTCATTCCCAGCTTTCGCGCGGAAAAATTCGATCCAAAGGATTGGGTCATGCTCTTCAAGAAATCGGGAGCAAAGTATGTCATTCCCATTGCCGAGCACCACGACGGATTCGCGATGTACGACTCCGATCTCTCCGATTGGACGGCTGCCAAGATGGGTCCGCACCGCGATGTTCTCGGCGAGCTGTCACAGGCCATTCGCGAGGCCGGGATGCACTTCGGCTTTTCCTACCATCGCGCCGAACACAATTACTTCTTCGACGAAGGCCGTTCGATCCGCTCGGATGTCAACGATCCGCGGTATGCCTCCTTCTACGGACCGGCGCATGAATGGCTCGTCGATCCGAATTTTCTCCCCACCAACGAATGGACCTATGTGAGCGATGCCTGGCTTCGCGACTGGATGGCGCGTTCGGTTGAGTTAGTGGAAAAATACAAGCCCGAGTTGATCTACTTCGACGGTGGCAACGGCCAGCCCTCTTATCGTTCGAGCATGACGGAGTTTACAGCGTTTTACGATAACTACGCCGTTCGCAATCACATCGACGGAGTCATTACCTTCAAAGGTTATGCAATGGAGAGGACAGCCGGAGTGCAGGACTTTGAGCGCAGCATGCGCACGGACATCAATCCTCGCCACTGGCAGACCGACACCTCCATCAGCAACCTCTCCTGGGGCTACATGGAGCACGATGATTTCAAAACTCCGGAACTCCTCATCCATCAGTTGGTTGATACCGTCAGCAAGAACGGCAACCTTCTTTTGAGCATCGGGCCGCGGGCGGATGGCACGATTCCCGACGAGGTGCGATCGATATTGCTGGAGATGGGTGCATGGCTTGACCGCAACGGTGAGGCAATCTATTCGACCGAGCCGTGGACGATTTATGGAGAAGGTCCGACGGAAGTAAAAACAGGCTTTGCCACCGACCAGGAGATGAAGCCCTACACCGCCTCCGACTTTCGATTCACCCAAAAAGGCGGCAATCTTTATGTCATCAGCCTTGCCTGCCCCCGAGATGGAACCGCATCCGTGCATGCCCTCGGCCTGGCCGGAGAAGTCAAAGGCCAGACGATTCAGGAAGTCAGCCTGCTTGGTTCAAGCCAGAAAGTCGAGTGGCTGCAAACCACCGGTGCGCTGAATCTGAGGCTACCCAAGGATGCCGCCTGCAAGTATGGCTTCGCGCTGCGGGTCAGACTTGCGCCTTTGCACCCGTAACCCGATCGTTCTCCGAAGAGCGTTCAGTCAACCCGCATCCTGGCTCTGAATTCCTGGTGTTGGAATGCAGCCTGCTCGCCGCTCTAAAACCCGTGTCTATTTCTTGATGCGCCTCTCGGCCGCGTCCACGCTCCAGAAATCGGCCGGCAGCTCCTGGTTGTAGCTCACGCGGTCAAGGAAGTACTGCCGGGTCATATCGTCGTTCTTGAAGCGTGTGATGGTGAAGGGCGTGGGAATGCCGTCAAAGGTGTGGTAGTCGTCGTATTCCTCGGCGTCGAGGTTCTTGTCTTTGTAGACCGGGTCGCGCCACTCGAAGGTACGCCGCATTGGCAGATGGGTTTGCGTGTCCATCAGGATCGTGACGGACTCATTCTGCGCGGAGATGGCGGTCACCTGGTCGGCCAGGTGGCGCTCGGCCATCCGCTGGCCCTCATAAATCAAAATCGTCCTGGGGTCTTTGAGCCACACCTTGACGACGGTTTCGATGGAGTGGTCGCGGCGGCGCAGATAGTCGTCCACCTGTTCCTGCGGAAGCGGCCCCTTGCCCTTATAGGTCACCTCCATGCCCGTCCGTCCGACATAGAACTGCACCACGTCGCGGTGCTTGGTGAATTCGATGCGGTCGCGATCGGGCCAGGCGTGGTACTCCCAGTATTCGGTGGTGCCTGGCTCGGGCTTGCCCTGGTAAAAGGCGGCCACATGCCCCTGGCGCATCCGGTTTTTCATGTTGAGCCAGGCCGGGCCGCCGAGGGCCTGCACCATGGCGTCCAGGGCCGCGCGCGCCTGCTTCGCATTCTTTTGACCTGCGTCTTCCGCGGCTGCGGTTGCGGTCTGCGCACGCATCGCGAGCGGCGCGGCAAGCATCGCCATGGCCAGCGCCATCGGCAAAACTCTTCGCATGGGTCTTCTCCTCAATGAGTTGGACGCGCTTCCGCGGCCAATGAACTGGCCCGGGTCAGCCATGAATGCACTATCAGGATGGGCGTCGAGGGGGACGGAAGGCAAATCCGCCCAAGCGCGAAGGCGCGAGCCTCGGCAGGTTGATGGGGGAACCCGAAGTGCGCGGAGGGTCAGATGGCGCGGAGGACGCGCGCGGGGAGAGTGATGATGGCGCCCACCAGTTCCAGCACGCCGCCCACCGCGATTCCTACCAAGCGGAAGGGCAGCAGAAGCAGCCAGACCAGCGGATACAGCACCAGTGCTGCCAGCGCCAGCGGCCAGCACAGCACAAAGAGAATGCAAAACAGCAGAAACTTCACCATGGCTTCAGCCTCATCGCGCGCGGGCTTGCACCCGGAGTGATTCATCTCAGGATACGTCCGCGAAGCCGGCGCGGTTCCCTTCGTCGCCGCCCCTGAGCCGCCAGGCGCCCTAACGAAGCGAGAGAGCCAGGCCGGGCAATAGAATCACGAGCCGGCGGCAGGCAGACCCGGCCCGGCGCGGCTTCTTCGAGTCTGCGCAGCAGCAGGGAGCGGAAGTCTTCGCCTGCGCCGGGCCGGGCGCAATCGCGGGAGCGGGAACGGCAGCCGGCGGCGCGCCCTTGTCCTTCACAAAGACCGTGAAGACGCCAGGCGCGTCCTCGACCGTGGCCTTGCCGCAGCGGTTGGGCGCGCTGAGCCCGTCGCGACGGATCAGCTCGACGCTGAAGCCGGCTTTGCGGGGATGGGCCTGGCAGAGCGGCTTCTTGCCGACCCAGACCTGCAGCCAGGGAAGATTTGCAAACTGCTTCGGGAGCCGCGCCCGGCCGTCGGCGTCGGTGAGCACTTCCGCGTGGTAGAGCTGCTCGCTCAAGTCGCGCTGGTCATAGCCCGCGATCAGAATGAGATGGAGACGGCCCAGGGGCCGGCCGTCCTTGCCGCCGAGGATGCGGACGGTGACCGGTTCGTTGTGGACCACCGGAAAGCTCTCAACCGCGCCGCTCTCACCTGCGCCGCTTGCGGCAGCGCTCATGAGAGCCAGTCCGGCGGCAAGAGGGATGGCGAGGGGTCGAATCATGAGTTGCACCTAAAGAATCCATCGGCGCAACGAACCCAATCTGGAGTTTTCTAATGATTCTCGTCTTTTGCCGGAATTCCGACTGATCGGGGGTCTCCCAGCTCTTCTCGCTTGAGCGCTGGGAATCCTCATTTCCCTGCTTCTTTGGCCTTGGCTTTCGTCGCCAGCATCTTCTTGCGCTCGCGGATCAGCTTTGCGCGCTCCTTCTCCGGCATTGCCAGCAGCGTCTTGGTGCGCTTGGGCAGCTTTTCGTAGATGAGCGCATGGGCGCGGCCCAGCTCCTCCTCGATCTCCCGCGGCTTGAGCGCGTCCCACCGCTCCAGAGTGACCCAGTGGGCTCTGGCCAGATAGGGAGAGGCGCAGATGCCCTCCCGCTCCAGCAACTCGTAAAAGCGCTCCGGCCCGCAATGGAACCAGAGGACGCCGACTCCCGTCCCGTCCAGATCGGTCATGGCGAACATCTTGCCGCCGATCTCGCGCTCGCCGACAAAGTAGACCAGGTGATGCCCCCAGTTGAGGACCTCCACAACGTGTGGCAGGCCGAGACAGATCGCCCGTATGCGCTCGTTGTCCATGGCAAGAGTGTAAGGCGAAATGCGCGCCTGGGGAAGCCCGATTCGAGTTGCGCTCGCGGTTCTCGCCGGGGCGGATGCATCACACCGGGCGCGGCCTCCTCGGGTCCAATGGGTGAATCCTCAAAGTTCAACTTACGGCTTCGACGAGCCGTAATGGGGTAGTTTGGGGGTCAGCTTGCGGACGACAAACTCCTGAAAGAGATTCTCGACGGCGCTGTAGGCAAAGCCCACGCCGGCATTCTCAAAGGTCAGCGAGACGCCATTGCGATCGGCTGCCGGATAGTAGAGATTCGAAATGCCTCCCGCCGCAAGGCTGGCGATGAGGGCGGAGTAATTCGGCTGCCAATGTCCATCGTCGCCTTTGCAGATTACCGCACTAGCGACGGCATAGAGAGCACGCGACCGCTTCGTTCCGGTCCCTTTGTAGAAGTAGCGCGGGTCCTGTTTCAAGAGCGATGGCAGCACGGCGCCGCCCAGCATCGTGCCGATGAACTCGTCGGCGTAATTGGCCCCATACCGCTTCGCATAGCCCTCTGCGCCTTCTCCGAAGCCGCTGTAGCTGTTGTCGGCCTGCTCGATTCCGGCGAAGAATCCACTCGCCACAAAGGTGATTGGGTCGATCGACGACCTCCAGGCGAGATGAAACTTCTGTCTCGGCGCGAGGGGCGGCGCATCGGGCGCGTAGCTGACATAGAAGTTGGGAATGAATCCCAGGACGCGCTGTTCTTCCTCTTCCTTGAACTGCTCCTGAGCGATCTCCTGTTGCGATGCGGTCACCCGGACTTCGCTGGCCGCGGTGGAGATGAGCAATCGAACCGGAGGCGCCTGGTAACTCTCGCCGGAGTGCAGCAGGCCTGTGCTGACCTGAGTCGCGAACCCATTCCCGGAGATGGTGAGTTGAAATGCGCCGTCAGGCACATCGGCGAAATCGAAGCTGCCGCCGCTGTCTGAGATCGCCGATCGTGTCGCGGACCCAGCCTGCAAGAGCGTGATCTGGGCGCCTTCGCAGACCGTCCCGTCCCGGTCCTCCACAACGCCGTGGATGCTGCCCGGCAAAGCCAATTCGGCCGCCGGTTGCGCAGCCGCAGTTTGGGCTTGGGGCGCGGCCGGCAAAGCGGCATCGGCAGCCGGGATCGGCGGATGGTGCGCGTTTTGCTGAGACCACGCAAAGCCCGCTAGCTCAAATGCCGCCAATAAGACGGCAATTCCGCGAGATTTCAGCAGAAACCGCCAGCCCCACGACCCATTTCCCAGCTTTGATTGATCTACGATCGGCCCTGCCCCCGGCCTCCGGCGCTCTGAGGTCTCTCCACTTCCAGAATAATCGGCGCGAATGAACCGATGCTTGATTAGACGGGCATTGCAGCGCGATGAAACTGAAAGCGGCCGATTCTGCCGATCGAAAGGGTGAAATCTCCGGTCACCCAGACCTCATGGGAAAAGCTCAGAACTTCGCCTCGAACGCGCGGAAGCGCCGCTCCAACTCCCACTGCGCGGCGGCCTTTTCGCTGCCATCGAGAAAGCTCTTGCAACCTGCCGAAGGCTTCTCGCTTCCAAGCGTCTGCCCTTTGCACGCTGCCGCCGGCGTGGTGAAGGCGTCGGGGGCAGCCCACAGGCTGGCGCCGGGAAGAAAGGCGTGCTCCATGCCGGTGCGGGCCAACTGCTTCAGGTCCTGATAGCTAAGTTGGTAGTCCAGGGCGGCGCGCACATATTCGCCGGTAATGTCGATCCGGCTCACTCCTTCGTCGTCGGTCGAGAGCGCTACCGGGACGTGCGCCGCGCGGTAGAGCGGAAAAGGATGATCGGCGCCCTTCACCCCCAGAATTCCCTCGTTGGAGCTGAGGTTGATCTCCACCATCACGTGCTTCCGGGCCATCTCTTTCAGCAATCCGGCGGCATCGTCCTCGTACATCGCGTCCACGCCGTGGCCGATGCGCTCGGCGTGGCCCAGTTCGACGGCCTGCCGGATGTGAAAGCGCAGCCCTTCGGGCGGCACCAGGCCCGGCGCCAGTTCGCCGGCGTGCAGGCTGATGTGAACCTTGGGGTAGACCGAATGCAGGTACCCCAGCATCTTCATCTGCAAGGTGTAGTCGCGCATGGAGATGAAACCGTCCTCGGGCTGGACGAAGTTGATGCCGACCCAGCTCGGCTCGTGCGCGTCCATGCTCGCCTGCACGGTCTCAAAGCCCAGCAGCGCCTGCGCGAAGACCTGCTCCGGCGGCGCCTCGCGCAGCACCTGGTAGATGTAGCGAACGGTCACGCGGCAGGCTGGCGCGGCCTGCGGAGTGCCGCAGTGCTCGATCTCGCGCCGCAGCGCCTCGGCGGCGCGCACATCTTCGCGGTCCACGAAGATCTCATCGCGCACCGCCAGGGCGAGCAGCGTCTGCCGGTACTGGGCAAAGTCCGTATTCAACGGGTTCTGGCTGGCCATCTCGGCGGCGTGCGAGAAGATCGGCGTCTCCATCAGTTCCACGTATTCCTGGTTTTGTTTGGCGGCGCGACTGGCCACCTCGTCCACCCACTCGCCGATGTGCTTCTTGCCCAGCCCGCCGAAGCGATCGAATGTGGCAAAGAACTGGTCGTGCCCGCTGAAGCCAGAGGTGGGCACAAAGCCGCGCATCGAGAAGGCGTCGATCAGCCGGTTGTAGAGCGCCTGACTGGAAGGAAGCTGCGCGGCCGGGGTCAGCGGCGGCGTGCAGGGAGGCTTGGCAAAGCTGAGGGCTGCCGGGTCCACGCACAGGTCGTCCTCGCCGGCGTCGCGGATGAAGGTCTCTGCATAGACCGCGCCGGAGAGGTGAACGTGCAGGTCGGCGCCCTTGGGAAACTGGTCGAGGAAGCCGCGCAGGGCCAGCGGACCGTCTTTCACGGCACCCTCGTAGGCACGGGCGGCGCGTGCTTCCGGCGTGCCCGCCTGGGCACAAACCGGAAGCTGGACAACGGCAATCAAGGCGGCGAAGGCGAAACAGATACAGATAAGGTGGCAAGCAGAGCGGCGCATAGTGCCTCTCAGTTTAGAGCAAGGCGGCGCGGCCTGGCATTGCGGCTCAAGTTTGGCGCTCGAAGTAGGGAATTGATATACTGGTCGAGTTGTTGCAGCCGACTGTTCGTGGACGCCCACCCCTCTCCGGCCCAACCGGAATCCGCGCGGGAAATTGCAACGCGAAGTTTGCACTGAGGCCAGATAGCTCAGTGGTAGAGCGCGGCCCTGAAAAGGCCGGCGTCGGCGGTTCAATCCCGTCTCTGGCCACCACTCCTTCAACTCCCCAAATTTCCTCCCGGCGCGCGGAAATTGCCTGCGCTCAGTACCAGCCGATCATTCATTTAGATTGGAGCTATGAATCCATTATGGTTCAAGCCGCAAACATGGAGGGCCTTGTGGATTGCCCTGCGCCGCGCGCCAAAGGATTCTCATGCTCGCACGATATTGCTCAGGCTGCTGCTTTCATTGCTAGTCTTTGCCGCCTGGATCGTTTGGAACTTCTATCAATTTCGTGGACTCTCCCTGGAGTTTGGTCGAGTTGGAGACGTCATCATTTTGATGGTCTTGACCGCTATCGTATTGGTCTTTGCAGGCGGGGCCCTTAGCTACAAAATGGAACGGCGTGCCACGGAACTCAACTCTCCCTCTGTCGCGCCTGACCTGAAGATGGCTCTCTTTCGGGAAGCGTATCTGTTGGCTACCCTACTGGAACGGTTGGCGAGCGAGTACGGCATGGAGAAAGAGCTGCCGCCAACGATTGAAGTCATCACCCGGCGGGTTCTGTTGGACCGGTTGACTCGGCTTGGCATACGTGAAGGGCTCGAACCCTGGCTGCTGGATTTGCTGTTGGCTCCGGATGGCCACTGGACTCCCGAACAGAAGCAGCGGGCTGCATCGGCCTGGGAATACTTCGCTGTGCTCCGCTGGGTCCTTGGGCTGGGCGAGTTGCGCAGCCTGACTCAGGTTCCTAACTATAAGATCGAGGATCTCAGGTCGCTAATTGCCACGAAGCAACCCAAGAAACTGATGGTTCTTGCCTCCTGGGATCTCCGGCCGGCGCGCAATGAGGCCAACGTCTTCTTTAACCGCAGCTGGACGGAACTCATGGCCAGAGGCGAATTAAGCAACACCGCTCAGGATGATGTAGAGCGGGCCATCGAACTCCGCGCAGAGATCGTGGGTGAAGGCTACACAGGCGATTACTTGATAGGCGCCCAAACCATTACAGAGCTGGCTACGCCTCTTCTTTGGATGGTGACTTTACGCGCCTTTCACCGGTGGGAACTGCTTACTCTGCTGGTGGATGTCACCTCTGGGGATGAGAAGCCGAAGCGGCTGCGGGACTCATTCGCTAAATTCTTCGCCGCGGACGCTCCCCCGCCCGGCGATCCCGCTTGATTGGGCTATAGTCTTCGCAAGGGCCTTTTTTCACCGAAAGGACTTCTCCGCCATGACTCTGGATCGTCGAGGATTTCTGGCTGCCTGCAGCCGCGCGGGAATCACCTCCGCCCTGCTGCCTGGGATCTTGTACACCTTGGCCGCGCAGGCCCAGGAGCCCGCGCCTCAGCCCTCTCCGAACGCAAATCCGCCGGCCACGCCGCCCGGCCTGCCCAAGATCACCCCGGAGATGATCGATCAGGCCGCGGCGCTGGCCGGGGTTGGCCCCTTCACCGCCGAACAGAAGCAGATGATGCTCGATGGCCTGAGCGGCCAGCGGGATTCCTATGAGCCGATCCGCGCGCTGAAGATGGCCAACTCCGTGCCGCCGGCCTATGTCTTTCATCCCCTGCCGGCCGAGGTGAAGATGAACGCGCATGGCGGCCTCGAGGATCTCTCCTGCTCCGAGCAGACCGTCGTCGTTGCGGTTGACAATGTCGCCGGCGAGACACCGGCGGCGCCGGCTCCGGCGCACATCGAGAGCCTGGCCTTTGCCTCGGTGGCCGAGCTCGGCGCGCTACTGCGGGCGGGCAAGATTACCTCGCTCGCGCTCACCGAGATGGTTCTGGCGCGGCTCAAGCGCTACGACCCCAAGCTGCGCTTTGTCATTACGCTCACCGAAGAGCGGGCGCTCGCCCAGGCCAGGGCCGCCGACCGCGAGATCGCCGCCGGAAACAATCGCGGCCCGCTCCACGGCATTCCTTGGGGCGCGAAAGATCTGCTGGCGGTCAAGGGCTATCCGACCACCTGGGGCGCCGGCGGCTTCGAGAAGCAGTCCTTCGACGAGGACGCCACCGTCGTCCAGCGGCTGGATGCGGCCGGAGCCGTGCTGGTGGCCAAGCTCACACTGGGCGCGCTGGCCATGGGAGACAAGTGGTTTGGCGGCCGGACGCGCAATCCCTGGAATCCCGAGCAGGGCTCGAGCGGCTCGTCGGCCGGCCCGGCCTCTGCCGTCGCGGCCGGCTGCGTGCCCTTCGCTATAGGCTCGGAGACGCTCGGTTCCATCTCCTCTCCATGCACCCGCTGCGGCGTCACCGGCCTGCGCCCCACCTTCGGCTTTGTTCCGCGCACCGGCGCCATGGCCCTGAGCTGGACGATGGACAAGCTCGGCCCCATCGCGCGTTCGGCAGAGGATTGCGCGCTGGTGATGGCTGCGATCTATGGGCCGGACGGGAGCGATACGTCAGTTCATCCGGCATCCTTCTCCTGGCAGCCCAGGTCGGACCTGCGCGGCCTGCGCATCGGCTACCTGAAGAGCGAGTTCGACCCGCCGCCGCCGCTCAAGCTCCTCGATCCCGCAGCCAACGAAACCGCCGAAGAACAACAGAAACGCGAAGAGAAAAACATCCAGATGAAGGAGGCCCGTGCCCGCCGGGATTATGACCGGCGCTTTGAGACCACCGCGCTGGCCAAGCTGAAGGCGATGGGCATCGCGCTCACTCCCGTCGAGCTGCCTAAGCTGCCCTGGGACGCCATGGCGAACCTGCTCACCGCCGAGGCCGCCGCGGCCTTCGACGACCTGACCAGGAGCGGCCGCGACCATCTGCTGACCGAGCAGGGCGTCGAGGACTGGCCCAACGACTTCCGCATCGCGCGCCTCTACCCGGCGGTCGAATACATCCAGGCCAACCGCGCGCGGACGCTGGCCATCCAGCAGGTCGATGCGCTCTTTGAGCAGGTGGACATCATTGTGACCCCCTCGACCAATACGCAACTGACGGCCACCAATCTCACCGGCCACCCGGCGCTGATCCTGCCCAACGGGCTGCGCGGCGCCGAGGCCCCCCGGCCGCCCAAGATCGACGACGGAAACAGCGACGACATTGGCGGACCGGGAACGCCCGTCTCGCTGACCTTCCTCGCCGGCCACTACCAGGACGCGAAACTGGCAGCCTTTGCCTGGTCCTACCAGCAGGCCAGCGGATTCCAAAAGCTCCACCCCAGGCTCGACTGACCGCGTTGGCGGCACTGACGCATGTACCATCGACCCATGGCCCTGGTTGAGGTCAATTCGGTTTCAAAGAGCTATCCCCGGCATGTTGGCCTGCGAACCGAGCAGCGCGCCGTCGTCGAGAATGTTTCGTTCTCCATCGAATCCGGCGAGACGCTGGGGCTGGTCGGCGAGTCGGGCTCAGGCAAAACAACGCTCGCTCGGATGATTTTGGGTCTGGTCGAGCCGACTCAAGGCACGATCCGCGTGGACGGAACGGACGTGGCCCACGCCACGCGCACCGAGCTGCACCGCCTGCGCCGCCAGATGCAGCCTGTCTTCCAGGATCCCTATGCCGCCCTGAATCCGCGCATGAAGGTGCTGGAGATCGTGACCGAGCCGCATCTGATCCACCGGCGAGAGGCCGGGATCGGGACGGACTCCGCCTCTCTGCGCGCCAAAGGCCTCGAACTTCTCAAAGAAGTCGGCCTCGATGAGCCGGCGCTGAACCGCTTTCCCCACGAGTTCTCCGGCGGCCAGCGGCAGCGCATCAACATAGCCCGTGCATTGGCGCTGAGGCCAAAGCTGCTGATTCTGGATGAGCCGGTCTCGGCTCTCGATGTAAGTGTGGGAGCGCAGATCGTGAATCTGCTGCGGCGCCTGCAGCGGGAGCATGGCCTGACTTATCTGTTCATCTCCCACTCCATGCCGCTGGTGCGCTATCTCTCGACGCGAATCGCCGTGATGGAGCGCGGCCGGCTGGTGGAGACCGGCGAAGCCGAGGCCTTGTGCGCCAATCCGCAAGAGGCCTATACCCGCCAACTGATTCAGGCCACGCCGGAGTTGCCTGCCGGCGTGGCCTGATTCGGAGCATCTTCGCGGATCGAGTTCGGCTATGGCTGTCCTACCCTCGCCGCTGTCATCCTGAGCGAAGCCGAGCGGAGTCGAAGGACCCGCTTCACGGCATTTTGCGGCCAGGGCGGGATCCCCCACGATCCCCCTTACTTCGGTTGCGGCTGCGCCGGAGTTGCGGGCGCTGCCGGAGCGGATGCAGTAGCCGGAGCGGCAGGCGCTGCCGGTTTCGGCGTTGTCCCTGGAGCGGCTGGAGTCGCGGGCGCTGCCGGAGCGGAGGGTTTCGGCGCCGCGCCCGGCATCGGATGAGCGCCCATCGGCGGGTGCATCCCTGCTCCCATGGCGGGGCGCTCCGGCGGCTTCGGAGCGTCTGTCACATCGAGCAGGTGGACATCCAGGAGCAGGTCGGATTTGGCGGGAATCGCAGGGTGGTCGGGGCCTCGCTGGGGAATCTCGCGTCCACCCAACCCCAGTTGCCAAGGAATGAAAATGCGGCGCGTTCCACCTACCTTCATTCCTGCTAATCCCTGGTCCCAGCCAGGGAGCGGACGGTCCTGCCCCATGATCATCGTGGCGGGCTGGGCTTCGCCAAGCTCGGGCTTGCCGCTAGCATCCAGAACGGGCTTCCCGTCCTTGTCGCGAACAGGCATACGATGGTCGTCGGTTGAGTCGATCTTGACTCCATCAGCCCCATTCACCCACAAGGTGTAGTCGTACTTGAGGAGCTTGCCCGGTTCGGCCAGGGCGCCATCGCCGACTTTCTCATCCTGGTAGCGCAGGGAAATCGTGTAGAGGGACATCTTCGGCGCCTTGATCGCAGCCACGCCGGGAGGCAGCGTCTCGACGGGCACTGCGGATTTGAGGTTTTTGGCAGCGGACTTGACGGCTGGCTTGGTCGAAGTGGCCGTTTTGGCTTTGGCAGTGGAAGTCGCCGGCTTTGCGGGGGTTTGGGCGCTTGCGGCTGCAGTACAGGCCGCCAACATCAGGATCAGGGCAGTGTGTTTCATGGGGTTGTCAATCTCCGAAAATTTCTTCCATAAAGTGTATCAGGCGCACCCGCCCATCCGCACTTAGCATGGGCGGAGCTCCGCTGTTGCCGGCCATTCAATCCCCGCCCAACGATTGGGTTGCGTGGGAAAATCGGTTACGTCCACCAGCTCGACATCGAAGATCAGGTCCGCTTTCTCTGGAATGCCTGGGTGGGCGGCGTCGGGCCCCGGACGCCCCTTTGCGCCATACGCAAGTTGCCAGGGGATAAAGAGACGCCGCTTGCCGCCGATCCGCATCCCTCCGAAGCCCTGGTCCCAGCCCGGAATCACGCGGCCATAGCCCTGCGGGAAGCTGAAGGGCGGCGCGTCTCCCAGCTTGGGCTGCCCATTGGCATCGAGCACCGGCTTCCCGTCCGCATCCTTCAACGCGGGACGGCGGTCATAGGATGAGTCGAACTTGCGCCCGTCATCGGCCCGCCCGTTGGCCCCAAGCCAGCCGGTGTATTGAACCTTGTAGATCTTGTTGGGCTCGGCCACTGCGCCCGTGCCGACCACGATGTCCTGGTAGCGCAAGGAGAACGCCGTCTCGAGCGGAGCGTCGGCGGCAGGCACTCCGGGGGGGCAGCTTGATCTCGGGCTTGGGCTGCATTTGGGCGCTTGCGGCCACGGGAATGGCCGCCAACAACAACAGCAGAGCGATCTTTTTCATTGCGGATTTCATCTCCAGTTCGTGCATCACGAAAGTCTATCAGGCGCTCTAGCGCAGAGTTTGCGATGAATCATCGAGCCAGCAGCCCGGCCAGCAGCGCCGTTCTGGGCGCCAGGTGCTCCACCACAACGGATTCATGGCGAGCATGAGCACCCTCGCCCACCGCGCCCAACCCGTCCAGGGTCGGAATCTTCAGAGCGGAGGTGAAGTTCCCGTCCGAAGCCCCGCCGGTCGAGGCCTCCGGGAGCGCAAAGCCCAACTCGGCCGCCATCGCCTTGGCTTCGAGGTAAAGGCGCACGGTTGCGCGGGTGCGCTCCATCGGCGGGCGGTTGATGCCGCCTTGGACGGCCAGTTTGCATCTCTTGTCCACCGGCTTTAGCGCGGCAAATCGCCGCTCGATGCGCGCCCCGTCGGCCTTGCGGACAATTCGGCCATCCACCTCCGCCCAGGCCGCGGCCGCGATCACGTTGCTCTTGCTCCCGCCGCCTGCCACCCCCACATTCACCGTCACTCCCCGTTTCATGTCGCTCCAGCGGCTTACCATCTCGATCACGCGCGCCAGCTCCAAAACGGCGCTCGCTCCCTTCTCGAAGTCCACCCCGGCGTGTGCGGCCACTCCGGTCACCTCGATCCGCCAGTTGCCAACGCCCTTGCGGGCAGTCTTGCAGGCCAGCCCCTGGGCTGGCTCCAGAACATAAACGCGCTCGCACTCCGCCGCCAGCCGCTCAGTCGTCAGCCGCGACGCCGGGCTGCCTACCTCTTCGTCGCTCGTCAGCAGCAGCACGATCTCCCGGTTCAGCACTCCTGCCTCGGCCAGCATCTCGATCGCGGTGAAGGCCATCGCCACGCCCGCCTTCATATCCAATGAGCCGGGTCCCCAGAGCCGGGCTCCCTTCAACTGGCAAGGCATCGTCTTCAGGGTCCCCAGCGGCCAAACCGTGTCCAGATGCCCCAGCAGCATCATTCGCCCGGCGGCTCCGGTCTTCGATTTCGGCCCAAAGCGCGCCTCCAGCAAGTCGCCAAACTCCATTTGCCGGTGAAGCTTGACGCGCCCGCCCAATCCCTTGGCGTTCGCCGTCGCCAGCGCCATACAAGCGTCCACGGCGGCCTTATCCTCCGAGGGCGACTCGATCCGCACCAGCTTTTGTGCAAGATCGAGCAGCGCCGCCTCTTTGCGCCGCGCGCCGGCCAGCAGCGCGCGCATCGGAACGGGAAGATCGCCTCTCACGGGCATTTCCGAACCTTTCTGGGGCACCCCAGCGAACGAAAAACTAAGATTTCCTGATTCTACGACGGTTATGATGACTCACAGCGTCCAACAACGCGCCAAAAACTGCCCTATTCGGCGCAAAGTGTGGCAAAAATGCCACAGGACGCAGATAGCTCTTCGCGTCTAATCTTACAGTTGTTCGTGGTTTTCCACCGCCGGAGATGAATTTTTGCCCAATTCCGCGCAACTGACTCCCGCGCACCTGGAACAGACGATCGCCGCGTCCCTGGAGTTCACCGGGATCGGCCTGCACTCTGGCGTGCCGGTCACCATGCGCCTTCTGCCCGCTCCGGCCGGCTCGGGCATCGTCTTCCGCCGCACCGATCTTGACAACTTTGAAATCCCCGCCATCGGCCGCTACGTGGCCAAAGTCAGCTACGCAACCAGCTTGATGCGCCAGGGCGTCCTGATTCAGACCACGGAACATTTGCTCTCGGCCCTCATCGGCATGGGCGTCGACAACATCATCGCCGAGGTCGACAACCTTGAACTGCCCATCCTCGACGGCAGCGCGCTGCCCTACGTCGAAGCGTTTTTAAGCGCCGGAATTCGCACTCAGCGTCGCCGCCGCGAGAGTATTCGCGTCCTTCACCCCGTCGAGGTGCGCGAGGGAGAAAAGTTCATCGGAGTCTATCCCGGCTCCGGCTACAGCATCGAATACACCATCGACTTTCCCGCGCCCGTCGGCCGCCAGAGCTCCAGCATCGATCTCGCCGCCGAAACCTACGGAACGTACATCGCCGCGGCCCGCACCTTCGGCTATCAGGCCGACGAAAAACGCCTCCGCGACATGGGCCTCATCCGCGGAGCAAGCCCGGAGAATGCCATCATCCTTGGACCAAATGGCCCGGTCAATGGCCCGCTCCGTTTCAACGACGAGTATGTCCGCCACAAGGTTCTGGATCTGATCGGCGACCTTGCCCTCGCCGGCCGCCGCATCGAGGGTCACGTAGTAGCCGAGCGCGCCGGCCACGCCATGCACACCGCGCTCGTCTCTCGCCTCATGAAGGACCGCTCCGCCTGGGAGCTGGCCCACGTCCCAGTAGCCGCCGAGTCCGCCGTCCCCGCAGAAACGAATCCCGAATTGTCCGTCCCCGCCATGGCCGGCGCCTGAAACATTCTGAAGTAAGAAGCTAAGAGCCAGACAACCAAACCAAAGTCCGTGCCCCATCCTTTCCGCTCTTTTCTGCGGAACGGGTGGGAGACCACGAACCCCAGACAACCCGCCTACTACGAGTTTGCCGGGGATAGCCGAGGGTGGCTTTGTGGTTGTCTCTGTGGGCATCGGATTCTGGTCGATGCTCCCAGAGGCAAGCGCCGCGCATCCAGTCGTTGAGCATCCCCTACGCCCAAGAACCGGCTTTTTTGGCCGTTGCGGCTTCTAGTTGTCTTCCTCAGCACGGTTCCAGCACGGAGCCTGACCGGAACAGCTTCAGCAGATTGCGGGTCAGGCACACAGGTCTCAACTCGCCGCGAACGTTGTCCAGCCACGCAAGGAAAATCGCCGGAACCCCAGCCACTCCTTGCTCTGGCCGAACACCGGCTCCACGATGGCCTTGCGCATGCGACGAAGGAGGAAATCGCAGCGACTGATTCAGGTCGTCGGAGCGAAAACTCTTTCCCATGAACAACATTTTAGAAACGGTTGCGCATCATCGAAATGTTTCTTTAATGCCCGGAATCTGTTCCCGACAAACCCCCAGGAGTGCAGGGAACAGCGAATAGGGAATTGGGATTAGGGATCAGGAAATAGGGAATAGGGCGGCGTTAGGGCAGATTGCCGCTGGCCTCGGCGCGGCGGGAGGGGTATTCTGTAGGCGCATGGACTTCGCATTGATGAACCGGGGGTCGAGGCAGTGAGCGGCGCGCGCTGGGGCGCTGGATTCACCGCGACCGGCCGCTTTGTGGCGGAGATCGAGGCCGCGGCTGCCGGTAAAGGGCCACTCAAGCCGGGCTACGTGCTGGCCGGCGACGAGACATTTCTTCTGGATCGCTGCCGCGGAGCCGTTCTCAAGGCATATGTACAGCCGGATCTGAGGGATTTTTGTCTTTCGGATTTCGAACTTTCCACGACATCGATATTCGAGGTGCTGGACCACGCGCAAACTCCTTTGCTGATGGCGCCGTTTCAGGTGATCTTCGTCCGCAATTTGAAGCAGCTTTACACTCGCGGCGCCAAGAAAGACGAGTTTGCCGCGCTGAACCGCTATTTCAAGTCGCCCAACCCGCAGGCGCTGCTTCTTTTTGTCGCCGATTTTGTGCGCATCCCGAGCGACGCGAGGCGCATGGAGATGGACGACAAAAATCGCTTCGAGCGGCTGACCGAGACGCTGGGCGAGCACTGCGGCATGGTGGAACTGGCGCGGGTGAACGAGGACGACGCAATGCGCTGGATTGCGGCAACCGCGCAGGAGCAGGGTGTTCGCGTGGAACCGGATGCGGCCCGCGAACTGGCCGACGCGCTGGGCGCGGATATGATGCTGATCTCGTCGGAGCTGGAGAAGCTGCTGCTCTACACGCTGGGGCGTGGGCGCATCACTCTGGGCGACGTAGAAACCATGGTGCTGAGCGCCAAGCAGCGCTCGCTCTATGAGCTGACCGACGCCATCACGGCCCGCGACCGGGCGCGCGCGCTGGCGCTGCTGCAGGGCCTCTTGAACAGCTCCGACGCGGGCGAGGACTCGGCGATCGGCCACCTCTATATGCTGGCCCGCACCTTCCGCCAGATGCTGGTGATTCTTGAGAAAAATGTGCGCGACTCGCGCGCCATCTGGCAGGCGCTGTGGCAGGGCTTCCGCATGCCACCCTTTGCGGCGGACGATCTGATCCGCCAGGCCCGCCGCTTCAAGAGCCGGCGCGACCTGACGAGAGCTTTGCGGCTGATTGCGCGGGCCGACCTGGAACTGCGCTCCTCCCCACCCGACAAGCGGCTGGTGCTGGAGCGGCTGGTCTACGAACTGGCCTCCGAGCCGAAGCCGGCGCCGCAGGTTTGGGCCTCGTCGCAGTTGTTGTTCGAGAGCTAACGCAATCCGGCCTCATTGAGCCAAAGGCCATAGCGCAGGTCGCCGTCCTGAATGTGGCTGGCGTGCAACTGCGACAGGATATCCAGCGAATCGCGGGCAGACTCGCGATCCAGGGGAAGGCCGCCCCGGTTGTACCGGGAGACGATCGCTTTCATCCGCTCGATCACGCGCTGGTGATCGCGGCGATGCCGGACCAGTCCGGGATACCTTGTGGCCGCCATCATCTCTTCTTCGAGCGCGAAGTGGGTTTGAGTGAAGCCCGCCAGCCGGAGCAGAAGCGCTCCCGTCCGGCGCCGGTTTTCGTTCGCCGCCGCTACCTGAATCTCACCGATGGTTTCGAAGAGCATGCGGTGATCGCAGTCCAGGATGCGGAGGCCCACGCTCGATTCGCCGTTTCTCGCCGTTGATTCCATTGCCGACCTCCAGCCGGAATGTACCGGTAAGAGGAAGATCGGCCCGCTGCGCAAAAGGATGAGCGCAATCGCCCGTGCTAACGAATGCCGTGCTCATTAAGCCAGGGACCATACTTCTGGTCCTCGCCTTGAATGTGCTTGGTGAGCCAGTCGGAGAGGAAGGTGAGCAAGTGAACGCCCAGGGTGATATCGCCCTTCTCGTAGCGGGCGACATAGTCCCCCACCTGCTTGGTCAACTCGCGGTGCAGGAGGCGATGTGTTGGCAGCGCCGGATACTTGGCCTGCTCCATCATGGCTTCTTCCGCCGCGAAGTGATCGACAGTATAGTTCACGAGATCGGTGAGGATTTTTCCGGCTACGGCGCGCGCCTGGCCTTTCATCATGGCGGCGTGAAGGTCGTTGAGGGTTTCAATCAAGACTGTGTGCTGCGCGTCGAGAGTTTGAACTCCGACGGAAAGCTTGTCGCTCCAGGTTAAGAAGGCCATGAGTTTCTCCAGACGGCTTGCGCCGGCAATGCATTTATCGGTCAGGATGCAAGAAAGTTGAGCGGCAAGTGCGGCTGCGCGGCTCCCCGTTCCGGGTACCCAGAAGGAGCCGGCCGCGGCTCACCTCATGCCGTGCTGATTCAAGCAGGGTCCGTAGGACTGGTCCACACTTTGAATATGGGTTTTGAGCCAGTCGGAGAGGAAGCTTGAGAGATCAAGGCTGAGGGTGATGTCGCCCTTTTGGAAGCGCGCTATGTACTCCTCGACCTTCTTCGTCAGGGCACGATGCTGGATGCGGTGCTGGGCCAGATCCGGATAACCGGCGGATTCCATCATTCTCTCTTCGTCGGAGAAGTGATTGCGGGTATAGAGCAGAAGCCTGCACAGCAGCTCGCCGATGACGGCTCGCGCCTGGCCCTTCATCATGGCGGCGTGAAGATCGTTGATGCTGTCGAACAGAACGGTGTGCTGCTCGTCGATGGCTTTGACGCCGACCGAGAGCTTTGGAGACCAGACTACAAGCGCCATGCATTTTCCCCTGCCGGATCATACCGGCAAGAAATAGATCGGCCAGTCGAGCTGAAAAGTTGAGCGGAACAGTCCAAAATGAGCGTCGCGCCTGGGAAAGCCTGGGCCGGCGTTCCAGGGTACTCGATCCGCCGGCTTCGCGGCCGGCGAACAGGCTTTCAGTCCACGCCTATTTTGTTCAGCCAGGGGCCATACAGGCGATCCATGCTTTCGATGTGCTCGGAATAGGAATCGCGGAGGAAGCAGAGCAGAGGGCGCATCTGCATCTTTTCGCCGTGCTGCACGCGATGGGAGGACTGAAGGATCTGCGCCAGGATGCGCTGATGCTCGATGCGATGGCCGGCCAGGCCGGGAAACGCATATTGCTCCAGCAGTTGCTCCTCGCTCCAAAAGTGCATGCGCGTGAACTCGATCAGCCGGTCCAGCACCTCGCTGACCTGCTCCCTGCCGGAACCGCGGGTCGCCGCCAGTCGAAGCTCGTTCATTGTATCCATGAGAATGCCGTGCTGGTCGTCCATGGCTCTCACGCCCACGGTGCAGGCGTGGTTCCAGGTTAAAAGGGTCACATGAGCCTCCGTCAATCCGTAATGGAGTTATCGGTCAGTCCGAGCGGAATGTTAACGGCGCCTTGCCCGGATCATGTGACCGAGGTTTCTGATCAGAGACAGGAGTCTTGCTGTTCTGCATGTTGAACCATGCAAAAGAAATAATGAGCGTAGGCTCTTTTGTCAAATGCGGCGAGTTGGCCTCCGCTTCGCAGAGTTGGCGAGAGAACGCGATTCCATTCAGCTTTATCCCTTCGCGGGTCGGCGGAGCCGGTAGAGATGGCGCTGGCCGCCAGGGAGGTCTATTCCAGGATGATGGCGGGTTCGTGAACCGACCCCGGATGCGGGCCGCGGGTGGTCAGTGCGACGGCCGCGGCCAGGATGAGGCCGCCGCCAATCCATGCGTAGGGGCCAAGATGTTCGCCGAGCAGCTCGACGCCGAGCAGGGAACCGACCGCCGGCTCGAGGTTGAGGAAGATTCCGGCGCGCGAGGCAGGCACATGATGAATGCCCCAGTTCCACAAGAGAGTGGTGGTCGCGGTGCAGAACAGGCCGCTGATGGCCAGAGCCACCCAGGCGGTGAGGCTGACGCGAGCGAAGGGCGGCGGCGCTGCCTGGTTGAGCAGCCAGGGATTCAACAACAGCGGGCCCAAGATCCACGCGGCCAGCATCGCGGTCCCGGAGAGAATGGTGTAGGCGGTGACCACGGGCGGACTGTGGGTCCGCATCAGTTTCTTGCTGAGCAGAATCCAGGCCAGCGCAATCACCAGCGAGGCCAGAACCAACAGGTCGCCGGCAAGCGAGGGCTGGTCCCGGCCTGCCGGGCCGCGGCTGCCGCCAAAGACGATCAACACAGCGCCGGCCGTGGAGCCGCAGACGGCCAGCCAGCCGAGACGGTCGAGGCTCTCCTCATGGGAGCCCTTGGGGACGAACCATGCGGCGGCGACGGCCAGCATCACCGGCATCGAGCCCACCATCAGCGAGGCGTGGCTGACGGTGGTACGATCCAGGCCGTGAAACTGGAGCAGGAACTGGACCGGCACACCGAGGAAGGCGCAGATCAGCAGCAGGCGCGTCTCTCTGGACGTGAGCCGGAAGCTGCGGCGATGGACGAGCGCCAGCGGCAACATGGCCAGCGAGGCAAAGAGGAAGCGATAGAGCACCATGTGCTCGACGCTCATCTCGTTGAGCGCCAACCTGCCCCAATAGAAGCCGGTACCCCAGAGGCAACCGGCCGCGAAACAGGCGCAGTAGCCCAGAAACACGGTGCGCCCGACTGCTGTTGCGATCTTTTCCATCCCTCTTTTACTGTCGCACATGCGAGAACCGGGCGGTATCACTGCGCAAAACCGGTCCCATCGGCGAGAATGATGATCGATGATGAAACGGCTGTTTGGGGCGGAGCTGGGGTTGCGCACTGGGTTGTGGCTGGCGTTGGCTGGGGCGGCGTTATGCGTGCTCCCGCCGGCTGCGGCGCAGAAGAGCCTGATCAGCGCGCCGGAGCCCTCCCACCCAGTGAGGCCGCAGATACTGGCCGGCCGGCTTCCGGACAAGCCGTCGCAGCCTCCGGCGTTCCAGGTATCCGCCGGGCCGCTGGGTTTTTCAGCACCGAGCACCTACTATCTGGGCCAGCGTACCAGCCTGGTTTCGCTGGATTTTCTCGATGAGGACCGGCTGCTGTTCACCTTTCGCGTGCCGGGGCTGATGCGCCGCGACGCCGGCGAGGATGAAGTGCGCCAGATTCGCGCCGTGGTCCTGAAGCTGCCGGGTGGAGCGGTCGAGGCCGAGGCCCTGTGGAAGGTTCACGACCCGGCGCGCTACCTGCGGATGCTCAAGGACGGTCACTTTCTGCTGCGGGATGGGAGCGAACTGGATGTGGGCGACGCCTCGCTGGAGCTAAGGCCCTTTCTGCGCTTCCCAGGGCCGCTGCTATCGCTGGAGACGGACCCCACGCAACAGTTCCTGGTGACCGACTCGCGCGAGCCGGTGGCAGCGGCGGGGAAGCTCGGCTCAGCGAGCAGCCCGGCGGCTCATCGAAGCGACGAGGATCTGGCCCTTCGCCCCGGCGGCCAAAGACCGGCCGCCGAGAGCCCCGAGTCGCTGGGCCTGGGAATGCCGGGAACGGCCAGGGCGGGCAAAGCGGAGGAGGAGGAAAAGCCGGCCGATGTGCCCGATCTTGCGGTGCGCATCCTGCGCCGGGACTCAGGACAAGTCATTCTCGTGAGCCGGACCCGCACCCCCGTTCACCTGCCGATCAACGGCGACGGCTACCTGGAGAGCCTGCGCGGCAGGGGCAACGAGTGGCTGCTGAACCTGAACTATTTCAGCGGCGGGAGTTCCATTCTGGGCCAGATCGACTCGGCCTGCGCGCCGCTCTTCGATTTTCTCTCGGAGCGGGAGGTGCTGGCGACCGGCTGCACCGCCTCGGGCGCGATGGATCTGGTGGCGATGGGGACCGACGGCCGCCGCCTTTGGGAGGCGCAGAGCTGGGAGACGACGGTCTGGCCGCTGCTGGTCAAAGCGCCGGACGGCTTGCGGCTGGCACGGGAGACGCTGGTTGTTTCCACTCCGGTGGATGCACTCGCGCCTCTCGATTCGGAAGAGATCAAAGGTCAATTGGTCGAGGTTCTCGACGCGGCCGACGGCAACGTGGCGCTGGAGACGACGGCCAGTCCGGCCCTGGATGCAGGCGGAAATGTAGCCATCTCGCCCTCCGGGCGCCGCGTAGCCGTGCTCAACGGCGGCCAGATCCAGGTCTTCGAGCTGCCTCCCGCGCCGCCTCTCCCCGAGCCTGCCGCGCCGCCGTCCGCCCGCTGACCGGGCGGGCAAATGCGAAGCGTGTAAACTGGGCTGCGGGAGAGTTCTCTTGGCCACGGCTCCATTTCGCTATGCGGTTGCCGCGGTTACCGACCTCGGCAGAAAGCGCTCCGGCAACGAAGATGCCTTCGGCTACTCCGTCGAGCATGGCGTCTACGTTGTCTGCGACGGAATGGGCGGAGCGGCGGCCGGAGAGGTTGCCAGTTCCATCGCAGTCGAAGAGGTGCTGCGCCTGCTCTCCGGCCGCATCGTGGACGAAACAGCGCCTCTCGACACCTGGATCGAAGAGACCGTCCGCGCCGCCAACCGGGCCATTCTCTCCCGCGCCCAACGCGACCCGAAACTTGCCGGCATGGGAACCACGCTGGTGGGCCTGCTGACCGAAGAGAGCCGGGTGCTGGTCTTCAACGTGGGCGACAGCCGCTGTTACCGCATGCGCGGCGCCAGCTCCGGCCCGAGCGAAACGGATCAAAGCAAGCCAGAGCAGGCCAGACTGCAACAGATCAGCCTCGACCACTCGCTGGTTCAGGAACAGGTTCGGCTGGGCCGCATGACCGGCGCCGAGGCGGCGCGCTCGCCCCTTCGCAGCGTCATCACCCGCGCCCTGGGCACGCAAAGCGAGGTCGAGCCGGATTTATTTGAATTGGAGGCCGAGCCCGGCGACATCTTCATGCTCTGCTCCGACGGATTGACGGGCGAAGTCGCCGATGCGGCGATCGAATCCCTGCTCGCGGCCGATCTGCTGCTCGAAGGGCTCTGCGCCAGCCTGGTCGAGGCCGCGAATGCAGCCGGCGGCCGCGACAACATCACCTGCTTGCTGGTGCGGGCCGAGGGGTAGGGCGGTTGACTCTCAACCGCAGTCCAGCGAGAATGACAGCCGCAAAGGGAAGGAATCCGGCAACAGAGAGGACGCTATACATCCTTTCTGTGGTATGATCTTCCGATGAGCCGGAGAAAGCCGCCGATTCGCACGACCAAGGTGGAGGAACATCGCCTCAAGGGAAAGAGAAAAGGGGCGCTGCTGAAGGAGCAGGTGTGGTTCGAGGATGGACAGGTGGCGGGTTATAGCGTGGCCTATATCAATCTGAAGCGGTGCCCGATGGATCATGGCCGGCTGCTGGGTTACGACAACAGCCACGATTATCACCACAGGCATTTCATGGGCCGAGTGGAGGCCGTGGAGTTCACGACCTACGCAGCCATGGTGGAGCGGTTTATCGCGGAAGTCCACGATCTCTGGAGGGACGAAGATGAGCAAGAGTAAAGTCAATATCGCGACGGGTCCTGCCGAAGGGTTCTTCAACCGTGTGCGCCATCACGCCGCAAAGCTGGATCGCGGCGAAACCATTCTTCCGGGAATCTCCATCACCTTCGAGGACCCGTTGGAGATGCTGAACGTGCTTACTGCCGAACGAGTTCGCCTATTGCGGTCGGCCAAGGCCGGTTCGCAGCCCATCACGGAGCTGGCTACAGGACTCAAGCGGGATGTGCGTGCAGTCAGCCGGGATGTGGTGCGCCTGGAGAAGGCCGGCTTGCTGCGCACCAGCTATCGAGTCAATCCCGGACACGGCAGGTACAAAGTCGTTGAACCGGTCGCCAGGGAATACAACCTGACTGCGAACCTGTAAGGCGGGGGACCCAGCGCGCCGCAATCCCACACGCAAGGAAGACAAACTTCAAGATTCAAGGGGTCCTTGCTTCATTCTTCTCTCGCCGCATCAATCTTGCCTCTTGACGCGCCGGAAGAGCAGAACCAGCGGAATGCAGAGCAGGCCGAGAACGGCCATCAGGCGGAAGTTGTCCGCATAGGCCAGCAGGGCCGCCTGCTGCTGCACGCTGCGGTAGAGCGCGCCCAGAGCCATCTGATGAGCGGTGACGGCATTCGCGCCTTCGGCGAAGAGCTTCGCTTGCAGGCCGCGGACCAGCTCGCCCGCGACGGGATTTCCCGCGCCGGCGTTCGCCGCCAGGAAGTTTTGGTGTATCTGGGAGCCGCGCACCAGCAGCGTGGTAATCGCGGCGATGCCGAAAGAGCCGCCGATGTTGCGCGTCAGGTTGTAGATGCCGGTGGCATTGCCGATCTCCTGCTTGCGCAGACGGCTCAGGGTCATGGTGGTCAACGGCACGAAGATGAAGCCCATGGCGAAGCCGCTGATCACGTTGGGCACGATGACCGAGGCCATGCCGATCTCGAGGCTGATCCAGCCCAGCATCCAGGTGGAGTAGCCGAGCAGGAAGAAGCCGAAGGCCATCAGCAGGCGGCCGTCGACATAGCGCACCAGGACTCCGGCGGCGATCATGGAAGCCATGGCGCCGATGCCGCGCGGACTCACGGAAAGGCCGCTTTGCATCGCCGAATAGCCCAGCAAGGTTTGCAGAAACAGCGGCAGCATGGCGGTGGTGCCGTAGAGAACGAGGCCGTAGATGCCGGTAATCAGTGTTCCCACGCCGAAGTTGCGGTCGGCAAGCACGCGCAACTGAACGATCGGATCGCGATCCGTCAGTTCGTGGAGGACGAAGGCCGCGAGCGCCAGCGTGGAGACTCCGGCCGTCCAGCGCACCCAGGACGCCGCGAACCAGTCTGCCTCCTGGCCTTTGTCGAGGACAAGTTGCAGCGAGCCGAGCCACAGGGCCATCAGGCCGAAGCCGAGATAATCGATCGCCCCACGAAATGCCTCGCGCAGATAGGGAGGGTCCTCGACGTAGAGGTTGACCATGAAGAGCGCGAGGATGCCGATAGGGAGATTGATGTAGAAGATCCAGCGCCAGGAGTAGCTGTCGGTGATCCATCCGCCCAGCGTGGGACCAACGATGGGGGCGACCACGACGCCGACGCCGTAGACGGCCATCGCCGTGCCGTGCCGCCGGGGCGGAAAACTCTCGAGCAGGATCGACTGGGCCAGCGGCTGCATGCCTCCGCCGCCCACGCCTTGCAGCACGCGCGCCAGAATCAGCATGGGCATGTTGATCGCCACGCCGCACAACAGCGAAGCCGCCGTGAAGAGGACGATGCAGAGGAGCAGAAGGCGAGTGCGCCCGATGCGCCGCGAGATCCATCCGGCGGCGGGCAGCATGATGGCGTTCGCGACCAGATAGCTGGTGAGGACCCAAGTCGATTCATCGGTCGAGGCCGAGAGGTTGCCCGCGATGTGCGGCAGCGCGACGTTGGCTACCGAAGAGTCGAGCACCACCATGAAGGTGGCCAGCATCACCGACGCGGCGATCATCCACGGATTCGCCGCCGGCTTCCAGGCGCGCTCTTCGGCCTCGGTAAGCGGGCGCGAGATGCTCGGCGCGCTCATCCGGCTGTCCGTTCCCCCAGGGTAAAAGGCAGCGCAGGGGAGGGCGCGCGGCGGACCTTCGGTTGAACTGACGGCATGGTCAGTCCAGTATAATCGACAGTCGTGTGGGGAAAATGCCGCGGAAGGAGCAGCGTTCCATGGCCCTGAACAGGCGCGAATTGCTTCAATGGATGGGCGGTGCAGCTTCAGCCCTTGCTCTCTCGAGATTCGCAGAAGCTCAGGCGGCGCAGGGTAGGAGCTTTGTCGGAACCCGGCACTCCTTGCAGGGATACCGGATACCGGAATGGTTTCGCGATGCCAAATTCGGCATATGGGCGCACTGGGGGCCGCAGTCGGCCATTGAAGACGGCGACTGGTACGCGCGGAACATGTATATCCAGGGATCGGAGCAATATCAGCATCATTTGGAACACTATGGACATCCTTCCAAGGTTGGTTACAAGGACCTGGTCGATATTTGGAAGGCTGCCAGTTGGGACCCCGACCATTTGATGAGCCTCTACAAGCGGGCCGGCGCAAAGTACTTCGTCAGCATGGGCGTGCATCACGATAACTTCGACCTGTGGGACTCGAAATATACGCGCTGGAACGCGGTGAGGATGGGACCGAAGAAGGATGTGGTGGGAATCTGGCGCGACGCGGCGCGGAAGCATGGATTGCGCTTCGGAGTCAGCGAGCACCTGTGGATCAGTTACAAGTGGTTTGCAGTAAGCCACGGCGCAGACAAGACCGGACCGCTGGCCGGCGTTCCCTACGATGGCGCCGATCCGAGATTTGAGGACCTCTACCACGACGCCGATTGCGCACGCTTCATCGACAAGCTGGACTGGAACGACGATGGCATTCCTGAATCCTGGAAGCGCCAGTACCTTGATCGCATGACCGACCTGATCGACAAGGTCCAGCCGGACTACTTGTATACCGACGGCCATCTGCCTTTTGAGGAGTATGGACTGAAGATGGTCGCGCATCTTTACAACGTCAACGCGCAGTTGCATGGCGGCATCACGGAAGCGGTCTATACAAGTAAAGAACAGACAGATTGCGCCATCGGCACCTGCGTTCTGGATCACGAGCGCGGAGTGACCGAGGGGATCGCAAGGGAGCCATGGCAGACCGACACCTGCATCGGCCAATGGCATTACAAGCGCGGCCAGCAATACAAGACGGCCAAGAAGGTCATCGATCTGCTGGTCGATATCGTCAGCAAGAACGGTAATTTGCTGCTGAACTTTCCTTTGCCTAACTCAGGCGAACTCGACGCCGAGGAGATGAAGGTGCTTGAAGGCATCACCGCATGGATGACGGTGAATAGCGAAGGCATCCATGCCTCGCGCCCCTGGAAGATCTACGGAGAAGGTCCATCGACTCAAGCCAAAATCGAAACCGGCAACTTCAACGAAGACAAGCAGAAAGATCTCACTGCCGGGGATATTCGTTTCACAACCAAGGGCAGCACGCTCTACGCCTTCGTCATGGGATGGCCGGAGAGGGAAGTTGTGGTGCCGCCGCTCGGCCTCGCCAGCCCGCAACAACCGGGCAAGATCCTCAGCGTGGAGATGCTTGGATGCAAAGACCACCTCCTTTGGAAACAGTTTGACTCTTCATTGAAAGTGCAGATGCCTGCGGAGAAGATCTCCGACGTAGCCATCGCGCTGAAGGTAGAACTGGCATCGCGACTGCAGTAGCTTCTCGCGACATTCCCGCCACTGGTTACAGCGCGGCCGTTCGTCAACAAAAAGGAGGACAGAAGCCCCCTTTTGTCCGAAAAAAGAATCCCTTTCCCGTGTAGTTTGGCTTTATGATTGTCCAACGGCGGATCGTGTCGAAGGTAATATTGTGGACCTTGAGGTTCGCGCAAGAGCCAGCAGGGTTCCAGGTAGATGTTTGCGGGAAGATGGCCTGCGCGGATGGGAGGAGATCGGATGAAGGACAAGCACAAGAAGAAGCACTCGGAGACTGAGCAGGCGGAAACGCCTCCGAACGGCAAGCAGAAGCACGGCGATCTGCCGGCGCCCATGCTGGGCAATGCCGAGACACAGCACCTCGGGAAAGACTGCGACTATGAGCGCGAACTGGCCCGCCTGCAAGTCGAACTCGTCAAGCTCCAGGAGTGGGTTCGTCAGGAGGGCCTGCGGGTTGTGATTCTCTTCGAGGGCCGCGACGCGGCAGGCAAGGGCGGGGCCATCAAGCGGATCACCGAATCGCTCAATCCGCGCGTCTGCCGGGTGGTTGCGCTGGGCACGCCCACGGAGCGCGAAAAAACGCAATGGTACTTCCAGAGATATGTACCCCACCTGCCGGCGGCGGGCGAGATGGTGCTCTTCGATCGCAGCTGGTACAACCGCGCCGGAGTGGAGCGCGTGATGGGCTTCTGTACCGAGGCGCAGTATCAGGAGTTCTTTCAGAGCTGCCCCGAGTTTGAGCGCATGTTGCAACGCTCGGGGATTCGCCTCATCAAGTACTGGTTTTCCGTTAGCGACGAGGAGCAGGAGCGGCGCTTTCAGGACCGCATGAAGAACCCCACCAAGCGCTGGAAGCTGAGCCCGATGGATCTCGAATCGCGCAAGCACTGGGCCGAATACTCGCGCGCCAAGGACGAGATGTTCGCCGTGACCGATACCAAGATGTCTCCGTGGTATGTCGTGAATGCGGAGAACAAGAAATGCGCCCGGCTCAACGTCATCCGGCATCTTCTGTCGATGTTCGTCTATCGCGACTTGACGCCTGCGCCGCTGGAGTTGCCGAAGCTGGAAAAGACGAAATACGTGCGCCCGCCCATCCAGGAGCAGAATTTCATTCCGCAGGTTTACGTGTAGCGGCACGGCAAGAATTGCCCAATCATGGGGCGGCTTCGCTACAATTCCGACCAGGATGAATGAACAGGCGCAGGAGACCGTGACCGTCGAGTTCGCCGTGGGCCTTGGCGACGGCAAGTTCACCGCCTCGGCGGCGGTGCCTGCCGGGCCAACCAACCTCACACAGATCCTGCCGGTTCTGCAGTCGCTGGACGACTCGTTTATCGGCGGCGTCACCGCGCAATTGAGCGAAGCCGGCTTTCACGTCTCGTGCAAGGCGGGTTGCGGCGCCTGCTGCCGGCAGATGGTGCCGATCAGCATCTTCGAGGCCGAGGCCCTGAGCGCGTGGATTCGCAGCCTGCCGGAAGCGCGCCAGCAGGAACTGGCCCGGCGCTTCCATGAGGCTCTTCTCCAGTTCGCAGCCGCCGGCTTGATCGACCGCATGGTCACCCAGGATTGGCTGGCGGAAACCGATTCCGCGCGCAAGCTGGCTCTGGACTACTTCTACCAGCACGTCGCCTGTCCGTTTCTCGAGGAGGAGTCCTGCTCTATCCACTCCATCCGTCCGCTGATCTGCCGCGAATACCTGGTGACTTCTCCGCCTCAATTCTGTGCAGACCCGGCAGGCTTGCAGGTGGTCCCCGCCCGCCTGCCGCTCAACTTTTCCCGCATTCTGAACGCCATCGGCGCGGAGATCGAGCGGGATGCGCGCGGCTGGATTCCGCTGCTCTTTCTCTTCGCCTGGATGGAGAGCGGGGCGCGGCCGGGCGAGGCGGTTGCGGGCGTCGGGCCGCAGGTGCTGTATGAGTTTGTGAAGCGAATGGACATTGCGCGGAGCCCGCTGCCCGACGCCGATGCTTCTGAACCTACCAGCGCGGAGCCCGAAGAGCCGTAAGGCTGATATCCAGCGAGTGTTCTGTCTCTAAGGTCCATTCACAAATTGCTCTGTCATCCTGAGCGACCGCAGCGAAGCGAAGGGAGTCGAAGGACCTGCTTCTCCGTTGCTGATCGAATTCAACGAATTTCAGATGCGCCACGCTACAACTGCTTGAGTAGAGCGACAAGCCGCGCAAAGCCTTGTTCGCGGGCGGTCCTGTTGCCGGGAACTGTGTTGCCGGGGTCTTCGCCCGCGCGCATGAATCCATGACCTGCGCCGTCGTAGGTGACAGGCTCATATTTCTTGCCGGCGGCCTTCATGGCTGCAATGGTTGCAGGCACTGTTGCACCGATGCGGGCATCGTTGCCGGCGTAGAAGGCATAGACCGGAGCGGTAATCGCAGACACGTCTGAGGATCCCGGACCGTAAAAGACAAAAGCCGCGGAAAGGTCTTTGCGATGAGCCGCGAAGGCGAAGGATTTGCCGCCGCCCCAGCAGAAGCCAACCGAGGCGATCTTGCCGTTGGCCGCGGGAATGTGAAGCGCGTAATCGGCGGCGGCGTCGAGATCGGCGTTGACCCCGTCCGGATCGAGAGCCGAAACGGCTTTGACGGCGGCGTCCTGGCTTGCGAACTCGCTTGAGCCTCCGCCGCCCTTGGGGCCGAAGCCGGAGAGAAGATCGGGCGCGACGACGATGAAGCCCTGCGCAGCCAGTTCGTCGGCCATTTCCTTAGCCCAATCTGTCAGGCCAAAGATCTCGTGAATCAGAATGACGACAGTCGCTTTGTCTTTGACCTCGGGATAGACGACGAAGGCCTGAAGGGTGCGGCTACCGTGGTGGAGGGCAACGTATTCGTGGTGGCGTGGCGAGGCTTCGAGGCGCGCCTTTGCCCAATCCTGCGCGTGGACGGGCACAACGGAGAAGCAGAGAAGCAGAGCGCCAACGAAGAGCCTGAAGGCAAGGGGAAGTCTCTTCATCATGGGCTGAATTCTACTTGCGCCGGATAGGCTGCTGCAAGGCTTTGCGGCGTCTGGCTGTGGTGCAGTTTCCGAAAAGTTGACCACTCGCTCGGAACCTCCGCACTCGCAATACAAGGCGCTTCTGCTCAAGGCAAAAGCCTAATTTCAAAGGTCATGTAGTCGGAAAGGGATCAAACTCCACGAACTCTCCCAAGCGTTCAGAAAACCATTCTTGTGCTCGCTGGGTAAAGAGCGTATAGGCTATGTCCGGGCTTCGGATGAGGTCTGCACCATTCCACGTATCCAAGTCGAGCCGCAGCTCCTTGTACGAACTTACGATTGGTCTAGGCCGAAGAATCGTAGCAGTCTTTGGAACCGAGACCTGCCAAAGCTCGCCTAATGCTGCCGCTGCGGTTGCACTGTGCGGCTTCCCGAGAATGTAATCCTCAGGCTCACCCGATTCTGGGATTTCTTGGGGCATGTCCTCATTGAGGTCCCAGGCTTCCCAACGAATCTCGACGATAAGTGATTTCTCAACCGGCAAGAAAGTGAATCCGGTAAGGCCCGAAGACTCCAGGAGCGTCCTAGTTTCATAGGTGATGATGATTCCGCCAAACGGCATCGTAATTGGTGGAATATACGGGCCACTTCTCTTAACCGCGAGCGTTCCATCAAGTCGAACAGAGTCGTCAACCATGCCGTGCTGCAGGATGTCCCCGTAATCTCCCCAGTTTTCGGGAAGGATCGATCGACCCTTAATCTTGAAAAAGTTCGTCGCCATTGCACCCCAATTCTATCGCGGACCGACGGCCTCGAGTTATTAATTTGCGGAAGTTACCATATGACTCCGCGAATGCAGGAAACGGAGACTCGCAGGGCTGAACCCAATACAAAGCACTCAGGTCGAGTGACCGACTTCTAACCGCAGACTGCACTTCACCCGGCGTCTGCACGTGGCCCATCTTATTGAGAACGCTGTACAGGAGCCTCTCACTGGCTACGAAGCCGGGCCAGGCCTTGCCGGGCCAGATCGGCAATCGCCCTGGCAAGAGTGACCGAGGCATTCAGAGACTCGGGCCGCTCCAGCCGCATCTTCAGCTTCGCGGCAGCCTCGCGGAAGAGAATATCCACGTCGTAGAGGATTTCGACGTGATCGCAGAGAAAGCCGATGGGCTGAAGCATCAGTGTCTTCACGCCTGAGGCGGCAATCGCTTCCAGAGTCGCCTCGACCGTAGGACCGATCCAAGGTCCTCCGCTCGCGCCCTGGCTCTGGAAGGCGAAGTACCACTGCGGAATCCCGGGTACGCTGGCTGCGACTAAAGCCGCGGTGCGCTTGGCCTCTTCGGCGTATGGGTCGGCGGCTTGATTTTCAGAGGCTTGTATCGTCCGGCAGGGAACGCTGTGTGCCGTAAACAGAACCGGAACCGGCGCGCCCGCCTCCGCGCTAAGTTTCGCCCAGGCTGGACGGAGGCGCTCGGCAAAGGCTTCAATGAGGAGCGGATGCTGCGCCCATCCTTCGGTGAAGTCGATGCGCAGATCGCCAGCCTCGGCCTCGACGGCGCGGCGGTAGAGGCCGACGCTGGTGCGCGAGTTGTGCGGAGTGAGGCAAAGGACGGCGGCCGCTTCCACTCCTTCGGCGCGCATCTGGCGGACCACGGCGGCGATGTAAGGACTCCAATTTCTCATCGCGACATAGACTGGCACAGGCTCACGCGCGGCGGCCAGCTCCGCTTCGACCAGGCGGCCTTGCTCCTGCGTGATTTCGGTCAGCGGGCTGTGGCCGATGAGCGCGTAGCGGCGCTGAATCTCTTTGATGACCTCATGCGGAAGCGGCCGTCCGCCGGTGACGTTGAGCAGATATTCGGGAATCTGATCGACGGTCTCGGGGGTGCCGTGGGCGAGCAGGAGAACGGCTTGTTTAGCCATTTGCCTTCTCCAGGCGGAACTGCTTGACCATCTTGACCACGGCCTGCACGTTTTCGACCGGGGTCGAGGGAACGATGCCGTGGCCGAGGTTGAAGATGTGGCCGGGGCGTCCGTTGGCGGCGCGCAGGATCTCCCGGACGCGCAGTTCCAAAACTTCTACCGGTGCGAAGAGCGTGATGGGGTCGAGATTGCCTTGCACCGCGTGGCCGTGGCCCACTGCGCGCCAGCCTTCGTCGAGGGGCTGCCGCCAGTCGAGGCCGATGACATCGGCTCCGGTTGCGGCCATTTGAGTGAGCAGGCCGGCGGTCTCGACGCCGAAGTAGATGACCGGCACACCCATCTGCTGGACGGCGCGGACCAGGCGCTTCGAGGCCTCGAAGGCGTAGTCGCAGTAGTCGGCCAAACCGAGCGAGCCGACCCAACTGTCGAAGATCTGGATGACCTCGGCGCCGGCCTGGATCTGTAGCCGGCAGTACTCTTCGAGAACCTTGACCAGCTTGTCGAGCAGCAGCCGCCAGGAGAGATTGTCACCGTACATCATTTTTTTGGTTTCGATGTAGTTGCGCGAGCCGCCGCCCTCGATCATGTAGCTGGCCAGCGTGTAGGGCGCTCCGCAGAAGCCAATGATGCCGAGCCGGTCGCGGAAGTGCGCGGCCACTTTTTCGATGGCGCGGGCCACGTAGGCCAGGTCATCGGCGCGGTCGGTGCGCAGGGCGCGGACATCGTCGCTGGTGCGGAGAGGATGGTAGACGACCGGCCCCTCGCCGGCCTGAAACTCGAAGTCCAGGCCCATGGGCTCCAGAGGCAGCAACAGGTCGGCGAAGATGATGGCCGCGTCGACGCCCAGTTTTTCTGCGGCGGTGATGGTGACCTCGGCGGCCAGCTCGGGCTGCTTGCAGATTTCGATCAGGGTGTGATGCTTGCGGACTTCGCGGTACTCCGCCATGTAGCGGCCGGCCTGGCGGAGGAACCAGACGGGCGTGCGGTCGACGGGACGGCGCAGACAGGCGCGGATGAAGCGGCTGCCGTCGAGAATCGTGTCGGGGATGGTGTCGGGGATGACGCCGGCGGCGGGGATGGGGTCGATGGGATGCATACAAGAATGATTTTAGTGAGTTTTCTCCGGTGAGGCGCGTTGGCAGCAGCGGGAGAGAGTCATTGCTATGAAATCCATTCGTTGCAGCGGCTTTTGCGCTGCCAGACGCCATCAATCTTTTCCAGGACCACGGCTCCGCCATTACCGCAGAGTGAACCGCAAAGAAAGCTGTACGAAACGATAGCGTGCTTGTGCTCCTTGTCAAAGCGGATCTCGCTGAGTGTGACCAGGCCATGGGCGAAGCTGTTGCTGACAGCATCTTCAATTGACCGGCCATTGGCGGTGGTCTTTTCCGGGTCGTTATCGGCAATCTCTCGCTTCTGGCGCTCCGGATCGACGAGATCGATCTTCTGCGAGGTTATTTGCGGGAGGTCCAGCGCGCGAAAGCGATGGACGAGGGCAGGCGAGGCCAGTTCAAGGTCCATACTTTTTCCACAATCGCTGGTGTCAAAGGCCCCGCTCGTAGGCAATGGAACGGTCTGAATGGACAGGTTGACTATACTCAGTTCGTTGTCCAGCCAGCCATGAAGAACGACCCGATAAACGGTAAGCTGCTCGGCGGTGAGCGGCTTGTCGCTTACTATGGGCTTCGTGTCCGGAGCCTGCTGCGCGGCGGCCAGACCGATTGCCGCGAAGAGGATCACCGCCAAACAACCCACGCACCGACCATGCCATCGGCCTGCAACAATCACAGCATTTCTTTCAGACATCGTCTTCTCCAACCGGTGGTCTCTGATTTTACTAGAGCGTGTTTCAAAAATGGTTTGGCAGTTGGTGGATGCAATTCCGCAGGGGCTGAAGCCCCCATATTCTTGGCCCTTTTTGGCACGACTGAAGTCATGCCCTGACACAATGCTGCATTTTTGAAACATGCTGTAGATGGCGGAAGGCGCAAAACCGGGAAATCCGTTCTGACTATTCGGTCGAATAGGCCCCTCGCAGCAAAAAAACGGCCCCCGGTATTAGCGGGGGCCAAGTTGCCTTGGTTCTCTCGATTTGCGAGAGCTTGATTGGCGGCCAGCGGCGGGGGGGCCGCAGGAGCGGATGGGAGCCTCGGGGGAGGGGCTGCGGCTGTTAAGGCCGCTCCGCACCGGTCGAAGAAGCCATGTCGTGGGGGGACGAGGCTTCCTGGGCCGCCAAACTGTTTTCCATCAACCGGACCTGCACGCTGCTGACCTTGACTCGCTGGGTCTCCGCCTCGTTTGCGTCGGGGCTTGCTACGGGAGCGTTGCCCAGGGCCACGGTGTGCAACCGGTAGATGGGAATCTGATGTTCTGTGACGAAGTAGCGCTTGACTGCCTCGGCCAACCGCTCGGAGCGTTGAATTCCGGCGGTGCTGGCCAGAGGGGAATGCCCCTCGATCTCCAGGATGTAGCCCTGGCGGCCGGTCAGGTTGGCGGCAAAATCGTCCAGTTGCTTGCGGGCGGCGGCCGAAAGGATGGGCTGGCCCCCGCGGAAGTTCACTTCAATCTCGGTCGCCTGATGATACTGATCCAGGCCTGAGACGGTCGAATTCAACTTATCCACGTGCGTGGAGGCACCCTGCGCCGTGGCATTGGCAGTCTGCGCTTGACCGTTGGCGGCTTTGGCCTCCTGGCTGGCGGCGTCGGCGGTGGACTGGGCCTGGCGGATGCCCGTCTGCGCCCTGCTATCCACATCCTGGATGTCCCGCGCGTTTTTGGCGTTGACTTCATCGAGTTCGTTGAGCTGGCCCTTGAGGGGGTTCACCCGGTTGTTGACCCACTTCTTGCGCGCAAAGGGGTTGACCCGGCCCCAGAAGCCCTCCTTCGGAGAGTTGACGGATGGCGTTTGCGATGCCATGGCCGGAGATGTGGCGGATGGTGTTTGCGACGCCACGGCGGAGGGTTGCTGCTGGGTTGGGGATTGCGCCTGTTGCGCGAAAGCGGGGACTGCAATGGCAGATGCCAGCAGAACAAGAGCAAGCCGGCAAGGGAACAAGATGCGAGGCGATAAGACAGCTTTCATAGAGTGAACACCTCCCAAGGTTCTTTCTCCGCCAACCTTGCGCGGGGTGAGCGGTGGTGTCTGCCCACCGGGAAGGATAGCAAGGCGCGCGCCAAACATCGAGGCCCGGAGGGGAAATTGGTATATGTATTGGATTGTTTTACTTGGCGAACGGCCAGTGGGGAGAATTCGTTCTGGTGAGGGTCAGTTGCGGCGGGACCGATATGTAAATTTTGCCAAAAGCGGTAGTTTCTACCGGGTAAATCCGGCGATGGCCTATTTGGATTCGACGTGCAGGATGCGAATTTCGGGATAAGCGCCGTCCCAGTCGGGCGAGACCGAATCGAAGATCAGGCGGAAGTCCGCTTCGGCGCCGGGGCGGAGCGGGGCGGCGGAGACCGGTTCCACATCAATATATGGTTCGCGCATGCGGATCAACTTGAGCGGGAGAGTTTCGTTCTGCGCCACCTCGTGAGCGAAGTCGCGGAAGAGCGACTGCACGGTCACGGCGGTGACGGTGCGCGTGCCGTGGTTGGCGATGTGGCCGTCGAGGTAGGTGACCTTACCCCCGGCCAGGTTACTGGCTTCGCTCATAGCCAGGCGGGTGAGCGAGAGATTGCCCGCATAGGGGTCGAGAGGCGCGGAGATCGGCGTGACCGCGGGCGCGCCGCGGGCGCTTCCGTGCTCCAGAATCAGGATCGCAGCGGCAGCGACCGACAGGACGAGGGCGGCTGCCACGACCAGAGGCAGCCAGTTGCGCGCTTCCTTCTGCTGGGCAGGGACGAGTTGGGGACCAAGGCTCACCTGGGGAATTCTACACCCGTCAGCGAAGGAGTTACGCCGGCCATCGGAGATTGGTTCATAATGTGTAGTGATACGGCAGTGAGCGTTAGACCGGCCGTTGGATAGATCGCTGCCGGTGAGGAGGAGAGAATGCCAGACGACGACGAATTCCAGGATCTCCGGGATCTACAGCCATCCTACACATTTATCGGCACCCCGCCCTCCGCCGAGCATCTCGAGATCGCCCGCATCCACCACCGCGAGGCGAAACAGATGGAGGATAACGCACTGACAGCGGAAGCCGAGGGTCGGCTGGAGGAGGCCAGCCTGTTGAGGGATCTGGCGAAGTCGCGGCGGGAGACGGCGCTGGAGTTCGAAAAGGCGGCCAGGGGCGAGGGCAAGGACCCGATTGTTACCGAGATACTCTCTGACCAGGAAGATTCAATAAAGAACTATGCCCCGCACCAATCGAATTACGCTCCCAAACTGTCTGCGGCAGAGCAAGAGACTCTCGACCACCTTGCAGAGTATACCGAACCGCCGCCGCCGAGCCCCATTGCGCGGGCGATCTCCTGGTTCTCGGGCAAGAAGCACTGACGAGCCGGGTGCATCGAGACGATGCAGTTTGACCTGGAACGCTACAGTCTGCAGGCCCAGAGGATAGTAGTTTTGCCTCGATTGCGTCGAAACGATACAAAAACCAAGAGCACAATTCATCCGAAGCGAGCGCGCTTGACGGTCTGGCGGAAGTCCTCTCCGGACATCTCGACGCGGACGCACATCTCGGCGAGGCGAGACCTCATGCGGTCGCCGATGCGGTCGCCGAGCGTGTCCTCGCTCCTGGCGGGCTTGTTGCCCTTCTCATCGGCTTTGAAGCCGGCGCCGGCTGGCAGGTCGGCCCAGTTGGTGGTGATGATGGTGGTCTGCCGGTCGTTGTAGCGGGCGTTGAGGATCAGCGCGACGGTATCGGAGACCCATTCGTTGGGCCTTTGCGCCCCGAGGTCGTCGAGCACCAGCACCTCGGCAGCGAAGACCGGCTTGAGCAGCTCCAGTTCGGTGGTTTGGACCTGGGTGTTGTAGCTGTTCTGGATGTTTTTGAGCAGTTCGCGATAGTCGCAAAAGAGGCCCCGGACGCCGCGCTCCTGGACAAGTCTTTGCAGTACGCCGACGGCCAGGTGGGTCTTGCCCAGGCCGGCCGTTCCCACAAAAAGAAGGCCATTGCCGGCGGTCGAGGCCGGATAGGCTTCGACGAACTTGCGGGCGATCAGGTGCGCCTTGGCCAGCGAGGCGTTGGCGCCGCGAAAGGCGGTCTCGTAAGTGTCGAGGGAACAATGGCGGTAGCGCTCGGGGATGCGGGCCGCGGCCAGGCGGCGCTGCTCGCGCTCCATCTGCTGGCACTCGCAAGGGCGCGAGACCCATTGGCCCTGCGCGTTGACCACCCGCACCAGGCCGACTCCGTCGCAGATTGCGCACGCGCTCATCCCTTCCAGCGTAGCGTATCTACCGGCTGGAGAGGGCGGTGCATCGCTTGTCCCCGAATGTGGAAAAGGACACAACTGGCCTGAATTCTGCCAGTTGCCTCCAGGGGTACGGGAGCGCCTCCGGCGGGAGCGGGATGCCGGTTTGGCGCTCAGGGCGGAAATGGCACGAAGGTCACTTGAAGAAATCTTCACAAATCAAATCTTTACTTGCGAATTCTTGCTGGATGAGCCTATATTCTTCGCAGATTACCCAGCAGTATCTGGAGGTGTTTGTGTACGGGAGAGGCTCTGCTCTATCTTGTCGCGGAACCAGTGCGCTTTTCTGCGCGTTCGTTGTGATGGCGATTGCAGTATTTTCCCTGTCCGGTTGCGGAGGCAGTTCGAAGCCTCCGACGGTTGCCGTGACAGCTTCCGCAACGACGGTGGATGGGACGGATACTGTAACGCTGACAGCGACCGTAGCCAACGACAAGGGAACAGACGGAGTGGCATGGAGCGTAAGCGGCGGGGGAGCCCTGTCGAATACGACGACGACCTCAGCCACCTACACGGCACCTGCGGCTACCGCTTCGGCGCAGACCGTGACCGTGACGGCGACCTCTGTAGCAGACACCACACAGACCGGGACCGCGACGCTGACGGTGCCGGCCCAACTGACGATCACCACGACCGCCGCGCAGTTGGTGGGCGCGGTGGGAGCGGCCTATTCGGTGCAACTGAACACCAGCACCGGCATTTCTCCTTATAAATGGAGCCTGGACTCAACCAGCGCGGCGCTGCCGACCGGCTGGAGCCTCAGCGCGGGCGGCTTGCTGACAGGTCCCGCCCCCATGGCCGGTCAGTTAGGGGGAACCTACGTCTTCGACGTGAGCGACTCCGGCGCACCCACGCCCATGACCGCATCCGAGTCACTGACTGTGGTCATCAATCCGGCTCAGACGATCAGTTTTACCGGCACAATGCCGGCCACTGCCACCTATAACGTTGCCTATACAGGCAGCGCGGCAGCCACGGGCGGCGCGGGCACGCTGACCTACAGCGCCACCGGCCTTCCCTCGTGGCTGACTCTGAACATCGGCACCGGCGCGATTACCGGCAAGCCGACAGCAGTTGGCGCCTTCCCGTTCAGCATCACGGCCTCAGACTCTTTCGGGGACACGGCGAGCCAGGGCTACACGATCACGGTGAGCTATCCCGCGCTGGTGGTCACACCCGCCACACTTCCGACGGGCTATGTCAATTCGAGCTACACGACAACGACCCTGACCGCAACGGGCGGCTCGGGCACAGGCTACACTTGGGGCTGGGCGGCAGCCAGCGGCTCTTCGCTGCCGGCAGGGCTGACCCTCTCGACGGGCGGCGTGATTACCGGAGCGCCCACCACGGCGGGCACATACAGCGTTGTGGTGACGGTGACCGATTCGGCGTCGGATTCGGCCAATGCAACCATGGCCATCACCATCAAAGCCGGAGTGAGCATGACCACGGAGAGCACACTGCCGGCTGGCTACGTTGGATCGAACTACTCCGAACAACTGGGGGCCACGGGCGGCTCGGGCACGGGCTACACCTGGGCGCTGGCCACCAACTCGCCGAATCCTCTGCCGGCGGGGCTCAGCCTTTCCGCGGGAGGCCTGATCAACGGCAAGCCGACAACGGCGGCAGGCCCCGTCGGCGTTGTCATCACGGTAACCGATTCGGTCGGAAACACTGACAGCGCGAGCTTCTCGATCAGCATCGACGCGGGTGTAAGCTTCAACCCGGTCCCGCTGCCGACGGGCTACCAGGGAACGGCATATCCAACGACGACGCTTACCGCGACGGGCGGCTCGGGCACGGGCTACACGTATGGCTGGGTAGCGGCCAGCGGCTCTTCGCTGCCGGCAGGGCTGACCCTCTCGACGGGCGGCGTGATTAGCGGAACGCCGACAGCGGGAGGCACATTCAACGTCACCATCACAGCGACCGATTCGGTCGGGAACACGGCTTCGACGACCAACTCGCTGATTGTCGAGGCGACGCTCGCGATCACAACTGCAACGCCGCTCACTTCGGGTTCCGTGGGACAGGCCTATTCGACGACATTTGCGGCAACAGGCGGTACGGGCACCTATACCTGGACCGTTCCCTTGGCATCGGATATCACCTGCCTGACCGCACGCGGCCTGAGCCTCTCCAGCACGGGCGTGCTCTCCAGCGGTGGGGCAACGCTCACGACCGGAGAGGAGGGCACCTGCATCAACTTCGGTGTGCAGGTCTCGGATAATGCCACTCCGGCTCACACGGCCTCAAACACCTTTACGGTGAGCGTGAGCGCCATCGCCATTAGCCCTTCGAGTTTGCCGGCCGCGATTACGGGATTGTACTATGGGCAAACCCTGTCGGCCACGGGCGGAAACGCACCCTACACCTGGGCGGTGAGCGCGAACAGCAGCGGCCTAACGGCCATTGGCCTGAGCGTCGCCAGCAGTTCCACCACAACAGCCTCTCTTTCCGGCACGCTGCCCTCCAGCGCCGCCGCCGTCCCCGTCACCTTCACGGTGAAGGTGACCGATTCAACCAGCGCCTCGGCAACCGAGCAGTATACGATCAATGTCTACGCGCCGCTGACGCTGCCCGCGACCAACCCTGCCTCACTGCCATCTACCGGAACCACGGGCGTGGCCTACTCCGGGACGATCGGCGCTTCGGGCGGCAGCGGGAACTACTCCTGGACAGTCACTTTCACGGGAACGAACGATAACCTGACGGTAACCACTCCCTCCACTGGCCCGACCATTAGCGGAACACCTGGGCGGGTGGAGTTGAATCCGCCGATAACCTTCGTCGTCAAGGTGACAGACACCACCACGACCTTGAGCGCCACCCAGACGTATACCATCGCGGTCAACGAACCGAACCCGCCCTCACTGCCCTCACCTAACCCGACTTCCCTGCCGTCCGCAACCCAGAACCAAAGCTACACCGGGGCGATCAACGCCGCCAGCGGTACAGCTCCCTACACATGGACAATCAACGGGACCACCGTCACGGCGGGAGGCATCGCTCTGTCGGACAGCCTGAGCGCGAGCAACACGGGCGGCAACACGTTATCGATTGCCGGAACGCCTACCTCGATCGGCTCGGTGGCGTTGACCAACGTTGTGGTGACGGATAGCCTGGGCGGGACAGCCTCGAACACTTACACCATCGCCGTCAATGCTCCCGGCTCTCAGGTGAACGGGCAGATCAGTCTCAGCACCTGCGGCGGGGGAAGTACGCCGGAGATGACGGTCAATCTCTACACGGGCACGAATACCACCGGCACTCCCTACCAATCCACAACCACCACCAACGGGAACTTCACATTCTCGGGCGTCGCCGCCGGACCCTACACGATTGTTCCCTCGATCAGCGGGCCGAGCGCCGTCTTCTATCCAGCCACCCAGGGCATAACCGCGGCTGGCAGCGATCTGAATAACGAAAACTTCAGCGTCTTGCTGGGTTACACGGTCTCCGGCAACGTAACGTACACCGGCCCCGGGACGCTGCAGATCGGGCAGACGTACTTGAATCTGGGCCTCAGCGGTTGCGGAGGCAGCGGGAACGGCACCAGCATCCAGGAAGCCACGCTGACTTCGGGAGGCGCCTTTACCATTCGCGGCGTACCGCCCGGCAGTTACACCTTGCAGGCGTGGATGGATCCGATCGGACAGGGGATTCTGAACGCCAACGACCCGTCGGGCAACGCCTCGGTTACAGTCACGGACGCGAACGTTACCACCGCTTCCGTCAGCATGTTCAATCCCACCTACGGTACGCCCACTGAGAATCCCACCATCGGGGGCATCGTACCCGAAGCGGACGGCTTCCTGGTTGAGGTCAATCCGAGCACGAACAGCAAGAACGTGGAGGACGCGAACGCGTACCTCGTGCAATGGAGCACCAGTCCCACACTTGGCGGCGGGACCAACGGCGGACAATTCGCATGTGCTGAAAGCGGCGGTACCTGTCCCAGCCACATATTCACGGCGGATGGATCGACCAATGTCTGGTTCCTCACTAATCCGGTGGCTGGCGCGGGCTCTTTCGTCAGCAACACGACCTACTACTTCCAGGCCCGGTCCTTTAACACGCTGGACGGCAACTCCCATCCCACGGGGTGGTGCAACTATACGAGCGGCGGGTGCAGCGATACTACTTCCGCTGACTTTATCGGCGTGAAAATCGGCATACCCGCCTGCACCGTAAACTGCACCACGGTTTCAGGCTCGGTGACCATTCCGGCCGGCGTGACCATTCAACCGGGCGCGACGTTATACCTGGGCTTGCTCGAGCTTTCGGGCCCCGGCGGCAACCCGATTGGCATCTATGCCAACGCGGTGACCCCCACGACGAACAGCGCATACAGCTATTCGCTGACCGTTCCGAACGGCCTCAACTATGCGGTCCTGGGGATCCTCGACCAGGACAACATCGGCGAGATCGGCGCCAATGTGGTCACTGATGTCCGGCAGAACGTGCCCGCCAGCATCACGGTAGGGGGCGGCACGATGACCGGCCAGGACATTACGCTGCCCGCCGGGAACAGCGCAGCCACAGCGCAAACCATGTACACTCAGACCACATCCCCCGGCGGCACTTCGACGGGGTACCAAATCAATTTGGATGTGGAAGAGGGCAACAAGCTGCCGGTGGCGGTCACGCTGACCTCGGGCCCGAACGTGATCAACCCAGTGGACATGAGCAGCAACTGCCAGTACTGCGGCAGCGCGGAATTCCAATACTATTTCTTGCCTTCCGGTGTCACTCCGAGCGTGGGTGATACCTACAAATTCACTGTCGCCTACAGCGACGGCACCACGGAGACAGGCACCGCAGTGAACGCCGCAGTCACCGCGTTCGGTTCGACAGGCTTGATTGCGGGCCCGAGCGATCTGGCCACGGGTCTTTCGCCCGCCGGGACCGGCGCCAGCGCGACACCGAACTTTACCTGGACCTACCCAACCGGCGCCAGCAATTACACCTTCCAGTTCTACCTAAATGACTCGAGCTACAACCAGCTATGGGCGATTCCGGCCAATAACTCGAAATTGGATGGCTTTACCAGCAGCCAGATTACGATGCCTAACGGCATCCAATGGCCAACCGACCCGATAGAGTCCGGTAATAATCAGTCGGGCACCCTGAGCAGCGGCACGTACTACTGGACGCTGCAAACCAACGACGACAACGGCAATGAGGCGTGGTCGCAAACGTACTTCATCGTCCCGTAAGCATGACGCCTGATGCACCCACAAGGGCGGCCAGCCATCCGGTTGGCCGCCCTTCTCTTTTTGGACGGGATGCCCGGCCGCGGGGGCGATTGCCTACAATGGCATCTGTGCGGGAAAGCGATCTCACGGCTCGCAGCCAGAGGGAGAGCACGCCTTGAATCGAGTTAGCTTGAGCGCAGTTTTTGCAATGACGGCCTTTGCCGGCCTGCTGTCAATGCCCGCTTTTGCAGCGCAGGCTGCCACCGCTCAACCAACGACGACGGCCGCCGCAACGGAGACCAAAGCGGCGCCTGCTCCGGCTGCCGCTCCGGTTTCAGCCTGGCAGAGGGAGTTCGAGGCGCGCCTGTTGACGGATTTCGGCTGGCTGGCCAGGTACAAGGAGGCTGATTTGGCACTGGGTCTGCCCGCCAAGGGCGAAGACCGCGTGGTCTTCATGGGCGACTCGATCACCGAAGGCTGGAAGATCGAGGGCGCGAACGGCTCCTTCCCCGGCAAGCCGTACGTCAATCGCGGCATCAGCGGGCAGACCACGCCGCAGATGCTGGTGCGCTTTCGCCAGGACGCGATCGACCTGAAGCCGAAAGTGGTGGTGATTCTGGGCGGCACCAACGACATCGCCGGCAACACCGGGCCGATGACGCTCGAGGAGACCGAGGGCAACCTGGCTTCGATGGCCGAGCTGGCCGCGGCCAACCATATTCGCGTAGTGATGTGTTCGGTAACGCCGGCCTTTGATTTCCCCTGGAGGCCGGGATTGACGCCAGCGCCCAAGGTGGTGGCGCTGAATGAGTGGATCAAGACATACGCGGCAGAGCATGGCCACGTCTACGTGGACTACTACACGGCGATGAAGGACGAGCAGGGCGGGCTGCCGCCGAGGCTGAGCGCGGACGGGGTGCATCCGCTGCCGGCCGGTTACGCCGTCATGGCGCCGCTGGTGGAGGCGGGAATCGAGAAGGCGTTAAAGGCAGGGAATAGGGACTAGGGAATAGGGATCGGAAAGAATGCAGGAGGTATTTTCGCCTAGAAGTCCCTGCATTGCCAACCTGCCCGAATCCCCCTACAATAGAAGAATTGCAGGAAAGGTTTGTCGAGAGAGATGCCCAAGGAAAAGATTCATCCCAATTACGCCGCGGTGCAGGTCAAGTGCGCCTGCGGAAACAATTTTGAGACCCGTTCGACCCACAAGGGCGACATACACGTGGAAATCTGCTCTGTTTGCCACCCGTTCTTCACTGGCAAACAGCGGCTGGTGGACACAGCGGGCCGCGTCGAGCGCTTCCGCCGCAAGTACGCCAAGTCGGACGGGGCACAGGCAGCGGCAGCGGCCAAGTAAGCGGCGCTAACCGGATTGGACGATTGGGCCTCCGCTGTGGCGGAGGCCCTACTTCGTTGGGAGACGGACCAAGTCCGTACGAGCCGGGCGCTAATGATGCGATTTTGGATGTGGAATAAGGTCAAAGATGCCCCGCGCAAAGCGATCCATTCAATCCGAATTGAAGATTGACGGGTTCTCTCTGATCTGGCATCTGCATCGCGAGCAACAATGGTGCACTGCGGATGGGTGGAAGGGCATTGCAATTCACGTAAGTGTGGCTGAGGGCGCGCGCCGAGAACTTCTTCTGGAATATCCGACAGTAGCCAGGACGCAGAAGAGCGGCTACGTAAGAAAGACTTGGTCTGTCCGGCCAGCGATCCTGGCTGCGAAGGTAGAAGTTCATATTCGACAAGCAATGGAGGCAGGATGGGACCCGGATTCGCGTGGCAAGCCCTTTGTGTATCAAGTGAATGAGTTGCCGGGCTAATCTGGGTCTTGGTTGAGGTTCACATGGCGGGCAAGGGCTTTACCGTGAAGAAGGACTGGGACAACCCCAAGGAGCACGCGATGCCCGCGGAGGCGCGGGTGCCGGCCGACTTGCGCCTGGGGATGGTGGCGGTGGCTCCGGCCACGGTCCTGGCTCCGATGGCGGGGGTTACGGACACGGTTTTTCGACGGTTTATCCGGCACGCCAGCTTGTTCCGCAGAGATCAGAGATCAGAGATCGGAGATCCGGAATCGATGCCAGATGGCGTTGAGGCAGCCATCAGCAATGCGCAGTCCGGCTGCGGGCTGCTGATGACCGAGTTCACCTCAGCCGACGGCCTGGCGCGGATGCGGGAGAGCAAGCGCCAGCGCTACCTGACCTTCTACGAAGACGAGCACCCCATCGGGGCGCAGCTCTTTGGGGCCAATCCCGAGACGCTGGCCGAGGCGGCGCGGATCGTCGAGGAGACCGGCTTCGACCTGGTCGATTTGAATCTGGGCTGCCCAGCCAAGCGCGTTGTGGGCTCGAACGGAGGCTCCGGCCTGCTGCGCGACCTGCCGCGCATTCAGGAGATTTTCAGGGCCGTGCGCAAGGCGGTGGCGATTCCCTTCACGGTGAAGTTCCGGCTGGGCTGGAACGATGCCGACATTGTTTGCATCGAACTGGCGCGGATGGCCGAAGCCGAGGGGCTCGACGGAGTTGCGCTGCACGCCCGGACCAGGGAACAGGGATACAGCGGGCAGGCGCGCTGGGAGTGGATTGCCAGGGTCAAGCAGGCGGTGGCGATCCCGGTGATCGGCAACGGCGACATCCAAACTCCCGAAGGCGCGGCGGCGATGGTTGCCGAGACCGGCTGCGACGCGGTGATGATCGGACGAGCCGCGCCGGCAAACCCCTGGATTTTTCGGCAGATCGCGCAATACACAGCTACCGGCCGCTACGAACGGGCAACGGTGGAGGATCGTTACCGCATGATCCGCGCCTATTTTCAGATGCTGCTGGACGAGGCCGAGGCAGCGAAAGATCTGCCCCGCGCCGCCCGCCTGGGTGAGACGGCGGGCAAGATGAAGCAGTTTGCCACCTGGTTCACCCACGGCGTGGCAGGCGGAGCCAAGCTGAGGGGCGCAATTTATCGAGCGCGAACGGGAGCCGAGGTGCTGGCCCAGGTGGATGCGTTCTTCACGGCCCAGCTCACGGCCCGCGCGGAATCCGGCGCGGAGCCCGAGGCGCCGCCGGAGGGCGATGCGGCGGCCTTTCCCTCGGAAATGCTGGTCTGCGATTAGATCAAGACTAAGCAAACTAAGCCCGGCGATTGGCGACCACCGCCGGGCGCAGCCAATCAGTTGGCGAAAAAGGTCAGGTAGGTCAACACGCCCAGACCGATGAGGGCCAGCAGAAAGACGACCAGAATCCACTTCAACAGAAGATTGCTGTAGTCGTTTTTGCGCGGGATGTCGCGGGTCTCGACCAGCCGCGCCATCTCGATGCCGATGTTGTCGTGGCCTCCAGTCTCCAGGGTCCGTTGCAGCAGGCCAAGGGCGGCGGCTCCCACTGTAGGACCGTTTGCCAATCTCTCGATCTCGCTCTCGGAAATAGAGTTCCAGAGGCCGTCGGAACAGAGCAGCAGTGTGTCGCCGACGGCGAGGGGGTGCCTTTCGATGTCGATTTCCACTTCGGGTTGAACTCCCAGGCTGCGGGTCAGCACCGCAGTGTCGGGATGGCGGTAAACCTCCTCCGGAGAGATCAGGTTGCGGTTGAGGAGCGACTGTACGGCGGAATGATCTGAGGTGAGGCAGTGCAGGCGGCCCGCGCGCACCAGGTAGGCGCGGCAATCGCCGATGTGGCCGATCCAGGCGTGGGCTCCGTCGGCTTCCTGTTGCACCAAGGCGACAACCACGGTGGTGCCCGTGCGCAGTTGCGGCACATCGGGCTCTTTGTCAACGGGCGTGATTTTCGCATTGGCCTGTTCCGCGGCCTCGCGTATGGCCTTGTCGGCCGGGTAGCCGGACGGAAGGGCCGCCAGATGCGACTGAATAAGCTGCACCGCCATCTGCGATGCGCCGACAACTCCTGTGTTTTCTCCTCCGATGCCATCGGCGACGATCAACAGATCACCCAGTGCAATGCGGGAATGGAGAACGGAATCCTGGTTGACTTGGCGCAGGGTGCCGCGGTCGCACTCTTCGGCAAAGAGGATGACTGGCTGCCCAAGGATCGGTGAATCGCTCATACCTGAACCTCATATGTAAGACGGATACTGCACCTAACAATAAAGGGCAAACTCGTGCTGAAAACGCATAAGTCTCCCGCGGAGAACCTTCCTCATCACTCCGGGGAAAGCTTCGCCACGGTTAGCTGGCGTCGTCGATTCCGATGATTGCTCATGCCGGTTATGGCGGTTCGCTGTACGGCGTGCGCCTGCCTCCGCTCAGCATCTTGCGCTCCGGCCAGCCGATCTAACTCACGATGGGACATGAAAAGAGAGAGAATCCCGAGAGTAAACAAACTGATATGGTCGCGCAACGGCAATTGTACACCGGCTCACGATTGGGCAGAGGAAAAATCGACGGCGAAGCACGGGTCTGGTGGGCGAGGCCGCAACGGACGGCGGCCAGCAACTGGCTGAGGCCTGGCTGTGTGGCCCTTGTTCCGGTGGTCTTGCCGGTTTACTCCGCCAAAACCTCGAAGCCGAGCTGAACCGATAATTGGCGTAGGTCGAAGACATGGGTATGAAGGTCTTGATCGCAGGGCCAGACGCGGATGGAGAGCGCAATGCGTTTCGCACGGGGCATTTCTTGCTGGCTGGCTTTGTGGTTGTGGTGATGCAACGAGGACGCAGTGTGGTGGATAGTATTCGCCTTATGTGCGCCTATACCAGGTCTCTGACCGTGTGATTTCGCACTTTAGGGTTTGCGGATTCTCACCCTTTCGCCAGAGTTACGAAACGCAGGTCCCCTTCGGCAAGCTCAGGGCAGGCTTTCGACTCCGCTCTCCACCCCAGCGACGTTCTTTATCTCGTGGATCATCGCGGCCGCCGCCTGGCTTGTGGCTCAGAACATTCCGGGGAAGAAGCCCGGCAACCCGGCCGTATGATCTCCGTTGTTGCCGCTGAATCAGGGAGTGCAGGACCGGACATCGCACGGAAAGCAATGTGTGCCGTCTATTCCCGAGCAGCGTTGACATCATCGTGGGAAGAACAGCGAACCGGTCAGATGGAGTGCTGAAGAATCGGCGACCATGGCGTCAGTCTTGTAGTCAAAACCAATCGACAGTATAATACGGCTGAATTGCTTGAACTTCTTTCCCCGGAGATTTCAGATGATTCATCCCCACCTTAGGCGTTCTGTCCAGTCTCTCACGGCAACCATTCTTGTTGCTGTTTTTGCAGCTTCTCCAAATCTTCTCGCGCAATCGCCGGAGTATTTGGTGAGCCCCTCCGACCTACAAAAGGCCGCGGTCGAAGCCTCGCAGAAACGGCTGCAAAACCGGGAGACATTGCAGAGGTTCTTTTCCTCTGAGAAAGCTCAACAGGCATTAAAGTCGGCAAACATGAGCCCGCAGAAAGTCGAGGCTTCCATTTCCACGCTCAGTGATGCCGAAACGGCTCAACTGGCCTCCAGGGCGACCAAGGCGCAGAACGATTTTGCCGCCGGGAATATGAGCGACCGGGATTTGCTGCTGATTCTTGTCGCGATCGCAGCTCTCATCCTGATTATCGTTGCAGTGCGCTGATGGCTCTGCGCATGCCACGATTCATCCTCGGAGCCGTTGTTTCGCTGCTCTTGTTGTGTATCGGTGCGTTTGCCGCCGGGGCTAGCGAGATATGGCTGGATGTTCCGTTTGTGAAGCAGGAAAAGGACGGTTGCGGAGCTGCCAGCATTGCCATGATCATGCAGTATTGGCAGCGGCAACTCGGCCAGTCCGAGAATCGAATATCCGAATCCGCGAGCATTCTGCACGCGTTGTATTCAAAGCCGGATCATGGGATTCGCGCTTCAGAGATGGTGCGGTACTTTCAGCAAAATGGGTATCGCGCCTTCGCATACACCGGAGACTGGGCGGATCTGGCAGATCAGCTGGGAAAGGGCCGGCCGCTGATTGCGGCCCTGAAAGCAGGGCCGGGCGGATCGCTGCACTATTTGGTTGTGGCCGGCGTAGATCCGGATCACCAGCTTGTCTTGATGAACGATCCCGCGCAGCGCAAACTGCTCAAAGAGGAAAGATCCAGATTTGAGCAGGAATGGAAGGGCGCCGGAAACTGGACACTGCTGGCGGTGCCCGATGCGCAGCGGCATTGACGGTGCATTCGAATTCAGAAGAATTACACTGTCCCACTTGGAATGCCGCAACCCCAAGGCCTCGAATGGTTGCTCCGCTGAAGACATCTCAATTAGCGCTGGCAGTTGTTCTGCTTTGCAGATGTCTTTGTTTGCCGGCACAGACGGCTCCAATTGAACCGCCTACGGTACGGGACGTCCAAGAGCTTGCGGCAGGACAACACTGGGATGAGATCGTACGCCTGCTCGGACCTGTACACTCGCGCACGGCCGACATGAACTTCTACTACGGCAACTCGTTGGCGCGTCTTGAACGCTGGCCAGAGGCCGTGAGTGCCTTCAAGGCGGGGTGGCGGCTCGCTCCGGAAGATTCCAGATTTCCAATCGAACTCGCCGGCGTCGCCTTCAGCCAAAAGCAGTATCCTCAAGCAGCTTTCCGCTTGAGGCAGGCAATCAAGCTGACGCCAGACGATCCCTATATAAATAACTTCCTGGGAACGGTCTATTTTCTCGATGGAAATCTCGAAGCGTCGCTGAAGTATTGGAATCGTGCCGGCAAACCCGAAATCGCCGAGGTGCACGAGGACCCCGCGTATCGCGTTTCTCTTGCTCTGCTCGACCGGGCATTTGCTTTTTCCCCTGCCGCAATACTTTTGTTGCCCGAGTTCCTCGATGCGGAGCAACGTATTCGCGGCTTGGGGATCCTTCCACAACATCGCTTCGATCTCGTGGCGCGCGACGATGGAAGATTCGACGTGATCTTCCGCGGCGAGGAGCGAAACGGATTCGGGGACACTAAGGCAGAGGCGCTCGTCATGTTTTTGCGCGGCCTTCCGTTCCTAAGCCTCGACACGGAGTTCTACAACCTGCGCCGCGAAGCGATGAATGTCAGGTCAATGTACCGGTGGGACCCGCAGAAGAGACGAGTCTTTGAGCAGTTATCCAGTCCCTTTCGAGAGCAGCGCCAAGTACCGCTACCAGGCAGCAACTGATCTTCGCGACGAAAACTGGGTACTGAGGGATTCGTTTACCGGTCCGGCTCCAGCGCTTGCGAGCTTGAACCTCCGTCGTGAGTTGATCGGGTTTGACCTTGCCTCCTACTCAAGTGAGCGATTGCGCTGGTCCGCCGGCGCCGAGTTCTCTCATCGCGACTTTCGCAGCGTTGTGCCTGGCGCGATCTTGACGCCTGAACTGCTCGCAACAGGTTACCAACTCAAACAGCAGGCGCAACTGAGCGGAATGCTGTGGCGTCTGCCGGAGCATCGGCTGACCGTGGCCGCGGAGACCTCGGCACAGATCGCACATCTGTGGTCGCGTCCAGGAGAGTCTTTCGAGAAGATGCAGGGTTCGCTGGATTGCCGCTGGTTTCCCCGCGCGGAAGGGGATAACTTCGAGTCAAGGCAACAAGCTCGTGCCGGCAAGACCTTCGGAGAGGCTCCTTTCGATGAGCTCGCTATGCTGGGACTCGAACGAGACAACAATCTGCCGATGCGCGGCCACATCGGCGATCGCGATGGGCGCAAGGGTAGCGCTCCGCTGGGGCGCGACTATCTGCTTGCCTCATGGGATACCGACAAGAATGTCTACGGAATTGGAATCATGACAGTCAAGGCGGGACCATTTCTCGATATAGGGAAGATATCCAACCCTTCGTCCATGCCAGGTTCCGGACGGTGGCTCTTTGATACTGGAGCGCAAGCCAAGCTGCGCATCTTGGGGAGCGGCCTCGCGTTCTCATGGGGAAGAGACCTTCGCTCGGGAAACAACGCCTTTTATCTGACGCTCCTTCAGTAAGCCAGGAGAAGGAGGATTGGCATCGCAGGTCCATCTTGAGCCGCGTCGATTCCGCTATCCGGTGTTCATCGAGGCCAGCTCCGATTGCCGGTACTTCGATGCGCTAAGGTATCCATTTTGGGTGCGCCGCGAAGCACTGTCCCTGGGCTAAAGCCCGCGATTTCTCTGCTCCATCGCGGCACGGCTGAAGCCGTGCCCTTTCAAAACATCAACTTAATCAGAGGTTCCTAAGTTGCTAATGAAAGTCGTGGGAGCGGAGGTTGGCGCTGGCGATGTCGAGCGGGGCGATGCACTGTGCTTTGACGTGGACGACGCCATCCTGATTCTGTACCGGGCCTTCGATGAGCAGAAATCGGGAGCGGGTGACGACGATGCGGTCGCGCTCGAAGATGCCGGGTGCGAGGATGATGTTGGCGATGCCGGTTTCGTCTTCGAGCGAGAGGAATACGAAGCCCTTGGCCGTGCCGGGGCGCTGACGGGCAATGACGCAGCCGGCGATGCGGACCGGGCGATGATGCACGCAGCGCAGAAGATCGCCGGCCGAGAGGATGCCTTGTTTGCGCAGTGCGGCGCGATGGTAGGCCATGGGGTGTGGGCCGGTGGTGAGACCGGTTCCGGCGAAGTCAGCGGCGAGGCGCTCGCCGGTAGTCATCTGCCGAAGGGGCATGGCGTTAGGCGTTGCGCTGGGCTCGGCGTGTGCGTTGCGCAATAGAGGGCCGGCAGGACGGCCCGCCTCTTCGACCTGCCAGAGCGCATCGCGGCGATGGGCAACGCTGTCCAATGAGTTCAGCGCGCCGATGCGGGCGAGCGCGACAAGCTCCTTGCGGTTGAGCGCGGGAACGCGCAGCGCAAGATCGCCGACGGAAACGAATGCGCCTCCTGCCGCGCGTACGGCAAGCAGAGCTTCTGCCGACGATTGCCTCAGGCCCTTCGCGTAGTTCAGGCCGATGCGCAGCGAGAGCGATCCATTGGGTTCCAGCTCCAGCGTGCAGGGCCACTCGGAGTGCCGCACGTCGATGGGCCGCACGCGCAGGCCGTGACGCTCGGCGTCCTTGATAAGCACGGCGGGCGAGTAAAAGCCCATGGGCTGGTTGTTCAGCAGGCCGCAGGTGAAGGCGGCCAGATAGTGCACCTTAAGATAAGCCGAGGCGTAGGCGATGAGCGCGAAGCTGGCGGCGTGCGACTCCGGGAAGCCGTACATGGCGAAGGAACTGATGCCCTGCACGATATTGTTCTGCGCCTCGGGACCGATGCCGTTGCGAGTCATGCCGGAGCGCAAGCGGCCCTCGAGGTCCTTCATTCGTTGCATGGAGCGGCGCATGCCGACGGCGCGGCGCAGCTCCTCGGCTTCGGCGCCGGTGAAGCTGGCCACGGTCATAGCCATGCGCAAGAGCTGCTCCTGAAAGAGCGGGACGCCGAGCGTGCGCTTGAGCACAGGTTCGAGCAGCGGATGCGGGTAGGTCACCTCTTCCTTCCCTTGGCGGCGGCGCATGTAGGGGTGCATCATCTTGCCGACGATCGGGCCGGGGCGGATGATCGCCACCTGCACGACGATGTCGTAGAAGCGCGTGGGCGCGTTGTGCGGCAGCGAGGCCATCTGCGCGCGGCTTTCGACCTGGAACATGCCTACGGTGTCGGCCTTGCGCAAGGTCTCGTAGACGAGCGGGTCTTCAGGCAGCGCGGCCAGGTCGACTTGAGTCCGATAGTGGCGGGGGATCAGCTCGATCGCATCCTTGAGTGCGGCCATCATGCCCAGGCCGAGCAGGTTGACCTTGATGAGGCCCATGTCGGCGCAGTCTTCCTTGTCCCACTGGATGACGGTGCGGCCTGGCATGGAGGCGCGCTCGATGGGCACAACGCGGTTCAGGAGGCCGGCGCAGACGACCATGCCGCCTGAGTGCTGGCCGAGATGGCGCGGCAGGTCTCTCATGCGCAGGCAGAGGTCTAGATAGAGGGCAATGCGCGGATGGTGAATGTCGAAGCCGGCCTGCGCGAAGTGATGGGCCAGGGTGTCGTTGGGGCCGCGCCACTCCCAGTGGCCCATCAGGCCGGCGAGCCGCGCAATCTGCTCTTCGTCGAAGCCCAGCGCCTTGCCCGCCTCGCGCGCCGCCGAGCGGCCGCGATAAGTGATGACGTTGGCAGTCATCGCCGCGCCAAGCGCGCCGTAACGTTCGTAAAGGTGCTGGATGACCTCTTCGCGCTGATCGCCTGAGGGCAGATCGAGATCGATGTCCGGCCATTCGCCGCGGTTCTCGCTCAAAAACCTCTCAAAGAGAAGCTCCATGCCGACCGGATCGACGGCGGTGATTTCCAGAGCGTAGCAGACGGCGGAGTTGGCCGCCGAGCCGCGCCCCTGCACCAGAAATCCCTGCTGCTGGCAGAAGCGGATGATCTCCCAGACAATGAGGAAATAGCCAGAAAAACCAAGTTTCGAGATCAGCGCGAGCTCGTGCTTCACCTGTGCGCGGGCCTTGTCGAGCAGATGCCGCGTGGCAGGCGAGCCGTAGCGTTTGCGCACGCCTTCTTCAACGCGCTTGGCCAGGAAGCTGTCCATCGTTTCGCCATCGGGAACGGGATAACGGGGAAACTCGTAGCCCAGGCCGTTCAGCGTGAACAGGAGGCGGTCACTGACGATGCGCGTGTTCGCAATGGCCTCGGGAAGATCGCGGAAGAGCGCCTCCATCTCCCGTGCCGGGCGCAGATGCCGCATGGAGTTGATCGCGAGCAGGCGTCCTGCCTGGTCGAGCGTAGTGCGATGGCGGATCGCCGTGAAGAGATCGAGCAGTTCGCGATCTTTTTCGACGGCATAGCGCGCGCCGTTGGTCGCAATCACCGGCAGGCGGAGCGCGGAGGCGAGACTCAATAGCGACTGATTGCGGCACTCCTCTTCGCGCTGCCGATGGCGCTGCAATTCGACGTAGAGGTTGCCGCGGTCATAGATCGACGCAAGCCGATCGAGCGCCTTGTACGCTTCACTCTCGCCGCCGCGAGCGAGCGCGGCGGCCAGCGGACCCTCTTCGCCGCCGGTCAGGCAGATCAAGCCGGCGGAAAACTCTTCGAGGTCGTCGAGCGTCGCCGCTCCTTCAGCCTTGGTTGCCTCGCGCATCTTGAAGCGCGTGATGAGCTGGCAGAGGTTCCGATAGCCGGTCTGCGAGGCGCAGAGCAGCGTGATGCGCGCGGGCTCGTCCGGGCACCGATGGGGCAGCCACTCTGACGGCGCGAGCCGGGCGCCGAAGGAAGAGACGGCAATCTCCGCACCGATATGAGCCTTGATGCCACATCGCTTTGCGGCCGTGTGGAAGCGCGCAACGCCGTACAGGCCATTGCGGTCGGCCAAGGAGATGGCGGGCAGGCCAAGCTCGGCGGCGCGTTCGATCAGTGCATCGGGCTGCGAAGCGCCCGACAGAAAGCTGAAGGCGCTCGATGCGTGCAACTCGACGTATTCGCTGGCCTGGCTTGCGCGCGCGATTGAAAACTCTTCAAAGGCTGTTGGTTGGCATGCGTCGTTGGGGTGGGAGACCGGGGTCCCCACAGCCGGGTTTTGGTCTGTGGGGTGGGAGACTGGCGTGCCGGGCGAGCGGGTGTTAGGAAGATGGCGCTCGCAGTCAGTCATAGAACGCCTCCAGCCGCCACGCACTGCGCATCCGGTCGCAGGTCAGCACGCAGGCGATCGAGCTTCCCTCGTTTTCAACGGCCAGCACATCCCACTCTTCGCCGTCCCACGCATCGGCCGACCACCAGCAGCCGCCGCTCCGCCATGGGCCGTAGGCCGCGGTCACCTCATAACGGCTCTGCCGGTCGCGAAAGGCCACCGGCCGTCGGTCGCGCAGCACAACACTCACCGGCATCGCCGGCCGCACGCGGCGCAGGGCCATGCGCGCAATCTGCATTGCAGGCACAGGCGTTTGCCCGCCAACACGGAAGCCCTCCATGCGAAAGCTATCCGCGCGATGCGTGTCTTCAAGCGCCGGCGAGCCGACGCGATCGTCGCCCACGATGGCCTTCAACCGCGCCAGCGTGACATCCAGCCGTGAAGGCTCCGGCATCTGCGGCGCAAAGAGCCCCAGCTGCACCTGGCTCGGCGCTCCCGCTTCGGCGGCCAGCGTGAGCGCGACGACCGCGGCCCAGGGCGGATGCGCCGCGATCTCCAACTGCAGCAGCTTGAGCAGAAACCTGCGATCCGTTGCCGGCAAGGCGGGGCGGATCGCGCGCTCGTGCTCGCCGCCGCCTTCGAGCTTCATGCGCACCGTAAGCGAGGCCAGCGCAAGCGCCCGCGAGGCGGCGCGCGCCGCCAGGAAGTCGATCATACGCGCGCCGATGAACAGCAGCGCGTCCGCCTGCTCGACCGGCGTTTCGAACTCGCAGAACTCTTCGAGGGGTGGCGCAATCTCGATGGGCTCAAAGACGTGCGCCGCCGCGCCGCGCGCCAGCGCGCGCCAGGCGCGGGCCTGGCTTCCGAGCCGCGTTACCAGTTCAGGCTCCTCGATCGCGGCTAGCTCGCCCTGCGTGCGAATGCCCCACACCGCAAAGGTTTCCGCGTGTTCCTGCGCCAGATCGAGCGCGGCGACCGGCAGATTCGCCAGTGCGTTCGCCTCATCGCCAGCGGCGATCACCGCGATCCCGCGGCAAAAGGCTGCCTTCATTCGCGCCGTATGGTAGTTCGCGCTGACGGCAATCGAGGCGCGGAAGCCCGCCGCGGCGAGCGCCGCGCGCAGCCGCCCGGCCAATTGCGCGGGCGGACCGAAGAGCCGCTCCGTGCCCGCAATGTCGAGCACGAAGGCGCATGCCGTTCCGCTGTTTGCCTCTTGGATGCGCGGAGAGAACTGGGCCGCGCACTCGAGAAAGACCGCACGCGCCGCCGCTTCTTCATCCATCGACCGCGCCAGCAGCTTCAATCCCGCGATACCCTCGGCTTCCAGCCGCGGTCTGCCCGACGCGGCTCCGCACTGCCGCGCTTTCTGGTTCAGCGCGCAGACCGTCTCTTCGGGCGCGCGCCCTTCGACGACGGCTACAGGCTTCGATTGCAGCTCGGTTCGCAGGCGCAGCAGTGCCTGCGCGGGAAACTCCGCTGCATAAGCGCAGGCATAGAGTTCTGGGCTCATGCGCGCTTCTCCGCATCCCAAGCGGCGCGCGTGGCCCACGCCGACACGGGCGGCTTGCGTCTGCCGATCTCGACCGGCGCGAACCGCTCCCGGTTGCGCCGCACCACGTACTCGAAGCCAAGCAGCACAGTTCCGCCCGCTGTCTTCGTCTCCAGGCGCGCGCACTCCAGCGCCATGGCCGCGCTCGACTGCGCATAAGCAGCTCGGCCCAGCACGACCAGGCTGCAGCGGGCGCGCTCCGCCGCCTGGCGAAAGCGAAACCAGGTGGCCGCCGGAATGCGATTTCCATCTTCGCGAGCCGTCGATCCGAGATCCAACACGATGGCTGCAAAGCCGCCCGCCTGCAGCAGCAGATCGGTCGCGCGCAGAGCTTGATCGAGGCGTGCCCAAGGCTTTGTGCGCGCCTTCCACAGCGTGCTCTCCTCTGCCTCACCGCAGCGCACCCAGAGCACCTGCCGCAAGGCCAGGCCGCTTGCCGCCGCCGACTCGGGATCGAAGGCGTTGCAGCCATCCACCCACGCGCAGACCCGGCCCTCGGCCGTGCGCCGGGCCAAAAAGGCGAGAGCCAGGCTTGTCCGCCCCGACGACTCTGGCCCGGTCAGCTCGCTGATCGCACCCACCGGCAATCCGCCCTCGAGCAGCGCGTCCACCTGGGCGATTCCGGTCGGCATAACCTCCCGGATCGTTGGCGGTGCGGGCGTCAGCGCGGCCGGAAAGCGATCGGCGAGGGAGCGTTCGATTTCCCGGCGAAGCAGGGCAGCGGAAGGCATGGCGGAGGTCTCGTACTTTCGCTATATGTTCGCCTATAGATTCGCTCAAATTCGTCTTTTTGTCAAAACTGGGGCCGTGAATCCAACCGCGCGATTGGCTATTCTCAGAAAGCCATGTGCGGAAGATTCGCGCGAAAATCGACGCAAGAGGTTCTGGCGGAATGGTTTGGCCTGGAACTGGAAGAGATGCCTTGGTTCGGGACCAGGGGGTCGGAGGTTCAAATCCTCTCTCCCCGACCATCTTTAGAATCAATCGGTTACAATAAATCTCCCGGTGCTGAAAAGTATGCGCCAAGGGGTCAATTTTAGCAAGCAATTTTCGCCTTTGCAGTGGCGGTTTGTCACACATCTCCCGTGCCGTATCAAAGCCCACAATAGGATTACTTCAAGCGGAACAGGCCGCGCTCGATTTGTACGAAGTTTTCAGTGAATCCACTGGGATTCCCAACGCGATGCTTGGGCAGGAAACCCCGGCGTAGTCGATGTCCAAAGCCCGATTCACGTCTGAGGCTCGGGACGGCTGCACCAGCGCCCCGCTTTTGATGGCTTCGCGGATGCGGCGGCGCTTAATCAGTGCAAGATTCCCACGGCGCACGGCGGGCAGTCAGAGCCGGTACCGCAAATTCGGACAGTTTTTGCTTTTTCCTTAGTGGAAGTTCTTGCTTTTGTTTTTAGGCTGCCATGGATTCTGGCAGGCGGTTGAAGTATACCTGATCGGGCGTGAGCGCTTTCAGGCTGGAATGTGGCCGGGTGGTGTTGTAGAAGTCGATGTAGCGGCCGATCGACTGCCTGGCTTCGCTGATCGAGGCGTAGGCGTGCAGGTAAACCTCTTCGTACTTGATGGACTTCCAGATACGTTCGACGAAAACGTTATCGCGCCAGCGGCCCTTGCCGTCCATGCTGATCCTGATCCCTTCTTCTTTTAGCCGCCCGGTGAAGGCCTCGCTGGTGAACTGACTGCCTTGGTCAGTGTTGAAGATCTCCGGTTTTTCATTCGTGGCAAGAGCTTCTTCGAGCGCCTCGATGCAGAAGTCGGTTTCCATGGTGATCGACAGCTTCCATGCCGGCACGCGGCGGCTGAACCAGTCCACCACCGCGGCCAGATAGACGAAGCCGAGCGCCATCGGGATGTAAGTGATGTCCATGGCCCAGACCTGATTGGGCCGCGTGACGGCCAGGCCTCGCAGCAGATAGGGGTAAATCCGGTGTCCTGGCGCGGGTTTGGAGGTGTTGGGTCTGCGATAGATGGCCTCGATCGCCATCTTCCGCATCAGCGTCCGGACATGTCTGCGGCCGACCTCCAGTCCTTGCTGCCAGAGCAGATCGCGCAGCATGCGGTTGCCGGTAAACGGGTAATTCAAGTGCAGCTCATCGATGTGCCGCATCAGCCACAGTTCCGACTCCGAGACCGGTCGCGGCTGGTAGTAGACGCTGCTGCGGCTGATTTCAAGCGCTTCAGCCTGCTTCTGAATGGGAAGGTCATGCTCGGGATCGATCATCTTCTTGCGCTCAGAAGACCCGCTTTTGTGAGCGCCCCTTCTAAAAAATCGTTCTCCAGCGTCAACTCGCCGATCTTGGCGTGCAGCGCCTTGAGGTCAACCGGCGCGGCCTGCTCCGCCCGAGCCTCGCCGAAGACGCCCGCGGCGCCCTCCTGCAACTGGCTCTTCCACTGCGTAATCTGGTTGGGATGAATGTCGAACTGTTCGGCCAACTCGGCCAGCGTCTTCTCACCCTTGACCGCGGCCAGGGCCACCTTCGCCTTGAACGCCGCTGTGTGATTCCTGCGGGGACGTCTGCTCATCCGTTCTCCTCTTCACAGCCATCTTAAGGCTGCGAGCGAGCAGAACTTCCACTTAATCCCCTGTCCGAATTTGCGGTACCGGCTCTGGGATACCACGAACCCCAAGGCGCACAAACGCCCTCCGCCCCACCCCAGGTGGTTGCAGATAATTTCCTTCCATCGGCGCACAATCGAAGTAGTCAGTGGAATGGGGCCTTTCTGATCTCTGATCCCTGTTCCCTGATATCTGACCACTGGAAAGGCACCCCCCACCCCCCGGGGATACGATTCGACCTTTGTTCGCCTCTAACTGTGAAACTTCTGGCTGTTGATCCACCGTCTTCAATTCATGCAACTGCCTTTCGATTGCCGCCTACCCGCAATCCGCAAACAGGCGTACTATGTCCCCATGAAGCGTCTGGCCGCGGTCGCGTTGATGGTGGTGGTCGGGTTGGCGCTCCCGGTCTGCGCCCAGCGGCCCGCTGCGCATGGTGGCTTCCACGGCCGCTCAGCTCCGGGCTTTCACTCCGGCTTCCACGCGCCAGTTTCCAGAGGCTTTGGCGCTCCAGCCTCCAGAGGCTTTGGCGCGCCCAATATCAATCGGCAGGCCGGCTTGCTCCGCTATCCGGGCGGCAGACCCCTCGCCATGGCCCGCGGCTCCCGGAGTGGCGACGGCAACTCCGGCGGTCGCCGCAACGGTCCGGAGCGCGGGCGGCATCGCAGGCCCTACGTCTCGCCTTACGGCGCGGGAATCTTCTACGGCTACCCCGGCTACGGCGTCTCCAGCGTGATCGACCCCTATCCCCTGGACTACGCGGACACCTTCGACACGGACGATTCGACGGCCTCGACGCCGGAGCAGACTGCCGTGGAGCCGGGCCAGACGGCCGAGGGGAGTGCCGGAGAATACGAAGGGCCGCCCGAGCAACCGTGGCAGCCGCCTCGTATCCCCTACCAGCCGTCCGCCGCTCCCGCGCAACTGGCGCCAACCCCGGAGAGCGAGCAGGCGGTCACGCTCATCTTCAAGGATGGCCGGCAACCCGAGCAGATTCATAATTACGTCTTGACCCGCAGCACAGTTTTTGTCCAGGACAACCAACGCCGCGAGATTCCGACGGATCAGCTTGACCTGGCCGCCACCGCAAAGGCGAATCAAGACGCGGGCGTCGATTTTTCCCTCCCCGGCGCTGCCCAGTAGCCGCCGGCCTATGGCAGAATCCCAAGGCGGAAGTCTTCAGACAGAGGCGAGATCGGGCTGATTCTTTGCCTCAGGCTCCCGAGGCGCACCATTGTCGCTCCGTGGCGCGCTCTCCGCCGGCTTGGCGGGCTTCTTCACCGGCTTGGCAGTGTGGACCGTCACGCCGCACTCCCGTCGCTCCCGGTATCCGGCACGCCGCTCTTCTCCCTGGTTCTGTAGTTGCCGCCAAAGAGATCCCAGATGAGATTGACTTGAGCGTCGGAGTAGAGGGTTTGAACCAGGTCCAGCGCCTTGGGCTCCGGCCACGCGAGCAACGACGCGAAGTTGCTCAGACTGGCCGACCCCACCAGCTTCTGTCTGGCGTCTCCATTCAGGTTGGCGCCGATGGTAGCCACTTCAATGCAGCCCCGGTAACCCCCGCTGCGGATCTTGGCGGCGTCGCCCCCGATATAGTTGAACAGCAATGCCTGATCGATCAGATCGATGATCACCACCCACGCCAGATTGGTGCTCATGATCACGTTGACCGGATCGCAATATGCCAGTTGCACCGTGCTTTGAATGTCGATATCGCTCAGCGTGTCGATCACATTGGGAGTCGCCCCTTGCAAGGCGGTGAGTTTGGTTGTGGTATCTCCCACGGCGGATTTGACGTTGAGAAACTTGCTCGCCCTGTCGGCCACGGCGTCAAAGAGAACGGGAATCGAAACGAGACCGATGGCAAAGCCCAGAGCCGGATGCATCGAGGCCACGATGCCATCGGAGAGGATGGCCGCGACCGCGCCCGCGACCCAGAATTTCAGCCACATCTTCGCGAATGCGTCAGGGGGAAGATCGAAGTTCGCCGTACGGTGAATCAGATCGTAGCAGTTCCACAGATAGCTGCCGATCAGCGCCCAAAGCACCGCGCCGCCCCATGCCGCGTGCTGGACAAAGGCGACCTCCGCGGTTCCCAGAAATGGCGCCGGAAAACCGATCCGGACCAGGATGAAGACGAGCGCGCCGGACACGGTGAGGAAACTGAGCGTCAGCGCGGAGAGATATTCAAACCGGCCGTAATACGTCTTGAAGTAATCCTCCGCAATCTTCTCGGCATCGTTGAGGCCCTTCTTTGCCGGGAACTGGTCCATGTACTGATTCAGGATGTAGGGGTCGGAGAGAAGATTTGTCAGTGCCCGCTTCTTGACGATCGTCCTTCGCCGGAAGTTCAGAAGCGCAAGCAGATACGGCACGCCAGCCAGCAGACAGGCACATAAGAGGAGAAGGTTCTTGAACAGAAATGGAATCATGGGGAAATTCCTTCCAACAGGGAATGGGCCGCATTCTAAGCCCCGAAAGCGGCCCTTGCAATGGCAAAGTAAAGCGCATCTTTGCTGAAATGAGAATCGGCGGAACTGAGCCGCGCTGGTGTCTATCATGAGTAGCGGAGGCGCTTATGCCGATCTTCACCCCAGAGCCGATAGGATTTGTCACCAGCCCGTTCAGTGAGACAGCCGCGATTCCCAAGGGCCTCGGCGCCAAACACGAGGCCGAGGGCGTGCTCCAGATCCTGCCCGCCTTCGAAGCTGGGCTGACAGACATCGAGGGCTACTCGCATCTCTTCGTTCTCTGGACCTTCGACCGCTCGGCGGGCTTCGATCTGATGGTTTCGCCGCCCTCCGACGACCGCCCGCACGGTGTCTTCTCCACCCGGTCGCCGCGCCGGCCCAACCCGATCGGCCTTACCGTGGTCGAGCTGCTGCGCCGCGAAGGCGGCTCGCTCTATGTGCGCGGCGTCAACATGCTCGATGGAACGCCCATCCTCGACATCAAGCCTTACCTTTCGAGCATTCCCGAGGAGAGATTGCGCCGGGGATGGCTGGCGGAGGCAGAGGCTCGAAGGGCCTGACGATCCGCCCCAGGCTCCGTTCGAAGCGGAGGACGATCTACCCTGCCAGGCTCCCAGCGATGGGTTTTCGCCGCTGCGGTGAAGAAAAACAGCAACCTTCTGTGCTGTGCGAGAGTCCAAAGTATCCGAGATTCTGCTCTACCAGCTCGCTAAGAATCCTTTGAAAGTCCAAGACAGCACATCCGGCCGCATTCTTCCATTTGCGCGCGGGTGGGGTGGGCTGTGGTCATACGAAATATATAACGAACCAAAGTAATCTATATGGATTATTACTTATGACGATAAGGGTAAGCAGTAAGAAGGTTACCTAAGACACTTCTAGCAGGTAACCAGACAGGCAAATCCCATGAGATTCGCATCCTCTGCAATCGCGTTGGGCTTTCTGGCGTCGGGCCTGGCTCCCAAACCCGCCCTTGCGGCAACTTCGACCGCCTCGTTTGCGGTCTCCGCCACGGTTCTCTCCTCCTGCCAGGCCTCCGCCCCCGAGACGGCCTTCGGAAGCGATCCAACGGCTAGAAGATCCCCTGTCTCGGTCAGCTGCACCCTCCCTACACCGTACAACGTCAGCCTGAGCGCGGCGCTGCCGTCCAGCATTGCCCCTGAGATGACCGCACCTGCCAAGGCCTTGCTGAATAATGCGTTGCTGTCAGGCTACATACAATCCAGGAACCGCGGCCGGGCGGCTGGCATAGGTGCGAAGGCCGGAGCCGGCAACGGTTCCTCACCGGTGGGCATTGTTGGCGGCCAGACTGCGCAAGCGCGGTATGTCTCCGCCGGCGCCTTCGCCGACGCGATTACCGTAACGATCACCTACTAACCTATAGCCATCGGGACATATCAACAGAATGCCCCAGGAGCTTGCGGGGTCTTCGGACCCTTCTTTTCCTGTATACGTTACCAACTAAATCCTCGAGAACCCCTGAGCGGAATTTCTCCGGCCTTGCGTACGAGAATCAGAGTAACCATCTGAAACGGTGAGGGTAATCTTTCTTGATACTAAAGAGGTGTCTCTAATAGGTTCATCCTGCGAAAATACTATTGCAAAAGAACATTAATGCGAAATAATAGGCTCACATTTCCAGATTTTGCTGTTCCAGGAGTTTTCTCTATGAAGTTCACGAAGACTGCTTTGACCACTCTGTCCGCCGCCGCTCTGGGATTCCTGGCGCTGGGCATCGCGTCCACGCCGGCCGCCGCGGCAACTCAGACCGTTCAGTTTGCGGTCACCGCAACGGTTCAGGGCACCTGCTCGATCACCGCCAGCTCCATGGCATTCGGAATCTACACAGGCGCTATCTTGCCCACCACCTCAACCATTACAGTCGACTGCAACGGCGGCACTCTCTACAACGTCGGCCTTAATCCCGGACTGGCTACCGGCGCTACGGTGTCCACCAGGAAGATGACCGGTACATTTACGCCCGCGAACACGCTGGGTTATGGGTTGTTCTCGAACTCCGGGCACACGGCAAACTGGGGCCAAACCATCGGCACCGACACCGTGGCTGGAACCGGCAGCGGAGTAGCTCAGCCGCTCACGGTCTACGGCCAGATTCCCGCCGGGACGGTCCCCAATCCAGACAGCTACGCCGATACGATTACCGCGACGATCACCTGGTAACTATTAACACTGTTCTCAGCTTAGGCCCCCGATGATCTTGCGGACTTCATGTCGAACGATGGCGGCAGTCAAAACTGGCGCCGCCATCCTTTTTTTTCTTCTTCTGGCCGGCCCGTCAGCCATCGGACAGGCTTTATCGGTTCTGCCTGTCAACATCTTTCTTCTGCCCGGACAGAAGGCAACGAGTCTGACGGTCACCAACCAGGGGAACAGGGAGACAGCCATCCAGATTCGCGCCTATGCCTGGAGCCAGAAGGATAACGCCGACCAGCTCACGGATTCCGGCGATGTCGTGGTGAGCCCTCCCCTTGTCAAGATTGCTCCGGGGGTAAACCAGGTCGTGCGCCTTGTCCTGCGTCAGCTTCCAGAGGGTCGCGAGACTACCTACCGCATTTTGATCGACCAGATTCCTCCGCCGGCCGAGCCGGGGGTCGTGCATATGGTTCTACGCCTGTCGATTCCGATCTTCGCCAAGCCAATGACTCGCGCATTTCCCGATGTCCAGTTCCACCTTGAGCGCGACGCCGGACAACTCTATCTGGTTGCGCTCAACGCCGGTCTTGTCCACGAGACCATCCGCGATATCGTTCTCTCGACGAACGATGGCCGCAAGCTGAAGCCGGACTCCAGCTCATCGCCCTATGTTCTTTCCGGCGCCACCCGGCGTTGGCACATTGCCGCGCAGGATTCCCTGCCGTTGACAAGCGAGACCCTGCAGTTGACGGCCCATGCGGATGCCGGCGCCATCGACCAGCAGGTTCGCTTTGCTCCGGCGCGATGATCCTGACTGCAGGGCGGCCGGGCGGCTCCGCCGTGCGGGGATCTTCTTCCTGTTGCTGGCCCTCCTGCCGCGACTGGCCGCAGCCAGCGGAACGGCTGCCGTAACAGCCACCGAAGCAGCTCCTGAATCGCCCACCGAGGCATCCTTTGAGGAAGCCTCCAACCCAAACTCCGACCAGAAGCTGCTTCTGGAAGTCTGGATCAATGGCCGCTCGATCGGCAAGATCGGCGAGTTCACCCTGCGCCGCGGCAAGTTGATGGCGCGGCCCGACGAGCTTCGCGATCTCGGTTTCCGGGTTCCCGACTCTTTCACTTCCAGACCAGGCACTCTGGTCGCATTGGCCGACTTGCACGGATTGACCTGGACGATCGATCAGAAGAACCAGATTCTGCACGTCACGGCCAGCGACAGTGCCCTTCTGCCGACGCTGTTACTGCCCGAAGCCAGAGAAACGCCCACAGGACGGCGAACGATCGAGAGCGGCACCGGCATGACGCTCAACTACGATGTCGCCAGCACCTTCGCCAGCGGCCAGACAGGAGCCACAGGATCCGCGGATCTGCGCAGCTTTGCGCCCTGGGGCATCGTCAACTCGGATTGGCTCGGCTTTGCCGGCACTCCTTCGGGCAGCTCCGGCCCGACCAGGGCAGTCCGTCTCGATTCGGCCTACACGTTTGCCGATGTGAATTCGCTCCGCCGCTATACGATGGGCGACTTCATCACCAGCAGCTTGGCGTGGAACCGCCCCTTTCACATTGAAGGCGCTCAGATTCGCTCGGACTTCAGCATGCGCCCCGACCTGATCACCTTTCCGCTTCCCACGCTCACCGGCTCGACCGCGGTTCCCTCCACCGTGGATGTGCTGGTGAACGGAAATCTGGTCGCCTCGAGCCAGGTCGATCCCGGTCCCTTCGAGATTCAGCAGCTTCCCGTGATCTCCGGCGCGGGTACGATCACCATGACGATGACCAACGCCCAGGGCCAGCAGGTGAGCGTAACGCAGCCATTTTATGGCGGCTCAGAGCTCCTGGCTCCGGGTCTGCAAACCTACTCCGTGCAAACAGGCCTGGTGCGGCGGGATTGGGGCGCGTTCAGCAACGATTATGGAAAGATGGCCGGGACGGCATTGTATCGCCGCGGCCTGACCCAGAAGTTCACCGTCGAGGCCGCCGCGGAAGGTACTCCAGGCGCTGCCATGGCCGGCGCAGGCGGAGCGTGGGTTGTGGGTAAACTGGGCATGGTCAATTTCGATCTGGCGGGAAGCAGCGGCTCGGGAAATCTCGGCGAATTGTTTTCCCTTGGCGCACAGCACATCGGAACCAAATTCAGCCTGGGCGGCTCTGCCATTCTCGCCAACCGCAACTACCGGGATGTGGCGTCGATGAATGGCGATGGAATTCCGCGCAAACAGCTCAGCGCTTTCACCGGTCTTTCTCTCCGCCACTTCGGCACCGCCGGCCTGGCCTACGCGGGCCTGGATCAGGATGCTTCCCCCACCGCGGTTCAGGGGGCATTCACTCCGGCCGAGCATTCACGTGTGGTCACCGCCAATTATTCAATGCAGTTCCACCGCGTTGCCTTCTCCGTCACCGAGTTCAGGGATCTGGATAACAGCGGCAGCAGCGGCCTGCAGGCTGGTTTTACCATTCCGCTCGGCAGGCGGAGTTCAGCCTCGGTCAGCGGCTCTTCGACCGGCAGCGGGCAGGTCGAGGTGCAACAGTCGGTGGTGACGATAGGCGATTGGGGCTACCAGGGCTACGTCTCCGCGGGCAGCGGCAATCATGAATTCGCCGAAGCGTTATACAAATCGCCTGTGGGCCTGATTTCTGCCGGAGTTGACCAGTTCGCCGGAATAACGACTGTGCGCCTGGAATCCCAGGCGGCTCTTTCGTTCGTTGACGGGGCCTTGTTTCCTTCGAACTTCATCTACGATAGCTTCGCGATTGTGGACACCGGCCAGGTGGAGAACGTCCACGTCTATCAGGAAAATCGCGACGTGGGTACGACGGGCAAATCGGGGCGGCTGCTGGTACCGGATATGCGCTCCTTTGATGTGAACCATCTCGGCATCGAGCCGAACGACGTTCCGGCGGACGCTACGCTGAGCGATGACAAGAAGGTGGTGCGGCCTCAGGATCGCTCGGGCGTCGTGGTCAGGTTTCCTATCCAATTCAGCCATGCCGCGCTGCTGAAACTGGTGGATGAGGCCGGGCTTCCGCTGCCGCTCGGCAGCACCGCCACCGTGCGCGCCACCGGCGCCATCGTCCCGGTCGGTTACGATGGCGACGCGTACATAGAGGGCCTCAGTCCCCGCAATGAACTCGCCGTCGAACTGCCGAACGGGCGCCGATGCACTGTCGCCTTCGGCTACAAACCCGTTCACGGCGAGATTCCGTCGATCGGGCCCCTGCGCTGCCTGGAGAAGAATCCATGATGCGAAGACTCACATTCGTGGTGTTGCTCCTGCTTGCCTTCTGCGTCCAGAAGGCGGCAGCACAGACCTGCACGCTCACCGTCACGGCGTTGAACTTCGGGACTTACACCGGCGTGGCTCTGAACGGCACCGCGACCGGAACGGTCACCTGCGCCGGCGCGTGGGACATTCCCATGTATCTCGGGAACGGGGTAGGCGCGACTGAAACCACTCGATATATGACTTCGCTTGGCGGCGCCGAGCTGAGCTACAAGCTCTTCACGGATGCAGCGCGGACCAACAACTGGGGCGACACCGCCGGCAACGAAGATTCCGGAACCGGCAACGAGGTTGTCACCGTCTATGGCCAGATAGCTGCGAATCAGACCGTCGTTCCGGGCACGTACACCGATACGATGACCACCGCCACAACCTCATTTACCGTTACAGCATTCATTCAGGCCACATGCACGATTTCGGCGACTAACCTTAGCTTCGGCATTTACACAGGCGCGCTGATCGACGCCACCTCGACCCTTACAATCAACTGTACGAATAAGACGGTCTTTGATGTCGGCCTCAACGCGGGAACAGCAACCGGAGCAACCGTGACCACGAGGAAGATGAAGGGCACCGGTACGGCCACGTTGGGTTACTCGATGTTCAGAGACAGCGGGCATACTTTGAATTGGGGCAACACCGTCGGCACCGATACGCTCCAGGCGACGGGCACTGGCAGCGCCGTGCCATACACCGTTTACGGCCAGATCCCCGCAGGTACGCCGCCAGCGCCAGGCGCATACACCGACACCATCGTCGCTACCGTGACCTATTGATGACCAGTTCACTGCGCTGCCGGGAGCAAAGGCCATAATGCGAAGACTCGCAATCGTTCTTCTTTCCCTCGCAATCTGCGGCGTGCGGCTCACCGCGCAAACCAGTTGCCAGATCGGCAATGCGTTCGCAGTCTTTTTCCAGAGCTACAGCTCCGCTACGGTGCAGACCACCGGCTCGATCCAGTTCACATGCCCCAGCGGCACGGCCTACACCATCGGTCTCAATGCCGGAACCACCCCTGGCGCGACCGTGACAAACCGGCTGCTGCTCAGAAATTCGGACCAGGCAACGCTGGGATATCAGTTATTCAACGATGCATCCTACACAATAAATTGGGGAAACACCGCCGGAACCAACTGGGTGAGCGGAAATGGCACGGGCAATCAGCAGATCGCGACAATCTATGCCCAGATTCCTGGAGGTGAGGCGTTCTTCCTGGCCTCGAATGGAAACAACTTCATGGATACGGTCACTGCGACCCTCTCCTGGGGAAGCAACCAGGTTACCCGGACCGTCCAGGTGACCCTGCAACAGGTGTCCCCAGGTTGCGGGATCGGAGCGAATTCTCTGAACTTTGGCAATTACACGGGCGCGGTACTGAACGCGACAACGACCATTCAAGTCGCTTGCTCCAGCGGCACAGCGTACACAGTCGGCCTGAATGCGGGGACGGCGGCCGGCGCGACCGTGACCAACCGCAGCATGACCCTCAACGGAGGCACGACTCTGCTGCACTATGCGTTGTACAGCAACGCAGGATACAGCATCAATTGGGGCAACAGCAGCGGCAGTTGGGTGGCCGGAACCGGCAACAATGGAGTTCAGAGTCTCACCGTTTATGGCCAGATTTCGGCGGGGCAGTCTGTCGCGACGGGCAGCTACACCGATACGATTATCGCCACCCTCACCTATTGATCGCCGGACCGCGGAGAACTTTGAAGCCGGGTTACTTCACGATGCAGAAGGCGGAAACACGTTCGAGATCCAGTATTTGTGCGGGAACAATCCGTCCTCGAGACTCGCTGAAGTTCGATTTGTCGTCGGTGCCTGTCTGCATCGTCAGTCTGTCGGCTGGCTTGAATCCGGGTTTTCGTTTCGACGCCCAACCTGCGAATGCGCTGGAAAACCTCTGCAATGTCGATGCACAGCGCTGTTGTGCCCCCTTGGAGATTCACAAGCGAGAAAACGACTTCGCAGCTTTCCAGGGCGTGTTCACACTATTCTTAGAGCCTCGACGATCAGCGCGAAGTGGAGGAAGGCGAGGAAGACAACATCGAGCTTCTCGAATCTGGAGAAGATTCTCCGCAAACCTTTGAGCCTGCGAAACAGCCGCTCCACTTCATTGCGCTTTTTGTAAAGTTCGTGATTATATTGCCAGGGATTGAGTCGGTTGGACTTGGGTGGAACCACTGGAATCATGCCCAAATCGAGAACAAGCTGCCTGGTTTCATCGCCCTCATAAGCGCGATCCATCAGCATCGGAAGCCCTTCCGGCATCTCGCCCAGCTGCTCAAGCAGCAATCGCCCTTGTGGGGCATCGTGATCGTTGCCCGGCGAAAGCGAAAAGGCTATGGCCGTTCGAGCATCCGCGGCAACCAGATGAATCTTTGTGTTCCATCCACCGCAATCCCTTGAGGAAAATCAAGACCGGTGACAATGGTGCTCTGCGTGTAGTTGCCCCCTGACAGTGTCTCCATCAACGCCTGCTCGGCGTTGGAATCGATGACATACAAGTTGTCGGTTCCCTCCACCGCAACTGCTTGGGGATTAATCGTACTGGCTAGGGTTACCGCTGCGCCTGCACGAAACTGCCCCCCGACGGAGTTTCTTCTAAGATACGATGATTGGTTTGATCGGTTACGCAAATGTTGTCTTGCGAATCCACCTCAACCCCTTGAGGCCAATTGGAGGCGCCGGTGGCAGAGGACGTCACCAACTTATTGGTATAGCTACCCCCGGACGGCGTCCATATCTCCACATCCAGGTTCGTCCCGATATCGCCGACGTAGACGTTGCCGCTACTATCCACCGCAATTCCATGGGGAGAATAGGTTGATCCGCCGCTCGTGATCATACTCTGGTTGTAGCTTCCCCCGACAACGTCTCCTTTACCACCCGGTGGTTGCCCGTATCGGAGACTTAGACGTTGCCGTTACCGTCCACCGCGATTCCTTGGGGATAGCTCAGGCCGTTGTTGGCTGCGTTCGCCACCACGCTCTGGATGTAGCCGTCGGCCGTCGCCGTTTCCTTCAACACGTCGCCAGTAAAGTTCTCCAAGATGTAGATGTCGCCTTTGCCATCCAGTGCAACCCCATAGGGATTGTTCGGGTCGGTGAAGAGCGTACTCATGGCGCTGACAAAATGCGCAGTCTGACCGGAGGCAGAGGCACAGAAGAGGGCGCAAAACGTAAGAAGCAGTGCCGCCGCACGAGGCAAATAGCAAACAGAGTACCGGCAGATCGACGCAAAATGCGCGAGCCTGCCCAAGCGAACTGAGTTGGTTTGACCGTCGGGCGCATTCGGTGCTGGAAGGCAGGAAATGGGGTGTTGCGACGGGCGTTCGGGCGTAACGGTGGACAGAACAGGATGATGGCGAAAAAACGACACGGGAGAAGTCCTTTCATCTGTTGTGAGATTCAGAGGAAGATATGGCGGATTGCGGCGCCTTCTGATTTGCACCGAACATATGTGGTCGGGCAGAGTGAATTGCGACAGTCAGTGTGGGAGATATCCCAGACAATGCAGCGATGCAATCAATCCCTTGCTTGCGTCGTCCACACGGTGGAAGAACTCTCTGCCTTGGGGTACCGTGACTCTCGAATTAACGTCGAAACTGGGATGACTCTGCGGACATTTCCCACAGTTTCCGGAAGACGTCACCTTCGGCAATGCCGCTTTGCGTCTGCCTCGCTTGGGGGTTGATTTCCTCGCGATGCAGGGCGCGCAAGGCAGCCCGCACCAGGTCGTTGGCATTCTCGTAGCGTCCACTTTCAACCCTGTTCCGGACGAAGTCGTACGAATCGGCAGTCAGGTGGATGTTGCGATAGATCATGAGACGATTCTCCTTGGCAAAATCAGCCGGCATCCACGGGTCTGCCAGCGGTTGTCCGCGAAGCCGCGGGGTCATGGGGTCAGAAACGATGAATAAGCGATGAATTCCGAACCAAGGCAACTCGAGAAAAAGCAGTCATCGGTTCAAATTTCTGGCGTAGATCCCGCGCAGGGATGGCGTCAGCGGCTTTGCGCGTAGCTTCACGCAAAGCGTTCAAAACATGGGAAGGGCATTTTTTCGCTCTTTGACTGGTATTGCGGGCAGCAAGGGAAAAATGCCTCACGATTCCAGAATCTTTTCCTAGGGAACGGCGCGGCGGCGTCCGAGGGCCGCGAATTGCGGATGAAAACGCAGGGGAAAGGTGCTAATCTGGCTTCATAATCCATTGCAGATTCTGCGCAGACGGATGCGGATTTGGAACCGGCCATGGGCGAAATCACGGTGCTGCTCAAAAGGTGGAGAGACGGTGAACCGGCCGCCTTCGACGAACTGGTTCCGTTGGTTTACCCTCAATTGCGGCAGATGGCGGCGGGCTATATCCACAGGGAGCTGAATCCGGACGTAGTGCAAGCTACGGTCCTGGTCCACGAGCTTTATCTGCGCCTGCTCAACCAGAAGAAAGCCGCCTGGAATGACCGCCGGCACTTCTATGTCTTTTGCGCGCGCATGATGCGCATGATTCTGATCGACCATGCGCGAGAGAATCAGATCAAAATGCGGGGCGGCCACTCGAAGTGCGTGCCACTGAACGAAGAGTTGCTGTGGGTGAAGATCGACAGCCCGGAGCTGTTGGACCTGAACCGCGCGCTGGATGAGCTGGGCGCGCTCGATCGGGAAAAGGTCAAGATGGTCGAGTTGCGCTACTTTCTGGGTTGCACGGCCGAGGAGACGGCGGCGCTGACGATGGTCTCGAAGGCCACAGTCGATCGCGAATTGAAGTTCATCAAGGGTTGGCTCTACCAGCGGATGCACGCGAACGCGCTGGCGGATAAAGTGGCTGTTTGATTCATTTTCTCCGCGGTTGACGCAGTATGAATTTAGGGGTTGAAGCCAGAGGCGGAGTTATTTCTTTCTATGGACCAGACGACGGAGCGGTTTCTTCTCGTTGAGACGATCGTCACCGAGGCTCTCGACGTTCCCGAAGAACAGCGGGCGGATTTGATCGAGGCGCGCTGCCAGCGGGACCTGACGCTGGCCGGCGAGGTGCGTCTGCTGCTGGATGCCTGCGATGCGGAAGAGCAATTGATGGCTTCCTGCCGGCTCGAGCCGAGTGGCGTCCGGGAGGAGCCGCCGGCCCGCAAGCAGGTTGGCCCCTACGCGATCGACCGGCTGCTGGGCCGCGGCGGCATGGGCGCCGTCTATCTTGCGCACCGCGCCGATGGGCACTTCGAGCAGAAGGTGGCCATCAAGCTGATCGACCGGCCCTTCGAGACCGAGTTGTTCCGCGAGCGATTCCGCCAGGAGCGGCAGATACTGGCGGGCCTGCAGCATCCGTATATCGCCCGCCTGCTGGATGGTGGAGTTACCGCCGACGGCGAGTTATATCTGACGATGGAGTATGTGGACGGCGTACCCATCTATCGCTTCTGCCAGGATCGGCGGCTAACTCAGACTCAACGGATCGAGTTATTCCTGCGCGCCTGCGAGGCAGTGCAGTTTGCCCATCAGAACTTCGTCGTTCATCGCGACCTGAAGCCGGATAACATCCTGGTGGCCGATGACGGCACCCCGCAGCTGCTGGACTTTGGAACGGCCAAGCTGCTTTCTCCTTCGCTGGAGGGACAGCAGAGCCAACTAACTCGCGAAGGCTATCTGTCCTTTACTCCGCAGTACGCCAGCCCGGAGCAGGTGTTAGGCAACCCCATCACTACGGCATCGGACACTTACTCGCTGGGCGTGCTTTTATATCTTCTGTTGACTGGAACTCTGCCTTACGAGTTCAAGGAGTTAACTACGGGCGAGATGCTGCGCGCGGTCTGCGAAGAGCCTCCGCGCAGGCCCTCGGCGGCCGGCTCGGGCAAGCGGCTCGACAGCGATCTTGAAGCGATTCTGCTGAAGGCCTTACGCAAGGAACCCCAGGAGCGTTATCTCACTGCCGAGCGGCTGGGCGACGATCTTCGCGCCTATCTCCAAGGGCTTCCAGTAGCGGCACGCCGCGGCACACTGCGCTACTTTGCAGGCAAGTTCGTTCGCCGCCATCGATGGGCTCTGGCAGCGGCGGCCGTGCTGCTTGTCACGCTGATCGCAGGCATTACAGGCATCGTCTGGCAAGCCAGCGTGGCCAACCAGGAGAGGCGCAAGGCCGAGGCGCGCTCGGCCGATCTGAGACAGTTGAGCAACAGCCTGCTCACCGAACTGGACGAGGCCATTCAGCAGATCCCCGGCTCGACCGGCGCGCAAAAGCTGCTGGTCACCAGCGTGCTGAAACACCTGGACCGCATGGCCAGCGACGCGCAAGGCGACCGCCAGACGCAACTCGATCTGGCTGACGCCTACACCCGCCTGGGGAACCTGCAAGGCAACGCCTACGTACAGAATGTGGGCGATACCGCCGGTGCACTCAACAGCATCAACAAGGCTATCGCCCTGAGCACACTCTGGGCGGAACGCGATTCCAACGACCATGACGCAATTCATATGCTGGCCAGTGCGCACTTATCCCGCGGCCGGGTTCTCTTTGGAACAGCGCCCATTCAGCAAGCCATTGACTCCACTCATGCAGCAATTGACAGCTATAACCGCCTGATCGCTCTCCCTGGCGCCACTTCCGACGAAATATCCGAAGCGGCAGCCGCATATTCGACCCTGGGCGATGAACTGGGTTTCATAATTACCCAAAGCCTGAACGATCTGCCTGGCGCGACCTCCGCGTACCGCAGAGAGCTCGACCTGTACATCCGGGCATTGAGCATCGACCCCAATTCGATGAAAGCTCGACGGGGGCTCGCCTCTGCCCTCTTGGAAATCATCCCAAACGAGATGGAATCGGATCCGGCGCAGGCGATTAAAGATGCTCAGTTGGGTTTGCAGCGTATCGCAGCATTGCCCAGCAATGAACAGCAAACGCTGAGGATGATTCGATGGCGGGAACAGTTCCTTGTGTACGAAGCCCGTGCGCTGACTGAGTCGGGAAAATACTCCGAGGCAAACGCGATTGCGGTTGAACCGGTGCAGTCCGGCATGCACCACGCGACGGCAGACCCGCAGGATTTGCGCGCTCTTGGCGACATGCTCTTTGGTCTCGACCGTCAGGCAGAGGATTTTGAAATAGCGGCAGATCCGGCCCTGGGGGCTTCGATCTACGATCGGCGCCGAAGCCTGGCCGCGGCTGAGAAGCCCTTGATCGAGGAGCGCGATGGTTTGGAACGGATGTTGCGACTGAATCCATCGCAGAGCGAGTGGCGGCCGGTTCTGGGAGACGTCGAAGTCCGTCTCGGTTCAGTCCAATTCTTTCTGCACCATGGCCAAACCCCTGCGGAACTGGTGAAAAAAGGTCTTGCCACACTGAGAGAAGTTATCAGGAAGGATGCAAATTCTCCGGGGACTCTCGACATGGCAGCAAAGGATCTTCTGATTGCGGAACCGGTTTCTCTCAGAGATCCGCGGCTGTCCGTCTCCTGCGCCGAGCGCGCGGTTGCCCTGAGCCATCGAAAGATACCGACCAAGCTATTGACCCTTGCCCAGGCCTATCGCGCCGCCGGCCAGACCGAGAGGAGCCGCGCAGCAGCAAAAGAAGGACTGGCGCTACTGCCGGCCTCCCAGCCCGGAAGCGTGAAACCAAGAATCCGCAAGTTGCTCGAAATCCAGGCGCAAAGTGGTGCCTGATTCCCGCCGGCAGTGATGGACGCAAGTCTTCATATCGCGGAAGCTCTCTCTCTGGCCAGTAATGCAGACTGACTTGCCGCCTTACCGGGGATTGTCCCCAACAACGCGCCGCCCGCACATTCCACACTTTCCGATGCGTTGAACCTGCGCGACGGGCGCATCTACCACGCGCTGGCTATGCGGCTGATCTCCCGCGCAAGGACATCGTGCGCCGAAGATCCTTCGGTGCTGGGGCTCGATGCAAGTGTCGATGCACTGGACTCCACCACCATCGACCTATGCCTGAGTTTGTTCGACTGGGCACCGTTTCGATCCACCAAGGCAGCCATCAAGCTGCACACCTTGCTCGATCTGCGTGGCGCCATTCCCGCTTTCATCCATATCAGCGACGGCAAGCTGCACGATGTCAACGTTCTGGACATTCTTCTTGTCGAGGCGGGCGGTCTCTACATCATGGACCGCGGCTATCTGGACTTCGCGCGGTTGTACGCAATGCACCGGGCCAGAGCTTTCTTCGTTACACGCGCCAAGGAGAACATGGATGCGCGGCGTGTATTCGCATCCTGTGGACCGGGCTAGCGGAATCATCTGCGATCAACGCGTCATGCTCAACGGCTTCTACTCGGCAGAGAGCTACCCGGATCATCTTGGCCGCATTCGCTTCAACGATGCAGAGACGGGCAAGACGCTGGTCTTTCTGACCAACAACACAACGCTGCCCGCGGTGACCATTGCCGCGCTCTACAAGAGCCGCTGGCAGATCGAGTTGTTCTTCAAATGGATCACGCCGCATTTCCGCATCAAACGATTTCTCGCCACCAGCCAGAACGCCGTGAGGAGCCAGATTGGGTGCGCGGTGGCCACCTATCTGCTGATCGCCTTCGTCAAGAAGGTACTGAAACTCGATGCCTCACTCTACACTTGTCTACAGATTCTGTTGGTCTTAATCTTCGAGAAAACCGAGATTCCATGCGCCCTTCAGCCCTATCTCCACAGAACCAACCGGCTTTCGCTCACCAACTGAATCTATTCCATATCTAACCGGACACCAGTGACTCTTGAACTCTTCTGAACCTCTCAAAATATCAGGTCATTTTCCGATGCAGAAGGTTGAGAAGATCAGGTTCAGAATGTCGTCCGGAGTGGTCTGCCCGGTCAGCGAGTCCAACGCTCCCAGTGCTCTATAGAGGTCCAGCAAAATCATCTCGTGGGGGATGGATGCGGCGTTGGCCTTTGCGGCGTCCGCCAGGGCCGCGAAAGCCGCGGCAACGGCTTGCTGGTGGCGCAGGCTGGTCAACATGCCCGGTTCGGCGGCGGCTCCGCCGGTGGCCAATGAAAGAATGCGCTCGCGCAGCGCGGGGATGCCTTCGCCGGTCAGAGCCGAGGTGGCCAGCACAGGCAATCCGCCGCAATTGGGCAACGGGAGGCCGGCTTCAACCAGGTCGCTCTTGTTCACAGCCACCAAGGCGGGACGGCTTTCTACGGCGGCCAGCAGCCGGTGTTCCTCGTCATTGAGCGGCTCGGTAGCGTCCAGGACCACAACCACCAGCGCGGCATCGGCCAGCGCCTCACGGCTGCGGGCGATGCCCAACTGCTCCACCTCTTCGGCGGCCTCGCGCAGGCCGGCCGTATCCACCAGCTCCAGCGGAATCCCATCGAGAGAGATCCGCTCGGCAACCGTGTCGCGCGTGGTGCCTGGGGTCGCGGTCACGATGGCGCGGTCGCGCTCGACGAGCCTATTGAAGAGCGAACTCTTGCCAGCATTAGGGCGGCCCACGATGGCCAGCGTCAGCCCGTCGTGAACGATGCGCCCGCGCGCGAAGGATGCTTCTAGCGCGGCGAGCGGCGGCGTCAGCTCTTCGATGCGGCGCGCGATCTCGGCCTGCGGAGTCACATCCACATCGTCCTCCGCAAAATCGATGCCCGCTTCGAGCAGGGCGACCAGTTCCACCAGCGCGTGCTTCACCGGCTCGACGCGCCGGCTGAGTGCGCCGCCCATCTGGCTGGCGGCCAGCCGGGTCTGGGTGAGCGTCTGCGCCGCGATCAAGTCGCGCACCGCCTCGGCCTGCGTGAGATCGAGTTTGCCGGAGAGAAAGGCGCGCTGCGTGAACTCGCCCGGCTCGGCCAGCCGCGCGCCCAGCCGCAAAGCGCGCTCCAGCAGCAGTTGCAGCACCACCGGCGAGCCATGCGCGGCAATCTCAACCAGATCCTCGGCCGTATAGGAGTTGGGCGCGGCATGATAGGTGACCATCGCCTCGTCGATGCGCGCTGCCTCGCCCGCAGCGTCTTCGTCCAGCACATCGGCCAGCCGCGCACGCCCGTGTTCGAGAGGGTGGCGCAGGCGCACCAGTTGCGCGGCGATCGATGCGGCCTGGGGACCGCTCAGGCGCACAATCCCGATGCCCCCGCGTCCCGGCGGCGTCGAGATCGCGGCGATGGTGTCGGTGATCGTCTCCGGGCTGCTCATCCGTAGATAGTGTAGAGGCTGCCCCGAAGGTTGTGCCCCGACCCCATGCTTCACAAGGCCTGCTTTCAAGAGATACAGACGGAAAAATCACTCCTATTGCAATCCCATAGAAAAGCGGGTAGACTTCTCCTATTGGTTTGCCAGAGGAGCGGGCAATGGGCGAAAAATCCGGTGTTTGGCAGGGAACGCTGGCGCTGATGGCGCTCAGGACGCTCGAAGCCATGGGTCCGTTACACGGCTATGGACTGGCGCGCCGCATCGAGCAGACCAGTGGCGATCAGTTGCAGTTAAACTACGGTACCCTCTATCCGGCGCTGCTGAAGCTGGAGCAGGAGGGTTTCATTCGTTCGCGCTGGGGCACATCGGAGAACAATCGTCGGGCAAAGTTTTACGAGTTGACCAAGGCCGGGCACCGCCAGGTGAAGAAGGCTGCGGCAGAGTGGGAGCAGACCACAGAGATTCTGGCGCGTTTCCTCGCTTCGGCAGAGGAGGCCTGAGGCGATGGCGATGCGCAGATTCAGGGCATTCTGGATTCGCCTCCGCGGCATGGCCGGGGGCTTGATCGGCGCGCAGCGAGACGGCGACTTCGCCGCCGAAATCGAGAGCCATGTTGCCATGCACACCGACGACGGCATCCGCGCCGGTCTCTCTCCCGCTGAAGCCCGCCGCCAGGCTCTCATTCGCCTGGGCGGCGAGGAGCAGACGCGACAGGCCTATCGGGAGCGCGTGACTGTGCCTTGGCTGGAGAACCTGCTTCGGGACGTGCGCTATGCGTTGCGCGGATTCCGCCGCAATCCTGCTTTTACAGTCACCGTCGTTGCCACGCTGGCGCTGGGCATCGGCGCGACCACGGCGGTCTTCAGCGTGGTCGACCGCATTCTCTTCCGCAGCCTGCCCTATGCGCATGATGACCGGATCGTCTCGCTGGGACTGGTGCAGTCGCTGGAGAAGCAGGAGTTCATGCTGGGCGGCTTCTTTTACGATTGGCGAGACAATCAGAAGCCTTTCGAGGCCTTCGCCTCCCAGGGAACTATGCTTCACGCCTGCGATCTTGTGGAAGCCAATCCCGAGCAGCTTAACTGCATCCACGCGCAAGCCGGCTTTCTGCCTCTGCTGGGGATTTCGCCCGTGCTCGGCCGAAACTTTCTGCCGGAAGAGGACCGGCCCAACGGACCGCGCGTCGCTCTTATCTCTTACGGTTTGTGGCTGGATCATTACAGTCGCGACCCAGGCATTTTGAACCGCCAGATCGACGTGGACGGCAGCCCGGTCCGCGTGATTGGCGTGCTGCCCAAAGGCTTTGAACTGCCCACGCTGCAAGCTCCCGATATGATGCTCCCCATGGCGCTCGATGAAGGAGCGGAACGCGCGGGCCATCCCGGCACGCCGATGCGCGCTTTTGCGCGGCTCCGGCCGGGAGTGAGCATTACGCAGGCCAGGGCCGAGATGGAGCCGCTCTTCCTCCGCACGCAGGCATGGATTCCGCAAGAGATTCGCAACGACTTTCACCTGAGCATTCGTTCCTTGCGCGATCGCGAAACGCAGGATGTGCAATTCACGGCCTGGATGCTGCTGGGTTCGGTATTGGCGGTGCTGCTGATTGCCTGCGCCAATGTTTCAGGTCTGCTCATGGCGCGGGGCGAGGCTCGCGAACGGGAACTGGCGGTGCGCTCCGCGCTCGGCGCAAGCCGTGGCAGGCTGATCCTGCAAACCATCACCGAGGCCGTTCTGCTTGCGCTTGCCGGAGCCGCCGCGGGATTGATGCTGGCCGAGGGCCTGCTGCGTGTCTTTGTGGCCATCGCTCCCACCGGAATCCCTTTTCTGGCGAGAGCCGGTCTGGACCTTCGCATTGCGATCTTTACGGTGCTGCTCTCGTTCGGCTGCGCAATGCTCTTCGGTCTGTTGCCTGCGTTGCAGTGGCCGCGCGCACTCGCCCTGGCGGCACGCGCCGTTCACTTCCGAAAACGCGCGCTGCTGCGTAGAAGCCTGGTCGTGGGGCAGATTGCGGTCGGCATGGTTCTGCTGGCCAGCGCGATGCTGCTGCTCAAGAGCTTCGAGAATATGGAGGAGCAGAACCTGGGCATCGAAACCCAGGGCGTGCTGACGGCGCGCATTGCGCTGCCCGGCTTCCGCTATAACTCGGCCGAAAAGCAAATGACGTTCTATCTTCAAGTGGAAGCGGCTCTGCGGCGTCTTCCTGGGATTCGCGCAGTTGCATTCAGCGATTCAGTGCCTCCAGGGGGATGGAATAACGACGAACGTATCGAGGGTTTTGCGCCTGAAGGAAGGCGCCCTTCACCGAGTTCCGGAAGCGGCCGCATCGTGGTCGTACGCCGAGTGACGCCCGACTATTTCAGCGCGTTGAATATCCCAATGGTGTGGGGGCGTGGCTTTGCCGAGCAGGATCGCGGCACCAGTGAAAACCTGGTTGTGCTGAGCCGGCTGATGGCCGCGCGCTTGTTTCCGGGCAAGGACCCGGTGGGGAAGAGCATCCAGAAAGGTGAAAACGGCATCTGGCTCAAGGTCGCCGGCGTGGTGGAAAACGCGAAGAATAACGGTCTCACGGAGCAGAACGATCCGGAGATCTACTTCCTCCGGCGCAGCGCACCTGAGGACTGGGGCCCTCCAGCGCCGGTAATGATCGTCGATGCGATTTTGCCGCCAAAGATAGTAGCGCCGTGGCTGCGATCGCAGATCGCCGCGATCGACCCGACGGTTCCCGTGGAGACGGAAACGCTCTCGCAAACAGTGAGCAGTCTGGCCGTCCGACCGCGCTTCGAAGCGGCGCTTTTTGGCTTCTTCGCATTTTGCGGACTCATGATGGCGGTGATAGGGCTTTATGGCGTCGTCTCGTTTTTGGCCGCGCAGCGCACGCAGGAGATCGGCGTGCGCATGGCGCTGGGCGCGACACGCTTCGACATTCTGCGGCTCATTGCCGGGGAGGGTGTGCGCTTGATCGCCATCGGCGGGGCTTTGGGCTTATGCGCTGCACTGGCTCTGACGCAGTTGTTGAAGAGTCTGCTGTTCAATGTAGGGCCTCGCGATCCAGTCAGCTTCGTCTTCGTCACGCTGCTGCTGGCGCTGGTGGCTCTGGCCGCCAGTTGGCTTCCCGCTCGCCGCGCGGCATCCATCGATCCGATGCAGTCGCTAAGAATGGAGTAGCGGTTGCGCACAAACCTTATTGAACGGCGCCGTGCTCCCGCAACAGCTTCTCCGCCTCGGGTTTGCCGTTCTTGACCGCCAACATCAGCGCGGTAGTGCCGTCGTTGCTTTTGGCGTCGATGTGCGCGCCTTTGTCGATCAGCAGCTTCATCATATCCACCAGGCCGCCGCCGGAGGCTGCCATCAACGCGGTGAATCCGTTCTTCTCCCTGAGTTCGGTATTGGCGCCATGATCGAGCAGAAGCCTCACAATCTCCGCCGAGCCGGAGACGATTGACAGCATCAGCGGAGATAGTCCGCCTTCCTCCTGGAGATTGACGCTAGCTCCCTTGTCCAGCAGCGTCTTTGCCTCGTCGATGTTGCCAATCATTACCGCATAATTCAGCGCCGTGTCGCCACGCTTGTCCTTGAGGTTGACGCTCGCGCCCTTGGCCAGCAGTTGCTTCACAGCGTCGGTCTTTCCCATGGCAGACGCGGCAATGAGCGCCGTGATACCGTCTTTGCCGTGGGCATCGATATGCGCGCCTTTATCCAGCAGTTGCAGGACCGCCGCGAAATCCCCTTTTTCAATGGCCTGGAACATCTGATCGTCAAGGCTGGCGGCGGTAGTGGCGGCCTGCCCGGCGGCCAACCAACTCCACGACAATACAATCGCGACGATAACCATTGCCCACGGAGCCTTCTTCATGCTTACCTCCTGAGGCGGGGCTCACCCTCCGCCCGCAACCTCGACAGTTTGTGATGAAATCACAGATGAGAATTCTACTCCTGCTCCGTTTCATCAGTATCGCCGGCCCTTCCATCCGGCTTTCCGGCCCCCCATCGGGAATCTCGCGCGTCCGCGCCGCTCTGCCGGTAATCTTGTCTTGAAGCCAAGTCACGCCGTTACGTGAGCAACGGCAGGGAGAGTTGCATGGGAGCAACGAAGATCGAGTTTCGCCTGCGCGTGGCGATTCTGGTGGTTATCATTACGCTGGGATTCTGGTCCCCGTGGATTGAGCTTTGGGGCATCGGCAGTCGCACTCCGCTGATGGCCAGGCTGGCGCTCGAAATCGCCCGTCTTGAACTTCTTCAATTCGCTGTTGCCACGCCGGCCGTCATCGTCCTGGCCGCGTTCTTTGCAGCCATGGCGGTCGCCCTGCGCATCTGGGGAACGGCGTGGCTCGGTACAGCCACGGTGCTGCATGGCCAGATGAAAGCAGGCGCCGTCATGGCTGGCGGGCCTTATCGCTACCTGCGCAACCCGCTCTATCTCGGCTCCTGGTGCATGTTCGCCGCCATGGCCTTCCTTATGCCGCCCACCGGCGCGCTCTTTGCCATGATTTTTCTCACTGCTTTTCTGCTGCGGCTGATCCTGGGCGAAGAAGCCTTCCTCTCTCGTCAGCTCGGCCAACCCTACCAGGACTACCTGCGCATCGTTCCGCGCCTCATCCCACGGCTGCGCGTGAAGCTGTGGTCCGATGGCATCCAACCAAACGGCCGCAAGCCGCAGTGGCTCCGCGCCGTCGTCTCGGAAGTTAACCCCATCGGTGTCTTCATCACCATGGCCTTTCTCTCCTGGAGCTACGACTACTGGCTGATGCTCCGCGCGATCATCGTCAGCCTTGGCGTCTCCCTGGTCGCGCATGCGCTGCTGCCCGATGCGCCGCGACAAACAAGCTCGGCAGAGTAAGGCGGATCGACCGCTCCCGGTTCGGAATCCTCGCCGCAAAAAGCAAACGGGGAAGAGCCTTGAGGCTCCTCCCCGTTGGTTGTCCGCAGTCCGGGAAAGCTACTTCTTCGGTGGGGCGATGACGTCCTTGGCGGCCTTGGCCACGCGGAACTTCACCACGGTCTTCGCCTTGATCTTGATGGCGGCGCCAGTCTGGGGGTTGCGGCCGATGCGGGCCTTGCGCTCCGCCTTCACCAAACGGCCGATGCCGGGGATCACGAATACGCCGTTCTTCTTGGTTTCCTTCACGGCGGTCTCCGCCTGCAGGTCAAGGAAGGCAGCGACTTGCTTGTTGGTCAGTTCCAGTTTCTCGGCCAGAAGCCGAATCAGGGCGGTCTTGGTCAATCCAGTTGCCATTTTGCGTTTCTCCTTTTTGGGCGGACCCTTGGGTGCGCCGGTGTTGCCTGAGTTTCGTCAAGTTTCAGTTGCGAGGCATTTACCGCATGGAGGGAGTGCCACCCAGGGCAACACTTGCACGAAACCCTTTATTCATGCGGGTTCAGAAACCCCGTCGTTCGTTACAATGCGACTTTTAACCGGGCAAAGTCAATGAAAAAACAGCGATTTCCACAAATTTCTTAGGATTTTGTGGGTTTTTCTTCTGTTTTTAGCCATTTTTGCCTGTTTTTGCTCGTTTTGGCTAGGTTATTTGAGGCTGATATCTACCGAAGACCATGGGTGCCCCACCCTCGCCGCGTCGTTGTTTTTGCGGCTAGGGTGGGATACCAGCCCCTCAATCCAGCCCGAAGAGCACCTTCTTCTTCGGCGCGAGACTAGCGAGAATCGGCGTGTTCAGCGCGTCCACCACCGGCGCGGCCAGTTTGAAGTAGCGAGCCAGCGTCGCGGGGAAATTGGTGTCCAGCGCAGTTGAAGCAGGAAGCGTCGTTGCCAGCCCCCACTGGCGGCATCGAATCAGATCCATCGCCGGATGTTCGCAGGGAAAGCCCTTCGGCGGCCGCGTCAACGCGTTTCCTTCGAACTCGTCAAAGGCCTTGCGCACCGCAGGCTTTTGCAAGAGCTTCCGAAATTCAATGTGGTGGTCAAGCAGCCAGTGGCGAATGGCCGCCAGTTGCTCCTTCTCCGGCATCCATGCCCCTGCGGCGATCACCGTCTCTTTGGCGCTGACGTGAAAATAGAATCCTGCGCCGGAGGTCTTCTTCAGTCCTTCGAGCATCCACCAGGCGGCGACATGCGTCTTGTAAGGCTTCTTGTCGGCGCTGAAGCGAGTGTCGCGATAGATGCGGAAGAGGCACTTCTCCGCGGGCCGCACATAGGCCGGCGCAAAGCTCTCCATCGCCTCGGAGACCTTGCGGATGATGGCCAGCATCGGCTCCTTCAGTTCGGCCTCGAAGACCGCCTTGCGCGGAGTGAACCATTCGCGGTCGTTATTGCGCGCAAGATTGCGCAGGAAGGCAAGCCCCTCAGGGCGAAGATGGGCGACAGGCGCGTTGATTGCGGATTTCTTCTTGGAAACCATGGCAAGAGCAGTGTAACGCGGCGACTGGCAAAGAATCTCAGAGCATGCCCACGATTTGAAAGGGCACGGCTTCAGCCGTGCCGCAAAAGGCGCAAATACAGCAGGGCTTTAGCCCCTGAGGGAAGTTTCTCGGAAGACGTGATGACCGGGTATCCTCACTCACCCAAAAGAGCATCCCTGTGCGAAGCCCAACCCGAAGCTCTGGTTTGCCAGCATAGGAATGGAAGGCGAAAGGAGATCAAGACTGTTGTCGATTTTAGGAATCAGCCAGTTGCCGAACTTGAATTCAATCCAGAATCTGGCACAAACCGCCTTCGGCACTTTGATCATCTCGTTGTTCCACGGGTTCCGAAAACTGCCTTCACCACCCTGTGTCGAGCATGGCAGTGACAAGGATTCCTCTGTGAGCAAGACGATTGAGTCGCGAAGATTGAAGGCGACTTCATAGAAATGCTCATCGCGGACATCTGATTGCCACGTTCGATCAGAAGGTAGATACAGTTTGAATGGTGGCCGTTCTGCGGGCCCTTTGCCCGAGAAAAAAGGATGTAATCACTGAGTCCATCGAGACCGCCTGAGATCGCATCAAGATTCTCTAAAGCGACGAACTCTCTGGCTGGGATGGTTATAGTCTCGCCGGTAAAAGCGTTCCTGCCAGTGCGAACCTTCCCTGATAACTTTGAGATCTGGATGGTAGGTTCCAACGGAGCGCTGCCAAGTTTTGCCAGACCTCTAATGAAGGCGGTCACTTCCGCTGGTTGTGGAACAAAAGTGAGACTGTCCGGGATGAGTAGATGCGAATAATGCTCCGACGTACCGGTGATTATATGCGGGCGGTCTGACCTTATCGAATCACTTTCAATGCCCCGCGGAAGAGCCCGTCGAAGTCGGCGGCGAGCGCGGCCTCTTTCGTGACAGCCTGTTCAATAGCCTTCTCAGCCGCCGGCCGCTGATAGCCCAGATTCACCAGCGCCGAAAGCACGTCGTCCACGGCAGCCCCGCGAACGGAGGTTTGTGTTGGCGCAACGGCAAAGTCGTCGAGTTTATCTTTGAGCTCGACGACCAGCCGCTCGGCCAGCTTCTTGCCCACTCCAGGAATGCGCGTCAGTTGCGCGTGGTCCTGCCCGCGAATCGCCTGTACCGTCCGCTCCGGCGACAACCCGCTCAACATCTTCACGGCCAGCTTGGGTCCGACACCGCTGACGGTAATCAGCCGTTCGAAGAGGCGCTTCTCCTCGCGTTCGAGGAAGCCGAAGAGGGCGATCTGGTCTTCGCTGACCTGGGTGTGGATGTGCAGCGCCGCCTCCTGGCCCACCGAGGGCAGCGCCGTAAAGGTCGGAATGGAGATGGTGACGTCGTACCCCACCCCAGCCGCCTCGACGATGGCCTGGCCGGGCTGCTTGAAGAGGAGCTTTCCGCGCAAGTGAGCGATCATGGTGCCTTATTGTAGAATCCCCGGCTGTGGAGGGGAACACCAACCCGCCTCGATCGCGTCCAAAGAAGGGTCCGGCAATGGCCCCGGCCGGCCCCCGCCGGATACAATAGGGTTTGGGCCGCGGCAGACGGGCGGCGGACGATTTTCGATTCTGAAGCAGGTGCACGTGAGAGGATTTTTCCGCCGCGGTCTGCGGCTTGAGTTGGTTCGAGGACTGGGGCTCGCGCTTGCGATTCCCGCGTTGATCGCAGTCGCGGCGCATGCGCAGGCTCTGGACACCCAGACCACGCTGACCGCGGAGACTAGCGATCAGGGCGGACAGACGCAGGTCACGGTTACGATTGCCGTCATCGGCGAAGACGGGCTTCCGGTTTCAGGCCCCGTCTCCATCTTCGATCACGAACGCCAGGTGGCCGGCCTGGCGCTCGATGCCCAGGGTCAAGCCAAAGCGCCGCTCGACCTGGCCGGCGGCAATCACCTGCTGCACGCCGTCTTTGCCGGCGACGCCACTCACAAGGCCTCGGTTTCCGAGTCGGCCAGCGTGCAGACTGCCGTCACTGCTCCGCCCGATTTTCAGGTCTCCGTCGCGCCGGCCTCGGTCTCGGTTACCGCCGGCAACGCGGGAAACGTCGTGGCCACGGTCACGCCGGAGAACAACGCGGCCCTGACGGCGCCGATGTTCGTCACGCTCTCCTGCTCCGGCCTTCCCGATCAGGCCTCCTGCACCTTTACTCCGGGGAGCATCGAGATTCTTTCCGCGACCTCTGCCGCCTGCGCCAGCGGCTCGCCGGCCTCGGCGTGTCCGCCGGCCAGCACCATGGTGGTTCTCACCAGCGCGGCTTCCACTACATCCATCTCGCCAGTCTCCCGCCGCTCCACGCCCATCGCATGGGCGTTTCTGCTGCCCGGCGTTCTGGGTTTGGGCGGGCTTGCCTGGGGAACGCGGCGCCGTTTGTGGCTGAGGCGTGTTTCGCTCGTGGCCCTGGTGGCTCTGGTCACTTTGCTGGGCACAACCGCCTGCAATCCGCGCTACAACTACGAGCACCACGGTCCGCTCCCCAACCCGCCGACCCCGCCCGGAACCTACACCATCACCGTCACCGGCCAGTCCAACAACGGCGTCACGGCTACGACTCATAACACCACTTTCGTACTGACGGTGCAATAGACTCCGGCTCGACCGCGCCAAAAGAGCTTTCCCAATCCTCAGCCGCCCTGGGATGATAAAACGGTGTTGCGGCGAAAGTGCGGACCGAAGGGCGGCTATGACGCCAAAAAGAATCCATTTTCATGTGGGATTTGTGCTCGCGCTTGTGCTGGCGTGCGGCTCGGCTGCCACTGCGCAGACGGCGGATCAGGCTTGGCTGCGCTATTCGAGCTACCATGGCCAGACGGCCATTCCCCTGCAAATACGCGTGCTCGGAGACAGTCCCTTAAAGCGGTCGGCATCCCTTGAACTGCATCGCGGCATCTCTCGTTTTGCGGGCCCATCGACAACCATGTCAATAACGATCAATGGCCAGTTCGTCAAAGGGCCGGATTTTGCCAGAGGCGAAATGGTGCTCGGTACCGCGAAGGAAGTGCAACAGGCCTTTCCCGAGTTAGCAGTCCCCAGTGACCTTTTGCCGGAAGGCTACTGGCTGCGTTGGACCAGCTCCCACGGTCACCCGATAGCGATCATCGCCGGGGGAGGCGAACGTGGTGTCCTGTACGGTGCCTTCGCATTTCTCCGCTTTCTGGCAACCGATCAAGATCTGACGCATCTCGATCTCCGCTCACAACCCGCCATGCCCATCCGCTGGACCGATGAATGGGACAATCCCGACGGCTCGGTCGAGCGCGGCTACGCAGGCCGTTCCATATTCTTTGAGGGCGGCAACGTGCGCGAGGATCTCGCGCCGGTGGCCGAATACGCCCGTCTGTTGGTCTCCGCGGGTATCAATGGCGTCAACATCAACAACGTCAACGCTGCGCCACAACTGCTCGATGCCGATCACATCAAGCAACTGGCCCGCGTCGCCGATGCCATGCGTCCCTGGGGCGTGCGGCTGGCCATGAGCGTTGACGTTGCCAGTCCACAAAAGATCGGCGGCCTCTCGACCTACGACCCGCTCGACCCGGCGGTTCGCGCCTGGTGGACTGCCAAGGCCAACGAGATCTACGCGCTCATTCCCGACTTCGCCGGCTTCACCGTCAAGGCTGACTCCGAGGGCCAGCCCGGCCCAGCCAGCTACGGCCGCACCCCCGCCGACGCCGCCAACACCCTGGCCGCCGCGCTCGAGCCTCATGGCGGCATCGTCCTCTACCGAGCCTTCGTCTACAACCACCACCTCGACTGGCACGACCCCAAGGCCGACCGCGCCCGCGCAGCCTATGACATCTTTCATCCCCTCGACGGCAAATTCGCCGCCAACGTCGTCATCCAGATCAAGGAAGGCCCCATCGACTTCCAGGCTCAGGAGCCTGTCTCGCCGCTCTTTGCCGGCCTTGAGCAAACCAGCCAGGCCATGGAGGTTGAAGTCACCCAGGAGTACACCGGTCAGCAGCGCCACCTCGTCTACCTCGCGCCGATGTGGAAACAGGTCCTCGACTTCGATCTGCGCGCAGAGGGCCGTTCCACTCCCGTCAAGGAGATCATCGCTGGCAAGACATTCCATCGCCCCCTTGGCGGAATCGTTGCAGTCACCTGCGTGGGCCGCGACGGCTGGCTCGGCTCGCCGCTGGCGCTGGCCAATCTCTACGCCTTCGGCCGCCTGGCATGGAACCCCAATCTCTCAGCCGAAGAGATTGCCGCAGAGTGGACGCGGCAGACCATTAGCAACGATCCTCAAGTCGTTGGCACCGTCGTCAAGATGCTGATGCAGTCCTGGCCCGCCTATGTGAACTACACCGGCCCGCTCGGCATGCAGACGCTCACAGACATCACCGGCAGCCACTACGGCCCGAACATCGAGGCGAGTGAAGACAATGGCTGGGGCCAGTGGCACCGCGCCGACCATCTCGGCGTCGGCATGGACCGGACTGTCGCAACAGGCACCGGCTTCATAGGCCAGTACCCGCCCGAGGTGGCCAATATCTATGAAAATCTCGCCACCACCCCCGACAATCTACTCACCTTCTTCCATCACGTGCCGTACACCTACAAGCTGCACGATGGCAAGACCGTCATCCAGTACATCTACGACAGCCACTATGAGGGCGCGGAGCAGGCCGCCGAACTCATCAACGAGTGGGCCACGCTCGAAGGCAAGATCGACCCCAAACTCTACGAAGATGTGCATGCCCGCCTCGAATACGGCGCCAGCCACGCCATCGTCTGGCGCGACGCCATCGTGCAGTATTTCCTTCGGCTGAGCGGAATCCCCGATGATAAAGGCCGCGCCGGCCACTACCCCGGCCGCCTCGAAGCCGAAGACGCGCACCTCACCGGCTACAAGATCATCGATGTGACTCCGTGGGAGGATGCTTCAGGCGGCAAGGCGGTCACATGTCAGGCCTCAACCTTACAGCCCGGAAACCGGTCAGCACAGCCCGGGAACCAATCAACGCAGCCCGCAAACCAGTCAGCTCCCCAGCAGCAAGAAGTGTCAGGGCACGACTTCAGTCGTGCCGAAAACGCCTCAAAATCAACTAGGGCTTCAGCCCCTGCGGAAACCCGCACTTGCTCCGCCGAGTGGACCTGGCCAGGTCCCGCAAGCCTCTTCAACATCGCCATCCAGTACTTCGATTTGCAATGTGGAGTCGCGCATTTCACGCTCGCAGTGAACGGCCAGCCCGCCGCCACATGGGCCGCCGATGCCATGCTGCCCTCCAACCGCCCCGACGGCGACAACTCCACCCGCCACACCGTCCGCGGCCTAGCTCTCAAGCCCGGCGATTTGCTGCGTGTCGAAGGCGCTCCCCAAGGCTCCGACCCCGCCGCGCTCGATTACATTGAAGTCACAACTTCGCATTAGCGCCGGGTGCCGCGTGATCCTCCTATTCGCTTGAACCAAGACTGGGCTACCAGCGAGTCTCCCGGAAGAGTTTCCCTTGCCCAAAGTTGGGGAAAGGGACTGCTGGAAGGCGATGCAACACCACAACCTGTCGTCAAGATCACTAGGAATCTGCTATCATAATCTCAGTCAAAGGAGAGGAATTTGGCTGGGGGAACCAGCCAAGTTACTGGCTATTTTTCCACACATGTGCAATATTTTCAACAGCAACGAGCGTGCGAATGCGTGCTACCATCAACCCTTGATGCATACTGATACGAGATCCGCTCTTAAATCACTGCTCACGCAGCGGAGCCTTATTTTGGGTCCAATTACGCTCAGTAACGGGAGTCAGTCGGATCACTACTTTGACTGTAAGAGGACTACGCTCAACTCTGAAGGAGCATGGTTGGTCGGAGACGTCGTTCTGCGTGTAATGCGCGAGGAACTCCGAGAGTGGCCAAAAGCGATAGGCGGATTGACTCATGGTGCCGACCCTATCGTCAGTTCGGTGATCATGCGGGCGCGTGAGTGCGGACTCCATTTGGACGGTTTTTATGTTCGACAAGAACCGAAGAAGCACGGGACTAAGAACTTAGTCGAGAATGCTCCGGAGCCCGGCTCGAATATTGTCATCGTTGACGATGTTGTGACTGGTGGTGGATCAGTGCTGAAAGCCATCGACGCCGCATCTCAAGCGGGGTGCAACATCTTGGCTGTGATCACGCTCGTTGACCGCCTCGAAGGTGGCGGCGATAAACTGAAAGGACTCGTGGATCGGTATATTCCACTCTTCACACTAGAGGATTTCAGATTTGAGATCGAACGATGCCAAGTCAATATGATCAAATCCGAACTGCTATCGGCAGGGGCCTAGCCTTAGACAATCTCCGAGTGATTACGGAGCTTTCGCTCTCTGAACTCCAAGAGGGCACGCCCAGTCATCCTGTAGTTTTCTTGGTCTTAGCGTCGGTATCTCGGTGGGTTGCGGACGCTTGGGACGATATTCCACTCTCTACACAAGCTGCAGATCGTGTCGAAGGTCTGCTGAAGCCAAGCTTGGAGGCATTGCTCGACGCCGCAGACGGCGATCCTGTTGAGGTATGCGCTGCACTTGACGCGACTGCAGCCGTCTTTCGAGAAGCCATTAAGCGCGGCTTGGACACTTAGAAGATACGCCAGTGGCACAGAAATGTTCTGGCATCCCATATCTCTATTTTGAGATATGGGATGCTGGAACAACTGTCTTGACCTACCCCACCACCGGCAGCCCCGCCAGCGCCATGGCGATCTCTTCCGCCGGATACTCGTAGTTCTCCAGCTTCCCGGCCTGATACGCGATGTACGACGCCATGTCGAAGTGGCCATGCCCGCTCAGATTGAAGAGAATCGTCTTCTGCTTGCCTTCCTTCTTGGCTTGCAGAGCTTCAGTGATGGCCGCGGCGACGGCATGGTTGGCCTCCGGCGCGGGGATAATTCCCTCGGCGCGGGCAAACTGAATTCCCGCGGCGAAGGCGTCCAACTGCTGCACGGTGACGGCGTCGGCCAATCCCAGGTCCAAAACGTGTGACACCAGCGGCGCCATGCCGTGATAGCGCAGCCCGCCGGCGTGAATTCCCGGAGGAACAAAGGTGCTGCCCAGCGTGTGCATTTTCACCAGCGGCGTCAGGTGAGCGGTGTCGCCGAAGTCGTAGGTGAACCTTCCCTTGGTCATGCTGGGGCAGGCCGCCGGTTCCACGGCCACGATGCGCGCCTTGCTTTGCCCCTTGATCTTGCGGCCAATGTAGGGCATCGCCAACCCGGCAAAGTTCGATCCGCCGCCCGCACAGGCGATAATCACGTCGGGATCGTCATCGGCCAGGGCCATCTGCTCGATCGCCTCCTGGCCGATCACCGTCTGGTGCAGCAGCACATGATTGAGCACGCTGCCCAGGGCGTACTTGGTGTTCGGGTCTTTGGCGGCCACTTCCACTGCCTCTGATATTGCTATTCCAAGTGACCCATTCGAATCGGGATGCTGTGCCAGAATCGCCCTTCCCGATTCTGTCGTATCGCTGGGACTGGCGATGCAGGTCGCTCCAAAAGCCTCCATCAGCGCGCGCCGATAGGGCTTCTGGTCGAAACTCACGCGCACCATGTAGACCTTGCAATCCAGTCCGAAAAACGAGCAGGCCATCGACAAGGCCGAGCCCCACTGGCCCGCGCCTGTCTCGGTCGAGAGGTGCTTGGTGCCTTCTTTCTTGTTGTAATAAGCCTGCGGCAAAGCGGTATTCAGCTTGTGCGAGCCGGCCGGGCTCACGCCCTCGTATTTGTAATAGATGTGAGCCGGCGTATCGAGCGCCTTTTCGAGGCGGCGCGCGCGGAAGAGCGGTGAGGGGCGCCACTGCGCATAAAGCTGGCGCACTTCGCCGGGAATCTCGATCTCCCGCTCCTGGCTGACCTCCTGCATGATCAGGCTCATCGGAAACAGCGGCGCCAGGTCGTCGGGACCCAACGGCTTCAGCGTGCCGGGATGCAGCGGCGGCGCCAGCGGCTTGGGCAAGTCGGCGGCAATGTTATACCAGGCAAGGGGAATCCTATTCGGCGGCAGGTTGTACTGAATTGTGTCCATGCGAAACATTCTAGCAGCGTCGCCACAGGCTCTGCCCGAGCCGTCTTCCGTCGTCCGGGCGGGGCTTACCGGCCCTTCACGATCTGCGCCGCCCGGCTGTAGGAGCCAAGATTGAAGGTATTCACGTAGCCCAGCGCGAGCAGCTTCTTTCTGGCCTCAGCGCTGCGCCCGCCGGCCTGGCAGTGCAGCAGCAGCACCTGGCTCTTATCCTTCACTCGGCGCGGCAGGCTCGATTCGATCTCGCCCAGCGGCAGATTGATCGCCTTGGGCAGATGCCCGGATGCGTATTCGCCCGCCGTCCGCACGTCGATCACCAGCGCTCCCTTCTTCAGGTGAGACGCGGCCTCAGCCGCTGAGACAAGGCCGGAACGCCTGAGCAGGAAAACAGCCGCCAGCATGGCGGCCAGGATGAGAATCGTGATCCAATTCATAGCTTCAAGGTTACAGTGGGCGGCGTGTTTTCGCACGGTGCTGACGAGGTGATGGCGCCAGCCGAAGTACTACCCTGAAGAGCAAGGCTCAATTCCCGGAACATCGCAATCGTGGTACTCTTGATCGAAACTACTGCACGCGCCGACACTTCGACCGCGGCAGACATAAGCTAAAGAAAATGACGAGCCTTCAAAAGGATCTCCCGTGGCCGGAGCGGTTCTCTGAGCGATTCCACATATTCGCACTTGGCAAGACGTTCGATGTTGACGGTTTCCTCGCCACCTCGAAACTCCGTCCAGATTACGTCTGGATGCACAAAGGCGATGGCCCCTCTAACGGCTTGGAACTTCTTCTCGGAGATGCGAAGACTCTGCATTTGCATGAGCAGGAAGAGGTCGCGGTCGATTACCTCAAGGCACACCGGGATGAGCTTCGGACGTTGGCGCAGTTTCCGGGCGTTAAAGCACTGATTCTCGGTTTCGTGTTCCGGTTGCCGTTATCGGCAACGGGTTGCGCTCCGGGACCGTCCCCAAAACTCATGCTCCATTCACTCGATGCTGGCGTGACGCCGAACTACTATGTGACACTTGAAGGCCGCCAGGTTGAATCTCGCCCGGTTATACATACCTTTCCGAAAGGAATGCCACGCACCTCCCAGCGTTGGGAAGAGACGCCACTGTGGAAGGCCATCGGGAACGCCCTCACTGAACTGGTCCGATCCCAAGCTTTGGTTGAAGACACCTATCACGAGTTCATTGTGGACCGAATTTGCAGCTCGGTGTACCGCAGACGGAAAGCGATTGCTGCTCAGCTAGGCCGCTAACCACATTGTGCGCCAACCCCACCCCGTTCCTGTACACTGAACGCGCCATGAGTTGCCTCTTTTGCATGATCGTTGAAGGGAGCATTCCCTCCACTGCCCTCTACCAGGATGAACTCTGCTACGCCTTCGCGGACATTAATCCGCAGGCGCCGGTCCACATTCTCATCACCCCGCGCGAGCACATCGTCTCCATGGCCGAGGCCGCCCGAAGCGACAGCCCGCTGCTCGGCCACCTGCTCTGGGCCGCCGCCCGCATCGCCCGCGCCAACAACCTCGCTAAGGGCTACCGCGTGGTCATCAACACCGGCCCCGACGGAGGCCAGACCGTGGATCATCTCCACCTCCACCTGCTCGGCGGCCGCGCAATGACCTGGCCCCCCGGCTAAACTTCCCGCTCACGAACAAATGGGCGCTTCCACCTGGGAAGCGCCCTTTTGTTCTCGGCTCTTGATTGCCGCTACATCACCGGCTGCGGCGTGTGGTCTTCTTCCTCTTCCAAGCCATAGCGGCGCAGCATGTTGGGCAGAGTCTGCGAGAAGGCCGACCGCGGCATCACCGCGTCGCATCCGGCCTCGATAGCCTTGGCCTTCAGTTCACCTTGCAGGTGGTTAAGGAAGCCCACGATCGAGGTCGCTTTCTTGAACTTGGTCTTGAATTTCGGAATCAGCGAGATGGGCTTGGCGTTCAGATTGTTCAGGTCAAAGACCAGCAGCTTGGGCCGCTCGGCCTCGGGCAGTTCGTTCAGCCGGGCCACTGTGTCCTTGTCGCCGCCCTTCACAAACTCCACCTTCACGCCCAGCTTGCGCGCCGTCTCCTGGATCTTGGCCAGGAAGAACAGATCTTCGATGAAGCAGAAGATTCGCGTAGGCGCGTCTTCGCGAATTGCGACCGCGGGCTGCGGTTCGTAGGCCTCTTGATAGTAACCGTTGTGGCCGTTGCTCGTGATCTGGATGGTCGATGGAGGACCGTCGACCACGTTGCCGTTCACGATGCGGTAGCTGTGGTCCATCGGACCCACAAACTCCCTGGGCCCCTTCTGCCTGGCGCCCTTGCGCTTGCCCTGCGGCGGTCCTGAGATGCTGTTGCCGGGCTGCGCCGCCGCCGAAGCTTTCTGGAAGAACTTCTTCTTCTTCCGTTCCTGATTCTGCTGTCCGCCCTGGCGGCCGCCCTGATGAGCCTGCGCGCTCTTATGCTTGGCGGGCTGCGGCTGAGGCTGCATCTGAGGCTGCGGCGGCTGGGCCTGGGGTTGCGCGGGCGCCAGCGCCTGCGGCTGTTGCGGCTGCGCGCCGCTTGCCTGGCTGCTCTTGTTCTTGCGGCGGCGCCGGCGGCGCCGGTGCCCCTGCGACTGTCCCTGGCCGTTGGCCGGGACTGGCTCCAATTCAGATTGGGGCTGAGTTACTTCTGTTGTCATGCGGTTGCTTCCTGGTGCTTTGCGGTTTGGTACATTGCGATTTGGTGGATTGCGATCTACTGCATTGCTTCCCGTGGCTCAGCGATTTCCTTGAAGGCGCCGGCCTTCCCTTGTCCGCCGCCGAAGTCTGAAAGGGATACTCGACGGCGCGCGGCGAATATCGTCACAGAATCTGGTACAAACTGCCCCACAGCCGGACTCCGCGCCATCGATGGCGGTTCATGCAGGTCTCGAACCCTTTCACAGACTCCAGCAGCTTCCGGCCTGCCCCCGAAAAAACCGTTGTTCCCTGCTGGCGGCGCCGGTTCAGCCGCTGCGGCCCATCATGACCTCTGTGAAAATGCCTCTGCCACAGCGCAAACTGGAGCCGGGAAATCGAGCCCCATCCGGTTGTCAGGATCGTAGCGGTGCGGCCGGAGCTTTATTCAGGTGATGCCCTTCCTATTGGAACCCTCGCTGCCTGCAAATTGGGACGGAGTGAAATCCCCCGGCGAAGCTTCCTTGCTCGGCGGCGAGCTTGCTCTTCCCTTTCGGGTGGCACGCGTCAGCCGCTTGATAGGCAACTTCGATACTACAGCGAACGGATGCGGCTGGCAAGCGAACTCTGCCGCCACCGGATTCCCGCGCCGGCGGACACAGTCCCAAAGTGAGGGGTCGTGCCCCTCCCAAACGCAAGAAACGCCACTCTCATCAGAGTGGCGTTCCGCTCTCCCGCGCCAGTCACTGGCCCCCAATTCAACGCGCGGCCGGTGGTTGCTTCCACCGTGCCTGCTTGAGACTTCCCCGGCCGGCCTTCCCCCTCTTGAGGGCCGCTTCGTGAGCGTTGCTCTTGCCGGGCGTCTTCTTTTTCTTGGGCTGGCGGGAGTTTCCCTCGCAGCCGGTACATCACTGGCATTTGTCTGTAAACTGATGTAGCAATTGCGATGCCACTTTATGTTCTCTTTATGCTTTCTTTATTTTCAGAGAGTTGTGGAATCTGCAATGTGGGAGTCTTTTGATTTATGGAACTTCTCCAGCCGAGAAACTCCTGAAAACCATAGAAACGCTCTTTTACATTTGGCATTTTGGACAATAGTGCGTCCCGCGCCCCGCCAGCACAATGCGCCGGATCGGCGTCTGGCAGAGCCGGCAGGGGAGATCCGTGCGAAGGTAGACGCAGTGTTCCAGTTGGAAGAAGCCGCGCACGCCGTCGGCGTCAACATAATCGCTGACCGATGAACCGCCCAGCCGGATGGCGTCTTGCAAAACATCACGGAGCGCCAGCCGCAGCCGCTCCAGTTCCGCTGCGGTCAGCCGGCCACACTGCCGGCGTGGCCGGATGCCGGCGCGAAAGAGGCTCTCGTCGGCGTAGATGTTTCCCACCCCGGCGAGCAGCTTCTGGTTGAGCAGGGCGGCCTTGATCGCCAGGCGCCTTGGCCGGAAGAGCTGGACAAAATCCTCTGCCGTCACCCTCAGCGGATCGGCCCCCGGAGCGCTGAAGCCGGCCTCGCGGCTCAGTTCGCGAAACTCCAGCCGTCCGAAGCGCCGCGGGTCCACAAAACGCAGCTCCCGGCCGCTAGCCAGACTCAGCCGCGCATGAGTGTGTGCAGCAACGGGAGTATCCGGGGCGGTGACAAGCAATCTTCCTGTCATGCCCAGATGCACAATCCATTGCGCGGCCGGAGTGCTTTCCAGCACTATCGGGTGCCTCACCCTCGCCACGTTTTTGTTTTTGCCTTTAGGGTGGGACTGCAAATTCCCGTCAACCGTTCCCAGCTCGCAGACGATATGTTTTCCCGTGCGATGAACGGCCAGAATCACCCGCCCCTCGAGCCCCTTGGCTTGGCGCGCCGGCGGCGTCTTGAAGGGCTCGCGGTGCCCGCCGAACCAGACCTCGACGATTGGGTCTCCGCGCAGACGTTCGTCAACTCCGCGGGCGATCGTCTCAACTTCAGGCAGCTCGGGCATCGGTCTATTGTAGGGGAATTTGTCCAGGGGGTAGGAGATCGCCTCTCCACGCCATCTACTTCCTCCGTACGCCCGTCTCGCTAATCCGTGTGGCCTCGAAGCTCACAATCTTCCACGCGCCCTGCTTATCCCGCACATAGACGCGCGTGTAGCGATAGCTCCCTGAGATCGCTCCCGCCGCTGTTGTCCCGGTCACATCGGCCCTTGAGGTCACCAGCGCCGTCGTCCCGTGGAAGCGCACCCTGCGGTCGGAGAAAACAATCGACGTAAAATGAGTCGCCCCGGCGCGCATGTTGGCCAGCGTCTCCTCCTTGGTTTGCAGCGTGCCGTTGGGCAGGATGCCCAGGTAGTCGTCGTCGGACAGCAGGTTGGCCATGGCGGCTGTGTCCGACTTTATCACGGCATCCCGCCAATCCAATTCCAGTTGGTCGATCTCGCGGCGGTTCTCGTGCTTCTGCGCCCTGTGCATCCCATTGGAAGGGGGTTCGGCAGCGAGCGCCGGCGCAAGCGCGGCAAGCAGGACCAGAACAAACGCCAGCCGGCGGCGGGCGGGCTTGCCGGGGCTCATTGTGGCTGCAGGCATGATCGTAACGGATGGTAGCCCGGAATGGAGTCGCCGGTCAATCAATTTCACGAAACATTGCATCTGTGCTCAGTCAACTCTCCGTGAATGCCGCCGCCACTCATCCGCGGAGTTCCACCGGTTGGACGCTGCCCGGAGCTCAAACGAGAGCAACCAGGTTCTCCACGTTCCGCTCCCGCATCTTCTGGTAGAGCCCGCCCACGGCATGGAGCTTGAAGTGCACCGATTCGCGGTGCGCCGCCAGAGCCTTCGCATCCCGGTACTGCTCATAGATCAGCACCATGTCCGGGTCGTCCTCGAGAAAGTGGGGAATGTAGCTGACGCATCCCGGCTCCTGGCGCGAGGCCGCGGCCAGCTTGCGCAGGGTTTCGGCAACATCGTCGCGATCTTCCGGGGCAAACTTCAACCGTACGGCAAAGCTGATCATCGAAGCGGCTTCCTCTCGCGTCCTGGGCTTCGAACCCCCAGTGCGCATTTCAAGTCTAGGCGTGAATGCGATCGAGCGCCGCGGCAAACTCCGGCAGCAGCATCGTCTGGTCCCGATCCGGGCCGGTCGAGACCATGCCGATCTTCGCCCCGCTCTCCCGCTCCTGAAAGCGCAGATAATCCCTAGCCTCCGCAGGCAGCTTGTCAAACTCTGTGATGCCCTCGGTCGAGCTTCGCCAGCCCTTCATCCTGGTATAAACCGGCTTGACCCGTTCCAGGCCCTGCACGTCGGCCGGAATCTCGTCCGTCACCTTGCCCGCGATCTCATAACCCACGCAGATCGGTATATCGTCCAATTCGTCCAGCACATCCAGCTTGGTCACCACCAGCCATTCGGCGCCGTTGACTTGATTGGAATAGCGCAGCAGCGGAATATCCAGCCATCCGCAGCGGCGAGGCCGTCCGGTCACCGCGCCATACTCCATGCCGCGCGCCCGCAGATGGTCGCCCACCGCATCGTGAATCTCGGTCGGGAAGGGCCCCTCGCCCACGCGCGTGACATAGGCCTTCGTTACGCTGATCACTGTGCCGATGGCCGTCGGTCCCACGCCGGTGCCCGTCGCGGCCCCGCCCGCCGTCGCCGATGAGGAGGTGACAAACGGGTAGGTCCCGTGGTCGATGTCCAGCATCGTCCCCTGCGCTCCTTCGAACATCACGCTGCCGCCCTCGCGCAGAATCTGGTTCAGCATCCGTCCCGTGTCGGTCACAAACGGCCGCACCTGTTCCGCGGCAGCCGCGTACTCGTCGTACATCTGCGCCGGGTCGAGAGGAGCGGTGCCAAAGAGAGCATGGGCGATGGCGTTCTTTTCGCCGCAGGCCGCCTCGATGTGCGTCTTCAGCAACTCCGGCCTCAGTAGGTCCACAATGCGCAGACCGCTGCGCGCCATCTTGTCCTCGTAGGCAGGGCCGATGCCCCGGCTGGTGGTGCCGATCTTCTTCCGCCCCGGCGCGCTCTCCGCGGCCAATTCGATCATCCGGTGGTAGGGCAGAATCACTTGCGCCCGATTCGACACAAAAAGCTGCTCATCCACGCCGACGTCCAGCCCCCGCAGCTTGGCCACCTCTTTCAGAAAGGCGATCGGGTCCAGCACCACGCCGTTGCCGATGACGCCCCGGCAGCCCGGCCGCAGCACGCCGCAAGGGATCAGTTGCAGCACGAATTTCTGGCTGCCAATGATGACCGTGTGCCCGGCGTTGTGTCCCCCGGCATAGCGCGCCACGGCGTTGAACCGCTCGCTGAGCACGTCCACGATCTTTCCCTTGCCCTCGTCGCCCCACTGGGCGCCCAGCACCACCGCCGTCTTTGCTCGCATCTCGGTTCCGATCCTTGAAGCCTGTCTGTTGTGGCTGATTCGGGAGAGTGACAGTCCAGCCGCAACGGTCCCTTCCTCGATGATGCGCAAAGGAAACCTGGGCTGAAAATGAAGGCGCCGCCCGCTCCGGGGAGCACCATCTTCAATGATAAACCCTGAGCGCATCCTCGCAATTTCCCCAAAAGGAGGCGCCCCGGTCAAAGTATTCAACATTCCTGCCACAACTAAAGCCAGAATGCCGGGTCTACTCTAGACAGCCGCTTTTAAGCCGAGAACCGGAATACCAGCCTGCGGCGGCCGAAGTCCATAAGTCTCGCTTCAGGGCGACCCTATGGCTACCACTGAGAGGGAACATGAGACACCCGACCTGCCTGCCCCAAGCCTCCCTTTCCGTCTCCGGCCCGCACACTGCCTGGCTGTCCAGCTTATCGCTTGGCTCGGCTCGACCTCATTCACCCCGCACCTCCCTTCACCTGGTGGCCGCCGTCGGAGGCGCTTCGCAGGCGATGCGGCTCTTGGTTGCACTGGCTCTGGTGCCGTTTCTGCTCATCCTCGCGCAGGGCAAGCTCTACGCACAGCAAGCGCCGGATCAGGGATGGCCCCAGAGCACCCAGTACTCCCAAGGCGATCCGCCTCCCGAGTATGGTCAGCCTCAACCACCCGCTCAGCCGCTCGCCGCCGAACAGATCCAGCAGCTAGTAGCCCCCATCGCCCTCTATCCGGACACGCTCGTAGCCCAGGTGCTGGCAGCGGCCACATATCCCGCTCAGGTGGTGGGCGCCGACCATTGGCTCCAGTCCCAAAGCGATGCATCTCCCGATCAGATTGCCGCCGAAGCCGACGCCCAAACCTGGGATCCAAGCGTGAAAGCGCTGATGGCGTTTCCGCAGGTGCTGGCTCTGATGGATCGCAACCTCCAATGGACCACCGACCTGGGCAACGCCTACTACAACCAGCCTCAGGACGTATTCGAGACTGTGCAGGTCTTGCGCCAGCGCGCGCAAGCGGCCGGAACCCTGCAAAACACTCCGCAGGAAGCCGTCAGCTACAACCAGGGCTACATCCAGTTGGCCCCGGTCAACCCGCAGGTCGTCTACGTACCGGCCTATAACCCATGGGATGTATACGGACAACCGGTCACACCCTATCAAAGCTTTTCGCTGCTCGGCTCCCTGGCGTCGCTCGCCGGCTCATCGCCAGTAAGGTATGGCCTTGGCATCGCGATGTCCGCCTTCAGCCACACCCCCTTTGGCTGGGCAACCTGGGCCCTCGATTGGCTCACCCAATCTGTTCTCTTCCATCAGTCGAACTACTCTTCAAACAGCACATCGGTCGCTCATTGGCGCCTCCCGTCGAACGGTCGCCATCCGCGGCCCGAGACGCCCCGGCAGTGGGACTCCGGTAACCGGTCACAAACAAGTTATGGCCTCCCGGCCACTGAATTCAGCCGGCAGGCATTCGCTCGCAAGTCTGTCAGAAACCCCCAGAACTATGCGGAAAACCGGCCCTATGCGGCGTCCCGTCCCGATGAAGCCCCCTCCCGCAGCTACTCTGCACAGCAGAACAACTACGGCCGCTCCGCGCCACAGCCCTACAACCGCCTGCAGGCTCCATTCACCATGTCAGCCCGGCAACAAGCCTATGCCCGTTCTGGCTATGGCTCCGGTTTCTACGGCAACTCCGCAAAGAATTACGCGAGCCGCCCGGCCACCGCCTATGCTAATCCACAGCAGAACTGGCGCGCATCGGCGCCCGCGCCGCAGCGAGGCGGTTTCGCTCAGCGCTCCTATCCCGGCGAGCGTTCTTACTCAGCCTCGGTTGGCAGCGGCTTTGCGGAACCCAAAACAGCCCACTCCGGCGGTTTTCATCTCTTCGGCGGCGGCCGCAAAGCCGAGAGATCCACCTCCTATGGCGGCGGACACGCCCCCAAGAGCTACACCCGTGGCAAGAGCTACCGCAGCGGCGGCAAGAGCTTCAGCAAAGGTCATTTGGGCGGAGGCGGTCATTCCGGCGGCCACCGCGGCGGCGGGCATCACCACTAAGAACTTATCCGCAAATTGGTAGCGCCGACCTCCAGGTCGGCTGGTCTGTGGGTCTCCAGACCCACAGGCGGTGTCTGGCGGCGTGGACGCCGCCAGTACAGCCGGTCTGGAGGCCGGCGCTACATTCCTTTCTCAATTTACGGATAAGTTCTAAGCAGCAGTTGAATTCTCACCTGGTTCGACCCCCTGCGGCGGCAGCCGAAGGCGCGTCCGCGAAGTGATAGCATTTCCGGATGACGCCAAGCCTCACCACCGAGCGTCTGCTGCTGCGCCGCTGGCGAGACACGGACCGTCTGCCCTTCCAAAAGCTCAACTCCGACCCGCGAGTCATGGAGTTCATGCCCGGCCTGCTCTCGCCCGAAGCCTCGGACGAGTTGATCGCCCGCATCGAGGCGCATTTCGAGCAGCACGGCTTCGGTCCCTTCGCCGCCGAGCTTCGTGAAGACGGAGCCTTCCTGGGCTACATCGGCCTCTATGTTCCCACTTTTGATGCGGAATTCATGCCCGCCATCGAGATTGCCTGGCGGCTCAGCGCAGATTATTGGGGCCGCGGTCTGGCTACCGAAGGAGCGCGCTCAGTCGTCCGCCACGCCTTCGCGGAGCTTGGGCTCTCGGGTCTTGTCTCGTTTACGGTGCCTGAAAACCTGCGCTCCCGCCGCGTGATGGAAAAGCTCGGCATGGCCCACGATCTGCGCGATGATTTCGATCACCCTCACCTGCCCGAGGGCCATGCCTTGCGGCATCACGTGCTCTACCGGCTCGCTCGCCAGTAATAACCGGCCCTCAAGCAGCCGCCGAGCCTGTCTTTTCGCGTCCAAAGACCTCTCCGGCCAAAATCAGCAGAATTCCGGCGACCCAAAGAAAGTGGCCCACCAGCGGAACCAGCGGATACATATAGAAGAAGACCCACGTTCCGATCAGGAAGAGCGCGATGACTCCAGCCACGATGCGGCGCGGCCAGCGAAAGATGGGAAAGAGCAGGAAGATCAGGTAAAGCACCAGCAGCGGATTGATCCAGCCGCTGAAGACCGCCAGGAAGTACTTCGAGTGCCACATCTCCGGGTTCAAAGTGTTGATCAGCGTGACCCATGCGCAGCGTGTGCCCCGCAGCATCTCCGGCGCGTCTACGCCTGCCGTGGCAACCTCTCGCACCGCGGGCAGAAAAAATGCCCACACATAAATACAAATCCCCACCAGCCTGGCAATCAAAACCGCACGAGTTGCCGTCGTACCGCGCGTACTCTCCGACATCAAAGTCTCCCTTTTATGATTCGCCAATCTTGGACTGCGGGTGCCGCATCCTCGCCGCGTTTTTGTCTTCTCGGCTAGGGCGGGGTGTGATATTGACACCACTGTTCCCTGGGCGGGTCATTCGACCCAGGTCCGCGCAATGCCGATGCGAATCAAGTGAATCCGGAACAAACCATCATAGCCCATGCTGGCCGTCCGCCGTCCCGCCCGCCAGCACGGCATCGGCGACACGCGCCGCCTCCACAGCCGGGCGCACCGCATGAACCCGCACGATCGAAGCCCCATGCAGAATAGACGCCGCCAGCGCAGCCACGCTCGCCGTCTCCCGAGCCTCAACAGGCGCGTCGCTGCCCCCATAGAGCGGCGCCAGCGCCCGCCCCAGAAACGACTTCCGGCTCAGCCCGGCAAGCAGCGGGAGCCCAAGCGCCAACAACTCCGCCTGCCGGGCCAGCAGGGAGAAATTCTCCTCAAAGCGCTTGCCAAAGCCGTAGCCGGGATCGAGCACGACCGCCTCCGGCGGAATTCCCGCCGCGGCAGCCAGCTTCAAACTCGCCCTCAGCCCCTCCCGCACCGCCTCCAGCACCTCCTCCGGCTTGAGCCGTGGCTGCCCACGCCACTCCTCGGGGCGTCCGCGCGTGTGCATCAGCACCACTCCGCAGCCCGCCTCCGCACAGACCGGACCCATCTCCGCATCCCACAGAAATCCGCTCACATCGTTCACAATCTCCGCGCCCGCCTTCAAAGCCGCACGCGCCGTCTCCGCTTTATATGTATCAACTGAAAGCACTGCATCCGGCCTGGCATTGAGAATCCCAGCGATCGCCGGCAGAAGCCGCGCCTGCTCTTGCACTGCGCTCACAGCCGGGGTTCCCAACGTCAGGTCCGTGTCGTTGGGGCGGCCGGTGGGAGCCAGCGCGCTGCCGGCAGCACCGCCGGCTCGCGATCCCGGTCTCGTGCTCTCCGCGCCCAGGTCCAGCAGGTCGGCTCCTTCGTCCAGTAGCTCAAGCGCATGCGCCACAGCCGCCTCAGGATCGAGAAAGGCCCCGCCATCGCTGAACGAGTCCGGCGTAATGTTCACCACGCCCATCACCAGGGTCCGCCGTCCCAACTCCAGTTCACGGGTGCGTAGTCGCCAGGAAGTTTTTGTTCGGTTGAAATGAGTCATTTACCCTTGCCAGTCCTCACTGAGCAATGTAAGGCAGTCTCTGCCTCATTGCCCCTTTTCGAAAACAAAATTCATCTCTCGATGGTACGCTGCGATCTCCCGTCCTCCTGCTAAACTCCCTGCATGACGCACCTTCGTCAACTCCCCGCGCTTCTTTTTGCCTTCGCATTGGTTCTCCCCGCCGGGCTGGTTGCCCAGACCCAGGAGCAGCGCACGGCCACTCCCGCGGCACACCCGGCGCACACCGCCCTGGCACACGCAGCCCCAAGCAAAGGCTCGCTGGCCGAGCGCATCGGCGCCATTCTTGCCGATCCGGCGCTGAGCCATGCCGACTTTGGCATCAGCGTGGCCACGCTCGACGGCCGCCAGCTCTACGGATGGAACGAGGGCCGGCTCTTTACGCCGGCCTCGAATGCCAAGCTCGTCACTACCGCCGCCGCTTATGCCCTGCTGCCCGTCGAAACCCTCACCTGGACCACCAACGTCGTCGCCGGCGGCGAGATCGACAGCGGTGGCGTCCTGCACGGCGACCTGATCCTGCTTGGCGCAGGCGATCCCACTCTCAGCGCCCGCCCTTATCCCTATCGTCCGCCTGAAGCCGCCGCCAGCCCCGAAGCCGGGCCGGAAGAAGCCCCGAAGCCACCCAAGGCCATGGACGTGCTCGACCTGCTGGCCCAGCAGGTCGAAGAATCCGGCGTGCGCACCGTCGAAGGCAGCGTGGTGGGCGACGACAGCTTCTATCTCGACGAGCCTTACGCCACCTCCTGGGCCTGGAACGACTTGCAATGGAGTTATGGCGCTCCCGTCTCCGCGCTCAGTTTCAACGAAAACACCGTGGAGCTGACCGTAACCCCCGACGCAACCGCAGCCGCGCCCACCCCAGACTCGACTGCTCCAGACGCGACCGCTTCAGCCGCCCCCGGCTCGACCACCGCCGAGTGGACCCCGGATGTGGACTACTTTACCCTCGACAGCACTATGACGCCCGCGCCTCCGGGAGAGGCCGCCCGCCCCGGCCTCGACCGCCGGCCCGGCAACATGATGGTGCGCGCCTGGGGCACCGTGGCGTCGGAGGGCCTTCATGCCGCCCTGGCCGTCGACGACCCCGCGGATTTTACCGCCGCGGTCTTCAAGCAGGCGCTCCTCAGCCGCGGCGTCACGGTCAACGGCAGCTCCGTCTCGCGCCACAAACTCTCGATCGGAACCACCGATTTTGCCGAGGAGCGCGCCCAGCCCCTCAAGCTCGTCCCCGCCGAGATCTCCACCGTGGCCGCGCCGCTCGAGGGCCGCAAGGTGCTGGCCAGCCGCGTCTCCGTGCCGGTTGCGCAAGACATCGCGGTCATCAACAAGACCAGCCAGAACCTGCACGCCGAGTTGCTTCTGCGTCTGCTCGGCAAAGTGCACGGCGCCGACGGCAGCTTTGCCGAGGGAGCCCGCGTAGTCCGCCAATTTCTCTTGGACGCCGGTCTCTCCGACGCCGACTTCTTCTTCTACGACGGCTCCGGGATGAGCAATGACGACCGCATGGCCCCGCGCGCCTTGACCCAACTGCTGGCTTACGCCTCGCGCCAGCCCTGGGGCGCGGCCTGGCGTGAGACCCTGCCCGTCGCCGGCGTGGACGGCACGTTGATCAACCGCTTCAAGAGCTCGCCGCTCAAGGGCCGTCTCTGGGCCAAGACCGGCACGCACAACGAGGCAAACGCCCTCGCCGGCTACCTGACCGCGGCCAGCGGCAAGACCCTGGCCTTCTCCATCCTGGTCAACGGCCACCGTCCCGGCAGCGATGCCGAACTCCACGCCATCGACCGCATCGCCGAAGCCATCGCCGCGGCGGAGTAGGCCTGTCTCGGCCGTAACCCTGTATCATCGGAGCCAGATGCACACTCGTTCCTTCATTTTGTCCCTGGCCGTCCTCGCTCCCGCTCTGGTCCTTGCCGCATTCCTGGCCGCGGCCCTGGCCGGCTGCCGTTCGCTGCCCCCCTCCAAGCCCGCGTCGCTGTGGACGCCGGAAGAGGCGCGCGGAGCGCATGTCTATCAGCTCAAATGCGCCCGCTGCCACTATCCCACCACCACGCATCCTCTCAATGGGCCGGGATTGCAGGCCCTCACCAAGCTCAAGTCCATGCCCTCGGGCGCGCCGCCCACCGACGAGCGGCTCACCGAGGTCATCCTCCATGGCCGGGCGATGATGCCCGCCACGCCACTCACCGACGACCAGCTCAGCGACCTGCTCGCCTACCTGCGCACGCTATGACCGGCCCTGAGAAGGACGAAACCAGGACCGGCGAAGCCCGTCGCGAAGCCGGCAATGAACCAGCCCCTGGCGCGCCGGCGGCGCTGGGAAGCATCAAAACCCTCCGCCTGCTGCCCGGCCTCGCCGCCATCAGCCTCTACATGTTTGTGCTGGCCGGCATCAACACTCTCGGCGTGGCCAGCGGACAGGCTCGTCCCGCGCTGCTGATCTTCTCGGCTCTCTTCATTACCGCGGGCCTCGGTCTGCTGATGCTCTTCCGCTGGGCCTGGGCGCTCACCCTCGCCGCCATGGTTCTGCTCGTCGCGCTCTTCCTCTGGAAGTTCGCCGCCAGCCACGACTTTCCCTACGCCGTTCAGGGGCTGCTCAATCTAGTCTTCTTCCTCTATCTCGTGCGTACCGAAGTCCGCGAAAAGCTGCGCTAGCGCCCGAGGCGAACGGCACCCTCAGCTCTCGAAAGCGCCACAATCCCGCGCCCGTCTACAATAAGTCCGTGACGGAACTGATCCAGATCGCCCCCGCCCCCAAAGCTCCCGCGCCCAAGCCCGATTGGCTCAAGGCCCGCGCCCCGGTGGGCGAAAACTACCACTCCCTCAAGCAACTGGCCCGCTCGCTTCAACTCAACACCGTCTGCGAAAGCGCCCACTGCCCCAACATCGGCGAGTGCTGGCACCACAAAACCGCGACCTTCATGATGCTGGGCAACCTCTGCACACGCCGCTGCGGCTTCTGCGCCGTTCCCAAGGGCCGCCCCGAACCCATCGACTTCGACGAGCCTCGCAGGGTCGCCGCGGCAGTGGCTAAGTTAGGGCTGCTCCACGCAGTGGTCACCAGCGTCAACCGCGACGATGATCTCCTCGGCGGCGCGCGCGCCTTTGCCTCGGTCATTTCGGAAATTCGCAGCCAGGCCCCCGGCTGCCGCACTGAGGTTCTTATCCCCGACTTCCAATGCGACCGCGAAGCCATCCGCATTGTCGTCGACGCCCGGCCAGATGTACTTAATCACAACACCGAATCCGTCCCGCGCCTCTACCGCGTCGTACGCCCCGGCGCGCGTTACGAGCGCTCTCTCGAACTCCTGCGCTACGCAAAAGAACTGAACCCCGCTGGACTCACCAAATCCGGCGTCATGGTCGGCCTGGGCGAAGAGACCGCCGAACTGCTCTCGGTCTTCCGCGACCTGGCCGCCGTCCATTGCGACATCCTCACCATCGGCCAATATCTGCGCCCCTCGCGCGACCATCTGCCCATGGCCCGCCTCTACACTCCGCGCGAATTCGCCGAACTCAAGGCCGAAGCCCTCAAGCTGGGCTTCCGCCATGTCGAGTCCGGGCCTCTCGTTCGCTCCAGCTACCACGCCCACGAGCAGGCCGCCTCGACCGGACTGACCCCTCCGCGAACTTGCTAACTCGCCAACCCGCGCAGCCAACGAGCGCTCCGATGAGGCGAATGCCTGCGATCACTTTGCCAACTCGCCAACCCGCCAACCCGCGTAGCGGGGCTAACTCGCCGTCTTTGATCCAAAAAACTCCGTTTGCTTGTGCCGCATACCCTGCAAAATCGACCCAAGCCGGCTGGGGTGGCTTGAAGCCATCCCTCCTCCTCGCGCCAGCCAAGGTTGCGCCGTTACCAATGCAAACCCAAATTGCCCTCCCGCCACCCCGATTCGCTAATATATTCTTTTGGATCTAAAGGGGGAGAACGATGGCAGTCTCGATCATGGCCGGTATTCCGGCGCTCAAAGAACTCAACGCCGACCTCCGGCGCCGCATGGACCAGGCCGTAGCCACCTTCCAGGCCAATCTGGCCTCCACCCGCACCGGCCGCGCCAGCGTCCACATGCTCGACCAGGTCAAGGTGGACTACTACGGCACTCCAACCCCCATCAGCCAGGTCGGACAAGTATCATCTCCCGAAGCCCAATTGATCTTGATCGCGCCCTGGGACCCTACGATCTTGAAGGAAATCGACAAGGCCGTCCGCTCCTCCGATCTGGGCTTCAATCCCATCTCCGACGGCAAGGTCTTGCGCATCCCCGTTCCCCCCATGACCGAGGAGCGCCGCCGCGAGGTCTGCAAGCACCTCAACAAGGTCCTCGAAGAGCACCGCACCGCGGTTCGCAACGTCCGCCGCGACGGCAACGAAGCCCTCAAGAAGCTAGCCAAGGACAAAAAAATCAGCGAGGACGAGGAGAAGCGCTCTCTCGAAGAAGTCCAGAAGATGACCGACGAAGAGATCCGCCGCATGGAAGAGCTCTCCCACAAAAAAGAAGCCGAAGTCATGCAGGTGTGAATGGTTTCGTCCGCCGACCCGCTGTTTTCTACATAGGAGTTGTCCTACCCATTAGAACTGGCTGTGTCCAACCTGTTTGAACTGGGTGCCCCACCCTCGCCGCGTTCTTGTTTTTGCGGCTAGGGTGGGACTGGATTACACTCCACTTGTCATGCCATCCAGACTCGCCCGCTTCCAACAGGCAGGGGATATCCACTTCCTCACCTTCAGTTGTCACGACAGGCTGCCACATCTCGCCACAGCAGCGGCCCGTGAGTTATTCGAGCACGCACTGGAACAGATACGCAGGCGGTATGTCTTCCATGTCTTCGGCTATGTGATCATGCCGGAGCACGTGCATATGATGGTTTCGGAACCAAGTCGGACCACCCTCGCCGCGTTCTTGTTTTTGCGGCTAGGGTGGGACTGGATTACACTCCACTTGTCATGCCATCCAGACTCGCCCGCTTCCAACAGGCAGGGGATATCCACTTCCTCACCTTCAGTTGTCACGACAGGCTGCCACATCTCGCCACAGCAGCGGCCCGTGAGTTATTCGAGCACGCACTGGAACAGATACGCAGGCGGTATGTCTTCCATGTCTTCGGCTATGTGATCATGCCGGAGCACGTGCATATGATGGTTTCGGAACCAAGTCGGACCACGCTCGCCCGAGCAATTCAAGCCCTGAAAACTTCCGTCTCCAAGCAATCCGATCCGCGGCCTTTCTGGCTTCCACGCTACTATGACTTTAATGTTCACTCGGAAGAGAAACGGGTCGAGAAGCTCAAGTATATGCACCGCAATCCGGTAATTCGGGGCTTGGTACCGCGTCCCGGCGAGTGGAAGTGGTCCAGCTTTCGGCATTACCTGACCGGAGAGTCAGGTACTGTCGAGATTGAGTCGTTTTGGACGGCTGGAAAACGGACAGGGCTGAAGATGCCAGGCGAAGACGGATTGCTCGTCAGCGCGAACCCACCCTAGCCGCAAATACAAAGACACGGCGAGGGTGGGGCACCCAAATCTTGGGGGTTCAAGAGCCTCGGTAAACAACGGGACCGCTCGCCGGCAGCCAAAAGTCCGGCTATGCGACGGTAGATCCCTCGCTCATTCCGCAACCAACTCCCGTATTTTTTGGACGATGGCTGCGTAATCAGCGCCTTCTGCAGCGAACTGTTCGCTGAGTTTGCTGTCATTCTGTGGCCCAGGCGTAAGCACAGTGGCAATCAAATCACCGACCGGTGTGCCATTCTTAAAGACGCGAACCTGTTCATGCTGATAGCTGGGAAGTTCCCGAGGGAAATGCCCCAATCCCATTCCAGCTAGAGTCCTGCTGATTTCCTCTCGTACATGCGCAGCCGGGTGCCCCATCCTTCCGCGTTCTTTGCGGAAGGGTGGGAGACGACAAACCCACACATCCACAATCAAACCTCATAATTCCCCCGCCGCAGGCGCCTAGTGAGCCAGATCACACTGCGAAGACGAGCGACAAGCCCCTCGAAACCCTGAAGAAAACAACTCGAGACTTCTTCCCCGATTTGATCCGATGCTCTCATTGAGTGACAAGCGAGGCACAAAGGGCTGGGCGAAATAAACTTGCGGCGAAGCACAGAGTCGCGGTGTAGAATTCCGACTTGCAGAGAAGATGGTCTACCGAGGGACCTCAGCATGACTAACGAAGAGCGCAAGCGCGAAAAGGCCGTCAAGCGGATCGAAACAGCTGTCAGGAAGGCCGTGGGCAAGGGAGTCGGCAAAAAGGTAATTGAAGACACCGTTGGGCTGGCGATCGTTGAGGCCACCGAGAAAGTTGCGGCGAAGAAAGTAGCCGCTAATAAAACACCGGCCAAAAAAGCTCCCAGGAAGAAGGCCGGCGCCAAGAAAGCCCCCGCGAAGAAGACGGTCGCTAAGAAGGCTTCCAGGAAGAAGACGGTCGCCAAGAAAGCTCCTGCGGAAGAGCCTGTCGCCAAAAAAGTTTCAGCGGAAGAGGCTGTCGCCCAGGAAACTCCCGCGGAGGATGCAGCCAAGACGATTTGAGCCGGGTGCCCCATCCTTCCGCGTTCTTTGCGGAAGGGTGGGAGACGAGACGACACCCCCTCCCCTGAGCAAGATGCCCCCTAATTCCCCCTTGCCGAAGGCCTCCGGCCGGACGGCCAGTCCTTGCAGATAATCTCCCTCCCCCGGCGCACAATAAAAGCATGAACAATGACCCGAGCCGCCGTCTTGCTGACAACTGTCAGGCATGTGACCGGTCCGTACCCCACCCTACCCCCCACCCCCTCCCCCCTGTCGAGGCCGGTTTTTGAGCCCTTTCCCGCACGTAACAAACACAATATAAATGGCTTATAATTTATACACATGAACGATTCAGCAACGGCAAACAGCGCATTTTGCCCCATTTTTTGTCAAAAAACCCCCGAATTTCGTCAATTTTCACCGCTGATTGGGGCGAAAATGCAGCCTCTCCGTTCACCATCGAGCCAACCAATCGTCCCATTCGATCCACGGCGGCGAAACTGGCCGGTTTACCGGCGGCCAGCGAACCGGCCAATTCGTCGAGTCCAGTCATCCGAACCGGGTTCACGGTAAGCAGCCGCAGCGCCTGCTCCAGCGGCGCGCCGGTAAACTCCATGAAATTCTCGAGCGCTCGGTCCAGCGTCAGCACGCTTCCAGCCAGAACGCCACGCGCCATGGCTCTTCCGCCGCCCACTTCGACCGCAAATCCGCCGAGCTGGTATGTGCCGTCCGGCATTCCCGTCGCACTCATCGCGTCGGTCACCAGAATCGCCCGCTCCGCGCCTTTGGCCTTCCACCAAAGCTTCACCATCTCCGGCGCAACGTGTACACCATCGCAGATCAGTTCGCCAAAGACCGCTTCATCGGTGAGAACTGTCCCTAGAATTCCCGGCTCGCGGTGGTCGAGCTGCCGCGGCAGTTCGGCGTGTCGCAGCAGGCCGTCGCCAACCTGATGCAATCCGGCAAGGTCGAGCGCAACACCGTCATTGACGGAGTAAAAGCAAGGTTTCGCGAGATTGCGCCCTCGCTGCCTGCCGGTGTAGAAATCGTCACCGGCTACGATCGCTCGCGGCTCATCGACGAATCGATTCACACGCTGAAGCGCGACCTCTTCCTCGAAGCCATCATTGTCAGCCTCGTTAGCATCGCCTTTCTCTTTCACTTCCGCTCGGCGCTCGTGCCCATCCTTACCGTGCCCATCGCCTTGCTGGCCGCGTTCATCCCGATGTATTTTCTGCACGTCAGCTCGAACATCATGTCGCTTGGCGGCCTCGCGCTCGCCATCGGCGTGCTGATCGACGCCGCGATCGTCATCGTCGAAAACGGATACCGGCACCTGGCCGAACGCGCCGTGGCGCCCAGCGATGCGGAGCGGAAGCGTATCCTTGTCGGCGCCGCACAGCAGGTCGGGCCGGCGCTCTTCTTCTCGCTCATCATTATTGTGGTCTCGTTCTTGCCGGTTTTTCTGCTGGAAGCGCAGGAAGGGCGCATGTTCCGGCCGCTGGCCTGGACCAAGACGCTAGCGCTCATCTTCGCTTCGCTGCTCTCAATTACGCTGGTGCCGGCGCTGATGCCGTTCTGCCTGCGCGGAAAGCTGCGCCCCGAAACGAAAAACCCCGCCGCGCGTATTACGCAGGCCATCTATCTTCCGGTCCTCCGCTGGTGCCTCAGGCACTGGAAGCTGGTCATCGCGTTGAACCTCATCTTCCTGGCGGTTACCGTTCCTCTTTACTTCCGCCTCGGCAGCCAGTTCATGCCAGCACTTTATGAAGGCAGCGCGCTCTATATGCCGTCTGCGCTGCCCGGCATCTCCATAACGCAAGCCGTCTCGCTCATGCAGGAGCAGGACCGCATCATCCGCTCCTTCCCCGAAGTCTCGACGGTCTTCGGCACGGTAGGCCGCTCAGATTCGGCTACGGACAACGCGCCGCTCGATATGTACGACACCACCATCATGCTGAAGCCGCGGGATCAATGGCGCCCCGGAATGACGTATGAAAAGCTGATCCAGCAGATGGACGAGAAGCTCCAGTTTCCCGGACTGACCAACACCTGGACCATGCCCGTGGCGAACCGGCTCGATATGGAACTGACCGGCATCAAGACGCCGGTAGGAATCAAGATTCAGGGCCCGGACCTGGCGCGCATCGAGGAGATCGGAGCGCAGATGCAGACGCTGCTTTCCACGATGCCGGAAGCCGATTCCGTCTATGCCGAGCGCGTCTCGCAGGGCTTCTATCTCAACGTGGACGTGAACCGGCCCGTGGCTGCACGCTACGGCCTCACCGTCTCCGATGTGCAGCGGGTCGTCACTTCGGAGATCGGCGGCGCGGACATCGCCGAGAATGTGGAAGGCCGGGAACGCTTTCCCATCGCAGTGCGCTATCAGCGCGGCTACCGCGACGATCCGGCGGCGATATCGCAAGCCCTCATTCCAACCCCGGCGGGCGAACAGATTCCCATCGGCGAGGTAGCCCGCGTGTACTTTTCTCGCGGGCCGGCCATGATCCGCGACGAAGGCGGCGCGCTCACCGGCTATGTCTATCTCAATTTGAAGACAAATAACTACGGCGGCTTTGTAAACCGAGCGCAGAAGATTCTGCAACAGAAGCTAGTGCTTCCGACGGGCTACACCTGGCGCTGGGCGGGAGAATACGAGTTCGAGCTTCGCGCCAGGCAGCGCCTTACGATCATTTTGCCCGTCGTCTTCTTTGTGATTTTCATGCTGCTCTATCTTGTCTTCAAGTCTGCTCTCGAGGCCGCTGTGCTGGTTTTTCCTACTCTCTACGCCATGTCTGGAGGGCTGCTGCTGCAATGGATGCTCGGATATAACTTCAGCGTCGCCGTGTGGGTGGGTTATATCGCGCTCTTCGGCATTGCCGTCGAAACCGGTGTGGTGATGGTGGAGTATCTGGATGAAGCCTACCAGCGCCGCCTTGCCCAGGCCGCGCCAATGACTGAAGGCGCTCTTGTGGAGGCCGTCATGGAGGGCGCGGTCCAGCGCCTGCGGCCCAAGCTGATGACAGTGACTGCGGTCATCCTGAGCCTCGCGCCGATCCTGTGGGAGACCGGCATTGGTTCAGACGTGATGAAGCCGATTGCGGCGCCCATCGTTGGCGGAATGATCACATCCACGATTCACGTCCTGATTCTCGTTCCGGTATTCTTCCTGCTCATCAAACGCAGATCCCTGCGCCGAGACACGCTCACCACGGTTCCAGAATATGCAAACACGTAGGGAGGAAGTGCGGGGGAAGGATTGTCACTTATAAGACGGCACTCGGAAGAATGACCATGAACGCTTGAAAAGGCTGAACAGGAAGGACTGCTGTTTGCCCCACGGAGTCATGTGCATTTCGGGTTCGCTCTTTAGGTGAGTAAACCGCAGGCCGGGCTCCTCGGCAAGCATTGGTCCATCATATCGCCGGACTTCAAGTCCGCTGCATTTTTGATAGTGAACCTAGAGGAATACGGGGGGCATACAGATTGGCACGAAGCGGATCTGCACCAATTGATCAACCCGCAGATTGGCCGGGCAGATTTCCCCAATAGCGCTTTTGAGACGTATTGCGGCCACTTGCGACGGGCAGATTTGAATCTTCTGTTAAGTTATTGATTCTAAAGTGGTGGGCGAGGCGGGAATCGAACCCACAACCCCCGGCTTAGAAGGCCGGTGCTCTATCCGATTGAGCTACTCGCCCGTGTCGATTCCTATTTTAACGTTGCGTGGACACAAACGCATCTGCAAACGCGGTAAGTGCAGCCCGCAGCGTCCTTGCGGAATCCTCCGAAGAGTCGCCGCAGGAGGTCAGGTAGGCGGTAACTCCGAGGCACGCGAGTTCCTGTTCCGCGGGGTGGGGCATCACGAAGGCACGGCGGACGATAAGGTCGGCGCGACAGCAACGGAGAGGAACAGCGCGGAGAAGGCTGCACACACGCTTGCATTCGTCCGCGGCCATCTCCGGTTGGGTCCATTGCCGGTCAACTCTGGGAAGCAGGTCAATGTAACAGCCCATGGCGTGGGCAGAGCGGCCTGGTGGCGCATCCAGCTCGCCGAAATCGAAGTCGCCCGCTTCAAGGCGGAGCCAGACGTTGCATTTTGAGGTCCAGGCCGGCGAGGTAACCGCATTGAGCTTGATCAATGCCTCGGCCAATCCTGGCAATTGCGCGGCCTCGGGCAGATGGCCCGCGCGTTCCGGCGAATGTTGGAGATCGACAAATCCCGCCCACCTGGCCTCGATGACCGGCGCAGCAAGGCCCGCCGCATCCGGGCCCAACTCGAACTCCCAGTCAGCTTCCATTAGCATGCCCGGCCACGGCCAGCAGGAAGCGCATCACCGTGGCTTCTGCCCAGTGAATCTCGTTGCCGGGATCGCGAGAGAGGTAGGCGCAGTGGCCGCCATGGCGGGTCTCGACAAAGGCGATGTGCGGGTTGGCCAGCAGCTTCGAGCGGGTCTCCGGTGTCAGGCGGATGAAGGGATCGTCCTGGGCGTGAAGAACGAGCGTAGGAACGGCGATCCTGTCTACCACACGGGCGCTGGCGGCGCGGTCGTAGTAGTCGCCGGCGTCGCGAAAACCCCAGTAGCGGGCCACGATCTTGTTGTCGAACTCGCGAATCGAGCGCACCGGGCCGATTGAATTCCTTGGTGCGTAAATATCGGGAAAGAGCTTTGCTTTGCGGCTGTAGCGAGCCAGCAACCCGGCCAAAAACCTCCACTCATAAGCGCGGTTGAGCGGCTCATGCAGGGCGTCCGCGCCGGAGGCAAGATCGATGGCCGGGCAGACCGCGGCTACGGCGCACAGAGGGGGCCGGTTGCCCCACTCCCCGGCCAGTTTGAGCACCAGGTTGCCTCCCATCGAGTAGCCCGCAAGCGCCACTCGTTCCAGGCCGAATCGTCCGGCATAACGGCGCACCACCACGCCGACATCACCAGAGAGTCCGGAGTGATAAAGCGTGGGCGTCAGCTTCTCCGTGCCACCGCAGGTGCGCATGTTCATGCGAACGACATTGCATCCGGCAGCCCAGGCGCGGGCGGCGATGCCCTGGATGTAGCGGGAGTCCGACGAGCCCTCGAGGCCGTGAACCAGCAGCAGGGTGAGCCGCGCGGCTCGCACTGGCTCGGGCTGCCAGTGGCAATGGCAAAGCACCCGGCTGCCATCGGCCGGGTCCACCTCGACCGTCTCGGAGACGGCGGCGAGACGGAAGGCCGGCCGGGGAAGGAAGTTCCCGGCAATCGTCTGCAGGTGGCCATTCGCCAGGCCGTGCATCGGCTCAAACGGGATGAGCCACCCCGGAGATCCATAGGCAGGATCGTTAACCACAGCGTTGTCTGGGATTTTCAGGATCACGGGAACCTCGGGAACACGGGTTTGCTGCCTGTGGGTCCGTGAAAGTTTGGGGCGGCGGGCGGGGATCGAACTTACTAATCCAATTTGCCCTCAGTGAGTTACAAAATCTGTGTTGCCACAGATGCCAGACATGCCATGGTTGCCACCGACCCTTACACGCTATTGCACGCTGAAAACATCTGGCCAAGGCCGTCTAGCCGGATTTGGCAGCCGCACAACCAGTTTATCTCAGAACCACGATTGATTCCGGAGTGTCACGAGAGGGACATTCGAACCGACGACGGTCCGTCGGTTTAACGGTTCTTGGCAGGCCATTACTCAAGTAGTAACTGATGAACAGGCTACCGTCCGACCGAAACCGCAAGATGGGGCCGTGTCGAATCTGGAAATGTGGCTCGGGCTGTCGTCAATCAAGGACTACTGCCGGAATGACGGTCGTCCGACTAAGACATCCTTGAGGGAAAGGGTCAATCGTTCTAGTTGACCGGCCAGACGTGGAGTGCGGCTTTCTTTGTCCATGAATTTGCCGGGTATCGCCTCCGCATGGTCGCGCCTACCTCGCGCTCAATAGAGGCGATTCGAACTCGAATAGGCACGCTCATGCCGGGCAGGAGGGCACCGTAAACTGCTTCAGCATAAGCTGCGCGCTCACTGGAATTGCCCCATCTTTCGGCCTGGCTGACCCGATCCTTCGGCTGCGGAGACCTATATTTTGGCCAGTTTTCCAGCCGGGTGATAATTGCTCCTTTTTGCGGCGGTCCTGGTGTCTACAATGCTGGCAGCGATGCCGTTCTGGCCGGTGAGGCGCAAAGGTGGATATATACGACTTTGCCGGCGGCATGGGCCGACCGGCCGAGCCTCATGCAGGTCTTCCTGAATCTGATGACGAACAGCGTGCTGGCTCTTTCAAGGAAAGAAGTGCGGAGGCTGTTGATCACGGCCAAGTTCGAGGGCGACGGGATTCTCGTCGAGGTTGAGGATACCGGCGGCGGCGCCCACCCGGAGCATCCAAGAAGAGTATGAAAACGAATAGCCAGCCTGTCATGCAAGAGGAAGCCGAACAATTGTGGAACTCGGTTGGAGATTGTGCCCACAATCCGCTGGCGGGCATCCTTGGGCCAAACTCCGTCAGTTGGAGGGTCAATCGCGAATCTGCCTTGTTTCTGGGTGCGGGCCGGGCTGCGCTGATGCAGTTGGCGCATCCCTGGGTCGCTACCGCGCTCGATCAGCACTCCAATCTCCGAACCGATCCGCTTGCCAGATTCCACAACACGTTTCGTGTTGTGTTTACGATGGTCTTTGGGACTCGCGATCAGGCATTGGCAGCTTCTCGCCACCTCTATCATCTGCACGCTCGCATCCAGGGAGAATTGCCTGAAGCCGTCGCCGCCTATCCACAGGGGTTGCATTACCAGGCCAATGAAGTGAACGCGCTTCGCTGGGTGTACGCCACGCTGATCGATAGCGCGCTGCTGGCATACGACATCGTCCTTGCGCCGCTCACGAGCAACGAACGGGAAGTATACTATGCCGAGAGCAAGACCATGGCCGCTCTTTTCGGAATTCCGCGGGCAGCCTTGCCCCAGAATTGGTCCGGATTCGAAGCCTACATCCGGGCCATGTTGGCCTCCGACAGGCTGGAAGTGGATGCGCTCTCGCGCGAAAAGGCGCATCGTCTCCTCGACGGCCGCGGATCCTGGATTCCGGTTCCGGGCTGGTATCGCGCGCTGACCGCGGCGTTGATGCCCGACCGGCTTCGCGGCGAATTCGCGCTGGCGTACGGCGAGCGCGAAAAGGTTGCGGCGGCCAGGGCTCGAGCCTGGCTGCCGCGAATCTACCGCAGGCTCCCGGCGACCTTGCGATTTGTGGGGCCATACCAGGAAGCGCGGAGCCGCTTGCTCGGCCGCCGTATCCATGCGCTCACCCGCGTCAGCAACAGGTTCTGGATGGGACAGCCAGAGATGATGTTTGCGGAGCCTGATCGCTGACGCCGCGTGCATCGAGGCAACGGACCCGCGATCGTGCGGGACTCCATTCGTCCCCATTGCCGCGATGACGTCAACTCTTGAAGTGGGAAGGCCTATCCGCGTGAATTGAGAACCGCACGGTCAGAGTTCCTCTTTTCACAATTTTGAAACATAGTTTTAATTAAAGATCACATCTACTCGTGCATACTGGCGTCAGACCGCTCGTGTCCCCCGACTGGTTCCCCTCGAATTCGGTTTTAGAAACTATGACTTGCTTCGACAAAAGTCGATGCCGTTGTTTGTTCGCGCAGATCGGTGCGTTGACCCTGGGCCTCGCAGTTGCCCTTTGGGGAACCGAATATAAACTTTCGCTCTACTTCCTGCCGAGCCAAATCCACACGAAAGTTCCGGCGGCCAAGCTGCTCTCCCCGGAAGATAGTCCAGTTGATACGGCCCGAGCCGGGAATGCGAATGCAAAGGCGAGGCACCCCGTTGTGCCTCTGGCCTTGGGCTTAGTCTTTGTGGCAGGCGCGAATGCATCTGCTCCTGCGCGGCCGGACCGGCGTGGGGATCAGCGAAGTCGAAATGCGTCTGCGGTGCAGAGCGCCAGCTTTATCTACTTCGCATTTCGCCCGCCTCCCGCTTCCATCTCACACCTTCCATCGATCTGATCCCATCCAGGCAACGCTCCGTCACCAGTTCATCGCGCCAGCCGGCGTGACTTGAGCGGGAGTACGTGTATTCGTCGGGCAAGTTCCCCTACGTCCGCTGGTCCTCTGTGCCGGAAGTACATGGTTCACAGCGCATCGACCCCACAGGTCTTGGGGCCAGAATCCTTGTCTTTGCTGCAGCCCAAATCGGGCGTGCGAAGGCATACAACCTTTACCTACCCATTTCAGGAGGTTGATCCCATGCGAATGTTTCGATTTCTCATATCCATCAGCCTGATCTTCTTCGCCGGCCTTTGCACGGGCTGGGCGGCAGATGAAGCCAGCATTCAAGGAAAAGTGCTAGACGCCTCGGGAGCTGCAATTCCTAACGCGGCTGTTTCTTTAACGGATTTGACAACGAACACAGTGACTCACACGAGGACGGGCAGAGACGGCCAGTTTGTCTTCCGGGATGTGCCTGCCGGGCCACAGATCATCAACATCGAGAAGTCGGGATTCGAGTCCTTCACGCAGCAGATCTCGCCGGCGGCCCAGCGCTCCGTCACTGCCACTCTGCAGGTGGCGGCGTTGAACGACAGCGTAATCGTACGCGGGACCGTTGACCCCGAGGCCAAGCCGATGCCCACCCGCGAGGACGTCATGCTGATCCCGGAAACGGTTCGGGTGCTCGACCGCAAGCAGTTGGATGCGGCAGGCCCGGTGGCCGGCGGGGCGCAGATGCTTCAAGCCACGCCAGGCACAAATGTTGTCGGCTATGGGGAGACGGGCGGAACGAAATATACAATCCTCTTGAACGGAATCCAGCAGGGCTGGGCAGGCGAGGCTACAAGTTTCACGGCGCCGGGCTCGCTTGGCATCACCTATGACGGCATTCCGGTGGCTGATCCGGCGACCGGTTTGTGGCAATCGGCTACCATGCCGCAGAACCTGGTGATTCAGGATGTGCAGGTGACCTACGGGCCCGGCGAGGCGGCGGACCGCTGGTACACCGACGAAGGCGGCCGAGTGGAGTTCACTCCTATTCAGCCGACGCTGGACCGGCACCTGAGCGCTGCCGTCACAGACGGCCCGTGGGGCCAGCAGAACTTCGCATTTGTGGGCAATACGGGCAGCTTCCGCGGATGGTCCACGGTGCTGGGCGGCGGATTGGGACGCGGCGACGATTTCCGCCAGGCTCCGGACGGCTTCGGCAATCCTACCAAGAACGGTTCGGTGTTCGGCAAGACCGTCAAGACGTTTTCGGAGGGAAGCCTTGCCTTCGGCGTCCTTTACGCGAAGGGCGGCGGCTACCGTCCCACGGTGATTCCCACCACGGACCAGGGGCTTCTTGAACCGAACGGCACAAGCTTCAGCCAGGCGACCAGTGGATTCTATAGCGCCCTGCCCTACGCCGCCTACAACAAGTACGACACCAACGAAGGGTTCATGGCATATGCCCGTCAGAGAATGTATTTGAGCCATACGTCCACGCTGGAGAATTCGGCATGGTTCACCCACATTCGCCGTTTTCACCGGCGCAACGACGATGCCCTCGCCGGGGGCCCTCAGGTGGACGAGTGGAACAATCCGCACAGCAACATGTTTGGAGACCAGATCGGGTTTTCACAGGTTTTCCCTTACAACACTGTCCAGTTCGGCGGCTACCTTATTTACGAGAATTACAACGCGCGCAACCTTTTCTACGATCCGACGGCTGGTGGCAGCGGGGCCGAGGAGATCGTCAGCATCGGGGCAAAGTTCCGCTCCGGCTACTTCCAGCAGGACAACGTGACCTTCTTCGCCCAGGACGACATCCACCCCATTCCGCAGATTCATATCGTTCCCAGTGTGCGCGTCGATGGCTTCTCCACCAGCTACAGCGACCAGGCGCAGCGCGACTTCACCTTCGCTCCTGGCGTGATCTCCAGCTCGCATTGCGCGCTTTACCCCCAGCTCCCAGGGGACGATCCGTATGCCAATGTTTTCGGGCCGCCCAATGCCAAGGACCAGGGGTCTCTCTGCGGAGCGCATGAGAGCCGCTCGGCTGTTGAGCCCGGCATCGACGCTTCCGTGATGCCTCGGCAGTGGCTCACGATCTATGGCGGCTTTGACACCACCTACCGGAGCCCGGCGCTCGGCGGCGGCGGCGGCATGTTCCAGGCCATCAATCCGACTTTCTACACGCTGGCGAAAGGCGCCTACGCTCAATTCGGCGGCAAGGTGCATTTCACAAAGGCTCCGGGGCTCAGGAACTTCATCGCCGGGGTGAATTACTTCCACAACAATTACACCAACCAGGAGATCGACTTCGAAACAGCCACCGGTGTTGAAGAGACCGGCGGCGGCAACTCCATCTACCACGGTGTGGACGCCTTCTTCGATGCCGATCCGCATAGCAACATTCACTTCTTCTTCAATTTCGCTGGAGAGGCTACGAACTTTACGACGTATATCCAGGGAGGCCCGAGCCTGGCCGAGTGCGCCGCGCAGCAACTCACATGCGTCTCCTATAGCAACATCCCAGTATCCTATGTCCCGAATATCACTCTGAATACGGGGATCTATTACGGAATCCAGTACCACAACCACACAATCCTTGAGCCGCGCTTCTGGGTGGAGACGACTGGCAAGCAATACCTCTGGTCGAACAACGGGATCTTGAATAGCGGGATCGCCGGCCCGACCAACACGAGCATGCCGTCCTACACGACGGCGAATCTTTCCTTTAACGCTCCCATTCACCTCTGGGAGAAGCAGTCCGTCAATCTGCGGGTCGATATGATGAATATCGGGAATTCGCAGTACAACGAATACGAGTACATTTCCAGCGGCGGGTATTTTGCGTCGCTTGCGCCGGATCCAAATAACCCTCCGAACGGCTACATCAACGCCTATCCGGGGGCTCCGCGCACGATCTACGGCACCATCTCTTATCAATTCTGATTGTGCCGATGGTTGCCCAGAGTGGCGCATTCCGGCTGCTCTGGGCTCATCCACCGGAAAACATCCAAGGCGATGGCGGTTCAAACCCGGGACTGCAAAGGCTAAGTTGTTCCCCGAGTGTTCATATTTTTTAACGGTTGTTCATGCATGGGACACCCGGGGTCTGTATTTTTGGTCACGGAGGTTAACTTGTGAATAAGCATCTGCTTATCGCTCCAATCTTGGTCCTGGCCATTACGGCGGGATCACCGGCAAGACTAAATGCGCAACAGAACCATCCCCAGGATTCTGACCGGCGTTTCCAGTTTGTTCCAGGCACTCTGGTCGTCAGCCGTAGCGTCTATGAAGGGAAGGCCTCGACGGTCACTATCGGCGAGACCCTGCCCCTGGGTTGCCAGGGCGGTTCGACGGGACTTACCGTCGATGTTCCCACCACAACCGGCGGCACCGCTGCCATTGCGGTTCCATGCGGCGTTGCGACCGATAACGGCGAATATCCGAACCTGTTCGATAGCCATAACGTCTGGAACAACGCAAACTCCGACGGCAGCTTCGGCGTCACATCTCCCATCTTTCTGGACGACATCACGACCGATGGCTGGGAACTGGGAACCCTTCCCATCCCCACCGATCGGATCGTGACCAGCTTCAGTTCCAAGTCGGAGCTGGCGCTGAACCGCTCCGTGGATGGGCGCTCCATCACCTTCATGGGCTACGCCGGGGGCATCGGATGCGGAGGCTCTACGGTTTCTCCTACCGCGCCGAACCTGCTCGATGTTTCGGCTTCCAACACCCCAGGCGTTTGCGATCCCACCAATCCGGTCATCACCACCTTCGAGAGCGATCCCGTGGTTCCCGCCGCCTACTACCGCGCGGTTGCCGAAGTGGCTGCCGACGGCCACCTCAGCATCACCGACGGCAATGCTTATAGCGGCGATAACGGCCGCGCGGCCATCAAGGGCGGCAATGACCTCTACTACATGGTAGGCAACGACAACTCGGGCAACCTTTCCAAGAAGCAGATGTCGTCGACCTATGACGGCATCGATCTATCCAATGCAACCGGCGCCGAGCTTCTTTATCCGGGACTGACGCCGCCGCTTCCGCCCGACATCGAGATGATCGGACGCCTGCAGTTCGGCACCGACAAGCCAGGCAAGGATACCAATTTTCGCGGCATAACCATCTTCAACAACACCCTCTACGTCAGCAAGGGCAGCGGCGGCAATGGGATTAACACCGTCTATCAGGCGGGTACTGCCGGCACGTTGCCCACCGGCTCCGCCGCCGACCTCGCCAGCGTGCCACTGACCATCCTGCCTGGATTTCCCAGCACCACCGCCAGCACAAACACCGCGTTTCCCTTCGGCTTCTGGTTCGCCGACGCCAACACACTCTATGTTTGCGACGAAGGCGACGGCACTCTGGTGTCTCCGCCAGTCAATGGAAACGTGGCCGACGCCCAATCCCTGGCCACCGCCGGCCTGCAGAAATGGCGCCTGATCAGTGGTGTTTGGGTGCTGCAATACACCTTGCAGGACGGGTTGAATATCGGCGTACCCTACAGCGTTGACGGGTATCCGGCCTCGCTCGATCCGGCCACGGGCGGCTGCCGCAACATCGCCGGACGCGATAACTACGACGGAACCGTGACCATCTTCGCCATTACATCGACGATCAGCGCCAATGGGGACACCGGTGCCGACCCGAACAAGCTGGTGAAAGTCACCGATCGTCTAAGCGATACGAGTTTGCCCGCGGGAAACGATCGTTTGGGCCATTTCACAACGATTCACATTGCGCGCGCGCGTGAAGTGCTCCGCGGAGTTGCATTCGCTCCGGGAGACCGCGGCGAGTGGTGAAAGGCATAAGTTCAAAATCTGGCCGGAGCCGCGGCATCGTCGCGGCTCCGGCGTTTCTTCGCCCGTCCGTTTCTTCCCTTTCGCACGGCGTGTAGGTTCAATGTTGCCGGTGATTGGCCGCCGTCAGGACGTTGGGCTTCGTTGAAGCAGGAGGATCGGCGTTCCAAGGATTGATCAACCACGTCGTCGCTGCAGGTCGCGTCGTCCCGCATCTTTGGGACATCAAAGGCTATCGAGCGCGCTTTCTGACAGTCATGCTTCGAGCGCCAAATTAATCGAAACCCTTATGCGTTGTCGCCGGTCCGGAAACTCTACGGGGCGCCTCATATGAGAATCGCAACGAAGAACTGCGACGAGACTGATGCTGAGCGAGGACGCCGGCGGCTACAAAACTCAATGCATCAGGCTAGGTTTATCCTCTCACTGATGCGACGCTTAATGGGCGTTCCTGTATCTGCCCCACGTCGCGCACGGCGCCGCGCGCTGCGCTGGTGGCCATTGCCGCATAGGCCTGCAGAGCCTTTGAGACCTTGCGGTCGCGCGCCGCTGGCTTCCACGCGTTCGCGTCCTTTGCTTCCATGATCTTCCGCCGGTTGGCAAGTTCCGCATCGGAGAGATTCACGCGGAGCACGCGCTTTGGAATATCGATCTCGATGACGTCACCTTCCTCCACAAGCGCCAGTGCTCCGCCATCCGCAGCTTCGGGCGAGACATGACAAAGGCACAGACCCGAGCTGCCACCCGAAAAGCGGCCATCGGTAATCAGAGCGCAGGCCTTTCCCAATCCCTTCGACTTGAGATAGCTCGTCGGATAGAGCATCTCCTGCATGCCCGGACCGCCCTTTGGCCCCTCGTAGCGAATCAGCACCACATCGCCGGCAACAACTTTGCCGCTCAGAATGGCCTCAACCGCCGAGTCCTGGCTCTCGAAGATGCGCGCCGGACCCGCAAAGGTCAGATGCGCTGGATCGACGCCCGCCGTCTTCACGATGCAGCCATCCTCAGCGATGTTGCCGGAGAGAACTGCCAGTCCGCCGTCCTTGCTGAATGCGTGCGCGAAGTCGCGTATCACCCCTTTCTCGCGATTCAGGTCCAGCGCGGCATAACGCGCGCTCTGGCTGAATGCGATTGTCGTGCGCACTCCACCCGGCGCTGCGCGATAAAACTCCGCGACCGCCGGCGCCACACCGTTCTTCACGTCCAGGTTATCGATGGCCTCGCCGAGCGTCGATGTGTGAACCGTGTGCGCCGAGCGATGAATCAGTTCCGCGCGATCCAGCTCCGCAAGGATGGCAAAGATTCCGCCGGCCCGATGGACATCTTCGAGATGCACGGCAGGCGCCGAAGGAGCCACTTTGCACAGGTTGGGAACGCGTCGCGACAGCCGGTCAATATCGGCCATGGTGAAGGGCACTTCGCCCTCTTGCGCCGCGGCCAACAGATGCAGCACAGTGTTGGTCGAGCCGCCCATCGCAATATCGAGCGTCATCGCATTTTCAAAAGCCTCAAAGGTCGCAATGCTGCGCGGCAGCACCGTTGCATCGTCCTGCTCGTAGTAGCGTTTCGCCAGGTCGACAATCGTCCTGCCCGCCTGAAGGAATAACTCCTTCCGGTCTGAGTGGGTCGCAAGCATCGTTCCATTGCCGGGGAGCCCGAGGCCCAGCGCCTCGACAAGGCAATTCATCGAATTGGCGGTGAACATGCCGGAGCAGGAGCCGCAGGTAGGACAGGCGGAACGCTCATACTCATCTACCTCGGCATCGCTCGCCTGGGGATCGGCCGCAAGAATCATCGCGTCGATCAGGTCCAGTGCTTTAGCGCCATCGCGCTGGTTGATCTTGCCCGCTTCCATCGGACCGCCCGAGACAAAGACCACCGGGATGTTCAGCCGCAGAGAGGCCATCAGCATTCCCGGCGTGATCTTGTCGCAGTTCGAGATGCAGACCAGCGCATCGGCGCAGTGCGCATTCACCATGTACTCGACCGAGTCGGCGATCAGCTCGCGCGAGGGCAAGCTGTAGAGCATCCCGTCGTGTCCCATCGCAATGCCGTCGTCGATGGCGATGGTGTTGAATTCCTTGGCGACGCCACCGGCGCGCGCAATCTCCTCGGCGACAAGCTGCCCCAGATCTTTCAGATGGACGTGACCGGGAACAAACTGCGTAAAAGAGTTGGCAACGGCGATGATGGGCTTGCCAAAATCACCGTCCTGCATCCCGGTAGCGCGCCAAAGACTGCGTGCTCCGGCCATATTGCGCCCGTGCGTTGAGGTTCGAGACCGATAGGCTGGCATGTTCCATATTTTACGCCTGAAATTGGCCATGCCGGATGGGAGCAGAGTCGTGATGGGGGAGGGTTGCTCATGTTCTGCTCAATCCGTTTGCTTCGCATTTTCTGCTCGGCGGCTGGACGGAACTAGACGAGTGCCGAAACCTCCCGTTCTAATCGGTCGAGCCGTTCAATTGCCTTCAGGACGGCAGGAGTTCCTTCTTCTTTGACCTTCCGTGCCCGGTCGAGCGCCTGCACTGCAATGCGGCTGACTTCGTGCAGCAACTTGCGAATCTCAGCCTCCAGGCGCCCCCGGCTGTCCTGAATGCGATTGAGAACATCGTTTTGCACGCGCGAGCTGTTCACCTCCAAAAGATGGCGCAGAAACTCTCTAGCCTCGTTTGCGATCACTTTGCGAGCACCCACCAACGGAAAAAAAATGTCGGCCAGCCAGCGCAGCGGGGATGGGGGTTGCGCGGTTCCGATGAAGTCCTCGAAGATGAAGCTGGAACGCGCGCGTAAGCCCTTCTCTGGATCGAGCGCATGGGGCATCCGCGTCAGTTCGCTGAGGCCGGCATCGGCAAGCTTTTTCAGAAAGTTGTTTCCCATCTCCACAAATCGAAGGGCTACGGCGCGATATTCGCGCTCGCCCTCTTCCTGCTCGGGCTTGAGCCAAGGCATAACATTGCGGCGCGAGATCTCCTGGGCGAGGTGCATCACTCGGCGCCGATAGTTCGGGCCAAAGCCGCGGGGCTCGGACGGTAGCCCCTCGTCAAACGCTGTTTCAGATTCTATCCACGCGGAACGGAAAAACCGCTTGTGCCTTTCACCGAAGAAGTCCGAAATCCGCTGCAGCTCCGCCATGAACAGGAAACTCAGCTCGCGCATGGAGCGCTCAGCCTCGTCGATGGTTTCCTTCATCAACTCGATGCGCCGTTCGGATTCTTCGATTGGCCGCTGAAGAGCGTCACGATCCTCACTGATCATCACCAGCAGTTGTTCGCTCAAGCGCTGCAGGCCTCGGTCGCAAGCGGCGCGAACGAGGTTTCTGCCCGAGTCCTCAACGAGACGATGCAAACTCTCCCGCAGTTTATCCCAATCCCGCAGCGGTCCACGGCTTTCCATTCGCTCGGCGGCACTTACCTCAAAGACCTCGCCCATCGGTCGCTGCAGCCGCTTTTCCAGAACCTCGCGCGTGAACTTGACCGCCGCTGCGCGCTCCGGATCGCTGGTCCGGTCGGCCTTGTTGATCACCAGGATTAAATCCAGAACCTGCTTGCCGATTGCTTCCACCAGAGCCAACTCCTCGCCCGCAATCGGCGGATCGGCTCCGACCACGACCAATGCCGCATCGATGTGAGGAATGAACGCCTGGGTGGTTGCCGAATTTCCAGTGAAGACCGAGCCCAAACCCGGAGTATCCACAAAACACATGCCGGATGACAGCAAGGAGCTGGGCACAAAGACTTCCGCGCCCTCCACGGCCTTTTTGTTTTCCGGGTTGAATTCTTCGGTTACGTATTCCTTCAAGTCGGACAGGCCAACGTCCAGCCAGAAGCCGTCACGCATGCGAACGCGCGCGTGAGGTATGCCGTCAAACCGAATCACGGTAGGTACCGCCGTGACCGGAACAAACCCGGTCGGAACAACTTCGCGGCCGACCAGAGCGTTGAGCAGGGTGGACTTTCCGCGCTTGAACTGACCGACACAAGCTACATAGAATCGTCCTTCGGAAACCCGCGCCGCGAGCTCACGCGCTTCCTGAGCGACAGGCTCAGCCCCAAGCTCCTGAGCCAGGTCGGCAAGGCCCAACAGACGGGAGGAGCCGTCCACAGACACGCATGTCTCAGCCGAAATGCTGCCGCCATCTTGCATTGTCGAACTGCTCCTGTGTTCCTGCATCTGTCGATACACTTTCATAGACCAGATCTCATTACGCTCTTCTTGCCCCCAATGCGCGAAGAAAGACGATCCATACCACAGCCGCTGCCGCTGCACGAAGATCGAATCAAGCTGCAGCACTGCGCGATTGAAAAGACGGCTTCAGATTCCTGTGCCTTCGCCGCGGCAGGGGGAGAAGGCTGTAAGCGCAGAGATCCGCCTCAACCCTTGCGCGTCCCGTGTCGAGTTCTTTCCGCGCATAGTTTTCTTGTCTGAGCGTCTCTCGGTCTCTCCTTTAGGCAATGGTTGCTGCTGTCGTGCTTTCCGGCCTGACATTTGTGGCTGGAAAGAGGATACCGATGGTACGGCTTGTGGGTCGAAGCGCCCACGATGCCACTGCAAAACCAGTCATGATGAGTGGGGCGATGACGTGAAAGTCGTACACGCCGTAGCCGCCGACTGCGGCGCAGGATGCGGCCGCGCCCGTCAAGTCAAAGAAGATGCCGGCGTAGGCCCATTCCTTGAGCCGCGGATATCGCGGCACGAGGATGGCAATGGTCCCGAGCACCTTCCAAGTTCCCAGGATGGCAAAGAAATACATCGGGTAGCCAAGGACGGGCACGACTCCATGGGGGTTGGCCTGGAATTGCCATATCTGCCCGACGCCGCCGCTTCCGATAGGACCGGCTAAGAGTATGGTGGCTATCCAATAGACGATGGATTTTGTCTTCATGGTCAGTCCACCTCCCCAACGACGCGCTCCAGGTTGTTTATGAAATTCGTCCATCCGTATTTTGCACCCTTGTAGCTGGCGCTTTCTTCCGACGGGAAGCCGGATTGCTCCATGCGGAGATGCGAGCCGCCTTCGGTCGGCGTCAACGTCCAGGCGACTACGTTGGTCAAACCCATGGTGCTCCAACTGTACGAAAGCCGTGCATTCGGTTCAACTACCAGGACTTCACAGTCGATAACGCCGTTCCAACCGGGCACGGGCGTGGAGCGGAAGTTGAACCGGTGGCCAACGACCGGCTGGAAATCATTGTTCATCATCCACTCTTCAATCAACGAGCTTTGGGTGAGCGCGCGCCAGATTCTTTCAGGGGGATGCGGCATCTCCCGTTCAATAACGAGAGTGCGTGTCGTGGCGGAATTCTCTCGTTCTGTGACGAGAGGACGTGCTGGGGAAGTATTGGTCATTTGTCCATCCTTTTCAACAGATTTTCGAGTTGATCGAATCGTTCGCGCCAGAAGGCGCCGTAGACGGTCATCCAGTCGATCAGGGGCGCAAGAGCTTGCGGTTGCGCGCTGTAATGGGTCTCGCGTCCCTGACGGCGATGCCGTACGAGCTTTGCCCGCTTCAGCACCGTGAGGTGCTTGGAGACGGCGGGCTGAGAGACGCCGGCATAGCGAGTCAATGCGTGGACGGTCTGTTCGCCCCGCCGGGCGAGCTCCTCGAAGATGGCCCTGCAGGTCGGATCGGCGAGAGCGCGGAAGACGTAATTGGCATTGGCCTGCGCCATGAACAAACCATAACCAAAAGGTTATGTTTTGTCAAGAGGGAGAAATAACAATTTCCGACTGCGTCCTTGCGGGGAATCAACTGTTCCGATTGCGCGGCAGGCAGAGACACGCTGGGCAGAAGCTTGGCGAGCCTGGCTTAACCCAGCCTGAGATTTTCGGTTTCTCGATGAGCGCACAATCGCCGAGTCACGCATCGAGTTCAGAAACGAGTAAAAACCGCCTGCGGGGAACCCGGCAGCGGCAAAACGAGGACGGAGCGAGAGTGGGGCACCCGCAGCACCTCTGGCGATTAATTGCTCCATCAACCGAGGCAGGGTGGATTTACGGCGTGCTTTGCCTTGTTTTCTTATTTCCTCACCAGTCCTTTATGTCCCGCCTGTTAAAAGCTAATGAACGGGATCAGGTAGGATAGCCTTTACAGGCCGCTGTCCGATTGCCGCCCTGAATTCCCTGCAAGGAAAGCCGCAAGCACCCATGAGCGCCAGCCATCCATTGGAAATGGAATCGCTTTACGGAGACTATCCGCTCGATCGGGCGTTCGACGAGATGCGCGAGGCGGGCGGAGAGGTTCGCCCCCACTATCGCGCGCTGGGCGAGGCTCTGGCGCGGCTGCCCGAAGAGGAGTTGCTGCGGCGCAAGCAGTCGGCCGACCTCTCGTTTCTCACTCAGGGCATCACCTTCACCGTTTACGGGCGCGACGAGGGAACCGAGCGCATCTTTCCCTACGATCTGCTGCCGCGGCTGGTGACGGCCGCCGAGTGGGACCGCATCGAGCGCGGACTGACGCAGCGCATCACGGCGCTCAACCTTTTTCTGCGCGACATCTACTCCGACGCTAAGATCCTGAACGACCGGGTGATCCCTAGCGAGCTGGTCTATAGTTGCAAGCACTACCGGCGGCAGATGCGCGGCTTGCAGGTGCCGCGCAACGTTTACATCGCGGTGGTCGGCTCCGATCTGCTGCGGCTCAATAACGGCGAGTTCGTGGTGCTTGAGGACAATTTGCGCGTGCCTTCCGGCGTCAGTTATATGCTGACCAACCGGCGCGTCATGAAGCGGACCTTCCCGCAGCTTTTTTCGAGCTATGGTGTTCGCCCCATCGAGCACTACCCGCAACTGCTGCTGGCCACGCTGCGCTCGCTCGCCCCTGAAGGACGCCCCGAGCCGAATATCGTGCTGCTGACGCCGGGGGTCTTCAACTCGGCCTACTTCGAGCACACGTATCTTGCGCGCCAAATGGGCATCGATCTGGTCGAGGGCCGCGACCTGGTCACGCACGACAATGTCGTCTACATGCGGACGACAGATGGATTGAAGCGCGTGGACGTGATTTATCGCCGCGTGGACGACGACTTCAGCGATCCGCTGGTCTTTCGCGCCGATTCGTCCCTGGGCTGCTCGGGACTCTTTAACGCCTACCGGGCCGGCAATGTGACGGTGACCAATGCTTTTGGGACTGGCCTGGCCGACGACAAGGCGGTCTACGCCTATGTGCCGCAGATGATCCGCTACTACCTGAATGAGGATGCGATTCTGCCCAACGTCGAGACGTATCTGCTGGCCGAGGAGAAGCAGCGCCGGCATGTTTTGGCCAATCTGGAGAAGTTGGTGGTGAAGGCCGTCGGTGAGAGCGGCGGCTACGGAATGCTGATCGGCCCGCACTCGACGGCCAAGCAGCGCGAGGATTTTGCGAGGCAGATTGAGGCCAACCCGCGCAACTACATTGCCCAGCCGACGCTGGATTTTTCGCGCGCGCCCTGCCTGATCGGCAATCGTCTGGAGCCGCGCCACGTGGACCTGCGCCCCTACATCCTCTTTGGCGACAAGGTGAACATCGTGCCCGGAGGGCTGACCCGCGTGGCTCTTGAAAAAGGCTCGCTGGTGGTGAACTCCTCGCAGGGCGGTGGTAGCAAAGACACCTGGATTCTCGAAGAGCAATCAACCGGAATTTGAGGAGAGCACGACCATGCTATCGCGGGTTGCCGACAGTCTCTATTGGATGAGCCGCTACCTAGAGCGGGCGGAGAACACCGCGCGCCAGCTCGACGTGACCATGGGCCTGATGCTCGACACAGGCGGGGCGAGTGAACGCGAGCGCTGGCAGCGCCTTGTTGCCTCGCTGGGCAAGCCGGCAGGCCTGGACTGGAACGGCAATCTGGAGGCGATGGCGCACAAACTGGTTTTCGATAATCTCAATCACGCGGCAGTTACCTTCTGTGTGAACGGCGCGCGCGAAAACGCCCGCCAGGTGCGCGAGGAGATCTCCTCGGAGCAGTGGCAGCGCCTCAACCGGCTCTTCCACCAGATTCACTCGCCGCAGGCGGAGACTCAATTCACCTCCAGCGTCAACGATATGCTGACTTCGATACTCGATGGCGTTCATCTCTTCATGGGAGTCAGCAACACAACCATGATTCATGGCCAGGGCTGGCAGTTTATCCGGCTGGGTCGCTACCTCGAGCGGGCCTATGCCACGGCCACGCTGCCTCGAGGTCCACCAGCCCGAACTCTTTCACCCGCAGGAGCGCGAGCACGAGGGGTACCAGTACCTCGAGATGGTCGGAGTGCTGCGCTGCTGCACCTCGTTTGAGGCCTATTGCCAGGTTTACACCGCGGATGTCTCTCCCGCCCGAATCGTGGAGTTTTTGCTGCTGAACCGCGACTTTCCCCACGCCATTCGTTACTGTGTTGACAATTTGCGCGACGTAATCGAGTCGATCCAGCGCACTGGTGGCCGCCGCCCGCCCTCGGAGCTAGTCTCGGGCATCGGCCGCCTGCACGCCATGCTCGACTACACCACAATCGGCGAGATTCTTCACGGCGATACATCGGCATTTCTGCATAACATCCGCGAGCAGTGCCTGCGCATTCATGAACTGATCTACCGCCATTATGTGCACTATTCGATTCAATCGGCACTGGCCAGCTAGCAATCGACGGGAGCAAGCATGAACTTCTATTCCATCCGCCACCTCACGCGCTTCCGCTACTCGCGGCCCATCAGCGAGAGCATCATGGAGACGCGCATGCACCCGCGTTCGGACTCGAATCAACACTGCCTCACATTTTCTCTCTCGGTCAGCCCCCGCTGCCGCGTCTTCAGCTATCGCGACCACCAGGGGAACACCGTCCAGCACTTCGACATTCCCGGCGAGCACAATCAGCTGGTGATCGTGGCCGAGTCGGTGATCGAGCAGCAGGCGCTGCCCGATGTTCCGCGCTTCCTCTCGCCCGATGCCTGGGGCGATCTCGATCAACTTGTCGAGGCCGGCGACTACTGGGAGATGCTGCTGCCCTCCACCTTTGCCGTTGAGACTCCCGCGCTCACCCTGCTGGCCAAGCAGATGGGCGTCACCCGCCGCGACGATCCTTTGATGTTAGTCCAGGAGCTGAACCAGCGCCTCTTCGACTACTTCGACTACGAGCCGCGCTCCACTCGCGTCGACTCGCCCATCGATGAGGCGATCGTCAGCGGCAAGGGCGTCTGCCAGGACTTCGCCCACACCATGATCGCCCTCCTCCGTCATGTCAAGATCCCGGCGCGCTACGTCTCCGGTTATCTCTACCGCAGCCGCGAGGACCACGACCGCTCGACCCCCGACGCCACGCACGCCTGGGTCGATGTGCTGCTGCCGCAATTGGGCTGGGTGGGCTTCGACCCGACCAACAATCTCGTCGCCCACCATCGCCACATCCGCACCGCCGTGGGCCGCGACTACGCCGATGTGCCGCCGACGCACGGCATCTTTCGCGGCAGCACCGACAGCGAGCTTTATGTAGCGGTTCACGTCGAGGCCAGCGCCGAGCCGCCGGCTCTGGACCGCAAGCTGCCCATCCCCGAGGATTGGAGCGTGCTGGTCGAGCGCGCCCAGCAGCCCCCCGAGGCTCCGATTCCGTTCATTGACTTGCAGCAGATGCAACAGCAGCAGCAACAATAGGGGCTAGAGATTAGGCTTGTCGCTTGGCGCGCATGGTCGGTTTGCGCCTCTTCGAATCCGTGAGAAACAAGGTATTTCCTGCATCGAATGGAGGGCTCAATCAGATTTGCACTTATAAACAATTTTGATTATGATTCTCTGTATGAAGAGCAGTGAGTTCAAGCGCTGGCTGCTGAAACGGGGCGTTACGTTCGGGACAGCACAAGGCTCTCATGTGAAGATTTATTTCAACGGCCGGCAATCTGTTCTGCCCATGCACGGAAAAGATCTTGGCGCGGGCTTGGTTTTCACAATCAAGAAACAGCTTGGACTCAAGTAAAGGAGCGAATATGCGAGCCTATCCGGTGAATCTCCGCAAGGACGGAAAGTTCATTCTGGCCACCTTCCCCGATATTCCCGAAGCCGTCACCCAGGGGAAAAACCGGACAGAAGCCATGGAAATGGCGAAAGAGGCTCTTGAATTGGCGATGGATTTTTATTTTGAGGACCGTCGTCCGGTTCCCGCTCCCTCACGACCGAAACGCGGCCAGGCGGTGGTGGAGTTGCCCGCGAGCCTGAGCGCGAAGATTCTGCTGCTGAATGAAATGCTCCGTCAAAAGGTCCGACCGGCAGAGTTGGCGCGGAGGATTGGAACCACCCCGCAGGAAGTGAACCGCCTGACAAACATCCGGCACACGAGCAAAATCGATCGGATCGACGTTGCGTTACAGGCCTTGGGAAAACATCTCATTCTTGAAGCGGCGTAGTGAGGTGCGTTGCCGGCTGCATCCCATCTGAAAATCCGGGCATGGGACGGTCAATCAGCTCAAATACTCGGCGATCGCGGCGACCACCGTCTGCTGCTCGTCTTCGCGCAGCTCGGGGAAGATGGGCAGGGCGAGGACCTCGCGAGCGGCGCGTTCCGCTTGGGGGAAGCTGCCTTCGGAGTAGCCGAGACTCTTCAGCGCCTCCTGCATGTGGAGCGGAAGAGGATAGTAGATCTCCGAGCCGATCTGGCGCTCGGTGAGGAAGGCGCGCAGGGCATCGCGGCGTGCGGTGCGGATGACGTACTGGTGCCAGACGTGGCGCGTGCCGGGAACTTCATGGGGCAGGATGACGCCATGCGCGGGGTAAGGCCCGGCCTCGACCATCCCCGCCGCGTGAAAGAGCGCGTGATAGCGCCGGACCGCCGTGCGGCGAGCCTGATTCCAGCCGTCGATGTACTTGAGCTTGACCCCGAGAATGGCTCCCTGGAGGCCGTCCATGCGGGTATTCCAGCCGAGTTCGTCGTGGTAGTAGCGGCGGCGCATTCCATGCTGGCGAAGCATCCGGGCTCGCTCGGCCACCTCGTCGGAATTGGTCGCGATCATGCCGGCGTCGCCTGCGGCGCTCAGATTCTTGGTGGGATAGAAGCTGAAGGCGGCCGCATCGCCGAGACCGCCCGCCTTGACTCCCTGCCACTCCGCTCCCCAGGCCTGTGCGGCGTCTTCGATGAGCTTCAGGCCGCGCTCCTTAGCGAGATGGGCAAAGGCCGTCCAATCGCTGCACTGGCCGAAGAGATGCACCGGCAGAATGGCCTTGACCTCCGCGCCGCGCTCGCCATCGAGGAGGGATTTCACGGCAGCTGGGTCGAGATTGAAGGTGGCCGGTTCGATGTCGGCCATCAGCGCCGCAGCTCCGGCGCGGAGAATGGCGCTGGTCGAGGCAAAAAAGCTGAAGGGCGTAGTGATGACGGACTGACCGCCGTCGATGCCCGCGGCGGCCAGCGCCAGCCAGAGAGCGTCGGTGCCCGAGGAGCAGCCGACGGCGTGGGCCACGCCCAACTGCGCAGCGGCGGATTTTTCAAAGGCGGCCACCGGCTCGCCAAGAATAAACTGTTGCGCCTCAAGCACATGCCCCACCGCGTCAAGCAGTTCCTGGTGCAGGGGGCGATATTGGCGCCTGAGGTCCAGCATGGGCACGGGCTGGCCCGTTGTTGTGGAGGTTTGAGGCGGATTCGGCGCGGCTTTCACAAACCCATGCTACCAGCCTCACGGTTTCTCCGATCCCAAAATCGATTCCGGGAACCGGTCATGCCAAAGAAGATTGTTGCAGCCCCAGGTTGAAAAGGTTGGCGAGGCCCTATACAGTAGTCACATTGCGGGAATCGGCAGCTCCGGGGTTTCCGGCGCCGCGCCCGTGGATTTGCAAGAATACGCATCGTTTAGCTGCGTAGAAACCCCCACAAAGAAGGCAGGAGATCGGCAAATGGAGAACAAGCCGGCACAAAATATTCAGGACACATTTCTGAACACGGTTCGCAAGGACAAGACCCCCATCACGGTTTACCTGGTCAGCGGCGTCAAACTGACCGGAAAGATCCGGTCCTTCGACAAGTATTCCGTGCTGCTGGAAAACAACAGTCAGGAACAGTTGATCTTCAAGCACGCTATCTCGACCGTGGTGAGCAACCGGGCCGTGCTGCATAGCGAGCACCGTCCGGTCTCGGCGATCAACGGCATGGGACCGGCAGCGGTTCCGGTGCCCATCACGCCGACCATCATCGGGGAGCCGCGATAGCAGGCGTGGGACGCCTTCCGTTGGCTGCTGAGGACGGCAGCGCAGGCAGGCAGGAGCGAGCTGTTCTCGTGGGTGTGGACCTCGGGCTCCGCGCCCGCGCCAACCGTGCGGCCCAGGCTGGCGCGCGGCAGATGGCGGTGCGCGCGGGCGAGGCCTTCCGCAATGAGGATGCACAGGGAGCTTCCGCTCCCCCTCTATCGGCTGTTTCGCCGGCCAAAGCCTCACCGGCGCGTTCCTCCACGGAGCTGGACGCTGACGAATCTCTGGCCGAGTTTCGCGAACTGGTCTCGAGCGCCGGCGCGGTAGTCGTTGCCGAGATCCTGCAGCGCCGTGCCCATCGCGATCCGGCCACGCTGATCGGCACGGGCAAAGTGGAAGAGATTGCCGGGGTCGTCGCCTCGACAGGGGCCGATCTGGTGCTCTTTGACCACGATCTGACGCCGACCCAGTTGCGCAACCTTGAGAAACAATTGCCCTGTCGCGTCCTCGACCGGACGCAGTTGATCCTGGACATCTTCGCCCGCCACGCGCGGACCAGCGAAGGCAAGTTGCAGGTGGAACTCGCGCAGCTTGAGTACATGCTGCCGCGGCTCGGGGGAAAGGGCAAGGCGATGTCGCAGTTGGGCGGCGGCATCGGCACGCGCGGACCCGGCGAAACCAAGCTCGAGACGGATCGGCGTCAGATTCAGCGCCGCATCGACCATGTGAAGCTTGAACTGGACTCGGTGCGCCGCGTGCGCAAGCAGCAGCGGCAGCGCCGCGAGTCGGTTCCGGTGCCCACGGTGGCCCTGGTGGGCTACACCAACGCGGGCAAGAGCACGATCTTCAATCGGCTTACCGGAGCGCAGGTCTTTGAGTCGCCGCGCATGTTTGCCACGCTCGACCCGAAGCTCCGGGCCATTGAGTTGCCCAGTCGCCGCCGGGTGCTTTTGTCCGATACGGTCGGCTTCATCCGCAACCTGCCGCACACGCTGGTGACGAGCTTCCGGGCCACGCTTGAAGAGGTGGCCCAGGCCGAGGTGCTCGTGCACATCCGCGACGCGGCTTCGGCTTATGGAGAAGAACAGAAGACTCAGGTCGAGCGGGTTTTGGGCGAACTGGAATCCCTCGGCAAGCCGCGCATCGAGGTGCTGAACAAGATCGACCTGCTGGACGAACACGAACGCAAGGGGCTGCTGCAGCGGAGCGAGGCGTCGGGCGAAGTTGCCCTCTCGGCGCGCACCGGCGAAGGCATGGATGCGCTGCTCCGGGCCATCGATCGCACGCTGCACTCCGATCCGCTGATTGAGGCTGAATTGCGCGTGCCGCAGCAGGACGGCGCAGTCCTGGCTGCGATCGAGGCGGGCATGATCGTGCATGCGCGGGAGTACGAAGGCAACCTGGTGCGGCTCACGGTCAGCGGCCCAACATCGCTCGTCGGCCGGTTACGCCGGTACCGGCTGCACGACGAATAGCCGACCTTTTCATCAATGCGTCACAGGAGATCGCCTATGCTTGCCTTGAGGGCCTGAATTGGAGACAGGGAAGGAGACCCAATGAATCCCGCAGCGCCGACCGCCATTCCCTCCATCACTACGCTTTCCAGCCGCGAGGTCTATCGCAACCACTGGCTGCGCGTGCGCGAGGATGCGATTCTGCGCTCGAACGGCGTCCAGGGCATCTACGGCGTGGTGGAGAAGCATGACGCGGCCATCATCGTGCCCGTCGACCGGGACCGCATCTGGCTGGTCGAGCAGTTCCGCTACACCATCCAGGAGCGGGCGCTGGAGCTGCCCCAGGGCGGATGGGAGATGGAGATCGACCGTCCCGAGTCGCTGGCGCGCGGCGAACTGAAAGAGGAGACAGGTCTGGAAGCCGCCGAGATGGTTCACCTGGGCGACCTGTGGGTCTCTTACGGGTTTGCCAGGCAGAAGCAGCACGTTTTTCTCGCCACCGGCCTCACTGAGACCCCGAGGATGCCCGATGCCGAGGAACACGACATGACCGTCCGCTCGGTTTCGATTGCCGAGTTCGAGGAGATGATGCTCTCGGGCGCTATTCGCGACAACTGCACGCTCTCGGCTTGGGCGCTCTATCTCATGTGGAAAGCGCGGCAGGACTAAACAGGCTGCGGAAAGACTCCCCGGAAGGGGCAAGGAGAGTCAGGGCTCGACTTCAGTCGTGCCACCAAAGCGCATAGAATGAATAGGGCTTTAGCCCCTGAGTGCCACACCGACATCGCCGCCTCCGCTCGACAGCCGGTCTGGAGACCGGCGCTACTAGGTACCCGGTTTCCTTTCAGGTTCCCTAGATTTTGGAAAGAAACGGCTTGAGAGCCTTGGCCAAGTTGTCCATAGCGGAGATGGTGGCATCCTGAATTTCCGGCCATTTTTCTTCTTCCATTAATCCTCCTTGTTTCAGCACAAAGCGGCTTCGTGAAAACTTCTGTTCTTCCCCGCGATCCCATTGCAATGGCTTTCCAAACGCGGATTCAATTTCCGCTTTGTGGGAATAGAGCGCATCGAAGATACGCTTATTTTCAAAATTATCCTCGTTACCGATGTAAAACTCGACACCGGTCTCTTGGTGCATCCAAACCAGATAGGTATAGCTGACTCCGGCGCGTACACCAGCGCCTGCTCCCAACCAGAGATCCTTGGAGGGCGCGCGCTGCGCATGGAGCATCACTCCGCGCTTCTTTGCCCTGTCCAGCAGTCCTTCCCAGAACTTCAGGCGCAAGATGTGACGTCCGGCAAGGTCCTTCTTTTCTTCGCCGATCTGCTTCGACTCCGCGATCTCCGAGCCAACGATAACGGTAAATAGCGGCGCGGCAGATTCGCTCCCGGAGATTCTGTAGGCAGCAAGTTTTACAAGCAGGAAGGATGCATCGGCTGGAGTTATCTCGTTCAGCCATTGGATCGTGCGGATATGTTCTGCGCGAGGTTCGGTAGAAATCCAGATCGCGATTTTCGCATCGAGATTGGCTACATAAGTTAGAACTTTACCCAGATGATCGTGATCGGTCTTTTCCAGTTGGTTTTCGATGACGACTCGTGTCCCGTTCGGTCCTTGGCAGGTCAGGTCGCATGAAAAACTGCCAACTTGGCTCTCCCGCATTGGATCGAAGAGAGGAAATCCAATTGCACCCGACAAAACTTCAAGATTCGATTCCAGCCACTTTGAAAAACCATGCTCCTCGTGTTTCCAGAGCTCACGCACTTCAACTGGTTCCAGTCTGCCGATATTCACTTGCCTCCTTTCCTATCCCCGCTCTTCCATCGGAACATATGGCGCCGGGTAGGCGGGGCCGATGTACTCGGCGCGGGGACGGATGAGCCGATTGTCGTCCAACTGCTCGATCACATGCGCGGCCCAGCCGGCGATGCGGCTGATGGCGAAGATGGGCGTATAGAGGTCGATGTCGATGCCCAGGGTCGCGTAGGTCGAGGCCGAGTAGAAGTCCACGTTGGCGTTCAACTTTTTATCTGAATTGATGTAGAGCTCGATGGCCCTGGACATCTCGTACCACTTGGGCACCCCGGCGTCCTTGCCGAGCTGTTCGCTCATGCGGCGCAGGTGGGTGGCGCGCGGGTCCTCGGTCTTGTAGACGCGGTGGCCAAAGCCGGAGATCTTCTGCCGGGCGGCGAGCATGTTCTTGACGTACTCGACTGGATCTTCGCCGGCCTTGTCGATGGCGTAGAGCATGCGCATCACGCCCTCATTGGCGCCGCCGTGCAGCGGGCCCTTGAGCGCCCCGATGGCGCCGGTGATGGCTGAATGAACGTCGGCCAGGGTGGCGGCAATGACGCGGGCGGCAAAGGTGGAGGCGTTCAGCTCGTGCTCGGCATGCAGCACCAGCGCCATGTCCATGGTCTTGACGGCGGTCTCCGAGGGCTTGACCCCATTCAGCATCCACAGGAAGTTGGCGGCGTGGTTCAGCGAGCGGTCGGGCGGAACAACTTCCAGGCCCTTGCGCAGGCGGTCGTAGATCGCCACGATCATCGCGATCTGTGCCGTCAGGTGGTAGCACTTGCGCACGTTGGCGTCGTGCGAGTTGTCTTTTTCGTCGGCGTCGTAGAAGCTCAGCGCCGAAACGGCGGTGCGCAGCACTTCCATGGGCGTAGCCGAGGCGGGAATGCTGCGCAGCATGTCTACGATGCGAAAATCCAGGCCCCTGGCCAACGAGAGCTGCGACTGGAACTCGCGCAGGGCGAACTGGTTGGGCAGGATGCCGTTCCACAGAAGGTAGGTGGTCTCCTCGAAGGTCGAATGCACGGCCAACTCGTGGATGTCGATTCCCCGATAGGACAATACGCCCGCTTCTCCGTCGATCCAGCAGATCCCGGAGTTAGCCGCGACGATTCCTTCCAATCCCTTTCCAGCGACAGCGGTCGACATAGCCGTTGCGTCTCCCCTTTGCGATGATTTCCTGATGATGGGGCCGGCTGTCCTGGCCTCAAGAATAGAGCCCGGCGCCAGAATGTGCTGTATACATGTTTATATCGCAGCGATTCCATGGTTGTCACGAAGCGGGGACTTCCCTGGGCTGGGAAACGGCTCCGAACCCGCCTTTCGCGGGAGCAAAGCAAAGAACAGGACAGCTTTTCCTGCACAAACCGGAATATTTCTATATTCTGGATGTTGCCTTGGTGGCGCCCGAGAGAGGGCATCGCAAATTTGCACTCTGGGGATAAGCCCGGCGGAGAAACGGGAGTCCCGGCAGAGAATTCATTCTCGAAGGCGTCCAGCCCGACTGGAAGGCGCCAACCCGCAACCGGCAGTCCGCAAGGCGGGCTGCCCAGGAAAGGTAAACACATGAGTGAAGTTGATACTACCCCCCGAAGCTACTCCGGCGCATTGCTGGCGGCCCTCGCCGTAGCCCTGCTGCTTGGGGTGGGCGGCCTGATCTGGAGCTACATGCTCAACACCCGTCTGAATGGCCAGGACGCCGCGTTGGCCGATGCCAAGGCGCAGAATGTAAAGCTGGCCTCCGAGCTGCGCGAGACTGATGCCCGCCTCAAGGTGGCTACCGAGGAGCTGGGCAACTCCGTGGGTCTGACCCAGAAGCAGATGGACGCCCGCGCGCAGGCAATTCTGCAACGCGAGGAGGCAGACAGCAAGCGGCTGGAGAGCGCCCAGAGGCAGACAGCGCAGGCTGTGACCGCCGTTTCCAACGATGTCTCCAGTGTGAAAACCGACGTGGGCGGCGTTAGAACCGATCTGGGCAAAACGCAGACCGACCTGGCCACCACCATCAGCCAGTTGCAGTCCATCAAGGGAGACCTGAGCGACCACACCAGCCTGATCGCCCGCAATCACGATGAATTGGAGCTGCTCAAGCACAAGGGTGACCGGAACTACTACGAGTTCACCCTGAACAAGGGCCAGAGGAAGCCCGTGGGCACGGTGAGCCTGGAGCTGAAGAAGGCCGACGCCAAAAAGAGCAAATTCACCCTCCTGGTCTACTCCGACGACAAGCAGTACGAGAAGAAGGACCGGAACCTGAACGAGCCGCTGCAGTTCTACAGCGGCAAGGACCCGCAACTCTTCGAGATCGTGGTGAACTCCGTGGGCGGGAAGAATTCGCAGATCACTGGCTATCTGACAACGCCCAAAAGCGCGCCTGTGCCGCCTACTGCTCAATAACCGGGCTGTGGGGCGCGAGCGTCACGCTGGACTGATACTGGAACTTGAAGGTGAAGTTCAGGTCCTTGCGCGCGTCCCACTCCTGCTTGCTCCGCCGGACCGCCCAGAACGCGGTTCCGTCCAGCTTCTGTCCTGGATTGATCGTCGTGCGCGACGGCAGAGCGGTGGTGTGCAGCGCGGCCAACTCCGGATAGGCGATAAAAACCTCCTCGTACTGAGCGGCATTTCCTGCGGAGATGGAAAGAATGCCGTCTCCCAGAGTGGCATTGGCCAGAATATCCTGAAGAAAAAGCGGATCTTTGGTCTGGTTTTCCAGCTTGATATGCGCGAAGACCAGCACCTCGTCAAAGCTGTCGACGGCCATCGGAGCGCCACTGGCGTCGAATCCCGAGGTCGCGACGTGCCGCGGATGAGCCCACACCTGGACGATCTCTCCGCTGATGACGGGCCGCTTCTGCCCGGTCCACGCATAGAAAGCGACGATAAGGCTCACCAGCACAACCGCGATCAAGCTGGCCCAGACCAGGTGGCTGCTTCCCTTGGTGAACGACTCGCCGCGCGCGGCATCGTCGATGTCTTCGCCGGACTCCTGATGCAGTAAGCTCATAGCGCCCTTATCTTATCCCTACAGGCACATGCTGGGCCATGAAATCTCGCAATTTTTTGGAAACCTGCCGGGATGCGCGCGGCTGAAGCCGCCTATTCAAGGCAGGAACCTGGAAGGGGCGGCCAAGGCCGCTGCTGCATCGGGCGGGATGATAGACTCGCCCGATGCTTGACTCCGTCCAACCGCCTTCTAAGCTGAAACAGTTGGAATATCAGGCGTTTACCGTCTCTCGCGCGCAGTGTGACAGGAGCTTTGGAATTAGCCGCACTACCCCGCACTGCCCAGCGGCAGTGGTGCTCTCAAGACCCGGACTTCCGCGCTTCTAGGCAGTGTTTCGGACGGCATCCCTCAGACGAACAACTGCATCCGCCTGGGCGCCTTTCTGACCTTGAACGATATCGAACTCAACGTCATCGCCCTCTTTCAGAGTCTTGTATCCATCCAACTGGATCGATGAGTAGTGGACGAATACATCCGGCCCGTCTTCACGGCCAATGAATCCGTAGCCCTTGGCATTGTTGAACCACTTGACCTTCCCTTTGTACTGAGCCACAGGTTCCCGCCTTCCTTTTTCATCCTTCATCCTGTGAAGTCTGGTGAGCATGGAATCCGGGGAATGCCCACCACTATGTGTTTTGACGTGAAGAGGCCCAAAAAGGTTCACACAAATTTCACGTCGAGCGAAAGCCGTGCAAAAACACCCAGGGCCGGCGCGCTTCCGCCGGCCCTGCCTTAAAACGATCGCTTTTGGATGGGAGCGATCCCCGCCCCTCACTTCCCCCGCTTGCCAGCGATCTTGCGCGCGTACAAGAGCACTGCGGTCAGCGTTTTGCCGTCCAGAATTGCGCCCTTTTCAATCATCTTGACCGCGTCGGAGAGCTTGACCATGCGAAAATCGATCTGCTCATCGTCTTCCGGATGGGCGTCGCCCGCCGCCAGCCCTTCGGCCAGAAAGACTTTCATCGACTCGCCCAGAAAGCCGGGGCTGGCATAGTACTCGACCAGCGGCTTCCACTTTTTGGCGCTGTAGCCGGTCTCCTCGGCCAGCTCGCGCTGGGCGCCGGCCAGGGCGTCTTCGCCCGGATCGAGCTTGCCCGCCGGCAGCTCCCACATGAACTGGCCGGCGGCATGGCGGTACTGGCGCTCCATCACGATCCAGGGGTCGCGCTTGCTTTTGCCATTGTCGATGGCCAGGATCACCACGCTGCCGTGGTGGTGGATGATATCGCGCTCGTTCGCGCGGCCTCCGGGTTCGATCAGCTTGTCGTGCACCACGCTGAAGAGCGGCCCCTCAAAGAGCGTCTCGGAGCTTATCATCTGTTCTTGCTCCTCAACCGCCGTCTTGAGCGCCTTCGAGGCCTTCTTCGCCTTGGGCTTTTTGACTTTTTCCGCCTTGGGCTTCTTGGCCTTTGCTGCCTTCTTTGCCTTGGGTTTGGCTGCGGTGGTTGCCTTGGACTTGGCTGCCTTGCTCTCTTCCGGCGCGGCTGCCTTCGCGGCTTTATCTTTCTTGGGCATGTTTTTCTCTCTCCTCCAGGGACGGTCGGAGCGCATTCCGGGTTCATGCGCAATCAGATAAAGAGTATACGCACACGATCCATCGAGGAACCAATCCTATGCGGGAACGGCGGGAAGCTCCGGTTGGCCGGTAAAAGCCCGGAACCGGGGATTGCGTCTCCCAAAGTCCTCGAATCGCGCATCGGCGATTTGGCTTCAGTTAACCGGCCGAAGCGAACAGGCTTTCGAGCTACCGGCTATTAGTCCACAAAGCCGCCTCGTTGCACCCGTGGACCTCGGCGGCTCGTGATGACGGATTCGACCTTGGCAGGTACACCAGTGTTTTGCAGGAATTGCTGTCCGGAACTTTCGGGCGATCGAAACGCTTTTCTTCGTTTCGACACTATGAGGAAGGCGAAGAAATCTTATATCGCCCATCGGATTTCTGTTGCATAATGTTTGGCAGTTCCGAGTGGAACACGGGAAAACTATGCCGCCAGGACTTGATAAGCTGCAACATATCGTAGTGCTGATGCTTGAAAACCGTTCCTTTGACCACATGCTGGGCTGCCTCAAGACGAAACATCCCCAGGTCGACGGTCTCAATGGAACCGAGGCCATTCCCGATTCAACGGGCGCAATGGTCCCCATTCAGCAGCTTGCTGAGCCCCGCGGGCAGCTATTGCCCGATCCGCATCACGACTTTGCCTCTGTTGATTACCAGATTTTCAATGGAGATACGAGTCCCGCGCGCACAGCAACCATGGATGGATTCATTCGTATCTACCAGAAGCAACAACAGCCGGATGTGCCATCTTCCCATCATGTGGCCTTCACTTTTAGCGAGGATGGCGCCAACAACCTGCCCGTCCTGCACGGTCTGGCAACAGAGTTCGCAGTATTCAATCGCTGGTTTGCCTCCATTCCCGGGCCTACGCTCTGCAACCGCGCATTTGCCCACTATGGCTCTTCCTTCGGCAACGTGGGAATGAACGTTTTCTATATTCCCTCGCCATTCAAGAGCATTTACGAGCGGCTTACTGCCGCGGGGCGCACATCCAAGCTCTTCTATTACGACGCCACCAGCTCCTCGCTGGAGGTAGTAAACCTGCTGCAGAACGAACAGGTGATGTTCGGTACCTTCCAGGATTTTCTCGACGCATGCGATGCCAATCAACTTCCCGACTACAGCTTCATCGAGCCGAATTACAAGGATCACGCCGACTCGAACGGCGCCATGCTGCTGGCAACAGACCAGCATCCCGATAACGATGTGCGTGCGGGAGAAGATTTCATTGCCACCATCTACAACAGGATTCGCAACAATGCGAATCTATGGCCTAACACTTTGCTGCTCATCGTCTATGACGAGCATGGAGGACTCTACGACCATGTGCCAACGCCCACGCTCGATAAGTCTCGCGTGGACCCTCAATATGTAGCGCAGCCGGATGCAACTCAAACGGGGCAGCCTTTCTATTTTGATCGCCTCGGCGTCCGGGTACCGGCCATACTCATTTCACCATGGGTGCAGGGCGGTTCGGCCATCCCCGATGAATTCGAACACGCATCGATTCCAGCCACGGTGACGGAACTGTTTATGCCGAACTTTGACAACAGCCAGCGTTCGATTCGCGAAGCAACGGCCAATACCTTTCTGCAGTATTTGACGCTGGACACAATGCGCACCGATTGCCCCGTCTGTGACTGACTTAAAGGTTCTCTCATTAGGAGGCGCCATGGTGACAATCCACAGACATCCAGTGCCCGCCGATTCTTACGATCCCAAGCGGCCTTTGAACGATCTGCTCGTTGCCCAGCTTGAACACTTCAAGCACATCGCCAAAAGCCTTCCTTCAGACCTTCGCAACACGGTCCCCGCTGAGCCCTCGATCGAGGACCGCGAAGGTGTTGACCGATTTATCGCGGCCATCACTGGCGTTCATGTGAGCCGTAAGAAGGCGACACCGCGGCTGGTGGCCAAGCCCATACGCCGCAAGCAGCCAGTGATGTTGAGCCTTGCGGCAGCGGCCGAGGAGGCACCGGCGAAAAACAAGCCGGCCAAATCAAACTCTCAGGGCAAGCCGAAATCCAATGCGAAGCGCGGCAGCGCCCGGGGTTCAAAGCGATGAGAGCTCGAACCATCCGCATTTTACTTTTCGTTCTAGCCGCCTCCTGCATTGCGCCTGCCCTCCTCTCCGCTCAGGCCAGTGATCGGAATGAAAGTTTCGCCGCCAACTTTCATGACGATCTGGTGCAGGAAGGCGTGAACCTCGGTGACTGCAAACACGGCAATTTGGCCGGTATCAGCGGCTGCGCTGAAACTTTGTTCACTGGCACCCCATTCCACATCTCGGTGGGCAGCCTTGCTCCGCAGAATGGTGTAGGCTTCGGACTCGCAGCGGCAGAGGTCTATCACCCGACCTACTGCGCGTCGTGGATCGACTTTACCAAGCCTCCAGCGGCTGGAGCGCGCAATGCCTGCCACTGGTCCCTGAACTTCAACGCTGAAGGCCTGGCTACTTCAAATCAATCCTGGCGTGCCGGATTCTACATGAGCGCCGTTCATCTTTCCACGCTACGGCCGCAGGTCCACCATCCCGGAGAGCCTGGGCCCAAACACCCTGTGCGTAACTTTACGGGTCCATCCACGACCGTCAATTTCTATTCTGAAGGCAACTCGCTTAATCGCATTTACTTTTACGGCCTCGGAACGGATACCACGCTTGCCGGTCGCGCTGACTTCGGGCTCACGGAAAACGTCACAGGGGCGAGTCTGATCTTTCCGGTTCGCGCCTGGTGGATCGATCCCGCGGCTATCTCGCTGCTTGGCGAAGTGAACGGGCGCTTCCCCTCTCAGCGAGGCAGCTATGGAGATACCAGCCCCTCCATTGAGCAGATTTACAACGACACCACCGCTCCTGGCCTGACCGCGAAGTCCAATTACTTCCAGGCAGGCGAGGGCATCCGTCTCAATCCAGTTCTTCCCCTCAAGAAGCTTCGTCTGGAGCAGCTTCAGCTCAACTACCTGGCTCAGTTTCAGCAGTTCGTCGCCGGTGGCGTCTCATGCGAGTCCTTCCGCCGCTTCAATGCGGATCTGAATCACACGCTGGTGCTTTATACCAGAGACGTGGGCAAGCCTGAAGCTTCGCGGCCGCCGGTCGAGGGGGCTCCGAGTGTGCCACCCATCTCGCCCACCCGCGACGTAACGGGATCCCTTACCGCGCGTCTTTTCATCCAGGAATCCATTGCCAATCAAGGGCACATTATTCCGTTCTTTCTGCAGCCCACCATCGGCGGCTCCGATCTGAACGGACAAGCCATCCTCTCGAGTTATCCCGATTACCGATTCCGAGGGCCAGACCTGCTGTGGATGCACGGCGCTTATGAGCAGAGCCTGGGAAAGCTTCCCGTTGGCCTGTTCCTTGGCGTAGACGAAGCCAAGGTGGGTCTACGTCGCGACGATATTTCCTTCGATCACCTGCGCCATAGCTACAGCGCAGGTTTGACGCTCCATGCTGGAGGGCTTCCAGCTGTTTATCTACTCTTCTGCTGGGGCGGGAACGAAGGTAATCACACAATCGCCAACATCAATACGAGTTTCCTTGGCACCTCCGTGAGGCCGTCGCTGTTTTAGAAGCGCTCCACCCTGAAATCGAACGTTCCAGATGGGCTGTTCCGGTGAATCGTTCCTGTGTCTGAATAACGGAAGGCGTTGGGTAGGTGATCGGCAAGCCGAAGGGCGAGCGGCAACAGGCGATAGCAGCCCATTGCGCTCATCGAACCGTTCAGCCGGATTTCGGAGTTTCGGCTGGTTTGTCGCCAACCCGGAAACCGGGCCACAGTCTTTCTATGCTCGTGCATCGCATTGGCCCGGCGTGGCATCCTTAAATGGAAGCCGAATTCCATCTCCAGCCCCCGCGCCATGGGTTCGGCTTGACATTTCAGATCGAGACCCCGGATTGAAACTCCAGATCGCCAAGAGAATCCGTTGCTGACCGCGGAGCGACTTCCCATCTCCGTCGTGCCGGGGCTGCACCGGCTCTTCCTCGACTTCTGCTCGGGCGCGGAGGCTGTACGGCCGTTTTACGCTTCGCTGCGGGCTGACCCGAGTCGGACGACGCGCCCCGCTGTCTCCGCACACTGGCCGGAGCTGGTGAGTCTGCTGGCCGAGCAGAACGCCCCTGACTCTCCAGCGGCCGCAGCGGCTCTTGACGCATTGCGCGGCGGCGCGGGAGTGGTGGTGACCGGGCAGCAGGTGGGTCTCTTTGGCGGACCGCTCTTTACGCCCTTCAAGGCGGCTACCGCGCTGGCCCGCGCCCGCCAGGGCACTGCGTGCGGCAGCCCCCATGTGGCCGTGTTTTGGCTTGCGACCGAGGACCACGACTTTGCCGAGATCGACCATGTGGTCTTTCCGGCGCGTCACGAACTGCGCAAGCTGGCCTATCAACCGGCGGCCGAGACAACTGAAGCCGCGCGGCCGGTGGGCGGCATCGTGCTGGACGAGACGATTACCGCGCTGGTCGAGCAGGCGCGGGAGCTGCTCGGCGCTTCAGAGGCGATGGAGGCACTGGCGGCGGCATATCGGCCCGGCCGCACCTTCGCCCAGGCCTTCAGGGATTTCTACTCCGCGGCCTTTGCCGCGCAGGGGCTGCTGGTGCTGGATGCCGGAGGCCGCGCGGCTCATCGCTTGGGCGCGCCGGTGCTGCGAGCCGCCATCGAGCGCGCCGACGAACTGCACGCCGCGCTGCTGAACCGAAACAAGGATCTCGAGGCTGCCGGCTATCATGCCCAGGTGGCCGTCGGGCCGCAATCCAGCCTCTTGTTCCTCATCGACGGCCAGAGCGGCGCCCGCCTTGCTCTCAAACGGCAGCCGTCCAGCGCCGCCGAACCCGATGGACTCTGGCAGGCAGGACGGCAGAGCTATTCGACCGCGGATCTGCTCGGCATCCTCGACGCCGAGCCGGAGCGCATCTCGCCCTCGGCGCTGCTGCGGCCCGTCTTTCAGGATTCCCTGCTCTCCACTTCGCTCCTCGTGGGCGGGCCGGCGGAGATCGCCTACTTTGCCCAATCCGCCGTGCTCTACCAACGGATTCTCGGTCGCGTCACGCCGGCCCTGCCGCGATTCTCGGCCACGCTGATCGAGCCGCCGGCCGGCGAACTGCTTCGGCGGCACGAGTTGGGGCTGGAGCGCGTTTTCGCTGAGACTCCGGCCTCGCTGGCGCAGTTTCTCGCGGCCCGCTCGATGCCCATCGAAGGCAAGGCCAAATTGGCGGCAACCGGCACCGCTCTCGACGCCGAATTGACCCCGCTCGTCGAATGGATGCGCTCGCTCGATGCGGGCCTGGGCCAGTCTGCCGAGACTGCGGCCGGCAAGATTCGCTACCAGATGGACCGCCTGCGGCATCTGGCAGCCAACTTCCAGTTGCAGCGCGAGGCCTCGATCGGCCGCCACGCGGAGGCGATCAGCCAGGCGCTCTATCCCGGCGGCGGATTGCAGGAGCGGCTGCACGGCGCGGCGTACTACTTTGCCCGCTATGGCTTCGAGCTGGCCGAAGAGCTGACCGCGCAAGCCGCAGACTCCTGTCCAGGGCACGCGGCGCTGTGGCTATAATTTCGCCAGCGGGTTTGAGGTTTTCCAAATGAGACAGTTCCTGGCAATCGTTTCGATAGGCTTGCTGGCTTGTTTGCCGGCTTGGGCGCAAGAGCAGCCCTGCGCCATAGCCGGCGAGGACAATGGTTTCCTGGGCATTCAGACCGTCCGCCTGTGGCCCGGCGAGGTGCCCCTGGCCAGGGGAAAGGCCTGCGAGGATACGCCCACCCTGACCGTCTTCGAGCCGCAACAGGGCCAGGAAAACGGCTCCGCCGTGGTAGTTGTGCCGGGCGGCGCCTATACCCATCTCGCGGGCAATCTGGAGGGCCGCCAGGTGGCCGGCTGGTTCGCCGCGCACGGCTTTCGCGCCTTCATTCTGAGCTACCGGCTCCCCTCGAACGGCTATCAACTGCCCGTTCCGCTGATCGATGCCCGGCGCGCCATTCAGACGGTGCGGGCACGGGCCAGGGACTACCAGATCGAACCCAATCGCATCGTGGTCATCGGCTTCTCCGCCGGGGGCCACCTGGCCGCCCTGGCCGCGACGCAGTTTGTGCCCGGCAAGCCCGATGCCGAGGACCCCGTCGAGCGCGTCTCCAGCCGCCCCGACTACCTGGTTCTCGGCTACCCCTGGATCGGCGCCATCTCCTCCGACACCTCTCACCTGAGCTACTGCAAGATCTTCAACGTAATGGACCGTTGCGAGGTGCTCGGCGCGGCTTACTCGCCTGATCTCTATGTGACCAAAGAAACGCCGCCCACCTTCTGGTTTCATACCTTCAACGACCCCACGGTACCGGTGGAGCAAGGCTTGCGGTTCTATGAGGCGCTGGTCAAGGCTGGCGTCCCAGCCGAGGCGCATGTCTTCGCTAATGGCCCCCATGGCTTCGGCCTGGGCAAGGGAGACGCCTCCCTGGACCAGTGGCCCGGCCTGCTGGAAACCTGGCTGCGCGCCCAGGGTCTGCTCACGCCGGGGAAATCCGCCGCCGAGCCGTAGCGCGTGGGCCGCGAACCCAGAAAAAACGCCCGCCAGCGGCAAAAATCGCCCCAAAAATGAAGAAGCGGACCGCCGACTTCGGGAGTGGAAGGACTTCCCGAGGCCGACAGCCCGCTGGACCCTGGACCGGGTCTAGGTGATATTCTCAGTCTAGGCTTGTTTCCAGCGAAATCAAGACTTTTTTTGGGAAATATTCCCAAGAGTGACCACCATCACGGGGGTCCGGGAATGCCGCCGATAGAATCTTGCAATAGAGGATCTCCTGCGTTGACTTGAGGGTGGGCTCCTGATACAAAAAGGTGTTCGACGCGCGGCCGAGAGCCACCCGGACCGCCTGAAATCCAGGCAAGCCGGACAGCGGAAAACCGGTAGAGACTGGCCAAGCCGGGCAGATGGAAGCCGGTAGTATCAGGGCGATCGGAACGAACCGCACAAGACTGAACAAACTGCAAAAACGGAACAAACCGGAACAGCATGCAAGAGATCATCGGACAACTCGGGACGCTTTTCCTTGGCGCCGTGCCCACCATTCTGCTCTTCCTGGTGCTGGTTCTGGCCTACCAGTTTCTGGTGCAGGGGCCGCTCACGGCCACGCTGAAAAGGCGCCGCGCCCGCACCGAGGGCGCCATCGAGGACGCGCAGAAGGCTATCGCCGAGGCTGAGGCCAAGGCGGCCGAGTACGCCGCCAGGCTGCGCCAGGCCCGCAGCGAGGTCTTCAAGATACGCGAAGAGCGCGTCAAACAGTGGAGTGCCGAGCGCGATGCGGCTCTGGATGCGGCCCGCAAGGCTGCCAGCCTCAAGGTGAGCCAGGCCAAGGCGGAACTGGAAGCCGAGGCCGCGCAGGCAAAAACTGCCCTCCAGGCCTCCGCCGGGGATCTGGCGCGCCAGGTGATCGGCGCCGTGCTGCCCGTGCCCGCCGGGGGTTCCCGTTGAGAGATTTCATGCCGCACATGCGTTCCTCCCATCGAATTTTCCGCATTTTGCCGTTGCTTGCGCTGATCGCCGGACTGGCCCTGGCGCCCTTCCGGCTTGCGGCCCAGGAACCGGCTCCGGCGGCCCAGCCGGCGACGGCTTCGGCAGCGAATACAGCCTCCGGCCCGGAAGCCGCCAAAACCGAAGAGGCTCCCAAATCCGAGCAGGAGGAAAACAACGTCTACCTCCACTCCGATGCGGTGAAATCGATTGCCCGGCTGCTCCATCTGAGCGTGGAGACGACGGCCAACATCTTTGAGGGAATCAACTTCGCGATCATCGTGCTGGCCATCGGCATTCCTCTCTTCCGCATGCTGCCCAAGATTCTCCGCAATCGTTCTGAAAAGCTGCGCGGCGACATCGACTCGGCCCGCAAGGTGACCGAAGATGCCGGCGCCCGGCTGAGCGCCATCGAAGCCAAGCTTGCGGGACTGGATGGAGAGATCAAGGTCATTCGTGCCCAGGTGGAGGCGGAGAGCCGCCAGGATATGGAGCGCATCCGCGCCTCCATCGCGGAGGAGAGCGCTCGCATCGTCACTGCCGCCGAGCAGGAGATTGGCGCCTCGGCAGCCCAGGCTCGCCGCTCACTGCGCCACTTCGCCGCCGATCTGGCCATCGTCCAGGCCACCAAGGACCTGGTCCTCACGCCGGAGACCGACCGGGCCCTGATCGCCGAATTCCTCTCCGACGCGGCCCTCAACGGCGGCAATGGCAGCGGCCCGAAAAAGGGAGGGCTGAACTAGATGGCAGCCTTTGTTGCCCGGTATGCCCGCGCCTTTGCCGACGTGGTATCCCAGGAAATGCTCGATACAGCGGCGATTGACCGGCAGTTCAGCGAATTTCTAGCCACCTGGGATGGCAGCGCTGAGTTACGCGAGTTTTTTGTCAGTCCTGCCATTGCCGCCGCGCAGAAGATCGCGATTCTGGACAAGCTGAACGAGCGGCTGGGGCTTTGGAAGGTACAGCGCAACCTGCTGGCGGTGCTCATCAATAACGACCGCATCTCCGAGGTGCGCGAGGTGGTCGAGGCCTATCGCGCGGAGTTGCAGCAGCGGCAGGGGATTCGCCAGGTGGAGATTGTCACCGCCCGCGAGCTGAGTGAGAAAGACCGCGCCGAACTGGTGGCCGGAGCCGGCAGGCTGGCCGGATCGCGCGTCGAAGCCAGCTTCAAATTGGATGAATCGATTCTCGGCGGAACGGTGGTGCGCATCGGCTCGACGATCTATGACGGCTCGCTCCGCGGACGGCTGGAACGGTTGAAAGCAGCTCTCGTCGCGTGACAGAGGTCAGAGATCGGAGATCGCTGTCCGCTAGGTTGTGAACAGCTTTGGTAGTTGGAATTTGGGAACTGCGGGCCGGAAGTAAAGTCAGGATTGGCGGGATCAAATTGATCTCTGATCTCTGACCCCTGCAAAAGGAAGAAAATGGCTCAGATCAAGGCAGATGAGATTACGCAACTCCTTCGCGAGCAGATCGCGAATTACGACTCGAAGGTCCAGGTCGATGAAGTCGGGACCGTCACTTCGCTGGGCGACGGCATTGCCCGCCTGCACGGACTGGACAAGGTAATGGCCGGCGAGCTGCTCAGCTTCCCGCACGGCATCGCCGGACTGGCCCTGAGCCTGGAAGAGGATTCAGTAGGCGCCGTGATTCTGGGCGACTACACCGAACTGAGCGAAGGCGACGAGGTCAAGCGGACCGGAACGATTCTTAGCGTGCCCGTGGGCGAGGGAATGATCGGCCGCGTGGTCAACGCGCTCGGACAGCCCATCGACGACAAGGGGCCCATCGCTTCCACGAGCTCGCTGCCCATCGAGCGCCTGGCCCCCGGCATCATCGACCGCCAGCCCGTGCGCGAGCCCATGGCTACTGGTCTCAAGGCCATCGACTCGATGATTCCCATCGGCCGCGGACAGCGCGAATTGATTATTGGGGACCGGCAGACGGGCAAGACCGCCGTGCTGCTCGACACCATCATCAACAACGCAAAGAACGATCTGATCTGCATCTACTGTGCCATCGGTCAGAAGCGGTCGTCCATCGCTCAAGTCGTCCAGACGCTCACCGAAGCCGGCGCCATGGGCCACACCGTCATTGTGGCCGCCTCGGCCTCAGAGCCCGCGCCGATGCTCTACATCGCGCCTTATGCGGCCACCGCCATCGGCGAGTACTTCCGCGACTCGGGCCGCCACGCGCTGGTCATGTACGACGATCTTTCCAAGCACGCCATGGCCTACCGCGAGATATCGCTGCTGCTGCGCCGTCCGCCGGGCCGCGAAGCGTATCCCGGCGATGTTTTCTATTTGCACTCGCGCCTGCTCGAGCGCAGCTCAAAAATGTCCAAGGAAAAGGGCGGCGGCTCGCTTACCGCGCTGCCGGTCATTGAGACGCAGGCGGGCGACGTTTCGGCATACATTCCCACCAACGTCATTTCGATTACCGACGGACAGATCTTTTTGGAAACTGACTTGTTCAACTCCGGCGTGCGCCCGGCGGTGAACGTGGGCCTGTCGGTTTCGCGCGTCGGCTTCTCGGCGGCCATCAAGGCTGTCAAGCAGGTCGGCGCAACGCTGAAGCTCGACCTCGCCCAGTATCGCGAGTTGGCGGCCTTCGCGCAGTTCGGCTCCGACCTTGATCCGCTGACGCAGAAGCAGCTCAACCGCGGCGCGCGTTTGACCGAGCTGCTCAAGCAGCCGCAGTTCCAGCCGCTCGCCTGGCAGCAGCAGGTGGTGGTGCTCTTCGCCGGCACGCAGGGCTACCTGGACGATCTTGCCATCGCCGATATTCGCGCCTTCGAGGATGGCCTCTACAAGTACATTGACTCGGCACAGACCGCGCTGATTGCGGACCTGACGGCGAAAAAAGCTCTCGACGACGACCTGCGCGCCCGCCTGCACGCGGCGCTGAAGGAGTATGCTGCCAACTTCAAGGCGGAACTGCAAGCAGCCAGTAGTCAGTAGTCAGTTTTCAGTTGTCAGCTTGGATACGACGGTAGATTTACGAAATGAAAAGGAGGGAATATGCTCTTTAGCCGACGGCAGTACATCGCAGCAATCGTTATATTCTCTGGCTTCTCTGCAACCGTGTGTTCTGGTCAAATGATGAAGGTGAAGATCATTCAGCGTCAGAACAATGAAACCGGCTACAGTAACTTTGTGCCAGGTCATATCGATGCAACCTCAAATACGAACCTTTCTGGTGACACAAACACGAATGGCAATATTGACCTTTCGTCGGGGAGTTACAACTCCACCTCAAACACCACCGTGAATGGGACGACGACAACCCATGGAACCATCACTCCACCAAGGCAGGTTTCCTATAACGTCACAGGTGCAACTCTTTCTCTGCTGCTTCCGGATGGAAGGGTTGCCGTTGTTAATTGTGTGAGCAAGTATGCGCCAAAAGCGGACTACATCAACAGGCGTAGTTGCAGGATTCCGCTTATTGATGAAATCCAAGTTGATTTCAAAGGTAAGAACGCCAAACTTTTTTGGTCGGTAAGCTTGGACGGCAAGAAGGTTGAATCTGAAACCTACAAGATATTGGCTGTGTTGGACAAATAGCCCTTATCTTTCGGCAACAGATTTATGTCGCTCGGCGATTTGAGACTGATCGCTGACAACTGAGAACTGATAACTGAGAACTCACAATGGCAAACGTTCTCGATCTACGGCGTCGCATCCGCAGCGTGAAAAACACGCGGCAGATCACCAAGGCCATGAAGATGGTCTCGGCGGCCAAACTTCGCCGCGCGCAGGAGCGGGCTCTCTCGGCGCGACCCTACGCCAAGATGATCACCAGTGTCCTCGAATCGCTCACCCGCCGCGTCGATCTATATGACGAAACCACCGGCAACCTCTGCCATCCGCTCTTCATCACGCGCCCGGAGAAGCGGGTGCTGCTCATTGTCGTCAGCGGCGACAAGGGCTTTGCCGGCGCCTTCAACGCCAACATCCTCAAGACGGCCTTCCAATTCATCAACGGCAATCCGGCGAAGGAGATCGATGTCGAGGCCGTGGGCCGCAAAGCGCGCGACCTGATGCGCCGTCGCTATCCGGCAGCCGTCTACAGCGATCAGACAGACCCGAGCGGCCACGTCTTTCAGGTCAGGGACCGGAAGGCGCCCATCGAGGTCACCGGCGATCATCCGGGCATGCTGCTGAAGCTCGAAGTTAGCCGCGTCCTGGTGATGGCCGAGAACATCATCGCCCGCTATGTCAATGAGGAGATCGACGCCGCCTACATCGTCTACAACGAGTTCAAGTCGGTGATCTCGCAGCGGCTGGTGGTTGAAAAGCTGCTGCCGCTGATGAAGATCGGCATTCCGCAGATCGCCGGGGCCGTCGAGCCGAGCAAGGAAGAGCTGGAGCGCGCCGCCGAGGCCGCCCTCTCGGCGGGCATCGAGATCGAGCCGGCCGATACCGCCGAGGCCGATGAGGAAGCGCGCAAATTCGGCACCGCCCAGGTGGATTACATCTACGAGCAGCCCAGCGAGGAGCTTTTCAAAGGGCTGATTCCGCAGTATATTTCGTCGATGCTGTATCACGCGATGACGGAGTCTGTGGCGGCGGAGAATGCGGCGCGCATGACGGCCATGGATTCGGCCACCGACAACGCCTCGGATATGATCGACGCGCTCACGCTGCATATGAATCGCGTGCGCCAGGCGGCCATTACCAAGGAGATCATCGAGATTGTGAGTGGGGCAGCGGCGCAATGAACCGTATTGCTTTAACGACTCTAATCGTTTCATTGATCGGCATAGGAGCCATATCTGCAAACGCGCAGGTATCAGCAGCCGTTCCAACTAACTCGATGGACATCTGTGGGAAGAAAATTGAATTGGGATCACCATCGAAGATTGTTTTTGACCTATTTGAGGGCTCTGGATGTAAAGTTTACGACACTGATAATCCAGATAGGTTTGGCGTTGCGAAAGGCAGATCGGTCATTGCCAGCCTGAAGTTTTCGCATGGTCTTCTTGTATACGTATCGAGGGAGTGGGCGACAGATATCAAGAGCCCAGAAGAATTTGCGAAAGCCGTAGTAAATGCTCTTCAAGAGGTTCAGAAAAATGGATCTTCTGAATGCGTATTGCACGCGATTAATCAGGCAAATCCCTTATCTGCGGTTAGAGGGTCCGATATGAAGTGTGGTCGGGAAACTCTGGTGTTTGCGGTAACCAGCGAACAAGGCAAAGAAACATTTCTGATTGAAGAGATATTAGGTGAATGAAAATGGCAGAGAATATCGGCAAGGTAATCAAGGTCTCCGGTCCCGCGGTGGACGTGCAGTTTGAAGAAGCGACGATGCCGCCCATCTATCAGGCGCTGCGCGTCGTCAGCGAGGGCTTCACGGTGCCCCATCCGATCAGCGTGATCGTCGAGGTGCAGCAGCACCTGGGCGAGGGGCGCGTGCGCACCGTGGCCATGCAGGCCACCGACGGCATGGTACGCGGCATGAAGGCCATCGATCTCGGCGGCCCCATCAAGATGCCCGTCGGCAAGCAGACGCTGGGCCGCGTCATCAACGTCATCGGCGAGCCGGTCGACGAACTCGGCCCCATCGGCGAAAAGACCCGCATGCCGATTCACCGGCCCGCGCCGCTCTTCGACGAGCAATCGACCCACGAGGAGATGTTCGAGACCGGCATCAAGGTTATCGACCTGATTCAACCCTTTTTGAAGGGCGGCAAGATCGGCCTCTTTGGCGGCGCCGGTGTGGGCAAGACGGTCGTCATCATGGAACTGATCAACAACGTGGCCAAGAACCACGGCGGCTACTCGGTCTTCGGCGGCGTGGGAGAACGCACCCGCGAGGGCAACGACCTGTGGCTCGAGATGACCGAGTCGGGCGTCATCAAGCCCGGCGACTTCGCCAACTCGAAGTGCGCCTTGGTCTACGGCCAGATGACCGAGCCGCCCGGAGCGCGCCTGCGCGTGGCCCTGAGCGCGCTCACCGTCGCCGAGTACTTTCGCGACGTGGAAGGCTCCGACACGCTCCTGTTCATCGACAACATCTTCCGTTTCACGCAGGCCGGCAGCGAGGTTTCGACGCTGCTGGGCCGCATGCCTTCGGCTGTCGGTTATCAACCCAATCTGGCCACCGAGATGGGCGAGTTGCAGGAGCGTATTACCTCAACGAGTAAGGGCTCTGTAACCTCCGTGCAGGCCGTCTACGTGCCCGCCGACGACTTGACCGATCCGGCGCCCGCCACCACTTTTGCTCACCTCGACGCGACCACCGTGCTGAGCCGCCCGCTCTCGGAACTCGGAATCTATCCCGCCGTCGATCCTCTGGCCTCGACCTCGCGCATCTTGTCCGCGCGCATCGTCGGCCAGGAGCACTACGACGTGGCCCAGGGCGTAAAACGCATTCTGCAGCGCTACAAGGATCTGCAAGACATCATCGCCATTCTGGGCATCGACGAACTCTCTGAAGAAGATAAGCTGACGGTCGCTCGCGCCAGAAAAGTGCAGAAGTTTCTCTCGCAGCCCTTCCATGTGGCCGAGCAGTTTACCGGCATGGCGGGCCGTTATGTGAAGGTGGCCGATACGGTGCGCAGCTTCAAGGAGATCATCTCGGGCAAGTACGACGACATCCCCGAGCAGGCCTTCTATATGAAGGGCGCCATCGAGGAAGTGCTCGAAACCGCAGAGAAGATGAAGGCGAGCGTGTAAGTGCAGCTTCTAGCCACTGGCTTCTAGCCTCTAGCTAGGAGCTAGCAGCTAGGAGCTAGGAGCTAGAGCATCTATGGCTGACGAAACAAATCAACTCCGCGTACGGCTGGTCACTCCCGAGCGCACCCTATTCGATCATGCGGCGGCGGCTGTCGATCTGCCTGCGAAAAACGGGTACATGGAGGTGCTCTACGGCCACGCGCCACTGATGGCCGAGCTGGGCGCCGGCGAAGTGATCGTGCACTGCGGGCCAGCCACTGACGCCGGCTGCCCCGAAGGCGACTTGCGCTACAACGTCAGTTGGGGCTTCGCCGAGGTGCTGGGCGACCGCGTCACTATCCTGGCCTCCGACGCCCTCAAGCCCGAGGAGATCGACGTGCCCCGCGCAGAGGAGCAACTGGCCCGCGGCCACAAGCTGTGGGACGAAGCCGGCGAAAGCCCTGACGCCTATACAGAGGCTCTGCGCGTCATCGCCGAGGCCGAAGCCAAGATCGCCTCTGCCGCGGAATTGCACTGAGACTCGCCAACCCGCTGCCGATTCAAATCAAAGGCCCTGCCCAACCGGGCAGGGCCTTTTCGCCTCCGGCCTGCACCAAGATTAATCTGGATGCGCAAATCCTCGAGCCAATGAAGTGGCAGCCTCCGGGGAACAAAGATCGCTCGATCTCACTTCGCCGGGTCGGTCACGCGGCCCATGAAAAGAATGCTGCCCGAGCGATTGTCGCGGATCATAAAGAGGAACGAGTGGTCCGCGCGGAAGACAGGCGGTTGCGGCCGATTGCGATCCGGCGCAAGCGCCAGCGCTCTTTGCATCACAACCGCGGTTGCCGCCGCTGCCTCAGTTCCCTGCTCGTCAACGTCGATAAAAGCCTTGTGAATCACCGCCGAAATAAATAACTCGCGATTGCCGGTCATCCCCGAGAAATCGGCCACTCCGCGTTCAAAGGCCAGCGGCATCCCCATCGCGCCCAGCGTCGTCTGCAGCTCGAACTGTTTCGTCAGCTTGAACTTCGGAATGGTGACGATGACCTTTGGCACCGGCCGCAACTGGCTGAGCCACTGCTTCAAATTGGAAGCGGTCAGCGATCGTTCCAGAGCGGGCAGGCCGTCAACTTCCTTCGGTAGCAAGACGACCATCGACAATTCGCCGCTCTTGTAGGGAATCTCCAGAGCCTGAAAACTGCCGCCGTCGAAATAGTTGTAGCCGCCCGTGCGGTGCATCAAGGGAGCTTTGATCGTCCGCGCCGAGGAGAGATGAAAGTCTTCGTCCCTGGTCTCCTTCTTGTCGAATGCCGTCTGCCAGTCACCTTTGAAATAGATGGCGTCGGTCAGCACCAGCCTGGTATCCGGCTTCAACGCGCCCGGTTGCAGCAGGTCCTTGATCTTATCGTCGGTCTTTTGCTCGACCCACTGGTTGATGGTCTGCCGCGCCGCCTCAGCATCGTCTTTGAAGTCCACCTGATTGAATCCAGCGCCATAGTCCGTCCGGGTCAGCTTGAGGAAATCGCCGAGAAACGTATAGTTCTTTTGCGCCCAAAGAGAGTTGGCCACGCGAAGCTGGTACCCATCGTGCGGGGCGTTGAGATCGGCGAGCAGAGCGCCCATCGCCGGATGCAGCCGGTCCGGCGGCAGAGTGAAGTCGAGCGTCTTCGCCATCTGTGATGCGGTCTCGCCTCGCGCGCCTGCATAGGTCATGGCCAGGGCTGTCGAGACGCTTTCGGGCGAGAAGAAGAGATTGCCGCCTTGATTGCGCAGTTGGCCGTAGAGTGCAACGGCGAAGGCATTGTTGCCCGCGACGGCCTCTGCCCGGTCAGCCGCGGTCGATGCCGGCGTTTGTGCCGCGGCGGCGGTTGATGGCAAGATCATGCAAGCGATCAGCGAGAACGGAAGAAGTTCCATGCAACCCTCCATCGTGCAATGCGCGAACGCCGGCGGAGGTTGGCTCTATCCCTGCCGCTTCTAAGCGCGGCTCAGGTAAGCGCCTTCGCTGGTGTCTACGCGGATTTTTTCGCCTTCGTTGATAAAGGCGGGAACCTGAACGACGAGGCCGGTCTCGGTCTTGGCGGGCTTCGAGACGCTGGAGGCTGTGGCCGACTTGAGGCCGGGCTCGGTCTCGACGACGGTCAGCTCAACGGCTGCGGGCAGGTCGATGCCCACAGCCTGGCCGTCGTGGTAGCTGACCTTGATCTGCAGGTTTGGCGTGAGGTATTCGATGGCGTCGCCGAGCGTCGAGCCTTTGAGCACGGTCTGCTCGTAGTCCACCGGGTTCATGAAGTAGTAGTCGTCGCCGTCGGCGTATAAAAATTCCATCGACACTTCGTCCACGACGACCTTTTCGATAGCGTCGGCCGAGCGGAACCTCTCCTCGAACATGGCCCCGGTGCGGATGTTGCGCAGCTTGGCCTGGATGAAGGCGCGCAGGTTGCCGGGCGTGCGGTGCTCGACCTTGAAGACCAGGTGCAGTTGGTCTTTGTGCTTGATGATCATGCCGGGACGCATTTGAGTGGCGGGAATCGACATCTAAGTTGAAGCTCCTTGCAGTGGTTGCGCGCATTGCGCAGAGAAATTGGCCTTGGCCCATCTTTTATTGTAGCTTAGGGGCGGATGGGAGTGGATTGACGGCAGTTGTGCTGTCTCCAGTTAGCCGGTAAACGACAAAACCGAAAAAACTATAAGCGGAATCTGACTAGAGTGCGCACGTGTTGTTTCCGAACGGGATCTCCACTCGAATCCAGCCCTTGGGAAGTGCAACGCCACTGTTGCCGGCTCCAACGTATGCCTTGTATTCGTCAAGCGTGAGCTGCTGGAAGGTCACGCCGAATGATCTGTTCCGCGCTTGAGACGGACGCTGAATCTGGTTCGGGGCATGCACTACAAGTGTGTTTTGATCGAGAGAGACGAGCACAGGAGAATCCGCTCCGCCCTGAATCGCTTGCGGCAACTTGTAGTCATGCGAGCTGTCGTAAGGAGCGCAGAAATCTCCGTTTTGCGAAATATAGACTTCGGCTGGCTTGCCAGAATACGCCTGACGACGCAAATAGGTAGTCGATCCCGATGGAAGCCGAAGCGCGATCATACCAGGCTCCAATGTTGCGACTTCGTTCAATCCGTGCCACACCTGATAACCGAGGAAAACGATCCCAACCACAACAACGAGGCTCGCCCCCGCCAAGACCTTTCGCATGACACAACTCCTGGATGAAACGTTAGCACAGTGCTTCAGCGAGTTGCTAGGGAGCTTGACTGTTTAACAAACCCGCACTGGATGTATTGTCGCCTATCTAGAAACAGCACCGCTCTCCGCATTGACGCCCCCGCGACCCCTCTGCGAGACTTTTCCCCATGGGTTACAAAGGGAAAGTGGAGTATGCCGAGGAGCGCAAGATGCGCACGCGGAATACGCGCATCTATCGCGCTTGTCATTGGCCGATCTGGATTTTTGTCTTCTTTCTGGCCCCTGGGCCGCTGACGTTTTCGCTCTTCGCTCACGGATTCAGCCTGGGCAACTCGCTTTGGCTGGGCGCTGTGCTGGTGGGCACGGGCATTGCCCTGGTGCGTGGCAAGGTGCCGGGCGGGGAGCCGGGGCCTTACATTCTGAGATTTGATGAAGACAAGCCGAATCCGCTCTACCGGCGCTTCTGCTACAGCTTCGCGTGGAATGCCGTGCTCAACTATGCGCTGCTCAATCTCGCTGGACTCACGATCGCCGCCGTGACCGGCGTCTGGATGATGAAGCAGATTTACTACTATGCCTACCTGCCGCTGGCCGCGGTGATTCTGCTGCTGGGTGCGCTGGGCAAGCTGCCGCGCGTGGAGGCCTCGACGAAGCACGAAGGCACGCACCGGCGCTATTTTTACGGCTCGGTATGGGCGGTGACAGCGGCGCAGACCGTGCTGCTGGTGCTCTGGAAGGCGCTGCCGCAGACCCAGGCGACGAGCGCGATCAAGCTGGCAGTCTTTGTGGGCGTGCTGGCGCTGGTGGGCTCGATCGCCGCGCATGGTGTGCTGCCGCGGACGCGGCCGATTCTGCCGGGAGAGGTGATGGTCTCCGACTAAAGACTTGCCTCCGGGGCTGAAGCCCGCGTCAATGAGAAAGCATCTGCGGCACGGCTAAAGCCGTGCCCTTTCAAGGTACCAACTTAATACGAGGCCTTTGAGCAGGCCTGCCTCTGTTTCTCAGCAGTTGTCTGTCTTACCGTTGATCCACTACCATTGCCGATGGTATTGGACGGGGAAGTAGCCCGTCCCAGGAGCCTTGCCGATGCACCGTGCCCTGCCTCTGTTCTTCGTCGCACTCTTCCTCGTCGCCGTGATTCTTCCCACTGCCAATCTGGCTCAAAGCGCCGCCAAGACTGCAGTTCGCGCCAATGCGCCCTACAAGAATCCGCGCCTTCCCGCGGAGAAGCGGGTGGCCGACCTGCTGAAGCGGATGACTCTCGAAGAGAAGGCGTCGATGCTTGCCGGTTCGGGCTGGATGGAGTCGATGCCGATCCCGCGCCTGGGCATTCCGGCGATCAAGATGGCGGACGGGCCGCTGGGCGTGCGCTCCTGGGCGGGCAGCTCGGCAATCACCGGCCTTCCCGGCTCGCCGCTGAAGGTGCTTTCCACTTCGTTTCCCTCCGGCGTGGCCATGGCCGCAACCTGGGACACGGAACTGGTGCAACGCGAGGGCCAGGCCATTGCGCAAGAGGTCAAGGCGCTGGGCCGGGACATGATCCTGGGGCCCACGGTAAACATCAACCGCGTGCCCTTGTGGGGACGCAACTTCGAGGGCTACGGCGAAGATCCCTATCTCGCCGGGCGGCTGGCCGTGGCTTATGTCCGGGGCGTGCAGGGTGAGGGCGTGATCCCCTCGGTGAAACACTTCGACGCCAACAACGAGGAGTTCGAGCGCCACCGCATCGATGAGCAGATCGACGCGCGGACGCTGCACGAGATTTACCTGCCCGCCTTCAAAGCCGCAGTTCAGGAGGGCGGCGCGTGGAGCGTCATGTCGGCCTACAACCTGGTCAACGGCGTGCATTGCGCGGAGAACAAGGAGCTGCTGAGCGGCATTCTCAAGGGCGAGTTCGGCTTCAAGGGCTTTGTCGTCTCCGATTGGGGCAGCACCTACTCGACGGCCCCCACGGTGAATGCGGGCATGGATCTCGAGATGCCCGGCGGCCAGCCAATGAGGAACTGGCTCGCGCTGCCCGCCACGCAAGAAGCGGGCAACGGCGCAGGCTGGCTGACGGCAGAGAAGGTGCTGGCCGAGGTGAAGGCCGGCAACATTACCGAGGCCACGCTCAATGACAACGTGGGCCGCATTCTGCGCGTGATCTTTTTGAGCGGAATCTTCGACCACCCGCATGTGGGCGGCGGCGAGGTGAACACTCCGGCCCAGGCTGCGGTGGCGCGGCAAGGGGCGACGGAGAGCATTGTGCTCTTGAAGAATGACGGCCATCTGCTGCCGCTAAATACAAAGAAGATTCATTCGATCGCCGTGATCGGGCCGAACGCGGCCGTGGCGCGCACCGGCGGAGGCGGCAGTTCGCTGGTCGAGCCGAAGTATGCGATCGCGCCGCTGGACGGGATCAAGAAGCTGGCCGGGAGCAGCGTGAAGGTGAAGTATGCGCTGGGCGTGGGGATGGAAGGCGAAGACCCCGCGCAGGATACGCCCGAGGCCCGCGCAAGCCTGCTGAAGGCAGCCGTGGACGCCGCCGCTCATGCCGACGTGGCCGTGGTCGTGGTGGGCCGGTACGACAAGATCGAGCGCGAGGACTTCGACGTGAAGACCATGGACCTGCCGGCCGGACAGGATGAGCTGATCCAGGCCGTCGAGCAGGCAAATCCGCATACCATCGTGGTGCTCAACACCGGCGACCCGGTCACCATGACGCGCTGGATCGACAAGACGCCGGCCCTGCTGGATATGTGGTACGGCGGGCAGGAAGCTGGCACTGCCCTGGCTTCGATTCTCTTCGGCGAAGCGAATCCTTCCGGCAAGCTGCCGGTCTCGCTGCCCAAGGAGTTCAAAGACTCGCCGGCAGCGGCAAACTATCCCGGCGTGAACTTGAAGGTCAACTACGCCGAGGGGATTTACGTCGGCTATCGCTACTACGACACGAAGAATGTCGAGCCGCAGTTTCCATTCGGCTTTGGGCTGAGTTATACGAAGTTTGAGTACCGCGATCTGAAGGTGACGCCGCTGGTGCTGGCCAAGAGCGCCGGAAACAACGGAGCGGTTGTGAGCCTCACGCTGCGCAACACAGGTTCGCGCGCCGGAGCGGAAGTGGCGCAGCTTTATGTGCATGACGGCCACTCGAAGATCGATCGGCCGGCCCACGAGTTGAAGGGATTTAAGCGCGTGGAGCTGAATCCGGGCGAGTCGCAGACAGTAGCCTTCACGCTGGGCCGCGCGGCCTTCTCCTACTGGAGTCCGGAGACGAAGGGATGGGTTGCAGATCCCGGCACATTCGAGATTCAGGTCGGGGCGTCGTCGCGCGACATCAGGCTGCGTGCTCCGCTGGAGCTGAAGCAGTAGACGATCCTTGCGGCTCTCGAAGAATCCGGAGGGCAACTCCGGTCAACAATGCAACGGCGGCGGAGATTCTTCGCCGCCGTCTTCTTTTCGCGCCGATTTCCGTTATTGCCCCGGCGGCTGATAAGGCTCGACGCGCAGCATGTCGGAGAGAACGCCGCGTTCGTCCGGACTAAAAACTCCCTGGTAGCGGGCAGAGTTGAGTATGATCGATCGCTGGTCCGGTGGAACTCCGCGCAGGTCGCGGAAGGCGCTGCGCATGAGCGTCTTACGATCCGGCGGCATGGAAGCCAACCGGCGCGCGGAGAGGTTGACCTGCATCCGCTCCTGCGGCGACAGGTGCTCGATCAGTTCATTGCGGGCCAGCCATCGATCCCGCTGCTGCTCGGGCATCTGGTTGACCTGGTGCAGCCGATCCATGAGTCGCTGTTGCTCGCCCGGAGCGAGGCGCCGGAAGCTGGGGTCGCCGCGCAAGGTCCTCTCCTGCTCCTGAACGGAAAGGTTGCGGTGCCGATTGAGCCAGTCGCCCAGGTGGCCAGGCGGAGCCTGGAAAGACTGCGCATACCCCGGATGATCGGGACGGGAAAAGCCTGGACCCGCATACGGCGTACCCGGATACCCTGTGTTTGGATTGCCGCCGCGCGGCGCGGTTGCCGGGTAGCCGGAGCCCGGACGTTGGAGGACATTGGCTCGAGGCCAGTCCTGGGATCGCGCGGCAGGCTGGCGCTGGTTTCGCGGCCGGTCGGGGCGATACCCCGGAGCGGATCTGCGCTGCGCCACGACACCACGCGGCGCGTGAGCGCTGGAGTGCTGGCCGAAGGCCCAGAGCCCGGGCGCGCAGAGGATGACTCCTGCGGCAGCCATGGCCGCGCGTCCAATCCATCCCATCTTTTGTGCCCCGGTCCACATCTCTTGCTCCGCTTGCCTCCCACCCTCTGCAAAATCTCCGAGGGATGGGTTATTGCCTTTCGTTCCCGGTGAAGATACCTTAGTTTCCGTTATCGCCGCTGTTGGAGAGTGCCTCCAATTGATCCAGCAGTTGGGCATTGTTATCCATGGTCTGCAAATCGTGCACCACGGCGGTCGGTCCCGAAGAGGCCTGCGGCTGTTCCCAGTCGGTGATGCCCAGGTAGGCTCCGCCGCCCACCAGCAGAGCGACGGTCATTGCCATCGCCGCCAGCGGACGAACATGACTCCGCGACCCGTTAATAAAGCCAGCCCGCAGCCGTGCCAGCCAGCCGTCCGGCTCAGCCTCGCGTTCTTCCCGCAGCCGCGCCTCCAGTCGGGTCAGGAAATAAGGGTTCGGCTCCGGCACTTTCCAGGAATCCAGCAGGGTCACGGTCGCGCGCAGCTCATCGAACTCGCCGCGGCAGCGCTCGCATCCTTCGACATGAGCCTGATCCTTGGCAGAGAGCGCGGCTGGATCGAGCAGCAGATTCTTGAGCTTCGCATCCATTCCGTCGCATTTGTTTTTGCTCCGTTCCATCGGTACCCCCTTGTCCCGCGCCGGTCACAACCGGTCCTTGCCAATCCAATCGATCACGGTCAAACAAAATCCGCCAGCTTCTCTCGCAGCGTCTGGTAGGCGCGGAAGAGCAGCGACTTGGTCGCCGACTCGCTCTGCTTCAGCACCTCGCCGATTTCGCGATAGTCCATCCCCTGGTACTTGTGCATCACCACGGCCATCCGCTGCCGTTCTGGCAGCGCCATCACATGCGCGCGGATGGCTTTCATGCGCTCCTCGCGCAGCAGCCGTTGCTCCGCCGAAGGCTCTTCGTCGGCCACGTCCGGCGTCGCGCCGCTCTCCTCGTCCGGAGCATCGAGATAAACAGTCCGCGCGCCTCTTTCATGCTTGGTGTCGCGCGCGTGATTCACCGCCAGGTTGGTGGCAATCCGGTAGAGCCAGGTGCTGAACTTGGCCTCCGCCCGGTAGCTCTCCCTCGAGCGATAGACGCGCAGAAACACCTCCTGCGCCAGTTCTTCGGCGATTGCCTGGTTGCGCACCATCCGAAAAAGGAAATGGATGATTGGCCGGTGATACTTTTCCGCCAGATAATTGAACCCCGATTCGTCGCCCGCCGCCACGCGCAGCATGATCGCTGCGTCGCTCGACGCGTCAAGGCTGGCGATCGCTGCCGGCCACCCGTCGGGCTGCCGAGCCGGGCCCGCTCCCAGAGACGGGTTGTCCAGGACCAAGGTCGCCATACCCTCTGGAACCCCATCCGGGACGGAAGGTTGCGGCAATAGAGCGCTTTCCGGGCTGGAATTTTGATCGGCGGCCGGCTCAGGCAGCGCGTCAGCGCGGCTGGAGCCCCCTGAGGCCCCCAAAAGCGCGAAACCTGTTGCGGAGAGTCCCGCTTCTGGCGGCCCCGAAGCACACTCATTTCGGCCCGCCGTTACAGTGCCGCCAAAGCCTGGAACCGGGCACAGAATTACCTCCCCGTTGGGGATGGTGTTATCTGTGCGGCGGCTTGATCGGTCTCTCCAGCGCATGTGCGGTTCAGTGCGGGTTGCGACCGGGCCAATTAGGCGGCAAGGATTGGCCGTAAAGCCCCGCTGGTGTTACTCTAACCCATGGGATGCCCTGCTGGCGCGCCCGTCGCCAGTTCCCTCCGGAGTCCGCAAAGGGGGCGCTTAACTCAGCGGTAGAGTGCCACCTTCACACGGTGGAAGTCGCAGGTTCGAATCCTGCAGCGCCCACCATAAAATCAATAATGTACGGCCTTAACAGCCGAAAAAGCCAACCCACATTCCAGCCCACAGCTACTGCGCCATTGCAGTGGGCATCCGTAGCGCTTCAAGAAGCTGGCCTTGCGCCGCCAGCGTCTGATGCGAGTCCCGGTGCGTGTACAGGTCCAGCGTCGTTTGAATCCGGCTATACCGGAGAATTCCCTGCACTGTTTTTGGCTCGACTTTCGCCGTGTTGACCATCCAGCTGGAAAGCGAATGGCGGAGGTTATGCAACCCAAACCGATGCCCTACGAGAGCCTGTACCCCGGCCCCAACGGCCGCCTTGCGCAAATGATCCGCCACAAACACAGCGGGCGAAAGAGGAACCCTCCCATTTGCCTTGAAGCAGGGAAACACGAAATCAGTGTCCTTCCCGTAGGGCGTTCGGGAATGCCAGGCATTCAGGTGGCGCCCCAGACATGGATGCAGTGGCACGAAACCGTCTGAGCCCGCCGTCTTGGTTTCCCCGTCCTTTCCCCTTGACCAGCGTTTGGATACCCGTATCCGCTCTTCCTCAAAACGGATGTCTGCCCGCCGAAGCGCAAGTAACTCTGACGACCGCAGAGCGGTTGCAGCACAGGTGAACACCAGAATGCGGTGCAGCGGACTGGACAACCTGCGCAGAATCGACCGGGTTTGCTGCGATGTGATGACAGAAGTCGGCGTGGTTTATGCTGCAACGGATTCGCCTTGCGATGAAAAACAAGTCGGTTCTCAAACTCGGATCGCAAGGTGGTCCTGTTGAGATGGATGAGACGTTCATCGGCGGAAAGCTGAAAAACATGCACAAAGGAAAGAAGCCCAAGGGAACAGGCTTTGGTGGCATCGCTGGCGGCGCAATGGCTAAGACTATCGTTGTGGGAATGTTGGAGCGCAAGGGCCACGTTCGGGCTGAAATCGTCGCGGAGCGCACCCAGCCCACACTACACGCTCTTGTCAATAAACACATCCAATATGGCGCTACTCTCATGACCGACGAATGGGGCGGATACAAGGGAACCAATCTCACCCACGAGATCATCAATCACGCTGTCGAATACGTGAATGGACAGGTTCACATTCAGGGAATCGAGAACTTCTGGGCCTTGCTCAAGCATTCCCTGGGAGGCATCTATATCAGCGTCGAGCCGTTCCACCTCGACCGCTATGTGTATGAGCAGGCATTCCGCGTCGAGTGGAAAGAAGAGGATTTGACGGCGGATTTCGATGTGAAAATCGTGAACTCTCTCGTGGAAGTTAAGTGCAATGCGAATCGCTTCGACAAAGATGCAAGAACAACTAAACGTCACCAAGAATTTCCTCATGTCAATCACAACCGAATCGAGGGGTCCAAGACACGGGGATAGGAAATCAGTTCAAACGCTATCTTTTGCTAACTGGAAACGGCCTGTTTTGCCCCTTTTTCCTCGCTTTTCGCCGAAAACTGAGCAGTTCTGAGCGGTTTCTGAGCAGATTTTGAAGCCTCTCGCAAGCATGTCCCTTGCAGATCGTGATTCTGCTACACTGGTTGAGGCGTAATCAAGGGGCAACATGCGCCAGGCCGCGCCCCAAAGATACGCTCCTGCAACCCATGTTCGGGGAGTGGCTCAGCCTGGTAGAGCACCTGGTTCGGGACCAGGGGGTCGGAGGTTCAAATCCTCTCTCCCCGACCATTCAAGTCTCATAGAATCAATGAATCAGCAAACTCAAGCTCCGGGTTGAACCGGAACTTGGGTCCAACTTGGGTCCAATTAAAGATTCCCTGGTTCCGAGAAGCTCGTCCACGTCCAAAACCGCTCGACATTCGTCCGCCTGGACCGAGTGAATGTATGTCTCTCGCGTGATTGCAGGAGACGAGTGTCCAAGCAGGGCCTGGGTTGTGCCGACTGGTGCTCCAACCGAGTCGAGCAAAGTTGCGTGGGCGTGCCGGAACCAGTGCCAGTTCGCACCGGTCAATTTAAGAGCCTTGCACACAGGCTTGAGTTGGCGATTGAGCAGATTGCGCCGACTGGGCGGGGAACCGTTTGCGCAGAGAACACCAAAGCCGATAGAGCGGCTCCGGTGGTCTTCACGGCTGCAAGAATCTCGACACATTTCGGGCCGAGAGGAATGCGGCGTTTGCTCCGCTTGTTCTTCGGTTCATCGAAATACCTGCACCAATTCATCGTCGTTGAAGACGACGGCGGACTCTTAAAGAAGATTGCAGCCTATCACCAGTTTTATGCTGTACGGGCCGGGGTGGAGCGAGTACGTGCGGCTTCAGACCCCGGAGGCGAAGGAAAGGGCGGCGTGGTGGCATACGCAGGGCGCGGGCAAGAACCTGAAGATGATCTGCCTTGCGGGCAAGCTGATAACGCATCCGGAGATGAAGAATCCCACGCTTGTCGTCGTGACTGTTGGAAACGTGCCTCGGTCTGTTGCCGTCGTCACTTGAGAGCTAATGCCTGATTGGCGTGTGATCCGTTTGCGGACCCTGCCGCCGTTCCTTTCACCCGGAGCCTGAATGCATGGTTTCCCGTGGCCCAGGCCTATTCACGCAGCGAAAGTCGCTCTATGGCAGTGCAAATGCAAACACGTCGCTGCCAGCGGCGACCGCAATGTACTGCTTGCCATCGATCGCGTAGCTCATCGGCGAAGCGTGCACCAGTTGGCCCACATTGAAATGCCACAACGCCTCGCCGCTGCGTCCATCAAGAGCTACAAAGTTCTCGCCATCGTCGCCATAAACAACCACTCCGGTCGCCGTTGACATCACGCCGCCCCAGCTCTTGTACGCGCCGATCTGCTCATTACGCCATGCAAAATCAAGAGTGTTCAGATTGAAGGCGTTCACATATCCCGCGCCCCGATTGCCGGACTCGCGCATCCCCGTCGAGTAATATGCACGCCCCTCTTCAAAAGCTTCTGGTTTTGCCGTAAAGATTCCGCACGCCTCGTAGGAGCGGAAATAAAACATGTGAATGGCGGGGTTGTAGCTGGGAGAATACCAGTTCGTCGCGCCTCCATTGGCGGGACAAACCTCAACCCCTTTCTCGTCCGGAATCAGCCCGGCGGAAATTGGCCGGCCGCTCGCGTTCAACTCCTTTGGCCCATGTCTGGCGAAGCACAAACTGCTTTGCGAAAAGGAAATTCCCGTTTGCCCGGTCGAGTATATAGAGAAAGCCGTTTCGATTCGCCGTTACAACCAGCTTTCTCGGCTTACCCTTGAAATCTGCGTTGACGAGAACTGGAGTCTGCACCGCATCATAGTCGTACAGATCGTGCGGAGAAAACTGGAAGTACCACTTCAGCGCGCCCGTATCGGGATCCAGCGCCAGAAGACAGCTCGTGTAAAGGTCGTCTCCCGGCCGCACGCTTCCGTCGTAGTCCGGAGAAGGGTTGCCGGTGCCCCAGTAGAGCGTGTTCAGTTCCGGATCGTAGCTCCCCGGCATCCATGTCGTTCCACCTCCATGCAGATACTGGTCTCCCGGCCAACTCTCGCCTCCCTTCTCTCCGGGCCCAGGGATCGTCCAGAATCGCCATCTTTCCTTCCCGGTCTGCGCATCGAAGGCCGCAAGAAACCCACGTACGCCGTCGTCACCACCCGAGGTGCCCACGACGACCATGTCCTTCTCAATCAATGGCGCGCTCGTCGCCCCGTAGTTTCTGTTGCCTTTCGCGTAAGCCACATCCCAGATCAATCCTCCCGATCGCGCATCCAGGCAAAGCAGATGCGCATTGTCCGTCTCCATATACACGCGCCCGCCCAGAACAGCGACACCCCGATTGTGGTGCGTTGCGGCATCGTCGACCAGTCCGCGCGACAGCGCGCGCGAGTGATGCCAAAGCTTCTTCCCCGTCTTCCCGTCGAGAGCATAGGCGTCGTTGGCGCTGGTCACAAACATTACGCCGGCAGCCACAATTGGAGTCACCTCCAATGGGCTCGCCTCGCGCGCATGAAAGACCCACTGCGCGATCAAGCTGTGCGCATTTGCCGGTGTAATCTGAGTGAGCGCGCTGTAACGACTGCCTGAATAGTCGCCGTTGTAGCTTACCCAGTTCGCCCCTGCCGGATTGGCAAGGAGATCGCTCTGCTTTACATCCACTAAGCCTCTTCCGTCGTCCTTCGAGGTCTCGGCTTTCGCCTGCCCTGCCGCGAACCCCGCCGTCTGTGCGCATCCGCAGGCGGTGCTGCCTGCCAGCAGCAACCCAACCGTCGCTAACCTCATCGCGCCAATGCGGAATTCTGTCTTCATCGCTTTTCTCGCCGCAGCCGTCTTCCTGAGCCGGTTTGCCTCAGCGGGCGGGCTCTGTTTCGTCATCTTGCGCCTTGCTGCTCATCATTAGAAAGCTCACCAAATCGTTCAGCTCGCTGGCCGTTAGCAGTGTGCAGTAGTCGCGCGGCATCAGCAGGTGGCCGGCATCGCGCACAGCCGTCAAGTCCTTCTGCTCCAGGAAATGGAACCGTCCGTCTTCAGTTTGCAATGTCAGCGTGAATGCGTCTTCGTTGCGCACCTGCCCTGTCAGAGTCCGCCCATCTTTGGTGGTCGCGCTCGCAAAGCGCACAACCGGCGCTGTTTCCTCACCGGGTTCCGTAATCTCTTTTCGCACCATTTCGGCCGTACGGTTTCGCGCATATGCCGTCAGATCCGTTGCCGCAAATCCGCCCTGCCCCCGCACCATGTGGCAGGCCGAGCACTGCGCTTTACCGAAGTAAAGCACTCGACCCGTATTGGCATCGCCTTCCGCCACAGGTGCGGTCGCTGTTTCCGGCGGCAGACTGCTGTTTGCCAGCAGCCGAAGAAAGTGCACCACTGCCGCAATATTGGCGTCGCCTATCTGTGCAAAGGACGGCATTCCATCGGGGGTGCCGTCGCGGACAACCCGGAAGAGCTCAACTTCGGTTCGGTTCCTTACGTTCTCGCTCGTTGCCAGAGAGGCAGCTTTGTCGCCCCCTTTGCCGTCGGCGCCGTGGCAGGCCGCGCAATACTCCTGATATCGCCGCGACCCGGCCACCGGACTGTCTCCTGACAACTGGGCCCTTAAAGCCGCACCGGCAACCACAAATAGCGCACAAACCGCCAGGAGGCGCTCTACCCGGCATCGCTGCTTGTTTCGGTTCAATGAACCCTTATCCATCGTTTCCACCGCCAAACTGTTTCCCGAAGACTCGGTTTCTGCGTACTTGCAGAAAAAATGCAGAAACTATGCAGCTACCCCGCTTGCCGCCACGTCTTAATATCGTTGGGCTTTTTACCCAAACGGACGGAGCGTCCCCATGCGCATCTCCTCTTTGCTCGGTCTTTCGCTTTGTGTTGCTTTTGCCAGCCTGACGGCCAACGCACAACAGGCAATCCCAGACGGAAACGTTCGAACCTACGTCCAGGGCATTGACATTCCCTCTATTGCCAATGCACCCTTTGCTGCCCGGATCGCCGTGACCTGGGCTGAGCCGCTTGTCGGCGGGGGAACCATTAACCGCAAGTATTACACCATGGTCGCCCGCGACTCCCAGGGCCGGGTCCATCGCGAGACGCGCTCCTTCATCCCCGCCGACTCCAACCAGGATCCTCCTCTGCGCACCATCTCCATCGTCAACCCGGTCGCGGGAACCCGCGTTGTGTGCACGCAATCCACGATGAGCTGTTCCACGGCCGCGTATCACGCCCGGCTCACTCTCGGTGAAGATGCCGACGGCGCCCTTCCCGCCGGTTCCGGCGATATCAAGCGCGATAGCCTCGGCGATCAGACTATCGGCTCGCTCCATGCGGTTGGGACTCGCGAGACCGTCACCAGCCAGGCAGGCGAACACGGCAGTAACCGTCTGATCATCAGCCACAGGGAGATTCTGGTATTCGCCCGACCTCCAGATCGATCTCTCGGTGGTCCGCACAAATCCTCAGTTGGGTCAGGTTACGATCACCGTCACCGACCTTGTTCGCAGAGAACCCGACGCCTCGTGGTTTACTGTTCCTGCAGGGTTTGAGGTCCTCAGCGCACATAATCAGTAGCCCCATCCCTTCAGCACAGCACAACTCAATGCAGCAGTCAGGACCGGGAGCTATAGCCTCCCGGTCCTTTTTATGGGTGCATTGAGAGCATTGCCACGGTCGGCTTTGCGTTCTCCGGCGCCGCGAGATCGAAGTCAGCCGGCTCTGACTCCAATGCTGGTTCGAATGGCCGCGCCGCCCGCGGCTGCAGCCTATATAGTGCTGCAACATTGGCACGGGGATTTTGCGCAATGTTGATCGCTGCCGTCGCAGTATCCTCCGGCTTTGCCCCGGTTGCTCCATTCCTTCGCGCGTTCGTAAACAGCCCCGTACATCCTACCGACTGCGGCCCATTCGAATTGATGCACGCGGAGAGAACATTCGCCAGTGTGTGAATCGTATTTCGCCGAGAAGCACCATCGGACCGCAATGGATCGGTGACCTTGGCAAATCCAGTCGCCAGGCCAACCCACTCGCTCGCACTGTTCCGCTCCCTCTGTCGCGCGTCGTCTCCTCCGCTCCAAACATGCGTTGCGTCCATCGCGGTGCCCGCCATCGCGTATGCAGCTGCAACCGTCGTCACCGCGTTCACAAAAACAAACGGCTCCGCCCGGTCAAAGTTGCCGGCCACGGGGCAGGAGCCGAGCCTCGTCATCAACCCAATCGCGGGATTGACTCCATCTCCGCCGCTGTTGCCTCCGCGTGCATACAGATACACATCCCGGCCCGGCGTGCAGCGATAGGCTCCGGCAATCGTGAATCCTCCGTGCTCGTTCGTTTGCACATAGTGTCCAATCGCATCGGATAGGGTGGCCGCCGCCGTCAGCAGCGAAACCGACGACGATCCCCGCGGTCCCGTGCTCGCCTCGAGGACATAGACCCTCGCTCCTGAAATGGCTCGCGACTGACCGCCGTTCACGAGTCCCTGGACAGGCGCGGCCGAACGCGTGTCTGCACCCTGGTTCAATTCAGCCAGTCCCTTACCAGTTCCGGGAGCATTGACGACGCTCCCCGAGCCCCCAGAGCCTCCAGATCCACCCGACCCACCTGAACCGCCCGATCCGCCACCTCCAGATGTGCCGCCTGAGGTTCCGCCGCTCCCCGGGCCACCGGACGTTCCCCCGCTTATCCCACCCGATCCTCCCGATCCGACGCCGCTCCCAGCAGATGTCATACACCTTCCAACCTCGTCGGTTTCGCGGCAGTTTTGCTGTCGCGAGCAGCCGCCCAAAACCAGACAAACGAACAAAACAGAACAGGCAAGATAGGTTGAGGTTCGCATCCTTTACCTCCCTCCGGAACGTAAGCGGAACATCGTGGCCCCGTCCGTCGCAGCCGGGTTATTCTCAGCGCACGTACGCCGGGTTACCGCCTTTTTCAACATGAGCTTACCGTGAAAGATCCTTGATTTCAACGTGGCGACATTCACATCCAGATTATTTGCCACGAGACGGTGGGGCAATTCTTCAAGTACGCACATCTGTATCGCAACCCGGTTGAGCGACGTCAGGTCGTTCATCGCAGACTCGAACATCCTCTCAAACTCATTGCGCTCATACCATTCTTCAGGGGTTCTTCCGGGATCGGCAAACTCGCGCACGGGCATGTCGTTGTCTTGCGAGCGAAATGGCTCGAGCGGTAGTTCGACCTTGCCTTTTCGGTTTCGCAGATACTCGATCGCTGCGTTGCGGACAATTGTGTGCAGCCATGTGTCCATGCGCGAATCGCCGCGAAAACGCGGCAGCGCCCGGAATGCTTTGAGAAGAGCCTCCTGGACGATGTCCTCGGCTTCCTCGCGACCCGAGGTCGTGCGCCGCGCAAGCAACAGCAGCTTAGCGCGGTGTTTCTGTGCAACGTCAGCAAACGTTGCCACTTTCTCTGCTGAACTCCAGTTCTCTGGTTCGAAATCGGTGATCATGGTCAACATTTATCCGTCATCGCCTCCGTCGGCTGGAAGGAACTGTCATCGATCGGTATGAGGAACCGTAGGAGTCAGTTCGGTCATGGACACCTGGATCTCCAAGGTTGTCAAGTGATCGGGGAATCGCTGAGTCACCACGTGGAATCGCGTGCTCCCCCACGGAAAAGGGCTTCTCAAGGCAACAGATTCATGACGGATTCAGACTGGTGACCCCTTCCGCCAGGAACATCGCAGGATAGGCTATGTCGTCCGGAAGCTTTTTGGTGGAGAACGGAGCAGAGCGGGGAAACTGGAGGATTGAACGCCGCACTCCTTCGCAGGGAAGACGGAAACGGGAGCACGGTCGAGGCGGGGATACTGAATCGAAGTGCAAAGAGCTTGAGGGCTGGCGAGAAAGTCAGATTGGTTCCTGAGTCTTTGGAGAGCGACCATGGAACCATTAGGCGGCTCGATCCAAAGTTTTGCAACGATGGTTCGCTGGACCGGTGCGGGATGGCGATGATAAAGGGAAAGCTTGTAACCATAGCCCCATAGCGCAACCGCAAGGGCCAGCCCGCTAAACCCCAGAAAGTATGGCCTAAATATTTTATTCAAAAGGAGATTGTTCCAACCTGTCACGATTCTCCGGGGTGGAGTCGCACTCGGGCTAGCTATGGGCTCGATCGTCAATGTACCCCAAGCTGACACTTGATTGCACACTTTCTTCTGCCTGGAACCACGTAGACATACGGTATAGACTCCAGCCCCTGGTAAAGAGTTGCTTGCCGGGGCAAGAAAAATTCCTTTGTGCTGCAAGCCTGTTCCCCGAAATACCCGTCAATGCACCGGAGCTGCCGAACGGCACCGCTCCGGGCAAGGTTACAGAGAAAACGAATGAAACAAGATCTTTGCTCTCTTGGCATTCATGCCACAATCCGCTCCGGATGGTCCCCACGGGCGTACTTGCGCAGATCAGCCACGGCAATCAACACCCTGCCGTCGATTCTCCGGAATGGCAGCCTAAAAGCAAAAGCAAGAACTTCCACTTAAGGAAAAAGCAAAAACTGTCCGAACGACCGGGACCACCTCAGATTGGAACACCGTCGAGCAATCCGCAAGAGTTGACAGCCTGCGTTGTGTTGCACAGATGCGAGGTTTACGCTTCAAGGTAAGCGTGAAGGAGACCGCGATGCATTGGACTAAGCGAATCGTCCTAATCTTGATAACCTGCGCAGTAGCCCTTTGTCTGGGGACCTCAGCGCTAGCCGCCGGCGCGCAGACTGCGCCCGTCAAGCTTGCGCCGCCAGCTGCCAGCCTGCCCGCCTCTAGCGAGCGGGACTGGTGGAAGAATGCCGTGATCTATGAGATCTACCCGCGGAGTTTTCAAGACTCGAACGGCGATGGCATTGGAGACCTGAACGGCATCACCCGGCGGCTCGACTACCTGAAGGAGCTGGGCGTTGACGCCATCTGGCTAACTCCCGTCTACCCGTCGCCGCAAGTGGACTTCGGTTACGACATCTCCGACTATGAGAACATTGATCCCCAATACGGCACGCTGGCCGACTTTGACCGCCTTGTGGCCGAAGCCGGCAAGAGGCATATCCGGGTACTGATGGATATGGTGATGAACCACACCTCGGATCAGCATAAGTGGTTCCTGGAGTCGCGCTCATCGCGCACTAACCCTTACCGCGACTGGTATGTGTGGCGCGACGGCAAGGGGGAGACAGCCAACGATCGAGGAGCGCCGCCCAATAACTGGCAGTCGGAGTTTGGCCACTCGGCGTGGCAGTGGGACGAGAAGACGCGGCAGTACTACTACCATAAGTTTTATATCCAGCAGCCGGACCTGAACTGGAACAATCCCAAGGTGCATGAAGCCTTCAAGGAGATCGTGCGCTTCTGGCTTGAACGCGGAGTGGGCGGCTTCCGGTTCGATGCGATTACCACGCTCTACGAGGATCCGAGCCTGGCCGATGAGGGTGTGGTCAAGGACAAGAATGGCAAACCGGTCATCAACGCATACGGGGATCCGCAACTGGACTCGTCGAGGACCGACAATCAGCCGGGGTTGCACGAGGTGGTCGAGGAGATGCGGGCGACGGTGGACGCCTTCAATTCGACTCAGTTTCCCGGAGACCGCGTAATGATCGGCGAGACCTACATGCCGAATATCACTGAGCTGGCGAAGATGTATGGAACGAAGAGAAAGCCGGAGTTCGAGCTCCCCATGGACACGCAGGTGGGCTTCATCAACAAGCTTGACGTGGCTCAGTTTCGCGCCAAACTGACTGACGTGGAGACGCGGATCGATGGCGACGTCCCGCTGCTTCTCTTTGACAACCATGACAATCCGCGATTGGATATGCGCTACGGCGACGGAATTCATGACGTGGACATTCAGAGAGTGATTTCGACGATTCTGTTTGCGAGCCGGGGAGCAGCGCTGCTCTACTACGGAGACGAGATCGGGATGACGACGACCCCGCCGGCACGGAAGCAAGACGTGAAGGATCCGATTGGCATCGTCGGGTGGCCAAAAGAGAAAGGCCGCGACGGGGAACGGACGCCGATGCAGTGGAATGTGACTGCCGAGGCCGGGTTTACTAAAGGAACTCCGTGGCTGCTGGTTCCGCCAGACGCTGCGGCAATCAATGTGGAGGTCGAAAAAGGCGACCCCAAATCACTGCTGGTCTGGTACCAATCTCTGATCCGGCTCAAGAAGACCAATGTGGCCTTTGAGCGCGGAGCCGACCTGATGCTCGATACCAACAACGACAAGGTGTTGAGTTGGATGCGCCAGACTCCGGGAGTGCCGGCAGTGGTCGTGTCGGTCAACTTCACTGCCACGCCGCAAACGGTAAGCCTGAGTATTCCCGGTTCGGGCGGCAAGGTGAAGACCCTGCTGATAACTCCCGGCGCGGCTGGCCCTGAGTCGCTGGGACGATTCCAATTGGGTCCGTACGGGGTTTATATCGGGGAAGTTGAGTAATGATCGAGATTTGCTGTTGCCAAATTGCCGAGTATTAGAGCAACCTGGACTGCGGCCCGCCCTATGCTCAACGTGTGAAGGCGGGGCATCCAGATTCTTGGTTGGACGAAAGAGAAAAATGGTGGCTGGGCAACTCGCGGCCCTTACTATATTTCCATGGCCAATTACCCCAAGAACCTCGCAGCACGAGTGCATGCCTTTCTAGCCCGTGGCATGGTTTGAACTCCCGACCCCGGAGTTCTTGATCGGCTGTTCCAGGTCCTGTACTTTGCGAGTCTGAAGACCGAGGAAGCCGAACCTATCTGCGCTTTGCAGAGTTCTCATAGGTATTCAGCGTTATGGGCACGGCGGCGCGGTTTTCCTAAGCAATAAACCTGCGGGACTTACCCCGAGGTATTTAATAAAATATCCCCGACTCGCGGAGGCTCTCGGCAGAGTTGCTACAACACAGATTCGCGCAACAACCTACCGGGACCTAATCTCGGACGAACTCGCTGAGACGTCTAAGGACCCAAACGAAAGCGTTATCCCCGCACGTCTCTATTTGGACAACACCGTAGCCCACAATGATCTCGAAGGGATTCGCTGTGAGATCACTGGTTCCGTTCGCTTCATCAGCTCACTTGGCCGCGTGGACGGCCTCGTTTGGCTCAAGCACGATCTCACACTCAATGGGTTCGGGGTGATCATCGCTACCAGCGATGAGCCGGATCAAGTACTGAGAGCCAGCAATTCGGCTGGCACGAAAACGGCAAAGGTTGACCTGAACAATCTTGGCACGAGACATCGGTCAATGATCCGTCAGTGTGCAAGGGACCCTGAAAGTGTGGGCTTCGTGATATCGCAGGTCGGAGACGTTCGAGCAATCACGAGGATCGGAGACGCAGTTCTGATATGGGACAACATCAGACTCCAGCGGCTCGTCAACGCGAAAGCTATCAAGAGCAGGCAGGGCTTCTTCAGAGTCGGACCAGCAGAGGGTTAGATCGGATGCGTGGGATGCAGAATGCGGCCGGCGGCCCATATCTTGTTCACTCTTCGAATGGGAAGTGTCCCAGGCGTTGGCTTTGAGACACGGGATCGAATGAATTCCTCGAAGCCATAAAAAAGTCCCGGCAAACGCCCCGGCGGCTAGTAATGGGCATTCTCGGGTTGTTGCGGGATCAGGAAACAGTCCTCGCATGGCCGAACCATGCCACAAGTTGTCTTCTTTTTATAGTGTCGAACACAAGAAGGCTTCTTTGGGCATAGTTTGGACATAGAAAAAGGCACCCGAAGATGCCTTCATTTCTTAAATTATTGATTTAATTGGTGCCGGGAGGGGGGGTCGAACCCCCATGACCCGAAGGTCGGCGGATTTTGAGTCCGCTGCGTCTGCCAGTTCCGCCATCCCGGCCAAGGGTGAGAATCCGCTCTCAAAGTATCGCACAGCCCTTGGGTTTGCGCCAAAGCCCGCGGCATTTGGGACCGGCCCCGGCTTTCCACACCGGCCGGCGGGTCGCAGAGATGACAATCGTGCGACAATGAAGGCAATCGTGATGACCACAGCATCCTCTGCAGTCGTTCCCGAGCCGGTCGAAATCACACCGGCGTTGCTGGCCCAGCACAGCATCACCGCGGATGAATATAACCGCATCGAGGGAGCGCTGGGACGTGTGCCATCTCTCACCGAGCTGGGCATCTACAGCGTGATGTGGAGCGAACATTGCTCCTACAAGTCCAGCCGCGTGCATCTCAAGCGCCTGCCCACCAAGAGCGACCTGGTCGTGCAGGGTCCGGGCGAGAATGCCGGCATCATCGACGTGGGCGACGGCTGGGCCTGCGCCTTCAAGATTGAGAGCCACAACCACCCCAGCTACATCGAGCCCTTTCAGGGCGCGGCCACCGGCGTCGGCGGAATCCTGCGCGACATCTTCACCATGGGCGCGCGGCCGCTGGCGGTGATGGATTCCCTGCGCTTCGGGCCGATCGGAGCAGAGGCGGGCGAGTCGGACCCCGCTCTCATCGCCAAAAATCATTCCATCGTCGAGGGCGTGGTCAGCGGCATCGCCAGCTACGGCAACTGCTTCGGCGTGCCCTGCCTGGGCGGCGAAACCAAATTCGAGGCCTGCTACAGCGGCAACCCGCTGGTGAACGCCTTCGCTCTGGGGATGGTCCGCAAGGATGAGATCTTTTACGGCAAAGCAACCGGCGCGGGTAATCCGGTGATCTATGTCGGCGCCAAGACGGGCCGCGATGGTATTCATGGCGCGACGATGGCCAGCGAAGAGTTTCACGAGGGAACCGAGGCCAAGCGGCCGAACGTGCAGGTGGGCGATCCCTTCATGGAGAAGCTGCTTATGGAGGCTTGCCTGGAGGCCATGCGGACCGGCGCCATCGTCGGCATTCAGGATATGGGCGCAGCTGGATTAACGTGTTCGACCTGCGAGATGGGCGGGCGCGGCGGCGTGGGACTCGACGTCGAACTCGATCTGGTTCCGCAGCGCGAGACCGGCATGACTGCCTACGAGATCATGCTCTCTGAGAGCCAGGAGCGGATGCTGCTGGTGGCCATCAAGGGCCGCGAAGAAGAGGTTCTGAGCGTCTTCAGGAAGTGGGGCCTGGACGGAGTGATCGTCGGCACGGTGCAGCCGGAGTCGCGTCTCCGCATCCGCCATCACGGGGTGCTGGTGGCCGACATTCCCAATCAATCGCTCACCGATGACGCGCCGCTCTACCACCGTCCCGTCGGCGTGTGGAAGACGCCGATTCCGATGGAACCTTCTGAAGCGATACTGGCCAAGCTGGCCGAAGATCGAGACTTCACCAAGGATCTGAAGAAGCTGCTGGCCAGCGCCAATGTCTGCTCCAAGCGCTGGGTCCACGAGCAGTACGACACCATGGTCCAGACCAACACCGTCATAGGCCCCGGCGGCGAGGGCGGCGTGATGCGCATCAAGGGCACCGGAACGCCGGGACACGAGCGCGGCCTGGCGATGGCTCTGGACGGCAACGGCCGCTGGGCCTATCTCGATCCCAAGCTGGGCGCAATGCATGCCGTCGCCGAGTGCGCGCGCAAGGTGGCGATGACCGGCTCAAAACCGGTGGCCGCGACGAATTGTCTGAACTTCGGCAACCCTGAGAAGCCGGAGATCATGGCGCAGCTTTCGGCGGCCATCGACGGCATCGCCGAGGCCTGCACCGCTCTGGGAACGCCAATCACCGGCGGCAACGTCTCTCTCTACAATGAAACGCGCGGCGAAGGCATCTACCCCACGCCGGTGCTGGGCATTGTCGGCATCCTCGACGATGTGACCAAGGCCGTTCCGCCGCACTTCCAGGCCGCGGGCGACGCCATTCTACTCCTTTGGCCGATCCCCAAGGGCAAGGAACCCGACCCCAGCCTTGAGGTTCCGTTTCACCCCGAGCCGATGCGGTATTATCCGGTTGAAGTTGACGAGAGCGAGCCCGTAGCGCACGAGGACCCGGAGGCGCCCGAGGAGACTGCGACGACCGATCTAGCGGCCTTTGGGGCGTCGGAGTACGCCAAAGTGGTGCTCGGCGGCATCTGGGGCCAGCCGCCGCCGCTCGATCTCGACGCCGAGGCCGATCTCCACACCCTGTTGCAGGCATTGGCCGCGCGCAAGCTGCTTCGTTCCGCCCGCGACATCTCCGACGGCGGCATCGCCGTTGCCTTGGCGCAGGCAGCGTTTCCCAAGGGGATCGGCGCAACGGTCGAACAGGAGCAGTCGCTGATGGTGCATCCGCTCTTCGGCCTCTTCGCCGAGCCGGCCTCCACGGTGCTCGTCACTGCTCATCCTGACAACATCTCGAAGATCGAGGCACTGGCCGGCGAGTATAGCTTCTTCGCCGTTCGCATCGGGACCACCGGCGGAACTCGCCTGGAGATCTTAGTCGAGCGCGAGCCCTTCATCTCCGCGCCGCTGGATGAACTTCGCAAGCCGTGGGCCTCCGCCCTGGAAGCCACCCTCCATGGCGAGGTCATTGCATGAGCGGGTTGCTATTTCAGGGGGTCGAAGGCATCGCCGACACAACAAACCTGGGTGCCCCAGGTCTGGGGCCCCCACGGACAGGTCTTCGTCCGTGGGGCGGAGATCCCTCGCATTTGGGGACCTGGGATTCTACTCATCTCCCCCAGGAAGACCCCAAGCTCCGCGAGGAATGCGGCGTCATCGCCATTCACGGCCATCCGGATGCCGCCCGCCAGGCCTATCTCGGCCTTTACGCCCTGCAGCATCGCGGACAGGAGTCGGCTGGCATTGCGACCGCCGACGGACAGCATCTGGCCAACATCAAAGGCATGGGCCTGGTTTCGGAGATCTTTACCGACGACGTACTGGCCAAGCTGCCCGGTTCGATGGCCATCGGCCACACCCGCTACTCGACTACCGGCGACTCGGCCCTGCTCAACGCCCAACCCATTCGCGTCGATTCGACAAAAGGCCTCATTGCCATCGCCCACAACGGCAATCTGGTCAACCTGGGCAACGTGCGCGCGCGGCTGGAGCGGGACGGCGCGTACTTCCAGACCACCTCCGACTCAGAGATCATCGTCCAGCTCATCGCCCACTCGCGCGCCGGAACGCTCGTCGATGCCATCGCCGATTCGCTCTCTCAAATCGATGGAGCTTTTTCCATCGTGATGATGACCCGCGACCGCATCTTCGCCGCCCGCGATCCACGCGGCTTCCGGCCGCTCTCGATGGGCCGCATGAAGAATCCCGACGGCCCGAATGCGGGTCCGGACACCATCGTCTTCGCCTCAGAAAGCTGCGCCTTCGACCTGCTGCGCGCCGAATTCGAGCGCGACGTGCTCCCCGGCGAGCTGGTCATGGTCACCGAAGATGGCGTCACCAGCCGCCAGTTCGCAACCGGCGTCCCGCAAGCCAGTTGCATCTTCGAGCACGTCTACTTTGCGAGGCCCGACAGCCGCATCTTTGGCCGCTGGGTGCAGGAAAGCCGCGACCAGATGGGCCGCCAGCTCGCCCGCGAATCCGGCGTTTCCGCCGATGTGGTCGTGCCCGTTCCCGACTCCGGCGTGACAGCGGCGCTGGGATACGCCGAAGAGGCCGGCCTTCCCTTTCGCCTCGGCCTCATCCGCAACCACTACGTCGGCCGCACGTTTATTGAGCCCGAGCAGCGCGTGCGCGACTTCGGCGTGCGGCTCAAGCTCAACCCGGTGCGCAATCTGCTGGAAGGCAAGAGAGTTGTCCTGATCGACGATTCGATCATTCGCGGAACCACAAGCCGGAAGATCGTGCGCATGGTCCGCGGCGCTGGCGCAAAGGAAGTGCATCTGCGCATCAGTTGCCCGCCCACCGTCTCGCCGTGTTTTTATGGCGTTGACACGCCCAGCAAGCGCGAGCTGATCGCCGCCAATAACTCGATCGATGAGATTCGCCGTTTCATTGAAGCCGACTCGCTGGCCTACCTATCCCTCGACGGCCTGCTGAAATGCTGCGATGGCGAAGAGCACACCGGTTACTGCACCGCATGTTACACCGGCAACTACCCCACACAGTGGGTGGATGTGGATGAAATCCTGCCTGCGACGATGAGCCTGTAAGAACCCAATTCTCTGTGTTGGCCGAGAAGTCTTGTATGACACGAGTTCAGCAATCTCGCACAACCCCTTCGTGAGCATTCCCATGCCGTCCCACTCGGTCAGTTTTTTGTTCCATTCCTAGAGCCTGTGCTGATTTACGCTAACCTCCCATTATTGAGGGAGATGTACGGTCGCTAATTGATGGTCAAGTTCCCTTTTTGTTCATAGGTTTACAGTGTTCGCGAAGAACTCAAAGTCCGCCGGCCCTTGCGGTCACGGGGGTTCGACCCCCTCCCGGTACCAGACCATCTCCTGACTTCCATCCAAATCCCATAACCGATCGCTTATTTCCGAACTACCTTCCCGTTCCGCCTACGGTCATCCGGTCCAGCTTGATCGTCGGCATGCCTACGCCTACCGGCACGCTCTGGCCGTCTTTGCCGCAGGTGCCGATGCCTTCGTCCAGCTTCAAGTCGTGGCCGACCATCGAAACGTGCTTGAGCGCTTCGGGGCCATTGCCGATCAGCGTCGCGTCGCGCACCGGCGCGGTGATCTTGCCGTCTTCGATCAGATATGCCTCCGATGCCGAGAAGACGAACTTGCCGTTGGTGATGTCCACCTGCCCGCCGCCAAAGTTGACCGCATAGAGGCCGCGCTTGACCGAACGGAGGATGTCTTCCGGGGCATCGTCGCCGGCCAGCATGTAGGTGTTTGTCATGCGCGGCATGGGGATCGATTGGTAACTCTCGCGCCGGCCGGAGCCGGTGTTGGCCATGCCCATCAGCCTGGCGGAGAGCTTGTCGCTCAGGTAGCCGCGCAGCACGCCGCCCTCGATGAGCACCGTCTCCTGTGTCGGCGAACCCTCGTCGTCCACATTGAGCGAACCACGGCGGCCGGCGATGGTTCCGTTGTCCACCACGGTGACCTTGGGGCTGGCCACCGTCCGGCCGATCAGGCCCGTAAACGCCGAGGTCTTTTTGCGGTTGAAGTCGGCTTCGAGGCCGTGGCCAACCGCTTCATGCAGCAGGATTCCCGGCCAGCCGGGTCCGAGGACCACTTCCATCTCGCCCGCCGGAGCCGCCACGGCGTTCAGTTGCAGAATCGCCCCGCGCGCCGCCTCGCGAGCCAGGCTCTCCGGGCTCTTGGAGCCTGCGAACTGCTCCAATCCCGCTCTGCCGCCGCCGCCCGCCGAGCCTTTGGTGGTGTTGGCAGCGTCTTTGGCGATGACGAAAACATTCAGCCGGCAGAGTGGCTGGGTGTCGCTGGCGAAGGCGCCGTCGGAGGCGGCAATAAGGATGCGCCGCAGCTCTTCGGAATAGCTGGCCCGCACCTGCACGATGCGTGGATCGAAGGCGCGCGCCGCGCGGTCGGCCCGCAGAATCAGCTCCAGGCGCTCGGCCAGATCCAGATCGTAGCCGCCCACCGGAACGGGATAAAGGTCGGCGGCGGGCGCCTCGGTGAAGCCCTGCACAGGCTGCTTGGCCGGCCCGGAGGCGATCAGAGCTGCGGTGCGCGCCGCGTGAAGCAGGCGCTCCGGGCTGAGATTGTCAGTGTATGCATAGCCGGTGCGTTCGCCGCTGAGAACGCGGATGCCGCAACCCGCGCTGACGCCCTGGCTGGCCGATTTGACGATCTGCTCGTCGACGCCCAGCGCGGTGGCCGTCACCGATTCGAAGTAAAGGTCGGCATAGTCGCCGCCGGCGCTCAGCGCCTCGCCCAGGCAGCGTTCCAGCAGCCGCTCGGTGATGCCGAATTTCTCGAAAAAGAAACGTGCGTGACTGGGGCCGGGGGAGGCTGCAGTTATGCTCATCGTATCTCCCAGTTTACGCCGGTTTTCGTTTCGGCGAGCGCGCCCGCCGTCCCCGTTCCTCTCTTGATGCCGGCCGATCCGGAGACTACCGCCTGTTCCGGCCTCGTGGTACATTTGTGCCATGAAGAAGATTTTTGCCGCCATGCTCCTGCTGATGGTGTTTGCCTGCCCGGCCTTCGCTGCCCATAAGCATCACCGCAACAGCTCTCATCACCCCAAGGTTCATCACCCCAGCGCTCATCACGCCAATGCGCACCACGGCAATCATCACCATCATCACGCCTAGTATCGCTATTGTGCCTGTTGGGGTTGCTCCAATCCGGGCCTGAAGGCTCCGATTTTTGGCGCCGGTTTTCAGGGGGCTGAAGCCCTCTGCTCCCTCCGGCAAATGAACAGGTCTCCTTTCGAGAAACTCCTCCGCGAGGTCTGAGACTGGCATGGACAGGCGGGTATTTGCATCGAGACTCTTTCGCGGCGCATGCTGTTGCGTGCTCTTCTTTGTGGCCGCGTCCGCCTCATTCAATGGCTACTACGACAAGTGGCACTTCCGCGAGCCGGGCGTATATGCAGGCGCAAATCCAATCCGTGGCGCCATCACAAAATTCGGTCTTGCCGACATGCTGGATGGCGCCGCCGCGCGTCCGTTTGTCTACCGGCAGCTAACGCCGGCCATCGCCAACTGGCTCGATTCGGCTACTTCGCAGAAGACTCAGGGCGCTCTGACGAGGCTCTTCTGCAGGTATGAACCAGCCTCGCCCATGGCCGTTGACCCAAGGTATTCTTTTCGGTATACGGTCGTTTATGTTGTCACCTTTCTCTTCGCGTGGCTCTCGGTCGCAGCCATGTATCTGGTATGCCGGGCCGTGGAATTGCCTCCTGTCGCGCGCATCTTCGCTCCCGTCATTATGATTCTCATCCTTCCCTATTTTCTGAGTGTCGGTGGGTACTTCTATGACTATCCGGAGCTGGCGTTCCTGGCGCTTGCCGTGTGGATGGGCCTGAAATTCGACTGGTGGTGGATGCTGCCGCTGGTCGCGCTCGCCACCTGGAACAAGGAGTCCTTTCTGCTGGTGACTCTGACGCTCTACCCCATTCTGCGCAAACGTCATTCCCGGATCAGCGCGCTGATTGGAACCGCGCTGCTGGCCACGACCTGCGCCGCGGTCTATCTCGCAATCAGCGTGCATTTCAAGCAGAATGTCGGTGGGACCGTGCTGGTGCAATTGCCCGCGCAACTGAAATTCCTGTCGCATCCCCGGTTTCTCGTCTGGACGGAACAAACCTACGGCATAACCAACTTCAGAGCCTTTTCGCTGGTGCCTCTGGTGCTGATCGTGTGGACCACATGGCGCGGCTGGCGGCTGTTGCCGCAAGAGATCCGGCGGCATGGGCAGATCGCAGCGGCCATCAACATCCCGCTCTACTTTCTCTTCTGCGCGCCGGGCGAGATGCGCGACTTGAGCATGCTTTACGTCGTCTTCATGCTGGTCGTCGCGGTCAATCTTGCGGCGGAGATGCAAGGGCCGGATTCCTCCGCCCCGGCCGGCGCGCCGCAAGCGATGCAGTAGAATGTGTTTTTGAGGAGCCCCATTATGACAGATTTGGCCGACCTCCGCTACCCCATCGGACGCTTTGCTCCGCCGGCTGCCAGCCTGCCGGGCATACGCGCGGCAGAGATTCAGACGCTGCGCCTGCTCCCCGAGCACCTGCGCGCCGCAGTGAGCGGCCTGAACAACACGCAACTCGACACGCCCTACCGCGAAGGCGGATGGACGGTTCGCCAGGTGGTGCATCACCTGGCTGACAGCCACGCCATGGCTTACACCCGCTGCAAGCTGGCGCTCACTGAAGATTGGCCCACGATCAATCCCTACAATGAAGCCGCCTGGGCCAACCTGCCCGATAGCCGCTCGCTGCCGGTCGAGGTTTCGCTGGCGATGATCGAGCCGCTGCACGCGCGCTGGACGGCGCTCTTCGATGCGCTCACGGAAGAGGAGTTCCAGAAGGGATACAACCATCCCGAGGCGGGCCGGCAGACGCTGGCCAAGGCGCTGGCAATCTACGACTGGCACTCGCGCCACCACACCGCGCACATCACCAGCCTGCGCGCGCGCCAGGGCTGGTAAAAACAGATGCCCGCCGGCGCTGCGGCTGCCTCACCCGAGCGGCTCGTCCAGTGTATCGATGAGTACATGGCCAACCACCCCGCGGCGGCGCTGCTTGAGGAGGGCCGTGTCCTCTTCGATATGCGCACCGCCCGCTACGCCGTGACCGGCGATCATGGGCGGTGCCTGCTGCAACTGTGGAGCGAAGAGCGCAACCTGATTCGCACCGTGGTCGATGTGCAGGAGCGCGCGGAATGCCTGCGCATTGCCACGCGCCGCATGGGCGCGGCCCGGCCGCAGGCGCTGGAGCTGGTTCCCTCGAGCGACCGCCGCACACCCACCGCGCGCGAGGCCGCCCGGCGCAGCTATCAACGATTACTGGAGCGCGTGCTCAGCCGCAACTTTATAGGCTGCAAAGTTGACGGCCTTCGCTCGGCGATGGATCTGGAGCACAGCTTCGGCCCTGCCTACGTGCGCGGGCGTCTGCTGAAAGGAACTGCCGCCGAGGCGGTGATCGGCGTCAGCGAGGCGGAGTCTGCGCCGATGGTGGACGGCGTTCTGACGCTGGGAGTTCTCTGGCTCGACCACTGCCGGCAACACGGCGACGGCCGGCGGCACTTCGGCGGGCTCAAGGTCGTCGTTCCGGCCGGAGCGTGGCGAACGACCGCCGAGCGCATGGCCTGGCTGAACCATGCAGCCGCCGATTTTCAGCTCTTCACGCTGGACGAGCGCAGCGAAGAGCTCGCGGCGGTGGACTTTCGCGATACCGGCAATCTTGACTCGCGGCTGGTCCACGCATTTTCCGCCGCTACGGCCATCGAGCGCGCACAGGAAGGCATCGACCGGCTGATGGAGCTTGTTCCGCCGGCAGCCAAGGAGCGCGTCGAGCTTCGGCCCAACTCGCCGACCGAGGTGGGGCTTTTCTTGCACGGCCTTGAATTTGCGCGCGTGCGGCATGGTTTTGCCGCCAACTCCTTTGCCCGCCAGGACGAGATCACCTTTGGCGCGGGAGCCAACGAAACTCCGCTCATGCCGGAGAACGAGCCGCTCTGCCGCGATCTCTTCGCGCGCCTTTTCTTGAGCCGCCACAGAGACGGCGCGCGCACCGACCCGCTCTTCCGCCTGCAGCCGGAGCGCTGGCTGGAGGCGCGGCTGCGCGGTGAAATCGCCGAATTGCTGCCGGGATTGCGCGGCGACCTGCTCTACTCGCAGGTGCCGGCGCTCTCAACAGGCGACCGGGGGCTGCTGGACCTGCTGACGCTGGACCGCAACGGCCGTCTGGCGGTGATCGAACTGAAGGCCGACGAAGACCTGCACCTGCCTTTGCAGGCTCTGGACTATTGGATTCGTGTTCGGGCGCTCAACGACGACCGGCAGCCTGTGGCGGGCACCGAAGGCGGCCGGCCGCTCTCGGCCTTCGAGCGCCAGGGCTACTTCGCCGGCGCCGAGGTCTCGCCGCTCACGCCGCGCCTGCTGCTGGCCGCCCCGGCTCTGCGCATTCATCCCGCTAACGAGCCGGTGCTGCGCTACTTTTCTCCCCAGGTCGAGTGGGAGCTGATCGCGCTCACCGAGCATTGGCGGCGCGAACTCAAGGTCGTCTTCCGCAAACGCAGCGGCGACGCGCGTAGCTGATGCTCTCCAGCCGAAGCCTCTTCAGTCGTGAAGAACCACGTTCAAGAGAGATTTGTGTACTTTGATGCCGCCGTTATAGTCGATAAACCCCAGCTTGCGAAAGCGGTTCATGAAGAAGCTCACGCGGGAGCGCGTCGTCCCGATCATCTCTGCCAGCGTCTCTTGCGAGACCTTGGGAATCAACGATTCCGTCTCTCCCGGCTGGCCGAACTCCGCCATCAGCAGCAGAATGCGCGCCAGCCGCTTCTCGCTCGAATTGAAGAGCTGATCGACCAGGTCCGCCTGAGTCTTCATGCTGCGGGCCAGTAAAAACCTCAGGAACAGGTCGGAGAAGGCGCTCTCCTCGTGGATCACGCGTATGATCTCCACCCGCTCGATCTTGAGCGCCGTGCAGTGCGTAATGGCCGTGGCCGTCGCCATACGCAGCCCCGGAGTTCCCGCCATCGACTCCTCGCCGACAAAGTCGCCTGCCGCAAGCAGCGTGATGGTCGCCTCTTTGCCCGCGCTCGAGATCACGGTCAGTTTCGCCCGGCCGCTTTGCAGGTAGTAGACGCAATCGGCAGGATTGCCCTGCGCGAAAATTGCCTGTTTGGGTTTGAATTGCACAATCCTCCGGCCCAGCCCGGCTTGCGCCAGGAAGACAGCCGGATCGAACCGCATTTGCTCCAAATCCGCCACTCGAATTCCCCGTTCCCCGGTGCGCTCTCGCGTGGGAACCCTTCCGTAGAATGCCCGAGTCACACCGCCTTTCCTTGCCTGGCCCTGGAAGACGCACTAACCCGATTTAATTACCAAACTCACGGGGAATGCAATAAAAGGTCTGTCCTGTTTTGCTCATTTTCTCTGAGATGGTTTTCAGAAAATCGAAGACATTGTCAACTGCATAAAAACTCATTTGCTGAGTAACGCCTTCGGTGTAGATTCCTGTATCTCCAAATCGCATGCGCAGCCGCCTTGCGCAACACCTGAGCCGCTTTGAAATGCGAGAATTGCAGCAGCGCACGGTTCGCTCTTCACTTCCAACCGGCGCGGGGGAGATCTTGGCCAAGCTGCGAGTCCTGTCAACGCATATTTTCATGAATCAGCGCCTGCACCCCGGCTTGCTGGAGCAGGCCGCCCACTGTGGCGCGCAGGCGGTCGAGATCTTTGCGGCGCGCCAGCACTTCGACTACGCCAGCCGCGAGCACGTGGCCGAACTGGCCGCATGGTTCCGCTCCAATACCCTCCAGGCCTGGTCGATGCACGCCCCTCTCTATCCCGACCGCGAGATGGGCCGCGCCGGAGCTCCCTCGGTCAACCTGCTGCATCCGGAAAAAAGTCGCCGCATCGCCGCCATGGACGAGATCAAGCGCGCTCTCGAGACCGCCGACTCGATCCCCTTTCGCAACCTCATCGTGCATCTGGGAGAGCGAAGCGACGAGTGGTCGCCGCGCACCATCGAGTACGCCCTCACCGCTCTGGAACATCTGGGCGCATTTGCCCATCCTCTCGGCGTGCGCCCGCTGGTCGAAAACCTCACCGGCGAACCCACCACCCCCGAACACCTGATGGAGATTCTCACCATCGGCCACCTGAATTCGATCGGCGTCTGCCTCGACCTGGGCCACGCCCACATCACCGTGGGCATCCCGGAGGCCATCGCCGCGTTCGGCGACCGCATCGTCCAGGTCCACGCCCACGACAATCACGGCCTCAAAGACGAGCATCTCTTCCCCGGCGACGGCACCATCGACTGGCCGGCTACGGCAGCGGCGCTCAACGCGCTCGCCAAGCCGCCCGCCGTCGTCCTCGAACTCGGCGCCAAGCTCGCAGACGAGCCGGCGACCCTGCCCGCACGCATCCAGAAAGCCTTTGAGATGCTCGACTGATCGGGACCGTAATTCAATCAAGTTTTCACCAATCTTGTGATCGGGGCCACGGCGGCTGAGAGAGATAAAGCCTACTCTGCTCTCGTGCCTGATCGACAGGAGCATCCAACTATGCAAGTTCTCGTTGCTTACGCAAGCCGTTACGGAGCCACACAAGGCATCGCGGAACGCATCGCCGATGCGCTCCGGAAACAAGGTCTGACCGCAGCGGTCGAAGCCGCGGGACAGGCCGGCGACCCGGCCGGCTACGATGCGGCCGTCATCGGCAGCGCCGCCTACTTCTTCCATTGGATGAAGCCGGCCACGCAGTTTGTGCGGCGAAACTCCAGGGCCCTGGCCAACCGGCCAGTCTGGTTCTTCAGCAGCGGCCCGCTGGGCACAAAGTCCAGGGACGACCAGGGCCGCGACCTCTGCGAGATCTTGGAACCCAAAGAGATAGCGGAGTTCAAAGGAACAGTCGCGTACAGGGAGCATCGCGTCTTCTTTGGCGCAATGGACGCCGGAAAACTTGGGTTCTGGCACCGGCTCATCTACAAGATGCCCGCCAACCGCGACGGCGCGCTCTTTCCTCAGGGCGACTTCCGCAATTGGGCCGAGATAGATGCCTGGGCCGGCCGCATCGCGCAAACGTTGAAGGCTCTTTAGCCCTGCCTTCATGAAGAGCCATACGGCGGCCGCCGTCGAATAGGCCGTCTCCTCCAAACTTCGGTAACGGTAGCTGTGGGTAATTTGGGTGTACGATCGATCAGGATTTCCCTGCACTCTTTTTAAGCGCCTTAGCGCCTCAAGGACGAATCTTGGGATCGGTCTGCGAAACCGCTCCCGAAAAATGGGATTGGACAAGTGAGAGTCGGGCATGCGGAACTTTAGCCTTTATCTGGTCTTTGGAGCAGTTGCGTCTCTCGCAGGTTGTGGTTCGGGCTCCAAACCCCCGATCACTGAGGTCCAGCCCAGCAAGCTGACGATTGCCACAACGTCCCTGCCAGGCGGGACCGTTGGCGTCGCATATAGCACTGCGGTCGCGGCCTCCGGCGGCACGACACCCTACACCTTCAAAGCCAGCGGCCTGCCGAGCGGCCTGTCGATTAACGCTTCGACCGGTGCCATCACCGGCGCCCCCGCGCAAAGCGCCGTTGGAACTGCGGATGTGGCAATCACGGTGACCGATGCGACTCAGACCACAGCTCAAACGGCAACGGCCAATCTGAGCATTGCTGTAAATGCGGCTCTGACTGCGCAGACGATTACCTTCGCCAATCCCGGCTCCCAGACGGTAGGGACACCGCTGACGCTCTCGGCTACAGCCAACTCGGGGCTGACGGTTTCCTTTGCTTCGACCACGACCAGCGTGTGCAAAGTCAACAGCAAGACCTCTACATTCATCGCGGCCGGCGCCTGCTCGATTACCGCATCGCAGGCAGGCAACGCGACTTATGCCGCGGCGACGCCGGTCTCGCAGAGCTTTACGGTGAACGCCGCGGCCAGCAAGCCGACGGTCGGCTCCTTTACCGCCAGCCCTGCAAGCGTCGCTTCGGGCTCCAGCAGCACGCTGAGTTGGGCAACGACCGGGGCGGCGAGCATCTCCATCACGCCGGGGACATTCATCTCCACGTCGTCGAGCGGCTCGACGACGATGAAGCCAACGGCGACGACCACCTACATGTTAACTGCCACCAATGCCGCCGGCTCGACCACATCCACGGTAAAGGTGACAGTTACAGTTACAGTGTCCGGTAGTCCGTTGACGATCACGACCACCTCGTGCCCAGGCGGAACACAGGGCGCGGCGTATGCCGGCTGCACAATCACAGCCGGCGGTGGCACACCGCCCTACACGTATTCGCTCAGCACGGATGTCGTCGACTATCCTCCATTGCCTGAGGGGATGTCTCTCGATGCGAATACCGGCGCTATCAGCAGCTCACTGGTTGGAGGTCAAGGCACTTACATTCCCGAATTTGTTGTCACGGACTCGACAAATGCACAGGCAACGCAGGACATCAGCTTCGCCATCAATGGCAACAATGCCTTTCTCGCTACCACCTTCCCGTCCAACTCTATCTTTCACCATCGAGTGGACAAGGCCACCACCGGCTTGCCTGTCGATAACTCTCCCGCGGCGCCCATGTACAGCGGCTATCTGGGGGAGTCGGTCAAACCATTCTTCGGGGATGAGTACGCTAACTTTCCGAATGGAATACCGGCCATTGAAGTTCCTTACAACCAGCCGAACGTATCGGTCTCAACCACCGCATATCAGTCCTATTTCACCTCTGGTCCATTCCCTGCATATGCTCCGCCGGAGGGCACCGCCAACTCGGATGGAGACCGGCACGTTCTGGTCTACCTGGAGGCAGGCGGCGGAAACAAACCTGCCCTCTACGAGATGTGGCAGGGAATCTACAAGGATGGCCCCTGGACCGATTCTTCGAACGCACTTTGGCCCGACGTAACTTCGAATGCCCTCACAGAGCAAGGGAAAGGAACATCCGATGCCGCGGGACTGCCGGTAGCGCCACTGCTGGCCAATGCCGACGAGGTCATCGGGACCGGAACACCGAGCGCACCGAGCGGCACGATTCAGCATCCCATCCGATTTACGCTCAACCATATGTTGAACTACTGGGTCTGGCCTGCGACGGAAACAGCAGGCACGGGGAGTTGTACAGCCACGGGAGGGAATTCCATTCCCACGGAATCGGAGATTGCGCAATCTACAGCCACGGCAACAACGAGTATTCTTTATCCCGCAACGTGCACCATGTCGGGACCCGCGGGCGAGATCTATCGGCTGAAGGCTTCCGTAGCGACCCCCTCTTGCGTTTCTTCAAGTCCGCAAGCCGCCATCATCATCACCGCATTCCGAAACTATGGAATCATCCTGGCCGACAATGGAGACAGCGGAGGGCTGATCGGCACCCCCGATGCTCGCTGGAACAATGACGATCTTTCTTGCCTTACCAATCTAATCCTGTCGGACTTCGAGCCGGTGAACGTCTCCAGCATTATGGTCAGCGACGACAGCGGAGCCACCAGCAAGTAGCGAAGCTGCTCGGCTGTGCGCCATGAAGGATTGCCGTCCCTTGCAGCGAACGTCCTCTGAGTTCCTCAGCAGATTCGCGGCAACTGTTCCCCGATTTGCGTGGGAATGACGCGATTGGCGCCCATCGCGGTGCGCGCCACCAGCATCGCTTTGTGCTCGGCGGTCACCCGGCCGATGCGTGCCGCGTCGCGGCCCAGCGGATGCGCGCGAAGAACCGCAAGAACCTGATCGGCAGCCTCGGGGGCGACAAAGAAGACCGCCTTGCCCTCATTGGCCACATAGACCGGGTCCAGGCCCAGTAGCTCGCAGGCCGCCTGTACCTCGGGCCGCACCGGCAGGCTGGGTTCGTCGATTTCGATGCCGACGCCCGAAGCCTGCGCAATCTCGTTCAATGTGGATGCAAGGCCTCCGCGCGTGGGGTCGCGCATGGTGTGAACGGTGGTGCCCACCGCAGCCAGAACCTCGGCGATCAGCCCGTTCAGCGCCGCGCAATCGGAGCGAATCTGGCTCTCGAACTCGAGGCCCTCCCTCACGCTCATAATCGCCATGCCATGATCGCCGATGGTGCCTGAGACGAGGATCGCATCGCCAGCCTTCGCACGATTTGGCCCCACGGCGATCCCCGGTCTCAACAGGCCAACGCCCGCCGTATTGATGTAGCAGCCGTCGCCGTGGCCGCGTTCGACGACCTTGGTGTCGCCAGTGACAATCTTTACGCCTGCCGTGGCTGCAGCCTTGGCCATGCCCTCGACAATCGCCGCCAACTGCGCCAGAGGAAAGCCCTCTTCCAGGATGAAACTCGCGCTCAGGAACTTCGGCTCTGCGCCAGAGACGGCCAGATCGTTCACCGTGCCATTAACGGCCAATTCGCCGATTGACCCGCCCGGAAAGAACAACGGCTGCACGACGAAGGAGTCGGTACTCATGGCCAGCCTGCTGGCGCCCAATTCAAGCACTGCCGCATCGCCCAAATTCTCCAGCTCCGGATTGCGGAAAGCGGGCAGAAACAGGTGCTCGACGAGTTCATTGCCCAGCTTGCCGCCGCCGCCATGGCCCATCACGATGGATGGATAGCCGACGAGAGGTAAAGGGCAGGTCCAACCCGCAAAATCAGGAGTAGCAGTCTTTCCGTTCTCAGACATGCGCCGCTCCCGTCAGCCCTGATCCCGCGCCAGCCAGTTCTTCCGCCGACAGGAACCGCCCATAGTTGTAATAAGCCGCGCAGGCGCCTTCGCTCGAGACCATTGTCGCGCCCAGCGGATGACGCGGCGTGCACTCCTTGCCGAAGGCCGCGCACTGGGCCGGCTTGATGGCCCCGCGCAGCACGTCTCCGGCGCGACACAGCGGAGACTCCTCCGTGTGAATGTCGGTAATGTGGAAGCGTTCTTCAGCGTCGAAGTCACGATAGGCCTCGCTCAGACGCCAGCCGCTCCTGGGAATCACGCCGATGCCGCGCCAGGCCCGGTCTGTCACCTCGAAGACCTCAGCCAGCAGGCGCTGCGCCGGCTGGTTGCCCTCGAACTTGACGATCCGCTCGTAGGCGTTCTCGACCTCATGCCGCCCGGCCTCAAGTTGGATCACGCAGCGGCGAATTCCATCGAGCAGATCAAGCGGCTCAAAGCCTGTGACCACCAGCGGAACCTTGTACTTCTCCGCCAGCGGTGGATACTCCCAGTAGCCCATCACGCTGCAGACGTGCCCGGCGAGCAAAAAGCCCTGCACCTGATTTCCCGGCGACTCCAGGATCGTCGAGATCGCCCGCGGGACCAAAACATGAGAGACGAGCAACGAAAAATTCTTCAGCCCGCGCCGCTTGGCCACGTGCACGCTCATGGCGTTGGCCGGGGCCGTCGTCTCAAAGCCCACGCCGAAGAAGACAACTTCGTTGCGAGGATTTTTTTGAGCGATTTCAACGGCATCGAGAGGCGAGTAGACGACGCGCACGTCACCGCCCGCACCCTTCACCTGGAAGAGATCGCTCTCGGTTCCAGGAACCCGCAGCATGTCGCCGAAGGAGCAGAAGATCACTCCCGGCTGCGCCGCAATCGCCAGCGCCTTGTCGATCAGTTCCAATGGGGTAACGCAGACCGGGCAGCCGGGGCCGTGAATCATCTCGATCCCGGCAGGTAGCATCTGGTCAATTCCGTTTTTGATGATGGAATGAGTCTGCCCGCCGCAGACCTCCATGATCTTCCACGGCCTCGTGGCGACGGCGTGAATCTCCCGCGCCATCCGCTGCGCAACCTCGCCATTCCGGAACTCGGTCAGGTACTTCATTGTTTTTCGGGATCTCCTGTGCGGACAACAACTCTGGGTGCCCCACCCTCGCCGCATTCTTGTATTTGCGGCTAGGGTGGGAAAGCACGAACCTCAACCAGCAGTTTTGCGGGTTTCCACCGAGCAGCTTCCGTCCGGGCAAGAGGACTGGGGCGAAGCGGCAGCCCGGGCAAAGGCCTCTTCTTCGCCGGCCAGATCCTCGTCAAGCACGCCCATGGCGCGAAAGTCTTCGAGCGTCTTCAGGGCCGTCTCCTCGTCGATCTTCGAGAGCGCAAAGCCAACGTGGACAATGGTATAGTCGCCGACCTCGACCTCCGGTACGTAGTCCAGGCAGACCCGCTTGACCACCCCGCCAAAGTTCACCCGCCCAATGCGCAGATCGCCCTCGGTGAGAATCTCCTCGACCTTTCCCGGTATCGCTAGACACATGGTTTCTACGTTATACCGAGTTGGGGGCTGCGTACAGTGTGATTTGGATCACCGGGTCATCCCGTATGGCTACCTTTTTTCTTCCGGTCAAAGAGCCGATCGAGTGCTGCCGAAATCTTAGATCTGGCTAGCCAGCACAGCGCGATAGCTGAGATAAAAAGCAGGCCAGGCAAACGGCCAGCGTCGTGGTCGGTAAGCCAATCTTCAAAGGCCCAGAGCTTAGGTCCGAACACCCAATTGAGCAGCCCGATCAAGCCGAATGTGCCAAATACAATACCAAAGGCAGTGAGCCAGAGCTTCAACCGGTCATGAGGCGGCCTTACAGTCTGGCCCTCCGGTGTGAAGGAAGGATCGAGCATGATCGACAGGTAATTGTCGCCCTCACTCAGTTTTTCGACCGCTTGCTCCCATGTCCTCATTTCCTGTTCGTCATCGGCATCACGCACTTCAATGTTGCGGATTAACCCGGCGATCTTGCTCTCGTATTCGCTGTCGTTGTAGTCTCGTTCGAACTCGGCGTTTATTTCGAGCATCCCGGGCAGCGTCCAGTCTGTTTCGGAGAAATAGAGCATCTTCCGCTCTACTTCCGATAGAGGATTTCCTTCCCGCTTCGCTTCCGCCACAATCCTACCGGCTAAATAGTCCTTTGCCTCGCGAACTGTTCCAACATTTTGCACGTCCTATCCACAGTCCTTTCGTTTACTCCTTACACTCCGCCGTACCCCGCCTACTCCCATGGCAGCCGCCTCAGATGTGACATTCGGGCACATCTGCCTCTTCGCCCGCTTCGAGTTTCCTGAGCCAGGCGTCGGCCTCCTCGTCGGTTGCGTGCAAGCCGGTTGCCTGGTAGCCGTTCCATGCGGCCAGCGCATCCTGACGAAACAGTTCGCGCTTCTTTCTGTGCGCCATAGGTTGCTCAGCCATTCCGCATACCCCGCGCCTCCGACAGATACTCCAGCCAATCTTCCATCCCTGCGCCGGTTTTGGCTGAGGTTTCGAAGATCCTTATCCCCGGCCGAATCTCGTGGATATTCCTAAGTGCCGTCTCGCGGTCAAAGCTGCAGGGCTCGGCGATGTCGATCTTGGTAATCACCGCCGCGTCGGCCGAGTTGAAGAGCGTGGGGTATTTTAGCGGCTTGTCCTCGCCCTCGGTCACACTGAGCAGGGCCACGCGAATCTTCTCGCCCAAGTCGTAGCTGGACGGGCAAACCAGGTTGCCGACGTTTTCTATGAACAGATAATCCAGGTCGCCCAGCGTCACGCCCTCCCAGCCGTCGATGTGCTTGCCGATCATCTCCGCGTCGAGGTGGCAGATTCCGTGGGTATTGATCTGGCGCACCGGCGCTCCGCTCGAAGCCAGCCGCCGCGCGTCGTTGTCGGTCTCCAGATCGCCGACCAGCGCGGCCACCCGTGCCCCGCGCGCCTTCAACTCGCGCAAAGTCCGCTCCAAAAATGCGGTCTTGCCCGTGCCGGGACTGGAAACCAGATTGAACACCAGCACGCAGGCCGCCGCGTAGCTGGCGCGCAGCCCCGCCGCGATCTCGTCATTTTTTTTGAGAATCCCCCGCCGCAGCTCGACGATTCTGGTGGTCATGGCTTCACCTCAACTTCGTTCATCTCGTCAATCTCAAACGATTCAATCTCCAGCTCGCGCCCCTGGCGCATCTCGCTGCACGGCTCGCAGCAGCGCGGGCAGCGGAAGCTCTGCACACCCTCAAGCTCCACATCCTCCGCGCATTTCTCGCAGTGCATCACCACCGGCAGCACGTTGACCACCAGCCGCGAACCTTCAAGCGGCGTTCCTTCGCTGGCGATGCCATAGCAGAACTCCAGCGACTCGGTCACCACAGACGCCAGCGCCCCCACGCGCAGCCGCACTTCAAGCACCCGCGCACCCCTTGACGTATCAGGCAAAGCCGCCAGCGACTCGGTCACTGTCTCAACGACACTCGATATGATGGAAAGCTCATGCATAAAAGAGAGATTCTACGCTGTTGCCGTCTCCTTCCGCCCATTTGCAGCTCTATGTAAGATGAAAACACAAGGATACTGTTGATGCCCAACCCAACCGCCCAAGAGCCTGCCACCGTCCCCTTCACGCCCGCCAGCCGTCTCGCCCTCAGCCATCTGGCCCCCGCCGCCGTGCAGTCGGAGATTCGCGCGATGAGCGTCGAGTGCGACCGCATCGACGGCATCAACCTCGCCCAGGGCGTCTGCGACACGCCCGTCCCCGCTCCGGTGCAGGAGGGCGCGATCAAAGCCATCCATGACGGCTACAACATCTACACCCGCCTCGACGGCATCGCCCGCCTGCGCAACGCCATCGCCCAGAAGCAAAGCCGCGACTACGGCCTCGACTACGACCCGGAGAGCGAGATCCTGGTTGCCTCCGGCGCTACCGGCGGCCTGCACGCCGCCGCTATGGCGCTGCTCAATCCCGGCGACGAGGTGCTGCTCTTTGAGCCTTTTTACGGCTACCATGTTTCGACTCTGCAATCGCTGCGCGTCACGCCGGTCTTCGTCCCGCTGGCCGAGCCGGATTGGGCTCTCGATCTGGCCGCACTCCGAGCCGCCATCACGCCGCGCACCCGCGCACTGATTCTCAATACCCCGGCCAATCCCAGCGGCAAAGTCTTCACACGCGCCGAGCTCGAAGCCCTCGCCGCCTTCGCACTGGAGCACGATCTCTTCGTCCTCACCGATGAGATCTACGAGTACTTCGTCTACGACGGCGCGCGGCACATTCCGATCGCCTCGCTCGACGGCATGAGGGAGCGGACGGTTGCCATCTCCGGCTTTTCCAAGACATTCTCGGTCACCGGCTGGCGTCTTGGATACGTGCTGGCCGATGCCCGATGGCTCGCCGCGATGGCCTACTTCCACGACCTCACCTACGTTTGCGCTCCCTCGGCTTTCCAGCACGGCGCGGCTGCCGGCCTCGAGGCGCTTCCGCCCAGCTTTTACGCCCAGCTCGCCGCCGACTACCAGTCCAAGCGCGCCCGCATTCTTTCCGCGCTCCACGAGGCCGGCCTCGAGCCGAGCGTTCCTGCCGGAGCTTACTACGTCCTGGCCAGCGCAAGCCATCTCCCCGGCAAGACCGCCGCTGAAAAAGCCCGCCACCTGCTCGCAGCAACCGGAGTCGCCGCGGTCGCCGGTTCAGCCTTCTTCCGAACCCGACCCGAAGGGCAGGGCCACGGCGAAAACATGCTGCGCTTCTGCTTTGCGAAAAAGGACCACGACCTCGACGACGCCTGCGCGCGGCTGCGGAGGCTGCGCTACCCTGCCAGCCGCAGCTCGCCGGTCCGGTAGACTTGAAGGCGATGAGTTCGATGCACAAAGCTCAATGGGCCGCGCTGGCCGCGGGGATGATTGCTGCCCACCTTCTCGCCGGCTGCGGAACGCCGGGAGCGCCACAGCCGCCCTCGCTCAATCTGCCGGAACGAGTGACCGACCTGGCCGCAACCCGCGCAGGCAATCAGGTCGCGCTCACCTGGACGATGCCTAAACGAACCACCGACAAACTGCTGCTGAACGAAAAGCTCGCCGTCCCGGTGCGTCTCTGCCGCAAAGAAGGCGCGGGCGCGTGCGAATCCGTTGGCGTCGAGATGGCCTTCACTCCCGGCGCCGATGGCTCCTTCACCGACACGCTGCCCGCCGCGCTGGCTGCCGGAGAGCCGCGCCCGCTCAGCTACTTCGTCGAACTCAGGAACCGCAACGGCCGCTCGGCCGGTCTCTCGAACGCTGCGCAAGTGCTGGCCGGCGAAGCCCCCGCGCCGGTAACCGGCCTCTCCGCCGTGGTGCGCAAGCAGGGCGTGATCCTGCGCTGGGCCGCCATCGGCGCGCCGGCGCCGGAGTCCGCCGTCGTCCGCCTGCATCGCACGCTGCTCAACCCGCCCGCCGCCAAGCCTCATGAGGGGCTGCTTGCGCCGCCGCCCGAACCGCTCGAACAAATTCTGCTCGTGGACTCCTGCGCGCCGGATGGCCCGGAGGGACTCTGTCGCGTGCTCGATAAGAGCATCCACTTCGGCCAGAGCTACGAATACCGCGCCCAGCGCCTCGCCCGCGTCACGGTAGACGGCAAGACACTTGAACTGGCAAGCGAGCTTTCCGCTGCGGTGCGCGTCGAGGCTCTGGACATTTTTCCGCCCGAAGTTCCCACCGGCTTGGCCGCCGTGGCCACAGCCGGCGAAAATGGCGCAGCGCCTGCGATCGACCTGAGTTGGCAGCCCGTCGCGGAAGCCGATCTGGCCGGTTATGCCATATACCGCCGCGAGGGTGAGGCCGCCTGGCAGCGCATCTCGCCCGCCGCGCCGCTGGTTCCCCCAGCCTTCCACGACACGCAGGTCGTGCCCGGCCACACGTATCATTACGCCGTCAGCGCTATCGACCAGGGCGGACACGAGAGCGCCCGCTCCGCCGAAACCGAGGAGACCGTCCCCAACCCTTGACGGCCTCGGCCGCGCAGGAAGGATTTCCGATGAAATACTGCCGCTTTGTCTTTGAAAATCTAACCCTCTACGGCGCCGTGGAAGATCGCGGCGGCGAGCCGTGGATCGTGGATCTGGTCCGAGCCCCCGAAGAAGACCTGGCCTTCCGCATCGAGCACGGCCGGTCAACGTCATGGAGCTTCGACTTCGAGCCCATGCCCCTCAGCGCCGCCCAGTTGCTGGCGCCGGTCACGCCCTCGAAGATCGTCTGCGTCGGCCGCAACTATCGCGACCACGTCAAGGAACTGGGCCACGAGCTTCCTGTCGAGCCGCTGCTCTTTCTCAAAGCCCCCTCGGCTCTGTTTGCTCCCGGCGGAGTCGTCCTCATGCCCGCGGCCTCGGCCCGCGTGGACTTTGAAGGCGAACTGGCGCTGGTCATCGGCCACAGCGTCCGCCATCTCGACGAAAAGGACTGGCGCAGGGCCGTGCGCGGCTTCACCCTGGCCAACGACGTCACCGCCCGCGACCTGCAAGAGAAGGACGGCCAGTGGGCCCGCTCCAAGAGCTTCGACACCTTCTGCCCCGTCGGCCCTTTTGTCAGCGGCGAGCTGGACGTTGAATCCGGCGTGACAATCGAAACGCGCGTCAACGGCGAGCTTCGCCAGCACGCCTCGACCCTCGACTTCATCTTTCCCATTTCCCGCCTGCTGGCCCACATCGCCGCCGCCATGACTCTCGAGCCCGGCGACTTGGTGCTCACGGGAACCCCTTCCGGAGTGGGTCCGCTCAAGGCCGGGGATCGGGTAGAAATCGGCATTCCAGGATTAGGCGTACTGACCAACACCTTCCAGCCGGACGGGAACTAAACTCAACTCTTCTTCACAATCTTGTCCGCTCGATGAATCAAAAGAGCGGTAAACTAAAGATGTAGGCTCTCAGTCCCCGAAGCCCGCGCCTTGGGAGGTCATATGCCACAGAATCTGCTGGAACAGTTGCGCTCGTACACGGTGGTCGTAGCCGATACCGGCGACATCGAGGCGATGGAGGAGTTTCGCCCGCAGGACGCAACCACTAATCCTTCGCTGATTACCGCCGCGGCGCAGATGCCGCAGTACCAGCTCATTGTGGACGTTGTGCTGCAGGAGGCCCGCAAGGAACTCGGCGCGAGCGCAACCGACGCCGCCGTCGCCAATCTCGCCTTCCAGCGGCTGGCCATCGCCTTCGGCAGGAGAATCCTGGCCATCGTTCCCGGCCGCGTATCCACTGAGGTAGACGCGCGCCTCTCTTACGACACCGAGGCCACCATCGCGCAGGCCCGCGCCATCATCGCACAATACGACAAAGCGGAGATCAGCCGCGAGCGCGTGCTGGTCAAGATCGCTTCCACCTGGGAGGGCATCCGCGCCGCCGAAGTGCTGGAAAAGGAAGGCATCCACTGCAATCTGACGCTGCTCTTCGGCCTCCATCAAGCCATCGCCGCGGCCGACGCCGGCGTCACACTCGTCTCGCCCTTCGTCGGCCGCATTCTCGACTGGTACAAGAAAGATACCGGCAAGGACTACCAAGGCGCCGACGATCCCGGCGTCATTTCCGTCACACATGTTTATAACTACTACAAGAACTTCGACTACAAGACACAGGTGATGGGCGCGAGCTTCCGCAACATCGGCGAAATCCGCGAGCTGGCCGGCTGCGACTTGCTCACCATCTCGCCGCAACTGCTCGCCGAGCTGGAATCGGCTGAGGGTGAGCTGCCGCGCAAGCTCTCGCCCGAAGCAGCCAAGGCGCTTCCGATCGAGAGGATTTCCGTCGACAAGGAGGCCTTCGATCGCATGCACGAAGGGGATCGCATGGCCACCGACAAGCTGAAGGAAGGCATCGAAGGCTTCTCGGACGCGCTGGTCAAGCTGGAAACCCTGCTCGCCAAGCGTCTGGCCGAACTGGAAGCCCGCATCCCCGCTAACGCGTAACCCAGAAGTGTGTTGGAGCCGAAGGGCAGCCCGCCGCGGCTGCCCTTTCCGCTCTCTGGCGAACCTTGCCTGCAATCGCAGCTCCACACTGCCAATAAAGTTGCCTCCAGTTGAACAAATAAAGAAACTTCTCCGATAGGTTCCGTGTCAAATCAAGCAATCCAGGCAATGGCCGGCGCCCTTGTCCAAGGTCAATGTGCTGCCGGCCATTGTGGTCTTCAATCGATGGTATTCGACAACCGCTGCGAAGCAGGTAACGGCAAGGCCGCACGAATTGGGAGACCGGGAGGTATGTATGCAGACTCAGGCTCATCCGCTCGAACCCTTCTTTCGCCAGGCTGTGCGCAACAGCTATGAAGGCAAGCTCGGCCTCCACGATCCGGATGTAACCGGCTACGTTGCCCACCTGCTCTGCGAGTTCTCCGAGGCTGACAATCTCTTCAGCGTGCGCGATGCCAAGGGCCATCCCGTCGAGGAACTGGATGCGATGATCCTCGCCGCCGACCCGGTCCACGGCAATGCGGCCTCCTTCGACGCCGAGCGCGCCGTGCGCAAGCACATCGGCGACTACGCGCTCTTCGTCGGGGGCATGTTCCCGGAGGCTTCCGAGCCGGAGCGCCGGCGCCGCCGTCAGCCGAGCCTCGGCGAGTTGATCCATGCCGGCAAAGAGAGTTATTACATCGTGAGCCAGTTCAATCTCTTCGAATATGAGCGGGAAGCGCCTCTGTTTGCCCGTCTCTCCGACTCGTTCGAACGCTGCATCCTCGGCCTCACGCTGGTTCGCGACGAACTCGGGATGCGCAAATCCCTCATGCTGCCGCCGCCCGTGAATTAGCGCATTTTCACCGACAGTGTAAGGAATTTCCGTGCCCCATCCATTTCACGTTCTTTGTGAAATGGGTGGGAAACCCCAAATCAGCCTCACGGGAACTGAGACAATAATCTAGCTGCGTCGCAATAAGTCGGAGTAGTGAGTTATCAATCCATGCGGCTTTTTCCGAGGCATGGATGGTTCTTTTCCCAGGCCTGGAATCTTTGAATTGCCGCTTTCCGCTCAGTGCCCAATCCACAAAGAAACGCCGCCGGTAATCGACCGTCCGGGCATCGCCACGCCGCGAATCTCCTGATAGCCGGTGTTACTGAGATTATCAAGACGGAGATAGGGGCGCAGCTTCCATGAGGTCTGAGCCAGCGCGGCGCCCCACACCGGATAAGCGGTCGTATTCCATGGCGGATTGCCCGGCTGCTGATAGGGCTTTGCAACGGCGACCGAATTCGTCACGATCAGAGCGTGTCCCAGCGACGCCGTCCATGTCGCATGGAGATTCTCGACCGGATAATTGAGCGCATACTCCGATTCCAGGCCGTTCAAAGGCGGCTGCGCGCCGAAGAGTTGCGTCCATGCCACCTGCACCTTCTGCCCCTTCGCGGGAACCCATGTCGCGGAAGCCTCGACTCCCGCAAAGCGCAGGCCGCTGAGGTTGGTTGCCTGCCAAAGAGGCGCGGGTGCTTGCGGCGTGGGCGGAGTGCGCACATAGTCGATGGTGTCGTTCTGGCGGGTGTAGAAACCCGTGGCCGAAAGCGACAATCGGCTTGACGCAATCCAATCAACTCCCGCCTCGCCCGACCACGCCGACTCAGGCTTTAGCTTCGCATTGCCGACAGTCGTCGGATCGGAGTAATAAAGATCGGTATAAGTCGGAAGCCTGAAGCCGTAGCCGCCGCTGGCGCGCAGCTTCAGCCGATCCTTCAAGCGCAAGCTGCCGGCCAGATGCGGAGCGAAAGCCGACTGCAACCCGCCGGAGAATAACTCCTCGCGCGCGCCCGCGGATAAGTTCCAGCGGCGTTTTGCCGGGCGCAGGTCCATGTCTACATAGCCCGCGCCTCGATTGCGCGCGTGAACTCCGAGGGCGTTCGAGAGCACTCCATCTGAAAGATTGTAACTGCGAATGCTGTCGCCGTCCGATTCCAGCCCGGCAAGAAGAACTGAGGTCGATTTGACGGGAAAAGTGCGACGCAAGGAAGCCTGCCACGAACCGTCAATGTGACTGTTTTCGTAGGGAGAAGGATTGTTGCGCGCCAAAATGTACTCGTCCGTGTGGCGGCGATAGCCGAAGGCGGCTACTGTGCGGCTGCCGAACTCCTGGCGGCCGGAGGCAAACCATCCTTTGGTCCGCTCCCACGAGTTATAGGGACCATAAAACTGATTGGCGCCGAAGGAGCGGTCGCTTGCGGCAAAGAGCAGGTCGGAGATGCCGAGCTTGGAACTAACCCAGCTCTCCGAAGAAGCATCCATGTTGCGGTAATCGCGATCATTTTGGCAATCCGAATAGAGTTGCTGTGCTGTACAGTAGCCAGTGAAGCTGTTGCCAGTGTAGCTGGGCGCTGCCAGAAATCCCGTGGAAAAATTGCGATCTGCGGTCAACCGGCTGCTCCATCGCTTGCGCGCCAGAGTCCCCAGCAGTGACTCTTCATTCGAGCCGAAGCTGCCATATCCCGAGCGCAGGCGCAGCGAATTCGCCGAAGGCGCGGCAGTAAGGAAGTCGGCGACTCCGCTCAATGCGTCCGCGCCGTGCAGCGTAGATCCCGCGCCGTGCAACACTTCGATCGATTCCATCGCGTCGAGAGGAATGGGCAAATCGAGGTCGTGATGCGCGGTTTGGCTGTCGTCGATGCGGAAGCCATTCAACAGCACCAGCGCCTGCTCGAAGGTTCCTCCGCGCAGAATCAGGTCCGCCTGCCCGTCGCCCGCGCCGCGCTGCTCGAGGAAGACCGACGAGTCCTGGCGAAGCAACTCCTGAGGCGACCCCATCAGAAGAACATTGTCTTTGACCGGCAACACCACCACTGACGCGGATGACTCCGCCAGCGGCACAGGAACCGGCGATCCGAGGACCACCATCGTCTCCGAAGGATGGGGAAGCACTGCGGGTTGAGCCGCAGGAGACGATTGAGCCAAAGCTCGCTCCGCGAAGGCTGCCAGCGAAAGACAGGCAGCGACACACAGTAGTTTTTGATAAAGCACAGTGATCTTGTAAGACCTCATGGGGAAGTTATGAGTCATGGGCCGGCAGGGTAACTTGCAGCCGGGTCAGAGAATATACCGCGACAGATCCTGATCTTTCACAATGGACGCCACCATTTGCTTCACGTACTCCGCGTCGATCAGGAAGACCTTTTCCGGACCGGCAGCGGTAACTCGCTCCTCATAGGGCAGCGGCGTGGAGGACTCGCTCTTAATAGCTTCCTTGAGAGCCGCGGCAGCCGCCTCGTCCGGTGTGCGGCGGGCCACGTCGGGCGCCAGGAAACTCACGTCCTCAAGCACCCGCTCCATGATGGTGTGCAGACGGCGCGCGCCGATGTTTTCGGTTTGCTCGTTCACCTTGAAGGAGAATTCCGCCATCTCGCGCAAGGCCTCCGGCGAAAACTCCAGCTTCACGCCCTCGGTCTCCAGCAGCGCCGAGTATTGCTTGGTCAGCGAAGCCTTCGGCTCGGTAAGAATGCGCAGAAAGTCATCGACGGTGAGCGACTTTAACTCGACGCGAATGGGAAAGCGCCCCTGTAACTCGGGGATAAGATCGCTGGGTTTGGAGACATGGAATGCGCCGGCGGCGATGAAGAGAATGTGGTCGGTGCGGACCATTCCGTAGCGTGTGTTGACGGTGGTTCCCTCGACGATGGGCAGGATGTCGCGCTGCACGCCCTCGCGCGAGACATCCGGTCCGTGGCCGCCCTCGCGCCCGGCAATCTTGTCGATCTCGTCGAGAAAGATGATGCCGCTGGACTCGACCCGCTCGACCGCCGCGCGATTGACGGAATCCATGTCGATCAGGCGGCCCTCTTCCTCGTCCACCAGGTAGTCGAAGGCGTCGGCGGCTTTCATCTTGCGCTTTTTCGAGCTGCCGCCGAAGATATTCGGCAGCATGTCCTTGAGGCTCATCTCCATGTCTTCGAGGTTCTGGTTGGAGATGATGCCGAACTGCGGCGTGCCGCGCTCGCGCACATCGAGCTCGACCATGCGCTCGTCGAGCTTGCCCTCGCGGAACTGCTGGCGCATCTTTTCGCGGGAGCGCTGATAGCTGTCCGCGCCGGGCAGCGTGAGCTGGCCCTCCTGGGCTGGCGGCATGGGCGGCGGGGGCGGCAGGAGCACATCGAGCAGGCGCTCCTCGGCGTTCATCTCCGCGCGGTCTTCCACCTCTTCCAGGCGCTCCTCGCGCACCATGTCGATGGCGATCTCGACCAGGTCGCGGATCATCGACTCAACGTCGCGGCCCACGTAGCCGACCTCGGTAAACTTCGAGGCTTCCACCTTCAGGAATGGCGAGTTAGTAAGTTTAGCCAGGCGCCGTGCGATCTCCGTCTTGCCCACGCCCGTTGGTCCGATCATGATGATGTTCTTGGGCATGATGTCATCGGCGATGTCGGGCGGCAGCTTCTGGCGGCGCTGGCGGTTGCGCAGCGCGATGGCCACGGCGCGCTTGGCGGCCTTCTGGCCGACGACATGCTTGTCTAACTCAGTGACAATCTCGCGCGGCGTCAACTCGTCCAGCGAGACGTCCTGTTCTTCGGCGGATGCGGGTAAATAAATTGCCATTCTGTGCCTGTTATTACTCCTGGTCTTGTGTCAGGGCACGACTTCAGTCGTGCCGAAGATGCCGCAAAAAGAACGTGGGCTTTAGCCCCTGAGGTGAACCGTTTCTATCGAAGGTTGAGTGACGGATTCCCCAGCACGTTTTGATCCCGCCAAAATAAGCCGAGCTGAGAATAAGACGGCTGCGAAGTAAACGGCCCATAGGCCCATCATCAACCAATCGGCATTATTGATGGGGGTAGCGTTTCCAGCAAACAGGTCCACAACGATAAAACTTGCATACAACAGAAGATTCAATGTCGTGAGGCTGAAACCGAGCCTCCCATTCTTGTGGTTAAACAGTAGGATCAATGCTGCAATCAGCTCGATCGGCAACAAAAGCAGGAGCCAGCCAAGCACCCTTTCCCAGGAAGGAGCGAAACGGTCGAGTGCGGTTGCTCCCGCTGAGTAAAGCTCGGCGAATGCGCAGAGGCTCACGCACAGGGTGCAAGCAAATCGAATTAGCCATTTCACGGCGGAACTCCTTGTCCAGACCTTTGGAGCATCATCGGCCCCCTTAAAGACTCCCCTCAGGGGCTAAAGCCCGAGTGTATTTTGCGACCTATGCGGCACGACTGAAGCCGTGCCCTTTCAAAACATTGACGCATGCAAGAAGTTGTCCATGACGACTAACTCTCCAACTTCTCAAGGGTGACTAGCCCTTCAACTCCTCAATCGTAACGTGGTCGTTGGTATAGATGCAGATTTCGCCGGCGATCTTCATGGCCTTTTCGGCGATCTCGCGGGCGCCTAGGTCCGTGTTCTCCATCAGCGCGCGCGCGGCTGCGGCGGCATATGGGCCGCCCGAGCCAATCGCGGCCAGCGGCTCGTCGGGATCGATCACATCTCCCGAGCCCGAGATCAGAAATGTCTGCGCCTGATCGGCTACCACTAACAATGCCTCGAGGTTGCGCAGCATCTTGTCGGTGCGCCAGTCCTTGGCCAGCTCGACGGCGGCGCGGTTCAGGTTGCCGGCATACTGCTCGAGCTTGGTCTCGAAGCGGGCGAACAAACTGAAAGCGTCGGCGGTCGAACCGGCAAATCCGGCCAGGATTTTTTCCTGATAGAGCCGGCGAATTTTCTTGGCCGAATGCTTCAGCACGTGGTCGCCGAGCGTGACCTGTCCATCGGCGGCCATCACCACCTGGCCGTTGCGCCGTACGCAGATTACCGTGGTCGAGCGAATCCTGTCGCTGCTTCGGGAACGATGTGCCGTTGTGGAACCGCTGCACGTAGCCATTGAAAAGTCCTCAGAAAACAGTCATCCGGCAGGCCGAAACTCCTTCAGATGCAGTCACGAGTATATCGCAGCGCCATCGGCTGGGGCGGATGCGCGGCAATACCGGAGCCAGTTGCACAGTCCATCCGGCATCCCGCGAGTCCAACTGCGGTATCCTCTAGATGGGACCTCTGGGGAAGAGTCCCACCTCCGATGACTCGTCTCAACGCACACGCCTGGGAGATTGCAGCCGCCGTGATCTTCGCCGCCGGGCTCCTGGCGGTGGGTCTCTGGCTTTTGCTGCGCAAGCGCCCTACGCCGGAAGAGCTGGAGCGCGCGCGCCGGCGGCTCCTGGCCCACTCCGGCCGCCTGGTGGACGGCATGTTGCTGGACATCTGCGAAGTCGAGGCCCCGGCAAAATCGAAAAATGAGCCGCCCCGCACTCTCACCATGCTCCTCTACAGTTATCGCATCGGCGGCGTGGACTACGAATCCTCCCAGGACATCACCGACATGAGCGGCGTGGTGGATGTGGCGCAGGTGCGTGCAGGTTTTCCCTGTTCGGCGCGTTATTTGCCCGGCAAACCGCAGAACAGCATCGTGGTGGCCGAAGAGTGGTCCGGCCTGCGCAAAGGGCTGCCGGTGCTGCCCGCCTACGAGGATCGCGACCCCATCGATACAAGCCATCTGGACGGCTTGCGCCCCGGCCGCGGCTGAACGGCCGGCTCGATTGGCCCTGACCGAGCCTGCGCAACGCGATAGATTATTGAAGAGTGGTGCTTCCCCGCATGATGCTCTTCCGGCTGCGCCAGCCTTCGCTTGCCCGCGGCGTCCTGCTCGCCCTCGGCGCGCTGGCAGTCAGCCTGCGCCTGGCCGGCTTTCCCCTGACCGATGGACCCCACGCCTCGCCCTGGCAGATTCTGGTTGCGCCTTTCGTCTTCTGGGGAATGGCGGAGACTGCGCGCTGCCTCGACCGCCGATGGAGCCTCTACCACGCGGGCGTGCTCATCCTGCTCTACTCGGAGCTGATGATCCTGGTCATGGTGCTGTTTCTTTGGGTCTATCTCTAGCAGGCGACTCTGCGCCAAGTACCGCAACGGGCTGCCAAAGACCCTTGCCGTCCTGTACGATGTTCAGGAACGCTGCCCTGTGGATTCCGTTCAAACCAAAGGCGATTGCACCGCCCGATCAATCGGAGGGAAGAATGCTCAAGGGATTTCGCGATTTTGTTCTTCGAGGAAATGTCGTCGACCTGGCCGTCGCTGTCATTCTGGGCGCGGCATTCAATGCCATCGTCACCTCGCTGGTGAGCGACGTGCTCAATCCGCTCATCGCCGCTACCATCGGCAAGCCGGACTTCAGCGGCGTCGTGCTGAACATCGGCAGCGGGCACATCAAGGTTGGCAACTTCCTCAACGCCGCCGTCTCGTTTTTGATTGTCGCCAGCGTGGTCTATTTTGCCATCGTCCTGCCGCTCAACCACCTGCAGTCGCGGTTCAAAAAGCCCGAGCCCGCGGCCGCGCCGACCACCAAGCCCTGCCCCGAATGCTTGAGCGAGATTCCGCTGGCCGCCCGCCGCTGCGCTCATTGCGCACAGCCGGTGGCTTAGGATGTGTTCAGTCGCCCTTCAAACTTGATTGTCTCCCCGGTCTCGGAATCGAGGCCTGGGGCGCCCATAGAATTTGCAGTCTCGCCGTTCGGGTGACGCACATCGAGAGGTTCCGTTCATGACCTTGCCCAAGCCGCTTGTTTTTCTTGTTCTGATTTTCGTTTCTCACTCTATTCCGGCGCAGAACTCCGCGCAACCCGCCCCCGCCGTCTTCGGCTATCGCGACTTTTCTGCTCAGGCCAAGATCGAAGAGAAATTCCTCGCCGTTCCTAGCGCCTTTCTGGCCGGCGAGGCTCTGAAGACCCTCACCGCCGAGCCTCATTTGGCCTCAACCCCAGAGGACCGCAAGACCACCGACTATGTGGCGCAGAAGTTTCGCGCCGCCGGCCTGGAGACGGAGATCGTTCCCTACCGCGTCCTGCTCGACCAGCCCAAGGTGGTGCGCGTCGAGGCCTACGACTCCGCCGGCAAGCTGCTCATAAGCGGCCCCACGCGCGAGCACGTCGACGGCGACCCTTATCAGAACAATCCCCGCATCGCGATGCCTTTCAACGGCTCCTCCGGTTCGGGCGACGTTACCGCCGAAGTGGTCTACGCCAACTACGGCCGGCTGGAGGACTTCGACGAGCTAGCCGCGCGCCACATCGATCTGCACGGCAAGATCGTGCTGGCGCGCTACGGCGCCAACTTCCGCGGCGTCAAGGTCTACATCGCCGAGCAGCGCGGCGCGGCCGGCGTGCTCCTCTACTCCGACCCGGCGGACGACGGCTTCTCGAAGGGCGACGTCTACCCCATGGGACCCTGGCGGCCGGAGACGGGCATTCAATACGGCTCGGTGCAATACATCTTCAAGTATCCTGGCGACCCCGAGACCCCCGGCGTGGCCTCGACACCGGAGCTGCCCGACTCGGCCCGCGTCTCGCCCTATGGCAGCCAGCCCCACATCATCTCCATCCCCATCAGCTACCACGACGCCGCGCCCATTCTGCAAGCACTCAAAGGACGCGGAGTGCCGCAGGGCTGGCAGGGCGGGCTTGGCTTCCGCTATCACCTCGGAGAACTTGATGGCCCCGGTGCCGTCAAGGTCCACCTGGTCTCGCAGCAGGACTATCAGCGGCGCATCATCTGGGATGTGATCGGCAAGGTCAAAGGCTCCGAGTACCCAGACGACTGGGTGGTTGTAGGCAATCACCGCGACGCCTGGATCTTCGGCACGGTCGATCCCTCCAGCGGCACCGCCGCCATGCTCGAATCGGTTCACGGCATCGGCGCTCTTCTCCATCAGGGCTGGCGGCCCAGGCGGACCATCGTCTTTTGCAGTTGGGATGCCGAGGAGGAAGGCCTCGTCGGCTCAACCGAGTGGGTGGAGCAGAACGCCCAGGCCCTGGACCATGCCGTCGCATACTTCAACACCGACGTCGCCGTCTCCGGATCGGACTTCACCGCCTCCGCCGTGCCCTCGCTCAAGCAATTTCTCCGCGAACTGACCCGCTCGGTTCCCAGCCCGCTGGGCGGAACGGTCTATCAGCAATGGCGCATCAGTCATCCCGCCAAAAACGAGCATCCGGCGCAAAACGATGAGAGCGGCACAAACGTCCCGCCCGCGCCCGGCGAGGAGATTCACGTCGGCGACCTCGGCTCCGGTTCTGACTACACTTCCTTCTTCCAGCACATCGGCGTACCCTCCACCGACATCGGCTCCGATGGTCCGTATGGCGTCTACCACTCGGTCTTCGACAACTTCGCCTGGTTCACCATGAACGCGGATCCTCACTTCGTTTATCTGCAGGAGATGGCCCGCGTCCTCGGCCTCGAAGCGCTGCGCATGGCCGATACCGACGTTCTGCCCTACGACTATGCCGCCTATGCCCGCGAGATCGGCGCGTATCTCGAAGCCGCCAAACGAAACGCCGCCGACGCCGGACTCAATTCGCTGGATTTCGCCGCCGCCCAGGCCGCCGCCGCTCGCTTTTCCGCTGCTGCCGAGCGAGCCCGCGGTCTGCAAGCCGCAGCCTCCGGCGACCTCGCCGGGCTCAATAGTTCCCTGCGCAAGACCGAAACCGCACTGCTCTCCGAGGCCGGCCTGCCCAACCGCCCCTGGTACAGGCACACCATCTACGCTCCCGGCGAGTACACCGGCTACTCCGCCGTCGTGATCCCCGGCGTCAACGAAGCCATCGACGCCCACAACGCCAACCTCGCCGCCCAGCAGTTGACGGTGCTGACCCAGGCGCTCACCCGGGCCGCGCAAACGCTGGAGGGGGCGCGCTGAATGTTGCTCGCCAGCTTTTCCCTGTTCCCTATTCCCTAGTCCCTAGTCCCTTCGGCTGTTGACCCAGCCCCCGAACGCTCGTATCGTTAATGATTGATATGAAAACTTCCCCAAACTCGATCCGCATCGGCATCGCGGTTGCCATTGTCGTCGGCACCATCGGCTGGCTGGCCTGGTCCGGCTACGGCGCCAATAAGAGCTACTACGTCACCATCGCCGAACTGGGCGGCATGGGCGACAAGGCCTATCACAGCAACTTGCGCGTCGAGGGCTTCGTCGAGCCCGGCTCCATCGAGCACGACGGCCCCCATGTGACGTTTGTGATGAACGAGTTCGAGAGCCACTCGCCCAAGGCTCCCGCCGGCCGCCTGCTGAAGGTCGTCTACAAAGGCTCCGAGCCGCCGCCCGACACATTCAAAGACGACGCCCAGGCTCTCGCCGAAGGCACTTATGGCCACGACGGCGTCTTCCACGCGACGGTGCTGCAGGCCAAGTGCGCCAGCAAGTATGCTCCGGCAACGCCCAATGGTCAGCCTGGCGCAGCGCCAGCGCAACCCGCTGGCGCACCGAATAACAGCCCCCGCGCCGAGGCTGTTCCTCCATCCAAACCAGCCAGCTAGCTCTGTGCACGCAAGGAGACTTGATGAGTTGGAAGAAGTTGCTAGTGTCTGTCCTGTCGTATGCGGCACTGTTATTTGTGTTTTTTATGTTCCGCTACTCGAAAGACGTTCTTCACCCCGATTCTGGTGTTTTCATAAAGAATGTACTAGAGTCTTTTGCACTCTCCTTGAGCATTGTCGGTGGTCGCGAATTAGATCGACTCGGGCATCGGAGGATTGGAGGCATGCTGATTCTCTGCATCGTCCCCATATTGATTGCCCTGTTCTTCGTATTGATAATCCGGGGAGGATACTCTGAGAATTGGTTTTATGCGGTTTTTGCACTCTTCGCGGTCCCATTTCCTGTAGCACTCTACCTAAATCGAAACCAGAAGAAATCCGCACCGCAACCGACAATCGACAATGCAACCTAGCCTATCGACAAACTCCGGCTCGACGGCAACAGCCACCCCGCTCTGCGCCCGCCTCGACAACGTCTCCAAGCTCTTCGGCTCCTTTGCCGCGCTGCGTCAGGTCTCGGTCGACTTCGAGCCGGGCCGCTGCTACGTTCTCCTTGGCGAAAACGGCGCGGGCAAATCCACGCTGCTGCGCATCCTCGCCGGCCTGCTCCGTCCCAGCTTCGGCAAGGTCACGGTCTTTGGCGAAAATGAGCCTCACGACGCCCGCGAACGCATCGGCTACATGAGCCACGCCCCCATGCTCTACGACGAGTTGACCGCCCAGGAGAACCTGCGCTACTTCGCCAGCCTTTATCCCGGACGCGCCTGCCTCGCTCCATCCGAGGCCCTGCTCCAGGTTGGTCTCGATCCCGAACTGGCCCGCCCACTCGGCAACTACTCGCAGGGCATGAGGCAGCGCACCTCGCTGGCCCGCGTGCTACTCTCCGCGCCCGAGCTGCTGCTGCTCGACGAACCCTTCTCCAACATGGACGTCGAAAGCGCCCGCCAGATGGTCGAGTTGCTGGCCGGCTTCCGCCGGGGCAGCCGGACCATCGTGCTCACCACGCACCAGCGCGAGATGGCCGCCCCCATCGCCGACTGGGTGCTCACGCTGCACGCCGGACGCGTTGCTTCATTGGAGCCGGGGTCTCCGTCTCGATGAAGACCAACGGCGCGCGCTTCCTCGAATCCCTCGGTATCCCCTTCGAACTTCGCGAGTACGAGGTCGATCCTGACGATCTCTCGGCGATCACTGTCGCCAAAAAGATTGACATGCCGCCCGAGCAGGTCTTCAAAACTCTGCTCACAACCGGCGGCCCAAATATCTATATCTTTGCGGTCATCCCCGGCGACGCCGAACTGGACTTCAAAAAGCTGGCCCGCGCCGCCGCCTTGCGCAAGGCCGAGATGGTTCCCCTCAAAGACGTGCAGCCCCTCACCGGCTACATCCGCGGCGGCGTCACCGTCTTCGGCGCGAAGAAAGCCTATCCCGTCTTCGTCGATGAAACCGCAGTCCTCTTCGACAAAATCAGCGTCTCGGCCGGCACGCGCGGAACTCAGCTCATCCTCTCGCCCGACGATTATCTGAGAGCCGCCGAGGCCCAGACCGCCGGCCTGACAAAGGACAGAACTCCGGGTGCCCCATCCTTTCGCGCTTTTGGCGAAAGGGTGGGAGACCACGAACCCGATGATTCCAACCCAGAGGGCCACCAATGATGCCCCGCACCCTCTGGACTCATCTCGTCAAAGACCTGCGCATCGAACTGCGCACCCTCGACACGCTCGTCTCCATGCTTTTCTTTTCCCTGCTGGTCGTGGTGCTCTTCTCCATCGCCTTCGATCCGCGAGGAATCTTTTTCCCAGCAGATCGCCGGCGGCGTCCTCTGCGTGGCCACACTCTTCGCCTCGGTCAGCGCCCTCAACCAGGCCTGGGCCCGCGAGATTCGCCATCAGGTCATGGACGCTCAGCGCATGGCTCCCGCACCCGGCGCCGAGCTCTTCCTAGCCAAGGTCATCGTCAATTTCCTCTTCGTCACCTTCGTTCAAATCATCCTGGCGCCCTGTTTTCTTATCTTCTATAACCTTCACATCGCGGGCCAGGGCTGGCTGCTGGCGCTGGTGCTGCCGCTGGGCACGTGGGCTTTGGTCGGCAACGGCGTCTTCTTCGCCGCGCTCTCCATCCGCAGCCGCAACCGAGAGCTGCTGCTCTCGCTGATTCTCTTTCCCATCTTCATTCCGGCTCTGCTGGCCATGGTGCAGGCCACCACCTCGATCCTCACCGGCGAGAGCGACCCCACCCTATGGATCAAGATGCTAGTCGGCTACGACATCATCTTCACCACCGTCAGCCTGCTGCTCTTCGATGTCGTCTTCCACGCCGAGTAATCCAAGCCGATAGTTCTCCTTTGGCGCACAATGAAATGGCCGGAGGCAGGCAGCGAGGTCGAACAGAGATGGAATGACGAATCCAATAAAAATGGGCGGTCAAAAAACGGAAAGAGCCGCCCGGCAACAGGGCAGCTCTCTCCTCAGGGAGAATAGTTCCAACGGAGGCAAAGCCATCAGAACTTTCTGGCTGCATACTATGGGCATGGGAAGAGAGTGTCAAGGAGAAATCGAAGGGGAAATAAGTACTTTTAAGTCAATAACTTGATAAATGTTTCCTGGAAAATCCACCGGGGGGATCTTTGGCGTGTCTTCGCCTTTATTCTCCCGCAATATCCCGCATTTTCTTGTTTGTTATACGGTTTTATAGGGTTTTCAACGGGTTTTCCTCCCCCGTTAACCCTTCGGATGCCGCCTCAGGATTCCTGCAGAGTTCCCGCCCTTCAATCCCGCAGATTGAGACTGGTGAACTCGACATCGTAGACCGAGGAGACCGGCTTGCCGCGCGCCAAGCGGTAGAGCACCCTGAATCCGCCCAGAAAGAAGCCCAGCAGAATCGCGGTGCTGGCGCCGATGATCACCAGGGCGGCGATCCCCATCAGCAGCTTTCCGGTCTTCAGCACCTCCGACTCCGTCGGCTGCGGAATCGACATGATATCCGATTCATAGTGGACCATGGCCAGCAGTTTGTGGCTCTCATCGGGAATCGCGTCCCCGCTCACCAGCGCCACCAGCGGTCCGCTGCGCCCTACCTCCAGCGAAGCCAGGTCGGAGTCTGCCAGCGGTTTGGTCCACCCCGCCTTTTTGCCTGCCTGTTTGCCCGCGATGATATAGTCGCGAATCTTCGCCTCCTGCGCCGCGGCCATCTGCGGCGTGGGATAGTCTATGAGCGTCAGCGTGGCCACGCCCGAGCGCAGCGTGTAGTTGGCGGTCAAGGTCTCCGCGCCGCGATCGAAGCCCACCAGCTCCGCCGGCAGCACGCCGCCCGCGCCGGCATAGCTCGCCGGTCCCAGCGCATAGTGCGTGGTCTGGCCATCCAGTCTGGCCTGCGCCAAGTTGCCATGGGGCAAATCGGCCAGGATGGGAGGTGCCAGCGCCTCGCCGCCCTCGGGCGCGGGCAACTGGCCGGCCAGCTCGCGCAGCTCCGAGCCGCTCATCGGCGAGATGTGCGAAAAATTCGCGTCCACCACCGTATTGCCCACCCAGAAGAGCACCCGGTTGTGGTCCGACGTAGCTCCTGTGCCGATCTCTTCCTTCGGCCAGCCATTCTGGCGGTAAAACGAGTACGCGCCAAAGGCGCCGCTGGCGTCGTGGAAGCGCAGCGCGCGCAGGCTCAGCGTCTCGCCCTCACGCTTGTAATCGGCCAGCGCGGCGTCGCTAAAATCGTATTCCTTGAGCGCCGCCGCGTTGGCGGGATCGGCCTCGGCCCCATCGGTCATCTTCTTCGGCGCCTCGGCGGCCACCCATCCGGCAAAATCCTCCGGCAGCAGCGCCTTGGGCACCGGCGGAAGCACCAGGTGCGTCACGCCCGACGGCGCTTTGGCCGGCGCAGCCTGCGCCTGTGCGCCGGCAGAACCCGCCGCCAACGCTGCCGAACAAACCGCAATTGAAATCCAACGCATCCGCACGCTCCAATGTTTAGGGTACACGCTGTCACCCCAGCCGCCCGATAGCGTGGGATCCCCTATTCACTTGGACACTGACAACACTCGAAAGGTTCCAGCGGGTAGCTCTCGGTTTGATCGGGGATCTTCTCTGCGAGAAACGCAGCCAGCTTATATTTTTACTTGTGCCAATGCCCACCACCCATCGAACGCCGCCAGCGCACGCTCGCATTGCATCCTGTGCCGTTCCTTCTTGTCGCGGACTTTTATGCGCAGCTCCTCTTCGAGCGGCTCCAGCAGGTCGAAGGTAATGTTAGCTGGTTGAAAGTTCTTCGGGTCGGCATGCGTAATGTAATGCACCAGCGATCCGAGAGCGCAGGCGCGTGGCGCGGGCGTTGGCTCTTCTTCGCGCGCCAGTGAAGCCGCATAGATCCCCGCCAGCAGCCCGGTCGCAATCGACTCCGTGTAACCCTCGACGCCGCAAAGCTGTCCGGCGAAGAGGATCTGTTGCCGGAAAGACAACCGCGGGTCCTTCGACTCGTCCGCTTCGCGAACTCGCTCAGGATGACAGTTTTTGGAGAGGCGCAGAGTTTCATCCAACAAAACCGGCGCGCAGATGTACGTGTTGCGATGAATCTGCCCGTAGCGCAGGAAGCGCGCGTTTTCGAGGCCCGGAATCAGCCGCAGCACACGCGCCTGCTCGCCAAACTTCAAATGATTCTGAAAGCCGACCAGGTTATAGCTGTCTGCGCGCAGGTTTTCCTTGCGCAGTTGCACCACAGCCCACGGATTCAAACCCGTGCGCGGATCGCGCAGGCCCACGGGCTTCATCGGGCCAAAGCGCAGCGTATCGCGCCCGCGTCGCGCCAGCACCTCGATCGGCAGGCAGCCCTCGAAGTATTCGAGCTTCTCCCATTCTTTCTCCTCGGCCGCCTCAGCCCCGAGCAGCGCATCCAAAAAGCGGTCGTACTCCGCGCGGTCCATCGGGCAATTGATGTAATCAGCCGTCCCTTTCTCCCAACGCGCGGCAAAGTAGACGCGCTCCATGTCGATCGAGTCGGCCTCGACGATCGGCGAGATCGAGTCGTAGAAGGCGAGATGGCCGGAGCCGGTGATGCGCTCAATCTCGCGGCTCAGAGCGTCCGATGTCAGCGGGCCCGTGGCCAGAATCGTGCACTTCGTGCCGTCCTCGTCCTTGTCCAGGGTCGTGACCTCTTCGCGGTGGACGCGGATGCGCGGCTCAGCAGCAATCGCCTCGGCGATCCGCCGCGAAAACTCGACGCGATCGACAGCCAGCGCATGGCCCGCGGGAACGGCGCAGGCATCGGCAATACGCAAAAGCGCCGAACCGGCTCGCCGCATCTCCTGCTTCAGCAGCCAGGGCGCCGTGTTGGGCGATTCGCTTTTGAGCGAATTCGAGCAGACCAGTTCGCCGAACTCCGTCGTTTGGTGGGCCGGGGTCAGCCGCGGCTTACCATCCACCATCGCGCGCATCTCGTAAAGCTCCACCTGGCAGCCTAGACGCGCAGCCGTCAACGCCGCTTCAGGCCCGGCCAGTCCGCCGCCAATCACGCGTATCTTCACAGAGTCGCCTCAATCTCCTGTCCATCAAAGTTGGATGCCCCATTTCCCGATTCTGAGATTTGGGAAACCTCAAACGATGACAGTCCATGGTCGAACAAATCGGCCAGGGAGCAAATCCACAAGCCTCATGGCGCGCAAGCGCCGTCTGCCCCACCGCAGGTGGCCAATCTTCTCAGCGCCTCGCCGGTCACGCGCACATTCCGCCACTCGTCAAGAAACTCAGCCCCCATCGACCGGTAAAACTCGATGGCCGGCGTATTCCAGTCCAGAACCTCCCATTGAAGGCGCGGGCAATGTTTCTCCACTGCGATGGCCGCCACCCGTTCGAGCAGCGCCTTGCCGATCCCCAGGCCGCGCAACTCCGGCTCGACGAAGATGTCCTCGAGGTAAAGCCCCGGCCGCCCCATCCAGGTCGAGTAGCTGAAAAAGTAGAGCGCAAATCCCGCTTGCCGGCCATTGTGCTCGGCGATCAGGCAGGAAAAGAACGGATTCGACCCGAATCCATCCCGAAGAAGGTCCGCTTCGGTCGCCAGAACCGCATCCGGCTCGCGCTCATAGGCGGCCAATGCGCGAATGAAGCCCAATATTTCAGGGATATCCTTGGGGGTTGCCGGGCGAATCGTGGTTGCCATGGTTCTATTCTAGTGTGTGATACACGCCACACTCGGCCGCTTGCCGGGCGGAATATCATCGTAGGTTGAACCTGCTGGCGTGAGCCAGCGTGGGCTCCCTGGCGGCAGGCGAAAGAACTTTGCCGCCGGGCTCAAGAATCCCTCCGATCGGGTGCGAACCCTATTCCTGGCGCGGCGCGCCTTACGTTTTGTCGTGAGCACTTGTGCTGGACAGCCAATGGGATTTAACGTGAGTCTTGCGCGAAAAGGCGTCCGCGCTGGTTTCCGCGCCGAGGTTGTGCGGTCACAGTTGTCAAAGTCAGTTGTTATCGATCAGTGATACGACATTTTTGAGCTCGCGTGCTCTCTGGCTCGCGCCGCTCCCAAGGAGAAGCAGATGAAATGCACGATTTCGCTTTGGCTGGGCTTGCTTGCATTCGCCCTCTTGCCCGCGCTTGCCCAAACGCCCGCGCCCAAGGGGTCCATGGGCAAGATTCACGGCCACGTAACCAACCCAACCGGGATATCCACAACCGTTGGCTCGATCAGCCTCTCCACCGACAGCGGCGCAACATCCAAATACACCTTTCCGGTCAACGCGAACGGCGATTATTCCGGTGAAGCGGCTCCCGGCACCTACAGCCTGATCTTCCGGATGCCCAATACGCCTCCCGGCAAATTGGACGACCAGATCGACAATGTGAAGATCGTGGCCGGTCAGGACACGCTGCAGGATGACGATATGAGCCGCAAGGAGTTCATCGACAAGCTGTCGTCCGATGAGAAGAAACAGTTGGAAGAGCTCAAGCGGCACAACGCCGAAGCCATGAAGGCAAATGAGATCATCAAGGGTCTCAACGCCGATCTCAAAACCACCTCCCGAGACTTCCTGGAAGCCGACGACGCGGACACGGCGGCGGTTCAGGCTCTTGGCGCCACTGCCTCCAAGGCTGATCTCGATGCCAAGGAAGCCGAGATCAGAACTGCGAAGTACACCGACGTCGAAACCATGATGCTCAAGGATACCGCGGCCAAGCCGGACGCCTCCGTTCTCTGGGCTCAGTTGGGGCAGGCGCAGATGGGCCTGGGGCGAACGGAGAAGGATGCGCAGAAATACGACGATGCGGAAGCAAGCTTCAAGAAAGTTCTCGATCTTGAGGCCGCATCCAAGAAGCCCAACCCTTCAACTCAGGGCGCGGCCGAAGCCGGCCTGGGCGAGATCTATGCGCGCACCGGCAAGGTTGCCGAGGCGAATGCGGCCTTTGACGCAGCCGCCAAGGTCAATCCCACACAGGCGGTCTTCTATCTGAGGAACGAAATGGTGATCTTCTTTCAGGTCGGCAATACGGATGCTCAAGTGGCCGCCGCGGACGAGGTGATCAAGGCCGATCCGACCGTGGCAATTGCCTACTACCTGAAGGGCAACGGGCTGGTCGGCAAGGCCACGGTTGACCCAACGACAAACAAGCTGGTAGCGCCTCCGGGCTGCGAGGAAGCCTACCAGAAGTATCTGCAACTGGCTCCGACCGGTCAGTATGCCTCCGATGTGAAGAGCATCCTCACCAGCCTTCAAGCGACGCTTCCCACCGACGTCCGCACCAAGTCTTCCAAGAAGAAGTAGCAGCAACCGAAGCGAAAATCCACGAAGGGCGTTCCCGAATCTCGGGAGCGCCTTTCGCTTCTTTGTCCCGCCGGCAATCGTGTCCGCCCAAAACCCTCTACAATCCATTCCATGAAGTCAGCCGCGTCCCGCCCCGCACTGCTCAGTTACGCCCAGGCCGCGGCCATGGTGGCCGATCAAGCCGGACAAATCGTCCGGCAGCGTCCTGCGTCATCGCCCAAAAGGGAGCGCGTGGATCTCGACCATGCCGCAAACCGCACTCTCGCCCAGCCTCTTCTGGCCGATTGCGATCAGCCGCCCTTTGCCCGCTCCACGCGCGACGGCTATGCCTGCCGCGCCCCCGAAGCCTCTGCCCATGCGTTGTTGGCCGTCGCGGGCTCTTCCCGTGCCGGCGATCCCCCAGCCGGCCCGCTGCCGCCCGCGGCAGTCTGGGAAATCATGACCGGCGCTCCGGTTCCCATGGGAGCCGATGCGGTCATGATGTTCGAGCATGCCGAGCTGACCGGAAACAAGAAGACGCGCAGGGTCCGCCTGCTCGCGCCCCGCACCCTCAAGCCGGGTGAGAACATCGTGGCTCAGGGCACCCAGGCCCGCGCGGGTGATGAGTTGCTTCCCGTCGGAACCGTTCTCCACTCCGGGCAGATCGCGCTGGCCGCGGCTTGCGGCTACGCCACTCTCGAAGTCCTTCTCCGGCCCCGCGTCGCCATCCTTGCGACCGGCGACGAGTTGGTTCCCGTCGATGTATCGCCCGCTCCCGGCCAGATTCGCAACTCCAACGCTCCCATGCTTGCCGCAATGGCCGCCAAGGCGGGCAGCGAACCATGGGTGTTGCCGACAGCCGCCGATAACGCTCAGGCCCTCGAAGATGGGCTGGCCCAAGCCGTCACTGCCGATCTGCTGCTCATCTCCGGCGGCGTTTCGGCCGGCAAATTCGACCTCGTCGAGCCTGCCCTGGCCCGCATGGGAGCCAGCTTTCACTTCACCGGCGTCCGCATCCAGCCGGGCAAGCCGACCGTCTTCGGAGAGCTGCCGCGCAAGAAGGGCTCTGGTCCGCACCAAAAGACCCTGCCGTTCTTCGGCCTGCCCGGCAATCCCGTCGCTTCGGCCGTCACTTTCCTGCTCTTCGCGGCTCCGGTCCTCACCGCCCTCGCCGGCAGCGGCGAGTTGTACCCGCGCTTCGCCACCGCGCAGCTCGCCCCGCCCGTTGACCGGAACGCCAAATCCGGCCTCACACGCTTTCTGCCCGCGTTTTGCAACTTCGGAGCGGCAGCCGGCGAGCCGCCCCAGGTTGCATTCGTTCCCTGGCACGGCTCCGGCGACCTGGTCGCCCTGGCCCACTCCAATTGCTTTCTGGTTGTGCCCGAAGACGCGCACAGCCTCAAATCCGGCTCATTGGTCTCGATCCTGCTCGTCTGAGGCTCGTCTTTATCAGCCAAAGAAAGCTCCGTGCCCCGTCCATTCGCGTTTTTTCTGGCGAATGGGCGGGAAACCTTGAACCCCAACCCGCCCTGTTCATGAGGAATTCATGCGCAAGCATCAGCAACTCTCGCACTACGACGCATCCGGCCAGGCCGCCATGGTCGATGTCAGCGCCAAGCCGCCCACCCGCCGCACCGCCAGCGCATCGGCCTTCGTCGAGCTCTCCACCGCCGTCCTCGCGGCGCTGCCCGCCAACCCCAAAGGCAACCCGCTCGAGGTGGCCCGCTTCGCCGGCATTCAGGCCGCCAAGCGCACTGCCGAGCTGATCCCCATGTGCCATCCGCTGCCGCTGACTCACATCGACGTGCAGGCGGAGATGGTGGCCGGTGGTGTGCGCATCACAGCCACGGCGGCCGCGGTCGGAGTCACAGGCGTAGAGATGGAGGCCCTCACCGCCGCTGCCGTTGCCGCCCTTACCGTCTACGACATGACCAAGGCCCTGGACAAGTCCATCGTCATCCGCAACATTCAACTCGAAGCCAAATCCGGCGGCAAGAGCGGCAGCTTCTCAAGAGCCGGCGGCCCGGCTTGATTCCGCTTGCTACAGCATGTTTCAAAAATGCAGCATGGTGTCGGGGCACGACTTCAAAGCCTGCCCTGAGCGTAGTCGAAGGGTGCCGTAAAGGGCCAGGAACATGGGGGTTTCTGCCCCTGCGGAACAGCATTCACAAACTGCCAGACCATTTTTGAAACATGCTCTACGGATGCGCTGAAGTCTTATCCCCTTCAGGCGGAGGCGCGCCTTGCATTGGATGCTTGCCGTCGTGCTCTTCTATCGGCGCTACGAACGGCTCGGGACCCAGGTGCCCGCGATGGCAGGTGCCGCAGGTGACCGGCGCGCCGGAGTTGGGGACCATCGACACATAATTCTCGTTGATGTCCTGGACCATCTTGAACATCAGCCGCGCCGTGGACTTGTCCTGCTTGGAATCGTCGGCAAAGTTGAGCCGCGGGCGGCCGTTGGGGCCAATGTTCTTGGGGTCCGCGGCGTGGCAGGTGCCGCAATGTGTCCCCAGAGCCGCCGCCCAGCCCTCCATGATCTCATGCACCTGCTCGCCGGTCAGCGTCTTGGGCAGCACTTTGAGATTGGTCGGGGCCGGGTGATGCTCGTGGTCGTGATCTTCGTGAGACTCACCACCGGCAGCGGGCTGTTGCGCAGGAGCGGTTTGCGGCGCCTGTGCGGCTGTAGCGACGGCCAAGACGGCCGCGGCGAGCAGGGCAACCGCGGCGGAGGATGAAAACAGGGAAGAGATTTTCAAGTGGAAGGTTTCCTCGCAGTTAGAGTCATTTATACCAATGGACGGGATTCTACCGGAGTTGGATGCGCTTTCCGGTTAGATTCCTCGGCCCTGAGACGCAATTGTGCCCCGGCAGGGCAAACCGAAGCGGCCAGTCCACGGCGACGTGGATCCCGATGCGCGGCGTGGCCATCGCCTCGGCGGCTCGGAAGCCGTCGTCTCGAAGCTGAAGCGGCGAGGCCGGATCGAGCAGATCGAGGCCATTGTGGGCCGACCGCGTGAGTCCCAGCGCCTGGCAAAGCCGGCTCGGCCCGGAGGTCAGCAGCCGCGGAGCCGCATCCTCCGCCAGTCCCCGATTCCGGGCCATTCTCTCAGCCCCCGCCAGCGGCTCCAGCGCCCGCAGCAGCACGCAGCCGGCCCTGCCTTCGATCTCGCATGAAATGTTCATGCAGAAGTAGCGGCCGTAAATTGCATAAACGTACGCATGACCAGCGGGACCAAAGAGAACGGAGTTCCTCGGCGTGGGACCGCGATAGGAGTGTGCAGCCGGGTCGGGCGGATGGTTGTGTGGGCCAAGGTAAGCCTCGGCCTCCACGATCCTTCCCGCCAACACTCCGTCCGCCGAAAAATGCGCCAGCACCTTGCCCAGCAGCCGAGGAGCGACCTGCTCCGGCGGCGCCTCGAAGAAGCCGCGTGGAAGCAACCGGCCAGGCAAGACAATCGTTTCCATGGACGGCTAGACGACCCTCCTGAGTTGCTTCAGAAGCCGTTGTGCCGCCAGATGATCGTTGTCCCTGTTAGCCCGCTCCAGATGCTTTTGTGCCATTCGGAGCGATTTCCTGACACCCTTGCCCTCCAGGTACGCAATTGCGAGGTAGAAATTCGCATCGTCTAGGCCCCATTCCCAAATGTTCTTTTCTCGGATCACCCTTCGAAAACAACGAACCGCCGCCTGATGATCGGTCCGGACGCCTTTGCCCCAATAGAAATGGATGCCGAGTTGGACGAGGACGCTATCGTCGCGTGAAACGTCGACTTTCCTGAACCAGCGCACCGCCTGCCGAAAATTCCCGTTTTCGCGGTAGGTGATTGCAATATTATTCGGCGCGAGGAGATCGTCTCCGCCACGGAAAGCCCTTTTGAGCCAAAGCAGAGCTTCGCTCACATTTTTCTCTACGCCGTAATTGCCACCCAGAATGACGCCAAGAGTAACCTGCGCACTATCGCAGCCGTGCTCCGCGGAGCGGCGATGCCACTCGGCAGCCTTTCGGTTAGAAATCCTTACCAGGATCCTCCCGCGCCGGTCTTTGCATCCATCGGAGTAGCACGCTCCGACTCCCCATTCCGCCTCGGCATCGCCCCCCTTTGCCTTGGCAAGCAGTTTCTTCCATTCAGCAGCCGACATTTTCGACTGGTACTTCTGAAATCCTCGATACGAACTGGGCAAGTTCCATGGAGATTCCGGGTTAACGACCGACTCAATCCGAAGTGCTGTTCCTTCTGTCTTCATGGCTGTCTCTTTCCCTGTCCTTCAGCGCCTGCCCATGCGCCCTATTTGTGCGTTTTCTTCCATTCCTTCAGCAGCGCAAGCACCTCATCGGCGTGCCCCTCGGGCGTAACCTTGGGGAAGATGTGCAGCAGCGTCTGGTCCGGGCCGATCACGAAGGTCGTCCGCTCGATGCCCCAAACCTTCTTGCCGTACATGTTCTTTTCCTTCAGCACGCCAAACTGATTGCAGACTTTCTCGTCTACATCAGCAAGGAGTGTGTAGGGCAGTTCGTATTTGGCGCGGAATTTGGCCTGATCCTTCGGCGTGTCGCGGCTGATGCCCAGCACCACAGCTCCGGCCGCCTGGAGCTTTTTGAACGTATCGCGGAAGCCGCAGGCCTCGATGGTGCAGCCGGGAGTGTCGGCCCTGGGGTAAAAGAAGAGGATGACCGGCTTGCCTGCGTAGTCTGAAAGCTTTGCGGCCTTGTCCTCGTCGGTTTGAAGGCTGAAGTCGGCGACTTTTTGATTCAGTTCCATGGGGAAGCACCTCGTATCTTGATTGGAGGGCCGTTGGTGGCCATCAGCTTCGATTATTTCCGAGATGGGCGGCAAATGTCATCGCACCGGAGATTTATTCCATCCATGAGGCAAACGGTGCCGGGTGCCCCATCCTTGCCGCGTTTTTGCGGCAAGGGTGGGATACTACGGTCCAATCTTATCCTTTGCGCCGTCTTGGCCTTTGCCTTGCCGCTCTGCGCCCAGTACCCCGGCCAGATCACCGAAACCAGCAAGACCACCCCCGAACTGCGCTCCATCGCCGTCTTCGAGTGGACCGGCGACCCGGATCACCCCAAGACCAGCCGCCTCGTGCCCGTGGCCGTCTTCGACTCGTCCCGGCTTGAGGGCGACCAGCTTCAGGATGGCGGCATCTACATGGCCCGCCCTGAGCCGCTCGCCCTGGCCACCGAGGTCGAGTACGTACTCCAGCAGGACGGCAAGCCGGTCGGCCTCTTCGACATCAAAAACGCCGGCCAGGAGCAGGGTTCGTGGGTCGGCTACGGCGCATGGAAGCCGCTGCCGGCGCCCAAGTCCCAGCCGTCGATGAACGAGGTCGCCCGCACCCGCTTCGACGACGAGGACAGCGACCGCCCCATCCTGCACCGCAAGCATCCCGCCGATGAGGGGGGAACGCAGAACGGCGGCGGAGGCTCCAGCTCGACCGAGCCGGCTCCCGCCCCCGACCCCGACCGCCCCACCCTGCACCGAAAGGATTCGAGCGACGGCAGCGGCGACGCGGGCACTACGAGCACGGCGTCCGCTCCCGCCAGCGATCCCGACCGCCCCGTTCTGAAAAGGAGCACGAAGAAGCAGCCCGAGGACATCGGCTATGTGGAATCGCTGCCCGGCTTCACCGACCCCAACCGCCCCCGCCTCCTGCGCGGCAAGCCCGCCGGCGACACTCCCGAGGTGCTTCCCACCCTGATGGGCATCCCCGCGAATATGGAGCAGGCCGTGGCCGTCTCCGACGCCACGAACCGCCCTCCGCATCCCTGGAACTATAGCTGGGCCAATCCGGATGACGAGGCAAAGATGAAGTCGGACCTCGAAGAGATCGCCCGCAACGACCTGGGCCTCAATCCGCCAGCGCCTGCCCCCAGGCGGACGACGGCGCACAAAGCAGCGCGCAAGGCCGCCAAGACGCTGTCGCCGCCCGAGCCTCCGCCCCTTGTTGACGAACACTTCCGCGTCTTTGAGCTGACCTACGGCTCCGGCGCGACCTTGGTGCTGTCGGCGCACACCGCCGGCCCATTCGCCCAGCAGAAGTTCGTCACCCTCATCGCCCAGCCCGACCTCTACGGCAATGTCCTCGTGTTGCTGAAAAACGTTACCGACGGCGCGCATCTCGACGAAACCCCGCGCATGAGGCTGGTGGATGCCGTCGATGCCTTGGCCGACAACCGCGGCGAACTGCTCTTCGAGCTGCGCGGCGCATCCCAGCGCCAATTCGCCCTCTACCGCGTCCTACGCGGCCAGGTCCAGAAGCTCTTCGTCACCGCCGCCAGCGTGTACGGAACGGAAACCAGGCAATAGGAAGCTGGAAAAGCAGATCGTGGTTCATTCGCGCGGTCTCCCGTGAGCCCGTTTGTTGCGGCCGCCATGAAATAATATCTTGGTGCGGTCCTGCGGAATGTTGCCTGCACCCATCGGGATCGGCTGGAACTGGAAGGGAACGCGGAACATGACCTCTATCGCTTCTGCGCTGCGGTCTGCGGCGCTTTGTTCGTCTCTTTGCCTGGGTGCATTTGCAGGAGTTTGCCAGAATCAATCTGCTGCATCGAAGGATGCGCGGGTAGTTGCTCCGCCGGAGATTCGCCGCATCCACAACGGCATTGAACTGACGACGGGCGACCTGAATCTGAGGGCGCAGTTCTATTCCGGCAGCATCGTGCGCGTCTTGAAATGGCCCGCCGGCGGCACACCCGAGAAACTAAGCCTCTCGGTCCTCCCGTGCGAAGTGCCCGATTTGGGCATTCGCGTCGAAGAAAGCAAAACCGGAGTGAGTCTGAGTTCCGCGCGGGTCAATCTCCTCATCGACAAAAGCGATGGCTCGATCCGGTTCCTCGACAAAGACAACCGCACGGTTTTGAAGGAGCTGGGACGGCCCCTCTTCACGCCGTCGCAGATCGAGCGCGAAAGGAAAGCCTTCAACGTTCAGCAGAACTTCATGCTCAGTGCGGATGAGGGAATCTATGGCCTGGGGCAGCAGCAGTTAGGCATCATGAACTATCGCGGGCGGACAGTGAAGCTTGTGCAGTCCAACACCGTCGCTGTTACGCCTGTCCTTGTTTCAACCGCGGGATACGGCATCTTCTGGGATAACTACTCCAAGACGATCTTCGACGACAGCAAAGGCACGGCATCCTTCTGGTCGGAAGTCGGCGATAACATCGATTACTACTTTTTCTATGGCCCATCCATCGACGAAGAGATCGCCGGATACCGGCAGCTCACCGGCGAGGCGCCGATGTACGGCAAATGGGCCTACGGCTACTGGCAGAGCAAGGAGCACTACGCCACGCGCGATGAGCTGCTGGGCATCGCCCAGGAGTATCGCAAACGCCAGATTCCCATCGATAACATCGTGCAGGATTGGGATTACTGGGGCAATAACGATAACTGGGGTGGGATGGTCTTCGATAAAACCAGATATCCCCATCCCAAAGAGATGATCGATATCCTGCACAAGGAACACTTCCATCTGATGATTTCCATCTGGGCCGGACTGGGCCCGGACTCACAGATCTATAAAGACATGGATAAGCACGGGTATCTGTTTCCGACCGTCGGCTGGGCCGGATTCAAGTACTTCGATGTCTATAACCCCGCCGCAACCGATCTCTACTGGAAGTATCTGAACGAGGGACTATTCTCCAAGGGCGTCGACGCCTGGTGGATGGACTCGACCGAACCGGATATGGTAAACGCGCTGACCCAGGAGGGCGAAGAATATGAGATGAAGCGGGTCAAGGACAATCATCTCGGCACCTTCGCCAGATATCTGAATCCTTACTCGCTGCTCGATACCGAAGCCGTCTATGAGAACCAGCGCAAAGAGACCGATCAAAAGAGAGTCTATATCCTCACCCGCTCGACCTTCGCCGGACAGCAGCGAGCCGCGGCAACCACATGGTCGGGAGACATCGGCGCCGATTGGCCGGTCTTCAGAAATCAGATAGCAGCCGGAATCAACCACAGCATGTCAGGCATTCCCTATTGGACATTCGACATCGGCGCTTACTCGCTTGGCTGTCAGGGCGGCGTCTTCATGAACGGAGGCAAGGACCCAGCCTATCAGGAATTCTATACTCGCATGTTCCAGTTTGGCGCGTTCAGCCCTATCTTCCGTTCGCACGGCTCGGAAACTCCGCGCGAGATATGGGAGTTCGACGAATACACGCCGGTCTTGAAGAAATTCGACAATCTGCGCTACCGCCTGCTGCCTTATATCTATTCGCTGGGCTGGCAGGTAACTCATAGCGGCTACTCGATCATGCGCGGCCTGCCCATGGATTTCACCGCCGATCTCAAGACTTACTCGATCGACGATCAATATATGTTTGGCCCCGCGTTCATGGTTTCGCCCGTAACGGAATATATGTATCACCGTCCGCCCGAGATGGGAGAACTGGTCGCGCCCAGTAACTTCAGGACCAAAGATGGAAAGCCGGGACTGACTGCCACTTACTATTGCGATAACCAGTTCAAGGATGTTTGCCGCCAGGATACAGAGCCGGACATCGATCTGAACTGGTACTCGGGATGGCCAGGCTTTATCAAAGACCCCAGGTTCTCCATCCGCTGGGAAGGAAAGCTGATCCCTGCCGAAACCGGGAGTTATCGCTTCAACCTGAAAAGCTTCGGGGCGAGGCGTGTTTATCTGGGCGGCAAGGAGGTCGCGCATAACTACGATTCGATGGAGTCATGGACCGTTCCCGTGAAGCTCGTGGCCGGCAAGGAGTATGACTTCAAGTTCGAGACAACAAATAAAACCCTAGGCGCCTTCCGGGCTCAGGTTTACTGGAAGACCCCGGCGATCCATGCCCAGGAAATGGTCGTCGAGCCCAGGGAAAAGACCCGAAGCGTCTATCTGCCGGCCGGCGTCTCCTGGATCGATTTCTGGACGGGAGAGAAACTGAAAGGCGGCGAAACGATTATCTCCGACGCGCCCATCGAGAAGATGCCGCTCACGATAAGGGCCGGATCCATCGTGCCGATGGGGCCCTTCCTTCAATACTCCACAGAAAAACCCGCCGACCCCATCGAATTGCGAATCTATCCAGGCGCAGACGGCAGCTTTACTCTCTACGAAGACGAGAACGACAACTATAACTACGAAAAAGGCGTCTATTCGACGATCGCTTTTCACTGGAACGACGCAGCGCGCCGGCTCACCATCGATGCCAGAAAGGGCGAATTCCCCGGCATGTTGCGGACCAGAAGCTTCCAGATTGTGCTGGTGAAAATGAACCATGGCACAGGCGTGGAAGTGACCAAGAATCCCGACAAGGTGGTTGTCTATACGGGCGATGAGCAGACGATTCAATTGGCAAAGTAATCGCGGAGCCGCCGTCTTCGGAACCGAAAGCAGGGAATCAAACCTGTCTCAAAGAGCTCAGCTTTCTATCAGGGCGCGGCTTCAGCCGTGCCCAAGTTAGCCAGAGAAGCAACGGACTTTATCCCCTGAAAAACTGAACCCGGGCGCCATAGACCATTAGCGATCCATTTTTGCCGGATTGTGTGCAGAATTGCTCAACTATTCTTGATTTTATTCCCCGATTGTGCGGAACTGACCGATTGTGGACTGAATTGGTCCTATACAATGACCGCAGAAGGGTGGGCCTGTTGCCACCCCACAAGGATCTTCTCAAGTATGGCTTCAATCGTCACCGCACCTGCTCCTGAAATGGCCCCTGAACTTACCCCCGCAGGGCAAACCAAGCCGGCTCTCCAACCCCCCGCAGCTCCAGCTTCCACGCCCGATCGCGCCGTTCCCGCGCGGCTTCAGGTTCGCATGGGCCGCGCCGCAACCGTGGGCGACGGCATCAACTGGCTTACGATGACCGTGCTCATCGTCTTTCATCTCGGCGCCCTCGCGGCGCTCTTCTTCTTCTCCTGGCAGCGGCTGACGGTGATGCTGGCGCTTTACGTGGTCGCCATCAACGTGGGCATCGGCATGTGCTATCACCGCCTGCTCACCCATCGCGGTTACCAGACCCCTAAGTGGCTGGAGTACGTCATGTCAATCTGCGCCACGCTCTCGCTCGAGGGCGGACCCATCTTCTGGGTGGCCACGCATCGCGTTCATCACCAGTTGAGCGATCAGCCGGGCGACCCGCACTCTCCCCGCGAAGGCGGCTGGTGGGCGCATACCGGCTGGCTCATTTGGGGCAAGGCGCTGCACGCACAGACTGAGGTCCTCGACCGCTACGTCCCCGACCTGGGCCGCGACCGTTTCCACGTCTGGCTGAGCAAATACCACTGGATTCCGCTCGTGGCCAGCGGCGGACTGCTCTTCGGCCTGGGCTGGATATGGGGCGGCTGGTCCAACGCCGTCGGCATGCTGCTGTGGGGAGCCTTTCTGCGCGTCACCCTCGGCCTGCACGCCACCTGGCTCGTGAATTCCGTTACCCACCTCTGGGGCAGCCGCCGCTTTGCAACGCGCGACGGCTCGCGCAACAACTTCTGGGTGGCGCTGGTCTCGGGCGGCGAAGGCTGGCACAACAACCACCACGCCAACCCGGTCTCGGCCCGCCATGGCCTCGCGTGGTACGAGATCGACCCCAATTACTATGGCATCTGGCTGCTCTCCAAGCTCGGCCTCGCGCGCAAGATTCACGTCGCCAAGCTGGCTCGTGCCAATCCAACCCAAGCCGGAAATTAGCTCCGAGCCTCCTTGCCCAGCTTGGCCCTGATCCACAGCACGCCAAAGACCGGCAACGCCACCAGCAGCACCACAACGAAGGCCGGAAAGCCCACATAGCGATAGCTGTCGGCATAATTCACCGCGTGATGGCCGCCGAGATTCCACGCCAGCAGCGCGAAGATGGCGACGCATGTCGATGCGAAAAAGGTGAAGAACGCCGCGGCAAAGGCCAGCAGCAGGCTGGTAAAAAAGCCGAATCCCTTCAGCGGAAAGCCCAGCACCGTTCCGCCGCCCGGGCCTTCGGATTGTGCCGATCGCATCATCTTCTCGCCTCCGTGGGGTTAGAATACAATCTCATGGCAAGCAGTGCACAAATCGAGCTTTGGCACGCAGAGAAGGTGGCCACGCAGGTGGCCGTGGCTCAGGCGCCCAACGGAATTCATTACGCAATGTGGGGCGAGACGCGCATCTCGGATGCCGACCTCGAGCGGCTGGTGGAAGCCGTGCCGGCCACGCTCTCTGCCGCGCTCGACCACCGCGCCTATTACTTTGTCCCCCTGGCCATCGCCGACACCGACGACACCATGATCGCCCCCGGCTACACCGTCGATCTGGGCGACCGCGCCATCTGCCACCGCAACGCCGTCTTCGGAGCCACCGAAGCCGTCTTTCTTTCGACGCGCCTGGTCGAGGACCGCTTCGGCCTAGCCTTCGAATTCTTCATCAACGTGGCCCACAACTTCGTCGATGCAGCCGGAGTTCCTGAGAGCTTTTCCACGCTGGTCTGGCAGCAGGCCGAGTCCCAGGTCCGCGGCGAAACCAGCCAGGACGCCTGGGAGACCCGCCGCCGCGCCCAGGACAACAAGTCCCTCGAAGGCAAAACCGCCCAGAAGAGCATCGACGAGCGCGCCCGCGGAGCCTACTACGAGTCGGCCTTCTCCGATGCGCTGGCCATCTATATGCTGTCACTGGCCGTGGACTTCGACTACCACGACCTCCGCGAGCGCGACTATCCGCTTCTGGCCGCCCCGGCCCTCGCCGAGCGCCTCCGCCACGTAGCCGGCATCTTCCCCGCCAACCAAGGCTATGAGTTCCAGGTCCTCTACCGCCGCAAAGGCTAGAGCATCTCTCCTCTTGGTATAGAGCGACGATCCCGCCGATTTGTCTCTCATGCCCCGGAGGGGCAATCGACAATAGCCCAGGGTGGAGCGTAGCGAAACCCTGGGGACGCTGCCTTCACAAACCTCTGCGCCCCGGAGGGGCGCGGCGAAACGAACCAAACAACTCTACACCAAGAGGAGATTTGCCCTAGAAACCGGGATAACATCCGAAAACGGCGTTTACCGATACCTATATTTTCGTTGACCAGCAAATCTCGCAATATGAGTAAACTGACTCCTGACTCATCAATTGAGGTGACGCAAATCAGCCAATTCCCGAATACATGCAATTCTCAGGGCTCGTTTTGCTACGTACTTGGACCGCATCAGTGAGTGAATACCTGGTTTTGCACGTCAGCCGGGGTGGGTGCGATGGCGTCGGCCAGAGCATACTCCTCAACTGATCCGTAGCCCCAACCTGCGGCCAAAGAGCAGACTTGGTTGGCACGCGCGGCCTGGAAATCGAAGATGCGGTCACCAATCATCCAGGCCGAGTTGGCATTGATAGACCGCTCGAGTAGAAGCATCGCCAGCAGATCCTCCTTGTGGTGGCTGGCATAGTCGATTTTGTCACCATAGATGGCGGTAAAAAGGCCGGAAAGCTCGAAGCGATCAAGAATCCGGACGGCAAAATGCTGATGCTTCGAGGTGCAGACGAAGAGGGGAAATCCCTTCTCGCGCAACTGGATAAGCATTTCTGGAACGCCGACAAATACTGAGTTGTTCTTCCAGCCCTCGCGGTCGTAGCAGGCACGGTAGTCGCTGGCCAACTGGGCGCGGACCTCTTCGCTGGCGTCAGGCAGAAGTTCGGCGGTCCACACTTCAACCGGAGGGCCTACGAAGCGCTCCAGCGGGCCTTGATCGCCCATGTTGCGCGCGTCGAGCACCGTGCGCAAACAGCCGACGATGCCAGGCTTGGAGTCAATGAGCGTTCCGTCGAGGTCGAAGATGAGGGCTGGCAGAGAAGAGTGCATTTTGTCGGCATCCCGATTTTTTGTGTGTTCGCAGGAGAATGTTTTTCCCCATTCGTGGCCCTACCAAAGGTTCCTTGTTCAGACCATGGCCAGTGGAGAATGGTCAGGCTCTTGTTTTCTCTCGCAGACGGATATAGCAGTAGAGCGGCCATGCGTGTGCGTGTGCACAGTACGTGATGTTCGCCGCAAGGCCTTCGCTCGAAAGCAACGATGAATCGAGAGAGTCGGAGGCGCTCCACCGCCCGGTCCAATATTCAGGAAAGCTCTTTGCATAGTTGGCAAAGGTCATTCGCTTCAACAGGCTCTCCGCCAGGTTGTGATCGATCGTGTCTGTGCCCAGCACCAATGGGCCGTGGAGCGCGTACCAGAAGCCTCCATTTTCACGCGATCCCTCCGGTGTGCCTGGGTGAACGAGTGGCTTCTCGATCTGACGGGCACCCATCTTTTCGCTGTTGACGACTCGACGTTGAAGCTCGGTCAAGAGTGCGCGTTTGCGCTCAACACCCATCTCGGGAATGAGTAACGCGAAGCCCTGCGGCTCTAGCCACAAATCGTCTTCGCCTAGAGATGTTGTCGAATCGGTCCAAGCGCGGCGTGGAAAAGGGCGGTCTCCCAGGTCGCGCATCCATGCCTCAAGAAGTTCTTTACGATACTCCACCATTGCGGCGGCCAGCTCAGGGCCTTCAGGATCGCTTGCGCGCTTTAACAGAGGTGCTAACTCGCCAAGGATCACGATAGCCATGGCTGTGTTCATGCAGCTCTCGGCGGTTTCAAATGTGGAGTTATAAGAGCCCTTTGTTTCCCACGCATAGAACAGATCGTTCCAGTCTGAGTTCCAAAGGCGAACAAGTCCGTGCCTGCCGACGCTTATCCGGTCGCGAAGGAATATGAAGGCCTGCCGCACATGAGCCAGAACGGTGTCCTCACCCGACTTCTCCACTGGATAATAAGCAATTCGTTCTGAGAGCAGCGCAACATCCTGTGTGACGCGCAGATATTCAGCAAGCAACATAAAGAAATAAAGCTGCTGATCGCTGGTTTGCATTGCGGTAGATGCTGCCCAGCCGAAACCTTGGTCCATTAGTTTAACTTCACCGTCTGGCGCCGTTCGCTTCATGATGAACCGTAGTGTGGATCGAGCTAATACCGGATTGGTATGACAGAGCGGCAACGCTTGTTGTGCAATGTCGCGGCTCGATGCGAATACTCCCCATGCATAGTCGTACATGCAGCCTTGAGGAATGACGGTTTCGTTGTAATACTCGCGCCAACTTGCCATGGCCTCAAGCACTGCTACGTTCCACTGCATTTCGCGGCGAAGATGGAGATCGGATTCTCCGGAGAATTCGGGCACGATCTTGCGCCACTCCTTGATGAATGCCGAGCCGTCTTCCGATTTCGTGCCGCGATCAAAACGGAGTGCTTGCGTTAGGCTATCGATAGCGTGCTTCGATGCATCGCGTGTATAGCCGAAAACACAGCTGATCGCGCGACTCTCGCCTGCTTTAAGTGTGAGACGCGAGCGAATGCCGATCGAACAGCGGCTGGAGTTGTCGGTGGCGCCATAGGGCCGCGTCGAGGGATCGCCTGCAGCTTGAACGAACAGTGCGGGTGGGAATTGTTCAAATTGATTCATCTGGCCAGCAGGTGGAAAGGTCAGGTGGTGCCGGGGTTTTGCATCAAATCGCGCGCAAATTATGTCTGGACCAATATTCTCGAATGGATGAGCCGTATATGCAGGAGCTTTCGGATCGTGAATCGATTCGAATGGCAACATCCTGTAGTTCGCCAGGACTGTTTCCACGTACTCGATTTCAAGCGGGCCGCTAGTGGTGTTTTCAAACTTCACCCGAAGCAGGAACGCGGAAACACCCCCGCCAACCGTGGTCGAAGGCCGGACGTGAATCGATCGTTCTACCTTCAAACTCTGGTCAAGATCATAGGAATAGCGCGCAAACCCCACGCCGAAAATCTTGTCCGCCTCCTTGGCGGCCTGCTCATCGAGCCCAATGAGTTCATGCTTGCTGTCTCCGACGACGCAAGTCGCCTTGTTTGCTCCCGACCATACGGCTTCCCCCTGATTCATACGGGCCCAGGCGCGTTCAGCGCTCAGCATCTGGATGTGTCCGCTCGCGTGGGTGAAAAGGGTCAGCCGATGATTGCCAAGCAGAAAGACCGGATCGTCCGGAATCATCTTTCCGTCGAGTCCCCACATAGGCTCTGTTTTGTAATGCTCTGAGAAACGTATGGTCCCCCGATAGGCGTAGCACGGTAGACCCTCGCTGCCGTCGATCCATTCGCCCAGCGAACTGCCGGCAGTTTGTGACCAGGCTTGCTTAACGAGCGAAGCGGCCGCTGTCGCACTCATTGCTGCCATGAAGGTTCTCCGCGTGCACTGCTTCGTTTCCATGTTCATCTGAATTCTCACTTCCTGCCAATTCTTGCCTGTTGAAAGGAGCTGCCGTAAGAAAGATCCCTTCACAAACCCTACAGGGCGGACCGAATCTGTGTCTTCTCGACAGTTGATATAAAGTTGTCAAATTCTGTCCTGCAACAGGTAGAATATCCCGAACATTCCGTCCGAGAAACTGAACAAAAGTCCTGATGTCTTGACGGTTAAGAGTCGGATGGATCGCCCGATTTGCGCTAGCTGGAAAGCATGAAAATAGAGGCGGACGTAATTTTGGCGAGCGACACGCTCTACCGTGCCGATTACTCCCCAAAAGCCGCCTTATCGGATGCAATCGCGCAGACCGCTAAGTCTGCCCAACCTAGCCACAACCCGTTCCAGGGCCTCCAAGAATCGGCGATATCACCGTCAATTCTTCCGCCTCATCGAAATAAAGCCACGAACCGGCATCTCTGATCCCCGCATTTTGCGTAAAATAACCCTCCTTCGGCGCACAATAAGTGCATGAACGATGAGCCGAGAACTCCTTTACTATCCACCGTCCACCGTCCTCTGTTCACCGCCCGCCGAGAAGGACCCCCACCCCCCTTTGACCGTGAAACTGTGAGACTGCGATGAGCAAATGATCGTGAATAAATAAAATCAACACTTTACAAAGCCGTCCGGACAAAGAAATCCCGGCATCTGATGCAGAAACACCTTATACGCATCAGAAAATCGATATTTTCAGCCGATTGACGCGTGCCGCTCCGGCGATCGTCTTCTATAGAACGATCACTGCCCGCACGCTCCGAGGGCGTTCGATCTGGAATTGAATACGGCTGCCCTCATCGCAGGTCCTCTCACCACCACATTACTCCCGGCGACGGATGCGGTCATCGACGGATCTTCATCCTGAACCGCCGCAGACCGCGCCGGACGGCAGCAGAGAATATGGCTGAAACCAACCGGGACTGAAGCTCATCTAAGGGTCTGTCAATGTAAAGGGGTATAAGAAGGCCGCTCGTGTTGTTCCTTTGTAACCCCGCGCAAGGGAAGATACATGGCAAAGCCCGTACTGCTGACCGTCGATGACGACTCCGAAGTATTGCGCGCAGTCGAGCGCGACCTGCGGCGCCGCTATGCCGAGCGCTACCGCGTGTTGCGCGCGGACTCCGGCGCCACTGCAATGGAGGCGCTGCGGGGACTCAAGCGGCGGGGCGATTCGGTCGCTCTGCTTCTGGTCGATCAGCGGATGCCGAAGATGACCGGCGTCGAGTTCCTCGGCCAGGCGATGGAGATCTTCCCCGACGCCAAACGAGTCCTGCTGACCGCTTATGCCGATACCGATGCGGCGATTCGAGCCATCAACGACGCCCAGATCCATCACTATCTGCTGAAGCCATGGGACCCTCCGGAGGAACACCTCTATCCAGTGCTCGATGACCTTCTGGACGATTGGATGGGATCGTACCGGCCTCCCATGGAGGGGGTTCGCGTTCTGGGGACGCGCTGGTCTCCCCGCTCTTATGCGATCCGGGACTTTTTGACGCGCAACCAGACGCCTTACCAATGGATTGATGTCGAGACGGCGGGGCAGGTGGCCGAGGTGCGCCGCCTGGTGGAGGCTGCCGGAGCGGAGATCTCCAGCCTGCCCAAGGTGCTCTTCCCGGATGGCACCTCGCTTGCGGATCCTACTGTGGGCGAGTTGGCAGAGAGGCTTGGGCTGCGCATACGGCCCGAGGTTGCATTTTACGATCTGGTGATCGTCGGCGGCGGCCCCGCGGGCCTGGCGGCGGCCGTTTATGGCGCGTCGGAGGGACTCAGCACGGTGCTGATTGAGATGGAAGCGCCCGGCGGTCAGGCGGGGATGAGCTCCCGCATCGAAAACTATCTGGGCTTTCCTTCCGGATTGAGCGGCGGCGATCTGGCGCGCCGCGCCGTGGCTCAGGCCCGGCGCTTCGGAGTGGAGATTCTCACTCCGCAGCAAGTGACCGGCGTCAGCGTGGAAGGTCCCTCGAAGGTTGTCAAGCTAGCAACGGGATCCGATGTCGGCTGCAAAGTGTTGCTGATCGCGACGGGTGTTGCCTACCGCAAGCTCGACGTGCCCGGAGCGGAGCGGCTGCAAGGCTCCGGCGTCTACTATGGCTCGGCCATGACCGAGGCGCGGGAGTGCCAGGGCGAGGATGTCTACGTCGTCGGCGGCGCGAACTCGGCCGGCCAGGCCGCAATATTCTTTTCAAAATACGCCCGGCAGGTTGTCATGCTGGTCCGTGGTCCATCGCTCTCCGCGACCATGTCGCAGTACCTGATCGACCAGATCAAGAAAACCGCAAACATCAAGGTGGAAACCCGCTGCCAGGTTGTGGAAGTTCACGGAGATACACACCTCGAAGCCGTTTCCATCCACTGTGCGGAGACCGGCAACACTTTTCGAGCGCCCACCAGCCTGCTGTCGATCTTTATTGGCGCGGAACCCAACACGGATTGGCTCGCCGGCGTGGTGGAGCGGGACGAGCGCGGATTCATTCTGACCGGAGCCGACCTGGTGCATGACGGAAAAAGGCCGAAGGGCTGGCAGTTAGAGCGCAATCCGTACTGGGTAGAGACCAGTGTGCCTGGCGTCTTTGCCGCGGGGGACGTCCGCCACGGATCGGTGAAAAGGGTTGCGTCGGGCGTCGGCGAAGGCTCGATTGCCGTGCAGTTCACTCATCAATATCTCAGCGAGGTGTGACTTGGCGGAGAATCTTACGAGCACAACCAGCAGCGGTCTAATCGACGATCTGCGCAAGATCGAGGTCTTCGCGGACTTGCCCCGCGAACAACTTGAATGGCTGGCCGAACATCTTCAGGAACTGCAGTTTCAGGCGGGCGAGATCATGGGCCGGGAGGGTGAGCCTCTGGACCATCTCACCGTGGTCCTCGAAGGGGAGATACGGGTACAAATTGGAAGCGGCGCCGATGAGATGATCTTCAGAGGCTTTGCGGGGCAGGTCACAGGCCTGCTTCCGTACTCGCGGCTGACGCATTACGGCGGCAGCATCCGGGCAGTGCTTCCCACGCGAATCGCCAACCTCCACAAAAGCTTCTTCCCGGAGATGCTTCAGCGCATGCCCCTGCTCGGCCAGCGGCTGGTTTCCATCATGGCCGACCGCATCCGCGAGACAACAAGATTGGAAACGCAGCGCGACAAATTGGCGGCTCTCGGCAAGCTCTCCGCGGGTCTGGCGCATGAACTGAACAACCCCGCCGCCGCCGCGCAACGAGCTACCGCAAGCCTTCGCGAGGCGCTTGAGACCGTACGCGATGCGAGTATCCGGCTGTCGCGCCACGCCCTTTCCGCCGAGCAGCGGGAGATGATTACCCGCTTCGAGCGGCAGGCCCAGTGCGCCGCCTGCACGTCCGCGGATCCCCTGGCCCAGAGCGATCGCGAAGAGCGCATCACCGCGTGGCTCGAAGCGCGTCATCTGCCGGATGCCTGGAAGATCGCGCCGGCCATCGCCGACTCCGGCGTGGAAGTCCCCAAGTTAGATAGTCTCGCGGGCCAGGTCGGGGACGAGGTGTTATGCGATGCCCTTACCCGCATCGCGTCGCTGCTCACCATCGCCCGGCTGATCGACGAGATCGAGATCAGCACCAAGCGCATTTCGCTTCTTGTCCAGGCAGTCAAGGAATACTCGTATATGGATCAGGCGGCGATGAAGGAAGTTGACCTTCACCAAGGGCTCGAGAATACACTCACAATTCTGAACTACCAGCTTAAGGGCGGAATCACGGTGGTTCGCGAATATGACGAGAGCCTGCCGCAAGTCTGCGCATTCGGCGGAGAACTTAATCAGATTTGGACGAACCTCATGGCCAACGCAATAGAAGCCATGCACGGAAAGGGTGAATTGCGGGTGCGAACCGCGCGAGATCTCGACCGCGTGCTCGTGGAGATTGGCGACAACGGACCTGGAATCCCGCCCGAGGTTATGCCCCACATCTTTGAGCCCTTCTTCACCACCAAAGGCGTTGGCGAGGGAACGGGCCTGGGATTGGACGCGGTTGGCCGCATCATCCGGAATCATCATGGCGAGATCCGCGTCTCTTCCGAACCCGGCGACACGCGCTTCCAGGTCTATTTGCCTTTAACTCAGCCGAAGAGTCCAGCCATTGGCATCATCGAGGAGGGAGACAATGCGGCAAACCTGTTCGCACCTGGACCAGATACGAAGCCCATCCCCTAACACCGATGGATGCGAGGAGTGCTTGAAGATGGGCGACTCGTGGGTTCATCTGCGCCTTTGCGAGATTTGCGGCCACGTCGGCTGCTGCGATTCATCCAAAAACCGCCACGCCACAAAGCACTTTCAAAAGACGAAGCATCCCATCATGCGATCGCTAGAACCAGGCGAAGACTGGGGATGGTGTTACATCGACGATCTCTTGATTGAACCATTTTCGTGAAGACCGGGCTTCGGATCGAAAGGACAAACTGCCAAATGAATGCCTCTCTAACCCAACTGGACACTCGGGAACAGCTATTGCTGCGCCTGGCTGAATCCCGCTCGGCGACCGATGACTTGTTTCGGATGGTGCGCACAGACGCATTGTACGATCGCCCGATCCCTGAAAGACACCGGATCGTCTTTTACGCCGGCCATATCGAGGCATTCGACTGGAACCTGATCGCAGGCCAGGCGCTGGGCCTTGGGTCAATCCACGAGGAATTCGATCGTCTCTTCGCCTTCGGCATTGATCCGGTAAATGGCGGTCTCCCGCAGGACAAGCCTTCCGACTGGCCTCGCCTTGCGGAAATCGCGGGCTATAACCTCCACGTCCGCGAGAAGATCGATAGCATCCTCGAAAGCCAGTCGCAAGCCTCGGAGAATAACTGGCGATATCCCCAGGAGATTATTCTTAACGTAGCGATCGAACATCGATTGATGCATGCGGAGACCCTGACGTACATGCTGCATCAACTAAGTCCAAAGAAGAAGGTTGCACCGCGCAGTTATCGTCCTATTGATTGTTCCGGGTCCAGGATAGCAATCGATTCGCGAATGATCGATATTCCAGCGGGGACCACAACGCTCGGAATCCCGCGCGATGGGGAGTTGTTTGGCTGGGACAATGAGTTTGACGAGCTTTCAGCGCACGTTCCGGCCTTCGCGATTGACGCCCACAAGGTGACAAACAGCGAGTTTCTCAAGTTTGTCCGAGCGGGCGGGTACGATGATCGCCGCTTCTGGAGCAATGCGGACTGGGCCTGGATCAAGGAGAAAACCATGGCCCATCCACGTTTTTGGGCTCTGCGTCACGATCGGTGGTTCTATCGTGCCATGTTTGAAGAGGTCGAGTTGCCGCTCGATTGGCCCGTCTATGTCAGCCATGCTGAAGCCGCGGCCTATGCGCATTTTGCCGGTAAGTCGCTTCCCACTGAAGCCCAGTTTCATCGCGCCGCTTACGGCACGCCTGAAGGTCCCGAAGGCGAAGGCATGGGGAGGCCGTACCCGTGGGGCGATGCGCCTCCCGATGCCGTACGCGGCAATTTCGACTTCCAGCGCTGGGATCCGGTCGCAGTCGGGAGTTATCCAGCGGGCCGTAGCGCCTTTGGATTGGAGGAGCCGCTCGGCAACGGATGGGAGTGGACTGCCTCCAGCTTCGCGCCCTTGCCAGGATTTGAGCCTTTTCCTTTTTATCGCGGTTACTCGGAAAACTTCTTCGATAACAATCATTACGTCGTGAAAGGCGCCTCGCCGCGGACGGCGTCGTGTATGATGCGGCGTTCGTTTCGTAACTGGTTCCAGCCGCACTATCCGTACGTGTACGCCTCTTTCCGCTGTGTAAGTAACTGAAGGGAGCAGTCATGCTGATCCGCGGTGAAGTAACTCAGGATGTCAACTCATTCGCTGAGGACGTGCGGGAAGGGTTGGGACGATCCGGACAGAAGGAGTTACCGTCGAAGTATCTCTACGATGACATCGGTTCCGCATTGTTTGAAGCGATCACCAGGCTTCCTGAATATGGGCTGACTCGCGCCGAGGAGCGGATTCTGCGACATCACTCAGGGGCGATTGCCGAGCATCTCACAGCGCATGGCATGGCCGTTGAACTCGGCAGCGGCAGCGGCCGGAAGACCCGCGAGATACTTGAGGCTCTCGCCCGCCATAAGTCGATGACTTACTGCCCGATCGAAATATCGTCTGCGGCACTGGTGAGCTGCGAGCGGGAACTCGACGATCTGGCCCACGTAAGCATTCTGGGCTTCGAGACAGAGTATCTTGACGGCTTGAACCGGGCGGTAACTCGCCGCAAACCCGGTGACGCGGTGGTCGTGCTCTTCCTGGGCAGCTCGATCGGCAACTTCGACCGCCGGCCCGGCGAAGACTTCCTGCGCAAGATCCGTCAGGCGCTCAGGCCTGGCGATAGTCTGTTGCTCGGCACGGATCTTGAGAAGCCATTGGCCAAACTGATTCCCGCCTACGATGACCCGCTCGGCGTGACCGAGGCGTTCAATCGCAACCTGCTGGCCCGCATCAACCGCGAGCTTGGAGGAAACTTCGACTTATCCCGATTTGAGCACGCCGCCCTCTACAACGCCCGCGAGCGCCGGATCGAGATGCATCTCCGCTCCATCGATTCCCAGATCGTCACCATCGAAGAGACCCGTTTCACCTTTCGAAGCGATGAGACCATCTGGACGGAGAGTTGTCATAAATATACGGGGAACGAACCCCCGGAGATGGCCTGGCGCACAGGTTTTGAGTGCACGGCGCAATGGGTGGACGCCGAATGGGCATTCGCCGAGAACCTGTTTGTCGCGGTGTGACGCCGATGTTATCTCCGAACCTATAGTGATCGACGCGTCCTCGCTTCGATTGAATGGTTTCTATATTGTGCAAACTGACTGGTCAGTCTAGACTCCGCAGTCAACACCCCGCAGGGCCCGATTCGATCTATCTTCGCTTTTGCCGTGAAATGATGACTTGGCACACCTCGATTTGCCGCAACAAGGCAGAGATTCCGCTTTCCAGTTATCTTTCTTCCAAATATATAGAATTAGTAACTTACATACTCTCCGCGCTATACGCAACGCGTCCTTCGCTGATCGTCCAGCGGACTTTTCCCTGCATCGTCCAGCCGTCGAAGGGAGTGTTTCTCGACTTCGACTTGCCTTCGCGGGCGTTGTAACTCCATTTGGCCTTGGGGTTGAAGATGACCACATCGGCAAAGCTGCCCACGGTGAGCGTGCCGCGGCCCTTCAATCCCAGCAGCGCCGCGGGCTGGGCGCTCAGCAGGCTCAAAACGCGGCCCAGCGGCAGCTTCCATTCGTGGTGCAGCCAGCGCAGGCTCAGGCCAAGAGCGGTTTCGAGGCCGATGACGCCATTCGGCGCGCGCTCGAACTCGACCTCTTTCTCGTGCACTGCATGGGGCGCGTGGTCGGTGGCGATGGCGTCCACAACTCCGTCGAGCAGGGCTTCGATCAACGCGTCGCGGTCGGTGGCCGAGCGCAACGGCGGGCACATCTTGGCGTTCGTGTCGTAATGGCCGACATGCTCATCGGTAAGCAGGAAGTGGTGCGGCGTCACCTCGCAGGTCACGCGCAGGCCGTTGCGGCGCGCCTGGCGCACGGCCGCCAGCGCCGCGGCCGTCGAGATGTGGGCCACATGCAGGTGGGGCCGCGCCTCACGAAGCTCACTCACCAGCCGGATGTCGCGCTCGACGATCGAGGACTCGGCTTCATTGGGCCAGCCTCGCAGGCCGAGCTTGAATGAGGTCGGCCCGGCGTTCATGCTGGCGATCTTGTCGGCCGCCTGCGTTATGCGTGTATCCTCGGCATGCTGGATGACGGTGAGTCCCACGCGAGCCGCCGCGGCCAGGGCCTCGCGCATAATACTGTCTTTTAGAATCGGCAGGCCGTCGTCCGAGACGGCCACGGCTCCGGCAGATTTCAGCGCGGCATAGTCGTTAATCGCCTCGCCCTTCGACGCGCGCGTGGCGGCGGCGATGGGAAAGACGCGAATCGATGCGTTGCGTTCCGGCTCCTGCATCCAGCGCGTCGTCTCCGGCGAGTCGTTTACCGGTATCGTGTTCGGCATGGCGGCCACCGCCGTAAAGCCGCCCGCCACCGCCGCCGCCGTGCCGGTGGCGATGGTCTCCTTGTAACCCTGCCCCGGCTCGCGCAGATGCACGTGCATGTCGACGAGGCCGGGAGCGACGGTGAGTCCGGTCGCGTCGAGGATCTCCTCGCCGTTGGCCTGCTTCAGCTTGCCCGGCCCGGCGATCTCGGCCACGCGGCCGTCCTTGAGCAGAATGTCTTTGAGGGCATCTACGCCCGCTGCCGGGTCGATCAGATGGCCGCCGCGAATCACCAGTGCCGTCATGCTTCAATCTCCCGCTTGAACCACTAGCTCAATTGGCTAGTTTGCGTTGTAATTGCGCCCGCCCGCTTCCGAAAACAGAAATACATCACCACCACGAATGTGCCGAAAAATGCATCTGCGAGCGCCACGGTCCAGCACAACCCAGACCAGAAAAGAGATCCGTCGCGCTGCCAACTGCGGATTGCCACAAATCCGAAGATCGCGGCATAAAATGCGGAAATGACCAAAAAAGCATACATGTGACGATCCCTGAACTCCTTAACCTCGCCGGGCGTTTGCCGGCGTTTCAGGAGTCGCAAAACGGTATTCACTCCTACGTAAAGAAAAACAACAGCTAAGGCGATGCTGCTGACGCGGTCACCAACGCGCCAGTACCTCAACACCATGAGCAACAAAAGAATTAGGAATACCGCCGTAAAGCGGAGAATTGCGTTGGGTGACAGTCTCTTGCAGGAGGTGCCTGCGCGCGGTCCGCGAGTTAGCGATTCTATTCTGGAAAGATTCCTGCTGATCTTCCTGTTTAGTCGCCATCCTCGTAAATGAAAGGTAACTCGCCAGGCAACCAGCAAGAAAAAGAGAACGAGTAACAAACCAAGCAAAATCGGTGATGGATTCATCCAATAGGCTGTTATCAGAGCAAAACACGCACAGACAAACGCGACAATGTCCTTAGCGAGAATGGAGTTGCAAAAGCGAGAGAGCTTAAAGAGAGAGACCGATATAAGAATCGGAACTATTCCAATTTCCTTAAAGGAGTTATCGATCTCACCGTGGCGCCAATGATTCCATGCAGGCCAGCAGATCAAGGCAACAATGACTGCATTCAAGCACGCAATAACGACATCGAAGCCGTAATCGCCGCGTCGGCGCTCAGTCTCCTGGGTCATCGATGTCTAAGCCTCGGGAGCGGAATGGTTTTTGGCCGTCAGCGCGCGTTCCACAACTGCCATGCGGACGGCGACGCCGTTCTTGACCTGTTCGAGGATCGCCGACTGCGGGCCATCGGCGACACCGGCGGTAATCTCCATGCCGCGAATGATCGGTCCGGGGTGCATAACAATGGCCTTGGGCGCCAGCTCGGCCAGACGCTGGCCGGTGAGCTGATAAGCCGCCTTGTACTCCTCAAGATCCAGTTGCAATCCAGCCAGGCGCTCGGCCTGGATACGCAGCATCATCACCACCTGCGACTGGCGAAGTGCGGCCTCGAAATCGCGCTCAATTTCGATCCCCGGACCCGACTGCGCTGCAATCTCCGGCAGCAATTCCTTGGGACCGCAGAGGATCACGCGCGCTCCAAGCCTCGGCAGCAGCAGCATATTCGAGCGCGCCACGCGGCTGTGCAGAATGTCTCCGGTGATGGCGACGGTCGCTCCGGCCAGAGTTTCAGCAGTGATCGCCTTCACGCCCGGCCGCAGATGCGCCAGCATCGTCCGCAGATCGAGCAGCGCCTGCGTTGGATGTTCGTGCATGCCGTCGCCTGCGTTGAGCACCGGCAGACGGGTCTCGGCCTCCAGCAGCCAGGGCGCACCACTCGAGTTGCTGCGCAGAATGATTGCCTCGGCTCCGAGAGCGCGCAGCGTCAGGCCGGTATCTTTCAGCGACTCGCCTTTTTCGATGCTCGAAGACTTGTCGGAGACCAGCGTTGTATCCGCGCCCAGTCCCTTGGCGGCCAGCTCGAAGCTGGTGCGGGTGCGCGTCGAGGACTCGTAGAAAAGCAGCGCGATGCGGCGCTTGGCGAGAATGCGGGCGCGGGTGAGCGGATCTTGATTTTCGAGAGCCGTTGCGCGCGCGAGCAGATGGCTCAGGGCCTCCAGAGTCAGATCCTGGCACGAGAGCAGAGAGCCGGAGTTGTATGGAAACGGCGAGGCGGCGACCCGCGGAGCGTGAAGAGGGTGGCGGACTGAAGTTGCGGTCAGGCTCATGATTTTTCAGCATCTAGCTTCTAGCTGCTAGCCTCTAGCAAAAAGCTAGAAGCTGTTCTTGTCAGTCGACCCGCTCGACCAGCAGAACCTGCTCGTCGCGGTCGACCTCCTGGAACTTGACCTCGATGATCTCGCGGCTGCTCGTGGGCACGCGCCTGCCGACGTAGGTAGCCTCGATGGGCAGCTCGCGGTGGCCGCGGTCGATCAGCACGGCCAATTGCACGCGGCGCGGGCGGCCATGATCGAAGAGTGCGTCCATCGCAGCCCGGATCGTCCGGCCGGTATAGAGAACGTCGTCGCAGAGCACAACGTCGCGGCCGTCGATATCGAAGCCGATGGCTCCGGGCGTCACCACCGGGCGCACATCCGTCGTGGAGAGATCGTCGCGATAGAACTGGATGTCGAGCACGCCGGTATCTACCTTGCGCTTCTCGATGCTTGAGACCAGCTTGCCCAGCCGCTCGGCCAGCGGAATGCCGCGGCGCTTGATGCCGACCAGCGCCAGGTCTTCGCTGCCGTTGCTCTTTTCGACGATCTCGTGGGCCAGGCGCACCAGGGTGCGCTCGATCTCCGAGGCGGACATCAGTCTCCCCTTGATGCGCAGGGAGGGTTTGGTTGGGGCTTCGCTCATGGACAATATCTCGCGGCGTGTCTCTCGCAGGATAATACGAGGGTTGCGGGCCTGTGGCAAGTTGTGAAAAAGCCGGACTAGATCTCCGGCTTGCGGGAGCGGGCCAGAAGCCGCGCGCCCATCGCACCGCCGACGACGCCAAACAGGATCAGAAAGAGCGAATTGCTGGCAACCCCAAAGACCTCCCAGCCGGCATGGCCCTCCGGAGAAAGCATCCAGGCCTGAAACTGGGCTCGAACGATTTGTGCCTGCGCCGCGTCCGCTGCTCCCATCCCCGCCGCCCATTGTTGGGTCAATTGCTGGCTCAAGTCGACGTTCGCTTTCCATTCGGCGTCCATCTGGCTGGACTGGTGACGAACGTAGCGATCCACAAACATAGCGCCTCCGCTGACGCCAAATGCCATCCATCCGCCCAGCAGCCCGGTCACCAGGCCGATGCGCGCGCCGGCTCCCAGCGTGATCCACGCCGGGCGCTGGCTGCGCATGTAGAGCGCAACGGCCCAACCCGCGGCCGCCGCCATCCAGAACAGCTCCAAGCGCCCCGCCGGAGTCGCCGCGCTCGACAGCATCCCGGCCGGAATCGCCATCAGCAAAGCCGCGCGCAAGGCCGGCTTCCAATCGATCGTGGCTGCATCCCGTGCGCCTTCATCAAAGCGCTCCGGCTGGGCTTGCCCCGGGGCGCCTTCCGTCGCGTACACAAGTTGCGGCAGCCCGCACGCGGGGCAGTAGCAACTCTCGGCCCCGACAGTCTGGTGACAGCGGTTGCAGGTAATTTCCATACATCTATGAGCCTATAGCATTCCGCCGCAAAGTGCGGAAGGAACAAAAACACCCCCTCAATCCGCCGCGCCTTCGCAAGGCTCTCGTTCAGACTAGAAGAAGCATGACCGATGGGTGCGGGGTTGGGGTGCCGGCAGAGATCCCCTGCCCCACCTCAAGATGAAGAAGCGGTGCGCCAACCCCATTTGGACTTTGAAGAATCTAGCGCTCGTGGTGATTGGCCGCGCGGGCTGCCATCTTGATCTCCTCGCGGGCCTGCCTGAGGAATTCCTTCGCTTTAGCCGCATGGCCGTCCATGTCAAATTCGTTGGCCTGCTGCGCGGCATCAAGTCTGCCTACGGCCCTGTCAATGAGATCCTGCGCGGCAGCCAGGTTCGGGCGCCGGGCTGGATTTTGGGCAAGGGTTACACCACCGGCGACCAGTCCGAGAACCAGCGCGCCGCTCAAAATCAGATTGCGAATCTTCATCGTGTTTCCTCCAGGGCAAAACCATACCAGATTCCCTCCACATGCGAATAGGCATTTCTCGTGAATTCCGCGATTGAGATTGGAGCTCTGACCCCCTGGCCCATTCCCGTTGACCGAGGCCGATTTTCGCAGCCTGTTAATCTGAGCGCATGGGCAAGCGTGACTGGGAACCGGCAAAGATCGTCAGGCTGCGGGAAGATCTGCTGGAGTGGTACGAGCGCAGCCGTCGCGATCTGCCCTGGCGGCGCAGCCGGAACCCTTACGCCATCTGGGTCTCCGAGGTCATGCTGCAGCAGACCCGCGTCGCGGTGGTGGTCGAGCGCTACCCGGCTTTCTTGGAGCGATTCCCCACGCTGCTCTCTCTGGCACTCGCGCCGGAAGAGGAGGTTCTGGCCTTGTGGAGCGGACTGGGCTACTACCGGCGGGCGCGAATGCTGCATAAAACCGCTCAGTTTGTGGCCGGCCATCACCAGGGCAAGCTGCCAGAGACCGCCGGGGAGCTGCGCCTGCTGCCGGGAATCGGTGCTTATACGGCCGCAGCGGTCGCCAGCATCGCCCACGGCGAGCCGGTAGCCGTGGTCGATGGCAACGTTGAGCGTGTCCTCTGCCGGCTTGAGGGCTGGAAGGCCGGCAGCCGCTCGGGCGGAGGCGCTCAACTTCGGCGCAAGATCGAGCGGCTGGCGGCCAAACTCGTCTCTCCGTCGCGTCCCGGAGACTCGAACCAGGCCCTGATGGAACTGGGCGCGACCCTTTGCCTGCCGCGCAATCCGCGCTGCGCCGTTTGCCCGCTGGCCGCCGATTGCAAGACGCAAGGCGAACACCGGACCGCGCCGCGTCCGTCAATGCAGAGCCGCGAGGTGGCCCACGCACTCTCGGTACGTGCAGGGCGGCTTGCCAGCCTGTCCAACCGTCAGGTCCTGCTGGAACGGCGTCCCGCCTCGCTGACCGTGATGCCGGGGTTGTGGGAGTTGCCCCAGCTCACCGAGACCGCCGTTCCCGAGGAGGAGCTGCGCATGACCCTGCGCCACGCCATCATGCAGGTGAACTACTATGTGCGCATCCGGACGGTCATTGAGGACGACATCGACGCCATGACCGTCCCCGGCGGCGAGCGGCGCTGGGTTCTCCTCGGCGAGGCGGCAGCAATGGCCCTCACCGGCCTGGCCCGCAAGGTGCTCACTCGCGCTCAATTGCTGGCGGCGGCGCCGCTCGATGCCATTGCTCCGCAGGCAGTGGAAGACGTACTCTGAGGGTCGATCGATGCGAGCGGAGACGCTCCCGTGCGATCTTTCTCTCGCATCCTCACGGGCTCCCGGCGCATCGAACGTGCGTCAGGTGTTTTGCCGCAACGCATCTCTTTTCCGCGCCGTGGCGCATCCAGCAACTCAATTCCCAGAAATCCAATCAACCCCAAGGAGGAATCATGGCAAGCAAGGCGAGTGCAGTTTGGACAGGTTCACTGAAGGAAGGTAAGGGCACCATCTCGACCGCGACGGGCGTGCTGGAAAACGCGAAGTACTCCTTCGCCACGCGCTTTGAAGGCGCCGACTCGGGCACCACTCCCGAAGAGATGATCGCCGCGGCCCACGCCAGTTGCTTCTCGATGGCTCTCGGCGCGCAGTTGGGCGGCGCCGGCCTCACGCCAGAGAAGATCGAAACCCAAGCGGCCGTCTCGCTGGGCAAGGTTGGCGACGGCTTCGCCATCACCCGCATTGCGCTCACCACCACGGCCAGTGTTCCCGGCGCTTCCAAAGAAGTCTTCGACAAGGCGGCAGCCGACGCCAAGGCCGGCTGTCCCATCTCCAAGCTCTTCGCCAACAACACCGAAATCACGCTCGACGCCAAGCTGGTGTGACGGCAGACGAAACCAGCCATCGTCGCGCTTCCAAATGACGGAGACGCGACCATGGCAGGTTGGGCGTTTTGAGTCTGGCACCTACTCGCGTACGCGCAAGGCGCTCCGGAAGCGTTGGCGCAAATTATTCCGGCTGGACACCGAAGGACTCGTTGGTCGCAAAGTTGCTGAGCGAGACCCCGTCGTTGCCACCGGTGAGAGTCACTGTGAGGGTGGTTTGGATTGTGGCAAGGGGCGTGACTGTAACCGAGTCGCTCTGCTTGACGGAGCATACATCGTTGCAGGTGTCGTAGACCTGGAGGGTGACCGATTCGGCGGGTAAGCCATCCGACGTGCTCACCTGCGTCACGCTCACGCTGCCGATGATTCCCGAAACCTTTGAGGTTCCAAGATTGAGCGAGAGGTCGGCGCCCAGCGGGGCCGGCTCGTCCTGGGGCGGGAAGGGCACCACGTTGTAACCGATGATGGAGACCTGCGATCCACCGGCGGCGGCGCTCCAGGGCGCGGCGAAGTTGAGTCCCTGAAAAGGAGCCGTGGCCATGGGCAGCACGGCGGGAGTCACGATGATCTCAGCCGGCCCGATGGTGTTCAGCACCGGAGCGGCATAGGTGAAGTTGCGATAGAGGGCGCTGTTGAACATACAACCTTCCACGCCGAGCGCAATGTAGCTTGCCAGGGTTCCCTTGACGCAGGTGTGAGCGGGAATCGCCTGGGCAAAGGTTGATGTGGAAACGAGCAGCCCGATGGCCGCCGCGAGAAGAACCTTCATCTTCATGGTTGATATACCTCAGGGGGATTGAGATGAACAACTGGGCACACGCTAGACCACATTTTTGATCGCTGTCAACGGTTTTTGTTGGTCTCTGGATTAAAAAATGGCAACTCGCGCAGGGTCAATCGGTTCGTCCATTCCCTCTGGACGCGCAGCCGCAATTTGACACCCGCTTCCGCATTTGCGAGACTCAGAGTTGCTGCCGGTTCAGCAATGCGCTGAATCTGTGTCCCGTGCCGAAGTGGCGGAATTGGCAGACGCGCGTGGTTCAGGTCCACGTACTCGCAAGGGTGTGGGGGTTCGAGTCCCTTCTTCGGCACCAGCCGTTTAGAATCAATAGATTAGGTTGTCTACCTAAGAAAAGCCAGCGGTGAGCCTGGTTTCCCTTTTTTTCGGTATTAGCCGAGAGGGGAACTCTGATACCAGTGGCAACCCAAAGTACAGTACCAAACCTTACTCTCAGTCAGGACGCACAGGTAGCTTCCCGATCGCAAAACCAGGGGGCATCCGAACTGGCCGGTTGGTAACTCGCCGGTTGGTACAAGTCCGAGATGTCGGTGCATACTTCCGGGCTGCGAGTTATCCTCTCTTTCGTCCGCCTGGAGTCCCTGCTCTACTTCTCACTTCCCGAGTTTCTCCGTTTGCTCTGAGGAGCGCCGTATCTCTTGGCGCTCATCCGCGCAGACTCGCATCCGGGTAGAAATCCTCGGAGTGAGTCAGAGCGGATCTCTTACCGCCGGGTGTAAATCTGAAATGGAGCCCAATAAAATGGCATACGAAATCTGCCCTGAGAATGCAGCAAGGCAAGTTTTGCGTTGCGCAGCGCGACGGCCGGCTCCTGGCCGTTCTCAAGGCCCCGATAAAGCGTGTCCATCAACTGCGGGGTTGAATCGTCGCTTACCTCCCACAATGCGCCAATGACGCTGTGCGCGCCGGCGCGAAGAAAGGCCCAGGAGAGCCCGACCAACCCTTCTCCCGCATAGGAGCGCGTGCCGCTGCCATAACAGGCAGAGATAGTCACCAGCCGCGCATCGATGGGATGCTGCATGATGTCGCGGGCATAGAGCTTGAAGGAGTCCTCGCTGGCCTTGTCGCGCGAGAGCGTGGAATCCGAAAGCGTGGAACCCGAGAGCGTGGAACCTGAAAGTATGATGGCCGAATCCAGAGGGTCCGTGCGGCTGGCAACCGCATGAGCGACAAAATGTATATAGGAATACTGTGCCGGATTGCCGTCGAGATAGGCCGCGGCAGTGGCCTGCCGCCCTGCGAAGACGGTTTGATTGCGCGCCGCGAAGTGGCTCTCAATCCGGCTCATCTCGAAGCCGAAGAGGGGAAGGCTGGGAAACTCCTGATTGGGCGACACGGGGTCGCCGAGCAGCAGCAGCTTTCGATCTCGATTCCTGGCGGGCTTCGCCGCGGCAAGCATCGCCAGCGATGGCGTCGAGAGCAGCGTTGCGTCGTCGAGCAGGTAATGCAGCTGCTCGCTCGCGCCTGAACCTTTGCCAATCTCCTTGCCCGGACCGGAAACCAGCAGCGTTTCAAAGTTCAACTTGCTCAGCTCTCCATCGGCCAGAATCATGACCGGGGCATCGCGCCGCATGAGCTTTGCGGCAGGAGCGACCAGCAGCCTATAAAGCGCCTGTCCATCGTCATTGCGGTCTTGCAGAGGGTCTTCTACGTCCAGCAGAGTCTTGCGGTAACGCTCGACGCGGGCAACGATCTCCTTCTGCGCGGGAAGCTGGGTCAGCGCAATCTTTGCCGGCGTGATCGCCCACAGGTAGGACTGCTGGTCGCCGAGCCAGTAGAAGAGCAGCGTCGCGCCGGTCTTTTGCGCGATCTGGCGCGGGTTCAGAGTCGCGGGCCGGAATGCGGGACCGGCCACTCTCAGGCCTTGCGCCAGCGTCTGGGCGCGGCTCTGATCGGCCGCGGCCAGAGCCTCATCGCCCTTGCCTTCTTCGACCAACAGGTGGATATAGTCGTCGTAGATGCCCGCGGCGTTGGCGGCGAAGGGTAGCATCGAATCTTCGTTCTTGAGCTGCGCCCGCGCCGACTCGAATTCATTCAGCGTAGTTTTGTAGATTCGCTCCGCTTCCCGAGCATTGCCTTCCCGCTCAAACAGCCTGGCCAACTGGTCGCCAGCGTCCAACCGCGTTATCGTGGGGCTTGCCGTGTTGCTTTGGATCGTGCGAAAAAGCGTCTCCGCCTGTTGATCCTGGTGCTGGGCTGCTGCCAACATTCCCTTCGTCAGCATGATATTTGCGCTCAGCCGGTTGTCCCCCGCACTCGCCATTGGAGTTACCTGATCGAGATAGGTGCGCGCATCCTCCAGCTTGCCCGTCTCTACCGAAAGCTGCGCCAGATCCCCCAGCGAGTTGGCGATGTCTTCCTTGCTGTCAATCTGCCTTGCCAGATCGAGAGCACGGCGATAGGACTGCGCGGCGTGCGCCAGATCGCCGGTATCGTGATAGATATATCCCGCGTTGCTGATCCATTTGAGCTGGTCACCAAAATTTCCAAGTCTCGCGGCGCTTTCTTCCGCTCTGAAAAACTGTTCCAGCGCCCTTTCGCTATCTCCCAACTGGTAATAAGCCCATCCTAGATTGCCTGAGGCAGCTTGGGCTAGGCCCTCCGCGCCTATCTTCACGGCGCTCCGATACGCAGTCTGTGACCAGTCCAAAGCTTCATCGTAATGGTTGATCTGAAGGGCGGCCCACCCCAGATTCAATGCCGCGTTTACTTCGCCGTAACGGTCCTGATGAGCACGAGCAAAAAGAAGACTATCGAAAAAGTATCTTTGTGCAGCAGTGAGTTGACCTTGCCTGACAGCTAGGATTCCATTTGTCCGAAGCACATAGCCGCAGGATGTGTATGCGACAATCTGGCAGGATCTCTCGGCCTGCGCGAGTCTTTGATGCGCAGCGGCTAACTGATGCTGATGTGCAAGAGCGCTGGCCTCTATGGCAAGCTTGCGGATCAATTCTTCCGGATGGTAGGAATCGGAGCGGTAACCGGCAAGGAGGTGTAGGGCATCGTCATACATCCCGCTCCAGACCAATGTCTCCGCTTGCAGTAACTGAAACTTTGCGGCCCAATCTGGGTTAGAAACTTGAAACTGCGTGGTTCCCCGTTCGGCTTCCTGTTGGCAAATTGCCAGATTTCCCTTCTGAAACATATGAACGGCGTGGTTATATGCGGCTTGGGCGCTGCCAGGGTTGGTGTCTCTGAGTGGAATTAGAAATAACAGCAACAAAAACAAACCATGGGGAAAAACCCATGGCTTGATACTCGGCCAAATGCCCCCAAACCACGCTCTAATGCCCGCCAGGCCTGTCGCGATAATTCTTATCCGGCGGGCATTCAGATAGATCGTTTGCGCTATCCTCCACCTGTCCCGTTGGAATTGCCGTTCCCGATCGGTGTCCTGCCGCTGACTGCACAGCCCAGTTCGCAATCGATCATCGTCAGTGTGAAGGTCGTCTTCTTGGGGACTTTCGTCTCTTCGTGCGGGTCCTCGTGCTTCACGGTCAGCTTGGCCAGAGTGATGGTGCCAAAGCCGGGAATCGTGATCACGTTTCCACAAATTGTCCCAGGGATGATTCCAGCCGCCTGGTTGACCAGGGAACATTCGACCTCCTCCGAAGCTCCAAGAGTAGAGGAAAGTCGATTGTACCGTTCCTGCAGCGCCGCTGGCAGATTCTTGTTCCGGCGGATGTGGTCATATTGGCGGCTGACGCGGCTGACAAAGCCTGCATCCTGGGTGTAGGGCAGGTCGTTGACCGGCTTGGGGCCAAAGATGTCCTGATCGAACTCCAGCTCGACCGGGCGGCCGGCGATGCGGAGATTCTCGATGCGCGTGCCGAGAAAGGAGATCGAAGGCACATAGCCATCGACGGGGTGCTCGGTGATCATCTGCCCAACCACGCGGTCTGCCGTCACCACTTCCAAGACATTGAGGCCCTCGACGACTGTGGTGGTCAGGGTGGTATGGCCCCCGCCCGGCTTGTCGCTGCGGGCGCCTCCGACATGGGTGTATGCGGCCGCGAAGGAGATGATCGATTCAAGCCGGTAAATTTCGGCGCGCTGGGTGAGGTATCCGCCCGTCTCCGGGAGCTTCGTATGGACCTGGGGTTCAATCTCCTGAGAGATCGGAAGCTTTAGATGGCCCTTCAGGGCCGACGCTTCGGCATGGTATCTGTGCGTTCTTTCCGTCACTTTGGGCATAGGCGTTTTCACCATTCCTTTTGATGGTCGAGAAAATTCTATGGTCTCAATCGAGGCCCGTCAATCGGATAAATGAAGATCGAAGACGTATTTGTCAATTTCGGTATGTTCTCCATGAGCCGCAACGCCGGAGACAGCGACGGTATAAGCGCCGTTCTCGATCATTGCGCCGGGAATCACCAGGGAGAGCCGCTGGTTGTCTCCGGCGTCGCCAGCCGGAGCGGCAGCGACGCCAGTCCAGGCAAGCTTTCCCTGCGGATCGTAGAGATCGAAGGAATAGGAGGCATAGGCGCCCATGCTGGGCTGCATGGGGAGTTCGACCGGAAGCGCAACCCCGTGACGGCGATCGGCATCGATGGTCGGTGCCGCGCCGCCCCGTGTGGCGCCGTGCAGCGGAGCCCAGGGAAGAAGGCGCGGCTGGTCTGCCGAAGCCCGAAGCGCCGGATAGATCACCAGATTCTGGTAGCCGAGCACCAGCAGCAGCGTGGCAAAGACGGGAGCGGCAAAGGCCGGCTGAAGCCAGCCCAGCCACCACTCTCGCTTCACCCTGAGATTGCCGGAACGGGAGGGGACGGGCAAGGCGCCGGTCAGCCCCGGCAACTGAGCCTTGCTCTCCTTTACAAATGCGGCTCCAGCGCGCAGATCGAGGGCACACTCCGGACAATCGAAAAAGTGCGCCTCGAAGGCTTCGCGCGTATCTGGCGTCAGCTCATTCAGGAGATAATGCTCCGCGGCCATCTGTTGTAAAGCTTCGCTGTGATCCATAAGCTCGATCCCCAATACTGTGCAACCTAAGATAGTGGCCGCGAGCGCCCAATCGTTTCAAATCTTTTGGGCCGCGCCCTTCTCAGGCATTCGCTCCCAAGGTCATCTGGTTTCCGATGCGCTTTACGTACTCGGTCTTGAACTCCTGCTTGGCGCGGTGCAGCAGCACCCGCAGATAGTCGCGATCCACGCCAAATTCCCGGCAGACTTCGTCGCGGTCGCGCTCGTCGAGAAAGACAGCCTTCAGCAGGGAGCGGTCGCGCGGGGCCAGTTCGAGCAGGATCTCGCGAACCTTCTCCTTGATCTGGCCGGCTGCCGCGATGTCCAGTGCATTAGCGCTTTTGTCGGGCAGTTCAGGCCGGCCCTCCACATCGAGAGACTCGCCGCCGCTCGCTGAACGGTAATGCTCGAAAAGCACATGGTTGCAAACGGTATTCACAAAAGCGCCCAGGCTCTCCGGCTGGCGCAAACCGCCATCCTTGCGCAAAACCGAAAACACGCGGGCAAAGGTCTCCTGGCGCACGTCCTCGATCGCTTGCGGAGACTCGAGCCGCGAGCGCAGCTTGAGCTGAAGCAATCCGGTAAAATAGCCAACGAAGTGCTCCTGCGTCCGGCGGTCACCGGCACAGAGGTTATCAACGTAACCTGCATCGAATGAATGAAATTGCAACCCGGACCCCGCGAAGGTGAATGGTCCAAAGTATAACATTTCAGATGCCGCCCGCATATGAAAACCGTGCGCTCTGGCGAAAAGCCGATGCGGGCGCCGTGCGCCCGGGTCGCGTAAAGAGGCTTTCTGGTGAGTTGCCGGATTCATCTCGATAGCCTGAAGAGTGGACTAGCCAAAAGAAATTTCGCATCCCTCAAATCAACCGGTTGTACCGGTTGCACGGAGGAAAACCTGTAGGCGCTTCCAGTAACAGGGCCGAGCACGTTCACCAGTGGCTGCCCCCTGTAATAAAGATTCAAAGCCGCATTCTGCTTGCTTCCAGTGGCCCTCATCTCGCTTTGCCTTTCACCGTGCCACATGACGGGCCTCCTCCGGGAAACTCTCCGGCATCGGGGCCGGAGAGTTTTTGGGTTGCACGCCCTCGATGGGGCCCCTCCGCAACCCTGTCAGAACAAAAGCAACCAAACCAGCAACAGGAAGATCAGGTACAACCAGGGCGTCCTCCATGAGATCGCAGACTTCGACTGGCCCCTGGACACATCTGGGGAGCTTGCCGGTCTCAGGAAGTCGTTCTCTTCCAGCAGGTGACGGGAATGAAGGATGGCGGTCTCCTGCGGAGCAGTAGCAAGGTCTAAATCCACTTGCGCGAAGAAACGCGGCATCAGCATCGCATAGAAGATTTCTCCTGCGCCCACTTCGCATAAGTTGAACCATCGGTACAAGAAGGAGTTGCACAGCTTAACGCCGGCCCATGCCAGCCGGCGTGCATTCTCGAGCTTCGAGTCGCATGGTTCCGTCCGGGGCGCCGCCTCTTCCATCCGGTCGAGAGACTCTCGCGGCCCGCTCTCCTCACTCGGCCTCTCCAAGCTCGCCTGTGATGCCAGTGTCTTCTCTCCCATCGCTTTCACACTCCACGGATAACTTTGTCGATATGGGAACTTGAAACGGGAGTTATACGCATGAACGTTCCCTGCTTTTGCGTGCGCCGCGATTCATTTTGCCGCGGTTCCAGAGATGCAGAGTGAATGAGTTGCCGCCGTCCTTGATCTCCCCGGCGTCGATTGTCAAACTCCGGTCGGCCGCGCCCTTCAATGATTTGATTGCCGCATCGACGATCCGCCCTTCGGCGCCGGCCCGATCGATCTCTGTTGCGCTAGCTGGGTCGAGGTGAGCGGCCTGATTGCCCGAGCGAGCCTCCTGGTTGGGCGGAATCGCGATCCGGCTCTCCACCTTGTTCCCCCAGACCACCGGAGCGTTTGGGTCTCGAGTCGAAGGCGGTGCATTCCAGGAGAGGACCGCCCGCACCTTTACTGTCTTTGCGCTCTCGCGGCAAGGCTGCATGTGAGAAAGAAAATCAACCGCCAGCGACACGTTGTACTCCAAACCGGCTGGCGGCAGCCAGCCGAAGTCGTACACTGCCACCTCTGCTGTCCCCTCGTACTGAAATCCCGAACCCCAGTCAACCCAGAAGACAACGTACTCGACGCTCCCTGCCGTGCGCGGTCCCCCGGAATAACCGCTGATCTGTTTCACTTTGAGCACGCCGGTTAGTTGGCCGCTGTCCGGGTCAAGCCCGACGCAGTACAACTGCTCGTAATCGGTGTTGCCGTTGGTGTTCAACCAGGCATTCGCCACCTTGGCCAGATCGATCTCCGGGATGCCGGCGAGCCATTTCGCCGGGTGGGGTCCGATTTCAGGGGAGTGGACTGCCATCGTCAGCGAAGGAGCCAGGTAACGATGCTCTGGAACCTGTGTGCCGGCGTAGAGTCGATGCAATTCTGCGGCACTCAGCGCCTCCGGCTCGACTTCCTGGACCGATTGCCCAGGATTCATCGCGAGTTGGATCGTGTCGACGGGCAGCGTAATGAGATCGAAGTTGCCGGTCCGGCTCTGCTCTTCGCCCGCATCTCCCGATCGCAAAGTCCCTTCTGGAGAATTCGCCGCCGGCCGCATCTTCCACGGCCGAATCCCGCGCGACAGCGGAAGCTTCTCTTCCAGGCAGGAATCCTCCTTCACCTCGAGCTTGTTGTCTGGGGAAACCATCGACGTACCTCTTGGATTGTGAAACCGGTTCGGGTCTTGTGCTCGGCTGGTGAGCGAATAGGGCCTTGTCCTGCGCCGCAAGCTTCAGGCTGCGTTGGATTGCATGGCCTTTCATCCCGCGGTGCGTCGAAACTCTGAGCCTCCACACCGGATATAGTGTGCACACGCTCGGAATCGTTTCAGCGCTTTCAGGAAAAAGTCACGTTACCATTCGGGATCGGGAGAGATTCCGGGTACGCGGCCGGCCGGAGGATGTGAGGATGTGAATTGGAGAGCCGCTCTAACTCTGCTTCTTATCGCCGCATGGGACATCCTGTGCGCGGGCAAAGGTCGCACGGCGAGTGATACTGGCTGACCGCTTCCTTCGGCGCAAGGCCGACCAGCCCCGAGATGGATTTCAGCGGATGCATCAGCATCGAAGGCATCAGCGTCACTCCAATGGCATCGGCCTGCACCAGTTCAAAGAGCTTGCGCTGCTGGCCGATTTCCATGCCGCAGTAGCCCGGACTGTAACGCAAGGTCAGCTCTTCCTCGTCCCAGAGATGATGCCGGACGCGCATCATCAGCGCGTCAGCCGCGGCCTCCGCCGCCCAGGAGCCGGCCGCGTCTGTCACCCAGGCCGAGAAGGCGTCGCCGTTCTTCGCGGCAGCCTCGGCCCAATGCGAAATCTCCTCGCCCACGGTCACGGCGAAGACAGCCACGCGGCCGGCCGCTTCAAGGTATTCGCCGATATTGCCCGTGATTGTGGTGTCAACCAGTTTCAGCGAATGCGCCGTCCGGCTGGCCACGTCGTAGACGGCATAAACCCCGCGCGGCGTCAGGCACGGCCAAGCCTCCGCCAGCACCTGGTCAATCTGCTCCGCCACGCGCGGCGCGGGAGCCGCCTCCCGCGGATAGCCAAGATAGCGATGAATTTCAATTGGGCTGGCAGGGGTGAGAGGCAGATCCAGGCAGATTTCGGTTGCAAGCGCCGACGCGTTGCGGCTTTCAGCGTGTCGCGCAGTCGCGGACCTGGTCTCCTCGGTCACCGAATCTCCTCGCCGTGCCGCACCCGCTCCACGATCTATCGCGTCAGCTCTTCCACCGTCGCGATCAGCGCCTTGATATTCTCCGTCGGCGCATGAGGAGGCATCCCGCCCCCGCAGGAGACGATCAGCCGCGACCGGTCTTCGACGGCATTCAGCATCTCCGTCGTCGCGCGTTTCACGTCCTCTGGCGTTCCCTCGGCCAGCACATCGCGCGGCGGCACGTTGCCCATCAACGCAATCTTGTTATTTGTCCAGCTCTTCATCTCCGTCAGCGTGTGCTGAATGCCGAAGTTGAGCAGGTTGATTCCCGTCTCTTCCAGCAACGGCGCGCTGGCTTTGTTCGGCGCATCGTTGTGGAAGAACTTCACCGTCACGTCCGCCGCAAATGCCCGCTTGAGATAGGGCACGGCGAACTTTTCGCAATCGCGCCGGCTCACGAAGCCGACGATGTCGTCGAGCAGGAAGATGCCGTCGATCGACGGAAAGACCTCGCGCTGATAGGCGATCCAGTCCACCAGATAATCGGTGACGATGTCCAGCAGCCGATGCATCAGCTCCGGGTCTGTCTTGATCGCCTCGAGAAACTCCGGCGTGCCCATCAGAAACGAAGCGATATTGAGCGGGCCGCGAGCCACCGCGAAGCGAATCTTATGGCCGGCAGCCTCGATCTCCGGCTGCAGGTGCTGGAGCCGCTTCATCACGAAGGGTAGCAGACCGTGCTTGCGCACATCGGGCTTCTCCAGGCGTTCGACCTCCGCGGGCGAGCGCAGCACTTTCTTTGCAAATGGAAATTCATCCTCGCCCCACATCGAAACGGAACCGAAGGCGGAGGGTTCCGTGCACATTCCATATTCCGACCAGAAACCCGGCAGAAACATCGTCTCCGGAAAAGTGCGAATGGCTTTCAGGTTGTCTTCCAGAAAGACGCGCTCGTCGGTGAAGTAATCCAGAATCGTGTGCCCAGCCCAGTTCGGCAGCCAGGGGCTATCGATGATAAAAGCGGTCGGAAGAGGACAAAGCGCCTCTCCGCGTACGACCGAAACGAGCGTCATCCATTCCTGATCGTTCATACCGCTGCATTCCCTTTCGGTTTCACGTTTATAGCGACTCTGATGTGCCGATGTTTTGAAAGGGCACGATTTCAGTCGTGCCGCAAGTGCGACAAATATTATGTTGGGCTTTGGCCCCTGAGGGATTGCCGCACCTCAAGGAACTACCCCAGCGTCCCCATCAACCGCCGCGCCAGATCCACCGATGCGGCCGCTGTCTCGCTGTATCCATCCGCGCCGATCGATTCGGCATAGCTCTTTGTCACCGGCGCCCCGCCCACCATGATCTTGACTTGATCGCGGAGACCGGCGGCGCGAAACGCTTCGATGGTGTTCTTCATCGCTGGCATCGTCGTCGTCAGCAGCGCCGAAAGGCCAACAATCTGCACCGGCTTCTTCCTCACCGCGTCGACAAACTTCTCCGGGGGAACATCGACGCCGAGATCGGTCACCTCGAAGCCGCCGCCCTCCAGCATCGCGGCCACCAGATTCTTGCCAATATCGTGCAGGTCGCCCTGCACCGTTCCCAGCACCACGTGGGCCATTGGCTCCGCGCCGCCCTGCGAAAGCAGCGGGCGAAGGATCACAAAAATCTCTTTGGTCGCGCGAGCCGCCATGAGCAACTCGGGCACAAAGTACTCGCCCTCTTCAAAGAGCTTGCCCACCTCGGCCATCGCCGGGCCAATGCCCTGGCTGATCATGTCGAGCGGTTCAACGCCGGCGTCCAGCGCTTCGCGGGCCGCGGCGACGGCGTCTCGAACTTCTCCCTCAATCACCGCCTTGCGCAAGGCCGATAGATCATGCATCGGGGCCCTCATTCAATGGCCGCTCAGGCAGAGCGTCAAACTCACCTCCGGCCTCTGACCCGATGGCAACGTAGTTTATCGTACAACGCTGGGCCTGCGTCCGGCAGGTCGCCCGCCCCTTTGCTACCTGGGGTCGCGCGACTTGCGCCATCCTCCGAAATCAGGACGGTGTATCCTTGGTGCCATGGAAAGTCCAAACAGAATTTCATGCGCAACGCTCTGCAAGCGGGCGCTCGCATGAACCGCCTGAGCGATTGGCTGGCAGGCGGCCTGCTCATCACCGATGGCGCATGGGGAACCGAGTTGCAGGCGCGAGGGCTGCCCCCCGGCACCATCCCCGATACGTGGAACCTCGCCCAGCCCGAAAAGGTGGAGGAGGTGGCGCGCGCCTACGCGGAGGCGGGCAGCCAGATCATCCTCACCAACACCTTTCGCGCCAATGCGGTTGCATTGCATGGCCTTGACCTTGACGCGATCAACCGCGCCGGTGTCGAGATCTCGCGCCGCGCCGCCGGTCAAGTGTTGGTCTTTGCGTCGATTGGTCCCACCGGCAAGATGCTCGTCTCGGGCGAGGTCAGCCGCGAAGCGGTCTCCGCGGCCTTTGCCGCGCAGGCTCGATCGCTCGCCGGCGCGGGCGCGGACGCGTTGCTCATCGAGACGATGAGCGAAATCGAAGAGGCGTGCCTTGCGGTCGAGGCGGCCCGGCTCACGGGATTGCCGGTCGTCGCTTCCTTCGCTTTCGACTCCGGCAAGAACAAGGACCACACTATGATGGGCGCGACGCCCGAAGCCGTAGCCGCGGCTATGGTCGAGGCAGGAGTGGACGGGGTCGGCGCAAACTGCGGCGTCGGAGTCGAGCTGGCTGTGGGCATCTGCAAACGTCTGCACGCGGCCTGCGCGCTTCCCATCTGGATCAAGCCCAACGCCGGCCTGCCGTCCATGGAAGGATCGACCGTCCACTATGCCACGTCGGCTGAGTTCTTCGCCTCGCACTACGCCGCGCTGCGCGATGCGGGCGCTTCATTTCTGGGCGGCTGCTGCGGCTCTACGCCGGAGTTCATTCGCGCCCTGATCAGTGCCAGGCGCGCCGCGTCCTTGGAAGCTATTTAACCACCGGCTTTGTATCGGGGCGAGGCTCCGGCTACTGCTTCACGCCCCCATTCGGGTAATCGACCCGGATCGTCAAAATCTCGTAGGGGTGAATCGGGGTCCTCACCACATTGCCGGTTATATCCAGCGCGCCTCCCTCCGGTGTCTCCATCAGGTTGGTCGCAGTTGCCGAGACCGCTCCCGGCGGCACCTGGAACTTCGCCACCGTCTCCTTTCCCGCCCACTCATAGGCCCTCAGAATCAGAGCATTGGCGTCTTCGGCCTTCTTCATCGCGGTCAGCACCACGTTCTCCGGCGCGACCGAGGCAAAGGAGTAAACAGCCGGCAGCGATCCAGGGTGCTCAATCGTCGTCACCGCGGTCAGCGGATAGTTGTACTCCCAGCCGTGGCGGACGGTCTCCGCCTCTTTCCACGTGCCCACGTGCGGATAGAGCGCGTAGTGGAAATGGTGATGGCCGCGGTCGGCATCCGGGTCCGGCCACACCGGCGAGCGCAGCAGCGTCAGTCGCAGCAGAATGCCCGTCGCATCGTAGCCGTACTTCGAATCATTGATCACGCTCAGCCCGTAGACCCTGCCGCCCTCGCCAGCGCCAGACAGGTCCGCCCAGCGCATCGCCGGAACCTCGAACTGCGCCTTCTCCCAACTGTTGTTCCGCGTCGTGGGCCGCTCGATCGTCCCGTAAGGAATCTCATAGGTGGCGTGGTCGCTCGAAACCGCCAGAGGGAACGCAGCCTTCAGCAGCACCTGCGTCTCGTGCCAGTCGATATCGTTATCGACATCCACCTGGTCGGCGCCGGTCCTCAAGCTGATCGTCTGCACGAATCTCGAGTTCTGCCAGGTGCGGACGACGCGAACCCCTGGGGCGCGCGTGCCTGCGCCCACAAGCTCGACCCGGTCGGCGTGGGTCAACTGTATCGGATCGTCGAGCGTTCCCGCATCGATGTTCCATGCATCGTATTCCCTGGGCGTATCCTTGAACGCCTGAAGCTCATTGGCGCAGCCGTCGTGAGCAACGGTTTCGACGACGGCTTCGGCCGGTCTGACCGGCGGCTCACCCTCATCCACCGTGGCCCATTTTCTCGCTTGACTCTGGCTCCAATGCATCTGGAGACTGGTAATGCAGCCGGTGGCTTTATCGACCGTCAATTGCAGCTTGTTGTTGCGAATCCGTATAAAGGATTCATTCTCGAAGCTCTGCGGAACCAAGGCCATCGATTCTCCGGCGTGACCGGCGTTGTCCGCCTCCAGCACCAGATGGTAGACGGCATAGCCCAGCCCCCGGACTTCAACGTCCGCATCCATCTCCGCGACGCCGGTCTGGCTGTCCCATGAAACGTTGCTCGGATAGCTGATAGGCCCCGAGCCCTTTGGCGGCACAATGCGGAAGTGATAACCCTCCTTATAAGGCACCTGCGCTTTGATCCGCACCGTTCCTTTCCGCGCCCATCCAAGAGGATTGAAGACCACTACCGGAACGCCGTCGCCCTGCGTGTCGATGCCCTCCACCACCGTCTCAAGCGATGTACGCGAGATCTCATGGGTGGACAGGCGCACCACGTCATAGTCCTTCTGCGCGTCCTTGTAGATCACGCCAATGCCCGACCCTGCCGCCAGATCGTGAAACTGGTTGAAGAGCACCTTCTTCCAGTCTTCGGTCAACTCCGCCGCGGGATAGCTCTGGCCGTCGAGCCAGGCCAGAGAGGCCCACTTCTCGGCGTTGAGCATCTCCTCCTCGCTCTCGCGCATGTTGCGCTTGTGGTTGGCCTGCGTGGTGAACACGCCGCGGTGAAACTCCAGGTAAAGCTCGCTTTTCCATGTGGGAATGCTCACCTTGCCGGGAACCGCCGGCGGAAACGTATAGCCCTTCGCAATCGACGCGTAATCCCACACCGGGCTCTCCGGCGCAATCCGATTCTCGATACTGCTGAAGTACGACTGCGCCGTTCCGAACTCGTACTTCGGCGTCACGTGTCCCCCGTCGTTCGGAGTTCGCTCCATCCAATGCTCGCCCTGGTCCAGAATCGCCCTGGTCGGTCCGCCGCCGTGGTCGCCCACGCCGTAGAGGTCCATGATGCCCGGCAGCCCTGGCGCCTCCTTTTGCGCGATGGCATAGTCGCGCGCCAGCCGCACCGGATTCAAATCCTGGTTGCCGTAGTCGTGCGGAAAGTAAGTCAGCACCTTCGATCCGTCCGGCGACTCCCACCAGAACAGCTTGAACGGCAATTGGTTGGTGTCGTTCCACGCCATCTTCTGCGTCACGAAATAATCGATGCCGCTCTTCTTGTAGATCTGCGGCAACTGCCACGTGTATCCAAAAGAATCCGGGTTCCAGCCGATCCTCACGTCCACGCCGTAGGCCTGTTCGTACCAGCGCTTGCCCACCAGCAGTTGGCGCACCAGCGACTCGCCTCCAGGCATATTCAGGTCCGGCTCAACCCACATGCCGCCGACGATCTCCCAACGGCCCTCCTCGATCCGCTTGGCGATCTCGGCATTCATCGCGGGATACTTCTCTGCCATCCACTCGTTATAAGCTGCGGCGGATTGCGTAAATGTGTAGTTGGGATACTCGTCCATCAGTTGCAGCGCGGTGCCGAACGTGCGCCTCACCACGTCCACCGTCTCGGTCCACGGCCATAGCCAGGCGGCGTCGATGTGCGAGTTGCCGGTGAGATGAAACGTAACTTGCCGCAAGAGAGGCGCAAGGGCTTCGAGTTTCGCATGCGCCGCCTTCAGGCTCTCGTCGAACTTCGCCTGGTCGTGCGCATCGAGAGCGGCCATGTCCACCGTCTGAATGGCGTCGGACAGCGTGGCCATCTGCGAGGGGTCGCTGGGCGCCAGCGCCGGAACGAGCAACGCGGCGGAAAGGAACTCCTTGCGCAGATCCTCGGGGCTCGGCCTGCCCTCGGGGAAGTCGATCTTCAGAGTCGCGCCCTCCACGTGCTTCTCGTCCACGGTATGCAGCAGCTTGATGGCCACCGACACGGTGTCGCCCGGCTTGGCATGATCGAAGAGCACAATCGGCTCCAGGTCGTCGCCCATCGCCACGCGCCGCCCGTCGAAGTAGACAATCTCCGGCACCGGCCCGTTGGCCATGGCGTGAAACTGGAACCAGATGCGCGCGCCGGTCAGATCGTAGCCGTTCAGCGTGGCCGGAACATCGTACGTCTGCCGGAACCAAACCGCATCCTTGGGAGCCGTGCCCGTCGAGAATGGCTGCCACGTGCCCTCGTCCAGATTGACGGCTTCGCCGTGAGCCACGTTGCCGGCCTGCATCTTCCATGTCCCATCCGACAATTCACGCAGGCTGGAGAGACGATCGATCACCGCCTGGGCGCTGACCGGCAGATTCGCTGCAATCTTCGAGGCCTCGGCCGCCGACTGAGCCAATGCGCGGCCGGTCAGAAGTGCAGTCGCAGCAAAGGCGGCAACGCAAACCAAACGGATAAGATGCAACTTCGAGACGGACTTCATAGCGAGGAATCCTCCCCGCCATGGTAAGCCAGGCCAATGCTTTCTCGCACATCCGAAATCGCAAAGAGGACAAGATCCGGCACCTGCCCGGTGAGAACCTCTGCAAGAGCTTGGAACCCTGTGAAGGCCGCTCTCTGGCCCTCGCCCTGCGAAGGAATCGTAAAAAAATGCGGCGCATCCAATAGCAGTAAGCGCCGCGGATGCGAGCCGCACTTCGGGCTGGATGGATCCGGCGAAGAGACGAAAGCTCCTGCGGGGCAACCGCTATCCCACACCATGGGATGGAGTCCCCCTCCGAACCGCGCATTGGCGCATACTAGATGTAGGCCGTTTCTTGAGGAAGGCCCTCCCCTTGGGTTTCCTCGTCTCCACCCCGGCCGATACACTTTGGAAGTGCATGCCAACTGAGCCGCGCCAGGCGGCCTGATGGTTCAACGGAACGAACCGCGACGCGGATTCGAGAGAAGTGTCTTCACTCGAAATCGACGATCACACCAAGGTCGAAGACGCCGGCATACAAAACCGCACGCCAAGAGAGGGACTCATGACTGCTGCTCGCTTTCCCGGAATTCGGGTCACCGCCAATGGAAATCAGCTTGTCTCCTACCACACCGAGACGCGCATCGCCGACGCCGGCGTCTTCTATCCGATTACGCCTTCCACTGAGGGTGGCGAGCTCTTCCAGCAGGCCTATGCCGAGGGCCATCTGAACGTCTTCGGGCAGAACACCATAGCCATCGAAACCGAGGGCGAGCACGCGGCCCAGGGCGGAGCGATCGCTCACTCCGTCTGCGGCAAACGCGTGGTCAACTTCACCTCCGGCCAGGGCGTGGTCTACGGCGTCGAGCAGTATTACCACGCTCCCGGCAAAGGCTCGACCATGGTCCTCGAAGTTGGTGCGCGCGCCCTCACCAAGCACGCTCTTAACGTGCACTGCGGCCATGACGACATCTACGGCGCGCTCGACACCGGCTGGATCATGCTCTTCGGCAAAGACGCGCAGCAGGCCGCCGACCAGGCGCTCATCCTGCGCCGCGTCACCGAACTCTCGCTCACCCCCGGCATGAACATCATGGACGGCTTTCTCACCAGCCATCTCGAACGCACTTTCCATAAGCATGAATCCGAGCTGATCCGCGAGTATCTCGGCGCCCCCGACGACATCATCGACTGCCCCACCGAGGCCCAGCGCACACTCTTTGGCCCCACACGCCGCCGCGTGCCCAAGATGATGGACCTGACCAACCCCATTCTCCTCGGCCCTGTCCAGAACCAGGAACACTACATGAACGGCGTGGTAGCGCGGCGCAACAACTTTGCCGAGCCGATTTTGAAATTCCTCGAACAAGCCTACGACGAGTTCGCCGAATTGACCGGCCGCAACTACGGCCTTATCGGCAAATACAAGACCGACGATGCAGATACGGTCTTCGTCTCCCTCGGCTCGGCCGCCGAAAACATCGAGGCCGCTGTCGATTATCTGCGCCAGACCCGCGGCGCAAGCGTCGGCTCCATTCACGTCAACGTGATTCGTCCCTTCCCCGAAGCAGCCATCGTTGCCGCGCTCAAGGGCAAGAAAAATGTCATCATCCTCGAACGCACCGACGAAGCCCTCTCCGGCGACAATCCCCTCGGCCGCGACATTCGCACCGCATTCTCTAAGGCAGTCCAGGGAGTTGAGGGCTTGCCCGCGATCTCGCTCGCCGAGGTTCCCAAGATCTACGGCGGCAGCTACGGCCTCGGCTCGAGGGACTTCCGCCCCGAGCACATCATCGGAGCCTACGAATTCGCCACCGCCAACCGCGCCCGCACTGACGGCAAGACCGCGGCCGACGGCGTCAGCTTCTTCGTCCTCGGCATCGACCACCCCTACGCAGTCATCGGCGACGAGACGCCGTCGCTGCTGCCCGAGGGCGCGGTTGCCGTCCGATTCCACTCCATCGGCGGCTGGGGAGCCATCACCACCGGCAAAAACCTCGGCGCAATCCTCGGCGACCTCAACGACCTCCTCTACGCCCGCGACCACATCAAGGACGCGCTTGGCAACCCCAAGGAAGTCATCCACGTCAGCGCCAATCCCAAGTACGGCTCGGAGAAAAAGGGCGCGCCGACCAGCTACTTCATGGTTGCCGCCAAGGAGCGCATCCGCGTCAACTGCGATCTGCGCCATGTGACTGTGGTCTTGTGCTGCGACCCCAAAGCCTTCACCCACACCAACCCTCTCGACGGCATGGCCGAAGGCGGCAGCCTTGTCTGGGAGTCCGATCAGGAAGGCGAAAAAGCCTGGGAGCAGCTTCCGCTCTGGGCGCGCAAGCAGATCATCGACAAAAACATCCGCGTCTTCACGCTGCCCGGCTTTGCCATCGCCAAAAAAGCCACCGACCGCGGCGATCTGCAACTCCGCATGCAGGGCAACGCCTTCCTCGGAGCATTCTTCGCCGTCAGTCCCATGCTGCAAGAGTTCGGCATCACCCAGGAGCAGTATCGCGCCGTAGTCCGCAAGCAGTATGTGAGCAAATTCGGCAAGCTCGGCGAAGCGGTCGTCGAATCCAACATGGAAGTCATGATGCAGGGCTTCGAACAGGTGCGTGAGATCCACATTGGCGCCCTCACCGCGGCCGACCACTCCAGCCTCCGCGGCCATGCGCTTTTGCCAATTCTTGAGGCGGTTCCCGCAGGCGAATCCAGTTGCGGTTCAGGCTGCCGTTCCCACGCGCTCCCCGTCGGCCAGGCAGAGCGCGCGCCCCTCGCCCGCGTCGCCACCTTCGACGCCGAATTCCGCGCGCACTATGGCTATAACCAGCCCGCCACGCCGCTCGCCGCCATGGGCATGATCGCCGCCGCCACCGGCGACACCGCCTCCAAATACGTCGCCCGCCGCGAAACCCCGCTCTTCATCCCCGAGAACTGCACTCAGTGCATGGAGTGCATCTCCGTCTGCCCCGACACCGCCCTCCCCAACACTGCGCAGGACCTCGCCACCCTCCTGCGCACCGCCATCTCTAACTACGTCGCCGACCCCGCCGATCGCTCTAAGCTAATCTCCGCCCTCCCCGAGATCGAGCGCCAAACGCGCCAGCGCATGGTCGCCGAAGGCAAAGCAGGCACGCCGCTCCCCACCATCCTCCGCGAAGTCACCGACACAGTCGACGGCTTCTCCGCCACTGCCAAAAAGCAATTCTTCGACATCATCGCCAAAGTACCCATGGCCTACCAAAAGGTCAACGCCATCTTCTCCTCGCCTGAGCGCAAGACCCCCGGCTCCGGCGGCATCTTTTCAATTTTTGTTTCGGATCTCTGCAAGGGCTGCGCAGCCTGCGTCACAGCCTGCGGCGACCACAACGCCCTCCGCATGGTCGCCGAGACCGAAGTGGTCAACGCCGAACACATGACCGGCACTCACTTCCTCGACCTGCTGCCCGATACTTCGCAAAAGTACCTCGGCCTCTTCAACTCGGCCAACCCCGCCGACTCCAAGACCGCGACGCTGAGAAATATGTTGATGGTCCGTTCCACTTACGATGCGCTGGTCTCCGGCGACGGCGCATGCGCTGGCTGCGGCGAAAAGTCCGTTCTTCGCTCCATCGCCGCCGTCACCGAGGCTTACATGCGCCCCGTCTTCCACGCCAAGAGCGATCGCCTCCTGGCCAAAGCCTCAGATCTTGAAAAACTCGGCGTAGCCCGCCTCGCCGTCCTCAAGGCCCGCAGCCAGGCCGAATACGATCTCTTCCGCCAGGCCATCGTGCACCTCGTCCTCGGTCTCGGCGGCGAAGACGAAGCAGACACCCTCGTCCGCATCGCCGACTACGAGGCCAAGAACGGCCCCATCTCGGACGCCGAGCTGGTCGAGGCCATCGCCGCCGTCCTGCTCACCGAGGCCTTCAACCACAAGAACCTGCAAGCCGTCGATGGCCGCATGGCCAACGGCATGTCCGTCATGGCCATGGCCGCGCACACCGGCTGCAACACCGTCTACGGCTCAACCGCGCCCAACAACCCCCACCCCTATCCCTGGATGAACTCGCTCTTCCAGGATGGCGTCACCGTCGGCTGGCTCATGGGCGAGAGCTTCATCGTCGATCACGCCCGCCGCTCCGTCATCCCCGAGCGTCTCGCCGACATGCTGCTCACGCGCGACAGCGGCGTCATCAACGACGAGCAGTATTACCACCTCACCCACTTCACTGATGCGCTCATGACCGACCAGGAGATCGTTGAACTCCCAAAGGTCTGGGTTGTCGGCGGCGACGGCGGCATCGGCGACATCGGCTACCAGAACACCTCCAAGGTCATGCTTCAGAACCGGCCCAACGTCAAGGTTCTGATGCTCGATACGCAGGTTTATTCCAACACAGGCGGACAGAACTCCGACTCGACGCCCATGCTCGGCGGCAACGATATGAACACCTTCGGCGCGGCCACCCAGGGCAAGAACACCGAGAAGAAGACCGTCGCCGAGACCTTCCTCGCCGGCCACGGTTCGCCCTTCGTCGCGCAGGTTTCCATGGCCAACGCCCCCAAGCTCTACCGCGCCATTCTCGACGGCCTGGAATATCGCGGCACCATGTTCCTCCAGGCCTTCACCACCTGCCAGCCCGAACACGGCGTCCCCGACGACATGGCTCTCTTCCAGGCCCAGCGCGTCCGCGACTCCCGCGGCGTGCCGGAATTCGTCTTCAACCCACGCCTCGGTGAAACCTATGCCGAAGCCCTTGACCTCAAGGGCAACCCCTCCATTGATTTGGATTGGTATGAAACCAAAGACAAGGTCACCGGCGAGACTCGCCGCTACACCGTCGCTCACTGGTGCACCACCGAGGCCCGCTTCCGCAACCACCTGAAGAAGATCAAGCCCGAGGCCGCAGCCAAGCTCATCCCGCTCGATAACATGCTCGTCCGCATCACGCAGCAGGACGTCGTCTACCGCTACTACCTCAATCCCGCGCACCGCTCCTACGTCCCCGACTTCGGCGTGTATATCACTGTCGAAGACGCGGGTAAGACAACCTACTACGCCCTAAGCCGCCAGCTAGTCATCTTCTGCGTAGAACGCCGCAAGGCGTGGCGCATGTTGCAATCCAAGGCTGGCATCGTCAACAAGGAATACGCCGCCCAGCGCGAGCTACTAGCCGAAGTGGACAGCGGCAAACTCCCGCGGAACGAGTTCCTGACCAATGCGCACGAGATACTAAAAGAGCGGCTGACCGGCCAGGCCCTGGCCAAAGTGTAAAGAATCATTTATTCATCGTCGGAATCCCAAGTCTGAGAGTTGAGGCCTGGGATTCCGGCACTCTTGACTTTAGATTGTTAACGCGTATCATTCAAGCTAGGCCCTCGTCTCCTGGAATGCTTTTGCTGCGAGGCATGGACATGGCAAGGAAGAATCTTCGCACGATCCCACCGTCGATACAGCTCCGTCTCAAACAACTCAAAGCCACTAGGTCTCTGACTGTTTAAAGATGTATCTTTGCAGGCACTTTTATCGCGATTTGAATGGCTGCATAGTGGGGACATGCAAAGCTACCATCGGGTGCATGTTCAGTTGAAGAGTAAGGACCGTCAGCAGGTTTCCGGGATGCTGACGAAGGGGCGGGGATCGTCGCGAGTGTTGCGGCGTGCATTGGTTCTGCGCCAGCTTGACCGTGGGCAGAAGGCGGCGCAGGTGGCTGCCAGTGTGGGCGTAGCTGCGAAAACGGTGCGAGCTATTGCCCGGCGCTATGAGGAGGAAGGGCTGGAGTCGGCACTGTATGAAAGGCCGCGGCCCGGCAAACAGCGCGCACTGGACGTAGGACAGAGCCAGCGGATCATTGCCATGGTGTGCTCGCCGCCGCCACAGGGCATAGCGCGGTGGAGTGTGCGCCTGATCGCCACCGAAGCAGTGAAGCGGAAGCTGGCGCCGCAGGTGGGCCGGGAGACGATCCGCATCCTGCTTCAGAGCCACGAACTGAAGCCGTGGCGGGAAAAAAATGTGGTGCGTGGCGGAACTGAATGAAGAGTACATCGCCCGCATGGAGGACGTACTCAAGATTTACGAAAAGCCGCTATCGGAAAAGGAGCCAGTGGTCTGTGTGGATGAGAAGCCTGTGGTGCTGCACGCCGATGTCCGCCCGCCGCGGCTGATGCGGCCGGGACGGATTGCTCGGCGTGATTGCGAGTACGAGCGGCGCGGCACGGCCAACGTCTTCTGCGGTGTCCAGCCAAAGGCCGGCCGGCACTTTACCAAACCAACCGCGAACCGCTCCTCACCGCAATTCGCCGACTATCTGGTGGAGATCGTTGCCAGCTATCCGGAGGCCGAAACCATCCATCTGGTGATGGATAATCTGAGTTCACATAACCGCAAGGCGCTGGTGGACCGGTTCGGTGAAAAGATCGGCGGCCTGTTGTGGGAGCGTTTCACGGTGCATTACACCCCGAAACACGGAAGCTGGCTGAACCAGGCGGAGATCGAGATCAGCCTGTTCAGCCGCCAGTGCCTCGGCCAACGCCGTATTCCTTCACTAAGCGATCTACGACGGGAAGCCAAAGCCTGGGACCGAAAGATGAACCGCCACCACGTCACCATCAACTGGCAGTTCACGCGCAAGAAGGCACGCCAGAAGTTCGGCTACGAAAGAAACAACATCACGCGGTCAGAGACCTAGCGTGATAGCAGCATGTTCACGAGTGTATTCAGCGCAGGAGCTTCAGGATGGTAAATTGAGCCATCTTGGCATGACGCTGACTGGCGGTAAGTTGCTTTTCTCACCGTCGGTCCTGCCGCCCAAAGAGAGTGGGAAGTGCAGCAAGAGAAACGTAAATGGCGAGGAAATCATAAGGAAGGATCTCGAAAAAGAGACGCATTACAATGCAATTGAATCGCCGAACTGGGGCGATTCATACAACGGGACACATACCGTCTATCTACCTTATGAAAAGTATCCCCGCGACTTCATCGGCCCGCGTCTTACTCGGCTGAAGATACTCGTTCCCAATTCTGATGCCGGACAGAAGAGCTACATGATCGTATTCGAAGTGGATCGCGTTCTTGACCAAAAAGCCAAGCGATTCAAAGACGATCTCCTAGAATGCCTGAATCTGCTTCTAGAGAATGTGGGTTCTTTTGGCGTTCAACCGAGTGACGCAACAATCGCGGACTACCTACAAACCCTGAAAGTCTCCTGGGAGGTGCTTCCCCCTGGTACGCGGGAAGAGGCGATAGCTCGTCTATTCCAGGGAAAGGTTCCGTCCAGTCAGGAAAAGGCCGCAGTTGCGGAGCGCTATGATTTTGTGATGAGCCTCAAGCCTGCAAAACTCGTCTATGGACTGAGCGGATTTGAAAGGTACTTTGGCGGGCTCATTAAGGATGATCTCGTGGTGTTTGAGAACATCGAATATGGGAATGCAATTTACATAATGTTTGAAAATTGGAGAGAGCTAAGCCAAAAAACACGGACGGAATTGCTCTCGGGGCGATTTGGGCGCAATTTCGAAAGGGTGATGCATGGGTCGGGATGGAAGGGAAAGGTCAAAGCCGTTATCAAAGCACGCCTCGAACCTGGAAGCAAAACGAGGCGTCCGAGATAATGGCGAGTGGCCCAGGTTCCGTGGCGCTCAACTCACCACAACACGAGGGTGCCCCAGGTCCGGATTCTCGGTCCTGGGATACCACGAACCCGATCAACCGAATCTGCCTTGACGGCCCATGCCAGATCTGGCATATTAATGACTGAGTGAGATCGAAAGATGAAAGAGCTGCTCTTCGTTGGCGACTCGCACCGTGTGCTGTCCGAATTCCCCGATCCGGTACAGCGTCACGTTGGGTACGCGCTCTATCAGGCGCAAATGGGCAACAAGCACCCGGATGCCAAGCCGCTGAAGAGCTTCCCGGGCGGAACTCTGGAAGTGGTCTCCGACCATCGCGGCGATACCTTTCGGACCGTCTACACCGTCAGGCTGGAGCACGCCGTCTACGTCCTGCATGCCTTCCAGAAGAAGTCGAAGCAGGGAATCGCGACACCCAGAGGTGAAATCGAGGTTGTGAAACAGAGGCTCAAGCGAGCGATCGAAATCGACAGGGAAAGGAAGGCCTGAACCATGCCCAGGCACGAGGTGGATTACGTAGTCAGCAGCGGAAATGTCTTCGCCGATCTCGGCCTGCCGAACCCCGAAGAGGCGCTCGCCAAAGCCGAACTGGCCAACAAGATCTCCGTCCTCATCCGGGAGCGCAAGCTCACCCAGAAGAAAGCCGCAGAGGTCCTGGGGATCGACCAGCCGAAGGTCTCAATGCTTCTTCGCGGCCGCTTGACCGGGTTCTCGATCAAGAGGCTGATGCGCTTCCTCGTGCTCCTCGGTCAGGACATCAGGATCACGGTTCATGCCAGTCCGCACGGTCAAACGAGGGCGCGTGTCCTCGTCGCTTAGCAAAGCCATCGAGAAAGACAATGGATCAATTCCAAAATACCGCCGCAGAGAAGATCGCCGCCATGCAGACCGAGGAGTTCTTCTCGCAGCGCCGCAGCCGCGCCGACCGCGAGGCCTTCCGCCGCATCCTCAATCGCCAGGGCGGAGAACCCCCATCTCGGGAAGACACGAGGGACGACTCAGCCTCCCTATAAGTGAAATCGGCGAGTCGCCCGTCTCCCAAGAGTTCCACCTCGGCACCAGATGAGTCACGTTAGGATTTTGGTACCGAGGGGGAGGATAACCGGCAAAAACCCAACTAAACCCATAGACGAACCGGAGAAAATAGGAAAAGATAATGCAAAAGGAGCCTCCCCAATGCGGTTTACTGTCCGAATCGATATCCACGATAACGAGTACCTGCCGCTGCATGAGCGGATGAAAGCGGCTTCTTTCAGCCGCACCATGGTCGATTCAAGCACCGGGAAGAGAGTCCATTTGCCCGTCGGCGAGTACGTCAGCGAGGCGCATGCAACGGCTCAGAAGGCCCTCTTTGCGGCCATGCAGGCAGCTCTCCCCATCGATTTTCATGCGGAGATCGTGGTCTCCGGCGGGGGAAAGATCCTGACTCATGGCTGCCCCGAGGTGGAAGACACTGTGTGGTCCTTTATCTTCCAAAATCCGGTCCAGTCCAAAGTAGCTATGCCCCTGAGGGAATCCTACAGCCTATTCCAGAATTGATCTGAGACGGGCCTGGGGAAAGCACGAACCCCGATCAATCCGGTCGCGGCACCTTCCGCCGGTCCACTGGAAACCCCGGCGATGCTTCCCACAACTTCCGAAATGCGTCCTCTTCGGCAATGCTCCTTGCCGAGGGCGCGTCCTTTGTCCTGCCCTCCTCCCGATGGAGGGCGCGAAAGGCAGCCTGTACCAATTCGCCGGGAGTCTCGTAGCGCCCGCTTTCAATTCTGGTGCGGACGAAATCAAACGTATCGGGAGGCAGGCTGAAGTAGGCGATGCGTCATTGAACACTCCATATTTCTATTAGTGGATTCGACAATATAGGGATTCTGCGGAAGGAATCGTTACATCCGAGCAGAAGGTTTTTCAAAGAATATTACGAGTGTGACTTGCCTACAACTCGCCGCAGTTAATGATGCTCACGAACGACTCGACGCTCGTATAGTGGCGCAGCAATTCATCGGGTCGCCGGGAAGGGGTTTTGCCTGATTCCGTGTTGACCGACGCCAATACGACTCAGAATGTGCCCTCTTAAATCTAGGCTTGCCCGATGGCCCAAGTCTGGATTTTCAGACCTGAGAATCCGCGATCCTTCTGCGAGCGAACAGCGAGCGGCTGGCCCCACCGCAGGTGGTTAATCGATCTTGATCTTGCGCAGCAGGCGGAAGTCGGAGAGCATCTTGCCCGTCCCCAGCACCACCGAGGCCAGCGGATCGTCGGCCACGGAGACGGGCAGGCCGGTTTCCTCGCGGATGCGCTTGTCGAGGTTCTTGATGAGCGCGCCTCCGCCGGTGAGCACGATGCCGCGATCCGAAATATCAGCAGACAGCTCGGGCGGCGTGCGCTCGAGAGCCACGCGGATGGCGTTCATGATCACCGCGATGCACTCGCCCAGCGCCTCGCGAATCTCGCTGTCGTCGACGGTGATGCTCTTGGGAACGCCCTCGATCAGGTTGCGTCCCTTGATTTCCATCGTCAAGGGCTTGTCCAGCGGGAAGGCCGACCCGATCTCGATCTTGATCGCCTCGGCGGTCCGCTCGCCGATCAGCAGATTGTATTTGCGCTTCAGATAATTGGTGATGGCCTCGTCCATCTGGTTGCCGGCCATGCGCACCGAGCGCGAGTAGACGATGCCCGAGAGCGAGATGACCGCGATGTCCGTCGTCCCGCCGCCGATGTCGACCACCATGTTGCCGCCCGGCTCGGTGATGGGCAGCCCGGCGCCGATAGCCGCCACCATGGCCTGTTCCACGAGATAGACTTCGCTGGCCTTGGCGCGGTAGGCCGAGTCCTCGACCGCCCGCTTCTCCACCTGCGTAATCTCGGAAGGCACGCCGATGACGATGCGCGGATGCACCAGCATCTTGCGGTTGTGCGCCTTCTGGATGAAGTAGTTCAGCATCTTCTCGGTGACCTTGAAGTCGGCGATGACGCCGTCCTTCATCGGCTTGATGGCCACGATGTTGCCGGGCGTGCGGCCCAGCATATCCTTGGCCTCCTTGCCCACGGCTTCCACCTCGCCGGTGTTCTTGTTGATGGCCACGATGGAGGGCTCGTTGACGACGATGCCCTTGCCAGCCGCGAAGACCAGAGTGTTGGCGGTGCCGAGATCGATGGCCAGGTCGCTGGAAAACATGCTGAACAGCGAGCGGAGACCGTGCGACCGCGTGGAGCGGGATGGGTATCCATTCAATGACATCGGGAAGTCGATTTTACCTCAATGCCTATTGTACGGCCAGCGGGCCAAGGCCGTATCGCAACCCTGTGCATGCCAGACGGCGTCGCAACTGCTCCAGGGCAAACGCCCGGCCGGCTGTTCAACGGGAATCACAGAGTCGAGCAGGCAGAAGCCCTCTTTCCCCTCATCGACCGCCTGCATGACCGGAATCATGCCGCTGAAATGCAGGAATTGCCCCGCATTTCTCCGCAACTTTCGCGATTCCCTTCTGAAACCGCGTTTGAAAGAAGAAATCAGCTCCGGTGTAAGATGATTGAGAAACTACCGCGGCGGCTCCGGAGTATTTCCATGCTCGACAAGTTGAAGGACCGGCTCGTTCACTGGTTCAGGCAGAAGCCGGTGAAAGAGAAACAAGGGCTTAAGGATCGTGTCCTGGCTTTTCAAATCGGCCCTTTTCGTTGGCTCGGAAGCCTTCCCGCCGCATGGCTCTTTGGCCGCAATCTCAGGATGCTGGCAACGATCTTCTTGACCGACAAGTGGAACTGGCATTGGTATGCGCAGCATTATGAGGATGTTTTCAGGAAAGACCGCCGCAAGAAGATCAACCTGCTCGAAATCGGGGTGGGCGGGGACGAGGATCCGAGGAAGGGGGGAGGCTCGTTGCGGATGTGGCGCGCTTACTTTCCGCACGGCCGCATCTTCGGGATCGATATCCATGACAAGTCTGCCCACAATCAAAGACGAATCAAGACCTTCCTGGGCAGCCAAACCGATCCTATCTTCCTGGACAAGGTGGTCCGTGAAATCGGCAAGATCGACATCATCGTCGATGACGGCAGCCACATGAACGAACACGTGCTTTTCACATTTCGCCAATTGTTTCCGCATCTGGCCGACGGCGGCATCTATGCCATCGAGGATACCCAGACGTCGTACTGGGCCGAATATGGCGGCAATGAAACGGACCGCGGCGATCCCGCCACATCGATGGGATACTTCAAGTCGCTGGTTGACGGTCTCAACTGGGAGGAAATCAGGGGCAATTACAGCCCCACCGATCTCGATTTGAATATCAAGTCGATCGCCTTCTACCACAACTTGATCTTCATACGGAAGGGATCGAATCGGGAGCGCGAGCGTCCGCCGCATTGGACTTCTTGACAACCTTGCGGATAGGCGGAAGATCCGCGCGCGCAAAGCTTTTGGCGCGGAGAGCAGGGATCGGACAATTCGCGTTGAGCAGGAACAGCCATCTGCAGATGAGGTTTCCATGACCTATCCCACGTATCGCAATCTGATTGGCGGCCAATGGCTGCCCGCGGCGAGCGGCAAGACCATCCTCAATCTGAACCCTGCCGACCATACGGACGTGGTGGGCGCCTTTCCATCCTCCCACGCCGAGGATGTGGAGTTGGCCGTAGCCGCCGCGAAGAAGGCCTTCGCCACGTGGCGGCTGGTCCCCGCGCCCAAGCGGGCAGAGATCCTCCTCCGTGCCGGCCTGCTGCTCAAGGAGCGTAAAGAGCAATACGCCCGCGAGATGACCCGCGAGATGGGCAAGGTGCTCACCGAGACCCGCGGCGACGTGCAGGAGGCCATCGATGAAGCGTTTTATGTGGCCGGCGAGGGGCGACGGCTCTTTGGCCAAACGACACCATCGGAGTTGCAGAACAAGTTCGCCATGAGCGTCCGCATGCCGGTCGGCGTCGTCGGCCTCATCACGCCCTGGAACTTTCCCATGGCCATCCCCTCGTGGAAGCTCTTTCCGGCGCTCGTCTCGGGCAACACCTGCATCATCAAGCCGGCCAGCGACACGCCGCTCTCGACCTATAACCTTGTCCAGGCGCTGGTCGATGCCGGCCTGCCGCCCGGCGTGGTCAATATCGTCAGCGGCTCCGGTTCGGTTGCGGGCTCAGCTCTCGTCGAGCACCCCGGCGTGCGCGCGATCAGCTTTACCGGGTCGAGCGCCGTCGGCTCTCTGGTAGCTCAGCGCGCCGCGGCTGCCTTCAAGCAGGTTTCGCTGGAGATGGGCGGCAAGAACGCCCAGATCGTGATGGACGACGCCAACCTGGAATTAGCCCTGGACGGCGCTCTCTGGGGCGCATTCGGCACCACCGGCCAGCGTTGCACAGCCACCAGCCGCATCCTGCTGCAAAAAGGCATCGCGGAAAAGTTTATCTCCGAGTTTGTTGCGCGGACGAAGAAACTCAAAGTAGGTAACGGACTCGATGAGTCGGTCGAGGTCGGCCCGCAGGTTAATCCGGGTCAAATTGAAACCTCAGTCAAGTATGTCGAAGTAGCTCTCGGCGAAGGCGCGAAGTTACTAACTGGCGGCCATGTTCTGACCGAGGGGAGTTATGCCCACGGCACCTTCTTCCAGCCGACCGTGCTGGGCGGAGTAACTCCCGCGATGCGCATCGCCCGCGAGGAGGTCTTCGGCCCGGTGGTCAGCCTGATCGAGTTCGAGAGCTTTGAAGAGGCCATCGAGATCGCCAACTCCATCGATTATGGCCTCTCGACCGCGCTTTATACAAAGGATATAAACCGCGCCTTCACAGCCATCCGCGACCTGGAGTCCGGCATTACTTACATCAACGCCCCCACCATCGGCGCGGAGGTACATCTTCCTTTTGGCGGCGTGAAACACACCGGCAACGGCCACCGAGAAGGCCTGGGAGCTATCGACTTCTTCTCCACATGGAAGGCCGTCTACATCGATTACTCCGACAAGCTTCAAAGAGCCCAGATCGACAACGCAGAGTAGATACGCGCCGCCGCTCTTCTGTCCGGCGGTCGTTCGCGTCAGGATGCAAGAAAATGGCCGCTCTCGGGCGGCCATTTCCCGTTGGGGCGCGCATTTCGAATCTCAGATCCGGTTGGCCGGGAAGCTGCCCACCAGTTCTCCGGCGGCGATGTGCTGACCGGCCAGCACAATGGCATGGCTGGCGATGCGCGCCGCCGGTCCGATGACGGTGGGCATCAGAATCACCTCGCCGAAGTCGTGTGCCGCGTGGCTATGCGAGTAGATACGCGCGAAGGAGCCGATGACGGCGCCCTTGCCGATGGTGATCCCGCCGCGGTCGTTCAGCAGAGCCCGCTGGCGGATAGTGACCCCCTCCTCGATCGACAAATTATAGCCGAAGGTCAGGTCCACTCCGTGGTAGATCTTGACTCCCGCGCCGATGCGGGCGAAGATGTGGCGGCCCAGCATGCACCGGAAGCGCAGGCCCAGCCAGTGGTTGGTCCCAATCGGCGAGCGGTCGAACATCTGCCAGAACCATAGCAGCGGCTTGCGCTTGGCGAACTGCTCGGGATCGGCGTCGGCAAAATGCTCGGCCTCCAGGGTCACGTTTCCCGGGTCCAGCGAGAGCGAGAGCACGTTGCCGGGCAGCTCGGAGGTCAGCGTCAGGTTGAGCTTGCCGCCATGCGGGCGGCCCAGATAGATCTGATAAAGCTGGTCGCGCACAATCTCGGCGCGGCGCTCGGGAGCCTGATGGCGCGTGAACTCTTCATCGAGAAACTGGATCCAGCGCCGGTAGACCTCTTCGGCCTCCGGGGCGGGGTGGGGGACGTTGCTCTGAGTGTGTTCCATACGAATTGGAAGATACAACACCAGGCCATGGTGCCGCGAGTATCGAATCCTCCCCGGAGCAGACGGTTTCTCCCCGATTCCCCGCCCATTCGCCGCCCGGCTCTGCGATACTGTTTTGTTATGCCCATCGACGACCTGCAGCAAGCCGCCCAGAAGATTGCCGGATTCCTCGCCACCCTCAACAAACTGGGTGGACTACGCCTCAAATACCGCATCACGGCGCCAGACGACCCGCCAGAAGCAGAGGAGCAGGCTCCAGCCCTCTGTGTCGAGCTGGCCGGCCCCGACGTGCCACTGGTCACGCAGCACAATGGCGAACTGCTGCTGGCTCTGGAAACCATTGCGGCGCAGATTCTGCGTCTCGACCAGCGCGAGGGCGGCCTCATCAGTTTCGACGCCGGCGACTTCAAGGCCCTGCGCGCCCAGGAACTGCGCATGACCGCCGAGACCGCCGCGGAAAAGGTGCTCCGCTCCGGCGTGCCTTACGCATTTCCGCCGATGAACAGCCGCGAGCGCCGCCTGCTGCACATGGCCTTCCGCGGCATTGAAGGCGTCGAGACGGCCAGCAACGGCGAAGGCCAGGACCGCTTTCTCGCCGTCTATCCGGCAGGCAAGACCGACCTGCCCGTCACCCCGCCCGTCAAGCCGCGCAGCTTCGGGGATCGCGGAAGAGACTCTGGAGATCGTGGCCGCTCTCGGCGCTAGGGCAGATTGATTTTAGGAAACCCGGGTCCCAACTTCGCGACCTGGCGCACTCGGCCTTCAGGGATTCCTAAACCGCGTCAAGGCCGGACGTTGATCCACACGGCAAGGAGGGATAACAGAGTCAACGCTAGGATGACGCGAATGCTCGGCCAGTCTCGATCGGTAGGCGCGTCTTTATTATTCTTGGCGATTCTGTCGTAGTAGAACGACAGTTGTTTCCTAGCCGCTATCGTCACTTTCCAATGTATATCGATCCACTTACATGAGTAGCCCGATAAAATGACAATTGCCCCTGTCAATAGTATTTTGTGGACTGGCGAAAATGACTTCCCGTCCTTATAGGTGAGGGCGATGATGCCCCCGATGACGGCAACCAATAAAGAGCTCGCCCAGTTGAAAATCTCCTGCTTTCGATCTCTTCGATAGGCAATTTCATTCTCGAGGAACCTGTAAAGTTCGCCTGTTGGCGACGCCGTGTCTGCAGCTGGCTTTTCGTTAGAGTCTTGCATCGTGACTTTTCCTCTTGAACGACCCTTGGTGGGGCACCCTATTTCATCGATGGACCTATGTCCCGCGCCTTTTTACTGGCGCGGGCCAGCCGAAGGCAGTTGGCCCCACCGCAGGTGGTGGCTAGGCGTTCAACTGCTCTTGTAGCTTGTTCAGCGTGCGGTGCAGGTCCTTGTCGGTGCGGCGCTGGTCGTCGATCTTGGAGATCGAGTGCATGACCGTTGTGTGGTGCTTGTTGCCAAACTGGCGGCCGATCTCGGGCAAGCTGGCTTCGGTCATCTGCTTGGCCAGATACATGGCAATCTGGCGCGGCACGCAGACGTTGCGCGAGTTGTTCTTCTGCTTCAGATCGGCGACCTTCATGCCGAACTGTTCGGCCACCGCGCGCTGAATGGCCTCGATGGTGATTTTGCGCACCTGCATGTCGATGAACTGCTTGAGGCACTGCTGGGTCGAAGCCAGCGTGATCTCCATGCGGTTGAGCTGGCACCATGCAATGAGACGCACCAGGGCGCCCTCTAACTCACGGACGTTAGTACGCACGTTTGACGCGACAAACAGGGCCACATCGGTGGGCAACTGCACCTGTTCGCTCTCGGCCTTCTTTTGCAGGATGGCGACCTTGGTTTCGAGATCGGGCGGCTGAATATCGGCGATCAAGCCCCACTCGAAGCGCGAACGCAGACGGTCCTCGATCTCCGCCAGCTCCTTGGGCGGACGGTCGGAGGCGATCACGATCTGCTTCATGCTCTCGTGCAGCGCGTTGAAGGTGTGGAAGAACTCCTCCTGCGTGCGCTCCTTCTGGGCGATGAACTGGATGTCGTCGATCAAGAGCACATCGACGGTGCGGAAGCGGTCGCGGAAGCTGGTCATACGGTCGTTGCGCAGCGAGGTGATCATCTCGTTCGTAAATTTTTCAGCAGACACGTAGCAGATGCTCGATGTGGGCTGGCGGCGCTTCACCTCGTGGCCGATTGCGTGCATCAGGTGGGTCTTGCCCATGCCGACGCCGCCATAGAGGAAGAGCGGATTGTAGGCGCGCGAAGGCCGCTCGGCCACGGCCAGCGAGGCAGCGCGGGCAAACTGGTTGCCGTTGCCGATCACGAAGGCATCGAAGGTGTAGCGCTGGTTGAGTTGCGCGGCGGTCGACCAATCGAAGCGCGCCTGCTCCGGCGTGCGGGGCGGCGGCGGCGGTGCGGTGGGAGCGTGCGCCGACACCGGCGCAAAGCCGCCGTCCTTGCGTTGCGGCGGAATCGAGGGATCCTCCTCGGCGGTCACAAAGCAGACATCGTCCAACTCGAGCGTGTGCTGTTCGATCGCTTCCTGGATCAGGTCTCCGTATTTGTCACCGAGGCCCTGAAACTCTGGCGAGGGCACGCGTACATAAAGCGTGCGGCCGGCCACATGGCTGTAACGAGTGGGCTTGAACCAGGTCTCGAAGGACTGGCGAATCACTTTCATCTCCAGAGCCGCGAGGATCTGGAGCCAGGGATTGAGAGCCGTCACCGGCGAAGTCGCAAATGCCATCGTGCTCATCCTTACCTGCGCCGTCTGTAAACTGCGGTCCGGTTCATCCAACGTTTTTGGCAATAGCAATCCTTCCGGCGCAAAGCTCGTAGCTTTTCGTCCGTCTGCCGATTACCGACTGCCTGATTGCCGCTGGTCTGCCCCTGAAACTGACCTCGGGGCCCGGGATAAAACCGGTTCCGTGAGACGCTGGGAAACTTTCTTGAACGGTCCCGATAGTAGCACATTTGCGAGTCGTTGTAATCCGGTTTTCACAAACTTTTGGTCTGCGCGATTCAGTTGCACCATCGGTGGTGAAACTCGCCGGTAAGGTTACCAGAGTGTAATCTGCAACTCTCCGGGAGGCGCGCAAAATCGCCAGCCTTCAGGCCCTGAAAACGCCACTGCGGGCGGTAAACGATCCCCGGTTGAGAGACCAATCCCTGGGCCTCGACGCGCTTCCCGCTGGATTCCTGGCTCAACTTACGTTACACTAAATACTTGCCGGCAAGGCGCAGATTTTCATCAGGAAGCAGGAGTGTATTTTCATGCCCAAGCGCACATTTCAACCCAATCGCCGCAAACGCGTGAAGACCCACGGTTTCCGTGCGCGCATGAAGACCAAGGCCGGTGCTGCCGTGTTGAGCCGCCGCCGCGCCATCGGCCGCAAGCGCGTCGCGGTCAGCGCCGGATTCCGCGATTAAACCTCGCCTGCCGTTCTCTTTGAGCCGGAATGCGCCCACGCCACGGCTGTTCCGGACAAGGCTTCTCGCGGCATAGCCATGACCATCCCTCGTCAAGCTGACCGGCGCCCGCCCCGCAAAGCATCGCTGGCCGGCGCGCGCCTCAGCAAGCACGCCGATTATCAGCGCGCCTATGCGGCCAGCCGCAAGCGCCAATCTGCGTCGATGAGCTGGTTTCTTGCGCCGCGCACGGCCTCGGGCACCGCATCGGAAACTCCCATTGGCCCGCGCGTCGGCCTCACCGCCGGAAAGGTACTGGGCAAGGCTCATGAGCGCAATCGCATCAAGCGGCGCATGAGAGAGGCACTGCGCCGCCACCTGGATCTGCTGCCGCAAGACTGCGACCTGATCCTCCATCCTCGCCGCGCGGTGCTCGTTTTGGAATTCGCGAAACTTGAGGCGGAGGTTGTGCGTATTCTTCAGCAGGCAAGCGCCGAGGCGGCCCGCATGAGATTGGCAGTCTTATCATCTCCGAAGCTCGCCCCGCCGCAGGGAACCTTATGACCAGCGCTCAATCCGAATCCGCGCAACACCCTGCGAGTGCGCCTGAGACAACGCTGGCCCCACCGCAGGGGTTGACTCGCTTGCTGCTCGCGCTGCTCGACTTCTATCGCCGCTGGATCTCCCCGGCGATCCATTCGCTGCGGCCCGGCGGCTGCCGCTACCTGCCCACATGTTCCGAGTACGCTTCCATCGCCATCGCCAATCACGGGCCGTTGCGCGGCACGGCGCTGGCCTTGTGGAGACTCCTGCGCTGCAATCCCTTCGCCCGCGGAGGCCTCGATCCCGTGCCGCCTGCCGCGAATTCACGTCCTCTCCACAACGAACAATTACCATAGAGAGAGCGGCGCTCAAACCTCGTGCCCTTTTACGAATAGGACGTATCCATTGGCAGAAATTCGCAATCCCAATCTTCAAGCGCCGGGCGGCGACGGCGGCGGCAGTGGCGGCGACATGCGCGGCATGATGACCGTCATGCTGCTGGTGCTCCTGGTCGTCTTTGGCTTCGATTATTTCAGGCAGAAGCCGCCCACACCCCCGCCTGCCGCGCAGAGCCAGAGCCAGCCGGCAAACCAGCCGCAGCCCGTTGCTCCAGCCGCGGCAGCCGCCCAGCCGGAGATAGCCTCTGCGCCGGTTCTCGCTGTCTCGCCCAGCGTCTCTGCATCGGAAGAGACCCTGACCACGATCGAAAACGACGAATACAAGATCGTTTTCACCAATCGCGGCGCGCAAATCAAGAGCTGGATCTTGAAGAAGTACTTCGACACCGCAGGCAAGCCGCTGGATATGGTTCAGCAGCAGGTCGCCCAGGACTTCGGCTACCCGCTCTCGCTCTTTACCTATGAGCCGGCCCTCACAACGCAGATCGATCAGGCGCTCTATCAGGTCACGGCGTCGGGCGCGCAACCCTCGGCGACCGGCCACGCGGAGGTCCCGGCCACCAGCGCCCTCACCTTTCACTACGCCATGGGCGGCCTGGATGTGGTCAAGACGATCCACTTCGACTCAAGCTACATCATCACCGTCGAAGCCGAGGTCAAGCGCAACGGCGCGCCGGTGCGGGCATTGGTCGAGTGGCCTGCCGGCCTGGGCGACATGGAGGAGTTCCTCCCCTCGTCCTCGACCCGGTCTCCGGTGCGCACCTCCGCATTGTCGCAGTTTGCCTGGTCGCTCGATGGCAAGCAGGACTCGGAGGGCGTCAAGAAGGTCATCGGCGACGCCACCTTCGACCAGCCCTACGCTTACGCGGCCATCACCGATCTCTACTTCGTCTCCGCCTTCCTGCCCGACGATCCCGAGCGCACAACCCTGGTCACGCTGCATCACACCATCGACCTGCCCAGGACTTTAAGCGACCCGGCCAGCGAGAAGACACCGGCTCACTTGATCGGTTTGGCCGTGGGCGACACCAGCGGCGTCACGCGCCTGCGACTCTATGCCGGTCCCAAGGCGATGAGCGTGCTGGCCTCTATCCACGCCATCGGCGCGGACGGCAAACCCGACGGGCCCACGCTGGAGCCGCTGATCCAGTTCGGCTGGATCACCATTGTCGCCAAGCCCCTCTATCTGGCGCTGCGCTTCCTGCACGACCACATGGGCGGCGGCTCGGACAATTGGGGCTGGGCCATCATTATCGTCACCACCGTCTTTACCGTCATCATGATGCCCTTCCGCTTCATGGCGCTCAAATCGTCGCTGAAGATGATGCGCGTGCAGCCCAAGGTTGAGGCAATAAAGAATCGCTATAAGAATCTCAAGGCCACCGACCCCAAGCGGGCCGACATGAACAGCGAGATGATGGAGCTTTACAAGGTGGAGGGCGTCAACATGTACGGCGGCTGCCTGCCCATGCTGCCGCAGATTCCGCTCTTCTGGGCCTATTTCCGCGTTTTGCAGAATGCCGTCGAGTTGCGCCAGGCCCACTGGCTCTGGCTTCACGACCTCTCCGCGGCAGACCCAACCCATGTTCTGCCCATCTTGATTATCGTGACCATGTTTCTCACCCAGTACATTACGCCCTCGCCGGGCATGGACCCGGCCCAGCGGCGGATGATGGCCTTCATGATGCCCGCCATCTTCGGTTTCATGCTGTGGAGCTACGCCTCTGGCCTGGCGCTCTACTGGGGCACCAGCAACGTCATCAATCTCGCCCTGCAACTCGGTGTCAACCAGTCCCACGTCGGCAAGGAGATGACCGCCATCGCCTCCAAGCGCGCCGCCAAAAAAGTTGGAGGCAACCCCAAGACCATCCAGGGCAAGCGGTAGAAGGGAAGTGGGCCGGTTAGGGCATCCCCGGTCATGCTCTAGAATCGAGTCCAGTGGCAGGACGGCCCTCTACCGAATCCTCTCCGCCAGCGCGCTCCAAATGGGCGCGCGGCCTGGGGCTGCTGCGCCCTTCGCACGCGCACACGGCCTTCTCGGCGACCCTGGTGCTGATGGCCTCGACCTTTGTGTCGCGCATCATCGGCCTGGTGCGCATCAAATACATCGCCTGGCTCTTCGGCCGCGGCATGGAGGCCGACGCCTTCAACGCTGCGTTTGTGATGCCGGACATGATCTCGTATTTTCTGGTGGGCGGCGCGGCCTCCATCACCTTTGTCACCATCCTCACGCGCTATCGCGAAAGCGGGCGCGAAGATGAGGGAGAGCGGTCGCTCTCGGTGATTCTGACAACAATGTATCTCGTGCTGGGCGCGGCCATCGTGCTGGCCGAGATCTTCGCCCCGTTCTATGTTCACTGGTGGTTCAACGGCTTCGACGCCGAGAAAGCGGCCCTTTGCACGCGGCTGACGCGCATTGTGCTGCCCGCGCAGTTGTTCTTCTTTGCCGGAGGAATCTTTGGCGCGGTTCTGCTGGTGCGCAAGCAGTTCAGCGTGCAGGCGGTGGCCCCGCTGATCTACAACCTGGGCACCATCTTCGGCGGCATCCTGCTGGTGCATCGGCTGGGCGTTTCTTCGCTGGCCATCGGCACGCTGGCCGGAGCCTTTCTCGGTCCGTTTCTTCTGAATGCAATCTTCGCCCGGCGAGCGGGCACGCACTACCGGCCGATTCTCGACTGGCACGACAAGGGATTGCACGAGTGGGTGCGGCTCTCGCTTCCGCTGATTGTCGGCGTCTCGCTGGTCACCGCCGATACCTGGATCATCGCCCACTTCGCCTCGAAGACCGACGGCGCGGTCTCGCTGATGACCTATGCCAAGCAGCTTTTCACTGCGCCCATGGCCATGCTGGCCCAGGCGGCGGGCGCGGCTTCCATGCCCTTCTTCGCCAGCCTGTGGAGCAAGCAGCGCCATTACGAATTTGCCACCGGCGTAGCCGACTCGGTCTCGCGCGTTACGGCGTTGGGGCTGCTGGCCGCCTCGGCCATGGTCGCGCTGGCAACGCCGCTGGTGGAACTGCTCTTCATGGGCGGGCGTTTCTCTCTCCGAGATGCCCGGGAGTGCTCGGGCTACTTCGCCGTCTTCTCCATCTCGCTCTTTTTGTGGTCGGCGCAGGCGATCTATTCACGAGCTTTTTATGCCGCGGGAAACACATTCCTTCCCATGGCGGCGGGAACCGTGGTCACAGTGATCTCGCTGCCCATCTATTACTCGCTTTACCACGAGTATGGTGCGATGGGGCTGGCGGTCGCCTCCGACTGCGGCATCGCGCTGCAAACCGTCGCCCTGGCTGTGCTGCTCCACCAGCGGCGCATGGTCTCAGTGGCCAGCCTCGACTATGCGGAGCTGGGACGCTGCCTGCTGGCAGCCACGGTGAGCGGCGTGGGAGTTGGCGTGGTCTTCGGTTGGCTGGGCGGCGCGCTGCACAGTGCGATTCCGGGCCACGTCCAATGGATCGACCTGGCGGTACTGTTGGCCGGAACGCTGATGTGGGTTGCCGTTGCGAAGTGGGTGCTGGAAAAGAGCGGCTCGGCGCTGCCCAGGGTCGCGATGAAGCGGCTGGGGCTGGCTTAGTCAATACTTCTCAGTAGCGCCGACCTCCCGGTCAGCTGTAACGTGGGCCTCCCGGCCCGCGTTCGATCTCTCGCGCGCAAAAACACAAGCGCCCCCTTCGCCGTGGGGGCGCTTGTCTTGGAGCGGATGCTGCGTTGCCGCTACGCCTGAACAACCGGCTTGGGCGCTTCCGGAGCTGCCAGTGGCATGGCTGCCGGCTTGGAGTCGGGCTTGCGAATGTCGATGCCGCCCTTGAAAAAGGCGCCATCCTCGATGCTGATGCGCGCCGCTGCCACATCGCCGGTCAGGGCGCCTTCGGCGCGGATATCGACCCGGTCGGAGGCGGAGACATTGCCGCGCACCTTGCCCAGAATCACGATTTCGCGGGCGGTGACGCTGGCTGCGACCTGTCCGTTGCGGCCCACCGTAACGCGGTTGCCGGGCAGGCTGATGCTGCCCTCGATCTTGCCGTTGACAAACAGAGATTCAGTGCCGGTGATCTCTCCTTTGACGAAGAGGCCTTTGCCGATGGTGGCCTGGTCGCCGGCCGAAACCGGAGCGCGGTTGATGGGTTCAGGGGCGGGAGCGGGTGGCAGAGGGTGGGAGGGCTCTGGGGTGGTGTTGAGGGTGACGGGGCCGGTTTGGGTGGGTTTCCACATAGCGCTCACGAGATTCCTTTTCTGTCCTGATAGGACTGGGCTTTCCAAAGCAAGGGCCGTTGCAGTGGGCCCAAAAAACTGAATGGATGGACTGCCGGGCTCTTCGCCTGAAGCAACCCACGCGCGGCCGCAAATTGAATCTTATCCCGTCGCGGTCCGCCTGGAAAATTGCGTTGGCGCTATTCTAAGCCCGAAGGCCTCGGATTGGCGAGAGCACCCGAAATGGTTGACGAACGGGAGCCAATTCTGACAACATCGGCCAGATCGAACCGAAAGGGGAAGGCCGCAACTTGGGTGGCTAGGAGAGAACAGGCTCGGATGGTATAGTCGTCTCCCAAGAGAAGGTGGCGATGACCCAGAGTGTACTGGACAAGACGAAGTTCCTGAATGTGGACCTCGACGTCATTTCGAATTCCGACTTGAATCCACTTGTCGAGGCAATGGGGGACAAGACCATTGTCCTGTATGTTGGACGCGTGAAGCGGCACCACGAAGCACACCTGGAGCTGGTCGGATCGCCCCTTCCAGCAGACAGGCATCCGAAGAGCCCAGGAATGCTAATACTCAGGTTTTGCAGGCTGATTCAGGAGCTCCCGCCCCAAGCAAGAAGGCTCTGGGACGCGGCGAAGACTCGAACCCTCGACATCGGCATAGAAGCACCGGGGCCGAAAGCGTATTATTGGTCCTCAATCTCGTCAAAGACACTAAAGGCCGCCTCCGAAATCAATGCGCAAATCGCCGTCACGGCCTACGGGCCGATGAAAAGGGCAAAAGTGCCGGCCAAGTCCCGCAAGGTCAAATCATCTAAATAGTGCTGGGTGCCCCATCCTTTCCGCTTTTTTCTGCGGAATGGGTGGGATACCACGCAGCAAATCAACCCTTCATACAGGAAGTTCTACGTGACTTCACCTGCTTGAGTTCTAATCTAGCTATGACGGATCGCGAACTCCTGACGCGGATCGCCCGCTCTGCCGGCGGCAAGGCCGGATTCAAGCAACTGGTGCGCGAACTGAGCCTGGGCGGCGGGCGAGAGCGGCGTCTGCTCATCGAGCAACTGGCCCGGCTGACGGTGCGCGGCGCGCTGACCAAGCTGGACCGCGAGCACTGGAGCATTCCCCGGCCGCTGGGCGCGGGCGGCACGCGCGACAACCTGGCTGCCGGACGCCTCGATCTGCATCGCGACGGTTACGGCTTCGTGCGCCCCAATCCGCGGCAGACTGACCAAGCGACGGCGCCTCAAGAGGATATTTTCATTCCTCCCAACGAGATCAACGGCGCCATGCAGGGCGACCAAGTATTGGTGGAAGTCGAGCCTCCCAAGGCCGACGGCCGCCGCATGGGCCGCATCGTGCGCGTGCTGGAGCGGCGCAACCCGACTGTCGTCGGCGTCTTTCATTGCGGGGTCCCTAGCGACAGGTCTTCGTCGCTGGGGTGGAACTATGCGCGCTCGGATCGTGCACCTGGAAATACGGTTGTTCCCTTCGACGAGCGCATGACGCAGCACATTCTCATTCCAGAGGGGCAGGAGATTCCTCCGGCGAGCGGAGCGGCTACGGCACATCGAGTGATGGGTTCTGAAACCGCGTCGGCCACGACCTTCGACGATCTGGAGGGCCTGGTCGTCGATGTGGAGATCACCAGTTGGCCGACGCCGACCCGGCCGCCGGTGGGCCGCGTGATCGAGGTCCTGGGCTCGCCCGACGACTTCGGCGTGGATGTCGAGATGATGATCCGCAAGCACCAGTTGCCGCGGATCTTTCCTGAAAACGTGCTGGCCGAGGCCCGCGCGGTAGCTCATCTCGATCCGGAAGAGATTGCCAACCGCCGCGATTTTCGCTCGCTGCCAATCGTCACCATCGACGGCGAGACAGCCCGCGACTTTGACGACGCCGTGTTGGTCACCGAGCGCGGCGACGGCGGCTACGAGTTACAGGTGCATATCGCCGACGTGGCCGAGTACGTGCGCGCCGCGACAGACCTCGACCTGGAGGCGCGTCTCCGGGGAACCAGCGTTTACTTTCCCGATCGCGCCATACCGATGCTGCCGCAGGAGCTTTCCACCAATATATGCAGCCTGCGCCCTGGCGAAGATCGGCTCGTGCTGAGCTGCCTGATGCAGCTCGATTCCGGCGGGCGCATCGAGAGCTACGAGATTGTCGAGGGCGCGATTCGTTCGGCGGCGCGGATGACTTATACCGAGGTTCATGCAATTTTGGAAGGCCATTCGGAGACGCGTGCCCGTTACGCAGCACTCGTCCCCGGTTTTGAGCTGATGCGCAAGCTCGCCGGCCTGATGAACAAGCGGCGCGAGGAGCGCGGCTCCATCGACTTCGATCTGCCCGAGCCGGTGATCGAGTTCGACGAGCAAGGCCAGATGCGCGGCGTCACCAAATCCGAACGCACCTGGGCCAACCGGCTCATCGAGGAGTTCATGCTGGCCGCCAACGAGTGTGTCGCAACGTGGCTCGAAGACCTGGGCGTGCCCTCGCTCTATCGCATCCACGAGAAGCCCGATCCCCGCCGCGTCGTCCAGTTTGAAGAGCTGGCCGCCAGCTTCGGCTACACGCTCGGCCTCGGAGCGCTGCCAGTGAAGCGCATCCAGACCCGCGGCGACCGCCGCGATGCGCAACGCACCGGCCGCAATCCTCGGGTACACGAGGTGCCCGAAGACATTCCCGTCACTCCGCGGATGTATCAAAAACTGGCCGCGAAGATCGAGGGCAAGCCGGAGGAGCGAATCCTCAGCTACCTGATGCTGCGCTCGCTCAAGCAGGCGCGCTACTCAGAGATCAATGAAGGGCATTTTGCCCTGGCCGCGCCGACCTACACGCACTTCACGTCGCCCATCCGCCGCTATCCCGATCTGATCGTGCATCGCATTACCAAGGCGCTGCTTGCGGAAGGCGTGCGCGGCGAGGGCACAGTGGCCGAGGGCCGGCACAGTTCGCCCTGGTCGCATCCGAACGAAGGGCTAAAAGGGATCGTCGTTCATCGGGGAAAGAAGCCGCACCGAGCCTCTGGATTCGTCGGCGACCCTCCCATCCCCGAGACCGAGCTGGCGCAGATCGCCGAGGAGACCAGCCAGACCGAGCGCCGCGCCGCCGAGGCCGAGCGCGAACTGGTGGAGTGGAAGAAGGTGCGATTCATGCAGGACCGCGTTGGCGAGGAATTCGCCGCGCTGGTGCTCAACCCGGCCAAATATGGCCTCTTTGTCGAGCTGACCGACCTCTTTGTCGAAGGCCTGGTACCTATCGATTCGCTGCGCGACGACCGCTACACCTGGCGCGAGAATACCCACGAGATCATCGGCGAGCGCACCGGACGCCGTTTCCGCGCAGGCGACCGCGTGCAGGTCATTCTGGACCGCATCCTGGCTCAGGAGCGCAAGCTGCAATTCTCGATTGTCGAGGAGGGTCTGCCGCTCACCGGAGCGCAACAACCAAAGTCCCGTCCGAAGGCGAAGAAGAAAAAGGCAACCAGCGCACCGGGGCGCTCCTTCAAGGCCAGGAAGAAGCTGGGCAAGAAGGGCAGGCGGCGCTGAGGCTCTCCGGCCCACAGCGCCACATGTGGTGAAGCATCGCTGGCTTAGGCGCCAGCCTGCTTTTCAGCGAGATCACCGATGAACGGCAGCTTGAAGCGTTCGCCCTTCAATGCCTTGAGCAGGACAATGATCCATGCCACAAAAAGGGCCAGCGAGCCAAGCAGGAAGATGATTTGCCCGAGAATGGGAATGATGTTGATAAACCCGATCGCAAACCAGGCAATGCCCAGGAAGATCGACTGCCAGGAGTGGAATTTGACGTAGGAGTTCTTGTTGTATGGCTCGACGATCAGAAAGATGATCGCCGGAATGATCGTGACGTAGGCCAGAGCGCCGGCGGCGTTGTCTGAGAGGCCGGACTGCGCGGGTTGCGGCTGAATCGGATCGGGCTGAGTGGACACGGTGGCTCCTTTGGATTGAGTTCAAACTACAGTGGTGATCGGCCCAGGTTCGTTACAAGGGAAACTCTCAAGAATAATCGCGAACGGCGAAAGTGACTCTTGCGCGGCGAGAACGGTCCCCGCCAAGGGACCATTCCAATCGATACCGCGGTCCATAGGCCGGTTAGCTGTTGGCCTGCTTCTCGGCGAAATCGCCGACGACCGGAATCTTGAAGCGCTGGCCGTTGAAGGCCTTGATCATCACGATCAGCCAGAGGATGAAAAAAGCCAGGCCAATCAGCAGCCGCACGGGGAACAGCATCCAGCCGATGAACGGAACCATGAACACGAAGATGAACCCAACGCGAACCACGATGTAGGCAATGGTCAGGAAGATCGACTGCCAGGAGTGGAAGCGCACGTTGGCGCTTTGGTTGTAAGGCGCGGTCAACAGGAAGATGATCGCCGGGATGAAGGTGATGTAGGCGAGTCCGCACGTAGCGGAGTCGGAGAGTCCGGACTGGGCGGCTGGGGGCTGGATCGGATTGGTCGGAGTTTCTTCGGGCACGGTGGCTCCTTCTCGATTGATTTTGAGTTCGCGGGAGTAACTGCTCCACGCCCTGTCCGAACCAGGTATGCCGGGGGAAACCAAGACAGAATGCTGCAAAAGGCGTGGATTTGAGACGAGATAAGAAAAACGCGGGCGCACGCGATTGTCAAGCAGAATCTGCATGAAGACTCGGCGGGCGGTCCTCCGCCGCCCCTCATTCCAGCGATTCGGTTGCCTGCAAGCCATCCATTGCAGCCGGACCTGATCGCCGGTTCGGGCTGGCAGGCGCAACCGCACGGCCAGCCCCCAGCCAAGCGCACCCGATCCAATACAATGGACCCAGGAGCATATGGGATGGCACACATGGTGTTTTGCGTTCGCAACAAAAAGGAGATGGAGGGCCTGGAAGAGCCGCCCTTCGACTCGGAGTTTGGGCAGAAGATCTACAAGAACGTCTCCAAGGCGGCCTGGAGCGAATGGGTTGACCGGCAGAAGATGCTGCTGAACGAGTACCGGCTGCAGCCCTGGACCCCGCAGGCGCAGCAGTTCCTGGTCGAGCAGATGGAGCAGTTCTTCTTCAGCGAAGGCGTGGGCCTGCCGCAGGAGTATGTTCCGCCCACGCAGTAAGAGGGCAGGCTGGCACGCATGCGGAGTGCGGAGGGCCGGATTCGACCGACGTTCCCGGCGCAGGGCCGCGAAGGCCGATGAATTCAATTCCTGGGCGAGGACGCACGCGCACTTCCCTCGCCTCGTGTAAACTAAGGATGACCCCAAAAGCCGGCTCCTCCGAGCCGGCTCGATTGTGTCGGGACGTGGCTCAGCCTGGTAGAGCACTCGCTTGGGGTGCGAGGGGTCGGCAGTTCAAATCTGCCCGTCCCGACCATTTTCTCACCGCATTGCGATTTTGGAACGTATACGCTGTGCGATCCGGCGGGCGTTCCTGGCCAAGTTCCCATGATTAGGAAAGAATAGGCCGCACCAAACTGGTGCGGCCCATTCGCATTGGCAGGAAAACCTGCCCGGTTTGACCCTCCGCATCAGGGATTTGCGTCCTGCGACTCTCCCGCGATGAGTTTGAGGGTGATCTGCTTTCGTCCGCGATAGAAGGTGACGCTCACGGTGTCGCCCAGTTGGTGCTTTTCCATCAGTGCGTTGATCTCCTGGGGGTCGGTAACCCTATGGCCATCGATGGCCACGATAAAGTCGCCGCCGAGCATGATGGGGGTGTTGCCCACATAGGCCTGCTGGTTGCCGCCATGCATGCCTGCCAGCTCGGCCGCGCCGCCGGGGATCAACTGTTGCACCAGCACGCCGGAATCGGCCGCCAAGCCGATCTGCGAGGCCAGATCCGGTCCAATCGGATAGGACACGATGCCCAGCGAGGGCCGCTTGACCCTCCCGTAGCGCGTCAGGTCGTTCAGCACCGCCTTGGCCGTGTTGATGGGAATGGCAAAGCCGATTCCCGAACTCTGGTTGGCGCCGTTCGAGGCAATCATCGTATTGATTCCAATGACTTCGCCGCGCGAGTTCAGCAGCGGGCCGCCGGAGTTGCCGGGGTTGATGGCCGCGTCGGTCTGGATGGCGTCTTCGATGGGCGAGCCTTCAGAGCCTCCAATCGTGCGGATCGAGCTGATGATGCCTCGCGTCATGGTGCCGTTGAGCCCGAAGGGATTGCCGATCGCATAGACCTTCTGCCCCACGGCCAGATCCCGGGAATCGGCCAGCGTCACCGGCTGCAGGTTGGGCGCGTTAATCTGCAAAAGGGCCAGGTCGTGTACCTTATCGGTCCCTATCACAGTGGCTTTGTAGGGGGCATGCTTGTTGTCGAGCATCACCTGGATGCCGCGATTGGCGCCCTCCACCACGTGATAATTCGTCAGTATGTGGCCGGCCTTGTCGAGGATGAAGCCCGAACCCTGACCCTGCTGCGGCACCGGCTCAAAGAAGAAGTTGTAGACCAGGGATTTGGAGGTGATATTCACCACCGAGGGCAGCACACGCTTGTAAACGGCAATGTTGTTCAGCTCTTCGGCATCGTAGGCAGGCGCGGCCTCGGCTTCAGTGAGCTGGAGCGCTGAGCCGGATCCGGCGCCGTGCATCAGCGGCCAATGGCTTATACTAGGCCAAAAGCTCGTGTCATTGGAGAGATGCGAGGTGAGATACCAGAACCCACCCACGAGTAAAAGAACCAGAAAAACTGGGCGCATCTTCATAGCGTGTCAACCTCTGGAGTGGCGAGTGATCCATGAACGGCGAACAGGGATCAGGGGACGATTGCCTTGCGGCAAGCGGTTGTTGCCCATCGCGGCTCGCTGACCACTGCCCTCTATTCTACGGACTCATCTTGCAGGGATTTGTTGCTCTCGGCCTTGAGACGCTGCCACAGCCGCTCAACCTGGGCGCGAAGGGCTTCAATATCTCCCGCGTTGTCAAGAACATAGTCCGCTCGGGCGGCCTTCGTCGCGTCGGGAATCTGATGTGCCAGCCGGCGGCGGGCATCGGCCTCGGCGGCCTCCCACCCCAGCGACGAAGACCTGTCGCCGGGGACCCCGGCCTCCCACCCCAGCGACGAAGACCTGTCGCCGGGGACCCCGGCCTCGCGGCCGGCCCCCGCCGGGCTGACGCGGGCGGCGTAGCGGGCAATCTTCAGTTCGTCGGGCGCGGTGACCACGACGATGCGGTCGATGCGCCGCCGCCAGTCGGCCAGCACACTTTCGAGCTCGCCGCGGGCTCTCGCATCGCGCTCCGCCTCGAAGATGAGCGCCGACTCAAGCACGGCCACGGCTGCGGGATTGCGGGCAAAGACCTGGTCCATCCAGCGCCGCTGGGCGCCGATCACGGCCGGATGAACGAGGCCGTTCAACTCATTCAAACGCCCGCCTTGAAAGGCCAGATCGGCCAGCCGCGCGCGGTTCAAGCGGCCATCGGGGCCGACGACCTCCGGGCCAAAGACGCGGACAATTTGTGAGTAAACCGCCTGGCCCGGCTCCATCAGCGCCCGGCCCAGTTCATCGGCCTCGATGACCTCCGCGCCCAGCGCGCGCAGCATCGCCGCAACGGTGCTCTTGCCGCTGCCCAGCCCGCCGGTGAGGCCAACTCTCAGCATTTTCTAGACCTCTAATTAAGTCGATGTTTTGAAAAGTATGTCGATGTTTTGAAAGGGCACGACTTTAGTCGTGCCGTAAACGTCACAAAAACCGCTGTCTTTAGCCACCGAGGGATGTTTTTCGCCTGCGTCCATCGCTGAAGGCAGTATAGGCGATCGAGCCAAATCTGCCTTAGAATCGGTGACGTTGCGTTAAGCATCCGGTTGCTTTACGCTATTGTGGACTCACGAGGCAGGCGTTGTGGCGTCTGAAAATCGCTGTGGCTAGCCCCAAGGCATTAATAAAACACGAGTTGCTAGCTTGGGCGCGCAATCGCGCAAAGATATCGTTGGATGATGCAGCAAAAGCGGCAAAAGTTGGTCCCGAGACCCTGATAGGGTGGGAGACCGGAGCCGGTGCCCCGACAGTCAGTCAATTACGGGATCTCGCGGGGAAATATCACTTTCCGCTCGCTGTCTTCTACCTTCCGAAACCCCCTACGGGTTTCGCGCCCCTGCGAGACTTCCGCCGGTTGCCGAATGCAAATGACCGCACGGTCAGTGCGGAACTGGCATTGCACATTCGCGAAGCTCACCAGAGGCGAGAGCTGGCTTTGGAACTGCACGATGAACTTGGCGAATCGGTGCGCCCGTTCCGGCTTAGAGCCACTCTCGGCGATTCGCCCGAGGCTGTAGGAGAGGAAATTCGTAAGTTCTTCGGTGTGACAGATGCCGATCAGCGCAAGGCAGCGAGAGAGAACCATGCGTTCGACTTCTGGCGGCGGAAATTGGAAGAAAAGCACATCTTGGTTTTCGTTGTCGGCGGTCCCCATCACATTGTCGATACCAAGGAAATGCGGGGCTTCGCGATCGCTCGTAATGAAATCCCCGTCATCGTCGTAAATGGCCGGGATAATAGTCAGGGCGGTAGGTGCTACACCCTATTGCACGAACTAGCCCACGTTTTGCTTGGAGAAAGCGCCCTGACGAATGGAGACGGCGGGACGACCGAGGAGCAAAGGATAGAACGCTTCTGCGATGCGGTTGCCGCGGCTGCCCTGATGCCTCGTGACCTCATGTTGTCATTCGCTCAAGTGAAGCCGGCCGGCGAGCGAGGATGGAACGACGAAGAGTTACTTACGATGGCAAACACAATAGGTGTAAGCCGCGAGGCATTCCTGTTACGGCTTGTCACCTTGCGACGGGCATCATGGGATTTCTACATGGGCCACCGGAAGAAGTTCCGGGATGACTACGAAGCGGCTGCGGCGGCAAAAGCTCAAGCTCCCAAAAAGGAAGTTAAGATTCCGCGCCCGATCCTGCTGATGAGCTGGAACGGTAGAGGCTTCACACGCCTCGTGCTGCGAAGCTATTACGATAACCGAATCACACTAAACGATGTGTCCAGCTACCTCGACGCAAAGTTGAAGCATATTCCGGCGTTAGAAAGGGCAGCGTTTCAGACTGCGGAATAACTCCGCCCACGATGATCTACTGTGTCGATACAAGTTCGTTGATTGCGGCGTGGCAGGAACGCTACCCAATCGAGAATTTTCCAAGATTCTGGGATCGCGTTGACGGCCTTATTTTTGAGAAAAGGATAGTTTCACCCATCGAGGTCTTCCTTGAGACAAAGAAGCGTTCCGATGAGCTACATGGGTGGCTGAAATCCCGTAAAGCTGATTTATTCATTGAACTGAATGACGCCGTGCAGAATGAGGCCACCAAAGTCCTGGCGAGGTTCCCGCGCCTAGTCGGAGAAAAGAAGCTGAACACATCAGCGGACCCCTTTGTGATTGCTCTCGCTCTTGTCCAAGGGATACCTGTCGTTACCGAGGAGAAGCCTACAGGAAAAGACCGAATACCTCACATCCCGGACGTGTGCGCCGCGTTTGGAGTGGAATGCAAGTCCCTCATCGATATGATCCGCTCCGAAAAGTGGGTCGTAGGATGACGGGCTGCTCTACATCGCTGTAATTGATTCGTAGACAACGCAGACCAGCGTCACAACCCCCTGCGCATCTTCGCCGCGCGCACGGTGTTGGCCATCAGCATGGCAACGGTGAGCAAACCCACGCCGCCGGGAACGGGCGTATAGGCGCCGGCCAGCTCGAATGCCTTCGGATGCACATCGCCCACTAAAGTCGAGCCTCGCTTGGCAAAGGTAGCTTCACGCCTGGCGTCGCCCGCAAAGAAGCGGTCAAACTCCTCGCGCGAATTCAGCCGGTTGATGCCCACGTCGATGATCGTTGCGCCGGCCTTGACCATCTCAGGAGTAATGAAGCCCGCGCGTCCGATGGCGGCCACCAGAATATCGGCCTGACGGGTGATCGCGCCCAGCTCGCGAGTCTTCGAGTGGCATATGGTGACGGTGGCATTTTGATGGAGCAGCAGCATCGCCGCCGGCTTGCCCACCAGGTCGCTGCGGCCCACCACGACGGCGTGCTGGCCGGCGATGGGAATGTCGCTGCGCTTGAGAATCTCGATGATCCCAGCCGGCGTGCAAGGCGCCAGAGCCGGCCGGCCAGCCTGCAGACGGCCAGCATTGATGGGGTGGAAACCGTCCACGTCCTTGGCAGGAGAAACGGCATCGAGCAGGGCCTTCGCGTCCACCTGCGCGGGCAGCGGCAACTGAATGAGAATGCCGTCGATCTCGTCGCGGGCATTCAGCTGGGCGATCAGTTCCAGCATCTGCTCTGTCGTCACCGAAGCAGGCGGAGTGATGAGGTCGCTGAAGATACCCAGTTCCGTGCAGGCCTGCACCTTGCTGCGAACATAAATCTCCGACGCGGCCACGTTGCCCACCAGCACCGCCGCCAGCCCCGGCCGGATGCCCTGCGCGGCCAGCGCGCGGACCTGCCCGGCCACTTCCTGCTTGATTGCCGCGGCAATCGCCGCGCCATCGAGAATTCTCGGCATCTTGCGCTCCAACCACCTATCGTATCAAGGAGGCGTGAAGCGCAATCCAGCGCGAGTTCACTGCATCGAAGACGCGTTCGGCGGCGGAGGGATTGCCGTAGCCGACGTAGGTGTAGATCTCCGTCAAATCTTCCCGTGCTTGTGGGGTCCAGCGAAGATCAACTGGCGCGGGCCTGATCCTTTGCGCCGAGGGCTAACCGCTGCCGCGCCGCCTCGAAATTAACGGGAGTGGCGGCTCCACTGGCCCTTCCCTCATCCCAGAGCTGACGCAACCGCCGCAGGTCTTCCTGCCGCAGCTCACGCTTGAACTGCCACTCCCGGATCGCCTCGCGCACGAACTCGCTGGTGGTGGCGTACTCTCCTGTTTCAACAGCGGCCTTGAGAGCGCCAATCTGCTCTCCGGTCAATGCGATGCTGACTTTTCGAACCTCCGGCATGACTCCGCTCCTGCTGGGACAAATTTGCTACTTTATGTCTAATTGCAGCAACTGTTCATCTATCGCAAGGGAAGGCCCCAGCTCGTCTCTCAACACTGCCGCCAGGACGCTTGCCTGCGATGCCGAAAAACGGAAGGCGATGGCCGAAAGTATACTGGTATCATTCTCGCTTCCTGTGTAGATCTCCCCACAGCACGAGCCTTGGTCATGGAATCGTTCTTCGTCCGCTATCGGAATCTCGTGGTGCTGCTGGCCGTGCTGCTGGCGCAGATCATCGGGCTGGCCATGCAGGTGCGCCGCACCGACAGCGGACGCAACTCGCTTGACGCAAAGGACGGTGCGGGCGTGCGGCTGATCCGGCTGTGGGCCGATTCGCTGGTCACCCCGCCGGAGCTGCTCTTCCACGCCTCGAAGCTGGATGCGCTGAACCTGTGGGACAACTACATCGCCCTGCGCCACACTCGCGAACAGAATCAGGAGTTGCAGAAGACCATCGACCGGCTCCGCCTGGAACAAGCGGCGCTGCTCGAAGACGCCAAGCAAGGCGAGCGGCTGCAGGCGCTGATGAACTTCCAGCAACGATACATTTACAAGACGCTGGCCGCGCAGGTCATCGGCTCCAGCGGCAGCGATCAATCGCGCGTTTTTTATATCGACAAGGGCGCCGACTACAAGCTGGAACGCGACATGGCGGTCATCACCGCCGACGGCATCGTGGGCAAGGTGCGCGAGGTCTTTCCGCGCACCGCTCAGGTGCTGGCCATCAACGACCAGTCGAGCGGCGCGGGCGTCATTCTGGAGACGACGCGCATTCGCGGCATCCTGCGCGGCAGCGCCACCGGGCGGCCGGAGATCGTGGGCATCCTGGCCGACCAGCGCATCCAGCCGGGAGAAAAAGTGCTCACCGCCGGGGGCGACCAGATCTTCCCGCGCGGGCTGCCGGTGGGCGTGGTGGAGAAGGTGGTCCCGGACCCCGAGCGAGACGCGTTCATCGACGTGATCGTGAAGCCCGCGGCCCATCTCGACCGGCTGGACGAGGTGCTGGTGATTACCTCCACCGAGCCGCGCTTCCCGCCCGGCCAGCAACAGGACATGGCCACGAGCGAGGCGCTGAAGGGCGCGGAGGCGGCGGCCATCAAGGAGCAGCAAAAAGCGTCGGAGATCATGGCGGAGAGGCTGCCGGGATTGACCGATCCCAATGCCCCGCCGGCAAATCCGGCAGCCACACCCGGCCAGACGGCCACGCCCGGACAAAACCCGGCAACGCCCGCCGCGCCGCCGGCGCCGAAGCTGCTGCCATCCAGTCATCCCGACCGATTTACGCAGGAACCGGCAACCACCCCGCTGCCAGAGCCGGAAACCTCCGCGCCCGACGGCCAGGAGAATAAGCCGGCCGCCGCGCCGGAATCGAAGCCGCAATCGAATCCTCAGGCCAGGCCGGAGTCGAAGACTCCGCAGACGGCCAATCCCCAGCCGGACCATGCCGGGAGGAATCGATAGCCATGGCCATCCTGGGCGCCGAATACCGCCGCGATTTGGGGATTCGCCGCTATCCAATGCTGGTGTACGTTCTGGCGCCGCTGGTTTCGGTGGTGCTGCAGGCCTGGCTGCCGCGCATGCTCGTGGGCTACGCCTGGTTCGACCTGCCGCTGGTGGTCACGGTCTACTTTGCCCTGGTCCGCCGCGACCCCATCCAGGGAACCATGATGGGCGCGGCGCTGGGCATCTTCGAGGATGCGCTGACCCACCACGCGATCGGCATCAACGGCGTCGCAATCACGGTTGTTGGCTTTCTCTCCGGGTCCGTGGGCGTGCGCATCGATGTGGAGAACCGCACCATCCGCCTGGTGCTAACATTTTTGCTCTCGCTGCTGTCGAGCGTGATTTATCTCTTCATCTATCGCATCCTGCTCGGCCTCGATCTGGAGTGGAGCTGGCTGGCGGAACTGATGAAGGCGGTGGGAAATACGGTGATCGCCGTAGTGCTCTTCCACCTGCTGGACCGTCTACAGATCAGGGACTGAAAAACCAGGGAACAGGGAATAGGAATTCGGAGAGGTTTTCTGCAATCCGGTCGTTGTAGATTGAATCTCGGCAATTCCGTGCGGATAGCGGTAAATTAGAAGTCAGGCAGAATGTATCCCAACAGCGGCACACGCGGCGAAAAGCTCTCCACCCTCAAGCTGACGGTGGTGCAATACGGCATTCTGTTGATGATGCTGGCCCTGGCGGCCGGACTGTGGCGGCTGCAGGTGCTGGGCGCGGACAACTTCCGCCAGCTCGCCGAGCAGAATCGCGTCCGCAAGGAGCCGGTGATGGCCGGCCGCGGCAAGCTCTTCGACCGCGACAACCGGCTGATCGTGGACAACTACCCGTCGGTCTCCTGCTTCCTGGTCCGCGAACAGAATCGCAATGTGGACGCCGACCTGCCGCTGATTGCGCGCGGCCTGAATCTGGATCTCGACCAGTTGCGCGCCACTCTGCGCCACTATCGGGCCGCTCCCGGCTACCAGCCCATCCCCATCAAGCTGGATATCACCGCCGACGAAACAGCGTTTATCGAGGCCCACCGCAACGAGCTGCCCGAGCTGGAGACCATCGACGAGGAACGCCGGCTGTATCCGCGCGATGGCTTTGCTGCCCACCTTATCGGGTATGTGGGCGAGGTCAGCGAGGAAGATTTGAACAATCCGCGCTTCGCCTACTACCAACCAGGCGACGTGGTGGGCAAGGCCGGTGTCGAGGAGACCTACGATCAACTCCTGCGCGGTCAGGACGGCTCTCGCGATGTCGTTGTTGACAGCCACGGCCGCGAGGTCGGCTACCTGGGAATCCAGCACGCCATCCCCGGCCAGGACCTGAAGCTGACCATCGATATCGACTTGCAGCGCACCGCCGAGCTGGCGCTGGGCGACGCCAGCGGCGCGGTGGTGGCCATGGACCCGCGCAATGGCGAGATTCTGGCCCTGGTCTCCCACCCCAGCTACGATCCCAACGCCTTCGCGGTGCGCATCAACCGCAAGGACTGGAACGACCTGCTCGACAACCCCAACCATCCGCTGATGAACAAGGCCATCCAGGACCAGCTCGCTCCCGGATCGACCTTCAAGATCATCATGTCCGCGGCCGGACTGCAGGAGGGCGTGGCTCAGAATATGCATGTGAACTGCGTGGGCGGGGGCACCTTCTACGGCCGCTTCTTCCACTGCGACAAGCACCACGGCGTGCTCGATATCGAACAGGCCATTCCGGATTCCTGCGACACTTTTTTCTACACGCTGGCCCAGAAGCTGGGCATCGACACCATTGCCAAGTACGCCACCGAATTCGGTCTGGGACAGAAGACCGGTATCGACTTGCCCAACGAGATGGCCGGCGTAATGCCCTCCACGGAGTGGGAGATCAAGAACTTCCACCATCGGTACTACCCCGGCAACACGATCTCGGTCGGCATCGGCCAGGGTGAGACGCAGGTCACGCCTCTGCAACTTGCCAGAGCCCTGGGCGGCATCGCTTCGGATGGTCATTTTGTCCGGCCCCATGTGGTGAATCCCGACCAGCTTCCAGCTAATTTCCAGCAGGCCATCCTGGACAGCTTCCCTGGCTCGGGAGACAAAGCCGTGCCTCTCAATCCCGACACCTGGACGATCATCACCGACGGCATGGCTGCCGCCACCACGCCCGGTATGTTCCACACTGCCGAGGGCGCACATATCGAGGGCATCGACTTCGCCGGCAAGACCGGTACGGCCCAGGTGGTGGGCGGCGGCGACACTAAAAACATAGGCGGCGCGAAGACGCCAAACTCCTGGTTTGTCGGCATGGTCCCCAGGCGCAATCCGGAGATTGTGATTGCGGTCTTGCAGGAGCACGGCAACTGGGGATCGAACTCGGCTCGCATTGCCCAGCAGATGGTGATCGCCTACGTGAACAAGAAGCGCATGGCCGACCACAACATTCTCAATCAAGCCAGTCTGGGCAAGCCGGTCGAAATGGGAGCCGTCTGGTCCACGCCTGCGCCTCCGGGCCGCAAGCGCTCCAATGCTTCGGCGCAGGAGTCGGTCCTCCATGCCGGACATTTCATGATCGATCCCGGCCCGCTGGTGGCGGCCAAGTCCCTGGCCAGCAGCCAGCCTTCTCTTCCGGCCTGGCTCTCTTCCTTGCCTCTGCGCTTCAAGGAAGGCAAGCCCTGATGCGCCGTTTCATGAGCTTTCGCGAGTTCGACTGGACACTGCTCGGCATGGTGCTCCTGCTCTGTACGATCTCGGTACTCGAGATCTACTCGGCGACGCTGCACACCAAGTACGCCGCCTACGACTATTATGTTGGGGCGGCGCACATGAAGCAGATGGGCTTCTACACCAAGCAGATTCTCTGGATCGCGGGCGGCCTGGCGGCCATGTTCCTCTTTTCCAAGATCGACTATCACCGGCTGCTCGATTGGGCTCCCTGGGCCTTTGGCATCAGCGTGGTGGCGCTGGTGGCCGTCAAGTTGTTCGGAACCAGGGTGCTGGGAGCGCGGCGATGGATCAGGCTCGGGCCCATGCACTTTCAGCCCTCCGAGTGGGTCAAGCTGATCCTGATTCTCATTGTGGCCCGCTACTTTGCCAACCTGGGCGGGCGCAACCTCACCTGGAAGGAGATTTTCAAGGCATTTGTGCTGGTCGGCATTCCCATGGTGCTGGTGCTCGTCCAGCCCGATCTGGGAACCGCGCTCACCTACACGCCAATTCTGGTCGCCGGCCTCTTCCTTGGCGGCATCAACATCCGCCAAGCGCTGATTCTATTAACTTGCGCGACTGTCTTCATCGCCGGCGCCTGGAACAGCGGCAAGGTGCTCAAGCCCTATCAAAAGGCCCGGCTGACCAGCTTCCTCAATCCCGGCAGCGACCCTAGAGGCACCGGCTACCAGATCCTCCAGTCCGAGATCGCCGTCGGCTCCGGCGGCATCTGGGGCAAAGGCGCCGCCAAGGGAACGCAAACCCAGGGCGACTTCCTTCCCATTCCCCATGCGGACTTCATCTTTGCCGCCTTCGGCGAGGAGCATGGTTTCGTGGGCGCGATCTTCGTCCTGCTGCTATACTTCTTCATATTGATGCGTTTGATTCAGAACGCTCAAACAGCCGCAGACCTGTCCGGCTCCCTGATTATCATGGGAATCGTGGCTGTGTTGACCTTTCAGATTGCGGTCAACGTGGGCATGGTCATCGGGTTGATGCCCGTCACCGGAATCCCATTGCCGTTAATGAGTTACGGCGGATCTTCGGTGTTGTTTACGTTCCTGGCGCTGGGCGCGGCGATGAATGTCCGCATGCGCCGGTTCGTCAACTGAACGGATCTGTAAGTGGTTCTCTTGTGTCTCCCGGAAGAGTCCGGCCCGCAAGAGTACGATTTTTTGAAGTATTTCGCCGGCCAGGTCCCGATGGATCGCGCGCGGCAGGACAAGGGTTAATGAGCACGCAGAGACGGGAATACCGCTCACAGCGTACAAGTTGCACGGGACGCGCAGGAGGTTTGGGGACGGCTTTTGGAGGCCCCATCGCGCGGCACGACTGTGCGAACGCCGGCGGTGGAACGGCCCCGCCAGGTATTTCGACATACCACCCCAGCGATCGACATCCGTCGCCGGGAGCCCTGGCAAGCCACCCCAACGAAGAAGACCTATCGTTAGGGACCCTGGCAAGGGCGGCCACAATCTCTCTGCAATTGGGTTACCGTATCGTACAGCTTGTTTTGCAAGATCTTCGCCATGGCTCGCCGCCCTCAGGGGCCGGCCTCGGCGCGGAAACCGGCACACCGGCGAACCACGGGTCACCCCTTCCGCACATTCCCAATCCTCCCGGCCTCGCGCGTCTCCATCGAACCTTGCCCCGTGTCCCGGCAGGCAGACGCCGCTGGGCGGAAAGGTACGATGGCAAAGGAAATTTGTATCTCCAGCACGCCGCATGAGACGCGGCTGGCAATCCTGGAAGACGATCAACTCGCGGAAATCTACTACGAACGCGAAAACGAATACACCCTGGCAGGGTCGATTTACAACGGGCGCGTCACCCGTGTCCTGCCCGGCATGCAATCGGCATTTGTGAATGTCGGCCTGGAGCGCGATGCGTTCCTTTATGTAACCGACTTTCTTGAACTCGAAGACGCCGAAGAGACCGACGAACTGGAAAAGGCAGCGGCCAGCGGCGGCAACCTGCCCCCGCGCGAGGTGCGGCACAGTGCCGTCGCTGACGGTCGAGGCGGGCGATCAGGTCAAAAGCCGGAGCAGAAACAAGACCGTCCCGCTCAGGCAAAACCCTCCTCTGAAAAACCAGCAAAAGGCCGCATCCTGATCGAGTCCGAGCCCGACACTGAGGAGACTGCCGCTTCCGAGCCGGCCGACGGCAACGAAGCCGCCGGCGTTCAGGAGGATTCAGGAGCGCCCGGCGCCAAACGCTGGCGCGGACGCCGCCGCCGCCGCGGTGGCCGCGGCGGCGCAGGCTCGCCCGAAAGTCAGCCGCAGAGCGATGCTGATTCCGCGGTCAACGTCGAAGAGATCACGGAGACCGAAGCGGAGGTTGCCCCGGAGATTCATGCCGCCGGAGACAGGTCTACATCGCCGAGGCGTGATGCAGCCGAACATGCGCCTCGTTTCGAGCGCCCCTCACTAGCCTCCCCAATCCCATTTGTTATGCCCGGCGAATCGCTCTCCAAGTACGGGGGCGCTTCGGCAGAGCCCACGGGGGAAGAAGATGCAGCCCAGGCCGCAACGCCTGCCCGCGCGGCGAGTTCCTTCAAGCCTGCTACATTGATTCAGTCGCCCATCCAGTGGGATGGCAGCGGTCTCTTGCCCGGCGAGTCGCTCTCAAAGCATCGCGGCCGTCAGAACGAATCCGTTCCGGAAGAGCAGGCTGAGCCGGTTGAGTCCGTCGTGAAATCCGCCTCCGAGCACCAAATCATCTCCTCCGATCTGTCGGCGGCCATCACCCCCGCCCCGGATGTCACCGAAGAAGAAGAATTCTTCGAGGAGACAACGGAACCCGAACCGTCAGAGCTGCCCCCCGGAGCGTCCTTTGATGCTGGCTACGAGACCAGCGAGGAAGAGCTTGTCCCCGAACCGGCGGAAGACCACCTCGTTGAAGAAGAAATGGTCGAGGAAGAATGGGCTCCAGACGCTGATGTGCAAGCGAATCGGAAAACCGCCCGCGCCGAGGTAGAGCCGCTCCAGGCCCAGCCGGAGCCAAGAGTTGGCGCCCCTGCCAAGCCAGAGGACTACACAATTGAGCCGGTGATCAATGAGCCATCGGCCGACGAGCAGGTTGCACCACCGATCACAAGGCAGGACGAGGTGCTTCCCGAAGGCGCGCACGCCGAGCCTGCCGGATGGCAATCGGTCGCATTCGAACCGCCTGAGCCGGAACCCGAAGCAGTCGCCTCGCACAACGTGGAGCCCACCCCTCCTGCCGGCTTCCGGCTCTTTGGCCTCGGCAAGAAGAAGGGTGAAGAGAAAGCCGCGAAGCCCGAATCCAAGCCCGCCGCGGGCGCCTCGGTCTCGTCCTACGCTCCCGGCAGCGGCCTGATCGAGGAGGAGACCATCGAAGAGGAGGAGTTCGACGCTCCCCGGCATTCTCACGTCGCCAAGGGCGGAGACCATGAGTCGGACGACTTTGAGGAGGAGACGCTGCCCACCCAGATTCGCTCCGGCGACCTGGGCGAGATGTTCCAGGAGGCCCACCTCGACCACCGCATTCAATTGAACTTCGAGGAAAAGAACGGCGACGAGGAAGACCTCGACGACGAAGAGGACGACGAAGCCGCAGTAGCCGAAGGCCAGCCCGCCGCCGGAACTTCAACGCAGCCCCGCCGCGATCGCACCGTCCGCGGACGCCACGGACGCGGAGGCTCGGTAGCGCCGGCCAGCCAGGGAGGCAGAGGTCGCGGCCCCTCGCGCCGCTCCATGCAGATGTCCGATCTGCCGATTATCAGCGATTTGTTGAAGCCCAATCAGGAGATTCTCGTCCAGATTGCCAAGGAGCCGATCGCCAAGAAGGGCGCGCGCATCACCTCGCACATCGCCCTGCCCGGCCGCTTCCTGGTCTTTATGCCCACTGTCTCTCACATCGGCGTCAGCCGCAAGATCGAGTCCGATTCCGAGCGCCAGCGCCTCAAGCGGATTCTGGTCCATGAGCGCGGCGAGGCCTCTGGCGGCTTTATCGTGCGCACCGCCGCCGAGGGCGCGTCGGAAGAGGAGCTGCGCACCGACCTGCGCTTCCTGCTCAATCTCTGGGCCGACATCAAGAAGCGCTCCGACGAATCCAATTCGCCGGCTTTGATCTATCACGATCTCGGGCTGATCGAGCGCATCCTGCGCGATCAGGTCAGCAGCAATTTCTCGAGCATCTGGGTCGATTCGGAGGCCGACTACGAGCGCATCGTCCGCTTCCTCAACCGCTTTTCGCCCACCCTCGTTCGCCGCGTCAAGCTCTATACCAAAGAGACGCCGCTCTTCGAGCACTTCGGCATTCAGGACGAGATCTCCAAGGCTCTCCGCTCCAAGGTCTGGCTCAAGTCGGGCGGCTCGATCGTCATCAACCAGACTGAAGCTCTGGTCGCCATCGACATCAATACCGGCAAATATGTCGGCAAGTCGGCGCGGCTCGAAGACACCATCGTCAAGACCAACCTCGATGCCGTTCCGGAGATCGTCCGCCAGATTCGGTTGCGCGACCTCGGCGGCATCATCGTGATCGACTTCATCGACATGGACGATCGCAAGAACCGCTACAAGGTGATGGCCGCCCTCGAAGAAGCTCTCAAATCCGACCGCGCGCCGACCAAGGTTTTGCAGTTCAATGATTTCGGTCTGGTCGCCATTACACGCAAGCGCGTCAAGCAGTCTCTGGAAAGGACTCTCTCGGTTCCTTGTCCCACCTGCCAGGCCACCGGCATGGTCAAGAGCCCGACAACGGTCTGCAACGAGATCTACACCGAGCTGCGCAAGATGAAGAAACACTTCGAGGGCGCCGATGTTCTTCTCCGCGTCAACCCTGAGACCGTCAAGGTTCTCAAGGCCAACAATGGAAGCTGGCTCGTCGAGTTCGAGGAGTTAGTCAGCAAAAACATCCTCGTCAAGAGCGACGCCACGCTGCACCCCGAGCAGTTCGACATCCAGGGGTAAGGAGTTTTCGCATCGCGTAAGAACATGGGTGCCCCACTCTCGCCGCGTCTTTGTTTTTGCGGCTAGGGTGGGATACCACGAACCTGAATCGGTCCAGTTCATGAAGTGGGGACGATTGCCACCTCGTCGAGCGTCGAGCAAGGAGGCATTGTGAGCACCGGATGGTATGTGGCTGAGCTTATCGAGGAGATAACTGTTGAGGACGATCCTCGGAATGTAGTCCATCAGAATCTCGTTCTCATCCGTGCAAGCTCTCCGGACGAGGCTTTTGAGAAAGCCAATAAACTCGGCAGAGATGGAGAGACTTCCTACGCAAATCCCTCGGGTAAAACTGTCAAGATCCAGTTTCGGGGTCTTTCCCATTTAGATGAAGTCTATGAAGAGATTGAAGACGGGGCAGAGATCACGTTTCGCTCCAAGGTCGGAGTATCCGAGAGGAAACTGCGGGCCCTTGTAAAGCCACGAGAGCGTTTGTGTGCGTTTCTTCCACCTACGCGGGCGGAGGGACCCGATTACGTTTCGGGCGAAATCGTTGCCATGCTGGAGCAGCAGTTGGGAATCAAGAGGCCAGAGGTGATGCTCTCAGCGGGGAATACCGATCCAAAAGCGGTCATGGGAAGGTAACAGAACCCGCCTCACCGAATCACATGAATTGGCACGCCGACCTTCAGGTTCTTCCAAAGCTGTTCGGTGGTATAAACCGGAGCCTCGAGAGCAATCGCCAGAGCCAGACAGGAACGATCTCCGAGCGATAATCCATATTTCTCTGTTATTGTGATCAGATCGCCGGCAATCTTGGCATGGTCGCTGGTATATCGCTCTGCTGTTTTCACGGCGGAAAGCGTGTCCTCCCAAGCTTCGTCCGGCGTGTAGCCCTTCTTAACCAGCTTCGATTGCACTTCTGCGAGATTGACCGTGCTGGCAACAGACCGATCAAGAATTTCGTCCGTAACCTGTTCCGTGCCTCGCTCGTGCTGGATCATGGCAAGCATCACGGAGGCATCAAAAACAACCTCATTCATGCTTCGCCGCCTCGCGCCGCTCCGCGCTCAACTCGTCAGCTAGACTGACTCCTGCGGGGATATATTTCTTGGCCCTCTCCTGCGCCCGCCGCAGACGCTCTCGCATGGTCGCAATGCGCAACTCCCCGTCCGCCACAACCAGATCGAGCATATCGCCTTCCGCCATCCCCAACGCCTCTCGCATCGCCGCGGGAATGACCAACCGGCCTTTGCCCCCGATGCGCGTTCGGGTCCGAAGCTCAACGGGTTTCGGGAGTCCCGCAGCTTTCGTAAGTTCCAAAACTTCCACGCGTCCCACCTTTCTCTGTGGTGACACAAGTATACTTTAGTGGCACGAACATAATCAAGTGGGAATAGACTACTATCTCCCACCGCACGGGCAACTCCATGAACCTGTTTTGCAGATCATTTCCGGCATCCTGCTACTCTGAAGTTGGGCCGGCCACTCTCGGGTTGGCCGGAGCTGAACAAGGCCCCGATACCCCCTACCCCCCCGGGGTGCGATTCACTGTTTGTTCGCTTTCTTCCGTTTTCACACCCGTAAATCGCAGATTCCGGAGGGAGCAGGAGACGTCGGCCTCCTGAAAGACCCGCGGAATCCTCACGCAAAACCGCAACTTCTTGGCCAAATTCGTGTCTAACCCATTACCGGAGAGCCCTGCTCGTCCTCCGGACACGAAAAAAGACAATTCAATCATGGAGGTTCCGGCATGTCTTCCCTTTGTTGGATGTCTCTGGTGAGGCGTTTCTTCTTCTCCTGTTGCGCGGCGAGCCTCGCGGTGGGTTTCGCGAGCGCCCAGTCTTCACCCTCCACCAACTCCTCCACTTCCAGCCTCTTCATGGCCGGAAAATCCAGTTCCAACGAGTTTCATCTTGACTTCGATGAGAGTTCCGGCAGCGGAGCGGCGACGTATTCGTCTTCGGCACTGCCAGCGGAACCCGCGTCCTCCGGGTCAGGCGCAGGTGCTGGCGCAGGAGCAGGCCAGCAGAGCCACGGCTGGAAGCGCATTGCATCCCACGGCCTCGCATTCGATGCCGGCGCCGGCTTCAACGGTCCCATCGGCAACGACACATCCGGCAATGGAAGCAGCACCCTCAGCACCTTCAACGGCCCCTTTATTACCTGGGGCGGCAACCTGACCGCTGGTGCCGGATTGCGCTTCTCCCAGCATGTCTCCCTGCTGGGCGAGTTCCAGTTCATCGACGATAAGCTTCCGGGCTCGTTTATTGCCTACGACGGCGGACAGACCGGCAACGCCCACATCATTTCGCTGACTGCCGATCCGGTGATTGACCTCTTTCCGAAGCGAACCACCAGCGTCTACGTCACCGGAGGCGGCGGTTACTATCACAAGTCGACCAACTTCAATATCTTTGGTGGCTACGACTATTTCGGTGACCCGATCTTCATCACCGCAAACTCGTTCTCTTCCAACCAGCTCGGCGGCAGCATGGGCTTCGGCATCACCCGCCGGGTGGGCGGCGTTTACGGCGACGGCAAGCTGAAGCTCTTCGCCGAGGCACGCTACCTTTACATCCACACCCCTCCAATCACCGAGAACAACGGCCTGGGAACAACGGAGCTGATTCCAGTGACTCTCGGCGTGCGCTGGTAGGCTAATGGACGGCCTGGCCTCCGGCTGGCTCCTTGCATGAATCCGGCCGGAAACCGCCCTAAAGAATCCCCAGCACGCGCAGCCGCGCCAGCCCGCCGGCCAGCACGCCGATGGGCGAGATCGCCACCAGCGAGAGTTGGTACCAGATCGGCTGCTTGCCGCGCAGTTGCAGGGCGCTCAACGCGGCCAGCGCCAGCACCGCCAGCGCCAGCGCAAGCACGTGGATGAGCGGATTGGCGGCTGCTGCCCATGCCGTCACATAGCCACCGGCGGCTGCGGCCACGAAAGTGAAGCCCAGGTTGACTACGACGTAATCGAACAGCAGTTTGCCCTCAGTGTCCGACCAGCTCGGAACCATGCGCGCCAGCAGCGCCGTCATCGCAATCATCAGCAGCGCGATGACGGCAAAGCCGGCCGCCAGTGCCAGGAATGCGTGCAGAATCACCACGGCTTGCGCTCCTCTTGCGTTGGTGTTCCCACTTCGCCCCGTTCGATCCGTTCAAGAAGCGCACGCGCCAGCTTCCGTTCGCCGGGATGGCTCTCGCCGTGGATGGAACATAAGTCGAGGAACTCGTCGCAGAGTGCATTCCGCTCCTCGTGCTGGGCAAAGACGCCCTGCAAGGCAACGGCCAACTCGCGCAGCCGCGCCGCCTCCGGCCATTCGCTCGTCTCGCCCTCATCGCTCAATAGCGCAACGTCTGAAAACAGCCCCTTGCGGCCGCGGGCGCACTCGTCCAGGCAGGCCATCAGTTGCTCGCAAAAGACCTGCGCCAGCGCCTCCACCTGACCGGGCTCCACTTCATCGCGCGGGTCCATCTCTTTCCTCACTCCGATTGTTGAAGGGGCAAACAAGCTATGCAACCAGCCTCATGGACGGCGCGGCTGCTGTCAAGCGACCTGGAACGGCATTGCGGATGCGCTCTCTTCGGGAGTCTCCGCTGAAACTACCGTTCTCTTCACATCCCCGGCCAGCAGTCTGCGGAACGATTCAGCCGGCACCGGGCGTCCGAAGAGCCAGCCCTGGGCGAGAACGGAGCGGTCCGCTTCGGCGAAATAGTTGGCCTGCTGGCTGGTTTCAATCCCTTCCACGATGACATCGAGGTGGAGCGTCGCGGCCATCGCCAGGATCTGCGGCAGAATGCTCACGGTCACCGCTTCGGTTCCGATCGCCTGGGTGAAGGAACGATCGATCTTGATGGTGTCGATGAAAAGATCGTGCAGATAGGAGAGGCTCGAGTAGCCCGTCCCGAAGTCGTCGACCTGCACGCTATGGCCGCGCCGGCGGAGGCGCAGAATGGCGTCCCTGGCAGCCTGGTGCCGGGCCGTGGAACTCTCGGTGATCTCGATGGCCAGGTTTTGCGGTGGAACTCCAGCCTGATTGAGCGCCTGTTCCAGCATGGGCAGAAACGCGGGATCGTCCAGGTCGGCGGCGGTCACGTTGATGCTGAGCCTGAAGTCGGGGCGCTCCCGGAGCGTCTCGGCAAAATCGCGCAAGGTGTGGCGTACCACCAGCCGGGTGAGTGCACCCACAAAACCGTACTCCTCGGCCACGCGGACAAAGACATCCGGGCCTACCGCGAAGCCTTCCTCGTCGGTCCAGCGCGCCAGCGCCTCGGCTCCGATGACGCGCTTGCTGGCCAAGTCGACGATCGGTTGATAGACCAAACGCACCTGGTCTTTCAAAATCGCACGCCGGAGCTGGTGCTCGATGCTTCGATTGCGGCGGTGGAGGAGGGAAAAGAAGAGGCCGGCGAGGGCGCCGATCGGCCCGCCCAACCCGGCGCCTAAAGCGGTGTACACGCGGTCGTCCCTCAACGCCTCCGCGACGGAGATTGTTGCCGAAACACATCGGAAATAGCGGTCGGAGCAGCGCGTGACGTAGAGATCGTCCGCCAGGCGGGTCTCACCGTCCGTGGTCAGCTTCTTGGCGTCCGCGGCGGATAACCCGCTTCTCGTCAGGCCCACATGCCAACTTGAATATCCGGTCGTCGAATAGATGAAATGGGAGGAGGGTGCTCCCTGGTTCTCCGGCAGGCGTGGGGCGTACACGACGTATGAGTCGCGTAGTTGCAGAAGGATTCCCCGCGAATTCCCGACCCGAAAGGGAGGCAGGTCACCGAAGAGCAATGTGCCATCCGGCTGGGCCAAATCGGGCTTGAACTGCTGGGTGGGCAGATCCTCGCGGCTTATCGTTGCCGAGCAGGCAAGTTTTCCACCGCGCATCCGCCCGGCGTCTCTCAGGTACCTCGTCTGAAAGACGAGCTTGCGGAAATAGGCGATCTCCGCTTCCGAACAAAATGGGTAGGGCGAGGCGTTCAAAGCGGCCAGCACGGCGCGCGATTCCCCGCTGAAAGCATTCCCCTGGGCAACTGCTTGAGTTGCGTCCCGCGCGAGCTTCGTCTCAGCCATCCTGAGCACCAGGGCGCGGCCCATCAGATAGCCGGCTCCCGCGCCCATAGCCGCGGCTATCGCCGTTGCGGCCACGGTAATCAGTACGCGCTGTTTGACAGTGTGCTTCATCCAGTGGTTCTGTGTGAGTCCCGAAGATCTGCCCCCGAGGAGGCAGTCTATCGCTGCGACAGTTGAAGTGTGTCTATTATCGGCTTAACTCAGAAAGACTTCAGGGGGAAAACCAACGAAATCTACCGCGAAGGCATCGCGGTGTAGCCGGGGCGCGTCTTTCTCGGTTTTGCTTGAGCGGAGGGCAATCGCGACGGCCTGGGGGAGGCTAGATTGCTCAGACGCCCGGAAGAGCGTGAGACTCGAAGCTCAAAGCGCAGCCGTTGCCACCTGCGTCTTCTTCTCGTCTTCGGCCAGCAGGCGATGGAAGCTCTCGGCCGGAACCGGGTAACCGAAGAACCACCCTTGCGCCAGCACCGGCCGCGCCAAGACCGAGAAATAGTCGGCCTGAAAGGCGGTTTCGATCCCTTCCACGATCACTTGCAGATTGAGCGCATCGGCCATGGCCAGAATCTGCGGCAAAATGGCCACCGTCACCGCCTGGGTCCCCACCGACCGGGTGAAGGACTTGTCGATCTTGATGGCGCTGATCGCAAGATCCTGCAGGTAGGAGAGGCTGGAGTAACCCGTCCCGAAGTCGTCGATGTGCACGCTGTGGCCCATCTTCTGCAAGCGGCGAATTGTCTCGATGGCCGCCTCGCACCGGGCCGTGGAGCTTTCGGTGATCTCAATGGCCACGTTCTGCGCCGGTACTCCCGAACGTAGGAGCGCTTCCTCCAGCATGGGAAGAAACGCCCGGTCGCTCAGGTCCGCGGCGGCCACATTGATGCTGAGCCGAAAATTGGGATTGCTGCAGAGGATCGCTCCGAAATCCCGCAAGGCATGACGCACCACCAGCCGGGTGAGAGCTCCCACGAAGCCGGCTTCTTCGGCCGCCTTGACGAAGATATCGGGGCCGATGGTAAAGCCCTCTTCGTCGGTCCAGCGCGCCAGCGCCTCTGCTCCTACGATGCGCTTGGTGGCGAGATCGACGATCGGCTGGTAGACCATCCGCAGCTTGTCTTTCCGGATCGCCCGGCGGAGTTGCTGCTCCATGTTGCGGCTGTGCCGGTAGACAAGAGAGACAAGAAAGCCGAACAGCGCGCCCACCACTCCGCCCAGCGCCATGCAGGCGTTCAACACCGGACGGTCGCCCTCGATGGCCTCGGGAATCGTGATGTGGGTCGTCGTGCAACTGAGATGGTCCGCGGTACAGCGGGTGAAGTAGAGCGTCTCTCCCTTGCGGGTCAGCCCTTCCGTTGTGAAAACGGCGTCTTTGGGCTGGGGAGTGGTGCTGAGCAGCCTGCCAGGAAGAGGGCTTGATGCGGGCACCACCGTCAGGATGAACGGCAAAGTTGCCGAATCCACGCGCCTGCCCGCGCCGGAGTTGATCACCACATACAAATCCTTGAATTGCAGGCCAAGCGTAGGCTGATCGCGAACCTGCAACGCGCCGGTCTCGCGATAAACATTCGTTCCGCCAGGCATGGTATACAAGAGCTTCATGGGCGCTGCCGGCAGATCCGCCGCGCTCAGCGTCGTCGAGCAATCGATCTTCCCGCCGCGCATCCGGCCGCCGTCGCGCAGGTAGTCGGTCTGGAAGAGCAGCTTGCGAAAGTAAGCGATCTCCGCCTCTGAGCAGTAGGGGTAAGGCGAGGAACTCATCTTCTTCATCGTAGCGTAGGTTTCTTTGAGGGTGGCGTTCTCCTCGGCAATCAGCCGATCCGCATCCCGTTGAAGCTGGTGCTTGGCCTGCCGCAAAGCCAGGGCGCCCCCCAGCAGGTAGCCGCCGCCCATGCCGCAGGCTGCGGCCAGAATCGTGGCGGCGAGCGTCACGAGCACGCGCTGTCTGGCTTTCTTCATCCGTTCAGGACCATCGTACGTCTTCCGCCCAGGAGGTTCGAGAATAGCGTCCCATGCAGCAAGGGTATCCATACTATCGGAATCCGAGAGGATTGTCTTTAGGGCGGGAGACGATTCAGGAGAGGGAATTCGCCGGCGTCGGGTAATCCCTAAGCGCCTTGAAGCTATCCAGGGTTCCGGGACCTCGAAGACCGGCTATCTCCGTCCCTTCAGCTCTCAGGCAAGCCGGCGCTTGGCTCGACTCCACTTGCCCATTGAATTTCCCGGCATTTAGGCCTATGCTTGAGATGCAGACGAGTTTGTCCGCCTGAGTTGCCGTGAGCACGCCGGCTGGCGGAGAGATGAGTGGGCTTACAGCCCACTTTTTATTTGCGGAAAATTTCAGGGCTTTTCGGGCAGTTGCAGGGGCGGATTCGCTCTTGAGACGGGCAAGGAAGCGAGGCCCGGCGAGCGGCGGTTGCCCGCGGGGTGTTGAGAAAGATGGCAGTGAGGCTGGAAGCAATCCGATCGGTGGCGGCGCGAGTGGCGGCATCTCACGGGCTGGAGCTGGTCGATCTTGAGCTGGCCGGTCCGTCAAAAGAGCGCGTTCTTCGTGTATTTCTCGAGAAAAACGCCGAGGGCCGTGCGCGGCTGACGGCGGCGATTGCGGCCGGGGCCGGAGACGAGAATCTGCCGGAGAGGCTGGTCGAGGAGATTCAGGAAGGCAAGCTCAGCCCGGATCGTTTGCAGCAGCTTTCCGGCATCACGCACGAGGATTGCGCCGCTTTCAGCCGGGATTTTGGCGTGCTGCTGGACGTGGAAGACCTGGTTCCGGGCGGGGAATACACGCTTGAGGCAAGTTCTCCGGGGCTGGACCGCAAGTTGACCCGGCCGGAGGAGTTTCAACGGTTTTTGGGCTCTCTGGTCAAGGTGCAGACCTTCGAGCCGGTTCGCAACAACCGTCACTGGCAGGGACGGCTGACGGCCAGTTTTGGCGAGACCATTACGCTCGACCTGAATGCGGTCAAGCAGAACAGCAAAAGCCGGAAGGCCGGCGTCAGTTCGGTGGAGATTGCGCTCGCGAACATCGAAAAGGCGCAACTGGTGCCGGAGTTTTGAAAAGACAGCTTCTAGCCCCTAGCTTCTAGCTTTTACTCGGCAGAAGCGAGGATCGCGGCGACCGCAAGAGCAAGCTAGAAGCTAGGGGCTAGAAGCTAGGAGCTAAGAAAGTATGGCCAGCGTTTTGTATCAGAGTATCGAGCTCTTGAGCCAGGAAAAGGGCATTGACCCCGGCATCGTGGTTGGCGCCGTCGAGGAGGCCATCGCCCTGGCCACGCGCAAGTATTACAAGACTCAGGAGAACATGCGCGGCGAGCTGAACAAGGAGACCGGCCAGATCACGGCCTACATCTACAAGACGGTGGTGGCCGACGACGAGCCCATCGAGGACCCGCTCAACCAGATCACGCTCACCGAGGCCAAGGAATTGGCCCCGGATGTCGAGGTGGGCAGCGAGATCCGTACTTACAAAGACACCAGTCCGCTGGGCCGCATCGCCGCGCAACTGGCCAAGCAGGTCATCTTTCAAAAGGTCCGCGAGGCCGAGCGCGACACCGTCTTCCAGGAGTACGCCCACCGCGAAAAGGAAGTCCTGAATGCGACCGTGAAGCGGATCGAGGGCCAGGACGTCATCTACGACCTGGGCAAGGCCGAAGCCCGCTGCCCCAAGCGCGAGCAGTCGCGCCTCGAGCAGTTCTCCATCGGAGAGCGGGTTCGCGTCGTTCTTCTCAAAGTGGATCGCGCCGCCAAGGGGCCGCAGGTGATCGTCTCGCGCGCCGCTCCGGAGCTGGTGCAGAACCTCTTCCAGTCCGAGGTTCCCGAGATCTACGACAGCACGGTGGTCATCCGCGCCATCGCCCGCGAGGCCGGTGAGCGCACCAAGATCGCCGTCCAGTCCCGCGACAAGGACGTGGACCCGGTCGGCGCCTGCGTGGGCATGAAGGGTATGCGCGTGCAGTCGATCATTCGCGAACTGCGCGGAGAAAAGATCGACATTATCGAGTACTCCGACGAAATCACCACCTTTGCCGAGAAGGCGCTGCAGCCGGCCAAAGTCAGCCGCGTCTCCATCGCCGACCTCACCGACAAGCAACTCGAAGTCATCGTGGACGACACGCAGCTCTCGCTGGCCATCGGCAAGAAGGGCCAGAACGTGCGTCTGGCAGCCAAGCTGCTTGGCTGGAAGATCGACATCAAGAGCGAAGAGGAGAAGCGGCAGGAGGTCGAACAGCAGATGCAGGACCTCACCGGCGGACCCTCGACGCCCATCGAGCAGGTTTCCGAGCTGGGCGACGGCATTATTCAAAAGCTGGTTGCCGCCGGCATCACCACCGTCGAGGCGCTGGCCGACATGACGCCCGAACAGCTCGAAGAGATTCCCGGAATCGGCGAAAAAACGCTGGAGCGGATCAGCGTAGCCGTCCGCCACTACTTTGGCCAGTTCCAAGAGGGCGAGGAAGGTTTCGTGGCGGAAACCGCAGAGGGCGGCGCCTCGGAACCGGACGCAAGCGAAGAAGCACGCGAAGCGGTTGTGGCCACAGAAGAGGCGGAAGCGGAAAACGACACCGCGGTCATCACGGAAGCGGAGAATGTCCGCGCGGCCGAAGGGGACACGGAGTATCGCACAGAGGCTGAAGCAGCGGTAGAAGATATCCCTCCTGCCGATGAGGCGGAAGTGGAAACTTTGGAAGACCGGCCGGCTGAGGCGCTTGAGGCGGATACTCAAGGCGCGGAAGAGCCGCTGTTGGAAGAGATTGAAACTGAAAGCGCAACGACGGACGAGCAGGCAGACAAAGAGCATGGCGCGTAAGATGCGCTGCGTCTTTCAAGCCCGGTCAGGCGACAACGGAATTCTTGAGAGCAGCCAATGCCATGAGGTAGCTATGAGCATCTAAGGGCTTTGGGCAACATCATTTGAAAAGAGGCGGATGAGTAAGGTTCGTATTAACGATCTCGCGCGCGAGATGGAGGTCAAGAGCCGGCAGGTTCTCGACGTATTGGCGGAGCTCGGCCTGGCCGCAGGCAAGACACACTCCAGTTCGCTGGAGGAGGATGAGGCCGACAAGGTGCGCGCGCGTTTTGAGCGCGGAGGGCGGCCCGCAAGCCAGGCAGCTACGCAGGCGTCTCGTGCTTCGCAGGGCATTGCGCCCAAGATTGATCTCTCGCATATCTCCAAGCCGGGGGATGTGCTGAAGGCCATCCTGGCCAAGAAGCAGGAAGATGAAGCGGTGGCGCGCCACGGCCATGCGCCTGCGAAGTCCCCGGCTGCGCAACCTGTCGCCCCGTCCAAACCGGCCCCGGCACCGCCGGCGGCGCCGGCAGTCTCTGTCGCCCCGCCGCCCGCGGCACAGGCTCGTCCGGAACCGCGCAAGATTGTTCCCCAGCCTCGCTCCGCGCCGCCCATCGTCGTTCCTCCGCCACCGCCTGCCATTGCCTCTCGACCGCCCGTTGGACCGGTGGTCGCCAAAGCTCCCGCAGGCGCGGCGGCCGCGCCGCGTCCGGCAGTCGCCGCTGCGCCTGCTGCCCAGCCCGCCACCCATGCCGTCCGCGAAGGTCGCCCGCGAACTGTGGAACCGCCGCCCGTCAAGACGCCAGCCGCTCCCCCGGTTTCGGCTCCTGACGCCGTTGCGCCCGTTGCTGCAATTGCGGCAGCAGAGGCCCCCCTGTCTCCGGCTGTTGCAGCCCCGGCCGCTGAAGCCGCTGAGTCTCTCGGCGTTGCGGCTCTGGCGGTTGCCGAAGCGGAAACCATCGCGCCAGGGCAAGGGATTTCCGCCTCCGGCGATCTCGCCGGTTCCGAGGTTGCCGCCGCGCCTGCGTCTCAACCCGCGCACCGTGGCAAGGGGCACATTCATACCCCATCGCCCACTCCGGCGCTGCCCGCCCGCCGCATGGTGATGCCGCAAACCGGACCCCGCCCGGTTTATACCGCGCCCCCCGTGGTTGAGGCCTCGCCCTCGGCCAACACCGGAACCGCAGCCGGCGGCATTCAGCGCGGCAGACCCATCTTCGACCGCAGACCCTCTGGCGGCCCTGGCAGCTATCCCCAACGCACCGCGGGAGGTCCTGCTGGAGCGCCAGGCCAGTTCCCCGGCGGACCGCGTCCCAAGCATCCTACTCGCACCACGCCCGGCGGTTACGCAGGCCCAGGCGGAGCCGGTGCACCCGGTGCGCGTCCCGCCTTTGGCGCCCGTCCTGGCTTTGGCGCGCCTCGTCCCGGAGGCCCACCACGTCCCGGCGGCGCTCCATCAACCGGCGAGGCGCCTCCCCGTCCGGCGCGCGCTCCCTCAAGAGGACGCGGCGGACGCCCGCAGTATCCCAAAACCAAGGAAGGCCCGATGAAGGGCTTTGTGCCGCCGCCACGCTACGGCGGGGTGCAATACGGCGGCGAACCCCTTCCCATCACCCGCGAGATCACCGTCACCGAGGGCATCAGCGTGAAGGACCTGGCCGAAAAGCTCGAAGTGCGCGCCAAGGATCTCATCGCGACCTTGCTGATGAGCGGCATCTTCGTCACCGTCAACCAGTCCCTCGACGCCGAGATGGTCAAGGATGTCGCCGCCAAGTTCGGTGCTGCCGCCACCGTCATCAGTTACGAAGAGGAGATCGCCAATCAGGCCATCGAAGAGGTCCTCGAAGCCGACAACACCGGCGAACTCGAGGTTCCACGTTCTCCTGTTGTGACCGTCATGGGCCACGTCGATCACGGCAAGACGTCGCTGCTCGACGCCATCCGCGAAACCGATGTAGCCGCAGGCGAAGCGGGCGGCATTACCCAGCACATCGGCGCTTACAAGGTGAAGTTCTCCAAGGAAGGCTCACCGGCCTCGGGCCGCGAGATCGTCTTCCTCGACACACCTGGCCACGAAGCCTTCACCCGCATGAGAGCCCGCGGAGCCAAGGTCACCGACATCGTCGTCATTGTTGTCGCCGCCGACGACGGCGTCATGCCTCAGACCATCGAGGCCATCGCTCACGCCAAGGCTGCCGACGTGCCCATCATCGTGGCCGTCAACAAAATCGACAAGCCCGACGCCAACCCCGATCGCGTGAAGAAGCAGCTCGCCGATCGCGGCCTGGTTCCCGAGGAATGGGCGGCCGGAGGCGAAGGCACCGTCTTCGTCGAGGTCTCCGCCAAGAAGCGCATCCATCTCGATCTGCTGCTCGAGATGATCTGCCTGGTCTCGGACATCAAGGCGCCCAAGGCCACTCCCGGACGCAAAGCCGTCGGCTCAGTCCTCGAGGCCAAGCTGGATCGCGGCCGCGGCGCAGTCGCCACCGTCCTCGTGCAGGACGGCACCCTCCACCTCAACGACAGCTACATCGTGGGCAACACCTTCGGCAAGGTCCGCGCCATGTTCGACGACCGCGGACGCCCCATCGAAGAGGCTGGCCCCTCCACTCCTGTCGAAGTTCTGGGTCTTGAATCCATGCCCGACTCCGGCGACACCTTCCTCGTCGTAGCCGATCGCGACAAGGCCAAGGGCATCGCCCAGTACCGCAAGATGAAGGAGCGCGACGCCCAGCTCGCGAAGAGTTCCCGCGTCTCTCTTGAGGGGTTGGCGGAGCAGATTCGCACCGCCGGCGTCAAGGATCTGCCCCTCATTATCAAGGGCGACGTTACCGGCTCTGTCGAAGTGCTGGCTGATTCGCTCGTTTTGATGTCCACCGAGAAGGTCCGCGTCAAGGTCATACACTCGGGCGTCGGTTCCATCACCGAGAGCGACGTGCTTCTTGCGACAGCATCGAACGCTATCATCATCGGCTTCAACGTCCGCCCCGAGCGCAAGGCCGCCGAGCTGGCGCAGCAGGAGAGCGTCGAGATTCGGATCCACTCGATCATCTACGAGCTTACGGACGAGATGCGCCTGGCCATGCTTGGCCTTCTCGACCCAACCTACAAAGAAAACTACGCGGGCCGCGCGGAAGTCCTCCAGGTCTTCCGCATTCCCAAGGTCGGCACCATCGCCGGCTGCCGCGTGCAGGACGGCTCCATCCGCCGCGATGCCGAGGTCAAGATCATGCGCGGCACCGAGCAGGTCTTCAAGGGCAAGATCAGCTCGCTCAAGCGCGTAAAAGACGATGTGCGCGAAGTGACAAATGGCATGGAGTGCGGCATCGGCCTCGGCGGCTTCAACGACATCAAGGAAGGCGATCTGATCGAAGCCTTCTCCACCGAGAAGTTAGCCGCCGACTTAGGCGCGCTGACCTCCGCCAAGGCATAACTCGACGTATCTGCGAGAATACCCAGCCCGTTTCACATCACGAGAGACGGGCCGGTTTTTTAATGGATTATTCTCGCGCGTTGGCCATTGGGTTCAATGACTCTCAGCCTAACTGCCGCCATGGATTTGCCGAACAGGTGATCCACGGCCCGAGCACGTAGCTCGAGCGCTTTTTCTGCTTTGAGGAAAGTCTTGCGGTTGGTACGGAGTTACGTCGATTCCCGGTCCTTCCCAACCCTGCTCATTATCCATCCCATCCGGTTCCACCATGAATAATCCTGAAGTCTCTCAATCAAGGCCAAAAGCTGCCTGTGAATCGGCAGACAGACGTTTGAACCTTGAAGCATCTATAACTCTGGTTATTGATTACAATTCGCGCCACATCGTACCTGCATGTCTTCCCTGGCGAATTGGCGCCGCCATAATTTGAAAAGGCCGCCCGGTAACCAGCAGTTCGCGCAATGCTCTGCGTCTGCATCGTGAAGCTGGATCTTTTTCCAACCGGATAGGCAAGCACTTCCGATTCCAAGCCAAGTTGTTCCTTCATAATCGATCGGGACTGGGCCAACTCCAGACGTTGCCGCTCCGGTTCCAACTGGCTGAGCACCTGATGCGAATGAGTGTGGGAACCGATCGCCATACCGCCTCCGATCATTTCCCTGGCTTCGTCCCAACTCAGGAAACGCCGTATCGTTCCGGGCGGTTCTTCCCCATTTGCTTGTTCCGCCAGTTCGCGCATAAAACGCTCGGGATCGGAATTCTCGGGACCTTTATATAACTTCAGGATGGCTCGCAAGCTCTTCGCCGGACCGGCCAATTCGATATCGACATCCAGATTGGACGGGTAATGGAGAGAGAACCGGCGATTCCTTGCAGTCTTTACCATGTAAGCGACGTGGTCCCACCAAGGAAGCTGGCAGGACCCTACCATGCCGGTCGCAAGAAAGAATACGCCTTGCAAGCCCCGCGATCGCAGGATCGGATAGGCAATGTCGTAGTTATCCCTGTACCCGTCGTCGAATGTAATCAATACGCGGCAGCAACTCGACTTCTCTTTGATGGTGCCGTCGATAAGAGACAAAGCCTCATCGAGAGTTACCGGTGAAACGCTCCGCTGGAGATAGGATAGCTGATCGTCGAACTGATCGGCGGTTGCCGAGAAAACGTCGGGATCGAAAAGATCGTCATTGGAATTTCCGATGCGATGATAGTTCAAGACCACGAGTGAATCCCGCGCCGGAAGCTGCGAGAACAGGAAAGAAGCGCCACTCCAAAGCAATCCGCGCGCCATCCACTCGCGTATTCTGCCGGAACTCGGGTCACTCACCATGGCATCTCGATTCTAGCAGCACGCATGGATGATATCGATGCCGAACCCACCGAGTTATCAGGTTCGACCGCTCTATTCGAAGTTTATCTTCCGTGAAACTTGCCCCCTGAAGCCCGCATTTTCGAGTATTCAGACCTGATCGGATGAACGTGCACTTTCCCCTTTAGAATCAAGGTGGTATTCGAGACACATCCCTCATATTAATATCCTGTTAATCGGTAAGTCGTTGAAAGATTGGGTAATAAAATAAATCATTGACATTCGTTTTGTTTTAGGAGTATGATCGTGATGGTTACTATTAACCACAAGGAGGTAATCAATGCGTCGTATCCTGGTAGCTAGTCTCTTGCTCCTTCCCTCGCTCGTCCCCGCAGCGGCACTCGCAAGCCAGCCCGCTGACGATTCCTCCACCCCAACCCCGGCTCTCCGAGTTAGCACCGGAGTGACCGGTCCTCTCATCCTCGATGCCAGCGATGTGCATCTCACGCCCGATACGCTCGATCAACTTACCCCGAATAAGACGACGGTTGTCCTGCGTATGAACCTCGACGAAAAGGGGAGGGCGCACGATCTTCAGATCATCAAGTCAGACGACAACCTACTGGATGAGCGCGTGATTAACGCGGTCCGCCAGTTCCGCTTCATCCCCGCCAAGCTGGACGATCAGCCCGTCCCGGTCAACCTAACCCTCAACGTCGTGGTCACGCAGTAACTCGCAGGCCAAGGCCCATGTGCATCATGTTAGGAAAGTTATGCGCGATCCTTCCTCCATCCTGGCGGTCTTGCTGCCCTCAGGATGGAGGATTCATCCTGCAAAGTTCTGCAATTGTTGTGCTCGGAAACGGATGCCGTCGCGACGTTCTTCCTTGCGGCATGCAACATGAACTGTCTACGCATCAATAACCCGCGGGCTGCAGCAAAGAACGCGCGAATCAGGATGGCATCTTTGCTCCGCCCTTGTCATATGCGCTGTCCCACTCGCCGCGCGCGCGCAACTGTTCAATCTCTCCGCGAGCCATCTCCTGGGCGCGCAGGTAATCCGGCTTGCCCACGCGGTTCAGCGGCATCTGGCCGGCTTCGAGAATGATCCAATGGCGCGGACGCATATAGGAGGCCAGGGATCGCGCGTGCCGGTCCAGTTCCTGCGGCGTCAGTTGAACGCCGGGCTTCATCTCCACCACGGCCACAGGCGCTTCGGAGACGACCGCGTGCGCCACGCCGACCACGATGCAGTTGGCGACCTGATTCGCCAGGCCGCAGATATGCGCCTCTACATCGCCGGGGAAGATCTGATAGCCCATCGATTTGATCACCCACTTATCCCGCCCGGTCAGGTGCAGGCCGGCGGCGTCTTTGCAGCCGAGATCGCCGGTGTATAAGAAGCCGTCGCGCGAGATCGCCCCGGCGGTGGCTGCGGGGTCGTTGACGTAGCCAAGAAAAGTCTGCGGCCCGCGAAAGCAGACATGGCCAATCTCGCCGCTTGGCACCTCATCTCCGGCGTAGCCATCGGCGCGCATTGGCTGGCGAATGGTGCATGGATAGACCGGCATATCCTGGCCGAGCCCGGCGACAATCGTCTCCCGGCCATCCGCGCCCGCCTGAATATAGGTGCAGAAACCGGCGGTCTCGGTCAGCCCCAGCCCGGTGCCGATCGCCGGCGCCATGGCGGCGAGCTGGTCGACAAAAGGCCGCGAGACCGCATTCCCCCCATAGGCAGCAAACTTCAAGCTGGAGAGATCGTGGCGATCGTAGTCCTTCAGCATCCATTCGAGGTTGAACATGGCCGGTATCTGGCCCAGGATCTCGACGCGATGCTGGGTAACCGCGCGCAGGGAACGGCTGGCATCGAAGACCTCGAGCAGGACCGCCGTGCCTCCGCCGAAGAGGATGCTCATCAGAGCCTCCGTCTGGCCGCCGACGTGTGAGGCAGGCAGATTCACCAGAATGCGCGAGCCGCGGTCGCCGCCGAAGAATGCCCCGCAGATGCACATGTTCTGTACCGTGATATTGCGGTGCGAAAGCAGGGCCGGCTTGGGCGAACCCGTCGAGCCGGTGGTAAAGACGACCAGCGCGCCATCGTCCCCGGTGACGTGGACTCCGGCAAATTTCGCATCGAAGCTTGCATCGTTCGCACTCGCCGCCGCCTCGACAATCGAAGCATAGGATCGCGTGCCGGAAACTGCCTCCTCCGACTTCACCGCGATGAAATGCTGAATCCATGGGCAATGCGCCTGCACCTCGCGCCACAGCGGGCGAAGATCGAAGGGCGCCTTCACGCCCAGCCCGGCAAATCCTCGTGGCTGGAGAATCTCCAGCGCCCGGATCACTTCAGCGGAGGATAAACGCAGATCCAGCGGGGCCGCGATCGCGCCGATTTTGAAGCAGCTATATTCAAGCAGGACGTGATCCACCGACATGGGCAGCAGTGTGACCAGGAAATCGCCCTTCGCGAAGCCCAGCCGAAGCAGTTCTCTCGCCATTGCCGTGGTGTAGCGGTCGAACTCGCTCCAGGTGATTGCGCGGCCGCTCTCAGCGCTGAGCAGGGCAGTAGCCGCTGGCCTTTCCCTGGCCCATTTCGCTACCACGTCTTGCAACAGATGGCGATCGGCAAAGTCGTTTTCGTAATTCTCGAGGGTAAATCGGGGGTTTTCCATCGGTTCACTCAGTCTTCTTCCGGCGCTGGACGCTCTTAATGATTCTATTTTGCCCGCACCGCCCATCTCTTGCCGCCGGCGAGCATCTATCGTAGAGTGGGGTGTGCCCCAGGAGGCAAGTTCTTTTATGTCCTCAGTTTTGGCTTCCCCCATTGCCGCCGCCGCGGGGGGCGGTTTTTTGCTCGAAACCCGTACTCCCGCCGAGGTCTTCACCCCCGAAGACCTGAACGAAGAGCAGCGCCAGATCGCCTCGACGGCAGCGCAGTTTGCCCGCGAAGAGATCTTGCCCAACACGGCGGCCATCGAGGGCAAACAGCCGGGCGTACTCGCGGGCTTGATCCGCAAAGCCGGCGAGTTGGGCTTCGCCTCCGTCGATATTCCCGAGGACTACGGCGGCATGGGCATGGACAAGGTCACCTCGACGCTCGTCACCGACCATCTCTCCGTGCTGGCCAGCTTCTCGACGGCCTTTGGTTCGCACGTCGGCATTGCTACGCTGCCGCTGGTCTGGTACGGCACGGAGGAGCAGAAGCAGCGCTATCTGCCTAAGCTCGGCTCGGGCGAGTGGGTCGGCGGCTATGGGCTCTCCGAGGCCAGCTCGGGCTCCGATGCGATGAATATCCGCACTCGCGCAACGCTCTCGCCCGATGGGAGCACCTATACGCTCAACGGCGAAAAAATGTGGATCACCAATTGCGGTATCGCCAGCCTCTACACCGTCTTCGCCAAGATCGACGGGGAAAAGTTTTCTGCTTTCCTGGTCGAGCGCGAGACGCCGGGGCTGACCGTGGGCGCCGAGGAGCACAAGCTGGGGATTCGCGGCTCCTCGACCTGTCCGCTGGTGCTGGACAACTGCAAGATACCCGCCACGAATCTGCTGGGCGAGGCGGGCAAGGGCCACCACATTGCATTCAATGTCCTCAACGTCGGCCGCTTCAAGCTGGGCGTGGCCTGCATCGGCGGCGCGCGTCACGCGCTTGGCCACATGATTCGCTACGCCAAGGAACGGCGGGCCTTCGGCAAGCCGATCGCCGAGTTCGGCCTCATCCAACGCAAGATCTCCTCAAGCGCAACAAAGCTTTACGCCGCGGAGAGCATGGCCTACCGGACCGCCGGCATGATCGATGCCGGCCTGTCGGCGCTTGGCCCCGAGCTGGCCCACAACCCGCGCGAGACCCAGCGGCGGATCGAGGAGTACGCCATAGAGTGCTCCATCCTGAAGGTGTATGGCTCGGAGATGCTAACCCTGGTGGCCGACGAGCTGATCGCCACCATGGGCGGCTACGGTTACGTCGAGGAGTACCCGGCTGAGCGCTACTACCGCGATGCCCGCATCAACAGAATCTTCGAGGGAACCAATGAAATTAACCGGCTGATCATCACCGGCTGGCTGATGAAGCGCGCCCTCAGCGGGAAGCTCCCGCTGCTTCCCGCAATCAAAAAGCTCATGGACGAAGTGACCCAGCCGCCTTCGCTCGATGGCGGAGGCGATGCGGGCGAAGTGCTCGCGCGCGAATCGGCCGCGCTTGCCTCGGCCAAAAAGATTGCGCTCTTTTCCGCGGGCGTGGCAAGCCAGAGGTTCATGACGGGGCTCAACGAGCAGCAGGAGGTGATGGCCGATCTGGCCGACATCCTCATGCAGGTCTATGCGCTGGAGTCGGCTTTGCTGCGGGTGCGGAAACTGATGGCTGCGGGCGCAGCTTCGGCCGAGGCGGCGGCTGCCATGACGGGATTACTCGCCGAGGACACAGTCGCCCTGGCCGAGCAGGCCTCGCGGCGTGTGCTGGCAGCCTGCTCCGAAGGCGATCTTCTGCGGACACAACTGGCGATTTTGCGGCGGCTGGCGCGGCTCACTCCCGCCGATGCGGTGGGCCTTAGCCGGACCGTGGCCCGGCACTGCATTCAGTTGGAGCGGTATCCGCTGTGATGCGGCTCGCGTCAGCCGGTTCCTTGCTGAGAGGGCGTTGGTTGCTTGACGGCCCGCTTTTGCTTGAGCTGGCTGATGATCGGGTAGATTTCGTCCGGAGAGTTGAGCACAAAGCTATCGGCGACAGGAGGAGTCTTGTCGGCTTTGATCTTGCGAAGAGCATCCAGCAGAAGAACCTCAACGATCTCAAATCGCTGTTTGAACATCATGGGCTTGGCTTCCAGAACTGCGTCCCGGACCCGCATCGCGTCGTATTCGCTGGTGAAAAAGCGGACGGGGCGGCGGCCGGGAAAGCGCTGGTCGGGAAGGATAAGGAATTTTCCACTCCAGGCCTGAATCGCCCAAACCCGGTGCTGCTCCGAGTATTCCCCGAGAAGCACATCAAGCGACTGCGGTTGGATCATTCGTGGCTGCCTCCTCTAGAGCAAAACCAGGGATTCTGTATCCTAACCGGCATTGTCGAAGGTCGTCGCTCTCTAATGGCCGCGTCAACTGGTGTGCACTGGTTTCGGGGTACACCTTCCCTGGTTTCGCTCGAATCCCTGTGCTGGCCCGAAACATCCGCTTGAGCCATCCGGAGCATGGATCGTGTTGACTCCCAAGGTCTTGTGACTTGGGCCAGGGAGCCTATGCACCAACCTTACTGCAAAAACGCAGGTTCGTCACCTTTCAATTCCGCGGGAGATGATGACTGCGGAGATACCACGGTCATGGAGCGGCGCTCCCTTGAAAGCGGCGAAAAATCGGCCTTTTCCGGCTAAAACTGCGCCCTATTGAGCTGGAAAATGGGCAAATCCGAGGTTTGCAGAGACCGATCAATCAATGGCCGGCAACTTCAAGCTATTGGTGCAATGAAGGTTATAGCCTCTCGTTCGCGGGAAAAGCGAACAAAGAGCGAATCGCACCCCGGGGGGGGTAGGGGGGTGGTCTGCGGTTTCGGCCCTTGGTTCAGGAGGGCCAGCTCGACCTGCGGCGTTGATGGCGCCCAGGGGGTTCCTGGGGTTGGGATCGAGCGCTCGTAAAGGCGCGGCCTCGGCAATGGCGAGTTCCAATGAGGATTCTGGCGTCATGGCAAATTCTCCCTATCGACAGGGTGCGCCGAATGATCGTAATTATCTGCAAGAGCACCTGCGGTGCGACCAGACGCCTACGGCGGAGCGGGATGGGGTGGGGTCCGCGGCTCGCGGGGAATACAATCGACTCGTGTCAGGGCACGACTTCAGTCGTGCCGATAACGACTGCAAAAAGTGGAGGGCTTCAGCCTCTGCGATGTCGAAGCCTTCCCGACCCTCGGACCCGGAAAACGCCTCAGGACGTGCACGAACTTTTTTTGCGAGCACTGGAACGGCGGGCGGGAGATCGCTGTTCCAAACCGAACGCATGGCGGAACTCTTCATCGATGTCCTTCGGAGCTATATGCGCTCCGGAAAGATGATCGTTCACGAATTCGTTGTCATGCCAAATCACGTTCATATTCTCATGACCCTTCCAGGCGAGATGAGTGTTGAGAAGGCGATGCAGTTGATTAAGGGCGGTTTTTCCTTTCGAGCCAACAAGGAACTGGGATTTCGGGGCGAGATATGGCAGCGGGGATTCTCAGACGTGCGGATTGTGGATGAGCAGAGCTTTGAGGAGCATCGGGCGTACATCGAGAACAATCCGGTGAAGGCGGGGCTCGTGAGTGCGGCGGAGGAGTATCCGTTTGGGTCGGTGTATTTGAAGAAGAAAAAGCACGCAGGGGCTAAAGCCCGTGAGTTGGAGGCGAATGAGCGGCACGACTGAAGTCGTGCCCTGACACGGGGTGTATTGGGCTAATCATGGAGACATTCGGTTGAGTTGCGAAATCCCAGGTCCCAGAAGCTAGAACTGGTGCACCCAGCGATGATCCAGTTCATAAAATCAAAGTGTCGGGCACCCTATTAATTGATCGTCGGTGGCTTGAGCTTGCTAACAAACTCGAACACCTCGTTAGGTGAATGGACCACAAAACTGTCAGCGTGGCTGGGGTCGTCGTCGGCTGCCACTCCGCGAAGCGCTTGCCGAAGATTCACTTCAATCGCAACGAGTTTTTGTGCCCTTAATTCTGGTTTCACTTGCAGAACCGCATCCACAACTCGTGAGGCGTCCAATTTACTCATGAAGAACCTGATTGGTCTTCGGCCTGGATAGCGATCGTCAGGAATTACAAGGTATTTCCCATTCTTCCCTTGAATCGCCCAAGCCTTGTAATCCTCTGAGAATTCCTCAAGAATCACATCGAGTGACAACGGCTGGATCATATCCATTCCCCTTCTGTTTAAATCTCGTTACTGCGTCCATCAAATCTGGCCCTTGAGAACCAATTTCTTTCAGACAACTTCACTGCAACAGCGTTGGCTCGTCGTGGTTGTTGCCGTTGAGTTCTTCGGGCGGGATGATGACTGCTGCGGCTACCTTGTCTTCGGGTTCGAGGTTCAACAGGCGGACGCCTTGCGTGGCGCGGCCGGCGGCGCGGATGGTCTTGGTGTCGATGCGGATGATCTTGCCGAATTGGCTGATAACCATCAGTTCACTGCTTTCGTTGACCAGAAGAATCGACGCCGTCTTGCCGACCTTCGGTGTGGCTTTCAGGTTGGTCACGCCCTGGGCGCCCCGCGCCGTCAGGCGGTATTCATCCACATCCGTTCGCTTGCCAAAACCATTTTCAGTCACGGTAAGGATGAGCTGCTGGGTCACACCGAGCTTTTCGTCGAGACGCTTGACAGCCTTGTAGGAGTCTTCTTTCACTCGCTCTGCCAAATTGACCGCCGAGGAATCGACCAGCTTGTTGCGACAGTCTTCCCTGAACCTTGTCAGAGCTTCCTCGGCCTCCGCGCAGTCCTTGCGCAGCTCGCTGAGCTGACGGGTGAGTCCAAGGCGTGCGGCACACTCATCGCGCTCGATTTCTCGCATCGCATCGGAGCTGGTGATGGCCGCGCCGATTACATAATCGCCCTTCTTGAGCGAGATGCCACGGTTTCCGCCGGCGTTCCGGCCCATGGGACGTAGGCCAATACCGCTTCGGTCGGGGTCGTACGCTTCGTCGAAACGGATGGCCATGCCATCGCGCGTGGCAAGAAAGATGGTCTGCTTGCCATTGGTCAGGCCGGCGGATACCAACTCGTCGTCCTTGTCGATCCCAATCGCAATGATGCCGCGGGCCATGACGTTGGAGAAGTCCTTGAGCGGAGTCTTCTTGACGGTGCCGTTCTGCGTGGCGAAGAAGATGAACTTGCCCTCTTCCTCGAGGTCGCGCACGGGCAGGATGGCGCGGACATTTTCGCCGGGCTGAAGATCGAGCAGGCTCTGCATCGATTTGCCCTTGCCCGCCGCGCCCACGTCGGGAATCTCATAGACCTTGAGCCAGTAGACGCGGCCGGTGTTGGTGAAGCACAAGAGGAATGCGTGGGTCGAATCGACGATCAACTGCGCGACAAAATCCTCTTCGCGCGTCTTCATGCCCATGCGGCCGGTGCCGCCGCGGCGCTGCTGGCGATAGATGCTGATGGGCGTGCGCTTGAGGTAGCCCTGGTGGCTCACCGTCACGGCGACCTGCTCGTCGGCGATCAGGTCCTCGAGTTGCAACTCGGCGGACTCATCGATAATCACCGTGCGGCGCGCGTCGCCGTACTTGTCGCGGACCTCTTCGAGTTCTTTGATGATGACGGCGCGCAGCTTCTTTTCGCTGGCCAGGATCTCTTCGTACTCGGCGATCTTCATGCGGATCTCGGCGAGTTCTTTGAGGATTTCATCGACCGAGAACTGTGTGAGGCGATAGAGTTGCAGTTCGAGGATGGCATCGACCTGTCGAAGCGTCAGGCCCTTTTCCTCGTTGGGAAGGCGCTCGCGGCCGAGGTTGATGACGATGTCTTTGCCCTTGCCCCAGGCGTAGAGGTTTTCGCGAGCCTCGACGCGCGAACCGGAACCGCGAATGATGCGGATGACGGTGTCGAGGTTGTCGATGGCGATCTTGTAGCCCTCGAACTGGTGCTCGCGCTCGCGGGCTTTGCGCAAGAGGAACACGGTGCGGCGCTGCACCACGTCGATGCGGTGATCGATGAAGCAGCGAATGGCCTGGTCGAGACCCAGTTCCCGCGGCTGCCCGTTGAGCACCGCGAGGAAGATCATGGAGAAGCTCTCTTGCATCTGGGTGTGCTTGTAGAGCTGGTTGAGGACAATCTCGGGCTGCGCGCCGCGCTTGAGCTCGATGACGATCCTCATGCCGTCGCGGTCGCTCTCGTCGCGCACGTCGCCGATGTCGTTGACGATCTTGTCGTTGACCAGTTCGGCAATGCGCTCGATGAGCTTGGACTTGTTCACCTGGTAGGGAATCTCGGTGACGATGATCGCCAGCTTTTCCTTGGTCAGGTTCTCCTGGGCCACCTTGGCGCGCATCATGAAGCGTCCGCGGCCGGTCTTGTAGGCCTGGGGAATGCCCGACTTGCCGTAGAGAAAGCCGCCGGTGGGGAAGTCCGGACCCTGGACGTGCTTCAGAACGATGGCCAGAGCCGCCTCACGGCTATGCGCTGCCGCCGGGTTCTTCACGAGCTCGATGGCCGCGTTCAGCACTTCAGTGAGGTTGTGCGGCGGGATGTTGGTGGCCATGCCGACGGCGATGCCGCTCGATCCGTTGACGATGAGATTGGGAATGCGCGCGGGCAGGACCGTTGGCTCGAAGGTGGACTCGTCATAGTTGGGCGTGAAGTCCACCGTCTCCATCTCGATGTCGGCCAGCAGCTCGCCGGCAAGGCGCATCATGCGGCACTCGGTGTAGCGCATGGCCGCCGGAGGATCGCCATCGACCGAGCCGAAGTTGCCCTGGCCGTCGACCAGCGGATAACGCAGCGAGAAGGGCTGCGCCATGCGGACCAGCGTGTCGTAGATGGCCGAATCGCCGTGCGGATGGTAGACACCCATCGCCTGACCGACAACCTTGGCACACTTGGTGTATTTCTTGTTGTGCTGGAGGCCCATCTCGTTGAGCGTGTAGAGGACGCGGCGATGCACGGGCTTGAGGCCATCGCGGGCATCGGGGAGCGCGCGCCCGATGATGACGCTCATCGAGTAGTCGAGATAGGAGCGGCGCATCTCCTCTTCAATATTGATGGGGATGAGGTTAGTGCCGCTATTGGGCGGAGTTCCGCCTTCGAGAGGGAGAAGTGGATTCTGATCGTCTGCCATAGAGGTCATTTCAGGCCCTGCGGAAGGCGGCAGAAAGGTTCCGGAATAGGCGGGGCCGGAGTCCGCGGGCTATGCATTTATTTTACCCGCCTGAACGAGGTTTTAGCAAGGTGAATACCAACAAATAAGTCCTTATTTTGGTTTAATTTATGGCGTATTCTCTGCCCCTCCGTGAGTACCTCAGTTTCTCACGCAGCACGGCGGGTCCCGGCCTTCGATTTGGGGGCAGCTTTGGCCTTCATTTTGGTTTTCCTTTCGCTTTCGCCCGCAGCCTCGCCGAGCCCGGCGAGAACCACCGGCGGCCGGTCGGGGAATTGAACAATCAGCGACAGCTTGCCACCCACGCCTTCGACATAGCTGCGCAAGGTGGAAAGATACAGGTCGGTGCGCTTCTCGATGCGAGAAACGCCCTCCTGGCCGATCTTGAGTTTCTTCGAGAGGCGTGCTTGAGTCAGCTTGCGCAGACGCCGCACCTCGCGCAGATTCATCTCCGCCCGCATCTCCGCCGCTAACTGATCGATGTGCGCGCGACGCGCCGGTGACATCTCATTGAGTATTTCGTCCAGGGTTACTGGCATCACTGTTTCCTTTTCTGTGAACGAAGTGCGTTCAAGTGCTGGCCAAAACGTCGATCCGCAACCGCAATCAGATCGCGATAAAAGCGACGTTGAACGACCCCACTCTTGTCTCCAGCCACCAAGACGATGGCCTTGCGTTTGGGATCGAAGGCAAAGGCGACCCGCCATACGCCTCCATCGGCATCGAATCGCAACTCCTTCATGTTTGCGTGGCAAGAACCCTTCAGCGTATCAACTTGCGGCCGTCCCAATAACGGCCCCTTCTCTCGAAGGATCTTCGTTGAGGCGATCAGCACGTCTTGAACCGATTCAGACAATTCCCTGTATTCAGGAATGAAGTCGTCATGGAAAATCACTTCCCACTCATTTGTATTATGCTCTGGAATGCTTAATGTCTTCAAGTGCATTTTTCTCTCCATAAATACTTGTTTTGAAAATCGCGTTAATGTAATAAGCGAGCCTTCATTTAACTATGTAAGGGACGCTTCTGGGTGCGAAACATCTGTTTGTAAATCGTTGTAATCTCAGGCGTGCTAACAGAAGAACACACCAACGCTCTAATAATCTTAGTGTGATTCTATCACATCAGACTTCGGCTTGTCAAGAGAATATTACGCGAAGATAGTCAAAAACTACTTACAGCAGCCCCGGCAGGCTCAGCACGCAGAAGACGGCCTGCAAGAGCACGATGGCTCCGGCGGCGGCGATGGCCAGGCGGCCCCTTGGTCCTTCGTAGGCGTCGGCGAAGACTCCGCCGGTGAAGGTCAGCAGAAACGGCAGCGCCCAGAGCCATGGGGCTCCGGGCGCGCCGGTCATGATGAGCAGAATCAGCGCCAGGAAGCAGACCAACGGGGTTGTGTTCCCGAAGTAGCGCGAACGGCGAAGGCCGAGGTAGAGGGCCAGCGCGGCTGCGGAGGCCACTGTGATGCCGGCGTTCGCTAGCGTGGAGAAGAAGCGTCGGGCCGGGTCGAGCGAAAACCAGAGAAAGCCCGCGGCCGAGCGGAAGAGATAGCTGAAGGCGTCGGGCGAGAAGCCGTAGCAGGCAAAGACCAGCAGCAGCGCGCCTGCCACGGCCATCAGTACAAGCGGCAGCACCAGGGAGCGGCGTCCCTCGGCTACCCAGAGCATGGCCGCCAGGCCCAGCAAGGCCACCACGGGCAGCGCGGCAATGTGCGAGGCCGCCGCCAGGCCAAAGGCCGCCGTGAGCAGCACGATGCGCGGACGCCACTTGGCGACCGGCCCCTGCATGGCATGAGCTACGCCGATCGAGGTGTAGACGCCGCCATAGACGCCAAGCGCGGCGAGTACCTCGGGGTTGGGCGCTATGCAGGCCTTCAGGACCGCGGAAGAAAAGCAGTAGAGCGCCAGTGCCGTGTAACCGCCCGAGTTGCCATAGAGCCGCCGCGTCACCCACCACAGGCCCGCGCCCAGCAGGCATCCCGCAGCGAGAAACGGCATCCGCAAGAGCAGCAGCGTATAGGAAAGCTGGTGGCGCAATTCCCAGGCGGAGAGTTCGCCGCCTTCTTCCCACCCCACGGACGAAGACCCATCCGTGGGGACCCCGGTTTGCACGACGCGATCTTCTGGCTTGCGAAAGTGGTCCAGCGCCCGCTCGGCGAGCAGGTTGAGAGTGAGCGGCAGGCCGGCCAGCCGGTAAGCCAGAATGCCGTCGTGGATGTTGCCGCAACTGGTGTAGTAGCCGGCCAGCGGCGAGGGCCGCTCCCACATCTCGCGTCCGCAGCGCGCGTATTGGTAATCGCGATCGCTGAGCGTCTGTCGGCTCGTTAGCCAGAGCCCTTGAATGAGGAACACAGCCAGCAGTCCCGCCGCGATGCGCTGCGGCAGATTGAAGCGGAAGCGGCGGAGACGGGCGAACCGGTGAGTCATCGCAATCAAGAGGACCTTACCAGTCTAAACGGCTTGCCGCGACCGCGGCTTGCCGCCACGGCAGAAACGCCTCGGTGCTATGCTCATCTGCAAAGGCTTGCGCATGAGCAGTTTCTTCACCCTCGGCCACTCGAACCACGCGATCGAGGTGTGGCTTGCCCTCCTCCGCCAGCACGCGGTCGAGGTGGTGGTTGACACGCGCAGCTCACCCTACTCGAAGTATGTTCCGCAATTCGACAAGGAACCGATACAGCGTTCGCTGGAGGAAGCCGGAGTCCGCTATCTCTATCTCGGCGCGGAACTGGGCGGCCGGCCGGCCAATCCGGCCTACTACGACGCCAAGGGCCGCGTTCTCTACAGCCGGCTCCGCGACGACGCCCGCTTCCAGGCGGCCATCGCGAGGCTTGAGGCCGGCATGGAGCGCTTCCGCGTAGCCCTGGTTTGCGGCGAGGAAGATCCAGCCCACTGCCATCGCCGCCTGCTCATCGGCCGCGTGCTCACCGAACGCGGCCACACCATGCTCCACATTCGCGGCGACGGCCGGCTGGAATCCGACGAGACGGTGGCCGCCCGGGCCGGCAAGCCGCTGATCGGCGCGCAACCCGCGCTCTTCGCTGAACTCGACGAGGACCAATGGAGATCTACAGCATCGGTTTTACCCAAAAAAGCGCCCGCGAATTCTTCGGCGCGCTGAAGGCACACCGCATCGAGCGGCTGCTCGATGTGCGCCTGAACAACACCTCCCAGCTTGCCGCCTTCGCCAAGCAAGCCGATCTGGCCTACTTCCTGCGAGAAATCTGCGGCATTGCATATGAGCACGAACCCCTGCTTGCCCCCACGCAGGAGATGCTCGACCTTTACAAGAAGAAGAAGGGAAGCTGGGAGAGTTATACCGAAGCCTATCTTGCTCTCATCCGCTCACGAAAGGTGGAGACGGCCCTCTCCAAAGAGAGCTTCAAGAAGAAAACAGTATTGTTGTGCAGTGAGCCTACGGCGGAACATTGTCACCGCCGGCTGGCGCTTGAGTATTTACAACAACAATGGGGCGGCGTTAGAATCACCCATCTTTAGGCAGTGGCTTGGATCATGCACGAGTGTCGATTCTTGTGCCTTGCCGTTTCACGAAGGGACGGCGGCAATTGCATCGCCGGGATCGACATCGATTCCGGCAAATGGATACGCCCCGTTCATGCTAAAACTCATGGCGCGCTCGGAGACTGCGAGATCATTGTAAAAGATGGCAGGACGCAAATGCTGAGGATTCTGACTCCGCTTGACGTCTTGCAACTAAACATAGACAAGTATGTGGGTAGTAATGTGCAGCCCGAAAATTGGACGCTGGCTCCCGCATCCCATGGGGAATCATACACCGTTCTGGGGCGCTTCGACGGGCGGCAAGACGCCGAAATTCTGGATGACTTCCTGAATCGGAATGGCCCGCTCCTGCACAGCTATAGCGACTCTGTTCGAGTGGCAGATGTCGAAACTCTTAACCTAACTCGCTCCCTTGCTTTAGTCAGTCCGGAGGATCTCCATTGGAGTGTTAGCCCGAAGTCCAAAAACCCGAATGAGCTACAGGTGAGAGCGTATTTTCTCTTTGACCAGGACAGATATTCTCTGGTTTTGACCGACCCCCTTTGGGAGGCGAAGTGTCGGCAGTTGGGACGGGGCCTTCATCCTCATTCCACGATAGCAGGAGATTCGAAGGGGAAGGTTCTGCTGACGATTAGCCTTGCCGAAGCGCCGCTTCACGGTTTCCACTACAAGCTGGTGGCGGGGATCGTGAGTCTCCCGGCCTGATCCTTGAATTCCCCTTCCGCAGTCTCCGGACCAAAAGGAAAGCCGCCCCGGAGAGCGGCTTTCCTTTTGGTCCGGCTGACGATCACTGAACCGTGAGAAGGGTGTACGCCGTCGCTTGCATACCGTCGGTATTTGTGTAAGTGGCAATAATGGCTGTAGTCCCGGCGCTCACGGTCGTTGCAATCCCGGTGGTTGCACCGATGGTGGCAACAGCGGGGTTGCTCGATACCCAGGTGCATGCGGCAGTCACATTCTGCGTGGCTCCGGCCCCGCTTGTCCCGATCGCCGAAAAGTCCAAGGTTGCAGGCACTTTTGTGACGGTTGGATTGGCGGGAATGATGGAAAGCGAAACGATATCCGTGGTAGCGCCGCTCGACGGGGCGTTCACAGTGAAGGTGGAGGCATTGCTGATAATGTCGCCGCTGAACCCAGGTGCGCTGGCTGTGATCTGGGTGAACCCTGTCGCCTGCCCGGAAACCGTGGCCACCCCGGAACTGTTGACGGTGACGAGCAATGGAGTATAGGAGAGCCAGTTCACTTCGTTGGTAATATCCTTCGTTGTCTGGTGGCCGGCGTGACCGTAGTACCCGGTGGCGGTGTACTGCGTCCACAGCTGCTCGGCGGGCGGCAGCGATTCTCCGGTCTGGGAAACCGCCACCGTCGTGGTAAACGCAGCTGGACTGATGACGATGGAAGTCAGCGAAGTATTGCTGCTGCAACTGGCGACCGGCAGGAGAAGACCTGCGAGCACAAGCGCCCTGAGACAAAAACGATCGAACATAGATGACTCCTAACCTTTTCAAACGATTCTACACCCAAAACTTCACCTCGGACTCTCAAGCGCATCGCTCTTCCTGCGGAATCAAATCAGTCAATATGGATTTCGCCGGCCACCTGGCCCGAACCGGGTCTGTCGCCGTTCCCGGAAGGCCGGGCTGCAATCCCGCCGTTCCTTCGAGCCCGGACCGGCCAGACCGAGCGGGAGCCGAACCAGCCGGGCTTGGCCGGGACCCGGCGGCCGGGGGCACTTTGCCCTCTTTGAGCAGCAACGGCTACACTTCTGGTCAGCATGGCCATCGGACGCGACAACACTCCGGAGCCGGGGTCCCCGACGACAGATTCTCGTCGTCGGGGTGGGGAACGGCTGGTCAGCGCCTCGCGCGCCGACGAAGAGCAGGGCTTTGAGCTGAAGCTGCGCCCCCGCTGGCTGGGTGAGTTTATCGGCCAATCGAAGGCAAAAGAGCAGCTTGCCATCGCTCTGGAGGCGGCCAAATCCCGCGGCGAGGCGCTGGATCATGTTCTGCTCTCTGGCCCTCCGGGGCTGGGCAAGACCACCCTGGCCACCATCATCGCCAATGAGCTGGACGTGGGCTTTCAGCAGACCTCGGGGCCGGCCCTGCAGATTCAGGGCGACCTGACGGCGATTTTGACCAACCTGCGCGAGCGCCAGGTGCTCTTTTTGGACGAAATTCATCGCATGCAGCCGGTGCTGGAAGAGAAGCTCTACACCGCGCTCGAGGACTACAAACTGGACATTATCATCGGCCAGGGTCCGGCGGCGCGGACGCATGTGATGGAGATTCGCCCCTTCACCTTTATAGGAGCCACGACGAGGCCCGGCCTGCTGTCGTCTCCTTTGAGGTCGCGCTTTGGCATTTTGCTGCGCCTGGAGTTTTATACAGAGGAGGAGCTGCGCTTCATCGTCACGCGCTCCGCCGAGGTGATGCAGATTCCCATCGATCAGGACGGCGCGGCGGAGATTGCGCTGCGCTCCCGCGGGACTCCGAGAATCGCGAACCGGCTGCTGCGCCGGGTGCGCGATTTTGCCCAGGTGCGCGGCTCGGGCATGATCGACCGCCCGACCGCCAACGCCGCTTTAACCATGCTTGAAGTGGACGCTCACGGCTTCGACGAGATCGACCGCCGTCTGCTGCTGGCCATCATCCAGAAATACGATGGCGGGCCTGTGGGGTTGAGCACGCTGGCCGCCACTCTGGCCGAGGAGCAGGATGCCTTGGAAGAGGTCTACGAGCCATTTCTGATTCAGATTGGTTTTCTCGACCGCACGCCGCGCGGCCGCATGGCCACGCGCTTGGCTTATGAGCACTTTGGCCTGACCATGCCGGGCAGACAGACGCCGCTGTTTTAGCGAGTCAGCAAGTCGGCGAGTCAGCGACGCCGTAAGCATTAACATGTTGACGACGCATCTGAAGGAGTTTTCCATGTCACTTACCGAATCCACCATGCTGGAACTGGGCACAACTGCACCCGACTTTGCACTTACCGATGTTATGACCGGCAAGACCGTTCGCCGAGACGACTTTCGCGGATCGAAGGCGCTGCTGGTGATCTTCATTTGCACCCATTGCCCTTATGTGAAGCACATCGAGAAGGGCCTGGCGGCACTGGGAAAGGACTATGAGGGCAAGGCGGTGGGTATCGTCGCCATCAGCAGCAACGACGCGGCGACCTATCCCGACGACAGCCCCGCCGGACTGAAGCAGCAAGCCAAGACTCATGGCTTTGTCTTTCCTTACTTATACGACGAGACGCAGGCCGTGGCTCATGCCTACAAGGCCGCCTGCACGCCGGACTTCTTTCTCTTCGATGCCGATCTCCGCCTGGTCTATCGCGGCCAGTTCGACCGCAGCCGGCCTGGCAATGGCATTGCAGTTACGGGGGAAGATTTGCGCGCTGCTATCGAAGCTGTGCTCGCCGGTAGGCCTCCCTTGAAGAACCAGCGCCCGTCGATCGGCTGCAATATCAAGTGGAAGGGTTGAACAGACCCTCGCTGCAATCAGAGAATCAAAGACTGCCGAATGGCATGGTCAAGCGGCTGGTGCGATTCAGCTTGAGAAAGGATAGGTGGGAGATGTTCGCTCTTCTTTTGCAAAAGGTGAAGCAACAGTTTGAGGATCCCATTGCGGCCTTGAGAAAACGAGGGGTCGTGGTCGGAGAACGCGTTGCTATCCAGAGCGGCGCAATGATCGACTACTCTCATGGCTGGCATATTGAGATTGGAGACGATGTAACTCTCGCTCCACGCGTGCACATCCTAGGTCTCTGACCGCATGATTTCGGACTTTAGGGTTCGCAGTTTCCCACCCATTCGCCAGAAAAACGGCGAATGGATGGGGCACGGAGATGGTACAGAATTAAACGGTCAAAGACCTAGCTCACGACGCATGCACAAAGAGGTTCTTAAACTACACGAAGATTGGTAAAGTTACAATTGGCAAGCGTGCATTCATAGGAGCTGGTTCGATCGTGCTGCCCGGCGTATCGATCGGCGATGACACGATTATTGGTGCAGGCAGCGTGGTCACTCGCGACGTTCCTTCTGCAAGTGTTGCGGCTGGAAACCCGGCCAAGGTCATTTGCTCCCTCGGTCAGTTACTTGAAAAAAGGAAGAAGGAAATGGCAATTTACCCATGTTTTGGCGAGGAGTACAAAGACGGGAACAATATAACTGACACAATGAAACGAGAGATGAACGATGCAATGAAAGACAGGTTTGGCTTCATTATCTAAGAACGAGCCTAAAACATGGCTTGAGGCGCGAATGCACAGCCCGCCTCAACTCACACTGAGCACCTCACTCATTTTGCTTTCCGTCCGGAAAGACTTTGGGTTCGCCGCTATAGGGTTGCTTCCCGTTCCCGGCTAGAACACCAGACTTTTCAAGTACGCCCGAAACTTATCCTCGAATTCCGGACGCTTGAGCGCAAACTCCACTGTCGCTTCCAACATGCCCAGCTTGTCGCCGGCGTCGAAGCGCTTGCCCTCGAAGGTGTAGCCGAAGATATTCTCTTCCTTGAGCAATGCCTTGAGGCCGTCGGTGAGTTGAATCTCGCCGCCCGCGCCGGGAGTGGTCTCTTCCAGTAATTCGAAGATGCGTGGAGTGAGCACGTAGCGTCCGATGATGGCTTGTTTGGAAGGCGCGTCGGCCAACTTCGGCTTCTCCACCATGCCGGTGCAGTTGAAGATCCGTTTGTTGACGTGATCCTGCACGCCGGCCAGCACGCCATACGCGCTGATCGCCGGTCCCTCGACCGTCTGCGTCGCCAGCACCGAGCCGCCCTTGTCGTCGAAGACGTCAATCATCTGCTTGAGGCACGGCACTTCGGCGTCGATTACATCGTCGGGCAGAATGACGGCAAAGGGCTCGTCGCCTACCAGATCCTTGGCGCACAGCACGGCGTGTCCCAGGCCGAGCGGTTCTTTTTGCCGCACGTAACTGATCCGCGCCAGCGAGGAAACGCCGCGAGAGACCGCCAGGAGCTCATGCTTTCCGCGACTCTCGAGCGTTGCATCCAGTTCGAAGCTATGGTCGAAGTGGTCCTCGATCGCGCCCTTGCCGCGCCCGGTGATGATGATGATGTGCTCGATCCCCGACGCAATTGCTTCTTCGACGCCGTACTGGATGATGGGCTTGTCAACCAGCGCCAGCATCTCCTTGGGGATCACTTTCGTGGCCGGCAAAAATCGCGTGCCCAGACCTCCCGCCGGAAAAACCGCCTTCCGCACCCGTTTATTCATCCTGTACTCCTCGTATAGGAACGTATTCCGTGATTTCGCTACTTCTGACACTAGCTCAAAGCGCCGGCGAATCGTCTCCCAGCATCGCCTGCCGCACAATCTTTATCGGCGGAAAGCCCTGCCGCAGGAAGTCATCGTGAAACTTCTCCAGAGAAAATGCCGCGCCCTGCTTCCTCTGGAGGTCCGCGCGCAGTTTCATGATCTCGAGTTTGCCCAGCGTGTAGTAGAGATAAGTCGGATCGCTGGTTCCGCGCTTGGTCTCGACCATGGCCGTCTCCTTCGATTGGTAGCCCTCTTTCTGAAAGAAGTCTACGGCCTGGTCGAAGCTCATCTTGCCTGAATGCATTTGGATTCCCACAATAAAGCGCGCGTTGCGCAGCAGCGCGTCCTGCAGTTGGCCCAGGCGCAGAAACTTCGATTCGCGCTCGTCCTTCGCTCCGACTCCGGGCTGGCCATAGCCCTCGTCGAGCATCATCTGCTCACAATAGTGCGCCCATCCCTCGACATCGGTGTTTGCGCCCAGCAGCTTGCGCACCCGGCTCGGCGCCTGTGGCAGCCAGAGAAACTGGATGTAATGGCCCGGATAAGCCTCGTGAACCGCCGTTGAAATCACCGTACCGATGTTGAACGAGTGCATGTAACCCTCAACCTCGGCCGGGGTCATCCTGGGGTCGGGCAGGGTCACGTTGAAATACGCTTCCGTGGCGTGCTTCTCGAAGGGGCCTGGCGTATCCATGCTGGCAAAGGTGGTGGCGCGCATGAAAGGAGGCGTCTCTTCCACGATAGGCCGCACATCCGAGGGAATGGTGACGATGTGATGCGAGTTGATGAAACTCACCAGTCCGTCGAAGGTGGCGCGAAATGCATCCAAGAGATGATCGGGAGCGGGATGATCCTCGCCTAACTCCTCGAGCACTTCGGCAGGGGTCTTTTCCGGCTCAAGCTCCTTCGCAACCTCCTTGAAGTGGGCCTGATTCTTGCGCAGATCGGCCCAGCCGATTTCGAGCAGCTTGTCCAGCGGCATATCCACCATCTCGTCGTACTGGAGCTTCTTCGAGAAGGTCGCGGCGCCGATGCGGAAGTCGCCATTCGACTTAGGAAGCAGGTCCTTCTTCAACCAGTCGAGATAACTGTTGAGCGCGGCAACTACCGCCGCATTTGTTCGCGCAAACTCGGTCTTGAGTGCGGGATCTTGCGCATCGGCAAAGGCCGCCGGGACATCGTGCTCGAAGAAGCTGACTATGTCCGGCAACTGCTCGATGGCGATCTCGGTGAAGATGCGCGGCGGATTCTTCAGATTCGCGCGCGCGTCGGCCAGCAGCGCAGGCATCTGCTTTTCGCGCGCGACGAGCGAACGCAAGCGCTCGTCCGGCGATGCAAATTTGCGCTCCATGAGCGTAAAAGCTCCATTCGCGCAAGCGCTTGAATAGTTATCCGCGTTCTTCTCCCACGGGCGAATTGTTTCCAGCGTCAGCAACTCGGAGCGGATACTCGACAACACCATCTCGCGGTCGCTCCGAGGAACAAAATCAGCCGCGGAGGCATCGGGATGAATCGCCTCGACGCGTTGTTCAAAGGCTTTCAGGTCGGCAATCTCAGCGTCGATATTCTTGCGTGAGTAATCCTCCAGTTGGGCGTCATACTGGTGATAGCCGGCGAGCGTGCCCTGCGTGGGTTGATAGTGCAGGAAGACCTGATCGAGATACTCATCCGAAACCCGAGCGAATTCCTGTTTCCAGGATTCCATCGCCGCGCGGGCAGTGAAAGGTTGCAACATACAAACTCCAATCGTTAGCGTCACAAGGATCTTCTTCATAGGATCTCTTTTCATTCGTCCGTCAAGTCTCTCACGCATTTGCCGCCGCTGGAGCCAGATTCCCGATCAACTCGCGGATTTCCAGGAGAATCTCATCGGAACGCGTGGCAGCCAAAGGATACTTCAACAGACCCTGCGGTGTGAACTGCGCGCCGCGTTTTGCGTTGCGCGCCACCAATCTCATCAGACGCTGCGGATCGACGGCCGCACTCTCAGTGAAGCGAATGTGCAGCTCGGCTCGCTTGCGATCCACCTGCGCGATGCCGATCCGTTCGCATTCGAGGCGGATCAGCGAGGCCTCCAGCAGATAGACCGTAGCATCCGGAGGCGCGCCATAACGGTCTTCCATCTCCGCGCGCACCTCGGCGACGGCCGCCTCGCTCGCTGCTCCGGCGATTTTCTTGTAGAGGCGCAAACGCTGATTTTCTTCCGGCACATAACTTTCGTCGATGCGCAGCGCGATACCCAGGTTGAGTTGCGTGGCGGGCCGCTCCTCGCTTGATTCGCCCTTCATCTCCTTCACCGCGGCCTCGAGCATCGAGGTATATAACTCGAATCCGACAGCCTCGATGTGGCCGCTCTGCTCGCCGCCCAGCATGTTGCCCGCGCCGCGCAACTCCAAATCCAGCGCGGCAATCTTGAAGCCCGCGCCGAGGTCGCTGAATTCCTTCAGAGCGGCGAGGCGCCTGCGCGCAATCTCGGTCAACTCCTGCTCCGGCGGAATGAGCAAGTAGGCATAGGCACGCCGGTTCGAGCGGCCGACGCGGCCTCTCAGCTGGTATAACTCGCTCAACCCGTGCCGGTCTGCGCGATTGATGAGCATGGTATTCGCCAGCGGAATGTCGAGGCCGTTTTCGATGATCGTCGTCGCCACCAGCACGTCGAATTCGTGGCGCATGAAGGCAAGCATCACCCGCTCAAGCTCCGTCTCGCCCATCTGCCCGTGACCCACGCAAACGCGCGCGGCGGGGACCAACTCTTGAATGCGCGCGGCGATTTCATAGATCGACTCGACGCGGTTATGCACAAAGTAGACCTGCCCGCCGCGCTCCAGTTCTACCTCAACCGCCGAGCGAACGATCTTCTCGTCGAACTTGGCCACCACGGTCTGAATCGCCATGCGGTCCTTGGGCGGCGTCTCGATCACGCTCATATCCCGCAGGCCAACCAGCGACATGTGCAGCGTGCGCGGAATCGGCGTGGCGCTCATGGCCAGCACATCGATCTCCTTGCGCATCTGCTTCAGCCGCTCCTTGTGGCGCACGCCGAAGCGCTGCTCTTCATCCACGACTAACAAGCCGAGGTCCTGAAACTTGATGTCCTTCGACAGCAGCCGGTGGGTGCCGATGAGAATGTCTATTCTGCCCGTTTCCACCTTCTCCACGATGGCTTTTTGTTCCTTCTTCGTGCGGAAGCGCGAGATCATTTCTACATTGATGGGGAATTGCGCAAATCGCTTCTTGAATGTTTCGAAGTGCTGGAAACTCAAGATTGTGGTCGGCGTCAGTACGGCCACCTGCTTGCCGTCCTGCACGGCCTTGAAGGCCGCGCGCATGGCCACTTCGGTTTTGCCGTAGCCCACATCGCCGCAAAGCAGGCGATCCATCGGCGTCGCCGATTCCATGTCGTACTTAATGGCCCGGATCGCCGAGTTCTGGTCGTCGGTCTCGCTATAGTCGAAGGAGTCTTCAAACTCCCGCTGAAACTCATTGTCTTTGGAGAAGGCCGTTCCCTGCGCGGTGTGGCGCTCTGCATATAACTTCAATAACTCGCCGGCCATATCCTGCATGGCCTTGCGGACCCTCGATTTTGTTTTGGTCCACTGCTGGGAACCGAGCCTGTTCAGTACCGGCGCGGGTCCCGCGTCCGTCGAGCGATACTTCTGGATCAGATCAAGCCGAGTGAGGGGCACATATAACTTGGCGGCCTCGGCAAACTCCAGGATCATGAACTCGACTGAGAGCCCGTCCTGCACAATCTCTTTGAGGCCCTGATACTGCGCGATGCCGTGCTCGACGTGCACCACGTAATCGCCGACGGCAAGGTCGCGGAAGTCGGAGACAAAGGCCGCCGTCTTTGACTTCCTTGGCTCCGGACGCGCCGCCACATCCGCATCGTCGGAGAGATCGTTGGCTCCGAAGAGAATCAGGTTCGAGTCGAGGAAACTAACACCGGAGGCCACCGGCGTGCGCACAATCACCGGCACGCGCAGGTCGCCGGCCAGGTAACTCGCCTCGTCCAGCATCGCCTCGCCGGGATGCGGGTTGCGGCTGCCGAGGCGATAGGGAATCTGGTACTCGCGCAGGACTGTGGCCAACCGCTCCACATCGCCCTGGTGCGGCGCGGCCAGCACGGTGCGCGTCTCGGCAGCTATCAATGCGCGGAGTTGTTCGGTCAGCGCCGGAATGGAGCCATGAAACCTGAGCGTGGGGCGCGTGTTCAGCTCGATCTCGCCCAGAGTACTGTCGTTGTCGAGCAGGTCCACCACGCCTAACTGATCGAGGTCGAGACCCATGTGCGCGTCTAACTTCGCTTGTAACACTTCGGGGCGAAGATAGATGTCTTCCGGTGTTATCAGCGAGCCCATCGCCGAGCGCTCGTGCCGCTGCTCGACCTTGTTCCACCAGCGGTCGATCTGATTGCGCACCATGGCCGGCTCTTCGACGAAGAGGGCGCACTTAGGCACGAGAGTTAGCAGCGACAACTCCGCCCCGGCCACGGCAGAGAAGAACTCCCAGCCGGGGAAGACGCTGACTCCGCCGGCAGAGGCTAACTCCGCGGCCATCTCGCGATTCTCGTCCGAGTCTTCTTCCGCGCCTTCCAGCTCCACCCGCTGGCGGTTAAGCCGGCCATGGACCGCGGCCAGCAGGCGCTCGGTCACCGGAGTTTCGGTGAGCGGCAGCAACTGCGTTTCGTCGAGTCCCGATTGCGAGCGCTGCGTCTCCGGGTCGAATTTGCGGATGGTCTCAATCTCGTCGCCGAAGAACTCGATGCGCACCGGCCGGTCCGACTCGGGGGAGTAGACGTCGAGAATCCCGCCGCGCCGCGTGAACTGGCCAGGCATCTCCACCAGATCCATCTGCGTGTAGCCGACCGAAGCCAGATGGCCGGTGAGCACCTCGGCATCCACCTCTTCGCCGCGCTTCAGCGTGACTGCGAGGCCGGCGTAGTAGTCGCGGTCAAAGAGCCTGAGCGCCGCGGACTCGACCGGCGCAATCAGAATGGAGACCGCGCCGGTGGCCAGCTTCCACAGCGCGGCCGCGCGCTGCTCCTGCACATCCGGATGAGGAGAGAGGTTTTCGAAGGGAAGCACATCGTGGGCCGGCAGCCGGACCACCGCGCCAGGGTCCACAGCGCCGGTCAGCTCGCAGCCGGCGCGCAGCATCGGCTCCAGCGCCTCGGCGGCTTTGTTGTCGGCCACTACCACGATCACCGGCTGGCGGGCCGCCCGCGCAAAGAGGGGAATGTAGATGGAACGCGCCGTCTGAGTCAGCCCGGAGACACGCCTCCGCCCCGCACCAAGGCTCAGATGCCTTCGTACGCGCTCAAAACCCGAGGAGTGCTCCAGCTCCGCGAAGATCTCGCGGACGAACGGGAGAATCATGTGTTGTCAGTTTAGCAGCGTGGATTGAGTGCCTGCGTGAACGCGGCTCAGACGAGGAAAACCTACCCTCCGCCCAGCGCCTTGAGGAACGAGTAAGGGAGAGGGCGAGGTTGTTGGCTCGCGATTTGTATCATATTGCGGGATTAGTGGGATTTATTCCTTTAGTTCCTCGAATGTTTTGCCGCAAAACCCGATAGAAGGGGTGGATTCAAGATGAGGGAGAATTATGGAGTTCATCGACACTTGTCTTAACTATATTCGTGCGCGGCGTGTTCTGGTCAGGCTGATGCAAACGGCGGTGCTGGCAATGCTGGTTGCTCTGGCGGTTCCAGCCAAAGCCGGGGAAGAACGCGGGGTTCAGATGCGGGTAACCCCCGCGTATCCCGCGCTGGCCGCGCGCATGAAAATCACCGGCACGGTGAAGGTAGAGGCGACCGTCGATTCCCAAGGGAATGTCATCGACGCCAAGGCGATGAGCGGAAACAGCATCCTGATGCCTGCGGCGGAAGATGCAGTGCGCCGCTGGCAGTTCAATTCTGGCAAGGGTACCGTCAAGGTGGAAGTGGATGTGACGTTTCACGCCTCCGAGTAATGCGATAGCCTGGCGGGCGCCGACCATCTTTGCACGCGGGGATGGAGAACTGGCCCGTGCCATCCGCATCAATCGCCCACACGCCTGCGAATATCTTTCAACAACACAAGCAGATGAAGTGAATCCGACGCAGAAGCCACGAAGTCGAATTGTTCATAGTAGCGGCGCGCTTGCTCGTCTTTTGCATGGACGGCGAGCGCACGAATGCCGGCTATCTCGGCGGCCTGTACTGTTCGCAGGACGGCGTCCCGCAGCAGCGCTCGGCCGACGCCTTTCCTCTGCCATTCCTTATCGACGGCCAGGCGCGCCAGAAGCATGAACGGCACAGGATGGCGTGCGAGCCCTTTTTGCAAGCGTTCCGGCGCGTCGCCGTACTCAATCTGGCCGACCGCCAGGCTGTAATACCCAATGACAATCTTGCCGGCCAAACCGACATAAGTCTGAGTCGCGCCGGCGCCCTGGTTCTGCAAGGCGTGCTTTCGCAGCCAGTTGTTCAAGACCTCTTGTCCGCAGTCGAAGGCGTCGATAGGATGGTCGCGCCGGAGCTTCTCAATCCTACGTGTTTCGTTCATCGCGCCCGGTTGGAGTCGAAGAATCCCGGCTCATCGAGCAGGGCTTGCAGACGAGGCAGGGGACGCGCTGGAGCGTCGAGGGCGGCCTGGAAGGCGGTCCACTTTTCCGCATCCAGGCCGAAGACGCGGCGCTCGGCCAGCGTCTCTTCGGCGCGGGAGAGAGCGCTCTCCATCACGAAATCGCTCATCGAACGATGAACGGCGGAAGCGGCGGCCTGGAGCTTGGCCTTTGCGGCGGGCGAGACCCGCACGTCCAGCTTTTCCGTGCGCCGTTCCGTCAGGATGGGTTGAGTGGCCATGAGCTTCTCCGTTGCTACTTCAACGGTAACCGATTGTCATGACAATGTCAATACCAAGGAACCATCTGTTCCTGGTTCCCTGTCTACTCCCCGCCCACCGCCTTCATGAACGAGTAGAAGAAGTCCAGCGACTTCCAATAGGAGTCCATCGGCAGGCGCTCGTCCTGGCCGTGGGCACGCTCGTCGTCGCGCTCGAGAGCAATGGCCGAGTAGCCGTAACAGGGAATTCCGGCCTGGGCAAAGTAGATCGAATCGCTGGCTCCGTTCTCCATGATGGGCGTGACCGGCACGCCCGGCCAGATGGCCTGGGTGAGCCGGGTCAACGGGACAAAGACTTCGGGGATGGGCGGAGGCGGGAGCATGGCCTTGCGATCGGGGGCTGTGTCGAAGACATCGCCCGAGTCGGAGACGTACTTCACGCTCAGCTTTGGATCGCCGAAGATGCCGATTAGCTGCTGGCGAATCTCCTCCGGCGAGCGGCCGGGAAAGATGCGGCAGTTCACGTTGGCCTGGGCGGTCTGGGCGAGGGCGTTGTTGGCGACGCCGGCGGCGAGGCGCGTGGCCACGCAGGTGGTGCGGAAGTTCGAGTTGAAGCTGGGATCGGCGCTGAGCCGGGCCGCGGCGGCCAGATCCGACGGCGAGGCCAGGATGGCCCTGATATCCGCAGCGGTTTGCCCTGTTTCCTGGCCCGCCAGGTTGCCGAAGTAGGTCTTTGTAATCTCGTTCATCTCGAAGGGAAAGCTGTAGACGGCCAGCTTGTCGAGCGCGGTGGTCAGCTCATAGATGGCGTTGTCGGGCCGGGGGCGCGAGCTGTGCCCGCCGGGATTGACCGCCTTGACCTGGAAGTCGGAGTAGACCTTTTCGGTAGCCTCGACATCGGCCACCACGGCGCGCCCGTGGTCCAACTCGATGCCGCCCGCGTCGGGATTGATGACGAAGGCCGCGTCCACCAGTTCGCGATGATGCTGGACAAGCCACTGGGCGCCGTTGAACTTGCCGCCCTCCTCGTCCGCGGTGAGCGCCAGGATCAGGTCGCGGCGCGGCTTGAAGCCCTCCTTGTGCAGCCGCAGGAGAGTGGCTACCAGCGCGGCGTCGGAGTTCTTCATGTCTTGAGTGCCACGGCCGTAGACATAGCCGTCCTTCTCAACAAACTCAAAGGGATTGGTGTGCCAGTCGGAGCGCAGCGCCTCCACCACGTCCATGTGGCAGAGAAAGAGGACCGGCTTTTCCCTGGAAGGGCTGGCGGCGCGCAGGCGGACGACGAGGTTGAGTTTGCGCGGATCGGGGCCCAGCAGGTGCACGTCCTCGGCTGGAAAGCCGGCGTCCAGCAATCGCTTTTGCATGGCCGCGGTTGCGGTGGTGACGTTGCCTCTGGGAGTATCCGTGGTGTTGATCTCGATCAACTGCTTGAAGATCTCGCGCGCAAGGGCGCGATCTTCCACGGATGCGGTGGGCAGAGCGTTCTGGGCAAGAGCGGCGGAGCCCAGGCAGGCGGCAAGGGCGAGTGCGGCCAGGGAGGCTGAAAAAGCGATTCGGTTCATGGAAGCATTGTACGGCGGCCGCGGCGATCTTCCGGCTTGGGCGCCGAGTAAAATCTAATGATTGCGGTTCTTCCAAAAATCTCGAGGTGCAAAATGAAGTTCAGGTTCCTTGCCGCCGCTTTTCTTGCCGCCTTCACCGTCGCCGCCGCCGCTCAAATGCCCGATCCGCCGATCACGCGTCCGAAGATCACGGGCATCTCCAACCTGGGCGTCTACACCTCGAACGCGGCGGCCGCCGATCATTTTTATCGCGAGATCCTCGGCGCGGCCAGGATGCCCGACCCGGAGAATCCCAAGGGCGTGCGCTACATGTTCAACGCAACGCAGTTCATTGAGGTGCTGCCGCTGCCGGCGGGCGAGGGCATCAACCGGCTGGATCACGTCGGCTATAACACCGACAACGCAGAAGGCCTGCGCAGGTATCTCTCCTCCAAGGCATATAAGACGCCGGGCAATGTGGAAAAGGGCGCCGACGGCAGCGTCTGGTTCACGGTGCATGACCCGGAGGGCAACAAGGTCGAATTTGTCGAGCCGCCCCATCTTCCCAAGGCCGTCACGGCTCCCAACGCGATTGGAACGCACATCATCCACACCGGGATGATGGTGCATAGCCGGGCCGTCGAAGACACCTTCTATCGCGATTTGCTAGGCTTCCGTCCTTATTGGTATGGCGGCATGGTGGAGGGCAGGGTTGACTGGGTGAGCCAGCAAACCCCCGACAGCCACGACTGGATCGAATACATGCTGAATGCCAAGCCAGACATTTCGGCGCACGACCTGGGCGTGCTGGATCATTTTTCGATCGGCGTGGTGTCGGTGGACATGGCCTTCAAGACGCTCAAGGACAGCGGCCGCCTGGTGGGAGTGGATGCGCAGGAACATACGCAAATGGGGCGCGACGGCAAGGGCCAGTTCAACCTCTTCGATCCCGATGGCGTTCGCGTGGAGTTGATGAACTTCCATGCAACGGAAAAGCCCTGCTGCTCAGGATTTACGGCGGAGGATCCGGCGGAGTAAAGCCGCGAACTGGACCTCTGTGACTCACTGCTGGCCATAGCAGAATGCTGCTCCTTGGCCGGGTTGGGTACTGAACCAGCGCACCAAGGGTTTCGCGTGTATCCCGCCGCGAAGGGCGCTGTTTATTGACCGGTAACTGACGAATAGGCGACAAACCGGACAGAATTCTGCCATTGGACAAGGAGGGCAGCACATCTCCCCGATTTTCCGACTCAAGCGCGGGCTGTTCGGCGCAAAGGCTTTCTTGGCGCTGCCCTCTGCCTCACGGTGAGAACAATCGTAGGAACTCTGAGCCGAAAAGTGAGATTCCGGGTAAAAGCCCTGAAGAGTGTCAACATCTTGGCCGATAAATGGGTCGTACCGGTTTCTTTTTACGAGGTCCCGCGGGGTCTGCCGGTTCGAAGTGGAAGCGATCTTCTGAATGAAGCGCAACCTCAAAGCACGCGTTTCATTGGCCCTGGCCACCACCGTGTTTGCGGCGGCGGGCGGCATGCTGGCTGGCTATTGGGTCGGGCGGGAGATCACGCTGGGGCTGACTGCGAAAGGGCTGCACCACGACGCAACGCGCGCTATCGCCGAAAGCGATATGTATGCCCACGATGTCCACGGCGTGCTCGATGCGATGAACACTTCTCGCTATCCCTATTGTTCCGATGGGGATATGGAGTATCTCCACGATCTTCTCTACCATTCCATTTTTCTGAAAGAGATCGGCCGTATCCGCGACAACAGGATCGCCTGTTCCACTACGCTGGGGCGTGAGCATCTCTCCAGCACTGAGTTACCGAAGCCGGATTCCATCGGGACGGACGGTGTGAAGGTATATCGAGATCCTCGCTTCTTCGGATTGCCGAATGCGGCGGTTACCACCCTGCAAGCGGGCGATTCTTATGTGGTTTTGTATCCCTATTTCGACAGCCTTCGGGAACGCTCCGCTATCCATATGAAGACCACGGTGATCGATGCTTCGCAGAGTCAATCCGTTCATTCAGTGGAGAGGGACTCCAAGCTCACGCAACCGATATTGACCAGGAATAGCGACTTTCGCATCGGGGAGATCATGTACTCGACCCGCTGTTCATCGCTTAGTATCGATCACATCTGCATCACGGCCTCTCTTTCAGTTTCCGAAGCACTTGAGGTCAACCACCGGAACCTGAAAGTCTTCATTGTATTGGGAGGGTTGACCGGCGCCCTCTTCGGTTTCATCTGTTCGATCCTCTACCGGCGCAACCACAGCATGGAACAGCAGCTTCGCCGAGCCATCTCAAGAGACAAGCTCCGAGTCTTCTATCAGCCGATCGTTCATCTGGCCAGCCGGCGCATCGTGGGAGCAGAAGCTCTGGCGCGCTGGACCAACGACGAAGGCACGCCGGTAGGCCCGGATGTCTTTATTAAGATTGCCGAGCAGCGGTGCTTTGTGGGAGCAATCACAAAACTCGTGCTGCGACACGCTCTGCGCGATCTCGGAGCAATCCTGCGTAATCATCCCGATTTCAGTCTCAGCATCAACGTCGCAGCCAGCGACCTGAGCGACCCCGAGTTCCTTCCTATGCTGGAAAGCTCCGTCAAGCGAGAGGCGGTATCCGCGAGAGGTCTGGTGATTGAGATCACAGAAGGGTTGACGGTCAAGCGCGATGTGGCCATCGAGGCGATTTGCCGCCTGCGCGAGATGGGCCATCGAGTTCATATCGACGACTTCGGCACCGGCTACTCAAGCCTGGCCTATCTGCAAGACCTTTCCGTTGACGCCATCAAGATCGACAGAGCTTTTACCCAGACCATCGGAACGGACGCAGTAACAATGGCCATCCTCCCAAGTATTCTGGCCTTGGCCTCTGCCCTTAACCTGGAGGTGATTGCGGAAGGGGTCGAAACGGAAGAGCAGGCCAGCTACTTTGCCGACGGAGACGATTCCATTCTGGTTCAGGGCTGGCTCTTCGGACGTCCGGCACCAGCAGCCGAATTTCGCAGACTGCTGGACGCAGATGAAAAGAAAGTAGTGGCCCCAGCTGAGGCTCCCGGACGGAGTATATCCCCGATACCTCTTCGGATCGCTTGACAGTTGCTGCGCCGTCCATGGAACTGGTTGCATGGATTCCAATTGTGTAACCGGCTAACCGGCAGTTACCGGCTGATTAACGTGCTCGTGAATCCGCGGCGCTGGAACAGAGCACTCGCGGCGGCCCGCTTTGCTTCGCGCTAGAATTCAAATATGCCTGCCGCTACGCTCTCTCCCGAAGTTCTGGCCAAGTACGAGCCTGTGATCGGACTCGAAGTCCATGTGCAACTGCTCACAGCTACCAAGGCCTTTTGCGGTTGCGCCAATCACTTTGGCTCGGCGCCGAACACGAATATCTGCCCGGTTTGCCTGGGGCTGCCCGGCGCGTTGCCGGTGCTGAACGAGAAGGCCGTCGAGTTTGCCACGCTGGCCTCGCTGGCCATCAACTGCGAGGTGCGCGAGCGCTCGATCTTCGCGCGCAAGAACTACTTTTATCCCGATCTGCCCAAGGGGTATCAGATTTCTCAATTCGACAAGCCACTGGCCGAGCACGGCTGGATCGAGGTGCCAACCGCGGATGGAGGCATGAAGCGGATCGGCATCACACGGCTGCACATGGAGGAGGACGCCGGCAAGAGCCTCCACGACGGTTTTGCCGACTCAGCTACGCGCACCTATCTCGACCTGAACCGCTGCGGAACGCCGCTGGCCGAGATCGTCTCCGAGCCCGACATTCGCACGCCGGACGAGGCCTTCGAATACCTCACCCGCCTCAAGGAGATCCTGCTCTACTCCGGCGTCTCGGACTGCAACATGGAAGAAGGCTCGCTGCGCTGCGACGCCAACGTAAGCGTGCGGCTGAAAGGCGCGGAGAAGTTCGGGACCAAGGTTGAAGTGAAGAACGTCAACAGCTTCCGCTTCGTGCGTCTGGCTCTCGAATACGAGATCGAGCGGCAGATCGAAGTGATCGAGTCGGGCGGGCGCATTACGCAGGAGAGCCGGCTGTGGAACTCGAACGAGGGCCGGACTTATTCGATGCGCTCGAAAGAGCAGGCCCACGATTACCGCTACTTTCCCGAGCCGGACCTGCCGCCGCTGGTGCTGACCCGCGAATATATCGAACGCAAGAGAGCGGAGCTGCCGGAACTGCCCGAGGCGCGCCGCGCGCGCATGGTCGCTGAATACGAAATCACCGCCAAGGACGCAGGCACGCTGACCGCCGACCGCGCTTTCGCCGATCGCTTCGAGGCAGCCGCGAGGAGCGCCAAAAACCCACGCCGCGTGGCCAACGTGCTGCTCAACGAGGTGGGCGGACGGCTGAAAGCGCTGGATCTCGAGCAGGAGCAGTCGCCCGTCTCGATGGCCGGCATCGTCGAGGCCGCCGATCTGCTGGACGAGGGCAAGATCAGCTCCAAGCAGCTCAAGCAGCTCTTCGATCTTTGCTTTGAGAAGGGCGAGGATTTTCCAGCGGTCTACGAGCGGGAGAAGCCCGAGCAGATCACCGACGCCTCGGCCATCGAAGCGCTGATCGATGAGGTGATTGCCGCAAATCCCAAGCAGGTGGAGCAGTATCGCGCCGGCAAAAAGACCATGGCGGGATTCTTTGTGGGCCAGGCGATGAAGGCGTCGAAGGGCCAGGCCAACCCGGCGCTGCTCAACGAACTGGTGACGAAAAAGCTGGAAGGATGAGGCTGCGACGGCATTTTAGGACTGAAGCCTGATTCGGCCTACTTCATCTTCAGCTCGACCTCAAACTCCTTGCGCGCGTCCCAGGAACTGACGGTCTTGACGCCGGTTTTCTTGCCGTTTTTCTCCGCCCAGAGATCGTAATCCTGCGACATGCTCACCTGGGCAAACTGGAAGCGGCCCTTTGCGGTTGTCGTAAAACTGCGGATGGACTTGGACTTCAGGTCCTTGAGGAAGACTGTGGCGCCGGGCACCAGCGCGGAATTGGCGTCCACCACATCGCCCATGACCACGCGCTGCCCCAGGTTCTGCGCCTGTGCGCAGACCGGCCCCATACCAAGACCGTTCTGGCTACTCCGCGACGCCAAAGGAACCAAACCTGCGGCCAACAGGGCAAACGCCGCCCCGGCCGCCAAACTCGTGCGATTCAGCCTCACTTTTACTCCTCTTCCTCGTCGAGCAATTCCTCGTCGTCATCCAGGTCGTCGCCCACCCTTACCAGCTCCAGCGGCTCAACGCCCACCACCTCGTATTCGGTTCCACATTCATCGCAGGCGACCACATCGCCCTCGGCCATTTCGTCCAGCTCGATGTCAAGCTCATTCTCGCATTCAGGGCAGTTCGGCATGGCGGCTTCCTCTCTTTCCAAGGCATTTCATATTGCAGGATAATGATCCATTGCGTTGCATCTCCGCTATTCTTGAGTGGAAACCGGCCTCAGGTCAAGAGGCGAAAGGCCGAATCTCAACCGGAACTCCCAAAGGGAAGAATACGCCATGAATCTCTCCCACGCGGTCCTGCTCTGCGGAATGGCGCTGCCGGCATCCATCTGCCGGTCACAGCCTGATTACCTGCTCAACGCGACCCCTGCGGCTCCGGCTACACCGGATCCGGCCATCGTTCGCGCTCTTGAAACGATTCAACCCGCTCGCATTGAACAGACGATAAATACCCTGGTAAGGTTTGGTACTCGCAGCACACTTTCCAGCCTTCTCTCCAATTCGGAAACCGGCTTGCCGCCCGGCCAGGGTATCAACGCCGCCGGAGACTGGATCTTTGCCCAATTCGAGCAAATCTCGAAGGAGTGCGGCGGCTGCCTCGAGGTACGCCGCGACAGCTTTACCCAGCCTGTCTCCGAGCGGATTTCCCAGCCCACTCCCATCACCAACATCTACGCCATTCTGCGTGGAACCGATCCAGCGCAGGCGCAGCGCATGGCGCTGGTGACCGGCCATTATGACTCGCGAGTCACCGATGTCATGGATGCGCGCAGCGCTTCACCCGGCGCGAACGATGACGCCTCGGGCGTAGCCGTCTCACTCGAATGCGCACGGGCCCTCAGCAAGCTGCGCTTCCCGGCTACGCTGGTGTTTGTGGCTGTAGCCGGCGAGGAACAGGGTCTCTACGGGTCGGCCCACCTGGCCAAATTGGCCCGCAGTGAAGGCTGGCAACTGGAAGCCGTGCTGAACAACGACATTGTAGGGGGCAACACCACCCCCGGCGATCTGCTCCAGCTAAAAGACCGCGTTCGCGTCTTCTCCGAGGGCCTTCCCGTTGCAGCCACGCCTGAGCAGATTCGCCGCATGCGCGCGCTGGGCGAAGAAGGCGACTCGCCCAGCCGCCAGTTGGCGCGGGCCGTCGCCGACACCGCCCGCGCCTATTTTCCTGCCGCCTCCGGTTCCCCGTTTGCCGCCTTCCTGGTCTTCCGGCCCGACCGTTACCTGCGGGGCGGCGATCACATCTCCTTCAACCGCGAGGGCTTTGCCGCCGTCCGCTTCACCGAGTGGCGCGAAGACTATAACCACCAGCACCAAAATGTTGTCTGGCCGCCCGCCGGCTCACGCGATCCGGTTCTCGGCGACCTGCCGGAGTTCGTCGATTTCAACTATGTGGCTAACGTCGCACGGCTGAATGCCGCTACGCTGGCTACTCTGGCCTCGTCGCCGGGCGAGCCGGTGAAGGTGGCTTTGCAGACCGGCAAGCTCGAAAATTGCACCACCCTGCGCTGGGAGCCGCCCGCCGGCGGAATCTCAACAAGCGGCAAAGTCGATCATTATGAGGTGTTGTGGCGCGAGACCTCCGCGCCTGATTGGCAGTTTGTTCAGATAGTCCAGCCCACCACGAAAGACGCTTCCGGCGCGGCTATCACGATCACCGTGCCCATCTCGAAGGACAACGTGGTCTTTGGCGTGCGCGCCGTGGACGCCGCCGGTCATCGCAGCCTCACGGTGGTCCCGTAACGGAAGCTCGGCGCCATTGGGAGAACATGCCGGCTCGGTGGCCGGGCAATCCGCCGGTGTGCCTGGCCTGCCCCATGACATGCGCCAGTTCGACGGTTTAACCTGAGACTCACGATGGCCAGGTTTGGCTCCACTCCGTTTGCATTCCCCGAGTTCCGCGGCGCGACCCGCCGCCTGATTCTCTGGAACCTCGCCGCATACTTTCTGCTGGCGGTGGCGCAGTTGGCTGCACCGGCCACGGCGGCGCAGTTGTATGGTTGGCTGGCCTTCGATCCCAGCCTCTTCCTCCACGGCGCTCTCTGGCAGCCCATCACTTATAGCCTTATCCATCCTCCTTCCGCCATCTTCGGGACGCTCTTCGAGCTGTTGTCGCTCTGGTTTCTGGCCGGCTTTCTTGAGAGCTATCACAATTCGAGTTGGGTGATGGGGCTCTATGCCGTCTCCGTGGCGGGAACCGCTGCCGCGGCAACCGCGATTTATGTGTGTGGCCGCACGCTGGGCTATTCGCTTGCTGGAGGCACGCTGGTCGGCTGCTTTGGCGGCATCTTCGGCCTGCTGATAGCCATCGGGGTGCTCTACGGCGACGTGCAGTTCATGCTCTTTCCTCTGCCCATCGGCATCAAGGCACGCTACTTGGCGGCCATCTTTGCGCTGGTCGCCGTCGCAATGCTCTTCTTCGGCGATCAGCGCATGTACGCTTTCGCCGAGCTGGGAGGCGCGCTGGCCGGCCTCGGCTACATCCGCATGGCCCCGCGCCGTGGAGTCGCCCTTGGTCTCAGCGAGCGATGGTACGGACTGCGCAACAGCTACTACCGCTGGAAGCGCCGCCGCGCCGCCCGCAAGTTCGAGGTCTATATGCGCTCCCAGGGCCGCACCGTCCGCTTCGACAGCAAAGGCCGGCCGATCGACGATGACCCCAACGACAAGAGCCGCTGGAACTGATTCCTCCCAAGCGGGGCGCAGCGTGATCGGGCGATCTGCCACGCAATCCCAGATCGTTGAGCGATGGGCGGGTGGTTTATCCTGCTGTTTACGCATATGAACGAAGAGATTCCCAATCTGACTGCGTTTGACGAGGCCGCGCTAGACCAAGCCTTTGCTCAACTGGAGCGGCAGGCGCGCGAGGCTGCTGCTGCGCTGAATGGCGAAGCGACTGTCGAGGCCTTTCGCCTGGAGTGGCTGGGCCGCAAGCAGGGGCGGCTCAACGAAGTTTCAGGCCGCTGGCTCAAGGCCGCGCCCCCCGAGGCCAAAAAGGCCTTGGGATCGCGCTTCAACGCGCTGAAGGCGGTGGTGGAAGGGCTGCTCGACGAGGCTGCCGGCGCGGGGCCGAGCGATGCCGCACTGGCCCGCGAGGCCATCGACATCACGCTGCCCGGCACGCGGCGGCTCACTGGGGCCGAGCATCCGATTACACGGACGCTGAATGAGATCGTCCAAGTCTTTGCCGCGTTGGGCTACTCGGTGGGCGTGGGGCCGGAGGTCGAGACCGACTTCTACAACTTCGAGAGCATGAATTTTCCGCCCGATCATCCGGCGCGGGACACGCAAGACACGCTCGTCGTTGCGAATCAAGGCCGGCGTCCGCAGCGCGATCGCCTCTTGATGCGCACGCACACCTCGCCGGTGCAGATGCGGACAATGGAGTCGCAGCCGCCGCCGGTGCGGATTGTGATTCCCGGCAAGGTGCATCGCAACGACGCGGCCGACGCAACGCATTCGCCGATCTTCCACCAGGTCGAGGGCCTCTGCGTTGACACGAACATCACCTTCAGCGACCTGAAGGGCACGCTGGACCACGCCATGAAGGCGCTCTTCGGCTCGGCGGTCAAGACGCGCTTCTTCCCGTCCTTCTTTCCGTTTACCGAGCCCAGCGCCGACGTGCAGATCAGTTGCATCTTCTGCGGCGGTAAAGGCTGCCGCAAGTGCAAGAATTCGGGCTGGATCGAGCTGCTGGGCTGCGGCATGGTCGACCCGGCGGTCTTCGCCTTCGCCGCGGAAAAGCAGCCCGCCTACGATCCGAAGAAGATCTCCGGCTTCGCCTTTGGCATGGGCGTCGAGCGCATCGCCATGATGAAGTACGGCATCAGCGAGATTGGACAGTTTTATGCGGGGGATATGCGATTTCTGGGGCAGTTTGTGTGAAGGTTTCAGCGAAAGGAGTCTCCATGCCGCGCTGGACACCCCGGTTCCTTCTATGCATTCTCTTGTACTGTATTTCGATTTACGTTGTTGGGAGGCTTGTCAATGTTCTTGCGTACCTTCTGACGAAAGCCGGCTCGCCGGAGCTTTGGCAGTTGCTTCACCAGCATTTTTTTGTGCGTTCATTTGTGGTGGGATTGCTTGCAGGAATAGTGCCATTTAGGACGTGGATCGCAGCGGCGGGAATATTCAATCCGAAGCATGCGCGGCTATTGAAATGGTTAAATCCAGACCGTCTCAAGCCGTGGGTTTTTGTATATCTCAGCCCGGCAATCGTAACTGCTTTGGTGAGCTGGACCATGCAATGGTATGAGAACAACAGCCAGCCTTTGAGTGTCTTGCGAACTGCTTCGCCTTATCGGTTTTCTGAATTCTTCAACGGATTCTTTTCGACGGACTGCTCGAATGCGAGTGAGAGTTCTGTGTTCTGGCGCGACGGGAACGGACTCAGCTGTATGGTACACGTGCAACAGATCGCGATTTGGTTGATCGCGGTTGGCTATTCACTAGCTCCCGTGGTCCGCAAACGGGTTAGGCCCTTGTTCAACATGGAACATCCGGTTCCCTTAGACGAATCGTCAACGGAAAACATCCAGGAAAGTACAACCACAGAGAAGACGGACATTCAATGAAGATTCTTACAAACTGGATTCGAGCTTATCTGCCGGGTCTACCCGTCAACGACACCCAACTCGCCGAAGACCTGACCTTGCGCGGAATTGCCGTCGAGGGCATCTACAATCTGGGCGACGGCAACGGTTCGCTCTACGAAATGGACATCACCACCAACCGCGTGGATGCGATGAACCACTACGGCGTTGCGCGTGAGGCTGCGGCGATCTATGGTCTGAAATTGCTGCCGCTCGAATTCGCGTTGCCTGAGGCGAAACCGGCGAAGGAAGCGTTCTCGGTCAAGATTGAGGCCCAGGACGCTTGCGGACGCTTTACGGCGCGGGTGCTGCGCGGCATCACTGTTGCTAACTCGCGGGACTGGTTTCCCGGCGCGGAGGTGTCCACTTACTTTGGGTTGCTGGAGCAGAAGCAGATCTCGAACGCCGTTGACGCGACGAACTTTGCCTGGCTGGCAATGGGCCAGCCCACACACGCCTTTGACCTCGACAAGATTGAGGGCGGCATCATTGTGCGGCGGGCGCGCAAGGGCGAAAAGCTGAAAACTCTGGACGGCGTGGAGCGTACCCTCGACGCTGAAGATCTCGTGGTGGCAGATCACGCAAAAGCGCTGGCGCTGGCCGGAGTGATGGGCGGCTGGGACACGATGATTACCGCCGAAACGACCAACGTGCTGGTCGAGGCGGCGTGGTTCGATCCGATGGCGGTGCGCAAGACGGCGCGGCGGCACGGACTGCACACCGACGCCAGCCATCGCTTCGAGCGCGGAGCGGACTTTAACGCCTGCCCGGCCGCCTCCGCGATTGTCAGCAGCATTCTGCTGGGCAACGAAGAAGCGGGGGGCGGCTGGATCGAAGGCGAACTGGTGGATGTGCGCGTGCCCGCTCTTGAAGCGCGCACCGCCGGCCGCAAGCCGGTTGCGCTCGCCCTCAGCGAGGTTCATCGCATCCTGGGTACAACCATCGACGAAGAAGGCATCACCGCCGCGACGGTCGAAGGAGTGCTCGCGGCGCTGGGCTGCGGACTAGCGAGCCAACAAAAACGCGAATCCGAAGCCTGGCTCGTCACCCTGCCCAGTTGGCGGCTCGATCTGGAGCGCGAGATCGACCTGATCGAGGAGCTTGCGCGGGTCTACGGCTATAACCGCTTCGCCAACACGCTGCCAGCCTTTGGCGAAGGGGTGCGTGCGCTGCCCTGGGCTGAAAAGGAAGCCGCGGTCCGCCGCACACTGCTTGCCGCAGGCTTCCACGAAGCGATTGCTAGCACCTTCTGCTCGCCTGCCGAGGCAGCGCTGACTGCGCCGCTGCCGGGGCTCTCCGTTCCGCTGGGTAATCCGCTCAGCGAGGAGGCGGGCGTGCTGCGGCCGTCGCTGGTGCCGGGCATGTTGGCGATGATCGCCGGCAATCTGCATCGCGATGTGAGCGACGTGCGGCTCTTCGAACTCGGGACGGTCTTTTCCGGCACGACGGAAAAAGTTGACGAGCGGCCATCGCTGGCTTTTTGCACGGTGGGAAGTCTGCCGGAGCAAGGGGCGCTGCACGCCGGACGGGCGATCGACTTTCACGACCTGAAGGGCGTGGTGGAGCAGGTGGTGGCGCGCTTCCAGTCGCGCGCCGTTTATTTTGACCGCTTCCCGGCCGAAGACGCGATTACGCCGGAATGGCTGCATCCCTATCGTGCCGCGCGGGTAGCCGTTGACGGCTCGACCGTGGGCTGGTTCGGCCAACTGCATCCGAGCGAGGCCGCGGTGCGCAAACTGAAGGAGCCGGTCCTAGTGGGAGAGCTTTATCTCGATCGGCTCTACAAACTAGCGCTGCGCCAGCCGATCGCGAAAGAGATTTCGCGCTTTCAGCCCGTTCGCCGGGATTTTTCGCTCGTCTTGAACGAAAGCGTCGCGTGGGAGCAGCTCGACCGGGCGGTCGCCGGCTTACAGATTCCCGAGCTGGTGGAGTGGCGGGCGCGCGAGGTCTTTCGCGACCGCAAGCTGGGCGCGGGCGAGTATTCCCTGCTGCTGGGCGCGACCTTTCAGGCCGCCGACCGCACGCTGCGCGAGGAGGAGCTACAGAGCTTCCATGCGCAAGTGGTGGAGGCTGTTGGCAAGGTTGGGGCGCGCCTCAGGAGTTAGCTGGAGCCGGGCTTGCCTGGCGCTATACTTGCACCCGTAAGGCGCATGCGCGCGGAGGTTGTTTATGTCGGAGTCCTTGTGGCAGTCGGACGTGGTGGAAGAGGCGCAGCCGGAAGAGCCGGCGGCGAATCGGGCCGCGGAACCGGCCGCTGAATCGAATGCCGTGACCTTGAGCGCAGACGATTTCTCCGCGCTTGAGGAGCGGATATTGCGCGCGGTGGAGCGGGTGAAGCAGGAACGGCAGGCTCGCGCCGCGGCCGAGGAGCGCGCCGGCGCGGCGGAAGCCAAGCTGCGCGAGCAGGCGCAGCTGACCGAAGAACTGCAAAAAGAGGCGAGCGCGCTGCGCGCCGAGCGCGAAGCTGTGCGGCAGCGCGTGGAGCGGCTACTCTCGAAACTCGACGCGCTGGAACTGTGAGGTCTGCTATGGCTCAAGAGCAATCCCGCAATCGGATCGGTTATGTCACCGTCGAGATTTACGATCAGCCCTATCACCTCTCGGGGCACGATATCGAGCACATTCGCGGCCTGGCGGAGATGGTGGACGCGAGGATGCGCGCCGTGGCCGCGCGTGGCCGCACTGTGGATTCGCTGCGTGTGGCCGTGCTGGCCGCACTGAATCTCGCCGACGAGCTGTCACAAGCTACTGCATTGGCCGGCGGCGCGGATGCACAATTGGGTCGCACGCGCGCAGCCAGCCTGCAAGGGCTGCTGGACGAAGTGCTTGAGGACGATCGCAAGACCGGGTCGTAGGCGCCGCGCCGTTTCGGGCGGGCGATTCCCGAAAGCGGCGGCCCAAGAACGTAGCACACGCCTCCTATCGCGCGCAAGACTTGTAATTTTTCGCGCATCCACCTACTATCCGCAATAGAAACCGGCCTGCAAAGCAGGTGGGCGATCAACGCTGGTTGAACCAACATTCAATGAACAGGGGCTCAACTCGACAATCGGTTCTGTGTGCCGTGTCCGCCAGTCCGGAATGCCTAATGAACCGCGGAGAGCTCCACCGTCTTAGGACGGGTTCACCGGCGCATCAACCACGGCCCCGTGGGCCGGATTCTATCTCCCCGCACGATCGGTAGTGTCCTAATTAGGCACTCAGGCGAGCGCCACAAAACCGACATATGTGACGAGGACTAGAGACACGAAAAGATTACTTATCATGGTGATATTCTGGTTGCGGGTTCTGCACCTATCCGTGGCATGGCGAATACCTGCAATTCCAAAAAATACAGCCGCTGCAACCGCTGCGGGCAGGACGAAGCTGGGTTTGACCAGCGAAGCTATTCCGACTATTCCAGTTCCGAGATTCGCTGCGCCCAATTCCCGCACGAAGAGCAACGAATCCTCGCTTCGAATGCCAAGTATCTGTTCAGCGGTAAATCGTGGTTGAAAAAGCTGACGTAAGCCGGCGAAGAAGACTCGGATTCCCGCGCTCCAAAACACGAACCACTTCCCAACAAGTGACATCAGCGGCAGAGCGCTGTGGAGGTAGAAATGTTCTTCGCCGATCGAGAGGATCGGCAATACGACCATCAGCAGGAGAACACTTAGAACGTACACGTGACGCCCTCCGACTCCATCTTACGGCGAAAGTTAGAGTATCCTAACATTTGCAGGATATCCCGTCGAAATAAGGACTCTGCCGCACGGTCCCTGGGATCACGCCTGACGCTCCAATGCCGTATGCTGACTTGAGGTGTATCCAGTCCTCTTTCATATCGGCTCGATCCTTGTTCCGGCTTATGGCGCTACGGCCGCTGTCGGCGTGCTGCTGGCGTTGTTTCTGGCGCAGCGCACCGCGCGGGTGGTTGGCATAGACGCGGGCAAGGTTTGGAATCTCTGCGTCGTCGCATTATTTGCTGCGCTGGTTGGCTCGCGTCTGCTGCTGGTGGCGCTCAACTTCACCGATCTGCGCGCGCATCCGGCCTGGCTGCTTGCGCTGGCCATGATTCATCACCCGCTGCTGGGGGCCTTCGGAGCGCTGGCCGCGGCTGTGGCTGCGATTCTCTATGGGCGCTGGCAGCGGCTGCCGTTGTGGAACACAGCCGATGCGCTGGCCGCGCCCGTGGCTCTCGGACTTGCCTTTGACCAACTGGGCGCGCTGCTGGCCGGCTCGGGCTATGGAATCGAGGCCAGAGGCATTGCGGTGCATTGGGCCGTTACTTACACGCATCTTCTGGCCGCGCGCTGGAGCGGCGCTCCGCTGGGTGTTCCCGTGCATCCGGTGCAGGCCTACGCCGCGCTGGCATTTCTCACTCTTTCGATCTTTCTGTTGATGTGGTTGCCGCGCCGCCGTCAGCAAGGCGATGTGTTTGGACTGCTTTTGCTCGGCGCCGGTGTAACAGTTTTTGTCACCGAGTTCTGGCGCGATCCTGAGGGACGCGGCGCGCTGTTTGGTGGTGCGCTGAATGGGCCGCAGTGCGCGGCGGCAGTGCTGGTGGTGGCTGGTGGGTTGGTGCTGCTGGAACGGCGAGGAACGGTCGAGAGTCGTGGTATCCCACCCTTGCCGCAAGAACAAAAACGCGGCAAGGATGGGGCACCCATCCTTCATGAATTATCGAGGGAAGACGAGGCCGCACATGACTGAACTGCGCACCATCGATGTATCGTCGGAGGCCAAGGGTCAGCGGCTCGACCAGTTTTTAGCCGCGCAGCTTGAGGGCGTGAGCCGCTCGCGCGTGCAGTTATTGATCGACCAGGGCGATGTGCTGGTCGATGGCCTGCGCGAAAAGGCATCACTGAAGCTGCGCGGGGGCGAGCGGATCGACGTCACCGGCGAGCCGCATCCTGCGCCGCTCAAGGCCGCGGCCGAAGACATCCCGCTGGTCGTGGTCTACGAGGACGCGGATCTGGCGGTGATCAACAAGCCGGCCGGAATGATGGTTCACGCCGGCTCAGGGCAGAGTGAGGACGCGCGCAGCCGCGGCACTTTGGTCAATGCCTTGCTCTATCGCTTCAAGGCGCTCTCGGCCACTGGAGGCGATCTGCGTCCCGGCATTGTGCACCGGCTCGATAAAGATACCAGCGGCCTGATTGTGGTGGCCAAGAACGATCGCACCCATGCGGTTCTGGCGGAGATGTTTTCCAGCCGCCAGATCAAGAAGACCTATCTCGCGCTTGTGCAGGGAACAGTGGAGCGCCCCAAGGGCACCATTAATGCCAGTGTGGGCCGCGATCCGCTTAGGCGCACGCGCATGACGGCTAAGCCTCTGGGCGATGCCCGCACGGCCGTCACGCACTACGAGGTGGTACGGCGGCTTGCCAACCGATTCGGTAAGTTCACCCTCATTAAGATCCGCATCGAGACCGGCAGGACGCATCAGATCCGCGTACACATGGCGTCGATCGGGCACCCTGTGGTGGGTGACACGCTCTATGGCGGCGCGGGGCAGTTGACCGACCAGGCAGCCTCGCAGGCCGCGACATCAAAGGCCGCGCGGCGCAAAGTGGAGCCGGAGAGGCTCAAGCTGGGACGGAACTTCCTGCACGCTGCGTGGCTCGAGTTTCCGCACCCCAAGACGGGCAAATTGCTGCAACTTGAGGCTCCGCTGCCCGCGGAACTGGAGACGTTCCTGAGCCGGCTGGAAGGCGGGCAAACCGGTTCGGGGGCCTGACCATCAAAGGATTGGCGCGCACATCAGGCTCCGTTGATAGAATGAGGAAGCTATGAACAGAAGGATTTCAGGTTTCGTGCTTGCCGTGGCGTTTGCGGCAGCCGCACTGTACGCGCAGCAACCAGCATCCCCGCCCGCGGCCCAACCCTCAAAGGCTACGGCCCAGCAGCCAGCCGCGCAGGCCCAGGCCGATCAGCAGGTGGACAATGGCGCGCCCACGATCGTGCTGCCCGTCAATGAGGTGAACCTCATCTTCACGGTCACCGACAGGCACGGGAAGTATATTCCCAACCTGCGGCAGAGCGACTTTGCGCTGCTCGACGACGGCAGAGCTCCGGCCAGGGTGACATCTTTCCACCAGCAGATCAATCTTCCGCTGCGCGTGGGCATTGTGATCGACGCCAGCACCTCGATTCGCCAGCGCTTCCAGTTCGAGCAGGAATCCGCCATCGACTTTCTGCTGCAGATTCTCAAGGCCCGCAGCGACCGCGCCTTTGTGATGGGCTTCGACGTGACGCCTACGGTGACCCAGGACTGGACCAACAATATCGATGGCCTGGAGACGGGCGTGAACCAGCTGAGCCCCGGCGGCGGCACGGCGCTCTTCGATGCCGTTTACACAGCCTGCCGCGACAAGCTGCTGGATGTTTCGCGCGGCCAGGAGCCGGTGCGCAAGGCGATGGTGCTGATCTCCGATGGCGACGACAACCAGAGCCGTGTCTACAAGGACGAAGCCATCAAGGAGTGTCAGCGGGCGGATACGATCATCTACGCCATCAGCACCAACTGGACGCCCAGCCGCGGAGTGGGCGACAAGGTACTGATGCAGATGGCTTCGGAGACCGGCGGACAGGCCTTCTTTCCGCCTTCGGTCGAACAGATGTCGGAGAGCTTCCATTCGATCGAGACGGAACTGCGCAGCCAATATGCTCTGACCTACACCCCAGCGGACTTCAAGGAGGATGGCTCGTTCCGTCCCATCTATCTTTATTGCAAAGACCGGCACTACCTGGTGCGCACGCGCAAGGGCTATTTTGCGCCGAAGCCTGGCAAGTAATCGCCGCGCCCAGACAAATCTTCGGGTCTTGGAAGAGGCGCGGCTGAGACCGCGCCTCGATCCTCTCCTCTCTCCCTGAATCAAAGTCTGCCTGCACGTTCCGTTTCAGGACAATTCCGCGTCTTTCTGTCCCAAATTGCCTCAAACCTGGATTCTTTCCGATCAACTCTCACTGATTTCGCCGGATGCGCGATGAAATAGGGGTAGGCGCATCCAGGAGTTCTCACTGGGGTTTGCCTGCGCGGCTTGCAACGGCCTGAGGCTGCCTGCCGCATCGGAACAAGGGGAACGACGGGAATCGGCCAGGCCGCGGAAAGACTGTGCGGACAGGGGGAAACAGGGTGATCCGGCAGGCGATATCGTGCGACATCTGCGGAACGGAGAAGAAGCAGACCAACCACTGGTTCGTGGCCTACGACCAGGGAGGGGAGCTGCGGGTGAGCGGATGGAGTTCGCGCAACCGGCTGCGTCCGGGGTCGAAGCATCTGTGCGGGCAAACCTGCCTGCACAAGCTGGTGGATGACTTCATGGCCAAGGCCTTGACGGCGCGTCTGGGGCAATCTGCCGCGGACGAAACCGAGATCGAGGTCATGGAAGAGGCAGTGAGAGCCGACACGAGCCTTACCTCAGCCGCGGACTTGAAGGCGATCAAGGCTGTGGCGCGCCCGATCAAGGCTCCCAAGCCGGCGTTGCCGGCCACGCCTGTTGAAGCGCCCGCGCCGCCCCCGCTTCGCATGCCGATGGAATTGATTGTCGTGCCGGCAAGGCCGCGTCCCGAGGAGACCGTGCTCCCCGCTATCGAGCCGCCCCGCTTTGCCTCGCGCAACTGGCGCGCCGAGGCCTGGGAGCGCGAACGCGAGCGCGAGATGCGCGCCGGGGAACGCCATCCGGGCATGGCGCGCCGGCGCTTCAGTTAATCGCTATTGAGATAGAAAGGTGAGGCCGCCGTGTGGTTTGACCTGCTGTTGATTCTTCTGCTCGTTTTTCCGTTGGTGCACGGCACCAGTTCTTTCGGGCGGAAGACCGGGAGCCCGCATCCGCACGGGGATGAAGCGCGGCTCAATTAGTGGCGGGCGCGGCTTCAAGCAAAGCCAGAAGCCCAGCCTCATCCAGCACCGGAACGTTGAGCTCGCGCGCCTTGTCGAGCTTGGAGCCGGCCTCTTCGCCGGCGACGACGTAACTGGTCTTCTTGCTGACCGACCCGGCGGTCTTTCCGCCTGCTGCTTCGATCTTCGCCTTGGCCTCGTCGCGAGTGAGCGTGGACAGCGTGCCGGTGAGCACAAAGGTGAGTCCTGCTAATTGCGCCGAGCGCTGGCGTCTCTCGGCCGTCATCGCGACGCCGGCGTCCGCAAGCCGTCGCACCAGATCGCGGTTCTCTTTATCGGCAAAGAACTCGATGATTGCTTGCGATATGCGCGGACCCACCTCCTCCACGCGTTCCAGTTCTTCGGCGCTGGCTGCTTGCAGGGCTTCGATCGAGCCGAACTCCTCCGCCAGCAACACCGCAGTTCGCTCGCCGACAAAGCGAATGCCGAGGCCCATCAGCACGCGAGCCAGCCCGGCCTTCCGCGAGCGGTCGATCTCTTCGAGCAGCGATTCGGCGGACTTATCCGCAAAGCGGTCGAGCGCGATCAGATCTTCCTTCTTCAAGCTATAGAGATCGGCCACGCTCTTCACCAGCTTCCGGTCGAGCAACTGCTGCACCACCGCTTCGCCCAGGCCTTCGATGTTCATCACCGTGCGCGAGGCAAAGTGGAGCAGGCTCTCGCGCAGCTTGGCCGGGCAGTCCGCGTTGACGCAGCGATAGTCCACCTCGCCCTCGGCGCGGACGACGGCGCTTTGGCACTCCGGGCACACTGACGGAAAGACAAAATCAACTGCTCCGCGCGGATGATCGGCGTCCTCAATGACTTCGACGACCTTGGGAATGACATCGCCGCCGCGCTCGACCTTGACCCAGTCGCCGAGCTTGAGGCCCAGCCGCTCGATGAAGTCGGCGTTGTGCAGCGTGGCGCGGCTTACCGTGGTGCCGCCAATGAAGACCGGCGCCAGCTCAGCTACCGGGGTCAGCTTGCCGGTGCGCCCCACCTGCACTGTGATCGCGTTGACCTGCGTGATCCCCGAGCGGGCAGTGAATTTGTAGGCAATGGCCCAGCGCGGCGCGCGGCCCGTATAGCCCAGTCGCTTTTGCGTGGCGTGCGAGTCCACCTTGAAAACCACGCCGTCGATCTCGTATCCCAGCGTGGAGCGCGCGGCCTCGGCCTTGTCGATGAAGGCGGTCATCTCCTCGACCGTCGAGACCAGTCTGCGCTGCGGATTGACGCGGAAGCCAAGCGCGGCCAGCGTATCGAGAGTCGCCCGCTGCCCCTGCGGCCAATACTCGGCCCCCTTTTCGCCATTGACCAGGAGGAAATAAGCGTAGAAGTCCAGGCGGCGATTGGCGACGATGCTGGGCTCAAGGGTGCGTAGAGTGCCCGCTGCCGCATTGCGCGGATTGACGGCCGGGGCCAGTCCCTGCTGTTCGCGCTCTTCATTCAATCGCACGAAGGCGGCCTCGGGCATCATCGCCTCGCCGCGCACCTCGAAGGCCCGCGGCAAACCAGCCTTCCTGAGCTTCTCCGCCGAAACCGTAAGCGGGACGCTGCGGATGGTGCGAATGTTTGAAGTTACGTCCTCGCCCGTCTGGCCATCGCCGCGGGTGATGCCGGTTGTCAGCCGTGAACCGCCGTTGACCGTTGGCTCATAGCGCAGTGCCACGCTGAGGCCGTCCATCTTGTACTCGGCCACATACTCGACCGGAAGGGACTGGCTCAACTCTCGCGCAGTTTCCTGGATTTCCCTCCAGGACTCATCATCTTCCTTCTGTACAATTTCCGTCCCTAGGGCCGCGCCAAACCTTGGTCCGGCTAAAACACGCACCCTTCGGTCCCAGGCGGCCAGCTCCTCGGGCGAATAGGCATTGTCCAGGCTCAGCATCGGTCGCGAATGGGCGACCTTGCGGAAGCCTTCGGCCGGTTTGCCACCTACGCGCTGGGTGGGCGAGTCGGGCGTGAGCAATTCTGGATGCGCGGCCTCGATGGCCTTGAGCTCGTTCATCAACGCGTCGTAGGCGGCGTCGCCGATCTCCGGCGCGTCAAGAACGTAATACAAATGCTCGTGATGGCGCAGTTCGTCGCGCAGTTGCTCGGCACGCTCCGCCGGAGCCGCCGGCTGCGCCGATTTGTTATTCGTGCCGGAATGCGCCTCACTGCCCATCTCCGAGATTATAGGAGAGCGGGACCGAGTTTGAGACTTACGGCAGCCGCGCGCATGTGGTACTTTTCGAGTAGCAGGTCTCTGACTGGATGAACGAGCTATATTACGGCGACAATCTCGACGTACTCCGGCGCTACGTGGCCGCCGAATCGGTGGACCTGATCTACCTCGACCCGCCTTTCAACTCGCGGCAGGATTATAACGTCCTCTTTGCCGAGAAAGACGGCAAGGAATCGAGTTCGCAGATTCATGCCTTCGAGGATACCTGGGAGTGGAACATCGAGGCCGAAGAGGCCTACCTGGAAACCATGGAAAAGGGTGGCCGGGTGGCCGATGCGCTGCGCTCGTTCCGCACCTTTCTCGGCGGCTCGGATATGCTCGCTTACCTGGCCATGATGGCGCCTCGCTTGATCGAGTTGCGCCGCGTGCTCAAGGAAGCCGGGTCGATCTATCTGCATTGCGATCCGACGGCCAGCCATTACCTGAAGGTTCTGATGGATGGCGTATTTGGGCCGCAGTCGTTTCGGAACGAGATTGTATGGAGGCGGTCGCACCCCAAAGGACTTGCATTTACGCGCTTCGCACGGAATCACGACGTCATCCTTTCCTACTCGAAAGGGGAAAGGCCAACCTGGAATCGGTCCTACACCGCTCACGATCCTGGCCGTGCCGATTTGCAATATACCCTGCGCGACGAGGAGGGGCGTGCCTATCAGCTCACGAGTCTTCTCAACCCGAATCCCAACCGGCCCAACCTGACTTATGAGTTCCTGGGGGTCACCAAAGTCTGGCGGTGGACGAAGAAGAGAATGCTCGCGGAGTTTGAGCAAGGCAGAATCGTTGTTCCGAGAGGCGGACAGGGCATCCCGCGTTACAAGAGGTACTTGGACGAGCAGGCGGGAGTTCCCGTCAGCGACTTCTGGAACGATATTGAAATCTCCTCCGGTCTTGAAAAGCTGGGTTATCCGACGCAAAAGCCGGAGGCTCTGCTGGAGCGCATCATCGAAGCGAGTTCCAATGAGGGCGATCTGGTTCTTGACCCTTTCTGCGGCTGCGGCACGACTGTCCAAGTAGCGCAGAGGCTCAAACGGCGCTGGGTTGGGATCGACATTACCCACCTCGCCATCGGATTGATCAGAAAGAGGCTTTCGGATTCCTTCGGCGAAAACGTCAAGAGCTCCTACAAGGTAATCGGCGAGCCGACGGATTATGAAGGGGCTGCGCAGTTGGCGGCCGAGGATAAGTACCAGTTTCAGTGGTGGGCGCTCGGGCAGGTGGGCGCCCGGCCAACCGAACAGAAAAAAGGCGCGGATCGCGGCATCGATGGAAGAATCTATTTTCACGATGAGGAGCGTGGCGGCAACTCCAAGCAGATCATCTTTTCGGTTAAAGCGGGCGGCGTGACGGTTTCGCAGGTGCGCGATCTGCGTGGAACGATTGATCGCGAAGACGCGGAGATTGGCGTGTTCCTCTGTTTCGAGGAGCCGACCAAACCAATGCTGCGTGAAGCAGCCGAGGCCGGTTTGTACAAGTCCACCGACGGAACGACTTATCCCCGGCTTCAGATCCTCACCATTCAACAGATATTGGATGGCGGCCAGCCCAAGTACCCGCGTTTTGCCCGCGATGCAACCTTCAAGAAAGCGCCCAAAGCACGCGCCTCCACTCGGCAAAGGAATCTTTCCCTCTTCACCAACCCCGGCGACTAGCTAAATTCCACCCATGGAACCCATCACCCACTTTCTCACCGGAGCCTGCATCGGCCGCGCGGGGTTGAACCGCAAGACGGCTTACGCCACGCTGGTTGCCGTGCTCGCCGCCGAGGCCGCCGACATCGACGTGGTCTGGGGCTTGGCTGGGCCGGTCGAGGAGTGGAAGCACCATCGCGGCATTACGCATACGTTCATTGCCGCGCCATTTGTCGCGGCTGCGACGGTTGGCATGGTGTGGCTCTATGACCGCTGGTTGACGGGGCGACGGCTCCGAAGAGCCAGCGCTCCGATCCAAAACGCAAATGCCCTCCCGGCGCAGACTGACTCGGGTGCGCCCGGCCTCAAGGTTCCGCAGCCGGTTCACTGGGGCTGGCTTTATTTAACGGCGCTGGTCGCCGCGTTGAGTCACCTGCTGCTGGACTGGACGAACAACTACGGCCTTCGTCCCTTTTTTCCCTTTAACCCGCGCTGGTATGCCGGCAGCCTGGTCTTTATCGCCGAGCCGGTGCTGTGGGCTTTGCTAGGCTCGGCGCTGGTGATGCCTGCTCTGCTGGGGCTGGTGAGCGGCGAGATCGGCGCGCGGCTGCCGGCCTTTCGTGGCCGGGGATGGGCGATCTCTGCGCTCACCGGGATGGTCCTGCTGTGGGGCTGGCGCTGGGCGGAGCACGGGCGGGCGCGGATGCTGGTGGAGAACGCTGAGATTACGACGGCTCCGGTGAAGCGCATGGCGCTGGAACCATATCCCATCAACCTCTTCCACTGGCACGCCATTCTGGAAACCGATGCGTACTACCAGACCGCCGAGGTCGATACGCTCACTGGAGCGATCGCGAGCGACCCGTCGGTGGACGTGATCTTCAAGCCGCCGGCGACAGCGGCCACGGAGGCCGCCAAGCGCACGTTTCTCGGGCAGGTCTATCTGGACTGGGGCACGTGGGCCGTGGTGCGCGACGTGGGGCCTGTGCCTATTCCCGGCCGGGTACAGGGCCTCGATTCGCCCAGATTGCCTCCTGGCCGCCAGTGGACGACGGTCGAGTTCGAGGATCTGCGCTTGGAGTACCCCTTTCTTGGATTCGGCCTCGGCGCGGGTAGAATGCCCGACCCTCCGCCTTTGAGCGGCTGGGTCTATATCGTGGATGGCCGCGACGACGCCGGCGAGGCGATGGACGGCCGGGTGCAGCGATAGAAGCGTGTCTGACGAAAATAAAAGAATTGTTCATCCCGTGAAAGGTTTCCGGTTGACCCGGCAGCGCCTGACCCGGAGAATGAAATGAGCGCTCTTGCGCAGCCTGACTGTATTCTTCCCCGTGGGAGTCGTCAGAATCCTGCAATCCGAGGTGTCCATGCCTGCTTATCTCTTGCTGGTCTTTGCCGTTTTGACCCGTCTGCTGCCCCACGCCGGGTGGATGAACTTTACCGCGGTGGGCGGCGCACTGCTTTACTTTGGCGCGCGGCGGCCCTGGCGGGAGATGCTGATTCCGCTGACGGCGCTGATGGCCACCGACTACTTCCTCACCGTCTACAGCTACCACTACGCCTTCCGCTGGCAGGGCTACGTTGCCACCTGGGCGTGGTATCTGATGGCCATGGCGCTCGGCATGATTCTGCTTCATGCCAAGACAACGGTCGTCCGGGTGGCGGCGGGCGCGCTCCTCGGTCCGACCTCCTTCTTCCTGGTCTCGAACTATGCGGTATGGGCGAGCGGCTGGATGTATCCGCGGACTCTGGGCGGGCTGGGCGCATGTTTCGCGGCCGCCGTGCCGTTCTATCGCAACGATCTGCTCTCGACGAGCATTGTCTGCGGGCTGGCCTTTGGCGTTCCTGTGCTGGTGCGGCGGATGAGCGCGGCGCGGGCGCAGGTGGTGCCTGCCGGGAAGTAGGTTTCATGGTTTCCCACCCTTGCGCCAGAAAGAAGGCGCAAGGATGGGGCACGGGAGCTTTCTCGGAGATCGAAAAGCCAGTGGATTGAGCGGTCTCTGAAGGCCCTAGCCTTCCAGCTTGCCAGAGCGCTTCTTCCGCATCCACCACCAGGCAAAACCCGCTACTGCCAGGCCGCCAACGATGGCCAGCAAGGCCAGTCCGTGGTGCGCCACCAGATCGACCGCGCCTGGGCCTAGCTTGAGCACCAGCACTGAAAGCACCAGCCAGCGAACCATTCTTCCGCAAAAGACCGACAGCATAAACGGCGCAACCCGCATCTCGAAGACGCCGGCGGCGAAGACGAAAGCCTTCCAGGGCGTGGGCGGGGGCAGCATGGAGGGAATCATCAGGGCCAGGAACTCCTGGCGCTCGAAGCGGGCGCGCAACTGCTCGTAGCGCTGGCGGTTGATGCGCTTGAGCAGGAAGAGTTCGCCGCCGGCCCGGCCCAGCCCGTAAGGCAGCAGGCCTCCCAGGGCTGAACCCGTCGCGGCCAGCAGGCAGTAAAGCCAGAAATGGCTCTTGTCGTTCCAAACGTAGACGGCCAGCAGCGCGTCCATGGGAATGGGAATGGTGGACGAGTCCAGCAGCGCTGCCGCGCCGACGCCCCAAACGCCGAACTTGGCCAGGAAAAGGGCTACAAGCCTCCATTTGGCCATCAAACCGGCAAAAAAACGCTTCAAGCAGGGTCCCCTTCCACCTGCGAATCCGTCCTACAGTCAGCAACCATTGTACGTGGCGGGACAACGGGCAGAGATTTGCTCAAGATGAGAGAATAGATAGAAAGGATAATCAGAGAGCGGCGGGGCGCCTGTGCGCCCAGAGAGGCTGCGCAGGAACGAATGCCCACCGACCAAGCGCCAACCCAGGTGAACGAGCCCAACGGTCCAGCGGGGACCACTCCCGATCCGGGCGATCCGGCTTCGGGCGTCCCGGCTGTGAGTGAGGAGCCGCGCGAGCCGGAGACTGCCTCCCCGGTGGTTCGCGGATCGCGCTGGGTGGACTACGACACCCACGAGCTGTTGCAGATGATCAACGAGCTCGAGGACGAGCGGCGCTGGGCGCGGCTGCGCGAGGGCATCTGGCTGGCCATCCTCATCCACCTGGTGCTGCTCTCCGCGATCACCTGGATTCCCAGGTACATCTTCAAGGTGCCGCCGGTGGTGGATCGGAGCGACGCGCTCAAGCAGCACAAGGAGTTCACTTATCTGGATACGCCGTGGCAGTTGCCGCAGAAGCCCGTCATCAAGCCGGTTCCGTTGCAGCATCCGTTGATCGACAAGCAGACGCTGGAGGCGATGAAGAAGATTGCGCCGCCGGAGCCCGAGCCGGAGCCAAAACCGATCGCGCCAGCCCCTGCCCCGGCGTCCCCGCCGCCCAGCCAGCAGTCGCAGATTGAGACGCCTCGTCCGGCGGCCGTGCCTGCCCGGCCCAACTTCTCCATGGGCTCGCAGAACCCCGCCGACCAGTTGCGCGACGCCATGAGGGGCGCATCGCGGAACCCCGGAATGGGCTCGGGCAATCTGCCCTCCGGCCCTGGGTTGGCCATGCATCCCGGCGCCGGCACGGGCGGCATCGAGGTTCTCTCCGACACCCAGGGCGTGGATTTCAACAGTTGGCTGCAGCGCTGGCACCACGAGACCGAACGGACATGGGACCCGCTGATTCCCGACGAGGTCAACCCGCCAATCAGTAAGTCGGGACAGCTCGTGATCCGCTTCAAGGTCCTTCCCAATGGCAGGATCATGGACGGCAGCATGATGCTGGAGGGCAGCTCCGGCGACGTAGCCCTCGACCGCGCAGCCTGGGGCGCATTGACCGGCTCGAATTATCCTCCGCTGCCCAGAGATTTCCACGGGCCGTATTTGGAGTTGCGGGCATGGTTCCTCTACAACATGGAACCGCCCAAGTAGCCCGAGACGGGATAAATCCGGCCCCGGATCGCGCCTCGCCTTTCGACTGCGGTTGGAGTCGCATGGGTTCGCTCTATGCCGCGCGCGGCTTGATTATCTTCGCGGCTCAGTTTACCGTGGTGAGCAGATATCTACCACAGGTGACGCCTTGTCTTCCTTCGCTCTCCGTTCCAGTCTTGTTCTCCTCTTTTGCGCCGTTCCCGCATTGTTTTCCGTGCCTGTCTGCCGTGCTCAGCAAACCGTCGAGCCTTGGAAGGCGCCGCATTTCTCCGTCGATCCGAAGGCGCTCTACGAGGCGGCCTCGGCGGTGGCGGCACCGGAGGGCGCGGTTGCAACCATCTACATCGACGATGAGAGCTATACCTTCGATGAGGAGGGGCGTCTGGTGCATGTGGGACACTTTGTCTACAAGATTCTGAATCAAAAAGGCGCTGAAGGGTGGGACTCTCTCTCGGTGGGCTGGGAGCCCTGGCATGAGGCCCGGCCGGAGATCCGAGTGCGGGTCATCGCGCCGGACTTTTCGGTGCATCTGCTCGATCCCGGCACGATCACCGAGGAACCGGCTCGCGGGGGCGACTACAAGATTTACAGCGACGGCAAGACGCTGCGCGCGCCCTTTCCGGCCATCGCCCCCGGCGTGGTGGTGGAAGAGGAGTACGTCGAGCGCGAGACGGAGCCCTTCTTCGCTTCGGGCCGCGCCGGCTGGACCACCTTCGGCCACGAGCAGGTTCCGGTTGCGCATAGCAGTGTTGTCTTCGATGCGCCGGCCAGTCTGCCTTTGCGTTTTGAAACCAAGCTCCTGCCCGATTTGAAGCCGGTGCGCACCGAGTCGAACGGGCGCGTGACCGTTACCTATGAGATGGGACCGATGGAGGGTTTCGAGCCGCGCGAGCCGTATCTTCCCCCGGATGTGGCGCACTTCCCGGAGATCGACTACTCGACCGGGGCCTCGTGGCAGGCGATGGCCACCGAGTACGCGAAGATTGTGGACAGCAGGGCCGATCCGGCGGTGGTGCAGGCGATCGTGGATAAGCTCATCGCCGGCAAGAAGGACGACGCGGAGAAGGAAAGCGCGATTCTGGATTATCTCGACCGCGAGGTTCGTTACACGGGCATCGAATTTGGCGAGGCGGCTCTTGTGCCCCACGAACTGGCGGACACGCTGAGCAAGAAGTACGGCGACTGCAAGGACAAGGCGACGCTGCTGGCGACGATGCTGCGCGCGGCGGGCATTCCATCCTATGTGGCGCTGCTCGATGCCGGCGGACGGATGGACGTGCCTGCCGATCTGCCGGGAATGGGCTTGTTCGACCATGCGATCGTCTATGTGCCGGGAAATCCTAAACGCAAACAGCCGGCGCTTTGGATCGACGCCACCGACCGCTACGCGCGCCTTGGACAGTTGCCGGCCGGCGATCAGGGCCGGCTGGCGCTGATTGCGCGGCCGGAGACGAAGGCGCTCGAGAGAATTCCGGAAGCGACCTCGAAGGACAATGTGGTGCTGGAGCTGCGCACGCTGGTCCTGGGCGAGAACGGTCCGGCGACGGTGACCGAGACCAGCCAGCCCAAAGGAATCTTCGAGTCGAGCTACCGCGCCGATTTTGCCGACAAGCCCGACAAGGAGGCGCGGGACGGCCTCACCAATTACGTTAAGGGACAATATGTAGCCGAAAAGCTTGCCAGCGTGGAGCGCATCGATCCGGCCGATCTCTCGCGGCAATTTGAGCTGACGCTGGTTTGCGACAAGGCCAAGCGGGGCTACACGGATCTCGACAGCGCGCAGGCGGCCATTCGCCTGGACGCGCTCTTCCAACGGCTGCCTGATGAGCTGAGGCGAAGGGAAGACGCGGACGACAAGAAAAAGAAAGATGGCGAGGATAAGCCGAAGAAGCCACGCACCGCCGACTGGTGGCTCAATGAGGCCTCGACCGTCGAGTGGGAGTACAGGATCGTGCCTCCGGACGGGTTTGTGCCCAAGGAACTGCCTGCGGACGCGACGATTACGGTGGGTCCGGCCGTGCTGACCGAGAGGTTCTCCACCGAAAAGGACGGCGTGGTGGACGCTCGCCTGGCCTTCGATTCGGTCAAGCGGCGCTACACCGTCGCCGAAGCGACCGAACTGCGCAACAAAGTGGCGGAACTGATCGCCGCCCCGGCGATTCTGGTCAACTTCGAGCCGCGGGGCGCCGCGCTTCTGCATGAAGGCAAGGTCAAGGAGGCGCTGGCCGCTTATCGCAGCCTGATCGCGCTGCATCCCAACGAGGCCGTGCATCACTTGCAGATGGCGAATGTGCTTCTGGAGGCGGGCATGGGCGAGGCGGCGCGCGACGAGGCTCGCCTGGCTGTCAAGCTCGATCCCAACTCCGCGCTGGCCGAGAGGGTTCTGGCCGACATCTTGAAGCACGACCTGGTGGGCCGCAATCTGCGCGCCGGAAGCGACCTGAGTGGCGCGGCGGAGGCCTATCGCGAGGCCATCAGGCTGGACCCCGACGACAACACCGCGCAGGGCGACCTGGCGATCCTGCTGGAGTACGATGCCGTGGGACGCCGCTACAGCGAGCAAGCGAAGATGAAAGAGGCCGTTGCCGAGTATCGGAAGCTGGGCGAGGAAAAGCTGGAAGAGCTGGACATCAAGGATAATCTCGCCTTCTCTCTCTTTTATGCCGGCGATCCCGGCGGAGCCATCCAGGCCGCGCTTTCGCTGAACCCCCAACCGAGCGCCCTTCTGGCAGCCAGCGAAGCCATTCTGCACGGAAGCAAAGCCGGCCTTGCAGAGGCCAACAAGCGCTCCAGCGGCGACGACGCATTCAAACAGGTTGCGCGCACCGCGGGCGAGATGCTGATGAAGGTTCGCCAGTATCCGCTGGCGGCCGACTTCCTCGAGGCCGGCGCCGCGGGCGACAACGCCGCCCAGACGATGGGGCTGGCCTCTGTCTTGCGCGCCGCCCAGCGCCACGAGGATCTGCGCCTCGGCAACACTCCGGCAGACCTGGTCAAGCGCGCCTTTCTGCTCACCATGGACCCTGACCTGACAGAGGCCAAGCTGGATGCGATCTCCAGCCGCAATGCGCTTGCGGTGATGAAAAACGAGGACGCGGAGGAGAAGAAGCAGGCCCTTGAGGCCGGCAAGAAGATGAATAGCTGGCTGGCCCGCGACGACAGCTCGCTCGACGTGGAAGTCGACATCCGGATGCAGGAGGTCGATCCCAAGGGCGAAGGCAACGACGCCATCGGCTATCGCGAAAGAGTCCAGATTCCCGGCGGCATCAACGTCACCTTCTTTGTGGTCAAGGAGGACGGGCAATACAAGCTGCTCGACAGTGAAGAAAAGCCGAACTCGATCGCCCTGGAGATGCTGGACCGCATCAAGCGCGGCGACCTGGCGGGCGCCAAGGCGCTGCTCGACTGGCTGCGCGAAGACACGCATCTCGAGGGCGGCGACGATCCGCTGGGGGGCGCCACCTTCCCCCGCTTCTGGATCAAGGGCGAAGCCGCCGACGCCCGCAAGATGAAGCTGGCCGCCGCGGCCATTCTGGCGGGCACCAAGCCCACGGCGGCCCAGGGCGTTGCGCTGCTCGAAGAGGCCCGGAAAGATGCGGCTTCGGATCGCGAACGGACCAACATTCTGCTGGCGCTGGCCGACGGCTACTCGACCGAGGACAATTTTGCCAAGCTGCTTGAGGTTTCATTGGCGTTGCTCAAGCAGGAGCCGGAGTCCCGGCAGGCCTTCCTGTTGAACGAACAGGCGCTGATGGGACTGGGCCGCTTCGACGAGGGCATCGCTCTTGCCGACGCCCGGCTGAAGCTGCTCGATGACGATCAAGACGCTCTGCTGATGAAGATGAGGATTGAAGCCAACCGGGGCAATTTTGCGGCCGCCCGCGCCTGGGCGCAAAAGCTGATCGACCAGGGCAAGGAAGATGCGAGTCTTTTGAACTCCTCAGCCTGGTTTGCGCTCTTTACCGGCAAGGTCGACGATGCCGACATTCAAATGGCGATCAAATCCACGCAACTGGCCAAGGACAATGCAGCAATTTTGCATACGCTGGCCTGCCTCTATACAGAAGCCGGCAAGACCAAGGAGGCCCACGACCTGCTGCTGCGCGGCATGGACGACCTGAATCTCGACGAGCCGAACGACGACTATTGGTACGCCTTCGGGCGCATCGCCGAGCAGTATGGCGAACGCGAGATTGCCATTGCCGACTATCGCAAGCTCGAAAAGCCCAAGGAGCTTCTGGCCATCCCAACCTCCTCCTACCGGCTCGCGCAGATGCGCCTTAAGGCGATGAACGCCGATGGGAGCGCGGCTGGCAGGTAGATAAGGAAAGCAAAGACGCCGAGACTTCGAAGTGGTGCAAATTCAGGATCGCCGACCAATCGCTCGCAATCAGAATTTCACTGACTGGCAGGCTTGATTTGGTTCGGATGGAACAATGTTAAAGCGGGCCGCTCCGCGCGTGAAGACTAACGAGTTGATAATCCAAGTCCCATCGAGCTTCTCGGCTCGCACGTCGAGATTACCCTTTCCTTTCGGTCCTCCGACAGGAATGCTGAGGTCAGCTGAGCCTTCGTTTGAGGATTCCTGTATGCCGCCTGTCATCATCCAGCCTGGTTTAAGCGGCGAACCCAATACACTCGTGACACAAGGTGACACCTGTGCCGTGTTCATAGCCAGCTTGTAGGCATCAGAGTTGCGCATCTCCGCGTCGATTGCAAAGAACAGCGGAATCACAAACAGAACAAACAGAGACGTCGCGGCGAGCATACCAATGCCCACTTTCCCTCGCTTGGAGAGGCCTGGAGGTTCAATCCACACACCAGAGGGACTGTACCGATTCCAATCTCCAAACGCGTACCGAACGCGCGGCCGCATGAGGTACCAACCTAGCCAGCCAAGTTGAACGACTGCGATGCCAATCACACTTATACCGAGGATTATTGGCCTCACAAAAACGAGTGAGACAACAAGTCCGGCTATAACTCCCACGATTGCAATGCCTAGTGTGCTCTTGCGGGCCCAGTTCTTTAATTTCCAGAGTCCAAATCCGATGACTGCGTACACCACGTACAAGAGGAACCAAACAGAGTTAAGCGCGTAAGAAATCGTTTTGAGCCATGCCTCCGAATGGATAATCGATCCGAGTGCAAATCGCCATAGGGAAGACATGCCACCAGTCAGGCCGATGATGGGAAAGAAGAGGGTACCGCAGCACCCTATCCACAAGAAGCCGAGGGCGATCAGTGTCACGCCGATTGGCCTATTTCGTTTGGGGTTCATATTGCCTGCAATGATACACGTCTCTTGCTTGTGGCGGGAACCACGCTAATTGCCGCTTTCGGTGGTTCCGGCCCTATCACCGGCTAACCGGAGACTGCACTACTACCCACGTCTGCGATTCGTTCCGATCACAGACATGCGTTGGTTGCGGTGCGCCGATTAGCCTTCACGTTACGGATAGATGCGATGCAACGTCCGCGCGAAGGGGATCGTCTCGCGCACATGATCCAGACCGCAAATCCAAGCGACGGCGCGCTCGATGCCCATGCCAAATCCGCTATGCGGAACGCTGCCGTAGCGTCGCAGGTCGAGATACCACTGGAAGGCCTCCTTGGGCAGGTTGTGCTGCTCGATGCGCGCGTTCAATAGCTCATAACTCGAAACACGCTGCGAGCCGCCGATGATTTCGCCGTAGCCTTCCGGCGCCAGCACATCCACGCAGAGCGCATAGCGCGAGTCGGCTGGATCGGGCTCCATATAGAACGCCTTCACATTGGCCGGATAGCGGTGAACCATCACCGGACGGTCGTATTGGCTGCTGAGCCAGGTCTCGTCCGGCGAGCCGAAGTCGTTGCCATATTCAAAGGGCGCTTCGAGATGGCCGTCTTTGTGCGCCTGATTGAGCATCTCGGCGGCTTCATCGTAGCGCAGGCGCGGGAAGGGCGGGGCAATAGCTTGTAACTTGGCTAAGTCGCGGCCGATGACCACTAACTCCGAGGGGCGATTTTTCAAGACGGATTGAACGATGTGCGAGAGAAAGTTTTCGGCTAACTCAAGCAGGCCGTCGAGATCCATGAAGGCAACCTCCGGCTCGATCATCCAGAACTCGGTCAGATGCCGGCGAGTCTTGGATTTTTCCGCGCGGAAGGTCGGCCCGAAGCTATAGACCTTGCCCAAGGCCAGAGCCGTCGACTCGATATATAACTGGCCGGACTGAGTCAGATAGGCCGGGTCGCCGAAGTAATCGACGGGGAAGAGGGTTGAGGTGCCTTCGCAGGCCGCCGGCGTCAAAATAGGCGGATCGGTGCGGATGAAGCCGTTGCTATCGAAATACTCCGCCGCCGCGCGCATGATTTCAGCTCGAATGCGCAGGATGGCGGACTGGCGCGGCGAGCGAACCCAGAGATGCCGGTGCTCCATCAGGAAATCGACGCCGTGCTCTTTGAGCGTTATGGGGTAGGGGTCGGACTCGGGGACGCGCTGAACGACTTGAAGGCCTTCGACGTCTAATTCGTATCCCCCCGGCGCCCGCTTGTCGGCGCGGACCTTGCCGGTGACGATGACGCTCGACTCCTGGGTGAGGCCTTTGAGCGCCTCGAAGACCTCGGCCGGAACGCTCTTGACGTGGGCCACGCCCTGGATCGTGCCCGTGCCGTCGCGAAAGATGGGAAAGAGGAGCTTGCCGCTCTCGCGCAGGTTGTAGAGCCACCCGCGCAGGATGACAGACTGGCCTTCATGCTGTCCAAGGGTTGCGATGGTGGCCACCACCTGCGGTGGGGCTGGCACCTGCGGTGCGGCAGACGCCGCTTGCGCGGCCGGAGTGATTGGGGCTTCGGGCATGGGCTTCCTCGGTGGCCGGTCGGGCCGGAGACTCTAGGATAGCGCGGGCAGGGGTTCCCGGTTGGCCAGGATGCTTGGGGTTTGCGGCTGCACTCTGGCTTTAGTAACATAAGAATAGTTTTTGATGCGCGCAACAATTCCCCGGCGTACCTCCGATTTGCCGGGCTGTCCAGAGGGTCTATGAGCGAAATGGCGATGGTTCAGACGGAAGAGACGCAAAAATCGCAGGTGGACACGGAGACCACGGAGCGGTTCATCGCCGAGAAGCATATCGGCGAGCGGATCAGGCGGCTGCGGCTCAAGAAATCCATGGGCCTGGTGGAACTGGGCAAGCACACCGGGCTTTCGGCCAGCTTCCTCTCCCAATTGGAGACGGGCCGCGTGGTGCCGACGCTCCGGAACCTGGCTCGCATTGCGATGGTGTTTTCCAAAGACTTGTCCTATTTCTTCGAGAGCGAGCCGCGGGCCGTCTTCCGGATTCACCGGCGCAAGGAACGCGTGCGGCTGCCGCAGACCGGCGTGGAGTCTCCGACATACTTCTTCGAGAGCCTGGGCTACCTGGTGCCGGACCGGGATATGGACCCCTACTTTGCCGAGTTTCTGCCGCTGACCGGGGAGATGGAGCCCAAGGCGCACATGCACCAGGGCTTCGAGTTCCTCTACGTGTTGGAAGGCGAGCTGGAACTCCACCATGGCGACCAGACCGCCAGGCTGGAGGCCGGGGACGCGGCGTACTTCGACGCCTCGACGCCGCACTCCTACCATTGCGTGGGGAAGAAGCCGGCCGGGGCGATCATCGTGACCATGCACCAGCCGCCGGCGTCGATGCCGGTTCCACAGCGGGCGGCGAGCGCGGCGGCAGGAAAGACCTCGAGCGAGGCCGGATCAATAAGATAGTTCCAGCGTAGAAAATCCATGCCTCTGCTCGATCCCATCCCGTCGCCGGTGTCGGACGCCGACTTTGCCGCTCTCGAGTGGGAGCCGCTGCTGGCTCTGGTGGCCGGCTTTGCCGCCTCGACTGTGGGCCGCGAGGCAATTCTCTCCCTCCGGCCATCGATCGACGAAGACTGGATCGCGCGCCAGCACCAGCTCACCGGGGAGGTGCGGCTGTTGCTCTTGGAGCAGGTCTCCATTCCGCTCGGAGGCCTCTTCGATCCCACACAGCACGCCGCCAAGGCGCAGATTCCCGGCGCGGCGCTGGAAGTGAACGAATTGCAGGCTATCGCGCGGCTGGCCAACGACGTGGCCTCCTGGCAGTCGCTGCTGCAATCGCCACCGGCAAGGGTGGTGGGCAAAGTGCCGGGGCTCTCGTTGCTTTCCAGTGCGCTAACCGGAAGCTTGCGTCCGCTGGCCGAGTCCATCGAGCGCACCATTCAGCCCGACGGCTCGCTGGCCGACAACGCCTCGCCCGAGCTGGGCCGCATCCGCCGCGAGCAGGAGCGCCAGCAGCGGCAGATCGAAGAGAGCCTGCGCGCCGCCCTGCGCAAGCTCTCCCAAGACGGCGCAACCCAGGAAGATCTCATCACCATTCGCGGCGAGCGCTTCGTGATTCCCGTCCGCGCCGAGCTGAAGCGGCGCATCAGCGGCGTGGTTCACGGCGCCAGCTCTTCGGGTCAGACCGTTTACGTCGAGCCGCTCGAAACCATCGAGCAGAACAACGAGCTGGTGCGCCTGATCGAGGAAGAGCAGGCCGAGATTCACCGCATCTTTGTCGCGCTCACTCGCCAGGTGGGCGGATATTCTCAAGCCTTGGTCGAAGGGGCCCGCGTTCTGGCGCTGGTCGATAGCCTTCAGGCTCGCGCCCGCTTTGCCCGGGATTACGACTGCGTTGCACCGGCCATTGCTCCCGATCTGCTACGCCTCGAAGCCGCCCGCCATCCGCTGCTCGAACGCCACTTCCGCTCCACCGGCGGCCGGCCTAACACGAGCGTGGTCCCGCTCACCCTGGAGCTGACCGCCCGCGAACGCCAGCTCATCATCAGCGGACCGAACACCGGCGGCAAGACCGTCACGCTCAAGACCACGGCGCTACTGACGATGATGGCCCAGGCCGGCCTGCCCGTGCCCGCCGCGGCAGCCAGCTTGCCCGTCTTCACCGCATTTCTGGCCGACATCGGCGACGCACAATCGATCGAGGCCGAGCTGTCTACGTTCTCTGCGCACATCAAAAACCTCGACCGGCTTTCGCGACTGGCCGGTGATCGATCGTTGATTCTGCTCGACGAGCTAGGCTCCTCAACCGATCCCGAAGAAGGCTCGGCCTTGGCAGTAGCGATTGCCAGCCACTTTTTGACGGCGGGCGCATGGTCGCTGATCTCCACGCATCACACCTCGCTCAAGGTTTACGCGGCTAACACTCCCGGCGTGATGAACGCCGCGGCCGGCGTGGATGAGGTCACGCTCGCGCCCAACTACCAACTGCGCCTCGGCGTCCCCGGCGCGTCGGCCGGAATACAGACTGCCGAGCGGCTGGGCCTGAATGCCGCCATCATCACCGCTGCGCGCGAGCGCCTCAGCTCGCAGCAGGTGGACATCGCCCGCTTCCTCGACCGCATGCACTCCGAACTCACCCAGCTCGAAGAGGACCGCAAGGCCGCCCGCGCCGAACAATACGCGCTCAACCAGGAACGGGCGAAGCTGGCCCGCGAGGGCGATGTCGAGCTGCGCAACCGGACCAGAGAACTCGAAGCCAAGCTGGCCTCGCTGCTCAAGGACTTCGAGTTTCAGATGCGCGAGACAGTGCGTGCCATCGAGGATCGCGTGGGGCAGCAAAAGCTGTCGAAGGAGGCTGAACGCCGCATCCTGCGCCTGCGCCGCGAGTTTCAGGAGAGCTTCAATCAGACCGTCGTCGCCCATCGCACCGGCGCGGATGTCGGCGACGTGAATGCCCAGCCGCACGTCTTGAAGCACATCGCGGTGGGCGATCAGGTGCGCCTCAAGTCGATGAACAAGATCGCCGTCGTGCAGCGCGAGGTCGAGAAAGATCTCTTTGAAGTCGCTCTCGGCCCCATCAAGATGCGCGTCAAGCGCGACGACTGCTCCGCAGTTTCACCTCTTGGTGAAGAGTCTGCGCAGGAGGGAAAGCGCGCGGATCCGTTAGCCGCCGCGCGCAAGCAGAAGAACGTTCACGTCACCGTGACCAACGCCAACACCGACGAGATGCGCATGGAGATCAACCTCATCGGCCGCACCGTGGACGAGGCCACCGGGGAGCTGGAGAAGTATTTGGACCGCGCCTTCCTCGCCGGCCTGCCGCGTGTTCGCATCATTCATGGCCACGGAGCGGGCGTTCTTCGCCGCGGCGTCCGCGAATTCCTCAAGAGCCACCCGCATGTAGCCACGCTCGCCGAAGCTCCGCAAAACGAAGGCGGCCAGGGCGCCACGCTGGTCGAGCTGAGGCAGTAGTTGACAAATAGCTACGATGTAGCTACACTCTGAAATAGAACATTGCGGGCTTTCGAATCCCTCGTGGATCCCCGATAGGTGGATATTCTTAAGGGTCGAAGGCGACCGGAAACACTGGCTCGTAGATGTCCCTACGCCAACTCGCATGCGAGAAGTGGTGCGGCTCGACAACAAGATAGCGTTCAGCAATTGCTGAACAGTCAAGTATGTTGTTGGAGAGACCATGGACAATTTGAATTTTGATTGGGACGACTCAAACGTCGGCCATATCGCAGAGCATGACGTAACGCCGGAAGAAGCTGAAGAAATCCTCCTTCGTGATCCGCTCGACTATGATTTCGATCCTGACGATAACGGCGAGACACGTTGGACATACCTTGGCGAAACTGAATCAGGGCGCATCCTTGTCGTCGTGATAACAATGCGCGGCGACCGGGTGCGCGTCGTCACAGCATACGATGCGGATCGACAGGAAAAACTGCTCTACTTGGCTGTAAAGGCGGGAGAACAATGAGCGATTTGAAGGTCCCGGCATTTGCCACGGAAGCTGAAGAGGCCAAGTGGTGGTATGACAACCGGGACAAAGTCTCCGAAGAATTCGAGAAGGCCGCAAAGGAAGGCCGATTGGGTCGCGGAGGCATCCGGCGATTGTTCGCCGAGAGGGGCATTCCGTTCAAAGAGCCAAGCCCTGCGCCTACGCCCACCACCACCATCCGCCTCGACCCCGACGACATCGCCATAGCCCGCGTGCAGGCCGCCGAGCGCGGACTGCGCTATCAAACCTACCTGAAGATGATCATCCACGAGGCGCTGCGCAAGGCTGGATAAGCCACAGCTCCGCGGCTCTCGCCCTAGAACTCGTGCACCGTCTCGGGATTGTCGAAGCGCGTGAAGCGGGAGACAAAATTCAAATGGATGGTTCCGGTGGGTCCGTTGCGCTGCTTGGCGAGGATCAACTCGGATTTGGCCTTTTCTTCCTGACTCATCTCCTCGTCGCGCTTATAGTAAGACTCTCGGTGGATGAAGGCCACGACGTCGGCGTCCTGCTCGATCGAGCCCGACTCGCGCAGGTCGCTGAGCATCGGGCGGTGGTCGTCCTTGCGCTGCACACCGGCGCGGGAGAGCTGCGAGAGCGCCACGACCGGCACTTTCAGTTCTTTCGCCAGAGCCTTCAGGCCGCGCGAGATGGCCGAAACCTCCTGTGTGCGGTTTTCATAGTTCCTTTTGCCCGACGAAGGCACTGTGGCCGACATCAGTTGCAGATAATCCACCACGACGAGGTCGAGGCCGCCCGCGTTCTGCTTGAGCCGGCGCGCCCTGGCCCGCATCTCGGCCAGCGAGATGCCCGCCGTGTCGTCGATGAAGAGGCGCGTCTCCACCAGCTGGCCCAGCGCATTCACCAGCTTTTCGTGGTCCTCGTGGCCCAGGAAGCCTTTCTGCAGTTTCTGCTGGTCCACCCAGGCCTGCGAAGCCAACATGCGGCGCAAGAGCGACTCCTTGCTCATCTCCAGGCTGAAGACGGCCACGATGGCGTTGCTGCCGATGGCCGCATTCTCGGCGATATTGATGGCCAGGGCGGATTTGCCCATGGAAGGACGGGCTGCGATGATGATGAGCTCGCCTTTTTGCAGGCCGCTGGTCATTTCGTCGAGTTTCGTGTAGCCGGTGGCCAGGCCGGTGATCTCGCGGCTCTGCTTGTACAAATTGTCAATTGTCCCGAACGAGTGCTCGACGATCTGGTCGAGCCGCTGAAGCCCCTGGGTCAGGCCTTTTTCGCTCACCTCCATCAGTTGCGACTCGGCGGCGCCCAGCACTTCGAGCGCGCTCTCGCCCTGGTCGGCGGCGCGCGCAATGGCCGCCGAGCAGATCAGCATCAGCTTGCGCAGCAGGCTCTTGTCCTTGACGATGCGGATGTACTCTTCGATCACCGGCCGGCGCGGCAGACCCTCGGTGAGCGAGGCCAGGTAGGCCACGCCGCCCACCGTCTCGATCTCTTTCATCCGCGCCAGCTCGTTCGACAGGGTGACGATGTCCACCGCCCGCGACTCGTTCATCAACTCCGTCATGCGCAGGAAGATGCGGCGATGCGAGTCGAGCGAGAAATCTTCGGAATCGAGCTTTTCGGCAGCCTCGGCGTGGGCCGCGTTGTCCAGCAGAATGGCGCCCAGAATCGTCTTTTCGGCATCGACATTCGCCGGCAGCCCGGAGTCGAATGACAGATTGGGGACGGTGGCCATATCAGATGAGTTTAGGACGAAGGTGGGCTGTGCAGAAGGCGGCCGTTTTTTGCAAATCTGGAAAAAACGTCAAGAGCCGGAGCGGATGCCCCGGCTCTCAATGGAATCCTCGATTTACAAGCGCCGCCTTAGCGCGAGTCCTGGGCCGAGGGGTAATAGCCCTGCTTGGCGCTGACCTCGAAGCCCGGCCGATCCAGGCGAACCTCGATCTTGCGGAATTTGCCGTCGATGACCGGCTGATGGCTGTAGTAGCCCAGCGTGTACTGGTTGCGCGCCTCCTCGGCGATCTTGGCGTAGCTTCTTTCGATGCCGTTGACGCCGCCCTCGAAGTCCGGCGATCCGCCGGTCGCCAGGATGTACTTGGCCAGCAGATTGTCATACATGGTGAAGGGCAGGTGGAAGCGGCTGATGTAGCCCTCGCCCCAGCGTGCCGAGTCGCCCACCAGCGTGCCGTAGACGGCGATCTTGTTGGTCTCCAGGTAGCGCAGCACTTCTTTGTAAGTGGCCTTGCTGCCGTTCTCCTTGCCGTCGGAGATGACGAAGATGATGCGGCGGCGGCCCTGGGGGCGCGAGGATAGCTCCTTGGCCGCGGCCAGGATGGCGTCGTTGAGAGTGTGAATCTCCTTGGGGATTGGGGTCCAGCCGCTGCCGCCGGCCGAGCCTCCCTGCTGCACGTTGGGATCGACGCAGTTGCCGTTCTGGGTGATGCTGCAGTTGGCGAATGGACCGCTGTTGATGGGCACCAGCATTTCGCTGCCGGTCTCCTTGGCCAGAGCCAGCACGGCAGGCAGGCGCGCGCTCTGGGCGCCGGTAAAGCCGGTCCGCTCCTGGGTCATATGGCCGTAGGTGAAGACCGCAGCTTCGTCATAGGGCGTCAGCGCGCCCTGGATGGCGCCGAGGGAGTCGTTCACTTTGGCCATCACGTCGGAGGTCAGGCTCTGGTCGATGACAAAGGCGATCGAAAGCGGGAAGGAATCGGTGGTGAAAAAGGCCATTGGCTCGCGGGTGTCGTTCTCGTAGACCTGGAAGTCGCGGTAGGTAAGGCCGGGCACGAGCCTGCCCTTCGAGTCCTTGACGGTGACGGGGACTTCAACGAAGGTGGTGTGCCGGATGAAGGTGGTGATCGCCGTGAGGCCTTCGCCGGGCGGGGGAATCTGCGGCGGCGCGGTCTGGATCGTATCCTTGCCCTGGCTGGAAGGCGGGAGGCTGCCAGGCACTGGCTGCTGGACCGTAGAGGTCGAGGACGAGCCGGGTTCGGAGGGTACGGAGGGGGTCTCGCCTGCTCCCTTGCCGGGGATAATCGGGCCGATCGCGTCCGACGACAGCGGCTTGGGCGCCTGGGGCGTCGGAGCGTCGGGGACGGCGGGGGGCTTGCCCTGCGCCAGCGCGGCGGGACTCAAAAACGGGCTCGAACTCAGGATCGCGGCCAGCGCAATTGCAGTAAAACCTAGCTTCACAGATACTCTCCAGTGGTCAACGAAAACAGTGCTCCATTCGTCAGACTATCAGACGCGCCGGAGCCGCGCAGGTTACGAAAGTCGGGGATGACTTGGCGTATGCTTTCTGGGGATGACTTGGGGTATGCTTTCTTCGGAGAGCCGGTTCCGTCTAATGGACCATATGAGAATGCGATGGGGAGTTGCCGCTTTGCTGCTTGGCCTGCCGGCGTTGGCGACGGCCGGATGGGCCCAGCTTGCCCCTTCGCCCGACGCGCCTCCGGTCTCGACCGCGCCGGATACGGCGGCCGAGGACCAGCCGGTTGAGACGCTCAAGCTGAACGTCAACCTGGTGGATGTCCTTTTCACGGTCAAGGACAAGGAAGGAAACCTGGTTCCTCACCTGACCAAGGACGACTGCACAATTTCAGAAGACAAGGTGCCACAGAAGCTCACGAGCTTTGTGGCCGAGACGCATCTGCCACTGACGCTGGGAATTCTGCTGGATACCTCGGGCAGCCAGGAGCGCGTGCTGCCCCTGGAGCAGGAGACGGGCAGCCAGTTTCTGGAGCGCGTTCTCAAGCCCAAGGACGAGGCCTTTGTGCTTTCCTTCGACGTGAACGTGGACCTGTTGCAGGATTACACGAACAGCCCGCGGCTGTTGGCGCGGGCCTTGAACCGGGCCGAGATCAACACCGCCGGGGGCAACGGCGCGGGAGGCATTCCCGGCCTGGGCGGGGGAACCGTCCCGACCATCGGCGATCCCAAGGGAACCTTGCTCTACGATGCGGTCTATATGGCCGCCAACCGGAAGATGAACCAGGAGACGGGCCGCAAGGCGATGATCCTGCTGACTGACGGCGAGGACGAGGGCAGCCGCACCAAGATCAACGACGCGATTGCCGCGTCGCAGAAGGCGAACATCATTGTTTACACGATTCTGATTGCCGACCGGGGCTTCTACGGGGGCTTCGGCATGGGCTACAGCGGCTACTCGGCGATGAAGAAGATGACCGAGGAGACCGGCGGGCGGCTGATCGACGTAGGCAACAACGGCCCCAAACTGCAGGCCGCCTTCCAGCAGATCGAGGACGAACTGCGCACCCAGTATGTGGCCAGCTACACGCCCAGCAACACCAAGCTGGACGGCAGCTTCCGCAGGCTCTCGGTCGTCTGCCGCGGCGATGGGATGAAGGTGCAGGTCCGCAAGGGCTACTTCGCGATGGCGCAGCAGAACTAGGTCTCTGACCGGTGATCTTGCCTCTAGAGCATTTTCGGGTTTTACTGTAGATTTCCGTGCCCCATCCATTCCGCGTTTTTCTGCGGAATGTGTGGGAAACCTGCAAATTTTCGGTCTACACAATTCCCAAAAAATGCTCTAGAGTTCACGTCTGCCAATGCGAAAAGAGCTCCTGAATCTGCGCCGCACCGGCCATCTCCGGCGGGCGGAGAATCAGCCGTTCAATCGTGCCTTCCTGAATGATGCCCGGAATCTACCACCGTGCAACTTGCGAATCCGCGATAATAGAAGTCGGGAGCCCGAAAGGGCTTCTGAAATCTCTCCGGGCGCCCCACCCTCGCGACGTTTTTGTCTTTGTCGCTAGGGTGGGAATCCACGAACCTCAACTACCGGCTGTAACTCAGGAGCTTCACCCCCTTTGAAATCTGGATTTGTCGCCATTCTCGGCCGGCCCAACGCCGGCAAAAGCACGCTGCTCAACGCCCTCACCGGCGAAAAGGTCGCCATCGTCTCCGCCAAGCCGCAAACCACTCGCAACCGCATCGCCGGAGTGGTGGAGGTTCCGGCGCGTAAGGGGCAGCACCCGGCGGCACAGATCGTCTTTGTCGATACACCCGGCGTCCACAAGCCCGGCTCACACCTCGACCGCCGCATGTTGCAAGAGGTCTACGAGGCTCTCGAAACCCGCGATCTGGTGCTGGTTTTGATGGATGCAACCCGCCGCGTGCAGTTGGAAGCCGCCGCGGAACCCGCCGATGAATCTGGTGCACCAATCACAAATGACTGTCATCCTGAGCGAAGCGCAGCGGAGTCGAAGGACCTGCGTTTACGGGTGCCCCAGGTCCCGATTCTGGAACCTGGGACTCCAGAACCCTCCGCCCCCAAACACGAGCGCACCAACTGGGCCAGCGAAGACGAGTTTCTCTTCGGCCTGATCCGCAAGCTCGACTGCCCGGTCTTCCTGCTGCTCACCAAGATCGATCTCGTAGCCAAGGATCAGTTATTGCCTCTGATTGATTCGCTCACCCGCCACTTCGGCTTCGCCCAGGTCATCCCCATCAGCGCCCGCAAGCGCGACGGCTTGGACATTCTAGTCCGCAAAATCGTTGATGCCCTGCCTACAGGCGAGCGTTACTTCCCCAAAGACCAGTACACCGACCAGCCGCAGCGCTTCATGGTCGCCGAATTGATCCGCGAAAGCATTCTTGCCGAGACGGGCGAAGAGGTCCCATACGCCTCAGCCTGTAGTGATTGAACGCTTCGAAGAGCCGGCGCCCTTTGTGCCAAGGAAGAAAGGCGCAGTCCCGGCGCGGTTGCCGCTGACCCGCATCGCGGCCGCGATTTATTGTGAACGCGACGGGCAGAAAGCGATCCTGATCGGCAAAGGCGGCTCCAAGTTGAAAGAAATTGGCACCGGCGCCCGCCGTCAGATCGAGTCCCTCCTCGGCACGCGGGTTTACCTTGAGCTGCACGTCATCGTCGAGCCCAACTGGCGCGAGTCGAAGAGCTTCGTCGAGTCGCTGGACTGGCGCAACCAGTTGGAACGGCTCGCCGGAGACCAGATCACCGAAAGGCCGCCGGACGAGGACGAATAGCCGGGATTGGGCGCTCATCTTGAAAACCCGCGTGCTTGGTGCTAAGCTCTTTGTGTGACTTAAAAATCACACCGGCCTAACCTGCGAGATGACGTTGGAAGCGATTCCGAGAGAGATTCTGGTTTGCCAGGACGAAGAGGGCCGGGAGCCGTTCACTGAATGGCTGGCTGCGCTTGACGTGCCAACCAGGGCCAGAGTTCGTGTAAGAGTTGACCGTGTCGAGGACGGGAACTTCGGCGACGTTGAACCGGTCGGAGGGGGCGTTTCCGAAATGAGGCTCGATTTCGGGCCTGGGTATCGAGTCTACTTCGGCCAAAAGGGCAGTGAAGTGCACTTGATCCTTGGCGGATCAAAACAAACCCAAGCTCGCGACATCATCTTTGCGCAGAGATTTTGGAGGACACATGGCTAACAAGACGAGTTCCTATCGTGATTCTCTTTTGGCGGCCTTGGCGGATCCGGTAGAAGCCTCAGCGTATCTCAACGCCGCCATCGAAGACTCGCCGGAAAGCTTTCTCAAGGCGCTCAAGAATGTGGCTCAAGCCCGCCAGATGTCCAAGGTCGCCAAGGATGCGGGCGTGCAGCGCGAGACGCTCTACCGCTCCCTTTCCGAACAGGGAAATCCAACCTTTGAAACCCTCTCCTCCGTCCTTGGAGCGCTGGGGATGAGACTGATGGTGGCGACCGACGGAAAGACAGAAGCCATCGACAAAGACGCCGCGTAACGTAAGCCCCGCCGCACAACAGGTACCGGGCAGAGATGCAAGACAGACAGTGTAGTTTTGCCGCCCCTACTCCCCCCGCACCGCCCCGCGCCCGCGCACCTTCACCGCATACATGCGCATGTCGGCGGTTCCGATCAGCGCGTGAACCGTAGTGGCGTCGGTGGGGGCGGTCGCCACGCCCATGCTGGCGCTCACGAAGAGAGTTTCCCCGTCTTTCATCCGGAACTCGGTGTCGAGCAGCGCCCGGTGCAGCTTGGCGCTCTGTGCCAAGGCGGCATCCGCGTTCGTCTCCGGCATCAGGATTACGAACTCGTCGCCGCCGTAGCGGAAGCACCAGTCCTGCTTGCGGCTTAGCTCCTGAATTCGTCTCCCGGCGCGGGAGAGCAGTTCGCTGCCCACCAAGTGGCCGTGCTCGTCGTTGACCATCTTGAAGTGGTCCAGATCGATAAACGCCAGGCTCACCGGCCGCCTCTTGCTGCATCGCTCCATCTCCCGGTCAAGAAGCTCGTAGAGATAGCGCACGTTATAGAGCCCCGTGCAGTCGTCGGTGATGGTCAACTGCTGGATGCGCGCCACGTCGTGAGCATTTTCGATTGCGATGGCCGCGTGGTCGGCCAGAATGTGCAGAAAGGCGATGGTGTAGTCGGTGAGCTGGTCGGCCTTGGGGTTGAAGATCTCGATGGCGCCGTGGGTTCCCTTGCGCCCGCGCAAGGGAAGCGCGATGACGGAGCGCACCGTGGACGGCTTGGCGCCGCCGCCCCTCACCCTGGGGTCGCTGCCGGCTTCGGGAACCAGCAGCGTCTCGCCATGCTGCACCACCCAGCCGGCCACACCCTCGCCCATTTTGACGCGCACCCCGCGCAGCGCGGACTCTTCAGCGCCGGCGACAATCGCGTAGTAGAGTTCCTGCCGCGACTCGTCCAGCATCAGAAGCGTCCACAACTCCGCCTCGATGAACCGTTCCATATGTTCGATGATGGTGCGCAGAATCGTGTCCAGGTCGAAGCTCGATGTCAGCGAGCGCGCAACCTGGTGGAAGACGAGAAGGTCGTCGAGTGGGATGCGGCTTTCCGCCTTTTTGCTCATCCGGGGGCCCAGTGTGAAGAGTCTTCGTGCAATTCTTGCACACTGCGGCCGGATGGCGCCGTGAAAATCCGTGGCGCTCCCGCCATGTGCGCGTTGCACCGGCTCGTCATCTTTTCCGGGGGAGTGGTTCCAGTTCTCAAGCCTTCCGCAGGCCCTGCATAAACCCAAACGAAGGAGATTCTCTTCCCATGGAGAATCTACACTGCCGCTGCCTCCGCGTCCACCTCTCAGAAGTAACGCCTCATCCGCCGATGTGGACCATCGAGCGGGAGGGCTTCAGGAATCCCGGCTCGCCGATGTGATGGCGCGCCTCCTTACCCTCGACGGTACGCACGATATAAGCGGCCAGTTCCTCGTCGCCGGCCCCGGCGCGCAGCCGTCCATAGAGGTCGTGCTCCACCTGCGAAAACAGGCAGGTGCGAATCTTGCCGTCCGAGGTGAGCCTCACCCGGCTGCACGCTCCGCAGAAGGCCTGGCTGACCGGCGCGATGATCCCGATCTCGCCCACTCCGTCGGCAAAGGTGTACCGCTTTGCCGTTTCGCTGGCCTCGCGCGGCTCGAGCTCCACCAGCGGCAGCACCCGTCCGATCCGGGCGACAATCTCCGCCAGGGGAACCACGATCTCCGGCGTCCACAGCCGCCCCTCCTCCAGCGGCATGAACTCGATAAACCGCACCACCACCTTTTCCCGGCGCGCAAACCCGGCAAAGCCCTCGATCTGGTCGTCGTTGAAGCCGCGCAGCAGAACGCAGTTGATCTTCAGCGGCTCAAGCCCCGCCGCGCGCGCCGCCCGAACCCCCGCGAGCACCGCCTCAAAGCTGCCAGGAACGCGAGTAATGCGCTCGAAGGTCGCCGCCTCCACCGCGTCCATGCTCACCGTAACCCGCTGCAATCCAGCCGCCTTGAGCTGCGCTGCCAGCCCGTCTAAAAGATGACCATTGGTGGTCAGCGCCAGCTCCAGCGGCGCGCCGTCGAGCGTCCGCAGCCGCGCCAGCTCCTGAATCAGCTCCACCAGTCCGCGCCTCAGCAGCGGCTCGCCGCCCGTCAGCCGAACCTTGGTGATGCCCAGTCCCACAAAGACCCGGATCAGCCGCAGGTACTCCTCGTTGCCGAGTTCGGGATACTGCGCGCCACCTTCGCCCGTCCGGCAATAAACGCATTTGTAGTTGCAGCGGTCGGTGATCGAGACGCGCAGATCGTGGATCACGCGCCCGTGGCTGTCCGTCAGCCGCGCGCTGGAGGGACTTGAGAGCGGGTTCAGGGACACTGCAGCCATGGGGAACTCCAAAGCTACCGGCCTTGCATGTGGATTCCGATTCGGGGCAACAATCGAATTTCAGTCGATCCGCGGCGTGCCCCGGCCCAGAAACATGCCAACTCCTGCGCAGACCACGATTGCGCTCATCGCAAAGGCGAAGTAGTACGCCATCGGATGCGCCCAGCCCGGCGACCAGCTCAGATCCTGGCCCACCCACAACAGAAGGACCGTGGCGATCACCGCAAACTGCCCGGCGATCACCAGCAAGGTGTGGCCCAGGTCGCGCCGCTTGTCCAGCGCCTCCACCTGGTCGGGAGTCAGGTTGCGCTCTTCGGGGGGAAGCAGGGAATTTGCCATGGCTCTCTCTCCATTCGTTGGACGTGTGCACTTTGCCCAGGGCATCCGCGCTATCAAAAAGAAGACTCAGCCCGGCCGCCCTCTCTTTCGATTCAACCACAAGCCGCTCCGCCCGCGCCAGTCGGCGCCCCGCCCTTGAGGCTAGAACTGGTTGCATAAATAGGGCTTTGAAAGGGCACGGCTTCAGCCGTGCCGTAAACGGCGCTTAAAACCTGGGCTTTAGCCCCTGAGGGATGTTTCTCGAGTAACCTGAGGGGATTTATGCAACCAGTTCTGGTACGACTCCGTCAGATCTGCCACCCACCTGGGCGATTGAACTTCGAGTGACGATGGAGTCACAAAGTCCAGAAACGCGTGTTTGTCCTCGCTCCGGGGAAATTCCCCGCGGACAGGCAGACTGAGCAGCGCCCAGCCGCGTTCCATGGTCCTAGCGCCGCGATCCTTACTCGCAATAGAAAACAGTCGCTTTCTGTGAAGATTGAATGACAATCCACACGAGCTTTTTTGTTTACAACGCCGAACGGAAAAGGTTATAGTGTCGGCACTGCGGTGGCGCGCGCAGGTGGTGCGTTGGCAGTCAGTGTCCCGCATTTTCCCAATCGAACAGACAAAAAATTGAGAGGTTGCCGATGAGAAACTACTCCCTCGCAACGGGAATCGTGCTCTGTGCCCTCACGACTATGAGCCTTTCCCTGCCCAGCAATGCCGCGACCGCAAATCATGTTGAGACGCTCGGCCCGGCCGATCAAGACGCTGTTACACATTTCAACGTTTACTTGCCTCTGACGCATCAGGACGCTCTCGAAAAGCTCCTGCAAGATCAAACCGATTCAACTTCGTCCGCCTATCATCGATGGCTGACACCGGCACAGTTCAAAGCACAGTTCGGACCCAGTGCTTCCGATCTGGCCAAGGTAAGGTCGGCATTGGAGGCCGCTGGTTTTACGATCGTCGGCGAACAAACCCAGAGTCTTGAAGTCGAAGGTTCTGTGCGGGCTGTGGAGGAAACGTTTGCGACGCACATTCAGTTGGTGCGAACCCGAACGGGAAGCGTTAAATTTGCTGCCGCAGAGCGCCATCTCAACTTGCCGGATGCGTTAGTCTCAGTGGGTGCCGTGATTCCAGAGTTCACGCCACATCTCGCCGCGCACGTGCATTCCGTAAAGACAGGCCGGCTCCTTTCAGGCGTCGATCCCCTCTTCCGCCTCAGCAGCAACGATAGCTTCTTCTATCCGAACGATCTCAATGAGGCCTATCAATTGCCCTCCTTCCAGACCGGGATCGTGACGCCAGGCCATCGCCGTCCCTCGCAGATCGCAGGTGTTGGTTCCCGCATCGGCATCGTGATCTCATCGGTGATTAGCCCCAGCGACCTGGACGATACCTTCAACTCCTCGCTGGATCTTGGCGGGGGAGACGTACTGATTCAAGCCTATTCGGCGAACTCCAACTTGCCGGTTCCGGCCGTCAAAATTCGTCCCGTGAAAGGCGGCAGCGGCGTCTTCGATCCCTCCACCGATGACGCGTTCGAAGCTTCACTCGATACCCAGATGTCCTTGGGCACCGCTCCCGGCGCTCAAGAGACGCTCTACGACATGCCGGACCTCAACGACGATTCCGTTACGGCTGCCTACGCGGCAGTCGATGAAGACAATGCCGTGGATGTCGTGAGCTCTTCCTTTGGTGAGTGCGAGTTGGATTTCACCGCTGCCTACAATGGTGGCGTAGACTTCACCGGCATTCTCCGCACTTTCCACGCGTTGTTCCAGCAAGGCAACGCTCAGGGCATCACCTTTGTGGCAAGCTCCGGAGACAATGGCGCTCTATCGTGCGTATCGGCGGCCTTCGCCAACAATCCGGCAGATGGAACTTCGTTTGTCCCCGGCGTGGAGAATCCCGCGGACGACCCGAACGTCACCGGCGTAGGTGGCACAAATCTCTCTACCACGGCGGCGCCGGGTGTGGATGATGCTGCCTACGAGACAGAAAACGCCGACTTCGATCCGAGGGTGCCCGCACAGTTCCAGATCAGCGCCACAACTACGGTTACCGTCAACGACAACACTTGGGGCTCCGGCGGCGGATTCAGCAAAATATTCTCCAAGCCGTTCTACCAATCCTTCGTCAACACCGGCGGCAACCGCCAGCGCTCAGTCCCTGACGTTTCCTTGATGATGGGTGGTTGCCCCGCAGATGCCGACCTCACTGCACAGGATTGCACCGTGCTTCCCCGCTCCGCTGTGATCGTCTGGGTTGGCGGAGAACCGGACCTGCTCATCGGCACCAGTTCCTCCGCTCCTGAGATTGCCGGAGTGCTGGCGTTGGCCGTCGAGTTGAACGGCGGCCGCCTCGGCAATGTCAATCCGCTCATTTACCAACTTTCGGCTCTACAAACCCTGGCGGGAGGCGCCAAGGCTCCAAAGACGCTCCAGTTCTTTCATCGCGGCATCGCGGGAGACAATAATCTCTTCACCGTGCAACCGGGACAGGCGTATAGCGAGGTGCTGGGCAACAGCACTCTTGAGGTCAAGAACTTCCTGGGTCTGTCGTCCGTAGCTCCTGCCGGTACACCCGATACGCCAAGTAATCCGTGATGCAAGTGGACGATTAGAGGGTCCAGAACGGGATCAAGGAATCACAAAAGACCATTGCGGCGGCATGTCGCGACGCCGAGATGGCTTTGTGATTCCTTGAATCACCAATCGCCAAATCTTCCGGTAGACGCCGGGATCGCCAGGAACTCTCGGTTGGGGCGCACAACCCCCTTCCACGCAGAGGCGCCACAGTGCGACTCCCAGAGTTCAGCCGCCGGAGTTCTCTCTTACACTGAAAAGAGGGGGGAGCTATGGCCGATGGCGCCGAGGAGCGCGAAGAACGCGAGAAACGCCGCGAACAGGAAGAACGGGAGAATCGCGAGGACCGGATCGACCACGAACCCGTAGATCAATGGGAGCCCGAGCGGGTCAACTCCTGAAAAGCTCGGCGGGCTGAAAGGCTCCGCAGGCCGAGCCGCCGCCGTTCCAGATTCTCAATCGTTCAAGAACGCCACCGACTGCAGAGTGCTGATTTCGAATGGCTTGCGGCAACGGACATTGACGCAGCCCAGCTTTTCGTCGCGCCGCACCATATAAGATTGTGCCTTGGCGAACTTGGCGCGGTCGCGCTCGTCGGCGCCGCGAGGCAGTTGCGCCCGCTTCCGCCTCACCACCCAGGTCACCTTGTACTCGCCCTCCTGCCCGCACTTGGGGCAGACAAGCGTGTGCGTCCGCAGTTCGGTCGTTTCGTTGAAAAAATCCCGCTCTTCCATCGCTTATCAGCACTCCATCCCGATGAGACAATCCGCCGCCGGAAAATTAGAGATCCCCAATCAGCGGCAAACCCTCAGCCACAAAAGCCCGGAGGGGCTTTCGCTCCGGCAGAATCTATTCCATACTCATCCATACGAGATAGGAACGCAAGCCGGACGACAAAGGAACGCAAGCAGGGGCCATGACGAAACGCAAGCCGGGAAAATTTTCCGCCGCCAAAGCGGTCAAAGCCAATGCCAGGGAGCGCATCGGCCAGCCCAAGCCCTCCCGCATGATCGACACGGAGCCGCGCACCGGCCGGGCCGTCAAGCACAAACCCAAGCTCGAGGAGATCCTCCGGCAGGAGGAGTAGCACGGCAGGAGGAAGTAGCGCAAGGGCGGCCAAGTTGGCCGGTGCGGCGGTGTTGTCTTACGCTGTCTTACGCCGTGTCTTACACGAATCGGACAAATGTCTTACATTCGTTCGACAGATGTGAGGCAGCCGCAAGGCAACGGTCGTTCCGCCATTCAGGGGCCCGTCTTGTCCCGCCCCAGCGTAAGACGCGCCCTCCCCGGCTCGGTTCTTTGGCGGACTCCGCCTCCCATGCGCCATCCAAACGTCCCAAATTGCCCCAAGAGCGTCCGGCGGATAATCTACTGATTCGCTCCAGCGAGATTGGTGGTGAGTCGTCGCGCCGCGCGAGCGCTTCCTCAGGGTTGAGGCACGCTGTAGGGGCCGGGAAGCACGGGTCCGGCGGGCTTGTCGGAGGGCTGGGGGGAACTGGCCGAGGCGGTGCGCTTGTCGAAGATGCGGAACTGAACCACCAGGTCCAGCAGCACCGGAACGGGCTTGCCGTCTTTCTCTGCCGGCTGGAAGCTGGCCTTGCGGATGGCCGCGACGGCGTTCTCATCGAGGCCGAAGCCGATGGGGCGTGCGACGGCGATCTCCTGCGCCTTTCCGTCGGGGCCGATGACGGCGTGATAAAGGGCCATTCCCGCCACGGCGTTGGCCTGCGCGTATTCATTCGAGTCCGGCTCGAATTTGGTCAATAGGAGCGCCTTCTGGTCCACCGTGTTCTGGCGCAGGATGGCCGGATCTTTGGGCCGGTAGTCGGATTTGGCGGCCGCGGCCTCGTAATAGAGCCTCCAGAAATCGGGCATGGCGGCGATCATCCGCTCGTCCAGCCTTTGGGCGAAGATGTTGTCCAATGCCTGCTTCAGCAACTTGGCGGCGTGCGCCGGCGAGGTGGTGGTGGTCACGCTCTGGGCGTCGGCCGGGCGCTCGGCCTCGGGCGCGGCGGCGATCGGGGCTTTGAGTTGCCCGGCCTCGCTCAATTCGGCCGGCTCGGCGGCGGGCTGAGAGGAGCCTGCCGCCGGAGCCGCGCCGCTGGCCTTCTTGTTCTTCAGCTTGACGACCTTCTCTTTCTTGGGTTTCACCACCATCTCCCGGTCGACGGTGATAACCACCGCCTTCTTCTTGGGAGTGATCCTGACCTTGTCGAAGGCTGTCGACGGATCTTCGGAGGCAAGCTGGCCCACGAAGTGCAGACCGTAGCGGATGCCTTCCAATTCTACCTTGTGCTTTGTTAGCCGCACCTTGTCGATTTCGATAGCGTTGAGCGTGTAAGAGCCCTGCGGCGAGCGCCCGATGAGGCGGCCGTATTCGTCGAATTTGAGCGTGTTGTCAAGATAGCAGCCGCGCAGATAGAGCATCTTGCCCATCAGCATCTGCTTGAGCTCGTCTTCGCCGATGCCTTGGGACGGGGCAGCCTCCTGCACCTTGGCCGTCTCTGCGGCTGGCTGCGTCTGGGGCGCGGTTGGCTTCCGGTCCTCTCCGGATTGCGCCGGAGAACTCACAGGTGGTTGAGCTGCTTCTGGTTGTGCGGGCTGCTGCGCCTGCGAGGGAAAAAATCCCGTCAGCGCGAGAAGCGCGCAGCAAGCCATCGTGCCAAGCCGGACCAGAGCCGCCAGAGAAGCCTGATAAGAGCGGAAAGTACCCACGAGCATGGGGAGACCTATGGCGACACTTTATCAGAACGCGAGTTCCAGTGGCGACAAGGAATAGCGAGAGCTCACTCAACGGGGCTGCTGACCGGAAGACGGAACACGCCTCAGCCGCCAGAGAATGCGGCGGAAGACGCCCAGGATGCGGCGCGTGTCGTGCGCGGAGAGGTTCAGCCGCCGCAGCAGCAGGCGCAGATCGTGGCGGTTGGCCGGCTGCATCGCCGGCGGCGAGTAGCCGGCCGCAGCCATGGTCTCTTGGATCACATCGGCCAGCAGTTCCAGACGCCCTGAAGATGCCGCAGTCTCAGCCAATCCGGAGGGAGGCGGGGGTTTCAACCCCCGCAAAAAGCCGGCCGAATCGCCGCAGGCTGGTAGGGATGGGTTTGAACCCATCCATTTATCCCCGGCCAGTTGCTCCAGCAGGGCAACGCGCGCGGCCACCTCATACAGGCACACCGCCACCGCCTGCCCCAGATTCATCGAAGGCTGTTCCGGGTCTGTTGGGATCTCGACCAGCAAATGGCAATACGAAAGATCCTCGCGCGTCAGCCCATGCTTCTCGGAGCCAAAGACAAGGGCGATTCGACCGCCGCGCTCCAGTTCTTGCTTGACCAGCGGCGCCAGCAGCGGCAGCGAGACCACAGGCTGCTCGGGCTTGCGCCAGGTCAGAGTTCCCGTGCCCACCACCAGCGTGCAATCGGCCACAGCCTCGGCCAGACTCTCCGCGCTCTTCGCGTCTCGCAGCAGTTCCGGAGCGCCAACCGCCGACCGCGCCTCGCGCCATGTTGGATCGAAGGCCGCCACCACGCAAAGCCGCGAGAAGCCGAAGTTAGCCATCGCCCGCGCCGCCGCCCCAATATTCAGCGGATTCCGCGGCGACACCAGCACCACGTCGAAGCGCTCGCGTTGGCCTTCAGGCAGCAAGCACATATTGTAGTTTGTTGACTTGGAAAGGCGCGTTCGGCATGCAAGGCAATTCGATGAACGTGCGAGAATTCATCCGCATCGTTCGCGGGCTAGCCGGAAAAGGCGAAGAAAAGGAGAATCGTACCCCGGGGGGGGGTGGGTTTTCTATTTGGGGCTTAAACCGTTCAGATTCTTACAGATTGGACCGAATTAATTGAGGGGTAATTAAGTAGTTACCTGGCTCTTTTCGGCGCCCGTTCTATGCTCGATCTCGCGGCCCGCGCGAATCTGGTTACGAGTCTGGGTACATTGTGCGCCATTGGAAGGAAATTATCTGCAACCACCTGCGGTGGGGCCAGCGGCACCTGTGGTGCGGAGGTCTCTCGCGTTTTGGATCTTGCCGCGTTTGGCCAGGCTGGGGTTTCAACCCCGGAGTTGACCCATCTAAGCGTCTTGAAAATCAATCACCGCGGCTCAATCACTGCCGCGAAGCCGCGCCGCCACGCCTCAGAATCGTACCCCTGGGCATCCGGCAACGAAGTCGCTCATGCCCCCGCCGGGATGGCGTTGTCCGGCGTTCCGGATCTGAGGCTGAGGTAGTCGTAGTCCCAGCGCGGCGTTTCACGGAGATCGTCTAGGCTAAAATCAGCTTCCGAAACCAATTTATAGTCCTCGATCTCGACCCCATCAATTCTTGCAAATTGCTGCCGAAGGAGTTCGGCAAGTTCAATTGCTTGTGTCGCCAAATCTGGTTGTTCCATGACACTTGTCTTGGCGGTAAGTCTCAAAATTACCGAATAATTCGATTCTGGACCAATGTCCTCGTTAGGGTCCACGCGGAGAAAAATGCCTGTCACCAAATCCCCCTCGCGCTTTAGCAACGCTTCGATTCTCTTCATTTGTCGTTCGGCGGAATTCAGGCGCTCGTTGAAGATATCTGGAAATGCGCTCCTCAGATACCGATTTGCGGTCCAGTGAACAATGGTGCGAATCTGAATTTCATCCAGGTGCAATTCGAGTGGTACATGGCCCAAGAGGCAGTTTCGGGGAGCTATGCACTTTTCGTGTATCTTGATTTCGTAATGTCGCTGGCCAAGGGTGAACTGGAGGCGGCGTGGGTTCTTTGCGTGTAGGAGGTTGCCGTTTTTTTCCGCGATGGGTCGTGCGATATGAAGTTCTATGCTGGGTTCAGCTTCGTAGTCATCATGCAGGATGTCGCAATCCTGGGTCAGAAGGATAAGAAGCGCCTCTGGCTCAAGGGCGAGTTGCGCATTCATGCCAACGGCTTCGTGTGGGACGATGCTACCCTGCCGCCATCGACTGTCCGGGATTTGCAGGGCCGTTGCCAGTTTGTTGCTCCCGTCTGCGCTTGTTAGAATCTTGTGATTTGGTCAAATCGTTCGCGCGCCAACTCCGATGGAAGTTGTTTGTACCCATTTCGCTTGGCGATGGCCCGTACGCTGCGATCTAGCTTTGTTTTGGCTCGTCTATTGACCGCTTCAAGCACGCTAACTAGTACTCTGTCGATTGCTTCCGTCTCAAGCGCATTCCGACGTAGGAGATCGAAGAGGCTCATCTCTCCCTCCATAGGCTCACGGAGAAACTTGCCGATAGGGAGGCTTGATTTCTCCCGCCACCTAGAAGCGATATTGAAGAGTTTTCTGATTCTGGATCTGTTTTCCGGATTGGGCTCTGATTTGCCATCGAGCCACGCGTATACGGTTGGGCGCTCTACGAGGAGTATCCGTGACAGGTCGGTTGTTGTTAATGAGAAATAATGACGGACCAGGGCAATCTCTTTCCCGGCTTCGACCAATTTCTCTTCTGTGCGGATCGTCACAATCTCCAGCCGTTGGGAGCCCTGGACGAAGACGTAGGCTCCGCTTGCTGGGACGAGGTTCTGCATCGTCGGCTCTGCGAGATTCAGCTCTCCTCCTGTGCCTGGGCATGCGCTGTTGAAGAGGTTCCCCAATGCATAGCCGAATGCTTCATAGCTGTAGTGTGTATCCTGACTTGCTCCGGTAATGACAAGGCCCGTTGGCGCCAAGGCAACGGTTTTGCTGATGCTGTAGTCTGCTTGGTTTACCCCCGTACCAACGAATGACGAGGCTCCTGGGTGCCTGTCCTGCTTTCTCCATTGGGTTGAAACCAGAGATCTCTCAGGCCGGCCCTTTCCGAACCAACAGTCAACTCTCGCTGCTTGAGGCATTTTCTCTCCCCCATTGCTCTAGTGCATGTTGGGTTACAGAGTTTCTGAAAAGAATATCGAGACCATCATGGAGGGTCTCAAGGGTCTCAAGGATTTCGCCCACTGCGAAGTCCCGCTTCTCGATTGTTGCGTGGTCAAAATCGAGCAGGGATGCCCGTCCAGGCGGGGCTGCATCCCGGTAGCCGTAATTCAGCGAGACTCCGATCAAATCAGGAGGTAACGTATTCGCGATCTGTGGCAGATAGTGCCGAGCAATAATTCCGCCGTGGGGGCTTTTGCCTTCAAACTTAAAATCGAAGGACGATTCCGTGACCCCAACCGAAGCCGCATCATAGCCCAGCAGTTGCGGAGCCAGATAGTCGCTCAGGTTTTCTCCCGCTTCCAGTTCGATCAGGTCAACGTATCGCAGGCCGATTCGCTCGCGCAACTGAAGCTCGGCCACGGCGTTTATTGTCTCAAGAGCAACCGCGAATGCCCCGTGAAACTGATCAAACGTCTCATATTGGTTTGTGTGGATCGCGATTGACCTAGGACTGAGTGAGATTCCGGTTCTTTCATCTCGATCTTGAAACTCAAATCTGGAGTGGGGAATCAGACTCGGTTTTGCGCCAGGAACCTCGAAGACTAGCTCGGGGATCTGGGTGCTTGAAAATCCGGGGAACCCGTTCCTGCGCAGCTTCTCTTGGATCTCGGGAACGTAGCGATCAATCGCCACGACTGCGGAAATGTTGACCTGCGCCACCACGTAGATGAGCGGCGACCTAGGAAGGCGGAGGGGTGGATTGGTTCTTTTCATGGATTGTCACTTTACACTCAACTTTACACGTTTTGCAAGATAATGGACGCAATTTGAAACAGAAAGTCCTCAAACAATCGCCACAATTCGGTACACTCTTCCGCCGAGTGCTAAATTTGGATCGGTGAGAGCAATGTCTAACACATTGATTTAATAAGGCATTATCCGTCTTTCAACGATGTGAGGGGTATTCTTTGGGCGCGGCTTCGCCGCGTGGGTTGATTTCCAAAAACCTGTGGGCGGGTTTGTGCGGGGGTTAAAACCCCGCCTCCCTCCGCCGGGCCGGACGGGTCTTCAAAAAGCTCCAGCCATGCGACTCTGGCGGGTGCGTGGGCAAATCGGCTAGCCTCATAGGATGGTTTGGACCAATCCAGCAGAGACGGCGCTGAATGCATTGAGTACCGCGCCGCTGGTGCGCTTCTCGGTGCTGGCTCTCAGTTCGATCTTCTTTCTGGTCGATCCCTTTGCGGCGATTCCCTCCTTTTTGGCGATCACCGAAAGCGCAGACCCGGCGCGGCGCAAGCGCATGGCGCGCAAAGGCGCGCTGACCTGCTTCATCGTGCTGACCAGCTTTGCCGTGGGCGGGCAGTTGATCTTTCGCCTGTTTGGTATCACATTGCCAGCATTCGAGATAGCCGGTGGCATGATTCTGCTGCTGATCGGGCTGGACATGCTGCAAGCCAAGCGTTCGCCGACCCAGGAGACGCGCGGCGACACGGAAGAGGCCACGGAGAAGGAAGACGCCGGGATCGTGCCGCTGGGGATTCCGATGCTGGCCGGGCCGGGGGCCATCTCCTCGGTCATGGTCCTGGTGGGACAGGCGCCTGGCCTGTGGCACTGGGAGATGGGGGCGATTCTGGGCTCGATCGTCTTCACCAGCCTGGTGAGCTATTGGGTGCTGGCCGGGGCCGGCCGGGTGCGCCGGGTGATGGGCGAGACGGGGATTCGCGTCCTGGTCCGCGTGATGGGGTTGCTCCTGGTAGCCCTGGCCATGCAGTATTTCGTGAACGGGCTGACAGATCTGGGGCTGATCGCGAAGCAATAGAACAACCACGGAGCGGGTTGGGAATCTGCAATCGGCGTCAGCCCGCAACGGATCGAGCGATCTCCTGCTTGCGCGTTAAGACGCAGGCCTGAAATAACCGAAACGAAGGATACGCCCGGAGGACTTTCATTACGATTGTCTTGAGTGGATTTCCGCTGCCTTCAAGCCAGTTGAAATAGAAATGACTTTTGCATCGCAGGCCTACGCTTTCGGCAATTTCGCAAAGTTCTTGGCGGGTGTATTCCCTGAAGTGTCCTGGGTTGACCGCATACAGACGCAGCCGTTCGTAGGGGTGCAAGCCGAGAGCCAGTTTAATCCGCTTGCCGATATCGGCTGCGTTGGGTGTGGTGCATACGAGCACTCCTTTATCGGCAAGCAGAGAGCCGAGACACGCGAATACGAATTCAGGCGCGACATGCAGGTGTTCGATGACCTCTGAAAAGACGATGAGGTCGAAGAGGCCATATTGCGGCCACTTCGAAACGTCATCCGAATTAAGCAGGTCATAGGCGAGGTGCGGAATTCCATCCAGTTTGCTGGTTTCACGATGTCCGCCGTCGTCGATCGCCAGATCCAGGCCCAGGGTTTGCACATTGCGGTAGTAACCCGCTAAATGTGCGGTCAACTCGCTTCTTCCAATGTCCAGCACTCGAGCGGAAAGGCTCGGTACCTGGTCGCGGCAGAGCTTCAAAATGCCGGCAAATCTTGCTTTGTGCAGGTGGGCATAATTCTGGCTCGATGCATCTCCGCAAGTGCGTGTTTTTTCGGCCGACACAAGCCCACGCAGCAACTGGGCTGCGGACTTCTGCCGGATGGAATCGCTTCTCATCGTTTCAATCATGCTCAACGCCATTTGCACGCGCCTCGCCAGCCAGCCGCCGCAATTCTGAATCGATGCACGTCCAATGATGCGGTGTGCTTGATGAAAGCAATGCCGGGAATTGAGTTCATTCCCATCGGCCTCACGCATCGCTCCTTCTAAGCGGCCATCCGCAGAGCTTGAGTTTAAGGCGGATTTGGCCGGGATCATGTCACCGGAATGCTATTCCATTGTTGCGAAGGGGTTTGGGGGGGCGGCGAGAGCGGGGCGGCATCGGAATAACGGCCGGGAGACAGGGGTTCCTGGAGGGAGGCGTCATGGAGTTTCCCACAGAAAAAGGCGCTTTCCACAGGGCGTGGGCTTGCAATTCGGGGTGCGGGTTAGTATTCTCACACAGTTGCAACAAAGCGACGCAGGTGAAGTCTGCGCTTTGCTTGCAAACGGGGGTGGCTTGTGCTACTCTTGGAAAGTTGCAGATGAGCAGGGAAGCCTCCCGGTGGCCGAACGGCCTGCCCCGTTGAGGGAAGTGGGAAGCCAGTTGTGATGCTAGTTCGTTGGGTCAGGTGAGGCAAAAGCCCCTGAAACCCCTGTAGGGAATCCCGCAGAGACAAGAACAAGCCATTGCAAGACCCAGGAGAAGACTCCTGTGAGCCCTAGCGGCTCAGGCGTTTGCTGGTCGTTCTTTGATATTTTGCGCTGTGCGACGCTTCTGAACGGGAGTTCTGTTCAGGTCGGGCCGATCGAGATTCGCAAGCAAGGGGACAGACCGCCAACAGCGAGTTGGAGCGGCCTCGGGCGAAGGGATGAGATCGAGCTTGACACAGGTACCGAAGTTCGATATGTTTGAAAGGTTCGCGCAAAAACGCCGGAGCGTGCGATTCAACGCGGTTCCGGCAAGCGCAACAAGTTCGAGGACAACCTGGCGTAACAGCTCGGGCCTCGATCCAAAAGGGCGCCGCTCAGGCGGAAGGCTCTCAAGGATCTTTGACAATTAGGTTGAACATGCCAGTCGTGAGAAGAGATCAGGTTTGGCTTGATCATTCTCACGTAAATAGGCATCGCGCGTTTTCGAGCGCGCGATGCCGCTGAACCTCATCCGACCTCCGTCGGTTGAGGGGAAGCAATCAGGTTTCAAACGAGAGTTTGATCCTGGCTCAGAATCAACGCTGGCGGCGTGCCTAACACATGCAAGTCGAACGAGAAAGTGGTAGCAATACCATGAGTAAAGTGGCGCACGGGTGAGTAACACGTGACTAACCTACCCTGGAGTGGGGGATAACTGAGGGAAACCTTAGCTAATACCGCATAATACCTACGGGTCAAAGGAGCAATTCGCTTTGGGAGGGGGTCGCGGCCGATTAGTTAGTTGGCGGGGTAATGGCCCACCAAGACTGTGATCGGTATCCGGCCTGAGAGGGCGCACGGACACACTGGAACTGAAACACGGTCCAGACTCCTACGGGAGGCAGCAGTGGGGAATTTTGCGCAATGGGGGAAACCCTGACGCAGCAACGCCGCGTGGAGGATGAAGTACTTCGGTACGTAAACTCCTTTCGATCGGGACGATAATGACGGTACCGGAAGAAGAAGCCCCGGCTAACTTCGTGCCAGCAGCCGCGGTAATACGAGGGGGGCAAGCGTTGTTCGGAATTATTGGGCGTAAAGGGTGCGTAGGCGGTTTGGTAAGTCTTTTGTGAAATCTATGGGCTCAACTCATAGACTGCAAGAGAAACTGCCGGGCTTGAGTGTGGGAGAGGTGAGTGGAATTCCCGGTGTAGCGGTGAAATGCGTAGATATCGGGAGGAACACCTGTGGCGAAAGCGGCTCACTGGACCACAACTGACGCTGATGCACGAAAGCTAGGGGAGCAAACAGGATTAGATACCCTGGTAGTCCTAGCCCTAAACGATGACTGCTTGGTGTGACGGGTACCCAATCCCGCCGTGCCGTAGCTAACGCGTTAAGCAGTCCGCCTGGGGAGTACGGTCGCAAGGCTGAAACTCAAAGGAATTGACGGGGGCCCGCACAAGCGGTGGAGCATGTGGTTTAATTCGACGCAACGCGAAGAACCTTACCTGGGCTCGAAATGTTATGGACCGGGGTAGAAATATCCCTTCCCAGCAATGGGCCGTAATATAGGTGCTGCATGGCTGTCGTCAGCTCGTGTCGTGAGATGTTGGGTTAAGTCCCGCAACGAGCGCAACCCTTATCCCCAGTTGCCATCATTCAGTTGGGCACTCTGGTGAAACCGCCTCGGATAACGGGGAGGAAGGTGGGGATGACGTCAAGTCCTCATGGCCTTTATGTCCAGGGCTACACACGTGCTACAATGGCCGGTACAAACCGTCGCAAACCCGCGAGGGGGAGCTAATCGGAAAAAGCCGGCCTCAGTTCGGATTGCAGTCTGCAACTCGACTGCATGAAGCTGGAATCGCTAGTAATCGCGGATCAGAATGCCGCGGTGAATACGTTCCCGGGCCTTGTACACACCGCCCGTCACATCACGAAAGTGGGTTGCACTAGAAGCCGGTGAGCCAACCGCAAGGAGGCAGCCGTCCAAGGTGTAATTCATGATTGGGGTGAAGTCGTAACAAGGTAGCCGTAGGAGAACCTGCGGCTGGATCACCTCCTTTCTAAAAGAGAAATGGTGGCATTTGCATCCCTTCCGCGAATGCGGACCGCTCCGATGTGAATCAGGCAAGCGGCGGATGTGAATGTCATCTAACCCGCAAGAGCCGTCCCTGACGGCAGGCGCGGGAATTCTGATACAAGCCTTCTTTGCTTGATCGCAAATTCGCACGATGGTCATGGGCGGCGTAGCTGCCCAGCATGTTCAACCTTTGTCCTCGAAACCCTTTTGAACTGAATGAGGATTGTGAGAGCCGCCGGGCTCCTGGCTAAGAATCAAGAGAGCCGGCGGGGGAGCGGCCAGCTTGAGTGACCAGCATTGGGCCTGTAGCTCAGTTGGTTAGAGCGCACCCCTGATAAGGGTGAGGTCGGTAGTTCGACTCTACCCAGGCCCACCATCTCTGCCGCAGGCACCCACATGTGGGGCTGTAGCTCAGTTGGGAGAGCGCGTGCTTTGCAAGCATGAGGTCAGCGGTTCGATCCCGCTCAGCTCCACCAGACTCATTCGCTGTTTCCTGATCGCCGCCATCGTTTTGGTGACGCCGATCAGGAAACAGGCCGCCCAGTCTTTCGAGACTGTTCCGGCAGGTTTCCACCGCCTCAGGGCGGGCCTTCTTGAGAAAACGAGAAGGTTTGGATGTTTGACAACGAAATTGATTGGGTAATGCGCATCTGGCATCTATCCCTCGTACCAGCCGCCGCAAGGCAGTTGGAAGGGTAACTGCGCAGATGACGCAATACAAGGCCGAGCACAAGCAATGAATCGTCGTGAGACGGTTCAGGCAAAGTGTTCAATGTAAGAAGAGTGTCTTTAGGAGTGCAACTCGGGAGCGCGTGAGCGTAGCGAGTTGTTCTCAGGCGGAAATAAATAGGTTATCTCTGATCAGGACCGCGAGTGACGTCGGCTCCCTGCGCTGGAGTTAATTCTATGGTCAAGCTACTAAGGGCGCACGGTGGATGCCTTGGCAGAGACAGGCGATGAAGGACGTGGCAAGCTGCGATAAGCTTCGGTAAGCCGCACACAGGCGTTATAACCGGAGATCTCCGAATGGGGAAACCCTCCCGAGCAAACCTCGGGAACTATCCCGCTGAATACATAGGCGGGTATAGAGCGAACTCAGGGAAGTGAACCATCTCAGTACCTGAAGGAAAAGAAAGAAACCTCGATTCCGATAGTAGTGGCGAGCGAACTCGGAACAGCCCAAACCCGTGGCATTTCGGTGTCTCGGGGGTTGTAGGGTCCGCAACAGTAGAGTTACCAATCTGGTTGTTAGCCGAATCCTCTGGAAAGTGGATCCATAGAGCGTGACAGGCGCGTAGGCGAAAATGATCCAGACTCGAAGCGGATACCTGAGTAAGGCGGGGCACGTGAAACCCTGCTTGAATCCACGGGGACCATCCCGTAAGGCTAAATACTCGTCTCTGACCGATAGTGAACCAGTACCGTGAGGGAAAGGCGAAAAGAACCCCGTCGAGGGGAGTGCAAAGTACCTGAAACCGTGTGCCTACAAGCAGTGGGAGGGCTATGCCCCGCAAGGGGAATGCCTGACCGCGTGCCTATTGCATAATGAGCCGGCTAGTTATTCTTGTCAGCAAGGTTAAGCGTAAGCGAGCCGAAGCGAAAGCGAGTCTGAACAGGGCGTTCAGTTGGCAGGAATAGACGCGAAGCGGGATGATCTACCCATGGCCAGGTTGAAGGTGGGGTAACACCCACTGGAGGACCGAACCGGTGTTTGTTGAAAAAAGCTCGGATGAGCTGTGGGTAGGGGTGAAAGGCTAATCAAATTCCGTGATAGCTCGTTCTCTCCGAAATAGCTTTAGGGCTAGCCTCGGACGAATTGCGCTGGTGGTAGAGAGATGGATGGACTAGGGGGCTTTCCGGCTTACTGAATCCAACCAAACTGCGAATGCCAGCGACAACATATCCGGGAGTCAGACGGTGGCGGCTAAGCGTCATCGTCGAGAGGGAAACAGCCCAGACCGCCTGCTAAGGTCCCAAAGTTACAGTTAAGTGGGAAAGGAAGTCGGAACGCTCAGACAGCCAGGAGGTTGGCTTAGAAGCAGCCATCCTTTAAAGAAAGCGTAATAGCTCACTGGTCAAGCGGTCCGGTGCCGACAATACAACGGGGCTAAAACTGTACACCGAAGCAGCGGATGCGCACCTTAAGATATGCGTGGTAGGAGAGCATTCTCAACAGCAGTGAAGCCAGACTGAGAAGACTGGTGGAGCGTTGCGAAGAGACCCTGCCGGCATAAGTAGCGATAACGGAGGTGAGAACCCTCCGCGCCGAAAGTCTAAGGTTTCCTGAGGAAGGTTAATCCGCTCAGGGTTAGGCGGTCCCTAAGGTGAGGCCGAAAGGCGTAGCCGATGGACAGACGGTTAATATTCCGTTCCTCCCAATGTTCGTTTGACGATGGGGTGACGCAGAAGGATAAGGATGCCGCACTATGGCTATTGCGGTAGTTGCACGTAAGCTGGATCCGACAGGCAAATCCGTCGGGTCTTAACAGTGAGGTGCAACTCAGTCCCGTATGGGGCTTACGATTCTGATTCCACGCTGCCGAGAAAATCCTCTAAGGAGAACAAAGGGAACCGTACCCCAAACCGACACAGGTAGACGAGGAGAATATCCAAAGGCGCTCGAGTGAAAGCTCGTTAAGGAACTCGGCAAATTGGCTCCGTAACTTCGGGAGAAGGAGCGCCCACGCAAGTGGGCCGCAGTGAAGCGCGAACGGCGACTGTTTAACAAAAACACAGGTCTCTGCTAAGTCGAAAACGACGTATAGGGGCTGACGCCTGCCCGGTGCCGGAAGGTTAAAAGGAGAGGTTAGCGCAAGCGAAGCTTTGAATTGAAGCCCCGGTGAACGGCGGCCGTAACTATAACGGTCCTAAGGTAGCGAAATTCCTTGTCGGGTAAGTTCCGACCTGCACGAATGGCGTAACGATCGTTCGACTGTCTTAACGAGTTGCTCGGCGAACTTGTAGTACCGGTGAAGATGCCGGTTACCCGCAGCTAGACGGAAAGACCCCGTGCACCTTTACTACACCTTAACTATGGGTTATGATTCTTGCTGCGCAGGATAGGTGGGAGGCTTTGAGACCAGGTTCTTGGACTTGGTGGAGCCAACGGTGAGATACCACCCTGCGAGTGTTGTGATCTCTAACCTCCTCCCGTAATCCGGGAGAGGGACATAGTTAGGCGGGTAGTTTGACTGGGGCGGTCGCCTCCTAAATTGTAACGGAGGCGCGCGAAGCTACTCTCAGACTGTTTGGAAATCAGTCGTCGAGTGCAAAAGCATAAGAGTGGTTAACTGTGAGACCTACAAGTCGAGCAGGTACGAAAGTAGGCTTTAGTGATCCGGTGGTTCTGTATGGAAGGGCCATCGCTCAACGGATAAAAGGTACGCCGGGGATAACAGGCTGATCAATGCCAAGAGTTCATATCGACGCATTGGTTTGGCACCTCGATGTCGGCTCATCGCATCCTGGAGCTGTAGAAGGTTCCAAGGGTTAGGCTGTTCGCCTATTAAAGCGGTACGTGAGCTGGGTTCAGAACGTCGCGAGACAGTTCGGTCCCTATCTGCTGTGGGCGTAGGAGATTTGAGGAGGGCTGTCCTTAGTACGAGAGGACCGGGATGGACGAACCTCTTGTGTTCCAGTTGTCCTGCCAAGGGCACGGCTGGGTAGCGAAGTTCGGTTGTGATAACCGCTGAATGCATATAAGCGGGAAGCACGCTCCAAGATGAGATCTCCCTGAAGGGCCCAGAAAGACCATCTGGTTGATAGGCTGGGTGTGAAAGCGCAGTAATGCGTGAAGCTTACCAGTACTAATCGCCCGTTCGGCTTGTCCATAGAATTAACTCCGCGCAGTTAAAGCGGACGTTCTTCTTACAAGCCTTGTAAGACCAATCAATTTCGTTGCAATCAGCTCTATACGAGCAAAGTTTTTGGCGCCAGATTGCAGTCCGCGTTCCTACGCGGCCTCCGGGAGAAACCATCCGGAACAAAGTAGACGCCGCGGCAGGCTGCGGGCAACCACCCGCCAAGCGCCATTCAAGTTTGCCGGTGACCATACTGCGAGGGATCACCCGTTCCCATCCCGAACACGGAAGTTAAGCCTCGCTGGGCCGATGGTACTGCACGGGTGACTGTGTGGGAGATTAGGTGATCGCCGGCATTAATCTGAAAGCAAAAAGCCATGCCCCTGGGGCATGGCTTTTTGCGTCTTGCAATGCGGGAATCCTCAGTTGGCGATTTACGCCAGTGCCCTCCCTGTGCAATCATGATTGCATCGTCAAATCCACAGGTGGTTGGTGAACTCATGAGTATTCGTCTGTCCGATGGCACTGAGATTCCCATCGAGATGCACAAAATCCGCGTTGTTCAAAAGGTTAGATTGGCCCCGGCCCGCGAGCGGCTCCATGCAATGGAGGAAGCTGGCTACAACACATTTCTTCTTCGCACGCGCGACATTTTTCTCGACATGCTGACCGACAGCGGCACCAATGCCATGAGCGACAATCAACAGTCTGCCATGCTGTTGGCCGATGACGCTTACGCCGGTTCGGAGAGCTTCTATAAGCTGGCTGATGCGGTAAAAGAGATTCTCGGCTACGAGTATTTGCTTCCGGCTCACCAGGGCCGCGCTTGCGAACACCTGCTTGCCAAGACCTTTATCAAGCCCGGCACTTATATCCCCATGAACTATCACTTCACCACCACCAAGGCCCATTTCAATCTGATGGGAGCCACCGTCCTGGAGTTATTCGGACCGGAGGCTCTCAATACACAGAGCAGTTATCCCTTCAAGGGCAACATGGATCTTGGCCGCCTTAAGGCTGCAATCGACGAGCATGGCGCCGCCAAGATTCCCTTCGTGCGCATGGAAGCCACGACTAACTTGATCGGCGGGCAGCCGTTTTCGATGGCAAACTTGCGTGAGGTGAAAGAACTTATCGCGCCTCTTGGCATTCCGTTGGTGCTCGATGCCAGCCTGATCTCTGAGAACGCATATTTCATTCGCCAGCGCGAGCCGGGATATGAGAACTCCACGATTCGAGAGATCATCCTGGAGATGATGAAGCTATCGGATATCTGCTACCTCTCCGGGCGCAAGAGCGCCATGGTTCGCGGCGGCCTCATCGCCACAAACCGCAAAGATCTCCATGACGCGATTCGCCCGTGGCTGCCGGTGTATGAGGGCTTCTATACCTACGGCGGAATGTCGTCGAAGGAGATCGAAGCGATGGCAGTGGGCATGCGCGAGATGACCGAACTTGAAATCGCCGGCTCATCGGCGGATGCGATCAAGTACTTTGCCGGGCGGCTGATTTCCAAGGGCATTCCCGTGGTCACACCTCCGGGCGGCCTTGCCTGCCATCTTGACGCCATGCGCTTTGCTCCACATCTTCCGCAAACCGATTACCCGGCGGGAGCATTGGGCGCGGCGACCTTTATTGTTTCGGGCATCCGCGGCATGGAACGCGGAACCATCTCGATGGATCGCGATGAAGAGGGCAACGATGTGCCTTCGGATATCGAGTTACTGCGCCTGGCCGTTCCACGGCGCGTCTTTACGATGTCTCACTTCATTTACGCAACCGATCGCCTTAAGTGGCTCCATGATCACCGCGAGATGATCGGCGGACTTGAATTCTTCGAGGAGCCGCCCATCCTTCGCTTCTTCGGCGGCCGCCTGAAGCCAAAAAATGATTGGGGCGCGAAGCTGGCTGCTGCGTTCGAAAAGGACTTTGGCCCCGATTGTTAGTTGCTGTCTTTGGATAACTTGCGTAAGTGCGTAAAGGGCCATGCCCCTGAGGTATGGCCCTCTACCTAACGCGATTCATAAGTCCGATTTGCCCGAATTACATCGATCACAAAGAGTCTGAAGGTTAGCAAGAAGCGTCTCTCCGCCACGAGACCAGGCAAAAATATGGTCTACCTCCAGGATCACGCCGATCTCAGTTGCAGGACTGCGGCCGCAGAAACGACATGTAAAATTATCACGCTGAAGAACCTGGAAGCGAAGACGAACGGAGGGCTTCCGGGGAGTGCGCCTCTTTGGGACTAAAGTGTCCGCTTTGAGACTGTCGTTGGACACCCGAGATTCAATCTGTCGTGTTAGCGCGACTATTTCGATCCGTGCATCCTGAGAGTCAGCATCTACAGAGTCGTAGAAATCTGGTCCATTTCTGTCTTTACAGAAAGCATAGACAGCTTTCATCCAACTACCGAATCGTTGCTGAAATGACTGGGGTGATATCCGCCCGCTCTTTCTCATCTCCCTCGCCATTGGTTGTCTCCCCAATGACTCCCAAAGGCGCTGCATCTCTGCGAAATAATCTTCGTCCGCGTATGTCCGAAGGTCTGGTCTTTCCCGACTAAAGCCGTCTTTCAGTCCTATACCTGCGACCGCTTGTCTCCACCCACCGAGATGCTTGCAAAATGTCCCTCGTGCCCGCGTGCCTCCAAGTTTTCTGTAGTCTTCATATTGAAATACTTTGCCCTTGTGTTTGTTTGCAACGGCTTTTAACTCGCACAACAACAGGTCAGGGGTGATTCTTCGCGTATCACTCACGGATTTGGCGCGCGTAGCCTGTGAACGCGAGTACTCGAAGCCCGCTGCCCGCATTGCATCCGCCCATGACCCAAACTCTTTAACGATCGTGTTAGAGTGTACCCGAGAAAACCTGTTGAAATCCTTGTGCGTCGGACACAAGCCTTCGAAATGTCCGCTTACGACACGTTTGATTTCTGCAAGCAAAGCCTCACGCGAATAGCCTGGCAATCGTGTGGGTCTGAAATCTATCGAAGCGTTCATTCTCTGGCCACAGAACTGGTGGTTAGCCTACCCCTCCCTCAATCCGGTGAAGATTGTCGGAACGGAAAGTCGGCGCACCAAATTCGGAATCAGTATATCTCGTGAAGAACAAGTTCGGTTGGGGTTCGTTGTCTCCCAGGTCCCAAAAGCGGGACCTGGGGCACCCAGATATTCTGAACAAAGAGATAATGCCAACCGAACCGCGCCAATTCGAAGTGATTGTTCTGGGTGCGGGGGCGGCTGGGCTGATGTGCGCGGCGGTGGCTAGTCAGCGCGGGCGACGAGTTGCGCTCCTCGAACACAACGGGCAGCCGGGGCGGAAGATCCTGATCTCCGGCGGGGGGCGATGCAACTTTACGAATTTGCATTGCGGGCCGGATAACTTCATTTCGGAGAATCCGCATTTTGCCAAGTCGGCTTTGGCGCTTTACGAGCCGCGGCATTTTATCGAGTTGATCGAAGGGTATGGAATACCCTGGCACGAGAAGACGCTGGGGCAGCTCTTCTGCGACGGGTCGGCGCGGGCAATTCTCGATATGCTGCTGGCGGAGTGCGAGCTGGGCGGCGTGGAGATTGTGCTGAATGCGCGCGGGATTCAAGTAGAGCCCGGCACCTCCGGTGGGTTTTGCGTTGCCTCTTCGCAGGGAGAGCTCCGGGCCGATGCGCTGGTGGTGGCAACCGGGGGATTGTCAATTCCGAAGCTGGGGGCGACGGGGCTGGGGTATGAGCTGGCGCGGCAGTTTGGGTTGGGAGTGATTGAGCCCAGGCCGGCGCTGGTTCCGCTGGTGTTGGGCGGCTCGGAGGCTGGCTGGGCGGAGTTGGCCGGAGTGTCGGCGGAGGTTGTGGCCTGGGCTGAGGGTGGAAAGTTCAGGGAGAAGATGCTGGTGACGCATCGCGGACTGAGTGGGCCGGCGGCGTTGCAGGCGTCTTCGTATTGGCGGCCGGGCGAGGTTCTGGTGGTGGATTTGGCACCGGGGCTAGCCGCCCAGGCGGACCTCTTCAAAGAATTACGTCAGCCGGGCTCGCGGCGGGATTTGGCGGCGCTGCGGCAGGCGCTGCGCACGATGCTGCCGCAGCGGCTGGCGAACTATTTGGCTGAGATCGGCGGGCCGCAAGGCTGGTCGAATGCGGCCCTGGAAGCTTGCGAACGTAAGCTGCACCGTTGGGAGTTTCATCCCACAGGGACCGAGGGGTTTGACAAGGCCGAGGTGACGGCTGGGGGCGTGGACACGGCCGGCTTGCAGGCGCGGACGATGGAGGCACGGGCCGTGCCGGGACTCTTCTTCATCGGCGAAGCGGTTGATGTGACAGGGCAACTGGGAGGATTCAACTTCCAGTGGGCGTGGGCTTCGGCGGTGGCGGCGGGGAGGGCTTGTTAGGGACTAGGGAATAGGGACCAGGGACTAGGGACTGCGAAAAGCCTATTGCGCTGGAGGTGCTTGCGCCGGTGGGGCGCCGGGTTTGGCGGGCGGGGTCAGGACGAAGCCCTTGCGGATGAGGGCGAAGCCTTGCTGCGTGAGCTCGGCTTGCAGGAGCTGGTTTTCTGGGCCGGAGAAAAGGTCTGTCCGGGTTCCCGCGATGGTGGCGACCAGGTGGTGGACAGCGATGGGTTTACCGTCCAGCGTGCCCTTTTCGTCGGCATAGGTGGCAAGCTGGACCGGCTGGATGGAGCCGGCCTGCTTGGGAATGATGGCCCAGAGATCGCGGTTGTTGTGGGAGACCGCGAGAGCCAGCAGAGTGTCGTATGCGCCGGGGTCGAAGTCGGGGAGGAAGACGGCGGCGGCGTGCAGGGCCAGAGCCGTGGTGGCGCTGCGGCCATTGGCGGAGATATTGAGCAGGATCTGCGCGGCGCCTGGCGCGGCGACGACGTTGACGGCCGAGCCATTGACGGTGGCAGACAAGAGTACGTGTTTGAGCTGATTGGCCGAGGTGAGTTGTTCGGTCTTGGAGATGTTGTAGTTGAGACCCTGCATGGCAACGCGGACGATCGAGGTCGAGTCGTAACCATGCGGGTTGGCGGAGAATGTCACCGTGGCCGTGCCGACGGTCTTGCCGTGCTGGGAGACGATGAAGCTGCCGGACTGCGCGCGAACGGCGGTAGCCAGGACAAGAAGCGTTGCCAGCGGGAAAAATGCCAGGTTGCGCATGAGTATTCTCATGATTACTGGCCGGTTAGACACGATCCGGGAGAGAAGGTTGCGGAAAGGCAGGGAATAGGGAACAGAGCTCGTCGTTTCCCACCCTTTCGCCAGGAAAAAGGCGAAAGGATGGGGCACCCAAGCTCATTCATTGGACTAGCTGCTTTCGGAAAACCGGGTCCTTCGACTCCCTACCCCAGCGACGAAGACCTGTCGCTGGGGACCCCGGCTCCGCTACGCTTCGCTCAGGATGACAGTTCATAGGTAAAGAACCGCTGAATCCTGAAGCCTTATCTCTGTTCTCTGATTCTCGCTTCTAGCCTTTGGCGAGGGCGAAGCGGCGGTTTACCTCGGTCCAGTTGATCACGTTCCACCATGCGGCGAGGTAGTCGGGGCGGCGGTTCTGGTACTTGAGGTAGTAGGCGTGCTCCCATATGTCATTGAAGATAATGGGATAGAGGCCTTGAGTGAGGGGGGATTCCTGGTTGGGGGTGGTGACGACCTTGAGCTTGCCGCCGGTGAAGACTACCCAGCCCCAGCCGGAGCCGAATTGCTTGGCGGTGGTCTCGTTGAAGGTCTTCCTGAAACTCTCGAAATCGCCGAAGTCGGCGGCGATCTGCGCGGCGATGGGGCCTGAGGGCGCGCCGCCTACGCCGTCGGCACCGACGGGGCCCATTAGGGGCCAGAAAGCGGTGTGGTTGGCGTGGCCGCCGCCGTTGTTGCGGACCGCGGCTCGGATCTCTTCGGGCACCGTGGCCAGGCCTCGAATGAGGTCGTCAACGGACTTGGCGGCCAGCTCGGGGTGGTTGGCGAGGGCGGCGTTGAGGTTGTTGACGTAGGCCTGGTGATGCTTGCCGTGGTGGATCTTCATGGTTTCGGCGTCTATGAAAGGCTCCAGGGCGGCGTAATCGTAGGGAAGCGGGGCAAGGGTATAAGCCATTGGGGAAATCTCCTTGAAGAATTCTTGTCGTGCTGTTCAGTTGGGTACCTGTCTGCAGGCTGAAGCGGTACGGTCCGCAAGCGGGGAAACGTAATGTTTCCATGGGTCTGCAAGACTCCGCACTTGGATGGATGCGGCAGAGTGGGGGAGGGATTCGGGTTAATGGCTGGACGAGGGTAGAAACCTTCCGCCGGCGCGGAACATCGAAGGGGGGATGGCTTGAAGCGGCCCTCCTTTCCCCATCTCATTTCGTTGCGAATCGATGAGCGAATGTCCCCAATATCGTTGGCTTGGTCAGCAGGGCGAGGCCTTTGGCTGGCCGGGCCTGGAGCCGCGCTGGACCTCGAGCGTGAAAGATGCCGTGGGGACCGCTTACTCGGGCTCGAGCCGGGCGTGGTTCACCTGTTCGCACGGAATTTTGAATGAGATCTACCACCCCACCATCGACAGGGCGCAAGTGCGGGACATGGAGTTCCTGGTGACGGACGGAGAGACGTTTGCGCACGAAGAGAAGCGAGACCTCGTTACGACGTTTGAATACATCCACCAGGAGGCGCTGGGGGTGCGCTATGTGAATCGCGATCCCCAGGGCCGGTACAGCCTGACGAAGGAGATCATCTGCGACCCGCACCACGGCGTGATTCTGCAGCATGTGCGGCTGGAGGGGAATGAGGATCTGCTCTCGCGGCTGAAGGTGTATGCGCTGCTGGCGCCGCATCTCGACAACGGCGGCATGGGCAACACGGCGCGGGCGCTGGACGTTGCCGGACACAAGATGTTTCTGGCCTGGAAGGGCCAGTGGGCGCTGGCGATGGGCGCCAGTTGCGGGTTTTCGCGTGTGGGCTGCGGGTTTGTGGGTGCAAGCGACGGCTGGCAGGACCTGATGGAGAACTTTCGAATGGATTGGGAGTTCGGGTCGGCTACGGAAGGAAACGTCGCCGTGATGGGCGAGCTGGATCTGACTGCCTGCCGGGAGTTCACAGTGGCAATCGGCCTCGGCGAGGGTCATCACACAGCGCTGGAGAAGACAGTCAGTGCGTTGGCTACGCCATTCGGACAACATCGGATTCGGTTTATCGATCAATGGCAGCGAGCACCGAATCCGGAGTGGCTGGCGGAGAAGGCCTGCGATGGCGGCAAGCTGATGCGGGCCAGCCACAATGTGCTGCTGGCACATGAGGACAAGACTTACGCGGGAGCGTTTGTGGCCTCGGCTTCGATTCCGTGGGGGCAGATCAAGGGAGACGACGACCTGGGCGGCTACCACTTGGTCTGGACGCGCGACATGGTGCAGACAGCCACCGCGATGCTGGCTTGCGGGCAGGTGGATACGGCGCGGCGAGCGCTGGTTTACCTGGCCTGCACGCAACAGCCGGACGGCGGATTTGCGCAGAATTTCTGGATCGACGGAACGCCTTACTGGTCGGGGCTGCAACTGGATGAGGTGGCCTTTCCACTGATGCTGGCCTGGCGGCTTTGGAAGGCCGATGGGCTGGGGGAGATGGACATCTTCCCGTTTGTCGAGCGGGCGGCGGGATTCCTGGTGCGCCATGCGCCAATCACCTACCAGGAGCGCTGGGAGGAGAATGCGGGTTATTCGCCCTCGACGCTGGCGGCCGTGATCGCGGGGCTAATCTGCGCGGCGGAGATGGCGCGCGCTCACGAGTCGGTGGAGATGGCTGTGTTTCTTGAGGAGTATGCCGACTGGATCGAGGGTCACCTGGAAGACTGGACGGTGACCAACAATGGCGTGCTGCATCCGCAGATCAAACGGCACTACATGCGCATCCGGCCGCCGGAGCGCGGCGAAGCGTACGCCTGCGAGTCCTGCGGAACGGAGATCATCCATCTCAATAACCGCCCTCCGGGCTTGCGGCGGGAGTTTGAGGCGCGTGAGATTGTGGACAGCGGCTTTCTGGAGCTTGTTCGCTACGGAGTGCGAAGATCCGATGACCCGCTGATGGCGGATTCGCTGGCCGTGGTGGATGCGGTGCTGAAACGCGAACTGCCGCAAGGGCCGGGCTGGCGGCGCTACAACATGGACGGCTATGGACAAAGGGAGGACGGCGGACCCTTTCTGGGTTGGGGCCAGGGCCGAGTTTGGCCGCTGCTCACCGGCGAGCGCGCTCACTATGAACTGGCCGCCGGCAAGGAGATTGCGCCGCTCATCAAGGCCTACGAGGCATTTGCGAGCTGCGGACAAATGATGCCGGAACAGGTCTGGGACCAGGCGGATCTGCCGCAAGCGAGTATGCGGCTGGGCCAGCCGACCGGTTCGGCGATGCCGCTGGTCTGGGCCCATGCCGAGTATTTGAAGCTGCTGCGCTCGGCTTTGGACGGCAAAGTCTTCGACCGCATCGATCCAGTGTATGAACGCTACTGTGAGCCGGATGGCCTGGTCCGAAGGCGGCGGAATATCGAGATTTACAGCCTGCGAAGGCCCATCCAGAGAATCGGTGCGGATGACACGCTGCGGATTCTGGACGGGAGGCGCTTCGATTTGCTGTGGAGCGCGGACGGTTGGCAGACGACGCAAACCGAGGTCAGCCGGAGCCTTGGCAGCGCGGGTTACAGTGCGGAGATCGCACCGGCGCAGAGAGTCGATGGTGGCGATCTCTCGTGGACGCTGTACTGGCCGGAGCAGGGCCGCTGGCTTGGTTACAATATAGAAGTGAAGGTTGACGCCAAGCGACCGCAACCGTCCAGCGAAAACAATCATCTGACCTAATGGCGCGCCTCGCGCTTCAATGAAGGGATCTCGCAGAGATTATGACTACCAGCCTCGCGGAATACTCTCTCGTCTCACCGGCTCTCGATCAACTGTCAATCAATACGCTGCGGCTGCTGGCCGTGGATGCCGTGCAAAAGGCCAATAGCGGCCACCCAGGGGCTCCGCTGGGCTGCGCGCCGATCGCCTACCTTCTGTTTCATAAGCTGATGAAGCACAATCCTTCGCATTCGAAGTGGGCGGATCGGGACCGGTTTGTGCTTTCGAATGGGCATGCCTCGGCGCTGCTCTACGGGTCGCTGTTTCTCTCCGGCTACGGCGTGACGATGGAGGACCTGAAGAGCTTCAGGCAGTGGGGCTCGCGGACACCGGGCCACCCGGAGCGCGGCCACCTGGACGGCGTGGAAGTGACGACAGGGCCGCTGGGCCAGGGCATCGCGATGGCCGTGGGCATGGCCATCGCAGAAAAGCATCTGGCCGCGATCTACAACCGGCCGGGCTTTGAGGTGGTGAACCACCATACGTTCGCGCTGCTGGGCGACGGCGACCTGATGGAAGGCGTCTCGCACGAGACGGCTTCGCTGGCCGGAACGCTGGGGCTGGGCAAGCTGACCTTTATTTATGACGACAATCTGATTTCGCTGGACGGGCCGACGAGCCTGAGCTTCACCGAAGACGTGCTGAAGCGCTTCGAGGCCTACCACTGGCATGTGCAGCGTGTGGCCGACGGCAACGATCTGGCGGCGATTGAAGCGGCGATTGCAGCGGCCAAAGCCGAGACGGGCAGGCCTTCGCTGATTGCGGTGCGGACGGTGATTGGCTACGGCAGCCCGAGAGCCGGAACGAACAAGGCCCATGGCGAGCCGCTGGGCGCGGGGGGTGTTGCGGCAACCAAGAAGTTCTTTGGTTTTGCAGAGGATCAAAGCTTCGTCGTTCCCGAAGATGCGCTGGCAAATTGGCGCAAGGCGGTCGGGCGCGGAGCCGAGTTTGAGGCGGAGTGGACGAAACTTTTTGCCGGATACAAGGCTGCGTTTCCCGAGCTGGCGGCGGAGTTTGAGCGCACTCAGAAGGGCGAGCTGAAGGCTGGCTGGGAGAAGGCGCTGCCGAGCTTTTCTCCGGGCAAGGCGCAGGCTACTCGAACGGCGGGCGGTGCGGTGATGAACGCAATTGCCGAGGCTGTGCCGGAGCTCTTCGGCGGGGCGGCTGACCTGACTGCCTCGACCAAGACGATCTTCAAGCCGGGCGCAAACTTCCACGAGGACGCGGCGGGACGCAATGTTTTCTTCGGCGTGCGCGAGTTTGCCATGGCGGCAGCAGTGAACGGAATGGCGGCGCATGGTGGGCTGATTCCCTTTGGCTCGACCTTCTTTGTCTTTTCTGATTACGCGAAGCCGGCAATGCGGCTGGCGGCGCTGATGCAAAGTCACTCGCTTTTTGTCTATACGCACGACTCGATCGCCGTGGGCGAGGACGGGCCGACGCACGAGCCGGTGGAGCAACTGCTGGGACTGCGGGCGATTCCGGGAATGACGGACCTGCGCCCGGCCGACGCCAACGAGACTGCCGCAGCCTGGAGACTGGCTCTTGAACGCAAGAGTCCGTGCTTCTTTGCGCTGAGCAGGCAAGATCTGCCGGTGCTCGATCCGGCTGCGCTCGATGTTTACGCCAGTGTGAGCAAGGGCGCTTATGTGGTGGTCGATGCGGCCGAGCCTTCCAAGCCTCAGGTGATTTTGATCGGCAGCGGCGCTGAGGTTTGGCAGTGCGTGGAGGCCGCGAAGCTGCTGGCTGCCGAGGGAATCGCCGCGCGGGTGGTGAGCTTCCCAAGCTGGAAGATCTTCGAGGAGCAATCGTCGGAGTATAAGTCGAGTGTGCTGCCGGCCGGCGTGCCGAAGCTCTCTGTCGAGGCGGGAGCAACCGTTGGCTGGTGGAAGTATGTGGGCCAGGACGGCGACGTTCTTGGGCTGGACCGCTTTGGCGCCTCTGCGCCGGGACCGAAGGTGCTGGCGGAACTTGGCTTCAGCGCGGAGAACGTGGCGGCACGGGCGAAGAAGCTGGTGAAGTAAGACAGTTGTCAGTGATCAGCCGTCAGTTTTCAGTTCGTTTGTGGACAGTCATCGGGATCGTGGATGTGATTGGCCCGTTCAGCGCGAACTGATCACGGACAACTGACGGCTGTTTCGAAAGGAACCTACTTTGAAACTCGTTATCAGTTCGGATCACGCGGGCTTTCCTCTGAAGGAGGAGCTTCGCGCCTATCTCGCCAAGGCCGGCCACGAGGTGGTGGACCTGGGAGCTTATAACACCGAGCCATCGGATTATCCGGACTTTGCCGAGAAGGTCGCTGCCGCGTTGAAGCGTGGCGATGCGTCGCGCGGGATTCTTATCTGCGGCTCGGGAGTAGGAGTGTGCGTGGCGGCCAACAAAATTCCTGGGATTCGCGCCGGAATGTGCCATGACACTTACTCGGCGCACCAGGGCGTAGAACATGACGATATGAACGTCTGCGTTCTGGGTGCCCGTATCATCGGCTCCGCGCTGGCCTATGAGGTGGTGGATAAGTTTATCTCGGCGCAGTTCATCGCCAGCGAAGAGCGCTACCAGCGCCGGTTCAAGAAGGTGCTGGCCATCGAGGCAAAGTATCTTTGCGGCGACGGACCGGCGAACCCGGCGTAACTCGCTAGAAGCCGTCAGAGAAAAGCTCGCAACAAGTTAGGAAAAGAATCCGCAAGAGTGCGGACGAGAGGCGTTGATGTTTCCCTTCGACGTGATTCTCTTCGATGTAGGCGGAGTCCTGCTGACCAACGGCTGGGACCACTGCGAGCGCACGCTGGTTCTGGAGCGGTTTCATCTGGATGTTGCGGAGTTCGAGGCGCGCCACCCGAAGCCTTACGCGGCCTGGGAGATCGGCGCAATCACAGTCGAAAGTTACCTTGACGCAACGGTCTTTTACGAGCCGCGCAGCTTTCATCCGGACGAATTCTTTGCTGCCATCTGCGCCCAATCCAAGCTGCTGCCGGATGGGGCGCTGGGGATACTTGGGGAGCTTGCCGCTGCGAATCAGTGTCTGTTGGGCGCGCTCAACAACGAAGCGCGGGAGACGAACGATTACCGCTTCGATTGTTTCGGTCTGCGCAAGCTGTTCAAGGTGGCGCTGAGTTCCTGCTATCTTGGGTTGCGAAAGCCGGAGCCGGCGATCTATAAACGGACACTGGATATTCTGGGCAGGCCGGCGGAGCGGATACTATTCATCGACGACCGTGCGGAAAACGTGGAAGGTGCCGTGGCTGCTGGAATGAGGGCCATCCGGTTTGAGGGCGCTGAAGCCATGCGCCGGGAGCTTTCAAGCATGGGAGTTCTATAACTCTCCTCAAAGAGATCGTTCAATGGAGGCCAGTTTTGGTTCGCTGTATCCCACCCTTGCGCGATAAGACGGCGCAAGGATGGGGCACCTATCAATGCTGGATTCTGTAACAAGTCAGGGCTAAGCGTTGTAGGTGGTGGATGAGACGCGGCCTCCGGTGCCAGTCCAGTTGGTGTGGACAAACTTGCCGCGCGGCTGGTCGATTCGCTCATAGGTATGCGCGCCGAAGTAATCGCGCTGTGCCTGGAGCAGGTTTGCAGGCAGCCGCGCCGCCCGGTAGCCGTCATAGAAGGCGAGCGCGGTCGAAAACGCCGGAGTAGGCACGCCTAACTCGATAGCATGGACCAACGCCTTGCGCCACGATGCCTGATAACTGTTCAGCGCGCTCGAAAAGAAGCTGTCGAGGAGCAAATTCTCGATCGCAGGATCTTTGTCGAAGGCATCCTTGATCTTTCCGAGGAAGCGGCTGCGGATGATGCATCCGCCGCGCCACATCAGCGCGATGCCGCCCATGTTCAGGTTCCATCCGTTCTCTATGGCGGCGGCTCTGAGCAGCATGTAACCCTGGGCGTAAGACACCATCTTTGAGCAATAGAGCGCGCGGCGCACATCCTCAATGAATGCTTTGCGATCGCCGACAGCAGCTTTCGATTCCGGTCCGGTGAGGATCTTCGATGCAGCCACGCGCTCATCCTTCAGCGCCGAGAGGCAGCGCGCGAAGACCGACTCGCCGATGAGAGTTACAGGCTGGCCGGTATCGAGCGCGCTGATCACCGTCCACTTACCGGTGCCCTTCTGGCCCGCCGTGTCGAGAATCTTATCGACGAGCGGCTGGCCGTCCTCGTCCTTCATGGCGAAGATATGGCTGGAGATCTCGATCAGATAACTATCCAACTCGCCTTTGTTCCAATCTGTAAATATCTCGTGTAACTCGTCGGCGGTGAGGCCGAGGCCGTGCTCTAGCAGATCGTAGGCCTCGCAGATCAACTGCATGTCGCCGTATTCGATGCCGTTATGCACCATCTTGACGAAGTGGCCCGCGCCGCCTTCGCCGACCCAGTCGCAGCAGGGCGTTCCATCCTCAACCTTGGCTGCGATGGCCTGAAGGATTGCTTTAACATGCGGCCACGCCGCCGGATTGCCGCCGGGCATGATCGAGGGGCCGAAACGCGCGCCCTCTTCGCCGCCCGACACGCCGGTGCCTATGAAGAGGATGCCCTTTGCGGCCAGATCGGTGGTGCGGCGGTTGGAGTCGGTGAAGAGCGAGTTGCCGCCGTCGATGAGGATGTCACCCGCCTCGAGGTAGGGCAGCACATGCTCGATCGTCTGGTCGACGGAATCGCCCGCCTTGACCATCAGCATGATGCGCCGCGGCCGCTTGAGCAGGCTGGCCAGCTCTTCGGCCGAGTGAGCTCCGACGACCTGTGTTCCCTTGGCTTCGTTGGCCAGGAAGTCGTCTACCTTGGAGACGGTGCGGTTGAAGACGGCTACCTTGAATCCGTGGTCGTTCATGTTGAGGACGAGATTCTGTCCCATGACTGCGAGGCCGATGAGGCCGATGTCACACGATGCTTCCGGCATAGATTCTCCGAATTTCTCCCCGATGCGATCTCTGCAAATAGCAAACTCCTGTTCATTTTAAGCCAGTGGACGGAGTCCGGGGAAGGCGGAGCACGCCAAGGGAGTTTGCATCCGGGCACGGCGAAGTACAATCCAACTACAAGAGGGACGATAAGCGCTGCCGGCTGTGAAGGTCCGGCGTGGCGCTCACGGAGCGCAGGAGGCAAACCGAGTTATGGCGACTGTACAGATGAATGTTCGCCCGGAGGATCTTTCCCAGGTTCCCCACGGCAACGAGAGGATTCCCGAGCCGGCGATCCTTGTGATCTTTGGCGCCTCGGGCGACCTAACCAAGCGCAAGCTGATTCCAGCGCTCTTTCACCTGGAGCAGGCGGGGTTGCTACCGGAGGAGTTTGCCATTGTGGGCGTGGCGCGGCGGCCGCTGGGCGAAGAGTTTGCGGCGGATATGCGCGCAGGAGTTATCGAGTTTGGCGAGGTGGCCGCGGATGAGAGTAAGTTGGATGACTTCGCCAAAAAGATTAGTTACTTCCCCCTTCGCTTCGATCACCCTGGAGATTATGTCGGACTGAAGGCGGAGTTGGATCGCATTGCGCAGGAGAAGGGCATCGGCGGCGACCGGCTCTTCTATCTGGCTACAGCGCCGGAGTTTTTTGCGCCGATCATAGAAAACCTCGGCGCGCAGGGCATGGCGCATCCGGAGCAGGGCAAGGTTGCAATTGTGATCGAGAAGCCCTTCGGGCACGACCTGGAGTCGGCGCGCGCTCTGAACCTTGAAGTGAATGCCGTCTTCGACGAGAGCCAGGTCTTCCGCATCGATCACTATCTCGGCAAGGAGACGGTGCAGAATATCCTGGTCTTCCGCTTTGCCAATGGAATCTTTGAGCCGATCTGGAACCGGAATTACATCGATCATGTGCAGATTACCGTGGCAGAGACGCTGGGCGTGGAGGGCCGCGGGCCTTTCTACGAGAAGGCCGGAGCGCTGCGCGACGTGGTGCAGAATCACGTGATGGAGTTACTAAGTCTGGTTGCTCTTGAGCCGCCGTCGAGCTTTGAGGCGGAGAGCGTGCGGCGCGAGAAGCTGAAAGTCTGGCGGGCAATTCCTTCGATTCCGATTCTGAATGCGGTGCGCGGCCAATATGGGCCGGGAGAGGTGGACGGCCAGAAGGTTGTGGGTTATCGCGAGGAGGATCGAGTTAGCCCCGAGTCAGGCACGGAGACTTATGCCGCGGTGAGGCTGGAGGTGGAAAACTGGCGCTGGGCGGGCGTTCCGTTTTATCTGCGCGCGGGCAAGCGGATGAAGCAGCGGGCCACGGAGATCAGCATCCAGTTCAAGCAGCCGCCGCTGCTGATCTTCGACCGGATCGCGCACACCGCGGCCTGCCAGGTGATTCAGCCGAACCTGCTGACGATTCGCATTCAGCCGGACGAAGGGATTGCCCTGCGCTTCGGGGCTAAGGTGCCGACGACGCCGGAGATGGCGGTGTGCCCGGTGAATATGGACTTCGACTACGCGGCGGCGTTTGGGAAATCGAGCGCCAACGGCTATGAGCGCCTGCTGCTGGACGCGATGCTGGGCGACCAGACCTTATTTGCGCATCGCGACGGCGTGGAGACGACCTGGGCGCTGTGTACGCCGATTCTGGAGGCTTGGGCGGCGAAAAATCCGGAGAAGTTTCCTAACTACGATGCCGGGAGTTGGGGGCCTGAGTGCGCGGATCATTTGATCGCCAGCGGGGGAAATGCTTGGAGGAACGATTTGGGACGGAAGGGGTAAAAGCAGGGATCAGGGAATAGGGAATACAGTCGCTGATTCGTGGTTTCTCGAAGATCCAGAGGCGAAAGTGCTATCACTCATGCTTGCTCCAAACAGGACCTCTTTTTGCTCGAAACTGGCAAAAAAGATCAGTGTTTTGTACCGAAATAGCCGGTTTTCCGGGGTTTCTGTTTACCGATGAGTACACAGGAGCGCTTAATCAAGGTGTTTATTTTGTTTCACTTGCCTTGAATACCGCCTCTTAAAAGGCGGGGTTTTAGGTGGGAGGGGGGTGGGGGTACTGGTGTCTTCTTCCCCTTTTGATCGCCTTTCCTTTGCCCCTGCGCGCTCTTCCTTTGGCCTACTCATGAGATCATTGTGCGCCCATGAAGAGTAATTATCTGCAAGCACCTGCGGTGCGGCTAAACGCTCGCTTTTCGCTCGCATGGGGTTCGTGGTTCGCTTCGGAGAAAGGCCGGAATGGGTTCGTGGTATCCCAGGTCCCCAAATGCGAGGGACCTGGGGCACCCGGCTGACATGGATTCTGACTCAATTCTTCTCGCTCATCGAACTTGTTGCTGCTGCCTCAATGGCTTCATTCAGTAGGTCGAAGAGTCTGTCGGATACGCGCTCATATTCGATTTGTGTTTCACCATTGAATCCCATGTCATTCCACGAGCCCATGCCCCCAAAGACCCATGCGGTCATCGCGGTTTTTAGAATAGATTGGGCAGCGTCGGAGAGCGTCCCGGGAGGGAAAAGGTCTTTGTGGTAGCCAATATCCGCTTGCGGTTCATCGAGCGCTCGCAGTGCATTCGTAAAGCAGACCGTGAAATTGCCGCATTTATTCGTCTCCGAAAACGAGCGAATCGCTGTCAATGCCAATCGTAGATCGGCGAGAATATCATCCAGACCGCGAAGTGGCATCTGCATTGTCTTTGAAAGTTCGCAGAGCCCGTAAGTAACTCTCCATATTTTTCGGTCAGGCGAGTCTCTATTCCCGACCTCCCATTTATTCAGCCAAAATTCGCTGGACGAATTCTGGCGCAACGCCTCGATCCTCCACAATCGTCCACCGCCCGCGAATCCCGAAGAGTATCGGTCTGAAATCTGGGGCTGGTTTTGTGCGCGCTGATGCAGCCTCAATGCCACGATGGAGCATTTCGATAGGCGCTGAATCCATGTATCTGGTGAGTCTGCAACTGGTATTGTTTGTGCCTTCCCGCCTTCTGGTTTTCCGCCGGCGATGAAAGTGACAGACTCGCAAAACTGACAAGTCGAGTTATCGGGAAAGAACTTCGGCACATCCTTTCCTTGGATCGCAACATTTCCGTAACATGTCAACGCGACCATCTGCGCGAGAGAAGTTTGCATAATCGTCTTTCCTTCCCTTGGGTGAAACTCGTCTATTTGCGAATGACCTTTACGAAGATTCCGCCGGGGAGCTCGCCTTCCAAGAGGCGGACTACGACCTTCTTCCCATGCCTTTGTCCATGGCTTCGTTGGCTAGGCGGTCGGCGTGCTTGTTGCCGCCGCGGAGGGTGTGGCGCATCTCGAAGGTGGGGATTTGGCGGGAGAGCTTGCGGGCCTCTTCAAAGAGCGGGCGGAGGATGGGGCTGGCAACCTTGTACTTGCCCTGCATCTGCTTGACCATCAGCTCGGAGTCGGAGATGACGCGCAGGCTCCTGACGCCGTGTTCGACGGCCCACTTGAGGACGCCGAGGAGGCCGGAGTATTCGGCGAAGTTGTTGGTCTGGATGCCGAGGAACTGGCTCAGTTCTGCGACGACTCGGCCTTTGGCGTCTTCGACGACGGCACCGTAGCCGGCGGGGCCGGGATTGCCTCGGGAGCCTCCGTCGCAGTGGGCTGTGAAGTGTTCGGCGGAGGCTTCGGAGGCGGAGTCGGGGAAAAGATTTCCGGTCATTGAGTTCTAGTGTAGCGGGTGGGGGTTAAGTCGGGGCTTCGTGCCCCACGCAGGGGCTAAAGCCCATTGTTTTCCGGCCCTCTTTCGGCACGACTGAAGTCGTGCCCTGACACAAAGCGAATGATGGAGATGTGCGGGGTTCGTGGTTTCCCAACCTTTCCGCAAAGAGCGCGGAAAGGATGGGGCACCCAGGGTTTCTGGTTGGTTTTAGAACTAGGCCGGTTTGGGTTCGTTGTCTCCCACCCTTTCCGCAAAGAACGCGGAAAGGATGGGGCACCCGGAGTTCCAGTGTATCGGGTAAGGGTTAAAACGGGGCTTCGTGCCCCACGCAGGGGCTAAAGCCCATTGTTTTCCGGCCCTCTTTCGGCACGACTGAAGTCGTGCCCTGACACAAAGCGAATGATGGACATGTGCGGGGTTCGCGGTTTCCCACCCATTCCGCAAAGAGCGCGGAAAGGATGGGGCACCCAGGGTTTCTGGTTGGTTTTAGAACTAGGCCGGTTTGGGTTCGTGGTTTCCCACCCATTCCGCAAAGAGCGCGGAAAGGATGGGGCACCCAGGGTTTCTGGTTGGTTTTAGAACTAGGCCGGTTTGGGTTCGTGGTTTCCCACCCATTCCGCAAAGAGCGCGGAAAGGATGGGGCACCCGGGGTTTCTGGTTGGTTTTAGAACTAGGCCGGTTTGGGTTCGTGGTTTCCCAACCTTCCCTAAAAAAGCAACAGCAGGTCCTTCGACTCCCCTGCGCTACGCTTCGGGTCGCTCAGGATGACAGCCGGAAAGGGTGGGGCGCCCAGGGTTCGTGGTTGGCTTCAGAACAAGGCTGGTTTGGGATCGTGGTTTCCCAGGTCCCCAAATGCGAGGGACCTGGGGCACCCGGGGCTCGTGGTATCCCACCCGTTCGCTGGGAAAAAAGCGAAAGGATGGGGCACGGGGCTTTAAGCCGCATTCTCCCGGGGTTAAATCAGGGGGCTTAACCCTTCTAATCCCGCGCTCACCTACGCGTTATTCCCGCGTCTATTCGAGTGCAGACAGCGTTAACTCCCCGGAGTGGATTTCATGGCGACGGACGCGGCGATCTATCCTGCTCCCCGGGTTCGAATGGCGGCCGATTTGGCTTGGCCGGCAGCGAGAAGGGTACAATCCTTCCCAGGGATGGCTGCGACCAAGTCAATCAATGGACAGAAGAGCGCCGAGGAGCGGATGCAGGCGCGCGCGCCGGAGATGGAGCTGATCCGCGAGGCGCAGGCGGGGTCGCGGACGGCCTTCGACACGCTGGTGCGGCAGTATGAACAGCAGGTGCTGAGGCTGGCGCTGCATCTGACCGGGAGCGAGCACGACGCCGAGGACATCTACCAGGAAGCCTTTCTGAAGGCCTACCGTTATATCGGAAATTTCCGCTTCGAGTGTTCGTTTTATACCTGGATCTACCGGATCGTGACCAATCTCTGCCTGGACCAACTGCGGCGGCGCAAGACGCGGCGCGAGGACCACGCGGTCTATGTGAACCACACCGGGGACGAAATCGACATGCTGGCTTCGATTTCGGACGACCGGTCATTTTCCAATCCGGCGAAGGAGCTGGACCGCAAGGTGCTGGGGGAGCGGATTCAATTGGCGCTGGAAAAGCTGACGCCGCGGGAGCGGATGGTCTTTGAGCTGAAGCACTACCAGGGGCTCCGGTTGCGGACGATCGGAGAGATGTTGAACACCACGGAAGAAACGGCCAAGAACACGCTATTCAGAGCGACCAAGAAGCTGAGAGCGCAGTTGGCGGGGTTGCGGTAAGATGCGGCCGGCGGCAATGCCCTGCGGGCGGCGGAGTTTTGGATGAGGATTGTGGTACTTTTCGAGGCTGGAAGGACGTGAAGCTATGAATTGCCATGTTGCACATGAGCGGATTGTGACGGCGGCTTATGGGGAGCTGGCCGACGAACAGACGCATGAGCTCGAGCGGCACGTTGAGGACTGCGCGGAGTGCCTCAAGGAGCGGGAGCAACTGCTGGCGCTGAAGGTGCTGGCGGATGCCCATCCTGTGGCGGAACCGGATGCCAACCTGATGGCGCGTTCCCGGCTCAAGCTGGAGGAGGCGCTGGACGCGCTTCCGCCCCTGCGCTGGTTTGAACGCCTGGGCCAGCGACTGAGGAACAACTTTGCCAATATGCAGGCGGCGCCGGTGGCGGCCTGCCTGCTGCTCGCGGTGGGAGCCGGGGCTGGTTCGCTGGGCGGCTACCGGGTTGCCGAGAATCGCGCGGCGCATACTTTGTCTGCCCAGGCGGCGGTGCAGCCGGCCGCGGCCACGACAGCGGAAACCGCCGCTCCGGCGGAGATCGCCAGCATCTCGAGCATTGTGCGGCAGCCGAATAGCCACATGGTGGAAGTTCGCTACAACCAAGTGGTTCCGCAGCAGATCGAGGGCTCGCTGGACGATCCTGCGATCCGTCAGTTGCTGATGCTGGCCAGCGAGAACTCAACGTCGGCTGGGGTGCGGGACGACTCGGTGGAACTGATGGCGGCCGAGTGCCGCGCGGGACATGCCTGCAAGGGTGAGGGCATTCGCGATGCGCTGATGGTGGCGCTGCGCTATGACAAGAACGCGGGCGTGCGCGAGAAGGCCATGCGTGGGCTGGAGCCGTATGTGGCCGAGGATACGCGGGTGCGGGATGCCATGCTGGAGGCGCTTTTGAACGACAGCGACCCGAAGATTCGCACCGCGGCGATCAACATTCTGGAGCCGCTGGAGGGCGATACGAGCGTGCGGCAGGTGCTGAATTCGGTTGCCAATTCGGACCGGAGCCCTTATATCCGCACTGTTTCGAGAGAGGTTTTGAGCCGGGTTCCGGAGATTCAATAAGCGGGGATCACGTTCCGGGAACCGCATCGTCAGAGGAGAATGCGGGCCGGATAAGGGTTCTGGTTTCCCACCCTAGCCGCAAAAAACAAGAACGCGGCGAGGATGGGGCACCCAGGGAAGTCGCGGGAGAAGAAACGATGAAGCACTTTTTGAGGCCGTACCGGAGATTTGCAATCGTGGCGATGCTGGGGGCGGGCGCCTGGCTGGCGATGGCGCCTGCTGAGGCCCGGTCGCAGGCGCGCGGGACAGTGCAGTGGTTTGAGGAGCCCAGTCCGCTGGCGCTGCACTCCAGTTCCCAGGGCTACCTGGGCGTAGACCTGGCGGATGTGGACCAAGAGAGGGCGCAGGCGCTGAAGCTCAAGGAGGTCCGCGGGGCGATCATTACACTGATCGACCATGACGCTCCGGCGGGACAGATCGGGCTGAAGGTCAACGACGTTGTGCTCGAGCTGAACGGGCAGGCCGTGGAGGGCGCCGAGCAGTTGCGGCGGATGCTGCGGGAGATTCCCGCGGGGCGCAAGGTGAGCCTGGAGATCAGCCGCGACGGCAACCTGCAAACCCTGGATGTGCAACTGGCCGACCGCCGGGTGATGGAGCACGAGGTGTGGACCAGGATCGGCACCGACAGCGATGTCTTTGCGCAGAGTTCCGGGATGGGCATTCTGGCTGGCGGAGGCGATGCGCCGCTGCCGGGAGGCTTTCATATGCCGTTCTTCGGCAGCAGCCTGAAGGTGGGCGCGCTGGTGGAGCCGCTGACCTCGCAGATGGCCGAGTACCTGGGCGTGCCCAACGGAGTGATGGTGAAGCAGGTGGCGCGCAAGAGCGAGGCCGATGCGGCCGGTCTGAAGGCCTTCGACGTGATTCTCAAGGTGGGCTCCGACACCATCGGCACGCTGGCGGATTGGGAGCGCTCGCTGCACGCCAACCAGGGCAAGGCGGTGCAGGTGACCGTGCTGCGCGCCCGGAAGCAGCAGACGCTGACCTTGCTGGTGGATTCCAAGCACCATAGCATGATCGAGTTCGAGGAACTCTTCCCCGACGAGTGCCCGCTGCTGGCGGAGCTCGACGAGGATCTGGCGCAGAGCGCGGCCGCAGAGGCCCTGCGCGTGCAGGCGGAGAAGCTGCGCGACAGCCTGAATGCCGAAGACTTCAAGCTCGATCAAAAACAGATGGATGCGTTGAAGCAGCAGATGGAGGAGTTCCGCAAGAACTTCCGGGTGGAGGATTTCAAGCTCGACCCGAAACAAATGGATGAGTTGAAGAAGCAGATGGAAGAGTTGCAGAAGACGCTGCCGGAGAAGTTCAAGCAGGAACTGGATCAACTGGACCGTTTGCATGAGATGAAGGCGCCGGGCGTTGCCGGCCGCGCCTAGTTCTATTTTTTTGAGTTTGCATCCCCATTTACGAGCCAGTTTGGCGCGGCCGGTATTCCCTCAGGGGCTAAAGCCCGGATTCGATTTGCGCCGTTCGCGGCACGACTGAAGTCGTGCCCTTTCAAGGCAACGAGCAATTCCTGCTCAAAGCATCGACTTATTTAGAGATTCCTCAACCCCCGGCTTTGTTAGTCGGGGTTTTTCATGAGCCAATAGTGGAAGCCATCGACGATGGCCATGAGCGCGGCCTGATTCAAGTCGCCGCTGACTCCCGCGGTGGTCCAGGGCTCGTGGCCGTCGGCGTTGAAGCTCACGGTGACGCGGACATGGGCCGCCGTGTCGTGCGCGGAGACATCGAGGGCGGTGACGCTGAAGGTGCCGAGGCGCATCTGCGCGATGGCCGGATGCCACTTTTCCAATTCGCGTCGCATGGCTTTGGTGAGCGCATCGACGGGGCCGGCCCCCTCGGCTCGCGTTGTCGTCACCGTCGAGTCGCCGACGGAGAGCAGCATCGAGGCCTGAACGTAGCGGTTCCCGGTTTCGTCGGATTCATCCAGCACGCGCCAGCTTTTGACGCCGAAGCACTCTCGCAGAGTTCCGAGCACTTTCATGCAGGCCAGCTTGAAGGAGACCTCGCTGATCGTGAAGCCGCCGCCCTCCATCATCGACTGGTTGGCGTCCATCAAGGCTTGCGCCTGCGCGGAGTCGAGTGGAACGCCGAGGGTCTGAGAGAGCATGACGATGTTAGCCCTGCCCGATTGGCCGTTGACCCCGATCACCGGGACTGCGCCCACCCGCGCGGGATCGCACCAGAGATATGCGCCGGGATTTTTGCGTTCGCTGCTGCCGTGCATGCCGGCCCATGTGCCGAATGCGCCGGGGCCGACGATGGGAGTGCCGTGCGGCGGCTCGAGGCCAAAGGCCGAGTAAGCCGAGTTAGCCAGACTTGTAAGTCCGGCGAGCGACTCGGGAGTGACAAACTCGGCTTCACCTCTCAGTTGCATACTGCCGATGACGGTGGTGAGGTTCACATTGCCGCATCGTTCGCCGGTGCCGAGAATGGTGCCTTGAATCTGAGTCGCTCCGGCAAGAATCGCGGCGCGGGCGTTGGCGACTCCGAGGCCGCGATCGGTGTGGCCGTGAAAACCGAAGCTGGCACCGGGGTAACTCCGCGCCAGGCCCTCGACCACCTGGCCGACCTCTGTAGGATCCGCGCCGCCGGTGGTGTCGCAGACCACGATCCGGCTGACTTGCTGGCGGGCGCATTGCGCAACCATCTGGTGGAAGTAGTCGAGGCTCTGCTGCATGAAATCGGGATCGCAATCGTTGCCATTCTCACGGCGGCCGCAGGCGGCGTCCATGGCGTGCTCAAGGTCCACGATCACTTCAAGGCCGCTGTCTTCAAGGCACTCGATGGTTTCGTAGGCCATCAACAGGTTTTCTTCCGGCGTGGTTTCGAGAGACTTGAGAACATCCAGCAGTCGGGATTTGACGACGATGACGGCGACGGGAATGCGCGCCTTGTTGCTGACCATGAATTGCGCGTCGGACCAGTCCTGGACCTTCGCGCCGCGACCGCGCGTCCGGCCGAAGAGAGCCAACTTCATCGCTCCGGTGTCTACCGGATGAAGAGCGGCGGTCAGGTCTGTGACGAATTGATTGGCGCCGGCAAAACCGATCTCGGCATAGTGGACGCCAAAGACGGCCATGTGCTGCAGGAGGCCGACGGCATTGGGCACGGAGATGTCGATATTGGGCTGCTGCAGCCCGTCGCGGAGACTGGTGTCGAAGAGCTCGATTTTTATGGTTTCAATTATCTTCATTGGTTTCTGCATTGAATGGTAAAGATATTCCTGGCGATCGGTTTCGTGCAAGATAATCACCAAGTTACCATCATACCTCTTGGCAAGATTGCCGAGCCGCCGCGGAAGGCCTCCGCAGCGGCAGTTACTTAGCCGCGCTTTTTTCCGCCTGGTTTGCCGCCGAAGCGTTTTCCGCCGGAGGGCGGGCCGGAGCGTTTGGGTCCAGAGGGCTTGCCCTTGGAGCCGGAGGCCGGCTTGCCTGGGCCGCCGAAGCTGGGCTTGGGCTTCCATCCCGATTTGCTGCTGGGCCGTGCACCGCCTGCGCGGGGCTTGCCGCTGCTGGTGGTGAAGGGACGCGCGAGGCCGCCTTCACCACGGAAGGGCTTGGCAGGGCCGGGGCGAGCGGAGTTTGGCCGGGCAGAAGATGCTGGCCGCTCGGAACTGGGCCGGCTGGGCCGGTCGGAGTAGGGGCGGGGTGAACCGGGGCGGCTTGAACTGGAGCGCGGGGCGCCTGAACGCGGCTCGAAGTTACGTGCCTGGAAAGGACGCGGCTGGAAGGGACGCGACGGGCCTTGACTGCCGGCCTTGATCTCTTCGATGTGGAGATTGGGCGGCCTCACCGGGCCCAGATCCTCGTCAAAAACACGGGCTTCGCGGACTCGGGCTTCGCGCGCGGGAGCTTCGCGGCGGGGCGGGCCGGGTCGCTGGAAGGCTGGCTTGGCGGGCCGGTCAGTTCGTTGCGTGCGCTCGGGCTTCTTCCATGTGGGCTTGTCGAATTTGGGTTTGCCGGTGAAGGGACGGCCGGTATTGGTTCTGCCGGTTCCCGCTGAGCCGGTTCTGGCCGGCCCTGCGCCACGGTCATACGCTGGCCGGTCAAAGCTGCGTCCCGCTGGGCGGGCGGAGCCGAAGCTGGCCTGGCCGCCAAAGCCTCTCCGGCGGGGACCTTCGTCTTCCGTGTGGGAGAAACTGCGCACGGGATTGGGAGCCGATGTGCGGCCGGCGGCGGGGCGGAATCCCTCAGCGGCGGGACGGTCAGGACGGGCACGGTCTTGGCCGAAGTTCCTGGGGCGATAGCGGGCTGGCTTCTCCGTCGCGGCGGGCGGCGTGGCGAATGGCTGAACCGCTGGGCGCGGCCGGCCGCTTGGCTTGGGAAGGACCGTGGGCAAGAGGCCGGCATCGGCCAGGTTGCGGCGGCGGACTTCCTTGGATTTTGGAGTGCGCAGCTTGCCTTCGGCGGCCAGGCGCAGCAGTTCCAACTCTCGCGGCTCCAGTTCGCGCAGGTTGCCCGGCTCCTGGTCGAGAACCAGCGGACCGTAGCCGGTGCGCCGGATTTTTTCGACGAAGTGGCCGATCTCCTCGAACATCTTGCGCAGTTCGCGGTTGCGGCCCTCGATGAGAACCACTTCATACCAGGGATTGTCTCCCTGGCGGACCTGGCGGATGCGGGCTGGGGAGGTGTGTATCTTGGCCGACCCAGGTGCGCCGCGGTCGATAGCGACGCCGCCGCGAAGAATCTCCAGCTCGGCTTCGGTGGGCTGGCCGGCGACCTTGACCAGGTAGGTTTTCTCCACGCCCGAGGCGGCCTTGGTGAGGCGGTTGGCCAGGTCTCCGTCGTTGGTGACGACGAGCAGCCCCTCGCTCATGTAGTCGAGGCGGCCGACGGGGTAGAGGCGCTCCTTCATCTTCTCGAAGAACTGCATCACGGTGGGGCGGCCCTCGGGGTCCTTGACCGTGGTGACAAAGCCGCGGGGCTTGTTGAGGACGAAGTAGCGCAGCCGCTCGGGGCCTTGCAGCAGCTTGCCGTCGACGCGGATGTGGTCGCGGCCAGCGTCGGCCTTGGTTCCAAGAACGGTGACCACCTTGCCATTGACCTGTACGCGGCCCTGCTCGATCAGGGCCTCGGCGCTGCGGCGGCTGGCGATGCCGGCAGCGGCGAGAATCTTCTGCAATCGCTCGAGCTTGGCTGGCGGGCGCGGCTTGGGGTTCGACTCGGGTTCAGTGTCGTCTTCGGAAGCGTCTTCGGAGTCAGCTTCGACGGCGGCGTCAATTGCGGCTTCAATCTCCGCTTCGGAGGTTTCTGAAGAACTCGGGATTTCGGGTGCAATGGACGGAAGGCTTCCCTCAGGGGCTAAAGCCCCCGTTGATTCTGCGTCGTCTGCGGCACGACTGAAGTCGTGCCCTTTCAAATCGATGGGTTCTTCGGCAGTCTTTTCAGGTAGAGCTTCTAGTTTTGGTTCGGTTGACTCAGGGGTGGTTGCTTCGGGCTGGAGCTTAGCTTTTTTCTTCGCCATGGGGAAGTGTCTCGGTTTCTGCCTGCTCTGTGGCGGGAGGCGCAGCAGGAGCGGCCTCTACGGGGGGTGGGGGTTCGTTGCCGGCCGCCGTCCCGGCGGTCGCGATGGATTCCGTTTCGGAATGAATGTCTTCGCCCAGCGAGTCTTCCAGCTCCTCGCTGGCGGCTTCGTCAAATTCGGGGCCTTCGGGAGCTAAGGCGGGATTCGATCGCTGCCCGGAGTCGTCCGCGGTTGCGGATTCCGGCTCTTCGAGTTCGATAGCGGCCAGTTTCTCGAACTCCTCCATCGAGGGCAGCTCGGAGACGTCTTTGAGGCCGAAGCGGAGGAGGAACTCGCGGGTGGTCTTGTAGAGGATAGGCCTGCCGATGACTGGCTTGCGTCCGGCGGTGGCGATCAGCTTGCGGGCCAGCAGTGAACCGAAGACGCCAGAGGAGTCCACGCCGCGAATTTCGTTGACCTCGGGCGCGGTGACCGGCTGCTTGTAGGCGATTACAGCCAGGGTTTCGAGAGCCGGGAGGGAGAGCTTGAGCGGAGACTTGAGACTCCGGACGAAGAGCCGGACCGCGTCGTGGCACTCGGGCTTGGTGGCTACGCGGAAGCCGCCAGCGACCTCGCGAATCTCGATGCCGCGGCTGTCGGAGGCGCAGGAGGCGATGAGTTCGTCGAGAAGCTGGCGAATGACGGCGCGAACCTCGCGGTCGCGTTGGCGGGCCTGACGGCGGGCCTCGGCTTCGAGGGCGTCCGCGGCGGAGACGGCGGATTCTTCTTCAGTTGGTGCGGCTTCGACTGCTACGGCGTCGGCGGCCGGAGTTGTCTCGGGATTGGTCTCTGGGGCGGCTTCGACGGTCGGCTCTGGAGCTGGCTCCGCGGCTGTCTCCGGAGTGGTTTCGGGCGGAGCATCCGCGGCGGGGGCTTCGGCGGGCTCGGGCGGGATGGGCGCGGCTTCGACCGGCTCCAATTCCGCGTAGGCGAAATCTTCAGTGAGCCCGAGGGGCAGGGTTTGGGCGGCCTCGGCAGCGTCGGCGGCTTGTTCGGCAAACGCAGCTTCCTGCTGCGCCTTCCATTCAAGGGCTTCGGCGGCAAAGAGTGCGGCGAGCTGGGCCAGTGTGACCGGCTCCTCCGCGGCATAGATGACTGCTTCCAGCTTGGCTTTCAGGCTCATTCTGTAATAGGTACCTTAAGTATGGTATCGGATATGGGGCCGGGCTGCGCGGCGATTGGGGTTCGAGGGGCGAAGAAAGCGGCATTTTTGCAGGAGAACGGCCAATTGGGTAGGGCGGCGATCCTTAAAAAATCGAGTTGTGGCGTAATCTCCGGTTAGTCGGTTACTCGGCCACGACACAATTTTCCCCCGACGATTAGAATGGTTGCACAAATGACTCGCTCAGAATTCGCAGTAATTATCTGCTCGCTTGGCATTTCTTTGTCACTATGCAATGCCGTTTCAGGCGCGCAGCAAACAGGACGGCGCGCTGGCCCACAACCATCTGTGAGTTTTTCGCTTGGTTCGACTACGCATTTGCGCAAGGGACTAGATGCTTGGCCAAAGATCATCGCACCCCGCACCCCAGCCGTTGATCGTGCAAACGTAATCATTGCGGAAATGAACCAGAGTACCGTTGAAGCCCTTCGCGACTGCGACGATTCTTATCGCCAAAACTTTGGCCTGCCCGATTCAGCCCGAGTCAAAGCCGATTGGGACCGAAGAATCACGGTGACGATGCGCGGCCCCCGCTTTATCGCCATGACGGCCACAGAGACCTCGTTCTGTTCCCGTTCGTACCCATTGAACGATCACGCTGCGATAGTTTTCGATATGACGACTGGCGAACTGCTCAACTGGGAAGAGTTTCTTGCAGCGGTGGCTGACGCTTCGGCAACGTCCTGGAAATCGATCGATGGCGCGATCAGTCCTGAAATTGTCATGCCCTCGTTAACCGAACTGGCTGTTGGAAGGGCAGACCCAGAATGCAAGAGCGCGCTAGAGGACTCTGGTCTGCAGTTTGAGATTTGGCCGGACGCGAGGCGTGGACAGCTAATGATAAAAGCGACCGGTCAACCTCACGTGACCCAAGCATGCGAAGAGACCATCGGATTGTCAATATCAGAAGCCAGGAAGCTCGGATTCAGCAAGGAATTTCTAAACGCAATCGAACAAGCCCATCAGATCCAGAACTTTTCACAAAAGAGGTAATTCCCGGATTGTTGTCGTATCGTCGCCTATTCGGAAACTGCGTCACTGCCAAGAATAGAGGTATCCCAGAATCGAGGTATCCCACCTGACGGTACAGGCGATCTGATACTTTAGAATTTCGTACAGGCGTTGCCGCCGATTATCCTTAGCAACCAACTCACTGGATTGCGGACTTGGAATGTGTCGATGGATCTGCCGGCCTCGATCCCGTCAGGCGTCGATGGCTGGTGGTGGGAAGATTGAAACGTGTTTCGGGCAGTGATTTCGAACCGTCCCTACGGGACTGTGACTCGCATATTGACGCTTACCCAGGACTGCGCTGTGCTTGTCCTGGGCTAGTATCAATACTCCCTCCGGGAGAAAAACATAGGTGATTTTACGACTCCCTCCTGGAGAGAAACGTTCGTCCAGGATCAAGATGCCTCGGTTGTAGGCTGGCGGTTTCATCCTGCCGTGGTTCGGCAACGCCGGTGGACGACTGACAAAAGACGATTCTTTCAAAAAGACGCTCCAGGAAGGAAAGCGAATGAAATACGCCGGATTGATGGTGATGATCGCCGGATTTTTTCTGTCGATTGCCGCGCTGGTGCTGTTTTCCGCGCAAGCGCAGCGGGCGGCCTTCGTGGTCTGCGGCCTGGCAGTTGAATGCCTGGGACTCGTTGTCGCAGTGCGCGCGCATATGGAAGCGCGTGGAGAAAGCCGCTCATGAATGTGCAAGCCGCACCGCCGATGACCGATGCCGCCTTCGGGCTTACTCTCGTTTTGCTGCTCGTGGCTCCGCTGGCCATTGCCGGAGTAGCGCTGATCAACACCGGGCTGGGGCGGTCTCGCTCGGCCGCGCAGGCGCTGCTGGGCAACCTGGCCATGATCGCCGTAGGCGCGATCGCCTTCGCCGTGCTGGGAGCGGCCTTCACGGGGTATCCGGCTGGGGCGGGCCACGCCTTCTTTGCTGCCGGCAAGCCCTGGAACTGGCTTGGCGCCGGCCCGTTTCTGCTGAACGGTCTCGGCTCCGCCTCGCCACTGTCGCAACTCGCACTGCTCTTTGAATTGCTGGCCGTGGCCATGGCGGTATTGATCCCGTGGGGCTCTGGAGCCGACCGGCTTCGCCTCAGCGCCGGCCTGGCCGTCGCCGCGGTGCTGGCAGCAATTGTCTTTCCTCTGCTGGCGCACTGGGTCTGGGCCGGGGGCTGGCTGGCGCAGTTGGGCGCGAACTTTTCGCTCGGCGCGGGCTTTGTGGATGGCGGCGGAGCGGCAACGGCTCATGCGCTGGGCGGCATTTGTGCGCTGGCTGTGGTGTGGATCGCCGGGCCGCGCAGGGGCAAGTTCCCCAAGGAGGGCCTGGCCACCGCCATGCCCGGCCACAACGCCGTCTACGTCGTCTTCGGCTGCCTGCTGGCGCTGGTGGGCTGGCTGGCCTGGAATGTGGCCGGCGCGGCGATCTGGCTCCATACGCCGCTGGCCGCGCTGCCGGTGACGGCGGTCAACACGCTGCTCTCCGCCTCGGGGGCGCTTGCCGCAACCTTCGCAGTGACGCGCGTGCGCTTCGGCAAGCCCGACGCAAGCCTTTGCGCCAATGGATGGCTGGCGGGCCTGGTGGCTTCCTGCGCCTGCGCGGGAATTGTCACGCCGGCTGAGTCGATTTTCATCGGAGCGGCTGCCGGGGTTATCACGCCGCTGCTGGTCGAGTTTTTTGAACTGGCCCTCTCCATCGACGATCCCTCGGGCGCCATCACGGTTCACGCGGTCGGCGGCCTGTGGGGTCTATTGGCCGCGGGCATCTTTGCTCCGCAGCCGGGGCAACTGCTGGCTCAACTCATCGGGATTGCCACGCTGCTGGGATTGGTGCTGCCGCTGGTCTACCTGCTCTTCCGGCTACTCAATCGCTTCGTCCCCTTCCGCGTAGATCAGGATGGCGAGCGCATCGGCATGGATCTGCACGAGCTCGGCGGCGGCGCTTATCCGGAGTTTGTGATTCACCGGGACGATTCGTACCGGTGAAGCAGGGAACAGAGACTAAGGGACTCGGGACTAAGGGACTAGGGACAAGGCGCTGTCGATCGGCTTATGCGCCTCATTCGAGAGTGTGTCGATTATCGACGCGCGATAAGCAGCATCAGCACGAAAAGCGCCACGGGCAGCAGCGCGAGGCCGGCGTAGAGGAGCATCTTGCGCGTGGCCGGCAAACGCCATCCACGCCGCAAAGCCGCGCGATGTTCGCCCTCTTCCACGCCCACCTGGTCCTGATGCTCCAGTTCCCAGGCCATCTCGCTGGCGGTCGCGTAGCGGTGGCGCGGTTCGCGTTCCAGAGCGCGATTGATGATCTCCTGCAACTGGGGCGAGATCTCAGGCCGCAGCTTGCGCGCCGGCTCGGGATCGGCCAGCAGACGCTCGTTCATCACCGCCAGGGGATTGGGCCCGCTGAAGGGCGTTCGGCCGGTGAGCATCTCGTAGAAGATGACGCCCAACGCATAGATGTCGCTGCGCTGGTCGCCGCGCTGGCCCTTCACCTGCTCCGGAGAGATGTAGTCCGGCGTACCCAATAAAGGAGACGGCCCGGCATAGGTGAGCCTGCGCGCGTCCTCTTTCATGGCGATGCCGAAGTCGATCAGCTTGATCCGGTCCTGCTCGTCCACCATGATGTTTTCCGGTTTCAGGTCGCGGTGCACCACGCCGTGCTTGTGCATATAGTCCAGCGCGTCGCAGATGGCGAGAGTGAGCTTGACGGCCCGGTCGATGGTCAGCCTCTGCTCCTGATTCAGGATCGACCGCAAGAGGCGCCCGTCTACCCACTCGATCACCATGTAATTCCGGCTGCGCGCCTCGCCGTTGTAGGTCTTCACCACGCCGGGGTGGTCCAGTTCCTGGCCGATCTGCTGCTCCCGCCTGAAGCGCTCCACGAGAACGGGGTCGGTTTCGAGCTCGTCATGGGGAACCTTGATGGCCACCTGCTTGCCATCCTTGAGATCGGTTGCCTTGTAGAGCGTGGACATGCCGCTGCGCGCCACCATCCTATCCAGGCGGTAGTGGTCCAGCGTATCTCCGGCTTCAAGCGCGATCATCGGTTCACATAGCATAACAATTCAGCCTCCACGCATATCAATCGTTTCACGCAATTCGTAAAAAATCCCTCAAGAAGATCGAAAGGATTCAGTGGGTACGAGATTCCGGGCCGCATGAGCGCATTCCCTCGCGGGCGAAGCCAACGGCCCTCTCGATTGGGCGGCCGCGCGGCGAGGAGAGACGGCAAAAACTTGCAGCTTCCTCCCGACGCGTTGCTAACATCCCGATTTCCACAGACTTTTGGAATGTTGATCGGACAACCTATGGATTTCACACGAAACATCCTGTATATGCGTTCGCAGTCGAAGTGCCGGCAGCAAATTCCATGCCATTCTCCGGCCTGGCCGGCACATGGGTTTCCTCCTGCATGGCGACAATAACTATTTGTGTTTTCTTCATTTGTTCTTTATGGCTTCTCTGAGTAACTAGATTCAATCTGAATCGACCGGACCACCTCAGGGTAAGTAAATCCAACTGTTGGGAATCCACAGACCGAGCTTGCACATGTGACTTTGAATGCTTGGCCGGCAGGGTGCATGCGCCGGACAGAACGCGGCCCTGTGCCTTCTTTCTGGCTGAGCTCATTTTCTGTCCCATAACACAAATCATTTTTTTGGAGGAACCGCACCGATGAATTGGAACCCGAATCGCATACTACAGACGATGGCTGGAGCAACCATGGCAATCGCCCTGGTAGCTGCCGCGCAAGCACCGGCAACGCCAGCACCCGCACCGGCTGCTCAGCCTGCACCGGCTCCCGCGGCTCCGGCCGCTCCCACATGGAGCGTAGGCCCCATGGATCTGAGCGGCTTCATCGACGGCTATTACAGTTACAATGCCAACCGCCCCGCCGATTCTACCGGTCCTGATGGCGTGGGTGGGCAGGTCAACCAGCTTTACAACTTCAACGATAAGACGAATGAGTTCAGCTTGAGCGCTGCGAAGCTGACCTTGAATCACGATCCCGACCCGATCGGCGCGCATGTGGACTTCATCTATGGGCGCACCAATACGCTGATCAACAATGCCGCGACCAACGGCAGCGGGGATCAGGGGAGCTATCTTGAACAGGCGTTCCTCAGTTTGAAGCCGGCCAAGGCCAAGGGCTTCGAGCTGGACTTCGGCAAATTTGTAACATCGGCCGGTGCGGAAGTGATCGAGGCCAAGGATAACTGGAACTATTCCCGGTCGCTGCTGTTTGTGAATGCCATCCCTTACTGGCATTTTGGCGCGCGCACCTCGATGCCGGTTTCAAAGACTGAAACGATCGGCGTGCAGGTGGTCAACGGCTGGAACAACATCACCAAGTCAAACGGCGGAGCAACCGTGGGTATTACCAGCGCATTCGTGAAGCCCAAGTATACCTGGGACCTGAACTACTACGGCGGCCCTGAGAACCCCAACACGACGAGCGGCTTCCGCAACCTGATCGACTCGACGCTGCTGCTGACGCCGAACGCCAAATTCAACGCTTACATCAACTACGACTACGGTCAGAACCGGAATTCCGTAGACTCGCCATTGGAGGACAACAACGCACTGATCCACTGGCAGGGCGTGGCCGTTGCCGTGCACGATCAGTTTTCCGCCAAGTCCGCGTTGGCCGGACGGTATGAGTACTTCAAGGACTACAACGGCGTAACCGGCCTACCGCAGAACTTGCAAGAGTTCACCGCGACTTATGAATACAAGTGGGTCGAAGGCATGTTGACGCGGATTGAGTATCGCGGCGACTTCTCGAACGAAGATTTCTTTACCAATCAAACCACACCATTGGACAAGAAGAATCAACAGACGCTTACGGTAGCTTTCATCGCCTTCTTCGGACCCAAGCGGTAAGAAGCTCGAAGTCGCAAGCTCCGGCCTGATTCGTGTCAGGTCAGGCCGGGGGGACTGCGCCCGCGTGGGGCAAGATTCCCGGTTCTGCTCTGGGAAATCTGCTTCACATTCCAGTTTCCTGATTTCATCCTTATAGCCTCGACACTAGGATTCAGGTAACTCAGACAGCTTACCCATCCCGGCCCGGAGAAAAACACGGATACGGGCGAGCCAAACGAAGACCCCGGGGGCGTGCCGCCGGGAGCTGACTTCAATGACCTCACCTTCCAGGAGAATGCACATGGCAGATCAAAAAGCACCACAGATGCAGGCTACGCTGGGCCTGACCCAGCTAACCGCAAACGCAATGGCCCTGATCGCTCCCGGCGCCTTTCTTTGGCTCACCTTCTACATCCAGGCAACGACAGGCGTCGCGAACCAGCCTTCGACGGCGCCGGCAATGTGGCTAGGGATTTTTATCTCTTTGCTGCTTTGTCTGGCCACCGCCGTATCCTACGCCGAGATCTCCAAGCTCTATCCCGGCACCGGCTCCAGCTACTACTACGCGGAGCAGGCGATGCTCTCCAAGGATAAGGCGTTCAAATACGCACGTCTCGCCAAGTTTGTTGTCGGCTGGGGCTCGCACCTTTACTACTGGGTCTATCCAGGCGTGATGGTGGCTGTCACCGGCGTTTTTGTCGGCTATATCGTTGGATTCCTCTATCCGACCTTCATGAGCGGCGCAAACCCCGGTCTGCTCTTCATGGCCATCGTCGCGGTGCTCTTCTCCTTCTTTGTCGCGTGGATCGCATCGAAGGGAGCCGGCGCCTCCTCGGCGGTGAACATCGCCATGAATGTGATTCAGATTTCCGCCCTGGTGACCTTCAGCGTTCTCGCTCTCGGCTATCGCTCCAGCCATCCTGCCGGCACGACGGGCCCAACCGCCTACCAGTACGATACGCAGACGCTGGCCACTTACAACTACCAGTTCGCCACCGACAAAACCGGGGCCACCCTGCGCGACGCGAGCGGCGCCCCGATGCCGCTGCTGGACTCGGCGGGCAAGCCCGTTCCCTATGTCATCACCTACCCTGAGACAGACTCGTCGGGCAACTTCCTCACGCACACCTCCGCGGCCTCGGTGATTGGAGTGCATAAGTGGAGCTGGGTCTTTATCCAGTCCACCGTTGCCATTCTCATTCTAGTAGGTTTTGAGTCGGTCACCTCGATGGGAGGCGAGGCAAAAAATCCGACCAAGCATATTCCCATCGCTGTCATTTCGTCGCTGCTCATCCAGGGGTTATTCTGTTACCTCTTTGAGTACTTCTGTGCCAACTACTTCCTTAACTCGGGGTATACGATGCAATCCGCGGCCAGTTCGGCCGCGCCTCTCGGCGACATGATGATCATCGTCGGCGACGCGCTGCTGGGCCACGGGAATGGAAGATGGTTCATGCTGATTGAAGCCATCACGGTCTTCTTCGCACTGATCGGCACCACGCTGGCCTGCATGAACACCGGCGCCCGCGTCACCTACGCCATGGGCAAGGACGAGGAAGTTCCCGAGCACTTCGGCATGCTGCACGCGAAGACCCTGTCGCCGCACAAGTCCATCTGGACGCTGGCCTGGATCTCGGCGGTTATCGGCGTCATCGCCATTTCGCTGATGTTCGGCGACGCCGGCGCGCCCACCGACGCGGCCATTGCCGCTCTGCCCAAGGGCATCTTTTCCAACTGGGGCTACCTGCCGCACGACACCCTGGCGTCATTGCCCAACTCCCTGCTCGCCCTGACGCTCACCTCCAACTTCGGCACCTTCATCCTCTACGGGCTCAGTTGCCTGCTGTGCATCATCGCCTACAACAAGCGGCCCGACCACAACATGCTGAGACATACGCTGATCCCCGCTTTCGGTTTGATCGCCAACCTCACCTGCATGGCCTTCTATCTGATCGGACCGGTCTTCGGGCTGGGCACCTCCAAGGAGCCGCTGCTGGCGCTGGGCATCTCCGCGGTCTGGGGCATCTACGGAGCGATCTACTTCATCCGCTCCTCCAAGGCCAAGGGCAAGACGATTTTGCTCGGAGACAAGTCAATGGCTCGATAGCAGCTCCATATCTGAACCGTAACCGCTGGGTGGCATCGTTGCCGTGGCTTCTTGATTCACCAAGCCGCGGCAGGGGAAACCACCCAGTGGTGCTGTGAGGTGAACATGTTGCGCAGTCTCCAAAGCACCCTCAGCACTTCCAATGAGAAGATATACCAGGTAGCAGCGACGATGCTCGATGTTCAGTTCGGCCAGGCCAGCGATTTTGGCAAAGTTCGCACCAACAATGAAGACGCGATGGGTTCATATATCCCCAGTTCGCGGCGGCTGGCCCGCAGTCACGGATTTCTCTTTACAGTGGCTGACGGCGTGGGCGGAATGGACTTGGGAGAGATTGCCTCGGCAACTGCCGTCAAGCTGCTCGCTGAGGAGTTTCCAAAGGCGTCCTCCGGCTCGACGCTCAGCAGCCTGCTGCCGCGGCTGATCCAGCAGGCCAACGCCGCGGTTCACGACTGCACGCTCGATCCGCAGTACCGGGGCAAGAGGATGGCAACCACGCTGGTGGCCTGCGCTCTGCGCCACGACCAGGCCGTGGTCTCGCATGTGGGCGACTCGCGCTGTTACCTGGTCCGCAACGGAGCGGCGAAGCAGGTGACTCAAGACCACACCTGGGTCAACGAGCAGAGAAAGATGGGCTTGATCTCAACCAGCGAGATCGCCGAGTCCGAATCGAGGCACGTGCTGATTCGCTCGCTGGGGCCGGAGATGTTCGTCTCTCCGGATACAACCGTCCTCACCCTGCTTCCGGGGGACGTACTGGTTCTGTGCACCGACGGACTGCATGACGAGATGGGCGATCGCACCATTGCCGAAATCGTCTCGCAGAAGAAGAATATTCAGGAGGTCGCCAGCGAGCTTGTGTCCCGCGCCGTCGAGATCGACGGGGGCGACAACACCACGGCGCAGGTGATTCGCGTCCGCTCGGTGGAGAAGGTGGGGATGTACCGGGGCCGTCCCTACCGGCTGCCGGTTTAAGACGCCGTCAATCGAAGTCCCCAACAACCTTTACGGAATCCTTGCTAATTTTGCCGCGGCCGCTGCTAGAGTTGACATAGATAGGTTGATGGAGAGTGCCGCCCGATGGGCTATTTCGACGGCTTCGAAGCCGGTGCGCAGATCGATTCCTACCGCATTGAAGAGCCGGTCGCCCGCAGCGGCATGGCCACCATCTACCGCGCCGTCGATACGCGCGACAGCCGTCAGGTCGCCCTCAAGATTCCTCATCCCGATATGGAGGCCGATCCGATTCTCTTCGACCGCTTTCAAAGAGAGGCCGGGATCGGTGAAAAGCTCAATCACCCCAAGGTGATGCACGTCTTTGGCGGCGAAAAGCGCTCCCGAATTTACATGGTGATGGAATGGTGCGAGGGCCGCCTGCTGCGCCAGATCCTCGATGAAGACGGTCCGCTGCCCCACGACCGCGCCATCCGCATCGCCATCGAGGTCCTGGATGCGCTCGACTACATCCATGCCAACGGCGTGGTGCACCGCGACCTGAAGCCGGAAAACATCATGGTCGATGCGAAGGACACGATCAAGCTCATCGACTTCGGCATCGCCGGCGACTCGAGCGCGCGGCGGCTGACCTACGCCAACTTTACCGCGACCCTGGGTACGCCCAACTACATCTCGCCGGAGCAGGTGAAGGGCCAGCGCGGCGATGGACGCTCGGATATCTTCGCCATGGGAGTGATTCTTTATGAGATGCTCTCCGGCAAGCTGCCCTTTTCCGGCCCCTCGCCCCTGGCCGCGATGAATGACCGGCTGCTGAACCACCCACTGCCTCCCAGGGTCGCCGACCCCTCGATCTCTCCCCAGTTGCAGGAGGTTCTCTATCGCGCGCTGGAAAGGGACCCCAAAAACCGGTATGCGAAGGCGAGCGAATTTGCCAGGGATCTCGAACACCTGGATCAAGTCGGCGTGGAGGACCGGGAGGAGTTGCGCGACTGGCAAAAGCGGAAATCTCAACTTTCGCGCAAGATCCTCTACTACGGTGGACTGGCCCTGATTCCGGTGGCGATCTTCCTGCTTATGTTTCTCGTCGCCCATCGCCGGTAAGAGGAGATGGCCGCGCCGGCTCCGGGTGAAATCCAGGCTCTTGGTTTGGTTGCTTGGGGCAAGCTGCGATCTTCAGCGAGGGCCGTCTCATGCGGGGCTGGCGGTTGGGGCGGCCCGTTCGATGGCCTCGGCCAGCGTGCGCCGACTGATGGGTTTCGAGATGTAGTCGTCCATGCCGGTGGCGACACATCGCTCGCGATCGCCGCGCATGGCATTGGCGGTCATGGCAACGATGGGGATATGGCCCCCGTGCTCGCTTTCCCGGCTGCGAATCCGCCGGGTCGCCTCGAAGCCGTCCATCTCCGGCATCTGCACATCCATGAAGATCAAGTCGAAGCGCGCCCGGCCCCACTTGGCCAATGCATCCGCGCCGTCTTTGGCAAGCGTTACTTGATGGCCCATCTTCGCCAGCATGGTCACGGCCAGCTTCTGATTCACCGGGTTGTCTTCCACAACCAGAATGTTCAGGCATTGTTGAGCGGGCGGGTCGAGCCGCAGAATCGCTTCCGGCATCCCGGCGGGCGTGGCAACGCCCAGCGCTTTCTGGATCGCGGCCAGAAGATCGGTGCCGCAGACCGGCTTGAGGATGCAATGGGCGACGCCATGCCGGCTGCATCTTGCCGCGCCCGAACTTGTGTCCGAGGAGGCCAGCATCATGATGGCGGCTTCGGGAGATGCGCCGAGGGCGAGAGAGCGTTCGATGACCTCGAAGCCGCCCATGCCAGGCATCTGCTCATCCAGCAGCAGCAGGCGGTAGGGCTGGCCTGCGCGTGCGGCTCCTTCCAGCATGGCCAGAGCTTCCGGTCCTGAAGCGGCCGGCTCCGGCCGCATCTGCCAGCGCAGGGCCGCTTGCAGAAGAATGCCCCGGCTGGCCGCATTGTCATCGACGATCAGCACCTTCATCCCGCGCAGATTTTCCCAGTTCGCCGGCGGCGCTGGCTGCGGGCTCTCTGCCTCCGCGGCCTTTGCCAAGGGGACAACGAAGTGGAAGGTCGAGCCAACTCCGACTGCGCTCTCCACCCACAGCTTGCCCTTCATGATCTCCGCGATGCGCAGACTGATGGCCAGGCCCAGCCCGGTTCCCCCATAGTGGCGCGTGGTCGAAGTGTCTCCCTGCTCGAAGGGCCTGAAGAGCTTGCTCCGCTGCTCTTCGGAGATGCCGATGCCGGTGTCGCGCACCGAGAAGTGGAGGACGGCATCACTCTGGCCGGCGCTGTCGAGGCTGACGTTCACAGCGACTTCGCCATGGTGGGTGAATTTGATGGCGTTGCTGGTGAGGTTGAGCAGCACCTGACGGAGCCGGTTGGGGTCACCGACGAGTTCCACCGGAACATCGGGATGGATTTGAATCGTCAGCTCCAGACCTTTTTTGTGCGCGGAGTTCGCGATGCTCTTGATGGCGCCCTGCATTAACTCTTCCAGGTTGAAGTTGACCGCCTCAAGCTCGACTTTGTCGGCCTCAATTTTTGAATAGTCCAGGATGTCGTTGACGATGGCCAACAGAGCGGCTCCCGAGGCGCGAATCAGGGAAAAGTACTCCAGTTGCTCGGCTCCGCTGGAACACATGGCCAACTCGGTCATGCCGACCACGCCGTTGAGCGGGGTGCGGATCTCGTGGCTCATATTGGCCAGGAACTCGCTCTTGGCCCTGGAGGCTGTTTCGGCGGCTTGCTCCGCGCGTTGGCGCACGGCGACCTCGGTCTGCAGGTCCCTGGTACGTTCGGCTACAGTCCTTTCGAGTTCCAATGCCCGGTGACGCAACTGCCGCGTGTAGGCTCTCTGGCCCAGAATCGCGAGCAACAGGAGCGCCAGGCCGCACATTGTGTAAAACGAGCCGGTCTTGTAGAAGTGCGGCTCCAGGGTCAGGCTGAGCGAGGCGCCTTTGTAGTTCCAGAGGCCGTCGTCGTTGCATGCGATCACCCGGAAGCGGTAATGCCCGGCGGGAAGATTTGTGTAGTAGGCTACGCGGCGCGTACCGGCGTTGACCCAACTGGTGTCCCAGCCTTCGAGCATGTACTTGAAGCGGACCCTGGAGGGAACGCGCAGACTGAGACCGGTATAGTGAAACTCGAGTTCGCCATGGCCGGGCGGAATGGAAAACTGCTGCCTACGCGGAAGGGCGGCGCCGTTGGCCTTCACTTCTTCGATCTCAACCGCTGGAAGCGCCGGGTTGTGCAGAATGTGCCTGGGATCGATGACAGCGATCCCCTTTTTCGTGCAAAACCAGAGTCTGCCATCCCGCGCCTGCCAACCGGCAGGCTGGTGCTCGGGGATGGATGCCTCACCGGTCTTCATTCCATCAGCTGTTTCGAAGTTGACTGACTTTACAGCGGAGATGCGCCCGCCGGCGAAGTCGTCCAGATCTTTTTGCAGGACCATGTAAATGCCGGTGGTCGCACTTGCCCAGAGATTGCCGCTGTCATCGAAAAGAATGCGGGTTGCGAAATCGTCGAAGAGTCCGTCCGGCTTTGCATAACGAGTCAACATGCCATCGCGAACGCGAAATCGCACCACGCCTGGCGTTAGTCCGCCTAACCAAAGGTTGCCTCGGCGGTCGTCGACGATCGTGGTGACCGCGAAGTTGACGGTGGGTTGCCGCGCCTTTTGAGGGGATTCCCCTTTGGCGAATTTGAACAGGCCTCCCACGGTGGCGAACCACAGTGTTTCGTCAGGGCCCTTGTAGATCGAGTAGGTATAGTACGCGGGCCCGGTGACGGGCGTGGTCTGCCCGTGAATCGTGTAGGGGCTTGTCACGCCGTCTTTGAAGCGAAGGGTGACCGATTCGGAGGTGGTGACGATAAGGCTCTCGTCATCTTCGCTGATGGCGGAGATGAACGGCTTGATAAAGCGTCCTTGTCCTCCGTAGACGGTGAATCTTCCATCTTTGAAGCGGCTCAATCCGCCCGCTGTTCCAGCCCACAGGCTGCCGTCTCTGCTCTCGAAGAGGGCGCTGCCATAAACCGAGCCAAAAGGGGCAGGCAGTCCATCTTTGGCCGTGTACGCGGTGACCGTTCCATCTTTGATCCGCGCCAGTCCGCCCGCGGGACAAAAGACCCAGAGGCTGCCATCGCGGGTCTCGATGGCGGTCGCCGTTTGATTCGATGGCAGTCCTTCTTTCGCGGTGTAGGTCGTAACGGTGGTGTCGCGGAGCTGTTCGAGGCCGCTGGCGGTGCCGACCCAGAGGCTGCCCTCGCGATCCTCGAAAAGGGAGAGAACGCTGTTATCGGTCAGCCCGTCTTCGGTGCGGAACGAAGAGACGCGGCCATCCCTGAGGCGCATCAATCCGGAGGCGCTGCTGGCAATCCAGAGGTTGCCGTTGCGGTCCACCAGGGTAGCGTTCACTTCGCCTTTGATCTGCTGTGGCGCAACGCGCACGGGGGCGGTCCTTGCGGGGCCGGTGCGATAGAGCCCGTCCAGGGTGCCGACCCACAGATTGTGCTCCCGATCTTCAGACAAGGCCGTGGCGGTATGGTTCGTCAGGTTCCAGGGAGAGGTGGAGAGGACTCCGTCGCGAACCAGGTAGATGCCACTGGTGGTACCAATCCAAACGGTTCCGGTGTGATCCTCTGCGAAGTCGAAGATCCAGCCGACTCCTTTCCGCAACAGCTTGATCGCCTGGTTGCCGGTTTCGTATATCTGATCGTCGCCGCCGATGAGTACCTGGCGCCGGCTGGTCTCGAAGATGGCGCGAACATTCCCATCGGGAAGCGGCGCGGGCGGCAGATAGTCTGAAAAAACGCCGTCCTTGCGCAGAAGGGTCCGTGAGGGGGTACGAATCAGCAGATCGCCGCCGGCGCTCAGCGCGATTGCCTTGATGGGTTCGTGAAGAGCCTTGCCAGCGACGGTCAGATCCATCAGAACAAAGCGCACGCCGTCGAAGCGGACCAGTCCTGCCGAGGTTCGCAGCCAGAGATAACCATCGGGGGATTGGAGGATCTGATAGACGGCCTCTCCGGGCAGGCCGTCCTGGGAGGTCCACTCGTCGTGGCCGTACTGGCCGGGCTGTTTTTGGGGGTCGAGCGCGCGCAGGCTGGAGGCAGTAGCGATGGATAGAAGCAGGATGGCGGCGATGCGGCGAGGGCCGGAGAATCCCCTATGCCTCTCAACCGGCCGGGGAGAGGAGCACTGCCGCGCGAATCTTATGCGCAGCCTTTCAAGAGACAAGAATCCCTTCCTTGCTGCGTAGCGCACGATCGTCTCGCCGCGCATTCCCACAGATCATTTCACACCCGTAGCACGATTCGCGGCACGAGCAGATCATGTCGCAAGCCTTCCCGGCAATTCACACACTTTCCGAGAGTACTCCAATCCTATTCCGCACGGGAGCCTCTCTGGAACGGATTATCGGCAATCGAAGCGATCCATATCAGGCGCAAACAGCCATTTATGCACAGGAGTTTGAGGAGAGGGGCTTGCATGGGAGGAGGCAAGACCGCGATGCTTTCTGTTCTGCTTCGGATTGCTGAGAATCAACGTTGGAGATGCTGCGTCTGCCGCTAAAGGGAGAATGAAAGGGAAAGATTGACTGGTTCGCTGTGGCGGAAGCAACGGAGGAAGCCGAAGTTGGAAGGAGCGGCATTCCACGAAAGAATCCTGGATTAAGCCGTAAACCTGAACGAAGAAATTGCCGATCTTAGAGATGGGGATGAATCCGTCAGCGCGAGCGCGCCTTGTTTTCGGCTCGTTTGCTTGAAGTCGAGGTTGATGATGCCGAAAGGCTGGCTGGATCGAGTTTGGGCTTCTGTCTGGAACCGGAGATCCCGTCCGAGTCCCGATGAGATGAAATCACGATCACGGATTCCCGGCGCTGCTCTGTGGGCCGCCGTTGCGCTGCTGGTTGTTCTTCTGCTGTTGATCTCTGCTCAGCCGGTAGCGCGCCACTGGCGTCTCACCGGACACTTTGACTCGATCGGCGATCTCCGCACCTTGCCGCAAGGCAGCAAAGTCAGGCTGCGCGGCACGGTCACTTACTCCGATGGAGGCAATCTCTATATTCAGGATGAGACGGGCGCGGTCAGGGTATTGCTCAAGGATAGCAAGCAGGTCTTTGACGCTGGACAGGTTCTCGTGGTCACGGCTCGCATGTCCGCACGATACAAGCGGACCTTCGGTCCCAGCAGCGTCGAGCTGGAGGATGGAACAGCGATTCCGGATGGCCAGAACGCGCTGCCAGCAGCCGAGCTTCGCTCGTTCCGCACTTTGCCCAGCCGGTCCGCAAGCAATGCACGCATCCAGTTGCAAGGGATTGTCCGCGAGGCGAAGATGGACGACTCGCACCTCTCGATCACGCTGGCGCTGGACCGGCACGAGGTTTGGGTTTTCATGCCGCGCTCGGCCTCGTCCCTCGATCCGTCCAAACTGGTGGATGACCAGGTGACCGTAACAGGAGTTCCCGAGATCACAGGTTTTGACGGCGGCGGCACTCCCGTTGTGCGCATGTGGGTGCCCAATCAAGCAGGCCTGACGATTGATGTTCCTTCTCCTTCTGTGATTCCGCTGGTTTCTTCGCTTGAAGACCTGGAGGCTCATCCAGGCTATCAGGATGGCCATCGCATCCGCATTCGCGGCGCCGTGGTCGTGCAGGAATTGTCCAATGGGGGACAAACAACCGTCATCAGGGGCACTCCTTCGCTGGTGCGTGTATCGTCGAACGAACCACAGCCTCTAAGCCGCGGCACATTGGTCGAAGTTACTGGATTCCCCACGCCGGGAGACAACAATGCGGATATCGTTCAAGCCGTCGTGCGGTCGATTCCATCCTCTGCGAGTACCTTGTCTGGCAAGGACTCAACGGAATCCAGCACACTGCCGACGCTGACCACCATTTCGGATATTCGCGCCCTGGACACGCGAGAGGCAGACCGAGCTCAGCCGGTGAAGCTGCACGGCGTGGTTACCTACTCCGATTCAGACTGGCATTTCCTGTTTTTGCAGGACTCGACCGGCGGCATCTTTGTCTGGCATGTGAAAACGCCGGTGACGACCGGAGAGGAACTGGAAGTAGAGGGCACAACCAACTCGGGCAACTACGCCCCGAACGTCACCGCGCTCCGCGTCAGCATTCTCGGCGCGGGCCATTTGCCCCCGCCGCTGGCCATCACCACCGCACAGGCCGCGTCTGGAAAAGAAGACGCCCAGTTGGTCAGCCTTGATGGGATTGTGCACTCCTTCGGCGTTCACTCTGTCGGCGCTCATGGGGAGATTCACGGCTTTTTGGAGATCGTGACCCAACTGGGCAAGGTGCACGTTTGGACCTTCAATCTGCCGAAGGCATTGCTGGAGAGCCTGGTCAACTCCAGCCTGCGCATTCACGGACCCTTCGGCTCGATCTACAATCGCGACGAACAGCTCATCGGCTATGCTCAATTCGTTTCGCGGCCGGAAGACATCACGGTGTTGCATGGGCCGCCCGGCGACCGCGAACAATCCCGGCCCATCCCCATCGCGCACCTGTTTCGCTATTCCTCCAAGATCGACTTCAGCCACCGCGTGAAAGTGCAGGGCACCGTCACCATGAACTCGCTCGATCACGGCCTTTATCTGCAGGACGCCACCGGCGGATTGCAGGTCGAGACTCAATCCGAGGAGTTGCAGGTTGGGGATCTTGCGGAGGCGGCTGGCTATGTGATTCCCGGAGGCTCCTATTCTCCGGTGATGCGCGACGCCGAGGTGAGGAAGATCGGGAGCGATTCCCCGCCCGCGCCAAAAGTTGCCAACGCGGGGAACGTGGATACCCGCCTGGATAACCAGCTTGTGCAGCTGGATGCGCGGCTGCTGCGCGTGGTCAACAGCGCGCATGGCAAGACCCTGATGCTGGAGTCCAGGTCGCGGACATTCAACGCGCAGATCGACGACGACCTCTCCCTGACCTCCTTCGACGTCCTGCGTCCTGGAAGCCTGTTGCGGCTGACCGGCATCTACCAGGTGCAGATCGACCCGGACCAGCTCATTCGCGTCGAGGACGTCGATCCGGACACCTTCGTCTTGATGCTGCGGAGTCCGGAAGATATCCGGGTGCTCAAGCATGCGCCGTGGTGGACGCAGGAGCGCGTGCTCTACATGCTGGCCATTCTGCTGCTGGTCGCCGGATTCGCGATGGTGTGGGTCACCATTCTCCGGCGCCAGGTGCGGTCGCAGACCGCCGCGCTGCGCAAGGCGATGGATGCCGCCGAGCAGGCCAACCGGGCCAAGAGCCAGTTCCTTGCCAATATGAGCCATGAGATCCGGACTCCGATGAACGGCATCTTCGGCATGACGGAGCTGGCCCTATCCACGAATCTCACGGCGGAGCAGCGCGAGTTCCTTACCATGGTCAAGACCTCGGCCGACTCGCTGCTCGTGATCATCAACGACATCCTCGATTACTCGCGCATCGAGGCGGGGAAGTTTACCCTGGATTCGACCCGCCTGAGCGTCGCCGATACGGTGGCGGACGTGCTGAAATCTTCGGCTCTTGCCGCGAGCAAGAAAGGGCTGGAACTGGCGTGGAGCGCCGCGCCGGAGGTTCCGGCGGCGGTGATGGGCGATCCCAACCGCCTGCGCCAGGTATTGACCAACCTGGTGGGAAACGCCGTCAAGTTCACCGAGGCCGGAGAGGTGGTCGTCACCGTGACGGTGGATGCGGTGGAGGGGAGCCGCTCGACGCTGCGCTTTGCGGTCCGGGACACCGGAATCGGCATCGAACTCGGCAACCAGGAGAGAATCTTCCAGGCCTTTGAACAGGAAGATGCCTCCACGACGCGCCACTATGGCGGAACGGGGCTGGGTTTGGCCATCTCGCGGCGCATGGTTGAGGCCATGGGCGGACGTATCTGGATGGAGAGCGCTCCCGGCGCGGGCACGACGGTCTCCTTCACGGCCGTCTTCGAGCAAGCGCCCGCGCAGGCGGAGGCCGAGCCGCAAGGCAGCCTCGACGACATGCGCGGAATCAACACCCTGGTGATCGACGACAATGCGACCAACCGCCGCATTCTGGTCGAGATGACGCGGCGCTGGGGCATGAGGAGCGAGGGCGCCGCCTCCGGATCGGAAGGCCTTGCCGAGTTGCTGAGAGCCACCGGGCGCGGAGCGCCTTACCGGCTGATCCTGCTCGACGAAGCGATGCCGGGAATGAATGGGCTGGAGGTGATCGAGCGAATCCAGGCCAATCCGCTATTGAACGGCGTAGTCATCATGATGCTGAGCTCCTGCGACCAGGTTGCGACCGCCGCGCGCTGCCGCGGCATGGGCGTGAGGACCTACCTTGTCAAGCCCGTCCGCTCGGCCGAGCTGCTGGCGAGTATCCGCGCGGGGCTGGGCATGATGGCCGCGCAACCCGCCGCCGAGCAGCCCGCACCCACCGCCGTGGGCCGCGCCCTGAGCATCCTGGTGGCCGAAGACAACAAGATCAACCAGAAGCTGGCCGTCGCCCTGTTGCGCAAGATGGGCCATGAGGCTACCGTGGCATGCGATGGCCGCGAGGCTTTCGAGCTTTGGAGCCGCGGAGGCTTCGATATGATTTTGATGGATGTGCAGATGCCGGAAATGGATGGAACCGAGGCCACGGCGCGCATTCGCGCCATGGAGAAGCAGACCGGGGCGCACATTCCCATCCTTGCCATGACCGCCTACGCGATGAGCGGAGATCGCGACCGTTATCTCGATACCGGCATGGACGAGTACATTACAAAGCCGGTCAGCTACATGCGCATGGAAGAAGCCATTGCCCGTTTCTTCAGCTTCGATGCGCAGCCGGAGAGCTCGCCGGCGGAGGCCGAGCCGGCAGCAAGCGCGAGGAGTTGAGAACGATGCACGACACAGACTCGATTCGCGAAGACGCCGCCCTCGAGCTCGATGAAGCGGAGATTCTCGCACGTCTGGGCGGCGACCGCCCGTTGCTGGCCGAGCTTTGCGAGCTGTCGCTGGCCGAGATGCCGCGCATGATTGAGCCCCTGGCCGAGGCGGTGCGGATCGGGGACGCAAACGCGGTGCATCGCTCCGCCCATCGCCTGAAGGGATCGCTGAGCCTCTTCGGCGCCGGGCCGCACATTCGCGACTGCGAAATCCTGGAAGAGATGGCGCTCAAACACGATTTGCCGCGGGCTCCGGAGCTTCTGCGCCGCCTGGAGCGGCATCTGAAGGAGTTCAGCGCCGCCGTGGCCGCATTGGGAAAGGAGAGCCATGCGCATACTGATCGCCGATGACGATCCCATGCAACGCTTGTACCTGACGCGCTGCCTCTCCTCCTGGGGATACGAGACGCTGGTGGTCGAGGACGGCGAGGAGGCCTGGAGGATCCTGCAGCGCGACGACGCGCCGCAACTGGTGCTGCTGGACTGGATGATGCCGGGCATGGACGGAACGACCCTCTGCCAGCATCTTCGCGGTCTCAGGGACCGGCCCTATACCTACGTCGTGCTGCTCACGGCGAGGAGCGAGCAGCACGACCTGCTGAGCGGACTTGGCGCAGGCGCGGACGATTACATGACCAAGCCGGTCAACACGCCGGAGTTGCAAGCCCGCCTGCGTTCCGGCCAGCGCATTATCGACCTGCAAAACAAGCTGCAAGTCGCCTATGAAACGCAGAAGTACGAGGCCACGCACGACTCGCTGACCGCCATATGGAATCGTCCCGCCATCCTGGATCTCTTCTCGCGCGAGTGCGCCAAGGCGGCGCGGGAAAGATCGGAGATAGGCATTCTCATCGCCGACGTCGATCACTTCAAGATCATCAACGATCAGTTCGGCCACGTCTGCGGCGACATTGCGCTGCGCGAGATCGCCCGGCGGATGCAGGCCTCTCTGCGCCCCTACGATTATCTGGGACGCTATGGCGGCGAAGAGTTTCTTGTCCTCGTTCCGGGCTGCGATTCGCATACGGTGTGCGAGGTCGCCGAACGCATCCGCCTGGGAGTCGCCGAGCGGCCGATCGTCGCACGGGAGAATGAGATTGCCGTCACCCTGAGCATCGGGGTCAATATCGCCGCTCCCAACTCGGTGGAACAGCGCGACGAGTTGCTGCAGCGCGCCGACGAGGCGCTCTATCGCGCCAAACAGAATGGCCGCAACCGCATCGAGAGCGTTCAGGATCTGGCGCCGGCAGAATAAAAAGCCGGGATGGGCATGCCAGCCGTGGCGCCGCTCTCCGCTATCGCCGCAGCCTCGCGTGCAGGGCGCCCGCGCCCCCGTGCATGAGGATGCACTCGGCACTCCGGTCGCACCGGTAATGGATATCGACCGGATAATCCTGCCATCGGGAGTCAGAGGCTGCTCCGCTAGCCTTGTCGAGGAAGAAGACCTTTCCCGATCCGGTTTCGATGACTCCGCGGGATGGGTCGAAATCGACGATTGCATCGTCTCCTTCGATGGAGAAGGGCAGCAACTTCGGGGCGGCTTTGGCGGCTGCTACCCGTCCGCCGCGGGCGCGGGAGGTTTCTGCCGGCGGGCGTCCTCCGTTGGCATCGATCTCCTTCTGGCGTTCCACCCACTCATCCTGCTCGGCCATGGCCGGAAAGTTGGGCGAGAAGCTCCAGGAAGAGGCCTTTTCATAGGCTTTTGCCGTGCATGGGATCGCGCCTTGAGCGCTGATGGCGGTGACCTGCCCGTCCGGTCCGGCCTGATTCTTGAAGAGGTCCTGGCCCTGCTCCCGAGCGGCCTCCTGGGTGTCCGCTTGCGCAAGATCGATCGCCTGGGCCGGCTGACCGGCCGGGGCCGCTCCGGCATTGGTCTTCTCATCCTCGGCATCCGGATTGGGCGGCGCAAGCTCAAGCGCATTTCTGGCGTCGTACTTCAACAGGATCTCTTTCGAGCACAAGGCAAACCCTTCGGAGTCCTGCATGTGGATTTCGACGGAAAGCGGACGCGGGGAATGGGCGACCGCCAGCGCGAACGCCGCCTGCCGGTCCGGATCGCCGGGTCCGATCGACAGGCGATAGTTGAGCTTCTTGTCCCATTCGATGAATAAATGACCCTTCAAACCGGCCGCGCTGGAGGTGACCGATCCCAGATCGTACCGTCCATTGGGGGGACCCATGAACAAGGTGAGGCTGGCGACGATGACGCCCAGCAAAACTCCGAGGCCTACGCCGATCGCGGCATAGACTCTTGCCTGGCTCTCGGCGAACTTGCGGATTCGTTCTCTCCACCCCTGACGAGGCGGCTCCTGGGTTTGAGCTGGAGGTGGCGGCGCATGGAAGACTGGCGATTCAACGAACGAGGGGGGAGGCTGCTGTGCCGCTTCCACGCTCGCTCTGAAGGAATAGAGCTCAGCCCGCTCGGCGAGTTCCTCTTCCCTGGTCTTTGGGGTTGGCGCAACCACACGATAGACATTGACAGGCAACTGGGGCTCTTCGGTTAGCGCACCATCTGGGGTCGGCTGGCCGGGCACCACGGGCTTGTCGAGAGCCGACATATCGTCCCAATCGCGCTTCTTCTTCCGGTTGGGATACCTCGGGTCCTCGTCCATCCCCCACCCCCTCTTCCCAGTCTTTCAAAATCAATCACATTGGAGCACAAATTGGCTCCCATGAATACCCTAAACTGTCGCCATGGCCTTCTTAGGGCGACGAAAAAGGGTGGGGGATCGAAGCGCGCCAGCGGTTTCGCCGGGGATTATCGCGTTTCGCCGCTCTGCCCGAACCGGCATTCTCCGGGCCTGCATCCAACTAACCAGAATGAACCCGGACAGGAGCAAGCGCAATGATTATCGGCGTTCCCAGGGAGATCAAGGACAATGAGGCGCGCGTGGGCGTCACTCCGGCCGGAGTCAAGGCGCTGGCCGAAGCAGGCCACACCGTGCTCGTCGAGACGCGGGCCGGGGCGCAATCGGGCTTTCCCGACGAGGAGTACCAGAACGCCGGAGCGGAGATCGTTGGCGAGGCTGGCTACGTTTGGGGAAAGGCCGAGACCGTGGTCAAGGTCAAGGAGCCTATCGAGCGGGAGTACGTCTTTTTTCGCGAGGGGCTCGTGCTCTTTACTTATCTGCATCTGGCGCCGCTACCCGCGTTAACTGAAAAGCTGCTCGAGTCGAAGGTCATCGGCATCGCCTATGAGACCGTTCGCGACCGGCAGGGCACGCTGCCGCTGCTGACGCCGATGAGCGAGGTGGCGGGACGCATGAGCGTGCAGGTGGGGGCCGCGTATCTCGAAAAAGAGCGCGGCGGACGCGGCATCCTGCTGGGCGGCGTGCCGGGCGTGCCTCCGGCGCATGTGACCATCGTCGGCGGCGGGGTGGTGGGCTCGAACGCGGCCCGGATCGCTCTGGGGCTTGGCGCGAAGACGACTATCGTGGATGTCAACCTGTACCGCCTGCGTGAGCTGGACGACCACTTCGGCGGACGGATCTCGACGCTGGCCTCGAACAGCTACAACCTGGCCCACGCCACCCGCGAGGCCGACCTGGTCATCGGAGCCGTGCTGATTCCCGGCGCAACCGCGCCAAAACTTGTAAGCCGCGCGATGGTGGCTCGGATGAAGAAGGGTGCGGTGATCGTGGACGTGGCCATCGACCAGGGCGGGTGCGTGGAGACGGCGCGGCCGACCTCGCACTCCAACCCGAGCTATCTGGTGGATGGCGTGGTGCACTACTGCGTCACCAACATGCCCGGCGCGGTGCCGAATACTTCCACGCTGGCGCTGACCAACTCGACTTTTCAATATCTTTTGCGCATGGCCAATCTTGGAGTGCGCGAGGCGCTGCGCCAGGATGCGGGGCTGGCCGAAGGGCTGAACACATGGCTGGGCACACTCACCTGCCGCGGCGTGGGCGAGAGCCAGCAACGCTCGTGGACCCCGGCGGCCAGCGCGATCGCTTGAGACCGGTCGCCCTGCGGTTCCGGCCACTCCGATCTCTGACCACCTTTCGCTGGCAGTTCTATAATCGCCCCATGCCGTTCACTCGCGATCCTCGGCGGCGGTTGGTTGCCTTTTACGCAGGCGGCGCGCTTCTGATCGTGTTGTTGTTCGGCGCGCTGCAGGCCTTCAACACCTCCAACGTGGGTTTTCTCAATCCCGCTACCGCGGGCGAGACGCTGATCTTTACCGGCCTGACCGGTCTGGTCTTCCTGCTGCTGCTGCTGTTGCTGGTCTTGCTGCTGCGGAACATCCTCAAGGTCTACGCCGGGCAGGGCAGCAGCGGCCTGGGGGCGCGCTTGCGCTCGCGGATGGTGCTGGGCGCGGTGCTGATCGCGCTGACGCCCGCGGTCTTCATGTTTCTCTTCAGCTATCAGTTGATGAACCGGTCGCTGGACCGCTGGTTTTCACCCAATACCTCTCAGATGCGCGAGGACTCGACCCGCGTGGTGCAGGAGCTGGCGCAATACGTCACGGGCAATGCGCGCGGGGAGGCGGAATCCATCGCAGCCTCCGGCGCCGCGGACAAGAATCTGCCGGTGCTGCAGGATGTGTTGAGTTCCCACCGCATCACGCTGGATGGCGGCTTTGTTTTCGTCTACGGCAAGGACGGGCGCGCGATCGCCAGCTTTCAGGCGCCGCCGGATTCAAAGCCGGCCGCGCTGCTGCCGTGGCTGGACGAAGGCGAGCAGGGAAAGACGGTTTGGCTCGAGGGCCCGCTCTCTGCCAGTCTGCTTTCAGCGGCGCGCCGCAGCGATGAGCCGAAGGTCGCCGTGGCAGGCTCGGAGTACGCGCTGGGCACCGCGGTTACCGCATCGGGAAAGGTGGTGGTCACGGCGCTGCCCATGCCGCAGGGATTGAACCAGGCGGCGATGCGCATCCGTTCCGGCTCGGTCACTTACTCTGAGCTTTTCCGCACGCGCAACCGCATTCGCACCACGTTCTTCCTGATTCTGCTGCTGATTACCGTCTTCGTCTTCTTCCTGAGCGTGTGGATGGCGCTGTTTCTCTCCAAGCAGATCACCCGTCCGGTGGAGGCACTGGGCGTGGCAATGGCAGAGATCGCCGCCGGCAAATACGACCATCGCGTGGCGCTGGCCGCCACCGGAGAGATGGGTGAACTGGTGCGGGCCTTCAACCACATGGCGGCCGATTTGGACACCAGCCGGCAACTGGCCGAAAGTTCTTCCGCACAATTGACCGCGGCCAATCAGTCCATCGAAGAGCGCCGCCGCGAGCTGGAGACGATTGTCGAGACGATTCCATCGGGCGTGGTAACGCTGGACGGTGCGCACACAATTCTGCAGTCCAATCACGCCTTTGCCGCGTTGATGGGCCGCCGCGTGGACCTCGGCCTGGGCGGCGAGAAGATCGAATCGCTCTTTCCCGCCGAGTGCGCCGACGATCTGGCAGGAGTGATTCGCCGCAGCCATCGCATGGGCGCCGCCTTCACCGAGATTGTGGTTCATGACGGCGGCCGCACCATGCATCTGGCCATCACCAGCGCGCGCTTCGACCTGACCCGCGGACGGCCGGGAACCGTGCTGGTGGTCGAGGACACGACGGAGCTTTTGCGCGCGCAGCGGCAGTTGGCGTGGAAGGAAGTGGCCCAGCGGGTGGCGCACGAGATCAAGAATCCGCTGACCCCCATCGCGCTCTCCGCCGAGCGCATCGGCAGGCATCTCGATCGCGGCCAGCCCGACTCGCCCGCCGTCATCCGCAAATGCAGCGAGGTGATTCTCGGTTGCGTGGCCACGCTTCGCACGCTGGTGGACCAGTTCTCCGCGCTGGCCGAGTTTCCCGCGCCGCAGCCACGTGCCTGCGACATGAATCAAGTGGCCGAGGAGGCGCTGGCGCTCTTTGCAGGGCGGCTTGACGGCATCACGATCCAGCGCGACCTGGAGCCGGGATTGCCGCTGGTGCTGGCCGATCCCGAAGCAATCCGCCGCGCCCTCGCCAACCTCATCGACAACGCCGCCGATGCGATGCAAGGCAGCTTGCTGCGCGTGCTCGGCATCTCGAGCTCGCTCAGCGAAGACGGCGCCTCGGTCGAGGTCCAGGTCTCCGACACCGGCCACGGCCTCACCGACGAGATTCGCGAGCGGCTTTTTCTGCCTTTCTATTCGACCAAGCAGCGCGGCACCGGCCTGGGCCTCTCGATTGCGGCCAAGATCGTCCAGGAGCATGGCGGCAGCCTGCGCGCCGAGTCCAACAGCCCCAAGGGCGCGCGCTTTCTGCTGCGGCTGCCGCTGATGGAGCCGTTGCCGGAGCCGGGCGCAGCCACTCTTGCCAACTCGGCCGAATCGGCAGTCTCGCCCGGAGGGCCGCTCTCATGAATCACATTCTGGTGGTAGACGACGAGGCGGAGATTCGCGCATCGCTCGAGGAGATTCTGCGCGAGGAGGGTTACGGCGTGGCCAGCGCGGCCACTGCGGGCGAGGCGCTCGTTCTGCTGCAGGATGCGCCCTATGACGTGGTCCTGCTCGACATCTGGCTGCCCGACCGCGACGGCCTCGATGTACTGGGCGACATTCATCGCCAGGCGGCCGCAACGCGCCCTGAGGTGGTCATCATCAGCGGCCACGGCACCATCGAGACCGCCGTCAAGGCCACCAAGCTGGGAGCTTACGATTTTTTAGAGAAACCGCTCTCGCTGGAACGCACGCTCATCGTGCTCAAAAATGCGGTCGAGGCGCGCCGGCTGCGCACCGAGAATCAGGAGTTCAAGCGCCAGTTCAGCGTAAACTCGGCGCTTACCGGCGAAAGCGTGCCCGTGAAAGCCCTGCGCCAGCAGATTCGCCTGATGGCGCCCACCAACGGCCGCGTGCTCATCTACGGCGAGTCGGGGACTGGGAAAGAGTTAATTGCGCGAGCGATTCACGCCGAGAGCCTGCGCAAGGATCAGATCTTCGTCGAGTTGAATTGCGCAGCCATCCCCGAAGCGCACATCGAGGCCGAGCTCTTCGGCTACCGGCACGGCGTGCAACCCGGCGGCCTGCCCGAGCAGCGCGGCACGCTTGAGCGCGCCGACGGCGGGACATTATTTCTCGACGAAGTCGGCGACATGAGCCTCAAGACGCAATCCAAGGTGCTTTCGGCGCTCGACGATCAGCAATTTACTCCGGTCGGCGGGACGCAACCGATTCGAGTGGACGTGCGCCTGATCGCGTCGACCAACAAGGATCTCGAAGAAGAGATTGCCAAGGGCAACTTCCGCGAAGACCTTTTCTATCGCCTCAATGTTGTTCCATTCTTTGTGCCGCCGCTCAGGGAACGCAAGCAGGATATCCCGCTGCTGGCGCGCGAGTTTCTCGCCGAGTTTGGCCGCCAATACGGACGGCCGCGCATGGAGATCGGCGACGAGGCGCTGGATGCTCTGGCCCAATATCACTGGCCAGGCAACGTGCGCGAACTGAAGAATGTCGTCGAGCGAGTGCTCATCCTCAATCCCCGCACGCTGCGCATCGAACGCAAGCACCTGCCGCCATTGACCCACAAAGCCGGCACGCGATCAACGGAAGAGTTTTCAACGCTGCAACAGGCCCGCGACGCCTACGAACGTGAGTTCATTCTGAAGAAGGTCGAGGAGGCCCGTAATAATGTCAGCCGCGCCGCCGAGTTATTGGGCCTCGAACGCAGCCACCTTTATCGCAAGATGAAGGCGCTGGGCATCAGTGTGCGGGAGTAGGGCTTGGTAACTGGGGAACAGAAATCGGTGCCAAGTGCCCCATCCTTTTCGCGTTCTTTGCGAAAAGGGTGGGATACCACGAACTACGCAGCCGCGCTCACGGCCAGCGGCTTTACTTTCTTATGCTTCTTCTGTGAGGCAACCCAAAGGTCGCGCTGGGCCTGAAGGCGAAGCCAGAAATCCGGTTCCGTATTGAATGCCTCCGAGATGCGCAAGGCCATATCCGCCGAGATGCCGGCCTTGCCATTCAAGACACGCGAGAGCGCGGGCCGGGTAACTCCCAGATGCCGCGCGACCTCGGTCACGGACCTGTCTTCAAGATAATAAGCAAGAATCCTTCCGGGATGTGCGGGGCTGTGCATGTGTCAGGTCTTATTGTATCGATACTTCGGAGTTACAAACAAGCCAGACAACGGCAAAAGCAACCGCAGGTCCTTCGACTTCGTTCGGCGCAAGAAACGCGCCAAACTCCGCTCAGGATGACAGGTTTGCGTTGAGCATCTTTTGAATCAGGATCACTTTGGTGTCCTGATCCGCTCGGCGAGGTCGGGCGCGGCCATTTGGAAGTGCTTTACGTTCCACGTATAGATTTGCTCGGCCTGGACCTTGCGGGCGCAGGCCAGAATTAATGCGTCGTAGATAATTCCGCCGGGCAGTTTCAGCGAAGATGCTCGCTGGATGGCTTGAAATACCTCATCGGCAGTCAAAGCGACGCAATCAAGGTTGGTCTTGAACTGACTCAGGATCAGCTCCGCGTGCTCGGGCCGAAGCCTGTTGGGAGGATTCATGCCGGTGAGCGAGGCATAAAACTCGGCCAAAGAATGCGCGGCGCAGCAAGCCTCTCGCGGAGCAAATTGCTTCAACAGTTTGTGGCTTACCTCGTGACGGTGGTCGGCCTCCAGAACCGAGGCTACCAATACGGAGGTATCGAAGAGCGCCCTCACTCCAGCCCGCTGCCTTCCAGGACTCGCGCTTGACGCTCGGCATAACCCTGCCGAATGATCTCGTTGACATCGTCAACAGTGATTTGGCTGCCGGCGACGACCCACCTTCCGTCCTTCATGATGAGCTGAGGTTCCGATGAAGCTTGCTCAAAGACAAGCCGGTCGCCGTTGCGTTCGATCTTCAGGCGCGTGCCGGGAACCAGGTGCAGGGCGTCGCGCAGCTTCTTGGGAACCACGATCCGTCCGGCTTTGTCGATCTCCACAATGGCATTCATAAATACTATTTTACCATTTAATTTACCATTTATGCTCGATATGTTTTGCCTTTTTACGGCGAGTTCGGTCGCGCGTCTGAATCGCCTTGTTTGCATAAACTTTTATTTTAGATAGACTTGGGAAAGATAGCGACGTTGGATCGAGAAAACAGGGTGGATGCCCCTAGCGGAGCATCCGCCCCCGATTGTTGCAATGTCATCCAGCATTGAAGCTATGCCGCCGCGCTCAATGCGAAGTCGTCGAGTGTGTGCGGCTCCCCTTTTCGGCCTGGGAATGCGAGGTGACTCCGAGTATCGCCTGCATCAGTTGGATTCCCACCGGAGATCCCAGCCCGGTTGCCGGGTCCCAGCCGGGGCCGGCGAAAAACGCGCCGTTGTTGCCGGACGAAATATCCCGGAAGCAGGTCGAGCGGTCCACATTGTAGAGGGACGGGTTGATGAACCCGATCCGCGATTGCCGTTTCTGGTTGAGCAGGGCGATGAGTCCGGCACAAAGCGGCGCCACCGCGCTCGTGCCGCCCACCACCATCCTCTGCCCATCCACAAGCACGTCGTAGCCGGTTTCGGGATCGGCGTCGCCAGCCACGTCAGGCACCCCGCGGTTGGGCTGGCGCACATCGTTCGCCTGATACTCCGGCCGCGTAAAGACCGTGCTGAACCCTCCGCCGGTGGCCCCGCCCTTGGCGCCGTCGTTCCATACGGTCTCTTTGGCGATGACGCCTTTGGAGGCAATCAACCGCGTTCCACCGGCCGCCAGCACGTGAGGACTCGATGCCGGAAAGTCCACGTGATTCTGGCCGTCGTCCACTCCGTCGCTCGAGCCGTTGTCGCCTGCGGCCACGGCGATGGTGATGCCGAGCAGGCCGGCCTCCTGGGCCACTTCGTCGAAGTTCTGCATCGACTGATTGGTCCAGCCGGACTCAGCACCGCCCCAACTGATCGAGATTACGGTGGGCTTGCGCAACTGGTCGTGAACCGCCATGCTGAGAGCGTCCTGGAATCCGCGCGTGGTGTTGGGTGCAAAGTAGGCAACGATCATCGCCCCCGGAGCTACAGCGCCAGCTACTTCGATGTCCAGCATCACCTCGCCGTCGGCGCTGTTTGCCGTGGTGGGGCGATTCTTGGCCTGATCCACGGAAGAGGTCTTGACCACCGGCGCCGGCAATCCCAGCGACTTGAAGTAATCCTCAATGTCGGCCGGACGATAGCCGCCGCCCAGCTCGATGAGGCCGATCACCTGCCCGGTCCCATTCACGTCCTGGGGAAAGTCGTAGAGCTTGGCTACCTCCACTGGAGAAAACGATTCGTTGGGGGCGCGGGTGCCGAAGGCTCGATTGTCACCCAGATAGCGGAAGTGCGGCTTGGCGACTGGCCGGTCGTCCAGGCCCAAGACGCCCTGAACGATCGCGCCGAGCTCCTCGGGAAGCTGAATCGTGCCGGTGCGTCCGCGGTAGTATCCGTCCGGATGATCGTAATCGATCAATTCGATGCCAAAGGCCTTCTCCATCTTGGCGGCGGTTCCGGCCAGGGTTACGGTGCGGCGCAGAACTTCGTCGCCCCGCTCCAGCACCTGCAGTTTGTTGTCTTCGGCAAATTTCTTGATCATGTCGACGTGGGCGGGATCTGCGCCATACTGCGCGGCAAATTCGCTGTGATTGATGAATTTACCTGTGGCGCCGGGCATGGCCAAAGGCTGGCGATGCTTGAGAATCACAGAGATTTCGATGAGTTGATGCGGATCGGTCGGGCCGATTGCGCGCGCGCCTTGCAGCGGGACGCGATCACTGCCCTTCAGGGCGACTTTCCTCGAATTTGACATAATTGACTCCTTCTCCGATGAGGTTTCCCGGTGAATGAAGCACCAGACGAGATTCGAGCCGGCGGCGAGGAACGACCTCCGAGCGATGATCCCGCGCCGTGTCCGCTACGCTACCTGCCTGGGGAGGGCATGGTTCGCGCCCTGCGCTTGCCTCCCGGTGTTACCCAGGGCCTATCGCAGGCGAATCAGATCGCTGGTACAGAGTTGGAGAAGTCTCTTGCAGGGGAAAGTGTTTCAATACACCACTCGCAAGCATTCATTCCAAGCGTGCCGCGTGAGGGGAAGTCCGCCCCGGCGCACGGCCGCCGGAGGCTTTCTGCGGCGCTCGGTTTCGAAGGGCGTCCGCACGTTCCGGGTATGAATATACTCCCCGATCGAGGAAAAAACCAAGCAGGCTTTTTCAGCGCATGAAGCGGCCTTTCGAGCTTTGCAGCCGGGGTTGCGCAGGACCGCGCCTAACCCTTGCAGTGCGTGGCGCATCGCCGGATCGGCGCGAAGATCTCTACTTGAAGATCGGCCCCAGCGACCCTTCGTTATCTCCCAACTGCGGGTCTACGCGGAAGTCCCAGACGGACTGATTGATGTCGGAAGCGGAGATGATTTCGACCAGCGCATACTCGCCGATGGTGAGCGGCTCGATAGGCGTGACCTTGAGCCAGTGCTTGCCCGGCAGCACCTCGACCTTGGCGGGAATCACATTTTCGTCCTGGGTGACCTTGCCGGATGGGCTCACATGAACCGCGCCGACAATGCGCACCGCCCGGCGCTCATCCGCGCGGACGATTGCGAAACCAGAAGCGGGCGAGTGCGCGCCGTGCTTGCGGTTGACTGCCTCTTTTGCGCCGCCGGTCTGGACCGTGAGGGCGTGGGAGATGACCTTCTCGGCGTTGTCGGTGGCGGCCAGCGCCAGATAGATGGCCGGATCGTTGACGTGGAGATGAACCTTGGCGTGCTGGCCATCGAGTTCGAGGGTGGCCCTGGAGCCAGCCAGAGGATTCAGCGTGCTCAGGCCATGGCGGTTCTTTGCATTCAGCGCCAGATCCACGGGCAGCAGCTCGACCAGCTCCGGCGTGCCTTGGAAGGTGTCCAGCGCAAAGACGCCGTCCTCGTCGGGCAGCTCGAGGCCCTTGGCCACCTCGGGCTGGCGGGCCAGCTGCTCGGCGCGTTCGGCGGCTTCTTCCTTGTCGATATCCGCAGCCTCTTTCATGGCCGGCGAGGCCTCTTCGGTTGCTTCGCTGGCGTGGTCGCGCTCCCATTTCCTCGTGGCGTCCCAATCCACAAGATCGACGGGCAGCTCCTCCCAGTCGCCACCCCGCTCGACGGAGATGTAGCGCACGCGGTCGCCTACAATCTCGTACTTGCGGACGATCTGGTAGCTTCCGTCCTTGAGAATGAGGCGATGATTGGCGGCCATGCCGGGCAGGTCGGGCTTCAGCACCAGGGGCTTCTGGGTTTGGGACTGGTTTTGCGCGGCGCCGGCGGAGGCCATCCCCAGCAGAAGCGCCACGGCAGCCCGCGCCACAAGCCGCATTGAAGGGGAAGAGGGCATCGCTCAACAGTTTAGACGGCGGGCGAGCCGGTTGGCAGGTTCAATTTGGCAAAATCGAGCGAGAAGGCGCATCCCAGTCCTCGGTGAAGGCGTCCAATACTATGTATCCTTTAGGTTAGGGATGGCCGATTGACAGGATTCCAGTCAAATCCCGGAGAAAATTGCCGCCTGAAGCCTAGCGCTTCCGGGTTGGCGGCTCTGTTGTGTCTGTCCCTGATGGCGTTGCTGGTCGTGGTTCAGGTGGCCCACCTCCATCCGGTCGGAGACGATGCCGACCACTGCCAGCTATGCATCGCCATGCACTCGGCAGTGCCGGTCGCGGTCATCGCAGCCGTCGTTGTTCTGGTCCGGATTCGGACCGTGGCGCTGGCCGTTCAGTCGCGCCCGGTCGTCCGCTATTGGCACCCCAAGCTGTTGACCCGCCCTCCGCCTGCCGGCTGCTAGGGCATCTCTTCCGATCTTCCGTTTCCGCCTGACATGGTTTGCACCCTGCGCCTCTTTGGGGCGCGGTGGTGCAGCTTCTTCGCAGGCTGATCGACGATTTGGGAAGCTGCCCCCATGAACAGAGGACGCCGCGGCTCTTCAAGCCACGGCCAGCTTCTCGCATCTTCAGCCACTTTCAGGAGGCCTTCCATGTTGCTTCATCGCGACACGATTCGTCGTATTCTCCCCATTCTCATCTTGATTTTTGCCTCTCTCCACCTGTATGCGGAGGGCAACGACGCCGGTACTGTGCATGGCACGGTCACCGACCCTTCGGGAGCCGTGATTCCCGGCGCGAAGGTTCATCTCATCAACGAGGTCAGCGGATTCGACCGGACTGCCACAACGGACGCGACCGGCCAGTTCGCCTTCGCGAATGTTCCCTTCAACCCCTACCGGATCACGGTTTCGGCGAATGGCTTTGCACCCCTGAGCCAAAGTTTCGAGATTCGCTCCGTGGTGGGAAGCACCCTCAATCTTGTTCTCCCTATCGCCGGCGGCTCGCAGACGGTAACCGTCGAGTCATCCGGCGACTTGATCGAGACCGATCCCACCTTCCACACCGATGTCGACCGCGAAATGTTCACCAAGGTGCCGCTGGAGAGTGAGTCATCCTCCCTCAGCTCCCTGGTCACGCTCACCACGCCCGGCGTGGCGGCCGACTCGAACGGCCTCTTCCACGGCCTGGGCGACCATGCATCCAATTCGTTTTCTGTTGACGGCCAGTCGATCACCGACCAGCAGAGCAAGGTCTTCTCCAACCAGATTCCCTCCAACTCGATTCAGTCCATCGAAGTGATCAGCGGCGCGCCGCCGGCCGAATACGGCGACAAGACGAGCCTGGTGATCGTGGCGACCACGCGCTCCGGACAGGGCGTCGCCAAGCCCAGCGGAAGCGTCAGCAGCTCCTATGGGACCTTCGGGTCGGCCACCGGGGGATTCGACCTGGCCTACGGCAAAAAGGGCTGGGGGAATTTTATCGAGACCGACGGATTGGATACTGGCCGATTCCTCGATCCGCCGGAGTTTTCGGTCTTTCACGACAAGGGAAACGAGCAGAACATCTTCGATCGCGTGGACTATAGCTTTACCCCGGCCAATTCCCTCCATCTGGATCTGAACTACTCGCGCTCCTGGTTTCAGACGCCTAACTCCTTCGATAACCTGAACGTGCAGAATGTGGATAGCACTAATCCAAACCCCGTCTTAGGCCCTGTCGGCAACGCCGATCAGCGCTCGAAGATCGGCACCTTCAACATCTCGCCCACTTATACGCATGTTATCGGCAACGACATGGTTCTCAACTTCGGCGCCTATGTGCGGAAGGATAACTATAACTACTATCCGAGCGGCAATCCCCTGGCCGACCGGGGCCCCGCGAACCTGCAAACTTCGTCCATCTCCCAGAACCGCACGCTGACCAACGCCGCCGTCCACTCGGATTTCTCCTATGTGAAGGGAATCCATAACATGAAGGCCGGGGCGCAGTACGAACAGACCTTTCTGCGCGAACACGACAACCTGGGCGTGGTCGATCCAACTTATAACTCGCCGTGCGTGGACGCGGTTACGGGGATTTCCTTGCCGGGATTCTCTCCCACGGACTGCAACGGCACGGACTTGAGCGGCAACGCGGTCATTGCCAACGCCAACTATCTTTCGGTTCTTCAGCTCTATGACCTTACCCGCGGCGGCAGTTTTTACAGTTACTTCGGACACACGGACGTGAAGGAGCTGGCCCTCTATATCGAAGACGAGATCAGGGCGGGCAACTGGGACTTCAACCTTGGAGTGCGCGAGGATGTCTACAATGGCCTCACCGACGCCAACCAGACGGAGCCGCGCCTCGGCATTGCCTATAACGTCAAGCCGACCACGACCGTGCTGCGCATCTCTTATGCGCGCACTCTGGAGACGCCGTTCAACGAAAACCTCGTGCTCTCAAGCAGCGGCTGCCAGAACGACGTTCTTTCGCCGCTGCTGGCCTGCGCCCCAGGCTCTATGGGAACGCTCGATCCCGGCTACCGCAACGAGTTTCATGCCGGCCTGCAGCAGGCCTTCGGCAAGTGGGCGGTGGTCAGCGGCGAGTACATCTGGAAGTACACCCACAACGCCTTCGATTTCAGCGTGCTGGGCAACACGCCGATTACCTTCCCCATCGATTGGCATAACTCGAAGATTCCCGGCTACGCCTTGCACGCGGATATTCCGCAATTCCGTGGCTTCAGCGCTTACTTTGTCGCATCCTCGGTGGCCGCGCGCTTCTTTCAGCCGCAATCCGCGGGAGCGGGAGCCACCCCGCAGAGCGGAGGCTTGCCCTTCCGCATCGACCACGACGAAAAGTTCAACCAAACCACGCATCTACAGTACACGCTCTCTCGCGGCAAGCTGCTGAACGGCTTGTGGAGCGGCTTCAACTGGCGCTACGACTCGGGTCTGGTGGCCGGCGCGGTGCCATTTGCCACCGATACCACGACGCCAGTTGACCTGAGCGGCCTCACCAACGATGAGCAGGCTCAGGCTGGCCTGACCTGCAACGGCGTGAAGGCCACGCTTGCGGCGGGATTCCAGTCCTGCGCGCCGTCGGCCTACTCGTCTACCCTGATCAGCATTCCGGCGCCCGGCACTGAGAACGACGACAAGAATCCCCAGCGCATCGCGCCCCGCAACCTCTTCGACGCCTCTGTCGGCAAGACCAACCTCTTCCACGCCGATCGCTACAAGGTGGATCTCGACTTGACGGCTATCAATGTCACGAACAAGTATGCGCTGTATAACTTCCTCTCGACCTTCAGCGGCACGCACTATGTAACTCCGCGCGCACTTACGGCGAAGATCACGCTGAATTTCTAACTCGAAGCCGCGCTCGTTCGAACGGCAGAGGAAGCGCCCCGCTTTCTTCTGCCGTTCGCGGCTTCACCCGCCGCAGCCGCAACTTCGGGCCAGGACTTCCGCGAAGTGCATGGCCTCACGATGGCCTAACTGCGCGATCTGCTCGCGGCAACTGAAGCCATCGGCGACGACGATCGTCATGGGGCCAGCGGAGCGGAGCGCGGGCAGCAGGCCGTCCTCGGCAATTTTTTTGGAAACCTCGAACTTGTCCGCCTCGAAGCCGAATGGCCCGGCCATGCCGCAGCAACCGGCCTCGATGGGATCGACGGTCGCTCCCGCCTTGCGGAGCAGGGCGATTTCATTAGCCGGTCCGCCGAAGACGGCTTTGTGGTGGCAGTGCCCATGGAGCAGAATGTGCGCTCCGCTGAGCCGTCCGACGGCAAACTCCGGCGCTTTGGCGGTGAGAAAGTCGGCCAGCAGCCAGACCTGCTTGCTCATGCGCTGTGCTCGCGCATCGTTTGGAAAAAACTGGAGCAGTTCATCCTTGAAGACGCTGGCGCAACTGGGTTCGAGAAAGATAAATGGAACTCCGGCGTCGATCTGCGGAGCCATGCGGTCGAGAACCTTAGCCAGATAATCGCGGGCGGCGTCGAGCAGGCCGAAGTCATAGAGCGGGCGGCCGCAACAGATGTGTCCGCGTGGAGTCTCGACCCGGAAGCCGGCCTTGGTGAGGACGGTCTCCGCCGCAGCCAGCGTTTGCGGATGATAGTAGTTATTCCATGTGTCGGGCCAAAGAATGACTGGCGGCACGGCAGTAGCTGGTTGAGGTTCATGGTCTCCCACCCTTTCCGCAGAACGCCACCCCACGGACGAAGACCTATCCGTGGGGGCCCCGGTCAGCGGTAAGGACGGGGCACCCGTTGTTTGTTCGGCGCGGATTGCGGCGCGGTTCTTCTGGTAACTCCTTCCCGCCAGCCGGGGTAACTGCCGCTCTCGCGCAATGCCCGCGATGTGCTTGATCAGCGGGCTTGTGAGCGGGCCGGTGAGCAGCGCATTAGTCAGCGCGGGTGTGAGCGAGCCCAGCCTTGCAAGCCGGTCGGCAAAGCCAAAGATGTAGTGGTGCAGCGGGTGCAGCCGGCCTTTGTAGCGCTGGGCCAGAAACTCCGACTTATACGCAGCCATGTCCACCTGCACCGGGCACTCTGACTTACATGCTTTGCAACTAAGGCAGAGATCGAGGGCCTCATTGACGGCCTGGCTCTGAAAGCCTTCCTCGCGCAGCGCGCCGGCCAGCATCTCCCACAGCAGGCGCGCGCGGCCGCGTGTGGAGTGCTGCTCCTCGCCCGTTGCGCGATAGCTGGGACACATGACGCCACCCTCGGCCTTGCGGCATGCGCCCACGCCCACGCAGCGCTCGGTGGCGCGTTCCAGCGATCCCCCATCGGCGGCGAAGACGAAGTGCGTTTCAAGCTCGGCGTGAGAGTGCGTTTGATCCGCAGTTGTGCGCGGGCCATGATGCAGATTCTCCAACGGGTCGTAGACGCGCACGGCATCGACCAGCTTGCCCGGATTCATGCGGTTCTCCGGGTCCCACAGCGCCTTGAAGTCGCGGAAGGCCTGCATCAATTCCGGGCCGAACATTTTTGGCAGCAGCGCCGCGCGGGACTGGCCGTCGCCGTGCTCGCCACTGAGCGATCCGCCAAAGCCGAGGACCAGATCGGCGGCTCTCTCGATGAACTCGCGGTACTTGCGCAGCCCTTCTTTTGTGCGAAAGTCGAAGTTGATGCGCATATGGACGCAGCCCTGGCCATAGTGGCCGTAGAGCGGGCTGCGATAGCCGTATTCGTCCATCAGCGCGGCGAGCTTGCGCAGATAAGCGCCCAAACGCGCGGGGGGAACGGCCGCGTCTTCCCAGCCCTCCCAGCCGTCGGGCTCGCCGGGGACGAACACCGTTGCGCCCAGCGCCGATTCGCGCACATGCCAGACGCGGGCGGCATCGGCTGCGCTGTAGATGCGGGCTACAGGCGAGATGGCCCAGCTTTCAGCGGCGCTGGCGAGGACTTCGGCGTTGGCCTGCGCTTCGGCTGCGTTCCATGCGCCCATCTCGACCAGCAGGAAGCCGGCGCCTTTGTGAAAAAGCGCAACATCGTTGACAGCTACACCCTTGCGGCGCATGAAGTCGAGCAACATGCCATCAAAGCCTTCGAGGCCGATGGGGCCGAATTCGAGCACGCGCGGCACTGCATCCGCGGCGGCAAATGCATCGCTGAATGTCAGCACCGTCAGCACTCGGAAGGGTGGGCTGGCGGCGAGATTCAGCGTGGCGGAGACGACGGTGGCGCAGGTGCCCTCCGAACCGACCAGCGCGCGGGCCACGTTGAAGCCGCTCTCGTCGAGCAGTTCGTCGAGGTTGTAGCCGGAGACGCGGCGGGGAATGCGCGGGAATTTTTCGCGGATGAGTGTGGCATAGCGGTCGCGCAGGCGGGCGAGGCCGGCGTAAATCTGGCCTGCGCGGCCGCCGGCGTGGATTGCAGCCTCAAGCTGGGCCGCGCTGGTTCGCCCAACGGTCATGCGCGTGCCGTCGTACAAGATCAAGTCCAGCAATTCAACATTGTCCGCGACCTTGCCGCCGAACCACCCCAACGACGAAGACCTGTCGTTGGGGACCCCGCCCAACAGGCCATGGACGCCGCAACTGTTGTTGCCGATCATGCCGCCCAGGGTGCAGCGCGAGTGCGTCGCCGGGTCGGGGGCGTAGGTGAGATGATGCCGTTCGGCGGACTCGCGGAGCCGGTCGAGAACGAGGCCCGGCTCGACCGTGGCCAGCTTTGCTTCGGGGTCGATGGAGGTGAGGCCGCGCATGTACTTCGAGTAGTCGAAGACCACGGCCACGTTGGCGCATTGGCCTGCCAGGCTGGTGCCCGCGCCGCGCGGCAGCACCGCGGCTCCCGTGGCGCGGCAGGCGGCGAGAGCAGCCTCGACATCGGCGGCATCGCGCGGCAAGACAACGCCCACCGGAAGCTGGCGGTAGTTCGAGGAGTCTGCGGCGTAAAGCGCGCGTGAGCCAAGGTCGAAACGAACATCGCCGCGCAGGCTGTTCTTGAGCAGCGCTTCCAGCTCGCGGTGCGCGGCGAAGCGCTCATGGTCGAGCGGAGGCTGGTTCATCAGGACGGAGATTGGCGGAGTGCCCACGCTGGAATGGTAACGCTTCGCGCGGCATTGGCGAGGCAAGCCGGCAGAACCAGGGTTACCGCGTCGGCCACTCTTCGACGACGATGCCCAGATCGTTGAGCTTCTGGATGGCCGCTTCGACGTTGCGGCGGACTTTGGGGCGGTCCTTCTTGCTGGCCGCGGGCGATTCGGCCACGGCGATCACGCGGCCGTAGCGCCATGCGCCGGGAGGCAGCGCGACCAGGGCTTTCGCAAGATCGGCGGGACGAATCTGGATCTCCTGGCGGCGGGCGGCCTCGGGGCGCAGCATGGTTCCCTGGCCTACGGAGCTGGGATTGGCGTCGGCCAGGGTGATGCGCAGGTCGAACGTATCGGCGCCGGCCGAAAGAAATGGATTGGCCCACGCGCCCGGCTCATGCACATCCACATACATGCTCTTGGTGGGCAGTGGAATGGCGTCGAGGGCGGCGCGCTGGCGGTCGATCTCGGTGGCGTTCTGCTGAGCCGCGGCTTGAGCTTGCTTTTCGGCGTTGACCGCGGTCTTGGCCACGCCGACCACCTCCTGCTCTTCCTTGTGGCAGGCTACGAGAGCCACTGCCAGCAACAGGCCCATGGCCGCAAATCCCTTGAGTTTTGAGCGTACATTCACTGGTCAAGAATAACAGGGACGGCGCGCCGTCTTTATTTGCCTTTCCAGGCCGGCGGGCGCTTTTCGAGGAAGGCCTGCGCGCCTTCGTTCTTGTCGGCGGTGCCGCAGACGTGGCTGAAGTGCACGGCCTCGCGGAGCAGGGCAAGATCGAGCGGCAGGCCGAGACCCTCATCGACGGCGCGCAGGGTTTCGGCCACAGCCAGCGGCGCGTTGGCGGCGATTTCAAGAGCCAGGGTCTCGGCGCGCGCCATCAGCCCGGCCGCGGGAACCACTTCATCGACCAGTCCGATGCGCAGAGCCTCGCGCGCGTCGATGGGGTCGCCGGTCAGCAGCAGCTTGAGCGCCGCGCCGCGGCCTGCCAGGCGCGGCAGCCGCTGCGAGCCGCCGAAGCCGGTCATCAGGCCCAGTTTCACCTCCGGCTGGCCCAGGCGGGCATCCTCCGCGGCGAGGCGCAGAGTGCAGGCCATGGCCAGCTCGCATCCGCCGCCCAGCGCAAAGCCCTGGATGCAGGCAATCACCGGCTTGCCAAGCGTTTCGATGCGGCGCAGCAGGGACTGGCCGCGGAGAGCAAAGGCGCGGCCCTCCTCGGCGGTGAGCGCGGCCAGTTCGCGAATGTCGGCTCCGGCGGCAAAGGCCCGGCCTGTGCCGGCGAGAAGAATCACGCGCACTGCGGGATCGGCGGCCAGCTCCTCGATGGCGTTGGAAAGCTCGATGAGAGTTTCAGCGCTGAGCGCGTTGAGAACTTCGGGCCGGTAAAGGGTGATCTGGGCAAGCGGGGGACGCTTTTCGATACGAATATGCGTGAATTCCATCCAGGAAAAAGAGTAGCAGATGAGAGCGTGCGGCAGCTGAGGTACTGCACGAATGAGGTTACGGGGACTCCTCGTGAATAGTCCAGGTTAGTGGATGTAACCTGCAAAAGACTGCCCCATTTTCCACTTCGATTCAGCCTACTCCGAAGGAAATGTTGCACAATGAATCAGTTGGCGCAATGCGCCATGTGGAAGGAACTATGCCCGCAAATCGCCACAAGCCCGACCTTTGGAAATCGGATATTGCCAAGTCTGTCGATATGTTTAACGAATGGTTCCTGCATTTTGCGCCCAGGACGTTTCGTGAAAGCAGAAATCGGGCAACTTCAGAGGTCGCAGTTGCATTGGCGCACACAGGCTTCCTGAGGAATCTGAACCCGGAAATTCTGGCCACTCATCCCGAACTCCTGCCAGTTCTGCGAATGTCAACCTGTCCGCCAATCGCGCGGGACAGGCTAATTGGCTTGGCCGGAGTTCCTCCAAACCTCGTAAAGTGCATGGAGATTGAGCACGCGACTCCGCCGCAGATGACAGACAGGACCTTGAAAGAGGGATTGGCAAAGATTGCGCAGATTCTACGGCGGTTAGCAGACACGGACATTCTTGTCTGGCTGGAGGCGGAGCGAGAGCCTAGGCACGGAGAGCTGGAACGAGCCGCCTCGGTGATCGCGGATAGACTTTGCGGCACAAAGGCAGATCCGATCATCCGCAATGCGCAGGAGAGGCGTCAGCTTGAAGCGATTGCTGCATGGCTTGAGATCAGGGGCTATACGCGGCTGGCTCAAGACAAGGCGATTCGACTCAAAGAGATGCCTTCAGGTTCCTTTGGCTTTCGCGTCAATGTGCCTGTCAAGGTTGGAGAAGGAGGATCTGCGAACATTCCAGCGGACGTAGTCGTCGCTCCTGTGGGGTCGAAGGCCGGAACTCTGCCGGTCTTGATCGAAGCGAAGTCGGCGGGCGACTTCACGAACGTGAACAAGCGACGCAAGGAAGAGGCCGCGAAGATGGACCAAATTAGGAAGACCTACGGAAAACGTGCCCAATTTGCGCTCTTCTTGTGTGGCTATTTCGATAGCGGGTATCTGGGCTACGAGGCAGCCGAAGGCATAGACTGGGTTTGGGAACATCGCATCGACGATCTTGCCAAGCTGGGGTTATGATGACGCCTTCTGAACTCGAACGGAGCCGGCAAATCCTCCAGACGCTCTGCGACAGCGAGCGGACGCAACTGGAACGGAATCGCCTCGGCCAGTTTTCCACTCCGTTTGAACTCGCGACAGGGATCGTTCGCGAATCGGTGCGGCTCCTTGGCCATGACGCGCCGGTACGGTTTCTCGACCCGGCTTTTGGAACCGGGGCGTTCTATTCGGCTCTTCTTCACCTATGCGGCAACCGCGTAGCTGTTGCGCGAGGAGTCGAAATTGACGGGCACTACGGAGCGCCGGCAGCGCGTCTATGGTCGGGTACAGGTCTCGATCTCAGAATTGCCGATTTTATTAGGGTCGATAGAAAGTCGATCTCCTCCAACCTGCTCATCTGCAATCCTCCATACGTCCGGCACCACCACCTGAAGGTAGCGGATAAGACATATTTACACCGGGCCATGAGCCAGATGGGCTTTCAGGTGAGCGGATTGGCCGGCCTGTATTGCTATTTCATGCTGCTTGCGCAGGAGTGCCTCGAACCGGGTGCCGTTTCAGCTTGGCTTGTCCCAAGTGAGTTCATGGACGTGAACTACGGTGACGTGCTCAAGCAATACCTGCTTGAAAGCGTAAACCTGCTGCGTGTTCATCGCTTCGATCCAAACGAGGTCCAATTCTCAGACGCATTGGTTTCCTCCGCCGTCGTCTGGTTCAGGAATGCGCGGCCAAGTCCCGAGAGCAAGGTTACATTTTCCTTCGGGGGCACGATCGAAAACCCCGCGCAGCAGACAGAACGAACGCTATCGACCCTCGCGGTCGAATCTAAATGGACGAGACTGGCCGAGCCTGCCACATCCATGTCTTTGCGCGCCTCCAAGGTTGTGCTGGGCGATCTCTTTACCATCAAGCGCGGCATCGCCACAGGGGACAATGCCTTCTTTATCGTCTCGGAGAGGGAAGCTCTGGAACGCGGATTCTCTCGCCAGTTCCTGCGCCCGATCCTCCCCAGCCCGCGCTACATGAAGGCCGAAGAAATCCATGCGGATGAAGACGGGATGCCGATGATCGAGAAGCGGCTCTTTCTGATCGATTGCCCCATTGACCAGGAGGAATTGTGCCGCCGAGACCCTGCGCTCTTCAGGTATTTGAAGGCAGGAGAATCGAATGTAGCGAATGGGTATCTTTGCCGATCCCGGTCTCCGTGGTACTCGCAGGAAGTGCGTCCGCCCTCTCCGTTCCTCTGTACTTATATGGGCAGGGCCGGATCGGAAACGCGAAAGACATTTCGCTTCTTTCACAATCGTTCCGCCGCTACTGCCGCTAATGTATATTTGATGCTCTACCCGCGCCCCGGATTGCGCAGCGCGATCGAGTCACCAATTGTCGCCGAACGGGTGTTCGATTTCCTTCGGAAGATCCCGATAGAAAGAATGACTGGGGAGGGCCGCATTTATGGTGGCGGCTTACATAAGTTGGAGCCAAAAGAACTCGCAAACGTGCCGATGGAAGGTATCGAGGATATTCTTCCTTGTTTGACTCTCAAATCGGCGCAAATGCACTTTACCTACCCCATTGCGCCGGAGTCCTCAGCAGCATTGGCTGTTTAGGTGTTTCAGGACTGCTCACACCAGGCACAAATTCGTATGCCCGAAATGGTCGCCCTTCCAAGGTGCCAACTCCAGCACCCGCCGTTGGGTCTTGTTATTTTTGATCTTCAAGGCCAGCGAATTCCATCTTTCTCTCCTTCTGTTCCACGATTCCGCCGTAGACGCGCCAAGCGCTCGCTCCCAAATCCGAACCTGGCGAAAAACGGGAAATCCTCCGCCGCAAACCGCACTGATCCCGCGCTTTCCTGTTGAGCCTCCGCCGCAACCGGCCTAGCGTCCAGGGGAGGGCGATTGGCTCAGGGCGCGCGCGCTCGCTTTTTGGGCGTGGCTGCCGCTGGCGACTCCCAGACTCCTATGACGACGCGGACAGGCGAGACGAGGCTGCCGGCAGAGTTGACCGGCCATCTGACCGAGGCGGCGCTCGGTTACCAGCTCATGCTGGAGGAGAATCCCTGCCATCCGGAGGCGCTGGTGGGCATCTGCCTGGTGGCGCTGGCCAGCAGCCAGGCCGAGGCCGCGGTCAAGATGGCCGAGGCCGCCGTGGCCGCCGCGCCGCGGATGCTACCGGCCTGGGTGGCGCTGGGCCAGGCGCTCAAGGCCGCCGGCCGGAACGAGGATGCGGAGCGGGCCTACGCTCATGCCCTGAGCCTGGACGACGGGAGTTCGCTGGCGCGAATCGGTCTGGGCGAGTTGATGCTTGCCAACGGACGGCCTGAGGATGCGATCGGGGAATTCGAGTTGACTCTCAGGAGTCAGCCTAGGCAGGTGGCCGCGCAGATGGGCATGGGCCATGCGCTGGCCACGCTGGGGCGCAACGAAGAAGCCCTGGAGCGCTACCGGCAAGCTCTGGCGCTGCGGCCAAAGCTGCCCGAGGGCGAGTTCGCCGCCGGCTTTGTGCTGGCGCGCATGGGAAGGCCGAAGGAGGCCGAGCACCGCTACCGCCGGGCGCTGGTGCTTCGCCCGGATTTTGCCGCCGCCTGGGTAAATCTTGGCTGCCTGCTGCGCGAGCAGAGGCGCGAGGTCTACGCCGAGGCCGCCTTGCTGCGGGCCATCGAGCTGCGCCCGGAGATGGTCTCGGGCTGGGTCAATCTGGCGATTCTGGAGCGTGAGCGGTGCTGCCCCGCCGAGGCCGAAGCCTACCTGCGCAAAGCCTTTGCTCTCAATCCGGAGCAGATGGAGACGCTGGTGGCGTGGTGCCAGCTTCGCGCCGCCGAGGGCGACACGGCGGGCGCCTGGCAGTGGCTCCGCTGGGCTCTGGCGCGCCAGCCGGAAGATGCCGAGGCCGTGAATATGCACGGCATTCTGCTCCATAATGATGGCCGCTTCGCCGAGGCTATTGAGATCTTTGCGCGGGCCGAGGCGCTGGGCAGCCGCGCCGCCGCCTCCAACCGGGGAAATTCGCTGCTCGATATGGGCCGGATGGACGAGGCCTTGCGGGCGCATGAGACGGCGGTCGAGCGCGGTCCGACTCACCCCGGCGCGCTCTACAATCTGGCGCTGACACGGCTGCGGCTGGGTGACTGGGAGCGCGGCTGGCCGGGTTACGAGGCACGCTGGCGCTTTCGCGAGGTCCATCGCGGCTCCAGGGTCTTTTCGCAGTCCCGCTGGCAGGGCGAGGCTCTCGACGGACGCCGGATTCTGCTCCACGCCGAGCAGGGGCTGGGCGACACGATCCAGTTCTGCCGTTATGCGACGCTGGTGGAGGCGCGCGGCGGCGTGGCGATCCTGCAAGTTCAGCCGCCGGTCGAGAGGCTTGTCGCCTCGCTGGCCGCGGTGCGCGCCGGGCTGGCCCAGACGGCGCTGTTGGAAGGCAGGCTGCCGGAGTTCGATCTGGAGTGCCCGCTGATGAGCCTGCCCGCCGTCTTCGGGACCACGGTCGAGACGGTTCCCTGGCCGGGAGCTTACCTGGGCGCGGAGCCCGAGCTTGCCCACGAAAAGCGATTGCGCACGCCCCATATCCGGCCGGATCGGGCTCAATCGCTGCGCGTGGGCCTCTGCTGGGCCGGCAATCCCCGCTATAAGGCCGACAGCCGGCGCTCCATCGATCTGAAGATCCTCCTGCCGCTGCTGAGGACGCCCGGCATCACCTGGATCTCGCTCCAGAAAGGGCCGGCGGCGGAGCAGTTGGCTGCGCTGCCGGGCGACGTTTTTATCTGGGATGGATCGAGCCGCGACCGCGACCTCGCGGAGACCGCAGCTCTGGTAGCCACGCTCGACCTTGTCGTCACCACCGACACCTGCATCGCCCATCTGGCAGGAGCGATGGGCAAGCCGGTCTGGATTCTGCTGCCCCACCTGGCCGACTGGCGTTGGATGCAGGAGACTGAGTCGACGCCGTGGTACCCAACAGCGCGACTGCTGCGCCAGCGCGAGCCGGGCGACTGGGCGGGAGTTGTCGAGCGGGTCGCCGGGGAGCTGAACGAACTGCGTGCCGGGCAACGGTGGATGATCGGGCCCGCGAAGCATGAGTACCACCCCTCCCGGCTCATTCCGGCGTAATCCCCTGAGCATCATCCAGAAAGGCAAAAATTGTTCTTGACTTTTTATACTCTATTGAATAGAGTCCTCTGTATAGAGGACTTCTCTAGTCGTAGCGAGAAGCCTCGGAGGAGAATCACGATGACACCAGACACCGACGAGATGAATTTGAAAGACAGGCTGAGCCTGATCGAGAGCATGATCGCCGAGGGCCGGCGCACCACCGAGAGATGGGGGTGGACGATTGTGCTGTGGGGCGTGGCCTTCTATGTGGCCATCGCATGGTCTTCAGGGATGTTCGCCGGGCCCATCTGGGGCCAGCACTATCTCGCCTGGCCGGTGACAATGATGGGCGCCTTCTTGCTGACCCGGGTTCTGGTCTCCCGCATTCACAAACATGCAAAGTCTCCCGGGACCACAGTCGGCCGCGCCATCCGATCCATCTGGATCGCCATGGGCATCTCGATGTTTGCCCTTTTGCTGCCGATGGGCTTGAGCGGCAGGGGCGACCAGCAGGTGTGTATCGCCGTAATCGCGACCTTGCTGGGTACTTCCAATGCAGCCTCCGGCATGTTGACCAGATGGAAGGCTCAAATTGCGTGTGCGGTAGTGTGGTGGCTGGCTGCGGCTGCCTCATGCTTTGGCACCGTCGCCCAAAGTATGATCGCGTTTCTGGTCGCCATCTTTATTTGCCAGATAGTCTTTGGCATCTATGCGATGATCTGCGATTCGCGCAGCCGGCGGCTGCAGGAGGCCGTCCATGCCTGAACTGCCGGAGCTGAATCCTGTGATTCACGGGAAGCTGCGCCTGGCTTTGCTCTCGCTGCTCTCTGGCGTCGAGGAGGCGGAGTTTACCTGGCTGCGCGCGAAGACCGGCTCGACGGACGGCAATCTGGGCGCGCAGTTGCTGAAGCTCGAAGAGGCCGGCTACTTGGCGGTCGAGAAGAAGTTTGTTCTGCGCAAGCCGCAGAGCCTTTACCGCATCACCGAAGCCGGCCGCTCGGCGCTGACCGAGTATGTTCAGGCGCTGCGGCAACTGCTTGGCGGGGCGATTGGGGATTGAAAGAGCGAACCGGTTGAGGATTATCGTCTCCCACATCTGGCGCGATGAAACTGAGCCAGATGTGGGATGCCAGTCAGCGACAAGTTCCCTCACTTCAAACTTACCGACTTCCACCTTTTGAAATGTGAATGTCGGCGGATTGCCATTTTGCGCCGCCCGGCAACGGCATGCGAGGCTCGACAAATCTCTGACAATCTCATGACACGTGACTGACACGGGCGATTGATGAAGCGCTTATCTTGGGGTCAAGAGTTCGCTCCACGCAGATGTTCTCCCCAATTCATCTCAGCCAGGAGCTTTTCAGCCGGTCGCCAATCCAAATCAAAGGAGAACGGAACAATGCGCCAAGTCGTGTCTGCCTTGTTCTTATTTACCTGCAGTTTCACGCTCTTCGCGCAAAACACCCCAAAGGCGGAGATATTCGGCGGCTTTTCTTACGCGAATTATGAATTGATCTCCATCACGGAAACCAGTTCCTTAAGCTCATCCACAACGACTACGGTGGACACGACTACCTCCAGCGCCCGCTTGGGACTTCTCGGCTGGAATGGATCGGCCACCGCCGATATAAACCGGTGGTTTGGGTTCACGACAGATTTCAGCGGCTACTACAGCAACTCCTCCACCTCGCTCACCCGAACCGAAACCATTACGCCTATCTGCGCCCCGACCCCATGTACCACACAAACCGAAACGATCGAATATGTGGCGTCGCAGCCCAGGATCCATAACTTCCTTTTCGGGCCGCAGTTTTCCTACTCTTACGGCAAGTTCAGGCCGTTCGCCCATTTCCTCGTGGGAGGAAGCCGCAAGAGCATCGCAGAGATGGAGTCCATCACTCTCACGCCGCCGAATGGCGGGATCATTGCTCCGGTGTCTCCGCTCGTAACGGTTGCGAGCCCGGATAATCTGTTCGCAATGGCCTTTGGCGGCGGGGTGGACTATCCAATCCGAAAGAAGCTAGCCTGGCGCCTCTCAGCCGACTACCTGACCAACCAGGGCACGAACCAGAATCACGTGCGCGCCTCGACGGGGCTGGTTTGGCAATTAGGAAAATAGAACGAGTGTGGCGGCTCCGAACTCCTTGAAGAATGGAGTGACGAAGAAGCAGGTCCTTCGACTCCCTCCGCTTTGCTTCGGTCGCTCAGGATGACAGGTGTATCTTGCGAATGCCGGCTCGCTTACTTGCTGACGTGCTCTCAGTAGCCAGGCTCTTTCGCACGCTCTCCATGATTCCGAGGTAGTAGGCCAGGTTGTGGATGGTGTTCAAGGTTCCAGAGAGCGCCTCGCCGGATTGCATCAGGTGGCGCAGGTAGGCGCGGGAGTAGCGTTGGCATACCATGCATCCGCAAGCCGGATCGGGCGGGCCCTGGTCTTCTGCGTATCGCTTGCCTTTGATGTTGAGCCGGCCCTCGCTGGTGAAGAGCAGGCCGTGGCGCGCCGCGCGGGTGGGCAGCACGCAATCCATCATCTCGACGCCCATGCGGGCGTACTGCTCGATCTCTTCGGGATAGCCGACGCCCATCAGATAGCGCGGCTTGTTTGCGGGTAAGAGAGGCAGTACTTCGGCGATCATTTCGAGAGTGAGTTCGCGGGGCTCGCCGACGCTCAGCCCGCCGATGGCGTAACCGTCGAAGTCCATCTCGATCAGCCGCTCCGCGCTCTCTCGGCGAAGGTCGCGGAACATTCCGCCCTGGACGATTCCGAAGAGACTCTGCGTGCGGCCGAACTCTTCATGCCACGGAACCTGAGAACAGAAAGCACGGAAGTGATCGACGGATCGCCGTGCCCAGGCTATTGTCAGGCGCAGGCTCTCTTCGGCGCGGCTACGGTCTGCCGGATACTCGGTGCACTCGTCGAAGGCCATGCAGATGTCCGCTCCCAGGGCGATTTGAACATCAACGGAATGTTCGGGAGTAAACGAGTGCGAACTCCCGTCGAGGTGCGAACGGAAGCTGACGCCTTCATCCGTGACCTTGCGCAGAGCGCTGAGACTGAAGACCTGAAATCCGCCCGAATCGGTGAGCATCGCCCGCGGCCAACTGATGAACTTGTGCAGCCCGCCCATGCGCCGGATGGCCTCGTGGCCCGGCCGCAGGTAGAGGTGATACGTGTTACCGAGAATGATCTCCGCGCCCAGGTCTTCGAGCACGTCCTGCGCAACAGCTTTCACCGTCCCCGCCGTGCCCACCGGCATGAAGACCGGGGTTTCGACCGTGCGGTGCGGCAGAAGCATCTGCCCTCGCCGCCCGCCGGCTTCGGTTGTATTGAGTACGTTGAATTCGAGGCTCACCAGACGATTCTACCGGTGTAGCCAGCCTTCGCATTCCACCCGCACCACCGCATCGGAGTCGCTTGCGCGGCCATCGAGCAATCTGGCGAGCAGTTGCGCCACTGTCTGGTCATGGCCGGGGACAATCACATGCGCCGCAATCTCGTTGAGAGGGACCAGGACAAAGGCACGCTCGGCGAGACGTGGATGAGGAATCTCAAGGTCCGGCTCGCTGATTTCCAACTCTCCAAAGAGCAGAATGTCGAGATCCAGGGTGCGCGGGCCGTTGGCAAACCCGGCGGCGCGGTCCCGGCCAAACTCCCGCTCGATGGCCATTAACCCATCGAGCAACTGGCGCGGTCCCAGCGCCGTCTCAAGCGCGATGACGGAGTTTATGAATCGCGGCTGCGCGGCGAAGCTCACCGGGGCGGTCGAGTAGAGCGACGACCGGCAAATCAGCCGTCCCAGCGACTCGAGGCGCAAGGCCGCGGCAGCCAGAGTTGCCTCCGGCGGTCCGGCCGAACTGGCCAGGTTGCCGCCCATTCCGATGTAGGCTCTCCGCATGAATTAAGGGTAGCGCGAGGGGGCGAGTCACTGAAATGGGAGTGTTTCAGGCCAATTACGACCTTATACAACGAGTGCGCAATGTCATCGCGGAGACTTATACTAAGGCTGCATCGACCCGCAAAGCGAGGAGTTCCATGGCGGAAAGCTCCGACCTCAAGCTCCGGAAGGCTCGATTGGAAGCGGGCTCGCTCGTGGTGCGCAGACAATACCGCCAGGCGATTCCGTACTTCGAAGAGGCCATTCAACTGCTCTCGGAGCAGAATAAGCCGATCGCCTTGTCCGATATGCTGTGGCGGGTGGGCCAATGTTACAACCGGATCGGCCTGAGGGACCACGCAGAGGTTCGCTTGCGGGCCGCTCTACGCATCCTGCGCGAAATTCCGGGCGACGATCACCTGCCGGCAGTTCTTCTGGAACTCGGCAATGCTCTACGCAAGGGCGATCCCGCCGAGGCCGAACGCTGCTACAAGGAAGCCGCGGAGATTCATGTAGCCAAAAAGCAGCCCGAGCTTGCCGCCGCCGCGTGGGTGAATCTTGGAATCATGTATTCGGAGCAGGAACGCTTCGAGGAATCGCTGGCGCACTATGAGAAGGCGCGCGATGTGCGGGAGCGTTCTCCATCCGTCAAGCCTTCGCGCATCGGCGTGCTGCTGAACAATATGGCCAACTGCCAGCGGCGCATGGGCAATCACGAAGAGGCCCACAATCTGGTGGACCGCGCGGTCGAGTTCCTTTCGCAGAATGGAGATCCCGGACCCGCGGCGGCCTACGGAACGCGTGGACTGATCTACCTGGATGGCGGCCAGGATGCGGAGGCCGTGGAGTGGCTGCAGGAGTCCTACGCCGAACGGAAGAAGGCCTCCAGCCCCAACTTTGAGACGATCGCGGAAAACCTGGAGAAGGAGATCGCCGCGCTCAAGCGGCTGGGCAGGATGGAGGAGGCGGCCCTGGCGGAAGATCGTTTGGCGCTGGCGCGGGCCGCCATGAATGAGATCCCGCAACCCTGGATCTGGTAGCATCCTCTTTGGAGAATCTTCAGCATGGATGCCCTTAACAACATGAGCCTTGGCGCCCGCCGCAATGAAGACATCGCACTCGATCTTCTCAAGTTTGTAGCCGCGACGGCCGGCGTGGGCCGCCCCGCGGCGCCCTCGACCGGCTTCAGCGGCTCAGGCGCGCCCAACCCCGAGGAGCACGTTGCCCAGTTGCTCGACCTCTACAGCCGCTGCCTGAAGGCCGTCGAAGGTCGCGGGCTGGAGCCGGAAAAGTCAGGGCATGGACCGAAAGCCCCAGGAACGGAAAAAGGGGCAGGGGCATAGCTGGCGAGTCCATGCTGCGCGTTGCCGTTGCCGGGGCCGGCGCCTTTGGCAAGAACCATCTGCGCGTCTATCGCGAACTGGAGACGGCCGGCTTAGGCGTCGCCCTTGTCGCGGCCGTCGAGCCCAACTCCGCTCGTGCCGCCGAGACGGCTGCCAAATACGCAATTCCTGTCTTCGCAACCGTGGATGAGCTACTGGCCGTCGATCTAAAGCTGGACGCGGCCACCGTAGCTGTTCCCACCGTGCATCATCACGCCGTGGCCTCAACGCTGCTCGATGCGGGACTTGACCTATTGGTCGAGAAGCCTCTGGCCGCCACACTGGCTGAGGCCGACGACCTGATTGCGAGAGCGGAAAAAAGCAAGAGGATCTTGCAACCCGGTCACCTGGAGCGATTCAACCCCGCGGTGCTGGCTGTGCAACCGCAACTGCGCCGGCCGATGTTCTTCGAGGCGCACCGGCTTTCGGTCTTCACGCCGCGCGCGCTCGATGTGGACGTGGTGCTGGACCTGATGATTCACGACCTGGATATCGTGCTGACCTTCGCGGGTTCGCCGGTGCGCGAGGTGCGGGCCGTGGGTCTGCCGATTCTCTCGCCCAAGGTGGATATCGCCAACGTGCGCGTCGAGTTCGAGTCGGGCTGCGTGGCCAACTTCACGGCCTCGCGGGTTTCGACGGAGCGAGTACGCAAGCTGCGCTTCTTCGAGCCTCGGCAGTATGTTTCGATCGACTACGCACGCCAGGATCTGCTGGTGATTCGCGTCGAGGCAGGCGTGGGCAAGACCTCGGATCTGATCGCGTCGTTGCCGCCGCAGGTTGCCGCAATGCTGCCGCCGGGGATCGCAGCGGGAATTGCGTCCGGAAAGATCGACCTCAAGAAGATTGACCCGACAATGATTGCGCAGTTTGCCGCCATGGCAGGGATCGACCCGTCGGTGATCGCGCAGTTCACAAATCCCACGGGATTGAATGCGGGCTTGAGCTTCTCCAAGCCAGCCGTGACGCCGGGAGAACCGCTGCGGCTGGAGATTGGCGCTTTTCTCGATTCAGTGCGGACGCGGCGCCAGCCTTTGGTGACCGCGCGTCAGGGCCGCGAGGCGCTGGCTTTGGCGCTGGAGATTCAAGCCTCGATGGCCGCACACGCCAAGCGCGCCGGGCTCGAAGACTTCTTCAACCCCGGGGCGTAGAGCGGAATGAGCTTCTAGCTGCCACAGCTAGAAGCTGCATTTACGCGATCCCCAGCATGCGATTGAAGGCGCCGACAATGTATTTCCAGACAAGGTAGTAACCGGCCAGAGCGGCCAGGAAACACGGCACGATCCATGCATAGGGGATGTAGATTGTCTGGAACCACGTGACTCCTTGAATGCCCAATGCGAGGATGCCGAGGCAATGGGCGACCAGCGTGCCGGAGGGCAGCAACAGAAACGGAAGAACCGCGCCATGTACGCCGATCGGCTGATGGATGCGCGGGTTAAGGCAGAGCCAGAGCATGTTCCAGATGCCCCAGAGCGCGGGCACAAAAGCCAACGGAAAAACCAGTCCACGCTCGATGGGAAAGGGGAGTTGAAGCCCCAGCCGCACCACGATGAAGACCGTGAGCAGCACCGGCAGGATGAGCGTGGGCAGAAAGATGCCGGCCATGTAAGCGCGAAGATAAGGATGAGTGTTCATAACTTCCTCCAGTTTCCGCGGACGCGAGCGCCCGCCTTTTCACAGGTAGTAAAGAAGCAAAGGAATCGCCGCCGGGAAAGACGCGACGAGCACCACAAGGCCGGCTGCGAGAGCCCCATCAAACCAGGCCCAGTTGAAACCTGCGCGCACAGACAGCCCAGGCGCGATTGACTCATCGTCCAGCCGCCCGAGCATCGCGGGCCACAGATCGCGCGCCGGCTCCGCGTCTGCTTCAACCGGCGGCAAGGCCTGTTGCAAGAGCTCCTTCATTCGGTCCCGATCATCTTCATTCATGGCGTGATTCCTTGTTGTTTCAGGTCATTTCTTAGTAAGCGAAGCGCGCGAAAGACGCGCAGTTTGACAGCGGCAACCGAGATGCCCAGCGCCGTGGCCACTTCTTTTTGCGGCAGCTCCTCGATCACCGCAAGGGTGGCGGCGATTCGCAGCTTGGGCGGTAGTCGCGCGAAGGCCTGCGCGGTCTTCAAGCGAATCTCGGCAGTGATAGCCCCGTCGGAGGCAGCCGGAGCGACTAACCCGGCGCAGGCTTCAGCATCGAGTTCGTTCTTGTCCCGCCTTGCACGAAGCCAGTCAAGCGCCGCGCGAGTGGCGATGCGCCGCGCCCAGCCCTCGAAGCCCTGCGCCGGCTCGAAGCGGGCGTGGGCGCGGTGGATGCGCCAGAAGCTCTCAATGGTCAGATCCTCGGCCGCGCCAGGATCGCGAACGATGCGCAGAATCCAGCCGTAGACCGCGCGCTGATGCCGGCGAAAAAGCTCTTCAAATGCAGCGGCATCACCCTGGCGGAACCGGTTCAGGACGTCGCTCGCTCCGTTCTGCATCCGTCCTTCCCCTTTCTACTTATCCTTACGGCGCTGCCACAGGAAAGGTTACATGTTATCCGTAACTGCCGGCTTAATTTTCTTTGTAACTCCGGGAACAGTTTATCCGGCGCCGGTGTCTACCTAAGTACAGTGGTTCCGATTGGGATATGCGGAGTGCCTGGGTCCCCAGCGACAGGTTGTCGTCGCTGGGGCGCAGAGCCAATAGCCCCGCTCCCCGCGCCGAGTTAGCGTGCGAGAGCGGCGAGCCCGCTCGCGCGTGAAGATGGCCTCTAACTCCCAGCCGGCGCGGCTGAATTGGTTGTTCAAGGGAGGCAGGCCATGTTTGAAGACTCCACATTTGAATCCGCAGGAAGAATTCGCACCCGCAGCCGCCGCTGGATGATTGCGGCCTTCGCCTTCAATGCCTCCATCCTGCTGGCGTTCATCCTGGTTCCGCTGATCTATCTTGAGGCTCTGCCGCCTCAGTTCCAAACCATCCTGATCACGGTGCCACCGGCGCCTGCGCAGCAGCCGGAGCCGAAGCCCATTGTGCAAACTCCGAGGCCCGAGACACGCGTGGCGTTCGACCCGTACACAGCACCGCGAATCATTCCAACCGGACCCATCTACATCCCCGACCACCCTGAACAGGTGGCGTTCTCCATCCCCGCAGATCAAGGCCCCGGCATCCCGGGCGGCTGGGGCACTGCACTTCCCGGCCAGCCGCAGCCTCGTGTAGTCAGGCCGGCTGTATCCGGCCCGATGCGGATCTCCACCATGGTCTCTGAAGGATTGATCCTTCACAGGACGATTCCGGTGTATCCGCCGATCGCCATCGCAATGCGGGCGCAGGGCACGGTGGTTCTGGCGGCCACCATCTCCAAAAGCGGGACGATCGAGAATCTGCGTGTCATGGGTGGTCCCGCGATCTTGCAGCAGGCAGCCCTCGATGCCGTGAGGACGTGGCGCTATAAGCCGTATATGCTCGACGGCCAACCCGTCGAGGTGGAGACCACGGTGAATGTGGTCTTCACCCTGGGGAGGTAAGCGGGTGCCCCATGTATGACAGTGTCGGCGTCTGTCAAGCGCGTTTTTTTCATTTGGGCGCAAACTCTCCCATGGGTGGCCGGGACGGAGTCAAGGGCGCCGTACTTTGGCGTTTATCTTGACCCTTGACGCCGTCCCGGCCACTGCCACAATCGAATTGGGAACGAAGATCAGAGTTCTTTTCTGAGCTTCGTTCCCTCCCTGAAAAAACCGGTCTATCGGCATCAACGACCCCAAGCTCGCGTGTTGAACCAATCATTCTCGATGGACATCAGGTTCCACCAACCATGTATACGGGTCGGACTTACCCCATGATTTCCTGTTCAAACTCTCCCCTCACGGGAAGAGTCGAGGCGTCCAATCATTCAATCGGCCGCATTTCGCGACCACTGGGGCACTCGGACTGCCTCGCATGAGAACCGCGCTCCCTGACATGCTGATAATCTTCCCCGGAGCGCAACATCCAATACAACCTCACCGCCAGCTTATGCGCAATCGCCACCTTGGCCACGCCGTGATGTTTCGTCATCGACAGGCGCAAATACTGCCGATGCCAGCTCGGATCGTACCTCTGCGCCGTGCTCGCCGCCTCCACCAGCAGCCAGCGCACGAGCGTGTTGCCCTGCTTGCTGATGTGTCCCAGACGGCGCTTGTCGGAGCTGGAATCCTCAGACGGAATCAGACCCAAGTAACTCCCCACCTGCTTGCCGCGCGGAAATCTCTGCCAGTTGCCGATCGTCAGCACATAGGCCAGTGAGACCACCGGACCCACGCCCGGATGCGTCATCAGCAGGCAAGCCTCGGCATTGTTGGCCGCAGCCTGGCTGACCGCTTTGTTCAAGGGCGCAATCCGTTCCTCAAGCCGGTCCAGCAGTCCCAGCAGGTCCTTGCGCCGTTCGCCATACCAGCCCGGCAGCGGTAATGCTTCGATCCCCTTGCGGCGCTTTCCGCTCCACCCGCCTGGAACCAATAGCCCTTCGTTCTTGGCTATCCCATCCAACTGGTTGGTCACTCGCGTGCGCAACCTGACCAGGCGGCTGCGATGCAACAGTAGTTGGCGCAGTTGTTCGTTCTCTGCCGGCGGCTGCCAGATGGCGGGGAAACGATCCGCCATCAGCAAACCCAAGATATGCTCCGCATCCCGCTTGTCGGTCTTCTGCCTGCGCGGGTTCGAAGCGCGAACCTGGGTTGCATCGCCCACCAGAAGCTCGTGGCCCAGTTCGCTCAGCAAGCGTCGAAACCAGCCATAGCTCCCCGTGGCCTCGATGCCAACTCGCACCTTCGCCTCGCAGAGCGAGCGATAGTACTGTTCCGCCTCCGCCGTGTGCATCAAGCGCCGCTGCCCGCACTCGCCGGTCTCCTCCAGCAAAAAGGAGATCTGCTGAAACCGCGGATGAAAATCACAGCCTATAATCATCATGCTCGGCTCCTTTCCTCCCGAGCTTCGTGGTCGTTTAGCCGCAACCAGTCTACTCAGGTCGAGGGAGCCGACGCTGTCATGCAATCATCCTTCCCGCGCTTTTGCGGGAAGGGTGGGATACCACGAACCCTGATTAGCCGCTTTTGCTTTCTCAAATCATCGCTGTAGAATCCACTTGTCATGCCCAAAGGACTTGTCCGCTACCAAAAGTGCGGAGCCTTTCACTTTCTCACCTTCAGTTGTTATCGAAGGCAGCCTCTGCTAGCCAGCGAAGCGGCATACACTGCCTTCGAGCGTGAGTTGGAATCGGTACGGCGGCGTTATGGATTTGTCGTTGCCGGCTATGTGTTGATGCCGGAACATGTGCATCTGCTTGTGGGAGAGACGAGTGTTTCTTCGCTCTCGGTGGCCGTGCAGATGCTGAAACAGCAGACATCGAGAAAGCTGAAGAAGCGTGAGGAGACGCAATTCTGGCAGCCGCGCTACTACGATTTCAACGTGAATCACGGGAAGAAGACCGTGGAGAAGCTTCGCTATATGCACCGCAATCCGGTAAAGCGAGGACTGGTTCTGAAGCCTGAGGATTGGCCATGGTCGAGCTTCCGGCACTATGCGACCGGAATCGAAGGGATCGTGGAGATCGAGTCAGAATGGACAGCAAACAAGCGTGAAGCAGAACGAAAGATGGCTGGGAAAGAGCTTCGTATCCCACCCTTGCCGCGATAAAGCCGCGTCAAGGATGGGGCACCCGGCTTCAGTTATGACGCTCTCAACCGGGTGCAGGCCAAGAACCCGCAGGGCGAGGCGGCGGGAACGGTCACCTATGGCTTCGACTATTCCGGCCGGATGCTGCAAGCTTCGGACGGCTCCAGTTCGACGCCCTACGAAATCGGGTACGATACTGCGGGCCGGGCCACGAGCTTCACGGACCAGCTTGGCCGCAACACGCAAGTGGCGTACGATGGAGTCGGGAACCAGACCGAGGTCGTCTGGCCGGCGGGAACCGGCGGCACAGGCTCCTATTCGGTCACCTACAGGTACGACGCCATGAACCGCATGCAGTACGTCAACGAGGGCGGGACGAACAATCTGCTGGCGCAGTACAGTTGGGACGCGCTCTCGCGCGAGCAGTCGATTGCCTACGGCGACGGAACCAGCGACGCCTACTCGCAGTACGACGCGTGCGACAACTTGAAGACGCTGACCCAAACCTACAATGGCTCCAGCCGCAGCGTCACCTTCAACTACACATGGTTGATGAACCACCAGCTCAACTCGGCAAGCGTCAACAACCCGCTCTTCCAGTACGTGCCGCAGGCGGGCACCGTGAGCTACGGCACACCAAACTCGGACAACGGGCTGACAACAATGACAGCAAGCTCGGGCAGCGCCACCATGAACTACGACGGCAACCTTAACCTGACCTACGACGGCAGCAATACGCTCAGCTACGACGTGGAGAACCGACTCGTCTAGGCCGAGAACGCGGCGTGGGGCGCGAGCACGTATCTCTACGACCCTCTGGGCGAGCGCAAGCAGAAGGTGGTGGGCGTCAATACGGACACGCCAGCGGCGACCGACTTCGTGCTGGCCGGGGGCGCGGAGATCGCCGACTACTATGAGACCTCGGCGACCTGGCGGCTCACGGTGCGCGGTGCGGGTGGTTTGCCGCTGGTGACGGTCGTGCCGGCCGCGGGCGGCGGCGGCGAAGAGATCGTCTACGTACACCACGACGCGAAGGGTTCGACGGTTGCTTTGACCGTGCCGGGCGGGAGCGGACCTGCCGACACCTATACCTACTCGGACTACGGCGCGCCTCAGAGCGGCACGTGGCTGGCCTACCAGTACGCCGGCTACCGCTACGACAGCGAGACCGGCCTCAATAACATGCCCGCGCGTTACTACTCGCCTAGCTTGGGAAGATTCTTGCAGAGCGATCCGGTCGGCTTCAAAGGCGGGCTCAATTTGTATGCCTATGCGGGAAACGACCCGGTCAATCTGGTCGATCCGACAGGACTAACACCGGATCTTGTAGCCGAGGACTCCGCAACGATGGGTACCTCATTTATGAGAGTATTAGGCATTAACACGGTCAACATTTCTGCGAAGGCGACGGCCCCAAGTAACGCGCCGACCGTATCGCACTGTTTAGGGGTCGCAGCAGCCGATAAAGGATTGTCCATTGGGCTCGACATTCTTGGGTCTATTCCAGCCGTAGGCAATGCGGTGTCGGCAGGTGCTGGAATCGTTCGTGCCGGGATCGCAGTCAATCACGTAATCACAAGCCCAGCTTTTGCGGTTGGCTCTGGGATATATGGAGCTTATGGAGGCGTGACGGCTGGGCCGGAAGACGCTACGGATTCTCTTGTTGGCTCAGGTTCGGCAGGAGCAGGGATCGGACTGGCTCTGGCGGACGCGTCTTTGGAAGGCACGAAGGCAATTCCTCTCGTAGGCAACGCCGTCTCTCTACTCACTTTAGGTTGGGACGGTTACCAGGCTTATAAGAAGTACCAATCCTGCATGGCAGGCCATTGATGGGAGCGGGCAATGTTTGATTATGAAGCTCCCAAAGAGAAGGGTCGGGCCGACTGGTCGGGCACCATCATCGGTGCAATGCTGTTGCCCGTGCTTTTCCTTTTCATCTACTTAGGCAAAGCGGAGGTGGGATTTACAGCCTGCATCGTCTTGGCGATGTTCATGATCGCTGTTAGGCTTCGCTGGAAGCTGAGGAGGTACGCTTGGTTCTGGGCAACTATCGTCTTCGTCCTGCTGCTTCACGTCCCCTTTTTGTTCTTAGTGCGCTGGCCGCAGAGCAATGTCCCCACCATTGCCTATTCGTTGCCTCTTGGGGTTGTGGATTTCCTTCTCATCAGCGGTGCTCTTGGGCTCGCTGAAAAACTGTTCTCGAAAGGTTCCTCTCTTGATGAGGACGATCAGTAATTCAGAGGCGTCCTCTTACGGTACGACGGCCATGATTAGGTGTACGACTACGGTCGCCGCTAGGTCTTTGACCGTTTAATTCTGTACCATCTCCGTGCCCCATCCATTCGCCGTTTTTCTGGCGAATGGGTGGGAAACTGCGAACCCTAAAGTCCGAAATCATGCGGTCAGAGACCTAGTGCATTCGGACTTGCCCCAAATAGTGTGATCAATCAAGCAGTCCAAAAATTCAAAGTTTGCCTTAATACCCCGGGGAAAGCGGGATGGCTTGCGACACTTGAGCTTATTATTGGTCTAGAGCCCGACATACCGGAGCGCCCCGAAGGCTTGAATGCTCAGATGGGGGTTTCGCCGTCCGACGGCCAGTTGGCACCCGATTCACTTATGGAAAAGAGTCTCGGAGGTTCGCCTGGAGAATTAGGGTACAGCTTTTCTGCAGAAAGGCAGTGTGCGAAAGAGAATCCGTATGTCTTCCTATCTCCGAATATCAAACTTGATGTTGTTCCGAGCGACGTGTTTTAAGTAGTATCTAATCTGAAAGGAAAATATGGCGAATCGTCGAGCAATAGTGATTGGAAGCGCCTTTGGTCTGATAGCTTCGTGCGTCGTGATAGTTCTGATGTGGTACGGTGTGTTGGGGATTCTCATTTGCGGCCAGATAGACTTTATGTATGTACTATGGCCGTCGTCGGTGATTTTGCCAGGTGATTGGCTAAGGACCATTCCGGGCCTCATAATGACGGCATTGTGACCTTGCCCGTGCAAAACGTATCCCTTAGCAAGCTGTTCTAATGCGAAAGGGTAGCGAAGATGACGAAGTCGAAGCGAGGACGTTACACGCTTGAGTTCAAGCAAGAGGCGGCGCGACTAGTCGAGTCGGGCCAGAGCCAGGCGGCGGCAGCGCGCAGCCTGGGGGTGGTTGAGCAGACCTTGGGCAACTGGGTCAAGGCGCATCGAGCTGGAACCTTGAAGGGCGCCATCGGTAAGCCGCATGTGACCGCCGAGCAGATGGAGAACAGCCGTTTGCGAGCTGAGTTGGCGCGTGTGACGATGGAGCGCGACATTCTGGGAAAAGCGACGGCGTACTTTGCGAAGTGCCAGAAATGAAGTACGCCTTTATTCAACGCAACAGGCTTGTCTGGCCGATCTCGGTGCAGTGCCGGGTGCTGCTGGTGAGCGTCTCTGGCTACCATGAACACCTGGCGCGGCGCGTGGATATTGCCCGGCGCCGCCACCTCAGCGACGAAGCACTGCTGGTTCACATCAGCGCCGTCTATGCGGAGAATCGCGGGGCCTACGGTTGGCCGCGCATCTGGCGTCAACTGAGTGCTCAAGGCATTCGCGTGGGCAAGCAGCGGGTGCAGCGGCTGATGCAGCGGCACGGCATTCAGGCGCGCGGCAAGCGACGCTTCCGCGTTGTCACCACCGACAGCAAGCACGGTCTTCCGATTGCGCCCAACGTGCTTGATCGCAAGTTCACTCCTGCCGCGCCCAATCAGGCGTGGGTTGGTGATTTCACGTATATCGCAACCGAGGAAGGTTGGCTGTTTCTGGCCGTGGTGATCGACTTATTCAGCCGCAAGGTGGTGGGCTGGTCGATGCGGCCTGACATGCATCGCGATCTAGTCATCGATGCGCTGGAGATGGCCTGGTTCAAGCGTTCGCCAGGCAAGCAGGCAGGACTGATCTTCCACAGCGATCGCGGTAGCCAGTATGCAAGTGAGGACTTCGGAAAGGTGCTTGAACACTGCACAATCACGCCATCGATGAGCCGCAAGGGTAACTGCTGGGATAACGCTTGCGCGGAGACGCTGTTCGGTTCGCTGAAGGTTGAGAGGCTCCACGGGCAGCGCTTTGAAACGATCCGCGAGGCCAAGGATGAGACCATCGCATGGCTGCTCTGGTATAACCAATCACGGATGCACTCGACGCTCGGCTACCTCAGCCCCGTCGAGTTCGAGCAACAATGGCTAGAGACATCCGAGAAGATCGCTGCATGAAATTCTGCGGCGACATGGGCAGGCCGTGGAAATGACGATCTGTGGAAAGCATGGAAAAACGATGAAGCCGTTTTCCCACCCTTCCCACAGCCCTTGGAAATCGCTGCGGCGATTCCCACATTCCCACCGCCACGACGACCACGAGGATGAATTTGATCCTCAAAACCCGGCCCGTTAAGAGATACGCGTTCTGAGGGCAAGGTCATTGTTGGTCATGATTAACTGCCTTACATACTCGGCATTTGCGTTGTTGTTACGCGCTTTCACACGTATGATCGTCAAGCATAAGAACTTTCGATTGTAAGGTGGGCGGCCCTCGATAAGGACGAAGGCTTTGTCAAGGCGCACAAATCCTAGGAGGTGCCCCAAGTAACGGGCAAACATGGAGCCAATACTGGCAAGCGACGAAAGCTTGCGCTGCAAGCTCATTTGGGCTATCGACCGCAGGGGCAGGAGAAGCAGTCGCTTCTGGCCTGAATGTGGTCTCGACCGCCGGGAAATTTAGCGGTATGACTTCGGGCACTTCCGTTGCATCGCAATTCTTCCGTGGTCTTCTTCCGCAAGCAATCGGAAGCACTTGGGCTCCCACGATCTCCAATCCACTTGCAACATCGGGGTCCTTAGGGGGAGTTATCGGAAGGTGGGTTCCCGTTGTCGGAGAAGCCATCCTGGTTTATCAAGGGGCCAAGTTCGTTGCGTGCGATTGGGCAAGCGATGACACGCCTTGGGTTATTGGAGGGAGTAAATAACAAAGGAGTGAGCATGTCGATCGAACAGGAAGTGATTGGGCTTGTGGCGAGGAAGACGGGAAAATCGAAGGACAAAATTACGCCAGAGAAGACCTTCTACGATCTCGGTATCGACGGGGACGATGCGGTTGAACTGGTCGATGAACTGTGCGAGCGGTATCAGGTGCCCGTCGAGGGAGTGGACCTCAGAAAATACATCGGACCTGAAGGTTCATTCACTGTCATCAATCATGTCTTCAATGCTGTGGCTCGCAAGAGTAGCGAGGAACGCAAGGAACTGAGGATCAGCGATCTCATCAAAACGGCTGAGGATCATCGTTGGTTCGATGCCCCTGTCTAGCGGTGCCGGTATCCGACTATCAGGCCGCTCTTTGGGGCGGCCTCGCAGCCACGATACATCTACGATAAGCGGTGAATTTGGTAGGCGTCTTGTCTTCCCACCCTCGACTTGCGCCCGCCGGTTTGCAACGATGGGGACATGGAAACGACGAAGGCACGCGTACGGCGAACGGTAGCGGAGAAGCGGCGGATTGTGGAACTGACCTTGCGTCCCAGGGCGAGCGTGGCGCGAGTGGCGCAGGCCGAGGGCGTGAACTCGCATCAGGTATTTCAGTGGCGGCGGGCCTATCGCGCCGGGAAGCTTGTCGAGTTCGATAAACACCCTTCGGCGCTCTTGCCGGTTGTGCTGGCGGCAACGGATTCTGCGAAGCGGGCTCTGCGAGAACAGTCCGTCATTCCAGAGCCGGAGATCGCGGCGGGTGCGATTCACGTTGAGTTTCCAGGCTGCGCCACGGTCACCGTGGAGCGCGGCGCGGACCGTGCAGTGCTGCAAGCGATTCTAGAGAGTTTGCGCAAGTGATCGAGCTGCGCACGGGCGCGCGCATCTGGATCGCGGCGGGCGTGACCGATATGCGGCGCGGCTTTCCGGGCTTAAGCGCGCAGGTGCAGATGATACTCAAGCAGCAGCCGTTTTCCGGGCACGTCTTTGTCTTTCGCGGGCGCAGGGGCGACACGATCAAGATATTATGGGCCGATGAAGACGGTCTATGTCTGTTCGCGAAGCGTTTGGAGCGGGGACGATTCGTCTGGCCGCAAGCCAAGGAAGGAACGGTCGCACTGACCCGCGCGCAGTTGTCGATGCTGCTGGAAGGCATCGACTGGCGCAGGCCGGAGAGAACCTTCGCGCCGCAGCTCGCGGTTTAATTGGCAAGCGTGATTATCCTGTATTCATGCACCTTTTATTGATGACTTATCGATAACTCCATGACATGCTTATTGCATGGATGTTACCGCTCTTCCCGACCTCGACCGGCTTGATAACGAAGCCTTGAAGGCATTGGTCGTTGCGCAGCGCGAGAGCCTCGATTCACACAGCCAACAGGTTGAGCATCTGAAGCTGGTCGTCGAGAAGCTGCGCCGCATGATTTTCGGCGCCAAGAGCGAGAAGGTCATCGTTCAGGTCGAGCAGTTCGAGTTGCAACTCGAGGATGCAGAGACGGAACATGCTGCTGTTGCAGAGAAGTTCGAAGCGCCTGCCGCTGAGGCCGAGCCGCAGTCTCCGCCAAGGCCATCGCGCAAGCCGCTGCCAGCGCACCTTCCCCGCGAAGTTGTAACTCATCTTCCAGGCCATGATTGCTGCCCCGATTGCGGCGGCGCGTTGCGCAACTTCGGCGAAGATGTGGCCGAGATGCTGGAGTACATTCCGGCCAACTTCAAGGTGATTCGCCACGTGCGGCCGAAGTTCGCCTGCAAGCAGTGCGAGCGCGTTGTCGAAGCTCCCGCGCCGGCGCGCACCATCGAGCGCGGAGTTGCAGGGCCTGGATTGCTGGCGCATGTGCTGGTGGCCAAGTATGCCGATCATTGCCCGCTCTTTCGCCAGTCGGAGATCTACGCGCGCGAAGGCGTCGATCTGGATCGCTCCACGCTGGCCGGCTGGGTGGGCGCGTCGAGCGAGTTACTAACTCCATTGGTTGAAGCACTGCGCAAATACGTTTTATCGGCGAAGAAGATTCATGCCGATGATACGCCGGTTCCGGTGCTCGCTCCAGGGAATGGCAAGACCAAGACCGGCCGCCTCTGGACGTATGTGCGCGATGAACGAGCCGCCGGTGAAAGCACCGCGCCGGCCGTGTGGTTTACTTACTCGCCGGATCGCAAGGGCGAGCATCCCAAGCAGCACTTGAAGAACTTCAAGGGCGCTTTGCAGGCCGATGCATACTCCGGCTTTCATCATCTCTATGAAGGCGGCGCTATTTATGAAGTGGCGTGTTGGGCTCATGCCCGGCGCAAGTTCCATGACATCCATGTGGTCCACGCTTCACCCATCACCACCGAAGCCATCCATCGCATCGGCGCTCTCTACGGCATCGAAGAAGATATTCGCGGCAAGCCGGCTGAGTTGCGCCGCGAGATTCGACAGACACGGGCAAAGCCGCTGCTCGATGACCTGCGAAGTTGGATGGAGAAATTCCTGCGGCAACTGTCTACCAAAAGCGAGACCGCGGGCGCGATTCGCTATGCGCTTGCGCACTGGCGCGCGCTCACACGCTACGTTGATGATGGACAGCTGGAGATCGATAACTCGGCGGCCGAGCGTGCGCTGCGCGCCGTGGCGCTGGGACGGAAAAATTACCTTTTCTGTGGCTCGAACTCCGGCGGCGAGCGTGCTGCCGCCATCTATTCGCTGGTCGGCACAGCCAAACTGAACGGCCTTGATCCGGAAGCCTATCTTCGCCAGGTCTTAATCCGCATCGCGGAACATCCGATCAACCGAATCGATGAACTGCTGCCCTGGAATCTCGCTGACGAGATCTAACCAGTCGCCAAAGCTGCCTGACCGGTGCTTCCCGAAGTGTCCACTTAAAAACAAGTGGACACTTCTCAAAATCAGTCCTTACCCCAAATACAGGCTCCCGCGAACGGTCAACAGGGGCAGACCACACGCTTACCATTGAAGACGGATTGCTCCTCAAATGTCGGCCAGTGTTCGCCGAACTGCCTGGACTCGATCCAGAGTTGAAGAGAACGGTTCAAGCCGCGTTTCCAGGGGCCCTGGTCCGGCACTGCGGAGAACATCCCAGGATGGTTCCATCCCGGCCGGCTTAGAAGCGGGTGTGGTGCGGGCGGAGGGAATTGAACCCTCATGGCCTTGCGGCCTGCGGATTTTCATACCACTTCGGCTTTTGCCGCCCCGCTAGGCGGGTTCGTGGTCTGGACTATACCTTCACCATTCCCCACACGAGGTTTAGGTGCTGCCCGTCTAGTCTCTACACCTTCCCGGAAGTGCTTCCGGGCTTGGCTCGGGATTGCCATTTCAGGTTTCCCCGACTTTGAGCAGTTCTACGCCGTCGGTTTCCCGATTGGCGCACTCATGTTTGCTTAAGTCCGCTGCGTCTGCCATTTCGCCACGCCCGCGGGAAATTGGCCACAGCCCCATCATAAAGCAAGCAGCGATGTTCTACGCTTCCTCGGCTAAACGGATGACTTCCGCACGGCCGAGACTTTTCTTTGAGATAGAGGGATCTTTTAAGTCCGCTGCCCGTTTCGCCATCGGGACTGAGAATGGCAATGTATTTGCTTACGTAAACAGCATGATTGCACTTGCAACCATGTTGGACCAGAGGCATGGTTCCTGGCAATGAAGCCCGGGGTGTGCCCTCGCCAGCAGAGTCATTGTGGAGACCAAACGGTCCACTCGGGTTGTGGAGCAGACGCGACGAACGGCCTGACTCGCGGAGACCGCACAGCTGCTCGTCCCGTTCATAATTCCCCTGATTGGATTCTAGCGGCGCAAACCATGGAGCATCCTCGATTCCCCGCCAACCCCTTCTGTTTTTTCTTTCGATGCAGGAAGATAGAGGAGAGCCCCGCGATCAATATCGGAACGCGATCTGTTTCAATGTCCTTCGGTTTCACAGGGAAAGACGAACAAACGGAGAATCGGACCCCGGGGGTAGGGGGGTGGTCTGCGGGGGATACGGACCGGGCAGAGACACGAAGTTTTCCCGTTCAGGTTTATCCTCTACCGGCACTCGAGATCCGCTCGATCTCATTGCCCGCTCGAACCTCGAACCATTGTGCGCCAGTGGAAGGCAATTCCCTGCAAAACCGACGCGCTCGACTTCATCTTCCACCACCGATCGGGAGAGTTCCGATGGCCGTCCCCGCTCTGCCACGAGCGCTTGAGACAGAGGCATTCGAAAGGAGGACAGGAAGCAGACAGCGATCGAGCGGGTCAATGACGCTGTCGCTCAATGAAGACGGGGATGGCCAAAGTGATAGACCACGCCGAGGGTAAAGCCCTGCGGGTTGCACCGTCCTGAGGGCCGGGCAGGCTCGGTTGCGGTTGCCGGATGCTTAAAGAAATTGGGCCAGGACTGGTATTCATAATCGAGCCGGACCCAGACACCCTGGAATGCATGGTACTCGAAGCCGCCGCCGCCGCTGAAAATGGTGCGGGAGTCATGGTTGCGGTGCGTAGCGGACTCCGCGTCGTCCGCGTTGCCGTATCCCTCTGAAAACTTTGCGTAGGGGCGGAAGTTCCGGTAGCGAGGCCAGGAGTAGATCAATCCGCCCTGGGCAATGTCCTCGCGCAGATTTGCCGGTTGAGACGACGAACGGCCGTAGTTGAGATCGCGCGCCTCAGCCTCTATGCCCAATCCGCTCAGGATCCACGGCAAGCTGTTCGGGATATAGTTGATCCACAAGGTACCGCCGAGCAAGTGGCCGTGTCCAATATCGGGGTTATAGCCGGAGAGGCCGGCGCCGATGGCAATCGGCACACCTGACACCGTGGCGGCCGGTGCGGCTTGTGCAGAAAGGGAAGATGCCGCGCAAGCGAAAAGAGTTGCTAGGGCCAGCCCTAAGTATGGCTTCAAGCGCATTCTGCGTCTCCTTGAAAAGCTGCAGGACACCCTTCCCCGAGGCATTCCCTTTCGCTTGAGTGTACATCGGCAAAGTGAAAATGCAAGGCAAAGATTCCGCGAAGACTCTCCCCGGCAGGGCTCCGATCTCGTGATGGAGCTTCGACGCCGCTCAGTTCCAAAAGGGAGCGACCACCACAACTCAAGCGGCCGCCGTCATCGGCTTGGCCGCGGCCAGCGGGGCGTAATGCGCATCAACTCCAATGCGCTCGAATCCGGTCCGATCAAATCAGGTCCCGCCAGATCCTCCACCGTGAACTCCGGCGAAGCCGCGGGGACGGCCGCGATGGCACCCATGGGCAGCTCGACTGGCTCGAAGCCGCTTCCGGCAATTCGCGCCGCTCCGCGAGCCGCAAAAAGGTACGCCAAGCCGGGTTCCGGTTCGCCGATACCAGGCAGACTGGCGCTGGCCCTGCTGCCAGCCACAGGGATGCGCTCGACGCGGAAATAATCCCCTTCGATCAGGATGGTCCGATCGCTCAACGCCCTGGCAGGCACCTTGCCGGCGCGGGTTTTGAGGCGCGTAGCTTCAAGAGACTTTGCGATGTGCAGTTCGCGGCCCCGGCCGTAGTCGTACATCCGGTAGGTCAGGTCGCAGTTCTGCTGGGTCTCGAGCAGAATCGATCCGGGCCAGATGGCATGGACCGTCCCCGCATCGACAAAGATCATGTCGCCGGGGTCAACATCGAGCAGGTTCAAGCTGGCTTCGAGGGTGCCCTCGTCGATTCCGGTTTTGACGGCGTCGAGCGTGACGCCCGGCTTGAGCCCACAGGCCACCTGCGCTCCGGGATCGGCCTGGAGCGCGTACCAGCACTCCGTCTTGCCGCGCGGATCGCCGTACTTTTGCGCCATTGCGTCGTCCGGATGCACCTGCACGCTAAGTTTTTCCTTGGCGAAGATGACCTTGATGAGCAGCGGCGAGGCACTGGCTGAGGCCGCTTCATCCCTGGCCGGCGAAGGACCCAGCAGAGCCTCGGCGTTCCCGGAAAAGAGCGCGGCGAGCTTTTTCCCGGTGTGCGGACCGGTCGCGACCTGGCACTGGTCTCCGGTGAGCCAGGCTTCGCCGATTGGCTCGCCACTTTGAGCCACCACGTCATACCAGGGACGGAGATCGCGGTAGCCCCACACTCGCCCGGAAAAGCTGGGCGCGATACGAAAGGGAGCCCAAGCGGGAGAGGTGGAGTGCGAGAGACTTGTCATGCGAGTTGCCCCTTATTCCATAGAAACGCAAGGCTGTTGCCGGCCGATCAACGCGCCCGGCGCCGGCCCCGCGGTGCGCAATCTCAACTTTACCAGAGAGCCAAATCCGCCCGCCGCCAAAGACAGGCTGCGCCGGGGCGCGCCCGCCAGGTCTCCGACCGTATGATTTCGCACTTTAGAGTTCGCGGTTTCCCACCCTTTCGCCTGGAAATGGGCGAAAAGATGGGGCACGGTACTTGTACAGGAACAAACGGTCAGAGATCTAGTGACTTTGGTGCCCGTGGGCGCCACCTCAACCTGGGTACGGCTTGCTCTATCCTCCCCCGGACGAATAACCTAGCAGGGGTAGACTCTTGGCCGCCGGGGCGCGCGATTCGTATCCCTCCTGTCAAGTTGGAGGAGACGCACTGAGGGGCTGGCGTTCGCGAAAGAACCCCTTTCAGGCCGTACGGCGGCTACCATGTCCAGCCGGAAGGGAATCCTCCCTGCCATTATCCCGCGGGAAGCAATAGAGGAGACTGCACAAGCGCATGTCGAAGCCAGTATCCATTTGTGTGATCGGGTCCGGTTATGTGGGGCTCGTTGCAGCGGTTTGCTTTGCGGAATTGGGACATCGGGTCACGTGCGTGGACAACGACGAAGCCAAGGTGAAGACCCTCCGTGAAGGGGGCGTGCCCATCTTCGAGCGCTATCTTCCCGAGCTTCTGGCCCGGCAAAATGGGCACGGCGTGACCTTTACCTCCGATCTGGGCGCGGCCGTGGAGCGCAGCGAGGCCATCTTCATCGCCGTGGGCACGCCGCAGGGAGATACCGGCGCAGCCGATCTCTCCTACGTCGAGGCCGTCGTCTCGGAGATTGCCCGCTCGATCAACGGCTACAAGGTGATCGTGGAAAAGAGCACGGTGCCGGTCTACACCAACGAGTGGATACGGCGCGTGCTGCAGCGGCGCGGCGTGGCGCCGGAGAGCTTCGATGTGGTCTCGAACCCCGAATTCCTGCGCGAAGGCACCGCCGTCATCGATTTTCTGCATCCCGACCGCATCGTGGTGGGCGCCAACACGGAGCGCTCCGCGGAGGTGTTGCGGCGCATTTACGAGCCCCTCACCGGGGGCAGCTACTATGAGTTACCGGGTTCGTTACCGGGGCACTGCTCGATGCAATGCCCGGCCAAACTGCTGGTGACCTCGGCGCAGAGCGCGGAGATCATCAAGCATGCGTCGAATGCCTTCCTGGCTTTGAAGATCTCGTTTATCAACGCCGTGGCCAACCTGGCCGAGACGGTGGACGCGGACATCGAGGATATTGCCGCCGGGATGGGGATGGACAGCCGCATCGGTCCCAAATTCCTCTCCGCCGGCCTGGGTTATGGGGGGTCCTGTTTTCCCAAGGACGTAGCCGCGTTTCATTGGGTGGCGCAGCAGCAGGGGATAGACTTCCAGATTTTGCAGGAGATCCGCAAGGTCAACGAGACCCAGCTCGATATCTTCTTCAACAAGGTGCGGTCGGCGCTGTGGACGCTTCCCGGCAAGCGGCTGACGGCGCTGGGCTTGTCGTTCAAGGGCGACACCGACGACATCCGCGAGTCTCCGGCTATTGCCATGATCGCGAAACTGCTGGATGCCGGCGCCTGCGTCACAGCCTACGATCCTGCCGCCATGGATCGGGCCCGGGAGGTGCTGCCATCCTCCGAGCAGATGAGTTATGCCGCCGATCTCTACGAGGCGGCAACCGGCGCCGACGCGGTGTTGATTCTGACTGATTGGAAGGAGTTTGCCGAGATCGACCTGACACGCCTCAACCAGGCGGTTCGCTTTCCCATCGTGATCGACGGCCGCAACCTTTACAAGCCGCGGAAGATGCTCGATCATGGCTTCACTTATCTGAGCGTGGGACGGCCGGCAATCTACCAGGCGCAGCAGGGCAAGCCCCGCAAACTGATGGTGTAGCAATTTGACGAGCAGGAGCGCGGCGGGCGGGGTTGGCGAAGTTCGTTCTTCAAAACGTGCTTGAACCGCGTCCGCCCCAACCGGCATAACGTTGAAGATTTTTTCGGAGCATGAAGACTTGAACCTGCACGTTCTTGTGACCGGCGCCGCCGGATTTCTTGGTTCTCACCTGACCGATCGCCTGCTGAGCGAGGGTCATACCGTCATCGGCGTCGATAACTTCTCCACCGGCGACCGGGAAAACATCGCTCACCTGGCTGCTGAGCCGCGCTTCCATTTCGAGGAGCGCGACATCTGCCAGCCCTTCGATGTGGGGCCGGTGGACTACGTCTTCAATATGGCCTCACCGGCCAGTCCGCCGGAGTATCTGCGCCTGGCCATCGAGACCTTGCGGGTGGGTTCCGCCGGCGTCGAAAACACCCTGGAGATCGCAGCCCGCCATGGTGCGGGTTATCTGCACGCCTCCACTTCGGAGTGTTACGGCGACCCGCTGGAGCATCCGCAGCGGGAGAGTTACTGGGGCAACGTGAACCCGGTCGGCCCGCGCTCGGTCTACGACGAAGCCAAGCGTTTCGCCGAGGCGCTGACGATGGCCTACAACCGCTCGCGCGGCGTCAACACCCACCTCGTCCGCATCTTCAACACCTACGGCCCGCGGTTGCACCCCAGCGACGGGCGGGTCATCTCCAACTTCATGATGCAGGCGCTGCGCGGCGAGCCGCTGACGATCTACGGCGACGGCAAGCAGACGCGCAGCTTCTGCTACATCGACGACCTGATCGAAGGCATCCTGCGCCTCTCGCGCTCCGACGAGCATCTTCCGGTCAACATCGGCAACCCTGATGAGTTTACGATTCTGGAGTGCGCACAGGCCGTGCTGGAGGTGACCGGATCGAAGAGCGAGCTGCGCTTTGAAGATTTGCCCGAGGACGACCCCACCCGCCGCTGCCCCGACATCGCCAAGGCGCGGGCCTTGCTCGACTGGGAACCGCGCATCAACCTCATGGAAGGCCTGCGCAAGTCGCTGGCGTTCTTCCAGGCCGCGAATCCCGAATAATCGCTCTCGATCATTCGCGTCGAGACCTTGGTCGCAGTGAACGCCTGCTTCCCTCGGGTCGGTTTGGAAAGCGACTTGCACCTCCAGGCTGTCAATCGTGCGCAAATGAAAAACCACCGCTGGTTGGCTGTGGTTTTTCTTCTTTGCCGAGGCGTATCGCTTCCAATCGAAGCTCAGCCGCAGCACTCGGGCAATGTCACCAGCCGCGCCTCGAGCAGCGCTTCGATGGCGCCCAGCGCCTCCAGCACTTTTTCAGAGACCGGCGCATCCACCTGCACCAGGGCCAGAGCCTTCACCGGCTTCACCCCGCCGCGCTCGCGGCCCAGTGCGAAGTTGGCGATGTTGACGCCGTGCTCGCCCAGGATGGTGCCGATCTTGCCGATCACGCCCGGCACATCGAGGTTGCGGCAGACCAGCAGGTTGCCTTCGAGCGGCGTCTCGATGTCGATGCCCTCGAAGACCAGCAGGCGCGGCTGTTCGCCGCGGATCACCGTGGCGCTGGCGTTGCTCTCGCCCGCGGCCGAGTGCAGCTTGATGGTGAGCACCGTGGTCGCCCCGCCGCGATGGCCGTCGTCCTCCTTCTCCTCATGAATGCGGATGCCGCGTTCCTCGGCGAAGGCTGCTGCGTTGATGCGGTTCACATTCTCCGAGCCCGAAAGCAGCCCGGCGATGGCTGCATTGCGCACCAGTTCGGTTTTTGTCTCGGCCAGCGTACCGCCATAAACCAGGTCAATGCCCTCGATGCCGCCTTTGCCGGTCTGAGCGAGGAACGAGCCCAGCCGCCCGGCCAGATCGATGTAGGGCGCGAGCACAACATACTCCTCGTGGCTCAGCGAGGGCAGATTCACGGCATTCTGCACCACGCCGAGTTTCAGATAATCGCGCACCTGGCGGGCAATCTGGATGCCGACGGCCTCCTGCGCCTCGCCCGTCGATCCGGCAATGTGGGGCGTCAAAATCACATTGTCCATTGCCCAATAAGGCGAGTCCTTCAGCGGCTCGACGGAAAAGACATCGAGCGCCGCGCCCGCGACGTGGCCGGATTTGAGCGCCTCGACCAGCGCCGCGTCGTCGATCAGCTCGCCGCGCGCGCAGTTGACGATGCGCACGCCCTTCTTCATCGTCGCCAGATTCTTTGCGTTGATCACGCCGGTCGTTTGCGGCGTCAATCCCACGTGCAGAGTGAGATAATCCGAGCCGGCAAGCAACTCATCGAGCGTCACCAGCTTGATGCCGTTCTCCCTGGCCACGGCAGCCGAGACAAAGGGATCGCTGCCGATGATCTCCATGCCAAAGCCCTTGGCCCGCCGCGCCACTTCGAGTCCTATCCGCCCCAGCCCGAGAATGCCCAGCGTCTTGCCGCGCAGCTCCGAGCCCTGCAGGATCTTCTTCTCCCACTTGCCGGCGTGCATCGACGCATTGGCCGCGGAGACTTTGCGGGCCAGCGTGACCATCAGGCCGATGGTCAGCTCGGCCACGGCAACCGCATTCGCGCCCGGCGTATTCATCACCACAATGCCCCGGCGCGTGGCCGCCGCGGCGTCGATGTTGTCCACGCCCACGCCGGCCCGGCCGATCACGCGCAGCTTGGGAGCGTGCGCCATCAGCGCATCGTCGGCCTGCACCGCGCTGCGCACCACCAGCGCATCGGCATCGGCCAGGGCAGCCGGCAAGCCGTCCGGCAGTTGGTCGTGCGTGAGTACTTCCCACCCCGGTTCGGCCGCAAACACGGCCAGCGTTGCCGGAGATACCTTCTCTCCCAGAACGATCTTCATCGCCACTCCCTTGTCCTTGCGTACAGTTTCATACTCGTCAAAGCGGATGCCGTTCTGCTCGCAGAGAATCTCGAACATCCGCACCACCGCCGCGTGAGGCTTGCCCTCGCCCCGCTCATACTTGGTCAGCGAGTTGGCATGAACCCCCAGCCGCTCGGCCATCTCATATTGAAAGAGATCAAGCTGCTTGCGCGCAATCAACAGCCTTTCCCCAAAACTAAGTTCGGACATGAAAACAGCTCCTAGCTGGGTGCCCCATCCTTGCGACTTCTTTCTGTCGCAAGGGTGGGATGCCACGAACCCAAGCACTTCCGTTCTACGCCTTCGTCGCGTCAGCAAACACCGCCTGCGCCGCCGCCACGCCCTGCCCATACGTCACAGGAAGCCCTAGCGTATCTTTCGCAATGTGCTCCATCGCGCCCAGAAATGCCACCGTGTCCAGGTAGTCGAAGAAGCCAAGATGCGCCACGCGGAAGATCTTGCCCTGCATCGTGCCTTGTCCGTTGGCGGTCACCAGGCTGAACCTGGCCTTCAGCGCCTTCACGACCGCGCCCGAATCCATCCCCTCAGGCACGGCAACCGCAGTGGCAGCCGCAGACGGCGAGACCGGCGCAAAGAGCGTGAAGCCCAACGCGGCGAGGCCCGCCCGCGTCGCTTTGGCATTCACCTGCGCATTGTCGATCAGCGCGATGCGGCCCTTTTCGAGATCGCCCCCAGCCTGCCCGGCGATGTAATCGAGCGCCGCGCCCAGCCCGGCAATCAGAGCCACCGCCGGCGTGTACGCGCTCTCGCCCTTGACGGCGTTCTTGCGCTCCTTGCGCAGGTCAAAGTAGTAGCGCGGATTCTTCGCGATCTCCATCGCCTTCCAAGCCTTCTCGCTCACGCTCAGATAGGCCAGCCCCGGCGGAATCATCACCGCCTTCTGCGAGCCGCCGATCACGATGTCCACGCCCCAGCCATCGACATCGATCATCTGCGTGCCCAGGCCGGTGATGCCGTCCACAATCAGCAGCGTATCAGTGCCCTTGACGAGCTTGGCTACCGCCTCCACATCGTGGCTCACCGCGGTAGAAGTTTCAGACGCCTGCATGTAGACGGCCTTGTGCTCCGGCTTGAGCGCGGCCTTCACTTCGGCCATGTCGAAGGTCTGCCCGTAAGGCTTCTCGACCACATCCACCTGGCAACCAAAGGCCTTGGTCAGGTCCACCCAACGCTCGCCAAATTTGCCCGCCGTCAGCACCAGCACCCGGTCGCCGGGAGAAGTCAGATTCGAGACCGAAGCCTCCATCGCGCCCGTCCCCGAACAAGACAGCAGCAACACATCATTCTGCGTGCCGACAAAGACCTTGAGTTGCGCGATCACCTTCTGAAACAGCACGCGGAACTCCGGTGTACGGTGATGAATGTCCGCCGCCGCCATAGCAAACTGGGCTGCGGGAAGAAGCGGTGTCGGTCCGGGTGTAAACAGGCGCGTCTTGCGAATCATGAGTTTCTCCTCGTTTTCTGCCGGAGCTAAAGAGGCCCGGGATACAGATTTGGCCGGTTCAGCTTTCTGTGGCGATGGGTCAATCACATAATACACAAGTATGTGGTTTATGTGTTTTTTATTTTCTGTGGAAATCCTTCGTATACCCAATTTGAATCGGTCAATTTGAGGTCGAAGGGGATTTCTATGGAGTTTCGATGCGGAGGGAAGGCTTTTCAGGGGCGTTTTGGCCGATGTCGCATGGGGAATGCGCAAGCGCAGTAAAGGAATCTGGCTGGCGAGGGAGCGGCTTGCAACCAAAAGCTACTCCCTCGCTCGCCGGATGGTTTGCCGTCGAGGACCGGCCTAACGGCGGCCGCCTCCTCCGCCTCCGTGGAAGCCACCGCCGCCGCCAAAGCCGCCTCCCCCATGGAATCCACCGTGGCCGCCGAATCCGCCGCCATGAGCGATATGGCCATGGGTGCCGCGCCCGTAGAATCCGCCTCCATAAAACCCGCCTCCATAGAAGCCATACCAGGGCGGGTAGAAGCCAAAGCCAAAGGGGCTCCAGAACGGATCCATGCCGATGAAAGTGTAATCCCACATGTACGGATCCCAGTACCAGCCTGGATAGAACCCGGCAACGTCCGCGTACTCGCCGGCAATCTGATTGTTGGCTTCGGCCAGGTACTGCGAGCGCAGGCTGCTCCAGTTGTAGAGCGGGCCTTCGGCCTCGCCGGCATTGAACTTCACAGGTCGCATCCGAGCACCTTCAACCAGCGCCACCTCGTGATGGCCCTTCACCGCCGTATACCTTCCGTCGCCTTCCTCCACCTCGGCCTTGCCTTTGAACACCATTACCTCGGGATGACCGGCCACTGCCCCCGGTTGCCCGGCCATGAACTCGTAGTAGCCGCACTTCAGCAACTGAGTCGATACACCTCCATCAATCACCTCAAGATCGTTTTCCGGATGGATTTCGTCTACTTCCACTGCCGCATGGCCCCGTTCCAGCTCGACCTGCGTCGGGGTCAGATCGGGCGAGACCATCTTGACTGCGCTCCGATCGTCCAGCCGCAGGTAGACGCCTGGGGTGAGCAGAATCTCCGCCTTTCCCTGCCCGGTCGAGAGAACCTGCCCCGCATCCAGTGCGGCGCTTCCCACATCCTTCGGGTTCAGTTGTCTTCCATCGAGATAAACTGCGCCTTCAATGTAATTCACCGCGCCTGGGCGAGCTGGAATTGCGCCAAATGCCGGCGTGCCTAGAACTCCCATGCCAACGAGCGCGATCGCCTTCAACCAGGTCTTCATCGCTTTGCACCTCTATACCGTTCAATGCGAAGACGCGGCAAAAGTTCCGCTGCCGGCGGGCTGGAACGGCGAATTGAGTTTCGTGCCACGAAAAAACGCAATCCAAGCCGGCGTTTCGGTGGCGGGCCGTCAAGCCGCTGCGGGCCTTCCCTGAGTGGCATAAAGGGACGAAGCCGCGCGAGACGAGGCCGCGTGAAGGCGATACACTTCTCTTGTGGTTGGCAAACTGCGCATTTTCATGCGAAAGGTTGAAGAACAATGAGCGAAGCGGGCGCACTCGAAACCCAGGTCAACCAGCAGGTCATTCTCGCGATGAAGGCCCACGATTCAGTCCGCACCACCACGCTGCGGCTGATCAAGAATGCGCTCAAAAACAAGGCAATCGAGAAGCGTGAAATGCTCACGCCGGCCGAGGAGCAGCAGGCCCTGGCGACGATGATCAAGCAGCGCCGCGACTCGATCGAGCAGTTTACCAAGGGTGGACGGCCCGAACTGGCCAACAAGGAAGCCGCCGAGATCGTGGTCATCGAGGAGTTCCTGCCCAAGGCGCTAGACGACTCAACCCTGCAAGCCCTGGTCGTCGAAGCGATTGCCGAAGTCACCGCCGCCAACGGCAAGGCTCCCACCCCTAAAGAGATGGGCCAGGTGATGAAGGCCGTACAGACAAAGCTGCAAACCGCCAGCCTGCGCGCCGAAGGCCGGACGGTGAGTGAAATGGTGAAGAAGGCTCTGGCAGGTTAGGAAGGGCTTTTCCGCACATCCGCCAGAGTGAATCAGCCTTTTCTATGCCCGATCAGGCCGAGAAATTGATCCAATTCCTCGCGGGACGCGCCATCGGCGCCATTGTACGGATCGCGGGGATCCCGGACCACAAACTCCAGGCCGACGCCGTCGTTGCCCCAGCGCAGGGCTTTGGCATGAAGGGCGATCGAAACCTCACTCTTCGGTCCGCCGTCGCCCGATTTCTTCAGCGTCATCTGGACCAGGGTGCCTGGGTACCAGCGCTCCTCGGTCACCACATACAATCCGGTGACACTGATATCGCGAATGGTGTGCGGCAGCGGGGTTGCGCCGGTCCAGAAGTAAGCAGTGAGGCCGGGCAGGGAGAGCCGCAGGTTCTTCCTCGGCTCCGGCGGATCGGGAGAGATCAACCGCTGTAGCCAGCCTTTTTTCCTGGGGGGATCGTTCTTCCGCGGCTCAGGCTTGGCGGCCTCTTGAGCCGGCGTGGATGGAGCCACTTCCTCCCTGGGGCGCGCCTCTTCTTTCGGTTCTTTCGTCCGAGCGGGCATGACGAAGACATTCTGCGGTACAGGCGCGACGCTTGCCATCGGCTTCTGCACCGCCCCGAGCGCCTCTTGCGCGGCGTTGGCGGCGGCGCCTGAACCGAAGAGCAAAGCCAGCTCATGCTCGACATCCTCGACATGACCAAAGGCGATTTGATCGCCGGGCTGGGTATGCGAGGCAAAGATCGAGTGAACGGGCAGAGCCAGCACGCTCGCCGCCGGGGGACTCGATGGCGAAACGCGGAAGGTGGGGAAAAACTCGACAGTCTCGATGACCCGGCGGTCTCTGTCGAGATAAATCAGATCCAGAGGAACCGGCGCGTCCATTGCGGGAATTCCGCGGAAAGGAACCATCCAAAGCCCGGCGCCGGATTTGGGCGCAAGCAGCGGCAACCGGTCCGTGAGGTTGGGAGCGGAAAAATCGCCGCAAGCGATCTCGACACCCAGAATATATCCCCTGGTCTTGTTGTATCCGCAGCGGTTCCTCGCTTCCGAGCAGTCTCCGGCTCCCGGCGCATTCTCGTCGAAAGTATGGTAAATCCGGGCTTCGCTCAATCGATCCACGAGGCGTCTCCTATCGTCAGAAGAGAAGCACCGCTGCTGTGGCTCTCCATTCCTCCTTCTCTATCGGCTCAATCGTGCAACCGCTTTACTCTCTGATGAGAAGAAGATTAGAAATCAGCCTACAGACATGCTTCCCGCCCTCCGATGCCGCATAACCCTTCCGTTTGACTACCGCACTCCGTATTTGGCTGCTTTGTCGAAGAGCAAGCCCGGAATTATGCACAGATGCTGCAATTTGCACACCAAACAGATAAAGAAAGATCGATTTACAATTTTTTATCTCCAGGATGGCTCAATATCCGGGGATTCAAAGGCGCCCTGTTCCGATCAGGGAACTGAGGAACTCGCGCGGTGTTTGAGAGAATTGTCTTTCATTGGCACACAATTGAAACGGCTTCGAACGGGCAAAGAGGTCAAGGGGCAAGGGCAACCTCCGGCTCTCCTGCCCGATCCGGATGCGCCAAAATCTGCCCTCGCCCTGGGGTATAAATCACTTTTTATTCGCTTTTCCTTTATGAGACAGAGAGGCTCACAACTTCATTTCGAGGCCGAGCTTTGGACCTGCCAAGGCACAGGAGCCTTGGAAACGTCATAAGTCATTTTAATTCAACTAAAACCGGAAGTCGTTCGATGACAACCGTTCTCAAAACACCTCGGACGGGCCGTCGGGCGGGGGAAGGTGCTTGAGCAGGCCGAGTTCGCCGGCCAGCCGCTCCAGTTTTACGCGAGTGGCAGCGGTCGGAGGAACCAGCGGCAGGCGGACCTGGTCCGTGCAGCGGCCCATCAGGGCAAGAACCGTCTTGACCGGGGAGGGATTGGATTCCCAGAAATTCGCCTCGAAGAGACGGCCCCAGCGGCGCTCCAGCTCGCGGGCCTCGATCCAATTGTTGTTCAGAGCAGCGTGGATCATGCGGCTGACCTCGGCCGGGGCCTCGTTGGCCGCGACGCTGATCAGCCCCTGCGCGCCGACGCCGATCGAGGCGAGGGCGAGATTGTCGTCGCCCGAGAAGACTTTGAAGCCATGGGGCAGAGAGTGGACCAATTGGGCGATCTGGGGCAGCTTGCCGCTGGCCTCCTTGATGCCCTGGATGTTGGGGGCGGCCTCGGCCAGGCGAACGACCGTCTCGGGATCGAGGCTGGCAGCCGTCCGTCCCGGCACGTTGTAGAGCACTACGGGCAAGGGATCGACGGCCTTGGCCAGAGCCAGGAAGTGCTGAAACTGGCCCTCCTGGGTGGGCTTGTTGTAGTAGGGATTGGCCGAAAGCACCGCATCCACGCCGCGAATCTGCTTCAACCGGCCGGCGTTGCGCAGCAGAGTACGAGTAGAGTTGTGGGTACAACCGGCCCACACCGGCACGCGGCCTTGGGCGGCCTCGGCTACGGTGCAGACCGTCATCAGCCACTCTTCCTCATCGAGCGTGGCCGCCTCGCCGGTCGATCCGCAAGCCACCAGAAAGTCGATTCCCGACTCGATCTGCCAGTTCACCAGCGCAATCAGCGCCTGCTCATCGACCGATCCGTCCGCCCGGAAGGGCGTCACGATTGCTGTACCGCATCCTGTCGTTTCCATGATAAGAAAAGTGTATAACGCGCGGGGTTGAGGGCCAAAAATGTGGAATGAAATTGCCCTATAACCGATCGAAGATATCGCGGAAGTCGTGGGGGCCGGAGTTGTTGGCCAGCCACACTGCGCCGCGGACAGCTCCCAGAGCCAGGCAGCGGCGATCCTTGATTTCGTGACGGATCTCGAGCGTGTCGCTCTCACTGACCGCCTTCACGATGTGTTCGCCCTTGGCGTCGCCTACCCGGTGCGAGGCGATAAAAACTTCAGGGCCGGCCTTGGGGCGCGCGGCCTGGATGATCTCGCGCAGGGTAGCCGCGGTGCCGGAGGGTGCGTCGAGCTTCGAGACATGGTGGGTTTCGTCGATGGTGAAGCTGTAGCCGTCGAGTTGAGCCAGTTGGGCGGTGAGGCGGAAGAGCTTTTGCACGCCGATCGAAAAATTGCTGCCATAGAGCAGGCCCCCGCCGTACTGCTGGGCCAGGGATTTCATCTCGTTGAGATGCTCGTACCAGCCGGTGGTGCCGACGACAATGGTGCCGCCGAGTGCGAGCACGGCGCGCATGTTTTCCACGGCGGCCTGCGGGGTGGTGAAGTCGATGACCGCGTCGATGCCGGCGAGATTGGGCTCGGTGAGAGCCGAGGCATGCAGGTTCTCGTCGACATCGAGCGCGCGGACGGAGTGGCCGCGCTCGCGGGCGACCTCGGCGACCAGGCTTCCGGTTTTTCCCTTGCCCAAAACTAGAAATTGCATCTTTGACCTCACAGGAACTTCGGCGGGACAAATCCATTTTATCTGGAAAGAGGTCATCCCCGGCGTGCCCGGCTGCGAGTGGCGTGTTGCTCTTGGCGGCGGCGTTATCCTGAGTTAGACCGATGGAGGAGACCGAAGTTCGAAATCGAGCGACCATTTCTGTTTCCGCAACGGCTCTCCGCCGCCGTAAACGCGGGTGGCCGCGGATTCTGCTGTGGGCGGCGGGCGGGCTGCTGGCGCTGTTGCTCGTGGCCTCGTGCGTGGGCGTGCTTTGGCTGCGCTCGGCTGCTATCGCGGCGCTGCCGGCGTTGGATGGGGATGTGCATCTGGTTGGCCTCTCGGCCCAGGTGACTGTCCGGCGCGACGGCCACGGCGTGCCGCACATCGAGGCGGCGAACGAGGACGATCTATTTGTTGCCCAGGGTTATGTCACCGCGCAGGACCGGCTCTGGCAGATGGACACCTTCCGGCGCAACGCCAACGGGGAACTGGCTGAGGTGATGGGCCCCGCTTTGGTGGCGCACGACCGCGCGCAGCGCGTGCTCGAGTTTCGCAATACGGCACGGCGGGTCTATGCCAACCTCTCTGCCGAAGACCGTGCCCGCCTGGAAGATTATGCGCGCGGAGTGAATCTTTACATCGCGCGGCATCGGGACTCTCTGCCTCCGGAGTTCAGGCTGCTGCACTATCGGCCGCAACCATGGCACGGCGTGGACTCGGTCGTCATCGGCCTGATGATGGTCGATATGCTCGACAGCCACTGGTACGCAAAGCTGGGGCGCGAGCATGTGGCGGCCAGGCTGAACAACGAGAAGCTGGAGAACGAGCTCTACCCGGTTGGCTCGTGGCGCGATCGTCCGCCCACCGGCATCCGCATCGATCTGAGCCAGCCGCACCCCGAACTTACCCAGCCCACGGACGATGACGACGAGGACACGGACCGCAGCCAGGCCGGTCCCGCGCCACACGAAGACCCAAGGGCATTGCGCGTGCTGCTCGGCCTGCCCAACTGCGACGGCTGCGCGGCAGGGTCGAACAACTGGGTGATCGCCGGAGAGCACACAGCCAGCGGAAAGCCGCTGCTCGCGAACGATATGCACCTGCCGCTGACCGAGCCGAATATCTGGTACATGGCGGACCTGAAGTCGCCGAGCTTCCACGCCGCGGGAGTCACCCTGCCCGGTATGCCATATGTGATCGCCGGACACAACGAGCATGTGGCCTGGGGCTTTACCGCGCTCTACGCCGATGTGCAGGACTTATATGTCGAGAAACTCGACGGCAAAGGTAATTATCAGGACAACGATACCGAGTGGAAGCCTCTCCAAGTGGACCATGAGGTCATCAAAGTACGCGGCGGCAGAGACGTGATAGTGGACGTGCAACTGACCCCGCATGGGCCGCTGCTGAATCCCATCTTCAAGAAAGAGAAGCGGCCCATCGCGCTCAAGTGGACGCTCTACGACCCATCGCTGAATGGGCTGCCGCTCTATCAGATGAATGTCGCATCCAACTGGACTGAGTTTTCCGCGGCGCTCAGTGCGTGGTGCTGGCCGACGCAAAATGTCGTCTACTCCGACGATCAAGGACATACTGCTTATCACGCGATTGGCAAGGTGCCCATGCGGGGACCGGATGGGAAAAGCATCTTTGACAAACCTCTCCCGCACGACACCCAGAATCTGCGCTTCGAATGGGGAGAATTCATTGGCGTGGAAGAGCCGCAAACCTATATTCCCTTCGACCAGATGCCTAACTCCTTTGATCCCCCCTCTGGATTTCTAGCTACCGCTAACTCTTGCGTCACCACTGATAAGTCACCTTATCCGATCACGCATGAGTGGGCCGATCCATATCGCATCGAGCGCATTTATAAGATGCTCGATGGCCGCGACCAGCTCAAGCCCGCCGACATGCTGGCGGTTCAGACCGATATTTACAGCGAGGTAGACCAGGAGCTGGGCCAGCGCTTCGCCTATGCCATCGACCATGCCTCCGGTGCGGACGATCAATTGAAGAAGGCCGCCGACCTGATGCGCAGTTGGGACGGGAAACTCACCACGGATTCGGCTGCCGCCTCGATCGTAACTCAGGCGCGATATGCCTTCTGGCCGCTGATCCTCAAACCCAAGTTAGGCGAGGATGCCGATTACTATAGCTGGAGCGAAAAGAGCTTTGCCGAGGAAGAGATTATCATGCACGGTAACTCGGAGTGGCTTCCGGCGAGTTATAAGGATTGGAACACGCTGCTAACTGACGCCGTGCGCCAGGGCATGAAGAACGGCAAAGCCCCGGCGGATGTCGCTCGCTGGAGTTATGGAAGCTGGCACGTAGTCGACATCGAGCATCCGCTGGCCGAGTTTCTGCCGCTGGTGGGACGCGTGGCCGGAACGGGCGAGCAGCCGCTGAGCGGCGACACGACGACCGTGAAGCAAGTGGGCCGCGCCTTCGGCCCGTCGCAGCGATTCACCATGGACTGGAGTAACATCGACGGCTCGACGGAAGACATCGTGCTGGGCGAGAGCGGCAATCCGTATTCGCCTTACTTCCGCGACCAATGGAACGACTATTACAATGGCACGACCTTCGCGATGCCCTTCACTCCGGCAGCGGTAGCCGCGCAGACGCGTCACACGCTGCGGCTGCTGCCATGAAGCAGGGTGCGCTATCCTCTTCGGTTGCGCTGTTAGCGTTTAATTCATGCCTTGAGGCCAGATGTAAAGCAGTGCCCATACCACAGCCAGAGTCAGGAACGCATAGGAGAGGAGATTTGCATTCCTGGCGACATTCATGCACTGGTCCGCCGATTCAGACATGGTCCGTTTGATGTACCGCTTGAGCCACTTGCCTTCAATCCACCAGGACACCAGATAGCACACGACTATCATCGCCACGGCACTCACGATCATGATCCACTTCGGATAAATTCCAAGCGATATCAAGGCCAGATTATTATGTGGACTAAGCCTTTCGGGATACAGCTCACCCATTTGCGCCGCTTTTGCACGGAGCGCGCCGATGTCCCTGAATCGCAAGGTTTCCAACGAATACTTCAGACCTGCCGCGAGCAAGCTAGCTATTGGGAGTCCGGCAATTGCAGAGATCAGATTGGCGACAGCCGTTACTCCCGTGATCTTCCAAAAACCAGCGCCAAGGCGCTTTTGCGCATACACCGCCTCGATCAATACGACCGGTATGAAAAGCAAGATCGTGATAGGCCAAACAAGTACCAGTGACGGAAAAAGAGCGTCAGCGTGGGCTGCAGTGGGAATAAGTAGAGCGATGAGGAGCAGTATGACGTTTCTGGACGACACTACTCTGGACTGGATTAGCATGACCCACTATAACAAAAGGTAGGATGCCCATCAGGATGCGATTGGTCGATTATTGTTCAAATCGAGCGGTGTGTCTCAGGTTTCGCCAGTGAAACCGGGGGAAACAATGCGCTGGAGCCGCTTTGCTGGCCCCACTGTTGTAGTGCTGGCGGCTTTGGTGGCCGTTGCACCGCAATTGATACGCGGTAACTCCTGCGGCCACGACTTCGACTTCCATCTGGTTTCATGGTTCGATGCTCTGAACAGTTGGCGGCATGGAGTTTTCTATCCGCATTGGGCTGCGAGCGCTAACTTCGGCGCTGGCGAGCCGCGCTTCGTTTTTTATCCGCCGCTGACCTGGATGCTGGGCGCGGCGCTGGGTCTGGCGCTGCCCTGGCAGCTTGTACCGATCGCGCTGACGTTTCTTTTCCTGGCCGCGACGGGCCTGGCGACGCGGGCGCTGGCGCGGCAATCGCTGCCGGAGGGCGCAGCCACGCTGGCTGGCTGCACTGCATTGTTTTCAGGCTATTCGCTCTTCACGGCCTACGAGCGGGCGGCCTTTGCGGAGCTGTCCGGCGGCTTCTGGATCCCATTGCTTCTGCTATTTATTCTTCGAGAGCGCGATGTATCCCACCCTTTCAGCAAAGCGAGCGGAAAGGATGGGGCGACCGGCTTGCTTCGCGAACGCAACGCGGCCGGCTCTGCATGGAGGCGGGCTCTGGACGGCTCGGCCGCGCCACTGGTTCTGGTGGTGGCAGGCTGCTGGCTCTCGAATGTTCCAGTAGGAGTGATGGGCTGTTATCTGCTGGCCGCGATGGCGCTGGCTGCCGCTGTGCTGGGGCGCTCGTGGGCGCCGGTGCTGCGCGCGAGCATTGGCGTTGCCCTGGGGACCGCGCTGGCCGGTGTCTTTCTGCTTCCCGCGGCATGGGAGCAGCACTGGGTCGATGTGCGGCAGGCGATCGACGATCCTGGGTCGCTGATCGAGAATAGCTGGCTCTTTGCGCATCACGCCGATCCGGCTCTGGCGGACCACGACATCGAGCTTCGGAAGGTCTCCATCATCGCCGTCTCGATGATCGCCGTGGCGTTGGCAGGGCTGCTGGGAAGTTGGGGGCGCGGAAGGTTGGCGGCGAAGGATCCGTTGAATTCCCGGCGCTGGTGGATTCCACTCGCGCTCATTCCGCTCGCAATTCTCTTTCTTCAGCTTCCCATCTCGCTGCCGGCGTGGAATCTGCTGCCGAAGCTGCGCTTTCTGCAATTCCCCTGGCGATGGCTGGTGGCGCTTGAGGCGCCGATGGCCATCTTTTTCGCAGCGGCGGTGTGGCCCCGCAAATCCTGGCTGCGCGCGGCCGTCGCCGCTCTATGCGCCGTTTTTTTTCTGGGCGCAACGGTCTACGTCGGACGCACCTTCCTCCAGGTCTGCGACGAAGAGGACGCAGTCTCCGGAATGACAGCCGTCTACAGCAGCGGCGCGGGCTTTCAAGGGTATGGCGAATACGCGCCTCCCGGCGCCGACAACTTCCTGGTAGCCACCGGCCTGCCGGACGCCTGCCTGATGAGCGATTCCTCCGCACTTCTGGGCGAGATTCCGGCAGGCGTCGAAGCCGACGATGCCATCCCCGCTTGGAGCTCCGCGCAGGGAAGTTGCGAGGCCACTCTGAACTGGCAACTCGATCGGCCGGAGCACAAGCGCCTAACGGGCGCCTTCAACCACGCTGGCTTCCTGATTCTGCGACTGCGAAGCTATCCGGCCTGGCGGGTTGCGGTTAATGGGAGGCCCATTGCTTCGATGCCCCGGCGCGGCGATGGCTTGATCGTTGTGCCGGTTTGGCCGGGGACCGACATTTTGACAGTGGACTGGATCACGACCCCGGATGTCGTGGCCGGACGCTGGTTGAGCGCGTTGGCCGTGCCGCTTGTCACAGGTCTTTGGTATCTTGAGCGAAAGCTGAGCCGGTCTCGGTTATGATGTGAGCGATGCAAGTTGATGTGAAATCGCTGATCGAAGAAGGTGCGGCGCTGACCGACCGGGCGCTTGAGGAGTTGCTGCCTGGCACGGAGATCGTGCCCGCATCGATTCACGGAGCCATGCGCCACTCGACCTTTGCCGGGGGTAAACGCCTCAGACCGGTGCTGGCGCAGCAGGCCGCGGTCACGATTGCCGGGGCTTTACCCCAGGGAATCGCCCGGCTGGGCGCGGCTCTCGAGATGCTGCACACCTACTCGCTGATCCACGACGACCTGCCTGCGTTGGACAACGACGATCTGCGCCGCGGCAAGCCCACCTGCCACGTGGCCTTCGGCGAGGCCATCGCCATTCTGGCCGGTGACGCGCTCCAAACCCGCGCCTTCGAGGTGCTGGCCGGATTAGAGTCGCCGCCGGAGGCTACCGTCCAGATCATCGGCCTCGTCGCCAATGCCGTTGGCACCGTCGAGGGCATGATCGGCGGCCAGGTGCTGGATCTCGAAAGCGAACACATGAAGCCGACGCCGGAGCTGGTGATGGCCATTCATCGCGCCAAGACCGGCGCGCTGATCCGCGTCAGCGTGGTGGCCGGCGGGGTCTATGCAGGGGCCAATCTGGAAGATGTGGCTCGCCTGACGCTCTTCGGATGCAGGGCCGGGCTGGCCTTTCAGATTGTGGACGACGTGCTGGATATGACGGTGGATTCGGCGCATCTGGGCAAGACGGCGGGCAAGGATCAAGCGACGGAAAAGGCTACATGGCCGGCGGTCTATGGCATCGAGCAGAGCCGGCGCGACGCCGTCCGCCTGATCGAGGAGGCCTTCGCCGCGCTTGAGCCCTATGGCAGCCGCGCGGATGGACTGAAGGCCGTGGCGCGCTATCTGATCGAGCGGAAGAACTGAAGGCCGCGGCCTTCCCTTATTTGGCCAAGACCCGCCGCAAGGCCTCGCGCTTGACGGCTATATCATTGACCGTATCCTGCACCTGGCCTAGAAGCCGCTGCACCTGATCGATATAATCGGGCAGCGCATTCCACAAGGAGCGCAGCGTCTCCTGCTGGTCGAGCACAGCCAGAGCCGTGCCCGTGGCCGCAGTCACCATGCCGGCGCGGCGATTGCCTGAGAGCAGCAACATGCCGGCCACGGCAAGCGTTGTGCCCGCCGTAAAGCCGACCCAGTTGATTCCTTCGCATTCGACGGCGCCCGGCGCGGCGGCAGAATCGTACGCTGGCTCGGAAAGGGGGATAATGACCATCTCTTCTCCTTCTGCCCCGGACCGCGGTCACGGGAACGGTGCATCAAGTATCGCTCTAAATTTCCCGCCGCGCGCATGAGAAAAATGCGGCGGAAAATCGGGGTGGAATCCTTCGTCTGCCCGCGGCGATCCGCCCTTCAGTCCAGGTCGAACTCGCGCAGGGGCTTGCCCTCGGGGGCGTCCTTGGCCTTGCGCAGCGCCTCGGCAAACTTTTTCTCAAAGAGATCTTCCTTGTTCTTCTCGGCTTCGACCGACTGGCGGAAGATCGACTCCTTGCGCTCATCGTGCTCGCGCATGGCCTGAGCGGCTGTTTCGAGATCCTCGAACATCCGTTTGCGCGGAGCCGGGGTATGACTCACCACCAGCCCGGTGACCGCATCGATCTTGAGCATCGCCCCGCAATCCGGGCACGCAACCTCGAAAATCTTTTCCTTCGCCTTAGCCATGATTCTCTTCGAGAATTGTAAGCGCTGCCGGGCGGCGTTGCACAGAGGGCTGCAGAGAAGGGGTAGCGTACGTTATGTACATTAATTTATGTACAGTATGATACACTGCTTCCAATGGAAGTTCCGATCACCGAGTTTCGCCGGCAAATCTTCTCTCTCGTCAATCAGGCGCTCGATGGCGAGGAGGTCTGGTTCACGCACAAGGGCCGCCGCATAAAAATCGTCCCCGAGGGCCAGCCGGCCAGCCGTCTGAGCCGGATTACGCCGGTCGAGATCATCAATCCCGAGGCTCACGATCTGCTCGACGCAGCGCGCAAGGCCGAGAGGCTGGGGGAGATGGAAACGGCCTGGGAAAGCGATTGGGAGAGCCTATGACTGCGTACGCACCCGCCTATCTGGACACGCAGGTTGTGGTTTGGCTGGCAACCGGCAAACTGAGCCGGTTCAGCTCGAACACGCGCGACCTGCTTGAAAGCACCGGCCTGCTGCTCTCGCCTATCGTGCTGCTGGAGCTTGAGTATCTTTGCGAGGCCAGGCGCATCAAGCTGCCCGCGCGCGACATTCAGCGGAAGCTGGAGCAGGAGATGGGCGCGCGGCTCTGCGAGCTTCCCTTTGCAACCATCGCCGCCGCGGCTCTCGACGAGAAGTGGACGCGCGATCCCTTTGACCGGATGATCGTGGCCAACGCCAAGGCCAATAGCTTCGCATGGCTCATCTCGGCTGATGAGACTGTAAGAGAGCACTATCCGCGCGCGGTCTGGTAACGCCTAGCGCTGCCTCATTCGATAAAGACATGAATCTGGAATCGCTCTTCGCCCGGCGCGGGCTTTTCCCAGGAACGCACGTAGTGAAGCACGAGAACCCCATCCCCGGAGCGGCGGGGTTCGAAGGTGAAGACCTGAACGACCGGCCGTCCCACGCTCTGCGGCTGGACACTCTCTGGGGACTGCTCCGATGGCTCGGTCGTCGACTGGTGAGCCAGCTTCAACAGCGGCGTCGATTCCTTGTGGACGTACCACATGAACCCGGTAGTCGGATTCGACCTGAGGCGAAGTTCGAGGGTATCGCCGGCTTTGAGGTGAACCTCGCCGCCCTTGTCCGCATCGGTGAGGACTTTGGTAGCCGCGCTCGCTGTTTGTGAAGAAAAGGCGACGGCCAGGAGCCCAATCAGGAAGGGCCATTGTGCGTAACCAGGCCGGGGAGCCGATCGATCAGGCTGCATTGCAAGTTTTCTCCCGCACAGTTCAACCTGTGCTTGCGCTTGTTCTCCTGCGCACAGACGAAGATACATCCGTTGCGCACGGGCTGCAACCGGCGGGGAGAGATTTTTGTCTACCAGAGGCGGTTCTATACCTGGAAAACAAACCTGGAGCCGCTTATCCTCTTTCCATGCCTCATTCGCTGATCTTCGACCACATGTTTCAGTTGCCGCTTCCGATCCTGGAGAAGCTGGCGCGCCCGGTGATCGTCTACCTGGTGCTGGTGCTGCTGCTGCGCCTGTTCGGCAAGCGGGAACTGGCCCAGTTGAACCCCTTCGACCTGGTGGTGCTGCTGTCGCTTTCGAACACCGTGCAGAACGCCATCATCGGCGACGACAACTCGGTGACCGGCGGCGTGATCGGCGCCTTTAGCCTGCTGGCGATTAACTGGCTGGTGGTGCGGGTGCTCTTCCGCTCGAAGCGGCTGACCCGTGCGCTGGAGGGCCGGGCGACGGTGCTGGTGCGCAACGGCCAGGTCGACAGCAAGGCGCTGGAGCGCGAGTCTCTGAGCCGCGAGGAACTGCTGGCCGTGATCCACCGCCAGGGCTTTGAGGACTTCCACCAGGTACACCGCTGCGAACTGGAGCCCAACGGCACTTTCTACGTCGAGGCCTTTGACCCCTCGGCCGCCGACAAGCGCCACAGCGAGCTGCTGGCACGGTTCGACGCTCTAAGCCGCGAGGTGGCCGCGCTGCGCGTGGAGCCGGCAAGCGAATAATCGCTCTCATTCAACCCGGCCGCACGTCTGACAAGGAGAGTTGAGCGATCAGGAGCCTTCCCCCAATGCGCTTTTGCGGACGTTCTTTCTTTTCAGCGCTGCCGGTTGCCGCCGCGTCGGCCTTCGCCCTGGCATTGAGCGCGCAGACACTCGTACACCGCCCCCCGGCCACGCGCGAGTCCCCGGTTGAAACCGTAAAGCCAGGCGCAAGCCGGGAACCGGCAGCCTCCGCAAGGCCGATACTCCCTCGTGGCACAAACTTTCAGGTAGAGACACTCCGGCACTATCCGATGAAGGCCGGCGAGGCCATCGATGCTCGGCTCCTGCATCCTATCTTTGCCGGGGGCAAGTTGGCCGTTCCTCAAGACACCGTGCTCCACGGCAAGGTTGTCGCGCTGGAGCCGGATTCGAAGAGCCGCTGGCACGCCAGGTTGCGCGGCGACTTTACACCGTTTCACACCGTACAGGTGCAGTTCAATGAGTTGGCGCTTCCTGCTGGAAGGCTTGCTATCTCGGCCGGCGGGGCCGCAAACGGCGCGCCTGTTCTCCACCTTGCGGCTCCGGGCGCGAGTCCCCGCCAATCGTTTCTCTCCCCCTACTGGACTCAGGCCAAGAGCCAGATGCGCGACAGGGTGGCCTTCTTTACCGCGCCGGGGCTTGGAGACCGGGCCCTGCAGACGCTCTACCATCAACTGCCCTACCATCCGGAGCGGATTGAAGCGCACACCATGTGGTCCTTCGATCTGACGTCGCCGCTGGCTTTGCCCGATCCGCCCGCGGCCGCACAGTCCGCAGTCTCGCCTGCTCCCGCGAAGAACGCCAAACCGGAGACCTGGTCTGTCCATGCCCTGCTCACAGCCGGAGTAACCTCCGCCACGGCCAGAGCCGGCGATCCAGTCAGGGCGCTGGTGGTAGAGCCGGTCTTCGATAGGGAAAAGCAACTCGTGATTCCGCAAGGCTCCGTGCTGGTGGGCCGGGTAAGCGAAGCCAAAGCCGCGCGCACACTGGGGCGCAACGGCAAGCTGCGTTTCAACTTTCAGCAGGTGCGTTTTCCCGAGGGCGCAGGCCAGGCAGCGCACAATCGCCCTGTGGAGGGGTCGGTGACCGGAGCCACTGCCGGGAGCCAGCAAAGTCTCTCGATGGACGCCGAGGGTACGATTACGCCGCGCAACCAATCCAGCGTGATTGCCCCGCTGCTGCTGACGGTGCTGGCGGGCCGCGCTCTGGACGATGACGGGAACATGTACGCGGATACGGGCGTCGCATCCAATGGATTTGGCTTCGTCGGAAGGTTCGTGGGCATGGCCGCGGGCAATCGGAACATTGCGGCGGGAATTGGCTATTACGCCGCCGCGCTCTCTGTCTACGAGAACTACCTGCGCCCGGGCCGCGACGTGGTCTTCCCAATGGACACGCGCATCGAGATTGAGACAACCCCGTTGCGAGCGCCGGTGTTGAAGCCGGACGGCCAATAAGGGATCGGACCTACGACCCAGGCAGGGCAAGCGCTCATTCCCACTCGATGGTGCCGGGGGGCTTGCTGGTGATGTCGTAGACCACGCGGTTGATGCCGCGGACTTCGTTGACGATGCGGCTGGAGATGCGCTTGAGGACCTCGTAGGGCAGCGGAGTCCAGTCGGCGGTCATGCCGTCTTCCGAGTGTACGGCGCGTACGGCTGCGGTGTAGGCATAGGTGCGCTGGTCGCCCATAACGCCGACGCTCATCACCGGCAGCAGCACGGCAAAGCTCTGCCAGATGGAGTTGTAGAGTCCGGCGGACTTGATCTCGCCGACGACGATCTCATCGGCCTCCTGGAGCAGCGCAACGCGCTCCGGCGTTACTTCGCCCAGGATGCGGACGGCGAGGCCGGGCCCAGGAAAGGGCTGGCGGCCCAGGATTTCATCTGGCATTTGGAGGTCGCGGCCGATGCGGCGAACCTCATCTTTGAAGAGATCGCGCAGCGGCTCGATCAACTTGAGCCTCATTCCCAGAGGAAGGCCGCCGACGTTGTGGTGGCTTTTGATGGTCTGGCTGGGGCCTTTGACGCTGCTGGACTCGATGACATCGGGGTAAAGCGTGCCCTGCACCAGCCAGTCAACACCGCCGGTCTCTTTGGCGATGCGCGCGGCCTCGTCGTCGAAGACGGCGATGAACTCGGCGCCGATGATCTTTCTCTTCCGCTCCGGCTCAGTGACGCCGGCAAGCTTGGAGAGGAAACGCTGGCTGGCATCGACGGCAACGATTTTCAGGCCCAGCTTTTCGCGCAGATTCCTCTGGACGTTTTTGAATTCGTTTTTGCGCAGGACGCCGTTGTTGACGAAGATGCAGGTGAGCTGATCGCCGATGGCCCTGTGCACGAGAGTGGCCGCCACCGATGAATCCACGCCGCCCGAGAGCCCGCAGATGACGTGGTCCTTGCCGACCTTTTCACGGATTGAGGTTACCGTGGACTCGATGAAGCGCGCCGCGGTCCAGTCGCCGCGCGCGCCGCAGATGGCGAAGACAAAGTTCTTGATGATTTGCGGACCGAGCGGCGTGTGGTGCACCTCGGGGTGGAATTGCACGGCCCAGATGCGGCGCTCGACGTTTTCGAAGCCGGCCAGGGCGTTGGAGGTGACGGCGGTGCGATGGAAGCCGGGAGGAAGCTGGGCGGCTTCGTCGGCGTGGCTCATCCAGACCTGGAGCGTGGCGGGCAGCCCGGCGAACAACTGCGATGCGCCGTTCTCGATCATCACTTCGGCATGGCCGTACTCGCGGCGCGGCGCGGAGAGAACCTTGCCGCCCAGGTGATGGACGATGAAGTGAAGGCCGTAGCAGATGCCAAGGACCGGCAGGCCCAGCTCGAGCAGCTTTGGGTCGGCGGCCGGCGCATCGGCATCGTAAACGGACGAAGGACCGCCGGAGAGGACGAGGCCCAGAGGCTGGAGCGCTTGAATCTCAGCGACGGGCGCCGTGCAGGGCAGCACGACGGAGAAGACATTCAGCTCGCGTATGCGTCGTGCGATCAGTTGCGTATACTGCGAGCCAAAATCCAGAATGACGATGGTTTGGGTGGGCACTCTTTAGTTTGGCAGCGGCATCGCAGCTTTGCAAGCCTAATTCGGTTGCGAAAGGGTGCGGTTTGGCCGGGGATTTCCACATTCGTCGAGTTCATCTGCGGGTTTTTGAGGCACCTTCGGTGCGACAGGCGCACGCCAGGGGGTGGCTATGTAATTAAGGTTGGGCCCGCTTGTATCCGCTACCTTCTACTCATAGTGATACCGCGCCTGGAGGAAGTCGATGCGGGTATCAGTGACGCGATAGACGAGGCGGTGTTCCTGGGTGATGCGGCGGCTCCAGCAGCCGGCGAGCACAAACCTGAGCGGCTCCGGCTTGCCGATGCCCGCGAAGGGGTCAGCGAGGACGGCTTCCACCAACTCCAATGTGCGCAGGGCTGTTTTTCGGTCCGTTTTGACCCAAAAGATGAGGTCTTCACGAAATTCAGATTGAAATACGGCTGCACGGTCAGTCTTCTTGCTCATGGGTCGCTGCTATCCCACCGAATCCAGGCCGACGGAGCGCCGCAACGCGTCCAATACCTGTTTGGGGGAGTGCGCCGGGATCGCTCTTTTGTCGCTTGCGGCAGATCGTGCCAGCGCTTTCAGCAGCCGCTCGGCATTTTTCGGCGAACGCAGCAGATGGGCTGTCTCCATGAGGCCTGTCAACTCATCGGCGGGGACGATGGCCACGTCACGCGCGCCACGGCGGCGGACAATCACCACCTCCCGGTCGTCGGTGACCTTGGTCAGAAACGATGCGAGGTTTTCGCGGAGCGTGGTGTAGGAGGTTTCGGTGGCCATAAAGATTGTCCTCTCCATAAACGTACAGCTTATCTGTACGTATTGTCAAGATCCCGAAGATTCAGAACAGGGGACGAGTGGGAGCGTGGCCTCCCGCCTTTCGCCAGAAAAAGCGCGAACGGATGGGGCGCGACGGGTTCATGGGGGTGTGTGCCGGGAACCTTGAGGAACGCCCTACTGCCCGCTCGCCGTGATAGCCTCCTAATCAATGCGGCCTGCATGGTTGGGTTGCCGAAAGCTTATTTCCGGACGCGGTCCTGGCCGCCATCCCCGCAGCGGCTGAGCGCCGCTTGTAAATTCGCCAGGAGAGCCGGCAGGTCAAGAGGAGATTCGATGAACTGCACCAGATTTGCTCCGATTTTGCTTTTCGCGGCTGGCTCCGCGCTGGCGCAGGCGCCTGCAACTCCCGATGCCTCCAAGCCCACGGAGCCGCCAGCCATCAAGAGCTTCGATCCGGCGGCCGTTGACAAGACGGCCGATCCATGCGTGGATTTCTATCAGTACGCTTGCGGCAACTGGGTGAAGAACAATCCCATCCCGTCCGACCAGGTGATCTGGGCGCGCTCGTTCTCGCAACTGCGCGAACGCAACCGCTATCTGCTGTGGCAGGAGCTGGACGCGGCCGCCAAAGACCCCAAGACTCCGCTGCAAAAGCAATACGGCGACTTCTTTGCCGTCTGCATGAATACCACGCTGGTGGATGAGAGGGGCCTGAAGCCGCTCGAGCCTGCGTTCAAGCGGATCGACACGCTCGAGGACGTGCACCTGCTGGCCCCGCTGATCGGCGAACTGGCGTCCGAGGGCAGCCCGGCACCGCTGTTCGACTTCGACGTAGAACAGGACGAGAAGAACTCCTCCAAGCAGATCGCGACCATTTCGCAGAGCGGACTTTCGCTGCCCGATCGCGATTACTACCTTGTGGACAACCCGCATTTCAAGGAGATTCGCAAGGAATACGTCGAGCATGTGACCAAGATGTTTACGCTGGCCGGCGACACGCCGGAGCGGGCGGCCCAGGAAGCGGCGGCGGTGATGGAGATCGAGACCGCGCTGGCCAAGGCCTCGACCACCCGCGTTGATCTGCGCGATCCGGAGAAGATCTACCACATATATACGGTGGCCGATCTCCAGAAGCTGACCCCGGAGTTCGACTATTCGGTCTACTTCAAGGATGTGAAGGTGCGGCCCTTCGCGACGCTGAATGTGGAGACGCCGGAGTTTTTCAGGGCCTTGAACGAGCTGATCGCGAAGGAACCCATCGACGCGTGGAAGTCGTACCTCCGCTGGCACACGCTGCACGCGCTGGCGAGCAACCTGCCCAAGGCGTTTTTCGACGAGAACTTTGCGTTTTTCGGGAAGACGCTGGCGGGACAGAAGGAGCCGACGCCGCGTTGGAAGCAGTGCACCAGCATGACCGATCGCGCGCTGGGCGAGGCGGTGGGGCAGGACTGGGTGAAGGTGAATTTTCCTCCCGCGGCCAAAGCCAGCATGGATCGGCTGGTGGCCGCCTTGGAAAAGAGCCTGGGCGACGACATCAAGACCCTGCCCTGGATGAGCGAGGCGACAAAAAAGGCGGCTGAAGAGAAGCTGGTGATGATCCGCAACAAGATCGGCTACCCGGAGAAGTGGCGCGACTACTCGGCTCTGAAGGTGGAACCTGACGACCTGATCGGCAACCTGGAACGCAGCGAGGTCTTCGAGCGGAACTGGAACCTGAATCACCTGGGCAAGCCGGTGGACGAGAAGGAGTGGGAGATGACGCCGCCCACGGTCAACGCCTACTACGACCCGTCGATGAACGACATCAACTTCCCGGCCGGGATTCTGCAGCCGCCGTTCTTCGACTTCACCAGCGATCCGGCGGTGAACTTTGGCGGCATCGGGATGGTGATCGGGCACGAGATGACTCATGGCTTCGACGACGAGGGCTCTCAGTTTGACGGCAAGGGCAACCTGCGCGAGTGGCAGACACCCGCGGACCGCAAGGCCTTCTCGGAGCGCGAGGAATGCATTGCGAATGAGTACGGCGGCTTCGATGCCGCCCCGGCGCATGACGGCGTTGCCGCGCAGAAGCTGAACGGCAAGCTGACCCTGGGCGAGAACACGGCCGACAACGGCGGCCTGCGCATCGCTTACATGGCGCTCGAGGACACGCTGGCGGCGGAAGGCAAGAGCATTCAGGAGAAGATCGGCGGCTACACCGAGGCGCAGCGCTACTTCCTGGGCTTCGCCCAGGTCTGGTGCGAGAACCGGACCGAGCAGTCGGCGCGGCAGTTGGCGCTCACCGACCCGCACTCGCCAGGCCGCTGGAGGGTGGATGGCACAGTGCAAAATTTCGATGAATTCGGCAAGGCATTCGGCTGCGCCAAGGGGCAGCCGATGTACCCGGTGAACTCCTGCCGGGTTTGGTAGGAGCAACCGCGCGCGTATCCCGCATCGGACGCAACAAGACTGCGCCGGATATGGGGCGGCCAGAGGTTCGTCGTCTCCCACCCTTCCGCGATGAAACTGCGGAAGGGTGGGGCACACAAACTTTTGAGCCGGGTCAAGGATGTGGCACCCAGCCTTAAAGGTTCGTGGTTTCCCAGGTCTGAGAATCCAGACCTGGGCCACCCGGCCAGGCGGGGGCGCCTTGATTCCACCGCCTGCCCGATGACGTTTCCCGTCCGGCGGGCGTCCAAAAGTGCAGCGACAGATGAAAATGGATCGTTGAGCCGGGAAAAGGCTGTTTCCGCCTAGCGAAGGGCCGAAACAGTAGGGAAAAATGCGCTGATTCAGTGAGTCTCCATCCAAAACTAGGCACAACCCGGCCTCGGCTTTTACAATGCAACAGGGACCCGTCCCAACCCAGCTCTGCTGTGGAACTAGCAAACTTGGCGGCGCACGCCCGACCAGGATGAAGGAATCGCATGAAGTTCATGAAATTCGGCAAGGCTCTTCTGATCGGCGCCCTTTCCGCGGGTGTTATCCTCAGCGTTACGTCTTGCGTTCAGAGTTATACGGTTGGCTATTTGTATGTAACGGGGACGGTGACGTCCGAATCCAACGGCAACGGCATCATCAGCGGTTTCAGGATCGACCATAATACAGGCCAGTTGCGCCCCGTTAACGTGCTGCCCGTCGGCTCCGGCGGTGCCAATCCGGGTCGCGCGGTCCTGATCGACAGCAGCCGCTTTCTTTATGTTCTGAACCGGGGCGTGAACGCCCAGGGCGGCTCAGAATGCACCTCGCCGGGCACTTTGCCGGGCCCCTGCACGGGAGCCAACATCACCCAGTTCGCGGTGGGCGCCAACGGCATTCTCACCGCGCAGCAGACCTTCAACACGCAGGGAATCAACCCGTTCCGGATGATTTCCGACGGCTCCGGCAGCTACATTTTCGTGCTCGATCACGATTCCCCGTCCAGCGGCGCCTGCTCGGCGGCGCTGGGGGGCAACGTCGCATCCTGCGGCGACATTACGGTCTTCCAGGTGAACGCGGCCACGGGGCGCCTTCAACTGGTCGTGAATGCCCAGATCACATCGGCCAGCGGCGCGGCGATTGCCTACTTTCCGGTTCCTGCCAATCCCATCGACTTTGTGCTGAACGGATCGACCGTTTTCACTTTGACCGGCACTCCGGCGACCGGCGATGCGGTCTTCCCGTACCAGTTCAGCGAAGCCAGCGGGCAATTGACGCTGACGTTGAACAGCTCCGACTCAATCGGCGCCGTGAACAATGCCACGGCGATCGTGAACGCGGGCGCGAATATTTACGTTCTCGACAATGAGCCGCCTGCCTCCAACCCGAATCATGCAGTCAGCCAGATGCTGCCCTTCACGGCCAGCGGCAGCACGCTGCAAGCGGCGACCAGCGGGCCGATCCCCGATGACCCCAACCTGGCCAACCCCATCTATCTGCTGGTGGGCGCGCCCAAAGGCACGTGGCTCTACGTGGCCAACCAGGGAAACAACACCCTGGACACGCCTCAGAGCGGCATCGTCGGATACACCCTCAACGGTTTGAATCCGGCGACTCAAATGCCGGGGCCGACCTTCGGCACCGGTGGCGGCCCGCAGTGCCTGGTCGAGGATCCATCGAATCAGTTCTTCTATACGGCCAACTTCAACGATTCAACCGTAACCGGTCTGCAGGTGGACGAACGCGCCGGCGTTCTCCGGCCGCTCTCCGACGCGACAAAAGCGCCCGACAGCTATAAACTGACCGGCCCGCCCACCTGGTGCCTGGTGGATGGACGCGTCGACTAAACTGCCGCTCGATGCGGTTGCGCCCGGGGTGGCGGCCTGCCCCCGCTCCAGGCAACGCCGGAGAATGATCGACCCGCAGTTTTCAAGAACGTAGCCGAATGCCGGGCACGATTCGATTCGTGCCCTGGGATTCGATTCCAAACCCGGATTTTGCGCGCCAGAGGTTGTGGCCCGCCGACGAAAGATGCGCATGAAGTTCAACAAATCGAGCCAGTTGCTGCTGGTCTCCGCAGCCAGCCTGCTGGCAGCCGGACTTGTAACCGCCTGCGGCACATTCACCACGGATTTCGTTTACGTGGCCAGTTCCAGGGCCGCCGGACCCAACAGCTATGGCGAGATCGACGTCTTCGAGATCAACGTGGTCTCCGGCTTCATGCGCCAGATTCCGACCTCGCCCTTCCCTTCGGGCGGACGGAACCCAGTGGCCGAAGCCGTTTCAGCCGACTATCTGAACCTTTACGTGGTCAATCAGGACGACAACACCATCGTTCAGTTCGCCATCGGCCCGGATGGGAAGCTCTATCCGGAGAGCACCACGAACACCCCCGGGATCTACCCGCTCGCCGTTGCCGTGAACGGGTCGAATCTGTTTGTGCTGGACACCTTCCAACCGCTTCCCACCTGCTCGAACGTTGAGCCGTGCTCGGGGTCCGTGGGTGTCTTTCCCATCCTGGCTGCCTCAGGCACCGGCTCGAACGCAACGCGCGGCGGCGGATTGGGAGCGCCCGTCAGCAATCCCGCGACCGGCGCGAATTACTGGCCGCTGATGCTGCCGAGCAGCCCCAACGACATCATTGTGCCGACCGGGTTCGGCACCGTGGCCTCGGGCGCTTACCTCTACGTCACGGCCTATGACTCCTCGGTCACGCCCAACGTAGGCTATGTTTTTGGTTTTTCTGTAGGCTCCGTCGGCACGCTGACACCCCTCAATGGCGGCGTACCACATAATATGGGAGTTGGCGATCAGGGACTTGGCATTCATCCCTCGGCCATCGCCAGCGATTCCACCAGCAGTTACGTTTACGTGACGGATTCGACCAACGGCATTGTGGTCAGTTACTCGATCGCATCCGGGATACTGACCAAGATCAGCGACACTCCAACCGGCAATCAACCCTCGGCGATCACCGCCGATTCAGAGTACCCATACCTTTACGTCTCCAACGCGCTGGATGGGACGGTGAGCGCGTATTCGATCGGCAGCGGCGGCGGACTGACCAGCATCGGCACCTACCCCACAGGGATTCAGCCGGTAGGCATAGGCATCGACCCGTCGACCTCCCACTTCGTTTTCACCGTCAACTTTCTTAACAACGGCGCGGCAGGGACCATCTCCGACTTTGAGATCGACACCACTGACGGCGTGCTTGTCCATGAGCAACTCTCCCCGTACCCAACCAACGCCCAGCCGACGGCTGTGGCCGCCGTTCCGCACAAGACCAGTTGAGACGAGGCGTGGCGGCCATGCACTCTAGCAACACCCCGTACCGGGCTTTTACAATCCATACGGGGCAACCTAACCGGAATTCTTTGGGCTTGCGTCCGAGCAGCCCACGACGAAGGAAGCGCATGAAGTTCAGCAAACTGAGGCAGCTCATCCCGGTCTGTTCCATCGGCCTTCTCCTGGCCACCCTCCTGACTGCCTGCTCGATCATCACTATCGATTATGTTTACGTGGGCAGTTCCTCCGGCATCCAGACCTTCGCCGTGGACTCCGAGTCCGGGGCGCTGCGCTCTGTGGGAGCCGTGGTATCCGGCGGCGTCAATCTTCCGGTAGCCATGGTCACGACTCCCGACTATGCGAACCTCTACGTCGCCAACCAGGGAGACGGCACCATCGTTCACTTCGCCATCGGCTTGAACGGCGAGCTGACGAAGCAGGACTCGATCACCATCCAGAACGGAACACTCGTCTCCCTCGCGATAAACTCAGCCGGGACGTACTTGTATGTGCTTAGTGGACCGGGCCCGAGTTTCTCCCCAGCGGGTGCGATCGGTGTATTTCCTCTCGGAACGAACGGCGCTATCGGCTCCGCGATCACCGCTCCCATGGCAGCCCTCGAGGTTCCGGGATACAACGGGGACACGATCATTCCCACCGGCATCACCGTGCTAGCCAATAACGGAACCGACATTACGGGCAACGCCGTCTATGTCTCGGCCTACGATCAATCGGCCTACAATCCTGGCTGCACGCCTACTCCTCCGGCCACAACCTGCACGCCGAGCACCGCCAATCCCGGCTGGGTCTTCGGTTTCACGATCGGCTCGGACGGCGCATTGACCGCGGCCTCGAACAGCCCCTGGCAAGCAGGCATCAAGCCAACCGCCATTGCCTCCGACCCCACCGACCGCTTCGTCTATGTCACCGATTACGCCTCCAATGATCTGATCGGCTACACGATTCTGGACGGCAGCACCCTGAGCTACATGACCACCGGTCCCTTCAAGACGGGGAACGAGCCCTCCGCCATCACCATCGATCCGCGCGGCGTCTTCATCTACGTCACCAACGCGCTGGATTCCACCGTCTCGGCCTACTCGATCGTGCAGTCCACCGGCAATCCGACGGCCGCGGTGAATGTGACCGGCAGCCCTTTCAACACCACCGACGCCGAGCCTGTGGCCGTCGCGGTGGACCCGGCGCTGGGCCGGTTCGTCTACACCGCCAATGAGCTGGGCAACTCGGTCTCCGGCTTCCGCCTGAATCCCACCTCCGGCTCGTTGTCCGCCACCCAGGCCACACCGTATCCGACGGATTCAAAGCCCACTGCGCTGGTCGTCATTCCCCACGGCAACCATGCCACGGCGGCAGTGGCCCCGTAAGCGACGCATCTTACGTAACAAAAGGCCCGGCCCTCGCGGCTGGGCTTCTTGTTGACCGCCCCGAGGATTCCGCAGGAACGTTTCAGTCAACGGGCGTTGGCGCTTATACTAGAGCAAAATCAGGGAACCTATTGCCTGATTCGGATCGAAGAGGCTCGCCGCTCCCTGTCGGTCGCGTTGACTTGAGTGTGCTTGCTCCGGGATACGTCTTCCCTGGTTTTGCTATAGCTCCGCGCCTTTGGAGTGCCGGCCGGCGCAGCCTGACATTCCCGGCAATTCACCCTGCAACTCACTCTCGCCGCAAGATGCAAGGAGATTCCGACGTGCCTCTCCGGATTCGCTCGCTGATTCCGTACCTTGTTGCCTTCGCCTGCCTCCCGATGGGCGCTGCTCCGGCTGCGGTCTCCGCCCCGGCCCACGACAACTTCCGGGTCGCCATCTACATTCCCGTGGCCGTCGTCGAGCGCATGAAGGATCCGGCTTATCTCCAGAGCACCTGGGATGAGATCAGCAGCCAGGTCAAGGTAGACAAGGTCTACATCGAGAGCTACCGCAGCGGAGTCGTGGCTGACGACGCGCTGCTTGAGACCATCAAGCACTTCTTCATCGCGCACGGCGTCCAGGTGGCCGGAGGCATCGCCTTCGCGGCAGGAGGCGATACGGCCGGCTCGGAGACGGTCGAGGCGGGCCAGTTTGTCTCGTTTTCCTATACCGACCCCAAATCCCGCGCCTATGTCAAAAACATCTCCGAGTTGACGGCGCGGCACTTCGACGAGATTGTCCTCGACGACTTCTTCTTCAACAACACCAAGCGCGACTCCGACATCGCCGCCAAAGGCGACGCAAGTTGGACCGAATTCCGCTTGAAGCTAATGGACGAGGTTGCGCGCGACCTGGTGGTGGGACCGGCGCGGGCCGTCAACCCCAAGGTGAAGGTCATTATCAAGTTCCCCAACTGGTATGAACACTTCCAGGCCAACGGCTACGATCTGGACCAGGAGCCGAAGATCTTCGACGGCATCTACACCGGCACGGAGACCCGCGACCCGGTTGTCACCGACCAGCACCTGCAACAGTACGAGAGCTACCAGATCCTCCGCTACTTCGACAACATCAAGCCGGGCAGCAACGGCGGCGGCTGGGTGGACACCTTCGATACCCGCTATCTGGACCGCTACGCCGAGCAACTATGGGACACCATGCTGGCCAAGGCGCCGGAGATCATGCTCTTCCAGTGGTCGAATCTGGTGAAGCCGGCCGAGATGGGCGACCGCGCGGCCTGGGCCGGCCTCGACACCAGCTTCAACTCGGCGGGGCTTGAGAAATGGCGCGCGGCCTCGCCGGGGCCGGTTAATTACGCGACTGCGGCCGGCTACTCCCTCTCGACGGTGAATGCCGTGGTAGGCAAGCTGGGCACGCCCATCGGCATCGCCAGCTACAAGCCATTTCAGACCGTTCCCGACGACTCGGGCGAGGACTTTCTGCACAATTATCTGGGAATGATCGGCATTCCCATCGATCTTCATCCCGAGTTTCCCGCCGATGCGGGGACGGTTTTGCTGACCGAGTCGGCCAAGTACGATCCGGCGATCGTAAACAAGATCAAGGCCCATCTGGAGAAGGGCGGCAATGTCATCATCACCTCCGGCCTGCTGCGGGCGCTGGAAGAGAGGCCGTCAAAGCCGCTGGATCAGATTGTCGAGCTGCACGCGAGCGGCAACATCCTCAAAACCACGGATTACTGGGGCGCATTCGGCGCGGGCCGCGGCGCAAGCCTGGGATCGACGCCGGAGATTCTGGTCCCGGAGATTGACTTCCAGACGAACGATGCCTGGCCGGTGGTGCGCGGTACCGCCAACGGCCGCGGCGCGCCTCTGCTGATCATGGACCGCTACTCGAAGGGGATTCTCTATGTGCTAACGATCCCGGAGAACCCCACCGATCTCTACGCGCTGCCGCAGCCAACGCTGACGGCGATCCGGCAGTACCTGCTGCGCGATTTTACGATTCAAATTGACGCGCCGAGCCGGGTGAGCCTCTTCGCTTACGACAATCGCACCTTTGTGGTGGAGTCGTTCCGGGACGAGCCCGCGCAGGTAACCGTTTCCACGACCGGGAGCTACAGCAGGCTGCGCAATTTGGCTACGGGCGAGGTGGTGGAAGCCAGCAAGCCAACGCAGGAGAATTCAGCCATGAGCACAGCCACGGGTATCGCGCGCAGACGGCCGCCGCAACCGGCTCGCACCGAGTTCCACATCGAGGTGGCTCCGCACAGCTTTGTGGCATTTGCCGAGGAGTAGCGTCGGGCGGGAAGGCTGCCGCAGGGGCTAAAGGCAAATTCTTATTTCATTGCACTTTCGGCACGACTGAAGTCGTGCCCTGACACGTCTTACGGCTCCGATGGAGATTCTGCGCGGTCAGGAAATTCTAGCTACCTCCACACGTGCATCAAATCGCGGAGCTTCCGCTGGGCCGGCTTCTCGATGAAGTAAAGCGCCAGCAGGGCCAGCGCAATCAGCAATACGTAGCTGATCCAGGGGTCAAATTGGCTGAGGTTGAGCCGGTTGAGCACATGCGAGTCATGGATCAGGTGCCACAAAGAGAAGTGGAGAAGGTAAAGGCAGTAGCTGGCCTCGCCTACAAAGACCAGGGGGCGCACGCCCAGAACCCGCGACAGCGGATTTTCTCCGGCCAGCCCAAGCACGATGCAGCCGAAGAGCGGCATCAGAAGGCCGTCGTGCATGATGGCATAAGGCATCAGCGGCCCCATCATCAACATGCCGTAGAGGCTGGCAAAGCCGCCCACTCCCAGCCAGAGGCGCAGCCGGCCCCTACGCGGGACAATCTCGTCCAGCTCGGCCAGCATCACGCCGAAGATGAAGCTGGCCACATGTGCGTAAGGCGTGTATTTGAGCGCCCACAACCAGGGGCCGTAGCTCCAGCGGTCCGGGTGGGCAATGCCGTCGGGATTGAAGGCCATGTAGAGCGCGCCGGGAACCATCCCCAGCATCCAGATGCCTGCCATCTTCCAGAGATGGGGCCCTGCGCGCTCCGGCCGCTTCCATCGCGCCAGCCAGGGAAAGATGACGTAGTAGGCGGCCTCGGCCGACATGGTCCAGGCCGGAGTGTTCATGAAGGTGGCGACGGCTGGAATGAACCCTTGCAGCAGCAGCGGCGTGAGCACAACGCCCGTCCAGTACATGGCGTGCGTATGGCTTCTATACTCACTGGCCAGCGTGCCGAGACTCAAGAGGAGGCTGAGAAAGTAGATCGGATAAATGCGTGTGAAGCGCGCTTCCCAGAAACGCTTCCGGTCCAGTTCCCCGGCCCGCGCCCGCGCATTGTAGTTATAGCCGAGGACGAATCCAGAGAGCAGGATGAAGTAGCTCACCGAGATGTAGCCGGCGTTGACCACCGGCGCCAGCCAGCCAAACCACAGCGGATTGGAGAAATGGAAGAGGACGATGTTGATGGCCGCGAAGCAGCGCAGACCTGTCAATGCGTTCAGCTTTGCTGGTTTGCGGATTTCCACCGAATAGCTTCTAGCCTCTAGCTTTCAGCTTCTAGCCTTGTTCCGGACGTTCAACTCTCAGGATAGGCAAGAACAGCGCTAGCAATCGAGCATCAGCTAGAAGCTGAAGGCTGCGTTTACGCCGTTACCAGCGATCCGACCTTCTCGCCCAGCACCACTCGCCGGATATTGCCCGGCTGGTTCATGTTGAAGATGATCATGGGCAGGTTGTTGTCCTTGCACAGGCTCACGGCGGTCAGGTCCATCACCTTCAGCCCCTGGCGCAGGATCTCCATGTAGGTGATCTCGTCGTATTTAACGGCATCCTTGACCAGCACCGGGTCGGCGCTGAAGACGCCCTCCACCTTGGTAGCCTTCAGGAGCACGTCGGCCTTGATTTCCATTGCGCGTAAGCTGGCCGCCGTGTCGGTGGAGAAGAAGGGATTGCCGATACCGGCGGCGAAGATCACCACGCGGCCCTTTTCGAGATGGCGCACGGCGCGGCGGCGAATGTAAGGCTCGGCCACCTGGTTCATGAAGACGGCGGTCATGACGCGGCAGGGAACGCCGCGCTGTTCGAGCGCGTCCTGCATGGCGATGGCGTTGATGACCGTGGAGAGCATGCCCATGTTGTCGGCGCTGACGCGGTCCATCTCCTTGGCCTGCTCGGCGATGCCGCGGAAGAAATTTCCTCCACCGACGACGACGCCGATCTCGACGCCCAGCGCGTGGACATCGACGATCTCGCCGGTAATTTCGGCGACCTTGCCGGCATCCAGGCCGAAGCCGCGCGGGCCAGCCAGCACCTCACCCGATAGCTTGAGAACGATCCGTTTATACATACCTTTTTGAGTATCGCATACCGGCGGCTGAGGTGGTCTCACTGCTAGCAGGGGCAAGAAAAACACCGTACAGCCTTCAGAATCAAGAGGGGCCTGAAGCAGGATCGCCGTAATGGATGATCTTTCGGAAGACAAGGACAAACGTACCCACTGCCATCACCAGCGCCAATCCGGGTCCTAATATCAGCGCGAATTCGGTCGCCTCTCCACTTAGCAGCCATCCGCAAAGAGCTATCCCTCCGACGAAACCCAACACCGCCGCAAGAGTAGCCGCAACGGCGGACAATACAAATGCAAAGATCGTCTCGCCTAACGTTGGTTTCATGGTGGCCACATAATACCCCTTTTGGCTGGCCTTGGTTGAGTGATCGTGGAGGACATGCCCAAAAACTAAGGCCCAGGATTTGCACCCTGGGCCTTGGTTGATTCCGGAATGGTGGCGGAGTTACTCGGCGGCGGCTTCCACGGGCTTGGTGGTGGCTACGGTCCAGTCGGGGGCGCCGACCTTGAAGCGCGCGAAGCGGCGCACGGTGATGTTCTCTCCCAGCTTGCCCACCTTCTGCGCGATCAGCTCCTTGATGCTGACCGTCTGGTCCTTGATGAAGGGCTGCTCAACAAGGCAGACCTCCTCGTAGAACTTGGCCATCTTGCCTTCGACGATCTTCTCGATCACCGGGGCGGGCTTGCCGGTGGCTGCGGCCTGTGCGCGATAGATCTCCTTTTCGCGTTCCATATCGGCCGCGGTTACGTCCTCTGGCTTCACATAGCGCGGGTCGGAGGCCGCGATGTGCATCGCGATGTCCTTGAGCAGACCCTGAAAGTCTTCCGTGCGGGCCACGAAGTCGCTCTCGCAGTTCAGCTCGATCAGGACGCCGATCTTGCCGCCGGCGTGAATGTAGGTACCCACGGCGCCCTCGTTGGTTGAGCGCGCGGCCTTCTTCTGCGCCGAGGCCATGCCGCGCTTGCGCAGCACCACAAACGCATCCTCGATGTTTCCCTTGGTCTCCTGCAACGCCTTGAGGCAGTCGCCCATGGGCGCACCGGACTTTTCCCGGAGTTCTTTTACCAGCTTGGCATCAATCTTTTCGCTCACTGTCCTTGTCTCTCTTTTCCTGAAAAATCATATTACGTACCGAGGTGGATCATTCCCCCCTCGACATAAACTCTATTTCGTCGTCGATCACAAGCCCCCTCGAAAAAACCGAGCCAAAATGATTCGGCACCGAAACCATCACACCTCCGCCATATTCCTCGACATACCACTTCGTGGCGGGGTCAATCACAACAGGATCCGCAACAAATTCGATTTCGCCCGGCTTCTCAGCGTAAAGGACCTTGTCGCCTTTCTTAACTTCCTCGCCGGATTGGTAATAAAGAGGCATTCCCTGTTCCCGGCAAAAGAAAAGCGTGGCACTCAACCCTCGCGGCCACGCTTGTCTCAGTATGCACACGTCAGTGTGCAGAGATCATTAAAGAGCGCCCTCGGCCACTTCGGCCTCGTCCAGCGCCGCAACCGCCGCGGGCGCCTTGCGAATACCGCCGCCCAGGGCAGCTTCCAGGTCCACGTCCTCCGGCTCGGGGGACGCGGCTTCAGCAGCCACATCGGCCGCCGGCGCAGGCGCCACTTCCTGGAAGGCCTTGTCGCCGACCAAGTTCACGCCCTCGGCCGCCGAGTCGGCGATCTTCGAGGTGAAGAGGCGAATGGCGCGGAGAGCGTCGTCGTTGCCGGGAATCACATAATCGACCACTGTGGGGTCGCAGTTGGTGTCGACCACGGCCACCACCGGAATGCCCAGTTTGCGGGCCTCCTTCACGGCGATCGCCTCGTTGTTCGAGTCGACGATGAAGAGGGCATCGGGCAGCCGCTTCATGGCCTTGATGCCGGCCAGGTTGGCCTGGAGGTGCTTGCGCTCCCGCTCCAGCTTGATCACTTCTTTCTTGGTCAGCAACTCATAGCGGCCATCCGTAGCCATCTCATCCAGTTCCTGAAGGCGCTTCACCGACTTCTGCACCGTCACCCAGTTGGTCAGCAGACCCCCCAGCCAGCGCTGGTTGATGTAGGGCATGCCAGCGCGGGTGGCCTCCTCGGCCACGGCTTCCTGAGCCTGGCGCTTGGTGCCGACGAAGAGAATCGTTTTGCCGCTGGCGCAGAGCTCGGTGACGAACTTCGACGCGTCTTTGAAAAGTTTAAGCGTCTTTTGCAAGTCGATGATGTAGATCCCGTTGCGCTCGCCGAAGATGTATTCCTTCATCTTGGGATTCCAGCGCTTGGTCTGATGCCCGAAGTGGACTCCAGCTTCGAGCAGCTCCTTCATTGTGATCGTGGCCATTGGCCTCCTTTATTGAGTTGCATCCGGATTTGGTCCTACCTTTGCCCGGATTGATCCCGATCTCTCGGGAGATTTGAATTTGTTAAATGCGAATTGATTCAATGTCAATCTCCTACATTGAATCAATTCGCTAAACACTGTCACTTGTCCGGGGACGGTTTGCTGTCGAGAGATTCAACGATCTCCTTCACCCACTGTCCCTTCTCGAGTGAAATGGTGGCAATAACAGGAACGCCATCCGGAAAGGAACTGAATTTGGCGACGCCGTCCTTGAGAAGCTCGAATTTATCAGCATACAACGTATGCCCGGGCACACGAGTACCAACGTCGAATATGCCAAATTTCCTGCTTCCAATCTTTGTCGCCATAAGTACCTCCTTTTCTCGAAACAATTATCTCTTCGAGAACTGGAAGCGCGCTCTCGCGCCCTTCTGCCCGTACTTCTTGCGTTCCTTCATGCGCGAGTCGCGGGTCAGCAGGCCTTCGGCCTTGAGCGCCGCGCGCAACTCGGGATTGAACTGAACCAGCGCCCTGGCCACGCCCAGCTTGACGGCATCGGCCTGCGCAGTCACGCCGCCGCTCTTTACGGTGGTCACCACGTCGAAGCTCGAAGCCAGCTCGACCAGAGCCAGCGTCCGCTTGGCGGCTACACGCTGCTGTTCGGTGACAAAGTATACGTCGAATCCCTTGCCGTTGACCTTCCACTCGCCCGTGCCGGGACGCAGAAAGACGCGCGCGATCGCCGACTTGCGCCGCCCCGTCCCGTAATACTGAACCAAATCTGCCATTTGTTTCCTCGTTAGCTCTCAGCCGTCAGCTTTCAGCTTTCAGCCTTGTGGTGCTTCTATTCGATTCCTTGCGCCGCCCCAGGCTTTCCGTATCAGCTAAGTGAAACTGAAACCTGATTGCTGGAAGCGGTCGGCTGCTCTTACGCGATTTCCAGCGGCACCGGCTGCTGCGCCTCGTGGGGGTGCTTGTCGCCGCGATAGACCTTGAGCTTGGTGGCCATCTGGCGGCCCATCTTGCTCTTGGGCAGCATGCCCTTGATGGCCTGCTCCAAGATCTGCTCCGGCTTACGCTTCAAGAGGCGGGTGAAGGACTCCTCGCGCAGCCCGCCGGGGAAGCCGGTGTAGCGGCGATAGACCTTGCTGTCGGCCTTCAGGCCGGTCAGGCGTACCTTCTCCGCGTTGATCACGATCACGTGGTCGCCCACATCGATGTACGGCACATACTGGGGATTCAGCTTGCCGCTCAACACATCGGCGGCCTTGGTCGCCAAGCGGCCCAGCGTCTTGCCGCTGGCATCCACTACAAACCACTTGCGGTCAATATCCTTGCCGCTCGGAACAAAGGTGCCCATCTCTCTCCTACCCTCGAAGACGACTGTCTTCAAACTAGAACCGCTCGGCCTGCCGCGCGGCAAAATCCAGAAAAATCCAGCGCAAAGCGCTCCTGCCCGCGCCAAACCAGCGCACGGGCCTAATTTCCACCCACTGCCAAACAAATCTGTTCGGGTGAGGAGTGCGGGAGTTGGCCCCTCTCAAGGGCTCTGGCATGGCCGGAGGCGCCACACGGCACCACAATGTACTCGAATCCGGCAGCCGGCAGCCTGTTCCAGCCGATCCCCAATCCATCTGGGAGCACCGGCCAGCCGGGTCTAAGCGTGTCCACACAGACCCCAGGCGCAACACCGCGCAAGGACTTCAGAATACCGGAATCGCGCCCCGGAGTCAACGAAATGAGTGGGGGCCGGACGGGGTTGCCGCCGGAGCCTAGCCAGCGGCCGGGTTACAGCTGGTCGTAGAGCGTCGAGTTCCTGTATCCCAGCAGCACGACCAGGGTCCAGATGCCGAGAGCGGTTCCGAAGGGGAATTTCAGCAAGCTTAGAAATGCCGCCACGATGGCCACGACGCGGCCCCACTGCGCGCGCTCCAGCAAGCCCCATCCGGCCGCCAGCGCGAAACCGCCGCGCAATGCGATGAAGACCCAGGCGAGGCGCAGGATGGCAGGCGCAAACCACATGGGCGGCATGGGGTTGCCTCCGCCCCAGGGGCCGTGCATCCAGGGACCGAAGTGGCCGGCGAAAAAAGCCTTGGCAAATGCCATTCCGACAAATCCGGCGATCAGGGACAGGCCGGCGTAGATGAACCAGACCACGCTGAGCGCCTTGACCTTGCTGGCATAGCTTTGTAGCTGGAACTCCAGGCCGGGGACCGGGGGAACCGGAGGCGCGGCAGGGCGGCCGCATTGAGGACAGATTCCCTGACCCGGCGGTAGAGCTTGACCACATCCGCTGCAATACATAGCTGCCTCCTCGAAGAGATCGTCCTGAGAATACTACGCAAATGCGGAGCGGGGCGTTCCGTCACCGATAGCTGCCAGCTTTTAGCTGCTAGCTGCGCCGCATAGTCCAAAGTGTCTTCCTCGCCTTGAAATGCATTCACGTTCTCACCAAAATCAACGATAAACAGGATAGGAGATGGTTTGGATGACGAGGCACGCGGCGATGCACGCAACGAGGGAGATGGTTGTCGATTCTGCCCAGAAGCAGACCGGAGAGCTTCGTTATGTGGCGCGCCAGCCGATTATGGATCTGCGCGGCAAGGTGCATGGCTACGAACTGCTCTTCTGGAATGGCCGCGAGCCGATCATTCGCGCCGACAGCGAGATCGCCACCCGCACCATGCTCGACAATACGGTGGTCTTCGGGCTGGAAGAGCTGGCCCATGGGCTGCCGGCCTTTGTGAACTGCACGGCGGATTCGCTGACCGAGGAGTGGGTGCAGGTATTGCCTCCTAAAATGACCGTTCTGGAGCTGCCGGCCGACTCGGAGCCCACGCCGGGCCTGCTGACCGCCTGCCGCAAATTGAAGGCGATGGGCTTCCGGCTGGCGCTGGCGGATTTCACCGGAAAGCGGCAGTCCAGGCCATTGGCCGATCTGGCCGATTACGTCAAGGTCAATATCGTGCGGCTCGACTCCGTGGAACGGCGGAATCTGCCGGGCAAGCTGGACGGCTCCTGGGCCCGCATGGTGGCGCAGAATGTGGAGACGCAGGAACAGTACGGGCTGGCCTGCAAGGAGGGCTTCGAGCTGTTTCAAGGCTACTATTTCTGCCGCCCCGAGCCGCTGGAGAGCCACCGGATTCCCGGCAACCGCCTGGTGCACATCGAGATCCTCGAGGTTCTGCAAAACGACCCCGTGGACCTGCAGCGATTGAGTCAGTTGGTGATGTGCGACGCCGCCCTCACCTACCGGTTGCTGCGGCTGGTAAACTCTCCTCTCTGCGCCATGCGCCAGGAGATCACCTCGATCCAGTCGGCGCTGATGCTGGTGGGCGAGACCGTCTTCCGGCGCATCGCCATGCTGGCCATCGCCAGCGACTTCAACACCAACCAGCCGGCGGAGATTCTCCGCATGGCCTTCGAGCGCGCGCGCTTCTGCGAATTGGCGGCCAGCATTTGCGGACTGGCTCCCAGCGAACAATATCTGATTGGAATGATCAGCCTGTTTCCGGCCATGCTGCGGCTTCTCATGGAAGACATGGTGCGGATGCTGCCTCTGCGTCACGCGGCTTGCGATGCATTGCTGGGCCGGGAGATCCCGGAGGGCATGCTGCTGCATTGGATCGTCTGCGAGGAGCATGGAGACTGGGTGGCTTGCGACAAGATCGTCCGCGCCCATGGCCTGCGCCACGAGAATCTGATGCGCTGCCATGCCGAGGCCATCGCATGGACCCAGCAGGCTCTCAAGACGAATGCCTGAGCGGCAACCTCTCCGCCCGCAGACAGGGTTTCCGGCCGCGGCGGGGATCTCCTAATGGCTGGAAGCGGAAGCTCGCTTCTCCCATCGCTCCTCGTGCCGGTCGTCGTGGAAGACGGCTGAGGTCACCCTCTCCTCTGCGTCGCGCTCGAAGGTGAGCCGGTTCAGGCTCGATCCGTTGGGGTAAAAGAAGGTGGCCGGCGATTCGGCGGCCAGTTCGACAACATCACCCAGCGGGCTCTTCTCGTAGAGCTGATCGGCCTGGCGGAAGATGATCGCAGCCATCCGGCCGTTGGCGTCGCGATACTCCCCGGTCATCGAGTCCAGCGCCGCCTCGGCCAGCTTGATGGCGGGCGGGTGCCGCGGAATCAGAACCCTCTCGGCGAAGGGCGGCAACTCCGGCTCCGCCTGCGTCCTGACGCGGTGCGAGAGGAACCAAAGCGGCAGCTCCGGCTCGTCGTAGGCGCGGGTCCAGCAATCGTGCCTGAGCCCCTGGTAGATCCATAGCCGCACGCGCCCGCCGCTGGCCTTCAACGCTTCAAAGAGCAGCTCGCTCTGGCGCAGTTCGACGACATCGTCCTGGCTGCCGTGGAAGAGCCAGAGCGGCAAGCGGCCCACCGCGCGCGCATACTCGGCAGGCAGCGTCGAGGCCTGCTGCCAGCGCTCCGGCTCATAGCTCCAGAAGATGCCGCCGGCGGCAATGGCCACTGCCGCCCAGCGCTGGGGATGAAGCCGCGCAAGTTCCCAGGCGCCATAGCCGCCCAGCGAGAGCCCGGTCAGATAGGTGCGCTCCGGATCGAGGTGAAACTCCTCTGTCTCCCGGTCCAGCGCCGTCATGGCCATCGTCAGCATCTCCGGGTCGGTCCAGTAGCTGCCCTGCGGACACTGCGGCATCACGATGACAAACGGCCAGCGCTCCGGGTGGTCTCGCACCGCCTCGGGCAGCCCGATCTGCGTCTGCCACATGCCTTCCGAGCCGCGCTCGCCGCGTCCATGCAGAAACAAGATCACCGGCGATGGCTGCCGATCGTCGCGCCGGAAACTCTCGGGCAGATAGACCTGGAGGCGGTAGCTGGCGCCGTGCAGTTCAAGGGTGCGGTTCAAGAAGCCGGTCTCCTGCACCGGCGCGCGCCGAGCGCGGCGGCCCGAACCGTGAAAGGCCTGGGGATGCGCTGGCGCGATCGCACAGGCGAGCCAGAAGCCGGCACTCAGGAGTCGCAGCGTTCGGATCATACGGGAGTCCCATCCCACTATATCCGGGCCGAGAGCGCTTGCCGAGCCGGATTTGAGCTCATGGTCCAGATTGCATCATCAAAGATGGGATAAGACCGAGGTGGGAAGGGCAGGAGCCTTTGTATGGCACTGTCGAACTCCTGCCGGTCCAATACGATGCGTCTTCCCCGCTGGAGAACCGCGATCTCGCGCCGTCGGAAAAATCTTTCAAAATGGACTGGCGCAGTCCACAATGATGTGATATTTTTTGGGAGATGGAAATCTCTGGAATGCAGACGGCCAGAGAAACGGCATGGGAGCCCCTGCACGGCGATCAAACCAAGGGGTTATTCTTCGAGCGGCTTCCCCTCCTGTGCCGATGCGCATTTTTTGGTTTTTGGGTCTACAACACTTACTGAATCGGTATCCGGCTGCTATCTTGGGTCTTCGGGGCTCTCCACCCCGCGAATGCTGTATGCTCCAGAGCAAACAACGTCCACATATTGTGTGACCGCTAGCACTTCGCGCACATCCAAAACCAGAAGTCCAGGCAGGGAACGAACGCATGGCGCAGATATTTGACCGTAGCTCCAATGCTTTGGCTCGCGCGAGCCTGGTTTTGACGGGGCTGATCGTGATCGCCTTGGGAGTGACGCTGGATGAGTTGCAGCGCTCGCCATGGGTGACGCGCCAGGGCCAGCGCCCCGACCAGCCGGTGCCCTTCAGCCACAAGCATCACGTGCAGGGGCTGGGATTGCAGTGCCAGTATTGCCACGTCACGGTGGAAGAGTCGAGCTATGCCGGAATCCCGCCGACCAGAACCTGCATGAACTGCCATGCGCAGATCTGGACCAACGCCCAACTGCTGGAGCCGGTGCGGCAGAGCTGGGCCACCGGCCAGTCGCTGCCCTGGACGAAGGTGCACGACCTGCCCGATTTCGTCTACTTTAACCACGAGATTCACGTGAACAAGGGCATCGGCTGCGCCACCTGCCACGGCCGCGTGGACCAGATGCCGCTGATGTACGCCGAAAATACCTTGCAGATGGAGTGGTGCCTGGATTGCCATCGCAATCCGGCCAAGAATCTGCGGCCCACCAGCGAGATCTACAACAACGACTGGGAGAAGCCGGCCGAGGACAGGCCGGTGTGGTGTGCGGCGGGCGGCAAGGGCGATGGGGAGATGAGCGGCGTGCCCACGGCTGAGGCGGTGAGCTGCACGACCAAAGACCCGGCGACGCATCCGGAGAAACTGGCGGAGTTAAGGCCGCCTTCGCTGTCGGAGACGGCCTCTGCTGCGGTTCCCAAACTGGCGATGGTGGGCACTGTCTCTCCTGGGCCTTTCAAGCCGGCCTCTGGCATGGTTTTCTTTGTTGGCGGAAGTACCCTTACGGTCCAAAAATTCACCAGCCAGGACGAGTTGGGGCACTTTCTTCTGGACCACTACAGGATTCGCACTCCGAAGGATCTGACCAGTTGCGAGGTCTGCCACCGATGAACAAAAACATGAGCGGCCAGACCGGCGAATACGAGATAAAGGCAAGAGCGAACGAGACGGGGAATGCCGTGGATCGAGGGATGAAGAACGATCTGGTCACGACGATCAAGCCTGCGCCGATGACGCTGGCCGCTGTGCGCGAGAAGCTGAAGGGCGCGAAGGGCAAGCGCTACTGGCGGTCAGTTGACGAGCTGGCCAACACGCCGGAGTTTCAGGCCGCGGTCGAGAAGGAGTTTCCTTCGGCGGCGCAGGAGTGGGTCGATCCGGTCTCGCGGCGCGGATTCTTGAAACTCATGGGCGCGTCAATGGCTCTGGCCGGCTTGGCCGGATGCACCAAGCAGCCCGATGAGCCGATTTATCCCTACGTCAAAGCGCCGGAGGATCTGATCCTGGGCAAGCCGATGTACTTTGCCACCGCGCACCCGTTTGTCACTGGCGCGGTGCCGCTGCTGGTCAAGACCGATCAGTTCCGGCCGATCAAGATCGACGGCAACCCCGAACATCCTTATAACCAGGGATCGTCGGACCCGTTTACGCAGGCTACGCTGCTCGACCTCTACGACCCGGACCGCTCGCAGCATGTAACCTATCGCGGCGAAGGCCGCGAGTGGGCGGAGTTTGCCGAGGCGCTGCGCGAGAAGGTCATCTCGACCAAGGACGGAAGCGGAATCTATTTTCTCAGCGAGACCATTACCTCGCCGACGCTGGCGCGGCAGTGGAGCGAGGTACAGAATAAGTTTCCCAGGGCGACGCTGGTGCAATATGACCCGGCGATTGCCGGGACGGCATTGGCCAGCGGGCTGAACGTTCGGTACGACTTGACCCAGGCCGATGTGATCGTCTCGCTCGATGCGGATTTTCTCTCTGGCGCCGGCTTCCCCGGCTTTCATGCGCTGGTCCGCGATTACGCGGACCGGCGCAAGCAGCCCGAGAAGGGGATGAACCGGCTCTACGCCGTCGAGTCCACGCCGACAACGACTGGCATGAAGGCCGAGCACCGCCTGGGGCTGCGCGCAAGTGAGATTCCGGCCTTTGCGGCGGAGTTGGCCAAGGCTGTTGGAGTCGAGGGGGTTGAGTCTCCAGCCTATGCGTGGACCGGCGAGCAGCAGAAGTTCCTGGCCGCGGTAGTCAAGGATCTGAAGGCTCGCGCGGGCAAAAGCGCAGTGATTCCGGGGCTGTATCAGGACGCGTCTGTTGCGGCGCTGGCGCTGGCGATCAACAACGCTCTGGGCAATTTGGGAAAGACAGCCGCCCTTTCAGAGGAGCAGTCTATTCTGCTGCCGAGCGACCAGATTGGCGGTTTGAAGGCGCTGGTTGCGGATTTGAATGCGGGCAAAGTGGATTGGCTGGTGATTCTGAACGTCAATCCGATTTATACGGCACCCGCGGATCTGGACTTTGCGGCGGCCTTCAACCGGGCCAAGATTGTTGCGCATCTCGGCTCGCATCTGGACGAGACGGGACAAATCTCTCACTGGCACATTCCGGCCGCGCATTACCTGGAGTCGTGGTCGGACGCTCGGGCTTATGACGGGACGGTTTCGATCGTGCAGCCGATGATCGATCCTCTCTATGGAGGCAGGACGGCACACCATGTTCTCCAGACGCTGCTCGATGAACCGATGGTGAGTCCTTACGATGCGGTGCGCGAGACATGGAAGACGACCATCAAAGGCGACTTCGAGACGGGCTGGCGCAAGGTGCTGCACGACGGCTGGATTGAAGACACGGCTTTCGAATCGTTTGCAGGGACGACCAAAGTAAATCTGTCGCATCTCAATGTTCCTGCGCCCTCGCCGAAGGACTCGATGGAGATCATCTTCCGCCCCGACCCGAATGTCTACGACGGCCGCTGGTCGAATGTCGGCTGGCTGCAGGAGCTGCCCAAGCCCATCACCAACCTGAGCTGGGACAATGCGGCCATCGTTTCCGGGGCCACGCTGACGCGGCTGGGCCTGGAAGAGGACGACATCGTCGAACTGTGCGTGGGCAGCGGCAAAGTCAAAGCGCCGGTGATTGTCGCGCCAGGCCATCCAGACAACTCCGTCACGGTGCATATGGGCTACGGGCGCCAGTTTGCGGGGCGCGTCGGCTCGGGAGCGGGCTTCAATGCCTACCTGATTCGCAATTCCTGGGCTCCGTTCTATGCCACCGGATCGCTGCGCAAGGTGGAGGGCAAGTGGGGCATCGCCATCACCAAGAGCCACTATCAGGATCATCGTGGCAAGAGATTTGGCCAGCAGGGCAACGGCAATAACTCGCTCGAAGCCGACGAGGCGCTCGGCGAGCGCGGCATCATTCGCTACGCTACGCTCGCGGAGTACAAGGCCGATCCGGGATTCGCCAACGAGGGCGAGACGCACACGACGACCAACAGAGACACCACGCTCTTCCCCAACTGGCCCTACAACGAGGCCAACGCCTGGGGCATGTCGATCGACATGAACAGTTGCGTGGGCTGCAACGCCTGCATCGTGAGCTGTTATGCGGAAAACAATATCGCGGTCGTGGGCAAGCAGCAGGTGCGCATCGGCCGCGACATGCAATGGCTGCGCATCGACACATATTTCGAGGGCGACCTGGCCGCGCCGCGCGCCCACTTCCAGCCGATGGCCTGCCAGCACTGCGAGAACGCGCCCTGCGAGCAGGTCTGCCCGGTAGGTGCCACGGTGCACACGCCGGAAGGCCTGAACATGATGATCTACAACCGCTGCGTGGGCACGCGCTACTGCTCGAACAACTGCCCGTACAAGGTGCGGCGCTTCAACTTCCTGCTCTACTCCGACTACGAGACGGAGAGCCTGAAGCTGATGCGCAACCCCGACGTTACGGTGCGTTCGCGCGGCGTGATGGAGAAATGCACCTACTGCGTGCAGCGCATCGAGGCGGCCAAGATCGAGGCCGACAAGGAAAACCGGCTCATCCGCGACGGCGAGATCGTCACCGCCTGCCAGCAGGCCTGCCCTGCTTCGGCCATCATCTTCGGCAACCTCAACGACAAGACCAGCAAGGTGGCCAAGCTGCAGGCAGATGAGCGCAGCTACCAGGTGCTCGCCGATGTGAACACGCGTCCGCGGACCAAGTATGTGGCCGGAGTTCTGAATCCAAATCCTGAACTTGAAGACGATCCGGTGGAACACGCGCCGGTGAAGGGTTGAGAGAGTCGATGACGCCCATCGAGTTAAAGGACAACCCGAGGATCGATCCCGCGACCGGAGAATACCGGGTCATCGCGCCGGGACAGACCTTCCGGTCGGTCACCGAAAAGATCGTGCGGATTGTGCTCACGCCCACCACGCCGCTGGGCTGGTTCGCCATCTTCAGCGTGGCCGGCGCCGGCGCGACGATGCTCATGGTAGCCGTGACCTGGCTGTTTCTCATCGGCACCGGCATCTGGGCCATCTCGCAGCCGGTGGCGTGGGGCTTTGCGATTATCAACTTCGTCTGGTGGATCGGCATCGGCCACGCCGGCACCTTGATCTCGGCCATTCTGCTCTTGTTTAAGCAGAGCTGGCGCAACTCGATCAACCGCTTCGCCGAGGCAATGACCATCTTCGCCGTGGTCTGCGCGGGCATGTTCCCGCTGATTCACACGGGCCGTCCCTGGCTGGCTTACTGGATGCTGCCGCTGCCGCTCACCATGGGGGTGTGGCCGCAATTCCGCTCACCGCTGCTGTGGGACGTCTTCGCGGTCTCGACGTACGCGACGATCTCGGTGGTCTTCTGGTACATCGGCATGGTCCCGGATTTCGGCACCATGCGGGACCGCGCGGAGTCGAAGCTGGCGAAGTATTTCTACGGCATGATGTCGATGGGCTGGCGCGGTTCGGTGCGTCACTGGATGCGCTACGAGACGGCCTCGCTGCTGCTGGCCGGGCTGGCCACGCCGCTGGTGCTCTCGGTGCACACGGTCATCAGCTTCGACTTCGCCGTGGCCGTGCTGCCGGGCTGGCACACGACGATCTTCCCGCCCTACTTCGTCGCAGGCGCCATTTATTCCGGCTTCGCGATGGTGCTGACGCTGGCCATTCCGCTGCGCAAGTTTTACCACCTGGAGGGACTGGTTACCGAGCGGCACATCGACAACATGGGCAAGGTGATGCTGGCAACCGGCTTCATCGTGGCCTACGGTTACGGCATGGAAGTCTTCATGGCCTGGTACTCGGCCTCGCATTGGGAGGCTTTCATGATGTGGAATCGCATGTTCGGTCCGATGGGCTGGTCCTATTGGGTGTTGGTGAGTTGCAACCTGGCGTTTCCGCTGACGACGCTGTGGGTTCGCAAGTGGCGCACCAACATGACCTTCATGTTCCTGCTCTCCATCGTGGTCAACACGGGCATGTGGTTTGAGCGATTCGTCATCATCGTGACCAGCCTTTACCGCGACTTTCTACCCTCGTCGTGGGGCACTTACCGCGCGACAAAGTGGGACTACATGACCTATGTGGGCACGCTGGGCCTGTTTACAACTTTGTTCTTGCTGTTCGTGCGCTTCCTTCCCATGATCCCCATGAATGAGATCCGCATGATGCTGCCGGGGGCCAAGATCACCCCCAAGGCGGCGGCAAAGGCAGGTGACTGATGCCTCCACGCGAAGGAACCTACGGCCTGCTGGCCGAATTCGATACGCCGGGCGACCTGATCCGCGCCGCGCGCCAGGCGCGCGAGGACGGCTGGCGGCGCATGGACTGCTACACGCCCTATCCGGTGGAAGAGGCGGCCGAGGCCATCGGCTTCCATCGCAACAAGGTGCCGCTGGTCACGCTGATCGGCGGACTGCTGGGCCTGGCGGCCATGTTCGGGCTCGAGGTCTGGATCTCGGTGCTGGCGTATCCGGTGAATATCGGCGGACGGCCGACGTATTCCTGGCCGGCGTTCATCGTGCCTGCGTATGAGTGGACGATTCTGTGGGCCGGCTTGTCGGCGGCCTTCGGGATGATGGCGCTCAATGAATTGCCGGCGCTCTATCATCCGCTCTTCAATGCGCCCAACTTCTGCAACGGAGCGACGACGGACAAGTTCTTCCTCTGTCTGGAGGCGCTGGACCCCAAGTTCGATCTGGCGGAGGCGAAGAAATATCTGGAGAGCTTCCAGCCGGTCTCGGTGGTGGAGGTGGCGTACTGATGCTTGCGAGCCGCTTCAATTCTTGGGTTCATGGTATCCCAGGTCCCAGAATCGGGACCTGGGGCACCCGTGCCGCAATGATGACGCTACTGCTTGTTGCCGGCTGCCGCCAGGATATGCAGAACCAGCCCAAGATGGTTCCGCAGCGCGGCACGGAGTTCTTTGCCGACCATCGTAGCGCCCGCCCGCAGGTGTTGGACACCGTGGCCCGCGGCCAGTTGCACGAGGATAGCTACTTCTACACCGGAGTGGTGCAGGCGGCCGACGGCTATCGCGAAGAGAAGAACGAGATGCCCTTCCCGGTGACGCTCAACGTGCTCAGGCGCGGCCAGGAGCGCTTCAACATTTACTGCACGCCCTGCCACTCGCGGGTGGGCAACGGGCTGGGCGAGATTGTGCAGCGCGGCTACAAGCCGGCCGCCAACTTTCACGATCAGGTGCGGCTCTCGCAGCCCATCTCGCACTACTTTTACGTGATGACGCACGGCTACGGTGCGATGCCGGACTACTCGGCGCAACTGGCGCCGGTGGATCGCTGGGCGGTGGCGGCCTATATTCGTGCGCTGCAATTGAGCCAGGCGGCCACGGTGGCGGACGTTCCCTCGGGCGTACCCATCGAAAACCTGAAGGACATCGCCGCTCGCGAAGGCCTTCCCGAAAGTTTTGCCCAGCCCTGGACGCTGCCGGCGACGGCCATTCAGGCGTATGCGCGGGATGCGAAGCAAGGCTACCCGGCAATGGCTCCGGCCAATCCGGCAGATCCGACAATCAAGATCCCGCTAAGCAAACCGGCCCCCGCGGCCGCCAAGTAAGGACGGACGGAATGGCTCACGAGACGCACGCAAAGACGCTTCCCGCCGAACTCGGCGCACCGGCTTTTGTAGACGGCTGGCAGAGGCGCGCTCTGATCACGGGAGCGATCTTCTCGTGCATAGCCGTGATTTTGGCAGTGCTGGGTCAGGCTCAGAATCAACTGGGTTGGGACCACTTTCTGCGCGCCTGGCTGCTCGGCCTGATGCTCACCTTTGGCTTCGCGGTGGGCGGACTGGCTCTGCTGATGGTGCAGTACTGCTCGGGCGGCAAGTGGGGCCTGTTGCTTCGCCGGCCTCTGGAAGCGATGAGCCGCACCCTGCCGCTGGTCTTCTTCTACTGGCTGGTAGTTGAGGCCGGGATGAAGAAGCTCTACCTCTGGGCGCAGTATAGAACCGTCGGCGAAACAGCCGCGGCTCTGAAAAGCGGAGTCATCAGCGAGATTCAGGCGCATTGCCTGGACTTCAAGCGCCCCATGCTGAATGGCAGCATGTTTAGCTTGGTGAGCCTGCTGTGCTTTGCGATCTGGGGGTTCTATACCTGGCGGCTGACCTCGCTGGGCCTCAGGCGCGACACGGAATCGGCCCAGACCACGCCTTACTGGATCAAGCGGCTCGAAAACATCAGCGGCCCAGGCATCGTGGTCTACGCAATCACGATGACGGCGATGGCGATCTATTGGGTGATGTCGCTCGATCCTACATGGTACTCGTCGGTCTACGGGCTGCTCTTTCTGGTGGAGCAGGGCTACCAGGTGCTGGCGCTCGCCATCATCGTTTCTCTCGCGCTTTCCGAGGCCGAACCCTACCATACGCTGCTTCGCCAGACCGAGCAGCACGATCTGGGCAAGCTCACCTTTGCTTTTGTAATGCTGAACATCTATCTGGCCTTCGGGCAGTTTCTCATTATCTGGTCGGGTAACCTGCCGGATGAAATCAACTGGTATCTGGACCGCATCCGCGGCGGCTGGGGCGTCATCATCACGCTGGACTTCCTCTTTCACTGGCTGGTTCCGTTCACGCTGCTGCTGTCCAGAGACCTGAAGCGCAACAAGAAGCGGCTGACGCGGGTGTGCCAATTCATGATTTTCGCCGTGGCCGTCAATTTGTTATGGCTGATCGAGCCGAACTTCAAAGACGCGGCGCGCAACCTGCATTTCAGTTGGGGAATTCTCGAATACGCGGCCGTGCCGGTGGCGATGACGGCCTTCTGGGTGGCCTACTTCTGCACGCAGTTGAAGACGCGGCCGCTGGTGCAGACCAACGATCCGCACCTGGCGGAGATTCTGGAGCCTGAACATGCCCATGCATGATCCACACGAACCGGAAGATCGCAAGCCGGAAAAGATCGACGCATCGAAGGGCTTTGAGCCCTCCGACGTGCGCGTCTCCGGCGTGCTGGTTTTTCTGATTGCGATGAGCGTCTTTGCCGTGGTGACGGCGGTGCTGGCCTATGGTGTCGGCAAGGTGCTCGACGCCCGCATGGCTAGGGAAGACGGGCCGCCGAACAAATGGACGCAGACGGCGGATGTGCGCTCGCTGGGCGATATGCCCAACAACCCCGAGATGCAAAACAAGGTCGCCACGCTAACCCAGAGTTTCCCCACGCCACGACTGGAGACCGACAACGGCGACCAGGATGTGATGGACCTGCACGCGCGCGAGGACCTCTTGCTGGACCATTACAGCTGGGTTGACGAGTCGCAAGGCAAGGTGAGAATTCCCATCGAGCGCGCCATGGAGTTGATTGCCCAGCACGGGCTGCCGGTAGCGCCGGCGGTGGAGCGCGCGCCATTAATGACCGGAGACGAGAGGCCCACGATTGCCGTGCCACTCACCAACGGATTTGCGCGCACCGGTTATGAGCTGGATCAGGCGGCGGCGCAGAAGGTCGAAGCGGGCCAGCACCAGTAGAGAGTGCGCCGGTTGAGGTTTGTGGAATCCCAGGTCGGAGAATCCTGATCTGGGGCCCAGAGTGGAGCGAAAGGGGGAGTTATGCGGAGCACAGGCACAATCCGGAGAAGTTGGCGCAGTGCGGCGGTGGCCAGCGCGGGCGCGGTTGTGCTTTGCCTGCTCGCGGCCTCGCCTTCGCTGCGCGCGCAGGTCTCCAGCTACGGCGACAAACAGATGGGGCCGGACAACGACAAGCCGCCTTCGATTCTGAACGGCGTGGGCATCGCGCAGCACCTGAATGAGCAATTGCCGCTCAACCTGACCTTCACCGACGATCAGGGCAAGCAAGTCCAGTTGTCCAGTTACTTCGGCAAGAAGCCGGCGATTCTGGCGCTGGTCTACTATCAGTGCCCCATGCTCTGCTCGGAGGAGTTGAGCGGCTTGACGAGCGCCTTGCAGATGGTGAACTTCGTTCCTGGCAAGGACTTCAACATCATCGTGGTCAGCATCGATCCCACCGAGGGACCCGACCTGGCCGCGGCCAAGAAGCGCAGCTACCTCAAGCGCTACGGACATCCGGAGACGGCCGGGGGCTGGCACTTCATGACCGGCACGCAGCCGAACATTGACGCGCTGACCAAAGCGGTGGGCTTCGGCTATGTGAAGATCCCAGGGCCCGACGGCAAGCTGACGCAGTTTGCCCACGCCAGCTCGATTCAAATTGTCACCCCGGAGGGCAAGCTGGCCCAGTACTACATGGGAGTCGAGTACTCGCCCAAGGATCTGCTGCTGGGACTAAACGAGGCTTCGTCGAATCGCATCGGCTCGCCTGTAGACAACATTCTGACGTACTGCTACCACTACGATCCGCAGACCAACAAGCACTCGCTGATCGTGGCGCGAGTCGTCCAGTTGGGCGGACTCATCACCGTGGCCTCGCTGGGCGGATTCATGTTTGTGATGTTCCGCAAAGACATCCGCAACGACGGCCGGAAAGAATCGGGAACCAGTGGGACAGGACCCAAGGTGAACGGATAACCGAATGGATCATATCAGTCCAGTACTCTGGCAGTTTCTCGTCAAGTGGCTGACGAACTTCGCGCTCTTTCCGCCGGAGGCGTCGAAGATTGCGCCGCAGATGGACGCTCTCTTCTTCTTCATGGTCCTGGTGAGCCTGATCGGCCTAACGATCGTGGTGCTGCTGGTCGTCAGCTTCTCGATTCTCTACAGCAAAAAGCGCCATCCGGTCGCGGTGCAGATCGAGGGATCGACGCTGCTCGAAGCAACGTGGACGATCATTCCGATGGGGCTGTTTCTGGTGATGTTCGTGTGGGGCGCGCTGATTTACTTCCGCGTCTATACGCCGCCGGCCAACGCGATGAACATTTACGTGGTGGGCAAGCAGTGGATGTGGAAGGTGGAGCATCCCACCGGCCAGCACGAGATCAACGCTCTGCACATACCGACGGGGCAGCCGGTCCAGTTGACGCTGATTTCACAGGATGTCTTTCACAGCTTTTCGATTCCCGCTTTCCGCGTGAAACGCGAGGCGATTCCCGGTCGCTATACGACGGTTTGGTTCGAGGCCACCACGCCCGGCAAGTATCACCTCTTTTGCACTCAGTATTGCGGCACAAACCATTCTCAGATGATCGGCGATATCGTGGTGCTGACGCCGGATGACTTCAGGAAATGGCTGGCCAGTTCCACCTCGGGCGCTTCGCTGGCGCAGAACGGCGAGCGGCTCTTCGCCAGCCTGAGCTGCAACGCCTGCCACAATGCCCGGCCCGACGCGCGGGGACCGAACCTGGCCAATGTCTACGGCTCCAGGCTGACGCTGTCGACCGGCCAGACGATCACCGCGGATGAAGCCTATCTGCGCCAGTCGATTCTCAACCCCTCGCAGCATATTACCCAGGGCTACGCGCCGATCATGCCCACCTACCAGGGACAGATCAGCGAAGAGGGAGTCATCGCACTGGTCGAATACATCAAGAATCTCAATTCCGATTACCGCATCGATCAGACGCTGAATACGACCGGCCTGTTGCCCGAGGGCGAAGGCAAGGCGCCGGCCGCAAAAGGGCCAGTCTCGAAAGGAACGGTGAAGCCATGAGCGCATCCACCATCGTCAGTCTTCCCGACCAGTTGACGGCCAGAATTCCCCGGATGAACTTCATCACCAGGGAGAATGGCCTGCTGAGCTGGCTGCTCACCGGCGATCACAAGCGGATCGCAATTCTCTATCTGATCTCGATCACTTTCTTCTTTTTCATTGGAGGAGCGCTGGCAGGGCTTATTCGCCTGGAGTTGCTGACGCCGCAGTCGGATCTGATGGCCGCCGACACCTATAACAAGGTGTTCTCCATGCACGGCATCATCATGATTTTCCTCTTTCTGGTGCCGTCGGTGCCGGCCACGCTGGGCAACTTCCTGATCCCAATGATGATCGGGGCCAAGGACTTGGCGCTGCCCAAAATCAACCTGCTCAGTTGGTATCTCTACATGGCGGGCGGCATCCTGGTGCTCTACACCATGATGACGGGCGGTGTGGACACGGGTTGGACCTTCACCACCCCGCTGTCGACCCACTACGTGAACACCAACGTGGTCACCACCGGCCTGGCGGTTTTTGTTGCCGGGTTTAGCTCCGTCTTCACCGGGCTGAACTTCATCGTGACGATCCACAAGATGCGCGCGCCGGGCATGACCTGGTTCCGGCTGCCGCTCTTTGTGTGGGCCAACTATGCGGCCAGCATTCTGATGGTGCTTGGCACACCGGTATTGGCCATCACCATTGTGCTGGTTCTGCTGGAAAGAACAGTGGGGATCGGAGTTTTCGATCCGGCCAAAGGCGGCGATCCTATCCTTTTCCAGCACCTTTTCTGGTTCTACTCGCACCCCGCCGTCTACATCATGATTCTGCCCGGCATGGGAGTGATCTCCGAAACAATCTCGACCTTCAGCCGCAAGCGCGTCTTCGGTTACACAGCGGTCGCATTCTCCTCCGTGGCCATCGCAGTCTTCAGCTTTTTCGTCTGGGCCCACCACATGTTCATCATGGGCATCTCCAATTACTCGATGCTGGTCTTCTCGCTCATGACTATGCTGGTCGCGGTGCCTTCGGCCATCAAGATTTTCAACTGGACGTTCACCCTCTATAAGGGTTCCATTACCTTCGAGACACCCATGCTCTACACCTTCGGCTTCATGGGCCTGTTTACCATCGGCGGACTGACTGGCGTATTCCTCGGCGCTTCGGGCACCGACATTCACCTGACTGAAACCTACTTCATCGTGGCCCACTTTCATTTCGTCATGGTGGGCGGCATGTTGATGGCTTTCCTGGCGGGAATCCACTTTTGGTGGCCGAAGATGACCGGACGCATGTATCCAGAGAAGATCTCGCAACTGGCTGCGGTGGTGACCTTCATCGGCTTCAACCTGACCTTCTTCCCCCAGTTCATCCTGGGCGTGCTGGGCATGCCGCGGCGCTACGCTGCCTATCCGCCGGAGTTTCAGGTCCTGAATGTCTTCTCGACCGCCGGCGCTACCATTCTGGGCGTGGGCTATCTGCTGCCAGTGCTCTACCTGATCTGGTCGCTGAAGTACGGCGCGGTAGCGGGCGACAATCCCTGGCAGGCGACGGGGCTCGAATGGCAGACTCAGTCGCCGCCCCTGACCGAGAACTTTGCCGTGATGCCTATCATGGACCACGAAGCCTACGACTACGCGTGGCTGGAAAACCAGCAAAAGGAGCGCCGGAGAGAGCAGGAGGTGACCAGTGCCGGATAGCCCCGTGATTGCCCGCGGCACGGAAAAGGCCGTTCACAACGCCGAGGATGTTCATCAAGAACATCCGGCCTATCTGCGTCATCACTTCGAGTCTGTCGACCAGCAGGCCGACGCCACGAACTTCGCGATGTGGATCTTCCTGCTGACGGAGGTTATGTTTTTTGGCGGGCTCTTCACCGCCTATCTGATCTATCGCAACTGGTACTACCCGGCCTTTGTAGCGGGCTCACATCAGTTGAATGTGATCTGGGGAACGACCAATACGCTGGTGCTGATCCTCTCCAGCTTCACCATGGCCATGGGCGTCTGGTGCGCGGAGACGCGGCGCAGGAAGGGGCTGGTTCTCTGCCTGATTCTTACCTTCATCCTGGGGCTGAGCTTTCTGGGGATCAAGGCCATCGAGTACTCGGAGAAGATTGAGAAGCACCACGTCCCCGGCTTCCATTACAGCCTCAGCTCGTTTACCGATCCAGCCTCCGATCCGGAGATTTTCAAGGAGTATCACGACAAGCCGCTGGCCCCGGACATGGCGCGGCATACCGAGCTTTATTTTTCGCTTTACTTCGCCATGACCGGCATGCATGCGCTGCACATGATCATCGGCATCGCGATTCTTGGATTCATGATCTTTCGCGCCAGGGCCGGTGCTTACACCTCGGGCCACGTGACATTTGTTGAGAACTTCGGCCTCTATTGGCACTTCGTTGACATCATCTGGATCTATCTCTTCGCGCTGCTCTATCTGATCAGCAGGCATCAATAAGAGCAGGGAATAGGGAATAGGGAACTGGGAATAGGAAACAGTAAACACCCGATAACCGGCAGAGGATTAGCGGCATGAGCGGACAAAACGAGCAAACACATAACGGGGCGCATCATATCGTCGGCCCTGGCGTCTACGTGGCCATTCTGTTTGCGCTTCTGACGGGCACCGGGCTTACGGTCTGGGCGTCGTTCCTCGAACTGGGCCCATGGAATCCCATCATCGCGCTGGCCATCGCCACCGCCAAGGCCATGCTGGTGGTGCTGTTTTTCATGCACGTGAAGTATTCGACCAAGCTGACCAAGCTCACCGTCTTCGCCGGCATCTTCATGTTCCTGGTGCTGATCTCGATGACGCTGGCCGACTATATCAGCCGGGCCTGGGGAAGCTGGTAGGGCACAGCCTCTACGCGGCTACACCAACTGACTTTACTCGATGGCCGAAGCGGAAACCTCATGCAGCCAGCCGGGAGCTTTGAGCAGTTCGCGGGGACGGGAGCCGTCGGCTTGACCGACTAATCCGTCTCGCTCCATCAGGTCGATCAGATGCGCGGCGCGGCCGTATCCGATCCTCAGACGGCGCTGGAGCAGCGAAGTCGAGGCCTTGCCAAATTCGAAGACCAACGTCACCGCGTCGTTGAAGAGCGGATCGTTTTCGTCGGGGTCGGCGTTGGAGCCGTCCAACTGGGCGCGATCTTCCTTGGGCGATTCGAGGAAGCCTTCGACATACTCGGCCTGGCCTTGCGCCTTCCAGAAATCGACCACAGCGGCAGTCTCCTTCTCGCTGACATAAGGCGCGTGCAAGCGCATCAGGCGGCTCGTGCCGGGAGGCAGAAAGAGCATGTCGCCACGGCCTAAAAGAGCCTCTGCGCCGTTGGTATCGAGGATGGTGCGCGAATCCACTTTGGTCGCCAAACGGAAACTGATTCGCGTGGGAATGTTGGCCTTGATGAGGCCGGTGATCACGTCCACGCTGGGCCGCTGCGTGGCGAGGATGAGATGAATGCCGACGGCACGGGCCATCTGCGCGAGGCGGGTGATCGACTCCTCGACGTTAGCGCGATCGAGCATCATCAGGTCGGCCAGCTCGTCAATGATGATGACGATGCAGGGCAGCGGCTGCTCGTCCGAGTTGTCGTCGAAGAGCGAAGGCATGACCCCCTCGAAGAGCTTGTTGTACTGGTCGATGTTGCGCACGCTGCGCGAGGCCAGCAGCTTGAGGCGGCGCTCCATCTCGCGGACTGCGTTGCGTAGCGCGTTGGCCGCCAGCTTGGGCTCGGTGATGATGGGCGTGAATAGATGCGGCACGCCTTCGTACATGCCCAACTCGACGCGCTTGGGGTCGACGAGAATGAGCCGCACCTGCGCGGGTGTGGTGCGATACAACAAACTCATAATCATCGCGTTGATCGCCACCGACTTGCCCGAGCCCGTCGAGCCGGCGATGAGCACATGCGGCATTCCGGCCAGATCGGCGGTGATGAAGCGGCCGTTGATGTCCTTGCCCATGGCGATGGTCAGCCGCGATTTGGCTTTGTTAAAGACCTCCGACTCGAGGCAACTGCGCAGATTGATCGTCTCGCGGCGGTGGTTGGGCACCTGGATGCCGACCGTGTTCTTGCCGGGCATGCGCTCGATCAAAATACTCTCAGCCCGCATGGCGAGGCAGAGGTCGTCGGCCAGGCCGGTGACGCGCGAATACTTCACGCCCGCCTCGGGCTTGAATTCGTACGTCGTGACCATGGGGCCGGGGTTGATCTGGACGACATCTCCGAGCACGTCGAACTCGGCGCATTTTTCCTTCAGGACGCGAGCCTCGTCGCGGAGTTCGTCCTCGCGCACGGCCTGCGGACCGTCGCCCTCGTTGAGCAGCGTGCTGGGCGGCAGCTTGAAGCCGCTCACATGCTTGGGCGGCACGGTTACTGTGTGGATCTCGGCGTCGGCGCGCAGGTGGATTGCGATCTCGTCGTTGTGAGGAGCGGCTGCGGCGGTTGGTACAAAGGAGGGCTGCGCCGCAGCCGGCTCAAAGCGCGCGGCACGGAGGCGCTCATCGCCGAAGCGTGAGTCCAGAGCTTCGAGCCGCGGGGGTTGAGGCCGCGCAGGCGTGGGCTGGGCAGCTTCCGCAGTCGCCATGACAGGAATTGCTTGAGGCGCGGGCGCTGCTTCGCCGGCGCGTTCCCAGATGCTCGGCTTGCGGGCCGGGGACGCGTTCGCATCCTCATTGCCCGCTGGCGGAATGGCGCGCTGAAAGGCCGGAATGTCTTGCGGGTCGGCCAGTGGCGTGCTCTTGTGGCGGAAGAGGCGGGCAAAGAAGCCTGGCCGTGCTTCGTCAGAGGTCTCCTCTGAATACGCATCCGGCATGGGATCAGGTATGAGCCGCGGAGAGACGAGCTGCGGGCCTGATTCCTGCCGGCTCTCTTGCTCGCGCAATGCTTCTTGCTCGGCCAGCCGCTCTTCCTTACGTTCCGCGCGCTCCTCGCGCCAGTTGCGCCAGCGATCGTGCAGATTGAGGGCCTGCAGCCAGCGGTCCCCGACTCCCTCTTTGATGGCCCAGAAGCTGACAGCCGAGGCAAACCAGAGTCCCGCGGCGGCCAGCACTCCGGCCACCAGCCAGGCGCCCTGTATGTTCAGGTAAGTGACCAGCAAGGCGGCCATGAGCTTGCCCACCACGCCCTCCACCGGCACCGCGTGAAGCCAGTGCCAGTTCCAGGGCAGCAAGCCGAGAACGGCGGGGAAAAATGTGAGCGCCAGCAATGTGCCCATCCAGCGCAGCCATGCCGAGCCGCCGGGACGCGAGCGCATCCACGTCCACCCAAGCCCTCCCAGCCACAGGGGCAGCAGGAAGGCAGTGATTCCGAGACCCTGCAAAAGCAGGTCACCGAGCCAGGCGCCGAAGAGGCCAACCCAGTTGCGCACGGCGTGTGGGCCGGCCGCGCCCGAAGCAGTGTTCCACGAGGGGTCGGTGGGCTGATAGGTGGCCAGCGCGAGGAAGACAAGAAGCGCTGCCAAGACCAGCACCAGGCCCAGCAGAATATTGAATGGGCGGCTGCGCGTCGGCGCAAGAACGATGCGAATGGGTTTCATGGCGTGGGCGCTCCGACTCCTTGGCCGCTCGGGACCCTGCCGCGAGCGAACTGAAGAGCGGACGAAGACTCCCAGAGCAGTCTCTATTATCGCTGCGCGGGAGTCGAAATTTGGGCAAAAGATGGCGGGAGGAACCTTGGTGTGGACCCCCGTGCGGGGCAATATCAGCCTTGCATTGAGTTCGATTCATGCTTGACGAGTGAGCATTATCGTTAGTAGCATCAGCGCGACAATGAAATGAAACCGGGACGGCTATCTCGCTATCCCGGTGGAAAGAGAGACAGATGCGACACAGGACAGCGATTCTGATGATTATGTGCGGTATGGCCTTGCCGGCACTTTGCCAGACTCAACAAGAAACTGAACAGAATTCGTCACAGTCAGACGAGTTGAAGGCATGCGGTGCGGGGGATAACGAAGTCAACTATGCCGCCGAGACGGACAAGAAGACACATCCACTCGGTGTGCAAACCGCAGACAAGGCGTTGATCTATGTTCTCCGGCCCACGATGATGGGCAACAAGATTCAAACCAAGCTTGCGGTGGACGGCGAGTGGAAGGGAGTCAATCGCGGCGACAACTACTTCTTCTTCACGCTGGCGCCGGGTAAGCATTATTTCTGCTCTCGATCCGAAAACCGGAGCGTGGTTGTTTTGCAGGTCGAGGCCGGCAAAACCTACTATCTTCAGCAGGAAATTCGCATCGGTGTGATGAAGGCGCGCAACAATCTGGCAGTAATCAGCGAAGACAAGGCCAAGGAAAAACTAGCGAAGCTCAAACCGAGCACGTGGGAAGTCAAATAGTTCAGCCAACGCTTCACAGTTGAGGCGATTCAGCTTCATTCTCACGGTGTCTGTAATGCGAGCATCGTGCGGTCCCATCCTTGCCGTGAGAACAACCATGCGGCGAGGATGGGCACCCATGATGTTGAACTAACGGCGAAAATGCTCTCGAGCAGTTTTCACTCCGAACAAGCATTAACTTCCGATAAACTTCGCGCCCCAAAGCAGCAACGCGCCGCCGAGCAGGATGCGATAGATGGCGAAGACTGTGAAGCCGTGCTTGCGCACCCAGAAGAGGAACCACTCGACCACGCCCAGGGCCACGACAAACGAGACCCCGGTGCCGATGAGCAGGACGATCCAGCGGTCGCCGGTCATGGTAACGTGGGCGACCGCGGCCCCGGCAGCGCCGGCAGCCTTGTGGGGGCTAATCTCTTTGAGCAGGTCCCAGCAGGTGGCCGCAATCATCGTGGGGATCGAGAGCAGGAAGCTGAATTCTAGGGCCGCTGGCCGGTCGAGACCCGCCAACTGCCCGGCTGCAATGGTGGACATGGAACGCGATGTCCCCGGAAAGATCGCCGAAAGCGTCTGGCAGAGGCCGATCCAGATGGCCTGCGGCAGGGTCATCTCCTCCACGTGCGTCGTGGTGGCTTCGTAGCGTTCGCTCCTGGCATCGACGATCCACATCACGATGCCGCCGATCAGCATCGCCCAGGCGATCACGTTCAGGCTGCCCATGTTTTTTTCGCTCCACTTGTGCAAAAGCAGCGCCGGAGCCGAGGTGAATGCAAATGCGATCAGAGTCAGCGAGATGGGGTGATTGAGCCAGTTGCGGTCCCCGCCCTCGCCTTTGGGAAAGGTGCGCATGAAGTCGATGATGCGGCTCAGATAGAGCAGCAGCAGCGCCAGAATGGCGCCCAACTGGATCACGATTGTGTACATCGCCCAGTAGGCGTCATCCAGCGGAATCTTCATCAGCGCTTCGGTGATGCGCAGGTGCGCCGTCGAGCTGACCGGAAGAAACTCGGTCAAGCCTTCCACTATGCCCAGCAAAACAGACTGAAGATAAGGACTCAAGAAGCCTCCGGGGCTCGCGTCACTCGCGGTCGATGCCGTAGACGGGAATGCCCTCATCCAATTTGAACACGAGAGCCGCGGCCCGGTCCGCGAAATCCGATTGCGGGAACTTATCTTTTAATCGGACTGCTAGTTCGCGGGCGTGGCCGTGAGCCTCGTCGCTCTTTTTGTCGCTGCCGTCGGCGGCGTACATGTTGGCGAGCACGGCCTGGCGGTAGGCCGCCTGGTAGAGGGCCTGAGCCGTGCGCGGTCCGTCGGGAACCTCGTCCGCGTACTTTTCGTAGATTCCGGATTCCTTCTCAGGGCACTTGGCCGAGCCCTGCCAGTCGCCGCAGAGTTGGTTATCGATCAGGTCAAAAGCCGCCAGATCGGCCTGGCGGGTGTGAGGATAGAGCTTGATAACCTTCCTCAGCTCATCCTCGTCCATCTGGCCGCGCATATAGGGATCGCGCTCCTTGGCCGAGGGCCGCGAAGCCGCGTCGGCCTTCTGCAACTGCCACAGAATGTCAGCCGCGCGCCATGCGGCCTCCGGAGCCAGCGGCGAGTTGGGAAACATCTCCGCCAACCGGCGATAGAGCAGCCTCGCGCTCTGCGCGGCGTTGAGCGGGCCGCGCGGATCGCTGGCCAGAGACTCCTGATTCGCTCCCGCGCCCATCAGCACCTGGTCGCCGTTTGGCGTGTTCTCGATGACCACCCCCCGCGCCTCCATCCAGCCGGAGATGGGCGGCGGCGCTTCGTCGCTTCCGATCAGGGGGGCATCCTTTTGTTGCGCCTCCTGAATGTCGGTGTTGGCGTAGACGCGCAGCCATTTGCCGCTGCGCTCGGCTACCACCATCTCGCGGCCAATCTGCACGCGGTCCACCTTCTGCGAGCCGATGTCGGGCGAGATGTAGAGCCAGGTCACGCGCAGGACGGTGGCTCTCGGGCCGGCCATCGGCTTTACCGGTTGCTGCGGCTTCTTGTCGGCCGGTGCGTGCAGTGCGGCGCAGGCCAGGGCTAAGACGAGGGCAAGAGTTCTGAAAACGAAGATGCGGGGCTTCATCACATTGAAAATCATAGTCGAAGGACGTTCGGGCGCGTCTCTGGTAAGCAATTCAGCCTCCAGGCATGATTCCCGGTCTGACTTCCCCATGAAGAATGGGTGCCCCATCCTTGCGGCGTCTTTGCCTTTGCCGCAAGGGTGGGAGACCAGGAACCTCAACCCGCTTTTTCATGAAGCCAGGGATTCGGTGAGAATCTCGGCCAGCAACTCTGGCGCAACATTGCCGCCGCTCACCGCGGCCACGGTTTTGGTGTAGGTAGGCAGTTCGGCTGCGTGGAAGAGCAGGGCCGCGGTGGCGACGGCTCCGCTGGGCTCGGGGACCAGGCGCGTGGCGGCCACAATCGCCCGCATTGCGGCGCGAATCTCGGACTCGGTCACTGTGACGATTCCGTCCACGAAGGCCTGAATGTGGGCGAAGTTGCGCACGCCCACGCTCTGTGTGCGCAGGCCGTCGGCGATCGTGCGGCTGACAAGCTCAGCCGGCCAGGTGGCAATCACACCGGCGCGAAAGCTCTCTGACGCATCGCCCGCTAACTCCGGCTCGACGCCGAAGACCTTAGCATTGGGGTTTAGTTGCTTGACGGCAGCCGCCACGCCGCTCAGCAGTCCGCCACCAGAGACGGGCGCAAGAACCAAGTCCACATCGGGCAGAGCTTCGACGATTTCGAGCCCGCAGGTCGCCTGCCCGGCGATGATCTGCTCGTCGTCATAGGGCGGGATAACGACATAGCCGTGTTCGCAAACCAGCCGCTCGGCCACAGCCAGCCGCTCGCTGGAGGCCAGGCCCACGTCTACCACTTGGGCTCCGAGGGCCAGCGTAGCTGCGCGCTTGATGGCCGGTGCATTCGATGGCATCACGATCACGGCCTTGGCGCCGACCTCGCGCGCAGCATACGCCACGCCCTGAGCGTGATTGCCTGACGAGTAAGTAATCACTCCACGGGCGATCTCCTCAGATGTGAGTTGCAGAATCTTGTTGGCCGCGCCGCGAATCTTGAAGGCGCCGATGGGCTGGAGGCTTTCAGCTTTGAGCCAGATTTGCTTGCCGGTTCCGTAGCCGGAGATGCGCGGAAACTGCGCCTGTATGAGCGGAGTCTTGACGGCGATGCCCGAGATGCGCGCGGCGGCGGCGCGGATTTCGGCGAGGTTGACCAGTTTGTCTGGCATGAGCTGATTATCTTCTATTGGCACTCGCGTCAAAAGCGAGGCTGAGCCCGCCAAAGAGTGCGAAAAAGTGAGTCTTTTGGGGTAAAAACAGCGGTTTATAAACCAAAAAACGGGCAAAACACGCGGTTTGAAGTTACCGATAAGGGCAATAATATACTTGACAAACAAGGTAAAGGTACTCTTTATCTATGGAGTTCGTTATGGAACCGAGAACACTACAAGAAGCAATCCTCTACTTCGCCGATCCGGTCAATTGCCGGGAATACTTGGTTGCCCGCCGCTGGCCGAACGGCGTTACCTGCCCAAAGTGCGGGAGCCGCAAGGTTCTGTTTCTTGAGAAGTACAACCGCTGGCACTGTCGGGAAAAGCATCCGTCTCCGCAGTTCACCTTGAAGACAGGGACCGTGATGGAAGATTCTCCTATCGGCCTCGACAAGTGGCTTACCGCGATGTGGATGGTAGTGAATTGCAAGAACGGAATTAGCTCCTATGAGATTCATCGGACGCTAGGAGTAACGCAGAAAACCGCGTGGTTTTTAGATCATCGGATTCGGTTGATGCTGGAAGACGAATACGCGGAAAAGCTATCGGGAACGGTTGAGATGGACGAAACATTTATGGGCGGCAAGGTAAAGAATATGCACAAGTCGAAAAAGCCCAAGGGAACAGGGTTTAGCGGCGTAGCTGTAGGCGCTATGGCAAAAACCATCGTGGTTGGGATGCTAGAGCGCAACGGACGTGTACGGGCTGAGGTAGTTGAAGATAGGACTCAAACAGTTCTTCACAACCTTGTTGCAAAGCATGTTTCCGAAGGCGCTACGCTAATGACCGACGAATGGGGCGGCTACAAGGGAACCAATCTAGAGCACGAGATTATCAACCACGCACAAGAGTATGTGCGCGGATTGGTTCACACGAACGGAATTGAAAATTTCTGGTCATTGCTGAAGCGTGGCATAGACGGCACATACGTTTCCGTAGAACCTTTTCATCTATTTCGCTACATCGATGAGCAGGCATTCCGCTTCAACAATCGGAAATTGACGGACGCACAGCGGTTCGACATTGCAACGCGGGGTATGGTAGGAAAACGCCTCACCCTTGCCGAATTGACAGGTAAGACGGCAGAAGCAACCGCCTGAAAACCGTGAATAAAGAGACAGTATCGGGGGAAGAAGAGTTAGACTTCCCCCTTTTTTACATCTAGGTCTCTGACCGCGTGATGTTGTTTCTTTCGTAGCCGAACTTCTGGCGTGCCTTCTTGCGCGTGAACTGCCAGTTGATGGTGACGTGGTGGCGGTTCATCTTTCGGTCCCAGGCTTTGGCTTCCCGTCGTAGATCGCTTAGTGAAGGAATACGGCGTTGGCCGAGGCACTGGCGGCTGAACAGGCTGATCTCGATCTCCGCCTGGTTCAGCCAGCTTCCGTGTTTCGGGGTGTAATGCACCGTGAAACGCTCCCACAACAGGCCGCCGATCTTTTCACCGAACCGGTCCACCAGCGCCTTGCGGTTATGTGAACTCAGATTATCCATCACCAGATGGATGGTTTCGGCCTCCGGATAGCTGGCAACGATCTCCACCAGATAGTCGGCGAATTGCGGTGAGGAGCGGTTCGCGGTTGGTTTGGTAAAGTGCCGGCCGGCCTTTGGCTGGACACCGCAGAAGACGTTGGCCGTGCCGCGCCGCTCGTACTCGCAATCACGCCGAGCAATCCGTCCCGGCCGCATCAGCCGCGGCGGGCGGACATCGGCGTGCAGCACCACAGGCTTCTCATCCACACAGACCACTGGCTCCTTTTCCGATAGCGGCTTTTCGTAAATCTTGAGTACGTCCTCCATGCGGGCGATGTACTCTTCATTCAGTTCCGCCACGCACCACATTTTTTTCCCGCCACGGCTTCAGTTCGTGGCTCTGAAGCAGGATGCGGATCGTCTCCCGGCCCACCTGCGGCGCCAGCTTCCGCTTCACTGCTTCGGTGGCGATCAGGCGCACACTCCACCGCGCTATGCCCTGTGGCGGCGGCGAGCACACCATGGCAATGATCCGCTGGCTCTGTCCTACGTCCAGTGCGCGCTGTTTGCCGGGCCGCGGCCTTTCATACAGTGCCGACTCCAGCCCTTCCTCCTCATAGCGCCGGGCAATAGCTCGCACCGTTTTCGCAGCTACGCCCACACTGGCAGCCACCTGCGCCGCCTTCTGCCCACGGTCAAGCTGGCGCAGAACCAATGCACGCCGCAACACTCGCGACGATCCCCGCCCCTTCGTCAGCATCCCGGAAACCTGCTGACGGTCCTTACTCTTCAACTGAACATGCACCCGATGGTAGCTTTGCATGTCCCCACTATGCAGCCATTCAAATCGCGATAAAAGTGCCTGCAAAGATACATCTTTAAACAGTCAGAGACCTAGAACACCTATTGCTGGATGGGCGGAATAGAATTCATCATCTCGTTTTCTCTGCTCGATCAAACGCGGGGAGGTATTAAGGAAATCCAAAAGATACCAAGACGGCACAACACCCATCATTCCGGCGTGAACCTCGACCTGCCACTTTGATCCGTGCAAGTAACCTTGCGGGTCTTTGAGAGTTACCTTCTCCGGCAAGTGCCCCCAGTCTATCCCCACGAGCCGCATATCCATCCAAGGGAGTACCGCGCGCGGATTGTTAACAGCGTGTTGGTGTAAGAACCAGACTGGTGATCCAATATACCCACTCCTAGATCGCGCCTCCACAAGAAATCCGACCTGCTTACGCTTCTGTCCACTTTCTGTTTCGTACTCGACCGGCTCGCCCTCATTTGGATTCATCGAAATATTCCCGAATCGCACGGACGGCATATTTTCATCTTTTCCTGCGTGGCTCATAAAACGACCAACATAAACCACATCATCCCCAGGACCTATGTCCTTATCCCGCCATTCCTGTTCTGTCACTAGAAACCGAGTCGTTATCGCTTGGTATTCTAATATCTCCATATTGAAACTAGGTGGAAGAGGATAAACGGCAATTTCGTTCTTCGGATCTACCACCCAATCTGCCTCAGTTAATTCAAAACAGTGTGTCCTCTCTAATCCACTGCTCTGATGCCTGAGATTCGCCCGAACAACCGGCGCACCGTCCGTCCCTTCTACGACGTGCTTATTGGTCACGGCGTAAACGTGAATACATTTCTCATTCCCCTCAATTGGCATCAAAAGCAGGAATCCGCTTCCACCGAATTCCGCTCCGCTGTCGGCTTCGAGTCGATCTCGATAGAGGTAAATGATGCTGTTCGTGATGATCGTTGGAATTCGTGGCACAGGCTCCACCCATTGCAGACCATAGCTTCGGCGCTCCCACGGCATTTGAACCCTTTCCGTCGTAGTGATACACTACGAGCGGATTGGGTTTGAGTAGTAGCGAGAGGGCCAACTCTAGCGGCTATTCGCCCACTTGGATTCTTTGAGTACGATCCTGCCTGCTAGGGCGGATTAGGTTCGAGGCACCCACGCGAATCATCGCATGGAGTGTGTCAAAATGCAAACTATCAATCCGGTTCCTTGTTCATATTCTTCAGCACATCCCGAAGTTTATTGGCTAAATGGTCGTTTGACTTCATGGCTGCATCAAGCTCTTCTTTCTTCACAACGCCTTTTGCAATTAAAACTTCTGCTAGAGCAGAAGACTGGCGGAGAGCCTGAACTGCACCCTCCATCGTCTGAGCAATGACGGGAAGCATAGTTGCAAGCTCGCTGCTGATGCGTTTGTTCGGGTCCATCGGAATTCCTTTCGGGATTGCGCTATGATAACGCTATGAAGCCACTACCCGCACCGCCTGTCCCCGGCGACACAGAAGCCGAACGCTTCAGCAATGCCGTTAGTAAGGCTTTTACGGTCTCCAAAGAGCAGATGCAGCGCCGCGAGGCCGAATGGCAGCGAACGCACAGCAAGAAGCCAGCAAACGGAAAGTGATATGAAGAAAATAGCGATCTCTTTAATCGTATTGGGAAGCGGTCTAGCGGCTTTCGGGATTTTTTCCTTTGAAGCACAGCGGGGGATAGACGGGTGGTTCGGCTGGGACACCGGAGAACGAACAGAAATTGCCATAGGAGTTGCATTAACAGTTTTGGGATCAATCCTCCGCCAGGATTCGAGGGAACTATGAAAACGTTGCGTCTTGCACTCGATTTCAGCACAGATGAAGCGAATGAACTAACCGTGCCCGTAGTTCGCATTTATGTCACAGGGCAGTTCCCAAAGAAGGGCGATCCTTTGCCAGAGGAAGGCGATCCTCTGGTTTACCTGAGTAAAGATTGTGCGTTTGCTTCTGAATTAGACGAAGCGGTCAATTTCCTTAAGGGCGAACTCGACAAGATTAAGGAGGAAGGGCATCGTAAATTCGCCGCCGCGCGCCGTTAGACATTCCGCTTTATCCCGCCCCAGCCCGTCACATCCCGCTACTTTGCCAAGTATATTATTGCCCCGATAAGTTAATAAGTAAAAATTACAAACATATGATACCGTGCAAGTTACAAGCGATTGATGGGACAAGAAAATGATTTCCACAGGGGGAGGGGGTGGGGGTCAGCGGGGAAATCAGAGACCAGAGAACAGAGATCAGTTGTGTGACGCTCTCCAGGCTGTGTCCATTGTGCTCCGGTGAAGGATAATTATCTGCAAATCCCTGCGGTGGGGCGAATCTCAGTCTTCCTCATGAACGAGAGCGGTTGACGTTCTTGGTCTCCCAGGTCCGAAAATCCGGACCTGGGATACACGGCACCCGGCGGCGGCGCGGATGGAAGCAATGGAAAGCGGTTGCTCTGCCATGATCTGTTTATCTTCTACCAGCGGGGAAATCAGGAATTGACGCGGACTGGCCGAAACGAGGACATTGGTGTGGGGTGGAAAGATGATCGTCGAGCTCCTGAATCGGTTTGAGCCTGAGCCGGAGGGATTGCTGCGCGAAATCTCGAAGCATATCAGCGACGACATGCTGGAGTGGATTTCTACCGCTGATTACGGCCTTCGTGCGGATGAGCACCTTGCCGCTCTGCGGCAGGTCCGAGATACTGGCACATATCCGGAGGAGATGCATTGGTGTCCGATGGAGGTGCTGGAACTGATTCGCTGGTCGGAGCCCGAGAATCCCAATTGGAAGCCCGGAAGGACGGGCGAGTTTGGGCACTGGATGCGAGCATTCTCCTGCGCCGCCCTTTTGCGCGCAACGCGCGAACCTTGGAACTACGGTGATGGTCTTTCTACGGACAAAACGACGATCCACCTGATTCTGAGCCTGCGTGCCTTGCCAGTGGATTTCACTCCGCAAGCTGTGACGTTTCTTGCGTGGCTGCTTCTCAATTCGGAACCGGAAGGACAGGACAGTCAAGTCTGCGCTTACGGGATCGGACTGCTTTGGTTTGCTCTTCAGCTCAACTCGCCGATACCAGATGAGACGCTTGTCTCGCTTGCGCAGTGGGTAGCTCGGCGAGCTGAGGAGTTTTACGTGAAGCACTATTGCGGGAGCGATCCTTACCTTCGAAGGATCGGAATCGATGATCCTCCTCCTTCGACTTGGGAGCTCTTGGGAATTGCACTCTTCGATCTGGATTTAAGCGGCCGCTCGCCCGAGTTGCGGGAATGGGTTGGATTGATTGGGCAAGAGCTTGCCGGGTGAGGAAAGCAGAAAGAACCGCAGGTCCTTCGACTCCACTCCGCTCCGCTCAGGATGACAGATCATGAGACGCATGAGCCGCAACGGATTTTAAGGGAAGTAAAAAACCATATAAGGCTATAAATATGTGGAGCTATCCCACCTTAGCGGCAAAAACAAAGACGCCGCGAAGGTGGAACACCCGGTTTCTTGGGAAGGGATAGATAGGCTGGCTTAGGTTCGTTGTTTCCCAGGTCCCAAAAGCGGGACCTGGGGCACCCAAGTTTCTGGTGGAACTAACTCTGCTCGTCGTCAGATTTCGAGGATCACCGGCATGATCATGGGGCGGCGTCCGGTGGTTTTCTGGATGAGACGCTTGAGTTCGGCGCGGACCTTTTCTTTGACCATGCCATAGTCGGCCTTCTGCTCGGTGCTCAGGCCGTCGAGGGTCTTCAGTACCAACTCGCGGGCTTGTTCGGTGATGTCCGCGCCGCCAAAGCCGCGCATGACCACTTCGGGCGACTGCTCGACTTTGCCGGTACGCTTGTTGATGGCCAGCACTGCCAACACAACGCCGTCTTCGGAGAGAATGCGGCGGTCGCGGAGAACCATATCCTCGACTACGTCGGTATTCGAGCCGGAGTCGATGAGGACGCGGCCGGTCGTGACCTTGTCCTTTTTGCGCGCGTCTTTTTTGTCGAGCTCGAGCACATCGCCGTCTTCGATGACGATGGCGTGTTCGACGGCTCCGGTATCCATGGCGATCTGGGCGTGCTTGCGCAGGTTGCCGTAGTTGCCGTGGACGGGGATGAAGAACTTGGGGCGAAGCAGGTTGATGAGCAGGCGCTGCTCCTCCTGCGAGCCGTGGCCGCTGACGTGGATCAGGCCATTGGAGCCGTTGTCGTAGATGACATTGGCTTCGCGGCGATAGAGGTGATCGATGACGCGGAAGATGCTCTTTTCGTTACCGGGAATGATGCGCGAACTGAGAACAACGGTGTCGCCGGCGTCGATGTGGGCGTGCTTGTGGTTGTCCACGGCGGCGCGGCTGAGTGCGCTCATCGGCTCGCCCTGTGTGCCGGAGATGAGCAGCATCAACTGTTCGGGCGCGTAGTCGCGCAACTGGCCGGGATTGATGATCAAGCCGTTGGGTATGTCGATGTAGCCCAGGTCCTGCGCAATCTCAGTCGATTCCATCATCGACCGGCCGATGACGGCCACCTTCCGTCCATGCTGGCGGGCCAGATCGAGAGCGATGCGAATGCGGTAGATGGACGAGGAGAAGCAACTGAAGAAGAGCTTCTTTTTGGTGCGAGAAAAAATCTCGTCGAGACGGGGGATAACCGCCGTCTCCGATGGCGTGTAGCCGGAGCGGTCTACGTTGGTCGAGTCTTGCAGCAGGGCCAGCACGCCTTGCTTGCCGTACTCGGCAAAGGTGTGCAGGTCAAAAGATTTGCCGTCGAGCGGCGCTAGGTCGATCTTGAAGTCGCCGGTGTGGATGACGATGCCAACTGGGGTTTCGATAGCCAGCGAAACGGCATCGACGATCGAGTGCGTTACGTGGATCGGCTCGATGGTGAAGGGGCCGATCGAGAACTTTTCCTTGGGCACGATCTCGACCAGTTCGGTCTCGTCCAGCAACTGGTGCTCTTCGAGATTGCCCTCGACGTAGGCCAGCGTGAACTCGGTGGCGTAGACGGGAACCTTGATCTCCGAGAGAATCCAGGGCAGGCCGCCGATGTGGTCCATGTGGCCGTGGGTAAGGATGATGGCGCGGACATGCGCCTTGTTTTCAACCAGGTAGGTGATATCGGGAACAACAATATCCACTCCCAGCAACTCCGACTCCGGGAACATCAGACCGGCGTCGATCACGATAATGTCGTCTTCCCAACGCAGCGCGAGGCAGTTCATGCCGAACTCGCCCAGCCCACCGAGGGGAATGATCTTCAGTTTTTTAGTTTGCATCTGTCAGACTTGATTCTAGCACTGTGAAGATTGAGGGCTTTGTGAGCGAGTCAGCAAGTCAGCGAGTGAGCAAGTCAGCGAGTGAGCAAGTCAGCGAGCTAGCGCAGCAGGCTATGGGGCACCTGGTTTTGAGGATTATTCGCCGGGGAAGCGGACGCCGAGCGGGGCGCGGGCGCCTTCGAGCATCTGGGCCACACAGTATGCAAATTGGCCATCATTGTCCACAGGGCTGAGTCGTCAGAAGTACCGCTTCACCCAGTTCTGGGGTAAACTGTTCGCGTGATGAGGTACGAACGCGATGAAAGTTATCGTTGCAATTTGTCTTTTGATTTTTCCGGTCTGGATTTGTTGCGCAACGAAAATCGTCGATCCGGATGTAATGAATACTTTCACAAGCCCAGACGGCGCCTTTAGATTCCAGTATTCGCAAATCCTATACTCGTGTCAGCTGGACAACAAAGCGGAGGATGCGCTGGAGCCCGAAGGCACCTGCTTTGGTCAAATGCCTATCTGCGACGACGATGACGATAGCACGTACACGATCACCTGCCTTGGTTACCCCAAAATGGAGGCAGCGTTTGCAGCAGCGGTAATCAAAGATGCCACCAGTGAGAGTGCCTGCCTGAAAGGCCCGGAGGACTGGCCCACGGATATCCGCGGCTTCAGAATTATCCACGGTGTGAAGTTTAGAGTATTCGAGATCTCCTCTGCATGGACCTCGGGTGGACTCCATGGCGAGTTGTATAGAACATTTCACGCAAACAAATGCTATGAATTAGGTATTAGATCCATACGGTCGAGTCATTCAAATGATCCCGACAATACCGATAGACCTACGAAGAAAGAGAATAGGGCAGTGCAAAAGCGATTGGAACAGCCACTAAACTCATTTAGATTCCCCGACTGAGTCACACTTATTCTGCCTCTTGACAGCCAGTTTGAGGATTATTCGCCGGGGAAGCGCACGCAGAGAGCGGTGCGGGCGGCTTCGAGCAGCCGCGCCATTCCCAGCGACACGGCGTACGGGATCACCGGACTCTCGCGTTTGCCCTCCCGGATCAACTGGCAGAAGTGGGCAGTCTCATAATTGAATCCGCCGCTGGCGTAGGGTTCGTCCAGTTCGACTTCCCGGCCGTCAAGGTAATGAATGGTAGCGCGGCGCGGGTTCCACCAATTGGCGTGGAGCAGGACGTAGCCGCCGGCGGCCGCGAGCAGGGCATCGCCGCGGCTGAGAAGGTCCAGGCCGGTATGCAGTTGAGCCATGCCGCGCTCGTGCTCGGATTGAAAGAGCGCCAGCGTATCGACCCCTGCCCCGCCCACACGGCCCATGGTCTGCACGCGCTTCAGTTCGCCCAGCCAGTCGAGCGCCAGAAAGGCCTCATAGGGTCCGATGCCCATGATGCCTCCGCCGCCTAACTCGGCAGAGTGCAGCGGGTACTCCGGAGGCAGAGTGGCGTCGGCGTGGCCGGCGCGTACATAGCCCACCGGGCCGATGGGGTCGGCTGCCAGATGCTCGCGCAGCCGCCGGTAGAGCGGAAAGAAGGGTGGCTTCATCGCCTCCATGAAGAGCCGGTCGTGGCGGCGGGCGACGGCCAGTACTTCAGCAAGTTGGCGCTCGTTGAGGGCAGCCGGCTTCTCGCAGAGGACGTGCTTGCCGGCTTCGAGCGCCTGGATGCAGATTGCCACGTGAGAGTCGGGATGCGTGGCAATGTAGATCGCGTCCACCTTCGCGGCCAGAAGATGTTCCAGCGATTCGCAGACCGGAGGAAGGCCAAATCTGAGCGCGTAGGCGCCGGCCTTTTCTGCGTTGCGGCCCCAGACGGCGCCAAGCGTGGCGCCTTCGACGGCTTGCAGCCCTTCGGCAAAGCGCGCGCCGGCTCGGCCCGGCCCAACGATACCCCAACGAATCAGCGGCACTCCCTTATCGTGAGCTTGCATGGTTGCAAACAGTCTACAGTCTCTTTTCGCCCCTTACCGAGAGAATAGACCGCGCAGGATGACTGTCGTTCCGGAGGATACGAGCATTTTGTCCCTTGGATATAAGGAGGAGAGAAATATCGGCACCTGATTGCCGATAGTACAACCGCCAATACTGGAGATGGGGAGCACCCGCTCCCGCCAACTGCAAACACCTGGATGCCCATAGCGAGGACGAAGCTGTGAGGCTTTCGCAGGGATGTCAACCGAACGGAGCAAGATTGGGTTGATAACGATGGATCAAGAAGTAAAGACAGTCGAAGAACTGAAAACGGGCGAAGAATTGAAGACGCCCGAGAAACCGAAGCCGCAGGAAAAACCGAAAACGGACGAAGAGCTTCGGCGCAGCCCCCGTCTTCAATGTTCGGGCCTTGCCGGCGTCCAGAAGATTCCCCGTTGCGAGAAGCCCTGCCCTGCCAAGATCGTGAATCTGAGTGTGGGCGGATGTCTGATGGAGTTGCAAGAGCCGCAGAGCCTCGATATGGACGAGACTGTGGAGTTGATCTTTAACGTCAACTGTCTGCCCTTCCGTGTGCAGGGGAAGGTAAGATCGCTTCGATCGGCGAGGTCGGTGGGCTTTCAATTCCCTCAACTGAGCGATAGAGTTCGGAGGCAGCTTGAGGACCTCATCGGAGGATTAATCGAGCACCTTGCCAAGCTTCATCGTGAGAGCATTGCGAATCGTCTCGCTCAGGATGATGGGAAGCTTCCTCGAAACCCTGCCGCTCTGGCGGCCCGCACCACATCTCCATGCCGTCCAATGAAACCGTCAGAGGTACAACATGGCAATCCGGTCAATCGCCCCGAGCCGCATAGGAGATGGCTCTAAGCTCTCCGCCGCAGACCGTTGACGCCATGGCCTGTCGGGCGCGGGAGATTCCTATTTGATTCCCTTGGCGTTGAGGTGCGGGCCGTACTTCTGGTCGGATCCCATGATGTGATCGGTCAGCCAGCTCTTCAGGAATGCCATTGTCTCTATCCCAAGTTCGCGCGACTGGCCGCTTTCGAAGCGCGCTTGCAGATTCATGACCCGCCGGGCCAGCAGGGTGTGTTCGGCCTTGTGGGCGGGCCCGAGTGCATAGCCGGTTTGGGCAAACATGTGCTCTTCGCGGGCAAAGTGAACCCTGGTGTAGTTCGCCAGCCTCTCAATCACGCTTTCCAGGGTTGCCCTCGCGCGGTTCGCCTCGATCCCGTCATTCAGGTCGTTCAACATTGCAATCAAGGTCTTGTGATCTTCGTCCAGTACCTTGACCTTCACGCTCATCTCTTCAGTCCAGGTCATTAAAGGCATACGCAGAACTTCCCTTCTGGATTCAGTTTGTGCCCGCGAACGCTTGCCTCGAGACTTTGCAAACCAATGGGTTGCGGCCTCCGCAGATGCCGGCACGCGGAGCCGCTCCCAAATCCGATGATCCAGCAGTGACTATCGGCGAGTACGGCGAAGAATTACAGGGCGGAAAAAGCGGCGGTCTCTGCGAAGGCCCCAGAAGGCGGCAGGCTGAGCGGAGCCAGCTTCGACGGGATGGGTTTTGACCGATTCTCTTCGTTAGCGGAGCAGATGTTCCAGAGCCGTACTCAGATCGGTCTTGTCGTCGCGGTATTTGACGATCACCGGCGCGTAGACGCTCAGGCCCCACTCCTGCCCTTTGCCCTTGCCGACGGCGCGGGAGCCGGGAACCACCACGGCATTCTCGGGAACAACAAGCGGCATCTCGGCAGTGGCGCGCAGGATGACGCCGTTGACCAGGTCGAAGACCGGAGTGCCGCGGGTGAGAATGGTTCCGGCGGCCAGCACTGCGCCTTGGCGGACGACCGTTCCCTCATAGACGCCGCAGTTGCCGCCCACCAGCACGTCGTCTTCGATCACCACCGGGCTGGCGTTGACCGGTTCGAGTACGCCGCCGATCTGCGCCGCCGCGCTCAGATGGACCCTCTTGCCGACCTGGGCGCAAGAGCCGACCAGCGCGTGCGAATCGACCATCGTTCCTTCATCGACGTAGGCACCGGCGTTGATGTACATGGGCGGCATGCAGACCACGCCGCGGGCCACGAACGCCCCGGCGCGCACCGAGGAGCCGCCGGGCACGACGCGCACTCCATCGCCCGAGCCAAAATGGCGCACCGGAAAGGTGCTCTTGTCTATAAAGGAAAAGCCTGCGGCGGGAAACTCATCGAGAACACCGAGGCGGAAGCCCAGCAAAATACCCTGCTTGACCCAGGCGTTCACTCGCCAGCCGGAGGGTGCGGATGCGTCGGGCGAGGCGGCGCGCACTTCGCCGGCTTCGAGCGCCGCTCGCAGAGCCAGAAAGGCCGTCATGGCGGAGTTGTCGCCGATGGCGGCGGGGCCTGCGGCAAAGTGACGCTCAATCATCTCGCGCAGTTGGGTGATGGTCATTCCATCCCGAGTCTATCAACTGGCAGGGACCGGGGAACAGGATCAGGCGAAAAAGGGCATGGTTACACCCATCCTGTGTCGCAAATCCGCGCCGCTGTCGCGAGCCCTCGTGGCGCGTCGGCCTCAGGCCGCGACCCGATGGGGCAGTTTGACGTGAACCTGCCCATGCAGGCGGACTGGCTGCAGCCGGAAGGAGTTCTTTCCCTCTGGAATCATCGCCAGCGGGACCGACGCCCGATCCGGTTTTGCATGCATGTGCCGGGATTCAAGCCAGGCGCACAGCCGGGGATCGAAGATCTCCGGCTCGCCCTGCCAGAACGCGGGCTTCAGTCCGCACTCGATCTGAAGATGATCGAGCACCAACTCGATGCTCGAGGTGCCTTTTGGGAAATAGCGCCGGACATTGTTTGCGCCCACATGAAGTCCGGTAATTCCGCGTCCCCTGCTTTGCGTCTTGACCACCATACGTACCTGCCGTTCAACGCTGGATGATGTCAGTTTAGGGAGCCGGTCATCAAAAGCCCGCTGCCGGCGCATGATAAACAGAGATCGGATTCCTTCTTTGACACCTATCGGCCAGAAAACCGTTTTGAAAAGGGCGGAGCAACTCTTTTTTTCACACCAATATGCACGCACTGTCCGGGTTTTCCACAGGGCATCTTCTTTTTGATTCATAATTGAACACCGTCATACAAATGATGAAGAAAAATTGAAGAACGGATGAAAAACCTCGGATGGACCGGAGGGTGCCGGAGGAGCAGCGTAGCTGACGCCGCTCCTGGCTGAACTTCCCGCCGAGATCAGCGCGTTCTCCCTGGCTTTGCTAGCGGCGCGTCACGCTCCAGTGCTCGGGGCCGCGCGTCAACTCGAACTTCCAGGCGAAGCCTTTGGCGTTGTCGATGGTGCGGAAAAACTCCGGCTGGAAGACATACAAGGCGCTATGGCGAGTCGCCAGGCGGATCAGCCGCCCTAACTTGAATCGCTCGCAGTAGGCCTCGATTAGTACGGCGCGGCGTTCCGGTTCAGTGATTTTGGCCACCGATCCGCGCATCTGCACGCCGCGAATCTGCTTCCAGCGGACGGCGTTGCGATAGACCGTCGCGGCCGCGCGAGGGGATCGCTCGAGGTTCAGGCTGTGCCGGCTGCTCTCGGAGGAGAGCCAGTAGAGCGAAAGATCCTTGCCTGCAATGTAGAAAAGCGGCGCCACCGAAGCCTCGCCGTCCGGGCCGGCCGTGGCCAGCGCAAGAGTTGTCTGTTCGCTCAGGAATTCGCCAATCAGCTCAAGTTGTTTCTGCGCTTTGTTCATTGCGGCGCTCCGGGAAACGGCCTTGCAACAATGTACACGTTCACCCGGAAAAAAGCGGAGGCAGCCCGGAAGTGCGGGCTGCCTCTTTTCGTACTGCCAAACTCGCAGGTTCGCGGTTTATGGCAGGTAGTAGCGGAAGGAGGTGAAGATCATATTGTCGGTGCCCTTGGCGCCGCCTCCGGGATTGGCGACGCCCGCGACACCAGTGGCAAAGTTATAGGTGGCACTCCCGACGCCCGACCAGAGGTCGCGCTCGATGTAGCTATACTGGAGGCCCTGGCGCAGACGGCCCTTGGCGCCGGCATAGATGTTGTACCAGTAACCGATGGTGCCTTCCTGAACGTCTTTGTTGTTGCCTCCGCAGTTGGCGGGGGTTGCGGCGTTCCCGAAGCCGGTTCCGCTGTTGGAGTACGTGGTGGATGCCGCTACTTCGTTATTGCATCCGGTCATGGTGGCCATGGGGTTGCCGTAGCCGACATTGGCCGTGGTGCTGAGGATGTCGCGGCCGATATAGTCGCCGCCGTAGTTCATGTAGACATTGAGGCGCTTGTTAGGATTGAGTTCCACCGTGCTGAGGGCGGAGAAGCCGTGCAGCGGGGCGATCACGCCGTTAGGCTCGATGGTTACGTCAGCAATCGTGGACGAGCCGTAGCGGCCGACGCCCGTGCCCCACAGGCCCTTCAGGCCGATGGTGACCTTCTTGTCAAACAACGGGCCGCGGAAGCCGCCGCCGATGCCGCCGCCCCAGGATGTGCTGTTGGTCGCGGTTGGCAATGAACCGGTCACCGACTGGTAGATGCGGTCGGTGAAGCTGCGGCCGATGCCGAACAGTTCCCAGTGGCCCCAGCCCGGCTCGAAGGCCAGCTTGGCCACGAAGTCGGGCGTTTTATTGAAGGAGTAGTTGGAGGTCGAGTTGTAGAGACCGCCGCCGTTGCCGCCGCTGCCAAGCAGGATCGTTGTGCCGCTATTGAGGGCGATGGTGCCGCCAGGATTCAGGGTCTCCGCGTTCTCGACAGAGATCCCGGCAAAGACGCTCTTGCCGAAGTCCTTGCTCATGCGGAAGCTGTATTGGCGGGTCCATACGAAGCCAGCTTCGTACTGGGGGTCGATGGTGGCCGGCAGAATCTCAGTTCCTCTGGTAAGACCCTTGGTGGTTTCCGCGGCCAGCGACCATCCCTGGCCTCCGGAGAAGTCCCAGCCGTTGGTCAACTTGGCATCTGCCCACAGTTGCCGCTGGCGCATGACATAGCTGTTCGACTGGTTGTTGTTGGAGGTGATGCCGGCACCCAGCCAATCCATCTCGTAGTAGCCGGTCATGGTCATGTTGTCGAGCTTGCCGACGGCCTTGATGGCCAAACGCGACTGACGGCCCGTTCCCTGGAACTCGCTCATCTGCGCGGCGCCCGCATACTGCAATGGAACGCCGGTGAATTGAGTGTTGAGTCCGCCGCCAGTGGCTGCGGTGCGGTCCACGGTTTCAGCCGCCAGGAAGCTGCCTGCGGGCGAGATCGTGATGCCCTTGTAGTTGAGAGCTTCGGGGTGGGCGATCTGCTTCTTCATGGCCGCCGTTTCATCGGTGATCGAGGAGACGACTGCTGCATTGCTGGCCTTCATGTCGGTGACGGTGGATTGCAGGGTGGTGACAGCGGCTGCGTTTTCGGTAACCGCCTGCTGCTGGGCAGAAGCAGCGGCTTCGGCCTTGGCTGCCGCGGCCTGGGCATCGGCTGCCGCCTGCTGCGCCTGCTGCAACTGTGCATCCTTGTTGGCCAGGTCGGTCTTCAGGCTGTTGATCTGCCCCTGAAGCTCCTGACGCAGCGCACGAATCTGTTCTTCGACCGTCGGCCCGGCAGGCGCCTTTTCCCTGGCCTCAACGTGCTTCTTTGCCGGATGTTTGGTTTCGCTTGTTTGCCCGTAGGCGGAGACAACGCAGACTGCCACGATTGCCGCGGCAGCGATTCTGAGTTTGAAATTCATGGGGCCTCTCATATTCGTTTTGAAATCGGGTTGGATCCTGACTGCGCTCGTTATTTGAGATCGAGCACCCTAACTTCATTTCCGCATCCCGGAGATTTTCGTCATGAAACCAATTTGTCTCCTTCCGGGCGCGCGGGATTTACATCCACAGCCGGATATTCAAATCCGCGCAAGCGTAACTTTCCCCGGCCGCTTTCGATTTCAAGACTCGCAGATGAAGATGAATATTTGACGAATTCATCCACTTTTAACAAAGAGCGGTCAACCTCATCACTTGTTTGTTCCTGACAAATACCTGGCAAAAAGCACAGGTTCCATGAATAAGGGAAGAATTAACATTCTTGTAACATGAGGAATCGTTTGCATTGAATGCGATCCAGACCAACTCAAGCGCTTATGGGCGTGCGCTTGAGTTTGCTTGAGGCTGGCCGAGGCAGCCTATCTTGCGCTGAGCAGGTTGCCGAGCAGGCGATAAGCTCCAGGGACTAACTCGGGAAGCTGGCGATAGAGCGCATACGCTACATAGATATAAGTTCCCTTGCCCGGATGCGCCACCAGCAGGCCGCCGCGTTGCGGATTCTGGCCGGGATCGGCAGTCTCGGTGAGCGGCGTATAACTCTTGTCCCAGCTATCGAGGAAGGAGTGGCCGCGCTCCTCGACCCATCCATCGAAGTCCGCCGTGGTAATGGCGTTGGGCGAGGTAAGCAGCGGGTTGGCCGGGTCCAGCAGCTTTACCGGCGCAGTTTCATCGACCACGCGCTCCGCCATGCGTCCCATCGAAAGCGGAAAAGGAGCCGGAAAGTTGCCGCTCTGGTACTGGACAATCAATCTTCCGCCTCGGCGGACAAACTCGTCGAGCCGGGGCTGGGCGGTAGTGAGCTCGGGGCGCGCGGAGTAGGCGCGAATCCCGATGACGATGATATTCCAGGAGGAAAGATCGCCCGAGGTCAACTCGGCCGCCGTGAGCAGGTGCGGCGAGACGCCCATGGCCTCGATGGCTTCGGGAACCCGGTCGCCGGTTCCCATCACGTAGCCGATGCGCAGCCCCGGCGCCAGTTTCACACCCACCTTGCGGGTCTTCAACTCCGCGGACTTATAGAAGTTGTACGGTCGCAATCCTGCATAGCCCACGCTCTGCCAGCCGGTCGAGTAGTCGTGCCCGCCGGAGTGCGCAATCGCCTTGATGCTATAGGCGCCAGCCTCGACGCCGTCCGGGGAAACGGAAAAGAGCAGAGGCTCGGTGTCGCCGGCATTATCGAGATGAAAGTGCGCCTCTCTCGGCTCCGCGCTCCATCCGGCCGGCAGCCGCAAAGTGACGGTGCCCTCGGCCGCAGCCTCGGTGTGCATAGTAACCTGCACAGGCAGAGCCGATCCGTCGAGCGGCAGAATGCGCGCCTCCGGCTCCATGCGCACGCCGATCGCGGGCGTTACGACCAGCGGCTCATAGATTCCGCCCGGCCCCTGCACTCGCTCCATGGTCTGCACCACCTGGCCAACACGGATCGGCAAGCCGTCAAAGGTGAACTCCGCCCAGGCTGCCAGCGGATAAGGCTCGAAGGAGCGCAGGCGGTACTTTGGCTGGGTCAGATCGTAATAAGGCTGCTCGATGGAGGGCCGTGTGAAGTATGGCTCGGTCGGCTCGGCGTTGTCGGATGCATGCACGCGGAAGATAGAATCGGCGGCTGGAGCCGCCGGGGCGATTGCGCCGGTAACATTCTCGGCGTTCCATGGGTCGCCGGTGCTGCTTACCAGCCAGACTTTTTCAAGACGGGATTCGGCAGTAGCATGCGCGGCGTGAATGCGCACCTTGAACTCCTCGCCCGGCATCACGCTGCGCGGAGTCTCGTCGGCCGAGCTTCCCCTCGCGTTGTTGCCACTCTGAACGCGGTCGGCCTTGGTGGTGAAAGCGATGAGGTCGAGTCCGAGCAGATCTTTGAAGGCGGCTTGCATCTGGTCGATCTGGGCGTCGAGTTCGAAGAGCAGAGAGGCTTTGGACTGCGCGTCGAGATCGCTGCCGGCCACGCGAGAGCGGAGTGTGATCGTTTGCCGGTAGACCGACGCCAGCGAATGCGCCGTGATAAGCCGATCGGCCTCACCTGCAAGTGTTTTCCCCTGATGTTGCATTCGCTCAATGCCATCTGCGATCTGTTTCAGTTGGTCGGTGAGCCATTTGGGCGGCGTTCCCAATGCGAGGTTTGCCAGGCACTCGACTCGGGAGCAGATGCGCACCTTAGGGTTGTAGAAGAGATCACCAGACTCCGTATAGACCCCAGTAGGGACTTTTACGGCTGGAACTGCGTCCCACAGGTGATAGCGTGTCGTCGCCGGGCCGCTCAACGCCGGGTTCGCGCCGCCATTCTGCGATTTCTGTTTGCCCCAGCCCTGGCGTGCGATCTGCACATAGCTGCGGCCAAGCACCGGGTCAAGCATGCCCACCGGAAGCGTCACATCCGCCGAGAGCGCGCCCTCGGTCCACTTGCCGGTGACATAATTCATGAAGCGCGCCGGCGCCCATTTGCCGGTCGCGTAGTCGAACATCTTTCCATTTTCGATGGGAGCAAAGGGAACCATCGAGTAGACCGCCAACGGCTGCCAGGGCTGGAGGCCGTCTTTCAGTTGTTCGGGAAAGACCTTGGGGTCGCCGGCCGCCTTGAAGACCTCCTGCGCGATCTCGCCGGAGACCTGGTGCTGGCCGTGGCCGTCGCTGACCGCGCCGACAAAGGTGGAGACGATGATTTGCGGGCGCTCGCGGCGCACGGCCAGCACGGCATCGTAGAGGACGCGCTCATGGCCCCATTTGGCGAAGGACTCCTCTTGCGTTTTGGAGAAGCCAAAGTCAACCTCGGTGCCCCAAAGCTGCTTTGCGCCGTAAAACTCGTCGGCCTTGAGCAGTTCGTTGGTGCGGATGAGGCCGAGCGCGTCGTCCAGGTCGGCAGACATCACATTTTGGCCGCCCTCGCCGCGGTTGAGCGTCAACAGGATTGTCCGCACGCCCAGGCCGCGGCTGAGATAGGTCAGCAGCGCGCCGTCCTCATCGTCCGGGTGCGCGACGATCATCATCACGCTGGCGGTCGTCGAGAGGCGCTTCAGCGATTGCTCCAGGGCCGCAGCACCGCGGTCCTCGGGCAGGGGCAGCGCAAAATCGCTCGCCTCGGGAAGAGGAATCGAGGCGAAATCGCGCGGCTGGGATGCCGGTTCGTGTGCGGCTTGCACTCCGGCTTGTTGCGCACTGAGGCACAGCGTGCCTGTTGCCGCCATCATCAGCCCGGAAAGGGCCGCTTCCGCCACTGCGCGTTGAACTCTCTCGGCTCGGATCATACCTGCCGTCAGTGTACAATCCGGGGAGCGAAAGAGCCTCATGCATCTGGTCAAATCCAGCTCCGAAGAGACCCTCCAGCGCCGCATCGGCCTGCGCTCGGCGGTGGCCTTCAACATGCTGGAGATGATCGGCGTCGGCCCGTTTATCACGCTGCCGCTGGTGATCGCCGCCGCGGGCTACCGGCTCTCGGTCTGGGCCTGGGTGCTGGGCGTGGCCATCGCCGTGGCCGACGGGCTGGTCTGGGCGGAGCTGGGCGCAGCCTTCCCCAGGGCCGGCGGCTCTTATGCTTTCCTGCGCGAGATCTACGGTCCCGAGCGCGCCGGCAACTGGCTCAGCTTTCTCTACGTCTGGCAGGTGAGCTTTACCGCGCCGCTCGCCATTGCCTCCGGCTGCATCGGTCTTTCGAGCTTTCTGGCCTGGTTCTGGCCGGGGCTCGATAAGACGCCTATTGCAGCCCTGCCAGCGCTGCACGACTCGAACTTTGCCGCCGCCGCCGCCTGCCTGCTGGTCACGGCGCTGCTCTATAGAAACTTGAGTTCTATCACGCGGCTGGCCTGGGTGCTCTTTGCCGGGGTGCTGGCGGCGATTGCCGGGGTCATCGTGTCAGGATTTGCCCACGCAGCGGCCTCAGGCGGCTGGCGGATGCCTGTCGAGACCGCAGTCTCGCTTCCCGCGGCGCTTGGCGGGCTGGCGCAGGCCACGCTGCTGACGACCTATTGCTATTGGGGCTACTACAATATCGCCTTCCTGGGCAGCGAGGTACGCAAGCCCGAGCGAACGATTCCCCGCGCAATTCTGCTTTCGCTGCTCTTCGTCGCGGCGTTCTACGTTGCCATGAACCTGGCCGCGCTGCCGGCCATGCCAGATTGGGGGCGCGATGCCGCAGCCCATGTTGCCTCAGGCGCTGCGGTCCGGCTGCAACTGGTGGCCGACATCGCCAAGTCCGCCTTTGGCAGCGCGGCAGGCCGGCTGATGGCCGCGCTGATCGTCTGGACTGCCTTCGCTTCGGTCTTCTCGCTGCTGCTGGGCTACTCCCGCGTACCCTACGCCGCGGCCCGCGATGGCAACTACTTCAGCTTTCTCGCCGCCGTGCATCCAAAGCACGGCATCCCTCACCGGTCGTTGGTCGCCCTGGGGCTGGTGGCCGCTGGATTCTGCTTCTTTTCGCTAAAGGATGTGATCCTTATGCTGGTGGTCACGCGCATCCTGCTGCAATTCCTCTTGCAGCATCTCGGCGTGATGCTGCTGCGGGCGCAGAGGCCGGAACTGCCGCGCCCTTTCAGGATTCCGCTCTATCCCCTGCCGCCGCTGGCAGCCATCGCGGGCTTTCTGTTTATGCTGGTCAATCGCAGCCATGCGCTAGGCGGCCTTGGCGTGGCCGCGGGAATCGCAGCCTCTGGCACGGGGGTTTATCTGATTCGCGCTCGGCGGCTAAAGCAATGGCCCTTTCTAGCTGCAAAATAAGTGCGTTCGCGTTGCGGATTCCTGTAACGTTCGGCCTCTCAGCGGTGTCTAATAGTTGCAATCTGCGCTTCCCCGCACGAGGTCAAATCATGCTCATCGGCAAACCGCCCGGCATACCATCTTCCGAAATTACCTCCCGAGAGGAGTACGACCGGTACTTCAGCCGCCGCCGCTTTCTGCGGGCCGCCGCCTCCACCGCCGTGGCCGCGGGCGCAGCCGCAGCGGGCGGCGAACGGCTGGCCGAGCTTTTTTCGCCGCGCGTCAGCGCGCTTGCCGGCACAGAACTTCAGACCGTGAAGAGCTCGCTGACCACGACAGGCGAGCAGTTGACCAGCTTTGAGGACATCACGCACTACAACAATTTTTACGAGTTCGGCGTGGACAAAAGCGATCCCGCGAGGAACGCCGGCGGCCTGCCGACCCGGCCCTGGACCGTCAAAGTGGAGGGCAAGGTCAAGCAAACGAAGACATTCGACATCGATGCCCTGCTCAAGCTGCGCCCGTTGGAAGATCGCGTTTACCGCCATCGCTGCGTCGAGGCCTGGAGCATGGTCATTCCCTGGGTCGGCTACTCGCTCTCGGAGTTCATCAAACAGTGCGACCCGCTGCCCAGCGCCAAGTACGTCCAGTTCCTCTCCTACTACAACAGCCATGTGGAGAAGTGGTCCGGCGAGGACGCAACCATCATTTGGCCCTACTCCGAGGGACTGCGCATGGACGAGGCCATGCACCCGCTCACCCTGCTCACCTTCGGCCTCTATGGCCAGACGCTGCCCAACCAGGACGGCGCGCCGGTACGCATCGTCGTGCCCTGGAAGTACGGCTTCAAGTCCGCCAAGTCGATTGTGACCGTGCGCTTCCTCGACCATCAGCCGAGCACCACATGGAACGACCAGGCGCCCAACGAATACGGCTTCTACTCCAATGTCAATCCCAATGTGGACCCCGTGCCCTGGAGCCAGAAGACCGAGCGCCGCATCGGCCTGCCCTTCTGGAAGCAGAACCTCACCACGCTCATGTTCAATGGCTACGGCGACCAGGTCGCCTCGATGTACGCGGGCATGAATCTGCGCAGGAACTATTAAGGGGAGTTAGCGGTGTCAGCGTGGTTGGCAGTGCTGCGCGCGTGCCGGCAGAGCCAGCGAGAGATCAAGTACTTCGAGACCGGCTCGCAAGGCAGCGAGGGACCACGCTAACTCTGCTCGCAAGAGACCTATGAAAAGACCAACCCTCATCACCCTCAAGATTCTCGTCTGGCTTGCCTGCCTTGCGCCGCTTGCGTGGCTCATCTGGGGCGCGGCCACCAACAACCTGGGCGCCAACCAGACCGCGGCCATTACCATAACCACCGGCCTGACCACGCTGCGCCTGCTGGCCGTCACGCTGGCCATTACGCCGGTTCGGCGGCTCATCCCCAGACTGACCTGGCTGGTGAAGTTTCGCCGCCTGCTCGGCCTCTTCGCCTTTTTTTACGCCACGCTGCATCTCGCGACTTACATCGCACTCTATGCCGGCTTCAATTTGAACATGATGGCCGCGGACATCGCCAAGCGTCTTTTTATCACCATCGGCCTGGCCGCATGGCTGCTGCTTTTGCCGCTGGCCGCGACCTCGACTCAATGGTCCATCCGCAAGCTGGGAGGCAAGCGCTGGAACCGCCTGCACAAGCTGGTCTACCTGGCCGCCGTCTGCGGAGTGATTCACTTCTGGTGGCAGGTCAAGCCTGGCGTTCGCACGCCGCTGAATATAACGGTAATTCTGGCGGTCTTGCTGCTGTCGCGGCCAGCTTGGACCTTGTGGCAGAAGTGGGCGCAGAGCGTGAAGGCTGCGCGGGCTGCCGGTTGAAGCCGGGCGGCGAAATACCGGGGAGCAGGTATCGCGGCGGGTGAAACGGATCAAGGGACGGCAGTCGGAGCAGATGAGACGGGAGCCAGCGCGATCTGGAGATCGTCCGTGTCGTCTTGGACGGTCAGCGGAACCTCCTTGTCCGCGTAGTGAACGGCTTTCACCTTTGGAGGCGCCGGGCCAGAATCATTGGAGCCTGGCGCGGTGTTGTTTTGTTCCGCATCTTCCGCGCCGGTAACTTGAAGGATGTACTTGCCTTCGGGGACATACTCGAAGGTGAACGTCCCATCGTCGTTGATGGAAAGCTCTCGCGCTGCCTCCCGGTCGTCCGCATAGAGCAAACGGATCTTGGCATGGGCCGGTGTGTGGCCGTCGGCGAGGGCCGTTACGGTTCCTGAAACGGTATGCAATCCGGAAAGAGGGATCAGGATGTCCACGCCGTTCAGTATCTCCCCAGCGGCCAGTTTGGTGATGGTGGCATCCTTCTTGCGGAAGGTGTCTCCGAGGCAGATGGCCGGTGCGGCATCTTCATTGTCCACAGGCATCGAAGCACAAACCTTGTACTCGCCCGCGGGCAGATTGGTGAGGCTATAGCGGCCGTGTCCATCGCTCGTTGAATCGATCGACCAGCCTCTGAAGAGTGCGAGGCCGACGCCGTCCCAACCGCTCTTTGCGGTCTTGCGGAGGAGTTGGAAGCGCATGCCAATGGCGGGACTGCCATCGTCAAATGTGACCGACCCATTGATCTCGGCTCCGCGCTCGATCTGCATCGCCAGTTCGGCCGTGCGGTGCCTGCTCACGGTCACTTCGACCAAGTGATCTTTCCACTGGTTGATGACTTCAAGGCTTTGCCCCCGGTCGTTCTCCAGTGAATCAAGCCGGCTAAAATCAAGGCCGCGCTCCGGGTCCAGGTAGCCTTCCAGAGTCGCATATGCAAGGTATTGGCCGGGTTCGACAGCCTCAAGCCTGAAGCGGCCGTCGAGGTCGGTCGTTGTGCTCTCTATGACGCCGCGGGAAGTCTGATCGTCAGCCTTGGCGTCCTTTTTGGGAACCGCGAGAAGATTCACGGTGGCAAATCGCGCCGGCTTGCCCGTATCCGCGCAGGTCACAAAACCAGTGACCGTGCCCTTGGTAAGATCGGGCTTCTTCGCCGCGTGCTTGTCGCAGCCGCCAGCAAACAGGAAAACGCACACAGAAATCCACAGCCAACGCCAACGCGTCATCGCGAGCCTCCACGGGATTTCAGGACTCAGGAAATTGTAACGCGGCCTGCGCCACGGGGTGATAGCTCTTGCGGTGCAGCGGTGTCGGCCCCAGACGTTCCAGGGCGGCCAGGTGCGCCGGGCAGGGATAGCCCTTGTGCTGCGCCAGGCCGTAGCCGGGAAACTCACGGTCCAGCTCCACCAGCAGCCGGTCGCGGTAAACCTTGGCCAGCACGGAGGCGGCGGCGATGGAAAAACTGATCCCGTCGCCCCGGATGACGGCCTGCTGCGGGCACTCCCAGTCGATCGTGTCGCGGCCGTCGATGACCAGGAAGTCGGGGCCGAGCGCGAGCTGCTCAACGGCGCGGCGCATAGCCAGCAGCGAGGCCCGGCGGATGTTGATGCGGTCGATCGCCTCGGCGTCCACAGCCGCGATGGCCCAACCGACAGCGTTCAAGCGAATCTCCCGGTCGAGCTCGACGCGCTTCTTTTCCGTGAGCTTCTTCGAGTCGTTCAGCCCTTGCAGCGAGCAGCCTCTCGGCAGAATTACCGCCGCGGCGACGACCGGCCCAAAGAGCGGACCGCGGCCCACCTCGTCCAGCCCGGCAATGCGCAACGCCCCGCGCCCGCGAGCGGCCTCTTCCAGCGTCCATCCGCACATTGGGGCCTTGGCCATGAATTCAGTATAGAAAGATGACCGGTGGTTCCGCAGCCTTTTGAAACGGTCGCCATAGATGCGAATCGGCCGGAGCTTGCGCTCCGGCCGATTCGTCTGGGCGGATTTGAGCTTGAGGCGTTAGAAATCCCAACGCAGACTGAACTGCATGCGGCGCGGTAGCGTCAGCAATGCGTTGGCGATTCCCAGATTTCCTCCGGTCAGTACCGCACCGATGGTTGAGGGATCGAAGCGAACGGAATTGGTGACGTTGTACACTTCCCAGCCGAACTTCAGGTTGCCGATATCCCCGACCTTCCAACTTTTGTTCAGACCGGAATCGAGGTCAAAATAGCCATCGCCGCGGAATCGGTTTCGCTCGCCCGCCTCGCCGGGGTAGGGGAGGCGAACTGGTGAGCCGGTGGCGATTCCATTATTGATGGCACTCGGATTGTCGAAGAATTGAGGATTCCCGTTGGTGTCGATGTAGCGGCGCATCTTTACCTTTCCGGTGACGACAGCAAAGCTTTCGATCTCCCAATCTGTTGTGTAGCCCGGCTCGAAGAGAGAGAAGGGCAACCCGCTTGTCCAGCGGTTGATGCCCGATAACTGCCACCCTCCGGCAACCGCGTCGAGCAGACGATTGGCATTTCCCAGGAGCGCTTTTCCTCGTCCGAAGGGCATTTGGTAGACCCAGTCCGCGGTAATCAGGTGGCGGGTGTCGAAATCGGATACGGCTCGATTCAGGTTCGGCTTCCAGGTGTTGAGGATTTCGCTGAAGGCAATGCTGACCGCGCCGCTAGGGGTCGTTTGTCCGGTGAACTCCGTAGTGCGCTCCGTATCCGAGCCCATGTCCAGGGATTTGGAAAGCGTATAGCTGAAGTCCATCTGCAGGCCATGGCTCATGGGATGCCGCAGCGTGATTTGGCCGGCGTTGTAGGAACTCTTGCCAATGGTGGACAAAGCATACAGCGACGAAAACTGCTGCTGCCAGAATTTCGGCACATAATTGGCGGGGCACCCGTAGTAACAAAAGAAATCGATGTCGGCCAGAGCCGTTGTCTCGCCCAGTCCAGCCCGGTTGGGGTTCCACTCATTGGTGTAGATCGCCTGAGTTGCGCTTTCCCCCGGAAAGTCGACGCCTGCCATAAAGGGGAAAACATCTTCGAAGTAGGGAATTGGTTGCACAGTCGCGTACTGAAAACAGTTGCAGCCGGGTATAGTAGTCTGCGCTGACGAATACCCCCCGTTCGCGTCAACTTCTTTCGCCAGCTGAGTGCCAGCCGCGTAGTAGTCGCCGCCCCCCTGGGGGTTGACGTAGTCTACCGGCTCGGCAAGGTCCAGGCTCTGCAGCAGGTGCCGGCCCATGCGCCCCACATAGGCCGTTTCCAGTAAAAATCCACCGGGCAATTCGCGCTGTACCGAAAAATCGAACGATTCGGAGTACGGAGTCTTCAGATGATCGTCCAGGCCCCAGGTCGTGGCGAATCCAGCGTTGGGATTGGCCGCGGTGGGAAACGGAGGCGTGTACGGGTAAGTCTCAACTGCAGGCGTCCCTCCATTGTCGATCGGCGGAAGGTTGCTTCGTCCGGTAAATCGCGGAGAGCCAGGGTTGTTCGGGGTCCCTTCAATGGAATAGACTCCGCCAGGATTGGTAATCTGGGAACTGATCCCGAACGCCCCCTCCTCATTGAAGATGTTCACCAGCGACTCGCCGTAGTGGTCATAGTAGATTCCGGCTCCCGCGCGTATGGAGGTCTTGCTGTCGGGAGAATAGTCTACCGCCAGGCGGGGAGCAAAGTTATCCTTCGACTTGGGCCAGAATCCCGGTTTGCCATAGTCGGGTCCGGCAGGCGCAAATGCGAGGTTGGGCTCATTCACCTGGCCGGCCTGCGCGGCAGTCTCTCTGGCTTGATACCAGGCATGGGTATCGATCGTGGGAGCTACCTGCTGGCCGTTTGTTTCCCACGGGGTCTGCAGGATGGTATGGCGGATGCCGAGGGTTACCGTGAGGTTAGACCGCACACGCCACGCATCCTGGACATACCACTCATATTCATTCGCGCTGAAAGCCCGATTGAGAAACGCTCCATCGGGCAGGAGGCTTCCCGAGGTGGCGCTTGTGACTTGGTAGTTGTACGAGTTTTCGAGCTCGGGAATCGTACCGAGCATGTTGGCCAAGGCCTCTTCGTAGGCGGTAGAAAACCCGCCATCGACCTGCAATTCCCCAACGGCGGTTGGTTGAGGGACAAGGCTCACGCCGCCCGAAGCCGTTGACAGCCATAACGGATTGGAATTGGCGTACTGAAAAGTTGTTGCGTCCTGGCCTTGATTCTGGTGAATCAGACGCCAGTTAGCGCCCACCTGGATTGTGTGTTTGCCTTTGCTCCAGGTAAGGTTGTCGACAAGATTGTTCACCGGTACGCTCGTAATGGTCGTGCGGGTTTCGGCGGTGGTCGTCGCCAGGAAACGAAAATCCACATAGTCGCCCGAACCAACGCCCCGATTGTCGAATCCCTGCCGGGTATACCCGTAGCGAAGATCGTTGACGAGATTCCGCGTAATCGTCCAGGTCTCCCCCGCGGTAATTCCCTTGCTGTTGTCTTGGCTGACGCTCGATGGACCCTGGCCGGGAAAATTCTCCGGAGCTTGCGTGTTGTCGTCCTGCAGGTTGCCGCGAACGAAGATCCGATGACGATCGGTAGGCACGTAATCCAGTCTTCCGATGGTCGTGTTGAACCGTATCGGATTGGGAGAGGAGAACGAGTAGGAGCCTTCGTTAAGGCCGTCGCCGAGGCTCGTGCCATTGGCGGCTGGCATGGAGTTGAAGTAAGCCAGCGCGGCCGGATCGGGTCCAGGGCCGTAGGAATACGCGCTCGTGTTGCATACCTGGCATCCTGAGTCCAATGCGGCAATCTGGGCGGTGCTTAGAGTCTGATTGATGACCGTGTTGTCCGGCTGCCCCGGATCGGTATCGCCCTGAAAAATGATGTTTCCCGCCTGATAGCTTGCGGTCGGAGCGATCTGGCCCACTTGCGCATTTTCCGCCTGGCGGGTGCCTTCATAATTGCCGAAGAAGAAGAGCTTGTCCTTCAGGATCGGCCCACCCACGGCAACGCCGAAGATATTGCGGATCAGCTTTCCGGGAACATTGGGCAGACCGCTCGAGAGCTGTGCCTCCTTGTTGAACCAGTCGTTGGCGACGGTAAAGGTCGGCCGGTTGTATTCGTAGGCAGCACCGTGAAACTTGTTCGTCCCCGACTTGGTAACCATGCTGATCTGCGCGCCTGAGGAACGGCCGGCATCCGAATTGGCGTCGCCGGTGGTCACGCGGAACTCCTCGATCGAGTCCTGGGTCTCGCGTAGAACACCAGCAAAGGCAAAGCCATTCACCTGATCGTTGTCATCCACGCCATCCAGCGTGACGTTGCCCTGGTCTGACCGTCCTCCGTTCACAGCCCCGGTGCGGCTGTCATATGTGTTTGGCAGATAGAGCACACCGGGCTGCAATGAGAGCAGGTCTGGCACATTCCGGGTTTCGCTGGGAAGGGCCTGAATGAGGGCATTGTTCGCGGAGTTGCCCAGCGAGGCGTCGGAGGTATTCAACGTCTGCGCCGTATCGCTGACGTCCACGGTCGTCGAACTGGCCTGTACCGAAAGCGTGAAATCGATGGTGGCCGGCTGGTCGACCAGCAATTCGGCCGTTTTGGTCTGGCTGGCAAAGCCCGCTGCTGAGACCGTGACGGAATACCGGGCAGGCGGAATTTGCGGGAAAATGTAGAGGCCGGTGTTGCCGGCCGTGGCGCTGAGCGTCGTGCCGTCGGCTTTGTCCGCCAGCGTGATGCTGGCGCCCGGAACCAGCGCGCCGCTGGGGTCCTTGACAACGCCGCGCAGGGAGGTGGTTGCAGTCTGGGCAGATGCCAGAGTGGCAGCGGAAAGGATGCAGCAGATCATCGTTCCCCATAAGAGTCGTCTCACGTCTGGTTCCTCCAAAGGTCTTGCCTTGCGCTGCATCTCATGACCAGTGTGCTCAGGATCGTGTCATCCCGCCGCAGCTTTCGACGAGGCCTGGCTTAGATGATGCATCTCCATTGGCCGGGGATACTTTTCCCTGGTTCATCTCCGATTCACAAGTTGAACATCCGTCCGTGAAGCCTGGCTGGCCAGATGAAACGGACACACTTGAGCGAGGCGTCATCGGGGGAAATGACGCTAAGGGTTAAGTTCCTTCAATCTTGTCCCAATATCATCCAATATTCAATGAAAAAACTGTCTTGCCGGATGTAAAAGGGCGGTGACCCGCAGATTCAAGGGTCACATGGATGACTCTTCAACTCTTTTATCACGCCATTTATGAAGAACCGATGAGGAAACGGGCAAGGGGTATCGCATGAACCGCTCCCTTTCGATGGACCCGGTCGGCTGCTGCCACCCACGAGTCTGCTGGGGTAATCTGGTTGCTCAGGAGACCCAGGTCGAGATGCCCAACCCGTATCGCTTTCCGTTTGCCTTTCTGGCCGTATTTGCCGTTGCATTTCCGCTGGCCTGCGCCCAGCAACAGCCGTCCGACCCGCCCCCGGAAGACTACGTCCGCGCCCACTACACCAAGTACGAGTTCCGCATTCCCATGCGCGATGGCAAGCGGCTCTTCACGGCCGTCTATGTGCCCAAGGACGCCGCCGCCGGTCCATACCCGTTTCTGATGGTGCGGACTCCCTATAGTGTCGCTCCCTACGGCGAGGACCAGTATCCCAAGCGCCTGGGCCCCTCTTTGGAGTTCGAGCAGAGCGGTTACATCTTTGTTTACCAGGATGTGCGCGGGCGCTGGATGAGCGAGGGCGACTTTGTCGAGATGCGCCCGCACATCGACAACAAGAAGTCGCCCCAGGACGTGGACGACTCCTCCGACACCTACGACACCCTCGATTTCCTGCTCAAGCACGTGCCCAACAACAACGGCAAGGCGGGGATCTGGGGGATCTCCTATCCGGGCTTCTACACCTCGGCGTCGATCATCGACTCGCACCCGGCGCTGGTTGCAGCCAGCCCGCAGGCGCCGATGACCGACCTGTTTCTGGGCGACGACTCCTATCACAACGGAGCTTTCATGCTCTCGGCCAACTTCGGGTTCTATGCGCCCTTCTTCTATCCGCAGAACGGGCCGCAGACTCCCAGACCCACGGTTCCCTTCGACTTTGGCACGCCGGACAGCTACCAGTTCTACCTTCAGGCGGGGAATATCGCCAACCTCGACAAGCTCTACTTGAAGGGTTCCAACTGGCTCTTCAACGACCAGTTCAAACACGACACCTACGACGATTACTGGCAGTCTCGGGACCTCGAGCGGCACATGAAGAACGTGCACTGCGCGGTGCTTGTGGTGGGCGGCTGGTTTGACGCCGAGGATCTGAGCGGCCCGCTCAAGACCTTCTATGCGATTGGCAAATTCAACCCCAAGACGCCCGCGACGCTGGTGGAAGGGCCGTGGGTCCATGGCGGCTGGGCGCGCAGCGACGGCAGCAGCCTGGGCGACATCGAGTTCAACTCGAAGACCGGCGAGTATTTCCGCGACAACGTGCAATTTCCCTTCTTCGAGCATTATCTGAAAGGCAAAGGCGCAACGCAGCCTAAGGCAGTCGTCTTTGAGACGGGCACGAACGTGTGGCGCAACCTTGATTCGTGGCCGCCCAAAGCCGCCACGGCGAAGACGCTCTACTTCCATGCCGGCGGCAAGCTGAGCTTCGATCCGCCAACGGAAGCCGACGGAGTGGACGAGTATGTGAGCGACCCGAATCATCCGGTGCCCTTCGTGGGCTACACCACCGACACCGTTCCGCAGCGCTACATGGTGGACGACCAGCGCTTCGCCAGCTACCGGCCGGATGTGCTGGTCTACCAGACCGAGCCGCTCGAAGAGGACGTAACCATCGCCGGGCCGGTCTCGCCCCGGCTCAAGATTGCCAGTTCCGGCACGGACTCCGATTTCGACGTCAAGCTGATCGATGTTTATCCGGAGGACTACCCCGACCCGGAAGATACCTCGCACGGCAACAAAAGGATTCTGGACGCGCCGCCGGTGCATATGGGCGGCTACCAGCAACTGCTGCGCGGAGAACCCTTCCGGGCAAAGTTCCGCAACAGTTGGGAGAAGCCGGAGCCCCTGACGCCGGGCAAAGAGGCCGATCTGAACTTCACCATGCCCGATCTCTATCACACCTTCCGCCGCGGCCATCGCATCATGGTGCAGGTGGAGAGTTCCTGGTTCCCGCTGACGGATCGCAACCCGCAGACCTTTACCGACATTCCCTACATACGTCCCGAGGAGTTCCAGAAGGCCACCGAGCAGGTCTTCCGCCAGAAGAACGCCGCCAGCGGCGTGGAAGTACTGGTGATGCCGAAGCCATGATCCGCAACGGCGAATTGGCAGTTTGTTCTTTGCCTGGATTTGTCCTACCGATGAGCATCGGAGCAGGCCCGCACGTCTGTTACCTGAGGAAGGCTGCGGCCGGGTTCGAACGTACAATATAGGAGACGAAACGCTTGCCAGGGTTGCTGCCGGTTTTGGTTCACGGAGAATCCATCCTTCGCAATGCTTCTTGCCGTCTACCCAGAGACAAACGTGAGGAAGAGATGAGAATAGAAAGACTTGCTTGCAGTGGAAGAGCCTTGAGCCTGCTTGCGCTTGCGGGGGCAGCGTTCCTGACTGGTTGTGGAGACTTTTGGCAGGCGCCATCCGGCAGCACGGCCAGCACCACCACGCTCACTGCGTCGCCCACCACAGCGGTTGTGGGTGCAAGCGTGACGCTGACGGCCACGGTTTCGCCTTCGGCTGCGACCGGAACGGTGACCTTCTATAACGGCACAACCTCGCTGGGAAGCGCGACGCTGAGTTCGGGAACGGCGACCCTGTCTTACAGCTTTACCGCCGCCGGCACGCCGTCGATCACGGCCACCTACAGCGGCGATTCCACCTATGCGACGAGCACCTCCAGCGCGGTCACCGTCACCGTGACCGCGGCGGGAACCACTGCCAGCACGACCACGCTGACAGCGACGCAGAGCGGCGCAACCGTTACGTTGACGGCCACCGTCACGCCATCGGCGGCAACTGGATCGGTCACATTCAGCGACGCCGCGGGTCAGCTGGGAAGCGCCGTGACATTGACCTCGGGAGTGGCAACCTACACCACAACCTCTCTGACAGCGGGCTCTTACTCATTCACGGCTGACTACAGCGGCGATTCCACCTATGCGGCATCTAGCTCCAGCGCTGTCACCCTCACTGTGACTTCGGCGGGCACGGGGAACAGCACCACCACGCTGACCGTATCTCCCTCATCTCCGGTCGAGGTGGGCACGAGCGTCACCTTGACGGCCACGGTCACGCAGGCTTCGGGCTCGACGACGCCCACCGGAACGATCACATTCAGCGACGCCGCGGGCACGCTGGGAAGCGCCGTAACATTGAATTCGTCGGGAATGGCAACCTACACCACAACCTCTCTGACGACGGGCTCGTACACCTTCACGGCGGCCTATGGCGGCGATTCCAATTTTGCCGCCGGTACCTCAAACACGCTGAATTTCACCGTCAACAGCGGCAGCGGCTCGCCGCCCGCTGGAACGGAGTGCGGTTATCAGGACAGCGCCAATAGCATCTCCTCGACCGCGCTGGATGCCTTCAGCGTCGGCCAAATCACGCTGTCTGACGCTGACTCGACGATTACCGTTGCGACGGGCAGCGAGAACGAGAGCGCGGTCTGCGCGGAGGGCTCCGGCACTGAGTTGACCGTGACCGGCCCGGACATCGTCTCCAGCAGTGGCGGCACGAACAGCGCCGATAGCAGCTTCTACGGCACCGATGCAGCGGCGCTGGCCTATGGATCGAGCGCGATTTCGGCTTCTGGCGGTTCGATCGCCATGACCGGCGGCTCCATCACCACCACCGGCCAATATGGCAGCGGCGTCTTCGCCTTCGGCGACGGCGCAGCCATCAGCCTCGATGGAACCAGCGTCACAACCACCGCAGCCAACGCCTACGGCGCAGCCGCTGCACAGGGTGGCAAGGTGACGGCGACCAGCGGAGCCTTCAACGTCAGCGATGCCGAAGCGGTAGTCGTCGAAGGCGCCGGCGCGATAACGCTGAACGGCACAACACTGAACAGCAGCCAGGGCAACGATCGTGGCATTCTTCTCTATCAGGCAACATCCGGAGCCGCCGCAAGCGTCACTCCCGCTTTCACGATGACCAATGGATCGATCAAATACACCTGCGACGCCACGAAAACCGCAACCTGCGCAAGCGGCGTGCCCGCCAACGGCCAGAACTTTCCGGCGACGGTCTTTGCCGTCGCCAACACCACGGCCACCATCTCGCTGACCGATGTGACGATTTCCAACGACACCGCGACAGCCACTGACAGCAACGGAACCCTGCTGACCGCCGCAGCGCTCGGAACCTGGGGAACTGCGGGATCGAATGGAGGCAACGTCACCTTCACCGCCTATGGCGAGACATTGGCAGGCGATGTCGTCGTCGATGCCAACAGCACGGCTGCCCTGACGCTGAATGCCGATACGGCAACGCCCGCCGTTCCCTCCACGCTGACCGGCGCGATCAATGCCGCCAACTCCGGCAGCAAGACCGTCAGTCTGACACTGGACTCGGCCAGCACATGGACAGTCACCGCGACCTCATGGCTGACCGCGTTGAACGGATTGGAAATCAATAGCACGACGGTCACCAATATCGATGGCGGCGGCCACTGCGTCTATTACTCAGGCACGATCAATGGGGCGAGCAGCGCTACCCAATACACCCTGGGAGGCAGCAGCGGCGGCACTCTCGCTCCCGCGGGTACAACCGGGCTCACCTGCAACTGAGTTTGTCCGGCGCCCCGCATGAGCCCGCTCATCCGGGGCGCGCTGGATAATCCGCGCAAGAATCGCCGCGCGCAAGCCTCCGTAACTCCCGGCAGGGTTATCATGGAAGGCGAGAAGCGCACGCTGTCTTCTTCGCTCATTGATTGTTTCGCCCAAATCGCAGGCGAATGAGCCGGACCACCCGTGAGGATCTCAATGTCTGTACGCAAATCTCATCTTTTTCTGCCCCTCCTGGCGGCGTTTTCAGTGGCCGCCGCGCCCACGATGCACGCCGAAGAAGGCATGTGGACCTTTGACAACCCTCCCCTGAAGCAGTTGGCGGCCAAGTACGACTTTCATCCCACACAGGCCTGGCTGGACCACCTGCGCCTCTCGAGCGTGCGCCTCAACGACGGCGGATCGGGCTCGTTTGTGAGCTCAAACGGCCTGCTGCTGACCAATCACCACGTGGCCCGAGGCCAGTTGCAGAAGAATTCGACCGCGGAGCACGACTACGTGCGCGACGGCTTCTATGCGGCGACTCCCGATGAGGAGATGAAGTCTCCCGATCTCGAGGTGAACGTGCTTGTTGGCATGGAAAATGTGACCGCGCGAGTGCAGGACGCGGCCAAGGGCATTGCCGATGAGGCCAAGGCGCTGAAGGCCCGCGATGCCGAGACTGCGGCCATCGAAAAGGAGAGCGAGGATAAGACCGGCCTGCGCTCCGACGTGATCTCGCTCTACCAGGGCGGCGAGTACTGGCTCTACCAGTATAAGCGGTACACCGATGTGCGGCTGGTCTTCGCGCCCGAGCAGCAGGCCGCCTTCTTTGGCGGCGATCCGGATAACTTCACCTATCCGCGCTACGACCTCGACATGGCCCTCTTCCGCGTCTACGAAAACGGCAAGCCGCTGCACACCGATAACTTCCTCAAGTGGAGCGCCAAGGGCGCCGCGCCCGGCGAGCTGATCTTCATCTCCGGCAATCCCGGATCGAGCCAGCGCGACGACACCATGGACCAATTGTTGTTCGAGCATGACTCGATCGAGCCCGCGGTGATCGAATATCTCAGCCGCCGCATCGCCGCCGCTCAGGCCTTCGCCGCCCAGGGTCCGGAGCAGGCGCGCCTGGTCGGATCGGCCATCTTCAGCTTGCAGAATTCGCTCAAGGCATATCAGGGCCGTTATGACGCGCTGAACGACAAGGCGGTCATCGCCAAGAAACAGGCCGACGAGACCGGCTTCCGCGCCAGGGTTGCCGCCAATCCGGAGTGGCAGAAGGCCTATGGCGACGCCTGGGATACCATAGCCGCAGCCGACAAGAAGGCCGCCCCGCGAGTGAACGCCATGATCTTCCGCCGCACCGACAGCAAACTCTTCGGCATTGCGCGCCAGATCGTCGAATACGTCGTTGAAGTGAAGAAGCCCGACGGCGAGCGGCTCGACGGCTACCATGATTCGCAGCTCGAATCGCTTCGATTCCAGCTTCTCTCGCCCGCGACCATCTATCTCTCCACCGAGAAGCTCTACATGACCACGGCGCTCGACCTTGCGGCGGAGAAGCTGGGCAAGAACGACGAATATCTGGTCAAGCTGCTCGATGGCAGCGATATTCCCACCTTTGTGAACTCGGTTGTCGATGGCACCAAACTGACCGATGTTGCCGTGCGCAAGGCTCTGCTCGACGGCGGCGAGGCGGCCGTTGCGGCCTCGAACGATCCGATGATCGCCGCTGCCCGGCGTACCGACCCGCTGGCGCGCGAGTACCGCCGCTGGGAGCACGACGAGATCGAAAGCGTGCTCACCACGGCCGGCGAAAAGATTGGCAAGGCCCGCTTCCTGGTCTATGGCAAGGACGCATATCCCGATGCCACATTCACCCTGCGCCTGAGTTACGGAACGGTCAAGGGCTACCCCTACAACGGCACCATCGCGCCGCCTTTCACTACCTTCTATGGGCTCTACGACCGCGCGGCCAGCTTCAGCAACCAGCCGCCCTTCAACCTGACGCCCAAGGAAGCGGCCGGACTCGACAAGCTCGATCTCGCCACACCCCTCGACTTTGTCTCGACGGGCGATATTATTGGCGGCAACTCCGGTTCGCCGGTGGTCAACCGGGCAGGCGAACTGGTGGGCCTGATCTTCGACGGCAACATCGAGTCGCTGGCCGGCGATTTTGTCTACGACGGAACGAAGAACCGCGCGGTTGCGGTGCACTCGGCGGGCATGATCGAGGGGCTGCGCAAGTTCTACGGCGTAGGCGCGCTGGCCGATGAACTGGAAGGCAAGAAGTAACGGTCGCCGCGCCGCCGGTCACATGCAGGAGGGAGCGCCACAGACTCCCCTCTCGCTTGCCTGGATTGGCGCGAGGGCAATCAGCAGCTTTTCATGCAAACCCTGCCGGTGAGAGCCCGTTTCGCCGTACAATCGAAGAGATCCCCCTGCGGAGGGATGGGTGAGCGGTTGATACCGGCGGTCTTGAAAACCGTTGTGCCTGAAAGGGTACCGGGGGTTCGAATCCCTCTCCCTCCGCCAAGACACCTTTCAAGAACATCCCAAGACATCCAATAGAAAGACGTAAAGCCTAGCAAATGCTATGATTTACGTCTTTCTGCGTCCAGATGCATCCAGGTGCAGCCGTGTTTTGACGGGTGTACTTTTGGGTGTATTCTGTTTTTGAAGTGGGTGTACTTTTCTTGAGCGGGGAGGAACGGGCATGGCCGGACTGACAGATACGGAGATCAAACGGGCCAAGGCGGCGGAAAAAGCATACAGCCTGGGCGATGGAGGCGGACTGTACCTCTGGGTTAAGCCGACCGGCGGGAAGCTCTGGCGCTGGTCCTATCGGTTCGACGGCAAGGAAAAGCTAATGTCCTTGGGGAAATACCCCGATGTTTCGCTGGCGCAGGCCAGAGAGCGCCACGCCGAGGCACGGAAGCTGCTGGCGACTGGCGTTGACCCGATGGCGCAACGGAAGGCCGAGAAGACCGCAGAGAAGGTAGCGGTCGAGAACTCGTTCCAGAGCGTCACTGCACAATGGCTGGAGCATTGGCAGGAGGGCAAGAGTCCGCGACATGTAGACTCGGTCCGTCGGCGCATGGCGGCTGATATTCTGCCCTGCCTCGGTGCGCGCCCCATAGCCGAGATCGAGGCGCCGGAACTGGTTGCAATGGCCAACTCAATTCAGGATCGCGGCGCACGGGATATTGCCAAACGCGCTCTGGAGACGGTGGGGCAGGTTTTTCGCTACGGCATCGCCCACGGATATGCCAAACGCAACCCAGCCACTGAGATTCGCCCCAGCGACATTCTGAAATCTGCCCCCAAAACCAACTATGCCCGCGTTGATGCCAGGGAGTTGCCAACCCTGCTCAGACGCATCGAGGTCTATCAGGGAAAGCAGGTCACACGGTTGGCAATGAAGCTAATGTCCATGACCTTTGTGCGTACCACCGAATTGATCGAAGCCAAGTGGGGGGAATTTGACCTGGAGAATGCCCGCTGGGATATACCCGCCGAGCGGATGAAGATGCGCACTCCGCACATCGTGCCGTTGGCAAGGCAGGCATTGGAAGTGCTGGAGATGTTGCGCGATTTCACCGGGAGCAATGAGTGGCTTTTCCCCGGCGACCTCAACGCTTCCCAACCGATGAGCAACAACACCATTCTGGCAGCGTTAAAGCGGATGGGCTACAAAGGGCGCATGACCGGCCACGGTTTCCGCGGCCTTGCTTCAACCATTCTTCACGAGCAGGGATACAACCACGATCATATTGAGCTTCAACTCGCACATGCTACGCGGAACGCTGTGAGCGCCGCCTACAACCATGCCCTCTATCTGGAGCCACGCGCCAAGATGATGCAGGACTGGGCAGATTTCCTGGAACGGACACAGCGCCGGGGCAAGGTGCTGCCCTTCCGTGGAACTGCGGCGTAGCCTGTCAGCCAACTTGGCTGGCAGAGAATCAGACCAGGCCCCGCAATCCAATCTCAGATGGGTGCCGATCCCAAATCTCGCGCCGTTCGTCATCTTGCCGACGAACGATTCACGCCGGATCTCTGGCTACAGATTGTCCGGCTGACTTCAATCTGGCAGGCAATCCACTCCTCGACCTCTGTTTCGATCCAGCCGACAGCCCTGGCCCCCAGCGACACTGGCCGTGGGAACCTCCCTTCGTTGACGCGCTGATAGACGGTGCTACGTGATAGACCAGTGCGATCCAATACGACTGGCAGTCTCAGAATCTTTCGCGGCATCCCATTCCCTCATTGATTGAGTTGCATTTGAATTACGTGTGGATTTACCAAGCCCACACTGCAAAGTGCTATCGAATTTGTCTACAAGCCAGCACAGACAACTCTAATTCCCTTGCGTCCTCTGTCTGACTTTTCTCCAGAATGCACTGCACGGTTATGTCCTTTTGTCTGAACCAACCTCACAGGTATCCCGAAACAAATTGTTTGCAGGTTATTACGCGAAAAGACCATACTGGTACGCCCTTGCTTACAGCGGTACATCCGGTTTCATTGCCAATTGTCTTCCTGCTTGAAAGCCAGATGTTGAAGGTTGTGTCCTCGCTTTACGAACCTCGTTTGCCGACACCATCTCAGCCTCACCGTTCAGTTTCTTCATGTAGCCCGACAATGCTGTTGTGGTGATTCTCATGCCGTTCTCCTCAAAAATGCGGACCAGCATATTGAGCGTGTATCCCCTTTTTCGCAACTCACACAGTTCAGGGAAAACCGCCCGCACGATCCCGCCAATCGTGTACGAGGCCGGTTGCGGCGCGGGTTCATTCGCCTTTTCCTTCAGAAACGCGCGAAGTTTTTCGACATTGTGCGACGAGAGCACCTGAACCCTGCGATGAGCCTCATTCTCCATACACCGGAATTTCATCATATTGACGTTTATTATGTCAAATATGTATTATATAGTTGGACGATCCGAAAAGGCTGATAAGAGTGAAGGCAAGGTAGGCGCTGGATATACCGAAACTCCCTGCGGTCGTTTTGGCATATCCACCGGCCCCAACCCAATCCGCTGCGCTACTCGGGTTTGGGCCTGCGCACCTTGCTCAGGGCTCCGCCCCGAGACCCCATAGGAGCACCGAAATGGCAAGGCCAAAGCAGACAGAACATCGCCGGGGGTTGCTCATCAAACTCTTGTCCCAGGAGAAGGAAACCATTCGCCAACAGGCCCATCTCGCCGGCCTGACGGTCAGCGAGTTCATTCGTAAATGCGCTCTCAACCGGCCAATACGTTCCCGTGTAAGCCGGGAAGTTGCCGCCGAACTCAGCAAGCTATTCGGATTGCAAAAGCATCTCCTGATGGAGATAAAAGGCCGTCCCAATGAGGAAGAACTGCGCAGCGAACTCAACTCGGTACTAGCGGAGTTGCACAGGGCGCTAGCCACATTCAACAAGAACACAGCGGAGTGAAGATGATTGCCAAAGTGCAACCAACTCGGCAGCACGCGAGCAGTTTCAGGCGGCTATGCAAGTACCTAACTACGGAACGTGATGCCGATACAGAGGAGCCGCTTGTGCGAGGGGACGTTGTATTGTCGGACAACCTTGCAGGTTTGGACACGGTGTCAGTTCAAATGGAAGGGATTGCATTTTTGAACCCACGCTGCAAGGATGCGCTTTGTCACTATGAACTGTCGTGGCCACCAGGAGAATGTCCGACTCGGCCACAATGGATGGACTGCTCGTTGCACACACTGAAAGCACTTGGATACCGGGACCATCAATTTATGGTTGTAGCGCACGATGACAAGAAGCACTTTCACATTCACATTATGGTCAACAAGGTTCATCCTGAGACATTCAAAGCGCATACACCTTATCGGAACTGGTTGACGCTTGATGCCGCAATGCGCGTCCTCGAAGCGAAATATGGCTGGACACACACGGCGGGTCCGACACGTTGGGATGAGCAATCGAAGCAGGCAGTACGCGCGTCATATTCGGAACGTAACGCGCTTCGTACTGCTCGACAACAGCCGATAGGTGCGGCGGCACAATATGAACATTATCACGATGAAGAGTCCTTGCAAACTTACATACGTCGAGAAGTTGCTCCGCTTGTACGAACGCTGCTAATTCGCCAGAATGCCTCATGGGAAGCCCTTCATACACTCCTTGCAAAATATCATCTTCGCATTGAGAAAGGGGAATCGGGGGGATACACGGTCCTTGCTGTTGATCACAACATTTGCGTGAAAGCATCCGACGTATTCCGCAACAACTTCGCTGGGAAGATCAATCGTCAGACCACAGAATCTATCCTTGGCCCGTGGACAGCAGCCTCAACATCCATTCAACATTCCGCACCACATCTGGCACAACATAGCGAACATAATATCGCACAGAAGGTGGAACGCAAAGCGCAGCGCCGGGCTGACCGTTCCGCTCTGATGAATGAATATAACCAGTATCGCAATCGGCAACGGGAAGTGTGCAAGGCCTTCACAACAGACGGCAGGGAGTGTACGCAATACCTCCGTGAGGTTTTGCGGCAACAGAAGAAAGAGATTCGTGCGTCCGCTCTGTCATGGCCGGACAAGAAGGTCCTACTTTCCCAGGCTACGGCACAATCCGTTATCGAAGTGCACGCACTAAAACAGGCCTTCAAAAAGAGACGGCGGGAGGCATTTCCGAAGAATCTGCGCTCATGGGTTGCGGACAGGGCCAGCGAGGGAGATTCGCGGGCGGCCGCACAACTTCGAGGATGGCGCTATGCGGACCAGCGCAATCAGCGGCGGCTCGATGCAAGGTTGGAATCAGATGCGCTGCACATTGGTCCACCGCCCGATCATGACAGCAGCACAGACTGGGCCGACCTCGCGCAACAGCGGCTTGCAGCCCAACAGGAGCAGCAGGCGCTCGCCAATCAAATCGCAGCGACACGTATTTGGAAAATTGACCGCAAGACCGGCGATGTTTCGTACACGTTGAACGGGCAGGTTTCCGTCATTGACCGTGGGCGCCTCGTCACCGTGCTCAACCAGGATAAAGCCGCCGTCCTCTTCGGATTGGAGATGGCCGTCCAGAAATACGGATCGCGCATCGCGTGTGACGGCAGCGTGGAGTGGAAGCGGATGGTCGTAAAGACTGCGGCGCAACACGGGATCGCCGTCCAATTCACTGATCCGGAGATGCAATACGCCATGCGTTTTCTACAACGTCTGGCGAATCCGCGCCAACGCCAGCAGGAAAGAGGGGGAAGGTAGCCCGTTGCTAAAGAAACCGCCCGTCAGCGCCCGCGACGAGCATGAGCGATATGCCATTGTCGTCGGCAGCGGGCCTTCCACGATCATCGCGTCAGTGTGGTCGCCGCATCAATATGTACTGACCGCGACTACACGGATGTGGGGCGGGTTGGCGTCTTGAGCTTATGAACGGCTGCAAAATAGGCCACCATTACGCGAAACGTCTTGGATTTGTTCACCCCACCGAGAATCTCCCCGCCCACTCTCTCCAACTCGTCGGCAATATCGTGGGTCAAAGGGAATACGAAGGAAGTGTCGATGCTCTGAAACGGAATGTCCAGCCACGAGCCGTTATAGAACGCAACAAGCTGTGCCTGAGCGGCCTTGGTTTTGAAATTCATGATGATATGTTCGGCGAGGGCGTTCTTTCGCCGGATTTTGAGCACAGCAAATAGCTGGCTGAAATGGCTCTTGGTGAATTTGGAATCGACGGTGAGCCGGATTTGAGTCCGCTTCTCTGCGGGTGCAACGATTCTGCGCTTTGGGCGGCTAGTAGTCTTCTTCGCAGCGGGCATTTGGTTCCCTCATCGTGATGTATATTACAGCATAGGTGTATCATATGAAAAGGTCATGCGCTAACCGACTGTAGCCAAAGGAGTTCGCACAAAAGAAAAGCCGGTGAAGTAGTGGATTCATTGCATGGAAGTGGGGGAAGCCGAATGAACCGTTACAAATCTGATATGGAGTGACCCTGTCAATACCTGCGCATCGATGGGGTTGTTTTTGTTGTTGCGGTTGCTTTTGCCGTTTATCGAAGACAGAGCCAGCCGCAGCCGGGGCAGGTTTTAGCGACGATTGATCAATATGATATTCGCGGGTCGAAACCGCATAATCTTGATCCGTCGGGAGCTGCCTCTGACTAAGGTCGCGAGTCCGGCTGAGCCTGTCGCATAGATTTGCCGAGGATTCTCCTTCGTGCTTGCTCTGGCTGTGGCTGGCTCTGTCTTCGAATTGGGCAAGGCATTTCATTTGTCAGTTCTTTGTTCTTCATTCTTTGGAAAGTTTTTGCTTTTGCCTTTGTTCTTGCATTTCGTCAGGCTGCCATCTTCTGCATGACTGCCGTTTCTGCCTTGATTCCGATGGCCCAGATAAAGCCCAGCAGTTCGCGTCCCACGGCGGTGATGATTTTGCGCTGGTCTTTGCCGGCTGCCGCCAACTTCATGGAACGTTTGTGCAGCCGGACCTGAGCTTTCCAGGCGATCTCTTTGATAGGTTCCGGCACTCCCTCCTGTCGCTTGCGCAGCCGGGGACCAATGGCGGGCCGACAGCGATAACTCCAGGCTGCTTCAACAACGATCCGTCGGAGATGCGCGTTGCCTGTTTTGGTAATGCTTCCCCGTCGGATTCACTGGCCGCTGGAGTCCTCCGTGGGAACTGCGCCGCTGTAATTCATCAACTGCCTTGCAGTATCGAAGCGAGTGATGTTGCCTAACTCCGCCACAATCGTTACCGCCGAAATCTCCGCAATGCCGCTCAATGCCTGTAAGCCCTTGACCACCTCCTGCACCGCGGGCGAAGCCAGCTTCACCGCTTCTGAGATCGCTTGCTCCGGCCGCTTGACCCGCTCGCCCATGTGATCGAACTCGTGCAGATAATCCAGCATCGTGGCCTCGCGCGCCACTTGCGCAAAGTGAACCTGCCGTACCCAGGCCATATAGGGCGCCGTCCACGCCTTCATCCCCGCTGCGGGCCGCTGGCCCATGCGCAGCAGAAACTTGCTCAGACGATGGCGTGCCCGTAACTGATCTTGCTTCGCCGCTTCGCGCGCTCGCACCAGATCGCGCAACGACTCTGAACCCTCGTCTGGAACCCACACCGCCGTCAGATCGCCGGATTGGTAACTTCGAGCCAATCGCTCGGCATCGAGACGGTCCGTCTTCACCCGGTCGCCGGCTTTCATCGGAACCAGCGTCGGCGCAATCACTTCGCAAGCAACGCCCAGCTCAGCCAACTGCCAGTAGAGTACATAACCGGTCGGACCGGCTTCATAGCAGGCCTTCAACTGCTCAACCGGCCCCAGCTTCTTCACCAGTTTGCGAATCGACTCAGCGCGGTTGGCAATCGTCCCCAGGCTGCGCACCTCACCATCCGGCTCGGCAATGGCAACTGCAATCGTTTCGGCATGGACATCCAAACCCAAAAATCGTACCTTGTTTTTCATGACCGGTTCCCTCCGCTTGTGGCTCTGAACTGTGCCTCATTCCTGAATCACAGCCTAACCCACGATCAGCGCAGGGAACCAGTCACTCCATGATGACTAACCGTGGGGAGGGAGGGAGAAAAGGAGGCCGGCAAGGGATTCGCGGCGGGCTTCACAGGCTTCGGCAAGGCGGTTAAGCCGTGACGAGTCATTCCAGCCAGGGACAGACCGCCGACCCGGTACTGATCCACATCGATACCGAGCTGGGGGCCAAAGACCTGCTCAATAACCGCATGGCCTCCGTTGATGTTTCACACGGCGCATACGACGCGCAGATCTTCACCGACGACCGCGAGAAGCTGGGAGCGGCGCTGGGGAAAGATGAATCGCACAGGGCCGCAAAAAAAAGTTGGCCGCAAATTGCAAAAAGTCGTCTTCTGGCGGCCCTCTTGCGCAATGATTCTCTTCATCTTTCCGAATAGTCTGATGAGATTTTGCCGTGAAGAGAGACTACGCCGCTTGATTGTTCCACCGTGAATCCTTCAATCCTCGATCGGCGAAGATTTTCCGTTGCGACAAGAGAGGCCCGAGCGATGAAGATCGCCCGGGCCTTAGACTTGCATGGTTAGAAGGTTAGTTTGAGGGCGGCCTGACCTATGCGGGTGCCGTTGGACGGAGAGCCCAAGGGGTTTCCGCTGTTGATTTCGCCAAAGGTACCGTCGGTCGGCCAGGTATCCGGATTGCTTTGAATCGGGTGGTTGAAGGCGTTGAAGAGCTCGAAGCGGAATTGAAGCTGGTACCGCTCCAGGATCGACCAGTTCTTCATCAGCGACGCGTCGGTGCTGAAGCCCGGAGGACCCTGAATGAGGTTGCGAGCGCTGTTGCCAAAAGTTCCGTCGTGAGCGGTCGTAAATGCCGCGGGGTTGAAGTACTGTTTCGTCCAGTGCGACTTGCCGCCCTGGCGAACCTTGAGCGGAATTCCCGGGACACGGTCGGCACGGCCGCCGCTGCAAGCCTGCAGGCAGCCGTCCACACTGCCTAGGCTTGGTTCATACACGGGATTGCCGCCATTTTGTCCCGGAATTACGACGCTATACACTGCGTTGGGGCTGCCACTGCCGATGCTGAACGGTGTGCCCGATTGCCAGGTAGCGATGGGACTGATCTCCCAGCCTGCGAGCGCTTCGCGAACGATGAGGCTCTGCCCCATCAACTCCGGACTGTGGTAGATGAAGTTAGAGATCCAGGTGAAGGGAATGCTCGACCCGGAGACGCCGCGGCTCCAGCCCAGGTTTCTGGGATCGGTGATTCCGTTCTGGCTGGCGGCGATGTTGGCGGATTGGGCCACGTCGATCGTCTTCTGCCAGGTAAAGCTGGACTGCCCCTGAAGACCGTGCGCCATTCTCCGCTGAAAGGTAGCCTGCAGTGATTGGTAGTTGGCAGTGGCGCCGCTATCATATTCCAGAAGTTGCTGGAAGTTGGAATATGGAGCTGTCGGCTGCGGGGCCAACTGTGGAATCGGGCAGGTGGGGTTGGTGTAGGAGGTGCAGTAGCTATAGGCCGCGTAGTTGTCGTCCTGCACGTAGCTCTGGTGATAAGACTCGCCGCCCACATAGGCTACGCGCATGGACATCACATTGCTCAACTGCTGTTCGATCGTGGCATTCCAGGCCTGTGTCTTGCCCGCCTTGAAGTTCCGGCCGAATGAAGCCCCAAGATTGAGTGGGCTGGGGATCGCAGAGTTTGTCGGCGGTTTGTACGAAACGGTAGCAAACGGTATCGCCGCTTGGAAGGGGCCATTGTTGCCTCCTCCGAAGTTCCAGCCCGCAGTCTCCCACGGATTGTCGAAGTTCGCGGCGCCGGTGATCGTTTGACCGGTGTTCGGCGTGCATGAGGCCGTTATTCCTCCAGTGGAACAGATAGGACTGTTCGACGGCGCGTTCGGAGCGAGCGTGGTAGCAAAGGGCGCGATATCCACGACGTGATTGTAATCGGAGTAAGGCACCGGACCGCTGAATATGCCGAATGCCGCGTGGAAGGAGGTGTGCGGCATATTCTTGGGCTGATAGGCCATGCCGACACGAGGCTCGAAGAAGTTTATGCTGCTGGGGCGAAGCGCGGCGTCCATGCCGTGGTCGCCGGGATAGATCAGGCCAGTGGGCGCATTGGGGAAGATGGTGCTCTGCTGTCCCGCGACGAAGGCCGCACCACGACCTCCGACAGAAACCGGTGCGAAATCGGGATCCCAACGCAGACCGAGCGTCAGGGTCAGGCCGGGCATCACACGGTATTCGTCGTTGACATAGGGGTCGATCTGCCAACCCTGGATGTCGGCCAGTTCGCCCGCTCCCTGGGTGAAGGTGCTCATCTGACCCTGCAGAAAGTCGGCAGTGCCGTTGCCGGTGTATCCGCCGCCGAAAGTGATAATGGGGTAGGCCGGATAGCCAGCGGCGTTTTCCACCGCTCTCTGTTTGATCAGGTCGATACCGGTCGAGAACGCGTGATTGTGGATGGTCTTGATCAGGGTATCGGAGATGCCCTCCGTGGAGCGAACCTCGTTCGCAGGCTCGGTCCAGCCGCCGCGCGTGGTTTGGCCGTTACCGTAGATTGCAAATCCTTCCATGTAGCATCCCCCAGGCTCGGTAACGTTGATGTACTTCGACCAGCACATCTGGCTGCCGCTCTTGCTGTGGACCAGTCCGCCATTATGCGCGCTCTGCTGGGTCCAAAGAGCCGTGACCGTGTTGACCGTAGTAGAGTTCACCGTCCAGGTATGCTGCAGGATCTCGTTGAAATACCACATGTTCTGGCCGAAAGTGTAGTTCCAACTGTTCAGGGGCAACACCGAAAGGACATTGCCGGGGATGTCGGTGGCGGGCGCGACGAACTTGTCGATAAAGGAGCGCACGGTGAGGCGCTGGCTGCTCGACAGATCGTAGTCAACCCTGCTGGTGTACTGGTCAGTGGATGTATTCGCCACCGCAGCCGATGGGTAGTACATGTCGCCCCTCAGATTCGGGGTCGTGGAAAGTGTTGGAGAAGTCCCAGAGGCAGCCACTTGGTTCCCCGGCAGTCCATCGGTGGCAAACTGCACGGCCGCCTTATCGAGCGAGGCAGCGCCACCGACCAACTGGTTGGGTTTTCCGGTGCTGGGATCGATCTGAAACGGCCCATTGAGCCATCCGCAGTTGGTTGTTTGGGGGCTATCGGCGTAGGTCGTGCCGCATTTGCCATTGGAATTGGCGATGGCATAATCGACCAGCCCGCTGAAGTCCCCGGTCAGCATCTGCTGAGTGGGAACTGAGGTGGCATTGGTCGAGGATCCCGGGCTGCCGAGAACCTCGGTTGCCTGGTAGTTGAAGAAGAAGAAGAGCTTGTCCTTGAGGACTGGCCCTCCGACATAGCCGCCGTACTGGTTTTGCCTGTATTTGTCCGCTATGTGGTTAGACCAATCCCCTGCGTCAAAATCCTCGTTGCGCATGAACTCGAAGAGACCGCCGTGCCACTTGTTGGTGCCGCTTCTGGTGGCCATCGAAACCACACCGCCCGTCGAGAAGCCATATACGGCGCTGAAGTTGTTGGAGATCAGACGGAACTCCTGTGTGGCATCGGCGTTGGGCGCGGGCGAGTTGGTGCCCAGGTAGTTGTCCATGTTGGAGACGCCGTCGAGCATATAGTAGGTGCTACCGATGCGGCCGCCGTTGGATGAGGCCGAAACCTCGTCGGGGAATGAGAACCCCGCTTGCGTCCAAACTATACCGGCCTTCCCGGCATCGACCATGCCCGGCGCCAGCAGCGCCAGACCGGAAGTGTCGCGGTTAAGCAGCGGCAAGTCAGCTACAGATTCCTCATTGACGGTCATACCAAGTTCCGCCGAGGTGGTATCGATCAACTCGGCGTCGGCGGTCACGCTGACCGTCTCGCCCTTGGCGGTGGCGATCTTCAGACGCACGTCCTGGGTAGCGTACTGATTGGCGCTGATCACAATGCCCGTCTGTACGTACTCGGCGAATCCCGACGCGAAGATGCGCAATTTGTAGTTACCCAGTGGCAACGGCTTGACCTGGTAGATTCCATCGCTATTCGTTTTTACGGTCAGCGGATAGTTTGTGTCCACATCCGTAACGGTGACGGTCGCGCCCACGAGGGCTGCCCCCGCCGGATCGGTTACCTGCCCCGACAAGCTGCCGCTGGTGCCTTGCCCGTAGACAAGAGCACTTGAGCCGGCCAGAACGGCGAGGACGACGAGCCACAGAACTCGCAGATACTTTGCGTTGATCAATTGCATGACCACCTCCAGAATGAGTCCCCGGAGATCTCAAGGAAGATTTGCGGTTTCCCTGAAATCGTTTACAGGCGCAGTTGAGACCTTTCTCGAAATTGCGCCCGCCGAGTGGAAAATGCCCAGAATTGCCCCTCGGCTCTCAAACACTTTTGCTTATCCAAGCTGTCAGATGACGTTTTCTGAGTCGAAGTGAACAATACGCTCCAATGCGGTCGATATGTATCCGCCAAAAGTGGGATTGAAAGAGATTTTTCTTTATGAACCTTCCGGCAGCCAGGATGCGATCATAAGGCTCATAGAATGTGATACTTGAAATGCATTCATTCGTGTATAAAAGAGCACCCGTTGCCAAAGCGCTTGATGCGCCGCCCAAGGCGAACGGAGTTGTGGCCGGCTCTGGCCGGAGCGATTCGCGGACGGCTCGCCCGAGCCACCAATTCGGCGGGATCATGGGACCGGGCCTGATGGCTCAACGTCATCGGTTGCAGCTATCTGCCCACCGCCGACTGCCGAAGGATGCACGACTTCCCTTCCCGGCTGTATACTTCGCCTTGCGCGATCGATCCTTCGAGGATTCGAGGACGAGAGTTTTTATCCGACGAATGTCGCCTGGCCATCCGTGTTTCGTACCGAGCCGGCAGAAGTCGATTGCATCCTGCGCCGGAGGTAAAGGGAGAATATGGCGGCAACGGCTCTATTGCTGAGCGACGGGCTTCGTGACATCGGACGAGCAACTGCTTGTGGGTTGCAGCGGATCTGTGCAGGCATCCTCTTTTGGATGGCGGCAACTTCTCTCGCCTACTCCGCCTGTACCGCCCCTCTGTCATTGAAAGCGCGGCTTCAAAGCCATCCGACCGCATCGGGCTATGCAAACCTCGGCAATTGGTTTGGGAGTCACAAACAGTTTAGGTGCGCGGCAGAGGCCTTTTCAGCGGCTGTGAAGCTCCAGCCGGATTCAGCGTCGCTGTCCTACATGTGGGGGCTGAGTCTGTATTCAGCCGGCGACGCCGCGGGGGCGACTGAGCCATTGCGGGCGTCGGAACGGCTGAATCCGAGCGATGTAGAACCCCATCTCGCGTTGGGCGCGGCCTTGGATCAGGCGAACCAGATCGCGGATGCAGAGCGGGAATGGCGAGCCGCATTGGCCATCGATCCCAGCTCGGCGGTGGCGCTGGACGGGCTTTGCCGAGACTTGCTGAATAATAAGGAATACGCTGCAGCGATTGCTCTCCTGGAACAATCCGCCCATCGCGGACTACGAACGCCGCAGCAAAGTCTCAACCTGGGAATGGCATACGCCAAGACGCTCCAGCTCAATGAAGCATACAAGGTGCTTCGAGAAGGTTTGGACTCCAAACCCGATTCTCTGGCTCTTGCCGACGAACTGGCCGTGGTTTTAATGTTGATGGGCAGAACGCAAGAGGCGCAGACGATTCTGGCCGCTGCGCTCGGCCGGCATCCGGGCGACTTGAATACCCAAGTCTTTTACCTTAGAGTTCTTGTCTCCGACCACTCAGAAAAAGCGCCCGCGCTGGGATGCAAGCTCCTGCTGACTGCCCCGCATCACTGGGAAGTTCTGTACTTGAATGCGCAGCTGGAAATGCGCGAAGGACACTTCCCGCAAGCTCGCGCTCATCTCGAGCAATCGGTAGCTCTGAGGCCCGACTATTCTCCGTCACAGGAAGCGCTTGGGAACGTTCTCTCCGAACTCAAGGACTATTCAGGAGCGAAGAAGTATCTGGAGAAGGCCATCGAGTCAGGCGACCATGGATCTTGGGTGCAATACGAGTTGGCCAAGGTTTTGCAGAATCTTGGAGAAGTCGAGCAAGCGCAGGAGAAGCTGCGGCTCTATCAGCAGATGAGGAAAGCGGAGGCCGATCAAACGTTGGCCGCAGACAAGGTCGAGTCAGGAGATCGGGCAATGGCGGCCGGCGATGCCGCGCAGGCCGCCACAATGTATCGAGAAGCTCTCGTCAACGATCCCGGCGACGCGCACCTGACTTACAAGCTTGCAAAGGCGTTCGATAAGACAAACGATATTGCCAGTGAAAAGTCCGCACTCCAGCGCGCCATCGAACTAGACCCCAATCTGGCTGAGGCCCAAAACCAGATGGGCTATCTCTCGGCAAAAAGCGGCGATGATGCTCAGGCGGAAAGCTGCTTTCGAGCAGCGGTCCATGCCTCCCCTTCGTATCTGAACGCGTGGATCAATCTGGCGGCACTGCTTGCCGCCGAGGAAAAGTGGCAGGATGCAAAGCAAGCCCTGACTCATGCGCTGGAGATAGACCCGAACAGTTCCCAGGCTCACCAACTTGAGCAAGCGATCGCATCCTTTCAGACAAAACAGTAAGTTCCGTTAGAGCCGAAACACCGATGGCTCACTTGCCTGGCGCTGGAAGTTTGACGGTCGCTTTGATTCCCTGGCCTTCCACGAGGGTGTAAATAGCATCGGCCGGAGTGTCCTTGATCTCTTCCGTGAGTCCGCTGGGCCATAGAATCTGGATGCGCTTGATGAGCTTCTCGCTGCCGAGTCCGAAGTGCAGGCGCTGATCGTTGCTCGACAAATAACTTCCCCCGCCGCGAACTTCGTCGATCTGCTCCATCGATGCCGTGGTGACGATGACCCTGGCGCCGATGGCCGCTTTATTGCTTTTCGTACCCACCAGACGAAATAGAACGCGGTGATTCGAGTTTCTGGTCTCGTTGAGGTAGAGCGAAGGCGGCGCGCCGACATTGTAGACAACCACATCGATGTTGCCGTCGTTGTTGATGTCCCCGAAAGCGGTGCCGCGCCTCGATTGCATCGGACCGTCGTTCAGGCCGGACTGAGCTGAGACTTCGGTATAAGTTCCGTCTCCATTATGGTGAAAGACCTGCAACGGCTCCCGGTAGCGCGGTTCGAGAGGGAGCGAGTCGGTGAGTGAACTGAAGTTTCCATTGGCCACGAATATGTCCGGGCATCCGTCGTTATCGAAATCCGCAAAGCCGCTCCCCCAGCGCACATAGGAATCCGGCTGGCGAGCAAGATGCGATTCCCTGGTTGCATCGCTGAAGGTCAGGCCCTTCTGATTCTTGTAGAGGCTCATGGGTTGGTGCATGTAGCGAGTTACAAGCAAGGCAAGGTAGCCGTCATGGTAGACGTCTCCAAAGTCCGCGGCCATGTTACTGAGGAACCTGCCTTGCTCGTCAACGGCAATTCCAGTCCAGAGGCCCATATCTTCAAAGGTGCCGTCATGTTTGTTGTGGAAGAGATAATTGGGGCCTAAATCATTGGCGACGAAGAGATCGGGCCATCCATCGTTGTCGTAGTCGCCCCACACAACGCCCATTCCTAGGCGCTTCTCCTGGTTGTCTACGCCCGCCTTTGCGGAAACATCCTCGAATGTGCCGTCGCCGCGGTTTCGATACAAGATATCCGTTTGTCCGTTCAATTGGGGCATTTCCATTTGCACGCCCTGATAGTTGAATGCTTTCGATCCGGGTTGAGGAAGGTGATGAAGGTCGGAATCGACATAGCGGGAGACAAAGAGATCGAGATACCCATCGCGATCGTAATCTGCCCAGGCTGCGGCCGCGCTGAATCCGCCAGCAGCCACGTGCGCCTTTTCGGTCACGTCCTGAAACTTGCAACCGCCGAGATTGCGATACAGCAGATTATGTCCAAAACCGGTCACATAGATATCCGGAAGCCCGTCGTTGTCGAAATCACCGATGGCGACACCCATACCCCATCCTCGTGTGGTAAGTCCGGCTTGAACGGTGATATCTGAAAAGTGCAGGATGGAATCCTGATGATAGAGAGTGACCATCAGATCGCCGCCTTTGAGGTAGCGATCCACTGTAGAATCATTCACTGTAAGAATGTCGAGCATGCCGTCGTTGTCGCAATCGAAGAGGGCAACGCCTCCACCCATCATCTCGACCATGTATCGTTTGTCGTGTGAAGTGTGAGGATCGGTGGTGAGGCCGGCTTCATGCCCAATCTCTCGAAACCGGATGCCGCCGCGCGGAGCCTGCGGGAAAGCCAAAACGGCCAAGCCCAGCATCACCAATGCGCAGCTCATTTTGTGCCATTTGCATCTGACATTTCCGTGAATCATCTGAACCGCCAACTTGAGGTTTGCAATCGCCGGCAAGGCGCCTTTCTATTGTAGCTCGAATGCAGCCGGTATTATGGCTTGGCCGGATGGAGCACAACCTCATACTCGGGAAGCAACTCTACGCCTAGAACGTTGGCGGTCTGTCCCATAGCGTTCATCGGCTCCCAGGCGCGCGCATCCAGATAGATAGGCGCATTGCGCGGCAACGGGAGAACACTGACATCCAGATTCTTGCCGAACAACTCCGGAAGGAATCGTTTGAGGCCGATCTCCCAAGTTCGTCCGTTATAGAAGTCGTCATCGAGCAGACGCCCATCCAAAGAAAGCCTGGCGACATCGCCTGCATAACGAACGCGCAAATAGATATCGCTGAGGCCATCCATCGACTGAACAGGTATCTTCAGTTTCCACGCAGCGGCGCTTGAGAAGTCTGCCTCATCCGGAGCTTTCGGCGTAGGGTTTCTGCGCCATGCGACCCGAGAGTTCATGCGGATAGGCGGGCGGGGAGCTGCTTCGCGAGTGCTAGTCCACTCGAAGGCTATCTTGCGCGGCTCAAACTCGATTTGTGGATCGCTCCACAGAGAATGCAGGTTGTCTTTCTGCCTATCAGGAAGATAGAACGAGGCAAGCATGAGCGCCGGATCAGTGGAGCGAAGGTGCACTCCATCGTTGCCCGCGAAGACATCTGCCGACGAAAGCATAGCCGAGTCACTACCACCGAATGAAAGGCGCCAGAACTGCTCCGCCTCAAGTTCGGATAAGAGGATCATTCTTATCTTGCGGCCGTTCTTGCCGGCTACCCGCAGCACAGTATCCCTGCCGGGCTCCGGGTTCTCAACCAGAATGATGTTATTGGCATGAGTTATCGATCCGCTGGTAGTATGGACGGAAGCTATGTTATCCGCGTCAAAGGCAAACTCTGACCGCAGGCCTGGGATAGAAAAGAAGAAGTAAGTCGTTTCCGTCTTGTTATCTAAGCGAGATAGTAACTGGGATGTGCTGTACTGAAGCGTGCCTGCACCGCCGAGATCAAGATTGATCGGCCAAATGAAGTAACTGTTCGCTGGAATATGAATGGGAATGTGCGGAAGGTTATAAGTCCCGGAAGGTAACTTAACTTTTACCTGGAATGCTTCACGATGGGGCATTTCGAGTTTGCGAACATAGTTATTCACGAAGAGAAAACCGGAGTTACCGTTGGCGCGAAGCATGACACGGGCCACGCTCGCGTCGTTCGCGCTCTTCGGAGCTTTGTCGGGCGGATACGGAGTCATAGTTGCCAAATCAGAACCGAAGGACTGAAGGAACAAGTGGAGATTCTTGACCTTGCGAAAAGATTCCCTTTCCTGCCCATACTCACCGAGCGGGGCCTGAAAGTCATAGGTAACCACGGGTAAGTCGTTGGGGTAGTCAGACGCGGAAGATTCCTGCAGGGTGGTGAGCTTACCGGCAGGATTGGCGCCGCCGTGGAACATGTAATAGCCGTAGAGATTCACGCCCGAACCGAGCGCGGTGAGCGTTACGGCGGCGATATCATCGGGCTGCATCAGCGGCCTGCGATGATAGGAGGTTTCCATCCCACCGCCCTGCTCGGCGGCGAAATATGGATAGTGGCGAAGGTCGATCTTGCCGGAGGGATCGCGGAGGGCCATTGCTCCCAAGTCGCCAAGCGCGCGATCAGCAGAGAATAGATACACTGGATTCGGCGGCGTGTCGGTCCTAAGGCCTGTCCAAAAGTCGTCAGGATAGCCGCCGGAAACAGGGATAACGTCGCGGGCCGGATAGTCGTGGCCCGGCCAGCCTGTTACAGAGAAGAGCGGCGGATCGATGCCTGCCGCAATCGCCAGCCGCTTCAGTTCGGAGATGTGCTCGGCGCCGGCTCCGGGCCCGGTTTCAGAATATTCGTTTTCGAGTTGCGCACCGAGGACGGGGCCACCGTCCTGCCAAAGGAGACCCTTGACTTGGGCGCCTATCTGTCCATAGAAGCGGCTCGCGTACTTCAAGTACTCCGGATCGTTGCGGCGCAGGGCGATCTTCTTCTTCAGCAGCCAATCGGGGAATCCGCCATTGCGCACCTCGCCATGATCCCACGGACCGATGCGTAGATAGACGTAGAGTCCGTTTTGCCGGCACAGCTCGACAAAGTGGCGAAGATCGCGCTGTCCTGTCCAGTCGAATTGACCTTCTATCTCCTCGTGATGAATCCAGAAGATGTAGGTAGCCACCACTTGTACGCCGCCTGCCTTCATCTTGAGGAGTTCCTCTTGCCAGTACTTTTCTGGATAGCGCGTGAAGTGGAATTCGCCCATCACGGGCAGCCAGGGTTTTCCGTCGAGGGAGAGGCTGCGGCTGTCCACCGATAGCCGGTGCCCTGTGGACGAGACTCCGCCCATTTTTAGAAACCCGGTCTCCGGCGCTGGCGCGGGAGCGGTCGCATCAATCAAAAAGGGCAGAGAAAGCTGTTGGGCCAGGAGGGCGGGATCCAAACTTAAAAGAGCGACAAAAGTGCTGGCGACGAGCCATGGTTTCATATTGATCATTCACCCAAGTTGGATCGGCGATTCGATTGGCCTCAAATGGCGTAACAATGAGAATCGTTTTCATGCAAGCGGAAAATCGATGCCAATCCGCCATTTGTTCAAGTTCTGCTCAGATCAACAGCAACTCCACCGGCTCTGGAGACTCGCTCCAAAGCGCCCTATCCTATCGAAGGTTCACTATAGGCGTGTCTTGCGAGCAGACGAATCGGCAGAAAGTCGGATTGGCAGGAATTATTTGCTGACTGCTTCCTGCTCAGCTTTTCAGTGGATTGCAGTTGGGGGTTGTTCAACTCCTCCGCGATGAGCGAAGATAGCTGACGGGTCGGCGCGAGCCACGAACAGATCAGCTGGCGCCGGGAGGCTCATCCCTGAACTCTGCCAGACATTCGATTCGCCGGCCATCAAATCGGCATAAAGACTCATTCACCGCGAGATTTCTACTGAGCGGCTTTCTGGTGGGACTCACAGTCGCGCCCATTCTGGCCGGTCGAAGTGCACAAGGGCAACACCCTGTGGTTGAAACACCCACCGCGAACGCCCAGGAATGGAACTACAACATCCGCTCCTGGCAATCGCAGGACGGTCTGCCGGAGGAAACCGTTCAGGCCTTCGCGCAGACCCCCGACGGCTACCTTTGGGTAGGCACCAGCGGCGGACTGATACGCTTTGACGGTGCACGCTTCCAGTCTGTTTGACCATGAGAACACCCCTGCCTTTGAAGGGAACAGCGTTTTCTGCCTGCTGGCTGGGCGCGATGGCCGGCTTTGGATCGGCACAGACGGTAGCGGACTGATCGAGTGGAAGGACGGCGTATTTCACCCCTATCGATCTGAGCAAGGCGAGAAATCCGACTTTGTTCGGGCGATTGCGGAAGATCACACCGGCTTGGTGTGGGTGGCCACTGACAACGGTCTGTTTTGGGCCAGGAACGGCCGCCTCGAGCAAGCGGACAAGCAGTTGGGCATTCCCACATTCAACGGGCACGCGGTGCTCGAAGACCATGCAGGACGTATGTGGATCGGCGGCGGCAGGCTCTTCCGGGTCAAAGATGGCCAACCCTATGAGTATTCGCTCTTCGATAAGGAGAGTCGGCATCAAGTCAAGTCGATCCTGGAGACGGTCGACGGAACGATCTGGGTGGGGACTGTGGGCGGGCTCTACCGCATGTGGCCTGGGCAGGACCGGTTCGAGCCGGTTCTAGGAGTCTTCGGCACCATCCGCACCCTTCGCGAGGCATCCAGTGGTGAGTTGTGGGCCGGTTCCATCGGCGAAGGTATATTCAGGATTCAGGGTGATCGCGTCACCCGCCTCAAGGCCTCCTCGCCACTGGTCAGCAATACCGTGCTCTCCATCTTTGCCGATGCGGACCGGAATCTATGGATCGGCACCCAGGCCGGCATGATGCGTTTGAGCCGCACTCCGGTCCGCGTGCTGGCTCTGCCGACGGCCGCCGACTCTGATTCCGGCACCGTTGCTCTCGATTCAGACGGTTCCTTATGGGCTGCTTCAAACCAACTTGTACATGTGCTCGATGGCCATTCAGTTACAGTCAGGTTTCCCTTCCTGGGCGATATTCGAGTGAGGAATGTACTGCGCAGCCGCGATGGATCGCTTTGGATCGGAACCGACGGCAGCGGTGTCTATCATGTTTCTCCAAGGGGTACGAAGCACTTCACCGCCCGCGACGGCCTGACGAACAATTTCGTCCGTGCTTTTCTCGAATCAAGAGACGGCAGCCTGTGGATTGGCACCGATAACGGCGTTAGCCATCTCGATCGAGGAGGTTTTCACAGCCTTACCGAAAAGAATGGATTGGTCTATGGCAGCATCCGCTCTTTTTTGGAGGATCGTGACGGAACCATCTGGATCGGTACAGAGCACGGCCTGAGCCAGTTCAGAGATGGAAAGTTTGTTCACGACGCGATCACTGCGGAGCTTGGCAAAGAGAAGGTGTGGGCCCTGCATCAGGACTCAGATGGCGCTCTGTGGCTCGGCACGCGCGCTCATGGCCTCTACCGCTACCGCGATGGTCGGCTATTCCATTTCACCACCTCCAACGGCCTGGCCAGCGACAGCATTTATTGCGTTCTCGAGGACGAGCATAACCATTTCTGGCTCAGCGGTCCCTCCGGAGTGATGCTATTGAACCGCCGCGAACTGGACGCACAGGCCGAAGACAACACACGGTTCCTATCGCTCAGAACGTTCTTGGCCGATGAGGGAGGCCAGCCGGCGCAGTTTTATGGCGGAACGCAACCGGCAGGCGTGTTGACCAGGGACGGCGAAGCCTGGTTCCCGACCAGCCAGGGGTTGTGGAGCATCCGCCCCGATGAGTTGGGGCATCCTCTCATCTTCAACCTGCATATCGACACGGTCACGGTGGATGGCCGCCAGGTATCCCTTCTCGGCGCACTGCACCTCGATGCGGGCAGCGACCGGGTGGAGATTGTCTACGAGCCGGTCCTGCTGAGTTCGCAGGAAGGTCTGCGCTTTCGCTACAGGCTTGACGGTTATGACAGCACGTGGATCTACGCGAGCGCGCGACAGAGACTTGCAACTTACACGAATCTTCCCGCCGGCAAATACACGTTTCTTGTGGAAGCATGGCAGACCGACGATCCCGGTCATCCCGCCAGCGCAAGGATGAGCTTTCTCAAGAGACCCTATTTCTACAGGACGCCGTGGTTTGTGGCCCTCTGTGCGCTGTCCGTCGCGCTGCTCTCTGTGCTTGCGTTTCAGGTGCGCATGAAACAGATTCATGGCCGGTTCAAGGCGGTTTTGGAGGAACGGACGCGCTTGGCGCGCGATATGCACGACACGCTGATCCAGGGCTGCGTCAGTATCTCCGCTCTGCTCGAGGCGGCATCCAGCAGGGAGGTCGATGACAACGAGTCAAGGCTGCACCTGATCGACTATGCGGCGACCCAAATCCGCGCAACCGTGGACGAAGCGCGGCAGGCCGTATGGAACCTGCGCAGCGAGGGGCAAACGCTCGTTGATCTGGAGACCGCGCTAAAGCGTATGGCCGAGCGGATTGGCCGGGAGCATGACGTCGAGATGGTCTATCGCCTGGCCGGAAAACCCTTTGCCATCAACCTGCCGGCCACGCATGAGTTGATGATGGTGGCGCGAGAGGCGGTATTCAACGCTATCTTGCACGGGCACGCGAAAGAGGTCGAAGCGGAGATCTGCTACACAGATGAATCGCTTTTGCTGACCATACGGGACAACGGCCGGGGCTTTGACGCCACGGAGGCATTTTCCGATGGGCACTTCGGCTTGCGTGGGATGCGTGAACGGATTCACCGCTTCGATGGTGAATTTGAAATCGAGAGTATCCCCCAGCGGGGAACCCGCGTGCGGGTGGAGATTCCACGTGCCGCCATTGCCGCGTGATGCGAGGTGGCGGATGGTTCCCGCCCAAGGGCTGACCATTCCATTCTCCATGGTCTATAATCTGGTTGCTTATGACGCCGATCCGGATTCTTATCGTCGATGATCATCCGATCATGCGGGTGGGGATCACGGCGCTCATTGCGTCCTGCAAAGAGATGGAGGCAGTGGCTCAGGCCGGGAGCGGCGAAGAGGCTCTCAAGTTGCACGCAGTTCATCTGCCGGACATCACCCTGATGGATTTGCGATTGCCCGGCATCAATGGGGTCGAGACCATTCGCCGCATTCGCGGCCAATGCCCAAATGCGCGATTCATTGTGCTCACCACCTATGAAGGCGACGAGGACATCTTTCAGGCCATGGAGGCCGGCGCAACCGGCTACCTGGTGAAGGGCATGCCAAAGGAGATGTTGGTGAACGCTGTGAAGAAAGTGCACAGTGGAGGGCGCTTTATTCCTCTGCACGTCTCTCAGGCTCTGACCTCGCGCACGCGCGATTCAAATCTCAGCAGCCGCGAACGCGAGGTGCTTGGACTGGTGGCCAAGGGCAATACGAACCGCGAGATTGCCGGCAAGCTTGGCATCACCGAGGCCACGGTAAAGTGTCATGTGAGCGTCATCCTGGCACGCCTGAATGCCAGTGATCGTACACAAGCGGTGGTGACGGCGCTGCAGCGGGGGCTCATCCACATTTAAATTTGAGCGGCTTTGCTCGCGCTCGATACCGCTTCTTCGAGGTGATGCATTAAGCGATGCAGTTCTGCACCGGTTGTAATTCTTGTTTGGCCGTCAGCCTTGCTTGTCCGGCACAACAGGCCTGCGCAGGAAAGTCTTCGCAATACGCCATAGGGGCGGATATCTCCTTTCTGCCTCAAGCCGCGCGGCAGGGCGCAGTTTTCAGGGAAAGCGGCGTAGCCAAGCCCGCTTTGCAGATACTTCGCAATCACAGTTACAACTGGATTCGCCTGCGCATCTTCAATTCGCCCGCGACACTCCCGAACAATCTTGAATACACGGTAGATGCTGCTAAACAAGCCAAGGCCATGGGATTCAAATTCCTGCTCGACTTCCATTACGCCGACGACTGGGCCGACCCCGGCCATCAGCCAATTCCGGCCGCGTGGAGCAATCTCAATCACAAGCAGTTGGTCGCCGCTGTCTTTGCCTACACTCGCGACACAGTAACCTCCTTCAGGGAAGCAGGTGTCAAGCCGGATATGGTTCAGGTGGGAAATGAGATTACGCACGGCATGCTTTGGCCCGACGGCAAGCTGCCGGAAAGCTGGGATAACTTCGCGGAGTTGGTAAAAGCGGGAATCGACGGAGTCTACGCTGGCGTTGGAAATCAGCCCCGTCCGGCGATCATGATTCACATTGATCGTGGCGGGGATATCGCCGGAAATAAATTCTTCTTCGACAAACTTCTCAGTTATAAGGTTCAGTTCGATGTCATCGGCCAATCCTATTACCCGTGGTGGCAGGGCAGCCTCAACGACCTTCGCGCCAATCTCGACTTCACCATCCGCGAATATGGGAAAGATGTATACCTCGCCGAGACCGCCTACAACTGGGAGCCCGGCGATTATCTTCAGCACCCAGTCCCGTTTCCAGAGACGCCGGAGGGCCAGCGCGACTTTCTCGATGAGGTGAACCGCATAGTCATGGAAGCGCCGGGCGGCCATGGCAAGGGCGTTTTCTGGTGGGAGCCTGCGGTCCGCGGAGAGTTGGCGCAGCGCGGGTTCTTCGATGGCGACGGAAATGTTCTTCCGCTAATCACCGTCTTTGATCGCTTCGCCCGTCATTAGAGCATTTTCGACAATAGCGTAGACTTGTCTTGGCGAGACTCTGCGGCGAGACAAACAATGGCGAGACCTTATGGGGTTGATCAGCGTCGTAATTTTCTGTCTGCCTACGATGAAGGCGAAGGCACGCTGGAGGAGATTGCAGGCCGATTCGTGGTGAGCCTGGGTTGGGCAAAGAAGATTTCCGCGCAACGAAACCACAGTGGCAAGACCGAGCGTATCCGACATTCGATTAGGAACTTGTTGAAAAACGATCCGATTCCTGCGCCATGAGGTTCTGTTGATTCATCCAATCGGTATGCGTGGAGATGAGCGGATTCAGGATGGGATGTTCAGCTATGTTTCATTGGAGCAGCGCGTGCCTAAAGATCATCCGTTGCGCGCGGTGCACAAGCTGACGGACGCGGTGTTGGCTTCCTTGAGCCCGGAGTTCGACAAGCTGTATAAGGCTTCGGGGCGCCCATCGATTGCGCCGGATTATATTTTGCGGGCACTGTTGTTGCAGGTGTTTTACTCGGTGCGCTAGAAGCGGCTGCTGGTCGAGCAGATCGACTACAACCTGCTGTTTCGCTGGTTTGTGGGCCTAGGCATGGACGATGCGGTTTGGAACCACGCGGTATTTTCCAAGAACCGCGACCGGCTTCTGACTTCCGATGTGGCGCAGCAGTTCTTCGCGGAAGTGAACCTGCGCGCCAAGGAATTCATGAGAGACGAGCACTTCACGGTGGACGACACGCTGATTCAGGCCTGGGCCTCGCAGAAGAGCTTTCGCGCAAAGGATGGCTCCGACGACAACGACGGCGCGGACTTCCGCGGCCAGAAGCGCAGTAACAAGACGCATGAATCAACCACCGACGCGGACGCGCGGCTGTACAAGAAGAGTTATGACAAGGAGTCGAAGTTGAGTTATCTGGGCCACGCGCTGGTAGAGAACCGCAACGGTCTGATCGCGGCGGCGATGGTAACTCATGCCGATGGATATGCCGAGCGCGATGCAGCGCTGCCGATGCTCAACGGGAAGCAGCAAGGCCGCGCGCGGCGCATCACCGTGGGCGCGGCCAAGGCTTACGACACAAAGGATTTTGTCAGCACCGCGCGCGAGTTGGACGTGACCGCGCATGTTAGGAAAAACGAGAAAGGGTGGCGCAGCAACCTGGATCGCAGAACCACGCGGCACCCCGGTTATGCCGTCAGTCTAAGTCGCCGGTGGCTGGTCGAGAAGGGATTCGGCTGGCTGAAACAGACCGGTCCGCTGCGGCAGGTGAAGCTGCGCGGACTGGAGAAAGTGGATTGGCTGTTCGTCTTCAGCTGCGCCGCGCATAACCTGATTCGGCTGCCGAGGCTGATCGCGCAACAACCACCGGCAAAGCTGAGGGAGCAGTGTGCCTGAAACCGGATTCCGGCCTTCTGGATAGCCTCCAGGAGGCCGGAAAAGCCGCACCAACACAGCACAAACCTGCATTTGAAACCGATTTTCACACAACCATCGCTTGAAATATCCATGAACGACGGTGCATCAGGCGAATTTCAACAAGTTCCTACAAGCTGTTTCATAACCGGTTTGGGAGCGCCGCCAAGCACTGCCTCAGAGGCTAAAGCCCGCAATAGTTCTGCTCCGTGGCGGCACGGGCGAAGCCGTACCCTTTTAAACCAGGTTATGAAACAGCTTGGCTCTGTTGACATCCTCGGTACCCTTTTGTTTTCAGGCGGCATTGTTCGCATATTCTGAAGTTGCTCAGCGAGTTCCGCACTTCAGCCATGGCCGAAATCGGATTGCTACGTTTCGCTCGTTTGGCCTATGAGGTCGGCAGCACGGTCTTGCCTGCCCAGCGGACGCGCTTTAGCAAGCGGCTGTTCACGCAGCCGCAACTGCTGGCCGTGCTTTGTCTGATGCGCTTCGAAGATTGGACTTTCCGCGAAGCCGAAGTCCGCCTGAGCGAGCACCGTGAATTGCGCGCCGCACTGGAACTCACCGCCGCACCCGACCACACCACACTCTACCGTTTTTTGCTTCGCCTCAACGAAGACAACCTGCGCAAGGTGCTGGGCGAGATTGTTCGCCGTGTGCCGAGGAGGTATCGAAGGCGCGCTCGAGTGGCGGTAGATGCGACCGGTCTGGCGCAGAACGCGATCAGCAGTTTCTTCGTGCGCCGCATGCATCATCACACGCAACAGCCCATGCCCTGGCGACATTGGTTGAAGTGGCTCACCGTGGTCGATGTGGACCGGCAGTTGATTCTGGCGCAAAGCGCACGGCAGGCACCATGGAATGACTGCGCCAACCTGCCTGCTCTGGTTGCTGAGGCGCATCAGTTGACGCCGATCGGCTGCGTACTGGCCGACGCCGAGTTCGACTCCGAACGCAACCACAGGTTCTGCCGCGAGCACCTGAAAGCCAAGAGCATCATTCCGGCCAAGCGCGGCAAGAAGACCTGGAAGATTCACGGCGTCCGCGCTGAGATGCGAAACCATTTTCCCAAGAAAGAATACGGGCAACGGTCGATGGTGAAAACTGTCTACTCAACGACGAAACGCAAACTCAGTTGCCGTGCACCGGGCAGATCCATCACAACTCAAGTCCGCCAGGCGCTGCTGCTCGGGCTCGCCTATAACCTCTACCGCCTCAGAGTCCCAACAAAAACACCGGTTTTTGAGAGGATGTCAACAGAGCCAGGCTGTTTCATAGCCTCCGCAAGGCGATCATGAAGCAGGCGATATGGAAGATGGCTTCGTAGATGCGGAGTGATCGATTGTAGCGAACTACCCGATGCCGGAAGTTGCCCAGCCATGCATTGGTTCGCTCGATCTTCCAGCGTTTGCGATAGCGTCTCAGTGCGCGCCCGTCCTGAGTTGGCTTGCGCACCCGGTTCACCTTATGGGGAGCGATCAGTTCGATTCCCCGTTTCTTCAATCGCCTCCGTAGCGGGTCCCTGTCGTAGGCCTTGTCGCCGATCAACCTTTGTGGTTTCTGCCGCGGCCGGCCACGCCGGCTGCGATTGGGGACGCGGATCGAGGCGAGCGTGATTTCCGCGAGTTTGACTTCCGCGGGCGAGGCCGATCCCAAGTGCTTTCCCAGAGGAATACCTTCGCCATCGACCACCACGATACACTTTGTACCCTTGCCCCGCTTGGTCTTTCCGATTCCGGCGCCCTTTTTTTTCGCAGAGGCGAAACTGCCATCGATAAACGCCTCGCTCCAGTCCAGGTGTCCCTTCCGGTTCAACTCGCCCAGGAAGGTTCGCCAGATCGTCAGCCAAACTCCGCGTTTTTCCCAGTCGTGCAAGCGTCGCCAACACGTGGCCGGTGAGGGATACTCGGCAGGCAGATCCTGCCACCTCGCCCCACTGCGGGCAATCCACAGAATCCCTTCCAGCACGCGGCGGCTATCGGCCCAGGGACGACCTCCGCGATGGCTCTTGGGCAACCGCGGTAGCAAGGGCGCGATCCTTTTCCACTGCTTGTCGGTCAGCATCGGACCGCCTCGTGGCATCTGCGCTTCCTCCTGCCAACTTATCGCTCAATGCCAACCAACAGGCCAAGTACCTCCCTTGATTCCGAATCAGGTCATGAAACAGCCGCACTGCTGTCCGGCTATAAGCTGAACAGATTCAGTTGGTTGGAAGAGCAGGGTAAATCTTCCTGGGAGTCGATCTGCTGAAGTGCCCGTAAAATGGGGGTTTTCTCGAATTGAGTTAGGCTGAGCACCTGTAGGATTTGGTAGAGACTGTTCTCCAGTTCGAGCCGTTTGCGTACGATGGCCACCAGCACATAAACCGAGACGGCGATCCAGATTTGAGCCTTGACGGCGTTTTCGCTGGTTCCGTAGAAGGCTTTGATGCGCAGGTGCTGCTTGATCCATTTGAAGAACAGTTCCACTTGCCAGCGTTGCTTGTAGATCGCGGCGATGGTTGCCGCGGGCAACGCGAAGTTGTTGGTCAAGAAGACCAGCCGCTTTCCGGTTTCCGCATCGACATAGGCAACCTTGCGCAGCGCATCGGGATAGGCCGAAGCTGATTGCAACGACGCGAGAACGACGGTCTGATCCGAGCGCACACCGGAGTCTTTCTCCACGCGATGCGAGTAGCGGCGCTGGAGAAGCACGTTGGACTTGGTGCGCACGACGAAGAAGGCCGACTCCAGCGTGAAGCGGTAGAGCCGCTCGAAGTCGATATAACCGCGATCCATCACGTAGAACGCTCCGGCTTCGGGCAGGATCAGATCGAGCACGTTCACATCGTGGACCTTGCCGTCGGTGATGTGGATAAAGGTCGGGATGTTGCCGCGCAGATCAAGCAGAGTGTGCATTTTGACGGCGGCTTTCTGGCGACGAAAACGCGCCCACGGAAACAGGCTCAGGCATAAGTCGATGGTCGATGAATCCAGCGCGTAGAGGCTTTGATCGAGTTCGATGCCCATCGCTTCGGTGGCGTAAAGCAGCCGCGCTTGGGCGATCAGTACTTGCGCAAAGTCGGCGTAGATGCGCCAGTCGTGCGTATCGTTGGCGTCGGCCAGCGTCGATTTGCGCACGCGACCGCGAAAGCCCATATGGTAGAGCTTTGGCTGCATGGCACCGAGGCAGGCCTCGATGTCGCGCAGACTTTCGCGATAGGTCAACTGCGCGAAAATCATGGCCAAATATTGGTCCCGGCAAGTAAAGCCTCGTGGGTTCGAGTCGCCACGATAGCGGGCAACGCACTTTTGAAATTCTTTGTGCGGCAGGAATTCGATCAGTTGCGCGAAAATGGTGCGGCCAGCGTTCATGCACCATTGTTTCGCCACCACCGCGAGGCGGGAAATCGGGTTTGAATTTCAAATCGTTCCCGATACGAGTGGCCGCATCATGTTGCTATGTGTGGCGTTACGCAATTTTCTCGAAAAATAGCCGGACAGTAGTGAAACAGCTTCTATGCATTCAAGTTATGATTGTGGCATACTGCTCTCATGATTTGCGTGCATGCCCGTCCGAGCGAGATAGAGAAGATGGGCGCATCCGCGTTGAGTCATCTGGTGATCGCGCAGATGGCTCGGATCGAGCAGCTTGAGTTTCTGGTAGCAAAGCTGAAGCGCGCACAGTTCGGGCCTAAGTCGGAGAAGCTTGCTGTCAATGGGGCACAGTTGACGCTATGCTTGAGCGGAAGCGTGATCGAGGCTCAGCCGATTGCGCAGACCGAACATCCTGAAGCGAGCAAGGAAAAGCCTGCACGCGCCGCGCGCAAGAGCCGCGCCCTGCCGGCGCATCTGCGGCGCGAAGTTAGAACGCACCTGCTTGAACACACCAAGTGCCCGTGCTGCGATGGAGAGTTGCACAGGCTGGGCAAAGATGTGTCGGAGATGCTCGAGTATATGCCGGCCAGTTCCTTCGTCATCCGCCATGTGCGCCCGATGATGAGCTGCCGCAAGTGCTCCTGCGTGGTGCAGGCTCCATTCTCGACACGCAGCCTACGGCTGAAGTCTGGTCTCATCTGTCCGGCTTGGGGTGGTCGAAAACCATCCGCAACATCGTAGGCAATTCGTGGTTCTCGCCTTCACAGATGCGCGTTTCAGGCCGGAGCGGCCCGACATAATCCAGAGCGAATTCCTTCCAGCCAAGGCACGGCGTATAAAACCGTTGCCCCCGCTCCAATGCCCGGTTAAACGCATCGTGGTAGGCGTGGGTTGGCGAAGTCGTAGTTTCGTGATGTCCGTGGAAGTCAACTTCAGCGTAAAGGCGATAGCACACGTTTACGAGCACAACTGCGTAAAACTGGAATGACGCGCCTTTGGATATAGCATCGCTCGCCCGTAGCGGGCCGCCATAGTTCGTGGTATAGCGATGAAACTGAACAGGCCGGCAGATTTCAACCTTGGTGGGCCGAAGATTCACCGACTTCCACCGCAGAACGGCCTCGAAAATCCCCTTGGCCGCGCTGTAGGTTGGGGCGACGTAGGACACAGGGGAGGAGCCGGTATCGGGACGGGTCCACATGGCGGACTGCCCGGAAATCTCAAGTTGGATTGGCCAGGATCTCATTACGGCCCTTTTCACGGACTGCCGCCATGCCCCTCAACACATCCGCTCGCTCAACAGGGGCATTCTTGCCGTTCATTGCTCCATTGATTTGAAACACTTGAAAGATCACCGACAACACGGAGTATATACCCGCGTGGTGATGATTGAAGATCTTGCCTGGTATTGCGCTGTCGGTCATCCACCAGCAACAAATGTATCTCGTGGAATCCATCGGCGGCCGGTAGGAGATAATAACGAAAGGGGCAAGGAGCAGAGCGGAGGCCATTTTATCCTTAGCGTAGATTCGCCGGGTGTATTTTGGGGTGTATTTCTGGGATGCTGAATTGTAACCGATTGCAAACAGACAAGATGTATCTCGATATGAATCCCTCTCCCCGGCAGAATCCGCCGCGCCCATACTGCATCGAAGTATCGAGAGAGACAATCGAGTGAGCGCCGTAATGTATGACCTGATCGTCATTGGTTCCGGGCCCTCTGGGCAGCGAGCAGCCGTCGCCGCCGCCAAGATGAAAAAGCGCGTGGCGGTTGTCGAAGCCCGATCCGTGGTCGGCGGCGTGTGCATCAACACCGGAACCATCCCCTCAAAGACCATGCGCGAAGCCGTCCTGCATCTGTCCGGCTACAACTACCGTTCGGTCTATGGCATCAACTATCGGGTCAAGGAAAAGATCACCATGGCCGACCTGGCTTTCCGTGTCCAGGCGGTCATCAAGACCGAAGTGGACGTGACCGAGGCGCAGCTCTCGCGCAATGGCATCGAAGTGGTGCATGGCATTGCCCACTTCGTTACTCCGAGCCAGATTCGCGTTGTAGGCCCGCAAAACGAATCGACTCTCGAAGCCAGCCGCATCATTGTGGCCGTGGGCACCAAGCCCGCCTCTTCGGCGAAGGTGCCGATCAACGGCCGCACCATCGTCAACAGCGACCAGATTCTCGACTTGCCGGCGCTGCCCCGTACGCTGATCGTTGTGGGCGGCGGCGTAGTCGGCGTTGAATACGCATGTATGTTCGCCGTTCTCGGTGTCAGAGTCACCGTGATTGAAAAACGCGACAGGCTGCTTGAATTCGCCGACCGCGAGATTATCGAGGCTCTCAGCTACCACCTGCGCGACGCGCGCGTCACGCTTCGGCTGGGCGAAGAGGTGCAAAGCGTTGAAGAGTTGCCCGACGGCACAGTAGTCGCGAATCTGGAGAGCAAGAAGCGGATCTCCGGCGACGCGCTGCTCTATGCGATCGGCCGCCAGGGCGCCATCGACGATCTTAATCTTGCTGCCGCCGGCCTGGAGGCCGACAGCCGCGGGCGCATCCATGTCGATGAGCACTACCAGACCAAGGTCGAGCATATCTACGCCGTGGGCGATGTGGTCGGCTTTCCTTCGCTGGCCTCGGTCTCGATGGAGCAGGGACGCATGGCCGCGGCCCACGCCTTCAACGATCGCGCGGCTGCCACCAACTCCAGCTTTTATCCCTACGGCATTTACACCATTCCGGAGATCAGCTTCATCGGCAAGACCGAAGAGCAGTTGACCAGCGACGACGTGCCTTACGAGGTTGGCATGGCTTACTATCGCGAGACCGCGCGCGGCCAGATTCGCGGCGATACCACGGGGAGATTGAAGTTGATCTTCCATCGCGACACGCGCGCCGTACTGGGCATTCATATCATCGGCGAGGACGCCAGCGAGCTGATTCATATCGGCCAGGCGGTGATGGTGCTGGGAGGGACTGTGGATTATTTCATCGACAATGTCTTTAACTATCCCACGCTCGCCGAGTGTTATAAAGTCGCCGCCTTCAACGGCCTGGGCAGGCTTCACCGCTATCAGGCAGAGTAAGCCTTCCCAATTCCCAAGGAGGGTTGAATGACCATCGCGATCGGCATTGTCATGACGGACCACATTGTGGCCGGCAGGCTGGAAGATCAGCGCCTCACCGGCAAACTGCTGCGCTTTCCAGCCGACGCGAAGGACCTGGATGCTTTAGCGGCGATTCCCGGCGGCGAACTGGTGGAGATGCTGGCTGCGCAGATTGGCGAGCTGGCGGGCGGCGGCCCGGGACCGGTGGAAGCCATCGGAGTTGCCGTTCCAGGCATTATCAGCCACGGCGTGGTCGAGGACTCGCCGAACCTCGCGCAGCTCAAGGGAATGCGGCTCTCCTTTGAGTTATCCAAGGTCTTGGCTGCGCAAGGCATCGAAGCCCCGGTGCATATCGCGAACGATGCCGACGCGATCGCTGCCGGCGTGGCCGCCACTCGCGGCCAGCTCAACAAGCTCACTCGCGTCTGGACCATCGGCAAAGGCATCGGCTACGGCCGCTGGCCTTATGTGGAAGGCGTTTGGGAGGGCGGGCATATCACCGTCAGCCTGGACCCCAAAGAGCGATTCTGCGGCTGCGGCGGAGTCGGACATCTTGAAGGCATCATGGGCTATCGCGCCATGCGCATGAGATTCCTCGACCTCGAGCCGGAAGAGGTCTTTGCCCAGGCGCGCCAGGGCGATGCCCGCTGCCGGGAGTTCGTCGATCTGTGGCATCGCGCGCTGGCCGCAGCCACGGCCTCGTTCATCCACCTCGCCGGCCCCGGCCGATTCTATTTCACCGGCCATAACATCGGCTTCCTCGATCTGCCGCTGCTGCGCGCCCATCTTGAAACCATGGTCATGATGAGTCCGTTGCAGAGTTATGGGCTTGAGGTACTGCCGCCCGACGACGAGACCGCACTTCTGGGCGCGGGGGTATCGGCGCTTCGCGCGCTCGCCCAGTAAGATCCTTCTCGGCCGAGCGGTCGATTTCCTACCTTCTGATGGTCAGCACAGGGCATTCCGCGCCTACGATGATACTGAAAGCCGAAGAGGTTCTCATCTCCATGCTGAGATGTGAAGTCTTCCGGATGCCGAGCACCAGCAGATTGATGGATTGTTCTCTGATGTGTTCAAGAATTCGATCATGCGCGTTGCCCATCGCCACAAAGGTTTTCGGATTGCAGAAATCCAACGCCTGTTGCGGCACAGACCCGTCCAGGATCTCGAAGAAGCGGTCCCGGAGCTCGGACAGCCGTTCCGGACGCTCGATGACGCCGTGCGGGATGACGTTGAGCACGTCGATCTCGGCTCCGAACATTTCTGCAAGCATCACCGTATAGGTAGAGGCACTGGCGGCAGCCGGCGTAAAGTCGGTGGCAAAGAGAATCCTCTTGAAAGGAAACGTTTTTGAAGAGACGGGTTGGACTTGCGGGCCGACCGTAAGTGCCGGCCAGCAGGTTGACCGTAAAATCTTCTCCGCGACCGAACCGATGATTTCCCGTTCCAGCCTGCCCCCTCCATGCGTCCCAAGAACGATGATGGACGGCTTGTTCTCATCGGCCAGACCGGGAATCACGAGCTTCGGATCGCCTTCCAGAAGAGCCGGCGAGGCTTGAATCGACTCCCCGCCCAAAAGAAGCGCTTGTGCCGACAGGAGACAATCCAAATCGGCTCTCTGCCGGCTCTCTCTTCGGTCGCCGGCTTCGACCTCCATCGCGGCCTGCGAAAGCGAGAAGGCATGAGCCACCAGAAGCTTCGCCGAAAAACAGGCGGCCAACCGCGCGGCGTAGAATCCGGCGTTCTGGGAATAAAGAGAGAAATCTGTCGCGTAGACAACCGTCTTCAGCCCTAGAACGGATTTGCCGGCTATTGCGGACATTGCGGCTGCCTCCCCGCGCAAGAGCTAGACAACATGATCGTGAATGCTACCCGGCAATATGAACTTCGTCCGCCCCGCGACGATGCAGGTTGTCTCCGGCCACTCAAAAAAGCCTTAGCCAGGTTTTCAATCATGGAGTCGCTCCGGTCTCATAATTCAGCGTGGCGAGGGCAAGCCGGTATTGGTATTGGGCGTCCGTGTTGCCGATTGCGGCATCGGTCTGCTGAAACTGCGCCTGACTCAGTTCCACAATCGAACTGAGCCCCAGCCGGTAGCGGGTTTCTGCCAGTTGGAGAGCAAGGTTCGCTTCCTTCAAAAGCTCTTCGGAAACAGTCACTCGTTGATATGCGGTATTTGCAGCCAGCCAGGCAGTACGAACGTCCCGCGCAATCTTGTCGCGAAGATCGCGGGCTTCCTCGGCGGCCGCTTGAGCGCGAATGGAGGCTTCCTTCGCCTGGGCCGAGTAAAGGAAGCCGTTGAAGACGGGAATATTCATGTTCACGCCAATGCCGCCCCACCAATTTGAAGAGTAGTATTCGGCGGGGCGAATGGGAACGCTTCCAGCCGTCCCCGCGGCGCTTATGCTTGGGAGCATTTGATCGCGCTGCGCATGGCTGAATTTGACGGCTGCCTGCTGGCTATAGGTCAGCGCCTGCAGGTCCGGCCGCTGCTGAAACGCGAGTTGCAGAAGCTGATCGGCATCTGCCGGAGGCACAGTCACCGCCGTATTATCTCCGACCAGGTCGTACGTTACCTGCCGGTCGAGTCCCAGGACCGCATCCAATGCCGCCATTGTCGAGTCAACGTTGTTCTGTGCATCGAGCAGCAACAACTTAGCCTGAGATAAGTTGACATCCGCGAAGCTCAGATCCAGAGTTGACTTGAGCTTGTTCTTTGTCAATTCGCTGATCTGCGTCTCCGTGGTCTGCCGGGTGGTGACGTTTTGTTCCGCGACCTTGAGCAGCGCCTGGGCCTGAAGCGCGTTGAAGAATGCCTGATCGGCCGCAAGAACGATATCTTCCGTCGTTCCAAGAGCGTTGGCGTTCTGCGCTTTCTCCTGAAGCTTCGAGGACGCCACGAGGTTGCCGGTCCTTCCAAAGTCGGTAATCAGCTGTGTGAATCCTCCTCCGGCCCCCGCATGTTCGAAGAGGCTCGAGGCCGTGAGCGAGCCTGAGGAGATGCGGCTTGCGTCCTTGGCATCCTCGGCGGTGATGGTGGCGACTCCAGTCGGCAACTCCGCGGCTCTCGTCTCACGAACAATCTGATGCTGCACCAATGCCAGCAGACGCGCAACACTGACGCGCGGGTTGTTTTTGATGGCCATCTTCTCCGCATCCGCCTGCGTCAGGCGCGGACGCTGAATCGGTGCGGCGTTGCCCGCCGCGGCCGGGGCGATTCCCTGGGCCGCCGGCGTGGCGCCTTGCGGGGCAACAGCGGCGAGTTCAACCTGCGGAGCATCCGGCAACTGGAGCTTCGCGTCTGCCATCTGCGCACGAAGAGAGCCAGAGCAGGCGATTGCAAGCACCCAGAGAACCTTGAAGCCGGGCTTTCGAGCCTTCAGTCGTTTCATCCTACTTATGCCTCCCCTGCAAGCGCGGAGCTCTTTTCGCGCCTGCCGTGAACAATCAGGTAAACTGCCGGAACCAAAAAGACGGTTGCCATCACCGAGACAGTCAGGCCGCCAATAACCGCTCGTGCCAGCGGAGCGTATTGTTCGCTGCCAGTCTCAATTCCAAGCGCCATCGGAATCATGCCCAGCACGGTTGCCAGCGAGGTCATCAGAATCGGACGCAGTCTGATCTTGCACGACTCGATGACCGCCTCCAGCAGTGGAAGTCCCTGCCTGTGCAGAGTGCCCGCGAACTCAACGATGAGAATGCTGTTCGAGACCACGATGCCGGTCATCATGATCACTCCCATCAACGACATGATGTTCAGCGTGCTTCCCGTGATGAGCAGGATCGCGACTACCCCTGCGAGTCCGGGCGGAATGGCCATTAGGATGATGAACGGATCGATGAACGAAGCAAACTGCGCCATCAGGATCAGATATACCAGCAGCACCGCAACGATCAGTCCCACGCCAAACTCGGCGAATGAGCTATTCATGCTGATCACGGCGCCGCGCACCTTCAGCACCGTGTTTTTGTCTGTACTTGTACTGGCCAGAAGCTTGTCGATGTTATTGCCAACTCCTTGCAGCGCCTCGGTCTTGGTAGACACGTAAATGTCGATCACTCGGCGTATCTGGTAGTGATCCACTTCGGTCGGAGTATTGATCATCTTGATATCCGCAACCGATTTGAGTGGCGTGTATCCCGCTTTATGATCGCCCATCCAGCGTTCCCGCGCATCGTCGGGGTCATCGGCCTGCCGCAGCGCGCTGTCGCCGGCTGGCTGAACGCCGCGCAATGGAATATTCTCGAAGTCCTCCATCGTCATATTGTTGAGAATGCGGTTTGCGTACTGGACTGTCACCATGTAGTTATTGCCGCTTTTAGGATCGATCCAGTAACTGGGCGCGACCATGCCGTCGGAGGTCATGGCGGTAATCACGTTGTCCACTACATCTTTTGCGGAGAGGCCGATCAGGCTCGCCTTCTCGCGGTCGATGGTCAACTCGATCCCTGGGTAGTCGAGATTCTGGGGGATGTAAACGCCGCTTACATTCGGCATCGCTTTGATCTTTTGAGCGAGACTGTAGGCCAAACCGTAGGCTCGATACATGTTCATGGAGCTGACCTGAACATCGATAGGAGCCGGAAGGCCCTGGTTGATCACGCTGTCGACGAGGCCGCCTGCCTGGTAATAAGCGGTCAGTTCGGGCATCTCGCGGGAAAGCCTCTCACGCACTCGTTGAATATACTCGTAGCTGCCAACGCTGTGGTCCTGCTTTAGGCTGACTTGCACGAACGCCGTATCCATCGAAGCGTTTGTGGTGTAGATAGCAGAGAGATCGGGATAGACTCCGATGTTAGAGACGATCATATCCAGATCGGATGGCTTGACCACGCTGCGAATGATCGTCTCGACCTTTGCGATATAGTCATTGCTCGATTCCAGCCTGGTACCGCTCGGCATGCGCACGTCGATTACGAATTGCCCTGGATCGGTGCGGGGAAAGTACGCTCGTCCCAGAAAGGGCGAGCCCGCCGCGAGCACCAGCGCCACGCCCCCCAGGATCGCTCCCGCAGTGAAGCCGGGCCGCCGCATCGCCCGCTTGGCAAGGCCCTCGTACCATGCCAGCATCCGCTCATACTGAACATTGAAGCTTCTCTCGAACCGGGTCATGATGCCCAGCTTCGATTGCACGCTGTGCTCGCCCTCGTCTTTCATGCGAATGAATTTGGCGCAGTAGAGCGGCACCACAGTCATGGCAAAGAAATAGGATGCGAAGATGGACAGCACTACGCCAAGCGCCAAGGGCGTGAAGATGTATTTGCTGATGCCGCTGAACGATGTCACTGGAAGAAAGACAATGGACGTAGTGAAGGTGGCGGCCAAAACCGCCATCGAGACCTCCGATCCCCCTTCCTCCGCGGCAACGACGGGCGATTGCCCCATTTCCATATGGCGGAAGATATTCTCGAGCACGATGACTCCGTTATCGATGAGGCGCGAGAAGACCAGCGCCAGGCCGCCTAGAATCATGGTGTTGATGGATCCGCCCATGGCGTTGGAAATCATCAAGCAGACCACCATCGAAAGCGGAACGGAGAGAAGCACGGCGACAGTGGCGCGCGGACTGCCCAGGAAGATCAGGATCATTACTCCTGTCAGCACCAAGCCGATGACGGCTTCTCTTGTAACATTGCCGATCGCGAGCTTGACGAAGACAGACTGGTCGAAGACTACCGCAGTCTTCAGCGATGCCGGAATGTCGACCAGATGCTTGATGGCTGCCTTCATTCCGTTCACGATGGTGATGGTGTTGCTGTCGCCGCCCTGCTTGAAGACCGGCACGTAGACGGAGCGCTGCCCGTCGATGCGCACGATGTTGTACTGAAGGGCGCCCGAGTCCTCCGCTTTGCCGATGTCGGCCACCAGCACCGACGCATTGCCCACCGACTTGAGCGGCATTTCGTTCATGGAGCTTGCGTCGGGAAACTGGCTGTTGGCATAGATGTTGAAGTCCTTCGAGCCGATGCGCACATCGCCGGCCGGCAGAATCAGATTCGAACTGTTGACCGACTTCACAACATCGTTGAGGCTGAGGTTGCGCGCCTCCATCTTCACCGGGTCCACATAGACTTGTATCTGCCGGTAGGTTCCTCCGTATGGCTGCGGAACCGAAGCGCCCTGGACGTTCGCAATCTGATTGCGCACCTGGAATTGCGCCAGATCCTTCAGATTCGTCTCGTTCAGGCCCTGCCCTTTCAACGTCACCAGACACACAGGCTGCGTCGATGCATCCATGCCCAGCACCACCGGGGGCAGCGTTCCGGGTGGAAGCCGCCGCAGATCGGCCATGGCCAGGTTGGCGATGTTACTCAGCGCAGCGTTGGGATCGGTGCCCGGCTTGAAGTAGATTTTGATGAGGCTTACGCCGGTCAGTGAGCGCGATTCGCTGTGGTCGATGTTGGCGCCCAATGTAAAGAAGCGCTCAAAGGTATTGGTGATATCGGCTTCGATCTGCTCGGGCGGCATGCCGTTGTAGAACGTAGCCACCACCACTACAGGCATGTCGATCTTGGGAAATAGATCGACCGGCATGCGAAAGATGCTGATGGTTCCCACCAGCGAGACCATCAGGCAGAGCATGAGGATGAAGAATGGATATTTAAGAGCGAACTTCGGCATTACTTCGCACCTCCGGCGCTCTCATCCGCTTCCGCTTTCGTGTCGATCACTCCGCCGGAATCGCGAGCAACATCGGAGGCGGGTTCCTCGGTGAGTATGGGAGATACCTCCTCGCCTTCGGCGTATTTCTCCTGAGCGCCGAGAATGACCCGCTCGCCAGGCTCGATGCCGTTCTTGATTTCAGCGAGCCTCGATCCTCGAAGCCCAACCTCCACATTGCGGACGTGAACGCGATTGCTCGCATCCAGCGAATAAACCTCTTCTTGATTTCCCTTGAGCACCAACGCCTCGACCGGAATGGTCGTCACGTTTTCCGCGCTCGCCAGTTGCAGCTCCGCATTCGCGTACATCCCCGGATCGATCGAAAGATTCTGGTTTTCGACATCGATCTCCGTCTCCATCGTTCGCGTTTCAAAGTTCACGTCGCGCGTGAATCTCGTAACCTTTCCAGTGAACGAGCGGCCAATTGCATCCACGCGAACCTGTATCGGGTCTCCCATATGAACATACTGCACATCGTTCTCGGGAATCGGCATGCGCAGCCGCAGAAGGCCGCTCTGCGCGAGCCTCACGATCGGAATGTCTTGCTCGTTTGAATTGATCCCGCTTTGAATCAGCGCCCCGGTGTCGGCATAGCGCCAGACGATTACGCCATCCAAGGGGGCCACAACGTTGGTGTAGTTCTCGAGCGCTTGCACGCGGTCGTTGTCCGCGTGGGCTACTTCCACGTGTTGTTCGGCTGCTGCCGCGGCGGCTTTGGCGGCATCCACCTGAGACGCCGAAGACAAGTCTTTGCTCTCCGCATCGTCCAGTTCCTGCTGCGCGATCAAGCCGGGCTGCGCTTTTGAGGTTTCGAGCAGCCTATCGTAATCGGCATGAAGCGCCGAGTGGACGGCCTCTGCACGCTTGATCTCGTGTTGCGCGCGCAGCAGATCGTCTTTGGCGCGCTGTGCCTCGAAGCCGGTACCTTTCAACTGCGCATTGAGTTCGGGAACTTCCAATACAGCCAAGGTCTGGCCCTTGCGCACCCTATCGCCTATATCGACGTTGATCTTCACCATGAAACCGGTGACCTTGGGATGCACATCCACCACCTGATAGGGCTGGAATTGGCCGGCAATGCTCAACTCATGCGCAATGTCTCCCCGCTGCGCCTCGGCCACTTGGGCCGATGGAATCTCCGCGGCATTCGCGCCTGCACGCGGACTCGCGGTTTTGCACGCTATGATGCTGGCCAGGACAGGAATGGTCACTCCTGCGGCGAATAACAGGGAGCTTCGCTTTCGCATAAGTCGAATGCACCTCGAAATGAATTTGTGATTGTTTGGTTCACAGCGTCAGGCACTTTCTCCAAAGGAGGGGTATGCCGCATGGCAATCGACCGCTGAACTGCATCGAGTTCTTCAGTATCGACGATCGGAGAAGATCTAGGCGGGAACGGGAGGGGGGCGAATGAAGAGGGTGTTCAACGCGGCGCGGCGTAAATGCAATAGCCTGACAGTCTGCTTCGCCACTCTTCCTCGCGCCGGCGGATTCAACAGGCCAATGGCAAGCAACAGAACCATGAATACGCTTGTCGGCGCCATAGAGATGGCCTTGGCGGGTGCCTTCATCCGAATGATCAGCGGGATTTCCACTGCACCGCGCTGCTCGTCCTCCGACAGCAGCTTGGCCCTTGGGACCCGATGGGAAGCAACCCGATGCGTCTCGTAGAGGGAAAGCTTGTATTGCAGGCCCCATGCAAAGACACAGATGGCCAGTCCCAGGAACGCATGAGTCCCTAACAACCTCAACAGACGAGTTTTTTCCAAACGAGGCACGATCAATTGGCACCCAGGCAGCTATCTACGAGCCCGCCACTGCAACCCAAGCAGCGCCGCCCGAGAGAAACCCCCAATAGTTTGATATCAGCCCCAACTAAACGGTAGCATGATTTTTTGACAATTCTTTTGGGCAGGGCCGTCCGCCGGGAAACAAGCGGACCGTCTCTCTCAGGCGATGCGCAGAGCCTTTTGCACGGCCTCGGGTTCGCGGTCGATCACCCGCAGATAGGCGCGCGCCGTCCCGTCTGGAACGCGTCGACCCTGCTCCCAGTGGCGGAGCGTGTTGATGTTGAAGTCAAAGCGCTTGGCAAACTCCTGTTGCGTCATGCCCAGACGGCCGCGGATCGCCTTGATGTCAATCTCCGGCGGGATGTGTACGACGTATTGGCTCTCGTCGGCGGTGCCTTCAATGAAGGCCAACGCCTGTTCAAGGCCACGCAGAATCCCCTCACCAACTTCGCTCATAGCATTTGCCTCCGTCTTCTATGCGCCTCGACCATCTGTTTCGTAAACTGTTGCATTTTCTTCAATTCAATCTGAGAGAGGTCGTCCTGTTTATTCTTGGCGTAAGCCCTCAGAAGTAGCAGGGGCATCTCCATGTCGTGGAAGAAGTAGATTACGCGCGCTCCGCCACGCTTGCCGCGCCCTTCCAACCCCCAACGAACTTTCCTCACCCCGCCTGATCCAGGAATCACGTCGCCCGCCGCGGGGTTGTAGGCCAAATACAGGACCAGTTCCGCCCTCTCCGCGTCGTCCATCAGCTTCTTCGTCGCACTGAGGAACTCGTGCGTCTCCACTACCGATATGGGCCGGGCCTCTGGCAAGATTCATTGTAGTTCATTGCACTACCTAAGACAACTCACTCTTAGGGCTGATTGACGGAGTTCTCATGGATTATGCGGACTCCCAGGTCTCAAAATCGAGACCTGGGGCGCCCGGCGATTCACCGGCTTCCGTGCGCACTTGGCTCGCTGGTAGCTGTTGGCGTCGTCTTGACAGGGGCCTTTCCGCCGTTATCCCGTCGCTGGATTCCTTCCTTAGCCGTCTGCGGAACCATTGCGTCATACATGGCTTGGACTCTCGCAGGTTGAACTATCAGCGAATCAACGGCCATATTGACAAGGCCAAAGAACTGCCGGATATTTTCGACGTTATCTTCAATCTCAATCTGTCCGGGATGGACCGCATTATTCCCGACGACACGAACCAAGTCCAGCGATTGTTGAATCTGAGGCGCAAGCCCGTGGTTCTTGACAAGATCACCGATCTCATCGTTTAGCTTCACCCCCGGGAGCCCTTTCTGTTTGCATATAAGTTGAATTGCAAGGCGCAAGAGTGCGGCGGAGGCGCGCGGAGAATGCGCAAACACCTGGCGGGCTTCGTTGTAGACGGCTTGAATTTGCTTTGGGCACCCGTCGATTGGATCGGGGAGTCCTGATTTAAGTGGCCACACGAGGGATTCATCTCCCCAAAAGCAATATTGCTTACAGTGTAGGCACCAAGACGTTGTCCATTGGTGGATGTTCACAACGGAGCCTTGACTCACTTGAATAGCCCGCCAATTGTGCTGCGAGAAGCAGTTACAATGTGGGCAAGTGAACGAGCTCTGCTCGAATTCTGGTCTGACGTATCCTATGATGGCCATCATTTCTGTGTCTCCCAAAGGTCAAATCATGGTGCAACACAAGTAATGAAAAGGCGGCAGAGCTTAGCCCCGCCGCCATCTCGCTGCCGCCCACAGGTTCCTACTTCTTGTCTTCCACGTCGACATACTCCGCGTCGATCACGCCTTCGTCTTTCTTGGTTCCAGCCTGAGCTCCGCCAGCTGCGTCGCCGCCGGGGGCTGCCCCGGCTGCGGCTGAAGCCGCGGTCGCCTTATAGACGATCTCGGCCAGTTTGTGCGAGGCATGAGTCAGCTTCTCGTGCTGATCCTTCAACTCCTTCGAGGTCGGCGTGCCTTCGAGCAGCTTCTTGCTCTCGGCCAGCACAGACTCGACCTCGGCCTTGACCGGAGCGGCTTCCGCGCCCTGAATCTTGTCGCCGGAGTCCTTGAGCATCTTGTCGATGTTATAGACCATGCCGTCGAGCGAGTTGCGCGCGTCGATCTCATCGCGCTTCTCTTTATCCTCACTTGCGTGGGCCTCGGCCTCCTTGGCCATTTTTTCCACCTCGTCCTTGCTCAGGCCGGAGCTCGAAGTAATGGTGATGCGCGTGTCCTTGCCTGTAGCGTTGTCCTTGGCCGTCACATTCAAAATTCCATTCGCATCGATATCGAATGTCACCTCGATCTGCGGCACGCCGCGCGGAGCAGGCATGATTCCGCCCAGCTTGAACTTGCCCAACGTACGGTTCTGCCCCGCCATGGGCCGTTCGCCCTGGAGGACGTGTACCTCGACCTCGGTCTGGTTGTCGGCCGCCGTCGAAAAGGTCTCTGTCTTCTTGGTCGGGATCGTCGTGTTGCGCGGAATCATGGAGGTTGCCACGCCGCCCAGCGTCTCGATGGACAGAGTCAGCGGGGTTACGTCGAGCAGCAGCAGATCCTTGACCTCGCCGGCAAGCACGCCGGCCTGCACCGCCGCGCCGATGGCGACGACTTCGTCGGGGTTCACGCCGCGATGCGGCTCACGGCCGAAGAGTTCCTTGACGAGCGCCTGAATCTTGGGCATGCGGGTCTGGCCGCCCACCAGCACCACCTCGTCGATCTTGTTGACGGTGATGCCGGCGTCTGCGATTGCCTTCTTGCAGGGCTCCAGCGAGCGGAAGAGCAGATCCTCGACCAACTGCTCGAGCTTGGCGCGGGTCAGCTTGCGGACCAGGTGCTTGGGGCCGGTGGCGTCAGCAGTGACAAAGGGCAGGTTGATCTCGGTCTCGATGGTGGTCGAGAGCTCGATCTTGGCCTTTTCGGCGGCATCCTTGAGCCGCTGAAGGGCCATCTCGTTGCCCTTTGAGCTGAGGTCGAGCCCCTGCTCCTGCTTGAACTCGGCGATGAGCCAATCGACAATTCTCTGATCCAGGTTGTCGCCGCCCAGGTGGGTATCGCCGTTGGTGGACTTGACCTCGATGACGCCTTCGCCGACTTCCAGAATGGAAATATCGAAGGTGCCGCCGCCGAAGTCGTAGACGGCGATCGTCTCATCCTTTTTCTTGTCGAGGCCATAGGCCAGCGCGGCCGCCGTCGGTTCGTTGACGATGCGCTTCACATCAAGCCCGGCGATCTTGCCCGCGTCCTTGGTAGCCTGGCGCTGGGCGTCGTTGAAGTAGGCCGGAACCGTGATGACGGCTTCGCTGACCGTTTCACCCAGGTAGGCCTCGGCGCTCTTCTTCAGCTTTTGCAGGATCATGGCCGAGATCTCGGGCGGTGTGTACTCCTTGCCCTGGGCGACGACCATCACATTGTCGCCCTGCGAGACCACCTTGAAGGGCACCATCTTCATCTCGTCGCTCACCTCGTTGTAGCGGCGGCCCATAAAGCGCTTGATGGAGAAGATGGTGTTCTCGGGGTTGGTGATGGCCTGGCGCTTGGCGACCTGGCCGACCAGCCGTTCGCCGCTCTTCGAGAAGCCGACGACGGAGGGGGTGGTGCGCGCACCTTCCTCATTTGGAATGACTTTTGGTTCACCGCCCTCGAGGACCGCGACGCAAGAGTTGGTGGTGCCAAGATCGATGCCGATGATTTTTGCCATGGTTTGTATCCTGCCTGGAGAATAGAATTTTCGACTCTTCCAGAGTGCCAGATTGAGCGACATGTTGTCAAGTTTTCTTGATTATATTTGTATGAACTATATCGTGCGCCATTTGACCGGAAATGGAAGCTCTTGCAATTTTAATCGGACTATTTTAGTCTTAATTCACAATACACGACTCTTTTAGTCGTATTTCTCCGGAGGATTCAGACTTGCTACCCATATCGTTCAGGAAGGCGCTCAGAGCCGGCTATTGGCTGGGTCTTTGCCTTCCGATTTTGATTCCCGCAGTTGGCAGGGCGCAGGAGAAGCCCTACTTCGTCACTTATTCGCAGGACCTGGAGGAGCCGGGCAACCTGGAGATCGAAACCAAAACGGCGTTGGCGCGGCCCGATCGTGGAAACCACTACGGAGCTACGGCGATGGAGCTGGAGTATGGCACCCGCGCCTGGTGGACCACCGAACTCTACCTCGACGGCCAGGCCACGTCTGCAGACTCAACCCTCTACACCGGCTGGCGGCTGGAGAATCGCCTGCGGCCTCTGATGCGGGAGCATGCAATCAACCCGGTGCTTTACATCGAGTCCGAGAATCTCTCCGGAGCCGACAAAACGATCCTCGAGGTGACGGGCCACGACGGCCAGGCCGACCTGGCGGAGTCCAACGGCGATGCCCGGCGCAATCATCAGCATGAGGCGGAGCTGAAGCTGATTCTGTCCTCGAACCTCAAGTCCTGGAACATCAGCGAAAACTTCATCACGGAGAAGGACTTGAGCCACGCGCCGTGGGAGTTCGGCTACGCGGTGGGAGCCGCGCGTCCCTTGCGCAGCGCGGCCGGCAGCCGGGAATGCACCTTTTGCGCGGAAAAGTTTATCGCCGGCGTCGAGGGTTACGGCGGCCTGGGCGACACCTTTGCGCTGACCATGCGCGATACCTCGCATTACCTTGCTCCGCTCCTCGGCTGGCAACTGCCTGGGGGCGCGCGGTTGAGCTTTTCGCCGGGCTTCGGCCTGACTGATACGAGCCTCAAGCGGGTCTACCGCGTAGGTCTGGCCTTTGAATTTGAACAAATTGGCAATTGGTTTCACGGTTCACAAGGGGGTGGAGAGTGATGCGGCGGACGTGTGGGATTTTGGCGATAGCGCTGAGTGCAACATTTTGCTTTGCGGCAGTTTCGAGCTCCCGGTGGGAGCATGTTCCGGCCAGGGATCACGCCCAGGCCAATCCTTTCGCCGGCCAGCCGGAGGCGGCTGCGGCCGGGGCTCTCGTCTATCGCGAACACTGCCAGCAATGCCACAAGGCCAACGCGCAGGGCGACGGCCACCGGCGGCCGCCGTTGCGCAGCCAACGGATTCGAAGGGCAAGCGACGGCGATATCGAGTGGTTCCTGCGCCAGGGCGACCTGGGCCATGGGATGCCCTCATGGTCTAGCCTGCCCGAGGCACAACGCTGGCAGGTGGTGGCCTTTCTTAAATCGATTCAGTAGAGCCCCCTGCCCATCGATCTGTCTTTCCCCAGCCCCCGGCGGCTGCCATAGCTTTGGTAACCTCAACCGGGGGGCTTGCTTTTTCGCGAATGACCCAACCTGCCAGCCTCACAGGATAAAGTTGAATTTGGAGCTCCTTTGTTCCGATGAATAGTTGGAGATTTTAATGTTCTCTTTAGATCCTGAGTCTGTTGCATCGGCATTCGGGCATTCTCACCTTGCGACATGGGAATGGAGTCCTTCCACGGACGAGCTGCGCTGGACCTCGGGACAAACGGAGGTCTACGGGCATCTCGCCGGCGAGATCGATTCCTTGACCGCGTGGTTGGCGATCGTGCATCCGGATGACCAGAAGAGGGTGCGGCAGGCGACTGAACGCTCCCTTCAGGCTCAGCCCGGCTTTCGCGAGCATTTCCGCGTTTGCACCAGGGATGGAAGGATCCTGTGGATTCTTGGGTACGGACAGACCGTCCGGCTGCCCGGCCAGCCGGTCCGCTTGCTGGGCATGAATATGGAGGTTACGGATTGGGTTGAAGCGCTGGCGGCAAGCGAAGCCCGATTCAGCGCCACCTTTGAGCAGGCGGCCGTGGGAATCGCGCATCTGGGCATCGACGGCAGATGGCTGGATGTCAACCGCCGCTGTTGCGAGATCCTGGAATACTCAAAAGAAGAGCTTCTCCATCTGACCTTCGCCGAGATCACCCACCCAGCCGATCTGGATACGGACCGGGAGCTGGTTCAGGAGCTGCTGCGCGGAGAGCGCTCGAACTATTCCATCGAAAAGCGATACTACACCAAGGACAAGCGGCTGGTTTGGGTCAACCTGACAGTTTCCCTGGTGCGCAAGACGGACGGAAGCCCCGACTATTTTATCTCGGTGATCGAAGACATCACATCGCGCATGAGGATCAAGGCGCAACGGGATGAAATCATCGAAGTCCTCGAGGAGCGCGTCCAGGAGCGAACTTCGGAACTGGAGAAGCTCTCCATGACCGATGCGCTTACCGAGGTCGCCAACCGCCGCCGTCTCGACGAACGGATCGCGCAGGAGTGGGACCGCGCAGTGCGCTCAAGCGACCCCCTCTCGATCGTCATCATCGATATCGACCACTTCAAGGACTTGAACGACAGCCTGGGGCATGGACCCGCCGACCGCGCGCTGGTCGCCTTTGCCGGCGAGTTGAAACAGATCGCGACGCGCCCCGCCGACCTGATCGCCCGCTACGGAGGCGACGAGTTCGTACTGGTGCTCCCCGAAACAGGCGAGGAAGGCGCCATGTGCATCGCGAGACAGATTCAGATGGCGGTCCAGTGGCTCGATTTTCCCAATCCGGGGTCGCCCATTTCGTCAAGGTTGACGGTGAGCCAGGGAGTTGCCACTTCGTACCCGGCAAAGAAGGGGGATGGCAACAGCCTGATGCTCGAGGCCGATCAGGCGCTCTACAGAGCAAAAGAAGCAGGGAGGAATCGCATCGCCGCGGCGGCCTCCTCCGAGTCAACCGTGGAAGGCGAATGACCGGGCCCGCGGCTTGATATACTGCGGGGCATCCAGGGTTTGCACAACGCCTGTTCCGGCGCAAACCTTCCCCTGTTCGAATTGCTGGGATCATCCATCGAAAGGACAATCCAGATGCTTCGAAGCTGCCGCTCCGCCGCCGCCGCATTCAGTTTTGCCGTTGCGCTCACGCTGTTTGGCCAGTCGCCGGCACTGACCCCGCCGATGACGCCGGATATTCCGGCGAAGTTCATTCCTCCCCGCAATGGCTACGACTTCGTGAAGCGCGAGGTGATGATCCCGATGCGGGATGGCGTCAAGCTGTATACCGTGATCGACATCCCCAAGGGCGCAACACACGCGCCGATCGTGTTGACCCGCACACCCTATGACGCCGCTTCGAGAATGAAGATGGTTGAATCGCCGCACCTGGCGGATGAAGTGACTATCGGCGACGATGTCTGGGTCGAGGCCGGATTCATCCGCGTCTTCCAGGATGTGCGCGGCAAGTACGGTTCGGAGGGCGCGTACGTGATGACCCCGCCGCCGGCGGGGCCGCTGAATCCCACAGGGCCGAACGACACCACCGACGCGTGGGACACCATTGACTGGCTGGTGAAGAACGTTCCCGAGTCGAACGGCAAGGTGGGCATGATCGGCTCTTCGTACGAGGGCTTCACCGTGGTCATGGCGTTGGTCGATCCGCACCCGGCCTTGAAGGTGGCCGCGCCGGAGAGTCCAATGATCGACGGCTGGATGGGCGACGACTGGTTTCATTACGGCGCATTCCGCCAGGTCAACCTCGACTACTTCACCGATCAAACCACCGTAAAAAAAGACGGAGATCCCATTCCGCGCATGAATCACGACGACTACACGAACTTCCTCGAACAGGGCTCCGCGGGGGACTTCGCGCGCTACGGCGGACTCGAGCAGTTGCCTTTCTGGCGCAAGATCGAGGAACACCCGGCCTACGACGCATTCTGGCAGGAGCAGGCGCTGGACAGAATCATGGCGAAGATCCCGCTTAAGGTTCCCGTCCTGTGGGAGCAGGGCCTCTGGGACCAGGAGGATATGTGGGGCGCCAACCACTGTTATGCGGCCGTCGAGCCCAAGGACACCCATAACGACATGAACTTCCTGGTCATGGGCCCATGGTTTCACAGCCAGATCAACCGCCTGGGATGGTCGCTTGGGCCGCTGAAATGGGATGGCGACACCACCCGTCAGTACCGCCGCGACATTCTGCTGCCGTTCTTCACGCAGTACCTGGTCGATGGCGCGCCCAAGGCCGACACGCCTCCGGTGCTGGTCTACAACACCGGCGAAAACCACTGGGACCGCTTTACCCAGTGGCCGATCAGTTGCGAGAGCGGCTGCAAAGACAAGTCCCGGTCGATCTATCTTGAGGCAGGCGGGAAACTGTCTTTTGACGCGCCCGTTGCCGGCAGCGCCAGCTTCACCGAATACGTCTCCGATCCGGCCAAGCCCGTGCCTTTTTCACCGCGGCCTTATGTTGCCACCGACGAAAACGCCTGGCGAACATGGCTGGTCCACGATCAGCGCTTCGTCGATGGCAGGCCGGACGTGCTCACCTTTGTTACCGATCCACTGACTGCTTCGCTGCGCCTGAGCGGGCGGCCCGATGTGAACCTCTACGCTTCGACGAGCGGCAGCGACAGCGACTGGGTGGTGAAGCTGATCGATGTCTATCCGGGCACCTATCCCTATGACGCGCCCATGGGCGGCTACGAGCTGCCGATCGCCACCGACATCTTTCGCGGGCGCTATCGCACCAGCTTTGAACATCCCGAAGCTATTACGCCGGATCAGCCGCTGCTCTACCAATTCGGACTGCCGATGGTGAATCACGTCTTCAAACCGGGCCACCGCATCATGGTGCAGGTGCAGTCCAGCTTGTTTCCCTTGTATGACCGCAATCCGCAAACATTTGTGCCCAATATCTTCGACGCCAAGCCGGCCGATTACCGGAAGGCGACCGAGCGCGTTTGGCACACACCGGGCTCTGCAAGTTTCATCGACCTGCCGGTCGTTGCGGCCGACTGAAGCGAAGTTTCACAATTCCGGGCCGGATGGAAAGCAACCGATTGAAACTTCACAAATGCGGCGCCATGCCGCCGGTTCTCTTGCATGTCTGGTAATTCCCCAAGTCCGAGGCTGAGCGCATGGATTGTTTTGGCCATGCTCGCGATGATCGCGGTCCCGGCGGGCATTACGCTTCACACGGTACATGTTGCAGCGGTTGCGCAAATTCCCAGCACAAACCCCACGCCATATGGCTACAGTTGGAGCCTGCTGTTGTTTGTGGTCCCGGTTGTGGTGATCGCGGGATGGTTTCTGCCCAGCGAAGGGGTGCGAATTCCGCAGTGCGCCTTCTGGCGGACGCTCTGGATTCTGGCGCCGATCGGTTGCGGTCTCGACTTCTTCGTTGCCAACCGCTTTTTCGTCTATCCCAACGCCGGAGCAACCGTGGGGATCGGCGCTCCGGCCATCGGCGGCAATGTTCCGGTGGAGGAATATGTCTTCTATTTCACCGGGTTCCTCGCGATCCTCTTAATCTATGTCTGGCTGGGCGAATACTGGCTCCCGGCCTACAATGTGCACGACTACCCCGGCGAAGCCAGAGAGATTCGTCGCTTGCTCAACTTCCATCCGGCTTCACTGCTGGCCGGAGTGGCGCTGATTGCGGCGGCCATTCTGTATAAGAAGCTGCGCTCGCCGTTTCCGGAGGGCTTCCCAGGTTACTTCACCGTACTGATCGCCGGCGGCATGGTTCCTTCGGCCAGCCTTTTCCCTACCGCGCGGCGGTTCATCAATTGGCGAGCCTTCAGTCTGGCCCTCTTCATGATTCTGCTCATCAGCCTCTTCTGGGAGGCAACCCTGGCTGTGCCCTATGGCTGGTGGGGTTACCGGCAGCGAGAGATGATGGGCCTGTTTATCGGGGCATGGGCAGGATTGCCCATCGAGGCGGTTACGGTGTGGATCGCAGTCACCTATGGGACCGTGATCGTTTATGAAACCGTGAAGCTTTGGCAGGCCTCGGGCAAGCCCGCCCGGCGCGCATTTCTCGGAGACGCAAAGGCCGGGACCCACCCAAATACGAGCCATCCTCCTACTCCTCGATAGGGTCAAATCCTGGCTTTCGCGCGACCGGTCGTCTATTCGGAAACCGCGCCGCTGCCCGCAAGCCTCATCACTGGCATCCGGGACTCCAATCGTTTACCCTCAAGAGTTCCCCACCCGATGACGACCGCCGCCGCCCAAGCCCGCTATCCGCTGACCCAGGGCGTGAATCCGTGGCTGGTTACACTCTCCGTCATGCTGCCCACGTTCATGGAGGTGCTCGACACCGCCATTGCCTCGGTGGCGCTGCCCTACATCGCCGGGAGCCTTTCGGCGTCAAACTCCGAGGCCACCTGGGTGCTCACCAGCTACCTGGTGGCCAACGCCGTGATTCTGCCCGCCTCCAACTGGTTTGCCCGCCGCTTTGGGCGCAAGCGATTCCTGCTCACTTGCGTCATCCTCTTCACCATTGCCTCGTTCTTCTGCGGCGCTGCGCCCTCGCTGGCCGTGATTCTGCTGGCCAGGGTCTTGCAAGGGGCCGGCGGAGGAGCGCTTCAGCCTCTTTCGCAGTCGATTCTGCTCGAGAGCTTTCCCCTGGAAAAACGCTCCATGTCCATGGCCGCCTATGGTCTGGGAATTGTGGTGGCCCCGGTGATCGGCCCCACGCTGGGAGGCTGGCTTACCGATACTTTTAGCTGGCGCTACGCCTTCTACATCAACATTCCCGTAGGCATTCTGGCGGTTGTGATGATCTCCCGCTTCGTCCACGATCCGCCCTACATCAAGAACGCCAAGGTCGGCGCCTTCGACAACATCGGCTTCGGATTGCTGATGGTCTGGACCGGCGCTCTGCAAATCGTGCTCGACAAGGGCCAGGAAGACGACTGGTTCGGCGCTCTCTGGGTGCGCTGGGCGGTGGCGGCGCTGGTCTCGGCGCTGCTGCTCTGGATTTGGCACTCCTGGACCCATCGCAACGGCCTGCTCGACCTGCACATCCTGAAGGACCGCAACTTCCGCACCGGATGCTTCCTGATCTCGATGCTGGGCATGGCTATCTACATCACCATCGCCATCCTCCCGCTCTACTTTCAGGAGGTGATGGGCTACACGGCCTTCACTGCCGGCCTGGTGGTCTTCCCGCGCGGCGTCGGCTCGTTTGTCGGCTCGCCAGTGATCGGCATCCTCGGCTCGCGCATCGACCAGCGCAAGCTGCTCTGCGCCGGCTTTCTCGGCTTTGGCATCTGCGCCCTCTTCTTCGGCATGGTGAACCTCGACATCGGTCCCTACACGCTGCTGATTCCCATCACCCTCACCGGCTTTGCCCTGAGCTTTGTATTTGTTCCGCTGGCCACCATGGCCACCTCGACCATCCCCCGCGAAGAGATGGGAAACGCCACGGGCCTCTTCAACATGCTGCGTAACATCGGCGGCTCGATTGGAATCTCGATGGCCACCACGGCGCTGATTCGCCGCGCGGCCATGCACCAGACCGAACTCGGCGCTAACCTCGATCCCTCGAACATGGTCTTGCAGCAGAATTCCAGAGCCCTCGCCGGCTACCTCAGCCGCCAGATCGGCCCCGCCGCGGGTCGCCCCGGCGCAATGGGCCTGATGTACGGCATGATGGAACGCCAATCGGCGCTGATGGCCTATGTAGATGTCTTCCGCTGGACAGCGCTCTTAGCCTTCTTCTGCGCCGCCGCCGCCTGGCTCTTCAAAAAGCCAGCCAAGCACTCCGCCCCGCCGCCAGGCGTGCACTGAGCCGAGGGCCGGCCTCATCGCTGCTTGCAATTTCTTTCCGGCTGCTATCTACTGCTGGCATCATGCAAACAGCCCAATCTTTGCTCTCTACGCGAAAGTTACGGAGTGTTGTTTTCGGATTTCTGGCACTGACCGCCGCGGCATCTCTCACGGCTCAAGTCGAAGTCAAACAACAGAAGCCCAAGCCCGCAAAGATTGAAGAACACTTCGTGATCGTGGGCGAGCCTATTGTGCGGGAACAATGGCCGCACACGCTGAAGCTGGTCAACGCGCCGGAGAATGTGACGCTGCTCAATCCGGGGCAATGCGTGCGTGTTGGGGTGATGGCAACTGGCGACAACCGGGACGAGTACCTCGAAAGGACGAAATTGTCATTTCGCGTGAAGTTTGCCGGACAGAGTCAGGACCATGCGCTCGCATCGCTGGCTCAGTTCAAGCAGATCAAGCCGGAAGGCGGAGATTTTGTTACTGCTGTGCTTGCCGCGGCCAGCCTGAAGAATCCACTTTTGACGATGGCCAGCATGGGCGTATCGGCGGACAACTGGTGCGTTCCTGCTGATGCCCAGGACGGAACGGCTACAGTGGAAGGCGAAATCGAGACACCCGGCGGCAAGCAGAAGCAGAAGCCCGCAAAAATCCAGATCGAGAGCTTCGAAACCGGCAGCAAGAGATCGTTCAAAGATAGCGAAGAGGCCAGCAGCTTCCTTATGCACTACCACTGGCAGCCAAATCCGGCGCGGCTTTTCCCGGCATTGCTGGCTTTCGCAGCAGATAAGAGTCTGAGAGAAAACACGGCGAATCTTGAAAGCTCCGCCTTCACTTTTGGGAGCGCGCTCAAGGCCAATCCAGCAGCAGCGAAGGACTTTATGGCCAGGATTTCGACCGAGACCGGGTTCACGCGGGCTTTCGGGCTGTTGATCCTTCTCGAAGCCGGCGATGATATAAGTCCCGTGCTCAAGACGATGAGTGAAGAGGACAGGCAGATGTTCACGAAGCATCCCGATCTGCCGGATCCATACGACTTCAGCCATGTGGAAGACATTGGCGCGCGTGAAGACATGCTGTGGGGCGACTTCATGACGACGGGCGATTTTGCGCCCATCCAGCAGATCGCAAGCGCCCTCAAATGGCGCACCGATTGGGACGATTTCGACAAGGCTCGCAAATCTGCGAATCCGCCCAAGCAGTGGACTCCTGCGATTGGACGCGCCGTCGGCTACGCGGCCGCCGGTTGGTCCCTCAATTCGTTCCAGCGCAACGACCCTCTTGCCGCCGATTACCTCGAATTCATGATTGCGTCGCCCGATACGCCCCAATCCGTCAAAACAGAGCTTCGCGGTCTATCAACGAATCCAGCTTTCAAGGAGAACGAAAAGAAATAGACCGTCGCTACGCTGCGTCGCCAAAGACCCGCACTCCCGCAGCCCTGGCTCCCGCAGCCAGCTTACGGTCGAACGTGGCCAGTGTCGCGGCGCGGCGCATGGCCAGCTCCAGGTAGGTTGCGTCGTAGGCGGTGAGTCCGTAGGCGCGGGCCAAGCCTAGCACGGTGGCCTGACGGCCGCGCGGGGATACCTCATCCGCTACGATCTCCGCCTCAGACAGATCGTTGAGAAAAGATGCTGTTTGCGTGGACGAAATCGCCCCTTGCCGCTCGCCGCGCAAAACCGCATTTGCGACTTCTGCGAACCAAAGGGCCGGAACAACAGCCTGATCCGTGGAAAGCGTCTCAAGCGCCTTCTCTGCCAGGAGAACCTCGACCGGATTGATGCGCTTGAATTGCCACGCCAGAGCCATCGACGCATCGAGAACCAGGTTCAATGCCGGCCTTCCTCAATCCATTCACGGACGGTCTCCGGAGTGATGCCTTCGATCCGCGGCATTGCCAGCAGCCGGCGCACAGCCTCAGCCGCGCGGTGCCTGTCTTTCAGTTGGCTGGGCACAATGTCGGCCACCGGCCGCCCCCGAAGAGTGATCGTGAACCGCTCTCCCTGCTCAACCTTGCGCAGAATCTCAGAGAGTTTCGTCTTCGCGTCGAAGGCGCCGATCTCCGTATAAACCCCCTCGGCAATCCTCATCGCCCCCCCAAATCGTTCATCAAATCAACTAGTCTATAAACTAGTTTACTATAACCCCAATAAAATTCAACCAAATTCTCTACGCTTACTCTGCCTGGATCAGATGTGCCGGATCATTGCAACAGCTTCAACACAGCCTGCTGTGCCTGGTTGGCCTGCTGCAGCGAAGCCATGCCCGTCGATTGCAGGATGTTGTACTGGGTCATATTGGCAACGGCCTTGCCGATGTCGGCGTTCATGATGGAGTTCGATGCCGAGGTCAGATTGATCTGCTCGGTCCCGATGTCGCTCGCCGTGGCCGAAAGGCGGTTGATGTTGGCTCCCACCGCGCCGCGCTGGCTGGCGATGCCGTTGACCGCACTTGTGATCAAGCCGAGAGCTGAGGCGGCCTTTGCCGCGGAGTTGAGGTTGGTCGCGGAAAGGTCCACACCTGCGCTTCCATTGGCCGTGCCCAGGTTTGCGGTGGTGAGCGAACCAACGGTTACGTCGAGGTTCGTGCCGCCGTTCGTCGTGCCGTCGCTGGTGAAGATGACCATGGCGCTCAGCCCCGTCGTGCCGGTGGGCGCCGTTTCCACGGCATTGTTGGCGCTGGAGGCGATCGAGGTGATGCCCGCTTCTGAGCCGGCGGTTGAGATGCCTATGCTCAACGCGCCGGAGTTCTGGTCGTAAGAAACCGTGTAGTCGCCGCCTAGCTGCGTTAGCAGCGAAGAGGCCAGGTTGGTCTTGGTCAGGCCGGCCAGGCTGACGCTCGTGCTTGAGATCACCGGCGGGGTGCCGTCCGTCTGTTGAGCTGAGCTGCTGGAAGTGAACGAAGTGTACCCATCCGAGTTAACGGAGTTGAGAGCGATCGTCAGATCGCCGGAATTCGAGTCGCTCGTGTTGTCATACGTGACCGTGTAGTCCGATCCCAGTTGGGTTTGCAGGTAGCTCTGCAGGCCCGCGGTAGTCTGGCCGGTTAGGCTGATGGTGTTTGGCGTGCTTGTTGCGGGAATGATGGCCGCCTGGAAGCCGCTGCTGCTGCCGTCCACCGAGAGCGTTTCGCCGCCGCTCAAGGTGGCTTGGATCGTGCTGCCGTTGTCGGAAATGGATGAGTCTGGCCCGCCCATTACATTAAACCACAATGAGCCTTCCCCTCCCATCACTTGGACATCAGCGCCAGAGGATGCAAAATCGGTGCTCAACACATTTTGCAGATTCATCTGCTCGTTCCATGCATTGCTATCGCTGCCGAAGATATCGGAATAGCCGTCGGCTAGGTTGATGCTGGCCGTAGCGGTTCCATCGGGGCCTGTGACGCTGAGGTTGAGTATGCCGCTGGCCACGGATCCTGGAGCAATCGAGTTCGTATACAACTGCTGGGAGCCACCGTTGCTCATCAGGGGAACGTTCTGAGTGCCGTAGACAGGCGTCTCAGTAACGTCGGAGACGCCTATCTGAAAACGTTCATAGGCATTGCTTGACTCGATCCAGAAGTTGCCTGACTCATTAATCCCAAGAGAGTAGGTCGAGCCGGTTGTGGCTCCCAAAGTCGCGGTCAGGTCGTTCCCCAGCTGGGTCAGCGCTGCGCTTTGTGTGGTCGGATCGGCGCTGGTCAGCCCCTGGTAGTTGGCAAAGTCAATGGTGGCAGAACCGGCGGCATTGCCGCCTGAGGATGTGAAGTTGAGTGAACCGGTCAGAGTAGACCCAGCGTAGAGTCCTGTACTGGACCACAACTCCCAGTTGCCGGTATCAAAGGAAACGCTGACAGGGGCCGGGTTGCTGTTCACTGGGTTCGACGTTTGAATGTTCAGCACTCCGCCGCTGATGGATGCGGTGTAAGTGGACCCCGTCGTGGCTCCCAGGGCCGCCGTCATGTCGGCGGCCAACTGGTTGGCCGCGGCGGTCGCGGTGGTTGAGTCGCTGCTCGCCAGTCCCTGATAGTTGGCGAGGTTGATGGTCTCCGAGCCGCTGGCGTTGCCACCGGCAGAATCGACGACCAGCGAGCCGCTGAGCGTATCCCCGGCGGTGATTGGGTCGGAAGTCAGCGTAGAGCCGTCGCTGCTTGCGGTGAACGAGAGCTCTTCGCCGACCCCGTCAATTTCGGATGTCTTTGAATTGATGGTGATGCTGCCGCTCAGCGTGTTGCCGGGGGTAATGTTGCCGCTAGTGGAGGTGCCTCCGCTGTCGGTCAACTGAATATCGCTTGGCGGGTTCCCGGTGCCGGGGATGGTCGAAGCAACATCGAAGCCGCCGCTCAGCGTATCCGCCGGATTGATCGTGCCGGTCACCGTGCTGCCGCCATTGGCAAGCTGAACCGGCGAGTTATTGCCGTCGGTAAACACCTGCGTCCCGTTGAACTGCGTGGCCGAGCCAATCTGGTCTATTTCATTGAGTATGCTCTGGTACTCCGTGTTGGCTGCTCCGCGCTGCTGGCTGGTGAGGCCGCTGCTGGCGGACTCCGTGGCGAGGGTGACGGCGCGGTCGAGCAGGCTGGTCACTTGCGAGAGCGCGCCATCGGCCACTTGGAGAAAACTGACGCCGTTGTTGGCGTTCACGTAGGACTGCGCGAGGGCGGTTGTATTGGCCTGGAGCCCCATGGCGATGGCCAGGCCGGCAGCGTCGTCCGCGCTGGAGTTGATCTTCAACCCGGTGGAGAGCTGCTCGAGCGCCTTCTGCTGGCCTGCAGCAGTTTGATTCAGGCTGTTCTCGGCAACGAGCGACGAGATACTGTTCAAAATGGTTAACGACACGGCGGCGCCCTCTTTCTGACCGCCTCGATTCAGCGTTCCCATTTGAGAAGGAACAACCCTCGATCGAGAGGTATGGGAGTCCCACTCCCGGCGTGAATCTCCGGACGGCAGGAACAACTTTCTACGTTGTTACTATCGGCACGTACCGGAATTCATTCCACTGCGGCCCGCACCTCCTTTAAGAGCCTATTCATGAATCGTAGCGCCGGCCTCCAGGTCGGCTGTCCTGTAGGTCTCCAGACCCACAGGCAACGCCAGAATACGAGGCGCAACATTTCTTTCTCACTTTACTGATAAGTTCTAAAGCGCGGTATCGCTCCAGTCTCAACCCGCCAGCGGCAAAAACCGCCGCAACTCCTCGTCGTACCGCTCGATACGTCCACTAAGAATGTCGTAGTACCAGCCATGCACCGCCAGCCGGCCCTCCATCACCGCACGCGCCACCGAGGGCTGAGCGCGGAGATTGAGCAGTTGCGCCACCACATTGCCTCGAATCAGCGAAGCCAGTTCGCCACTCTCGCCGTCGGCCGGATCGACCGGCTGGCGATGGCTGAAGGCCCCCTCGACGTGACTCAGCCAGCGGCGGGCCTTGGGCAGGCTCTCGATATCTTTGGGGCTCAGTGCCGCCTTCATCGCGCCGCAGTCGGAGTGGCCGCAGAGAATGGCATGCTTTATCTTCAGAACCTCGACGGCATATTCGATCGTCGCCGTGCAGCCATCGACATCGTTGCCGCCCACTGGCACCACGTTGCCGGCATTGCGCGTGATGAAAATGTCGCCCGGCTGCGTCTGCAAGATCAGGTCCGGAACAATGCGCGAGTCCGAACACGTAATGAACAGAGTCTCCGGTGCCTGCTGGTCGGCCAGAAGGTGAAACTGGCCCTGTCTTCCGGGAAAGACCACGGAAAGAAAACTTCGATACCCCTCGATCAACTTGTCCATAACTTCCGGAGCCTTCTTCCCCTCGAAATTAAAACCCCTCTCGCACCAGCCTATCGCATCCCGTCTGAGCTATAGTTGACTCGATGCTTTCCAGAACCTTCAAGCTGCTTATTTTGCTGCCCTTCGCCGCGGTCTGCGCTCTGCCCGCGGGCGCCGGGCCCGCCGCCTCCGATCCCCGCGACTTTGACGCGACAAACTTCGGCGACTTCGTCACCCTCGGCCCCAACTGGCTCTTCGCGCCTGGCGACAATCCCGCCTGGGCCTCGCCCACCTTCGACGACAGCGGCTGGAAGACCATCTCCACCGGCAAGCAGTTGACCGACTACGGCTACCGCGAGCTGCCCTACGCCTGGTATCGGATCCACATCCATCTGCGACCCGGCGCGCGCAATGTGTCGATTGGAATCACAGACGTCTCAGGCAACTACGAGGTCTACGCCAATGGCGTTCGCATCGGCGGCAGCGGCAGGATGGTTCACGGGCTGAATACACAGCAAAATGCGCTTCTAGCCTTTGCCGTTCAAGACAGTCCGGCCGTCTTGCGTGGGGATCTTGTACTGGCTATTCGCTTCGCAGTCAACTACGGAAGCCCCGGCGGCCGCGGCACCAGCACACCGCTCGCTCCCAACTCGGTCTATCTATTCGGCCAGCAATCGGCGCCCCTCTACTCCAGTTATGTCACGGCCCACAGCGCGGGGCCTGTATTCATGCTTTGCGGCCTAGCCCTGCTCGCCTCGTTAATCGCCTTCGCTCTCTACTTTGCCCTCAAAAGCCAACGGGAGTATCTGGCCATCGCCAGTTATCTGCTTGCCTCCAGCATGGTAGCGGGCATCTTGGTCTGGTTCGATCTCGGCTTATATTCCTTTCCTGTCATGTGTGCGCAGTATGTCGTTCTTGGCGCTGAGGCCATTGCGCTCATCGAGTTTGTTCGCCTGGTGCTGCATCGGCCGCGCACGCGCTGGATGCTGGCCCTGGAGATCGTTTCCTTTCTCGCTTTCCTCGTCTTCCCTCTGCGCATTGTGGGAGTCATCTCGCCTGCCACCATGTTTGTGGGATTCTTTCTTCCCGTCCTGATCATGAAGGTCGTTCTGCCGCTGTTGCTCGTGAGGGGTTGGCTGCGTGGTAACCGGGAGGCTCTCCTGCTGCTGCCGGCGATCCTGATCGGGAGTCTAGCCGACTACTGGAACTTCCTCCGCAATGTGGCCTTTTACGCGCATCTCAATGCGCTGTTGCCCTATTTGCCTTTCCGCATTACCTTGGGGAGCTATGACTTAGGTCTTTTTCGTATCGGCGACTTTGTCTTCGACGTTGCCATTTTGATCTTCCTGGTCCAACGCACGGTCCGCATCGCCCGCGAGCGCTCCCAGGCGGCCGCTGAACTGGATGCCGCCCGCACCGTCCAGCATGTCCTTATCCCTGATGAAATTCCCACCATTCCCGGTTTCATCCTGCAAAGCGTCTACAAGCCCGCAGGTCAGGTCGGCGGCGACTTTTTCCAGATCCTACCGCTCCAGAGCGGCGGAGTGCTGCTGGTGATCGGCGACGTGAGCGGCAAAGGCCTGCCCGCCGCCATGACCGTCTCCCTGCTCGTGGGCACGGTGCGGACGCTAGCCCACTACACGCAAAGCCCCGGCGAAATCCTTACCGCGATGAACCAGCGCATGCTCACCCGCAGCGGCGGCGGCTTCACCACATGCCTCGTTCTGCGCGTCGACAAGGACGGCAAGCTCACCATCGCCAACGCCGGCCATCTCTCCCCTTATCTCGCCGGAAAGGAGCTACCGCTCCAGAATGGACTGCCGCTGGGCGTCTCCGCCGTAACAACATACATCGAGTCCACCTTCCATTTGTCCCCCACTCAACAGCTCACCTTGCTGACCGACGGCATTGTCGAGGCCCGCAACAAGGCTGGCAAGCTCTTTGGCTTTGACCGCGCCGCTGCACTCAGCCTCCAGCCCGCCGAAGCCATCGCCCAAGCCGCGGAAGACTTCGGCCAGGACGACGACATCACTGCGCTGACCCTGGCCCGCACCGCCTGATTCGCCTTCCGCGGACATACCCACCAAACTTCCGTGCCCCATGTATGACAGTGTCGGCGTCTGTCAAGCGCGTTTTTTTCATTTGGGCGCAAACTCTCCCATGGGTGGCCGGGACGGAGTCAAGGGCGCCGTACTTTGGCGTTTATCTTGACCCTTGACGCCGTCCCGGCCACTGCCACAATCGAATTGGGAACGAAGATCAGAGTTCTTTTCTGAGCTTCGTTCCCTCCCTGAAAAAACCGGTCTATCGGCATCAACGACCCCAAGCTCGCGTGTTGAACCAATCATTCTCGATGGACATCAGGTTCCACCAACCATGTATACGGGTCGGACTTACCCCATGATTTCCTGTTCAAACTCTCCCCTCACGGGAAGAGTCGAGGCGTCCAATCATTCAATCGGCCGCATTTCGCGACCACTGGGGCACTCGGACTGCCTCGCATGAGAACCGCGCTCCCTGACATGCTGATAATCTTCCCCGGAGCGCAACATCCAATACAACCTCACCGCCAGCTTATGCGCAATCGCCACCTTGGCCACGCCGTGATGTTTCGTCATCGACAGGCGCAAATACTGCCGATGCCAGCTCGGATCGTACCTCTGCGCCGTGCTCGCCGCCTCCACCAGCAGCCAGCGCACGAGCGTGTTGCCCTGCTTGCTGATGTGTCCCAGACGGCGCTTGTCGGAGCTGGAATCCTCAGACGGAATCAGACCCAAGTAACTCCCCACCTGCTTGCCGCGCGGAAATCTCTGCCAGTTGCCGATCGTCAGCACATAGGCCAGTGAGACCACCGGACCCACGCCCGGATGCGTCATTAGCAGGCAAGCCTCCGCGTTGTTGGCCGCAGCATGGCTGACCGCCTTGTTCAAGGGCGCAATCCGTTCCTCAAGCCGGTCCAGCAGTCCCAGCAGGTCCTTGCGCCGTTCGCCATACCAGCCCGGCAGCGGTAATGCTTCGATCCCCTTGCGGCGCTTTCCGCTCCACCCGCCTGGAACCAATAGCCCTTCGTTCTTGGCTATCCCATCCAACTGGTTGGTCACTCGCGTGCGCAACCTGACCAGGCGGCTGCGATGCAACAGTAGTTGGCGCAGTTGTTCGTTCTCTGCCGGCGGCTGCCAGATGGCGGGGAAACGATCCGCCATCAGCAAACCCAAGATATGCTCCGCATCCCGCTTGTCGGTCTTCTGCCTGCGCGGGTTCGAAGCGCGAACCTGGGTTGCATCGCCCACCAGAAGCTCGTGGCCCAGTTCGCTCAGCAAGCGTCGAAACCAGCCATAGCTCCCCGTGGCCTCGATGCCAACTCGCACCTTCGCCTCGCAGAGCGAGCGATAGTACTGTTCCGCCTCCGCCGTGTGCATCAAGCGCCGCTGCCCGCACTCGCCGGTCTCCTCCAGCAAAAAGGAGATCTGCTGAAACCGCGGATGAAAATCACAGCCTATAATCATCATGCTCGGCTCCTTTCCTCCCGAGCTTCGTGGTCGTTTAGCCGCAACCAGTCTACTCAGGTCGAGGGAGCCGACGCTGTCATGCAATCATCCTTGCGGCGTCATTCTGACGGAAACGCAGCGCAGTCGAAGGACCTGCGTTTCGTTCAGTTGCGCCGAGGGTGGGGTACCACGAACCTCAACCCGAATTCTTCATGAGGAGACCTGGGACTTCGCTCAGTGGCCATCGGGCCGGGCGGCGTTGAGACCGGCGAAGACAGCCTCATAGCGGCCGCTTTTGGCTGCGAAGCGAAGGCCCTTCACGTTTTCCACGCAGATTTCAGCGGGGGTGGGCTGCGTCTTCCAGATCTGCATCACCTCGGCGATGAATTGGTGGAGGGGCATGGCGCGCGGATCGTCGGCGCCGTCCATCAGATTGGTCGCCACATAGGGCGGGATCAGCTCGATGACTTCGATCTGGGGGGCCCTGAGCTGATAGCGGAGCGACTCGGTGTAAGAGTGGAGCGCGGCCTTGGTGGCGCAGTAAGTGGGCGTGAGCGCCAGGGGAAGAAAGGCCAGGCCGGATGAGACGTTGACAATGACGGCGTGCGGCTGCTTCTGGAGATGCGGCAGCAGCGCCGCCGTCATGCGGATCGGGCCGAGCAGGTTGGTGGCGACGATGGCCTCCGCGTCGGCCAGATCGCTCTGCTGGGCGAGCAGGTTCTCGGGGCGCATGATGCCGGCGTTGTTGACCAGCACGTTCAGCGCGGGGTACTCGGCGGCTGCCTGCGCGGCAAAGACACGGATGTCGACGGGGTCTTCGATGTCGAGGACGAGCGATTTCATGCCGGGATTGGCGGCGGCGGTCTCGTCGAGAGTCTTCTTGCGGCGGCCGGCGATGATGATCTGGTTGCCCAGCTTGTGGAACTGTTCGGCGAGGGCGCGGCCAATGCCGGAGCCGCCGCCGGTGATGACGATGGTGTTGCCGGTGAGATTCATGGGGAATTGGACCTCCAAGAGACATGATAAGGGCATCGGGTGAATTCAAGGCGCCCGAGACGAAGGCTAACGGATGGAAGCTTCGACGAGAGAGTTCGCCGAGATTAAGTGATGTGGATCACATTTTTCTGGAATCAGGGGCCGGAGAATCAATTTCGACGGCAAGCGGTTCAGTTTCGGCCCCGGGGCGATTCGGTTCGGTATTCAGCGGGTGACGCATTCGGGAGAGAGGAATCCACATGGCAACCCAGGTTATTGGCAAGATGGAAGTTGAATCGACCGATGTTTTCAGGCTCGGGGACATTCTTCCCAAGTCGCTATGGGCTCCTTACCGGACCGCAGCCCCCGCTTACGCCAAAGGATCGGAGCGCGCGTCCAGCGGAAGCGCCGGGGATGGAAGCAGCATCACGGGAGCGATCATGGCCCTCGCCCTGGAGGCCGCAGCGGCGCTCGGCGTCTACGGCATCTGGCAGCTTTGGCACTTTCTCCGGTAGCCACCTGCGGTGGGGCCGGTCGCTCGCTTTTCGCTCGCATGGGGTTCGTGGTTTCCCAGGTCCCAAAAGCGGGACTTGGGGCACCTGGCTATTGAACGGCCGTTAATGCAGCAATGTAATCGTTCCACGCGACCTTTAGCTGGCGGGGCATGGTTTGGTCATTCATAAGCGTCATCAGATGACCGTTGAACAAATCTCTGCCCCTTCGACCCATTGTTGCCAGTGAGTTTAGAACCCATCCCTTAATCTCCAGGAAATTCACCTCGTTGCCTTGAGCGAAGTATTGGTGGGCCTGCTGTTGGGCTTCAGGGGCAAGAGTCGCGAATGGTACAAAAAACAGATAATCTTCAATCCCGTTAGGAGCAATCTTTGTGTTCACTACTGTCCGGCTATTTTTCGAGAAAATTGCGTAACGCCACACATAGCAACATGATGCGGCCACTCGTATCGGGAACGATTTGAAATTCAAACCCGATTTCCCGCCTCGCGGTGGTGGCGAAACAATGGTGCATGAACGCTGGCCGCACCATTTTCGCGCAACTGATCGAATTCCTGCCGCACAAAGAATTTCAAAAGTGCGTTGCCCGCTATCGTGGCGACTCGAACCCACGAGGCTTTACTTGCCGGGACCAATATTTGGCCATGATTTTCGCGCAGTTGACCTATCGCGAAAGTCTGCGCGACATCGAGGCCTGCCTCGGTGCCATGCAGCCAAAGCTCTACCATATGGGCTTTCGCGGTCGCGTGCGCAAATCGACGCTGGCCGACGCCAACGATACGCACGACTGGCGCATCTACGCCGACTTTGCGCAAGTACTGATCGCCCAAGCGCGGCTGCTTTACGCCACCGAAGCGATGGGCATCGAACTCGATCAAAGCCTCTACGCGCTGGATTCATCGACCATCGACTTATGCCTGAGCCTGTTTCCGTGGGCGCGTTTTCGTCGCCAGAAAGCCGCCGTCAAAATGCACACTCTGCTTGATCTGCGCGGCAACATCCCGACCTTTATCCACATCACCGACGGCAAGGTCCACGATGTGAACGTGCTCGATCTGATCCTGCCCGAAGCCGGAGCGTTCTACGTGATGGATCGCGGTTATATCGACTTCGAGCGGCTCTACCGCTTCACGCTGGAGTCGGCCTTCTTCGTCGTGCGCACCAAGTCCAACGTGCTTCTCCAGCGCCGCTACTCGCATCGCGTGGAGAAAGACTCCGGTGTGCGCTCGGATCAGACCGTCGTTCTCGCGTCGTTGCAATCAGCTTCGGCCTATCCCGATGCGCTGCGCAAGGTTGCCTATGTCGATGCGGAAACCGGAAAGCGGCTGGTCTTCTTGACCAACAACTTCGCGTTGCCCGCGGCAACCATCGCCGCGATCTACAAGCAACGCTGGCAAGTGGAACTGTTCTTCAAATGGATCAAGCAGCACCTGCGCATCAAAGCCTTCTACGGAACCAGCGAAAACGCCGTCAAGGCTCAAATCTGGATCGCCGTCTCGGTTTATGTGCTGGTGGCCATCGTACGCAAACGGCTCGAACTGGAGAACAGTCTCTACCAAATCCTACAGGTGCTCAGCCTAACTCAATTCGAGAAAACCCCCATTTTACGGGCACTTCAGCAGATCGACTCCCAGGAAGATTTACCCTGCTCTTCCAACCAACTGAATCTGTTCAGCTTATAGCCGGACAGCAGTGCTTTGTGTTAAAGGTCGCTAATACACGTGGTCGTCCCACCGGTCGCTCTGTTATTTCGGCTGCCATGAGGATGCGACCACCGTCTGAAATTGTCACATCACCGCCTGCGCCTGTGGGTCTGTCTGCCACGTTGATTCCCTGAAAATCTATGACCCATTCCGTGCCGAAGAAATCCTTGATCGTACGGAACGTTGCCACCACGATTACAACGGGTAAACGACCACCGCTATTCGTATCCAAGAGAGATTGAAGAAGCGCGTCGTATTGTTCCAGGCTGATGCGATTCAAATGCGAAAGTGGCACTTCGGCTTCTTCTCTCAGCCGAGCGAATCGATACAGCAGGTAGACAATGAATTCTCGCAATGATTCTTCAGCTTCCATCCCTTCGAGTGCGGCTACGAGATTGAGAAAGGCGTCAAACAGGGCTTTGTTCTTCTGCCCTTCTCGTTTCGAGGGATCGAAACGAAAATCCCGACGGAACATAGCTAGATAAGGGCCTTTAGACGCTGGAATCCGCCGCTCTTGCAGAAACGGGTTTACGGCTTCCTCGTCCAAAGTCCGCGCGTTAAATGCGTTGTCTGCTTGCCCAGAATATGGCAAACGGATGTCTATTGCTCGATTTTGAAGCCGAGCAAGTGCGCATCCAAGTAAGGCCTCGCGTGGCAACTGAATTGGGGTATTAAACAGAGCGTCGAAAGCGGGCTCAAGCCCTGGCGCTAATGGCGGAACTGTCTGCGCCATCAGCTGAGCTTGCACGTCCGCAAATAGCGTCTCCAGCGTCCCTAGAGCTGCATCGGAATCAACGTCAATCGCCATACCTTAGAAGTTTACCCATAGAGCTTCAGTCCGGTTTTTCTTTACGGAGTGACACATCTTCTCAGGTGCATCGATCCGTTTCCAGTCCTTGTAGAGTTCGTCCATCAGGGCGCAACGATAACCTGAGACAGCAACCTTCCCCTTGCATCGCCTCAATGTGTATGCAAGCTGCCGATGCTCGGCATCAACCATCTCGTACCCGTATGCTTTTTTGTCCGTGCGTGAGTCGTGAACGTACGGTGGGTCGCAATAGAATAACGCGTTCTTGTCGTCATAGAGGCGAACGATTTCATTCGCGGGACGGTTTTCAATCTGCACGCGCATGAGCCTCATTGCGATGTGAGGTAGGTCCTCAATTGCTCCGAGCCAGCGAGACACGACCCCAGACATTCCGGCTCTACTTGTGTTCTTACAGTTTGCCCATCTGCCAAGTGAGGCCGTTTGCGCAAGACCTGTGCGAGCTTGGCGCGCCCGGATGTAGAAGAGCCTTGCACGCTCAATTTCGTCTTCTACACTGACCGGATTCTTTGTCACCGCCTTATAAAACTCCTCGCGGGAAAAGGGAGTGAGGCCAATTTTTTCAACCAGATCCAGTTTCTTGTCACGCAGCACCCGGAAGAAGTTCGCAACTTCGCCGTCAATGTCGTTATACGTTTCTACGGGAAACGGCTCACGGTTCAAGAGGACAGCGGCAGAGCCTGCAAATGGCTCGCAATAGTGATGGCACTCTGGTAAAAGGGGCAAGAGCCAATTCAGATGACTAAATTTTCCGCCATACCACCCAAACGCAATGAGCTTGCCCGGCGGTTTGCGATAGAAAACAGGTTCGTCGGAGGTGGATGCGAACTCCAGTTGGGATAGATAGATCGGTGACAATTCCCTTGCTCTGCGCGCCATGAGGGTCCTCTCAAGCTCTCACTTCCGATGAACTCGCAATTTCATTATCGTTCCCTCGACTCGATGGCGCAATTGTCAATAAAGAGTCCGAAACTCTCATTCCCAATGTGAAAAAGAGCAGCGCCGATTCCCGATCTCTGTGGATCTCGCTCACTTCTTCAGCGGCTTGCGGGCGAAGTAGTAGAGCGAAAAGGCCAGCGCGGCGAAGGCTAGGACGCTGACATAGTTGTTATCTAAGAAGGTATGCGGAAAGTTGAGCAGGTCGCGGCCTTCTTTGAAGGTGGTTTCGTAGCCTTTGAGGGCTACGCCGATGAGGCCTACGATGCCGCCGGCGGCGATGAGTCCCGAGGCGTAGAGGGAGCCGGGGGAGATTTCGCTTTCGGTGGATTCTCCGCCGGCCTTCTTGACCGCGGTATCGACGAACCAGCGGACCATGCCGCCGACAAAGATGGCTAACGTCGTTCCAATCGATAGATAGGCTCCGACGGCGAAGCTGAGCGAGCGCACGCCTAATAACTCGACGGCGATGACCAGAAAGACGCCGAGCAGGACGAGACCCCAGGCGAGTTTGCGACTTAGGATGCCGTTGATGACGGTGGCCATGAGGCGAGCCTGGGGCGCGGCGGCTTGCTCCGAGCCTATGCCCTGAATCCACTGAACTTCGATGCGGCCAGAGGAGGGCGAGTAGAGATATTTTCCGTCGGCTAACTCAGGCGAGCCGATGGCGTTGAGGATGATGTACTCGCTCTTGTGATGGATGGTGGTGGACTTATTTGCGCCGAGAACGGGAATCTGCTCGGGCAGGCGCTTGGCGTCGGTTTGCACGGCGACGCCGGGATGAGAGGCGTTGATGTTCCACGGCTGCGAGGCCGAGCGGAACTTCTGCAGGCCTGTGTTCATCAGGTTCAGTGTGAGGCCGATGGAGATGGTGGAAACGACGACGCCGATCATCAACGCAATCTGTTGCAGCCGTGGCGTTGAGCCGACCAGGTATCCGGTCTTGAGGTCCTGCGAGGTGTCGCCGGCGTTGGCCGCGGCGATGGCGACGATGCCTCCGATGGTGATGGCCAATGCGCCGTAGGCTGGGGCGGTCCAGCCCTCGACGAGGAAGACGGCGCAGGTGGCCATGAGGGTGGCGATGGCCATGCCGGACATGGGATTGGCCGAGCTGCCGATGAGGCCGACGATGCGCGAGCTTACCGTGACAAAGAGGAATCCGAAGACGACGACGAGCAGCGCGGCGAAGAGATTGGGCAGGATGCCGACCTGCGCGCCGGGCACCGGCTTGAAGGTAAGGAAGACAAAGGTCAGGACGACGATGGCCAGTGAGCCGAAGACGACCGTGCGCATGGATAAGTCGTCTTCAGTGCGTAGGGGTTTGGCTCCGCCCTCTTTGCCGATGTGGAGGTTTTTGAATCCGGCGGCTAGCGCGCTGGCGATGGTGGGTAGTGTGCGCAGCAGGGTGATGAGTCCGGAGGCTGCGACGGCACCGGCGCCCATGGGACGGATATAGGTGGACCATAAATCGCTGGGGCCCATGGCGGCGACGGGGATGGTGCCGGGATAGATCGGACCGGGCAGCGTCTTGCCGAAGAAGTAGATCAGCGGCATGAGAACGAGCCAGGAGAAGACGCCTCCGGCAAAGATGACTCCAGCAATGCGCGGGCCGATGATGTAGCCCACGCCGAGATACTCCGGGGTCGCGTCGGCCTTGATGGATGCGCCTTTGAGGACGTGCTGGGGGCCGAAGTCGGGCTGAAACTCGGGAGTTCCGGGCCAGGCTTTGAATAGGTTCTCATTCTGGAAGAAGGTGTAGAGGCCGCCGATGCCGAGGCCGAAGAAGACGCGGCTGGCGAAGGAGCCGCCGCGCTCTCCGGCGATGAGCACGTCGGCGCAGGCTGTGCCTTCAGGATATTTCAGGTTGGCGTGCTCCTGGACGATGAGCTGGCGGCGAAGGGGAATCATGAAGAGGACGCCGAGCCAGCCGCCGATCAGCGCCAGCATGAAGATGCGGGAGTATTCGAGATCGAAGCCGAGAAAGATGAGCGCCGGGAGGGTGAAGATGACTCCCGAAGCGATGGACTGGCCGGCGTTGCCGGTGGTCTGGACGATGTTGTTTTCGAGGATCGAACTGCGGCCAAAGGCGCGCAGGATGCTGATGGAGAGAACGGCGATGGGAATGGAGGCGGCGACTGTTAAGCCTGCGCGGAGGCCCACATAGACCGTGACTGCGCCGAAGACGACGCCGAAAAACGAGCCGAGAAGAATGGCGCGGAGGGTGAACTCGGGGGGCTTTTCGTTCGGCGAGACGAAGGGCTGAAAGACGGCGGGCTGAGAGTCGGGCACGGTTGGCCTCCAAGGGTCGCAAGCGGTTTTGAGGCAGATTCCCTGAAGGGGAAGTGTAGCAGCGCAGGGGGTTGAGGGGACAAGTCGGCACCTTGCACATCTCCTGTCCAAGGCTGGCCGCGTAACCTTTCGTGGTTTCGATTCCAGCCCTTCTGCGGCTTTTAGGCGTGTTCGTCCGTCCCTTTTGCAGTGAGTCATTGAAAATTGCAGACTAATGGTAGGATGGTTGCGCGGACGCGAAAGAAGGCTGTCGTGAAGTGGAAAGTTCTGTTGCTGATACCGGGCATTGTCTTCTCTTTCCGCGTTCTTGGCCAAACTCCGGCAAGACCACTTGTAACCCACGCAGTGGATGAGACCAAACTGGTAACGCTGCAAGGCAGCGTTCACCCGTTGACAAAGGCTGGTACAGATGTTGGCGCGGTTGCGGATTCGTTTCCCGCAGAGCGACTGATTTTGCTGCTGAACCGGCCGCCGGAGCGTGAGGCTGCGCTACAGCAGTTTCTTCGGGAAGCCCACACGCACGGCTCGGCCAGCTATCACAAGTGGCTGACGCCGGATCAGTTTGGCGCGCAATTCGGCCCGGCCGGCGAGGATATTCAAACAGCGACGGATTGGTTGAGTTCGCACGGCTTTCAGGTGGCGAGAATTTCGAAGGGCAAGCAGTTCATCGAGTTTTCAGGCACCGCCGGGCAGTTGCGCGAGGCTTTTCACACGCAGATTCATCAGTACAGCGTGAACGGTGAAACGCACTACGCCAATGCAACGGAAGTGAAGATACCGGCGGCGCTGGCAGCGCTGGTGGGCGGCGTCTCTCCTATGAACGATTTCCGCGCCAAGCCTCAGCTCAAGGTCGCAGGCAAGGCACTTTATTCTCGCAGCACACACAAGACCACGCCGCAATGGACGGTGCCCAATGGCAACCAGAGCTTTTATGCCGTCGCGCCGGAGGACTTTTTCACACAGTACGATCTGGCGCCGCTCTACAAAGCGGGGGTCAATGGCGCCGGGCAGACCATCGGCGTCATTAACGAATCCAATATCGACCTGAGCCTTGTGCAGGCTTACCAGAAACTGTTTGGGATTGGCGGTGCAATACCCCAGGTGGTCATCGACGGGGACGATCCAGGCACGCTGGATGGCGTGGACGTAGAAGCCTATTTGGACATAGAGCTGGGCGGCGCGGTGGCGCCCGGGGCTACAGTGAACTTGTATATTGCGGGAGCCAGCAACCTGGTAGACCCGCTGGAACTGGCGGCTCTGCGCGCCGTGGAAGACAACCAGGCATCGGTGCTCAGTGTGAGCTTCGGCTTGTGCGAAGACGAGCTAGGAAATGCCGGAAACCAATCCTGGGCGAGCCTGTGGGAACAGGCAGCGGCGCAGGGGCAAACGGTGTTGGTCTCTGCCGGGGACACCGGATCGCAATGCTCTATTCAGCCCGATTGGGTGAACGGCCTGGCCTCGACACCATGGGACGTGGCGGTGGGCGGAACCGATTTTTACTATTCCGACTTTGCCACGGGAGGAGCTAGCGCGGCTACGCTATGGAATCTGACCAACGATGGCAACCTGGGATCGTTGATCGCTCCTCTACCGGAACAAGTGTGGAACGACGGCTTCGGCTTTGATCTGCTTTCAAAGGAAATTTGGACGTTCGAACAAGCTGCCGGTGGCGGCGGCGCGAGCAATTGCAGCATGCCGCCAGTTTCCACAAGTGCCAGTTGCGCCGGCTATACAAAGCCAAGCTGGCAGACCGGTCCCGGTGTACCGGCGGACGGTGTGCGCGACCTGCCCGACGTTTCTCTGTTTGCCTCGAATGGCGCCAATCTCAGCGCCTATGCGATCTGTGCCGCCGAAGGCGAGTGTGCGCCGGGATCGGGCGGCAATGTGGAGGTCTACCTGGTGGGCGGCACTTCGGCGTCGGTGCAGGCCATGGCCGGGATCATGGCGCTTGTGAACCAGCAGTATGGACGACAGGGCCAGGCCAACTACACGCTCTATCCGCTGGCGCAACAAAAGCCGGCGGCCTTTCACGACATAACCTTGGGCAGCAATGTGGTAGAGTGCCAGGTATTTCAATTGCCTGCGGTTGGTTGCGTTGCAAACGCCGACGTTGGCTATGTGTCAACGCAATACTATGCAGGCCCCGGTTACGATCAGGCCAGCGGGCTGGGATCGGTGGATGCAAGCGTGCTGGTGAATAACTGGAACACGCTCACCTTTCAACCAACCAAGACCACGCTGCAGCTGTCCAGCACAAACGTCGCGCACGGCACACCGTTGATCATAACGACTTCCGTGGCCCCGGCTTCCGGATTGGGTACGCCCTCGGGCGACGTGGCCATTTTGACTGACTCGACCTTGCCGGCAAGCCAATCGCAGTTGTTTGTCCCACTGAGTAATGGCACGGGCACGAGCAGCGTGAACTATCTGCCGGGCGGGGAGTACTATCTAACCGGCCGTTATGGCGGCGATGGAAGCTTTGCCAGCAGCACCTCTACGGGAGAGATGCTGACGGTGACGCCGGAGAAGTCGAATATCAACTTTTACGTTTTGAGTGGAACGAACGAGGTCCTCAACGGGGGATCTGTGCCGTACAACGCGCCCTTTGCGCTGCTGATCGAGCCGACCGGGGTCAGTGCCGCCACCGGGAAAACCGACGGCAATGCAACGGGCACAGCAACGTTTACCGTAGATTCTACCTCTGCAACGGTGGCGCTGAACAGCGCGGGTATCGCGACCTGGACGCCGCCGGCACTCCCGGCCGGAACGCACACCGCCAGCGCGAGCTACTCCGGCGACGCGAGCTTCGCTGCTGCCGCCACAGTAACACCGGTAACCTTCAGCGTGGCGAAGGGCCAGGTGATCATCAACGGCAACTTCATCGGGCTTTATACAGGTCTGCTGAGCCCGGATGCTATCACCATTGCTCCCGATGGCAGCCTGACGGTAGGCGTCACGGTGCAGGGTTCAAATTCGATCGGCGCAAGCCCTTCACAAATTCCTTTAGACACGACGGCCCCTACCGGCACGGTGCAGATTTGCCTTACCCTATACCAAAACATTGGCATTGGCGCCTGCTCTGGTCCGGTCTACTCCCAGACAGTTCCGCTCAGCCCATTGAGCGGAACCAACGCTATGGAATCGGTGGGCGTAGCTACGCTTCCCAACATTGCCGCCGGACAATATGGAGGATACTTCCTGTCGATCCAGTACAGTGGAGATTCCGTTTGGGCTCCCTATGGGCTGCTATATCTGTCGCCGATGATCGACGTCCAGACATTACCGGCTTACGCAACCACGATAACGACCCTGAGCATTACGCCAACGAGCCTTTCCGGCGCACAGACGGCAACCGTTACAGGCACCGTCACCGGATCTGGAAACGCTGGGACCTCCCCGATAGGAGAGATCGACTTTTATGACGACGATGTCTTTCTTAATGACTGTATCTGGCAAGCGGGTGTAGCAGGCACAACCAGCAATTGTTCTTTTGAAGTAAGTCCGGCTTGGTTCTTGAACAGCGGCGCGAATCAGCTCACGGCGATGTACGACGGCGATGGCGCGAACGGCCCCTCAGTCAGCAATGTGGTGAACATGACTGCAACGCAGATAGGCGCCGGTGGGGATTTTACGCTTGCGCCGCAAAGCCCGCAGATCACGGTGCAGGCTGGCAGTTCCGGAACCGTCCAGTTGAACCTGCAATCTTTGAGCAACTTCAACGGAGCAGTGGCGTTGACCTGTGCGCCCTCCTCCAGCCAGATCACGTGCAGTTTCAATTCCTCGACAGTGACAGTGAACGAGCAGGCAACGGCGTCGCTCACCGTCAATGCCGGGGCAAAGACGTCTGCGGTTGCCGCGCCGATGAAGCCGGGTTCAATCCGTTGGCCCATTGCTCTGGGAGTGCTCTTCTTTGGCTTTGTTTTCGCCGGGAGGCGGACAAGCCGAAAGTTCCAGAGGAGTCTGCTTCTGAGTCTGTGCCTCTTCGCCCTACTTCTGACGACCAGTTGCGGTGGCGGAGAGGGTTCAAAGACCACACCGCCGCCAGCAATTCATGGCACCTACAGCGTGTTGGTGACTGGTGCGGCGAACGGCATCGTCCACAATGCCAAGATCACTGTTGTGGTGCCCTGACCGGCCGGAAGAGCCATAGGTTGAGCAGCGTGAAGAGCAGGCCGCCTACTGTGAACTTGAGCCAGATGGGGGCATGCGAGGGAGAAAAGAAGCCCTCAAGCGTTCCGGCGATGATGAGCAGGGGGATGATGCCGGAGACCAACTGCGTAGCTTCGACGCCGCCGCGAGCGATGGATTCTTTCCAACGCAGTGCGCCGGGGAAGAGCATGGCGTGACCGAGGCGGAAGCCGGCGGCTCCGGCGATGATGATCGAAGGCAGCTCAAGCGAGCCGTGGGGGGCGACGAAGCTCCAAAGGGCGAGCGACATGTCGTAATGGTGGCAGGCCGCGCCGATGACGCCCAGCATGATGCCGTTCTGGAAGAGAGCGAGGAAGGTTCCCAGGCCGAAGACGATTCCGCCGGCGAAGGTGATGAAGCTGACGGAAAGATTGTTGGTCATGATGGCGCTGGAGGCCAGGGGCGCGACGCTGACGACGGACTCGGTCCACATGGTGTGGCGCTCCATGGTGGCGATCATCTCCGGGCCGACGAAGTGGCGCATGAACTCGGGACGGGCGACGGTGAGCGCTGCGCCGAGCAGGCCGAAGGCCACCGAAACGAGGAGCGAGGCCGCAACGTAGCCGATCTGACGCTGGAAGATGGCCGGATATTCGTCGAGCAGGAAACGCACCATGGTGAGTAGAGTGGTCTTTTGACCCGAATAGATGATATGGTGGGCGCGAGCCAACAGTTGATTCACATGCTGCGCGTAGGTGCGGGAGGTCGAGTCCTGGCGGAGAACCGAGAGATCGGCGGCCACCTGGCGATAGAGCAGGGCCATCTCCTGCAACTCGGCGCGGGAGAGCTGGTCCAGGCCGCTCGCGTCGGATTGGGCCAGCAGCGAGGAGAGCCGGTCCCAGTGAGGCCGGCGCTTGACGATCCACTGGTTGGAGAGGATTTGCGCCATGGAAATGAGTTCAGATCAGCTTAACTCAGATCAGCTTAACATCGATACGCCGGAGCTGGTGGATATCGAGATGCCGTTGGCGGGCATCGGCAGCCGTTTTATCGCACTGCTGATCGATTATCTGATCTGGGGCGCAGCATTCCTGGTGCTGGGGCTGCTGGCCGCGATCACTCTGCCGGGCATCAAGGCGTTCTCAAGGATCTCGGCGCAATGGGCTGGGGCGATCTTCATCTTCATCTTCTTTCTCTTCCACTGGGGCTATTTCACGCTCTTTGAGGCGTTCTGGAACGGGCGGACGCCGGGCAAGCGGGTGGCGCGGATTCGCGTGATTCAGCGCTCGGGGCGGGCGATCGGCCTCTTCGAGTCGATGGCGCGGAACCTGGTCCGCTTCGTCAACCAGATTCCGTTTTTTTATGCGGTGGGCGTGATTACGATGTTTGTATCGCGTCAGCACCAGCGGCTGGGTGACCTGGCGGCGGGAACGCTGGTGGTGCGGGATCGCGAACAGGAGACGCCTCTGTGGGGCGATTCGAGGACCTTCACGGCGCAGGCCTTTGCCCCCAGCACGCCGGTTCCGGAGCCGCACATGGCCTATTCGCTGCCGGCCACCGGGATCGCGAAGCTAACTTCGACGGATCTGGAGGTTTTGGAGGGGTTTTTCGCGCGCAGGCTCGATATGCCCCTGCCGACGCGCCAGGCTCTTGCCGAGCGGATCGCCGCCGCCATTCAGGCAAAATCCGGACTGGAGCGGCCGGCGGGAGCCAGCGTGGAGACTTTTCTGGAGGTCACGGCCCGGCAACTGAGAGACCTGGCGCGGATGCAATAGAAGCGGGGCGGCTGGATCAGGAAAGGGTCGTTTGATGGCTCCGGGATACGATGGCCTTTTCCAGTTCCAGCAAATCCGCCAGCGCCCTCTCGGGGCAGATGTGCCGAACCTCCAGCCGATCCAACTCCTTGTCTGTTTCCACAGACGAGGCGACGGTCATGAAGCAAAAGAGGCAGCGCGTGTTGTAAGTCCCGTTCTCGTTTTGCGTGCGGCTGTACATCGTTCCTCGAGATACTCCGAAAGATTCAACGATGTTAGACGGCATGAAACTTCCCTGAAGTGACCGGCGTCACCGGATGGTGTTTGGCGGAGTTCCGGCGGAACTTTTCTCTTGAGAAAAGTCTTCAGGGGGTTATTCCCTGGCTCGTATCGCGGCGCAGTTGCCAGCAGGCGCTCTGGCCGGCCTGGGGAAAGAGTGAGACCGAACAGGGAACGTCGGAGGAGCCGAGATAATCGAACTCCTGCTTGTTGCCTTTGAGCGGAATGGTTATAAAGCGGTTGACGGTCACCTTGGATTGAGGCGAGCCGCGCAGTTTGAAGACGGCCCAATCTCCCGCATATAAGGCCACGAACACCACGGCCAGCACCACCACGGCCCGCCGCAGCCAGCGCAGCAACCATCGGATCACAGGGATTCAGCCTTTCTGCCCGGCCGAGCCGGAGACGCCGGCGCGGCGTGCCAATCGAGGATCATGCAATAGGCTCGGTTTGGCCGCATTGCAGGCTAGCCGCGGAGATGTGAAAGCAATTTCTTCCTTTTGCCTTGGCCCGGTAGAGGGCATCGTCGGCGCACCTCAACAGGGTCTCCTCGTCGAGTCCGCCCGCGGCCGAGGTACACACTCCAACACTGACGGAGACCGGGATCTCGCGTCCGGCAAAGAGAACGGGCTCTGCCAGCGATTTTACGATCTTTGCGGCAATTCCCTCCACCAGCGGCGGATCGTCCAGGTCGGGGAGGAGGACGACGAATTCGTCTCCGCCCATTCTGGCCACTGTGTCGCTTTTGCGCACGGCCTGCATGAGGCGATTGGCGGTGACGCGCAAGACCTCGTCGCCGCCATGGTGGCCAAACGTATCGTTGATGTCTTTGAATCTGTCGAGATCGACCATGAGAAGAGCCATGCCCGTTTCATGGCGTATCGCGGTCTCCACGGCGGCGTGGAGGCGATCGTCCAGCAGCAGGCGGGTGGCCAGCCCGGTCAATGCATCGTGCAGAGCCATATGGCGGAAGCGGCCTTCACTCTCGCGGAGCAGGTTTGCCTGTTCCTGCACGCGTTTTCGCAGCACCATGACCCATACAAGCACGCAGAGGGTTCCGATCAACGCAATGGCCAGGAGCACGAGGATATGGGCCGGCGACCACCAGGATGGACGCTGGAGGACGATCACGTCCTGAGGCGAACGCATCAGAACCCGAAAGGACTTGGTGACCGCAATTCCCTCCCGCACATGGCTTCGCGCGTCGATCTGGACGGAACAGATTCCGGTGACTCGCAGCTTGCTGCCAACCTTCCACGGACTCGCGTCAGCTCCCATCAAGCTTTTGGGAAGCACGGCGGCGAAGACGGTATCTCCCGAGCTCAGCATCAGGCTCATATCGGAAGTGGCCAGATCGTCGCCAATCAACTCGCCGTCGATCTGGATGAGATCCGAATCGCGATTTCCCTGGAGGGCCTGCTCGACGGAGACCGGCTCGGCTGCGACCGGCGCGCCTTTGCCGGCGTTTTCGATCACGGCATCGGTGAGGGCCGGTTCATTGTTATTCGTTCCCGGAAATCCCACGATGTCGACCAGGTCGCCCAGGGCGAAACGCGCATCCTGAGCCGTCTGGATGCAGATTCCACGCGCCGCGTCGCGAATGCAGAGCAACTCGCCGGGCCGTTGAAGCGCGACATTTCCGCGCAGATGCACGCGATGGAAGGATGCGGAATACTCGTCCCAATGCAATAGACTCCCGATCGGAGTGAGCGGCTCCCGGAAGGGGTCGCCCGGCGCCGGTTCCACGATCTTCACCGCGGAGAGATCGGGCGCCATCAGGTGGACGCCAATCATCTGGGAGTCGCCATTGATGGTGGGAGCGGCGTTGGCATGGATGGTGACTTTGGCATCCACCAGGTTGGAGTACGTCGCGCCGGCCTGCCTTGGAATGGTCACGCTAACGGTTCCATCGAACATGGCCAGTTGCAGGGTCACGCTGTGAGGTAATTCGGAGACGGAATGAATTGTGCCCTCGACCTCGACCCATTGGGCGTCTTCGGCTCCCGTTTGCAGGTGCAGAAGGCTCACTCGAGGAGGGTTTGGCGGTAGAGGCGCATGGCCGATCACAGCGATGTGGGGATTGGCGACGATGGGACCAAATCCTCCACGGCTGCTCACGCCCCGCACATCAATCACGGTCCCGGCGGGAAGCGGCCCGATCGATGTGGAAGGCGGTTTCACAAAGATGCTGCCGGTCGAGTCGTGCATGCAAATGGCGGCGTATCCGGTTCCGTAGTCCGGGTCGAAGTAGGTGACAACCCCCCTGACGTGAACCGGGTACTCGCGCGCGGCTTCGGTGGAGGTGAGGCTGTGCGCCTGGTGGGTTGTGGTGAGTGTTGGGAGCTTGCCCGCCGACTCCGCTGCCGAACCCGCGCCTGCCGCCGCGGCCCAGCCGCAATGGATCGCCAGCAGAATGGAGAAGGATGCGCCAAGGAGTCGAAGGCAGACCGGCCTGAGGCACAGCTTTGCCAACGCCTCCTCCCGCCGAGGCGCGCTCTCCATTTGATTGCGCTGCTTTGCGTTGCTTGCAACGAAGAATGAGGTCCCAGGTCTCAAAATTCGGGCCTTTCTTCCTCAGGGGAGTCCTTATCCCGGAACCACACGCACAGGGGGGTCTTATCGGCAACTGCAAAACCGGGCTTTGCACTCCACGCCTATCTTACTCCCCATTACGAGTTGCGTAGCAACGGGATCACAGAGCACGAAGGCCCTCTAGCCCGGATCGAATCGCGGTCGGCGCGGAGCTTCCTTTTCTGTGCGATGTTGGGATTTCTGGAAACGAGCTATAAGGCCCGCAGTGGAGCGCCTTCGGGGACGACCAGCTCTTGCGGCATGCAACAGACGCGATCTAACTTAGCAAGGTCTGCGCGCATCTGCTCGTCGCAGGCCAACGATTGCAAAACAGAGGCAAGCAGCGAGGCGGCCCGCTGATCGGCGGGAGAGCAGATGCTGTAGTGCATCCATTTGCCCTCCCGGCGCGCGGCAACAATGCCGGCATTACGAAGGTAGGCAAGGTGGCGGGAGATCTTGGGCTGGCCCTGGCCGAGGATCTCGACAAAATGGCAGACACAGACCTCGCGGCCGGCCATCAGGTTGAGCAGGCGGAGGCGGGTCGGGTCAGCCAGGGCGGCAAAGAGAGCGGCCAGGCTGAGAGGTTTTGAAGAACAACCCATGAATTTATTATATACGTCTTGACAAATATGAGCGCGGAACATATATTTGCTTTAGCGAATGTGAGGCGCTCGAAATGGATACCAAGACCCTGGTGCAGGAAAAGTATGGAGCGGCGGCAAGAGAGGTACAGAAGAGCGGCAGTGTAGCCTGCGGCGATCCGGCGCTGCGCTGTTGCGACCCGATCACGACCAATCTTTACGACGAGGCTCAGAAGAGCGGGCTGCCAGCCAATGCCGTGCTGGCCTCGCTGGGCTGCGGCAACCCGACGGCGCTGGCCGAACTCAAGGCGGGCGAAACGGTGCTCGATCTGGGCTCCGGAGGCGGCATCGACGTGCTGCTCTCCGCCAGGCGAGTGCGGCCAACGGGCAAGGCTTACGGCCTGGATATGACCGACGAGATGCTGGCGCTGGCGCGCGAGAATCAGCGGCAGGCGGGGGTGGAAAATGTCGAGTTTCTCAAGGGCGAAATCGAGCGGATTCCCCTGCCCGGCAACTCGGTGGATGTGGTGATTTCAAACTGCGTGATCAACCTCTCGGCCGACAAGGATCGCGTGCTGCGCGAGGCCTTTCGCGTACTGAAACCTGGGGGGCGGTTTGCGGTCTCGGACGTGGTGGTGCGGGGCGAGGTTCCCGACGAGGTGCGCAAGAGCATGTTGCTGTGGGTGGGCTGCGTGGCAGGCGCACTGGAAGAGCGGGAGTACGCGGCCAAGCTGGAGAAGGCTGGATTCTGCTGCATCTCGCTGGAGCCGACGCGCGTTTATGCAGTTGAAGACGCGCGGCATTTCCTGGAGGATGCTGGGATCGATGTGGACGCGATCGCCCCGCAGGTGGAGGGCAAATTCATGAGCGCCTTTATCCGGGCTACTAAACCTGGAGCGGAGTCGCCGATTGCCGGCTGCTGCTCGCCGGGGTGTTGCAGCTGATAGACAAAGCCGGTTTTGGGTTCGAGGTTTCCCACCCTAGCGACAGAGATACGTCGCAAGGATGGGGCACGGAGCGTTCAAGTAATCCCCAGGAGAAGATCATGCAAAAGCCTTACAACATTCTTGTTTTGTGCACCGGCAACTCGGCGCGGAGCATCATCGGCGAGGCGCTCTTCAACACCATGGGCACAGGCCGCTTCAAGGCCTATAGCGCGGGCAGCCATCCGACGGGCAAGGTCAACCCCTTCGCCATCGAGCAGGTCGAGCGGCTGGGCTATCCGGTGGAAGGCCTGCGCAGCAAGAGCTGGGACGAGTTCGCGCAGCCCGGCGCGCCGGAGTTGGACTTCGTCATCACGGTCTGCGACAAGGCGGCGGGCGAGATGTGCCCCTTCTGGCCGGGGCAGCCGGTGACGGCGCACTGGGGCTTTCCCGACCCGGCGGCCGTTGAGGGCACAGACGAGGTGAAGCGCGCGGCCTTCACGCAGATCATGCATCAGATGCGCAACCGCGTGCAGCTTTTTCTCAGCCTGCCGCTGGGGACGCTGGACCGCATGGCCATCGAGAAGAGCGTGCGCGCCATCGGGCAGCAGCCGTTGTAGCCAGGCACGCGCCGCAAAGGAGAATCGAATGGGGACGGACTCACAGCTTTGCTGCCCGGTTGACGTGCCGGGCAGCGCTTCAAAGCTCTCGTTCATCGACCGTTTTCTGACGCTGTGGATCTTTCTCGCTATGGCGGTTGGCGTCGCGCTGGGCCGGTTTGTGCCGGCCTTTCCCGCGCTGTTGCAACGCTACCAGGCGGGCACGACCAACATTCCCATCGCCGTGGGACTGATTTTGATGATGTATCCGCCTCTGGCCAAGGTGCAGTATGAGCGGCTGGGCGAGGTCTTTCGCAATCGCACTGTGCTGGGGCTTTCGCTGGTGCAGAACTGGCTGATCGGGCCGGCGCTGATGTTTGCACTGGCTGTGATCTTTCTGCGCGGGTACCCGGAGTACCGGACCGGGCTGATCTTGATCGGCCTCGCGCGCTGCATCGCCATGGTGATCGTCTGGAACGAGCTGGCGCGCGGCGATACGGATTACGCTGCCGGCCTCGTTGCCTTCAACAGCGTCTTTCAGGTGCTCTTCTACAGCATCTACGCATGGTTCTTTCTGGCCGTGCTGCCGCCGCTGGTGGGATTGAAGAGCGTGGTCGTCGATATTCGCATGAGCCAGATTGCCGAGAGTGTTTTTATCTATCTTGGGATTCCGTTTCTGGCCGGAATGCTGACCCGCTTTGTGCTGGTGCGCGCCAAGGGCCGCGCGTGGTACCAGACGCGTTTTGTGCCGGCCATCAGCCCGCTGACGCTGGCCGCGCTGCTGTTCACCATCGTGGTGATGTTCAGCCTGAAGGGAAATCTGATCGTCCAGCTTCCGCTGGATGTGTTGCGCATCGCCGTGCCGCTGCTGATCTATTTCGTGGTCATGTTTTTTGTCAGCTTCTGGATGGGACGCCGAGTTGGCGCGGATTACTCGAAGACGGCCACGCTCTCGTTTACCGCGGCGAGCAATAACTTCGAGCTGGCCATCGCGGTTGCGGTGGCTGTCTTCGGGCTGAACTCCGGCGCGGCCTTTGCGGCTGTGATCGGCCCGCTGGTCGAGGTGCCGGCGCTTATTCTGCTGGTGCAGGTTTCGCTGTGGCTGAAGAGGAACTGGTTTGGAGAAAGAGCCAGCATTCCGGCTTGAGAGGCGGATGATTTGTGGAAGTTCGGGTTGGAGAATCCGGAGCTGAGCAGCCGTGCACGCGTTCAAAAAGCTCGAAAAAGTGGGGGTTTTCGGTTAAAAACAGCGCCTTTTGGGCTAATAAATGGGCAAAATCCGGGGTTTGCAGTCACTGATTCGTCAATGGGTAGAAATTACAAGTTAATGAAACAGAGCAAGTTATAAGCAATCGGTGAGTCGAAAACCGGCCTCCACAGGGGGGAGGGGGGTACCCGGTCAGGGGTCAGAAATCAGGGGTCAGGGATCAGGAAAAACCCGCAGCTATGGTCCTTGTTCATTCATTGATTGTGCGCCAGTGGATGGTAATTCTCTGCAAACCACCTGCGGTGGGGCAGAGGGCGCTTGCGCGCCATGGAGTTCGTGGTATCCCACTCTTGCGGCAGGAAAAAGCCGCAAGGATGGAGTACCCGGCGACATGGGCGTTTTCGAGGACCTATCCCTGAATCAAAGCAAAATACCAGCTCGATGAGCGACTTGGCCTGATTTCGTCAAGTATGTTCATAATGTGCGGAGTAGGAACATAAAGCCGCATGCATTCCGGAACTTCAAACAGGTATGATTGTGTTGCCATGAGCTTGGCAAACCCAATTCGCCATATTTCGGACACCGCCCTGTGGGTAGCTGTGTATCGCGCGCAGGAGAGCGAGCTCGCCGACGCTGTCTTCCGCGACCCCTATGCGCGCAAGTTGACCGGAGAGCGCGGCATGCAAATCGCCGCCGTGATGCCATTCGCTCAGCGGCATTCCTGGTCTTACACAGCGCGCACCTGGCTGGTCGATCAAATCATCGAACGCGAAGTTCAGCAAGGCGCGGACATGGTCATTAATTTGGCTGCGGGGCTCGATTCCAGGCCGTACCGGATGAAGCTTCCCGCTTTGCTTCGGTGGATCGAGATCGACCTGCCGGACATGCTGAACTACAAGCAGGAAGTTCTCGCCGCTGAACGTCCGCTCTGTGTGCTCGAGCGTGTGCCGCTGGATTTGAAAGATACTGCGGGGCGCCGAGCATTGTTTCAGCGGCTCGGGGGCGAAGCGAAGCGCGTGGTGGTGGTGAGCGAGGGGCTCATCATTTACTTTGATGCCGACGAGGCTGCTGAACTGGCCCGTGATCTGGCAGCCTGCTCCAGCTTCCGACGTTGGGTTATCGACCTAACGTCACCTGCGCTTCTTAAGATGCTCCAGAAGACCATTGGCGGCCAGCTGGTTGATGCCGGCACGCCGCTGAAATTCGCGCCTCGGGAAGGACCGGAATTCTTCGCCCCATACGGGTGGAAGTCAGTCGAAACGAGCTCGCTGTTACATACCGCGGCGAAGTTGAAGCGCCTGTCGTTTGGGATGCGCCTGCTGTCGCTTCTCCCCGATCCTGCTGGCCACAAGCCCGACAAACCGTGGGGAGGAGTCTGCGTGTTGGAGAACTGCGGAACCGCGCGCACTAACTAGCCCTCGCAAGCCTGTCAGAGAATCTTGTACGAACCGCAACAGCGCAAAAACCTGCGTAGCTGTTGCAAAATCGACAACTCACTCACGACCCTAGCCTCCCCGTCCTCACAACCCCGTTGTGCGCCCCCGCTTCCGCGTGGTACTCTCCTCCCGTTCTCCTTTTCCCCCGAAGATTCTCCTTCCCCCAAGAAAGCGAGAGCCGATGCCTCCTTCCGTTTCCCCGACCGTCGCCGCGCCGCGTCCGAGCATATTCACCGGCCGCAACAGCCTCCTCGACCGCTACTTCTACTTCGCCATGTCGCTCGTGTCTGCCGCAGCTGTGGTGGCCGGCTTCAGCCAGACCGTCGACGAACGGCTGCTCCATCCGGCCATTGCCCCTCCCCGGATCCTCTGGGTCCATGGTGTCACCTTCTCGGCTTGGATCCTCATCTTCATCCTGCAATCGGCCCTGGTGCGCACCCGCAACGTGAAATGGCATCGCACCATCGGTTGGGTGGCCGCCGCGCTCGCCGCCATCATGGTGCCCCTTGGAGTGGCTACCGCCATCCGCATGGTCCACTTTGAAACCTACCGCCTCCACATGCCGCACCGCTACGCCTTCCTTGCCGTCCCCTTCTTCGACATCGGTGTCTTCGGCCTCTGCATGGCGCTCGCCATCTGTTGGCGCAAAACGCCCGAGTTCCATCGCCGCCTCGTTTTTTTCGCCACCTGCGGATTGCTGGTCGCCGCATTCGCCCGCATGGATCACGCCTTCGCGCGCCAGCACAACCTGTCTTATGTCGGCGTCAACCTGATGCTCGCGCTCGGCGTGTGCCACGATCTGCTCGTCAACCGGCGCATCCACACCGTCTACCGCGTCGGTGTGCCCCTCTACTACGTCGCCCAGTTCGCCGTGATCTACTTGGCTGCTATCGGGCCCGACTGGTGGGTCCGCATCGGCCGAGCCATCGCCGGCTGACCCATGCCGCGCCCCAATCGCGCGCCGGCCCGTGGGGATGGCGGGTGGACCCGGTTTCACCCACCGCTTCCAAACCTCAGATGAGGGTGCCCCCGGTCCCTCGTTCTTGGGGACCGGGGATGCACCGCGCCGCCTCCGACAAAACAGCGGGCATACAGCGTGGCGAGCCGCGACAAAGCGGGCTTCTCATACATCACGCACCTGCATTAGCGCATTATCGCCAATGCGCTCTTTGACTTGCGAATCGATCCTGTGAAGTCGGCCAGCGTTCATCTACTTGTCGGCAGACGAAACTGTTGCCGTCAGGCCTGGTCCTCATCGAGGCGTTCGGGTGTATCGGCCAAAGGCATGGCTAACGCCCTGAACTGATTGCACAAATGCTGGCCGACCAGTAAAAAGATCCCTCAGGGGCTAAAGCCCGGTTCATTTTGCTGCTTTGCGGCACCCTTCGACTGCGCTCAGGGCAGGCTTTGAAGCCGTGCCCTGATACAAAATGGAGGCAGCATTGAGTTTTTCCGCAGTCTGTAAATTTAGACGGTTATGTTTGCTTCACCTGCTGGAAAAGCGGCAGAGGACCGGGCCTGAAGGCCGCGCAGATTCGCTCTCATTCAGGGGGCTGAAGCCCCCTGCTCCCTCCGTGTTAGCTGGCTTCTGGCACGGCTGAAGCCGTGCCCTGATACAAAACGGAGGCAGCATTGAGTTTTTCCGCAGCCTGTAAATTAAGACGGTTATGTTTGCTTCACCTGCTGGAAAAGCGGCAGAGGACCGGGCCTGAAGGCCGCGCAGATTCGCTCTCATTCAGGGGGCTGAAGCCCCCTGCTCCCTCCGTGTTAGCTGGCTTCCGGCACGGCTGAAGCCGTGCCCTTTCAAAACATCTGCCCCGTTAGAGAAACCAAAGGGCCAGCCGGATTTGGCTGGCCCTTTGTGCTGGTGCGGGATTTGCTGATTAGAACTTGACGGAGGCGGCGCGGGGGGAGATGCCGCTGATCTCGGCGGCGCGGGCTTCGGCGTAGGCAGCAGCGCCAAGCAGCGCGGTACGGGTCTCGAGAATGATTCGCACCGGCATGTTGATGAGCAACTGGCTGAGACGGCCCTTGTCGGTGAAGGCCTTCATGAAGGTGCCGTCCTTGAACTTTTCGATAATGCGGGGCGCGATGCCTCCGCCGATGTAGACGCCGCCCACCGACAGCAGCTTGAGGGCCATGTTGCCGGCCTCGGCACCGTAGGCGGAGACGAACATGTCGAGCGTCTTCTCGCAAATCTCGCTCTTTGCGGCCAGCGCCATCTCGGTGATCACGGAGTTGGGATCGTCGGCAGCGGCGATGCGCTCGGCCAGCTTGGGCGGCTCTTCCATGCCGCGGACCTCGCGCAGGAATTCGTAGATGCCGGTGAGGCCCATGCCGCTGACGACGCGCTCGAAGCTGATGCGGCCGTTGTACTTCTGCTTGAGAAAGCGCAGCAGGTCGATCTCGTCTTCGTTACGCGGCGCGTAGTCGGCGTGGCCGCCTTCGGAAGGGTAGGGCGTGTGGCTGCGGCCGTTCCAGATGAGCATGGCCTCGCCCAGGCCGGTTCCCGCAGCGATCAGGGCGCGATTGCCGATCTGGCTGACGTCGCCCTCGCTTAGGGTGTAGATCTGATCGGGGGAGAGCTCGGCGACGCCGTAGCCGTTGGCCTCGAGATCGTTGATGAGGAAGATGTGGTTGATGCCGAGATTGACCGAGAGCTCATGGCTGTCCAGGGTCCAGGGAAGGTTGGTGAGGCGCAGGCGTCCGTTGCGCACCGGGCCGGGCACGCCGAAGCAAGCCGCGGTTACCTTGTGCGATCCCAGGAACTCTTTTACGATCTCTTCCAGACCGGAGTATTCCCTGGGCGCAAAGAGCCGGTCGTTGGAGTACTCAAGCCTTCCATCGATGAAGTCATACAGCGCCAGGTGTGCCTTGGTGCCGCCTACGTCGCCCGCCAGAATCATCTTTCCCTCTCCAAAACTCCACAGCCATCCTCGTTTGCCGGGGGTAAAAGCGCGGCTGCGGCTTGATCCAGGATCAAGGTTAGTATACCGGATGAGGGCCAAATCAGTTGACTGGGCAGGCGTTCCGGATCGTGCGGCCCGGTGAGGATCTCATTCAAAACAAATGCCTTTTGTTGGCCGGAGATGAGGAAGAAGACCGAACGGGCGCGGTTGATGACCGGCCAGGTGAGGGTGATGCGCCAGGTGTCGAGCTGCGGCACGCGGTTGGCGGCAGCCAGGCGGCTCATTTCGTGGAGGGCCTGGGTGTGGGGGAAGAGCGAGGCGGTATGGCCGTCTTCGCCGAGGCCGAGGGCCACCAGGTCGAAGCGCGGGCATTCGGCGCCCTCCAGGCGGAAACTGGAACGCAGTTCCTGTTCGTAGCGGGCCGCGGCGGACTCTGGTTCCAGTTCGCCCTCGATGCGGTGAATCTGTTCGGGACGGAGCGGCACGTGGTCCAGCAGGGCCTCGCGCGTCATGCGGTAGTTGCTCTCGGCGCTGTCGGGAGGGACTGAGCGCTCGTTGACCCAATAGAGGTCCAGCATCTCCCATGGCATGCGGTTACGCCAGGGCTGGCTGGGGTCGGCCAGAAGTTCAAATGCGGCTTTCGGAGTGGAACCGCCGCTGATGGCGATGCGCGCGCGGCCCTGGGCCTCGACCGCTTCCCCGGCCATTTCGACAAAATACTCGACCGCCCGGCGAGCCAGCGCGGCCGGGTCGGGTTCGACATAGTACTTGATCTGAAGCTTCTTGCCCACGCGTACGGCGCTCCTTTTTTCTATAGGTTACGCCCCAAGGCCGCGAGTGTGATGTGAAGAAAAATTCAACAACGGGATGGAGGAGCTATTTGAACCATTTTTGGATTATCTGCCCAGATATTCCCGGTACTGGGTTTCGATGACGCCGGTGGCGCGGGCCAGGGCGAGCTTGGAGAGGTTGTACTGGTAGAGGCTTTCAACCAGGTTGGATTGAGCGGATGCGAGCGTGGCCTGCGCGGTGACGAGGGGAAGATTGTCGTCAACGCCGGCGTTGACGCGGTCGGTCTCGTCGGCAAGGGCACGCGTGGCGAGATCGACATTGGAGCGGGCGACTTCGACGAGCTTGGCCGCGGCTGTGGCGTCGAGCAGAGCCGAGCGCACCTGTTGGTCGATGTGAACGCGCAGGTCGTCGAGCTGGGCGTTGACGGCGTCGAGATTGGCCTGGGCCGCATCGGCATCGCCGCGCAGCCGGGCCTCGCGGAAGAGCGGGAGGCTCAGTGTGCCGATGGCGGCGAAGGTGCCGTGCGCGCCGGCGCCGCCTACCTGGCTGACCCCGTAGTAGCTATTGAAACTGAGGGTGGGCAGCCGCTGGGCGCGATAGGCCTGGTGGATGGCCTTGAACTCGATGGCCTGATTCTGCAGGTTCTGGTAGTCCTGGCGGTTCTTGTACGCGATGGAGCGGAGATCTTCGGGGGATTCGGCGGCCAGATCGCTGTAGGGAGCCGGGTCTGTTAGGACGATCTTCTGGCCGGGGGCGATGCCGATCTCGCGCTTGAGCAGGATGAGGCCCTTTTCCAAGTCGTTCCGGGCGGCGATGACGGCCAGTTGCTGGGCCTGAAGCTGGACGCGGGCGCGGAGTTCGTCGAGACTGGCAACGACGCCGGCCTGGTGAGCGGCGTGGGCGTGCTCGAGCGTCACCTGGTCGGCCGCTTCGAGAGCCTGGGCGTTGTCCACCTCGCTCGCGGCGGCGATGGAGTGCAGATAGGCCGAGGCCACTTGCTGCACCACCTCGCCGCGGGCCGACATCCTGGCGAAGTGGGCGGCTCGCTCTGCGGCGCCGGCGCCCTTCCAGGCGGCAATCACCGGGCCGGAGAAGAGCGTCTGCTGGAAGTGAAGCTGGCCCTCGGTGAGGTCGTCACGGGTGATGAAGGAGAGCCCCGGAGGAATGACGCCGCCGGGAAAGAGCGGGGCAAAGTCTTTGATGACGCCGGGGCCAAAGCCCAGCGCGGCCAGATTCTGCTGGTGGACGCCGAGATCGCCGGTCAGCGTGACAGTAGGCAGGAACTCCTGCAAAGCCTCTTTCTTTTGGCCCTGGAGAGACTTTTCGCCGTTTTCGGCTTCCTTGAGGCCCAGGTTGTTCTTGAGGCCGAGAGCGATGGCATCGTCGAGCGAGAGCTCGAGAGCCTGATCAGTGACCGGGCGGACTGTGACGCTGCCGAAGAAGGGGTTGGCGGCAGAGGTGGGGTTGGGCGCCTGAGCAGAGAGGCGCGCCGGCGCGGCCGCGAAGACTGCGATGGCGACAAAAACCGGCGCGGCCGCATGCCGGAAGACGATCTGGTGCGCTCGATTCACTACGCTCATTCTCTCAGATGAAGGAGGCGGCGGGATTCCGGTGGTGTCTTAAATCTTAGTTGAAAGGATGGGGAACCGCTTATACTGTCACCATACTTTGGGAGAGCCGCGCCAAAATGGCCACAACGAGGATCGTTAAGAAAACGCCTGAAAAGCCAGCGCGGAAGCACAGACCGCTTGTTCCGCCGCCAACAGAGACAGAAGTCGAAGCATACGGCTTTATCCGCGACCAGCTCCGTGACTTCGGCTGGGTTGTAAGAGACCCAAGTAAGATCGCGACCGGACAGGTCTGGACGCAAAATCAATGCTTGGCCCACGCGCATATCAAGGCCGCGCTCGGATTGAACCGGCCAGAAAACATCATCAAACTGTCAGAAAACCGGCTTTGGGTAATAGAAGCAAAGGCGAGACGCAATCAGCTTCAGATGGCGATCGATGAGGCGATCAACGACTATGCGACCCCTATCAACAACACCCCCGGCCAGGTAAGCGCGGTCCTCGCATCCGGCGTCGCGGGCAACGAGGAACTCGGCTATTCGATTCGTACAAAAGTTCTCGTCGGTGGCGCCTGGACAGATGTCACAATCAACGGACAGGTTGCGACCGGGCTTCTGTCCCCGCAGCAAACCAAGACCCTGCTCGAAAGTCAAGCATCCGATATTCACGATTTTGTACCGCCTCAGTTGCTCTTTCTAAAAGCTGCCGAACGAATTAACGCGATTCTCCATATCGGTGGGATCAACAAGAACGAGCGCGCCAAGACGATGGCAGCTCTTCTCTTGTCTGTAATTGAAGAACCGCCGAGCTTAGAGACAAAACTATCAGTGCTGATTAACGACATAAACACCCGCAGTGCAGAAACATTGGCGCAGCACGGGAAGCCGGAGTTTGCTCCGTTCGTGCATATTCTGCCGCCATCAAACACAACTAACCACGTCAAGTTCAAAGCAGCGCTTGTTAAAACCATGCAGGAGTTGCAGAACCTAAATATCCGTTCGGCGATGAACTCCAGCACCGATGTGTTAGGCCAGTTCTATGAAGTGTTTTTAAAGTATGGAAATGGAGCAAAAGAGATAGGCATTGTCTTGACTCCCCGCCATATTACAAGGTTTGCCGTCGATGCGATTGGCGTTTCTAGCGATGACATCGTTTATGACCCATGCTGTGGTACCGGAGGGTTCCTCGTTGCCGCTCTCGATTATGTTCGACGCAACTGCACGCAGGTTCAAAAAGATCGTTTCAAAAAATTCAATATATTTGGCATTGAACAGGAGTCAGCGGTAGCTGCTTTAGCCATTGTGAATATGATCTTTCGCGGCGACGGTAAAAATAATATCGAGGAAGGCAATGCGTTCTCGACATTCTTGAAGAAGAAGCCGCTTACTAATCACGTTTCGGCTTCTTATACCGACAAAAAGCCGGAGCCCGGCAATGAGGGTGTTACGAGGGTTTTGATGAACCCGCCTTTTGCGCTCAAGGGTAGCACCGACAAGGAATACAGATTCGTCTCTCAGGCACTTTCGGTCATGGCAGATGGAAAAATTCTGTTTTCCCTCGTACCGCTTGGCATCTTGTTTGGATCGCGTGATGAACGCGTGTGGCGGAAGGATGAATTGCTGGCGAAGCATACACTTCTATCGGTAATAACTCTACCTGAAGAACTCTTTTACCCGGCTGCCCAGAAACAGGTTGCGGCGATCATAATAAAGAAAGGAGTGTCTCACAACAAAAGTGCGCTTGTGTTTTGGGCGCGGATTGCCCATGATGGCCTCATAAAGTCGAAATCTAAGCGCTTGCTCGCTTCTGAGTTTGTCCCTGCGCGATTTGAACCCAATCAGCTTCCGGACGTACTTCCGCCTCTGCAGAGCTTCATTGCCCATCCTGACACCGCGTCTGTGAATATTCCGAAATTCTGCAAGACGGCTCCGATTGACTTCTCGGACCCTCTCCTTGAATTGCTACCGGAGGCATATCTTGACACTGATTCTGTCTCACCTGCCGACCTTGAGCGCGCAGTTGACACAATGGCGAGGGAGACGGCGGCATTTCTGGTTCGCTTCGGCAAAGAGGCAAGTGCAGCGAGTTTCAAATGAGAAGAATAGACGAATTGTTCATTCCCCACCGTGCGCGGTCCGACATCTTTAGCAGATATCGGCCGGGGGACATTCCGTATGTCGGCAATGGACTATCCGACAACGCTGTTGTTGGGCTGGTCACACCACTGCCGGTCGATAAAATATTTCAGTTTATGGGGATTGCACTATCCGCATTCTGTGAAGCATCCGTGCAGGCGCCTCCATACGTGGCATGTGGGCGCGCAGGCAATGGAATGGTCGTGCTTGAACCTCGTGAAACCATGACCGCAGCACAGCTTGCTTGGTATGCGGCTTACATCAATAGAGCCGTCCGGTGGCGCTTCTCCTGGTACTGGCAAACGACCTCCGACCGAATAAAACGCTTGATGGTGCCAGATGAGGCGCCGTTATCTGTGGCATTTCCGGTCGAGTCTTATATGCCAACTGTGAACGTGCCGGTGGAGACTACTGTCAATGCAATGCGCTTCCGACAAATAGCACTAGGATCAATATATGACCTTAAAGCCGGGTACTACCATAGCTTTGGTAATCTCCCCGCGGGAGAGGTGCCGATCATTTCATGCGGTGATTTAGATAACGGCGTTTGCGGTTATTTTCAGGTGGATAAGCGGCACGTCTATCGTGACAAGATGACTATTGCATTTAATGGTAGTACGCTTTCAGCCAAATACCACCCTTACGACTTCGCTGCAAAAGACGACGTCGCGGTGTGCACGCCGAAGACCAAGCTGCGCTTGACCACGGAGATGTTCATACAAGTCATGCTGCGCCGGGAGCAGTGGCGTTTCTCCTACTACCGGAAATGTTATAGAGAAAAGTTGGCTCGGGTGACGGTGCCACTACCAATGAACGGCGGCGAGATCGACGAGGAAGCAATTCAAGCTGTGATGAAAACCACTTCCTATTGGCAGTACCTTGACAAGAGACTTGCGGCCGAATAACCCAGATAGAGCCTCGACAACGATTCTCAAGGACCTTTTTGACGAATAGGACTGCCAGAATCAAATAGCAATCGCTCGTGATTTTCCGTCAACGCAGATTTAAGACACCACCGGGATTCCAGAGAGGCGCCTTACAGGGATGCGGGCAGAAGCATATACATTCCAGGATTTGGGGTGGGAGGCCCGGTCATGAATCCCTGCACTTCATTGGCTCCGAGGGCCTTGACGAGCGCCAGATGCTCCATCGATTCCACGCCTTCGACGATCACCTTCATGCCGAAGTTATGGGCCAGGGCGATGAGCGTGCGAATCATGGATTCAGCCTCCGGCTGCTTGTCCAGGTTGCTCACAAAAGACCGGTCGATTTTGAGAACGTCGAAGGCCAGGGTGGGCAGATAGCTGAGGCTGGAGTAGCCGGTGCCGAAGTCGTCGATGGCCATGCTGATGCCCATCTCGCGAAAACGGTCAATGGTCTCGGCCACGAGCCGAGTCCCTCCCAGCATCACCGACTCAGTCACTTCGATTTGCAGCAATTCAGGCCGCAGGCCGGTGCGCTCGAGGATGGCGCTCACCTCTTCCACGAATCCCCTGCGGCGGAACTGGAAGCTGGAGGCGTTGACGGCAACCTGGATGGGGTAAGGCATCAGCTTCTGCCAGCGGACCGCCTCGGTACATGCCTGCTCCATAATGTAGGCCCCCAGGGCCCAGATCATTCCGCTCTCTTCGGCGATGGGAATGAATTTGAGCGGAGGAATATGGCCGAGGGTCGGGTGGGTCCAGCGGGCCAGCGCCTCGAAGCGGGTCAGGCGGTTGCCGGTCAGTTCAAATTCCGGCTGGTAGTGCACGGAAATCTCTTTGCGGGCGACCGCGCCGCGCAACTGGTGCTCCAGGGTCAACCGCTCGTGCACCTGGGAGCCGATCTCGGGGGTGAAGCAGGTGACGTGATTCTTGCCTTCGCGCTTGCCGACGTACATGGCGCTGTCGGCCTGCTGGATCAGTTCCTCGGCGCCGGTTTCGTCCTCCGGAAAGACGCTGATGCCGATGCTGGCGCCGATGGCCAGCAGGTGGCCTTTCACCTCGAAGGAGCTCGAAACCTCTTCCAGCAGGTTTTCCGCCAGCATCACCGCGTCCTCCCGGCCGCGAATCCTGTGCATGATCACCATGAACTCATCGCCGCCGAGGCGCGCCAGCATATCTCCCTCACGAATCCAGGAACGCAGGCGAGCAGCCACCTGAGCCAGCAGCGTATCGCCGACGGCATGGCCGAGGCTGTCATTGACCAGCTTGAATCCATCCAGGTCGAGATAGAGCAAGGCAATCGTGCTGCCTTCTTTTTGCGCCTCAACCAGGAGGGGAGCGAGCGTTTGCGAGAGGAGCTTGCGATTGGGCAGGCCGGTCAGCGGATCGTTGAGCGACTCGAAGACGGCCGCGTCCCTGGCTCTCTGCAGTTCGGCCTGATTCTGCCTGAGCTGCGTCACATCGATGGCGGTCGTTTCGTAGAACATTCCCTCCGCGGTGTGGACGGGCGTGATGTTCTTCAGCAGGTGCACCGTGGCGCCATCGTCCCGGCGCAGGCTTGCCTCCCGATTGCTCAACGCCTCCTCTTGTTGCAGCGCGGCGCACAACTCGTCCCGGTGATCGGGGTCGACCTGGAAATCCCAATAGGAGCGTCCGATCAACTGCTCGCGCGATTCGAAGCCAAGCATTCGAGCGAAGGCCAGATTGCAATCGGCGATTGTGCCGTCGGACCGCCAACTGAAGACGGCGGCCAGGTTGCGCTCGAAGAGGCGGCGGTACTTCGTCTCCAGGCGCAGCTCGCTCTCCAGCCGCGCGCGAATGATCCCGGTCTGCTGGCGCACGGTTCGCCGGAGCAGGGTTACCCAGATCAGCGGCGCGGCGACACACACGGCGATCAGCCCGAGGATGGTGAGCCCTCGCCTGAGTGTCAGCCAGCCGATGCCTCCGCGCACGACGATGTCCTTCGGCGATTCAACCAGAATCAAGAGCGAGCCCGGCCACGCTGCGGTTCCGTTATGGATCAGCGCCACGCCGGTTACCTCGAGGATGGAATCGCGCGAGAGGCCCACGGTATCGTGTGTGGCGTCGCTTCGCAGCAGGACGGCGTTGAAGCGCTGTGTCCCTTCCTCGAGCTGGTAGACAAACTCGTTTGCATTGGCGCTCTGGCCGATCAGGCGTCCCGTCAGACGCACCCGTCTCCCGTTGAGGGAGCGCTTGACGGCCTCTGCGGCCGTCAGCTCAAGCGGTGCGTTGCCGGCGGCCTTCGCCTGGATCGCGGCCAGGTTGACGGCGGAATCGGAGAGCTCCAGGCCGAGCGCCCCATGGCTCAGGAACCCGATTGCGTCCACAGTGCTTCCGGTATGGACGGAAACCGTCTTCCGGGTCCCCACAAACAGCGTGTCCGAGTTGTCCCGGATGCAGAACAGCCCCGGAGACTGCCACATCACGGTGCCGCGAAGATGGGTCTGGCGCACGAAGCGCTGGTCGGCATCCGAGGCGCTCAGGCTCCCAATGGGCGTGGGCGATGAGGAAAAGGAAACCGGCAAGGGCGGCGATTCGACCTGGATGTCTTTGAGGGTGTTGACAAAGATTTGCGCTCCTATGCGCTGGTGTTCATCGTTTTCATGACGGCCGGCCATGCCTTTCACGCGCACGATGGCGCCAATCAGGCTCTGGGCGGCCGGGCTGTCCTGCTCGGGCACCATCAACCACACGATCTTTTGTCCGTCGCAAAGGCGGAAACAGACGCGGTTCCAATTGTGCTCGCAAGGGTGCAGGATGCCTTCGCTGACCACCCGGTGAGCTTCGCCCGCGCCGGTGTCGAGCTCGGCTACGCTCAACTGCTCCGGAGCGGGAAGGACCCCGGCGCCGAGAACGGTGATCTTCGCCGAACCGATCGCCGGTCCATCCGCCCCGTCGATCGAGACGGCGTTGATGCGAACGCGCGCGCCCAAAGGGAACCTCGTGCCGTTGCCATGCACGTCGATAAAAGAGGTGCCGGTTGCATCCCGGATAAACAGAAGCCCCCACTCCGGATCGGAGTAGGTCACCACGGCATCCAGCTCGATCGGATACGCCCGGGCGGCTTCGGCCTTGCTCAGGCGGAAGACATCGTGAATCGTGCGCAGGGTGGGCAGGCGGCCGGAGACATCGCGCCCTGGCGAAAAGGCGAGGCACGGAACGAGCAGGAGAATCGCGAGACCGCGCAGGGCGAAGGCGCGCAGCCAACCCTTCTCGCTTGTGTGACGGCGTGAAATCCTCAGCATACCGTTGACTGACTTTCCGCGCCCACTTGCCCTTGCGGCTCAACTGGTTTCCCAGGCTCATGTTTACCACAAGTTATCGGCATTCGGCTCGCCCATAGTTAGAGCCTTCCGGAAAGAAACGCCTCATCAATCGGCAAAGTATTTTGTATCAATGAATTGGCCGGTTTTACCGCCGGAAAGAAGAATTGTCGTGAAAAATGACACATCCACAGCGCAACGGCCGGCGTTGTCCAGCCCAGCCGGCCGCACGGCCCTGCGGCGCGGGTTCGAGCCCCATACCTGGCGAGATCGACAAGGCGCAACAGCGGACGATAAGATGAGGCGACTCAGCATTGCATTCGAGACTTCAACCGTTCGCAATCGCAGCCATCTCCACGAAAGGATTCAGCGCCATGAAGCGACTCGCAACTGCCGTTGCTGTTCCCGCAATCTTTTTCGCCCTGAACGTTCTTGCACAAACGGCGAAACCGCCCGACGGGAAGGTGAACGACTGGTGGCATACAGCCTATCTCACCCGGCCTCTCGACAGCCCGGACGCAAAGAAGCTGCCGTTGATCTCGGTCAGCGGCAACCGCTTCGTCGATCCCGACGGCATGCCGGTCCTCTTCCGCGGCGTCAACATCGCCGATCCCGACAAGGTCGAGAGTCAGGGGCGCTGGAACAAGGACTTCTTCGTCAAGATCAGGCAGACCGGGGCCACAGTGGTTCGCATTCCCGTTCACCCGGTCGCATGGCGCGGGCGTGGAACCAAAAACTACCTTGCGCTGCTCGATCAGGCGGTCGAGTGGTTGACGGATTTGGGCATCTATGTCGATATCGACTGGCACTCGATCGGCAATCTGAAGGAAGGCCTGTTTCAGGACCCGATGTATGAGACGAGCCTGCCGGAGACCCTCAACTTCTGGCGCATTATCGCCTCCCATTACAGCGGCAATCACACTGTCGTGTTCTTCGAACTCTTCAACGAGCCGACCAACTACGGCGGCAAGCTGGGATCGATGACCTGGGAAGAATGGCGGAAGATCAACGAGGAGATGATCACGGTCGTCCGCGCCTACGATAAAGAAGCGATTCCGCTGGTGGCCGGCCTGGACTGGGCCTATGACCTGACTCCCCTGCGCATTGATCCCGTACGCGCGGAGGGGATCGGATACGTCACCCATCCGTATCCCAACAAGAGGACGAGGCCGTGGCCGCCCAAGTGGGAAGAAGACTTCGGCTTCGCCGCCGACAAATATCCGATCATCGCCACCGAGATCGGCTTCAGCTCCGAATTTGGTTCCAAGGCGGAGAATGACGCATACGGCGCTGAAATTACACGTTACCTCGAATCGAGGGGCATCAGTTGGGTTGTGTGGTGTTTCGATGCGGAGTGGGGCCCGGCGATGATCTCCTCGTGGGAACCGTTTGAGCTGACCGAGGAGGGTAAGTTTTTCTCCGGCGAGATGCACAAAGAGACGGCTCCGCTGGCCCCGGCAGTGGGAAAATAGCTCGGCTTAGCGAGTGCCCGCCGATTTTGCTCGTGCGGGCGCGTGAGTTTGCGCTACTATCTCTTGCGTCGGTACCTGCATCGTAAGTTCGTGCGCCTGGAACGGAACGGCGCCGGGCGGACCGGCGAAGGAGAACCATGGCCAACCCCAAGAAATGCGCGAATGCTGCCTGCACCTGTCCTGCTCCTGAAAAGGGGAAGTATTGCAGCGCCCACTGCGAGGGCATCGGGAACAGAAGCGAGATCAACTGCTTGTGCGGCCACCCCGATTGTGGCGGCAAGCTCTCCTAAGCCGAGGTTTAGCAGCGGGTTTGGCGGGCGGAAAGCGCGCGGCCGGCGGGATTCCGGAGCCGAAGCAGACGGGGTGTACTTGTCCGGTCACTCGGACAGGAACTCGCGGATCAGGCGCGCCACCATCTCCGGCGCCTCGCGCATCGCGCTGTGGCCCTGGCCCGGCAGCCACTCGACGCGCACATCGGGCAGAACCGCGGCCAGCGCCCGCGCGGCATCCAGCATCGGATGCTCGGGGCTCAGGCTGCCCACCAGCAGCATCGAAGGGCAAGAGAGCGCGCTATAGTGCGTCAAATCCCGGCTCTGCGCATCCATCTCCACCAATTCGCGAATCCAGCTTTTGGCGAGCATACGCAAACGCGGCCACCCCCGCGAGACGCGGAGAGCGGTGATCGCCGCCGCGGGCATCTTGGGGAACGCAGCCAGGCCCAGTTCCATTGCCCGATCTGGATCGCCCTCCTCAATGGCGCGAGCATAGGGCTCGAGATTCTCGCCGGCAACCGGGCCGCCGGCGGGCAGGGGCGGCTCATAGACGACCAGCCGCGGCACGGGATGACGCATCGCCGCGCCCAGGGCGCAGATGGCTCCATAGGAGTGGCCAACCAGGTAGGGGTCCCGGCCGGTTTCAGTTTTGGCGGCGGCAAGCACGGCCTCGATGTCTTCGTATTCGCGCTCGATCGAGTAAGGCCCAATGCCCTCGCCGCTCTTGGCGCGGCCGCGCCGGTCCATCGCAAAGCAGGTGAAACGGTCCGACAACAAGCGAGCAACGGGCATCCAGTCGGTGTGGGTGGAGACGCTGCCATGCACGAAGACGATGGCCGGGCCGCTGCCCAGGCGGCGATAGACGATGCGCGTTCTGTCGGCGGAATGCACCGATCCCTCGGCAACGGCCGCCGGCGCATGCTCCAGAAGTGTTGTAGTCATTGTTCTTATCGTAACTCTCGCCTGGCGGCGGGCGGGGCGGCGCATCTCAGGATGGGGAACGGACGATAGACCGGCTGGCTTGCGGCTTCCCGCCCGCGCCTCCCACTCAGCGGAGCACGTGCCGATGCGCAAAGCGAAAGAGCCGCAAGAGCAGCAGCAAGACGGCAAACGCAATCACGCAGGCCAGAAGCAGGCGGGAGGGCCGCGGCTGTCTTCGGCGCGATTTTCCTTGTGCGGTCATGCAGAGAGAAAACGAAGCGGGAGTGATCTTAAAGCTGAATTCCGCGGATTACGGACCGGCTCGGCCCGTCTTGCATGTATTTCATAATAATCCGAGCACTAAGCCAAGCGCACGTCGAAGAGCGCCGAATTGACTCGGTTCTCGTGGCGATTCGGGGAGTTGTGGGATGCGATACCCAGTTGGTTGCAATTCTTCGTTTGGGCGGTTGTGAGTATGTTGGTGTACTTAGGATCTGTTGGCGGGCCCATCACGATGGGGCTCACACCCGCGCCAGTAGTCGCCTGGACCACATCGATCTTGAAGCCTGTAGGGGGAACATTATAATCGTTTGCCGTAAAGTTAGCCTGCCAGCTAACATTCCAGCAGAAACTCAGCTGGTGATAAAACATTCCGCCAGGATCCCGCACACTCAGTATGGTGCAGAAGGCAAACTCGGTCTGTGCAGCCACGAGGAAGTTAGGCTTCCCGGTCAGCGTGTTCTGTTCGACTAGAGGGCAGATGTCGCCAGGTCTATCGCTGAACTTAACTTGCAAGATTTGCGGAAACCCGCCGGCCTTGCCGGACACTATGTAACCATGCGCGGGGACAGTGGAGATAAATAAGTCGAGAACACTGCTTTGGTTCTCGCAGTCCAGGCAACCCTGTTGCGGCCTCGCCGGAGGTCTGGCCCGCTGGAGAAAGATGCTGCCGTCATTCTTGTCCTTGCCGCGATAAACTGCCCAACTCGTTTCGATTGCTTGAACCTGAATGAACCCCACTCTCCAATCGGCAGCGGAGTCTCCTGAATCGCCCAATAATGTGACTTCGCCAGTAGCCCGAATCCAAGTGCCCATGAAGGTTATATGGTCTACGTCAACAAATGGGGTGACGACTCCCGGCGGTACGGTCACTACGAGCTTTGCCGAGTTTGGTTGAATGGTTACGGCCATAAGCTTGCAGACGCCTTTCTCAATCTCCTCGACGCGCGCGTCTTTTTTGAAAGGCCGGTTCTGTTTCTCGCCCGCAGGTTTTTTTCACCTCCGGAGCGTCTACGGCGCGTTCCCACCCGCATCAATTGTGACGATAGGGATGAGGATGACGCCTGGAGGTTTCAACACGATGAATTCAAGAAGAAATGCGGATTAATCCGCCTGGGGGGCCAACGCGCGGAAGACGCGGTTGCTGTCTGGGGTGGCCAAAGACAGGAACGGCCCGGAATCCGCTTGCAGGGACTCCGGGCCGTTCGATTTCTTCGCCTGTTTAGCTGGCTTGCTGCTCCTGGAGCTTGCGGATCTGCTTCTCCGAGACCAGCGCCGTCTTGGCCTGCTCGACGAGCCGCGTGAAGCCCGCCGCATCCTTCACGGCAATGTCGGCCAGCATCTTGCGGTCGAGCTCGATGCGAGCCTTCTTGAGGCCGTTGATGAGCTGCGAATAGCTGATGCGGTTCAGCTTGGCCGCGGCCGAGATGCGCACGATCCACAGCGAGCGGAACTGGCGCTTCTTCTGCTTGCGGCCGGTATAGGCAAACTTCAGGCCGCGCTCGACGGCCTCCTGGGCCGCCTGGTAGAGCTTGGATTTGGTAAGGAAATAACCGCTTGCGCGATCGAGGATCTTCTTGCGGCGGTCACTCCGCTTGGTACTGCGTTTTACGCGGGGCATCGGTTCTTCTCCATTTTGCGTTCGGTGATGCGGCTGGAGGCAGGAGGCCTGGACCTTTTGCGGGTCAGGCTGTACACCTCTTCACTCGCTTTCTGCAAGCCTCAATCTCTCGGCAACTTGCCGGGGCAGATTCTGCTCCAACTGCCGGGGGCCCATGCAACGCGTTTGCTTCGGGCCCTGAAGCGCCGTCCCTCTGGGGGCGGCACAGCGATCAGGCGTAAGGAATCATGCGCGCGACCTTCTTGAAGTCGCCGTCGGAAACGAGCAGGATTCTTCCCAGCTTGCGTTTCGTCTTTGGCGCCTTCGAGGTAAGGATGTGACGCGTCTTCGTCTGGCCCCGCTTGATTTTGCCGGTGCCAGTCTTGCTGAAGCGCTTCTTCGCGCCCGTATGGGTCTTCAACTTGGGCATTTTCTTCTCTTTGTCCGCCGGAGTGAGCTAGTTCAAGATTCCGTAGCTCCGGCGCGTCGCCCGTGAGACAGGACTTCCCCTGCCTTCTTGAGGCTTCAACCAGTATACAACAGAGGGTGGTGCGGAGAAAGCTGGTGCGTTGTCCGGCGAAGGCTTCGTCGTCTTACCCGTGCCGTCTAAAAGTTCGACCGGGATGCGCCGGCTGGACTGACCGCCGCCTGCGGTGAAGGAGGTTGGGCAATATGCCTATAGTGCTGCACCATCGCCTTGACAGGGCAGAAACGTGTAAAAATAGGTATCAATCTAAGGCAGGCGCGAAAGGGGAGCTAGTGAAGCAGGGAACTGTTCGAGCGGCGTCCAAAGTAGAGTCAGGCGAGGAACGACGGGGGCGGGCGCCCCAATCGTATGTCGAAAGCACGAGCCGGGCGAAGGTGACATTTCGCTTGCCGCTGAACGACGCTGATCCGGGAGCCATAAAAGCTTACCAAGACGCGAACAATCACTATCGCACCGTGCCCTGGCCTTCTCCATTTCATCGGACCACTCATCGACTACATCTCGGGGACTCCAGAGACCTGGCATGGCTACCTGACTCCTCGGTTCACTTGGTGGTCACATCGCCCCCTTATTGGACGCTAAAGGAATATGCGCACGGCAATCGCTCACAACTTGGCGACATCGTGGAATATGAAAGTTTCCTCGACGAGTTGGATAAAGTCTGGGCAGAATGCGCTCGCGTGCTTGTGCCTGGCGGACGAATCTGCTGCGTGGTAGGCGATGTCTGCATCCCAAGAAAACGTGAAGGGCGTCACTACGTGATGCCGCTTCACGCGGACATTCAGGTGCGCTCCCGACGTCTCGGGCTTGATTGCCTTACTCCGATACTCTGGCACAAAATCGCCAACGGGGCGACGGAGGCTGAGGGGAACGGTGCCGGGTTCTACGGCAAACCCTACCAGCCAGGATCGATTGTCAAGAACGACACAGAGTACATTCTGCTTCTACGCAAAGGGGGCAAGTATCGCTCCGTCACCCCGGTTCAAAAGGCGCTCTCGATGTTGACAAAGGAGGAGATGCAAAACTGGTTGCGTTCTGGCTGGGCGGACGTACCAGGCACCTCAACAACGCGGACGGTGCATCCTGCTCCCTACCCGGTCGAGTTGGCCGAACGACTGATTAAGCTCTTCTCATTTGCGGGTGACACAGTGCTCGACCCATTTCTTGGGACCGCATCGACCACTGTTGCGGCTATCAATTCTGGTAGGAATTCGATCGGGGTAGAGGTTGAACCGTCCTACCTGGCTATCTCCCGTGAGAAGGTTTCGGCTCTTGCCCGGGTGAAGCGTATGTCCGGAGCAACCGTCTGCGAGGTCCTCTGTGACTGATCACAGATTGCTGGAAGAGTTTCGGAAGCTCTTCGAAGGACATAAGTACGAGCACCGCCGATCGAATCTCGGAGATTTTGTAGCCATGCACCTGTACGAAGACCTGATGGCGATCAAGAAATCCGGTCGTTATGTCCTCTCGGTCGAAAGCATGTCGCGGGTGCTCAACGTGCAGAACAAACGCAAGGGTATTGAGGCCAGACGTGGCGACGGCACATTCGGTGAGCTCATTGTTGGCGAAGAACCTCAGATCGACGCCGGTTACATGGTCGCCAGGGGACCAGTGGCAACCATCGAGATCGGCGTCGAGGTGAAGATCCTAGCTAAGGCGATGATCAAACAGATCGACCGAGTAAAAAGCGATTTAGCTAACCAGGTTCAGAACTTCAAATATCGAGCTGGTTCTGCCAAGCCGATTTGCGTCGGGGTGGTTGGCATTAACTATGCAGACGAGATGACCAGCTACGAAGGCGATCGATCCTACCCGACCGATGGCAAGAAGTACAAGCATCCGATCCAAGAGGCTGAGCAGGCCAAACTACGGTTGTCAGATACGGCCAGGCTGTACGACGAGTTCTTGATCCTCAGGTTCAAGGCTCGCAACCATGGGGCCTTTGCGTTCGAATGGGTGGATGAGCGGGATACGCGCCAGAATTACACGGCCGCACTCCAGCGCATCAGTATCGAATATCAGCACCGCTTCTAAACTCTCAACAGCCTTTGTTTGACAGCCGATGGCGTGGTTTGGAGCATGATTCCCAGGTCCCAAAGCGGGACCTGGGGGCACCCAGATTATCGAATAGAATTACTTCATTATTGAAAAGAGTTACTTGGCCTGCGGGGGCTGCGGCGATTGTGGCTGCGGCGGCGCGGGCGGCTTGGGCTTGGGGGCTTCCTGCTTCTTGGCCGGGGCGATGATGGCGTGCAGAATGGTGCCTTCCATGCGCGGCATGAACTCGACGATGCCGGCGTCGCCGATGTCCTGGATGAGCTTGTTGATGATGTTATAGCCCAGATCGCGGTGGGCCATCTGGCGGCCGCGGAAGCGCAGGCTGGCCTTGACCTTGTCGCCCTCGTTGAGGAAGCGCACTGCCTGATTTTTCTTGGTCTGGTAGTCGTGCTCGTCGACGGTCACGGAGAACTTGACCTCCTTGACCGTGATGACCTTCTGCTTTTTCTTGGCGGCCCGGTCGCTCTTTTCCTTCTCGTAGAGGAAGCGGCCGTAGTCCTGGATGCGGCAGACCGGGGGAGCCGCGTTGGCTGAAACCTCGACCAGATCGAGGCCCCGCTCGCGGGCGATTCTCATTGCCTCAAAGGGCGGCAGGATGCCCAGTTGCTCGCCGTTTTCGTCGATGACGCGGATCTCGCGCGCGCGAATCTTCTCATTGATGCGGATAAAGGACTTTGCCGAACGTTTGTCGAGTGCGATGGTGCTCCTCCAAAAGTCGTCGCTGCCCGCCCTCGGACGCTGCCGGGTTTGCCGCGGTCACACGAACGCACCCTGAGTATAGCATTGGCCCGGATTTAAGTGGCTTGGGCTTCCGCTATTTGTGTGCAGTTTTCGGGGTCTTTTTGGCCGCCGTCTTGCTTGGCGCAGCGACTTTGCCGGCAGCTTTCTTCTTCGCAGCCGCCTTGGGCGCCACAGACTTCTTTGCTGGGGCCTTTTTTGCCGAAGCCTTCTTGCTGGCGGCTTTCTTAGCCGGAGTCTTCTTAGCCGAGGCTTTCTTACGCGCGGCGAGGGTTTTGGCGGCCAAGGCAGCCTTCAACTCGGCGTCGAACTCGGCCGGGGTGAGCGGACGGGCGGACTTGCGCAGCCGCTCGATGTCATAAAAGGCGCGGCGCTCGGCCAGGAAGACGTGCACCACAAAGTCCACGTAGTCGAGCAGAATCCAATCGCCCTTGCGGCGGCCCTCGACGGAGTTGGGCAGCACGCCGAACTCCTTTTTGAGGCGCATCTCGATCTCGTCTGCGATGGCGATGGCCTGGCGATCGTTGGTGGCCGAGGTGACCAGGAAAAAGTCGGAGAGGCCGGCGTCGATGGGGTCGAGTTCGAGGATGCGGGTGTCTACGGCCTTTTTGTCTTCGCAGGCCGCAGCGGCGGCTTTAACAAGGATACGAGTCTGCTGCTTTTGGTCGGTCGTCATTCTTTGGGATTGCTCTCCGAGCTTCATCGTAGCCTTTCGACCCGGCAGGGGCAAGTCAAAGATAGAGCCCGTTGTCACGGATGTAATCGGAAACGGGAGCGGGAAGCAGCTCGCCAAGCCGTATCCAGTCTGCGATTCGTATCCGGTCCCGGATCTCTGAAGCGCTGATCTCGATCTCGAGTCCCGGCAGCAGGTAGAAGGGCGCGATTTCGCCCACCTGATTGCGGAGGAGATAGCGGCGGAGTTCGATCTCTGAATCCGTTTTGTCCGGGGCGGGTGCGACCTCGATCCACAACCCCGTGGGTAGCCAGGAGTCGAGTTCGTCCATTTTTTCGCCGGGCCGCGAGGCGACGATAAGCGGCGCTGCAAAGGGAATCTCGGCGGCGCGATGCCAGCGGCGGAGCAAGGCAAAGGAGTCGGCGCCCATGAGGCAGAAGAGAACGCTGCCCGCGGGCAGCTCCGCGCGCAGGCCGAGCAGCGTTTCGAGCGTATAGTTGGGTTCGCCGGAGGGCCTGGGGGCGTCGGCCAGCGAGAGATCGAAGCCAGGCTCAGAGGCGATGGCCAGCCGCGTCATGGCCAGGCGGTCGGTGAAGCCGGCCGTCGAACCCAGCGGCTTGAGCGGCTGCGCGCCTACCGGAGCAAAGAGCACAGTGTCGAGGCCGAGCACCGCCTGGGCAGCCCGCGCCACGGCCAGATGACCGAGGTGCGGCGGGTCGAAACTCCCTCCGAAAAACGCTACGCGACCCCCGCGGTGGGGCTGGCGGCTTTCGGCGTGGGATAGCGAACCCATGCGTCCATGGTAGCTTGCGTGGGTCGCTCTGGTAGCATCGGAGTCGAGATGCGCTATCTGATTGCAATCCTGGCCCTGGCCGGCGTGGTGGTTTCCGCGCTGGCTCTGCACGTACACTATTGCACCGACACCCAGCCCTGCTCCATCAACGCGCAGTGGGATTGCGGAGTTGTGAATCACAGCCCGTTTGCCGAGATCGAGCACATCCCTGTGGCTGCCATCGGCATTGCCGGTTACCTGGCGCTGGGCGGACTGGCCTTTTGGCGGCAGCGGGCGCTGGTCTTTCTCTGCGCACTGGTGGGGCTGGGCTTTGCGCTGCGGCTGACCTTTATTGAGGAGTTCGCCTTGGGGGTGTGGTGCCTCTATTGCGTCATCTCGCAGGCCTTGATTGCGCTGATCGTGCTGCTCAGTCTGGGGTGGGTTGGGGCGGAGTATCTGGCGCTGAGGCGGACTAGCCGGGCGGCCTGAACGCGGTTTGGGTTCGTGGTTTCCCACCCATTTCGCGATGAAGCCGCGAAATGGATGAGGGACCCTGTTTCATCTTCAATTCGCGCCGCTGTTCCTGACGCGCTGATAAAATCGAAACAGCCAATGTTCAAGAAGCAATACGCACGCTGGATGTACGACTGGGAGACGCGGCTGACGACGCGCGACGAGAACCGCGTGGTGCGTCCGCTGGAGTGGGGCTTCGAGTGGATTGAACCGTTTCTTCGCGAGCATGGCTTCACAGAGGCTTTGCCCGGCCCGGAGGTTGCAGGCAACGACGCGGCTGCCGAGGCCACCATGGTCCGCGTCAATCAGTTTCTGGTCGGCCACAGCGATGCTTTCTTCGGCTACGAAAAGCCCGCCGATTATCGGCTTGAAGAGCGGCATCCACAGCTTTTTCCCACCAATGTCCGCCCCGAGACGCTGGCCAAAGAGGCCGCGATGAGGCAGCAGGCCGCCGAGGGAAAGCTGGCGCAGGCCCAATATCTGCGCTTCACCTCGCCGGAGCGAACGCCTTACGCTGAAAACGATCAGGTGAACGCCCGCTGGTATCCGGCGCCCGCGCACAAGGACCCCCGGCGCCCCAAGCAGGCGATCGTCGTGCTGCCGCAGTGGAACTCCGACGGCCTGGGCCACAACTCGCTGTGCACGATCTTCAACCGGATGGGCGTCTCGGCGCTGCGGCTCTCGATGCCTTACCACGACATTCGCCGCCCCGAGGAACTGGAGCGCTCGGACTACGCCGTCAGCGCCAACATCGGCCGCACGCTCTCGGCCTGCCGCCAGGCGGTGGTCGATATTCGCTGCTGCGTCGATTGGCTTGAGGAGCAGGGTTATGAACACTTCGGCGTGCTGGGAACCAGCCTCGGCTCCTGCTATGCCTACCTGGCCAGCGCGCACGATGCGCGCATCAGGGTGAATGCCTTCAACCACGCCTCGACTGCTTTTGGGGATGTGACCTGGGCGGGCCAGAGCACGCGGCATGTGAAGCAGGCGCTGGCCGAGGCCGGGCTTAATCAGGACCGCGTGCGGGCGCTGTGGGCCGCCGCCAGCCCGTGCTACTACTACGACAAGATCGCCGGCACGAAGGCCGACGGAGCCGGGAAGAGAATCCTGCTTGTCTACGCCGACTACGATCTGACCTTCCCCAAAGAGTATTCGCTGAAGGTGGTCGAGGCCTTCCGCGCATCCGGCTTGAACTTCGAGGCGCGCGTACTGCCTTGCGGCCACTACACCACGGGTGAGACGCCCTACAAGTTCATCGACGGCTGGTACCTGGGCTGGTTTGTCTATCGCGCCTTCAAGGCGCTGCGCGAGGAGAAGGCCGCGGGATTAAGCGCGACAGCCGTACCTGCGCATGAGGTCGAAGAGGAAGCCGTCTCCCGTTAACGCACGGCACTCAGGTTCAGCTTCAGCAGTTTGGCGGGATCGAGATAGGCTCCCTGCCAGCGCACCGCCCAATGCAGATGTGGCCCGGTGACTCTGCCTGTCGCGCCGCTGAGGCCGAGCAGTTCGCCCGTCGCCACATGCTGGCCCTCCTTCACGTCGATGCGGCTCAGGTGCATGGAAATCGTGAATAACCCCAGCCCGTGATCGATGACGACGCAGCCGCCCTCGTAGTAGAGCGGCCGGGCCAGCACCACCACGCCGCTATTGCCGGCGCGCACCGGCGTCCCCGGCCGTGCGCGAAAGTCCATCCCCTTGTGAATGCTGGCCAGCTTGCCGTTGAAGGTGCGGCGGACGCCGAAGGGCTCGGTCGGCGGCGCGGCAACCGGCGCGCGAAAATTGCCCGTCCACAGCGGCTCGCCGGCGCTTGTGCCGAAGACTTTCTCCTTGAGCTGCCTTTCCGCTTCGATCCGCGTGAGTTCATCCGGGCCGGGCTCGACGAACTTTGGCGCGACGGTCAATGCGCCGGTACGGTAGTGCGCGGGAAGGATCTCGACTGCCTCGCTCAGGTCGCGCACGCCGCCCTGCGCCCGGTGGATTGCGATCGTCAGTGTCGATGGCCCCGTGGGCGCTTCGACGTCTACGCCGGCCAGAGCAAACCAGGCGCGGCCGCCGCGGCCGCGAAAGAACTCGATCTTGCGGCCGAGCCATTCGCCGTCGATGCTTGCCGCGCCGGTCGCCTTGACGCGAATCAGCTCGGGTGAGCCGGCGACGACCACCGAGGGAGTGAGAGTGACGGCGGAGGATTGGGCGCGAGATGTGACCGATGCGCAGGCCAACAGGAAGACGAGCGCCAGCAGGCCTCGGATGATTGTTGATCGGGTTGCATCCGCAGTTGCCATTTCTCGTTTATCTTTCCGCAGGGGCTAAAGCCCATCCTTTGTTTCATTGTGTTTGCGGCACGACTGAAGTCGTGCCCTGACACGTTTCAAACGCCCAAATCGAGTTCTTCCGGAACAATTAAAGTCGTGCCCTGGCACAAAGAGTAATTCGAACCACGCGAACGCTATTCAGGATCAGCGGGCCGCGGATGCGCGGCCTGCCATTTGGCTACGCGCTCCTCGACTTCCTCCAGCTCATCGGTGGTGATGTGCGTGCCGATCGTCTGCCGGTTGGTGGCGTACTGCTCCTGCTTCGGCCCCTTCACCGACGCGGCCAGGTCGAGCCAGAAGTAAGCCTCCACGTCGTTCTGCGGCACACCCTGCCCGAGCGAGTAGAGCAGGCCCAGAGTGGCTTGCGCGACCACATCTCCCTGCTCGGCGGCATTGCGATACCAGGCCGCGGCCTGTTCCATATCGCGGGGAAAGCCCTTGCCTCCGTCGCGATAGAGCGCGGCCAGGTGCAACTGGCCGGCAACGTCACCCTTGTCCGCCGCCTTGCGGTACCACTCGGCGGCGGTCTTGTAGGCTTCGCCAGCCTCGTCTGCCCTGTACAGATTGGCGGCCTCCGCCGCGTAGCTCTCGCCCAACCGCACCTGCTCTGCCGGATCGCCGGCATTGGCTTTGGCCAGCAGAGCCGGGTCGATGCCCGCCGTCTGCGCCAAGGCCGGCAGCGCGGCCGCGGCAAGGGTCGTTACGAAAACGAGTTGTTTCCAGCAGCTCCGCATCGCAGTCTGATTCAATTATCGGAGAAAAGAGCGGATTCCGCCGGGCGAGCGGCCATTTGCTCAGGAGGAGCAGCTTTTTTGCCGGGCATCAACGGCCCTGCCGCCCTTTTTTTGCAGGACGGCAGGGTGGAGGCAGACCTGGGAAATGGTGCTTACCCGCAGCTTCCAGGAATCTGCGGCGCCTTCCTCCGTTGATCCTTATCGGCTGTGGCCGCGAGATACTTGAGTGCACTCCGCCGGACCCGGGGCTGCATCGAACGGGAGAAAGGCGCTAGAATTTCACTATGAGTGACCGGATGTCTTTGACTCTCGCCGAAGCCGACCCAATTGTGGCCGATGCCTTGGACCAGGAAACCCTCCGCCAGCACGAGGGGCTGGAGATGATTGCCAGCGAAAACTTTGTGTCTGAGGCTGTTTTGGAAGCGGCCGGTTCGATCTTCACCAACAAATACGCCGAGGGCTACCCTGGGCGGCGCTACTATGGCGGCTGCGAGTATGCCGACGTGGTGGAGAATCTGGCGCGCGAGCGGGCCAAGCAGATCTTTGGCGCCGAGTACGCCAATGTGCAGCCGCACTCCGGCTCGCAGGCCAATGCCTCGGCCTACGGCGCAGTTTTGAATGCCGGCGATACGATCCTGGGCCTCGACCTGTCTCACGGCGGCCACCTGACCCACGGACATAAGTTGAGTTTCAGCGGCAAGCTTTACCACACGAGCTTTTACGGCGTGCGCAAGGATACCGAACTGATCGACTACGACCAGATGGAAGAGGTTGCCGAGCGCGAACGGCCCAAGGTCATCATCGGCGGCGGCAGCGCCTATCCGAGACTCTGGGATTTCGAGCGGATGAGAGCAATTGCCGACAAGGTGGGCGCGGTCTACATCTTCGACATGGCGCATATCGCCGGGCTGGTGGCGGGCGGCGTTCATCCATCGCCCGTGCCGCATGCGCACATCACCACCACCACGACGCATAAGACGCTGCGCGGGCCGCGGGCCGGACTGATCGTCTGCGGCAAGGATTATGTTGTCGGCCCCAAGCCGGAGCAGACCATCGGCAAGGAGATCGACCGCTCGGTCTTTCCTGGCCAGCAGGGCGGTCCGCTGGTTCATATTGTTGCCGCCAAGGCAGTGGCCTTCGGCGAGGCGCTGCGGCCCGAGTTCAAGGCTTATGCCGCGCAGATTGTGGCCAACGCGCAGGTGCTGGCCGCGGAGCTCAAAGAGGCGGGCTTCCGCATCGTCTCCGGCGGGACAGATAATCATTTGATGCTGGTGGATGTTTTTGCGAAGGGTATTCTCGGCTCGGAGGCGGAACTGGCGCTGGGCAAGGCCGGCATCACGGTGAACAAGAATACGATTCCCTACGACGTGAATCCGCCGCTCAAGGCCTCGGGCATTCGCGTGGGCACGCCTGCGATGACCACGCGCGGCATGAAGGAGCCGGAGATGCGGCAGATCGCCGCGTGGATCGCCAAGGCTCTCGAGATACGCAACGACGATGCGGCTCTCGAGCGGATTCGCCATGAGGTGGCCGAACTGGCCAATCAATTCCCCCTTTATGCATGGCGGCGCGCACCGCAGGCTGTGGGCGCATAACTCCGAAATTCACCTGAACCTAAGTGCCTCATCCTTCGCTATTTTTACGAAGGATGGGGCACTCCGATTTTTATTGAAACGCAACTTGCCTCCTGGCGCCGGGTTGCATCTAATGTTTTTGGAGATGACCTGCCAAAAGCACGCGAGCAGCGGAGATTCGCTCGATTCCCCGGCGGGCATCCGGAGGTGATGATGAAAACCATTCAATTGACATTGGCCGCGCTGCTGTTTCTTTCCGTTCCGGCCTTCGCTCAGCATCACGAAGGCAATTCCCATCCCTCGGCTCATAGCCATCAGGCGATTCCGGCCCACGGGCCCAAGGCGTACACGGGCAAACCCCATGCGGTTGAAGCGAACCGCAACTACAGCGACAAGGCAGGCCACCCGAACGCCCCGCACGTCGATGGCAATGTTTGGGTCGGCCACGACACCGGCCGCGACGATGCGCGCCTTCATCTCGACCATCCCTTTGAGCATGGCCGCTTTACCGGCGGCTTTGGCCCGCATCACGTTTGGCGGATTGAAGGCGGAGGCCCGAACCGCTTCTGGTTCCACAACTGGTACTGGCAGGTTGCGCCTGCCGACCTGGCCTTTTGCAACGACTGGCTGTGGGACTCCGACGACATCGTGATCTACGACGATCCGGATCACTTTGGCTGGTACCTGGCCTATAACGTGCGGCTTGGGACTTATGTGCATGTGGAGTTTCTGGGATCGTAGCTCCTGACTCAGCGGGAACGGATCGAGGAACTAGCGGGGGATGGGCCGCAAGGTCCGTCCTCTTGCGTCTTTTTGCGGCCTCTGACGCGGCAGGTCGAGATGTGCATGCTGCCGGCGAAGCGATACAATGGGTCGTCTGACTGGAGCGAGCGCCAGCGCGCGTCGAAGGGCGTCCACGGCTCCGATCCTATTCGCAATCGCCGAGGCTCAGGAATGAAGCAGCATTATGTCCGCTTGTTTGCACACGCTATTGCATCGAAATCCGGCAACGTCGCCCTGTTTGCCGCGTTTGCGGGGATGTTAGCCGTGAGCGCAGCCTGCGCCGCGCCTGCGCCGATCGTGCTCACCGGGGCCGACCGGCGGCCGGCCATCTCGCTCGACGGCGAGTGGGCCTCGATTGTCGATCCCTACTTCTCCGGCTATTACAACTTCCATCATGAAGTGAAGAAGGATGGCTGGTTCCTCAATCGCAAGGCGCAGCCCGGCGACCCGTTTGTGACGGAGTACGATTTCTCGAAGGCGCCCAAGCTGAAGGTGCCCGGCGACTGGAACACGCAGCGCGAGTCGCTCTTCTTCTACGAAGGGCCCATCTGGTACGAGCGCGACTTCACTTACCAGTCCAAGGAGCATACGCGCGTCTTTCTGCACGTTGGCGCGGCCAACTATAGGTCATGGTTCTGGGTCAACGGCCAGAAGGTCTGCGAACATGAGGGCGGTTACACCAGCTTCAACTGCGAGGTGACGGCGGCGATCCACGCGGGCAATAACTTTGTGGTGGCCGCGGTGGACAACACGCGCCTTGCCGACGGCGTGCCGACGCTGGAGACCGATTGGTGGAACTATGGCGGGCTTACGCGCTCGGTTTCGCTGATTGAGGTGCCGGAGGTGTATATCAGTCAGTACGATGTTCACTTGAGCCGGACCGAAGACTCGGTCATTGAAGGATGGGTATATTTCGAAGGCCCACTAAACGCGATGTTGAAAACAGATGTTAAGGTGGAGATTCCTGAACTGAAGGCCAGTTTTTCGATGATTTCCGACAAGATAGGTTTGGTCGGCTTTCATGGAAAAGTCGAAGGTCTGCAGCGCTGGTCGCCGGAGAATCCGAAACTCTACAAGGTAATCTTGCGCGCCGGTGAAGACACCATCGAAGACGAAATCGGCTTCCGCACCGTCGAGACGCGCGGAACGCAGATCCTTCTCAATGGCAAGCCAATCTTCCTTCGCGGCATCTGCATCCATGCCGAGGCGCCTTATCGCACGGGCCGGGCGAATACCGACAAAGATGCGGAGACGCTGCTGGGCTGGGCAAAAGATCTTGGAGCTAACTTCGTTCGGCTGGCGCACTATCCGCACGATGAGTCGATGCTGCGCGCAGCCGATCGTATGGGATTGCTGGTGTGGTCTGAGAATCCGGTCTACTGGGCATTGCAATTCGATAACCCCAAGGTGCTGGCCAAGGCCGAGCAGCAGTTGGACGAGGAGATCGGAACCTCCCGCAATCATGCCTCGATTATTTTGTGGTCGATGGCTAACGAGACGCCCGCGACCGAGGCGCGCACGCGCTTCATTGAAACCGAAGCCGCCCGCGCGCGCGAGCTTGATCCGACGCGGCTGATTACCGCGGCCCTGCTGGTGCGGAGCGAGGGGCACACCAAGATTGTGGACGACCCGCTCGGCAAGGCGCTCGATGTGATCGGCATCAACGAATACATCGGCTGGTACGAAGGGAAGCCTGAGACTGCCGACACAACGCAGTGGCGCATCGACTACGAGAAACCGCTGATCGTGAGCGAGTTCGGCGGCGGAGCCGAGGCTGGCTTGCATGGCAGCGAAGACGAGCGCTGGACCGAGGAGTATCAGGCCAATCTCTACCGCCATCAATTGGCAATGCTCAACCGCATTCCGCAGCTCAGAGGAATGAGCCCGTGGATTCTGATGGATTTTCGTTCGCCGAACCGGCCTCTTGTGGGCATTCAGGATTATTTCAACCGCAAGGGACTGATCTCCGAGCAGGGCCAGAAGAAGCAGGCTTTCTTCGTTCTGCAGAAGGCCTATGTGGAGAAGACCGTGGGCCGGCCGGAATGAAATGGAAAATCTGCACCGGCTAGCGAACAAGGTGATTCACAAGCCGGGGCGAGTGAGTTATCCTTGACTTATGACCAATGAATCCATAGTTGCACTCATCGACGCTGAAATCGCGAAGCTTACCCAGGTTCGCTCGCTGCTTGCCTCCACCGGTAAAGTTGCCGCCATGGCGACTCAGAGCATAACGAAGAAGACCGCGAAGGCCGCTCCCGCCAAGAAGGCAAAGAAGCGCCGCCGTTTGAGCCCCGAGGCGCGCAAGCGGATTGCCGACGCGCAGCGCAAGCGCTGGGCCGCGCAGAAGGCCAAGAGCAAGTAAGAAGCGCAGTCACGATTTTTTGGGGCGTGCTCGAAGACAATCGGGCTATGCGTCGATAGCGCTCTTTAATGAGAATAGCTCTCTGATTGCACCGTGGGAATAGACGCGCACGGCGGGTGGCGATGACCGGTCATTGCCGCTCTGCCGCGGCGGTGCTGTGTCAAAAATCAAGCAGCGCATGCTAACCTACATCCATCATCGGAGGTACGCGATGCGCCGGTTCATTCCAATTCTCGCGGCTCTGCTGCCGTTGCTCTTCCTCTCGCCGGCCGCTGGGCAAACCTCGAAGAGCGGCGGTGAGCAAAACTCCGAATCCCTGACTGCCGTATATGACCAGGCCATGCAGGCAAAGGAATGGCCCACCGCCGTCGCGACCGCGCAGCAACTGGTAGCGCTCAAAGCAACGTCTCTCAACCTGAAGTTGCTCGGGAACGCGCAGCTTTACTCCGGTTCGGCGGAAGAAGCCTTGGCAACTTACGGCCGGGCCATGGCCGCAGCGGAAGAGGAAAAACCCGCCGACGATCAGGCGATGGTCAAATGGAAAGACGGCTTGTCGCAGATCTACATTGGCAAGGGCAACGCGCTGCTCAGGCTCAAACGCAACGACGAGGCGATCGTGGCGTATAACCAATCCGCCGAGTTAGCGTCCAACGCCGGGCTGGCGTACTTCAATGTCTGCGCAGTCCTCTTCAACATCGGCAATGCACATGATTCGGCGGCGGCCTGCCGCAAGTGCGTGCAAGCGGACCCCAGCAGAGCGAATGCCTGGTTCGTTCTTGGGTCAGATCTCTTTGCAGATTTGCCTGTAATCGCACACGGCAAGGTTCAAGCCTCGCCCGAGACGCGAGAGGCGCTTGAAAAGTATCTGGCGCTCGCCCCGGACGGCCCGCACGCCGCCGATGTGAAAGCCATGCTGGAAATGCTCGCAAAATAGAGACAGGCCTCACGCGATGCCCGCAATCACCAGCATGCGCGGTTCGGTCATCTCCTCGATAGCCGAGCGAACGCCTTCGCGGCCCAGGCCCGAGTCCTTGACGCCGCCGAAAGGCATGGGGTCCAGGCGCCAGCTTGGCGTGTCTCCCACGATCAAGGCGCCCACTTCGAGTTCGCGATATGCAGTGAGGATGAGGCCGGCATCGCGGGTGAGCAGGCCGGCCTGCAGGCCGTACTTCGAGTGGTTGGCGTCGGCCAGCGCCTGCTCGAAATCGTCGTAGGGCTCAATGGCCACCACCGGGCCGAAGACCTCTTCGTCGCGCACCTTCATGCCCGGCTTGGTTCCGGTCAGAATCGACGGCGCCACCATGGAGCCGTGGCGCTGGCCGCCTGTTATCAGCTTGGCGCCGCCCTCGACGGCTTCCTTGATCCAGGCTTCCACGCGCTCGGCGTCGGCCAGCCTGATGAGCGGGCCCACCTCGGTAGCTTCGGCGGCCGGGTCGCCTGAGACCAGCTTGCCGGTCGCCTCGACAACCTTCCACAAAAACGTCTGGTAGACCTTGCGATCGACAAAAATCCTCTGCACGCTCACGCAGGACTGGCCCGAGTAACCGAAGGCCGCATGCGCGGTGCGGAGTGCCGCGCCGTCCAGATCGGGCCAGTCGCCGTGAACGATCAGCGCCGCGTTGCCGCCCAGCTCAAGCAGCACGCGCTTGCGTCCGGAGTGCGCCTTCAGCTCCCAGCCCACCTTGGCCGAACCGGTGAAGCTGACCAGCTTGATGCGGTCCTCTTTTTCAGCCAGCCATGCGGTGTCTGCGTTGCTCAGCGTGAGCACGGCCAGCGCCTCTTCGGGCCAGCCGGCCTTCAAGATCACCTCGCCCAGCGCCAGCGCCGTAAACGGCGTCTCGGGCGCGGGCTTCAGAATGACCGGGCAGCCGGCGGCGAGCGCGGGCGCCACCTTGTGCGCCACCAGATTCAGAGGAAAATTGAAGGGCGTAATGGCCAGCACCGGCCCCATCGCAAAGCGCTGCACCAGTCCCCAGCGGCCTTCGTTGCCCTCGGTCAGGTCGAGTGGAATGCTTTCGCCGCCCAGCCGCGCGGTCTCCTCGGCGGCGGTCTTGAAGGTGAGCACGGCGCGATCCACCTCCGACCTTGCCAGGCGAATCGGCTTGCCCGCCTCCACCAGGATCAAATGCGCAAAGCGCTCCTTCTGCTCGATGAGCGCGGCGGCCACGTCCTCCAGAATCTCGCGGCGCTTCCAGCGCGGAAGCGCGCGGGTGCGGCGCAGGCTGGCCACGGCATGGTTCACAGCCTGGCGCGCGTCGGCGCGAGTGGCCACGGTCACCCGCCCCACCAGCCCCTGATCCCATGGCGAGTGCACCTCCAGCGTTTCGCCTTCGATCCACTCTTTGCCGCAAAGCAGAAATCCTGTTTGTGTTCCCGGCCGCATCTTCATCGTCTCGAAGCCCCCGTTGTTCTCTGCCTTAAATGTTACAGGGGCGGAGCCAGCGAGCGCAGAATATCGACAGTATTCGACCCTGCCGCCGCGACCGAGTCCCAGCGCGGTACACTGTTTCCCTATGATTCACAACGGCCGCAGCCGCAAACTTCCCTTCGATCCCGACGAGGCGCTCGAGCATCTGCGCGCCGCCGACGCCAAGCTGGGCGCACTGATCGAGTGCGCCGGCCCGTTCACGCTCAAACTCGACCCTTCACCTTCTCCGTTCGAGTCGCTGCTGGAGTCGATCCTCTATCAGCAGTTGCACGGCAAGGCCGCGGCCACGATTCATCGGCGCGTGCGCGAATACTTCGGCGGCGACCCGGCGCCGCAACTACTGCTCGACACGCCGGACGATCCACTGCGCGCCGCCGGAGTCTCCGGCAACAAGATCAAGGCGTTGCGCGATCTGGCGGCCCGCACACTGGACGGCACGGTTCCAACTCATGCGGCCATCAAGAAACTCTCCGACGCGGAGATCGTCGAGCGGCTCACAGAGGTTCGCGGCATCGGCCCATGGACGGTTGAGATGCTGTTGATCTTCCGCCTCGGCCGGCCCGACGTGCTGCCGGCGACCGATTACGGCGTGCGCAAAGGCTTCGCGCTCACCTTCCAGCGCGTGCCTAAAACCCGGCCTCTGGCCGCGGAGGATCTGCCCAAACCCGAGGTGTTGTTCAAAAGGGGAAAACGCTGGGCGCCCTTCCGCTCCGTGGCCAGTTGGTACCTGTGGCGGGCCTGCGATCTGGCCAGGAACACAGCGCCCACCGGGCGCTCCAGCCTACAATAAATCAAGCACGGCTTTTTCACCGGCAGGCGACGGAATAAATTCATGCCCGCAACTAAACGGTTCATTTGCATTCACGGTCATTTTTACCAGCCGCCGCGCGAGAATCCGTGGCTGGAGACGGTCGAGACGCAGGACTCGGCCGCGCCCTACCACGACTGGAACGAGCGAGTCTGCGCGGAGTGCTACGCGCCCAACGGCGCCGCGCGCATTCTGAATCATAAAAACCGGATCACGCGCATTGTGAATAACTATGCGCGCATCAGCTTTGATTTTGGCCCCACGCTGCTCAGCTGGCTGGTCGAGAACGCGCCGCGTACCTACCGAATGATTATGGATGGCGAGCGCCGCAGCCGCAAGGCCTTTCGCGGCCACAGTTCGGCGATGGCGCAGGTCTACAACCACGTCATCATGCCGCTGGCCAGCCGCCGCGACCGCATCACGCAGATCCGCTGGGGCATCGCCGACTACGAGCGCCACTATGGCATCGCGCCCGAGGGCATGTGGCTGGCCGAGACCGCGGCGGACAACGAATCGCTGGAACTGCTGGCCCAGCACGGCATCAAATTCACGGTGCTCGCGCCGCACCAGTGCAAGCGCATCCGCCCGCTGAGAGACGGCGCGGTCTGGACGGCTACGCCCGGCGCGAGTGTCAACGTCAACCGCCCCTACCTCGTGCGCTTCGACTCCGGCGTCTCGATCGCAGTGTTCTTTTACGACGGCCCCACCTCGCGGGCCATCGCCTTCGAGGGGCTGCTCAACTCCGGCGACAGCTTTGTGGCGAGGCTCAAGGCGGGATTCAAAGACAACGGCGAGCCGCAACTGGTGCACGTGGCGACGGATGGCGAATCCTATGGCCACCACCACAAGTACGGCGAGATGGCGCTGGCCTATGCGCTGCGTCTGCTCGAAGAGGACAAGAGCGTCAGCCTGACCAACTACGGCAGCTATCTCGAGCAGTTTCCCCCCGAGTTCGAGGCCGAGATCGTCGAGAACACTTCTTGGAGCTGCGTGCACGGCGTCGAGCGCTGGCGCTCCAACTGCGGATGCAATGCCGGCCACGGAGGCTGGAGCCAGGCCTGGCGCGCGCCGCTGCGCAAGGCCCTCGACGAGCTGCGCGACGGGCTGATCCCGTTAACCGAGCAGGAGGGCTCGAAGCTCTTCTTGGACGTCTGGGCCGCCCGCGACGGATATATCGAAGCCATTCTCGACCACAGCCCGCAGTCGGTGGAGCAATTCTTCCGCAAGTACCAACTGCGCACGCTGACTCCGCCTGAGCGCGTGCGCGCGCTGGAGCTGATGGAGATGCAGCGCCACGCCCAGCTCATGTACACCAGTTGCGGCTGGTTCTTCGACGACATCTCAGGCACTGAGACAGTGCAGCTAATCGCCTATGCGGCGCGCGTGCTGCAACTGGCCCGCGAAGTCTCTCTGGAACTGGGCGCGCCCCTGGAGCCAGCGTTTCTGGCCCGCATGGCAGAGGCCCGGTCCAACGTGGCCAAGGCGGGCGACGGCGCAAAGATCTACAAGGAGCAGGTCGCCACCAAGCAGTTGGGCCTGGAGCAGGTCGCTGCCCACTACGCCATCAGCTCCATCTTCTCCTCCTTTACCGAAGAGACCGACCTGTTCAGCTTCCGCGTCTGGCGCAACTCCTACGACGTGTATACCTCAGGCCGCGGACGGCTAGCGCTGGGCAGGGTCAAGATCGTCGGCGCCATCACCGGGAAGCAGCGCAGCTTCTCGTTTGCCGTGCTGCACTTCGGCGACCAGAACATCACTGCCGCTGTGAGAGCCTATGAACCGGAGGATGCGCTCGCCTTCGAGGCCTTTGCCAGCCAGGCCGCGAGTTTCGTTCAGCGCGCCGACTTTCCCGAGGTGATTCGGCTGCTGGACCGCTACTACGGCCACATGGACTACTCGCTCACCTCGCTCTTCGGCGACGAGCAGCGGCGCATCGTGCAACTGATCCTGACCTCAACGCTCTCCGATATCGAGAGCTCTCTCACTCACATCTACGAGGACCATGCCAGCCTCTTGCACTTTCTTACCCAGGCGGGTCTGCCCAAGCCGCCTGCTCTCACTCTGGCTGCCGGCTTTGCCATCAATGCGGGCCTGCGCCACGTTTTGGAGGGCGATCCCATCGACCAGCCCCAACTGCGCTCCTTCCTTTCGCTGGCCAAAGCCGACCAGGTGCCGCTGGAGATGGCCAACCTCTCCTACATCGCCGACCTGCGCATGAAGCGGGCGATGATCGATCTGCAAATGTCCTCAGGTTCGCTGGAGATGCTGGAGCGGTCGCTGATGCTGGCCCGCTCGCTGACCGAGCTGCCCTTCGATCTGAATCTCTGGCAGGCGCAGAACATCTGGTATGAGATCCTGCGCACCACTAGCTACGCGCTGACCGCGCTGGCCAGCGAAGACCGCCCGCGCTGGGACAAGAGCTTCAGCGATCTGGGAACGTGCCTCTCGATCGACTGCGCGGCCATCGGGGCGCAGGATCCGGCCGCGGTGACTACGGGGGATTAAGGCTGAAAACACAGTCGCGGGGAGCTGTCCTTGAGAATCTATCTACTCGAGCCTTCTGTCTGCAAGGCCTCTTCCTGGTCTTTACGGAGCGTCGAAAACTGCTCAATCTGCACGGAGCCCTCCGGAAAGACCGCCTTAATCTCAAGTTCGCCTCCCATGGCCTGAACGAAGGATCGCAGAGTGCTGACGTACATGTCGGTCCGTTTTTCCATTTTGGAAACGGATGCTTGGTTTATGTTCAGCAGTTGAGCCAGATGAGTTTGGGTAATGTTCCGCGCACTTCTCAACTCATTGAGCGGCATCGCCGCCAGCATTTGTTCCGCTGCGCGTCGATTTGCCTCTCTACGCTCGGGCGACATATGCGCCTGGAGGGTTTCCCACTTCTTTGCCATCGCTTACCTACAGTCAATGAATCAGGTACTTTCCTTCGCCAGTTCACGAAGGTGTTGCTCATAGAGAACGTCTGCCTTTGGCACGAACTTCTCGTACCATCGGTCGTCTCCGGTCTTGTTGCCACCCAGAAGAAGCATGGCTACACGTCGTGGATCAAACGCATACAGGATGCGAATAGGTTCCCCGCCATGCTGTACTCTCAACTCCCGCATATGCGAGTAGCGGGAAATTACAACAGGCTTGCTATACAGGTCCGGGAGCAAAGGGCCCAATTGTTTGAGAATGCGAACAGTGCGGTCGATGCTGTTCTGCTCCGATTCCGTTATGCTGTTCCACCAGCTTTCGAACTCGTCGGTGAATTCAACCTCCCATAAATCTTGCTGCATTTAGGTTTCACATGTTCTCCCGGCGTTAACTGTCGGGGGCGGCTTGCACTGCCCTTTGTTGCGCTGTGCAAAATTGATGGGCGTTTCTTCGCACAGCGGCCCAACGGAACTCGCCGCATTTCGGCCCCAGTTCGTTCCTGGAAGCACTGTAAAAGGGCGTCCGACAAAGAAACTATAGCCTGGAACGACTATTCAGTCAAGGGAATACTTTGTCACAAACGTGGATATAAGCCAATTCTGCCAGACCACTTTGCTGGTCATCCGGCCTTTTCGAGCTTTCCGTCCTTGAGCGCGAAACGCTCCCCGCGCCAGACAATCGTGTTGCCGGCAAAGCCCGCCACCCAGACCCCCATGGCCACCAAATCCCGCAGCGGCAGCAGCCAGAGATTCGGCAACACCTGGTGGTCGCCGAGCACTTCCGCACCCACCGTCATGGCCAGCGCAAGACGCAGAAAGAAGCTCAACCCCAGCAGCCACAGGCTCAGCGGGCTGGCTCCCGAGGCCAGCACATTGAGCAGCGCCCAGCCCAGCCCGTGGGTAACGATGAGGCCCACATAGCCCCAGGGCCGCGCGTCGCGCACGGTGCGTGCCCAGCGCAACTGGTGGTCGATGAATCCGCGCCAGCCGTAGGCCGGGATGGCGGTCTCGACCACCTCGGGGCTCAGCAGTACGCGGTAGCCGGCCCGCGAGACGCGCACGCCCAGCTCGTAATCGTCGGCCAACTGGTCGACCAGCGGCAAGAGGCCGCCGATGCTGCCGAGCGCCTGGCGGCTGACGGCCAGCGTGGAGCCGAGGCCGTAGTGCAGCCCTCTCTCGACCCACTTCGAGAGCAGCACGGCGGCCTGGAAGTCGGTCGCGATGCCCAGAGCTTCGAAGATCGAGGGCAGCGTGCCGTGGGCGCGGCCGCGATAGAGCGCGGTCACCAAGCCCACCTCTTGCGCGGGCTTGCCTTGCGTCTCCCGCGGAAGAGCGAAGCAGCCCATCACACGCTCCAGGTAGCGCGGCGAGACGGTGATGTCCGAGTCGTTGATGAGCAGAAAGGGGTAACGAGCGTGGGGGGCAAGCTGAACGAGTGTGCTGACTTTTCCGTTGGTCCCCAGCCGCTCGGGGCATTCGACCAGCCGGATGGAACAGCCGGGAAACTCGGCGATCAACTGCTGGACGGCAGCCGCGGCCGGGTCGTCCGTCAAGGCGACGCCGAAGAGCAGTTCGAACTCGCCCGTGTACGACTGGCGGCAGTGGCTGCGGAAGGCGTCCATCATGCCGGGGTCGATGCCCTTGAGGGACTTGAGTACGCTGACGCCGGGCGCGAAGGCCTCCGGCGGCACGCGCCGCGCCGCCAGAAAGATCCACGCGGCAACGATGGCGGCCAGAAAGTAGCCGATCCCGTCCACGGCGAGCACCGTGGTCAGAGTCTCCACGGATTGTGCCAGGGCGTGCGGCATCCTGGGGGTAAGTGTAAAGGAAGAGCGGGGGAGCGGCCTACACGCCACGGCCGGGGTTCCGGCATTTCATCGCCGGGCCGTGGCGAGGCCCTGCGGGCCGGGGCCTTTTTCAGCGCACTCCTGCCCTCCCCAGACATGCGGAGAACGGTCAAAGACACCGGGGTAACCCAGATGCTGGACGGCCGGCTGGAATCTCCGGTCCCGATTCGGTCCGGCACCGGCGGCGTTTCGCCTCAAGGAGACGGACGGCGGCTGTAACCTGCTAAAAATAAAGTTGATATCCAAATGAGGAATCTGCTTCGAGAGACGGGCCGGCCAGCCTTCCAACCCGTCCGGCAGCGCGAATCTCCCCCGGTTTGCAAGTTGACTGATGCACCTGCCGTTGCTAGTCTACACATGGGCGATTCGGGCCTGCCGATAAGGCAGGTCAGCGTGCGCGGGACGAGCTCCGATTCCGTCATCCTGTACGGGCGATTCGGCTGGGAGGCATCTCTTTCTGGCGGAGGGCTTCAGTGGAGACCACCCCACCCAAGTGAGGATGGCGAAGCCTTGCCCGAAATAGGAATGCTATCGTAAATAATGCAACTTTCCCTTCGGTTGTGTTGCCCGCACAGAACCCGCGCCTGCGGTCATAAGCCCGAATCCGTGAGGCGCCAGTCGAGGACCGGAGAAAAGGAAGCCACTTGACAGAACAGAACGAAACGCAAACCGGCCGCTCTGGGAGCGGGTTTGCCGAAAGCAGCCGCTTCTTCGATCCCGAAGACCAGGTTTCTCTCAGGGAGATCGCGCTCGTTCCGTGGAAGCGGCGGGCAATCGTACTCAGTTGCGTGGGATTTTGTGTGTTTGCGGCGATTCTCGTCTGCTATTTGATGCGCCCGCGATACAAAGCCACCGCCATGATCGAGCTCAATGAGGCCAAGAGCAGCGGGGCCGACATGCTCTCCAACATGGCTTCGATGGAAACCGGCGACCCGGATGAACTGAAGACCCGGATCGAGACCGAGACCGCGGTCATCAAAGACAATTCGATCGCTCTGGCTGTGATGGGCAAGTTGGGAATGCTCCGTCTTGAGAATCCCGACCGGTTCAGCAAGGAGCCGGGGCGCATTGTCAGTGCGGAAGAGTTGCCCCCCGAGCAGCGGGAGGCCCTGATTGGCAACTTCGAGGGGCATTTGACGGTGAAGCAGGTCGAGAGTTCGCGCCTGATTGCCATTACCTATACAAGCAGGGATCCAGTCGAAGCCGCGAAGATTGCCAACCAGGTGGTGGCCGAGTACAAGTCCTATCTGCTCAACTCGAACTTCAATTCTTCGAAGGAGGTCTCGCAGTGGCTTTCTGCCCAGTTGGGCGGCCTTTCCGACGAGGTGACCAAGTCCCAGATGGCTGTAGCGCAATTCGAGCGCACCCATAATCTCTCTTCCGCGATGCTGGGCCTGGCTACACTCTCAGGCGGATCCTCATCCGGATCTGGAGCTGGCGGCAGCAGCGGCGGTGGAGGCGGCGTGCAGATACCGGAGCTGGAGCGTCTGACGGCGCTGAACGAAGAGGTAACCCAGGCGGAGGCCGCGCGGCTCTCGCAGGAGGCAATCTACCGTCTCACGGCAACGGAGAATCCGGATCTGATCTCCACGCTCGGCTCCAGTTCTCTTCCTGGCATATCGGGCTCGTCGGTCCTCTCTCAGGGCGGCGGCCTGGATATGCTCAACTCGCTGCGGCAACAAGAGGCCGCGGCGCGCGTGGCTTACGCCACCGCAGAGACCAGGTACGGGGCCAAGAATCCTCACCTGGCCGAGATCGACAATCAATTGAAGTCGCTGCACGATCAGATTCAGGTCGAGATCGGAAAGATCAAGCAGCGGGCCAAGAACGATCTTGTGCTGGCCGAGCAAAACGAACAGGCGCTGCGTTCCGCCTTCGAGTCGCAAAAGCTGGTGACCAGCAAGATGAACGACGATGTCGTGCAACTGGGGGTGCTGATGGCGCAGGCGCGCTCCAGCCGCGACCTCTACGACATTCTGTACGCCAGGCTGCAGGAGGCCAACATTGACGCGGGCAACAGCGCGACCAATGTGACCGTCGCCGATCCGGCGCGTCCTCCGGGCAGTCCCTATCTGCCGCAGCCTGTTCTGTTCATCGCTCTTGGTCTTTTGGGCGGCGTTGTGCTGGGTGTCGGCCTGGCCTATCTTCTGGAAAGCCAGGACGACACGCTTGCCGACAGCTTCCAGGTGGAATCGGTGTCGAACCTTCCGGTGCTGGGCCTGATTCCCTTTCACCGCATGGAAGGCAAGCCGCGGGAAGGCGCCCTGGCCACCGAATCGAGTTCCTTCCTGGTCGCTCCGGAGAGCGCGTCGGCTGAGTCCTTCCGCAGCCTGCGCTCGGGGCTGACTCTGGCCGGCATCGGGCGCAAGTTGAAGATCATCTCCATCACCAGCGCGCTGCCCGGAGAAGGCAAATCCTACACGGTCTATAACCTGGGCCTCGCCTTTGCCGCGGCCGGCCTGCGGGTGCTGATCGTCGACGCCGATCTACGCCGTCCCCGCCAGCACGCCCTCTTCCGCGCGCCGCAAGAGGACGGGCTGACGGATGTTCTCGCCGGCCTGAAGTCGTTCGACGATGTGCTGGTGCCGCATCCGATCGAGCCGAATCTGTCGCTGTTGACCTCCGGCCGCAACTCCCCGCTTGCCTCGGAGCTGCTGGGATCGAGCGAGATCGGAAAGGTCTTCGAGGCCGCCCGGGCGCGCTTCGATGTGACGCTGGTGGACAATGCGCCCGTCTTGCCGGTCGCCGACGCGATTATCGTAGGCACCCACTGCGATGGAACCATCGGCGTGCTGCGCGCGGGGCGGACTTCTCGAAAGGCATTGCGCCGCTTTGCCCAGACCCTGGCCCGCAACCACGTTCACATTCTCGGCATGGTGATCGAGGCGGTGGACATGTCTGCAACCGAATACCGGAGCGTATATGGCTACAATGTGCAGAGTTATTATGGCGAGAAGTAGGATCGCTTTCACCCGCGGTCTTCCGCTGCTGCTCGGCGTCGCTTTGCAGTTGGAGATGATGACCGTGCCGGGGGGCGCCCAGGTTTCGACCGGAACTTCAACTCCGGCGGAATCCGGAGCCGGCACGGCTTCCTCGGCCGTAAAGGCCGGGGCCCAAGGCCAGGGACCGTCCATCCTTCCCAAGGACTTTTCCGATCTGCTCATCGAGCCGGGGGATTTGCTGAGTGTCAACGTCTACGACGCCCCGGAGCTCACCGGTTCGTACCGTGTGGACGCTGCGGGAGATTTGACGCTTCCCTTGTGCGGCATGGTGAGCGTTCGCGGGCTGACTCTGCCCGCTGCGGCAGAGCGCCTCGAGGCCGCTCTCAAGGATGGCCAAATCCTGGTCCAGCCGCAGGTGACCGTCGATGTGCTGCAGTACGCCGGTCAATATGTAACTGTGACCGGCGAAGTGAGCATTCCAGGGCGAGTGCCGCTGATCGCGCCCACCCAGCTCGGTGAAATCCTTGCCGAAGCCGGCGGCCTGACTCCGCTGGCGGGCGCGCACATCAAGATCCGTCACGCGGCCGGCAACCTCGCGCCGGAAGAAGAGGTTCCTTACTCCCGCAGCCAGGGCAACCGGGAGACAGCGGCGATTCTGGTGCGTCCGGGCGACACGGTCATCGTTCCGCGGGCGGGCATCGTCTATGTCCTGGGCGCGGTGAACAGGCCGGGCGGATACGTGATGCAGGAAGACGGGAAGCTGAATGTCGCCGAAGCCCTGGCGCTCGGCGGTGGAACAGTCTTGCAGGCTAACACCGGCGGCCTGCGGGTGATCCGGCGTAATCCCGACGGGACGGTATTGGATTTTCCGCTCTCCTACAATGCCATTGCGAAGGGCACCCAAACCCCGCTGCAACTCCAGCCGCAGGACATCGTGTATGTGCCCATGAGCAAGGTCAGGGCTACGCTGAATTCGACTATGGGGATCATCTCGCAAGCCGCACAGTCGGCGATCATCACTCATTGACTCAGGCGAATCCCTGTTGCAGGGAATGTGATCCGCTGAAGCGGCATTCAGTCTCTTGCCGGGCATCTCGCGTGAGGGAGCCGGCACTGGAATCCAGCGCGCTGTGGGGCTGTTTTGTGAAGAACGGAACCCGCCGCTCGAAGGGCAGGAAAGCAACTCCGCCGGCTGAGGCGCCGCGGCCATCCGCGGATCGTCGCGGCGCCGGTCTCCAGGCCGGCGCTACGGGGACAGGATGAGCGCCAAAGCCGCACCGTGGGAGCGAATTCGGAAGGTCGTGCTTCGGCGATTCCCGGGCCGGGAGATCTGGGCGCTGACCGACCAGTCCGTTGTCAGCGCGACGAACTTTCTGACCAATGTCATGCTTGCCCGCTTCATGGGCCTGCGTGAGTTTGGAGTCTTCGCGCTGGCGTGGATGTCCGTGCTGTTCGTCAACAGTCTTCAGGGCGCGCTCATGACCGCCCCGATGATGAGCATCGCGCCCAAGCAGGAGGAGAAGGACCGGCCCCGCTACTTCGGCGCCGTCGTCTTTCAGGAACTGGTTCTCGTTTCATGCTGCTTTGTTCTTGTCTACACGGTTGTGAAGATCTCCGGCAGCTTCATCCGGTTTTCTGAGGTAAAGCAGCTTGCGCTTCCCCTGGCGGTCTCCGCATTCGCCTATCAGATGCAGGACTTCCTGCGGCGCTACTTTTTTGCCACTCGCCAGAGCCAGCGCGCGCTGGCCGACGACGCTCTCAGCTACCTCAGCCAACTGCCCATCCTGTTTCTGCTGCATCGAGCGGGACACCTGAACAGCACCAACGCACTTTGGGCCATGGCGGGAACCTCGCTGCTGGGGCTGCTGCCGGGATTTCTCTGGATGGAGCCGCTCCGCTTCGACCGGGAGTGGATCGGGGCCGTCTGGCGGCGCCACTGGAAGATCTCGCGCTGGCTCTCGGCTTCGGCCCTGCTGCAGTGGACCTCCAGCAATCTCTTCGTGATCGCCGCCCCGGTCTATTATGGAGCCGCCGCCGCCGGCGTTTTGAAGGCCTCGCAGAACCTGATGGGCGTGACCCATGTCTGGTTTCAGGGGCTGGACAATGTCGTTCCCGTGGAGAGCGCGCGGCGGCTTCGCGAAGGCGGGCCGCGGTCCATGCTTGCCTACACCCGGTCGATTCTGCTCAAGTGGGGAGGGCTGACCTTGCTCTTCGCCATCGTCATGGCCGTCTCACCCGCTTTCTGGCTGCGGTTGATGTATGGGCCGGAGATGGTCCAATACGGTTACATCCTGCGGCTCTATGCCTTGCTCTATGTCGTCGTCTTCCTAGGCGGTCCGCTGCGCGCAGGCCTGCAGGCTCTGGAGTATACCGTCCCCATCTTCTGGTCCTACCTGGCGATGACCGCGTTTGCCTTCTCCTTCGCGGTTCCCATGGCCAAGTGGCTGGGATTGAGCGGCTCCCTCTTCGGGCTGATCGGATCGCAGATTCTGTTTCAAAGCATCGTCGGCGCCGCCCTGCTGGTGAGATCGGCCCGCGTCGCCAAGCAAGCGGCTCTCTCGCAGCATCCTCCACCGGTAGCAGGTTGAAAGAAAGAATGACAAACCCATCAAGGCTCGAAGACCCGGGCATCTCGGACCTCCGGGTCGCTGCAGTCCTGGTCTTCGCGATCCTGAATCTCGCGGTCTTTCTCGTCCGGTTCATCAGTGTCTTGCACTATGGCGCGCTGTTTCCGACCACCGGCGGCGAGCGTCTGGCAATCTATCCCGTCTGGAAGGCCGTCCATCACCTCCCCGTCTACCAGTGGCCGCTTCAATTCCCGTTTGCCCTGGCGCTCTATAACTACCTCTTCTACTACACCTATGCTTTTTACCTGAAGCTGGCCGGCGCAGGTGGCGCAGATATTCTGTTATGGGGACGCCTTCTCACGCCGGCATTTGCGGTGATGGGCGCATTGGCTCAATGGAAACTTGTCCAGACTCATCTCCATCTGCGCGGCGTCCGCAGCCTGCTCTCGCTCTTGTTTTCGCTGGGTCTCTGGTTTTGCGCTTCCATCGTCCGCCAATGGGCCATCACCATCCGGCCCGACATGGCCGCCGTCGCGCTGGTTATGATCGCCCTTTACATGGTTGTGCGCCGGCCGCGCTTCGGCTTCGTTTATGCGGGTGTCTTCTTTTATCTGGCGTGGTCGTTCAAGCAATCCGTGGTCCTGGCTTTCGCCGGCGTCTGTTTATTCCTTCTGTTTCACAAGCGGTGGCGCGACCTCTCCGTGCTGGCCTCGGTATTCGCGGTCCTGGCCGCTGTGACGATTCTCCTCGGAACCCCCGAGTACCGCTATAACACCCTTGTCGCTCCGGGTCTTGTGCAGGAATTCAGCTTCCTGCATGCTCTCCCTATCGAAGCCAGATCCGTGAGTGCGAACGCCTATTGGATTCTCGCGCCGTTTGCGCTGCTGCTGGCGGCGGGCGCGCGCCGGGTCGATGACGATGTCCGTCTTCTCACCACTGCATTGATCGTTGCGTTGGCCGGCGGGTTGGTTGCCATGTCCAAGGTTGGCTCCTGGGATCATTACCTTCTCGAGGCCTTCGTCGCGGGCTCGACGCTGCTTCAGATGGCCGTTTTTGCGGCGCCGGGGCGGCTGGCAAGCGCTCTGGTTCTATTCGGCTGTGTGCAACCGGCAATCCAGCTCGCGGCAACTCAAAGCGGACCCCATCAGCACTTGCTGGGAACGGTGGGAATCGCCACGCCGGCAGAATATGCCGATGCCGCAGCGTTGCGCGATCGCCTGGCGCCATTCAAAAAACCGATCTTTACGGATAACGGGATCTTCTCGCTTCCCTGGTTTTCGAGCGGCAATCGCGCCCCCGTCCTGATCGTCGACACCATCTTTCACGACGCTACGCGGGCTCGGTGTCAAGATGGATGCGTCGAGGGTATGCTGCACAGAGGTGAAATCCCGACTGTCATGCTCCCCCAAAACGATGACACCTACCTGCCAAGTTTGAGTCCGGATTACAAAAAGGCCGGTGAAGGCATGTACGCGGGGAGAATCTGGTGTATTTACGCGCTTCGCGCCCCGGAGCCGAGCCCCGGTCCGCCGGCGAAGCAATAGGCAAACTTCGCCGGCGGTTCGCTGCGCGAACCTTTTGGAAGGCGAGCGCTTTTTCTGCGTATCGTTCCCTCCGCCTTGTTCGTGATAGGAAGCCACAGCCTCAGGAAGCGGTCTCCATCGCGGTATCCCCCATGAAGCAGATTGAGGAATGCAGATGAAATCTCCCGCAATCGACGATGCAGTTAAATCAAGAGATACAGGTCTCGGTGTCTCGGACCTCCGGGTCGCGGCAGTGCTGGTCTTCGTGATTCTGAATCTTGCGGTATTTCTTCTTCGGGTCATCAGTATTTGGCGTTACGGCGCGCTATTTCCCACTAGGTCTCTGACCGCATGATTTCGGACTTTAGGGTTCGCAGTTTCCCACCCATTCGCCAGAAAAACGGCGAATGGATGGGGCACGGAGATGGTACAGAATTAAACGGTCAAAGACCTAGGTCTCTGACCGCGTGATGTTGTTTCTTTCGTAGCCGAACTTCTGGCGTGCCTTCTTGCGCGTGAACTGCCAGTTGATGGTGACGTGGTGGCGGTTCATCTTTCGGTCCCAGGCTTTGGCTTCCCGTCGTAGATCGCTTAGTGAAGGAATACGGCGTTGGCCGAGGCACTGGCGGCTGAACAGGCTGATCTCGATCTCCGCCTGGTTCAGCCAGCTTCCGTGTTTCGGGGTGTAATGCACCGTGAAACGCTCCCACAACAGGCCGCCGATCTTTTCACCGAACCGGTCCACCAGCGCCTTGCGGTTATGTGAACTCAGATTATCCATCACCAGATGGATGGTTTCGGCCTCCGGATAGCTGGCAACGATCTCCACCAGATAGTCGGCGAATTGCGGTGAGGAGCGGTTCGCGGTTGGTTTGGTAAAGTGCCGGCCGGCCTTTGGCTGGACACCGCAGAAGACGTTGGCCGTGCCGCGCCGCTCGTACTCGCAATCACGCCGAGCAATCCGTCCCGGCCGCATCAGCCGCGGCGGGCGGACATCGGCGTGCAGCACCACAGGCTTCTCATCCACACAGACCACTGGCTCCTTTTCCGATAGCGGCTTTTCGTAAATCTTGAGTACGTCCTCCATGCGGGCGATGTACTCTTCATTCAGTTCCGCCACGCACCACATTTTTTTCCCGCCACGGCTTCAGTTCGTGGCTCTGAAGCAGGATGCGGATCGTCTCCCGGCCCACCTGCGGCGCCAGCTTCCGCTTCACTGCTTCGGTGGCGATCAGGCGCACACTCCACCGCGCTATGCCCTGTGGCGGCGGCGAGCACACCATGGCAATGATCCGCTGGCTCTGTCCTACGTCCAGTGCGCGCTGTTTGCCGGGCCGCGGCCTTTCATACAGTGCCGACTCCAGCCCTTCCTCCTCATAGCGCCGGGCAATAGCTCGCACCGTTTTCGCAGCTACGCCCACACTGGCAGCCACCTGCGCCGCCTTCTGCCCACGGTCAAGCTGGCGCAGAACCAATGCACGCCGCAACACTCGCGACGATCCCCGCCCCTTCGTCAGCATCCCGGAAACCTGCTGACGGTCCTTACTCTTCAACTGAACATGCACCCGATGGTAGCTTTGCATGTCCCCACTATGCAGCCATTCAAATCGCGATAAAAGTGCCTGCAAAGATACATCTTTAAACAGTCAGAGACCTAGTGCCGCCGAACCCGTGGTGATCTACTCTGTTTGGAAGGCAGTCCACCACCTGCCAATCTACGAGTGGCCGCTCGCATTTCCGTTTTCTCGCGCACCCTACAACTATCTCTTCTTCGAGACATACGGCTTCTTATTAAGGATGATTGGCGCAAGTGGCGCCTCGATCATGACCTGGGGGCGGTTTTTCACACCGGCGTTTGCGATCGCCGGCGCAATCGCACAGTGGAAACTCGTCGAGAAACATCTCAACCTGCGCGGCGCCCGCAGCGCCTTGTCGCTTCTCTTCGCGCTGGGCCTCTGGTTTTCCGCTTCGATCGTCCGCCAATGGGCGATCACCATCCGGCCCGACATGGCCGCCTGTGCCCTGGTTATGATCGCTCTCTACCTGGTTGTGCGGAGACCGCGCCTCGGATTTGCGTTCGCCGGCGTCTTCTTCTATCTCGCGTGGTCGTTCAAGCAGTCCACGGTTCTGGCTCTCGCCGGCGTCTGCCTGTTCCTCCTGTTTCACAAGCGGTGGCGCGACCTCTCCATGCTGGCCTTGGTATTCGCGGTCCTGGCCGCCGCAACGATCCTTATCGGGAGCCCCGAATACCGGTACAACACCCTTGTCGCTCCACGGCTCATCGCATGGAGCGTCATGCGGGTCCTCCCTATCGCGATAAAGTCCTTGATTGCGAATGCATACTGGATTCTCGCTCCCGTTGCGCTGCTGCTCGCAGCAGGCAAGCAGCGGATCGATAGCACCGTCCGTCTTCTCACCACTGTACTGATCGTTGCATTGGCCGGCGGACTGGCCGCCATGACCAAGGACGGCTCCTGGGACCATTACCTTCTCGAGGCCTTCGTCGCGGGGTCCACGCTTCTGCAGATCGCGGTGTTTGCTGCTCCAGGGCGGCTAGTCAGCGCGCTCGTTCTCTTCAGCCTGCCTGCAACCGGCGGTACAACTTGCGGCAACTCAAAGCGGGACTCGTCCGCACCTGTTGGGAACGGTGGGAATTGCCACTGCGCCCGACTTCACCGATGCCGTGGCGATGCGCGCCCGCTTGGCGCCGATGAAGAAGCCGATCTTCACCACGAATGAGACCTTTTCACTGCCATGGTTTTCCACCGGCAATCGTGCTCCTGCCGTGGTCCTCGACCCCTTGTTTCAAGTTGCGACTCGGGGTAGTTGTCAAAACGGGTGCGTTGAAGGAATGCTGCAGAGAGGCGAATTTCCGACTGTGATGCTGCTCAGTTCCGGCGACGTCTACCAAAGCAGTCTGAGTCCGAATTACGAGAAGGTCGGCGAGGCCCGTGAATCGGGTTCGATGTGGAGTATTTACGTACTCAAACCGCAAACGCAGAATCCAGGTCTGTCAAAAAGCCGGTAGACAATCCCGGTCAAGTCGGAAGTAGCCGCGCATAGAATGATGAGCAACCCGCTGGTCACCATCATCGTGCCGATCTACAACGGATCGGCCTATCTCGCCGAGACGCTCGATTCCCTGCTCTCCCAGACATTCAGGGACTTCGAACTGCTCGCCATCGACGATGGAAGCACGGACGGATCGAGCGATGTCGTTCGTTCCTTCAAGGACGAGCGGGTGCGTTTGATCCATAAGGAGCATGGCGGGCTTTGCACGGCCTTGAATCTGGGAATCGCAGAAGCCAGGGCGCCCTACATCGCTCGCTCGGACCAGGATGACATCAGTCCTCCCGAGCGGTTGGAACGCCAGATGCAGGTGATGGAGAATCGCCCGGAAGCGCTCGGCCTCTTCGCGTACAGCACCAAGTTCGGAAGCAAGCACCGCTGGTCGAACGCAGACAAGACAGTGATGGCGCCCGGCGAACTGAAAGAGTATGAACCGATGAAAGACGGCTGCCTGCTCTGTTCGACGATGTTTGTGCGAACCGATGCACTCAGAGCCATCGGCGGCTTCAGACAGGAGTATTATCCATCGGACGATTGGGACATGGAATGCCGGCTATCGCAAGCGGGTAAAATCTTGATCCTGCGCGAGCCGCTGATCGCCTACCGTTTTCAAACGGGCGCGAACACTTACCAGGTGTTTGCCCAAATGTGGGAAAAAGCGCGTTGGACAAAAGACTCTTACCGGCGGCGCTTGCAATCGATCCCGGAGCTGACCTTTGACGAGTTCAGGCTCTCCCAGCCAAACGATCTCTGGTCGCGCTGCGGAAGGTATTGCCGGGATTCATCCAAACTGCAGATGCGGACAGCGGGCCAACGGTATTTGGATGGCCGCTATCTCGCAGGCGCCGGCCACCTGCTTGCGGCTGCGCTGCTCAATCCCGCGGAGATTGCCGGACGCGTCATGCGCTATTTCGCTCATGAATAAATGCCTCCGCACGAACTTTCAATCGCCATCCTTTTCCTGCGCTGGCGGATGCGACTCAGTCCCTCGGAAGCCGGAGGGGAGGAACATGCAAGAAACCTCGCTGCCGTCACCTCAGCCGCAGTTTCTATCGTTTGGCGATTTTCTCACGGCACTTTTTCAGTCATTCGAAAAAGAAGGGCTGCGGCCCTGCATTTTGCGGAATTATGAGGGATTTCCCGCGCAAAATGTGGGCAGCGACGTGGATTTCCTGATTCGCCCGTCCGAACTGCCGCGCGCCATTCGCGCGCTGCAATCGATTCCGGACATTCGCATCGTCGGTTACGCCGAGCGCCACTATGTCGCGCACGTGTTTGTGGAAGGCGTGTCGCCGGCGCCGTCCGTCCGCTGTCTGGGTCTCGATTTCATCTGGAGCCTGAATTGGAAAGGACAGGAATACCTGGCGACGGAAGCCGTGCTGCAAGCGGCGATACCGCGGCAAGCCGGCAATCTGGAGTTTCTTGTGCCGTCGCCGGTTCACGAGGCAATCATCTCGCTGTTATCGAGTCTGCTCATTGGCGGCTGGCTGAAGGAGAAGTACTTTCCCAAAGTGCAGCGAACCTTTGCGGAAGCCAGGATGGCTGTGATTGCAAATCTTTCGCCGGCATTTGGGCCAAAGGCTGCCACGCGGTTAGCGGATGCCGTCGTTGAAGGCGACCGCGTCAAGATGGTGGATCGCGTCAAGCCGCTGCGCATGGCACTGGTTTTGCGCGCTCTGCGGCTTAGGCCGTTGCGCGGCGTCCTGGCCGCGACGAGATACCATGCGTTTGAATTCATGGTGCGCTGCACGCCGAGGACGATCGAGGCGGTTTGCATTACGGCACCGGAGCGCGGCGGCGCGGCGTCCATCATCGAAGGCTTGCTGCCGATGCTTCAATACTCGGCAAAGCTGGTCGAGAGGCGCCGCTTTGGGCCGCAACTGTCTTCCGGGCGCGCGTCTTCTCCTCGCGGCGAAACTCCGGGTGGCTCCATGGCTTTGATGGCGAGGATTGCCCGGTGGGTGGCGGGAGAGTGGGCGAGCCAATTCTTGAAGAGAAACAATCTTACGCTTCGCGTGAGCGAAGGCCGCTGCCGCGGCTGGTTCATTGACCCGAAAGGGCGCCGCCATCGAATGGCGGAAGTTTTTGCGCGGCTGGCCGGCAAGCTGCTTCCCTCAACCGATCTCTGGATATCGCTGGAAGGAACCGCGGAACAAGATCGGCCTGCAAGCCATGCGGCGCAACCGGCCGAAACGATCCGGCAATCCGAGGCCGCCTGCTCTTTCGTCAAGGCGAGGAGGAGTTGCACGATCCAGGGCGCAGGCAGGCCCATCGCCGGCGTAACGGAGGATGCGTATGCGGCCATCATCGACGTGCTGGCTCAGCGATCAAATGAGCGCATCAGGAGACGCTTTTAGCGCTGTCTCCCGCTTCCGTTCCCATGCGGGAGCGAGCGGATTCCGCGGATTCTACATAAGCAATTGGATCGGAATTACATTTTTCAGAACTCATCATACCTGCAAAGAGGCCCCCGATGCAGATTACCGTCATCATGCCGGTATTCAACGAAGAGCGATTCCTCGCTGAAGCGATCGAAAGCGTGCTTGCGCAATCCTGGAGGGATTTTGAGCTGATTATTCTGGACGATGGGTCTCTGGATCGCACCTTGGAAATAGCTCAAAGCTACGCTCGGCGCGATCCTCGCGTGCGCGTGGAATCGCACGCCAACATCGGCGTGGCGCCGACGCTGAACAAAGGACTGGAGCTATCGGCGAGCGAATGGGTAGTGGTGATGCACGCCGACGATGTGATGATGCCCAACCGCATCGAGCGCCAATTGGCTTTTGTCGCCGAGCATCCCGAACTGGCGGTTGCCAGCAGTTGGGTCAAGCACATTAACAGCCGGGGAAGAGTTATTGCCAGGGATAACTCACGCTTGCTCACTCACGAGGCTGTCGAGAAGCTTTACCGGGCCAATGAGTTGATTGGGTTCAGTCATCCGGCGGCGATTTTGCGCAAGAGCGCGGTGCAGGCAGTCGGCGGCTATCGCCCGCAGCTTCGGGTCAATGAGGACATCGATCTTTGGAACCGGCTTCTGGAGCCTGGATACAAGATTCTGGTGCAGCCGGAGTACCTGCTCCATTACCGCATCCATGCGGGGTCCGCATCCATCGCGCGGGCGCGATTTATCCGTCAGCAGCTTCGCTGGATCAAGGAGTGCATGGTGCGCAGGCGCCGCGGGGAAGCGGAAATCTCCTGGGAGGAGTATCTTCGTTTCCGCCGCGCGCTGCCTTGGTACGTGCGGGCCAACGAACAGCGCCGGGATACGGCCAAGGTGCTTTACAAGGCAGCTACGATTCAATTTGCCCAGCAAAAGTATCTTCTGGTTGTACCGACCATTCTCGCGGCCATGATCCTCCAACCCGGTTACACAATTTCACAAATCGCGACGAAGCTTCTGCTTCGCCGTTCCTGACTAGCCATAATTCTCCGGAAGAGGATGGGGCTCATGGGTTCTTTTGGAACACGAGCGATGCCGAAGAGATGCCGGAGCCGCCAGCGCCCTGCCAACCAGAGAGCTGCCGGGAACGGCGGCCGCGCTGCCGGCGCGAACAATTGAATGGTAGCCGCAAATTCGCTGCGAAAGGATAACGCCGAACTGAGAATAGTCATCCTTGGTCCCGACGGAGCCGGGAAAAGCTCCGTGATTCGCGGAGCGATCGGCGCTTTGCATTCATCAGGCCACTGTGTGAAGATGCGCCATCTGAAGCCGCGCCTTGTGAACCTGCGGCCAGGCGAAGTGGTGACGATTGTCGTTGACCCTCACGGCAAGCCGCCGCGCTCGGCGCTGACTTCCCTGGCGAAGATCGTAGTCTGGCTCATGGAAGAGTGGTACGCCACTCTGTTTCAGGAAACAAGGGAAACATTGCTCATCTGCGACCGCTACTATCACGACCTTCTGATTGACCCGAAGCGCTATCGGTACGGAGGGCCGTTATGGGCCGCCAAGCTAATCGGCATGTTGATGCCGCGGCCCAAGTTGTGGATCCTTTTGGACGCTCCGGCAGAAGTGTTGCAGGCGCGCAAGCAGGAAGTTCCTCTGGAAGAAACATCGCGGCAACGCGATGCTTACCTGGCCTTCGTCCGGGGCCGAAGGAAGTTTGTTATTGTGGATGCAGCTCAATCGCTCGATCGAGTTGTCACCGAGGTCGAGCGCGCCATCACCAAGACAATCGCTCAGGACGCAGGCAATCGTGGATGAGATAGGCCGCTTTTACAAAGCGGAAGACCGACCCGTTGGAACCCATCTTGCCTTGCGCTGGAATGGACGGTTGCGCTTCACCGTTCCGCGCGAAAGAGCGGCTCAGCAAGCATGCTGGCGGAACTTCCTCCCCGGACGGCTCGGGCTCCCCATGCGCGCAATGGCGCGTCTGCCACGGCTCTTTGGCGCTGTGGGCTGCGGGGAGGCGGCCAATCTGACTGAGATCAGAGAGTTGCTGGGCAGCGAGACCGGCCCCTCCTGCTGCTGCGCCGGGACTCTTCGGTCAAAGGACACAATCCTATTCTTAGACAAAAAGACGCTTCAGCCACTGTACATAGTCAAGGCGGGCGTAGGCGCGAAAGCCGATTCCTTTCTTCGAAATGAAGCGAACTGGCTGCGCAAACTCCGCGAACAGCCGACGCTTGCCTCCCATGTTCCCGAGCTTGTCCAATTCCGATCTGGAGACGATTTCTCGTTCCTGGCGCAAACTCCTCTTTCCGGCTGCATCGATTTTGCGCTCGGAGAATCTCACTTCGAGTTTTTGCTGAAGCTTCACGAATCTTCGCTCCGGCCCATCCGATACGAAGACTCCGGACTCTATCGAGCCCTCAACTCCCGTATCGACGAGTTAGACGGCGCACTTGCCGTGGCGTGGTCAACTCGCCTCGCGCGGGGCATGCGGCAAATTGAGCGATCGTTCTCCGGATCTCCCGTGGTGTCGGTAGCTGCTCACAATGACTTCACTCCCTGGAACGTTCGAATTCAAAGCCGTCGCGCCCAAGTATTCGACTGGGAGTATGCGGCCAATGAGCAACTACCCCTTTTTGATCCTCTCCACTTTACCCTCCTGCCTATGGCATTGAATCGCGAATCGCCGGCCAGGATCATGCGATCGATGAACCGGACGGTCCAACTATGCCGCGATCGGTTTGGTGAGGAGCGGTGTTATCGAGCCGAGGCGCAGTCGTTGGCCTACCTGCTCAATCTTTGCACTCTCTTTCTTTGGACTGTTCATGGGCAATATGGAACTCACCCGGTTCTCGATACCTACGCTGAAGTCATAGATCGTCTGTCCCCTCCATGAATCGGGACCCCGCGACAGCTTGTCGCAAATTTGACTATATTTGTGAAATAGAAAGCAAAGCTGATCGGCGCTTACGGCCAATTCCTGTCGAATCTTCACTTGGTAACTCACGCGGCACGGCCCTGAATGGATGAAGTGATGATGTTTAAGACAATTCGAAATCTGCGCTCGACGAGCGGACTCTACATCGCGCTATCGCATTCGTGCGCGAGGCTGATGTCAAGGCTTAGGGGAGCTGTAATTGGCTCGCGATGCGGATCGATGAACATTCATATTGGGCCGCGCGCATACCTCCGCGGCCTGTCCTGCATTCGAATAGGCGCCAGCTTCGAGACTGCAGAGGGGCTATGGCTTGAGGCTTTGACTTTTTTTGACGGTCAGGTATATACGCCGAAGATCGTAATTGGAGACAGGGTTCACGTCAGCCGGTACGCACATATCGCTGCGGTTAATTATATCGAGATTGGGCCCGATGTTCTGATAGGCAGCAATGTCCTTATCACGGACCATAACCATGGCTCTTACAAGGGACCCCATCAATCTAACCCTTCGATCGCCCCGATGAAGCGCCATTTAATGTCCGACGGCCCAGTCGTCATTGGACCAAATGCTTGGATTGGAGATCATGTAGTTATTACCCCTGGGTGCACAATTGGAGAAGGTGCAATTATCGGCGCAAACTCTGTCGTCACAACAAACATCCCCCAATTCACCATTGCGGCGGGGGTTCCGGCGCGGTGCATTAAGACGTTTGACTTTGACGCCAAGGTATGGACAACGATCTTATAAATCGATAGATATGCTCGGGAGCTTGATTGGTTTGAGTCATTGCTGGAGCATGCAGGCAAGGATTGGATATCAAGGAGAATTGGGAATGGGAAAGAGAGCTGCTTGCACAATTGTTTCAGCGAATTACTTTGCGTTTGCACGAACCGTAGCCAAATCTTTCCGAATTCAACACCCCGAGGACGACTTTTTTGTCTTGATCGTGGATCGGCGAAGCGAATTGGTTGACGCTGCCGCACACGCCGACGGGCTGCAAACGCTGTATGTGGAGGATCTTGGGATCGCCGACTTCAGGTCCACTTCCTTCAAGTACGACATTCTCGAATTGAACACTGGAGTTAAACCGACCCTATTGAAGAGACTGTTGAGCATGGGATACGACAAAGTTATTTATCTCGATCCAGACATTTGCGTTTATAGCTCACTCGACTTTATTTATCGGCTTCTGGAATCCAGCAACATCGTGGTTACCCCGCACGCAACGGCCCCGATCGTCGATCAGGAAAGTCCGACAGACGAAGAATTCTCGGCTGTGGGAGTATTCAACCTCGGATTCATTGCGGTAAACGGGAATAGCGAGACGAGAAGGTTCCTCGATTGGTGGGAGAACCGCTGTCTGCAATTGGGGTATCGCGAATTTCAAACAGGACTTTTCGTCGATCAAAAATGGATCGATCTTGCTCCATGCTACTTTGATGGGCTTTACATTCTGAAGCACAAAGGGTGCAACGTTGCGCATTGGAACTTTCAAGAGCGGAAACTTGAGGAGCGGCCGGATGGCTGGTCGGTCAACGGCGTGCCGCTTGTGTTTTTCCACTTCAGCGGAATTGACATAGGCACAAGTTTGCAGATAACGAAGCATCGGAACGCCACCTATGCCGATAGACCGGAGTTGCTGAAACTATTCGAATCCTACCGCGGGCAGGTCCGTGAAAACGATCATATGAGATTTGTCGCGATTCCATACGGCTTTGGCTGCTTCTCGAACGGAAAACCGATCAGCCTGATTGCGCGGAGGATGTATTCAATCCATTTGACCGAGTTCGCCGGGGCAGATCCCTTTGATTCCCGCGGAACGTTTTTCAAGCTGGCGGATAAATCCAATCTGCTAAAAACCTATGATTTGACAGGCAAGGTCACCATGCTGAACTACGACAAGAGCGACTGGCACTTGCGAGTTATACGCAACGGCTTGCGATGCATTTTGAAAGTTGTGGGCGGAGAACGCTATACGATGCTTATGAAGTATTTGTCGTATATCAGCATCCTGCGGCATCAGCGTGACGTCGTGGCATGGAAAGTGAACGGCGCCCGGAAATCATGACGAGCGTGGGCGGCAGTAAGGTTTCGTCCTGGAATGAAGCTTTCAACTGCACGGTAACTAATTTGCAAGATCGGTTTACCGGTTGGAGTTGTTATTTCTGGGAACGCTCATTTACGGAAGGGGTTGCCGTTGTGGATACAAGACGGCCTTGAGTATAGGTCAATGGAGCACCGAATTATGGATGGTACAAAGCTGTCTTGGGAGAATGTGTGAGGGTTCTGCTTTCCGCCTACGCTTGCGAGCCTGATAAAGGATCTGAGCCGGAGGTTGGCTGGCAGAGGGCGCTGCACATGCTTGCAAATGCGGATGAGGTATGGGTGCTGACACGCGCGAACAACAGAGCGGTCATCGAAGCGAATCCTTCGAGCCGTCTTCCCGGATTGCACTTCATCTACTACGATCTTCCGCGATGGGCCTTGAAGCTGAAGAAGCGAGCCTGGTTCTTTCCCATCTACCTCGTGCTCTGGCAGTGGGGCGCATACCGCCTGGCTGCCAGGTGGAACTGCGAGAAGCCCTTCGATTGCGTCTATCATGTGACCTTCGTCAGTATGCTCGCAGGCTCTTTCATGGGCCGGCTGGGGATTCCGTTCGTTATCGGACCCATCGCGGGAGGTGAACGGGCGCCCTTGCGCCTGCGCCGCGGCATGCCAATGCGCAGCAAGGCAGGCGAGCTGCGCCGCGACCTTGGAATTCTGCTCCAGCGATATAGCCCGCTGACACGCCAGGCGTATGCCGCGGCAACACATATCTTTGTGACGACCGCGGGCAGTCTGCGTCTTGTTCCCCCCCGGTGGCACTCCAAGACTTCGGTGCACCTGGCGATTGCAACGCATGGCGGCGCTGCAATCAGGAATGAGTCGCGGCCGCCGGAAGCCCCGCGATTTGTCTTCGCTGGACGGCTCCTTTGTTGGAAAGGCGCGCATTTCGCGATCCGCGCGCTGGCTCAGGTCAGAAGAACAGTTCCGGCTGCGACGCTCACCCTGATCGGCGATGGGCCAGATGAGCAGTGGTTGCGAGATGCGGCGGTGAGATTCGGCGTGGCGGATGCGGTGGCATTTGCCGGAGTTCTGCAGCGACAGCAACTCATAGACTCATTCCACACCTTTACGGCTTTAATCTTTCCCAGCCTTCATGACTCCGGCGGGTTCGTTGTTCTTGAGGCGCTTTCAGCGGGTCTTCCCGTCCTCTGTCTCGATCTTGGGGGGCCTGGCGTCATGGTGAATGGCTCCTGTGGCGCCGTCATTTCGACAGCAGATGCAAATGAGAACGATATCGTTAGTAACATTGCCGGCGCAATGGTTTCACTGAGTTCGATGTGTGCCGCAGAGTTGGCGAGCCTCTCCGCAGGCGCCATTGCCAGGGCAAACGAGTTGTCTTGGGCTAAACTGACAGAACGCGTCGCTGAAAGCGGCGGTCTGGTCTAAGAATGTTCTTGAGGAATCATGCGATCGTGCGGAAATTCACCGACATTTCAGCGCAATCTTTAACACTGAACTCGCCCTATGAACTGCCCCAAAAGATCCCGCAGTTGGATCGGCTTCGCGGTCTCGCAATTCTGCTGGTATTGATTTGCCACGTCGGGCCCGTTTTGCCTGCCCCCTTGTCTTCAGTGGCTCTCCAAGGCTGGATAGGCGTGGATATGTTCTTCGTCCTCTCGGGCTTTCTGATTACGGGAATCCTGTGGGACACTCGCGATGGAAAACGCTACTTTCGCCGCTTCTACGGACACCGTGTCCTGCGTATCTGGCCGGCGTACACGCTTCTTCTCCTCTTTGCGTTCTGCATTGTACCGATCTTAAAAGGAACCGTAGGAGGATTAGCTTTGCAGGTTCGCAAGGAACCCCTTGGACTCTGGGCATATCTATTGATGATCCAGAATCTGTTTCCTAAGCTTCTCGCCTCTTCTATGATTCTGCATGCTACCTGGTCTCTGGCGATCGAGGAACAGTTCTATCTTGTGTGGCCTGCGGTGATTCGATATTTGTCTCGGCGAGTAGCACTGCCGTGCTTGCTTGCAGGCATACTAATTGCGCCTTGTCTTCGTATATGGGCCATGAGTCTCGGCTTTCCTCAGGTTGCCATATACATGAATCCCCTAACCCATGGAGACGGGCTTCTCTGTGGAGCAATCATTGCCATTTGGTTGCGGTCGGCGAGGCCGAAACGCGGAACCTTGCTGATTGCGGGCGCGGGCCTTCTCTTGACGGGCCTTGCGCTGTTTCTAGTTCTAAATCCCACTCACATCATAAGCCGGTATTGCTCGCCCTTGGTATACACGGCTGTTGCTATTCTTTCCTCCGGTCTGCTTCTGGTCTCGCTAGTATCGGAGAATACCGGAGGTTTTCTGCATCGTTTCTTCTTCATGAGCGGGACGCTGTCGTTCCTCGGATTCATCAGCTACAGTCTTTATCTATACCACGGCTTCGCAGTGTTGCTGGGAATCAACGAAAAGTTTCTGAGGATGTTAGATCTGTGGCATCATCCTGGCTTGACTCAAAGCCTCATGTTGACCGTGTGTCTTGGCGTTAGCATTCTGCTCGCGTGGACCTCCCGCGTCACCATTGAGAGATACGCCCTTTCCAAGAAATCGATCTTCGGCTAAGTCCGCCGCTTGGCGAGTGTGAGTTGCCTTGCAGACGCCCCCCGCCAAAGTACGCAAAGCAACGGAAAACTGAACTCATCGAGAACTTAGGGGGGCTTGCCCCCGAGTTCTCTTTCAACTGCTTGACCATCTGCACGCCCGGTAGATAGTATACGAATATAAACACGGCCCTGGACGACATGTTAGTCACATCCCGCCAGCCGCGGGCTTCCAGCAATATGAGAGCATTTTCCAGAGCGCGAGAAAATGCTCATAGAACGGGTACATCGTTTGACGCACCAATCTTAGATTGACTGCAACTCGGCAATAGGGCTAGAGCTATCAGAAGAAAACGAAGCGAAATATGACACAATCTCTGCAACGGATTTACGATACCGAATACTCGATCTCTCAAGTGAAGCGACGCGGGCGTTATTCGTTTCTGAAGTTTCTCAAGCGCTACCCCATCCTTATCCTGGCCTTCGGTCCGCCGATCTTCAGGTCCGCAGCGGTCGATGCAACCAAGGGGGTGATCGATTTCTGGAGCTTTTTCCAAGTCGGTTTTCTTCTCCTGGTTGCGATTCGGGCGATGTATCGCCTGGCTTCCGCACAGTCAATCTTTGTTCCAAAGCAGGTCCGATCCATTTTGAGATTGGCCTTCCTGCTCGGCCTGCTATTCCTGGCATCGGCGGTCTACTCTCCCAGCCACCTTGTTTCGGCGGCTTATTCTATTTTGTACTTTCTGACTTTGTTCTGCGTTGTGGAATTCGTTGCGGATGTCTACAAGGATCCCCCGGATTGGGTACAGTGTCTTTTCCATCTCCGGTTGATTGCGCTCCTGCTCTTTGCTGCCGTGATCCTTGCCCTTCCTTTTGCTCCGTCTCATGTTTTTACTTTTGTAGAAGGGGCGGGCATACGCCTTCTTGGAGGCGGCGTGGCTCCCGTGACTGCGATATGCCCGCTGATCGCCATCGTTTCGGCATATAGCTTCCTGCATGGCCTGGAATCCAGAGGCCGAGCCGTTTTCTTTTTCCTTGTGGGTCTGACAGGCACATTGATTACCCAGTCGAGAGGAGCCGAACTCGCAGTGCTTTTGCCTCTGGCCATTCTCGGAGCCGGGTGGGCAAAGACAGGCAAACGCCCCGCATATTTCTTTATCTCCTGCTTGATGGCCTCAATCCTCTTTTTCGGCGCGGCCGTGGGAGCGATCGGGGGCGGCCGCATCTGGAACGTTTTCAACCGCGGACTAAACACTCAAGACATCGAAAGCGCCAGCGGGAGAACGGATGTCTGGAAGTTTACAATTCAATACTGCACGGCCCATCCTCAAGGGATGGGTTACGTCGCGGGCTTTCGAACGAAAGAGAGAGAGTATTTCGCCTCCGGGGTATTATCCAACCTCACATCGCTTGGGAACGCTCACAATACCTACATGCAGACGCTGTCAGATGCCGGATGGCTGGCCTTGGCAGTTTATCTGCTGATGCTGGCCAAGATATTTGCGTTGGGATGGAAGTTTTTGAGAGGGCCCCCCGTTGCGATGGCGGTCGCTGGCAACGGAGCGATTCATGCGATTCGATGCGCGCTTCTGCTGCTCATCTTCTGTCTCGCGGAAGGAATGGATGGCGCGGATTTTTGCGTTCCTTTGCGGGAGCCTTTCTATCTGCAGAACATCGTCGTCGCAATCGTTCTGGGCATATCCGCAAGGCTGCTCGTTGCTTCCCGTACCCGGTATCATGTTTCCACCGAGTGATATTTTGCAAGTCGATAGGATCGGCTTTTCAGTAACTCCATGAGAATCCTCGCAGCGCACAACAGATATCGATTCGGCGGCGGCGAAGACGCGGTCGTGCGCGACGAGGTCGAGCTTCTTCGCCATCGCGGCCATAGCGTAGAAGTGCTGGAGCAGGATAACGACGCCATTCATGGCCTGCGCGGCAAGCTGGCTGCTTCCGCTTCGGTCTTCTACTCCGCCGCTTCGCGAAGGCGGATGAAGCAGGCGATCCATGATTTCCGGCCGGACGTGGTGCATATACACAACTGGTTTCCGATGCTGTCGCCGTCGATTATTCTGGAGGCCGACGCGGCGGGCTTGCCCATTGTGCAGACCTTGCATAACTTCAGGATGCTTTGCGCGAACTCGCTGCTCTATCGCGATGGCGCGGTATGCACGGATTGCGTTGGCAAGGCGCTTCCGATCGATGGCATCGTTCATGGCTGCTATCGCGGCAGCCGCGCAGGCAGCGCGATCGTCGTGGGGGCGTATGCCTTTCATCGCTTCGTACACACATGGAATCGTGTAGATCTTTTTATTGCCGTTTCCGGCTTCGAGCGCGAGATTCTGGTTCGCGGCGGTTTACCAGCGGAAAAAGTTGTGGTCAAGCCGAACTTTGCCGCAACCGAAACGTGGAGAGCGGAAAGAAGCGCGGAAGGCGGCGCGCTCTTTGTCGGGCGCCTGTCGCCGGAGAAGGGTATCCGGACGATGCTCTCGGCGTGGAACACGGGAAAGATACCTCTTGGACTGAAGATCGTCGGCGATGGCCCCATGGCGGACGAAGTGCGCTCGTGCGCCTCTGCGAATGCCGGTATCGAGTATGTGGGATTGCAGCCGCGGGAGACGGTTTATCGCGAGATGGCGAAGGCCAGGTTTCTGGTCTTTCCATCGGAGTGGTTCGAGACCTTTGGACGCACGGTTGTCGAGGCATTTTCGCAAGGCACGCCTGTGCTCGCGGCCGATCTTGGAGGCGTTCGAGAGCTGGTCGAGGAAGGCGTGACCGGCTATCGCTTTCCACCGGGGGATGTCGATGCGCTTGTAGCGGGAGCTTCTCGTTTCTCCGCCGGAAATGACTACGAGAGAATGCGTTTGAATTGCCGCAACCTGTTTCTCGGCAGGTTTACCGCCGAGATGAATTACACGCTATTGATGGAGTTATACGGCAAGGCGATTGCGGATCGGAAGATGCGACAGCGAAGCCGCTGATCTTTGGCCGCAGATTTTTCCGGCCGCCAGCCCATCTGTTTACGCGCCCATCCGCTCAGCCTGCTCTTCCCCGCTCAACACGCAGCAGACCCCAAATTTTGTGGAAGTCCTTGCCGGGTTGAGCACAAGCACGCAGCTGCTTTCGCCGGCCAAACGCCATTCTTCCACTGCGAAAACGAGGCGATCCTGTCCCCGGCACTTCATACGGGCCACATGGGGACGGGTCAGATGGGGAGATTTGGGACGATTCTGTCCCAAAAGCGGAAAGCCCTCAGGCAGCTTCCCGTCGATTGAGCCAGAAATTCCCGGCTCTTTCGCCAAAACCGTGGTACACTCTATTCAATCGTAGAATTCGATCTGAAGTTCTTGCCTGTTCTGGTTACCGCCTACTCGCAAACTTCCACATTGCGTTCGCGGTAAATCAGTAAAGAGGAGCAACACACAAATGGAAACAGGCACAGTCAAGTGGTTCAACGATGCCAAGGGTTTTGGGTTTTTGAGCCGTGAAAACGGCGAGGACGTCTTCGTTCATCACACCGCCATCCAATCGAACGGCTTCCGTTCGCTGCAAGAGGGCCAGCGCGTCCAGTTCAACGTAACCAAGGGCCCCAAGGGCTGGCAGGCTGAGAACGTTCAGGTTGTCTAAGGGTTACCCCCCTTCCAACCGGTTCAAATTCAAAGAGAGGGACGGCGAAGCTGCCGTCCCTCTCCTGCGTTTGCCGGGGGATTTACTTATTGCCAGATCAATCGGGACAGACAGCCCTATGCGGCGGGCTTGAGGCTCTTGACGCTGACCTGCGGAATGGCTGGGTGAAGACTTTCCTTCAGCGTTTCGTGGGTGCCTAGATATTGCAGCACATCGTTAATCGAATCTTCAAAGCGCCCGCCGGTCTTGTGGGTAGCCTTGACCCCTTTGGAGACCAACTGGCAGACTTCAAAGCGGTTCATTCCCTGCGCGAGCGCGCGGTGGATCTTGTCGGAACGCATGACTTCACTCCGGTCAACAGGTGATTGTTGCGTGCGGTGCGGAGCTCGTCGGGAGCGGTAGGACGGCAACGGCCGAGCAGGCGATTCAAATTCTTGTCTATCCTCATTGTACGCCGGAAAGGGCGCGAACGCCGCTTCCAACGCACACGCCGTGCTTTCGCCGCCGTGAAATCCCTGTTAACATGGACGTTGCATCACCCCATCCGCGGGAATCCAAGAAGCATTGCAGCGAAAGAGGAATCGAGTGGCAGATACCACCAAGATTGAAGACAAAGAGGAACGGAAGGCACTGAAGCGCGCCGCCCGCAAGAAAGCCGCCCCCAAGGCAAAGCGGACCGAGCCGCGCGGCTCCAAGAAGAAGAAAGTCAAGAAGATGGTCCGCGGTCAGTCGAAACGGTAAAAGCCAGCCGGCGTAGAAGCTGATTCGTAACCTGGTTTTGAAAGGGCACGGCTTCAGCCGTGCCGCGACGGGGCAGAAGAATCGTGGGCTTTAGCCCCTGAGGCAGTGCTTCGCGGTGCACTTAAACCGGTGATGAAATGGCTTGTAAGCTTGAGGGTTCCGTGTCCGCGCGCGAGGGCGCGTCAGAGCCGGAACCCAGCCAGCCTTGCTCCCTTGCAGGTCTCCCCTCGAGGCGTGCGCTCCCTTGATCGGATCAATGAAAAGTTCAAAGCTGGGAAGCTGCAAGGGATATCCAAACTTCCGCACTCGGTCGAGTTCATTCTCGGCCGGGGATTGCCCTAAAGGAACGGTATCCGGAATCGAGAGGTCCCCACCGAGTGCGGGACGAGGAGAACGGCCCTGCTCAGTCAACTTGGCGCCCGCAAGTCGATCGACAAGCTGATCCGGGAATCGGAAGAACCCGAACATGCGCTCAAGAAGACCCTGGGGCCGTGGTCGCTGACCGCGCTCGGCATCGGGGCGGTGATCGGCTCGGGCATCTTCACCGTCATCGGCACGGCCATGGCCGGGCAGAAGTTCGATACCCCGAATATCCGCGATACCCCGCTGATTCATTACCTCATCCACCACACGGCTCTGGCGGGGCGGCCTGGAGCTGGGCCGGCGCTGGCGCTCTCGCTGGTGCTGGTGGCCATTGTCTGCGTCTTCACTGGCCTCTGTTATGCCGAGCTGGCCTCCATGATTCCCATCGCCGGTTCGGCCTATACCTACACCTACGCCACCCTCGGCGAGCTGATCGCCTGGATCATCGGCTGGGATCTGATCCTCGAGTACGCCTTCAGCAACATGAGCGTCAGCGTCGGCTTTGCCGCCCACATTGTCGATCTGCTGGACTGGTTCGGCCTGCATCCGCCGGCCAAGTGGATATCGCCCGCCTATCTGCCCACTGGCCTGCAGGACTTCGCCGGCAATGACATTTACCAGCCCGGCTGGCACTTCGGCTTCAACATTCCCGCCTTCCTGGTCGTCATGATTCTGACCGTGCTGCTAGTGCGCGGCATTCGCGAGTCGGCCCGCGCCAACAACATCATGGTGCTGGTCAAGATCGCCGCCATCCTGGTCTTCGTCTTCACCGCCGCCAGCTTCATCAAGCCGCATTACTGGCATCCCTTCATGCCCAACGGCTGGACCGGCGTGCTCACCGGCGGCTCCATTATCTTTTTTACCTACATCGGCTTCGACTCGGTCTCGACGGCTGCCGAGGAGTGCCGGAACCCGCAGCGCGATCTTCCCATCGGCATCCTGGCCACTCTGCTGGCCTGCACCCTGCTCTACGGCGCGGTGGCCATCGTGCTCAGCGGCATCGTGCCCTGGCAGTCGGTGATGGGCGATGCCGCCCCGGTGGTCAATGCGCTCAAGCGGCTCTCGCTGCAGCCTGGAGGCTCTGGCCTTGTCTGGATCAGGCTCTTTGTGCTGATCGGCGCTTTGCTGGGCATGGTCTCGTCCATTCTTGTCTTTCAGCTCGGCCAGGCGCGCGTCTGGTTCGCCATGTCGCGCGACGGCCTGCTGCCCACCGTCTTCAGCAACATCCATCCGAGATTCCGTACCCCCGACGTCGCCACCTGGGTCGCTGGCTTTGTCGTCGGCATTCCCGCCGGCCTGCTCGACATCGGAACCGTCTCCAATCTCTCCAACATCGGCACCCTCTTCGCCTTCGTGCTCGTCTCGATCGGCGTGCTCATCCTGCGCTACCGCGAGCCAGATCGCTACCGCGGCTTCAGAACTCCCTTCGGCCCGCTCTTTCCCGTGCTCAGCATCGTCTTCTGCATCGTGCTCATGATGGGCCTTGAAGTCATCACCTGGATTCGCTTCTTCTCCTGGCTGGCCATCGGCCTGGTCATCTACTTCCTCTACAGCCGCCACCGCTCCGAGTTCGCACCGCCGCGATAAAATAGCAGAAGTGCCTGATATTTCTTCCTTCATCCGCCGTCTGCCCAAAGCTGAGCTGCATCTGCACCTCGAAGGCACCATCGCGCCCTCCACGCTGGTCGAGCTGAGTGCGCGCCACGACGAGCGCCCGCTCACGCTACCCGAGGCCAGGGATCTCTACCACTTCACCGATTTCACCGGCTTTCTCGAGGCCTTCAAGGCCGTCACCCGCCGCCTGGTTGGCCCGGAAGACTACGAGTTGGCCGCGTGGCGCATGATGGAGCAGTTGGCAGCTCAGGGTGTAGTTCACGCCGAGGTCTTCATCGCTGTCGGCGTCATCTACCTCTGGCGCAACCATGACCCCGCGGCCTTCGAACCCATCTTTTCCGGCCTGGAGCGCGCACGCGAGCGCGCCGAGCGCGACCTCGGCCTCTCGGTCTACTGGATCTTCGACGCCGTGCGCCACTTCACCGTCGAAGAGGCAGAACGCGTCTTCCGCAAGGCCGCCGAACTCAAGGCCACGCACCCTGCGGTGATCGGCATCGGCCTGGGCGGCGACGAACGGCGCACCGGCTCCGCGCCCTTCCGCGCCCTCTTTGCTCAGGCTGCCGAGGCCGGTCTGCGCCTCACCAACCACGCCGGCGAAACCACCGGACCCGAGGCCATCCGCGAAGCACTCTCGATCGGCTCCGAGCGCATCGGCCACGCGCTCTCCGCCGTCAGGGACTTCTACCTGATGGAGGAGCTGAAGGAGCGGCGCATCCCCCTCGAGCTGAACTTGACCTCGAACGTCCGCACCGGCGTCTGCACCTCGTACGCAGACCATCCATTGAAGAAGTACTTCAAGGCCGGGCTGCTGGTGACCGTGAACTCAGACGACCCGGCCTTCTTCGGCTCCGATCTTGCCAACGAGTATCTGCTGGCCCACACCGAGCAGGGCCTTACACGCGACGAGTTGCGCCAACTGGCCGCCAACTCCATCGAGGCCAGCTTCCTGCCCACCCCGGCCAAGGTTGACCTGCTCTTCCGCATCGACGCGACCAGGTAGGCTATCTGGGCGCCCCACCCTCCTGGAGGGAGGGGACGAAAGTGGCCCGGGGCAAGCAAAGCGCAGCCCTGGGACTCGATTCGTAACATGATTCTCCGTCCCGTAGGGTCGGACCGAAACCGCATCACCCGTTCTTCGACAGCCAGGCAACTCTCTTGGCCCGCCGACCATTCAGGCCAAATCTGCGCTATCATAGTCTCAGACATAACTGAACTATCCTTGTCGCATAGCAGGAGGCAAGCCCATGTCCACCGAACCCGAAGCAATCTCCGCCGCAGAAGAAGCCGGGGAATCGCACGCCCTGCGGGTGATCGGCTGGCTCTCGTTGGGAATGGCCGTGGCCGCGATCGGCATCTTTGTGGGCCACGAGATGCGCAGCCGCTACAAATTCAAGCGCCGCACCCCCTACGACTTCTACGATCACGCCGGCGAAAGCGAATACGGCGTCGGCATCTGACGCCGCAGCACCGTCAAATTCGTAATCAGTTTCTAGGCTTCCTTGGAAATCTCGTGAGCGCAAGAGTGGCGATCAGCAAAGCAGCGCCCAAAACGAATAGATAGATGGATTGACTCTCTTGTGGAGCTGGTTGAATGAAACGCTTATATAAACCGACGGCGAAGATCATTAACGTTCCCATGATTCCAATCCACCGAAGCATGTGCTTATCGAAGTAAAGGTGGAACTGCTCTGCAAATGCAGAGTTAATTCCTTTGTCTATCTTTTCTGAAATACCCGAGATCGAAGCGGCCAAGGTTCCGGTCTCTTTTTCAATCTTTTCGCCGAGGTCCCTCTTGAAATCCGCAAACACCGTATTCATGGCCGCAACATCCTTCGAGACGACTTCGAATTTGCCTTGCAACTCGATGAGTTCTGTACCGATGTGATTGAATGGATAGCCTGCCTGCGTGAGCTGCTTTATTGGGTCCAGTTTCCGATGCGATCTTCGCACAACGAGGCGTTCAGGAATATCGGCTGGAATCAATCGAGTAGATTCTTTGATTCCACTTGTACCCTGGTATTGATCCTGCTTGTCATCCCCATAAAACTTGTCCGGTTTCTCCCCCTCTGACAACTCCATGAACGTTAGCTTGAACAGATGCTCACCCTGCTGCAGTCTCACGGTTTTGACAGAACTGTTCCGAATGCCCCAATTCAAGTTCCCTTTGTATCCTGCGTCCACCTTTGTGGAGGCAAAGAGGAATCCCTCTCGCATCATCGTTGTAGTGGGAGTGATCCACGCGAACATACCGTTCGGTTTGCCGAGTACCTTGGAGATTTCGGCACTGAAATCGAACGCCTCCAAGCTTCCGACTGTGACGAACTCGCCGGGTTCGATCTCAAGGAAACAGCCGTCCGGAATCTCAATTTCCTCGCCGGTTGAATCAAATCTGGCTTTATGGCCCAGTCTGACTTCGTAGCTGTTGATGCGTATACAGTCCTCGGATCCCCCAATAATGGCTCTTCCCAAGAGCTTCTTGATTTCGCGGTCTGGAAGCACACTTGCCATTGGATGGTCGGAATCTATCACACTACAGGCAACTTCGCCTAGTGGGAGTGCCTTCTCCGCCACTAGTTAAGCTGGCGCCCATTGCCTCCGCACCCGTTCATCAAATAGCGGAAACAGCTCATCGGAAAGGGGCTATCGCTTTGTACACATTCTAAACTGGAGGCGAGGTATCCATCGTCTCTTTGAAAGCTCCGCGAGCCGCGGCGATAGTAGTGGCAACCTCTGCCTCGCCGTGGGCCGTGCTCAGGAAGGCCGCCTCAAACTGCGAGGGCGGCAGCCAGATGCCCTGGTCCAGCATTGCATTGTGAAAGCGCCCAAAAGCGGCCGTGTCAGACCGCGCGGCCTGCTCATAGTTGGTCACTTCATTCGCTGTGAAGAACCAAGTCCACATCGAGCCGACGCGGTTGGTGGTGAGTGGAATGCCTGCGCGCGCAGCCGCTCCGGCCACGCCCTCGGCCACGGCTTTGGCGGTGGCTTCCAACTGCGGATAGACCTCTGCTGCATGTTTCTGTAAATAGCCAATCGTCGCGATGCCCGCAGCCATGGCCAGCGGATTTCCGCTCAGCGTTCCCGCCTGATAGACCGGACCGAGAGGCGCGAGCAGATCCATGAAGGAGCGCTTTCCGCCGAAGACACCCACGGGCAGCCCACCGCCGACGATCTTGCCCAGCGTAACCAGGTCCGCGTCCACGCCATAAAGCTCCAGCGCTCCGCCGAGTGCCACGCGAAAGCCGGTCATCACCTCATCGGCGATCAGCAGCGCGCCCTGGCGAGTTGTGATGTCGCGCAGGCCGGCCAGATAGCCGCCTGCGGGTGGAATGCAGCCTGCGTTGCCGACCACCGGTTCCAGAATGACCGCGGCGATCTGGCCGGGATGCGCGGCAAAGGCGGCTTCGACGGCGTCGAGATCGTTGTAAGGCAGGGCCAGAGTCAGGCGAGCTGTCTCCTCCGGCACGCCGGCCGATCCGGGAATTCCAAAGGTCGCCACGCCTGAGCCGGCCTTGACCAGCAACCCGTCTGCGTGGCCGTGATAGCAGCCCTCGAATTTGACGACGATCTTTCGGCCGGTCGCGGCGCGAGCCAGCCGGATCGCCGACATCGTGGCCTCGGTGCCCGAGCTGACGAAGCGCAGCTTTTCGATGGCCGGAAAGCAGGCGACGACTCGCTCGGCCAGATCGGCCTCGGCTGCTGTCGATGCGCCAAAGCTCGCCGAGTTGCGCGCCGCTCGCTCAATCGCTTCGACGACTGGCGCGAAGGCGTGGCCCAGGATCATCGGCCCCCACGAGCCGAAATAGTCGATATACCGGTTGCCATCGGCGTCGGTGAGCCATGCGCCCTGCGCGCTCTCGACGAACGGCGGCGCGCCGCCCACGGCTCGAAAAGCCCGCACCGGCGAGTTCACGCCGCCGGGGAAGAAGCGCTCGGCGCGTTCTTGCAATTCTTGAGATCGTGTGCGGACGGGTGCGGCAAGCCTGGAACTCATGGTGGATTCAGTATAGAGGGCCGAGTCGTTTCAGATCAGCCGAATTGAATCTCGCCGCATACACGTTGCATCCCCTTGATGGTGAGAGACTTCATCGAACTCGGCGACCGGCTGCTGGTCCTCTTCGATGGCCGATGCGTGTTTTGCAACGGCACGGTGCGCTGGTTTTTGCGCCGCGACCGGCGGGACCGGCTGCGCTTTGCGGCCTTCGAGGCTCCGGATTGGGCCGAATTGCTGGCGCGGCACGGAATCGGTCTGGCAAATGCCGAGACTGGTCCCAACACAATTCTCGTGGTGCGGGAGTTTGGCGTCGCGGCGGAAGAGATCCTGCTTCGCTCCGATGCGGCGCTCGAAATGCTGCACGAGCTTCCGAGCCCCTGGCCTGCGATTGCCGCCGCACTGCGGCTCATTCCGCGGCCTGTGCGCGATCTGGGTTACCGTCTCATTGCCCGCTGGCGGTACCGCCTCTGGGGGCGGCTGGAGAGCTGTTCGGTCCCTACCGTCGAGGAGCGGGAGCATTTTCTATAGCCTCCAGTTTTCCATTTATTTTGGCCCGTTTTTCCTGCTCAGGGACCCGCGCACTCCCACAATGCACAGCCGCTTCATCGAAATCCTGCTAAAATCGACCTTTCGGCCAACAGCGCCACTCAACCATCCCATCCGCAGAAAGACCGCACCGTGCCCGACGAACCCAAATCCAAATCCGTGACCTACGCCGACGCCGGCGTTGATATCAGCAGCGGCGACCGCGCCAAAGAACGCATCAAGTATCTGGCGCAGAAGACCTTCAACCGCAATGTTCTGGGCGGCATCGGCGGCTTCGGCGCGCTCTTCCGGCTCGACATGCAGCGCTGGAAGAATCCCATTCTGGTCAGTTCGGCCGATGGCGTCGGCACCAAGCTCAAGGTGGCCTTCGAGCTGGGCCTGCACCAGACGGTGGGCGCGGATCTGGTGAACCACTGCGTCAACGATATTGCCGTCCAGGGCGCCACGCCCTTGTTTTTCCTGGACTACCTGGCCAGCGGCAAGCTCGATCCAGAGGTGACCGAGAGCGTCGTCTCCGGGTTGGCCGATGCATGCCGGGCCAACGGTTGCGCGCTGATCGGCGGCGAGACGGCTCAGATGCCGGGCTTCTATTCCGATGGCGAATACGACCTGGCCGGCTTCATCGTCGGCGCGGTCGACCGCGACAAGATGGTCACCGGCGCGGGCATCAAGGCCGGCGACGTGCTAATCGGTTTGCCTTCGACCGGCCTGCACACCAATGGATATTCGCTGGCACGCAAGCTCTTCTTCGAGGTGGCCGGCTACAAGCACACGCAATATGTCACCGCCATCCGGGAAAAGGCCGGAGCGGCGCTGATGCACACCCATCGCAGCTATCTTCACGTCATTCAAAAGCTGGTGACGGCGGGCGTGACCACCGGCATGGCGCACATCACCGGCGGCGGCATCACCGGGAATCTGCCCCGCATCCTGCCCAAGAACATCGGGGCGCAGATCGAGATCGGCTCGTGGCCGGTGCTGCCCATCTTCGAGCATCTGCGCGAACTGGGCCAGGTCCCGCAGGACGAGATGATGCGCACCTTCAACATGGGCATCGGCCTGATCGCGGCGATTCCTGCGCTCAAGTTTGTGCGCGCCAAAAACCTGCTCGATCGCGCCGAGGAGAAGTTCTACGTCATAGGCCGCGTCGTCAAAGGCGAGCACCGGGTGCACTACACATAGACTTCTCCGTTCGCCCTGTCATTTTCGGGATTACATTGATCCTGTCATCCTGAGCGACTGGAGCGCAGCGCAGGGAGTCGAAGGACCCGCTTTTGTTTCTAGATTGGGTGTCAGGGCACGAATTCAGTCCTGGGAACGTTCCATTATCCGAGTTGGGCTTTAGCCCTTGAGGGAAAAGTTGGAACTCGCTGCGAAAGATCGGCCGCTCCGCCTCGGCATCCTCCTCTCCGGCCGCGGTTCGAACTTCCTCGCAATCGCCGAATCAATCCGCGCCGGGCGGCTCAAGGGCGTCGAGATCGCCGTCGTCGTCTCGAACGTGGCCGAGGCTGGCGGCGTGCAGGCCGCTCAAGAAAAAGGTCTGCCGCACGCAGTGCTTCTCTCCAAGGGCCGCAAGCGAGCCGAGCACGACGCCGAAGTGATCGCATGCCTGCGCGAACACCAAGTCGATCTGGTCTGTCTGGCAGGCTACATGCGCCTGCTCTCGCCCGAATTTGTCGCCGCCTTTCCCAACCGCATTCTGAACATTCACCCCTCGCTGCTGCCAGCCTTTCCGGGGCTGGATGCGCAGCAACAGGCCTTCGACTACGGCGTCAAGATCGCCGGCTGCACGGTTCACTTTGTCGATGAACATCTCGACCACGGCGCGATCGTCGTGCAGCGGGCGATTCCCGTCTTCGACACCGACGACGCACACTCGCTCGCCGATCGCATCCTGACCGAGGAGCACCTCGCCTACAGCGAGGCGATTGCCCGCGTGGCCAGCGGAGAATACGAGATGCGCGGACGGCGGTATGTGAAGCGAAATATGCCCTACGAGCCCGCATAGGCTGCTGTGGGGAGTGGTTAAACGAAAGAAAGACGCGGCGATTTATGCGATACGACGGAAAGGCAATGACGGGGCTCGCGCTGATCTTCGCCGGAGCTGCGCTCTTCACCGGTACTCGGATTTGGGAGAAAGCCGAAGAGAAGACGCAAGTTCCCGTTGATATGCCACTTTCAATGGCGGCTCGTAACTTCAGTACGGGACAATTTCAGATCAATCGCGACGATGAGTATTTGGTCTCAATCTCTGCCGAGAGGACGATGCCTCTTGAGAGGCTGGACTGTCTGCTCGGCTTCGATTTTCTGCCTGACCATTGCAACCGCGCAGATTCAGTTATCAATTCAACCTGGGTGCTCTCAGTGAACGGAAAGGAAGTTGCTCGCGGCTCATCAGACGATGAGCGCGAGGCAGGATGGTCGGACAGGGTCTCGCACGCGATTGGGCATTTCACCGCAAAACGCGGACAACTCTGCACGCTCGATGTGCGATTCTTGAAAGACATTTCACCGCTGGCTTCTACCAGGCCGCATCTCGTGGTTTGGGAGCTTCCGCCGTTCGACAACGCATTTCCAGGCTTGGTTCCTTATGCGGCCAAGCTCGTAGCTGGTATCGGAATGCTCGTTGGCGTCCTATTGATTGGCTTTCAACCGGTGAAACGTATCTGCTGTGTACGCAGGCAGAAACGTTCCTGATCGCTGTCAAGCGGCAAGGGTTTCTCCCAGTCCGATAAGTCTTTGGTACTTAAGTAATTGAAGTTGTTTTCGTGCTTGCCGATAATTATTGCAACAGTACGTAGGCTTGTAAGTAACCAGACAAGAGACGGAAGTGCTGAGTCCGGCGAAGGTTTTCACCCTCCCCCAGCGGATGGGTTCCGGGGCGCGGGGCCGTCTCTAGTTTGTTGAAGAGCGGCTCTCCGCCGCGGGCTTGAGCCGCAACCACGGCATCGCTCGATTTCGGGGAGATGCGACAGATCGAGACTGGCAGCCGGCCCGGAAGGGCGCCTGCTGCCGGCCTCGATTTTCTTTGTGCGCGAAGGCAGGCCAAACCTCTCTCGCGCCTGCCAATTTCCATGAATACCACGGCGGCCAATGGCCGCCTTTTTCTTTGCCAGGAGCTTTCCGCATGAATGCTATTTCGAATATCTGGAAACACCCGAAGACGTCGGCAGCCGGGCTGCTGATCGCAATCGTCACCATCGGCAGCGCGCTTTCGCAGCAGGGCATCGCGCTGGGCGCGGCCGGCAACGGCACTGTGGTTACGCTGGTGAGCGGTCTGGCCACCGCCTTGCTCGGGCTGCTGGCCCGCGATCCCGCCAACTCCGCCAATAACGCTAACTCTACAATCAAGATCGGCGTCTGGGCTCTGATTTCCCTCTTGCTGCCCTTGCCTTTCATCGGCGGCTGCTCGGAAAAGAGCGCGGCGCAGGAGATCGTCAACTGGACGCCCGCCCTCGAAAGCGCGGTGGCCACAGTGGACTCGACCGCCGCGCTCCTGGCCCCGGCCGATGCGCCGGTCTTTGCCGCGGCAACCGCCGGCTTCGATGCTGCTTCCGACATGCTGGTGGCCCAGGCAAAGGCTTACCTGGCCAATCCCACGGCCTCTGTGCTGGCGCAGTTGCAGACCGCCGTTGCCGTCTTCGAGCAGCAGGTGAACGCTTCGCTGCTGTCGGCGGCAAAGATCGTCAACCCAACCAGCCAGGCGCACGCGATGAACGCCATCAACGCGGTGGCGACCATCGCGGTGGCCATGCTCGCGCTGGTCAGTTCCATCTCCAGCAAGGCCGCCGTGGCCCGGATGGCCGCGCAATCGAGCGTCAAACTGGCTGCCGTCCGGCCTTATCTCGATGAAGGCAATGCTGCCGCGGTTGTGGCCAACCACTACGGCGAACCGGTCGAACTGGCGCGGCTCCAGGTCTCGCAGGCGGAGTTCAGTGCCATGCAGGCTGGCTTTTGACCCCCTCCCCCCCTGTTTCCTGTGAAGCTGTGAAACTGTGATGCGGTCGGCGAAGGTACGCGGCTCAGGAAGCCCAAACAGCTTCCTGGCCGCGTCCCGCAATCGGGGATGCTCATCCCTCGGTGTGATCCGAGTCACGGAGCGGGCAGGCCGGAACTCGGTACTCTGAATGGGTTGGCTTGAGGCGCCTGGAGCGCGCAAGCGACCCAGGAGATTCTTCATGGCCTATGTAATTACCGATGCCTGCACCAAGGACTTCATCTGCGCCTCAGAATGCGCAACCGCCGCCATTGCGCCCGCCTCGGCCAGCAATGCTGCCGGCGTCTCCCAGTTGTTCATCAACCCGGACGAGTGCATCGACTGCGGCAACTGCGCATCCGTCTGCCCCTCCGGCGCGATCTTCTCGCTCGACGATCTGCCGGCCAACAAATCCCATTTTGCCGAGAAGAACAAGGCCCACTTCAACTAAGCCCTGGCATAGAATCCCTCCCAACTCTCACAGCTCCGGCTTCACGGGCGGCGCAGGCGTCGTGGGCACTTGCGCCGGTTGTGTCGGCGGCGGCGTCTGTGTCGGCGGCGGCGTAACCTCAGGCTTCGCGGTAACCGCGGGCTGTGCCTGCGCCGCAGCAGCCGCGGCTGCAGTCATCGGCAACACCGGCAGGGTCAGCGTCTGCACCGTCTTCGGGTCGTCGCGCAGCTTCAGGTAGAGCACGCCATTGGCCGGATGGGGAACGCTCAACTGCATTCCCGTAAACTCCGGCGGCACATCCGCGGCGTTGTCGAAGTCAGGCGTCGCGGCAATCGAAGTGGCCAGAAAGAAATCGCTCCCGCTCAGCAGGCAGGGCTTGGCCACCGAGCGCGGGCAGCGGAGTTCCGTGAATCCGGGCAGCCGCACCAGCGTTCCCAGAGGAAGCCAGTCGCCGGCAACTCCGTCCGCCGACACCGCGCGAGCCCGCAGCGGGCCGAAGGCCGAGGAGCCGAAGCGGGCCAGCGGTTCCACCACGCCCAGAGCGGTCCTTGCGTCCTCCAGCATCAGGCTCCCGTCAGCCAGCCCGAGCATGGTGTGGAAGCTGGCGTCGGCCGCGGCCACCTCGATCTTTTCATCGCGGGGAAAGTCTTGCGGCACGCTGGAATGGAGGAAGAAGACCAGCCGCCGGTTGACGGGCAGATCGTCGGGGCTGCCAAAACGCACGGGCGAAGGCGTGGCGGAGGTCTCCTCTTGTGTGCCTTTGCTGAGCAGCGTCACCTGCGGACGCCGCGGCTCGACGCTGACCGGAACTCGCAACACGCGGCCATCCTGCAACTGCACGCTGGCAACGTAGCGCTTTCCGGGCTCCAGGGCGGAGGTCGAACTGCCCGCGTTCAGGGTCAATTCGTCGGAATCCTTCAAGCGGCTGAGCGAGGCCGGGGTCCAGGCGATCTCACCGAGGCTGACTTTGGCCACCTCGTCCAGGCGGTTGCCTTTCAGCAGCGCCACCGCATCGCCCGCATTCAACGTAAGCCGATCCAGCGCCGCAGCCTCCGCATAAGCCTTCAGGGCCAGCTTGTCCGGCTTTTCCAGCCCAAACTGGAAGATCTCCAGATTCACCGGCCCCGGAGCCGCGTCCTTCAGGGGCACGGTCACCTCCAGTCGCTCCGGCCTGGGCGATTTCCAGGCCAGAATGAGCGGGCTGCCCGTCCCCTCCTGCGCCTCGATCCGCTCGACGCAGAGCGAGCTTTCGCCCTCGATGTGCAGCGTGTCGTCGCGGCCCACCACCAGGGCCGACTGGTCGGCCGCCGCCACGGTCCACTTGCCGGCCCGAGCCGCGCGCAGATGGAAGCGCGGGCCCTCCCAGTCGTCAAAGCCCCACTTGCCCTCCACCACGCCAGTCAGCTCGCCCTCCGGCAGGGGCGGCGCCGGTTGCGCCAGCACCAGGCCGCCCTGAGCCGCATCGGCCTTTAGCGGCAGATCGATCGAACTGCCGTTGTTCTTCTTGCTGCCTTGGCTCCGGCTGACGCGCAGAGCGAGATCGTGGGCCAGTCCGGTGGCAAAGACCAGCGGCGCGCCTTCGGCCGGCAGCACAAGGCCCGGTTGCTCGGCGCAAAAGCTCTCCGCCGGGTTTACCGGATGCAGCGGCGGCGGCTTGGCCGCGCCTACCGGCGGCAGCGCCACCACCACCACCGACTTGGGATCGCGAAACGAGGGCGGAAGATTCAGCCGCAGATTGAGCGTATCCCCGGCTGGAAGGGCCATCGCCGGGATGTACTGGTAATGCGCCGTGCGCAAGGAGGCAAGAATCCTGGCCGTGTCCACGATGGCGCCGACATACGCGCTATAGACGCCCCCTCCCGCCATCGGCGAGACACTGAGCTGGTTCATCAAGTTTCCTGTCGACCCGTTGGCCAGTTGCTCCACCCGCGACTGCACATTGGCGTCGTCCAGCACCAGGCCTTCGGTGTTCTGCGTCAGGCAGGGAGCCTGCTGTTCGCTGGGCTTGTCGAAGCACTGCTGATTGAGCTTGATGCCCAGGCTGCGCGCTGCTTGCCCGGCGCGTTCTTTCAAGAGCGTGGGGTCGCTCTGGGAGGTCACCTTCACCTCGGCAAGATAGGCATCGACGCGCAAGCGGTCCCAACTGGCGGCCTGCAGATCCTGAGCGGCGCGGACAAAGACGCCGGGGCGGCCGCGCACGGCGGCGCGAAGCGTGTTGAAGCCGCCGCCGGTCTCAGGAGCCAGAAAGATCAACGCCTGCTGCGCTTCTTCCGGTACGGTGACAAAGACCCCCTCCTCGCGCGCGTTCCGGGTCCAGGTCTCCACGCGGGTGAACCACTCCGGCGGCGGCGGGTTCGTGGCTCCGCGCAGGAAGGCCACAATCAGGACATAAGGGGCCGACTGGCTCTCGGGCAGATCGGGATGAATCCACAGCCGGTCTCCTGGCAGCAGGTTGGGCGTCTCGCCGATCGGCAGCGTCACCCCTCCCCGTTTGACGTGAACATCCACCTTCGGCCCGATAAGGTCAAAGGCCAGATCGGCGGCTCGCACTCCGGTTGGAATCAGGCACCAAAAGAGTAGCAGAGGAAGAAAGCGGCGCATATCTCCTATTGTAAAGAGCAATCCGGCCAGTTAAAATTGCCGCGGAAGAGCAACTTCTTCTCCCGGCGGCGGCTGCAACGAATGGGCGGCGGCATCTGTGGCATTTTTCGGCGCCGCATCCCATCGGGACGCTCGATCGGGTACACTGGGGATGTATAGCTTCAGACTGAGGAATTACCCTAGAGCATTCCTCGAATTTATGGGGGGTCGAAGAGACCGGGGAAGATGGCCTTGAGTGCGGCGAAGAGCCCTTTGAGCGTCACGAACCCTTAACTCCAGCGGGAAATGCCGGGGGCGGCATCCATTAGCCGATATAGGTAGGCGCCCTCGGATCGATCCATAGGAACTTCAAAGCATGACCGGGCCGCGCGAAAGGCAGCCCGCAACATAGGATGAATCGCAAACCAATCACTGGGCCCGACGGGTAAGTTCTAGAACTGACGCCGCTCTTATATGCCCATGCGCCTCGAATTCCGGCTCAAAGCCATAGCGCCTGCCGGAAGCCGTGCCGCGCTGCCGGGCGCTGGGAGCGGCATACGGAGAAGAAAGAATGAAATCGACAAAAGCTGTTCAAAGTAGCATAGATGTTGCCAGCCTGAGCATTCCAGACGCGGAAGAGATGATTGAAGAGGCGCTGAACGAGCTGGGGGACTCCACCGACCCCGGCCTGGCTCGCGCCCTGCGTTTCCTGGCGCCTGCTGGCTACCAGGCCATTGTCGAGTTGTGCGGCGAAAACGGCCGCAGCAAGCGCCGCAACGCCTCCGCAGACACTTGGTCGCCGGAGGAGGACGAGGTGCGCATCTACTTCGAGCGCATCGACGGCTCCCAGCCTGCGCCGCGCCCCATGCGCGCGCCACGCGCGGCTGCCGAGCAGGCCTTTGACGAAGACGATGACGACGGGCAGGAGGCGGTGATTCCCGCCGACCTCGATGCGCGCGTCAAAGAGCTCTGCGCCGCGCTGGCCGAGGCCGAGCGCGGCGGCCACGCCTTCATCGCCCTCAAGTGGTTCCGCGACTCCTTCCTGCCGCGCAAGGCCTTCCGCTGGAATCAGCATCCCGATTCGCGCCAGACCGTGCTGGCCGAGGCCATTCAGCGCGGCGTCGTGCTCACCAGCAAGATCGCCAATCCCAAGACCCCCGCCTATCCCACCACCACCATTCGCCTCAACCGCGCCGAAGCCGGCATCCCCGAGGAGGCGCAGCGATTCCACCCGGTCGCGGTCCATGGCGATTCCATCGAAGAGGCGATCGAAGAGGAACGGGGGAACCTGTGAGCTGCTACTTCCTTGAGGCCACGGCCTTTGCCAAGCTCTTCGTCCAGGAACAGGGCACTGACGCACTCATCCGGCTCATGGAGGCCGTCGAGGACAACCGCAAGCTGATCTCCGCCTCCACGCCTCTCGAGGTCTATGCGGCGATCCGCCGGCGTGAGCGCACCGGTGACATCTCGCCGGAAAACGCAACGGCTGCGCTCGACAGCTTGCGCCTCGAGGCCGCGCGCATGGTCCAGGAGCCCTTGAACCCAGCCGTGCTCGAAGCCGCGCGGCAACTCGTCGACCGCACCAATCTCCGCTGGCCAGCCGCTCTGCAATTGGGCGTAACTCTGGTCGCCCGCGATATGTTCCAGGGCACTGAGATCGTCTTCGTCTCCGCCTCGCCGCAACTGCTCGAATCCGCCAAGGCTGAAGGCTTCCGCACCCTCGACCCAGCCAGGGAAGCAACCGAGCCGGCGAAGGAAGCGGTCGAGCCGGCGGTGATAGCGGACCAGGCCGACGTGAGCCTATAATCGGCGCGCCTCACAGCATCTTGGCAGATAACTTCATGTCTTGGGTGCCCCACCCTAGCCGCGTCTTTGTTTTTGCGGGTAGGGTGGGATACCACGACGCCTATACGATAGAAATCGCGAAAACGGTTCAGCCGATCGCCTGTTCGACCGCCGCAGCACAAACCTCCGCCAGCCGACCGATGCCAACCCGAATCATCTCCGGCGAGGCATTGGAAAAGTTCAGGCGCATGAACCTGAGCCCCGGAGCATCCGAGAAGAAGTCCTGCCCCGGCACAAAAAGAACCTTGCGCTGAAGGGCCTCGCGCATCAGTTCATTCGTGTTCACGCCCTCGGGACAGGTGACCCACAGGAACATTCCCCCCTCGGGATGCGTCCATATAAATCCCGGCGGCATCGTCTCCCGCAGGCGCGCATCCATGACCCCAAAACGCTCTCCGTACGAACGGCGAATCTTCTCGATGTGGCCGTCGCTATCGCAGTCCGTCAGATAGCGGTGAACGATGCGCTGATCGAGGCTCGACGTGTGCAGATCGGCCGCCTGCTTGGCGATCGTCATCTTGCCGCGAATCTCTTCGGACGCAACCACCCAGCCCACTCGCAGCCCCGGCGCGATCGTCTTCGAGATCGTGCTCTGATAGATCACAATCCCTTCCGTATCCAGCGCCTTGATCGAAGGAATGTTTTTCCCCGCATAGCGCAGCGCCCCGTAAGGGTCGTCTTCCAAGACAATCAATCCATAACGCGCCGCAATCTCATAGAGCTTCTTCCGCCTCTCCGCCGTCAGCGTCACTCCCGTAGGATTCTGGAAATTCGGAATCGTATAGAGGAACTTCGGCCGCTCGCTCTCAATCAGCGCCGGCAGCAACTCCGGAATCAGCCCCTCCTCATCGGTAGCCACCGACGCAAACCGCGCCCCATAGCTCTGAAAGGCCTGAATGGCAGCCATGTAAGTCGGGCTCTCGGTCAGGACGCAGTCGCCCGCATCCAAAAAAATCTTCCCCGTCAGATCGAGCGGCTGCTGCGAGCCCGTCATGATCAGAATGTCGTCGGCGCAGCAATCGATACCCCGCTTCCGCGACTCCGCAGCAAAGACCTCGCGCAACGGAGCAAAGCCCTCGCTGGGGCTGTATTGCAGTGAAGCGGCGCCCGTCTCGCCGAGCACGCGTTCGGTGGCGCGCAGAACGTCGTCGACTGGGAAAAGCTCAGGCGCGGGAAGCCCTCCGGCAAATGAAATAATCTCCGGCTGCTCGGTGACCTTCAAAATCTCGCGAATCGTCGAGGTGCGCACCGTCTCCATCCTGCGCGCAAACCTGATTGTCATACTCTTACCTCCCAGCCAGCCCAAGGCCGTCTCCCGGCATCCCACGCCGATCCTTATCGAATATCCAAGTTTAACAAACTGCTCGCGACCTCCGTGGCTCCTCAAACTGCCAGTGAATGAAACAGGAAACGAGCAGAATTCTCAGGGCAAGACTTCCCAACATGCTGAAAGACTTATTCGCAGCCTCAACAAGCGTCAGGGCACGACTTCAGTCGTGCCGAAAACAGCCGGGTGCCCCACCCTCGCCGCGTTTTTGTTTTTGCGGCTAGGGTGGGATACCACGAACCCATCAGTCGCCGTTTTGAAAGGGCACGACTTCACAGGCAGCGGAAAAACTCAAAACGGAGGGAGACGGGGGATTTATCCCCCGTGTAAAGCCAATGAAATCGAAGGCGGCTTTAGCCGCGGAGGAACGCTTTTATCGAAATCGTCTGAATCTCAGAGTTTTTCCGCAGCCTGGTTAGCCCATGGGGTATGCTTCTTGTTGACGCGTCAACACGCTGATGCATAATTGAACCGAATGGCTAGACGAATCCTGCTCGTGTTTCTCTGCGCCTTCGCGGTCGTGAACATAGCTGCGCAGGTGATTCCGCCGGAGTTGCGCGGAAAATGGATCGTAAGGCGGGATGTGCCCACTTCCACGATCTGCTGCTGGGGAGAGAAGGAAGTCAAGGGGCTCATCGGGACCGAAATCGAGTACACCGCCAACAGCTTTCGATGGGAGAACAACGTCACGAAGAACCCGACCGTTCAAATCAAGGTCTTAAGCGCCGAAGAGTTCCATGACGAATTCTCTGGAGGGGGTGCCAACGACTCGCAAGTGAATTTTAGACAGCTCGGCATCAGAGCGCCACAAATCACATTCATTACCCTCGGTCACGAACCAGCTAATCTGACTGGGGCCACAATCGAAATTCCTGGAGACGAAGTAATTATCAAGGACAAGAACACGATCATATTTGCGGTTTGCAATGTGTATTTTGAGGCGCGACGACTTCCGGCCCACTCTGGAAAACCTAGATAGTTGGCTGTAACTAAAGCTGATTTGGCATCGAAAGATCCGTCAGCTCCCCTACTCCCGCCGAAACCGGTTCGCCTGTTCAAACTCGTCGCGCAGCCCCGGCGTCCGCAGGTTTTCGCGAAGATAGGCCAGCCGTTGCTCAAGTGCGAAGAGCGTCGCCTGCACGGCCTCTGTATTCGTCAGCGCGATGTCGCGCCACATCGAGTAGGGGCTCGCGCCCAGCCGCGTCATCTCCCGCAGCGCGCGCCCGCCGATGTCTCTCAACTCCGGCGCGTCGCCCACTTCATCCTGCAGGAGTGCACTCAGCGCCGTCGCCACAAACTGCGGTAGATGGCTCACCCATGCCACTAACTCGTCATGGCGCGTGGGATCGAGGTCGAGAGTTTTCGATCCCATGGCAACGACTAACTCACGCCATTCCTTCACCAACTCCGCCGACTCCGGCGAACGCTGCCAGCTCGCATCGTCGGTAAAGAGCCAGACCGCGCCGCGAAAAAGCTCCGCATCGCCCAGCGCCGCTCCGCCCCGCTCCTTGCCCGCCATCGGGTGGCCGGGAAGAAAGGCCGCGCGCTCCGGCGTATTGAAAAGCCGGCCCGCAGCGTCAGCGATCTCGCCCTTGGTGCTTCCCACGTCGGTGGCCAGGTGCCCAGGGCCGAGAACGCAGGAGAGTTTCTCCATCAAATCGAGCGTCGCATAGATCGGCACAGCCAGCACCACTACCTGGCTCTCCACCGCCGCCTGCAAAGGGTCCCATGAGGCGGAGTCGATGGCGCCGGCTTTGAGCGCTGTTTGCGCACCCTCAGCGCCCCGGTTCCAGCCCACAATCGAGCCGCCGAAGCCAGCCCCGCGCAGCGCCAGTCCAACCGACGTGCCCAGCAGCCCCGTGCCCAAGATGGCGATGCGCTCGATCATGCGGCCTTCCTCGCTCCAGCTACAACGTTCGCCCCACCGCCGTTGCAATGACCCGCAACTGGCCCATCAACTCGCTGAACTGCTCCATATACAAGGTCTGCGCGGCATCCGAGACGGCCTTATCCGCATTCGGATGAATCTCCATGATCAGTGCGTCCGCGCCCGCGGCTACCGCGGCCTTGGCCATCGCCGGTACCATGTCGCGCCGCCCCGTGCCATGCGATGGGTCGCCAACAATCGGCAGATGAGACAGCTTGTGAATCACCGGAATCGCCGAGATGTCCATCGTGTTCCGCGTAGCAGTCTCATAGGTGCGAATGCCGCGCTCGCACAAGATCACGTCGTAATTTCCGCCCGACATGATGTACTCGCTCGACAGCAGCAGTTCCTCGATCGTCGCGGAGATGCCCCGTTTCAGCAGCACCGGCTTGCGTATCTGCCCCAGCTCGCGCAGCAGGTTGAAATTCTGCATGTTGCGCGCGCCGACCTGAAAGAGATCGGAATACGGCAGCATCGCCTCGATCTGCGAGATCTCCATCACCTCGCTCACAGTCAGCAGGCCGTGCGACTGCGCGGCCTCATACATCAGCTTCAGTCCCGGAATCCCCAGCCCCTGAAATGCGTAGGGCGAACTGCGCGGCTTGAAAGCTCCTCCGCGCAGAAACTCCCCGCCCGCTGCCTTTACGCACTTCGCAATGGTGGTGATCTGGTCCTGATTCTCTATCGCGCACGGCCCGGCCATCACCGCGACCTTCTCGCCGCCGATCTTCACGCCGTTGGCGAACTCGACAACCGTTCCCTCCGGACGAAAGGCCCGCCCGGCCAGCTTGTAAGGCGAACTGATGCGGTGGACGTGAAGCACGCCCGGCAGCACTTCAAATTTGGCTAGGTCCAGGTTCCCTGTAGGCCCAACCGCGGCCAGAATGGTTTGCGTGGCTCCAGTGGTTCGGTGTACGTTCAGTCCCGACTCGCTGATCCTCTCGATCACTGCATCGATCTGCTCTTCGGTGGCTTTTTCCTGCATGGCTACGATCATTGCTCAGTCCCAGTCTCAGGCGCGTCCGATTTTGTCTTAGCGCCAGCGCCTTGCCCAGACGCACTTGCCTGGGCGTTCCTCTCCGAAGCCAACTCGTCCCTCTGCAGTGCCCGCATCACGTCGATGATGCGCTCGTAGATATGCGTCAGCTCGATGTCCGGCAAGGGGCCCTTGTTTGCCGCGCGCACGTTGGCGTAGATCACCTTTTCCCGCGCCGGTTCGTAAACCGGCAGCGAGGTTGCCGCCTTCAGGTGACCGATCGTCTTCGCCGCGCGGGCCCGCTCGCTCAACAGCTCCACGAGCTTCCGGTCCAGGACATCAATCTGTTCTCGCAATTCTTCCAGCGTCATCTCATCCTCGTTTTGCATCCGCGGCCGGCTTTGCTCTCGGCGCCGGCCTCATCTGCACAGGAACCAAAGTTGAATCCATCCAAATGGCCAACGCTGCGAAAAGCCGGGCCGCCAGCGGGGGGTTCTTTTACCGGGCCAGCGCCGCCTGAGGCAGCCGAAGGCCCATGATAAATCGAGCCACCGCGCCGGGCGCAGCCTCTGGACCACTCTCAGAGGTGGCCCTCTCGATCAACTCCACAATCGCGCTGCCGATCACCGCGGCATCCGCGAACTGGCCCACCTGGGCGACGTGTTCGCGATTCGAGATGCCGAACCCCACGGCCACCGGCAGCGTGCTCCATCGCCGGATGCGCGCTACCAAAGAGGCCGCGTCGGAGGTCATCGTCTGCTGCGTGCCCGTAATGCCCACGCGCGAGATGGCGTAAATGAAACCCTTCGAATGAGTCGCAATCGCCTCAAGCCTTTCGTCGGGACTGGTCGGAGCAGCGAGAAAAATCGGCGCAAGCCCCACTCGCGCCATCTCGGCCAGATACTCGCCCGCCTCTTCTACAATCAGGTCTGTCACCAGCACGCCATCGGCTCCAGCGGCCGCGGCGGCATCGGCAAACTTCATCATGCCGAACCGCAAGATCGGATTCAGATATGTAAAGATCACCAGCCCAGCCTCGGGGCGAGCGACGCGAATCTCGCCGGCCAGTTTAATCACGTCCTTGAGGCTCACTCCGCGAGCAACGGCCCGCTCCATGGCGCGCTGGATCACCGGCCCGTCAGCCAGCGGATCGCTGAACGGCACACCGAGCTCGATCACATCGGCCCCCGCGTCGATAGCCGCAACAGCCACCTCACGCGTGGTATCGAGACTCGGATCGCCAGCCGTCAGATAAACCACCAGGCCGGGTTTGTTCTCGGGTTTGTGATCGAAACGTATCGTCATCGAAAATCCGCTAACTTGCCAACTCGCTATCACCGCGAAGCGGTGGCTAACTCGCCGTCCTTGTCAAGAAACCCGCTCCGTGCCCCAACAAGCCTGTCATCCTGAGCGAAGAGCAGCGCAGTCGAAGCACCTGCTTTTCGTTCTCCGTTCGGGTGCCCCATCCTTTCGCGTTCTTTCTGGCGAAAGGGTGGGAAGCAGTACGTCCGTGCGAGCCTCCGCGAGCGTCTGACCCACCGCAGGTGGCTACAGCTTCAACTCGCGCGCCAGTATCCCCATATCCTTATCGCCGCGTCCTGAGAGGTTCACCACCAGTATGTCACGGGACGCCATCGCCGGAGCAATCCGCAGCGCCTCGGCCACGGCATGCGCGCTCTCGAGCGCCGGCAAAATCCCCTCCGTCCGCGCCAGCCTGACCACCGCATCGAGAGCTGCCGCGTCATCTTGTGAAACATACTCCGCCCGCCCCGAATCGTGCAGCGCCGCGTGCTCCGGCCCGATCGAGGCATAGTCCAGCCCCGCCGAGACCGAGTGCGTCAGCGCGATCTGCCCATTCTCGTCCTGCAAAACATAAGAATAGGTCCCCTGCAACACCCCTGGCGATCCGCCGCGAAAGCGCATCGCATGTTGGCCGAGTTCACTCCCGCAGCCGCCGGCCTCGACGCCAATCAGCCGGACCTCGCGGTCGGGAATAAACTCGTAAAACGCACCAATCGCATTCGACCCGCCGCCCACACAGGCAACCACTGCCGTCGGCAGCCGTCCCTCGCGCTCCAGAATCTGCTCCTTCATCTCGCGGCTGATGCAACGGTGGAAGTCCCGCACCATCGTGGGATAAGGATGCGCCCCCAAGGCCGACCCGAGCAGATAATAAGTCGTCCTGACGTTCGTAACCCAATCCCGCATAGCCTCGCTGATGGCGTCTTTCAGCGTCTTGGAGCCCGAAGAAACCCCGCGCACCTCAGCACCAAGCAGTCGCATGCGAAGCACGTTCAGCTCCTGCCGCTCCATGTCCACATCGCCCATATAGACGACGCATTCCAGGCCGAGCAGCGCGCAGACCGTAGCCGTAGCCACGCCATGCTGCCCCGCGCCTGTCTCGGCAATCACGCGCCGCTTGCCCATGCGCTTGGCGAGCAGGCCTTGACCGAGCGCGTTGTTGATCTTGTGCGCGCCGGTGTGCAGCAGGTCTTCGCGCTTGAGATAGATCTTGGCCCCGCCCAACTGCTCCGTCAGCCGCTTGCAAAAATAGAGCGGCGTAGGCCGTCCGGCATAATCTTTCAGAAGCCCGGCCAGTTCCGCCTGAAAGGCCGCGTCAGCCTTGGCCAAATCGTACTCGCGCTCCAGCTCGACCAGCGCCGCCATCAGGGTCTCCGGCACATACCGCCCGCCATAGACGCCAAACCGCCCCGCCCGCGACTCCGACGGAACTGAAGGAACAACGATCGATGCCATAGGGCCTCCTGCGCGCTTGCCCAGAAATTGGGGAACTAATCAGTGTACTAGGGGTTGGTGCGAGATTTACGCACTCGGGTAGTGTCCTAAGATTGCCTTGTAATGAGGGGGGCGAATTTCAGTCTTTGTCTTTAGGTAAGAGAGATTTTCCACCAATTAGCGCCATAAAACTGGCTACCAGCAAAGGTGTCCCAACAGAGCTATCACTCTTCGCTACAATCAGGTAAAGCCCAGTGACAATGCCCGCTATACAAACCAGAGCAACAATCATGCTCTTCGCCGTTTCATGGTTTAGTTGTTTCTTGCGAAATTCGTGATCCCGATCATTCTGCTTATCTTTTGTGTGAAGAGACTCTTTATATCCATCAAGCCTACAAGTTTCCTCGTGCATTTCACTTTGCGCGACGATGCGTGAGGTTTCTGGGTCTGGACCAGTTGTGTTGCGAATGATGAGTGACATCATCATCGAAAACATGCTGGACTTTATATCCGCCGGTAGCTGGTCCAACTCTGGAGGTAAGGTTAAGGTGGTCGGCGTTGAAGCCGTGAGATTCGTGGGTGCCTCAAGCGGAGGTGCTGATGTGACTCCTGAATTTCCCATAGTGGCTAACGCACCCTATTATGGCGTTTGGAACGACCAATTATCTTGGCAACCCGCGCAAGAAATTCAACATACACGGTCGATACCGGTACCCTGGCAACAACAAAAGCAGTTCCACTTTCGCCAGAGTTTTCAACACGGTAGAAGTTGGTTGAGTCCTTACGCCGTAGATCAGCAGCCTTTTTCACCGCCTCCTCTAGAGTCAGTGCAGGCTCATCATACCTGAAACGCTCATATTCCTGAGCTTCGAGCGTCGGCATAGTCATTCCCCCTTGGGAAGGTAATAATACCAAATTTCGGCAGAATCGAATACATCTACTTGAATATTAGACGCTCAATGTTCGGGCAAGGCTCATAGATTCTCTCTATGAAACTAGTTCTTCAATGGTCCAGCGTGATCCCGTTGCTGACGTCACGTGCAATTTCTGATGTAAACGGCGGAGACTATTGAGAGCAAAGAACAGATAATAAACATCTTGTCGTGTGCCCCAGGTACCGTTTTTGGGACCTGGGAAACCACGAACCCCATGCGCAAAGCGCGCCCGCCCCGCCGCAGGTGGTCATGCCGCCTTCTTCACCTGCACTGTCACGCGCAGCCCGGCGGCGGAGAGCATATTGACCAGCATATCCAGCCCGAAGACTTCGATCTTGCCGCGCATCAGGTTGGAGATGCGCGGCTGGGTCACGCCAAAGACCTTGGCCGCCTCGGCCTGGCTCAATCCTTCGCGTTCAATGTGCCGCTTGAGAGCCAGCATCAGCCTGGAGCGCAGCTTCAGGTTCTCAGCCTGCGCCGGAGTCTCTTCAATGGCGTCCCACACACTGGCAAAACGATTCCTGGTCATGGCTTCAACTCCCGGATCAAATCCTTGTAGCGCTTCGTTGCAAGTGCAACATCTTCTGAACTGGTCTTCTGAGACTTTTTTTGAAAGCAATGCAGAACATAGACCGCGTCCGCAAACTTGGCGACGTAGACCACGCGGAATGCCCCATCCACCTCTCGAATCCGAATCTCCCGAACGCCTTGGCCGATGCTGTTCATCGGCTTCCAGTCGTCCGGGTCCAACCCTTCATCTTTGCGTAACGAATCCTTCAGAGTGTCAACATCAGGCCGTCCCAAGGCCGGTCCGAACACCCGCAGCGGCGAGAGAGAAGCAACCAGTTCAATTCGCACCGCTCTTGGCAGTTCCAGAACCTCTGCCTTGAATATCGGGTGGAAGTCTATCGACCAACCCATCAATCGATATATGCCGCAAAGCGCATAATTCCACTTGCGGCATTTGCAGAGAATCACGGCTCATCGGCGAAGAATGAATCTGTGGGATGGTCTGTTCAGAGGCCTGCATCGAGGCCAAAAAGAGTGAACGGCCCAGACCCCCTCCCCCTATTGGCTGTGAGACTGTGAACTTCAATCTCTGTGCCATTCAAAGGGACCGCATCAGGATCGTTCTTTGTTCGCCACCGCCAGCAGCGTCTGGTACTGCGGAGTCTCCGTCTCTTTGTGGACGACCGAGGTCTGAACCTCGGTGAAGCCTGCCTCTTCGAGCATCGCCTCCAGCTCCGCTTCGCTGAAGCCGAGCCATTCGTCGGCGTAGAGCTCGCGCGCCTCTTCAAAACGGTGCTTGGCAAGATCGAGGACGACGATGCGCCCGCCGGGCCGGAGGACTCTGTTCGCTTCGCTCACGGCGCGCTCCGGGTGAAGGGCGTGATGGAGCGACTGCGAGAAGAAGACCAGATCGACCTGGCCGCCGCGGATGGGAACTTTCTCCATATCGCCAAGGCGAAATTCAATGTTCTTGACGCCATGGCGGCGGGCCTGCCCGCGGCCGACCTCGATCATTTTGGCCGAGGTGTTGACGGCAATGACCTTCTTTGCGCGCTCGGCCAGCAGCAGCGCAAAAGCACCCTCCCCGGCGCCCAGATCGGCGATCACCATCGGCGGCAGCAGCCGGAGCAGCGCCTCGGCCAGGCCCTTCCAGGATTTTCCCGGAACGTAATCCTTGCCGAGACGCCCAGCCACGGAGTCGAAGAAGGCGCGCATCTTGTCCTGGCGCTTCCTGAGAACGCGGCGCATAGCCGCCCGATCTTTGGCGGCTTCTGGAATCTCCAAGCGCGCCTGGTCCAGCAGGCCGACGACGATCGAGTCTTGTTTGAGGAGGCGGTAGAGATTGCTCTTGCCGGTGCGGCGGTCCTCGACCAGCTTGGCCTGCTTCAGTTGGGAGAGATGCGTGGAGATGGTGCTCTGGCCCATGACCAGGATCTCCTGCAACTCCGCGACAGAGAGCTCCTCGCTTCCCAAAAGGAGCAAAATGCGGAGCCGGTTGGGATCGGCCAGGACACGAAGGATTCTTACGATTGACGCCATAGTCGGATTCTGATACATATCAATATATCACGATTTGACGATATAAGGAGATTCCCAATGACAACCGCAACCCTCGAAATGAAGGATCTGGCATACAAGGTAGCCGACATGGCTCTGGCCGGATGGGGCCGCAAGGAAATCACCATCGCCGAGCAGGAGATGCCGGGACTGATGGCGATCCGCAACAAACATGCCGCGGCCAAGCCGCTGGCCGGGGTGCGGATCACCGGATCGCTGCACATGACGATTCAGACGGCGGTACTGATTGAGACGCTTGTCAGCCTGGGCGCGGAGGTCCGCTGGGCGAGCTGCAACATCTTTTCGACGCAGGACCATGCCGCGGCGGCGATTGCAGCCACAGGCGTTCCGGTCTTCGCGTGGAAGGGCGAGTCGCTCGAAGAGTATTGGGATTGCACCTTGCAGGCGCTGAATCACAAGGGCGGCCCAGGAAACGCAAGTAAGGGCCCGCAACTGGTGGTGGACGATGGCGGCGACGTGACGCTGCTCATCCACAAGGGCTATGAATTGGAAGACGGCGATCCGTGGGTGCATAGTGCCTCGTCGAACCACGAAGAGCAGGTGATCAAGAATCTGCTGAAGAAGGTTCATTCCGAAGATCCGAAGCACTGGCACAAGGTTGCCGCCGAGTGGCGCGGCGTCTCGGAGGAGACCACGACCGGCGTGCACCGTCTGTACAAGATGATGGAGCAGGGCAAGCTGCTGGTGCCGGCGATCAACGTCAACGACTCCGTGACCAAATCGAAGTTCGACAACCTCTACGGCTGCCGCGAGTCGCTGGCCGACGGCATCAAGCGCGCGACGGATGTTATGGTGGCGGGCAAGGTCGCGGTCGTCTGCGGCTATGGCGACGTGGGCAAGGGCTGCGCGCACTCGCTGCGCGGCATGGGCGCGCGCGTGATCGCGACGGAGGTCGATCCTATCAATGCGCTGCAGGCGGCGATGGAGGGCTTCGAGGTGACCACGGTTGAAGACACACTCGGCCGCGGCGACATCTATGTCACCTGCACCGGCAACACGGACATCATCACCCTGGAACAGATGAAGCGGATGAAGGATCAGGCGATCGTCTGCAACATCGGCCACTTTGACAACGAGATTCAAATGGACCGGCTGAACACTGAGCCGGGCGTTGTCAAGATGAACATCAAGCCGCAGGTGGATCAGTACACCTTCCCCGACGGGCATAGTATTTTTATCCTGGCCGAGGGACGGCTGGTGAACCTGGGATGCGCGACCGGGCATCCGAGCTTCGTGATGAGCAACAGCTTCGCCAACCAGACACTGGCGCAGCTTGACCTTTGGGAGAAGAAAGACAGTTATAAGGTCGGCGTCTATGTGCTGCCGAAGAAACTCGACGAAGAGGTTGCGCGGCTGCATCTGGATAAGATCGGTGTGAAGCTGACGACGCTGACTCCGAAGCAGGCCGACTATCTCGGCGTGCCGGTGGAAGGGCCGTACAAGGCAGAGAATTACAGATATTGAGGTTTCAGGTAGCCCAGGTCTCAAAATCGAGACCTGGGGCACCCAGGTTTTGGGTTTTTAGCCGGGGTTCGACGAATGGCTTTGACGCATAGTTATTCCTTCGAGTTGTTTCCCCCGCGCACGCCGGAGGGTGTGGCGAAGCTGCCATCTATCATTGGGCAGCTTGCCGCGGTGCGGCCCGACTACTTCTCCATTACGTACGGTGCGGGCGGCAGCAATCAGGACGGGACTTACGAGACGCTGTTGGCGGTGGTCAAACATGCGGGAGTGGAGGCCGCGCCGCATTTGACCTGTGTTGGATCGACGCGGGAGCACATCGCCGCGCAATTGGAGCGCTACCGGGAGGCGGGAGCTACGCGCATTGTCGCACTGCGCGGAGATCTGCCGGCGACGGCCATGAGCCCCGCCGCGCCGGGCGATTTCCATTATGCCAGTGAGCTGGTCCGCTTTATCCGCGAAACGCACGGAGACACCTTCAAGATCGAAGTGGCCGCCTACCCGGAGATGCACCCGCAGGCGCCCAGACCCGGTGTCGATTTCGAGAACTTCCGCCGCAAAGTGGAAGCTGGCGCGGACGGGGCGCTGACTCAGCTCTTCTATAACGTCGATGCCTATTTTGATTTCATGGAACGCTGCGCCAAGGCCGGAGTCACGGTTCCGGTCGTCCCGGGGATCATGCCCATCACCGGATTCGCCAACACGCTGCGTTTCTGCTCGGGCTGCGGCGCGGACCTGCCGCGCTGGGTGCGGCTGCGCCTGGAAGAGCTGGAAGGCGACAAGCCCGCACTGATGGAATTCGGCCTGGAGGTGGTGACTCGTCTGTGCGAAACACTGTTGCGCGGCGGAGCGCCCGGCCTGCACTTCTACACCGTCAACCAGGCTGCCCCGACGCTGCGGGTGTGGAAGAATCTGGGGCTGCAGAAGCCGGTGTAAGCCGATCTCACATGCTTTCAGGTCGAGCTTCATCCGGCAGCGATGAATAAGATAACTTACACATTCGCCGAGGCGACGACATTGAGCACCTCTCTTGGCGAGCCGGCTGGGAAGAGCGGTTGATCGAGCGAGGCCAGCTCCCAATGAGCCGATCTTCCGGCGACCACGAATCGAAAGGGCCGGATTGAGTTGAGCAGCCGCAAAGGCTCCGCCGGGTCGCGGCCGGTGCGCTCCGCCACGGCCGGATGCGCTTCCAGCGAAATCACGCAATGCGGGGCCTGGCGGATGGTCGCGACCGCGCCTTCGAGGACAGCGTATTCTCCGCCCTCGACATCGATCTTCAGAATGATGTTGCCGGTCAGGCCGAGGCTGTCGATGGTGACGATGCGAATGCTGCCCTCCGGATCGGAGACCAGGAAGCGGGCATGGTCGGAGGGGTTGACGTCGGGGCGCACCAGACGCCCGGAGCCGTTGATCTTTCCGACGGCGTGGCCGATCATCAGCGATGGGCAGGGAAGCATGGAGAGGTTGCGGCTCAAAAATGGAAGCACCTCGGCGTTAGGCTCGAAGGCCACAACGCGGCCGATGGCCGGAATTTGCCGGCGCAACATCGTTGAGACCATGCCGATGTCGGCGCCGCAATCGATCAAGGTAGCATCTCGCATGGAGCTGGCAGCGTCGCGCATGCAACCCAGCAACTGGGATTCATAGCTCAATATCTCGTCCCTGCCGAGGCGGTTGTCTTCGCGATAGAGCGGGACGGTAAGATGAAAGCCATCCCCGAGATCGTACTCGACGACACAGCCGCGGCTTGCCCATCTTCCCAGGCGGCAGCCGCCACGCAGCTTCCATCGGTTCAATGCCTCGGCGAACCGGTAGAGCGCCGGAGGGGTCGAGAGCACACGGTAGCCGCAAACTTCGGGGACGTTCTTCTTCATGATTGTCTGGTCTCTGTGACCATTGTAGGCCCGCGGGCGATGCCGCTCGATTGGCCGTCCGCGCAATTCTACTTGTGGTTGCGCGGGAAGATTTTGTGCCAGAGCCGCCATGTGAAGCTATGCAGCAGTCGGGTCTGTTTGGCCTTGAGAGCGGCATAGGAGCGCTCCACATACACGTCGAACTCGGGAGGCCAGCCGATGGTGGAGCGGCGTTCGGAGTAGTCGCCCTCGGCCCACTTGGCCACGACCGCCTTGTAACCCACGACATGGGTGACAAAGTCGAGCAGGCACTGAGGCATCTGCTCTTCGACGATCAGGTAGGCCTTCTTGATGATGATCCTTTCACGCTCGTCGTTCAGGGGCATGAAGATGGTGGTCATCCATAACATCCACTCCTTCATCTCGCTGTCGAGGATGGGAAAGCTCTGCTTCTTGCCCTGCTTTTTCAAGAGCGACCGGTAGGCGATATTGCCCGCCTGGGAGGCGACATAAAGGGGGCCGTAGAACTCGTTGAGGCGCCGGTTGACCAGTTCCAGCTTGTCCTTGCGGCGGGCCAGCATGGTGGCGCTCATGAAGGTGGCCAGATAGCTGACAAACGCGAGAATCACGGTGAGCCCGGCTGCGTTTTGCAGCAGACTCGGAGAAAAGAACGTCGAGAAGTCCATCGCTTGACCCTGGCTGCGAGTATAGCGCGCGGAGGGCGACAAGAAGAATAGGCTCAAGCTCCGCGGCCGGAACGGCTTTCCCGTTCAGGTAACTTTGCCGCAAGCGTGCAAAGCGCTTCCTGTTTTTGCACTCAGGCGGCGCAAGCGTGCCGTCAGGCGCTCAGAATCCTGGATAGCTAGTCCTGGATGCAGGTTTCACTGCCAGAAAATCGGAAGGGGCTGACGCTCGTTCCGCTGAACAATCGCATTTCGAGCCGGCGCTCACATCGAATCACATGCCGCGAGGCTCGTCTCCGAGCTTCCTTTCAATGTGGCGCGCTTTGGCGGCCTTGGGCAGTCTCCAGAGTGAAAAGAGTAACCTGTAGCTTCGCTCCCGGCAAGCGCGGCAGCGCACGGGATATTGAATCCGGAGCAATCGAGGAAGATCCGAAGGCTGGAATCGCGAGGTTCGCAGGTCCGTCGAGAAGCACCAACTGCACCTCAGAGCTCGTCCGCGCTCCGGCAGGCCTGGCGCCTGGCGCGCTTCTCCCGATTCTCTTCCAATGGGTTGAGCGCCGGCGGCATGGGGAAGCCTCCAGGCTGAGAAAAGGTTCGCAAAGTTGCGTTGATGGCAGTCAAGGCAGCGCGCAGGATATTGAAACCCGAGCAGCCGAAGGAGATCCGTCCGCCGGAATCGCGAGATTCGCATGTTGGTCGATCCGCACCAATCGCATTTCATCATGCTGTCCACGTTTCAATAGCCAAAAACTCGACGCCCTCTTTTGGGATGCCGGCGCCAATCGAAGAAGAAACACGCTGATTAGAAAGTACTCGAGCCAAAACGTCGTTGTCAAAACCAGGAAAGACGAGTGGATCCGCTCTTACGCCAGCCGACTCACTGGCCTCCGTGGAAGCGCCCGAATGTACGGGCGAGCATGAGCGACATGAGCAGGATGCCCGCTCCGAGAAGCAATACGTGCAGGGTATTGCGCAAATCGAAGCTGCCCACGCGACATACGAGCAGGTAAGCGGCGGCAAGGTTGATGAAGCCCCAGAGGACATTGACCGTGGAGGAGGACAAGCCTTGCCCCGGCGGCGATGCGAAGGGGCTCTGGAAGGCATGTCCCGAGATTCCGTTGGTGAGATGGGGCAGCGAGTTGGCGAGGAATCCGCCGCCGAAGAAATACGCCACATAGTAATACCAGTGCATGGCTGTTTCCTTTCTGGATCGCAAGCCGATGATAGCAGGCCCTAACTCGCTCCCATGTCGACAAAGCGAGCCAGAAAAAGTGCGGCCAGCAGGTAGAGCAGCCAGTCCTGCTTGCGGGGCTTGCCCGCGGCCAGATGAAGCGCGGCCCAGGCGATGATGCCGAAGCCCAGGCCGTTGGCGATCGAGAACGTGAAGGGGATGAGCACCAGTGTGAGAAAGGCGGGAACCGCAACCAGCGGATTGTGCCAGTGAATCTCGCCGATGGAGGAGAGCATCATCGAGCCCACCAGGATGAGCGCCGGCGCGGTGGCGGCCGCGGGCACGATGCCCACGAAAGGAGCTGCGCCGATGGCGGCCAGGAAAAGCAATCCGGTCACGATGGCGGTGATGCCCGAGCGTCCTCCGGCAGCCACGCCGGCCGTGGACTCAACGTAGCTGGTCACGGTCGAGGTTCCGGTGAGTGAGCCGAAGACGGTGGCTGTAGCGTCGGTGAAGAGAATCCGGTTGAGCCGTGGAATCGAATGATCGGCCTCGATCAGTCCGGCCCTCTTGGCGACGGCGACCAGGGTACCGAGGTTGTCGAAGAGGTCAACAAAGAAAAAGACGAAGACGATCTCCAGCAGGCCCTTGTTGAGTGCGCCGCGGATGTCGAGCTGGAAGGCGGTCGAGGCCAGGGAGTGGATGCCGCCGGCGGCGGGCGTCCAGTGCGTCAGGCCCATTGCCCAGGCGAGAGCGGTAATCGAGAGCACGCCAATGAGAATCGCGCCGCGGACCTTCCTCACCTCCAGAGCCACCATGATAAGCAGGCCGAGGAGCGCCAGCGCGGCGGTCGGGTTGCGGATGCTGCCCAGGCCGATGAGCGTGTTCGCGTCGCCCACCACCAGGCCGGCGTTGCGAAAGCCGATGAGCGCGATGAAGAGGCCAATGCCGCTGGCGACGGCTGCGTAGAGTTCATGGGGAATGGCATGCAGAATCATCTGGCGGATGCCGGCGGCAGTGAGCGCGAGAAAGATGACGCCGGATAGAAAGACCGCTCCCAGCGCAGTCTGCCAGGGTATATGCAGCTTGATGCAGACGGCATAGGCGAAGTAGGCGTTGAGGCCCATGCCGGGTGCGAGCGCGATGGGGTAGCGCGCCACGATGCCCATCATGATCGAAGCGAGACCGGCCGAAAGGCAGGTGGCCGCGGTGACGGCAGCCAGCGGCATTCCGGCCGCCGCGAGAATGGCCGGATTGACCAGCACGATGTAGGCCATGGTCAGGAAGGTGGTGACGCCGGCCAGAATTTCGGTGCGCCAGTTGGTCTTGAGGCGCGGGAATTCAAAGTAGCTTTCGAGTCGGTTGAGCATGGGTTTGCAGCTTTAGGAGAGCATACAGGGGAGTGCGGGTCTAGCGGAACTGTCTTTTCTACATCGTCTTGATCTGAATCCTCGGAATACTTCTCGCGAGGCTCAGCCCTTGCGGCCTTCCGCTTCCAGCAACTGCCGTTTGCGCTCGACGCCCCAGCGATATCCGGTGAGAGTGCCGCTGGCTCCGACGACGCGATGGCACGGGACAACGACGGCAACGCGATTCGTGGCGCATGCCCGCGCAACGGCGCGGGTCGCGTTGGGGTTGCCTAGCTCGCGCGCCAGTTGGCTGTAACTCCGTGTCTCGCCGCGCGGAATCGCTCGCAGCGCCTGCCAGACGCGCAGTTGGAAGACGGTTCCGCGCAGATCCACCTGCGGTGGGGCCAACTCTTTGGTTGAGTTCTGCTGGCCAACGACCACACGCAGCGCCGCATCCACCATACTCTTGAGTGACGGGTCACGACGCAGGGTCGCCAGCGGAAACTCTTCGCGCAGGCTGGACTCGGCTTCGGCGGAGGTGGACCCCAGCGCGAGCCAGCACAGGCCGCGCTCCGTCGCTCCCACGACCATCCAGCCGAAAGGTGTGCTGGCGGTAGCCCAGCCGATCTGTTCTCCCTTGCCCCCTTGCGCGAAGCGGGCGGGCGTCATGCCGAGCTGCGCGCCGTCATAGCCCCGGCTGGAGGAGCCGAATCCGGCGTTGTAGATGGCGCTGGTCACGGTCTCTCCTTGTTTGAGCGAGTCGCGCAGCGAGCCTGCCCGCAGCGCGCGCTGATATTGCAACGGGCTCACTCCCAGTGATTGCTTGAAGAGCCGCTGCACGGTGAACGGGCTGAGACGGACGAGGCGTCCCAGTTCGGCCAGCGGAACGGGCCGGTCGCGGTGGTTCTCGATATGGCCACGAATCCTATCCAAGAGGCCGCCGCACGCAGTGCCCGGCTGGCAGCGCTTGCAGGGACGAAAGCCTGCCGCGCGCGCCTCCGCCGCCGAACGAAAAAATCGCACGTTGGCCCGCAGCGGCCGGCGGCTGGAGCAGCCAGGGCGGCAGAAGACGCCGGTGGTTGTGACTGCATAGAAGAATGCGGCTGCCGGATCGCGACTGAGAAGCTGCCGCCAGGCGGCCTCGGGGTCAATGACCGGGGTGTCGCTGGTTGGCCTAACGAATTGGGCTCTATTGCTCACGAGAACCATCGTCGCCGATGGACGGCTTGGCGCGCTACCCGGTTCTTGCGCGCAATTCAGATTTTTCCCAAACCAGCAAAGGTTTCGGCTATCCTCTCTTCCATGGCGCCAACCGCACACAAACCGGCCCCGGGGGCAGCAGTTCCCAATGTGAATCCGATAGAACATCACCTCAATCTGCATTCAGCCTATCGACGTTACATGGAACATGAGGACGACCTCATCAATAATCGCCTGAACTGGAATTTTACAATTCAGGGTTTTCTATTTCTGTCCTGGGCCTATTGCTTTCAAAAGCTTGTCGATCTCAAAATTGGCTTGGCGTGTCGAGGCTCAAATTGCCCTGATCAGGCGACAATTGACAAGACTATTCAGGTGACGCGCGAGGCGATGGAATACATATCTTTTGCAGGAATCGCCGTCAGTCTCTTGATCTTTCTTGGAGCGTGGGGCGCACAGCTTGCAATCTGGCGGCTGCATTCGAAATGGCTCAAGGAGCACCCTGAGTACAAAGATGATCTTCGGCGGCAAACAAGAGATGAAAAGGAGAATGAAAAAGCGATCTTGCCTGGCCTTTGTGGCGGTGGCAGCAAACTAGCTTTTCTTTTGGGGCTTGCGCCTCCGATTTCGATACCGATTGTTCTGATCTGCATATGGCTCGTTATGATATTCAAAATTTAGAATGTAAAGTACTTAGAAACCAAGTGTGGCCTGCCGGGTGATGACTTTGACTGTCGCTTTGTGGCCTTTGTTAGATGAATAGTTGGCACTTCCTATGGCCTCAACTCCCTGTCGCTTGCCTTACCCCGCGTTCCCGCAACACCGCCTCCGCCCGCAGCAGATCCGCCTCCGTGTCCACGCCGATGGTGTCGCTGGGAGCCTCGGCCACGTAAAGCGCGATTCCGTTCTCCAGCAGCCGCAATTGCTCCAGCCTCTCCACAAGCTCCAGCGGCGAGGGCGGCAGCGCGGCAAACCGTTCCAGCGCGGCCTTGCGGTAGGCATAGATTCCCAGATGCTTGCGGTAGCCGCTGAAGCCTGCCTGATCTCGATCGAACGGTATCGCCGCGCGGGAAAAGTAGAGCGCTCGGCCGTCCAGGGCCGTGACCACCTTGACGGCATTGGGGTCGGCAAACTCCTCCGGCGGACAGCGAACGGCCAGCGTGGTCACCTCGACCTCGGGCCGTTCAAACAGCGCCAGCAGCGGCGGAAAGAACTCCGGCGTCAGCAGCGGCTCGTCGCCCTGGATATTGACGTAGATCTCGGCGTCGATCTGAAGAGCCGCTTCCCTGACCCGGTCCGACCCGCTGGGGCAGGCGGCCGAGGTCATCGCCACGGGAATCCCGCGCTCGCGGCAGACGCCAGCCACTTCGTCCGAGTCGGTGGCCACCACCACGAGGTCCATCAGACCGCTGGCCGATGCGGCGCGCCACACCCACTCGACCATCGGCCGGCCTGCAATCATGCGCAGCACCTTGCGGCTGAGCCGCGTGGAGCTGAGCCGGGCCGGAATCACCCCGGCAACACGGAAAGTGCTCATGCAGCCGAGTTTACATGACTGATGCGGCAAACTTCATCCGTGGAGACAATCCGGCAGCCAGCCCGCGGCCCACTCCCCTCAGGGGGTTTGACCTCCAATCCAGCCGCCCGTATCATCGGAAGAGGGAGTTGTGCGCGGATTCCGTATTCGCCCGCTCTCCGGCCGGGCCATAGCGGCCAGGCCCTGGTTTTACGGCGGGGTAGCTCAGATGGTTAGAGCGACGGATTCATAACCCGTAGGTCGGCAGTTCGATCCTGCCTCCCGCCACCACATCAGAATCCCATGACGTCCACCCGATTCCAGAAGACCTTGGGAATATTGGAAAATAAAGCAGTGATTGTGTAACCGATGTGCATTGGAGTCAAAGGATATCCAGGCCGATTTTACTCTCGCCTGGGTTGGAATGGACTTGCCCGTATCGGAAAGCCATAGCAAAACCAGAGTCGGTGTATCCCGGAGCCTCAACGATCAAGCCGCTGCGTCTTGCAGCAAGCGGCGACTTGCTCTGAAATCACCAGGAAACACCAACTCTGGTTTTGTGTTACTCAAAATTCCGCGAGTTTACGGAATGTTGATGGTTGTGACGCTATACGCAGGTAAGGTCAACGTCAGCGTGGAGCCACTGACCGCCTGCGTCCCAATGGACACCGGAGTTACCGGATCCCCAGCCGCGCTTTGCGTCGCAGCTGTAGTCGCCGTCATCTGATACAAATCGGCCGTACCCGACAGAGTCATCCCGCTGATTGCTGCCACCTGTGACGTGTTTGCCCGATTGATGACCACCATCACAACCTGGCCGGGCGTTGTGGTGCTCGTGCTGATGTATGCCATCACAGCGCCGGGATTGCTTGAGGTCGTTGCCACCGAAGTATCTCCGAAGTTCGAGCCGGCGCCATCGAAGTTGCGATAGGCGCGGAAGCCCGCAAGTTCATAATCGTAGGTTCCGCTCGGAGGCCATAACATAGCCGCGAAGAGACCGTTGCTGGCATAAACGCCCAACTGATCCGCCTGCGCGACAGTTCCAGCGATGTTGTTGAATCCACCTGTCTCGTACTCGCTGATGGAGAGCTTGATCGAGGGGAATTCTGCATTGATCTTGGCCTGCAGCCTGGGCAGGAACTGGATGGTCGCGCCGCCGAGCACGGAGCTGGGCCAAGGATTGCTGTTGCCGGGATCGGTAAACGTCGGATCCCAGAGGTTGCGCGGAGCCTGCACGATCAGCTGCATATCCGCATCCGACAAACTCGCCGCGGTCATGCTGGTCACTCGGGTGCTGCCCGCATCGTAGTCCTCGGGATACCAGTGGAAGTCATAGGAATCCACGAGCGGCTTTCCGAAGGTCGCGGAAGCGGTGGCCAGAGCCTGGAAGTACATGTCGGGGAACCAGTTCTCACCGGTTGGAGTGGTGTCGGTGACACCGCCCTGAAAGTTGTAAACGCCAAGGAAACCGTAGTGCGACGGTCCAAAGATCTTGATGTTCGGGAACTGAGTCTTCAGAGCTTCCGTCACCGATATTGTCTTGGCAATGTAGGCAGCCGGCGTAATTTCCGTCGGTCCCTGCACTTCCAGATGCGTTGAATTCCAAAGATCCGGTTCGTTGTCCAGATCCACAAAAACCGGCGTTGAGGTGCTTCCGCTGTAAATCGTCTTCGTGGTGGAGAGCTGGTTCATTGCCCACACGAACTCATCTGAGTAGACATTGCCAGTGTCCTCGCCACTGACCACGGTAACCGTCGGCGTAGTCGTGAAGGGAGCGGTAGTGACTGAGCTCTTCTGGCTGACGACTGTCTGGAACCTCGCCAGATCCGGCGCATTGGTTGTCGGAACCGGACCGGACTCATCTGCTGATACGAGTCCTTGTATCGGTATCGTGAAGAGGGTGGCTTGTCCGGCGGCAATGTTGGCATTGATCGACGGATACACAGCATATCCCGCAATCGTACTTGCGCTCAGGAAGTTGTCGCTCTCGTAGAGATAGTCGCTGCCTGCGTTGGAGGCGTTCGTCGTCCAGTTATAGGCTGTCCAGCGATTGCCGCCCATGCGGAAGATGGTGACATCGGGAACGTTGGGAATCGATGCATTGGTGTTTCCGTCGATTCCGTAGATATAGGGAGAAATCGTCTGGGTTTCGGAGGGATTGACGATGATCGTGACATTGGCAGGCGTTGCGCCGGGTTCAGCGAATGCCTGATTCGAATTGGCGCCCGCGCCAGCCGTGTTTACCGCCGCGACTACGTAGTAGTAAATCGTGCCGTTGGTCAAGCCGGTGTTGGTGAAGCTGGTTGTGGCCGATGTGCCGACCGTTGTGTACGGTCCGCCATTCGTGGTCGACCGCAGCACGTTGTAACTCGTGGCCGTCAAACTCGCCGTCCATGAGAGCGCGATCTGCGCATTGCCGGATGTGGCTGTCAAACCAGTTGGCGCCAGCGGTGGATCGCCGCTCAGTGGAGCGCAAAGGTTGCCGTTCACCGCAAATGCCGTGGGAGCCGGATTGCTGGAAGCTATGTTGCCATTGAAGCCTATGTTGGTGATGCTTCCGCCCGCGGCGACGGAGGCGTTGTAGCTCTCAGGGGTCACCGTCACCAATCCGCCGCTCTGCGTTTCAACACCGTTCCACAGAGACGAGATCGTCTGTCCGTTGGCGAAGATCCACTGTAGCGTCCAGCTCGTCCAGGCCGTCGTTCCGGTGTTCTCAAGATCGATAGTCGCGCCGAAAGCGGATGAACTCTGTGGCGTGATCGTGTAGACGACGTTGCACGCAAAGCCAGTGCCGGTGCCGGGGGAGACGGTGATGCTTACAGCACTCGAAGTGCTGGTCGCATAGGTCGTCGATCCAGCGTAAACGGCCGTCAGCGAGTCCGTTCCCGCCGTCGCAAATGAGGTTGTAAGCGTCGCCACACCCGAGCTCAGCGTACCGGTTCCCAGCGAAGTTGTTCCTGAATAGAAAGTGACTGTGCCGGTAGCCGCCGAAGGCGAAATTGTGGCTGTCAGCGTGACGCTGGCGCCAACGGCCGGTGTGGTGCTTGACGCAGTGAGGGCGGTGGTCGTGGCCGTCTTGGTGGAAGTGACGGTGATGCTTACGGCGCTCGAAGTGCTGGTCGCATAGGTCGTTGACCCAGCGTAGACAGCCGTCAGCGAGTCCGTTCCCGCCGTCGCGAATGAGGTTGTAAGCGTCGCCACACCCGAGCTCAGCGTACCGGTTCCCAGCGAAGTTGTTCCTGAATAGAAAGTGACTGTGCCGGTAGCCGCCGAAGGCGAAATTGTGGCTGTCAGCGTGACGCTGGCGCCAACGGCCGGTGTGGTGCTTGACGCAGTGAGGGCGGTCGTCGTGGCCGTCTTGGTTGAAGTGACGGTGATGCTTACGGCACTCGAAGTGCTGGTCGCATAGGTCGTCGATCCAGCATAAACAGCCGTCAGCGAGTCCGTTCCCGCCGTCGCAAATGAGGTTGTAAGCGTCGCCACACCCGAGCTCAGCGTACCGGTTCCCAGCGAAGTTGTTCCCGAGTAGAAGGTGACTGTGCCGGTAGCCGCCGAAGGCGAAACTGTGGCTGTCAGCGTGACGCTGGCGCCAACGGCAGGTGTGGTGGTGGATGCAGTGAGGGCGGTGGTCGTGGCCGTCTTGGTGGAAGTGACGGTGATGCTTACGGCGCTCGAAGTGCTGGTCGCATAGGTCGTCGATCCAGCATAAACAGCCGTCAGCGAGTCAGTTCCGGCCGTGGCGAATGAGGTCGTGAGTGTTGCCACACCCGAGCTCAAGGTGCCAGTGCCGAGCGAAGTTGTTCCTGACATGAAGGTCACCGTGCCGGTAGCCGCCGAAGGCGAAACTGTGGCTGTCAGCGTGACGCTGGCGCCAACGGCCGGTGTGGTGGTGGATGCAGTGAGGGCGGTCGTCGTGGCCGTCTTGGTGGAAGTGACGGTGATGCTTACGGCGCTCGAAGTGCTGGTCGCATAGGTCGTAGATCCGCCGTAAACAGCTGTGACCGAATGCGTTCCGGCTGTACTGAAGGAGGTGGACAAAGTCGCCTTTCCAGAACTCAGCGTTCCGGTTCCCAGCGCAGTTGTTCCATCATAAAACGTAACAGTCCCAGTGGCCGCAGAGGGCGCGACCGTGGCAGTCAGCGTAATACTGGTGCCCGTCGCTACGCTCGTGGACGAGGATGCGAGCGTCGTGGTCGTAGCGGTCAGCGTCGTGTTGCAAGCCGTTCCATTGACCGCGAACGACGTGGGAATCGCGTTGGTGACGTTGTTCCAGGTTCCATTGAAGCCAACCCCGGTTAATGTTGCTCCGGCAGCGATGCTGCCGTTGTAACTCAAGTTATTCACCGTTACGTTGGCGCCACTCTGGGCTACCGTGCCGTTCCAGAGCTGCGAGACCGTCTGTCCATTGGCAAAGGCCCAGGTCAGCGTCCAACTGCTGAGCGCGGTGGTTCCGGTGTTCTGGATGGAGATGGCTGCTCCAAAACCGCCGCCCCACTGGCTGGAAATCGTATAAACGACCTTGCATTGAGCATCGGCGCTTGGCGCGCAAGAGGTTATAAGCAGAGCCGCGAGTACTGTAAAAACGTACCCGCTCAGCCGGCGAGTGAGTGCCCGCCCACAGGAGGGAGTGAACTGCTGAAACATGGTTTCTCCTTTACATCGATTTCACCAAATTGTCGGCTCTTATCCATGCGGATGAGTGCGCCCTGAGTGAATGATGCCGTTATTGAAGAGCACGTCTTGCAGCCAAATATGGTGGAGGCCTGAGCTGCGGCCGGAGCGGATGATGGTTATTGAGTAGTTAAATCAAAGAGGACATAGAAAATGTTTTCTTCTCCCATCGGGAAACAACCAGGATTTTTTAGCGGGCAAGGCAAACTGATGCATTCTGTCTTGGAATGCAATCAAAACCGCATCGCTTCCCAAGACCACACATCTATGACACTAGAATCGCAACCGGTATAGAACCCGCCATCAAAGCTGGACATGCATTGATGACGTCAGATTCAGCCAGTTTCGTATTCGTGAATCTGCGCAGCCGATACTAAAACGTTTGAGCATACAGAAGTCAAATTACCAAAGTAATACTAGTAACCTGTCCATCCACAATCGCTTTGGGCGCAACGTCCTTTGTGCGGCTTGCAATTGAGCCGGGATCACAGGTGTGCACCGATGGCTGGAAGGGCTATGCGGGGTTGGCAAAAGAAGGCTACGAGCATCATGCAGTCAGGTTCTCCAGTAGCGGCGATCCGGCTCATGTGGTCATGCCGGGTGTCCACCAGATCGCATCCCGACTGAAACGCTGGATGCTGGGAATGCATCAATGTTCGGTGGCCGCCACGCATCTGGATGCATACCTGGACGAATTCGCCTTTCGCTTCAACAGCAGGAAATCGCGCCGTCGGGCCATGCTCCTCTATCGCTTGCTGAAAAATGCCGCCGTAACACAGCCAACGAAGTATCGGCCTTCAAGAGCCAGCTAAGCAACCTCAAAACACAACCTGTCGTCGCTACTGTGCTAAGCCAGCTACCCCTCCATTCTGCAATTTTCAGGCATTCTCAGTATCAGTAACCTGAGCGTTTTCAGTGCTGATGACGGGTTCGATTCGCGTCGCCTTCATCATACACTATTGATAATAAATAACTTATCGTCACATCGCGCGCGGCCGGTCTTCCGCCCGCCTCCGAAACGCACGTGCAATCATCTAGATGAAAAAATCACAGCACAGTTCCAATGTGGAGGATTACGGCAAACAAGCCACCCGACCCGCGAGAGAGCGAGGAATATCGTATCCAGCGGGTCTTTCGTGCAGATGATCATTACAACGCAGGGTCTCAACCTTCTCGTTTGTTCGAGGTTCTCGCCGACTCAAACTTCATTTCGCTCTGAGGAGAAGAACGGGAACACTGACACTGTGCTGAACCCGGCTCGCTGTGGTGCCGAGGAATATGTCGGCGAGCAGGCGGTGGCCATGGGTACTCATGGCCACCAGGTCGCAAGGCTTCTGGCGAAGCCATTTGATGATTTCCTTGTACGGCACGCCGTAAGCCAGCTCGATCTCAGCAAGAATGCCCAGGGATTGAAACTCCTTTTGAACTTTTTCCAAATATGCGGTGTCTTCTGGGATTTCCGGACTGACCGCATCCGAACCATAGGTTCTAGCAGCCCATCCATCGGCCACGTGAAGCAGCACTAAACGGCTCTGCGCGAGCTTGGCAAGTTGCTTAACATGCTCGATGATCGCCCTGTCCGTGGGCGTACAGTCCAATGTCAGCAGAATGGTCTTGTACATGGTTGTTCCGTTTCTGTGGTGCTCTTCGCTAGGCGTCATCCGCCGGTGATAACTTGCCATGCAGCTTTCAGAGAGTCCGGAAGGCCGTAAATGTCAAGAACGGTGATCAGAATAGCACTGCCCCACCCGGCGATCAGCAGGCACCAACTGTTCTTCCATCTCCCCATTCGTCTGCGGGAACTTGTGAATTGCAAAAGTGGAAACATGGCGAATGGCAGACTGCAGCGCCAGCACCACTTGACTGAGGGTGAGCAGATCGGTCACGCTGCTGTCGCCTCGCAGGCCGATGATGAAGACAGCCGGCAGAATGGCCAGTGTGCGGGTAATGAGCCGTCTCACCCACGGCAAGATTCGCCAATGCATGAATCCTTCCATCACGACTTGCCCGGCGAGCGTGCCGGTGATGGTGCTGCTCTGGCCGCTTGCCAACAGCGCCACTGCAAACAGCGTGCTCGCAATCGTAGCCCCCAGCAACGGCGCCAGCGTCAAATAAGCAACCCGAATCCAATCGCTGTCGGCGCTGAACTTGACCACCAGTCCACCTGGCGCGGTGACGCTATCCTTTCCAAAAAAAACCATCGCCGCCAGCACCAGGATCGCGGCATTGACGAAGAACGCAATGGTCAGAGCCACGACCGAGTCAACGGTGTTGAAGCGAATCGCGCTATGAATTGACGGTTCGTCCTTCTGGAACTTGCGGGTTTGCACCAGGGCCGAATGAAGGTACAGATTGTGGGGCATCACGGTTGCGCCGATAATGCCGATGGCGAGGTATAAAAGTCCGGCTTGACGAAGGTGCGGCGAAATTATTGCACGTCCCATTTCCAGAAAACTGGGCTGAGTCTGGGGCAGAATGAAAATCTCAATAAAGTAGCACACACTGATGGTCGCGACCAGCAACAGGACAAGCGCCTCGATGGTGCGCATCCCAAACCGCTGCAAGCCCAGGAGCAGGAGCACGTCCAGGCCGGTGAGGATGACCGCCCAAAGCAGCGGGATATGAAACAACAAGTTGAGCGCTACGGCGCTTCCCAGCACCTCGGCCAAGTCACAGGCGGCAATGGCAACTTCGCTCATCAACCAGTTGGGCCAACGGGTCCACTTGGGGTACCAGTCGCGGCAGCATTGGGCGAGGTCCTTCCCGGTCACCACGCCCAATCGAGCGGAAACAACCTGCATGAAGATCGCCATCAAGCTGGCCAGTCCGACCACCCATAAGAGCCCGTATTTGAACTGGGCTCCGCCTTGCAGGTCTGTTCCCCAGTTACCGGGGTCCATATAGCCGACACTGACCAGAATCGCCGGCCCAACAAAAGCCCGCCACTTCTTCCAGAAGCCAGCCTGGTGATGCGGCACCTCGACTGAGCCGTGCACATTCTCCAAAGACACTTGGCCGCTCGCTGCTGACGCGGCGCATTCGATTCGAGATGGGATTTCTATCTCCGCTTGTCTATCTTCTCTGCTCATCTGCAAGTTCCTGAAGAACGATCTCCGCAGTTGCCCGTGAGAGTTCGACTTTGCCCTGAAAAGCAATCATACGCGGTAAGCTTTCGCCGCTGATGAGCACGGCTTGCATATTTTGCTCCCTTGACACCGGGAGCAAATATCCCGCCAGAACGAGCATGACGATCCCGAGGATTGCTGAGGCACGATTCCTGCGCTTCACCCTGGATATCTTTGGGGCGAGGGCTGGACCAGGCTGCAGGTGCGAAGTGGCAATCTCAACCGGCAAAAAGGGGAGCTGAGCGAACGTCAAAGGCAGATCCTTCAGTTGTTGATCGACGGCCGAGGCAACAAGGAAGTGGCTTCCATTTTGAATCTGCCGGTCAAGACCATCGAATTCCATCGAGCACAGATTATGAGCAAATTGGGAGCCCGCACTGGAGCTGAATTAACAAAGCTCGCTATTCAGCATGGGATTATTCCCAGGTAGTCTAGGCTGATTCAAATCCCCTGGGTCTGGGCCAGCGCCTCCGCGAGTGATTTCCCGGCATAGTCCTGGGCACCGAAGAGGCGGCCACTGATCCCGTCGTCGAGAAGAGCAGGCACCAGTGCGCCGGGGATTACGCTGGAGGGATCATTCGGCGCATTCGGGCCGCCCAGGTCAGTGCGAAGCCAACCAGGGTCCAGCAGATTCATCATCACGCCCGTGCCGGCCAGGCTGGGGGCAAAGTCGCGCACGTATTTGTCCACGGCGGCCTTGGAGATGGCATAGGCAATCAGTTCCGGCTGGTTGGCGATGCCCGAGCTTACGTTCACCACGCGGCCCCACTTCTGCCCGAGCATCCGCGGAACCAGGCGATTGCATATGCGGGCCAGGCTGATCACGTTAACCTCAAAGCTGCGTCGGAAATCGTCGGCGGTGGTCTGCCAGGGATCTTGGCGGAAAGGGGTCATGATGGCGGCGTTGTTATAGAGAATGTCGATCCGAGGAACGTTGGCCAGAACCTCATCCAGCATTGCGTCCACCTGCTGCTGATCGTCGAGTTCGGCAGCGACGACGAACGTGGATATGCCCTTTGCCTTGAGTTTGGCCTCCTGTGCAGCCAAGTGATCCTTACTCCGGCTGTGCAACACGACGTTGCAGCCAAGATCGGCCAAAGCTGTGGAGATATGAAGACCAACACCGCGGCTGGCCCCGGTTACCATAGCCCATTTCCCTCGAATATTCGGCATAAGAATTCCTGATCCTCTCACTCGTTATATCAAAGAGATGCTCGAGCTGGACGGAAACTATCTCCCGAAGAGGCGCTTGAAAAAGCCCGTCTTTCCTGAGCCGGAAGCCTCGCTTAGAGAGCTTTCGCGGAATTCCTTCTTGGGCAGGTCAAAGAACTTTTGGGGATGGAATTTCAGCGGCAGATGATCCCACAGCCTCACCGGCTCGGGCTGCTCTAGCCAGGGCGCGTCCTCAACGGCGGCTTGCGGATTGGTGACGAAGAGCCGTAGAGCGGTCTCTTCGCCGGCGCGCTTGGCCACGTATTCATAGCCTTTGTCAGATGCGGCGGCCGTAACTCCGGATAGTGCGCATTGGTGGCGATGACGTGAATCCAGTTGCGCTTCAGCAGTTCGTGGACGCCCCCGCTCCCATCTGCGCCGAATCATTGCCGATCGAGGCTATGACTCCGACGCTCTGCGAATGCGGTTCAAACAGCGTGGGACGGAGTTGATTGTTCTCTATCGAAAGAACGTACGCAACCGCCGATTCGAGGACAAACGAAAGCTGCGTCGTTACCGAAAGCGTTGAAAAATCGAGCGCACCAATGCCTGGCTGCAAAACTTCCGCCGCATCCAGGTCAGATACGACCGCATCCTCACAGTGTTTCAAGGATTTCTCCACTTCGCCCGTCTCCTCGTCACTTTGAGGTATTTATGCAACTAGGTCTCTGACTGTTTAAAGATGTATCTTTGCAGGCACTTTTATCGCGATTTGAATGGCTGCATAGTGGGGACATGCAAAGCTACCATCGGGTGCATGTTCAGTTGAAGAGTAAGGACCGTCAGCAGGTTTCCGGGATGCTGACGAAGGGGCGGGGATCGTCGCGAGTGTTGCGGCGTGCATTGGTTCTGCGCCAGCTTGACCGTGGGCAGAAGGCGGCGCAGGTGGCTGCCAGTGTGGGCGTAGCTGCGAAAACGGTGCGAGCTATTGCCCGGCGCTATGAGGAGGAAGGGCTGGAGTCGGCACTGTATGAAAGGCCGCGGCCCGGCAAACAGCGCGCACTGGACGTAGGACAGAGCCAGCGGATCATTGCCATGGTGTGCTCGCCGCCGCCACAGGGCATAGCGCGGTGGAGTGTGCGCCTGATCGCCACCGAAGCAGTGAAGCGGAAGCTGGCGCCGCAGGTGGGCCGGGAGACGATCCGCATCCTGCTTCAGAGCCACGAACTGAAGCCGTGGCGGGAAAAAAATGTGGTGCGTGGCGGAACTGAATGAAGAGTACATCGCCCGCATGGAGGACGTACTCAAGATTTACGAAAAGCCGCTATCGGAAAAGGAGCCAGTGGTCTGTGTGGATGAGAAGCCTGTGGTGCTGCACGCCGATGTCCGCCCGCCGCGGCTGATGCGGCCGGGACGGATTGCTCGGCGTGATTGCGAGTACGAGCGGCGCGGCACGGCCAACGTCTTCTGCGGTGTCCAGCCAAAGGCCGGCCGGCACTTTACCAAACCAACCGCGAACCGCTCCTCACCGCAATTCGCCGACTATCTGGTGGAGATCGTTGCCAGCTATCCGGAGGCCGAAACCATCCATCTGGTGATGGATAATCTGAGTTCACATAACCGCAAGGCGCTGGTGGACCGGTTCGGTGAAAAGATCGGCGGCCTGTTGTGGGAGCGTTTCACGGTGCATTACACCCCGAAACACGGAAGCTGGCTGAACCAGGCGGAGATCGAGATCAGCCTGTTCAGCCGCCAGTGCCTCGGCCAACGCCGTATTCCTTCACTAAGCGATCTACGACGGGAAGCCAAAGCCTGGGACCGAAAGATGAACCGCCACCACGTCACCATCAACTGGCAGTTCACGCGCAAGAAGGCACGCCAGAAGTTCGGCTACGAAAGAAACAACATCACGCGGTCAGAGACCTAGCTCTAGGGTTTTCTCTAATGGAATGGAAACCTCTGGTCATATATGTTAAATCCAGCCAAGCTTGAACCGGCACATCTGTTGCAGGGCTCGGTCGAAGTGCGCTGTTTCAGGGCGTCTAGCTCCACTTGCACATCGGAGACCTCGCGAGCCGCAAACGCATACTTTTGGCAGACGACCATGAAGAATTCCTCATCACGGTCAGGCAGTTATTGTCTGAGTGGAATGGGTGACGAATCGGGCTCGTTGCTTTTGAGTGGCCGTGTTTTTCCGGGGGAAACCGGCGGCATGTACGCGGTGGAACTGTGTACACGGGCGCGTTGGGCTGTCCTTGTGGGGGGCAAGAGCCAACTGGCTGTGGTGCGAGAGTCTGGGCTGGCCCGAGCGCCGGCGCGGAGGATGCGTCTTCGCAGGTGTCAGCGGCGGCCTGCGGCGCTCGGGCTGCCATATCGCATCCGTCGCCGGCGGCGTATCATTAGAATGCGCAGGCGGTGGTGGGCCGACGCAATCATCGTGCCCCGGCTTTGTCTGCGGCCCTGTAAGGCGAACGCATGAAACTCTGTCCGCACTGCGACACTGGCTATCCCGATAGTCAAACCATCTGTCCAACCCATGGTGGCGTGCTCAGCGAGATTCGCGACCTGCGGCCGGGGATGCTGATCCGCAATACCTACCGGATCGTCCGCAAGCTGGGCCAAGGCGGCATGGGCGCCGTTTATCTGGCCCAGCACACGCTGATGAACGAACCGCAGGCCTTGAAGTTTCTTTCCAGTGAATTGAGCCGGGACGAGGCCTTTACTGACCGCTTTCTGCGCGAGGTGCGGACCCTGCGTCAGGTGCGCCACAAGAACGTTGTGGATGCCGGAAATCCGGAACCCGCCGAGGACGGCACGCTTTTCTTTCCGATGGAATTCGTTGAACGGGCCTGATCTGCGGAGTTTTCTCCGCAACGCTCCGCAGCCTTTCGATGTGCCCCTCGCGCTTGCCATCACCCGCGGCATCGCAGAGGGGCTGGGAGCGGCCCACGCCAAGGGGATGGTGCACCGGGATATCAAGCCGGAAAACATACTGATGGCGCGCAATGGGGACCAGTGGGTGCCCAAAATCGTTGACTTCGGCATTGTGGCCACCCGTGAGTTAAGTCAGCACACGCAGACCGGTTCGCTTCTGCTCACGCCGTTCTATGCCGCGCCTGAGCAGTGGCTTGGCACCCGTGCCTCCGAACTCGACGGCCGAACCGACTTCTACGCACTGGGTGGCGTATTCTTCGAGATCCTTACCGGCCAAAAAGTCTTCGAAGCCGCAAACTACCCCGGCTGGGCTCAGCAGCATATGAATGCCGTTCCCCGGACCCCGAGGAGCCTGCGCCCTGACCTGGCGAATTGGCGGGGACTGGATGCGCTGGTGCTGCACCTGCTGGCCAAGGAACGCGAACACAGGCCTAAAGACGTTGCCGATCTGCTCGCGCTCCTTGATTCGATCACCTACGCGCCACCGCCTCCCGTGGACTCCATCTCCGACCCGGGAATCCCGGTAACCGCGGGGCCGAAGGGGGGCGAAGATGCCGCAAGACGTGCGCCTGTGCCTACCCTTCGGCAGATCGGCCGCTACCAGTTGCTCGATGTCATCGGCCAGGGTGGAATGGGAATCGTCTATCGGGCGGTGGACTCGAGCATGGATAGGATCGTGGCCATCAAGATGCTGCACGGCGCCTATGCCGAAGATAAAGATCTGCTTGCGCGTTTCCATCGGGAAGTGCGCTCTACCGCCAATCTTCAGCACAAGAATATTGTCACAGTCTTCACCCTGGATGATTTCCAGGGTTTTCCTTACATGGTCATGGAATACCTCGAGGGATCGAGCATGGCGGAGATGATTGCTTCTCACAAGCCTCTCCACACGGTCGAGAAGATAGGCCTTCTATGTCAGGTGTGCGAAGGCCTGCAATACGCGCATGAACGCAAAGTCATTCATCGCGACATCAAGCCGGGCAACGTTCTCATATTGAAGGATGGGGTGGCGAAGATCGTTGACTTTGGCATCGCTCGCGTCGGCCAAAGTGAAAACCTGACTCGCACTGGCCAGATTATCGGCAGTATTTACTATATGTCCCCGGAGCAGATAGGGAGTGGTCCGGTGGATGGGCGCTCGGATATTTACTCCGCCGGCGTCACGCTCTATCAGTTTCTAACTGGGGAGTACCCTTTCAAGGGAGAGGATACAGCGGGAACGTTTTTCAAGATACTGAACGAACCGGTCCCCTCGATTCGACAGCTTTTGCCTGATGTCCCCGAGGCGCTTGATACGATCCTCGCCAAGGCGATGGCCAAGAAGGTTGAAGACAGATACCAAACCGCCGAGGAGTTCGGCTATGACCTATCTCGTCTTCAAGAGAAGATGAAGCAGGGGATGCTCGACGAGTTCCTCTCGCAGGCTGAGTCCGCAATCGAGCGCAAGGAATGGGATTTAGCGCGCCAGCAACTTCAGGAGGTCCTCAAACTCGATCGCCGGAATACTCGCGCCAACGAATTGTTCCAGATCGTTCGCGAGGAGATGCAACGGCAGCAACGGTCCGCGCAGATTGAGCAATTGAGAATGCAGGCGCAGGTCGCATTGGCCGGCCGCCAATTCGAGGAGGCCCTCGAGTGCGTTGACCAGGCGCGCCGTCTGGATCCCGACGATGCGGATCTCAAGGCGCTCTTCCAATCGATCAAAGAGGAGGTGGATCGCGAGCGGGAGATCGTTGAGGCGCTCCGCCGGGGCCAGGCAGCTTTTTATGCAGGAGACCTGAACGACGCAAAGCGTGCGGTTGGCAAAGTGCTGGAGATCCAAACAGGCCACACGGAAGCGCTCGCTCTCGACACTCTGATCCAGAAGGAACTTGCAGAGAGGACACGGAGGGCCAAGCTGCAAGACTTTGTCGAAGAGGCGCGGCGCGAAATATCCGGCCGTAACTTCATCGCTGCGCTGAAGGCGCTCAAAGAAGCGCAGGCAATCGATCCGTCCGACTCCAATATCCGCGAGCTGATTACCTGGGCGTCCAGGGGGTATGAACAGGAAAAGACAAAGAACGAGCTCCAAGAAGTTACAAATGAGATAGGAAAGCTGCTCGGGCAGGATAGTTATGCAGCAGCTCTTCAAGCCTGCGAGGCTGCGTTTCAGCGGTTCCCGCAAGAGCCTTCCCTGGTTAAGTTGCAGCAATTGGCCAAGCGCCAATTCGACCTTTCTGAACGGCGCCGCGCTGTTGACGAGTTATGTGCTGGAGCTCGCCGCCTCGCAGACTCCGGCCAGCAAGAGGAAGCTCTGAGCTTCCTGGAGGATGCAGTCAAATCATTCCCCGGCGACCCGAACCTGGAAACGCTCTTGGCAATGACTCGGGTTGAATGCGAGCAGAAACGGCAGGAACAGGAAGAACGGGAAAGTCAAAGCCGGATTCTGCTCGACGAGCAGCTTGCTGCAGGAACGGCAACGAGCGCGCGCGACCACTTACGGGCGCTTATCCGCTCGTTTCACGACGGTCTGGCTGGAAAGCACTCCATCTCGCAGTTGCGATCGCTGGCCGACCGGATTGCGGCAATGGTCAAAGATAGTCCGTTGAACGCGGAGGAGACTGCGCAACTCGCAGCGGCGACCTCCGAATTCGAAGCCCGTTACGCAGAATGGAAACAAGGCTGCGAAGAACTTGAGACTCTGCTCAAATCCCTCGAAGACGCGCAGGGGAGCGCAAGCGTTCAGCCTTTGCTCGACCGCGCACGGTCCGTCCTGGAACAGTATGGGAAAGATGAGGAGATCCGCGAAAGATACAAGAAAATCCGCGTCTTTGCCGAGGAATTCAATCTCCGCCGCGAAGCTGCCGTGACGCAAGTCTCAGGCCTCGTCCACTCCATGCAAGGCACGCACGATCTGCCAAGCCTCGGCGAGATGGAAAAGAATGTACGGGAGGTTTCGGCATTTTGGATTGAGGACCCCTTCATCCGGGGTCTTGTGGACCAGGCCGTAGCCTGCACCGAGGAGGCGCTCCAACAGAAGCAGAAACTCCTGCAAGAGCTGACACAGATCGCCAAGGCAATATTGGCGGCGCGTAGCGCGGGTGGAATAACTCTGCAGCTCAGCCATGCGCAGATGTTAGTTTCCGACCGTTCAGACGATGCCGATGTTGCCGCTGAAATCAATAGGATTGACGGAGTGGCACGAGATCTGCTTCGCCAGTTGGAAACGTCCTCTTCTGAGATCGAAAGCTTCACCGAAAGCATTACGGCGGCAACGGCACTTGACGATATTGAGCTAAGCAGCCAAAAGGCGCACCAGGTACCCGCTGAACTTTCGAACTTTGAGGAAATAGCGGATCTTCTCCATAAACTGGACCGCCGTGTGGAGGGCCGTCGCAAGGACCATGAACGCGTTCAGAAGGCTGTTGCTTCTTTGACAACAAGTGCAGCGAATGCCCGCAGAGTTGCGGAACTCGATTCGATTCTCATGCGCAGCCGGGAACTGGCGAAGGGGTGGCAGGGAGATGCTCCTATTGAAGAGGCAAATCGTCAGTTAGAAAAGGTTATTGAGGACAAAAAGGCGGAATTGGCCCAATTGGCTACCTCGATCGAGGCTGATGAACAATTCGCAAATGACTATCTAGACGAAACTGCGAATCTAAATCCGCCGGCGCAAGGGGATCTAAGTTCACAAGCGCGGCGACAGCCGGCAAGTGTCCGGAAATCCCGCCTCGTTCCGGTTGCGCTTGTCTCTGTCGCCTCTGTGATTGTCATCGCGCTCGTATCGATGCGTCTGGTTTCCGGTACGGTACAGATCGACTCGCCGGGCGGAGCGAGCATCTTCGTGGATGGGAAGCAATGTGAGGCGCCGTGCAGGGAAAAGCTGGCTCCGGGACAACACACTGTCCTGGCTCAGTTGGCTGGCTACCATGATCTTCGAGAAGCTTTTGCTGTATCCAGCTTCGAGACCAAGATCGTCACTCTGAACATGACGAAGGCCGAGGGTCAATTCAAGCCGGATGAATTCAAGGAGAATGCTGGGGGAAAAGCGCTGCCTCCGAGTTCGAACCCGTCCAATAACCAGTCAACTGGGCCCGGCAAGATTGCAGGTGCAGGCAGCGCAACTGGAGTTGGCGCGGCAGCCCCAAATGCGGCCGCCCCCTCGCCCATAGCCGGCGCTCAACAAGGTGTACAGCCTGGTTCCCCCGTTCCGAATGCAAATCCTGGTGGGACTGCTGCAGTCAATCCAGCACCGGTGCCCGTTGCTCCAGCTCCCACGATTGCCTTTAACGCAGCCCAGCAGACGATCCAGAAGGGCCAGGCGGCGCAGCTGAACTGGCTTACGCAGAATGCAACGGATGTCCGGATCGATGGAGGCTCCGTCAACCCCTCAGGCTCGATGCAGGTTACGCCCCAACAATCCACAACATATACGCTGACTGCCAAGGGTCCTGGGGGAGCGGTTACGCAATCGCTGCACGTGGACGTGCAAGCGCCGCAAACTCCCGCGATCAATCCCGATCAAGCAGCCATTCAGACAGCCCTGAACCAGTATCGACAGGGGTACGAGAGTGAGAGTCTGGAGGATATGAAGCGCGTGTGGCCCAGGATGTCGAAAACGGAAGAGAAGAACATGAAGGGAGTATTCGACTATTTCAACGCGATCCGCCTGAGTCTGAACTGTCCCGAGGAATCGATCAAAATTCAGGGCGGCGCTGCAACTGCCAACTGTCAAGAGACTTTCACCTATACACTCAAGGGCAAGAAACAACCATTGCAGTCCGCCAGGGGAGTATTCACTCTTAAGAAGCAAGGCGAGTCCTGGATTATTGACGACGTTCGATAAAGCGCACACGATTGCGCGCAGATTTGGATTGTCCGGGACTGACGATGGATCGTAAGGAAGTCTTGGAAACTGGTATCGTGAGGGCACTCGCATGGTGGCGCGCCTGCTGAGAAAGGCTGGATTGGCGCACCGGATTCGGAGCAGCGCTGTGTCGCCTGCGGCTTTCTCGGTTTACCTAACCTTGATCGCGCTAGCGTACGCCTTGTTGGCCGGGTTGCGAACGTTGACCGATTATGACCTTGGTTGGCAGTTAGCCACCGGACGATGGATCGTTCTCCAGCATCGGATTCCTTCAACTGAGATCTTTTCCTACACTGCCCAAGGCCAGCCCTGGGTTTATCCGATCTTGTCGGGAATCATATTTTACTTAGCCTTCAATCTTGGCGGATACGCGCTCCTGTCCTGGATGGGAGCGTTCACTTGCTTCGCGGTCGCCACTGTTTTGCTTTGGCGAGGATCTCTGATCGCGGCGGCCTTAGTCATTCTGGCTATTCCTTCGATAGCGGCGCGGACTGAACCCCGGGCTGACATGTTCACGCTCTGTTTCTTTGCTGTTTTTGTCGCCATTCTTTGGCGTCAACGTCAGGATGGCGCCGCGCCGATGTGGGTTTTGCCAATACTGATGGTTTTCTGGGTAAATCTTCACCTGGGCTTTATTGCTGGACTCGCCGCGATGGCGATTTATGCAATCGCTGAAGGTATGGGAACACGGCGTCCCGATTTTCGTCGAGATATGCCGTTTGAGAGAATGGCGCAACCGGCCCTCTGGTTGGCGTTGACTTTGCTCGCTACCCTGGTGAATCCCTGGGGCTGGGGAATTTATCGCGCCCTCCTTCGCCAGAGTAACGCTATGGCGCTTCATGACCGCTGGATCACTGAATGGGCGGCCACGCCTATAACATGGGAATCTGTGGTCCGCTCCTTCAATCTTCGCGAAACGGGGGGCGCATTCTTCATTCTGCTTGCCATCGCGGTCTTAGCGGCATTGCTTGCAGTGGGGCGTCGGGAGTTTGGGTTAGCGGTCCTCCTGGCTGGCTCGTCGTATCTTGCCATTCGACATGTCAGACTTCAAGCCCTCTTTGCCTGTGTGGTTGTCATCGTGGCGGGGAGTCTTCTGTCTTCTGCCCTCGAGAGTTCACAGATGAGCCGGCGCTGGCGCTTGCCTTTGACCCTTGGCCTCTTCTCGGCGTTTGCGCTCCTTACCGTCCTGCGGTCGGCGGATCTGATCTCAAATCGGAACTACCTGCGGACCACAGGGAATGGCTCATTTGGCGCGGGTCTCTCATGGTGGTTTCCTGAAGGTGCAACACGGTTTATAGAACGCGAGCGGGTTCCGCCACAGTTATTCAATAGCTATAACATGGGTGGCTATCTCACCTGGCGCCTCGGACCTAAGTATCCGGACTACATCGACGGGCGCGCCATTCCCTTTGGCCCCGAACTTTTTCGGCGTCAGGATGAACTGCTGCGTCTGGCTCCAGACTCGCTTGAATGGCAACGCGAGAGCGACCTTCGCGGGATCCATTCCATCATTGTGTCTCTCGCTCGTTACGATGGATTGCAGCTCTTCCCTGTACTGAAGAAGTTTTGCGATAGCGATATCTGGGTTCCGGTCTATCTGGATGAAGTTGCGGCAGTGTTTGTCCGGCACGGCGCGGATACCGAGGACTTGATCCGGCGGTCGCGAGTGAACTGTACAGTCATCCCCTTGCCGGCCGAAGCTCTATCGGAGAACCGCGCTGAAAGGTTCAACCAATGGGCAAATGCGGCTGCGACTCTCCTAGTGCTTGGAAGGACCAGCGAGGCGATCGCCGCAACCGGCAATGCCTTGGCCATCTTCCCCGAAAGTGCCAACGTCCATTACATTCGCGCGAGAGCCTTGGCCGCGATGGGACAGCAATCTCAGGCTAAAGAAGAATACCTGACGGCGGTCAAACTTGAACCCAGCGAGGGGACATGGGCTGCACTCGCTCAGATGTACCGGCTCCAGGGAAACAGAACAGCGGCAATTGACGCTTTCAATCGCGCGGCGCAGGACGCTCCCGATCCGCACCTTATCTACCTGGCGCTGGCATATACATTACTTGACGATAAGCGGCCGCGCGAGGCCCTGCACGCCTTCGACCAAGCCGATCGTACGGCGCCGTCGGCTGATTCAGCGCTCGCGGCCGACAATGCATTCCCATTCAGCGTTGCCCATGGGCGGTCCCTCGCGTATTTTTCGTTGGGGGATATACCAAGGGCGGTTTCTTATCAAGAGGAAGCGATCCGGATCTCGCCGCAACGGGCCGACCTATGGTTGGAATTGTCGACACTGTATGAGCTTTCGGGAAGAAACGAAGAAGCGCGACAAGCGAAAATCCGCGCGACCATGCTCCAGGGCAATACCCTACGTTGAAGTCGATCGCTGGCTGCGGGTGAAATCGATTGCCAGGCTTGGGATGGAGTCACAAGCTTGTGACTTTGCTTCTTCGCAGCAACTGAAGATATGCGTTCTTGAGCAGATAAATAGCTGATTTAGAAGATTGGCCATCGGCGCGGCTGAGGTTGCCGCAATGGACGACCTGCCGGAGTGGACCCCAACCTGGCCGCCGCGGGTAGGGACTTGGCCTGGAAGCAGCTCCTGGACCGAAGACCTTGATGGGCGCTTTTGGATTTAGAAACAGTGACTTATGGATCACTAGCATCTCCCAGAGCTTTTAACCGAAAACGCGCAAATCCCTCTTGACATTCCCCTGTGCCGCTGCAACAATTGGTGCCAATTCTCTCTCACGGGTCCGCTCGCTCCACAGTTGCCAACCATGTTTTGGTAGGAGTCCCCATGCAAACGGACGTACGCACAATCACAAATTGGCACGAACGCCTTTCCTTCCGCACCTCTTGTCTTTCAGGCAGCATAATTTTCTTGCTCATCGTGACGTTCGGCGGCGCGCCTGCAGCGAGAGCGCAGGCTTGCCCTTCGACTTCTGCAAGCTACCCGTGCGCCTATGTTTCAACCTCGACCGGTATTACGGTGATCGACCTGGCGACGCAAACGGCTCTTCCAACGCAGGTTGCGCTCCCCGGCGCCGTGGATCTAGCAGTGAGTCCGGACAACTCCTATCTGTGGGCCGTGACATCCTCGAGCGCCAGCAATTCCACGGTAATCTCCGCGATCGACACGGCTACGGGCGTAATTGGTACCCCGGTAACCATCTTGTTAACGGGTCAATATGCGTCGGCGTTTTTTAGCCTTGCGTCCACGCCGGATGGCAGATATGTGTATCTGCCGTCCATCCTTTCCCCCTACCTGCAGGTAATTGATACGACAGCGACGACCATGACGGCGAAACCAATAGCTGGTCCCGCGATTAATGGCCTTATTCCATTTCAGGGGGTAGCGGGTATATCGATTGCAAACGGAATTGTTTATGTTGCCGATAGCTGCTACACCGGCGACAACTACACACCTTGTATAGATGAAGTTCCGATAGGCACTAACACTGTGACAAGCATAATTCAAATTTTAGAGCTTCCTGCTAATCCGGCCACCCTGTACGGAATATCGATTGTTCCCGGTAGCACGACCGCATATGTCGTAATTTCCATTTCTGGCGGTAGCAACCCCGGCACATTTCTTGACGGAATCGATCTTTCAAGCGGCGACATCGTAAGCTCAGCCCAACTGAACACCAGTTCAGGTTTCATCTCCCCAGTTCTGGAAACACCCGATGGCAGCCAGGTCTACGTCGCGAACAATGGCGGGGTGTGGGTCGTGAGCACCTCGACCCCAACCGTGGCGACTCAGATCACAGTGGGGTTCAATGGATCCCCATTGGCTATCACCCCGGACGGCTCTTCCGTCTACGTGACTGTAGCCAGCGACAGCTTAAACGGGATCCAAATCTTTAGCACCACATCAAACTCCGTAATCTCCTCGATCTCTACTAGCGCTTCGCCTCCGAACAGTGTAGCAATCATGAACAACCTGCCGGTCCCGGTGATCGGCCAGCCTCTCATGCCAAACGCTGCTCCTGCCGGAACCGCCGGTCTGACTCTCACGGTGAATGGCTCCCAATTCGTCCCGAGTTCGACTGTGAACTGGAATGGGTCGCCCCTTGCCACCACCTACGTGAGTCCGATTCAGCTCACAGCGGTCGTTCCGGCCTCCGATTTACTGGGAGAAACAACAGCGACGGTTACGGTCGTCAATCCCGGACCAGGTGGAGGGACATCGAACCCTTCCTTCTTCAGCATTACCATCCCGACACCCTCAGTCAACTTTGCGACGAGCACCGTGCAAATTGCTGCGCAAGGAAGTTTCAATCCAAGTTACATACTTTCAGCAGACTTCAGAAACAATGGTATCCAGGACCTTGCCGTGGTGAGCCAGTGCAACAGCAGCAACGTGACCTGCACCTCTGGTTCGTATGGAGTTGTCACGATCCTGCTTGGACATGGAGATGGAACCTTTGATACAGGGGACTTGTTAGAGGTAAGTCAAGCGCCGGTGATGGCCGTGGCTGGAGACTTCAATGGTGACGGAAAGATTGACCTGGCCGTTCTTAGCAATCTTGGATCGGGCAATCTTTCAGTATCTATCCTGCTTGGGAACGGCGACGGAACCTTTACGCCTGGAACCCAGACGCCATATATCGGGTTAATAGGTAATGGGCCGGGCTTATTAGGTCCAGCGGCGGCATTCGTCGCAGGAGACTTCAATCGAGACGGAAAGCTCGACTTGCTGGTGGTGAATCCTTCTGACGGCTCGTATACGCTGCTGCTCGGCAACGGCAACGGCACGTTCACTTCCGTCCCCAGTGCTCCCTCTGTTTTCTTAGACCCGAACTCCGTGGCAACGGGTGATTTTAATGGTGACGGAAATCTTGACTTTGCTGTTGCCGGATCGAACACCGAAAGTGGCGTCCCGCAAATCACTATTATGCTCGGCAATGGAGATGGGACTTTCGAGCCTTCCGCAACACCTCTCAGTCTTGATTCTGATGTAGTACCTACCTCGCTGGTATCTGGAAGTTTCAATCTCGATGGCATCCCGGATCTTGCCTTCTCAAATCCTCCTGGTTCCATCCAGGTCTTCACCGGCAATGGAGACGGAAGCTTTACCCATGCTTCCTCCACAGTTCTGCCAACCCTGAGTGCGCTGGCGCTGGCGGCTGCCGATCTGAATGGAGACAATAACCTGGATCTAATGGCAACCGTAGATGGCTCTGCTGTTGCCCTTCTCAACTTAGGAAATGACTCGTTTCAAGATGGGCCGTCAACGAATGTTGGGAATGATCCTATGTCTGTGGCGATTGCAGATTTCAACGGCGATGGGCGGCTGGATGCAGCGGTCGCCAACAGCGTTGACGGCACGGTCACCATCCTCCTTCAGGCCGGCATCCCCACTCTGAACGAGACATCGATCGCCTTTGGCGAAGAGTATGTCGGGACTACGACCCCGGCTCCGACCGACGTCACGTTAACGAATACAGGGAGTGCGAACCTAACATTTGGACCCATCTCAATCACGGGAGAAAATAGCGCCGCGTTCTCGCAAACCAACACCTGCACAGGTCAGCCGGCCCTTACGTTAGCGCCGGGTGCTTCATGCTCTGTCACCGTTGACTTTCTGGCCGGCAATGGAGGAGGACTCGCAGTTGTCGCAACTCTTTCATTCGGCCCCAGCCAGGCCACAACTTACGTCACGTTGGCTGGGACCGCGGTGAATCTCGTCATCAACACTCAGCCTCAGAGCCAGTCCATCGCCCCTGGCCAGACGGCCACGCTAAGTGTGGCCGCAACCGGCATTGCCGGACTCACTTACCAGTGGTACCAGGGACTCAGCGGGAACACAGCCAACCCGATCGCGGGCGCCACGAACAGCACATTCACCACGCCGGCCCTGACAGCCACCACCAATTATTGGGTGCAGGTGTCGGCCTCCGGCCCTGTTGCTGAACAGACCAACAGCACCACTGCCGCGATTACTGTCGTTTCCCCTCCGGCGATCTCGGTGCAGCCTCTGAGCCAGTCGATTGCTCCAAATCAGACGGCCACCTTGAGTGTCACTGCCACAGGCACCGGGACCTTGACTTATCAATGGTTCACCGGGCTCAGCGGGGATACAACCAATCCGATCGCTGGAGCAACAGCCAGCACCGTCACTACGCCCGCCCTGACAGCTGCAACCAATTACTGGGTACAGGTGTCGGCCTCCGGCCCTCCCGCTGAGACAGTCAGCAGCACCACCGCCGCGATCACCGTCGTTCCCCCTCCAGCGATCTCGGTGCAGCCTCTGAGCCAGTCGATTGCTCCAAATCAGACGGCCACCTTGAGTGTCACTGCCACAGGCACCGGGACCTTGACCTATCAATGGTTCACCGGGCTCAGCGGGGATACAACCAATCCGATCGCTGGAGCCACGGCCAGTACTTTCACTACACCCGCCCTGACAGCTGCAACCAATTACTGGGTGCAAGTCTCAGAGTCTGTCCTTCCCTCTGATACAACCAACAGCAACACCGCAACGATCACCGTCGTTCCCCCTCCAGCGATCTCGGTGCAGCCTCTGAGCCAGTCGATTGCTCCAAATCAGACGGCCACCTTGAGTGTCACTGCCACAGGCACCGGGACCTTGACCTATCAATGGTTCACCGGGCTCAGCGGGGATACAACCAATCCGATCGCTGGAGCCACGGCCAGTACTTTCACTACACCCGCCCTGACAGCTGCAACCAATTACTGGGTGCAGGTGTCGGCCTCCGGCCCTCCCGCTGAGACAGTCAACAGCAACACCGTTGCGATCACCATCATCTCTTCCCTGGCGATCTCGGTGCAACCCGCGAGTCAATCGGTTGCCTCAGGCCAGACGGCCACATTGAGTGTGACTGCTACGGGCACTGGCACCTTGACCTATCAGTGGTATCTGGGGCTTAGTGGGGATTCGACCAATCCGATCGCTGGAGCCACGAGCAGCACCTTTACAACACCGGCCCTGACCGCCAACAGCAGTTATTGGGTACAGGTGTCGCAATCGGGGCCTCCCACTGAATCGGTACAGAGCATCTCGGCTATCATGGTTGTCGGGGCAGTTTTCGTCGGGCAATCCGAAACGATCACCCTTGAGCTCCCCCCGAATCCGTCGTGGCCTTCCAACTCTACAGTTACACTGAGCTGCACGGATGTGAGCCTCAATGGCGGAAGCTTTGTTCCGATTACCAATTACAACCTAAGCTGCAATGTATCTCCCGGCACCCTGCAAACTTCGGCTGCTTCGCAACCTATTACCGTAACAGTTGGTGCATCCGCGGGAACGACAACGGCGATGAACTCGCATGGAGGCGAACATCTGCCGTACGGTGCCGGCCTCTTGCCGATCTCCGGCCTAGCTCTTCTAGGAGTCGGTTTTCTGTTCCCGTGTTTATACCGCAAGAGCGGCGTACGCCGGTTTGTATGGGCTATTGTCGCCTTAGGGTGTGTGGGTTTCACTTCGTGCGGTGGCCACTTTACGCCTCCCGTCACTTCTGGTGGGAAGACAGTGACCCCAGCGGGCAAGTATGAGGTGCTCGTCATTGCTACCGACACACAGGCCCCGACGGGATTCCAGCAGACGAGCCTGGTCGTTCCATTGACTGTTTCTCCGATGCCTAATTGACCCGTTTGTGAACTCTGAGTTGTGAACTGCGTGACCTTAGGAAGGAACGATGCTTAAGCGCATTTTCTCAGTACTCTTGGTGTTTGGAATAAGCCACGCGGTGCTCTGTAGCGCACAGCTGTGCACGACAACCCACACAACCGATCTATATTGCCTGCTTCCAGCCGCATTCCGCACGCCTGCCCAGCCGTTTGGCGCCTTTTATACCCCATTCGGCACCGAACTGAGTCAGTTGCCTACGGCGAAACCAGCGGGACTGGTCTTAGCGGTCGAACATGGTCAGCTTGTTCCGGCGAACGAAACATTAGGCGCCATATTCTCAGAGCGGGCTGAGACGATAGGACCCCACCGGCTCCTGGTGAGTTTCGGCTATCAGCGTTTCAACTTCGGAAGCATTGACGGCACGGATTTGAAAAACCTGCCCATTGTTCTAACCTGCTCGACTGCTACATGCACAGGCGGCATCGCAGGTGTCTCTGTCTACACGGTAACCAACAATCGCTTCGACATCAAAGCGAATCAGTATACTGGACTGGCCGTATTCGGTCTGACAAAGAACATAGACGTATCGTTAGCAATACCTTTTGAAAGAATCGCAATGTCCGTAGCTGTGAATGGAACTGAGTATTCGACTCAGGGCGCGACGTCAGCCAATTTCCAAGAGTATGTGCCGGGTTCGTCGCTAGGGTTCGCGGATGTTGTTCTGGGGGCCAAGTGGAAAGCATTCGATAAAGCAAAGATAAGACTAGCCCCGGGCGTCGATCTCCGAATCCCATCAGGGGATGAGTTGAACTTTCTGGGTTCGGGCGCAGTTGGAGTAAAGCCGTATCTCGCGGCTTCCGTTAAGGAACTGGTGTCCGTTCACGGCAACATCGGCTTTCAGTGGAACGGGGACTCTATCCTGAACGCGAATACTCAGGGAGCAAAGCAGCAATTGCCCACAGACTTCTTTTATACCGCTGGAGCCAATGCGGATGTGATCAAGAATCGATTGACGCTGATCGCCGACCTGTTAGGTCAGCATTATTATGACGCGCCACGCCTGGCTCGGCCATCCATGGTGTCGGTTCCGATTCTCGGTAGTGCGCTGTCGGTCGAACCGGAAGTTAGCGGATGCACTTTGAACAATTTCGCGCTGGGCATGAAGTTGCGGCCCATCGGCCATTTGATTCTCACAGCTAACGCGACACTCAAGTTGAATAGCGCTGGGCTACGAAGCACAGTGGTTCCTCTTGTTGGATTTGCATACTCGTTCTAGCACCTTGTGCGCCGGCAGGTTGTCGAGGATCTGCACCGCCTCAGCCGGCATATAGATACTTATGCGAGCCCAGGGAGTTGAGTGATTTTGCGCTTGTTAATGAAAGGAGCAAGACTTCGGCGTTCACTCTTCGCGCAGCAGGATCAAAGGATCGACCGACAGCGCGCGCTGGGCCGGAATCCACGTCGCCACCAGGCCGAGCAGAGCCATCGCCACAACCACGCCGGCCAGGACCACAGGATCGCGCGGCGTAGCCTGATAAACGATGAAAGCAAGGATGCGTGTTGCCAGGAGCCCCAGTACAAGCCCTGCAGCCGAGCCGATTGCCAATAGTTTGAATGGGCGTCCAAGCGCAGCCTGCAGCACCTCTTTGCGCCGCGCGCCCAGGGCCACGCGAATTCCCAATTCCTTGAGCCGCTTGTTCACCGAATAGGCTGCCATGGCGAAGATGCCGGTAATCGACAGAATTGCACCCATCAGCCCCAGCACACCCAACGACAATGCCGCCATGCGCGAGGCAAAAAATGCGCCGTTCATCTCTTCGCTCCACGTCTGGATAAAGCACGGCAATCCGGAATCGAGATCGTGCAGCTTGCTGCGAACAGCGGCGCCAGGCAGAAACGCGCCGTTACTGGAGCGCACCACCAGCCAAGTGTCGGTACGCGGGCTCTGCAGGATGGGCACGAATATGGCGTTCTGTGGAGATTCGGCGACGTTCGCGGTATATTTTCCGTCCTCGACAACGCCCACCACCAGGATGCGCCCGCCCTCTTTTGTCTTGAAATGGTTTCCAATTGCCTGGGCTGCGGAACCAAACAGCCGGCGAGCGAATTCCTGGTTGATCACCGCAACGTGCGGGGAGCTCGGATCATCGTGCCATGTGAACCCCCTGCCTCTGAGCAGAGCAGTCCCGGCCGCTTGAAAATACTCGGGAGAGACAGAGAAGAAGATGGCGTCGGTTGCGGCATTTGAGGGCTTGAGGTCCGACGTCTCATCGGTAAATATATCGATGTCGTCCCATCCCATCTTCAAAGGTGGACTGCTGACCAGTCCCACTTGCGCAGCCCCGGGGAGAGCTTTGAGCGCGTCGATCATGCGCCGCTGTAGTGCAGGGACCTGGTTGGTGGTGTAGCCGGCCATGTGCGGGTCTGTCTCCACCAGCAGCGTGTTGCGCGGATCGATGCCAAGCCTGGTGTGCATGGAACGTACCAGACCGCGGACGGCCACGATGGAGGAAGTGACCAGCACCGCGCAAACCGCAATTTGCAAGACGAGCAGGACGTCCCGCATCCGCAGCCTTCCTCCCGGCGCGGCAATCGTCGACCCTGCCGATGCCGATTTAATGACCTGATATGGGTCCGTGCGCAGGACCTGACGAACGGGAACAATGCCGAAGAGGAATCCACTCACCACGGCGAGCAGGACTGCAAGCGCATAGACGTGAGCGTCGGGATTGAGCGGGAGATTCATGGGAAACTCAGGAAACGGCCTCCACGCACTAATGGCGCGCAACAGGATCACGCTTCCCCACAGCCCCATAGCGCCGCCCACAAGGGAGATCAGCAAGGCTTCTGTAAGAAGCTGCCGAAGGATGCGTGCGCGACGGGCTCCCAGCGCGAGCCGCAGGGCTACTTCGCGGGAGCGATCTGCCGCGCGCGCGGCGAACAGGCTGCCCAAATTGGCGCAGGCCGCCAGCAGGATCAATCCGGCCATGAGCATCAGTCCGGCAAGAAACGTCTTCACCGCGCCGCCGAAAGCGCCCGCCACGCCTGGGCTCTGCAACTTGAATGTCAGCAGCAGTCGATCCACATCGTTTGGATAATTCTTACCGAGCCAGGAGCCGATTGAATCCAGGTCGGCATTCGCCTGTGCCTGTGTTATACCCGGCTTCAGGCGTCCCACCAACTCGCCCATCGACCGGTTGGCCCGCTGATTCAACGAGTCGTCATCGCCATCCACCAGCTCGCGATTCACGATCGGCACAAACAGGTCAGGAGAGAAAGCGATGAACGTACCTACAAATCCCGGCGGCGCAACCCCGATGATGACGAAGGGATGTTTGTTGAGAAGAACCGTGCGGCCGACGACGCCGCGGGCACCTTGAAAATGATCCCGCCAACAGGCGTAGCTCAGAACTATAAAGGGCGCACTGTTTGGCCCGTGTTCGTCGGAAGCGTGAAAAAAACGGCCGAGATAGGGCTGCAGCCCCAATACATCGAAATAGTTGCCGGTAGCTTCAATGAGCCATGCCTGCGAAGGGTTCTTGCCGGTGTCCAATCCTGCCTGCGAAATGTTGTCCGCAGCCAGGCCGTCGAGGCTGCGATTGCGATCGCGCAGATCTCGATAATTCGGGTACGACTCATATCCCCACATGCTTTGAGCGTGCCCCACGACATAGATATTCCTCCCGGCGGGCACGTTCAACGGGCGCAGCACAAGCGCATTTAATACCGCAAACACCACCGTGTTGGCGCCGATGGCTAGGGCCAGCGTTGCAACTGCCGCCACAGCGAATCCGGGAGCATTCCGGAGTTGCCGAAACGCGAATCGAACGTCGGCCCACATCGACTCAATGGTTGGCCACTGCCAAACCTCGTGGCTGCGTTCTTCAATCGTCGTCAAGTTACCAAATGCGACGCGCGCTTGCCTTCGCGCCTCTTGCGGACTCAGGCCCTCCCCGATCAAGTGCTCGATGCGTTCTTCAAGATGAAGGCGCATTTCTTCCGAGAGATCGTCAAAGAGCTTGCGGCGACGGAAGCTGCCTGGGACCCCATTCATCAGAACCTCCTGCTAGCTGGACGAGGAGTTGCCAGGATTCAGGACGAACGTAATACCCTCGAACATGCGCTCGAAGCTGGAAATCTCCCGCTCCAGATGGCGAAGACCCGCTGCGGTGATCTGGTATGTCCTCACGCGGCGATTGGTTGAGGAGAGCCCCCATTCAGCCTTGACCAGCTTTGCCTTCAGCAGCCGCTGAAGCGCCGGATAAAGTGAGCCCTCTTCCACCTGCAGCAGATTGTTGGATCGCTGCTGGATGTGCTGAACCAAGGCGTATCCGTGGGCAGGTTGCCGGCGAAGCGATTCGAGGATCATCATCTCGAGCGCCCCCGGAAACAGATCGCGTGATGAGGTTTCAGTCATAGGCTTGTTCACTACAAGCCTAGACTAGAATAGTGTTGGAGGGATTGTCAAGGACTTTCTTGCTCGGACGCGCCCACGGCTTTCGATGGGGCAATCAGACGGAAGTCACGTTTCGCGAGTGTATTGCAATTCAAAGCCAGCAAAGATCCTGAGAGACGCCGATTGGGGCGGTGATTTTCGATTGTTGCGAGATAAGGAAGAAGGGCGCAGCTTGTTGGCTGCGCCCTTGATGGTTGAGCCTGTCCTGGTGGCCTAGGCGTTGGTGTGGGCCGGTCCGGCCATCTTCTCTTCGAGGGCTGCTTGCGCGGCTGCGAGCCTTGCCGTCAGCAGACGGAAGGGCGAGCAGGAGACGTAGGTGAGGCCGATCTTGTGGCAGAACTTGACGGACTCGGGATCGCCGCCGTGTTCGCCGCAGATGCCGAGCTTGATGGTGGGGCGGGTCTTGCGGCCCTTGAACGCGGCCATCTGCACCAGTTGCCCGACGCCCGCCTGATCGAGGGTGGCGAAGGGGTCCTGCTTGAAGATGCCCGCCTTCATGTAGGCCGGGAGGAACTGGTTGATGTCGTCTCGGCTGATGCCGAAGGTGGTTTGGGTGAGGTCGTTGGTTCCGAAGCTGAAGAACTCGGCCTCTTCGGCGATTTGATCCGCGGTCAGAGCCGCGCGCGGCAGTTCGATCATCGTGCCAACCATGTAATCGACGGTCACGCCCTTCTCGTTGAAGACTTCGGAGGCAACGCGGCGCACAATGGCGGCCTGGTGGCGCATCTCCTCGACCGACCCGACGAGCGGAATCATGATCTCGGGATGCGGATCGGCGCCCTTGCTCTTGACGATGCACGCGGCCTCGAGGATGGCGCGGACTTGCATCTCGGTGATCTCGGGGAAGGCGATGCCGAGGCGGCAGCCGCGCAGTCCGAGCATGGGGTTCTGCTCGTGCAACTCCTCGACCCGCGCCAGTAGCGAGCGCAGTTCTTTGAGCTTGGGCGAGCGGGGCTTGGTGTCTGTCAGGTGCTGAATCTCGACCATCAGATCTTCGCGCTTGGGCAGGAACTCGTGCAGCGGGGGGTCGATGGTGCGGATGGTCACCGGCAGCGACTCCATGGCCTTGAAGAGACCGACAAAATCGGCGCGCTGCATGGGCAGGAGCTTCTTGAGCGCGGCGCGGCGATCCTTTTCGTTGTCGGCCAGGATCATGGTGCGCATGTGTTCGATGCGATCCTCCGCGAAGAACATATGCTCGGTGCGGCAGAGGCCGATGCCCTCCGCGCCAAACATGCGGGCATTCTTGGCGTCGCGTGGGATGTCGGCGTTGGCGCGAATCTTGAGGCGGCGGACCGGATCGACCCAGGCCATGAAGGTGACCAGATCGGGATCGTCGGGCTGCGCATCGATGGTCTTCAATTTGCCATTGATGACGCGGCCGGTGGTGCCGTCGAGCGAGAGCCAGTCGCCCTGCTTGAAGGTGTGACCCTTCACGCGGAGCTCTTTCTTGTCCTGGTCAACGAGGCAATCGCCTGCGCCGGCGACGCAGCACTTGCCCATCCCGCGGGTGACGACGGCGGCGTGAGAGGTCATGCCGCCGCGCGAGGTAAGGATGCCCGCCGCCACTTCCATGCCCGCAATGTCCTCAGGCGTGGTTTCGCCGCGGACGAGAATGATCACCGGGTATTTGCCGCTGGCGTGTTGCTTGACTGCTTCCTCGGCGGAGAAAACGATTTGGCCGACAGCCGCGCCGGGCGAGGCCGGCAGGCCGGTAGCGAGGACTTCGATCTTCTCGCCCTTTTCGACCAGGCGGGGAACGAGGAAGTCGTACAACTGGTTGGGCTCGACGCGATGGATAGCTTCTTCTTGCGTGATGAGCTTTTCCTTGACCATGTCGATGGCGACGCGGACGGCGGCCAGGCCGGTGCGCTTGCCGTTGCGGGTCTGCAGCATGTAGAGCTTGCCATCCTGGATGGTGAACTCGAAGTCCTGCATGTCGCGGTAGTGCTTTTCCATCTTCCCGGTGATGGTGCGCAGTTGATCGTAGACCAGGGGCATGGCGCGATCGAGTTCGCTGATCGACAGCGGCGTGCGGACGCCGGAGACCACGTCTTCGCCCTGCGCGTTCATCAGGTACTCGCCGAAGAAGGCGTGCTCGCCGGTGGCGGGATTGCGCGTGAAGCCTACGCCTGTGCCGGAGTTTTCGCCCAGGTTGCCGAAGACCATGGCCTGCACGTTGACGGCGGTGCCCAGCCAATCATCAATTCTGTTAATGCGGCGATAGGTCTTGGCCCTCTCGTTCATCCAACTGCGGAAGACGGCGTCGCGGGCCTGGACCAGTTGATCGAGCGGAGCCTGCGGGAAGTCCTTGCCGGTCTCCTTCTTCACCAGCTTCTTGTACTCGGCGATGATCTCTTTGAGCGCGGCGGGCTGGAGCTCGTAGTCGAACTTGACCTTGGCTTTCTTCTTGACGCCGTCGAAGATGTGCTCGAAGTGCTTCTTCGGGACATCCAGCACCACATCGCCGAACATCTGGATCAGGCGGCGATAGGAGTCGTAGGCGAAACGGGGATTGTTGCTGCGCTTGGCCAGCGCCTCAACGGCCTGATCGTTGAGACCCAGGTTGAGGATGGTGTCCATCATGCCGGGCATGGAGAACTTGGCGCCGGAGCGAACCGAGACCAGCAGGGGATTTTCACCCGTGCCCAGCTTCTGCCCTTGCAGCTTCTCCAGCCGCTCCAGGGCGGCGTACATCTCGACGTTGACTTCGGGACTCAGGGCGCCGCGCATGTACTCGCGACAGGCCTCGGTCTGAATGGTGAATCCTGGGGGAACCGGCAATCCGGCGTTGGTCATCTCGGCCAGACCGGCGCCCTTGCCGCCCAGAACATCCTTCATCTTTCCGTTGCCGTCGGCCTTGCCGCCGCCAAAGAAATAGACATGCTTGGTAGTGGTCGAGTCTGCTTTTCCAGCAGACGCCTGCTCCAGAACGCCCTGCGTCATGGGTTACTGCCTCCATATCTTGGATTCCGTCGTGCGGTACTTATGAGGGGGTGGCGAGACGAAGGCTCAGCACAACAACGGGAATTAGGTTGAAGCTTTCAGGCTGAGCACGTGCGGGTCATCCGTACATCGGACTGCACTGCGCGGGATTTGGTTAGAGCAAAACCTGGGTCACTATATCCTGACTGGCCTCGCTCAAGGCCGCCGCTCCCTGTTGGTCGCGTCGACTTGAGTGTACTGGTTCCGGAATACTTCTTCCCAGATTTTGCTGTAGTCGTTATTACGAATACCGTTCCAAGTATACGGTTGCCTGTGTTGAAGGTCACATACGATTCGCTTGGTCTTTCAGCCTCGTACCATCCTGGGACTCTGTTTCCCGCTATCTGAAACGAAAATCGGCGCAAAGACTGAAATAACAGCGTTGGGGCGCACTCTCATGCGGCAGGGCATTCGAGGCATGGACCGGAATGTGATCTCTTGACCGCATTCTGAGATAACAGGATCCGATCCAGGCCCACCAACCTCAGGATCTCCGCCACATGCGGCGTGGGATTCACGACGTTGAAACAATGGCCGGATTCGTAGGCGCTGGCGTGGAGCGAGATCAGCGCCGCGATGCCGGCCGCGTCGATGCGCTGAACCCGGCTCAGGTCGAGCGTCACGCTCTGGCGGCGCGCCAGTGGGGTGAGCCGAGCCAGCACGTCCTGCTCATTGCCCCGAACCAACTCGGTCAGCTCGGTCAATTCGATCAGTCCAGTCAGCTCTCCGGCTGGAAACATTGCGGTGTCTGTCAGATTTGGACTCGTGCCGGTCATATGAAAACCTCCATGAGAAGCCAGGGAGCGAACAGGGAAAGCAGGCTCATTCACCAGGACAGAACGTTTGCGGATTGGGTTGCATAATTTCATCTCGTACCTCGCGCTCTGTTGGATTGCACGCATCGAGCCAAAGCCGCAAGGGAAGGAAGACGCTGAATTCAATGGGGATAGAAGCGATTCCAGATTCCGTGCCGCGCTTCCGGGTGTTCGTTTGCGCTTTTAGCTGTCCGCAATCGAACACGCTGAGAGCTTATACGCAAACGGGAGGGCCGGCGGTTCCATGGGTGAGTGCTTTGCTTGGTGCTACAGGGCTGAAAGACGAAGCCTCCTGTACCTGAGAGTTGCTATACTTTGCGTCATGAGTTCGCCCGAGTTCGAGGAGTCATTCGAAAAGATAAGCAGGCTTGCCGCGACGTTTCAGGAGAACGAAGCGACTTATTTGTCTCCAAACTACCAGGAGGCTGAAGCCCGCAAAGACTTCATTGACAAGTTCTTTATCGCATTGGGCTGGGACGTGAACCATGATAAGCAGACCAATCCCTACGAACAGGAAGTCAAAGTCGAACCTGCCGTATCGGCCAGCGGCCAACGGCGTGCTGATTATGCTTTTCATCTTGCTCCGAACTACCGTGTAGTCCGCTTTTTTGTCGAAGCCAAAAAACCGTATGGTGACATTGCAACCGCTGACAACTACTTCCAGACCATCCGCTACGCCTGGAACAGCGAGACGCCTTTGGCTGTGGTCACCGACTTTAAGCAGTTCCATGTTCTCGACTGCCGCTACAGACCAGACATTGGTACGGCGTTGAACCGCCATGTTGCCAGGTACCATTACAGCGAATACACAGATTGCGACAAGTTTGCAGAAATCTATTGGCTTTTCTCCCGTGAGGCCGTTGCGGACGGCTCGCTTGAGAAACGCGCCAAAGAGTTGCCGAAACCGCGCGGGAAGGCCGTTCAAAGGGGTCTGTTTTCTGGCGGTTACCAGAGCATTGACGAATCTTTTCTAGGGGAACTCGACGAATACCGCATAGCTCTGGCGCGCGCATTCAAGAACAAGAACTCGGAGCTTGGTGGTGAAACTCTCACCGAAATGGTGCAACGCACTCTTGACCGCCTCGTTTTTATACGTTTTCTAGAGGACAAGGGCATTGAATCACAGCGCATTGTAGAGCATTTCGGAGACAGAGGCACACCGTGGGAGGATTTCGTCGCCGCTAGTTGACGCCTCGACGGCGTTTATAACGGCATCGTTTTCAAGCGCCATTCTCTCCTCGATGGCGATTCATTTCAGCCCGACGAAACCGCTTTTGCTGATATATGTGAGCGTATTTCCCACGTCAATTCGCCATACGATTTCGACGCTATCCCCATTCACATCCTCGGTTCCATTTACGAGCGATTCCTCGGCAATGTTATCGTCGCAACGGACAAGCGAGCTCGGGTCGAACCCAAGCCCGAAGTCCGCAAGGCCGGCGGCGTCTACTACACGCCTGAGTATATCGTTCGCTACATCGTTGACAACACTATTGGCAAGCTCATTCAGGGCAAGACTCCCGATCAAATCGCGGAGATGCGCTTTGCCGACATCGCCTGCGGCAGCGGGTCATTCCTTCTGGGCGTCTTTGAACTCCTACTGTCCTATCATGGCCGCTACTACAACGAGAATCCCAGAAGCGCCCGCAAGGGTGACTGCATCACGAAGGAAGGGAAACAATACCTTTCTCTCAGCAAGAAACGCGAGATACTGCTGAATAATATCTACGGGGTAGACATTGATTTCCAAGCCTTCGAGGTATGTCAACTATCGCTCTTTCTTAGGCTCCTCAAAGACGAAACCACAGGCAGCACTCATCAGCACCTATTGGAGTTCGCGCACGTCGCAAAGATGAAGAAGCTGCTGCCAGACCTGAGTAAGAACATTGTCTGTGGCAATTCGCTCATCGGCACCGATATACTCGATGGTCATCTTTTCGGAGGTAAAGGAGAAATTAAACTTAACGCTATGGATTTTCAAGATTCCTTCCCAGATGTGATGAGAAATGGTGGTTTTAATGCGATTGTTGGAAATCCGCCGTTCGTGCAGATCGAAAACATTCCGCAAGTAGAGAGGGAGTACTTCGTTAGAGTATTTGGAAAGGAAGGTAAACTTGGCAAGAGATATGACATATATCAGATATTTATCCTTCGCGCGCTCCAGATTCTCAAACCGCAGGGCGGGTTCGGATATATTCTGCCAAACACTTTTCTGATGGGCAAGTCTTATCGAATGCTCCGTCGTCAGATCAGCGAATTGACTTGTATCTACGAGTGTGTCGATTTGCCGCAAGGAGTATTTCAAGGCGTAACAGTTGACAATGTTATGCTTTTTCTGCAACGCGAGTCGGACGCATACAAGCGTTCATTGAACAATATACAAATCAATAAACTGTGTCCAAAGAGCGACAAATCTCGGGTTGAAACCAAGGACTGGGACGAGAGCTTTGTCATCAAGCAGAATTCGCTGGTTAACTGCGATGACTATCGGCTCAATGTTCATACCAATCCGCGCCAGGCTGCGCTTTTTAGTAAACTCAAAAAAATATCTATTTGTCTTGGAGAAATCACTGAGTCAAGCCAAGGCATCATACTCTATAAAACCCAGGCGGACTCGAAGAAGTGCAAGTATACAGGAATGCAACCGAAAGCGGGCTGGAAAAAGCTATTGAGAGGAAAGAACATAGGACGCTACGAGATCAAGTGGAGCGGCGAGTATGTGGATTATGGGCCATGGCTTTGGTGCCATAGGGATGCAAAATATTTCGCACAGCCGAAAATTCTGCTTCAGGCCATGCGCAATAAGTCATTGCAGCGGCGCTTAGTGGCTACTTATGATGACGATAATTATTATAACGCCCATAACCTTGCCAATATTATTGCAGTGCATGATTCAGGTTATAAACTTCGATATATTCTTGGCTGTTTCAACTCGACGCTTCTTAACTTCTGGTATAAGTCTCACTTCCCTAATGTAAATATTAACCCTAATGACTTTCGACAGCTTCCGATTCGCCAGATCGACATCTCATCACCTGTGGATATATCTCTCCAAGAGAAGATGGTATCGAAGGTAGAGGCCATGTTGGAGGCAAAGAAGCAGTTGTCAAAGGCGAAGGCGGACAAGGATAAGAGATATTACGAGAAACAATGTACAGCTCTTGACCGCCAGATTGACCGTCTTGTTTATGAGCTTTACGAACTGACTGAAGACGAGATTCAGATTGTTGAGCGGCGAACGTAAGAAAGCTCTGGCCGGCGGACGTAGGCCATGCTGGTAGTAGATGATTGAAGCGTGGGTAACCTGTCATCCCAACGCGAGGCCGCTAGCCCCTCAATTCACGATTTGAGCAGGGAGCGAGTTCGTACGCTTGCTCTTGAAGCAGGATTCACTGCGGCTGGCGTGATTGAGCTGCCTCATGCCAATCAGGAGCGGGACGCTGCGCGGTTCGAGGAGTGGGTGCGGGCGGGACGCACGGGAACGATGCGCTATCTGGAGCGCAGGGAGCCGGAGCCGAGGGACCAGGCGGCTGGCGAGAACGATGGGCGGTTGCTGCGGTCGCGGGTTGCGATTCCCTTTCCGTGGGCGCGCTCGGCGGTGGTCTGCTGGGCAAACTATAACGGCGCGCAGCCGCGTTCGATTGACGCGGCTGCCGAGGATGCGGGATGGATTGCGCGCTACGCTTGGTCGAGCAAGGCGGATGCAGGCGGCGCGCGGCGGCCAAGCGATTATCACAAAGTGCTGCTCAAGCGGATGAAGGCCATCGAAGCGCGGCTGCATGATGCCTTCGGCTCCTTCGAGGCACGGGCCTTTGTGGACACAGGGCCGCTGGTCGAGCGGGCGCTGGCTGAGGCAGCAGGACTCGGCTGGACGGGCAAGAACACTTGCCTGATCGATGCAAAGCTCGGCTCCTTTGGATTCCTGGCGGTGCTGCTGACTTCGCTTGAAGCTGAGGTCGAACCGCAGGCGCTGGCGGTTCCGGATCGCTGCGGAAGCTGCCGGCGGTGCCTGGAGGCCTGTCCCACCGGCGCGCTGATCGCGCCTTACCAGATGGATGCGACCAAGTGTGTCTCCTACCTGACGATCGAGCATCGGGGCGCCATCGAGCCGGAGCTGATGGCGGGCATGGGACGGCAAGTCTTTGGCTGCGACATCTGCCAGGATGTCTGCCCCTGGAACCGCAAGGCACCGGTGAGCGCCGACGCGGAGTTGGAGACGCGTCCGGAGCTGGTGAACCCGGCTTTGGAGGCTCTGGCGGCGATGGACGAGGCCGAGTTCGAGCGGCAGTTCAACGGCTCGCCGGTGCGCCGGGCAGGTTTTTTGGGGCTCAAGCGCAACGTCGCCATCGCAATGGGCAACAGCGGGCTGCGCCGGTTAGCGCCGTGGCTGGAGCAGTGGACCGATGCCGCGGACGAAGGGCTGCGATCGACGGCACGCTGGGCGCTCGGGAAGCTCAACGGCGTTTAGCGATCAGGGGCTATCCTTAAGGAAACGGGCATTGCAGATTTGCGGCACGCGGGTGAGGGAGCCCGCGGCGGCACTTTTGCTCGAAAGAGGGGATTCAGCCGTGGAAGAGGTTTCAGATTCGGGCAGTCAAAGCGTCACGACGGTCGAGGTTGTCAGGTCCGTCGATGTGGAGGAGCCGGCCAGAAAGCCCAAATGGTACCGCTGGCGCAAGGATGGCAGGGCGCTGGTGAGTTATCTGCTGGACAGCGAGGTCCATACCTTCGCCTTCAGCGTGGCGGCCAACGCGATTCTGTCGTTCATTCCCTTCACCGTGCTGCTCCATAAGCTCTGCTTTCATTCCGACGCCATGAAGTTAGTGGTCACTGACATGGTGAACTACTTTCTACCTTCGATTGCCAGCAAAAACTGGATTGCGGATAACCTGTGGATCTATGCAGGCGGTGGGGGCGTGACTTTTTTCTCGCTGCTAATGATTTTGATCGCTTGCACGGGCATCTTTCTTCCGTTGGAAGTGGCGTTGAATCAGGCCTGGGGCGTGACCAAGAGCCGCAACTATCTGGCCAATCAGGTGGTGGCCTTTGGCCTTGCCATCATCATGGTGGTGCTGGGCATGGGCAGCATTCTGCTCAATGCGGCCGCGCGCGGCGTGTTGGGGTTCTTCTTTATGCATCAGACAAATATCAAGTTCATCGATGTTGTGCTCAACTTTACGTATCAAGGAACCAGTTTTATCTTGATGGCCGTAACTACCGGCATAGCTTCCATTCTTTTCTTCTTTTCGATCTACTGGTTGCTGCCCAACCGCAAGGTTCCCTGGCGGTCGGTGCTGCGGACCTCGATCTACACCGGTATCGTCTGGTTGGTGTCGCGGTATATCTTTGTGGCCGTCCTGCCGCACCTGGACCTGAAAGCACTCTATGGACCGTTCTTTATCTCGGTTGGGCTGCTCTTCTGGGCCTATGTTTCCGGACTGATCCTCTTTGCTGGGGCCCAGTTCAGCGTGTCGCGGATGGGAAATGGGAAGAATGGAGTTACTTCCAAGAAGGATCCGGTTTAAGGCTGAGTTAATAACTCGTGTAACTTTGTCTGGATCGTCCTAGGGTCCGTCTCGCCTTGAAACTTCGCGCGGATGTTTCCATCGCGGTCGATGAGGTAAGTCAGGGGCAGTCCGAGGATGCCGCCGTAGAGTTCGCCAAGCTTTTCATCGCCCATGACTACGGGATAACTCAGCTTGAGCTTTGCCGAGAACTTGCGCGCCAGCGCGGGGTCGTCGTCGATGGAGATTCCGATGATCCGGAGGCCTTGCGGGCCGTATTGGCGCTGCCATTGGGCGAAGGTGGGCATTTCAATCAAGCAGGAGGCGCACCAGCTGGCCCAAAAGTTCAGGAGCACCACCTTGCCGCGGAGGCTGGCGAGATCGACGCTGGCGCCGTTCAGGTCGCGGCGCATGAACTCCGGGGCCTGCTGGTGGAGGAGGGACTCGGTTGCGCAGGCGGTGCGCGCGCTGGCGGCGAGGCAGACGCCCAGCAACAGACAGCCGATCAGCGGGCGGCGAATTGCGGCCCGCGCTCCGGGAGCAATGTTGACTGAGGTCCCTGGCTTCCCAGCGTTTCGCCGGAAAAAACGCGCAAGGATAAGGCACGGGTGATTCTGCCGCCACGGGCGCTGATCTTCAATAGCCGCGGTCAACCGGATACCCTTTGTCGGCCCAATCGGCTCCCAGGTTGTTGGGAAGATACAGGACCTTCACGTTGGTGAATCCCATGTCGTGCAGGAGCCTGAAGGCGGGTCCGATGTTGGGGCAGCGGTTCCACGGGCAACAGCCGCAATAGAGCACGATGAAGGTCTTGCGAGGAAGCTGCGAAACCCTTGCCTGGAGTTGATTGAGACCCTGGGGCTGCGAGCCGGCCCCGGCATATTCAGAGCCCGCGATATGAGCCTGGTTGAAGAGCATCTTGAAGCCGACCTGCAGGACGAGAGGCTTGTTCGCGCCCTTGGCCTGCAAGAGCCGGTTCAACTCCTCGGGCTGAAGCAGTTGCGCGGCGGGGACCGAATAGGCGCTGTTGGGCGAAGGCGCGCCGCCAAACTGTGCGTGAAGCTGTGAATGCGCTGCAAGAAAGAAGGCCAGAACCGCCATCAATGCCGTGAACCGAACGAAGCCAAGTTTCATTGCGTTGTCTCCACAACCAGTGTAACTCTCACCGTCCGCGGCCCGGCCTAGATGTCGAGGTTCTTTACGTCGAGTGCGTTGTCCTCGATGAACTTGCGGCGAGCCTCCACGTCTTCTCCCATGAGGGTGGTGAAGATGGCTTCGGTTTCTGCGATGTCTTCGAGTTTCACGGACAAACGGGTGCGGCAGCGACAGGTGAGTGGCCGCAAAAGGCGGAGGGAGAAGGAAGGGAGTTTCCCAGGTCCCGAGGGCGGGACCTGGGAAATTGTGCTACAAACGGCTGAAGAAGCATGGAGCGCTTTCAGCCGGGCTTCAATGTGGCCGGCGCAGAACGATGGATGCCGGCCAATGGGGACAATGGGCTTCAACACAGATGCTGATCACGGACCGATCGATCCAGGCGCGCCTTACCAGCTCTTCCACCTGAGGTTCGCGGCCGCGGAAGAAATGTTCGCATCCCTCCTCGGTTAGGACTTCGAAATCCTTCGAAGTCACCGAAGCGGTCATAGGCAATGCCGATGACCTTTCCGGTGCAGCAGTGCTCTCCGTGGTGATGTTCGCCGTGGCCATGGCCGTGGCCGTGGCCCGCGGTAGGCAACTGATAACCGTTTGGAGAGGCTGGAATCTTGGAAGCGTCGCCACCGCCGCCATCGATCCGGCCCGTGAGGAGGTGAATGTAGCGCAACAGCACCGGATACCAGCGGTTGGATTTTCCGATGAGGCCGAGCCGCCATTTGAGGATGGCGAGCAGGTTCTCGTCGATGGGCAGGGTCTTCTTTGCCTCCTCAACTTGGACCTTCGCGAGGAAGGAGCCGGTGATGTAGCGCCACAGGAACTGCCTCGGTTTGTCAGCCTTGGTCGTGACTTGCGGAACCGGCTGGGGGGGCTGGGGGGGCCGGTTTGGCACAATGACCTGCTTGGTCGTGATGCGGCGAACGACTACATCGAACTCATTGCCGTAGCGGACCGTGGAGGGGAGCTGGACGGTAATCAATCCGGCGAAGCTGCCGCCCGAGCCGGTTGGAATCGGGATGTAGGTAACCGGGCTCGAGACCGTAAATTGGATGGTGTGAGCGTCGGTGGAGGTGAGGGTTTGCGCGGGATACAACTGAGAGGCCAGTTGCAGGACCGCGCTCGCGCTGACTCCCGGCCAGTAGAGCGTGGCGACGCTGCCGAGTGGCATCTTGCTGCCCCAATCGATCATCATCTCGTCGGGGTAGCTGAGAATGCTCGTTGGGTCGGTGGATTGCGGCGGCGGACTGGGACGGACATCAATGGTTTGAGGAACCTGGTGGGTGGCGGGGAATCCGGGATTTCCGGATGTGGTCACCTCACAATTCCGCTGGGCCAGTTTGTTGGAGTTTTCCGGACTCTCGATCACTCCGTTTTCGTTGATGATCGGAGCCAGGTTGTAGGCGATCTGCGCCACCAGGCAGTTGTGGGCGCTACCGGACAACCAAGCCTGGACGGGGACGGGTCCAATGAAGGGCAGAGTGCCATAGGTGTTGGTTGCATCATTGACGTTGAGGAAGCAGCCGTAGAAGGCCCAGGCGTAATCGTGGGTGGCAGGGATTTCGATGTCCTGGTTGTTGACGCCGCCTAGCGAGTAATCGGTGGGACTGCTGTTGAAGTTGGCGGTGGCGAAGAAGGGCAGCGAGCAGCCATTGACGTTGCCACTGTGGTCGGTTCCGGGCAGCGGGCTCTGCGGATCGTTGAGGCTCCCCGTGCTGGGATAGGTGACCTGGGGATCCGCGGTGGTGGTCGCGGTGGTGGAGTTGATGTAATCGGTGTCGAAGGTCTGTGTCGTCATCAGCCGGAAGAAGACCTTGACATTCGACGCCTGGGCGGCCACGCCAGAGGAGCCCTTCAAGCGGACGCGTGCGATGGCGAAGTTGTAGTTGCGGTCAGTCCCGGTGAAGGGAGTGGCCGAGGAATCGCCATTGAGGGCGCCGTTCTGAACCGGCAGCAAGGAGTCGAGCGGGTCGGAGACGTTGGTGTCGGGCGGCGTATAGGCCGGGTTCAGGTAGCCGTACTGCTGGTTGAGCCAGGTGATCAACTGCCCGATGTAGTTGTATGCGCCAGCGACGCTGTCGGTAAGCGTTGGCGGGGCGATACTGGGGATGGGACCGGGGCCCGCAACGGGTGTGTTGTTGAGGGCTGGAGTGCCGGTGAAGACGCGCAGATCCTGGCTCAGGTAGGGTTGAGTGACTCCGGCGGCCGGACCCGTATTGATGTTGGTGAAGTAAGGATCGTCCCCGCCTAGCAGGTAGAACTCGGCCTGCGGAGTGAGCGCGTCGGCTTGCCCCAGAATGCTGATGGAGGCCTGAAGGGTGTAGGCATTCGGCGTGGAGGAGCCGGCGGCAGGGAAGGCGGTGGCAGAGGCCAGCGATGCGCTGGTGAAGTTGACATCATAGCCAAAGCGAATCCGCTGCGGCACATCGGCGTAGGCGGTGGATCGGCCGCCGAGGTCGTAGGTGACCGGAACGGCGTCGGGGGGATAGCTGAGGCCAGGAATGTTGGCCGAGTTGAACGAACTGGAGTTGGAGAACGAAGGGATCGATGTCCCGACCGCATTGGGCGTGTAGCCTTCGAGGAATAAGTAGAAGGCGAGCGGATAGTCGGGATTGTCCGCCACTTCATCGCGGCCAAACTCGTTCTGGTTGGTCACGAAATAGAAGTTCGGAGTTGCGCAGGAGCCGGCGGCGATCGAGTCGTTGTATCCCAGTTCGTTGTCTGGCGTTGCCGATTCGGGCGTGAACGCGTAGGTGTAAAAAACTTTTGGATTGGGAGAATAGCCAGCTTGCGTCGAACCCGCGAGAGGGTTGCTGTTGTAATTGGCAACTCTTCCGGGGTCGTATCCCACACAGTAGTTTCCGGTGACGCTGCTATCCAGCGCATAACATTGATAGGTGGTGGGGCCGGCGTTGGGAGTGAAACCCTCGTTCGTGTTGAAAGTTTGACCTGGCCCCAGATTGAAGATGAAGGCCACCAGGTACCTGGGCGATGCGCTCGGGCCGAAGTCAAGAATTCCCATCGGCTGCGTGCTACCGCTGGACAGGGTCGGCAGCGGCTGAGTCCCGTCCAGCATATTAGTACCAAAGCCCCCCGCGAGATAGATGGGCCAATACGCGCCTCCAAAGATATAGGTGGGCGTCTCCGCGCCTCCGCGGTAGAGGACGACGGCATGGCTGTTGTTCGGGTCGGAGTTTGTAAAAGTCCAAGTGATAAGCCCTGTGGTTATATCGGCCCATGCCCAACTCGCGGTTACGTATGCGGAAATCCGCGGTGTGGGGGCTGGACCTACGGTGGGCGTGCCGCGGTGAACCACATTCTTGAGCGCGGGGCTTGGGCTGTTGGAAGGTGTTTTTGCCGCGTGGACGGGGGTTTTGCGCCCCGACCCTGGGGGAAGTTTAGGCATGGTGATTCTCCTTGTGCCGGGAACCTATTTTCGCTGCGGACCGTTGTCAAGTTAATTTCAGGGACGATTCGACTCCACGATTGCGCGCCGGCAGGGGGTTACGTTCCGCAGCAATCAGTGAGGGAAGAGTCATGGTTTCCTAGGCGCCAAGGATCGGGGCCTGGAAACCAAGCGACAACGTCATGGATTGATCAGGCCCAAGAATGCTGATCCTCCGTGCCCCATCCATGCGGCTTCATTTTGCCGAATGGATGGGAAACTGAGAAGCATTCTCGGACCGGAACAAGAACGGAACTCAGACTGACAATCCGATTTGTGCACGTTCATTCGTTCGCGCGGTGAGTGGCGATCATTGTCCGCGGTTGAACCCAGAACCTCCATTTGCCCGACGCTCAAGAATTCGCGCCGGCCTGCTCCTCTACGAACGAATTGGGGATTTCCCGTTCCAGGACAGCGAACTGCGGGAATAGTGCGGAGAATGCGCAAATCGTTTCATGGCAGAGGTGCTTGATTGGGAAGGAGTCAACTTGCCAGGCAGGGGGTTCGGCAGGAAGTCGAAGCCGTGCGAGGTACGGTCTGAAACCCGTACCTTTCCAGCCGGCGAAAGAATCGGAGGTTCCTTAGATGTCGAGGTTCTTTACGTCGAGCGCGTTGTCCTCGATGAACTTGCGGCGAGCTTCCACGTCTTCTCCCATCAGAGTGGTGAAGATGGCTTCGGTTTCTGCGATGTCTTCGAGTTTCACGGACAACAGGGTGCGGCGTTCGGGGTCCATCGTGGTCTCCCAGAGCTGCGTGGAGGTCATCTCGCCCAGGCCCTTGTAGCGCTGCACCTGGTAGTCCTTCTTGCCCTGTTCGACGATGTAGGCGAAGAGCTCGCGCGCGGTCTGCTTTTCGACCGGCTCGCGGAGGACGCGGGCAGTGCGGCGGGCCTGCTTGGCCTCCGCCTGGGCCTCGGCGGTCTCGTCCGCGGCTGCCTCGGTCTCGTCGGAAACCGCTTCCGAGCCGGCCTCGGGGCTGGCCTCGGCGGCGGCGGTCTTGGGGGCGAACTCGATGAGGAAGGGCGGCTCGAGAAACTCCTTGATGAGAGTGTATTTGGCCATCATCTGGCGGAACTCGGGGCTGGAGGCCAGAACCCAGTCGATCGAGCGCACAGCGCCTTGCGCATCGGTGAAGCAGATGGACCAGGTGTGGTGCTCCTCGTCCTCGACTGGCTCGCTGAGCGATTTGAAGCCGAAGTCATCGGCCAACTCGGCCAGTTGAGCGTGCAGCAAGGCCAGCTTGGGCGGGACTTCGCTCTCGGATTTGGAGGCGAAGTCGGCGCGGTGGACAAGCTCAGCGCGGGCCAGCAGCTCGGTGAGCTTCTCATTGCGGATGCGCTTGTCGACCTTTTCTACGTAGTCAAGATACTCGCTGAGCGTGCCCATGAAGCGGGTGAGGCTGGCGCCTTCGATGCGGCTGGCGGCTTCGCCGTGACGCACGATCATGCCCTCGGAGGCGCGGTTGACCATGACTTTGACGAATTCGCGCTCGTCTTTGATGTACTGCTCGAAGCGGCCCTTTTTGATTTTGAAGAGCGGCGGCTGGGCGATGTAAATGTTGTCGCGCTTGATCAGCTCGGTCATGTGGCGGAAGAAGAAGGTGAGCAGCAGCGTGCGGATGTGCGAACCGTCGACGTCGGCGTCGGTCATGAGGATGATCTTGCCGTAGCGGATCTTGGTGGCGTCGAAGTCGTCCTTGCCGATGCCGCAGCCGAGCGCGGTAATCATGGCGCGGATCTCCTCGTGGCCGAGCATCTTGTCGTAGCGGGCCTTTTCGACGTTGAGGATTTTTCCCTTGAGCGGCAGGATGGCCTGGAATTTGCGGTCGCGGCCCTGCTTGGCGGTGCCGCCGGCGCTTTCGCCCTCGACTAAATACAATTCGCAACGGTCGGGGTTGCGCTCCGAGCAGTCGGCCAGCTTGCCGGGCAGGCCGCCGCCGTCGAGCGCGCCCTTGCGGCGGGTGAGGTCGCGGGCCTTGCGGGCGGCTTCGCGGGCGCGCGAGGCCTCGATGGCCTTGTTGATGATGCGCTTGGCGATGGGCGGATTCTGCTCGAGGAAGGCGCCCAGCCGCTCGTTGACGAAGGCCTGGACGGTGCCGGCGATGTCGGAGTTGAGCTTGCCCTTGGTCTGGCCCTCGAACTGCGGCTGAGAGAGCTTGACGCTGACCACGGCCACCAATCCCTCGCGCACATCGTCGCCGCTCAGGTTTTCCTTCATGTCCTTGAAGAGGCCCAACTGCTGGCCGATGGCGTTGATCGTTCGAGTCAGAGAAGTCCGGAAGCCGGAAAGGTGCGAGCCGCCGTCGACCGTGTTGATGTTGTTGGCGAAGCTGAAGACTGTCTCCGAGTAGCTGTCGTTGTACTGGAGGGCGATCTCGATCTCGACGTTGTCGCGCGTGGCCTCCATCATGATGGGCTTGTCGTGCAGCACGGCCTTGCCGCGGTTGAGGTGCTTGACGAACTCGGCAATGCCGCCGGCGTACTTGAACTCGGCGCGGCGGGCTTCGCCGGTCTTGGCGTCGGCGGTGCGCTCGTCGGTGAGTGTGATCTCCAGGCCCTTGTTGAGAAAGGCCATCTCGCGCAATCTCTGGGCCAGGGTGTCGTAGTTGTACTCGGTGGTGGAGAAGATTGTCTTGTCGGGCAGGAAGTGGACCTTGGTTCCGCGGCGCTTGCTGGTGCCTGCCTGGCGCAGTTCGCTGGTGGGGTCGCCGCAACTGAAGTCCATCTCCCAGGTATGGCCGTCACGCCAGATTTCGACGTTGAACTCCTGCGAGAGAGCGTTGACGCAACTGACGCCCACCCCGTGCAGGCCGCCGGAGACTTTGTAGGTGGAGGCGTCGAATTTTCCGCCGGCGTGAAGCTTGGTGAGCACCACCTGCACGGCGGGCATCATCTTGCCGTTGGAGAGCGGCATCATGTCCACCGGAATGCCGCGGCCGTCATCGACGACGGTGATGGAGTTGTCGACGTGAATGACGACGTCGATCTTTTTGCAGTAGCCGGCCAGCGCTTCATCCACTGAATTGTCGACCACCTCGTAGACCAGGTGATGGAGGCCCATCTCGCCGGTCGAGCCGATGTACATGGCCGGGCGCAGGCGAACCGCCTCGAGGCCTTCAAGAATTTTTATGTTCTCGCCGGTATAGCTGCCGTTGTCGTCGGGGATCGGGGTGGTGCTCAGGGGTTCAGTCGCCATAGGGTTCCATTTGCATTTCTTTCGCTTTTAGCTCGACGGGGAGCACGGCGCGAGGAGTGCGATTCCGAGCCGGGTTTCCGGGGTCTAACCAATTGAAAGGCAGGGGCTTTCAAGCGAAGTTTCCTACCCTTATTTTACCATGTGGGGAGGGTTGGGGCGAGGGGAATTCCGGTGCCGGTCGAGACTCGTCGAACGTGGGCTATCTTCAAGGGAATGAGGCGCGTTGGTAATCGTCGAAGTTACCAGCCGTTTATGCACATGAAATAACTTGACTTAACATCTGATCCCGCCTACGATTCCTGCATACAGAAGATACGTCTTCTGCAAATTTTGAACCACCTGAGGTTACCAAATGAAGCTCGCTATCCGCATGTTCGTACTTTCTGTCGTCGTCGCCGGCGCTGCCGCCGCGGCCACCACGCCCAAGGCTGCTCCAGTGATGCCGAGCCACCAGTCGGCCACGGATACCTTGCCGGGGCCAGGATGCGGACCCCATATCAGATGCTCTGTCCAACCGTAGGACTCCATCCGATAGGTACCAATGGTAATCTCCGATGGTACCCGAGATAATTGTGTTTTTTGGTTGAGTGGCCGGTCATTTCGCGCTATTCTGAGAGAGTTCTCAGATTGGTGAGATGTCTGACATGTCTTCACAGAGTGCAATGTCCCTGATGAGCGTAGGCGAGTTTGGGCTCTGGGCTGCTCTTGGCTTCGTGTTCTGGAGCAAGAACCTGGATCGCCGCTTTCCCGCCATGGGAGCCTATCTGGGCTTGCGTCTGGTCTCGATGCCCGTGCTGCTGCTACTTCTCTTCGGTCAGACGCGTCACTGGTTCAACGACTACGCCTTCCTGTGCTATTTTTTCGCATATTGGGCGGTGTATATTGCCAGCGCGACGCTCATCTTTTTCGTTTGCCAAGAGGTCTTCCGCTCCGCGCTTTCGTCTTTTGCCGGCCTCCAGAAGCTTGGAATCATGGTCTTTCGCTGGGCCGCATTGGTCTCGATCTTCGCGAGCTTATCGACACTCTCCTTCGAACACACGAGCATCCTCATCATTCCTGCAATCGCCTACAGGCTGATGCATTCGGTGAGCATCCTGGAGCTCTGTCTGCTGGGCTTCCTCTGCCTGAGCATGAATACCTTGCGCCTTTCAGCGCGCAGCATGACATTCGGGATTGCCCTGGGTTTTGGCATGATGTCCTCGAGCGACTTCGTCCTCGCCTCGTTCTGGTCCCGGAGCACTTCGCTGACCGATCCGCTACAGTTTGTCAGTGAGTCACTGATTTTGGTTTCGCTAGGGATGTGGATTGCCTACTGCGCAATGCCTGAACCCGCGCGCCAGCCCGTTCTGCTGCCGGTCAACTCCACCATCCTGCGCTGGAACGAGATTGCCTGTGCGCTGGGGCATACGGGAACCCAGGTCGCCGTGCAGCAGCCGGCCAGCGGCTTCTTCCTCACCGACGTGGAGAAGGTCGTGGAAGATGTGCTCAACCGGAACCTGAAGGGCCGCGAATCGGAGATGTAACAGAGATCAGGGGTCAGCAAGCAAGAAGGCCACGGCAAACGCCGTGGCCTTCTTGCTTGAAAATGAGCCGGAGTTTACTCGGCGGCTGCCGGTTCGATGGATGCAAAGCGCCCGCGATTGCCGCGGTCGACGAACTTCACCCGGCCGGAAACCTTGGCGAAGAGCGTATCGTCGGAGCCGATGCCCACGTTGACGCCCGGCTTGATGCGCGTGCCCCGCTGGCGCATGATGATCGAGCCGCCGGTGACGAGTTCGCCGGCAAAGGCCTTGACGCCCAGCCGCTGTGCATTGGAGTCCCGTCCATTTGTGGAGCTGCCCCCACCCTTCTTATGTGCCATTGCAGAATCTCCTTCTTAGTCGTCTTTTGCCTGGCGCGCGGCCCGGCGGCTTTCAATCTCTAGGCGGCGGTGTACGTAACGCCGTCGGCCTCGATGGTCTTGATGCGCACCTCGGTAAAGTTCTGCCGATGCCCTTGCAGCTTTTTGTACTGCTTCTTCCGTTTCAGGTGGAAGACCAGGATCTTGTCTCCCCGTCCCTCGCCCACGACTTCGGCGACGACCTTGGCGGTGGCCGGCTTGGCCACGGTTCCCGGCTCTCCCGAGACGGCCAGCACATCGCTGAACTCGATGGTCTTGGCTTCCTTGTCCGGTGAAACCACGCTCTCAATCTTCACCACGTCGCCTGGTGCGACCCGATATTGCTTACCGCCGGTGCGAATCACCGCGTACATAAACCCTCCAGCGCAGCTCCGGCTTGGCCGGTGCGCGCATCAATAAAATGGCTCGGGCGGAAACTTCCGAACCGCGGGAATACGCTCAAGCCCCTCAAATTCTCAGGTGCGAGGGCGAACGTCCATTTCCGCGGCCACAGGCAGGAATCGCCAAACTAGAGTAGTGTACCGGGTTTGCGGGGCAAAGGTCAATTGTGCATCGGAAACAGCGCATTCAAAAGGCGCCACACGCGGGAGCCGCAGGGCGGGCCATGGCGGGTGATGAATTGAAGCCGCTTGCTCACGACCTTGCCGGAACCACATAAAAGTAGATGGCAAAGTAGTGAGCCACGCTGCCGGCCAGCACAAACAGGTGCCACAGGGCATGGAAGTAGCGCAGGCGGTCCAGGGCAAAGAAGATCATGCCCAGCGTGTAGGCCAGGCCGCCCGCGCCCAGCCAGAGAACCCCGTGCCAGCCGAGAGCGTGGACCAGGGGCACGACAGCGATCACGACAAACCAGCCCTGCGCCAGGTAGACCAGCGCGGAGGCGATCGCGAAGCGGCCCACGGCGAAGCTCTTGAAGACCACCCCGGCCGCGGCGAGCGTCCACTCGACGGCGAGGATCGACCAGCCCAGCCGGCCGCGCAGCGTAACCAGCGTGAAGGGCGTGTAGGTGCCGGCGATCAGCAGGTAGATAGACGAGTGGTCGAGAATGTGAAAAACATGCCGTGCCCCGGTCCTCACCAGCGAGTGGTAGAGCGTCGAGCAGATGTATACCAGCACCAGCGTCGCTGAAAAGACGGAGCAGCCAGCCACCACCTGCCACGCCGCGCCGCGCGCCGATGCGGCCACAATCAGGACTGCCGCGCCGACGATGGCCAGCACAGCGCCGATGCCGTGGGTGATGGCATTGGCGAGAATGTCGCCCAGATGGTAGCGCGGTTGCACAGATCGATGATAGCGCCGGGGCGCATGAGCGCTGGAGCGGGGTATGGTTACTGCATTGGCGCCTCCCGCGGCAACTTAGCAAGGCCACAGTCCCTGCACCAGAAATCCGGCTCGACACCTCCCAATTTTTGAACTTGCTTCAGCAGATTCAACGCCTTGTCACCACCTAACTGTAGAATCTTATTCTGAAAACTGAGCGGCGTATCGTACACGTTTGGCATTAGGTCAGGAGGCGTGGCAGCGGAAATAGCCTGCGCGTCCCCTGGATGCAATGACCATGTGCTTTCCTGCACAGTACCCTGATCCTGAGGCAACACCACCTCTGGATAGGTAGCGAATACGCGGCCGTCCTTCCATTGAACTCTGAATCGGACATCCTGCGAATCATCACCCGAAGTTGGTATGCTGGCTGGCAATTTTGTGGATAGACAGTCACCTTTCAGCCTGCACACAACAACGCGCATTTGATTCGACAGATAATCCTCGGCTACGATTGCTACCTTCTCACTGTTCTCAGACCATGCGGGTTTGGAAAGAAGACTGACATGAACGCTCTTCGCTGGATATATGCGTTGATTGTCAATATCCAATTCCGGTTCTCTTTCAGCGTCAGACAGCCAATGCTGCATCCCGTCTTCGGTAGCTGCGTGCTCGCCATTCGGCGAGAACACAGCACCACCATCATCATCGGGATAATCCATCAGTTCCTTTCCAGTCCTAAGTTCATAGACAAAAGTTTGTGTTGTTGACGGATTGACATTTCCAACCGCTGCGATCTTGTCATCGGTTTGCCACTCAATACCTTGAATGTAACGTATATCGTATATTTCATCATCTGTACTTACCGGGCAAATGCGTATATCCGAGAGCGTCTTGCCAGTCTCCGGATCAATCACGATCAGACCTTCGAGAGCAACGCTTTTGTCGATTTCGCGGACAAACGCTATCTTTCTCCCGTCTTTTGACCATAGCGGCCAGCCCTTAGAAAGGCTGTCGTCCGTTAACTGTCTCGGTTGACCATCGGCATCGATGGTAAAGATATTGTTGCCCTTCCGGTAAACGACTTTGATTCCGGCACTTTGAGAAAACGCGTATCCAATGCCTAGGACGAAAGCCAGCACCAGTGCGAAATACTTGCGTTGATTTTTCATGACCCTCCTCCTTATTGAATCGCGCTTGCGGGGCAGCCTGAAGTTGCTGGAGTGCATGGAAGAAGGAAATAATCTGCGAGCACCTGCGGTGCGGCCAAACGTTCGCTATTCGCTCGCAGGGGGTTCGTGGTTTCCCACTCATCCACGATAAAGCCGTGGATGAATGGGGCACTGAGGGTTCTTGGTTATTGCATGACCGGGCCACCTGCCTATTTTCCGTCGTTGTGATGATCCTTCTTCCTTCGATGCCCTTGACTTTTCGTGCAGGAGGCAGCGATGGATTCCCAGGATAGCTGGTGCCATTAAACGAGAGCACAGCCTCATATCCTGGCTGAATGCCCCCTCCTTGTACCCATACCCCAATGTCCGGATGCCCGTTTTCCATGGAAGGCAAGAGACGAATAGGCAGTTGCACGATCGACAGATCGCCGAGCACTTTGAAGGAGGACTGGAAGGGCTCTACGATGAGCAGATCACATCCACCGGTACCGCACCACGACCCCTGAGGTCCAGAGATGTAAACTATTTCCTCTTCGCCCGCTTCAGCTTCTGTCTTCACAGAGACAACAGTAATTCGAATCGTCTCTTTAGGATCGCCAGGCCCAAGATTCAAATAGCTGCGGAGGAATGCTTTCAGCGCCTCACTTGGGTGATTTGAGGCGGCAGAACCCTGTTGTCCGAATGCAGCTCCGATGGGCATGGCAACTCCCAATAGGACCATCCCTAGAACACTTGCAGCAAATCGCATTTTCATACGTGCTTACTCATATAACGGAACACTATTATCCGTCGTTGTGATGATCTTTTTTCCTTCGATGCCCTTGACTCGTCGTGAAGGGGGCGTCGATAGATTATCAGAATAGTTTGCAGAATAGTTTGTACCATTGAACGAGACTACTGCCTCATATCCAGGCTGAATACCTCCTCCTTGTACCCATACCCCGATGTCCGGATGCCCATTTTCGATGGAAGACAAGAGACGAATAGGCAGTTGCACGATTGTCACTCTGCCGAGCACTTTGAAGGAGGACTTGAAGGGTTCTACGATGATCATGGTACATCCACCGCTACCGCACCACCCCCGTCCAGTGACGTAAACTACTTGCTCCTCGCCCGCATTATCTTCTGTCTTCACGGAGACAACGGTGATTCGCGTCGGATTTTCCTCTTCAAAATTGACTGGCACAGGCCCCAAATAGATGCGGAGGAATGCTTTCAGTGCCTCACTTGGCCTATTTGTGGCGGCATCGCCCTGTTGTCCGAAGGCAGCTCCGATGAGCATGGCAACTCCCAAAAGGACCATCCCCAGAGCACGTGTAACAAATCGCATTTTCATATTCTTCTCCAATTCCGACTGTTCACAGTCAGGATGATACTGCGTGTACGATTGACTAAGGCTGCTGGAAGCACGACATCAAGCCCACAACATTACTTCCATAGTTTCCATTGATTCCACCCGGTGCTGATCCCACATCGATCGTATTCGGATTTCCACTTATTCCACCAGGACCGAGGTTATAGGAAGCAGCAGTCGCCTGCAGCAGTTGATCCGGCGTAAACGCAGGGAACTTGTTCGAGAAGTAGCTCATGTTTGACGAGAGCATATTCGCCGCGTAGTTCGCTGCGTAAGTCAAATCGAACGCTTGTGCCGCCGTAACTCCGGGTTGATTCGTCAACTGGTACACTCCCATTCCAGGTCCATTTTTCCCGTTCTGCAGCTTCTCCTGAACATTCTCGAACCCGGTTTCCCGCACGCCAATCGCAGCCAAGAGCGCAGGATCTATGTCGTTGTCATCGGCAGCAGTCTGCAATACACTCCATGCATTCTCGGCCCTTGTGATCGCAGCTTGATCCTTATTTGCGGTCGAGAGAGCACCCTGGCATGTGTCGCTGAGTATCTGCGCTTTAGCCGTACTCGTATTAGGCGCAGTGCCGACCGTGACGGTGGCCGTTTCCGTGGGGTCGTCGTCATCGGGCTTTATAGTGGCCGCGATCTTCGTCGCACTGTTGACCGTCACATTGGATACCGTCACGCTTCCGGTATCCGCGGTTATGGCAACCTGGGTCACGGGACAGGCATCCGTTGCCTTTTCCTTGGTGATGAAGCCGGTTCCCTTGATGGCGACGTTTTTGTAGGTCTTGCCGGCAAACCATGTGCTGGGAGTTATGGAGGCAATGGTTGGCTGCGGGCATTCATTCACGATCTGCGCCGTGGTCGTGGCGATGTAACCGCATTCATCGAAGCAGTCCTCCACCCAGACCGTGATCGTAGCGGGAGGATCGCTGGCTAAAGGCGATACGACGAAGGTAATCTGCGAAGCGCTGTTGATGGTGGCGCTGGTGACAAAAAAATCTCCGTTGTCCATGCTTACGGCGATTCCGCCTTGGCTGGGGCAAAAGTTTGCGCCGGTGATGGTAACGGCGGTGGTTTGCCCGGCAATCCAGGTGTCGGGGGTGATCGATGAGATGGTTGGAACGTCGTTTATGCAGCTAATATCTTGCGCGTGGCAGAAAGCTGAAGAAAACAGCAGCAAAAGCGTGGCGGCGCGGAGGAGTGGCCCTGCAATTGCCCCCCCCAAATTTACCCAAGAGCTTGCGCATGGGCGCGTTCCTTTCGTGGTTTGGCGACAGGTTGAGCCTGAAAAGGGATTCGCGGCAATTCTACCCGATTGGCATCGTGTTGCATTACGAAAGAACGAATCTTTGGTAACCTGGGGCGGCCGTGGCGCGGTTGAGGCGGGCAACTTCTTGTCTTTCCATACGGAACTATCCACCGAAATCCTTCGTACAAGCGCAATATGCAATGCGTGGGTACATTAAGCTGGAACGGGATGGGAATGGGGCTGGCTTGGCCGGCCAAACCGTTGCGGCGCGAGCGGGAAGACCGGAAAGAAGCAACCGGCGCTCAACAGCCACCCATCGCCGGCCGCGTAGAGACGGGCTATGACCATGCGCCAGTTGCCCGCCAGACGCGCGGGGAGGCATCCAGGTTGGAGATCGACGGTACCCAGGACTGGACTCGGATCGTGCGCCAGTGCATGGATGGGGATTCCGGCGCGTGGGCCGAGCTGGTCCGCACCCACCATCGGCGCGTCTATGGGCTTTGCTACCGCTTCACCGGCAACCCGGCCGACGCCGAAGACCTGACGCAGGATGTTTTCTTGAAGATTTACTCGAATCTGGCCAGCTTTGATCTGGGGCGAGGTTCGCTGCAGGTGTGGATCACGACCATGACCCGCAACCTGCTGGTGGATAACTTCAGGCGGACCAAGAACCTGCGGGCCACCGGCTCGCTGGATCAGGGCTGGGATAACACCGAGGAACTGAAGCCGGTGGACCGGCTGACGGCCAACGGACCTTCGCCGCACGAGTCGGCGGCAAAAAAGGAACTGGCAAAGATGGTGCAGGATGCGCTGGCGCGTGTCTCGGTGGAGCTGCGCGAGGCGGTGATTCTGCGTGATTTACAGGATTTGGACTATAAAGAGATCGCTCAGGTGCTGGCGATTCCCGAAGGAACGGTCAAGTCCCGTATCAGCCGGGGCCGCGCGGAACTGGCGAGGCTGCTGGAACGTAATAGACGGGAGGTGATGTAACCATGGCAGGGCGCACATTCATTCCGAACTCTCCAGCCTGCGGGCAGTGGGAGACACTTTTGGCGGAAGCGCTGGACGGGCTGCTGCGGCCCGAGGACGAGGCGACCTTTACCGCTCATATGGCCGTCTGCCCGGCTTGTACGGCGCTGTTTGAAGAGGCGCGCCGGGGGCGCGAATGGCTGGAGTTCCTCTCGTCCGAGCCCGAGGTGCCGGCCGGGCTGCTGGACAAGATTCTGGCTCAGACCGGTCCGGGGCAGGTGGCCGGCTATGGACTGGTGACCGGCGGCGGCAATGTCGTCCCGATGATTCCCGCCTGGCAGCGGCCCGGCTTTATGGGCCATGTGCGGCGCTTTGCCGAGCCGCGCTTGCTGATGACCGCCGCGATGGCCTTCTTTTCGATCGCCATGACGCTGAATCTGACCGGGGTTCGCATCTTCGACCTGCGGCTCTCGGACCTCAAGCCCAGCACGGTGCGCTCATTCATGGAGCGGCGGCTGACCATGGCCTCGACGCCGATCATCCGCTACTACGACCATCTGCGGCTGGTCTACGAAGTGCAAACCCGGATGCGGGAGCTGCGCCGATCGAACGAGAGCAGGGTGCAGGGCGAGGGCGAAGACAACCGGCAGAGACCGCAAGAGCCGGCGCCTGGCCAATCCAGGCAAACACCGGAGAACAAGGATGGAGGCTCGCGGGTAGAGCCTCCGCAGCAGTCGGACGATCCGGCGGATGGACAGGACTTCGTGCCGACTTTCAACGATTCAGATGATTTGGAAGCATCCCTGACGTTTCAGAATCGATCCACCACCCCAGCGAGCAAAGACCACTTGCTGGGAGCCCCGAGTTGCTGGGGGCACGGTACCGCGCATTCCGGCGGCTCCGCTAAGGAAGTACGGGAAAGGAGCACAGAATGGACTGCGTAAATCACAGCGGTGTCAGCGCGACCGCCTATTGCCAGAACTGCGGCAAGGCGCTCTGCGCCGGCTGCGTGCGCAACGCGGCTGGAGGGCAGCTTCTATGCGAGCCCTGCTGGACGACATGGCAGAGCTATCAGCAGCCGTTTGGCGTGGTTCCGGTGAGCGGACCCAACCCGTGGGTTGCCGGGTCGTTGGGAGTGATTCCCGGCGTGGGCGCGATGTATAACGGCCAGTTCTTCAAAGGTTTCATCCACGTGATCGTCTTTGCGGTGCTGGTCACGATCACCAGCACGGTGCACGGGGACTTGGACATTCTCTTCGGCCTCTTAATCCCCGCCTGGATTCTTTACCAGTCGTTTGAGGCCTTCCACACCGCCAAGGCGCTGCGCGAGGGCCAGCCGCTTCCCGACCCATTTGGGTTGAATGAGGTGGGCAACTGGCTCAATCTGGGCATGAGACCGCGTAATCCGGGCCAGCCGGGCGCAGGACAAACCCCGGCCGGGCCGGCGATGGGCGCAAATCAGCCACCATATGCGGGACAGGTTCCAGGTCCCTATCAGGCCCCGTTCCCGCCGCCGCCGGCCGGATTTCCCGACCCCAACGCGCCGCCACCGATTTATTGGCGGCGCAGGGAGCCTATCGGCGCCATTGTGCTGATTGCCCTGGGGCTCCTTTTTCTGCTTGCGCAACTGGATGTTTTCCGCGGACGGCTTCTTGAATTTACCTGGCCGCTGGTTCTGATCGCACTGGGTGTGTGGTTGATCGTGCGCCGTCTTGGGGAGTCGCAAGGAGGTCCCAAATGAACCATTACATGATGATTCGCCGATTGCGCGGCCCTGCTTTTCTGCTGCTGGTTGGCGTGCTTGCGCTGCTCAATCAGGCCGACATTTTGAGTTGGGGCGAGAGCTGGCCTTTCTTTCTCATTCTGGCCGGCGTGATCATGCTGGCCGAGCGCGCGGCGCTGGCGACTGAGGGCGGGATTCCGCAGGGGCCGTATCCGGGCCAGCCCTATCCGGGCCCGAACCTGGGCTCGAACCTGGAGGGCGCACCACAGGCGGAGAGTTCAGCCTCGGCTCAGGCTTTCACGCAAAACTCCGGGAACGGACCCGAGGGAGGACAATCATGAGCAGCGTACCTCCGAACATGCCTCCAAATGTGCCTCCGGGGGGCGGCGCTCCGCCTCCGTTTCCGCCGTATGACGCGAAGACCCAGTACCGGGTCTACCGGGAACAGCAAAAGGCTGCATGGCGCGCGCAGCGCGAGGCGTGGAAGGCTCAGCGGCACGCGATGAAGGCAAACTACATGGGCGTGTACGGCCCGCGGGTTCCTTCGGTCGTCGGCCCCATCATTTTGATTGTCGCCGGCTTGGTGGCCTTGCTGGTGCTGACCGGCCATATCGCGGGTGGCGAGTTCTGGGCCTGGTATGGCAAGTGGTGGCCTTTGCTTTTGATCGGGGCCGGCTTGGCCCTGCTGGGCGAGTGGATGCTGGACCTGCGCCGCGAAGTCCCGGTGCGGCGGGGCGGCAGCTTTGCGGGCATCATCGTGCTCCTGGCTTTGATCGGGTTCTGCGCGGCCGGATGGACTCATTTTGGGCCCTGGTTTACCCATTGGGACGGCAATGACAGCGACTTTTTCAACTCCTTCGGCCTGCCCGAGCACGACAACGACCAGAGCCTGGCCAGCGTACAGATTCCCGCCAACGCCTCCATCGACATTGAGAATCCTCGCGGCGACGTGAGCATCACGGCGGGCGACGGAACCACGGTTGACGTGCAAGCGCAGGAGGTGGCCTTCGCCGACTCGGATTCGGCGGCAAAGAAGATCTTCGACGCCGAAGCGCCGCATCTGACGGTGAGCGGCAGCTCCGTGCTGGTGAAGTCGGACGGCAATTCGAGCGGGCGGCTGAACCTATCCGTCACCATTCCTCGCAGCGCCAAAGCTACGGTGAATACCGGCAAAGGCGACGTGACCGCGGCCGGGCTGGGCGCCGGCATCAGCGTCAAAGCGCACGGAGACGTTCACCTCAGCTCGGTTGCCGGGCCGATCGAAGCCCACTTCTCCGGCGGCAATCATGACTTTTCCGCCCACGATGTTCAGGGCGATGTGACCGCCGACGGCGATTTGAACGACCTGACCTTCTCCGAGGTCAAGGGCAAGATCACGCAGAGCGGCGAGATTCTCGGCGATGTGCATCTGGAGAGCATCTCCGGGCCGATCCACCTTCACACCTCGGTGACCGACCTGCAACTGGCTGCGCTGCCCGGCGACCTGACTCTGAACTCCGACGACCTGCGCATCAACGAGGCCAAGGGGCAGGTGCGAGTAACAACACATTCCAAGGACGTGGACCTGAGCCAGATCTACGGCGATAGCAGCGTGGAAGACCGCGACGGCAGCATCTCGGTTGAGCCGGCGGGCAACTACTCGGTGGACGCGAAGAACGACAAGGGCGATGTCGAGTTGACGCTGCCGCCCAACGTCTCCGCGACAGTGAACGCGCGGACGCACAATGGCGACATCGTTTCGGACTATCCCATGCCCTCGACCGGAGGCGAGGATAAGTCGGCCACTTTCCAGGTCGGCACTGGCGGAACGAGGATCGTGCTGAGTGCGGACAACGGCGATGTGCGCATCAAGAAGGGCCCTGGCTTCCCGCCCGCGCCAGCCACGCCCATAGCGCCAGATGTGCCCAAGACGCCGATGTTGAATGTTCCGCCCTATCCCAAGACTCCAACGCTTTCCAACGCGCCCCACCTGAAGGCTTCCAAGGCGCTGCCCGCACAGCCGGTCACGCAATAGCGGCCGAAATTGACTCAGGAACCGCAACCCGGCGCAGGAGAGCCTACCTCTTGCGCCGGGTCGCTTTCTGCGGAGTGCGAGATCGGCCTGGGCCTACCAGATAAAAGGAATGAGCCGGTAGCGGGTTCGCTGGCAGTACTCGGAGTAGCCGGGAAGCTGTTCGCCCAACACCTTCTCCTCGTTCCGTATCCGCAGAATGCAAAACGGAATGACCAAAGCGAAGGCAGGGAGGGAAATGTACGAGCCCAATGCAAGAGGGGTGAAGAGCCACAGGACCGTTCCAGCGGCGTACATGGGATGGCGAACGATACGATACGGTCCGGAGGAGATGACCTGCTGGCCGGTTTCGACCGCGATGGTTGCGCCGGCAAAGCGGTTCACGTTCATCACCCAAATCACCGAGAGCATTCCCGCCAGAACCAAGGACTGCGCGAGCACTGTAAGCCACAACGGCTGCGGGCCCAGCAGGCCGCGCGACCAGCCGAAACGAAAATCAAATCCGGGAAACACGAGAATTGCGAAAGAAACCAATCGGGTCCACAACATCAGGCGCTTCTGTTCGCTCACCTGCTCCTTGCCCGCCAGCCTGCGTTCCAGCATCGCAGGGTCGTACTTTAGAAAGTAGAGGTAGCAGGACAGCAGAGGAACGAAGAAGATAGCGATGTAAGCCCAAGCCTGCCAGAACCTGAGCGTCCCGGCGGGGATGAACAAGATCGCCACGACTGCAATCAGGCTCAGCGAGAATACTGCTGCCACTCTCGATCCGAGGCTCATCTTCGAGCTGGATTTGCCGGCGGGAGTGTTTTGGGCTGCCTGAAGGGGTTTGGTTAGCGGCATCGGCGTTTTCTTTGCCCCCTTTTCACTGCCCAGCATACTCTCAGACAGCAACCCGCGGCACACGCGCGCCGATGCGGGTAAAGACCTCCCAGGGAATCGTCTCCGCGGCCTGAGCGTGATCGAAGGCGGTGATGGTTTCGCTGCCTTGGCTTCCTTTTTGTGTCCCTAGAATCACTACCTCGTCGTCGTGTGCGACTCCTGGGATCTCGGTCACGTCCAGTACGGCCTGGTCCATGCTGATGCGGCCCACCAGCGGCGCTCGCTGGCTGTGCACCAGCAGGCTGAATCGGTTGCCGAGCCGGCGGTCGAGGCCGTCGGCATAGCCCACGGCGAGCAGAGCCAGCCGCATCGGTTCGGTGGCAATAAAGGTGCCGTTGTAGCCCACTACCGCGCCGGCGGGAACCGAGCGAAGGCCAATGATGCGGGTCTTCCACGCGAGCACCGGCTGCAACCGGGCGCGCGCGGCTGCCATAGATGGAGGCTCCGGCGAATCAAATTGAGGGTCGAACCGGGGCACGAGTCCGTAAAGCGCCAGGCCTGGCCGCAGCAGCGCCTTCATCCCGTGGCGGGCGGCGAGGGCGGCGATCATGGGAGCCTGGCCTGCCAGAAGCGCGGCGGAGTTGCCCACGTTGAGCCAGTCGGGCAGATGGCCGGCAGCTCCGATCTGGCCCAACACCCCGTCCAGCCGATCGAGCTGCTCTTCGGTGACTCTGCCGTCGGCCTCGTCGGCGGCAAAGAGGTGGGTCATCACGCCCTCCAGCCGGAGCGGCGAGCCGGGGGCAAAGTGCGCCAGCACGGGAGCAAGCTGGCTGGGGAGCACGCCCTGGCGGCTCATGCCGGTGTCGATCTCGAGATGGACGGGAACCGAGCCAACCACTGCGCCGGCCGCGTGCGCAGCGCCTGCCAATTCGTCCAACTGCCAGGGTTCCCAGGCTACGGCTGTCAGTCCGTGGCGCAGCAGCGCCTCTGCCTGGCCGGGAAAGGGACCGCAGATCACCAGCACCCGCGCCTGGGGGCAGAGCGCGCGGGCGGTCAGGCCCTCCTCGACGCAGGTCACGCCCAGCCAGCGGGCGCCGGCGCAGACCACGGCGGGCGCGCAGATCGAGAGCGAGTGGCCGTAGGCATCGGCCTTGACGATGGCCAGCAGCTCCGCATGGGGCGCGGCCAGGGCGGAGAGAAAGCGGAAGTTGTCCTCAAGGGCGCGGGCGCAAATCTCAACCCAGCAGGGGCGTGTTGGCATCAAGGGGTCCAAGGACCAGTGTAGCGCGGAGAGACGCTGGGCTCACTTGAGCAGCGCAAAAGCCACCACGGTCTCGCTCTTCGATGGAATCTCGGCGAGGATCTCCGCCTCGAGTTCGAAGGGAACCTCCATCTCGCAAGCCGCAACCTCGGCCTCGCTGGCGCCTTTGAAGCACAGTTCGCAGTGGGCCAGGGCCTGTCCGTCTCCCATGCGCACCGGCGGACCGAAGAGGCGGCAGGTCATCGGCCGCCAGGCGTAGACGTCGCAGCGGCCGGTCTCGGTGTCGAGCGCCGGGCAGGGCGCTTCGTCGGCGAAGCTCTCGAAGCGCTCGCGGTCCTCCGGCGAGTCGCCCAGCACGCCGGTCTGGAAGTCGCCGGGGAAACTGGCCTCGTGCTCGACCATCCACATGGAAGCGCGATGCTCGATCTCTCTGGCAAGATCGGGTTCCGTTTTCCGCAGAACCTCCATGCCTTCGCGCAGGCGCAGCGCATCCAGCGGGCTGAGAACGAAGGCCCCATGGCAGCACTGCGAACAGCCCGGCTTGCAGAGCAGGTGGTCACCGGCGCGCTGGGCCGCCTCGACGAACGAAGCGCTCATAATCTGCACCAAAAGCGAATCACCGGATGGCAGAGGCATACCGGAAGAGAATAACCGATTGCCCTCAAGTTGTGCTGGGGTTAAAGTTTTATCGGAGGTTCCCCATGTGCAAAACAGGAAGTACTATCGTCCCCGGCCACCGTTACCGGAATGCGCCGGCCGCTATCGACTGGCTCAGCAAGGTCTTTGGATTTGAACGTCATGCCGTCTACGATGGCGAAAATGGAAGCATCGGCCACGCCGAATTGACTCTCGGCAATGGCATGATCATGCTCGGCTCAGGCAGGGATGACGAGTTTGGTTCGGGCTTCAAACCGCCGGAGGATTTGGGCGGCGTCGAGACGCGCAGTTGCTACATCGTGGTGCCAGACGCCGATGCGGCTTATGCCCGCGCCGTGGCCGCCGGAGCGAAGGTGATCCGGCCGCTTCAGGACACCCCTTATGGAAGTCGCGAATTCACGGTGAAGGACCCCGAGGGCCATAGCTGGAGCGCGGGGACCTATGATCCGTGGTTGAAGCACGAGTAGAGAATTTCGCAAAGGCTGGTTTTGAAAGGGCATGGCTTTAGCCGTGCCGCAACATGCCCGATAATACTTGGGGCTTTAGTTCCTGAGGGACGTTCCGCACAGGCAGTGGTAGGCGGACGCTCAATGTCGGACAGGTGTACCATAAGTCGCATGGCAACCTATCGCGTCGTTCTTCGCAAATCCGAGGAAGACTACAGCGTCTCGTGCCCCGGCCTGCCCGGCTGCTGGTCGCAGGGAGATACAGAAGAGGAAGCTCTAGCCAATATTCAGGCCGCCATTCGCGAGTATGTCGAGGCGGCTGAAGAGTTGGCGCGGGATGAAGAGAGACGAGTTGGGGAAGTCGCTGTCGTATAGGCCTTAAATGGATGCCTTTGATTCGTGTCCGCCCGGGGCCCGACCGCCTTTCAAGTGCATTTTCTGCGGAAAGGGGAATGCGTTTCGCTCCGAAGAGCACGTTGTCCCCCATTCGTTGGGAAATGACCTATTGGTTCTCGCTCCTGGATGGTTATGTGATGACTGTAATAACATTTGCAGCGAGTTTGAGTCCCGGGCGCTAAGTGGTTCCATCCTTGGAGCCGAGCGCTGTCGATTGGGAGTCGTCACAAAGAAGGGGAGACCTGCTAGAGCAAAGTTACATCGGATTAGCTGGTTCTCTGAGCCGTTAGCTCCGCCGAATACGGTGTCGGTTGAGGCCACTTGGGACCAGATTCCAGTCATGTTGAGTTTAGACAATAAGGGGAAAACAGCATTTTCCCCTGCACGACGCTTCGAATCGCGACATTTGTAGATTGCTGCTAAAGATTGGGGTTGAGCTTATGCCCGTGTTTGGCGTTGCCAATGGCTCGTTAACTACCTTTGAAGATTTTCGACAAGCGCGAGATGTGATATTAGGATTGACTAATTCTCCCTGGCCCTATTTTGTTCTTCTTGACGGTAACGTGCCTTCGAAAATGATTAGCGTATTCGAGTCAACGCCAGCGGAACACGAGTATATCGAGGCTTGTGGTTTCGATCTGTTCCTTCACGAAATAGACGAACATAAGATTCTGGTTTTCAAGTATGGTCAGTTCGCTGCTGCAATCTCTCTGGTGTCGCGGGACACGAGCTGGATTTCCATTTTCCAGACTTGGAAAGTGAGCTACGTTGGGTGTCCAGCGCCTTTTCAACACCTTCATGGTTGATCTCTCAACGTCAACCTGCGTTCCAGGTCACAGGATCGGCTTCTCCCATCTCTCCAGCGCTCGCTGAAACTCGAACATGAATTTGCCAGCGTCGGCGCCGTCGATGGTGCGGTGATCGAAGCCCAGGCAAAAGTGCTGCATCGAGCGGATGGAAATCGTATCGTTGCCCTCGGCGTCGGTGAGCACGACAGGCTCCTTGCGCAGCCCGCCGATGGCCAGAATCGCCGACTCGGGCTGGTTGATGATGGGTGTGCCGAATTCGCCGCCGAAGACGCCGGAGTTGGTGAGCGTGAAGGTGCCGCCCAGGACCTCGTCGGGCAGCAGCTTTTTGGAGCGGGCGCGGCTGGCCAGATCGGCGATGGTACGCGCCAGGCTCGAAAAACTCAGCCCCTCGGCCTGGCGGACCACCGGCACAATCAGTCCCCATTCGAGAGCCACGGCGATGCCGAGGTTGATGTTGGGATGGTAGTGGATTGCGCCATCCACCAGCGAGGCGTTGACGATGGGGAATTTCCTCAGCGCCTGAACGGCCGCAGCGGCGATAAACGGCATGTAGGTGAGCTTGACGCCGTTTTGCTGCTCGAAGCAGGCTTTTTCGCGCTCGCGCAGGCGGACGATGCGGGTCATGTCGATCTTGTAGACGGTGTGGACGTGGGGACTGATCCGCACGCTCTCGACCATGCGCTCGGCGATGATAGCGCGCATTTTGGTGAGAGGCTCTTGCCGTTCGACCAACTGCGGCGCCAGTGGTTGGATCGACTGCCCCTTCGGCGCGGAGGTTCCTGCGCCGTGCTGGGCAAGGTGGGCGAGCACATCCTCCTTGGTGATGCGGCCGCCGGAGCCACTGCCGGCGATCCGGCTGAGGTCGAGGTTGTTCTCTTTGGCGATGCACCGCACAAGTGGCGAAGAGCGCATCGTCTGGCCGGGCGCCTGCGACACCTGCGGTGTGGCCAACTGCGCCTGCGGCGGCACCTGCGGTGCGGCCAATTGCGCCTTTGGCGCGGATTCCGTCGCGGAAGCTGAAATTGAAACAGCAGCGCTGCCACCGATGACCGCAACAACCGTATTGACCTCGACGGTTGCGCCTACCGGGACCTTGATCTCGGTGAGCACGCCGGCCACAGGCGAAGGGATCTCCGCATCGACCTTGTCGGTGGAGATTTCAAACAACGGCTCGTCCTTCTCGACCGGGTCGCCGGGCTTCTTGAGCCACTTGGTAATGGTGCCCTCAAAGATCGACTCGCCCATCTGAGGCATGATCACGTCGGTTGGCATGGAGCTCTCTCCGCGATGCGAAGGCCCCGGCGCCTGCGTTCGGGCAGGCTTGGGGCGCATCCGCTTCCTGCCGGATTATAAATCGCGGCGCATGGAAGAGAGGTTGCGGATGGGCGGGCCGGCGACAGTCTTGAACGCGATTCTCAGGCGCGAATCGGGCGGCCGGGCGCGCCTTGTAGTCGCTCGATCTCGGCAGGAACCTGGAGGGGCGTGTCTTCGGCCGGGAATTCCGGCGGAGCGGGCTGGGGTACTGCTTGTTGCGGGAAAGGAGGCCCGGCTGCGGCCTGAGCGCGCAGCGCCGCCAGGCTCTCGATCGCCAGTACCGGTTCGTCGAAGACCTGGCCGAAGAGGCGCGCTGCCTGGTGGGCGATGGCTTCGAGGTTTGGAATCGCAGCCGGATTCTGGCTCTCTCGTTGCAGACTTGTCACCGCGTGATCGGGAATGCCGCAGGGAACGATGAGCGCGAAGTCGCTCAGGTTTGTGGTCACATTGAACGCGAAGCCGTGCGTGGTGATGCCGCGCGCGACGTGAATGCCGATGGCGCCGATCTTTCTTTCTTTGCCTCGATTCTCGACCAAAATGCCGCCGTCCGCGGAGCCGTCAGCCGAACGAACGCCGCACCAGACACCGGTCAGGCCGCAGATGCGCCCGGCATCGACGCCAAAGCTGCCGCAGAGGCGAATGAGCGCCTCCTCGATCCCGCGCACAAAGTCCACCGGGCCCATGCGGCCGCCGCCGGGCGTGCGCAGGGTGCGCAGGTCGAAGATGGGATAGCCGACCAACTGCCCCGGCCCGTGATAGGTGACGTCGCCGCCGCGGTTGATCTCGTGGACGGTGACGCCGCGGCTGGCCAGCAATTCATCGGATGCGAGGATGTTGTTGCGGCGAGCGTTGCGCCCTAGCGTCAGCACCGGCGGGTGCTCGAGCAGCAGCAGCACGTTTTGAGTGCGGCCCTCGGCGACGAGAACTGCAATCTCCGCCTGAAGGCGCAGGCCCTCGTCGTAATCCACGCGGCCGAGATAGAGGACCTGAATCATCGCTAGCTTGATTGTAGCCAGCAGTCCCGCATCTTCGTCCGGGCAGCCTTTATTCCTCGAGCCGCGCCGCAAAGAGCCGTGCAAACACGATCCGATGCTCCCAGGCAACCAGCAGCCACAGAAGGGTCGCGAACGCACCCATGCCAATGCCGCCGGGGTTCATCAGCAGGTGATAGGTGAGGATGTTGAAGAGCACGGGGCCCAGCAGTGTCAGCCCCAGCCCCACATACCGGTTCACCAGAAACAGGACCCCGGAGACGGCCATGATCGCGCCCACCACGTAAAAGTAGTGCGCGGCAAACAGAGCGACCGTGAACTGCCCGGCCAGCCCGGTAGGCATCGGCCCCATGGGAATGAAATTGAGGTACATATTGAGGCCGAAGACGAGAAACATCAGGCCCAGCAGATAGCGGGCGATCATCGTGACAATCTTCATGGAGTGCTCCTTGAACGGGTGATTTCGGGGATGATTCCGAGCCGGAAGGCCGTTTCACGGCTCAACGTCCGGCTCCGCGAAGGGGGGCGCAAACCCTCTCCGCAGGCAATGGATGGTTTCGTAACGCCTATAGATTCAAAGGATTTGTCTGCCGCTTGTTGAAGTTGGCGGTAAACTGGGATCAGTTGAAGGAGAAAGCCGCAATGAGGCCGTCTGAGGTATTGCCAAAGCACCGGGAGACGATCCGCCAGCTTGTGCTTGAGGCAGGAATGGCGAACCCGCGCGTCTTCGGCTCGGTTCTCCACGGCGACGACCAGGAGGGCAGCGACCTCGACCTGCTCGTGGACCCCGCGCCGCGAACCAGTCTGCTGGACTTGGCTGGGTTGCAAATCGAAATCGAGGCGCGAACAGGAGTCAAGGTGGACCTTTTGACTCCCAAGTGCCTTCCACCAAAGTTTCGGCAGAGGGTTCTTGACGAGGCCCTGCCGGTATGAGCTCTCATCCCGAACGCGCTCAGGATTATTTGGAGCACATCCTCGAAGCCCTCGAACGAATCCAGCGATACACCGCCGGCAAATCATCGGACGAATTCATGGCCAGCACGCTGCTTCAGGATGGCGTTCTGCGAAACCTCGGCATTATTGGCGAGGCGGCGCATAGGCTGCTGGCTGACGCCCCGGAGTTCGCGGCAACACATCCGGAGATTCCGTTTGCCAAGATCTACGCAACGCGCAACCGGATCACCCACGCTTACGAAGAAGTAGACATGGAGATCGTCTGGAATCTGCTTTTGAACGATGTCCCCGCTCTTCAGTCAATGATCTCTGCGGCGTTGGGTACATTCAAGAGAGAGGGATAGACGAAGGGTCTGGCGCGCTAAAAGGCCGGAAGAACGGTAAGGGTAAGGAAGATGGAAGAGCAAGAACACCAACAAGCCGAGGCACTGCCTGACCCGAAGCTGCTCTATCACTACACCGATCAGAAGGGTCTGCTTGGAATAACTCAGGACAAGTGCATCTGGGCAACACACCTCCGGTATCTGAACGATACGAGCGAAGGGAGAATCGTCTTCCAAATTGTCTTGGATGAGCTGAATAGCCGAGTCAATTCAGACGCTATGATGCTGTCTTTTGGAATGCAGCCAATCAAACGCTCGGGGAAGATTGAATGCGAAGACGAGGAAATATTCAGCCAAGGTGTGGCAATGTCATCGTGGGTCACTTCACAAGATGTTTTTGTTACTTCCCTTTCTGAGAAAGGAAACCTCCTGAGCCAATGGAGGGCGTATTCGGGTGGGTCTGGAGGATACAGCGTTGGGTTTTCGCGGAGTTATCTTAGCACGGTAGGGGCGTATTTCTTGCTGGATCGACCCGGACGATTCTACAGTGACTCAAACACGCTAATTAGATGTAGGTATTACGATGAAACAGAAGAGAAATGCCTGAGACCAGATGTGGAGAATCTTGTCACTTCGTTTATAACGGAGGCAACCTCAGCGAAACAATTTGCTTCAGGAGTTTCAGGAATACAAGGCTTCAACACGCCGGGCGCGATTGCGCTAAAATATTTCCTCCCACTCGGCACACGCTCTGCGATCACGAAGGACGAGGCATTTCGTGAGGAAGCCGAATGGAGATTAGCTTTTCACCTAAACCGGAGTGATGCTCATTCTGGCCTCGAATTCAGGTCTGGACGCTCAATGCTTACCCCGTACTTTAGGGTTCCGCTGGAATGGCAAGACCAGCCAATCGAAATCAAAGAAATCATAGTGGGACCGTGCCCTCACCGAGACGAAGCGATGAACTCCGTTCAGATGCTGCTAAAGAAGGAGAGCATTCGAGGCGTAGAGGTCAAAGACTCCAAGATCCCCTACCGCAACTGGTGAAACCGCAACTGCCATACCCTAACAACTCGCCGGATGACCGGGCGGTCGCTGCCGGTCAGCCTTCGCTAGGGAGCTGCCGGGGCCTCGGCCACGCCGCCAATCCCCTCGCCGGTGACCACCAGCTCGACGCGGCGGTTCTTCGCCCGCCCCTCGGACGTGTCGTTCGTCGCCACGGGTTGCGACATCCCGAATCCGCGTGAGGTCACGGAGGACTCGGGAAGGCCCTGCTGCACCAGGAATTCCATTACCCCGGATGCGCGCTGTTCGGAGAGCAACTGGTTGTACTCCTCGCTTCCCACGTTGTCGGTATAGCCTTCGACCTCAAGCTTCAGTCCCGGATGCGCCAGCACGATCCCTGAGATCTTGGCCAGCTTCTCGCGCGCGGCAGCCCGGAGCGTGTATTTGCCCGTATCGAAGAGCACGTCCGACATGTTGACGATCAGTCCCCGCGCCGTATCGCGCGTCTGCAACACCGAATTGAACTGGTCCAGCAGGCGCTTTCGCAAGTCGGCCTTTTCCTCTTCCGCCTGCTGCCGCGCGCGCTCCGCGTCTTCGGCCTGCTTATGCGCACTTTCGGCCTCGGCCTGGGCCGCCTGCTGCTGCGCCTGCGCCTGCGCGGCGGCCAATCGTTCCTTCTCCGCATCGGCCTGGGCCGCTGCTTGAGCCGCTTGCGCTTCGGCCTTCTCCCGCGCCGCGCGCTCGGCGGCAAGCTGCGCTTCCAGGCGCGCCTTCTCCGACGCTTCAGCCTCTGCCTTGGCCTTCGCTTCACGATCCGCCGCCGCCTGGCGCTCCTGCGCCAGCCGTTCCTCTTCGAGCTTCTTCACGGTGATGATGCGCGCGTCCTCAGCGGTCTGGACCGCTTCACGGGCCGCCGCGTCTATGATTTTCTTTTCGCGCTTCTGAGTCAGGTCGCTCTCTGCCGTCTTCAGCAGCTCGGCGGCCTTCTGGAAACTCTCCGCCGCGTACTTCTCGCCGCCGGCCTGCTTGACGATCTCGATCGCGTTCCGCGCCTCAAGCAGGCTGAGCGGAATCCGCGAGCTGGCCTCAGGCGCCTGGTAGCCGGCCTGAACGGTGGTTTCGTATTGGTCGCGTTGCAGCAGGTCGAACTTAGCGTCCATCTCCTCAACGCTGCCTACCGTGTCCGGCCGCACCACGTTCTCCATCACCACCACCTCGCTCGGCTGCGAGACGGAGAAGTAAGGCTCGGCGGTCACGATCAGCGCAAAGGCCTGCATCGGCTCGGTGACATCCATCTTGCTTTTGTTGCCGTTGAGCATTAGCTCGCCCAGGTTGTCTGCGCGCCCTTCCGGCGAGATGGCCCATAGCACATAGGTCAGGAATCCCGAGCCGAAGCGCGAGGCGGGCTCAAGCTTCTCGAATTGCGCCTGAATACGTACCGCTCCCCGCCGGCTCTCGACTTGGGCTTCGCCGCGAGCCTGCGATTGCAGCACCGTGCCGCGGAAGTCGATCTTCGTTGGTCCGCTCAGGTGGCGATAGTTGATAGCCTTGGTGGTGCGAACTACCAGCGTGACCCTCGACAGCGAACCCGACTGCTGCGCCAGCGAAGCTACCGCCATTCCGGTTACTGCGAAAAACACCGCTGCCAGCTTCACGTGAGATTTCCTTTCCCAGATGTTTCCGCCCATGATACACCCCCTGTCCGCTTCAGCCCAGCCTGATTTCTGCCCATGACCTCGTAGTCTGGGGCGCGGACTTTGCGCACCGGTGGCCAGCATGAGGAACCTGCGTGTCTATTTGGCCTTGTACCGGTTTAGCGGCGAGACCCCTAAACCGATGAAAATACAAACCCCGGTATGCCCCATCTGGAGATGCATGAGTCTTCTTGCCGCCTCCGAAGGAATCTTGGCACAGAACGAAGGTCGACTGCCCATTGCGTATTCGCGATACACTAACCACTGGCAGGAGGACCGGGCGGTCGCTGCCGGTGGGCTGGGAAACTGGCTCCGCCGGGGGAGGAAAGTCCGAACTCCGCAGGGCAGTGTGCCGGATAACGTCCGGGACGTGAGCGTAAAGGCTCGTGGACGGCCAGTGCCACAGAAAACAAACCGCCTCGGCTACCCCTCCCCGTTTCTTCGGATCCGGCCGGAGGGCCGCCCTGGAGACGCAATACCCGAGTTGGCCCGGCTTGCCGGGACCGCTCGCCGTTGCGACAACTCCAGCGCCGGGGTAAGGGTGAAATGGTGCGGTAAGAGCGCACCGCTCCGGCGGTAACGCCGGGGGCAGGGTAAACCCCACACGGAGCAAGACCAAATAGGGAGGGAGACGCGCGCCCAGAGCAGGCAGCGCGTCCGGTGCCGGCCCGGCGCCGCAAGGCTGCTCTGAAAGACCCACGGATGACCCACCTCGCAAGAGGCTGCCGTCCGCAGGACGCCGAAACCTCCGGGTAGGTCGCTGATGAGCGTCCGCGGCGACGCGGCGCCTAGAGGAATGACCGCACACGACAGAATTCGGCTTACAGGTCCTTTTGCCGAATTGTTTTGCACATCGACAGCCCCGGCCGGGAGAGTTTTCCGGCCGGGGCTGACCATTTTGAGGACTAAGCGGGGTTAGCGGCGTTAGCAGGGTTCGCCGCGCTGCGCGCGTGTTCGCACCCCTCAGTGACTGGCGGGGTGGTGAAGGTAGCCGAAGGGAATGCCAAATTGGAACCACAAGGCATTTCCGCGCGGCTTGTTCTGGACTAGAAAATCGTGATCCCACTTGAAGACCAGCGCGCCGTGCTTGCTCCATGGCAGCGTCACTTGCGGGCCGATGTCGAAGGCGCGGCCCTTATAGCCGAGGTCGGGCGTGCCGTCCGCATTTGTGTGGCTAACCACCGCTCCGTGCAGCGAGTCGTTGGTGATCTGCTTGTAGAAGTAGCCGGTGACGCCGAGGCTGGCCTTGTGATGCGGAATCTCCTGCTGCGCATCGAACTGCCAGAAAAACTCGTTGCCGCTATGGTAGTGGGTGACGTGGTCCGGGCCGTTGATCACATAGTCGAAGCGCGACATGATGTCTTGCGCGCCCTTGTGCGGCGTGAGGGTAAAGGCCGCGGCGGGCGTGAAGGCTATATTATGCTGCCCGATGTTGAGAGGCGCGGTTTCAGAATAGCCGGTTCCAAGCGATTGAACCTGAAGCTCGTAGTACCAGTGCACGATTCCCTTGTGATTGAAGATGGTGACGGGAACGAGATTGATGTTGGTGATGTCGTCCTTGGTGAACTTCTCGTAATCTGCGTAATTTGGTCCCGAAACGCTGAGCTGCTCATAGACGTTTGGAATCGCAAAGTAGCTGCCGAGTTCGCCACCCAGAACCTTCAGGCCCCAGTTATGGGAGAGCTTGCCGGCAACGGCCCCGACGCGCAGCTTGAAGATTGGAATTGCGGGGTCGCTATGACCTTTGCCGTCGACCAGCTCGTTGGCCTCGTAAAAGCATGTGTACTCGTAAAGCATCGTCTCGCCCGCATGGGGCACGCCGGCCGCGGTGGCATAGGACTCGGCGCCCACCGGCCAAACGCTTCCTCCGTTTTCCGTCGCGCGCGCAACGCCCGCTGTCGCCGCGAGCAAGGCCATCAGCAAAATCAATGACCTCATATTCTTTGTCAGACAGGAGTTTCCAGCCGTGCAATTCTCTTGCATCCATTGCCCCTTTCGTGAGTGCGGAATAGGCGCCGGGTGGCTCTGTTGCGCCTGAATCCTCGCAAGAAACATTATCACAGTCAATCCGGGGTCGTAGGTGATCGATGGACTGACCGGGAGTGTTTTAGGATGAAGATATGCTGCGAGTGAAGCTGTTGGAGGCGGGGGCGCGCGCTCCTGTGGTGGCCCATCCCGGCGAGGATCTGGGTTATGACTTGTTTGCGCTGGCGGGCGCGGTGCTGGAGCCGCGTGTGACTGTGCGTGTCAGGACCGGCATTGCCGTCGAGGCGCGGCATCCTGAGACGGGCGCGCCGCTGGGGCTGCTAGTGCGGGACCGCTCGTCGATGGCGGCGCGCGGCATCGCGACCACGGCGGGGGTGATCGATGCCGGCTACCGCGGCGAGATTCTGGTGCTGATGACCAACCTGGGCGAGACTGCCGTCGAGCTGAAGGCCGGCGAAAAGATCGCGCAGATGATTCCAGTGCCCGTTCTGACCGGGGAAGTGACGGTGGTTGAAAGTCTGGAAGACTCGGCGCGCGCGGAGAAGGGGTTTGGCAGCTCGGGACGGTGACCACCTGCGGTGGGGCCGATCGCCATCCGGGCCACGGTGCGTCTTTTTGCTCATCCAGGCGACCGAGACCGGAGACGCCTCGCGCCAGTAAGTCTGCGGGTAGGGTTCTTGATATCCTAGCTCTGAAACTCCTGCCCCTCGGCACGCGGCATCCAGTCTTACTCGCTCAGCGATTGATTCGTAGCCATTCAGTAACAGTTCTTGAATAATCGAGGAATGTCAGTCGATCCTGTTCGAGCCTTAAACCCAGGCAGATGTCAGGCAAATCGCGACCGAATCGACGAAATTGCTCGAATACTTCGCCCCCGCCTGGCAGAGGTGTGTTTCTTCTGGATGAAGCCTGAAGCCAATCCCGAATTTCACGAATTGCCAATGCTGGATCAGCATCATGGGAGTGAATGTCCTGACCGGCAATATCCGAAATGAAATTCCGGTACCTGTAACGCTCTCTATCCAGAATAAGGCAGCGTTTCTTTTGCTGGTTGCTTGGGCCGAAGCGCTTGCAGCCAAGAAAGAGCCCGAGTTCAAGCGGCATATTGAATCGCGGAAGCCCGGTGGCCGCATCCAGTTCGACTGCAGAGAGATCGTTGATCCCGAACTTGCATTCCTCGATCACCCGTTCGATCTTCGACAGGCGGAACTCCGCCGCGTCGTCGTCTTCCAACGCACAGCGGGTTACAAAGCCGAGGTAACAGACTGCGAAGACAATCGCGTCGAAGATCGGCCGATAACCAGGGTCGAACGGGCAATTGATGAAGATATGGTTGCTTCTGATTCGTTTACTCACCACTTGCTTTCAGGCGGTTGAGTGCGACCATTCCCACCGCGTTTGCAATCTTCCTTGCAGTCAGACGCCCCCTCTTGGGAGGTTCCTGAACCTTTGGGAGGCCGTAGGATTTGCGCGCGAGAAGCTGGCCGTTGCTCCCTATGACGACAACCTGAGCCGGGCCGGATTTCCGACCACTCTGGATCGCCTTAGCCATGGCTTCAGCCTGGGTAGGAAAGGTACAGGCCTTGAGACCTTCCTTTCTCACGACCCAAGATCCGCCATCCACAGGGTAGACATAAAGAGTTCTCGTCATCATCTAAGATTACCGCGATTCCAATTCGTTGTCGAACCAAGTGGCGGCGGCAAATTGAGGGAGTGCGCCCGCCCTGCTGAAATGATTCATCTTTCGGCGGGGCGGGTATAGGGTTTGTGTTCAACCGCCCGTCAGTTGTTTCCCAAGCCATCGTTCTTGTGGTAGTTCGGATAGGGCGGGACCGTAATCTCCGGGATGGGATTGGCTTTGAGCTCGTCCAAGACCATTTGCACGCCTGTTTCAAGCTGGCGGTCGTGGCCGGCGGCTTCATCCGCGGGCAGATCCTCGACGGGAACATCGGGAGCGACGCCGTGATTCTCCACCTCCCACTGGCCGTGGAGGCCGTAGATGGCGTAGCGCGGGGCCATGACGCGGCCGCCGTCGATCAGCGTGGGATAGCCGCCGATGCCGACCAGACCGCCCCAGGTGCGCGTGCCCACGAGCTTGCCGATACCGGCCTTGCGGAAGTACCAGGGCATGGCGTCGCCGCCGGAGCCGGAGTTCTGGTTAATGAGCATGACCTTGGGGCCGAAGATGGCGCCGATCGGGTCGTGGATCGGCTTGCCGTCGCGCTCGATGGCCCCGGCGAGCGGGAAGCGCTTGAGCACGTCCACGATGTAGTCGGCGATGAAGCCGCCCTCGTTGTAGCGCTCGTCGAGGACCAGGGCCTGCTTGTCGAGCTGCGAATAGAAGTAGCGGTTGAAGTTGGTGTAGCCCGCGCCTCCTGTGTTGGGCATGTAAACGTAAGCCACCTTGCCGCCGGAGAGTTCGTCGACCTTGCGCCGGTTGGACTCGATCCAGTCGAGATTGCGCAGGCCGTCTTCGTCGGCGATGGGAACGACCGTTACATCGCGCGCGTCTTTGCCTTCGGGGTTGTAAGCGATGTGGAGCACGGTCTGCTTGCCGGCGGTCGAGTCGAAGAATTCGTAGAGGTTGTCGCTCGAGTGCAGTTCGCGGCCATTGACGGCCAGCAGGTAAGCGCCCTCGTGGACGTAGACGCCGGGCAGGGTAAGCGGCGAGGCCAGGCCGGGGGTCCAGTTCTGGCCGCCGAGGATCTTTGCGATGCGATAGCGGCCGTTCTCGATTTTGTAGTCGGCGCCGAGCAGGCCGGTCTTGGGGCCGTTGTCGGGCTCATGCGGCCCGTGGACAAACATGTGGCCGATGGTGATCTCGCCCAGCATCTCTTCGGAGAGATAGGTGAACTCGTCGCGCGAGGCAAGGCCGTCGAGGTAGGGCTTGTATTTCGCCTCGATCTTGGGAATGCTGAGGCCGTGGGTGTGCGGGTCGTAGAGGAAGTCGCGCTCGATGCGCCAGGTCTCATGGTAGATCTGCCGCCATTCGGCGCGAGGATCCACAACGGTCTCCATGCCGCCCAGGTTGAGAGGCTTGCCGGGAGCATTGTCGCCGGGCTTCAGATCGTCGGTCGAGGCGATGGTCCAGGCGCCCTTGCGTGAGTAGAGGATCTTGGAGCCATCGAAGGAGACGGTGAAGGAGTCCACATTCCAGAACAACTGTTCCGCATTGCGCTTGTCGAGCGTGAAGCGCCAGACGGCGCGAATGCCGGGCAATCCGTCCTCATCCGTGGAGGGACGGCCGACCGGAGCACCCTCCAGCAGGAAGAGGACGCCGGTTTTGCCGACGGCGATGCCACCGTAGTTTTTCGCCGGAACCGGCAGCGCCAGGATGCGGTCGCCGATCTTTTCGAGATCGATCTTGACCTCAACCGGCTTGGCGGCATCCTTGTTGTCCGCGTCGTTCTTTTCTTTGCCGGCATCGCCTTTGTCTTTGTCCGCGGCCTTGTCCTTGTCTTTCTTGTCCTTATCTTTTTTATCGGAGTCTTTCTGGCCGGAGTCCTTCTTGTCCGCGGCCTTGCTGTCATCCTTCTTGGTCTCTTCCTTCACCTTTTCGTCGTCGCTCTCGGGGGGAATCGGCGAGGCTCCGTACTGGGCCAGGACCACGACGTAAGCGGCGGAAGTCTGCGCGCGGTCGAGCGAAGAGAGATCGATGCCGGCCTTGGAGGGGCCGTCGTCGGTGGAGGCCAGGAAGTAGAGAAACTTGCCGTTGGGGTCGAAGACCGGGTTGAAGGCATCGCTCATGCCGTCGGTGATCTGGGTGGATTTGCGGCTTTCGAGCGAGTACACGAAGATGGCGCGATTCTGGTTGTCGAGATCGCGGTGATAGGCGAGCCACTTCGAGTCCGGAGACCAGACGGGTCCGAAATCAGGGCCGAAGCTGCCGTAGATAAGTTTGTCCACGAGCACCGGCTTGCCCGCCGGCACGTCGACGGTCCACAGGCGCAGGTGCTTGTCGAAGTAGGCGATGTGTTTGGAGTCGGGCGACCAGGTGGGGCTATAGAAGAAGCTGGGCTCGGGGCCAAGGTCGATGACCGTGGGCGGCGTGAAGCCGGTCTGGTCGTGCAGGTAGAGCTGGTACTCACCGGAGGCGTCGGAGAAGTAGGCGATGGTCTTGCCGTCGGGGCTCCAGGAGGGGTCGCGCTCGGCGACGCCGGGGGTCTGGGTGAGGTTGCGAGTGTCGCCCTTCTCGGCCGGAACGGTGAAGATTTCGCCGTGTGCCTCGAAGACGGCGCGGGCGCCGGTGGGCGAGAGCTGGGCGTTCTGAATCTGGTCCGGGGTGATGTTGACCCGATGGGGCGCAAGATCAGCCAGCTCGCCGTGAATCTGGATCGGGACCGGCATATTCATGCCCGTCGTGGGGTCCACCAGAAGGATGCGGCCAAACTGCTCCACCACCAGCGCCGTCCGGTGCGATCCGTCCACGCCGGTTGCAGGCCCGGCTTGGAAGGACTTCATGTCCAGGCCGCTGTTCGCCATCACCTGCGAGACCTGCCGGCTCTTGGTGTCGTAGCGGTAAAGCGTCACCGGGCCATTGTTCTTGCCGGAGTTGTCGCGGTCGGAGAGGAAGTAGACCTGATCGCCCACCCAGACGGGGTTTGAGTCGTTCGAGTTGTCGCGCGGCACCTTGACCAGATCGAGGGTCTTCAGGTTGACGATCCAGATCGGGGTGGTCTGGCCGCCGGTGTAACGCTTCCAGGCATCCTGCCACCGTGTGAAGGGTTCGTAGGCGATCGATTGGCCGTCGGGCGAAAACGATCCCTGATAGGCGGAGGGCAGCGGCAGCGGCTCGGGGACGCCGGAGCCGTCGGCGTGGACACGGAAGAGCTTGACGAAGTGGCGGAAGCTGTCAGCCATGCTGAGGATGAGGACATCTTTGCCGTCGGGACTCCATCCCGCGGCATAACTGCCGCTGGCATGCCAGGTGAGGCGGCGCGGAATGCCACCGGCGGCGGGGATCACATAGACTTCGCTGTTGCCGTTGATGCGAGTCGAGTAGGCGATCCATGCGCCATCTGGCGAGTAGTACGGACCCTCGTTCACCTTTCCATCCGAGGTCAGGCGCTCGGCTTCGCCACCCTCGCGGCTGACGGTCCAGATGTCGTCGGCGTAGAGGAAAGCGATGTGGTCTTGATTGAGGGATGGGTTGCGCAGCAGCAGCGGGGGCTGGGAGGAAGCGGGCGCGGAAGACGCCTGAGCGGACGCCAAGGCTGGGAAAGACGCTGCGAGCGTAAGCACGAGAACGGCAAGCCGGGAGATGAGGCGGATCATGGGACCTCCGGTGAAAGGTTCGAGCGTGGAATCAGATGCGACGATGGCGAGGAACTGCGTTTCCATCCATGCTACGCCGGGAGGAGGCCGAAAGTTTCCTGAAAATCCATGTTTTGACCGGCTTGCGCGCGTTTTTTTGAGCGCAAAGGAACTCGCCAGCGCCGTTTTGCGTAACAGAGAGCGGCGAAACCGCTTTGCCCGCGCCTTGTTTCCGGCTGCTGACTGCAGCTTCATGGGTTGGCTTTGCGTCCAGAAGAAGAACTGAGAATGCGTACACTGAGGGAGCGGGGCTGCCCCGGCTCCGGCAATTTAGCAAAACCAGGGAAGATGTATCCCGGAGCCAAGGCTCTCAAGTTAACGCGACCATCAGGGAGCGGCGACCCTGAACAAGGCCAATCAGGATATAGTATCCCTGGTTTTGCTCTGGAAAGCAGGACCATGCTATTCGGTGAGGCGTTCAAACTCGCGCTGCAGTCGCTGTGGGCCAACAAGATGCGCACGGTGCTCACGCTGCTGGGAGTGATGATCGGTGTGGCGTCGGTGATTATGGTGGTCACGCTGACCAATGGGGCCAAGCAGTTTGTAACCACAAAGATCAATACCTATGGCGCGGACGTGGTGACGATCAGCAAGATGCCGGAGACCTTCATCACCCCCGAGGAGTATCTGGAATTCAAGAAGCGAAGAGACGTTACCTACGACGACTACCGGGCAATCCTCGCCGATTGCAGATCCTGTATGTCGATAGGCGCCGAGCGCGATACGACCGGCACGATCGTCTACGGAACCAAGTCTACAACGGACACAAACATTCGCGGCTGGACATGGACCATGCCGGCGATCTCCAATCTCAACATCGACAACGGACGCTCCTTTACGGAGATTGAGGACGAGCACGCCAACCGCGTGGCGATCATCGGCGCCGACATCGCGGATAACGTGCTCGGAGGCAGCGACCCGCTGGGAAAAGAGATTCGCGTGGATGGCGTTGCTTATACGGTCATCGGTGTGGGCGAACGGCAGGGCAAGATGCTGGGCATCAGCCTGGACAACTGGGTCTCCATTCCACTCACCACATTCTTGCAATCCTACGGATCCAACGCGACCATGGTTATCTTTGTCAATGCCGGCGGAGGGGGCGAGGTCATGGACTCGGTCACCGGCGAGCTGCGCACCATCATGCGCTCACGCCGCCATTTGCTGCCGGATGCGGCGGACAGTTTTTCCATCGATACCAGCGCCACCTTTCAGAACTTCCTGGGCAAGATTCTCTCCGGCTTCGGCGCCGTGGTCGTATCCATTGCTGGGGTCTCGCTTCTGGTGGGCGGCATCGTCATCATGAATATCATGCTGGTATCCGTCACCGAACGCACACGTGAGATTGGGGTTCGCAAGGCCCTGGGCGCGCGCCGCAAAGACATCTTGTTGCAGTTTCTCATCGAGTCCGCAACCATGTCCCTGGCCGGCGGCGTGGTAGGTGTGATCGCGGGCATCAGCCTGGCCAAGATCATTACCTTGGTCCTCGCCTTCCCCACGGAAGTGGAGCTTTGGTCCGTTCTGATCAGTCTTTTTGTCGCCACCGCCGTCGGTCTTTTCTTCGGCGTCTATCCTGCGCACAAGGCCGCGCAGCTCGATCCCATTGCAGCCCTTCGAGCGGAGCTATAGAGATGAGATTCGGCGACTCGAAAGAATCCGTGCTTTTGGCGCTCGACACTTTGCGCAAGAACAAGCTGCGCTCCGGCCTTACCGTTCTTGGAATCTCCATCGGCATCGCCACGGTGATTCTGATCTCCTCGGCGATCAACGGACTCAATAGCAATATCGACGACTTCGTAAAATCTCTGGGCACCAACGTCCTGTTGGTCTACCACTTTATGCCTTGGGGCGGGCGCCCCACCACCGAGGAGCTCAATCGCAAAGAGATTACTTACGCAGATGGCCTGGCCTTGCGCGGCCTCCCGCATGTCGTCGCCGCCGATCCCTGGATCTCCTACCAGAATTTTCAATTCGATCTCGGTTTGGTTTCCCTCAAGCACGGTGGCCGCACGATTCAGAATACGATTTTGAACGGTTCGACCACGGCAATCAAAGAATCCGACAACCTGGTGCTTCTCCAAGGCCGCATCTGGACCGAGGCCGAGGAAGAGCACGCTGCCAAAGTGGTGGTTCTGGGCCATGATGCAGCGGCGGACCTCTTTCGCGGCGAAGATCCCATCGGCAAGGACATCGAATGCGAGGGCAGTGTCTTCACGGTCATCGGCGTATTCGATAAGCAAGTGCAGCCCTTCGGCAGCGGCCGCAACAGGAACGATAACTCGGCGTACTTCCCCGTTGAGACCTTCCATCAGCTTCATCCCGAGCTCAAGTATTACTGGGTCACGGTGAAGTACGACGACCCGGCCAACAAGGCGATTGTTACCGAAGAAATTCGCGAGTTGCTTCGTATTCGGCGCAAGGTTCGCCTGGAGCAGGACGATAATTTCGCCATCTTCAGCACCGACGCGCTGACCCGGCTTTGGAATTCGCTGACCAGCACGTTGTTTATCTTCATGGTCGCGGTCTCTTCAGTCGGCCTGATGGTGGCCGGCGTGGGCGTAATGAACATCATGCTGGTCTCGGTGACCGAACGAACGCGAGAGATCGGCATCCGCAAAGCCATTGGCGCGACCAAAAAGAACATCTTGCTGCAGTTCACGCTGGAAGCTGTGACCCTCTGCGTAGTGGGCGGCCTGCTGGGCATCCTGGCCGGAGCCTTGTTTACCCTGATTCTCCATTTCGCCGTCTCCTTTTTACATGCGGCGCTTTCATTCACCTGGGTGGTCATCGCTTTGGTGGTTTCCTGCGCCATCGGCCTCGTCTTTGGCATCTACCCGGCATGGAAGGCCGCCTCGATGGACCCCATCGAGGCGCTAAGGTATGAGTGAGAACGAGAATAGGGAGTAGGTGTTCCGCGGCCTGTCTGCGCGCCGGTTCCTCGCCGGCGATCTGTCGCCTTCCATCCACATCCGCAAGGTGCCGGGCACTTATCGCCCGCAAAAACTTCAGCGGCGGGCGTGGCTCCCGACCTCACATGAAGTGATGGGGATCACCTCTTAATTAGGAAGACTGCGGGATATACTTCAGCCACCTGATGTCTGGTTCCCCGGCCGGCCGCAGTTGGCTCCCGGGGGCTTATTATCTGCACGGCCTTTGACCTGAGCGCGAGGGCAAAGGAGCGGAGTATCGAATGCCGCACGAGGTCCCCCAATGGCCCGCATGACCGTCCCAGTCCTCATCCCTGAGAATCCAAGAAATACTCCGGCCCTGTCAGCAGCCGCCATCCGAGTCGCGCCTGAAGAGAAGGCCGGCCGCAACGGCAGATGCGGTTTCCTAACAGCGTTTACGGCAAGGCGGAAGCGAAGCTGGACTCTGGTTCTGACGGCTTTGCTGCTGGCCGGCGCGAGCGCGCGGGCGCAAAGCGTCTTCGCGACGCCGCAACCGGTCGGTGTGGCCTTCGGTCCGCAGACCGTCACAGTCACCTTCACCGCATCGGGCGGCGGCGCAGTGAACAGCGTAGAAGTTCTGACGCTGGGAGCGCCCAATCTGGACTTCCAGGCTGACGGCGCGTTTAACTGCGTTGTGCCGGTCATCTTTCCGGGCTCCGAAATCTGCATGCAACCGGTGACCTTCACGCCTGCGGCTCCCGGCCTGCGCATGGGCGCTGTGGTTCTTCTGGACAGCAACAACAACGTCCTGGGGACGGCCTACATTTCGGGGATTGGATCGGGAGGCTTGGGCGTACTGGTGCCCGGCAACCTGGCTTCGGTTGCTGGCGTCTATCGAGCCTGGACTTCGACCAAGGATGGGATTCCGGCCACGCAGGCAAATCTCTGGCTGCCCTCCGGCGTGACCATGGACGGCGCCGGCAATCTGTACATCGCAGATAGCAACCACAATCGGGTCCGCATGGTCGCCGCGCCCGTCCCTCCCGCAACGATCGGCATCATCTCCACCGTCGCAGGCACCGGCGAAGCGGATTACACGGGCGATAACCATGCTGCCGTGGCCGCGACCCTGAACAACCCCTCCGGGGTGGCTCTGGATGCGGCGGGCAACCTCTACATCGCCGACAGCGGCAACAACGTCATCCGCATGGTGAACGCGGCCGGCATCATCACCACGGTGGCCGGCAACGGCACGGCCGGTTACGGTGGGGATAACCTTACGGCCACATCGCCCGACGTGGAACTCAATCAGCCGCACGGCGTCACTGTCGATGCTGCCGGGAACCTTTACATCGCCGACACCTTGAACCAGCGCATTCGCAGAGTGGATGCGGTATCGGGCATCATCACCACGGCTGCCGGAGACGGGGACCCGAGCGGAAATGGGGACAGCAAGGGAACCTATACAGGCGATGCCGGCCTGGCAATCAACGCCGGTCTCAGCCAACCCTATGCGGTTGCCTTCGACATCCCCGGCAACATGTATATCCCCGATACAGCCAACAACGTCGTCCGGATGGTTGCGGCGGTGAGCGGCGCGATCACGCCAAGCAGCAAGATCAGCACGGTGGTTGGATTCTATCCGGGGACCCCGGGCAGTTCGGGAGACAAAGGGCTGGCAACCAAGGCGCTGTTGAACACGCCCTCTGCCGTGGCCGTCGATGCCGCCGGAAATCTCTATATCGCGGACACGCAGAATGCCCGCATTCAAAAGGTCAATTTCGCAACTCAAATTATCACAACCCTGGCCGTGAATGCGCCCACCACGGTTACGGAACCCACCGGAGCTCCTCCGCCTATCGCGATTTACGCGCCGATCGCGCTCTACCTGGATGGCAGCGGCAATCTCTACTTTGCCGACTACTACTACATGCTGGTCGAGGCGATTCAAAGCAATATGGCGGTTTTGAATTTCACTACGACGGCAGTCCATGCCGGCTCCGAATCGCTACCCCAGTCCGAGATGGTGGAGAACGACGGAAACCTCCCGCTCGATCTGACTGCCATTACCCCCGACGCGAATGCCGCGGTCAATTCGGCGACCACGACTTGCAGCCTGTCAACCGCCTTGGCAGCGGATACCGATTGCACCATCGGCGTGATCTTTGCGCCAGCCCTCACCACGGTATTTCCAGTGGGCGCAACCTCGGAAGTGCTGACCGGCAACGTGGATGTGGACGGCTATACAGCGAACTACTCGCAAGATGCGTCCAACTTCCCGCTGGACATCCGGGCAGTCGGGCTGGCAACCCCCGTGAACGCGACCACGCTCGCGCTGACCTCCACTCCCAACCCATCCAACTTCGGCCAGAGCGTCGCCTTCACGGCGACCGTGACCACGGGGGCGGGCCAGGGAACACCCACCGGGACGGTCACCTTCACCGACACATTCGGGGGCGCGACAATCACGCTGGACTCTGCCGTCACCTTGAACGGAGCCGGCGTGGCAACCTATTCCACCTCTGCCCTGGCAGTGGGAGCGCACACGATTACGGCGACGTACACTCCCTCCGCGGGATCGAAGTACCTGCCCAGCCCTCCCGCCACTCTGGTTCAGAATGTGGGCGAAGTGACGGCCACTACCCTCACTTCCAGCGCGAATCCATCGGTTCTGGGCGCAAGCGTGACGCTTACAGCGACCGTGACCGTCACCGGCGGAGGAGGCGTGCCGCTGGATGGCACGATGACCTTCACGGACACGACGACCGGGACGCTCCTGGGCACTCCGGCGATCGGCGCGACAGGAATTGCGGCTGTTTCGACCGCGGCCCTGGCCTATGGCGTCCATGCGATCACCGCAGCCTACAGCGGAGACGCGGCCAACGGCATTCTTGGGAGCACGTCGGCGGTCCTGAAGCAGGATGTGCAGACGCCCTCGACCACTACGCTGAGTTCGAGCGCCAACCCGTCGATCTTTGGCAACGCCGTGATCTTTACAGTGACCGTCCCGGCCATCGGAACGGTGGCCGCCACTGGGACGGTCAACATTCTCGAAGCCGGGCAAACGGCGCCGATCGGCACGGCGACCTTGTCGGGCAATCCGGGAACGGGCACATTCACGATATCCACGCTGCCGGTGGGCACGGCAACCATCACCGCGGCTTACCTGGGAGATCCGTATTACGCCCCCAGCACGTCTCTGCCGGTCAACCAGGTGGTGAATCTTTCGCAGACCGTGACCGCCGTGAACGCGGTTCCCAATCCAGGGATCGCCGGCAAGCCCGTCGTCATTACGGCAACCGTCACTCTGGCGTCGGGAACGCCCATCACAGCGGGCACGGTGACCTTTACGGATGGAACCGTCAGCCTGGGAACCGCGCCTCTGAACGGCGCGGGAACAGCCGCCATCAATCCGACGCTGGCGGTGGGCGTTCACTCGATTGTGGCAGCGTATCCGGGCGACGCCAACGCCGCCGGCAGCGCATCAGCCCCTCTTTCGTTGACGATTGCACAAGCGACAACGCAGACGACGGTGACTGCAACGCCAAATCCGGCCGTGGTGCAGGCCACGATCACCTTTACCGCGCGGGTGACCGGCAACGGCGTCATGCCGACGGGCAGCGTCACCTTCAACGCCAACGGCACGCCCATCGGTTCCGCGGCAACGCTGGACGCCACGGGAACTGCCACGACGACCACCTCCGCGCTCGTCGCCGGCACCTATACCATCACGGCTGTCTACAGCGGGGATACCGACAACCAGGGAAGCACCGGCACGGGCGCGGCGCAGTTGGTGGTGGGAGCCATTCCAACCGCGACCAGTCTGGGCGTCTCGGCAACGACGGGCGCCAATCCTCAAGTGATCCTGGTTGCCGTAGTGCTGAACAATGCCACCGGCAGCCCCGCCTCGCTGTCCACACCCACCGGCACGGTGACCTTCAACTCCATCAGCGGATCGACAACGACGCCGATCGGCTCGTCCCAGTTGGATTCAAGCGGCGTGGCGACTCTGGAGCCGAATCTGCCCTCGGGCAGCTATCAGGTGGAGGCCGTCTACGGCGGAGATTCGTTGCACAGCTCCTCGACTTCAAACCTGGTGACCGTATCGAGCACGGGCGCGGGCTACAATCTCACCGTCACTCCGGCCAGCGTGACGATTGCCACGACCGGGAACGCCACGGTCAATGTGGCTCTTAGCTCGATCACCGGCTTCACCGACACCATCGGGCTGGGCTGCGCGTCGCTTCCCGCGGGCGTCAATTGCCACTTCTCGTCGCCCAGCGCCGTCCTGCCGGCAGATGGCGTGGCGAACGTCTCGCTGACCATCGACACCAACAATCCGCTGGGTGGCGGCTCGTCGGCCATGAATGCGCATCCGGGCAGCCGGAGCATCTCTCTGGCCGGGTTGTTCCTGCCGCTGGGCGTGCTTTTGGGCTGGGTCTTCTGGCGCTTCAGACGGCGCCATGCGCGGTGGATGACGGCAGCTCTGGTTCTGCTCCTCGGTCTCGCCGCGCAGCTCGCCACCGGCTGCTCCGGCAGCTTCACGCAGTCCAGCGCCGCGCCGGGCGCCTATACGATCCAGGTGACAGCCAGCGGCGCCAACAGCGACATTGCACACTATCAGAACGTGACCGTGACCATTACCGCCAAATAGCGCGAAGACATGAAATGCGGCAGGAGAGAGATGACGAGCTTCCATGATTTCGTTCCAGCGCGGTGCGGCAGGCCATGGTCCCCAACGACTCGGTGCTCCGGGCGTGCGAATCCTGCTCGCCGGGGAGGCAAGCTCCGACTGCGGTCGTGCCTCGGCGTGTTGTTCCCGGTTGCTCTTCTGGCAATCTGCCTCGGACTCGGCTCCGCGGCGCATGGCCAGTCAGCGCCGCATGCGGATGTGGGCGGCATCAGGCTGTCGGCGGGAGGAACGGCTTCGGGCTACGATCTGGGCTACGGCGATGTGAAGGTCCTGGGGGCGTCGGCGTTTGTGGATGTGGACACCCTGCGCCGCTTCGGCTTCGAAGGCGAGGCGCGCTGGCTCGTGTTTCATTGGAAGATCAGCGATACCGGCCCGGGCGCCGGCGAGAACGCCACAACCTACATGGCCGGGCCGCGCTACTCCAGATATTACGGGCGATTCCAGCCTTATGTGAAAGGGCTGGTGGGGATCGGGCAGTTCAATTATCCCTACAACTTTGCCAGGGAGACCGACTTGGTGGTTGCGCCGGGGGGTGGGGTCGATTACCGCCTGACCAACCGGATCCGCTGGCGGGCGGCGGACTTCGAGTACCAGATCTGGCCGCAGTTCAACTTCGGCCGGATGTCCTCCTTCGGCGTGAGTACGGGGCTCCGCTTCAATATCTTCTGATTGCGGCCGGGGAGGGCGATGGCGCGGCGCGTCATCGGTCAATCCGCCGCCGGAATTGTAGCGCCGGCCTCCTGGCCGGCTGGAGCGTGGGCATCCCTGCCCGCGCTGACTTTCGATCTCCATGATCTGAAGTAAAATGGGAATCGGCAGCCGCACGACTGCGAGGAACCTCCAATGCCAGCTTACGATTATCTCTGTGATGCCTGTGGATACCGTTTCGAGAGGCGGCAGAAGATGTCCGACGCAGCAATCGAATCCTGTCCTCAGTGCGCCGGGAGCGTGCGGAGGCTGATCAGCGGCGGCGCGGGCGCGATTTCGAAGGGCAGCAGCCAGCACTCTGCCGCAAGCCGCGAAGCGCATGGAATGTGCGGCGACGGAGGTCCCTGCTGCGGCCAGGGCGCAGCGTGCGGGAACGGAATCTTCTGCGACAAGTAGAAACTCGCCTGGCTGTTTGTCCCCTGCTTGTTTCAGCTCTTCGCGGAGCGAGCGGCAAGAGGCATAGGGCGCAAAATTGTCACCCCAAGCTCCCGCCATGCATCCTATCAACCATGAGTCAAGAAAAGGCGACCTTCGGCGCGGGCTGTTTCTGGGGGGTCGAGGCGGCGTTTGCGGCGATTCCCGGCGTCACGGCGACTGCCGTCGGCTATGAGGGCGGCTCGCTGGAGCGGCCCAGCTACAAAGACGTCTGCACCGACCAAACCGGCCACGCCGAGGTGGTCGAGTTGGACTTCGACCCCGCCGTGGTGAGCTACGAGCAGCTCCTGGACGCCTTTTTTGCCCTTCACGACCCGACGACCCTCAACCGTCAGGGCCCGGACTGGGGCACGCAATACCGCTCCGCCGTCTTCTTCCATTCCCCGCAGCAGGAGGCGCAGGCGCGGGCCAGGATTGAGCAGCTCACCGCCGAGGGCCGCTTCAAGCCCAAGCGCATCGTCACCAAGGTCGAGCCTGCCCAAACCTTCTGGCGCGCCGAAGAATACCATCAGCGGTATCTCGAAAAGCGCGGCCAGGCAAGCTGCCACATCTAGAGCATCTCTCCTCTTGATATAGAGCGACGATCCCGCGGATTCGTCTCTCTTGCCCCGGAAGGGCAATCGACAATAGCCCAGGGCGGAGCCTGGCGAAACCCTGGGAACGCTGCCCGCAAAAACCTCTGCGCCCCGGAGGGGCGCGGCGAAACGAACCCAACAACTTTACACCAGGAAGAGATTTGCTCTAGTACTACGGTTGCAGATAGTTTTGTCGGAGGGAGCAGGGGGCTTCAGCCCCCTGAAAACTGGCCGAAAAATAAGGGCCTTTAGGCCCGGATTAGAACAATCCATAACAAGTACAACTGTAGTACATGGGATTTCGGGTGGCGGGATTGCATGGAGGACCGGGTTGCAGCGGAATCCGGTTTTGCAGATTATTTCCGGAATCCTGCTATCTTGAAGTTGGGACGTCCCTTGAGCAAGGACCAGCCCGATCCGTATCCCCCAGACCACCCCCCTACCCCCCGGGGGTCTGATTCTCCTTGTGTTCGCTTTTATCGATGCAACTTGATGTAAATATTACACATAGTTTTTCGATCTCGCACATTTTCCTCCATGAAAACCAATGATTTTCCCGCATCCAGACGCCAATCAAGCCGGGATTCGCGCCAGAAAGCGGATCGTGAATGCTAGATTGGATTCACCGGCTCTCCTGCTCCTCATGAATCTCACCCTGGCTCACATCGGCGCGCGGCCCGGCTCGAAGGACGAGGCCGACGCCCTGACCGCGGCTTATCTCAAGCGCTGCTCGCCCTTTGCGCACTGCCGGGCCGAGGCCTTCCGCACCGAGGAAGCGCTGCTCGATTGGCTGAAGCGGCTCGAGGGGCGCATGCCAGCCGTGGCCGTGCTCTTGGACAGCCGGGGGCGGCAGATGAGCTCGGAGACCTTTGCCGCCTGGCTGGGCAAGCAACGCGACGAGGGGGCTCAGCAGATTGTCTTCGCCATCGGGCCGGCGAACGGGTGGTCGGATGAGGCTCGCAAGCGGGCCGGCCTGCTGCTCTCATTGGGGCCAATGACGCTGGCTCACGCGCTGGCGCGGCTGGTGATGGCCGAGCAGCTCTATCGGGCATTTACAATTCTGACTGGCCATCCGTATCACACCGGCCACTAAACAGAGAACAGAGATCAGAGGGCAGAGATCGGCTTTCCGTCCCAGTGTGATCGGAACCCAGTGTCCTGACTGCCTGAAGGTTTCGATCTCGGAAGACTGTATGATGTTTGCTGAGAGCAAGCCATACAGTTGACCACTATTCTCTGACCCCTGATCTCTGATCTCTGACTCTTTTTATGACCGATTCGCGGCGAGGACTGATTCTGATCAACACCGGACCCGGCAAGGGCAAGACCACTGCCGCCATGGGCACGGCCCTGCGCGCGGTGGGCAACGGGATGCGGGTGCTGATGCTCCAGTTCCTCAAGGGCTCCTGGCACTACGGCGAACTGGATGCCGTCAAGGCCTTCGGCGGCAGTTTTGTGATGAAGCAGATGGGCCGCGGCTTCGTGAAGGTGGGCGGCGCGGAGACCGATCCGGAGGATATACGGCTGGTGGAGGCTGCCTGGGCGGATGCGCGCGAGGCGATCTACAGCGGCGAGTGGGATATGGTGGTGCTGGACGAGATCAACTACGCCATCGGCTACGGGATGCTCGACGCGGCCATGGTGGCCGAGGCTCTGCGTGGACGGCCGGAGATGGTCCATGTGATTCTGACCGGGCGCAACGCACACCCGTTGCTGGTGGAGCTGGCCGACACGGTGACCGAGATGCGCGAGGTGAAGCACGCGTATTCCAAGGGGATTCTCGCACAGCGCGGCATAGAATTCTGAAGATGGGGTTCATGGACTCCCAGCCTAGCCACAAAGACAAGGGCGTGGCCAGGGTGGGGCACCCGCATAGAATATTGAGAGTGTCAGCTAACGGTTGTCAGTTCTCAGTCCATCGAGACAATAGCTGTTGAAGGCCGGCGACTGATCCCTGTTCCCTGTTTTTGAGAGGTCGAATGTCCTGGTTCAAGCGTGAAGGCGGCGAGTATGGGCCCGGTCCCAAGGGCGCGGCGGAGTCGGCGGAGTCGCGGGTGCGCACCGAGGGGTTGTGGATCAAGTGCGTGGGCTGCCGGGCGGTGGTCTGGAAGGCGGAGCTTGAGGCCAACCTGAATGTCTGCCCCAAGTGCCAGCACCACTTCAAGATCGGGGCGCGGCAGCGGATCGATCTGCTGCTCGAGCCGGGCTACGAGCTGGTGGACGGCGGGCTGCGCTCGACCGACCCGTTGAACTTTGCCGACGTGAAGGCCTACAAGAAGCGGCTCCGCGCGGCTCAGGAACAGACCGGCCTGGACGACGCGATTTTGAATGCGGTGGGTCAGCTGGGGCCGCATTCGGTGGTGGTCAGCGCGATGGAGTACGGCTTCATCGGAGGCTCGATGGGCGCGGTGGTGGGCGAGACCATCGCTCGCGCCGTGGATCGCGCGCGGTTGGGCCGCATGCCGCTGATCGTAGTCGCGGCGTCGGGCGGAGCGCGCATGATGGAGGGCGTGGTGAGCTTGATGCAGATGGCCAAGATCTCAACGGCTCTGGCGCAGTTGGACGACGCAAAGGTGCCTTATCTCTGCGTGCTGACCGATCCGACGACGGGTGGTGTGACGGCGAGTTTCGCCATGCTGGGCGACTTGAATATCGCCGAACCGGGCGCTCTGATTGGCTTTGCCGGTCCAAGGGTAATCGAGCAGACGATCCGGCAGAAGCTGCCGGAGGGCTTTCAGCGCGCGGAGTTTCTGCTGGAGAAGGGATTCCTGGATGCCGTGGTGCATCGGCGGGAGCTGAAGGGTTATCTGAGCAGGGCACTGGATTTTATGAAGGCGCCGGCGATGGCGTGAGGCGACGCAGCACGCGGTCAGTCGACGATCGTCACGCGCTTAGAAGGCCCGTCAAATGTAACCGTCCAATTCCGCAGAATGTTCCGGCCGATTAGACATGCAAAGTATGGCTCTCGTATGAAATCGACCGATCGGATGCTGATTGCCTCCGCCGGAAGCAAGTCTGAGCCGGCGAAGGTGATGGTACCAGCATGCTCTCCGCACTTGTGCTGTGCGCCTAAAACCCTCACTTCGCTTTCGCCTGTCTGAAGGAGCTTGCAGTGTTTGGCGAATGTCTTGCTTATAACCGTAACTGCTGCGCCGGTATCTAGCAGTGCCTTCATCTTTACGGGTTGAGGGCATTCAATACCGACGTCGCGCCAAGCCTCAAGGACATCACGTGAATTCATCACCACAACTTCAATTAACGGGCCTGGACCGCTCGGGTCGGAAGGGTCCCACGGAATCCGGAGTCCCTTCTTCTGGTGCTCAGGCACCGGCGTGACCCGTAAGGGCTCGGCGCGTCCTTTCTGAAATGCAGCGGTAGGCTCTACAGCCTCGGGTAAACGATCGGGCTTCGCCGCATGTCGCGACGACCTTCTCCCGTTCAATTCTCGAACTTGCGTCACAAGATCACGGAGAAGGGTCTGCCTTAGTCCCTCGACGCTGTTGAAGCCGCCCGTAAGCGCCCTTTTATAGGTGGCGTCCTTGAACCTTCTCAATTTCTTGTGCTGTTTAAGATCGATCTTGTTCGGATCTATCGGGCGGCCAGAAAAATACAGTAGGGCTGGTTTACCAGATGCGACAAACATGTCGATTTCTTCTACCGTACCTGATTCCGCGATGCCGGTGCTGGTGCCGAGCCTGGTCCAAAACAGGCCAACGAGGATATAGCAATCGCGGACGAGTTGGTTGTTGATAGCCTCCTGCGGCCTCACCCCAGTCTGGGGTAAGGCGTGTGTGTCCCATTTGACTGGCAGCAGAATCACCGATTCGGCGACAGCGTGCTGGGCGTTCCAATCGTCAACAGCGTCCGTTGCCGCCTGTCGCTCCTCGAGTAGGTCGGACGGCGAGGCGATCAGCACACGGTATGTTTTTGATCTAAACGACATTGCGCAATCCAATCTATTTCGAGGCCTCGATCGCGCTCGATCTTCGAGCAGTCAGGCTACATTGCTTCGAGTCGGCTGCTAGATGAGGCGGACGGGCTCGGTTATCCAAACCTGCTTGACGAGAAAGCCGCTCTGGACGCCAAACTTCTTTAATCCAGCCTTAAGGGCATCGGAGTAAGAGCCAAAAAAAACATTGGCGATTTCTTGACCTCGAATCACAACAAAGTCACCTGGATGGGAGCGGGACCATTCTTGGCGGTGTTCCTCAAACACCTTCAGCTCATCAGTGAACATGCCAACTGGCGTCATCTAGGCCTCCTTTCAAGAATCTTACTCCGTCGAAAAAATCCAACCCTCAGATGCGCATGGGCATCAGCACGTAGCGGTACTTGTACTCGGCTTCGGGGTCTTCGGGGCGCATCTGGCCGGCGGATTGCGAGTCCTTGAACTCCAGGCGAACCTCGCCCTCGTTATTGAGGGCTTTGAGAAAGTCCAGAATATAGGTCGAGTTGAAGCCGACGGCGATGGGGTCGCTGGAGTAGGGCGTGTCGATGGTGTCTTCGCTCTCGCCGGATTCGGTCGAGCTGGAGCTGACTTTGAGCTCGTTGCTCTCGAGCCTCATGCGGATGGCGCCGGAGCGCTCATCGGCGAACTGGGCGACGCGCTGTATGGCCGCGGCAAGCTCGCTATTGCGGACCACCGCGAACTTGGTGTTGTCGCGGGGCATGACGGCTTCAAAGTTAGGGAATTGGCCAGAGAGCTTGCGGGTGCTCAAGGTGCGATGGCCGATGCGGAAGAAGAGCGTGTGCTCGTCGTCGGCGAACTCAACCTTTTCGGCCTCGGAGTTGGAGAGCAACTGCTGCAACTCCTGGAGGGCCTTGCGGGGGATGAGAACGCGCTTTTCGCCGCTGATGCCTTCGAGAACTTCGTTGGGCTTCTCGACGTACGCGAGGCGGTGGCCGTCGGTGGCGACCATGGCGAGGGATTCGGCCTTGATGACCAGCAGGGCGCCGTTGAGGGTATAGCGGGACTCTTCGTTGGAGATGGCGAAGATGGTGCGATTGATGAGCGTCTTCAGGGCTACCGCGGAGATGCTTGTCGCGGTGACGGCAGGAAAGTCGGGGACCTGCGGATAGTTGGCGCGGGCCATGCCGACCATCTTGGTGTTGGAGCGGCCGGAGCGGATCTGCACCCAGTGGTTGTCGAGGAGCTTGATGGAGATGTCGCCATCGGGAAGGAGCTTGACGTAGTCGTAGAGCTTGCGGGCAGGAATGGTGCAGGCTCCGGGCTTCTTGACCTTGGCGGCGGCGCTGGTGCGCATGGCCTGGTCGAGGTCGGTGGCGGTGATGTTGAGCCGGTCTTCCTCGGCCTCGATGAGAAAATTCGAAAGGATGGGGATGGTGGTCTTGCGCTCGACGACGCTTTGCGTGGCGGTGAGCTCCTTGACCAGGTCCTGACGGGTAACGGTAATCTCCATTGCTGCCCCCTGCGCGGCCGGCTTCTCCACTTCAGATTCGACGATCGACATAGACCCACCCCCGCTTCGCGGCTACCGAAGAAAACCCTTGAGAAGCATATTCTGCGCTGGCCACACTGTACAACAACTTGCGGCTTGGCGGAAATGCCTATCTTTTCTTCTTCTTGATTGTATTCACCTTCGGAGTGTTGTGCGCGTGGAAAACGGGGGTGCTTCTCTGGATTCCGAGGGATTGAGGTCTTCGGCATTCCGTCTTTTCGCCAGGAAGAAAGCCAGCGGATGGGGCACGGAGTGATTCTGAGATGAGCAGAGTTGCAGGCTGGCCGGATGAGCGCGACGGGGAAGGGGAAAAGGTATAAGAGATTAATAAAAAAGATAACAGTACCCGTCGTTCAAGCAGGAAAAGTGGAAATAGGGGTGAAGAGCTTTGATGGGAAGCAGTTGCAGGGTGGGAGAGTTTTCTAAATCGAGGCTGTGGAATTGAGGGGTTTTGGAAATGTGGGGCGTGGGAGAGAGGAAGAGACCCCGGTTTCCCACGATTTCCAGAGGGGATGAGAAAAGGGCTGTGTAAAGCGGATGATTTGTGTGAAAAGAGCGTCTGGAAGCGCGTGGGACAAGGGGTTGGAAGAGATGAGCTATGCACAGAGGTATGATTTCGAGGCGCTGGTGAGCGTAAGCGCATTCCCGGCTTCGGCGGATAATAGAGAGAGCTTCCCATTTCAAAACGGGAGGTGGAAGAGGGATTGTATTTGCATAGGGATTGGGTCTCTTGGGTTCTACACTTGACCGGTGAGGACTTTGAGCATGGGCATCGATGTCGGGCGGCTTGAGGATCAACTGCTTCAGATGTCCGCCGAGGGCACGCCGGGTCGAGAGTTCTGCGATGCCATCTCCGAGCTGGCGAGAACCGGGCGGTTCGCCCAGTTGCGGGAGGTCCTTCCCAGCATTGTGTACGACGAGCTTTGGGCGCGCTACCTGCAGGACCAAGGCGCTTTTGTGGCCGGATGGCGGATGCTGGCGCAGGAGATGCAGCAGGGGTTCATCCAGCACGCGCGGCAACGGCTCACCTCGCTCACAAAGCTGCAATATGCCGGGTTTGAAGGGCCCGCGCCGGCATGGCAGGAGATTCAACGCGCCCTGGACAACCGGCAAAACGACCTGCTGCGCACGGCCTTTGCTCTGGAGTTGCTGGAGTTGGTGGAGCCGGCTGTGGTGCGGGCGACGCATCTGCGCGAGTGCGTGGTGGCCTCGGCGAGCTCGGAGGAGGCCGACCGGTATCTGGACGAGGCGACCCGCTGCTACTTTTTTGGCCTGTTCACAGCTTGCGCGGTGATGTGCCGCTCGGTGCTGGAGGAGGCCATTAAGCAGAAGCTGCCGGCAGGGCTGACGCGGCAGGTGCGAACGCGCTATCGCAACACTGCCACGCTGGGCAACCTGCTGCATGAGGTAAACAACAACCTGCAATTGACGGGATTCGACGCTGATTTTCCGCGCGTGGCCAACCTGGTGAACGATACCGGCAAGAAGGCGGTACACCAGGGATTGCTGTCGGAAGATGAGGCGCGGGCCTGCCTGCAAAACGCGCGCGAGGCGCTGCAATTGCTGCTGCGAAGTTGAGAGTCGTCCTGCGGTGCATGGGACGCGGCTTTTATACTTAGAACTTCATGTCCTATCAAGCAGCCATCGAACAACTGAGCGCCATGGTCCCCGAGCTTTATGCGCGGCCGGGCCAGCCGCGACGGAAGTTTTCGCTGGCGGAGATCGGCGTGCTGCTGAGCGAGCTGGGCGATCCGCAGCGGCGAATTCGCGCGGTGCTGATTGCCGGGACAAACGGCAAAGGCTCGACAGCGTCCACGCTGGCCTCGATTCTGACGGCCTCAGGGATGCGCACGGGCCTCTACACGTCTCCGCACCTGGCGCGGGTGAATGAGCGCATCCGCATTGGAGAGGCGGAGATTGCGGACGAGGATTTCGCGCGGCTCTTTTTTCGCGTTCACGATCTGGCGAAGGGGCTGTTGGCCGATGGCAGGCTGCCGCAGCTTCCGAGCTTCTTCGAGGTGCTGACGGCGCTGGCGCTGGTCTACTTTGCCGAGGCTGAGGTGGAGGCGGCGGTGCTGGAGGTGGGGATGGGCGGGCGGCTGGACGCAACCAACATCGTCGATCCAATCCTCTCGATCGTCACCGACATCTCGCTGGACCACATGGAATGGCTGGGCTCTACGATCGCGGCGATCACGCGCGAGAAGGCCGGAATTCTGCGCCGTGGTGGAACGCTGATTACGCTGCCGCAGCACCCGGAGGCCAATCAGGCGCTGGGCGAGGCGGCGGCGGAGCTTGGCGTGCGCGGGGTGAACGCCGCGCTCTACATGCCGGCGATCGATGCGGGCGCGGCTGATTCCTACGAGGTAATCGCGCTGGGTGAGCTGATCCGGGTGTCCAGCCCGCTGCGCGGCCTGCACCAGCAGCGGAATGTGGCGCTGGCCATTGCGGCTGCGGTGGAGTTGAAGTCGGCGCACGGGTTTCCGATTACGCCGGCAGGGATCGCGACGGGCATTCGGCAAACGCGATGGCCGGGGCGGCTGGAGTGCATCAATAAAGATGGAGTCGAGTGGATTCTCGATGTGGCGCACAACCCGGCCGGGGCCTGGGCGCTGCGTGCCGGGGTGCGCGGCCTCGAAGCAAAGAGGCCGCGGACGTTAATCTTCAGTTGCCTGCGCGACAAGCCGGTGGCGGAGATGGCGCAGATTCTCTTTCCGCTGTTTGAGCAGGTGATTCTGGCGCCGATCCATTCAGCCCGGGCCGCCACAATGGAGGAGCTGGAAGCCGCGGCGCTGGCAACGGGAAGCATGGCGGTGAAAGCAGATTCAGTACACCAAGCATTGACATGGGCCAGGGAGCGCGGAGCGGGCGGAGTGGTTGTGGTCTCCGGGTCGGTTTACTTGGTAGGCGAGGCGCGGTCGCTGCTGCTGGGCGGAGAGCTGGGAGGGAGCGAAGGATGAGACGGCGTCCCAATCCGCTTCCTTGGCCGTATCGCTGGTGCACCAATCTCATCCAGACGCCGCTTTTTGCCCTGATTACGGCGGCGTTCGGAAGCCTGTCGCTGCTGATTTCGCTTGTGGACAAGCATGGCAACGTGCAGCACCGCATTGCGCGCATCTGGGCGCGGGGCTGCGTCTGGGCCTCGGGAGCAAAGCTCAGGGTGTTGGGTGCGGAACGCCTGCGCAAGCACCCGGTGGCCGTCTACGCCTCGAATCACACTTCATACATGGATACGCCGGTGATCTTCAGCGCGCTGCCCTTCCAGTTTCGCATTCTGGCGAGGAAGGAACTATGGCCTATCCCATTCATTGGATGGTACTTAAATAGATCTGGACAAATTCAGATCGACACGGGCAATCCGCGCGCCACGCTCTCAAGCCTGGGGGCGGGCGCCCGGGCGCTGCGCTCGGGCATGTCGCTGTTTGTCTTTCCAGAGGGTGGACGGACCAAGGACGGCGAGTTGAAGCCGTTTCTCTCGGGCGCGGCCTATCTTGCGATTCGCGCGCAGGTCCCGCTGGTGCCGATCGCGCTAAGCGGAGTCTACGAGCTGCTGCCGATTCACACGCGGCACTTTTACCCTGGAGAGGTGACGCTCCGCGTGGGCGAGCCGATCGAGACCGCGGGGATGACCCTGCGGCAGAGCGAGGAGCTGACGGGGAGACTGCGAACGGCGATTGAAGGGCTGCGCCTTGCGCAGTTGCAGGGCGCTCCTTCCGAAAGAAGGACAGCCTCGGCCGCTGCGGGCAAATGAGTGCAAGGCTCATCCGCCGGTTACGAACAAGTTCGCAGCGCCACTACGGGGCGCAACACTTCGTTTGGCTGCAATCCCCGAATTCCGCTTCGCTTCATCCGGGGCTACTTTCACCTGCTCCCTACGGGAGCGAAAATGACTCACAGGAGAGCTTCGTCTTGTGTTCTTCCCAAGAGGCGGCGATAAAGGTTATTTGCGATAGTAGACCATATCCAACTTGGCGACTAACGAATCCTGATCAAAGGGCTTCATCAGATACTCGTTTGCCCCATTTGCAAGCGCCTTTTGAATGTGGTCCACGTCGGTCTCGGTGGTGCAGAAGATCACGGCAGGCTCCCTGCCCCCTTCCGTGCGGCGCAGGGACTTGAGGAATTCCAGCCCGTCCATAACCGGCATATTCCAATCGAGCAGGACGACATCGGGCATGCGGCTCCGGCATTTCTCGAGGGCGACCAGCCCGTTCTCAGCCTCGTCCGTCTCGAAGCCCAGGCCCACAAAGATCTTTCGCGCGATCTTCCTCACCAGCGAGGAATCGTCGACAAGCAGACACAATCTGGAGATCGCGTTCGGGGCGACCCCTGCTTCAACTTGGGCGTTCATTGAGTTCAACACGATCTCTACCATCCCTCTTTGCACTGTATAGAGCCGCATCGGCTCTTCCCACCCACTCGGCCAGGGGTTCCCCTGGGTCATAGCAGGCAGCTCCGATCGATACCGTTGTGGGTGTGATGGGCGGAGTGAGGTCAAGCTGGACAGGCTCTCTGGCCAGCATCTGGCGGATGTTTTCCGCGACGCTGATGGCGGCCTGCCCATCCGTGCGGGGCAGGATGACGGCGAATTCCTCGCCGCCATAGCGCGCCACGTGATCTCCGCCGCGAACCGCCTTTTGCAGAGTCTTGGCCAGATGACGAAGGACGATATCGCCGGTCTGGTGGCCCCAGGTGTCGTTGACCCGCTTGAAGTGATCGATGTCGATCATCAGCATGGCCAGATCGTCGCCGCTGTTCATCGCCTCCCCGGCAGACTTGCGGATGATGGCATCGAAGGATTTCCGATTTGCCACGCCCGTCAGGCCATCCATCGTGGAGTCCAGGATCGCACTCTCGAGATTGCGCTCAAGAGCCTCGATCTTGCCGGCGGACTCGCGCATGCGGAGGCCGACGTACTCGCTTCGGCCAGCCATGCTCTTGCTTTCTTCAACCAGGTTCTCGATGAGGCTTTTCAAATTGCCAAGGCTCTCGCCCAGGCCTTTCGAGGCAAAGCCCTGCAGAGTGTCGCCGAATTGATGAGCGTCATCGCTGGCCAGATCGGCAACGCCGACGATCTCCTGCAAGGTCTGCAGGGCATGAACCGAGATCTCGCGCACAGCCTGCGCCTCTTTGGCCGAGGAAAAGAAGGTGGCATAGAGGTCCTGGAGCGTGCTCTCATTGAAATTTGCATGATTGGAGATGAGGACGTCGATGGTTCGCTGCAGATTGGGACTCAGACCGGCGTGATACTCGTACCAGATGGCATAGTTGGCCGGCGTCGCAGGGATCTCAAGCCTGTGCATTGTCGCGACGGCGGAGTCGCCGATGGACCGGGCCTGAACTACTTCCTCGACAGACATCGCTCAGCCTCCAAACACTTGCGGGGGATCGCTACGTCGCTTCGACATGTACGGTCGAGTCTTCATATCCACGAGAAACCTCGGCACAGTTCGCGTTCTAAACCGGCGAAGCCAAGCCGCACAGTTCAGCTTCGTAGACCGGCCACCGATCGAGGGCGTGGAAGACTCGGCTGACACTTGGCGCGATGCCCCGAAAGCGGCATGAAACGGAAAGTGTGCAAACCGGCCTTGCCTTGCCAGGGAAAGGGCCGGACTTCCATCTATCGGCGCATCGCGCTCTTTAAGATAGTGACCTTTAGATGACCCAGAGATTTTTCTGCGATCTTTGTTTGCCCAGCTTGCATCGACTTCTTGCCGGCTGCGTCAATTATGGAGAGAGCGTGACGAGCGTCGCCGGCAAGCGGGAGGTTGATGGCGGGGGTACGCAGTGTTGCCGCGAAGCCGATCGCCCCTTTCGCGTTAACCTCTTCTGTGATATGACTGTTTCTGCCATGTGCGTCCACATCGCAATTCCCGAGCCTACCAGCAGCGACCCGGCTTACAACCAGCGGTCGTTGCCGCCCTATCTGGCCGCCCTTCGTTCCGCCGGGGCGACCCCGATCATCGTTCCACTGCACGAGCAGCAGGAACGCGTAGCGCGGCTGCTTGCAGGTGTGCAGGGAATCCTTTTGCCGGGCAGCCGGTTCGATGTGGACCCACAAAGATATGGCGAAGATCCGACTCCGGAGTGTGGGGAGGCAGACCCAGCCCGCACCGCCGTGGACGAGCTGCTGCTGCAAGAGGCATTCAGCCTTTACAAGCCTGTTCTGGCCATCTGCCACGGAACCCAGAGCCTGAACGTCTGGCTGAACGGGACGCTGATCCAGGACCTGAAGACCGCCGTCAATCACCGGCCAGGCCGGGAGGTGGTGGAGGCTCATGCCGTTCGGATCGAGCCCGAATCGCGGCTTGCCGGGCTGGTTCCTATGGGTTATGCGGTTGAACCGCAGGTGAACTCGAGCCACCACCAGGCGATTCGGGCTGCCGGCGACAGCCTGCTGGTGAGCGCCGTCTCGGCGGGCGATGGCGTGGTGGAGGGGGTAGAACTGGCTTCGCCCGAGCATTTCGTGGTGGGCGTGCAGTGGCATCCCGAGCGGACTTACACGCAGAGCTCCTTCTCCCGCGCGATCTTCGCGGCGTTTGTGCAGGCGGCGGTGGTTTGGCAGCCGCGGCGGATCGAGGAGTCGGTGGCGCCGGCGTGAGCGCGGAAGGGGATTCCGCCGGTGATCGGCTCAACGCACTTCTTGTCGAGAATGGCCTGGAGGCATTGGACGCCGTTGTCGCCGGGCAATTCGCGGACTATATTTCGCTTTTTCTTCGCTGGAATGCGCGCCTCAATCTGACAGCAATTCGAGACGAGAATGGGATTCTGGCTCGGCATTTCGTCGAGTCGATCGCGTGCGCTCACGCCTTACCCGCAGGAATCGGGAGTTTGCTGGACTTTGGTTCTGGCGCCGGGTTTCCGGGAATTCCAATTGCGCTCTGCCGGCCGGAGATCTCAGTGACGCTAGCCGAGTCGCAGGGGAAGAAGGCGGCATTTCTCTTGGAAGCGGTGCGGGTGCTCGGAGTTGCCGCAAAGGTGCATTACGGGCGGGCGGAGGCACTTCGTGCTGTGTTTGACTGTGTGACTCTTCGTGCCGTAGATAAGATGGAATCGGCGGTTGAGTTGGCGGCTCGGCTGGTCCGCCCAGGTGGCTGGCTGGCGCTGATGACTACGGCCCCTCAGCTGGAAGCACTCGAGGGCGTCGCCGGAGCGGAGTTCTCCTGGGCGGAGCCGCTTCGAACGGCGGACAGCGGGCAGCGTCTGCTTGCGCTTGGCAGGCGAGAGATCAGTTTGCCAGCTTGATGAGCGCGAGCTTGCGAATTGCAGCGAGATCCTTGTGGGCCCTCACCATCAGGCGCAGGCCGGTACCCTCCGCGTAACGCGGCGCCTCGTCGAGAAGCTTCAGAGCGGCCTCGGATAGATCGCTTTGGCGGGCGGCGGCAACCGCACGGTCGCCAAGGACGAAGGCGACGCGGAAGCAACCCAAGCAAGGAGAGAGATAGATGATGTTCCTCTTCTTGACTTTGAGGCGAAGCGACCAGCCAGCCTTGGAAGAGTGGGAGTTCCACTCCTGGCCGTAGACACCCTGCTCGGCGAGCCAAACGACCAACTGCTTCCACGACTCGGCGGCTTTGCCTAAGGCGGAGATGAGCTCCTCGTCCGTGGGTACGGTGGTTTTGCCAATGAAGGCGTTCGTGGCGTCCATAGCGATCCCTGGGTTCCTTGAAACAGCTTAGACGGTAAAGGACGGGAGAACCCGGCGCAGGATTGCTGCCTGTTCGGCGGGTTCGTAGAAGGGATGACCACGGTAGACGGTGGCGGCGACCTGCATATAGGCTTCGAGCTGCTCGGGAGAGCGCTGTGCAGCTACTTCCTGCACTATGCGGACGTGAGCCTGGGTGAATTCCAGCTTGTTCGGGTCCACGAAACCGGCCTGAATGAAGGTGCGGGTCTTGCGAGCGCATTTGCAATCATTGGCCGGATTGACGAGGCCGCAGTTGTCGCGCAAGTACTCGTAGAGATCGCGGCGCGCCCGTGAGAGGATCTGGCGGAAGTTGACGGGGGTCACCTGGACGATCTCCGCCCCCACCTCGTCGCTGACCTGGAAGATCTCGCCGAGGATGAAGACCAGGCGCTGCCGGCCATCCAGACAGAGCAGCGTTCCGATCATGCAGTTGTTCTTTGTTTCTTCGATTAGAATCTCAACCGGGATTGGAACGGTGCGCGGGTCGGGCGGGTCGAGATCGGGAACCTGGCGCAGCCCAGCGGAGGCCACGGCGAAGGAGCAGACGGCATCGGAGGCAGACCACTTAGGTTTTCTGACGTTCGATAAATGGTTGACGGCGATGCGATAGAGCCAGGTGCGGAACTTCGCCTCACCGCGGAAGCTGGGGAGAGCTTTGATGGTCTTGAGCAGGATCTCCTGGGTGGCATCTTCGGCATCGGCGCGGCGATGGAGCATTCGCAGGGAGAGATTGAAGAGCCATGGGAGATGGCGGGTCAGCAAAAGCTCGAGTTGATCGCGGCCGCCTGCTTTTGCGGAGATCACGAGTTCTTCGTCGGGGTCCCTGGTGGAGTTTTCAAGGAACGGGTTAGGAAGTTGCGCAGATTCCGCTTGCATGGAGAGCCTCTAACAGATAGGACAGCCAGGAACTTGGTTTGTGACAGTAGTTGAAGAATCTGATCAAAAAAGGCTTAGGGGATTGTAGATGGGATCGGTGTGTATGTTCCACGTGAAGCATTTTGGGAAGCCAGCCCAAATTGGAAATCGTTCCACGTGGAACAAAACCGGCGTAGGCCCAGATTGGGCACGGTCTCAGATTGGGACAGTTCCAATAATCGCCCATTTCCGGCAGAATTCTGCGCTGAAAACACAAAAGTTTTCCACTGTTCAGGGCAATTTCGACCTACAGCTTGCCGGGGGAGCGCACGCACGGAAGTTTTTGTCCTGCATGGATTTGACAACTTTTTGTCTTCGACAGCACAAGAGGCTTTCCACAGCTTGGCCTGGTTCTCCACAGCGCAAGCGTCTATCCTGAAATCCCGCTTCGCTTTAGTCTGAAATCCCATGTGCAAGATACTCGGCATTGTCAACCAAAAGGGCGGAGTTGGGAAAACCACCACAGCAATCAATCTGGCTGCCTGTCTCGCAATCGAGGGCCTGAGGGTCCTGCTGGTGGACTGCGACCCGCAAGCGAACTGCTCTTCGGGCCTCGGTTTGCAACGGGACGACAACCGGCGTTCGATTTATGACGTGCTGATGGGAGATTCCCCGGCGGAGCAGGTGATTCTGCCGACTGAGATCGCTCTTCTGTCTCTGCTGCCCGGCTCGAAGAACCTGACCGGCGCCAATATCGAACTGGCTGCGGTCGAAGACCGGGCTCTACGGTTGCGCCGTGCATTGGAGCCGGTGAAGGAGAACTACGATCTGGTGATTCTGGACTGTCCTCCGGCTCTTGATTTGCTAACGTTGAACGTCCTGAGCGCCGCGGACACGCTGATCGTGCCGATGCAGGCCGAGTACTTTGCCCTGGAGGGGATCTCCGAGCTGATCTCGACCCTCGAACGGGTCCGCGCCGCCTTCAATCCCGCGCTCATGATCGAGGGCGTCCTGCTGACCATGTACGACGACCGCACGAACCTTGCCCAGCAGGTGACCGAGACCCTGCGCGAATACTTCCGCGAGAGGCTCTTCCGCACAGTCATTCCGCGCAACGTGCGGCTGGCCGAGGCGCCGAGCCACGGCAAGCCCGTGGCTCTCTATGATGCCCGCTCACGGGGAACCGAGGCCTACTTCGAGCTGGCTGGGGAGTTCCTGGCCCGCAATGGAATCGAGACTCCACGCAGAAAGGGGCCGGTTGCTGTCGAGCCTGAGGTCAAGCTCCGAGCGTTGCCAACGTCCTGACGGCGAATTCAGTGAAGACCGTCATCCATCGTAGAAATTCAAGTAAATCAAAGTATTAGAGACTCCGAAGCTTTTTTGGAGACCGAGGATCGTGAACCATGACCATCGCCGCCACCGACATCAAACGCCGCGCCCTGGGCAAGGGCCTGGACTCCCTGCTGCCTCGCGTACCCTCCGCGCCGGTTCCATCCGCAAAGGAGACGGAGGGGGGCAAGCCGCTGGAGATCTCCCTCGACAAGATCGATCGGAATCCCTTCCAGACACGCTCGCACGTGAACGAGGAGCAGTTGGCAGAGCTGGCCGCCTCCATCACCGCAAATGGAGTGGTGCAACCGGTGTTGGTGCGCCCGCTGGCCAACGGCCGGTTTCAACTGATCGCCGGAGAGCGCCGCTGGAAGGCCTCGGAGCTGGCTGGCAAGAAGACGATTCCGGCGATTTTGCGGCAGGTCTCGGACGAGCAGGCGATGGAGATCACCATCGTCGAGAACCTGCAGCGCGCCGACCTGAACCCGATGGAGCAGGCGCGGGCCTTCGAGCGGCTTTCGCGGGAGTTCCATATGACGCAGGAGCAGATGGCTGTGCGGACCGGAAAGGACCGTGCAAGTGTTGCTAACTTCTTACGTTTGTTGAAGTTACCATCATCGATTCAGATGCGTGTCGAGACCGGCGAGCTGAGTTTTGGCCACGCGCGGACGCTGCTGGCCTTCGAGCACGCCGAGGAGATGGAGAAGGCGGCGAAGCGGGTGATCGATCATTCGCTTTCTGTTCGCCAAACGGAGACTTATGTGCAAGGCCTGCTGCATCCCGAGCGGGCGGCCAAGAAGGAGCCGAAGCCCGAGCCTCCCGTCGATCCCAATGTGCGCGAGGTCCAGGAGCGGCTGCAGCGCGCGCTTGGGCTGAAGGTCCACATTGAAGACCACTCCGGCCGCGGCAAAGTGATCATCGAGTATGGGCGGCTGGAAGACTTCGACGCGCTGCTGGAGACGCTGGCGGGGGAGTGACGAAGCGGGCGCCAAAGCGCAATTAAACTTGACATTGCGCTAACCAGTGGCCTTCATACTCCCGCTTTTGAAATCTATGGACACCTTCAAATCGATCGAATGAACACCCTTTTTAATGACCTTGACGTCGAGTTGCCGGTCTTCAACCTCGGATATTGCATCAAAAAGCAACATCTGCACAGGGGAAGCAGATTGCGGTTGTGGAACCTTGAAGTTATTTGAATTCAGTGGTATCCCTTCCACATTTAAGCTAAGTTCCGGCCACACAATAAACGCCTGGCTCAGAGTTGCTGAGTTCGGCGTGGCCTTTCTCCCGAGGTAAAGGCTTATGGCCTGTCGGGATATTCCAAGCCTGTCCGCCGCCCGGGACTGAGCGCCACGGTTCTTCCCGATCACTGCTGAGAGCGCTGTTGCGAATTCCGCGCGGAAGAGCTGCTCCGATCTCGAAATGCCAGGTTTTCTGCCCATTTTGTCAATTATCTATTGACAAATATCCATTTGTCTATTTAAATATATGTCAATAGAAATTGACAAGTTGCGACGGCGCACCTTTGTCATTTACTCTTTTGGTTCCAGAGCCGAAAGAGGGGAATATCGGGAGGTTAAAATGCGCGGTGATTCGGAAAACCGGTCTCGGTATTTGTCTCTTGCTCTGCTGTCCAGGCGAACCGTTGAGGGTCTACGCGGTGTAGCCAATGGCAATCCCGTGGACCGCGATCTGGACGATTCCTTGAAGAAATTGCTCGCTGGTGTGAGTTCGACAGACGATGCAACATTGGTTAAGCGCTTAGAGGCCAGCGGCGCATGGACTCGCTTCGAAGAGTTGTCCACTCTGGACGAGGTCAAAGCCGAAACGGGTACTGACGGCCTCGATGAAGTGGTCTCCTCTGTCCTGAATGACCGGAATACCGAACTGCAAATCCAGAATGCGAAACTTCTCATTCGGTTCCTTACAGCGGTCGAGGGCCGCGCGCTTCAACACTACACAGATTCCATGGAAACGCAGTTCGCATAATGTCGCCGAGAATCGAAGAAGTCCGCCACGATGCTGCGGCTCTTCATCGCTTTATTGACACAATAGCCTCCGGTTGCAAGGTAGCCGAAGGCTATCCTTCGTATGCAAAGTCGTTAACCGAATTTTTCAAATATATTCTTTTATTGGCAGAAAAGACGAAAGCCTACCTCAAACGATTTGTGGACCATCTGGACCCTCAGTTAGCGATTGATGATCCGCGGGATTTTTGCGATCGTACCCAAATCATTAGGAATTTGCGCCTCAATTGGTTTCAGCTTCACGAATTAATAAAGCCTGCACTTGACGCGGACACGCTCCATGTCCCCTGTCCCCTTGTTAACGCACTTACCACCAGGTTTCAAATGATTAAGGGATTTGAGAGTAAGCGATTTGCTGTCCTCCATACTAACCAGTTGAACTACTTCCAAATCTCAGGGAGCTGGGTGCGCAGCGCCGCTTCGGATATAGCCGCTTTCGTGAAAGATGATGCACCGGATTTTGATAAAGACCTCGGAATAATTGCCTTACCGTACTCTCAATCGTCATCAGTATTTCTGAACTTTGCCTTGGCGCATGAAGTGGGCCATTTTGCGTTTCAAGAGCGGGCAGAAGCGGAAAATATTAGGCCTGCAATAGTAAAACTTTTGTTGGAAGTGACTGCTGGTATGACACTTAGTCTCCGAGACCATCAATGGTGTAGAGATCAGGTTCTCGGTTGGTGCGAGGAAATTTATTGCGACCTGTTTGCGCTATGGCTTATAGGGCCGTGCTTTTCCTTCTCTTTTATAGAGATTTTTGGTCTTTCAAGGCTGTCATCGAGTGTCACGCTTTCTGGCGACAGCCTCCCTCCGATTGCAAAGGCAGCGAATTTTACGGACAGTCATCCATCTATGGCATTCAGGATTGGAGAGCATACTCGATTTTTGAAGAGCAGTGAATTGAACTGGTGGGACGAAATCAACGAAAAGGCCGAGGAAAGTTCCATAGATAGGACAAGCCATTATTTAGCTCTGATGGCCGAGGCTGAGGGATTGCCACAGAAGACCTTCCAATTCCAATCCAAATTAAATCCTAATCCCAAGCTATCTACGGCAGCCCTTGAAACCTTCTTTAAGGCTGTAGGAGAAGTGTCGAGAGTTGTGAAGGAGGCATTCGCGGGAGTTCCTTCTGAAATTGGCTTTTTTCATGTCCAGCATGGCGTAATCGAAAAGTACTTGAGTTATGGCGTTGTGCCATCGCGCCTCGTTTTTCCGGATGGTGCAGTCCAATCGCCAAAGATTGTCGCATTGTTGAACGCAGCCAACCTATTCTATCTTGAGCGTCTGGACCTTCTAATCGGCAAGATTCAAGGCGGACAGCCCGAATGCCTCGAATGTAGAGCTTTATGGGCGGAACGTGTTGAGATGTGGACGAGCAAGGCGCTGGAGGATATAGCCGGATAATGTCGGTACTCTCAAAATCGTTGATTCAGCACCGATTGAAGCTGCAGATTGATGATCCGCAGAGCTTCGTCGTAACGCCCTTTGATGAAATGGCAGAAGAGAAGATGGATGCGGATTCTCTTGATCTGAGGCTCGGTCACCACTTTCTCTTCCCTCGATCGCCTGCGGAAGTTGCGGTGGATACAAGGGGTGACAAACCGCGTTCGGATTTCAGCGTGCATATCCCGTCCGATAGCCATCTAGTCCTACCGGCGCACCAAACTGTACTCGGAGTTACCCTGGAATTCATCAAGCTTCCCTATGATGTGTCTGGTCAGATTCTCACGAAGTCGTCCATCGCACGGTCTTTCCTTGTTATTGAAACCGCTCCTTGGATTCACCCGAATTATCGCGGATGCTTGACACTTGAAATCGCGAACGTGTCGAACTCCGCACTAATACTTCACCCAGGTATGCCGATCGGTCAACTTATACTCCTGTCGGTTGACCATCCCGCCGAAATCGATGGCTTATCTGGAACTTATGTCGGCCCGATTCGCCCTGAAGCGCCACCGAATCAGATGAAGCACAAGCATTGAGGCCAATGCTGGATGCGTCGGTCTTTTGGCTCTTCGTGGCGGAAGGGGCTGGAATACAGGACTTTAGTTAGGATAGATTGCTAAACCCATGCTTCCAATGTTACAAACTTGCTGGTTGGCTTGTAGTTCGCTACTAGCTGGGCTGCGGTAGTAATTGAGGGGGCGCGGTTGGCGGCTGGGGATAGATGGCCGCCGTCGTGGAGGACGATGTTGGCGGCGCGGCCGCGGCTGGCTAAGTTGTCGATGGCGCTGGTGAGGCGGCTGGCAATTGCGTCCGCTGACGGGTTTTTCCAGTCGGAGGTCATGGCGTTCCAGAGGACTGGAACCAGGCCGAGCTGCCTTGCGATGCGAAAGACCGCGGGGCGGCGCGCGCCGAAGGGCGGGCGGAAGAAGCGGACCGGCACGCCGGCGATCTCTTCGAGGGCCTGGGTGGTGCGGGAGAGTTCCTGCTCGATGCGGCTGGCGGGGGCGAGGGCCAGATTGGGGTGGCTCCAGGAGTGGTTGCCGATGAGGTGCCCGGCGGCGGCGATCTGGCGGACGAGCGCGGGTTCGGCCTGGGCGCGGCTGCCGAGCAGGAAAAAGGTCGCATGGACATCGTGGCTGGCGAGGATCTCGAGGAGTTGGGGCGTCCAGGCGGGGTTGGGGCCATCGTCGAAGGTGAGGGCGAGTTCGCCGGGGCGCGGCGGGGCGATGAGCGCCGGGCCGAAGAGTTGCGAGGCCGGCCAGAGGGCCGCATAGGCACAGCCGCCGGCCGCGAGACCGAGTCCGGCAGCGGTTCCTAGTCCGACAGAGAGATCGGTGGCGAGCGGCGAAAGCATCGTGACTTTCAGTGTGGCGCGGCGAGGGGGTGAAGAGCAAGCTGCCCTCGCTTCGCGAACTTGCGGCATGCGGGCGTATACTCGTGTTGTTCGGGTCGCATCCTGAGTTGAACGGAGCGGCACTGGAGGTCATGATGAGCGTTACCAACTTTCCCGGCGGAAGCAACCCCACTCCGCAGGGCACTCCTACAGCAGGCATTCCTACGACAAAAGTGACGATGCCGTCGCTTGGCGAGATGAAGCGCCAGGGCAAGGCCATCTGTGCGCTGACGGCTTACGATTACCCCACTTCGCGGCTGGCGGACGAAGCGGGCGTGGATCTGATTCTGGTAGGCGATTCGCTGGCCATGGTGGTGCTGGGGCATGAAAACACGCTGGCCGTAACCGTGGACGAGATGCTGCATCACACACGTGCCGTGCGGCGGGCTGTGCGGCGCGCATTGCTGGTGGCCGACATGCCGTTTGGAAGCTATCACGGCGCGGTGGGCGAGGGCGTGGCCAACGCTGTTCGGTTTGTGAAGGAGGCGGGGGCCGAGGCGGTGAAGATCGAAGGGCCGCGCGTGGAGCTGGTTTGCGCGCTGCGCGAGGCCGAGATCCCCGTGGTTGGGCACCTGGGACTAACGCCGCAGAGCCTTCACCGCATGGGAGGCTATCGCGTGCAGGGACGCAGCGGAGACGCCGCGCTGGCGCTGAAGGCCGATGCTCATGCGCTGGCCGAGGCGGGAGCAGGAGCGTTGGTGCTGGAGGGGGTTCCGCGCGAGCTGGCCGCTGCGATCACTGCCGAGTTGCCGATTCCGACGATTGGGATTGGCGCCGGGCCGGATTGCGACGGGCAGATCCTGGTCTTCCACGACATGGTGGGCCTGACTTTTGCGCCGGCGGCCAAATTTGTCCGGCGTTATGCGGATGCAGGAGCGCTGGTTCGCCAAGCCATTGAAAGCTATCGCGACGATGTGGAGAAGCGCGCGTTTCCTACCGATGAGGAGAGCTACCACCTGCCGGAGGCGGCGCGGCGGGCTATGGAAACAACCCAGAAGACAGGGACGCTGAGAAAGGCCTGATGGAGATTCTGCGCACCGTTGCCGAACTGCGGCGGTGGTCCCGCAAAGAGCGGTCTGGCGGCAAGACAATTGGCCTGGTGCCTACGATGGGCGCGCTGCACGCGGGTCATGCATCGCTGATTCGCGCGGCGGCGAGCGAGTGCGGCGCGGTGGCCGTGAGCATCTTTGTGAATCCAACACAATTTGGCCCCAACGAGGATTACGAGCGCTACCCGCGGAGCTTCGAGGCTGACTGCGCGCTGGCCGAGGCCGTAGGTGCTGGTGTGGTTTTTGCTCCGGCGGTCGAGGAGCTTTATCCTTCGGGAGCGGCGACGTTTGTCGAGGTCGAGAGGCTGAGCAACCGGCTGGACGGCCACTCCCGGCCGGGGCATTTTCGCGGAGTGGCTACGGTGGTGGCCAAACTGTTGATTGCGGCGGAGCCGGATCGCGCGTTTTTCGGGCAGAAGGACGCGGCGCAGGTGGCTGTGCTGCGGCGGATGGTGACGGATTTGCGGCTGGCAGCGGAGATTGTGGTTTGCCCGATTGTGCGCGAGACGGACGGGCTGGCGCTGAGTTCGCGGAATGTGTATCTGAGCGCGGAGGAGCGGAAGCAGGCGCTGGTGCTGAGCCGTGTGGTCTGGCTGGTGGAGGCGATGGCGACTGGCGGAGAGCGTCACGCCGGCGTGCTGATCGAGGCTGCGCAGCGAGCCTTTGCCAGTGAGCCGGGCGTGCGTGTGGATTATGTCGAGCTTGTCGATTGGGCGACGCTGGAGCCGGTGGAAGCTGCTGTGCCGGGGAGCCTCTTTGCCGTCGCCGCAAGGGTCGGAGCCACGCGGCTGATCGATAACTCGATGATTGTGTAAAGCTCGACCGGCACGGAATTGCGCACCACGCCTTGGAACACTTTCATCGATGGCTGGTCAGAATGTGCGACGAGTTGGTGCACCTGATGAGAGGGACGGGCTCTCTGGCCAATTGAGGGTCGTCTCTGGTTCGCCGGTGACACGATCCAAAACCGATCCTGGGTCGGTTTGAGATTTCATCGTTGGTTAGCAATCTTCTTAGGAAGCAGAGCCGAAAGGACTAGAAGAAAGACCACTATCCAGAAGCATTTATCCAACGCGTTGTCTGCGCCCCACAGGGTATCCGCGCTCAATCCACCCCCATAGACATGAACTTCTGTGTATACGTGCGCGATAAGAAGTAGGACCGCCGTGATCGCCGTAGCACGCAGGGACAAGATTGCCAGGAGCAAACATGGTGTTAGAAGCGACCATGCGAAGGTATGTGGCCAACATTCGATTCCGGGACAAAACCCCATCATGGCCGTACCTAGAAGGGACACGTAGAGACTAATTGGGACGGCAAGCGCAAACACCAGCCACCGAGCCTGCATAGCTTTGTTCATGCCAGCAATACTAGAGCTTCTATCCCTTCCCGTCGATCTCATCACGTCTGATCGTGGGATTTTTCATTCCCCGCAGTCTGTGAGCGGATCATCGGCTGTCCAGAGATAGCCCGCGAGAATCGACGCGCAAGCGAGTGAAAAATTGCCGTTGCGTAGCCTGGCATCTTGGCTGCAAGCTGTTAGGGATGCCGGAACTGCCTGATATTGCCGCTTACATCTCTGCGCTGGAGGCGCGGGTGCTTGGGCAGGTGCTGGAGCGGGTGCGGCTGGGGTCGGTGTTTTTGCTGCGCACGGTTGAGCCTCCGCTGGCCAGCGTCGAAGGGCGCATGGTGCGGGAGATTCGGCGGATCGGCAAGCGGATCGCAATTGGGGTCGATGGACGGCTTTGGCTCGTACTGCACCTGATGATCGCCGGGCGGTTGCATTGGAGGCCGACGGGGGCAAAACTGGCGGGGCGGAATGCGCTTGCGGCCTTCGATTTCGCTTCCGGCTCGCTGGTGCTGACCGAGGCTGGGAGCAAGCGGCGGGCGTCACTGCACGTTCTGGCTGGCGAAGAGGGGTTGCGGTCGATCGATCCTGGCGGGGTGGAGATTTTCTCTACCGATCTGGAGGGATTTCGCGCGGCGCTGACCGCGGAGAACCGGACGCTGAAGCGGGCGTTGACCGATCCGCGGGTTGTCAGCGGCGTGGGGAATGCATACTCCGATGAGATTTTGCACGCTGCCCGGCTTTCGCCGATCGCGCAGACTCACAAGCTGAAGCCGGAGGAGTGGGAGAGGCTCTTCGCGGCAACGCGCTCCACACTCGAACTCTGGATCGACCGGCTGCGAGCCGAGGCGGAGACGGCTTTCCCGGAGAAGGTGACCGCGTTCCGGCCGGAGATGGCGGTGCATGGGCGCTTCGGGCTGCCATGTCCGCGCTGCGGCGAAAAGGTGCAGCGCATCCGGTATGCCGACAACGAGACCAACTATTGTGCGAAGTGCCAGACCGGCGGAAAGGTGCTGGCCGATCGCGGGCTGTCACGGCTGCTGGGAAAAGACTGGCCGCGGACACTGGAGGAGTTGGAGGGGCTGAAGCGGCGGTGAGCGACGGAGCCCTCAAGAGGTGGATCTGGAGGTTCGTGGTCTTCCACCTTTTCGCCAGAACTACAAGAAGCAGGGCCTTCGACTTCGCGGTGCTGCGCTCAGCGATGACAGCGAGGTTGAGGCACCGGACTAGGATACTGGAGGAGGCAGAGGCGAAGATGCTGTCACTCATCCTAGCTCCAAAAGGGCCTCTTTTTGCTCGAAACTGGCAAAAAGGACCAGTGTTTTGTCCAGAAATTGCAGGTATTTGTGGGGTTTCTGTTTACCGATGAGTACACGGAGTTTGTAATTAAAGCTTTTTATTTTGTTTAACTTGACTTGAATACCCTCCCTTAAAAAGTGGTTTTTTCGAGGGAGGGGGGTGGGGGTGCCGCTGTATTCTTCTCCCTTTGTTCTTCTTTCCTTTGCCCTTGCGCGTCCTTCCTTTGGCCTACTCATGAGACCATTGTGCGCTGAGAGAGGGTAATTATCTGCAAGCACCTGCGGTGCGGCCAAACGCTCGCTTTTCGCTCGCATGGGGTTCGTGGTATCGCAGGTCACCAAATGCGAGCGAGGGACCTGGGGCACCCGGCACCCGGCGGCTCAGCTTGGCCAGTATCCCATCCTTTTCGCAAAAAACGCGAAAAGGATGGGGCACCCAATTGCAAATTCAGCGCGGTGGATCAATACAATTAGTGCATGAGCAAAGAAGCGATCGCAACCGGCAAAGCGCCTGCCGCGATTGGGCCATATTCGCAGGCAGTGCGCGTGGGAAATCTCATCTTCACCGCCGGGCAGGTCGGCGTCGATCCGGCTACCCAGCAGGTTGTCGCCGGCGGCATTAGCGAGCAGACGACCCGCGCATTGGAAAACCTGATGGCCATTCTTACCGAGGCCGGATCGAGTTTGTCTCAGGTGGTCAAGACGACTGTTTTCCTGAAAGACATGAATGACTTCGCCGCCATGAACGCGGTTTACGGGGCATACTTTCTCGGTGCTGGAGAGTCGCTGCCCGCCCGCAGCACGGTTGAGGTTGCCCGACTGCCCAAGGACGTGCTGGTCGAGATCGAGCTCGTGGCTGAGGCGCAACCGCTGGCTTCGGAGATGCAATCGCCTGCCCCGTTGGATCGTTGAATATATTCTCAATCCCCGGAGGTTCACCATGAGCGAAACTCCCACCAAGATCGAGCGCACGGAGGCCGAGTGGCGCAAGTTGCTGAGCCCGGAGCAGTACATGATTCTGCGCGAAAAGGCGACGGAACGGGCATTCACCGGCGCGCTGACCCAGAACCACGAGACGGGAAACTACCATTGCGCGGGGTGCGGTGCGCTGCTGTTTGAGAGCGGGGCGAAGTTCGACTCCGGCTGCGGGTGGCCCAGCTTCACGATTCCGGCCGACTCGAAGGCCGTCGCCGAGCACGAGGATTTGAGCTTTGGAATGCGCCGGGTGGAGGTGACCTGCGCCAGTTGCGGCGGACACCTGGGCCATGTTTTTCCCGACGGGCCAAGGCCGACTGGGCTGCGCTATTGCATCAACTCCGGTTCGCTCAGCTTCGAGCGGGCGAAGTAGGTGGCCGGCCGCTCGATCCGCTGTTTTCCGGGAGGAGGACGTCGCGGGTTTCCCGCATCTGGCGCAATGAGGCTGCGTCCGATATGTGGCGCACAATCAGACTCATGGCACGAGAAAAGCGAAGAAACGATGAATCGTACCCCCAGGGGGTAGGGTTTTTATTACGCTGCCTGTTGCTCGGCGTGGGCGGATTGCCAGAGCTTTGCCTCGGCCTCGCGGCGAACCCGCAAAGCGGGGACCTCCTGGCCACCGGCGCGGTCCCACCGCATCAGCTCCTTCACGGCTTCGTCGTACCTGCCTGCGTTGAGGCACTTGAGCAGGGTCGAAGTGGCAAAACGGCCGGCTCCCAGGTTGAAGACGAAGTCCACCAGCGCGTCGAAGTGACCCTGAGCGAGTGGAACCTTGACCAGGCGCTCGACGGCCTGCTCGGCATCGCGCACGTCCGCGGCCAGCAGTTCGGCGGCCTGCGGCTCGTCGATGCCGTCGGGAAACGACTCGGGGTGCAGCAGCCGATGGCCGTAGCCGATGGTCGGCAGACCGGCCACATCCAAATAGACGCGATTGCGAAAGCCCTCCGACCGCTTGAGCAACTCCATTCCCTCGGCGCTGAGTCTCATCTTTCCCCCTCCTTGTTGGTTCAGATCGTCAATTTCACGTTAGCAGGAGAGATGAAATAATCTGCAAAACCGGCTCAAGGCTCTGGACCGCTCGCGCTCTCCGTCAGTCCGGGCCACCTACGGGTATGAGTGTCCGAGGGAAAAAATCGGTCTGCGCGGGCACGAGGAACAGGGGATGCTTCATCTCTTGTTCAAGTACATATTACTGAACTTAAACGTTTTAACTCGACACTCCGCAAAAGTTGGCTTCTTCTCGAAACGGCAATCCGCGGTAAGATTCAAGGCGGGACGAGGGGGTGCCTGCGTGGAGCCACAGCGTAGGGCGATCCTGCCTGGCGGAGTGAGAGTTGGGGGATTAGGGTCTCCGTATTTATTGTCTGCAAGAGTCTGCTATCATGATCGGCGAAAAGGAGGGACATCCATGGGCTACAGAGACAACTTCTATCGCGCGCAAAACATCATCGGATACTCCGGCGATATCAATCGTTTCCCCACCGTGTATTTTCAATCGCCCTGGGAATTTGGTCATATCACGCAAGCGCACGGCACAAGCCAGAATGTCGGGCGGCAGGAAGTGTTGAGCGCCGTCGGGTATTCGATAGGAAACGAAGATGTTGGTGGAGAGATCAGATTGGTTGAAAAGACTAACGGAGCAGCCTTTCACACAAGCAGGAGTACCTTTACGGCGGTAACGAATGGGACGCGGGGCACCCTAGCGCAGGCAATCACGAAATACTCTGGCGCCAAATACATATCCGATTACAACGATGAGGTTTTCGATAGCATTGACGCTGCCGCAAAGGCAAAATCGGACGTCCTTCACGAATTACTCATGGTTCGCCATAGGGTCGAATGAACCAGCGTGAGCCGTACTGGACCGGCTTTTCAAGGAAATGGCTGTTACGCTTCTGTCCCAACCCAATGCACAGAAGCCGAGCATGACGCCGTTCCTTGGGGGCTCCGGACATTGTGGTTTGCGCCGCCCACCCCCGCGCTGAAGCGCGTGGCTAACAACCTAGGCCCCTGCGGCGCGCCGCAACTGGCCGCTGCTGGCATGAGGGTACTGCGGCAAATTCCCCTTTGAGGCGCCGCCAACCATAAAGCTTCCGGCTATGCGGGAGGATACTTGCTGGTTCAGATCGTCAATTTCACGTCAGCAGGAGAGAAGGAATAATCTGCAAAACCGGCTGAGCGCTCTGGACCGCTGGCGTTCTCCGGCTACCGGGGCCAGCTCCGGGATTGGGCGGCCGAAGGGAAAAATCGGTCTGCGCGGGCTATAGGAACCAGGAAATGCATCATTTTTGGTGCAAATGGCAAGTTGCAGGAATGAAACAAGTTAGAAAGAAATGTAGCAAAAGCGGGTCATTTTTGAGCGGGAAATCCTCGTATTTTTGTAGATAACAGTTGAGCAAAGTGGTGTCGAATCAGTAAAATGGGAAGATGGTTGAACTACGGAAATCAAGCAACACGAGCTCAAAATCTTCGCTACGGATTTGGCTGTTGGCGGGAGCTTCGTCTGTTGTGCTGGCCGCGCTGGTGGTGGGTATCTCCACGCGGACGGTGCTTGCAGATGCGCTGCTCTCCCGGTCAGCGGCAACCGCGTCCCCAGCGGTTCCCGTAGCAAGCGCGACGCCTGCCTTGCTTGCGCCGCAGAAACCCGCAGGAACCGATGCGGCTGAAATGCTTCACGGGCTTGCTTCCTGGTACGGCGGAGTCTTCAACGGCCGCCATACGGCGAGTGGAGAACGCTTTGACATGTACGCAATGACGGCCTGCCATCCCACGCTGCCTTTTGGCTCGATGGTCCGGGTGGTCAATCTCAAGAACAAACGGTCGGTGGTGGTGCGCATAACGGATCGCGGCGATCTGGGGGACCAAGGGCGCATCATCGACCTCTCCTTTGGCGCAGCGGAGAAGCTGGCCATGACCAAATCGGGGCTTGCCTCGGTGAGGCTGGAGGTTCTTTCGCTGGGCGGGTCTCACAGGAAGAAGTAGGCACTGAAGGAGTTCAAGGACGGGAACGGCCGGCCTTCGGGCTGGCCGTTGACCTTTGGTTGGTGGGAGCTGGTTGGGGTCCGTGGTATCCCACCCAAGCGACAAGAACAAAAACGTCGCTTGGATGGGCCACCCGCCGGAAAATTCGCGGAAGGGTGGGGGCGCCCGGAGTCAGAAATCGGCCGGCACCCCGGGTTCCATATGAACTGACCAGGGCGCTGCATCCATCGCATAATGACCTCTTGCCACGAACTAATGCTGGTCGGGGTGATTGTGACGCCAAGTCCAGTACTCTTTCTGATCGGCAGCGCTACGCTTATTGAAATCCTGATGGTCCCGGTGTGTTTCGCTTTCCCACTGGCCGTAGTACACCGTCTCGTGACCATTCCATCTATCGTAGACGCGGGCGTGAACCGCACACCCGCTCACGAGAACTGTGGAAGCCATCGCAGCGGAAAGCAAAATAGAGGCCAATTGTCTGGGTACGGAGCGCATAGTTGTTGTCCTCCTTTTTCCTTTTTCTCAACCAGTCAATCTTTGACGCAGATTTGCAGTTAAATGGTAGTGGAGTGCCTGCAAATTCCTGTGCCAGGCCAGCCGTTTTTTTCCACCGTTTTCAGGGGCTGCGATTCCTCCATTGCTTTCAGCCGGTTACGTCATAACCCGAGACCAGGCCCTGGCCGTGTAAGCGAATGCATCGGCGCGACCCCAGGGATGGGGCCATCCCCAAAAGCATCGAATTCCGACTGCGGGTATTTCGAGGCGATCCGTAATTTGGTAGCGCCGACCTCCAGGTCGGCTGTTCTGTGGGTCTCCAGACCCACAGGCTCCGTCTGGCGGCGTGGGCGCCGCCAGTACAGCCGGTCTGGAGACACGGCGCTACATTCCATCGGATAAGTTCTTACTCGCTGTCGGGCAGCTTGTAGGGCTTTTGCAGGTAGAGGCGGGCCTCGTTGAGGGCGCCCTGGGTGTTGTCGTTGGTCTGGACGGCCAGCCGGTACTCGTTGATGGCGCGGTCGCGCTGGCCGGTGATGTCGAAGATCTTGCCCAGGGCGATGTGGCTCCAGACCTCGGTCCAGGGGGGCTCGCCATCGCCGCGCAGAGCGTCCCGGTAGGAGTTGACGCTGGCCTGAAAGTTGCGCTGGGTAAAGAGCAGTTCGCCGATGCGGTAGCTGGCCAGCGAACTCTGCGAGTTGGCCTGGAGGGCTTTTTGATACTCGACCAGCGCGCCGGCCAGGTCGCCCTGCGCCACCAACTGCTGCCCCTTGAGAATACTGATGCGCACCTGCAGGTCGGGGGTGGTCTTGAGAAGCCAATCCTGCGGGTCGATGTTGATGCGGCGGGGGCGGCCAAAGGTGTCCATGACGTACTGAGTGTTTGTTCCGACCACATCGACCCTCTTCGTTTCGGTCTTGCCGTCGGTCTCGACGCGCAGTTGGACCGGCATGTTGAAGAGGTCGAGGTCCTGGTCGATCTCGCCGACGGTGCGGAAGCCCTTGTTGTTGCCCAGCCGGTAGACGGCGTACTTGTCGGTGAACTGGGGCGCGCCGGTGCCGTCCACCCATTGGGAAAAGAAGGCGAGCAAGTTTTGATCGCTCTGCGCCGTGGCGACCTTTTCGAAGTCGGAGGAGCGGATGGAGCTGTCGGCGTACTGGCTGAGAGCGCCCTTGAGGGTGGCCAGAAAGGCCTTTTCGCCGATCTCCCAGCGCAGCATGTGGAAGATCATGGCGCCTTTATCGAGGGTCATCGACTGGAACTGCGGCGAAAAGGGATCCTCGCGGTTGACGCTCGACAGCGGAATGGAGTCGTAGGCCAGGGCGCTGGCCTCGATGTCCGGCAGGGCCGCGTTGAGGGCGTTGCGGCCGTTTTCATCCTCGATATACATCAGCTCGCCGTAGCGGGACATGCCGTTGGTGATCCAGGCATCGTTGAGGGTGCGGGGGCTGATTTCGGAGCCCCACCACTGGTGGGCGATGGTGTTGGCCAGCAGGCGAATGCCGCTCTTGTCGCCGACGCGCGAACCCTGAATGGCCGCCAGCTCCGGCGCCCAGACGGCGGGCAGGGTGTCATCGGGAATCTCGACGACATTCAGATGGGGGGACTCGGGCGCGCCGAAGCTGCCGGTAAAGAAATCGAACTCCTTGGCAGCGGTCTGGGCGAGGCTGTTGGCCGACCCCTGGTGGCTCACAGTCAAATAGACCTTCACGTTGCCGGGTCCGGCCGAGACCGGGCCGACAAAACGGCCGGCGATCACCGTGCCGGGAAAGCCGGGCTTCTCCCAGTTGAAGTCGTACTCGTCGCCGGGCTTGCCGCTGGCCAGCGTGACGGGCTTGGAAGCGCCCTGCGCTCCGCTGGCAAAGACGCGCATCCCCTGCGGGACGCGGATGTGCATCTGGGCGGTGAAGCGGTCGGTCATGTAGCCGGTCATGGGAAACCAGCGCGCCGGGTAGAGAAGGTAGGTGATCGGCTCCTGGATGGCGGCCAGTTTCAGGCCTTCGACGGGGCCGTCTTCGCTGCCGGTGATGACGCCTTCGTAGTCGAAGGTCCAGCGGGAAACCTGCCCTTTGGTAAAGGGGGTCGTCGGGGTGACGCGGATGGTGCCGTCCGCGGTCCGTTCGCCCTCGAGGATCTTGCCGGACTCGTCGGTGATTTTTGTGACTTTGAGCGCGGGGTGGAAGCCAAAGCTGACGATTTCGGCGTTATCGGGCGCGGTGAAGCTGACGACGGCCTTGGCCGCCAGATGATGCGTGGCGGTGTCGATCTCGGCGTCGATGGTGTATGCGGAGATGGCCAGCGTGGGGCGCTCCGGCATCTGGGCGGGGAGCGGGGCGACAATCGTGAGGGCGCAGAGCAGAACGCCCGCCAGCGGCAAAATCTTCATTCTTGTACGCATCGCAGCAATTATCGCAGCCATCGGCATTGCCTTTCGCCCCGAATCGAAATTCAAGAAGGCTGGATGGTTTCCAGGGTAATGGCCGCCACCCGGTCGATTGCGCCTTCCTGTGAGGGTTTGGCGAGCAGGATGCGGATTCGCACCAACTCATGCATCATGGACTGGCGCTGGGGACCGTCCGGTAGCAGGCGCTCGAGCTCTTCGACGATATTTTCCGCCTTGAAGTCGCGTTGAATCAACTCCGGCACCACCCGCTTGCCGGCGATGAGGTTGGCCATGGCGACGTGGGGCACTTTGACCATCCGTTTGGCGAGGGCGTAGGTGAGGGGCGAGACCCGGTAGACGACGACGAAGGGATTGCCGATCAGCGCCGCTTCGACGGTGGCCGTGCCGCTGGCCACAACCGAAGCGCGGCAGTGAAAGAGCGCGACGCGGGCATCGTCGACGAGAGTGATATTCAAGTCTTCGCCGTGCTTCTCGACGAGCCGCTGCACCCGTTTCCGCTGCGCCGCGCTCAGCGTCGGAGCCAGTGGGATGAGGTATTCCATGCTGTGGGAGAGCATTTGCGCCGCTTTGAGGATCGCCGGCAGGTGGTCGCGAACCTCCCTGGGGCGGCTTCCCGGCAGCAGGCCGATCCACGTCTGGGCGGGGTCCAGCCCATTCTCGTCGGCAAACTGCGCGCGGCTGATCGACTGCGCGGGCAGGTCGGCCAGCGGATGGCCAACGAACTCAGCCTCGACGCCGCGTTCGCGATAATACTCCTCCTCGAAGGGGAAGATGACAAGCATCTTGTCAATGTACTTCTGGACCAGCTTGATGCGGCGCTTTTTCCAGGCCCACAACTGCGGGCTGACGAAGAAGATGACGGGAACGCCGAGGCGATGAAGCTCTTTGGCGAGGCGGAAGTGGATCTCGGGGAAGTCGATGAGCACGGCGACGCTGGGCGGATGGCGGCGGATAGCCCGCTTGAGCTTGCCGAGCTCGCGGTAGATGCGTGGCAGGTGCGCAACCACTTCAGTCAGGCCCATGACGGCCATGTCTTCCGAGCGAACGACGCACCGGAGGCCCTCGTCGGCCATGCGCTCGCCGCCCATGCCGTAGAAGCGGGCCGAGTCGCCGGAGGCGGCGAGCTCTTCTTTGAGCGCGGCGACCAGCAGCGCGCCATACTGCTCGCCGCTGGCTTCGCCTGCCGAGATGAAGATTGTGGGGGGCATACTTTCTTCGTTCCCGCCGGATTCTGGACTTGTGAGTATGATAGCTGCTTCGCCTCCATGGCAGGAGTGCTGATTCTGACAGGCTTATAGCTTAGGTGTGGACAAGAGTAATCATAGTGGTCATAATGGTCATATTGGTTAGTATGCATGGAGGCCGCGATGGTGACTGAGGTCAGTGCCGTTCAATTTCGCCAGAACCTGGGAGAGATGCTCAACCAGGTGCAGTACCGGAATGACAGCATCGTAGTGAACAAGGACGGCAAGCCGGTTGCGGCTTTGGTGGGGGCTGAGCTTTTTGCGCGCATTCGCGCGCTGCGAGATCGATTCGATGCGTTGAGCGGCCGGGTTGCCGAGGCTTATGCGGATGTGCCGGTCGAACTGGGCCTGGCGGAGATCCATGCGGCAGTCGCCAAGGAACGGCGCCACTGATGGCGGGAGTGCGCGTTGTCCTGGACACGAACGTCTTGGTCTCGGGACTGGCGTATCCGCAGAGCATTCCGGGACGAATTTTAGGCGCGTGGCGACGGGGCGGGCTTGATGTCGTGCTCTCCCGGTACATTTTGGATGAGATGGTTCGGGTGCTGCCGCGACTTTCCCGCATCACGCTCACTGCAACTGAGATTCGCGACCTTGCTGACAGCTTCATGTTTCTGGCGGAGATTGTCGAGCCAGACGCGGAGTTGGACGAGGCGTTGCGAGACGAGTCGGACCAATTGATTTTGGGAACGCTGCGGGCGGCGAAGGCCGACTATCTGGTTACTGGGGATAAGGATTTGCTTGCGTTGAGCGGGCGATATCCGATTGTGACTCCGGCTGCATTCTGGGAGCGGCATGGGGACTAGGAGACTTTTCCGATGAGATTGGTTCATGGTATCCCAGGTCCGAAAGTCCGGACCTGGGGCATCAGGCTATGATGTTCGAGGGGTTCATGATGCGCTTTTTCCTACTCGTACTTTGCTTGATCCTGCTCGTTCCTGTCTCGCTCGCTCAGAGCGATAATTCTCCGCAAACCGTCCCGGAGATCGGTGCCCGGCTGCATCTCATGCAGCAGATTGAGCCGGTCTATCCGCCCATCGCGCGCGCTGCACGCGTGCAGGGTGACGTCGTCATTGCTGTCGTTATCGACACAGAAGGAAAGGTTACCTCTGAGAAGGTTGTCAGCGGTCCAGCAATGCTGCAACAGGCGGCGCTCGATGCAGTGAAAAAGTCACGCTTCACTCCGTTCATCGAAAATGGAATCGCAACCCTAGCATCAACAACTCTGACGATCCCTTTCCATATTGACAAGCCTGGTGAAGGCCCGAGCGCAGAGCAGGAGAAAGCGGCTCAGGCGTGGTTCCCCCTTTCGAACAAATGTAGGAACGCGCTCAAGGCGGAGAACGTGCAGGAAGCGATGGACTATTGCAAGCAGGCGCTCGATATGTCCTTCAAAGCTGGCGACCTAAACTCAAGCGATCAGTTAGGGAGAATGGATTCCCATCAGCTTTATGGTCACGCTCTGCTTTCAGCCGGGGATGCGAAGCAGGCCCTGGAGCAGGAAAACCTGGCTATCGCAGAGTCGAAGAAGTGCCTTACGGAGAAGGACCAGGAGTACGCCATGCCCTTCTTCTGGCGGGCCCTCGTTGAGGAGCACCTGGGCCGGGGCGAGGAAGCGCTGGCTGACTTCAAGATTGCCGAGGAGACGCATCGCCGCGCTATCGCCAATCTGCCCGACATGAAAGAGAACTACAGCAAGACTCTTGCGAGCATCCTGCGGTATCATGCCTCTCTGCTTGAGATAATGGGCAAATCTGACGAAGCCGCCAAATTACGCATTGAGGCCGATTCACTGTAGAGTTGGTGCAAGAACCCCATCAAGTTGGCCTAGCGACATCCCGCAGGGGCTAAAGCCCAGTGGAATTTGGCGGTTTTCGGCACGACTGAAGTCATGCCCTGACACAAGGCGAATCGGTTTGGCATTCGCCAGACATTGCCTAATAGCCCCGCCGGGCGCGGACTGCGGCGGCTAGCTCTTTTAGCAACGAGTGGGTTTCTTGCCAGTCGAGGCAGGGGTCGGTGATGCTTTGGCCGTAGACTAGCGGCTGGCCGGGGATGAGCGTCTGGGCTCCGGCTACGAGATTGCTCTCGATCATTACGCCCATGATTCGAGTATCGCCGCGCTTGTCGCCGGGTTTGCCAGCCTGTGCGTCGCCAGCGATCTGCGCGGCTACGTCGTGGCAGACGATGGATTGTCGGCGGTAGTCCTTGCTCGAGTTGGCGTGGCTGAAGTCGATCATGATGCGCGGGGCAAGGCCATTCTTTTCCATCTGGGCCGCGGTGTCGGCGACGCTCTCTGCGGTGTAGTTGACCGTGCCCCGGCCGCCGCGCAGGATGATGTGGCAGTCTTTATTGCCGGTGGTCAACAGAATGGCCGATTGGCCGTGCTTGGTGTGGCCGAGAAAGGCGTGCGAGTGAGCCGCGGAGAGGATGGCGTCGATGGCGATCTGGACGTTGCCGGAGGTGCCGTTTTTGAAGCCCACCGGGCAGGAGATGCCGCTGACAAGCTGGCGGTGGACCTGGCTCTCGGTGGTGCGCGCGCCGATGGCTCCCCAGGCGACCAGGCCCGCGAGGTACTGCGGGGAGATCATGTCGAGGAACTCGGTTCCAGTGGGCACACCCATCTCGGCCAGGTCCATGAGCAGGTGATGAGCCAGACGAAGGCCGTCGTTGATCTTGTAGGACTGATCGAGATAGGGGTCGTTGATGAGGCCCTTCCATCCGATGGTGGTGCGGGGCTTTTCGAAGTAGACGCGCATGGCGATGCGCAGGTCGGCGGAGAACTCTTCGATGGCGGCCTTGAGCAGGGCGGCGTATTCGCGTGCGGCCTTGGGGTCATGGATGGAGCAGGGGCCGGCGAGGACCAGCAGGCGCGAGTCCTGGCCGTTGAGGATGGCGGTGATCTCGCCGCGGGCGTTGAAGATGGTGTCCGAGGCGGCTTCGGTGATGGGGCGCTCTTCCTCGAGGAAGACGGGAGGAAGCACGACTCGGGTCCATTGGATGCGGAGATCTTCGGTAGTGTGGAACATGGCTTGACTTCCCTTACGGCGCGGGTTGGAGCGCTTTGTTTCCCACCCTAGCCGCAAAAACAAGGGCGCGGCGAGGGTGGGGCACCCTGCTCATCTGGCGGAGGTGGGACACCCGCTTCTATTAAGAATCTATCAGCCTGGGACAGGGCGAGAGGCTCAAGCGAATCATCGAGGGTCTGCGTCTTAAAAAATATAGGCCTGAGGGAGTGTGCGTCCGGCGGCGGGACAGGATGCGCGTCCGGGCGCTACCCTGAGAATGGGTTGTTGGAGACGGCGTGGCGCGGGAACGGCGTAAGGGAGCGGCAATGAGAATCGGAAGCTGGGGACGGATTTTGCTTGCGGCGACGCCGTTTTTGGCATGTTTGCTGACGGGCTGCGGCGATTTCTGGCAGGCTCCTCCCTGCACGACCTGCGCTGCCGCTGGCTTCACGCTCTCGCCTTCCCCCGCAAGCCTCATTGTGGCCCCTGGCGCGACCACTGACGACACCGCGACCATCACCGTTTCGCCGGTGAGTTCGTTTACCGGAACGGTTTCGCTTAGTTGCACTGTTACCACTTCGCTGTCGAACGCGACCGATCCCAAGTGCACGCTTTCTTCGAGTTCGGTCACGACCAGCGGTACGACTACTCTTACAGCGACTACTTCGGCCAGCACGACGCTCGGAGTGTACCAGTTTACGGTGACCGGTACTTCGGGGAGCATTATGGAGACGACGGACGTTTGCGTTGACGTGACGACGGCTACCACGGGCACTTGCAGCAGTGTAGCCGCCGTAAGCGGCAACTTCTACGTGGTGAACCAGGCGACAAACCAAGTCGTCGCCATGAAAATCTCCTCCGGCGCGCTCACGACGATCGGCACCATAACCACGCCCACTCCCGTGCCTCAGGCCATCGCGGTGGCCCCCAACGGCAAGTTCCTGTATGTGAGCACGTCTGGCGGCATCTACCTCTACGACATTGCGTCGAATGGCGCGCTCACGGTGGAAAACTCAGGTTTGTCGATCCTACCGGATCAGGCCACCGCAATGCAGGTGGACACGACCAACTCCTGGCTGGTCAACGCTGTCCCTGGCCTTGCCCAGGCTCAAGTCTTCGCCGTTCAAATCAATCCCAGCACAGGCCAGCTCGCCAACGTCAATGAGAGTCAGCAAATCTTCAATCTGCCCGCGCCGAGCGTGAAGCAACTAGCTATCTCCCCCAATGACTCCAGTTCATGCGTCGATTGTTATGTATTTGTCGCCATGGAAAACGGCGGCACGGAGGCGATTCACTTCAACCCCAGTCTTACGAATCCCTTCGGAGGCGCCGGCAACACTGGCCTGGTGAACTCATCGAGCGGCGACAACGCGGTGGCCGTGGATCCCAGCAACGGGTTCCTCTATATCGGCGAGACCAACGACATCAGCTCCGGCAGCCAATCCGGCGGGCTGCGTGTCTTCTCCATCGGCGCCACTGGAATCACCGAGTTGAAGAGCGCGGGCTCTCCCTATGCAACCGGGGGCACGGGACCAAGCGCCATCCAGCCTTCATTGGACGGCAAGTATGTCTATGTCGCCAACGGAGCGGTCAGCGGAAGCTCGACGGGCAACATCTCCAGCTTCTCGGTCTCCTCGACCGGGCTGACCTTCATCGCTACCGCCGCGGCTGGACCCAGCGGCCAGCTCGGCCTGGCAGAGGACTCGACCGGCAGTTACCTGCTTGCGGTGGACTTTTCCGGAAATCCCGATCTTGAGGCCTATACCATGAGTTTGGGCACACTGACCTCCGCGCTCACGGGCGCAACCGGGAGCGGCACTGTCGAAGCCATCGCCATCGCCGCGGCGCCAAAGTAAGGCAGCGATGTGAAAAGGAGCGTGGACCGGGGCCAAGGAAGAGGAACTTAACTGGCAGCCACCGTAGTTTCACGCCCCCGGCTACACTACAGAGTGCTATTCTCAGGAAGACCGCAATTGGCTGTGCTCACGCATTCATCCATCCGATTCGACTCTTCCAAACGGCACTCGAATGCCTCTGCCCTTTCGCTGCTTATCCTGATTTTTCTTCTGTTCACATCTGCGTGCGGGCGCTTCCGCCAGGCACACCACGACACGGTGTACGTCTCCGCGCGTCAGATGTACCTGCGCGACCGCGTGGCTCCCGTCTCCAATCGCGTGGGCGAGGTGGTGAACGGCCAGCCGCTCGAAGTGCTCGAACATGGCCACCGCTTTCTCAAAGTGAAGACCGCGAAGAACGAGATCGGCTGGATCGAAGAGCGGGCAGTGATCGACGCGAAGACCTTCAGGGCCTTTGAGCAGTTGGGGGTTCAACACAAAGACGATCCGGTGGTGGCCACCGCGACTGTGCGCGACGACGTCTACCTGCACCTCGCGCCCGGCCGGGAGTCGGAGCGGTTCTATCTGCTGGCCGCGAACGCCAAGATTCAGCTTCTGGCGCGCACCTCGGTTCCCAAGGAGCTTCCCGGGTCGGCACGGGCACCCAAGCCGGCGCCGAAGCCGGCCACGGCGGCCAAAGCCCCAGGCCCTGGCTCCGGGCCCAAAGCGCCGGCCAAGCCGATTGCCGGAGCGGTTGCAAGCGGTGCCGCACCCGTTTCAGGCCAGATCGCGGCCGAGCCACCGGTCTTGGAAGACTGGTGGCTGGTGCGCGACGGCCAGGGCCAAGTGGGCTGGCTGCTTGCGAGGCTCATGGATGTGGATGTGCCAGACGAGATTGGCGCCTATGCCGAGGGCCAGCAGTATGTGGGCGTCTGGGTGCTGAACAAGGTCTTAGACCCTGAGGCCGCAACGCCGGGGCACGAGGTTCCGCAGTACCTGACGGTGCTCGCGCCGCCCGAGGCAGGCTTGCCCTTCGACTTCGATCAGGTGCGCGTCTATACCTGGGCCGTGAAGCACCACCGCTATGAGACGGCCTTCCGGCTGCATCCGATCCGGGGCTATCTGCCGGTGCGGCTGCTGCCACCGGCTGCCAACGGCGCGCCGGTCTTCAGCTTCCTGATCGCCAACGGCCCAAACGTGAGCACCGATCCGGAGACGGGAATCACGCGGCCGGCGACACCGCGGACGATTACTTATGAGATGGACGACACGCGCGTCAAGCGCATCGGCCCCGACATGGGACCGATTCCGGTGGGGCACCTGGAAGGCGAGAAGGGCAAGGCTGGGAAGAAGAAGGGCAAGTAGGCGGCGGCCGGCCATGAAGAGGCGAGCCCAACGGCTGACGTGTTGAGATCTGCATCGAGGCGCAATGACATCTGAAGACGAAGTGCCTAATGAGAATAAAACCGGGCAGCTCTATCTGAGCGGCAGGTTTACGAGCGCGATCGACTATGCGCGCGTGCTGCACATCGAACGGCGCAAGGGAACCGATATTCCCTACATGGCTCACCTGCTTGGGGTCGCATCCCTGGTCATGAGTGAGGCTGGGCATGTTCCATTCCCTGTCACTGAAGAGATGGTGATCGCCGCGCTTCTTCACGATGCTGCCGAAGATCATGGCGGAGCGGTGCGGCTCAAGGACATCGAGCACAACTTCGGATCGAATGTGGCGCGCATGGTCGAGGGGCTTTCGGACAGTCTTGCGGACGACCCGAACAATAAGCAGCCTTGGCTGGAGCGCAAACGAGCTTATCTGCTAAGGCTTCGCGGAGAAGAGCCTGACGTGCAACTCATCTCCGCGGCCGACAAGCTGCATAACGCGAGAGCGATTCTCGAAGACTACCGGGTTGTCGGGCCGGAGGTCTGGAAGCGATTCAAGCGCGGCCGGAAGGAACAGATCGGGTACTTCGATGAACTGGTGAAGATATTCAAAGCGGCGGGGACAAACCGGATTGTCGAAGAACTGAAGCGGGTGGTCGAGGAACTGAAGGAGATTTCGGCGGGAGAAGCGGACTGATCGGCTGACGTGTCTGCCGGAGTGGCCCGCAGTTCAGCGGTTTGACACGGCGCGCCTTGTGTTTTGTTTGCCCGACTCCTGCAGCCAGGATCTTAGCGCCTCATCCGCGCGGCTCTGCCAGCCGGTCCCGGTTGCGCGCAGGCCCTCAGCCACGTCGGGAGAGAGCCGAATCGAGATGGGAACCTTCTTGGGAGTCTTCTGCGGCCCGCGCCGGCGGAGCTTCAGGAGCATCTTCTGCTCGGTCTCAGGGAGGGCGGAGAAGGGCTTGAAGGCGGCAACGTCTTCGGCGGTGATCTCTCTCACCTCTCCGTCGTCGTCAATCAATGGTTTGCGGTTTGCCATAGAGTTTCGCCACCTCCCGAGTGCAAGTCCACGCTCCCGGATGTTGTGCTCGTTCTTGGTGGGATCGTACGTGATTCCAGTTGGTTTATTGTATATACTATTTGATGGAAGTCAAATTGGGCAAGAAGAAGCGAGCTAGCCAGGGAAGTCCGGCGAATAATCGGATTTGGATTCAGCCTTTGGCAGTCTTCTTGACGGGTGCGGGCGTAGCCGGACGAGGATCAACAGACCGCCCGCGCGGAGGGTTGCTCTTATCCAAAGACCGCGTCGGCTGATATCCATCCTGCGCTCTACCAAGAGGCTGATAGCCTCTTCTTTCAATGCTTGGCACGGGTTTGGGAGTGATGTTCTGAGGCATTTTAAGCTCCTTCATTTAATTTTACTCGAAAAACTCTACAGCGCGAATCTCGTCATTCATGATGATGATTCCTCGCGAGTTCTCGACGGGGACTAGAAAACTGTCGTCTTCGCCGAGTACCCAGACTTCCTCCAGATAAATCTGCTCATCCGCCGGGTTGGAGGAGGCGAAGGATTCGAGACCAAAGAGACCTCCTATCTTTTGCCCGTCTTTCAGATGGACGATGATCCAGAACGGGGCACGTTTACCGAAGACATAGTCCCAAGGCTTCTGAATCGGGTGCACGAAATGCTTTCCGACAGGCCGCCAAGACGAAAGCCTCAAAAAGGCGAAAGGCCAACAAGCAGGAACCACAACCATAATCACGACGAATGACAGCCAATACAGGATGAAATGTTGGTGGTAAAAATCACCTGTCTGGATCATAGCTATCAGCCAAAACATCGCAGCAAAGTTCAAGATGCTGTAGCTGGTCGCTTCGAGCAGAGACTTTGTAAAATCCCTCGGTTCTCCCGGCACCATGAGGTCATAGACCTTCATAGAGATGAACCCCGGAAGAAAGAAGATAAGGAAGAGTGCTAGCTTGTCTACGTTCCAAATGTCCATGCCTTGATTTCGATCCTCTTCCTCTCGTTCAGGTTCAATTCACCGTTCCGCGACTTGCCTGCAATTCTATGCTCCGTCACCCGCGCCGGCGGAGCTCCAGCTCGACGACGCGCATCATCTCGGCTTCGGGGGCGGGCTTGCCGGTCCAGATCTCGAACTGGCGGGCGCCTTGCTGGACGAACATCTCGAGGCCCGTGATGACGGGAATACCGTGCTCTTTGGCCAGCTTTAGGAGCGGCGTCTCCATGGGGTTGTAGACCATGTCGAAGACCAGGCCGGCGTTCAGTTCCTTCGCCCCATTGTCGAAGGGCGGGGGCAGAGCCTGCTTGGAGCCGGCCATGCCGCAAGGGGTGCAGTTGATGAGCACGTCGAAGTGGCTGTCGGCAAAGTGCTCGCGCTTAAGCGCCTTGGCCTTGGCTTCTTTGGCGAGTTTCACGGCGTTTTCGTGGGTGCGGTTGACGATGAAGACCTCAGCGCCCTGGTCTACGAGGCCGAAGACGGCGGCGCGGGCCGCGCCTCCCGCGCCGAGGACGGCGATGCGCGCGCCCTTGAGCTTGAGCCGCCGTTCGAGGGGGCGGATGACGCCATCCACGTCGGTGTTGAAGCCGTAGAGCTTGCCGTCCGCGCCGGTGCGCAGGGTGTTGCAGGCGCCGATGCGCTGGGTGAGCGGGGCGGGTTTTGCCTGGACGGGGTTGGCGAGGTGGGGCAGGACCTCCTGCTTGAGCGGCATGGTGACTGCGACGCCGGCCAGCGGGAGTTCGCGGACCAGGGTCAGCAGGTCGTCGAGAGTGCGCGTCTTGAGCGGGACCAGAATCGCATTGACGTTTTCGCGGCGGAAAGCGGTGTTCTGCATGAGCGGCGAGAGGGAGTGGGCAATGGGGTTTCCGGCCACGGCGAAGAGACGCGTCGCCTGATCGAGCTGCTCGACGCGATAGAGGTCGCGCAGGGCGCGCAGGCTGATCTGGCCGGGAGCGGTGGCCAGTTTGGGGTCTGTTTCAGCGCCTTCCGAGAAGGAGGCGAAGGTGAAGGCAGCCCCAAATCGCGGGCCCAGAATGCGGCTGACCAGTCCCTCCTCGCCCATGGCAATGCCGACGACCTCGGCCGAGCGGGAGCGGTCGGCGATGAGCCGGAGGACGGCGAGGTTGTCGGCCAGGGAGCGGGCGGTCGAGACGACTTTGACGAAATCCGGGTGGAGGGCCTCGATGCGCTGCGCGGCCTGCTCGAGGTTCTTGGTGCGGGTGAAGTCGTGGAAGCTGACGAGCAGCGCCGTGCCGGCAGCGCGAAGTTTTTCTCGGAAGAGGTCGAGTTGGCGGGGCGCGGCCTCTTCGGCAGACTCGACCTCGAGGTCGACGATCTGACAACCGGCCTGAGCGGCCTTGGCCAGCAGGTCGAGCTCAGCGGTGAGCGGCCCGTCGAAGCCGCCGCCAAACTCCTTGCGGCGGCAGGTGGCGATGACTGTCGTCTCGCGATGGGCGGCAAGAAACTCCTTGATTTTGGGCAGCGCAGAGGCCGGTTTGGGAAGCGAATCGAGGCGGAGTTCGATAAATCGTGCATCGGGCTGCGATTCGAGCAGAGCCGCCTCGGCGCGCTCGATCAACTGCGCGGGCGACCCGGCTTGAATGGCCACGCACAGCTTACTCATGTTTTCCCGGCGGAGGCGGGCCGGGGGTGCGGGCGCGGGATTTGGCGAAGTGGAGCCGAAGACAGGCATGGTTATCGTTTGACGCATCTTATAGCGCCTTGAGACAGGATGCAACAACTCAGTGTCACATATTTTTTCGATGGACGGCGGATCGAAGGATTTCAGGCACGGAGGGCTGCCAGGATCTCCGCGGTGGAGCGCACGCGGCCCAGGCGGGGAAAGATGCGCCCGACGCTGTTCGCGTGGCTTTCGGCGCTGATGCCGGTCATGGCGTCCTCTGCGAAGATGAGCTCGTAGTTGCGCTCGTAGGCGTCGCGGGCCGTGCTTTCCACGCCACCCTCGGTGGCGATGCCGCAGAGGATGATGGTGGTGAGGTCGCGGCGGCGCAGTTGCAGGTCGAGATCGGTGCCGTAAAAGGCGCCCCATTGACGCTTGAGGATCACCAGGTCGGTGGGCTGGCAGTCGAGTTCGGGAATCAGTTCCATCCAATCGGGCGGCAGGGGACCGGTTGTCTTCCAGGTCTGGTCTGTTGGGGTTTTCAGCCGGTCTGCGCCGTCGGGCGAGCCACTCACATGGACCAGAACAGGCTGCGCCCCGGCGGCGCGGGCAACTGTGAGCATGCTTGCGCAGTTGGCGATGACGGCGGATTTTGGGTGCGGCGCTCCGCCCGGCATGTTTACAATGCCCTTTTGCAGGTCGATGACGACGATGGCTATATGGCGCGGATCGAGTTTGAGTTCGAGTTTATCTTCGCTCATTGCTGGATTGCCTCCTCGGCTGGAATAATGCCCATTTCTTTATAAATGGGGCGGATCTGAAGGCGCAGCACCGGCAATCGCGTGGCGAACCAGACCGCGCCTACCAGGATCACCGCGCCATTCAAAATTACAGTCCAGGGCGCGCCGACCTTCTGCGCCATGGTTCCGGCGAGCAGGCTGCCGAAGGGCGCCATGCCCATGAAGGCCATCGTATAGTAGCTCATCACACGGCCGCGCTTGTCGTCGGTGACGATGGTCTGGATGACGGTGTTGCTGGCGGCCATGCCCTGCATCATGCCCATGCCGGCGATGAAAACCATGATCATGGAGAGCCAGAAGACGCGCGAGAGACCCATGCCGATCAGTCCCAGGCCGAAGACGGTGGCGGCGATGGGGATCATCCTGACCAGGCCGCGCACGTTCTTGCGCGCCGCCAGCGAAAGCGCCGAGATGAGCGCGCCCAGGCCCATTGAACCCATCAGGAAGCCAAGCATGTTCGGTCCGCCGTGCAGCACGGTCTTGGCAAAGACGGGCATCAGTACGACGAACGGCATGCCCATCAGGCTGACAATCGCAAAAAGCGAAAGAATGGTCCGAATGGGCAGAAAATGCGAGACGTAAGCCCAGCCGGCCTTCAGCTCGAAGAGCGTGGAGGCGGCGGCGCGCTTGACCGCGGGATCATGCAGGCGCATGGCGAGCAGGGAGGCGATGACGGCGATATAACTGATGCCATCGACCAGGAAGCACCAGCCCTCGCTGGAGACCGCGATCAACATGCCGGCCAGCGAGGGACCGATAAGGCGGGCCAGGTTCACCATGGACGAGTTGATGGCGATGGCATTTTGCAGGTCGCGTTTGTCGTCCACCATCTTGACCATGAAGGACTGGCGGCCGGGCATGTCGAAGGCGTTGATGATGCCCTGCATCACGCTCAAAGTCAGCAGACGGGGGATGGTGATGTGGCCGGAGAGGGTGAGCGCGGCCAGTGTCAGCGACTGAAGCATGGAGAGTGCTTGGGTCCAGACCAGCACCTGCCGCCGGTCGAGCCGGTCAACCCAGACACCGGCAAAGGGCGCGACGAGAAAGGTGGGAATCTGGCCGGCAAAGCTGACCGTGCCGAGCAGAAGCGCCGAGCCGGTGAGCCGGTAGACCAGCCAGCCGGTGGCTATGCGCGTCATCCAGGTTCCGATGAGAGAGATGGTCTGGCCGCCAAAGAACAACCGGAAGTTGCGATGGCGCAGGGCGCGCCAGGCGTGAGAGACGCCGCCGGCCGCGTGCGGTTGCGACGTGCCATCGGTTGCGGCCGTTTCCATGGTCTCTGCTGGGTCCGTACCGCTCAAGAGGGGCCTCATTGGCAGTTTATCGGATGGCGGCGATGTGGAGTTCGTGGCTCGGGCGTTCCTGACGCTGAAGGATTGAATTGGCCGTCTTTTGTAACGAATGCCTCGACCGAGGACTTTATTGGGTTGAACGCATCAGCCGAGGAAACCAAACCCAATGAATTCTCGCTTCTATCGATCTCTGAGCCTTGCTCTCCTGTTCGCTGCGGTGGGATGGGCCGCCCCAGCGCAGGAGCCGCTGACGCTCAAGCAGGCCATCCAGACAGCTCTGGGCGAAAGCCCCGATGCGGCCGTTGCGCGCGCGAGCAGCCAGGAGGCCTCGTCGTCGTCGGCGATGGCCCGCACGCAACTGCTGCCGCAGCTCGGCTTTACCGAAGAGATCTCGCGCGGAGACGATCCGGTTTACGCCTTCGGCTCGCGGCTGCGGCAGCGGCAGTTCACACAGGCCGATTTTGCGCTGGACGCCCTGAACCGCCCGCAGCCGATCGGCAACTTTTCGACGCGCTTCTCCGGCTCCTGGACGGCCTTCGACTCGTTCAAGACGCAGCGGGAGATTCGCCGCGCCGATCTCTTCAAGAAAAGCGCCGCTTCGTCGGCCAAAGCGACAGATCAGCAGATTGTGCTTCGCGTCGTAGGGGCCTATCAGGCTGTGCTCTATGCGCAGCGGGAGATTGAAGTCGCCCAGCATGAACAAGAGACCGCGGCCGCGCTGCTGGCTTCAGCCGAGGATCATGTGAAGGCTGGGCTTGCGGTGGAGTCGGACCGGATGGCGGCGCAAGTGAACGCAGCGGCGCGGCAGGAGGAGCTGATTGCGGCCAAGGGCGATCTGGAGCTGGCGTGGGCTGAGCTGCGCGAGGCGATGGGAACGGCGGAGTTGAAGGCTTCAGAGTTGCAGCCGATCGAGGCGCATACATTTCCCGAGCAGCCGCTGGAGCAGGAACTGGCGACGGCGGCCAAGACGCGGCCCGATCTGAAGTCGATGAACGAGGCGCAGTTGGCGCAGGCGTCGGCGGTGGGCGCGGCAAAGTCCGAGTTTGGCCCTCGTGTCAACGCCTACGGAAACTGGGAAGAGGATCGGGGTTCGCTGACCAGCTCGGGCGGCAACAACTGGGTGGCCGGCGTGCAGATCAGCGTCGATATTCTGCCCTTTGGCAAGCGCGCCCAGCTTGCGCGGGAGACCGCGGGAAAACAAAAGATCGATGCGCAACTGGCCGCTGCCAGACTTCATATGCGCACGGAGGTGAGCCAGGCGCATATTCGGCGCGAGACGGCGGAGCTGCAACTGGAGACGGCGCGGGCGGCGATGGACCAGGGCGCCGAAAGTCTGCGCATCGTGAAGAACCGCTATGGCGCGGGGCTGGCGACCATCACCGACTTGTTGCGGGCCGAGGACGCCGAGCGGCAGAGTCAATCGAGCTACTGGCATGCCGTCTATGGCAATGCCATGGCTTATTCCGAACTTTTATACGCGACAGGGACGCTAACTCCCGATGCGGCGGAGGAGTTGCAATGACGGTCATTTCGCAGTTGAGTTTTTACCAGCGGGTCTCACAGATGATTCAACGGATCATGGTTCGAGTTCCGCGGGGGCTGAAGCCCCGCTTCTTAACGCACTCTTCGGCACGACTGAAGTCGTGCCCTGACACAAAGCATCTACTTCAATACGCTCTTGCAATTTCAGCGGTGCTTGTGGCTGGTTGTCATGGCTCCGATTCCGCGCCACAGGCGGTGGTAGAGACCGCGCAGGCACAGGTGGTGGAGAGCCGGCAGCTCGAGGCTCCGGTGAATGTGCGCTCGACGGGAACCGTTCATGCGCGGGAGAGCGCGGTTGTCTCGGCACAGGTGATGGGACGCATTCAGCAGGTTCTGGTACACGAGGGAGACAGCGTGCGCGCCGGGCAAACGCTCGTCGTACTGGACGATGCGGCGCTCAGGGCTTCTGTGGATCAGGCGCAGGCGGGCGTGAATGCTGCACAGAATGAGCAAGCCGCCGCGCGGACAAACGCAGCTCTGGCCGCCAGCACACTGAATCGCTACAAGCAGCTTGAGTCGGAAAAGAGCGTAAGCCCGCAGGAGATGGATGAGGTCTCGCGGCGAGCCGAGGCGGCGGCTGCGAACCTCGATGCCGTGCGTGCACAGACCGATGCGGCGAGGGCCCAGGAGAGCGCGGCGCGGACAATGCTGGCTTACACGCGGCTGGCTGCGCCCTTTGCCGGCGCGGTAACGGCGCGCATGGCCGATCCGGGAACGATGGCCGCGCCGGGCATGCCACTGCTTCAGATCGACCAGGCCGGGGCGCTGCAATTGCAAGCCACCGTGGATGAATCGGCGATCGGCGCGATTCACAAGGGGATGAAGGTTCCGGTGGCGATCGACGGAGCGTCCGCAGAGATGACGGGCACTGTGGCGGAGATCGACGCAGCCGCCGATCCCGCCAGCCACAGCTTCACGGTGAAGATCGATCTGCCCGCTTCGAGCCAGTTGCGCGCGGGCATGTATGGGACGGTCGAGTTTGCAAATGGTATCCGGCAGGCGATCTTCATTCCGCGCTCCGCCGTGGTCATGCGCGGATCGCTTCCATCGGCGTACGTTCTCGACAGCCAGGGGATTGCACAGCTTCGCTCTCTTACACTGGGCGCGGCGCAGGGCAGTCTGGTGGAGGTGCTGTCGGGCATCTCCGCGGGCGAAAAGATTGTTGACGCACCCGAGGACCGCGACCTTGCTGGAAAGCGCATCACAGACTTGCGAAATGAGGTCCAGCCATGAAGCAAGAGCTTGGAATCGCCGGACGGCTGGCGCGCGCATTTCTCAATTCGAAGCTGACGCCGCTGTTCATTGTGGCATCGCTGGGCCTGGGTATCTTCGCGGTGGCGATCATTCCACGCGAGGAAGAACCGCAGATTCTCGTTCCCATGCTGGACATTGCCACCGCAATGCCGGGGGCATCTCCGGCCGAGGTGGAGGAGCGCGTCACGCTGCCGATCGAGAATCTGGTGCATCAGATCTCGGGCGTGGAGTATGTGTACTCGACATCGGCGCCGGGACAGAGCCTGGTGATCGTGCGCTTTCTGGTGGGCACGCCGCAGGAAGACGCGCTGATCAAGGTTTACAGCAAGCTCTACTCGAACTTCGATACCATGCCGCCGGGAGCCTCGCAGCCGCTGATCAAGGCGCGCTCGATCGACGATGTTCCGATTCTGGCGCTGACGCTGTGGGGCGAGCACTACGACGGCTATCAGCTTCGCTCGATCGCCGCCGAGATGCAGCACAACATCGAGCAGATTCCCGATGTCTCTGAGACGGCGATCATCGGCGGGCTGCCGCGCACCATGCGCGTGGTGCTCAGCACGGAGAAGCTGAACGCCTATGGCCTGTCGCCGCTGGCGATCGTCGGGCATCTCGAAGCCGCCAATGCCAGCGTGCAGGCGGGCAGTTTTGCCGAGAACAACCAGGAGATCAAGGTTGACGCCGGCAACCTCTTCACCAGCCGCAAGGATTTGGAAGCGGTGGTGGTGGGCGTGGTTCGCGGGCATCCCGTCTACCTGCGCGACGTTGCCGACAAGATCGTCGACGGCGCGGCGGAGCCGGCAAACTATGTGACCTATGGCACGACAAACGCCGGCGCATCGGCGGCGCGGCAGGTTCCGGCGGTGACCATCACTGTGGCCAAGCGCAAGGGCACCAACGCGACTGACATTGCCAACGCCGTGCTGACGAGCGTTCACCGGATGCAGGGCGTGAGCGTGCCCAGCGACGTGACGGTGACGACGACGCGCAACTACGGCGCAACAGCCAAGGACAAGTCGGATGAACTGCTCGAGCATCTGCTGCTGGCCACGCTCTCGGTGACGTTGCTGGTGGCGCTCTTTCTCGGGTGGCGCGAGTCGGGCGTGGTGCTGCTGGCGATTCCGGTGACGCTGGCGCTCACCATGTCGATCTTTTATTTTCTCGGCTACACGATCAACCGCGTGACGCTTTTTGCGCTGATTTTTTCCATCGGCATTCTCGTCGATGACGCCATTGTCGTGGTCGAGAACATGGTGCGCCACTTCCGGCTGCCGGAAAATCATGGGCGCTCGATGAGCGAGGTTGCGGTCGAGGCGGTTGCGGAGGTGGGCAACCCGACCATTCTCGCCACCTTTGCCGTGATTGCGGCGGTGCTGCCGATGGCCTTTGTGCGCGGCCTGATGGGGCCGTACATGCGGCCGATTCCAGTGGGAGCATCGGCGGCCATGCTCTTCTCGCTGATGGTGGCCTTTGTGGTATCGCCCTGGGCCGCGATGCGGCTGGTCGGCAAACATTTGAGCGGGGCCAAGATTCTGGAGCCGGAGACGGAGAACTGGCGCACCAGACTCTATCGCAAGATCATGACGCCGCTGATCCGGTCTTCGCGCAATCGCCTTCTCTTCTTTGCCGGAGTGGCTGTGCTTCTGGTGATCTCGATTGCGCTGGTGCCGCTGGGGCTGGTGCGGGTAAAGATGCTGCCCTTCGACAACAAGAGCGAGTTGCAGGTGATCATCAATATGCCCGACGGAACGCCCCTTGAGCAGACGGCGCGCGTCGCCCAGGCGCTGGGCGCGGAGCTTGCGCGGCAGCCGGATGTGCTGAACTACCAGACGTACGCGGGAACATCCGGCCCCTATAACTTCAACGGGCTGGTGCGTCACTACTACATGCGCCGCCAGCCGAATCAGGCCGACATCCAGGTGAATTTGCTTCCGGCCAAGCAGCGCAGCGTGCAAAGCCATGAGATTGCCAAGCGGCTTCGTCCGCTGATGGACGCGATCGGCAATCAATATGGCGCGCGCATTCAGGTGAGTGAGGTTCCGCCAGGACCGCCGGTGGTGCAGACACTGGTGGCCGAGGTCTATGGTCCGGATCTCGATGGACAGAGGCAGGTTGCGCAACGGATCAAGCAGATCTTCCAGCACACTCCGGGCGTTGTCGATACGGACTGGTACGTCGAAGATCCGCAGCCAAGGCTGGTGATGCGCGTGGATGAGGTGAAGGCGGCCGAGCATGGCATCGCGGTATCGGATGTGGCTCATGCCCTTGCGCTCGCGCTTTCCGGCACTCAGGTTGGCCTGATTCACAACCAGACCTCCCGCGAGCCCGAACCCGCGATCGTCGAGCTGGATCGCGTGGACCGGTCCTCCGAGCAGAGTCTCGAAAATATCCGGCTTCCCGGCGCGGACGGCTCGATGGTTTCGTTGCGCGAGTTAGTAACGGTGGAAGACAAGACGATCGAACAGAGCATCTATCACAAGAATCTGCGCCGCGTGGTCTATGTCACGGGAGACGTAGCGGGCGCGGAGGAGAGCCCGGTTTACGCCATCTTCAAAATGAACAAGCAGCTCGATCATCTCACGCTTCCGGCCGGGTATACGCTCGCCCGGTACAACGCGTCGATGCCTAAATCGAGCGAGCACTACTCGATGAAGTGGGACGGCGAGTGGCACATCACAATCGAGGTCTTCCGCGACCTGGGGCTGGCCTTCGCCGCCGTGCTCGTTCTCATCTACGTTCTGGTGGTGGGCTGGTTCCGGTCGTTCATCGTGCCGCTGATTATCATGGCGCCGATTCCGCTTACGCTGGTGGGCATCCTGCCCGCTCATGCGATTCTGGGCGCGTTCTTCACGGCGACCTCGATGATCGGCTTCATCGCCGGGGCCGGAATCATTGTGCGCAATTCGATTATTCTGGTGGACTTCATCGAACTGCGGCGGCGCGAGGGAATGCCGCTGGCCGAGGCGGTGATCGACGCCGGCGCCGTCCGCTTCCGCCCCATGCTGCTGACCGCCGCGGCCGTTGTGGTGGGCGCCAGCGTGATTCTCTCCGACCCCATCTTCCAGGGGCTTGCTCTTTCGCTGATTGCCGGAGCGGTGGCCTCGACGTTCCTCTCGTGGCCGACGATTCCGGTGCTCTACTTCATGGTCCACTCCCGCGGCGAGTCTGAGGCTGGACCTCAACCCGAAACCGAAGAAGGAGAATCCCTATGACCGTCGAACGCGCTCTCCGCCTGATGGCAGGCGCCGTGTTGCTCATCTCGCTCGCGCTTGCGCATTACCTTTCGCCCTACTGGCTCTGGCTGACGGCATTCGTCGGGCTCAACCTGTTGCAATCGGCATTCACCAACTGGTGCCCGGCGATGACAATCTTCCGCGCCATTGGGATGAAGGATACCGGCAACTGATCCAAGGGACCGCGTGTTCCCGGCGGCATTGAAAAAGCGGCAGGCGGCTATACTGGTGGTGTCTCTGAATGCCTCCAACCAATGCGCCCAGAACTGATCCAAGCCGCGAACCTGCTGCAGCGCGACACTCCCGAAGCTGTCGAAGAAGCCCTCGGCTTACTTCAGAACACGGTCTATTCCTTCAGCATGAAAGTCTGCGGGCATCCTGAAGATGCGGAAGACAATATGCAGGAGGTGCTTTACCGCTCGCTCCGGCATCTGGTTAAGATCCAGAATCCGCAAGCTCTTGCGGTCTGGTTGTACACCGTGACCAAAAACCGATGCTGGCGCATGAGACGCAAGGGCTCAAAGCTTTCCAGGCACACGCTCTCGCTGGACGAGCTGATGCCGGACGATGCGGAGCTGGGACGGTTGTTGAAGGACGCGGCCGAGGGTCCTGAGACCAACCTGCTGCAAGCCGAGCAGAACCATCTGCTGCATCAGGCGATTCTGCGCATCCCGGCGAGCTTGCGCATCGCGCTGGTGCTGCACGACATGGAGGAGCTGACGACCGAGCAGGTTGCGGAGATTCTCGATCTGCGGGAGGGAACGGTGCGCATCCGGCTTCATCGGGCGCGCCTCGCCGTGCGCAAGCAGATGAACGAAATCCTCGGCGCGGCTGCGGGAGCTCCGAATCATGCCGATCCGATAGCGAAAGGATCGAAGCGCTCGCGGTCCAAAGGCGGGAAGCGTCCGGCCGAGTGTCAGGATCTGTTTGCCAATCTCTCGGAGTATCTGGATGGCCGGGTGGAACCGCTCACCTGCGACCAGATGCGCGCGCACATCGAGGCCTGCCCGTCCTGCGTGGCGTTTCTGCGCAGCCTGCGGACCGCCATCGATCGCTGCCGTTCCCTTGAGATGCCCTGCGACCCGGCCGTAGCGGCTCGACTGCGCGCGATCCTTACCAGGGAATACCTGCGAATGCTGTTGCCGGGCGAGAAAGAAACACTTGCGGCCGTGTAACGAATCGCCGCAACGATGTCTTTCATCAAAAGAGAGGAATCACACTATGGAAGTCAAAGTTAAACATCTCGATCAGGTCAAGTTCACCATTCAGGCGCGGTCGCACTCGGTTCTGTGCGATCAGCCGGCGGAGAATGGCGGAGAAGACACCGGCATGACGCCTCCAGAGCTGATGCTCGCGTCCCTGGGCTCTTGCGCGGCCTTCTATGCCGTGCAATACCTGAAGACCCGCAATCTGGCCCAGACTGGCGTGGAGGTTACCGTGACCGCCGAGAAGCTGAAGCAGCCAGCGCGGCTGGGCAACTTCCGGATTCAGGTTGTTTCTCCCGTTTCTCTGACGGAAGAGCAGACCGAGGGACTGATGCGCTCAGTGCATCATTGCCTGATTCACAATACGCTGCTTTCGCCGCCCGAGATCGCGATTGAGCTGACCACGAAAGAGACAGCCGCCCAGCACGCATGAGAACGTGCGGCGGAACGGCGCTTGCCTGAGCCGAGCCTCGCTTCCGGCCGCGGCGGGTTCGCTGGCGGGCCTGTGCGGAGTCTCCGCAAGAGGTTTGACCGCTCCGTCCAAAATTTCCAGATTGACAGGAAGACGGATCGTTGTATGCTTTGGGTGTGAACCTTCCGGCCGCGTGGACGGTCTGGAAGGATGTTGCATCGGCCGAGTGGGTCCCCGCCGCATGGCCGAAGCGGCAATCCGGGGCAGTCGACCCTGATCACCAGCAGAGATAAGATGCCTTGCTAGAGCATTTTATCTCCCTCTCTGTAGCAGTTATCGGCCTCGCGGGAGGATCTCCCTCGTGGCCGATTGTTTTTTTGAGCCGGTCACCGGATTCGCACCTGGGAACGCTGGAACTCTACCGAGAAAAAGTGCTCTATTCCGGCAGCTTCTGCTCGAGCACTTCCTGGGCGCGGGCCGCGCGCCATGCAGCCAGCCGCTCATAAAGCGCCGGATCGTTCAGGGCGAGGATCGCAGCCGCAAAGAGCGCGGCATTGGCCGCTCCGGGCTTGCCGATGGCCAGCGTGGCAACGGGAATCCCCTTGGGCATCTGCACCATCGATAGCAGCGAATCGAGGCCATTGAGCGGCGTGGCCGCTATGGGCACAGCCAGCACGGGAAGCAGCGTCTTGGCGGCCATCACGCCGGCCAGGTGAGCCGCGCCGCCGGCCCCCGCGATCAACACCTTCATCCCTCGCGTCTGCGCCGTCTCAACGTACTCGAAGAGCTGGTCGGGAGTGCGATGCGCGCTCAAGACCCGCGCCTCGCAGGGAATCTCAAGCGAATGAAGAATCTCAATGGCAGCCGAGAGCACCTCATAGTCGCTCTTGCTGCCCATCACCACGCCTACTAACGGTTGATCGCTCATGGGGATCATTATACGAAAGCCCGCACGCGAGCAGAAGCCACGAGCGGCAAATCCCAGGGCAAGCGCAGGAACGCGAGAGAAACCTCCACAGTTCCACGGCAGATAGGTGATCTCAATGCCGCAACAGTGTCTCCATAGCGACCTCGATCACTGCGAAGAGCACGCTGACCGCCGCGAGAAATCCCTTGGCGCGCTGCCAATTCTGCTCGTGCCGGTCCATGCGCCGCTCCAGATCGGCGATCCGCCCGCCATTGCCGTTGCCGGTGAGATTGGTCATCTGCGTCTTGAGCACGCACAAGTCGCTCAGCACCTGCGCTTCGAATTCATTCATCATCCGCATCCGCTGGACTCCATCCATCCGTCTTTGCCGCCTACGACCCCAGCGGCAGGTTGATGAACAATGCCGTTGAGAACTCCGAGTAATTGGGCGGCGTCGAGCCGTCATACATCCGGATATAGAACCGGTCGGCGGCGCTGATGCGAGAGAAGGTCATGGCCGGCTGCGTCGAACGCATCACCAAGGTCGGGTCCTCGCCGGCCATGAAGGCAAAGTCGCGCAGCCGAATCTCGAATCCTCCGCCCGATGGAGGCGTCACGCCGGCATTGATTGTCACCGTACTTCCATTCAACGCGGTCACCGTGAGGCCGGTAAGGTTGGCAAGAACGGTTGGAGCGATGATTGCAGGGAGCCACGCATCGGCGGGCACGGTCGCGCTGGTCTTGATGGCCAGATCGTCGGCCCAGTCGTTGGCGAAGGCAATAACATACTCCACCAGATCGGGATAACTTGCCGTATAACTCACTTTAACGGCTCGCACCACCACCTGCGCATTCAAGTTAGTCGAAGGCGCATTGAGCAACAGCGCATCGCCCGGCCAAACATCGGCAGCGAAGCTTAGCCTGTTTCCTTTGTAGACACCGCTCCACAACGCGCTCACGCCGGCCGCCGCCAGCTCGATCACCAGGGCCGCATTGCGGCAATCCGCGGAGCTGCGTGCCGGAGGATTGGTCACCGAGCCAATCCACGCGGCCTCGGAGGGCATTCCTGCCTGGGCAAGCGCCTGCTGGCTGGCGGCGTTCACCGCCCGTCCCACGGCCCTTCCTGTTGTGCGGTAACTCACCGCGATCTGCTCGCCGGCCGCCGGTGTATACCCGGTGTAAAAGACTAACTTGCCCGTGCGCTCCACATGGCATTGGGCCGCCTCGCCCGTCGTGCCGACTGTTCGCGTATAGGGACCGCCGCCTGAAGGCGTGCTCACCACCCAGCCTGAGCCGAGATTGGTGAGGCGAAGCGCGCGCATCGTTCCAATTAAGTTGATGCTGCTCGCGGCCACCACATTGCAAGCTCCGGGAAGGCTGGCGATGGAGCCGTCATAGAGAGTGACCGGCATCCCGCCCACTCCGTCAACAAACTGCTGAATCTCCAAATGCAGATTTGCCGGGGCAGCATTCCACTGTCCGCCGTATGTTATCTGCCCACTATCTCCGAAGGAACGATAGATCGCCAGCTCTCGTTCGTTCTCTGGGCAATGCACCCATGCGCGCAATGTGTATTGGTTGGCTGGATTGATCGCATAGGCCGCACCCACTGGGCTTCCTTGAATGAGCGGCTGCAAGCTGACAACGCCTGTGCCTTGTTGCGCTGTTGCTTGAAAGCCCGCAATGCAAGCGGCCTGCGTGTCCGTGCCAACGAAGAAACCGGCCAAAGCCCCCGTGCTGCCTGGAGAGAGAGTTACGCCCAAAGCCTCCAGCAGCAGGGTTCCGCCCATCTCCACCGGATCGAGCCAGGCAAGCAGCGTCTCCCCGTCGATTCCATTGCCGCCGCCCATCGCCAATCCGCCCGCGCCCAGCGAGAGCGCGCCTGGACCGCCCGTCTGGCCCCAAACGCGCTGGTCGATCTGGGTCTCGTTGAAGAGCTCGCTGATAATAATGGACTTCGATGCGGCGGGAAAATATGGATCCTGTGCCAGATAGAATTGCGTTGTAACTCCATCGCCAAGGAAGTATTCAGTTACATAGGCAACCGGCTCATGCTCGCCGCAAACGGTGACATCGTTTGCCAGGGCGCGATTGACGCCGGCCGTGAACGCCAGGGCTGCCAGGTTCAAGCTGCCATCGGTCTCGTTCAGCGGATGCACGGTCGTCTGCACCGGGGAAACAGTCAACGCGCCATTGACCGCGCGATACGCGGCCCGCGCCATGCTTGCCACCTGTCCGGCGCTCTTGCTCCATGCCGCGCCCGGTTCGGGAACGAAATGGCTCACTGTTGTGCTCAGCGAAAGCCCTTGAGTCGATAGCCCGGTTGCTCCCGTGCGAGTTACCAAAGACGTCATCAGGGCTCCTGCGCTTTCGCCCGTTGCGCCTTTGCTGGGAGGCATCAGCATTAGGTCCAGCAGCAGTTCATCGCTCAGTGCCTGAATCGCAATCCGGTAGCGCGGGCCTTCGATCGCCAGTCCCGCGTATTCGGGCAGGGGAGTTACCGCGATGTAACCGGTAAAGTAGTAAGTTCCATCGTCACCCGTTACCGCCAGAGACTGATTGCGCAAGGGCATCGCCAGGCTTCCGTTGGCCGGCAGGCTCAGCCACAATTGGCATATGGAGGGCTCGTTCAGCTTGCGCTCGATCGTCAACGGCCGCACTGCGTCGAGGGCGGCCGTGTAATCCTGCCCGTTGATCGTGATCTTCATCGTGACTCTCTGCCCCGCTAACTCGCTGACTTGCTGACTTACTGACTCGACTAAACCAAGGCGTTGGCTGCGGGCAGGAAACTCCGATAACAGACCACCCGTTCTCCATCCAGTGGATCGGTCACGGGCAGCGCCAGAAACTGGCCTATGAGCAGCATTCGCGACAGCCCATCCTTGTTCTTTCCGTCCAGCGGCAATGCGGCTTCCTGCGCGCCGGCCACGGTTTGCAGGCGAGGATAGTGAAAGAAGATTCGCTCCCCCTGGCTGCCTTCCATCACAAAGAGCGCCGACCACTCCTGATAGAAGCTGCCGCCTTCGCGATCCACAAACCCAGTGACTGCCTGTAACTTCGATCCGGCCGCCGGAGCGCCGCCCGGCAGCGGTTCGGCAAGTGTTAGTCCCGACGAAGTTACCTGCGACACGCGTGCCACATTGAAGGTCACGCGGCGGATATAGTCCACATCGGCAAGCGCCTGCCGCACATACGCTCCCGCTACAGGCGTGCCCACATAGCCGGTCTGTCCCGTATAGTCTGCGTCCAGCGCGATGATCGAGCCAGCCGGGAATGTTGCGGCGTCGGCCGCTGCTAAGGCTACGAAGGTAGCTGTCGAGCCGCTTTGCACGGTGACCGCGGCAACCGCCTGCGCGCCATCCGGAGCCGCGGCAGCACCACTGGCCGGAGCGAGCAGATTCATGTGCTGCGAGCCCGTCGCCAAAGCCATCGTCAATTTAGTCCAGCTCAAGAACTCGAAGCTCACCTGCGCCTCAAGCGTCTCGCGCACCTGCTCCAGGGTTGCCGCCGGTATGCCCGTCAACACGGGCGTGGTCTTGCTTCCCGGCTTGCGTGTAAGTTCCTGAATCCATCCCAGGCCGATCCACGGAGCCTGCGGAGCATCCAAACTAAAGCGCCCTTGTTCCGCTGGATCGAAGAGCACCGGCGTCTGCGCCGTGCGATTCACCGGTGCAAAATATCCTCGCACCCGCCGCGCCACCGGCGCCGGAGCCGAAAACCAATTCACCGCCATTTACTCCCCCTGCTCCTGGTAGCTGTAAACCGTGAGATTTGCGGAACGGCTGAGCCTGTCCCGCTGGATCGCGATCGGCGCAAACCCAGGCTCGTCCCAAAAGACCTTGGTCAACATCGCCGCAGGCGGCGTTGTCGTGTAGTTCAACTTCGGTGTCCAGAACGGCTGCACTATCGCGGCCACTTCCTCGTCCATCTCGCTTAACGACCGGCCGCGGTCCAGCCCGCCATAGCTTTGCGTGCCGCAGGTCTGATAGACAATCTCGCACTGCTCGGCCGCCATCGCGGAACCGAGATCCAGATCGACGCCCAGGCCCAGCCAGCGAAGAACAAACACATCGTTGGGAAGCTGATTGAAAGGGGCCTCAGCCTCCTCCACCAGAATTCCCGGACGAATTGCGCCGCGCAGCAGGATCGTCCGCTCGGGATTGATCGCCGCCAGCCGCGTGCGTAGCGCCATATAGAACGAGTCTTTCGCATTTTGCATGGACTACAACTCCTTCAAGCCAACAGCAAACAACGGGCAGTCTTTCCCGGATAACTCATCATCGATAAGTGGCAACTTAGAACTGTTAGCTGACAGCTATCGAGTGTCTACATCGCCTGCTGATGCGCTTCCCGCAGCAGCAACCGGTAAAGATACACCTGGCCGAAGGCCTCGTTTGCCGCGATCGACTCGATCAGGTAATCCTGTCCCGCCACCGTAACCGCCAGAGTCATCGCAAAGAGAGACTGGGCCGATTCGAGATCCAGCGCATTCACCTGCTGCTGCACGCTCGTTGCTGAAACCAGCAGCTCCCACTTCGACTCGCCGCCCTCTTGCCAGCTCGGCCGCAGCTTGCGCATCACGACAGGGCTCACCACCGCTTCGGCAAAGGTCGTTGCCACCAGCCCCACTTCGGATTGGCTGATATCCGCATTTGTGTTTGTCACCCGCAGAAGGGCCGTGGTTCCTGCCACGCTTCGCAGCAGGGCATCGGCCAGCATCCGCGGCGCTCCCACAGGGTTGCGCGCCGCCGTGTCGCTCATCGCTCACCCCAGCCTGTTCGCTACGTAGGGACGCAGCCAGGCCTGCACTGTTTCGTCCACCAGCGAACTCGAGAAATACTGCATCTGCATCGTGTCGATCTTGGTCCTGCTCGCGTTCAACGCCGGCGTGGACTGCGCGTTGCGCACAATCTGCGCGCACGCTGTCTTGATGTCGTCGCCAATCGTCGCAAGGCCCGCCGTATAAGTCACCGCCGCCTCGTTGTAAGGCAGACCCAACACATTCCACGGCAGTGTTAACTCGCCGGTGCTTGGATCAAAATCCACCGAGTTGGGATCGATCGCGGTCCATTGCCCAGGCAGAGAAAACGCCAGTGCAATCTCCACGAGCGGCTCGTTCGGAAGCTCTCCGCGCCGCGGCCTGGTGTACCGGCCTTCGATGCTGACGAGCGGCGTCGTGGCCGTTCCCAGCGGCGCCAACGGAAGATAACTCAGCAACACCGTCTGCGATCCGTTCGTTAGGCGCAACCGTTCCGTGTACTGGATCACGTTCAGGTCCGGCCGCCTGCAGTAGCTGTTGATCAATGCCGTCGCGGCCGTAATCCAGTCCGCCGTCGTTCCTGCCGGCAATCCATAATTCGGGTAATCCGCTGGCTGCAGATATGCCATTGCGTGTCCTTTCGCGAGCAGTAGCTATGAAGAAATCAAGGGACTGAGGCACTAGGGACTAAGAGACCACGGAACCCGAAAAGCACCGCTTGATGCGATCGGACCCGCCTTCTCTTAGTCCCTCAGTCCCTTAGTCCCTGGTTTTTTACTACCGGTCCACCAGAACCTGGTAATGCGCGTAGTTGGCGCCCTTCACGACCACGGCTCCGAACTTCACCGCGACATACTGGTAAGCCAGCGAATTCGGCAGCCCCAGTTGGAAGATGCGCGGCGTCGGATCGCCGAGCCAGTGGTACTCGATCAGATCCTCGGTCACGATGTAGGCCGGCAGAACCGCCGTGCCCGATCCCGGCGTGCCCGTGTAGCTCAGGCTCCAATCGGGAATCAGCGGCAGATCGCCCGCCTGCGTCGAAAGCATCTTCACCCGGAATCCGCCCGTGATGTTGTCCGTGTTCAGCACCACGTTGAACTCGCTCTTCATCTCGCGGTCGATCAGATCGAGCAAAACCGGATTGGCATAAATCGCCGTCGGCCGCACCTGGTAGCCGTTGCTGGCTACCATCTGCGCGACGGCCGACTTGATCCCGTCTACGATCGAATCCGTCGTGCCGATGGTCGTCGTGAGGCCGCCAGTCGCCGCAATCTGCTTGATCGCGCCCATGTACTGCGTGGTTGTCGGCGTGCTCAAGCTGGTGTCGTTGCCGTTCCACAGGGCCACGTCGTGCGCCACCATCACGCCGCTCACCGTGTCCACCAGGTCTTTGGCCTGCAGATAGGCGAACTGCTTCTGCTGGTCGCCCAGCTCGATGTCGAAGAGGTTGTAGTTGATCTGCGAAACGATCGCCTTCAGCGGCACGCTCCGCTCCGCCCTCGTCGGGCTGACGACCGCCGGCACGATGGTGCGCGGATCGACGAAGCCGGCAGTTCCCGGATTCGGAATTGCCGTCTCCTCGAAGAAGCGCGACGGATGTCCGGTCGCGGGAACTTGCTTGATGCGCTGCCCGAAGGGGCTCGAACGCCGGCAGATGTCGAAGATCTCGGTCTGATACAAAGGAACTTCCACAGCGCCCGGCCCGATGAAATCTGCTGCCGCGTGAATGTCTGCAAAGGTTGCGTTCATAGGCTCTTTCCGCCCCCTCCATGGGGCTGTTTCAGCTGACAGCTAACAGCTGACAGTTGTCAGTTCTCAGTTGTGGGTTGTCGGTTGTTGCTGCCAGCCGCCAAGTGCTGCTGTTAACTGTCGGCTGTTAGCTGTTAGCTGCCTTTACGCGATCGCGCCTGCCCGCAGCAGTTGGCTCTTGACTGCGATGCGCTGTTCCAGGCTCAACCCGGCCAGCGCCGCATCCAGGGTCCGCACATCCACCGGGCCTTCGCCGATACCGTGTTTGGCCAGCATCTCGCTGGTTGTCGAGGGCAGTGTCCTGCGCAGAGGGGTCAGAACATTCTGCGCAGTCCCAGCCTTCAGCTCGACCAGCTCCCTTTCGGACGCGGCCAGCTTCTCCGCCAGTTCCGCCTCCCGCCGGCCCTGCTCGACGGTCGCCGTGATGCGCTCCACCTCGCCGGTCAAGGCGCCTTGCCGCTCTTCCAGCCAGCTCAGCGTCCGCTCCAGCAGGCTCGTCGCGGCTTCCAACCGCTCCGCTATCTCTTTCTCGTCCTTTTCCATGCCATTCCTTTCCTGTTTCCTTTGAATGTCGTGAACAGTTCTTGCTCGCTTGCTAACTGGCTAACAAAAAAGGCTCCGGTCCACGGAGCCTCTTTGCTAACTCGCTGACTTGCTGACCCGCTAACTCGCCATGCGGAAGCTTGTGGCCCGGTAAGCCGCCTTGTCCCGCAGCAGGATTGCCGCTCCGGTAAAGGTCACGCGGGTCAGCTTCCACACCTCGGCCCGCATATCTTCAACCCGCGCATCGGCCAGCTCGTAACTCATGCCCAGCGACTCGGGCGACTGCGCCTGAATCGCTCCCGCCACCTCGGGAAAGTCGCGCGCGTAGAGGTAGCCCCGCACCGCCAGCCGCTGCCCGATCAGATTCGCCTCGGTCAGCAGCCCGATCTTGCGCCGCGCATCGTGGCCGTCCCACCCCGGCCGGTAGTCGACTGCCATGCCCAGCAGCGAAGGCAGCGCCTTCTCCGCCGCCTCGCGCGTCAGCATCACCCGGTGCCCGCGAGCCCCTGCCGGCGCCTTGTCACTGGCTGTGTTCACCATCGTCAATACCCCCTCGAAGGCCACCCGGTTGGGGTGCCCGTCCACATGGGGAATCTTTACCGCCATCGCTTCCAGTCTCATGCGCTCTCCGCTCATCTGCTCTTGCAACCAGGCCGATCTGTTGCTCGGCCGCATCGCAATCCACTAGCTCGCCTCTACCGCCGCTTCGCCCGTCAACTGCACCGCCCCATCCTGCCCCAGCGGCCCCAGCCCCCGCATCGCCCGCACCTCGTTCACCGTCAATACACCGGCCTGCAGCAGTTGCACCTGCACCGCCAGCTCCGTCTCCTCGTCCCGCGCATTCAGTTCGTTGAAGACAAACTCGAACTCCCGCCAGCCGATGCACTTGCCGAATAAGTCGCGAGTGATATGCCCGGCCAGCAGCATCGCCAGCGGCGAGATCGCCCCGCGGAAGGCCTCGTCAGTCATTTCTGTCGCCGTGGACTTGTTGACATCCGCCTCCAGCCCCAGCATCAGCGGCGGAAGTCCGAATGCGTTGGCCACCATGCGGATCAGAAACTCCTGCCAGGCCAGCCGCATATCCGCATCCGTCCCCTGGGCAAAGCGCAGCACCTCGGGCTTCTGCTCGGTCGAGATCAACGGCACTCGTCCCGTTCCCTCGATCTCGTCCTGCCACCAGCGGATCAGCCGGTCATGCTGCGTGGGCGTGGCCTCGTTCAGCCACAGCGCATACTGCGCCACTGTGTTCGCCGCTAGCTTGCCTGCAAAGCGATGCGCGCTCAGAAACTGGTTCACCGTCTCGAAGGCCACTTCGAGCGGCCCCAGCCCAAAGGGCGTAAAGCTGCGCGGATTCATCCGCACATACATCAGTTGGTCGTCGCGCAACTCGATCGCGCTCGACTCCAGTTGCCCCGGCAGCGCCTGGGCATAACGCGGAGACTCCGGCTGCCCATCCCATCTCGGATTGATGCGGATCGAAGCCCCATCCACGGCCCAGAGCATCGCAGGACGCTCGCCGTCGCCGGTCGGCTCCATTTCGATCGCCCCGTAACCGCCGGTCAGCGCGTCCTCGATTACCTGTTCGATAAGCGTGCGGAAGCTATCCACCGCATTCGGCTCTTCCAGCATCCGGCGCAGCGCCCGCAGTTTTCTCTCCGCGAAGGCCAGATCCCCCGTCCGCACTCCGCGCCGCACCCGAACCTGCCAGTCCATCGCCGCAATCCGGTCCTTGATCACGTTGATCGCCCGGCGCACCACCGGCGTCTCCGCAAACCTGCGCAGATTCATCGGCGTCGGCTTGGGCAGATGCCGCCCCGGAAATTGCACCGGCGTCAAGATCGCTGGCAGCGCCAGCGTTCTGCGCTCTGCCTCCGCATCGGCGGCTCCGGCCGCTAAATCCGCCTTCCGCCCGCCTCCGGTCGCCTGCCGCCAGATCTCCCGCAACTGTTCTCCTACCTTCACGCGCACCTTCCTTCTTTTCCCCGCCCCAAAACAAAAAGGCACAGCCCCATGAAGGGCTATGCCTCGTCTTCGCCAGTCGTCAGTGAACAGTGATCAGTTGTCAACGAAATATTGGCAACTCATCGCAGACACCCAATGACTCCGGCCGCTGTTACTTCTTCACAAAATCGATCCTATCGTAAACACAGATAATTATCTGCAATTCTCTAACTCAAAGTTTCGAGTTCAGTAACTCGTGAGCATCAACGAAGTTAGCGCTGAAAGAAACTGATCCCTGACCCCTGATCTCTGATCCCTGTCTTCACACCCGCAGCTCACGCCGCGCCGTCTCCGCCACCCGGCCAAGGTCCGAGGTCGTCAGCACCCGGATCAGGTGCTCTTCCATCGTCTCCACGCCAAACCGGTACATCTCCAGGCGGTCCGGCTCCTCGTCCGTCGCTCCGAGTTTCGCCGCCGGCTCGATTACCGCCGTCAGCTCCAGTTGCGCCTTTTCCACCCGTTCCACGCCGGCCCGCAGTCCCGCTGCCGAGAAGGCCAGCACCTTGGCCATCTCCACGCCCGGCTCCAGGCTCACCGCATGAAACATGCGAATGAACTGGGTCCCCGCGGACAGGTCTTCGTCCGTGGGGTGTCTCAATCCGTTCGGCCTGTACCCTACGTCGATCCGCAGCGGGTCCCCCGGCCGCGTGTACTCCGAGGCCGCGATCCTCTTCCTCACGAGTTCCCAGACCCCGGCCCGCTCAAACTCCGTCCGCATCCTGGCCTGGATCGCCGCGCGGCCGCTCAATCGCTGCGTCTTTTCTCTGGGCGGCGGTTCCACATAAAGCCGCATCAGCTCTTCCATCCCCGCGGGAAGGCTCTCCGCCAGGTAGGCCTTTGGCTCGGTCATCTGCACGCTCAGAGAGAGCGATTCTGAGAGCAGCCGCATCAGATTCCCCTCCGGCTCGGCCTCGAAGCGCCTGCGCAGTTCGCTTTCCATCCCCTCCAGCAAGGCAGTATCAGCCTCCGGATTCAGGCAGCGCACACGCCGCCAGTCGTGAGTAAAGCGTACCTGGGCCGGTTCGCTGCTTCCCTGCTCGCGCAGGATCACCCCAATATGCACATACTCGTTCCGCACCGCGTCCGGCACATACCGGAGCAGTTGAAACTCGCATTCCCGCCGCTGGTCTCCGCTCTTCATCGATGTTAGCTATCAGCTTTCAATTCACCCTTCCCGCAATGTTAGTCCCCCACCGCGCATCCTTCCAACCGTCTTGTCTCACTTTTTCCCCCATCCCCACCCATTTTGGAAATGGCATCCGATCCGACCTCCCGAAACCTTCGATCAGCTCCCGGATCCGGCTTCTCCGCGCCAGCAGTTTTTCCACCAGCGCTTCCATCTCGCTTAAATCGCCGCCATACCACTCCGGCGGGACCTCGCTTGCCGCCTCCCATACCGTCTCAGCGGCTATCGTCTCCAGCCGCGTCAGCCAGGGCTCGAAGGACTCCCATCCATCGATCTCGCGGTACACGTCGTTGCGGGGATAGACCCCGCGCAGTGGCGCATCCTCAAAGCGCCACTCCCCGGCGTGAAAGCAGTATCCAAAGTCGATGAAGACCGCCCGGTAGCGGCGCTCCCGCTGCCGGCGCGCAAAGACTGCCTGCCGCCCGTTGGCATTGCCGGTCCACTTGTCCAGCGCCAGTATGCCGGCAAACTCGCCCAGGTTTCTCACCTCGGCCATCTGTTCCTCGGGCAGGTAATCCACCACCTGACCCGGCATCAGCCCGCCCACAAACCGCGACCCGAACTGCAATCCCGCCTTGCATCGCTCCTTCGTCTTGCCCAGATCCATCTCCAGCTCCGGCGTATGCTCCACCAGCCAGCTCGAGACCTCCACCAACTCCACCTCTGGGGCCGTCAGCCCGGCCGCCGCCGCCAGCTTCGAGGCCAGAAACTCATTGGCCAGCACCCGCATGTGCTGCGGATTGTTCTGGAACTTCACCACATAGACCTGGCTGTCGGCGCCCAGCATCAACTGGCCCTGCGCGCCGCCCCGCATCCGCCGGATATGCTGCACCGCCAGAACTGCCAAGCCTGTTTACCCGCCTTTTCTTGTTCTGATCGAATTCTAAGCGCTCAGGCCCAAGTGCAGTGGTCAGTAATCAGTAGGACGCTCCATGCACGAATCGACAATCTCAAATCCGAAGAAATCCCGGATAGTCTCCCAACTCTGTGAACGGCCATACTGACAACTGTTCACTGTCCACTGTTCACTAGCTTTCCCAGCATCTCCGCCCGCGCCCCCAGCCCGATCGCCATGGCCATCACCCGGTCGTCATGCGTTCCCGGCCGCGCCCCCGAACTCCCGTCCGGCATGCGCACAAAACTACGGCACTCAGCCAGCAACTGCCGGCTCTGAAAACATTCCGGCCGCTCCACCAGCCCCGCATCCAGCCGCCCCAGCGCCGCCGGCCGGCTCACCGACGTGGTCAACCACCCCGCCTGCCCACTCTGCTTGTAAATCCGCTTGCTCCCGCAGACCGTCTCCGCCAGCGCCAGCACGCCGCTGCCGTGATTGTTCCTCTCCACCACCAACCAGGCCTGGTTGTACTCGGCGGCCAGCGCCGTCACCAGCCGCGCCAGCTCCAGGCCGCCCACATGCCCGGCAAACTCCGCGCATTGCAACCCCGTCTCCATCTCCAGCACCTGGGCCGCCGAATAGTCCCCTTCGCTGCCGCCCCCGGCCGGGTCCACCGCCACCAGATACGTCTTGCCCTTCAAAGGCGGCAGCCAGATCTCCAGCTCCCCATTCCGCCGCAGCTCAACCGGCGCCGCGACTGTCGCCAGTCGCGCTTCAATGGCTGAAAGTTCAAAGACCGAGTCTCCGCTGGCCAGGAAGCAGCTCTCCTCGTCCTCGGCAAACTCCTGCCGCGCCAATCCGCGAAAATCCGCACGAATCTGCCGCCGGTAGCCAATTTGCTTCAAATCCAGTCCGTGCCGGGCGATCAACCCGCGCTCTTCCTCCGTCAGGCTCGCTTCATCCGCCGCCTGTGCACGGTATCGCCGCTCCATCCACCAGGGAAAGAAGTGCCGCGCCATCCCTGTCTCGCCGGCCTTCCGCCACTCCTCGTGGAAGCATCCGCCCACCCCGTCCGGCGTCGATTCCAAAATCAGCTCCGCGCCGGGAGCCATCGCCGCCCGCAGCCCGGCCAATGTCTCGGAAGGATCGCCCGGCCACCGCGCCAGCTCCGAACAGTGCAGATTCTGCACCGTCAATCCCCGTCCCGCATTCCGCTCTCCCGCCGAGACCACCCGGTATTGCGCATCGATCCGGGGAAAGACAATCTGCCGCACATTGGCCCGCGAGGTCTTGAGCGGCCCCTCGCGCAGCTCCTCCGGCAGCCAGTCCAGAAAGCGGTGAACGATGCGGAATATCTCCTCGGCCGCCTCGCGCGTATGCGCAACCTCAAGGGTCAGCGTTCCCGGCCGGGTGATCGTCTTGAGGAAGAACCTCGCAGCCGCCCAGGTCGTCATTCCCATCTGCCGCGCCTTCAACACGATATTCCGCTCGCCCCGCCGCCGCTCAAAGGCTCGCTGCGCTGCATTCGCCTTGAGCGGCGCCGGCCGACCCTCCCGCGTCCTTACCAGCAGAAGCTGTTCGGCCAACGCCATTCCCACGGTCCGCCCCCGCAATCTCGCGGGACGCTGGTCCAGAATCCGCCCGAACCGCTCCAGTTCCTCGCGGTCCAGCCCCGCCGGGCAAATTACCCACTCCCCTGGCCCAGCCGCGCACCCTCCCTTTTTCTCCGCCACGGTTCCCCTATCTCAGCCAGGTAAAGCATCATCACCGCCATTGGAATATGGGTGCCCCCGCTTCCGCCTACCAACCCTGGAACTCCGCACTCCAGCCGTTGCCGCCATCCCCTCCGGCCCCGGAAGTCGTGTAAGCCGCCGCCGTGTAGCCGCTTCCGCCCGATGCCGTACAGCTCGCCAGCGCCCCGCCGCTCCAAGTCGGAGTTACCGTCCCGCCCGTGCCGCTTCCACCGAGAATGTTGAACTTCACATTCGTTCCCGTTCCGCATCCCGCCCCCGCCTGCACCACCGTGCAACTGGAGAGCGCCCCAGAGGTCACACCAAGAGTCGCCTTCGGCTGCGTCGTGCAACTGCCGCTCGTCGCGAGCGCCTGGGGCACAGTGGCAAGCGCGCCGGGGCCTCCCGATACGCTTACGGCTGGCCAGTTTGCAGGAGTGCTCTGGCTGGAGAGCGCAATGACGCCGCCGCCCCCGCCTGCGCCCGCGCCCGTGCTATTGGCTGTGGGCGGGTTGCCCGGTCCTCCGCTGGCGTCGATCAACCCGGTGCCGTTGCCCTCGATGTCGCTGCACATCAAGTCAGCGCCTCCGCCGGCGCCTCCGCCGGAGCCGCCGGAACTTCCACCTTGCGGTCCCGCCGAGCCGGTAAGACCCAGACCGTCCAAGCCGCCAAGGCCTCCGTTCAACATCGCCCGCTGTTGTGAAGCAGAAAATGAACTCCCGTTTCCTCCGTTGCCGCCGCTCGTTCCCCCCGCGGCTCCACCGGCGACATCCATCGGCTGGGTAACCTGCAAAACATTCATGTCGCTTACCGACCCAGCAGTTCCTGCAGCCGATCCGCCGCCGGAACCGCCGCCCGCACCGCCAAAGTTTCCTTTGTTTGATGAGGCAAAACTACTCTTCGGGCCGCTGACGAGCACTGTTCCGTAAAGGTCGCAAGCTCCCGTGGAGTGAACAACCCAACCCTCCGGTAAAGCGCCCACATTGCCATAAACATAGGCCCCGGCGTCAACGGTAAGGGAGGTCATGTAATACTCGCCGGAGACAAGGCACGGGGCCGAGGAAGTGCAGTTCACGACGCAATGCGTCGGGCTGCTCGTGCAACTCCCAGTTGAACTATATTCATACGATCCGTCCGCGCCATTCCCAAGATACTGCAGCCACAGCGGAGTGCCTGCCGTAGAAACTCCTGTGGGGGATACCGTGCAACTCGATCCAAGAGTGCAAGGTGTTCCATTGACAGTAACGGTCGCCGTAGTAATCTGTGCTGGAGTAATCTGCCCGCTGCTGTTGCCGAGCGGTATCCCGGCCCACGTTCCCGGCGTCCCGGGCGAAATGTTGACCCAGGCCGCCACGCCATTCGCCGCTGCCCCGGAGTTTTGCTCCGTGTCGCCTTGCGTCCACGTCAGGGTCGTGGGTGAAGCGGAAGATTTCGTCGGCATCTGAATCTCCGGCCCCAACACAGGAGCCGAGAACGATAGCGCCGTCGCGGTCGAGTGGGTCGCGCCAAGATTACTCCCAAGATTCACCAGCACCGCATTGGGATGGGTCGCATCCACGGTTGCGATCGTCTTGTTGACATCGCTCCCGATTGTGATTCTCTGCCCAACCGACAGATCGGTTGCGCTCGTGCAAGTTAAGACGCTGGTCCCCGAACTGCCGGTGCAAGTGGTAGCTCCGCCATTCGGCGTTCCCGTCGTTCCGGTTTGATACACAACGTCCAACCCATACCGTTTGCCGTTGGTCCCGCTCCAATAGGCCGGAGGCCCAAGGATCTGGCCCGCATAGAGCGTCGTTCCATTGGGAAGCGCTGCAAATGCCGTGTCCGAGTAAAGAAAATCGGAAGCCTGAACGCCGTCTTGCCATAGCTGGCTCAGGTTGACGTCGCCGATCAAAGAGATAGGCGACTTTTCGGCATAGTAGCCGCCGTCGCTATTGGTCGATGGAGCATAACTCAAGAGCGGAATCCACCCGTTCGGCCCATAGATGTCGGTCCTCAGCAACTCCGGTATCCCCACCCAGCGCGTTGTCGTGTTGGGTGACGTGCCGCTCGGAAATTCCCCGTTCACAATGTTCAGGCTGATCGCCGCGTCGTTTGCGGGCGACACAACGAACGACGGAAAATTGAATCCCGCCGTGCCTCCGGATGCCGGAGCCACCCAGGTGTTCTCAAGGTCCAGGAAGAATGCTTCCATCGACGAGTTGGACGGGCAATCGTACATCGTGAATGCGCCCAACCCCGCTGTAAGAGACGAGTTGATCTCAATCTTTACATTTCTCGAGGTAAAGTGGACGCCGGAAGTATTCACGCAGGCGGCGTTGTCCAGCATCACCGCGGCGCCGCTGGTTGAGGAGCCATAACCGCTGCGATTGTTGTCAACCGTTCCGTTGGCTATTCCGAAAGAGTCTGCCCCCGTAACCCTCCAATAGATTCCCGAGACCCCTGCGCCGTCCGACCGCCAGCCCTTGTCGAACTCAACATTGATGCCGCCAGCCGCGAAGTAATAGCTGTATTCGGTTGCCCCGCTGACCCAGGTATTGACGACGCGCGTGCCGGTGTCCACGCGAGAGCCAAAGTAGAATCCCAGATTGTAGGCCATCCCGGTCCCCCCGCTTACAAGCGCAATGTTGCTGACCGACTGGTCATATCGTGCTATGGAATCAAAGGCGACCATCACGTTTTCCGTTGTTGCCGTGCCTGAGTCGGAGGTCGTGGAGACATTGCTCCAGCCCTGCGGAAGCGTTATTTCAAACTGGCTCGCGGAAAGTCCCGTGGATAAAACCTGGGTGATCGTCCTGTTCATGAAGTACCCGGCAGTCAGGCCTTGGATCTCCACCCATTGTCCCGCTGTCAAGCTGTTCGCGGCGGTGAATGTAGCCACGTTCGACGCGATGCTGAAAGCGGTGATGGTTAACACTGCCCCCGCCGCCGGGCTATTCCATTGAATCCTCGGCGGTGCATCCTCCACGCTTGAACTTCCGATGACCCCCTCGATCTGGCAGGAATCGTGCGCATTGATCGTGGACGAGATTACATAGGTGTGATCGCCCGGAAACTCGACCACCCCGCCGTAAGGAAGCACTCCCCCGTGGTAGCACGCGTCGAATGCCGCTTGAATGGCAAGCGTATCGTCGGTCGATCCGTCTCCCTTAGCGCCATATGCGGCGTTCGTAACATCGTAGCGAGGCCCGATGCTGGCATTGTTTGCCACCGAGAGTGTTGTCGAGACACTCACAGGCCCGGTAAACGCCGCTCCCGTTAGCGCTGCCCCGCCAAGATTCGACAACGCGCCCGAAGCGGTCGAAGATCCGGTCCCTCCGGCCGTGATCGACACTGTGTTGGCTCCCGAGATAACCGTCCCGTTCCCGCCGTAATAGGCAATCTGGCCGCTGGTTCCGGCGTTGATCGTGCCGTTCATGCTGCCCGTGCCGCAGGCGGCGCCGGTATTGGAAATGAGCCCCGAATTGTCGATCTGCAGGCAGCTGTGGCCGCTCGCCGCCGCAAGCCCCGGAAACTTGATCGCGGCTGTCCCCATGAAGCTGGCGTACAAGCTGCTGTTGTTCCCGCCGTAAATGTTGAACCCCGCCCCGGCCCCCGCTTCATAATTCACGCGCACAATCCCCGAAGCATTCGAGGCATTGATATATGTATCGCCGCTGTTGCTGCTTTGGTATGCCTTGAAGCTGTCCAGACCGCCAATAGCCGAGTTCAGTGACCAGTTATTGCTGTTGTCCTTTACCATGGTCCACTGGTTGTTGCCGTTCCAGTCTTTGTAGGTGAACGACTCATTCTGGCTTGTGGTCGCCCCGGCCTGAAGAATCGAATCGATCTCCGCATCCGCCTGGTTCTTGACTGTCGTCGAACCCGCGAAAGATGAAACTCCGCCCACCTGCAAGGCGCCGTTGAGTTGAGCGTTCCCGGCAACGGAAACGCCATTCCCCCCGTTCGAGGTCACCCCCGGCAACAGATTCGCCATCGCTGCGGAAGCTGTCGAAGCTCCCGTTCCTCCTGCCGTGATGGGAACCGTGTTGATGCCGGATACCGCCGTGCCTGTCGCGCTGTAATAGGCGATCTGACCGCTCGTGCCGGAGTTCACCGTGCCGGAGCCGCCGCCGCCCGAACCGCACGCAGCGCCCGTGTTGGTGATATATCCCGAGTTGTCGATCTGCAGGCAGAAGTGGCCGCTCGTCGCCGCAAGCCCCGGAAACTTGATCGATGTTGTTCCCGTGAAGCTGGCATACAAGCTGCTGCTGTTGCCGCCATAGATATTGAACCCAGTCCCCGCTCCAGTCTCATAGTTGACGCGAACAACCCCGGAGGGGTTCGAGGCGTCGATGTATGTGTCGCCGCTGTTGGTGCTCTGATAGGCCTTGAAGCTGTCCAAACCGCCGGTGGCCGAATTCAGCGCCCAGTTATTACTCGCATCCTTCACCATGTACCACTGGCTGTTGCCGTTCCAGTCCTTGTAACTGAAGGATTCTTTCTGGCTCGCCGTCAAACCCGCCCAAAGAATTGCGTCGATCTCAGCGTCAGCCTGGTTCTTCACCGTCGGCGTGCCGGCCAGCGTTGTGCTTCCGCCCACTTGCAGCGTCCCGTTGAATTGCGCGTTCCCGGTGTTGCCGACTGTCGCCACGGTCGTCTCGCTCGGGCCGCCCGATCCGATTACTACCCCGCCAGTCCCTGAGTTATTTGAACCGTTCAGCACCACCGCGCCGGTCCCCGCCGCATTGATCACCGTCTGGTCGTTGGTGCTCGACTGTCCGTTGTTATACTGCCCGACCGAGATGCGGTAGACGTTGTTCAGCTCATCCAGAATCTGGTAAAACTGTTCCCCGGCCGTGGCGTCGCTCAACCCCATCGTCCAGCGGTATCCATAATCGGTTTGATAGCGGTCCAGCAGTCCGCGTTCGCTTCCTGCTCCGGTCCCCAGGCGATAGTGGTTGGTGACCGTCGCGTCCTTCTGGCTCCCGTACCAATCGCCATTCAAGCCGTTGAAGCTCCGGTGAAAGGTATCGAGGAAGCTATTGCGCGTGCCGTTGTCGATCAGTTGCCCGGTAAACATCGTTCCGCCGGTCATCCAGTCGTTGTACGAGCTGCCCGCATCCGCCAGCACCTGGTCGGTCGAGTTCTCGTTGCGCAGGCCGATGATCGTGTTGTTCTGCGCGTTGGCTCCTAGATGCAATGCGGTAGCGCATCCTTCAACGTCCCCGCCGGTGAATGTATTCCCATCGCCTTGTTGCAGGTTGATCCCATAAGTCCCGCTGATCGGGCTGCCATTGCTCGTAGGGCAGTCGATGTGCAGCCGCACAAACGCGCTGGCGTTCATCCAATCGGTCGTCGCCGGATTCGAGATCTGATGTCCAATGGCATTTACCGCCGTCTGAAAACCTGTAAATTCGTTGTCGAGGAACGTTCCCCCCGTGTAATTCCCGGTCCCATCCAGTGTCATGCCCGTCTGGTTTGAGTTACCCAGGAAGTACAGGCTTTCGAGATCCATCTCCTGGGTGCGATAGGCCGCCAGTCCTTGCGCCGTGGCGCTGGTTGACCCCGTGGTGTTGATCGCCACATTGTCCAGGTGGAAACCCATCGTATCGGCCGCATAGGACGGGTCTCCCACCTGCACCATCGCCCCCGGCCCCGAATACTGAAACACCGTCCCGCCCTGGCTCCCGCTTGCCGTGCTCGCGCCGCGCAGAGTGCAGCCGCGCAGCGACACATTCCTCGTTCCCGCCGTCACAATCAACTGATTCGCTGTTGAAATCGTCGCGCAAGGCAGCAATACAGTGGCATTCGCCGTCGAGATCGTCAGATTCGATCCCATCGACTGCGTCCCGCTGAAGTTCCGCGCATCGCAGATGCCGCCAGTGGTCGAGCTCAGCCCGCTCAGGCACGCACTCAGCTTGGCTCCGAAATCCGCTCCGGGGAACTGGTTGACCTGATACAGTCCCCCGATCTTTGTGCTGGTCAAAGGTCCCGTCATCGTCCCGCCGGTTAGCGGAACTGCCAGGGCGACGTTCTCATCCACATAGTGCTTGTCCGCCGCCTGCAACGGCTGCGTTGGATCGCAGCACAAGGTCAGCGGCCCGGTCATCGTTGTGCCGGATATCTGCAATGTGCCGCCTGCAAGCGCGGCGACCGCCTGATCCACATACGACTTGCTCACCGCCTGAACGGCCTGCACAGCCGGCATCAATTGCGATTGAATCTGACCCAGCGTCGCCTGCGCCGCCGACGGAACCACCCAGTACTGCGTATTCGTCGTGCCGTCGCTCAGATAGTAAACCGCCGTGTAATACAGTCCTGCCGGCGTCGCTCCCTGATTAGGAGCCAGATTGATGCTCACAAATCCATCTGGCGCAATCGTCACCGTCGTACTGCCGGCCACCACCAGTTGACCGCTGGCCGTCGTGAACGAAGGCCAACTCACCACCAGCGTCCCTGAGCCCGGCTGGCCGTTTGCCAGATACACCGTTCCCTGTACCGTCGTCGTGCTGATCGCCTGAGCTTCGGACATACTCGGCCACACCATTCCCATCAGGCACACCACCATCGAAAGCAATCCCAAGAATCTGCCGGCGCGCAACCACTCGTGATTCGTTCGCTTCATCCGTTTCTCTTCTTTCTTCCTGGGACCGCCGCAAAGCGCCATCCGCTCTTTGCCGTCGTCCCCGCACACTCACTCGGTGCAATGCAATACAGGGCGAATTAAGTCCGTCCTGACAACTCGCTAACTCGCTGACTCCCCGAAGCGGGGCTAACTGGCTACACATGTTCAGAGCCTCTCTTCACTCCGTCCGTCCTCTTCATCGGGAACGGAGCGGAGTTAAAGAGTCTGCATCGGCTCGTCTCGGTTGCAAATCAATCGAACCGGTTCCTCATCCCTCCGGTTCGCGTTCTCCGAAGCCAGCGTCCGCCTCGGTTTCATCCAGCTCGCCATTCCACTGCGGCTCAGAAGCCAGTTCCTCAGCCAGGCTGCAAAGACGCCGGACCACCGGCTCGTCCTCGCAGTCGATCTGTCCTTCCGCCAGCGCAAACAATAGCTTCGCGCTCGTGGTATTGCCGGCGAGCGTCTTGTCCAACAGCGCCTTTGCAATCTGCTTGCTGTTCACCGCGAGGGTCTTGTCCGCCTCGGCCTTCATCTTGGCCGTTCCGCGGCTGACCGGCTTCTTCTTGGCCCCTGTTCCGCGCGGTTTTCCTTGAACCGCCTTCTTCTCTCTTGCCAAAACCATCTGTCCGCCAATCCCGTCCCACATCCCACGGCCTTTCGCTCTTCTCCGTAGAAAGGGAAAGGGGCGATCCCTTCTTGGGAACCGCCCCTGCATCCGCCGAATTGGTATTTCGAACGCCGCGAACGCTCAGCGGCCTCTTCTTGGTGAGGAAGCCGCCTCGCACAGCCCCTCGCAGCCCCGCGTCAACTCGGAGTCTGCTCCGATATCTTCATGACTCGGTCCCGCACAAGCCGTTCCGCCTTCAGCCGCTTCCGCCACTTCCATTGCGGCCCTTCGCAAAGGTCAAAAACTCCATGCGCCATCTGAAGATGCTCTCGCTTTCTCCCCACGCCTGCGTACCCGTAGAAGTAGTCCGAATCAATCGGGAGAGCTAGCTCTCTCCCCTGTCGTCTTATTTCTCATTGAATGTTCTTAGCTTAAACAATCTCCCCTAAATTACATGCAAAGGAAGAGTTGCCATGTTTCTCTCTTCATTTCAATTACTTATCCGAAGTTATGCGGCCTCGACTCATTGACACGAATTCTGAAAAGAAAAAAACCTCTCCTGAATTGGAGATATCGCCTGCCCACTTCCACGGCCAAGTACCCCCCTCGGCGCGTCCTTGTTTTTGCGCCAAAGGTGGAAAACCACAAACCCTAAGCCGCCGGCTTGCTGAATAGCTGACTGGAGAGTTCCCGACCCCTGATCCCTGACCCCCGGATACCTGTCTTTGCAATAATCCCAATATGCTGGTCCTCGCTTCCGCCTCGCCCCGCCGCCGCGAACTCCTCACCCAGGCCGGCTTCACATTCGAGGTCCACCCTGCCTGCATCCCCGAGAACCCACACCCCAACGAAGATCCCATCGCCTACGTCACTCGCCTCGCCCGCGAAAAAGCCGAAGCCGTCTTTAACGAACTCGTTCAACCCGCCAGGATCTTGGCTCCGGGCAAGGAATCGTGTCAGGGCACGGCTTCAGTCGTGCCGCAAACGCCCCAAAATCAAGCCGGGGCTTTAGCCCCTGAGGAAATCAGCTCAGAGTCCCTCGCCGTAATTGGCGCCGACACTACAGTCACCCTCGACGGCCACATCCTCGGCAAGCCGGAAGACCACGCCGATGCCGCCCGCATGTTGCGTCTTCTCTCCGGCCGCACCCATCGCGTCATCACTGGCGTTGCCCTCGTCACAGCCAATCGCACTGAAGTCGCCGCCGAAACTACCGCCGTCAATTTCCTCACCCTTTCCGAAAAAGAAATCGCCGCCTACATCGCCACCGGCGAGCCCATGGACAAGGCCGGAGCCTACGCCATTCAGGGCCGCGCCGCCCGCTGGATTCCGCGCATCGAAGGCTGTTACTTCAACGTCGTCGGTCTGCCCATCGCCCTCGTCTCCGCTCTCCTCGAATCCTGCCAACTTGCTGATTCTCCAAGCGCTGACCCGCTCGATTGCTGACTCGCCGGCCTGCTGACGCGGCCGCGCCACTCGACGCCCCATTTCCGTCGATGTAGAATCGCTGCATTCAAATCCAAGCCTCGCTACAGGCCTCTGACCGTCTGCACGCCAAGGAAGACCCATGCGAATCTCCGTCTCCGTCCGCACACTTGTCCTCATCGTCGCCGTCGCTTCCCCAGCCATTCTTCGTGCCCAGTTCCAGCAGCCAACCCCAGAAGAACTCAAGATGACCGACGACCCCGAGGCCCCGGGAGCCGCCGCGGTCTACCTGAATATCGAAGAGATCGCCAACGATCCGCTCCACTACCAGAGCTTCTACGCGCGCATCAAGGTGCTCACGGAGAAGGGCAAGGAACGGGCCACCGTCGAACTCCCCTACCTGCAAGGGAACACGAAGATCACCGACATCAAAGCCCGCACCATTCACTCCGACGGCACCGTGATTCCCCTTGTTGGCAAGCCTGAAGATCTATTGGCCTTCAAGACAATCACCAAGAACGGCAAACTGCAGGTCAACCGCAAGGTCTTTACCCTGCCAAGTGTTGAGGTCGGTAGTATTCTCGAATATCGCTATCAACTTGATTACGACGAAAACGAATACTCCTCCCCGACATGGGAGGTCCAGAGGCCTTACTTCGTTCACAAGGCGCATTACCTCTTTATCCCCTTCAAGGCTTTTCTGCCGGGTAGCCAGAATATAACCAGCAGTTATCTGGAAGACGAACATGAACGCGCGCTCAACTCCCTGGTTTGGGTCTATAAGCTTCCTCAGGGCACGACAGTAAAGGTCGATGCGGGCGGGCGATACACCGTTGACGTAAACGACATTCCTCCCGCGCCCGATGAGGAATGGATGCCGCCCACCCAGAGCTTTCTGTACCAGGTGCATTTCTATTACAAGCCCGCTGGCAAAGCAGAGGAGTTTTGGAACACCGACTCCAAACTGTGGTCCAAGGACGTTGATCGCTTCGCCACCCCATCCAAGGCAATCAAAGAAGCGGTCGCAACCCTCATCACCCCCGCCGACAGCGACATGGATAAAGCGAAAAAGCTCTACAAGGCCGTGCAGGCGCTCGATAACACCGACTTTTCCCGCACTAAGAGTGCGTCCGAGCTCAAACAGCTCAAATTGAAGACCGCCAAGCACGCCGAAGACACCTGGGCGCAGAAGAGCGGCTCGAGCGAGGACATCGCCCTGCTCTACCTGGCCATGCTGCGCGCCGCCGGCCTCTCCGCCGACGCCATGAAGGTCGTCGATCGCGAGCAGGGCATCTTCGATCCCTCCTACCTCACTTTGGACCAGCTCAACGACACCATTGTGATTCTCAAAATCGGCGACAAAGAGATCGGGCTCGACCCCGGCGAGAAAATGTGTCCCTTCCAGACGTTAAGCTGGAGGCATTCCTGGGCCTCCGGCATCCGTCAGGGCGGGGAAAAGAGTATGGCCACTTCACCGGGCCAGTCCTACACCGACAACAAGACAGTCCGTATCGGCGACATCACCCTCGACGCTCACGGCGCGGCAACCGGCGTCCTCCGCTTCGTCATGACCGGACAGGAAGCCCTTCACTGGAGGCAAGTCGCAATCCAGAACGACCTCGACGATGTCAAAAAGCAGTTCGATCAGTCCCTCCAATCCCAGGTTCCCGACGGCGTCGAGGCCCATCTCGATCACTTCCTCGGTCTCGACGATCCCTATGTCAACCTGGTGGCCGTCATAACGGTTCACGGAACTCTCGGCGCGGCAACCTCCAAGCGTCTTCTCCTCCCCGGCTTCTTCTTTGAGACCCGCGGCGGCCATCCCTTTGTCAATCAGGAGAAACGCCTCGAAACCGTCGATATGCACTATGACGACCAGGTCAGCGACCAGATCGTCTATCACCTGCCCGCCGGTCTCACCGTGGAGGGCGCGCCCCAGGACAACCAGATCCCGTGGACTGGCCACGCTGTTTACATCACCAAGGCGGTTGCCGCCCCCGGCCAGATCACCATCGTCCGACAACTCTCCCGTGCATTTACCATCGTCAAGCCCGGCGAATATAACGACCTCCGCGCCTTCTACCAGAAAATTGCCGCCACAGACCAACAACCGCTCGTCCTCACTACATCTCCGGCAGCGAAAGGCAATTGATGATCCCCCCGACCCGCATGACTCCTGTATCGGCCGAAGACTGCACCTCGTGGCGCCCCCTTTCGTTGCGTTGCGCACTTCTGTTCTTTGTGTTGGCGTCTTCGGCCATTCTCCGCGCGCAGTTTCAGCAGCCAACCCCCGAAGAACTCAAGATGACCTCCGACCCCAAGGCGCCCGGCGCCGCCGCCGTCTACCTTGACTTCGAGGAGGTCGATAACGACGCGCAGCATTTTCAGAGCTATTACGCTCGCATCAAAGTGCTCACGGAAAAAGGCAAAGAGGCGGCCACGGTCGAGATCCCCTATTTGGGAGGCGAATTCTCGATCCCAGGCATTACAGGCCGGACCATTCATGCCGACGGAACGATCGTTCCTCTCACCGGCAAGCCCGAAGATCTTCTGACTTTCAAGACGACTACCAAAGAGGGCGATACGGTCCACACCAACCGTAAAGTCTTTACGCTCCCCAGCGTGAAAGTTGGCAGCATTCTGGAATACGCCTTTCAGTTGCGCTTCAACGCCCAGCTCTACTGGCACCTGGCGCCAGTCTGGGAAGTCCAAGAATCCTACTTCATCCATAAGGCACATTTCCTGTTCATGGCCACTAGCAATTTGAATCTGGTCTATTGGCCCAATCTGCCCCAGGGTGCGAGCGTCAAGAACGGAGCCAGCGACCGCTACATCCTGGACATAACCGATGTCCCGCCGGCGCCCGACGAGGAGTGGATGCCGCCCATTGACAGCTTTCTTTATAAAGTGCGCTTCTACTATGGGAGTGTAGGCGCTTCCTTGAATGCGGACAATTTCTGGAAGGACCAGACCAAGGATTGGTCCAAGGACGTGGATCATTTCGCCGAACCTACGAAAACCGTTCATGCGGCGGTAGACAGCCTGGTTGCGCCCGGCGACAGCGATCTCGACAAGGCCAAAAAACTCTACAAAGCCGTTCAAGCCCTCGACAACACCGACTACTCGCGGCAAAAAACCGAGTCGGAGCGCCGTGAGCTGAAGCTCAAGGAGATCAAGCGCGCCGAGGACACCTGGACGCAGAAGAGCGGCACCAGCAACGACATAGCTTTGCTCTATCTAGCTATGTTGCGCGCTGCGGGATTGACGGCCTATGGCGTAAAGATGGTGGACCGAGAGGAAGGCTCCTTCGATCCCACTTATTTGAGTTTTAGTCAGTTCGATGCTGCACTCGTGATGCTGAACATCGCCGGAAAGGAAATCATCCTGGATCCGGGCGAGAGGATGTGCCCCTTCCAGACGGTGAGCTGGCGCCACTCCAATACAGCGGGCGTCATTCAAGGCAGCGATGGAAGGAACACCAGGGCCTTCCCTGGACAGGCAGCCGTGGACAACAAGTTCTCCCGTTCCGGCGACATCACCCTCGACGCGCAGGGGAACGCCACCGGTTCCCTGCGTTTTTCAATGACTGGCCAGGAAGCCCTCCGCTGGCGGCAACTGGCGCTCAGAAACGATGAGATCGAGGTAAAAAAGCAGTTCGACCATATGCTGGAAACGATCGTCCCGGAAGGCATCGAAGCGCATGTCGACGACTTTACCGGCCTCGACGACCCTGACGTGAACCTTACGGCAAACATTAATATTCATGGCTCTCTCGGTACGGCAACCTCCAAGCGCCTCCTGATCCCCGCCTTCTTCCTTGAGACCCGCGCCAGCCATCCCTTCGTCGATCAGGAAAAGCGCCTGGAGCCTGTGGACATGAAATATGGAGAGATTGTCGGCGACCAGATCGTCTATCATTTCCCACCCGGCTTCACCGTCGAAGGCGCGCCACAGGACACATCAATCTCCTGGCCTGATCACGCCATTCTCATCACCAAGTCACTGTCTTCTCCCGATCAGATCATCTTTGCCCGCAAGATGGCCCGCGGCTTCACCTTCGCCTCGCAAAAGGAGTACCAGGATCTCCGCGGTTTCTACCAGAAAGTCGCCACCGCCGACCAGGGACAACTCGTGCTCACCTCCGCAACCCCGAAAGGCAACTGATGCTCCCGCGCACCCGCAATCCTTTGATTCCCGCTCTGGCCAGCGCCGTATCTTCTGCGATCAAAGCTGTATCATGGCTGCCAATCGCGGGTGCGCCACTTCGCGGCAAGCATCTAGCCGTTGCCAGCAAAGGAAGGATTATGCGGATTCCATCTTTCGCGCGCAATCCATTTCTTCTCCTCATCCTCGCATCCCCAGCCGTCCTTCTCGCACAGTTCCAGCAGCCAACCCCCGAAGAACTCAAGATGACCGACGACCCCAAAGCCCCCGGTGCCGCCGCCGTCTACCTTGACCACGAAGAGACCACCGATAACCCCGGTCACTCTTATCTCCTCTACGATCGCATCAAGGTACTCACCGAGAAGGGCAAGGAATTGGCCACAGTTAGCATCCCCTACGAGCGTGGAACCAGCTGGGTCACGAACATCGAGGGCCGCACCATCCACGCCGATGGAACCGTCATTCCTCTCACTGCCAAGCCCTCCGATCTGATGGAGTTCAAAACCAAAGGCTTCCAGGAAAATGCCGTCGTTTTCGCCCTGCCCAGCGTCGAGGTCGGCAGCATCCTAGAATACCGAGTCAAGCTTCGCCGCAATGAAAACTGGAGCTTCCTGCCAACCTGGGAGATTCAAAGCCAGTACTTCGTCCACAAAGCGCACTACTCGTTCCATCCGGGCCTGTACCTCGCCATAATGTATACAGTTCATTTGGGCCCCGATAGCCCGACTGTCCAAGAGAACAAGGGTATCTTTACCCTCGACATCACTGACATCCCGCCCGAACCAACCGAGGATTGGATGCCACCGCTCAATACTCTGCGTTGGCGCGTGGAGTTCTTCTCGACTTACGGTGCCTTCACAGGCGAGGCCTTTTGGAACAATACCCGCAACCACTGGGCCAGTTGGATCGATGAATTCACCAAACCCACGGGTCTGCTGAAGGAGGCCGTCGCCGGGATCGTCGCGCCCGGTGACAGCGACGATCAAAAGGCGGCTAAAATTTATGCGGCCGTGCAGAAGCTCGAAAACACTGACTTCAGCCGTGCAAAGTCCGAAAGCGAGCGCAAGAAGGAAAAACTGAAGGATATCCGGAGAGCGGAGGATGTTTGGAAGCAGCGGAGCGGATCGGCCAACGATCTCGCGCTCCTCTACGCCGCCCTGGCTCGCGCCGCCGGCCTCAAGGTCTGGCCGGCCTTTGTCGTCAATCGCGACCGTGCCGCATTCGATATCAATTATCTCTCCGACAGCCAATTCGACGACGACCTTGTTATGGTCGAGTTGGGCAGCAAAAAGGTCTACCTCGACCCTGGTCAAAAGATGTGTCCCTTTGGGTCATTACATTGGAAGCATACCTTGGCAACCGGCTACCAGCTCTCGGCGAAGGGTGTAGTGATTGCATCGACTCCCGCCTTCGGCTTCAAAGATTCGGCTGTACAACGCATCGCCGACCTCTACATCGACGAGGAGGGCAGCGTGAAGGGAAGCGTCCGCTTCGTAATGACTGGTCCAAACGCACTTTACTGGCGCCAACTGACGCTTGAGAGCGATGAAGAAGAGGTGAAGAAGGAGTTCAACGAGTCCCTCAACGCCCGTCTTCCAGAGGGCGTGCAAGCCAGCTTCGATCACTTCCTCGGCTTGAGTGATTACCCGTTCAACCTCATCGCAATTGTCAACGTCAGCGGCAATATCGGCTCCGCAACCGGCAAGCACTTCTTTCTCCCCGGCCTATTCTTCGAGTCCCGCGCCAATCACCCATTCGTTGCGCAGGAAAAGCGTACCATTCCCATCGACGTTCACTTCCCCGAGATGGATCGGGATGAGGTGACCTACCACCTGCCGCCGGGATTCAACCTCGAAAGCGCGCCCCAGGACACCAACACCTCTTGGCCAGATCATGCTCTCTTGAAGATCCACTCCAGCGCAAACGATGGCTCTGTGACCGTGCTGCGTACCCTTGCCTATAACTTCACCCTCCTCGATCCCAAGGAGTACCCTGCACTTCGCGATTTCTACTTGAAAGTTGCCAGCGCCGACCAACAACAACTCGTCCTCACCCGCGCGCCGGCTGCGAAAGGAAAATGATCGTGACTCCTCCGCTTTCATCCAAATCGTTCAGCGTCCTTCTCCCCTTGGCCGCGTTCTTGTTCCTGGCCGCCACCCCCGCCTTCGCCAGTTGGTTCAATAAAGATAAGCCTATCCCCGACTGGGGCCTTGAAGCCGCCAAAACGAAAACGCCCGCGTACGCCAAGGATGCCGCCTCCGTCGTTCTCTTCGATGAATATGTAGAGACCATTGACGCCCAGGGCCGCGCCGTCGAGACCAGGCGAAAGGCTTTTCGCGTTCTCAAGATGCAAGGCCGCCGCGATGCATTTTGCGGTGTCTCTTACAACGTGGACGAGAAGATCAACTCCTTCCGCGAGTGGACCATCGCCGCCGACGAAAAGCAATACCAGGCTCAGGATACGGATTTTGCCGATATAGGCGACCCGAACGTTTCTACCATGCTTTCTACAACGAAAGTCCGAGCCGTGAATCCGCCCGCCGCCGACGTCGGCGCCACCATCCTCTGCGAGTCCGAGGAGTTGCTCGAACCGTATAGCCAGGAGAAGGTCTGGGATTTTCAGGGGGACGCCCCCGTCGTCTTTCAGGCGCTCGAAGTCGATCTGCCCCCAGGCCGCGCCCACTCCGAGGCCTGGCACAGATTCCAGCCCGTCAAGCCGGTCGAGGTCGCTCCAAACCACTGGCGCTGGGAGCTGAAAGATATGCCCGCCCTCGACCTGCGCGAAGTAAAGTCCCCTCCCGACGGGGCTGCCCTCGCCGCCCGCATGTCCGTTCAGTGGGGCGATGCCGCCGTTGAAGGCAAAGACAACCAGTGGCGCGCCATCGGGCAATGGGTCACCGCTCTCGAAGCAAACCGCCCCGATCCCTCGCCGGAGATCACCGCCCAAACACTGAGCCTCATCGCCGGTGCGCCTGACTTCTACACCAAACTCAGCCGCATCACCGAGTACATTCAGAAAAACATCCGCTACTTCATCGTCATGCGCGGTATTGGCGGTATGCAGGCCAACCATGCGGCCGACATCTTTCGCAATCGCTACGGCGACTGCAAAGACAAGACAACCTTGCTGATCTCCATGCTCCAGGTGGCAGGCATCCATGCCTTCTATATGCCCGTCGATGACCGCCGCGACGTCGTTGATCCCGATATGCCGTCCCTGCTAGGCAACCACATGATTACCGCCATCGAGCTTCCAGCCGACCTGCAGGACCCGCGCCTCAAGGCCGTGGTCAAAGCCAAAGACGGCAAGCGCTACCTCATCTTCGACCCCACCAACGAACGCGTTCCAGTGGGCAACCTGCCCAATTACGAGCAAGGCAGCTACGGCACTCTTGCCACTGGCCCCACAAGCCAGATCATCGCCATTCCCGTCCTTGACCCTGACGCCAATCCAAACCAGCGCAGCGGTTCCTTCACTCTCGCCGCGGACGGCACCATCACCGGCTCCGTCGATACCATCCGCTCCGGCGCGGGCGGCGGCGAACTTCGCAACCTCCTCAAGATGCGTGACGAGAAGGAACGGCGTGAAAAATTGGAAAATGACATAGCGCAGGACGTTCCCGGAGTCGTCCTCAACTCATTTCAGTTTGTTCAGCCTTCCGATCTCGACAAGCCCATTGAAATTCACTACAAGTTCACCACGGCGCAATACTCCCATCAGGCCGGTTCGCTGCTGCTCGTCCGTCCCCGCGTTCTCGGCTCCGATGTAATGCCGTTCGACGATAAGCCCCGCATCTACCCCATCGACCTCGAGGCCACCGGCCGCTGGCGCGACAGCTTCGATATCGCCATCCCTCCCGGCTACGCCGTCGATGAAACTCCTGACCCGGTCGACATCGACCTCGACTTCGCCAGTTACCACTCCAAGGTCTCAGTCAAGGGCAATCTCCTCCACTACGAGCGCGAATATGTCGTCCGCCAGGTCGAGATTCCACCCGCAAAAGCCGCCAGCTACCGCCACCTTGAGTCCGCCATCCTCTCCGACGAAAAGGAAGCTGCCGTCCTTAAAAAGCAATAAAGCGGCCGAAAAGACCGATTCTCTCCCCCAACACGCCCCGTGCCCCACCCTCGCCGCGTCGCTGTTTTTGCGGCTAGGGTGGGAAACCACGAACCCCCCGCCAGTCCAGGCACAACCTCAGATCATTTTTCCCCGATTTTGCTTCACAAATGGTGCAAACTCTGGCCTATAATCCCCCTAGAGGAGGCTCTCCGCCGATCCCGCGGTCTCCTCCTCGCCCCGACCATGGCCTTGCAGTTATCCAAAAGTCGCGCCCTCGACCCGCCCGCGATCCCCGACCGCCTCTACTTCAAGATCGGCGATGTGGCCCGCATCTGCGGGGTCGAGACCTATGTCCTGCGTTTTTGGGAGACGCAGTTTCCCCAACTCAAGCCCAACAAGAGCGGAACCGGACAGCGCCTCTACCGCCGCCGCGACGTCGAGTTGGCCCTGAGAATCAAGCATCTGGTCCACATCGATGGCTACACGCTCGCTGGCGCACGTCAGCTTTTGCAGCAATCTCAGGCTCCCCGCGCAGTACCTCAACCAGCCCCACAGCCAGAGCCCCAGCAGGATTCTCCCTCCGGGTCGCCGCTGCTGGCCCTCGATTCCGGGCAGGTTCCCTCAGGCCGGGGCTTCGAGCAGATCGCCTCGACCATCGCCCATGCCCGCAGCGAACTCCGCGAGATTGCCGGCCTCCTGGCCTCCCCGGATCCCCAGCCGCCCCGTCGCCGCTCTCGCCTGGCCACCATGCCTTCCACCTCAGGCTCCCTCTTCCCGCTCTAGCGCACGAATTGGGATGCCTCGAACCTCATCGAGCTTCATTCATGCGGAAGGCTGAAGGGGGCCGGCTTTCTCCGCCAATCTCCACCACCTCAAGCCGTTCACCGGCCTTCAGATAGCCCTTGCGGCGAAACCAATCCTCCATCGCCGCCTGCAGGCGCTCGCGTGGGACGCGCTGACCGGCTTCAAGCACCCCGTCGCCCACAGGCAGCGTGTCGTCGAAGACTGCGTCGTTGGTGAAGTTGCGCATGGCGAAGTTGTCGATCCAGCGAATGGGGCATGGGTGCCGCTCTCCGCTCGTATCGATTCGTTCGACCGACAGCCTGCGCGCGAACATTCTTCCACTCTATTGGAAACGCGGCTCAACGGACCAAAACAGCTCTATTGTTTCTGCTCACCCACGGCCTTTGCATCCTTGACCTGTTGCGTCTCCACGCGGAAGCGCTTGTAGTCGTAGACGCGCGCAGTGATGTGCTGGTGAATGCCCTTCACCAGCAGAATGCGGGCCATCATATTGATCTCGGCCCCGGTCGGCAGCCAGATCTCGCCGTTGACCTGCGCCTGATCGAAGTGAAAACTGGAGCTCTTTTCAATGTTGGCCACGAGCCCGCCGCCGATATGAAAGTTGTCGTCGAAGGCCACATCCAGGTGGGCAACCTGACGGTCAGCCTCATCCACCCACATCGTTCCTTGCAGCTTCTTTGAGGCGTCCTCGGCCAGTCCGTGCGTCTTCGCGTCCTTGCGGCCCACAAAATCGAAGACGATCGAAGGCCGTCCCCGATAGATCTCCCGCCGGGGATTCCGCACATCCATGATCTCCAGCAAGCGTCCGATTGAGACGGCCTGGCCCTCCAGCGGCTGATCGGGCGGCGTCTTCTCTGCCTTCTCCACCTCCTTGGTCACCCGCTCGGTCTCTCTCTCCAGCTCCTGCCCTTCGAGCGGCTTGCCGTCCTTCTTCACCTTCCGCCCGATTTGATGGCCGTTGACGAAGAAATCCTCGAACTCCTCCGTCTCGGTCTTCTTCACCTGGCCGTCTCCATCGATCTCCTGCACCACCACCGAAGTGCTATAGGTGTAGTTCTCCTGCACCTTCTCCAGTTGCTTTTGATGCTCATGCACCTCCTTCATGAGCTGGCGAATCTCGGGCAGGGGCTTGCTGGCCGCCTGCTGCGCCTGCGCCGGAAGCGGAGCCGGAGATGGAAGAAGAATCGCTGCAAGCGGGAGAAGGTGGAGAGCATGCATGAAGTCAAATCCCTCTGAGTAATTTCGATCCAGCGCCAATCGCTCGCAGGACGTATCCCGAAGCCACGATACTCGAGTCGACGCGACCAACAGGAGCGGCGACCAGGAACGAGGTCAATCGGCATCGAGTATCCCTGGTTTTGCTCTAGCCTCCCACTGGCTCCGCCGGCCCGCGAAGAAATGAGGCCTTACGGCATCGCGTATTCCCGCCAACTTGCCAACTCCGTGAAGCGGAGGCCAACTCGCCGCATTGGACAGAAGACCCTTCGCTGTCCATCTCTTTTCGATGGGCCAGCATGCAGGACCTCAAGACTCTTGTCTCTTATCAGTGGATGTACAGCTTCTCGCCCGCCTCCAGCGCTATCGGCAATTGGTTCTGGTCGGGCGGCTGGGGACAAGTGGCATAGCGCGTATAGGCGCAGGCCGGATTCTCGATGCGGTTGAAATCCAGCGTCAAAGTGCCGGGCTGGTCAAGCCCGAGCGCGGGCAAGCCGGTGGTGAGAAACCGTCCATCGCCATACGTGGTGATCTGGTTGGTCGCATCGCGCAGGATGAAGAAAAGCGCCTTGCCTTCGCGGTCTTCGATCACCGGCTCCAGGCGCATGGTCTGGCCGTCGAGCGTGAACTCGGCGATCCCCGGCGCGGGCAGGTTGAGTGTGGTATCGATGCCGGTGGGAATCTTCTCAATGCGCGGCGGGTCATACGGAATCCAGCGAGCCGTCACGCGGTACTTCAGGTCGGGCGCATACCAGTTGAGGCCGCGAAAGCCGGTCCGCTCGGGCGAATTGGCGTCCAGGATGCGCAGGGCGAAGCGGTCACCGCGGGCGAGCACGGCCATGGTCACGCTGCGCCATCCGATGGTCGCGGGCCTCACGTCGTTCAGAACCAGTGGGCCCTCATGGGCCGGGGCGCCGTTCAGGGTCAGTTCCGGCGGAAAGCCCCCGGCGGGCGCCACCAATTGGATCGTCACAGGGCCAGGGGTGGTCACTGTGTCGGCGTCTGTCGTGCCTTTCTGGGGTCCGCCGCTGACCACCAGCACGCCCATGTGATTGGGAGCCTGCGCACGGACCAGAATCTGATTGTCGATCCCCGCGCCGAAAGTGTTGGATCCTGGGTTCAGCCACACCATGCCCACCAGCGTCAGCCAGCCGTCGAGGGCGGACACTTCGCTTGCGCGTTGCGCGCGCCATGCTTCCAGCTCCTGGCGCCACGCTGCATCGTCGGCCGTTGCCTTGGCCGTTGCAACCGTTGACGCATCCTGCGCCAGGGCGGGTACGGCTTGAAACTGCCAAAACCCCGCCGGTAAAATCACCAATGCGAACGCAACAAAATCTGCCCAAAGGCTCTTCATGGATCGAAGCTCCTCACCTGATTCCACTCAAGATATTATGCCCGCATCGGGGCGGTATTGTTAGACTTTATGCAAAGAAGCCGAAGAGAACCCAAGTGAGGTAAATCGTATGAGCCTTCCGCGGTACCTTGGTCTGATGATTCTTCTCAGCTTGCCGGTTCTTTTTTGGGCGCAACAGGGCTCCGCTCCAGCACTCGCCCACGCAGCAACTCCGGCGCAGTCTGAAACATCCTCGCCGCCCCTGCCTCAGAACCCGGTGCTGACCTTGCGTTCCGCACCCGCGCCCCGGAGCACCGAGGGCCGCATCCCTCTCGATGTCGTGGTGACCGGCAAGTCCGGGAAGCCTGCGTCTGGACTCGACATCAACGACTTCACTCTGCTTGACGACAAGCTGCCCCGCAAGATTCTCTCCTTTCATGCCTTCGGCGGAATCGCGCAAAAGGACGATCCGCCCGTCGAAGTCATTCTGCTCATCGATACATTCAACCTGCCTTTCAATCAGGTTTCCTCTGTGCGACAGCAGATTGCAGCCTTCCTGCTGCAGAACGGCGGGCATCTTGCTGCGCCAACCTCGATCTTCTTGATGACCAACGATGGTGTGAGTCTCCTCCGCAAGCCTTCAGCCAATGGCAATGAGTTGGCGGCGGCGCTCAACCAGATCGACGGCAGATTGCGGATTCTTGGCAGAGGGGCGGGTGCGGAGGGCGCGATCGAGCGCTTCGAGTTTTCCATCAAGATGCTCGCCATCATTGCCGGCAACGAATCCAAAAAGCCGGGCAGGAAGCTGCTGATCTGGGCCGGACCTGGCTGGCCGATGCTGGACGGGCCCGGCTTCGACGCCTCCGGCAAAGAACAGCTGCGACTCTTCGATTCGATTGTAGGGTTGTCGGACGAGCTTCGAGTGGCGCGCACCGCTCTCTACAGCATCTCGGAAGGGATGCCTGGTCGCTTCACCTTCGCCTATCAGGATTTTCTGAAAGGGGTGAAAACGGCGGAGAAGGCCAACTTCCCTAACCTGGGCTTGAAAGTGCTTGCCGTGCAAAGCGGCGGACGCGCATTGAGCCCAAGTAACGACCTCACGGCCGAGATCGACAGTTGCGTCGAGGACGCTGGCGCCTTTTACAACCTCTCGTTCGACCCTCCTCACGCCGACAGGCCTAACGAGTTTCACGATCTCAAAGTGCTTGTGGACAAGCCGGGGCTCACCGCTCGCACCAACACCGGCTATTACAACCAGCCGTAGCGCGGCGCTCTCCCTCGCTCATCTGTTGACAGTCCATTCGCCGCTGCCTAGAATTAAAAAGAAGAATTTCGCCATTTTTCTGGCATAAATGCTAGAAAAATAAAGTGTTGAGCGAGTTTACCTGGGTTGCGACGGCACTGCGGAGTGCCTCGCTGCAACGCGGGAAGCGCCCAGACGGAGAGCGGAAGAAGATGCCTGAAACGCGCGTCAGTCCGCGAGAGCGGCTGGTGCTCACGGCCATCATCGAGATGTATATCGCTACCGGCGAGCCGGTGGCCTCGCAGGCCGTCGCGCATTATTTTTCCAATCAAGAGGGCTTGAGTTCGGCCACCATCCGCAACGTGATGGCAACTCTGGCCGAGAGCGGCCTGCTCGAGCAGCCGCATACCTCCTCGGGCCGGGTTCCCACCGCCGCGGCCTTCCGCTACTACGTCGAACAGATCACCCGCCCGGAGACGCAAATAGGCCAGATGACCGCCGCGCAGGCCTCAGGACTGGGCGCGATGGCGCAAGGCTCTTCGTCGCTGAGTGAGGCCCGCCGCGGGCAGATCGAGGAGAGCTTCTCGGGCGTCACCAGCAGCAACGACTACCTGGAGCGCACCTCGCATGTGCTGGCGCTGCTGTCGAGCGGCCTCGGTGTCGCGCTCGCCAGCTCAACCGCCAGCCAGGTGCTCGAGCACATCCACTTTTCGCGGCTTTCCACGGGCCGGGTGCTGGCCGTGCTCGTCACCCAGGCCGGCGCTGTGCAGGACCGTGTACTGGCCCTGGACCGCGAACTGAGCCACATCGAGCTCGAAACCGCCGCGCGCTACCTCAACGAGAACTTCCGCGGCTGGCCCATCGAGCGCATCCGCGCCGAAGTCGCCCGGCGCGTCGATCTCGAGAAGGCTGCCTATCACCAGATGCTGGCCTCGGTCGAGGAGCTTTGCCGCAAAGGCGCGCTGGCCGGAGGCGAGGCCGGGCCTGCTATCTTCGTCGACGGAATGGCCAATCTCATCGCAGCAGAAGAGGACCGCGAACGCCTGCGCCAGATGCTCCTGGCTCTGGAAGCCAAACAGCGCCTCGTCGAGCTGCTCACAGCCTACGTGGATGGCCGCCAGCAGGAGGTGCGCGTGGTGGTGGGTCCGGACTTGGCCGGACAAGCGGAGGCCTCGCAGGCCATGCAGGATCTGGTGTTGATTGGAGCTCCGGCCCGGCTGGCGGGCGCCAATCTGGGCACCGTCGCCGTCATCGCGCCCACACGCATCCAATACCAGGAGATGATCCAGGCGGTACGCTATATTGCTCGCCTCTCCGAGCGCCTCTTGGAACTTCCCGCCGGCGAGAAGCTCGAAGTGTGAGTTGCAGCGGAGCGAAAGCAGCGTTCTTCCCGATGTGAGAGAGAAACAAGCGGGCTCTGGCTGCAGAAATTATCATGGAAGCAAGTGAGAAATTTCCTTTGGAGAATGCATAAAGCAATGCCGGAACAGGAAAGTGAATTGAAGCTGCTGGATGAGCTCAAACCGGAGCCAGCCGCAGCTCGGGAAATGCCGGTGAATGAAGTGCCCGGCGAGCTGGCGCGGCGCCTTGGCATTGAGGAACAGGTTCGCAGCGAGGAAGCCACGGGCCGCGTCGAGGCCCTTCGACTGGAGGAGCCCGTGATCTTGGATCCGCGTGCAGCGCCGGAGCAGGCCGCAGCTCAGGAGCCGTCCGCAATCCCAGCCCAGCCGATGAACCAGGAGGAGCAGGTTGGCCAGGCTGAGTTCGATAAGCTCAAGGCCGAACGCGACCAGTTGGTTGACCGGCTGGCCCGTCTTCAGGCCGAGTTCGAGAATGCCCGCAAGCGGGCCGAGCGCGAGCGGATCGCGGATCGCGACTATGCCACTGCCAGCGTGATCGAACAGTTCCTGCCCGTGCTGGACAACTTCGAGTTGGCCCTCAGGTCCGGCGGCACGGCCGAGCAGTTGCGCTCCGGCGTCGAGCTGATCGTCAAGAAGATGGAAGACGTACTGCGTCAGTTGCATGTGCATGCGATCCCCGTCATGGGCGAGGAGTTCGACCCCCGCCTGCACGAGGCGCTCGGCACGGTGGAGCGCGAAGACCTGCCCGACCAGCACGTCGCCGAGGAGATTCGGCGCGGCTATAAGCTGCGCCAGCGGCTCCTCCGCCCGGCGCTGGTGCGCGTGGTTTCCAACCCTAAACAGAAAAGCGAATGAGCACACACACAAACGTGAACAAAGCCGACTACTACGAGATTCTGGGCGTCTCGCGCGAAGCCAGCGACCAGGAATTGAAGAGCGCATACCGCAAGCTGGCGCTCAAGCACCACCCTGACCGCAATCCCGGCGATCACACCGCCGAGGAGCGTTTCAAAGAAGCCAGCGAGGCCTATCAGGTCTTGAGCGACGCCGACAAGCGCGCCGCCTACGACCGCTACGGCCATGCCGGCGTCGGTGCGGCCGGACAGGGCTTTGGCGGGCCATTCGCCGGCGGCGTCGACATTGGCGACATCTTCGGCGACCTCTTTGGCGAGATGTTCTCCATGGGCGGCGCCTCCCACCGCGCCACTCGCCAGCAGCGCGGCGACGACCTGCGCTTCGACCTGACCATCGACTTCGAGGCCGCCATCTTCGGCGCCGAGACCGAAATCAAGATCCGCCGCCTTGAGACCTGCGCAGCCTGCCATGGCCGCGGCAGCGCCTCCAGCCGCGGGCCCTCCGTCTGCAGCCAATGTCAGGGCCGGGGACAGGTTCGCTACCAGCAGGGCTTTTTCGCCGTAGCCCGCGCTTGCCCCGTCTGCGGCGGCACCGGCCAGATCATCGGCGATCCCTGCCAGAGCTGCCGCGGCGAGACCCGCGCGCCCAGGGAACTCAAGCTCAACGTCAAAGTTCCGCCCGGCGTCGAGGACGGCACACGCATCCGCTATGGCGGCGAAGGCGATGCCGGCCGCTACGGCGGTTCCAAGGGCGATCTCTACGTGGTCCTCTCCATCCGCCGCCATGAGTTCTTCGAGCGCGATGGCCACAACCTGCGCTGTGTGGTCCCCATCAGCTTTCCGCAGGCCGCCCTGGGCGCCGAGATCGAGATTCCCGCCATCGACGGCCCGGTCAGCCTGAAGATTCCCGAAGGCACGCAGAGCGGCCGCGAGTTGCGCATCCGCGGCAGGGGCGTTCCCGTTCTCAACGGCAAGGGCAACGGCGACCTGATCGTCAGGGTGGTCGTCGAGGTTCCTCGCAAGCTCTCCCGCTCGCAGCGCGATCTGGTTGGCCAGTTGGCCGAATCGCTCGCCGTTGACAACAAGCCCGCCTCCCCCAGCCTGATCGAGAAGATGAAGGATCTCTTCAACTAGGTCTTTGACCGTTTAATTCTGTACCATCTCCGTGCCCCATCCATTCGCCGTTTTTCTGGCGAATGGGTGGGAAACTGCGAACCCTAAAGTCCGAAATCATGCGGTCAGAGACCTAGGCTGTATCGACAGATAGCAGACTGGTAAGTTATTGAATTAAAAAATAAGAGTTGTCATCCTGAGCGAAGTTTGGCGCGCCTTTTGCGCCAATCGTAGTCGAAGGACATGCGGTTTGTTCGCACCTCCAGAAAGTCCCTCAAGATCCAGCATCATAGTCACACACTCTATGTCGATACAGCCTAGGACCTTTTCAGGATCTCCGCATCCGGATCGAGACCGTCCTCCGTCTCGAGTCCGCAGCTCCGTCCAGCCATCCTCCTTGCGTCGAAGTGTGATTTGGCTCACATACAGCCGAGCGATGGCGGCTTGTACTGTGAGATGCACGGGTAATGTTCTCAATGACAACGGCGTGGATTCGCGGAACCTCTTGGATCGGCGTTATGGAGGTGGGGGGTTGATGAATGTCTTCAAGAATACTGGGCATCTGTTTCGATTTGCGGGACTCTTCGTCCTCGCCTTCCTGGTGTTTCTGGTGGTGCGACATTACGTCGTCCCCAAAAGCTTCGGAGAGTACGGACATTACCGCGGAGCAGCTATCGGAGAAATCGCGGCGCACCCCGCCAAGTTTGCCGGCCACGAGACATGCGAGACCTGTCATGCGGATGTGCTGGACAAGAAGAAGAACGGCAAGCACGCGCAAGTAAACTGCGAGGCCTGCCACGGAGCGCTGATCAAGCGCTTGCCCGCTCCTGCGCAGCCCTCAGCGAACCTCTACGAGCGCTTCATCGCCGCCGTCGATCCAAAAGGCCCGCCAGAGATCCCCTTCGTCCGCCATGTTGACGACCCCGCGGCGGTGGTGCCCGAGTTGCCGGATACGGCCGTGCTCTGCGCTCGATGCCACACGGCCAGCGCCGCCAAGCCCAAGGGCTTTCCCCAGGTTGTGCCGGCAGATCACGCGAACGGCGTGCCCTGCCAGACCTGCCACGATCCGCACAGCCCCGCTCTAAGCGCAGCAGGTCCGGAAGCGGCGAGCACCGCCGCGGGAGGTGCAAAATGAACATATCCAGGCGTCAAATCCTGATTCTGTTGCCGGCCGCGGCGGTGGCGTGGAAGTTCGTGCTGGCCGAAACCCCGGAAGAGTCGCCCAATTACAAGATGTCCGATCACTGGTGGGGCATGTTGGTCGACATCGATAAGTGCATCGGATGCGGCAACTGCGTGCGCGCCTGCCAGACCGAGAACGACGTGCCCGACGGCCACTTCCGCACCTGGGTCGAGCGCTACCACGTCTCCGACGAGAATATGACCCGGCCCGAGGTCATCTCGCCCGACGGAGGCAAGGAAGGCTTCCCGGTCGCCACCGATACCAAGGAAAAGTACTTCTTCGTGCCCAAAATGTGCAACCACTGCGCGGATTCGCCATGCACGCAGGTCTGCCCGGTGGGCGCCACCTTCATCAGTCCGGATGGCGTGGTGCTGATCGATCAGACCTACTGCCTCGGCTGCGCCTATTGCGTGCAGGCCTGCCCCTACGGTTGCCGCTACATTCATCCCACAAAAGAGGTGGCCGATAAGTGCACGCTCTGCTACCACCGGATTACAAAGGGCCTGACGACCGCCTGCTGCGAGGCCTGCCCCACCGGGGCGCGCCAACTGGCAGACTTGAAGAACCCCAACGATCCGATCCACGAGTTCCTGAGGACGCACGCCGTGCAGGTCTTGAAGCCGCAGATGGCCACCGGCGCCAAGCTCTTCTACAACGACCTGGACGGCTCGGTGCGGTAAGAGCAGCCGCCAGCTACTAGCCTCTGGCTACTAGCTGGCTCTCGGAGAGATGAAGCTCTCAAGGCTCCGTAGAGCATGTTTCAAATGCTCGCTTTGTATCAGGGCACGACTTGAATTGCTTTGTATCAGGGAACGACCTGACTCGCTTTGTGCCAGGGCACGACTTGAATTGCTTTGTGTCAGGGCACGACTTCAGTCGTGCCGAAGAAGGCCGGAAAAACAGGGGGCTTTAGCCCCTGCGGAGTTGAAATCGGTCTCCGTGAACGATTTTTGCAACACGTTCTAGCTTGTTCATTGTGGTGTTGAGTTTTCAGGCCTGGGGAAAAAGAAGCTAGCGGCTAGGAGCTGAGTTTATGAGCGGCGTCGAAGGCTACATGTATCCGAACGAAATCACGCTCTATTGGAGCGTCCTGATCGTCTTGTACCCCTACATCACGGGACTGGTTGCAGGCGCTTTCATCCTGGCCTCGCTCGAGCGGGTCTTCCGCGTGGAAGCGGTCAAGCCAACCTACAGGCTGGCTCTTTTAACGGCCCTGGCCTTTCTGCTGGTTGCCCCCCTGCCGCTGGTTTTGCACCTGGGCCACCCGCTCCGCGCGCCGGAGATGTACTTCACTCCGCATTCGACCTCGGCCATGGCCATGTTCGGCTATGTCTACCTCTGGTATCTGATGGCCGTGCTGGTGCTCGAGATCTGGCTCGACTACCGGCGCGAAATCGTGCTCCTGTCGCAATCCAGCAAGGGCCTGCTGCGCATGGTCTATCGCGTGATGACGCTCGGCTCGACCAACATCAGCGAACGATCGCTGGCCATCGACGAGCGGGTTGGTTGGATCGTCACTCTGGTTGGCATTCCCTCCGCATTCCTGTTGCACGGCTATGTCGGCTTCATCTTCGGATCGATCAAGGCCAATCCCTGGTGGTCCTCGCCGCTGATGCCGGTCGTCTTCATCTTCTCCGCCATGGTCTCGGGCGTCGCTGGAGTCATGCTGCTTTACATGGCCATGACCAAAATGCGCAAGCAAAAGATCGATATGCACTGCGTCGACACCATCGCAATGTACATGTTCTATATCTTCATCATCGACTTCAGCCTGGAGATGCTCGACCTGATTCATCGCATCTACGAGGCCGACGAATCCTTCCGCAGCCTGGACTTCATGGTCCACACCAAGCTTTTCTTCTCGCAGATTATCCTCCAGATCTGCCTGGGTACGGTCCTGCCGCTGCTTCTCCTCTTCCTGACGCAGGTGGTCAAGCTGCCGGAGATCGTTCGCAAGCGCATGTATGTCATCTCCGGAAGCCTGGCCCTGATCGGCATCTTTGCCATGCGCTGGAATGTGGTGATCGGCGGGCAGTTGTTCTCCAAGAGCTTCCTCGGCTACACCACCTACAAGATGAGCCTGGTGACGCGCGAGGGCCTGCTGGTGGCGATTGCGTTGACCCTGCTGCCGCTGGTCTTCCTGTGGGTGCTGGTGAAGCTGCTGCCTCCGTGGCCTGAAAACGCAGAGCACTCGCCGGCCGCGGCGGACTAGCGCGCGTGAGGAGTCTCTTTTTCGGGTGGAAATGATGGGCGATCTTCCCGGCGCACTCGAACGGCTCACGGCACGGCTCGAAACCCTGGAGCACCGCGTCTCCCTGCTCGAAAATCCCACCACCGTTCTGAGCGCGCCAGCCGCCCAAGCCTCGCCCTCGCCGGCAGCATCTGTGGCCGAGGCCGCGGAGGGCCTCTCCCTTGCGCAAGCAGGCGGTGTCTTCTCCGTGCTGGGCAAGGCCATGCTGGGCATCGCCGGCGCTTACGTGCTGCGTGCCGTGGCCGAATCCACTTCGCTGCCCCGCCTGGCAATTGCCGCCGTCGCCATCGTCTACGCGCTCTCATGGCTGGTGGCCTCGGTGCGCCTCCCAATTGAAGCGTGGTTTGCAAGTACCGTCTACGCCGGCACATCCGCCCTGATTCTTGCACCCATGCTCTGGGAACTTACGCTGCGCTTCAACGTGTTGACGGCCCCGGCCGCGGCGGGCATCCTCTGCGCCTTCGTGATCGCAGCCACCGCGCTGGCTTGGAAGCGGGACCGGACGCCGGCCTTCTGGGTAGCCAATCTCGCCGCGGCCTGCTCGGCCCTTGCCCTGGCGATCGCCGCGCACGATCTTGCGCCTTTCATCGCGGCGCTCTTGCTGATGGCGCTGATCTGCGAGGTCGCGGCCTGGCTCAATCATCAGCGCAGTCTCCGCCTGTTGGTGGCCGTGGCTGCCGATCTGGCCGTGTGGGCGCTCATCTTCATCTACTCAAGCCCGCAGAGCGCCCGCATGGACTACCCGCCGATCGGAACGATGGGCCTGCTTCTGCCCGCCTGCATCCTGTTCCTGATCTATGCCGCGAGCGCCGGCCTCCGGAACACGCTGCTCGGGCAAAAGATCTCCGTCTTTGAAACCGGCCAGACCATGATCGCGTTCGGGCTGGGGGCGTCGAGCGTGCTCTATTTCGAGCCCCGCGGCGGCGCAATCGTGTTGGGTGTGGTGTGCCTGCTGTTTTCCGTTGCATGTTACGCGGCGGTCTTTGCCCTCTTCGACAAAGCCGCCGAAGACCGCAACTACCACGTCTTTGCCACCTGGGCAGCGAGCCTGTTACTGATCGGAAGCCTATTGTGCCTGCCGCCGTTCTGGCTGGCGCTGTGCCTGGGCCTGGCCGCGATTGCCGCCACCGCTTCGCCGGATCGCCTGACGCTCAAGTTTCATGGCCTGGTCTTTCTGTTGGCGGCGGCGATTGCATCGGGGCTGCTCAAATTCGCCTTCGATGCTTTGGCTGGATCGCGCCCCGCGAACCTTGGCGCGAGCGTCTTCCTGGCTTTAGCCTGCGTGCTTGTCTGCTACGCAACCGGCAAGCGCGGCCCTCAAGAGAACTGGAAACGGCAGCTTCTTCATATGCTCCCGGCTGCCTTGTCGGCCTTCGCGCTGGCGGCGCTGCTGGTCGAGGGCGTGTTGAGTCTCATCGCCCTGCGTACCCTTCCTGGGGCGCATCACGTTGCCTTTATCCGCACGCTCATCCTCTGCGCAGTGTCTCTTGGTCTAGCCTTCGCCGGCTCCCGCTGGCGCCGCTCTGAGCTGACGCGTTTAGCCTACGCCGCTCTGGGAGTTGTTGCGGTCAAGTTGCTCTTTGAAGACCTGCGCCTCGGTCATCTGGAGTTCATCGCCGCTTCCATCTTCCTCTTTGCCATCACCCTGATCGCGGTTCCCCGCCTCGCGCGCATCCGGCAGAAGCCTCAGGACATTGCCTCCCACTACGGCGTTGGTTCCTGAGCTTTCACCGCCCTTCCGCAAAACGGCAGCGGTTTGTTCTGCAACCATGTCGATCATTAGATCTCACTCATTCAACAACGCCCCCTGAAGGAATCTTCCCGGCCGCCGAAAAGACAATCAGCAGGCATTTTCAGGGTCGCGCGATGCGTTGTGCGCTCGGTGCGCGGCATCCGCCGAGTCTTCGCCGGGATCAGTGCATTCTCTTTGCGAAGGGAGACTCCAATGTTGCAAAGCGAGAGGCGAAGGGAAGAAACCATCTCTCCATCCTGGGCTCATCTCCGTCTTCCGCCCTTTCCGCAGGTTGCCCTTCGGGTACTGCAACTGGCCAACAACGAGAATGTGCAACTGCACCAGTTGAGCGAGCTAATCTCCTCCGATCCGGCCTTCGCCAGCGAAGTGCTCACGATCGCGAACTCGCTCTTGTACGCGCCGCGCTTTCCCGCCAGCAGCGTCTTGCAGGCCATCGCGGTGATGGGCGCCAATAACCTGCAAGGCCTCTGCCTGACCGTAGGCGTGCGCGGGTACATGGGCAAAGCGCTCAACCAGCCCGCCATGCGCACCATCTGGCGCCACAACCTGGCCTGTGCCCTGATCGCCGATCAACTGGCCTCCGTAGGCTTCATGAACAGAGACGTCGCCTACACCTCCGGCGTCATCCACGACATCGGGCGATTGGCGCTGGCGGTGATCCGGCCCAAAGAGTACAGTCTCCCGCTGGGCGCTCACAGCGGTACCCCCGCCAGCATCCTCAACGCCGAGCGCGAGCTCTTTGGCTGGGACCATTGCGAGGCCGGCCGCCAACTGATCGTGGACTGGAAGCTGCCCTCCGAGTTTGAAGCCATCGTCGGCGACCATCATGCGCCGCGCGAGAAGGATGGCCCCTGGGGCATGGCCGATCTGATCAACGTCAGTTGCCGCATGGCCGACACGGCCGGCTTTGCCGCGTTTCCAGGCTGCGAGGTCACGCCCTTTCCCGATCTGCTGGACGAACTGCCCGCGCGCGAGCGCCGGCTCTTCCACGCCACCATCGAACCCCTGGCCTTCGAAATCGCCAAGAAGATCAATGCCGTCGAGTCGGTCTGACACACCGGTTCTAGCGCATTTTCACCGATAGCGTAAAGAATCTCCGTGCCCCATCCATTTCACGTTCTTTGTGAAATGGGTGGGAAACCCCAAAACCAGCCTCACAGGAACTGTGAAAATGTTCTAAGCGCGGAAGAAGTTTCTCGCAATAAAAAGAACATTCGCCGGCCGCTCGGCCAGCCTGCGCATGAAGTAGGGATACCAATCGCTGCCGAATGGCAGATACACGCGCACGTTGTAGCCCTCGCGCACCAGCTTCCGCTGCAAGTCGCGCCGCACGCCAAAGAGCATCTGAAACTCGAAGCGGCTGCGATCGATCCCGTGCTGGCCTGCGTACGATTTCGCCGCGGCGATCATGGCCTCGTCGTGCGTCGCCAGCCCGTGATAAATCGGGCTCGCGAGCAGCACTCCGGCCAGCCGCACGTAGTTCGCGTCCACATCGGCCTTGCGCGGAAAGGCCACCTCCGGCGGCTCGTTGTAGGCGCCCTTGCACAGCCGCACGCGAATGCCATCAGCCAGCATTTGCTCGATGTCCGCCTGCGAACGATAGAGATAAGCCTGGATCACAACTCCAATTGCTCCGCGCAGCGACGGCTTCGCATTGAGCCGCCGCACAATGTCCAGTGTCGCCTGCGTCAGCGACGAGTCTTCCATGTTGACGCGCACAAAGCTGCCCGTCGCCTGGGCATGTTCAGCCAAACGCTCAGCAATGCTTTCTGCGAGGGTTGGCGAAAGATTCAGCCCCATCTGCGTCAGCTTCACGCTGATGTTGGCCTTCAGCTTGCGCCCGGCGATCTCATCCAGCAGCCGGTGATAAATCTCCGCGGCGGCATGAGCCTCTGCCTCTGAGGTCACGCTCTCGCCCAGCGAGTCGATCGTGACGGCCATGCCCTGCCTGTTGATTGCCTCGGCCACGCGCAGGGCGTCGTCGATCTCCAAGCCCGCCACAAACCGCGAACTGAGCCGGACGCCCAGCCTCGACCGTTCGCTAAACCGGCGCAGAGCCCGGTTGCGCGAAAGCGCGATAAAAAACGAGCGAAGAACAGGCATTGTCTTAAATGACCTTATTCGACACGAAACAGGGCACAACCATGCGGCGGAATCAATCCTGCCTTCAAGCTCTTTGCTGAAGCAATGTGCTTCATATTCCAGACGTCATACACTGCGTGTTCTTTATCGGCAAGATGAAAATAAGTCCAGGGCACCTCGATCCTTTGCGGAGCGTCCTTCAAATTGAAGACTGCAATATAACGCTTGGGTTGCGGCCCTCCAGTCACTGCCCACCAATAGCGCGGCCGCAGCGGGTCATCGGGATAAGTTGCAGCCTCGCCGCCTTTGAAAGCCTTCTGATCGATCTCGATCACTTCCTTGTTGGTCATCAGCGACCGCGTAAAATCATCCAGCTTCGTGAGGTTCCCGCCAAAGATCAGCGGCGAGCGCGCAATGGCCCAAAGCGTGAACTCCGTGCGCTCCTCGTCGTGCGTCAGATGCGATTGCCGCGCCTCGCCATTGCCAGGATGCGGTCCCAGCCAGCCCAGCGGAAGCATATCGGCATCCGGCCAGCTTCCCGCCCTCACATACGGTGCCCACTGCGCCAGCCGGTCAAACTCATCCCGCAGACCGAAGGGATATTCGCCTTCTCCCGGCTTGTGAGGAAAAGTCCAACCGTCCCAGTGATCGTCCGCGATGCGCCACATCTGCGCATACTGTGCCACTTCAGCCGCGTGCTCGATCTGCGTCGGTCCCGGTGAAAGGCTCAACACAATCGGCCGCCCTGTCTTCCTGATCGCCGCCGCAATCTGCCGAATTTCGGTGGGCCGGTAAGGGTGGTCCGAGATGCAGTCTACCTTGATATAGTCCAGGCCCCACCCGGCATAGAGCTTCAGCATCGAGTCATAGTAAGCCTGCCCGGCCGCGTTGTCCTTCACGCCATAGTTGCCCTCATCCCACGGGCAAGTGTCGCCAGTGTCGGCCGCGTCTACCGCATGGAAGCTCGACCCGGCAATAGGCAGATTCTCCTTCACCACCTGCCTCGGAATCCCGCGCACAATATGAATACCGAACTTGAGCCCCTGCGCGTGAACCCAGTCGGCCAGCGGCTTGAATCCCGCTCCGCCCGCCGACGAAGGAAAGCGGCTCTCGACCGGAATCAGAATTCCGTTCCCATTCCACACATACTTCCTCTCGGCCAGATTCGCGCCGAAGGGATTCTCCATGTACCACCCCTCGTCGATCACCGCATACGTCCACCCGTATTGCCTGAGCCCCGCCAGCACCGCGGCGTTAGCCCGATAGTCAGCCTCGTCGATAGTCAGCCCATAGGCATCCCAACTGTTCCACCCCATCGGCGGCGTAGGCGCGGGATTCTGCGCGAGGGTGAGGGTTGCAGCGGCAAGGAAGGGTATAGCGGCGACAAACAATCTAAGGCGAGTCATGAGAAAACGTATACCACAACCGCCGGATCTCCTGCATCAGGCGAAGCAGCGGCTAATGGCCCCAATCCCGTTAACGCCCGAAGCTCAGATGTAGGTGTCCCCGGTCCTTCAATTTGGTGATTCTCACTCGATATCGGGACCACCCACCATTGCATAATGGGTTAGGGGGCTGACTGTTGCCACGACGTAGTTTGGGCGTATCACCGGGTCACTCTTTGGAGTGAATCGGTTATCGATGGTTTAGCCCCTCAACCATTTCAAACTGACTTGCCATCGAAGTTCGTGTCAATCACATCTGTATCTTCACCGGCCAGGTCTTCCAGATCTCCGCGCTGTAATCGCGAATCGACCGGTCCGAAGAAAACTTTCCAATCCGCGCCACATTCAGGATCGACATCCGCGTCCATGCCTCCTGGTCCTTGTAGGCCGCGCTGACCCGGTCCTGGCAATCGACGTAGGACTGATAATCGGCAAGCAGCATATACTCGTCGCGGTTCAGCAATGAGCTCACCAGCGGCTCAAACAATCCCCGGTCGCCATGCGAGAACTCGCCGCTCATCAGCGAGTCCAGCACCTCGCGGAGCATCGCGTTGCTCTCGTAGATCGCCCGTGGCCTGTAACCCTCCTGCTTGCGCTTCTCCACCTCCGGCGTAGTCAGCCCAAAGAGGAAGAAGTTCTCCTCGCCCACTTCTTCCCGAATCTCGATGTTGGCTCCGTCCAGTGTGCCAATCGTGATCGCGCCGTTCATCGCGAACTTCATATTGCCGGTGCCCGAGGCCTCTTTGCCGGCTAGCGAGATTTGCTCGCTCAAGTCGGCGGCGGGATAAACTCTCTGTCCCAGCTTCACGCTGTAATTCGGCAGAAAAACAACCTTCAGCCTGCCCCGCACCAGCGGATCGGAGTTGATTCGCTCACCCACCGAGTGAATCAGCTTGATGATCAGCTTGGCCATGCGATAGCCCGGCGCGGCCTTTCCGCCAAAGACAAAAGTCCGCGGCACCACCTCCGCCTCCGGATCGCGCTGGATGCGTTTCAAAAGCGTAAGAACGTGCAGCACCTGCAAGTGCTGCCGCTTGTACTCATGCAGCCGCTTCACCAGCACGTCAAAGATCGATTCCGGATCGGTCTTGATCCCCAGCCGGTCTTCAATGTAGTTGGAAAGCCGCACCTTGTTGTCCCGTTTGATCGCACTCCACTCCTCGCGAAACTCCGAGTCCTCCACCAGAGGCTCCAGCCGGCGCAGCTTCTCCAGGTCGTGAATCCAGCCCGCGCCCAGCCGTGCGATCAGCAGTTGCGCCAGCCGGGGATTGCTCAGCACCATCCAGCGTCGCGGCGTCACTCCGTTGGTCTTGTTGGAAAACTTCTCCGGCGTCAGCGCGTAGAAGTCGCGCAACACGTGGGTCTTCAGCAGTTCCGTATGCAGCGCTGCCACGCCATTGATCGCATGGCTCCCCAGCGATGCCAGGTGCGCCATGCGCACAAACTTCCCGCCCTCCTCGTTGATCAGCGAGAGCCTGCGCACACGGCCCTCGTCACCAGGAAACTTCTTTCGCACATTGTCGAGGTGCCGCCGGTTGATCTCGTCGATAATCTCCAGGTGCCGCGGCAACAGCGAGCCGAAGAGATCCTGCGGCCATTGCTCCAGCGCCTCCGGCAGCAGCGTGTGATTGGTATACGACAGCGCGTTCTGCGTCACATGCCAGGCCGCGTCCCACTCCATCCCGTGCTCGTCGATCAACAGGCGCATCAGCTCAGCCACCGCGATCGCCGGGTGCGTATCGTTCATCTGGATGGCGAAGTTGCGGTGCAATTCGGCCAGCGGACGATGCTGCGCGAGTTGAATCTTCACGATGTGCTGCAAGCTGCACGAGACGAAAAAGAACTGCTGCGCAAGCCGCAGTTGCTTGCCCTGCACGCCTTCATCGTTGGGATAGAGGATCTTCGAGATGTTTTCGCTCGACACCTTGTCTGCCACGGCGCCGAAGAAGTCCCCGTGGTTGAAGGTCTCGAAATCGAAACTCTCGACGGCCTGCGCCGCCCAAAGCCGCATCGTGTTGGCCGTGTTGGTGCGGTAGCCAAGAATGGGCGTGTCGTGCGGAACTCCGCGCACCACCCGCTGCGGAATCCACTCGACAATCTCGCGTCCCTTGGCGTCGGTATGCCTCTCTGTGCGCCCGCCCATCTTCACTTCAACGGCGTCTTCAGGCCGCTCCAGCGCCCAGGGATTGCCCAGCCGCAGCCATTTGTCGGTCGACTCCACCTGCCAGCCGTCGCGGATCTGCTGATTAAAAATTCCATATTCGTAGCGGATGCCATAGCCAATGGCGGGAATATCCAGCGTGGCCATCGAATCCATGAAGCACGAGGCCAGCCTTCCCAATCCGCCGTTCCCCAATCCCGGCTCCTCTTCCTGCTCGATCAGCACGTTCAGGTCGATGTCCAACTGCCGCATCGCCTGCTCGGTCTCGTCGTAAATCCCCAGATTGATCAGGTTGTTGGCCAGGTGCGGCCCGGTCAAAAACTCCGCCGAGAGGTAGCAGACAACCCGCACATCCTGCGCCTGGTAGTTCTTCACCGTCTGAATCCACCGCTCCACCAGCCGGTCCCGCACGGTGTGCGCCAGAGCCATGTAGAGGTCGTTTATTGTGGCCCGCTCGGTCGAGCGCCCCTGCACAAAAATCAGGTTATCGAGGAACGACTGGACCAGCGCCTCGACGCTCATCGCGGTTCTCTGGTCCTTGCTCGATCCAGCTTGGTGCGATTCCCCTCGCGGCAGCGTTACAGTTACATGTTCGGCCATTCCAACCCCTCTTCTCCCAACTCGCGGAGAGTCCCTTCCACTCAAGGACAGTCTCCTAACGATAATTCGACGCCGGTCAAGATGCGATGAAAAAGCGCACCGGAAATACTATGGAAAACGGCGCACGGCCCATTTTAAGATCCTCCATGCTCTTTTGGTCGAATCCTCCGGCCTCTCCCGCCTGCGGAACCACAAAACCTAAGTCGATCGATGCCCTCCGCGAACCTGCTGCCCCGCCAACCCTGTAACGGGGCTAACCCAACGCATTCGGTCCCCGATGCTGCGCAGACCATATTATTTTAGATTGTTTAAGTTACAGTGCAATTAGAGCCGTGTTTTCCGTGTTTCTTGTCGAGATTGGGGGCCGATGCAGCAGGAGCATTCAGCCGCCGAAGAAATGTCTTTTCGCACGGCCCTGTGACGGCCTCCAGCGCAGCGGTTGGCCACGGGGCTGCTTCCGGGTATAATGAAGATTCGGCAACCGCCGGGGTTGTGTGTCCTCTCGTGCCCCGTTTGGACAGGCTTGATATGCGCGCATCTCGATTGCAGCGCGGAGAAGGCTTGACGCGGTGGCGCGAAACACCAAAGTTTGGAGCGAAGTCATGGCACAGGTATGCGACATCTGCGGGAAAGGTCCGCAGTTCGGCAACAACATCTCACACGCCCACAATGTCACCCGCAGGCGCTGGAGCGTCAATCTGCAGGCAGTGAAGGCGCTGGTCAACGGCAACGCAAAGCGGATCAGGGTCTGCACAAGTTGCATCAAGAGCGGCAAGATCGCCAAGGCGTAACACCCGCCACGCAGAGTCCGTCAGATCCGATTCAGTCTGGGTTCCAGGCATGAAATCAGGATCAGGATTCAGGGAAAACCAGATCAACGCGAACCCCGTCCAGCCCGGACGGGGTTTTGTTCTGCCAGACCGCGAGTGAAGTGGAAGGGCTTTGTATCAGGGCACGGCTTCAGAGCCTTTCTTGAGCACAGTCGAAGGGTGCCGTAGATGTCACAAAACAGGCGTGGGCTTTAGCCCAGGAAAGAATGCGTCGCGGAAATCAGGACTGGATCGGAGCCGCCTAATCGCTCTTTCCAGAGCCCGAATCCACCGCCGCAGGCAAATCCAGCGCCACCAGGGCAAAGCGGGTCTCGCCATTGCCGGGACTCTCAAAGCCCACAATGTGCTGGTGGCGCTTTGAGCCGGCCTTCAGTTCAAGGTTCCCTTCGCCCAAGTGATAATCTCCCTGGTTGACCTGCACATGGGCTTGTTTTTCATCGTTGCAGGTGAGCCCCTCGCGCGTGGCGGCCGGAGCGCCCACCGGAGAGTTGCCTTGGCAGGTAATCACATCGCCAAAGCGTCCCAGAGCCTTCTTGTAGAAATCGGCCACCTTCTGCTGGGAATCGGAGGTCTCATAGGAGACCGCCCTCACCCGCAGCTCCCACTCGCCAAAACCCAGATGCACGTCTGCTGAATTGTGATTGTCCTTGTCCTTGACTACCACGGCGCCGGGATAGGCCGGCAATCCCAGATCCACGGCGGTGGTCTGATCGGTATTTACATGCACGCCCCCGAAAGGCGTATCCACCTGGACCTTCTTTTCCTCGCCGTTGGCGCCCTTGTCTACATGGACCCTGCATCCAGCAACTCCGCCTGCCAACACCAGGCTCACGGCCAAAGATGCCGCCATCCCTGTCATCTTTCTCATGGGGTCAATCGCCCTCCAGCCCCGTTATACGCCGGTGTTGCCGGAAAGGTTCCTGGAATCGTCCTGCCCGCGCCAAACTTGCATGGGCCGGTCTCGAACTCAGCTTCAAATCAGTCTTTCGGGGGCGAGTCTTCTTTGCTGCTGGTGGCGAAGAGAATCGCCGCGGCGAAGACCAGAACGATGACCGAAACGACGAAGAACGGGGAAGTGATGTCCATTGTGCAGGCTCCTGGCAGTTAGAGTACCCAAAAGCGGCTCCCGACTCTTTGTTAGCGGTCCAGCATGAAAGATACGAGCTTCGCAGGCACCGGAAAAACCTGTTCTAACCCTCAGAGGTATCGAGACACAACTTCAGTTATGCCGTAAGTGTCGCAAAATCAACGCGGGCTTTAGAGCATCTGTCTTCTTGGTATAGAGCGACAATCCCGCCGATTCGTCTCTCTTGCCCCGGAGGGGCAACCGACAATAGCCCAGGGTGGAGCGTAGCGAAACCCTGGGGACGCTTTCAAAGAACGCCGCGACCCGGAGGGGCGCGGAGAAACGAACCAAACAACCCTACACCAAGAGGAGATTTGCCCCAGCATCTGGGCTGCCTCGACGTGGTTCATGCAACCAGTCCTAGGCCCCGCCAAAGCTCCTTCGACTCCGCGCGGCTTCGTTCAGGATCACAAGACGTTGGTTGCAATTGGAGCTTCGATAGACACGGGATCGATTTCTTTTTGCCGGTTTCTGTAACTCGCAGCTATGAACTCCCGGAAGAGCGGGTGGGGCTCCAGTGGCTTGGACTTGAACTCCGGATGAAACTGGCAGCCCAGGAAATACGGATGGCCGGGAAGCTCGACAATCTCCACGTAAGTGGAATCGGGAGTCGTACCGCTCAGGCGAAGGCCGCCGCCGGTCAGCAGGGCTTCGTACTCGCGATTGAACTCGTAGCGATGGCGGTGGCGCTCACTGATCTCTTTCGCGCCGCCATAGGCTTTGGCGGCCAGCGTATCCTCCTGGAGAACGCACGTCCAGGCTCCCAGCCGCATCGTTCCGCCCATCTCTTCCACGCCCAGCAGCTCGCGCAGCTTGTAGATGATGCGGTGCTGGCAGGCGGGGTCGAATTCGGTGGAGTTCGCATCCTTCAGTCCGCAGACGTTGCGCGCGAACTCGATGCAGGCCGTCTGCATGCCCAGGCAAATCCCGAAATAGGGAACTCGCTTTTCGCGCGCATAGCGGATGGCGCTCAACATGCCTTCGATGCCGCGCTTGCCAAAGCCTCCGGGAACCAGAATCCCGTCGAATCCCTCTAACTGCGGCTCATAACTCCGGTCTTCGGGAAACTTCGGCTCCAGGCCCTCGGCCTCGATCCATGTTACTTTGAGTTTGAGGTTTTGCGAAATCGCCCCGTGAGTCAGCGCCTCCTTGAGCGACTTGTAACTGTCCTCGTATTCGACATACTTTCCCACGATGCCGATATGGACCTCGTCCTTCGGGTTGCAGCAGCGGTCGACCAGAGCCTTCCACTCAGTCAGGTTGGCCTCTGGCGCGTCCTTATGCAGGTACTTGAGGATCAGCGTGTCCACGCCTTCGTTGGCAAAGCAGAGCGGTACTTCGTAGATGGAGGGCACGGTCCTGGCGCCGATCACGGCGCGCTCCTCGACGTTGCAGAAAAGAGCAATCTTCTTCTTCATCTCGATGCCCAGCGGGCGCTCCGAGCGGCACATCAAAACGTCGGCCTGAATGCCGATCGAAAGCAGTTCTTTGACGGAGTGCTGCGTAGGCTTGGTCTTCAGCTCCTGGGCAGCGGCGATCCACGGCACCAGCGTGAGATGGACGAATACTGTATTCTCGCGGCCCAGCTCCTGGCGCATCTGGCGAATGGCCTCAAGGAAGGGAAGCGACTCGATGTCGCCCACCGTGCCGCCGATCTCGACGATGGTCACGTCTGCGCCATTCGAGGAGACCTTGCGCATGGCGTTCTTGATCTCATTCGTGACGTGGGGAATCACCTGGACCGTCTTGCCCAGGTAGTCGCCGCGCCGCTCTTTCAAAATGATCTGCTCGTAAATGCGGCCGGTGGTGAGGTTGTTGTCGCGCGACAGCGGCGCATGGGTGAAGCGTTCGTAGTGGCCCAGATCGAGGTCGGTCTCGGCCCCGTCGTCGGTGACAAAGACCTCGCCGTGCTGAAAAGGCGACATGGTGCCCGGATCGACGTTGAGGTAGGGATCGAACTTCATCATGTTGACGCGCAGCCCGCGGCTCTCCAGCAGGCAGCCGATCGAGGCCGCCGCCAGGCCCTTGCCTAAACTGGACACAACTCCGCCCGTCACAAAGACATACTTTGCTGACATGGATGCAACCTCACTCTTCGATTGTTGTGATTGGCCGAACCAGGTGGACACTATCGAGTATGACAGAGATGAGAGCGCGAAGGAAGCGGAAAAGAGACGGGCCGGAGGTTATTTCCAGTGGAAAAACCATCTATACCATCTTGTTTCAACAGCTTAGAGGAGACTTTCAAAGGGGAAAGCAATCCTCGAAGCGCCACGGCTTATCTTCCAGAGGAAGGCGTCGATCTGTTGTGCGCTTGATGGATTCGCGGCGAAATGCGCCAAAGTGCTGGACAGAGGGATGCAGAACCGCGAAAAACAAAGAACCGCGGCACACGCCGCGACTTATACGGTGCTTCTCGCATCAAAAACCTATCGGCTTTACATCCATCACAGGCATCATGGGTTAGAATCGCGGCATAGAGGAAGCGTATGAACGATACCATATTGGTCACGGGCGGAGCCGGATTTATCGGCTCGAACTTCATTCTCCATTGGATCAAAGATGCACGCTCGCCAGTTATCAACCTCGATCTGCTGACTTATGCCGGGAATCCCGCCAACTTATCCTCGCTGGAAGGCGATGCGCGGTATCTGCTGGCGGTGGGCGATATCTGCGACGCGGATCGCGTGGCCTCATTACTGCGCTCGCATCAACCCAGAGCCATCGTTCACTTCGCGGCAGAGAGCCATGTGGACCGTTCCATCACATCGCCAGAATCGTTCATTCGCACCAATGTACAGGGAACCCAGGTTCTGCTTGACCAGGCTCGGCGCTATTGGTCGGAACTCGTCGAAGCTGACCGGCCGGCCTTCCGCTTTCTGCACGTCTCCACCGATGAGGTCTATGGATCGCTTTCGCCGGACGACCCACCTTTCAGCGAGACCACGGCCTACGCTCCAAACAGCCCGTATGCGGCGTCGAAGGCCGGCTCCGACCACTTGGCGCGGGCCTATCATCACACCTGGGGTCTGCCCGTATTGACGACCAACTGCTCCAATAACTATGGCCCCTTCCAGTTTCCCGAGAAGCTGATTCCCCTCATGATTCTCAATGCGCTCGAGGGCAAGCCGCTGCCCGTCTATGGCGATGGCGCCAATGTGCGCGACTGGCTCTTTGTTGAAGATCACTGCACGGCCATTCGCATCGTCCTCGAAAAAGGCCGCGTCGGCGAGACCTATAACATCGGCGGAAACAGCGAGCGCAAAAATCTCGACGTGGTGAATATCATCTGCGACCTTGTGGACGAGACGAGTCCCAACTCCAGCCTTGCTCCGCGCAGGAATCTTGTCACGTTTGTCAAGGATCGCCCCGGACACGACCGCCGCTATGCCATAGACGCCTCCAAGATCGAGCGCGAGCTGGGATGGCGCCCCGCGGAAGGCTTTGAAACAGGGCTCCGCAAGACGGTTCGCTGGTATCTCGACCATCCTGCCTGGGTTGAAAGCGTGCGCACCGGTGCTTATCTCGATTGGATCAGGCAAAACTACACGGAGCGTGTCGCGCCATGAAAGGAATCATTCTTGCGGGGGGCTCGGGAACGCGTCTCTATCCTGTCACCCAGGTCGTATCCAAGCAGTTACTGCCTGTCTATGACAAGCCGATGATCTACTATCCGCTCAGCACGCTGATGCTGGCCGGCTTGCGTGAGATACTCGTCATCACAACGCCCCAGGAGAGCAGCCGCTTTCAAGAGTTATTGGGCGACGGAAGCCAGTGGGGCATTCATCTCAGTCATGCCGTCCAGCCCAGCCCGGACGGATTAGCCCAGGCTTTTCTAATTGGCCGCGAGTTCATCGCCGGCGACGCTTGTTCGCTGATTCTTGGCGATAACATCTTTTATGGCCAGGGGTTTTCCGGCCAGTTGCAGCAAGCGGCCAAACTCAAAGACGGCGCCACCGTCTTCGCCTACCCCGTCGAGGATCCGGAACGCTATGGCGTAGTCGAATTCGACAGCGCTGGCCATGCCGTCAGCCTTGAAGAAAAGCCGAAGACACCCAAGTCGCGCTATGCCGTAACCGGCCTTTACTTTTATGACAGCAAGGTCGTGGAGATCGCTTCCACGCTCAAGCCATCGCCCCGCGGAGAGCTTGAAATCACCGACCTGAATCGCTGCTATCTCGACCGCGGACTCTTGAACGTCGAGATCATGAGCCGCGGCATGGCCTGGCTCGATACCGGCACGCAGGAGTCGCTGCTCGAGGCCTCGCTCTTTGTCCACACCATCGAGCGTCGCCAGGGCCTGAGCATCGCCTGCCCGGAAGAGATCGCATTCCGTCAGGGCTTCATTACCGCGCCGGAGTTGCAGTCACTCGCCGAAAAGGTGAGCAAGAGCCGCTATGGAAAGTATCTGCTTGGCCTGCTCCACGAAACACAATTCGCTCCAGGAGCCGTGAAACCATGAAGATCGCGGAGACATCGCTGCCTGGAGTCTTGCTGATAACTCCGGCGATCTATCGGGATAGCCGCGGCGCATTCCATGAGACCTTCAACCAGCGCCGTATGGCGGAGGCTGGCTTGCCCACCGAGTGGCCGCAAGATAACTTTTCCGTCTCAAAGAACAATGTGCTGCGCGGCATTCACTATCAAGTGATCCAGCCGCAAGGGAAGCTGGTGCGAGTTACACAAGGCGCGGTGCTCGACGTAGCCGTGGATCTGCGCCGTTCCTCACCTGACTTCGCCCGCCATTTCGCCGTCCAGCTCGATAGCGAAAAGGGCGAGATGTTATGGATTCCGAAAGGCTTCGGGCACGCGTTTCTAGCTCTAACTGACGAGGTCGGGTTTTCTTATAAGGTAACTGACTATTACTCTCCCGCCGGAGAACGAACCATTTTCTGGAATGATCCAGAGTTGGCGATTCCTTGGCCAATCAATGTCGACAACGCCATCGTCTCCGACAAGGATCGCCAAGGCGCCCTGCTGCGGGATGCGGAGGTCTTCGCATGAGCGGCCAGCCGCGCATTCTCATCGTCGGCAACGCCGGGCAGGTTGGCGTCGAGCTGCAGCGCAGCTTCGCTGGCATCGGCGAGATCGTCGGCGTCGATCGCGAGAGCGTCGATCTGGCTCAACCGGATCAAGTCCGCGCCCTGGTGCGCCGCGTCGAACCGTCGATTATTGTCAACGCCGCCGCGTACACCGCCGTGGACCGCGCGGAGTCGGAGCCGGAGCTGGCCCATGCCATCAACGCCGATGCGCCCCGCATTCTGGCCGAAGAGGCGCTGAACTCGAACGCTCTGCTGGTGCATTACTCCACGGATTACGTCTTCGACGGCGCGAAGCAGGGTCCGTGGACAGAGAAGGACGTTCCAGCCCCGCTGAATGTTTATGGAGTAAGCAAGCTGGCCGGCGAAGAAGCCATCCTTCAGACCGGCGGCAAGATCCTTATCTTTCGCACCAGTTGGGTCTACGGACCCCATGGCTCGAATTTTCTGCTGACCATGCTGCGCCTCGCCCGCCAGCGCGATTCGCTTTCCATCGTCGGCGATCAGATAGGCGCTCCAACAACCTCCATCGAGTTATCCCGCGCCACGCATGCAATTGTGACCGGAGTTATAACGGGACAGTTCGGATCGGGCGAAGACTGGGCTGGCCTCTATCACATGACTTGTTCCGGCTCGACCTCCTGGTGCGGCTTTGCGCAGGCTATCTTCGCCCGCGCGGGGAAGTTACTCGACGGCAAGGTCCCCGTCGTAACTCCAATAACTTCAGAGGAGTATCCCACGCCGGCGAAACGTCCGCGCAACTCGGTGCTGTCGAACGCGAAGCTGGAAGGCCGTTTCGGCGTCCGGCTTGCACCGTGGGAAGCCGCTCTCGATGAGGTCATCCAGGCTCTTGGATAGACCTGCAGAAGCCGCGAAATCTCGATTCCCGTACAATGAAATCTGGAGAAGTTTCACCGGTGAAGCGGGTCTATATGGACGCCAATGCCACCACGCCTCTGCTGCCGGAGGTGTTCGAGGCGATGCGCCCGTATTGGATGGAGCGCTTCGGCAATGCCTCTTCGATTCATCTGGACGGGCAGCAGGCTCACGCCGCCGTGGACCGCGCCCGTGCGACGCTGGCCGAGTTTTTCAACTGCCATGACGCCGAGGTGGTCTTCAACTCCGGCGGCACCGAGGGCGATAACACGGCTATCTTCGGTTTGCTGCGCCCCGGCGACCACTTCGTCACCACATCCATCGAGCACTCAGCGATCTTGCAGGCCGCTCATCGCATGGCCTCGCATGGCGTTCAGACTTCCTTTGTCGCGCCGCTGCCCAGCGGCCTGATCGATCCGGCGGAGATTCAGCGCGCACTGCGCCCCGAGACCAGGCTGATCAGCGTGATGCTGGCCAACAACGAAACAGGCGTTCTGCAGCCTGTGGAAGAAATCGGCAAAGTCGCCAAAGAAGCCGGCGCATTTTTCCATATCGACGCCGTGCAGGGCGCGGGCAAAGTCCCGTTGGACGTTCGCCGCTTCGCATGTCATCTCTGCTCGATCAGCGCCCACAAGATGCACGGGCCTAAAGGCGTTGGCGCGATGTTCGTGCGCCGTGGAACGCCGATCGAGTCGTTGATCGTGGGCGGCAGCCATGAACGCCGCCGCCGCGCCGGAACCGAAAACGTGCCCGGCATCGTGGGCCTTGCCAAGGCAGCAGAGTTAGCCATGCTCTCGTTGGAAGATGGAACTATCGATCGCGTCGCCGCCTTGCGCGACCGCCTAGAGGCTGGAATTCTTGAGCTTCCGGGCACGGGCGTGAACGGCGCGAACGCAATTGACTGTCATCCTGAGCGACCACGAGAGCAGCGAGGGGGAGTCGAAGGACCTGCGTTTTCTTTTTCAAGTGATAAACCCGTTCCCCGCGTGGCCAATACGACGAATATCTGGTTCGATCAATTGGAAGGCGAGGCGCTGGTGATTGCGCTCGACCTGAAGGGCGTCGCAGTCAGCGGTGGCTCGGCCTGCCACTCCGGCGCAACTGAGCCGAGCCACGTGCTGATGGCGATGGGCCTCGACAAGACGCGCGCGCGCGCCAGCTTGCGCTTCAGCCTGCTCAAGACCGCGACCGAGGCCGATGTGGATTATGTTCTGAAGGTGGTTCCGGAGGCCGTCGAGCATTTGCGGGCGATTTCGCCAGTAGCTACTGGAACGTTGGGTTAAGAGTTGGAGACACATTCTTCCCCATGAATGAAAACTCGATCATTGCCGTAGCCATGTCTGGTGGAGTTGATTCCTCCACCGTTGCGGCGATGCTCGCCCACTCGGGCGACGGCTCTGCCGATTCGCGAAATGGCGTCGTAGGCCTGACGCTCCAGCTCTGGGATCAAACCCGACTTGCCGGCAAGCACGGCATTCCCGACGCGCCCAAGGCCGGCCGCTGCTGCTCGCTCGATGATGTCTACGACGCCCGGCGCGTCGCCGAGCACCTGGGCATTCCCTATTACGTCGTAAACCAGCAGGAGCGCTTTGAAGCGGATGTCGTCCGGCCCTTTGTCGCCGAGTATCTCGCCGGACGCACGCCGATTCCCTGTTCCCTCTGCAACAACCACCTCAAGTTCGATCAGCTCTTGAAGACCGCGCAGAGCATCGGCGCCCGTCGCATCGCCACTGGCCACTATGCGGTGAACGAATATGACGCTACCCGCGGCCGCTGGATTCTGAAGCGTCCCGCCGATCTGGCCAAGGATCAGACCTACTTCCTCTTTGGCCTGACCCAGGAGCAACTCGCCCACACGCTCTTTCCGCTGGGCCACATGACGAAGCCTGAGGTGCGCGAAGTGGCTCGCCGGCACGGCCTTGCCTTGGCCGAGAAGCCTGACTCGCAGGAGATTTGCTTCATTCCCGGCGGCGACTACAAGCAGTTTCTGACGGCATATCTTGAGGAACAAGGCCAAGCCCTCCCAGAGACCGCTGGCGAATTGGTCGCCTCGGACGGTGAGGTGCTGGGCCGCCACCAAGGAATCTCCAACTTTACGGTCGGCCAGCGCAAGGGCTTGGGCGTCAGTTCGCCCACGCCGCTCTACGTGCTGCAGATCGACCCGGCGAGCCATCGCGTCACCGTGGGCGCCGACGAAGAGTTGGCCACGCGCAGCCTTCGCGCAAACCGGCTGAACTGGATTTCCATTCCCGAGCTGACCTCGCCAATGCGTGTGCGAGCCAAGATTCGCCACCGGCACGAGCCCGCCTGGGCAACACTCGAACCGGCTGGCCCGGACGAGGTGATGGCGACCTTCGACGAGCCGCAGCGAGCCGTCACGCCCGGCCAGTCGGCGGTCTTCTATGACGGTGACGAGGTAGTCGGCGGAGGATGGATTGTGTAGCCCAGCTTCCCTACTGACAGAATGCTAACCAGCGCGACCGTGGCCGCAGACAGCACTTTCATTGCATGAGTCGCATCCCTGCATCAAGGAGCGCGGCCTGGAGAGAACATAGGCAGGCTCGGCCGCGTTACACTGGCTCGGCAACGTTTTTTTGGAGAGTCATTGATGATTTGGAAGACATTTGCCCGAACAGCCGCCCTGGCTGGTGTTGTCTTTCTTGCTGCCGGTTGCATTCTTGCCCAGGCGCCAACCGCCCTCCTCACTATTCATGCCGATCAGCCGGTCTCCAAGGTCAGTCCTACGCTCTACGGCTTGATGACCGAGGAGATCAATCACTCCTACGACGGCGGCCTTTACGCTGAGATGGTTCGCAATCGCACCTTCCGCAGCGACTGGAGAGGCATTGAAGACTGGTTTCTAGTGGAAAAGGGCAATTCCCAGGCCAGCATTGCCGTCGATGAGCAGGCTGGCCCCAGCGAAGCTCTCAATCATAGCCTCAGGCTCGAAGTGAAGCAGGCGGACCCGCAGAATCAGGCTGGCGTGTTGAACGATGGCTACTGGGGAATGGCGTTGCGGCCCGACACAACCTACACAGGCTCGTTCTACGCCAAGGCCGGCTCCGGCGACTTGGAAGCGGTAACCGTGAGCCTGGTCAACGATACGTCCGGCAAGGCGTTGGCCATCGCGACTGTCTACGCAGTCTCGACGGCTTGGAAGCAGTACGAATTCACGCTCAAGACCGGCGCCATCGAGGCCTCGGAGGCCAATCATCTGGCCATCACCGTGGGCCACGCGGGAACGCTCTGGCTCAGTCTTGTTTCGCTGTTTCCGCCCACCTATCACGACCGCGTGAATGGCAACCGCGTCAACCTGATGGAAAAGCTGGCGGCGATGCACCCGGCGTTTTTGCGCTTCCCCGGCGGCAACTACCTCGAAGGCGACCATATCTCGGAGCGGTACGAGTGGAAGAAGACGATCGGACCGCTGGTGGATCGTCCGACCCATCCGAGCCCATGGAGTTATCAATCATCGGACGGGCTCGGGCTGCTCGAGTTCCTGGAGTGGTGCGAGGACCTGAAGATGCAGCCCGTCTTGGCGGTCTATGCCGGTTACTCGATGGTCCAGGAGCACGTGAATCCCGGCCCCGATCTCGATCCCTACGTGCAGGATGCACTCGACGAAATCGAGTACGTCACCGGTGGCGCGGATACGAAGTGGGGCGCTGTTCGCATGAAGAATGGGCATCCGGAGCCCTTCAAACTGACTTATGTCGAAATCGGAAACGAGGATAACTTCGATAAGTCGGGAAGTTATGAAGGCCGGTATGCGCAGTTTTACAAAGCTATCAAGGCAAAATACCCCGATTTGCAACTGATCGCCACCATGCCGGTGAAGAGCATCCGGCCCGATGTGATCGACGACCACTTCTATGTGCGGGCGCCGAAGTTTCTTCGGGATACGGGGCACTACGACAAGACCGATCGCAGTGGGCCGAAGATCTTTGTCGGCGAGTGGGCTACGCTTGAGGGTTCACCCACGCCGAACTTTGGCGCGGCGCTGAGCGACGCGGCCTGGATGACCGGCCTGGAGCGCAACAGCGACATCGTTGTGATGGCGGCCTATGCGCCTTTGCTGGTCAACGTGAACCCCGGCGGAATGCAATGGGCGCCCGACCTGATCGGCTACGACGCGATGCGCAGCTACGGTTCTCCGAGCTATTATGCGCAGGTCATGTTTGCATCTCATCTGGGCGATGAGACGCTTGGCTCAACGCTTAAGGGAGCCGGGCCCAAGCTCTTCTACTCGATCACGCGGGATTCGGCCAGGAAGCGGCTCTATCTGAAGCTGGTCAATGCCTCTTCGGCGCCGCAGCCGGTGGAGATCGAGTGTACCGGAGCCAAACTGGCTGGAACAGGCACCCTGATCGGCCTCAGCGCGCACAGCACACAGGCGGCCAACACGATCGATCAACCGGAAGAGATCGTCCCGGTAGAGACCGCTTTGCACGGCGTGAGAAACCCTCTGCTTCGCACGCTGCCGGGGTATTCGATTCAGGTGATTCAGCTCGACGAGCAGTAAGCGGCGATTTATTTAGAGGCTGTTTCATAACCCGGCCTTGAAAGGGCACGGCTTCAGCCGTGCCGCCTGGAAGCAGGAAAATCACGGGCTTTAGCCCCTGAGGGAGTGCCCTGAAGCGCACTACACTGGTTATGAAACAGCCTCTAGGTCTCTGACTGTTTAAAGATGTATCTTTGCAGGCACTTTTATCGCGATTTGAATGGCTGCATAGTGGGGACATGCAAAGCTACCATCGGGTGCATGTTCAGTTGAAGAGTAAGGACCGTCAGCAGGTTTCCGGGATGCTGACGAAGGGGCGGGGATCGTCGCGAGTGTTGCGGCGTGCATTGGTTCTGCGCCAGCTTGACCGTGGGCAGAAGGCGGCGCAGGTGGCTGCCAGTGTGGGCGTAGCTGCGAAAACGGTGCGAGCTATTGCCCGGCGCTATGAGGAGGAAGGGCTGGAGTCGGCACTGTATGAAAGGCCGCGGCCCGGCAAACAGCGCGCACTGGACGTAGGACAGAGCCAGCGGATCATTGCCATGGTGTGCTCGCCGCCGCCACAGGGCATAGCGCGGTGGAGTGTGCGCCTGATCGCCACCGAAGCAGTGAAGCGGAAGCTGGCGCCGCAGGTGGGCCGGGAGACGATCCGCATCCTGCTTCAGAGCCACGAACTGAAGCCGTGGCGGGAAAAAAATGTGGTGCGTGGCGGAACTGAATGAAGAGTACATCGCCCGCATGGAGGACGTACTCAAGATTTACGAAAAGCCGCTATCGGAAAAGGAGCCAGTGGTCTGTGTGGATGAGAAGCCTGTGGTGCTGCACGCCGATGTCCGCCCGCCGCGGCTGATGCGGCCGGGACGGATTGCTCGGCGTGATTGCGAGTACGAGCGGCGCGGCACGGCCAACGTCTTCTGCGGTGTCCAGCCAAAGGCCGGCCGGCACTTTACCAAACCAACCGCGAACCGCTCCTCACCGCAATTCGCCGACTATCTGGTGGAGATCGTTGCCAGCTATCCGGAGGCCGAAACCATCCATCTGGTGATGGATAATCTGAGTTCACATAACCGCAAGGCGCTGGTGGACCGGTTCGGTGAAAAGATCGGCGGCCTGTTGTGGGAGCGTTTCACGGTGCATTACACCCCGAAACACGGAAGCTGGCTGAACCAGGCGGAGATCGAGATCAGCCTGTTCAGCCGCCAGTGCCTCGGCCAACGCCGTATTCCTTCACTAAGCGATCTACGACGGGAAGCCAAAGCCTGGGACCGAAAGATGAACCGCCACCACGTCACCATCAACTGGCAGTTCACGCGCAAGAAGGCACGCCAGAAGTTCGGCTACGAAAGAAACAACATCACGCGGTCAGAGACCTAGTCCAAGAAAGGGCATGGATTGTGACGGTCCCTGCTTTTTTTCGGTTCTAAACCCAGAATCACTACTGTCCGGCTATTTTTCGAGAAAATTGCGTAACGCCACACATAGCAACATGATGCGGCCACTCGTATCGGGAACGATTTGAAATTCAAACCCGATTTCCCGCCTCGCGGTGGTGGCGAAACAATGGTGCATGAACGCTGGCCGCACCATTTTCGCGCAACTGATCGAATTCCTGCCGCACAAAGAATTTCAAAAGTGCGTTGCCCGCTATCGTGGCGACTCGAACCCACGAGGCTTTACTTGCCGGGACCAATATTTGGCCATGATTTTCGCGCAGTTGACCTATCGCGAAAGTCTGCGCGACATCGAGGCCTGCCTCGGTGCCATGCAGCCAAAGCTCTACCATATGGGCTTTCGCGGTCGCGTGCGCAAATCGACGCTGGCCGACGCCAACGATACGCACGACTGGCGCATCTACGCCGACTTTGCGCAAGTACTGATCGCCCAAGCGCGGCTGCTTTACGCCACCGAAGCGATGGGCATCGAACTCGATCAAAGCCTCTACGCGCTGGATTCATCGACCATCGACTTATGCCTGAGCCTGTTTCCGTGGGCGCGTTTTCGTCGCCAGAAAGCCGCCGTCAAAATGCACACTCTGCTTGATCTGCGCGGCAACATCCCGACCTTTATCCACATCACCGACGGCAAGGTCCACGATGTGAACGTGCTCGATCTGATCCTGCCCGAAGCCGGAGCGTTCTACGTGATGGATCGCGGTTATATCGACTTCGAGCGGCTCTACCGCTTCACGCTGGAGTCGGCCTTCTTCGTCGTGCGCACCAAGTCCAACGTGCTTCTCCAGCGCCGCTACTCGCATCGCGTGGAGAAAGACTCCGGTGTGCGCTCGGATCAGACCGTCGTTCTCGCGTCGTTGCAATCAGCTTCGGCCTATCCCGATGCGCTGCGCAAGGTTGCCTATGTCGATGCGGAAACCGGAAAGCGGCTGGTCTTCTTGACCAACAACTTCGCGTTGCCCGCGGCAACCATCGCCGCGATCTACAAGCAACGCTGGCAAGTGGAACTGTTCTTCAAATGGATCAAGCAGCACCTGCGCATCAAAGCCTTCTACGGAACCAGCGAAAACGCCGTCAAGGCTCAAATCTGGATCGCCGTCTCGGTTTATGTGCTGGTGGCCATCGTACGCAAACGGCTCGAACTGGAGAACAGTCTCTACCAAATCCTACAGGTGCTCAGCCTAACTCAATTCGAGAAAACCCCCATTTTACGGGCACTTCAGCAGATCGACTCCCAGGAAGATTTACCCTGCTCTTCCAACCAACTGAATCTGTTCAGCTTATAGCCGGACAGCAGTGACCCAGAATAAATTGAGATTATGGCTGACTATCTCTGCAAAAAGCGAAAGAAAAGGAGAATCGGACTGAGATTTCTTCAGGGAATGAGAGCAGGAGACTGGGGCCAGTGGACAGTGATCGGTTATATCCTGCGGCGAAGCTCGTTTCCAATCTGTCAGCAACCCATCGTGTCTCAGTCTGCTGCTTTATCGAAGGGGGCGATTCCCCGCAAGGGGGCAATTGGAGATTGCGTTATGTTTCTCTTGACAAACCATAACCATTGGATTATGGTTTCTGTGTGAAGCCAGCCAACGCCAATCACGTCTTCCGTGCCCTCGCCGATCCGACGCGCAGGGCCATCTTCGAGGAATTGATCCGGCAGGGCGAACAGACCGTCCACGCATTGACTGGCTATGCGGGCGTCTCGCAGCCTGCCGTCTCAAAGCACCTGACGGTGCTGAAGCGGGCAAAGCTGGTGCGGCATCGCCGCGAGGGGCGCGAAACTCACTATCGCGCACAGCCCGAGGCCCTGGCGCCGATGGTGGACTGGCTCGATCGCTACGGGGCCTTTTGGCGCGAACGACTTGATCAACTCGAAAACCTACTGGAAAGGATGGACAAATGACCAATACTTCCCCGGCACGTCCTCTCGTCGTAGAACGGGAGAATACCGCCCCGACACGCACTCTCGTCATTGAACGGGAGATGCCGCATCCACAGGAAAAAATCTGGCGGGCCCTCACTGAAGGCAAGTTGATCGAAGAGTGGCTCATGAAGAATGACTTACAGCCGGTCGTGGGCCATAGGTTCCAGTTCCGCTCCACGCCTGTGCCGGGTTGGAACGGGATCATCGACTCTGAAGTCCTGGTGGTCGAGCCGAATTCACGGCTCTCCTATGGCTGGGCTTCAATGGGGTTGGAGAGCGTTGTCACATGGACCCTGACGCCGACCGCGGGCGGCACGCATGTACGGATGGAGCATTCCGGCTTCCCGTCGGAAGAAAGTGCCAGCTACAAGGGTGCGAAATACGGATGGACGAATTTCATCGGCAACCTGGAAGGGGTGGTTGCTGGATTGCAATAACGCGGGCCCGGCGGATTTCCGGCGATCAGCCTTCGGGGGAATCCGCCGCATCATCATTCTTTGTCGATGACATTCAAGAAAGGAGCACCAGCGACGTGATGAAAGAGAATGGTTCCCAGAGAGTTGAATCCGCATCTCGAATGATCGACGCGAGAATCCAGGAACTGGCGGGCTGGCGCGGAGAGATGCTTTCGCGCCTCCGCGCGCTGATCAAACAAGCCGATCCTAAGATCGTCGAGGAATGGAAGTGGGTGAAATCCACGAACCCCGGTACACCGGTCTGGTCCCACGGCGGGATGATCTGCACGGGAGAGAGCTACAAGAACGCCGTCAAACTGACCTTTGCCAAGGGCGCATCGTTGGACGACCCCTCAGGTCTATTCAACTCCAGCCTCGACGGGAATGTCAGACGCGCGATCGACTTCCACGAAGGCGGCAAGGTGAATGAAGCGGCCTTCAAGGATCTGATTCGCGCTGCGGTGGCGCTGAATTCTAAGGCCGAGCCGGAGCCCCGGCGAGTTGCCGGCAAGCCGGTCCGTTAGCGCCGCGGGACGGGCGAGCGCAACGACTCGATGATCGCCTTGACTGACCTGAGGATGCCCGAGACCTGGCGCACCGGCCTGCCGACGGCTTCGGCCACAAAGCCACCGGCATGGTCCAGCGTGTCCAGCAGGCGGGAGATCATCTCATCCGCCCGGTCGCTCTGCCTCCGCACCTTGTCCATGATCTCCAGGGCCGAGGTTTGCATCTCCGCGGTCTGCTCGCGCAGACGGTGCGTGATCTCCACGATATTGGTGGTGGCGGACTCGATCCGGGGCGTCACGCGGGCCAACACGCTCTGCGCGTTGCCTAGGAACTCCTGCGCGCTGGCGAGGATTGCCTGCGTGCTGGCAAGTGTATCCCGCGTGTCGAAGATGACGGGCATGATCGAGGCGCGCAGATTCAAGGCCTCTTCGCGCAGGGAGTTGGCCGCTTTGCGCAGGGCAACGAAGATGAGCAGCAGGATCAGCGTCTGCATCAACACAGCCAGCCCGGTGACAGCCACGCAGGCGAGCAGTAGGGTCTGATTATCCAGTTTTGGCATTGGAGTGGCCTCGCGCAGCCGACCTGCGGGCTCGGGTTCTGTTCTCTTGTGCGCTCCCCAACCCTGGCCGGAGCGTGGTCTTCAAAGCCTGCGCTCGAGCGGCAACCCGCCACTGGGGCGCCGCGCCGGGCGGATCAACCGATGCTGCATTGGGCGCCAGCGGGCCGGAACGGAGTCCGGTCCAGGTGAAATCGCCGGATCAAACTGCTGGCGGCTCCTCCTCGGGAACTGGGGGCGCCTTGTAGGCCTGCCGCCCAGCTTCAACAGCCGCGGTCACCCGTCCGGTCTGCTCCGCAACCAGGCTCTTGCCGCGCTCCACGAACTCTTCCCACTGCGCCCGTCCGCGATCCACGTATTCGCCCATGTGTTCCTTGCCCTTTTCCACCAGGCCGCCGACCTGTTCGGCGGCTTGCCGGGTGCGATTGCGCAGGTACTCGGCTCCCTCTTTGGTCCCGTAGATCAGGTCTTCCCGGGTCTCGCGGCCGCTCTTGGGGGCATAGAGAATCCCCACCAGCGCGCCGACGCCCAATCCAGCCACAAACCACGCCAGACCGTTGATCTTGTTGTCTTCTGCCATGATTGAAACCCTCCTTTGGCTCAGCCTGAGGATGGCCTGAGCCTATCAAACTTCTCCGGTGCGCCACAAACTTGAAACCGGTTGCGGTCTCCAATCGAGCAGGACGCGCGCTCCCGGATAGAGAAACAACCTGCAGCGCCCGCATCGCATGGGACGCATCTTCAGTATAAGGAGCCGCGGCGCGGTTTGGGAAAGAGAAAGGCAACTTTAGCTCGTGTGCTGGAAAATCGATCAAAATAGCGCGGAATGCCCGGTTTGGAACGGATCAACGACCCGAACCCGAGGGTCCGCGCGCACGCAACCTTTCAGATGCATGGATTTACAATGGCAACACCGTGACGCTGCCGATCGACACCTCGCCTCTGTGGATCTCGGTGGCCACCACTTGCGCGGCCACGGTGGCCACGTTTTTTCTGGGAATGCTGGCTGCCAGGCTGATGTACGGCATGCGCGGCAGCCCGCGCTCGCGGAGTCTTCGTGCCTGGATCGACGGCCTTCTCACGCTTCCGCTGGTTCTTCCGCCCACGGTGGTCGGCTTTTTTCTGCTTGTGATCTTGGGCAGGCGCAGCTTCATCGGCCATGCGCTAGAGCAGATCGGCATCGTCATCGTCTTTTCATGGCCGGCAACGGTCATTGCCGCAACCGTCGTGGCCTTTCCGCTGATGTATCGCACGACCCTGGGCGCGTTTGAGCAGGTCAATCCCAATCTTCTCGACGCCGCGCGCACGCTTGGCGCCTCCGAGGGGACGGTCTTCCGCAGGGTGCTGCTGCCGCAGGCCGCGCCCGGCGTGCTGGCCGGAACTGTGCTGGCCTTTGCGCGCGCCATGGGCGAGTTCGGCGCCACTCTGATGCTGGCCGGCGACATTCCCGGCCGCACCCAGACGATGCCGATCGCTATCTTTTCCGCCGTCGAGGGCGGCGACATGCGCACGGCCTTCCTGTGGGTGAGCCTGATCGTCGTTCTCTCGCTGGCCATCATTCGCCTGCTTCACTCGGAGAGAAAGACGCGCAAGGCAAGCCCATTTCAAACGGCTTATCCTTTGGCCGCTTCGCCTGCTCCGCAAGCGCCGTTGCCGCGCAACGCGGAGGAGGGCGCGCCATCCGCCTCGCTTGAGATCCGCGTCGAGAAGGCGCTGGAAACCTTCAATCTCGAGGCCGGGTTTTTGGCGGGCCGCGGCGCGGTTGGATTGCTCGGAGCCTCCGGCGCGGGCAAGTCCATGACGCTGCGCATGATCGCCGGCATCGTCGCGCCGGATCGCGGACGCATCGCGCTCAACGGCCGCGTGCTTTACGACAGCGCAACCAATCGGCATATCCCCGCCGCGCAGCGGAAGATCGGCCTCGTCTTTCAGGACTACGCCTTGTTTCCGCGCATGACGGTGGCCCAGAACGTCGGCTTCGGGTTGGGCAGGCTGCCGGAACGCGAGCGGCAGGCGCGCGTCCAGGGGCAGCTCGAGCGGATGCACATTGCCGAGCTGGCCGATCGGTATCCGGCCCAGATCTCGGGCGGGCAGCGGCAGCGCGTGGCCATTGCGCGGTCCATGGCCATCGAGCCCGACGCGCTGCTCCTCGATGAGCCCTTTGCGGCGCTCGATCCGCACCTCAGGCGGCAGACAGAAGAGCAGCTTCGCGAGACGCTGGCCGACTACAACGGCGCGGTGATCTTTGTAACCCACGACATGGAAGAGGCCTTCCGCTTCTGCAGCGACCTGCTGGTGCTCGACAAGGGCAAGGTGATCGCCAGCGGCCCCAAGCATCAGCTCTTCGAGCGTCCGCGGAGCGTTGCGGCGGCGCGGCTGACCGGCTGCAAGAACATCGCCCAGGCCCGCAGGACAGCCCAGAATCGGATCGCCGTGGATGCGTGGAATTGCGAACTGCGAACGTCGGGAGCCGTACCCGATGCGTTAACCCATGCCGGCATCCGTTCACATCAGATCGCCTTCCAGCCCGCGGCGGAGGATGAAAACACCTTTGCCTGCTGGCTGCTTTCAACCAGCGAAGCGCCGCATGAGATGACGCTTTATCTGCGCCTGCACGCTGCCCCCCAGGCTGGCCAGCCGCCTCATTTGCAAGCCGATGTGCCCAAAGACCTTTGGCGGGCGCTCGGCGCCCAGCCGCAGCCGTGGCGGGTCCGGCTCGATCCCGCGCGGCTGCTGCTGCTGGAGGGATGAGGCCCGCAAAATACATGTTGCAACGAATATCTCCCTCGCGCATCCAATCCTATGTAAGGCAGAGGAGGTCAACCATGTCGCTTCGCCCCGTGAAGCAGATGCTTACAACCAAACCAACCGTCGAGGGCGCAGGCGTTCGCCTGCAGCGTGCCTTCGGCTTCGGAAAGACCGCCGAGTTCGATCCATTTCTGCTGCTGGACGACTTCCGCAGCGACAACCCAGCCGACTATCTGGCAGGGTTTCCCTGGCATCCCCACCGGGGAATCGAGACCATCACCTACGTTCTGGCCGGCGAGGTGGCTCACGGCGACAGCCTGGGCAACAAGGGCCGCATGACCGCCGGCGATGTGCAATGGATGACCGCCGGTAGCGGAATCCTGCACCAGGAAATGCCCTCGGGCGACGCCAAGGGCCGCATGCACGGCTTTCAGCTTTGGGCCAACCTGCCCGCATCGCTCAAGATGACCAGCCCGCGCTACCAGGACATTCCGGCCGCCGCCATCCCCGAGGTAACAGAAGACGACGGGGCCAAGGCGCGGGTGATCTGCGGCGAGTTCTGGGGGAAGAAGGGACCGGTCGAAGGCGTGGCGGCCGACCCGCGCTATTTGGACATCTCGATTCCGCCCGGCAAGACAAAGCGGATCAAGGTCGAGACCACGCGCAACGCCTTCGCTTATGTTTTTGCCGGTTCGGGGGCCTTCCGCGACGCCTCGGCTCCGCACGCCGTGCTGACCGAGTCCGCTGTGGACCCGAATGCAACCCCGGTCTACGACGCCAGAAACCATTCGCTGGTGCTCTTCGACCGCGGCGATGAGATCGTGGTTCAGGCCGGTCCCGAGGGCATCCGATTCCTGCTCGTCTCGGGCAAGCCGCTCGAGGAGCCGGTGGCCTGGTACGGGCCGATCGTGATGAATACCGACGCCGAACTGCGGCAGGCCGTGAGCGAGTTGCAGAACGGCACCTTCATCCGGCACAAGTGAGACCGTCTTCGGTGGCCAGTTCCAACTCGTCCTTGGCCGCCGCTCGCGGTTCCCCTGTTGCGGCAGATGGAATATGGGAGGATACTGTTGCCATGGCGACACAGCCCATCAGCGACCGGCATATACCCCTGGAGGAGTACCTCTCCACCGGGTATGATCCCGATTGCGAGTATGACGACGGCGTGATCGTGGAGCGTAACTTGGGCGAATTCGAGCATTCCTTCCTGCAGACGATTCTGGCCACGATCTTCACGAACAACATGGATAGTTGGGGCGTCTTTGGCCTGACCGAGCAGCGCATTCAAATCGCGGCCCGCAAGTTCCTCGTTCCCGATGTATGCGTGTTGCGGGTAGGCTCGCCCCGCGAGAACATTCTCACTCGTCCGCCGCTCATCGTCATCGAAATCATGTCCCCGGAAGACACCATCCGCCGCGCATCCGCCAAGGCCCTCGAGTATTTGGACTTTGGCATCGAACATGTTTGGGTCATCGATCCCAGCGCCCGCGTGGCCTATCGCGGAGCGCATTCCGGGTTGCAACTTGTTTCCTCGGGTGAACTGACGATTCCCGGAACGCCAATTCTGATCCGGATCGGCAAGTTGTTTGAGAAGCTGGACAAGATCTGATCGTTGCGGCCATGAGCTTTCAGCGGAAGCACTGTTCGACTCGAGGCTCCGGTTCCCTCACCCCACCACCCGGTCTTGAACGTCTTTGGGCGTAAGTCCGCTCAGGCGCATGGCGCGCAGGCTCAGCGCGTCATGGCGCTTGGCCAGCCGCCGCCCATTCGCATCCATCACCAGACGGGAATGAAACCACTTTGGATTGTCGAAGCCCAGCGCGCGGTTGAGCAGAATCTGCCGCGCGGTGGACTTCAGCAGATCCTCGCCGCGCACAACTTCCGTGATGTTCATGGCCGCGTCGTCGGCCGCGCAGGCAAGCTGGTAACTCGGAATCCCATCCCGCCGCCAGACCACAAAGTCGCCGAAATCCTCGCCTGCCACAAACCGCTGCCAGCCGAGATTCCCGTCCTCAAACTCGATCGCTTCTCCATCGGGAACCCGGAAGCGCCAGGTAAAATCGCCCTGTTCGACCATCTCGGTATCCATCTCTTCAAGCGGCTGCGAAGGCCTGTCCTCAAACAACCTGCACGTGCCGGGATAAATGGGCTCGTCGTCCATGGCATCCGCCTCCGGGGTCGCATTCGCGCCTGGCCGGAAGCTCTCATACGGCGCATTGAGCGCCGCTTCAAGATCCTTGCGCGAGCAGCGGCATGGGAAGAGATAGCCGCCGCGCAGCAGCTTGCGCCACGCCTCATAGTAGACCGGTTTGCGCTCGCTCTGCGCATAGGGCCCATAAGGCCCTCCCACGTCCGGGCCTTCCTGCCAGCGAATCCCCAGCCAGCGCAGGTCGTCCATGGACCCCTTGGCATAGATGGGCCGGCTGCGCTCAGGGTCCAGGTCATCCATGCGCATCACCAGTGTCCCGCCGGCCTCGCGCGCCCTCTCGAAGGCCGTCCAGAAGGTGCGCGCATGGCCCACATGCAAGTAGCCGGTGGGTGACGGCGCAAGCCGCCCGCGATAACTCGACCGCTGCCTCGAGGAACGATTGCTCATACTGACTATTAGTGTAGCGAACCGGACCGGGGCCACAACTGAAAACAGGCTGCACCAGACTCTGTGAGAGTCTGGCGCAGCCTGTTGGCAATCGAACGCCGGTACGCGAACCTCCCGTCCGGTTTACTGAATAAGAACCACGTTCATGCTCCACGGGGTGAGGGTGAGAGTCAGCGGCAGGCTCTGCGCGCCAAGAGGGGCGGGCGTGGGCGTAGCCCAGACCGGAGGCGTTGCGTCCGTCTGGTCATAGAGGGCCTTGTCGTAGGTGATGACTGTGACGCCTGGAGAGTTGCTTTCCGTTGAAAGATTGACCGTGACCTGACTGCTGGCGGTTTCATTCAGATTGAAGAGAACCAGAGCCGTTCCTCCACTGTGGGTAGCCGCATAGGCGCGCACATCCGTCGTGTCGCCGGCCACGCTCGCGGTCAGCACGTTTTCGCCGTTGACGGCCACATTCTGGAAGAGGTTGAACGCCTCTGCCGTGGGAGACATGGTGCCGATGGGACCCGCGCCGGGGCAGGTGCTATCTTCAGATCCGTCGGAAAAGACATTGTAGGCCCCGAAATCCTGCCATCCATAGAGCGAAGCACTGTCATTTCCGGCTTGACCATTGCAATTGCCGAAGCCAATCCACCAGGTCAGGCGCGTGATTCCGTCGTTCATCATCTCGCCCAGCACTTGCCCGGCATACAGGCCCTGCGTAATCGACCAGCTCTGCTTGCCCGGATTGCTATACGGCCCACCGATCTCTCCCACGTAAATGGGTGTGTTGGCAGTTCCCCACTTCGTAAGTTCCGACTTGATGGTGTTGATGTTATTGGTCAAATTCTGCGCCGCCGTATGCGTAATGAAGGTGTCGCTTTCCTCTCCCGGTGTCTCGGGATAGTAGTGGTATTCCACGAAGTCATAGGAGCCCTTCGCGTTGGCGAGCACGATATTGTCCCACCCATTAGTACGGTTGTCCTCATCGATGTCCACGCCTACCAGCGTGCTCGGAGAGGCCGCTTTAATGAGCGAATAGTAGCCGCTCGTTCCTACCACCGTGGATGCATAGGTTGTGGGATCGTTTGGAATGGTGTGGTTATCTGCCTCCCAGCTCCCGTATTCCTCATTGCCCACCGTCATATGGCTCACGGTGATGCCGTCGGTCAGCGCGGCGGTGACCCATGCGGCAGCCTCGGTTGGGTCGCCGGGGCCGGTGCAATTCTCGCCTGTGCCATAGTCAGCCGTAAGCGCCACATCGAGGCCCGCTGGAATGACGAGGTCGTTGACGAACTTGGTGAAAGTGTCATCTGAGTTGGCACTGCCGCCGCACTCGGTATTTGTCTCCCAGTTATATGCGTCAGACCACGATCCGCCCGGCCACCGAACAGCCTTGATGCCTGCGGTTTCGAATGCGTCCTGAATTGCCGGTTCATTGGGGCTGGTTGTCACGTTAAACCAGGCAGCCAGGTTCATTCCCAAAATCTGGTCGGTGGCTGTCGCGATGTCGCTCGACTGGTCCACCGTGACCGTGGCCACCGAGGTAACCGAGACCGCCGAAGATGTGCCCGAAGTTCCGTTATAGATCGAAGCACTGGCCAGATCGGGCGAATAGGTGGCCTTCAGAATATCGCTTCCCGCTGGCAGCGCGCCGGCGGCAATATCGATCGTTGCGCTGCCGCCCGTGAGCGCGGTCGCAACGGAGAAATAGCCTGGGCTGGTGAGGGTTACAGAGCCGGTGGGCGTCGGATTGCCGGTGCCGCCGCTCACGACAACCGTCACCGTCATCGTCTGCGCCGTGGTGACGCTCGAAACCGACGGCGTCACCGTGACAGTCGGCGTGATCAAGCCAACGGTGTAGTTCGCTGTGACTGTTGCATTGGCGCTCATCGTCACCATGCAGGTGACGGTGCTGGCGCTGGTGCAGCCTGTCCACGAGCTGAATGTGTTGCTGCCCGAGGGGGTGGGCGCGGTCAGCGTGACGGATGCTCCTGCATCGTAGGTGCGGGTGAAGCTCGTGCTGCCGTTGCTCGCGCTGTTCACGTCCGCCGGGGAGACGGTAATCGCCACGCCGCTGGCTGGGTTGGTCGAGTCCACGGTCAAAGTGTAGGTCGTAGCGGGCGTGACATAGTTGGCGGTCACGGTTGTGTTGGCATTTAGCGTCACCGTGCAGGTGACGGTGCTGGCGCTCGTGCAGCCTGTCCACGAGCTGAATGTGTTGCTGCCCGAGGGGGTGGGCGCGGTCAGCGTGACGGATGCTCCTGCATCGTAGGTGCGGGTGAAGCTCGTGGCGCCGTTGCTTGCGCTATTCACGTCCGCCGGGGAAACGGTAATCGCCACGCCGCTCACCGGATTGGTTGAGTTGACGGTCAGTGTATAGGTCGTTGGAGGCGGCGTGGCATAATTCGCCGTAACCGTTGTATTGGCGCTCATCGCTACCGTGCAGGTGACGGTGCTGGCGCTGGTGCAGCCTGTCCACGAAGAGAAGTTGTTACCACCCGAGGTAGCGGGCGCGGTCAGCGTGACGGAAGTCCCCGAATCATAAGTGCGGGCGAAGCTCGTGGCGCCGTTGCTTGCGCTATTCACGTCCGCCGGAGAGACGCCAATCGCCACGCCGCTGGCCGGATTGGTTGAGTTGACGGTCAGTGTGTACGTCGTTGGAGGCGGCGTGGAATAATTCGTCGTAACCGTTGTATTGGCGCTCATCGCTACCGTGCAGGTGACGGTGCTGGCGCTGGTGCAGCCTGTCCACGAGGTGAAGTTATTACCGCCCGAGGTAGCGGGCGCGGTCAGCGTGACGGAAGTCCCCGAATCATAAGTGCGGGTGAAGCTCGTGGCGCCGTTGCTTGCGCTATTCACGTCCGCCGGAGAGACGCCAATCGCCACGCCGCTGGCCGGGTTGGTTGAGTTGACGGTCAGTGTGTACGTCGTTGGAGGCGGAGTCGCGTAGTTCGCGGTCACGGTAGCGCTGGCGCTCATCGCCACCGTGCAGGTGACGGTGCTGGCGCTGGTGCAGCCTGTCCACGAGGAGAATGTGTTGCCGCCCGAGGTGGCAGGCGCGGTCAGCGTGACGGTTGTCCCAGAATCATAAGTGCGGGTGAAGCTCGTGGTGCCGTTGCTCGCGCCGTTCGCGTCTGCGGGAGAGACGGTAATCGCCACACCGCTGGCCGGATTCGCCGAGTTCACGGTCAAGGTGTAGGTTGTCGGAGGAGGAGTTGTGCTACCGCTTCCGCCGCCGCAGGCTGTGATCAACAGGCTCAGTCCCATTCCAAAACAAAACGCCACTCTCCGCCCCAGGTTTCCCATGTTCATGCTCCCACTCCTTCAAAGATATCGCCAGTGCCAAGTCTACCCGTCGGAACGGCCCCTGCAAACAAGTTTCTGGTCAGTATGAACTTCCGTTCTGGAAGATGATACCGTTATCAGCCTGCGCAAGACTAGGAAAATGGCGCCCAGGGCCTAAACCTATGTGTTCAAACGGAATACTTCAGCGGGAAATCTCCCAGACAGAAAGGAGTAGAGAGTTTCGCTCAGAACATCTCCGGGATGGTATGAAACGCGATGCGCGTGGGCGCGGCCTTGAAAGCAGTCAGCATCGTTGCCGGAGCCAGCGTACTCAGGCCGTACTTGTTGTTCAGCGCATCCATCGCCGCCAGCAGCCGCGTCCGGCTCTGCTCGTCCTCCGTCCCGTCGAAAAGATTGAGCGAGTGCAGCCGGTCGGGCACCAGCCCATTCAAATGCACTCCGATGAAGTACGGATGCTCAAACTCCTGGCCGGACGGTCGTGATTCCCAGAGACGCCGTAGAGCGGCAATCAGCGTCTGATTATCCTGGCATTCGCTCAATTTCAATTCGCCCTTCCATCCCCGCGTAGGCACGCCGAAGCGGCTCGTCGGGGTCCCCGGCGACAGGTCCTCGTCGCTGGGGTGACTCACGGGCGTTTTGTCCCCGCGTGGCACGGCAAACCCGATGGCGAGGCCAATGCTGCTGGCCCACAAGCCGCCCGCGCGCAGCCGCATGGCCGCCTTGTGCAGCAGCTTGTGCGCCACGGCCCAGGCCTTCTCCTCCGTGCGCATCTCTGGCGCGAGCACATGCTGGTGGCTTAGCGACTTCAGATGCTCGGTCTCCGCCATGTCGAAGTCCTCGCCCCGCAGCCAGTGCCAAAGCCGCTCGCCCCACACCGAGCCCCAAAGCTCTCCCGCACCCTCGCAGTCGAGTGCCAGCAGTTGCTCCATCGTGTGGATGCCCTTTTCGTTCAGCCGGTTCTCCGTCCGCGCGCCGATCCCCGGCAGGTCGCGCAGGCTGAGCTGCCGCAGCGCCTCCGGCAAGATGTCCAGCGGAAGCGCCACCAGGCCGTCGGGCTTCTCCATATCGCTGGCCACCTTGGCCAGGTAGCGGTTGGTGGCGAGGCCGACCGAGCTGCGCATCATGGGGCCGACCCCCTCCAGAATGCGCCGCTTCACCTGCCGGCTCAGCGCCATGGCATTGAGCAGCGGCCGCTCCCGGCCCATTAGCCGGCAGGCCATCTCGTCGATCGACATCACAGCCGTCACCGGCAGGCAGCTCTCCACGGCCTCGACGATGCGACGGTGATAGTCGACATAGATCTCGTGCCGCGCCTCGACCAGCACCAGTTCCGGGCACATCCGCTTGGCGTCAGCCACCACGGTCCCGGTCCTGACGCCAAAGGCCTTGGCCTCGTAACTGGCGGCAATGCATACGGTTGTATCGGCCATCATGGGCACGACGCCCACCGGCCTGCCGCGCAGCTCGGGTCGCACGTCTTGTTCGACAGAAGCGAAGTAGGAGTTCAAATCGACGAAGAGCCAGTTCAAGAGCGGGCCGGTCCTGGGGTCTGCCTCGGGGTTCGCCTCAGGCTCGGGCAAAGGCCGATCCGGTTGCTCCAGGCTCTCGAGATCCCCGAACCACTCTCCGGCCACGGGAGTCGGCGTCGAATTGAAACTCATTACCATCGTGTCTATATTCGCCTTTTATTCCCTTGAAAACAAGTACTAATTGTGGGAAATTGCCGATAGGATCTCTAACACGCCGGGAAACCGGCCAGGAAACTTGAGCACCGGTGGGCCGCAGAGGCAGACCGGCCGCCGAGTTTCCGGATTGCGCTCTTGGTGACCGCAATGCATAGCCTGATTCACTGGTTTACGGTCTATGAAAACGCTCTCGCCGTTCTGGTCACAGTGGGCGTGGCCCTGCTCCTCGCTTGCTGTGTGGAATGCTCGAGCTGCTCCAGCCGCGAACGCGACAGGGACGAGATCTTTCGCCACCACGAGTTCTAAGGGCCCCAGTGCCGCGATCCCTTACCTGGCAGACGTGGGAACCGCGTCATCGTCATCCGCCTGCATCAGGTACTCCTCGAAGTGCGCCAGAATGCGGTTGTAGAGATGCGTCCGCACATCGGGACCACTGATCGAGTGCGTCTTGCGCGGATAGATCTGCAGATCGTAGGGAATCTGGGCCTCGATCAGCCGCTGCACAAACTGCACCGTATTCTCCAGGTGCACGTTGTCGTCGCCCGTTCCATGCACCAGCAGCAGACGCCCCTTCAGTTTGGCCGCCGAGTTGACCACCGAATACTCCTTGTAGCCATCTGGAAACTCCGTCGGCTGGCTCAGGTAGCGCTCGGTGTAAATCGAATCGTAATCGCGCCAGTCCGTCACCGGAGCCACCGCAACCCCGGCGCAAAAGCGGTCTGAGTGCGTCATGGCATAGAGAGTGAAGCTCCCGCCCCAGCTCCAGCCCCACCAGCCCAGCCGATCGGGGTCCAGTTGCGAATGCTTGGCCAGCGCCGCGTCCACTACCGTCAACTGATCCTCCAACTGCACCGAGCCGAAGTTATGATAGGCAGCCTCAGCAAAGTCGCGCCCGCGGCCTGCCATGCCGCGGTTGTCCGTGTGCAGCACCGCAAAGCCATGCTGCATCAGCACCTCGTCGAAGAGCAGGCTGTCGTTCCAGCGGTTGACCACCATCTGCGAGCCCGGCCCTCCGTAGGGATTCACGATCAGAGGAACGGAAGCATTGAAGACCTCGGCCGGCTGCAGAAGCTCGGGCAAGAGCAGCGTTGCATCGAGAGTCGTCCCGTCGTGAGCCTTCACCTCCATCTGCTCCGGCACTCGCAGTTTGTAGGGCTCTAGCGCTCGTGTCGACCAGAAGAGGCTGCACTGGCCCGGCGCCTTGCAGAGCCGGAACGACGGCGGCTCCATGCGCGACGATTGCTGATCGACAAATGAATTGCCCATCGGCGCGAAGTTGCCGTCATGGAAGCCGGCGCCGCTGCTCAACTGCTTCCGCTCGCCGTCGAAGTTCACTTGCCACAACTGCTGATCGAGCGGACTGCCCTCGTTCGATGCGTAGTCGACAAGCCTCTCTGCCGGATCCACGCGCAGCACCTCGCTCACCTCGAAATCGCCTTGGGTCAATTGCCTTTTCAGTTTGGCGGTCGTATGAGCCGGGTCCATCTCGTCATAGCCGTAGAGATAGAGATGATTGTGTCCGTCCGCCCATTCCGTCAGCACGATCGAGCCATCGCTTACCGTCACATCGTACTTGTCGTCGAAGAACTTCTCGTCGCTCAGTTGCAGCACCGGGTGCGCCTCCCCCGTCGAGGCCTCGGCAAAGTAGAGATCGCGATGCTTCTGGTCGCGGCTCAGCGTCTCGATCCACAGCGTCTTGGAGTCTACCCAGCCGAGGCGGGGAATGTAGTCCTGACCGGCCTGAATCGGCAGCCTCACCCACACCGTCTTGCCGCCTTGCGCGCCAGTCACGCCGACGCGGACCTCGGGATTGGGATCGCCGGGCTGCGGATAACTCTGCGCAAAAACCCGCGCATGGGTGGGAAGCCAATCGGTAATCGGATAAACCGGCACGTTGGTCTCATTCACCTGCAGATAGGCCAGCTTCTTCGAGTCAGGCGACCAGAAGGTGTTGCTGCGCGTCTCCAGCTCCTCCTCGTAGACCCAGTCCACCTCGCCATTCAGAATTGCATCCTTGCCAGGAGCCACTGCCAGGGCCGGAAGGCTGGGGTACTTCAGATGCACAACAAAAATCCCATGGTCGCGGATGAAAGAGAGATATTCGCCGTCGGGCGAGAACTTCGGGTCGTCGCCCGATCCCATTCCCGTAAAGCCAACCTCGACTCCTGTGCCGGTGTGCAAGTCATAGAGCCATAGCCGGCCATTCGAGTCGAAGAGCAGATGCGCGGAGTCGGGCGCCCACTGATAGCTGGCCATCTTGTAGCGTTCGCGATGGTCCCGATCTCTCTCCGAAGCGATGGCTCCGGTGAGCGGAGCCAGCTTGGCCCGGCTCACCAGCACATGCGCCTGGCCCGAGGCGGGGTCCATGTCCACCAGCTCGCCGCCATCCAGATAGGTCAGGTGCTTGCCGTCCGGCGACCAGGTGAGTTCATCGGGCGGATGCCCAATCAGCGGCCCGTGCGCATAGATGGCCTCGACCGTCAGAGGCTGCGCGGACGCCGAAGGCTTTGACGGTAACTGGCCGGCGGCCAACGGGAGGGTCGCGAGCGACAGGGCGCTAACGGCTGCAATCAGAACGGCGGCTGTACGAGTCAAAAGGGATCTCCTCCGGGAGCGAAGTCCGACAGCGCTTTGCACTCCGCGCGTGCAAAACACCGGGCTTCCTCCGAGCAGTGTAACTCACGTTGTATTCAAAGGTTGCAGCAAACAGGCCCGCGGTAGTATCTTCCGGCTCATGCATTGGGCAACTCCGCAAGAACGGCGCAAGCTCGGCCAGGCGCGGCGCAAGCAGCTCGGCCGCCAGCAGCACCACGAACTCTATCCCAAGGCGCGCGCGACTCCCGCGCTCGAGCTGCTGGCCCGGTCGATGCGCGGCCGCGTGCCCGCGCTCATCCAGCTCAAGTACAAGCTCATGGCCGAGTCGCCCTTCGGCTACTTCCGCGGCGCAGTCCCGGTGATGGCCGCCGATCTGGCCGTGCTGCCCAGCGCGGGCATCGCCGTCCAGCTCTGCGGCGACGCGCATGTGCGCAACCTGGGCGCCTATGCCGCTCCCGACGGCCGCCTGGTCTTCGACATCAACGACTTCGACGAGACCATCCGCGGCCCCTTCGAGTGGGACCTCAAGCGCATGGCCGCCTCACTGGTGCTGGCAGGGCGCGCGTCAGGCCACAAAGAATCTGCGGCTCGCGAAACCGTGGAGACGTTCATCGCCCATTACGCCGCCCAGATCGCAGCTTTCTCCAAGATGACCTTGCTTGAGGTGAACCACTACCAGGTCCATCGCCTGGACCAGGTTGCCCCTATCCACCAGGCGCTGCTCCAGGCCGAGCGCGCCACGCCAAAGCACACCCTGGAGCAGCTTACCGAGTTGACTCCCGGCCAGCCCGGCGAGCCTCGCCTCTTCAGAGAGATCAAGCCCACCCTCACCCGTGTCACCGGCCAGCAGGCAGCGGCGGTCCTGGCATCGCTCGGCCCCTATCGCGAGATGCTCGAGCCGCAGCGCCAGCATCTGCTCTCTTTTTATCGTCCGGTGGATGTGGCCTTCAAAGTCGTCGGCACCGGCTCGGTAGGCTTGCGCGACTATTGCATCTACTTCGAGGGCAATGGCCCCGGCGATCCGCTATTTTTGCAGATTAAAGAGGAGCCGGCCTCCGGTTACGCGCCGTATTTGCCCGACGCGCAACCGCCCCACCACAACGGCCAGCGCACCGCCGAAGGCCAGAAGGCGATGCAGGCGCAGTCGGACCCCTTCCTCGGTTGGACGCGCTTCGGCGGACGTGACTATCTTGTTCGCCAGCTCAACGACCACAAGGGTTCCATTGAGTTGGAGGATCTGGCCGGCGGCGGCCTAGAAGCCTACGCCGAGGTCTGCGGCGAACTGCTGGCCCGAGGCCATGCCCGCTCCGGCGACCCGCTCATCCTCAACGGCTACATCGGCTCCGGCGACGGCTTTGCCGAAGCGTTAGCCAAATTCGGCTCCGCCTACGCCGACCAGACCGAGAAGGACTGGAAAGAGTTGTGCCGCTCCACCAAGGCCGAGAAGAAACCGTAGCAATTTTTCTCTGCAGTTGGACGATGGGGAACCCGGCATGCGGTAACAACTTCGAATGCGACACCTGCGGTGGCGATCTACTACAAAACCAATGGAACCACGCCGGCAGCCTCGTCAACCCTGTATACTGGCCCAATCACTGTGAGCGCGACTGAGACGGTTAATGCAATCGCAGTCTTCCAGGCCATTTCAACACCATGGTCTAAGCGGGCAGCAGGGGGTCGAACGGTGCTTTTTTCACCTACGAGATTAGTAAGAAAAACGCTGAAAAAGCTCGATATAGCGATCACGACAGAAAAGAAGCTGCAACAGCTAAAAGAGAAAAGTCGGGCTGGCGACCTTGTTGGCTTGCTACTGGAGTTACCGCAACGGCATAAAGAGCAGTTATTGAAATATCTCCGGAGCGCGCGGGGTCAGTTTGGGCAGGATCTCTTTGTCTTGTCTGAGCTGGAGTTCAAGCGCGAAGGCTTCTTTGTGGACTTTGGCGCGACAGACGGCTTTCATGCGAGCAATTCATATCTTCTGGAAAAGGAATTTGGCTGGCGCGGGATCGTTGCGGAGCCTGCTCGGGGATGGCACGCGGAACTGAAGCGCAATCGAAGTTGCTCGATCGAGACAAACTGCGTCTGGAGCGAATCGAATCGCGAGCTGACGTTTGTGGAAGCGATCAACGGGGATTTCTCTACCATCGACACGTTCAAGTCAGGGGATTATCACAGCCGCGCGAGAAGAAATGGAAGGCAATACAAGGTCAACACGATCTCACTTATGGATTTGCTGAAGAAATACAATGCTCCCCAAAAGATTGACTTTCTCTCGATCGACACAGAAGGCAGTGAGTTCGATATTCTGAATACTTTCGATTTCAATCGGTATCGATTCGGAATTATTACCTGCGAACATAACTTTACGCCGCAGAGAGAAAAAGTGTTCTCGCTGCTCACAGCGAATGGATATGTGCGGAAATACGAGGGGTTCTCGAATGTCGACGACTGGTATGTGAGCGCGGGATCGGTATAGAGCAACGCGTTTCCTATACAACAGATTCGTCCGCTTCGTCCGCCAGAGTATTACATCAAAATGGGCCGGAATCCAATACTGATTTCTGTCCGGTATTCGGCTCAGGCACGCCCTGCAAATTCCCGTGTCTCGGTGTAGACCTTCACCTTTTCGCCCACTTGAATATAGAGAGGCGCCTTGATCTCCAGGCCGGTCTGCAGCCGCGCCAGCTTGGTCACGTTGCCGCTGGTGTCGCCGCGCGCGCCGGGCTCGGTGTACTCAACCTCCAGCTCGACCTTCTCCGGCAACTGCAGGCCGATAGGATTGCCGTTGAACTTGTGCAACTGAATGATCGCGCCCTCGACCAGCAGCTCCAGCGCGTTGCCCACCATATCGCTCGAGAGCGTATGCGTCTCGAAGCTCTCCTGGTCCATGAAGTGCGAACCCTCGCCGTCGGAGTAGAGATACGATGCCTCAACCAGTTCCAGGTCCGGTTCCTTGAAGCGCTCGCCGGCTTTGAAGGTCTTGTCGAAGACCGCCCGCGTGAGCAGGTTGCGCATCTTCAGCCGCACCAGCGTCTGGCCGCCTCGCGCCGTCGGCGTCGAAACCTCAGCCTCCATGCAGTAGTACGGTGTGTTTTCAAATTCGAAGTACATCTTGCGCTTCACGGTAATCGCTTCAAGCAGTGCGGCCATGGCTTCCTCAAAAGAAACGAGCTTTAGCAGCCGGACGGGCCGTTTAGGCTCTTCCGCAGCTTCCGGTCAATTATAGGGGAAACCGCCGTGCGGCTACCCAATGCGGCCCGGCCAGACTTCGTGATACGCTGAAGCAAATGCTTCTCCGCCGGAGGCTGCCATGGCCGAGACAACGATTACAATCCGTATCGATCCCGAGTTGAAGATGGCCTTCTCGCGTGCGGCAGAGGCTCGAAACCGTAGCGATGAGGACCTTCTACGGGAATTCATGCAGGACTATATAGAAACGCAGCGCACGGATACCGAATATGAACAGTGGTTTCGCCGCCAGGTGCAAATCGGTATCGATGCCGCGGAGGCCGGCGAAGTGGTTCCGGCCGAAGAAGTTGAGGCGGAGTTTGCGGCTCTTCGCGCCGCCCATCCGGGGAATTTGCGCCGGTCGGCCTGATGAATCTGGTTTGGACTAGCCCAGCGAAAGCAGATCGCCGTGAAATCTTCGAGTTTATTGCGGCGGACAGTGTGCGTGCAGCTCGCAGGATAGACCTGATCTTCGCGGAAAAGGCCGAAATCACGTTGAGATTTCCCGACATTGGCCGTCCCGGCCGCGTTCCAGGCACAAGGGAACTGCTGGCGCATCGGCACTATTTCCTCATCTACAGAATTCGCGAAGACGCGGTGCAGATCCTTCGGCTTCTACATACGTCAAGGCAATGGCCCTCTTTTCCGCACACCCAGCGATGAGGCTGGTATCCTCCTCGGCGCTGCGCCAATCTCTTCTTCGCTTGCCACCTCGCCCCCCGGCTGGCGATACTGACGTTAGCCCGTCCTGCGGGCCTCATCTCTTCCCTAGCGAGAACTGCCTTGGCCCGTGAGCTATTTACCGCGCGTCTCGAACGCAAAGAGTGCATCTCCGAGGTCGCCCAGTGCTACCACTTCGACTTCGCCGTCGAAGAGCTTGAGAACTTCGCTTATACCCCCGGCCAGTTTGTCTCCGGCGTGGCTCTGGACGACAAGGGCAAGCAGCAGACACGCGCCTACTCGATCGCATCGGCGCCCAAAGGCAACCACTTCGAGTTGTGCGTGAACCGTGTCGAGGAGGGCTTCTTCAGTAACCATCTGGCCGACCTGCCCGACCTGCCCATCGGCGGCACGATCCAGATTCACGGCCCCCACGGCCACTTCATCCTCCACCAGCCCATCACCGACTCCATCCTGATCGCCACCGGCACCGGCATTGCGCCCATGCGCAGCTACCTGCAATGGCTCTTTCCGCAGGACGGCCCCGACCTGAGCGGCGGCAAGCAGATCTGGCTGGTCTACGGCACCCGCCACGAGACCGACATTTATTACCAGGCTGAGTTCGAAGCCCTCGCCGCACGCTATGCCAACTTCCACTACCTGCCCACGCTGAGCCGCCCGCTGGAGAGCTGGACCGGCCTGCGCGGCCATGTTCAGGAGCACGTCACGCGCATCGTCCAGGAGCGCGCCGCCCGCCTCGGCCAGCCTATTCCCGCGCCCCCGGTCAACCCCAGCCGCCTGCAGTCGGAGCTGAACTTCGACATCTTCGCCTACATCTGCGGCCTCAACTTCATGGTCTCAGGCGTCCGCGAGCTGCTCTCCGGCTTTGGTTGGCACAAGAAGCAGATTGTCTTCGAGCGCTACGATTGAGGACAAATCTGAAAGTCAACCTCTAGTAGAATTGCAGCAAGCATGAGATCTTCTTCGCATTGTTGCCGATTCCAGTTTCTTCGGCTGACTCGTTTGACGGGAGCTTTGCCCGCGTTGCTCGCATTGTCAACTCTATTGGCCGCAGCGCCTTTCATCCTGGCGCAGCAGAGTCCGGACGAAACGCCTGCTGCCAATCCCGCAAGGCCCACCGTGGCCACGCCGGCCACGCTCACTCCTGTCGGCTATCTTCAATTTGAAAACGGCGGGCTCTATGCCTCCGATTCAGGAGAGTTCACGACCCAGTCGAGCATCAACCAGGTCACCAAGCTCACGGTCAACTCGCGACTCCAGTTTCTTGTTCTCTCCGAGCCGTTTGCCCACAGCACGTATACAGGTGCAACCAGCAGCTCCGATCCCGGCGGGGTTTCCCTGGGCGTTCAAGGCGTTCTCTTTCCCGGCGCAGGAAAGCGCCCCACCGTCTCGGCCAGCTACATCCGCCTGCTCTACGGCGGCACCGCGCCGGACATCGACATCGGCACCGCCAAAAACAGCGCCATCCTGCTCGTCAGCACAGATCTGGCCGGCTTCCACTTCGACATCAATGGCTTCCTTTTCGAGCAGGAGGGAGCAGCAGTCCGCCGCGCCCAATTCGGCCAGACGGTCTCCATCTCGCATCCCATCGGCGAGCGAGTGACCGTCGCCTCGGAGTTGTGGCACTTCTCCCAGCCGCTCCTTCGCGGCAATGCCGTAGGCAGTCTCTGGGCCGTTTCCTATGAGTTCAAAAAGAATCTCGTGGTGGATGCAGGGTTCAATCGCGGACTCACCAGCACATCCACCCAGTGGGAGGGATTCGCCGGGTTTACCTACTTATTGCCCCACCGGCTTTGGCGCGCACGCTGAGATTTGTGGAATCGGCGGGGAAGAGTCATTGCATTTTATAGATTGAACAGTTCCCGCAGCCGCTTGGTCTGCGCGCGGCTCACCGGGATCTCGGTCTGCTTTTTGTCGTTCATGCGCAACTGATAGCTGGACTTGAACCAGGGCACCACTTCGCGAATGTGGTTGATATTCACCACAAAGCCGCGATGCGCGCGCCAGAAGACGGCCGGATCGAGTTGATCGAGCAACTCTTCAAGCGTGCGGCACTTCGAGCTGCCCTCGAAGCTCTGCGTCACCACGCGAATCACGCCCTCGTCGATGGCCGCAAAGCAGATGTCGGCCTGGTCGATCAGCAGCAGCCGGTTCTGCGCCTGCACAATGAGCTTGGCCGGCTGCGAGCCTCGCGCGGCTCCCTGAGAGCGGTTCAGCAGCCGCAGCAGCGCATCGATCTGCGACTCCGGCTGCGATCCCCCATGCAAATCCGATGCGCCGCCAGAGAGCCGCGCCTTCACCCGCTCCACCGCCTGCTCGACGCGCGTGAGGTCGAATGGCTTCAGCAGGTAATCCACCGCATTCACGTCGAAGGCGCGCACCGCGTACTGGTCGTAGGCCGTGGCAAAGACAATCTGCGGCAGTGCCTCGGCCTCCCCGTTCGCTCCCGCCTTCGCCCTGCGTGCCATCAGCCGCTCGATCACCGCAAAGCCGTCCAGCCCCGGCATCTGCACATCCAGAAAAACCATGTCGGGATGGTGCTCCTCGATCAGCTCCACGGCCTCGATGCCGTTCGCGCCCTGCGCCAGCACCTCCACCCCGCCCACCTGGGCCAGCAAGTAGGAAAGCTCCTCGCGGGCCAGTTGTTCGTCGTCGATGATGAGCGCGGAGAGGGTCATGGAATCGAGAACTTCGATTGTAGGAAGCGAACGCGGCAGCACGCAACCCCGCGCCAAGGCGAGACGGCTGCTTTCTGTTCCCTGATCCCTGCTTTGTTACTCGCCCATCGCCGGCCCCCGGTTTCAGCTACATGCCGCCTAGGGTACAATCACGCTGGTCGATGTGCTCACGGACGTACCTGTTTTGTTGTCCGTTGCCGTAATGGCATAGGAATATGTCCCCGTCGTCATGGCATTACTGTTGCCGCCGCACGCGCTTATCCCCGCCAGACAGGTCAGCGAGCCCAAAGCGAACAAGGCCAATATAAGCCAGCGCGCTGCCCGCCGCCGGACGCCGAGCCCAAACAGCAACCCGCTGGCCAGCACCAAGCCTGCCGCCCCTCCACGGACTAGACGATGCGACAGGCTAGCCGCAGAGGGCGGGAGAACCCCGCCGGGCGGAATAAGAAGGAGACTCCCCGTCACTGTCGCATTCGCTGCAAGCTGAATGCCCGGTCCCAGTAAAAAAACACAGGTCGGCAACTTGGCTCCTACAGGCGGATTCATTGCAGAACAAGTCATGCCAATCAACCCGGTGTAGCCGTTGACCGAGGTTAGCGTGATCGGGATGGAACCATTGCCGCTGGTGGGCATGGTCACATTGGCAGCCGAGATCGTGAAGGTTGGCGTGGCGGCGGCGCGCGCGCGCACACCGCCAAGGCCAGAACTGAACATTAGAAACAATCCGAGCGAAACGAGCATGCTGTGTTTTTGCATGGCAGAAACCCTTTCTAGGGAAGTTTAGCAATGTCCGCCTAATTTGGGACGACATTCAATTCTTTCAACAAGCGTCCCGCCCTACTCGCCCATCGCCCTTAGCCGGGCCGGCAGATGGTCCTGGGCCAGCTCATGGCCGCATCGCGTGCAGTATTGGTCCGTGGCGCGCACCGTCCTGAAGCAGTGGCCGCAGTTGGCAGCGAGCCGGTAGTCGCATTGCGGGCAGAAGTGGAAATCGCTCTGCACATGCGTCGAGCAGGCCGGGCAGCGCGAAACCTCCGGCTGGCGCAGCAGGAAGTAAAGCACCGCCCCGATGCCGCCCGGCATGACAAAGCAGATCGCGATCCAGAAGCGCGAACTCATCGCCCGCCGCGGCGCGTCCTTGCTGACGTAGCCCACCATCAAAAAGTAGAGCGAGGCCAGCAAGCCCCAGGAGAGATTGAAGTAGATGCGGAAACCGAGCGGCGGATGATGAATCTGCTGCGTCGGCAGAACCACCCAGAAGTAGTACTCCACCAGGACGAATGCCGCGGCGGCCACCACAATCGACCACACCGGAATGACCCGCGTGTCCTCGTTGACGGTAATGGATTCCGGCTCACGCATCGGCAAACCCGCTCTCAAGGGGACTCTCAGGAGATCAAGCCTAGCTTACCCTCTTTTTTGAATGGACGGAATGGAAATTCGGGAAGTTGCGCGTCCGATGCGCCTTGGGGAGAATTTTTTTTGGGTCAGGACTTGCGCCGCAGCCATCCCGCCAGCACCACCGAGGCCAGCAGCGCCGTGCTGAGGAAGAAGATCAACACACTCAACTGGCCTCTCAGGCCGGTCAGGCGCTCTTCTTCAATGAAGGTGTCGGCGATCCACCAGACCAGTGGCCCAAGCACCAAAACCACCACCAGCATGGCCGCCAGCGCTACGGAGCGGCACCGGTCGCGCCCCGCCTTCTGCTGCTGCATCACGCCCTGCGAGGCGTTCACCACGCGGCATGTGCGATGGGCCACGGCGCACTCCCGGTCGGCCTGCTTTCCGCAGAGAGCCGAGACCAGGTCGCGGTCAACTTGAGTGTCTTCGCCGGGCTTCATACTTGCCTCAAATCGCTTTCGCCAACTCCGCCCACACCGCAGGTGCCTGGCGGCGCAGGCGATCCGGGTCCAACTTGGGCTTGATGGCCGCCAAGCCGCGATAAAGCCTCGATTTCACAGTCGAAAGCGGAGCACGCGTCATTTGGGCGATCTCCTCCAGCGACAGTTCCTCATGGAACCGGAGCACCAGCACCTCGCGGTAGAGCAGATCCAGCTCCATCAGCGCCGCGGCAATCCGCTCCCCGTCTTCGAGGCTGGCAAAGCGGTCAAACGGTGTCGGATCGTCCCCGGCAACTTCAAGGCTCATCGGCCGGTCGTCTTCGCTGTTGCCGTCAAAAAGCTCGTCGAGGCTGGCCATGGTGCGTTTGCGCCGCTGGTCGATCACCAGGTTGCGAGCGATGGTGAAGAGCCATGTGCCAAAGCGCGCCTTGCCGTTGAACTGCGCTCCCCGCACCAGAACCCGCATCCAGACCTCCTGGAAGAGATCCTCGGCCATCTCCCGATTGCCCGTCAGATAAAGCAGGTAGCGCATCAGCCGGTGCTGGTAGAGCACGATCAGCTCATCCAGCAGCCCGGCGTCCTGGCGCTTCAGCCCAGCGGAGACGGCCAGATTCTCCTGGCGCACCTGTTCGTCTTGAGCTGTGGTGGAAGCCGAACCGAAGAGAGGGCGAACAGCGGCAAAGGTATTCATCTCACTCCATTAGACGCGAAACCGCCCGCAGAGTTCCGCACAAAATGCGCTTCATCTCGCGGATTAACCTAAACTTTCGTAAAGCCGCCCCAAGACTACCACTGACGTTGAGTGCGGCGCAGGTGCCCCGCATCTCGAACTTGGGTTGTGGTCAGTTTCCGGCTTGCCGGTAATTCGGGACCAACCTGCATCGCGTAATGAAGGACCCAGCTTCTTTGTGCGATGGTCATGGTTGGTGGATTCTAAGCATTAACAATCATGCCTTTGCTGATCTGCGTGGCGGCCATATCGAATCCACCGTTTTTCCGAACCTGCTCGTAGTATCGGCGCATGACACCAATGACTGGCTGAAAAATGGAGACAGGGGACTCCCTCCGGTCAGCACCCGGAGCCGGGCTGCGCCATGAAGCCTTATACCTGGACTATCATTTAGATAAGTTAAGGGTAAGGTTTGCCTCTCGCCCCCTTAGAGGTGTACCGATGTTCTCAACTCGTGTCCTCTTGTTAGGGTCTTTAGCCTGTCCGCTGGTCATTGGCTGTTCGGGCAAGGCCGATATGAAAGCGCTGGCAGTTCCGGCGTTCAATCCACCAGCCGGTACTTACAGCAGCACGCAATCGGTGACCATCGGCGATGCCACCGCAGGCGCGACCATCTACTACACGGCCGATGGCACCCCCCCTACCATCTCGTCGATTGTCTACAAAGGACCGATCACCGTCAGTTCCAGCGAGACATTGCAAGCCATCGCAACAGAAACGGGCTACAACAACAGTCCAATCGTTACTGCCGTTTACACCATAGGATCGGGATCGCCCGTACTGCCCGCACCCACCTTCAATCCTGCGGCAGGCGCCTACAGCAGTTCCCAATCTGTAAGCATCGGCGATGCCACAACGGGAACGGCCTTCTACTACACGACCAACGGATTGACCCCCACCACCTCGTCGACTGTCTACAGCGGACCGATCACCGTCGGCTCCAGCGAGACATTGGAAGCCATTGCGGCAAAAACGGGCTATGCCAACAGTCCAGTGGCCACGGCTGCTTACACCATTGGAGCCGCGGCGGGTGGGGAATGCACGAATCCTGTCTGGTCAACCAGCGATGCCGAAGGTACGGACGGCCTTGATAGTTCTGGTTTTTGGTGGGTCAACAACGACGCATGGTCCGGGTCGCACGGCCCGCAGACAATTTATGTTTGCAACCAGTCGAGCTGGTATGCGGTATCGAACCAGCCGGACCTTCAGGGCCAGGTGGAGACCTATCCGGATACAGAGTACGACGTCGGGGGGCGGGACAACGGACTGCCTACCAAGACCATCGCACAGTACAACTCGATTACTTCGACCTTCTCCGAGGCCTTCCCGTCCGCAGGTTCGTGGGACGCGGCATACGACCTGTGGCTGAACAACTGGGGCACCGAGATCATGATCTGGAACGAATGGGGCGGAGCCCAATCGTACTGGCCAGGGCAAAGCACTCAGGCGGTCACCCTCAACGGAGTGCCATACCATTTCTACAACAATGGCGGCGAGTTGATGTTCTTCCGCGACACGACGGTCAAGTCCGGGTCGGTGGATATACTGGCCGCGCTGAACTGGCTCGTGTCTCAAGGCCTGGTGAAGTCGACCGATGTGCCAACACAGTTGGAGTACGGTGTCGAGGTTTGCTCGACCAGCGGCTCCGAGACATTCCCGGTGACCGGTCTGACGTTCACCTTGAACTGAGCCGGCAGTGCCGAACAAACCAGCTTTCGATTGTGTCGGCGAAAAGCTGTGAGTCTCCCGCGCTGGCTGAATTCCGGGGTTCCCCACATCTCGATTCTGATGTGGGATACGGCAAACTTTGCACAGCCGATTCATCAGTCTCTTGTGTCGCCGAATCGTTTCTACCCTAGCCCTCGTTTGGCCACGCGCAAAGCCTCCTCGACCGCCTTCGCCGCGCGCCGCTCTCTGGCCTCCGCGGTCTGATAGTAGAAGATGCCCAGCAGATGGCCGCGCCGCTGCACGGCCGTCATCGCCTCCCAGCCCTTGCGCGCCAGCGGCTGGCGCAGGAAAGCCGCATGAAGAATCGGCGGCAGCTCCGTCTCGCCTTCCAGGGTCAGCAACAGCCGCTCCGCCATCCGTTCGGCGCGCTTCTCGCGGCTCTCGGCGCTCTTGGGCTCGCTCACCCATCCGCCGATCTCCTTGCGCCAGGAGTAGCTCAGCCCAGCAAACCATTTTGGCAGCCGCCGGTCGCCCTTCAGCGCGCGAGCCAGCTCCGGCGGGATCGCTGCTTCGCGCTCCTCCAAGTCCGGCTCCAGCCGAATCCGCACCTGCGAACCGATGACAGTTCTCGTTGCGGCCTGCATCTTCTTATTGACCAGCAGGACGTGACCCTCCCCGCGGAGATCGGGGAAGAGCGAGGTGCGGAAGGCGAATCCATCGGCCTGGCTGTTCGCAGAGAAAATCTCACCGCGCACCCGCAGCCCCCGCCGCACCGGCCAGGCCTTCGCGGGATCGAAGGGAACCCGCGCAATCACCCAGCGAAGCCGCGTCCGGTCCGGCTCAAGAACTGCTTTGAAGAATTGAATGGTCTTGGAAGCCATCGAGATCACTTCTTCTCTCAGACTCGACCAGTGTAGCAATTCGTCGAAGAGCTGGCTCGAAGCTGAGCTTGGAATCTATCTCATAAACCGGTTTTGAAAGGGCACGGCTTGAGCCGTGCCGCAAAATACCCAATAAAACTGGCGGGCTTTAGCCCATGAGGGACGCTTTGAGCGGGCCAGATGGTGTTTATCAGATGGCTTCTCGTCTCCACGGCAATCGCATGAGCCTGTTTTTGCAGTTTATTTCCGGCATCCTGCTAGCTTGAAATTGGGCCGGCCGTCCAGAACGGACCGGTCCGGCTTATACAACCGGGGAAAATACCCACCCCCCTGGGGTCCGATTCACCGTTTGTTCGCTTTTCCTGTAAAACATCAGATTTTAGTCATTCTTTATCAACAACTTAAAGGAGAAGCGCAAGCCGCTGGAACGCTCAGGCCTCCGCGGGAATCGGCAGCAGAGCCGCTTCGACCGGCTTCCGCCTTGGCCGCAACAGGCGGCGCAGCGGCCTTTCGATGAATCGGTCCACCAGCACAGCCAGGGTCACTGCGATCAGGAACCAGCTGGCAAAGCCAAGCAAGGTCTGGTGACGGGCTATTCCGGTCTGCCAGTTCACGAAGACACTGCTGATCACCGTCGTGTGCAGCAGGTAGAAGGGATAGCTGGCCTCGCCCAGCGCCTCCATCGCCCGATTCTCAAGCACTTCCACGCCCGCGGGCCGCAGCGCGACTCCATAGATCAACACGGCGAAGGCCGGCGCAAGCAAGGCGGTGTGAATCACCAGAAAGGGAATCCAGGGCGACAGCACAACCACCGCGCCGATAGCGGCCAGCCCCGCGAGAATCAGCGGCCAGGCCATCTTCCGGTCGCGCTCGCTGCGCAGGAAGAGCAACCCGCCCGCCATGCCCATCAAAAACTCCGGCAGGCGCATCAGCGGATGGTACTTGATGGCGTTGATCCATGGCCCAACGGTTTTGATGGTGATCTCGGCCCCGCCATCCGGATGAAAGTGCATATACGCCAGCGTGCAGGCAATGCCCAGCAGCCATCCTGCGGGCACAAGTGCCGCTAACTGCCTGCGCGAAAGGCGCGTCAGCCGCGGCAGCAGGAATGGAAACATGAAATAAAAGAATGCCTCCACCGAGAGGCTCCAGTTGGGCATATTCCAGGCCAGAGCGGTTTGCGGAATCCAGCTCTCGAGCAACGTGACGCTCAGCGCGGCCGCCAGCCACATATGCGGAGCGACCCAGGTCCACTCAGAAACAATCAGCCTTGGATCGTGCGCCCGCATATGCACGCAACAATAGAAGAACCCCGGCGCGGTGATCAGCAGGCAAAAGGCCAGCGCGGGATAGATGCGCGCGAATCGTGCCTGCCAGAACTCGCGAAGACTCGTGGCGCGGCCTTCATAGGTGTAGACCAGAATGAATCCCGAGAGCACAAAGAAGAAGCTCACGCCGCAGTAGCCGATGGAGGCGAACTGCCGCACAGCCGCCGCGCCGAAATAGAAGGCCTTCATCGCCTGCATGTGGAACAGGGCAACCCACAGCGCCGCAAAAAAGCGGACGGATGTCAGTGCAGGCAGGCGGGGCCGTTCTAGCGTCATAGCGCTCATTGTAATGGGCTACGCGAAAACCCGGACCGTGGTTCCCGGGAATTCCGGTCTTCCTCGATCTTCTACACTATCCCATATGGAAGTTCTCTACGGCTTGCATCCGGTCGAGGAGGCAGTCAAGGCCGGACGGCGGCGCTTCGACCAGGTTCTGGTGGCCCGCGAGCGTCACGATGAGCGCCTGGAACGCTTGGTCGCCCTCTGCCGCGAGGCTGGCCTCCGCGTCCGCCAGGAGGCGCGCGAGCAGTTGACGCAGCTCGCCCAGACCCCGGCTCATCAGGGTGTCGTGGCCTTGGTTCATCCGCAGGAGTTTCTCTCGATCGAAGACCTCTTTGAGCCTCTTCCGGCTGCAAAATCCGCCTCCCGCCTGCTGCTCGCTCTCGACGGCGTCGAAGACCCGCAGAATCTCGGAGCCCTCCTGCGCGTGGCCGACGGAGCCGGAGTGGATGGCGTGCTGCTCACCGAGCGGCGTTCGGCCCCTTTGAGCCCGGTCGCCGTCAAAGCCAGTGCCGGCGCTGCCGAACATTTGCGCATTGCGCGGGTCGTCAACCTCGTCCGCGCCCTCGAAGAACTCAAGCGCCGCAATCTCTGGATCGTCGGGCTCGACGAGCGCGGCTCGTGCGACTACGACCAGTTCGATCTGACCGGCGACTGCGTGCTTGTGCTCGGCCGCGAAGGCGCGGGTCTTCACGACCTCGTCCGCCGCACATGCGACCATCTGCTGCGGATTCCCATGGCCGGCGGTGTCAGCTCCCTCAACGTCTCCACGGCCGGCGCCGTGGTCCTCTATGAAGCCTTCCGCCAGCGCCGCCAGGCCGCCAGGCAAGCGGCGGGCACTCTCCCGGCCTCCGCCGTTGCGTCCAAACCGAAGAAGCAGAAAGGCCTGGGCTCATGAAGCTCCCGATTGCCCGCGCTTTCGCAGTTGCCGCGGCAGCCGCCTGCCTGACAACCCTGGTGTGCGTGGCTCTGGTGTGCGCGGCGCAAGCTCCGCCCCCGGCCCAACAGCCAACCACTCCGCCCGCTCCGCAGAATCAGCCCAAAGGCCAGGTCATCTTCTCCCGTTCCATCGGCCAAAACGGCGAGACCATCACCCAATCGACTCAGCCCGAAACACCGAAGCCAGCCTCGCCGCAGGTCGCCGTAGACGATGCCGAGCGCCAGGCCATCACCTTCACCGCCCTCGACCTCGAGGTCCATCTCCGCCCGGTCTCTCAGCATATCGCCGTCCGCGCCCTCGTCACCGTTCGCAACGACGGCAAATCCCCCTTGACCTGCATTCCCTTGCAACTCTCCTCCTCGCTCGACTGGGATCGCATCCGCCTTGAAGGCAAGGACGTTGCCTTCCAGGTCGCCGCGCTTAACTCCGACGCTGACCATACGGGCCAGTTGCACGAGGCGGCCGTTCCACTCCCCACGCCACTCGCCCCCGGCCAGAGCCTCCAGCTCGACGTCACCTACTCCGGCACGATCGCACTCTCAGCACAGCGCCTGCACGCCGTCGGCGCACCCGACGATGCGGCCCTCCATTCCGATTGGGACCAGATCAGCCTCCCCTTCACCGGCTTGCGCGGCTTTGGCAATGTCGTTTGGTATCCGGTCTCCAGCGTCCCAGTCGTCCTGGGCGACGGCGCGCGCCTCTTCGACGAGATCGGCGAACACAAGCAGCGCTTGGCCGGCGCGCACTTCCGCCTGCGCCTCGCCGTCGAGTTTCCCCATAGCCAGGCCCCCACCGTCGCTCTCATCAACGGATATCCCGTCCCGCTCGCGGTGACAGAGCCCTCGACCTCGCTGGATCTGACCAAGGAGGTGGACGGAGTCGCGACCGCCGATTCCGGCAGTACCATCCTCGGCTTTGAAGCCCCCAGCCTCTTCGTCGCCATCCGCACCCCGCACTCCGGCCCCAACCTCACGGCCTTCACCCTCCCCGGTGACAATGTCTCTGTCGATCTCTGGACGATGGCCTCGACGGCGGTCACGCAATTCCTCGAAGGCTGGCTTGGCCGGAAGCCCCGTTCCCAGCTCACCCTCCTCGACCTGCCCGGCCCCGCCGACACCCCCTTCGAGACCGGCGCCTTGCTGGCCACTCCGCTTCGCGAGCCCGGTCCCAAGGCGGCTCCCGGCGCATTGAATGGCGTTTTGGTTCATGCCCTCACCCACGCCTGGCTTACCTCGCCAGCCTCGGCGCAGCCCCCCGCCTGGCTCAACGAAGGAGTGGCAGTCTTCATGGGTACGTTGTGGGTTGAAAGGCGGCACGGACGCGATCAGGCTCTTGGCACCCTCGAAGCGGACCGCGCCGCTCTAGCCCTGGCTGAGCCCGCCAGCCCTGGCGAGAGTGCTGGCCAGCCACTGGCCAAGGCCATCTCGCCCATCTACTACCGCACCAAGGCCGCCTATATTTTCTGGATGCTCCGCGATCTCGCTGGTGAGCCAGCCCTCTCAGCCGCGCTTCGAGAGTACGATCCTGCCGCCCCTGGGACCTTCGAGAAGCTACTCGAAGGCTCCGAAGCCCGTCCCAGCCTCTCCTGGTTCTTCGCAGACTGGGTCGATGCCGACAAGGGCCTGCCCGACCTGAGCATCAAGGACGTGTTTCCCACCACCGCCGCCGCCGGCAACTGGCTGGTCGCCGTCAGGGTCGCCAATGCCGGTTATGCGTCCGCTGAAGTTCCTGTGATTGTCCGCTTCGGCGCCGGTTCCGAGGCGCGCGATGCCACACAGCGCGTTCTCGTTCCCGCCCGCGAGAGCGTGACCACGCGCCTCATCATCCAGGGAAAACCCACAGAGGTGCAGGTCAACGACGGCTCGGTTCCCGAAACCCAGGCCAGCGTCCACGTCACGCGCCTAGACGAGTCGCAAGCGGCTCCGTCCTCGCTGAAGTGAGGGACCACTCGAAGGCTCTTAGAGCGTATCCGTAAATCGGTAGCGCCGAACTCCAGGTCGGCTGTTCTGTGGGTCTCCAGACCCGCAGGCGAAGTCTGGCGGCGTGGACGCCGCCAGTGCAGCCGGTCTCCCACCCCGGCGAGCACAAATCGCTCGCAGGGGACCCCGGTCTGGAGACCGGCGCTACATTCCTCTCTCAATTTACGGATAATTTCTCAATACCTCTGCTGGAACTCCGGCTCGACCGGATTCTCGAACAGCGAAGCGTCGCGGGTCACGATCGTCAGCCCCGATGGCGTCACGAAGTAGCGCCGCTTGTCCTCCACCGGGTCGAAGCCGATGACCGTCCCTTCGGGTATATGCACATGGCGATCGATGATGGCCCGCCGGATGCGGCAGTGCCGGCCGATGTTCACATGAGAAAAGATAATGCTCGCGTCCACCGTTGAGTAGGAGTTGACGCGCACATCCTGCGAGACCACGCAGTTGGCCACCGACGCGCCCGAGATGATTACGCCTGCGGTGATTACCGAGTTGACCGCCATGCCCGAGCGCCCTGGGTCGCCGAAGACAAATTTGGCCGGCGGATACTGCCGCGCCCGCGTGCGGATGGGCCAGTTCTTGTCGTACAGGTTGAAGACCGGCGAAACCGAGCACAGGTCCATGTTCGCGTCATAGTAGGCGTCCAGCGTGCCCACGTCGCGCCAATAGAGCGCCTGCTGCTTGTTCTCGTCCACAAAGCTGTAGGCCATCATCTTCTTCTTGCCCAGCAGACTGGGCAGGATGTCGTGGCCAAAGTCGTGCCTCGAGTTCGGATCCTCGGCGTCGGAGATCAGCGCTTTCAGCAGCACCTCGGTATTGAAGATGTAAACGCCCATCGAGGCATCCACGGCATTCGGGTTGAAAGGCGACCGGAAGCTCGTCGTGGCCACCTTCTCCTGAAATCCCAGCACCTCGCCTGTCTTGCCAACCTCCACCACGCCGAACTGCTTGACGTCTTCAGGCGGAATCGGCAGCGTGGCCAGCGTGACCTCCGCATGGGTCTCCTTGTGGTACTCCAGCATCCGGCTATAGTCCATTTTGTAGATGTGGTCGCCGGAGAGGATGATCATGTGCTTGGGCTGTTCGCTGCCGATCGAATAGATATTCTGGTAAACCGCATCGGCGGTCCCCATGTACCAGTTCGAGCCGGTGCGCTGCATCGGCGGCAGCAGCTCGAAAAACTCGCCCAGCTCCTGGGCCACAATCCCCGTCCATCCTTCGCGGATATGCCGGTTCAGCGAGAGCGCCTTGTACTGCGTCAGAATGAAAACTTTGCGTAGGCCGGAGTTGATGCAGTTGGAGAGGGTAATGTCGATGATGCGATAGTGGCCGCCAAAGGGCACGGCCGGTTTGGCGCGATCTCTGGTGAGGGGAAAGAGCCGCTCTCCGGCTCCGCCCGCCAGAAGCACGCCAAGTGTGTCTCTCATGTCCATTGAACCCTGCCTCCGTACCTGTTCTTGCCGGAAGAGCCATCGTCTGCCGCGGCAAATGCGGTTCCCGAACCAGCATAGCTTCCGGTGACACTTTTGCACAGGCTTTGCCGAACGATGGAGAATACCACACGCCCCGCAACCCGGTCGCCCATCTGAATTTATCGAAGATGGCTCCGCCTGACACAAAACCGGAGCCCCCGCCGGCATCTCTCTGTCGCCGGAGGCTCCGTTTTGGGAAGATTTCTGTTTAGGTGCGGCGGCCGCCGCCGGCCCCCGTACGCCGGCCAGGCGTTGCCGCTCTACCGCTTTTTCCTGAACTTGTACTCCACACCAACTGAGATACCGAAGTTCCAGTTGTTGTGCGGGCTTGAGGTCGGTGGAGCTGTGACGGGATAATTAAAGCTGTAGCGAGTGAACAGCGCGTCCGGCGTGATGCGGAAGACCCAGCGCGGCGAGCGGTTCAGGTCGATGTGGCCGCCAAAGACCGCGGCCGGAGCGATCTGCGTGTTATAGAACTCCACGCTTTGCGGGTCGTTGTGTGTGCCTAGGTGGGAGTCGAAGTGCGCTCCGCCCACCAGGACATGGGCAATCAATGCGCCGTGTTTGTTGTGCGGACCCAGCCACTCCGGTCCGCCAACGAAAAGGTACTGGCTGACGAAGGGACCGTAGATCGTGTTCAGCCCGGAGTTGTTCCCCCCTTCGCTTCCCACGCCGCTCGTGCCCAGGTAGCCGCGTCCGGAGCCCTCGACCGCCCAATGCCTGCTGAACCAATAAGAGCCGGCCAGATCCAATCCGCCCAGATTGGCCCCTTGCAAAACGTTCGGTCCGGCATGGATGTGGCCAAAGGCCATGCCCACCGAAACGTCGTAGCGGTTGTCGTAGCGCACATTGGCCAGCGGATTGGTGGAAACATACGTGCCATTGCCGGCCGTCGGAGAGGCGGTGCTCTGCGCCACGGCTCGGTTTCCGGACGACAAAGCCAGAGCGGCCACGGCGAAGAGAGGAATTGAGAATCTTACTGGAAGGCGCATCACCAACCAGCTTACAGGACGACGCCGACAGCGGACAACGCCAACCCGGCTGTATTTCCTTCCCTCACGGCTCGCAGCGCTCTCTCCAACTCGCCCAAACCAGGTAGCGAACAGTCTTCACAACTTCGAAAGATTTCGCGGCTCCAGCGTAAATCGCCGACTCCGGCTCGAGCGGCGGCGCGGCGTGCGTGCGCCACTCCAGCGGAAGTTGGCTCAAAATGATCCCCGCCCTGGGCAGGTGGCTGGCTGTCGAAACCACCTCAGCCGACCGCCAGCCGTGCGCCTTCATGATCCGCGCCGCGTAGCAGAGGTTCTGGATCGTATCCAAAGCATTCGGTTCCACAAGAATCGCCGACTCTGGAATCCCCTCCGCCTCCGCGCTTCGTGCCATCACCCGCGCTTCCGGAAATTCGTTGCGCGCCGCGCCCCCGGTCAGGATCAGCCGTGGCGCAACTCCCCGCTCGTACTCGTGCACCCCCTCGGTCACTCGAGCCAGTTGCTCCGGCGTGGGGTTGCCGTCGCTGTCGGCCGGGTAGCCCAGCACGATGATGGCGTCAAAGCGTGTGAGAGAGGTATTCGAGGCCGGGGCGAGAATCCGCGCCACCGTCCCCCAGCCCAGCAGGCCCGAGACGGCCAGGATACAGCCCAGAATCAGGCGGCTCCGCCAGCCTATGAGGCGTCGCCGGGCTCTCGTGCGCCTGTAGGCGGGCATCTTGCGGGTGGCAGGCTTCGTCGTCAAGGGAACTCCCCACATCCACTCTAAATCCATGGCGGGCATGGGCCTTACAGGTTGCGGAAATATCGATTGAGGCTTCTGACCGTGTCAGGGCACGGCTTCAGTCGTGCCGTAAGTGCTGCATAATCAATGCAGGCTTCAGCCCCTGAGGGATATTATTCAGGGCGTTTGCCTTCAAATCTCTTTTCTTCGCAGTCTTGAAGCGCCTTGCTGCCGGCAATGTCACCCCAGCTCCGCCGGCTCACCCCATGCCGACAACACAAACTCGCTCAATGACTTGCGCGTGCGTGGGCTCGTCTCCATCTCCAGAAGGTGCTTGTTGGCGAGCGTAGAAGGCTCACCCTGGTAGCCCAAGGCAATCACAGCTCCAAAAGCGTAATCCTCCGGAATGTCAAAGACCTTGCGGGCCGCATCCGTGTCGAAGCCGGCCATCTGGTGTGCGGCCAGCCCCAGCGCCGCGGCTTGCAGCGTGAGATACGAGGCGGCCGCGCCCAGGTCATAGAGAGCGACGCGGTTCTCCGAACCGTTGCGGGAGAATTTGATGCTCGTCACGCCCAGGATCAAGACCGGCGCTGCCGCCGCCCAAGTCTGGTTTGCAGGAACGAGAGTCGAGAATATCTTTTTGTAAGTCGATGAGTTACGCAGTCCGGCGAAGAAGCGCCAAGGTTGTTCGTTGCTGGACGAAGCGGCCCACCGGGCTGCTTCAAAGACACTCTTCAGATCAGCAGCGCTGACCTCCCGGTCGGCAAAGGCCCGCGGACTCCACCGCTCGAGCATGACCGGCAACACGCCCTCCACGGCCGGCGCATGTTTCAACCTGTTGACTTCAATGGCAGATAGCGTCATCAACTCTCTCCTCGGAAACGAATCGACCGCACTCCCTTTGATTCGTACGCGGATGGAAAGATTCCCGTCTCCGAAGAAAAAGCTGTTTGAACAAATATCTCTTCAGATTCAAAAGGTTGTGGACCTTAGGCCATCGCCTCCCGGCTCATCGGCTCGAAGCGCAACTGGCCCGACTTGCGGTCCACGTCGATGCGCACATGCTCGCCGTGCAGCACCTCGCCGTTCAGGATCTTGATCGCCAGCGGGTCCTGAATCATCCGCTGCAAGGCCCTCTTCAGCGGACGCGCGCCATACGCCGCATCCGATCCTGCGGCCAGCACCAGTTGCCGCGCCGGCTCGGTGAGTTCGAGTGAAATCTGCCGGTCCTCCAGCAGCTTGCTCACCTCGTTCAGCCTCAGGTCGAGAATCTGGCTCATCTGCGCCTGTCCCAGCGGGCGGAAGATCACAATATCGTCCACGCGATTCAAAAACTCCGGCCTGAAGTTTTCGCGCAGCACACGCATCACCGACTCGCGCGCCTGGTCGAAATCGTGCTCCGTTTTCAGCGTGTCGCCAACCAGCATCGCCGCGCCCAGATTTGACGTCATGATCAGCACCGTGTTCTTGAAGTCCACAGTGCGCCCCTTGGCGTCGGTCAGCCGTCCGTCGTCCATTACCTGCAGCAGAATGTTGAAGACATCCGGGTGCGCCTTCTCGATCTCGTCAAACAGAATCACCGCATACGGCCTGCGCCGGACAGCCTCAGTCAACTGCCCGCCTTCGTCGTAGCCCACATAGCCCGGAGGCGCGCCGATCAGCCTCGCGACCGCGTGCTTCTCCATGTACTCGCTCATGTCGATGCGAATCATCGATTGCTCGTCGTCGAACATGAACTCAGCCAGCGCCCGCGCCGTCTCCGTCTTGCCCACGCCCGTCGGCCCAAGAAAAATAAACGAACCAATCGGCCGCTTCGGATCGCTCAACCCCGCGCGCGACCGCCGGATCGCATTGGCCACGATGGTCAGAGCCGCATCCTGCCCGACGACCCGCTCGCGCAGCCTCGTCTCCATCTCGACGAGCTTCTTTACCTCGCCCTCAAGCATCCGCGAGACGGGAATCCCCGTCCACTTGCTGACGATGGCGGCGATGTCTTCTTCATCGACCTCGTCCTTGAGCATCCGCGCCACTCCGGCATTGCCTTCCTGCGCGGCGCTCAACTTTTTCAGCTCGGCTTCGAGCTTGGGCAGCTCGCCGTATTGAATCTGCGCGGCCCGATCCAGCACTCCCTTGCGCGTCTGCTCCTCGGCCTCGAAGCGCAGCGCCTCGATCTTCTTCTTCACTTCGGTAATGCGACTGCTCGCCTCGCGTTCCTTGGTCCAGCGGGCGGCGAGCGCCGTGATCTCTTCGTTCAACTCGGCGATCTCGCGCTCGACTTCGTTGCGCCGTCCAACGCTGTTTGCGTCGGTCTCGCGTTTCAGCGCTTCGCGTTCGATCTCGAGTGACGTCTTCTCGCGCTCTCTCTGGTCGATCACCGTCGGCTTCGACCCTTTTTGAATCGCCAGCGAAGCCGCGGCCTCGTCCACCAGATCGATGGCTTTGTCGGGCAAAAATCTGTCGCTGATGTAGCGATGCGAGAGCGTGGCGGCGGCCACAATCGCCGCGTCCTTGATGCGCACGTCATGATGCGACTCGTAACGCTCCTTCAGCCCGCGCAGAATCGCAATCGTGTCTTCAACGTTGGGCTCGCCAACAAAGACAATCTGAAAACGCCGTTCCAGCGCCTTGTCCTTTTCGATGTACTTGCGGTACTCGTTCAGCGTGGTTGCGCCAATCGCCCGCAGCTCGCCGCGCGCCAACGCCGGTTTCAGCATATTGCTGGCGTCGATGGCCCCTTCGGCCGCGCCCGCGCCGACCAGCGTGTGCAGCTCATCGATAAACAGCACAATCTTGCCGTTCGATTCCTCGATTTCCTTCAGAACCGCCTTGAGCCGGTCCTCGAACTCGCCGCGATACTTGGCCCCAGCCAGCATCGAACCCAGGTCCAGCGAGATCACCCGCTTGTCCTTGAGGCTCTCGGGCACATCGCCCTTGATGATGCGCTGCGCGAGACCTTCCACAATCGCAGTCTTGCCCACGCCAGGTTCACCAATCAGGACTGGGTTATTCTTCGTCCTCCGGCTCAGCACTTGAATCACGCGCCGAACCTCTTCGTCGCGCCCGATCACCGGGTCCAGCTTGCCGCGCCGCGCAAGTTCTGTCAGATCCTTGGCGTATTTTTCGAGAGCCTGAAATTTGCCTTCGGGATTCTGATCCGTCACGCGCTGCGTCCCGCGCACCGCGGTCAACGCCTTCAGAATCGCCTCATGTGTCGCGCCCAGAGCGACGAGTGCCTCGCGCGCAGCTTCGCCCTTCGCGTGGGCCGCACCAAGGAGCAGATGTTCGGTCGAGACGTACTCGTCTTTGAAGTTCGTGGCCTCGCGGAAAGCCTGACCAAGCACTTTGTTAAGCGCCTGGCCGACGCCGGGCTGGCTCGAAGCACCGGCCACACGAGGCAGTTTCTCCTCGATCTGGTGCAGCTCATGCTCCAGCCGTTCCGTCGGCACACCGATCTTTTCGAGCACGGAGGGAATCACGCCCTCGCGGTCCTCGATGAGCGCCAACAGCAGATGCACCGGCTGGACTTCGGGGTTGCCAAGTTCGGTCGCCCGCTCCTGCGCCTGCTCCATCGCCTGCTGCGACTTGACCGTCAACTTCTCCCAACGAATAGCCATTGTTTCTCCAGTGAACAGTGGTCAGTGAACAGTGGTCAGTTAAAGTACAACACAATCAGATTTCGTGATATTAAGTTCTTTTCGAGCTGCAGAAATGACATCTTCGTAAATTCCCCTAAGCTTTGTCAACGTGTCAGAGGATACGGACTGCGACTCATTTCTATCAAAAATCTGGTCAGCAACAGTCCCAACCGTACCGAAGTAGTCGGCTAATTGCTTTTGGAGATCATGTCCTGCAACCAAGTCGGACACAACCATCGCTCGACAATACCTCGCGCTGTATGAGTCCCAACTTTCCCTTGCTTCTTTCTGTTTGGATGCAGTGTCAGCATTCCGAACTGAATTATCCGTTATCGGACGGGAGTATGCAGAATGCAGGTCAAGAAGAGCTTCATGTAAGTCTATGAGCGCTCGTACTGCATCGATTATGGTATCTCGTTTCAATTCCCATTGCTTTTGCCGGTCCCAGACTTCATCGGAGATTTTGGCTTTGATTCCCTCTGCGATCTTTGTTAGCTGTGCGATGTCCTCTTTGGTGGCAAGGTTCTCACCCTTCTTGGCCGCGTAGGAATTGAAAAACGGTCTGAAGACATTGCCCAGAAGGAATGCGCAAACGAAAGCAGCTATCCATCCAAGAAACTGAACGATCGATGAAGTCAGCAAGAAGAATTCTCCCGTGTAAGACTGTTTTGAAAGGGCACGGCTTCAGCCGTGCCGTAATAGCCCAAGAAAATCGCGGGCTTTAGCCCCCGAGGGATGTCCTGCACATACAAGACTTCCCTCAAGGGCTGAAGCCCGAAGATGGACGAACCTTTGATGGCACGGCTGAAGCCATGCCCTTTCAAAACCCCTGCCTCCGTCCATCACAAACAAGCGACCCGCAAACCAGGCAGCCCCTCAAAATCCTTGATATTCGTCGTCAACAAAGCATAGTCGTTTTCAATTGCCTGCGCGGCGATCCAAAGATCGTTGACCCGCGTTCTCGGCGACCGGCCTGACTGCTTCATGAAAGCGGCCAGAATGCCAAAAGCTGAGGCCGTCAAGGAAGAAACATCGAGGACGGGCCGCTGTTCGAGCCTCCGCAACGAGCGGAGCCGCACCATCCGTGTTGCCGGATCGGTGCAGCTTTCCACGCCAAAGCTCAGCTCTCCCAGCGAAATTGCAGAGATGTACACAGACTCGTCGCCGGCAGCCTGATGAACAGCTTGACCGGAGATCTGGCTAGTAGACAATCCAACCCAGATGGAGGTGTCAAAGATCATTCCCACGGATTCCGAACCTCTTCATCGAATTCGCCGCGGCTGTCCTTGAGCCAGCTCTCACCCTGGGCAGGGCTCAGTCCTCCCTCCAGGCCCGCGATGGCTTGCGCTGCGGTCATGGTTCGCCTGGCAGGCACAATATGGGCGATCTCGGTGCGATTCCGCATCACGCTGACCGTTTCGCCCATGAGAATTCGTTCCAGGATCGCGCTCGTGTTGCGCGCCAGATCCGAAGCGCTGATGATTTGCATCTCTTTACCTCACTACAAAAAATACGTAGCGTTACGTACTTATACATAGTATTCGCATTTTCGGTAAAAAGAAAGTGCTGTCCGGCCGTCCGTGACAAAATCAGTCATCAGTCGAAGGGTCCCGATTCTGGGACCTGGGAAACCACGGACCCTCACTCGCCGTTGACAGCTCCCTCGTTCCCGCGAAGCAAGACCAAACACCACCAGCCTTTCCTGATCCCCGATCCCTAATCCCTATTCCCTGTTCCCTAGTCCCTGATCCCTAGTCCCTAGTCCCTGCACCATCAATGTCTCCCCTCATGCCACCCTGCCAGCGCAAGAACCGTCTCCACCGTCTCCAAAAATCCAAAAGGATCTTCTCTTGCGAGGCTCTTCCGCCCCGCAGGCCGGCGCTTCCTCCGCTCCCGTTCCAACTCTTCGGCCAGCTCCTCCAGCGTCCCCTTCACCGGAACGACCGCGTATACCACTTCGCAGTGCATCGCCGCAGCCGTCGCGCGCAGCTTCTTCAGCGTGATCGTCTCCCGCGCCTCCGACATCTCCAGCCGGTAAATCTCCGACGTCCCCATCTTCAGCCGCCGCGCTACCTCCGAGACCTGCATTCCCAAAGCCTGCCGCACTCCCCGCAGCCATCCCCACTTCGACCGCCGCACCTTCTTGCCCCTGAAGACCCGAAGATCCTCATCCAGTTCCCTCCGCGCCCTCCGCCGCAACTCCTTGTTCACGCTTTCTCCTCTCTCTCCTTTTCTCTCTCCCAACTAAACGCCGACTAGGTGCCCCATCCAAGCGACGTTCTTGTTCTTGTCGCTTGGGTGGGATACTATGAACCCCGATCTGCGGCCAGGATGATCGCTCCTTTGACCGCCCCAAAAGACACCCGCTTTAAGCTCCAAAACGGGCCATTCCCCGCCAAAATCAAGCCAAAAACACCCCGTTTTTGACCTTTTTCTCCATTCTGCGCGCGATCCCTCTATTTATATGCAAATCAAAGCCGCTACTTTCTCCACGCAAACGAGCAGCGATTTACCTTCAACTCCACATCTGCGTGGAAACCGGCCTCCGCCCGCCTCGGCTCCCAGCATCACACCGGGCTGTGATTCAATAGAAGGGATGGCGACTGCACGGAGAGCTACGGTGCGTGGGCGCGCGATTGCGGTTCGGCGGAAGGCGCGCGAGTACGCGATGGTGGTGCGGGCGCTGGCCGATACATCGCATCCTGTCCTGGCGCAGATTATTCCAGCGCGCTTTTGCAACCTCAGCTGCGGCTATTGCAATGAGTACGATAAGGTGTCCGAACCTGTCCCTCTGGACGAGATGCTCCGCCGCATCGACCACCTGGGACGGCTCGGTACGGCGATGATCGGCATCAGTGGCGGGGAGCCGCTGACGCATCCAAACTTGGATGACATCATCCGGCGGATGCGGCAAACCGGGGCGATTGCCGGAATGATCACCAACGGCTATCTGTTGAATGTAGACAGGATAGAGCGTCTCAATCACGCCGGCCTCGATCACATGCAGATCTCCATCGATAACCTGGAGCCGGATGAGATCTCGAAAAAAAGTCTCAAAGTCCTGGACAAGAAGCTCCAGATGCTGGCCCAGCACGCCGAATTTCACGTCAACATTAATTCAGTCGTTGGCGGCGGCTTCAAAGACCCCAACGACGCGCTGGTGATCGGCCGAAGGGCGCTGGAACTGGGCTTTGAATCGACGATCGGCATCATCCACGACGGCAGCGGGCAACTGAAGCCGCTCAAGCCGGAGGAGGCTCGAGTCTACTTCGAGATGACCAACCGGCGGAAGACCAACTATGCGCAGTTCGACAAGTTTCAGGAGGCGATTGCGCAAGGCCGTCCCAACGACTGGCGCTGCCGCGCCGGCTCGCGCTATCTCTATATATGCGAAGACGGGCTGGTGCACTATTGCAGCCAGCAGCGCGGCTATCCGGGCGTGCCGCTGGCCGACTACACAACGCTAGACGTAAAGCGCGAGTTTTTGACGGCCAAGAGCTGCGCGCCGAATTGCACGATCGGCTGCGTGCACCGGATCAGCTATATCGACCACTGGAGAGCGCCGCAGACGCGGACGGTTTCGCCGGGGATGGCTGGAGGCGAGGCCGAGCAGCCAGCGCTGGTGAAGATACAGGGCGGGAAGTGAGCGGCGCTAGCCTGATGGTTGTCGCGTTGCAACGGAAGGGAACGATGCAATCCGGTGGCTGGAGATTCGCGATGGTTGCGCCTACCGAATCCCGAGCCGTCCCGGAGCCGGGCACTGGAGCCAGAGCACAATTCCTGCGCCTTTTGGACAATATGTAATTTGGAAGATACATTATGGAGCGGAGAGGTTCTACCTCTGTTTTTCATCACATCTGCAGAAACAACGTGAATTATCTTAGTTTACGACATTTTTCATTTATGGAGTTGACAACTCCAAATTAAGAATACTAGACTTCGCGGGTGTAGTGGTCTGACCAGTTCTCGGTACTCTCGGACCGACAAATTCCCCCCAAGGAGATCACTTATGAACAACATCCGCATGGCGCATTTTCTCGCGACAACCGCTGCGATTCTGCTGCTGGCAGGAATGGCAGGCGCACAAACCGTGGCCACCGGCGACAGCCGCAGCGTAAGCCAACCCGGCTTTCCCAGCGTCTGCGATACGCTAGCAGCGCAGTTTAGTACTTCGCAGCGCTCGTCGCCACCGAGCTCCGACGACACCAGCCGCGTGCAAGCGGCGCTGACCGCTTGCGCCGGAACAGGCAGGAGCGTCGTGCTCGCCGCCTCGGGTTCGGACAATGCCTTTTACACCGACAAGCTGACCGTGAATGGCGAGGGACTGGTGATCAACTCCGGAGTGACGCTGGAGGGCAACAACAGCTACTCGAGCCAGTCGGAGCTGGTTCTAGTTGAGGGCAGCAACTCGTTTATCGGCGGACCGGGCGCTATCGACGGCCGCGGAGACATCATCAGCGGGACACCGCGACTGGTGCAGACCGAAACGGCCGACAATTTCATCATCTACAACGTCACCCTGGAGCAGGCGAAGCATCCCAACCTCTACATCCAAGGCGGGAGCGGCGCTACCGTGTGGGGAGTCACGATCCGGACTCCGGCGACGCGCGCCAATGCCGATGGCATCGACATCGACAGCATCACCAATGTGACCGTCAACGACTCCACTGTCGAAGCCGGTGACGACGGAATCGCGGTGAAGACCAACGCGTCCGCCGCATCCAACATCACGGTGGAAAACTCGCAGTTCTATGGCACGCACGGGCTGTCGGTGGGAAGCCAGACCTTTGACGGTGTGACCAATGTCTTGTTCAAGAACAACTATGTGTATGGGAAAGACTTGCTGGGAAACGTCTCTGCCGACGCGAACGGCTTGAACATCAAGACGGATCACGATTGCGGCGGACTGGTGAAGGAAGTGACCTATGAGAACAACTGCCTCTATGGAGTAAAACACCTGATCATCGTCAATGCCTATTACGGGAGTTGCAGCGGCACCTCGGGCACACCGCAGTTCCAGGACATTCTAATCAATGGTGTAAAGTCAGAGAGCTCGATCTCGGGCGGGTACGAAACGTTCTACGGCTACAACTCCAGCAATCTGGCCCAGGTCTATCTGGCCAATGTCGATCTAGATATCACCAAACAGGACGACGATGAGTATGCAACGGTCTATCTGGACAATTCGAACATCACGCCGTCCGGCACAGATGTGACAACCTCGACGTTCTCGATCAGCGGAAGTGTGCCGAGCTGCAGCTTCAATACGAGCGACTAAAGGCGAACGGCGAAAGACCATGCTGCGGCCCAAAGACGGCGAATCCCATCCTGAGTTGCGCCGTCTTTGCGTGTGCGGGCTTACTGGATTACCTGCTGGCGGTTTTCGTGGCAGGCTTCTTGTTCCCTGCAGACTTGGGAGCCGACGCAGTGTCGGCGATGGCCTGGTCGATGATGTCGTAGAGCTTGCTGCGGTTGACAACCTCGATGAAGGGCGGGCCCTTGGAGTGTTCAGTAACGATCCAGATGGTGGGGGTGTGCTCGATGCCAATGCGCTGGCCGAGAGCGCGGTCGTCATTGACCTCGGCGGCCAGCTTGCCTTGGGGATCGATGGCGAAGGGCAAGGCGATGCCGTGACTCTGCGCAAACCGCTCGGTGAACTGGGTCAGGACGGCGATGCTGTAGATGGATGCCTGGTTGGCGAAGACCTGGTCGCGATACTCGTCGCCGAGGGCCTTGCTTTTGGTGTCGAACCAGCGGGCGTTGACGGCGGCGTTGAAGCTCCAGGCGTGCATGGGCAGCGGAAAGTCGTGACGAATCCACGGAATGTGGTAATCGGCGGCGGCTTTTTTCAGCACTGGGTTAGCGCGAGAGCAGTCGGGGCACTCCATGTCTTCAAACTCGACGATGGCCACGCGGGCGCCGGCGGGCGGCTTGAGAGCGCTGGGGTCGTGAACCTGCGTCCCGGCCTCTGGAGCGCCAAACTGGGCGCGAGCGGCAGCGGAGCAAAGAAAAGCGGCAAGGATAAGGCTTAGCAGGAGGCCTGAATACCTGCCTAGATCTGAAATCCTGTGGGCAAGTGCAGAAGAACGAGACATAGAGGTTGGACGTCTCCCTTGAAGTTATTGTAACCACCCGCGGTGGGGTCGGGCGCCGCATGCGCGGCATATGGTAGCTGGACGCTAGACCGGGAAATCTCGAAGACAGAAACGGCGCACCCTGGGCGGGATGCGCCGTTTTGCTTTTCAGCTTGTTGCGGCTGTTACTTGCTTGCCCGCTTCCTGGCGACGGCGGGCCTGGCGGGCGCGGCGTCGGCGATCGCCTGGCCGATGATGCGGGAGAGATCCTGGTCGGGATGCTGGACCTCGATAAAAGGAGCACCCTTGCCGTGGGCCGTAACGACGAAGACGGTGGGGGTTTGAAAGATGCCGGTGCGCAGGCCGAGTTCCTTGTCGGCGTTGACCTCGGCGGCCAGCTTGCCTTGCGGGTCGACGGCGAAGGGCAGGACGATGCCGTGGCTCTGCGCGAACCGCTCGGTGAATTGGCTGAGCACGTTGAGACTGTAGATCGAGGACTGATTGGCGAAGACCTGATCGCGGTAGTCATCGCCCAGGACTTTGCCCTTGGTATCGAACCAGCGTGCGTTGACAGCCGCCGCGGGACTCCAAATATGACCGGGAATCAGAAAATCGTGGCGTATCCAGGGAACCCGGTACTTAGCCGCAGCTGCTTTGATGACCGGGTTCTCTTTGCCGCAGAAAGGACACTCCATGTCGTCAAACTCGATGATGGCCACGCGGGCGCCGGGAGGCGGCTTGAGAGCGCTGGGGTCGTTGACCTGGGTTACCGGCGCTGGAGGGGCAAACTGGGCGCGGGCAGCGGCGGGGCAAAGAAGCGCGGCGAGGACAAGGCTGAACAGGAGGCTGGCCGGCTTGCGGAGAGCGACAAAACGATTGGCATATGCGAAAAAAGGAGGCATAACGGCTGGATGGTTCCCTGTGAGCTATTGTAACTGGCTGTGTTGGGGCTTCGCTTGCGAGGCACTGGGTGCGCCGGGGCAATCGCAAGACCGTATGACCGTTGAGGTTTGACAGAAAAAAGCGAACAATCGGTGAATCGGACCCCGGGGGGTGGGTATTCTTTCACGGCATACAAGCCGGGCCGCCCGTTCTTGACGGCCGACCCAATTTCAGGCTAGCAGGATGGCGGAAATAATCTGCAAAAAAAGCTTCATGCGATTGCCCTGCTGGGGGCGCGGAACCTCAGCATTTACAGGCCGGATCAATCGTTAGTGCAATCCGGAAAGGTCAGAGAGTTACTGGCGGTCGCGACGGCGGGCGGCCATCCATTGGCGCCATTTGTAGTCGGCGAAGAGGAAGGCGGCAATGGCGAGGACGGCAAGGATGCCGAGAAGGATTTTCATGGCTTCATCAGGATCGCATGGATCGGGTTGTACGGCCGGTTTCGCGAAGGGGTATCAGGGAAATTGCCCGGCACCACCTCGACCGAGGCGGAAACTGATCTCGACCCTGATGCGGACAGCGACGGGCTTGCCATCGCGCATCGCAGGCTCAAACCGGTATTGGCGGACCGAATCGAGGGCCTTCTCGTCCAGGCCATGGCCCGCAGTTCTCACGAGTCGCAGATCGACCGGCAAGCCTTGCTCATTGACAATCAGCGAGACCAGGACGACACCTTCAAACCCTCCGCGCCGGGCCTCGTCGGAAAACTCCGCATTCACATTGTTGATTGTCTTGGGCGGCGTGTCCCCTGGCCTCAGCCTGAATGGGTCGTCCTGGCTGGCAGCAGCATCTTGCCCGAAGGATCCTAAGCCGCCGGCTCTTAGAGCAGTTTGAAGCATCGGAATCGCTGGTCTGAGATGAAAGAAACGCACGCGTACCCAGACCCGAACCGGAACCGGATTGCCATTCAGAGTTCCCGACTGAAACTGGGATCGCTTTACCGCCGCGATGGCGTAGTCGTCGTATGCGCTGGGTCTAAGATTGACCACCTGCATATTCTTTGCCACTCCGTCAGTGCCGATGACGGCGGAAACAATTACGACGTGGGGAACGTCGGTCTCGGCGGCGTCAGGAGGGTATTCGGCGGGCGCGGCCTGGGCGATCTCGGGCGATGTAACTCCCAGGCCTATCTGGTAGACGCCGTCCTTGTCTGGCGTGGGTGCGACAGGCTTCGTATTCATTGGCCCGTCGCTCGTGGAGGGAGCCAGCTCTTGTTGTGCCCATGCCGCACCCGAGGCCAGCACCAGAAGTGCCAGCAGCAGTCCGCTCTTTCGCATTCGAACCTCCTGCACCGGCTTGCGAATGCAATCAATTTAGCACACCGTCTGCTCCCGGCGGAATCGGCAACAGCGGAGGGTAGTGGACCCGTTTGAAAGGAACAGTCCCTCAGGGACTAAAGCCCGACTGATTTTACAGCATTTGCGGCACGGCTAAAGCCGTGCCCTTTCAAAGCAAGAAACTCGCTTGCGATTCCGGATGACAAATCACTTTTGCGCGGTCTGCACGGGCCTCTGTGCGGCGGGCGCGGGCGGGTTGACTTGGGCGTTGAGGTAGTTGGTCAGGTCGTCGATGTCCTGTTTGGTGCCAACCATTGGCGGCATGAAGCGGGTGTAGGGCGAGTCGGGTTTGTGATCGTGGAGCATGGCGATGAAGCTCGCGATGTTGGCTCGGTCGCGGCCGGCGAGGAGCTTTGCCAGCGGACGGTAGCCGTTGAGCGTGTGGCAGGAGCCGCACTCGCCGCGGAAGATGGCTTCGCCGCGGGAGTAGCTGTAAAAGGGATCATTCGCATCGGTGACTCCCGGCGAAACAAGCCGATCCATCATCATTTGGCCTTGCCAGACCCACATGGAGCGGGCCAGATATCCTTCCTGGTTGATGCGCGCGACGTAGGGGACGCGCACGCCGTTGGAGTACATCCAATGGCCGATGACGTAGGGCTTGCGCAGCATCTCGCGGGAGTACTCGCCGGCTCCGGTGGCGATGAGAGCCAGCAGCAGCAGGGCGATGGCGTGAGAGAGGTTGAAGTCTCGCGGATTGCGGTATGCGAGGAAGTAGGCGACGCCGACGATGGTGGCCGAGGTCATGACGATGACCAGCGCCATGCGCGTGACTGCGGAAAAGGTGCCGGGGTTGATGGTGTCGATGCCCAGTTGAAGCAATGCCTGTTGCGAGGCCGGGACCATCCAGAGGTACCAGATGAGCAGGAAGGGCGTGGCCACGAAAGAGGGCACGAGCCACTTGACGCTCCACTGGACGAGGCTGGTTTTGAGCTCGGGCTGCTGGTCGCCGTCGATGCGGCTGGCAGTGATGAGCGCCCAGATGCCGGCCAGCGCGCAGCAGACGCAGGCGCGTAGGAAGAGGCTGGGCCAGTAAGTGGGATTGAAGAAGGCGTACCAGAATTTGCTGGCCTCCTGGCCGGTACCGGCGACGGCAAGCCATGTGCCGCCGGGGGTGAGCATGAAGGTGAGAATGCCGTTGATGATGATCAGCGTGAAGGCCGAGGCGACGGCATAGACCCAGCCCACCTTGAGATGCAGCTTGTCGTCGATTTTGCCCCATGTGGAGTAGTAGACGGCGATGGTGGTCAGTTCGACGAGGAAGAAGACCCACTCCATGGCCCAGCCGAAGACGAAGTTATGGATGAGTGTGCTGGTGGCTTCGGGCTGGGTGAGGCCGATGGCGAACCAGATGCCGACGCCCGAGACCGTGCCGAAGACGGCAGTGAGGATGAGAAAGAATTTGGAATAACGAGCGAGTTGATTGAGCCACGCCGTGCGGAGCGGGCCCTCGGGCATGCGCATGGCCTTGCGCTCGGCCATGGGCAGATAGAGGCCGCCGCCCACGGCGAACTGCGAGATCATGACGTGGAAGATGGCGATGATGCCGATCACCCAGCCCGAGCCGAGATACGGGATGTCCCAGAATGGATAGTTCATTGTTTTGCTCTCTCGCTTTTTATGATGTTACTTCCTTGCTGCTCTTGCCCTGCCGGGCTGAGTTCTGCGATGTATGCCTCGAAAACGAAGTCCAGATTATCTTTTGGCGGTTTCGGATGACAATCTTTTCTCATGGCTCGCAGTAGCTCGCTCCGCACTGGCCCCCACTTGAGAATGTCGCTCCGGAAATCTTGGGATTTGAGTCCATCCTGAAGGGCTTTAAGCGCTGTCAGAACATTTGGTGGCGCGACAAGTGCTAAGCTATTAAGCGCATCAACATGCCGCTGCTGAGCTAACTGAGAGCGTTCGCCAATAACCCTGGAAAACGCAGCAATGTATTCTATATAGTGCTCCAGCTTTTTCTTCCGCCAATCCGCTTCGTGATCGTGTTTCTTGCTGAAAAAGTATGTGAGTGCCTGCGTGACTATCACCGTGCCAAGGGCTACTGCGCCGGAGACAAGAGCTGTAAAGACCGTTCCATCCATAGCAATCACTCCCTCAGGGGCTAAAGCCCGCCTTCATTCTACGGCCCCTTCGGCACGGCTAAAGCCGTGCCCTTTCAAAACTTGGACAACCGCAATAGGCTGACGACTGACAACCGACAACTGATCCCTGATCTCTGTTCCCTGTTCCCTGCTTTCCTTACCGGATCGTCCAATAACCGATAACCGTCGTGGCGAGCAGGGCGAAGACCGCCAGCAGGCCAAAGTAGTGCGCGGCGCGGGCTCGCTGCCCGGATTCCCTGGTGTTGTCGTAGAAGGGAATCAGAACCCAGAGCGCGATGCCGAGCGTGAAGAGCAGAATGCCCGCGATCTCGCCGGCCTCGCCGGGCAGGACGCTGCCCAGCAGCTTGAGCATCTCGAAGGGGCTCATGAAGTACCACTCGGGATGGATGCCCATGGGGGCTGGCGTCAGCGGGTCAAATTGTTTTCCGAGCGACCAGGGGAAGACCGAGGCCAGCAGGGCGAGAATGTTGAGCGAGATGAGCCACATCGCCAGATCCTTGCGCAGGAAGTTGGGCAGGAAGGGCATGGACTTGCGCTCGGCGGGCGGCAGGGCCTCGACGCTCGGCGGAGAGGCGTTGCCGTGGCGCTGGACGAGCCAGAGATGAAAGCCGAGCAGGGGAAGAAAGATTGCAGGGAGCACCACGACATGGAGCGCGAAGAAGCGCTGCACGGTAAACTCGCTCACATCCGGTCCTCCGCGCAGCATATTGGCGATGGCCGGACCGACAAACGGAATCGCCGAGGGAATCTGCAGGCCGACCTTGGTGGCGAAGTAACTCAGCTCGTCCATGGGCAGCAGATAGCCGGAGAAGCCGAAGACGGAGGCGATTCCAAGCAGCGCCATGCCGCTCAGCCAGCCGAACTCGCGCGGCTTGCGATAGGCCTTCATGAAGTAGACCGAGAACATGTGCACCAGGATGGAGAAGATCATCAGGCTGGCGGACCAAGCGTGGGCCGAGCGGATGAGCCAGCCGAAGTGCATCACGAAGGTGATCTGGCGGACCGACTCGAAGGCTTCGACGCCGGGGCGGTAGTAGACCAGCAGCAAGACGCCGGTGAAGCACTGGACAATAAAGAGGAAGAGAGAGATGCCGCCCCAGTAGTACCAGAAGGATTGGGAGTGGACGGGGACGGTCTTGTGGCGCGCAAAGGCGGCCAGTTCGCTTAGCCCCAGGCGCTCGTCGATCCAGTCGTAGACGGTCGCGTTCTTTGTTGTCATGCGGCAATCCTTATTTTGGCCTTTTGCTTGGGGGAATCTCAAGTTGTGATTCCGAGATTCCCTCGGGGGCTAAAGCCCGCGTTGATCTTGGTGCCTTTGCGGCACGGCTGAAGCCGTGCCCTTTCAAAACCAGGTAATGAAACAGCCACTATGCGCGCGAGACATCCACGCCGACCGGGTTGACGGTCACTTTGAAGAGTTTGAGCGGCTTGGGCGGCGGGCCGCTGACGTTGGCTCCGGTGTAAGGGTTGTAGACGCCGCCATGGCAGGCGCAGTGGATGCGGTCGGCCTGGGGCTCATACTGCACCGTGCAGCCGAGATGCGTGCAGACGGCGGTCATCGAGATCCAGCGGCCGTCTTCGTGGTGAATCAGCAGGGCCGGCGACGCGCCAAACTTGAACATCAGGACAGAACCGGGAGGAAGCTTTTGCGCGTCCTTGAGAGTCACTTCGGTGACGGCAGTGGCCTCCATAGCCATCTCTTCCGGTGAGGCCAGATAACGATAGATGGGATAGGCCAGGGCGGCGGTGTAGGCTAGTCCGGCTGCTCCGGCGGCAACCAGAAAGGCGCGGCGGGTATTTCGTTCGCCGGCTTCCTCGACAACGGGCATGAGATGCGTTTGTTCGGTCATGGCAATTTTTCGCGGAGGTCAGGCCGCTCCCTCCATCACTTTTCTCGATCGCGCCACTACGGAGATGAGCCAGCCGACGACGCCCAGTCCAGCGACAAAGAGCACCAGAAACAGGCCCACGACCCACCAGTTGGTGGCGACGGCCCGATCCCAGACGTCGTAGCCCTTGGCTAAAAGCGTCAGGTCGCGGACGCCGTCGCGGTAGATGGTGAACATCACCTCGATCAGCACGGCCAGATGCACAACCACCATGCTCACCCACTTGGCCGTGAGCTTGGCGAAGCCGGCGGCGGCGGCGACCAGCACGGCAACCGCTACCATCGCCAGCCAACCGTATCCGGCCATGCCGAAGAACTTGTAGAAGGGATAGATTGCGTGGCCCGCCAAGCCGGCCTTGACGGCCTCCGGCTGCACACTCGCGGCCCAGATGCCAGCCGCAAGATAGATCGCGCCGAAGCTCGCGGCCACCTTGCCGCCGAGGCCGGCGAGGAAACTCTTCTCCTCCGCGGTGAAGGTCGCGCGGCCCGCCAAATAGACCATCCACAAGCCGCCGATGAACATGCCGCCGGCCATCATCAGTAGCCAGCGCGGCTCGAGCGTCGGATCGCGGGGCGGCAGATACGCGCCCATGGCCGAAGCGGAGTACATCGAACGCCAGACCTCGGGGCGCAGCATCAGTGTCATATTGGTCGAGAGCAGGCGCGCGATGGAGCCAGCCAGCAGCCATGCGGAAAGCCCGACCCACCAGGCCGATTTGCCGGCCTCGAGGCGTGCGGTGAAGCGGTAGAGCAGCCAATAGGTCAGCATGACCAGGCCAATGATCGAGATCCAGTAAAGGCCGATCAGAACGCTGCTGGTGTAGAGAGCGCGGCCGTAGAGGACTTGAGCGAAAAGCAGCGGCGGCACGGCCAGATTGACCACAAAGGTCATGACGACGGTGAGCCTGCGCGCCAAAGCCCGCGCGGTGACCATGGAAGCCGGCGAGCCGCGGAAGAGGCTGAGCAGGACCGCCAGCAGCAGGCCGCCCAGCAGCATCTCCACGGCGACAAAGTGCAGCGCCAGCGTGACGATATGCAGCAGCTTGAGGAGCCAGATCGGAGCCGGCAAGGGAATTGGATCAACAGCGGGAAATGATGGCATCGTGCGCTTTCCTGAACCCTAGGGCCGCTTTTTAGACTAGCACTGTCCAAAATCTCGTATGTGATGGCAGTCACACTACATAAACAAGGAACAGCTCGGCTGCCGAAACCGAGTACGGAACGATACTAAATCCTCACCTTGGGGGATCGCAGCCGGGAGCGATGAAATTGCGATCTGTTTGCAAAAGCGGGCTGAGAGTGTTTCAATTTGAATATTGAAACAGGGGTGCTCCACGAAGTGGGGCTGAGAGATACCCTCGAACCCGATCCGGATAATACCGGCGTGGGAAGTTTCCGGGGCCAGATGGCCCTCTTCCTCGAAAGTCAGCGTGAGTTCTCTTGTTTCATCCAGTTTGAGACAAGGGGAGTTCATGCTCAGTTTTACCGTTGCCGAATCAGCCCGCATCGCACCGGAGAGATTTGTCTGTAAGAAGCCAGAGCCGCTCTTCCGCGCGGCGGCTTTGCTTTTCTGCCTTGCCGCGGCACAGCCCGCATTTGCGCAGAGCCCCGCGCCCGCTGCCGCCGGTGCAAACTCGCAGCCACCCGCGCCTGCCCAGCCGATTCCACCGGTGACTACAACAGTGGTGGTGCATGGCCAGACGGAGGACAGCTACCTTCCGGAGACTGTCACGGTGGGAACGCTGGACGGAGCGCCGCTAGCCGAGACGCCGCTTTCGGCTACGGTGGTGACGCGCGAACTGCTCAACGACCAGGACGCGCGCCTGCTCTCCGACGTGGTAAAAAACGATGCTTCCATCGACGACGATTACGTGCCGGTGGGCTACTACGGCGACTACGAGATTCGCGGCTTCCCGATCGATCTGGCTACCGGCCTCGAGATCAACGGCATGACCATCGCCGGCGAGCAGGATGTTCCTCTCGAAAACAAGGAGCGCGTGGAGTTTCTGAAAGGCATTGCCGGCGTGGAGAGCGGCGTGGCTTCGGCGGGAGGGCTGATCGATTTCGTAACCAAGCGACCGGCGGTGATCAAAGCCGTTGATCTTGCGACAGACCATCGCGGGAGCACCAACGGTGCGGTTGATCTTGGTTCCTTTTTCGGCGGGCACAAGCAGGTGGGCGCGCGCCTGAATCTGGCCGGGGAAAGAATCGCGAGCTATATGAACGACACCAATGGCTGGCGCGCGATGGGCGCGGGCGCGGCCGATTGGAGGCTCAGCCCGAAGGCGATTTTGAAGGGCGACTTTGAGTACCAGCATAAGGTGGAGCGCGATGGCAGCGGTTATCAGTTGCTGGGCGGAGAGACGGTGCCGAATATAGATCTGATTTACCGATCGACGATGCTCGGCGATCAGCCCTGGGGACCGCCCGACACCTACGACACCTTCAACACCGATACGCGACTGGACTACGACCTGGCTGCCGGCTGGCACGCCTTCGCCGCGGCCAGCTTCAGCCATTCGCTCATACAAGATAACGTGATTTACGCCTATGGTACGCCATTCGATGCGAATGGCAATGTCGCCTGTCCCGGCGCTCCCGACGCGCCCGCTTACTTCTTCTGCCCCGCGGTTCCGAGCATCAATTACAGCGGCGGCGATTATGGAATCTACGACTACCGCGACCCCGGTGAACTGCGGATCGACGCGCAAGCCGAGGCACTGGTCATTGGCCACATCAAGACAGGAGCCATTACGCACGACCTGACCGGCGGCGGCGAGCTATTCCTGCGCAGCGTTCAACTGCCAGGCGCACCGCCGCTGAATGCGCCCAACAACATTCAAAATGGCGCAGTGTACTCCTATGTAGGCCAAGAGAATATTTATCAGCCGATCGCTCCTTTTTCCATGGAGATTGATTCGATCACAGGTACGCCAGACCAAGCCGGGCCACGAGCGCTCGCAGAAGACAATCATCAATCATCCGCAGTGTTGCAGGATCGGATTCACTTGCCTGGGCACTTTCAACTGCTGGCTGGCGGGCGGTTAGACTCCGCTCGCGACCACAATTATACCGCTCCACTGAAATCGGGAGAATTGAATTTAACGGATAAGGTGATCTGGCTTCCGCAATACGCTATCACGTTTAATCCGGCCAGTGATCTTACTCTTTATGGTAATTATGGCGTGATGCTTTCGCTGGGTCCGCAAGCACCCTTTTGGGCGGGTGGGTATTTTCTGTCTCCGTTTTACACTCGACAAGCAGAGATAGGGGCTAAGTACGAGCCTAGCCAGCGCATTCTCCTTACGACTGCGTTTTTCCATATGCGTGCGCCGTTCTTCTACCCCATAGGCAATATTGATTTTGAATCGGATGGCCGTGAGACGCACGACGGTATCGAGTTGAACGCGGAGGGCAAGGCGGCAAGCTGGCTGCGGCTGACGGCTTCGGCGACAGCGATGAACGCGATCTCCAGCGATTCGAGTACGCCATCTTACAACAACAAGCAGATCCTCAACGTGCCGCACCTGCACACCACAATGTTTGCCGATCTCACTGTGCCCCATGTGCGCGGTCTGCACCTTCTGCCCGGCTGGAGCTATACCGGCCGCAAAGAAGCCACGCGCGACGATGCGGTCTGGGTCTCCGGCTACAATCTCTTCAATCTGGGCGCACGTTACACGCCCGGCGGGGAAAAGGGCCGCGTAACCTTCCGTCTCTACGCGAATAACATCGTTGACAAGCGTTACTGGAGCGATACCGGAGCGAGTTATGGCGATACATTCATCTGGTTGGGCGCGCCGGCGACGGTGCGGCTCTCGGCGCATTACACTTTCTAGGTTTGCTGGCGCAGGCAAAGGATGCGGAAGCGATGAGCGCGAAGGCAAAGGCACACGGCATGGACGGCACGCTGGTCGAGGCTGACTGGCCGCCGCTGACGCTGCCCGAGGCGCGTGCGCTGCTGGCTGAGTTTCCCGGATGCGATGAGCCGATTCGAATTCTCTCGATAAGTCCTCGGCCGTTTTCCGCGGCGAGCGTAGTGGCGACGGGCACAGGGCGTATCTTCATCAAGCGCCATCACAGAACGGTGCGCGACCGGGAGGGTTTGCTCGAGGAGCATCGCTTCATCAACTATCTTCGAGCGCACGGAGCGCCGGCGCCGCGCGTCTTTTCGTCCACTTCTGGCGAGACGGCGATCGAGCGCGGTGAGTGGACCTATGAGGTTCACGAAGCGCCGGAGGGCGTGGACCTGTATGAGGACGATCTCTCGTGGACGCCATTTCGCTCCGCGGCACACGCACGCTCGGCCGGAGAGATGCTGGCGCGGCTGCATCTGGCTTCACGAGGATTCGATGCGCCGCTACGCAAACCGCAGCCTCTTGTAGCGAGCTTCACGATCTTTGCAGTTGACGACCCGCGTGCGGCGATGGAACTTTACTTGAGTGCGCGGCCTGTGCTGGCTGAGGATGCTGTTACGCGCATGGCCTGCGACGAGGCGCTTGAACTTCTTGCGCCGTTTCATGCCGAACTGAAGCCGCTGCTGCCGGCGCTCGATCTGCTTTGGACGCACAACGATCTTCATGCGTCGAATCTGCTTTGGAGCGACGGGAGCGTTGGAGCGCGAGCTGTTGCGGCCATTGATTTTGGACTGGCTGACCGGACGAATGCCGTGCACGATCTTGCGCAGGCCATTGAGCGCAGCATCGTGGAGTGGCTTCGATTGCGCGAAGGATTGGAAGACACCGAAGACGTGCCGGTGCATATCGATCAGCTGGAGGCGCTGCTCGACGGCTATGAATCCGTGCGGACGCTGAGCGATGAGGAAGCCGCTGCACTCAAGCCGATGGCCGCGCTTTGTCACCCGGAGTTCGCGCTGACCGAGGCGGACTATTTTCTCGGCGTGTTGCACTCCAAAGAGAATGCGCGGGTGTGTTCCGAGGGCTACCTGGCGGGTCATGCGCGATGGTTTCGTGGCGCGGGGGGAAGGAAACTTTTGGATGCGATCGGGCGATGGGCCGCAACGCGGAAGAGAGCAGGACGAAAGTGAGTTGGACGGCAATTAGTAACTACATCATCGATAATTGGCTGGAAATCGTCGGCGCCGTCACGGCGATTGTGAGCATTTGGCTGACGACAAAGCGAAAGATTGCATGCTGGCCGATTGGTATCATCTCCGATCTTGCCTATCTGGCGATCTCTTATCATGCACAATTGTTTTCTTTTGCACTGCTGCTTGTGGGCGGACTGCCGTTGACGTTTTATGGATGGTGGCATTGGACAAAGGGCGTACATGAGGAGGGCGAGGTGCGCGTGGTTCGCTTGCCTCGGATGGAACTGCTGACGGGCGTGGCCGTTGGAGCACTGGGCGGTCTCGCGCTGGGCGCGGGGATGAAGCACTACCATGCGTCGCTGCCTTATGTGGACGCACTGCTGGCGAGTTATAGCATCGTGGGCGGATGGTGGCAGGCACGCAAGCATATCGCCAATTGGTGGCTGTGGATTGTGGTGGACGTGGTCTACGTCGGCGAGTTTCTCTATGAGAACCTCATGCTTACAGCTTTGCTCTATGCGGCATTCGTTGTGCTGGCGGTCATGGGTTTGAGGGATTGGAGGCGAGCCCCTTCCCATGTGTCAGAGGTATCTGAGGCAGCCGTGTAGTGAGTTAGACCGCGGCCTGAACCACGTTCTTGAGCGGCTCGCCGTTAATGTAGCGGCGCAATTCTTCGGCGGCGGTGCGCATTGCGCGGGGCCCGAACTGCGGGCTCGATCCGGCCACGTGAGGCGTGAGCAGCAGATTGGGGCAGCTCCACAAGGGGTGGCCTTCGGGCAGCGGCTCGGGATCGGTGACATCGAGCGCGGCACGAATGCCGCCCGCGTGAAGCGCGTCGACCAAGGCGTTTGTATCGACGATTGGCCCGCGAGCTGCGTTCACCAGCAGCGCGCCCCGGCGCATCAATTTGAGCTGCTGCGCTCCGATCAGATGATGCGACTCGGCGGTCGAAGGCAGGATCAGAATCACGATTTCAGCTTGCGGCAGAAGACTGTCGAGTTCGCTGACGGCATGAACCGGCGGTTCGGTGCGCGCGGTACGGGCGACGCGGGTCAATTCAACGCAAAAGGGGGCAAGCATCCTCTCGATCTCTTTGCCGATGGCGCCGTAACCCACCAGCAGCACGCGCTTGCCGGTGAGTTCTTCCTGCATAATGGGCGGATGAACGGACCTTGCATCGCCGGTCATGCGGGCGTACTGGGTGTTGGCTTCGAAGCGCCGCTTCCACTGGCCGGAGCGCTGCACATCGAAATAAAGCGGGAAATGCTTCAGCATGGCCAGAATGGCGCTGAGGGTCCACTCAGCGGTGGAGATGTTGTGCGCGCCGCGGGCGTTCGAGATAGTGACGTGCGGTCCGGCCAGCGGAGGAATCCACTCCGTGCCGGCCATCAGAGACAGAATGAGGCGCACACCGCGCAGATGGGGCCAGACGCGCATGCCCCGCGACGGGTAGGGGTCGGTAATCCAGACGTCGATGTCGATTTCGCGGTCGAGATCGTCGGGCAGGGAAATCAGTTCGACTTCCGAAGGGAAATCACGCAACAATTCAGCAGCCAATGTGGCGGGGTATCCGACTCGCAGCATGAGATTCTCGAACCTGAGGATAGAGGCTCCTGACTCCTATGCTATACGGGAAGGGCGGTTCTGCAAAAAATGAAATCCTGGGCAAAGCGCGCGGACGCGGAATGAGAAGTGAGAGGAGTCACCACGCGAACCCGGCTGGATAAGGCATTCTGTACGGGGGGATTCTTGCATCGCGGATTGCACCTATGCGCCTGAAGGCAAACAAGACGAGAACGCAGCAGCAGCTTGCGATTAAGTTGCGCATGGAACCGGAGGCCAACTCAGGGTTCATGACCTGGGAGCGCCGGCGGCTGCTGATTCACGCCGCAAAGACAGCGCTGGCGGCCGGGCTCTGCTGGTGGATCGCCATGCTCTTTGGGCTGCACGACGGCTATTGGGGCGCAATCAGCGCGATCATCGTGCTGCAGTCGAACTTTGGTGCCACCATCTCCGCCTCGCGCGATCGCATTCTCGGGACCCTGATCGGCGCGCTGCTTGGCTTCGCGTTTGCGCAACTTGGCGCGCTGCCGTGGAACTACATGCTGGCCGTGCTGGCTGCGGTCGTCGTCTGCGGACTGCTTGGCCTGCGCAGCAGCTCGCGCCTGGCCGGAGTGACGATCACCATTGTGATGCTGGTAAAGACGGGCTCCCACTGGACGCTAGCGCTGGACCGCGTGATGGAAGTCTTCATCGGAATCCTGGTGGCGATCGCCATTTCCACGCTGGTCTTTCCCGATCGCGCGCGGCTGCGGCTGCGCGATGGGCTGGCACTGGAGTTTCTGGTGCTGGGCGCGTTCTTCGAGGCGATTCTAGAGGGCTTTCGCGGCACACCGCATGAGAGCCTGCCTGCACTTCGCGAGGATGTGCTGGCCGCGCTGCGCAAAAACAGCCAACTGCTGGAAGCCGCACGCAACGAGCCCTCTGGCGGGCCGGGGTGGCGTGAGGGCCTGGGAATGCTGGCGCAGTTTGGCCGCTCGATCTTCGATGCCCTGGTCGCCCTGGAACTCGCGGTGAAGGACAGCCACGAGGATGGTTATTCACAGCAATTAGAGCCGGCTCTGGGACGGCTGGCGGTGGATATTCTCACGGGATTTCATTACGTGGCCGAGTGCATTCACGGCTGGCGCTTCCACATTCCGCCGCCGGGGTTGCTGCTGGAAGAAGACATCGCTCAACTGGAGGCGCGCATGGCCGAGGTGCGGCACACGGGCTTCCAATTTTCGCAGGCCGAGATTCTGCGCGCCTATGCGGTGCAACTCTGCGCGACTGCGCAGAACAGCATCTGAAGCAAATTGCGCGGCTGCTGCGCGCTTCGCGCGTTGAGACAAGCCACGCCGTCGGCGAGGCACAGATGTAATCTACACCGCGAGCAGTTCGGTGTAGACCGCCATGCCGACCACCGCATCGGCGCCCAAGGCGTCCAACGCGTCAACCTCCTGCTGGCTGCGAATGCCGCCGGCGACGATGAGCTGGCGCTGGGTGAGCTTGCACAGGCGCGCGGCTACGTCAATGGGAAAGCCCTGCATCAGCCCTTCGCCGTCCACGTGCGTGTAAAGAAACGCAGCGGCAAAAGGATCGAGTTGCGGAATCGCTTCGTCGGGCGTCAGCGCGACCTGCGCCTTCCAGCCTTTGACGGCAATCTTTCCGCTCTTGGTGTCGATGCCTGCAACGACGCGCTCCGCGCCCACGCTTGCGGCGAGGCTGGCGGCAAACTCCGTATTCACCGCGCCCTCAGCGGAAAAGAGTGCGGAGCCAATGATGACGCGCTTCGCACCCGCGTCGAGCACTTGCCGCGCGCGCTCGATGGAGTGGATGCCGCCGCCGGCCTGGACCGGCAGGCGCTTGGCGATCTGGGCGACTAATGCCGAATTGTCTCCCTGGCGCATCGCCGCGTCGAGATCGATGAGTTGGACCAAAGGAAATTTGGAGAACTTTTCGATCCAGTATTCGAAGTCGTCGAAGGCCAGGCGCAGTCTTTCGCCCTGCACAAGCTGAACGATCTGGCCGCCCAGCAAATCAATGGAAGGAATCAGCATGGAAGCCTCACGGAGACGCCGGCCTTGGCCAGCTCCTGTTTGAGAGAGCGGGCGCTGGAGACGCCGAAATGAAAGATGCTCGCCCCTAGCGCCGCGTCGGCCTTGCCGCGCCCGAAGACATCGACAAAATGCTCCACCGTGCCCGCGCCGCCGGAGGCGATGACGGGAATGCCGACGGCCTCGCTGACGGCGGCGGTCAGTTCGCAGTCGAAGCCGGTCCTCATGCCGTCGCAGTTCATCGAGGTGAGCAGGATCTCGCCCGCGCCGCGCTCTTCGGCCTCACGCGCCCACTCGACCACGCGGCGGCCGGCCAGCTTGCGCCCACCCTGCACAAAGACCTGCGCATCGCGGACAGGATCGGCGGCATCAGGGTCGCGGCGCGCGTCGATGGCAACGACGACGGCCTGCGCGCCAAAGCTGCGGCCGATGGCGTCGATCAACGTTGGATCGGCGAGCGCGGCGGAGTTGACGCTGACCTTGTCCGCGCCAGCTTCGAAGACCTGCGCAGCATCGTCGGCGGAGCGAATGCCGCCGCCCACGCAGAAAGGAACAAATAACTCAAGAGCTGTGCGGCGCACCGTGTCGAGCAGCGTCTGGCGGCCTTCGTGCGTCGCGGTGATGTCGAGCAGTACGATCTCGTCGGCTCCTTCGCGTGCATGGCGCGCCGCCTGGGTTGCCGGGTCGCCCGCATCAATGAGATCGACAAACTGCACGCCTTTCACGACGCGGCCGTCATGCACGTCGAGACAAGCGATGATGCGCTTGGTAATCATTTCGTTCCTTCCCACTTGAGAAAGTTCGAGAGAATCTTCAGCCCGGTTACGCTGGATTTTTCGGGGTGAAATTGCACGCCCATCACGTTGCCGCGCTCAACTGCCGCGGCGAAGGGCTCGATGTAATGCGTGACGGCCGCGGTGTCGGCGGTGACGGGGACTTTGTAGGAGTGGGTGAAGTAGACGTACTCGCCGGGATCGACACCGGCGAGAAGCCGAGAGTTGGGGCGGATTTCGAGAGAATTCCAGCCGACATGCGGAACTTTTTCTGCGCATTCGGAGAAGCGCGCGCAGGATTCGGCGAAGTGTCCGAGGCCCGGTTGCTCGGGTGCTTCGCTCGAACCGGCATAGAGCCACTGCATCCCTACGCAAATGCCAAGGAACGGAACTCCGCGCGAAATGGCCGTGCGAATTGCGGAAGTAAGGCCGGTCGTATCGAGCCGCTCGGTGGCTGCGAAGTGGCCCACGCCGGGTAGGACGATTTGTTCCGCGACTTCTACGAGCGCGAGGTCGCCATCCGTGACGATCGGCTCCGCGCCCAAATGACGCAGCGTCTTGAGCACCGAGGTCAGATTGCCCGCTTTGTAATCGATCACCGTTACGCGCATCACAATAATCCTTTGGTAGAGGGCAGCATCTCACCTAGTTGTTTGTCCTTCGAGCAGGCTACCCGCAGCGCGCGCGCGAAGGCTTTGAAGATAGCCTCGATCTTATGGTGATTCGAGCGGCCGTACATTGTCTTCACGTGAACATTCGCGCGTGCGCCGCGTGCGAAGCCCTCGAAAAAATCGGTGACCAACTCTGTTTGCAGGTCGCCGACGAGCCGCGTGCGCACCTTGGTGTTGACAGCAAATGCCGCGCGTCCGCTGAGGTCGATGGCCGCGATGGCCAGCGTCTCGTCCATGGGCATGAGGAAGTACCCGGCGCGCAGAATGCCACGCTTGTCGCCGAGGGCGCGGTCAAAGACTTCGCCGAGCGCGATGCCCACATCTTCGACGGTGTGGTGCTGGTCCACGTCGAGGTCGCCGTCGCAGTTGAGTTCAAGATCGAAGGCGCCATGGCGCGTGAAGAGTTCCAGCATGTGATCGAAGAAGCGAATGCCGGTGGAGATCTTGTACTGGCCCTTGCCCTCGATCGTCAGCTTGATGGCGATGCGCGTCTCGGTGGTGTTGCGTTCAAAGGCCGCCGTGCGTTGGGTTGCGGCTTTCTGTGTCATCTTCTTGCTCCTGTTTGCAGCTTGGCTTCTTGAAATGCCGCCTTCGATTAAAGATCCTCGCTGCACCCCTACGGGGTGCGGTTGCCATTTCCTACTCTTACCCAGGATTTCATCCTGGGCTATTGTCTTGCCGCCCCTACGGGGCGTTTTGAAGCTCCAGCGCCTTCAATTTCGAGAGAGTTGAGTTAAGCGCCACGGCGGCTTGGAGCATCTGCTCTCGGGTTCCGATGGTGATGCGCACGCGGCCATCGCAGCCTGGATCGCTCGACCGGTCGCGGACCAGCACGCCGGCTGAGCTCATGAGGCGGGTGAACTCCTTGTGCTGTGCGCCGATTTCGACCAGAACGAAATTTGCCTGGCTGGGCCAGCGGCGGACTCCGGCCGCATCGAGCGCAGCTTCAAACTCGGGGCGCGCAGCAAGAACCTCTGCGACATACCAGTCGAGGTAGGCCGCATCTTCGAGCGCGGGCGGAAGGCATGCAAGGGCAAGCGAGTTCACGCTGTAGGGCGAAAGCACGCGGCGTACCCAACGCATCAATTCGACCGGACCGGCAAGCAGACCGAGTCGCAAACCAGCAAGGCCGTACGCCTTTGAGAAGGTTCGCGCGACGATGAGATTGGGCACGGTGCCCACGAGATCGATGACCGTTTCGCCGTGAAAGTGAAAGTACGCTTCGTTGACAAGAAGAACAGCGTGCGGCGCGCGAGCGGCTATTTCAAGCAACTGTGAGCGTGTGGCAGCGGAGCCGGAGGGGCTGTTGGGATTGGCGATGGCGATGATTTTGGTGCGCGGAGTGATGGCCGCGAGCAGGCGCTCGTAAGGGAAGCATAGGTCGTCGGCGGCCTGCACGGAGATGATGCGCGCGTCGGTTGCCGAGGCGTAGATTTCGTACATCGTGTAGGTGGGGACGGGTAGCAAGAGCTCGTCGCCGGCTTCGAGGAAGGCTTCAAAGAGGACGTGAATGGCTTCGTCAACGCCGTTGGTGAGCGCGAGCTGCGCAGGCGCGAGGCCGAGATACGCGGCGACGATGGCCTCGACGGGCGCGCGCTCGGGATAGCGCGTGAGGGCGCCGGCAGAGATGCGTCCGAGCGCCTCGCGCACTTTGGGCGAGCAGGCGACGGTGTTCTCGTTGAAGTCCAGGCGCAGCGCGTCGCGGTTGCCGAGGGGAGGGTGATACTCGGGCATGGATTGGACGCGGGCGCGGGGCGCAGGAATGATTGTCGATACAGTTTCAGTCATTGGCCCTCCTCTTTTGCAAGCGTGTGCGGATGGATTCGGCGTGGGCGGTAAGGCCTTCGGCCTCGGCGAGCAAGATAGCGGAGGGACCGAGTGCGCGCATGGCCTGCGCGCTGTATTGCTGCACGGTAATGAGCTTGACGAAGTCGTTGACGCTGAGGCCGCCGCGGACGCGCGCCATGCCGCCGGTGGGCAGCGTGTGATTGGGGCCGGAGATGTAATCGCCCATGGGCTGAGCTGACCAACGACCGATGAAGACCGAGCCGGCGTTCTGCACCCAATCGAGATCGCAGGCGGCATCGACGGTGAGGTGCTCGGGCGCAAGGCGATTGGTGAGCGCGCGGGCTTCGTCCACGCTCGATGCGATGATGATGAGGCCGTTGCGGTCAAGAGCTTGGCGCGCGACGGGATTATTGGCGCTCCGCGCTTTTACTTTTTGGACGACATCTTTCGCTAAGTTGACGCGCGTGGTGATGAAGATGGCGAGGGCCTCGGGATCGTGCTCGGCCTGAGCGACGAGGTCCGAGGCGATGTCGTTGGGGTTGCCAAGCTCGCTGGTGACGATGATCTCGGTAGGACCGGCGAGCATGTCGATCGCGCAGTCAAATGCGACGAGGCGCTTGGCGGCGGTGACGTAGAGATTGCCGGGACCGACGATCTTGGCCACACTCGAAACGCTGGCGGTTCCATAGGCGAGCGCAGCGACGGCGTGCGCGCCGCCGAGACGATAGAACTCAGGAATCCACGGGCGCATCCACTCTAAACGAGGAGCAACCGTTCCGGGTGGTAAACGGTAGAACTCTGGCATCGTGAGCAAGTAAGCAGCGGCGAGGGTCTCCGGCGCTGGCTTGGGGGAAACAACAACGATGCGTCCCACGCCCGCCGCCTGCGCGGGAATCACCGTCATCAGCAGTGTGGACGGCAGCGGATGACGGCCGCTGGGCACATAGCAGCCGACAGAGGCGAGCGGGCGCACGAGCTGACCGGTTTTCAAGCCTTCGATGAAGCACTTGTTCCATGAGCCTGGCATCTGATTCCTGGCAAAGATGCGGATTTGCGTTGCCGCGAAGATGATTGCCGTTCTGAGCTTCGGATTGATTGACTTCCATGCCTCAGCCATCTCCGCCGGTGTAACGCGCAGAGCTTCAGGGCTGGCTAGGCCGTCGAATTGGGCGGCATAGCGGAAGAGCGCGCGGTCGCCGCGTTTGCGCACATCAGAGACGATCTTGCGCACGGCGGGCAGCACGGCATCGAGGGCCGCGCCGCCACGTTGTTCGAGGGCGGCGAGGAGTTCGGCAGTTTGTTGCGCGGCTCGGCCTTTGGTTCGGATGAGTTTCATTTACTTTCTCCGACAATCTTGCCTTTATGGTCTCCCACCCCAGCGACAAAAACAAAGACGTCGCGAGGATGGAGCAACCAGATTTTCCTCAGGGGCTAAAGCCCACGTTCATTGTTGATCTTCATTTGGCACGACTGAAGTCGTGCCCTTTCAAAACTCAGAGTACGACTTTGTTGAGCGGATACTCGACGATGCCTGTTGCCTTTGCCGCTTTCAGACGCGGAATCACGTCGCGGGCAACGCGCTCTTCGACGATGGTGTTGACCGCGACCCAGTCGGAGTTCGAGAGCTGGGAGATGGTGGGCGAGTTGAGTGCGGGTAGCACGGCGAGTACCGCGTCAAGATCGCCGCGCTGCACGTTGAGCATGAGGCCCACCTGCGATTGCGCGTCGATTGCGCCGCGCAGCATGAGGGCGATCTGGTCGATCTTCTCGTGCTTCCACGGGTCGGCGATGGCTTTTTTACCAGCGATGAGATGCGTCTCGCTCTCCATGACAGTGTCGATGATCTTGAGGCGGTTGGCCTTGAGCGAGCTGCCGGTCTCAGTGACTTCAACGATGGCGTCGGCGAGAGTGGGCGGCTTGACCTCGGTTGCGCCCCAACTGAATTCGACCTTGACGTTGACGCCTTTGGAGGCGAAGTAGCGCTTGCTGACTTCAACCAACTCGGTGGCGACGATCTTGCCTTCCAGATCCTCGGCCTTCTCGAAGCCGCTGCCTTCGGGGACGGCGAGCACCCAGCGCACCTTGCGGCGGCTCTGTTTGGAGTAGGTAAGCGAAGTAATGCTGGTCAGGTCGAGGCCGCTCTCGACGACCCAGTCGATGCCAGTGAGGCCGGCGTCGAGGACACCGTGATCGACGTAGCGGGCCATCTCCTGGGCGCGAATCAACATGCACTCGATCTCCGGGTCGTCGATCGAGGGGAAGTAGGAGCGGCCGTCGGCGTAAATATTCCAGCCTGCGCGCTTGAAGAGCGCAATGGTCGCATCCTGGAGGCTGCCTTTGGGGATGCCGAGTCTGAGCTTGTTAGCCACGAGTTACCTCTTCCTTTGCCTGCGCGCCGGGCGCGTCAAGGGTTAGCGGCTTGGTGAAGCAACTGACGGTGCCTTCGTGGCAGACCAGTCCGTCGCCCTCGACAACTACACGAAACAATAAGGTATCGTTGTCGCAGTCGGTTGCGGCGGTGACGACGCGCAGGCGGTTGCCGCTGGTCTCGCCCTTCATCCAGAGCTTTTGGCGGGTGCGGCTCCAGAAAGTGACGAAGCCGGTCTCGAGGGTCTTGGCATAGCTTGTGGTGTTGAGAAAGCCCAGCATCAGCATCTCGCCGGTGTTTGCATCCTGGACGATGCCGGGAACGAGCCCGTCCATTTTGCCGAAGTCGATGATTGGATTGTTATCGCTCATGTTTTTCCTTGTTCTTTGTTTGGGTTTTTTGTCGGAACACGAAAAAGCCCGCCGGTTCTTGTCGCCGGCGGGCTTCGGGTGTCTCTTGAGATCTCTCTGGCCGTTTTAGATCAGGCCATGGCAGTCCGCCGGCATGGAGGTTCCATGATGGTGGTGATGGGCGTAATGGCGGTTGCACTGCATCTGATTCAAACCATAAAGGAAACGGCGGCGCGGTGTCAAATCTTTCGCTTGCGGGCTGAGACCGGGGAGCGGAGAATGGAGCCGTGCAATCAAGGAAGCGATTTGCGGTTTTGGCGGTGGCGATGCTGGGCGTTTGCCTGTTGGGAACGGCACAGAATCAGGATCGAGACACTCGCGGCGTGCCCAAAACCTCCGCGACGGCTCCGCCGCCCGAAATGCGTATCGACATCAATCACGCCAGCTTGGATGAGCTGCTGAAGGTGCCCGGCATGACACGCAGTTGGGCTGGGCGCATCGTTCGCTTCCGGCCTTACCGGACCAAGATCGATTTGCTGGGGCACGGCGTGGTCAGCGCCGAGGTCTATAACCGCATCAAGGATTACGTGATTGCGCATCGGGAAGCGCAGTGATCCACAGACATCCGGGCTGCCCACCCTTTCCGCAACAAGAAGCGGAAAGGATGGGGCACGGAAACGGGATGCGGGCGCGGTCAGTCGCAGGGCTCCGGCTCAGGCTTGGGCCTGTCCCGCTTGAGCAGCCGGCTCAGAATCACGTAGAGCACTGGGATAAAGAAGAGGTTGAGGACGGTCGAGAGCAACATGCCGCCGACGATGGTGGTGCCGACGGAGCGGCGTCCGAGCGCGCCTGCGCCGGTGGCGAAGACCAGCGGCAAGACGCCGAGGATGAAGGCGAAGGAGGTCATCAGGATGGGCCGCAGACGCAACTCGCCAGCCTCGGCGGCGGCGTCGGCGATCGAGCGGCCCTTGCGCCGCAACTGCTCGGCGAACTCGACGATCAAAATCGAGTTCTTGGCCGAGAGGCCGATCAGCATCACAAGTCCGATCTGACAGTAGACATCGTTGGCGAGGCCGCGCAAGGCGACCAGGCCCAGCGCGCCCAGCACCGCCATGGGAACAGCCAGAAGAATGATGAAAGGCAGCGCGAAGCTCTCGTATTGCGCCGAGAGCGTGAGATAGACGACCAGCAGGCCGAGGCCGAAGATCAGCAGCGCCTTGCCGCTGGATTCGATCTCGTCGAGCGTCAGGCCGGTCCACTCGTACCTCATGCCCGGCATCATCATCTTTTTGGCAAGGTTTTCCATGGCGGCGAGTCCCTGGCCGGAGCTGCGGCCGGGGGCGGGCGAGCCGTCGATCTCAACCGAGCGGAAGAGATTGTAGTGGTTGATGACTGGCGGGCCCGAGCTCTCGGTCACCGTGACGATATTGTCAAGCGGAACCATCTGGCCGGAGTCGGAGCGCACGTAGTAACTGTGCAGATCGCTGGCCGACATGCGGAAGGGCTGATCGGCCTGCGCGAAGACGCGATAGGTGCGGTTGTTGAAGTCGAAGTCGTTGACGTACTGCGAGCCCATGAAGACGCCGAGCGTCGTGGTGATCTGCGAGAGCGGAATGTTCAGCGACTTGGCCTTCTCGCGGTCGATGGTAACCAGTTCCTGGGGATCGTTGGCCGAGAAGGTGGTTAGCAGGCCGGTCAAGTCCTTGCCCGCGTTGCCCGCGCCCACAATCTGGTGGGCCACGCGATCCAGGTCGGTGAGCGTGTTGCTTCCCTCGTCCTGGAGTTCGAACTGGAAGCCGCCGAAGGCGCCCACGCCGGAGACCGCGGGCGGCTCGAACATGGCGACCAGGCCGCCATTGGGCGCGAACATGAGCATCTGCAGCTTGGGCGAGAGGTCGGCGACGATGTCGGCAGCCGAATGGCCTTTGCTGCGCCGCTGATCGCTGGGCTTGGTCGAGACGAACATCAGCCCGGAATTAGAAGCGCCGCCGGAGAAGCTGAAGCCCATGACGGAGAATGCTCCGGCGACATCGGGATTCTGGGCGATGATGTAGCCGGCGCGATCGGCCAGCGCAGTGGTGTAAGCCAGCGACGAGCCCGGCGGCGCCTGCACGATGACCATCAGGTAGCCCTGGTCCTCCTGCGGGATGAAGCCGGTCGGCACATGATTGTAGGTCCAGACCGTCGCGCCCAGGCCGGCAAAGAAGAGCACCAGCATCGCGTAGCGCAGCTTGAGCGCTCCATGAATCGCCTTGGCGTAGGTGGACGAGAGCCAGCTGATCTGCTTGTCGGTGGAGTGAATGAATTTGGCAAAGAGGCGCGAGACCGGAGCTATGTGCAGGAAGTCGAGTTGCTTAGGGCGATCCTCTTCGCCGCGCAGGAACATGGCCGAGAGAGCCGGCGAGAGCGTGAGCGCGTTGAAGGCCGAGATGGCGATGGCGAAGGCGATGGTCAGCGAGAACTGGCGATAGAGAATGCCGGTTGTGCCGGGAAAGAACGAGACCGGCACGAAGACCGCGATCAAAACCAGAGAGGTGGCGATGACGGCGCTGGTGACCTCGCCCATGGCTTCTGACGTGGCTCTATGGGGGTCGCAATGCTCCATCGCGATGTGGCGCTGCACGTTTTCGATGACCACGATGGCGTCGTCCACAACCAGGCCCGTGGCCAGCGTGATGCCGAAGAGCGTGAGCGAGTTAACGGAGAAGCCGAAGAGCTTGATGAAGGCGAAGGTTCCGATCAGCGACACCGGAATGGTGACGGCGGGAATGATCGTCGCGCGCCAATCGAGCAGGAAGAGGAAGATGACGGTGATGACAATAAAGATAGCCAGCGCGAGGGTGAAGAGAACCTCGCGGATCGAGTCGCCGACGACGGTCGTCGAATCGAAGGCAATGGCATACTCCAGGCCCGGCGGGAAGCTCTTCGCCAGCTCGGCGAGACGCGCCTTGGCGGCCCGGTCCACCTCAAGCGCGTTGGCGTTCGAGAGCTGCTCGACGCCGACGCCCATGGCATCTTGCCCGGAGTACTTGAGCACGGTGCTGTAGTCCTCGGCGCCCACTTCGGAGCGGCCTACGTCCTTGAGCAGCACCAGGCCGTTGGGGGAGTTTTTCACGATGATCTTGTCGAATTCGGCGGGGCTGGTGAGCCGGCCCACGACGCGCACCGGAATCTGAAAGGCCTGCTTTGAATCCGAGGGGGGCTGGCCAAGCTGGCCGGCGGGAATCTCGACATTCTGCTCGGCCAGCGCGTTGACCACGTCGGTGGCGGTGAGGCCGCGCGCGGCCAGCCGCACCGGGTCCAGCCAGACGCGCATGGCGTACTTGCGCTCGCCGAAGATGATCACATCGCCCACGCCGGGCACGCGCTTGAGGGCGTCTTTGACGTAGACATCGAGGTAGTTGGAGATGAACTCCGGCGAGTAGCGGCCGTCGCGGGTAAAGAAGCCGGCGCCGAAGACGAAGTTGAAGTTGGACTTGGTGATGCTGATGCCGGTCGCATTCACCGCCGCCGGCAGCCGCCCCTGGGTGCTGGCCACGCGATTCTGCACGTCAACGGCGGCGATGTCGAGGTCATAGCCGGTCTCAAAGGTGACCCCGATCGAGCTGGTTCCGCTGTTGGTGCTCGACGAGCTGATGTAGCGCATTCCCTCGACGCCGTTGATGGCCTCTTCGAGCGGAATGGTCACGGCCTTCTCGACCGTGTCGGCATTGGCGCCGACGTAGTTGCAGTCCACAGACACCTGCGGCGGAGCGAGCGTCGGGTACATCGCAACCGGAAGCGTGGGGATGCACACCGCGCCGGCCAGAATGATCAGCAGCGCGCAGACCGTGGCAAAAACAGGCCGATGGATAAAGAAATCTACAAACAAGGGTTGCCTTCCTTCCCAAAAAAGCTGTCATCCTGAGGGGAGTTTGGTGCGCTTTTTGCGCCAAACGGAGTCGAAGGACCTGCTTTTCGCCGGGCGTTCCATCCTTGCAAACTCTCTTTCGCAAGGGTGGGTTTCCGCGGTGCCCGGCGTCCCTCGCTCTAGGCTCCCGGCAGCGGCATCACCGGCATGCCGTTCACCAGGAACTGGGTGCTGGAGACGATGACCTTGTCGCCGGCATGCAGCCCCGAGGAGACGGCATAGGTGTTGCCCACGGTGTCTCCCAATGTGACCGCAGTCTGACGGGCCATAAAGTGTCCATCCTGCTCCTGAGCCACGAAAACGAAGGTCTGCCCGCCCTGGCGCGTTACCGCGAGCACCGGCACCACGGCCATGGGCGAGGTGCTCCAGATGACGCGCGCCTTCACCATCTGCGCGTTGCGAAGCAATTCGGGCGTGGCGTGAACCGGAGCCTTCACGAGAATCCCCTGCAACGTGCTATCAACCTCCGCCGAGAGGAAGTCGATCCTGGTCTTCTCAAGCAGCTTGCCCGCGTTGTCCATCAGATCCACACTCAGCCCCTGACGCACCTGGCCGGAGCGCTCCGTGGGGACGTAGATGTAAGCCTCCAGATCCTTGTTCTCATCGACGGTGGTGAGCACTGTTTGCGGAGAGTTGAGCGGCGAAGCGAAGTCCCCTACATGGACCGGGATGTCGCCCACCACGCCGTCAAACGGCGCGCGAATGGTGTAGTAGGCCAGTTGCTCTTCCTGCGTCTTGCGCATTTCCACGGCCGACTGGTAATCCGCTTTGGCGTTTTCATACGACTGCTGCGCCTGGTCGTAGGCGTCGCGGCTGGTCACGCCCGCCTCAAAAAGCTTGCGTTGACGTTCGATCTCCACGGCGTTGTAGTCGTAGACGGCCTTCTTCTGGCGCTCGGTCGCGCGCGCAGATTCTACCGCGGCCATCTGCTGTCGCGGATCGATCTCCATCAACAACTGCCCGTTCGTCACATGATCGCCCGAGCGGACGAGTATTTTCGTCAGCAGTCCGCTCACCTGCGGCAGCAGTGTGGCCGAGCGGCGCGATTTGATGGTGGCCACATACTCGCTGGACTGAGGCACCGGCGCAAGGGTCACTGCGACCGTCTGCACCGGCATCGCCTGCATCCCCCCCCCGGCCGGAGCGGCCGCTTTTTTCTGGCAGCCGGTCGCCGCCAATCCAAGAAAGACCATACAACCGATTGCAAAAATGCGTCTCAAGGCGCTCTTCCTCACTCTATCTTCTCTCTGGCAATCTTCGCCCCGAAGTCCACTCCGGCGGTCTGGTTTGTGCCGGGTAAGCTGCGATAGAAGGTTGCGGGAGTTGATCGTCAACGGCAACTTAGGCTTCCGCGGGGGCTTCCGGCCGGGGGAGTGCGCCGTAAGCCTGCGGAAGATCGATTCAAGGTCGCCTAATCTATTGTGACGCTTGGAGCCGGGGCATCGACGCAAAAAAAACGATCTCCGGCCAAGTTTTCGGAGGCGGAGGTTTCCAATGCGCCCCGCATCTCGCGGTTACCACTATCGGGCACAGTTCCAATGGATCATGCGGGAACGCCCCGGTCTTTTTGACAGGGCTCGGCTGAGTTGGTAGCCTTCGTAAGGGCGTATGCGGCCAATCCCGGCCGATTTCTGGCCCTTTTTAGCGTCCCCGTCGTCTAGCCCGGCCTAGGACACCGCCCTTTCACGGCGATAACACGGGTTCAAATCCCGTCGGGGACGCCAATAGAATCAGCGAGTTGCAAATCCCCTCCAGATTTTTGTAGGTCCGTTATGGTCCGATAAGCAAAAGTGCTCTCGCTGGGCTGCGCGATGCGCAGACGGTTGTCGTCAAGAACCATGGTTACAATGCGACTTTGAGCGTCACGTTTATTTTGCGTGACTGCCTGTGCATAGAGGTTCATCGTCACAAGACTGTTGGCATGGCGGAGTAGTTCTTGCACCGTCTTGATGTCCTCACCGTTGGCCTTGAGGAGTGTCGCATAGGTGCGCCGGAAAGTGTGCCAGCCAATACCCTCGATGCCGAGAATCTTGGCTGCCGGTAGAATGTGAGCTCGGTAGAATGCGCCGGGCCAGTAGGGCAACTGTCCATTGGAATGCGGGCTTGCAAGAATCCAATCCTCGGGTCGTGGATAGGGACTCATCATCCGCCAGTTGTAGAGAGCAGACGCCAGCCGGAGATCCATTGGCACCGGCTTACGGCTTGCCTCTGTCTTGCAATCGCCAATGCGCTGCATGACGATCGAGCGTGTGACAGAGATTTGCGACTTTTGAAAATCAATGTCATTCCACTTCAGCGCCAACAGTTCACCCACGCGCAGGCCGGTGAGCACATCGAGCAAGACCGCTGTGCGCGCCGGTTCCCGCAACAAGCGAAGCAGCGCGACAATCTCCTCGACCGAAAGCACAATCGGAATCTTTGACCGCTTCGCACTTTGGCGCACGTGCGAGATCGGATTCCGTTCGTGCCATTCCCACCGGATTGCGTGATTGAAGACGGCGTGCATAATGTTCCGCATCTTTGCCTTGCTGCCGTTCGACAGCTTCAAGGATCGCAACCATTCTTCTACAGCGACGGATCGAACGTCCTTCACGCGGTACGTACACCAACGAGGCAAAATCCATTTGCGGAAATAGCCTTCGTACGTCCTGCGTGTCGCGTAGGTTTTGCCTGAGTCTTCGCCGAGTTCCTTTTCCCGGTAGTGGTCGATGAGCATCTGAATGCTGATCGGAGCCAGGTTCATTCGAGGACTTTCAGCGTTGATGTCAACCCGAAGTACTGCGACGGCCTTTTGCGCCGCCGTTTCGTTCGGATATTGTTCCAGAGTCCCAAGCACCAAGTTGCGGCGCCTGCGGCTGCCATCGGGCTGGACTTCGTACCAACGGTACTCCCATGCCTTCCGGCCTCCTTTGCGCTCCACAAGCTGGAGGCTGCCTTGTTGAAATCGTGAGCGTCTCATTTCCTCTCCATTTCAAAGGTGGTGAGACGGCACGGATAGCTGTTCCGAGTTTACCGCGTGAGGCAGACAGTGGCCGAGATCGGAAACCTGGAAGCGCCACTGCTTGCCGACGCGCAAACCGGCAACGAGGCCGGTGCGCGCATAACGTGGTCGGGATTTGGGATGCACCTTCACGAGGGCCGCAGCTTGTTCGGTATCGAGTAGAGGTTCAAGAAGATGGCGAGAATCGAACATCGTTCGTACGCTCCTACTCTCCACGATGCATTGGATTGTCGGGCGTGTCTATGTTGCGCAGAGAGGCCATTTGCGCCTGATGGACAATCGCCGAGGCATTGTTGGAAACCGGAGTTGCAGAAGGTCGCTGGAGGGAACTGAAGACTATTTGAGGAACCATTGGCGCAGGGAAATTTTGATTTTATGAAATCGAAATCAAGTTGCCGGATGGCAACATGGCACATTTGCAAGATCAGGGAGCATTTTGTTGACAGGGACAATGGCGTTGGCTTCATCGGAAGATGCAACCGATAGCGATGCGATCCAGCCCTCCTCGCCTATCTGCAAAGCCAACAACGAAAATGTTGTCAGTTAGGGAACCTCTGCGCAGGTTGGTGATGTTGCAATGAGGAAGTGACTTGCGATCATTTTTCTCGTTTTGGTGCGGTTTACAAAGGAAAGCGGTGGGATTCTGCTCGTCATTTTGATCTCTGCAGGCCGTTTTGCGGCCGGCAGAGACACTACGCCCCTTGCGGGGCCAGCCGGTTGCGGTGTTGGTACAGATTCACCAGCGCGAAGGCTGCGCACAGCCACTGGTGGTTTTTCCAGATGCCCCGGTAGCGCACTTTGGTAAATCCGAAGACGCGCTTGAGGATGCGAAAAGGATGCTCCACCTTGGCTCTCACGCGGGCCTTGGTGGTGTTCTTGCGCTTGGCCTCTTCATCCACATAGTTCTTGTATTTCGTCCGGCGGCAAGTCATATCCTGCGCCCTCGGCGCGGCGGCGCGAATAGCTTCGCCCTGGCCTTGATAGCCGCCATCGCCCCACACCTTGCGTTCATCGCCGTGCAGTAAGTCGGGCAGCATATGTTTATCCGCCACGCTGGCTGCCGAGGTGCATACCGAATGCACCACCGTCTCCTTGCTGTCCACGCCGATGTGCGCCTTGGCCCCGAAGTACCACTGCTTGCCCTTCTTGGTCTGGTGCATCTCAGGGTCGCGCTTGCCGCCGGAGTTCTTGGTCGAACTGGGCGCATGAAGAATCGTCGCGTCCACGATGGTGCCCGTCGAGATGCGGATGCCCTTCGTTTCCAGGTAGCGGTTCACCGTCATCAGCATCTCGCCGCACAGATCGTGCTCTTCGAGCAAGTGGCGGAAGCGCAGAATGGTCGTCTCATCCGGCGCCGCGGCTACGCCAAGGTCAACCCCGGCAAAACGCCGCAGCACGGGCGACTCATAGAAGGCTTCCTCCATCCCAGGGTCTGACAAGCCGAACCACTGCTGCAGAAAGTAAGTCCGCAGCATAATCGCCAGACCCACCGGCTGCCGGCCATTGCCTGCCTTGGGGTAAAAAGGCTCGACCAGCGCCAACAGCTCAGACCAGGGAACCACCTGATTCATCTGGTCCAGAAACAACTCCCGCCTTCCCTTGCGGCCAAACTTCTCAAAGCTCGCCTGCGATGCCAGTGTTTGCTGAAAACGCGCCATCTGCTTCATGGCTGTAGTTTAATTAACAGCGACGCGGCTTGCGAACTTGTGCAGAGGTTCCTTAGAGCTTGCATTTTCAATAAAGACATGGTATCTACTTAATGAAGGATTGAAATCAATGCGCGTCACCTTAGTCAACTCGGATCGCCTCTCATCGTCCAGCTATCTGCTGGAATCGGGAGGCTTCGTGCGCTGACGGCATTGAATTGGTCAGTTACCGAAGCCCTCCGAGAAATCGGGGGGCTTTTAGTTTGTGCGGGATTGGCGAAACGGAAGCCGCGCTCGACTTAAGATCGAGTGTCTTCGGACATGTAGGTTCGAGTCCTACATCCCGCACCACGAGCTTATATCTGTGAGCTCGAAGCGGCGACATGCAAAGTCGTCAAAGGTGAGTTATGCCTTCAAAAGTTATACCCGGATGGTGGAATGGGAGACACGCAGCGTTGAGGTCGCTGTGCTCATGAGAGCGTGAGGGTTCGAATCCCTCTTCGGGTACCACGCGGATGTGGTGGAACGGAAGACACGCATGTTTCAGGAGCATGTGCCGCGATTGGCGTAAGGGTTCAAAGCCCTTCATCCGCACCAAGATCGTAGGAGCGTGGCGAAACTGGAAGCCGCACTTGACTTAGAATCAACCGCCTTCGGGCTTGGGGGTTCGACTCCCCCCGCTCCTACCAAAGATGTGCCGGCCTGGCGGAATGGGAAGACGCGCTGCATTCAAAACGCAGTGTCTCGCGACGTGGGGGTTCGATGCCCCCGGCCGGCACCAGAGTAGTTCAATACGGAGAGTTGGCCGAGTGGTCTAAGGCGCCGCACTGCTAACGCGGAACACATAATGGTGTCATTCGTTCGAATCGAATACTCTCCGCCAGTTTGTCTTGCGGTGATGTGTGTGAGTGCCTTAAACAACTGACCCGGAAAGTCAGAGGCCCGGCTGAGAGCCGGGTCCAGAGGTTCGAATCCTCTCATCACCGCCAATTTGTTTGGAAGCGCTGGGCATTTGGTGAGCCCACCCCGTTCGAAGCGGGCCGTCCTTCGGGATGTGAGCGTTCGATTCGCTCCGCTTCCGCCAGTTTGGAGAGATGGCCGAGTCAGGCTTATGGCACTCGCCCTGAAAGCGAGAGCACCTTCAGGTGCCGCGGGTTCAAATCCACGCTCTCTCCGCCATGATGTGCATGTGAGGCAGATACGGTTAGCTGCGGGAGTCTGTAAAACTTCTACCCTTTGGGTTCTGGAGGTTCAAATCCTCTCACATGCACCAAGGTTGTTTTGTGTTCATTGCATCTGGGTGGAAAAGTGCGCCATCTCGCTCGCCCTCATAGGCGAGATCTCGCACGTTTGAATCGTGCGCCCAGAACGGCTACGTCGTCTAAGGATAGGACGCCTCCCTGTCGAGGAGTACGGTGCGAGTTTGAATCTCGTCGTAGCCGCCACTTTCGCCGGTGTACGCCAGGCTGGTTTGGCGGATGCTCTTTCAAGGCATTGATTCGCGGGTTCGATTCCCGCCGCCGGCGCCACTTTTACGGTCCGTCCTTCAGCTGCTAAGAGCATGGACTTTCTTTCTGGCAACTGGATGGCGAAACTTTAATGGGCCACCACTTGACTTACTGACACGATTCGGGGTAAGTTATATTTGCAATGATGAACCGAGTCAATCACGGATTTACACCAGCCACCGCGCAACCGCGGCACGGTGTTCCTATGTGATAGCTCGGGGGATTCTGAATCTGGATTCCATCTACCCTCTGAGCCAATTGGCCAGAGGGTTTTTAGTTTTGTGGCGCTGATCCGAGATAGGTCAGCGGTGAGCGGACTTGTGCAAGTTCGCATTACTCCGAGATAGCTCAAGGGTAGAGCGGCTGCCTGTTAAGCAGCGAGATGTCAGTTCGAATCCGACTCTCGGAGCCAAAGTTCTGAATTGTTCCCGGTTCGTTCAACTGTGAGGACCGCACGCTCTGAACGTGCAAATGGGGGTTAGAATCCCTCGCCGGGAGCCAACATCGATCGGTCGTCGGCCAATGGTAGGCCAAGTGCCTTTGACGCACTTTATCTCCGTTCGAATCGGAGCGACCGAGCCAAACAATGCGGGCATAGCTCAGCGGTAGAGTGCTGGCTTGCCGAGCCGGAGACTCGGGTTCAAGTCCCGATGCCCGCTCCACACTGAAGGGAAGACGACGATGACCGAACACAAAATGATTCTTGTCTCCGCCGACTTCAAAGTCATTCATGCCGCGGTGATTGCAAAATGTAAGGCCCCATTAGCTCAACAGGAAGAGCCTGTGAATCGTAATCACAAGACTGGCGTTCAAGGCGTCAATGGGGCTCCACAGGAAAGTGAAGCAGCGTAAGGAGAACTGCAATGAACGTGATGCGTAGACCGGTGCTGCAACTCAATGCGTCTTACGAGGCATTGCGCATTGTTCCGGCTATGCGTGCGCTCAAGCTTGTCACAACGGGGAAGGCCACTGTGGAGTTAGCTACAAAAAAGCTGATCTACCCTGGCATCTATTTGCCAAGTGTTATTCGGCTGCTGGTGTTTAGGCATGTGCCCGTTCGGCTGCAGGTCACCACGCGCCGCAACATTCTTATGAGGGATTCGTACCGCTGCCAATACTGCGGACTGAAGTTTCACGGTAGCGATTTGACGCTAGATCATGTGATACCCAGAGCGCAGGGCGGAAAGAATTCTTGGGAGAATCTGGTAGCTTGCTGCCAAAGGGATAATCACCGCAAGGCGGATAGAACGCCGGAAGAGGCTGGAATGCCGCTGTTGCGACGGCCGCTACCGGCGAGCGTTCACACCAGCAGATTCATTCTGCGGTCGATGGGATTGGAGGTGAACGAGTGGAGCCAGTATCTGTACGCCGACTCCGAAGGCGACCGGCGGTTTGCCGTTCGCGGATGAAGATGGGCCAGTATAGCTCAAGCGGCAGAGCGGCGGTTTTGTGAACCGCAGATTCGAGGTTTCGATTACCTCTACCGGCTCCAGCATGGGTAACAAAGACATGGGGATTGAAGCCAAACGGTGCGGCGCGTGATTGTGGATCACGTTTTAGAGGGTTCGACTCCCTCCCTTCCCTCCAATTTCAACGTGGGCCTGTAGCTCAGTTGGCAGAGCGCCGCACTTGCAATGCGGAGGTCGAGATTTCGACATTCTCCAGGTCCACCAAGTTTGGCTTCGTAGCTCAGAGGGTAGAGCGTCACGTTGAAGGCGTGAGCGTCGCGGTCTCGAAATCCGCCGAAGCCACCAAGTTGTCTGCGCGTAGCCTAGCCTGGCTTGAGGCACTCGCCCTGGGAGCGAGATGACGGGAGTTCAAATCTCTCCGCGCAGACCATAAGTTGAGCACCTGTGGTGTGAACTGGATTAGCCGCCGCGCTACGAACGCGGGTTGAGGTTGATAGCCTCTATGCAGGTTCGAGTCCTGCCAGGTGCTCCATCAAGAAAGAGGAACGGAAATGCAGTTGATCGACGGAACCATACCAGTGTTCGGCGAGGCTGACGAGAAGACTCTGAGGCAGATCCGTACTTGCGCGAAGACTGCCGACAAGGTGGCATTGATGCCCGACAACCATCTTGGCTATGGAGTGCCTATTGGTGGCGTTGTCGCCTACAGAAATGCCATCAGCCCCACCGGCGTTGGATACGACATTGGCTGCGGCAACAAGGCCGTCCGCCTCGACATGAAAGGCTGCGATGTGCGTCCTAACATCGGCCCGATCATGGACGAAATCTGGAGCACCATCAGCTTTGGCATTGGCCGCAAGAATAATGAGCGCGTGGACAGTGAGGTCCTGGATAACACGCAGGCCGCCTGGAATCTGGAAGCAACCAAGCCGCTGCATAAGAAGGCAGAGGCGCAACTCGGAACCGTCGGGTCGGGCAACCACTACGTCGACATCTTCACTGACGAGGAAGACCGTGTCTGGGTTGGGGTTCACTTTGGTTCCCGCGGCTTCGGCCACGGAGTTGCCACATGGTTCCTCAAGGCTGCCGGCGCGAAGGACGGCATGGATGTTGAACCTTGCGTGCTGGACGTGAACAGCGATCTGGGATCGCAGTATCTGCTGGCTATGAAGCTCGCCGGCGCTTATGCATACGCAGGCCGTGACTGGGTCTGCGACCGGGTGGCAAAGATTCTCGGTGCGGAGGTTGTGGAGGAGGTTCATAACCATCACAACTTTGCATGGCGCGAGAAGCATGGCGATGAGATGCTTTGGGTTGTTCGCAAGGGCGCCACCCCAGCATTTCCCGGAGAGAAGGGATTTGTCGGTGGCTCCATGGGCGAGCAGTCAGTCATCCTGGAGGGTACGGAGAACGAGAACGCCAAATACAGTCTGTATTCAACGGTGCACGGAGCTGGGCGGGCCATGGGACGTAACGAAGCGAAGGGTGCCTTCGATCGCAAGACCGGGGAGTGCAAACGTGCCGGAAAAGTGACCCAGGAGATGATGCGCTCATGGGTTGACCGTTCCGGAATCGAGTTGCGTGGCGGTGGACTCGATGAGTCTCCCGATTGCTACAAGCGGCTAGATGCGGTTCTAGCCTCGGTCTCGGACTCCGTGCGCATTCTGCATCGGCTGACGCCTGTCGGGGTGGCGATGGCTTCGGCGAAAGAGTTCGATCCATACAAGGATTGAATTGCAAATCATCATCAACTGGGGTACTATGTACCTGCGAGTGACAGTTATGCAGCAGACCTTCAAACACGTGATAACCAGAATGACCAAGCGGGTCATTTGGGGAGTCGTGTGTTGAGGGTCTGAGTGTATTTGTATTTGCACTGGACCCGGCCTAGCGCCGGGTTTTTTGTTGCTCTTTGAAAATGCGGGCGTAAGCTCAACGTCAAACTGTCGGTCTCCAAAGCCGAACTTGGGGGTTCAAATCCCTCCGCCCGCGCCAACTTATGCCAGCGAAGACGAAGTGGATAGTCGCAGGTCTCATAACCCTGTTGTAGCTGATTCGAGTTCAGCCGCTGGCACCACGTACGTGTAGCTGCTAGCGGGCATGTAGCAGTCCCCTTATAAGGGACCGATTCCGGGTTCGACTCCCGGCACGTACACCATGAGCGCGTCGTATAGCGGCCGATTATACCTGCCTCTTAAGCAGGCTGACGCTGGTTCAAATCCAGCCGCGCTCACCATTTTGGGTTCGTCGCATAGCGGCTATCTGCACTCGCCTTTTAAGCGAAGAGACGTGAGTTCAAATCTCACCGGACCCACCAAGTCATCCCATCGATGAAGACCTGTCGATGGGAACCCTGACGATGAGCCTATCGTCTAACGCACAAGACGGCGTTCTTCTAAAACGCGAATCCCGGTTGGATTCCGGGTAGGCTCTCCATCAACCCGTGGTGAAACTGGAGATCACGATGCTCTCCTAAAGCATAGTTCCCGGTTCAAATCCGGGCGGGTTGACCACAAGTTTCCGCGCGTGTAGTTCAACGGATAGAGCACAAGCCTCCGAAGCTTGAGATGGCAGTTCAAGTCTGCCCATGCGCACCAGATTTGCGGACGTAGATTAGCGGCTAAATCGGCTGGCCTACACCCAGTTCATCGCAGGTTCGAGTCCTGCCGTCCGCACCAATGTTATGGCCGAAATAGCTCAGTTGGAAGAGCGCCTGCTCGGTACGCAGGAGGTCAGCGGTTCGATTCCGCTTTTCGGCTCCATTGCGGAGTAGCTTAGCTGGTTCAAAGCACTCGATCGATAATCGAGAGATCAGGAGTTCGACACTCCTCTCCGCAACCAGTTTCGCTGGAGCGAGGCAAGTTCTCTTCCCCAGCGCATGACATATGATGGATGGTTATGTTGATAACGATTAACAACACGCGCCCGCCCGCTACGGATTTGGGGTACCTGCTTCATAAGAACCCGGATCGAGTGCAGTCATTCGATCTTTCGTTCGGAAAAGCCCACGTCTTCTATCTCGAGGCAACGAACGAAAGCTGCACAGCGGCGCTGCTGCTCGATGTGGACCCAGTCGCGCTGGTGCGCACGCGCCGCGGGCCATCAGGCGAGGGCGGCGCTCTCGACCAATACGTCAACGACCGGCCTTATGTAGCTTCGTCTTTCCTGAGTGTCGCCATTGCTCGCGTACTCGCGAGCGCGCTCAGCGGCAGCAGCAAGGGGCGTCCAGAACTTGTGGACCAGCCTTTGCCACTGGTCGCTCGGATCACCGTGTTGCCTTGCCGGGGAGGTGAAGAGATCGTGAAGCGCCTCTTCGAGCCGCTCGGTTACACCGTTCGGGCAGAGCACCATACCCTCGACGAAAAGTTTCCTCAATGGGGCGAGAGCAACTACTACACCGTCGAATTGGAGCAGGAGATCAGCCTACAGAAGTTGCTCACGCATCTGTATGTGCTGATCCCTGTGCTCGATGCCGAGAAGCATTATTGGGTCGGCCAGGATGAAGTGGATAAGCTTCTCCGGCATGGAGAAGGTTGGCTGCAAGCACATCCCGAACGAGAGCTTATTGTGAAACGCTATCTGCGTTACCAGAAACATTTGGCGACGGAGGCGCTGGCCCGACTGATTGGCGACGAGGAAGCTAATCCTGAAGCCGAGCAGGAGAAGAAGGCGGAGCAGGAAGAGGCCATTGAGAAGCCGATCTTGCTAAACCAGATGCGGATTGAATCCGTGACCCATGCTGTCACCGCGTCTGGAGCCAGCCGCGTGATTGATCTTGGCTGTGGAGAGGGACGGCTGCTGCGGGAACTACTCAAGCAGAAGCAGTTTACGGAGATTGCGGGCATGGACGTTTCCCATCGCAGCTTAGAAGTCGCCAGCGAACGGCTGCATTTGGACACCATGCCGCCGAAACAGAAGGAGCGCATTCGGCTCTTTCAAGGATCGCTGATGTATAAGGATAAACGGCTCGCGGGCTTTGAAGCTGCCACAGTCGTCGAGGTGATCGAGCACCTCGATCCGCCGCGCCTGGCAGCGTTTGAGCGGGTCGTCTTCGAGCACGCGAAGCCGAACACGATCATCATTACCACACCGAATGTGGAATACAACGTCCGCTTCGAGACGCTCCCTGCCGGACAGTTTCGGCACAAGGACCATCGCTTCGAGTGGACGCGAGAGCAGTTCCGGAATTGGGCGGAAGGACTTGCGTAGCGTTATGGATACGCGGTTGCATTTTCTCCAGTAGGCCACGAGGACGCGGAAGTTGGATCGCCGACGCAAATGGGGGTATTCACAAAATGAAGATCGCTATCCCCGAACTCTCGCTCGTCGTGCTCATCGGACCTTCCGGTTGCGGAAAGTCTACGTTTGGCCGCACGTACTTCAAACCGACAGAGGTGCTATCGTCGGATTTCTGCCGTGGACTGGTTGCCGACTGCGAAAACGACCAGACAGTCACCGGCGATGCCTTCGAGATTCTTCACTTCATCGCCAGGAAGCGGCTCGCTCTGGGGCGCCTAACGGCCATCGATGCAACCAACGTGCAGCCGGACTCGCGCAAGCCTCTGGTTGAACTTGCACGAGAGTTCCACGTCCTGCCCGTGGCGCTGGTCTTCAATTTTCCAGAGAAGCTCTGTCAGGAGCGAAATCGTACCCGGTCAGACCGCGACTTTGGGCCTCATGTGATTCGCAATCAGTCGCAACAATTGCGGCGCTCTCTGCGGGGTCTTGAGCGTGAAGGCTTCCGGCACGTCCACATCTTTAACGACCCGGCGGAGCTTGAATGGCTGGAGATTGAACGGCAACCTCTATGGAATAACCTGAAGCACGAACATGGCCCGTTCGATATTGTTGGCGATGTGCATGGCTGCTTCGATGAAATGTCGGCGCTCTTGCAGCAAATGGGTTACACGGTTGAGCCGGACGGGACAGATTTCCGCGTGACCCCTCCCGACGGGCGCAAAGCTGTTTTTGTCGGAGATATTGTAGATCGCGGGCCAAGAATCACGGAGGTACTGCGGCTCGTGATGGGGATGGTGAAGGCCGGAACGGCGTTCTGTGTGCCCGGCAATCACGACGTAAAGCTCATGCGAAAACTGCGCGGCAAAGATGTCAAAATATCGCATGGACTCGCCGATTCGCTGGCACAATTAGAGCCGGAAACTCTCGAATTCAAGCGACAGATAGCCGACTTTATCGACGATCTGGTCAGTCACTATGTTTTTGACGAGGGCCGCTTGGTTGTGGCCCATGCGGGCATGAAAGAGGAGATGCAAGGCCGGGGTTCAGGGGCTGTCCGCTCATTCGCGCTCTTCGGTGAAACGACCGGCGAGACGGACGATTATGGCTTGCCAGTTCGTTATAACTGGGCCGCCGAATACCGTGGTAGGGCAATGGTCGTTTATGGTCACACGCCGGTCGCGGAGCCGGAATGGCTGAACCGGACCATCGACATCGATACCGGCTGCGTCTTTGGAGGCAAGCTCACTGCGCTCCGGTATCCGGAGAAGGAATTGGTGTCTGTCCCTGCTATCCGGGAGTATTACGCACCATCAAAACCGTTCTTACAAGACGCGGCTTTGGCCTCTGCTCCGCTGACTCAACAGCAGCAGTTGGATGATCTTCTCGACATCAACGATGTGATCGGCAAGCGAATCGTTGCAACGCGCCTGCACGGCAACCTGACCATACGCGAGGAAAATGCAATTGCCGCGCTCGAAGTGATGAGCCGTTTTGCGGTAAATCCGAAGTGGCTGATTTACCTTCCGCCAACTATGTCGCCTTCTGAGACGAGTAGTGAACCCGGCTTGCTTGAACATCCTGCCGAGGCCTTCGACTACTTCCGCAAAGCTGACGTCGACCAGGTCATCTGCGAGCAGAAGCACATGGGTTCGCGTGCTGTTGTCATCGTCTGCCGTGATCGCGATGCCGCGTTCCGGCGCTTCGGAGTTGCGGAGGATGAAGCGGGAACCTGCTATACCCGGACAGGACGGCGCTTTTTTTCTAATCCCGCTATCGAACGCCAGTTCCTTGATCGCATCCGAGTCGCGGCGGACAAGGCTGGTCTCTGGGAGGAAATGGACACCGACTGGCTGTGCCTCGACTGCGAGTTGATGCCGTGGTCGGCCAAGGCTCAAGACCTGTTGCGTCACCAGTATGCACCTGCTGGAGCTGCGGCAAAAGCGGGGTTGCTTCAGGCCGTCACCGCCCTGAAACTCACCGCAAAGCGCCTGCCAGATGCGGCCCCTTTGGTTGATTGGTATGAGCAGAGAATGGGCATGGCAGAAGCATATGTCGATGCATATCGCCGCTATTGCTGGCCGGTGAATTCGCTGCTGGATCTGAAGCTCGCGCCCTTTCATTTGCTCGCTGGCGAGGGAGCCGTGTACACCGACAAGGACCACCAATGGCATATGCAAATCCTCGGCAAACTGGCCCAAGCGGACCCCGAACTATTGCTCGCCACGCCTCACAAAGTCGTCAATTTGCACGAGCCGGAAGCTGTTGCCACAGCCGTCGCATGGTGGCAGGAATTGACGGCGGCGGGCGGTGAAGGAATGGTGGTCAAGCCGTTCCAGTTCGTTGCCAGAAACAAGCGCGGTCTAGTCCAACCGGCAGTGAAATGCCGTGGAACGGAGTATCTCCGGATCATCTATGGGCCGGAGTATACGGCTCCGCGGAATCTGGAGCGGTTGCGCTCTCGTGGATTGGGCAGAAAACGCTCATTGGCCCTGCGCGAGTTCGCCTTGGGAGTCGAAGCCTTGCAGCGGTTCGTGGAACGCGAGCCACTGCGCCGTGTTCATGAGTGCGCCTTTGCCGTTCTGGCTCTGGAGAGCGAACCAGTGGACCCGAGACTTTAGGTATGCTAGCCAGTGCTGAACGATGTGTGAATAGTCACCGGCTCATTCCCATATCGTGCCTTTGGCTATCCTTTTTCCGTAGCAGCGACGGTTCACTGGTCTGCAATGGCGGTCGCTCAGGGCTACTCATTGGCGCGAGATGAGGCGGCATTTGTTTTCTCGCCAGTTCAGTTGCCGATGGCCGCGCCGTGGAGATGCCGAGCAAGTTGCGCAGTTGCTCGCGGTCACTGGTGACCACGACGATCTCCTGGCGGCCACGCGAGGCCCCGACGTAGAACAACTCCTGCTTCATGGCATCGGCAGAAATGATTAGTGCATTTACAGTTTTTCCCTGACTGCGATGCGCGGTAACCGCATAGCCGTGATCGAACTCGTGGTAATTCGTGGGCAGTGTCCGGCCATCTTCAAGGTGAATGCGGCCGCCATCGACATCGCGCACCTTCACCAGTTCGCCGTTGGTGGCTCGGAAGCCTGCACCGCCGCGATTGCCCGTCAGCAGAAGCCTGTCGCCGGGAGCCACTTCGATCTGTTGGCATTCATATACAGAAAATGAGCGCGCCTGTGATGGACTCACCATGCGCTCCATGCCATGCTGGTCCCTGGCGACGATGCCCGATTTGTCTGCCCGCTCAACAGTGAGCGCCTCATGCTTTTCGACGCCACGCGAAGAGCGATGGAAGAGCAGAACTTGCCCTGACTTGTAGTTCACCAAATCTTTCTTTTGCGCCTCGGTCCATTGCAGCGACACATAACGCTCGGAGACAATACCGCCATCCAGTTCGGCGCGCTGCTTCATATCCTCGCGGATGGCATCGGTGATCTTGCCGATCTCCTCATGCGTTCCGGCAACAACAAGAACCGAACGGTTTGCATCCGAGGTGAGTGTCCGATACGCAGATGCTACCGCCTGCGCACGCTCCAGATACGGAACCTCACGAACCGCGCCAAGCTGTTCCAGCTTCTCAAACCCTTGCTCCGGCGAATGCCGCAACGTCTGTATGGCATCCCGATATTGAGCTTGCGTCTGCCGCTGCACAGCCATCAGTGAAACACACTTCATCCGCGATTCCTGTTCCAGAATGCGCAGTGCATCCGATGCTTCGACGCTCTGAAGCTGGCGCGTGTCACCAGAGAACAGAATCCGCGCCTCTTCGCGCTCCGCCAGTTTGAGAAGACCCTCCATCTGACGGCCTGAGACCATGCCCGCTTCATCCACAACCAGCACTCTGCCGTGCAACGCGGCCTGCGCCTTTGGGTCATCCAGCAATCGCGAGATCGTCATCGCATCGCGAAAGCCGACCTTTTGCAACTCCTCAACCGCGCCGCGCGTTGGCGCAACCGCCAATACTTCCCGGCGCGCCTCGCGTAAACCACGGGCGATTTCCGTGAGTGTTGCAGTCTTGCCGGTCCCGGCGGCTCCGCGTAGATTGACGGCGAAATCCTGCGAGTCCAGTATCTGATGAACGGCACGCAGTTGTTCCTCTCGCAGTCGCTCTGATGGGCTGAATTTGCGCTTCCCGCCCAAACGTTCATAGCGTTCAATGCCACCGTCTATCGCTGCAATCATGCGCTGTTCGCGTTCAAGACTTTCGCGCGTGGCAAGATTGTTCCTGGACCGGATAAGTGACCCCTGCGACTGTTCCAACTCCAGAGCACCGCGCAGTTGATGGCGATCAATCTTTCCGCGCCTGTACCGCAGTGCTTCAGTCATCAACTCGTGTTCGCGCACAACTGAGCTGCGCTCAAAGAGATGCTCTTTCGCATGTTGAAGCGACTCCGCTGCTTGCGAGAGTTCATGGGGAATCACCCCAGCACGCTTATGAGATTCTTCGTGCAGATGCTTCAGTGTGTGGATCTCTTCAGGCAACAATCTTGCCTGCTGCTGTTTCCGCAATTTCTCCTTAGAGATTTCGGCCAGTTTGTCGGCGCGGGATTCACGGACGAGCACGGCAATTTCATTATTGGTCGGCTTGCGGCCATACTCTGCGGTGAATCGTTCGATGGCGGCGTCCCGCTGCGCGCTGCGTACGCTGTACTTTTCGAGCAACTGATCCGAGACGCCGCGAATCTCGAAGCCGTGATCTCTGCCTTTGGAATCGCGGCGCTGTTCAATCTCATATCCCAGGCTATAGACTTCACGCGCCAGTGCGTTCCGGTAAATCTCCGTCAGATACGCACGGCGCTCATACAAGCCCGATGCTTGCAATGCCTTCCAGCGGCCCTCCACGCCGTCGAAGGTCAAATTGGCTGTAACGGCGTGGGTGTGCAGTTGCGGATCAAGTTCACGGCTGGTGTCGTGCCGGTATGCGGCCACGATCCAGTTTGCCGTTGCCCTGTCCTCGTTCGCACCATTCAGCCGGACACGCGCGGCAGCATAGCTCTCTGCCTCAGCCAAAGCCTCCCGGACAGCTTTGTCATGTGCCGCAATCAACCGCTCATCACCGCCGACGAGTGCCTGAATCGAAATCGACTTCGGCGCGGAGAATGTCAGATCGTACAGGGACCGGCCTTTGCTCTGTTCGCTTCCATTTGCATCAATGCGGTCAGCACTGTGGCGAGGGCGGAGGAATTCTCCAGTCTCTGGATGCAACCCCTCTCGAACTGCCTCAAATTGCTCCCGCGTTACCTCTCCACGCAGACCCAGCAACTCCGCACCCTGGCCATGCCATTCACCTTGAACACGACGGCCTTCATCGTAGTAGTCGCTGTGTTCCAGATGCCGTTGAGCATATCCGGCACCATCCGTCATGGCTCGCAGAGTCAGCACAACCAGACGGTAAAGCTGTTCGAAATCCGAATGCAACAGGCTGAGTCACTATACCCTGTTGAGGAACACCACGGCACAGGAAACCGGAAAGCGCATCATGCAAATCCTCATGGCATTCGGGCTGAACGTGAAGATGCAGTATAGGCGAAGTTGACATCGCGATCCCCCAATTGCAGTCAAAGCAGCCAGATTCTGCGAGCGTCAATTTGGGGAAGTACTCAGAAAACCACTCTCGCTGCGCTCGCTTTGAAGGAAGACACCATCCCTAAGCCTGACGGCTTAGCGATGGTGACAGAATCAATAGAGATCGAACGAAATTCGGACAACGTCGAACGGTGTTCGAAGATGATCGAAGATTGTTCGCAATGTGTTCGAGAATCAAGAAACTCGCCGGAAGGCCTCCGACGGCTCAATCTTCCAACACGACGACGATTTGCCGCACACATGCCGCACGTGCCTGAGCACTGGCATTCAGGTACGAATGCTGCTCGAAAGCACCTGCGCCATCTCGCTTGGAAGATGCGCGGAAGAGATTATGCGCCTGTCGTTTGTGTTTGATTCTTCAATTTATGGACAAAGGCAAAATAGGCGACCATCACGCGAAAGGCCTTGGACCGATTCACCCCGCCGATAATCTCCCCGCCAACTCTTTCCAGCTCATCGGCGATCTCGAACGTCAAAGGAAACACGAAAGCGGTGTCGATACTCTGAAATGGAATGTTCAGCCACTGGTTGTTATAGAACGCAACAAGCTGCGCCTGCGCAGTCTTGCTTTTGAAACTCATGATGATGTGCTCAGCCAAAGCATTCTTTCTCCGGACCTTCAGCACGGCAAAAAGCTGGTTAAAGTGGCTTTTGGTGAATTTGGAATCAACGGTGAGCCGGAGTTGAGTGCGCTTCTCTGCGGGAGAAACGATTCTGCGCTTCGGTCGGGTTGTGGCCTTCTTCGCGGCAGGCATAAGGTTTCCTTGTCGATATGTATCTTACAGCATTAGTATATGAGAATGGAAGGCCACGCTGCAAACGATTGTTGTAAAAAGAGTTCCCGCGAAGGATGCGCCGGGGGAGTGGTGGGTCTATTGCATGAAGGCGAGGGTTTCAAACCGACTGAACCACAACGAACCTAACCGTGGAGGGAAAGGGAGAAAAGGAAGTTGACTCGGGACTGCGTCGTGCGCAGGACCTGGCCAAAGAGACTTCCAATCAGTAGCACTGCGTCAAGATCCCCAATTTGCGTGCATTCCGCTCTGCGTGAGTGCGGATTATGTGCATCTCTTCCGCCGCCGAACCCTTTCATGAGCTTTGGGACCCTGGGATCGTTTGCGGGAACAAATCTGTTGCAGAAATGATCAGATCCTGGTTACCCATGCCGCCCAGTGACGACCTCAGCGGTTCCGCGTTATGATGGGTTGACCCCCTGAGGGATGAATTGCCGATCGCCGCCGCCAAAGCGCCTATACAAAACTGCCCGCCCTTTCTTCGCTGGGCAGGAAGCAAGCGCAAGCTTCTGCCCAAATTGAAGACCTTTTGGACAAAAGATCACAAGCGTTACGTTGAGCCATTCGCCGGGTCAGCATGCCTTTTCTTCGCCATCAAGCCACCTAAGGCGATCCTCGGCGACTTGAATCCAGAGCTGATGTCAACCTATATCGAGGTCAAGTACCGGATATCTGCCGTCTTGAGGGAACTGGCCTCGATGCCTCCTTGGAACAAGGAAGAGTACCTCCGGCTCAGGTCATTGGATACCTCGATACTTGATCCGCATGTGCGTGCGGCGCGTTTCATCTATCTCAACAGGTTTTGCTTTAACGGAATTTATCGGACAAATCTCAAGGGACAATTCAACGTACCTTACAGTGGAGACGGGTGTGGTGACGTACCGCAAGATGAAGTTTTCCAGCTTTGTTCGCGGCGTCTTCGCAGAGTCCGGTTCGTCAATGGCGATTTCGAAAAGGTGCTGGAGCATGCGGAACAGGGCGACCTAGTATACATGGATCCTCCGTATGCTGTTCGGGCACGTAGAGTCTTCCGGGAATACGACCCCAGTACCTTCACACACAAAGACATCGCACGACTTCGCACCTGGATGGAACGGCTGAATACGGCCGGCATAGACTTCGTTGTGAGCTACGCCGAGTCTGATGAGGCGGATATTCTTAAAAAAGGCTTTTCTTACGAAACTGTAGCTGTCAGGCGCAACGTGGCGGGGTTTGCGGCACATCGAGCTATGGCAAGCGAGTTGCTGATTTCGAATATTTGAAAGGCGTAACAATGCCAGACGACTACGGTGTCCGAGCAATTGGCGTACTGAGCTTACCCACAGGAAAGCTCAGGGCGAACCCGCATAATCCTAGAATGCTCTTTGATCGCGAGGATTTACAGGTTCTTCGTGAATCAATTAAACGCGTTGGAATTCTTGTTCCACTGACGGTTTACCTGGAGAAGATATCTGGCAATTACGTCATTCTGGACGGTCAACGCCGATGGATTTGCGCCCAAGAAGTCGGGCTAAAGGATATCCCTGTCAACCAGGTCGCGGAGCCAACTCTCGTCCAAAATATCGTGACGATGTTCCAGATACACAAGCTGAGAAAAGACTGGGAACTTATGCCGACCGCCCTAAAGCTCGAACTTCTGATGCGGGAGTTGGGAGAGAAGAAGGAAAGGCGACTTGCGGAACTGACTGGCTTGGATGAAGCGGTGGTAGTACGGTGCAAAAAACTCCTTTCCTACCCGAAACGCTACCAGGATATGATGCTCGACGCGGATCCCGACAAGCGCGAGAAGGCCGATTTTTTTATAGAGTTGTATCCCGTCCGAAATGACCGCGAAGTGGGGAAACTCCCGTGGTTTAAGAAGGATAAGTTTACTGATGACATGCTTCGGAAGCTGGCACAAAAAGGAATCAAATCTGTAACTGACTTTCGAATCGTGAAGCAGTACATCAATAACGCCGTGAAAGCGAAAAAGATTCCAGCAATTTCGAAACGCCTTCAGGAGTTTGCCGAAAGTCCGACATTGACGCCGGAGCATCTTAATATTGAGTCCGCGAAAGTCGAGGCGGAGGCGCGGAAGCTACTGAAATCCGTGGAAAGCTTGTATGCGCAGATCAGCGATATCGACGTTGACCAGTATTACGGCGAGAAAGCAATGTGGGAAAGCCTTGAGTCGTTGGCGCAGCTTATTCGCGAGAAGCTGAGAGCTATGGGGTGGAGGGAAGGCAAATGAAGCGTCCTTCTGCGCCGGGCACAGTTATAGATGACAGGAGATACAAACGTTGGACCGATCGCTTCGGCTCCTACAGAGATGGCGTTATCAACGTGACCATTCAGAGTTGGTTGAACCAGTTCGATGCTAAGGACCAAGATATGGCTGCGCGTGTTCTGGATTCTATTGATTTTTACGGCCAGAGCCAGATTCACGCGGCTTACTCTGAGGCATTAGCAACGCTCGCGCCACACGGCTGGCACAAAGATCCCACAGCGCGGAGGGGTAAATGGAGATTCGCGGCGATGTCCCGTAGCGCTGGGGAGAGCGGAGACGCAATGCTTTACCAGTTCCGGCTTGCGAACGGACTTGACGGGAAGAAATTTAATGAGCTTTTTGTTTCACTGAGCAATCTATTCCGACTGCCCATGTTGTCGGAAGATGACCCGCGCAGGCTAGGCGAGGATGATGTCGTAGTTCTCCTCGATGACTTCAGCGGAACAGGGAAACAGGTCTGTGATGCTTGGAATGATCCGGTGACATCGTTTGGGCCACTTCTTGCCGGGGTGGGAAAGGTATATCTGATCCTTGTGGCGGCCTCAAGGACTGCTAGACAGAGAATATCGGACGAAACGTCTATTTCCCCGATGCCTGCGCATGAATTGCATGATTCAGACAATGTGTTTTCCGATAAGTGCAAGCACTTCACGGATGCTGATAGGGCGAGGCTCCTTCATTACGGCAGGATCGCAAGTGGGGCCAATCCAAAGGGATTTGGCGATTGTGGTTTCGTCGTCGTGTTCCAGCACCGTCCGCCTAATAACTCAATTCCTATCCTTTGGGCAGATCATTCTAAATGGGCCGGACTGTTCCCTCGACATGATTAAGCCGCTCCCCAAAGGTGCTATCTCCGGCATGGAAAATGCGCTTTCCTCTTTCATCATCAGCCAACCTCGGCGGCTGATTGAGCGTAATATCGCATCACAAGCCCTTGTCAACAACTCACGCTATATGAGCCAATCAATGGGATCGATCAAGGAGTTGGTCGAAACGTCACTTTCAAGCCGTAGCAATAACCGCTTCCCATTCTATTTACAGGTTCTTCATTTTCCTGCGCACTAACACGCCAAACGGCTACTTGCCGGTCCATGGCACCAACCAACAGAGAGCAAAGTGCGAAGATCTTCGGACCAAAGGGAAGAAGCACAACATTACTCTCCTTTGATAGGCCCTGCACCAACGACTCCAACCTCACGAAACACCCAAGCGGGTCTTGAACCTTATAGATGAATTGCCTATCTGAGCTGATGGCTCTCAGCAAAGTGTCATTTGCCTCTTCAAGGGCAACCGAGTATTCAGATATCTTCGACTCTGGTCTAAACAACCAGATACTGTCCGCCTGAAGATGCTCCACTGCTCCCAGCGCCTTGTCCTGTTCATAACCAAGACCTACAACTGCGCTGAGAGCTCGGTCAGGTTCACTCCACCAGCCAGCAAAATTGGGCGTCACAGGTCCTACATGTGTGTTTGGAGGCTGATCGGTAATGGGAGAGGTGAAGGCAGCTAGAGAATACACAAAGAATGCATCCACCTGTTGATCCGACCGAATACCGAGAAAGGCACTAATGAGATTCGCGATTCGTATCCTGGTCAAGCTGGATATATCTACAAGAATCTTTGTCCGCTCCTGGGCAATGCGTATGACCTCAAGTGTCTCTTCAAGCCAACTCGGATAATCGCCATCATCAGCCGAAGCAATGGCAAAATCCGCCGACCTATACCAACTCAGGTTTCGGTCGTATTCCAGAACCTCCTGTCGTTTGAAGCCGCAAGCGGCTTTAGCTCTAATTTCCAAAGCATGCGACTCGAATATAGCGCGCGCCCGCTGCTCATACCCAATTGCAGCGATGGCGAGATCGTAGGTCTCCTCCGACCAATTCACCGGAAGATTCCGTACCGAAAGCAGCCTAGGCATTCTCGTCTTTCTCCAAGAATTGCAATTGTATTGGTCCCACATCTCCTTCAGCAACTTGAGACCGGCTTAATATTGAACTCAGGGCGGACTTTCGACCCAATCGAATTGGGAATCCATACAGGGGAGCCAAGAGATATGAAAGCCGAAATCTCTTGCCCCTCAGCGAAGTGACAATTATCTGCCCCTCGTCGTCAGGAACATAGATTATGGCTCCCGCGTTAAGTGCCTGCCCCAGCACGTTGAGCAAGTCATCTGTAGTTCGTGCGTTCAACTGAGAAGCTCCCGCATGGCTCCGCCTTAAAATCGCCTTTGATCGCGTCCTCGTGAAAATATCTACCGATTGTACGCAGTAATGGAAGCACTCCTATGCTTGGTTTCGATCGGCTCGGTTCCACTGGGATTGTCCTCAACATTGCCGAGAATTTCTCGGCAGTTTCGAGTAATTGATCAGCCTGAATGCGAGGGGAAACCGGCAACACTTTCTTCCTCACAGCTATATCTAGCAATTCTCCGACCAGACCGATGAATATTCGCGGATTGCCTTCCGAGAGCGCAAAAATGGAATCCGCCCCAACATAAAGACGAACACTCTTACGACTTCGGCCACTGTTAGGAGGCTCCTCATCGAACGCATCTTCTCTTCGGTAGAAGTCTCTGAGCGCCACAATGGGAGCAATCTTCCTTATCTCAGCGGCACGCACCTCATGATTCATAAGATGAAGCCTCCCAAGGTCCACCTTCCGTTGCGCTAAGTGCTCGCGAAAGGTCTGGTCCTTGGCGGCAAGTGCTTTAAAGCGTTTCGCCCATCTAGAGCCGGGGGCGTAGGCTGATCCTTCATCCCCATCTTCGTCGTTGGGCGCCTCGAAGTAGGATCCGCCGAGAACCTGCCGGGGGGTCCATTCCTTGACGCCCTTCTGATTCGCGAGTTCGCTCCAGAGTCCTTCGCAGAAGGAATAGGCGCTCCTCTTCTCTGCGTACCACAGTGAAATCTGGTCGAAGTCCTGACCAGGAGCCGGCGAGGAGGGCGCTTGCAATAAGTAAGAATTGTTTGTAAATGGGTTGAGCGCCAGCTTGAATAGGAATCGATCGTCCGTGGATCTAATTGAACTCACAAGCTCCTGTTGGATAGACTCCGGGGCAAGCTCCAGTTCGTCGAAAGAATAAGCCCATTTCCCAGTTGGAATGCCGGCCTCATCTTCGAAGAGCTCTATAGCGTATGCAGCGGCTTGGAGAAAATGAAGGTGCAAATATGAGATGCTCGCGAGCCTCTGCTGTTGCCCGGTGGCACCGAGAACTGCCTCGCGGCTCGCTAGCTCCCTAATCTCAAGCAGTCGGCGCGTCATAGCCTGCCTGAGCGAGAAGAAGCTAGGAGCAATTCCGGCAACATGCCAGGCCTTCGCGACTCCGGTGACGATTGACGTTTCTGCCCCCGGAGGGAGATGAACGCGCCCAACATCGCGAATCGCATGCGGATTGCCGATTGCCGAGCGCTGTTGAAAAGCAGTTACAACTGCCTTCAGAGCGTGCGTTGAGAAGCAAGCAAGTGAGAGAAGCTGTCCAACGATAGGATCTAACGAAGTATTTCCCAAAAGGCTAAGTTGTTTGCTCCAACTAATATCGGTTGCGACAAAAATCCCCGTAAAGTCAATAGAGTTGACGTAGGAGCTTGCATCGACGTGTTTCCACGATTCAAGAGCAGAAGGCTGTAGCATCTTTAGAAGAGTTGTTTTCCCGCTCCCTCTTGGGCCAAGTACTATACTATGTCGACGCCGGCAAAGGTCCGCAAAGTGTGGGGACGGGACAAAAGTCTGAGAAACCTGCAGTGGGGTTAATGTGCGGGCGTTGATCGACTCGAATATAGATCCGCCTGAAATGTTCATATTCTCCTACCCACCTCAACGACCGCAGTACCGTCCTTGACGACGATCAATGGGTAATCGCGGTCAAGAATCCGAACCAACTCAAGTAGGTCCTGCGGCAATAGATACTTGATGCTAGGAAATTGGTTAAGAATCGTTGACCAAGGAACGGGGTCCGGAGAAGGGTTGATCAGCCCTGCGATGGACTTCGCGAGCCGGATGGGATCCTGCCTCTCTCCAAAGCCAAATTCAGCTGGAAGGCCTGAGTTGGTGCTGGCTTCGATCCAACCGTTTCCCGCTGACCAATCCCACGCCCTCACTCGACCAACAAGTCCGTATTGCTCACAATCCGCGAGATCTATGTCAATAATGTAGAATTGGTTTCTTGCAACCGTTTGGAGCTTTCCCGCGAGGATCGAGCATAGGCTTCCAGCCCCGAATACTACCGGGGAATTAGAGCCGCCTGCTGCATACGCGATTTTAGGATGGTGTTTGTGCCCATGAACAACTAGCCATCGCCCATATTGCCCGGAACCAAGCGCATCGAGCAGCAATTGGCCCTGCTTCATTACGTCACCTTCACCCAGGTCATATTCTGAATGAGAATGTGGATGATGGTGGCAAAGCAGGACATTGACTTGCTTACTACTTAACGAGGCGAGCTCCTGTTTTAACCGGCTTAGTGCGTTGACATCAATTCTTCCGTGATTTCTCTCTATCTCAGTGCCATGGTGATACGCGCTACTGTTTAGGACAACCAAGCGGTACGAGGGGCCGTCATAGATAGAATAAGTACGTGACCAGTACTTGTCATCAAGCGTTTCATTCTGAAGCGGGAAAGACGGTAACAGCCCTTTGAGGATATGGTCGGGGTTATGATCGGTGCTCTGGTAGCGCGAATCGACGTCATGGTTGCCAGCAGTGGCAGTGTAGACCTCGCAGCCAAGTGCTTCGGCAATCCTCCCAAGGGCGTGCCATGAGTACGCGATCCCCTTGGGGTTAGCCGTATGTCCAAGATCGCCGGGGCTGAGCAGAATATCCGCGTACAATCTATCAGATGCGGTTCCTATTCGTTCGATGAGCGCTCCGATAGGATGTTGAAGCGTGACTGATTCCGGTAAATCAATATCGAGATGAGACGGACCGGGGTCAAGGTTTGCGAAAGCGTGTAGATCGCTGGCAATTGCAATCCGAATGATATTGACGCTGCTCATTCCTAATCCCCGTTGAGCTTCTTGTTGGAAATGAGAAGCTCCTCAACTTCACCTCGGAATCCTGCAAAGCCCGATACATGGCGACAGGCTCGAACACACCTTTGCCGCAAACTCGCAAGGCATTGAGATACCCCTGGTTCGCTCTTGTACGAAATCAGGAATGTCGCACCAATGCGATTTATGCGTTCAGCTTCGGATATCCGTTTCCCATCCTCTTCTGAGAATGTTCAGTATCCGAATTTCCCCTTGTAACGAGAAGAGGAATACGGAGGGTCCAAATAGGCAAAGTCGCCTGAAAGCAATTTCGCGTGGCGTAGCCTTGCGGAGGCGGCACGCAACTGTTCGCCTTGAAACCGAGCATTCCTTCCCCTAGGGAGATTGCCGATGTCAAGTATCATACAGCAGTTGCACCACGTTCAGAGGAGACCTAACGGACGACTGGTTTCACCGTGCAGCCAGACGCAGCCAAGGTCGGCCAGGATAGGCCAGCAATCAACCGGCGAGCTTCTGCTGTATCCACTCATCGAGGACGGATGCACGGAAGCGCCAGACCTTGCCGATCTGCAAGGCGCGAATGTCCCCTCTCCGTGCCATCCTTTGGAGCGACTTAGGATGGATTTTCAAGATCGCTGCCGCCTGGTCCGAGTCAAGCAGTGGCTCTGCGGCGAATGCGTTGGTCAGAAGCGCCTGCAAGCGGGTCCTCGAATGTTCAGCATCATCAGCGGCGGCCGGCTGAGTTTTCTCTGGAACGCCCCTCACGGTTAATCTGTCTTTGTTCGGAATGGCCGCATACAGGTCGTTTCGCGCCCCATTGTCGGCAACTGAAGAATAGCCCTCCACTTCACGGAAATCCGCATTTCGCATCGCATTATTCATCATTCTCCTCCACAAGGGTGTTGCAAAAAGATTATAACATAATGTAGATAATACACAAGTCGGGTAGTATAACAATCGCGCAATGCTCCGTATATAATTCACGAATAACGACATAGGCGAATATTTCTCAGGGGATGCGAAGGTGGGGAAGCCGGGCGCTGATCTTCAACGGGCTTGCCCCGTACTGCCTTGGCGTTTCAGCCTCTGGCCAGATTCAGCGCATAGCGAGCGTGCTTGCGCTCACCAGTGCGGACAAGCGCGCCCTTTTCTGTGAGGTCCGCTAAATCGCGGGTAGTGGTTGCGGGGGACGCGCCAGTGATCGTGCTGTAGTTGCCCGCGCTCATTCCGCCCTTGAACCCGTTTGGGCCTTCCCGGAAGATTCGCAGAAGCGCCTTTTGCTGCCTCACATTGATGTGGCCGCGCAGGCGGTCCAGCAACTTTGTCTTGGCAATCAGGAACTCCACTTGCGTGATGGTCCGGCGCTGCGCTTCCAAGGCAATGTCGGCGAACCATGAAAGCCAGGCCGACACATCAATCTGCTTATTCGCCTTTTCGAGTGCCTCGTAATAGCTTTTCTGGTGAGCAAGAATCGTCGTAGCCAAAGCGACGAGCAGGGGTTGGCCGAAGCTCTGCGCCATAGCCTTCTCGGCAATGGCGCGGCCGATCCGGCCGTTGCCATCTTCAAACGGATGGATGGACTCGAAATACAGATGGGCAATGCCCGCCCTTGTAATAGCGGGCAGGGGTTCCGCGCCCTTCGGCATCGTTTGATTGAACCATGCGATGAACCGCTTCATCTCTGACGGTACTTGCTTTGATGGAGGAGCTTCAAAATGCACTTTCTGAGCGCCAATCCTGCCAGAAATAACCTGCATCGGTTCCTTGCCAGTACGGTATCTGCCGATGTCGATCAGGTCTTTTCTGCCAGCAGCAACCATCTGGTGCCAGCGAAATAACATCTCGTTTGAAAGAAGCTCAGCGGATGATCGAAAAAGATCGACCATCATTTCTGCAATCCCCATTTCGGCAGGCGTGGCGCGCCGCTTGTCGGCAGCCAGTCCAAGCTGACGCTGGACGGAAGATTGCACGCTGGCCCGATTGAGGATTTCACCTTCAATCTCAGAGGTCGTCAGTGCTTCACCGCTCATCACTTCCACGAAGAGTTGATTGTGTTCGTCTTCGCTCAGGTGCCTGACCGAGCCGATAACAACGCCTGCACCAAGGAGAAACTGATCTTCAGCAGCGGCCATGCGGGAACGGTCCCACGTGAAATTCGGCCAATCCGGGTTTTGCCAGTTCCAATTCATGAGCGATAGCGATCCTCTCTATCGCTCATTATATCCCTAATATATGAGCGATACAATCAGATTTTATCGCTCATGCTCTGCGCTGCTATTTGCTTTGACGATGGCGTTGCTGCTTGGGACTGCCAACCTGCCCGCCGTCCTCTTGTGGATTGGGAGTTGGAACAGCTTGCACCACTATTGGCGTTGGCGACGCAGCCACTGCGGGAACCGAATCCATGCAGCCTCGAATCCCCATGCCAGCAACCAGCCCGATCATCAGTGCCGCAGTGGAAATCAGCGGAATCCAGAAACACAGCAGCCAGGTGTTCAGTTGATGCAAGAGCACATCAAGAGCATTCTCCCGCTTCTCCAGAGACTGCGTGAGCCGGTTGTTCGCAGACTCAACCTGAGCAACGACTCCGCCGTTTGCATCACTCAGATTGCCGAGCGCGGCAGTGAGTTCCTTCTGGGCGCGCGTCATCATCTCGCTGGTTCCTTGCAGACATCCGGCTACAGCGGGCAGGCCAGATTCGAAGAAATTCTGGCGTAGACTTTCACTCAGCAATCTTGCAATCTTCTGCGCATCAAGCCCGGATTCGATCTTCTCGGGCAATCGAGCGATCCGCGACTCCAACTTGTAGACATAGCCGAGCATTTTCTGTTGCGCGTCGTCTGAAAACTGCTGATGAAGATCGAGCATCTCCTGAAATCGCTCGCGCTCCTCTGCAATTTCCATCGGTGTTTGCCGGGTGAGCAGGGCCAGGATGCCCATCGCTTCGAGTATGCGCAGCATCTCGTCATCGGGACTGAGCTTACGAGTATGCGCGAGAACGCGATAGTACGCAGCCTGCATCTCTTCGGGGACAAGCCGGGCGAGAGAGTCGAACAGAGTCGGCTCTCCCGCTGCGACAACGGCATTGGTGTTTTCCGGCTCTGTACTCATGGCAGGAACACCTGCTTTGCCCGGTCGAATTCAGAGAAGAGCCGCCGCCGATAGCTCTGCGCGCGCATCACGAGAGACGCCCTCTTCAGTTCATCAACTTCGGCTTTGCGGTCTGCGACCTGCCCGAGTTGGATACCATGCTGGCGAACAGGGTTTTCGAGTTCGGCCAGCCGGAACTCCATCTGCAAGATTTCCGGCGAGAAGGCTTCGCGGAAGCAATTTGCCTGCTCCGTGGACTTCCAGTACGTGAAGTCCGCCAAGGCGCTGGTTGCGTTCTCAACAATGACGTACTCGACGCGTTCCTGAAGGCGGCTTGCCCAGGCAAGGACACTTTCAACGCTGGCCGGATCGGGCGTCACCACGCCGACCGCAGTGAAGCGGACACCGGTTGCAGAGACATCGTCGTACATCGACTCGAACCAGTCGGCCGCGACCTGCCCGGCCCCGGCTCCCATGTCGGAAAGAATGATGGGTGTGCCGCCATCAAGGTGATCGACGAAGGCATCGAGTCCGGCTGGCGTGTGGATGTTGACTTTGGTGACTCGCCCATTGAAAAAGTGTTGCAGGGAGCCACGCGCCTTGTTCTCCGTATCGAGATCGAGCAAGGTGACAGGAATCTCATTCGCCTCAAACCACTCGGCCAGGGCAACCATCACGCCAGTTTTGCCGACACCGCCTTTACCGCCCATCGTGAAAACTACACGCTTCGTATTCGCCGTCATTGCTCACCTCCATTGGTTGTCAGGGTCAGTGGTTCATTCTCACGGAAAACGAAGCGAGCGCGCTTCGAATCCCGCGCAGCGGGCTTTGCCTTGAGAGCGGCAACGCGTTCAAGCACCGGCGAGTCTGCCGCTGCTAGGCCGACTGGCGGCAGTTCAAATTGCATTCGTTTGCGATGCTTCGCGCGAACTTTCACAAAGGAGTGGAGGGTGCTGAGGGCGACATGCAACCCCAGCCGCTCGTGGAAGAGGCGGGCGACTTCGCGATACGTCCGCCCTTTGCGGCGAAGTTCGCGGATCAGTTCGCGGTGGGGCTCCAGCTTGGAGCGTGGAGGCTTTTGAGGAGAATATTCGAGAATGGTTCGAAGTTCTGGTTCCATTGTTTTGGCTCCAGAGCGCTTCGCAAATCATGGTCCATTAACAGTCCGATACCCGCTCTAACCATGCCTGAAAAGGTCTTTGGGCGCTATCCATGCCGTCTGGTTTCAATAACTTACGAGACGGATGACCACTTTCACGGCGATAACACGGGTTCAAATCCCGTCGGGGACGCCAATCATATCAATAACTTAGACGACATTCCCTTCCTCGCCACCGGTCCACAAAGGACCATTAAGGATGCTATTCGTTGCCCGAAGCATTTTCAGAATTGAAGACCAGCCTTGCAACTTTGCGTGGTGCGTTGCGTTTGATGTCCATCCCCTGCTGCGCATACCGCAGCCACTACACCCCCAAGCGATCGTCCGGCGAAACGCGAGGATAAACAAGAAGGCGGGGTCACAAGCATTGAGACTCTTCCGGCAATGCACGCAGTCCCGCAAGCGAACCCAGCCAAGCAACAGATCCGGGAACCGGTCCTACCCTTGCGGTTGCACGACGACAAAGAGAGTTGTCCCGCCACGGTTCAAGAGCAGCACTATAGCCTGGTTCCCGGCGCTTTGGAGTGCTTGCTGGTATTGCTCTACGTCACGGACGGGCTTGCGGTCGACCTCCTGAATCACATCGCCGTGCTGGATGCCGGCCGCCGCCGCAGCGCTCGAAGGATCGACCTGTGTAACCACCACGCCCGCGGTGCTGGACGGCAGACCGAGTTGCAACTCCATGTCGGGAGTGAGATTCTGCACTTGAACGCCCTTCAAAGCCGCTCCCGCGCCCTCGACCGGCTGGCCCGCAGCGCCCTTCTCGGGATACTCGCCAAACCTGCATATCTCGCAGATTCCAGGCGTCTGCCCATCCAGGGTCCAGTCCCTGCCAGGCATTGTCTATTTAGTTTGGACGGCAACATGCCATTTCGATCAAGGAACCTACCGCGTCAAAGATGATCTGGCAGGACAAAAAGCGAGCAAACAATGAATCAGACCCCCAGGGGGTGGGTATTTTTTTCGGTGTGTATAAGCCGGATCGAGCCGTTCTGGACAGTCGACCCAACTTCAGGCTAGCCGGATGGCGGAAATCATCTGCAAAAACAGGGCCGGGAACTTTGTGTGGCGCAAAAGCTCCTTCGCGGATGCCCAATTCACCAAAAGGGGTCCAGATAGGCCGCCGGCTGTCCGATGCCCTGTCCCGCGGAACGTATTGAAGATCAGGGCCCGGATCGAGAGAGTGGCCGTTTAAGGTGAAGTTAAGGTTGCAGGTTTATTCTTGAAAATCAAGGAGATTGTCTTGCTGTCAGCCAAGAATTCCCGCAAACTGTGCTGTGCATGGAAGGGGTTGGCGCGAACTCGTACACAAAATTCCGGAAGCTTCAGCCAAAGCGATCGCCAGATAGGACACGATTCGCCCCTGACTCCATCGCATCGATGCAAGCGATTGCCGACCCGGCTCCCTGTTTTTCGTCTTTCTCGAAGTGCGGCTATGTGGAATAGCCTCTGGTTAAAGCCATGGCGCCGCCGATCGAGCAGCCTTCCCGGCGCAACGATCTCCTTGTTTCTGCTGGCCGCGGCCATTGCGCCGGCCGGCGGGCAGTTGCCGGAAAAAGCCTCCGGCACGGTTCCAGAGTCCGGCAATCAGCCAATCATCGTTACGCTCGATGAGGCCATCAAGCGAGCGGAGTCCAATGAGCCCGCCTACGCGGCTTCGTCGGCGGAGAGCAGGGCGGCTGGGCTCGATCGCCTGATCGCCCGCGGCGGCCTGTTGCCCAGTGTTACCTATTTCAATCAGGCGCTCTACACGCAGACCAATCCCGGCCAAACGATTCCCCGGTTTATCGCCAACAACGCTCTTCGGGAGTACTCCAGTCAGGCGGTGGTGAACGAGACACTGGGTCTGGGTTCGTTGGCGGGCGTGAGCCGGGCGGATGCGGCGGCGGCGCGGGCGGCGGCGGAGCTGGAGATTGCGCGGCGCGGCTTGGTGGCGGTTGTAACGAGCCTGTTTTACGGCTCCCTTGCCGCGGACAACAAGCTGGCGGTCGCCGAACGGGCACAACAGGAAGCAGCCGGCTTTGCCTCGCTCACCACCGAACGCGAACAGGCGCGCGAGGCGGCTCACGCCGATGTGGTGAAGTCGCAACTTGCCGAGCAGCAGCGGGAGCGGGATCTGGCGGACGCAAAGGTGGCGGCGGAGAGAGCGCGGCTGGAGCTGGGAGTGCTGCTGTTTCCCGATCCGAGGACGCCGTATCAGCTTGCGCCGGGGACGAGCGCCGCAACCCTGGCTTCGCGCGCCGAGGTCGAGCAGGCGGCCGCCAAAAACAATCCGGAGTTGAAGAGCGCGCTGGCCGCGCTGAAGATGAGCGATAGCGATGTGCAGACCGCGCGGGCAGCTTATCTGCCCGACCTGGGACTGAATGTGACCTACGGCATCGACGCTCCGCAGTTTGCCGTATATGGCCCGGACCATGCGCGCAACCTGGGTTATTCGGCCAGCGTGACCGTAAACATTCCGGTGTGGGACTGGCTCTCGACAGAACACAAGGTGAAGCAGAGCGAGATCCGCCGCGACGCCGCGCAGGTGGCGCTTTCGGCGACCCAGCGGCAATTGATTGCGCAACTGGACGAGGCGTACTCCGAAGCAGCGACGGCGCGCGATCAGCTTGCCTCTCTCGACGCGAGCGTGGCAACGGCGGCCGAGAGCCTGAGGCTGACCAAGCTTCGCTACAGCGGCGGAGAGGCCACTGTGCTTGAGGTCGTCGATGCGCAAACCGCCTATCTGAACGCTGAGAATGCGCGCGAGGACGGAAGAGTGCGCTATCAGGCTGCGCGGGCAGGCCTGCAGATTCTGACGGGAACGATGTGAGCCGGGGATGAGCATGGAGCGAAGCCGGGACGCGAGTCGAGGAGGGGGTTTGCTGAAGACAGATTGGGTGTTGCTGGCCGCGATGACGCTGCCCATGGCACTGATGCCGGGCTGCAAAAAAGAGGCTGTTCCGGAGCCGGAGGTGACGGTGCAGGCCAGCCATCTTGAGCAGGGCGCGATTGCGGAGCATATCACCGTCGATGCGATTCTGGCGCCGCTGGCGCAGGCAGCGATTGCGCCGAAGATCAGCGCGCCGGTGCGGAGGTTTTATGTCGAGCGCGGTTCAAGAGTGAAGGCAGGGCAGTTGCTCGCGACTCTCGAGAATAGCGACTTGACCGCTGCGGAGCAAGAGAACAAAGGCTCGTTCGCCGCCGCCGAAGCGGCTTATGCAACGACGACCAAGGCGCAGGTTCCGGAAGAGACGCAGAAGGCCGAGCTGGATGCGGCGCAGGCCAAGGCGAATCTGGATTTGAACCTGAGCATTGTGAAGAGCCGGAAGCAGCTCTTTGCGGAGGGGGCGATCCCTGGGCGGGATCTGGACACGGCCAAGGCCGCGCTGGTGCAGGCCCAGGCTGCATACGACGCCGCGGCCAAGCACCTGGAGTCGATGCGCAGCGTGAGCCGCGAGGCGGCGCTGAAGGCGGCGCAGGGGCAACTCGACTCAGCCGAGGGCAAGTACAAAGGCGCCGAGGCTCAGGTGAGTTACTCGGAGATACGCAGCCCCATCGACGGAGTCGTTACGGACCGGCCGCTCTATGCGGGCGAAACGGCAGCCGCGGGCGCGCCAGTGATCACGGTGATGGATACATCGAGCCTGCTGGCCAAGGCGCATGTCGCGCAGAATCTCGCGCAGCACATGAAGCTGGGCGATGAGGCGTCGGTGCTTGTGCCGGGAGTGGCCGGGGCCATCCCCGCCAAAGTCGCGTTCATCAGTCCGGCGCTTGACCCAGGCAGCACGACCGTGGAGGTGTGGCTCAAGATCGACAACAAGGCGGGAACGCTCAAGGTAGGCACGCCGGTCAAGGCTTCAATCACCGGAAGATCGGAAGCAAAGGCATGGAAGATTCCCGCCGCCGCAATTCTGGCCGCTCAGGACGGCAGCAAGTACGTGATGGTGGCCGGCGCGGACGGGACGGCGCACCGGAAGCCTGTGACGCTCGGCATTGCGGATGCCGGCGAGGTGCAGGTGAACAGCGGCCTTGCACCGGACGACCTGGTGATCACCCAGGGAGCATTCGGGCTGGACGAGGGAACCAGGGTGAAGGTGGGCGCAACGGCCGATGAGGATCAAAAGCCGGCGGCGGGCACGGGCGGAGGAAACGGCTGATGGCCAACGAAGCTCTCGGAACGACAGAGGGCAACACGTCCTTCTGGCTGGCCCGGTCCACTCGAACTGTTTTCTTTTTTGCGGCCGCTCTCACGCTTGCCGGCATCTATCTGGCCAATCAAGTGCCGATCTCTGTCTTTCCCCAAACCAACTTTCCGCGCGTGGTAATCGGCGTGGACAATGGCGTGATGCCTGTGGAACAGATGCAGGTGACCATCACCAAACCGATCGAAGACGCGGTGAACTCCGTTCCGGGATTGATGACCGTGCGTTCGACCACCAGCCGCGGGTCGGCGGAGGTCAGCCTGTTCTTCGACTGGAATGTGGACATGGTCCGCTCGCTGCAGTTGGTGGACGCCGCGCTCAGCAAGGTGGAGCAGACGCTGCCGTCCACTGCAAGAGTGACCACAAACCGGCTGACCTTTGCCACGTTTCCTATTCTCGGCTACAGCCTCACCTCGGAGACGGTGCCGCAGACCCGGCTGTGGGAGATTGCCACCTACGATCTGAAGCCGCCGCTGAACCGTGTGGCGGGCGTAAGCACGGTGACCGTGCAGGGCGGCGAAGTGCCGGAGTTCCATGCGGTTCCGAACCCGGCGCTCCTGCAAAACTCCTCCGTGACGATCCCGGATCTCGTGAATGCGATCGAAGCGTCGAACATCGTCGAGTCTCCCGGCCTCTACGAGGCCAACCACCAACTGATTCTGGGACTGGTGGGCGCGCAGGTGCACGATGTGGACGAGTTGCGGCAACTGGTGGTGAAGACCACGCCGGCCGGCGCGCCGGTGCGCGTGGGCGATGTGGCCACGGTGGAACAGGCGACCATGCCGGTTTATACGACGGTCACCGCCAACGGCAATGACGCCGTGCTGCTCAATATCGCGCGCCAGCCGGCCAGCAACACGGTGGCCGTGGCCGATGCGGTGGCGGCGCAGGTGGCGGAACTGAAGCAGAAGCTGCCGCGCGGCGTGACCTTTGAACCCTTCTACGATCAGTCGCAGATTGTGCGCGACAGCATCTCCAGCGTGCGCGACGCCATCTTCATCGGGCTCATTCTGGCCTGCATCATCCTTTTCCTGTTTCTACGCGACTGGACCTCGTCGCTGATCGCGGGAATGGTCATTCCCGTCACGATTGCGGTAACCATTCTGGTGCTGTGGGCGATTGGGGAGAGCTTTAACCTGATGACGCTGGGCGGTCTTGCCGCTGCCATCGGCCTAGTGATCGACGACGCCATCGTGGTGGTCGAGAATATCGTGCTGCACCGCGATGGCGGCGAGCGCCGCATCGATGCGGTGCGCAAGGCGCTCAGGGAGATCGGCGCCCCGCTGATCGGTTCGACCATTACGCCGGTGGTGGTCTTCCTGCCGCTGGTGGTGGTGGCCGGCGTGACCGGCAGCTTCTTCCGCGCTCTGGCAGTCACCATGACCGCGGCGCTGCTCACTTCGCTGGGGCTTGCGCTCACCTGGACGCCGGGGCTGAGCCTGGTGCTGCTGGATGAGCGGCGCAGCAACGCGGCGCGCCATGATCCAGCCTCCGGGCGGCTGATGGGGCCGGTGATCCGGGTTCATCGCCGTTTGCTGGACTGGTCTTTGGCCAGGCCTCTGTGGCTGGGCGGAGCCTGCCTGCTGCTGATGCTGGGCACCTGGGCGGGTTACCAGGCGCTCGGGTCGGACATGCTGCCGGAGATGGACGAAGGCGGCTTCATTCTGGACTACATCATGCCCGCGGGCAGTTCGTTGAGCGACACGAATCGGGTTTTGCAGCATGTGGAGCGCATCCTGCGCGAAACCCACGAAGTGGAGAGCACCTCGCGCCGCACCGGATTGCAGATGGGGCTGGCGGCCGTGACCGAGGCCAACACCGGGGACTTTACCGTGAAGCTCAAGGCCAAGCGCAGCCGCGGCATCGACGCCGTGATTGCGGACGTTCGCCAGCGGATCAAAACGACCGAGCCGGAGTTGGACGTTGAGTTTACGCAGGTGCTGCAGGACATGATCGGCGATCTGTCCAATGCGCCGGAACCGATTCAGATCAAACTCTTCAACGACGATCCAGCCCTGCTGGAGCAACTCGGGCTCAGGGTTGGCGACGCCATCGGCAAGATTCCCGGCGTGGTCGACGTGGAAAACGGCATCGACAACACCATCAGCGGGCCGGCAACCAGCTTCCAGGTCGATCCGGTGGTCGCCGCACGGCTTGGTTTTACCCCGGCTGAAGTCTCCACGGACGCCACCGCAATTCTGGATGGCGTGACGGCGACCGATCCGCTGATACAGAACGGGCGGCCCTACACGATTCGCGTGCGGATGAGCGACGAGCACCGCGCATCCTTGGAGACGATCCGCGACACGGTCTTCAACAGCAACTCAGGCCACACGGCGACACTAGGCTCCCTGGCGAGCATCGAGCAGTTGCCGCCGCAGAATGAGATTCGAAGGGAGAATCTGCAGCGGCTGGTGGTGGTGACCGGGCGGCTGGCAGGATCGGACCTGGGCAGCGGGATGGCCAGGGTGCGCCAGACAGTGGCCGGCCTTGATCTGCCTGCCTCGGTGCGCGTGGAGTACGGAGGCACGTATGAGGAACAGCAAAAGTCGTTTCACGATCTGCTGCGGGTTTTGCTGCTGGCTTTGGCTCTGGTCTTCGGCGTGCTCCTAACGGAGTTCCGCAACTTCTCCGCGCCGATCGCCATTCTCACTTCTTCGGTACTGTCGATCTCGGGAGTGATATTCGCCTTGCTGATCACCCGCACGACGTTCAACGTGGCGTCGTTCATGGGACTCATCATGGTGATCGGCATCGTGGCCAAGAACGGCATTCTGCTGCTGGACGCGGATGAGCGGTTCCGCGCCCAAGGGGCGTCGCCCGCGGATGCCATGATTCATGCGGCACAACGGCGGCTGCGGCCCATCGTGATGACGGCCATTGCCGCGGTTTGCGGGATGCTGCCGCTGGCTTTTGCGCTGGGCGCGGGGTCGCAGATGCTGCAGCCGCTGGCCATCGCGGTCATCGGCGGCCTGGGAGTGTCCATGGTACTGAGCCTGGTTGTTACGCCGGTGGTCTACTTTCTGCTCACGCGCAACCGCAAGACTGCGACCGAGGAACCGGGCATGTAGTCGGTGGGCTGACTCGATCTCGCATTCCGCTCTTCCATCTGAAAGAGCGGAAGCAAATCGTTGTTCGCCGCGACTCTGGAACGGCCCTCTGAGACGATCTGCGGCTGCGTATCTCATACGCGTCATAAAACTGAATCCATAGTGGATTACATAAAGATTGGAAGTAAACGATAGCGAACCGCCGCGCAACCGGGAATGCCCGCCCTGGACGCTCATGGTCATAATCGAGGAAGCTGGTGTTCGTAATCGCGAAATGCGCTTCGCCAGGGCCGGCGGCGCTCAAGGCCAAGGCCTCTGGACGCAAAGGGGTACGCGAATCCCGCTTCGCGGGCCAAGCCTTGCATCCGAGACCCGAAAGCCGTTGCCCCTTCCGCCATTTCGCGGCAATTCAAAAGAAAACCTGCCCGATCCATCCCCATTTGGCCCGGAATCGCCTCAGAATCGCCTTGCTGCTGCCCAGGCATTTACAATGGCGTCTATGGAACAGGCGGGAATTTGCAGCCGCCGGCCGTGCTCTGACCCTATGACCCTTCGACTCTTTTGCACTCCCGCGGCTTTCGTGTTCTCGACGGCGCTGCTCGCAACTTCCGCTCCGGCTCAAACTGCGCATCCCGCGGCGCCGCAAAGCCCGTACGGCGGCGTGACGGTCGCGGAGATGATCGCCCGCGTCAACGATCAGATCATCACGCGCGCGGACTACGACCGCGCCATGAACGAACTGGACGACGAGGAGCGCCAGAAGGGCGCCACGATGCAGGAGATCTCCGAGTCCCACATGGATCTGCTGCGCAACCTCATCGACCAGCAGCTCTGGCTCTCCAAGGGCAAGGAACTGGGCATCACCGGCGAAACCGAACTGGTGAACCGGCTCAATGAAATCCGCAAGCAATACAACCTCGCAACCATGGAAGACCTGGAAAAGGCGGCCAAGGAGCAGGGCATCTCGTTCGAGGATTTCAAAGCCAACGTCCGCAACGGCATCATCACCCAGGAGGTGATGCGCGAGGAGGTGGGCAGGAAGATTCAGTTCACCCCCGGCGAGGCGGAGCGCTACTTTGAGGAGCACAAGCAGGAGTATGCACAGCCGGAGAGCGTCACGCTGGCCGAGATTCTCGTCTCCACCGGCACTCCGGCACCGCTGGTGACCGAAGAGAGCGGCGTGCTGCCCGACGATCCGGCGAAACTGGCCGCGGCCAAAGCCAAGGCCGACGACCTGGAAGCAAAATTGCACGCCGACGGCGACTTCGCCCAACTGGCCCGCACCTTCAGCGACGGTCCCACGGCCACCGAAGGTGGCGATCTGGGCCAGTTCCAGCGGGGCAAGCTGGCCAAGGTGATCGAAGACAAGACCTTCGCCCTCAAGTCGGGAGAGTTCACCGAGCCGATACGCACCAAGCAGGGCTATGTCATCCTCAAGGTCGTCAAGCACACCCCCGGCGGCGTCCCGCCCTACAAGGATGTCGAGTCGCAGGTTGAGGAGAGCTTTTACATGTCTCGCATGGAGCCCGCCATGCGCGACTATCTGACCAAGATGCGCGAGGATGCCTACATCGACATCAAGCCGGGCTATACCGACACCGGCGCCAGTCCCAAGGAGGCCAAGATTGTTTACAGCGCCTATGTGCCGCCGACACCGAAGAAAAAAAGGAAGATAGAGCGCACCCGCTTCCGCGAGAGCGCGCGCGGCTTCCGGCAGAAATCGCCTCAGGCAGCCGCGCTCCCTGAGTCTGCTGCTGCTTCCGCCGAGCCGGCTAAGAAGCGCGGGAAGCACGCCAGTGCCGATCTGGCGTCGATGAAGCCCGGCAAAAAGGAAAAAATCCGCTTTGGCCAGGCGCCGAGCAAGACGCTGCCTACTGCGCAGGAGACGCGAACCGAGGATGCGGGCGGGGGTGCGGGTCCAGAAACAGCCAGTGCCGGCCCGGAGCCGGTGAATCCGCTGGAGACCACGGCCAGGCCGACCGAGAAAACCCGCTTCAGCGCACGCGCCAAAGAGTCCAAAAAGCCCAAGCCCAAGGTCAAGGGTCCCAGGATCGACACGATGGCTCCCGCCGCGCCCGACGCCGCTGAAGTTGCCGACCGCCAGGTACAGTCAAGTCCGCTGGGCTTGGCCGGCGATACATCCAAAAAGAAGAAGAAGAAAGCAACCACCACCGGCGACAAGACGCGCCTCTCGGACCAGAAGAAGCCTGAAAAGGCGCCGGTGCCCACAGGCGACGTGCCGCTGGGCCCCGCTCCGGCGCCGCAGACTCCCGCCCCGGCTCCGCAGAATTGATGGCGGGCTCTTTACCATCTCTTTCAAAGAGGGTGCGGCTTCGGCCGCGCCCTTTTTGCGATGACTCCAATCCGCATGAACTTCCCTTTTAGCGTTCGACCTCCGCGCGAGAAGTTGGCGGAGATGCGGCTGGCAGTGCACAATGCTTGAGTTCCGCAAATCGTATTTCGCGCGCAGCCTGGTCCTTCATTGAAATGGCAGGCCGTGCAAGCGCAAGGAAGCTGCGATGCATTCTGTGTGGTTTGGCGAGTTCATGGGCACGCTGGTGCTGATTCTGCTGGGCACCGGCGTCAATGCCGGCGTGACGCTGCGCAAGTCGTATGCGGCCGGATCCGGCTGGATGGTGATCACCACCGGCTGGGCGTTGGCCGTGCTCTGCGGCGTATTGGTGGCGCAGGCCTTCGGCAGTCCCGGCGCCAACCTGAATCCGGCCATCACGCTGGCCTCCGCGGTCATCAGCGGAGACTACTCGCAGTTGGCGAGCATGTGGTCGGCGCAGTTACTTGGAGCGATCTGCGGCGCTGCGCTGATGACCTTGCACTATGGGCCGCACTGGCGGCTCACGCCCGATCCGGCGGCCAAGCTGGGTGTTTTTTGCACCAATGCGGCAGTGCGCAACCCGCTGTTCAATCTCTTGAGCGAAGTTCTGGGCACGGCGGTACTGGTGGTGGTGGCAGGTTCGATCTTCTCGCATGGAGTTTCAATGGCCGGACCGGTGGGGGGCATGTCGGCGGGAATCGGCCCGTGGCTGGTGGCCAGTCTGGTGTGGGGCATCGGACTCTCGCTCGGCGGTACGACCGGCTACGCCATCAACCCTGCGCGCGACTTAGGTCCGCGCATCGTTCATTGGCTGCTGCCGATTCCCGGCAAAGGCGGATCGAATTGGAGTTACGCGCCGATTCCGATAGTTGGGCCGCTGCTGGGCGGCGCGTTGGCCGGGGTGTTGCTGCGGTTTGCGCATCTGTGATGCGGAGGGTCGCATAGATGCAGAGCACTCGCATCCCACGAGCTTCTATGCTCTGGATTGAGCGATCATGGTACTCTTAGATAAATTCATCAGGAGGTGCGCCATGCAATACGAAGACGAAACCGCCAACCTCTACTCCTTTCACGCGGACTAGTAAACGCCGGCAAGGATTCCCCTCAGAAACGAACGTCAAACGAGGTCACCGAGTCGTTCATGGTGATAAGGATCTCAGCGAGAAGTTGGGACGTAACGATTTGTGTCCTTGTGGCTCAGGACAGCGCTTTCAAGAAATGCTGCATGAAGACCGGCCACTTTGACGGAAGTGGACGCAATTACTTCTTTCCGCGAATAGATTCCGTCCATATCGCCGAGGCGATCCTGCTCCTGAAGTGTGTCCCCCAAGTTTCGACTTGAGACTTGGGGATCTCTCTACTTTCTACTCCAGATACGAAGCCACGACCGCCAGCGCGGCGATGGCCGCTGTCTCGGCTCTCAAGATGCGCGGGCCGAGCGATGCGGCGCGCCAGCCGTTGGCGTCGAAGAGCGCTTCTTCAGATGGCGCCCATCCGCCTTCGGGGCCGATGGCAATCTCGATCGCCGGCGTCTCCATCCCGGCCGCGGCCATGGCTTCTTTCAGAGCATTGCGCAGCGTGGTGGTGCGTTCCTGCTCGGCAAGAACAATGTATGCGGAGCCCGAAGCGGTGTCCGTGGCCTCAGACGCCGAACGCACGCGCGCGGCCAGCAGAGCCGGATCGAAGACAATCGGCACATCGGAGCGCCGCGACTGCTTCGACGCCTCATGCACGATGCGCCGCCAGCGCTCGGCTCGCTTTGCCGCAGCGGCGGCCAGATGCTTTTCGGTTCGCCGCGCGATGACCGGGGCTATCGCTGCGACTCCCAGTTCGGTTGCTTTCTCGATGGCCCACTCCATGTGATCGAACTTGTAGACGGCCATTACGAGGGTAATGGGCAGCGCGGGATCGGCTTCGAGCTCCGATATCAGATTGAAGCGGACCTCATCGGCGGTGACCGCGGCCACCTGCGCATGAAAGACGTGGCCGCCCGCGACAACATCGGCTTCCATGCCCGGCTGGGCGCGCAAGACGCGCGTCATGTGCTCGGCCTGCGCGCCCACCAGCGTTGCGGTGGCTTCGTCCCAATGCTCGGCAATCCAGCGGCGGCGCGTCACGGTTCTCTCTCCCTCTTCATCGCGTTTACCAGTGTAATCCTCTTTACCCAGCGATTTCAGGGCCTAAAAACACTTCAGGGGAACGCTTGAAGCATTCCCCTGGGGTGTTGCCTTTTGGTTGGAGGAACCGCTACTTCTTCTTCGCGGCCTTCTTTGCCGCCTTCTTCGCGGGTGCCTTCTTGGCTGCTTTCTTAGTTGCCATTTGCCTATTCTCCCTTTCGACGATTTTTGTTTCGTCCCTGCAAACGATAATGCAGTTGATGAATGTATAGATTTATGTAATGCAAGTGTCAAGAGAAAAACGACATGGTGGTGGAAAAATAGGCAACAATTTTTTCGAGTGCCGAATCGAACCTCGCTTGCTTCGACTCAGATCTTCCGATTCGACCTCGGCAAATCCAATGTCGCGCCCCAAGCCAACGGTGCAGGAGCTACGCGAATATGCCCCGGCAGGTCTCTGCCGATCGAGCGCAAAGCCGCTCTGAACAGCACTGCGAAAAACGGCGAGTAAGGCCAGCCAATCTTCCATTCAGCAATTATCCATGCAGGAAACAAGCGCGAACGCGCTCCGCTGTGGCACTCTAGAACTCTGGAGGAGTTTGCCCGCCATGCCCGTTGAGAACCCTGCCGTCGTTGCCTCATCGCAAGACCTTCACGCCTGGGAGGCAGGCGGAGCAACTTCCCCCGAGGCTCTCTCCGCCTGGGTTGGCGCACATCTCGCGGCGCACGAAGCGGCGTTGGCCGCCCTGCTTGCCGTCGAAGGCGAGCGCACACCGGAGAATTCGCTGCGCCTTTACGATGCGGCCATCGAGCATCTCAACCTGGCCGGAGCGCAGGCCGGCGTACTCAACTCCGTAGCCGCGGACAAGGCCGTTCGCGACCGGGGGCAGCAGGAAGCGCAGCGCGTGGCGCAGGCCGGCAGCGCGCTCAGCTTGAATCGCGCGGTCTATGAGGCACTGGCCGCTATCGGCCTTGACGGCGCCAGCCCGGCCACCAGGCACTTCGTCGAGCGCACGCTGCTTGGCTACCGCCTGGCCGGCGTGGACAAGGACCAGGCCACGCGCGAGCTGCTGCAATCGCTCCACGAGAAGGCCACGCGCCTTTCGCTTGAGTTCAGCCGCAACATTCAAGAGGGCGCGAAGACCGTCGAAGCCGCTGCCGCCGAACTCGACGGCCTGCCCGCCGACTACATCGCGCGTCATGAGCCGGACGCCAACGGCCGCGTGACCCTCACCACCGACCCGCCCGACATGCAGCCGGTGATGACCTTTGCCGCGAACGCCGAGTTGCGCGAGCGCATGTTCCTGGCTTACAACACCCGCGCCTATCCAGCCAACCGGCAAATACTTCTTGACCTGCTGGCGACGCGGCAGGAGATATCGAGCGTGCTCGGCTTTCGCAGTTGGGCCGATCTGGCGACCGCCGATCAGATGATGGGCTCGGCGGCCAACGTGCGGACATTTCTGGCCAAGCTCAACGAGGCCAGCCGCGACGGCGCACAGCGCGAGCTCGATTTGATTCTTGACTTCGCGCGCACGCCCCAGCCCGGCCTTACGGCCATCGATATCACGAGCCGCGCTTACTGGTATGAGCAGTTTCGCCGCTCGGCCTTCGACTTCGATTCGCAATCGGTGCGTCCTTACTTTCCCTATGCGCAGGTCGAGGCAGGCGTCCTTGAAACAGCCGCGCGCCTCTTCAAAATAGAATTTCGCGCGTCGACGGCGCCCGCATGGCACCCGGAGGTCTCGGTCTTCGAGGTCTTCGACGGCGGCCGGCGCGTGGGCCGCTTCTACCTCGATATGCACCCCCGCGAGGGCAAGGACAAGTGGTTCTCCGCCGCGCCCATCGTTACTGGCGTTCGCGGACAAACATTGCCCGAGGCCGCTCTCATCTGCAACTTTCCCGCCGCGACGGAAGAAGACCCCGGCCTCCTGCAATACTCCGACGTGGTCACTTACTTTCACGAGTTCGGCCACCTGATGCACGCCATCCTGGGCGGCCAGACCGAGTGGGCGGGAGTCTCCGGCTTTGCCACCGAGGGCGACTTCATCGAGGTGCCCTCGCAGATGCTCGAGGAATTTTTCCGCGACGAGAAGCTGCTCCAGGCCTTTGCAAAGCATTACCAGACCGGCGAGACGCTTCCCTCCGAGACGATCAGGAAGATGAAGCTGGCCGGGGCATTCGGGCGCGCAGACTGGGTGCGTTCGCAGCTCTACTACACCACGCTGTCGCTCGATCTGCACGACCAGAACCCCGCTGGCCTCGACCTCGACAGCACAACGAAGCGTCTCTACGAGAGCCTGCAACCCTGGACCTGGCTGGAAGGCAACCGCATGTATGCGAGCTTCGGCCATCTCACCGGCTACTCGTCCAACTACTATACCTACGCCTTCGACAAGGTCATCGCGCTGGACTTCTTTGCCCAGTTCGATGCCGGCGACCTGCTCGGCTGCGAGGCCGGCGGCCGCTATCGCAAGGCTGTGCTCGAACAGGGCGGCTCCAAGCCGGGGCGGCAGATGGTGCGCGACTTCCTGGGCCGCGACGAGGAGTTTCGAGCCTTCAGCCAATGGCTCAACGAGGAGTTCGAAGAGTCAGTGAACAGGGAATAGAGAATAGAGAGACTTGCCGTTTTTTGCTCTTTGCAGGATCATGATCCAATGAATGCAGGCGGCGAAGGCCGTATTGCACCACGTCTGCGGACGCCGGGGGGAAGGTTCGCAGACGGGCATGGCCAATAGAAAGGGATGAACTCCATATGGAATTCATGACCTGGACAAGCGACCTCAGCGTGGGGGTTGAGGTTCTGGACGAGGATCATAAGAAGCTCATCGGCATTATCAACCAGTTGCACTTTGGAATCACGGCGGGCCACGACAGGGAAGTTCTCGAGGCTGTTCTCAATGAACTGGTGGATTACATCAAATTCCACTTCGCCAGGGAAGAGGGAATGCTGATCAAGGCGGGCTACGAGGCCACCTTAGAGCATATGACGGAGCACGAGAAGTTCATCCGCGAGATCTCGAACCTGCAAGCGCGGATCAGGTCCGCGTCCATCGCCATGCTCGATTTGGAGTTGATGGACTTCCTGCGCGATTGGCTCTTCTCGCACATCATGGTCTCTGACAAGGGATACGGATCGAGCCTCGAAGCCCATGGATTTCACTGATTCTGCTGAATCTTGATCACCATGCAGGTAATCGTCTTGTCTCCGGCCACCAGCATCTGATGCGGCATGCCTGCCGGAACGTGCGCCACATCGCCCGCTCTCAGCTCTTGCCGCCCGCCGCCCACCACTGAAGAGCCGCGAATCTCGCCCGGCCCGATGCTGACCGCGCCTGCGACACTGCCGCCAGTCACCAGAATTGCGCGCCCATCCAGAACGTAGAAGGCATCGGCGAAGTTCTCATGCACCTCGGCCTGGCCGTCGCGGCTGCGAAACGAAAGCATCGCGCAATGCCGCGGATACTCCTTCAGCGTTTCGCTCTCCGAGCCGTCGCCGTTCTTGGCCAGTTTGCGCAGATACGCGGCCCGCTCGAGCAGGACGGCGGCGGACCAGTGATCCGAATTCCCCGGCGGGCTTTGCTTCCCGGCCCTCGAAGTTGCCGCAAGATCATCGGCGTCCGGCTCCGGCAGAAGCAGTTCGTTGAGAGTTTCCTTTGAGAATGCGTCCATCACTTTCACAGTTTACGGCCAGATGCCGTCGAGCGGAGGCCGGGTGCAGCCACGAGGACTCGCTTCCGCTCCGAGAGGATCGGCAGAGAGCGATAGCCGGCGATCCGATCCCGATTCCCTGTCCGTTGCCTTACCATGGAGCGATGCAGAGAGAAGGCAATCCGGAGTTCCTGCGCCGCGCCATTGCGCTGGCCACTCAAAACGTCGTCAGCGGCGCGGGCGGGCCGTTCGGCGCCGTTGTTGTGCGGGATGGACGAATCGTCGCCGAGGCCGCGAACAGCGTAACCGCAACCAACGACCCGACGGCGCACGCCGAGGTGAACGCCATCCGTGCGGCCGCAAAAGCGCTGGGGAGATTTTCTCTGGACGGCTGCCAGCTCTACTCGAGTTGCGAGCCTTGCCCCATGTGCCTTGCCGCAGCGCACTGGGCGCGGATGGAGGCGATTTACTTTGGCGCCAGCGCCGCCGACGCCGCGAGGGCCGGCTTTGACGACGACTTTCTCTATCGGGAGCTGCGCAAAGGTGCCGCCGAACGCAAGCTGCTCCCCGTTACGCAACTACTGGGCGAAGAGGCCTGGGCCAGCTTCGCCGCATGGATCGCTTCGGCCAACAAGATCGAGTACTAAGAACTTATCCGTAAATTGAGAAAGGAATGTAGCGCCGGTCTCCAGACCGGCTGTGCCGGCGGCGTCCACGCCGCCAGGCGCCGCCTGTGGGTCTGAAGACCCACAGAACAGCCGACCTGAAGGTCAACGCCACCAATTTGCGGATAGGCTCTAACGGGCAGGCTCAAAGAATAACCGGCAAACCGGTTTCTAGCACCCCCTTCGATCGCTTGAGAGTCAATGCGCCGGCCGGAAGCGTTCTGGTCCCTTTTCGTTTCGACAACCGGCGTGATAAGGTGCTCCCATGCAACCATTTGAAACCAGACGTGCGGGTTTTGACTCTACGCGGTTTTATTACATCCTCTTTTTTCTCTCCGGTTTCCCCGCGCTTCTATATCAGATCGTCTGGCAGAGGTCCTTATTCACGCTTTACGGAGTCAACATTGAATCGGTGACCATGATCGTAACCGTCTTTATGCTCGGGCTGGGGCTGGGTAGCCTGGCCGGAGGTTGGCTTTCGACGCAAAAGGGAATTCGTCTGCTGCTTGCCTTCGGATTTATCGAGCTATCGGTGGGAGGTTTTGGCGCAGCCTCTCTTTGGATATTTCATCGCGTCAGCTCTTTCACCGCGGGAGCATCGATCGGCACGACCGGCCTGATCGCTTTTGCGCTGCTGCTTGTTCCGACGATGCTGATGGGAAGCACGTTGCCTCTGCTGGTGGAGCACTTCGTCCGGCGCACTGGCAATGTCGGAGAGTCGGTGGGTGTTCTCTATTCGGTCAACACTTTTGGCTCTGGAGTGGCATGTCTTGCGGCTGCTCTCTTCCTCATGCGGCTGCTTGGCGAGGCGGGTTCGGTACGGCTTGCCGTGTACTTCAACCTCTTTGTCGGCGTCACGGCGCTGGTTCTCCAAACGAGACGCGCTGCTTCCGTATCGGTTGAAAAGAAGCCGGGACCTGCGGCGCAGCAGGAGATCATACCATTCTGGATCGGAATGTTCCTCGCCGGCGCCACTGGATTCATAGCGCTGGCCTACGAAATCGTTTGGTATCGCTTGTATTCCTTCGTCTCCGGCGGGACTGCCCCGTGCTTTGCCAAGTTGCTGGCATTTTACCTTTTCGGAATTGCCTATGGCTCCTTCGCGGTCCGCGACGCCTGCCGCCAGAAACTCGGAAATGACCTTCGGCGCACGTTGAGCGCCGCCTCCAGTGTCGTCATGCTGGGATCGATCGCCGCCCTTCTTCTTGGACCCGCACTGGCACTTTGGGTCGTCCACTTTCAGTACGATCTGAGTTATGTCTTTGTCTTCGTCGCGGCGGCGCTGCTGGGATCCGCTTTCCCGCTTCTCTCCCACGCGGCTATCGATCCGGCGAGAGAATCCGGCAGACGTGTCAGTCTCCTCTATATGAGCAATATCGTCGGCTCAACCCTGGGGAGCTTCCTCGTTGGCTTTGTGGTTCTCGATTATTTGTCCACACGCGCCACTTCGCTTCTCCTGCTCTGCATGGGTTTTATCGTCGCTTCCCTGCTTGCCGTCCTTTCCGGATCGAAGTGGCCGAAGAGCGTCTTCGTCGCCGGCTGCGTTGCCTGCATGGCCATCGCTTTGAACTCGGGTCCGCTCTTCTCCGGCATCTACGAACGGCTGCTCTTCAAGACTGCGTACAAAACCGGCATGAGATTCTCCGACCTGGTGGAGAACCGGAGCGGTGTGATCGCTGTCTACCCAAGCACCGCGGAATTCGGCTACCTTATCAGGATCGTTTACGGCGGTGGGGCCTACGACGGGCAGTTCAACACCGATATCATGCACGATTCAAACGGACTCTTTCGTGTTTTTGCAATGAGCGGCCTTCATCCCAGGCCGAGAAGAGTTCTCATGATCGGTCTGGGCTCCGGTTCCTGGGCGCAGATCGCCGCCAACAATCCGCAAGTCGAGGAAATGACCATTGTTGAAATCAATCCGGGCTACCTGCCCCTGATCCGCGAACAACCAGACGTCGAGTCCCTCCTGCGCAATCCCAAGGTTCATATCGTCATCGACGACGGACGCAGGTGGCTGGTCGGCCATCCGGATCGCCGCTTCGATTTCATCCTGATGAACACGACTTGGAACAACCGCGCAAATGTCTCCAATCTGCTGTGAACGGAGTTTATGAACCTGATGCGGATGCATCTGGCACCCGGAGGGATTGCCTACTACAACACGACCTGGTCGGGAGAGGCTCTGGCCACGGGCGCGGCGGCCTTTCCTTACGCGCTTCGCTTCAACAGCTTCCTGGCCGTCAGCGACAGCCCGTTCACGCTCGACAAGAATCGCTGGAGGACAAGCCTGACCAACTTCCGCATTGACGGGCATCCGGTCTTTGATCTTTCGAATCCGCTTCAGCGGGCGCGGCTTGAGGAGGTTCTGCATTTGGCCGATGACCTCGACGCTCCCAACGCGGAGCTTGAATCGCGTGGGAGCTTGCTGCGCCGGTTAAAGGGTGCCCGTCTGATCACCGATGACGATATGGGAACCGAGTGGCAGTGATCGCGCCTTTGCCGCAAATTCTTGACCAGGGTTTGCTCGTCGTCGCTCCCAGCAGTTGCATGCCGCGAATGAACTCCGCAGTCTTTACCGGCCCAGCGTTACCTGCGGAACCCCAGCCGACGCAAAACCCGCCTCAGGCACAGTAGAATAAGGGCAACCAGATGACCCCTTCTTCTAGAGCGGCGGCCGACCAGGAGACCCGCACCGCGCGGGCTCCGGAGTCGCGGGCCGACGAGCCGCTAATCTCCGGCCAGCCCCCTGCAATCGCCCCGATTATTCAGGTAAGAGATCTCGAAAAGACCTACACAACCGCACGCGGCTCGCTCACTCTCTTTCAAGGGCTCGACCTTGAGATCCGGGCCGGCGAGATGGTGGCCATCGTGGGCCAGTCCGGCGCCGGAAAGAGTACTCTTTTGCACATTCTGGGCGCACTGGACACTCCTACCTCCGGCACGGTAAGCTGTGCATCCATCAACGTGTCCCAGCTCTCGCAGCGCGAGGCGGCGGTCTTTCGCAATCGCGAGATCGGCTACGTCTGGCAGTTTCACTATCTGCTGCCGGAGTTCACGGCGATGGAGAATGTGGCCATGCCCTTGCAGGCTCGCGGGTTACGAAGGTCAGAGGCTCTGGCAACGGCGGCGAAGTGGCTCGGCGAGGTCGGATTGGAAGACCGCGGCGACCATCGGCCAGGCGAACTCTCGGGCGGCGAGCAGCAACGTGTGGCGCTGGCTCGCGCGCTGGTCAACAACCCTCGGCTGCTACTGGCCGACGAACCCACAGGAGACCTGGACGAGACGACCGCCGGACGCGTTTTCGGCTTGATCGAGAGGCTGCACGCCAGTCACGGCCTCACCTCGATCCTTGTGACGCACAACCTTGACTTGGCGGCACGCTGTACGAGAACCTTGCGCCTGGAGAGTGGCCGGTTGTCTCCGCTGGCCATCGCGGCTCGAGGCGGTCATCGCACGGAAGCCAACTAGCGGAAAATGCACCTTTTTGGATGTTTTTGAGTCTTAACAAGTAAGCGGCCGCGACGGGACGATCCAATTCCATCACGGTTGATAAGGCAGGATGGAAATCTCTTCCGCGGCTCGATCGCAAAGACTTAAGTGACGGAGGAGACCACGAAGCCATCCTAGAGAGCTTTTCGGGGCCGAGAGAAGATTTTCAAGGGTCCCGGCGGCGATATAAAGGAAGGGCGCGCGCGGGAAGGCTGAAGCCGGAAGCGGGGTCCCCAACGACAGGTCTTCGTCGTTGGGGTGACGTAAACCGGACGGCCACTCCAGCCGATAGCCGTTACAAGGGGGACCACATGTTCGAACGCTATACGGAGAAGGCACGGCGCGTGATCTTCTTCGCGCGGTATGAGGCCAGCCAGTTCGGCTCGCCCTATATCGAGACCGAGCACCTGCTGCTTGGCCTTTTGCGCGAGGACAAGGCGTTGACCAACCGCTTCCTGCGCTCGCACGCCTCGGTGGAATCGATTCGCAAGCAGATCGAGGCGCATACGACCATTCGCGAAAAGGTTTCGACCTCCGTGGACCTGCCGCTGTCGAACGAGTGCAAGCGCGTGCTGGCCTATGCCGCGGAAGAGGCCGAACGTCTGGGCCACAAGCACATCGGGACAGAGCATTTGCTGCTGGGCCTGCTGCGCGAGGAGAAATGCTTCGCCTCAGAGATTTTGCAGGAGCGCGGCTTGAAACTGGCGCAGATTCGCGAGGATCTGGGCCGCACCGCGCAGGAAAAAACTCCCCCACAGCAGCGCCAGCGCGAATCCAGCCTGCTGGCCGAGTTCAGCCGCGACTTGACGCAGGCGGCGATGGATGGGCAGCTTGATCCGCTCGTGGGCCGCGACGGCGAACTGGAGCGCGTAATCCAGATTCTCTGCCGCCGCACCAAGAACAATCCTGTCTTGATTGGCGAGCCCGGCGTGGGCAAGACAGCCATCGTCGAGGGGCTGGCGCAACGCATCGCAGACGGCGAGGTGCCGAGCTTCCTGGCCGAGAAGCGCGTGCTCGGCTTGGATTTATCGCTCATCGTGGCCGGGACGAAATATCGCGGCCAATTTGAGGAGCGGCTCAAGACCATCATGAAAGAGCTGATGGAAAACCAGAACTCGATCATCTTCATCGACGAGCTGCACACGCTGGTCGGCGCGGGTTCGGCCGAGGGTTCGCTGGACGCGGCCAATATTCTCAAGCCGGCGCTCTCGCGCGGAGAGATTCAGTGCATCGGAGCCACGACGCCTGCGGAGTTCCGCAAATCCATCGAGAAGGATCGCTCGCTCGAACGCCGCTTCCAGGCCGTGAAGGTGCCGCCGCCCAACGAGGCCGACGCCATCAAGATCATCCACGGCATCAAGGACCGGTACGAGAAGTTCCACGCCGTCAGCTACACAGATGCCGCGGTAGAATTTGCGGTCTCGCACTCGAACCGTTACATTCCCGACCGTTTTCTGCCCGACAAGGCGATTGACTTGATCGACGAGGCCGGCGCGCGAGTCAAGCTCCGCCAGACTTCGCTGCCTGAAGAGATAACCGAGGTTCAGAAGCGCATCAAGTTCATCGTTCATCGGATGGACTCAGCGATTGCCAACCACGAATTTGAAAAGGCCCGTTTTTACAGCGACGAAGAGCGCAAAGAGCGCGAAAGCCTGCGCACCATGCGCGACAAGTATCACCTCGACGACTCAGCCGCGGGCATCGTGGGACGCGAGGACATCGAGGACGTGGTCAGCCGCTGGACCGGCGTCCCGGTCACCAGCATCAAGGAAGAAGAGACGCAGAAGCTGCTGCGCGTGGAGGAAGAGCTGCACAAGCGCGTCATCTCGCAGGAGAAGGCCATCAGTGCGCTGGCTCGCGCCATCCGCCGGTCGCGCGCCGGCTTGAAGTCGCCCGCACGGCCCATTGGCAGCTTCCTCTTCCTCGGGCCTACCGGCGTCGGCAAAACCGAGATGGCGCGGACACTTGCTCAATTCCTCTTCGGCTCAGACAAGGCGCTCATCCGCTTCGATATGTCGGAGTTCATGGAAAAGCACTCAGTCTCGAAGCTGATCGGTTCGCCTCCGGGGTATGTCGGCTACGAGGAGGGCGGCCAGTTGACCGAGCGCGTCAAGCGGTCTCCTTATTCCGTGGTCCTGCTCGACGAAATCGAGAAGGCGCACCCCGATGTCTTCAACATTCTGTTGCAGGTCTTTGAGGATGGCCAGTTGACCGACGGCCTGGGCAACACCGTCGACTTCAAGAACGTGATCCTCATCATGACCTCGAATATCGGCGCGCGCCACCTGCAAAAGAAGCAGGGGCTGGGCTTCCAGAGCGACCGCGAAGACCTAGTCAGCGAGAAGGTGGAAGAACTGGTGCGGCAGGAGGTCAAGAAGACCTTCAACCCCGAGTTCCTCAACCGCCTCGATGAAATCATCCTGTTCCAGTCGCTCTCCGACTCGGACCTGATCCAGATTGTCGAGCTGCTGGTGCAGCAGTTGAACGCCAATCTGGCGCAGAAGTCCATCACCATCTCGGTGACCGAGGAGGCCAAGAAGTGGATTCTCGACAAGACCCTGATCGATCGCAGCTACGGTGCGCGCCCCCTGCGCCGCGCCCTGCAGCGGTATGTCGAAGACCCCTTGTCCGAGGCCCTGATCGCGGGCCAGATCACCGCCCGGCCGGCCTTCCTCGAGGTCTACCTCGACACCGACCAGCTCTACTACCGGCCGGTCAGCTCGGATGAGAATGCCAGCGAAGAAAAGCCCGCCGGCGTTTTGCTCTTCAGCAACTGAGGAGCGGAAGTGGCAGACTGGATGGTAACTGCTGCTCCTTAGACTGTGACCACAATTAACCAAGCGCCCCCGGCCCACCGGCCGGGGGTTTTCTTTTGGAGAGGACCTGGGTTCCGGACCAGGTAGTCGAGGCTGGGAATTGCGATCAAAGAAGCGCGCAAAAGGTTTTGCGTATAAATAGATGTTATTTTGCGAGAATCTGGGCATGTTCTTGGTTGGGTCTGGAGTCCTGCCGGATTTTGGGGAAACGGTGAGGGCCGGGCGGGGAGATGGGATGCGAACTAAGGGGTGGGAGGAGCGGATGCGCGAGGTGGATGAGACGGCGATGGCGTTCAGGGTCGCGCGGCACGCCGCGGTCAACCTTCAACAGACTGGGCAAGGCTGGCTGCGGGCAGTGCGGCTTGCGGTGGGTTTTCCGGCGGCGGAGGTGGCTGGACGGATGGGGGTGGGGGCGGGCGACCTCTACCGGATGGAGTATGCGGAGAAGCGGGGAGTGATCCGGTTGGAGACACTGCGGCGGGCGGCGGGGGCATTGGGTTGTGACCTGGTGTACGGACTGGCGCCGAAGCAGGGGACGGTGAGAGAGATGGCCGCGGCGATCGGCGCGGCGCACGCGAAGAGGCGGGAAGAGGCGCGGACGCTCAGGCTCCAGAAGGCCAAGGAGCAGCGGCTCGATGCGGCGAAGAAAAGCTGGTTGGCCAAGGAGCGAAGAAACCATGAGGAATGGTGGAGGGATCTCTGGAAGATATGGTACGGGCCGATTCCCGCCGGATTGCGACGGCAGATTCCGAAGCCGCCATCAAAGACGCCGTTCTGGCGTGAGCAGATGCGGAGGGCGTTGAGGAAGGCTCTGCGAGCGAATGGGATACGGCTGAAATGATAGAGGCAGGGACTAGGGACTGAGGGACTAGGGACTAGGGACTGAGGAAATAGGGACCCGATCAGTCGTTTGGCATGAGGGGGAGGGTCATGTTTTGAGCGGCTGCGGGGCGGCTGCGGGGGGCTTTCTTGAAGGTGGCGTCGCGGCGGTGGAGGGGATACTCGGGCTGCTTGCCGTCGAGGATCTGCTGGATGGTGAGGATTTGCAGCTTGGGATAGGTGGTGCCGTCGGTCGATTTGTAGAAACCGGCCTCGGCGGCCTCCTTGAGCATGGGTTTGGTTGGGGGTTCGAAGCAGAGGAAGACGCCGATCTCGGCTTTCTCTCGGGTGAGTACGCCGACAAGATCACGAATCTGAGAGACAGTCACACCGCCTGCCTTGACGCTGAAGACGATTTGCTTGGATTGGCCGGAGTCGTCGTCGTGGAAGTAGAGGCGGCCATCGATACCGCGGTCCGCGCCCTTTTTCTGATCGGCGGGACGGGCTCCGATCTGGCCGAGCGCCCACCACTGGAATTGGTACTTGTCTTCGGCGGCCAGTTGCGCGGCTCCCTCGTAGTCGGTGGGTTCACCGACTACTTCATAGCGTTCTCGAATTTCCGGTCCAAACGCATCCGACAGGCGTTTTTTGATGAGGCCGATGGCGAGGTGGGTGATGTCGATGCCGATCCAGCGGCGGTTGAGACGTTGGGCGACCTGGACGGTGGTGCCGCAGCCGCAGAAGGGATCGAGAACGAGATCGCCTTCGTTGGAGCTGGCTTTGATGATGCGTTCGAGGAGGGCTTCGGGTTTCTGGGTGGGATAGCCGAGGCGCTCAGCGTGGGCACCAGTGAGCGGCTTCACATCTGTCCAGATGTCCTGAACTGGTACGCCACGGGATTCCTCCAAATAGAGCTTCTGTCGCGCATAGCCTGTTTTTGAGTAATGCAACCGCCCCTCTTCGTGAAGCTTCTTCATGGTGTCTTTGCTGTATCTCCACGCACGCGTATGTCCGTTCCACTCGAAGACTGGATTCCCTTTCTGTACACCGCCGGGGCCAGTCAAGGGCGTGGTCGTGAAAACACCTCGTTCGTCCTTTAATCGGTAGGTGCCAGGGGCAACGAGAGAAACAGCCCGATCCTTCGATCCAGCACGGTGAAGGCATCACGAAACGCACGGGCGATTTCTTCTCGCGTCCCCTTGACTGCGGCCGGATCAGAAACACCCCAGTGCTCCGTCATCGGCTGCCCCGGCCAATACGGACACTGCTCCTTTGCGGCGTTGTCGCACACGGTAAAAACGAAGTCGAGCTTCGGCGCTTCCGGCCCCGAGAACTCGTCCCATGACTTGCTGCGCAGGCCAGCCTTCGAGAGTCCAGCCGATTCGATCTGCTGAAGTGCCTCCGGTCGTGGCTGCCCGGTCGGATGGCTGCCCGCACTGTAAGCGGTGAACTTCCCCTTGCCTTTGTGGTTCAGGATGGCTTCGGCCATGATCGAGCGGGCGGAGTTCCCAGTACAAAGAAACAATACATTGTAGGGCGACATAGAACCCTTCACAATCCTTTCGGCAACCAACGAAGCGCAAGCATCGTACGGTCATCACTCGGTTTTGCACCGTCTGTATGGTCAACGATGCTGCGATGGATAGCGGTCAGGAGCTCGGGCGCGGATGGAGTTCTATCTGAAACAATTTCTTCTGCCACTCGGGTCAGGTCAAAGTCAATTCCCGCGTGATTGGTGGATTCTGTTATTCCATCCGAATACAGGAACAGGGTACTTCCTGGACTGACGCCGTGCTTCTCGGTCACGAATTCGGTTGCACAAAACATTCCCAGCGGCAGACTTGTGCCTGGAATCGAGCGCACTGTCTTGTTCTCGACAAGGAAAACAGGCGTGTGCCCAGCATTCACAAATTCAAGTCTTCCGAGGCGATCTGCCTTTCCCAAAACCAGTGTCGCGAATTGGGCGGGAAGCGTGCTGTGGCAAAATGTGCTACTGGCCGCCCCCAATACTTCTGCGATTGTCTGCCTAGAAGGGAGCAGTGTCCGAAGGGTGGCATGTAAGTGGGACATCAGAATCGACGCCGCAATGCCTTTTCCCGAGACATCACCAAGAGCAAAATAGAATTCGTCTGTTCCAGATGGAATCAAGTCCAGGTAGTCTCCGCTAACAAATCCTGCGGGCTCGTAAGAAAATGCCACCTCCCAATCGCTAAGACAGCAGTGCCGCTCCGGGAGTAAGCTCAATTGAACCTGGCGTGCCAACTCTAATTGAGCCTGCAGCTCGGCGTCGAGTTGCGATGCTGTGGTCATGCTGTTATGTTTGCAGCGCGGTTCGCAGGCTTGACGGCGTATACCTTAACGCTGGCCGCAGCCGCATTGACGTCATATTGGGAAAGGAGTGTCTTGAGTTCCTCATGCAGGGAAGCCGATGCGACAGGCTCAGAGGAACAGCACGACGCCTCAATGACCTTAAGCGGATTGGAAGCGTCCATTGTTGGAGAGCAGCAACCAGACTGGTTCTCAACCTTGGCGTAGGCATTTAGGTCCGATCCGCTGTCAACAATTTCGACGTGCTCGAAACCGGCAGCAAGCAAACCAGTCCGATAGGCGTCGATCTGGATGGCTCCTGCGATACAGCCGACGTATGCGGCAATGCTCCGCGCGACATCCTCTGGAAGTTCCTGTTTCAAAGCAATATCGCTCACAGCCATACGGCCGCCTGGCTTCAGTACGCGGGCAATTTCGCGAAATACCGCTGGCTTGTCCGGCGCAAGATTGAGTACACAGTTGGAAATGACACAATCAACCGAAGCGTCCGGCAATGGAATCCGGTCGATTGTGGACTGGTAAAACTCCACGTTGGTGTAGCCGCCCGTCTTGGCATTTGTGCGCGCACGCTCAATCATGGACGGCGTCATATCGACGCCGATGGCGCGCCCTTCCGGGCCAACCATCTTGGCGGCGAGAAAGACATCGAGACCTCCACCTGAGCCGAGATCGACAACTACCTCACCGGGCCTGATGTGTGCCGTAGCCGTGGGATTGCCGCAAGACAAGCCCATATTGGCTTCCGCCGGAATCGATGTAAGTTCCTCTGCCGTATAGCCGAACGCCTCCGCCACTGCCTTGACGCCGGCATCGTCGCTCGACAGTGAGCTTTCTGCCACCGCTCCATACTTCGACTTCACCGACTCCAGAATCTGTTCTGTCATGATTCCTCCAAAAACATATTCGCCAAAACGACTATATCCCTTGCGTTCATATTCGTCAAGGCGTATAAGTAATTAGGTCGGGCGGTGATCGTCTTCGACCAAGACGGCACTTCGGTTTCAGTCTTAAGGAGAAACAACTCGGAGAATACTAGGGAGCTGAATATGGAAAGAATGGATGTTTCAGACAATTCCGTGCAGCGTACGTCCAGTACTTGCAGTTCAACCGAAGATGCAATAGGGGCGCGCGTTACGGCCGCTGCCGTTGAAGCACCCGTGCAGAGTCTTTATACGGATGCGGTCGCTGAACTGGTTGCAATCGGTGCCGCCATCGCCGCGAATTGCGATCCCTGTTTCAAATTCCACTTCCAGCAGGCCCGGAAACTTGGCATCTCACGCGAAGACATGATGCTCGCAGTGAAAACGGCTCAGAGCGTCAAAGAGACTCCGGCGAAGGCCATGTTGCAATTGGCGCAACGGTATCTCGAAGGCGATCCTGTTGGTTTGCCGACAGTGCAGAGCTGCTGCGGATAATATTCAATCATCGAAGGCAACACGTTTCGTCAATACGGTTAAAGAATCCATGGCGACAAAATTGGCTCAGTACAATATGGAGCGCTTCTTCCAGGCATTGGGTGACAATACTCGACTTCGCCTGCTCAACCTGATGGGAGACCAGGAGATTTGCGTGTGCTATTTTGTCGAGATTCTTGGGCAGGCTCAGCCGAAGATCTCACGTCACCTTGCCTATCTCCGTCGCGCGGGCGTTGTCGCTGCTCGCCGAGAAGGAAAATGGATGCATTACAGAATCGTCGCGCCGAAGCACGCTGGCGCAGCACGGATCTTGAGCGAAACGCTCTCCGTGCTCAGTGAGGATAAGGCTATGCAGGCAGACGTAATGAGATTGAACAAGGCGTGCTGCGCCCCACAGAAGTCGTCCACACTGGAAGGAGCCCCGCTCCCCAGCTCTGTCGAAGCCGTGAGTCCCTGCGCCTGCTGAGCTGACAAGAACGGTCCAATCTGTTTATTGCGCATAGGTTACGGGCACTTATCAGGATTACTCTTCATAACGCCGTTTCGACAGGTGATCATTTTTGGATTACTCCGCCACGTCACGCCGCTAACACGGCGCTACATGGTCTATTTTTGCTCCGGCGCGTACACGGCAATACCTCGGTCAGCACTTCAGCGCAGCGTGCGGCTATCGTTCCTCAGCCCCGTATTCTACTTGAGCGGTGCGGCCGTTTCGCTCGTTCATCCCTTACCTGCTCTTTGTCTTTACGCACCGATTCCAGCCTGGTTTGCTTTCGGCAATCTCAGCTACTCGGATGCGAAGAAACCGGCGCCGGCGGGGATTGAAATCGGCTGCGGGGCTTGCCATGCCACCAGGTACCGTCTTTGAATTGGGTAGCAAGAATCGGATAGCGACTTCCGCCGAGTGCCTTCAAACTTGGGTTATGAAGATTCCCGTTGAACCATCCATCCTCTACTTCGGCACTCCGGTCGTCCTGATCAGCACTCTGAATGACGACTGTACCCTCAACGTGGCCCCTATGTCTTCAGCGTGGTGGTTGGGTTGGAACTGCATGCTCGGTCTCGGCGCAAAAGGTCACACCGCTCAGAACCTTTTGCGAGAGAAGGAGTGCGTGCTTAATCTGCCCTCCGTTGACCAGGTCGCGGCTGTGAATCGACTCGCCAGGACTACCGGGTCAGATCCTGTTCCGCCACACAAGGTTGCGATGGGCTACCGCCACGAAAAAGACAAACTGGGTATAGCCAGGTTAACCACGGAACCATCACAATCAGTGCGCCCTGCTCGCATCGTCGAGTGCCCGGTGCAGTTGGAAGCGGTGCTTGAGACGGTGCGACCCTTCGGCACTCGACCGGATAAAGATCCGACCGCGCTAGCATTTGAGGTGAGAATCGTTGGAACTCACGTCGATCCTGGCATTCTCATGGACGGGATCAAAGACCGAGTCGATCCCGATAAATGGCGGCCCCTGATCATGAGTTTCTGCCGCTTCTATGGTCTGGGCGCGGAAGTACTCGAATCGACGTTGGCGGAGATCCCGGAGTCATCGTACCGCCCCGTTGCCCACATGATGCGCTAACGATAACGAAGCTCGAAGTTAGACTAGGAGTCTTTCGATGATTGACGAAGCGGAGTGCTGGCAAGCGGTGCTCAACAGGGACAGCACGCAAGATGGGAAGTTTTTGTACGGGGTGTTGACGTCTGGAGCCTTCAGCCGCCCTGGATGTTCTTCGCGCACACCCAATCGAAAAAACGTGCGCTTCTATGAGACCGCAGAAGAGGCCGTGGCGGATGGTTTACGTCCATGCCTTCGTTGCAAGCCTACCAGCGTTAAAGGTGACAAAGAACGTGACCGAATTGCAGAGGTGCGCAAGTACATCAGAACGAACCTCGAAGAGCGCGCACTCCTGAAACTAGATGCTCTGAGCCGTCACTTTGGCCTGAGCCCTTTCCACCTGCAGCGGACCTTTAAGGCCGCGGTTGGTATGACTCCGAGAGAATACGTTGAGGAGCTTCGCATGCAGACGTTCAAAGAAGATCTCAGGCGTGGAACAACAGTGACAGATGCCGTTTATGAAGCCGGCTTTGGATCGAGTAGTCGCGTCTACGAACGAGTAGACACACAATTGGGAATGACGCCCAGGCAGTACAGGGCAGGTGGCGAAGGCGTAGAGATCTCTTACGCGACGGTAGAGACGCTGCTGGGTCTCATAATGATCGGCGCAACCGACAGAGGTCTGTGCTTTCTGGAGTTCGGCAATTCGAAGTCAAAGTTGCTGGATTCACTCCACCTGGAGTACCCGGCTGCGCACATCAGTCCTCTCTCCAGGCCCTACTCTGAACAATATCTGGGCTGGGTCGAGGCATTGTCAGCTTACCTCGAGGGCGAGAAAACCCTGGGAAAGCTGCCGGTATCTCTTCACGGAACAGCGTTCCAGGTCAAGGTGTGGAAGTATCTGCAGACAATTCCGAACGGTAGCGTTCAGTCTTATTCCGAAGTGGCCAAGGCCATCGGGAACCCCAAGGCAACGCGCGCGGTAGCATCCGCCTGCGCCGCGAACCACATCGCCCTGATTGTGCCGTGCCATCGGGTAATACGCGGCGATGGCGGGCTCGGAGGCTATCGTTGGGGCCTGGAACGGAAACGTGCCTTGCTTGATGCAGAACGCAAAATCATGACGCGCGCAAGGCTGCATCCATCATTGAAGCACTCGGTCTTTCCTGCTTCGCGGTATTCGACACCTCCTTCCTTGAAACTCTCCTCCCCGCCATAACTGCCCGAAAGTTTGGCGGAGATCCTCCACGAATGAGCGTCTGGACGGCTGGCTTCGGTATGGGCGGAGGTCGCTGTTCCGGGACTCTGGTAACGCTCGCGTCATAGCCCGGGCGTTTTCAGGTACTTCGCGGGCAGCGTCACCCCTGGTCGCTCATCATCAAAGATGAGGCTGGCGATCCAGAAGCGTCCGTGAGCATGCACAATCTGGAACGAATCGATGCCTCGCGAGGATGGCTGGGCGTCGTCCTTCGCATCCCGGCTTTCCTTCGTACTCCACACCTCGACAAGATTGCCAAACTCCTCGACTCGCTTCCCGATGCTGCGCTCGAAGAAACCGTTCGCCTTGAAGTAGGAATCGTTTTGCTGCATGAACGTGTCGGGAGTCAGGAAAACGGCATCCCCCTTGCGTGCCGGTTTATCCTTTGTGGCCGCAGACTCCGGAACAATCCAGGCAAGCTGACCGTCGGGCACAAACAGCGCGCGGAAGCGGTCCCAGTCGCGCTGTCCGGCTGGGCCGGAGACCACGTCATAGAGCGAAGCTACCAGGTGGTCCACAGTGTCCACGTCGCCGGGGTTCTTTGCCGCAGGCCAGTCAGGATGCCCTGCAAGTGTTCCCACTGGCGGAGGCGGCGCAGATGCGGCAGGAGTTGACTGCTGTGCGCTCGCATTGAGCGTCAGTCCCATGAGAAAACAACACAATATGAGATTGCAGCTACGAATCATGAGATCATCTCCTTGTTTTATTAAGTCAACCGGTGCGCTATGCGATGAGAACCGGGCCAGACCGCGCGCGGCGCTCCTACTTAGACCAGGGCGGAACCACGCCGTTGGTGCGCGCGTACGCGATCGACTGTCCCAGGTGCTCGTGTTGATCTTCGAGAATCAGCATCAGCGCGTCCTGCTTCGTCATGTCTTCTCCGAACAGTTTCACCGGTGTCTGCAGGTCGTTGTCGGAAAGTCCCGTAATCGCTTTTTGCAGATTGGCGTAAGAAGCCTTCAGAGCTTCCTGCATTTTCTCCGGATCGGTGATAGGCGCGGGCTTTGCCCCCGTATTCGGGGTGCCCGAGAGCACGCCGGCGAGCAGGCCGTTCTCCTTAACGATCAGGTTGAACACGTCGCCGACGGAACGAACGCCCTGGCCGGGCTTCCAGTCGTACTTGCCCACCATAACGTGCGCGAGCCCGCTGAACTTGTCGGAAAGCGTTCCGGCATCTTTTCCCCATGCGGCTTGCATTCCTGCCGGCTGCGGTTGGGCCTGGGCCTGGGCCAACGGCACCATCAGAGCGACCGCCAGCGCAAGCGCTCCGTACTTAGTCAGAATCTTCGTCATGTAAAGCTCCTTTACGTCAATCTGAACAACTCGTACTGCTCGTAACGCCGAATGCAGGTCTCAACGCGGCGTTTTAACCACCTGTCGATGGTCCTGCTCACTGGACAATATGTTGCGAAGAACCAGTGTTTGCAGGAAAAGTGACATGCGGTATCCGAAACGAGACAAGCGGTCAGAGTTGGCCGTCAAAGAGCGCTACGCGCTTTGGACGGCCCTGTCCTCAGTGATGTCTCCTTCGACGTTACAGCTATAATCTGTCCCGGAGGGGTTGACGCACCCATTGCTACAGATCACACCAAATAGCGGGCGGACAAGATGGATTTTGATCCTGTGCGCATGGACGATGGTAGGACTGTTGTTTGCCGCGCAACAGATCGTGGTGGAAAAGGTGCGGGGTGCGCAGGTCCACTGGGTGATCGAGGGTGCGCTCGAACTTGTTGAATGGTACACATGGGCGGCGTGCACACCGCTTGTGATCGGTCTTGCCAAACGGTTCCCGTTGATGGGGCCGAGGCTTGCACGTCACATAGCGCTCCACACAATCGCGTCGCTCATGATGGCTCCCCTGGCATCGGTCAGCCAATACTATCTGATCCTTGGACTTCTCCGGTTTGTTTTTCACATCAATGGTCCTGACGTGCACCAATTTCTTTCGTCGTTCGGAGTCGGTGTTCTTTTCATGAGCTTTACCGGCATACTCACATACTGGTTAGTGGTGGGCTTGTACCAGTCGATGCATTTTTACCAGATTGCCATGGAGCGCCAGACGATAGCGGCACAACTGGAGACGCAGCTCTCCCATGCAGAACTTGAGAATCTCAAGAGCCAGCTGCATCCTCACTTTTTATTCAACAGCCTTCATGCCATCGGTGTTCTGATGCAGGAAGACGTCGATGCTGCGGGCCGTCTGCTGGTCAGTCTCGGCGACCTGCTGCGCATGGCCCTCGAACGGCGGGAGAACGAGATCACCTTAGAGAGCGATCTCGAGTTCGTCGGCAAGTACCTGGAGATCGAACAGACACGCTTTCATGACCGGTTGAAAGTTCACATGGACGTGACCCCTGACCTTCTCGAAGTCTATGTACCGAGTCTCGCGCTTCAGCCACTGGTTGAGAATGCCATCAAGCACGGCATCGGCGTGGATTCCGCTGCGGGCCGGCTGGAGATCACTGCCAAACTCCACAACGGCAGAGTCCGGCTCTGCGTCCGCGATGATGGCCCCGGTCCGGCGCCGGGATCGCGCCTGCGCTTCGGCGTCGGTCTCACCAATATCCAGTCACGCTTGAAACAGCTCTACGGGGACGAGGCGTCGCTGGAGCTTAACGGGGGCGACGGTCGAGGCTGTGAGGCCATCATCACCATTCCACTGCGGAGTACGCATTGAAGACGCGAGTCCTCATCGTCGATGACGAACCGATCGCCCGGCGCGGTATCCGTCGCTATCTGGCCGAACACGACGGCATTGAAGTTGCAGGCGAGGCGGCGAACGGAATAAGCGCGGTGGAGCAGATCAATGAACTTCATCCGGACATCGTTTTTCTCGATGTGCAGATGCCCGATCTGGATGGTTTTGGAGTCATTGATAATGTGGAGCCAGTGAACGGCCCCGCTCCCATATATATCTTTGTCACGGCTTACGATGTGCACGCCATTCGTGCCTTTGAAGTGCACGCGGTTGACTATCTATTGAAACCGTTTGATAAGGAGCGATTTGCCGAGGCGCTGGTTCACGCGCGTCAGGTGCTTGAACAGCGCAGGGAAGCAAATCGAGATCTCGAACCACTGCTCCGATCCCTGAGTAGTTTCCGCCCGTTGGAACGCTTTGTGGTGAAGGACAATAAGCGGATTTTCTTTGTTCCCGTTTCCAACGTGCTGTGGATCGAAGCCACGGGAAACTACGCCTGCATACACACCGCCAGCGACCGTCACCTGTTGCGGGAAACCATGGCGCACCTGGAAGAGAAGCTTGCGCCACACCACTTCATCCGCGTGCGGAAGTCGGCCATTGTGAACGGTGCCTGCATTAGCGAGATTCGTCCAATGTTCGATGGGGTTTACGACATCGTCTTGGCTGGAGGAGCGGTGGTCACGTCGAGCCGCAGATACGCTCACAAGTTACGGACACTGCTGGAATCGTAGTCTTGGCAACTGAGATGTAACTTGGCGCGTCGGCGTGGAATGCCAGCGGCGAAGATGACCGCAGCCCTCCTCGAAGCGCATCGTGGCTTTCAGCACGATCAGGACCGTGAAGAAGCGAACAGTGCTTTTCTTGGACTCATCGACCGAGGAACGAAAGGGGTGCAGTCTGCCTTGAAAGGAACACCGTACATATAAAACGTCGCCCGCGAAAGGACAGTCGCTTCCTGCCGCTGCTTCCTGGGTCAGGCCCCATATACGCATTGTGTCTCATAATTTCATAATCTCTGGACAGCGAAGGCTCAATTGGCGAGAGCAATGTGC